>NZ_BMWC01000005.1 GCF_014651035.1 Streptomyces lomondensis
TACAGGATGCCGACCCGCGTTCTGCGGGAGGCCAGCAGCTTGCGCGGCCGTGCGGGGGCATTGGCGGTCAGGGTGGCGGCCATGGCTCACCCGCCCTGTTCGACGGGGAAGAGGTTGACGTCGTCCGGGTCGGCGCTGATTCCGACCCGCTCGCCGGTGACGGGTCCGCGGCCGGCCGGTACTTCCAGGCGCAGCAGCGGTGCGTCGCCGCCGTCGACGCGTACACCGGCGCGGACCAGGGTGCCGACGTAGGTGGCGGTCTCGACCGTGCCGGTACAGAAGCCGTCGTCGGGCGCGTCGGCCCGCAGCCGGCCCGGCTGGATGCCGGCCTTGACCGCGGTGCCGGGGGCCAGAGCGTGACGCCTGGCCGTCAGCAGACCACCGCACTGGTCGAGGCGGACCAGGGTGTGCTCGTCGGTGTGCCGTTCGACGCGGCCTTCGATGAAGTTGGCCGCGCCGAGGAAGTCCGCGACGAAGGGAGTCCTCGGGCGCTCGAACAGCTCCCGGGGCGTGTCGAACTGCTCGATCCTGCCGTTGCGCATCACCGCGATGCGGTCGGACATGACCAGCGCCTCTTCCTGATCGTGCGTCACATAGATGACGGTCAGGCCGAGTTCCTGCTGAATGGACTTGATCTCGACCTGGAGCTGGTCGCGCAGCTTCTTGTCCAGGGCGCCGAGCGGCTCGTCCATGAGGATCACCGGCGGGCGATAGACCAGCGCGCGGCACAGGGCGACGCGCTGCTGCTGGCCACCGGACAGCTCGCGGGGACGGCGGCCGCCGAAGCCGGACAGGCCGGCGATCTCCAGGGTCTCCCCCACCCGCCGGCGGATCTCGTCCTTCGGCACGCCGCGGAGCGTGAGCGGGAAGGCGACGTTCTCATGCACGGTCATGTGCGGGAAGAGCAGGTACTGCTGGAAGACGAAGCCGAGGTTGCGCTTCTGCGGAGCGAGCCGCGTGACGTCGCGGTCCCCGACGGTGATGGTGCCGGAGTCCGGCTCGCAGAACCCGGCGATCATCATCAGGGTCGTGGTCTTGCCCGACCCCGAGGCGCCGAGGAAGGTGATGAACTCCCCGGCGGCGATCTCCATCGACGCCTCGTCCACGGCGACGACGTCGCCGTACGTCTTGCGCAGGGCCACCACCGACAGCGGTTTCCCGGTCAAGGTGGCCGACTTGTCGCCGGCCACCTCGACAGACGGTGCGGCCACACCGAATTCAGCCACGAGCCCACTCCAACCAGCGCGTGCTGACAGCCGCTTCGTTCTTGATCCACCAGTCGATGTCCACGTCGAAGCCCTTGTCGTAGTACTGCGGCGCACCGACGAGCGCGTTGCGCTCCTCCTTGGTGAGCTTGGCGTAGGCCACCGGGGACGATGGGCTCGTCGGGAAGACCTTGGCCAGGGCTGCCGAGACCTCGGGACGCAGCGCGTAGTCCATGAGCTGGTAGGCGGCGTCCACGTGGGCCGCGCCCTTGGCGATGCCGTAGCCCTGGAACTGGCGGCGGGCGCCGTTGAGCTGCCGCGCGACCGGGACGCCCTGCTTCTGCAGATCAGCGAGCCGGCCGTCCCAGACAGTGGACATCGTCACTTCCTGGCGGCTGAGCAGCACACCGGGGAGCGGGCCGCTGTCCCAGAACTTCTTGATGTCGGACCGGAGCCGGCTCAGCACCTTGAATGCACGGTCCACGTCGAGCGGGTACAGCTTGTCCATCGGGACGCCGTCGGCCAGCAGCGCGAACTCCAGCTCGGGCAGGTCGGCGTCCGGGTTGCACATCGAGCGGCCGCCCTTGAACGCCTTGGTGTCCCAGAAGTCCGCCCACGACTCCGGCTTACGGCCTCCGAAGGCGTCAGTGCGGTACCCCATGCAGTTGGCATAGAGGCTGTAGGCGACGGAATGGTCGGTGACCTGGTTCTTGGGGAGCTGCGCCCTCTTCAGGCTCTTGATCCGGTCCGGGTCCAGGGTCTCCAGGGCGTCCTGGGCCGTGAACTTGGCGAGGTCCATCATCCCGATGTCAATAAGGTCGAACTGGGGGCGGCCCTGCTTGATCTGCGCCTGCATCTGGGTGGCCTGGAGGTTGACCACCTGGACGTTGATGCCGGTCTCCTGGGTGAACGGCGTGTAGACCGCCTGTTGGAGGGCGTCGCCGTAGGAACCGCCGCTGTTGCGGACGACCACCGTCTTGCCGCCGCCCTTGCCGCCGCCGGACGAGGCGCGGCTGGTGCCGGTGCCGCAGGCGGCGAGGGAGGGCAGGGCGGCGAGGACGGCCAGGCCGCCTGCTCCGCGCAGGAGTGCTCTGCGGCCGATCATGGGATCACTCATGACAAATCTCCTGGAATTAGCGCGTGGGGACTAGCTGTTCGGGGTGGAGAAGGGTGGGTCGGGGGGTGGTGCCGACGGGCGTGTGGGCGGCGCCGGGTCAGTCATGCGGCTGAGCGATGGCGGCGAGCTCCGCGCCGGGGGCGACGGTGAGCCCGTTCATGCCGTAAAGGATCTGTCCGGTGGCCCACTCGCGCGGCTGGACAGTCACCGGAGTGACGTGCTGGGGCGCCTCGATCACGTTCTCGAAGAGCCAGGCCGCCGGCCGCTCGGTGTCGCCCTCCCTCGGGGTCGCCGGGGAAGACACGGTTGATATTCATGCCGCCCAACGGGACTTGCCCAGGCGCCCGTCGTACACGCCCGGCGGGTTGGCCACGGGGCAGATCACCACTTGGCCGACGACGTCGTCCGGCTCCAGCAGCCCGCCGTCCACGGTCGTGGGACCGAGGTCAACGGGGACGGTGCCCCGGGTCTTGCGGCCCGGCTCGTCCCGCAGCGGGCCAATGATCAGTGTCATGTCGTTCCTCGTTCAGGCCCCGGTGCCGCCCAACGTGGCGCACTCAGGCCGTAATACGGCCGACGGTCGTGATGAAGTCGATCGGCTGGGCGGAGTCCCCGTCCAGCGCAAGGTCGGCGGCGATGTCACCGAAGGCGGGCGAGAGCTTGAAGCCGTGGCCGGAGAACCCGGCGAGCAGGATCACGTTCTCGTTACCGGCGCCGGGCAGCGGGCCGACCAAGGGGCGGTCGCTCTCGGTGTAGCCCTCCATGTAGACGGACAGGCGGGTCGGGTCCGGGTGCAGGTCCGGCAGAAAGCGGCCGAGCAGCTCGGTGAAGATCTCCAGTTCCTCCGGCTGGACAGTGCGCTCCAGCCGGTCGGGGCCGTCGATCAGGCGGTGCAGGGTGCGGTTGAGCCCGATCTTGACGGAGACGCCGTCCGGGGAGGGCAGGCCGTAGAAGTGATGCGGGGCGGTACGGATGAAGGCGGGACGCTCCTCACCGAACCACGCCTCAGTGGTGGGCGTGTACCAGGCGCTGACCAGCCGGCGGACCTCCACCTCCCACGGCAGGTCGGGAAGCAGGTCGTTCACCCAGGGGCCGACGGTGACGACGACCGCGTCGAAGCGCTCACTGCAGGAGTCGGTGCGTACCTCCACCCCGGAGCCGACCGGGACGATCTCCTTCACCTCGGTGTACCGGCGGATGCGGGCGCCCAGCTCCTCGGCGCGGCGGGCCGCAGTCTGGACGGACAGCTCGGGTCGGATGAAGCCCGCCCGGCGGTCGAGCACGGCCGCTTCACCCTCCTCCAAACGGTACTGCGGGAAACGCTTGGCCAGCGCATCCACGTCGAGCACCTCATGATCGAGGCCGTGCTCGGCGATGGACTCCAGGACAGTGGCCATCTGCCGGTGCTCGGTGGGGCCCATCAGCAGACATCCGGTCAGCCGCCGCAGCTCCCGGCCGGTCTCCCGCTGGAGCTCCTCCCACAGCACGTCGGCGTGCTTCAGCAGCGGCACCCACCGGGATTCCTCGAAGTGCGCGCTGCGGAAGATCCGTGTCTCTCCGCCCGCGGCGCTGCGATCGTGGCCTGGCGCGAACCGGTCGTACCCGACGACCTCCGCCCCACGGGCCGCCAGCCGCCACGCGGCCTGACTGCCCATCGTACCGACGCCTACAACGGCGACACGCTTCCTGACAGACACAAGGGTTTCCTTCCGATCGCCGGGTGCGCACGTTGGGCCCCGACACAACAGGCTGCTGATATTTCCGTGAGGGAGGCGTCGGGGAATCGGAGCTGGGCCGCAGCGTTGCCAAGGCGAATTGCGTTGAGCAGGGAACTTACGTCAGCCGCCGACGTGACGCGAGCTGCCCTCCGATAACGATGTGCCTAAGTGCGTGGCAGCCAAGGGAAAGATTCGAACAGTCCTTACCGTGTGCCACAAAGTGGAACGTCGAGCTGGAATGTGGCACGAGGATGGCAGTCCATCGAAGGGCGGTCAAGGGGGTGTCCGCAACATATTGTGCGCCGATCAGCATGTGAAGCGGAGTATCTTGCCGGCCTGAGAGGGAGAGACCGGAGGGATACCTCCGAGCCGGCCAAGTCGACGATGCAGCCACCCTGGCCACCCGGCCGAAGCCGACTCGCTGCACGCCAACCGCAAGGACTCCTCCCCGCGTACTGCAACTGCTGGGGCGACGGCACTCATCAAACCGAGGATCCTCAGCATCTTGTGGGTGAGCTCACCTTGGTGCACACTTCCCAGACATGTCCGTCGAGGAGAGCCACGACCCGCAAACCGTCATGAGAGCCAGTGACACCCGGGCGGTCGCCAAGGAAACTGCTGATACCCGTGCGCTCGGCCGGCTGCTTCGCGACGCGCGAGCGCAGCGCGGTATGTCGCTGAAGAGGTTCGCAGCCGCCGCGGAGATCAGCGAGGGTCTGCTCAGCCAGTTCGAGCGAGGGCAAGGAAACCCGTCCCTGCTGACCCTGCAGAAAATCGCAGCGGCACTCGATGTGCCGTTGGCGCATCTCTTCTATAAGACGACACCGGACGAGGAGTCCGTTGACACAGAGAGCGACGTCCTCCCCAGGAGGCAGTGTGCCGTCGTCCCTTCCGGCGGCCGGAAGAAGCTGGTACTGCCGCAGGAACAACTGGTTTACGAACTGCTCACACCCGATCTCCAGCGGCCGCTGGAGATGATGCGGTGTGTGGTACCGCCCGGTTTCGATGGTCGTGCGAGGCCCTTCCAGCATGAGGGCGAAGAGGCAGTCCATGTGCTGGAAGGCCGCTTGCGGGCCCACGTGGCCGACGACGTGCACGACCTGGGGCCGGGCGACACGATCTCACTGCAGGCATCCCTGCCGCACTGGTGGGCGAACATCGGCGAGGTGCCTGTCGTCGTGATCAGCGCCTGCACTCCCCCGTCCTTCTGACGCCGATACGCCTGTCCACCGGACGGACAACAGGATGAGCACCCGCCGACGGTCCGCTGAGGCGCCCACTCTCTGAATCTCCGCACATCTCCGACTTGCACCTGGTTGTCACGGCGGCACCGTCACTGACCTGGCCTTCTACGACGAGTACGGCAACGTCCACTGCCGCAAGGTGCTCAGCCGTCGTAGTGAGCCCGCTCAGTCAACCCTGGCAGGCATTGAGGAATGCAGGCTGAGGTACACGTTCCCGCTGGCGCGGGGGGCGAGAATGCACCAGGGAACGCGGCCTTTCGTCATCGCGTTTGCCACGCCGGCACCGTCAACGCTCCGGTCCAGCACCGCAACCGACACGCCGTCAGCGTCCTCGACCACGTGACCGGTCTTCGTGTCCATCAGGTGTCCCTTCTGATAGGGCTTCCACCTAATTCATGACACTCCCATGCACCACACCCACTCCAGCATGGTGGCCACGAATGGTGTTGCGGGTTGTTCAGTCGTTGTCGTTGGTGCTGGGACGCGCCCGAGTTCGCGTCCTCGCATGGTTCGACTCACAACGCGTCAGCCCTTTCGCACCGCGGGCGTTCATCCGTGAAGTACGGGATCACATCACTGCGGCCGGGAAGATCCACACTCCTGAGCGATGCCGATGACATTGCCATCGCAAAGTCCTGGACATGATCGGTGGGCTGAACAGTGCGCCGATTCGAGTAGGCCGCTGCTGTGGGTTGGGCGATTGGGTTCCCTGCGAAGCACAGCCATTGCCAGTTGCGGAATTGCCAGGCGGGCACCATCGACAGCACGAGCACGGGCACCGAGAGCAGCGCGGTGATCAGCAGCCGGTCGCGTTCCTGCCGGGCCTCGCCGGACTCGCCCTGGGCCTGCTGGTTCTGGTGCTCCCGGTTCTTCTTGGGAGGCTCGGGGAGGGCGGCGGTGTAGCCGGCCTTCTCGACCGTCGCGACGAGTTCCTCACGACGGACGTGCGCCGGATGGCTGACCCGGGCCCGCCCGGTGGCCAGGTTGACGGTCGCCGTCACCCCGTCCAGCTTGGCGAGCTTCTTCTCCACGCGCTTCACACAGGCCGCGCAGGTCATCCCGCCCACCTTCAGATCGGTGGTCAAGAGGATGTCTCCGGTTCCGTGCCCATCAGCCGTCGCTTCCGTGCATGCCCGGCATGTCCTGCATGTCTTCCATGCCACCGCTCCCGCCTCCGTCGCCGCTCCGGTTCGTCCCGGTGCCGTGCATGCCGGGCGCGACAGGCCTGCCGGTCGAGGTAGCGCCCGCCGCCCAGACCGAGGTCATCGACGGCATCCCTGTCCAGATGGAGTTCGGCTGGTGAGCCGTCAGCAGCTCGTGCGACGAAGCTGATCCTCGTCCTGTTCATCGAGCTCGGGCGGCTGGTCGTTGGTGCTCAGGACCCTTCGATACGTTGGTTGCTGATGGACTGCCGGTCATAAAGGCACTTGGCGTAGCGGGACAGCAGGACCTCGACACTGTTCCCGTCCCGTTGGGCGCCCTCGGCGGGGTCGACGCCCGCGCACAGCCAGGTGGACAGGGCCGAGTGGCGCAGGTCATAGGGGCGTTTCGCGAGCGGGGTGCTGGTGAGGGCGGGCGGCAGAGCCAGTTCGCGGGTCTCGTGCCAGACCCGGTTGTAAGTGGTGTAAGTGATGATCCGGCCCTGCTCGGTGAAGAACAGCCGGCCGTCGTCAGCCGTGCCGAACGTGGCGACGTGCTCCCTCCACAGCGTCACCAGGTGCGGTGGCAACGGCACCACCCGCGTCTCTCCCGGCGGGCGGTTCTTCAGCCCACGCTCGTCGTGGAACTTGCCGGTGTCGGTCTACCGCTTGCCCGCCTGCGGCAGCGTGCGATGCAGGACCAACCGCCCCCAACCGGTGCAAGGCATGCGGCAGTCCGGCAGCGCCACCGCAACCGCCTCCTCCGGACGCGGACCCGCGTAGTACATGCCGGCGAAGAACCCGACCAGCCGATGGCCACCGGCACGCCGATAGCCGCCCACGTAGGTGACGGCGTTCAGCAGATCCCGTGCCTGGTGAGGGTTGGCCACCACCCGCGGGTCCACCGCGATGACCGGCTTGGGCACCCGCCATCGGATCTTCTCCAGCGGATGACTGCCCAACTCGCGAGATCTTCGCGACCGGAGCGATCACCGCCCTCACAGCGATGGGCGGCCCTGGACTCACTGTGCGTAGCTGGTCCGTATACCCGAACATACCTCTGACCGGCAGCATCCGGACGCCGTGAGGCCCTCGGCTGGGGAGAATCGACCGCGCAAAATGGCGTCATCATGAAAGCCCCGGAAAGAAGCCAAGTCGCAGGTCAGCACGGCTCGTATAGCGGTTCACGCAGGTCAGCCGTTGAGGGCGACGACTTCAAGAAGATCTCGTCGCGGGCGGCGATCCTGTTCGCTCCGACGCTGGTCGGGACGATCTACGGCATGAACTTCACACACATGCCGGAGTTGCACTGGGCGTTCGGATACCCCTTCGCGATCGCCCTGATGGGGGTTGTCTGCACCAGTTTGTACGTCATCTTCAAGCGGCGGGACTGGCTCTGAGGCCGCGGTCGCGGACCACATCGGCGACTGTGCAACAACGCCGCCGTCCCGGGGCGGCCCGGGATGGTCATCGTGCGGGGGCTGGTCCACCAGACCGGCCCCCGTATTTCTTTCACTCAGTCCCCTCACTGGCGGCTGTGCGCCAGATCTGGACCAGGCAGTATTGATCCGCGCCATTCAGTTTCTCTTCGTGCCCCGGCGGCATGGGCAAGGATTCCCGGTGTCCCGCCAACGGAGAGGTGAAAGGCCCGCCTGCACGATTGAATATCCACTGCCATCGCATCCGGTACAAGCCGGACGAGGGCAGGATCAAGGGGACTTCTTTCTGCCCGCCATCGATGGTCTCCAGCGCGAGATCGCCGCCGGGAAGCTCCACCTCCACGTCATCCGCACCGGACCATTGAGCATCGCTTGCCGGGGGGACCGTTGACCAACTCTCCAACCGCACAGACGCCCGGATCACTTGGGGCGGCACCTGTAGATAGACCATGCCAGGGGCGGAAAGAAGCCAATTCGCGCGATCCGCATGTGGTGCATACGTATCGACACTCGTGTCAACCAGCCCAAAGATGCGATGACTTGGAGAGACCACCGTCTCGAAAACATACAGCAGCCTGCTCAAGGGCACCTCGCACGTCATCAGTTGAGTCGCGAGCAGCATAATGCCCGCATGGCCTGCATCTCAGTCGGGTCTCATACTCAGGCTGCCGCTTGCGGAACTCATACACCCCTCTTCATCGGTCTTTCGATATCGGCGGTGGCAATCGCATGGAAAGAACCGTTCGCCTGGGCAACTCGACCTGGTCAGCGCGGGCGCGAGACCGAACGCCGGTACCAGGCCCGGGTCGTTGAACGCCGTGATGCGGGCGACGCGGTCCCCGAGCAGGGTCAGGACCTGGACGCCGTGTGCCTCGTACCGGCCGTCGCCCGCGCGGTGGTAGACGACGGCGGCGGGCTGGCCGTTGGCGCCGGTGGGCACCATCCGCCACTGGTCCGGGTGGCGCAGTACCCGTCCGGCCAGGAACCCGACGACGGCCCGCCGGCCGGTGAACCAGGTCGGGGTCGGCGGCATCTCCAGCTCGACGTCGGCATGCAACAGCCTCACCATCGCGTCGGGGTCGGCCCGGGTGAACGCGTCGACGTAGCCGTCGAGGAGGGTGCGCCGGGTCTCCTCGTCCGGCTCGGCCAGTTCGTCCCAGGCCGGGCCGGCATCGGCCAGGCGGGCCCGGGCGCGGCGCAGCGCGCTGTCGACGGCCGCCGTCGTCGTGTCCAGCATCTCGGCGACCTCGGCGGTCCGGAACGCCAGGACGTCACGCAACGTCAGCACGGCCCGCTGCCGGGCGGAGAGGACCTGGAGCGCGGCGATGAAGGCGAGCCGCACTCCCGCCCTCCCGGCTACGACCGCCGCCGGGTCGTCGGCGCCGAGCAGGGCGTCGGGCGCCGGCTGGAGCCACGCCACCGACGGCTCCCGAGCGGCCACGGCCACCCGGTGGTCCTCCTCGGGCGCGCCGAGTCCCGACGGCAGGGGCCGCCGGGAGCGCGTTTCCAGCGCCGTCAGGCAGGCCATCGTGGCGATCTTGTACAGCCACCGCCGCAGCGAGGAGCGTCCTTCGAACCGGCCGAACGCCCGCCACGCTCGCAGGTAGGTCTCCTGCACCAGGTCCTCGGCGTCGTGGATCGAGCCGAGGATCCGGTAGCAGTGCGCGAGCAGCTCCGGCCGGAACGGTTCGGTCAGAGCGGCGAACTCGGCGTCCGACGGCATCGCGGCTTCTTTCGAGGGTGCGGTGGGATTCACTGTAGGCAGCCGCTCAGCCGATGGGGCGCAGTCCGGTACCGCCGACCCGGTACTCCGCATCGCTGCCGGGATCCTGGGCGACGTCCAGGACGGCCTTGGCGACCTGATCCGGGGTCAGGAGCGGCTGCTCCCGGCCCACGACGAAGGTGTCCCGGCCGACGCCCTGGCGCGCGGCGTAGCCGTCGACCGCGACCGAGCCGACGCCCCCGGCCGGGGTCATGTTCGGGAGCAGCGCGTGGAACCGGATGCCGAGGCCAGCCCGCTGCGCCTCGTCGGCCGCGTATCCGCGGATGTACCGGACGGCGGCCTTGGCGCTGGCGTATCCGCCGCTGAGCGGGGAGCCGCCCAGGGCGGCGCCGCTGGACATCGCGACGACGACACTGCCCGGCTCCAGCGGCTCCCGCAGGGCCGCCCGCACCCAGGTGAAGACGTGCCGGGTGTCGGTGTGCCAGTTGCGGCTGAAGGTCTCCCAGGTCTGCTCGTGCACGGGCGCCATGTGGGGCGTGGCCCCGGCGTTGAGGACGAGCAGGCCGGGGCGGTGTTCACGGATCACGTCCTGTGCCAGCGCTTCACCGGTGGCATCGGCGGCGACGGGTGTGAAGCCCTCGCCGAGTGCGTCGCGTACGGCGCGCAGTTCCTCCTCGTCGCGGGAGATACCGACGACGCTGGTGCCGGCTGCGACGAGCGCGGCGGCGATCGCGCGCCCGAAGCCGCGGCCGGCACCGGTGACGACGGCGGACTGGAAGAGATCGGACATCGGACACTCCACGGTGGTGGTCGGGTTCGGTCCGCATCAAGACCAGCCTGGAAAGGAAAACCCGTCGCCGCAGCCGGAATCAGTGAGTGATGTGCGTCACAGCTCGCGAGGGCGTGGTGGTGGCCACGCCCACGGCTCGGCCAATGTTCCGTCTGTTTCGATGCCGTAGCGCAGGAATGCCTGGAATGATCCGTGCCGCGCGACCACGTACATGCCCTGGAAGGCATCGGTGAGCTTCCCGGCGTTGATGGCCTGGTGGCGTAGCCGTTCCGCTTCCTCCGTGTCCCCGGCCGTCTCCCGTATCCGGGCCAGCCGCATCAGCACGTCGGTGACGGCGGGGTTCCCGGGTCTGACGACTTGGCGGTACAGCCGTTCGGCTTCCTCCGTGTCCCCGGCCGCCTCCCGCATCCGGGCCAGCTGCGTCAGGGCGTCGGTGGCCTCGGGGTTCCCGGGTTCGGCGATCTCGCGGTACAGCCGTTCGGCTTCCTCCGTGTCCCCGGCCGCTTCCCGCATCCGTGCCAACTCCCATTGGGCGCGGGGGGCCCTGGCCTCGGCGTTGGCGCGGTACAGCCGTTCGGCTTCCGCCGGATCACCGTCCCTCTCCCGCATGCGCGCGATCACCCACAGGGCGCTGGTGGATCCGGCGTCGGCGGCCCGGCGGGCGAGACGTTCGGCTTCCTGCCGGTCACCGGCCCTCTCCCGCATCTGTGCCAGGAGCCCCAAGGCGTCCGGGTTTCCGTGGGCGAGCCGTTCGGCTTCCTGCCGGTCCCCGGCCTTCTCCCGCATCCGCGCCAGATCCTCGACGGCGTCGGAGAACCCGGCATCGACGCCGGCGCGGTACAGCCGTTCGGCTTCCTGCCGCTCCCCGGCCTTCTCCCGCATCCACGCCACCCTCCGCAGGACCTCGGGATCTCCCGCATCGGCGGCCTGGCGGGCGAGTCGTTCGGCCTCCTCCCGGTCCCCGGCCCGCTCCCGGATCGCTGCCAGGATCGACATGGCTACGCGGTGTCCGGCTTCGGCGGCCTCGCGGTACAGCCGTTCGGCCTCCTCCCGGTCCCCAGCCCTCACCCGCAGGTGTGCGACCTCCGGCAGAGCGTCCGCGTGTCCGACGTCGGCGGCAGCCCTGTACAGCCGTTCGGCATCCCGTAGGTCCCCGGCCGCGTGGCGCATCCGCGCGAGCATCCACAAGGCGTCGGGGTGCCCGGCGTCGGCCGCGCGGCGGGCGAGCCGTTCGGCCTCCTCCCGGTCCCCGGCTCTCTCCTGCATCCGCGCCAAGTGCGGGGGGCCCTCGGGATGCCCCAGGTCGGCGGCGGTCCGGTAGAGAAGCGCGGCGTGGCGGTACCGGAACCGGCGGTAGGCGGAGTGGGCCAGGGCGACGAGGTCCGCTGAGAGGGTGAGATGCCGAGCGGCCGCGCTCCAGAACGAGGCGGGCGGATACAGAGTCCAGCGGCTCTGGTGGCCGTGCTGCTGGAGGTAGTCGGCCAGGCGGACGACGCCGGGGAGCGCGCCCATCCCTGAGGGGCGGGGGACGTCCTGCAAGGGCCTGGCGACCTGTTTGATCAGGGTGCGGGCGCAGGCGAGGGCGGCGGTGTACCAGTCGGGGTCAGCGCCGGCGCGTGCGCGGTCGGTGAGGTAGCCCGGGGCGGCCTCGCGGAGAAAGTCCAGCGGCAGCGGCCCCGTCACGCCGAGGCGGTGGGCGTCCATGGCCGCGCTGATCAGGGCGCTGCCGTAGACGCCGTGCGGGTCGGCGGGGTGCTCGTAGTGGGTGACCAGGTCGGGTCCGGCGGCCAGGGTCTGGGTGAGCTCGGCTCCGCCGGCATCGAGGGCCGCGGACAGAGACCGGTCCCGCCCGGCCTCGCGGCAGACGGCGTCCAGGTCGTCGGCGAAGGATGCGGGAAGGTAGACGTAGTGCGCCTGGTCCAGCAGCTTCCGGGCCTGCCGGTGCGGGTCGGGCGTGCCAGGTGCGGGGACCGCGGTGAGGGTTTGGTCGTGGACGGGCCACAGGGTGGCGACCACGATGAAGGGGCCGTCGGCGTCGAGGCGGCGCAGCAGGGCAGCCGCCGCTGCCTCGCCGGAGGGACCGGTCAGGTAGTTCTGCGCCTCGTTCAGCCACAGGACGGTCCGGGGCTCCAGGGCGTCCGCGTCCAGGGCGGCCAGGAGGCTGTCGGTGTCCGTGGGGAAGAGCAGGTGGAAGTCGTCCGGGACGGTCGCGTTCAGGGCTTCGAAGGCCGTGCGGGTCTTGCCGGTGCAGGACTCCCCCCGGACCACCACCAGCAGCGGGGTCGCGTCTTCGGCCACGCCGGCGGACAGTTGCCGGCGGAGCCGATCGTCGTGAGGGCGGGACACGTAGGCGGGCAGGACGAACCCGGCGCCGTCCGGGTCCACGGGATCTCCGGGAATGGCCGGGTGCACCCCGAGCCGCTGTGCCGTCCAGGACCGGACGGGGCGGGGACAGTCAGCCAGTGCTGCCTGGCGCTTCGCCCGTTCCTCAGCTGTGAGGGCCTGGTACGCCTGCTGCCGTTGTACGGATTCCCGCTTCGCCTCGGTACGGCGCCGCTGCTCCGTACCCCACATGTCCTGCCAGCGGCCTTCGTCCAGCAGGTCGGCGACGCTCTCGCCGGAGGCATCGTCCGCGCGCCTTCGCAGAAGGCCCTCCGCGGCGGCCGCAGCCCGGATATGAGCCAGGACGGTCAGCAGTTGCTGCGGCTGCTGCGGGAATCGCTCCCCCCGCAGCCACGCCCCGACGGTGTCCCGGGACACCGACGGCCGCACCACCTTGGACAGGGCATAGTCCGACGGCCGCCCACCCAGACGGCTCCGCTTGAGGACTCCCACCCGCCGCAGATTCTCGAAGAAGTCCGGCGTCCTGCCCATCCCCGTCCCGCGCCTCCCGTCCGATGTCCGGAACGGACATCGCCGGACGCCAACAGGCTAGGCGCCTCACCGGAAGCCCGGCGGGCCATCCGTCCAATTCCACCGCGTACAGCGGCAGGACACGCCACCGGACAGGCAGCGTCCCTCCCCGGCCGGCCCCCGCACAGGGGGGCCACTCATCCAGAGGAGACACCGCGATGTCCACGCTCCAGGTGCTGACACTGCTTCTGGCGCTGTCCATGGCCCTGCACATCGGCTGCGCCGCCGCCTTCACCGCCTGGCGCGGGGGCACCCGCCCTGCCCTGGCCCTCCTGATCGGCGGCAGCGCCGCCGGCACCGCCTGCGCCCTGTATCTGGCGGGGGTCAGCGCGTACAACTAGGGCCTGTCGTTTGGATCAGGTCGCAGGGAAGTGACGGTACTTTTCAGCGCCGGTGAGCGGGGTCTGGTGCGTGCAGCTGCAAGGCGGAGGAGGGCGTCGACGCGGAGCGTCGGCAACCGACGACAACGCGGCAGATGCGCGTGCCAGACCCCGCGTCTGCGGCGTGATCCAAACGACAGGCCCTAGCTGAAACGCGCCCTGCTATGGTGCCCCGATGTCTTCGGTCAAGCAGGTCCAAGTCACCTTCGACTGCGCGGAACCCGAGCGCCTCGCTCGTTTCTGGTGCGAGGTGTTGGGGTACGTCGCGCCGTCACCGCCGGAGGGGTTCGCCACTTGGGACGATTTCAATCGCTCGCTGCCGCCTGAGGAGCGGGACGCGTGGTTCGCCTGCAGTGATCCCTCAGGTGTGGGCCCGCGGCTGTTCTTCCAGCGCGTTCCCGAAGGGAAGGTCGTCAAGAACCGGGTGCATCTCGACGTGCGGGCCGGCACCGGGCTCGTGGGTGACGAGCGCCTCGCCACCCTCGAGGCCGAATGCGCACGGCTGGTCGCGCTCGGCGCGGTACACCTGCGCACGATGCTTGCCGATGAGGAGAACGAGTCGTGCATCGTGATGCAGGACATCGAGGGCAACGAGTTCTGCCTCGATTGAGCAGCCTCCGAGACGGCGAGGCGCCAGGCGGGTTCGCGCTGGAGGTCGGCTAGTTCGTGTAGCGACTCACCGTCTCCGGATGGATGACCAGGCGGACCTGTTCCGTCGCCAGCATTCCGGCGAGGTCGTCCGCGCGGGCCGGGTCGTCGAGGTCCCAGTAGCGAGCGGCCAGGCGGGCGCACAGGTCGTGTGCCCCGTCGGGTTCCACCGTGGTGCGGCCGGCGACCGACACCCAGCGCTCGCGTTCACCCACGGGGGCGGCGACGACGATCGAGGCGCGGGGGTCGCGGCGCAGCCGCCGCACTTTGAGCGAGTCCGGGGCCGTGAACAGTTGGATCGTGCCCTCGGCAGTCGCCTCGAACCACACCGGCCGGGGCTGCGGCGGGAGCGGCCCGGCGGCCACGGACAGGAACCCGTGCAGGGGGCGACGGAGGAACTCGAGGTCCTGGGGGGTCAGTGAACCGGCGTCGGTGCTCATGACGCCGATTGAACACGGCCGACCCGGACGAACCCATAGGCAGAAAGCCGGATTGCCTGTCTGTTCGTCCAACTGTCCCTTCGTCTAACCTCCTTGTGGTGGACGCGTTCAGTGACCTGATCCGTGGGGTGCGAGCCCACGGCTCGTTGTTCGGCAGCTCGACCCTGTCCCCGCCCTGGGCACTGCACTTCGTGGACGGCGCGCCGCTGACCCTGTGCACCGTCCTGACCGGGGCGGGCTGGATCGTGCCGGAGCACCGTCCGCCCGAGCCGCTGCGCGCCCGCGAGACGATCGTCGTGCGCGGCCCCGCGACGTTCACCTTCGTCGACGAGGTCGGCACCCGGGCCGAACCGATCGCGTGCGGCGAGCACTGCGCGACGCCCGAGCAGGGCGGGACACGGCACCGGCTCGGCTGGACCGACCACGGCGGTGACACAGGTGACGGCGCCGCTACGACCCTGATCGTCGGCGCCTATCCCGTGCGCGGTGAGATCAGCCGCCGGCTGCTGGACGCGCTGCCCGTCGTGCTGCGCGTGGACGCCGGGGGAACGGCCGACGCCGTGCTGGACCACCTCGCCGCCGAGGTCGCCGTCGACACCCCGGGCCAGCAAGTCGTCCTCGACCGGCTGCTGGACTGGATGCTGGTCTGCGCGCTGCGCGAGTGGTTCGACCGGCCCGGCGGCGAGCCCCCGGCCTGGTGGGCCGCCCAGCGGGACCCCGTGGTCGGTGACGCGCTGCGCCTGCTGCACGCCGAGCCGGCGGCGCCCTGGACGGTCGCCGCGCTGGCCGAGCGCACCGGGGTGTCGCGTTCCACGCTGGCCAAGCGGTTCGCCGACCTGGTCGGCGAACCGCCGCTGACCTACCTCACCCGCTGGCGCATGACGCTCGCGGCGGACCTCCTGGTCGAGCGGGAAACCGCAACCGTCGCGGACATCGCCCGCACCGTGGGTTACGCCGACCCGTTCGGTTTCAGCGCCGCGTTCAAACGGGTCCGAGGCGTCAACCCGAGCGAGTTCCGGCGCACCGCGACCGCTGCCTCCCCGGTCGCTTAGGGACCAGGGGCCACTCCCGACTGTGGGTGGCCCGCGGGCCCGGGCCGGGTGTTCAGCCGAACCGCAGGACGCGCGGTGCGAAGGTGTTCTCGGGGCCGGCGGCGCGGCCGACCGACCACACCGTCGCCGTGCCCGGCACCGGCGCCAGTCGCAGCGTCCTGGAGTCGCCCTCCCCGGCCACCGCCGGTTCGCCGTACTCGGTGAACGACTGTCCGTTCCAGGCGAGGAAGTCCGGCCCGGGCACCAGCGGCGGAGAGCTGCCCGGCTGGCCCCACTTCTGCGAGCCGGCCACCGAGACCCAGGCCAGCCCGCCGGAGGCGCCGGGCGTCAGTGAGCTGATCGAGCCGAAGTCCGCGGGCACGGTGACCCGGCTCCACTCCTGCCCGTCCCAGCGGACCAGCAGGGGCGGAATCGGCCGGCCCGGCGGACCGCCGACAAAGCCGGCCGTGCCGCCCGCCCACACCTCCGTCGGCGAGACCGCCAGCACACTGCCCACGGCCGACCGCGGGAAGCCGTCGACGACCGTCTGCTGCCACGTCCGGCCGTTCCAGTGCGACACGGCCGCCCCCGACGCGGTCTCGCCCGCCGCCCAGACGTCGTCGGCCGCCAGGACGTGCAAGCCGTACACGGCTCCCGGTGGCGCCGGTACGTCCTGCCAGCCACGCCCGTCCCGGCGCAGCAGTACCTGCGCGCCGTCCCGTGAACCGATCAGCCAGATCTCACCGCCGCCGGCGACGACCTCGGTCAGTACGACACCGCGCGGCGGCCGGCTCTCGTGCCAGGCGGTGCCGTCGAAGCGCAGCAGGCGGGCACCGCCCGCCGAGTCGCGGCCGACCGCCCAGACCGCGGTCGGTGAGGTCGCGGCGATGGACAGCAGCTCTCCCTGCCAGCCGATCCCGGGCAGACTCTGGCGCTGCCACGCGGTTCCGTTCCAGCGCAGCACCAGCGGGAAGCCCGGCGCCTCGCGGCCGACGGCGTCGGCACCCACCGCCCACGCCCGGTCCGGCCCCAGCGCCACGGCCTCGTTCAGCCCGGCCTGCGGGCGTACCTGTGCCGGGACCGGAACGTGTTGCCAGGAGCCGGTTTCCGCCGCGGTCGAGCTCATGACCGCCATGAGGGTCAGGGCGACGGCGAGGGCCGCGACCAGAAGTCTGCGTGCCATGGTCAGCCTCCCAGCCGCTCGCTCATCAGGTTCGGTTTCGAGCCGTAGATCTCGACGGTCCCGAAGGACAGCAGTGAGGACCCGGCCCTGGCCAGTGCACGCGGCATGACGTCGATCGCGTCTCCGCGCTCCGGGCCGTGGGAGAAGGTGGTGCGGACGCCGTCCACCCGCGCGTACGTCGACTGGAACGCGCGGTCGCTGCGCACCGGGAGCCACAGCGCGCCGTCCGGGCCGCGCACCATCGCCTCGGTGGAGGTGTCGCCCAGCGGCGGGTAAGTGGTGCGCCAGGAGCGCCCGTTGAAGGTCATCAGGTAGGTGCGGGCCACGCCGTCGGTGTACCGGCTGCCGCCGATCGTGACCCGGCCCGACGGTTCGGGCAGGAGCGTGTGCACGTTGCTGTTCGGCGGCAGCGGCACCTTCGCGTCCCGCCACGCCGTGCCGTCCCAGCGCAGGACGGTGGTGCCGGTGCTGGTGTCCGCCCACGCCCAGGCGTCGGTGGCGGTACGCGCGGTGATGCCCATCAGGAACAGCACACCGTCCGGGGTGGACTGGGTGGTCCAGCCGGAACCGTCGTAGTGCAGCACCTTCAGCCCGGTGTCGTCCTCACCCACCACCCACGCGGCACCCGGTACGGCCGTGAAGTCCTGGTAGGTCCACAGGGTCTGCGGCAGCGGGACGGCACTCCATCCGCCCGCCGACCGGCGCAGGATCTCCCCCGCTCCCCCGCGGTGGTGGAAGATCCACGCCTCCTCGCCGACGAACCGCACGTTGCCGAGCCAGCCCGGCTCCCCGGCGCCCGGGAAGGTGGTGTCCCGGCGCCACGCCGTGCCGTCCCACCGGTACAGCATCGGCCGCGGCCCCTCGGCGGCGTGCTCGTACCCGGTCGCCCACGCCTCGCCCGGCCCGCGGGCGGCGAGATCGGACACGGTCACCGGCGGGGCCGCCGCCGGCACCGGCAGCGCCGACCAGCCCGGCGTCACGGCCGCGGCCGGCGACATCATCGCGGCACACGCGATCACAAGGCAGACGAACACCGCACGGAGACCGTTCACGAGACCCCCAGATCTCGGAGGTCGCAGAGCTTATGGGCGTCCACTGGACCGTGAACAGACGGCATTCGGCCATGACGTTGCCGCTGGAGGCCCACCGTGTCGTGGGCCCGTCGTACCCGGCAGTGCCACCGCCCGAGCCGCCCGGACGGGCCGGTGCATAGAATGCGATCTCATGTCGAAGCCTGACGAGCTGATCGTTGACATCGCCGCCCTTGTGGAGTCGGGGCAGAGCACTCGGATGTCCCTGACCGTGGTCACCGGTGGTGCTGTCATCACCGGTCGCCTGGCCCCCGAAGCCGTATGGCGGCAGAGGGTGTCGGAGGTTCTCACCGATTCCGCGCACCTGGGCGAGTTCTCCGCCGTCTTCGACACCTCCGCGAAGAAGGACGGGCCACCCACGCATCTGCACTTCCATGTCGCCCGGATCCTTCAGGGCACGGTGGGGATCCCGGAGACGGGCGGGATGTACCGCGTCGCGATCGAGGACGTCAGCGCCTGGACCGTGGGCGACTTCAGCTACTCCGACCACTGACCCGCTCACGGGGACGGATCTAGACCTGGTCGGCCGTCATGGCGCGGCGGACGCTCTCGCGGAGCAAGGTGCGACGCTGCTCGTGCACCTCGGGGGGCTCCTGAGCGGTCGCCGCGTAGACGTTGCTGACCGGTGACCAGGCCATGGATATGGCGATCACCATGGCCATCACGTCGAACGGGTCTCCCTGGCGCACCAGACCGACGGCCGTCGCCCACCCTGCGGCGAGCGCCGCTGGAACGGCGCGGCCTGCGCCCCGACGACCTCGCGGTCCGGATCGAGTACTGCGGTGTCTGCCACACCGATGCGCACGCCGTCAGCGCCCGCTCCGGCGAAGGGGGCGAGCCCCGGGTGCCGGGGCACGAGTTCACGGGTGTGGTGACCGAGGCCGGGCCCGCGGTCACCCGCTTCGCCGTCGGCGACCCGGTCGCGGTGGGCAACATCGTCGATGCGTGCGGCGAGTGCGCCCTGTGCCGGGCCGGTCTCGGTGTGGGGCCGGGGACCCGCGTCGCCGTGGCGGGGCTGGGCGGCCTGGGCCATCTGGCGGTCAAGCTCGCCGTGGCGCTCGGCGCCGACACCTCGGTCGTCAGCCGCTCACCGGACAAGGCCGACGACGCTCGTCGTCTCGGCGCCCGCCGTCTCATCGTCTCGACGGACCCGGAGCAGATGGCCGACGCCCGCGACCGGTTCGACGTCGTCATCGACACCGTCTCCGCCCCGCACGACCTCGGCCCTTACCTGCGCCTGGTCGCCATGGACGGGACGCTCAGCCACCTCGGGCACCTCGGACCCCTCACCGTGGAGACCACCGACCTGCTCGTGGGACGCAAGAAACTCAGCTCACCGACCTCGGCTGAACGGCCTCCGACATCGTTCGACGGGACAACCGACGCGTGCCCGGCAGCCGTCAGGAGCGGAACGCGGCGGCGTGGTCCCTTGCCCACTGCGCGAAGGTGCGGGCGGGCCGTCCGGTGACGGCCTCCGCCGTCGGCAGGGGGCCGAGGGACGCCGGGTCGAAGGCCTCGGCCTCCGACGCGTCCGCGTCGTTGCCGCCGTAGTCCTCGAAGCCGAGGAGGAAGTCGGCGGCCTCCGCGGCGAAGCCGCCCTGCGCGAGATAGATCTCGCGGGCCTCCTGCGGGGTCACCACCTCGAAGCGGATCTCCTCGCCCAGCGCCTCGCCGATGAGCTCCACCTGGCGGCGGTGGGTGAGGAGTTCGGGCCCGTTCAGGGTGTACGCCTGCCCCGCGTGGCCCTCCTCGGTCAGGGCGAGGACCGCCGTGTCGGCGATGTCCCGCTCGTGCACCGGGAACCACGCGGCGTCCGGGGCCGGGTCGCGCACCACACGCTCGGCGCGGATGGGCGGCCCCCACAGGGCGAGCTTGTTCATCGCGAACTCGCCGGGGCGCACATGCGTCCACTCGAGTCCCGATGCCTCCACCGCCTGCTCCACCGGGAGGTGGAAGTCGGTGTCGTAGCCGGCGGTGACCGCGCCGGAGGAGAGCACGACGATGCGGTGCACGCCCGCCGTCTTCGCCATGCCGACCACCTCCTCGGCGGTCGCCGCCACGGGGTAGAGGAAGAGCGCGTCGACGCCGTCCAGGGCGTCCTTCAGCGTATCGGGGCGCGTGAGATCGCCTTCGTGGACCCGGACTTCCTCGGGTAACGCCCCGGCCCGGGGCGTGCGGGTCAGGGCCCGCACGTCGTGCCCCCGCTCCAGGAGTTGCCGGACGACGTTCCGCCCCACGTTGCCGGTCGCCCCCGTCACCAGAATCGTCATGGATCGCCTTTCGTCTCGGTACCGGGCGCCTCGCTGAGCAGGCCTTCGCCTCACGTACGGGCCAGTTCCGCCGCGCCGAAGGAGACGTCGAAGCGGTCGCACCAGATGCTGACGCTGCTGTACCGGGTCACGTCGACGTCGGCGGGCACGGCGTAGTTCTGGCTGCCCTTGTTGCCCTTGAGCCTGCCGAGGCTCACGTACTGCCCGTCGTCGAACACGTGCCAGCCGGCGCGTCCCTCCTTCACCGGCGCGTCGGTGAACCAGACGCGCAGGTCGGGGCCGTTGCTGGTGTCGAGCCCCTCCAGGCGCACCACATGGCTGCCGTCGGGCAGCCGTACGAGCTTCACGGTACCGGACGTCGCGTGTTCGTGGCTGATCAGTTCGCCGCTCGCCAGCGTCTTTGGTCCGGCCGGGGACGGGGCGGAGGATGACGCGGACGGCGGTGCGTCGGCCGACGGCTCGGGCGCCTCCACCGTGACGGGCAGTGCCTCCCGGACCGTCTCGTCCTGCCACAGCTTCCACGGCTGGAACCAGTACAGCCCGAAACCGGCCCCGGCGACCGCCACCACCAGCACACCCACCATCCACGGCCCGAGCAGCGCGCTCCGCACCCGCCCCATGTCGCCCACCTCCTGGGAGTCCTCGTCTGCCTCCCATTCAACGGGAACGGCGGCCGTGCCGGGCCGGACTGCCGATGACGAAACCCTTACGTCCGCCTCGAGTCCCCTGTGGTCACCGCCCCGCGGACCCTACGCCGGCGGCAGCAGCACCTCGAAGCGGCAGCCGCCGGGGATGTTGCGTACGGTGGCCCGGCCCTGGTGCGCCTCCACGATCCCCCGGACGATGGCGAGGCCGAGGCCCGCGCCGGCCGGGGGCGTGCGGGCGTGGGTGCCGCGCCAGCCGGTGTCGAAGACGCGTGGCAGGTCCTCCTCGGGGATGCCGCCGCAGCCGTCCGTCACCGACAGCACCACGCCCTCGGCGGACCGCTCCGCGGCGATCGCGACCGTGCCGTCGGCGGGGGTCCGGCGGATGGCGTTGACCAGCAGGTTGCCCAGCACCCGGCTCATCTCCTTGCCATCCACCTCCACCGGCACCGGCTCGACACGGCCGCCCACCAGCCGCACCCCGTGCTCCCGGGCGAGCGGGTCGGCTCCCGCCAGGGCGTCGCCGACCAGGTCGTACGCGGAGATGCGGGTGGGGGCCAGGGGCAGTGTGCCGGCGTGGATGCGGGAGAGTTCGAAGAGGTCGCCGACCATGTCGTTGAGGCGTTCGACCTCGGTGCGCATCTGCCTGAGGTAGCGGTCGGGGTCGGCGGCGACGCCGTCCTCCAGGGCCTCCGACATGGCGCGCAGACCGGCCAGCGGGGTGCGCAGGTCGTGCGAGATCCAGGCGACGAGTTCGCGCCGGGAGGTCTCCAGCGCTCGCTCCCGCTCCCGCGACTGGGCGAGCCGGGCGCTGGTGGCGGCCAACTCGCGGCTCAGCGACTCCAGTTCGGCGGTCGTCGGACCGTCGGGGGCCGCGAAGTCCCCGCCGTCGCCGAAGGAGCGTGCGGCCAGGGCGAGGGCACGGCTGCGGCCGACGACCCAGCGGCCCAGCAGCAGCGCGGTGGCCAGGGAGACGACGGCCGCCATGGCGACGACCGTCGTGACGACGGTCAGGTCGTGCGGGGACAGGAACATCGCCCAGGCGACGGCGAGCGTGCCGGCGAGCATCGCGACGACCCCGACCGCCGCGACCACGGTGAGCGAGGCGGTCAGCGAGCGGCGCCGGATGAGGCGCAGCACGCCCGCTCCGGCCAGGCCGCTGACGGCCGCGCCGGCGAAGGCGTAGAGGGCGATGAGGAGGGTGGCGCGCACGGTCAGTCCTCCCCTCCCGCGGGGTCGAAGCGGTAGCCCACGCCCCACACGGTCCGGATCAGGCGGGGCCGGGCCGGGTCGTCCTCGACCTTGCCGCGCAGGCGGCGGACGTGAACCGTGACGGTCGACAGGTCGCCGAAGTCCCAGCCCCACACCTCGCGCATCAGGTCCTCACGGCCGAAGGCCTGCCCGGGATGGCGCAGGAAGAAGGAGAGCAGGTCGAACTCGCGGAGGGTGAGGGCGAGTTCGGTCCCGTTCTTGGCGGCCCGGCGGGCCGCCGGGTCCACGGTCAGGCCGGCCGCCCCCAGCCGGTGCTGCTCGGTGGGGGCGGGCCTGCTGCGGCGCAGGACCGACTCCACGCGCAGGACGAGTTCGCGGGGGCTGAAGGGCTTGGTGACGTAGTCGTCGGCGCCGACCTCCAGGCCCAGGATGCGGTCGTCCTCGTCGCCGCGGGCGGTGAGCATGATGACCGGCACGGGGCCCTGGCCGCGGATCCGCCGGCACACCTCCAGGCCGTCCATGCCGGGCAGCATCAGGTCGAGCACGACCAGGTCCGGCCGGTGCGCGGCGGCGCGGGTGAGGGCGGTGGGACCGTCGTCGGCGCGGTCGACGGCGTAACCGGCGCGGTCCAGGTACCCGGCGACGACCTCGGCGACGGTCGGATCGTCGTCCACGACGAGGATCCGGGGAGACCCCACACCGGGCCTCGGGGGCTCGTACGGTTGCTGCTGCATGCCCCCAGCCTGGCACCGCGCCGCCGCCGGTGCCGTGGACGTTCAGCCGCGTTCCGAACGCGGCTCGGCCGCGCCGCCCGTGGCCACTCCGGGTTTCGCGTGGAGGATGTCGCGGGCCTGGTCCGCGGCGCGGGCGGTGCTCTCGGAGACGAAGTCGAGGAAGCGGGCGATGTTCTCGAGGCGGGCGCCGGCCGGAGTGCCGGGGCCGAGGATGCCGACGCCCTGCCGCGCGGTCTCGACGATCTGGGCGATGGCCCGGGCGCTGGCCATCATCGACCGGTACCAGACGTCGTCGTCGACGATGTAGCGCTCGCGGCGGCGTTCGTCGCGTTCCCGGCGGACCAGGCCCTGACTGTCGAGGAACGCGACCGCCTTGGAGACGGACGCCGGGCTGACCTGGAGGCGCTGGACGAGTTCGGACGCGGTGAGGGTGCCCGAGTCGCTGACGCAGAGGCAGGCCATCACGCGGGCCATCATCTTGGGCGTGCCCGACTGCATGAAGACGGTGGTCAGCGCCTCCTCGTACGCGCGCACGGCCTCGGCGTCGCGTCCGTGGGGCTGCGGGGGCGCCTCCGGCCGCCGGGGCGCGGCCTGCCTGCGCCGGCGAGCGCGGCGTTCGGTGGCGCGGTGGGCCAGGTCGGCACGGTAGGCCGTGGGGCCGCCGTTCCGCATGACCTCACGCGTGACCGTGGAGGTGGGGCGGTCGAGGCGTCTGGCGATCTCCGCGTAGGCGAGCCCGTCGGCCAGCCCCAGCGCGATCTGCTGGCGTTCCTGCTGCGTGAGCCTGCCTCCGGGCACCGCGATCTCCCTTCGTGCTTCCTTGACGGCCCGAGAGTAGCGTTCATTTTCATTCCATTGCAACGAGCAAGCGAGGTGCGTTGCGTTAGCGCGTAGGCCGGTTGCAACGATTCCCCAGCTTTTACCTGGGACGATATCGAATATACGCAACGAGTGTGTTGCCGCTTCTCTGAACGCAACGTAGCGTTTCTGTCGTCGGAAACAACAAGCGGTCAAGGAGACCACGATGCAGACGTTCGAGACCACCGCCCCGATCACCGCCGTCCTCGACATTCCTGCCGGGCACGTCCGGTTCATCGCCTCCGACCGGGCCGACACCACCGTCGAGGTCCTGCCCGCGGACGCCTCGAAGGGCCGCGACGTGAAGGTGGCGGAGCAGACCACGGTCGCATACCGCGACGGCATCCTGCGGATCGAGGCCTCGGCGAAGAACCAGTACCTCGGCCCCTCCGGGGCCATCGAGGTGACGGTCCAGCTGCCCGCCGGTTCCCGGGTCGAGGCGAAGGCGGCCGGCGCCGGGTTCCGGGGCGTCGGACGGCTCGGCGACGTCGCCTTCGAGAGCGCGCACGGCGCGGTCAAGCTCGACGAGACCGCGAGCGCCCGCCTCACCACCGTCGCCGGCGACGTCTCGGTCGGCCGCCTGGGCGGCCCCGCGGAGATCAGCACCGGAAAGGGCGACATCCGGATCGCCGAGGCCGTGCGCGGCACGGTCGTGCTCACCACGCAGGCCGGTGACGTCTCGGTCGGCGCCGCCGCCGGAGTCTCCGCCTCGCTGGACGCCGGCACCGGCCACGGCCGGATCCACAACGCGCTCAGGAACAGCGAGGGCGGCGCCGCCGGCCTGAACATCCGCGCGACCACCGCCTACGGTGACATCACCGCCCGCAGCCTCTGAGCAGCCCCCGCCGCGCACTCGCCGGACACGACCCGGACAGGGCCCTGACCAGGCCGGACAGCGAGCCCTTGTCCGGGACAGGGCGACGCCATGGCAGGAGGTACGGGCGGGCTGCCATCGTCGCTGCCGTCCACAGATCACTCGTTCCCGAGGGGGAGACACATGGGCAAGATCCGTGCGGTTCTGGCGGCCGCGTCGATGGCCGCGATCATCGGCGCCGCGGGCGTTCCGGCCGCTTCCGCGGCGCCCGCGGCCGAGGGGTACGACCGCTGCGACGAGGGGAAGTTCTGCTTCTTCAGCGGCTGGAACGGTATGGGCAGCATCTGCGAGGCCCTGCCCGCGGTCCAGGACACCGTCGCCAAGTGCGGTGCGTGGGTGGGCAACCACAACGCGAAGTCGGCCTACAACCGGTCGTCCCGCGCGGCCGTGAACATCTACGCGGGCACCAACTACACGCAGCGCAAGGGATCGGTGCAGTACCAGGGCAACCTTCAGGGCAGCTACAAGATCCGCTCCTTCAACTGAGGGCGTCCGCTCACGACGTCCCGGTTCCCTGACTGACGGCCTGCCGCGTTGCGATGCCCCGGATGCCCGGGGCATCGTGACGCGGTCGCCGGAGGGGACCCGACCAGCCGCGGCGGTCGGGAGAGCGAGGTCACAGTCAGGGGGAGGGAAACGTCACAGCCGTGCCCTCTGCTGATCCTTGAGGTCCGTGTCCTAGCATCCGAGCATGACGGTCCTGCCTGACAACGGGCTTGAGCTGGCCGGCGAGTTCCCTGACGTGTCCCGTGAGCAGTGGCAGCGCCTTGTGGCGGGTGTGCTGCGCAAGTCGGGCAAGGACGTCGAGGGTGCCGAGGCCGAGGAAGCCCTGTCCACCGCGTTGGAGGACGGGTTGCGCACCCGTCCCCTCTACACGCCGCACGACGCCGCGCCCGAGCCGGGTCTCCCGGGGTTCGCGCCCTTTGTGCGCGGCGGCCGGCCCGAGGGGAACACGGTCGGCGGCTGGGACGTACGGCAGCGGCACACGGCGGCCGACCGCGACGCGGTCCTCGCGGACCTGGAGAACGGTGTCACCTCCGTCTGGCTCACCGTCGGAGAGGGCGGCATCCCGGTGCCGGAGCTCGGCCGGGTCCTCGACGGCGTCTACCTCGATCTGGCCCCGGTCGTCCTCGACGCGGGGCGTGATGTCGAGCCAGCGGCGCGGGAGTTGCTGCGGCTGTACGAGGAGCGGGGCGTCGCCCGGGACGCGGCGCGGGGCAACCTGGGCGCGGATCCGCTCGGGTTCGAGGCCCGCACCGGGCAGCGGGGTGACGTGGCGCCGGCGGCGGAACTCGCGCGGCTGTGCGCCGCGGAGTACCCGGGGCTGCGGGCGCTCACCGTGGACGCGCTGCCGTACCACGAGGCGGGTGGTTCGGCCGCCCAGGAGCTGGGCAGCTCGCTGGCCACGGGGGTGGCGTATCTGCGGGCGCTGACCGAGGCGGGCCTGAGCGTCGAACAGGCGGTCGCGCAGCTGGAGTTCCGGTACGCGGCGACCGCCGACCAGTTCCTGACGATCGCCAAGCTGCGGGCCGCGCGCCGGCTGTGGGCGCGGGTGGCGGAGGTCTGCGGGGCCCCGCGCGCGGGGGCGCAGCTCCAGCACGTGGTCACCTCGCCGGTGATGATGACGCGCCGCGACCCGTGGGTGAACATGCTGCGCACCACCATCGCCACGCTGGCCGCCGGAGCGGGCGGGGCCGACGCGGTCACCGTGCTGCCCTTCGACCACGCCCTCGGCCTGCCGGACGCGTTCGCCCGCCGCATCGCCCGCAACACCTCGACGATCCTCATCGAGGAGTCGCATCTCGCCCGGGTGATCGACCCGGCGGGCGGCTCCTGGTACGTGGAGCGGCTGACCGACGAACTCGCCCACGCGGGCTGGGAGTTCTTCCAGCGGATCGAGCGGCTCGGCGGCATGGCGGCCGCCCTGCGGTCCGGGGACGTCGAGCGGGATCTCGCCGAGACCTGGCAGGCGCGTACCGGCAGGCTGGCCAAGCGGCGCGAACCCATCACCGGTGTCAGCGAGTTCCCGTACCTCGCGGAGAAGCCGGTCGTGCGCGCGAGCGCGCCGGAGCAGCCGTCCGGCGGGCTGCCGCGGGTGCGCCGCGACGAGGCCTTCGAGGCGCTGCGCGCCCGCTCGGACGCGCATCTCGCCGCGACCGGCTCCCGGCCCCGGATCTACCTCGCCGCGCTCGGCCCGGCCGCCGCCCACACCGCACGCCTCACCTTCGCCTCGAACCTCTTCCAGGCGGGCGGCATCGAGCCGGTCACCGAGGGCACCTTCGCTCAGAGCGGCGCGACGGAGGCGGTGCTGTGCTCCAGTGACGCCCTGTACGAGGAGCAGGCGGCGGCCCGGGCCGCGGAGCTCAAGGAGGCGGGGGCCGCGCACGTGTTCCTCGCCGGGCGGCCCGGGGAGTACCCCGGTGTCGACGCGTACGTCTTCGCGGGCTGCGACGCCGTGGCCGTGCTGTCCGCGACCCTCGACCGCATGGGAGTGTCCTGATGACCGCCCCTTCCGGCCCGTCCGTCCCCGACTTCTCCGGGATCGAGCTGGGCACCCCGGCCGCCGACGGCGGCCCCGACGAGTGGCGTACGGCGGTCAAGAACGCGTCCGGCGGGGACGACCTGCTCTGGGAGACCCCGGAAGGCATCGCGGTCAAGCCGCTGTACACCGGCCGTGACCTGGAGGGCCTGGACTTCCTGGACACGTACCCGGGCGCGGCGCCGTATCTGCGCGGCCCGTACCCGACGATGTACGTCAACCAGCCCTGGACGATCCGCCAGTACGCCGGTTTCTCCACGGCCGAGGAGTCCAACGCCTTCTACCGGCGCAACCTCGCGGCCGGGCAGAAGGGCCTGTCGGTCGCCTTCGACCTGCCCACGCACCGCGGCTACGACAGCGACCACCCGCGCGTGACCGGTGACGTCGGCATGGCGGGCGTGGCCATCGACTCGATCTACGACATGCGGCAGCTGTTCGACGGGATCCCGCTGGACAAGATGACCGTGTCGATGACGATGAACGGCGCCGTGCTCCCGGTGCTGGCGCTGTACATCGTCGCCGCCGAAGAACAGGGCGTGCCGCCGGAGAAGCTGGCGGGGACCATCCAGAACGACATCCTCAAGGAGTTCATGGTCCGCAACACCTACATCTACCCGCCGAAGCCGTCGATGCGGATCATCTCCGACATCTTCGCCTTCACCTCGCAGCGGATGCCCCGCTACAACTCCATCTCCATCTCCGGCTACCACATCCAGGAGGCGGGCGCGACGGCCGACCTGGAGCTGGCGTACACGCTCGCGGACGGCGTGGAGTACATCCGGGCGGGGCGTGAAGCCGGCCTGGACGTGGACGCGTTCGCGCCCCGGCTGTCGTTCTTCTGGGCGATCGGCATGAACTTCTTCATGGAGGTCGCCAAGCTGCGCGCGGCGCGGCTGCTGTGGGCGAAGCTGGTGAAGCAGTTCGACCCGCAGAACGCCAAGTCCCTTTCCCTGCGCACCCATTCACAGACATCGGGCTGGTCGCTGACCGCGCAGGACGTGTTCAACAACGTGACGCGCACGTGCGTCGAGGCCATGGCGGCGACGCAGGGCCACACCCAGTCGCTGCACACCAACGCCCTCGACGAGGCGCTCGCCCTGCCCACCGACTTCTCGGCGCGCATCGCCCGCAACACGCAGTTGCTCCTCCAGCAGGAGTCCGGCACGACCCGGGTGATCGACCCGTGGGGCGGCAGCGCGTACGTGGAGAAGCTGACGTACGACCTGGCCCGGCGGGCCTGGCAGCACATCGAGGAGGTGGAGGCCGCGGGCGGCATGGCCAAGGCCATCGACGCGGGCATCCCCAAGCTGCGCATCGAGGAGGCCGCGGCCCGTACGCAGGCCCGGATCGACTCGGGCCGTCAGCCGGTCATCGGCGTCAACAAGTACCGGGTGGACAGCGACGAGCAGATCGACGTGCTCAAGGTCGACAACTCCTCGGTGCGCGCCCAGCAGATCGAGAAGCTGCGGCGGCTGCGCGCCGAGCGCGACGAGACGGCCTGCCGGGACGCGCTGGACGCGCTGACCCGGGCCGCCGCGGGCGAGGGCAACCTGCTGGAGCTGGCCGTGCACGCGGCCCGTGCCAAGGCCACCGTCGGGGAGATCTCCGACGCCCTGGAGAAGGTCTACGGCCGGCACGCGAGCCAGATCCGTACGATCACCGGCGTGTACCGCAACGAGACCGGAGAGTCCCCGAGCGTGGACCGCACCCGCACCCTGGTGTCCGACTTCGAGGAGGCCGAGGGCCGCCGGCCGCGGATCCTGGTCGCGAAGATGGGCCAGGACGGCCACGACCGCGGCCAGAAGGTGATCGCCACCGCCTTCGCCGACCTCGGATTCGACGTGGACGTCGGCCCGCTGTTCCAGACGCCCGCCGAGGTGGCCCGGCAGGCCGTCGAGGCGGACGTGCACATCGTCGGCGTCTCGTCGCTGGCGGCCGGTCACCTCACCCTCGTCCCGGCGCTGCGCGAGGCGCTGGCCGAGGAGGGCCGCGAGGACATCATGATCGTGGTCGGCGGGGTGATCCCGCCGCAGGACGTGCCCACGCTGCTGGAGATGGGCGCGGCGGCCGTCTTCCCGCCCGGGACGGTGATCCCGGACGCGGCCTACGACCTCGTGAAGCGGCTGTCGGGCGACCTCGGGCACGACCTGTGATCGATGTCGACGCGTATGTGAAGGGCGTGCTCGACGGGAAGCGGGCGATCATCGCCCGGGCCATCACCCTCGTCGAGTCGACCCGGCCGCAACACCGCGCGCTGGCCCAGGAGTTGCTGACCGCGCTGCTGCCGCACAGCGGCCGGGCCCGGCGGATCGGGATCAGCGGGGTGCCCGGGGTGGGCAAGTCGACGTTCATCGACGCGTTCGGCACGCTGCTGACCTCGCTCGGGCACCGGGTGGCGGTCCTGGCCGTCGACCCGTCCTCCAGCCGTACCGGCGGCTCGATCCTGGGCGACAAGACGCGGATGGAACGCCTGGCCGTCGATCCGGCGGCGTTCGTGCGCCCCTCCCCCACCGCGGGCACGCTCGGCGGGGTCGCCAAGGCCACCCGCGAGTCGATCGTGGTGATGGAGGCGGCCGGCTACGACGTGATCCTGGTGGAGACCGTCGGCGTCGGCCAGTCCGAGACCGCCGTCGCGAACATGGTCGACACCTTCCTGCTGCTCACTCTCGCCCGCACCGGCGACCAGCTCCAGGGCATCAAGAAGGGCGTCCTGGAGCTGGCCGACGTGATCGCCGTCAACAAGGCGGACGGGCCGCACGAGCGCGACGCCCGGGCCGCCGCGCGGGAACTGGCCGGCGCGCTGCGGCTGATGCACGGCAAGGACGCGTTCTGGACGCCGCCGGTCCTGCATTGCAGCGCCCGTGAGTCGACCGGCCTGGACACCGTGTGGGAGCGCCTGGAACAGCACCGCACGCTGCTGGACTCCACCGGCCGCCTCACCGCCAAGCGCCGCGAGCAGCAGGTCGACTGGACCTGGACCATGGTCCGCGACGAACTCCTCGGCCGGCTGCACGCCGACCCGGCGGTGCGGGCGCTGGCGCCGGTGCTGGAACAGCGGGTCAGGGCGGGCGAGCTGACACCGACGCTGGCCGCCGAGCGGATCCTCGGCGCCCTCGGGGGTTCCGAGGCAGCGGGTTCCTGAAGCGCAAGCAGCGGGACCGGCGATTTCGCATACCCCGCTTGCATGACTATGCAAAGTGATACATACTCTTTCTATGTCCAAGGTCCTCACCTCCCTGCCCGCCGGCGAGCGCGTCGGCATCGCCTTCTCGGGCGGTCTCGACACGTCCGTCGCGGTCGCGTGGATGCGCGACAAGGGCGCCGTCCCGTGCACCTACACCGCCGACATCGGCCAGTACGACGAGCCCGACATCGCCTCGGTGCCCGGCCGTGCCAAGACCTACGGCGCCGAGATCGCGCGCCTGGTCGACTGCCGGGCGGCGCTGGTCGAGGAGGGCCTGGCCGCGCTGACCTGCGGCGCGTTCCACATCCGCTCGGGCGGGCGGGCGTACTTCAACACCACACCGCTCGGCCGCGCCGTCACCGGCACGCTGCTGGTGCGGGCGATGCTGGAGGACGACGTCCAGATCTGGGGCGACGGCTCGACGTTCAAGGGCAACGACATCGAGCGGTTCTACCGCTACGGCCTGCTCGCCAACCCGCACCTCAGGATCTACAAGCCCTGGCTGGACGCGGCGTTCGTGACCGAGCTGGGCGGCCGCAAGGAGATGTCGGAGTGGCTGCTCGCCCACGGGCTGCCCTACCGCGACAGCACGGAGAAGGCGTACTCCACGGACGCCAACATCTGGGGCGCCACGCACGAGGCCAAGACCCTGGAGCACCTGGACACCGGCGTCGAGACGGTCGAGCCGATCATGGGCGTGCGGTTCTGGGACCCCGAGGTCGAGATCGCCACCGAGGACGTGACGATCGGCTTCGACCAGGGCCGCCCGGTGACGATCAACGGCAAGGAGTTCGCCACCGCCGTCGACCTGGTGATGGAGGCCAACGCCATCGGCGGCCGGCACGGCCTCGGCATGTCCGACCAGATCGAGAACCGGATCATCGAGGCCAAGAGCCGCGGCATCTACGAGGCCCCGGGCATGGCCCTGCTGCACGCCGCCTACGAGCGGCTGGTCAACGCGATCCACAACGAGGACACCCTCGCCCAGTACCACACCGAGGGGCGGCGGCTCGGGCGGCTGATGTACGAGGGCCGCTGGCTGGACCCGCAGGCGCTGATGATCCGCGAGTCGCTCCAGCGCTGGGTCGGCGCGGCCGTCACCGGCGAGGTGACGCTGCGGCTGCGGCGCGGCGAGGACTACTCGATCCTCGACACCACCGGCCCGGCGTTCAGCTACCACCCGGACAAGCTGTCCATGGAGCGCACCGAGGACTCCGCGTTCGGCCCGGTGGACCGGATCGGCCAGCTCACCATGCGCAACCTGGACATCGCCGACTCGCGCGCCAAGCTGGAGCAGTACGCGGGCATCGGCCTGATCGGCACCGGCAGCCCCACCATCGGCGCCTCCCAGGCCGCCGCGACCGGGCTGATCGGCACCATGCCGGAGCTGCCGCAGGGCGGCGCCGAGGCCATCGCCTCCCGCGGCGAGGTCTCCGAGCAGGACGCCTGGCTGGACCGCGCCGCGATGGAGTCGGGCACCGACTGACCCGTCCTGGTACCACCGGCAGGGGCCGGCTCGACAGTGTCGAGCCGGCCCCTGCCGTGTCGCTGTGCGCTACGGGCCCGTCATGGCCTCCGCCGGCGGGAGGCGAAGCGTCCGGGGGCGAAAGGACCGGCGAGTGCGGACGCCTCCGGAGCGCCCGCGACGTGCCCTGCGATCAGTTCCGCCGTCATCGGCGCCAGGGTCACCCCGAGCATGCAGTGCCCGCTCGCGACGAGCAGGTTCTCCCGGCCCGGGAGCGGGCCGATGACCGGCAGGCCGTCCGGGGTCATCGGGCGCAGTCCCGTCCAGCCGCGCGGCTGGAGAGCCGGAGGGAAGTCCGGCAGGAACGCGTGGGCCGAGCGGGCGATACCGCGCAGCCGGTGCCGGTCGACGGCCGAGTCGAAGCTGCCGAACTCCATCGTCCCGGCGAACCGCAGCCGGTCCGACAGCGGTGTGACGGCCACCTTCGCCTCGCCCAGGTACACCGAGTGCCGCAGGGTCACGGAGCCGCTGGTGTCGTCGAACCCGTATCCCTTGCCGGGCTGGACGGGCAGCGGGAAGCCGGCGAGCCGCGCCAGGGGGCCGGTGTGCACGCCCGCCGCGAGGACGAACACGTCGCCGGTGAGCCTCTCGCCCCCGGCGAGCACCGACGTCACCGTGGCGCCCCGGGAGTCGATGCCGGTGACCGGGTGGTCGTACAGGAACCGGACGCCGAGGTCCCGGCAGCGGTCCGCCAGGCCCCTGACCAGGCTCGCGGGGTCGACGTGCCGTTCCTGCGGGCAGCGCAGGCCCGTCCGCACCTGCGGGCCGAGGGCCGGTTCCAGGTCCCTGAGCTCGTCACCGGAGAGGGGGATCGCGGTGTGGCCGATCCGCTCCAGGTGCGCCGCTTCCGCCTGGTAGCGCCGCATCGCCTCGTGGGTACGGAAGGCCATGAGCTGGCCGGTGCGGTGGTACTCGAACCGCACGCCCTCCTTCTCGTAGGCGTCGAAGAGGTGGACGGTCCGCTCGTTGAGGGTGACGAGGGCTTCCAGGCCGTGGTGGAAGTCGCGCGGGTTGCAGTGGCGCAGCATGCGCAGCATGAAGCGGACGTGCTCGGGGCGTGGCGTCGGCCGGACGTACAGCGGGCTGTCCTTGCGGGTCATCCACCGCAGTGCCTGCCCGAGCATTCCGGGTGCGGGGACGGGCGCCGACATGATCGGCACGATCCAGCCGGCGTTGTGGACGGAGGCTCCCGTACTGGCGGGTGCCGCGTCCACGACCGTGACGGCCAGGCCGTCCTCGGCGAGCCGGTGGGCGGTGGCGAGACCGATCACGCCCGCGCCGACGATCACTGCGCTGTGTGCCATCGTCGCCCCTCCCTCAGTGCAGGAACTTCTCGGCCAGCAGCCGGGCGAGGGCCCAGTCCTGCACGGCGACGCCGACGGTCTTGAACACGGTCCGCTTGCCGTACTCCGGGGAGGCGGCGGTCAGCGCGGTGCCGAGCTCCGTGAGGGCCTCCCGCGTGAGGGCGCCGCTCTCCAGTGCGTGGATGATCTCGCCGGACTCCTCCAGGACGGCGTCGAGTTCGTCGACGACGACCGTGCTGCCGGCGAGCAGTTCGTCGGGCAGCTCGCGCATGGTGGGGCGGTAGGCGCCGATGGCGTTGACGTGCACCTGGGCGGGCAGCGCCGACTCCGGGAAGAGCGGGCTGGTGGCATTGGTCGCGCAACAGACGATCTCGGCGTCCCGGACGGCGGACTCCGGGTCGTCCGCCGTGCACAGCTCCACCTCCGCCAGCTCGGGTGCGAGCGTCTCGACGAGGTCCCGGGCGCGCCGGGGGTCGGCGTCGACGACGGTCAGCCGGCTCAGCGGCCGGACCGTGTGGACGGCGCGGACCTGGTCGGGGGCCTGCGCGCCGGCGCCGATCAGGGTCAGGCGGCCGGCCTCCGGTGCGGCCAGGAGGTCGGTCGCGACACCGACCGCGGCGCCGGTGCGCAGCGCCGTCACCGGTGCGGCGTCGGCGACCAGGTGGTCCGGGCGGCCGGTCTCGGTCCAGGTCACCGTGCCCGCGATGGCCGGCCTGCGTGCGAAGTTCACGCTCAGCGTCTTGATCATGGCGGACGCGGTCGGCCGGTGATGAGCGGCCATCACGAGGAACTGCCCGTCCCGGAGCGCGGTGCGGGTGGGCATCTCGAACGCCCCGCCCGCGAGGTCGGCGAAGCCGCGTCGTACGGCGTCGATGGCCTCGCTCATCGTGACGGCCTCGCGGATCTCGCGCTCACCGAGGGTGATGGTCTTCATGGCACTCCGCTTCGTCACAGGACCTTCTCCACGGCCTCCCAGGAAGGAAGCCCGAGTAAGGTATTACACCTTACGAGCCTCGGCAAGGCTACGGTGCGGTGTCCCGTGTTATGCATAAGGCGTGACCACATCGCGCCCCTCGGCCGGCCCCGCCCGCGGCCCTCAGCTCAAGTCCGTCAGCCTCCGGGAGCAGGCCCGGGAGGCGGTGCGGACCCAGATCGTGCTGGGTCAGATCGAGCCGGGGCGGGTGGAGAGCGTCATCAACGTGGCGGCGGCGCTCGGCGTCTCGGTCACCCCGGTCCGGGAAGCGATCATGGACCTCGCCAACCTCGGCCTGGTCGAGATCATCCGCAACCGGGGCTTCCGGGTGCCGGTGCTCACCGACCACGACCTGGACGAGATCTTCCGGATCCGCACGATGCTGGAAGCACCGGCCATGGCCGACGTCGTCCAGACCCTGGACGGGGCACCGGTCCCGCGATTCCGGCAGCTCGCCGAGGAGATCACGGCCGCCGCCCGCGAGGGAGACCTCGCCTCCTTCCTCGACCTGGACCGGCAGTTCCACCTCGGACTGCTCGAACTGCTGGGCAACCTCCGGCTCGTGACCATGGTCGGGCAGCTGCGCGACCAGGCCCGGATGCAGGGCCTCCAGAAGCTGGCGGACCAGGGCGAGCTGACCCAGTCCGGCGAGGAGCACATCGCCATCGTGGACGCCATCGAGTCGGGGGACGGCGAGCTGGCCGCCGAGCTGATGCGCAAGCATCTCGCCCACAGCCGCGGCATCTGGGCCGGCCGGGCCGAGGGCGGCTCCGCGGACTCCTGAGCCGGGGGATCCGGAGGCAAAGCCTCCACCCGGGGCCTTGACAGGGGGAGGGGATCGGCCAATCCTCTTCGCACACCAGTAAGGCATTACACATCACACCGCAGACGAGTTCCGCGGACATCCCTGCCCGCCCCCTTCATACCCTCTCCACGCCCCCAGTGAGGTATTACACCTCAGATCTAGGGAGGACCTGTGAGCAGTTCCCTCATCGACGACGCCCGCTTCCGGCCGTTCCACCGCAAGATGTTCGCCCTCACCGCCGGGGGGCAGTTCCTCGACGGATACCTGCTCAGCATCGTGGGCGTGGTCGTCCTGGGCATGAGCCAGGACCTCGGCATGTCCGCGAGCCAGGAGGGCCTCATCGGCGCCTCGGCCCTGGTCGGCCTGTTCGTCGGCGGTCTGGTCTTCGGGCGGGTGACGGACCGGATCGGCCGCCAGCTGCTGTTCACCCTGCACTTCGTGGTGATCGCCGCGGCGTCGGTCGCCTCGATGTTCGTGAGCGATCCGACGCTGATGGTCGTCCTGCGGTTCGTCATCGGCATCGCGCTCGGCGCCGACTACGCCATCGGCAGCGCCCTGCTGTCCGAGTGGCTGCCCACCGCGCAGCGGGGCCGGGTCATGGGCATGCTCATCATGGCGTGGTTCGTGGGCGCCACCGCCGCGTACCTGGTCGGCTACACCCTCATCAGCACCGTGGACTCCGGGGCCTGGCGCTGGGCCCTGGGCAGCGCGGCCGTGCCCGCCGTCGTGTTCATCATCGCCCGCATCGGCACACCGGAGTCGCCCCGCTGGCTCCTCAGCCGGGGGCGCGTGGAGGAGGCCCGGGCCGTACTGACCCGCGTCTACGGCACGGACGCCACCACGGAGGCGGTCGAGTCCCTCGTGGCCGACGAGCGCGGGCACGGCCTGGGCTTCACCGAGGTCTTCCGCGGCGCGTACCTCAAGCGCACCGCCTTCGTCGGCCTGTTCTGGCTGCTCCAGATCGTCCCGCTGTTCGCGATCTACACCTTCGGGCCGACGATCCTGAGCGCGTTCGGCATGTCCGGCGGTGGCGACTCGATCATCGGCTCCGCGCTGATCAGCGTGCTGTTCCTGATCGGCTGCGTCCCCGCGCTGCGCCTCATCGACACCTGGGGGCGGCGGCCGCTGATCGTCTGGTCCTTCGCCCTGATGGTCATCCCGCTCGCCGTGCTGGGCCTGATGCCGGCCGCGCCCGCCGCCGTCGTCCTCGCCTGCTTCTGCGCCTACGCGCTGTTCTCCGGCGGCCCGAGCATCCTCGAGTTCATCTACCCCACCGAGCTGTTCCCGACGGAGGTACGGGCCACGGCGGTCGGGGTCGGCACGGCCGTCAGCCGCATCGGCGCCGCCATCGGCACCTACCTCCTGCCCGTCGGTCTTGACCGCATCGGGGTCGGCCCCACCATGCTGATCATGGCGGTGATCACGCTGCTGGGCTTCGCGGTCTGCCTCACCATGGCCCCCGAGACCCGGGGCCGCCGGCTGGCGGAGGCGAGCAGTGCCGGCACGCCCGGCCCGGCGCCGGCCGACCGGCCCGCCCGTGTCACCACCCGCTGAAGGGACTCGGCCGGCTCCTTCCGGCCGACGATGCCGAAGCCGCCGCCGTGGGCCGCGTCCGGAAACCGGGCGCGGCCCACGGCCGTGTCCGCGACCGGGCGGGCGGTGGGATGGTCGGCCGAACGGCCGAGGGCCGGTGCGGCGCGGGCCCGGGGGTCTGGCCGAATGGCCGAGGCGCGTGGCCGTGCCCGCGGGCGAGAGTGGAGCCACTTCCTCTGCTCGATCATCGACATGACCACGATCCCGATCCCGACCCAGGAGTACGAGATGCAGCGCGGTTTCCTCGTCGGTGCCGTCGGCGGCGTGGCCGCCATGGCCGCCGTCGGCGGTCTCGTCACCTGGCTCGCGGCCGCCAAGGATGTGCAGCACACCACGATCGACACCATGCCGCGCGCCCTCTACGTGAAGGTGGACGGCCGGCCGGCGATCGCGAAGACCATCCTCCAGGCCCGTATCGAGGGCTGGTACCACCCGCTGCCCTGGCTCGGACGGGACATCGGCGACGTGTCGTGCCCGGCCCCTCTGAAGGCGGTGGCCGGTGCGACCGGGACGTGCACGGCCCGGGCCGACGGCGACCGGATCTCGATCCCCGTCCGCGTGATCAAGGTCGAGGGAGACCCCGCGACCCCGCGGGTCACCTGGAAGTTCGAGCGCTGACACCCACCCGGGAGCACACCGCGTCATGAGCATCGTCCTGGCCGGCCACGGCCTCATCAAGAAGTACGGCTCCACCACCGCACTGGCCGGCGTGGACGTCGAGGTCGCCGCGCGCGACTCGCTGGCCATCATGGGCCCGTCCGGCTCCGGCAAGTCCACCCTGCTGCACACCCTGGCCGGGATCATCCGGCCCGACGACGGGCAGGTCCTGCTGCGCGGCGAGCGCATAGACCGGCTCGGCGAGAACAAGCTGAGCGCGCTGCGCCGCAAGCGCTTCGGGTTCGTCTTCCAGTTCGGCCAGCTGCTGCCGGAGCTGCCCGCCGAGGAGAACGTCGCCCTGCCGTTGATGCTGGAGGGCGTCCCCCGCGGGCAGGCCGTCGCCCGCGCCCGCCGCTGGTTCGCGCCGCTCGGCCTGGACGGCCTGGAGAAGCGCCGCCCCGGCCAGCTCTCCGGCGGACAGGCCCAGCGGGTCGCCATCGCCCGCGCCCTGGTGATCGAGCCGGACGTGGTCTTCGCCGACGAACCCACCGGCGCCCTGGACCAGCACACCAGCGAGGAGGTCGTACGGCTCCTCACCTCCGTCACCCGCGAGCAGGGCGCCGCCCTGGTCATGGTCACCCACGACGCCGACGTCGCCGCGCACTGCGGCCGGATCCTCCAGGTCCGCGACGGCCGGATCAGCTCCCACAGCCAGTACACGGTCGCCTGACCAGAGCCCGGAGTCCCGACATGCGTTCCCCTGTCCTCCCCCTGACCTGGCACCTCGCCCGGTCCGCCGGCCGCCGCGGCCTGCAGAGCCGGCTGCTCGCCGCCGGGGCCGCCGCCGTCGGCGCCTTCGTGCTGCTGGTGATGGTCGCCGCCTGCCTCGGCTCCGGCGCCCGCGCCGACCGCACCGCCTGGCGCGTCCCCGACGCGGCCCCCGCCCGGGCGGCGACCGCCGTCCAGGCCACGACCACGACGTATGTGCGCCACAAGCCCGTGACCGTCGTCAGCCTCGCCCAGCTCCCGGACCGCGGGCCCACCCCGGCACCGCCGGGCCTGAGCGCGTTCCCCAGGAGGGGCGAGGTGTACCTCTCCCCCGCCCTGGCCGAGCTGGTCCGTGAACTGCCCGCGCGGCAGCTCGCCGACCGCTTCCCCCGGCCCGCGTCCTACGGCACGGTCGGCGCCGCCGGTCTCGCCTCCCCCGACGAACTGGTCGCCGTCATCGGGCGCGCACCCGGCGACCCCGCGGTCTCCGCGTCGGCCGGGAGCCTCGGCTGGTACGACGAGGGGCAGACGGCACGCGCCGGGATCACCGGCTTCGCCGGTGACAAGCCGAGCCTGTTCACCGGCGCCGACCAGCAGACGGCGCTGCTCGGCGCGGTGCTGCTGGTGGTGCCCGTCGTCGTGCTGGCCGCCGCGGCCGGACGGCTCGGGGCGGCCCGGCGCGAGCAGCGGCTCGCCGCGCTGCGGCTGGCCGGGGCCACCCCGCGCCAGATCCTCGCGATGACCGCCGCCGAGGCGGCGGCCGTGGGCGCCGCCGGTGCCCTGGCGGGTGCCCTCGCCTATGGGGCGCTGCTGCCCGTCCTGGCCGAGATCCCGTACGGCGTCGGCAGCTGGTACACCGGCGAGCTGTGGGTCGGGCTGCCGTGGCTCGCGGCGGTGGTGCTCGGGGTCACCGTCCTGCTCACCGTCAGCGCGGTGACGATGCTGCGCCGGGTCGCGGCCTCGCCCCTCGGCGTGGCCCAGCAGGCCGACCCGCGCCGCACCCGCGTGATCCGGCTCGTGCTGTTCGCCGCCGCCCTCGTCTACATCCTCCAGAACACCGAGGGCCAGCTGTCCAACCGCCGGCTGATCGTGCTGCTGGCCCTGTTCTACGGGGTGTTCTGGCTGTTCGGCCCGTGGGTCGTGGACCGGCTGGGGCGGGTCGCGGGCCGTTTCGCCCGCCGCCCGGCCACCCTGCTGGCCGCCCGCAGGCTCAGCGACGACCCGCGCGCCGCCTGGCGCACCGTCAGCGGCCTGGTCCTCGCGGGCTTCGTCGCCGGGTTCTTCTCCGTGACCCAACTGGACATCGGCTTCCCCGAACACCCCGACCAGGTCGCGGTGGTGAGCCAGGACGCGGCCGACGCCCGGCACACGGCGGCCGAGGCCCGTACGCTGCTGGACCGGGCGGGCGTCGAGGCGCGTGTCGGCACCGTGGACGACGACGACTTCTCCGGCAGCGTGCTGCTCGGCAACGCCGGCGTGGTCGCCCGGGTCTCCGGCGGACCCGCGCAGATCGACACCGCGATCACCGCCCTCACGCCCGCCGCGAACGGCCGGTTGCCGGTCTCGCAGGACTATGTGTCCGCCCCCGACGCCACCGTCACCGACCGCATCGCCACGGTCAGCGCCGCGACGCTGATCCTGAGCTTCCTGGTCGCGACCGCCTCCGCCGGGCTGACCGCCGCCGCGAACGTCCTCGACCGGCGGCGCGTCTACGGCCTGCTGCGGCTGGCCGGCACCCCGTTGAAGGTGCTGGACCGCGCCCGGGTCCGCGAGACGGTCCTCCCCCTGGTCGTCCTGGCCGGCGGCACCACCGCGATGGGCGTCTTCGGCGCGTACCAGCTCAACAAGGCGGCCGGCGCCACCGTCGACAGCTCCGGCGCGCTCCAGCTCGCCGTCTGCGTCACCGCCGGCGCGCTGGCGATGCTCGCGGCGATCGGGGCCAGCAGGCCGCTCCTGCGCAGGGTGACGACGAACCCGGCGCAGACGGCGGACTGAGGGACCGGGGACTGCTCCGCGGCCGGACAGGACCGGCCTGTCAGCCGCCTACCGGCTGCCGCGTGCGCACGCGGCAGGGCACCGCGAAGCAGCCGACCCGCCGCCGCACTTCGGCCGCCGTGGCGGCGGGGCCCGCTCGCGCGGGGTCACCGTGGCCGTCACCGTGCCGGGCGGAGAAGCGGGCCGTCGTCGACAAGCTCGCGCGGTTGGGGCTCGTCGCCCGTGCCCCCGGCCCCGCCGGGGACCCCGTGCCCGCCCTCGGCGGCAACGGTGTCCCCGGCGGCCGTGCACGCTTCAGCGGGATGTGCCGGCCATCTCCGGGACCGGCGCGTCGAGGGCGTCGAGGCGGCGCAGGATGTCCTCCACCCGCTGCTTGGCGTCGCCGAAGAGCATCTGGGTGTTCTCCCGGAAGAACAGCGGGTTCTGCACGCCCGCGTACCCGGCGGCCATGGACCGCTTGAAGACGACCACGTTCGCCGCCTCCCACACGTGCAGCACCGGCATTCCGGCGATGGGGCTGGCCGGGTTGTCGGTGGCGGCCGGGTTGACGGTGTCGTTGGCGCCGATGACCAGGACGACCGAGGTGGCGGCGAAGTCGTCGTTGATCTCGTCCATCTCCAGGACGATGTCGTACGGCACGTTCGCCTCGGCGAGCAGCACGTTCATGTGCCCGGGCAGCCGGCCGGCCACGGGGTGGATGCCGAACCGCACCTCGACGCCCCGCTCGCGCAGCTTGCGCGCCAACTCCGCGACCGGGTACTGGGCCTGGGCGACGGCCATGCCGTAGCCCGGGGTGATGATCACCGAGGTGGCGTCGCGCAGGAGTTCCGCGGTCTCCTCGGCGCTGATCTCCCGGTGTTCGCCGTGCTCGCCGTCGTCGGCCGCGGCCGCCGGGGTGCCGAAGCCGCCCGCGATGACCGAGATGAAGGAGCGGTTCATCGCCTTGCACATGATGTACGACAGGTAGGCACCGGAGGAGCCGACCAGCGCGCCGGTGACGATGAGCAGGTTGTTGGCGAGCAGGAAGCCCGAGGCCGCGGCGGCCCAGCCGGAGTAGCTGTTGAGCATGGAGACGACCACCGGCATGTCACCGCCGCCGATGGAGGCGACCAGGTGCGCGCCGAGGGCGAGGGCGATCACCGTGACCGCGATGAGCAGGCCCATGTTGGGGCGGGCGACGAACGCGATGGTCAGCCCGACGAAGGCGACCAGGGCGCCGATGTTCAGGACGTGCTTGCCGGGCAGCGTCAGCGGGCGGGAGTCGATGCGCGCCGAGAGCTTCAGGTAGGCGACGACGGAGCCCGTGAAGGTGACGGCGCCGATGAACACCCCGATGAACACCTCGGCGTGATGGATGCCCAGCAGGGAACCGGAGAGTTCGGCGTCGACGTCGAGGTAGCCGTTCCAGCCGACGAACGCGGCGGCGAGGCCGACCAGGCTGTGCATGATGGCGATCAGCTCCGGCATGCCGGTCATCTCGACGACCCGGGCCCGCCACAGGCCGATGCCCGCGCCGACGGCCGTGGCTACGGCGATCAGCACGAGCCCGGTGGCGGTGATGCTGCGGGAGGCGAGACCGACCGTGGCGGCCAGGGCGACGACCATGCCCGCGATGCCCCAGACGACGCCCGAGCGGGAGGTCCGGTGCTGGGAGAGGCCGGCGAGGCTGAGGATGAACAGCAGCGCCGCGACGACGTAGGCGGCCTGGGCGGCCGTGTCTGTGGTCATCCGTGATCAGCCCTTCGAGAACATGCCGAGCATGCGGCGGGTGACGGCGAATCCGCCGAAGATGTTGATGCTCGCCAGCAGGATCGCGGCGAACGACAGCACGGTGACGGCGGTGTTCCCGTGCCCGATCTGGAGCAGCGCGCCGACCACGACGATCCCGGAGATGGCGTTGGTGACCGACATCAGCGGGGTGTGCAGGGCGTGGTGCACATTGCCGATGACGTAGAAGCCGATGACGATCGCCAGGACGAACACCGTGAAGTGGCCGAGGAGTTCACCCGGGGAGAAGGCCGTCACGAGGAACAGCGCGAGCGCTCCGGCGGCGACGAGGGCGTACGAGGACCAGGCGGGGCGTGCGGGCCTCGCCGGTGCCTCGGAGGAGGTCGGCGCGGGGTCCTTCGCACCGGTGGCGGCGGGCGCGGCGGACACCTGGACCGGGGGCGGCGGCCAGGTCTTCTCGCCGTCGCGGACCACGGTCATCGAGCGCTGCACCACGTCGTCGAAGTCGAGGACGAGCCGGCCGTCCTTGCCGGGCGTGAGCAGCTTCATCAGGTTGACGACGTTGGTGCCGTACAGCTGCGAGGCCTGGGCGGGGAGCCGGCCGGGCAGGTCGGTGTAGCCGATGATCGTCACGTCGTTGTCGGTGACGACGGCCTTCCCGGCGACCGTGCCCTCGACGTTGCCGCCCTGGGCGGCGGCCATGTCGACGATGACGCTGCCGGGCTTCATGCGCGCCACGTGCTCGGCGGTGAGCAGCCGCGGCGCGGGGCGGCCCGGGATGAGCGCGGTGGTGATGACGATGTCGACGTCGGCGGCCTGCTCGGCGTAGAGCTGCGCGGCGAGCCGGTCGTAGTCCTCCGACGTGGCCTTGGCGTAGCCGTCGGTGCTCACCTCCTGCTCGGCGGAGACCGTCAGGAACTCCCCGCCCAGCGAGCGGACCTGCTCGGCGACCTCGGGCCGGGGGTCGGTGGCCCGGACGACGGCGCCGAGGCTGCGGGCCGCGCCGATCGCCGCGAGCCCGGCCACGCCGGCCCCGGCGACCAGCACCTTGGCGGGCGGCACCTTGCCGGCGGCGGTCACCTGGCCGGTGAAGAAGCGGCCGAAGGCGTGCGCGGCCTCGACGACGGCCCGGTATCCGGCGATGTTCGCCATCGAGCTGAGGACGTCCAGGGACTGGGCGCGCGAGATGCGGGGCACGGCGTCCATGGCGAGCACGGTGATCGGCCGCCGGGCCAGCTCGTCGACCAGTTCCGGGTCGAGCGCGGGGCTGATCAGCGCGATCAGCGTCGCCCCGTCGCGCAGCCGGCCGATCTCCTCGCCGGAGGGCCCGTTGACCTTGAGCACGATCTCCGCCTGCCACGGGTCGCCGAGCCGGGCTCCCGCCTCCTCGTAGGCCGCGTCGGAGAAGCGGGACGAGGCCCCCGCTCCCGGTTCGACCACCACGTCGTACCCGAGTGCGGCAAGTCTCCCCACGGTGGCCGGTGTGGCCGCCACCCTGGTCTCGCCCGCAGTGGACTCGGCCGGTATGCCGATCCTCTGGGGTTCCGGTTCCGCTGGGACCATCGTCTGCCTCTCCCGTCGTTCGAGTGCCTGCACTCCTTGGTGCCCGCATCCTGCACGCTCGACGCCGAGTCCGTGGCGGGCCGTGGTCACATGGCCGAAGAGGTCGTCCTCACACCGCCGAGGGGTTGCCCTGCAACGCGTTCGGCGGTATCCGGTGTGCGCCCAGGGACGGAAGTCGTCTCCTGATGCGACCGTGCCGGGGCAGGCGCAGACTGACACTGTGAGCCACACGCGCCCGGGGCGCGGGACCGCGTCCCCTTCCCGATCCGCGCCTCAGCAGACTGTGGCGCTGGCGGCGATGATGTTCGCCGTCGCCATGACCTTCATCGACCAGACCATCGTGTCCATCGCGGCTCCGGACATCGTCCGCGAACTGGGCCTGTCCTCATCCGGGATGCAGTGGGTGGTCAACGCCTACCTGCTGGCCCTCGCGGCGTTCTTCGCCCTCGGCGGGCGCCTCGCGGACCTCTACGGGCCGCGCCGGGTCGTCGTCATCGGCACGCTGGTGTTCGTCGTCTCGTCGGTGCTGTGCGGCTGCGTCCCCGAGGGCGGCGCCGCGCAGACCTGGCTGATCGTGTTCCGCGCCACCCAGGGACTCGGGGCGGCCCTGCTCTTCCCCGCCGCCCTGGCCGTGGTGGTGGCGGTCTTCCCGGTCGAGCGACGCGGCCGCGCCCTCGCCCTGTTCTTCGGGGTCACCGGCGCCCTGACCGCCCTGGGCCCGCTCCTGGGCGGCTGGCTGACCAACTGGACCTGGCGCGCCGTCTTCTGGGTCAACGTGCCCGTGGCGATCGTGGCGCTGGTCCTGACCGCCCTGGCGCACCTCTCCGACCGGCGGCGGTCCGGCACCCTGGACGTCCGTGGCGCCGCCCTCGTCGCGGCCGGGATGGCCCTGAGCGTCCTCGGCTTCCAGCAGGCCTGGTCCTGGGGCTGGGACAGCTGGGCGACCTGGGTGTGCGTCGCGGGCGGCCTCGCGGTGCTCTGCGTGTTCGTCCGCTACGAGTGGCGGCAACCGCATCCGCTGATCGACCTGCGGGTCTTCCGGGACCGGGCGTTCACCATGGACGCGGCGGTGCTGTTCTTCGCGATGCTCGCCTTCGTCCCGCTGTTCTTCTTCGCCTCCGTGTACGCGCAGGTGTCCCTGAGCGCCTCGCCCAACCAGGCGGCGCTGTTCCTGCTGTACTTCTTCGCGGGCTTCGCGATCGCCTCGCAGTGGGGCGGCCGGATCCTCGACAAGCAGGGCGCGCGCCCGGCCCTGAAGCTCGGCACGGCCGTGGGCGCCGTCGGGTTCGCGCTGTGGGCGGGCGAGCTCACCCACCTGTCCATGCACGACCAGTGGCCGTACGCGGCGCTGGCCGGGGCCGGCATCGGCTTCATCCTCGCGCCCGCCTCGACGGACGCCGTCAACCGGGCCATCGGGGCGTCCTACGGCGAGGTCACCGGCATCACCCAGACCGTGCGCAACTACGCGGCCAGCGTGGGCCTGGCCGTCTACGGCACGATCCTCACGCATGTCACGACCCGCAACGTGGTGCACACCCTGGAGTCCCGGGGCGTGCCCGCAGGCGACGCGGACACCGTGGCCCGCGACGTCACCGAGTCCGTCACGGGCAACGGCGACTCCCGGCCGCCCACCGGCACCGGCCCCGCCGCCGACGCGACGCGGGACGCGATGGCCGCGATCCGCATGGACTTCGCCGAGGCCAACCAGTGGGTGTTCTACGGCATGGCCGTCGCCCTGGGCCTCGGGTTCCTGTGCGCCCTGCGCCACCCGGGCGGCAGGGCGGACACGGCCTCGCCGGTGGAGGAACCGGCCGTGCGGGCACACTGACCGCCGGATGAAAGCTCCCTCATCCGGGGCACAGCACCGGTTCATCAACGCCCCGCATCGTCGGGGCACATGAGCCCCGAGCAGTCCGTTCGACCTCTCCCGCCCGCGCCCGTACCCGAAGCCGCCGCCGAGCTGCGGCTGCTGACAAACCCGGACTGCGGCGCTCTGCTCGCCGCCGCCCTGGAGCCGTACGGCGGCCGGGTGCTGTCCTGGGCCGTCGACCAGGTCGACCACCGGCCCGGCCGCGGCTGCACCGCCGCCTACCGGGTCCAGGTCCGCGGACCCGACGGGCGGATCCACCAGGAGCGGATCGGAGCCCGGACCGGCCGGCTACCCCAGGGCACCACGGTGGTGGAGAACGGCACCACCCGGGTGGCGCTCTGGCGCTTCCCGTACGACCCGTGGCTGCCCGCCCTGCCCTCGGCCTGCGACCGGGCCGCGCTCGCCCGGCTGCTGCGGGACTCGGGCCACGGCTCCGGCCCCGCCCGGTACCGGGTGCGCGCCTACCGGCCCGGCCGCCGCGCCGTCATCGAGGCCGTCGGCGCCCGGGGGCGGCTGTTCCTCAAGGTGGTCCGGCCGGGACGCGTCGAGGAGCTGCACCGCCGTCACCGGCTGCTCACGGAGGCCGGCGTCCCGGCCCCGCCCAGCCTCGGCTACACACCGGACGGGCTGGTCGCCCTGGAGGCGCTGCCCGGCCGGACCCTGCGGCAGGCACTGCGCGACGGCAGCGGGCCGGTACCGTCCGCGCGGGCGGTCCTGGCTCTGCTCGACCGGCTCCCGCCGGAACTCGCCCAGGGCCCGCCGCGGCCGTCCTGGTGCGCCAGGGCTGCGCACTACGCCGCCGTGCTCGCCGCCGCCCTGCCCGAACGCGCCGCGCAGGCCGCCGAGTTGGCCGAGGAGATCGCCACGGGCACCGTCCCCGGGCCCCGCACCGCCGTCCACGGCGACCTGTACGAGAGCCAGTTGCTGGTGGCCGGCGGGCGCATCACCGGGCTGCTCGACGTGGACACGGCCGGGCCCGGTGAACGCGTCGACGACCTGGCCTGCCTGCTGGGCCATCTGTCCGTCCTCGCCCTGGTCGACCGGGCGCGCGCCGCGGTCGTCGGCCGGCTGGGCGCCGACTGCCTGGCCGTGTTCGAGGAGGAGGTCGACCCTGCCGAGCTGCGGCGCCGGGCGGCTGCCGTGGTGCTGTCCCTCGCCACAGGGCCGCACCGGGTGCAGGAGGCCGGCTGGCCCGCCGCCACCCGCGCCCGCCTGGACCTGGCGGGCGACTGGCTGCACGGGGCCCGCAGGGGCAACAGAGGCCGCCGGGGCCGCCGGGCCCATGAAGGCCCTCTCACCCTCGGCACATGGCCGCTTCATGGCGGCGGCGGACCGTTGTCAGTGGAAGCCGGACCGGAAGTGAAGGAGAACAGCTCATGCGTAACACCAGACCGTGGCGCGTCGTCGTCGCCGGTGCGGGCGCGACCGCCGTCCTCGCCGGACTGAGCGGCGTGGCGGTGGCCGCCGGGAACGGCATCGACCTGCGCGACAGGACCGAACCCGTCCAGGTCGTCGCCCCGCTCGACGACGACAGGGACGACGACTCCGGACCGGGCGGGGACGACGACTCCCGCCCCGACACGGACGACGACTCCGGGCTCGACAGCCCGGACTCCGACTCCTCCCCCGCCGACGACTCGGCCGACGACTCCGACGACAGCCCGGCAGATGCCGACGACACCGACGACTCCCACGACAGCCCAGCCGACTCCGACGACTCCGAGGACTCCGACGACACCGACGACTCCGACGACTGACCAGCCCCCACCGGCGGTCCGGCGTCACGCCCGTCGGGCCGCCTCAGCGCGTGAACAAGTCGGTCGTCCGCTCCTGGATCTCCCGTGGGGTCAGCTCCTCGATCGTCTGGGAGATCATCCAGAGATGGCCGAACGGGTCGGCGAGACGGCCGCCGCGCTGCCCGTAGTGCTGGTCGGCGACGGGGTACACCACCGTCGCCCCGCCCCGCAGCATGGCCTCGGCCACGGCGTCGGCGTCGGACACGTCCAGGGCCATGATCACGGGGCTGCCGCCGAGGGAGGGCGGCGCGGGGTCGGCGTCGTCGGCGTCCTTGACCGCGATCACGGCGTCGCCGAGACGCAGCATGGCGTGCACGATCCTCCCCCCGGGGTCGGTGTACCGCTCGATCTCCTCGGCACCGAGCGCGGCCCGGTAGAACTCGATGGCCCGCGGCCCGTCCGAGACCACGAGCCGGGCGTAGAGCCGGGTGATGGCTGGTTCGTCACTCAGATTGGTCATGCCCTCACGATCGCGCGTCCCGCGGGCCGGGGATTGTAGAAAACGGTCGGACGGGCAGGTCCGTCATCCGCCGAGCGGCACGTGGTTGCGTTCGAGCGGCGAGCGTGGGGCGTACGCGGTCGGGGTGATGCCCGCCAGCGCGCGGAACTCGTGGATCAGATGTGCCTGGTCGTGGTAGCCGCAGTCCGCGGCGAGAACCGCCCAGTCCGGCGCCCCGGGCCCGGCGTTCACGCGCCCGAGCAGCCGCTGGAAGCGCCGGATGCGGGCATACCGTTTGGGCGGGAGTCCCAGCTGTTCGGCGCAGTTGCGGGCCAGTCGCCGGGAGGTCCAGCCGAGCCGGTCGGCGACCTCGCCCACGGGCGTACCGCGGTCGAGCAGCATCGCCGCGCGGCGGACCGCCGGGTCGGGTTCCAGCGGGCGTGCCGCCTGCCTCAGCAGGACCTGCTCCACTTCTCGCAGGCAGGCCTCGGGGCCGCTGGAGGACAGGGCCGCCAGCAGCCGCTCGCGCAGCACCGCGCCGTCCGTGCCCCACAGCTCGTCGAGCCCCACCAGCTGGTCGCGGACCTCGGAGACCGGGGCGGTGAGGAAGGGGTACGCGCCCGCCGGGCGGAAGGCCACCCACACGACGGCGCGCTGCTGCGCCGGGTCGATCACGGCGGGCTCGCTGTACGGCCCCTGGACGGCCGCTCCCCGGGTGCGCCGCTCCGCGCCCCGCAGCGGCGACGAGGACAGCGCGTCCCCGTCCAGGTTCACCAGCAGCTGCGCCCCGCCCGTCGGCAGGGCCAGCTCGGCGGAGTGCCCGAACCGCCCCGCCGCATAGCCCAGCGCCCCGATCAGCGGCAGGAGCGCGGGCGCCGACGGCCGGACCGTGAGCGCGACGGCCCGCTCCCCGGCGAGAGCGCTCGACGGTGCCGCCGGACCGCTGGTCGCGGGACCGCCCGTGCGTGCCATGCGTCCAGCCTACGGCCGGGCTACGACACGGCACCCGGCGTCGTGGTCTCCTAGGGCCTGTCGTTTGGATCAGGTCGCAGGGAAGTGACGGTGCTATTCAGTGCCGGTGAGCGGGGTCTGGTGCGTGCAGCTGCAAGGCGGAGGAGGGCGTCGACGCGGAGCGTCGGCAACCGACGACAACGCGGCAGATGCGCGTGCCAGACCCCGCGTCTGCGGCGTGATCCAAACGACAGGCCCTAGCAGTCGCGCACGCTCACGAACCGAGGAGGCAGCGATGGAGCCGGGCGCCGCCCTCGATCCGCTGGACCTGAAGCTGCTGCAGGCGCTCCAGCTGGACGGGCGGGCGCCGTTCAGCCGGATCGCGCAGGTGCTCGGGGTCTCCGACCAGACCGTCGCCCGGCGGTACCGGCGGCTGCGCAGCCGCGCCCGGCTGAAGGTGCTCGGCGTGACCGACGAGAACCGCCTCGGCCGCAGCAGCTGGATCGTCCGGCTGCGCTGCACCCCGGACGCGGCCGAGCAGCTGGCGGGCGCGCTCGCCCGGCGCCGGGACACCTCGTACGTCAGCCTGAACTCCGGCGGCACCGAGGTGATGTGCATGATGAAGCCGCGCAGCCGGGAGGCCCGCGACGAACTCCTCCTCGACCGGCTCCAGCGCACCCCGCGCGTCACGTCGGTCAGCGCCCACTGCGTCCTGCACCCCTTCTACGGCGGCGCGCTCGGCTGGCTCAACAAGGCCGACGCCCTCTCCCCCGACGAGGAGGCGGCGCTGCGTCCCCCGCCCGTCGCGACGCCCGCCGGCCCGGTCGCCCTGGACGCGGACGACGAGTCGCTGATCGACGTCCTGCGGCACGACGGCCGCGCCACGCTCACCGAACTCCAGGCGGCCACGGGCCAGACGGAGTCCATGGTCAAGCGGCGCCTGGAACGGCTGCGGTCCACCGGCGTCCTCTACTTCGACATCCAGCACGACGCGAGTTCGCTCGGCCACGAGGTGGAGTCCATCCTGTGGCTGACGGTGGCCCCGGCCTCCCTCGCCTCCGTCGGCCGCGTCCTCGCGGAGCACCCCCAGGTCCCCTTCGCCGCGGCCGTCACCGGCCGGGCCAACATCTTCGCCGCGAGCCTGCACCGCGGCGCCGGGGACCTGTACACGTACCTGAGCGAGAAGATCGGCGCCCTGGAAGGCGTCCAGTCCGTCGAGACCGTCCTGACGCTGCGCCGCATCAAGCAGCTCTCCTACGAACCCAGGCGCACCGGCTCCTCCTAGTGTTCGCCCACCGCCAGCCACACCGCCTGGTCCGGGCCCAGCACGCCGTCCGCCAGGGGGCCGCTGGAGAGGAGGAGCGCGGAGTGGCCGGGCAGTGCGTACGGCTCGGCCGAAAGGTTGACCACGCAGAGGAACCCCGGGTCGCGGCTGAAGGACAGGACCCCCTCCGGGGCGTCCCGCCAGGTCATGGTGCCGTCGCCGAGGGCGGCGTGGTCGCGGCGGATGCGCAGGGCCGTGCGGTACAGCTCCAGCATGGAGGCCGGGTCGCCGGTCTGGGCCTCGACGCTCAGCGGCGCCCAGTCGGCCGGCTGGGGAAGCCAGGGGGTGGCGCCGGCGGGGCCGAAGCCGTACGGGGGTGCCTGGCCGGACCAGGGGATCGGGACGCGGCAGCCGTCGCGGCCCCGGTCGGTGTGGCCGGAGCGCTCCCATATCGGGTCCTGGAGGGCCGACTCGGGCAGGTCCTCGACCTCGGGCAGGCCGAGTTCCTCGCCCTGGTAGACGTAGGCGCCGCCGGGCAGGGCGAGCATCAGCAGGGCGGCGGCGCGGGCGCGCCGAGTGCCGAGTTCGAGGTCGAGGGGGCCTTCGGGTTCGTACCGCGCGTTGGCGAGCCAGCTCCGCGCGGCGCTGCGGCCGTAGCGGCTGGGGTGGCGCATCACGTCGTGGTTGGAGAGGACCCAGGTGGCCGGTGCGCCCACCGCGCCGAGCATGGCGAGGGAGTCGTCGATGACGGCGCGCAGGTCCTTGGCGTCCCAGCCGCACATCAGGAAGTCGAAGTTGAAGGCGGTGTGCAGGCCGTCCCGGCGGACGTAGGCGGCGAGGCGTTCCGGGGTGTCCGCCCAGGCCTCGGCGACGAAGGAGCGGTCGCCGGGGAACTCGTCGGCGACCTTGCGCCAGGCGCGGTAGATCTCGTGCACCTCGTCCCGGTCCCAGTGCGGATGGTCGAGGTGCCGCCGGACCTCGTCCCGGCGGGTGAGCGGTCCCACCACGGCCGGTTCCGCGCGGGGCGGGAGATCGGGCAGCTCGGGGTGCTTGACCAGGCCGTGGGCGACGTCGATGCGGAAGCCGTCGACGCCGCGGCTGAACCAGAACCGCAGGATGGACTCGAACTCGGCCCGTACCTCGGGGTGCTGCCAGTTGAGGTCGGGCTGCTGGGGTGCGAAGAGGTGCAGGTACCAGTCGCCGTCGGGCAGCCGGGTCCAGGCCGGGCCGCCGAAGCAGGAGACCCAGTCGTTCGGCGGCTGGGCCCCGTCGGGGCCGCGGCCGGGGCGGAAGACGTAGCGTTCGCGTTCCGGGCTGCCGGGGCCGGCGGCCAGCGCCGCCCGGAACCAGGCGTGCTGGTCGGAGGTGTGGTTGGGCACGATGTCGGGGATGACGCGGATCCCGTGCGCGTGCGCTTCCTCGATGAGTTGCTCGGCGTCGGCCAGGGTGCCGAACAGCGGGTCGATGGCGCGGTAGTCGGCGACGTCGTAGCCGTGGTCGGCCATGGGCGACTTGTACCAGGGGTTGATCCAGACGGCGTCCACGCCCAGCGACTTCAGATAGGGCAGGCGGGCGCGGAGGCCGGCGATGTCGCCGACGCCGTCGCCGCTGCCGTCGGCGAAGCTGCGGATGTAGACCTGGTAGATGACGGCACTGCGCCACCAGGGTGCGGGACGGGGCATGTCACTCCTCACAAGAGGACGGGGGCGGTGGCTACTTGGCCGCGCCGGCGGTGAGCCCGGCGACGATCCGGCGCTGGAAGAGCAGCACCATGACCACCAGCGGAATGGTCACGACGACGCCCGCGGCCATCTGGCTGCCGAACGGCGTCTGGTAGGTGGTGGCGCCGGAGAACTTGGAGATGGCGACCGTCGCGGTCTGCATGCCGGGCTTGTTGGTCATCGACAGGGCGATGAGGAACTCGTTCCAGGCGGCGATGAACGTGATGATCGCGGTGGTGAAGATGCCCGGCGCGGCGAGCGGCACGATCACCTTGCGGAAGGCCTGGCCGCGTGTGCAGCCGTCGACCATCGCGGCGTGCTCCAGCTCGTCCGGCATCTGCCGGAAGAACGTGGTCAGGTTCCACACCGCCAGCGGCAGGGTGAAGGACATGCTGGGCACGATCATGGACTGGTAGGTGTTGATCCAGCCGATGTCGGTGAACAGCTTCAGCAGCGGCACGACGATCGACACCACCGGGAACATCGACGTGGCGATGATCAGTGTGAGGATCAGCCGCTTGAAACGGAACTCCAGCCGGGCCATCGCGTACGCGGTGAAGGTCGCCAGCAGCAGGGACAGCGCGGTCGTGACGCCCGCGACGATCAGGCTGTTGAGCAGCGCCCTGGTGAAGCCCTGGGCCGGGCTGAAGACGGACCGGTAGTTCTCGAAGGACAGCGGGGAGGGCAGCAGCGAGGTGCTGAAGATGTCGCTGGTGCTGCGGAGGCTGGAGACCAGCATCCAGTAGAACGGGGCCAGGCAGTAGGCCACCACCGCGGCGATGCCCAGATACGGCAGCCACTGCCGCCACTTGGCCGTGAGGATCATGCCGTCACCTCCCGTGCCTTGCGCGGCCTGCTCTTTCTCGCGCCGCCCACTTCTCCGATGAGGTCGGCGCCGAGCAGCCGGACGAAGGCGAGCGCGATGAGGAAGACGTAGAGGAAGAGCAGGACCGCGTAGGCGGAGGCCGGTCCGAAGCGGACGTTGGACGCCTCGTTCTGGGCGAGCATCGACAGGGTCTCCACGGAGCCCTTCTGCGCGCCGATGAGGATGTAGGGCAGGTCGAACATCCGCAGCGCGTCCAGGCAGCGGAACAGCACCGCCACCAGCAGCGCGGGCTTCACCAGCGGCAGCGTGATGCGCCAGAACTGCTGGAGGGCGCTCGCCCCGTCGAGCCGGGCCGCCTCGTAGACCTCCTTCGGGACGACCTGGAGGCCGGCCAGGACGAGCAGTCCGATGAAGGGGGCGGTCTTCCACACGTCGGCGATGACGACCGCGACCTTGGCGGAGAAGCCGTCGGCGGTCCACAGGACCTGGTGGCCGAGGAGGACGTTGGCGATGCCGTCGGCGTTGAAGATCCACTTCCAGAGCAGTCCGGAGATGGCGGTGGGGATCGCCCAGGGCACGAGGATGCTGGCCCGCACCAGGCCGCGGCCGCGGAACGCCTTGTGCATGATGAGGGCCATGGCCACGCCGATCACGGTCTCCAGCGACACCGTGACGACGGTGAAGAACGTGGTGTTCCAGAAGGCGTTCCAGAAGCGGTCGCCGGCCTGGGTGAAGATGTCGGTGTAGTTCTTCAGGCCGACGAACGGCTCGGTGTTGCTGATGAATCCGGTTTTGGGGTCCAGTCCCCTGGTCCCGTAGAGGGACTCGTCGAGCGCCATGAGTGTGGGGTAGATGACGACGATGGTCAGCACGAGCAGGGTCGGGGAGACCAGCAGTGCGGCCAGCCGGCCGGAGCCGGCGGTGGCGCGGGAGCGCGGGCGCCGCGTGGCCGTGGGCCGCCCGGGGCGGCGGGTGGCCGCCGTCCCGGGCACGGCCGCGGTGGTGTCGAGCGGGATCGTGGTGTCGGCCATGATCCGCACCCTCACTGGGCCGTCAGCTTCTGGAGGTCGGCCTGGAGGTCCTTGAGCGCCTGGGCGCTGCTCTTCTTGCCGGTGAGGGCGGCGTAGACCTCGTTCTGGATCGCGGCGGTGACGTCGCCGTACTGCACGACGCGGGGGCGCGGGACGGCCTTGGTGATGGACTGCTTCAGGTCGGGCAGGTACGGATACTGCTTGTCCAGCGCCGCGTTGTCGTACAGGTTGGCGTAGGGCGGGGCGAGGGAGGCGTTCTTGAGGAAGTAGGTGGCGCTCTCCTCGCTGGTGAAGAACTTCATGAAGTCCAGGGCCGTGGCCTTGTTCTTGGCGAAGGACGACAGGGCCAGGTTGGCTCCGCCGAGGCTGGAGGCGCCGGGGCCGTTCAGGCCGGGCAGGGGCGCGACGGCGAACTTGCCCTTGATGGCGCTCTTCTGGGCCAGGGAGTACACGTAGGGCCAGTTGTTGAGGAAGATCAGCTTGCCGGACTGGAAGGCCTGGCGGCCGTCCTCCTCCTGGTAGGTGATGGCCTCCTTGGGGATCGTCCCGTCCTTGAAGGACTTGACGAGGAAGTCGAGGCCCTTCTTCGCCTGCGGGGTGTCGACGTCCGGCTTGCCGCTCGCGTCGGTGATCTGGCCGCCCGCGGAGTTCACGGCCTCGGCGAAGTTCACCGTGAGGCCCTCGTACTTCTGGAACTGCCCGGCGTAGCAGGACATGTTCTTCGCCTCGGGGAGCTGCTTCACCTTGGCGCAGTCGGCGGTCATCTGCGCCCAGGTGGTGGGGGGTTGGGTGATGCCGGCCTTCTTCAGCAGGTCGGTGCGGTAGAACAGCAGGCCGCCGTTGGAGCTGGCGGGGACGGCGTAGAGCGTGCCGCGGTACTTGCCGGTCTCCACGACCGGCTGGAGCATCCTGCCGAGCGGGAACTGCTGCGCGGGCAGCGGCTCGATCCACTGGTGGGCGGCGAACTCCGACGTCCACACGACATCGGTGGCCAGCACCGTGTAGGCGTCGGACTTCGTCTCCGCGTTCTGGATCATCTGCTGGCGCTGCGAGTCGGCGTCCGTGGGCAGCTGGATGAAGGTGACCTTCTCCTTCGGGTGGGCCTTGTTCCAGCGGTTGATGATCGTCTGGACGGTGCCGGTGGTGTCCTTGCCCGCGACGTACGTGATGGGGCCGCGGCCCTTGAACGTCGCCGGTGCGGCCTGCGCGGAGCCGGAGCCGCTGCCGCCGGACGAGCCGCAGGCGGTGAGGAGGAGCCCGGCGGCGGCGATCGTCGCGGAACACCGGATCGCTCTGGCGATGCTGTTCTTCACTGTCTCTCCTGGTCGTGACGTACCGAAGTCGTGGGTGTTCCCCCGGAATGGCTTTGGTCATGAGATTGCGTTGCCACGGCATTCCGCTGATAAAAACCACAGGTCACAGCGGGTAAGAGGCGTCCCTCCGGGGCGACTTCGATCCTGTCGAGACAACGTTTGCACGCTAGGAGTGCCCCGTCGGGAAGTCAATGCGTCGCAACGTCGCGGAAGGCAAGAATCAGGTGAGGACAGCGCTGTCACCAAGGCCCGCTGATCGCAGGGTTGCTGTGCTAGCGTCCGGCGCATGCCACCAGGTCAGCGACACCCCACGATGGCTGACGTCGCCGAACGGGCGGGGGTCTCCGTGTCCACCGTCTCGCGCACCCTGCGCGGCCTGACCACGGTCTCGCCGGAGGTCCGCGCCCGGGTCGAACAGGCCGCGCGGGAGCTGGACTTCGCGGCCTCGCGGCATGCGGCGAGCCTGGTGACGGGCAGGACGGGCAGCGTCGCGGTGCTGGTGCCCACGCTCGGTTCGTGGTTCGTGGGCGCGGCCCTGTCGGGTCTGGGTCTCGTCCTGCGGGCGGCCGGCATGGAACTGACGGTGTATGTGATCCCGGACATGGCCGAGCGCAGGGCCTTCTTCGAGCATCTCCCGGCCCGGCGCAACGCGGACGCGCTGCTGGTGTTCTCCTTCGACCTCACCGAGCAGGAGACCAGGCGACTGGACAAGCTCGGCATGCCGGTCGTCTACGTCAGCCAGCACGTCGACGGACGCCCGAGTGTCTACGTGGACGACGTGGCAGGCGCCCTGTTCGGCACCCGGCATCTGCTCAACCTCGGCCACCGCCGGATCGCCTATGTGGCGACGGTGGGCACCGGCGGTTTCTCCTTCAGCTCGCAGGAGCGGCTGGTCGGTTACCGGCAGGCCCTCACCGAGGCGGGCATCCCGCTGGACGACGATCTGGTGGTCGCCACCCCGGTGGGCGACAAGCGGGGTGCCGCCGAGGCGGTCGGCAGGCTGCTGGGGCTGCGGGAGCCGCCCACCGCGGTCTTCGCCGAGCAGGACGAGGTGGCCGTCGGCGTGATCTGGACCCTGCGGGCGACCCGGATCGAGGTGCCCGGGCAGGTGTCGGTGGTCGGCTTCGACGACCAGCCGCTGGCGCAGTGGTTCGATCTGACCACCGTGGCGCAGTCGCCCTCGGCGATCGGCCGGGAGGCCGGCGAGCTGGCCCTGTCGCTCATCAACGACCCGGGCGCGGACCGCGAGCGGCACCTCGTGCTGCCGACCCAGGTGATCCCCCGGGCCACGACCGCCCCGCCTCCCGCGCCGCGGAGCGCGCCGGAGGCCCAACTGCCGCCGGGCTGACGGAAATCAGCGCGCCCCGGCGGACGTCCCTGCCTAGACTCGGCCGAAAACGAGGGGGCTGCCGTATGACCACCGGACAGAACACCGTGGGAGACGTCTTCAGCGCGGGCGCGGAGGAATTCCACCGCTGGTCGCCGACGCTGTGGGACCCGGTCGGCGAGGCCACGGCGGGCGTGGCCGCCCTGGCCGCGGGGGAGTCGGTGCTGGACGCCTGCTGCGGGGCAGGAGCGTCGGCGCTGCCGGCCGCGCGGGCCGTCGGGCCGGCCGGGCGGGTGGACGCCGTGGATCTCGCGGACGGGCTGCTGGCGATCGGTGAGCGCCGGGCGCGGGAGGAGGGCCTGGCGAACATCCGCTTCCAGCGCCACGAGGTGACCTCGTGGCCCGTGCCCGGCGACGGCTACGACGTCGTGCAGTGCGCTCTGGGGGTCTTCTTCTTCCCGGACATGGACCGGGACTCGGCCGCGCTGACGCGCATGCTGCGCCCCGGTGGCCGGTTCGTCGTGACCGTCTGGGAGAAGGGCGCGCTCGGCGGCTGGCAGTCGGCGCTCCGCGAGGCGGTCCTGACGGAGCGCGACCTTCCCGACCGGCCGCAGCGGGAGCAACTGGCCCGGATCGACACGGCCGACACCCTCGCGGCCTGGCTGACGGACCTCGGCGGGAGCGAACCCCGGGTCGTCCGGCGGCGGTTCGACGCCCCGCTGACCCCAAAGACGGGCTGGGTCCTCGCCATCGGCAGCGGCACGCGCGGGATGCTCGCCGGGCTGTCACCGGCCGCCGTGGAGCGGGTGCGCGCCGAGTTCTCCGCCCGGCTCACGGCGGGCGCCGTCACCGACCTCGACGTACGGGTCCTGGTGGGGACGGCCCGCTTCTCCGGCTGACCGGCCGGCCGCGCGGGGCGGCGGGCAGGAGGCCGGGGCCGGCTCCCGCCCGCACGGCCCGCAGACGCCGGTCAGTTCGAGGGTGTGCTCCAGTTCGGTGAAGCCCGTGGTCTCGGCGAGCCGGGCCGCCCACTCCTCGACGGTCTCCGCGTCCACGGGCCGACTGCGCCCGCAGCGGCGGCAGATGAGGTAGTGGCGGTGCTCGCCGGCCGGCCGCCCCAGATACAGCCGCTCACCGCCCTCGTCGCGTACGACGTCGACGAACCCGGCACGGTCCAGTTCGCGCAGGGTGCGGTAGACGGTGGTGAGGCCGACCGTGCTGCCGGAGTCGGCCAGCAGGGCGTGCAGTTCCTGCGCGGAGACGAACTCACGGCAGCGGCCCAGGGCGTCGAGCACGGCCCGGCGCTGCCGGGTGCTGCGCAGCCCCGGGGTGTGGGCGCGCCCCGCGGCGGCGCCCTCCTCCGCTTCGCCCATGACGGCACTCCTCGGTCGACCGGCGCGTTCGTCAGCACCCCATGCTAGATGAACATGGTTTTCACGTCGACGAGCGGCCCGGGCCACCTAGCATGTCCCGCCTGTCCAAACCGTTGACGAGGGTAAGAGCCCCACTTATCTTCTGACCGAATTCATGGCCGAATTCACGAACCACGTTCGAAATTACGGACAGAGGGGCTCGTATGCTTCCCACTTCCCCTGCGGCCGGGCGCCGCAGACCCCTGCTCCTCTGCGTGCTCGCCCTGCTCCTCGCCCTCGTGGCGGCGACACAGCCGGCGTCCGCGGCGGACGGGCGCCCCTACACCAACCCGCTCAAGTCGGCCAAGGGCGCCGACCCCTGGCTGACCTACCACGAGGGCAGCTACTACCTGATCACCACGACGTTCACCGGCGTCCTCACCATGCGGAAGTCCCCGACCCTGGCCGGTCTCGCCACCGCGCCCAGCGTCCAGGTGTGGTCGGACACCACGCCCACCCGCAACACCAACATCTGGGCGCCGGAGATCCACTTCCTGAACGGCCGCTGGTACCTGTACTACTCCGCCGGCCAGAGCGGCGTGGCCTGCTGCGACTCGCAGCGCACCCATGTGCTGGAGAGCGCCGGCTCCGACCCGATGGGCCCCTACACCTACAAGGGGTCGCTGACCGGGTCGAACCTGGCTCCGGGCGGCTGGCTGATCGACGCCAGCGTGCTCCAGGCGAACGGGCGGCTGTACCTCGTCGGCAGCGGCTTCGTGAACGGCAGCGCGCAGAGCCTCGTCATCGCGCCGATGAGCAACCCGTACACCCTCGCGAGCAGCGCCTTCACCGTGATCTCCAGCCCGACGCTGAGCTGGGAGCGGTCGGGCTCGCCGGTCAACGAAGGGCCCGAGCCGCTCTACCGCAACGGCCGCACCTTCCTCACCTACAGCGCGAGTTCCTGCCAGACGGCCGACTACAAGCTGGGGCTGCTGGAGCTCACCGGCGCCGACCCGCTGAACCCGGCGTCCTGGACGAAGAAGCAGACCCCGGTCTTCCAGCGCGACGACGCGGCCGGCGTCTACGGCCCCGGGCACAACGGCTTCTTCACCTCGCCCGACGGCACCGAGAACTGGATCGTCTACCACGCCAACTCCTCGGCGACCGGCGGCTGCGGCAACGCCCGCACCACCCGCGCCCAGAAGTTCACCTGGAACGCCGACGGCACCCCGGACTTCGGCACCCCGGTCGCGCTCGGCCGCACGCTCCCCGGCCCGTCCGGCGAGACGGCGGCGACCCCGGCCGCGTACACCCTCGTCAACCGCAACAGCGGCAAGTGCCTGGACGTGGCGGGCGGCAGCGGCGCCGACGGCACGAACGTCCTGCAGTGGACCTGCAACGGCGGCGCCAACCAGAAGTGGCGCGTCGAGGACCTCGGCGACGACACCAGCCGGCTGGTCAACGCGGCCACCGGCAAGGTGCTGGACACCGCCGAGTGCTCCGCCGCCGACGGGGCCGACCTGCGGCAGTGGTCCTGGCTGAACAACAAGTGCCAGCGCTACCGGCTGGTCTACACGGGCGGCGACCACGTCCGGATCGTCAACGAGTCCACCGGCAAGGTCGCCGACGTCGCCAACTGCGGTACCGCGGACGGCGCCGACGTACGCCAGTGGTCGTGGCTGAACAACGCCTGCCAGCAGTGGCGCCTCGTACCCACCGTTCCTAATCAGTGAGCAGGAGTGAGTCTTGGACCCATTCCTGGTCGCTGCGGACATCCCGAACGGTCTTGGGTGTCCTGGTCGCCCGCGTACTCGCCGCGTCCGGCGGCACGGATCGTGTCCGTGGTCCGGGGACGCGGGGGCGGGTTCCCTCACGCCCAAGAACCTCCGGTCGGGCCTGGACGGTCCGATGCCCGTACCCATCGCTCTGGTGGGTGCGGGGCGGTGCCGTCCGTCGCCGGATCGGGTGTCCCAGGGCGCGCCTTCCGATCGCCACGGCTGCTGCGTCGTGGCGCGTGGTCTTGCGGGTCTTGCTGGTGAGGGGTTTCTGCCAGTGCTGGGCGCCCCACCGGCTGGTGTAGGCGGGGTCGACCGCGATGACAGGGATGCCCAGTTCGGCCGCCATGCTCACCAGCCGGGCCCGCAGCCTGCCGGCGGGCAGGCCGCAGATGAGGTTGCGGAACCGCTTCTTGCGGCCGTGCTTCTCGCGGGTCTTCTCCGCGGCGAAGTCGAGGTTTTCGACGGCGATCGCGAGGCCGTGGCGTTTGGCGAAGTGCAGCAGGCGGATCAAGGCGTGGCGGATCTGGGCGTCGCGGTGCTGGGTGGTGCCGGTGAGGTCGTAGCCGAAGCGCAGTGGTGCCCCGACGGGGTTGCCGTGAGTGTCGAGGCGCCAGGCGGCCAGGTGATCGGCGTTGGTGTCCACCCCGATCAGGCCGCCCGCCCGGGCCGCCTCCAGCGGCACGGTCCGGACCGGGGGGATGGTCCAGGAGGCGGTCAGGTACCAGCGGCTTCGGCCGGTGTCCTCGTGGATGCGGTAGGCCACGGCCCGGTTCGCCTGGATACGGTCGGCCCACTGCTCGCCCCGGTGCGCGAACACCACACGGGTGGCGAGGACGTACCGGCCGTGCGCAGCGTTGGCCAGGTGTGCCAGCGGCGCGGGCAGCTTGATCGAGACTTCGCCGTCGGGGGTGACGCGGATGGTCTCGTTGCCGAACCGTTTGCCGGACTCCCCGTCCGCCTGCAGGAAGCGGCGCACGGCCTGCCACCGGGTCCGCCACTGCTGTTCGGTCAGCTGTGCCTGCTCCAGGTGGTGGCGGGTGTTCAGCAGTCGCTTGCCGCCGCGCACCACACGCACCACCCCGGCTTCCCACTCGGCCCGCGCCGCCCGCAGCCGGTCGTCGAGCAGGCGCAGACGGCGGGACTTGGCAAACCACTCCTGACGGGTGTCGTAACCACCCGGAGCACGCTTGCTGCCTTTCTCCCCCAGGGGCAGGGACAGCCGGTGGGTGATCGTCCTGACCCCTGCTTCGAGGCCTTGGAGGTGCGCGAGCTGACCGCGCCGGGCCAGTGCCCACTGGTCGTGGGTGGCCTTCGTGATCGACCCCGCCCAGCGGGAGGAGGACTCCTCAGTCAGGACCCGCTTGCGCTGCGCCCACTGATCGCTGTCGTGCGCCAGCCCCGCCGCGCACCGCGCCTTCAGATCCCGCGAGGCCAGCGAACTCAGGTGGTCACCGATCAGACGAAGGACTTTCTCGTCCTCGGCGGTGAGGTGCTTGAGGCGGGTACGGATCGCGACCCCGCAGGGGCCGGGCACCACGAACGGTGCCGCCACCTCCCGCAGCCCACCCACCCCGCCACCCCCGGCCCCGTGTCGCAGAAATCCGTCACCACACCCAACGACCACCTCCAGCGAATGTCACACATTCGAGGCAAGAACTTCCGTTCCCCTACGGCGAGCTGACCTGCCGCCGACCCGAGCACTCACTCATACGCGCCAGAACACGCTCAAGAACCATCAATCGCCACCTGTTCACAGCCCCCTGACCCTCTTCGGAGACCCCCCTTGAGACGCAACGCCGTACGGCTCCTCATGGCCGTCCTGGTCGCCCTCGCGACCTGCCTCGCGGGCGCGCCCGCCCAGGCCGCCGTACCCGACTCCCCCGGTGTCACCTACACCAACCCGATCGCGGAGAAGCGGGCCGACCCGCACATCTTCAAGCACACCGACGGCTACTACTACTTCACCGCGACCGTCCCCGAGTACGACCGCATCGTGCTGCGCCGGGCGACCACCATCCAGGGGCTGAAGACGGCCCCCGAGACCACCATCTGGACCAAGCACGCCAGCGGCGTGATGGGGGCCCACATCTGGGCGCCCGAGATCCACTTCATCGACGGCAAGTGGTACGTGTACTTCGCCGCCGGCGCCACGAACGACATCTGGGCGATCCGCATGTACGTCCTGGAGGGCACCGGCGCCAACCCGCTCACCGCCGCCTGGACGGAGAAGGGGCAGATCAAGACGCAGTGGGAGAGCTTCTCCCTGGACGCCACCACGTTCGTCGTGAACGGCGTGCGCTACCTGGCCTGGGCGCAGCGCGACCCGTCCGTGAACAACAACACCGACATCTACCTGGCGAGGATGGCCAACCCGTGGACGATCACCGGCACTCCGGTGATGCTGTCGCGGCCCACCTACTCCTGGGAGACCGTCGGCTACAAGGTCAACGAGGGCCCGGCCGTCATCCAGCGCGGCGGCAAGGTGTTCATGACGTACTCCGCGAGCGCCACCGACAGCAACTACTGCCTCGGCATGCTCACCGCCTCCGCGAGCGCGAACCTGCTCAGCCAGGCCTCCTGGAGCAAGAGCGCCACCCCGGTGTTCGCCAGCAGCGCCGCGACCAGCCAGTACGGCCCGGGCCACAACTCCTTCACCGTCTCCGAGGACGGCAAGAGCGACATCCTCGTGTACCACGACCGCAACTACAAGGACATCAGCGGCGACCCGCTCAACGACCCCAACCGCCGCACCCGCGTGCAGAAGGTGTACTGGAACGCCGACGGCACCCCGAACTTCGGCATCCCGGTCGCCGACGGGGTCACCCCGCAGCGCTTCTCCTCGTACAACTTCCCGGACCGGTACATCCGGCACTGGGACTACCGGGCCCGGATCGAGGCGAACGTCACCAAGCTCGCCGACTCGCAGTTCCGCGTCGTACCGGGCCTCGCCGGCAGCGGCACCGTCTCGCTGGAGTCGGCGAACTTCCCCGGCTACTACCTGCGGCACAAGAACTTCGAGGTGTGGCTGGAGCGCAACGACGGCAGCGCGCAGTTCGCGGCCGACGCCACCTTCCACCGGCGCGCCGGACTGGCCGATTCGGCGGGGGTGTCGTACGAGTCGTACAACTACCCCGGGCGATACGTCCGCCACTGGGAGTACCTGCTGAACGTGCAGGCGGTGAGCACGGCCACCGACCGGGCGGACGCCACCTTCTACACCCAGTGACGGCACGGTAAATGCGCGTAATGCCCTGATTGCGTTCCCGACGGGCGGGCACTCAGGGCATGTGCAGACACGACAGGACATGCGACCGCGCAGGGTGCTGCTGACCGGGTGGTTCAGCTTCCGGGACGGGGAGGCGACCGCCGGGGACGTACTGGCCCTGCGCCGGGTGGAGGACGTACTGCGGGGGACCGGCATCCCCTACGACATCGCCTGGAGTCCCGGCTTCCGTCCGGAGGCGCTGCATCTGGACCGGCTGTGGCCCGAGGACTACAGCCACCTGGTGTTCGTGTGCGGCCCGCTGCACGGGCCGCAGGTCGAGGAGCTGCACCGGCGGTTCGCGCACTGCGTGCGGATCGCCGTCGGCACCTCGGTGATCGACCCCGCCAGTGCGGCCGTGACCGGCTTCCACCGGGTGCTGCCCCGGGACGCGCCCGACAGCGAGCCGGTGGAGGACCTGGCGGCCCGCGCCCCCGAGGTGCCCGCCCGGCCCGTCGTCGGGGTGATCCTCACGCACGGGCAGGAGGAGTACGGGCAGCTGCGGCGGCACGGGCAGGTCGCCGAGGAGGTGACCCGCTGGCTGGGCGGGAAGGACTGCGCCCGGCTGGAGCTGGAGACGCGGCTCGACACCCACGACTGGCATCTGAGCGCCACGCCCGCGCAGCTCCAGTCCGTGCTGGCCCGGCTGGACCTCGTCGTCACCGACCGGCTGCACGGCCTCGTGATCGCGCTGCGGGTCGGCACCCCGGTGCTCGCCGTCGACCCGGTCGAGGGCGGCGCCAAGATGAGCGCCCAGGCCCGTGCCTGCGGCTGGCCCGCGCTGGTGCCCGCCGAGCGGCTGGACGTGCGGCAGCTGGACCGCTGGTGGGACTGGTGCCTGACCGGCGGCCGGGTGACCGCCCGGCAGATCCGCGACGGGTTCCGCGAGGGCTCCGTGCCGGACAGCGCGGACCGGCTCGTCGAGGCACTGGCGCGGCCCGTCCCCGGTTAGCTCCCGGGCCTCACGGGGCACCCGCTCTCACGTCTCCCCCTCCCCCGGAAGAGTGAGGCGCTCCGGCCGCCCGGAAGGAGAGAGCGTGTCCATCGGCCGACTCCCCGAGAACGAACAGCGCATCCTCGACGAGATGGAACGCGCCCTGCGCCGCGACCGCCGCCTCGACCGCCGGATGCGCACCCTGCGGCCGAGCCGCCGCCCCGACCCCGCCCGGGTCCTGGGCCGGATGGCCTCCTACCGCCCCCGCGGAGTGACCGTGGCGATCCTGCTCGTGGTGTCGGTCGCCCTGATGGTGGCCGGGATCGTCACCTCCGAGCCGGGGGTGATCTGGGCGTTCGCCGCCGTGTGGCCGCTGACCCTGTTCGCCGTGTTCCGGCTGATGTGCCGGTGGTGCGAGGGCTGAGCGCCCACCTGCCCGGGCACGTCAGCCCGGGTGTCAGCCGGTGTAGCGGCGGGCCTCAGCCGGTGTAGCGGCGGGCCTTCGAGGCCCGCTGGGCCGGTTCGAGCAGGCGCAGGCGGGACTCGACCTCGTGCGGCAGGACGCGGCGTTCGCGCAGCACCCAGGGGAGGGCGGCCGCCGCCTCGGCGAAGGCGCGCAGGGACACGGTGTCGCGCGGGACCGTACGGGCCAGGTTCACCGTCCGGCGCAGCGCGGGGCCGGCCGGGCGGCGCAGCCAGGTGAACCACAGGGTGTTGCGGATGCCGTGGGTCCGGCGCAGGGTGGCGTCCCGGGCGGCGGACGGGAAGTGGTGCACCGCCAGGTGGTCGGCGTACGTCAGCCACCAGCCGTCGGCCGCCAGGTCCGCGGCGAGCAGCTCCTCCTCGCCGCCCAGCCACAGCCGCGGATGGAAGCCGCCCGCGGCCCGGAAGGCGCCGGTGCGCAGTACGGTCGCGGCGGCCAGGAACGAGCCCAGCGCCGGTCCCGGCAGCCAATCCGGCCCGGGGACGGGCGAGTTGCGCAGCTCCTCGACGATCGGGTCGTCGGTGCCGTCGGGTTCGACGACGATCCGGGCCGTGACCGAGCCCAGCGCCGGATGCCGGTCCAGCAGGTCGGCGGCTCCGGCCAGTGATCCGGGCGCCCACCAGGAGTCGTCGTCGCAGAAGGCGATGTAGGGCGTGTCGACCTGCCGGATCGCCAGGTTGCGGCCGACGGCGCCGAGGTTGCGGCCGGGCCGCAGCAGCCGTACCTGCGGATGGCGGTGGGCGACGGCCTCGGCGGTGCCGTCCGTGGAGCCGTTGTCGGTGACGATCACCGGCGGGTTCTCCGGCAGTTCGGCGAGGCGGTCGAGGGTGCGCAGGAGTTCCCGGCGCCGGTTGTGGGTGATGACGACGACGGTCGTACGGCGGTCGGTCACGCGGACGCTCCCTCCAGCAGGCGCGCGGCCCGCTCCACGTGCGGGGGCAGGGGCCGGCGTTCGCGCAGGGCGGCGGGCAGGCGGGCCAGCGTCCCGCGCAGGGCCTGCCGGGCGTGGCCGTCGTGCCGGGCCTCGGCCGCGAGGGCGCGGGTGCGGGCCAGCGCGTACGGCACGGGGCGGCGCAGCCAGGCGGTGAGGAGTTCGTTGCGGCGCTGGACGGCCGAGCGGCCGGAGCGCGGCGCGGGCGCCGGGTGGTGGTGGGCGACGACGCCCGGGCAGTGGGTGACGCCCCAGCCGCGGGCGGCCAGGTCGTAGGCGAGGAGGGTCTCCTCGCCGCCGAAGAACAGCAGCCGGTGGAAGCCGCCCGCGTCCAGGTAGGCGCTGCGGCGGACGACGGAGGCGCAGGCGAGGAAGCCCAGGACCTGGGTGCCGGGCAGGTCGCCGACCCGGCCGAGGGGCGAGTCCGCGAGCACCTCGTTGAGCGGGTCGGGGTCCGCGGCCGGGCCGACCAGGGTGCGGGCGGAGATGAGGCCGAGCCGCGGGTGGGCCTCGAACAGGCGGGCCGCCGTGATCAGGGCGCCGGGTGCCCACCAGGAGTCGTCGTCGCTGAACGCCACGTACGGGGTGTCCAGGACCCGGGCTCCGTAGGTCCGGGCGAGAGCACCGTAGTTGAACGGCAGCGCCAGGACGCGGACCCGCGGGAAGTCGCGGGCCAGCATGGCGCGGGTGTCGTCCGTGGAGGCGTTGTCGGCGACGAGGATCTCGGGCCGTTCCGGCAGGGCCAGGAGGTGCCGCAGGGCCCCGGCGAGCGTGGCGGAGCGGTTGCGGGTGGCGATGACGATGCCGACGGGGCTCGTGTCCGGGTACGGGATGGTCATCGTGCGGGGCGTCCCCTTCACGGGTGTCGGATGGCGGGCAGTTCGTCGACGGCGCGCAGGACGTCGTCGGGGGTGATGCGCAGCAGCGCGGGGTCGGGGCGGCGGCCGTGCGGGTCGCCCTCCGGGCCGTACCACAGCGCCCGGTGGCGGGGGTCGGGCGGCGGGCCCCAGCGGCTCGGGGCGACCGGGCCGAAGAGCGTGACGGAGCGGGTGGCGTGGGCGACGGCGAGGTGGGCGATGCCGGTGTCGCCGCTGATCACGGCGTGCGCGTCGGCGACGAGCGCGGACAGCCGGCCGAAGGGGAGGCCGCCGCCGAACACATCGGTGTCGGGCAGGCCGGCCTGCTTGACGAGCCGGGCCACGAGGTCGCCCTCGTCGGCGCCGCCGGTCACCACGACGCGCAGGCCCCGGGCGCGCAGCCCGGCCGCGACGGCCGCGTAGCGCTCGACCGGCCAGCAGCGGGCCGGCGACCCCGCGCCGGGGTGCAGCACGGCCGCGCCGGGTGCCGGGGAGGCGCTGTCCGGGCGGGGCAGGAGCAGGTCGCCGGGGTCGGCGGCGATGCCGTACGCCTGGAGCAGGCGGCACCAGCGGTCGCGCTCGTGTTCCTCCGCGTACCAGGGCGGGCCGTCGATCTCCGGCGTGTCGGGATGGGCGAAGGCGAGCAGCTTCAGCGGGCGCAGCTCCATGAGCAGCCGGTGGCTGGGCGGGCCGTTGCCGTGCAGATCGACGGCGACCTCCGGCGGCGGACCGGTCCAGTCCAGCGACCGCGGTACGGCCCGCCCGGGCGCGGCGGCGGGCAACAGCCGGTCCACAGCCCCCGTCGCCGCGGCGACGGGTTCCAGCTCGGCGGGCGCGGCCAGCACGAGTTCGTACCCCGGATAGGCCCGCCGCAGGGCGCGCAGGGCAGGAACCCCGGCGAGCAGATCACCGAGCCCCAGGGCGCGCAGGACGAGGAGACGGGGGCGGGGGGTGCCCGCCGGGGGCACGCCCGGGGTCGTGGCCGTGGCCGTGGTCGTGGCTGTGCCCCGCGCCGCGTCCGGTGCCATGCCCGGCGCCGCGTCCCGCGCCGCGTGCGAAGCCGCGCCCGGCACCATGCATCGCGCCGCGTCCGGGGACGAGGCCGACGCTGGGTTCGGCGTCGTGGCCGATGGCCTGTCCCGGGCCGGGGCCATGGCAGCAGCGCCCCGCACCCCACCCGACGCCACACCCGACCCCGCGCCCCCCGCCGCCCCCGGGCGCGAAGCCCACGCTGGGTTCGGCATCGCGCTCGCTGCCCTGTCCGGGGCCGCGGCCATGGCTGCGCCCCGAACCCCGCCCGACGCCGCACCCGGCACCCCGCCCGATCCCGCACCCCGCGGCGCGGCCGGGCGCGGAGCCGACGCCACGCCACCCGCCGCGCCCTGGCGCAAGGCCAACGCTGGGTTCCGACGCGTGCTCGATGTGCTGTCCGGTGTCATGGCAGCAGCCTGCACCGGGCCCGCCGCGTCTGCCGCCACGGGCCCGCTCATCGGGTGCACTGGCTTCCTCGTGTCACCGGTCACCGCGCTCCCTCCGCCGCCCTTTCCATCAGGGCCGTCGAGGAGCAGCCGTCGAGGTACGGCAGCAGGACCGCCTGGCCGCCCCACTCCTGGAGGAGGGCCGCCTCGGGGAGGTCGGCGGCCGCGTAGTCGCCGCCCTTGACCCAGACGTCGGGGCGCAGGTCGGCCAAGAGGCGTTCTGGGGTGTCCTCGGCGAAGACGGCGACCGCGTCGACGCAGGCCAGGGCGCGCAGCACGCGGACGCGGTCGGCGAGCGGGTTGACCGGGCGGCCGCCGCCCTTGCGGCGTCGTACCGAGGCGTCGGAGTTGACGCACACCACGAGGCAGTCGCCGAGCCGCCGGGCGGCCTGGAGCAGGCCGACGTGGCCGGCGTGCAGCAGGTCGAAGCAGCCGCCGGCGGCGACGACCGTGCCGTGCGCGGCGCGGACCCGGGCGGCCAGGGCGCACGGGTCGTCGCCGGCGGGCAGCGGGGGCGACGGTTCGGCGTCCGCGCTGGGTACCGCCGCCGCCCCGCCCGCCGCGACGAAGCCGGTCGCGGCGGCCACGGCGCCCTCGACGGCCTCGGCGACCAGGACGCCGTCGGCGAGCAGCCCGGCCGCCGTGGCGGCGAACCGGTCCCCGGCCCCGCAGCTGTCGCCGGGGTGCGCGGCGGGCGCGGGGACGAGCAGCGGGTGCTCGCCGTAGGAGAGGAGGGCCCCGCGTGCGCCGAGGGTCACCGCGACGGCCGCGGCCCGCCAGTGCCGTACCAGGGCGGCGGCGCTGTGGGCGGCGGCGCGCAGGTCCCGGCGTGACGTGCCGTCCTGTGGGGCGAGGCCGTGGGCCTCCTTCTCCGCCGGGGTCACCAGCCGGGTGCCCGGCACGGGCGGACCGCCGCGCGGGTGCGGGTCCCAGACCAGGGGCGGGCGGGCCGCGAGGTAGTCGCGGAGGGCGTCGGCGGCGCCGCGGCCGTAGTCGGAGACCAGGACGGCGGGCGCGGAGCGGACGGCCTCGCGGGCGGCGTCCGTGGCCTCGCGGGTGCGGCCGGCGCCCCGGTCCAGGCGGACCACCGGGCGGTCCTGCGCGAGGACCCGGGTCTTCTCGGACAGGGGTCCGTCCAGGGGCAGCGGGACGAGGGTGAGCCAGGGTTCCAGGAGGCGGCGCAGTTCACGGCTGGCGGGGTCGTCGCCCACGCCCGCCACCAGCGTGACGTCCCGGCCGTCGCGGGCCGCGAGGTACGCGGCGAGGGCGGCGCCGCCGGGCCGGGTCCGCTCCCCGCAGTCGTCGACGACCGGCACGGGCGCGTCGGGCGCGAGCCGTTCGGCGCGGCCGGTCAGGTCCCGGTCCAGCAGGGCGTCACCGACCACGACCAGCGGTGCCTTGCCGTTCATGTCACCTCCCGCCGTCGCCGTCGCGCCGGCCACCGCGTTCCACTGCCGCGTCGAACGCCGCACACACCATGTGCACCGCGACCAGGTGCAGTTCCTGCACGGTCGCCGCCGTCGGCGCCTCGACGCACAGGTACTCGTCGCTGCCCGCTATCAGCGGGTTGGGGGCGCAGCCGGTGAGGGCCCACACGCGCACCCCGGCCGCCCGGGCGGCGTCCGCCGCGGACAGCAGGTTGGCGCTGGCACCGCTGGTGGACAGCAGCATCAGCACGTCGCCTCGGCGGCCGTGGGCGCGGACCTGGCGGGCGAACACCTCGTCCACGCCGTAGTCGTTGGCGATCGCGGTCGTGCTGGAGGTGTCGGCGTGCAGGGCGAGGGCCGAGAACGGCGGCCGGTCGTCGCGGTAGCGGCCGACGAGTTCGGCGGTCAGGTGCTGGGCCTGGGCGGCGCTGCCGCCGTTGCCCGCGGCCAGCAGCCGGCCGCCGCCGGTGAGGACGGCCGCCAGGTGCTCGCCCCACCGTTCGGTGATGTGTGCCGAGGCGCGGAACGCGGTCAGCGCGTCCTGGAGTTCGTCGCAGTGCCCGGTGATCGGCGGGTGCACGGTCATCACGCCACCTCCTTCTGCTGTGCGTGTCCGGCGAGGACCTGCCGGTGGACCTGCTCGACGCCGTCGGCGACGCGCCGCCAGGTGTAGTGGGTGAGGACGCGTTCGCGCCCGGCGGTGCCGTAGCGGCGGCGCAGCGCGTCGTCGGCGAGGAGTTCGCGTACGGCGGCGGCGACCGACTCGGGGTCCTGCGGCGGGACGAGCCGGCCCGTGGCGCCGTCGGCGACGCTGTCGCGGTGGCCGCCGACGTCGGTGGCGACGACGGGCACACCGCAGGCCATGGCCTCCAGCGGCACGATCCCGAACGGCTCGTAGACCGGGGTGCACAGCACCAGATCCGCGCTGCCGATCAGGGCGGGCATGGCGGCCGGGTCGACCGCGCCGAGCAGCCGTACCCGGTCGGCCACGCCGGTGCGTTCCGCGAGGCGGCGCAGCCGCCGCGCCTCCGGGTCGTCGTCCAGCAGGCCGGCCGCGGGGCCGCCCGCGATCAGGAGTTCGGCGTCGGGGACGCGGGCCAGGGCCCGGACGGCCTGGTCGTAGCCCTTGCGCGGGACGAGCCGGCCGCAGGCGAGCAGCCGGTGCGGCGCGCGGCGGGCCGGGACGCCGTCGGGCGGCACCCCGGGCCGGAAGTGCCCGGCGTCGACCCCGCAGGGCACCACGGAGACCTGCGAGCGGGGCACGCCCATCCCGGCCAGTTCGTGCACCTCGTCGGTGCAGGTGGCCAGGACGCGGGCGCAGCCGCGGCCGATCTGCCGCTCGATGCCGATCCGTTCGGGCGGGCTGGTGTCGCGCCGGCCCTGGTGGCGGCGCTTGACGGTGCCCAGGGCGTGGAAGGTCTGCACGACGGGCACGCCGTGCGGGTGGGCGCCGATCCGGGAGGCCATGCCGGACATCCAGAAGTGGGCGTGCGCCACGTCCGGCCGCTCGCGGGCCCAGGCCCGGGCCAGCCAGGCGCCGAAGGCGGGCATGTGCGGGAACAGGTCGTCCTTGGGCACGGGGGCGGCCGGTCCGGCGGGCACGTGCTCGACGACGGCGCCGCCGGGCAGCGGTACCCGGTCGGGCAGGCCAGCGGCGTCGCGGCGGGTGTAGACCGTGACGTGGTGGCCGCGGCGGGCCAGTTCCTCGCTCAGGCGTGCCACGTACACGTTCTGGCCGCCGGCGTCGACGCCGCCGAGCGCGGCGAGCGGGCTCGCGTGCTCGGACACCATGGCGATCCTCATCGGGCCACCTCCTTCAGCAGCCGCTCCCAGTCGTCCAGGAAGCGGGACAGCCCGTAGCGGGCGAGCGCCGCCGCCCGCGCTCCCTCGCCGGCCATCCGCGCGTGCAGCGGGTCGGCCAGGAAGTCCCGTACGGCGTCGGTCAGTTCCTCGATCCGGTTGGAGACCACTCCGGCGCCGGGCGGCACGGCCTCGGTGACCTCGGTGGTGGCGAGCGCGACCACGGGCATGCCCAGGTGCATCGCCTCCAGCAGGGACAGACCGAGGGAGGTCCAGCGCACGGGGTGGACGTAGACGCGGCGCCGAGCCATCGCCGTGTGCAGTTCGGCTTGGGTGAGTTCGTGGCTGCGGCAGCGTTCGGCGGGGATGCCGAGCCGGTCCGCGAGGCCCTCGGTGCCCATGCCGAAGACGTCCAGCGGGGCGGCCTCGGCGAAGGCGGGCAGCAGGTCGGTGCCGGTGGTGCGGCCGCGCCGCAGGGGCTCGTTGACGGCGACGGCGGCGCGTTCCAGCTCCCCGGTCCACAGCGGGCCGGGGTCGACGATGCCGTGCTCGATGACGGTGCTGGGTGTGGAACCGGCGTCCCACATCAGCCGGTTGAAGTGGGTGACGTGGACGAGGGTGGCACCGGGAATGCCGGCGGCGGGGTGGCGGGTGTCGGGTACCCCCGGGGAGCCGTGCGGGGCGTTGTGCTCCAGGTACACCAGTGGCGGGCGGCGGCCCAGCCACCGGTCGACCAGGGCGAGTTCGTGCGGGCGTTGCAGCACGACGACGTCGATCTCCTCGTCGCGCAGCCGCTCCGGCGGGACCTCGACGACGGAGTCGGGCCAGTCCCAGGTGCGGGCGCGGCCGAGGCCGTCGGGGCCGCGGTCGGGGGTGACGGGGACGAGGTAGGTGTGCGGGCCCTGCACGAAGGCCGTGGTCCACGACCCGTGCACGTGCCAGAGCAGGATCCTCATGCCGCCTCCCCCATCAGCTTCTCGACGGCGGTCACCACGTCGTGCGCGGTGACGGTGTCCAGGCAGGGATGGCCCGGCACGGGGCACTCCCGCGCCCTGCTGCCGGCGCACGGGGCGTCCTGGTCGCCGAGCAGCACGTACGGCACGCCGTACGGCCGCCAGCGCCCGGCGGGCACGACCGGCGCGAACAGGGAGACGACCGGGGTGCCGACGGCGGCGGCGAGGTGGGCGGGTCCGGTGTTGCCGGTGACGACGGCGTCGGCGCCCGCGAGGACGCCGGACAGTTCCGCCGCGCCGGTACGGCCGCCGAGGTCGAGGGCGTGCTCGCCCGCGACGTACGCGGTCAGGTCGCTCTCCCCCGCGCCGCCGGTCACCACCACCCGGTGCCCGGCGGCGGCCAGTTCGCGCACGGCCTCGGCACAGCGCTCCGGGCTCCAGGCGCGGGCGGGGACGCTGGCGCCGGGGTGCAGGACGACGTACGGCCCCGGGCCGGTGAGCCCGGCGGTGGCGGGTGGCGGCAGCACCCGGAGCCGGGGGTCGTCGGCCGGCGGGAAGCCGGCCGCCTCGGCGAGGTCGAGGGCGGCCTCGGCCTCGTGGGCGTGCGGGGCGCGGTGGTGGCGTACGTCGAGGAGGGAGCCGGGGTAGTCCTCGCTGTCGGCGGCGATGAAGCCGACGCCGGCCAGGCGCAGCAGCAGGGCGGCGGGCAGCGGGGACTGGTGGAAGGAGGTGAGGATCAGCGCGGCGTCGGCGTCGATGGTGTCGATGAGCTGTTCGACCTCTCCGCGGCCGACGGGCGGGGGTGTGAAGCCGACCCAGGGGGCGTCCCAGACGAGGATGTCGTCGACGCCGGGCAGCAGGCGGGCGGCGGGCGCGCCGCGGGGTCCGCACAGCAGGGTGACGGTGTCGGCGCGGGCGGCGACCGCGCGGACGGCGGGTCCGGCGAGCAGGACGTCGCCGAAGCTGTCGAGACGGGTGACGAGTGCTTTCACGCGTCCCTCCTCTGCCCCCAGCCGGTGGTGTAGGCCTCCTGGATGGGGCGTTCGTCGGCGAGGACGCGGCCCTGCGGCGGCCCGTCCAGGACGGCGCGGACGGCGGTGAGCAGGTCGGGGGCGACGTGGTCGGCCGCCGTGGTCTCCTCGGGCCGGGTCTGGGCGGTGGGGACGAGGATGCCGTGGGCGCCGGCCCGGCGGGCGGCCTCCACGTCGGCGCCGATGTCGCCGATGACGACGAGGTCGCCCGGGTCGGTGCAGATCCGCCCGGCCGCCCACAGCACCATGCCGGGCTCGGGCTTGCGGCAGTGGCAGCCGTCGTCGGGGCCGTGCGGGCAGACGGCGAACACGTCGAAGGGGCCGAGGAGTTCGTCGACGCGGTGGTTGACGTTCCGCACGTCCGCGTCGGTGAGCAGGCCGCGCGCGACTCCGGACTGGTTGGTGACGACGCCGGTGCGGATGCCGCGTTCGCGCAGCAGGGCGAGGGCCTCGCGGGCGCCCTCGACGGGGCGTACGCGGTCGGGGTCGGCGTTGTAGGGGACGTCCTCGACGAGGGTGCCGTCGCGGTCGAACAGCACGGCCTTCACGGGGTTCACCGGGCTCGCCGGGCTCACCGGTCCACCTCCTCCGGCCAGGCGTGGGCATGGCGGTGGCGCCATTCGCCGGCCAGCCGGTGCCAGGTCGCGGCGGGCGGGATGAGCACGCTGGTCGCGAGCATGGTCGTGACCTCCTGGCGGGTGCGCGGGCCGGGGGCGATGCGGGCCCGGGCGAACTCGGCGGTGCCGGCGGCCCAGCCGAGCGCGCAGGCCGCGGCGGCCCGGGGGCGCCCGGCGGCGGCGAGGGCGCACGCGGCGACGCCCGCGGTCGTGATCGCCGCGTGGGCGCGGATCCGGCCGCGTGGCGCGACCGCCTTGTCCCACCAGTCGGGTCCGTGCAGATGCCGCATGAGGGCGTCGTCGGCGTTGCCGCGCTGCTGCCGCAGGGACACCCAGCGGTCGGCGGGGCGCACGGGGTGGCGGGTGGTGCGCCGGCCCTGCCGGATGCGCCAGCCCGCGTCGAGGATCCGCAGCGCGAGGTCGGCGTCCTCGCGGAAGGCCCGCCGGAACCGTTCGTCGAAGCCGCCGACCTGCTTGAGGGCCTCGGTGCGGTAGGCCATGTCGGCGGTGATCCAGTGGGCCCGGGCGAGTCCCGCGGTGCCGCGTTCCCAGTCGGTGGGGCGGCGTTCGCCGGGCAGGGGCACGGCGATGACGCCCTGGACGCCCGCGACGTCGGGGGACGCCTCGGCGAGGTCCTCGGCCAGCTGGTCGCCCCAGTGGGGCCCCACCTGGACGTCGTCGTCGAGGAACACGGTCCACGGCGCGGTCACGGCCCGCAGCCCGGTGTTGCGGGCGGCGGCGGGCCCACGACCGCCGCCGCCCAGCACCGTGGTGCGCTCCCGCAGATCGCCGAGGACGCTCAGCGGGTGCTCCAGCTTCCCGGGGTCGGGGTCCGGCCGGTCGTCGACGAGGACGATCTCGTCGGGGCGCGGCCCGGTCGCGGCGGCGAGCGCCGCGAGGCAGTCGGCGAGGGTGTCCCGCACGAGGGTGGGGATCACCACGGCGTACGAGGTCATGCGGCGGTCCTCCCTGCGTCGAACGCCCGGCCGCGGCGGACCGCGTACGGCCCGATGGCCAGCAGGTCGACGGGCGCGGACCCGAAGCACTCCAGGGCGTCGCGCGGGTCGTCGACCATGGGCCGCCCGGCGGTGTTGAGGCTGGTGTTGACGACCACGGGCAGTCCGGTGCGCCGTTCGAAGGCGCGCAGCATCCGAGCGACGAGCGGTTCCCGCCGTTCCTCGACGGTCTGGATGCGGGCGGTGCCGTCGACGTGCACGACGGCCGGGATCCGCTCCCGCCACTCCTCGGCGACGTCGTGCACGAACAGCATGTACGGGCTGGGCAGGGGGCCGCCGGAGAACAGGTCGGCGGCGCGGTCGGCCAGCACCATCGGCGCGACGGGCCGGAACTCCTCGCGGCCCTTGACGTGGTTGAGGCGTTCCAGGTTTTCGGCGCGGCCGGGGTGGGCGAGCAGGGAGCGGTGCCCGAGGGCGCGCGGGCCGTACTCGCTGCGGCCCTGGAACCAGGCGACGACGCCGTCCTGTGCCAGCACCTCGGCGACGGTCTCGGCGATGTCGTCGGGCGTCTCGTACGGGATCGCGGCGGTGTCGAGCCGGGCGCGCAGTTCGTCGTCGCTCCAGCCGCGGCCGAGGCCGGCGCCGGGCATGGGGCCGGGCTGCCCGGTCTCCGTGGCGGCGAGGTGCAGGGCGCCGCCGAGGGCGGTGCCGGCGTCCCCGGCGGCGGGCTGCACCCACACGTCCCGGTAAGGGCCCTTGGCGGCGATCTTCGAGTTGGCGACGCAGTTGAGGGCGACGCCCCCGGCCATCGTCAGGGCCTCGCCGCCCGCCTCGCGGTGCAGCCAGTCGGCGAGTTCCAGCAGGACCTCCTCCAGGACGGCCTGGGTGCTGGCGGCGAGGTCGGCGTGGTCCTGCGTCCAGGCCTCACCGGGGGCGCGGGGCGGGGCGAAGGACGCCCAGTCGACGCCGTGGGCGCGGAAGCCGCCGTGGCCGGTGGGGTGGACGTACTGGCGCAGCCCGGGCAGGAAGCGCGGGGTGCCGTAGGAGGCGAGGGCCATCACCTTGTACTCGTCGCTGCTGCGCAGGAAGCCGAGGTGGGCGGTGAGCTCCTCGTAGACCAGGCCGAGGGAGTCGGGCAGCGCCTGGGTGGCGAGGGTGTCGAGCTTGCCGTCGCGGTAGCGGCCGGCCAGGTGGGAGGCGGCCTCGCCGCGGCCGTCGAGGACGAGCACGGCGCTGTCGGGGTGGGGCGAGGCGGGCCCGGCGGAGGCGGCGTGGGCGACATGGTGGGGGACGAAGACGACCCGCTCGGGGTCGAGGCCGGGCAGGGCCTCGGCGAGGAACTCGGGGGCGCGGCGGGCGTACTCCAGCCGCAGCGGGTCCCAGGGGTCGTCCAGGCCCATGTCGCGGGCGGGCCGGGCGAGCTTCGGGTCGAAGGAGTAGGTGACGGCGTCCAGGTCCTCGGGCCTGAGGCCCGCGTGCTCCAGGCACCAGCGGGCGGACAGCTCGGGCAGTTCCCACGCGGAGAACGGCAGCGGGCGCTTGCCGTGCTTGCGCCGGCTGAAGCGCTCCTCCTCGGCGGCCGCCACCGTGTGGCCGTCGACGACGAGGGCTGCGGCCGGGTCGTGGAACAGGGCGTTGATACCAAGGATGCGCATGTGCTCCGTCCCGAGCTGTGTGACGTACTCCGGCGTCACGGCGAGTGCCGCACCGCAGGCTGTCTCAAACACTTGGAGACAACTCACCGCTCGGTGGACCGATTTTTCACTTTATGCAGCGCTAAAGCACCGCACTGTGACCGTACTCAGGCGGCCACGAGGCGTGAGAACCAGCCAATGGTCCGCTCCAGCCCCTCGCTCCAGCCGACGCGGGGTTGCCAGCCGAGCCGTTCCCGGGCCAGCCGGGTGTCGGGGCGGCGCCGGCCGGGGTCGTCGACGGGGCGGTCCACGAACCGGATGCGGGAGGCGGAGCCGGTGAGCTCGACGATCCGGCGGGCCAGCTCCAGCATGGTGATCTCGTCGCCGCCGCCGATGTTCACGGGCCCGGCCTCGGCGGAGCCGGCCAGGGCGAGCACGCCCTCCACGGTGTCGTCGACGTAGCACAGCGAGCGGGTCTGCCCGCCGTCGCCGGCGACGGTCAGGGGCATGCCGTCGAGGGCCTGCGCGATGAAGGTGGGGACGGCGCGGCCGTCCCCGGTGCGCATGCGGGGCCCGTAGGTGTTGAAGATGCGGACGATGGCGGTGTCGGTGCCGTGCACCCCGCGGTGGGCGGTGACCAGGGCCTCGGCGAAGCGCTTGGACTCGTCGTAGACGCTGCGCGGGCCGACCGGGTTGACGTTGCCCCAGTAGCCCTCGCACTGCGGGTGCTGCAGCGGGTCGCCGTAGACCTCGGAGGTGGAGGCCAGGACGAAGCGGGCACCGTCGGCGCGGGCCCGCTCCAGCGCGAGGCGGGTCCCCGTACTGCCCACGTCGAGGGTCTCCAGCGGCAGCCGCAGGTAGTCGGCGGGCGAGGCGGGGCAGGCGAAGTGCAGCACGAGGTCGTACCGGCCCGGCAGGGCCCGCCAGACCGCGGGGTCGGTGGCGTCGCCGCGCACGAACCGGAAGCCGGGCCGCTGCTCCAGCTCGGCCACGTTGGCGCGGGAGCCGGTGGCCAGGTTGTCCAGGCACACGACGTCCGTGCCGGCGTCGAGCAGCCGCGCACACAGATGGGACCCCACGAATCCGGCACCACCGGTCACCAGGGCCCGCCGCCAGGCATGCCCACCCATGCGGCTCTCCCTCCACTCGCCTTCACTTGCGTGACGACGCGAGTAACCAGAGGGGGGGCCGGGACACTGTGAACGGCGTGTATACACGCTAGGCATACGGCACGGGGCGGCACGGTGACTCCTTGGCCATGCCGCTCCTTGACCGGTTCCCTACGATCGTCGCGTGGTGGAGATCCTGCTGGAGCGTACGGTTCCGCTGCCCCTCGGCGAGGCGTGGCGGCGGGTCACGGAGTGGCGGCGGCACGGTGAGGTGGTGCCGTGGACGGCGGTCCGGGTGGAGCCGCCCGGGCCGACCCGCCGGGGCACGGTCGTCGTGGCCCGTTCCGGCGTCGGGCCGCTGGCCTTCGACGACCCGATGGAGGTCACGGTGTGGCGGCCGCCGCGGGACGGGGCTCCGGGGCTGTGCCGGCTGGAGAAGCGGGGCCGGGTGGTGCTGGGCTGGGCGGAGCTCGAGGTGCGGCCGGGGCCGGGGGGCCGTACCCGCGTGGTGTGGCGGGAGGAGATCCGGGTGCGTCTGGTGCCGTCGCTCTTCGACGGCGTGGTGCGGCGCTCGGCTCGGTATGTGTTCGGGCGGGCGCTGAACCGGCTGCTCAGACGGGCCTGACGCCCTGGCGGCCCCCGCCCCGGAACTTTCGTCCAAGACAGGCCCGCCGAAGTCGGCGACCGTAGAGGCATGCGCAGTGACGAAGCGAAGGCCGAGCCCGGCTGGGAAGTCGCCCTCCCCCTGGGCGGTGCGTCGCTCGACGGTGTCCGGATGGCCGGCTTCCGGGACCGGGCCGCCGTCGGACTGGACCTGCACGTGCTGCCGCAGCCGGCGGTGGTCGTCGTCCTCGGCCTCGGCGAGCAGCCGCTCTCCGTCGAGGGCACCGGCGGCCACCGGCCCCTGCGGAGCCTCGTCGCGGCGCTGTCGCCCGGTCCGGCCCGGATCCGCGGCGAGGGCGTCGAGTGCGTCGAGCTGCGCCTGTCGCCCCGGGCCGCCTACCCGCTGCTGGGCGTCTGCCCGCGCGAGCTGGACGGCTCCGTCGCCGATCTGGCGGACCTCTGGGGCCGGGACGGGCGGCAGTTGCACGCGCGGCTGGCCGGCACCCCGGACTGGCAGGAACGGCTCACGCTGGTGACCGGGTTCCTCGCCGAGCGGGCCGCGCGGGCACCGGCGATGGCGCCCGAGGTCGCCGCCGCCTGGGACACCATCGTGGCCCGGCGCGGCCGGGTACGGGTCGCCGACCTCGCCGCGTCCTGCGGCTGGAGCCGCAAGCGGCTGTGGTCCCGGTTCAGCGCCCAGACCGGCCTCACCCCCAAGCGCGCCGCCATGCTCGTCCGCTTCGACCACGCCGCCCGGGCGCTCAGCGCGGGCGCGCACCCCGCCGACGTCGCCCTCGCGTGCGGCTACGTCGACCAGCCCCATCTCCACCGTGACGTCCTGGCGTTCGCCGGATGCACGCCCACCGCCCTGGCCGGCCGGGCCACCACCGCCGGCTGACCGGAACCACACACCACACCACGCAGGAGGAAGACCCGTGGCGAACACCCCTGCCCTGGCACCGGACATGACCGACCGCGACCTGCTCGTACGCCTCGTCTTCGGCAGCATGGCCGCGCAGACCGTTCGCGCGGCCGTCCGGCTGCGGGTCGTCGAGCTGATCGGCGACACCCCGCGCCCGGCCGCCGACGTGGCCGCCGACGCCGGAGCCGAACCGCAGCCCATGACCCGGCTGTTGCGCGCCCTGGCGGGCCTCGGCCTGCTGCGGGAACACAGCTTCGGCACCTTCGCGGTGGCCCCCGCGGGCGTACTCCTCGACCCGGGCCGCCCCGGCTCGCTCACGTCCTTCGTGCGGATGTTCACGGAGCCGGAGATCATCCGCGCCTGGGAGCACCTGGACGACAGCGTCCGCACCGGTGACGTCGCGTTCGACGCCGTCTTCGGCACGGACTTCTTCAGCCGTCTCGCCCAGCGGCCCGAGCTGTCCGCCGAGTTCAACGCGGCGATGAGCCAGGCCACCGCGGAGGCCGCGGCCGTCCTGCCGCACGCCTTCGACTTCGGCCGGTACGCCGCGGTCACGGACGTCGGCGGCGGGGACGGCACCCTCCTGGCCGCCGTGCTCGCCGCGTTCCCGGGCCTCAAGGGCGTCGTCCTGGACACCTCCGACGGCCTCGCCCAGGCACCCGGGACGCTGCGCCGGCACGGGCTCGCGGACCGCTGCTCCCTGGTCGCCGGGGACTTCTTCCGCTCGGTGCCGGAGGGCTCGGACCTCTACCTCATGAAGAGCATCCTGCACGACTGGCCGGACGACCGGGCGGTCACGATCCTGCGGCACTGCCGCGCGGCGCTGCCGTCCGGCGGACGGGTGCTGATCCTGGAACCGGTGCTGCCCGAAACCGTCCCCGGCGGCTCCGGGGGCGTCGACGAGGCGGCCACCTACCTCAGCGACCTCAACATGCTGGTGAACGTGGGCGGCAGGGAACGCACCCGCACGGACTTCGAGGACCTGTGCCGGGCCGCCGGCCTGTCGCTCCTCTCGGCCACCCCGCTCCCTGGGGCGGAGCCGTTCTCGCTCCTGGAGGCCGCGGCGGCCGGCTGACCCGGCGTCAGGCCACCGACCCGATCCGCCCGACCTGCTTCGGCTCCGGCTCGTGATGGATCGGCGTGTGCGCCCCGGTCAGCGAGACCCCGCTGCCGCCGCGCCGCCCGGCGACGATCTCCGCCGCGATCGACAGGGCCGTCTCCTCGGGCGTACGGGCCCCGAGGTCGAGGCCGATCGGCGAGTGCAGCCGGCTCAGCTCCAGGTCGGTGACGCCGACGTCACGCAGCCGGGCGTTGCGGTCGAGGTGGGTCCGCCGGGAGCCCATGGCGCCGACGTAGGCCACCGGCAGCCGCAGCGCCAGCTTCAGCAGCGGGACGTCGAACTTGGCGTCGTGGGTCAGCACGCACAGGACCGTGCGGGCGTCGACGTCCGTGCGCTCCAGGTAGCGGTGGGGCCAGTCGACGACGATCTCGTCGGCCTCCGGGAAGCGCGCCCTGGTCGCGAAGACGGGGCGGGCGTCGCACACCGTGACGTGGTAGCCGAGGAACTTGCCGACGCGGACCAGGGCGGAGGCGAAGTCGATCGCGCCGAACACGATCATGCGGGGCGCGGGGACGGAGGACTCGACCAGGACCGTGAGCGGTGCTCCGCAGCGAGAGCCCTGCTCTCCGATCTCCAGGGTGCCGGTGCGGCCGGCGTCCAGGAAGGCGCCCGCCTCGGCGGCGACCGTGCGGTCCAGTTCCGGGTGGGCGCCGAAGCCGCCCTCGTAGGTGCCGTCGGGGCGGACCAGCAGGGCCCGGCCCGTCAGTTCGCGCGGGCCCGACACGATCCGCGCCACCGCCGCCGCCTCCCCTCGGGCGGCGGCGGTGAGCGCGGACGCGACCACCGGGCGGACCGGATCGCCGGCCCGTACCGGGGTGACCAGGATGTCGATGACGCCGCCGCAGGTCAGGCCCACGGCGAAGGCGTCGTCGTCGCTGTATCCGAAGCGCTCCAGGACGGTCTCGCCGTCCCGCAGCGCCTGCTCGCACAGCTCGTAGACCGCGCCCTCCACGCAGCCGCCGGAGACCGAGCCGATCGCCGTGCCGTCGGCGTCCACCGCGAGCGCGGCGCCGGGCTGGCGGGGCGCGCTGCCGCCGACGGCCACCACGGTGGCCACGGCGAAGTCACGGCCCTGCCCGACCCACCGGTTCAGCTCCTCGGCGATGTCCAGCATCTGTCTCGGTCTCCTTCGGCGTGTGGTCCGTGGGCGTCAGTGGACGCCCAGCCAGCTCTCGATCGGGTTGAGGGCGAAGTACACGAGGAACACCGCCGTGAGGACCCACATGAAGGCGCCGATCTCGCGCACCTTGCCATGGGCGGTCTTGATGGCGACGTAGGAGATGACGCCCGCGGCGACACCGGTGGTGATGGTGTACGTGAAGGGCATCAGCACGACCGTCAGGAACACCGGGACGGCGGTGGCCCGGTCGGCCCAGTCCACGTGCCGGGCGTTCATCAGCATCATCGCGCCGATGACGACGAGGGCGGCGGACGCGACCTCCTGCGGCACGATCGCCGTGAGCGGCGTGAAGAACAGGCAGGCCGCGAAGAACAGCCCCGTCACCACGGACGCCAGGCCCGTGCGCGCACCCTCGCCGACACCCGTGGCCGACTCGATGAACACCGTCTGGCCCGAGCCGCCGGACACGCCTCCGATCGCGCCGCCGGCGCCGTCGATGAACAGCGCCTTGGACAGGCCCGGCATCCGGCCCTTGGCGTCGGCGAGCTTGGCCTCGGTGCCGACGCCGATGATGGTGGCCATGGCGTCGAAGAACCCGGCCAGCACCAGCGTGAAGACGATCATGCCGACGGTCATCGCGCCGACCTGGCCCCAGCCGCCGAACTCCACGTCCCCGAAGAGCGAGAAGTCGGGCATGGAGACGGCGCTGCCGTGCATTTCGGGGGCGCCGGCCGCCCACTGCTTGGGGTCGACGACGCCGGCGGCGTTCAGGACCGCGGCCACGACCGTGCCGCCGACGATGCCGATGAGGATGGCGCCCGGGATGTTCCGGGCCTGGAGCATGAAGATCAGCAGCAGCGTGCCGGAGAAGAGCAGGACCGGCCAGCCGGCCAGTTCGCCCGCCGGGCCGAGCGTGACCGGAGTGGCCTCCCCCTGGTGCACGAAACCGGACTTGTAGAAGCCGATGAGGGCGATGAACAGGCCGATGCCCATGGTGATGCCGTGCTTGAGCGCGAGCGGGATCGCGTTCATGATCATCTCGCGCAGGCCGGTGACGACCAGCAGCATGATGACCACGCCGTACATCACGCACATGCCCATCGCCTGCGGCCAGGTCATCTCGGGCGCGACCTGGGAGGCGAGGACCCCGGAGACGGACAGGCCCGCGGCGAGGGCGAGCGGCACCTTGCCGACGAAGCCCATCAGCAGGGTGGTGAGGGCCGCCGCGAACGCGGTCGCGGTGATCAGACCCTGCTGCGCGAGGGTGTTCCCCGCCACGTCCTTGCCGGACAGGATCAGGGGGTTGAGCAGGAGGATGTACGCCATCGCCATGAAGGTCGTGACGCCGCCGCGCACCTCGCACGCGACCGTGGACCCTCTGTCGGATATGTGGAAGTACCGGTCGAGCCAGGACCGTCCGGCCGGGACGCGGGTGCCTTCGCCCGCGTCCTCGGCGGTGGTCCTCGGCTCTACTGACTGCTGGGTCATGTGGGCCTGCTCCCAAGTTTCAAAGGGGGTTGGGACGTTCACGACCCGGGGGACGGCCCGAGACGAACTGGGGCCCTGGGGGACCTGGGTCCCCCAGGACGACTCGACTGCTCAGCCCGCGGAGAGCTGCGTACCCGTCAGGTGCTCGGGCCGTACCGGGGTCCGGTTCAGCTCGAGCCCGGTCGCGTCGCGGATCGCCGCGAGCACGGCCGGAGTCGACGACAGGGTGGGGGCCTCGCCGATGCCGCGCAGCCCGTACGGGGCGTGCTCGTCGGCGAGTTCGAGCACGTCGACCGGGATGGTCGGCGTGTCGAGGATGGTGGGGATCAGGTAGTCCGTGAAGGAGGGGTTCTTCACCTTCGCCGTCTTCGGGTCGACGACGATCTCCTCCATGACCGCCACGCCCAGGCCCTGCGTCGTGCCGCCCTGGATCTGGCCCAGCACGGACAGCGGGTTGAGCGCCTTGCCGACGTCCTGGGCGCAGGCCAGCTCGATGACCTTCACCAGGCCCAGCTCGGTGTCGACCTCGACGACGGCGCGGTGCGCGGCGAAGGAGTACTGGACGTGCCCGTTGCCCTGGCCGGTGCGCAGGTCGAAGGGCTCGGTCGGCCGGTGCCGCCACTCCTCCTCGACCTCCACGACCTCGTCCTCCAGGACGTCGGCCAGGTCGCCGAGGACCTCGCCGCCGTCGGTGACGACCTTGCCGCCCTCCAGGAGGAGTTCGGCGGTGGCCCAGGCCGGGTGGTAGGAGCCGAACTTGCGGCGGCCGATCTCCAGCACCTTTTCGCGGACGAGCTCGCAGGCATTCTTGACGGCGCCACCGGTGACGTACGTCTGCCGTGAGGCCGACGTCGAACCGGCGCTGCCCACCTGCGTGTCGGCCGGGTTGATGGTCACCTGCGTGACGCCCAGTTCGGTGCGGGCGATCTGCGCGTGGACCGTGACACCGCCCTGGCCGACCTCGGCCATGGCCGTGTGGACGGTGACGACGGGCTCGCCGCCCACCACCTCCATCCGGACCTTCGCGGTGGAGTAGTCGTCGAACCCCTCGGAGAAGCCCACGTTCTTGATGCCGACGGCGTAGCCGACCCCGCGTACGACGCCTTCCCCGTGCGTGGTGTTGGACAGGCCGCCCGGCAGCTGCCGTACGTCGGCGCCCTCGCTGGACTCCCACTGGCGCTCCGGCGGCATCGGCATCGCCTTGACACGGCGCAGGAGTTCGGCGACCGGGGCCGGGGAGTCGACCGGCTGCCCGGTGGGCATGAGGGTGCCCTGTTCCATGGCGTTGAGCTGCCGGAACTCCACCGGGTCCATGCCGAGTTCCTTCGCCAGCTTGTCCATCTGCGCCTCGTAGGCGAAGCACGCCTGGACCGCGCCGAAGCCGCGCATGGCGCCGCAGGGCGGGTTGTTGGTGTAGAGGGCGATGGCCTCGATGTCCACGTCGTCGATCACGTACGGGCCGACGGACAGGGAGGAGGCGTTGCCGACGACGGCCGGGGAGGCGGAGGCGTAGGCGCCGCCGTCCAGGACGATCCGGCACTTCATGTGGGTGAGCTTGCCGTCCCTGGTGGCCCCGTGCTCGTAATAGAGCTTCGCGGGGTGGCGGTGGACGTGCCCGAAGAAGGACTCGAACCGGTTGTAGACGATCTTGACCGGCTTGCCCGTGCGCAGCGCCAGCAGGCAGGCGTGGATCTGCATCGACAGGTCCTCGCGGCCGCCGAAGGCGCCGCCGACGCCGGCCAGCGTCATGCGCACCTTCTCCTCGGGCAGGCCGAGCACGGGCGCGATCTGGCGCAGGTCGCTGTGCAGCCACTGGGTGGCGATGTAGAGGTGGACGCCGCCGTCCTCCTCCGGCACGGCGAGGCCGGACTCGGGACCGAGGAAGGCCTGGTCCTGCATGCCGAAGGTGTACTCGCCCTCGACGATGACGTCCGCCCGCTTGCGGGCTTCCGCCACGTCGCCGCGGACGATCGGCTGACGGTGGACGATGTTCGGGTGCGGGACGTGTCCGGCGTGGTGGTCGTCGCGGTTCTCGTGGACCAGGATCGCGTCGGGCGCGGTCGCGGAGGCCTCGTCGGTGATGACGGGCAGGTCGCGGTAGTCGACCTTGATCTTCGCGGCGGCGCGGCGCGCGGTCTCCGGGTGGTCGGCGGCGACGATCGCCACCGGCTCGCCGTGGTGGCGGACCTTGCCGTGGGCGAGGACCGGGGTGTCCTGGATCTCCAGCCCGTAGTTCTTCACGTCCGTGGGCAGGTCGTCGTAGGTCAGCACGGCGTAGACGCCCGGCATGGCCAGGGCCTCGCTGGTGTCGATCGACACGATCTCGGCGTGCGCGACGGTCGACCGGAGGATCTGCCCCCACAGCATGTCCTCGTGCCACATGTCGGACGAGTACGCGAACTCGCCGGTGACCTTGAGGGTGCCGTCCGGGCGGAGCGTGGACTCGCCGATGCCGCCCTTGGTCTGGGACCCCTGGGTGATTTTGGTGGGTGCGCCGTTGGGCGACATGCTCAGACCTCCTCGGACTGCCGGGCGGCCGCCAGGCGGACCGCGTCCATGATCTTCTCGTAGCCGGTGCAGCGGCACAGGTTGCCCGACAGCGCCTCGCGGATGTCCGCGTCGGTCGGGTTCGGGTTGCGCTCCAGCATCTCGTCGGCGGCGACCAGCAGACCCGGCGTGCAGAAGCCGCACTGCACGGCGCCGGCGTCGATGAACGCCTGCTGGATCGGGGAGAGTTCGGTGCCCTCGCCGGTCTGCGAGTCGGTGCCCTTCGCCTCCCACTGCTGGGCGTTCTGCAGCGACGTACCGCAGGCGCCGGTCGTGCAGCCGCCCTCGGCGCGCTGCCTGGCGTAGTCGGCGAGGCCCTCGACGGTGACGACCTCGCGGCCCTCCACCTGCCCGGCGGCGACCAGGCACGAGCACACCGGCACACCGTCGAGACGGACTGTGCACGACCCGCACTCGCCCTGCTCGCAGGCGTTCTTCGAACCGGGCAGCCCGAGCCGCTCCCTCAGCACGTACAGCAGGGACTCGCCCTCCCACACGTCGTCGGCTTCCTGCGGACGGCCGTTGACCGTGAAGTTGACGCGCATTACGCAGCGCCCCCCTTTCGATAGGCGGTGCGGCCGGCGCCGCGGTAGGACTCCCAGGTCCAGGTCAGCGTGCGGCGGGCCATGACGCCGACCGCGTGGCGGCGGTAGCTCGCGGTGCCCCGGACGTCGTCGATGGGGTTGCAGGCGGCGGAGCACAGGTCCGCGAACTGCTTGGCGACCGACGGGGTGATGATCTTCCCGTTGTCCCAGAAGCCGCCCTCCTCCAGAGCGGCGTTCAGGAACTCCTCGGCGGCCTTGGCCCGGACGGGCGTGGGGGCGGCGGAACCGATCCCGGTCCGTACGGTCCGCGTCTCGGGGTGCAGCGCGAGCCCGAAGGCGCACACGGCGATGACCATCGCGTTCCTTGTCCCCACCTTGGAGAACTGCTGCGGCCCGTCGGCCTTCTTCACATGCACGGCCCGGATCAGCTCGTCCGCCGCCAGCGCGTTGCGCTTCACGCCCGTGTAGAACGCGTCGATCGGGATGCGGCGCGAGCCGCGCACCGACTCGACCTCCACCTCGGCGCCCGCGGCGAGCAGGGCGGGGTGGGCGTCGCCGGCCGGGGAGGCGGTGCCGAGGTTGCCGCCGACGCCGCCGCGGTTGCGGATCTGCGGGGAGGCGACCGTGTGCGAGGCGAGGGCGAGCCCCGGCAGCTCGGCGCGCAGGTGCTCCATGATCTTCGTGTAGGGCACGGAGGCACCCAGCCGTACGCTCTCCTCGCCGACCTCCCACTCGGAGAGCTCGCCGATGCGGTTCAGGTCCATGAGGTACTCGGGCCGGCGGTGGTCGAAGTTGATCTCGACCATCACGTCGGTGCCACCCGCAATCGGCACAGCTGTGGGGTGCTCGGCTTTCGCGGCGAGCGCCTCCTCCCAGCTGGCGGGGCGAAGGAAGTCCATGACCGGCTCTCTTCTTCGTCTTCTCGTGGGGCGTTCAGATTGAGCCAATCCGTGTGCGGCGGTCCCGGCTCGTTCATGTGCTGTTCACGCGTAATGGACTCAGTACACAGCGCGGTGCTCCGACGGGGTCAGTCACGGAAACCATGAAGGAGTTGGCTGGCCAGGAGAGGCATCTTGTAGATTCGTATGAACGGAGGCCATCAGAAACCTCCTCGTTTTCCTGGGGAAACGTGCGACACAGCCGCGTGACCTGGGACACAGCCGGGACACGGCTCGAGGGACAGGAACAGCGCTCACCAGCTCCCCGAACAGGCGTTCAACCCGTACCCCACCAAGATCCACCATAGATTTCGAGACAAAGAACGGCGGCGACGAGAATGCGGCTGCGCGCACTGCTGGACACGGACGCGCTGGGCCTCAAGCTGCTCGGCGGCGAGGACGAGCTGGACCGCACCGTGCGGGGTGTGATGACCACCGACCTGCGCGACCCGAGCCGCTACCTCTCGGGCGGCGAGCTGGTGCTCACGGGCCTGGCCTGGCGCCGGGACGCCGCGGACTCGGAGCCGTTCGTCCGCATCCTGGTGCAGGCCGGGGTGGCGGCCCTGGCCGCGGGCGAGGCCGAGCTCGGCGACGTACCGGAGGACCTGGTCGCGGCCTGCGCCCGGCACCGCCTCCCGCTCTTCGCGGTGCACGAGTCGGTGGCCTTCGCGACGATCACCGAGCACGTCGTACGGCAGGTCTCCGGCGAGCGCGCCGGCGACCTCGCGGCGGTGGTCGACCGCCACCGCCGGATGATGACCTCGGGTCCGGCGGGCGGCGGCCCGGACGTGGTCCTGGACCTGCTGGGCTCGGACCTGGACCTGCGCGCCTGGGTCCTCTCCCCCACCGGCCGCCTGATCGCGGGCCCGAAGACCTCGGGCCCGGCCCTGCCCCCCGAGGCCTGCGGGAAGCTCGCGGCGGAACACCTGACCGCCACCCGCACCGGCCGCCGCGGCCCCCACCGCGTGATCCTGGGGGCCACCACCTACTCGCTCTTCCCGATCCGCTCCACCGGCCGCTCCCCGCAGACCACCCGGGACGCCCGCGAGACCGTCCTCTCCGACTGGCTGCTGGCCGTCGAGGCGGACGCCGGCGACTGGGCCGAGGAACGCCTCGACCTGCTGCACGGCGTCACCCAGCTGATCGCGGTCGAGCGGGACCGCCGGGACGCGGCCCGCACGGTCCGCCGCCGCCTCGCCCAGGAGGTCCTGGAACTCGTCCAGACGGGCGCGGCCCCCGCCGAGATCGCCGCGCGGCTGCGCGTCGCCGCCCCCGTCCTGCTGCCCGGCCTGGGCGCCGCGCCGCACTGGCAGGTGGTCGTGGCCCGCGTCGACTGGGACGGCGACGAGATCGAGGGCGGCCCGGTCGCCCAGGCCCTGCTGGAGGAGATCCTCGTCGACCCGCAGTCCGCCGGGCCGGAGCACGCCGACCGCATCGCCGTCGCCCACACCGGCGACGAGGCCGTCGCCCTGGTCCCCCTCCCCGCCGTCTCCACGGAGCACGACGGCTCGGAGACCGGCGTCCTCGCCGACGCCCTCCTGGAGTCCGTACGGGACCCCCTCGCGGCCGGCCTGGACGGCGACGGCCGTCTCACCCTCGGCGTCAGCGCGGCGGTGCACTCGGCGGAGGGCCTGCGCGGCGCCCTGGAGGAGGCCCGGCACGCCCGCCGCGTGGCGGCGGCCCGCCCGGGCCGGGTCTGCGCGGCGGGCCACCAGGAACTGGCCTCCCACGTCCTGCTGCTCCCCTTCGTCCCCGACGACGTCCGCCGCGCCTTCACGGCCCGCCTGCTGGACCCCCTGCGGGACTACGACCGCCGCCACCGGGCCGAACTCATCCCCACCCTGGAAGCCTTCCTGGACTGCGACGGCTCCTGGACCCGCTGCGCCACCCGCCTCCACCTGCACGTCAACACGCTGCGCTACCGGGTGGGCCGCATCGAGCAGTTGACGGGCCGTGACCTGTCGCGGCTGGAGGACAAGCTGGACTTCTTCCTGGCCCTGCGGATGAGCTGAGAACCGGGGTGCCCCGGCCCAAACACGGGGCGCCCCTGAGTCCCACGACTTTGTGAAATCCTTCACCCACCCTCTTGGCCCGGCCCCGCGATTCGTGCTGAGATGCCGCCACCACTCAACAGCTCGATGGCGTGCTCGGGGAGGGCAACGTGGCGCATTCCGCCATGTCTGGTAACGGAACGACCGCCGGTGACGATCCCCTCCAGACCGCGGTATGGCGGCTGCGCTCCCGCGGGTGCTGGGCCGACGCGGCCGCGCTGCTGCTGCCGGACACCCCCGCGGCGGCGCTGCAACGCGCCTCGCTGCTGGTGGAGCGATGTCTCTACACCGAGCAGGGCTGGGAGGAGGCCGAGGACGCGCTGCGCACGGCCGAGGCGCTGGCCCACAGCGACGACGAGCGGGGCGCGGCCGCTTGTGAACGCGGTTACTTGGCCTACGCCGCGACGCTGCTCGCGGTGCGCGACCGGGCCGACGAGGCGCGGGCCGCGCTGGGCCGGGCGGCGGCGCTCATCCCTCCGGGGGCGCCGGCACGGGCCCTGCTGGACTTCCGGCGCGGGCTCCTGGCGGAGAACCTGACGCGCTCACCGCAGGCCGCGCGCGCCGCGTACCGCCGCGCCCACGCCGGGGCGACGGCCCACTCCGACCCGCTCCTGCTCTCCTTCACCTGGCGCCATCTGGCGGGACTCGCGCTGCGGGACGGGGAGTTGGCGGAGGCGCGGCACGGTTTCACCGAGTCCCTGCGGATCCGTGAGGAACTGGGCTACCTGGTGGGCACGGCCCCGGCGCTGGTGTCCCTGGCCGACACGGAGACCGAACCGGAGGCGTCCCGGCTGCGGGAGGAGGCCCGGCGGCTGTACCGGCTGCTCGGCGGCGTGCCGACGTGGCTGGCACGGCAGCTGGCACCGCTGCCTCCGGCGGCGGGGGCGGCGACCGCGTGACGGGGCCGGCTTCACGCCCCCGGGCCGGGAACCGGGCCGGGAACCGGCGGATGCAGCGGACAGTTCGGATCCGGTGGCGCGGCCCGGTACGGTGCGAAGGCCCGGTCCGCGGCATCCCGGTAGGGGCGCCGGGACATCCGGGTGACGAGCTGCCACATGGCGCGTTCCTCGGACAGCTGCTGAGGCAGTACGAGCCCGAGCGCGTCGGCCAGTGGCTTGCGGCCCAGGTTCACCATGGCCCGCACTGCGGCGGCCCACTCATCGGTGGCGTAGACCGCGGAGCGGTACCACAGGGGAATGAGCGCACACAGCACGAGGCCCGTGACGATCAACAGGGTCCGCTCGGCCCCGGCTGACGTCAGAGCCAGCAGAGCGAGGGCCGCCACCACCCCGTGGCCATACAGCAGCGCCACGAAGAAATCCACGCTGGTGCGTGCCGTTTCCACCTGGCGGCGCGCCTGCACGGGTGCGGCGGCGCTCAGCTCGTTCCACAGCACCTGGGAATCGAGGCAGAAGCGATTGTGGCCGTACTCCTCGAACCGACGGATCGCATTGCCGAGCCGGGTCGGGGCGAGCTGGTCGTCGTCCGCCGGGTAGCGGACCAACTGCTCGTTGAGGAGCGCACGCTGTACCGGAGTACGGCCACCCGGGCGAGCGATCAGGGCGGCGATCCCTTCCTTGCGGGCCCGCTGGCGCCGGCATCCACGGTCGAACGCTCTGCGCGGCCACAGCAGATAACCCTCCAGGATCCGGTACAGCGGGGTCTGGAGAGCATGGAGCACGAAGCCGAAGAGGACGGCGGCACACAGGAGCAGCAGAGCTGTCTGACTGGCGGTGTCGGGCCATACCCGCTCGATGGCCGCGGTCCGCCGCAGGCTGGGGGCGACGGTGAGGAAGAAGACCCCGAGATTGAGCGCGGTGGGCAGCACCCAGCCGACGACCAATGCCCACCCGCCCCCGAGGACGCCCTTGGCGATGTCGCCCACGGATCAGGACTCCTGCGGCCAGTCGTCGTCCGGGTCGTTCTCCGGCCCGGGAGAGGTGTGCCCGCGTGGCACGGGGTGGTGGCCTGTGCCGTCCTCGAAGCCGTGGATGCCGGGGCGGAAGTTCCAGCCGCCGGACTCGTCGCGTACGAACTCCCCGACGGTCGCCGCCGTCGACTCTAGGACGTCGCCGAAGTCGTCCTCGGCCAGGACGGTGTAGCCCTCGCGGATCCGCAGGGCCGGGTTGGGCACGCTGCCGAAGGTGCGGTGCGCCGAGCGCTGCTGGATGACGACATCGACCACGACGCGCGCGTACCGGCCGTCCAGCCGGTCGAGTTCCAGCGTCATGACCTCGTCCCAGCCGAAGCCCTTGCCGTCCCTGCTGTCCCGGTTGAGGTAGATGGCACCGTCAGGTGAGCGGCTGTCGAAGCGCACCACCTGGGCGGGCTCGCCGTGCGGATCATCCGCCAGGTAGGCGGCGACGACGATGTCCAGATCGGTGGGCGGCTGCCCCGGCGGACTCGGGTCCCACTTCACTGCTACTTCGGCCCTGCGGATCCCCTTGTTCAGGCCGTTCACCAGGCTTCCCCTTCGCCGTTCCCCGTGTACTGCCTCGGCCCCCAACTGCTGGACGGACGGGGCTGGTTGCCCATCCTGCCACGCGTGTGTACGTGTGCCGCTTTCGAGATCCGACACCTGACATCTGTCAGGACCGGCGCCGTCGGCACCCTTCTAGCCTCCCTGGTGAAGAGCCGGATCTGTTCCGACGAGAGGACGTCATGCGCAAGGCCGTGATCAGCCTGGTCCTCGTGTCGGCCGTCATCACCGGCTGTGGCAGTGCCGAGCACACTCCGCGGGGCACGCCGTCTCCGTCGGCCGGGGAAGCCCGGCAGCTGACCGATGCCGAGCAGGTGCGGATCTCGGACGCACAGCAACAGTTGATCGGCACGTGCATGAGACGACAGGGTTTCGAGTTCTGGGAGGCCGAGCGGCTCAGCCTGGAGGAAAGCCGCACGCTCGGCTATGTGCTGGACGACGTCGGCTGGGCCCGCAAGCACGGATACGGCAGCCGCATCCAGGCCAAGGAAGCGGCCGCCCGGGCTTCCAATCCCAACCTCGCTTACCGCAGGAGCCTCTCCGAGCAGCGGCGCCAGGCCTACGACGAGGCTCTGGACGAGGGGGTCGACGCGCCGGTGATCGCCGCCGAGATCCCCGGCGGCGGCACCGTGCGCAAGCGGATGGGCGGCTGTGTGGCCGAGGCCGAGAAGAAGCTGTACGGGGATCCCCGGGCTTGGTTCCGTGCGGAGAAGGCCGTCGGGCATCTCCGGTCGCTCTACGTTCCCCGGGTGCTGGCCGACCAGCGGTTCTCGGCGGCGCAGAACGCCTGGTCGCGGTGTATGAAACGGGCGGGGTACGTCTACCGGGACCCGGGTGCGGCCCGCCAGTCGGCGGTCGCGCGGGCTCACCGGGCGGCTGAGCCCGAGGTCTTCGAAGCCGAGCGGAGGCTCGCCGTGGCCGACGCCACCTGCGCCCGCAACACCGGCCTTCGCCCCATCGGCGAGGAGCGCGAGAGCCACTACGTCGCCCGGTTGCGCGACCGCTACGGCGAAGCCCTCGACACGCACACCCGGTTGCAGCACCAGGCGCTCGACCGCGCCGAGAAGATCGTCGGCCCACGGGCCTGACTGCCCATCATCTCCACGGCTCATCCGTGGAACCGCATGCCTCGTCGCAGAGGCGAACACCCAAGGAGTACGTCATGCGCAGACCAGGTACGGCCGTCATCGTCATCGCCCTGGCCTCCCTCGGACTCGCGGCACCGACCACCTCTGCCACGGCGGCGACACAGGAGTACCGCTGTCAGCAGGAATGGCCGGGCCGTGACGGCAATGTGCGGGCCTGGACGGACTACGGCTGTGACGGGAACCTCCTCGGCGTGACACCGGGAGACGATCGCTTCTGGGGCGATGACAGCGGCGCGTTCCAGACCATCGCCTACAAAGAGGCGTCCTCTGTGATGAACAGCGGGTTCGTCGGGGGCAGGGACGTCGTCGCCTTCTATTACGACAAGGACTACCAGTACCGGAACGGCTACGTCTGCCTCGCTCCGGGAGAGATGTGGGCCGACAACCTCACGGACAACTACTTCTACAACAGGCCGGGGCAGGTCGTGAACGACCGCATCGGATCTCACCGGTGGGTCACCGCCTCCGAATGCGCGGCGGGCAGCTGGCTCACCTGACCGCACGCCCTGCCCTGATGGGCGGCGGCGGTCAGCCGCTCGCCGCCGCCCCCGCGAAATGCTCCCCCACCAGCACCCGCACCACCTCGAGATCCCGGGCGATCAACGCGTCCAGCAACGCCGTGTGCTCATGCGCGTCCGCCACCAGGTCCGCCCGCCCCCGCGCCCCCGGCCCACCCCCGACCAGCGGCCACTGCGCCCTCCGGTGCAGGTCCTCCGCGATCTGGACCAACTGCTCGTTCCCGGAGAGGGACAGCACGGCCCGATGGAACCCCCGGTCGGACTCCGCGTACGTCGCCCGGCAGCCGGAGGACGCCGCCCGGACCGTCGCCTCGGCCAGTGGACGCAGCTCGGCCCAGCGCTCGGCGGGCACGGTGCGGGCCAGCCGCAGCATCACCGGGACCTCGATCAACCCCCGCACCTCGGCCAGTTCCGCCAGCTCCCGCGCCCCGCGCTCGACCACCCGGAACCCACGGTTCGGCACGACTTCGACGGCCCCCTCCAGGGCCAGCTGCTGCATGGCTTCCCGCACGGGCGTCGCGGAGACCCCGAACCGCTCGCCCAGCACCGGCGCCGAGTACACCTCCCCGGGCCTGAGATCCCCCGCCACCAGCGCGGCCCGCAGCGCGTCCACGATCTGCCCGCGCACGGAGGCCCGCTGGACGACGGGCCGCACCCGCGGAGCGCACGGCGCGGCCGGCTCACTGTGCGTGTGCTCACCCCGCACCGCCCCGGACTGCTCCGGCACCCGGGCCTGCCCGACCGGCACACCGGCACCGGCATCCGCACCACCCCAGGGAACGCCCACCCCGGCGGAGCCCTGCGCGCCCTGCTTCAAGGGTCCTCCTCCGGACGTATCAGTACTTGGGGTCATTACGGCGGCTTGTTACTCGCCCGTCAAGCACCATAAGCGCACCGCCCGCCAGTTCAAATCCCAGCGATCTCGGATAAGGTAAGCCTTACCTTCAAAGACCCGCTCACAGACGTGGATCGGTGATCACATGCCCGTGCCCCGTTCGGCCGTCTCCGGCGCCTACGCCCGCCTGGCCGAGGTCCTCCCGGGGCTCGCCGTCACCGAACTGACCCCCGAAGAGGACACCCCGCACGGCGGCGGCTGGATCACCGCCGACGACCTCGCGGCCGCCGGCCCCGCCCTGGACACGTTCCTGGCCTGGGACGAGGCACAGATCGAACGGGACTACGCCCAGCGGGCCCGCCCCGACGTCGTCGCCAGTTTCGGCCTGCACCGCTACGCCTGGCCCGCCTGCCTCCTGATCACCGTGCCCTGGTTCCTGCACCGCAGGGTCCCCCGCTACCCCGTGACGCATGTCTCGTACGACCGCACCGACCCCGGCCACGCCCTCGGCCGCATGGCGGTCCGCCCGGCCGGTTTCTCCTGCCTGCCCGGCGACGAGGCCGCCGCGCTCCCCGGCGCCCGGGTCGTCCCCGACGAGGAGGCGCTGCGCGCCGAGGTGCGCTCGGCGGTCGCCGAGCACCTGGAGCCGGTCCTGACCGGCTTCGGCCCCCGGATGCGGCGCCGCGGCCGGGCCCTGTGGGGCATGGCGACCGACGAGATCGTCGAGGGCCTGTGGTACGTCGCCCAGCTGCTCGGCGAGATCGAGGAGCGGCGCGCGATGCGCGAGCTGGAGCTGCTCCTGCCGGGCGCGACGAAGCCGTATGTCGGCACGGCGGCGTTCCGGGAGCTGACCGGCCCGGGCGGCGAGCCCCTGCGCACCCGGGACCGCGCGAGCTGCTGCATGTTCTACACACTGCGCCCGGAGGACACCTGCGCGACCTGCCCGCGCACCTGCGACGCGGACCGGGTCACCAAGCTGCTGGCGACGGCCAGTTGACGCTCTTTTGAACAAGGCCGCTCCGGCCGTCCCGTAGGATCATCGCGGAACCGGACACCCACACGCCCACAGGCGATTCACAACTTCCTCACGGGTCACGGGAACTTTCCGGAGAACCACTCGTACGGGTACTCTTGCTCGAACTCAACTCCCGCCCCTCAAGCGGCAGTTCGAGCAGAACGCCGCCCTGGGCATTCCCTTGCACTTCCTTGGCGGCCTCTTGCCCCGAAACCCCCTGAGGGCCGATGGGATTGGGCCACTATGGCGGGCGTTACGCCCTATCCCAATGCAAGGGACCACCCAAGATGAGACTGACCGACATATCGCTGAACTGGCTGCTTCCGGGCGCCGTGCTTCTCCTGGGCATGCTGGCGGCGGTGGCGGTGCTCGCGCGCGGCAAGCGCTCCTCGGTCAAGGACACGAGCGCGGACGATTCCTGGGAGCGCAGCGAGGAACGCCGCAGACGCAAGGAGGCCCTCTACGGCACCGTCTCCTACGTCCTTCTGTTCTGCTGCGCGGCCGTCGCCGCCGCCCTCTCCTTCCACGGCCTGGTCGGCTTCGGCGAGCAGAACCTCGGCCTGTCCGGAGGCTGGCAGTACCTCGTCCCGTTCGGCCTGGACGGCGCGGCGATGTTCTGCTCCGTCCTCGCGGTGCGCGAGGCCAGCCACGGTGACGCCGCACTCGGCTCCCGGATACTGGTCTGGACGTTCGCGTTCGCCGCGGCCTGGTTCAACTGGGTGCACGCACCCAGGGGCGTCGGCCACGACGGCGCCCCCCACTTCTTCGCCGGCATGTCCCTCTCGGCGGCGGTCCTGTTCGACCGCGCGCTGAAGCAGACCCGCCGGGCCGCCCTGCGCGAGCAGGGCCTGGTGCCGCGCCCGCTGCCGCAGATCCGTATCGTGCGCTGGCTGCGGGCCCCCCGGGAGACGTACAGGGCCTGGTCGCTGATGCTGCTGGAAGGTGTGCGCAGCCTCGACGAGGCGGTCGACGAGGTCCGCGAGGACAAGCGCAAGAAGGACGCGGACCGGCAGCGGCGCCGCGACCAGCAGCGCGTGGAGCGGGCCCAGCTGAAGGCGATCAGCCGCGGTCACCGCGGCTACCTCGGCCGCGGCGGCGGCCGGCAGCTGGAGGTGCAGGTGGAGCGAGGCTCCTCGCAGGTCTCCGCGGAGCCTGCCATATCCGCGCCGGAACAACTGCCCGTCCGCTCGCGTCCCTCCCTTCAGCCCGTTCGCCACGGGGCTGACCCGGTGACAGTCGACCTCACCGCGGAGGACGACACCATGGCGCTGCCGCGTCTCGACTCCCTGGAGCGCAAGCTCAAGGACCTGGAGCAGCAGTTCGGCTGACCGAGCCGCAGCGCAAGAGGAGGGGGCGTGGCCTGCGGGCCGCGCCCCCTTCGGCGTTCACGCCGCCCCGGCCTCCAGCTCGAACCAGACGGCCTTGCCCACCCCGTGGGCCCTGACCCCCCAGGCGTCCGCGAGGGACTGCACGAGGAACAGGCCCCTGCCGTTCGTGCCGTCGTCGGCGACCGGCCGGCGCAGCCGGGGTCTGCGGGCCACGAAGTCCCGTACCTCCACGCGCAGTCCGCGGGGCCCCACGGTGGCCGTCAGGACCGCGTCGTGGTCGGTGTGGACGATCGCGTTGGTGACGAGCTCGCTGGTGAGCAGTTCCGCTATGTCGGGAAGATCTGATCGGTCGGGCCTGGTCCACTGCCCGAGCAACTCGCGCAGGGCCCTGCGGGCTTCCGGCACGGCCCTGAGGTCCGCCCGCCCGAGTCTGCGCCTCAGCTGAGGCGCCGGCACCTGCTCCGTGACGTCGTCGGCCCTGTCCTCCACCGTCTTCGCCGAGAAGGCCCCTATCGCTACGGGGCCGCCTCCTCGTGCCTGCCTCTCCATGACCCCCGCCCGCGCGCCGATGTCGGTTCCCCTCCTGCTCGAACACGTTCACGGGGATCCATGCCCCGTCGGACACGCGACAGTCATGCCGAATCGTCAACGCCGGGGTGTTCGGCCATCAGGACGGGGCCGGCGGGCCGGGCGGAGGGCCGTCGAGCAGTACGGCGGCGGTGGGGAGGGGGACAAGAGGGTATCCGGTGCGGGGCGTGCGGCGGAGCCTGACCGCCGTGGATCGGACGATGTGCCGATGCCCGGCTGCCGATCTCTGCGTACGCGGCGAAGGGCTGGGACGGCTGGTCCGCGCGCACGGCGGTCCGGCGAAGTTGGCCGAAGTACGACGGTCGCCTCCGCTCCCCGGTGGGTGCGGGGCCGTCCTCCCGACCCCCGTGGCGGGAGGACGGCCCGGTCCCTTCCGTCAGTGGAGCTTGTCGACGGCGGTGGTGGTCGTCTTCTTGAAGGCGGCCACGGGGGCGTCCCCGAAGTCGCCCATCTGCCCCCACTGCACGACGGTGACGGTCCTGCCGTCCCGTCCGACGGAGAGCAGGTTGATGTCGGTGGCGCCCCAGGACGTCTCGGTGTGCAGGCCGCGGACGCGCGCGCCCTCCTCGACCGGCAGCGAACCGTAGTCCCGGCCCTCGGCCTCGACGTCCGGGTCGTTCTCCTCGATGCGGTCGGCGCAGGTGCGGATCAGGTCGTCGTAGTGCTTCGCCAGGGCCTTGGCCAGGGCGGCTGTGTCCGCCACGACGGTCAGCTGCACGGCGTTGGTGTCCAGGTCGGTGCGGAACTCCCGGTGCCGGTAGTCGTAGGAGGGCACGCCCTCCGTGCTCACGCAGAAGCCGAGTGCCTCCGGGAACCCCTCGGTGACCGGGCCGGCCGTCCAGTCCGAGGTCGGGTGCGGCGGCAGCTGGGAAGCCGACAGGAACTTCGGTGCGGCGGCCTTCGGCGCGGCACTCACGGCCGGTGCCGTGAGGACCGTGCCGACCGCGAGGGCGGCGACGGTGAGTGCGGTGAGCGCGCTCGCTCGGACGTGCTTGGGCATAAGTGTTCCCCCGTGGGTGAATGCGTGGATGGTCGATGCCGCCGCGAGGCCGGCTGGTCGGCCCGGACCTGCTCGGTGCGACACCAGAAGCATCAGCGGTCACACCGGGCGGACGCAACAGCCCGCGTTCGATCCGGCACGGTGGAACCATCCCAGCCCGTCTGACGTGCAGGTACATGGGGTGCCTGGGATGCCGTTCCGGGCCGGGTGGAGCTGAGAGGGCGGGGGAAACGGTGTCGGTACAGGACGACGTCGACGACGTCGGGGAGTTCGCGGCGCTGCTGAGGACGCTGAAGGAACGCACGGACCGCAGTTACGGTTCACTGGCCCGCCGTCTGGCCATGAACACCTCGACCCTGCACCGCTATTGCGCGGGCGATGCGGTCCCCGTCGACTTCGCTCCCGTGGAGCGCTTCGCCGCCCTGTGCGGGGCGTCCGCGGAGGAACGTCTGGAGCTCCACCGCCGCTGGCTGCTGGCGGTGGCGGCGCGGCAGCGGCCCCGCACGGCGAGCGCGGCGGGTACGGCCGAGGAGGGCGCGGTCGCCGCCGAGGCGGCGGAGGAAGACGCGGCGGACGCGGCGGACGGCACCGCGGTAGGGCAGGAGACGGGCCCGTCCGGCGAGCCCCCGCTCCCCCGCGGCCCCTGGTACCGCCGCAGACGCCTCGCGGTCGGGCTGGCGGCTGCCTGCGCGTTACTCGCAACTCTCGGAAGCCTCGCCGCGCTGCCGGACGGCCGTCGGACGCCCGCCGACGACCGCGCCCGTGCCGCCGGCCCCTCCGCTGCCGGCACGACGGAAGCCGAGGCACCGGACCGCCGCACCGCCTCGCCCACACCCGACGACTCCCCCACCGCCGAACGGCCTTCCCCGTCCGCCACCCCCAAGGAAAAGGAGAAGAAGGAGCCTTCCCCCGCCCCCTCCTCCCGCACCACCCCGCCCACCGGCAAAGCGCCCTCCGGCACACCCCTCACCTGGTCCGCCGACTCCCAGGCCTGGAACCTCGGCTGCGGTCACGACTACGTCATCGCCAGGCCGCCGAGCCGGGTCGCCCCGCCCCCCGCCCCGCAGGACGCCGGCGTCTGGGCGGCGGCCCACGGCGCGGTGCACGGCGGCGAGACGATCGTCGAGCTGTCGGTGCAGGGGCGGTCCGACACGGCCGTGGTGCTGCACACGCTCCGCGTGCGCGTGGTCGGGCGCGCGGCACCCGTCCAGGGAAACGCCTACGCCATGAACCAGGGCTGCGGCGGATCCGTCACCCCCCGCCACTTCACCGTGAACCTGGACAAGGACCGCCCCCTCGCCCACGCCGTCCCCGGGAGCGATGCCGGCACGCCGATCCCGGCCGTACGCATGCCGTACCGCGTCTCGGCCCAGGACCCCGAGGTGCTGCTGGTCACCGCCCGGACGGCAGGCTGCGACTGCCGCTGGTACCTGGAGCTGGACTGGTCCTCCCAGGGCCGCCGGGGCACGGTCCGCATCGACGACGACGGCCGCCCGTTCCGCACCAGCGGCATCGAGGGCCTGCCCCGCTACATGTACGACACGTCGGCGCGCCAGTGGACGCCGTACAGCTGACCGCCTCTGCTGTCTCTCCAAGAACAAGTGACGTGTCTTCGACTGGGGGCCCGCGACGAGGCTTAGGGCCGCGGGACGTTGCGCAGGTTGGAGCGGGCCATCTGGAGCATGCGGCCGACGCCGCCGTCCAGGACGATCTTGGAGGCGGACAGGGCGAAGCCGGTCACCATCTCGGCCTTGATCTTCGGCGGGATGGACAGGGCGTTGGGGTCGGTGACGACGTCGACGAGGGCCGGGCCCTTGTGCTGGAAGGCGTCCTTGAGGGCGCCGGCGAGGTCCTTGGGCTTCTCGACGCGCAGGCCGTAGGCGCCGCAGGCCCGGGCGACGGCGGCGAAGTCGGGGTTCTTGTTGGTGGTGCCGTAGGACGGGAGCCCGGCGACCAGCATCTCCAACTCGACCATGCCGAGGGAGGAGTTGTTGAAGAGGACGACCTTGACCGGGAGGTCGTACTGCACCAGCGTCAGGAAGTCGCCCATCAGCATGGAGAACCCGCCGTCGCCGGACATCGACACGACCTGCCGCTCGCGGTCGGTGAACTGCGCGCCGATCGCCATGGGCAGCGCGTTGGCCATCGAGCCGTGGGAGAAGGAACCGATGACGCGGCGGCGGCCGTTGGGCGAGATGTAGCGGGCGGCCCAGACGTTGCACATGCCGGTGTCGACGGTGAACACGGCGTCGTCCGCGGCGACTTCGTCGAGCACGGACGCCACGTACTCGGGGTGGATCGGCACGTGCTTGTCGACCTTGCGGGTGTACGCCTTCACCACCCCCTCCAGCGCATCCGCGTGCTTCTTCAGCATCCGGTCGAGGAAGCGGCGGTTCTTCTTCTCCTTGACGCGCGGGATCAGGCAGCGCAGCGTCTCCCGTACGTCGCCCCACACCGCGAGGTCCAGCTTCGAGCGGCGGCCGAGGTGTTCGGGCCGGACGTCGATCTGGGCGATCTTGACGTCGTCGGGGAGGAAGGCGTTGTAGGGGAAGTCGGTGCCGAGCAGGATCAGCAGGTCGCACTCGTGGGTGGCCTCGTAGGCGGCGCCGTAGCCGAGCAGGCCGCTCATCCCGACGTCGAAGGGGTTGTCGTACTGGATCCACTCCTTGCCGCGCAGGGCGTGCCCGACCGGGGACTTGATCTTCCCGGCGAACTCCATGACCTCGGCGTGCGCGCCCGCCGTGCCGCTGCCGCAGAAGAGGGTGACCTTGTCGGCCTCGTCGATCATCTCGACGAGCCGGTCGATCTCGGCGTCGCCGGGGCGGACGGTCGGCCGGGAGGTGACGAGGGCGGTCTCGGCGGCCTGCTCGGGGGCGGGCCGGTCGGCGATGTCGCCGGGCAGAGTGACCACGCTGACGCCGCTGCGGCCGACGGCGTTCTGGATGGCCGTCTGGAGCAGCCGCGGCATCTGCTGCGGGCTGGAGATCATCTCGCTGTAATGGCTGCACTCGGTGAACAGCCGGTCGGGGTGGGTCTCCTGGAAGTAGCCGAGGCCGATCTCGCTGGACGGGATGTGCGAGGCGAGGGCGAGGACCGGGGCCATGGAGCGGTGGGCGTCGTAGAGGCCGTTGATGAGGTGGAGGTTGCCGGGCCCGCAGGAGCCGGCGCAGGCGGCGAGCCGGCCGGTGATCTGTGCTTCCGCCCCGGCGGCGAACGCGGCGGTCTCCTCGTGCCGGACGTGGATCCAGTCGATGGCGGAGTTGCGGCGGACGGCGTCGACGACGGGGTTGAGGCTGTCGCCGACGACGCCGTAGAGGCGTTTGACCCCGGCGCGGGTCAGGATGTCGACGAACTGTTCCGCGACGTTCTGTTTGGCCATGGTCCTCGTCTGCCCCTTCGGTCTCCTGGATCCCTCCGGGTTCCATCAAGTCACACCGGGCGCGGTCACGCCTCCCACACGGCGGCGGCTGTACGGTCGTCGGCATATCCCTTGACCCGTACTTGGGAGTCGGCGAGGAAGGCCGCGAGGCCGGGCGGTTCGGGACGGGACCACCGGTCGGCGAGGTACTCACACAGCTCGGGTTCGCCGCGCAGCGGATCGGCGAGGCCGCTGCTGCACATCAGGAGCGTGTCGCCCGGGCGGGCGACGGAGGTGCGGAAGCGGAAGGGCTCGCGGGGTGGTTCCGGGGCCGGTTCGTAGGGGCTGGGCGGGGTCGGGATGCCGAGGTCCATGGTGAGCCGGTCGCCCTCGGGGGTCTCGGAGGGCGGCGAGCCGAAGCCCAGGACCGGTTCGCCCCTGACGTCGGTGACCTGCGGTTCGATGTCCTGCCACTCGCCTTCGCGCAGCCGGAACAGGCCGCCGGGCCCGACGCCGAAGAAGACGCGGGTACGGCATTCGGGGTCGGCCGGCAGCAGCAGGCAGCGCAGGCCGGCCGCGTACTCCTCCGGGTCGACGCCCTGTTCCGCGGCGCTGGCGCGGAGTTTGCCGAGGCTGCGGTCGGTGAGGCGGTGCAGGCCGGACTTGAGGTCGCCGCGCCGGCCGGCCCTTATGTCCTCCACGAGCCGGGTGTGACTGCGCCCCACGGCCCGCCCGATCCAGTGACACGCCTCGGCGGCGGCCCGGTGCGCGCCCGGTGTGGCACGGGCCCCGGTCGCCATCGCCACCAGCAGCAGCGCCTGCTCGCCGGTGCCGAAGCGGGCGGTGAGCAGCGAGTCCCGGCGCGGTTCCCCCCGGTACCGCGCCGAGTCCCCGCGCAGGGACACGGCCCGCAGCGTGCAGGAGCCGTACCGGGCCCCGTCGAGCACGGTGTCCGCGACGAGGTCGTCGAGATCGTCGGGGTCCGCGGGGGGCAGGGCGGTGGGTTCGGCGTCGTAGGTGGGGGGCCGGGAGCCGACGTGGCCACGGGGCCGGGGGCCGGTGGCGGGGGGCTCGATGCGGGGGCCGGGGTTGTCGGGTGGGGGTTCGGTGGGCGGTGGTTCGGTGGGGGGTGGTGGTGTGGGCGGCGGGCCGGCGACTGCGGGGAACGCGGCCGTGGCCGGCTCGGCGGCGGCTGCGGAGGGCGCGGCGCCCTGGGGCGACTCGGCCACCGCGGCGGGGCGACGGTCCTCGGGGCCCGGCCAGGCGGGAGAAACCGGGGGCGGCGGGGGGACCGCCGGCGGGGCCGGGGGCGTCCGAGGGAGGGAGGGCGTCGCGGCGGGGGCCTGCCGCGGTTTCTCGGGAGACCCCGGCCCGGACGGCGAGGCGGGAGGTGTCGAGGACACCTGCCCCGGACCTGCCGACGGCCTGGGAGGCTCGGACGGCCGGGCGGGAGCAGTCGCGGGCGTCTGCCCCGGACCTGCCGATGACCTGGGGGGCTCGGACGGCCGGGCGGGACTCGTCGCGGACATCTGCCTCGGACTCTCCGACGGCCGGTCGGGAGCAGCCGCGGGCGCCTGCCCCGGACCTGCCGACGGCCTCGGAGCCCCCGACGACCCGGCGGGCGCAGTCGCGGACGTCTGCCCCGGACCTGCCGACGGCCTCGGAGCCCCGGACGGCGGGGCTGCGCCGACCCCGGATGGCCCGGACGGCGGGGCTGCGTCGACCCCGGATGGCCCGGACGGTGGAGCCGCGCCGCCCCCGGATGGCCGCTCGGGTGGCCGCTCCGCGCGGTCCGGTGGCTTCGTGGGGGTCGGGAACGTCACCGGGCCCGTGGGCCGGGCGGGCGGGGGTTCCCAGGGGGCGCGCCATGGGGCCCGGTCGGTGGGACGCGGGGCGGCCGGCGCGTCCCGCACGTCGTCGGCCCCGGCCCTCGGCATCGGGACCACCGGATCCGCTCCCCCGCGGTACGGCCGATCGGTCACCGCGTCCCTGCCGGGACCGGGCCGCTCGTCGCTCGCCGCGGAAGCGCCCTGGTCGCCCACCGCCCCCGCCGCCGAGGCGAAACGGTCGTCCAGGGAATCGGGGGCCGGTGCGGGGCCCGTGTCGCCGGTGGAGTCGTACAACTGCCCCCACCAGTCGTCCTCGTGACCGGTGGGCCTTCCCCCCTGCTGGCTCATGCCCCTAATTGTCCACCGCACGAGCCGGATGAAAACGGTGCTTGTGGAAAAACCGGCCCGCCACCCCGCGACGAACGGCACGTCGAGTGAGCCGTAGAACGGCCATCCGATACCGCGGCGCCCCGGGGGCCGCGACCGGCTGACCTGCGGGTCTGGGGCGCTGCCACGCTCCTGACCTGCGTCTTCTCACGGATTCCGGCAGTCTGGTCAGATGGGAGTGTGGGAGCTCCTGCTGGTCGGGCTGGTCATCCTGCTCGGTCTGTGCGGAGTGCTGCTGCCCGCGATGCCGGGGTCGTGGCTGGTCTGGGCCGCGGTCCTGTGGTGGGCGCTGCAGGATCCGCAGCCCGTCGCGTGGTGGGTGCTGGTGGGCGCCACGGTCCTGCTGCTCGTCTCCCAGGCCGTGCGCTGGGCCCTGCCGCCCCGGCGACTGCGCGCGAGCGGCGCCGACGGCCGCATGCTGGCGTACGCCGGAGCCGGCTCCACCCTCGGCTTCGTCCTGCTCCCCGTGCTCGGCGCGATCCCCGGCTTCCTGGCCGGCCTCTACCTCGCCGAGCGGCTCCGTCTCGGCCGTCACGGCGACGCGGTCGCGGCCCTGCGCACGGCGATGCGCTCGGGCGGCTCCGGCGTCCTGGCCGAACTGTTCACCTGCCAGCTGATCGCGGCGGCCTGGGTGGGCGCGGTCTTCTGGGGCTGAGGCCTCAGGGGCGCAGCACACCCTCGTGCGTCAGCAGCCGCACCTTGCGGTCCAGGCCGCCCGCATAGCCCGTCAGCGCCCCGTCCGCCCCGATCACCCGGTGGCACGGCCGCACCACCAGCAGCGGATTGGCCCCGATCGCCCCGCCGACGGCCCGTACGGCCGCCCGGGGCGCTCCGATCCGCGCGGCGATCTCGCCGTAGGTCACGGTCGATCCGTAGGGGATGTCGTCGAGCGCGGCCCAGACCTTCTCCCGGAAGGCGGTGCCCTCGGTGCGCCAGGTCAGCCGGAACTCCTTCAGTTCCCCGGCGAAGTAGGCGGCGAGCTGCTCCTCGGTCTCGCGGAACGGCCCGGGGTCGCGCCGCCAGTCGTCCCGCACCTCGCGCCCGCCCTTCTGCCCGGGCACGGACAGCGAGGTCAGTTCGCCGGTCGGGGCGGCGGTGAGGAGCAGCGGCCCGACGGGGCTCGCCACGCTCGTCCAATAGGTCGGACTGGACGGATCGGTCACATGGGTCATCGGGACTCCCACTCCCCTGCTGCGCGCAGGTGGTTCAGGGCGTACGAGCGCCAGGGGCGCCAGCTGTCGGGGACGTCGAGCCCGGGCGGGGCCACGTCCGGGTCGCCGAGGGCGCGGGCGCGGATCTCGGCGACGGTACGGGCGTCCAGGCCGGGCAGGGCGCGCAGGGCGTCCTCGGCGTCGTCCCGGTCGGCGCCCGGATCCAGGCGTACGGCGTGGTCGGCGAGGGCGGCGGTGAGGGCGCCGAGGGGGCCGCCGGGCTCGGCCCCGGCGAGGACGGCGGGCTCGGGGAAGAGGTGGGTGAGGGTGCCGCAGGGGGCGTCGAGGGCCTTGCCGTAGCGCCGTACGAGCCGTTCGGCCTCCGCCGGGCCGACCAGGGCGCGCACGGCGAGTTCCTCCGGGTCGGCGGTGCCCGGCGAGCGCAGCCCGGGCCGGGCGGCGACCAGGGGCGCGAGCCTCGGGTCGGCGGCGAGGCGCTCGTCGACGGCGTAGGGGTCGGCGTCGAGGTCGAACAGCCGCCGCAGCCGCTGTACGGCGGTGGTGAGGTCGCGGAGGTCGGTGAGGTGCAGCCGGACGTCGAGCCAGCCGCCCGGGTGGGCGCCGAGCCCGGTCCGCGCGGTGCCGGGCCGTTCGTCGACGGCGGCGATGCCGGTGCCGTACGGGAGGCGCAGCGTGCGCCGGTAGGTGCGCGCTCCGGGCGGGCCGCTCACCTCCTCGACACCGGGCACGGCCTCGCGTGCCAGCAGGTCGAGGACGGGGCCGGCCTGGTAGGGGCCGCGGTGCGCGAGCCGGAGCGGGATGCCGGCGCTCGGGGTGGCCGTACGACGGCCCCGGTCGTTCTTCGGCGCGGCGGCGCGCAGCTCGCTCGGGGTGGACGCGTACACGGCGCGGATCGTGTCGTTGAACTGCCGCACGCTGGCGAAGCCCGACGCGAACGCGATCTCGGTGACCGGCAGCCCGGTGGTCTGGAGCAGGACGCGGGCGGTGTGGGCCCGCTGGGCCCGGGCGAGGGCGACCGGCCCGGCGCCGAGCTCGGCGGTGAGCTGCCGCTGCACCTGCCGGGCGCTGTAGCCGAGCCGTACGGCGAGACCCGCGACGCCCTCGCGGTCGACGACGCCGTCGGCGATCAGCCGCATGGCGCGGCCCACCACGTCCGCGCGGACGTTCCACTCGGCGGAGCCGGGCACGGCGTCCGGGCGGCACCGCCGGCAGGCCCGGAAGCCCGAGCCCTGCGCGGCGGCGGCCGTGGCGAAGAACCGTACGTTGGCCCGCTTCGGGGTGACCGCGGGGCAGCTCGGCCGGCAGTAGATGCCGGTGGTCTCGACGGCGAAGAAGAACACGCCGTCGAAACGGGCGTCCCGGCTGCGTACGGCCTCGTACCTGGTGTCCTCGTCCGTTTCCTGGTCCGTGTCCTGATCCGTTTCCTGGTCTGTCACGGCTCCAGTCTCCGCCGTCGGCCGGGGTGCTGCTGGCGGAAATCGGACACCGCGATCGGGCACGGGGCCGGGGCCGGCGAGACCCCGGCCGACGGGGCCCGGGGCCGCTACGAACGCCAGTGCGGTCCGCGCTTCGCCTCCATCGCGGCCCTGCCGATCGCCCCCTTCCGCTTCCAGTCCTTGCGGATCTCCGCACGGAGCCGGGCATCGGTCTTGGCGACGATCCGCTGGTTCTCCCGCAGGAGCTTGCGGTAGCTGTGCAGCCGCCGCTCCGGCAGCTCACCGGAGTCGACGGCGGCCAGCACGGCGCACCCCGGCTCGGCCTCGTGGGCGCAGTCGTGGAAGCGGCACCGCTCGGCCAGGTCCTCGATCTCGGAGAACACCTGCCCGACGCCGGTCTCGGCGTCCCACAGTCCCACGCCCCGCAGCCCGGGCGTGTCGATGAGGACGCCCCCGCCGGGCAGGGCGAGCAGGTTGCGGGTGGTCGTGGTGTGGCGGCCCTTGCCGTCGACGTCCCGGGCGGCCTGGACGGTCATGACGTCCTCGCCGAGCAGCGCGTTGGCGAGGGTGGACTTGCCCGCGCCGGACTGTCCGAGCAGCACGGACGTACCGCCGCCGACGATCGCCGCGACCACGTCGAGCCCGTCCCCGTCCCTGGCGCTGACGGGCACCACCGGCACGCCGGGCGCGCTGGTCTCCACGTCCTGGACGAGGTGCGAGAGGGTGACGGCGTCCGGCACGAGGTCGGCCTTGGTGAGGACGACGACGGGCTGCGCCCCGGACTCCCAGGCGAGCGCGAGGAACCGCTCGATGCGGCCGAGGTCGAGTTCGACGGCGAGGGACACGGCGACGATGGCGTGGTCGACGTTGGCCGCGAGGATCTGCCCCTCGGACCGCTTGGAGGAGGTGGAGCGGACGAACGCGGTGCGGCGCGGCAGGTAGGCGCGGACGTAGCGCGGGTTCCCGCCGGGTTCGACGGCGACCCAGTCGCCGGTGCAGACGACCCGCAGGGGGTCGTGCGGGGTGACGAACGCCGTGTCGGCGCGCAGCACGCCGTCCGCGGTGACGACGTCGCACTGCCCGCGGTCGACCCGGATCACGCGTCCGGGCAGCAGTCCTTCGGTGGCGTAGGGGGAGAACTCGTCCGCCCACGCGTCGTCCCAGCCGTAGGGAGCGAGCGCGGAGGAAACGGATGAGGCGGAGCTGGAAGTCAAGGGTGACCCTTCCCAAGGTCGGCCCCGGCCCGACAGTCGGTCGGATCAGCCGGCGGCCACGGAGGTGGACTTGATGAACTGGATGCGGGCAGCGCCCATCGCCATGACAGCCATCGGTCAACACCTCCTCGTTCCTCGACTCCTGCAGAACCGCCGCAACGGTATCCCGTCGCGACGGTGTCGCGTCAACCGCTTTTCGCGCAGTCCTGCCCGTTCAACGTGAAGTCGTACGGCGGGGAGTTCTTGCCGCGCCAGGAGGCGAGGAAGCCGAAGCCGAGGTCGCCGCCCGCGGGGACCGACTTGTTGTAGTCGGCGGCGGTGGCGGTGACCCGGGAGCCCTCCTGGGAGACGGTGGCGTCCCACATCTGGCCGACGTACTGGCCGTCCCGGAAGGACCAGGACACGCGCCAGGAGTCGAGGGCCTTGGTGCTGGTGACGGTGACGGTGGCCTGGAAGCCGTCGGGCCACTGGTTCACCAGGTCGTACGCGACCCGGCAGACGGGGTCCTCGCTCTCGTCGGGCTCGGTCCGGTCGGTGGGCGAGGAGGTGCCCTGCGGTTCGGTCCGGCGGTCGCTGCGCTCCGGCTCGCCGGGCTCCTCGGGCCGCTTGGTGTCCCCGGTGGCCTCGTCGGCCGGCTTCGAGGTCGCGGGCGGCAGGGCGGGGGCGGACGGCAGGGACGGGCCGGGGTCGGCCACCGGCTGACGGCCGGCGTCGTCGCGGGCCCCGAGATCGTCGCCGGAGCCGCCGAAGGGCATCATCGAGACGCCGAGCGCCAGCAGGGAGACCAGGACGGCGGCGACGAGGAGGCCGCTGCGGGCGACGCGCGTCTTCTGCTCACCGTCCTGCGGGTCTTCGGTCCCCTGGTCGGCCGAGCCGGGCCGCCCGGCACCGAGCCGCACCTCGGCGGCGCGGCGGCGGCGCTCCAGGTAGGCGAGGCCGCCCCAGCCGATCACCCCGCCGGCCAGCGCCCCGGGCAGGCCTCCGCCGTGCAGGCGCAGGCAGGCGGCGGCCTCGGCGCACTGCACGCAGGTGGCGAGGTGCCGGGAGAGGTCCTTCGGGGTGTCGCCGGCGGCGGAGCGGGTGACGGCGTCCAGCAGCCGGGCGTAGCTGCGGCACTGGGCGTCCATCGGCGTGTCGAGGTGGTTGCGGTGGCAGCGGTCCCGGAACAGGGTGCGCACCTGCTGGAGTTCCTCGGCGGCGGTGGCCGGGTCGAGGGACAGGCGGCGGGCGACCAGGGACAGCGGCAGCGCCTCCACCTCGGCCAGCCACAGCAGTTCCGCGTCGGCCTGCTGGAGGTCGCGCAGGCCGCGCAGGGCGAGGGGGCGCTGGAGGGGCGGGCCGGTGTAGCGGGCGGCCTTGTCCGAGTTGAGCCACAGGCGCAGGTCGGGGTCGAGCTTGTGGCCCTGCCCCTTCTCCTCCCAGGCCGCGGCCGTGGTGCGTACGGCGGTCAGCAGCAGGGGTATGCGGGGCAGCCGGGCGGGGCGGCGGCCGGCGGTGCGGACCGGGCCGGTCTCGGCGGCGCGGGCCTCGCGTATGCCGTGCGCGAACGCCTCGCGGCCGAGCTGTGCGGCGGCGGTGGAACCGGACGTGCACAGGTCGGCGTACGCGAGCACCGCGTCCCAGCATTCGGAGAACAGCGCGGCCTCGGTGGCGTCCTGAGGGGTCGGCAGGTCGGGCATGAGTCTCCTGCATCCACAAGCGAGGTCAACTCACCATATTGGCAGCGGAGTTGGGGGGAACCTCGGGGCGGGAAACGAGCTTTTCACGCCGCCAACACAACTGACAAGCCGCGTATTCAAATCCCGGACCATGGTAGCGCGGCCGGACTGACCGGCCCGGCCGCGCGCCCGCTCTGTCTTCTCGCCCGACCCGCGGTACTCCCGACTCCGGGAGTGGATACGTACGGAACGCCAGGACGTCTCGATCGGAGACCGTTTCGATACCGGGGACCTCTTCGGGCGCGGCCCCGTCAGACCTCGACCGGCTCGTCCGCGGGCAGGCTGTCCATGAAGGAGCTGACCGAGAAGACCGCGTTGCCGGCGCCGGGCGGGCCGTAGCCGGGGGGCGAGGAGAGGCCGAAGTCCTCCATCGTCTGCCGGTACGCCTGGAGCAGGCGGATGTGGTACTCCAGCGGGGCGCCCTGCGGGTTGGCCTTGCCGAGCGGGGTCGTGGGCTCCGGGCACCACGTGGTGAAGCGGGGCGTGATGCCGTGGGACATGAAGAAGCGCAGGCCCTCGGTGGTGGAGGCGATGGCCTCGTCGACCGTGGTGAAGCCGAACGGCTCGGCCATCTCCACGCCCGCCACGAAGTTGGGGATGACGTTGCGCGCGCCGAAGACCTCCGTCGAGTCGAGGATGCGCCTGTGCCACTCGTCGCGGCCGACGTAGCGCTCCTTGCCGGGGCAGTACATCTTGAACAGGTACTCGTCCCACACCTCGTAGTTGGGGTGGTAGATCTGCACGCCGTAGTCCTTGAAGCGCTGGACGTCGTCGCGCGGCAGCGCCTGGGCGACGACCTTGCCGATCCAGCGGCCGGGGAAGCGCTCCTCGATGGCCTTGGCGTAGTGGCCGTAGAAGTCGGCCTCGTCGCGGCCGGAGACCGTCTTGGTGATGGCGCCGCCGGTGAGGGTGTAGGCGGTGGAGGTCTTCGCCGTGTCGTAGCGGTCGATGATCTCCAGGGCTTCGAGGACCTCCTCGACGTCCTTCACCCCCGTGTAGGGGCGGCCGGCGGCCTTGTGCTGGCGCCAGTTGTGGTTGATGTCGCAGTACTGGCACTCCTCCTTGGCGCCGAAGTACTGGCAGACCCGGAAGACGGTCAGGTAGATCAGGTAGCCCCACTGGATGGTCGGGGCCACCTCCATGACCGACTTCCCGCTGGCGAGGGTGTGCCGGTAGTACTCGGGCATCGGCGGCACGCCGACGTCGGAGATCCGCTTGCCGTCGAGATAGAGGCCGAGCACGCCGTCCTCGTTCGCGGCGACGCGGTACGGCGAGGACGGGTTCACGCGGACCGAGACGACCGTGCGGCGCAGGTCGTACGGGCCGCCGGTGAGGATGATCTCCTCGGGCGGCCGGCGCAGCGCGGCCTCGCCCAGCTCGGGCAGGGTGCCGTGGTCGAAGGAGAAGATGAAGTACGACTTCGGCTTGACCTCGCCGCCCTCGTTGTCGCTCAGCGCGGACGGGTCGAAGGCCACGCCGCCCCGGAGCAGGTCCTCCTTGAAGACGGCCTCCCGCGGGACGTGCGGGAATCGCTCCATCAGATCCTCGACCAGCGCGGTACGGCTGCCGCTGCCCATCCCGTCTCTCCTCCCGGCTCGGACGTACGACTCCTCACGGTATGCCCATGGGTGTGCGGGGGCGGTACCGGGTCCCCCCGGGCAGGCGTAATGCCGTTTTCATAGCCATATACCGGGATTGCGGGCCGCGGTCGTCGCTCAGGCCGCGCGCTCCAGCGCCGCCGGATCGACCGCGTGCGCCAGGTCCCGTCCGGCCAGCAGCCGTTCGGCCTCCTCCGCGACCGTCAGGCCGAGCCGGGCCAGTTCGTTGCCCTGGGAGCCCGCGAGGTGCGGGGTGACGAAGGCCCCGGGCAGGTCGTAGAGGGGCGAGTCGGCGGGGAGCGGTTCGGGGTCGGTGACGTCGAGGATCGCGGTCAGGCGCCCGGAGCGCAGCTCCGCCACGAGGGCGTCGTGGTCGACCAGCGCGCCCCGGGCGGTGTTGATCAGCACGCCCCCGTCCGGCATCAGGGCCAGCTCGCGGCGGCCGATCATGCGGTGGGTCTCGGGTGTCTCGGGGGCGTGCACGGTGACGATGTCGGACGTGCGCAGCAGCTCGTCCAGCGGCAGCAGGGGGACGCCGAGCGCGGCGGCCTCCTGCTCGTCGACGTACGGGTCGGTGAGCGCGGGCCGCAGGTCGAAGGGGCGCAGCAGGTCGAGGACGCGGCGGCCGATGCGGGAGGCGCCGACGACGCCGACGCGGCGGCCGTGGTTGCCGATGCCGGGGACGATGCCCCAGCCGGAGGAGGTGCGGGCCGTGCGCATCCGCTCGCGGGCGGCGAGGACGTCCTTCCCGGCGAGCAGGATCATGGCGAGGGTGTACTCGGCCACCGGCACCGCGTTGGCGGCGGCGGCCGAGGAGACGGCGATGCCGCGCCGCCAGATCCCGGGGGTGGCGAAGGACTTCACCGAGCCGGCCGAGTGCAGCACCGCGCGCAGCCGGGGCGCCGCGTCGAGGACCGCCTCGTCGAGCCGGGGGCAGCCCCAGCCGGTCACCAGGATCTCGGTCCGGGCGAGCGCGTCGAGGACACGCGGGTGGGTGAAGTCCTGCGCCACGAGGGCGGGATCGATGTCCAGGGACGTCCGCAGCCGCGCCAGCACCTCGGGCGGGAAGACCTGCGGCACGTTCTCGGCGGCCATGGCGAACAGTGCCTGGGGGCGCTGGCTCAAGGAGGTGACCTTCCGGCTCGGCGATCCGGGTAGAAACCGCTCTCTACCTTCCCTCAACGGTATGCGGACCGGGGCGACGGCGGCAATGGACGACGGGCCCGGGTAGGTTCCGGCGGGGGCCTTCCCGGTCCCCGCTGCCTCGGGGAAGGACGACGCGATGAACGGGACCGTGACCAACTGGGCGGGCAACATCACCTACGCGGCCAAGGAACTGCACCGGCCGGGCTCGCTCACCGCGCTGCGCGCGCTCGTCGCGGACACTGACCGCATACGGGTGCTGGGCAGCGGTCACTCCTTCAACGAGATCGCCGAGCCGGGCGCCGAGGGCGTCCTGCTGTCGCTGGCCGACCTGCCGCCGGAGGTGGACGTCGACACGGCGGCCCGTACGGTCCGGGTCGGCGGCGGCGTGCGCTACGCGGAGCTGGCCCGCCGGGTGCACGGGCACGGTCTCGCGCTGCCCAACATGGCGTCCCTGCCGCACATCTCGGTGGCCGGTTCGGTCGCGACCGGCACCCACGGCTCGGGGGTGCTCAACGGCCCGCTCTCGACGCCCGTGCGCGAGGTGGAGCTGGTCACGGCGGACGGCTCGACGGTGGCGCTGGGCCGGGGCGAGGAGCGGTTCGGCGGGGCCGTCACGTCGCTGGGCGCGCTCGGCGTCGTCACCGCGCTCACCCTCGACCTGGAGCCGGCCTTCGAGGTCGAGCAGCACGTCTTCACCGAACTGCCGCTGGAGGGACTGGACTCCGGGACGTTCGAGACGGTGATGGCGACGGCGTACAGCGTCAGCCTGTTCACCGACTGGCGTGCGCCGGGCTTCCGGCAGGTGTGGCTCAAGCGGCGCACCGACCAGCCGCTGCCCGCCTTCCCCTGGGCCGCCCCCGCCACCGAGAAGATGCACCCGGTGCCGGGCATGCCGGCGGTCAACTGCACCGAGCAGTTCGGGGTGCCGGGGCCGTGGCACGAGCGGCTGCCGCACTTCCGGGCGGAGTTCCTGCCGAGCAGCGGGGCGGAGTTGCAGTCGGAGTACCTGATGCCGCGCGAGCACGCCGTCGGGATGCTGCACGCGCTCGACGCGATCCGGGAGACGATCGCCCCGGTCCTGCGGATCTGCGAGGTGCGCACGGTCGCCGCCGACGACCAGTGGCTGAGCCCGTCCCACGGCCGGGACACCGTGGCCGCGCACTTCACGTGGGTGGAGGACACGCGGGCGGTGCTGCCGGTGGTGCGGCGGGTGGAGGCGGCGCTGGCGCCCTTCGAGGCGCGCCCGCACTGGGGGAAGGTGTTCACCGTGCCGGCGGCGGGCTTGCGGGGGCTGTATCCGCGGCTGGGCGACTTCGCGGCGCTGGCGCGGGAGTTGGACCCGGAAGGGACGTTCGCCAACGCCTTCGTACGGGACGTGCTGGCGGCGCCCCGGGCATAGAGCCTGCCGCAGAGCCGCACCCGCACCGCGACGGGTCCCCGGTGATGCGGTCGGCCGTCCGCCCGTCCGGGGGCGGACGGCCGGGCGGTCAGGTCGAGGCGCGCGGCCGTTCGAAGGGGCCGGGGCTCGTGGCGCGGTCGGCCTCGTCCTTGACGAGCAGGGAGAGCAGGGACGCCACGGTCAGACCCGCCTCGGCCGGGTGGCGCAGCACCTTGGCGGGGTCGATCCGATACGTGTTGGTGCGCCCCTCCCTGGTGTGGGAGAGGTATCCGTCCTGCTCCAGGTCCGCGATGATCTTCTGGACAGCTCGTTCGGTGAGCCGGCAGTGGGCCGCGATGTCCCGGATACGGGCGCTGTGATTGTCGGCGATGGCTGCCAGCACCCGGGCATGGTTGGTGAGGAACGTCCATCCGATGTGTGGCTCGGGCACTCCGTCCATGCTCCAACTCTAGCGACCGAACATTCACGCACCCAAAAACACGTACTGCGTTTCGTGTATTGGTTGACGTGTTTGGGGTAGAGGGGCAACGCTGGAAAGCGGAGGCAGGGCGAACAGACAAGGGAGACGACAGCCATGCCGGAGCCGGCGTACTCTGCGCGGCCGCACGCCCGGGAGGGCGCCCGACCCGCGGCGGCAAACGCCGCGGCGACGGCGATCCCGCCCTGCATGGCGACCGTGGACGTCGCACCGGACGGCGACCGGATGAGCGTGACCCTGTGGGGCGAACTCGACCTGGGCAGCCGGCGGCTCCTGCCCGAGCTGCACGACATCCTCACGCTCTCCGGCAGCGGCATCGACCTGCGCCTGGACGCGGTCGGGTTCTGCGACGGCTCCGGCCTCAACGTGCTGCTCGACCTGCGCACGCGCGCCCTCGACCAGGGCAAGACCGTCACCGTCCGCTCCAGCGGTCTCGCGGTCGAGCGGCTGCTCGACCTGACGGGCACGCGGGAGCTGTTCACGGAGCCGGACCCGCGGGAGAACGCCGTACGCCCGGCCGCCCCCGGCACCGGGCCGGAGACCGAGACCGAGCCCGGGGCCGCGACCGACGCCGAGCCCGGAGCCGTGACCGACGCCGAGCCCGGAGCCGTGACCGACGCCGAGCCCGGAGCCGTGACCGACGCCGAGGCCGACCAGGACCTCCGCGCCGAAGTGGCCCAGCTGCGACGCGCGATGCAGACCCGGCCGACCATCGATCTGGCCCGCGGCATCCTGATGGCGTCCTTCGGCCTGAGCCCCGAGGCGGCCTGGAGCGTGCTGGTGAGGACCTCCCAGAACACCAACACCAAGCTGCACCACCTGGCCCGGGACCTGGTGGGCAGCGTGCACGGCAGCACGCTGCCCGAGCCGGTGCGGCAGCAGCTCGCCGCCGCGGTCGCCGGCGCGAGCACCCGGAGCGAGACGGCGATGTGCCCGGCGAGCGGTCCGGCCGAGGACGGGGACTGACGCACCCGCCTTCACCCCCTCCAGGGCATCATGGTCGGGCCACGTCCGACCGCCACCGGCCCTCACCAGCGCCGCACTTTATAAAGCCCCTTTCCTAACCCCTTGTCGAAAGTCCCGGCAGCCCATAGCCTTGCGCCGCGCCGGTGCCGACGTCGACCCGGCCCGGGCCGGCCTGGGAGAGGATGGGGCACTCCGGTGAAGCGCACATCACGTGACATCCGCACCGCGAACCGCTACGAGGTGCTGCGCCAGATCATCGCCGCGTCACCCACCTCGCGACAGGAGCTGGCCGCCGCCACCGGCCTCAGCCTCGCCACGGTCGCCACCCTCGTGGGCGAGCTGCTCGACCTCCGGATGATCACGGAGGTCGGCTTCGAGGACTCGGCCGGCGGCCGCCCCCGGGGCCTGGTGGCGGTCAACACCTCGGGCGGGGCGCTGATCGGCGTCGACATCGCCGAGACGTACGTCCATGTGGAGCTGTTCGACCTGGGGCTGAACGTCCTGGCCCGCGCCGAGGAGGACGTCCGGGCCAGCGAGAGCCTGCCCGAGCAGGTGGTCGCCCATGTCGCCACCGCCGTCGGCTCGGTGGTCGCCCAGGCCGGGATCGAGGGCGCCCGGGTGCTCGGGGTCGGCGTGAGCGTGCCGGGGCAGGTCGACCGCGCCACCGGCATCTCGGAGTACGCGCCCAACTGGGACTGGCACGACGTACCGCTGCTCCACCTGCTCACCGAGCACATCGCCTACCCGCTGTACCTGGACAACCCGCTCCGGGCGAGCGCGGTGGCCGAGCTGTGGTTCGGGGCCGCGCGCGGGCGCGGGAACGCCGTGGTGGTCAACCTCGGGACCGGGGTGGGCGCCGGGCTCGTCCTGGGCGGCGGGCTGCACCGCGGGGTGAGCAACAGCGCCGGGGAGTGGGGCCACACGACGATGGTGCTGGACGGGCGGCTGTGCCGCTGCGGCAACCACGGCTGTGTGGAGGCGTACGTCGGCGCGCGCGGCATCATGATGAACCTGCGGGAAGCCGGCCCCGACAGCACGCTGCTGCACCCCGAGGACCAGACGGCGACCATCGACGCGCTGGCCCGCGGGGTCGCGGCGGGCGACCCGGTGGCGCGCCGCGCCGTCCACGAGACCGCCCGCTACCTGGGCGCCGGCGTCGCCGACCTGGTGAACCTGTTCAACCCCGAGATCGTCGTGCTGAGCAGCTGGGTCGCCCTCGCCCTGGGCGAACCGCTGCTGCACGAGGTGCGCGAGGCCGTGGCCCGGCACGCGCTGCCGCGGCCGCTGGCCGCCACCGAGATCGTCCTCTCCCCGATCCCCACCGATCCGGTGTGCCTGGGCGCGGCGACGTTCGCGCTGGAGGGCGCGCTCCAGACCGTCGGGCAGAAGAACGGCAAACGCACCACCCCCGTGCGGAGCCGCACCACCGCACCACCCTCGTAACGGCGGAAGCAACTCCTCCGCCACCTCCGCGTGTTCGAAATCGCGAACCGGACGCAACGCTTCGAACAGACTTCGTCCAACCCCTTGCCGAAGCCTTAGTCGAAGCTTTAGCGTCCCGCACCGCACCTTCCTTTGAGCCATCTGGCGCGAGCCACCGGGCCATGCGCCATCAGGCAGTGAGCCGAAGAGCCGCAGCCGCACTCGAGACAAGGACGTCAGCATGTCGGCATCGAGCAACAGCAACTGGGACCGCCGAACCGTACTGCGGGCCGCGATGGGCCTGGCCGCCGCCGGCGGACTGGCCGCGTGCGGCAGCAACACCGGCCGGGGCGGCGGGGCCGGGTCCGGCGAGGGCCTCGTCCAGTACTTCCACGCGTACGGCGAGCCCGGCGTGGAGCAGGCCGTCAAGCGCTACGCGAAGGCCTACAAGGAAGCCAACGTCACCACCCAGTGGATCACGGGCAACAACTTCGAGCAGAAGCTGTTCGCCGCGCTGCTCACCAAGAACGCGCCGGACGTCTTCGAGTTCCACCCGCAGATCCAGATGGTCAAGAGCGGTCAGGTGGCGGACCTGACCGACATCATCGAGCCGGTCAAGAGCGACTTCAACCAGGCCGACATCAAGTCGCACACGGTCGACGGCAAGATATACGGCATCCGGATGATCGACGACCCGCAGTTCCTCTTCTACCGGCCCTCGCTGTTCGAGAAGGCGAAGATCGAGGTCCCCACCACGCTGGAGGAGCTGATCGAGGCCGCCGACAAGCTGACCACCAGCAAGGTCAAGGGCCTCTTCCTCGGCAACGACCTGACCCCGGTGGTGCGCCCGCTGATCTGGTCGGCCGGCGCCGACACCCTCACCCCGGACAACAAGCCCGCCTTCAACACCGACGCGGTCGCCGAGGGGCTCAAGCAGCTGCGCGGTCTCTTCACCAGCGGCAACCTGCTCCTCGACGCCCCCGCCGACTCGTGGGACCCGTCGGCCCTCATCCAGGGCCTCACCGCGATGCAGTGGTGCGGCATGTGGGCCATGCCGGCCATGCAGAAGGCGCTCGGCGACGACATCGGCATCTTCCCGTTCCCGAAGGTCGGCTCGGCCGGCAAGCAGTCGGTCTACAACGGCGGCTGGTCGATGTTCGTCAACGCCAAGGGCAAGAACGTCGACGCGGCCAAGGAATACGTCAAGTGGCTGTGGATCGACCAGAAGGAGTACCAGGAGGACTTCGCCACCTCCTACGGCTTCCACATCCCGCCGCGCACCTCGCTCGCCGAGTCCGCCGACAAGCTGAAGTCCGGCCTGCCGGCCGAGGGCGTGAAGCTCTTCAACGAGTTCGGCCACTTCGACAACATCGGCTGGACGCAGGCCATGATCGCCGCGACCGAGGACGTGTTCGCCAACTCCGTCCGCAAGAACGGTGACCCCAAGGCCCAGCTCGACGCCGCTGAGAAGAAGGTCGACGCCGAGCTCAAGAAGCTCTTCGGTTAGGCCGCCGGACGGATCTCGACATGTCGACCACCACCACACCCGGGGTCGCCGAGAGCAGCCCCGCCCCGGCCAAGGTCTCCAAGGGCCGGCCGCGGCGGGGCCTCAGGGCGAGCAGCACCTTCAACTTCTGGCTCTTCACCGGGCCGTTCCTCATCGGCCTGATCATCTTCGTCTTCGTGCCCATCGGCTGGAGCATCTGGCTCAGCTTCTTCGAGGCGCGCTTCACCGTCACACCGAGCGAGTTCGTCGGCCTGGAGAACTACAAGTCGATCCTGACGAACGACGACTTCCTGAACTCGCTCGTCACGTTCACCGTGTTCGCCGCGTTCATCGTGCCCGCCACCTGGGCCATGTCGCTGGGACTCGCCCTGCTGGTGAACCGGCTGCGGTTCATGCGGGCGTTCTTCCGGTCGGTGTTCTTCCTGCCCACCGCGGTCAGCTACGTCGCCGCCGCGCTGATCTGGAAGATGTCCATCTTCAACGGCGTCCGCTTCGGCCTGGCCAACACCGTCATCGGCTGGTTCGGCATCGACAACGTCGCCTGGCTGGCCAACCCCGATCCGCCCTGGTACTGGCTGGTCATCGTGACCGTCCGCCTGTGGCTCCAGTCGGGCTTCTACATGATCCTGTTCCTGGCGGCGCTGCAGAACATCCCGCGGGAGCTGTACGAGGCCGCCTCCATCGACGGCGCCAAGCCGGGCTGGCAGACCTTCCGGCACATCACCCTGCCCCAGTTGCGGGCGACCTCGACCGCGGTGATCCTGCTCCTGCTCATCGCGGCCTACCAGGCCTTCGACGAGTTCTTCAACCTGCTCTCCAAGGCCACCTGGGGCCAGCCGCCGCTGGTCGAGCTGTACAAGATGGCCCTCGGCGAGAACCAGAACTACGGCGTGGGCAGCGCGGGCGCGGTCGTCCTGACCCTGCTCATCTGCGTCGTCACGCTGTTCCAGGGCAAGATCATGGGCTTCGGAAGGGGTGAGGAGTCCAAGTGACCACCACAGCACCCGACATCAAGAAGGTCACGAAGCCGGCCAAGGCCAAGCGCGGCGGCGGTGTGATCGGCAACACCGGTCTGTACATCGCGACCGGCATCGCCGCCGTCCTCTTCCTGATCCCCTTCTACCTGATCGTCCGCAACGCCCTGATGACGGACCAGGAGATCACGGGCGAGAACTGGAAGTGGTTCCCCACCACCATCCAGTGGGGCAACATCACCGAGCCGTTCGACGACGTCACGGTCGACTTCGCCCGCTCCCTGTGGAACTCCGTGGTCGTGGCGGTCCTGCACACCGCCGGCATCCTGCTGATCTGCTCGCTCGCCGGGTACGGTCTCGCCCGGATCCCGTACAAGCACGCCAACAAGGTGTTCTACGCCGTCCTGGCCACCCTGATGGTTCCCACCGCGGTCACCTTCGTGCCGAGCTTCGTCCTCGTCTCGTCCCTCGGCTGGGTGGACAGTTACCGGGGTCTCATCATCCCGGGCCTCTTCAGTGGTTTCACGTGCTTCCTGTTCCGGCAGTACTTCCTGGGGTTCCCGAAGGAGCTGGAGGAGGCGGCGCGCGTGGACGGGCTCGGCTACTGGGGCGCGTACTGGCGTGTCGTCGTACCGAACTCGCTGAACTTCTTCGCGGCGATCGCGACCATCACGTTCATCAACGGCTGGAACTCCTTCCTGTGGCCGCTGGTCATCGGCCAGGACCCGAGCGCCTGGACGGTCCAGGTGGCACTGTCGTCGTACATGACCAACCAGACCGTCAACTACCACCTGATCTTCATGGCCACCGCCATCTCGATCCTGCCCCTGGTGTTCGTCTTCCTCTTCCTCCAGCGCTGGCTGGTGCAGGGGATCGCGCAGACCGGCATCAAGGGCTGAGCTAGGAGACCGATGTCTTACCGCACCTCCCCATCCGCCGACTACGTCGAGGACGTCTCCCCGGGCCGCGGGGCCCTGCCGCCCCGCGCCTGGTACGCGTCCTCGGACGCGCCGTCCCTGTCGCTCAACGGCAGCTGGCGGTTCCGGCTGTCGGCGACGGCCGACGCCGAGGACGACGCGTTCGCCGAGCCGGGCTACGACGCCGGGGGCTGGGCCGAGGTCGCGGTCCCCGGGCACTGGGTCCTCCAGGGCGACGGGGCGTTCGGCTCCCCCATCTACACCAACCACCTCTACCCGTTCCCGGTGGACCCGCCGCACGTCCCGACGGAGAACCCGACCGGTGACCACCTGCGCGTCTTCGACCTGCCGTCCGACTGGCCGTCGGACGGCGGGGCGGTGCTGCGCTTCGACGGGGTCGAGTCCTGCGCCCGGGTGTGGCTGAACGGCACGGAGCTCGGCGAGTTCAAGGGCTCCCGGCTGCCGCACGAGTTCGCGGTCGGGCACCTGCTGAAGCCGGGCGGCAACGTGCTGGCCGTGCGCGTCCACCAGTGGTCGGCCGGCTCGTACCTGGAGGACCAGGACCAGTGGTGGCTGCCGGGCATCTTCCGTGACGTGACGCTGCTGCACCGCCCGGCGGGCGGCGTGGGCGACTTCTTCGTGCACGCCTCCTACGACCACACCACCGGCGAGGGCACCCTGCGCGTCGACTCCGACGTCGACGGGCGGGTGACCGTCCCCGCCCTGGACATCGATATCGCCACCGGCGAGTCGGTGACGGTCGCCGTCGAGCCGTGGACCGCCGAGACGCCGAAGCTCTACGACGGCGTGCTGGCCACCGAGGGCGAGCGGGTGCCGCTGCGGATCGGGTTCCGCACGGTCGTCCTGGAGGACGGCCTCATCAAGGTCAACGGCAGGGCCGTCCTCTTCAAGGGCGTCAACCGGCACGAGTGGCACCACGAGAAGGGCCGCGCCCTCGATCTGGAGACCATGCGCGAGGACGTGCTGCTGATGAAGCGGCACAACCTCAACGCCGTGCGCACCTCGCACTACCCGCCGCACCCGGCCTTCCTGGACCTGTGCGACGAGTACGGGCTGTGGGTCATCGACGAGTGCGACCTGGAGACCCACGGCTTCACGGAGCAGGACTGGCGGGACAACCCCGTCGACGACGACCGCTGGACCCCGGCCCTGCTGGACCGCGCCGCGCGGATGGTCGAGCGGGACAAGAACCACCCGTCGATCGTGTTCTGGTCGCTGGGCAACGAGGCCGGCACCGGCCGCGGGCTCACCGCCATGGCCGAGTGGATCCACGACCGCGACCCCGAGCGGCTGGTGCACTACGAGGGCGACTGGAACTGCCGCGACACCGACGTGTACTCGCGGATGTACGCCTTCCACGACGAGGTCGACAAGATCGGGCAGCGGCTCGACGGCGGCACCCGCAAGCGCCGCGAACTGCCGTTCATCCAGTGCGAGTACGGCCACGCCATGGGCAACGGCCCGGGCGGGCTCGCCGACTACCAGGAGCTGTTCGAGAAGTACGAGCGGCTCCAGGGCGGGTTCATCTGGGAGTGGATCGACCACGGCGTCAAGCACCCCGAGCTGGGCTACGCCTACGGCGGCGACTTCGGCGAGGAGCTGCACGACGGCAACTTCGTCTGCGACGGACTGGTCTTCCCGGACCGGACGCCGTCGCCGGGTCTCGTCGAGTACAAGAAGGTCATCGAGCCGGTCCACATCGAGGGCGACGGCGCGAACGGCATCGTGCGGGTCACCAACAAGCAGGACTTCGCCGACCTGTCCGCGCTGGCCTTCGAGTGGTCGTGCCAGGTGGACGGCGAGACGGTCGAGTCGGGCGCGCTCGCGGTGCCGGCGCTCGCGCCGGGCGAGAGCGCCGAGGTGAAGCTGCCGGAGCCGCCCGTGGACGGCCGCGGCGGCGAGCGGCAGTGGACGGTGCGGGCGCTGCTCGCGGACGACACGCTGTGGGCGGCGAAGGACCACGTCGTGGCCTGGGGCCAGTTCGCCGCGGGAGCACGGCCGCTGCCGTCCTTCCCGGCGACCGACCGGCCCGTGCGCGAGGCGGACCGGATCACCCTCGGCCCGGCCGAGTTCGACGCCCGCACCGGTGCGCTGCGGTCGATCGGCGACGTCGAGGTGAGCGCCCCGCGGCTGGACGTGTGGCGGGCGCCGACCGACAACGACGCCGGCGCGGAGTGGCAGACCGACACCCGCTACGGGATGCTGTGGCGCACGCTCGGCCTGCACCGGATGCGCCACCGCTTGGTCTCGGTCGAGGCCGGTGACGACGCGCTGACGGTGCGGACCCGGGTGGCGCCCGCCGCCCGCGAGGTGGGCCTGGACACGGTGTACCGCTGGACGTCCGACGGCGAGCGGCTGCGGCTGTCCGTGTCCGTGACGCCGGAGGGCGACTGGACGGTGCCGCTGCCCCGGCTCGGCGTCCGCTTCGGGCTGGCGCAGGCCGACCGGGTGGAGTGGTTCGGCGGCGGCCCGGGCGAGGCGTACCCGGACACCAGGACGGCGTCCATGATCGGCCGTTGGCAGTCGAGCGTGGACGAACTCCAGACGCCGTACCTGCGGCCGCAGGAGAACGGCGCCCGCGCCGACGTCCGCTGGGTGGAGCTGGGCGGCCTCAGGATCGAGGGCGACCCGGAGTTCTGGTTCACGGCACGGCGCTGGACGACCGAGCAGCTGGACGCGGCCCGCCACCGCACCGACCTGACGCCCGGCGACACGGTGTGGGTCAACCTCGACCACGGGCAGCACGGCATCGGCTCGCAGTCGTGCGGTCCGGGCCCGCTGCCGCAGTACTTCCTGAAGGCCGAGCCGGCGGAGTTCGCGTTCGTGTTCTCGACCACCACGTAAGAAATCGAGGTAAGAACTCGATTAATCGATTGACCAATTGATCGACATTCCGACAGTGTCGGGACGTCATCCGCGGCCGGTCGGCCCTCGTAGCCGACCGGCCGCGACTGCGTTCACCGCAAGGAAGTTGGTGGGTCCGTTGAGTGTCGCCATCGAGGTCCGCGGGTTGTCCCGCACCTTCCACACCACCGTCCGCCGCCCCGGCTTCCTGGGCGCCGTCCGCTCCCTGGTCAACCCGGAGCGGGTGGCCAAGCACGCCGTCACCGACATCACCTTCGACGTGGCCCCGGGCGAACTCCTCGCGCTACTGGGCCCGAACGGCGCCGGCAAGTCGACCACCATCAAGATGCTGACCGGCATCCTCACGCCCACGGCCGGCGAGGCCCGGGTCGCGGGCGTGGTGCCGTACCGCGAGCGGGAGCGCAACGCCCGCAATGTCGGCGCGGTGTTCGGGCAGCGAACGCAGCTGTGGTGGGACCTGCCGGTGCGCGAGTCGTTCGCGATCCTGCGGGACATCTACGAGGTGCCGAAGGCCGAACACGCCGCCCGGCTCAAGGAGTTCGACGACATCCTGGACCTGTCGTCGTTCTGGGACACCCGGGTCCGCCACCTCTCCCTGGGCCAGCGCGTGCGCAGCGATCTGGCCGCCGCGCTGCTGCACGACCCGCCGGTGGTGTTCCTCGACGAGCCGACCATCGGCATGGACGTGGTGGTCAAGGAGCAGGTGCGGGAGTTCCTGCGCCACCAGGTGGAGCAGCGCGGCCGTACGGTGCTGCTGACCACGCACGACATGACGGAGGTCGAGCGGCTGGCCGAGCGGGTGGTGCTGGTCAACCACGGCCGGCTCGTGCTCGACGGCACCCTCGACGAGATCCGCCGGAAGTTCGGCTCGACCTGGCAGGTGCGGGCCACGCTCGCCGACCCGCACGCCGAGGTCGTGCCGCCGCCCGGCACCACACTGCTGCGGCACACCGGCGCGCAGGTCGTCTTCGGCCCCGACGGGGCGGACGCGCCCACCGTCCACCAGGCGCTCAAGGCCGTGATCGAGCGGTTCGAGGTGACCGACATCGCCCTGGACGAGGCGGACCTGGAGGACGTGATGCGGGCCGCGTACGTGCACGTCGGGGAGGTCTGACGTGGCCGTCCCGCATGCCTGGCGCGCCGCCCGCGTCACCCCGCTGGGCGAGCTGAACGCCCCGCCCCGGATGACCGCCGTCGCGCTCCGGCTGACCGTGCAGGTGGTGCTGGTCTGGTCGCTGTGGCGCGGCCTGTACGCGCACACCGGCACGACCGCCGGGCTGAGCCGCGACCAGGCCGTCACCTACGCCGTGCTGGCCGTGCTGGCCTCCCGCCTGCGGGAGCTGGACCAGTACGCGGGCCGGGACACGGTCCTGCAGCACATGCACTTCGGCACCATCGTCTACTGGTACCTGCGCCCGCTGCCGCCGCAGCGCTACTACGCCCTGCGGGCCGCCGGCGAGCAGCTGTACGGGCTCGCCTGGGCGCTGACCGGCTACCTGGTCTGTCTGGCCTTCGGGCTGGTCGAGCCGCCCCGGTCGGCCGCGGTGGCCGGGGTGTTCGTGTTCAGCATGCTGCTGGGGCAGTGGGTGCTGTACTACGTCATGCTCGTGCTCGACCAGTTGTGCTTCTGGACGATCCGCAACACCGCCGCGATGCTGATCCTGCTGTTCGCGCAGAACCTGCTGTCCGGGGTGTACGCGCCGCTGTGGTTCTTCCCGGACTGGTTCGTGACGATGAGCGCCTTCCTGCCCTTCCAGGCCACGCTGAGCGTGCCGCTGTCGCTGTACGTGGGGCGGATCCCCCTGTCCGACGCGGCGTTCCAGCTGTCCGTCCAGGCCGCGTGGGTCGTGGTGCTGGCGCTGTTCACCCGGCTGCTGTGGCGGCGGGCCGCCCGGCGCGTGATCTCGCAGGGAGGCTGAGATGTCGCTGAAGGCACTGCGGATCGTGTGGCGCGTGACGGCGCTCAACTTCCGCGCGCAGATGGAGTACCGCACCGAGTTCCTGCTGATGATCGCCATCGGCGCGATCTGGCAGGTGTCGGTGATCGTGTTCGCGACGGTGCTGCTGTCCCGGTTCGCCGGGATGGGCGGCTGGGACAGCTCGGACGTGCTGCTGATCCCGGCGACGCGGATGCTGGCGCACGGGCTGTTCGTGCTGTTCCTGGGGCGGATGCACTGGGCGGGCCGGCAGATCCAGGAGGGCCGGATCGACATCTACCTGATGCGTCCGATGCCGGTCCACCGCCAGATCCAGCTGGCGTTCTTCCCCACCAACGCGATCGGCGACCTGACGGTCGCGGCGGGCCTGATGGTGGGCGCGCTGTCGCGCAGCGACCTGGACTGGACGGCGGGCCGCGTCTCGTACCTGATCGCGGCCGTCCTCGGCGGCATGCTGCTGGAGGCCGCCCTGTTCACGCTGGTGGCCTCCGCGGGCCTGCGCTTCCCCGCCGCCGACTACTGGGGCCGCTGGCTGGAGGAACTCCTCGGCACCTTCGGCAGCTACCCGCTGAACGTCCTGCCGAAGGCCGTGGGCGGCCTCCTGACCTACGGTCTCCCCCTCGCGTTCGTCGCCTACTTCCCGGCGGCGGTCCTGACCGGCCACGGCCACACCACCGGCGTGCCGTACTGGCTGGCGGCGTCCGCACCGCTGCTCGGGCTGCTGGCGTACCTGGGGGCGCGGCTGGTGTGGCGGTGGAGTCTGCGGCACTACACCGGGATCAACGGATGACGCCTGGAGGGCCCGCAGCCGACTGCGGGCCCTCCCTTCCTCGTGCGGGCACGCCGCCCCCTCGCACAGCCTCCCCCGCGGCTGTGCCCCCGTGCCGACGCGTCGGCCCCCCCCGTTGGCCGACGCGTCGCCACTGCCCCTGTGGGTGCCCCTCGAAGGCGGCGTACCCGGTGGCGCGTTGGCACGCCGCATCAGGATGCTGCCGGGCTGCGGCCCTGTCGTTAGCACTCAGCGCCTCCCTTTTGGCGCTCAGCGCCAACAGGGCTGACGCCCGACGGCTCCGCTCGGGTGTAACCTCCGGCCTGCCGGGGATAGTTGACGCAGATGGTGCCTTCCCGTGCGATTGTGGTGACGCGGTCCGGGGATCGGCCATGGGCTGCTGGGGACTGACCGGGGGCTTCTGTTGTTCAGGACGGTGCTGGATACGGACGGCCTGCTGCGGGACGAGAAGACCGCAGCCTGGATGGAGGCCGCAGCGCTGGCCTTGGTGCCGAAGCGCTGCCTGGTCCCTGAGCCCGAACGCTTCGCGGCGCGCATCTCTGTCATGGAACTGGGGCCGGCCCAGCTCTCCGCGAACGTGTTCACCCCCTTCTCCTGCTACCGCTCGCCCCGCCATGTCCGGCAGTCGGACCTGGAGCTGTACCAGCTCGCCGTGATCACCTCGGGGCGGCAGGGCATCGAACAGGCCGGTCACCGCACGTCCCTCGACCCGGGCGAGCTGATCTTCTACGACAGTTCCCGGCCCTTCGAAGCCTCGGTCGGAACCGACGGGCGGGGAGCCGGCTCGCTCCTGGTGCAGTTTCCCAGGGAACTGATGCCGCTGCCCGACAAGGTGGTTGCCCCCTTGTGCGGGTCGAGGCTGTCAGGATCCACCGGCATCGGTCACGTCTTCCGGCAGACACTCAGCGCCCTGGCCGATACGGAGACCGACCTCACCGACCGGGACCGCGCCAGGCTCGGCACGACGATCGTGGATCTCGCGGCCGCTGTCGTCGCCCGACAGTGCGAGCAGACGTCCGCACTGGCACCGGAGGCACGCACCGAGGCTCTCTACCACGAGATCCTCGCGTTCATCCGCCGCCATGTGGACGACCCCGACCTCACGCCTCCCGCTGTCGCCGCGGCACACTGCATCTCCACACGAACCTTGCACCGCATTTTTCAAACGCGTGGTGAGACCGTGAGCGGAATGATCCGCGGCGAACGGATCAACCGCTGCCGCAGGGACCTGGCCGACCCTGGCCTGCGCGCCGTACCGGTCGGCAGTGTCGGTGCCCGATGGGGCTTTCCGCGGGCCTCGGACTTCACCCGCGCCTTCAAGGCCGCGACAGGCATGACACCCACCGTGTACCGGGCCAGTCTGCAAGAACAGGGTTCCTGACCGGCGCCGGCGCCGGTGTGCGCGCCGGTGTGCTCCGTCAGCCCCGGCCCGCTCCTCGGACGGGGGTGAACAGCGCGGCCACGGCGATCAGGACGCAGCAGGTGCCGGCGGCCAGGCTGACCGGGGCGGTGCCCCGGTGTTCCGCGGCCCAGGTCATGACGGCGGCGCCGATCGGGGCGGCGGCGTACTGGAGGGTCCAGAAGGCGGAGGTGACGCGGCCGAGGAGGGGTTCGGGGGTCACCTCCTGGCGCAGGGACATGGAGCAGGTGCCCGCCATGCCGACGCAGGCGAGGAAGGCCGCGCAGAGGGCGGCGACGACGGGGACGTCACGGGCCCAGCCCAGTCCGGCGAACGCGAGTCCGCACACCGCGACGGATCCGGTCCAGGTCGGCCCGAAGCCGAGCCGGCGGCGGATCCGGGCGACCAGCAGGGCGCCGGTGATGGTGCCGAGCGCGCCGACGGCCATGACGGTGCCGACCGTGCCGTCGCCGTGGCCGAGGTCGTGCTTGAGGTGGTAGATGACCAGGTCGTTCAGGCCGAGGGTGAGGAAGCTGAACACGAACAGCAGGGCGGTGAGGGAGCGCAGGACGGGGTGGCCGCCGAGGAAGGCGATCCCGATGCGCAGGTCCTGCCACAGTCCGGCGCGTTTGCCCGTCCGCTCGTCTCCCGGGCGGGCGCGGAACCGCACGAAGAACAGGCACGCGGCCGACACCCCGAAGCTGGCCGCGTCCACACCGACCGCGGCGGCCGGGCCGGACCAGGCGGCGACCAGCCCCGCGCACAGCGGCCCGAGGACGCCCGCCGCCGCGGCCGTCGCGTTGAGGCGGCCGTTGGCCTCGGTGAGCCGCTCGGTGCCGACCAGGCCGCGCACGACGGTGACGTAGCCGACCGCGAAGAGCATGCCGCCGGCCTCGCACAGCGGCAGCACCGCGTACAGCAGCCAGATCTGCGGGCCGAACAGCCACACCAGCGGGATCACCCCGTACAGCCCCATGCGGACGAGATCGCAGGCGATGAGCAGCCGGCGCCGGTCCACCCGGTCCACCACCGCCCCGGCGAACACGGCCGCCACGACCGCCGCCGCGCCGCCCACCGCCGTCAGCAGGCCCATCCGGGCGATCGACCCCGTCGCCTCCAGGACCAGCAGGGGCAGGGCGATCAGCGCGAAGGAGTCGCCGAGCACGGAGAGGGTCTGCGCGGCCCAGAAGATCCCGAAGTCCCGCTGCCGCCACAGCGGCCGGGCGCCGCGTAAGGCCTCGTCGGCGGTGTCGGAGGAGATGTCGGAGGCGGTGCCGCCGCCCGGCTCGTCCGCGCGCCGCGCCGCCTCGTGCGTCATGCCGCCTCCCCGCGTCCCGAGTCCCAAGTCCCATGTCCCAAGTCCTGGGCAACCTTATGGCGCCCGGCGGCGACCGGGGGATGTCGCACCCGCATCCCCACCCCACAGGAGGAGCCGTGCCGCACACCCCCAGAGGCCGCCGGGCCCCGCGTCCCCTCACGCTCGCCGCCGCCGGCGCACTCGTCGCCTCAGCCACCGTGGCGCTCCCGCAGTTCACCCCTGACGCCTCCGCCGCCACCACGCTGCGCGGCTACGCCGACGCCCGCGGTGTACGGATCGGCGCGGCCGTCGCCGACGGGCCGTTGCGCACCGAGTCGGCCTACACCACCGTCCTGAACCGGGAGTTCAACTCGGTGACGGCGGAGAACGCCATGAAGTGGGACGCGTTGGAGCCCAGCCGGAACAGCTACAACTGGGCCGCCGCCGACCGGCTGGTCAACCACGCCGCCGCCCACAACCAGGGCGTACGCGGCCACACCCTGGTCTGGCACTCCCAGCTGCCGTCCTGGCTGGCGAACGGCAACTTCTCGGCGTCCGAGCTGAACACGATCCTCAAGAAGCACATCGACACGACCGTCGGCCGCTACAAGGGGAAGATCTACTCCTGGGACGTGGTCAACGAGGCGTTCAACGAGGACGGCTCGATGCGCAACTCCGTGTGGCAGAGCAAGCTCGGCACCGGTTACATCGCCAACGCCCTGCGCTGGGCGCACGCGGCCGACCCGAGCGCCAGGCTGTACATCAACGACTACAACATCGAGGCGGACAACGCCAAGAGCGACGGCCTGTACAACCTGGCGCGGCAACTCCTCGCCCAGGGCGTGCCGTTGCAGGGCATCGGTTTCCAGGCCCACTTCGTCGTCGGCCAGCTGCCCGCGTCGATGAAGGCGAACCTGAAGCGCTTCTCCGACCTCGGCCTGGAGGTGTCGATCACCGAACTCGACGTGCGCATCCCGCTGCCCGCCTCCTCGGCCGAACTCGCCCAGCAGTCAGCCGACTACAAGACGGCCAGCGAGAACTGCCTGGGCGTGCCGCGCTGCGCCGGCGTCACGGTGTGGGGCATCACCGACAAGCACTCGTGGGTGCCCGGCACGTTCAACGGCTACGGGGCGGCCCTGCCGTACAACGAGAGCTACGGGGCGAAGCCCGCGTACACCGGTCTGTCCAACGGGCTCAACCCACAGGCCTAGACGTAGGCGTAAATCGATACCGGCGGGCGGTGCGGGCGGGGTAACGTCCGCACCGCGAGGTGAAGAGATCACGATGGGCATCACCCTGGGCGAAACTCCTGACGACACGCTGGCCGCCTTCACCGCACGGGCGGCCGCCGATCCCGGCGTCGTCGGGCTGGTCCTCAGCGGCTCCCGGGTGCACGAGGGCATGCCGACGGTCCACTCCGACTACGACCTGCACGTGATCCTGAGCGACCAGCATGCCTCGCCGATCGCCGAGTTGGACTGGTTCCGCTCCGCTCACCTGGACCTCGTGGTCATCCCGCTGGCGGAGTTCCGCACCCGCGGCATGCCCGGCCGCCCCGACAGCTTCGCGCGCTACTCCTACGTCCACGCCGAGGTCCTGCTCGACCGGCTCGACGGGGCGATCGCCCGGATCGTCGACGAGAAGCGGACGCTGCGCGCCGAAGAGGCCCGGGCCGCCGTCGACGGCTGGCTCGACGCCTACGTCAACCAGACCTACCGCTCCCTGAAGAGCTACCGCGACGGCCGCCCCGACATGGGCCACCTGGATGCCGCCGAGACCGTCCCGTACGCCCTGGAGGTGCTCTTCGCCCTGCACCGCCGCGTCCGGCCCTACAACAAGTTCCTCCGGTGGGAGCTGGAGCGGCAGCCGCTGGGCGAGCCCCGGTGGGACGCGAGCCGGCTCCTGCCGGTCCTCCGTCGCATCCTGGCCGACGGCGACCCGCCCACCCAGCGCGCCCTCTTCACCGACATCGAGGAAGGGGCGCGCCGGGCCGGCCACGACCGGGTCCTCGACTCCTGGGGCGAGGACCTGAAGCTGCTGCGGCAGCCCTGAACGACGGACGCGGTCCACTGGACGGACGTCAGTGGTCCGCGCAGCACGGTGTCGGGTCCGGGACCTCGAACGGGACGAGGGTGCCGCCCGCGGCGGGCATGGCCGTCAGCACGAGCACGCCGTCCTGCCACTGCGGGCGTACGTGGTCCCGTGTGGCCAGCGGCGTGTCCGGGGCGGGTGGCTCCGGCGTGCCGAGGACCGTCACGCGGTCGATCGCGGACCGGGACAGCACGTCCCCGACCGGCAGCGTGCCGGTGAGCGACGCGGCGCCCGGGTAGAGCACCGCGCGCCCCACCGGGTCCGGCACGCCGAGCGTCACCTCGTGTCCCAGGGCCGTGAGCCGCTCCAGGGCGGTGCGCTGGAGCGGCTCCGACGGCAGGGTGAGGGACAGGACGACCCGGGGGCGTTCGCCGCGCACGAGGTGCGTGCAGCCGAACGCCCCCTCGGGCAGGGCGAGTTCGGCGGCCAGGGTGTGCAGCAGATGGTCGGCCGGGCGCAGCTCCCTGATCCCCGCGTCCACGGTGAGGGCGTACGGCGTCACGAGGGCAGGACCCACACCGGGTTGGAGTAGAACCACAGGTCGCGCCACGGGTCGGCGTCGCCGGCGAGGTCGAGGGCGGGGCCCGCCGGGTCGACCGCCGCGCCCATCGCGCCGACGGCGGAGCGGTTTCCGTCCGCGCCGCGCAGCCGGAGGTACACGGGCCGTTCCACGCGCCCGAGTTCGAACGTGAGGCGGACGGTGCCGGTCGCCTTGCTCACGTCGTACGCCTTGACGACCTTCGCGGTCGGCGCCGTGAAGGTGTCGCGGTCCGCGACCGGGCCCGTCACATCGCCCTGGATGACGTCGACCCGGGACAGGTCGGGGACGAATCCGGCCCAGTTGGGGCCGCCGGCCGGGGTCACGTCGACGGTCAGCGTGGCCTTCGTGCCCTTGCGCACGTGCAGGGCGCCGCCGAGCGTGGCCCACCGGCCGCCGCCGGACACCCGGACATCCAGGGCGCTGAGGAGCTGTCCGTGGTCGACCCAGACGCGGCCGGCGCGGATGCCGTCCATGACGGCGGCGTAGGAGAAGCCGTCCGCGCCCACGTGGGTGCGGCTGTACTGGCCGGGCCAGTAGTCGCCCTGGGTGAGGTCGATCTTCCCGCCGTAGACCGGGTCGGTGTGCCTGCCGTTGGCGGCGTAGTCGCTGTCGGGGCCGCCGCGCACGGCGGTGTCGGCGTAGACCTGGTGAGAGTCGGAGTTGGCGGTGATCCACCAGGGCTTGCCCTCGGCGAGGAGGCTGTCCCACAGGCCGCCGACGGTGGCGGTCATCCAGTCGAATCCGCCCCAGGTGCGGTAGCTCTCCGGCGGGTAGCCGGGGAAGGAGTTGGCGCCGGGGTTGTTGTCGTAGAGGCCTCGGGAGCGGGCCATGCCGAGCGGGGCGGGGAGGCCGGCGGCCTGGTGGCCGGGCGCGCCCTCGAAGCCGACGGCGATCCGGTGCCGGGTGCCGGTGGCGTCGCGCCAGGCGCGGATCTCGTGCGGGGAGTCGACGCCGCGCCGCGCCGGGTGGTTGGCGAGCATCAGGGCGTCCTTGACCTTGCGCCGCCGGACCTGCTCGGCGAGGAAGTTCAGGCCCGCGACGGCCAGCGCCTCGTTGGCGGGCGTGGAGTCGGAGGCGCCCTTCACGCTGCCGTCGTAGTCGGTCTCGAACTGCTTGAGGACGGCGACCTCGTTCCGGCCGGGGTGCACGAAGACCGTGCCGTGCTCGGCGGCCGGGATGTTCCACTCCAGGCCCTGGAAGACAAGGGTGTCCTTGTAGGCCGACCGGGCGTCGCGGATGTCCGGGTTGACCTTCTCGACGCCGATCTTCGCGTGCGTGGCGTTGCCGTGGTCGGTGATGACCAGCCAGTCCATGCCGTGCTTGGCGCCCTGGCGGACCTGGTCGACGACGCGGTACTTGCCGTCGTTGCTGTACTGGGTGTGGATGTGGTGGTCGCCGGCCAGCCACAGGAAGCCGTTCGTCCGGCGGCCGTTCGTGGCGGCGGCGGGAGTCGCCTGGGCGAGGACGCTCCCGGCCGCCAGGCCCGCGCCGAGCAGTCCGGCGCGGCGCAGCAGCGAGCGGCGCGAGCGCTGTTCGGGGCTGAGGGCCTCGTCGGGGACGGCGGGGTCGAAGGCGGCGGGCAGGGCCGGCGCGGCCTCGTGCTCGTGGTCGTGCCCGTGGTGGTGATGGCCGTGTGCGTGCCCGTGTCCCATGCAGTGCCTCCTGTGTGCCGCTGCCGTCCGCGGCTGCCCTCTACGGCGCGTGACCGCGCCGCGTGTGGAGGATCGAGGCGAAACATGAACGTTGAACAACCAGGGGGTGATCGACAGACGGCCCGGGTGCGACGGCTCGCCTCATCCCTCACTGTTTCCTCAACTGACCTTGTCCGTCACACTCGTTGACATCAAATCTGAGCACCGTTCATGTTCCTCGCTGCTCCTCCGACCCGGAGACACCCCCCATGAGACGACTCCTCGGCACCCTCGCCGCCGCCTCCCTCACCGTCACCGGACTCGCGGTCACCTCCGCGACCCCCGCGGCCGCCGCGGACTCCGGCACCTTCGACGTCCTGACGTACAACATCGCGGGCCTCCCGCTCGGCCTCGGCGACAGCGACCCGGAGACCAACACCCCGCTGATCGGGCAGCGGCTCGGGCCGTACGACATCGTCAACGTGCAGGAGGACTTCAACTACCACGCCGCGCTGTACGCCAACGACAAGCACCCGTACCGCACGCCGACCAGCGGCGGCGCGGCCTTCGGCGACGGCCTCAACACCCTCTCGGACCACCCCTACGAGGACTTCCAGCGGGTCAAGTGGAACAACTGCACGGGCACCAACTGCCTGACGCCGAAGGGGTTCTCGCTCGCGCGGGTCAGGCTGGCGGAGGGCGTCTTCGTCGACCTGTACAACGTCCACACCAACGCCGACTCGGACGACGCCGCCCTCGCCGCCCGCCGGGCCAACATCGAGCAGCTGTCCGACTTCATCCAGGCCAACTCCGCGGGCAACGCGGTGATCGTCATGGGCGACACGAACACGCGGTACACGCGCGCCGGCGACAACATCCGCACCCTGCTGTCGGAGAACGGCCTGAGGGACCCCTGGGTGGACCTGGTCAAGGGCGGCACACCGCCCGCGCAGGGCGGCGACGCCCTGGTCTGCGACGCGGCGGCGCCGACGAACGACTGCGAGGTGGTGGACAAGGTCCTCTACCGGGGCAGCCCGCTCGTGAACCTGAAGGCCACCCGCTACGACAACGCCTGGGAGTCCTTCCTGCGCTCCGACGGCAAGCACCTCTCCGACCACTTCCCGCACACGGTCGACTTCTCCTACACGCTCAACCCGGGCCTGCGCGCGAGCGACTTCTTCGGCGGCCCGCACGGCACGGCGTTCAACGACGCGGACGACCTGCCGGCGACCCCGGCCCCCCGCACCCTCGCGCTGCGCGGCAGCGCCCGCCTGGACGCGGTGTCCCTCACCCACGACGGCGGCACGACCCTCGCCCACGGCGGCACGGGCGGCACGGCGACGTCCCTCACCCTCGCCTCCGGCGAGCACCTGACCTCGGTGAAGCTGACGCAGGGCCAGAAGGACGGCCGGACCCGGATCTTCTCGGCGTCCTTCACGACGGACCAGGGCCGCACCCTGTCCGCCGGCACGGCCACGTCCGCCGCGAAGACCTTCACCGCCCCGTCCGGCTGGCAGATCGTGGGCTTCACCGGCCGCGCGGGCGAGGAGATCGACAAGCTGGGGGTGGTGTACGCGCCGATCCGCTGAACCGTTCAGCCGGCGAGCCACCACCGGTTCGCCGCCCAGGTGAAGGCGTAGCTGAAGCCGTTGACCGCCCAGTGCAGCGCCGCGGGCGCCAGCAGGCTGCCGGAACGGCGTCGCAGCTCGCACAGGACCGCCCCGGCGGCGATCATCGCCACGATCGCCGCCGCGACGGCCGGTACGACACCCGCCGAGCCGCCGCCGAAGACCTCGCCGACGGCGGTGTTGGAGCGGTTGAGGCCGCGCGAGGGCATGAGGTGCCACAGGCCGAACAGCACCGACGACACGGCGGTCGCCCAGGCCGTTCCGCGCCGCCGCCGGATCATGGCCCAGAGCACACCGCGGAAGGCGGTCTCCTCCAGCAGCACGGTGCCGAAGGGCACCCGCACCAGCGCCCGCCACAGCACCTGTCCCAGGGACAGGTCGACCGCTCTGGCGTCCCGGAACACATCCTGGCCGGCCGGGACGGCGAGGAGGAGCACGAGGACGAGGAGGACGGCACCGGCCAGGAGGGGCGCCCACCGCAGCCCCCGGCGCACACCCGCCGCGTCCAGCCCCAGATCGGCCAAGGTGAGACCGTCCCAGCGGGCGAGCAGCAGCAGGACGCCCGTGGCGGCCACACAGACGACGACGTACGCGACCTGCCCGGGCAGCAGCCAGTTGTTGAGCAGGTTCACGGCGGCCAGGACGGCGATGACGCAGACGATCGGCATGGTCGTTCCAGGATCCCCCTCGCGGCAGCCGGGGGCACACGGGACACGTACTAGGATCTCTCGCCGGGAAGCTCCAGGTCCGGCCGTGACGGAGGCGGATGCCATGCCGAGAGCCGGTCTCACGGCCGAGCGGGTCGTCGCGGCCGCCGCCGACCTCGCCGACGAGATCGGTTTCGAGAAGGTCACCGTCTCCGCGCTGGCACGCCGCTTCGGGGTCAAGGACGCGAGCCTGTACTCGCACGTCCGCAGCCTCCAGGACCTGCGCACCCGCGTCGCCCTGCTGGCCGGGGGCGAGATGATCGACCGCATCGCGGCGGCCGTCGCCGGGCGGTCCGGCAAGGAGGCGCTGGCCGCCTTCGCCGCCGCCTACCGGGGTTACGCCCTGGAACACCCGGGCCGGTACGCGGCCACCCAGATCCGCATCGACCAGTCCCTCGTCGCCGATGCCCCCGCCCTGCGCCGCACCGCCGAGATCACCTACGGCCTGCTCCGCGCCTACGGCCTGGACGAGCCCGACCTCACCGACGCCGTCCGCCTGCTGCGCAGCGCCTTCCACGGCTACTGCTCCCTGGAGGCCACCGGCGGCTTCGGCGCGCCCCGCGACGTACAGGCGTCCTGGGACAGGGCGGTCGACGCGCTGCACGTGGCACTGGAGAACTGGCCACGCGAGGAGAGGACTCCCCATGCCTGAAGGCGCCCGTCCGGGCCACACAGCCACGTCCATCGCGGAGGCCTACGCGCTCGGCCCCGGCCCCTGGACCAGGACGCCCGTCACCCGGGGCGCGCTGGGCCGGATCTGGAAGCTCTCTCTCCGGGAACGGCTCCTCGTGGGCCGTGAAGGAGCTCCTCTTCGGCTGTGACGAGGCCCAGGTCGGCCGCGAGGTCGCGTTACGGGACTCCGCGGCCGGCCTGGGCATCGCCGCGCCGCGCCTCTTCCGCAACCGGCACGGCGCGCCCGTCTCCCGTCCCGGCTCCCCGGGCGGCTCCTGGGTGAAGCTGTACGACTGGGTCGACGGCACCCGTGCGGACCCTTCCGATCCGGAGGTCCTGGACTGGTTCGGCCGGACCATGGCGCTGCCGCACCGGGCGGGTGAGGGGGCGGCCGGGACGCCGAGCGACTGGTACGAGAGCTGTCCCGACGGCGCCGACTGGGACGCCGGCCTGCCGTGGTCGGACGAGCTGGACCGGTTTGCCGCCGGCTCCGCGCCCCGGCTCGCCCACTGGGTGACTCCGTCCGCCCCCCCGGCCTCCTGGTGACCTCGCACCTCGACCTCCAGCCCCAGAACGTCCTGGTCGGCCCGGACGGCCCGGTCCTCCTAGACTAGGTGAACGCCGATGCGGCCCGGCGCCTGGCGCGGGCGTACCGCGCGGCCGGGGGCCGGGCCGTCGTCACGGGCCCCGAGTCGTTCTCGATGCTCTTCGCCACGGCCCTCAACTGGCCCGCCCCCTCCCCCTCGCGCTCCTTCCGCACGTCTCTCTCCGCCGCCGACCCGCTCGACGTCTAGGGTCTGTCGTTTGGATCAGGTCGCGGACGCGGGGTGAGGCAGAAGACGCGGATGTCCCGGCCGGCGCGGGCGGCGTAGGTGTCGTAGAAGGGGATGGCCAGCAGGATGCGGTGGCGCTGCTGTTCCTTTTCGTGCGCGGTGAGTTGGCGGGCGCTGACCTGCCAGGAACGTCCTCGCGCGGTGACCGTGGCCTCAGGGCGGTGCAGGAGGTTGGTGCTCCAGGCCGGGTGGTGGGGCCGGCCGAAGTTGCTGCCGACCACCAGCCAGGTGCCGTCCGCCGCCCGGTGCGCGGCCAGGGGCGTGGCGCGGGGGATTCCGCTGCGGTGACCGATGGTGCCCAGCACGATCGTGTCCAGGACGAGTCGGCTCGGCAGCAGCCGGCCCCGGGTCAGGCGGTGGAGGAACAGGTCGCAGCGCGGCAGCACATGAGGGGCGATCCGGAGGACGGCACGGCTGGTGGCGAAGCGGACGAACAGCGGGTGGGTCACAGGGCGTCCTCCGTCTTCGGAAGCGGTACGCGCCGGTACGGCTCGCTCTGGGTGGGGCGTCGGTCGGGCTGACCGGCTGCGGGCCAGGCGGCGCAGGCCCGTTCGGCCATCGCGGTCACGGTGAGCGCGGGATTGACGCCGAGGTTGCCGGGCACGGCGGAGGCGTCGGTGATGTGCAGGGTCGGGTAGCCGTGCACGCGGTGGTAGAGGTCGGCGACGCCGGTGGCGGGGTCGCTGCCGATCGGGCAGCCGCCCAGCAGATGGGCGGTGACGGGCAGGCCCAGGGCGGTGTTCCACAGCAGTGCGGCCCGGCCGTCGGTCTGCCGGGCGTAGTGGTGCGCCACCGCCTCGGCCGTGGCCAGTCGTACGGGTTCGGGCTGGGGGCTTCCCGGGTGGAGGGTCAGCCTTCCGCGCCGGTAGCGGCTGGTCAGCTGGGAGTCGCCGCGCTCCATGGCGAAGAGGACGGCGGTACGGCGGCCGAAGTCCCGCCAGGGGAGGCCGGCCGTTCGCGTGAGCAGTGCGGCCGGGTGGGAGCCCGGCCCGAGTCGGCACAGCTGGACCAGGAGGTCCGGGTGCGGTCGCAGCGCGGAGCTGATCGCGACGCCGGGCCCGACGTCGAAGCCGTCCGCGGACACGGTGGCGAACACCTCGCGGTTGGTGCGGGTGCGCGTACCCAGCGCGGATGACAGCTTCGGCAGATGCGGCCGGGAGCGGTGCAGGAGTTCCGCGGTGCCCCAGGCCCCGGCCGCGAGCACGACCTGACGCGCCGTCAGTACCGCGCGGTGCCGGGCGATACCGGTGCCGTGGCGTGTGTGCACCCGCCAGGTGCCGTCCGGCTGCGGCACCAGGGTCCGGGCCTCGGTCAGCGGCCGGATGTCGGCTCCGGCCCGTTCGGCGAGGTGCAGGTAGTTGTGGTCCAGGGAGTTCTTCGCGCCGGCGCGGCAGCCGAGGGTGCACCGGCCGCACTCCGAGCAGCCGGTGCGGGCCGGGCCCCGGCCGTCGAAGAAGGGGTCCGGCACCGCGCGGCCGGGTGGGCCGAAGTGGATGCCGACCCGGGTGGCTCGGACGCCGCCGGGCACCCCGAGAGCGTCGGCCGCTCGGCACAGGGCGTCGTCCCCCGCCGCCTGCCGGGGGACGGGGGTCGTGCCCAGTATCCGTTCCGCCGACGCGTAGTGGGGGGCGAGTTCGCTCTCCCAGTCCAGGGACGGATCCCAGCAGGGGTCACGGAACACGGTCGCGTCGGGCCGGTAGTGCACCCCCGCGTAGACGAGGGACCCGCCGCCGACTCCGATGCCCGTCAGCGCGATCAGCCGACGCCGTACCCGCAGGCGGGCGATGCCGCGCCAGCCGAGCCAGGGCGCCCACAGCAGGCGGTGTGCCTGCCACGGGGAGGCGGCGAAGTCCTCCGGCCGCCAGCGCCGCCCGGCCTCGACGACCGTGACGCGGTAGCCCTTCTCCGCCAGCCGCAGCGCCGCGACACTCCCGCCGAACCCGGAGCCCACGACGAGCACCTCGTGCAGAACCACCCCACCTCACCCTTCCGCTACGGCCGGTACATTACCGATCACAGCATGTGTACATGATCCGACTCAGAGAGAGCCCGTGGCTGCCTCCGTGCCTCCCCCCGCCGTCCCGACCGCTCCTGGAGCACTGCCCCTGCTCGGGCACGGCCTGAAGCTCCTGTGTGACCCGCTCGGCTTCATGACGTCCCTCAACGAACTGGGCCCTTTGGTGCGAATGCGCGGCCCTGCCTTCACACCCGACGTCTATCTGGTCAACTCGCCGGAACTCCTTCACCAGCTCCTGGTGACCGACGCCCGCAGCTACTCCCAGGCACGGATCACCGCCGGAATCGGCTCCCAGTTCGGCATCAGCCTGGTGATGGACATGAATTTCGACGGGTTGACACTCTTCGCCTCGCACCTGAGGCACCGCCGTGCCGTGCAACCGGCGTTCCACCCCCGCCGGATCGCCGCCGGGACACCCGCGCTCCGGCAGGCCGTGGAAGAGGCCGTCGCCGGCTGGGCCCTCGGCAGCACCCTCCGCGTGGACCAGGAGATGGCCCGCCTCGCCTACCGCGTCAACGCCCGCGCCGTGTGCGGCGACACACCCGCCCTCGACCGGGTGACGGCCGAACTCGCGGCTCTGAGTTCCCAGACCACCCCGGGCATGTACTGGCGCCTCGCCCTCCCGGGACTCGCCCACGCCCGGCACGTGCCGGGCACCGGCAGGTTCCTGCGGGCGCTGTCCGGCCTGCGCGCCGCCGTCGCGGCCTCCCTCGCCCACCACCGCGCTCAGGGGGCGACCGGCGACGACGTCGTCTCCCAGCTCCTGCGGGCCCGCTACCCGGACACGGACGAGCCGCTCGACGACCGGCAGATCATCGCCGACACCCTGTTCCTGCTCTGGGCCGCGACCCACGGCCTGAAGGACGTACTGCCCCACGTCTTCCACGAGTTGGCACTCAACCCCGACGTCGAGCAGCGGGTGCACGAGGAGATCGGCTCGGTCCTCCAGGGGCGGCCCGTGCAGGCCGAGGACCTGCCCGCGCTCGACTACACCCGGCGGGTCGTCAAGGAGACCCTGCGCCTGCACCCCGCCCCCTGGATGCTGGGCCGGCGCGCCCTCGTCCCCGTACGCCTCGGCACCGCCGAGCTCCCGGCCGGTACCGAACTCGCCTACTGCACCTACGCGTTGCACCGCCACCCCGACATCCACCCGGACCCGCTGCGTTTCGACCCCGACCGCTGGCTGCCCGACCGCGCGAGGGGCCTGGCACGCTGCTCCGACCTCGCCTTCGGCGCGGGGGTGCGCAAGTGCATCGGCGACGCCCTGACGATGAACCAGGTCCTCACCGCCGTGGCCACCATCGCCGCCCGCTGGCGGCTGCGCCCCGTACCGGGACACCGCTACCGGCCGCGCGCCCGCATCGTCATCTCCCCCGGCCCGCTGCCCATGACGTGCCATCCGCGCGATGTCCTACCAGCCGATGATGAGTTCGGCGGTACTTCGGTCCGGGATGATCGTTGGGCTGATCGTGATCGATGACGACGTCCCCATGAGGACATACGGCGGGCGGACGAGCCGCCGGCGGTTCGCTCTGGCCCTGACTCCCCTGCTCGTCGGCGCCTCCGTCCTGCTGGCCGGAAGCGCCGCGGGGGCCGTCTCCGTGGCGTTCGCGGGGGAGGTTCCCGTCACGGTCCATGCCGCGCGGATCTCCGGGTCGGGTGTGTCGGCCTCCCCGGCCGCCTCGGGCCGCGGCGGACTGCTGCCGGCGCTGGCCACGCGGGTGGAACAGGCGACCGTGGAGGACGCCTGCGTCACCTCCACCGCCCGCCTGCCGGTCGTCGGAGCGGTGACGGCCGTCGTGCGGATCGAGCGCGCGTCGGCCACCGGCCTGACGGTGGAGGCGGGCAAGGCCACGGCCGGGTCCGTGAAGCTCTCCGGAGCGGAGTTCAGCACCCCGCGGATGTCCCTGGACCGGCCCACGGGCCTGTTCACCGTCGGCGCGCGGAAGGTCAGCGGCAGGGATGTGGTCACGCAGCCGCATGCCTTCACCGCCGGGACGATCACGTCCCGGGGTGTCGCCGTCGAGATGCGCCGGGGAGAGGGCGGCTGCGGGCCGGGGACCACCCGATGACCACGGCGATGCGACCGGAGTGGCGGTCCGGGTGGCGGGGGTGGCGCCGGGGCCGCCCGTTCGCGGCGGGGCTGCTGCTGGGCCTCGGCGGACTCGAGCTGATCTGCGTCTCCTGGGTGGGCCTGGGCTTTCTGCGGTTCACCGGCACCGCGGGCGCCGCCTCCTGGGGCCTGGGCGCGCTGTTCGTGGTCGCCGGTGTGACGACGTGGCGCAACCCGGCCCTGCGCTACTTCTCCGGCGTCCTGGCCGCCGTGCTGTCGCTGGTCAGCCTGGTCGCCGCCAACCTCGGTGGCCTGCTGCTGGGCTTCCTGCTCACCGCCGTCGGCAGCGCCCTGGCCCTGGCATGGGTCCCCCAGCAAGCACCTTCGACCCGAGAAGAGGAGGCGTGAGGTGAGTTCTCCCGCCGTGCCCGCCACCTGTGTCTACCGGCGCAGCGGCATCCACGACGCGGCCCTGCGCAGCGGTTACGAGGCGTGCCGCCGCGCCACCCGCGCGACGGGCGAGATCGAGTACGCCGTCTCGCTGCTGCTGCCGCCGCCGCTGCGGACCGCCACCTGGGCGCTGTACGGCGCCGTCCGCGCCGTGGACGACCTGGCCGACGCCGCCGGACCCACCGGCGAGGCGGATCCGGGGCGGGCCGGGTGGCTGGAGGCGTGGATCTCGGCGTTCGACACGGACCTGCGTGAAGGACGCGGCAGCGACCCGGTACGGCAGGCGCTGATCCACACCATGCTGACCTGGAACCTGCCGCCGGGATTCCTGCACACGCTGTTCGAGGAGCTGCGCCAGGACGTCCACGGACGGCAGTTCGCCACCTGGGAGGAGTGGCGGCGCTACAACAGCCTGATCAACACCCCGCTCGTGCTGCGCGCGGGCTCGCTGCTGCTGCGGGCCGCGGGCCTGTCCGCCGAGCCGGAGGCGATCGCCGTGAGCGTGCCGGACGCGGCCGTGGCCTGGCATACCGCCGTGGAGGCGCTCTACCTCACCGACGCCCTCGTCGACCTCTCCGACGACCTCGGCCGGGGCCATGTGGCGCTGCCGCAGGAAGCCCTGGACGAGGCCGGGGTGTGCCGTACGGACCTGCTGGCCCGGCGCGCCACCCCCGAGTTCGAGGACCTGGTGCGCCACCTGGCCGACCGGGCTCGCACCTGGCTGGACCACGCGTCACTGCCGCCCGTCCTCCACCCGGCGGTCGGCATCGCGCTCGGCGCCTACACCGACCTGTACCGGCTGCGCCTGAAGGCCGCGGCCGATGCCCCCGCCGCGCTGCTGCACCGCCGCCCGGCCCTGCCGCGCGGCGCCCGGCTGCGCCTGCTGCTGCCCGCCCGGGCGAAAGCCGCGCTGGCCTGGGGCCTGTTCCCCTTCCCCATCCAGCCCTGCCCGCCGGAACTCGCACCGGCAGAGACGCCCGAAGGGCCCGACGAGCCCGAGGAGACGCGCTCGCAGGCCGCCCGGCGGCCCCCGGCACTTCCTCCGCCTCCCCACCCCTCCGGCGCCCGCCCGCCCCGGCTGCCCGCCGAGGCCATGCCCCGCCACGTCGCGATCGTCATGGACGGCAACGGCCGCTGGGCCACCGCCCGCGGCCTGCCCCGCCCCGACGGCCACCGGCAAGGCGCCGAGGCGCTGGTCGACGTCGTCCACGGCGCCCTGGAGATCGGCCTGAAGCACCTGACCCTGTACGCGTTCTCCACCGAGAACTGGAAGCGCCCCGCCGACGAACTCCAGGCCCTGATGTATGAGATCCCCCAGGTGGTGCTGCGTCTGGTGGACGAGGAACTGGACGTCCGCGTGCGCTGGGCCGGTACGCGCTCACGCCTCCCGGCCGACGTCATCGGGACGCTCCTCCAGGCCGAACGGGCCACCCATGACCGCACCGGACTGACCCTGACCATGTGCGTGAACTACGGCGGCCGCGCCGAGATCACGGCAGCCGCGGCGAGACTCGCCCAGGAAGCGGTCGCCGGGAGGGCCGATCCCGGCTCCGTCTCCGAGCACGCCTTCGCCCGCTACCTGTACGTCCCCGAACTGCCCGACGTGGACCTGCTGGTGCGCACCGGCGGCGACCAGCGGACCTCCAACTTCCTTCCCTGGCAGGCCACCTACGCCGAGATGCTGTTCCTCGAAACCCCCTGGCCCGCGGTGGACCGCCGCACCCTGTGGGACGCGATGGAACAGTACGCCCGCCGCACCCGACGCTACGGCTCGGTCCCCCGCATCCCCGCCCAGACCGCCTCCCTGAGGGGACAGGAAGCACCGACGCGGTGAGACCCGCCCCCGCCGGGGTACCGACGGCCCGTCACTCCGCCACCGTGACGTCCGCCCCCGAACCGTCCAGCCGGACCCGCACCCCGCCCCCGTCGCTCCAGCGGACCTGCAGTTCCCCGGTCTCCGCCACCCGTACGGAGACCAGGTCCCCGAGCGGGGCAGGGTTCGGCTCGGCCGTCAGGCGGGCCAGGGCGGCGAACAGGGTCGGACCCTCGGCGGTGGCGCCGGTCAGGTCGTCGCCGAGCCCGACGGCGGGCAAGAGTTCGGCGCGGACACCCTCCACCTCGCTCCACCCCGTCACCCGCACCTGAGTCCCGGGCTCCGCCCCGGACACCAGATGCACCCGCACCTCCACCGCCCCGCGCGCCAGGACCACGCTCGTCACCCGCGCTCCCCCGCCCGCCGCGTGCCGCGAGGCCACCCAGCCTTCTCCCACGCCCAGGGGTTCGATGCCGGTGCGGCCCGGGTCGCCGCCCACGATCACGCTGTTGTCGTACGACTCCGCCGGGGCCGTCACCGTCGAATACGCCAGCCGCGTGTAGTACGGGTCGTAGCGGACGTCCTCGCTGCCGTGGTTGTGGAGGCGGACCACGCCGTCGGAACGTGTGGACTGGAGCAGCCAGTTGGGAGGGCCGAGGGGGGTGACGGCGTCCGCACGCTCGGCCGGGCCGGGTTCCTCCAGCGCCGTCCACACCTCGTGGTCCGGCGGCAGGAGCAGGCCGAGGAAGCCCTTGCTCGCCCAGTACGGGGAGGCCGGGCCCGAGTAGCCCTGGAGGACGGACGCGTCGGGGCCGTGCCAGCCCAGGGACAGCAGGCCCCGGTCGTCGACCGCGCCCCGGTCGAGGAAGTACCGCAGGGCCCCGGAGGCCAGGCGCCGCGTCTCCCCGGGCGACAGCGGCGTACGGCCGGTCAGCGCGCCCAGCCACAGCGGGGCCGTCGTCGCGAAGCGGTACGTCAGGGAACGCCCCTGGCGCATCGGGGCGCCGTCGCCGCCGAAAAGGCGGGCGTAGTCCGCGAGATGCCTCTCGAGGCGGCCCCCGTACAGCTCCAGCAGCCGCTCGTCCCGCTCCAGCCAGGCGTGCAGCACCGGGTAGAGGTGCATCGCCCAGCCGTTGTAGTAGTCGTACTTGCGGCCGTCGCCGTCGGTGTACCAGCCGTCGCCGGCGTACCACTGCTCGATGCGCTCCAGGCCGCGGTCGATCGCCGCGCGGGAGGCGTCCGGCCGGTGGCCGATCTCGGCGAGGAAGCCGCCGACCGTGACCGGGAACAGCTCCCAGTTGCAGGGCCAGGGTTCGGCCGTGAGCGCGTCGGCCAGCCAGGCCGCCGTGCGCTGCCGTACGTCGTCGTCGAGGCGGTCCCACAGCAGCTCGCGCGTCAGCCGCAGGGCCAGGGCGACGGACGCCGCCTCCACCAGGGGCTGGCCGCGGTCCTCGATGCGGGGCCAGACGCCCGAGACACCGGCGGCCAGGCCGTCGGCGTAGCGCTCCAGGGCCTTCTCGTCGCGGCGGAAGGCGGCCAGCAGCAGGGTGCGGGCGTAGCCCTCCAGGCCGTCGGAGAGGCGGCCCGACCAGCTCGTCCGGTCACCGGGCAGGTGGTAGAGGGCGCGGTCCTCGCTCGCGTGGGGCTCGACGGCGCGGAGCAGGGCGTCGGCCGCCGCCTCCCAGTGGGCGCGGGTGTAGCCGGTGAGGGGGCTGGTCGTGCGGTCGGCGGGCGGCAGCTGCATCGGGTCTCTTTCGCGCTCGGACGGTTCGGACCTGGAGCGCCCCGGTTCCGGTCGGGGCGCCCCAGGGGTTCATCCCACCCGCACCTTGCCCTTCGGCACCAGATGCCGGGTGACGAGTTCGTCGCGGACCAGACCCGCGTAGAGCGTCGCACCGCGCACGGACGTGTGCGTGTTGTCGCGCGCCTCGTTGGTGAGGTACAGCGCCTTGGAGCCTTCCACGCCCAGGGACTCCACCAGCGCCTTGGTCTTCGCCGTGAGGTCGATCAGCGGGACGTCCCGTGCGGCGGCGACGGAGCGGATGACCGCCGGGTGGTCGACGCCCAGGCCGTTGACCAGGAGCGCGGTTCCGTTGTTCAGCGTGCCGTCGGGGCTGAACCAGCGACGCACGATCGGAGTGACAAGGACCGGCTGTCCGCCCCGCTCCCGGATGCCGGCCACCAGGGTCTCCAGGTTGGCCCGGTAGGTGGCCTCGTCCGTGGTCTTGTCGTTGTGGGCGAGCTGGACGAGGACGAGGTCGCCGGGGCGGATCAGGGGCCGTACGGTGGCCCACAGTCGCGGGTTCCCCAGATACGAGACCGTACTCTCGCCGGAATCGGCGTAGTTGGCGACGGACAGCCCCTTGCCGAGGTACTGGGGCAGTTGCTGGCCCCAGCCGGAGTACGGGGCGCCCGGCTGGTCGCAGACGGTGGAGTCGCCGACCAGGAAGATCTGGCGGGCGTGCCGGGCGGGAGTGACCTTGATGCCGGCCAGGGCGGGGGCGGACCCGCCGATCCGCAGGTCGAGGCCGGGGGTGCCCTCGGGGCCGGTGGGCTCGCCCTCGGGGGTGCGGACGTTCACGGTGAAGCTGCGGGTGACGTGCTCGCCCGCCGGGGCCGCCGTCTCGGGGAGGAGGGAGCGGCGGGTCTCGCCGCTGACGCTCGTGCTCGACGCGGCCTGCCCGCCGAGCGTGACCCGGACGTCGTACGTGCCGGGCGGGACGTCGAAGTGGCAGGTGCCGGCGGCGCATTGCGCGAGGCCCGCGTGGGTCTCGGCCGATGCGGCCGGTGTGGACGGCAGGGCGGTTCCCAGGGCCACCGCCGTCACGACGGCGATACTGAAACGTCTCACTCGCGGCTCCTCCCAGCGGACGACACGATCTGGGGGACCGTACCGCTTGGGACAAGCGCTTTCCATACATTGAGCAGCTTCCACGAAGATTCCGGCCGCACCCCGTCGAAAGCCCTTTCACGGCCGTCCCGTCCCGGCGTCCGCCCTGGAGGGTGGACGCCGGGACGCGATCGGCGCGCTCGCCCGAGGTGTGGTCAGGTCCCGCGCGTCCACTGCTGGTTGGTTCCTCCGTTGCAGGTGTACGTGATGATCGCGGCGCCGTTGGCCGTGGACGCGCCGTTCACGTCCAGGCACTCGCCGCTCGCCCGCGACTTGACGTTCACGTACGAGCCGGTGGTGGTCAGCGACCACTGCTGGCTCGTGGCGGAGGCGTTGCAGTTCTCCTGCGTGACCGTGCTCGCGTTCTCCTGCACGCACAGGGAGTTGTTGCGGACCATCAGCTGGTAGTAACCGCTTCCGACGGACTTGAACCAGTACTTCTGGTTGGTGCCGCCGTTGCAGTCGTACTGCTTGATCTGGGCGCCCTGCCACAGCGACTGGCTGGTCACGTCCGCGCACCGGGCGGAGTGGCGGGCGATCAGGGTGTTGTACGTGGCGCTCGTGCCGCTGATCGTCCCGGCGGCCGTGTCGACGGTGACCTCCGGCGACCAGGACATGGCCATCGTGGTCGAGTTGGAGAAGGTCAGCGGCAGCCACACGTACCGGGAGTCGTTGACGGTGCCGCCGAAGGAGTTGCCCCAGCGGTCGCCCATGTACAGGTACGAGGTGCCCGAACTGCCCTGTACCGGAAGGACGTAGGCGGTCTGCGAGCCGTACGTCGTCGCGTCGCCGATGTTCTTCATGGCCGACCAGGGGCCGGCGATGTTCGTGGCCGTGGCGTACTGCTGCTGGTTGGGGTTCCAGCCGGTGGCGCCCGAGGTCAGCATGAAGTACACGCCGTTCCGCTTGAACAGCGCCGGGGCCTCGCGGTGGCCGCCGGGCCAGGGGTTGGCGACCAGGCTCGCGATGCCGGTGTAGTCGGCGGTGAGGCGGTAGATGTGGAGGTCGTAGTTCTCGCGGGCGGCGGAGATCATGTACCCGGCGCCGTCCGTGTCGGTGAAGACCGTGATGTCACGGGACATGTGCTGGCCGAGCGGCCGGAAGCTGCCCTTCCAGGTGTAGTTGCCGTCGACGGTGTCGGAGACGGCGACCGCGGCGCGGGCCTCGCTGTAGTCGGTGCCGTTCTCCTTGTGCATCCACATCACGAACTTGCCGGTGGCCGCGTTGTACATGACCTTCGGCCGCTCGATGTTGGCGGTCGCCAGCTCCGGGGCACTGGCCTCGGTCAGGACGTGGTTGCGGAACTCCCAGTTCTTCAGGTCGGTCGAGCGGTAGGCGTCGACGTACCGGAAGGTGTTGTCGGCGTTGCGGTGCTCGCCGAACCAGTAGTAGTAGGAGCCGACCTTGACGACCCCGCCGCCGTGCGCGTGCACGGGGTTGCCCGAGGTGTCCGTGAACTGGGTGCCGTTGGTGATCGTCTGGGGCGCGGCCTGGGCGGGCCCGGCGGTGGCCAGGGCACCGAACAGCCCGAGGCACAGGGCGAGGAGGGTGGCGTACACGCGTCTCATGTCACTCACCCGCCGGGGCCGTGTCGGCGACCGGGATGCCGAAGTCGGGGGTGCCGTCGGGCTTCCAGCCGAGCTTCTGCACGCGGGTGTGGCGGTTGGGGTCGTTCAGCGGGTCGCCGTTGATCTCCTTGTACTGGCGGGCGTGGTAGACGAGGACGTCGGTGCGGCCGTCCTCGGCGACCGTGAAGCAGTTGTGGCCGGGGCCGTACTGCTTGGTGGTGTCGTTGCTGGTGAAGACCGGGGTCGGCGACTTGGTCCAGCTCATGGGGTCCAGGAGGTGGCTGTCGGCGTCGGCGGTCAGCAGGCCCATGCAGTAGTTGTGGTCGGTGGCGCTCGCCGAGTACGTCATGAACAGGCGGCCGTTGCGCTTGAGGACGTACGGGCCCTCGTTGACCTTGAAGCCGATGCACTCCCAGTCGTACTCCGGGGTGGAGAGCCGCACCTGCGGGCCCTTGAGGGTCCACGGGTTCGCCATCTCGGACAGGAAGATGCCGGTGTTGTTGTCCATGCCGGGCTCGTGCTGCGCCCAGGCGAGGTAGCGCTTGCCGCGGTGGGTGAAGGTGGTGGCGTCCAGGGAGAAGGTCTCCCAGGCCGTCTTCACCTGGCCCCGCTCCACCCAGGCGCCCTTGAAGGGGTCGGGGTGGGCGTTCTCCAGCACCCATATGCGGATCGCCCACACGTCCTCGGCGGGCGCCGAGGCGAAGTAGATGTACCACTTGCCGCCGATGCGGTGCAGTTCGGGCGCCCAGATGTGCGCGCCCATGGGGCCGGTCGGGTGGGCGCGCCAGATGACCGACTCCGCTGCCGTCCCCAGGCCGTTCAGGGTGCGGGAGCGGCGCAGGATGATGCGGTCGTACTCGGGGGCGGTGGCGGTGAAGTAGTAGAAGCCGTCCTTGTGCCGGTGGATGTGCGGGTCGGCCCGGTTGCGGACGAGCGGGTTCACGAAGGGCGCCGGCTTCGGCCGCCCGGCCTGGGCGGCCGCGTGGGCGGTGCCGGAGACGGCGGGGACGGCGGCCAGGGCGCCGGCGGCTGCGGCGCCCATCAGCAGCGTTCTGCGGCTGGGGGGTTCGGGCAGAGCGTGGTCGCGGTCGCGGCTCATGCGGAGGGGCCTGCCTCTCACTGGGGGACACACGGCGTTGTCTGATGCGTCGTCTGACATTTCGAACACCATCTGTCATTACGAACGCCGAAAAGGTAAGGGGGTGACACGAGGAGGTCAACGGGTCTGACGGGACGAACCCGGCCCGGCCCCGGCGGCGGGCTCGCCTGGCATGCCTGTCTCTGGCGCGTTCGCTTCACCTGCGTGCGAACGGTCGTGCAGCGATACGGCGAGAATGCTCCTCATGCAGAACAACGACGAGGACACAGAGCCAGTGGACGAGACGCGATTGTCCGACGAGGAGGCTGAGGAGCTCTCCAAGCTGGTGAGTGACCTGACGGGACTGATGGTCTCGGTGAAGGTCGAGGCGGAAACCCCCGTAGCGGGGGCGGCCGTCCGGTTCGCTGAGCGGATTCGCGCAGAACTCGAGCAACCGGACTGCCGCATCCAGGAAGACAGCGACGGTGCAGACGCGGTGTTGGGACCGATCAGCGGGGACGCCGACGACCCCGGGCCCGCGTTGAGAGCCGCGATGACCGCTCTCGGTGGCAACTGGGGGGATGTCACCGTCACGACGAACATCGCGGGACCTGTGCACTACGTCGTCCGCGCCGCCGAACAGAGCCCGGACAAGGCCGGTGCCACACGGATCCATCTATGGGCGGCAAGCGCATGGGCACTCGTCCGCTACGCCGAAGAACACTCGTAAGCTCCTGCGCGCCGTGCCCTCACAGGCAGCACGCTGACCAGCGGCGGGCCCGGTCCACCTTCGGTGGCATACGGTCCAGGTTCACCGTCACAGGACAGCGGGCGCCCTCGCGGCGGTCGCGTCCCTGGTCACCGCTCACCCGGCGGTGGCCGCCGGACCCCGGGACGTCACGGCCGACGTGCTCGCCGGCCGGGACGTGACCCTCCGCGGCGACACGGTCGTCACCGTGCCGCCCGGGACGACGACGTACGACGGCGTGTTCCGGGGGCGAGGGCACGCTCCCCGTGCGCGGCACGGGGACCCTGGTCCTCACCGGGACCTGCCGGGCACCCACTCCTTCTCCGGTGTCATCGACAACGGCACCCAGCTGAACGCCGGCCGCCCGGAGTACGCGACGTCACTGCCCCGGGTCCGCAAGGTCCTCAACCAGGGCACCTGGACCGTCGACACCCCGCTGGGGCAGACCGTCACCCTGGGCATGGACTTCTACCAGCGCGAGTACGGCAGCGACATCAACTTCGACTACAACGGCCCGGTGACCCTGGGCGCCTCCATCGGCGGCGGCCGGTTCCACGACACGCTGTCGGCCCCCGGCGCCGGCGACGTCGTCATCGCCGGGACCCCCGGCAACGACGTGACCTTCGCGGCCGTCCAGTAGTACGACGGCTCGACGACGGTCGAGAAGGGCGCGGTGCTGCGGCTGGGCAGCGGGCGGCGGGGCGGGGACGGCGGGCTGTACACCGAAGGCCCCCACTACAAGGTCCTCAACAACGGGTCCCTGGTGCTGCGCAACACCGGCCGGCCCCTCACCCGGCAGGATCTCGGGAACCTTCGAGGGGCTGAGGCAGGGCGCCTTTCTGCGGCTCGGCGACACCACCTACCGCATCGACTACCGGGCGGGAGACGGCAACGACGTCGCCCTGACCGCCGAAACCGCCCCGAGCGCCTCCCCCACGGCGCCCGAGGCGTCCGCGTCCGGCGCCGTGGCGCCCCGGAGCGCCGGCGCGTCGGAGGACGTCGGCTTCGGCTGGTGGCCGTACGCCCTCGGGCTCGCCCTCGTCGTCAGCCTCGCCATACGGGTGGCGACGCGACGCGGCCGGGGCCACCGACCCGGCGGCCGGCACGCCGCGCGGCGCTGACGGCCCCGGGCGCTTCAGCCGGCCAGTCCGGCGGATGCCCTACGCGGCTCTACGCGGCAGGCCCGGTAACCGGCTGCCGGTGCCGGGCCGGTTCGTCGTGGTCGTCGGAGCCCGGCAGCGGCGAGCGGCTCACCCGGATCTTCGACTGGCCGTGGGGGCGCTGCTCCCAGTCGTCCATGAAGCGCGCGTGCAGGCCGTGCTTGCGTGCCAGGGACAGCAGGGTCTCGGTGCGGTAGTAGAAGTCCTCGCCCAGCACCTGGTGTTCGGTGCCTTCGGTCCGGTCGAAGGTGAAGTCGAAGAAGCCGGTGTCGGTCAGTACGCGGCCGACGTGGGCGAGGCACTCCTCGATCACCTCTCGCGGCGAGTGGGAGAAGACGCTGTGCGCGTGCACGACGTCGAAGTGGTCGCCGGGGAGGAAGTCCAGGGTGAGGTCGCCGGTGAGGGTCAGGTGCGGCAGCTTGTCCTGGATCCCGCGCTCGACGAGCGTCTTCTTGGCGGCGATCAGGATGTCCGGCGAGATGTCGATGCCGTAGTAGTGGCCGGTGTCGAGGTAGTCGATGAAGCGCCAGCCGCCGCGCAGGTTGCCGCAGCCGATGTCGAGCATCCGGTGCTCGGGGCGCAGCCCGTGCTCGACGAGGTAGTCGAACTGCATCTGCCCGAGGGCCAGCCAGCGCTCGTGGGTCTGGCTGCCGACCGCGGCCTCGGGGTTGCGGCGGGTGTCGGAGGCCATCACCGCGCGGTAGTAGCCGACGTGGTCGGGGTGCTTGAGCCTCAGCCAGGTGTCCCGGGCGGCACGGCGGAGATACGGGGCGACGCGGCCGGGGTGGGTCAGGGCGTAGCCGACCTTGTGGGTGACGGTGGAGCGGTTGCGCTTCAGCGCCTTAGGGGACTTCGGGGACTTCATGTCCTGGGCCATGGCGGTGACCTCCGTGCGCGGGGCGCCCACCATGCGGGGAGCGCCCCTGACGAGAGTGGAATGGGTACGGGTGTTACGGAACCCCCCTGCGGCACCGCTCCCCCCTCCGCATACCGGCACAATCGGCCGGTTCCGGGCGGGCCGCAGGTCAATGTAACGGGCCGTCGCACACGCCGTACGCCACCACGCGCACGGTGGCCGGCCCGCAGCCGGCGCCCGGCTTCGGAATCACTCGGGGCCGCGGGTCCGGCACGCACCGGCGGCGCACAGCCGCCGATCACCGGCTCCCCCGCTCGAACGGACTCGCACGGGAGTAGCCCCGTCACGCCCGCTTGACGCCGGGCCTAGGCAGCCGCCTCCCGCCGCCCCCGCAGCCACACGTACACCGGGATCCCGGCGAACAGGAACAGCACGCCCTGGTAGACGGCCGCGTATCCGGCGCCCGCGATCAGCCAGAAGGAGAAGCCGAAGGAGAGGACGGCGACGGTCAGGTCGCGCACGAGACGTGCGGGGCGGATGCCGTCGCGGGTGCCGCGGGCCAGCCAGTACAGCTGGGCCGCCGCCGACAGCAGATACGGCACGCAGCCGGTGAAGGTGGTGATCAGGACGAGGACGCGGAAGGTGGTGTCCGGGCCTGCCGTGTAGTTGAGGGCGATGAGGAGCGTGCCGAGGACCACGCAGGCCCACACGCCGAAGCCGGGGACGCCGCCCTTGCCGACGCGGGCGAAGGGCGCGGGGAAGAGGCCGTCGCGGGCGGCGGCGTACGGCATCTGCGCGGCCATGAGGATCCAGCCGTTGAGGCAGCCGGTGATCGAGGCGACGGCGACCAGGGCGATGGCGGTGCCGCCCCAGCCGCCGCCGGTGATCGCGTTCACCGCGTCGGCGAACGGGGCGCCGGAGCCGACGAGTTCGCGGTGCGGGACGAGGCCGAAGACGGCGACCGTGCCGAGGACGTAGACCAGGGCCGAGGCGAGGGTGCCGAGGACGCTCGCCCGGCCGACCGTGCGCTCCGGGTCGCGGACCTCGCCCGCGCTGACCGCAGCCGACTCCACCCCGAGGAAGCTGTACAGCAGCAGCGCGGCGGAGGCGGCCAGCGCGCCGGAGACGCTCTGCCCGGAGGCGTTGAACGGGCCGAAGTTGTCCGCGTCGACGAAGAACAGGCCGACGGTGGCGAGCAGGAGCAGCGGCACGAACTTCAGGACCGTGGAGACGACCTGCACCGCGCCGACCCACCGCGTGCCCGCGAAGTTCGCCGCGGCGGGCAGCCAGAGGGCGGCCAGGGCGACGGCGGCCTGGAGGGTGCGGTCGCCGTGCAGGGGTATGAGGACGTCGACGTAGCCGACGACCGCGACGGCCAGGGCGGCGATGCTGACCCAGCACATCGTCCAGTACGACCAGGCCGACAGGAACCCGGCGAACTCGCCGAAGGCGTCCCGCGGATAGACGTACAGCCCGCCGGTGACCGGGCTGCGCCGGGCCAGCCTGCCGAAGAGCAGCGCGAGCAGCATGGCTCCGACGGAGAGCACGAGGAAGGCGAGCAGGCTGACCGTGCCGTAGGGGGCGACGGTGGCGGGCAGGGCGAAGATGCCGCCGCCGATGATGTTGCCCATGACGAGGGCGGTGGCGGCGGCGAGGCCGAAGGTGCGGCGGGGCGCGGGCGCCGCGGCCGTGGGGGCGGCCGGCTCGGCGGGTTCGGCGGCCTCGGCGGGGCTGGGGACGGTCATGGGTGTTCCTGTACGGGAGGGAGGGGGGAGGGGCGTGATCGTAACCCGCGATCCCACATGCTGGGCAACCTGTTCATGTACTGGACACACTCGGCTGGGGTCCGCCGTCGGATCTCGACTACCGTCACCGGTATGACGAGCACCCTCACCCTCGCCGAAGCCCTCGCCGCCGGGACGGTCGTCCTGGACGGCGGCATGTCCAACCAGCTCGAGTCGGCCGGGCACGACCTGAGCGACGAGCTGTGGTCGGCGCGGCTGCTCGCCGAACGGCCGGAGGCGGTCACCGAGGCGCACCTCGCCTACTTCCGGGCGGGCGCGGACGTGGCGATCACGTCCAGCTACCAGGCCACGTTCGAGGGCTTCGCGAAGCGCGGGATCGACCACGACCGGGCGGCGGAACTCATGGCGCTCAGCGTGGAGCTGGCCCGGGAGGCGGCCCGCCGCGCCCGCGTCTCGCGGCCCCTGTGGGTGGCGGCCTCGGCCGGCCCGTACGGGGCGATGCTCGCGGACGGCTCGGAGTACCGGGGCCGCTACGGGCTGACGGTGGACGAGCTGGAGCGTTTCCACCGGCCCCGCCTGGAGGTGCTGGCCTCGGCCCGCCCCGACGTGCTCGCCCTGGAGACGGTCCCCGACGCCGACGAGGCCGCGGCCCTGCTGCGGGCGGTACGCGGGCTCGGCGTGCCGGCCTGGCTGACGTACTCCGTCGCGGGCGGCCGCACCCGGGCCGGGCAGCCGCTGGAGGAGGCCTTCGCCCTGGCCGCCGACGCCGACGAGGTGATCGCGGTCGGCGTGAACTGCTGCGCGCCCGAGGACGTGGACGCCGCCGCGGCGACCGCGGCCCGGGTCACCGGCAAGCCGGTCGTCGTCTACCCCAACAGCGGCGAGACCTGGGACGCCGGGGCGCGTGCCTGGACCGGCCGCTCCTCCTTCACCGCCGACCAGGTGCAGGGCTGGCGGCAGGCGGGGGCCCGGCTGATCGGCGGCTGCTGCCGGGTGGGGCCGGAGGCGATCTCGGGGATCGCGGGGGCGCTGCAGGCGGCGTAGGGCCGCGTCCGCGCTCTGCCACGAGTCGGCGCACACCCCTCCTCCCCTCCCTCCTCCACTGCTAGCCTCCGTCGTGGGAACCGGTTGCTACGGCGTTGCCGCAGTTCCCGAGGGGGTGGGCGCGGACCGGTGCCCGGGAGAGACGAGGCAGGCATGACGAGGAAGAGCGGGGACGCCGGCCGCAGCACCATCCGGGACGTGGCGGCGCGCGCGGGGGTCTCGGCGTCGACGGTGTCCCGGGTGCTGGGCGGCGTGTACCCGGTGAGCGCGGCGACGCGCGGGCGGGTGATGCGGGCGGTCCGGGAGCTGGACTACGTGGCCGACGCGCGGGCGAAGGCCATCGCGGGCGCCGGCACGCCCACGCTGGCGTTCGTGCTGGAGGACATCACCGGCCCGTCGTTCGCGCACATGGCCCACGGCGTGGAGCGCGAGGCGACCCGGCTCGGCCACCTGTGCCTGGTGTGCAGCACGGAGGGCGACGTCCGGCACGAGCTGGAGTTCGTCGAGATGATGCGCGCCCAGCGGGCAGCCGCCGTGATCCTGGTCGGCGGCACGGCCGACACCCCCGAGTACCGCGAGCGCACCCACCGCATGGCCGACTCCCTCGCCTCGGCCGGTTCCCGCCTGGTCCTGTGCGGCCGGCCGCCGCTGGATCCCGGCGCCCCGGTGACGGTCATCGAGTACGACAACGAGGGCGGCGCCTACACGCTGGTCGCGCACGTCCTCGCCCAGGGCCACCGCCGGGTGCTGTTCCTCGGCGGCCGGGCGGACCACACCACGGCCCTGGGCCGCGAGCGCGGCTACCTCGCGGCCCACCGGGCCCGGGGCCTCACCCCCGACCCGTCGCTCCTCCTGCACGGCGACTTCACACGCGACGCGGGCCACCGCCTGATGCAGCAGGCCCTCAAGGACGGCCTGGAGTTCACGGCGGTGGTGGCCGCCACGGACATGGTCGCGGCGGGCGCCCTCACCGCCCTGCACGAGGCGGGCCTGACGGTGCCGGGCGACGTCTCCCTCGCCGGCTACGACGACATCCCCTTCGCCCGCGACCTGCACCCCGCCCTGACGACGGTCCACGTCCCCTACGAGGAGCTGGGCCGCCTGGCCGTCCGCACGGCCCTCGAACGCACCCCGGGCGCCCCGGACGAGCACCTGCTGCTGGGCACGCACGTGGTGGTACGGGACTCGGTGGCGGCGCCCTCTTCGCCGCGCTAGTCGTTTCGGAAAACGGGGTGCCGAGGCGGGCGGTGTCGGCCCAGGATGGCGATCATGACTGCCACGACGGACAGGAACGGCCCACAGGGCGCGGACGGCACGGCCGGGCGCCCGCTCGCCCTGGTCACGGGGGCCGGACGGACGGCGGGCATCGCCGCGTCCGTGGTCCTGGACCTGGCCCGGGCAGGCTGGGACGTGGCGTTCACGTACTGGACCCCTTACGACGCCCGGATGCGGTGGGGCTCGCAGCCCGGGGCGCCCGAGGAACTGCGGAGGAAGGCGGCGTCGCTCGGCGCGAGCACCCTCGCGGTCGAGGCGGACCTGAGCGATCCGGCGGTGCCGGCCGGCCTGTTCGACCGGGTCGAGGGCGAACTGGGCCCTGTGACCGCGCTGGTGCTGTGCCACTGCGAGTCGGTCGACTCCGGGCTGCTGGACACCACCGTGGAGAGCTTCGACCTGCACTTCGCGGTCAACGCGCGGGCGACGTGGCTGCTGATCCGGGAGTACGGGCTGCGGTTCCAGGGGCGGCACGGCAGCGGGCGGATCGTCAGCCTGACCAGTGACCACACCGCCGGCAACCTGCCCTACGGCGCGAGCAAGGGCGCGATGGACCGGATCACGCTGGCCGCCGCCCGGGAGCTCGCTCACCTCGGGGTGACCTGCAACGCGATCAATCCCGGGCCGACCGACACGGGGTGGATGACAGAGGAACAGAAGACGGACATCGCCCGCTACACGCCCCTGGGCCGCCTCGGCACGCCCCAGGACTGCGCGCACCTCGTGACGTTCCTCTGCTCGCCGGAAGGCGGCTGGATCAACGGCCAGCTGCTCCAGAGCAACGGAGGGCTGGGCTGAGCCCGAGGGCCCCGGCGAACGGTCAGTGGCGGCGCAGCGCGCCGGAGCGGCGGAGTCGTCGTACGGCCGAGCGGAGTTCCGTGCCGCGTGGGAGCGCGCCGTCGGCGGAGGGCACTACGGACGGGGGTTCCGGAGGTGTGGCGGCGTCGGTCGCCCAGAGGGCGAGTTCGCGGTCCCGGGGGCCGTACGCGGTGTAGGCGAGGCCGTCCGGCGCGTCCGGGGCGCGGTCTCCGAACACCCGCACCGGGTGCCCCGCGTCCCAGCGTTCCCAGCCCGGGTCGCCGTCCGCCGCGAAGCGCACCCACGCCGCGTGCATCGCGTCCGCCAGCTCCTGCGGCGCGCCCTCCCCGGCGAGCTTCCGGGACTCCGGGACGTCACCGGTGTCGAAGACGAAGCCGAGCTCCAGGGCGTGGCAGGCGCCGAGGCCGGGCAGGTTAGAGGGCCAGGCGAACTCGTAGACGTACGACGGTTCGGTACGGGCGTCGGCCAGGTGGTGCAGGGGGATGCGCAGGAGGTGGTCGGTGACGAGCTGGCCGACGATCTCCGCCGGGCCGGCCTCGGGGTGCAGGGCGCGGTAGCCGCGCGGCACCTCGCTGCCGCAGTGGCAGCGGGCCATGGCACCGGCCAGGGCGACGGCTCCCAGGCGGTCCACCCGGTCCACGAGGCCGCCCGGCACCAGCCAGAGCCGGTACTCGTCGCGGGTCCAGCCCATCAGCAGCTCCACGCCCGGGGCGGCGCCCTCGACGAGCGCGTCCAGGGGGTCGCGCGGGACGACGTCGCCGTCGACGACGATGCCGAAGGCGGGGCCGCCGAGCACCGGGCTGCTGAGCCTGCCCACCTCGGCCTGGGTGCGCAGCAGCAGGTCGCGGTCGACGGCGGCGAAGGCCTCGGCGGTGGCGGGGATCTTCAGCCGGGAGGCCATACGGCGCACCATCCGCCGTACCTTGGCCCGCTCGGACGCCTCGGGCGGACCGCTCTGGAGGACCGCCCGGCGGACCAGCCCCTGGGTCTGCGGGGCGGCGATGAGGGCGCCGATGCTGATCGCCCCCGCGGACTGGCCGAAGAGGGTGATGCGGCCGGGGTCGCCGCCGAAGGCCTCGATGGCCTCGTGCACCCAGGTCAGGGCGGCGATCTGGTCGCGCAGGCCCGGGTTCGGGGGCGTGTCCGGGAACAGGCCGTAGCCCTCCACGCCCAGTCGGTAGTTCACCGACACGCAGACCGCGCCGTCCCGGGCGAAGGCATGCCCGTCGTAGACGGGGACGGCTGAGGAACCCCTGGTCAGGGCGCCGCCGTGCAGCCAGACGAGGACGGGGAGGCGGGCCGCGGGGTCCGGGGCGGGGGTCCAGACGTTGAGGTTGAGGCAGTCGTCGCCGGGCACGGCCGGGTCGGACAGGTAGTGGGCGAAGGCGTCGGAGTACGGCGGTTTCGGCGGGGTGGGGCCGAAGGCGCCCGCGTCGCGGACGCCCTCCCAAGGCTTCAGGGGCACGGGCGGGCGGAAGCGGCGGGGGCCGAAGGGAGGCGCCGCGTACGGGATGCCGCGGAAGACCGCCACGCCGCGCTCGTACCGGCCGCGCAGGGCGCCGTAGGGCGTGCTCACCACGGGGTCTGCCTGGACTGTCGTCATCCGTCCACCAGCCTCCTCACCGCGCTCGTGCACCGTGAAGATCAGAGCAACTCATTGTGGCCCGGTATTCCGGTGCACGAGCGGGTGGGAGGGCTGTTCGGCGTACGCGGCTACACGGCGTGGACGGCTACTCGGGGTGGACGGCTACTCGGGGTACACGGTTACTTCGCGTACATCAGCGTGCCGAACCCGAGCTGGTCGAAGCCGCCGCTTGTGGTGCCGTAGTCACCCCCTCCGCCCTCGGGGGCGACGGAGAAGCACATCTGGGCGATGTACCTGTCGTCGAGGAGCAGGCGCCGTCCGTAGTGGTAGTGGAGCATCGCCCACACCGGACGGACCTGGCCGCGGGAGCCGGAGCCGATCACGGTCTGGGACTGCTGGGCGCAGTTCTGGCCGCTGCCCCAGGTGTAGGTGGTGTAGGGGACGTTCATGCCCAGGTTGTACTTGGCGACGTACTGGGCGGCCTTCATGAACCGTCTGCCGTCGTAGGAGTACAGGTCGTCGCCCTGGTTCCAGGCCATCTCGCACAGGGCGCCCATCTGGCCCATGCCCATGACGGTGTGGCCCTGGTCGCGGCCGGACTCCTGCCACTGGCCGAGGTCGTAGCCCTCGACGCCCGGGTACAGGAACGGCACCGCCCGCTGGATCTGGCCGTTGCCGCCGCCGCTCTTGAAGTAGTTGACGGCCTGGTCGTACTTGGCGCCGTCGTCGCACAGGATCCCGATGGCCATGATCGAGGCCATGTTGCACAGGTCCCAGTTGGCCCAGTAGTTGGTGATGCAGGCGTCGTTGTGCTCCCGGAGGAACCGGTCGTTGAGCGGGTAGAAGACGTTGAGCATCATCGTCTTGAACCGGTTGAGGTCGAACCCGGCGTAGCCGCGCATGAGCTCGGCGGCGTTCGCGAACTGCCAGCCGTAGAGGCCGGCGGCCAGGTACCGGTCGGCGTTTCCGGTGATCTCGGTGAGCGTGGACGACCAGGCGTTGAGGATGCGCACGGCGCAGTCGGCGTTCGCGGCGGTGCCGCCGACGTGCCAGCGCAGCGCGTTCTGGTAGGCGGCGTGGATGTCGTTGTAGAGCTGGGGGTAGTTCTGGCCGTCGCCGCCGCGGATGATCGTGGCCGTGGGGCGGGGCGTCCAGGTCGACTGGGAGTGGGAGTTGGCGACCAGCCGGTTCCAGCCGGACAGCCAGGGGTCGTCGCCCGCGGCGACCCTGACCTTGGCGCGGTTGATGTCGCCCCAGTTGTGGAGCATGCCGGGGTGAGTGAAGGTCGCCGGGGCCGCGTCCGCCGTGGTGGCGGTGGCGGTGGCGCCGAGGGCGAGGGCCGCGGTGAGGCCGCCGACGGTCTTGAGCAGACCGCGGCGGCTCACCTGGCCGCCCTCGTGGTGCGTGTGGGGGGAAGTGCGGCTCATGTGTGCTTCTCCGATCCGTGAAGTGCTACATGGGGGTGATGCTCACCTCGTCGAACTCGGTGGTGCTGTGGGCCAGGGGGCTGCGGGAGCAGACCACGAGGCCCACGTGGTAGGGGGCGTCACCGAAGCCGGGGATGTCTCCCTCGGCGAGGGGGGTCCAGGTGGCGCCGTCGTCGGTCGAGGCGGAAGCGGTGAAGTGCGTCCCGGTGCGCTTCAGCCGCAGCAGGCAGCCGGCGGTGACCGCCGCGTTGCCCGTGAACGTGGACCGTCCGGCGACGGTCGGGCGCAGCATCAGCTGGGCGCTGGTGCCGCCGGTGACGATCGCCCCGGCCGCCTGGTCGAACGGCGACAGGGACTTGGCCATGAGCAGGCCGACCCGGTCGCCGGTGGCTCCGGCGCGGGAGACCAGGCGGGCGGTGACCTCGCAGTCGCCGCTGACGGGCCGTCGTACGAACTGGCCCGTCATGCCCTGGTTGTTGGCGTTGAGCTCGTACCCGGCGCCCCGCACCACGAAGGTCCCGTCCTCGTGGGCGGTGCTGCCGGGGGTGCGGACGGCGACGACGCCGAGGGTGCCGTAGGCGCGGTCGTCGAGGACGACGTCGCCGAGGTCGCCGTAGGTCCAGGGCGCGGGCGGCGGGGTGCCGACCGTGAGGGTCAGCGTGCCGGTGGCGTCCCCGGCGGCGTTGCCCGCGCTGGTGGTGACCTTGAACTCGCCCGTCTGTGTGGGCGTTCCGGAGATCAGGCCGGTGCGCCTGTCGACGCGCAGGCCGTCGGGTAGCCCGTCCGCGGTGAAGCGTACGGGTTCGTGCGTGGCGCGCAGGATGTGCTTGAAGGGCACGCCCTTGTTGGCGAACGCGGCGGTGGCAGAGGTGAGTTGGGGTGTCGACGGCATCGGCATCGTCGACGCAGCGGACGGCGACAGGGGGCCGCGTCCGGCGCTGTTGGTCTTGGCGACCGCGTAGTGGTACGTGGTGCCGGGGGTGCCGGTGGCGTCGGCGTACCGGATGCGGGTGCCGAAGCCGACCGGGCCGATGCCGGTGGCGATGGTCTCGTACGGGCCGTCGGGCGCGGTGGAGCGCAGCACCTTGTAGCGGGCCGCGAGGTCCGGGTCGGTCCAGGCCAGTTCGACGGCGTCCGCGCCCGCGGTGGCCCGCAGGTCACCGGCCGCGCGGGCGGGGCGCGGCACCGACCAGACCTCGCCGGCGGTCCGGGAGACCACGCTGACGTTGTCGAAGGCGCCCGTGCCGGTCTCGGCGTACTCCTCGTCGACGCCGAGGCAGGAGGTGAGGGTGAGACCGACGTACGCGGTGGCGCCGAGGTCGACGTCGGTGGAGCCGACCTCGGTCCAGCGGATGCCGTCCGGGGAGATGGCGCCGGTGCAGCGGTCGCCCCGGCGGGTCACGCGCACCCAGTACGGCATGCGCAGCCGGTAGCCGTCGCCCGCGCCCTCGACGTACGGGGCCGTCAGCGGGGTCGCCGACTCGGGCAGCGCGCCCAGGGAGGAGATCGGGAAGGCGGCGCTGGTGGTGATCGCCTGCTGCTGGGAGGGCGGCACGGGCGTGCTGCCGGTCCCCTTGACGGGCTCCCCCGCCCTGGCCCGTACGGACCACACTCCGCTCCAGGTGTGCAGGGGCAGGCCCTGGATCAGCATGGCGGCGTGGGGGGCGTCCGCGTCCAGGCCGGCCCGTACGGTGACGCCGATCTTCGAGTACTGGGAGCTAAGCGGGTAGACGATCCGCGCGGTGATCGTGCCGTCGCCGCGCAGCGGCAGGTAGGCCAGGCGGTGCGTGTCGGCGGTGCCGGACGCCTCCAGCAGGAACCGCTCGCCGTCGAAGACGGCCGAGCCGGGGATCTTCACGTCCCCGACGTCCCGTGTCGCCCAGGGGTCGGGCAGGCCGGGGACCGTCGCCGCCCAGAGTGAACGGGCGCTGGTGCCCTGGGAGTTGGTGGCGGTGACCTGGTAGTACGACGCCTTGCCCGGGCGGGCGTCGCGGTCGGTGTACGTCGGCTCGTCGAGACCGGTCGCGATCTCCTCGTACGGTCCGTCGGCGGTGGTGGCCCGCAGGACGGTGTACGACTCGGCCCACGCCGACGGCAGCCAGGCCACGGTGACGGACTTGTCGCCGCCGACCGCCGTGACACCGGCCGGGGCCGTGGGCACGGCCGGGGCGGGGGCCTTCGTGCCGGCGAAGGTGAGGGTGCCCCAGCTGGGCAGGTCGTCGTTGCTGCCCTCGACGACCCGGGCGCCGCCGGTGCCGCGGAAGACGGCCGCCCTGGTGTAGGGCGTGTCGAAGCCCCGGACGCCGGCGTAGTGCGCGTACGCCATCTCGTAGATGGGCGGAAGGTTTCCGCGGCCGACCGCCGACACGGTCTTCTTGATGTACTTGCCGGTGCGGTCGAGGTCGGGGACGAAGGGGACGTCGCCGCCGAGGTTGTACCGGGCGGCGTACTCGACGTTCTTCAGCAGCCGGTCGCCGTCGAAGGCGTACAGGTCGACGCCCTGGTTCCAGGCGACCTGCGCGGCGTCGGCGAGCAGACCGACGGCGAGCTGCTCGTGGCCCTGGTCGCGGCCCGACTCCTGGCCTTGGCCGGCGTCGGTGACGATGCGGTTCCGGACACTGCCGTTGCCCGCGCCCGCGGCGGCGAAGCGGAGCGCGTCCTCGAAGAGGGTGGGCTCCTCGCAGAACACGCCGATGGCCAGGATCGACTGGACGGCCGTCAGGTCCCAGTTGCCGTTGGCGTAGAGCATGTAGCCGGAGATCGCCGGATACCAGACGCGCAGGAACGACTCCTCGCAGCGGGCGATGTCCTCCTTCGCCCAGCCGTCGTAGCCGCTGTGCCGGAGCAGTTCGGCCGCGTTGACGAACTTGAAGACCTGGAGCCCGGCGCCCAGCGGCCCGTCCGCGCCGGTGACGGCCTTCAGTGACGCCGACCAGGCGTTGAGGATGTCGCGGGACTTGTCGGCGTACGCCCGGTCGCCCGTGACGCACCACATCAGCGCCGTCTGGTACGCGGCGGCCGAGTCGGCGACGGCCTGGCTCTGGAAGTTGGTGGGGCCGCGGCCCCAGGAGGTGATCTGGCCGGTGTTCTGCACGGCGTACGTCGCCTTCGAGCGCGCGTGGGCGGCGAGGGCGAGGAAACCGTCGTGGATCGGGGACTCCTTCGCGGCGACCGCGGCCTTCATGCGGGCCAGGTCGTCGGCGCTGTGCAGCAGCCCGGGGTGAGTGAAGGCGCGCGCGCCGGTGCTGTCCTGGGCGGCGGCCCGGGCGGTGCCGGACGCGAGCAGTCCGCTCGCGCCCGACACCAGCAGCAGGGCGGCCGCGCCGCCGAGGAAGCCCCGGCGGCTCGGTGCGGGAATCGTTCTCATGGGCGTTGCTCTCACGGGGTCGGCGCTCATGACGCGGCGGCCGCCGCGGCCTCGGCGGTGGTGAGGAACTTGAGGTTCGTCACGTGCTCGTTGACGAACATGGGCACGCCGTCCGAGGCCAGGTACCACCTCGGCTTGCCCGTGCTGTCCGCGATCACCCTGCCGTTGACGCGGAGGTTCTCGAAGGTGACGTCCTTGACAACGTGCTCCTTGTCGAGGCCGACGATCATCGAGAGGTCGGCGTTCTTGCCGTTGTAGCTGAGGTCCTTGATGTAGACGTTCTCGATGCCGCGGCCGGCCGAGGTGTTGTACTTCGGGTTGTACTCGACCCGCATGTGGATGAGCTGGCCCCAGCGGAAGTCCTCCACCCGGATGTTGTCGAACTTGACGTCCCGGACGAGGTTGCTGTCGCCGACCATGAAGGCGATGGCACCCTGGTAGGTCACCTGCGGCTCGCGGTGGTCGAGGATGTCGATGTTCTCGTAGCGCAGGTTCTCCAGCATCTCCGGGTTCTCGGAGTTGCCGTGCACGCCGATGTTGATCGGGTGGGCGACGTCGGCCCAGAGGGAGCAGTTCCTGACGGTGATGTTGCGGGTGTCGCCGTAGAAGTCCCAGCGGTGGGTGTAGAGGGCGACGCAGTCGTCGGAGGTGCGCAGGAAGCAGCCGTCGATCGTGACGTTCTCGGAGCAGTAGAGCTGGATGCCGTCACCCCAGCCCTGGTGGCTGAAGGCGCGCAGATTCCTGATGGTGAGGTTCCTGGACTCGGCGACCCTGACGTTCTCGTACCGGGGGTTGAGGATCGTGATGCCGTCGATCGTGACGTTCTCGCACTTGCGGATGAACATCGCGCCCGACGTGGAGTTGTAGAGCACTCCGCGGCCGATGATCCGGGAGTTCTCCACCCCCTCGATGTTCACGTGCGCCTGGACGACCGCACCGGGGGCCAGGTAGACGGTGGTGTTGCTGGGCACCTTCAGCACCCCGTCGGTGGGGGTGTGGAAACCGGGCCCGAAGTACATGACCTTCTTGTCGCCCTCGGTGGGCACGTCCTGCTCGATCGGGTTCGCGAACAGGTGCAGGCAGTCGAAGATCTTGTCGTCGATCTGGACGACGAGGTTGCGGGGCCGGTCCAGGGTGAAGCGCGCGGTGCTGCCGAGCACCTCGGGCTTGATGCCGTACGAGTCCGGGCGGATGCGGACCTTCTCGCCGCCGCCCGGGTTGTACGTGACCTCGACCTCGACGGTGCCGGAGAAGTCGAAGGCGGCCCAGGAGGAGTTCTGGGCCCTGTTGCTGCCGGTGACGGGGTCGATCAGGGCGAGCTTGGCCAGGTAGACGTCGAGTCTGTGCCAGCTGCCACCTGCCGGCCGGACCCTGACGGTGAAGGAGTTGTTGACAGGCACCTTCGGAAGCGTCGGGTGGATGACCACGCTGTCGCCGGTGGTGCCGGTTTCATCCGCCGCGGCGGCCTGCGCGGTGCCCGCGATGCTGCCGGCCAAGCCGGCGGCAGCGATGACACCGGCGGCCTGGAGGGTGGTCCGGCGTGACAGGGGCGTGTTCATGCGTACTCCTTGCAAAAGGTTCGGTAAGAGGGGCTACTTCAGTCCGGTCGTGGACATCCCGGCCACGAAGCCGCGCTGGGCGATCAGGAAGATCAGCAGAATCGGCACCACGTACATCACGGAGGCCGCGGCCTGGAGGTTGGCGACGGGCGTGCCGGCCGAGGTGACGTAGGTGGACATCACGGCGACGGCCAGGGTGGACTTGTCGGTGGAGAGCAGCAGCTGCGGGGCGATGTAGTCGCCCCAGGACCAGGTGAAGGCGATCACGAAGCTCGCGGACAGCACCGGCCAGGACTGCGGCAGGAAGATCCGCCAGAAGATCGTGCCGTAGCCGCAGCCGTCGATGATCGCAGCCTCCTCCAGCTCCCGGGGCAGCCCGGCGAAGAACTGCCGGAAGAGGAAGACCAGATAGGGAGCGGCGGCCAGCCCCCAGAGCACCCACGGCCAGTACGTGTCGACCATGCCGAGCTTCGCGAAGATCAAGTACGTCGGCAGCAGGGTGATCATCTGGGGCAGCATCATCGAGCCGATGAGGATGCCGAACAGCGTCTTCTTGCCGGGGGCGTCCAGCCGGGCGAAGCCGAAGCCGACCCAGGCCGAGCTGAGGGTGACGAGGGTGGCGTAGATGAGGGCGATGATCAGGGAGTTGCGGGCGTAGCCGAGGAAGTCGATCAGGTTGAAGGCGTCGGCGAAGTTGTGCCACTGGAAGTCGGTGGGCAGCCAGTGCACGGGCGAGGCGGCCAGCTCCGCCGGGGTCTTCAGGCCGCTGAGTATGAGCCAGCCGAAGGGGCCGATGAACAGCCCGGTGATGACGACGAGGACCGTGTAGAGGACCAGGCGGTGGACGCGGATCCGCGCCCGGGGCGCGGAGTCGGGGAGCGGACTGGTGGCGGTCACTTCTTCGCCTCCGGGTCGACGTTGTAGAACACCACGCCGGACGTGAACTTGAAGATGAGCCCGGTGGCGATGAGGATCAGGACGAAGAGCACCCACAGCAGTGCGGAGGCGTAGCCGTAGCGGCCTAGCGCGAAGTACTGCGAGAACACGTGCATCATGTAGAGGTAGTTCGACTGCGGCAGCGCGGTGACGCCCGCCGTCGTGCCCTCCGGTGTGAGCAGCAGCGGCATGATGGTCTGCACGGACGCGATCACGCCGGTCACCGTCTGGAACAGCAGCACCGGCGACAGCAGCGGCACGGTGATGCTGCGGAACGTCCGCCAGGCGCTCGCCCCGTCGATCCGGGCGGCCTCGTGCAGTTCCCGGGGCACGTCCTGGAGCCCCGCCAGCGAGATGATCATGACGTTTCCGGCGGCCCACAGCACGCTCATCAGCAGCACGTAACGGGCGTAGGGGTCGGAGAGCCAGCCGAGCGCGTCGAAGCCGAACAGGGTGATGACGCCGTTGGCGGCACCGGAGTTCTGGTCGAAGAGCGCCTTGAAGGTGAGGCCGACGCCCACCGGCGGCACCACGGCCGGCAGATAGAGCAGCGTGCGGAACAGCCCGCGCCCCTTGATCGGCCGGTTGACCAGCACGGCGAGCCCGAGCCCGGCGATGATCGACAGCGGCACCGAGGTGAGGGCGAACAGGCCCGTGCGGCCCAGGGAGTTCCAGGTCTGCGGATCGGAGAACAGCTCCGTGTAGTTGCCGAGGCCGACGTACGTCCAGTGCGGCGAGATCCCGTCGTACGTGGTGAAGCTCAGCCACAGCGCGTACGCCATCGGGACGATCGTCAGCAGCAGGAAACCGATGATCCAGGGCGAGGTGAACAGGTAGAAAGCGCGCTGCCTGCGCGCGGTCATGGAGATCCCGGGCCGCTGGGCCGGTGTCGCGCGGCCGGTGCGCGCGGCCGGGCCGGTCCGGTCCGGGACGGATATCTGGTCGACCGTCATCCCACCTGCTCCTTACCGCGCTTCAGCTGCTCGTTCATCAGCGAGTTCAGGCGGCCCGCCAAGGCGTCGACGGACATACGGCCGTTCATCGCTGCCGGGGCCTCCTGGTTGAAGAGGGCGTAGAGCGAGTCCGCCGTCGCGTAGGGGGTGTAGGCGATCACCGAGAAGTGCTCCAGCTCGGCGTTCTGCACCTTCAGCACCCGCTTCTGGTAGTCCCCCTGGGCGGGCATCAGCGGGCGCAGCGACTTCAGGGTGGGGATGCCCCAGCCGCTGGAGGCGCGGGCCTTGGCCGGCCCCTCGCCGAAGAACCACTCGAAGACCCGCCAGGCGGCGTCCTTGTTCCTCGCCTTCTTCGGCATCCACAGGCCGGTGCCGGCCTGGCACGGGCTGACCCGCCGGCCGCCCTCGAAGACCGGGGCCGGGGCGAGGCGGGCGAGCGGCGCCAGCTTCTTGTCGGTGTTGATCAAGCCGCCGAGCCAGTAGCCCGAGTTGGACATGGCCATCCGGTTCGCCTGGAAGGTGGGTCCGTCCCAGGTGTTGGGGTCGGGCTGGACGATGCTCGGGCCGACCCTGCTCCGGCCGTACTCGATGTACCAGGCCAGGGCCTTGCGGGCCTCGGGGGTGGTGAAGTCGACCCGGGAGAAGTCGTCGTTGAAGAGGCGTCCTCCGGCTGCGACCGTCAGGCTCGCCAGGAGGTTCGGGGTGGACACGCCGTTGTAGCTGCCGCCGAAGACGGTCGTCTGGCCGCTCTTGCGCCGGGTGAGCCGCTTGGCGTTCTCCAGCCACTCCTCGTAGGTGACCGGCTCGGTCTCCGGCGGGTAGTCGACGCCCGCCTTGTCGAAGAGCGCGGTATTGTACCAGAACATGGAGTCCTGGGAGAAGTCCTTCGCCATGCCGTAGCGGGGGCCCTTGCCCTGGGTACGGCCGTCATAGCGCCACAGGTCGTTCACCGGGTCGAGGTCGTCGGTCCTGAGGATGCTGCTCCGGGCGAAGTAAGGATCCAGGTCCTCCATCACGTCCCGCGCCGCGAAGTAGGGCGCGTCCGTGGCACCGACGCCGCGGACCAGGTCGGGCGGGGCGCCGTTGGTCATCATGCCGATCAGCTTGGTGATGTCGTACCTCACCGTGGTGATCTTGACGCCGATGTCCTTCTGGGCCTGCCTGACCAGCTCCGGGGAGAGGTCGTCGGGCTTGACCATCAGCGTGACGGTCTCACCGCCGCCGCTGACGCCGGTGGACACCTGCATCGCGCAACCGCTCAGCGACGCCGCGCCCGTGGCGGCGCCGGCTGCCGAGAGGGCGAGGAATCGGCGGCGGCTCAGGGAAGCACCAGCACGTGGGTGCATGAACGCACCACCTCCTGCTCTGCTGTTCGAGATACCGGCTATGTGCCGGAGCGCCGACCATGCGGGTCGGCTTGGCAACCGGTTGTTGTGCGTGGGGCAGAGCTTCTTCCGGTCAGGATGGCGCGTCAAGAGCTCCGGCGAACTTTCGAAAAGACTGTGTAACCTCGATGTCATGGGCCGAGATCGCGGTCAGTTCCAGTTTCGGCCGCAGTGATCAGGCCACGGAGCTGCAGCCGAACCGGCCGTGACCAGGGGTGAACGGGGCATGTAGTCGGCAACAATTCCGGGAACCGGTTGCTGCACCGGCCATCCGAGCCGCGATACGCCGACGGCGGCACGCACCGCGCCGGCTCCGGCACGCCGAAACTTCAGTAATCGATTTCCATGAACACCTCGGACTCATGGCTCGGAACACGGATCGGCCCTGGACAGCCGAGCAGCACCCCGATCCCCCACGTCACCTGCCCCGCCCCCGCCTTCTCCTGCCACGACGTGGCCACCAGGAGGCCATTGCCCCGAACCGGCACCTTCGGAGTTACCCCCCGCCCTGGCGATTGACCGCCGCTTCCCGGCGGATCTACGGTAGAAGGCGCTTTCTGAAACGTTTTCCATCCTCAGCTCCAGGAGAGTCATGCCCAGCCCCCAGCTGCCGCGGGCCGTGTTCGCGATGGACCCGGTGCACCTCCCGCTGCTCTTCCCTCCGCCGCTGATGGAGCGGCTGAGGCGCACGGCCGACATCGACCCCGGGTTGGTGGTGCGGGACTTCGCCGATCCGGCCGCGGCCGACACCCTGGCCTCCGCCGAGATGCTGATCACCGGCTGGGGCTGCCCCCACCTGGACGCCGGCGTCCTCGCGGCGGTCCCGAAACTCGGCGCCGTCCTGCACGCGGCCGGGTCCGTCCGCTCCCTGGTCGGCGAGGCCCTGTGGGAACGCGGGGTCACCGTCCACAGCGCGGTGACGGGCAACGCCCTGCCGGTCGCCGAGTACACGCTCGCGATGATCCTGCTGGCGGGCAAGGACGCCTTCGACCACCGCGAGCGCTTCCGCCGCACCCACGCCTACCCCAGCCCCGCCGAGACCGCCGCGACCGGCAACCTCGGCCGCCGGGTCGGTGTCATCGGCGCGTCCCGCGTGGGCCGCAGACTGCTGGAGCTGCTCCGGCCGTTCGACCTCACCGTCCTGCTCCACGACCCGTACGTCAGCCCCGCCGAGGCCGCCGCCCTCGGTGCCGAGTCGCTGTCGCTGGAGGACCTGCTCCGGCACAGCGACATCGTGAGCCTGCACGCCCCCGACATCCCCGAGACCCACCACATGCTCGACCGCGACCGGCTCGCCCTGATGCGGGACGGCGGCGTGCTCATCAACACCGCCCGCGGTGCGCTGGTCGACCACGAGGCCCTCACCGACGAGCTGGTCTCCGGCCGGCTCAACGCGGTCCTCGACGTGACCGACCCGGAGCCGCTGCCCGCCGGTTCCCCGCTGTACCACCTGCCCAACGTGTTCCTCACGCCGCACATCGCCGGCTCCCTCGGCACCGAACTGGAGCGGCTGGGCCGCATCGTCGTGGAGGAGCTGGAGCGCCTGGTGGCGGGCCTGCCGCCGGAGCACGAGGTGCGGCACGCGGACCTCGCGCGGGTGGCGTGACGCCGTGGCGGGCGGGCCGTCCGGCCCGCCGGCGGGCCCGAGCCGGCACCGTGGCGGGCAGGGCCTTCGGACCGTTGTCCACAGGCCCTCCTGCCTGGGGTGACGATGGGATACGGTTTCCGCACCGGAGCCGGAGCCGGAACCGGCATCGGCGCGGGCGTCGGCGCGGGCGTGGGTCCGACCAGCGGCGCGACCGGGCGGGGAACGTCCGGACCGCGGCGGCTCGATTCGCGACCGGACCGGATCGCGTGACACCGGATCGCGTGACACCGGATCGCAGGACGGCAACGGACTGTGCGGCGGCACCGGACCGTACAGCGGTACGGGACCGTGCAGCGGTACGGGACCGTGCAGCGGTACGGGACCGTGCAGCGGTACGGGACCGTGCGACGGGCCGGGTCACAACGGGCCGGGGCACGACGTACAGACCGCGCACCACCGGCCGCGACAGACCGGTGGAACCTGCCACCGGCCGGGCCGCCACCGCCCGGACCACGAGAGACCGGACCACGACGGACCGGGCCACGACGGGCCGGGCCACTACCGCGAAGGAGCCGCAAGGGTGAGTCAGCGCAAGGCGACGAACGACGCCGGCCGGGCGACCATCCGCGACGTCGCGGAGCGCGCGGGCGTCTCCGTGGCCAGCGTCTCGCGGGTGCTGTCCGGCAACTACCCGGTGTCGGAGGAGCTGCGCCGCCGGGTGATGAAGGTCGTCCGGGACCTGGACTACGTCACCAACGCCCATGCCCGTTCGCTGGCCGGCGGCGGCACACCGACGGTGGCGATCCTCATCAACAACATCACCGGCGCCGCGTTCGCGCACGTCGCGAAGGGCGTCGAGGGCGCGGCCACGCTGCGCGGCTGGCTCTCCCTGGTCGGCACGACCGGCGACGACCCGGAGCGGGAGCTGGCCCTGGTCAACCTCATGCGCCAGCAGGGCGTGGCCGCCGTGATCCTGCTCGGCGGCGCCTACGACTACGACGAGTACCAACTGCGCATGGCCCGCTTCGCCCGCTCCCTGGACGCGGCCGGCTCGCACCTGGTCCTGGTGGGCAGGCCCCCGCTGGAGGGCGACGTCCCGGCGACGACCGTCGACTACGACAACGAGGGCGGCGCCTACGCGATGGCCAGCCACCTACTCTCGGCCGGCCACCGACGCGTCCTGGTCCTGCCCGGGCACGCCGAACTGACCACCGCCCAGGGCCGGTTGAGGGGCGCCCAGCGAGCCTTCGAGGCCTATGGAGTGCCGTTCGACCCGGGGCTGGTGCGGCACGGGCACTACGACTACGAGCACGGGTACGAGGCCGTCGAGACGGCCCTGCACGAGACACCGGACTTCACCGCGGTGCTCGCCGGGACGGACGTGGTCGCCGCGGGCGCCATGCAGGCCCTGCGCGCGGCAGGCCTGCGGGTGCCCGAGGACGTCTCCATCGTCGGCTACGACGACATCCCGCTGGCCTCCCAACTCACACCCCAGCTGACCACGGTGCACGTGCCGTACGAGGAGATGGGGCGCGTGGCCCTGCGGGCGGTGGCCGACCGCCGCGAGGGCGGCGCGGGCCGCCGCAAGAGCGCCGACGGCGACCATCTGGTGCTCGGCACCCATGTCGTGGTCCGCAACTCGGTCCGCCCACCGGCACAGCGCGGATAGGCGGGGGCTGGGCGGTGGTGGCCGGGGTCTGCGTCAGCCACGCGAGGTGAGCCGCCCGAGGTCGACCGCGAGGTGAGCCGCCCGAGGTTGCGCAGGGGTGGCCCGTGTCCGTGCCGGATCGGCCGGATCGTCGGGGTCCGCCCGGGGCGCGCCGCCTCCGCGCCGGATCGTCGACGCCCGTAGAAGTCGTTACGTAACCGGTTTCACCGGGCCTCACCGCTCGTTCCGCACTCCCACCGCCTGCCGACCCCGTCCCGCCCCCAAGCACCTGACGGCCCGTTGACCTGCACGGAAGCGCCACACACGGGCCGCGTCTGCCCTGCGCCCGGCGATAACCCGGCGGACAATCCGCCGTAACAAATTTCCGCGCACCTCTTGCTATGAGCCAGAACCTCCGCCTACCGTCCCAGCAACCGCTTACTACAGCTTCCGCTTGGCCGACCCCCCGCAACCGCGAGCCGACGGTTTCCGGCCGCCGTTCCTGGCCAGCACAACCGAGCCGTCGCCGTCCTCTCGTTCTGAGAAACGCCCTATTCCGAAGGATCACGGTCAGATGAACTTCACCAGCCCCCGGAGAAGGTTCGCCTCCGCCGCTGTCGCGGGCATCGCGCTGACAGGTCTGCTCTCCGCCTGCGGCGGATCCGGCTCGGGTGACGACGCCGCCGCGAAGTCGGGCCCGGTCACCCTGCCCTTCTGGGGCTGGGCCAACGGCCAGGAGGCGGTCGTCAAGGCGTTCAACGCCTCGCACAAGGACGTCCAGCTGAAGTACACGAAGGTCACCGACCAGCTGACCATGCAGAAGCAGCTGACCAACGCGGTGAAGGCCGGCAACGCCCCCTGCCTGGTGCAGAACACCGCCGAGTACGTGACGAGCTGGGTGTCGCAGGGCGCGCTCGCCGACATCACCCAGTACGTCGAGGGCGAGCAGGACAAGTTCAACACCGGCTCCTGGGCGAGCGCACAGGTGCAGGGCAAGATGTACGGCGTCCCGACCAGCTCGGCGCCCCAGTTCACGATCTACCGCACGGACATCTTCGAGAAGTACGGCCTGAAGCCCCCGGCCACCTGGGACGACTTCATCGCCGCGGGCAAGGAGCTGAAGAAGCACGGCATCAAGATCACCAACTACGCCGGTGAGGACCCGAGCACCCTGGAGGTGCTCGCGATGCAGGCCGGGGCGCACTGGTACGCGATCGACGGCGACGCCTGGAAGGTGAACTTCCAGGACGAGGGCACCCTGAAGGCCGCGAAGGTGATCCAGGAGATCATCGACAACGACCTGAACGCCAAGCTGTCCTTCGCCGACTACGCGGCCGTGCAGCGCAGCTACGACACCGGCGCCACCGCGACCCGGCAGATCTCCACCTGGCAGATGGCCGGCATGGTGCAGAACTTCACCAAGTCCTTCGGCGACTGGGCCCTGGCCCCGTGGCCGACGTACAAGGGCGAGGCGCCCAAGACGCCGGCGGGTACCAACCTGACCGGCAGCGTGACCCTGGTGACCGAGCAGTGCGAGAACCAGGAGCAGGCGGCCCAGGCGGCGCTGTGGATGTCGACGAACCAGGACGCGGTCAAGACGATGGCGAGCCCGGAGACCGGCAACGGCGTGATGCCGGCGCTGAAGGACAGCGAATCCTACGTGGGTGAGTCGATCTCGCAGAAGCTGCTCGGCAAGAACTACGAGCCGGCGCAGAAAATCGTGACGGACAGCCTGGGAACGGTTACCACCGACTGGACCTTCGGACCCAACTGGACCGCGATGTTCACCGAACTCCAGGCGGGCTGGGCCAAGGTCGTCAACAAGGAGCAGAAGGTCACCGACCTGCTCGCGCACATGCAGGAGTGGACGGTCAAGGACCTGAAGTCCCGCGGTATCAGCGTCAAGGGCTGAGGCATCTCGATGATTCGCTCCATGCGCTGGAAGGGTGCCGCGTTCACGGTGCCCTTCCAGCTCGGCTTCGTCTTTCTGTATCTGCTCCCCATCGGTTACGCCGTCTACGAGTCGCTGTACACGGAGAAGCAGTCCGGGCTGGGGCTCGGCGGCGCCACGACGGAGTTCGTCGGGCTCGACAACTACACCCAGGGGCTGACGGACTCGGCGTTCATGAACTCCATCCTGCGGGTGGTGCTCTTCGCCTGTGTCCAGATCCCGTTCATGCTGCTGATCAGCCTGCTGCTGGCGCTGTTCCTGGACGCGCTCACCTCCCGGGCGGCGAGCCGGTTCCGGATCCTGCTGCTGGTGCCGTACATGATCCCCGGCGTGGTGGCGGCGATCGTGTGGGTGAACCTCTACAGCCCGGACGTCGGTCCGCTCACCCCGATCGGCAAGGCGCTCGGCTTCGACTGGAACTTCTTCGCGCCGTCGATGGTGTGGCCGTCCATCGGCAACCTGCTGACCTGGCACGGCATCGGCTACAACATGGTGATCATCTACTCGGCGCTCCAGGGCGTGCCCCGGGAGCTGTTCGAGGCGGCGCGGCTGGACGGCGCCTCCGAGCTGCGGATCGCGCGCAGTATCAAGATCCCGTACGTGCGCGGGGCGCTCGTCCTGACGGGTCTGCTGTCGATCATCCAAATGCTCCAGATCTTCAACGAGCCGGCCCTGTTCCGGAACATCACGCCGCAGACGGTCAGCGACAGCTTCACCCCGATCATGATCATCTACAACCAGGCGTTCAACGCGGGCAACTACAACTACGCGGCCGCCCTGTCCGTGCTGCTGGCGTTGATCCTCGGCGTGGCCTCCTTCCTCTTCTACCGGCTCACCTCGAAGGAGGCCGACTGATGGTGCTGACCGAGCAGACCACCGAGCGGCCCGAAGTCCGCGGTGTCCGGCGGCTGTCCCGGCCGGATCCGGCCTCCCGCGGGCGGGGCGGTCAGCGCTTCCTCCTCGTCGGGCTGATCCTGGCCAGCGTCTACAGCCTGTTCCCGGTGTGGTGGCTGATCGTCGCCGCGACGAAGGACCGCACTGCGCTCTACCAGAGCAACGGCCTGTGGTTCTCCGGCTGGCATCTGTGGGACAACCTGGAGCAGGTGTTCACCTACCAGGACGGCATCTTCCTGCGGTGGACGGCCAACTCGTTCCTGTACGCGGGCGTCGGCTCCCTCGGCGGCACGCTGATCGCGCTCGCAACCGGTTACGGCCTGGCCCGGTTCGAGTTCCCCGGTCGCAACCTGATCTTCGCGTGTGTCGTGGGCTCGTTCCTGATCCCGATCGCGCTGCTCACGCTGCCGCTGTATCTGCTGTTCTCCGCGCTCGGCATGGTGGACACCCCGTGGGCGATGCTGATCCCCTGCCTGATCAACCCGTTCAGCGTGTACCTGGCCAAGGTGTACACCGAGGCGACGATCCCCTACGAGCTGCTGGAGGCGGCCCGGATCGACGGCGCCGGCGAGCTGCGGATCTTCTTCAGCATCGTGCTGCGGATGATGACGACGGGCGGCGCGACCGTGTTCCTGCTGGCGTTCGTGAACACCTGGAACGCCTTCTTCCTGCCGCTGACCGTGCTGCGCGGCAAGGAGAACTGGACGCTCAACCTGGGCCTGTACAACTGGACGGGCACCCGCCTGGAGTCCGGTATCGACCTGACGGGCCTGGTGCTGACGGGCGCGCTGCTGTCCATCGTCCCGATGGCGATCATGATGGTCGCGATGCGCCGCTACTGGCGGACGGGTGTGACGCTCGGCGCCCTCAAGTAACCCCATCGCCCGCCTCTTTCGACTCCGGGGGCCGCAGGTGACCCTGACTCCCTGCGGCTCCCGGGTGACCGATCCCACCTCGGAGCCCTCACGTGACCGTGCTGCGCAACCCCGTCCTCCGCGGCTTCGCCCCCGACCCCTCGCTGGTCCGGGTCGGCGACTGGTACTACGTGGCGACCAGTTCCTTCGAGTGGTTCCCGACGATCCCCCTCCACCGCTCCCGGGACCTGGCCCACTGGGAGTACGCGGGGCACGTCCAGGGGGCGGCCCCCGGGAACTCGCTGGCCGGCGTGCCCGACTCGGGCGGCATCTGGGCGCCGTCGCTGAGCTGGGACGGGGAGCGGTTCTGGGTGGCGTACACCGTGGTGCGCTCGGTCGGCACGCCGTACTTCGATCTCGACACGTACGTCTCGACGGCCACCGCCATCGGCGGCGAGTGGAGCGCGCCGCGCCGGGTCGCGAGCCACGGTTTCGACCCGGCCCTGTTCCACGAGGACGGCCGGCTCTGGCTGCTGAACCTGCAGAACGACCACCGGCCGGGCGGTGCGCGGTTCGCCGGGATCGTCCTCACGGAGCTGGACCGGGACACGCTGACACCGGTGGGGGAAACGCACCTGCTCCTCCAGCACGACCGGCTGATCGAGGGGCCGAAGCTGCTGCGGCACGACGGCTGGTACCACCTGGTGCTCGCGGAGGGCGGCACGGGCTGGGAGCACGGGGTGCGGGTGGCCCGCGGCAAGGAGCTGACCGGGCCGTACGAACTCGACGAACTGCCCCTGCTGACCACCCGGGACGACCCGGACCTGCCGCTGCAGAAGGCCGGGCACGGCGAGTTGGTCGAGATGCCGGACGGGCAGTGGCTGCTCAGTCATCTGACGGCCCGGCCGCTGCACACCCCGCGGGGCCGCCGCTGCACCCTCGGCCGGGAGACCGCGATCCAGGCCGTGACCTGGGACGCGGACGGCCGGCCCCGGCTGCGGCACGGGGGTTGGCATCCGGCCGTCGAGGTCGACGTACCGACGCGTCCGCACCCCCTGCCGCCCGCCGCCCCGCCCGCGGACCTGTCCTGGCCGTGGAGCACGCTGCGCGAGCCGCCGGACCCGTCCTGGGCCGACGCGGCGGTCCGCCCCGGCTGGATCCGGCTGCGCGGCCGGCACGGGCCGGAGTCGCGGTGGGCGGCCAGCCTGCTGGCCCAGCGCGTCACCGAGCACCGCGCCGAGGCCGAAGTGACCGTCGAGGCGCGGCCGGTCACCTTCACGCAGGCCGCCGGGCTGGTGCTCTGGTACAACCCCGAGGCGTATCTCAGCCTGGACCTGACGTGGGCGGAGCCCGCGGGCGAGCCGCAGCGCGGGCAGCAGTGGCGGGGCACGGCGGGCGAGGGCGGCCGTACGGTGCTCAGTCTCGTGGAGCGCGACGAGGAAGGGCTGCGGCAGGTCGCGGTCGTGGACGTGGCGGTGGACGCGCCGGTGACGCTGGGGGTGACGGTCGAGGGCGCCGACGCCCGGTTCTGGTACGTGCGCGACGGGGTGCGCACGGCGGTCGGACCGGCGCTGGACTTCAGCCGGCTGTCGGACGACCACGGCTCCCGGTTGCGGTTCACCGGCGCGATGGCGGGCGTCCACGCCCGGGACCTCGTCGACGCGGCGTTCACGGCGGACTTCACGGGTTTCCGGCTGACCTGCACACCCGACTGAGCCGTTGTTCGGGGTTTCGAAAGTTTTGACCGGCGAGAACCCGTGAATTCACTTGTCTTCCCGCCGTCCTGCGCCCCACCTACAGTAGGAAGCGCTTTCTGCCCGGTCGGTCCTCCGACCGCCGTGGGCAGCGCTGGTCGAAACTTTCCACGGCCCTCGGGCGGGCCGGAGAGGTGGGTTCCCGATGGTCCGTACGGCGAGTGCGAGCGTGGCGGCCGGTCCGACGCTGGCGGTCGTGGCCCGCGAGGCGGGGGTGTCGGTGCCGACCGCGTCGAAGGTGGTCAACGGCCGGGAGGACGTGGCGCCCGAGACGCGCCGCCGGGTCACCGAGGCGCTCGACCGGCTCGGCTATGTGCGCAGACCCCGGTTCGACGCGGCGAAGGCGCCCCGGCTGGTGGACCTGGTCGTGCACTCGCTGGAGAGCTCGTGGTCGGGCGCGGTGCTGCACGGGGCGGAGGAGGCGGCGCACGACGCGGGCCTGGAGGTCGTGGTGTCGGCGGCGCTGACCCGTTCCCGGGTGGGCCGCCCGGAGCGCGGCTGGCTGGACAAGCTGGTCGCCCGGGGCTCCTCCGGGGTGCTGTTCAACCTGGCCGAGCTGAGCGAGTCGCAGTACGCCTGGCTGGAGCAGCACCGCATCCCGTTCGTGATGATCGACCCGGTGCAGGAGCCGCCGGAGGGCGTGGTGTCGGTGGGCGCGGCGAACTGGCAGGGCGGCCTGACGGCCACCGAGCACCTGCTGAACCTGGGCCACGAGCGGGTCGCCGTCATCGCCGGTGCCCGGCGCACGATGTGCAGCAGCGCGCGGGTCGCCGGGTACCGTTCGGCGCTCGCGTCGGCCGGGATCCGGCACCGCGCCGAGTACGTCCGGCATGCCGGCTTCGACGAGAGCGCGGCCCATCGCCGCATGCTGGAGCTCCTCGACCTGCCCGAGCCGCCGACGGCCGTGTTCGTCTGCTCGGACCGGATGGCGCTCGGGGTGTACCAGGCGCTGGCCGAGCGGGGGTTGAGCGTGCCGGACGACATGAGTGTGGTGGGCTTCGACGACCTGCCCGAGGCCCGCTGGGCCTCCCCCGCGCTGACCACCGTCCGCCAGCCGCTGTCGGAGATGGCCGCGACGGCCCTGCGGTCGCTGCTGCGCCTGATGGACGGCCATCACCCGGAGAGCACGCGGACGGAGCTGTCGACGCGGCTGGTGGAACGGGCGAGTACGGCGGCGCCGCGCGCGTAGCCGGGGACGGGGTCCCGCGTGGGCGCGGACGGTCGATCGCGCGTTCGGGTTGTACGGAGATGGACGCCTTGACCCGGGCCTGTCCTGGGCCACGAATGTGGCGGCCGGGGACACCGACAGCACGTTCGATGTCGCCGTCGGGCGGAATAAGCGTACGGGCGTGGGGAGTTGGTGGAGTGTCCGGGCCGTCGCCGTGGGGCGGCGGCCGTACTCAGCGAAAGGACCGCCCGGTCATGGCGAGAGACACCCGCACGATCACCAACCCGGCCACGCTGCACGATCCCACGCCCTTCGGCTACAGCCACGCCGTCTCGGCCCCCGGCGAAACCGTCCACATCGGCGGCCAGTACGCCTCCGACGACACGGGCACACCGGTGCCGGGCGACTTCGCCACGCAGGTGGAACTCGCCTTCGACCGGCTGCGGTCGGCGCTGGAGGGGGTCGGGCTCGGCTACGAGCACGTCGTACGCCTCGGCACGTTCATCGTCGACCACGACCTCGACAAACTGCAGATCCTGGGCAAGGCCCTGCACGCCCGCTTCGGGGACCGCCTCCCGGCCCAGACCCTGAGCGGCGTCGCGACCCTGGCCCTCCCGGGCATGCTGTTCGAGGTCGACGCGGTCGCGGTACGGCCTGTCGGGCCGGCCACGGACTGACGGCCCGCCGGTCGGCAGGCCGGTCGGCGGGCCGGCGTGCCGGGGCCGGACGGCGGGCGCCGGACGGTGGGTTCGCGCTCCTTGTGCGCGTCGCGCGCCCTCCCGCGTGGGGAACTGGGCGGGTCGGGGCGGCGTCGAACGATGCGGCGGGGAGGGGCCGGTGCCCAGGGGTGGGCAGTTGGGGGACGACCATGACACGCTGGCGGCCGCTTCCGGACATCCTGCCGAGGGAGGCGCGGCACCTGGTCGAGCAGCTGCGGGCCCTGAAGGACCGCACAGGTCTGAGCCTGGCCGAGCTGGCGCGGCGGACGGCGTACAGCAAGTCGTCGTGGCAGCGGTACCTCAGCGGGGCCAAGCAGCCGCCGAGGGGAGCGGTGCAGGCGCTGTGCCGGGTGGCGGGGGCGGACCAGGCGCGGCTGCTGGCGCTGTGGGACCTGGCCGACCCGACGTGGCCACGGGGTGTGGCGGGGCCGGCCGGGCAACCGGTGGACGCCGCCGCGCCCCCAGGTGCCGCGCACCGGCGCTGGCGGGCGGCGGCGCTGGTCTCCTTCGCGGTCATCGCCGTGCTGCTGGCCGGGCTGCTGTGGGTGCTGCCCGCGCGCGGAGCGGGTGACCGCGACGGCCACCCGCTCCCCGACGTGCCGGCGTCCGCTCAGCCGACGGTGCGGTAGTGCGCGTACTTCCAGGGCCCGACGTTCCTGAGCTTCACCTGGTACTTGCCGCCCACGCGCTTGAAGGTGACGTTCCGCGCGAGGCCCTTGTACTGGACGATGTTGCCCGGGAGGCTCTGCAGCCGGGTCTGGGCGAAGTCCCAGCTCTCGCTGACGACGGTGCCGTCGGTCTCGGGCAGGTTGTGCCGGCTCTGCCACCACTGCGTGGCCGACTCGGTCTCCGGCCCGAACGACCCGTCGATCTGGCTCTTCCTGAAGGGCCGCCACTCCCCCTCGTCGTCCTCCCACAGGGCGCCGTCCGCCCACAGGACGGTCTCCCACAGGGCGACGGCGTTGCCCCTGGAGTACGCCTCCACGCCGAGGTTCTCCTCGTCCTCCCAGTCGTTGGTCACGGCACCGCCGCCGTCGATGCCGAAGTACGCGGGAGCGGCGTTCGCGGCCGGCGCCAGGGCGATTCCGGTGCCCCCGGCCCCCAGCAGCGCGGCCGTCGCCATCGCCACGGCCCGATTGCGCATGTTCATGCGGTCTTCCTTTCCGAACCGCCGTCCCCCGTGGGTTGCCCCTGGGGCGGCTCGTCTCGTCTGGCACGGCACAGCGTCACGGCCCGGCGGCGGCCGCGGCGAGCCCTGCCGCCGTACACGGACCGTCCAGGGACGGTTCACGCCCGGGGCAGCGGCGTCCCGGCCGCGCGTGGGTCGCGCAGGGCCCGAGGGGCCGGGGTGGGTCTGCCCCGGCGTGCCCTGGGAGCCGGAGGAGGCCGTGCGCTCGCGCGCCGTTACGAGGCCCTCGGGCGGTAGTGCAGGGGCAGGGGGAGCGCGGCCGCCCAGAGGATGCCGCCCAGGAGGTGCGCCCGGAAGGCGGGGTCCTCGTAGGCTTCCGGGGCGTGGCCGAGGGCCGTGTAGAAGACGCGGCCCTCGCCGTGGTCGCGGCACCAGACCAGGGGGTGGTCGGCGCCCATGCCGCCGCCCTCGTAGGAGGACTCGTCGGCGGTGGCCAGGACGCGGACGGTGCCGCGCGGGTTGGTGCGGAAGTCGTACCACTCGTCGGTGAAGTCCCAGACGGCGGGCAGGTGCCGGGTCGCCGGATGGTCGTGGTCCTCGACCACGGCCTTGCCGGGCTGGTGGCGGGGGTGCCGGGCGAACCACGTGCCCAGCAGCTCGCCGTAGTACGGCCAGTCGTACTCGGTGCAGGCCGCCGCGTGCACGCCGACGAAGCCGCCGCCCGCCTCCACGTACGCGGCGAGCCGCTCCCGGCCGGCCGGGGTGAGAACCTCGCCGCTGGTGGACAGGAAGACCACCGCCGCGTACCCGCCGAGGGGCTGTTCCAGGGCCGCCGGGTCCTCGGTGGCGTGGACGTCGAAGTCGCCGAGGCTGCGCAGGGCGGCGACGCCGGCCGGGATGGACTCGTGCCGGTAGCCGGTGGTGCGGGTGTAGACGAGCAGTCGTGGTGCCATGGCATCCGACCCTAGGAGACCGGGGGCCGCCCCGGAGGAGCCTCCGGTGACCGAAAAATTTCGGTCACCGTCCCCGGGGAACCGGCCCCGGCGGTGTTTCCGCGGACGGCCGGGGACGGTGGCGGGGTCCGGGACGTAGTCGTGGACAGCCGGTGTCCGATTCCTTCAAGACCGGTCGTCGCTGGCCTGCCTACCGTGGGCCCATGACCGCACGATTCGATGCCATCGGCCTGGTCGTCTCCGACATGGCCGCCTCCGTCGCCTTCTACCGCCGGCTCGGGTTCGCCTTCCCGGACGGCGCCGAGAACCAGCCGCACGCCGAGGCGGAACTGCCCGGCGGGCTGCGGCTGTTGCTCGACACCGAGGAAACCGTCCGGTCCTTCCACGCCGCGTGGGAGCCGCCCAGCGGCGGGGGCCGGGCCTCGCTGGCCCTGCGGTGCGACGGGCCGGAGGAGGTGGACGCGCTGTACGAGGAGCTGGTCGGCTCCGGTTGCCACGGCGAGCTCAAGCCCTGGGACGCCTTCTGGGGGCAGCGGTACGCGGTGGTGCTCGACCCGGACGGCAACGGCGTGGACCTGTTCGCCCCGCTAGCCGCTGCCGGCGAGTAGCTTCCCCAGCGGCAGGCCCGTCAACTCCCGTACGTCACGGGCGAGGTGGGCCTGGTCGGCGTAGCCGGCCCGGGCGGCCGTGTCGGCGAAGGGCACGCCGTCCCGGGCCAGCGCGAGGGCGCGGCGCAGCCGCAGGATGCGGGCCAGGGTCTTGGGGCCGTAGCCGAAGGCGGCCAGTGAGCGGCGGTGCAACTGGCGGGCGCCGAGGCCGAGTTCGTCGGCGGTCGCGGCGACCGGGCGGCCCGCGTCCAGGGCGGTGACGACCTGCCGCAGCAGCGGGTCCGGAGGTCCGGCACCGGCCGCCTGCCGCAGGGCCAGGTCCTCGAGACCGCTCGCCGGGTCGGGGGCCGCGTTCACACGGCCGGCCAGGCGCCGTACCTCCGAGGCCGGCCACAGGTCCGCGAGTTCGACGCGGCGGTCGCGCAGCTCGTGCGCGGGGACGCCCAGGAGCGCCGGGGCCGTGCCCGGGTAGAAGCGGACCCCGGCCCAGGCGCCGGTCTCGCCGTCCGTGACGTACGCGTGGGTGTCCGGTCCGGCGACCAGCAGCCGCCCGTCGTGCCACAGCAGGTCCATGCAGCCGTCGGGCAGGACCCGCCCCACCCCGGACCGGTCCGGGGTGTTGGTCCACACCACCGCCCCGGCCAGTCGTGACGCCCGCTCCACGTACACGCACGCCAGGCTACGCCGCCGGGTGTGCGGGTGCGCGGGCGTCAGTCCGGCCGGGCCGCCCGGTGTGCGGGTGCGCGGGCGTCAGTCCCGGCGGGCCGCCCGCCCCCGGTACTCCACCGGGCTCATCCCGTACACCCGCTTGAACGCCGTCGACAGGGCGAACGCGCTGCTGTAGCCGACGCGGCGGGCCACCGCGTCGAGCGTGTCGTCGGTGTCGCGCAGGCGGTCGGCGGCGAGGGCGAGGCGCCAGCCGGTGAGGTACGTCATCGGGGGCTCGCCCACCAGGGCGGTGAAGCGGCGGGCCAGCGCGGCCCTGGACACCCCTGCCTTCGCGGCGAGCGCGGCGACCGTCCAGGGGTGGGCCGGGTCGTCCTGGAGCAGGCGCAGGACGCCGCCCACGACCGGGTCGGCCAGGGCCCGGTACCAGGCGGGCGCCTCCGCCTCGGGGCGCGCGAACCAGGCCCGCAGCGCGGCGATGACCAGCAGGTCCAGCAGCCGGTCCAGGACGACCTCCTGGCCCGGCTCGTCCCGCACGATCTCCGCGGAGAGGTACGGCGTGAGCGGGCAGTCCCACACGTCGGAGGTGAGGGTGAGCAGCGGCGGCAGGGCGTCCAGCAGCCGCCCGCCGATCTCGCCCCGCATCGGGTACGTGCCGATCAGCAGCACCGTCGCGCCGTCGAGCCGGTCGCCCCAGGTGCGCACGCCCAGGTCCATGGAGCCGTTCAGGGGCCGTCCGTCGGGATAGCGGCACTCCTGGTCCGGCAGGATCAGCGCCTGCGGTGCCGTACCGGGGTCGTCGGCGCAGGTGTACGGGTCCGGGCCGCGGGCGATGGCGAGGTCCCCGGCCCGCAGCCGGGTCCGCTCGCCCCGGTCGGGCAGGACCCAGGCGTCGCCGCGGACGACGAGCATCACGGTGAGCGGGGCCCGGTCCTCCACGCGGACCGCCCAGGGCGGGTCGAAGCACGCCCTGATCATGAACGCGCCCCGGGCGCGGGGGCCTTCCAGCAGGCCTGCGAGAGCGTCCATGGGGCCAGGGTAGACGCGGGCGTATGGGAATGAGCCGATCGGCGATGGTTCCGTGCCGCGCGCGGCAGTTGACTCGACGGCATGACGAACACGACGCAGAACACGGCAGGGAACACGGCCCGGGAGACGCGGCGCACGACGGTGGTGGTGACGGGCGCCTCGGGCCGTACGGGCAGCCGGGTGGCGCGGGCCGCGGAGGCCGCCGGGCTCACCGTGCGGGCGGCGTCGCGAGGGACCGGTTTCGACTGGTGGGACGCCTCGACCTGGGCGGACACCCTGCGCGGCGCCGACGCGGCCTATCTGGCCCACCCCGTGGACGTCGGCGCGCCGGGCGCCGCCGAGGTGATCGGCGCCCTCGCCCGGGAGGCGGTCGGGCTCGGCGTGCGGCGGCTGGTGCTGCTGTCCGGGCGGGGCGAGGACCAGGCGCTGCCCACCGAGGAGGCGCTGCACGCGTCGAGCGCGGAGTGGACGGTCGTGCGGGCCGCGTGGTTCGCGCAGAACTTCAGCGAGGGGCCGCTGGTGGCGGAGCTGCGGGAGCGCGGGGAGCTGGTGTTCCCGGCTGACGAGGTGCGCGAGCCGTTCCTCGACGTGCGGGACATCGCGGACGTGGTGGTGACCGCCCTGACGGCCGGTGACCGGTACGCGCGGCGGACGCTCACCCTCTCCGGCCCGCGGCTGCTGACCTTCGGGGAGGCCGTCGCGGAGATCGCCGAGGCGACGGGGCGCCCGCTGCGGTACCGGGCGGTGACGACGCGGGAGTACGGCGAGGCGCTGGCCGGCTTCGGGGTGCCCGAGGCGGAGGTCGCCGCCCTGACCGAAATCTTCGACACCCTCCTCGACGGCCGCAACGCGCACCTGTCCGACGGGGTGCGGGAGGTCCTGGGCCGGGCGCCCCGGGACTTCACCGACTTCGTGCGGGAGGAGGCGGCGGCCGGCACCTGGCGGGCCTGAGACCGGCGCCGGTCACTTCTCCCCGGTCGCCGGTCACTTCTCCCCCGGCGGCTGCCCCTCCCCGTTGGTCCGGCCGCTCTTGGCGTGGGTGGGCTTGGCGTGGGCGGGCTTGGTGTGCGTGCGCAGCCGGGCCGTGACGTCCTCCGGGGGCAGGAAGCGGGACCAGCGTTCCGGGAACTCGGAGGGCATGTCGGGGTCGGCCTCGCCCCGGGCGGCGGCGCGGGCCACGTACTCGGCGACCTGCGCCTGCCGCAGCCGCTCGTTGGCCTCGCGGGCCGCGGCCGTGGCGGCGGCCGGCCAGACCCGGTCGATGGCGGCGTTGACCGCGGCCCCGACGAGCACGGCGAACGCGGACACGCCGATCCACAGCAGCACGGCGACCGGCGCGGCCAGGGAGCCGTAGATCGTCGGGCCCTCGACCGTGCTGGTCAGGTAGATCCGCAGCAGGAAGCTGCCGAGCACCCACATGCCGAGGGCGACCAGCGCGCCCGGCACGTCCTCGATCCACGGGGAGCGGACGGGGACGGACACGTGGTACAGCGTCGTCAGGAAGGCGATCGACAGCAGGATCACGACCGGCCAGTAGAGGACCTGTACGACGGTCGTCGACCAGGGCACGATCCGCACCACCGCGTCCGGCCCGGCCACCATCAGCGGCAGTGCGACGGAGCCGATCAGCAGGGCGACGATGAACAGCAGGAAGGCCAGCAGCCGGGTCTTGACGATGCCGCGGACGCCGTCGAGGCCGTACATCACGGTGATGGTGTCGATGAAGACGTTCACCGCGCGGGAGCCGGACCACAGGGCGAACAGGAAGCCGAGGGAGATGACGTCGGGCCGGCCGCCCTTCATGACGTCGTGCAGGATCGGCTCCGCCATCTCCCTGACACCCCGGTCGGACAGCACCGTGCGAGAAGCCTCCAGGATGTTGGTCTGGAGGCTCTGGATGGTGTCGGCGCCGGTCCAGGCGTCGACGTAGCCGAGCAGTCCGATCATGCTGAGCAGCAGCGGCGGCACCGACAGCAGCGTGAAGAACGCGGCCTCGGCCGCCAGGCCCAGGATGCGGTACTCGATGCAGGAGTTGACGGTGTCCTTCAGCAACAGCCAGGCGGTCCTGCGCTTGGAGACGTTCCGGTAGAGGGCACGAGCCCGGTGGAGGCGCCCGGAGGGTGTGTCGGGGGTTTCACTTGCTGGCTGCACCCCCTAACGGTATCCGTCGCGCCTCGCCCCACTCACCCACAGGCCGGTCTCCGGCGCCCCGGTCCGGTCCGCTGGTGACCAGGGGGGTACCGCGGGGTAGGTTCGCAGCATGGCTGGCAGCACCCACTCCGTGACGAACCAGGTCCCGCCGCTGGTCGGGTACGACGTCTTCTCCGCCGACCGGGCCCTGGCCGCCGCGGTCGAACGGCATCTGGAGCCGGACCTGCACGCGGAAGTGCTCGGCGAGCTGGCGGCGCTCGGGCGGACCTCCGGGTCGGTCCAGGTCCAGGAGTGGGGAGCGCACGCCAACGACAATCCGCCGCGGCTGCGCACGCACGACCGGTACGGCCACCGGATCGACGAGGTCGAGTTCCACCCGTCCTGGCACCGGCTGCTCGGCAAGGGCGTCTCGGCCGGTCTGACGGCGGCCTGGGACCGGCCGGGCGGTCATGTCCGGCGGGCCGCCGCCTTCCTGGTGTGGGCGCAGGTCGACGCCGGCAACGGCTGCCCGCTGTCCATGACGCACGCGGCGGTGCCCGCCCTGCGCACGGACCCGGACCTGGCCGCCGAGTGGGTACCGCGGCTGACGTCCCGGATCTACGACCGCGACCTCAGGCCCGCGCACCGGAAGGCCGGGGCGCTGTTCGGGATGGGCATGACGGAGAAGCAGGGCGGCAGCGACGTCCGGGCGAACACCACGTCCGCGCGGCCGCTCGCCGAGGACGGGACGTACGAGCTGACCGGGCACAAGTGGTTCTGCTCGGCGCCGATGTCCGACGGCTTCCTGGTGCTGGCGCAGGCGCCGGGCGGGCTGACCTGCTTCCTGGTGCCGCGGGTGCTGCGGGACGGCACGCGCAACGTGTTCCTGATCCAGCGGCTCAAGGACAAGCTCGGCAACCGGTCGAACGCCTCCGCCGAGGTGGAGTTCGACGGCACCTGGGCCCGCCGGGTCGGCGAGGAGGGGCGCGGGGTGCGCACCATCATCGAGATGGTCGCGGCGACCCGGCTCGACTGCGTGCTGGGCTCGGCGGGGCTGATGCGGCAGGCCGTGGCGCAGGCCGTGCACCACTGCACGTACCGGGAGGCGTTCGGCGGGAAGCTCGTCGACAAGCCGCTGATGCGCAACGTCCTCGCCGATCTCGCGATCGAGTCGGAGGCCGCGACGACCCTGGCGCTGCGGCTCGCGGCGGCCTACGACGACGGCGGCGAGCAGGAGCGGGCGCTGCTGCGGATCGCGGTGCCGGCCGCCAAGTACTGGGTGACCAAGCGGTGTCCGCCGGTGGCGGTGGAGGCGGCGGAGTGCCTGGGCGGCAACGGGTACGTCGAGGAGTCCGGGATGCCCCGGCTGGTGCGGGAGTCGCCGCTCAACTCGATCTGGGAGGGCGCGGGCAACGTCCAGGCGCTGGACGTGCTGCGGGCGCTGCGGCGGGAGCCGGGGGCGCTGGACGCGTATCTGCGGGAGGTCGGGCAGGCGCGCGGCGCGGATCACCGGCTCGACGCGGCCATCAAGAACCTGCTGACCGAACTGGCCGATCTGGAGGGCATCGAGGGGCGGGCGCGGCGGCTGGCGGAGCGGCTGGCGCTGGTGCTCCAGGGGTCGCTGCTCGTCAGGTTCGCGCCACCGCAGGTCGCCGACGCGTTCTGCGCGGCCCGGCTGGGCGGCGACGCGGGCGCGGCCTTCGGGACGCTGCCGCACACGCTGGACCTGGCGTCGGTGGTGGAACGGGCCCGGCCGGTGACCTGAGCCCGTTCCGGAAAGCGGAGGTGGTGCTGCGCCGACACGGCACCACCCCCGCCGCACTGGCCCGTTCGAGCCACTGAACGCCGCTCGGGACGGCGCCGCTCAAGTTTCAGACACCGCCGGGCCGTCCACCAGGGTTGCAAGGGGTTGCAACTTGCTGCTGACTGTGGGCGGACTGTGCGCGCCCCCGTGGGGCAGACGGCACTATGAGTCACACAGTCAGAAACCAGTCGGGGGGCGCACGCGTATGGACGTCACGCACTTGGCCGCCGTGGACTCCACGCGTGCGGCCCGGGTCCTCAGCGAGGTCCGTTCCGCCCGGCTCTCCGGACAGCCCGCCCCGGTGCCGCCGCGCCCCGTGATCGAGCAGTCCTGGGAGCGCATGCTGCGCAGCGGCGTCGACCCGGACCACGACTTCCGGGCGGATCTGCTCTCCCGCGAGGAGGTGCAGCGGCGCCGTGAGACGTCGGCGCTGCGCCATGTGCTGCCCGTGCTGCGGGAGGGGCTGCTGGCGGCCGCGGACGTCGCCCACCACATCATGGTGGTCGCCGACGAGGAGGGCCGGGTGCTGTGGCGGGAGGGCAGCGCGCCGGTGCTGCGCAGGGCCGACGGGCTCGGGTTCGAACTCGGCGCGGACTGGCGCGAGAACGTCGTCGGCACGAACGGCCTGGGCACCCCGGCGGTGGTGCGCCGGCCCGTGCAGGTCTTCGCCTCCGAGCACTTCGTGCGCTCCCAGGCCAACTGGACGTGCGCGGGCGCTCCCCTGACGGACCCGCGGGACGGCCGGCTGCTCGGCGTGGTGGACGTGAGCGGGCCGCTGGAGACGATGCATCCGGCCACGCTCGCCTGGGTCGACTCGGTGGCCAAGCTCGCCGAGGCCCGGCTGCGGGAGATGCACCTGGAGTCCCTGGAGCGGCTGCGCGCGGTGGCGGCGCCGGTGCTGGCCCGGCTCGGCGGGCGCGCCCTGGTCGTCGACCCGGACGGCTGGACCGCCGCGGTGAGCGGGATGCCGTACCTGCGGCGCGTGACCCTGCCGAAGTCGCTGTCGCCGGGCCTGAGATGGCTGCCGGGGCTCGGGCTGTGCTCGTTGGAGCCGCTGGCCGGGGGCTGGCTGGTGCGGGCCGCGGCCGACGAGCCGGCGCCGCGCGGGGCGACCAGGATCGTGCTGGACCTTAGACAGGCGCGCCGCTGGTCGGTGGAGGTCTCCGGCGGGGCGGGCTCCTGGGTCCGGGAACTGAGCCCGCGGCACGCCGAGTTGCTGTACCTCCTCGCCGTCCACCGCACCGGCCGCAGCGCCTCGGACCTGGCCGGGGACGTGTTCGGCGACCCGGCCCGCACGGTGACGGTGCGCGCCGAGATGTCGCGGGTCCGGCGGTATCTGGGGGCGCTCCTGGAGCACCGGCCCTACCGGTTCGCCGAGGACACCGACGTCGAGGTGCTGCTCCCGGAGGACCCGCGCGATCTGCTGCCGCACTCGACGGCACCGGCGGTGGCCCGGCGGCGCACGTCCGCACCGGCGCCCTCAGGAACATCCGCACCGGCGCCCTGAGCATCACCCGGAGTGCCCTCCGGGCCACCCCGCGGGGTGCGTCTTTCGCATATTTGCGAGGTCTTCGTCCGCCACCCCGCCCACCTGCCGTAGCATCCCCCTACGGGCCACCCCACCTGCTCCTTGGTCAACGTACGGACCAACAGGCGCAGTTGACCCGCCTCGGGAGGACGGTATGAAGCATCGCGGCAGACACCGGCGGCGCAGGCGGGGCAGGGCGCTGCGCGCGACCCTGGCCGGGACGGCCCTCGCGCTCACCGCCGCCGCCACTGCGATCAGCGCCTCGCAGGCCACGGTCGCCGAGGCCGACGGGGCGCTGAAGCCGATCGGCGTGTCCACGGAGGCCGGGCGGCTGCCGCTGGCCGAGCACCGGGTGCCGGAGCGGTGGCTGGACCGACTCTCGTCCCAGATGGGCCGGCCGGTCGGCGTGGGCACGGTGCTGGACGACGCCGACCGCCCGCTGCGGGACGCGGCCGGCTGCCCGACCGCCGAGAAGCGCACCCTGCCGGTGGAACCGGCGGCCACGCGCGCGTACTGCTTCGACGCCGCCGACACCCGGGGCTGGCGGCCCGGCGCGGTCACGACCTCGGGGGACGCGGACGACGACGGCCGCTGGGGCGGGAACCGCGTGATCCTCTCCGGCTGGAGCCGCGGCGGCGCCGGGGGCGGCTCCCTGCACGGCCCGGACCCCGAACAGGGCCTGGCCAAGGTCGCCTTCGTCGACGCGGACGATCCCGCCCGGCTCCGCTACACCTGGGCCCTGCTGGCCGTCCCGGTGGACGGCGGGCGGGACTACCGGGGGCTGGTGTCCCCGCTGTCCGGCATGGTCTGGTACCAGGACAAGCTGCTGGTGACGACCCGCGAGGGCGACCGGGACGCGCTGTACGTGTACGACATGGACCGCATCCAGCGCGCCACCGTCGACTCCGACGCGGTCGGCCGGGTACGCGGCGGCTGGGCGGCGCACGGCTCCCGGTACGTGCTGCCCGCCGTCGGCTCGTACTCCCTGCCCGGCGGCGACGGCGTGCCGCGCCCGGCGAGCATCTCCCTGGACCGCAGCACCTCCCCCGACAGCCTGGTCGCGAGCGAGTGGGTGCCCGCGGACGCCGACCGGCGCACCCGGCTGTGGCGCTACGCGCTGAGCCGGGACCCGGCCCGGTCCGGCCTGCTCGCCACCGGCCCCGCCGGGCGCGCGGAGCCGGTCGAGGCGTACGAGACGAGGACGGCCGACGTGCGGGGCGTGCTGGCGTACCGCTCGGGCTGGTACCTCGACCGCGCCCCCTCCGCCCCGGACGGGCACGGGACGCTGTGGCGCCAGGACACCGAGGGCGCGCGGGCGACGGAGTGCGGGGCCGACGGGACCCGCCACTGCTGGAGCGGCCGGCCGGGCTCCCTGTCCTACTGGGAGCAGAGCGGGGAGGTCTGGTCCCAGTCCGGGCGGACGCTGTTCGCGCTGCCGCTGGCGTCGATCGACAGGGCGCTGAGCTGACCGGCGGCGGGCCGGGCCGATCGACAGACCGGTGGGCCGGATGGTTATCTGACCCGCATGACCACCATCGCCGTGACCACTTGGTCCCTGGAGCAGACCGCCCCGACCGACCTGCTGCCGGCCGCCGCGCCGGAGGGGGACGTCCGGATCGTCCGCTCCGAGGTGCCCTCGCCCGAGTTCAGCCGGTTCCTGTACGCGTCGGTGGGCGGCGACATCCGCTGGACGGACCGGCTCGCCTGGTCGTACGCGCGCTGGCTGGAGTACCTCCAGCGGCCGGGCGTGGAAACGTGGGTGGCGTACGACCGGGGCACGCCCGCCGGATACGTGGAGCTGGAGGCGCAGGACGACGCGGTCGTGGAGATCGTCTACTTCGGGCTGCTCCCCGCCTTCCGGGGTCGGCGCATCGGCGGCCACCTGCTGTCGTACGGCACGGCCCGCGCCTGGGACCTCGCCGACCGCTGGGCGGGACTGACCCCGACGAAGCGGGTCTGGCTGCACACCTGCAGCAAGGACGGCGAGCACGCGATGGACAACTACCAGCGCCGGGGCTTCAAGCTGTTCGACACCAAGGTCGAGGAGGAGCCGGAGGCCGCCACTCCGGGGCCGTGGCCTGGGGCGTTCCCCGTCTGACCTGGTCGGACACCCCCGGACGATCCAATGTGACCAAGGACACCCTTGTCTTGCTCTCCGAGACAAGGATGTCCGCATCTTGGACGAAGCTGGACTGTGTCCAGATCGCCATGACACGCTTCCGTCATGTCTGGAACTGGAATCGCCTTGGTGAGTCGACGGCACGTCGACCTCGGCCGCATGTCCAGCGCCATCTGTCCGGCGCGCTGAGCGTACTCACGCAGCGCCCGACACCCCCTTCCTCGTCTCATTCCCGCGCAATGACGCGCGATATGCCCATGCGCCCGCACGCGCAGGTCAGAGCCGCTTTCCCGCCTGTCCCGAAGGACGTATCAACCATGGCCGCCACCCCGCAGAAGCCTGCCGCCGCGACTCCCCGCCGCAAGGTGAGCCGTCACCGCGGTGAAGGCCAGTGGGCCGCGGGGCACTTCACCCCGCTGAACGGCAACGAGCAGTTCAAGAAGGACGACGACGGTCTCAATGTGCGGACACGTATTGAGACGATCTACTCCAAGCGGGGCTTCGACTCGATCGACCCGAACGACCTGCGCGGCCGGATGCGCTGGTGGGGCCTGTACACCCAGCGCAAGCCCGGGATCGACGGCGGCAAGACAGCGATCCTGGAGCCGGAGGAGCTGGACGACGAGTACTTCATGCTGCGCGTCCGCATCGACGGCGGTGCGCTGACCACGCGGCAGCTGCGCGTCGTCGGCGAGATCTCGCAGGAGTTCGCGCGCGGCACCGCCGACATCACCGACCGGCAGAACGTGCAGTACCACTGGATCCGGATCGAGGACGTGCCCGAGATCTGGAACCGGCTGGAGGGCGTCGGCCTGTCCACCACCGAGGCGTGCGGTGACACGCCCCGTGTGGTCATCGGCTCGCCGGTCGCGGGGATCGCCGAGGACGAGATCGTCGACGGCACCCCCGCCATCGAGGAGATCAACCGGCGGTACATCGGCAGCAAGGAGTTCTCCAACCTGCCGCGCAAGTTCAAGACGGCGATCTCCGGCTCCCCACTCCTCGACGTCGCGCACGAGATCAACGACGTCGCCTTCGTGGGCGTGCACCACCCCGAGCACGGGCCCGGCTTCGACCTGTGGGTCGGCGGCGGCCTGTCCACCAACCCGAAGATCGGCGTCCGGCTCGGCGCCTGGGTGCCGCTGGACGAGGTCCCGGACGTCTGGGCCGGCGTCATCGGCATCTTCCGCGACTACGGCTACCGGCGGCTGCGCACCCGCGCCCGCCTGAAGTTCCTGGTCGCCGACTGGGGCGCGGAGAAGTTCCGCCAGGTGCTGGAGGACGAGTACCTCAAGCGCAAGCTGGTCGACGGCCCCGCCCCCGCCCAGCCGCTCCAGCGCTGGCGCGACCACATCGGTGTGCACCGGCAGAAGGACGGCCGCTTCTACGTCGGGTTCGCCCCGCGCGTCGGCCGCGTGGACGGCACGACGCTGACGAAGATCGCCGACCTCGCCGAGGCGCACGGCTCGGGCCGGGTCCGGACCACCGTCGAGCAGAAGATGATCATCCTCGACGTCGAGGAGGGGCAGGTCGACTCCCTCGTGGAGTCCCTGGAGGCGCTGGACCTCACCGCCAAGCCCTCCCCGTTCCGGCGCGGCACCATGGCCTGCACCGGCATCGAGTACTGCAAGCTCGCCATCGTCGAGACCAAGGCGCGCGGCTCCCAGCTGATCGACGAACTGGAGCGCCGCATCCCGGACTTCGACGAGCCCATCACCATCAACATCAACGGCTGCCCGAACGCCTGCGCCCGTATCCAGGTCGCGGACATCGGTCTCAAGGGCCAGCTGGTCCTGAACGACCAGGGCGAGCAGGTCGAGGGCTTCCAGGTGCACCTCGGCGGCGCCCTCGGTCTGGAGGCCGGCTTCGGCCGCAAGGTGCGCGGCCTGAAGGTCACCTCGGAGGAGCTGCCGGACTACGTCGAACGCGTCCTGAAGCGGTTCCAGGCCGAGCGCGAGGACGGCGAGCGGTTCGCCGCCTGGGCGGCCCGCGCCGATGAGGAGGCCCTGTCGTGAGCGAGCGCGCGGCCCCCTTCTACTGCCCCTACTGCGGCGACGAGGACCTGCGCCCCAGCGAGGAGGGGCACGGCGCGTGGGAATGCGCGGCGTGCAGTCGAGCCTTTCAGCTGAAGTTCCTCGGGCTGCTGGCCCGGGGACCGAAGCGATCCGAGACCGGAGGGGCACGGATATGACGACGGTTCAGGAAGAGCGCACGACCGAGGATCTGAAGGCGCTCGCCGAGCAGGCGGGCCGCGACCTGGAGGACTCCTCCGCGCTGGAGATCCTCCAGTGGGCGGCCGAGACGTTCGGCAAGCGCTTCTGCGTGACCTCGTCCATGGAGGACGCGGTCGTCGCCCACCTCGCCTCCCGCGCGATGCCCGGCGTCGACGTGGTGTTCCTCGACACCGGCTATCACTTCGAGGAGACCATCGGCACCCGCGACGCGGTCGAGGCCGTGATGGACGTCAACGTCATCACGCTCACCCCGCGCCTGACGGTCGCCGAGCAGGACGCGGAGTACGGCCCGAAGCTGCACGACCGCAACCCCGACCTGTGCTGCGCGATGCGCAAGGTGGAGCCTCTGGAGCGAGGCCTGAAGAACTACCAGGCCTGGGCGACCGGCCTGCGCCGCGACGAGTCCCCGACCCGGGCGGACACCCCGGTGGTCGGCTGGGACGAGAAGCGGCAGAAGGTCAAGATCTCCCCCATAGCCCGCTGGACCCAGGACGACGTGGACGCGTACGTCACCGAGCACGGCGTCCTGACGAACCCGCTGCTGATGGACGGCTACGCCTCCGTCGGCTGCGCCCCCTGCACCCGCCGGGTCCTGGCGGGCGAGGACGCGCGCGCCGGCCGCTGGGCGGGACTGAGCAAGACCGAGTGCGGGCTGCACGGATGACGACGACGATTCAGGAGACTGACGTGACGACCGGAGCCACCGTCTGGCTCACGGGTCTGCCGAGCGCCGGCAAGACCACCATCGCCCACGAGCTGGCCGGCCGGCTGCGCGAGGAGGGCCACCGCGTCGAGGTCCTCGACGGCGACGAGATCCGCGAGTTCCTCTCGGCGGGCCTCGGCTTCAGCCGCGAGGACCGGCACACCAACGTGCAGCGCATCGGCTTCGTCGCCGAACTGCTCGCCCGCAACGGCGTGCTCGCCCTGGTCCCGGTGATCGCGCCGTACCAGGACAGCCGCGAGGCGGTGCGCAAGCGCCACCAGGCGAACGGCACGCCGTACCTGGAGATCCATGTGGCGACTCCGGTCGAGGTGTGCAGCGAGCGGGACGTGAAGGGTCTGTACGCCAAGCAGGCCGCCGGCGAGCTCACGGGGCTCACCGGGGTCGACGACCCGTACGAGGCGCCCGAGTCGCCCGATCTGCGCATCGAGTCGCAGAACCAGACCGTGCAGGAGTCCGCGGCGTCGGTGTACGCCCTGCTCAGCGAAAGGGGACTGGCATGACGACCGCCGCCACGGTTTCCGAGGAGACCGACAGCCCGTACGCCCTCTCCCACCTCGACGCCCTCGAGTCCGAGGCCGTGCACATCTTCCGCGAGGTGGCGGGCGAGTTCGAGCGGCCGGTGATCCTGTTCTCCGGCGGCAAGGACTCCATCGTCATGCTGCACCTGGCCCTGAAGGCGTTCCGGCCGGCGTCGGTGCCGTTCTCGCTGCTGCACGTGGACACCGGGCACAACTTCCCCGAGGTCCTCGACTACCGGGACCGCACGGTCGCCAAGCACGGGCTGCGGCTGCACGTCGCCTCGGTGCAGGACTACATCGACCGGGGTGTGCTCAAGGAGCGCCCGGACGGCACCCGCAACCCGCTGCAGACGCTGCCGCTGACCGAGAAGATCCAGGCGGAGAAGTTCGACGCGGTCTTCGGCGGCGGACGCCGGGACGAGGAGAAGGCCCGGGCCAAGGAGCGGGTGTTCTCGCTGCGCGACGAGTTCTCCCAGTGGGACCCGCGCCGCCAGCGCCCGGAGCTGTGGAACCTGTACAACGGCCGGCACGCGCCCGGCGAGCACGTCCGCGTCTTCCCGCTGTCCAACTGGACCGAGCTGGACGTGTGGCAGTACATCGCCCGCGAGGGCATCGAACTCCCGGAGATCTACTACGCGCACGAGCGCGAGGTGTTCAAGCGCGGCGGCATGTGGCTGACCGCCGGCGAGTGGGGCGGGCCGAAGGACGGCGAGACCGTCGAGAAGCGGCTCGTGCGCTACCGGACCGTGGGTGACATGTCCTGCACCGGCGCGGTGGACTCCGACGCCGACACCATCGAGAAGGTGATCGTGGAGATCGCCGCCTCCCGGCTCACCGAGCGCGGCGCCACCCGCGCCGACGACAAGCTCTCCGAGGCCGCGATGGAAGACCGCAAGCGCGAGGGGTACTTCTAGAGATGAGCACGATCACGACCGAGGAGCTCTCGGCCACCACCCTGCTGCGGTTCGCCACCGCCGGCTCCGTCGACGACGGCAAGTCCACCCTGGTGGGCCGGCTGCTGCACGACTCCAAGTCGGTCCTCACCGACCAGCTGGAGGCCGTGGAGCGCGCCTCCGCGAGCCGGGGCCAGGGCGCGCCGGACCTGGCGCTGCTCACGGACGGTCTGCGGGCCGAGCGGGAGCAGGGCATCACCATCGACGTGGCCTACCGCTACTTCGCCACGCCCCGGCGGCGGTTCATCCTCGCCGACACCCCCGGGCACGTGCAGTACACGCGGAACATGGTCACCGGCGCCTCCACGGCCGAGCTGACGGTGATCCTGGTCGACGCCCGCAACGGCGTCGTCGAGCAGACCCGCCGGCACGCCGCCATCGCCGCCCTGCTGCGCGTCCCGCATGCGGTCCTCGCCGTCAACAAGATGGACCTCGTCGGGTACGACGAGAAGGTGTTCGCCGCGATCGCCGAGGAGTTCACGGCGTACGCCACCGAGCTGGGCGTCCCCGAGGTCACCGCGATCCCGATCTCGGCGCTCGTCGGCGACAACGTGGTGGACCCGTCCGCGAACATGGACTGGTACGGCGGCCCGACCGTGCTGGAGCACCTGGAGACGGTCCCGGTCGCGCACGACCTGAGCCACTGCCACGCCCGGCTGCCCGTGCAGTACGTGATCCGGCCGCAGAGCGCGGACCACCCCGACTACCGGGGCTACGCCGGCCAGATCGCGGCCGGCTCCTTCCACGTCGGCGAGCAGGTCACCGTGCTGCCGTCGGGCCGCTCCACGAAGATCTCCGGCATCGACCTGCTCGGCGAGCCGGTCGACGTCGCCTGGACGACCCAGTCGGTGACCCTCCTGCTGGAGGACGACATCGACATCTCGCGCGGCGACCTGATCGTGCCCAGCAAGGACGCGCCGCCGACCACCCAGGACATCGAGGCGACCGTCTGCCACGTCGCCGACGCCCCGCTGACCGTCGGCCACCGGGTGCTGCTCAAGCACGGCACGCGCACGGTCAAGGCGATCGTCAAGGACATCCCGTCCCGGCTGACGCTCGACGACCTGTCCCTGCACCCGCACCCGGGACAGCTCGTCGCCAACGACATCGGCCGGGTGAAGATCCGTACCGCCGAGCCGCTCCCGGTCGACTCCTACGCGGACTCGCGGCGCACCGGCTCGTTCATCCTGATCGACCCCAACGACGGCACGACGCTGACCGCGGGCATGGTCGGCGAGTCCTTCGCCGCCCCGGAGCCGGTGAAGGACGAGTCCGAGGACGACGGGTGGGACTTCTGACATGAACTCCCCCGACTTCTACTCGATGTTCGCGAAGGAGGGCGGCCGCGTCGGCAGCGGTGCTCTCGGCAGCGGGCAGGGCGGAGTGGCGCGATGTGTGCGCTGACGTACGCGCACCGCTCGCGCGCCCTCACCCCCCACCGCCGCTGTAGACGAAAACCCGCCGACCTCCCGGCCACGACCTGATCGGACCGTGACCGCCGGGCCTCCGAGAGGAACACCTCCCGTGCCTGCATCACCCGCCCTCCGCCGCGGCCTCGCGGCCCTGGCCGCGCTCCCCCTGCTCACCTTGGCCGCCTGCGGCTACGGCTCCCAGGCCAAGGACGACGGCGCCGCCAAGGTCGCCGCCGGGGCGAAGAAGATCGACGGTCTCGACACCGTCAAGATCGGCTACTTCGGCAACCTCACCCACGGCACGGCGCTGGTGGGCCTGCAGAAGGGCTTCTTCCAGAAGGCCCTCGGCGCCACCAGGGTCGAGCCGGCCGTCTTCAACGCCGGGCCCTCGGAGATCGAGGCGCTCAACTCCGGTTCCATCGACATCGGCTGGATCGGCCCGTCCCCGGCGATCAACGGCTACGTCAAGTCGGACGGCAAGAACCTGCGCATCATCGGCGGTTCGGCCTCCGGCGGTGTGAAGCTCGTGGTGAACCCGGACAAGATCAAGTCGCTGAAGGACGTCAAGGGCAAGCGGATCGCGACCCCGCAGCTCGGCAACACGCAGGACGTGGCGTTCCTCAACTGGGTCGCGGACCAGGGCTGGAAGGTCGACCCGCAGAGCGGCCAGGGCGACGTCACGGTCGTCCGCAGCGACAACAAGGTCACCCCGGACGCCTTCAAGGCCGGGTCGGTCGACGGCGCCTGGGTGCCGGAGCCGACCGCGTCGAAGCTGGTCGCCGAGGGCGGCAAGGTGCTGCTGGACGAGGCGACGCTGTGGCCGGACAAGAAGTTCGTGATCACGAACATCATCGTGCGGCAGGACTTCCTGAAGAAGCACCCGAAGGTCGTCGAGGCCGTGCTCAAGGGCTCGGTCGAGACCAACAAGTGGATCAACGCCCACCCCGACGAGGCGAAGGCGGCGGCGAACAAGCAGCTGGCGGAGGTCTCCGGCAAGGCGCTGCCCGCCGATGTGCTGGACCCGGCGTGGAAGTCGATCCGGTTCACCGACGACCCGCTGGCCGCCACCCTCGGCACCGAGGCGGAGCACGCGGTGAAGGCGGGGCTGCTTCAGAAGCCGGACCTGAAGGGCATCTACGACCTCGCGCCGCTGAACAAGGTCCTCAAGGCCGAGGGCGAACCCACGGTCGACGACGCCGGTCTCGGCGCGAAGTAAGCCCGCATCCCGATCAGTTCCCAGGAGGTGACGACCATGGCCACGACCCTCGCCAAGGCCGCCGACGGCGCCGCGGCGGCCACGCATGCCGCCCGCATCGAACACGTCTCGAAGTCGTTCGCGGGCCCCGCCGGGCAGCAGCTCGTCCTGGACGACATCACGCTCGATGTCGCGCCCGGCGAGTTCGTCACCCTCCTGGGGGCCTCGGGCTGCGGCAAGTCCACGCTGCTCAACCTGGTGGCGGGGCTGGACCGGCCCACCGCGGGCGAGATCACCACGGACGGCCGCCCGGCGCTGATGTTCCAGGAGCACGCGCTGTTCCCGTGGCTGACCGCGGGCAAGAACATCGAACTCGCCCTGAAGCTGCGGGGCGTGCCGAAGGCCGAGCGCCGCGACCGTGCCGAGGAACTGCTCGAACTCGTCCGGCTGAAGGGCGCGTACGGCAAGCGGGTGCACGAGCTGTCGGGCGGTATGCGCCAGCGGGTCGCGCTGGCCCGGGCGCTCGCCCAGGAGAGCCGGCTGCTGCTGATGGACGAGCCGTTCGCGGCGCTCGACGCCATCACGCGGGACGTGCTGCACGACGAGCTGACCCGCATCTGGCGCGAGACGCGGCTGTCCGTCCTGTTCGTCACGCACAACGTGCGCGAGGCGGTCCGGCTCGCGCAGCGCGTGGTGCTGCTGTCCTCCCGGCCGGGGCGGATCGCGCGCGAGTGGACCGTGGACATCCCGCATCCGCGCCGTATCGAGGACACCGCCGTCGCGGAGCTGTCCGTCGAGATCACCGAAGAACTTCGTGGGGAGATCCGCCGTCATGGCCAGCACTGATTCGACGAACGTCGCCAAGGACGGCAGCGATCTCGCCGGACTGGAGGCGGGCCTCGACGCGCTGGAGACGGTGCAGACGGGCCGCAAGCCGTTCCGGCAGACCTTCACCGAGAAGATCCTGCCGCCGGTCCTCGCCGTCGCGCTGGTGCTGGCGGTCTGGCAGGCGCTGGTGTCATTCAAGGTGGTCGACGACCCGACCAAGCTGCCCGCGCCGTCCGCGGTGTGGGACGTCGTCCACACGGCGTGGCTCCAGGGCGAACTGCTCGGCTACATCTGGACCAGCGTCTCGCGCGGCCTGCTCGGCTTCTGCTTCGCCCTGCTGATCGGCACGCCGCTGGGCCTGATCGTGGCCCGCGTGAAATTCGTCCGGGCGGCGATCGGCCCGATCCTGTCGGGCCTGCAGTCCCTGCCGTCGGTCGCCTGGGTGCCGCCGGCGGTGATCTGGCTGGGCCTGAACAACTCGATGATGTACGCGGTGATCCTGCTCGGCGCGGTCCCGTCGATCGCCAACGGCCTGGTGTCGGGCGTCGACCAGGTGCCGCCGCTGTTCCTGCGCGCGGGCCGCACGCTGGGCGCCACGGGCCTGAGGGGCACCTGGCACATCGTCCTGCCCGCCGCCCTGCCCGGCTATGTGGCGGGCCTGAAGCAGGGCTGGGCCTTCTCCTGGCGCTCCCTGATGGCCGCGGAGATCATCGCGTCCTTCCCCGACCTCGGCGTGGGCCTCGGCCAGCTGCTGGAGAACGGCCGCAACGCCAGCGACATGGCGATGGTGTTCGAGGCGATCCTGCTGATCCTCATCGTCGGCATCGCCATCGACCTGCTGATCTTCAGCCCGCTGGAGCGGTGGGTGCTGCGCAGCCGCGGCCTGCTGGTGAAGAGCTGACGTCCATGACCCACAAGCCTGTCCTCCTCGTCATCGCCCACGGCAGCCGCGACCCGCGGCACGCCGCGACGGTGCACGCCCTGGTGCGCCGGGTGCGCTCCCTGCGCCCCGACGTCCGCGTGGAGACCGGCTTCCTGGACTTCAACGTGCCGTCCGCCCAAGGGGTGCTGGAGTCCCTGGCGGTCCAGGGCGTCCGCGACGTCGTCGCCCTGCCCCTCCTCCTCACCCGGGCGTTCCACGCGAAGGCGGACATCCCGGCGGTCCTCGCGGACGCGCCCCCGCAGCTCCGCATCCGCCAGGCGGAGGTCCTGGGCCCGTCGCCCCTGCTGCTGGGGGCCCTGGAACGGCGCCTGTACGAGGCGGGCCTGACCCCCGCCGACAAGTCCTCGACCGGGGTCGTGCTGGCCTCGGCGGGGTCCACCGACCCGGAGGCGATCGCAGTGATCGCAGCAATCGCGCGGGAGTGGCGGCACACCGGTTGGTGCGCCGTGCGGCCTGCGTTCGCCTCCGCATCCCTTCCCCGCACCGAGGACGCCGTCCGCGAACTCCGCGCCCTCGGCTGCTCCCGCGTAGCCGTCGCGCCCTACGTCCTCGCCCCCGGCTTCCTCCCGGACCGCATCGCCCGGGGCGCGGCGGAGGCGGACGTCCTGGCGGAGGTGCTGGGGGCGGCGCCGGAGGTGGCACGGGTGGTGCTGGAGCGGTACGAGGCGGCACGGGTACCGGCGTTGGCGGCGGTGAGCGCCTGACGCCTCCGCGGCCCTCCCTGGGCGAGGTGAGGGTCACGCGGCCGGCTCCTCGTGCGGTTGCGGCTGGAGGGCGAAGGAGTACGGGGCCCAGGGGCCGGTGACCTCCACGCGGAGGCCGGGGATGCCCTCGGCGGCCGTCAGTACGCCGGCGCGGAAGGCGTCGACGCGGTCGGCGCGGACGAGGTACGCGTCGTTGCCCACGTTGGTGCCGGGGGCCGAGCCGGCCAGGCTGCCGCGTTCGGGGGTGTGGGCGACACGGTCGACGGAGAGGGCGCCGGCGGTCTCGGTGAGGCGGGCGGCGGCCCGGGCGACCGTACGCCAGGCTTCCTCGTTCCGGCGCTGTCTGCGGCGGCGGATCGCCAGGTAGGCGCGGCCGACACCGACGCCGGTGGCCGGGTCCGGTGCGGTCTCCGTACCAGCTCCGGGCGGGGTGATGTCCGGCGTGGCGTAGATCTTGACGCCGAGTTCCACATGGCCGGTGAGGCGGTCCAGCAGGGAGAGGAAGTACCCGCGGCGGGTGTCGAGGGCCTGGCGGGCGCTGCCCTCGTCGGGGTAGACGGTGGCGAGGCGCAGGGGCAGGACGGCGGCGCCGGAGGCGACCAGGGCGGCCACCACGGCGTGGTGGGAGCGGACCGTGGACTCCAGCCAGTCCAGGTCGTCGAGATGGGCCTCGAGGGGCGCCTCGGCGTAGTCGGCGGCCGGGACGTGGCCGACGGCGAAGGCGAGCTGCGGTGTGCTCGTGGCCGGCTCCACCAGGTGGACGGGCTCTCCGGCGACCCCGCGCAGGGGCGCCACCGCCGCGCCGGCCTCGGGGGTGCGGCGCAGGACCGCGTAGGCGTAGACGAGGTCGACCGTCACGGTGCGATTCCTCTCGCGAGACTGCGTTCTCGTGCCGCCCGTAGGTACGGGGGCGGCGGTGGGAGCGTTCAGGGACGGCTTGACCTTGCCCCTGGGGCAGGGGCGAGCGTCCCGCCCATGGACGACGACTTCTATCTGAGGCAGACGCCGTACAGCGATCCCGGGGACCTGGACACCGGCGGACTGCCCCGCGATCCGCGCCGGCTCGCGGCGGCCGTGCGGGGCCTGGTCATGCACCGGGGCGAGGGCGGGCTCCTCGGCTACGCCGTGCCCGAGGAGCGGCTGAGCCACGACGCCGAGTCCCGCTACGTCACGGAGATGCTGCGGATCCTGCGGGAGCGCGGGGACGCCCCGCTCACCGAACGGCGGCCGCCCGAGGGCCGGTTCGTGGGGACGTGCCGGGACTTCTCGCTTTTGCTGTGCGCGCTGCTGCGGGCCACGGGGACACCGGCGCGGCTGCGCTGCGGCTTCGCCACCTACTTCGCCGAGGACTGGTACGAGGACCACTGGGTCACGGAGTACCGCGCGCCGGACGGCGGTTGGCGGCTGGCCGACGCGCAGGTCCACGCGGGGTACGACGTGCCGTTCGACCCGATGGACGTGCCGCGGGACGCCTTCCTGGTGGCCGGTGACGTCTGGCGGGGCTGCCGGGAGGGGCGGCTGGACCCGGAGACGTGCGGGTTCAGCCCCGTCGCGGGGCTGCGGGGTCTGTGGTTCGTCCGCGGCAACGTCCTGCGCGATCTGGCCGCGCTGAACGGTGTCGAACTGCTGCCCTGGGACGGCTGGGAGCCGGGGCTCGGCAAGGGCGCGCCGCTCACCGAGGACGACCTCGCGGCGGCCGACGCGGTCGCCGCGGCCCGCTCCGGGGAGGACGTGCGGCGGCTCTACGGGGACCCGCGGCTGACCGTGCCGGCCGAGATCACGTCGTACACGGCCGGCCTCGGCGACCGGAAGGTCAGGCTTCCGTCATCTCCACCAGCTTGACCACGGTGTTCCAGTTGCGGGTGGTGGCGATCACGCCCTTGGTGAGGCGCGGCTTCGACAGGTGCTCGGCCAGCTTGGAGCGGCCGAGGCCGTTCGGGGCGTACAGGTACAGGGCGCGGTCGCCGAGGCGGAACTCCTCGGGGAGGTAGGCGGCCTGGTCGATCTCCGCGAAGCGCTCGGGGGTGACGGGCGCGGAGAAGTACGTGACGTGGAGCTGCTTGGGCTCCAGGTCGGCGGCCGGGAACGGGCACGCGTCGGCGATCGCCTTCAGGTAGGCGTGGTCGCGCACGATCACGTCGACGCCGAAGCCGAAGTGCCGCTCGACGGCGTGCGTGATCTCGGCCGCCAGGGACTCCTCGTCGCCGTGGCCGGAGGCGAAGACGGCCTGGCCGCTCTGCAGGTAGGTGCGTACGGCCGTGTAGCCGAGGCCTTCCATGAGCGCGAGCAGGGCGGCCATCGGGACCTTTCTGCTGCCGCCCACGTTGATCCCGCGCAGCAGTGCCGCGTATGTCGTCGTCATCCGCTCACCCTAGGACGGCCGTCGTGCCCCGTGGGGGTGGGCACGACGGCCGGTGGGCGGCTGCCCGGGCCCCGTAAATTACTCATCGGTCACCGCGGGGCACAACCGTCTGCTCAGGATCCACACACCCGGGGCACTTCGGCCTCGATGAGGTCGGCCGCGCGGTGCGTGCCGCCCTCCTGGGCCATCTCCGCCTGGATCTCCTTCAGGCGGCGGGCGACCGCCGGATCCTCCACGAGCGCGAGTGCCGCCTCGCGCAGGACCTCGCCGGTCGCCTCCTCCGTGTCGATCCGCCGGGCGACACCGAGGCTCTGGAGCATGTCCGCGTTGCCGAACTGGTCCGCGGCCTGCGGTACGGCGATCATCGGCGTGGCCGTGGCCAGGCCCTCCTGGCTGCCGCCGGCGCCGGCGTGCGTGACGAACAGGTCAGCCTGCTCCAGGATCGCCGGCTGCGGCACCCAGGAGCGCACCTCGACGTTCGCGGGGACGTCCCCGAGCTCGGCCGGGTCGACGTGCCTGCCGACCGAGAGCACCAGGTGCCAGCCGGGGAGGTCGCCGAACGCCTTCACGCACTCCCGGTAGAAGTCCGGCTGCTTGGTGAAGGCGGAGCCGAGGGAGACGAGCGCGACCTTCTCGGCGCCGGCCGGCCGCTGCCAGTCGCCCTCGGCGGTGCGGTCGCCCTGGCAGGCGCCGACGAAGGAGTACACGCTCTGGTCGACCCGGTCGGCGTTCGGCTGGAGCGCCTTGGGGATCAGGACGATCGAGCGGTCGGGGCGGCCGCCGAACGCGTCGGGGTGCAGGGTGATCCCGTTCTCCTCCAGCCAGGCGTGGAAGCGGGCGTAGTAGGCGCGGCCGCGCTCGGTCTTCTTCGGCTCCTCCCACAGGGGCCGGGCGACCTCCTCCTCGTAGCCCTCCCAGGCGACCATGGCCGGTGAGAGGGAGATCGCGGGGACGCCCCAGCGGTGGGCGAGGACACGGCCCGGGTAGGCGGCGATGTCGTGCAGCACGAGGTCCGGCTCGTCGCCCTGGTACGACTCGATCAGCTGCGGGAGGGCCTGGATCGCGTCGTCGAGGAACGGCTCCACGTTGTCCAGCAGCGTGCTCCCCCACGCCTCCGGGTCGTCGTCGGGCGAGGGCAGCGTCGAGTTCCAGGGCTTCACCTCGGCACCGGTCTGCGCGACCTTCTCCGCGAAGACGGGCGGGATCGCGTACGTCACCCGGTGGCCCCGCGCGACGAGCTCGCGGATCACCTCCAGACTCGGGTTCACGTGGCCGTGGGCGGCGATGGAGAACATGGCGATATGGGCGCGACTGGTCATGCCCCGACCGTACGCGAGACGATACGTCTCGTGCAATCTGTACGGAGACTACGAGGTCAGCGACTCGCGCAGCCGCGGATGCCCCGGGGGCCGGCGAGTCAGCGCTGGTAGCGGGCGAGCACCAGGTTGCCGTCCTCCTCCAGCCGTTCGCGCAGTTCGCCGAGGCCGATCGCTCCGCTGTAGTACTCCTGGAGGGCCGGCGTCGCCACTTTGTCCTTCCACTCGGGGTAGCCCCGCACCGTCTGCGCGGGCGCCGGGCGCAGGTGCTCCGCGAGGGCGGTGCCGGTCGCCCAGCCGTGCCGCGTGGTGCGCAGGGCGGGGTCCTTCAGCGCCTGGGTGCCGGTGGGCAGCATCCAGTCGCCGAGGGCGAGGCGGACCATGTTCTCCGGTCCGAGGAGGAAGTCGATGAAGGCCGCGGCCTCCTTCTTGTGCGGGCTGTCCGCGGCGACGGAGAGGGTCTGCGGACTGACGCCCTGGGCCAGGCCCCCGGCACCCGCCGGGGCGGGCAGGACCTGCCAGTCGAAGCCCTTCGGGGCCTGCTGCACGATCTGCTGGCGGTAGGAGAAGCCGAGCGGGACCATCGCGTATCTGCCGCCGAAGAACCCGGGCAGGGTGTCGGAGCCGCCGCTGCCCAGGGTCGTGGGCGAGGCGCTGCGGTCGGTGGTGACCTGGTCGTGGATGGTGCGCGGCACCACCTGGTCGGCCGCCTGGAACCGGACCGTCACCTTGCCGTCCGCCCCGCGGTGGAAGAGCTGCCCGCCCGCCGACAGGGAAAGGTTGAGGGTGGCGGAGACCGGTTCCTTCAGGGGCCAGGCGACGCCGTACTTGCCCCGGCCGCTGAGGTGTTGGGTGATCCGGCGGAACTCGGTCCAGCTCCATGGCTTCTCCGGTGTCGGGATCCGTACCCCGGACCGCTTGAGCCATCTCGCGTTGGCGATCAGCACGCGCGGTTCCTGGAGGAACGGCACGCCGTAGACGCCGTCCCCGAAGGTGGTCGTCTCCCAACTGCGCTGCGGGATGTCCGCCTTGAGGCGGTCGGGCAGCAGGTCGGTGAGATCGGCGAGGTAGCCGCCGTAGGCGAAGTCCGCGAGGTCGTCGGAGGCGTCGTGGATGATGTCCGGCGCCTCGCCACCCTCGAAGGCGGTCAGGAGCTGGTCGTGGACGCTGTCCCAGCTGCCCTGGACGTACTCGACCCGGATGTCCGGGTGGGTGGCGTTCCACTCCGCCACCAGTTCCTTGTTGGCCCGGACGGACTCCTCCTGCCAGGCCAGGGACTGGAAGCGCAGGGTGATCCGGCCGTCGTCGCGGGTGCCGCCGGAGGAGCAGCCGGCGAGGAGCAGCAGGAGGACCAGGGCCAGCAGGCGGGCGCGCATCAGCTCTTCACCGCCCCGGTGAGCATGCCGCCCGTGATACGCCGCTGGATGAGCGCGAAGACGACCAGCGAGGGCAGGGTGGCGAGGAAGGCGGCCGCCGCGAGCGGGCCGAGGTCGGCGACGCCCTCGGCGCCGATGAAGTGGGTGAGCACCACCGGAAGGGTCTGTTTCTCCGGCGTCTTGAGGAGTACGAGCGCGAAGAAGAACTCGTTCCACGCGGTGATGAACGCGAACAGCCCGGTCGCCACGATGCCCGGCGCGAGCAGCGGCGCGGTCACCGACACCAGCGTCCGCACCCGGCCCGCCCCGTCGACGGCGGCGGCCTCCTCCAGCTCGGGCGGCACGGCCCGGACGTACCCGGCGAGCATCCACAGCGCGAACGGCAGCGCCCACACCACGTAGACCAGCACCAGACCGGGCACGGAGTTGATCATTCCGAGGTTCTTCAGCACGAGGAACAGCGGGATGATCAGCAGTACGAACGGGAAGGCCTGGCTGACCACGACCCAGCCCGTCACCGCCTTCGCGAGCCGGGTGCGGCGCCGGGCGACGACGTAGGCCATCGGCGTCGCGATCAGCACGGCGACGACGGCCGCCGCGAGCGCGGCCAGCAGGGAGTTGAGGGCCGCGTGCAGCAGCGGCTGCTCGTCGAAGGCCTGCCGGAAGTTGGCGAGGGTGGGGTCCTTGGGGATCCAGGTCGGATGCAGGCTGCCCAGCTCGCGCGGCGGCTTGAACGCGGTGGAGACCAGCCAGAGGAACGGGAAGGCGAGGAAGACGAGGTAGGCGAGCAGTGCGGTGTACTGGCCGACGCGGGCCGGTGCGCTGGTCCTCACGCGTCGTCACCTCCCTTCAGCCGGCCGGCGAGGAAGACGGCCAGGGCGATCGAGATCACGGCCACCATCACGCAGCCCATCGCCGCCGCGTAGCCGAACTGCCCGTAGCGGAAGGCCTCTTCGTAGGCGAAGAGCATGGGCAGGCGGGTCCGGCCGCCGGGGCCGCCGTTGGTGAGCACGTAGACCAGGGCGAAGGAGTTGAAGTTCCAGATCAGGTTGAGCGCCGTGATGGCGAGGGCGATGGGTCTGAGGGCGGGCCAGGTGACCGTGCGGAAGCGGCGCCAGGCGCCCGCTCCGTCGACCGCCGCCGCCTCGTGGAGTTCACGCGGGGTGTTCTGCAGCCCGGCGAGCAGTGCGACCGTCGTCTGCGGCATGCCCGCCCAGACGCCGACGACGATCACGGCGGGCAGGGCGGTGGCCAGCCCGCTGAGCCAGTCCCGGCCGCTGCCCAGGCCCAGGTCGCGCAGGGTCTCGTTGAGGACGCCCGCGTCCGGGTTGTAGACGAGCCGCCACATGATGCCGACGACGACCTCGGGCATGGCCCAGGGGATGATCGCCAGCGCGCGGGCCAGCCAGCGCAGCCGCAGGTCCTGGTTGAGCAGCAGGGCGAGGCCGAGCGCGAGCAGGAACTGCGGCACGGTCACGCCGACCGCCCAGACCAGCCCGATCCGGAACGACTCCCAGAACAGCGTGTCGTGCAGCAGGTCCCGGAAGTTGAGGCCGCCGATCCACTGGGTGGGCTTTGTGCGGCCCGACTGGGCGTCGGTGAAGGCCAGCAGGATCCCGTACAGCAGCGGGCCGGCGCTGAGGACGAGGATGGGGATCAGGGCGGGCAGCACCAGGAACCAGGCGCCGTGGTCGACGGCCCGCCGGGGCCGGCCCCCGCCGGGCCTCCGGCCGGCTGGTCTCCTCGGTGGCGAAGGTGGCGAAGCCTCGGTCACCAATGTCACGGAATCAGCCCCTTTGCACGGCTCGGGTGGCCACGTCATGCTCGTGAAGGCCGTGTGCCTCGTCAAGGCACCGCGCACGCACCGCGACCTGTGCCGATGCGACACTGACCGGCGGATGGCCGGAACGCGACGGCACCAGCGCGGACGACGGAGGCGGACGATGGACGAGGCACGGGCGCGGGACGTACTGGCGGCGGCCGGGGTGCTGCCCGGCGCCGCCCGGGAGGCGCGGCTGCTCGCGCTGGGCGAGAACGCGGTATTCGCCGCCGGTGACCTGGTCGTCAAGGTGGGCCGCGACGCCGAACTCCTCGACCGGGCGCGCCGCGAACTGGACGTCGCGGTGTGGCTCGCCGAGGCCGGGGTGCCGGCGGTGCGGGCGGCCGAGCCGAAGGCGCTGCTCGTGGACGGGCATCCGGTGACCGTGTGGCACCGGCTGCCCGAGGCCGTACGGCCCGCCGAGCCGCGGGATTTGGCCGAACTGCTACGGGTCGTGCATGCCACTCCTCTTCCCCCCTTCGAACTGCCGCCCCGCGATCTGCTGAGCGGTGTGGAGCGCTGGCTGCGGCTCGCGGGCGACACGATCGATCCCGCGGACGCGGCGTATCTGCGCGAGCGGCGGGACGGCTTCGCCGCGCGGGCCGCCGCGCTGACGCCGCATCTGCCGCCGGGGCCGATCCACGGCGACGCGCTGCCGCGCAATGTGCATGTCGGGCCGGACGGGCCGGTGCTGGTCGACCTGGAGACGGTCTCCTCGGACCTGCGCGAGCACGATCTGGTGGTGATGGCCCTCTCCCACGACCGGTACGGGCTCCCGGACGAGGCGTACGACTCCTTCACCCGGGCCTACGGCTGGGATGTACGCGCGTGGGAGGGGTGCTCGGTGCTGCGCGGGGCCCGGGAGACGGCCAGCTGCGCCTGGGTGGCCCAGCACGCGCCGGGCAACCCGAAGGCGCTGGCCGAGTTCGAGCGGCGGGTGAAGTCCTTGAGGGACGGGGACGAGTCGGTGCGCTGGTATCCGTTCTGAGGGCTGGAAAGCCCCTATCGGACCGGCTCGTCCGCCAACTCCCGCAGGGGCCAGGCCGGGTCGACCAGGGCCGTCGCATCGCCCTTCCCGCGCAGGAAGCTCTGGAAGTCCGCCGCCCACTGCGCGTACCACTCGATCTGGCGGCAGTGCAGGGCCGCCGGGCCGAGGGAGGCGATCTTGGGGTGGCGGCCGGCTATCGCGGAGGCCAGGCGGGCCGCCGCGAGGGCGTCGGCCATGGCGTCATGGGCGGAGTCGAGGACCACGCCGTACTCCGCGCAGACCGCTTCGAGGTTGCGTTTGCCGCGGCGGTAGCGGTCGACCCAGCGGTCGATCGTGTACGGGTCGATGACGGGGGCGGGGTCCGCGCCGCCCAGGCGGTCGCGCAGGGACGGCAGGCCGTACCGCCGCAACTCCGCGGACAGGAGGGTCAGGTCGAAGGCCGCGTTGTAGGCGACGACCGGTACGCCCGTCCTCCAGTAGGAGGTGAGGACGTCGGCAAGGGCGTCCGCCACCTGGTCGGCCGGTTTGCCCTCGGCCGCCGCCCGCTCGTTGCTGATGCCGTGCACCGCCACCGCGTCCTCGGGGATCGGCACCCCCGGGTCGGCCAGCCACTCCCGGCGCCCTATCGGCTCCCCGCCCCTGACCTCGATCACGGCTCCCGTGACGATGCGCGCCTCGCGCGGATCGGTGCCCGTCGTCTCCAGGTCGAAGCCGATCAGCAGCTCCCGGTGCCAGCCCATGGGCGGGCCCCCCTTCTTGTGGTGCGTTCCCCCAGTGGTCTCCACCTTCCCATGCACCACTGACAATCAGAGGACCGCATTCCGCTTGGCCCCGACGACCGCGACGGACCGCCGCGGAAACACCGCACAGTCAGGCACAGTTCACGACACGGGGCGCGAATCCGCCCACATCACCTCGAACTCCTCGCGATAGGTGGGGAAGAGACCGCTTTCGTCGATCTCGCCCGACTTGACCACCTTGCCGCTGTTGCGCAGGACGAACACCGGCGCCTCCATGCCGCGCGTCCGGCGCAGGTAGTTCTGCACGACGGCGACGCCGTCCGCCCCGTCGCCGTCGACGAGATACGCGGTGAAGCGGGGCGTCTCGTCGAAGACCTGGATCTCGAAGGCGCCCGGGTCCCGCAGCCGGGCCCGCACCCGGCGCATGTGCAGGATGTTCATCTCGACGGCGCGGCTGAGCTCGCCGCGCTTGATGCCGAGTTCGCGCTCGCGCCGCTTGACCGCGCTGGAGGCCGGGTTGAGGAACAGCAGCCGCACCCGGCAGCCGGACTCGGCCAGCCGCACCAGGCGACGGCCGGAGAAGTTCTGCACGAGCAGGTTGAGGCCGATGCCGATGGCGTCGAGGCGGCGGGCGCCGCCGAAGATGTCCTCGGCCGGGAACTGCCGCATCAGCCGCACCCGGTCCGGGTGGACGGCGACCACGTCGGCGTACCGGTCGCCCACCAGGTCCTCGACCGCGTCGACGGGCAGCCGCCGCGCGGACGGCACGTCACCGCCGGCGCCGAGCATCTCCAGCAGCCGGGCCGAGGCCCGCTCGGCCTGGTTCAGCACGGCCTCGGACAGGGCCCGGTTGCGGGAGACGACGTTCCGGGTGACCTCCAGCTCGTCCAGGGCGAGTTCGACGTCCCGGCGGTCGTCGAAGTACGGCTCGAAGCAGGGCCAGTGCTGCACCATCAGCTCGCGCAGCTGCGGCAGGGTGAGGAAGGACAGGACGTTGTCGTCGGCCGGGTCGAGCAGATAGCCCTTGCGGCGGCTGACCTCGCGCACCGCGACCGCGCGCTGCACCCACTCCTGCCCGGCGGGCCCGGCGGCGGCCACCACCCAGTCCTCGCCGTGGACGGGTTCGTAGACGGGCCGCAGGACGGCGGCGACGACCGCGCGCAGCCGCTGCTCGACGAGGTTCAGCCAGATGTAGGCCCGCCCGGCCCGCTGGGCGCGGGTGCGCACCTCGCGCCAGGCGTCGGCGTCCCAGTCCAGTTCCGGGCCGATCGAGCCCGCCGCGTCCATCGGCCGTGCCAGGGACACGGCACCGGTCGGGACGTCTGCGGAGTTCCCCTCGTGACCCTCGTCACCAGGGGGCAGCTCCAGCCCTCCCGAGCCCACCCGCGCACCGCCTTCCGCTCCCCTTGTCAACGATCAAGGAAGGGTACTCCGGGAGCGGTCGGCGGTGCAGCCGGATGGGCAGGGTCGTTCTCAACCGCGCGGCTGCCAGTGCCCGTTCTGCCAGCCGAGCTCGGCCGGAGTGAGCGGATTCATGGCGGTGACGTCGCGCGGGGCGATGGAGAACCCCTGCCAGTGGACGGGCATGGGTTGCTGGTCCTCGTCCCGGGCTATGTGGTGGAAGCCGATGTTCATCCAGACCACGGGGTGCTCGAGGGCCTGTCCGTTCACCCACTTGTCGACGGAGGTGCCGGCTCCGGGCCCACAGTCGTCGGGGTTGTGGCTGGCGAACAGCTCGCACTTGTTGTACTGGGTGACGTACATGTCGTGCTTGGTGTAGCTGCGGCCCGGGTACTTGGTGGTCGGCCCCGGGACGATCTCGTAGGAGCGCGCGTGCCCGTCCTTGTTCTTGCCGGCCGCGCTGACCACGCGCCACCAGCGGTAGTTCCTGCTGTCCCCGGCGAGTTCCTTGGTGATCTTGGTGCGGGTGGTCTTCGTGGTGGGGGCCTGCTGCCCCCTGGTGGGCGCGGTGACGGTGGAGTCGTACTGCTCGACGGTGTTCTTCGTGGAGCCGTCCAGCGCGAAGTCGAGCCGCCAGAAGGCGTTGTGGCTGTGGCTGGTGGCCTTGGCGCTCGCTCCCTTGCCGATCGGCCAGCCGCGGCCGTCGCCGGCGTCGTAGTCGTCGTAGGAGAGGCTGCCGGTGGCGCCGACGTTCATGGTGATCGCGCCGTCGTCCTGGAAGCGCCACTCGGTCATGTACTCGTACCAGCCGACCTGGTTCACGGTGTAGACGAGGAGGTCCCTGCCCTCGGCCTGGTAGACCTTGTTCGCGGTGTCGCCCTGCATGCGGTAGGCGTGGCCGCGGGAGCGGGTGGTGGTGCACAGGCCCCTGACGTTCGGGGTGTCGTTGACGGAGTCCGGGACCTTGACCGTCTTGATGGTGCCGCCGGGGCACTCGCCCGGCGCCAGGTCCATCAGGCCCTGGGCGAAGTCGAAGCCCGTCAGGTCGTCGTACTCGACGTTGCCGTCGTCGTAGGGGACGTGGATCTGGCCGAGCCGGGCGCTGTTGAGGACCTTGACCGGCCTGGGTTCGCCCTTGGGCTGGTAGGAGATGTCCTCCAGGACGAGGCCGGCCTTGCCGTCGTAGCGCCAGCACATCCGCCAGGTCGTTCCGGTCGAGAGCTTCTGCTCGATGCGGTGGGCGGCGCCGCAGTAGGCCGCGGCCGGCGCCGGGGCGCTCGCCGGCCGTGCGGTGGCCGGTCCCGCGCCGGCGGCGGCGCCGGCGGCGAGCGCGGCCACGGTCAGCCCCACGGCCGCCCCGGTGCGGGCCTTGCTTCTTCTGTTCACGCGGCTGTTTCCGTTCCCGCGGCCGGCTCGGTTCGGGCGGCTGTCTCGGTTCACGAGCATGACGAGGTGACTCCCTGACAGGAGGAGCGAGGTGGACGGGTGAGCGAAAAGGGCGGGTCAGAGGTCCAGCTCGGCGACCTTGCGGGCGCTCAGGTCGATCACGAGCGACCTGGCGTCGACCCACGGCCCGTTCTTGATCTTCGGGAAGAGCCGGACGCAGCGGTGCTCGCCGCACTGGTCGAGCACGGCGGGCTGGGCGCCCGGCGCGGCCCGGTAGACGGCGCCGCTGAGCCGCAGCTGGTCCGGGGAGGTCAGCTGCTCGCCGGTGGCGTCCTGGTAGTCGGCCTTCAGGCCCGCGCCCAGCGGGTCGGCGATCAGGAGCCGGGCCGCCTCGGCCTTCTCGGCGCGGCTGAGGGGCGGCTGGACGCCGCGCTGGGTGCCGGTCCGCACCACCGTGCCGGTGCCGAGGTCGACGGTCCGGGTGACGAGGGTGTCGTCCCGGTAGTCGTAGAACGTCACGTCGGCGCGCCGGGGCGCGTCCGGGTCGCCGGCCTCGTCGGCCTCCGGTTCGGCGAGGTCGACGCCGAGGGGCTGCGGCCCGCGGTCGCCGTCGACGCTCTCGCTGCCCTGGATGAGCTGCCGGCTCAGGGCGATCTTCTCGCCCCGTTCCCGCTCGTCGTCGGTGAGCGGATCGCGGCCGGTGCCCCGCTCGCCCTCGGCCGGCGCATCCTCGACGACTCCCGGCGCCACGGCCCGGCCCGGTGCGCCCTCCTGGCCCGGTGCGCCCTCCTGCCGGACGGACTGCCCCGCCCTGGTCGCCGTGTCGTCCGCACCCGCCGTGCCCGGCAGGGTGACGCCGATCATCACGGCGGTCCCGGCCACCGCGATGGCCGTACCGGCCACCACCTTGCCCAGGTGGCGATGCACTATGTTGCGCACATCTTCCCCCTACTCCCCCACAGCCCCGGGAGTACGTGTTTGCCCCGTTGAATTCGGCATACCGCGTATGCACTGGTCACTCGGTTAGAGGGAGATAAGTCATAGGAGGTTCCCTCACTTTCGGGGAGACTCGGGGCCCAGGCGTCCCCACCGGCGCCGTACACCTGAAAGAGTCGTATCCATGCAGGTCTGGCCTGGAGAGGCGTATCCACTCGGCGCCACGTACGACGGCGCCGGCACCAACTTCGCGGTCTTCACGGAGGCCGCGGACCGAGTAGAGCTGTGTCTGCTGCACGACGACGGCTCCGAGACGGCGATCGAGCTCCGGGAGAGCGACGCGTTCGTGCGGCACGCGTACCTGCCGGGCATCATGCCCGGGCAGCGGTACGGGTTCCGTGTGCACGGACCGTACGCACCGGAGCACGGGTTGCGCTGCAACTCCGCGAAGCTGCTGCTCGACCCGTACGCGCGTGCGATCAGCGGCTCGATCCACTGGGGCGAGGAGGTCTACGGCTACCACTTCGACGATCCCGACCGGCGCAACGACCTCGACTCGGCGCCGCACACGATGACGTCGGTCGTGGTCAACCCGTACTTCGACTGGGGCGACGACCGGCGCCCGCGCACCGAGTACCACCACACGGTGATCTACGAGGCCCACGTCAAGGGCCTCACGATGCGCCACCCGGGGCTGCCGGAGGAGCTGCGCGGCACCTACGCGGCCCTCGCCCACCCGGCGATCATCGAGCACCTCACCGAGCTCGGCGTCACGGCTTTGGAGCTGATGCCCGTACACCAGTTCGTGAACGATCACCGCCTGGTCGACATGGGCCTGAACAACTACTGGGGCTACAACACGATCGGTTTCTTCGCCCCGCACAACGCCTACGCCTCCTGGGGCGACCGGGGCCAGCAGGTGCTGGAGTTCAAGTCGGCGGTCAAGGCGCTGCACGAGGCGGGGATCGAGGTGATCCTCGACGTGGTCTACAACCACACCGCCGAGGGCAACCACCTGGGCCCGACGCTGTCCTTCAAGGGCCTGGACAACCCGCGCTACTACCGGCTGACGGACGACCCCCGCTACTACATGGACACGACAGGGACGGGGAACTCCCTGCTCATGCGGTCCCCGCACGTGCTCCAGCTGATCATGGACTCGCTGCGGTACTGGGTCACGGACATGCACGTCGACGGGTTCCGCTTCGACCTGGCGGCGACCCTGGCGAGGCAGTTCCACGAGGTGGACCGGCTGTCGTCGTTCTTCGATCTGGTGCAGCAGGACCCGGTGGTCTCCCAGGTCAAGCTGATCGCCGAGCCGTGGGACGTGGGCGAGGGCGGCTACCAGGTGGGCAACTTCCCGCCGCTGTGGACCGAGTGGAACGGCAAGTACCGGGACACCGTGCGGGACCTGTGGCGGGGCGAGCAGCGCACGCTCGCGGAGTTCGCCTCGCGGCTGACCGGCTCGTCCGACCTGTACCAGGACGACGGGCGGCGCCCGCTGGCCTCGATCAACTTCGTGACCTGCCACGACGGCTTCACGCTGCACGATCTCGTGTCGTACAACGACAAGCACAACCAGGCCAACGGCGAGGACAACCGGGACGGCGAGAGCCACAACCGGTCCTGGAACTGCGGGGCCGAGGGCGACACGGACGACCCGGACGTGCTGCGGCTGCGGGCCCGGCAGATGCGGAACTTCATCGCGACGCTGATGCTGTCCCAGGGCGTGCCCATGATCAGCCACGGCGACGAGTTCGCCCGCACCCAGCGCGGCAACAACAACGCCTACTGCCAGGACAACGAGCTGGCCTGGGTGGAGTGGCCGGAGGGCGACGAGGAGACCGAGGGTGGCCTGAGCGGGGAGCTGCTGGCCTTCACGCGCGCGATGGTGTGGCTGCGCCGGGACCACCCGGTCTTCCGCAGGCGGCGCTTCTTCCACGGGCGGCCCGTGGAGGGCACGCACGACGACCTGTCCGACATCGCCTGGTTCACCCCGGAAGGCCGGGAGATGACCCAGCGGGACTGGGACTCGGCCCGGGCCTCGGCGCTGACGGTGTTCCTCAACGGCAACGCGATCTCGGAGCCGGACGCGCGCGGGGAGCGCATCACCGACGACTCGTTCCTGCTGATGTTCAACGCCTCGCCCAAGCCGCTGGAGTTCGTGGTGCCGGTCGACCACGGGCGGCAGTGGCAGGTCGTGGTCGACACGGCCCGCGCGGACGGCGTACCGCCCGGTACGGGCCCGAAGGTGCAGGCCGGAGACCGGCTGACCCTGACGGACCGGAGCCTGACGGTGCTCCAGCGGCCGGTGTGACCACCTCCCCGTGAGCCGCCGCGTCGTCCGGAAAGAGCCACGCGTCCGGGCGACGCGCGGCGCACCTGGCGCGGGGGATGACACGAACGGCGGCGGGGCGGGTACGTACGTCTCCATGACACCTGAGCGACCTGACCCGGTGGTGCCCACGGCCACGTACCGGCTGCAACTGCAGCCCGAGTTCCCGTTCGGGGCCGCGGCGGCCGTCGTGCCGTATCTGGCCTCGCTCGGCGTCTCGCACCTGCACCTGTCCCCCGTCCTGGAGGCCGTGCCCGGCTCGACGCACGGCTACGACGTCGTCGACCACGCGCGCGTGCGCGAGGAGCTGGGCGGCGAGGAGGGGCTGCGGGCGCTGGCGCGCACCGCGCGGGAGCACGGGCTCGGCCTGGTGGTGGACATCGTCCCGAACCACATGGCCATGGCCCCACGCCACAACCGGGCCCTGTGGGAGGTGCTGCGCGAGGGCCCGAAGTCGCCGTACGCGCGGTGGTTCGACATCGACTGGGAGGCGCAGGACGGCCAGGTGCTGCTGCCGGTGCTCGGCGGACCGCTGGGCGAGGTGCTCGACGAGCTGCGTGTCGACGGTGACGTGCTGCGCTACTACGACCACGTGTTCCCGCTGCGCGAGGGCACCGGGGACCTGCCGCTGCCGCATCTGCTGGACGCGCAGTGGTACCGCCCCGTGTGGTGGCGGCTGGCCCGGACCGAGCTCAACTACCGGCGGTTCTTCAGCATCTCGGAGCTCATCGGGGTGCGGGTGGAGGACCCCGAGGTCTTCGAGGCCACCCACGACAAGATCCTCCAGCTGCTCCACGAGGGCGTGATCGACGGGCTGCGCGTCGACCACCCCGACGGCCTCGCCGACCCCGACGGCTACCTCACGCGGCTGCACGAGGCGGCGGGCGGCCGCTGGACGGTCGTGGAGAAGATCCTGGCCGACGGCGAGCGGCTGCCGGCCTCCTGGCCGGTCGCGGGCACCACCGGCTACGACGCCCTGCGGCACGTGGACGGGCTCTTCACGGACCCGGCCGGGTTCGGGGACCTCCTGGGGCAGTACCGGCGGTTCGCGGCCCCGCAGACGGACCGGGGCGGGCAGTGGGAGGCGACGGTGCGGCGGGCGGCGTACAAGGTCCTCACGCACGAGCTGGCGACCGAGACCGACCGGCTGGTGCGGGTGGCGGCCCGGCTGTGCGCGACGTCGCCGGAGCCGGGGCTGCGCGACCGCGCGCCCTGGGCGCTGCGCACCGCCCTCCAGGAGCTGCTGGTGCGCATGGAGGTCTACCGGCCGTACGAGTCCGTGGACGCGGCGTCCGTGGTCACCGAGGAGGCCGCGGCCGAGGCCCGGCTCGCCTTCGCCGTGCCCGAGGAGGCCGGAGCGGTGGACGTCGTACGCGATCTGGTGCTCGGACGGTACGGCGACGGGCCCGCGCAGGTGGAGTTCCGGACGCGGTTCGCGCAGACCGCGTCGGCGCTGCGGGCGAAGTCCGTCGAGGACACGGCGTTCTACCGGTACGTGCCGCTGCTGTCGGCGACCGAGGTGGGCGGCAATCCGGGCAGTCCGGCGCTGTCGCCGGAGGAGTTCCACGCGTACTGCGCGCGCGTGCAGCGCGACTGGCCGGTGACCGGGACGGTCGCCTCGACGCACGACACCAAGCGCAGCGCCGACGTCCGGGCGGCGCTGCACGTGCTCACGGAGTGTCCGGACCGCTGGGCGGACGTCCTCGCCGAGGTGACGCGCACCGGCGAGGGCGTGCCGGACGCGCAGCTGGCGTGGGCGGCCTGGCAGACGGTGTTCGGGCTCGGCCCGGTCCCCGGGGCGCTGGAGCGGGTGCGGGGGGCGCTGCTGAAGCACGTGCGCGAGGCGGGCCTGTACACCAGCTGGACCGAGCAGGAGCCGCCGTACGAGGAGGCGGTGGCGCGGTTCGTGGCGGCCGGGCCGTGCGGGGCGCCGGGTGAGCGGATCGCCGCGTTCCGGGAGTCGCTGGAGCCGCACGTCCGGGCCAACGTGCTGGGCACGGCCCTGGTCCAGCTGACGATGCCGGGCGTCCCGGACGTCTACCAGGGCACCGAGGCCGAGTACCGGGCGCTGGTCGACCCGGACAACCGGCGGGCGGTGGGCTTCCCGCCCGAGGAGTCCGGCGGCGCGTCCGGGGACAAGGTGGCGGTGACGCGGGCGGCGCTGGGGCTGCGGGCCCGGCGGCCCGACGCGTTCGGCGACACGGCGACCTACATGCCGTTGCCGGCGGAGGGACCGGCGGCCGGGCACTGCCTGGCGTTCGCCCGCTCCGGTGCGGCGGTGACGGCCGTGACGCGCCTGTCGCTGCGGCTCGCCGAGGCGGGCGGCTGGCAGGACACGCGCCTGACGCTGCCGCCGGGGCGGTGGGCGGACCTACTGGATCCGGAGCGGGAGTTCACGGGGCACGCGCGCGTGGCGGAATTGTTCGCGGCACTCCCCGTGGCGCTGCTGGAGAGGGTGGGCGACTGAGCTCAGGCGACCGCCGGGCCGTCCTGGGCGCAGTCCTCGTACGCCCGCGGGAGGACGTGCGGGCGCGGCCAGGCCGTCCGCAGCAGGTCGGCGAAGGCCGCCGCCGCGCCGGTCGGCACCACGCGCGAGAAGACCGTCAGGGTGCGCTTCCAGGCCGGGTCGGGTGACAGGACGACACAGCCCTCGCCGACCGCGTCCCGGACGAGATGGGCGGGCGCGGCGCAGACGCCGACGCCCGCCGCGGCCATCCGCACCGCCGTCGAGGTGTGCTCGGTGAACACGGCCGTGCGCGGGGCGAAGCCGGCGCGGCCGCAGGCCCAGTCGAGGAAGCGCTCGCCGTGGACGACGGGTTCCATGGCGCAGCGCACCCAGGGGCGGTCGGCGAGTTCCGGCAGCGTCACCGTCGTACGGCCGGCGAACCGGTCGTCGAAGGGCACCACGAGGACGATGTCCTCCTCGCCGACGGGCACGACGGTGCCCTGCCAGCCACCGGGCACCGGACCGACGGCGAGGTCGGCCGTGCCGCGCTCGACCTGCTCCTCCAGGGCCTGCGAGGTGGCGTACTCGTGGAGGTGCAGCAGCACGTGCGGGTGCGCGGCGCGCCAGCGGGCGAAGACGTCCGGGAGGACGCCGACCGCGACGGAGTGCACGGCGGCGACATGGAGCTCGCCGCCCTCCGCGCCGGCGGCGGCCCGGGCCGCGCGGCGGGCCTGGACGGCGCTGCGCACGGCGAGTTCGGCGTGCGGCCGGAACGCGCGTCCCATCGGGGTCAGGCGCACGCCGCGCGGCATGCGCTCCAGGAGCGCGCCGCCGACCGACCGCTCCAGGGCCTTGATCTGGTGGGACAGCGCGGGCTGCGAGACGTGCAGGATCTCCGCCGCGCGGGTGAAGGACGCCTCCTCGACGACCGTCAGGAAGTACTCCATCTGCCGCAGGCTCAAGGCCCCTCCCCATAAACGCCCTGCATCGATTCCACAAGAACATTGCCTTGGACTCATGGCAAGGGCCGGGCGGAGGCTGAGGGCATGGACTCACCCGACGTCATCGTCATCGGCGGCGGCACCGGCGGTTACAGCACCGCCCTGCGCGCCGCGGCCCTCGGTCTGGAGGTCGTGCTCGTCGAGCGGGACAAGGTCGGCGGGACGTGTCTGCACCGCGGCTGCATCCCGAGCAAGGCGATGCTGCACGCGGCCGAACTCGTCGACGGCATCGCCGAGGCACGCGAACGCTGGGGCGTGAAGGCGACGCTGGACGCCGTGGACTGGCCGGCGCTGGTGGCCACCCGCGACGACATCGTGGCCCGCAACCACCGGGGCGTGCAGGCGCATCTCGCGCACGCGGGCGTACGGGTGATCGCGGGGAGCGCCCGGCTGACGGGGCCGCGGTCCGTGCGCGTGGAGGGCGTGCGCGGCGAACCCGGCGTGCACGACATCCCCAGGGGGCACGGCGAACCCGGCGCGCACGACAACCCCAGGGGGCACGGCGAACCCGGCGTGCACGACAACCCCAGGGGGCACGGTGAATCCGGCGCGCAAGACCTGTCCGCGCGCCGCGGCCTGGTGCTCGCGACCGGCTCACGGCCGCGCACGCTCCCGGGGCTCGAACCGGACGGGCGGCGCGTGGTGACGAGCGACGATGCCCTCTTCGCGCCCGGGCTCCCGGCGTCCGTGCTGGTGCTCGGCGGGGGCGCGATCGGGGTGGAGTACGCCTCCTTCCACCGCTCCCTGGGCGCCGAGGTCACCCTCGTGGAGGCCGCCGACCGGATCGTGCCGCTGGAGGACGCCGAGGTGAGCCGGCATCTGACGCGCGGTCTGAAGAAGCGCGGCATCGACGTCCGGGCCGGCGCCCGGCTCCTGGACGCCGAGGTCCTCGACGACGGGGTGCGCGCACGCGTGCGCACCGCCCGGGGCGAGACGCTCACGATCGCGGCCGAGCGGCTGCTGGTGGCGGTCGGGCGGACCCCGGTCACCGACGGCCTGGACGTGACCGCCGCGGGCCTCGCCACGGACGAGCGCGGTTTCGTCGTACCGGCCGACTGGGACCGGCTGGAGACGGCCGTGCCCGGCGTCCACGTCGTGGGCGACCTGCTGCCTCCGCCGTCGCTCGGGCTGGCCCACGCGTCGTTCGCGGAGGGGCTGCTGGTGGCCGAGACGCTGGCCGGTGTGCCCTCCGCGCCGGTGGACTACGCGGCGGTGCCCCGCGTCACGTACTCGTCGCCGCAGACCGCGGCCGTGGGTCTGAGCGAGGCCGAGGCACGCGCGCGTGGGCACGAGGTGGTGACCAACAGCATGCCGCTGACCGCCGTGGCGAAGGGCATGGTGCACGGGCAGGGCGGCATGGTGAAGGTCGTCGCCGAGGCCGGCGGCGGACGCGTGCTGGGCGTGCACCTGGTGGGTCCGCACGTGTCGGAGATGATCGCCGAGAGCCAGCTGGTCGTCGGCTGGGACGCCGAGCCGTCCGACGTGGCCCGCCACGTCCATCCGCACCCCACTCTGTCCGAGGCGGTCGGCGAGGCGTTCCTGACCCTGGCGGGACGGGGGCTGCACCAGCAGTAGTCACCTCGTACCGGTGACACAGCCCGCGCCGCCCGGGCCAGTGCTTCCGGGCGCCCCCTGGAGCCTCCCCCGTCGCGCCCTTGACACCGCACCATGGCCATGGGGTACTGCGATTGCGAACTCGGGCGGATGTGACGGGGGTGAGTGTCCTGCCGGAGCTGCGCTACCCGACGGTGACCGAACTGGTCTCTGCTGCCCGGGCGTTGACCGCCCACCGCCCCGGTGTGTGCACCCTGCGGCAGGTGGGTTCCTCGCGGGCGGGCAGACCTCTGCACCTGCTGTCCGTGGGCCGCGCCCGCCGCGCCGTGCTGGTGGTCGCCGGCGCCCACGCCAACGAGCCGACCGGCTCCTGCACCCTGCTCGCGCTGGCCCGGCGGGTGCTGGAGCAGCGGGAGTTGCGTGACGGCGTCTCCTGGCACTTCCTGCTGTGCGCGGACCCCGACGGGGCGAGCCTGCATGTGACGCCGGCGCCGCGCAGCCTGTTCGACTACCACCTCGGCTTCTTCCGCCCCGCCGGCCCGGAGCAGCCGGAGTGGGCCCCGTCGGTGCTGCCGCCGGACCGGCTGCCCCCCGAGACCCGGGCCCTGACCGGCGTCATCGACGAACTGCGCCCCTACCTCCAGGTGACCCTGCACGGCACGGATCTGGGCGGCAGCTGGGTGCAGTTGACGAAGGACGTGCCCGGGCTGGCCGAGCCGTTCGCCAAGTCCGCGGCGGAGCTGCACATCCCGGTGGAGACCGGCGCGTCGGACGCCGCGGGCTGGCCCGCGTCCGGGCCCGGGGTGCACGTGATGCCCGCCCCGGAGGCCGGACCGGCGTACCCGAGCCTGCCGGACGACGCGCGGCACAGCACCTGGTACCACGCCCACCGGTACGGCGGGCTGACGGCGGTGGTCGAGGTGCCGATGTGGGCCAGCGACCTGGTGGACGATCCGGCCCCGCATCCGGCTCCGGCTGCGGCGATCGGGCGGCTGGCGCGCCGGCTGCAACGCGACGCGCTGGAGGTGACGCGCGTGCTCGACGGCGCGCTGCCCCGGCTGGCGGAGCTGGACGGGCCGTTGCTGCGGGCCGCCCGGTGGGGGCTGGAACTGGTGCCGGGGCTGGCCGCCGACCTGGTCCACACCCCGCCCGCCGACCGCACCCGGGCCTACGTGGGCAGCGTGGACGCGTTCGCGCGGCGCGTGCCGCTGCGGGCGGCGGCCATGCTGCGGCGGGTGCTGCGCGGGACCGACGACCGGGCGGCGGAACAGCTGGAGGAACTCGTCGCGACCTGGAGCGACGCTTTCGCGGAACGTTTCCGCGCCCGCTGGGTGCCCTTGCAGCACCAGGTCGAGCACCAGTCCCGCACGGTGCTCGCGGCGGCGCTGCACGCGCGCGAGGAAGCCGACTAGAGCAAGTCGGTCAGAGAAGGCCGATCAGAGGAAGCCGACCGGACGCACCCCGTCAGGGCGTCATGCCCGCCGCGTCGGCGCCGCCGCCCCGCACCCCCACCCCTGGCTCGGCCGGACCGGAGCCCGGGCGCGGATGCCGTCCGGCCAGCTCGAACGCGGCGAGCACCACGCGCGCCTGGTACTCCGCCTGGCGGGCCACCGGGATCCAGCGCGCCCCGCAGCCGTCACGGTAGTCGGCGCACCACTCGTCGATGAGCCGGTCCAGCTCCGGCAGGGCCCCGGCCGGGTCGCGGCCGGCGCCGCGCACGAGCTGGCGCAGCAGTCCCGCGGTGCGCAGGGCCAGCCGTCGCCCGGAGATGCGCAGGGCGGCCAGGTGCGCGGTGCTCAGGGCCGGCAGGGGGTGGGCCGCGCCGTCGCCGGTGTCGGGGTCCCAGGCGTCGGCGAGGCCGGGGCAGACCAGTAAATAGTCGTCCACCGGGGCGAGCAGGCGCGCCGCGTCGGGCACGGCGGCGAGGTGCGGCCGGATCCGGGCCAGCACCTGCCGCAGCAGGCCCGTGTCGTGGCGCAGGGCGCGGCTGACGGACCGCAGCACCGCGTCCCGGTCCGCGGGCGGGGAGCCGTCCGACACGGCCGCCACGCCCCACATGGGCGCCTCGACGACCGCGGTGACGGTGCCGTGCCGGTGCGGGTGGAACCACGTCGACTCGACGGCGGCTTCCGTTATGGCCGCGGCCAGGTCGGCCCGGCGCGGCGGCGGGATCCGGTAGACGGCGGGCCCGAGGCCGGGCCAGTACAGGGCGTCGTAGGCGCCGAGTTCGCGCGGGATGCCGAGCCGCTCCGCGATCGGGGTGAGCCGCTGGGCGAGGCCGGGCAGGTCGTCGGTGAGCTCGACGAAGCCGCCGCCGACGTCGACGCCGTGCAGGGAGCACTGGAGGAACGGCCGCAGTTCGTCCTGGACGTCCAGCAGGGCCCGGGTCTCCGGCAGGGCGGCGCCGGCCGCGCCGTCGGGCAGCCATTCGGGCTGTTCCAGGAAGCCGGGCCGGAAGAAGTTCCGGAAGTACCGGCCGAGGGTGTACGGGCCGGTCAGCCAGCCCTCGTTGCGGCGCAGCCCGTCCGGGTCGAGGCACAGCAGCAGGTTCCAGGTGGCGTCGGCGCCCTCGGTGAGCCGCGGGTCGGCCAGGGTCCGCTCGGCCAGGCGCAGCACGGTGGCACCGCCCACGGGTTCGTTGGCGTGCGGGCCGGCGACGACGAGGGCCTGGCGGCTGCCGTGGCCGACGGAGAGCAGCCACATCGGGGTGCCGGCGCGGGACGTGCCGACCCGGCGCAGCCGGGCGTCACGGGGGTGGCGGGCGACGAGGGCGGCGGCCCGGGCGCCCAGTTCGTCGACGGTCGGGTAGCGCAGGAGGGGCGGCAGGACACACCTCCCCCGTGCGATGCCGTCGGTTCACCAGGTGTAGATGGCGTACGCACAGTCAGTCACGACTTCCGGGGTACGTCAACACCATGGAGAGCAAAGGCATTTGAGCCATGCCCCAGGGAACGACAACTGGTAAACCCCAGGCCAGAGGTGAGGTGAGGCTCGGTTTCCGGTCAGCCGGCCGACAACCGGAACGTCATCGGGCCGACAGCCGGAACATCATCCGGCCGACAGCCGGAACATCATCCGCCCGAAGCCCACCTGGTCGCCCTCGCGGACCACGGCCGCCCCGACGACCCGCCGTCCGTTGACCGTCGTGCCGTTGGTGGAGCCGAGGTCGCGCAGAACCCATATGCCGCCCTGGTGGCGCAGTTCGGCGTGCACGCGGGAGACCGTCTCGTGGTTCAGGCGCAGTCCGCTGGCGGGGTCGCGGCCTATGCGCAGCGGATGGCCGTGCGCCGGGTGGGGCAGCAGCAGCTTGGGCAGCTTCTCGGCCTGCCAGGCCCTGCGCAGCCGTACGGTGAACCCGGAGACCGCCTCGACGGTGCCGAACACGACGCGGGAGAACCGGCTCTCCGTCGGCAGGTCGGCGGTGAGCACCGCCAGCTCGTCCGGGCGGCGGGCGGCGAGCGCCAGCTCCATGCGGCGGACGAACGTGTCATGGGACAGGCGGCCCATGGCGGCGCCGTCGCGGAGCACCTTCAGCACCCTGTCGCGCTCCGCGTCGGAGAGCCGCGCGGGGTACGTGTTGAACTCGAAGGACGACGTCACGCTCGTGATTGTCGGGCAGCGCGGCCGGGCTGTCCAGAAAACGGGAGAACGGCCGCCACGCGCGCGTACCCGGCGACACCCGCCGCAAAAGGGAGGATGCGCCAGCGGATTGATCGCGTTTGACGCACCATGGACGGGCTACATCCCGGTGAGCAGACGAAGGGGAACCGTCCGTGCAGTTCGAGGTGTGGGCACCGCAGGCCGGCCGAGTGACGCTCCAGTGCGACGGCGTCACGCACGCGTTGGAGCGCGATCCGGAACGGGTGGGGTGGTGGCGGGGCGAGGCCGAGGCACGCGACGGATCCCGGTACGGCTTCGCGCTCGACGACGGTCCCGTGCGGCCCGATCCGCGCTCGCGCCGGCAGCCGGACGGCCCGGACGGGCTGAGCGCGGTCGTCGACCACGAGCGGTACGAGTGGCGCGCCCAGTGGCAGGGGCGGCCGCTGCCCGGCGCGGTGCTGTACGAGCTGCACGTGGGGACGTACACGCCCGAGGGCACCCTGGACGCGGCCGCCGAGCGGCTCGGCCATCTCGCCGAACTGGGCGTCACACACGTGCAGCTGATGCCGCTGTGCCCCTTCCCGGGCACGCACGGCTGGGGCTACGAGGGCGTCTCGCTGTGGGCGGTGCACGAGCCGTACGGCGGGCCGGAGGCGCTGAAACGCTTCGTCGACCGGGCCCACGAACTCGGCCTGGGCGTGGTGCTCGACGTGGTGCACAACCACTTCGGCCCGTCCGGCAACTACCTGCCCGTCTTCGGTCCGTACCTCACGGACACGCACCACACGCCCTGGGGCGCCGCGGTCAACCTGGACGCCCCCGGCTCGGACGAGGTGCGCGCCTTCCTGATCGGCAGCGCCCTGGCATGGCTGCGCGACTACCGGATCGACGGGCTGCGCCTGGACGCCGTGCACGCGCTGGTGGACACGCGCGCGTGCCACTTCCTGGAGGAGCTGTCGGCGGCCGTGGACGCCCTGGCCGCCGAGGTGGACCGGCCGCTGTTCCTGGTCGCCGAGTCGGACCTGAACGACCCGCGGCTCATCACCTCCCGCGACGAGGGCGGCTTCGGGCTGCACGCGCAGTGGAACGACGACTTCCACCACGCCCTGCACACCACGCTGACGGGCGAGTCGCAGGGCTACTACGCCGACTTCGCGCGCGCTCCCCTCGCCGGGCTCGCCAAGACGCTCACGGGCGGCTACTTCCACGACGGGTCGTACTCCAGCTTCCGTCAGCGGCACCACGGTCGCCCCCTGGACCGCACGCGCGTGGCCGGGCACCGGCTGCTCGGCTACAGCCAGACCCACGACCAGGTCGGCAACCGCGCGCAGGGAGACCGCCTTTCGGCCCTGGTCTCCCCCGGGCTGCTCGCCTGCGCGGCCACGCTGGTCCTGACGGCCCCCTTCACACCGATGCTCTTCATGGGCGAGGAGTGGGCGGCGGGCACGCCCTGGCAGTTCTTCACCGACCACACCGACCCGGAGCTGGCGGACGCCGTACGGCGGGGCAGGCGGCGGGAGTTCGCCGCGCACGGCTGGAAGGAGGAGGACGTGCCGGACCCACAGGACCCGGCGACCCGGGACCGCTCCTGCCTCGACTGGTCCGAGCCGGAACGCGAGCCCCACGCGCGCGTGCTGGCCTGGTACCGGCAGCTCCTCGCCCTGCGCCACGAGCAGCCCGACCTGACCGACCCCGACCTCGCCGACACCAAGGTGGCCTTCGACGAGGAGCTCCGCTGGATCGCCTTCCGGCGCGGGGACGTGCTCGTGGTGGTGAATCTGGCGCCGGAGCCGGCCGCGCTGCCGCTCGGCGTGCCCCACGCGCGCGTGCTGGCCGCGTGGGAGCCGGTGGAGGCGCCCGGGGCGGACGGGGTGGTCCGGGTGCCCGGGGAGTCGGGCGTGGTGCTGCTCCAGGATTGAGCCGCGCCCGGCGGCGCCCGGCTACAGGGCGTCGTCCGCGTCCCCCAGGTCCGTCACCCGTTCCAGCAGGATCGGCTCCCAGGCGTGGCGCAGTTGCGTCCGCAGCGGAGTGGCGTCCGTGCCGGCGGCGAGGGCCTCGGCGAGCTGGACGACGGTGTCGCAGCGGGCGAGCCACAGGCCGCGCAGGCAGGGGCGGGCGCCGTAGCCGGCGAGGGTGGCGGCGCGTACGGCGGCGGGTGAGCCGACGGCGAGCGCGAGGCCCGCGATGTCCTCGGCCGGGTCGCCGACGACCGCCCCGCCCCAGCCGAGCACGCCGCGCACCCGCCCGTCGGCGCTGACCACCAGGTGGCCGCCCGTGAGGGCGCGGTGGGTGAGGACCGCCGAGCCGGCCTGGGCGGCGAGCTGGGCCGCGGCGGGCGGGGTCAGCTGGTTCAGCCGGGCGGCGTCGAACTCGTCGGCCTCGGCGAGGCGCTCGGCGGCGCGGACGGCCGCCCGGCGCAGCGCCTCCAGGGAGCGCGGCGCGGTGCGCGGCACGCCGAGGGTCTCGGCCTGCCGGACCGGCACCTCGCGCAGGCCGGTGAGCAGCGCGGCGAGGTCGGCCTCGCCGACGGCGGACACGTCGTGCCGCTCCCCCGAGCCGCCGGGCACCTTGGTGTCCAGCGTGTAGGTCAGCCCGGGCGCCCACTCGCCGTGCGCCACGCTGGCCGGCACCGCCATCGGGACGTGCGGGCGGACGAGGTCGCGCAGGCGCAGTTCGCGGCGCTGGCGTGCGGTGGCCTCGCGGTCGGGGGCGAGGCGCAGCACATGGCGGGTGCCGACCCACCAGGTGGCGGGCTCGGCGCCCTCGGTGGCGGGCCGGACGTCGGGGCCGGTCCGCCGCTCGGTCTCCTGGGCGTCGCCGCCGTCCTCGGCGTTACGGCCGTTCCTGCCGTCCTTGCCGTCCTTGCCGTCCTTGCCGTCCTTGAGCAGGGAACGGACGAGCCGGCGGACGGTGTCCTCGGTGGGAGTGGGTGCCTGGGTCATGGTCGCGCCGTTGCCGTTCGGGAGGCGTGGTGGGGACATCGTGGCGTCACTCCACTATGACCAGCTCGCGGGTGGTGGTGTTCAGGCGCCGCCCGCCGTCCTCGGTGACGGTCACGATGTCCTCGATGCGCACGCCGAACCGGCCGGGCAGGTAGACGCCGGGTTCCACGGAGAAACACATGCCGGGCACGAGGAGCCGCTCCTCGCCCTCGATCATGTACGGCGGCTCGTGGGTGGTGACGCCGATGCCGTGCCCGGTGCGGTGGATGAAGTACGCGCCGTAGCCGGCGTCGGCGATGACCGCGCGGGCGGCCCGGTCGACGTCCTGGCAGGCGGCGCCCGGCCGCACGGCGCGGAAGCCGGCCTCCTGGGCCGCGCGCACGATGTCGTGGACGCGGCGTTCCTCGTCGGTGGGCTCGCCGACGTGGACCGTGCGGGAAGTGTCGGAGCCGTAGCCGTCCTTCAGGCCGCCGAAGTCGAGGACGACCATGTCGCCGCGTTCGATGACCCGGCCGCCGGCCTCGTGGTGCGGATCGGCGCCGTTCGGGCCGGAGGCGACGATGGTGAAGTCGACCTGCTCGTGGCCGTGCCGGCGCAGCAGCCGGTCGAGGTCCGCGGCCACCTCGGACTCCCGGCGGCCGGCGAAGGGGACGTTCCGGATCTCCTCGAACGTCGCGTCGGCGGCGGCTCCGGCGGCGGCCATGAGCTCCAGCTCGGCCGCGTCCTTGACGGCGCGCAGCATCGGCAGGGCCTCGGTGAGCGAGGCGTAGGAGCTGCCGGGCACGGCCTGCTGGAGGGCCAGCAGATGCAGCGCCCAGGCGTTGTCGCTGATGCCGAACCGGCCCGAGGCGTCGAGGAGGGCCGCGGTGGCGGCGTAGGGGTCCTTGCCGTCGGTCCAGTCGCGCAGGGTCAGCGCGGGCGCTCCGGCCGCCTTCCGCGCGTCCGGGGCCTCCAGGGCGGGGACGACGAGGACCGGGTCCTGTCCGGCGGCGAGGACCAGCAGGGTGAGCCGCTCGGTGACCGCCGGGGGCGTGTAGCCGGTGAGCCACACCAGGTCGGGTCCCGGGGCCACCAGCAGGCCCGCGAGACCGGCCTCGGCGGCCGTCCGCGCGGCGCGCTCCATGCGGGCCCGGTAGTCGTCGGCGGTGAAGGACGCGGCCGTGCTTCCGGTCATCCGGGCCTCCCAGGACGGACGTAGGGGCTACGGGCAGCATCCTGCCCGGCCGGAGGGGCCTGCGCGAGCCGTCTGCGGGTATCACTCGCGCATCTCCACTAACGGCAGAGGATTGCCCAGGCATTAGATCTAATGCTTAGATGCCGGTAATCCATTAGTTGTTCGATCGAGAGGGCGTACGACCGTGCTCGTACTCGCACACATCAGCGATCTGCACCTGGACGGGAGCGCGCGGGCGACGGAGCGCGCCGAGCGGGTGCGCGACCGGCTGCGGGAACTGTCCGGGCAGGTCGACGCGCTGCTCGTGACCGGGGACATCGCGGATCACGGCACCGAGCCGGAGTACGAGGAGGCCGCCCGCATCCTGGGGCTGCGCGAGGGCGACGGCCCGTTCCCGGTGCTGACCTGCCCGGGCAACCACGACAGCCGCGCGCCCTATCGCAAGGCACTGCTGGGCCTGCCGGGGGCCGAGGGGCCGGTCAACAGCGTGCAGGTCTTCGACGACGGTGCCGTGCTGATGTGCGACTCCTGCGTCCCGGGCAGCGACGACGGGGAGCTGGCCGGGGAGACGTACGACTGGATCGAGGCGACCCTCGACGAACTCGACGGCAGCCTTCCGGTGCTGCTCGCCTTCCACCACCCGCCGGTGGCCCTGCACCACCCGCTGCCCGACTCCTACCGGCTGCGCGACCCCGGCCGGCTGGCCGCTCTGCTGGACCGCCGCCCCGAGATCGCCGGTCTGGTCACCGGCCACGCGCACACCCCCGCCGCCACCTCGTTCGCGGGACGGCCGCTGGTCGTCGGACCCGGTGTGACGTGGACGCTGCGGCTGCCCTGGGAGGGCGAGCAGGTCGCGGACCGGGACGCGCCGCCCGGGCTGGCCTTCCACGTCCTGGACGACGCGGGGCGGCTGACGAGCCACTTCCGGGCCGTCATGTGACGACCGCCGGTACGACCGTCAGCTGCCGGTAGCCGCCGCTGCGGTGCCGCACCGTCAGTTTCACCTTCTGGCCGGGACGGGCGCCGGCGACGGCTCGCACCAGGTCCGCGGCCGTGTCGATCCGGGTCGTGCCGAAGGCGAGGAGGAGGTCGCCGCGCACCAGGCCGGCCTGCTGCGCCGGGCCGGGGACATGCAGCCCGACGACCAGGGCCCCGGGCTTGCGCGCGTCCATGACCTGCACGCCCAGGGTCACGGCGACGGGCGCGGACGGCACGGCGGACGGCGAGGGGCCGGGGAGCAACGTCGTGTGGCGCCCTCGCGGGTCGGTGACCCCGCCCTTGCCGACCACCGTGGCGGCCATCGCGCCGAGACCGATCCCGGACACCACCAGGACCGCGCCGGCGAACCCGGCGAGCAGCACGTTGAGAAGCCGCCGCCCGCGCCGCCGGGCGGCGCGCGGACGCGGCCGTGCAGCGCCGGACCCCGTCGCGGGCGCCGCCCCGTCCGGCTCCCGGCCCGGCATCGGCTTGGGTCGCAACGCGGTCTGTTCCATGGCTCGCCTCCGGGTGGTGCCCGATCGCCTCCGCCGGATGCGGAACGATCACGGCTGGTGCTCTACCCGGCACATCGGCGCCCGATGAGCCACGAACGAGTGAGACTGAGTGGCCTCGGACGGGACCGTCGTGAGCCGGGACGCGGGCGTGGCCCGCACCGCACCCGGCGTACGGGTGCGGTGCGAGCGGCCGGCCGGAAGGGGTCGGTCAGCCCGTGTGGCCCTCCCCGTGCCCGCCATGGGCGCCGCCGTGGTCGAACTTCAGCACCTGGGCGGGCATCACCACGAAGGGCCGCATCATGCCCATGTCCTCGTGCTCCAGCAGATGGCAGTGGTACATGAACCGGCCGTGCGCCCCGTCGAACTTGCCCATGACGCGCAGCGTCTGATTCCCGGGCACCCGGAAGACGTCCTTCCAGCCGAGCTCGTTGGGCGCGAGCGGGATGGCGGTGCCCGCGTCGTACCGGATCGGCGTGCGCGTGCCGCCCACCGCCGGGTCGAAGCCCGAGACGTCGTACGCGTCGCGGCCGAGGAGCTGGAAGTCGGCCAGGTGGATGTGCATGGGGTGGACGATCGGCGCGAGGTTGAGGAAGCTCCACTGCTCGTGGCTGCCCTCGGCGAGGGTGTAGCCGAGGGCGTCGTTGAACGTGCGTGCCGTGCGCCGGTACGTCCGGGTCTTGCCGTCCGGGCCCTGGATCTGGATGATCCCGTCCGTCGGGACCTGGATGTCGCCCGGGTGCTCGACCTCCGCCATCTCCCACATCTCCGGGTGGCCGCCGGCGCCCTTGGTGGCGGGCGGGGTGAGGACGACCAGGCGGTGGCCGTGCTCGATGGCGTGGGTGAGGCGGCGGAAGGAGCCCGAGAGCACCGTCGGCAGCTCGAAGGTGTCCGGCTCACAGGACTCGCCGATCCGGAACTCCATGACGGCCGGGTACGGCACGTCGCCCTGCGGGTCCGGCACGCCCGGCGGCTGGTTGCGGCCCTTGTTGACCAGGCGCAGGGTGCGGCCCGCCAGGCCCCGGAAGTCGGCCAGCAGGTCGAAGCGCTCGGCCGGGGCCGCGGTCAGGGCCGGCAGCGCCGCGTCGAAGTCGACCGGGACGGGGCGCGGCAGCAGGCCGCCGTCGCTGCCGATCTGGTGGAGGACGCCCGGCACCGGGTTGTTCTCCTCGTCGACGAGGACGAGGTCGTAGATGCGCGCGTTGGAGGCGTTGACCAGCCGGAACCGGTACCAGCCGGCGTCCACCCCGGCGTACGGCCAGATGCGGCCGTTGACGGTGGTGTACGGGCCGGTGAACGGGAGGGAGACCGGCTTGCCCGTCTCCGGGTTCTTCTCCTGGACGATGACCGTCTTGTGCAGCAGCCGGCCGTTGAGGCGGCCGTCCTCGTCGGTGTCGAGGTTGCGGTCGGCGAGCAGCAGCGGGATCTCCCGCTCCCCGGAGGGCAGACGCAGGGCGTCCTCCTCGTCGTCACGCACGAGGTAGGTGCCGTACAGGCCCGCCATCACGTTCCACCGGGTGATGTTCATGGCGTGGTCGTGGTACCACCACTGCACCGCCGCGTGGTCGTTCGGGTACTCGGAGAGCTGGGCGTCGCCGAAGGCGACCGCGTTGTCGGCCCAGCCGTCGTTGCCGCCGCCCGTCTGGGCGCCGTGCAGGTGGGTGACGGACCAGGCGGGCAGGGCGGCGACGTCCTTGTTCGGTTCGAATCCGTCGCGCCCCGGCTCGGTACTGGACTGCGGGCGGCCGTCCCGGCGCAGCTTCACCTCGACGGACGTGACCGGGTACTCGCTGTCCTTCGGGATCCGGTTGGTCCAGGCGATGCGCACGCGCTGCCCGCGCCGGACCTCGATGGTCGGGCCCGGCACCTGGCCGTCGTAGCCCCACATCAGGGTCGGCGGGAGCTGCGGGTGCAGGCGCACCCAGGCCGGGCGCAGGGCGATCTCGGTCTCGCGCAGGACGTCGCCGGACGCGGGGCGCAGGACGGGCGGGACGGGCAGCGGCGCGACGTACGGCGTGAGTTCGGCCGGTGCGGGTGCCTGTGCCCGCTCCTGCGGCTCTTCGATGCCGGCGGGCCTTTCGATGATGTCGGTCAAGGTGGTATCCCCCGTGTGGTGCGTTGTCTGTTCCCCTCAGCCGAGAAGACCCCCGGCGCACCGCCGGGGGTTCCCCGATGTCCCGTTCCGGATCGATCTGGCCGGAAAAGGACGGGTCAGCGGAGGGCGGGCACGGGTACGGCCGGCGGGCGGTCCGGGAGGAAGCCGTGGGCGCGGCGAGCGAGCCAGTCGGCCTTGTAGCGGTCCACCTCGCGGTGCCAGTTAAGGATGCCCGCCATCCAGTTCCGCAGGTCCTCCACGTAGGTGTCCATGACGGCGCGCGCCTCGTCCGTGAGCTTGAAGTCCTCGTACAGGACGGGCAGTTCGTGCTCGACCACGTGCTCGAACTGCCGCATGCGCTGGCTCATCAGGTCGTGCACGATGCGGAGCCCGGTCGGGTAGTCGCAGCCGAAGAAGGACTGCACGACGAGGATCGCGTTGTGGATCTCGCCCTCGTACTCGATCTCCTTCTGGTACGAGAAGACGTCGTTGAGCAGGCACGCGAAGTCGATCGCGGCGTTCTCCAGGGAGCGGACCGGGCCGCTGCGGTAGACCTCGGGCGGGACGGCCGGGCCGTGGCCCATCCGGCACATGCTGAGGGTGAGGTCGGAGCCGAAGGTGGCCCGGCGCATCTCCAGGTAGTCGACGGGGTCGGGGACGCGGTTCTGGAGCTGGTTGGACAGCTCCCACACCCAGCTCTCCGTCATGACGTTGACGGCGTCCTTGAGGGTGCGCCGCGCCTCGGGCGCCATGTCCGCGGTGGTGCGCAGCCACAGGTCGAGGAGGCCGCGCTCCATGGCGTTGACCGGGACCGGCGGCGCCTCTCCGGCGACGGGCATGCAGTCGGACAGGCGTGCCGTGGTGAGCCGGGCGGCGGCCAGGTCGCGGCGGTGGCCGTAGACCAGCGGGTAGTAGTCGTCGCCGTAGGTGCCCCAGGCGAGCCACTGCGAACTGAGGTCGAGGGCCTCGGGGGTGGCGTCCGGGTCGAGGCCGGCCGAGCAGAGCGGGAGGTCGTAGGCCCTGAGCTTGTCCTCGTCCCAGACGCCCTCGGCGAGGATGCCCATCCGGGCCACCCAGTCGCGCAGGTTGTGGCGGGCGTTGTCGAGGTGCGGGCTGAGCCCCAGCGGGAACGGCATGCGGATGTCGGGGATCTGTGACGGCCCGACCTTCTGGTAGGGCACGTGCGTGTAGGAGCGCAGCCGCTCGGCGCCGGCCGCCGTGAGCAGGGCGCGGACGTCGGCGGCGGAGGTGCCCATGCCGCTGCAGCCGGGCCAGGGCTTCGAGCCGCGCGCGTTCTCGTTCATGTAGCGGCTGGAGCGCAGATGCCACTCGTGGCCGCCGGACTGCCAGTCCTGGAGCCCCTTGGTGTACGCCGCCACGGCCGCGACCTCGTCCGGGGCGAGGCCCTTCTCCAGGGCCAGTGCGGGCACTTCGGTGAACGCCGTGTGCTCGAACTGGTGGAGGCGGGAGGTGAGGACGTCGTTGACGGTGTCGGCGGCCTCCTGGGTGGTGCAGCCGAAGAACGTCTCCAGGACGAGCACGCCGTTGCTGTTCTCGCCCTCGTCCTCGACCTCGCGCTGGTAGGAGAACAGGTCGTTGCGCAGGTGCACGGCGTCGGAGAACGTCTCCATCAGCACCCTGAGCGGCCTGGACCCGGCGACGGAGGCGGGCACTTCGGCCGTGGCGTACTCCACGAGCCCCGCCGACCAGGGCGCGCCGCCGACCTTGCGGCGCATCTCGATGTACTCGACGGGGTTGGCGATCCGCCCCTCGTTGATGTTGGACAGCTCCCACATCGACTCGTTCAGGAGGTGCTCGGTGGCCACGGCGAAGCGGTGGCGCCAGCCCTCGGACATCTTGGGCACCGTGCGCGCCCACAGGTCGGCGAGGCCCGCCTCGACCGGGTTCAGCGGTTCGGGTACGGGGGTCGAGAGGTCCAGCGGCATGAACAGGGGCAGCCGGTCCAGGTGGGCCTTGCCGGCGGCGCGGTCCTGGCTGCGCTTGTACATCTCCAGGAAGTGGTCGTCGAAGAAGAAGACCCACACGTACCAGTCGGTGATGAGGGAGAGGGCGGGGCCGTCGCAGTCGGGGTGGGTGTAGGCGCACAGCAGGCCGTAGTCGTGCGCGTCGAGGTCGGCCTGCTCCCAGACGCCGGATCCCTCCAGCATGCCCATCTCGCGCGCCCACCGGGTCGAATGGGCGCGGGCCTCGTCGACATGGGGGTTCAGCCGCGCGGGGTGCGGCATGTAGAAGTGCGGGAGTTCGAACGGCTGCGTCATGGCCGGGCCCTACCCTGCGCCCCGCGACGGCATCCACGAGCCCGGACATGATCACACCATCGCGTGAATCGAGGGTGAAGTCGGGAGTTCTGCCCGGACCTTGTGGCGTTCATCTCTACGCGCGCAGACTTACGCCCACACCCTGGCAGCTCATGTCCCTCTCGTTCACCGGAGTCCACCATGAAGCAGTCCCGAGCCCTGCCGCGCCGGGCCGCGCTCACCTCGCTCGCGGGGGCGGCGCTGGCCGGTGCGACGGCCCTGACCGCCTCGGCGGCCGAACGGCGCGGGCGTACCGTGCGGTTCGCCACGTTCAACGCGTCCCTGAACCGCTCCGCCCAGGGCGCCCTGGTCCGTGACCTGTCCACGCCGGACAACGCCCAGGCGCGCAACGCCGCCGAGACGATCCAGCGGATCGACCCGGACGTGCTGCTGATCAACGAGTTCGACTACGACGACCAGGGCGCGGCGGCCCGCCTGTTCCTGCGGAACTACCTCGCCGCCGGGCACAACGGGGCGCGCCCGGTGCGCTATCCGTACCGCTTCACCGCTCCGGTGAACACGGGCGTCGCCACGGGTGTGGACCTCGACGGGAAGAACGGCGCCGTGACGGCGCCCGGTTCGGACGCCTACGGGCAGGACGCCTTCGGGTACGGCTGGTTCCCCGGCCAGTACGGCATGCTCGTGCTGTCGAAGTACCCGATCGACACGCGCGCGGTGCGCACCTTCCAGCACTTCCTGTGGAAGGACATGCCGGGCAACGTCATGCCCGAGGGCTACTACAGCGACGAGGCCCGGGCGATCCTGCGGCTGTCGTCCAAGAGCCACTGGGACGTGCCGGTGCGGATCGGCCGCGAGACGGTGCACTTCCTGGTGTCGCACCCGACGCCGCCCACCTTCGACGGCCCCGAGGACCGCAACGGCCGCCGCAACCACGACGAGATCCGCCTGTGGGCCGACTACATCGGCGGGCGGCGGCGCGGCGCGTACCTGTACGACGACCGGGGCCGGCGCGGCGGGCTGCGGCCCGGGGCGCGGTTCGTGATCGCGGGAGACCTGAACGCCGATCCGTACGACGGCGACAGCTACGACCACGCCGTGCGGCAGCTGCTGGAGCACCCGGCGGTGCACCCCGCCGTCACACCGCCGGCGAGCAGGGGCGGTGTGGCGGCGACCCGGCTCCAGGGCGGCGCGAACACCTCGCACCTGGGCGACCCGGCGTACGACACCGCCGACTTCGGCGACACGGCCCCCGGCAATCTGCGGGTCGACCACGTCATCCCGTCCAGGGGGCTGATACCGGGCGCGAACGGCGTGTTCTGGCCGGAGCCGGGCGACCCGCTGTACCGGCTGGTCGGCGACGGCACGACGGTCCCGACGTCGGACCACCGCCTGGTGTGGCAGGACGTGCAGGTGATCTGACCTAGTCGGGGGTCCGCACCTGGATCAGCGCGTGCGTGCCGCTGGTGCGCCAGCGCTGGTCCTCCGCCGCGACCAGCTCCGCCTCCGTGCGGCTGTCGAGGCCGGTGATCACGTCGGACTTCAGGGTGCGCAGGGCGGCGACCGGCCCGGGGAAGTACGCGGTGACGTCCGCGAAGGGGGTGGTCGGCGCCCAGAGCCGGTCGCCCACCAGGCGGCGGTAGTTGAGGTCGCCCTTGACGAGGGTGAGGGTGGCCGAGGCGAATTCGGCGCGCAGGTCGCCGGGCATCTCCGCGTACGGCAGCGGGGCGCTGGAGAAGGGGTGGGCGCGCAGGGTGAGGCGGCCGTCGGCCAGGGCGGACCACAGCTGCCGGCCGTACGCGGCGGCCGCTCCCCCGGCGCCGGTCAGCCGGCGCAGCGCGTCGACGACGTCGGCGGTCGTGGCGTCGGAGACGTAGTAGGGGTAGGGCTTGACGTGCAGGACGGCTCGTCCGATGCGGCCGCTCGCCAGGAGGTGGGCGATGAGCAGCAGATCGGGGACGAGTTCGCGGCCCGCGTTGTCCGCGACCAGGCTCAGCGTGCCCGAGCCCCGGCCCGCGGTGTCGAGCAGTGACCAGAGCCGGTCGCTGTCGTCGGCCACCAGACCGGGGGCGGCTTGTGCGTACCGGGCTCCTTCGGCGGAGAGGCGGAAGCCGAGGTCGGCGCGGTTGCCCCAGAGGGAGCCGTGCAGCAGGGCCTGTTCCTGTTCGGCGGCGGGCCGGCCGGCGAGGTCGTCGAGCGCGGCCAGTTCCTCGTCGGTCTCGGCGGAGTCGAGTTCGGCCAGTTTGAAGGGGCGGAAGGGGTCGATGCCCTGCCAGGGGCCGGGGCCGAAGTAGCCGACGGCCTGGAGCAGTCGGCGGTAGAACCAGCTCTCGGACCACAGCCACGGCACGTCGAACCAGGACCGGCCGGCGTACGCGCGCATCCCCCAGGCCTCCCAGCGGTCCCGGTCGTGCGCGTCGGCGGGGAGCGGTTCGATCTCGCCCTTGGTGCAGTTCGCCAGCAGGTCGTCGAGCGCGCGGTGCTGCCCGGGTTCGTACGGGAAGGCCTCGCGGACCTGCCGGATGATCGCGGGGTGCCGCTCGGCCAGCACGCTGTGCGGGAAGGAGCCCGGCCGGTTGCCGAGGAGCACGGGTGCGGAGGAGGTGTCGACCATGCGCCTCACCGTAACGCGCGTGCCCTGCGCACCGGCCGATCGGCCCGATGCCCCCGTCACACCGGCGCGATCTCCCGCTCCAGGCGGGCCGCCAGGCTCAGGTAGCGGGCGCGGCGGGTCACCGGCACCAGGCCGCGGATGAGTATGTTCCACATCTCGGCCGTCCTGCGGGGCTGGCGCGCGACGGGCTCGCGGGAGCGGCCCACGACGCGGGTGCCGACGAAGAAGCAGACCAGGGAGTGGGCCACGACGTCGATATCGATGTCGGGATGGACGTCGGACTCCTTGACCGCGCCGACGAGCCGGGTCGTGACGATGTCCAGCCACTCCGTGAACGGGTGGCTCAGCGGCGGCCGGGGCCGGATGCCGCCGGTGGCGAGCCGCAGGCCGGCCCGCAGCACCGGGTCCTCGACGGACATCCGCGTGATGCCGAACGTGAGGCGCATCAGCGCCTCCAGGGAGGTGTGGCCGCGGTTGTCGGTCTCCGTCGCCAGCCGGCGGGCCGTGTGCGACTGGAGTTCGAGGATCGCGTGGGCGAGATCCTCCTTGGCCGCGAAGTGGAAGTACAGGGCGCCCTTGGTGACCTGGGCGTGCTCCACGATGTCGCTGAGACTGGTCGATTCGTAGCCGCGACGGTCGAACAGGTCAGCGGCGGCCGTGATGATCGTCGAGCGGGTCTGCTCGGCTCGCAACTGCCTCGCCATCGACTGAACTCTCCCGGTACGGAAATGAACGGGTCATGCCGTTTGTTTTTACCCCCCGTACACGATAACTCACCCTGAGACGGCCCTCATCACACCAGTGTGCCGGAGTGCGGGTGCACATCCGGCAAAACAAGCGCAACCGGTGAAAGAAAACAGCGCGTTCGGTATCTAACTGTGGGGGTTGTGCGGGCAGACGTAAAGGCGGGCCGGCCGGTGCCCCATCCGCACCGGCCGGCCCGCCCGCTGGTGGCCTGCTCCGTTCAGAGTTCCCGAAAGAGGATCAGAAAGTCAGCTTCCAGCCGTTGAGCGTGCCCGTGTCCTGCGCCGCGGTGTCCTGGACGCGCAGCTTCCAGGTGCCGTTGGCGGTCTCGCTGGAGGCGTTCACCGTGTACGTGGTGTTCACGTTGTCGGCCGAGTCGGAGGCGGCGGACTTCAGGCGGTACGCCGAACCGTCCGGTGCGACCAGGTCGATGACGAGGTCGCCGCGGTAGGTGTGGGTGATGTCGACGCCGACCTGGAGGGCCGACGGGGCGTTGCCGCTGCGGCCGGTGACGGTGATCGGCGACTCGATCGCGGCGCCGTTGTCCGGGATGGCGACGGCGGTGGTGCTGGAGAAGGTCGTGCCGGTGGACGTACCGCCCTTGACGGCCTGGACCGTCTTGGCGGCGTCCGCCAGGCCCGCGCCGCAGCCGCCGGAGCAGGTGCCGGGCAGCGGACGGGCGTTGGCCTTGATGGCCGACTCGATCTGGGCCGGGGTGAGCGCGGTGTTGGCCGACTTCATCAGGGCGGCGAGGCCCGCGACGTGCGGGGTGGCCATGCTGGTGCCCTGGTAGTAGGCGTAGTTCTCGCTCGACGGCGTCTTCGTGCCGGAGTTCAGCGTGGAGAGGATGCCGTTGGCGGTGGAGGTGCGGGTCTCGCCGCCGGGGGCGGAGATGTCCACGATCGAGCCGTAGTTGGAGTACGAGGCCCGGCTGCCGGCGCGGTTGGTCGCGGCGACGGTGATGACGTTGTTGCAGTTCGCCGGGGACGAGCTGGAGGCGTTCGTGTTCTCGTTGCCGGCCGCGACGACGACCGCGGTGCCCCGGTTCACGGCGCCGTTGATGGCGCTCTGGGTGGCGGTGGAGCAGGCGCCGCCCCCGCCGAGGCTCATGTTGATGACCTTGGCGACGTTGGTGTTGGCGGGCACGCCGGAGACGGTGCCGCCGGACGCCCAGGTGATGGCGTCGATGATGTCGGAGTCGTAGCCGCCGCACTTGCCGAGGACGCGGACCGGGGAGATCTTCGCGCCGTAGGCGATGCCGGCGACACCCTTGCCGTTGTTGGTGGCGGCGGCGATGGTGCCGGCCACGTGGGTGCCGTGCCAGGAGGAGTTGGACGCCGGGATGCCCGCGCCGCACTCGCCCGCGTTGTACCAGTCGCCCGGGTCGGCCGGGTTGCTGTCGCGGCCGTTGCCGTCGACGGAGACGGCGGTGTCGGAGATGAAGTCGTAGCCGCCGACGATGTTCGCGGCCAGGTCGGAGTGGGCGACGTAGCCGGTGTCGATGACGGCGACGGTGACGCCGGTGCCGGTGGTGGTGTCCCAGGCGGCCGGGACGTTCATGCCCGCGGTGGACTCGAACAGGTCCCACTGCTTGCTGTACTCGGTGTCGTTGGGGGTGACGGCCGTCGGCTTGTTCAGGCGGTCCGGCACGACGTAGGCGACCTGGGGGTCGGCCTGGTACGCGGCGACGACGTCGGCGACGGACGCCCGGGTGGGGTCGGTGCCCAGCTCGACGAGGGCGGCACCGGTGCCGAGGCGGCGCTGGAAGTCGACGTCCTCGCCGGTCTTCTCGGCCTTGGACGCGGCGTCGGCGGCGGCGGCCTTGTTGGACTTGGCCTCGGTGGCGCCCGACTTGTAGCCGACGATGAGCCGCTCGGCCGTGGTGCCGGGGGCGGCCTCGGTCTGCGCGGCCGGGACGGCGGCGGGCTTAGGGGCGGACTCCTGGGCGACGGCGACCGAGGCGGGGGCGGCGGTCAGCAGGGCGACGGAGACGGCGGCGACGGATATCAGCTTCCGTCTGAGCTCTGGGGAGGTACGCACGGTCGTTGCCTTTCGTGGCCGGACTCCGGGCTGGGCGGAGCGGCGGTGGTGTCGCTTCGTCGTCGAAGCGGAGGGGGGGTCGTTCGAAAAGCGAAGAGCGACGCGATGGCCGGCCAGGCGCGAGTGGGGAGCGGACCGTTCGGGGTTACCTGTGGGTCAGCTGTGCTGGAACGATAGGCAAAGGGAAGGTCATCGGGATACGGGGGAAACCCTCGATCCGGCCGGGACTCCACCCTCTATGGCGGGCCGCCGAGCGTGAATGGCCCCTTTTCGCACGGCTCGTGGCGGGGTGAACGCGCCGGGCCGGTTTCCCGTACTGCATGACCGACTGCTCCCATCCCGGCCGAGGAGACGCAGAGGCATGCCTCGTACGACCGCCCACCGCACCGCGCTCGCGGCCGCCTTCGTGACTGCGCTGCTGCTGCCGCTGTGGGCGGCGGGCCCGGCGCGGGCGCACGGTGCGCCGACGGATCCGGTGAGCCGGGTGGTGGCCTGCTCCCCGGAGGGCGGCGACCGCGCCGGCTCGGCGGCGTGCCGGGCGGCCGTCGCCGCGAACGGCGCGCCCTTCACGGCGTGGGACAACCTGCGGGTGGCGAACGTGGCCGGCCGGGACCGGCAGGTGATCCCCGACGGCAAGCTGTGCAGCGGGGGCCTGCCCGCCTACCGGGGCCTCGACCTCGCCCGCGCCGACTGGCCGGCGACCGAGGTGGCGCCCGGCGCGACGCTGACCATGCGGTACGTCTCCACGATCCCGCACACGGGCACGTTCCGGATGTACCTGACGAAGCCGGGCTACGACCCCGCCGGGCCGCTGTCCTGGGCCGACCTGCCCGAGCGGCCGTTCGCGGAGGTGACGGACCCGGCCCTGACGGACGGCGCGTACGGCATGAAGGTGACGCTGCCGTCCGACCGCGCCGGGCGGCACGTGCTGTACACGGTGTGGCAGAACAGCAGTACGCCGGACACCTATTACTCGTGCTCGGACGTGGTGTTCCCGGACCGGGAAGAAGGGGGGAAGGAGAAGGGGGAGGAGGCGAAGGGGGAGGAGGCGAAGGGCCGGGCTGTCAGTCCGTCACCGCTGGCCTCCGCATCCGCCTCCACCTCCGCCCCCGACTCCGGCCCGTCCACGCCCATGCTGGCGGGCGGCGCCGCGGCGGTGCTGCTGCTCACCGGCGGCGCCGCCCTGGCCGTACACCTACGACGGCGCTGAACTCAGCGCCCATCAAGGTAAGTTCACGTTGACGGCGACGCCGCCCTTCGTCACCGGGGCGTACTTGGCGGTGAAGAAGGCGTTGCTGAAGCACAACGACGAACCGGACGTCTTGGTGAACTGCTGGTTGGTGAAGGAGATGCTGTTGTCGGCGTTGCTCGCCGTGCCGGTCAGGCCGGGGGCCTGGTAGACGCAGGTGATGGTGCCGAGCAGGGTGCGCAGCTTGACCGTGGACTGGACGGCGGAGCCGGCGGCCGGGGTCACGGAGACCGTGCCGTCGGAGGACACGCTGGTGGTGTAGGGCAGGTTGTCGACGGTGATGCCGCTGACGCCTAGGACACCCACGACGTTGGCGGTGCAGCCGCTGGTGTCGAAGCTGTGCGAGGTCAGGGACTCGGTGGCGGTGCCGGGCGCGGCCGGGTTGTCGGTGACGGTGGCGGCGAACGCCGACGAGGTGCACGAGATGCCGCTGGTGCCGGTCGCGCTGGAGTAGAAGGTGGCGGCGGTGCCGCTCGCCAGGGACGCGTCGAGGACGTCGCCGACCGCGACGGCCGCGCCGTCGGCGGTGGTCAGGACCGGGGTGTCGGCCGCCGAGGCGGGGGCGGCGAGGCCCAGGGTGGCGACGGCGGCGGTGAGAGCGAGGAGGGTGCGCGTACGCATGCGGGTGTACCTCTTCTCTGAAGCGGGGGTGAGGGTGGTGGCGGACGCGTCGGCGTCCGCCGTTGCCGGCCCGTCACGCCTTCTCCGTACGTGACGGACCGGCAACGGCAGGCCGGTGACCGGCCGGAGGCGCGCACGGGGACAGGCCTCCGGCCGGGCCGGGCGGGGGGTGGCCGGCGGCACGGCTCCGAAGCGGCCGTGCCGTGGGGATGGGGATCGGGCGATGGAAAGCCCGTGCGGACGCGTCGGGCCGCGAGATGCCCGTGCCGGACGGGAGGTCAGGGACGGCTGGTCCGGGACACGCGGACGGTGCCGCGCGGCGGATCCGGCGCCACGGATCCGGTGAGACGAGGAGAGTTGTAGACCTCGGTGTGGCCCAACGTCAAGGCATTGCAAGGGAGTTGTGCGCGTGATGAGGGTTTCCGGGCAGCGGTGACTCACACGCGGCGCACAACCGACACTCTTTGTTCACACTTCTCTTGACCCTTCATGTAACCCCCGGTAACTTCCTGGTCGGCTACTGCGGCGTAACGAGAAAGCCCTTGCAACCGCCGGGAGTTGCGAGGAGACATGCGCACGCGGTCGATGTCCGCGCCAGGGCAACGTGCCAACCCGATCCGCACCGACACGCACCTGGAGCAGACATGACCTCCTCCGCCGAGCACACCCCTGAAAGACCGGAAGGCCCCGTCGCCTCGGACGCCGGCGACGTCCCCGCGCGACGCGGGCGGGTCCGGGCGCGCCGGGCCGCGGTGATGGCGGTGCCGGCCACCGCGGTCGTCGCGGGCCTCGCGATCCTCACCTCCCAGGGGGCGCTGGGTGTGCAGTTCGCCATCTCCGGAATGCCCTTCACGGTCACGGCGACCGAGCTGAACGGCACCGGCTTCGCGCAGTTCGGCGGTCTGGACGAGATGGCCGAGGGCAGCCCCAACGCGGGTGACACCGGCGGCCAGGTACTGGTCGTCACGTCCGTGATCAAGAACGCGACGCTCACCAAGCTGTGCCAGAGCGTGGACCTGGGCGGCACGAACCTGGTCATCAGGGCCGGTGAAGGCGCGCAGAAGGTCACCGCCAGCGATCTGACGACCGACTCGACCCAGCTGTCCGGCGACGCCGCGTTCAACAACATCGAGATCGGCAACGACGCCAGCACGCTCGACAAGGCCGGGCCGCTCGGCCGCGGCCCGAAGGGCGTCTTCAGCCAGCAGTCCGACACCGTGCACATCGCCAACCTGCGGCAGACCAACTACGCCACGACCGCCGGTGTGTTCAAGCTGCCCGGGCTGAAACTGGGCTTCAGCGGGTCGGGTTGCTGATGCCCGGCCGCTCGCGCGGGGACTTCCGGCGGTGGCGGGCCGGCCGGCCGTTCTGGGGCGGGCTGCTGCTCGCCCTGGGCGGGGTGGAGATCCTGCTCACCCTGAAGGCGTCGCTGGACGTCATCCTGCACGTCGGCATGCAGGGGCTGGCGGGCTATCTGCTCCCGGCCGTGATGCTGCTGTGCGGGCTGCTGATCCTCTTCAACCCCGCCCAGCGCCTGTTCTACTCGGTCATCGGGGTGCTGGTCTCCCTGAGCAGCTGGCTGACGTCCAACCTGGGCGGCTTCTTCGTCGGCCTGCTCCTGGGCGTGGCCGGCAGCTGCCTCACCTTCGGCTGGCTCCCGGACCAGGAGCCGCGCGTCAGCCGCCGGCAGCGCCGGAAGGAGGCCCGGTCGGCGAAGGCCACGAGCCCGGCGCCGCAGGCCTAGGGGGTGTCCACGGGCGCGGCGGTCCGGGCCTGCTCACCGGGCGCCGCGTCCGCGGCGCCCTCCTCCTTCAGTGCCCTCGCCTCGCTCTTGAGGATCCGCATCGAGCGGCCGAGCGAACGCGCCGTGTCCGGCAGTTTCTTCGAGCCGAACAGGACGATCACGACGATCGCCACGATCAGCAGGTGCCAGGGCTCCAGTCCGTTGCGCAGCACGTCATACTCTCCCTCGCCTCGACAGTTGCTACATTGCGCAACTGTACAACCCCCGGGCGAGAGGCGAGCAGACGCCGATGACGGTCACCAGCAGCCGGACGACGGACCCGCCGCGGCACCGGAGCAGGGGTGCGGGCCACCGCGGCCGGGCGGCGCCCCCGGGCCGCGGGCGCCGGCGCGGTCGCCGCCGGGGCCGCGGCATACGCGCCACCCTCGCGGTGTGCCTCGCCCTGCTGGTGCTCGCCGCGGGCGGCGCAGGCTGGCTGTACCTGAAACTGGACGGCAACATCAGCACGTTCGACTCCGGCGGCCTCTCCGACCACCGCCCCGAGGCCGGCTCGTCGAAGGGCGAGAACGTGCTGGTCATCGGCTCCGACACCCGCACCGGCGGCAACAACGCCCTCGGCGGCGGCGACAAGGACGACGTGGGCCGCTCCGACACCGCGTTCCTGCTGCACGTGTACGCCGACCACCGGCACGCCCTCGCCGTCTCCATCCCCCGCGACACCCTGGTCACCATCCCGCCCTGCCGGCTGCCCGACGGCAGCTGGACCAAGGCCCAGCCGGACACGATGTTCAACGCGGCGTACTCGGTCGGCCAGACCGCCAAGGGCAACCCGGCCTGCACCCAGAACACGGTCGAACAGCTCACCGGGCTGCGCGTCGACCACACCGTCGTCGTCGACTTCAAGGGCTTCGCCCGGCTGACCGACGTGGTGGGCGGGGTGAAGGTCTGCCTGCCGCAGGACGTCTACGAGAACGACCTCGACCCGCACCTGACCGCCCCGGGCAAGCTGCTGTTCCACAAGGGCGAGCAGACGGTGTCGGGCCAGAAGGCCCTGGACTACGTCCGGATCCGGCACGGCATCGGCGACGGGTCCGACATCGGCCGCATCAAGCGCCAGCAGGCGTTCGTGGCGAGCCTCCTGAAAGAGGTGAAGAGCAAGGGCCTCACCCCGGCCAACCTGCTGCCGCTGGCCGAAGCCGCCACGCGGTCGTTGACCGTCGACCCCGGCCTCGGCTCCGCCGACAAGCTGATCTCCTTCGCCATGTCCCTGAAGGACATCGACCTGCACAACACCAAGTTCGTCACCCTGCCCTGGCGCTACGAGGGTTCCCGGGTGGCGATCGTGCAGCCGGACGCCGACGCGCTGTGGGCCGCGCTCCGGGCCGACCGCACGATCGACGGCGAGAACGCCGGCGGGAAGAAAACCGGAGCGTCCAGTTCCAGCACGCCCTCCGCGCCGGTCTCGGGTGACGGCATCGACGTCGCCGTCTACAACGGCACCTCCGTCCCCGGCCTGGCCGCCCGTGCCGCCGCCACCCTCACCGCGGACGGCTTCACCGTCACGGGCACGGCCACGGCGTCCGCGCAGGACCACACCACCACGCTCGTCGAGTACGGCCCCGGCCTGGAGAACCAGGCCCGGACCGTGGCGCAGGCCTTCCCCGGCGCCGGGCTCCGGTCAGTGACCGGCAGCGGAGTCAGTGTCGTCCTGGGGCAGTCGTACGCCGGCACCCCGGCGGCTGCCGCGTCCGCCTCCCCCACCCCGACCGCCGTGCCGTCGGAGGTCGCCGACGGGGCCCGGTCCGCGGCCGACAACCCCTGCTCGGACCTCACCTACGGCTGACGCCGCCGGTACCCGGCGCGGGCCGCGGTCAGGGCCAGGGCGTACAGACCGGGGACCAACGCCAGCAGGACGTAGTAGGCGGCGGGCAGGGCCGTCATGCCGAGGGCCGCGCCGAGGGGGCTCGGCGGGAGCAGCAGTCCGACGGCGGCGAGTCCGGCCGCCGCCATGGCGACCGGCCCCGGCGCGCGGCTGCCCTCGCCACGCCGGCCGGTGCGCAGCAGCAGCATCACCACGGCCTGGGTGAGCAGGTTCTCGGTGAACCAGGCGGAGTGGAACACGGCCTCGTCGTCGACGGCGTCGGGGCCGTGCAGCGCGAGCGTGAGGACGGCGAAGGTGGCGAGGTCGGCGACCGCGTTGAGCACGCCGAAGCCGGTGACGAACCGCAGGAAGGAGCGCGGCCGCAGCCCGGCCGGGCCGCGCAGCGCCACCGCGCCGGGACGGTCGTGGGCGAAGGCGAGCTGGGCCGCGTCGAAGCACAGGTTCTGCGCGAGGACCTGGGCCGGGAGCATCGGCAGGAAGGGCAGGAGCAGGCCCGCGGCGAGCATGGCGACGACGTTGCCCAGGTTCGAGGAGAGCGTGACGCGCAGGTACGAGGCGATGTTGCCGCTCGCGTGCCGGCCGGCCGTGATCGCGTGGCCGATCGCCGTGAGGTCCTTCTCGGCGAGCACCACATCCGCGCTGTCCCGTGCCACGCCGACGGCGGAGCGGGGCGCGATGCCGACGTCGGCGGCGCGCATCGCGGCCACGTCGTTCACGCCGTCGCCGAGGAAGCCGACGGTGTGCCCGGCGGCGCGCAGGGCGGCGACGGCGCGGGCCTTGTCCTCCGGGGTGCAGCGGGCGAGGACGGTCGCCGCGCCGATGTCCTCCGGTCGTCCGGCGGTCCGTACCTCGCCCGGGTCCAGGCCCAGTTCGCGGCAGGCCCGGGCCGCCGTGGCCGGGTGGTCGCCGGTGAGGACCTTCACGGTGACGCCGCGGTCGGCCAGGCCGCGCAGGGCCTCGGCGGCGGTCGGGGCGAGGGCGTCCCGGAAGGTGACCAGGCCCCGGAAGGCGAGGCCGCGGGCGTCGGCCGAAGCACCGGGGCCGGCGGGGCGGTCGGCCGTGGCGACGGCCAGTACCCGCAGCCCGGCGTCCGCCTCCCGGGCGGCGAGCGACAGCAGCCGCTCATGCTCGCCGGGCCGTGTCGCGCAGCGCTCCAGGACGGCCTCGACGGCACCGGTGACGACGACGGTGTGCCGCCCGAGGCCGCCTCGTACCACCGCCGTCGCGGTCCGCCGGACCGGGTCGAACGGCACGGCGTCCACCCCGTCGTACTCCTCGCCCACCGGCCCGGCCGCCTCCAGCAGGGCCTCGTCGAGGGCGTCCGGCGCGGGCAGTTCGGCGAGCTGGAGGGTCCACCAGGCGCCCACTGCGGCCCAGTTCAGCACCTCCGGGGCGTCCCGGCCGGCCGGGTCGAGGGAGCGTTCGACGACCGGACGGTCCTGGGTGAGGGTGCCGGTCTTGTCGACGCACAGCACATCGACGGCGCCCAGGTCGTGCAGTGCGGGCAGCCGTTTGACGATCACGCCCTGGGTACGGGCGAGGAGGGCGGCGCCCCGCGCCAGGCAGGTGATGACGATCACCGGCAGCATCTCGGGCGTCAGCCCGACGGCGACCGCGACGGCGAAGGGCAGTGTCTCCAGGCCGCGGTCGCGCAGCGCCGCGTTCGCCATCAGCACCAGCGGCGGGGTCAGCAGCATGAACCGGATCAGCACCCAGGAGATCCCGTGCACGGACCGGTCGAAGGCCCCGCCCTCCCGGCGCGCGTCCGGCGCCCGGTGGGCGGCGGCGAACCGGGTCCCGGCCCCGGTCGCGACCACGACGGCGGTGGCGCTTCCCGTGGCGACGGCACTGCCCTGGAAGCAGAGGTGGGACTCGTCGGGCGTCCCCGCGTCGGCCGCCGTCTTCCCCACCGGCGCCGACTCCCCGGTCAGGACCGCCTGGTGCACCGTGAGCCCCCGGGCGCGGAGCAGCCGTACGTCCGCCGGGACGAGGTCCCCGGGGCCGAGGCGGAGCACATCGCCGGGGACGAGTTCGGCGACCGGCACCTCCCGGGCCCGCGGCGGCTCCTGGGCGTCGGCGCGGCGCAGCACCGTGGCGGTGCCGGCGACCAGTTCGCGCAGGGCGGCCAGGGACCGGTCGGCCCGGTGCTCTCCGCTCGCGCGCAGCACGCAGCTGACCGCGACCAGGGCGAGGATCACCCCGGCGGTGCCCCAGGAGGCGACGGCGGCGGACACCAGGCCGAGGCAGAGCAGGACGGCGGTGAAGGGGTCGCGCAGGGCCCGTACGCACCGGCGGGGCCAGGTCGGTGTCCGCTCCTGCGGCAGCGTGTTCCCGCCGCAGGCGGCCAGCCGGGACGCGGCCTCCGTGTCGGTCAGTCCCCGCGGGCCCGACTCCAGCCGCCGCAGCACCCCGAGGGTGGTCTCAGAGGCCATGGAGGCGGCGGGGCGCCGGTGCGGCGCGGTCGGTGAGCCGGCCGACCAGGAGCCGTACGACGTCGACGATGTCCGGGTCGTCGACGTAGTAGACCTGCCGGCGGCCCTCGCGGCGGGAGCGGACGAGCCCGGCCAGCTTCAGTTTGGTGAGGTGCTGGCTGACCGCGGGCAGCGCGCCGCCGACCCGCTCCGCGAGGCCGGTGACGTCGCTCTCGCCCTGGGCCAGCGCCCAGACGATGTGCAGCCGGGCGGGCGAGGCGAGCAGTCCGAAGGCCGCGGCCGCCTGGGCGAGCACGTCGGCGGACGGGTCCTCGAAGCCACTGCCGGCTGCCGCCACCGTCGCCGCCCTTCCGTCGTCGCGCCCTGTCGTCCCGTGAGCCGCACCAGTCTAGGCGGGTCTCGCCCTTGTGGAGTCCGGCGTCGCGCGGGTGCACAAGGGGCGTCCGAACCGCATGGACGGTACGGAAAGCGCAGGCCAGACCATCCGCGGCGAGGAGCTCGCGAGGTACGGGGCGGTGGCGCGCAAGCCGTAAGCGGAATCTCGCTGTTCGGCCCGTCGGACGGATCATCACAATGCGGCAGCATCAACTCACGGCATGTGGCTGCTCACTTGACGACCAGTGGTCACACACGGTTGGCTCCGGGCCAGCGAGAGTCATCCGGTCGGTGCACATCATGCGGCCCCGCCTGCACTCTCACCCTGCTCTTGCTCGGCCGCACAGCGAGGTCCGCCCCTCATGAACACTCCTCCCCCGCCGCACGCCTCCGCGAGACTCCTCCGTCTCGCGGCCCTGGCGTCCGCCGTGTGTCTGCTGGTGTCCGGCTGCTCGGTCCTCGGCTCGGCCGGGGACGGATCGGACGCGGACCCGGTGGGCGGGTCCGGCTCCGGGATGAAGGTCGCCCTGGTCACGCACGGCGGCAAGGGCGACGCGTTCTGGGATCTGGTGCGCCGGGGCGCCGAGGCGGCGGCCGCCAAGGACGGCATCGACCTGACGTACGCCGGCGACGCCGACCCGGCCGCGCAGGCCGATCTGGTGCGGGACGCGGTCCGCGACAAGGTCGACGGCATCGCCGTGACGCTGGCCAAGCCGGCGGCGATGCGCGGCCCGGTCGCCCAGGCCAAGGCGGCCGGCATACCCGTCGTCGGGCTCAACTCCGGCATCGACGCCTGGCGGCCGGCCGGGCTCCTGGAGTACTTCGGGCAGGACGAGTCCGTCGCCGGCCGGGCCGTCGGCGACAAGCTGGACGACCTCAGGGCCAAGCACGCCCTGTGCGTGGTGCACGAGCGGGGCAACGTCGCGCTGGAGGCCCGCTGCGCCGGTGTGCGCAAGGCCTTCCGGGGCGACACCGACAACCTGTACGTGGACGGCAGCGACATGAACGCGGTGACCGCCACCATCGCGTCCCGGCTGCGGCAGGACTCCAGCATCGACGAGGTCGTCACCCTGGGCGCCCAGTACGGGCTCAGCGCCGTCAAGGCGGTGCGGCAGGCCGGCAGCAGGGCCGAGGTCGCCACCTTCGACCTCGACAAGGACGTGGTCAAGGCGGTGCGGAGCGGGCAGGTGCGGTTCGCCGTGGACCAGCAGCCGTACCTTCAGGGCTACCTCGCGGTGGACGCCCTGTGGCTGTACCGGACCAACGGCAACGTCAGCGGCGGCGGGGTGTCGCCGGTGCTCACCGGCCCGGCGTTCGTGACCAGGTCGAACGTGTCCGCTGTGGCCCGGTTCGCCGCCGCCGGGACCCGGTGACCGGGCACGTCCTGTGACGGTGTCGCCAAAGATTCGGTCAGGCCCGGCCCGTACGTCCACTTGTACGGATAACATCCTGCGCATCCCATGTGCCGTGCCCGGCACGCCACCATCCCCGCGCCCGTCCCCCAGCCCTCCCGACCGTTCCGCTTCCCCGTTCCTCGCTCCCCGCTGATCGCCCTAGGACGACGATGTCTCGACGGACAGGTGCCCGCCGCCGTCTCGGTTCCATACGCCTCTCCCTGGTCCTCCTGGCCCTGGTGCCCAGCGTCACCCTCGCCGCCATGTGGGGTGTGACGACGATCCAGATGTTCTCGGAGGGCCTGCGGCTGCGTGACCAGACGGAGCTGAGCCGGTCGACCGGTGCCATGGGCACCGACGCCGCGCTCGCGCTCCAGCGGGAGCGCAGCCTGTCGGCGGCCTGGCTGGCCTCGCCGCACGGCTCCCGGGCGGCGCTCGACGCGCAGCGCGAGGAGACCGACAAGGCGGTCGCGAAGCTGGTGGAGCAGGCGGACGCGATCGAGAAGGCACCCTCCCGCGTATCCGACCGGCTGTACTCGGTGCTGGGCTCGGTGGGCAGCCTGGAATACTACCGGGACCAGGTGGACAAGCCCACCGACATCACCCCCCAGCAGGCGCTGGACCAGTACTCCTCGATCATCGACGACCAGATCCACGCCTTCCAGGAGCTCTCCCAGGTCGACGACGGCGACCTCACCTCGAAGGCCGGGCCGCTGGTCGCGCTGGAGCACGCGGCGGAGCTGGTCTCCCGGGAGGACGCGCAGCTCACCCTGGCCTGGCCGTCCGGGCATCTGGACGACGCGGCGTGGGTGCGGTTCGCGGAGCTGGTGAACACGCGGCGCTGGCTGGTCCAGGACCAGGTCGTGCCGCAGCTGACGGGCAGCGCCAAGACGCAGACCGAGCGGATCCTGGCGAGCCCGGACTGGCAGACGCTGCAGTCCATCGAGGACCAGGTGCTGGCGGCCCGCAACTCCAGCGCGGCCGCGGACAAAATCGCCCTGCCGGACACGCAGAAGCGGTGGAACACCGCCATGGACAAGCTGTCCGAGCAGTACGCGGGCCTCATCCAGCAGCAGACGACGGCACTGCTCCAGCGCAGCGCCGACCAGGCGGACGCCCTGCTGCTCAAGGCGGCGCTGCTGAGCGCCGGCGGGCTGCTCGCGCTGCTGCTGTGCGTCGGCATGTCCTGGCGGATCACGCGCTCGCTGTCCCGGCGGCTGCGCGGACTGCGCCGGGCCGCCGTCAGCCTCGCGCAGGAGCGGCTGCCCGACGTGGTGGCCCGGCTGGAGCGGGGCGAGACGGTCGACCCGGAGTCGGCGACGACCCCGCTGGACTACGGGCACGACGAACTCGGCCAGGTGGCCCAGGCGTTCAACACCGCCCAGCGCACGGCCGTGCACACCGCGGTCGAACTCGCCGACACCCGGCGCGGGTTCCAGAAGATCATCCTGGGCATAGCGCGGCAGAGCCAGAACCTGGTCAACCTCCAGCTGAGCAAGCTCGACACGCTGGAGCGCGAGCACACCGACCCGGACATCCTCAAGGGCCTGTACGAACTGGACTCCACGGCCAGCCAGCTGCGCCGCTACGAGGAGAACCTCGTCATCGTCAGCGGCGAACGGCCCGGCCGCAGCTGGACCGAGCCGGTCGCGCTGATCGACATCCTGCGTAGCGCGATCGGCGAGGTCGCCGAGTACCAGCGGGTGGAGGTGCACACCGAGGAGGAGGTGTACGTCGCCCCGCCCGCGGTGGCCGACGTGATCCATCTGCTGGCCGAGCTCATCGACAACGCGACGGCGTACTCGCCCGCCCCGAGCCCCGTCAGCGTGCGGGCCGGGATGGTGGCCAAGGGCCTGGCCGTCGAGGTCGAGGACCGCGGCCTCGGCATGTCGGAGGAGGACTACGCGTCCTTCAACGAACAGCTGGCGGTGCCCCCGCAGTTCGACGTGGTGGCGCTCGCCGACGACCTGCGGCTCGGCATGTTCGTCATCGCCCAGCTGGCCCACCGGCACGGCATCGCCGTCACCCTGCGCTCCTCGCCGTACGGCGGGACCACGGCGATCGTGCTGATCCCGCACGAGATCGTGGTCCGGGAGGTCCCCGCCGGCGGGACGCCGGAGGCCCGGGACGCCAAGGACAGGGCCGTCGCGAACGGCCTGGCGGCCCCGGCGGGCACGGGCGGCGGCGCCAAGGACGGCAACGCCTCGAAGAACGGGAAGGCTTCGGTGGAGGGGCGGGGTGCGATGGACGACGCCGAGCAGGCCGACGCGCCTCAGGGCGCCGAGGCAGCACGGGGCGCCGAACGCGCCGCCGGGTCCGCCCGCGAGCCCCGGCCCCTCGTCACCGCCCGGACGGCCTCCGCCGCGCCCGCCGCCCGCACGGTCATCCCCCGCCGCGACGGTCTCGCCCCGCTCCCCCGCCGGGTGCCGCAGACCAGCCTGGTGGAGGAGCTGCGCGAGGAGGCAGCGCCCGCCGGCGACGGCGGCTCCCTCGACGACTTCACCGCGGAAGCCGCCGCCTCGTCCCTGGCCGGCTTCCAGCGCGGCACGCTCCGGGCCCGTGACGACGACGCCGAGCCGCCGCACGACCGGGAGACGGCCGCACCACCCCGGCCGGCCGCCGCCGATCCCGTCCCCTCGACTCCGCCCGCCGACAGCTGACGAAGGACACCGCAATGACACGCCCCATCCCCGCCACGCACACCCAGCTCGACCAGCTGCTGACCGGACTCGTGGAGCGGGTCGCCGACGTGAACCAGGCCGTGGTGCTCTCCGAGGACGGCCTGGTGGTCAGCAAGTCCACCGGATTCCTGCGCGACGACGCCGAGCGGCTCGCGGCGACCGCGTCCGGGCTGATGAGCCTCAGCAAGGGCGTCAGCATGGACTTCCGGGGCGGTCCGGTGCGCCAGGCGCTCATCGAGATGGCCAACAGCTACCTGATCCTTACCTCCGCAGGGCCGGGCGCCCACCTGGTCGTGCTGACCGGGCCGGGTGCGGACGTCGGTGTGGTGGCGTACCAGATGAACATGCTGGTGAAGAAGATCGGCGAGCACCTCAGCGCGGCACCGCGGGGCATGGCCGGACCCGTCGCCGACCCAGGCGTGTGAGGTGGGCGGAGGCGATTCGGCGGGCCGGCTCGTACGGCCGTTCGCACTGACCGGTGGCCGGACCCGGCCCAGCCGCGCCGACTTCACGCTCATCGCGACCGTGACCGCGGTCGATCCGCCGCCCGCCGCGGCGGCCCGGCCGCAGCCCGAGCACACCCGGATCCTCCGGCTGTGCGCCGAGCCGGTCGCCGTGGCGGAGCTGGCCGCCCGGCTCGACCTTCCGGTGAGCGTGGTCGTCATCCTGCTCTGCGATCTGCTGGAGGCGGGCCGGATCACCGTCCGCCCGCCGCGCCCCGTTTCCCGTACCACTCCCGACCTGGACCTGCTGCAGAAAGTGAGGGACGGCCTTGGCCGGCTCTGACGTCGCCACCGACGCGTCCTCGGCACCCGACACGGTCAAGATCCTCATCGCCGGGGGCTTCGGCGTCGGCAAGACCACCATGGTCGGGTCGGTCAGCGAGATCGTCCCGCTGCGCACCGAGGAACCCCTGACCATGGCCGGTCTGGGCGTCGACGACCTCGACGGCATCGAGGAGAAGCGGGCCACCACCGTGGCCCTGGACTTCGGCCGCATCACCATCAGCCAGGACCTGGTGCTGTACCTGTTCGGCACGCCGGGGCAGCAGCGGTTCTGGTTCATGTGGAACGACCTGGCCCTCGGCGCGCTGGGCGCCGTGGTCCTGGTCGACGTCCGCAGACCCGAGTCGAGCTTCGCCGCGATCGACTTCTTCGAACGCCGGGGCATCCCCTTCGTGGTCGGGGTCAACGGCTTCTTCGGGGAGCACCCGTATCCGCCCGAGGACATCCGGGAGGCCCTGGCGGTCCCGGAGCACGTGCAGTTGCTGCTGTGCGACGCGCGGGACCGGGAGTCGTGCCGGGACGTGCTGATCGCCCTGATCGACCAGCTGATCGCGTCGGCGGTGCAGGCCTGAACCAGGGGTGTCAGCGCGGGTTGTGCGCCTCCCCGGGCCACGCGGTGTACGGCACCGGGCGGCCCGTGAACGCGTCCAGGACGACGCGGTCGCCGACCGGCCGGTCCAGCTTCACCGTGACCCTCTTGCCGCGCAGTTCAGTGGTGCAGGGGCCCTCCTTGACCCCCGTCACGGCGGCGGACAGCACCACGCTGCCCTTGGTCTCCAGCGCCTCCACGACGGGGCCGTCGTCGCAGGCTCCGTGGTGGGCCATCACGGTGACGGACCGGCTGTTCCCCTCGATCCCCGTCAGGCCGCCGAGGGGCGCCAGCACATCGGAGGGGACGTTCTGCCCGAGCGGCCGGATCGGCGGCCTGGGGAGCTTGGACGGGCTCACCGCGGCGTGTTTGAGCGGGCTGTCGTAGCCCTCCAGCGTGAACAGCCAGGCGGGGACGGTCGCCGGGCCGCGGCTGGTGGCCACGGTCATCTCGCCGGGCTTCGCCCCGGTCACGGTCAGGCGCGGTCCGGGGCTGTCGGCGGTGTCCAGGGCCTTGTAGGCCTGCTCGGCGTCCATCAGCGGCGCCTTGAGGGAGCCCCCGCTGGGCCAGGTCACCCGTCCGCTCCCGCCCGGCGCGGCGGGGAGCTTGCCCCGCAGGTCGAAGTTCCCGATCTCGTAGGCGCGCCGGTCGGCGTCGTCGCGCAGGAGGCCGGTCCCGGGGAGTTGGACGACCGGCCCCATGGGGTGGTAGCCCGCGCGCCACTGCGCGGCCGCCCGGGAGCCGTCCCAGGCTTCGGCGACCTGCTGGGCCCGGTTCTCGGAGCGCGGGCGCGGAGCGGGTTCGGTGCCGCCGGCCTCCGTACTGCCGCACCCCGCGGCGGCTCCGGCTCCGGCGGCGGACAGGGCGAGGACGAGGAGCAGACGGGCCGTGCGGGTCATGTCGGTACGCATGACGCTCCCAGGGGTTTCGCGGTGACCGGGGATGGTTCCGTCCCTGTGACGCCCCACCCCCGGCCCGCGTTCGGTCCCCTGCGGATCCGGCCAGGCCCGTTACCGCATCGTGACGGGCCGCCGGGTCAGTCCAGACCCGCCGACTTCAGCCACGCCTTCGCCACGTCCAGCGGGTCCTTCTTCTCCAGCTGCACCTGCGCGTCCAGCTCCAGGAGCGTCTTGGTGTCGAGCTTGGCGGAGACGGCGTTGAGCGCGTCGACGCCCTTCTGGGGGAGGCCGCTCTTGTGGACCAGCGGGGTCACGTTCGCGAAGCCGAAGAGGTTCTCCGGGTCCTTCAGGACGACGAACTTCTCCTTCACGATGGTCGGGTCCGTGGTGAAGATGTCCGCGGCCTGCACGGTGTTCCGGGTCAGCGCCGCCTGGGTCAGCGGGCCGCCCGCGTCGAGCGCCTTGAAGGACTTGAACTCCAGCCCGTACACGGACTTCAGGCCCTCCAGGCCCTGGTGCCGGGTCTGGAACTCGGGCGAACCGCCGATCACCAGGTCCGGAGCGGCGTCCTTGAGATCGGCGAGGGTGGAGGAGGACGTCAGCTTGTACTTCTTCGCCGTCTGGGCGTTGACCGTGACCGAGTCCTTGTCCTCGGCGGGCGAGGACTGGAGGATCGTCAGCTTCTTGTCGAGCTTGGCCTTGACGGCCTCGTTCACCGCCTCGGCGGACTTCTGCTCGGCCTTGGGGTCCAGGTAGGCCAGCAGCGAGCCGTTGTACTCGGGCAGCACGGTGACGGAGCCGTTCTTCATCAGGCCGTACGTCGTCTCGCGGCTGCCGATGTTGTGCTTGTACGTGACCTTGACGCCCTTGGCCTTGAGGGCCTCGCCGTAGATGTCGGCGAGCAGGGTGCTCTCGGCGAAGTTGTTGGAGCCGACGACGACGGTGCCGTCCTGCGCCTTCTCGCCCGCCAGGGGGTTGTCGGAGGTGTCGCCGGACGAACAGCCCGCGAGCAGCGCCGCGGCGGCGGTGAGCGCGACGGCCGCCGCGCCGGTGTGCCTCGTCCTGGACCAGCTGCTCTTCGCGGTAGAAGTCATCCAACGATCCAATCCAGCCGCTTTACGGTCAGTCAAGAGCAGCCTGGTCACGGTTTCTTACGGACACTCTTCGGACATCAGCGCCTGCGCACCCCGGGCGACACGGCCAGGCGGCCCGCCGCCCAGAACACCGCCAGCGTGACGAGCGCGAGGACGGCGACCAGGGTGGCGCCGCCGACGACCTTCTCGTAGTCGCGCTGGTAGAGCCCGTCGACGATGTACCGGCCGAGGCCGCCGAGGCTGACGTAGGCGGCGATGGTGGCCGTCGACACGATCTGGATGGCCGCGGAGCGCAAGCCGCTCAGGATCAGGGGCAGGGCGACGGGCAGTTCGACCTGGAAGAGGATCCGCGACTCCCGCATGCCCATGCCGCGGGCGGCGTCCACCGGGGACGGGTCGACGGAGCGGACCGCCTCGTAGGTGGTCACCAGGATCGGCGGGACGGCGAGGATGACCAGCGGGATCATCACGGGCAGCAGGCCGAAGCCCATCATGATGACGATCAGCACCAGCAGGCCGAAGCTGGGCAGCGCGCGGGCGGCGGTGGCGATGAAGGCGAGGGCGTTGCCGCCCCGCCCGGTGTGCCCGGTCAGCAGGCCGACGGGCAGGCCGATCGCGGCGGCGAGGGCCAGGGCCAGCAGCGAGTACTGGACGTGTTCCAGGAGGCGTTGCGGGATGCCGTCGTAGCCGTGCCAGTGGGCGCTGTCGCTGAAGAAGGCGCTGACGAAGTTCAGTACGTTCACCGGATCACGTCCTGCGGTACGGGCCGCTGCCGCCGCCCGCCGGTCTTCGGGCGGCTGCGGGCGCCGTTCGGCATCCAGGGGGTGAGCACGACGCGGAGCAGCACGAGCAGGGCGTCGCACAGGATCGCCAGGACGGCCGTCGTGACCACGGAGTTCACGGCCAGCTCGGGCCGGTCGTACTTCTGCGCGGCGGCGAGCAGGTTGCCGAGCGCGCCCTGGTTGCCGATCAGGGCGCCGAGGCTGACCAGGGAGATGCTGGAGGCGGTGGCGACCCTGAGCCCGGCGAGGATGGCGGGCACGGCGATCGGCAACTGCACCTGGAGGTAGCGGCGTACGGGCCCGAAGCCCATGGCGGTGGCGGCGGCCAGGGTCTCCTGCGGCACGGACCGCACGCCGTCGACGATGGCCGGGACGAGCACCACGAGGCTGTAGACGGCCAGCGGGATCATCACGGTCAGCTCGGTTTGGCCGGTGTAGTCGATGAGGACGACGAAGAAGGCCAGCGAGGGGACGGCGTAGAGGATGGTGGTGGCGCCGAGCACGGGCGGGTACAGCCAGCGGAAGCGGACGCACAGCTGGGCGAGGGGCAGCGCGAGCAGCAGCCCGGCCAGGACCGGCAGCAGGGCCTCGCGCAGATGCAGCCCGATCAGGCCGAGCCAGCTGTGCTGGAGGTCGCTCGGGATGTCGAAGAAACCGTCGAGGAAGCCGTTCACGAGGAGACCTTGGCCTCGTCGGCGCGGTCGGCGGCGTGGGCGCTGCGGATCGCCTCCCCGATGGTCTGCTGCGAGACCACCCCGGTCACCCGTCCGCCGGCGTCCACGGCGACGGCCCAGCCGGTCGGGGAGAGCACGGCGCAGTCGAGGGCGGCCCGCAGCGAGTCGGTGCCGGGCACGAACGGCCGTCCATGCGGGAGGAGTTCGGCGGGCCGGATGTCCCCGGCCGTCAGGTCGCCCGGGGCGCCCCAGCCGAGCGGGCGGCCGTCCGCGTCGGTCACCAGGAGGTGGTCCGCGCCGGGGGCGGCGATCTGCTCGGCGGTGGCGTCGAGCGGGATCACCGGTCCCGTGGTCAACTCCAGTCGCGCGGACGGGAAGAACGACAGCCTGCGGATGCCTCGGTCGGCGCCGAGGAAGTCCTCGACGAAGGCGTCGGCGGGGTCGGACAGCAGCTCGGCGGGCGGGGCGTACTGGGCGAGGCGGCCGCCGGTGCGCATCACGGCGACCATCGTGCCGAGCTTGATCGCCTCGTCGATGTCGTGGGTGACGAAGACGATGGTCTTGCCCAACTCGTCCTGGATGCGGAGCAGTTCGTCCTGGAGCCCCTTGCGGACCACCGGGTCGACGGCCGAGAACGGCTCGTCCATGAGCAGCACCGGCGGGTCGGCGGCGAGCGCCCGGGCCACGCCGACGCGCTGCTGCTGGCCGCCGGAGAGCTGGTACGGGTACCGCTTGGCGAGCGCGGCGTCGAGGCCGACGCGCTCCATCAGCTCGGCCGCCCGGGCGCGGGCCTTCTGCTTGCCCCAGCCGAGCATGCGGGGCACGGTGGCGATGTTGTCGACGATCGTGCGGTGCTGGAAGAGACCGGCGTTCTGGATGACGTAACCCATGGACCGGCGCAGGGTGGTGACGGGCTGTCGCTGGATGTCCTCGCCGTCGAGGAGGATCGTTCCCTCGGTCGGTTCGACCATCCGGTTGATCATCCGCAGCGTGGTCGTCTTGCCGCAGCCCGAGGGTCCGACGAGGACGGTGATCGAGCCGTCGGGTATCTCCAGGGAGAGCCGGTCGACCGCCACCGTGCCGTCCGGGTACCGCTTGGTGACTGATTCCATCCGTATCAAGACGCCGGAGTCCTTCGGGTTGGCGGAGACTTTTGGCCATGGTCGTACGGGCTGTCGCCGGTCGAGTCTAGAGGGCCCAAGTCACCGGCCCGAAGGGCCCGCACCGTTCCAGGGCAGGCACACGGTGAACACCGTCGAGCCCGGCTCGCTGCTCAGCTCGATCCGGCCGCCGTGGGCGCGGACGAGGGACTGGGCGACCGCGAGGCCCAGTCCGCTGCCGCCGCGGTCGCGGCTGCGGGCCTTGTCGACGCGGTAGAAGCGGTCGAAGACGCGGTCCCGGTCGTCGGGCGGGATGCCCGGCCCGGTGTCGGTGACCCGCACCTCGGCCCAGCCGGGCGCGACGCCCACCTCCACGGACACCTTCGTCCCGGCGGGGGTGTGCACGGCGGCGTTGGTCAGGAGGTTGTCGACGACCTGCCGGATGCGCAGCGGGTCCATCCGCAGCATCACGGGACGCGGGCCCGCCGGCACGGTCAGGGGATGGTCGGGGCGTCCGGCACGGAAGGCGTCCGCGGCCTGGCACACCAGCTCCACCAGGTCGGCGTCCTGGAGCCGCAGCGGCGTCTCCACCTCGGCGGCGTCCAGCCGGGCGAGCAGCAGCAGGTCGTCCAGGAGCACGCCCATCCGGGCGGCCTCGGCGCGCAGCCGGGCCAGGTGCCGTTCGCGTTCCTCGGGGGCGTTGGCGGCGGCGTACTGGAAGAGGTCCGCGTAGCCGCGCACCGACATCAGCGGGGTGCGCAGTTCGTGGGAGGCGTCCGCGACGAACCGGCGCAGCCGCTGCTCGGCCTCCGCGCGCACGGCGAGGGAGTCGTCGATGTGCTCCAGCATCGTGTTGAAGGCGGTGCGCAGCTCGTCCACCTCGGGCCCGCCGTCGCGGCCGTCGGCGCGCAGCGGCAGCCGGGCCGCCGACTCGGTCAGGTCGTGCGAGGCGATGCCGTGGGCGGTGGTCGCCATGTCGCTGAGCGGCTTCAGGCCGCGGCGCAGCATCCGGCGGCCGAAGACCACCAGGGCGAGCAGGGCGAGCGCGAAGGTGACGACCTGGATGGTGATCAGCTGCCCGACCGTGTCCTGGATCTCGTCCATGGGCGCGGCGCTGACCAGGACCACCCCGGGCTTGACCTCGCAGGCGCGCAGCCGGTAGGTGCCCGCGCCCCTGAGGTACTCGGTGCGCAGCAGCTCCGTGTGCGCGGCGGTCTGCGCGGAGGCCAGGGCGGTGAGGTCGTCGACGTCCTTCGGCAGGTCCGCCGGGTCCTCGGGCCGGCGCAGCTCGGGCCCGCCGTCCTTCACGTCGTACACGGCGTAGTACCAGCTGTAGTACTTCTTGCCCGTGAGGGTGCCGTAGTCCGCGATGCTCTTGGACTGGGCGATCTGGGCCTGCGCCAGCTGGGTGTCGAGCTGGGCCGACAGGTAGTCCCGCATGTACGTGGTCAGAGCCGTGCCGACGACGGCGAACACGACCAGGGACAGGGCGCCGAGGCCCAGGGCCAGCCGGGTGCCCAGGCGCATCCCGCGGTAGGCCCGCCGCAGCCGGGCGATCACTCGGAAGCCTGTCGCAGCACGTACCCGAATCCGCGCACGGTGTGGATCAGCGGGGCGGCGCCGTCGTCGGTCTCGTCGAGCTTGCGGCGCAGCCGGCTGACGACCAGCTCGACGACGTTGGAGCGGCCGCCGAAGCCGTACTCCCACACGTGGTCGAGGATCTGTGCCTTGGTGAGCACGGTGGGCGACTTGCGCATCAGGTAGCGCAGCACCTCGTACTCGGTCGGGGTCAGCGACAGCAGCTTGTCGCCGCGCCGCACCTCGCGGGTGTCCTCGTCCATCGTCAGGTCGCCGACCTGGAGCACGGACCGCTGGAAGGCCGGTCCCGCGCTGCGCCGCAGCACGGTCCGCAGCCGCGCCATCAGCTCCTCCACGGCGAACGGCTTGACCAGGTAGTCGTCGCCGCCCCGGGTGAGGCCGGCGACCCGGTCGGCGACGCCGTCGCGGGCGGTGAGGAACACCACGGGCACCATCGTGCCGGAGGCGCGCAGCCGGTCCAGGACGCCGAAGCCGTCCACGCCGGGCAGCATCAGGTCGAGCACCACGATGTCCGGGTGGAACTCGGCGGCCCGCTGCAGCGCGTCCTCGCCGGTGTACGCCGTGACCGCCTCCCAGCCCTCGTAGCGGGCGACGGTCGCGACGAGATCGGCGATGGGCGGGTCGTCGTCGACGACGAGAAGTCGTACTTTTTCCACGACCTCATAGTGCGGCACGGCTGACGTGCCGCCATAGCCGCCCGGCCTCCCGCCGCGGGATCGATAAAAACTTGAAAGTTGAGCGACAGCTTTCCGACAGCTCCCCCGCGACAAGCTCGGTATCCCAGGATCCGATCAAGGAGCTGCCGACCGTGACGACACTCCATCAACCTCCCGTGGCGGCCCGCCCCGGCGTGCGCCCCACAGTGGTGGGCCGCACCGGCCTGTACGCGGTGCTGCTCGCCAACGTGGCCGTGGTGACCGTCTTCTTCGTCCAGGCCGGTTTCGCCTCGAACACGCTGATCGTGCTGGGCCGGCTGACCGGGCTGTTCGGGGCGCTGCTCATGGCGTTCCAGCTGCTGCTGGTGGCCCGGCTGCCGTGGTTCGACCGGCGGATCGGCATGGACCGGCTGACGTCCTGGCACCGCTGGACCGGCTTCTCGGTGCTGTGGCTGCTGCTGGCGCACGCCGTGTTCATCGTCTTCGGCTACGCCCAGGCCTCGTCGCTGGACCCGGTGAACCAGCTGGTGGACCTCGCCGAGACGGTCGAGGGCGTGCTGCGCGCGATCGTCGCGCTGGCGATCCTCATCGTGGTCGGCGTGGTCTCGGCCCGCTACGCCCGGCGCCGGCTGGCCTACGAGACCTGGCACTTCATCCACCTGTACACCTACGTGGCGGTGGTGCTGGCGTTCACGCACCAGGTCGCGGCGGGGACGACGTTCGCCTCGTCGGCCGCGGCGGCGGCGTACTGGTACGGCGTGTGGGGCGTGGCGCTCGCCTCGGTGTTCATCGGCCGGCTGGTGCTGCCGCTGTGGCGGAACTGGCGCCACCAGCTCCGCGTGACGGCGGTCGTCCCGGAGAACGACAACGTGGTCTCGGTCTACGTCACGGGCCGCGACCTGGACCGGCTGCCCGCGCGGGCCGGGCAGTTCTTCCTGTGGCGGTTCCTGACGAAGGACCGCTGGTGGCAGGCGAACCCGTTCTCCCTGTCCGCCGCCCCCGACGGCCGTACGCTCCGGCTCACCGCCAAGCGGGCCGGTGACGGCAGCGCGGCCCTGCGGCACCTGAAGGTCGGCACGCGCGTCTTCGCCGAGGGCCCCTACGGCGCCTTCACCACCCTGCACCGCACCCGCCCGGACGCCCTGCTCATCGCCGGCGGCGTCGGTGTCACGCCGATCCGGGCGCTGCTGGAGGAACTGAGCGGCCACACGGTCGTGATCTACCGGGTCGCCACGGACCAGGACGCGGTCCTCTACGACGAACTGCGCGATCTCGCGGCCGCCAAGGGCGCCGAACTGCACCTGGTCACGGGCCCGGCCGTGCCCGACCGGCTGGCGCCGCGGGAGCTGGCGCGGCTGGTGCCGGACATCACCGGCCGGGACGTCTACCTGTGCGGCCCGCCGCCGATGATGAACGCGGTGCTCGGCAGCCTGCGCGAGCTGGGCGTGCCCAAGCCGCAGATCCACTTCGAACGCTTCAGCCTGGCCGGATGACGAGGAGACTGTCGTGAAGCGAGCCATACCCGTCCTCGTCCTCAGCGTCGCGGGCCTCATCCCCGTCTGGCGCTACGCGCCCTCGCACGACACCGGGTCGTCCTCGACCGCCACGGAGGCCGCGGCGCCGGCGTCGACACCCTCGGTCTCGTCGTCCGCGGGGTCCGGTGGGACGACGTCCACGGTGGTGTCGGGGTCCACGATCGACACCGAGAAGGGACCGGTGCAGGTCGAGGTCACCTTCGATGGGGACAAGATCGCCTCCGTGCGGATGCTGCAGCAGCCGAACCACCCGCAGACCACGGCCGCCGTGCCGAAGCTGGTCGAGGAGACGCTCCAGGCGCAGAGCGCCGACATCGACACGGTGTCCGGCGCCACGATCACCAGCGACGGCTACAAGGAGTCGCTCCAGGCCGCCATCGACGCGAAGGGCTGACGGATGCGGCGCGTCGAGCACGTCATGGGGTTCCCGGTGTCGGTGCGGATCGACGACGAGGGCTTCCCCGAGGCGCCGGTGGACGACCTGTTCGCCTGGCTGCGCGAGGTCGACGCGCGGTTCAGCCCGTTCCGGCCGGACAGCGAGGTGTCACGGCTGGACCGGGGCGAGGTGCTGTCCCCCGGCCCGGAACTCCGCGAGGTCCTGGACCTGTGCGAGGAGTACCGGATCGCGACCGGGGGCGCCTTCGACGTCCGCCTGCCCGGCCGGGGCCTCGACCCCTGCGCCGTGGTGAAGGGCTGGTCGGTGCAGAAGGGAGCGGAACTGCTGTCGGCCGCCGGGGCGCGCCGCTTCTGCCTGAACGCCGGCGGCGACGTGGTCGCCGTCGGCGGCCCCTGGCGCGTGGGCGTACGCCACCCCGAACACGCCGACCGGCTGTGCGCGGTCCTGGACCTCACGGACCGGGCCGTCGCGACGTCCGCCCGCTACGAGCGCGGCGACCACATCCTCGACGCCCGCACGGGCCGCCCGGCGACCGGCCTCCTCAGCATGACCGTCGTCGCCCCGACCCTGACCGAGGCGGACACGGTCGCGACGGCGGCGTTCGCCCTGGGCGCGGAGGGCGTGCGGTGGGCGGCGGCCCGGGAGCACTGCGAGGTGTTCGCGGTGGACGCGGAGAGGCGGGTCCTGCGGAGCCCGGGGTTCCCGGTGGTGGGGACGGTGGCGGCGTAGGCCGTGAGGGCGGTGCGGGGCGCCGGGGTGAGCACCGGGCCGGGCGGTGGCATGCGTCGGACGGAGGGCGCAGCAAGGCGCCGGTAGTGTGACGCGGTCCGGTCGGCCGGACCGCCTTTCCTCGGCTCCGGGCCCGCCCGGGATCGCGCCGTGTCGTTCTCCCGCCCGCCTCGCTTTTTCTGCCGGACACCGGGCCGTCACACCGGACGGGCACGTTTCCGCCGTCCCCCTGCCTCGCCCTGCATCCGTCCGCCCTGTCCCCGGGGCGCGACGCGGAAGGACGACGTACGCCGTGTCCCAGCTCGAAACGCTCCCCGCCCCGCTCCCCGCCCCGCCCTGCCCCGCCACCCCGCGCCGCTTCCCCACCGCCGCACGCCTCGTCCGACCGGCCCTGGTCCTGCTCCCGCTGGTGCTGATCGGAGTGTGGGCCCTGGTCGACCGGGAGGCCGCGTACAAGGGGGTCGCGCGGCTGGCCGCGGCCGACCCCTGGTGGCTGCTCGCCGCGTTGCTGTTCACCTGCCTGACCTGGGTGGCCGCCGCCTGTGTCCGGCAGGGCGCCCTTCCGGAGCGGCTGCCGCCCGGGCTGCTGGTGGCCTCGCAGTTCGCCGCCGGCGCCGCGAACCAGGTGCTGCCCGCGGGCATCGGCGCGCACGCCGTCACCCTGCGCTTCCTCCAGCGCCGCGGCATCCCCCTCCCCCGGGCCACCGCCTCACTCGCCCTGTACTCCCTGGTCAAGCCGGTCGCCAGGACCCTGGTGCTGCTGGTGTTCCTGGTGGCGTTCCCGGACGTCCTGCGGCTCGGCGCGCTCGTCCCCGACGACCGCACGCTGCTCCTGGCGGCGGGCGGTGCCGTGCTCGCCCTCGCCGCGACCGCCGTGCTCCTGGTGGCCGTACGGGCACTGCGCCGCCCCGTCCTGGGCTTTCTGCGCACCGCCCTGACCGACGCCCGCGAGCTGCACACCCGCCCCAACCGCGTGCTCGCCCTGTGGGGCGGTGCGGCCGCCACCCCGCTGCTCCAGGGCAGTGTGATCGCCACGGTCGGCTTCTCGCTCGGTCTGCCGCTGTCCTGGACGCAGGTCATCCTCGCGCTGCTGGTGGCCGGCACCGCGGTCGGGGCCGTGCCCGCGCCGGGCGGGATCGGCCCCGTGGACGCGGCGCTCGTCTTCACGATGGCCGCGTTCGGGGCGCCCGTGGGCACGGCCACGGCCACCGTCATCGGCTACCGCGTCCTGACGGTGTGGCTGCCGCTGCTGCCGGGCGCCCTCGTCCTGTCGGCCCTCCTGCACCGCAAGGTGCTCTGACGGCTACTCGACCCCCGCCGCCGACGGGCTGGTGAGCCCCTCCGGCGAACCGAGCAACCGCCTCGTGGGGCCGGCCTCGGCCACCCGGCCCTCGGACATGACGATCAGCTCGTCGGTCCGGTCGGCGACCAGGCGCAGGTCGTGGCTGACCAGCACCAGGGCCAGGCCGCGCCGGTCCCGCAGCTCCGTCAGCAGGTCCATCACGGCGACGGCCGTCTCCGCGTCGAGCGCGGAGGTGACCTCGTCGCAGAACAGCACGTCGGGGTCGGCGGCCAGGGCCCGCGCGATGGCGACGCGCTGGCGCTGTCCGCCGGACAGCTCGTGGGGGTAGCGGTCGGCGGCCGTGGCGGGCAGGCCGACCTGCTCCAGGAGTTCCCGCACCCGGGCGGGCGCCCCCGCGCGGCCGGTCCGGCGGTGCAGCAGGAGCGGGCGCCGCAGGGCGGCCCCGACCGTGCGGCCCGGGTTGAGCGTGCCGAGCGGGTCCTGCGGCACCAGCTGGAGACGGCGGCGCTGGTCGCGGGAGCGGCGGGAGGCGCCGGGGGCGAGCGGTGTGCCGTTCAGGCTCACCGTGCCGGCCGTGGGGCGGTGCAGTCCGACGAGGGCGCGCAGCAGGGTCGTCTTGCCCGAGCCGGAGACCCCGACGACCCCCAGGCTGCTCCCGGCGGCGAGCCCGAGGTCGATGCCGTGGAGCACGGGGACGCGCCGGCCGCGGTGGGTGTGGGCGGCCTGGAGGCCGGTGGCGGTGAGCAGGGGCGGTGAGCCGGGCGCGGCCGCCTCGTCCACAGCCGGCCGCACGAGCGCCGGCTGCTCCCCGGCAACCGGCCGGCCGTGGGAACCCTCCCCGGTGTCGGGCACCGCCGAGGACGCCGGTCCGTCGGAAGCCGGGCGGGTGCGTGCGGCCGGCCGGGGGGTCGTGCCCGTCAGGTCCACGATGTCGTCGGCGAGCCGGGTGACCAGGTCGGTGTCGTGGCAGGACAGGGCGACGGCGATCCGGTGCCGTTCGGCGAGGTGGCGCAGGAGGCCGGCGATCTCGTCGCGCAGCACGGGGTCGAGTCCGGCGGTGGGCTCGTCGAGGAGCAGGACGGCGGGGCGGCGGGCCAGGGCGCGGGCGAGCGCGACGCGGCGTTGCTGGCCGCCGGACAGCGCGCCGATCCGGCGGTCCGGCAGCCCGTCGCCGGTGGGCAGCCGCACCTCGTCGAGCTGCCCGAGGATCGCCTCGGGGCTCGTGTCCGCGGCGACCTCGGCGAGCAGACGGCGCACCTTCATACGGGGATTGAGGGCGGAGCCCGGGTCCTGGGCGACGTAGGCGAGCCGGTCGCGGCGCAGGGCGCGCAGGGCGGGCGCGGGCAGGGTGAGCGGGTCCTGGCCGAGGACGGTGACGGTGCCCGCGGTGCGCTCGGTGCCCGGGGGCAGCGCACCGGTCACGGCCCGCAGCAGTGTCGTCTTGCCGCAGCCGGAGGGACCGACGACGGCGGTGACGCGGCCGGGGGCCAACTCCAGGCCGGCCCCGTCCAGCAGGAGACGGCCGCCGGGGGCGGAGACGGTCAGCCCGTGGATGCGGACCGCGTGCTCTCCCGGCGCCACGTCACTCTGAGAGGTCCAGTGCTGGTTCACAGCGTGGGCACCGCCTTCCGGCCGGTCGCGGGGACGAGGGCGGCGGCCGCGAGGTTGACGCTCATGGCGAGCAGGCCCACGGCGACGCTGGGGGCGAGGACGGCCCAGGGGTTGAGGAGGATGCCGCCGGAGTTCTCCCGGATCATCAACGCCCAGTCCGCGGCCGGGGGTTGCGGCCCGACCTGGAGGAAACCGGCGGTGGCGACGAGGTAGACGGCGGCGACGAAGCGCAGCCCGAACAGGGCGAGGAGGGTGGCCCGCAGGTTGGGCAGCACCTCCCGGGCCACCAGGTACCACAGGCGTTCGCCGCCGACGGACGCCGCCTCCACGTACCCGGAGGCCGCCACGGGCGTCGCCGCGCCGGCCACCAGACGCACCGCGTAGGGCACGCCGAGGACGACCGAGGCGGTGACGACGGCGAGCCGGCCGCCGTCCGGCCAGGACAGGGTGACGAGGAGGATGCCGAGCACGGCGGGCAGCAGCATCAGCACGTCGCAGGTGCGCTCCACGATCCGCCCGACGGCCGGGCGCAGGGCGCTGACCGCGCCGAGGACGGCGGCCAGGGCGGTCACCAGCACGGCCACGAGCAGGGAGGTGACGACGAGTTCGCGCCCTCCGGCGAGGACCCGGCTGAGGACGTCCCGGCCGAGCTGGTCGCCGCCGAGCGGGGCACCGCCGCCGGGTTCCGTGTAGGGCGCGGTGACGGGGGTGTCGATGGCGTGCGGGGCGAGCCAGGGACCGGCCAGGGCGAGGGCGGTGAGCAGCAGGGCCGGCAGCACCCGGACGGCGACCCGGAGGCGGGCCCGTCCCACCCGCGCGGCCGGGGCCGGCTCGATGGCGTCGACGACCGGGGTCACGTCCGGCCTCCCGGGACCCGGGCGCGTACGGCACCGGCGGTGTTCGGCGTCATGTCCGGCCTCCCGAGGCCCAGGTGCGTACGAGGTCGGCGAGCAGCAGCACTGCGGTGATCACGGCTCCCGTCACGGCGACGACCCCGGCGATGACCGGGCTGTCCCGGTCGGCGACCGCGCCGGCGAGGACGGAGCCGATGCCGGGGTAGTTGAAGATGGTCTCCACGACGACCGCGCCGCCGAGCAGCATGCCCGTGGAGGTGGCGACACCGGCCGCGATGGTGGGCAGGGCGCCGGGCAGCAGGTGGTGGGTGAGGATCCGGCGCCGGGGCAGCCCGTCGAGGACGGCGGTGTCGATGTGCGGTGCCCGGGCCTCGTCGGCGAGGGCGGCCCGCACGATCCGGGTGTTCCAGCCGATCTGGGGGATGGCCAGGGCCAGCACGGGCAGCACGAGCATCCGCCAGGAGGCGGGCGAGCCGTCCGAGTCGGTGAGGGTGACCGCGGGCAGCCAGCCGGTCCACTGCGCGAAGACGAGCACGAGGGCCACGGCGACGACGAACTCGGGCAGCGCGAGGATGCCGGTGGCGCTCGCCGACACGGCCCGGTCGAGCGGGCCGCCGGGCCGGGCCGCCGCCCAGCAGCCGAGCGCGACGGAGGCGGCGAGGGTGAGCAGCAGCGCGAGCCCGCCGAGCAGCAGGGTGTTGGGGAACGGCCGGGCGAGCAGGTCGGCGACCTGCTCACCGCGCGCCGAGGTGCCGAGGTCGCCGGTCGGCAGGCCGGTCATCCAGTCCCAGAACCGTTCCGCCACGGGCCGGTCCAGGCCCAGCAGTCGGCGCCGCTGGGCGAGGTCGGCCGCGCTCTCCCCGCGTTCGGAGGTGGCGTCGGCGGCGTCCCCCGGCAGCAGCTCCACGGCGGCGAAGACGGCGGCGAGCAGCCCGGCCAGCAGCAGGAGCCGGCGCACGAGCACTCCGGCCACGTACAGGGCTGTACGCGCCGGCTGCCGGGAGCCCGCCGCCGGTTCGGGCCGTGCCGTCGGGGTCAGCGTGCCAGCCATGCCCGCTCGAGCTGGACGCGCCCATAGCCGGGCAGGGTGGGCAGGTTGCGCACCGCGGCACCGGCCAGGTCGATGCCGTCGGCCATGCCCCACAGCAGGTAGCCGGATGCGTCGTGCTCGATCTGCTGCAGCTCGTGCAGGACCTTGGCCCGCTCCGCCGCGTCCTTGGTGGCCATGGCCTTGCGGTAGGCGGCGTCGAACTCCTTGTTCTTCCAGCCGGCCTCGTTCTGCCCGGAGTCGGAGACCATGGTCTTGCTGGCGAAGAACACCACCGAGTCGTTGGTGCCCCAGTAGGTCGTGTAGAGGTCGCCCTTGAGCCAGGTCTTGTCCCAGAAGGTCGCCGACTCCTGCCGGACGACCTCGACCTTCACCCCGGCCTCGCGGACCTGGGAGGCGAACAGCGTCGCCGACTCGGCGAGTCCGGCGATGTCCTCCGTGGTCAGCAGCTGGTACGTCTTCGAGGTGTCGAAGCCGGCCTCCTTCAGCAGCTGCTTGGCCCTGGCCAGGTCGCGGGTGCGCTGCGGGACGTCCTTGGCGTAGGCGGGGTCGCCGGTGCCGAGGATGTCGTTGGCGACCGTGCCGTAGCCGGAGAGGACCTGCTTGACCATGGCCTCGCGGTCCACGGCCAGCCGCAGCGCCTCCCGCACCTTCACGTCCGCGAACGGGCCGTCGGCGGTGCGCATGACGATCGGCATCGCCATGTCGTTGGGGCGGCGCACGACCTGGACGTCGCCGCGCTTCTCGGCCGTACGGGCCGCCACCGCGCCGACGTTGGAGGCGACGTCGATCTGCCCGGCCAGCAGGGCGTTGGCCATCGCCTGGGGGCTCTCGAAGATCTTGACCTCGATGGCGTCGAGGTGCACGTCGCCGCCGTACCAGTCGGCGTTGCGGACCAGGCGGGCGTTGCCGGAGCGGAACCAGTCGAGCTTGAAGGGGCCGGTGCCGGGCGCCTTGCCGAGGTCGGAGTCCTTGGTGTCCTTCTTCAGCACGAACGTCGTCAGCCGGGTCAGCTGGGGCAGTTCGGCGTTGGCGTAGTCGGAGACCAGGACGACGGTGTCCGTGCCCTCGGCCTTGATGTTCTCGGCCTTGATGCCGGGCAGCCGGGAGGCGCCGGAGGGGGTGTTCCGCAGTCGCTTCAGGGACCAGACGACGTCCTCGGCGGTGACCGGGGTGCCGTCGTGGAACGTCGCGCCCTTCGCGAGGGTGAAGCGCCAGGTCTTCAGGTCGTCCGATGCCTGCCAGCTCGCGGCGAGGCGGGGGACGGTGTTGGGCTTGGCGCCCGGGACGGTCAGGGTGTCGTGCACCAGCGAGATGATCAGGTAGTCGCTCTCGTTGGCCTGCGTGCCGTGCGGGTCGCGGGTGATGGCCGAGGCGCGGCCCAGGGCGCCGACCCGGAGCGTGCCCCCGCGGCGCGGCTTCTCGCCCTTGCCCGCCGGCGACTTCGCCGAGGTCTCGTCACCGCTGCCGCAGGCGGCGAGGAGCGCGGACGCGCCTATCGCACCGCCGGCCCACAGCACTTGGCGTCTGTTCACGTTCACTACGACCTCTTTCAGCCACGCGGGAGCACATTGCTTAGGCGTGCCTACCCTAAGAAGATCCCTCAGCGCAATGCCTGGACGTTCCCTGCGGGAGCGTCAAAGGGCGCACAGGCGCACGCATCACCCCTCTTGCTGCAAGGAATTCGCAACAGGAGCCTATCGCTCTGGTCAGGATTGCCTTACCTAAATTCGCCTGTTAGGTTTCGCAGCGATCACCGGCCGTCCCACAGGCAACACACAGGGTCGGCACTCCGAGCTCCATCCGCCCCGCACTCGCGCCCGCCCCGAAACGGATGTCTGCGCCATGCCCACGGGAGCCGCACCCCTACGCCAGTTCGCCCCGCACGACGTCGACGAGCTGACCGACATCGCCCACAAGATCCTTGCCGAGTCCGGCAGTTCGGCCGCACGCCCTGAGCTGCTCCGCCGGGTCGCGACCGCCGCGTCCCGCCTTGACGAAACGATCCTGCACACCTGCCGCCCGGTCGACACGGACGACGGCCTGTACGTCCTGCGCGGACTGCCCGTCGACGACGCGGGCATCGGCCCCACGCCCTCCGGCTGGGACACCGCCGGCGACCGTGCCGCCGCCTGGGACGTGCTCCTGCTGCTGCTCGCCGCGGCCATGGGCCACCCGATCGCCTGGGAGGGACAGCAGGAGGGCCGGTTCGTGCACAACATCGTGCCCGCGCCCGGCCACGAGCAGGAGCAGACGGGTGCGAGCAGCACCGTGCTGCTCAGCCCGCACACCGAGGACGCCTTCCACCCCGGCCGCGCCCATCTGCTGCTGCTCGCCTGCATGCGCAACCACGACGCCGTCGCCACCACCGCCGCCAGCATCCGCAAGGTCCGCCTCGCCGCGGACGACCTCGCGCTGCTGTCCCGCCCGGTCCTGCCGATCCTCCCGGACGACGCCTACGCCGAGGCGCGCACCTTCGCCGGAGAGCCTCCGAAGGTCCCGGTCCTGTGGCAGACCCAGGCCGGTCCCACCCTGCGCTACGACCCCGCCTACACCCCGCTCGACGAGGCACCGGCCGACTACCGCGCCGCCTACGACCGGCTGACCGCCGAGTTGGAACGCGTCTCGGTCGCCGTCGCTTTGGAGCCCGGTGACGTCCTGGTCGTCGACAACGACCTGGTCGTGCACGGCCGGGTGCCGTTCAAGGCCCGCTACGACGGCACCGACCGCTGGCTCAAGCGCGCCTCGGTGCGCGTGCCCGGCCGCCGCAGCCGTCCCCTTGCCGAGGCGGACGAGCACGGGTACGGGCAGGCCGCGCTGGTGGCCCACATCTGATCCGCCGCGGGGGCGAGCCGGCCCCCACCCACCCGCACTCGAAGGGAACGCCGTGACCGCGGACGACAGGACCCTGCGCATTCTCAGCACCAGCGACATCGCCGGCATCGAGATATCCCTCGCGGACGTCGTCGACGTCGTCGAGCAGGCCTACCGCACGCTCGCCGACGGCAGGTCGGCCAACCCCCGCAAGCTCACCGTCAAACCGGAGGACGGCCACTCCGTCTCGTACGCCATGCTCGGCCGGGACGGGGTCCGCGAGGTCGTCGCGATCAAGACCTCGTACAAGCACGGCCTGGACCGGCCGCGCGACGCGCAGCACTACTACACGACGCTCACGATCTACGACGACGTCACCGGACTGCCGGTCGCGATGATGGACTGCGGCCGGATCGGCTCCCTGCGCACCCCCGCGGTGTCGGCGCTGCTGGCCCGGGAGTGCGCGCGGCCCGGCGCCCGCAGCGCGCTCGTCATCGGCACCGGCACCCAGGGCCGGCTGGCGCTGCCCTTCCTGCTCACCACGCTGCCGGACCTGGACCGGCTCATGGTGTACGGCACCCACCCGGACGGCCTCGCCGCGGTACGGGATCAGCTCCACCACCACTTCCCGGAGCGGGAGGTGGAGGTCGTGGACGACGTACGGGCCGCCGCCGCGGACGCCGACGTGGTGGTCGCCACGGCCGGCCAGCACACGCCCGCCGCCGTCGAGGCGTCCGATCTGAAGCCGGGCGCGCTGTCGATCCTGGTCGGCCACGGCATCGCCCCGTCGACCCTGCACGAGGCGGACCGGGTGGTCGCGACCAGCGAGGCGCAGATGAAGGTCACCGGCACCGACATGGCCGACGCGGACGGCGGCTTCCCGCCGGTGGACGCGGAGTTCCCCGAGGTCGTGGCGGGCCGGGCCGGGGGCCGGAGCTCCGCCGACGAGCGGATCTTCGCCTACAACAGCGGTCTGGTCGTCACCGACATCGCGCTCGGGCACCGCTTCGCGCAGCTGGCCATCGAACAGGGCCGGGGAACGCGGGTGTCGCTGTGGCAGTGACCCGCACGTCCGCCGCGCCGCCGCTGCCCGCCCACCCGGATCCGGAGCTCGACGCGACCCTGGGCGGCGGACTGCCGCAGGAGCTGTCGTACGCGCTCGGCGGCCCCTTCCACCTCCTGCTGCCCGACCGCTTCGACGCCAACCTGGCCGCTTTCTCCGAGGTGTTGAGCGAGGCCGGCGTCGAAGGCCGTGTGTACTACGCCAAGAAGGCCAACAAGGCCGCCGTCTGGATGGACCGCTGCGCGCTGTCCGGGGCGGGCGTGGACGTGGCCGCCGCCGGTGAACTTCAGGACGCGCTCGGCCACGGCGTGCGCGGCGAGAACGTCGTGGTCACCGGGCCCGCCAAGGCCGAGGGCCTGCTGCGGGTCGCTGTCCTTCAGGGCTGCCTGATCGCCGTGGACGCGCTCGACGAGCTGGAGCACGTGATCGCCCTGGCGCGGACGACCGCGCGCCCGGCCCGGGTGCTGCTGCGGCGCCTGCCGCCCGCCCAGCCGCACAGCCGCTTCGGCCTCGACGACGGGCAGCTGGAGTCGGCCCTCGCCCGGTGCGCGGAGGCCGGGGAGGCCGTGGTGATGGAGGGCTTCTCCTTCCATCTGTCCGGCTACGACACCGAGCAGCGCGCGCAGTCGGCGGGCGAACTCGTCGACCTGTGCCTGAAGGCACGGGTGCGGGGGCTGCGCGCGGACCGGATCAGCATCGGCGGCGGATTCGCCGTCGACTACACCGACGCCGGGCACTGGGCGCGCTTCCTGCGGGAGCAGCGGCCCGAGCAGTACCACGCGGGCAAGTCCTTCGCCCCGGCGGACTTCTACCCGTACCACTCCCCCGTGGCGGGCGCCGGCGCGCTGCGGGCCGTCCTGGAGGCGCACGACCTCGCCGGACGGCTGCGCACGGCCGGGGTGCGGCTCCTGCTGGAGCCGGGCCGGGCGCTGCTGGACCGCGCGGGGTGCACGGTGTTCCGCGTCCAGGGCGTCAAGGACCGGCCCTCCGGCTACGGCATCGTCACCGTCGACGGCAGCAGCCTCAGCCTGTCCGAGCAGTGGTTCAACAGCGAGTACCTGCCGGATCCGGTGCTGCTGCCCGCGCGGCCGGACGGCGGCGCCGAGCCGTACGCGGCCTGCGTCGGCGGCGCCACCTGCCTGGAGTCCGACATGCTCACCTGGCGCAAGGTGCTGCTGCCCGCCCGCCCGGCCCCCGGCGACCTGCTCGTCTACCCCAACACCGCCGGATACCAGATGGACTCCAACGAGTCCCCCTTCCACGAACTGCCGCTCCCCCCGAAGGTCGTCGTCGACACCGACGGCGGCGGCACCCGCTGGCGGCTCGACCGCCACCCCCTCGCCTGACTCCCCACTCCCCCTGGAGCCATCCGATGGACAAGACGCTCACGCGTCCCGCCGTGGTCAGTCGCGTCTCCGACCTCATAGGCCACACGCCCCTGTTCGAGCTGTGCCGCACCGAGACGGGCAGCCGGCTGCTGCTGAAACTGGAGCAGTTCAACCCGACCGGCACCGCGAAGATCCGCATGGCCCGGCAGATGGTCCTGGACGCCGAGGAGCGGGGCGCGCTGCCCCCGGGCGGCCGGATCGTCGAGTCGACCTCCGGCAACACCGGGCTCGGCCTCGCCGTCATCGCCGCCGAGCGCGGCTACACCTTCACCGCGGTCGTCGACCACCACGCCTGCGCCGACAAGCTGCGCGGCATGAAGGCGCTGGGCGCCGAGCTCGTCTACGTCGCCGAGGAGGGCGACGAGGAGCTGGCGACCGCCGCCCGCGAGGAGTTCGCCGAGAAGCTGGCGGCCGAGGACGACACCGCCTTCTTCACCGAGCAGCACAACAACCCCGCCAACGCGGTCGGTTACCACGCCGTGGCCCATGAGCTCGACGCCGCCCTGGAGGGCCGCGTCGACGTCCTGGTCGGTGCCGTCGGCACCGGCGGGGGGCTGTGCGGGACCGGGCGGGAGCTGCGGAAGACCGTGCCGGACGTGCGGATCGTGGGCGTCGAGCCGAAGGGGTCCATCGCCTTCGGCGGGCCCGCGCACGACTACTACCAGTCCGGCACCGGCACCCCCGAGGGCGCCACGATCGGCCTGCTCGTCGACTTCGACCTGATCGACGAGGGCGTGAAGGTCGGTGACGTGGAGGCGTTCGCCACCGCCCGGGTGGTCGCCCGCCGCACCGGGCTGCTGATCGGCGGCTCGGCGGGCGGGGTCGTGTACGAGGCGCTGACCCGCGTGTCGGCGCTGCCGCCGGGCACGACTATGGTCGCCCTGGTCAACGACGGAGGCGAGAAGTACATGGACACCGTCTTCGACGACGACTGGATGAACGCGCGCAACCTCATCGACCCGGCCGTCGAGCGTGAGGTCGACGAGCTGCTGACCAAACTCCGCGAGAACTGACGAGACCCCCTCAGATGCCGACACCGCTCACCACCCTGCTCCGGGACAGCCGGGCCCTTGCGACCCTGGCCGTACCGCTCGCCCTGACCCAGCTCGCCCAGGTCGCCCTCACCACCACCGACACGGTGATGATGGGCCTGATGGGCGCCGAGGCACTGGCCGGCGGCGGCCTGGCGATGGTCGTCTTCAACCAGCTGCGGACCATGGGCGTCGGCCTGGTCACCGCGGTCGGCAACCAGGTCTCCGCGGCCTCCGCCCGCGACGACGACGAGGAGGAGCTGACCGAGGCGGCCGCCGAGGAGGTCCGGGACCTGGTCCGCGCCGCGCTGGCGCTGGCCACCCTGGCCGGGGTCGCCGGCGCCCTGGTCATCCTGCTGATCGGGCGCGCCCTGGCCTACCTCGGTCAGGACCCCGAGGTCGTGGACACGGCCTGGCCGCTGCTGCTCGCCCTCGCCCCCGGCCTCGTCCCCTGCCTGTGGTTCCAGGCGATACGCCAGTTCACCGTGGGCATGCGCCGCCCGCAGGCACTGCTGCAGATCACGATCGCGTCGGTCGCCGTCAACGCGGCCCTCAACTGGGTCTTCATCCACGGCACCTGGGGCCTGCCCAAGCTGGGCCTGCCCGGCATCGGACTCGCCACCTCGCTGGTGTACGCGCTGACCTGTGTGGCCCTGTACGCCTCCGCGCGCCGCGACCCGCGGCTCGCCCCGCTCCTCGACGTCCGGTTCTGGAAGGCCCGCCCGGCCACCCTGCGCCGACTGACCGGCCTGGGCGTGCCCATCGCCGCCACCTACGGCTCCGAGGCGGGCTTCTTCTCCGTCGTCGCCCTGCTGATCGGCACGTTCGGCAGTGCGGCGCTGGCCGCGCACACCGCCGTCAACCAGCTCATCTACATCGTGTTCCAGGTCGCGGTCGGACTGTCCCACGCCGCGTCCCTCAACGTCAGCAGGGAACTCGCCCTGGACCGGATCGCCGCCGCGCGGCGCATCAAGAACACCGCGCTGGCGTGCGCCGCGGCCGTGATGGCCGTGGTCGGGGTCGTCTACCTGACCGTGCCCGGCCTGGTACTGCGCCCGTTCATCGACCCGTCGGCGGCCGAGGGGCACACGGCGACGGATATCGCCACCGGCCTGCTGCTGGTCGCCGCCGTGCTCCAGTTCTTCGACTGCGCGCAGAACATCGGTGTCGGTCTGCTGCGCGGCCTCGACGACACGAAGAGCGGCTTCCGGATCACGCTCGTCGGCTACTGGCTGATCGGGCTGCCCGCCGCCTGGCTCCTCGGGCACCTCGCCGGCCTGGAGACCCTGGGCGTCTGGCTCGGCCTGCTCACCGGCCTCGCCGCGACCGCCCTGCTCCTGCTGCGCCGTTACGGCCGGGCGCTGTCCCTGCGGGCGGCGGACCGGCCGGCGGCCGTGGCCTGAGCGGGGGTCAGCCCTCGGGCAACGCCCGGCGACACGAAGAAGGACGGTCGCCAGTCGGCGTCCTCGCCGAGCACCTTCACGTCCCAGGGGCCGAGCGGTACCGCGTCGGCGTACACGGTGTCCGACAGCACGTCCCGCAGGGCCGTGGGCACCGGCACGGACACCTCCTGCCACGACCAGTTGTGCAGGAAGCGGACGCGGCGGCCGTCCCGGGCGGTCGCCGAGGTGGCCGTGACGCTCGGGTGGGCGGGGCGCCAGGCGCCGTCGGGGGCGTACCGGTCGAACAGGGCCCGGGCGAAGACCGGGTCGGGCACGGTGCCGACGTAGGTGATGCGCCCGGCACCGTGGCGGTGGCCGGTGACCGCGGGCCAGCGCCCGAAGTGCGGGTGCACGTACGCGGCCAGCGTCTCGGCGCCCTGCGGCCGCAGCCCGTCCGCCCAGTGCAGCGCGTGCGCGTCGGCCGGGAGGGGAAGGGCGTCCGTGCCGGTGACGGGCAGCGGGTCGCGCAGGTTGCTGAACTCGTCGTACGTCACCCCGGCCGCCTCGGCCAGCCGCCCCGGCTGGAGGTCGGTGCGGGCCCGGGCCTCGGTGTCGCCGTAGCCGGTGCGGGGGCCGAGCACGAGGTGGCCGCCGGCCTCGGCGTAGGCGCGCAGCCGGTCGAGGACGGTGTCGTCGGCGGCGTAGTAGGCGGGGACGACCAGGACGGGCGGCAGCTCGGCGTCCGCCAGCTGCCCGGGGTGCAGCACGCGCGCCTGGAGTCCCGCGTCGAAGGCGCCCCGGTAGAAGGCGTCGAAGATCCTCTCGTACGACCGCCCGTCCGGCTCCCCGGCGGCGTCGGCCAGCGGCGGCTGCCCCTGGAGCGCCCACTTGCTGGGGCCGTCGTACAGGAAGGCGACGTCGGCGTCCGGCGTGAGGGCCGACACGAGGTCCCCGGCCTTCTCCAACTCGGCTCCCAGCGCGGCCAGTTCGCGGTAGACGCGGCCGGGGCGCCCGTTGTGGGGAAGGATGCCGCCCCAGTAGGTCTCGGCGCCGAAGTGCAGGGTGTGCCAGTGCCAGTACTCGATCATCGACGCGCCGCGGGAGATCAGCGCCCAGGCGGCCTGGCGCCACTGGCCGTCGTAGGCGGGTCGGTTGTCCCAGGAGCCGCTGATGGCCTGCGCGTTGGTCTCCGTCACCAGGAAGGGCTCCTGGCGTGAGGAGTACATGCGGTCGGCGCTGCGGTACAGCGCCCAGGTGCCGTTCGTCGTCCAGTTCTGGCCGTCGCCGCCGGTGTCCGGGAGGGCGAGGGCGTCCTGCATCGTGTAGTACGGGTTGCCCGCGGTGACGTCGAGGCGGTCGGTGAGGCGGTCGTCCTCGACGCCCTGGCGGTCGTAGGAGATGCAGGTGGTGACGAACTGGCCGGGGCGGGCGTACTCGCGCACGATGTCTGCCTGCCAGGTGATGAACTCGGTGACGAGCCGGGCCTGGAAGCGCCGCCACGCCAGGTCGTACTGCGGCTGGGCGTTGCCGTCCGGGGTCCACAGGTCGGCCCAGGTGGACAGCCGGTGGGACCAGTAGACCAGGCCCCATTCCCGGTTGAGGGTCTCCACGTCGCCGTACCGCGCGCGCAGTTCGTCGGCGAAGCGCTGGAAGACGCCGTGGTTGTGCAGCAGGTGCAGGCCGGGCTCGTTGTCGACCTGGTAGCCGATGACCGCGGGGTGATCGGCGTACCGTTCGGTGATCCTGCGGATGATCCGCTCGGCGTGGAAGCGGAACGCCGGGTGGGTGAGGTCGACCTCCTGCCGGGCGCCCCAGCCGAGCCGCTCGCCCGTGCGGGTCTCCCCCGTGACCTCCGGGTACAGCCGGGCCAGCCACGGCGGCACCGCGTACGTCGGCGTCCCGAGGATCACCGAGATGCCCCGCTCGTGGGCGCCGTCCAGCACCGGCTGGAGCCAGTCGAGGTCGAAGCGGCCGTTCTCGGGCTCCCAGGTGGACCAGACGGACTCCCCGACGCGGATCACCGTGAAGCGGGCCTCGGCCATCAGGTCGAGGTCGTCCTTGAGGCGGTCGTAGGGCTGGTACTCGTGGTAGTAGGCGGCACCGAACAGGACGCGTCGGGGCAGCTCGAACATGCTTCTCCTTCAGGCGGGTGGGGGAACGTCAGCCCTTGACGGCGCCCGTGGACAGGCCTTCGAGGAGCTGCTTGCGCAGCAGCACGAAGAGGGCGACGGCGGGCAGGACGGCGAGGACGGCTCCGGCGAGCACGAGGTCGTACTGCCGCTGCTCCGACACGAACAGGGTCTGCAGGCCCAGCGGCAGGGTGTACTGGGAGCTGTCGGAGACCAGCACCAGCGGCCACAGGAAGCTGTTGTAGCTCTGCAGGAACTGCCAGACGGCCAGGGCGCCCAGCGAGGGCCGCAGCAGGGGCAGCACGATGGTCCGGAAGATGCCGAACTCGCTCGCCCCGTCGATCCGGGCGGCCTCCAGCACCGAGTCCGGGACGGACTGCACGATGTACTGCTGCATCATGAAGATCCCGAACGCGGGCGCCACCCAGGGCACGATCAGCGCGAACCAGGGGCTGCCCAGGCCGGTCTTGACGAGGATCACGAACAGCGGCACGAGGATCACCGCGAACGGGATCGACAGCGAGCTGAACATGACGTCGAACAGCAGCCGCTTCCCGGCGAAGCGGAACTTGGCGAAGCCGTAGCCGGCGAGCGCGCAGACGAAGACGGACACGGTGGTGGCGACGACGGCGACCACTGTGCTCATCAGGAACCAGCGGCCGAAGGGCTGGTCGGTGAGCAGGGTGCGGTAGTTGTCGAGCGTGAAGGGGTCCGGGACGAGTTCCGGCGGGTAGCCGAAGATGTCGCCGCGCGGTTTGAACGAGCCGCTCAGCGCCCACACCAGCGGGGCTAGGAAGCCCGCGAACAGCAGGGCGAGGAAGGCGTAGAGGGGCAGCCGGGCGCGTGTCATGAGGCGGCCTTCCCGATGCCGAGGAGACGGTTGACGAGTCGGCTGAGGCCGAAGACGAGGACGAAGAGGACGACGGCGGCGGCCGCCGCGTAGCCGAACTGCTGGCGCTGGAAGGCGGCCCGGTAGATGAACATCGTCACCGAGAGGGTGGACTCGGCCGGTCCGCCGCCGGTCAGCAGGTAGGGCTCCTCGAAGATCTGGGCCGCGCCGATGAAGGACGTGACGACGACGAACGCCGTCACCGGCTTGAGCGCCGGCAGGGTGACGGTGGTGAAGGTGTGCAGCCGTCCGGCTCCGTCGAGGGCGGCGGCCTCGTACAGCTCCCGGGGCACGTTCTGCAGCCCGGCGAGGAAGAAGACGGTGAGGTAGCCGGTCCAGCGCCACAGCATGACCAGGGCGATGCTCACCTTGGCCAGGCCCGGATCGCCCAGCCAGTCGACGCCGCCGGTGCCGAACAGGGAGCGCAGCACCGCGTTCGCCAGGCCGAACTGCCGGTCGAAGACCAGACCGAAGATGAGCGCGACCAGGATCGGGGAGACCACGATCGGCACGAAGTAGGCGGTGCGCCACAGGTCGCGCACGCGCAGGCCCCGGGTGTTGAGGCCCTGGGCGATCAGCAGGGCGAGCGGGACGACGAGGCAGACCGCGACCAGGACGAAGACGGCGGTGTTGCCGAGGGCCCGGTGAAAGCTTATGTCGGTGGCGAGGAGCCGGTAGTTGCGCAGCCCCACCCAGTGCGGCGTCCCGAGCCCGACCCACTCGGTGAGACTGAGCCACAGCGAGACACCGACCGGGACGAGCATGAACAGGACGTAGAGCAGATAGAAGGGCGAGATGAAGAGGTAGGGCGCCCAGGCCTTGCGGGGGCGGTGTTCCTCCCGGCCCTGAGTGCTGTGCGCACGGGCGGCGCCGGGCGGCCCGGCGACGGTGGTGGTCATGATGGGTTCCTCCTGATCCGCTGGGTTCGGCAGCGCCCCTAAGGGGCGCGGGGCTGTATCGATGTGCGGCTCCGCCGCGTGGGCGCGCCCAGCCACAACGGCGCCGCAGACGAACTACCGCCCGGCCTGATCACGAAAATCGGCCGCTGTCTGCTTCAGCGCCTGACGTGGGGTCAGGTCGCCGTGATACGCCCGCAGCAAGTTCCCCCCGAGCACGTCGTAGAGGATCGACTGATCGGGACTCTGATGGAACGGCGGCACATCCGGCAGCAGGGAGCGGTAGAGCCGGAAGAGCCGCTGCCCACCGCAGAAGTCGTCCCGGTACGCGCCCAGTCGGGGGTCGTCGAACACCGACCGCCGGGTGGGCAGATACCCGGTCTCGGTGAAGCGCCGGACCTGGCCGTCATGGGTGAGCCAGGTCCTGAACAGGAACTCCGTGGCCGCACGGGTGTTGGCCTTGTCCTTGATGACGCCGAAGCCGGTGCCGCCCGCCGCCGCGGTCACCCCGCCCCCGCCCGTGAACCGCGGCAGCGCCCGCACCCGCCACCTGCCCTTCTGCTCGGGCACGTTGGCCACCAGACCGTAGTTCTTGTACCAGATGGCCATGGGCAGGCCGATGACCCGGCCCTGCTTCAGCGCGGTCTGCATGGCGGCCCCGTAGTAGTCCGAGACGTCGACGACGAAGCCGCTGCGCAGCCCCTCGCACAGGAAGCGCAGCACCTCCTCGGCCTCCGGCGAGTCGAGGAGCAGCTGCCCATCGGCGTCGAAGAACGCCCCACCGCGCTGGTAGAGCAGCATCTGGAAGGACTGCACGACCTGGCCCGGGTCGCTGCCCACCGTGGAGACCACGCACATCGAGGCCCCGTGGTCGCGGTGCGCCCGGGCGCCCGCCTCGGCGAACTCCTCCCAGGTCTCGGCCTGTTCGGGGAGCCTGTACTTCGCGAAGAGGTCCTCGCGGTAGAAGTAGACGACCATCGGGGTGTCGGAGTCGAAGGCGTAGACGCTGCCGTCCTGGCTGAAGGGGGCGGTCCGGGCCGGCAGCAGGTCCTCCTTGAGGCCGGGCACGGCCTCGATGTCGGGGGTGAAGTCGTACAGCAGCCGCTCGGCGATGTCGCCGCGCAGCATGCGCGGGAAGCTGCCGATCTCGAAGCCCACCAGGTCGGGGGTGCCGCGTCCGGCGACGGCCTGGGCGAGCAGCTTGGTGACGATGTCCGAAGGCCCGGAGCGGGTGACCTTCAGGTGGTAGCGGAAGTCGGTGGCGCGGTCGGCCGCCGGGACGCCCTTGGCGAAGAACGCCTCGTAGCCCGGGTCGTGGGTCCACAGGGCGAGGGTGACGTCGCCGGAGGTGCGGGGCGTGGTGTCGGTGTCGCCGCAGGCGGCGAGGGCGGCGGCCGTGCCGAGGCCGAGGGCTCCGCGCAGCAGGGCGCGGCGGGTCGGCGGGGAGGGGCGTGGTGGGGTGTACACACGTGACTCCTCACGTGGTGCGGCTACGGGCGGGCAACGCGTGCGGCGGCGGTCCCGGACGGCGCACGCGGGCAGGGCGGCTCGGGCCGGCGGCGGGGTGCCGGGGCGGCCGTACCGCCGACGGTCGGCGGGTGGGTGGCGGGGTCGAGGTCGGGGTCGGAAGCGGTCAGGGGGCCGGGGCGGGGTGGGGCGCGGGGCCGGGCTCGCGTACCGGCCCGGTCGAGGCCCGCACGGTCAGTTCGACCGCCCGGTCGGCCGGTCCGGCCGGTGCGGGGCGGCCCTCGATCAGGGCGATCAGTACGTCGACGGCGCGGTCGGCGACGGCGGCGAAGTTCTGCCGGACGGTGGTCAGCGGCGGGGAGAGGTAGGCGGCGGCGGGGATGTCGTCGTAGCCGACGACGCTCACGTCGCCGGGGACGGCACGGCCGGCGTCGGCGAAGGCGCGCAGGGCGCCGATGGCCATGTCGTCGTTGGCGGCGAACACGGCGGTGACGTCGGAGAGTCCGGCGAGCTGCCGCCCGGCGGCGTATCCGGAGGCCGGGCTCCAGTCGCCGGGTGACGGCAGGGGCGGTTCGGGTGCGCCGGCGGCGGCGAGGGCCTCGCGCCAGCCGCGCAGGCGGTCGCGTGCGGCCCACCAGTCCTGCGGCCCGGGGAGGTGCCAGACGGTGCGGTGGCCGAGGGAGAGCAGGTGCTCGGTGGCGATCCGGGCGGCCGCGACGCCGTCGGCGCCGACCACGGCACTGGTGCCCGGCGTCAGCTCCACGCCCTCGCCGAGGCTGACCACCGGCACGTCCGCGCTCAGCCTGAGCGGGGTGCCGTCGTCGATGGGCTCGGACAGCACGATCCCGTCCACGCCCTGTTCCAGCAGCGCGTCCACGGCCGCCGAGATGCGCTGCCCCTCCAGGGTGGTGGCCAGAGCCACGGAGTACCCGGCCCGCCGCATGGCCCGCTCCAGGGCGATGAGCAGGGTCGACGGGCCGTAGAGCGTACTGCCGAGCGAGACCACGCCGATGCGGCGGTAGCGGCCGAGGAGCAGGGCGCGGGCCGCGGTGTTGGGACGGTAGTCCAGTTCGCGGATGGCCCGCAGGACGCGGTCGCGGACCTCCGGGCTGACATGAGGCTCCCCGTTGACGACCCGCGACACGGTCTTCTGCGACACCCCGGCGGCCCGGGCGACCTCGGTCATGCCGGGTCCACGGCGGCGCCGGCCACCGGCGGCCGAGGTGCCCTCGCCTCCGCTCGTGGTCATGGGCGCCCCCAGGGGTCCGGCCGGCTCTCTCGATGACGATGGTGACTACGTAGTCACCACCAGAGCATCGGATGCACGGCCCGGCATGACTACGTAGTCATGCCAGTGTGTGAGGCGGCGCGGGCCGCGTCAACGGCCCGGACGGAAACGATCGGAAACGATCCGCCGGTCGGCCGAAGCAGGGCTCACGGCAGCGGCTGCTCCGTCCAGATGATCTTGCCGTCGGGCGCGTAGCGGGTCCCCCAGCGCTCGGTGAGCTGGGCGACGAGGAACAGACCGCGGCCGCCCTCGTCCTCGGTGCGGGCGCGGCGCAGCCGGGGCGAGGTGCTGCTGCCGTCGGAGACTTCGCAGATCAGCGCGCGGTCGCGGAGCAGCCGCAGTTGCACGGGGCCGGTCGCGTGCCGGATGGCGTTGGTGACGAGTTCACTGGCGACCAGTTCGGTGGTGAAGGCGAGGTCGTCCAGGCCCCAGGCGGCGAGCTGCTCGGTGACGGCCGCGCGGGAGCGGGAGACCACCGCCGGATCGCTCGGCAGGTCCCACTGGGCGACCTGGTCCGGCCCCAGCGCGTGCGTCCGGGCGACCAGCAGGGCCACGTCGTCGCTCGGGCGGGCCGGCAGCAGCGCGTCCAGGACCGCCTCGCAGGTCTCCTCCGGCGCCCGGTCGGCCCGGGCCAGGACGGACCGCAGCAGGTCCAGGCCGCTGTCGATGTCCCGCATGCGGTCCTCGACGAGACCGTCGGTGTACAGCACCAGCTGGCTGCCCTCGGCCAGTTCGAGCTCGGCCGTCTCGAACGGCATGCCGCCGAGTCCGAGCGGCGGCCCGGACGGCAGGTCGACGAAGTCCACGGCGCCGTCCGGCCCGACGACCGCGGGGACGGGGTGCCCGGCGCGGGTGAGGGTGCAGCGCCGGGACACCGGGTCGTAGACGGCGTAGAGGCAGGTGGCTCCGACGATGCCGGAGTCGGGGGTGTTCTTCTCCACCGCCCAGCCCTCGCCCCGGTCGAGGCGTCCGACCAGGTCGTCGAGGTGGGTGAGGAGGTCGTCGGGCGGCAGGTCCAGGGAGCAGAAGTTGTGCACGGCGGTGCGCAGCCGGCCCATGGTGGCGGCGGCGTGCAGGCCGTGGCCGACGACGTCGCCGACGACCAGGGCCACGCGGGCGCCGGACAGCGGGATGACGTCGAACCAGTCGCCGCCCACCCCGGCCTGCGCGGGCAGGTAGCGGTAGGCGACCTCGACGGCGCTCTGCTCGGGCCGGCCCCGGGGCAGCAGACTGCGCTGGAGGGCGAGGGCGGTGTCGTGCTCGCGGGTGAAGCGGCGGGCGTTGTCGATGCAGATCGCGGCGCGGCCGACCAGTTCCTGGGCGAGGTAGAGGTCGTCGTCCTCGAAGGGGGTGGGCTTCTCGGAGCGGTAGAAGCTGACCACGCCGAGGGTCGTGCCCCGGGCCCGCAGCGGCACCGTGATCAGGGAGTGGATGCCGACGTCCAGCACCCGTTCCAGCCGTGGCGGGTCCTGGGCGATCCAGCCGCGCGCCTCGGCCAGCACGGGTTCGAGCACCGACTGCCGGGTCTCCAGGCTGCGGGCCTGCGGCGTGGACGGCACGTACTCGACCACCTCGCCGACACCGTAGAGCTGCGACTCCTCGTGCAGGGCGCCCAGCGCGACCCGGCGCAGCGGGGTGGCGGCGCCGAGCGGACCCGGTTCCTCGCCGCGCAGCACCAGGTCCGGCAGGTCCACGGCGGCGAAGTCGGCGAAGCGGGGCACGGTGACCTCCGCCAGTTCCTCGGCGGTGCGGGTGACGTCGAGGGTGGTGCCGATGCGGACCCCGGCGTCGTGCAGGAACTCCAGCCGCCTGCGCGCCAGCACGGCCAGCCGCCCCACGCCCGGCTCGCCCACCAGCAGGAGCCGGCCCTCGCCGTCGCTGTCCGCGGTGACGTGCGGGATCGGCCGCGGGGCGGAACCGGGGGGTGCCGGTACGAGGGCCGGGACGGCGGCGGCAGTCGCCGGGGCGGGCCTGGCGGGTGCGGTGGGCGCGGCGGTCGTCGGGGACGCCGCCGGCGGCGGGCCCGTTCCGGTCGGCGCCACCAACGGCAGGGGCCCGGTGGATCCGGCCGACGACACGAGGCCGCCCGTGCCGCTCGTCCGGCCGTCCCGCACGTGCCGCAGGCGCGGGCCGCCGATGATCCGCGCCTCGACCGCCACGCCGGTCTCTCCGTCCGGTCCGGTGATCTGGCGGCGCAGCAGGGTGGCGGTCCGGCCTCCGGGGAGCGCGACCTCGTCGAGGGTGAGGTGCGGTGAGGCGATGAGTTCCTCGGCCTTCTCCCGCAGCACGGCCAGGTCGATCCGCCCGAGGTCGGGGCCGCCGTCGTCGAGTCCCCGGCCCTGGGGCTGCCTCGGCCAGCCGCCCGGATCGCCGCCGGCCCTGCGGTAGGCGGCGAGCAGGGCCCGCTCGCGCTGCGTGGCCTGCTCCAGCATCCGCGCCTCGATGTCCCGGGCGGCCTCGCGGACCAGCCGCAGCATGGCCGGGTCGCCGTCGCCGCGCAGGCAGGTCAGGTCGAGGACGGCCTCGATCCGGCCGCTGAGGGGATCGCGCACGGGCGCGCCCGCGCAGGCGAACGGCGCCAGGCAGTCGGCGAAGTGCTCACGGCCCGCCACGTAGACGGCGCCTCGTTCGGCCAGCGCGGTGCCGACCCCGTTGGTGCCGGCGACGGGTTCGGAGGCGTCGAAGCCGGGGGCGAAGCTCACCTCGTCGAGCCTCTCGCGCAGCCGCCGTCCGCCGCCGAGCCGCTGCACCATGCGGCCCTGCGGGTCGCAGAGGGCGACCGTCATGCCGACGTCGGCGAGCGAGACGGTGAGGTCCTGGAGGACGGGATCGGCCGCGCGCAGGAAGCGTTCCTCGAGGGTCAGGTCGGGGGTGTAGGGCAGGACCAGCTGGTGCGGTTCCAGTCCGCCGGACCGGCACCGCTTCCAGGAGTCCAGCACCGGGCCCCGTACGTCCGCGTCGACGTGCGCGCCCGCCAGGAAACGCTCATGGGCATCGACGAGGCCGCCGATGTCGTCCCAGGTGACGGTCACCGGGATCACTTCCCTCACCGGAAGGAGACCCAAGTCATTTCACCCTAGTCCTGATGTGACGCCGATCACAAGATCGGAGCGACAGCGCCTCTCTCCCGGGAGGCACATGACGCCCCATTGATTGATCCATTCAGCATCTCTAGCATCACTCGGTGGCTCTATTCACCTCTTCCTCTCTGGCCACGGGCCCGTGCCCGCGGCACCCGGAAGGAGCACCGTGTTCTCAGCCACTCGTTTCAGACGCCTCGCCGCCGCCCTGCCACTGGCCCTGGGGCTCACCCTCACACAGGCGCCGCCCGCGCCCGCCGCCACGGACGAGCCCCCGAGGAGCGCCCTGCCCCAGGTGTGGCCGCAGCCGAAGAGCCTGCACGCAGGGCCCGGCCGGTTCACGGTCCCCGACCGGGTCGTGGCGGTCGTGGGACGCGGCACCGACCCGTCGGCCCGGCGCGTGGTCGAGACCGTCCTGCGCGACGCCGGGGCCCGGCGCATCGACACGGTCGCCGAGCCGCCCGCGCGGACCGGCTTCACCGTCTTCCTCGGCGGACCGGAGGAGAACGCCGCGACGGCCGCCGCCCTGAAGCGCCTGAAGGCCCCGTCCCCGGCCGGGCTGCCCTCCGGCGGCTACGTCCTCGCCGCCGGCCGCAGGGACGGCCGGACCCTCCTCGCCCTGTCCGGCACCGACCGCACCGGCACCTTCTACGCCGCCCAGACCCTGCGCCGACTGGTCACCCGGACCGTGCCCGAGGTGACCGTCCGGGACTGGCCCACGGCCGCGCTGCGCGGAGTGATCGAGGGCTTCTACGGCACCCCCTGGTCGCACGCCGAACGCCTGAGGCAGCTCGACTTCTACGGCCGCACCAAGCAGAACGTGTACGTCTACTCCCCCAAGGACGACCCGTACCTGCGCGAACGCTGGCGCGACGCGTACCCGCCCGCCGAACTGGGGCGGTTGAGGGAACTGGCCGACCGGGCCGCCGCCAACCACGTCCGCTTCACCTACGCCCTCTCCCCCGGCCTGTCCGTCTGCTACTCCTCGGACACCGACCTCCAGGCCCTGCTGCGCAAGCTGGACTCGCTGTACGCGATCGGGGTGCGCTCCTTCGCGATCCCGCTGGACGACATCAGCTACACCAAATGGAACTGCGCCGCCGACGAGCGGGAGTTCGGCACGGGAGGCGGCGCCGCCGGCACGGCCCAGGCCCAGCTGCTCAACCGGGTGTGGCGGGACTTCTCCGCCGGCCACCCGGGGCTGGAGCCGCTGGAGATGGTCCCCACCGAGTACTCCGACCTCGCCGACTCCCCGTACAAGAAGGCGCTGCGGGAGAAGCTCGACAAGTCCGTGGTCGTGGAGTGGACCGGCGTCGGCGTGATCGCCCCGGCCATCACCGCCGAGCAGGTCGCGCGGGCCCGCGAGGTCTACGGCCATCCGATCCTGGTCTGGGACAACTACCCGGTGAACGACTACGTCACCAGCCGCCTGCTGCTCGGCCCCTACACCGGCCGCGAGCCCGGCGTGGCGAAGGCGGCGACCGGGGTGACCGCCAACCCGATGGTGCAGGGCGAGGCGAGCCGAATCGCCCTGTTCACCTCCGCCGCCTATCTGTGGAACCCGGACGCCTACGACCCGCGGGCCGCCTTCCTCGCCTCCGTCCGCGACCTCGCCGGCGCGGACGCCGCCAAGTGGCTGCGGATCTTCGCCGAGAACAACTACTCGTCCCAGCTCGACCCGACCGAGTCCCCCACGCTGAGCGCGCTCATCGCCAGGTTCCGCACGGCCTACGACGAGGACTCCGGCCTCGACCGCGCCGCCGCCGCGCTCCGCTCCTACTTCACCGACATGGCGGCCACGCCCGCCGCACTCCGGGCCCGCCTGGACAACCCGGGCTTCCTCACGGAGACCGCGCCCTGGCTGGACAAGCTGGGCCGCTACGGCACCGCCGGGCAGACGGCCGTGGACCTGCTGCTCGCCGGCAAGCGGGGCGACACCGACGCGGTCACCACGTACTGGAACCGGCTCAGGGCCCAGCGCAAGGAGCTGGACGCGATACCCCAGCAGGTGGCCCCGGGCGTGATGGACCAGTTCCTCTACTCGGCGATGACCGAGCACGCACCCGACCCGGGAGTGGACGCCGCGTTCGCGCCCGGGTCCGTCAGCCTGAAGCCGGGCGGTTCCGCGCGGGTGACGCTCTCCTTCTCCGACACCGCCGCCCGGACGGTCGCGTGGCGGCTGACCGCCCCCGACGGCGTCACCGTCTCGCCCGCCCAGGGCACGGTGAACGTGCCGGCCGGGGGCAGCGCGTCAGCGACGGTGACCGTGACGGCCGCGGCCGGCGCGTCCGGCGGAGTGCGCTCCGTCGTGGTGTCGGGCGACGGCGTCCTGGACCGCGCGCTGCCCGTCCAGGTCACCGACGGCACCGGCACCCCGAGAGCGCTGACCGCCAACTTCAGTGGCGCGTCCGTCAGTTCGATCGACCTGGACACGAAGAAGACCACGGACATCCCCGTGGGCGCCAACCCCGGCGAGGTGATCACCAGCGCCGACGGGCGCACCGCCTACGCGGCCAACCAGGGCTCGAACACCGTCAGCGTGATCGACGTGGCGCAGGGGAAGGTCACCGCCACCGTCCCGGTCGGCAAGGTCCCCGCCGGGCTCGCCCTCACCCCGGACGGCCGCACCCTGTGGGTCGCCAACTACGGGGACGGCACGGTCCAGCCCGTCGACACGGCCTCCCTCACCCCGGGCCCGCCCGTCCGGGTCGGCAACGGGCCCGAAAACCTGGCGATCACGCCCGACGGCCGGACGCTCTACGTGCCCAACATCAAGGGCAACACGGTCACGCCGGTCGACCTGGCCACCCGCAAGGCCGGGACCGCCATTCCCGTGGGCCCGAGCCCCTTCAACATCGTCGCCGCGCCCGACGGGAAGAGGGTGTACGTGTCCAACTCCGGCAGCTCCACGGTCACGCCGATCGACACGGCCACGCAGGAGACCGAGCCGACACTCCTGGTCACCGGCCAGGCCTACGGTCTCGCCCTGTCGCCGGACGGCCGGACGCTGCGGGTCAGCCCGAGCACCGGCGACACTCTCACGCCCGTCGACACCGTCACCGGCGCCCCGGGCGAGAAGGTGACGGTCGGCAGGTCCGCCTTCGACGTCGCCCTGGACTGGAACGGCTCCACGGCGTACGTCACCACGGCCGACGCGGGCGCCCTGGTCCCCGTCGACACGGCGTCCGGTGCCGTCGGGACACCGCTGACGACCGGCGCCTATCCGCTGGCCGCGGCGCTGACGCCCGTACCGGTGAGGGTGACACGAAACGGCCCGTACCGGTGGGGTGACACGAAACGGCCCGTACTGGTGGGGTGACACGAAACGGCCGGGGCCCGATGAGGGGCCCCGGCCGTCCGGTCCGGGCGGGTCCGGCTCAGCTCGCCGTGCGGCGGATCCGGCCCGCGTACTTCTTCTCCAGCTCCAGGTTGCCCTCGAAACCGCCGGGCACGTTGGCCGAGACGTAGACCGGGGGGCGCTCGCCGGCAGCGAGGAGGCGGCCGGCCGCCTCGGCGACCGTCATCTGGACCAGCATCACGCCGGTGAGGGTGGACAGGGCGCAGACCGAGCCGCCGCCGGGCAGTTCGAGCAGCGAGTCGCCGCGCGGGGCCGCGTTGTCGAGGACGACGTCGGCGATGTCGGCCAGCTTCCGGCCGCTGGGATGGGCGGCGGGGACGGCCCGGGTGTGGGCGAGGGAGGTGAGGGCCAGGACGCGGTGGCCGTGCTCCTTGGCGTGCAGGGCCATCTCCACGATGACGCTGTTGACGCCGGAGTTGGAGATGACGACGAACAGGTCCTCGGGGCGCGGGGCGGCGAGGTCGTAGAGCCGCGCGGCCACCCCGGCCCGGCGTTCCAGGAGCGGGTCGTCGAGGACGGACGGGTCCTCACCGCCGTAGAGGACGAGGTCGGCGATGCTCAGGCGGTTGGTGGGGACCAGTCCGCCGGCGCGGCCGGCGAGTTCCAGGACGAGGGCCTGCGAGTGGCCGGTGCCGAAGGCCTGGACGACACCGTCGGAGCGCACGCAGGCGGCGACCAGCTCCGCGGCGGCGGCCACGTCGTCCCGGGAGGACTCGACGACCTTCTGGAGGACGGCGAGGCTCTCCCGCGCGAACCCCTGGGCGCTCACAGACTCGACGGACACGCGACACTCCCCACTGATGGATTGAACCACCCTATACTTCTCCATCGGTGAATCAATAAATCACACGCCACGACCCGCGGGCAATCGGGTCCTGGTATTCAATCCGCGCGCCAAAGGGTGGCTGGTACCTTCTGTCCATGCCTCCCACGGACGTCACGACACTGATCCGCACCGAGTTGCCCCGGCTGGCGGGCTCCCTGCGGAAGGTCGGCGAGCTGATCCTGGAGGATCCGGCCGCCGTCACGCACTGCTCGGCCGCCGAGCTGGGCCGCCGCACCGGCACCTCCCAGGCGACGGTGACCCGTTTCTGCCGCGCCATCGGGCTCGACTCCTACCAGCACCTGCTGATCGAACTGGCCCAGGAGCGCGGCCGCGGCGAGGTCTCCGACTGGGGCACCGCCGAGATCGGCCCGGACATCTCGCCCGACGACAGCCTGGAGCGGGTCGTGCAGGTCGTCGGCACCGCGGACCTGCGGGCGGTGCAGCAGACCATCGACCGGATCGACCTCGACGCGGTCGAGCGCGCGGCGCAGGCGATCGCCCGGGCCCGCCGGATCGACGTCTACGGCGTCGGCGGCAGCGGGGCCGTGGCGCAGGAGACCGAGACCCGGCTGTTCCGGATCGGCTGCGCGGTGCGCGGCTGGACCGAGGTGCACGCCGCGACGACCTCCGCCGCGCTGCTCACACCGGCGGACGTGGCGATCGGCATCTCCCACTCGGGGGTGACGCGCGAGACCATCGAGCCGTTCGAGCTGGCCAAGGAGCGCGGTGCCACCACCGTCGCGATCACGGCCGACCCGCGCTCGCCACTGGCCCGGGCCGCCGACATCCGGCTCGTCTCCTCGTCCTCGGAGACCAGCTTCCGCACCGGCAGCATCGGCGCCCGGCACAGCGTGCTGGTGCTCATCGACTGCCTGTACGTCCGGGTCGCCCAGCTCTCCTACCAGCGGGCGAGCGCCTCGCTGGCGCTGACCGACCACATCGCCGGGCAGCATGCGGTGAGGTCGCGGCGGGCCCGGTGAGCACGGCCGGGTGCCGGCCCGGAGCATGGCCGGGGGTGCATGGATGAACCACCAAGTTGACGCGAAGGTGGTTGTTTGAATCACTCCTGCCGTGCAGGATGGGGCTCCCCCCAGAGCACCTCGTAGGAGCCCCATGCGCGTCACCTCTGTCGAGTCGACCGAGCTCTTCACCGGGACCACCGAGCTGCCGCGCCAGGTGGTGGCCGTCGAACTGAGCCACACTCCGGGCCGCCCCGTCCGGCTCACCGTCGAAGGCCAGGGCCTCTCCGGCACCTCGGAGGCCACGGCCGGCGAGGACGGCACGGCACGCGCCGAGATACCGGTCACCGTGGACGGCCTGGCCCCCGGCGACCGCCGCGAGATCACGGTCACCGCCACCGACGGGGACGAGAGCACCTCCCGCACCGGCGTGTTCACGGCGGCCGAGCCCGGCTGGACCATGTTCATGGTCAGCCACTTCCACTACGACCCCGTCTGGTGGAACACCCAGGGCGCCTACACCGAGACCTGGGACGTCGCCGACGACCCGGCCATCAGCGGACTGCCGGCCCGGACCTTCGACTCGCGCGGCCAGTCCGGCATGAGCCTCGTCCGCGCCCACTGCGACCTGGCCCGCCGCGACCCCGCCTACACCTTCGTGCTCGCCGAGGTCGACTACCTCAAGCCCTACTGGGACGCCTTCCCCGAGGAGCGCGCCTTCCTGCGGCAGCTGATCCGCACCGGCCGCGTGGAGATCATGGGCGGCACCTACAACGAGCCCAACACCAACCTCACCGGCGCCGAGGCGACCATCCGCAACGCCCTGTACGGCGACGGCTTCCAGCGCGGCATCATCGGGGCGTCCCCGGAGACGGCCTGGCAACTGGACGCCTTCGGGCACGACCCGCAGTTCCCGGGGCTGATGGCGGACGCGGGGGTCAGCTCCAGTTCGTGGGCGCGCGGGCCGTTCCACCAGTGGGGGCCGACGCTGTCGGTGTTCGGCGAGGAGCCCCGGGACCCGAACCGGATGCAGTTCCCGGCCGAGTTCGACTGGATCGCCCCCTCGGGACGCGGGCTGCTCACCGCGTACATGGTCAACCACTACGGCGCCGGCTGGGCGATCGACAACGCGCCCACCCTGCCCGCTGCTAAGGCCGCCGCGTACCAGCTCTTCCAGCGGCTCAAGCAGGTCGCCCTCACCCGCAACGTGCTCCTCCCGGTGGGCGGGGACTACGCGCCGCCGTGCCGCTGGGTCATGGACATCCACCGCGACTGGAACGCCCGGTACGTCTGGCCGCGCTTCATCAGCGCGATCCCCCGGGACTTCTTCGCCGCCGTCCGCGCGGAACTGGAGGCGGAGGGCCGCAAGGCATCCCCGCAGACCCGCGACATGAACCCGATCTACACGGGCAAGGACGTCTCCTACATCGACACCAAGCAGGCCCAGCGGTACGGCGAGACCCTCCTCGCCGACGCCGAGGCCTGGGCGACCCTCGCCTCGCTCGTCACCGGCCGCCCGTATCCGGACGCGGCCCTGGACAAGGCCTGGCGGCAACTCGTCTACGGCGCCCACCACGACGCCATCACCGGCTCCGAGTCGGACCAGGTGTACATCGACCTGATGACCGGCTGGCGGGAGCTGCACGACCTGGCCGTGAACGTGCACGCCGACGCGACCCAGGCCCTGGCCGACCAGGTCGCCCCGGGCGACGGACCCGACCTGGTCGTGTTCAACTCCGCGACCTGGACGCGGCAGGACGTACTGACGATCGACGACCCGGGTCTCGTGCCGGACGGGCTCCCCGCGGTCCGCGAGGACGGCCGGCTCCATGTCGTCGTCCCGGAGGCGCCCGGCATGGGCCTCAAGGCGCTCCCGCTCACCGAGGGCACCGTCCCCGGCTGGACACCCGCCGAAGGCCTCACCATCCGCAACGAGTTCTACGAGGTCACGGTCGACCCGGCACGCGGCGGCGGCGTCAGCAGTCTGCGGGCGCTCACCGAGGGCGGCCGGGAGCTGCTGCGCCCCGGGGACATCGGCAACGAGATCGTCGTCCAGGAGGAGTACCCGAGGCATCCGCGCTTCGGCGAGGGCCCCTGGCACCTCACCCCGACCGGCACCACGGCGGCCCGCAGCCGGGACGTGACCGCCGAGGTCCGCACCGAGCACTCCGCCGCCGGATCCCGGATCACCGTCACCACCGACCTCGGCCTCTTCCGCTGTACCCAGCGGCTCACCCTGTGGCAGGGCGTCGACCGGCTCGACGTCACCACGACCGTCGACGGATACGACGGCGCCGACCGGCTGATCCGGGTGCGGTGGCCGTCGGACGTGCGGGGCGGGCTGCCGGTGCACGAGGTGGCGGACGCGGTGATCGGGCGCGGGTTCGGGTTCGTGGAGGTGGACAGCGAGCGGTTCCCGTGGACGCTCGACAACCCGGCGAACACCTGGTTCGGCCTCGGCTCCACCGCCCGCGTCGCCGTCCACGACGACTCCGGCGCACTCCTCGGGCACCGCGCGATCGGCGTCGCCGAACTCGTCTACCCCGACTGGGACAGCGCGGGCGACCTCGGCGCCCCGCTGGCGGCGGCCCTGGTCCGCGCCGGGGTCACGGCGACCTCGACCATCGCGGGCGGCCCCCGCTACGGCGACCTGGAGGTCGACTCCAACCTGCCGGACATCCGGATCGCCGTCGGCGGCCCCGACCGCAACGCCGTGGTCGCCGAGGCGCTCGGCTGGGACCCGGCCGCCGGGCGGGAGCTCAAGCGCCAACTCGCCGAGCGGGGCGTGGCCGCCGTCTGGGTCGCGCCGCGCGCCTGCCTGCGCGAGGAGTGGGTCCCCGGGGCCGACCTGCGCGACCTGGAACGGCTGCCGCTGCTGGTGGTGGCGGGCGCCCGCCCCGAGGACGACGCCAAGGCGGTCGACGCGACCGTCGCCGACCTGGACGACTTCACGCTGACGGCCACGGCCGCGGGCGGCGGCGAGGCACTGCCGCCGGGTGACGCCTGGGACGGGCGCAGCTTCGCCGTCCTCAACCGCGGCACGCCCGGCTGTGTGGTCACCGCCTCCGGCGACCTCTACATGTCCCTGATGCGCTCCTGCACCGGCTGGCCGTCCGGGATCTGGATCGACCCACCGCGCCGGACCGCCCCGGACGGCTCGGGCTTCCAGCTCCAGCGCTGGTCGCACACCTTCGAGTACGCGGTGGTGGCGGGCACCGGCGACTGGCGCGACCTCCGCCTGCCCCGGGCCGGGCACGCCTACAACCACCCGCTCACGGCACGGGTCCGCCGTTCCTCCGACGGCTCCCTCCCCCGCAGCTCGGCCTTGCTGCGGCTGGAGCCCGCCGGCGAGGTGCTCCTCGACGCGCTCAAGCCGGCCGGCTCCCCGCTGGCCCGGGGCAGCGAGGCGGGCGTGGATCCGGGGCAGGGCATCGTGGTCCGCGTGCACGAGGCCGCCGGCCGGCCCGCGAAGGCACGGGTGGCCGGACCGGCGGCCTGGACGGCGGGCGCCCGCGCCGACGTCCTGGAGACGCCCGGGGAACCACTCGCCCCGGACGAGGACGGTGGCCTCGCAGTCGACCTGACCGGCTTCGAGGTCACCACCGTCCTCGCCACCCCGGCCCACGCGCCGGAGAGGGCGCCCGGCCCCGGCACCGACGCCCACGAGCCCGCCCAGCCGGTCGCCACCCGCTACTGGCTGCACAACTCCGGCCCCGCCCCACGCGGCAACATGCCGGTCGCCGTGTACCTCTCCCCCACCACCCTCACCGCCGACGGCCCCGTCACCGCGACGGTCCGGGTCTCCTCGGAGCTGACCGACGCACCGACGTCCGGCACGGTGACCTTCGAGACACCCCCCGGTTGGACCGCCGAACCCGCCGCACTCCCCTACGCCCTCGCCCCCGGCGGCTTCACCCTCACGGACATCACGGTGACCCCGCCCCCGGACGCGACGCCCGGCCGCCACTGGCTCGCCGCACGGCTGTCGTACGGCGGCCAGACGTACGAGGACGTGGTGGCCCTGGATGTCCCGGCCGGTCACACCGGCCCCTCACTGGTGGCGGACCTGGGAGCCGACCGTGTGTCCGTCCGCCGGGGCGAACGGGCCCGGATCCCCGTGACCCTGCGCAACACCACCCACGGCCCCGTCAACGGCACCCTGTGGGCCGTCTCCTCCTGGGGCACCTGGCCCGGCGTCACACCAGGCTGCCAGGGCTTCACGGTGCCCGGCGGGGAACAGCTGGAGTCCGCGATCGAGGTGGACGGCGCCGCGATCCCACCGGGTTCGTACTGGCTGATGGCAAAGCTCGCCTGGCACGGCTGCGTGGCGTACACGAGGGCCGTGGAGCTGGAGGTGACGCCATGAGGCCGGACTACGCGGCACACGTCAAGGGCTCCCCGATCCCGAAGCAGCACGTGGACACGTTCCTGAGCGCCAGTTCCCCTAGGGGCGCGGGGAACTGCGCGACCAGCCACGAAGCAGCCGCACAAGCAAGACGACACCGCCAACAACGGCGCTGGGCAACCCAGATCGTCCTCATCCACGAACTAGCCCTCCGCACCTGCGCGGAACGGGGCCTCGCCCCACCGGACGACGTCCTGCCGATGCAACTCCTCACCATCCCCGAAACCGACGTCGCAGACCTCGGCAGCATCGTCGCGGCAGCCCTCGCCCACTCCCCCGCCGCCCGAGCCCTCCTCGCCGCCCTGGAACACGAACAGCACATCCCCGAAACGGCCGTACGGGACTACTACGACCGCAACCGGGACCGCTTCCTCACGCCCGAGGCGCTACGCAGAGGCGCGGACCCCTACGCCGAACCCGCGGACATCCAGCCGTACGAGCAGGTCCGCAACGGCATCACCCAAGAACTCCGGCAGGCAGCGGCCCGCCGCGCGTTCTTCGACTGGCTGGACGAAGCCCGAGCCGACGTCGAGTACGCCGAAGGCCACGAACACCCCGGCGACCCCACCCACCAGGACCACGAACACCGTCACTGATCGCCGTACGCAACCGAACAGCAACACGGCAAACCATTGACCTCCGATGAATTCTGGTCCACCTTTTCATCAATCGAAGTCCAACTTGGTGATTTGAGCCAGCACCGACTGGTCCCAGGAGGGCAGCAATGCGCGCAAGAAGACTCACCGGATCCCTGACCTGTCTGGTCGTCCTGACGCTGACGGCAGCCGGCTGCGGCCTGTCCGGCGGCGGCTCCGACGGCGGCGACGCCACGGCCGGCGGCTGCAAGGTCGACAAGGGCAACGTCGGTTCCGGCAAGCTCTCCGGCGAGGTCAAGGGGAAGATCACCTTCCAGACCACCAACCTGAAGAAGGACTTCGGGAAGTACTTCAACGGCGTCATCGACGCCTTCGAGCGGGCTCACCCCGGCACCACGGTCAACTGGATCGACGACCCGGGCGACGCCACCTTCACCCAGCGCCTGGTCGCCGACGCGCAGGGCTGCACGCTGCCGGACGTGGTGAACATCAACGTCAACACGGCGGTGGCGCTGACGAAGAACGGCTACCTGCTGAACCTGGACGACAAGGCGCCGGACGCGGGCAAGCCGTTCGTGCCCGCGTTGTGGAAGTCGAGCATGTACGCCGACGCGGACGGCAAGAAGGTGCACAGCGTGCTGCCCTGGTACTCCGGCGGCATCGTGCAGACCTTCAACACCGACCTGATGAAGAAGGCGGGCCTGGACCCGGCGAAACCTCCGACGACCGTCCTCGGGCTCTTCGACGACGCGGAGAAGATAGCCAAGGTCTCCGGCGGTAAGTACTACGCGTTCCTCGCCAACCCGCAGCTGCGCATCCCGGCCGACTGGCAGCAGATGGGCATCAAGGTCCTGTCCGAGGACGGCAAGAAGTTCACCTTCGCCGACGACCCGAAGACGGTCCAGTGGGTCGAGGCGATGACGAAGCTCTACAAGGCCGGCGGCATGCCCCGGGACTCGCTGTCCTCCACGCAGGACCCGGCCAACGTCTACGGCCAGGGCAAGCTGGTCTACGGGCCCACCAACCCCAACTTCCTGCGGTTCATCCAGCAGAACAACCCGAGCGTCTACAAGAAGACCGGCGTGGCCCGCTACATGCTGGACGCCCTCGGCCACACCGTCGGCGCCCCGCAGTACATCGCCGTCGCCTCCACCAGCAAGAACGCCGCGACGGCACTGGCCTTCGCGCAGTTCCTGACCAACGCCGAGAACCAGCTGGAGTGGGCGAAGGACCCGAACGTCGTCATCTTCCCCTCCACCACGGCCTCCCTGAACGACCCGTTCTTCCAGTCGGTCAAGGGCGACGACCCCTTCGCCGAGGCCCGCAAGATCGTCGCCAGTGACCGCAAGACCGCCACGGCCGACGAGATCGCGCTGACGCCGGGCGAGCTGAACGCCATCTCGGCCCAGATCCAGCTGGCCATGCAGGGCAAGAAGAGTGCCGCGGACGCTCTCGAGGAGGCGCAGTCCAAGGCCAACCAGCTGATCGAGCAGGGCAGTTGAGGATGACCCAACCGACCGTGCACAAGGCGCCCGTCCCCGCTCCCCCGGGTGCGGGCGCCCGCGGCCCCGGCGCTTCCCCGTCGTACCGCTCGCCGGGGCCCGTGCGCCGCGCCCTCCGCTTCGTGACGCCCGGCCCGAGCGCGGACGCGGGGGGCGCGGCGCTGTACCGCCGCTGGTGGCTGCCCTGGCTGTGGATGACCCCGGCGATCGTCGGCGCGACCGTGTTCGGGGTCTTCCCGTTCCTCAACACGGTCGTCGTCTCCTTCACCGACGCCAAGCCGCTCGGCGGCGCCTACGACGTCGTCGGCCTGGAGAACTACCGGCGGATGCTGAGCGACCCGGACTTCTGGCTCGCCACCCGCAACAGCCTGCTGTACGCGCTGATCGTCGTCCCGCTGATGGTGCTGCTGCCGCTGCTGCTCGCGATCCTGGTGGAGAAGAACCTGCCGGGCATCGGCTTCTTCCGCTCCGCCTTCTACACGCCGGTCCTGGCTTCCAGCGTGGTCGTCGGCCTGAGCTGGCAGTGGCTGCTGAGCGACCAGGGGCTGGTCAACACCTGGCTGCAGAAGGCCCACATCATCCGCGAGGCCATCCCGTTCCTGTCGGACTCGTGGCTGATCCTGCTCTCGGCGATGGGCCTGACGCTGTGGAAGGGCCTCGGCTGGTACATGATCTTCTACCTGGCCGCGCTCGGGAACGTCCCCAGGGAGCTGCACGAGGCGGCGGCCGTGGACGGGGCGGGCGCCGTGCGCCGCTTCTGGCACATCACCGTGCCCGGCGTACGCCAGTCGATGATGCTGGTCGGCACGCTGACCGGCATCGGCTCGCTCAGGGTCTTCACCGAGATCTACATGCTCGGCGGCTCCACCGGCGGCCCCGGCGGCGCCGACCGCACGCTCCCCTTCTACATCCGCGACGTCGGCCTCGACCCGCTCACCGGCAACGCCGGCTACGGCGCCGCCGTCAGCGTCGCCCTGTTCGCACTCACCCTTGGCCTCACGCTGCTCGCCCAGCGCCTGACGAAGGAGGACGAGGCATGACGACCGCCGTCGACAAGCGCCGCCGTCTGATGCCCCGCTGGCGCGACTACGGCCGCCCGCGCGAACTCGTCGTCCGCTACCTGCTGCTGGTGTTCGTCCTCTTCATCACCATCGGCCCGCTGCTGTGGCAGCTGTTGTCGTCCCTGAAGGGCGCGGGCGAGGACGTCTTCGGAGCGGGCGCCTCGCTGTTCCCGCACCAACCGTCGCTGCGGGCGTACCGCGAGGTCTTCGACCAGGTCCCGGTGTGGACGTACATCCGGAACAGCGTGTTCGTCGCCCTGCTGTCCATCACCAGCCAGCTCGTCTTCTCCACCATGGCCGGCTACATGCTGTCCAAGCCCGGCTGGAAGGGGCGCAAGCTGGTCTGGGTGGTGCTGCTGGCGTCCATGATGTTCCCGTTCGAGTCGATCATGGTCTCGCTGTTCCTGAGCATCCGGGACATGGGCCTCGTCGACAACCTGGTCGGCGTCTGGCTGCCCGGCTTTGTCGCCGCGATCAACGTCCTCATCATGCGGGCGGCGTTCCTCGCCGTGCCGCGCGAGATCGAGGACGCGGCCATGCTGGACGGCGCGGGCGAGTGGAAACGCTTCCGGTACCTGTATCTGCCGTCCGCCTACGGCGCGATCCTCGTCGTCACCATCAACACCTTCATCAGCGCCTGGGACGACTTCCTGTGGCCGCTGATCGTGCTGCGCACCGAGGACCACTTCACGCTGACCCTGGGACTGGCGCGGCTGCAGACCTCGTCGTTCGGCTACGACCAGCGGATGGTGATGGCCGGTTCGGTGATCTCCGTGATCCCGGTGCTGGTGCTGTTCGTCATCACCCAGCGGTGGTTCTACAAGGGCGTCTCGTCGGGTTCCGTGAAGCTCTGACCGACCCGGAGCCCGACCGGTACGGCGGTCAGAGCCCGGCGCGCCGACTCCGCCACGCGGATCTCGACCGTGCCGGGCGGCACCGCCGTCTCCAGGTCCGCTCCCACCTGGGCCAGTTGCTCCGCCCCCAGGGCGAACACGACCGTACGGCACTCGCCCGGCGCCAGGTCGACGGCCCGGAACCCCCGGAGTTCGAGCGTGCGCGGCCAGACCGGGGTGACGAGCCGGCGGATGTACAGCTGGGCGACGGTACGCCCGTGCCGCTCCCCCGTGTTGGTGACGTCGGCCTCAACGGTCCGCCCCGACAGCCGCGGCGGGCCGTAGGCGAAGCTCGTGTACGACAGCCCGTGGCCGAAGGAGTAGAGCGGCTCGGCGCTGTCGTCGACGTAGCCGCCGTACTCGGTGTCCTTGTGGTTGTAGTAGACGGGCAGTTGCCCCGCCGAGCGCGGCACCGAGACGGGCAGCCGGCCGAGGGGCTCGGCCCGGCCGAGCAGCACCTCGGCGATCGCCTCGCCGCCCCACGGGCCCGGGTACCAGGCGGTGAGCAGCGCGGCGGCCCGCTCGGCGGCCTCGGGGACGGCGTGCGGGCGGCCCTGGACGAGGACGACGACCGTGGGGGTGCCGGTCGCGGTCACGGCGTCGAGCAGGGTGTGCTGGGCGCCGCCGAGCCGCAGCCCCGCGAGGTCGACGCCCTCGCCGCAGGTCATCTCGGACACGACGGTGCGCGCGGCCCCGTTGGCGTCGAACTCCGTGTCCGGCGTACGGGCGCTGCTGCCGCCCAGCACGAGCACGGCCACGTCGGAGGCGGCGGCCTCGGCGATCGCCTCGGGGAGGCCGGACAGGTCGTCGCCGGTGAGGGCGCACCCGCGCGCGTGGCGTACGTCGGCGCCGGTCCGCCGCAGTGCGTCGAGGACGCTGGTGCCGGTGCCGGGGCGCTGGGGGGCGGTGTAGTCGCCGAGCTGGTGGGCGACGGTGTCGGCGTGCGGGCCCAGGACCGCGATACGGGCGGCGCCCGACAGGGGCAGCACGCCCTGGTCGTCGTGGAGGAGGGTGACGGCGGCGCGGGCGAGGGCGGTGCTCAGGTCGCGTCCGGCGGCGGGGTCCGGGAACGGGCCCGCACTGTACGGCTGTTCGAACAGCCCCAGGCGGAACTTGAGCCGCAGGACCCGCGCGACGGCCTCGTCCAGGGCCTCCTCGCTCACCAGCCCCCGCTCGACCGCCTCCTCCAGGTGCGTGAAGCCCTCGTCCCACAGGCTGAGGTCGACGCCGGCGTGGAGCGCGAGGGCGCCGGCCGAGACCCGGTCGCCGGTGACGCGGGCCAGCCGGTCCACGGCCAGTCCGTCCGCCATGACGAGCCCGTCGAAACCCCAGCGCTCCCGCAGCAGCCCGGTGAGCAGGGCGCGGTTGCCGCAGCAGGGCATCCCGTCGACCTCGTTGTAGGCGGCCATGACGGCGGCGGCTCCGGCCCGGACACCGGCGCGGACGGCGGGCAGGTGGATCTCGTGCAGCTCCCGGAGCCCGAGTTCGGACTCGGCGGAGTTGCGGCCGCCGACGGTGGCGCCCTGCCCGGCGAAGTGCTTGAGGACGACGGGAGCCTTGTCGGGGGCGAAGAACTCGTCCGGCTCCCCCTGCATGCCGCGGACGAGGGCCTCGGTGAGCCGGGCGGCCAGGTACGGGTCCTCACCGAAGCACTCCTCGGTCCGGCCCCAGCGCGGGTCCCGGGCGATGTCCAGGGCGGAGACCAGGGCGACATGGCCGCCGCGGGCGCGCAGTTCGGCGGCGGCATGGGCGGCGGCGCGCTCGTACAGCCCGGGGTCCCAGGTGGCGCCGACGGCCAGGTTGACGGGCAGGACCGTGCCGTCGAGGGCCATGTGGCCGTGCGGCACCTCCTCGACGAACAGCGCCGGTATGCCGAGCCGGCTGGTCTCGACGACGTGCCGCTGGACGAGGTGGGCGAGTTCCGCGCCGTCGGCGGCGCCGGATCCGCCGACGTGGTCGACCCCGGACCAGGCGTCGGCGCGCAGCAGCCCGTACAGCGCGCCGAGTCCGGCGAAGCGCTCGGTCTCGGCGTACAGGGCGTCGGTGAGCTCGAAGCGGCCGTCGGGGGTGCGGCGGTAGGCGTCCCAGCCGTACATGCGCTGGTTGAGCTGTCCGGCCTTCTCGCGCAGGGTCATCCGGGAGAGCAGGTCGCGGACGCGGGCGTCGACGGGGGCGGCGGGGTCCCGGTAGAGGAGCGTGGTGACGGTCATGTGCGGTCCCCGTGGGCGATGCGGGCCAGGGCGACGGCCCCCCGGCAGCCGTCGGGGACCCAGTCGAGGGTCAGGCCGAGGGCGTGCAGGCGGGTTTCGAGGCGGGTGGTGAGGGGGCCGTCCGGGCCGAGCAGTCCGCCGGTCGCTACGACCCGCTCCCCGGGGCCGGGCTCCAGGGCCCCGACCGTCGCGGTGAGATGGTCGGCGGCCTCGTCCAGGATGGCCAGGGCGACGGCGTCCCCGGCCGCCGCGGCGACCAGGGGTGCGAGCCGTGCCAGCCGGATGGGAGGCTCGGCCATGACGGCGGGGAGCAGATGCCTGCGGTAGGCCTCGCGGTGGGCGCGGGACCAGGGGGTGCCGGCGTGGGGTGAGGGGCCGTACCCGGCACCGCCCGGCGAGTCCCCCAGGCCACCGGCACGGGGCGGGAGGCCATACCCGCCGGCGCCCGGCGAGCCTCCCGGACCACCCGCACGGGGCGGGAGCCCGTACCCGGCACCGCCCGGCGAGTCTCCAGGGCCACCACCGGCCTCGTGCGGGGCGTCCTCGCCGAGGGGCCGGACCACGACACCGCCGGCCGCGGTGAGCGACGGCCCGCCGGGCAGTACCTCTTCCGGCACGCCCAGCTCCCGCCCCACCGTCGCCGCCAGCACCGTCGCCGCGCCCCTGCCGTCGGCCATCCGCAGGGCGGCCCGTACCGCCGCCCGGCCGATCCAGAAGCCGCTGCCGTCGTCGCCGAGGAGCCAGCCGTCGCCGTCCACGGTGGCGGTGCCGCGGCGTCCGGTGATGCGCATGGCGACCGCGCCCGTGCCGGCCACCAGGGCGAGACCGTCGGCCGGTGCCCCGGGGGCGGAGGCGAAGGCCGCCTCGATGTCGCTGCTGACGACGGGCGGACCGGCGTCGATGCCGAGCCGGCGCAGGGCGGCCGTCAGGGCGGCCAGGGCGTTGCGCCGCCCCGGTTCGTCGGCGGCGGCGTCCGTGGCGCCCGCGAATCCGCCCGCCACGGCCACGACCCTGCCCCGGCAGGGCTCGGGCACGGCCTGCGCGACGGCCTCGGCGAGGTGCTCGGTGAGCTGCGGCACCGGAACGGTCAGGGCGTTGCCGGGCCCGGCGGCGCCTTCGCCCAGCGGACGTCCGTCCTCGGCGGTCGCCAGGACCGCCCGGGTGCGCGTGCCGCCCGCGTCGAGACCGATGACCAAGGAGGCGGCGCCTTGACACTCCTGGTTCAATTCATTACCCATCGCCGACTATGGTGATTGATGCATTCACGCAGGGCAAGACTCGACCCGAGGAGGATCCCATCCCTACGCTCCGCTTCGGCGTCAACTACACGCCCCGCCGCGGCTGGTTCCATGCCTGGCACGACTTCGACCCGGCGCACGCCCGCGAGGACCTGGACCAGATCGCCGCGCTCGGCCTCGACCACGTCCGGGTCTTCCACCTGTGGCCGCTGCTCCAGCCCAACCGCACGTTCATCCGCCCCGCTGCCGTGGACCAGCTGGCCCGTCTGGTCGACGTGGCGGGCGAGGCCGGCCTCGACGTCCTGGTGGACGGCGTGCAGGGGCATCTGTCCAGCTTCGACTTCTACCCGGAGTGGACCCGCAGCTGGCACCACCGCAACGTCTTCACCGACCCGGAGGCCGTAGCCGCCCAGGCCGAGCTGATGCGGACCCTCGGCCGCGCCCTCGCCGGCCGCCCCAACCTCATCGGGCTCCAGCTCGGCAACGAGCTGAACAACCTGGTCGAGCACAACCCGGTGACCCCGGCCGAGGTGGACCGCTACCTCGACACCCTGCTGGCCGCCGCCCGCGAGCACCTGCCGCCGGACCGGCTCGCGACCCACTCCGCCTACGACGCCGCCTGGTACGGCGACGACCACCCCTTCACGCCCGAGGCCTCGGCCCGCAAGGGCGACGTGACGACCGTCCACCCCTGGGTGTTCTCCGGCGACTGCGCCCGCCGCTACGGCCCCCGCTCCCCGCAGGTGCGGCACCTCGCCGAGTACGGCACGGAACTCGCCAAGGCCTACGCAGAGGACCCGGACCGCCCGGTCTGGGTCCAGGAGACGGGCGCCCCGGAGCCCCACATCCCGGCGGCCGACGCCCCGGACTTCGCCCGGGCGACCGTCCGCAACGCCGCCGGGTGCGAGGGGCTGTGGGGCGTGACGTGGTGGTGCTCCCACGACGTGGACCGGTCCCTCGCCGACTACCCGGAACTGGAGTACACCCTGGGCCTGTTCGACTCCCGGGGCCGCGCCAAGCCGATCGCCACGGCCCTGGCCGAGACCGTCGCCGAGGTCCGCGCCGGGCACCACCCGGCCCGCCCCCGCGACACGGCCCTGGTGCTGGACTGCACGCCGGCCACCCGCTCCGTCTCCGGCCCGGGAGGCGCGTACTTCGAGGCGTGGATGGAGCTGCGCGCTACGGGCGCGCTCCCGGCGGTGGTCCTGGCCGCGCGGGCGGACGACGCCGCGTACCTGGCGGCGCGCGGCATCAAGGAGCTCGTCCGGGTGCCGTGAGAACTCAGGCTCCCGCCAGCGCCTCGGCGACGGCCCGCAGATTCGCCCGCCCCCGCCCGTAGGAGCACAGCGCACCGCCCTCCGGCAGCCCGGTGTCCACCGTGACGGCATCGGGCCGCCGGGCCAGCAGGGCGGTGCGCAGCCGCTCCTGCCAGGGGTGCAACCCGGCATCGCAGGTGGCGACGACCAGCGGCGCGTCACCGCACGCGCGCAGGATCCGCTCCACGGCGGCGACCGGTTCCGCCGGCTCCTCGGTGACCGCGGTGCCCGAGGCGGTGGGATCGACGGCGCGCACCTCGGTCAGCAGGTCCTCGCCGCCCCAGTTGAGCGCGGGGTGCGGCGGCGGGAAGAGGTCGACGACATGGGCGCCCCGCACGGCCGGCGGCACCGGCCGGCCGCGCACGGCCCGGCGGGCCGCCTCCAGCCCGGCCTCCGCGTCCCAGCCGTCGACCGCCCCGGCCGGAGCGGCGTACCGCTCGGCGAGCCGCCGCACCCGCGCCTCGGCCTCCCGTATCCGCTCCTCGGGGAGCACGCCGGAGCGCAGCGCGCCGAGCACCGCGTCCCGGCAGGCCAGGGTGGTCTCCAGGTCCGGCACGGCGACGATGACCTGGTCGGCACCCGCGGCGAGGGCGATCCGCGCCCCGGCGGCCTCGCCGTAGCGGTCGGCTATCGCCCTCATCTCCAGCGCGTCGCTGACCAGGACCCCGTCGAAGTCCAGCTCGTGGCGGAGCAGATCGCCCAGGATGCGCCGGCTCAGGGTGGCGGGCCGCTCGGGGTCCAGGGCCGGGAAGACGACATGCGCGCTCATGATCATCGGCACGCCGGCGCCGACGGCCGCGCGGAACGGTTCGAGGTCGGCTCGCAGTTCGTCGAGCGGCCGGGGGTCGACGGCGATGCCGTGGTGGCTGTCGGTCTCGGTGCCGCCGTGCCCGGGAAAGTGCTTGGCGCAGGAGGCGACGCCCCGCCGCTCGGTGGCCTCGATCCAGGCCCGCAGATGACGGGCGGCCCGCGCGGGTTCGGCGCCGAAGGACCGGGTGCGCACGATCGGGTTGCGCGGATGGTGCTGGAGGTCGGCGACGGGGGCGTAGGCGGCGGTGATGCCGAGGGTGGCCAGGTGCCCGGCGAGCGCGTCGGCGCAGCGGGCGGTGAGCGCCGGGTCGTCGGCGACGCCGAGGGCGTAGGAGCCGGGCACGTCGGGCGCGCCCGCGCCGACCAGGTGGCCGATGCCGCCGCCCTCGTTGTCGATGGCCACGATCAGGTCCGGCCGCAGGGACCGCAGCGTGTCGGTGAGCTGCCGCACCTGCTGCGCGTCGCGCACGTTCCGCGTGAAGAGGATGACCCCGCCGAGCCCCCGGTCGACGAGCCGCTTGAGGGTGTCGGGCACGGTCGTGGTGCCGGCGAAACCGGCGACGAGGCAGCGGTGGGCGGCCTCGTCGAGGCCGGGGGGCAGGTGCGCGGAGTGGGTCACTCCGGGAATCCTCTGGCTCGTTGAGCCAAATGTCAACCGGACGATGGATCACTCATTCAGCATCCTCGGGGGAGCCGGACCGGCTGAAACGCTCCTGAAGTTCCTGCGTCACCCACTCGCACCCCAGCCGCAGCCGTTAGCCTCGTAAGTCACCGATGGCGAACGGGGGTTGCCCATGGTGAACAGCGATCGCACGCCGCCGGACTGTCCTGGGGGCCACGACGGCATGCCGGAGAGCAGCGCCGGGGTCCACCTCCAGGATCAGCTGGAAATCCTCATCCGGGACTTCCGGACGAGCACCGAGCCGCCGATGCCGGTGTTCGTCGTGCACGCACAGGAGAGCGCGGACGACGAGGCGGTCGCGGGGCTGGTCCGGCAGCTGCACGCGGGCCAGGAGGCACACGGCACCCGCTGCGCGCTGGCACAGGACAGATACGACGGCACCACGGAGGTGCGCCGGGCCGCGGCCATGGTGCGGGCGCTGAGCGACCCGAAGAAATGGGACGGCCAGAAGGCGGTCTACCGGCGCTACGCCTTCCCACGGCTGCGGCTGGTGCACGCCATCGACGACGCGGTCACGGCACTCGGCGCCGCGGACGGCCCCGAGGCCGGGCAGGACCAGCGCCAGCTGCTGCTGAACCAGCTGGCGCAGCAGCGCTGGCGGCCGCGGAACACCGCGCGCTGGCGCTCGGGCCTGCCGCTGTTCGACATGGCGCACATCCTCCCGGCGAGCCTCGTGACCGTACTCGCCGCACTCCTGGCGCGCAGCGACTGGTATATGGCGGTGGCCGCCGGCCTCGCCTTCCTGCTGCTGCTGACCGTCCTCAACTACGTCCTGCCGGGACGGGCGCCGATCTTCCTGTGGCTGCGCCGGGAGAGCCGCTGGTTCATGACGACCACCTTCCTCAGGGCGGCGGACCAGGACGAACCCACCGAGGTCTCGCTGCTGCGGCCGGTGCGGTCCTGGAAGGCGATCGCGGCCCGGGCGTACGACGTGGCCGAGGCGCTCAAGGCGGGCGACGACTTCCACCTCCAGCTGTGCGTGCTGGCGCTGCGCGAGGACCTGCGGGACAACCACCGCCGCTGGAGCTGGGACCTGCGCGGCTTCAAACGGCCGCGCCCGCCGATGCTGTTCCTGCCCCGCGCGGACGAGGACAACGGCGGCATCGAACTGATCCGGGCCATCAGCGACGTCCGCAGCCGGCGCAGCGAGCTGGACCCGCTGCTCGTCGTCGCCGCCGTGCGCTCGCACGACGTGCCGCGCCTGGAGCGCAGCGTGGTGCAGACGACACCCGACCCGGACACCGCGCCGCCCCGGTTCGGCGAGCGGCTGCGCACCTGGTACCGCGAGTGGGGACGCAACCTGCGCGCCGAGCAGTCGCCCAGCCGGGAGCGGTCCGTGCTGCCCTGGGTGATGAAGATCCCGGTGCCGCACGACCAGCTGGCCCCCGTCGAGGAGCGCCACCGCCATCTGCGGGCCTCCGCCCGGCCGACGTTCGCCCGGCTGGTATGGGCCCTGCACACCCTGGTCCTGGTGGTCGCCCTGCTGGCCGCCGGAATCGTGATGCGGGCCGACGCCCTGGACGACCGCTACTGCTCGGCGTCCGTCCTGACCGCCAACCGGGACACCCGGCGCGCGCCGGCACCCGCCGGCGGCACGGAGTGCGTCGGCATAGCGACGGACGGCGTCCGCTTCGCCGACTGGCTGCCCGCGCCCGACCCCGGCGACGACCTCCAGGCGCTGACGGCCGACGACGAGACGCCCTGGACGGTGGACGAGCTGGAGGACCGCATCGCCCGGCGGAACGCGGATGTCCTCGCCCACCACCGCGGCAACTACGTCACCGTCGTCTACGCCGGCCCGCTCAGCGCCGGCCCCGCGGACGGCTCCTCGCTGGTGAAGGGCGCCGAGGAACTGGCGGGCGTGTACCTGGCGCAGGCCGTCATCAACAAGAACTCCAGCGTGAAGCTGCGGGTCCTGCTCGCCAACGGCGGCGTGGACCTCGGCCACCAGGAGGAGATGGCCGAGGCGATCGCCGCCTACGCCGCCGACGACCCGACCGTGGTGGGGGTCGTCGGCACCGGCCGCGACCTGAAGTCGAGCAGGGCGACGACGCGCACGCTGATGGAGGCGGGCCTGCCGATCGTCTCCGGCACGAACTCCGCCACCTATCTGCCCCGCGAGTTCGCCAACTGGTTCAGCCTCGCCGCCACAGACAAGTGGCAGACCGAGCAACTCGGCCTGATCGCCGCCCAGTTACGCACACCCGGCCGGCGGCAGTACGCCCTCGTCCTGGCCCGCGACACGGCGAAGACCGACGACCTGTACACCGACGAACAGGCGTTCTACGGCCAGCGGATGCTGCGCCGGCAGGGCTTCACGCCGCTCGACCAGCGCCGTTACCGCCTCAGCGGCGGAAAGCCGGAACTCCGCTCGCACGCCCAGGAGATCTGCCGGGACGGCCGGGTCCCGTCGGTGATCTACTTCGCGGGGCGGGTGGAGGACATCGATCCCCTGATGACCCAGCTCGGCACCGAACCGGGCTGTGCCGGAAAGCCCCTGGCCATCCTCACCGGCGACGACCTGTCCAAGGCGGACTTCGCCGGCGGCGGCCACTCCGTCGCGCCGGAGGTCACGCTGTACCACGCGGCCCTGGCCGAGCTGGAGAGGGCCGCCGCCACGACGGCCTTCTACCGTGAGGCCACCGCCTACCTCCCGGGCCCGAAGGACCGGCTCCTGCGCTACAACAGCCCCGCCCTGGCCAGCGGCCAGACCGCCCTGGCCCACGACGCGACCCGCGCCCTGTACTACGCGGCCAGCCGCGACGACCGGCCCCAGAGCCGCGCCTCGACCTGGGTGAACCTGCGCAACGTGAAGATCAAGGGCATGGCCACCGGCACCATCGACTTCACCCGGGCCCCGCTGTACGGGGACCGCACCGGCCACAGCATCGTCCTCAAGCAGGTCCGCCGCACCGACGACGGCACCGCCACGACCCGGGTGGTGTGCAGCCGCACCGCGGGGAACATGGCCCCCCTCACGCAGAAGGAGTGCCGGATCCGCTGAGCGCCGCCCTCAGCCCTCCTCGGGCGTCAGCCGCAGCGCGATGCTGTTGATGCAGTACCGCTGGTCCGTGGGCGTCGGGTAGCCCTCGCCCGCGAACACGTGCCCGAGATGCGAGCCGCACCGCGCGCACCGCACCTCGGTGCGGACCATGCCGTGGGAACGGTCCTCGATCAGTTCCACCGCGTCGGAGTCCTTCGGGTCGAAGAAGGACGGCCAGCCGCAGTGCGACTCGAACTTCGTGTCCGAGGTGAACAGCTCCGCGCCGCAGGCACGGCAGGAGTAGACGCCCTCGGTCTTGGTGTCGGTGTACTCACCGGTGAAGGCGGGCTCCGTGGCCGCCTGCCGCAGGACGGCGTACTCGCCCGGGGTCAGCTCCGCGCGCCACTGCTCGTCCGGCTTCTCCACGTCGTACGGCATGAGCCTCAGCCCCTCAGTTCGACAGACGGTTCAGGATCAGCGGGCCGAGGTCGGTGACGTCGCCCGCTCCCATGGTGAGAACGAGATCTCCCGGCTTCGCCATTCCCGCGATCACCGCGGGGACGTCCGCCTTGTCGTGCAGCGGCGTCACGTCCGCGCCCGCCGCCCGGGCCGCCTCGATGATCAGCTCGCTCGTCACGCCGGGGATCGGGTCCTCACGGGCGGGGTAGATGTCCAGCACCACGGAGGCGTCCGCGAGGGCCAGCGACTGCCCCATCTCCTTGCCCAGCTCCTGCGTCCGCGAGAACAGGTGCGGCTGGAAGACGACAAGGATCCGCGACTCGCCCGCCGCGGCGCGCATCGCCTCCAGGTCGGCGGTCATCTCGGTGGGGTGGTGCGCGTAGGAGTCGATGACCTGCACGCCCGCGGCCTCGCCCTTCAGCTGGAGCCGCCGCTTAACGCCCGTGTACGCCGCCAGCGCCGGGGCCAGCTCGGCCGCCGGGACGCCGAGGGCCGCACCCGCCGCCAGGGCGGCCACCGCGTTGTGCGCGTAGTGCCGGCCGGGGACGGACACCGCGAAGGTGAGCTCCTCGCCCTCCAGCACCACGGTGACCTCGCTCTTCAGCCCCTGCGGCACGACCGACAGGACGCGCACGGCGGCGTCCTCGGACTCGCCGTACGTCACCACCCGCACGCCTCGGCCCGCGACCCGCCGGGTCAGCTCGCGCGCGCCCTCGTGGTCGGCGGAGATCACCAGCGTGCCGTCCTCGGTGACGCGGTCCACGAACGTCTCGAAGGACTCGTAGATCTCGTCCATCGACGCGTAGTTGGCGTGGTGGTCGAGCTCGACGTTGAGGACGATCGCGACCTCGGGCGCGTACTTGTGGAAGCTGCGGTCCGACTCGTCCGCCTCGGCGACGAAGATCTCGCCCTCGCCGTGCAGCGCGTTGGAGCCGGGCGCGTCCAGGTCGCCGCCGATCGCGTACGACGGCTTCAGCCCCAGCTCGCTCAGCGACACGGCCAGCATCGAGGTCGTGGTCGTCTTGCCGTGCGTACCGGCGACGGCGATGGGCCGCAGCCCGTCCATCAGCGCGGCGAGCGCGTCGGACCGGTGCACGACGGGAATGCCCAGCTCGGCCGCGCGGGCCAGCTCGGGGTTGTCCTGCCGGATCGCCGACGACACGACCACACAGCTGGCGTCGTCGGCCAGATGCTCCGCCGCGTGCCCGATGTGCACGGTCACGCCCAGCGCCCGCAGCGCCTCGGCCGTCGCCGACTCCTTGGCATCACTGCCCGCCACGACGGCCCCGCGCTGCGCGAGGATCTTCGCGATCCCCGACATCCCGGCCCCACCGATCCCGATGAAGTGCGGTCGGTCCATGGCGGTGGGAAGGCCGGGTGCCATGCGGGTCTCCAAGTTCGGGTGACGGGTTTCAGCGGACCCAGCCTATTTCAGGAGCACGCAGGACTGTGCCAACCCTTCAGGGGCGCGGGGCTGCATCGATATGCGGCTCCGCCGCGGGGCGCGAGCAACCACCCACAACCGGCACCCGACGAACTACGCCTTACTGTGCGAAAACAGCTTCAACACCGGCACCCCCACCTTGTGCCGAGCCCGAGACGCCCAGTCCCGATGGAAGAACTCCTCCACATAGTGGGGATCGGTCAGCACGATGACCTCGTCCGCGTCGACCTCCTCCACCAGGGACTTCAGCGCGTCCAGCGGATGATCCTCGATCAACCGCCCCTCCGCCCTGCTGCCGGAGGCCCGCAGCGCGGCGAGGGACACCTCCAGCGCCCGCTGCCCCACGCTCAGCGCCTCCTCCCCCTCCGGCGTCTCCCCCTCGCGCACGGCCTCGTCGAGTTCGCCGAGGGCGACGTCGTCGATGGCCCGCAGCAGCCGGTCCGCCTGCTCGCCGCGCGGCTGGAGCAGCACCTGGAAGGAGACCTCCTCCTCCCCGTGCAAGGTCGTGACGAACTCCACGTCGGCGGACGTCAGGGCCTTCTCGATCATCAATACGCTTGTGAACACCAGGCGCCCCTTCTGCTCCGGGGGCCTGTGGCCCCACTCCTCCGTGGGCCGCGCCGGGCCCTGCGTAAACCATCCTGCCCCGCGTTCGCACGGGTACTGCCGGATCCAGTGTGCCCTCCGGAAACCAAACGGAACGGCATATTCCGCCGATTAACGGACCGGTTGTGACCATCGGCCCCGTTTCCGGACGTACCGGCCGGTCGGACTTCCCCCGCCGCCGGCACCTTGTACCCCGCCTCCGGCGGGTTCAGTACGTCAGGACCGTCCGTACCGTGTGAAGAGGAAACCGTCCTCCTCCAGCATCGACAGCAGCGTGAAGCGGTGCGGGACCGTGACGGCGGGCCCTCCGGCGATGCGCTGCGCGTCGCCCGCGGTGAGCATCGGGGAGACGGTCAGGCACAGCTCGTCGAGCACGCCGGCCGCCACCAGCTGGCCCAGCAGCCGCGGGCCGCCCTCGGTCAGCAGCCGGGTGTGGCCGAGACCGGCGAGGGCCTGGACGGCACGGACGGGGTCCACGCCGATGCCGTCCCCGGCGATCACCACCCGCGCACCCGACTTCTCGGCGGTGGCGAGGCGGTCCGGGGCGGCCGAGGCTCCCGTGAGGACCAGGGTGGGCACCAGGGGCGAGGTGAACAGCGGGAGCGAGAAGTCGAGGTCCAGGCTGGCGGTGACCACCGCGATGGCGGGTGCGGGCGTCTGCCCGGCCGCCTCCCGCAGCGCCGCGAAGTCGGCACGCGCGCGGGCCGGCCGGTACCCCTCCCGGCGTACCGTCTCGGCCCCGACGACCACGACGTCCGCCAGTGCCCGCAGCGTGCCGAAGATCCGCATGTCGGTCGCGCTGGAGATGGGCTGCGAGCGGCCGTCGTGCTGGGCGGCCCCGTCCAGCGTGGACACCATGTTGGCCCGCAGCCACGACACCGGCCCCCCGGATCCCTGCTCGGGATAGGCGTACGCGGCGGCCAGCTCGGCCAGGCTCCACTCCCGCCCCGCCGCACCCTCACCGGGCGCACCGCCCGGGGCCGGAGCTGCTGTTTCATCGGTCACAGGGAACAGACGTCGCATGCCGTGCAGTGTTCCACGCCCCGTAGCATGGTGAACCGTGTCCTCTTCCCCCGCCCCGTCCGGTACCGGCCCCATGACCGACCCCGGCCCGCTGTCCCTGTGCGCCCGTGAGCCGCACGTGCCCGCGGACCGGCTGGTCGCCGAGATGGTGCCGCCGCCGCGGTTCGACTCCGTCCGCTTCAGCACGTACATCCCGGACCCGAACCAGCCCAGCCAGACCGAGGCCGTCAAGGTCCTGGAGGGCTTCGCGGCAGGGCTCGGCGGGTCCGCCGACCCGGGCCGGCGGCGGCTGTTCGGTTTCGGCAAGGCGGCGAAGAAGGCCCCCTCCGGCCCGCGCGGCGTCTACCTCGACGGCGGCTACGGCGTCGGCAAGACCCACCTGCTGGCCTCCCTCTGGCACGCCACCCCGGCCGAGCCCGCGCTCAAGGCGTTCGGCACGTTCGTGGAGCTGACCAACCTGGTCGGCGCCCTCGGGTTCCAGAAGACGGTCCAGACGCTGTCCGGCCACCGCCTGCTGTGCATCGACGAGTTCGAGCTCGACGACCCCGGCGACACCGTCCTGGTCTCCACCCTGCTCGGCAAGCTCGTCGACGCGGGCGTCGCGCTCGCCGCCACCTCCAACACGCTGCCCGGCAAGCTCGGCGAGGGCCGGTTCGCCGCGGCCGACTTCCTGCGCGAGATCCAGGGTCTGTCCGCCCACTTCCGCGCCCTGCGCATCGACGGCGAGGACTACCGCCACCGCGGCCTGCCCGAGGCGCCGCCGCCGTACTCCGACGAAGAGGTGACGAGGACGGCGCACGCCACCGAGGGCGCCTCCCTCGACGCGTTCTCGCCCCTCCTGGAGCACCTCGCCCGGGTCCACCCCAGCCGGTACGGCGCCCTGACCGACGGAATCAGGGCCGTGTGCCTCACCGGAGTGCGGCCGGTTCCCGACCAGTCGACGGCCCTGAGGCTCGTCGTGCTCGCCGACCGGCTCTACGACCGCGAGGTGCCCGTGATGGCCTCGGGCCTGCCCTTCGACCAGCTGTTCAGCGAGGAGATGCTGAACGGCGGCTACCGCAAGAAGTACTTCCGGGCCATCTCCCGGCTCACCGCCCTGGCCCGCGACGCGGGCAACCTGGCGAACGCCCGGTAGACACCACCCCAATATCGCGCCAACCGCCCTGCGGCAAGGGCTGATTCAAGCCATCACACCTACGGTTTTCAGGCTCTCTTCAGCTTGAAACGTTAAGTTAACCCTGCAAACGACTTTGCAGGGTTAACGTGTTTCTTGACCAGCCATTGACTAAGCGTTGGTCTCCGCTAGACGTGTGAATCGCCTGAAGGGGGGCGCATGTTCCGAGGTACGACGGCACGGACCGTGGTTTCGATCCTCGCCGCCGTCCTGCTCGCCCTTCAGTTCTTCGCGCCGACAGCGTCCTTCGCATCCGCGCATACGCCGAGTCAGGCTGAGGCCAAGGCTCAGCCCGGAACCAAGCCCTCGGGCAAGACCTCGCGCCCCGGAACCAAGCTCTCCGGCAAGGCACTGCGCGATGAGATCGCCCCCTGCCGCGCCGCACACCACGGGGACCCGACCGGTCCCCTGCGGACCCGCGACCGGTTTCACGCCGCCGACTCCGCGCCCTCAGCGCCCGAGCGGCCGCTGCTGAAGCACATCCAGCCGACGGCAGACGAACCGGTCAGAGCCGGCGCGGCGCACCAACGCGCGTCGAGATCCTCGGCGTCGCACACTCCGGCAGCACTGCAGGTCTTCCGCTGCTGAGTGCAGAGCAGTTCCCCCCACCCCTTTGTCATGCCCGTCCGACGCGCCCCCACTGCGCGCCAGGAGGAGTCACCACATCATGCAGCCCCTCATCGACAACGCCCGCATGTTCGGACAGCGCCCTGAGGAGTTCGCTCACCTCGCCAAGGGACAGTCCCCCGATGTCCTGTTCATCACCTGCGCCGACTCCAGGGTCGTACCGGCCCTGATCACGGGCGCCCGGCCCGGCGAGCTCTTCGAGCTGCGCACCGCCGGCAACGTCGTCCCGCCGTACGCCTCGGCCACCCCGACCGGCGAGGCGGCCACGATCGAGTACGCCGTGCAGGTCCTCGGCGTCAAGCACGTCGTGGTCTGCGGCCACTCGCACTGCGGCGCCGTCGGCGCGGTGGTGCGCCACGACGACCTCACCGCGGTACCCGCCGTGCGCGACTGGCTCGCCCACGCCGCGGACGAGCCCAAGTGCTCCGACCCCGCCGACCCGACGGTCGCCGAGGCCGTGCAGAACCACGTCCTCGCCCAGTTGGAGCGGCTGCGCTCCTACCCGTGCATCGAAAAGCGCCTGGAAGCGGGTGAACTCCAGCTGCACGGCTGGTACTACGAGGTCCACACCGGCGTCGTGCGGGAACACCGCGCGGAGTCCGACACGTTCGAGACGCTCTGAGGGGGCTGGTGACCATGCTGTCGAAGTTCCCTTACCTGAGGCAGGACTTCCTCGCCTCCATCGTCGTCTTCCTGGTCGCCGTGCCGCTGTGCGTCGGCGTGGCGGTCGCCTCCGGCGTCCCCGCCGAACTCGGCCTCATCACCGGCATCGTGGGCGGCATCGTCACCGGGCTCATGCCCGGCAGCAGCCTTCAGGTCTCCGGGCCCGCCGCCGGTCTCACCGTGCTGGTCTTCGAGGCCGTCAGCGAGTTCGGGGTGGGCACGCTCGGCGTGATCGTGCTGATCGCCGGCCTGCTCCAGCTCGCCATGGGCTTCCTCGGGATCGGCCGCTGGTTCAGGGCGATATCCGTCTCGGTCGTCGAGGGCATGCTCTGCGGTATCGGCCTGGTGATCATCGCCGGGCAGATCTACGCGGCGGCGGGCCTGAAGGCGCCGGATTCCGGTATCGGCAAGATCGCGGGTCTGCCCGGGGCGTTCGCCGACGCGCTCGGCAGCACCACGGCCCTGATCTCCCTCGCGATCGGCGCGGGCACCATCGCCGTCATCGTGCTGTGGAAGAAGCTGCCGAAGGCCGTGCAGACCGTGCCCGGCGCCCTCGCGGCGGTCGTCCTGGCCACGGTCGCCACGCTCGCCTTCAGCCTGCCGGTCGCCACCGTCCAGGTGGAGGGTCTGCTCGGCGTCATCCAGCCGCCCGGGGCCGAGGCCTTCGGCGAGCTGGCCGGCCCGGCCATCTGGGGCACCATCATCGCGTTCGCGCTGATCGCCTCGGCCGAGTCCCTGTTCAGCGCGGCGGCCGTGGACCGGCTGCACGACGGTCCGCGCACCGAGTACAACAAGGAGATGGTCGCCCAGGGCGCGGGCAACACCCTGTGCGGTCTGCTCGGCGCGCTGCCGATGACCGCGGTCATCGTGCGCAGCTCCGCCAACGTGGCGGCGGGCGCGAAGACCAAGGCCTCGCGTGTGCTGCACGGCGTGTGGCTGCTGCTGTTCGCCGCCGCGATGCCGTGGGCCCTGGCGCTGATCCCGATCCCCGCCCTGGCCGGCATCCTCGTCCACGCGGGCTGGAAGCTGATCCCGTTCCGCCAGATCACGGCGCTGTGGCGGGCTCACAAGGGTGAGGCCTTCATCCTGGTCGTCACCGCCGTGTCGATCGTCGCGGTGAACATGTTCGAGGGCGTGCTCATCGGTCTGGCCCTGTCGGTTGTCAAGACCGCCTGGGAGGCCTCGCACGTCAAGCTGGAGGTCATCGACAAGGGCGCCGGCCCGATCCAGGCGTACCTGTCGGGCAACGCCACCTTCCTGCGGCTGCCGAAGATCCTCGACAGCCTGGAGGCGCTGCCCCAGGACCGCCCGGTCGAGCTGGACCTCTCGGGTCTGCACCACCTCGACCACGCCTGCCGCACGGCCCTGGAGAGCTGGGCCGAACGCCACAGCGCGACGGGCACCGAGCCGGTGAAGGTCACGGAGCCCGAGGCGTCGCCGGAGGCCGAGAAGGTCACGGCCGCCTAGTCCGCCCACCGGAACACCGGCACCCCTGGGCCGGGGCGCGCACACCATGCGCGCCCCGGCCTTTCGCATGCCCCGGCCTGCCGGGACGCCGCGGCATGGCCCCGCACCCTGTTCCAGGCATATCGTTACAGGAACAGACGAATCAGGACCTCTGACGGGGAGGTCGGCATGGTCGAAGAGCTGATCGGGGCCGTGGCGGCGGCCGGGGCCGGTGGCTTCGTGTACCTGGCTTCGGCGGCACGGATCGTCAAGCAGTACGAGCGCGGGGTCGTCTTCCGGCTCGGGCGCCTGCACGGGGAGGTGCGGCGGCCCGGGTTCAACCTCGTCGTCCCCGTGGTGGACCGGCTGCGCAAGGTCAACATGCAGATCGTGACCATGCCCGTGCCCGCCCAGGAGGGCATCACCCGCGACAACGTGACCGTGCGGGTCGACGCGGTGGTGTACTTCAAGGTCGTGGACCCGTCGGCGGCGATCGTCAACGTCGAGGACTACCGCTTCGCCGTCTCGCAGATGGCGCAGACCTCGCTGCGCTCGATCATCGGCAAGAGCGAGCTGGACGACCTGCTGTCCAACCGGGAGAAGCTCAACCAGGGCCTGGAGCTGATGATCGACAGCCCGGCGGTGGAGTGGGGCGTGACCATCGACCGCGTGGAGATCAAGGACGTCTCCCTGCCGGACACCATGAAGCGCTCCATGGCCCGCCAGGCCGAGGCCGACCGTGAGCGGCGGGCCCGTCTGATCAACGCCGACGCGGAGTACCAGGCGTCGAAGAAGCTGGCCCAGGCCGCCCACCAGATGGCGGACACGCCCTCGGCGCTCCAGCTCCGGCTGCTCCAGACCGTGATGGCGGTGGCGGCGGAGAAGAACTCCACGCTGGTGCTGCCCATCCCGGTGGAGCTGCTCCGGTTCCTGGAGAGGGGCCATGAGAGCCATGAGGCAGGCCGGCAGACCTCCGCGGAAGACGCCGTCGCCGATGTGGAACAGGCCCAGGAGGCCATGGAGGAGCTGCGGCACGCGGTCGAGCAGTGACCCGTGCCACGCGCGTGGTTCCCGCCGTCCGCACCAGGTGGTAGACACAGCGGGATCACAGTTCCTGTCCGCCAGCAGGAAGGTTTCCTCATGACCATAACCGGTCGTTCCGCCACACGCCGTCAGGTGCTCGCCGGGACGGGTGCCCTGGGCGTCGGGATCGCGTTCTCCGGCGCCCTCTCCGAACTCTTCGCCGGCACCGCCGCCGCGCAGAACCTCGGCCGCACCGGCTACGGCCCGCTCGTCCCCGACCCGAAGGACCTGCTCGACCTGCCGGAAGGTTTCCGCTACCGGGTCCTCTCCCGCGAGGGAGACCCGCTCCGCTCCGGCGAGGGCGACGTCCCCTCCCACCACGACGGCATGGCGGCCTTCGCGGGCGGCGGCGGCCGGGTCCACCTGGTCCGCAACCACGAGAACCGCGCCGACGGCAAGGGCCCGGTCCCCGCGGTCGAGGGCCTGACGTACGACCCGGTCGGCAAGGGCGGCTGCACCACCCTGACGCTGGACTCCCGCAACCACGTGCTCTCCGAACGCGTCTCGCTCGCCGGCACGGCCGTGAACTGCGCGGGCGGACCCACCCCGTGGGGCACCTGGCTGACCTGCGAGGAGACCGAGGACAAGGCGGGCACCAACGGCTACGCCAAGGACCACGGCTTCATCTTCGAGGTCGACCCGGTCGACCCGCGCCGCACCGGAGCCGTACCGCTGACCGCGATGGGCCGCTTCCCGCACGAGGCGATCGCCGTCGACCCCCGGCGGGGCGTGGTGTACGAGACGGAGGACGCCTTCCAGAAGCCGTTCGGCCTCTTCTACCGCTTCCTGCCGGACCGGCCGCTGGGCGGCCGGGGTTCGCTGCGCGCGGGCGGGCGGCTCCAGGCCATGCGCGTGCCCGGCGTACCGGACCTGTCCTCGATCCAGGACATCGGCGCCGAGTTCGACGGCGTCGAGTGGGTGGACGTGCCGGACCCGCAGGCCGCGCGGACGCCGATCCGGCTCCAGGACTTCGGCCGCAAGGGCATCACGCACGCGCAGAAGCTGGAGGGCTGCTACTGGGGCGGCCGGTCGGTGTACTTCGTGTCGTCCTTCGCCCGCAGCGCGGACGGGTCGGCGGCCGACCACTTCGGGCAGGTCTGGCGGTACGACCCGGACCGGCGGCGGCTGACCCTCGTCATCGTCTTCGGGCCGGACACCGACGTGCGGATGCCGGGCGAGTCGCCGGACAACATCTGCCTGGCGCCCAGCGGCGGCCTCATGGTCTGCGAGGACGGCGGAGGCGCCCAGCACGTCTACGGCGTGACCAGGCGCGGCGAGGTGTACGCCATGGCCCGCAACCGGCAGAACATCGGGACCCCGGAAGAGCCCGAGTGGGGTGAGTTCGCCGGGGTCACCTTCTCCCCCGACGGCGACACGATGTACGTCAACTGCTACGCGCCCGGCACCACGTTCGCGGTGACGGGGCCCTGGCGCCGGTAGGGACGACCGCCTCCGGCCGGGGCGCCGGGTGCGCGGCCCGGGGCCCCGCCGGACCGTCGAGGCACAGGACCGGAAGGGGGCCCGGTGGCGCGGAAGGACAGCACCTCGTTGCGCAAGCGGCTGCGCCTGCCCGGCGGCGAGCCGGTCGACCTGTCCGCCCACGACGCCGCCACCACCCCCGGCGGCCCGGGCGGCAAGGCGGCGGGCAAGGCCGCCACGGCCCGGATCGGCGGGCAACTCGCCGGTCTCCAGGAACGGCTGTGGGCCGCGAGCACCGCGGGCGACCGGCGCCGGGTACTGCTGGTCCTCCAGGGCATGGACACCAGCGGTAAGGGCGGCACGGTCAAGCACGTCATCGGGCTGCTCAACCCGTCCGGCTGCCGCATCACCGCGTTCAAGGCACCCACCGCCGAGGAGCGCGCGCACCCCTTCCTGTGGCGCGTCGAGAAGGCGCTCCCGCTCCCCGGCGAACTGGGCATCTTCGACCGCTCGCACTACGAGGACGTCCTCATCGCCCGCGTCCGCGGCCTCGCCCCCGCCGCCGAGATCGACAGCCGCTACGAGCTGATCAACCGCTTCGAGAAGTCCCTCGCCGACGACGGCGTGACCCTGGTCAAGTGCTTCCTGCACCTCTCCTACGAGGAGCAGCGCCGCCGGCTGCTCAGGCGCCTCGACAGGCCGGAGAAGCGCTGGAAGTTCGCGCCCTCCGACATCGACGACCGCGCCCTGTGGCCCGCGTACCAGGAGGCCTACGAGACCGCCCTGGAGCGCTGCGGCACCTCGTACGCGCCCTGGTACCTGGTCCCGGCCGACCACAAGTGGTACCGCAACTGGGCGGTCAGCACGCTGCTCCTGGAGCACCTGCGGGAGCTGGACCCGCGGTATCCGGAGCCGGACTACGACGTGGCGGAGTGCCGGAAGCGGCTGCTGGAGCAGTCCTGATCGCGGGCCCGGTCAGGAGGCGAGCAGGGCGTCGATCTGGCCGACGGCCGCTGTCAGGCCCTCCACCGCGCCCATGCCGATCACCTGCTCCATCTGCTCACGGGAGTCGAAGAGGGAGCGCATCTCCATCCGGGTGCCGCCGCCGTGCTCGGTGAGCCGTACCCGCACGGTATTGACCGGCATGTCGTCCCTGGGCTTTCCCTCGTCGTCGGCGAAGCCGTCGGTGAACTCCAGGGACGTGGGCTCGGCGACCGAGGTGATCCGCCACCAGCCGTGGTGCCGGTCGCCCTCCGGACCGGTCATGAAGTAGGTGACCTCTCCCCCGGGGGTCAGGTCGTGCTGCTCGACGGTCGCCGGGTAGGTCGGCGGGCCCCACCAGCGCTCCAGCTGGCGGGGGTCGGCCCACAGCTGCCACACGCGCTCGACCGGGGCGGCGAAGTCGGCGATCAGGGTCAGGGTGAGGTGGTCGAAGTCCTTGTCGACACTGGTGACGCTCATCTCTCGGGTCCTTCCGTGGTGTCGTTCCGTGCGGCTTCCGGGTCCTCGGCGAGCAGCCGGGCCATCCGGTCCACCCGCCCGCGCCATGCCGACTCGAGCTCGTCGAGGGCCTGGCGCGCCCGGTCCACCGCGTCGGGGTCGGTGCGCACGAGCTGCTCCCGTCCGCTGCGCTGCTTGGTGACGAGACCCGCCCGCTCCAGCACCGTGACGTGCTTCTGCACCGCGGCGAAGCTCATCGGATAGGCCTCGGCCAGCCGGGACACCGACAGCTCCCCGCGCACGCAGCGGCGCAGTATGTCCCGGCGGGTGGTGTCGGCCAGGGCGTGGAACAGCCGGTCCACCGCCTCGTCACCCGACTCATCTACAACCATTTGGTTGTACATTAGCCCTGCCGGCCTCTTCTGTACAGCGCATCCGCGAGGCGACACGCCGGACACTAGAGCGGGCACACCGGGGTACTCGGTGGCGCATGAGCGAGAAGCAGCAGGTCAGCAGCTCGTACTGGCTCGAGACGGCCCCGGACGGCCGGCACCCGGCGCTGACGGAGGACCTGGACGTCGACGTGGCGGTGATCGGCGGCGGGATCGCCGGGCTGTGCACGGCGTGGGAGCTGACGCGGGCCGGGCGGAGCGTGGCGGTGCTGGAGGCCGGGCGGATCGCGGCCGGCGTCACCGGGCACACCACCGCCAAGGTCACCGCCCTGCACACACTCGTCTACGACAAGCTGCGCCGCACCCGCGGCCCCGAGGGCGCGCGGCTGTACGCCCGCTCCCAGTCCGAGGCGATCGAGCGCGCGGCCGGGATCGTCGAGGAGCTGGGCATCGACTGCGACTGGGAGACCAGGAGCGCCTACACGTACGCCCGCGACGCGGGCCGGGTGGACGAACTGCGGGCCGAGGCGCGGGCCGCCGCCGAGGCCGGGCTGCCCGCCTCGTTCGTGGCGGAGACCGGGCTGCCCTTCCCGGTGGCGGGCGCGGTCCGGGTCACCGGGCAGGCGCAGTTCCATCCGCGCAAGTACCTGCTGGCCCTCGCCGCCGACCTGGCCGGACGCGGCGGGCGGATCTTCGAGGACACCACCGTCCTCGGTCTGGACGAGGGCGAGCCGTGCCGGCTGTCGACGACGACCGGGGCGGCGGTCCGGGCCCGGGACGTCGTCGTGGCCACGCACTACCCGATCTTCGACCGGGCCCTGCTCTTCGCCCGGCTGTCCCCGCGCCGCGAGCTGGTCGTCGCCGGGACGATCCCGGCGGACCAGGACCCGGACGGCATGTTCATCACGCCCGACGAGGGCATCCGCTCGGTGCGCACCGCGCCCCACGAGGGCGACCGGCGCCTGCTCATCGTCACCGGCGAGCACTTCACGCCCGGCACGGGCGACCCGCGCGCCCGGTTCGAGCACCTCACCGCCTGGGCCACCGGCCACTTCCCCGACCTGGAGGTCACCCACCGCTGGGCCACGCAGGACAACGACCCCACCGACACCGTGCCGATGGTCGGCCCGCTGCACCCGGGCGCGCGGCACGCCTATGTGGCCACCGGCTTCGGCGGCTGGGGGATGAGCGGCGGCATGATGGCGGGCCGCCTCCTCGCCGCGCAGATCATGGGCGAGGAGTGCGAGTGGAGCGGGCTGTACGACCCGCGCCGGGTGAAGCCCGCGGTGCGGGAGGCGCCGTCGTTCCTGAAGACCCAGGCCAAGGTCGCGGGGCACTTCGTGGGCGACCGGCTGCGGCCCTCGCCGCCGGTGGAGTCCCTGCCTCCGGGCGAGGGCGCCGTGGTCCGCGCGGACGGCCACCGCCTCGCGGTCTACCGGGACGACGACGGCGCCCTCCACGCCGTCTCCGCCCGCTGCACCCACCTGGGCTGCCTGGTCTCCTTCAACGCCGCCGAACGCGCCTGGGAGTGCCCCTGCCACGGCTCCCGCTTCGACACGAACGGCAAGGTGATCCAGGGCCCGGCGACCAAGCCGCTGGAGCAGCGGGACATCTGACGGCCGGGTGACACCCGGGTCCGGCAGGCATAAGCGGACGATCCCGTTCATATCTTCATACGGTGATCACCCTTCTCCGCCGTGCCACCGCCGTGTGCGCGCTGAGCGCGGCCCTCGCGGCCTGCGGGACCGACCGGTCCCCGCAGGCCGTCCCCGCGCCGGTGTCCGCGCCGCCGTCGAGACTCCCGGCCCCGGCGCCCCCGACCCTGGCGCCCGGCCCCGCCGGTCTGACCCCCGTCTTCGAGCACGGCCCCCGCACGCACGGCAGGACCGTCGCCCTCACCTTCGACGCCGACATGACCGCCGGGCAGGGGGCGCGGGCTGCGGCGGGCGAGCGGTTCGACCATCCGCGGCTGATCGCGACGCTGCGCGCGCTGAGGGTGCCGGCCACCGTGTTCATGACCGGGCGGTGGGCCGAGCAGTACCCGGACCAGGCCCGCTCCATCGGCCGGGACCCCCTCTTCGAGGTCGCCAACCACTCCTACAGCCACTACGCGTTCACGCCGGACTGCTACGGCCTGCCGACCGTGTCCGAGGAGCGGATGCGGTCGGACGTGGAGCGGGCGTACGCGGCCTTCCGCAGGGTCGGCGTGCCGGAGCCGATGCCGTACTTCCGTTTCCCCGGCGGCTGTTACGACCGGCGGGCGCTCAGGGCGCTGACGCCGACCGGGGTGACCGCCGTGCAGTGGGACGTCGTCGGCGGAGACGCGTTCCAGACTGACGCGGACGCGGTCGTCCGGCAGGTGCTGGACGGGGTGCGGCCGGGCTCGGTGGTCGTGCTGCACTGCACGCGCAGCGCCGCCCCGGCGACCGAGCGGGCGGTGCGCGCGATCGTGCCCGGGCTGCGCCGCGAGGGCTTCCGGTTCGTGAAGGTCTCCGAGCTGATCGGGGCCGTGGGCGATCGGCCGTGACCGGCCTACGCTGGACGTATGAGCGAGGACGACTACTGCCTGATCGACGCGACCAGGCCGCCCCGGGCGGACGGGCCGCCGTACGCGGAGTGCGTGCTGTGCCGGGAGCCGACGGAGTACCCGGAGTCGTACAAGGGCATCACGCTCTGCCCGGTCTGCGAGTGGCAGGAGGCCGAGCGCACGTCCTGCTCGGGTTGACCGGAGGGCGAGGAGCGCACCGGCCCCGGCCGGCACGGCGGCGGTGATCAGCCCCGCCCGGGGCCGGCGGCAGTGATCGGGCCCGCCCGGGGCCAGCGGCAGCGGCCCAGCGCCCGACCGCGAGCCGGTCATCAGGCCCTGCATCCCGCCTGGGCGGGCGAGCCGGCAGCCACCGGGGGCAGCGGCACCGCGAGCAGCAGGGCCAGGACGGCCCGGCCCCGCAGGACGGCGGCCCGGCCCCGCGAGCGCGGCAGCTGCCGGTGGTGAGCGAGGGCGGCGGCCGGTGGTGAGCGAGGGCGGCAGCCGTGCCGTTCTTCGCCGCGGACGAGCCGGCCCGGCCACCGTCAGGGTCGACGCCGTGCAGCCTCCCGGGGCCGCGCACGCCGCGGCGGCGGCCCGCGTTCCCCGGCGCGGGAAAGGGCGGGCCCGGTCTCCACGATCTTCCGGCTGGCACACTGGGTTCCGTGAGCCAAGACCCGACGCCCGTGAGTGACAGCCCCTTCCGGTCCGAGCCATCGGCGCGCGACACGGCACCGCAGTTCGTCCTGCCGCTGGTCGTGCGGATCGAGCGGGGGGACCCGCCGGCGCGCACGGACGCGCTGGAGACGGCCGCCCGGGCCGTGCTGACGGTCCTGAGCGACGAGCGGTCGGCCGGCGACGGCGAGTGGGCACGGGCGATGCGGGACTGGCAGGACGCCCGGATCCGCAAGGTGGTGCGGCGGGCGCGCGGCGCCGAGTGGCGGCGGGCGGAGGCGCTGCCCGGTGTCACGGTCACCGGCAAGTCGGCCGAGGTACGGGTCTTCCCGCCCGTCCCGCTGGACGGCTGGCCCAAGGACCTGGCCCGGCTCCAGGTCTCCGGCACCGACCTGGACGACCCGGAGCCGCCGCTGCCGGCGGACCCGGCCGCCCCCGTGCTGTGGACCAACCCGGACCTCGGCATGTCGGCCGGCAAGGCGATGGCCCAGGCCGGACACGCCGCGCAACTGGCCTGGTGGGAGCTGTCCGAGGCGGAGCGGACCGCCTGGCGCGAGGCGGGCTTCCCGCTCGCCGTACGCACGGCCGATCCGGCCCGCTGGTCCGAACTGACCGGCGCCGGACTGCCGTTGGTCCGCGACGCGGGGTTCACGGAGATCGCGCCCGGCTCCTGCACGGTCGTCGCGGACCACCCGGCGCTGCGCCGGGAGCCGTACGGGACCGGCGGCCCGGCACCCACCCGTTCGGAGTAGCCGCGGGCGCGCCGGCCGCGGACGGGTGCTCCAGTGGGGTTACCGGACAACCCCGACCCAGGAGGCAGCCATGACCAGCGCCGCGCCCCCTCCCCCCGCTCCGCCCGCCCCCGACGACCGGACGCCCGGCGGCCCCGGCCCGGGCGGTTCCGGCGACCCGTGGGCGGCCGGGGGCCTCGCTCTCGGCGGCACCCTGATGGTCGTCTACGGCCTCTTCGCGGTCCTCCAGGGCATCACGGCGATCGCCGACGACGAGGTGTACACGAGCTTCGGCGACTACGTCTTCGAGTTCGACCTGACCGCGTGGGGCTGGATCCACCTGGTCGTCGGCGTGCTCGTCGTGGCGGCCGGGTTCGGCCTGTTCGTCGGGGCCACCTGGGCCCGGATCGTGGGCGCGGTCGTGGTCGGCCTCGCCCTGATCGCGAACTTCATGTGGCTGCCGTACCAGCCGTTCTGGTCGATCATCATGATCGTGACCGGCCTGTTCGTCCTCTGGTCGGTCTTCAACTACCGCTCCACGCGCGCGGTGTAGGCGCCGCCCGGCTCTCTACCAGCCACGGGCGGTCGGCGCCGGCGCGAGCCCGGTGCCTCCGTCGGTGGGGCCGAACCTCAAATGTTGCTCTGAAGGCGACCCCGGCGGGGTTCGGGGGCGGGCGCCTGGGCCATACCCCCCTCACGTTCGAGGATCCGGCGGTGCGGAGGAGGGGACGATGGAGCGACTGGGGACGGGCATCGGGTGGCGACCGGAGATCGCGGACGCCGTGGAGCGCATGCCGGGCATCGACTGGGTCGAGGCCGTGGCCGAGAACGTCTGCCCCGGGCATCTGCCCGAGTCGCTGCGGCGGCTGCGCGAGCGCGGCGTCACCGTCGTACCGCACGGCGTCTCGCTCGGCCTCGGCGGCGCGGACCGGCCCGACGAAGGACGTCTGGCCGCGCTGGCCGAGCGGGTGGAGGCGCTGGGCTCGCCGCTGGTCACCGAGCACATCGCGTTCGTCCGGGCGGGAGGCGCCCTGACGGCGTCCCCGCAGCTGGAGGCGGGCCACCTGCTGCCCGTCCCCCGGACCCGGGACGCCCTCGACGTGCTGTGCGAGAACGTGCGCATCGCGCAGGAGGCGCTGCCGGTGCCGCTGGCCGTGGAGAACATCGCCGCGCTGATCTGCTGGCCGGGCGAGGAGATGACGGAGGGCCAGTTCCTGTACGAGCTGGCCGACCGGACCGGGGTCCGTCTCCTCATCGACGTGGCCAATCTGCACACCAACCACGTCAACCGCGGCGAGGACCCCGCCAAGGCCCTCGCCGAGCTGCCGCTGGAGGCCATCGCCTACGTCCATGTCGCGGGCGGCTTCGCACGCGACGGCGTCTGGCACGACAGCCACGCCCACCCCGTGCCCGAGCCGGTCCTCGACATCCTGACCGACCTCGCCTCCCGCGTCTCCCCGCCGGGTGTGCTGCTGGAACGCGACGAGAACTTCCCGGAACCGGCGGAGCTGGAGGGCGAGTTGGCGTCGATCCGGCGGGCCCTGGCGGCCGGGGCCGTCGAGCGCGTGAAGACGGAGCTCCGCTCGGCGGGCCGGGCGGCCGCCCGACGGGAGGCGGGCCTGCCCGGGGCCCCGCGGGAGGGCGATGAGACCGGGGCGGCCGGGGCGACACGGGGCGCCTCCGGCCTGCCCCACCCGGACGCCGGTGCCGCCCGGCAGCGGCTCGGGCTCGCGCAGGCCGCGCTGCTGTCCGCGCTGGTCGCCGGGACGCCCGTGCCCGAGGGGTTCGACCGGGTGCGGGTGGGCGTCCAGGCGCGGGCGCTCGCCGCGAAGCGGGCGGACGTCGTGGCGAAGGTCGCGCCCGAGCTGCCGGAGATCCTCGGGGCGGACTACCGCCCGGCCTTCCTCGGCTACGCCCAGACCCACCCGATGACCGGCGGCTACCGGCGCGACGCCCTCACCTTCGCCGAGCACCTGCTGCACACCGGCCGGCCCGGGGACGACCAGGCACGACGGGAGCTGCGCGCGTGGTGGCAGGAGCGTTCGGGCCCCACCCCACGCTCCCGGCGCCCGGCCCACCGACTCGTCAGCGCCACACGCAGGGTCCTCCTACGGCGTTGAGACGAGCCGACCCGGGCCGCGCTCACCCACGTCACTCGCGGCCCGGGGACCGCCCGGGATCGTCTTCCGCTGGTCCGGCACCGCGTCGCCCGCCGGGGCGCCACCCCGGCCGTAGTGGCCAGGATCGTCTCCGGGTCCAGCCCGAACAGCCCCGGCTCCCCCAGTCGTCGTGGGACTTGCCGCGCGGCTGCTCGACGGTGGTGCAGCCGTAGTCGAACCCCGAGCCGAGCAGGTTGACCCTGTTGCGCAGGCGCAGGACGCGCTCGTCGCCGACATCGCTGGGGCCGCCCTCGACGACGCAGACGCGGCATTCGGAGTCCTCGCTCAGCCGGGCGGCGAGCACGCAGCCGGCGGTGCCGCCGCCGACGATGACGTAGTCGTAGGCGGACTCGGTGCCGTGCGCGGGAGCGGTGGCCATGCGGCGCCCGACGCCGCCCCTGCGCGCCCGAGTGTGCCGGGGCTAACACCCGGGGCAGGCCCGCCGGAGCCATGGAATGTTTTGCCCCTCTTCGCCCCGGCGAGTCCCCCGCCGCACCTCCCCCAATCGTCCCGACTTGCTCCCGATACAACCCTTCGGTCCCGTACGGCAGTTGACGTAGACCCCTCGGTAACATGTCAACTCCGCACCCGAAGCGCACTAGCGTGCGGTGCCGTACCAGGAGGCACCACCACCATGCGACCGCGACCCCCTGTCCAGGGCCGAGGCATCTTCAGCGGCACGGGGCTCATCGTCACGTGTCTGACGGCGACGCTCGCCGCGCTGGTCTTCCCGGTCTGGTTCTCCACCGACCAGTCGGGGACGGCACCGAACGTGCTGAGCGCGCAGACCCTGGAGACGAGCTACGGGCCCTTGTCCGCCCTCGACCAGGACTTCCTCGTCAAGGTCCGGCTGGCCGGGCTGTGGGAGCTGCCCGCGGGGCGGCAGGCGGAGTCGAAGGGGACCACACCGGCCGTGCGGACGGCGGGTCGGCACCTCGTCGAGGGGCACCGGTTCCTGGACGAGCGGGTCCGGGGCGTCGCCTCCCGGCTGGACCTCGCCCTGCCGGACGAGCCCAGCGACGAGCAGAAGCAGTGGCTGGCCGCGCTGGACGAGGCCCGGGGCGCGGAGTACGACCGCCGGTTCGCCAACATCCTGCGGATCGCCCACGGCAGGGTCTTCTCGGTCGTCGCCCAGGTCCGCGCGAGCACCCGCAATTCCCTGGTGCGCGAACTCGCCGACGACGCCAACACCACCGTCCTCGACCACATCAAGGTCCTGGAGGCCACCGGCTACGTCGACTTCGACGCGGTGGCCCGCGACATGGCCGGCGCGAGCCCGCCTCCGGTCCCGGCCCCGCCCCCGGCCTCCGGCCCGCTCCCCGGCGCGACCTACCCGCTCCCGCCGCCCGCCTACAGCCCGCCACCGGAGCAGTGAAACGGAACGTCACATACCGACAACACTCCGTCCGGATCGTGAACGAGGCATGGTGCTCTCACGACCGTGTCACATACAAACAACATATGCTCTGGGTTCTTTTCCTGCTGGCGGCCTGGGCCGTGGCCGGCACGGCGTGCACGCGCCTGTGCCTGGCCGCCGTACGCGCCGCGGCCAGCGGCGCGGACACCGGCCGCGTCCATGAACTCACGCTGTACGAGGCCGCGTTCCTCTCCGGCGGCCCCCGGAGGGTCGCCGACGTGACCCTCGTCGCCATGGCGCGCCAGCGCCGCCTGCTCCTGGCCCACACCGGCTGGGCGACGGTCGTCGATCCGCGCGGGCGGGACGAGATGGAGCGGTCGGTGATAGGAGCCATCGGCCCCGAGGGGCAGTCCCGCATCGCGCCGGTGCGGGCCACGGCCGCCGCCGCGGACGCGGTACGCGGGATCGCCGACGGGTTGGTACGCGCGGGGCTGGCGGTGCCCGACAGCGCCCGTACGACGGTCGCGGCGGCGGTCCGGCAGGTGCGCGGCGCGGCCCTCGCCGTCCTCGGTCTCGGCACGGCCGCGCTGTTGACGCCCGTCCCGCCGGACATGCCGCGGCATCTGGTCGCCCTGTGGTTCGCGTTGCCGCTCGCCCTGGCCCTGAGCTGCCTGGCGGTCGCGCGGATCGAGATCCACCCCTACTCGCGCTGGGCCTCCCCGGCCGGTCAGCGGCTGCTGGGCGCGCTGACCCGGACCGCGGACGGCTCCGCCGACGACCGTACGTACCTCACCTCCGTGGCCGTACGCGGCGTCCGCGCGATCGGCGAACCGGACCTGCGCGCCGCCTTCGCACACCGCGAGGCACACGACTGACGGACCGGGGCGCACAGGGGGCATTGGCTCCGACACCGGCGGACGGTGCTTGCCTTCCCCCCTCCCCGAACGAAACATCCCTTTCGTCGCCACCGTGCACCGAAGGGAAACGCGATGAGAGCCGCCCTCCTCTACTCGGCCGCGGGGTCCCTGCTGCTGAGCGCCCTCACCGCGGCCCCGGACGCCGAGGAGCGGTCGGGGGCGGCCGAGATGCGCGGCACCGCCGTGGCCGCCGCGCGCGCGAAGGCGGCGGGCATCGACTTCGGCCCCTGCCCCGACGCCCAGGACCTGCCGGGCAGCATGCGGTGCGGCACCGTGACCGTCCCGTTGGACTACGCCCGGCCGGACGGCAGGCAGATCCGACTCACCGTCAGCCGGGCCCGGGCCACCCACAAGGACCCGCGCAACGGCAAGCACCGGGTCCGCCGGCAGGGTGCCCTGGTCTACAACCCCGGCGGGCCGGGCGCCACCGGCCTGTACTTCCCGCTCATCGGGCTGCTCCCCGAGTGGAAGCGGATCGCGGCCGCGTACGACCTCGTCGGCTACGCCCCGCGCGGGGTGGGCCGTTCGGCGCCGCTGTCCTGCAAGGACCCGAAGCAGTTCTTCAAGGGGCCCACGCAGGCGCCGACGCACCCCTCCGAGTCGTACAAGAAGGAACGCGTCGCGCAGGCGAAGGCGTACGCGCGCGGCTGCGCCGAGCGGGCCGGCGGCGCGCTGCGGCACTACCACTCGCTGAACAACGCCCGCGACCTGGACGTGCTGCGCGCCGCGCTCGGCGAGGAGCGGCTGACCTTCATGGGCTCGTCGTACGGCACGTACTTCGGCGCCCTGTACGCGACGCTGTTCCCCGCGCACGTACGCCGGATGGTGTTCGACTCGGCGGTCGACCCCGACCCGGAGCAGATCTGGTACCGCAACAACCTCGACCAGTCGGCGGCGTTCGAGGGCCGCTGGCGGGACTTCCGGGAGTGGATCGCCCGGCACCACGCCGTGTACGGGCTGGGCCGGACCGCGCGGGAGGTGCGGCGCAGCTACGAGCGGGCGAAGGCGCGGCTGGCCGTCGAGCCGGCGGGCGGGAAGGTCGGGCCGGGGCAGTTGCAGGGGGCGTTCCTCCAGGCCGGGTACTACGACGACCAGTGGCCGCACCGGGCGCACGCGCTGTCGGCGTACCTGAAGGGCGACCCCGGGCCGCTGGTCGAGCAGGCGGCCCGGCATCCGGAGGCCGCCGCCGAGGCGGAGAACGCACGCGCGGTCTATGTCGCCGTCGAGTGCAACGACGCCCCCTGGCCGACGGACTGGGCGGTGTGGGACCGGGACAACACCCGGCTCGCGCGGGTGGCGCCCTTCGAGACCTGGGACAACGTGTGGACGAACCTGCCGTGCGCCTACTGGCGGGCGCCCCGGCAGCGGCCGCTCGACGTCTTCACCGGGCCGGGCGAGCTGCCGCCGACGCTGATCCTGGCCGCCGAGCGGGACGCCGCCACGCCGTACGACGGCGCCCTCGAACTCCACCGCCGCCTCGCGGGCTCGGTCCTGGTGACGGAGCGGGACGCCGGCGCGCACGGCCTGGCGGGCGGGCCGAACGCCTGCGTCAACGGGCACATGGAGGCGTATCTGCTGGAGGGGCGGCTGCCGGGACGGCGCGCGGACTGCGCGTCGCACGCCGAGCCGAAGCCGGCTCCGGAAGCCGAGTCGCGGTCGGCGGCCCCGGAGCGGGCCGGGGCCGCCGGGCAGCCGCGCTGATCAGGCCAGACCCGCGACCAGCTCGGCGATGTCCTTGCGGCGGCCTGTGAAGAACGGCACCTCCTCGCGGACGTGCCGGCGGGCCTCCGAGGCGCGCAGGTGACGCATGAGGTCGACGATGCGGTACAGCTCGTCGGCCTCGAAGGCGAGGAGCCACTCGTAGTCGCCGAGGGAGAACGAGGCGACGGTGTTGGCGCGCACGTCCGGGTAGCCGCGGGCCATCTTGCCGTGGTCGGCGAGCATGCGGCGGCGGTCCTCGTCGGGCAGCAGGTACCAGTCGTAGGAGCGCACGAAGGGGTAGACGCTGACGTAGTTGCGCGGCGTCTCGTCGGCGAGGAACGCCGGGATGTGCGAGCGGTTGAACTCGGCGGGGCGGTGCAGCGCCATGTTCGACCACACCGGCGTGAGCGCGCGGCCCAGCTTGGTCCGGCGGAAGAGGTTGTACGCCTCCTGGAGCGCGTCGCTGGTCTCCGCGTGCCACCAGATCATGAGGTCGGCGTCGGCGCGCAGGCCCGACACGTCGTACGTGCCGCGGATGGTCACGTCCTTCGCGGCGAGCTGGTCGAACAGCTCCTGGACCTCGTCGGCGTACCCGGTGCGGTCCTCGGGGAGGACGTCCTTCAGCTTGAAGACGGACCAGAGCGTGTAGCGGATGACCTCGTTGAGGTCCTTGGCCAGCTTCCCCTTGTTCGGGATGCGGTCGGGCGCGGTGCCGGAGGGCGTGGTGGAGGCGTCGTCACTCATGGTCCTCATTCTCCCGCTCCGCCGTGCAGGCTCTGCACCGGGTGGGCGGTGAGTTCCTCCACACCCCGCAGGTCGCCGTGGATCTGGTCGACGGCGGCGTAGGCGCTCGCGATGCAGGCGGGGATGCCGACGCCGTCGTACGGGGCGCCGCAGACGGCGAGTCCCGGGAGCCGGGCGACGTGCTCGCGGATGCGGGCCACGCGCGCGTGGTGGCCGACCGGGTACTGGGGCAGGCCGTCGTCCCAGCGGGTGACGCGGGTGGCGACGGGCGCGGCGTCCAGGCCGGTCGCCGCCTTCAGGTCGTGCCGGGAGACCTCCACCAGCTCGGCGTCGTCGCGGCGGAGGATCTCCGTCTCGCCGTACCGTCCGACGGAGGTGCGCAGCACGACCAGGTCGGGGCTTTCCTCGGTGATCCAGCCCCACTTCTGCGAGGCGAAGGTGGAGGCCTTGATGGTCCGCCCGTCGACCGGCGGCACGAGGAAGCCGCTGCCGTCGGGCAGGGCCGTCTCGGCGCGGCGGTAGGCGAGGGTGACCAGGGCCATGGAGGCGTACTCCACGGCGTCGAGCTCGGCGGCGGCCTCGGGGGTCTCGGTGCGCAGGAGCCGGGCGGCGACCGGGGCGGGCACGGCGAGCACCACCGCGTCGGCATGCAGCACCCGCTCACCGGCGACCACGCGCCACACCGCGCGAGGCCCGGTCGCGTTCGCCGGGTCCGGTGGAGCCACCCTGCGCAGCTCCGTGACCGGGGTCCCCGTCAGGATCTCGCCCCCGCGGGCCCGGACCGACTCCGCCACCGCGAGCGGCAGCGTGCCCACGCCGCCCCGGAGGCCCATGAACACCGGGCCCGTCTGCTGTGCGGCGGCGGCCTTGGCCTGGATCTCGCGGACGCCCTCCGTCAGGGAGGCATGGTCCCGGGCGGCCTGGAAGAGCTGCGGGACGGCCGAGCGCATCGAGATGCGGTACGCGTCGCCCGCGTAGACACCGCCCAGCAGGGGTTCCACCAGGCGGTCGACGACCTCCCGGCCGAGGCGCGCCGCCACGTACTCCCCGACCGCCACGTCGTCGCCGACCTCCGTGCGGGGCAGCTCGGCGTCGCGCTCGATGCGGGCGAGGCCCTCGTCGGACAGCACGCCGGACAGGGCGGCGGCGGTGCCGGGCACGCCCATCACATGCCCCTTGGGCATCGGGCGCAGGGCGCCGCGCGTCCAGATCGAGGCCGTCGCCGTCGCGGGCGGCTGGAGGCGGTCGGCGAGGCCCACCGCCCGCGCGAGCGCCACCGCCTCGGGGCGGCGGGCCAGCATCGACTCGGCGCCGAGGTCCACGCGCGCGCCCGCGACCTCCCCCGGCAGCAGCTTGCCGCCGACCCGGCCGGAGGCCTCCAGGACGGTGACCCGCGCCCCGCGCTCCAGCAGCCGGTGAGCGGCGGCCAGCCCCGCGATGCCCGCCCCGACGACTACGACCTGCCCCGTGCCCGCACGGGCTTGAACTTCGCGCATGCCCCAAGCCTCTCAGACCCCACTGACAGCGCCGCCGGGCCCCGGTGTCCCGGACGAGTCCCGACCGTGACCGCATCGGAACCGTCCCGGACCAAACGTCCGGCGCGGTCCGGGCGTCGAAGAAGCGTCAGCCGAATCGACCTCGGGGGATGCCCATGCGCACGCGACGATCCGTACGACGCCCCGCCCCGGCCCTGGCCGCGCTCCTGCTGGCCGCGGCCCTCGCCCTGACGGGGTGCAGCGCCGGGGGCGAGGACTCCGCGGGCAGCGCGGCGGCCGACCGCGGCTTCGCCGGCCCCGAGGCGGACAAGGGGTCGGGAGCGCAGGAGGCCGCGCCGGGCCGCGCCGGAAGCGGGGCCGGAAGCGGCTCCCGGGCCACCGCGCCGCCGAAGCTCACCGCGAGCCACATCATCCGCACGGCCTCGCTGACCGTGCAGGTCAAGGACGTCCCGAAGGCCCTGGCGGAGGCGCGCGCCGGCACCGAGAACGCGGGCGGCTACGTCGGCAACGAGACCACCACCCGGGACGGGGAGGGCCGCGAGCGCACCCGGGTCGTGCTGCGCGTGCCCGTCGACAAGTACGACGAGGTCCTCGCCGACCTGGAGGGCACGGGCAGGCTCCTCGACCGCAGCGCGAAGGCGGAGGACGTCACCGACCAGGTCGTGGACGTGGAGAGCCGGATCAGGTCGCAGCGCGCCAGCGTGGCCCGGATCCGCGAGCTGATGGACCAGGCCACCAAGCTCAGCGACGTGGTGACCCTGGAGGGCGAGCTGAGCTCCCGCCAGGCCGACCTGGAGGCCCTGCTCGCCCGGCAGGCGTCCCTGAAGGACCGCACCAGCCTGGCCACCATCACGCTGTCGCTGTCCGAGACACCGGTGAAGAAGAAGGAGGCGAAGGACGACGACCCGGGGTTCCTGGACGCGCTCGCGGGCGGCTGGAACGCGTTCGTGACGATGCTGCGCTGGCTCGCGGTGGCCCTCGGCGCGGTCCTGCCGTTCGCCGCGGTGACGGCCCTGATCGTCCTGCTGTGGCTGCGCGTCATACGCCCCCGCCTCCCGCGCCGCCCGCGGCCCGCGCCCGCGGCGAGCGCACTGGGCCCGCTGCCGGTGGCCCGGCCCGCCCCGGAGCCCGCCCGCTCCCGGGAGCCGGGCGAGGAGGACTGAAGTTCCCTGCTCCCGTAGCGTGTTCGCATGAACATGAGCCGTACGCGCGGGGAGCGACTGGTCGTGATCGGCGGCGACGCCGCGGGGATGTCCGCGGCGTCGCAGGCCCGCCGGCTGAAGGGCCCCGACGAGCTGGAGATCGTGGCGTTCGAACGGGGCAACTTCACGTCGTACTCGGCGTGCGGCATCCCGTACTGGGTGGGCGGCGACGTCACCGACCGGGACCGGCTCATCGCCCGCACCCCCGAGGAACACCGCGCGCGGGACATCGACCTGCGGCTGCGCACCGAGGTCACGGAGCTCGACCTCGCCCGGCAGCGGGTACGCGCGCGTGACGTCGACTCCGGCGCCGAGTCCTGGACGCCGTACGACAAGCTCGTGATCGCGACCGGCGCCCGGCCGATCCGGCCGGACATGCCCGGGGCCGACGCCCCCGGGGTGCACGGCGTGCAGACGCTGGACGACGGCCAGGAGCTGCTCGACTCGCTGGCACGCACGCGTGGCCGTCGCGCGGTGGTCGTCGGGGCCGGTTACATCGGCGTGGAGATGGCCGAGGCGCTCATCAACCGCGGCTACCAGGTGACGGTCGTCAACCGCGGCAGCGAGCCCATGTCGACCCTGGACCCCGACATGGGCCGCCTGGTGCACGAGGCCATGGAGGGCCTGGGCATCACGATGGTGAACGACGCCGAGGTCACGAAGATCCTTACGGGCGACGACGGGCGGGTGCGAGCGGTGGCCACGCAGGACCGCGAGTACCCGGCGGACGTGGTCGTGCTCGGCATCGGCGTACGCCCCGAGACGACCCTGGCGCAGGCGGCCGGTCTCCCGCTCGGCACGCACGGCGGGCTCCTCACGGACCGCTCGATGCGGGTGCGCGGTCACGAGGAGATCTGGGCGGGCGGCGACTGCGTCGAGGTCCTCGACCTGGTCTCCGGCCAGGAACGGCACATCGCCCTCGGTACCCACGCCAACAAGCACGGCCAGGTCATCGGCACCAACGTCGGCGGCGGCTACGCCACGTTCCCGGGCGTGGTCGGCACGGCGGTCAGCAAGGTCTGCGACCTGGAGATCGCGCGCACGGGCCTGCGCGAGAAGGACGCCCGCCGCGTCGGGCTCCGCTTCGAGGCGGTCACCATCGAGTCGACCAGCCGCGCGGGCTACTACCCGAACGCCTCCCCCATGACGGTCAAGATGCTCGCCGAGCACCGCACGGGCCGCCTCCTCGGCGTGCAGATCGTGGGCAGGGAGGGCGCGGGCAAGCGGGTCGACATCGCGGCGGTCGCCCTCACGGCAGGCATGACGGCGGAACAGATGACCACGCTCGACCTGGGCTACGCCCCACCGTTCTCCCCCGTCTGGGACCCGGTCCTGGTAGCGGCCCGCAAGGCGGCGGCGAAGGTCCGCAGTTCTCTCTAGACATAGCGCAGGAATCTGACCTCAGGGGCGCGGGGAACTGCGCGACAAGCCACGGTCTGCCCGCACCCGGCATCAAACCCGCACCCCTACGGCGAAACCCTACGCAGTCCCAGCCGTACCGGTGATCCGGTCGATCGCCTGCCGCGCCTGCTCGGCCGGCGGCCGAGACGGCAACGACGACACAGACGCCGAGGCAGCCGTCACCGCCGGCGGCTGCTCCCCCGCCGGCTTCGCATGCGCGGCAACCCGCGACGAACGCAGCCGATGGCTCACCGCCTCCTCCAGCGTCACGGGCCGCCGCATCTGGGACGCCAGCCGCCCGGCCTCCTGGCCGAGGCGCGCCACGTCCTCCCAGGGCAGCCGCACCACCAGCGTCAGCTCCGCCTCGCCGTCGGGCAGGGCGTGCATCGGAGGAGTAACTCGGTCGTTCATCGCCTGATCCTCACGTCGGCCCCGCGACCCGCCTTCCCCGCGCCGCGGGCGGTTGCCGACACATACGCACGTCCGGACGGCTCCGTTCACCGGCCCCGCCGATTCACGGCGAGAAGCCCTCGGGCACCGTGCCCTCGACGAACAGCATGTCCACACGAACCATGCCCTCGCGTATCGCCCGGGCACGCCGGTACTCCGGGGAGTCGTACCACTCCCGGATCCGGTCCATGTCGGGAAACTCGATGAGCACGAACCGGGAGGAGTCCCAGGTGCCTTCGGCGGGCTCAGGTGTCGGGCCCGCGACGAGGTAACGGCCGCCGTGGCTGAGGATGGAGTCCTGGGCCACGCGTGCGTAGGCCAGGCCGGCCTCCTCGTCGAGCACATCGATGTTGACGATGACGTAAGCGGGCATGAGATCCCCGTCCTTCGGCACGGCGTGTACGGATGTCAGCGCCGAGACTATTCGGCACAGCCCCACCCCCTGACCACTTGCCCGGCGCGAGTGGGCACCCGACCCTCCCCGTACGGCTCGGGCTCCGCGTACGACGGCGGCTTGCACCGCGGTTCTCCGGGTACAGCGATGGGGTGAGGGGGACCCCCGCACTGCCCGGAGCTTACTGAGAGAGATGCGCCCGTGACCCATCTCGTCGGCTCCCGCGACGACGATGCGCAGGGACCGGGCGATGGCCCGGAGGCCATCGCGCGGGACATCGCCGATGCCGTGGAGAGCCTGGCCAACCTGTGGTCGCTGGCCACACAGGAGGCGGCCCTGAGGTTGTCCCTGCACCAGTTGCGGGCTCTGCGTGCTCTGGGAGCGGCATCGGAACTGAATCTCACCGCGCTGGCGGAGCGCTTGGACATAGGGCTTCCCACGGCCAGCCGGTTGTGTGACCGGTTGGAGGCGGCCGGTCTCCTGGAACGTGCTCTGCATCCGCACAAGCGTCGCGAGGTGCGGCTGATTCTCACCGCGCACGGCCTGGATGTGCTCAGGGATGTCGCCGCACGTCGGGCGCAGGCGCTGGCGGTGGCGCTGGGGGCGATGGAGCCCGATGAGCGGGTTGCTCTGAGCCGTGGGATGAAGGCGTTCCTCGCAGCCCAGGAAGCTGTCCTTCCGCGCGCCTCACATGCCGATCACAGCTAGTGAGGTGTGGGCGGCTCAGGCGTCACGGCGAGTAACCCCGGGAAGGTCACATGGCGTTCCGGGACGGAGTGGCCGCGTCGATGCCGCGCCCGTTCCAGTCGAGGCAGACGACAGCGGCGTCCGCGGTGAGCTGTCTGCTGCCGAAGTGCTCGATGAGACCGGCCACGATGGAGCGCGCGGCCTCGTGCGGGGGCGCCAGTCGTGCGGCACTGAGGGTCTGCCGGAGGGCACGCTCGCCGAAGAGGCCGCCGTCCGCGGAGCGAGCGCCGTGCACACCCGAGCTGACCGCGATCAGCCGGTCGCCCGGCTCCACGTGGAAGGTCTGCTCCTGGTACGGGGTCTCTTCGAACATGCCGAGCGGGAGCTGTGCTTCCAGTGCGATCTGTTCGATGGTCATGCCGCGCTGGCGGAAGAGCTGGGGGGATCCGGCGTCGACGGCGTGGACGGTGCCGGTGTCGAGGGCGAAGTGCAGCAGCAGGGTGGAGGCGTAGACCTTGCCACCGTACTGGGCGTAGATGGCTTGGTCGGCCAGGCATGCCTGGTCGGCGAGGCCGATGCCGGCGCGGCGGGCGTTGCGCAGGGCGCCGACGGTCAGGCTGGTGAGCAGGGAGGCGTCGATGCCCTGGCCCATGCCGTCGGTGACGGTGAGGATCAGGTGGTCGGCGCTGGTGGACCAGTCGAAGTTGTCGCCTCCGATGGCGTAGGCGGGCTCCAGGTGGGCGCCGATGACGTACTCCTGGCGGGCGCACCCGCGGCCGGGGAGCAGTTGCCACTGCATTTCCGCGGCGAGGGTGAGGCGGCGGGTGCGGCGGGCCTGTAGGTACAGGTCGGTGTCACGGCCGGCGGTGTCGACCTCATGGCCGAGCGCGGTGGCGAAGTCCGCGAGCCGGAGCACCATGGCTGGGTCCACGGCAGGGGACGGCAGGCGGACGGAGAGGACGCCCAGCCGATCGCCGCGCACGGTGATGGGCAGGTGCACCACCTCGGTCGCCGGGTCCCGGGTGACCTCGACGACCGGTGCCTGGGTGTTGAAGGCGCGTCCGGCCGGTCCGTCGTGGGCGGGGACGGGCTCGCCGGTGTGCGGCAGGTGGGTGACGGGCTGCAGGACCGTCAGCCCGTAGTCGGCCAGCAGCAGGGTCACGTCCTGGGCGCCGGCGCGATCGGCCAGCAGGCGGCCGGCGGTGGCGACCAGCGCATGGGGTGGAGCGGCGCGCAGCAGGCTCTCCGCGGAGGCGGCCGGTTCCGAGGTGTTCATGGCATCCGCCCTCTCCGCTGGTGGTTTCCACGCTATCGCGGCCCGGTCCCACGGTGGGCTACTGGAAGGGAACTAACGACCGACCGGGACGGGCCGCTTGGTGGCGGGGGTGTCGGGGTCCGTTGTGGGTGGCGTGCGGGGCGGTCCGGCACAGCAGGAGGCAGACGTCGTCGTCGCGTTCGGAGTCGTGGAGCATCGGTTTGAGCAGCGACTCCGCTGCCGTGTCCAGGTCGTGCTCCAGTTCGGCCGTGCTCAGCGCTGCCAGGGCGTGGCCGAGGCGGTCGATGCCGGGGTCGATGCCCTGGGCGCGGCGTTCGACCAGTCCGTCGGTGTAGAGGGCGAGCGTCGAGCCGGGCGGGAGCGCGACGGTGTGGTCCTGGTACTCGTAGGGCAGGGGTACGCCCAGCATGATCCCGGGTTTGGTCTCCAGGACGTGGACGGTGCCGTCGGGGTGGCGCACGAGGCCGGGCGGGTGGCCGGCAGCGGCCCAGGCGACGGTGGGGTCACCGGGGCGGAAGCGGGCGATGACGGCGGTCGCGTACAGCTCGTGTTGCTGGTGGCGGAGCATGCGGTGCAGGCGGGTGAGGATGCCGGCCGGGCTGTCGCTTTCGATGGCGTAGGCGCGCAGCGCGGTGCGCAGTTGTCCCATCATGACGGCCGCGCGCAGGCCGTGGCCGGTGACGTCTCCTACGGCGGCCAGCAGGCTGCCGTCGGGCTGGAGGAAGGCGTCGTACCAGTCGCCGCCGATGTTGAGGCCGCGGGTGGCGGGCAGGTAGCGGGCCGCCAGGAGCAGGTCGGGGGTGGTGGGCAGTTCGGTGAGCTGGGCGCGCTGGAGGGCTTCGGCGGTGTCGCGGTGCTGTTCGTAGCGCCGGGCGTTGGCCAGGGCGATGCCGGTGCGGCGGGCGAGTTCGATCAGCATGACGGCCTCGTCGGGATCGAATCGGGAACCGCGCGCGGTCAGGGTCAGTACGCCCATGACGCGGGGCCCGCTGAGGGGGACACACAGCAGGGGCCGAGTGGGGGCGAGGGCTGAGGGCGGCAGGTCGTCGACGCCGGGCAGGCAGGCGGGCCGGGCTGCGGCGTGCTGGGTCCGGCCGGTGCGTGCGGCGGCCACGGCGGCGGCCGGCCGGTGGCCGTGGCGTGTGGTGGGGTCGTCGTCGAAGAGCCAGACATCGACGTGGCCGGCGTAGTGGGGGACGAGGAGTTCGGGCAGTCGGCGCAGGATGTCCTCGTGGTGGAGTGATGCGGTGACGGCGTCGCTGGCGTCGGCGAGGAAGGTCAGCAGGCTCCGTGCGTTCTCCGCCTGGGCTCGTGCTGCTCGTTCGGCGTCGAGCAGGTTGTGCTGGGTCAGGGCGGCCGCTTCCAGCTCGGCGTGGAGAGCCAGGACGCCCTGGTTGGTCTGGTGCAGTTCCTCGCGGTAGGAGCGGACCAGATCGTCCTGTGTATCGAGCCGGTCGAGGAGTTCGGCGGTGTCCTCGTCCGCCGCCAGGAGCGCATCGGCCATCCCCGCGCTGTCGGCGTCGGCCGGACCGGCGGCGTCCGCGTGCCCCCGTTCGGGGCATGTGATCGAGAGCTGCCAGTCCGGCCGGCGGTCCTGCGGGTGCCCGGCCGGGCGCACGCCGACTTCGAGGCGTCCGTGTCCGTCGGCGTCGGCTCGATGCATGCGGACGAGCAGGTCCCAGGCCCCGCGTTGGTCGAGGCACCACCGCAGTTTCTCGGTGAGGGCGGTCAGGAACCGGGTGCGCTCGACCAGGGGCAGCCCGGCGTCGGCGGTGAGACGGGCCGTGGCCGTCCGGGCCCGGGCCGCGTCGGTGGCCGAGGCGATGGTCCAGATGTCAGGTGCGACGGTCATGGGCGCCTGCCCGGCGGTCGGGGGCCAGTATGGCCACGCTGGTGTCGTCGCGCAGGGGGCGGGCGGCGCTGCCTGCGTCTCGCAGGATGGTCGCGGCCACCACTGCCGGGTCGTGGCCGAGGAGTTCGGTGTCGTCCGGTGGCGTCCAGCGGCTGGGCAGTCCGTCGCTGTGCAGGACGAGGAAGCTGTCCGGGCGCCACGGCAGCCGTTGTACCGGCACGGTGGCGGGGAAGTGGGCACCGACGATGCCGGGATGGGAGACCAGCGGCTGCCAGGCGTGCGCTGTGCGGACGCGCGCACCGGCGTTGCCCACTCCGGCGAAGGAGAGCTTGCCGGTGTCGGCGTTCAGCTGGGCCACGGCGACAGCGGCACCGCGGGTGGTTCTGAGCGCCGTGTCCTGGCGCCGCAGGATCTCCAGGGCCGGCAGATGGGCGGCCCGGTGCAGCTCGTCGACTGCGGCGGCGGATGCCGTGGCGGCCTTGGGCCCGTGTCCCAGGCCGTCGGCGAGCATCAGGGTCAGGCAGGGGCCGGATCGCGCCCAGCTCCAGGCGTCACCGGAGTGCTCGGCCTGGGCGAGGGGAACATCGACTCCCCCCAGCCGGCAGTGGCGTCCCGTCCCTGCCTGGGCGGTCGGCTCCTGGTCGATGCATGCCATGACGACGGTGCCCCGGCCGCGCACGCTGTACAGGTCGAAGGCGCTGGACGTGCGTACGCAGGTGCCGAGGCCCGCGCCGAGGGACGAGGCAGCGGTGGTGTGGCCGTCGCGGAGCGCCGCCGCGACGTCGGGGATGCCCGGGCCCTGGTCGATGGACAGGAGCTGCACCGCCGAGCTGCCGGAGCCGGCGTCGGTGGGAGGGCGGTCCAGGAGATTGATCACGACGCGTCCGCCGCCGGCGTGCTTGAGCAGGTTGGTCGCCGGCTCGGTGGCGACCAGCGCGGCGATGGCGATGCGGTGCGGATCGAGGCGGGCACGGGCGCCGGCCGCCTCGACCGCGACGCGGACATCCCGCACCCGTGTCGAGTCGTGCACCGGGGTGTCCCAGACCCGGCTCATCCGGCCTCCGCACGGGGGTGGGGCAGGCCGGTGGCCCAGGCGGCGACGGTGATGGTGGTGCCCTGGCCGGGGCTGCTGTCGATGCTGAACTCCTGCACCAGGCGTTTGGCCCCGCTCAGTCCCATCCCCAGCCCGCTGCCGGTGGTGTAGCCGTCGGTCATCGCCTGGTCGATGTCGCGGATGCCGGGACCGGAGTCGGTGAAGGCCAGCCGCAGCCCGCGGGCGGGCCCTCGGTACAGCGCCGTCATCTCGACCTGGCCGCCGCCTCCGTGGATGAGGGTGTTGCGGGCCAGCTCGCTGACCGCGGTCACCAGCTTCGTCTGCTGCACCAGCCCGAATCCGAGCTCGGCTGCCACCTGTCTCACCTGCTGGCGCACCCACGCCAGATCGACGTCCGAGCCGATCGGCAGCCTGATGGTGCCCGTGTCAGAGGAGGTCTGCATGGTGCGCCCTCCGGGGGTGGGGCGGATCGGTGGAGAGGCCGTGCCCGAGCCGGTCCAGGGCCCGCTCGACGTCCAGGACCGTGTCGAGTCCGGGCAGGGTGAGGCCCAGTTCGACCAGCGTGATGGCTACGGCGGGCCGCATCCCCGCCAGGACCGTCCGGGCGGCCATCAGACGGGCGCTGGAAGCGATCTCGGCGAGCACGCGGCCCAGGAATGAGTCGACGATGTCCACACCGGAGATGTCGATCACCACACCGGTCACCGGGCTGTGGGCGATGCGGCGGGTGATGTCCTGTTGGAGTTGCTCGGCCATGCTGTCGTGCAACTCCCCCTGCAGGGTGATCAGGAGGGTCTCTCCCAGGGCCGGCACAGGCACCCGGGATGCGTGGGCGCCCCGCCGCGGTTCGGTCACGACAGGCTCACACCGACCGGCGGGCCGGAAGCGACCACGATGCCTTGCCGGCGCAACGCGTACGCCAGAGCGTCGGCCAGCGACGACCGGGTGACCACGGTCCCGAGGTCGATCCCCAGGTGGACGATGGTCTGCGCGATCGCGGGCCGGATACCGGAGACGACGCACTCGGCGCCCATCAGCCGCGCCGCGGCCACCGTCTTCATCAGGTGCTGGGCGACCAGCGAGTCGACGGTGGGCACGCCGGTGATGTCGAGGATGGCGTGCCGGGCGCGCTCGGCGACGATCGCGTTCAGCAGGCTCTCCATGACGACCTGGCTGCGCGCGCTGTCCAGCGTGCCGATCAGCGGAACGGCGACGATGCCGTCCCACAGCTTGATCACCGGAGTGGCCACCTCGAGCAACTGCTCGCGCTGCCGGGCGATCACCTCCTCGCCCGCACTGAGCGCCGTCTCCATCACCACCACGCGCAGCGTGCCCGTCAGCCGGGTGAGGGCCAGCACGCACTCCTGCGCCTGGTCGCCGGCCGGATCCGGGAACTCGCCCCGAAGAAGCGCGATGACCGGCTGACGCAGATCGGCGACCTCGCCGGCGATCTGCCCCGGGCTCGCACCCGTACGGGCCCGGGAGGCCGCCATCCGGCCCAGCTGGTCACGCACTCTTCGAAAGCCGGGCGCCGTGATGTCGTCCACCCGCCCGGCGGCGGCCGCCTCGGACAACGCGTCCACCACGGCCTTGCAGGCCTCCACCGCCTCGTCCCGGGAGACGGTGAACACCGTGCGGAAGAGATCGGCGTCGGCCCAGCGCTGGGCGATCTGCTCCTGCCTGCGCTGAAGGAACTCGCTGACCAGCACTGCGGTCGACTCCTCGGCCGCGCCTTGCTCCGACACCCGCATTGTCTCCTTCATGCCCTTGGGCAACTGACGCCCGCCGCGTGGCAGGCGTGCAGAAATTTATTGCCGCATGACAAACATTAGCTTCGGGGACGTGGCGCAAACAACACTCCCTGTGAAACCCGAGAGCCACAGAGGCAGCACCTCGCTCACCGCCCGCGCCAGTCCAGGCACACCACCAGGGCGTCGTCGTCCGGGACCGGTCTGCCGCGATGGCCGGTCAGTTCGCGCAGGATGGCCCGGGGCACCTCGGCGGCCGGGAGCAGCCGGGTCGCCTGGATCGCCCGGGCCAGGGCGGTGTCCCCGTACGCCTCGCCCTTCGGGGAGGAGACGCCGTACACCCCGTCGCTGACGAAGACCAGCCGGTCCCCGGGCTCGACGTGGAACTCCTGTGCCACATAGTCGGTTTCCTCGAACATGCCCAGCGGCAGCTGGGCGTCGAAGGTGATCCGCTCCACCGTGCCGCCGCGCAGCCGCAGCATCTGGGGAGAGCCGGCGTCCACCACCCGGGCCCGCCCGGTGGCCAGGTCGAAGTCGAACATCAGCACCGACAGGTAGCAGCGGCCCCGGTAGTGCGCGTACACCGCCTGGTCGGCCAGGGCGGCCTGGTCGGCCAGCGGGATGCCGGCCCGGCGCGCGTTGCGCAGGGCGTTGATCGCCAGGTTCGTCAGCAGGGAGGCCTCTATGCCCTCGCCCATGCCGTTGGTGACGTAGAGGCTGAGCCGGTCGGCCGTGGCGGACCAGTCGAAGTTGTCACCGAAGATCGCGTACGCGGGCTCCAGCTGCGCGCCCAGCTCGTACTCGGGGCGGGCACAGGAGCGGCCCGGCAGCAACTGCCACTGCATCTCGGCCGCCAGGGTCAGCCGGTCCTTGCGCCGGGCCTGGAGGTACAGGTCGGTGTCCCGCTCGGCCACGATCACCTCGTGCCCGAGCACCTCGGCGATCTCCGCGAGCTCGGTGCGGCAGCCGGCGGCGTGGTCACGGTCCGACAGGGTCACTGACAGCACGCCCAGCCGGTCGCCGCGCACCGTGACCGGCAGGTGGACGCGCACCCGGCCGCCTCCGACCGGTTCCGCATAGGGCTCCTGGGCACCGAACGCCCGACCGGCCGGACTGTTGTGCACCGGAACCGGCTCCAGGGTGTGCGGCAGCACGGACACCGGCTGGAGCACCGTCAGTCCGTAGTCGGCCATGAACAACTCGACCGCGTCCGCCTGGTACTGCTCGCTGAGCACACGACGGGCGGCGCTGAGCAACTCATGGGGAGCCGCTGTGCGCAGTGCACGCTCAGCGGCCACAAATCTGTTCATGATGGTCGATACACCAATCTTTCTCCGGGTGGCCGCAAGCCTCGTACCGCGACGAAGCCGTCCGATTCGGCCCGCGCGGGTCTTCCAAGTCATCCGGCGCCGGCGCGTGCGCCTAGTACGCTGACAGCCTTCCCCGCGCCTGCGAGAGTGTGACTGTGACTGCCTTCAGCCCCCGCCGAGAGCCGCACGAGGTCGCCCGGGTGACCTCCACGGCCGCGGAGCTGCTCGAAGTCCTGTGGGCACAGGCCTCCACCGCACCCGCCTCCGGCTCCCAGCTGCGTGTGCTGCTCATCCTCGAACACCAGGAGGGCATCAACCTGCGCACCCTCGCCGACACCCTCGCCTCCACGCCGCCCTCCACCAGCCGACTGTGCGACCGGCTCCAGGCCGCGGGCTTCGTCGAGCGCGAGACGAGCACGACCGACAGACGTGAGGTACGACTGCACCTCAGCGCCCGGGGCCGCGCCTTCCTCGACGACCTGCGCGCACGCAGAGAGAAGGCACTGCAGGCGATCCTCGACCAGATGCCCGCCGCGAAGCGGGCCGCCCTGCTCCAGGGACTCGAGGCGTTCTGCGCCGTGGCGGCGGCCCGGATACACGACGACGCCGAGGATTCCGGCAGGCAGACGGCCTGAACGCCGTCGCACGTCGCCTCGCTGCCCGCCGTCAGGAGCCGGCTGACAGCGCACGGAGCGGTCTCCGCCCACCGGAACATTCCAGATCCTTCCCCGTGCACGTCCGAGCACGGTTACTTTGTTGCCTCAGGGCTATAGTTGTCAAACGGCAACTGTTGGTCTTGTCGTTTGCCTCCAAACCCGGTACCCCCGCTTGCCCACCACCGAGGGTCGATGTGGGGAACGTCTCGTCGACGTCAGCGCGCCACGGCAGGGGACCATCAGACAGCGAGACACACCGAAGCGCGCTTCGATGACGGCCTTGAACTGCGAGAATGCCCAGCCCGCCCGCATCGGGAAGCGCCGCTCGCGGCCTGGAGAGGTAACGCCGCCGGGCGCCGGACCGTGCGTACGTACGGGTGGCCGGCTGGTGAATCCGGCCGGTGGGGGCATGCGGTACGCACTGAACCCGACAAGCGCCGGAGGCTGGGAAGGTGCACTACTTCGACGAGGAGGACTCGCTGCTCGACGGCAGCCCGCGGACGGCCGAACACGCGCGGGACATGACGCGCGGCTTTCTCTCCGCAGTCGCACCGAAGGACTCGGCCGAGGCCGAAGCCGTACTGATCGTGGTGTCCGAGTTGGTCACCAACGCCCTGGTGCATGCCGGCGGGGTCACCGGGTTCCAGCTGCGGGCGGGTCCGGGGACAGTGACGGTGTGCGTCCAGGACGCCAGCCCCGATCCTCCCCGTCCCCGCCGGACCGAGGACACCGAGAGCTGGAGGCCAGGGGGCTTCGGCTGGCCCCTGGTACAGGAACTCTCGGTGAAGGTCCACGTCAGCGCCGAAGCCGGCGGCAAGGCCATACGAGCGGTGCTCCCGCTGTCGCACTGATCCCGGGATGAAGCGGTCACACCGCCTGCACGCCACGGGCATGGAACGGGAGACCTGGGGTAAGCGCGGCGCAGGTCGGTCGACCAGGGGACTGGGAAGGCCGGGGAGAGAGAGGGAGGGCTTGTGGCAGCGACGACGGCACATGTCGAGGCGGCGACGGACTCGGGCATCGGACTGCCACAGGTCGACGACCCGCAGAGGCTCGCGCCCAAGGACGCCCGGGCACTGTCCGGACTCTTCCTGGACCGGCTGGCCGCACTGGAGGAGGGGACCCGCGAGTACCAGTACGCGCGCAACACCCTCATCGAGATGAACATGTCGCTGGTGCGGTTCGCCGCCCGCCGGTTCCGCAGCCGCGGCCAGGACATGGAGGACGTCGTCCAGGTCGGGATCATCGGCCTGATCAAGGCCATCGACAGGTTCGAGGTCTCGCGCGAGGTGCAGTTCACCAGCTTCGCCGTGCCGTACATCGTCGGCGAGATCAAACGGTTCTTCCGCGACACCTCCTGGTCCGTCCACGTGCCTCGGCGTCTGCAGGAAGCGCGCGCGGAACTGGCCAGGGCCACCGACGAACTCAGCACGCGCCTCGGCCGCGCCCCCAGGACCTCGGAACTGGCCGACTTGATGGACCTGACCGAGGAGGAGGTCGTCGAAGTCCAGATCGCGGCGAACGGCTTCACCGCCGCGTCCCTCGATGCCGCCATCACGAGCGACAGCGAAGACGGCGACGCGACATTCGCCGCGTTCGTCGGCGAGGAAGATCACGGTCTCGAACTCGTCGAAGACTTCCAGGCCCTGGCTCCGCTCATCGCCGACCTGGAGGAAAGAGATCGGCGCATCCTCCATATGAGGTTCGTCGAAGAACGCACGCAGGCAGAGATCGGCAAGGAACTCGGAATCTCCCAGATGCATGTCTCACGACTCGTCAGCCGCATCCTGGCCCGCCTACGCCAGGGCATGCTCGCCACCGCATAGCGGCCTGCCTGCGTCAGCCCTTGGGCTTCGCGGCTGCTGAGCGAGATGTTCCCCCGAGGGGCGAAGCCTCGGTGAGAGACATCCAGTGCCGGACGGTCTTCTGGTGGGAACCGGTGGCCGTCCCTGTGGCCACTGCCTCCGCGTCCGCGACGGAACACGGCGCTCCGGCGCGGGTCAACAGGACCAGCGGCCACTCGGGGCCCGCGCCGGTCGGCGCTCCGTCGAAGGCAGTCCAGTCCCAGGGCCCGTCGAATCTCCACGCCCGCCCAGCGGAGTCGGCGACCTCGTCGCCCGCCCGGAGAAACGAGTAAGGCCGCATCAACAGCTCAAAGGTGAAGGGAATCCCGTCGCCCGGGTGAATCTCGTAGCCCGTGCCGTCGAGATGGCTCTCGTCCGGGAACTCCCGATACGACAGGCCGCGGCGCAGCACGGACACGGTCAGCCGGGGGCGCGGTAGCCAGCCCGTCTCCAGCGGAGGGTCGTGGCGCTCGACAGCCGTCACATGAACCAGGGTCGGTGGCACTCCGATCCGGCAGATGTCTCCCGCCCTCAAGTGCTCGGGCGGTGGGTCGGTCCGGAACAGCTCCGCCTCCACCTCAGGCGCAACGCGCCCGCCGCCGGCCACGCCCAGGGCGACGATCCCGTTCCAGTGAACGAAGTCGCTGTCGGTGTCGATCCGCCACCAGGGCCACCGCACCGACAGGTGATCCCAGGTCACCCCCTGTTCGACTCTGACCGGCGTGAAGGGGCAGGCGACCGACAGCACGTCGCCGACCCGGAAGTCCTCCTCATGCATCACCGGGCCAGGCTAGAACGGCACCCTTGGCGATCCCTCACCGAGGAGCGGGCCGACCGTCATCTCGTCCAGAGCCTCGACCGCCTCCGGCACCTCGACTTCCCCGACTCCCGTCCGGGCCGGTCAGTTCAGCAAGCAAGCCGTGAACGTCTCGCGGCGGTCCGCCAGCCAGGTCTGCATGCGGTCCCAGCGTTCCCATCCGCCACGCTCGGCCAGCGCCTGGAGATAGACGGGGTCGCCGTCAGCCACGCGGGCCGCGACGAAGGCCCGGCAGACCTCGGTGGCCTGCTCGATGACGCCGGGCAACTCGGCGCGATCGTGCGGCGAGAGGCCGTAGCTGTCGGCAAGGATCCGCAGCCGTGCGGGCGCGTCCAGCCCGGAGGGGTAGAAGGCGGCCGCGGATCCGGGGTCGACCATGGGCACCCAGTAGCGGGCGGTCATGGCCACGTCCCAGAGGGGGCGGCCCGGGGCTGCCAGGTCGAAATCGATCAGGGCAGCGGCACGGCCGTCGCGGAAGACGACGTTGTCCGGGCACACGTCGTTGTGGCACAGCATCGTTCCCCCTTCCGGGTCCGCCAAGTCCCTGGGCCACCTGGCACGGGTGTCGACCTCAACGGCCACGCCGGCCTCGTGCAGGCGCCGCAGCAGGCACCCCACCGATTCGAGGGCGGTCTTCGTCATCACCCAGTCCGGGAACGGCGGCAGAGCCACGTCGCCGGGAATGAAGGTCAACTGTTCACGGCCATCGTCGGTGAGACCGACAGGGACTGGCGCCGCATCGAAGCCACGCTCCTTCAGCGCAAGAAGATAGGCATGCAGGGCGCGCGCGTTGCGCGGCGCCGGGCGCTCCACCAGCGCACCCCGCCGGACGACCGCCCCCGCGTTCACCATGCCGCCGACCAGCGCCTCGCCCTCAGCCGTCATGCCGATCACGCTACGGTCAGGATGGACGTCCTGGTTCTGCTCGGCCGCACCCTGTTCGGAGAGGTCAGACGAATTGCAGCCAGTCAGATCTCTTCGGCAAGCGTGCGCGTGCCCGCCGTCCCGGGTGTCACCGTGGCGAAGACCATGCCGAACAGTGTCCAGGCGGTGGCGTCGCCGAGGCGTCCAGGGGGCAGCTGCTGCTCGGTAGCCGCGTCGTGCCCGGGGATCGACGCCGGGCGCGGTGCTCCGGGAGATGGCAGGCCAAGCACCTTCGGTCGGTGGTCCGGACCGGCATGGGCGTGTGAATCCACCTTGAGCACCTGTTCCTCCGGATGGGATGGGACGACACCGACCTGATCACACAGCGCGGGGCATCGCCGACCATGCCACGCCCACGAAAGCTCCCGCCCTCGCGCACGCCGCGCCGCGGTGTCCCCGTCACCCGTACGGCGCAGTCCGGCCAAGCCCGTACCCCTTCGGTAGCGCACCGCAGACCGGCGCACCGAGGGGCTTCTCCCCGCTGTGCCCGGCAGGCGCTGTGGGCGTGGATCGCGCAGGATGGTGCCGGTTACCCGGCCTTTGAAGGCACACGCGGGCAGCCGCTTTCCGCGTGCGGCGCAGCGCCGCCCCATTCCTCGTTCTTTCAGGGAGCACCGTATGGCTGTGACGACGGAGGAACTCGTACCGGTGCTGGAGGATGCGCGCCAGGCGCATGCCGCGGTCCTCGACCGGTTCCGCGCGGATGTCGCGGTCACGCCGCCGGGACCTTACCGGCAGATGCTCGAACACCACACCGACGAGGTGCAAGAGAGTGTCGACCTCATCCAGCACCAGGTGCGCCGACTCCAGCAGCGGGGCATCATCGGCTCGGCGACCGCTGCGGCGCGGTTCGTCGCGCGGGGCGCGGCGGGCACGGCGATGCTGCCGCTGCGGGTGGGGTCAAAGATCGTGACGGGGATGCTGTACGGCAAGGGCCCGGCCGATGCGCGGCAGTTGCTGCGGAACACAGAGGACGAGTACGCGACTGCCGCGCGGGCGCTGGCGGCGTCGCGGGCGGGTGAGGCCCTCGCCTCGCACGTCGACGACCAGGCCGCCGCCGATGCGCTCGGCGCGGTGCGTCGCCAGGACGAAGAACTGCTGCAGGCACTGGAGCAGAGTCTCACCGAGCACGCCCGCGCCATGGCCAGGCCTGCCAACGGCTCCCGGCCTGACCGGGCCGGCGGCGGCTCGGTGGCCGACGCGGCAGCCCAAACGATGCGGGCTGCTGCCGAGCGGGCGCGTGACCTGACCCGGCGCGGTGGCCGACAGGCCGGGGGCGCGGCCGAAGGCGCGCTGCGGGAGACGGCTCAGCCCGACCGCATGGCTGAGGAGGTTCAGGGAGCGGTCACGCGCGAGGACGAGCTGCCGATCGCCGGATTCAGCCAGCTGAGCACCGGGAAGATCCAGCAGCGGCTGCGCACGCTGTCCCAGTCGGAGCTGACGGTGATCGAGGGCTACGAGCGCGCCCATGCCCAGCGCAAGGGCGTGCTGGAGGCGATCGAACAGCTGCGCGGCAGTGAGCCGTGGGACGGCTACGACGTCATGGGCCCGGCCGAGATCACCGCGCGGCTGGCGGACGCCCCCGTCGGCGTGGCCCGCCAGGTGATGGAGTACGAGCGGCGCCACCGGCAACGCCAGGACGTCATCTCCGCCGCTGAGACTCGGATTCCCGGCAGCTGACCGGGCACAGTACGTCAGAAGTGCAGGGCAGTCCCCGTTTCAGCCGCGGAGTGCCGTGTCGTCGAGGACCTGCTCGCGGAGGATGTCCGCGTGGCCGCAGTGCTGGGCGAGTTCGCGCAGGACGTGCAGGTAGACCCAGCGCAGCGGCAGCGGGCCCCGCCGGTTGCCCCGTACGAGGTCGTCCAGCGTCAGCTCTGCCGTGGCTCGACGGGACGCCTCGCACGCCTGCCGGTGGGCATGCTGCACCGACGCGATCGTGTCGCCGTCGTCGAGGTCGAACGACTCGTCCGGCGTGTCGGGAATGCCGATCTCGGTACGGGATCGGCACGTGATCGCCTCGTCGAACCAGACCTTCTCGACGAACGTGGCGTGCTTCAGCAGGCCCAGCAGCGTGGTCTTGGACGTGACCAGCGACTGGCGCGCCTGCTCCTCCGTCAGTCCGTTCAGGGTGTCGCGGAGCGCGGTTCGATGCTCGTCGAGGAACACCTCGAACTGATCGCGGAGTGTTGCGTGGAAGACGGCGGGTTCCACTGACGGCTGGAGGTCCATGACCGCAACGATAAGCTGCCCAGCCTCTCTGCTGCGGAGCCTTCTACTGCGGACTCCTCTGCGTTGGGCCCCAGGAACGCCTTGGCCGTTCAACCGCCCACATGGACGTGCGCGGCCCACCACGCGGGCTCGCCCGGGTGACGGGCCCGCAGCTCGGTCGTGGCCGCGTGCAGCGCGCGGGCGATCTCCTCGTCGCCTACGGGCGCGCCGTGCGCCAGCGGGGTGTAGACCCGCTCCGCCATGTCCACCGCGAGGTCGTCGCGGATGTTCCACAGCGTTCCCACGACGTTGCGGTAGCCCGCGAGCTGGAACGCGCCGGTGATGTGGATCGCCTCGTCCGACAATCCCGCGCCGGTCCGCATGGTGCTGCACGCGGACAGATAGGCGAACTCCGCGGCGGGCAGACGCATCCGGGAGATGTCCAGCACGGTCATCGGCGCCCGGTCGTGGTCGTGGAGGACCAGCGCGCTGCGGGAGGGCGCCTGCCCGTCATTCCGCCCGTGGCAGGCGAAGTGCGCCCAGTCGGCGGTGGGCAGCGCCGCGGCCAGCGCGTCGTGGGTGACCTCCGCTCCGGTGAGCACCCGTGTGCCGGGGAACAGCTCGGCCAGCATGCCGACCTCGCGCAGCGTGCCCGGCAGTTCCTGCAACGAGCCGGGCGGCCGGGGCACCGCGCACGCCACCAACCGGGCCGGGCCCCGGCGCGCCGCCGGCTCGCGGGTGCGGTGGTGCCGTAGCGACCGCACGGCCGGCACTAGGAGGAGACGACCCGGTCGAGCACCGAACGCCAGCGGCTCGGCCAACTCCCAGTCCAGGTCCTCGGGTTCACCGGCGAGACCCTGCCGGTCCCGGGGCAGGAACCGCGGCGCCGGGCGCCCGGCGGTTCGAGATGCTCACCGCCTCTGGCGACCGTACGGCCGCGGGCGGCTGCTTCACCCGGTCCCTGACGGCGGTACTGCGCTCCGGGGACCCCGGACTCGGCGAGCGGCTGCGCTGCCCCGACCTGCGGTCCGTCATCTCCGGGCACTGTCCCGCGCAGACCGCCGTCCACCTCGCGTTCGACGGACGACGGCGGACCACGAGCGGGGACGAGGGCCTGTGGCTCGCGGTGAACACCTCCCGGGCGTGGCAGGAGTCGGTGCTCACCGGCCATCTCGCCGCGGCCGAGATCGAGCGCCTCACCGCGGCCTACGAACCGACGCCGGAGCTGGGCCGGGTGGTCGGCCTGCTGCTCACCGGCGCCCGGTGCGTCGCCGTGACCGGTGCCTCCGGGTCCGGCAAGTCCACGCTGCTGTCGGCGCTGGCGCGTCCGTCGGTCGCCGAGTCCCAGGTGCCGACGCGCTTCCTGCACGCGGTGCTCTTCCTCACCCCCGGCACCACGCCCGAGCAGATCGTCGCGGACCTGGCCGGTCAGCTGGCCCGGCGGCTGCCGCAGCTGCGACTGCCGCCCGGTCCCGACGGCGACCACGGGCGGCGGGCCGCCGCTCCCGACCTGTTCGAGCACCTGTTGCTGGACCCGCTGCGAGCGCTCGGCCCCGGGCACGGACCCGTCCATGTGGCCGTCGACGGACTGGACGCGCTGGACCCGGTCGACCGGGACTGGATGCTCTCGTCGTTGAAGCACCTGCTCACCGACGACGGCCTGGGCTGGCTGCGGTTCGTCATCGCCACCGAGCTGCCGGAGAACCTGCCCGGGTGCTCCGCGACGGTCGCGATGACGCGGCCCGCGGGGACGGCGCAGCCCCCGGCCTCGCCCGAGGAGGCCCTGGCACGAGCGGCCGACGGCGCCGGAGCCCGGCCGGACATCCCGGCGGAGGTGCTCGGCCTGCCATCCGACGCCCTGCGGGCCCTCGACGCCGCCGGCGTGTCGTCCGTCGTCGAGCTGGTCACCCTGAGCGGCCGCGAACTGCTCCTGCTCGGGGTCCCCGAGCAGGTAGTGAAGACCGTCGCGGACAGGCTCTACGACATCGGGCTCTCCCTGGCGGACCGGACGGCCGGGCAGGTCGTGCTGGAGGTGCTGGCCGCGACGGGCGGCACGCCGCTGCCCGTCCGACTGCTCGGCGCGGCCGGCGGCCGGCTCGGCGGCCCGGCCCGGATCCCCCTGCTGAGGGACGTGCTGACCCAGCTGGGCCCCGACATCCACCGCATCGCCCCCGGGGAGCCGCACGAACGGGTCACGCTCGCGGGAACCCGTCCGGCGCCGTCCCGGGCCGCCCATCGGGCGCTCGCGGAGTCGATCGAGGAGGCGGCGCCGGTGGCCGCGCGGCTCCACGGCGGCCCGGAGCAGGCGTACGCCGAGGCCCGGCAGGCGGACCACCTGTGGGCGGCCCGCCGGTACGCCGACGCCGTGGCCTGCCTCGCCACGCGGACGTCCCGCATCCGCGCCCACGAGCGGCGGCGGTGGGCCGCCTGGCACCACCGTTCCGCCGCCGAACTGGGCGAGGACCATCCCGTCACCGAGAGGATCCGGGCCCATCTGACCGCCGCGGCGCCCACCGGCGGAGTATGACCGGCGGCGGGTAAGGCACCCGGGCGTCTCCCGCAGCGGTGGCCTGGCTGGGGAGATACCTGGCGTCTCACCCGGACGGGCCAGGACGAGCCGGCCGAGAGGCGTCCCGGCCGTGCGCTGGTCACGGGCCGGAAACCCCGGCCGGGGACCGCAGGACGGTGCGGCGGCCGCCAGGCGGCCATCGGTCCCGTGCCGCACCCTGATCTCGGGAAACCGTCCTCCGGGCCCCGATGCCTGATGAGCCGGCTTCTCCCCACGGCATGTGAACTTCCGATCCAGGCTCCGTCTGGATCACGGCGAGTAAGGACTCTCTCATGGTCAGCAGCACCGAAACGGGCGGCGTCACCGGCACCAAGGACAAGGACTACAACCTGATCTGGTTCGTCGAAGCCTGCCTGAGCAACGCCCTGCGGATGGAGACCTACATCCAGGACGCGGAGCGGGCGAACGACACGGAGGTCGTGGAACTGTTCCGCAAGGCGCAGGCCGACAGCCGCAAGGGTGCCGAACTCGGCAAGGAACTCCTGCGCTCCAGGCTCGGCGGCTGACCCGCCCGGCCCGCCCCGCCCACTGCTCCGACACGCGCCATCCGGCACATGGCCGGCGCACCTGGTGAGTCAGCGGGCCGTGTGGGTGTGGACGTACTCCACGAGCCGGGTCAGCGCGTCCGGGTCGGTGGACGGCATGACGCCGTGGCCGAGGTTGAAGACGTGGCCCTCCAGGCCCGCCGCGGAGTCCAGGACCTCGCGGGTCTTGGCCTCGACGGCCTCCGTCGGGGCGAACAGCACGGTCGGGTCGAGGTTGCCCTGGAGCGCCTTGCCGGGGCCGACGCGGCGGGCGGCCTCGTCCAGCGGGACGCGCCAGTCGACGCCGACGACGTCCGCGCCGGCCTCGCCCATGAGGCCCAGCAGCTCTCCGGTGCCGACGCCGAAGTGGATGCGCGGGACGCCGTAGCCGGCCACGGCCTGGAAGACCTTCGCCGAGGCGGGCAGCACCGAGCGCCGGTAGTCGGTGGGGGCGAGGGCGCCGGCCCAGGAGTCGAAGAGCTGGACCGCCGAGGCGCCCGCCTCGATCTGGACCTTCAGGAAGGCGGCCGTGATGTCCGCGAGGCGGTCGAGCAGGTCGGCCCACAGCTCGGGGTAGCCGTACATCATCGCCTTGGCGTTCTCGTACGTGCGGGACGGGCCGCCCTCGACGAGGTAGCTGGCGAGCGTGAAGGGGGCGCCGGCGAAGCCGATGAGGGGCGTGGCGCCGAGCTCGCGGGTGAGCAGGCCGATGGCCTCGGTGACGTAGGAGACGTCCTCGGGGGTCAGGTCGCGCAGTTGCGCCAGGTCGGCGCGGGTGCGGATCGGGCGCTCGACGACCGGTCCGACGCCGGGCTTGATGTCGAGGTCGACGCCGATGGCCTTCAGCGGGACCACGATGTCGCTGAAGTAGATCGCCGCGTCCACGTTGTGCCGGCGCACCGGCTGGAGCGTGATCTCGGTGACCAGCTCGGGCCGCATGCAGGACTCCAGCATCGGAATGCCCTCGCGCACCTTGCGGTACTCCGGCAGCGAGCGCCCGGCCTGCCGCATGAACCACACCGGCGTGTGCGGCACGGGCTCGCGCCGGCACGCCTTGAGGAAGGCGGAGTCGTACGGGGCGGACGGCTGCGGGGCCCGGGGGGCGTCGTTGGCACTCACGGGCCAAGTTTCGCACGCCGTCGGAGAGCACGATTCAGCCCCTGGACAGGCGCGGGGTGTCTAGCCCCGCACCCGGGCTCCGGTCCCCGTAATCTTCCCGCATGGCTGCGGCTCAGGGACGACTGTCGGACGGCGCTGGCGGAATGGACGAAGCGAAGGACACCGAGAACGACCGGCGGGAGGCGGACTCCGCCCCGCTGCCCTTCCGGACCGCCGTCGACGCGCTCAGGGGGGCGCGACTGCGGCCTCAGATCGAGGTCGAGCCGACGCGCCCGCCGCAGCGGCTCGCCCCCTACACCTACGCGCTGGAGGCCGCGGTCGTCGACGGCGACCAGGACCTGGCCGACGGCCGGCTGGTGCTGCTGCACGACCCGGCCGGGCACGACGCCTGGCAGGGCACGTTCCGGCTGGTGACGCTGGTGCGCGCGGAGCTGGAGCCGGAGATGGCGGCGGACCCGCTGCTGCCGGAGGTGTGCTGGTCCTGGCTGACCGGCGCGCTCCAGGCGCGCGGGCTGACGTACGGGGAGCCGAGCGGCACGGTCACGCGCGCGAGCTCCCACTACTTCGGCGGCCTGTCGGCGCGGCCGGCCGCCTCGCAGATCGAGATCCGCGCGTCGTGGACGCCGCGCGAGGGCCTGGACGGGGCGCCGGACACGGCCGCGCACCTGGCGTCCTGGTGCGATCTGCTCGCCCAGGTGGCGGGGCTGCCGCCGGCCGGTCCCGGCGACGCGTCGGTGGTGACGCTGCCGCAGCGGCGGGGGCCGCAGTCCCGCTGATCGAACCTGTTCCGACCCCGTGCTGATCGAGCCTGCACGGGGCGGTCAACCCTGCCCTGCCGACGATCACACTCGCGTCCCCCTCTTGGCCGAATCACTTTGTCGATACGGCCACTTTCGACCGCGTAGCGACGCAGACCGAAACCGTTCGACCTTGGAATGATCGACCGCCTGTCCGAATTGCACGGATTGTTATCACCGAATCGTGATCATTCTCTAAAGGCGGACGGGTTCGGTGCCGAAGACGACTGTGACCTTGAAAGCACGGTTCGTCCCGGCTTCACCCCCACGAGCCGGCCCCGTCCCGCACCCCAGGAGGCCTGGTGTCCGTTCTCCTCGAGCAGCCCGCAAGCCTGGTCGCCTACCGCCCGAACAAGCCGACCGCCATGGTGGTCGTGGCCGACCCGCGCGTCCGCTCCACCGTCACCCGCCACCTGTGGGCGCTCGGTGTGCGCGATGTCATCGAGGCCTCGTCCATCGCGGAGGCTCGTCCCCGCATCGGCAACCCCCGCGACATCTGCGTCGCCGACGTCCACCTGCCGGATGGCTCCGGCCTCACCCTGCTGTCCGAAACCCGCGCCGCGGGCTGGCCCAACGGGCTCGCCCTCTCGGCGGCCGACGACATCGGCGCCGTGCGCAACGCGCTCGCCGGCGGTGTGAAGGGTTACGTCGTCACCGGCACCCGTACCAACGTCGGGCTCCCCACCCGGCCGGGCGCCGCCCCCATCGGCGCCGCCGCCGCGCGCCTGCACCGCCGCCCCCCGGGTGCCCCGAGCCACCCGGGCGGCTACCGCGAGCTGTCCGGCCGCGAGGTCGAGGTGCTGCGGCTGGTCGCGGAGGGCCAGTCGAACAAGGCGATCGGCGTCTCGATGGGCCTGTCCGCGCTGACCGTCAAGAGCCACCTCGCCCGCATCGCGCGCAAGCTCGGCACGGGCGACCGCGCCGGGATGGTCGCGGTGGCGCTGCGGACCGGGATCATCCACTGACCCGCCCCGCCCTGACCTCTGGTGATCGTTCCCTCACGTGACCGGGACCGGCCGTCGGTCCCGTGCACCTCACGCACAGCCCGCGAACCCGCTGCTTCCCCGACATGACTGGTTTGCGACCCCCCGGCGCCCGTCGACGGAACGTTCCGTCGACGGGCGCTGTCCATACACGGATACCCTTGACAGGTGACCGACGCCCACGACACCGCAGCAGACAGCTCACTGCGAACCACCGGAGGCGCCCCTCCGGACGACGGCGGATCTTCTGCTACGGAGGCGCCGATCCCGTTGCTCGAGCCGCGTGAGGGCATTCCGCCCGTGATCGCGGACGAGGCCGCCCTGGCCCGGATGACCGCCGCCTTCGAGGCGGGTTCCGGCCCCGTCGCCGTCGACGCCGAGCGGGCGTCCGGCTACCGCTACGGCCAGCGCGCCTACCTCGTGCAGCTGCGCCGCGAGGGCGCCGGAACGGCGCTGATCGACCCCGTGGCCTGCCCCGACCTGTCCGCCCTGAGCGAGGCCCTGTCCGGCGTCGAGTGGGTACTGCACGCCGCCACCCAGGACCTGCCGTGCCTGCGCGAGATAGGCATGGTGCCGACGCGGCTGTTCGACACGGAGCTGGCCGGGCGGCTCGCCGGGTTCCCCCGGGTCGGCCTCGGCGCGATGGTCGAGAGCGTCCTCGGCTTCGTCCTGGAGAAGGGGCACTCCGCCGTCGACTGGTCCACCCGGCCGCTGCCCGAGCCCTGGCTGCGGTACGCGGCGCTGGACGTCGAGCTGCTCGTCGACCTGCGCGACGCGCTGGAGAAGGAGCTGGACCGGCAGGGCAAGCTGGAGTGGGCCCACCAGGAGTTCGCCGCGATCGCCGCGGCCCCGCCGCCCGAGCCCCGCAAGGACCCCTGGCGACGCACCTCCGGCATGCACAAGGTGCGCCGGCGGCGGCAGCTGGCCGTCGTACGGGAGCTGTGGCAGACCCGGGACCGGATCGCGCAGCGGCGGGACGTCTCGCCCGGCAAGGTGCTCGGGGACGCGGCCATCGTGGAGGCCGCGCTGGCTCTTCCGGCCAACGTGCACGCGCTCGCCGCGCTGAACGGTTTCGGTCACCGGATGGGCAAGCGGCAGCTGGAGCAGTGGCAGGCGGCGGTGGACCGGGCGAAGGGGCTGAGCGAGGCGCAGTTGCCGCAGCCGGGGCAGCCGGTCGCGGGGCCGCCGCCGCCGCGGGCCTGGGCGGACAAGGATCCCGCGGCGGCGGCGCGGCTGTCCGCGGCGCGGGCGGCGGTTTCTGCCTTGGCCGAGGAGCTCAATATGCCGCCGGAGAATCTGATCGCGCCGGATACCGTGCGGCGGCTGTGCTGGGAGCCTCCGGCGGTGGTGGATGCCGAGTCTGTTGCGGAGGCGCTGGCCGGTTATGGGGCTCGGGGCTGGCAGGTCGAGCAGGTCACGCCCGTGTTGGTGAGTGCTTTGTCCGCCGAGGCGCCGTAGGAGGTCTTCTCGTACGGCGAGTGCGGGTCGTACGTGGCTGGTCGCGCAGTTCCCCGCGCCCCTGAGAGGCCCTTACCTGGTGGCCCCTCTAGTGAAGCCGTTGTAGATGTAGCGCTGGAGGCACAGGAAGGCGATCAGGGTCGGGAGGATGACCAGGATCGCTCCTGCCGAGATGGTTTCCCAGTGGGCGCCGAAGGGGCCCTTGAAGCGGAACAGGGACGTCGAGATCACGCCAAGATCTTCCGACGGCATGTAGAGGAACGGGATGTAGAAGTCGTTGTAGGTGGTGATGCCCTTGACGATCACCACCGTCGCGACCGCCGGCTTCAGCAGCGGGAAGATGATCCTGCGGTAGATCGTGAACGCGTTGGCGCCGTCCAGTCGGGCCGCCTCGTCCAGTGAGGTCGGGATGGAGCGGACGAACTGCAGGAAGATGTAGATCGACACGATGTCCGTGCCCATGTAGAGGGCGATCGGCGCCCAGAGGCTGTCGAACATGCCGAAGCTGTTGACGATCTGGAAGGTCGCCACCTGGGTCGTGACGCCGGGGACCAGGGCGGCGACCAGGAACAGCGCCACCACCAGCTTCCGGAAGCGGAAGGTGAACCGGTCGATCGCGTAGGCCGTCATCGAGCCGATCAGGACCGTGCCGCCGATGGCGAAGAGCAGGATGACCGCCGTGTTGGCGAACGCCGAGAGCATCCGGCCGTCCTGGAACGCCGTGACGTAGTTCTGGAAGTTCAGCAGGTCGTCGGGGAGCGCCAGGGCTTCGCTGCCGTCCGCCATCTCCCGCTCGGACTTGAGCGAGGTGAGCAGGACCGCGGCCAGCGGGAGCAGGACCACCACCGTCGCGGCGATCAGGGAGAGGTAGACCAGGGCGCGGGCGACTGCGCGGCGTGTCATGCGAGGTCCATCCTCTTGTCGTCGGCGGAGTCGGGTACGAGGCGGCGCTGCACCCAGGTCACCGCGAGCACGATCAGCAGCAGCACGATCGCGGCCGCCGAGGCGAGCCCCGTCTTGTTGAACTGGAAGGCCAGCTTCACGGTCTGGATCACGAAGGTCTCGGTGCCGGTCGCGCCGCCGGTCATGATGTACGGGATCTCGAAGACCGACAGGGAGCCCGAGATCGAGAGGATCACGGTGAGGGACAGCACCGGCTTGATGCCGGGCGCGATGATGTGGCGGAACTGGTGCCAGCGGTTCGCGCCGTCCAGTTCGGCCGCCTCGTACAGCTCCCCCGGGATCGACTGGATCGCGCCCAGGAAGAGGACGAAGTTCAGGCCCAGGTAGCGCCAGACGGAGACGGCGGCGAGGGAGGTGTTCGCCGACTCCGGGGTGCCCAGCCAGGCGCGGTCCGTCTCCACGCCGAACAGGCTCAGCACCGAGTCGAGGGTGCCGCCGTCCTGGAAGAAGTAGAGGAAGACGAAGCCGATCGCGACCCCGTTGATCAGGTACGGGAAGAACAGCACGCCCTTGAAGAAGTTCCGGAAGCGGACGTTGAAGCTCAGGATCGTCGCGAAGTAGAGCGCGGCCACGATCTGGACGACCGAGGCGGCCAGGTAGTAGCCGCTGACCCAGAAGACCTCGAACAAGTCGGGGCGGGTGAGGAGTTCGGCGTAGTTCTCGGCGCCCGTGTAGCGCAGCTCGGGGCTGACGCCGTCCCAGTCGGTGAAGCTGTACGCGACCATGTTGGCGATCGGCGCGTAGGTGAAGACGATCAGGAAGGCGAGCGGGGCGAGCAGGAAGAGCCAGGGCGTGGCCCCGCGCCACAGACGGGCCCGGCGCGGGGCGGGGGCGGCGGCCCCCGGCCCCGCGGCGGCCTTGACGGCCGCCGTCTCGGTCGTGCTCGTCATCAGGACCCCAGCGACTTCTGGGTCTCGGTCCACTTCTCACCGAGGCCGTCCAGGTAGTCGTCCGGGTCGCCCTTCCTGGCGCCGCGGGCCATGTCGACGAGTTCCTTGCGGTAGTCGGGCTTGTTGATGCCGACCTCGGACTGGTTCTCGAGGGTCTTCAGCTCGGCGCCCTTGCTGTCGTCGAGGTCGAGGAGCTTGACGCCCGCCTCCTCGTACGGCTTCAGGACGTCGGGCAGCGGGGCGTCCTTGAGCGGCGACAGCGCCAGGTTGTCCTCGGCGTAGCCGGACTTGTCGGTGAACCAGTCGATCCAGGCGCGGGCGGCTTCCTTGTGGTCGGAGTGGATGTTGACGGCCTGGTTGTAGTCGGGCGACGTCACCGCGCAGAACGTGCCGTCCTTCTGGGCGGGGAAGGGCATGAACCCGATGTCGTCCGGGTCGGCGCCGGCCTGCTTCGCCGCGCCCTGCATCTGGATGACCGCCCAGGAGCCGAGCCACATGGTGGCGATCTCGCCCTTGGCCAGCTTGGGCTTGGACGCCTCCCAGTTCGTGGTCGTCGGGTCCTTCTCGGAGAGCCCCTCGTGCACGATGTCGTAGAGCAGGCTGTCCGCCACCCGCAGTTCGCCGCCCTCGGCCCAGGGGTTGCCCTCGGCCCATCTGGTGGTGGCCTGCTCGTCGCAGCTCACCGAGCCCCTGACCCCCGTCCACTGGCTGAGCGGCCACCCGTCCTTGAAGTTGGTGTAGTAGGGGACCGCGTCGGTCTTCGACTTGATGGCCTTGAGGCCGGCGAGGAACTCGGCCGGTGTCGTGGGCCAGTCGGTGACCCCGGCCTCGCGCCACACTCTCTTGTTGTAGATGAACCCCGGGACCGCGCCGAGCGGGCTCTGGCCGTAGACCTTGCCGCCGACAGCCGTGTAGTCGGTGAAGCGGTACTTCTTGCTCCGCTCCTCCTGGCTGCCCAGCGACGCGAAGAACTTCGGGTAGTCCTTCTTCTCGATCACCGCGGGGATCATGAGGACGTCCCCGTAGTCCTCCGTGTTCATACGGATCTTGACTTCGCCCTCGTAGTCGGTGATGCCGTCGAACTCGACCTTCACCTTGGGATACGTCTTGTTGAACTCGGCGGCGTACTTCTTCATCGTCCCGTCCTGCACGAGGTCGGTCCGGTGAGTGAGGACGGTGATGGTCCCGCTGACGTTGGCGGGGTCGTCGGGCGCCTCGGCATCGGCGCCCTTGGAGGTGCCCCCGGTGCCGGTGCAGCCGGAGGCGAGCAGCGCGGCTCCCACGGCGAGGGCGAGGACGGTACGGCGGTTCATGTGCATCAGCTCCGTTCACGGAGGGGAACTCGGGACGGACGAGCACGTGCGGTATGGCTGGTTCGGCACTCTGACAGCGCTTTCTCAACCGGTAAAGTCCCATTCCCGCCAAGGATGTGAAAACCCGAACACGGCTCTTCACTACACCGGTTAAGGGAGTGGGCATGCTGGAGGCCACACCGCTCGGCGACGGATGGATCCTGCGGCACGAGTCGAACACGCTGCCGGCCTCGGTGCCGGGCTGCGTGCACACCGACCTGATGGCGGCCGGGGTCATCCCGGACCCGTTCCTGGGGCGGAACGAGACCGACGTGGCCTGGGTGGGGCGCCGGGACTGGACGTACGAGCGGGAGCTGCCCGCCGCGTCCGCCGCGCACGAGCAGACCGACCTGGTCTTCGACGGGCTCGACACCGTCGCGGAGATCTCCCTGGACGGGCGGCTGCTGGGCACGGTGCGGAACATGCACCGCTCCTACCGGTTCGACGTGACGGGCCTGTCCGGGCGGCTGTCGGTGCGGTTCGTCTCCGCCTACGCCGAGGCCGAGGCCGTCCGCGGACGGCTCGGCGAACGGCCCGCCGCCTACGCCGAGCCCTACCAGTACCTGCGCAAGATGGCCTGCTCCTTCGGCTGGGACTGGGGGCCGACCCTGGTGACGGCCGGGATCTGGCGGCCGGTGCGCCTGGAGCGCTGGTCCACGGCCCGGATCGCCCGGGTGCGGCCGCTGGTCACCGTCGAGGAGGGCGCCGGGGTCGTCGAGCTGGCCGTCGACGTCGAGCGGACCCGGGTGGAGGCGCCGCTCGCCGTGGAGGCGACCGTCGCCGGGGTGCGGGCCCGGGCGGAGATCGAGGGGGCGGGCGGGGTCGTCCGGCTGCGGGTGCCGGACGCGGAGCTGTGGTGGCCGCGCGGGTACGGGGAACAGCCGCTGTACGACGTCGAGTTGACGCTGCTGCACGGCGAGGACGCGTTGGACGGGTGGCGGCGCCGGATCGGCTTCCGGACCGTGGAGCTGGACCAGCGGCCCGACGCGCACGGCACCGGGTTCACCCTCGTCGTCAACGGGGAGCGGCACTTCGCGCGGGGCGTCAACTGGATCCCCGACGACGTCTTCCCGTCCCGGATCACCCGCGCGCGCTACCGGGAGCGGCTGGAGCAGGCCGCCGGCGCAGGTGTCGACCTCGTCCGGATCTGGGGCGGCGGCATCTACGAGAGCGAGGACTTCTACGACGCCTGTGACGAACTCGGGCTGCTGGTCTGGCAGGACTTCCCGTTCGCGTGCGCGGCCTACCCGGAGGAGCAGCCGCTGCGCGGCGAGGTGGAGGCCGAGGCGCGGGAGAACGTCGTACGGCTGATGCCGCATCCGTCGCTGGTGCTGTGGAACGGCAACAACGAGAATCTGTGGGGCTTCCGGGACTGGGAGTGGGAGCCGCGGCTGGCCGGGGACTCCTGGGGCGAGGGGTACTACCTGGGTCTCCTGCCGCGTCTGGTCGCCGAGTTGGACCCGACCCGGCCGTACACGGCGGGCAGTCCCTGGTCGGGGTCCTGGCGGCACCACCCGAACGACCCGGCGCACGGCACCCACCACTCCTGGGAGGTGTGGAACCGGGAGGACTACGCCGACTACCGGCTGAGCGTGCCGCGGTTCGTCGCCGAGTTCGGCTGGCAGGCACCGCCCGCGTACGCCACGCTGCGGCGCGCGCTGCCCGGGGAGGAGCTCGCGCCGGACTCCCCCGGCATGCTGCACCACCAGAAGGCGGACGACGGCAACGGGAAGCTGGAGCGCGGTCTGGCCCGGCACTTCGCCGTGCCGGACGGGGACTTCGACCGCTGGCACTACCTCACACAGCTCAACCAGGCGCGGGCGGTCGCGGCCGGGATCGAGCACTGGCGCTCCCACTGGCCGGTGTGCGCGGGCACGGTCGTCTGGCAGCTCAACGACTGCTGGCCGGTGACCTCCTGGGCGGCGATCGACGGGGACGGGCGCGAGAAGCCGCTGTACCACGAGCTGAAGCGGCTGTACGCGGACCGGTTGCTGACGCTGCGCGCACGCGACGGCGCGCTGGAGGTGGCCGCCGTCAACCAGGCGGCCGAGGACTGGACGGGGACGCTGACCCTGCGCCGGATGTCCGTCGAGGGCGAGGTGCTGGCGCGGGCGCAGGTGGAACTGGCGGCCGGGAGGCGGACCGTGGCCCGGGTCGGTGTGCCGCGCGAGCTGACGCCCGCCGGCCCGAAGGAGTTCCTGGTCGCGGACACGGACGCGGGCCCGGACACGGACGGGCTGCGGGCGCTGCACTTCCCGGTGCCCGACCGGGACATCCCCTATCCCCGGCCGGAGTTCGAGGTGGCCCTCGCCCCGGAGGGGATCAGGGTGACCGCCCGCACGCTGGTCCGGGACCTGCTCCTCCAGGCCGACCGGCTGGATCCGGGGGCGCGGGCCGACCGGGGCCTGGTCACGCTGCTGCCGGGCGAAGACGTCACCATCGGGGTGCGCGGCTGGCGCACTCCGGACGCCGAGACCGCCCGTTCGGCCCTGTACTGCGTGGAGCCCACCCGATGACGGCGACGCCGACCCCCCGCGTCACCATCAAGGACGTCGCCGCCCGGGCCGGCGTCTCCAAGGGCGCCGTGTCGCTCGCCTTCAACCACAAGCCCGGGCTGTCCGAGACGACCCGGGAGCGGATCTTCCGGGCGGCGCGGGAGCTGGGCTGGGCGCCGAACCTCACGGCGCGGACGCTGGCCGGATCGCGCGTGGACGTGGTGGGACTCGCGGTGTGCCGTCCGGCGCGGATGCTGGGCCTTGAGCCCTGGTACATGGAGTTCGTCTCGGGCGTGGAGAGCGTGCTGGCCGAGCACTCCTGCTCGCTGCTGCTGAGGCTCGTCCGGAATCTGGACGAGGAGGTGGCGGTCCAGGGCGCGTGGTGGCGGGGGCGGCAGGTCGGCGGGTCGATCCTGGTCGACTTCCGGGCCGACGATCCCCGGGTGGACCTGGTGGGGCGGCTGGGGCTGCCCGTGGTCGCCGTCGGGCACCCGTCACTGACCGGGGGGCTCACCTCCGTGTGGACCGACGACGCCACGGCCGTGACGGAGGCGGTGCGGTATCTGGCCGCGCTCGGGCACCGGCGGATCGCCCGGGTGGGCGGGGCGGCGGACCTCGGGCACACGGCCATCCGGACGGCGGCGTTCGACGAGGCGGCGGGGGCGCTGGCGCTGGCCGGGGCGTGGCAGGTGGCGACGGACTTCTCGGGGGACGCGGGGGCGCGGGCGACGCGGTCGCTGCTGATGGCTGCGCCGCCGGACCGGCCGACGGCGATCGTGTACGACAACGACATCATGGCGGTGGCGGGGCTGTCGGTGGCGGCGGAGATGGGGTTGCGGGTGCCGGAGGACGTGTCGCTGCTGGCGTGGGACGACTCGCAGTTGTGCCGGTTGACGCATCCGACGTTGTCGGCGATGAGCCATGATGTGCACGGGTTCGGGGCGGAGGTGGCCCGGACGTTGTTTTCGGTGATCATGGGGGGTGGCGAGGCCGAGTCGCATCCCGTGCCCACGCCTGTTCTGACACCTCGGGGGTCCACTGCGCCGCCTCGGTGAGCGTCGTACACCCGGCATTCGTGTGTGACCTTCACCGCTCCGGGCTACGGGACTGGGCAGCTACGTTACTGATAAGTAGCATGGGATGAGCAAGCGCTCAGCGTCCTGGACCCTGGAGGAGAGCCATCGTGCCTCGTACCGTCAGGGACGTCGTCTTCGTAGACGGCGTCCGCACCCCGTTCGGCAAGGCGGGCCCGAAGGGCATCTACCACGAGACCCGTGCCGACGACCTCGTCGTGAAGGCGATCCGGGAGCTGCTGCGCCGCAACCCCGGTCTCGACCCGAAGAAGATCGACGAGGTCGCCATCGCCGCGACCACGCAGATCGGCGACCAGGGCCTGACCATCGGCCGCACGGCGGGCATTCTCGCCGGGCTGCCGCAGTCCGTGCCCGGTTACTCCATCGACCGCATGTGCGCCGGCGCCCTGACAGCCGTCACCACGGTGGCCGGTTCCGTCGCCTTCGGCGCGTACGACGTGGCCATCGCGGGCGGTGTCGAGCACATGGGCCGTCACCCCATGGGTGAGGGCGTGGACCCGAACCCGCGGTTCGTCTCCGAGAAGCTGGTCGACGAGTCGGCCCTGTTCATGGGCATGACCGCGGAGAACCTGCACGACCGGTACCCGCAGATCACCAAGCTGCGCGCCGACGAGTACGCCGTGCGCTCCCAGGAGAAGGCCGCCAAGGCGTACGCCAACGGCAAGATCCAGGCCGACCTGGTGCCGATCTCGGTGCGCCGCACCTCCCCCGAGGCCGGTGAGACCGGCTGGGGCCTGGTCACCGCCGACGAGCCGATGCGCCCGGGCACGACCCTGGAGAACCTCTCCGGTCTGAAGACGCCGTTCCGCGTCCACGGCCGGGTCACCGCCGGTAACGCGGCCGGGCTGAACGACGGCGCCACCGCCTCGCTCATCGCCTCCGAGGACTTCGCCCGGGAGAACGACCTCCCCGTGAAGATGCGCCTGGTCTCCTACTCCTTCGCGGGCGTCGAGCCGGAGGTCATGGGCTACGGCCCGATCCCGGCGACGGAGAAGGCGCTGGCCCAGGCGGGCCTGTCGATCTCCGACATCGGCCTGTTCGAGATCAACGAGGCCTTCGCCGTCCAGGTCCTGGCCTTCCTCGACCACTACGGCATCGCCGACGACGACGAGCGCGTCAACCAGTACGGCGGCGCCATCGCCTTCGGCCACCCGCTGGCCTCCTCCGGCGTCCGCCTGATGACGCAGCTGGCCCGCCAGTTCGAGGAGCAGCCGCACGTCCGCTACGGCCTGACCACCATGTGCGTCGGCTTCGGCATGGGCGCGACGGTCATCTGGGAGAACCCGCACTTCGAGGGGGACAAGTGAGCACCACCGCCGAGCTTCTGAAGCAGGCCTCCGAGCTGTTCCCGGACGAGGTCGTCACGAGTGCGCACGTACGCCACTTCGACCTGCCGCTGGGTGCCGGGCGCTTCGCCCTGATCACCCTGGACAACGGCCACGACCACACCAAGCCGACCACCTTCGGCCCGGCCTCGCTGGCGAACCTCAACGCCGCCATCGACCAGGTCGAGAAGGAGGCGGCGGACGGCGAGATCGTCGGCGTCGGCATCACCGGCAAGCCGTTCATCTTCGCGGTCGGCGCCGACCTCAAGGGCGTGGAGATCCTCAAGGAGTACGAGCACGCGCTCGCCATCGGCAAGGGCGGCCACGAGGTCTTCAAGCGGCTGTCCAAGCTGGCCGTGCCGACCTTCGCGTACTACAACGGCGCCGCGATGGGCGGCGGTGTCGAGGTCGGTCTGCACTGCACCTACCGGACCGTCTCCTCGGCCGTCCCGGCGTTCTCACTGCCCGAGGTGTTCCTCGGCCTGGTCCCGGGCTGGGGCGGCTGCACGCTGCTGCCGAACCTGATCGGCCCCGAGAAGGCCGTCTCGGTGATCATCGAGAACAGCCTCAACCAGAACAAGCAGCTGGGGGGCAAGCAGGTCTACGAGCTCGGGATCGCCGACGCGATCTTCGAGGGCGCGGACTTCCTGGAGCAGTCGCTGATCTGGACGGCGTCCGTCCTCAAGGGCGAGATCGAGATCGAGCGCCCGGTGATCGACCGCGGCGAGGGCTGGGACCAGGCCGTCGCCAAGGGCCGCTTCATCGCGGACTCCAAGGTGCACGGCGCCGCCCCGGCCGCGTACCGCGCCCTGGACATCATCGCCGCCGCCAAGAACGGCGACCTCCAGCAGGGCTACGACGCCGAGGACAAGGCCCTCGCCGACCTCATCATGGGCGGCGAACTGCGCGCCGGCATCTACGCCTTCAACCTGGTGCAGAAGCGCGGCAAGCGCCCGGCCGGTGCCCCGGACAAGAGCCTGGCCCGCCCGGTCACCAAGGTCGGTGTCGTCGGCGCCGGTCTGATGGCCAGCCAGCTCGCGCTGCTGTTCCTGCGCCGCCTGGAGGTGCCGGTCGTGCTGACCGACATCGACCAGGAGCGCGTCGACAAGGGTGTGGGCTACGTCCACGCCGAGATCGACAAGCTGCTCGGCAAGGGCCGTATCAACCAGGACAAGGCCAACCGCCTCAAGGCGCTGGTGACCGGTGTGCTGGACAAGGCCGAGGGCTTCGCGGACGCGGACTTCATCATCGAGGCCGTGTTCGAGGAGATGGGCGTCAAGCAGAAGGTGTTCGCGGAGGTCGAGGCGGTCGCCCCGGCGCACGCGGTCCTCGCCACCAACACCTCCTCGCTGTCGGTGTCGGAGATGGCGTCGAAGCTGAAGCACCCCGAGCGGGTCGTCGGCTTCCACTTCTTCAACCCGGTCGCCGTGCTGCCGCTGCTGGAGATCGTCCGCGGTGAGCAGACCGACGACGCCTCCCTGGCCACGGCGTTCGGCGTCGCCAAGAAGCTGAAGAAGACCGCGGTCCTCGTGAAGGACGCCCCGGCGTTCGTCGTGAACCGCATCCTGACCCGCTTCATGGGCGAGATCCAGAACGTCATCGACGAGGGCACCCCCGTCGAGGTCGCCGAGAAGGCCGTCGAGCCGCTGGGCCTGCCGATGTCGCCGCTGGTCCTGCTGGAGCTGGTCGGCCCGGCGATCGGCCTGCACGTCTCCGAGACGCTCAACAAGGCGTTCCCGGACCGCTTCACGGTCTCCCCGAACCTCAAGGCGGTCGTCGAGGCGGGCAAGCGCGGCTTCTACGTCTACGACAGCGGCAAGCCGGAGCTGGACCCGGAGGTCGCCGCGCTGCTGAAGCAGGGCGACAGCGTCCTGACGGAGGAGCAGGTGCGCGAGCGCGTGCTGGACGCGGTGGCGCAGGAGATCGGGCTCATGCTCGACGAGGGCGTCGTCGCCGAGGCCCAGGACATCGACCTGTGCCTCATCACGGGCGCCGGCTGGCCGTTCCACCTGGGCGGCATCACGCCGTACCTGGACCGCGAGGGCGTCTCCGAGCGCGTCAACGGCAAGAAGTTCCTGGCTCCGGGCGTGGCGAGCGTCCCGGCGTAACGCGTTACCCCTGAGGGGGGTGGGGCGTGCGGTAACAATCCGTGCACCCGCCCCCCTTTGTGTATGCCGCCACGGATAGGATCCTCACACAATCCGACCATTGTTTACCTGGCCCTGACGGTCTCCACCCAAGACCACCGGGTGTCCATCGAAGGAGTCTTCCGTGGCGTCCTCCCGTCGCCGAACACCCCGACGCCGGGTTTGGCCCAAGATCAGGCTCCTGCTCCTCGTCGCCGTGGTCGCCGCCGGAGGTACGGCGCTCTACCCGGTGTGGAAGGCGGCGAACCCGGACCCGCCCGAGCTGAAGGTCCGCTACCGGACCGACACTCCGGCGACGGCGGCGGTGGCCAAGCCGTCACTGGAGGTCTTCAACGACACGGACAAGCCCCTGCCGTTGAGCGAGGTGACGCTCCGGTACTGGTTCACCGCCGAGGACTCCGCCTCGTACGCCTTCAACTGTGTGAACGCCGTCTTCGGCTGCTCGAACGTGGCCGGGCGGATCGTCGCGATGGACAAGCCCACCGACACCGCCGACCACTACCTGGAGCTCCGGTTCACCGAGGGCGCGGGCGATCTCGAGCCCGGCGCCAACAGCAAGGGCATCGACGTCCAGCTCTTCCGCACCGACCACAAGAAGCTGAAGCAGTCCGACGACCGCTCCTTCGACGCCGGGATGACGTCCTACAAGGAGGCGGAGAAGGTCACCGCGTACAAGCGGGGCGTCCTCGCCTGGGGCGAGGAGCCGGACGGCACCAAGGCGAGCGACGAGAAGAAGGCGACGGCGAAGGCCGCACCCGACCCGCTGCCGGCCCCGCCGGCCGGGGTGCTGTTCGACGACTTCTCCTACCAGGGCCCCAAGGACCCCGCCCTGTTCAAGCACGGCTGGCTGGTCCGCACCAGCAAGGGCGGTCCCGGCATCGAGAACACCTGGTCGGCGGAGGGCGTCAGCTTCCCCACCGCCGGGGGCTCCCACGCGGACGGCCAAGTGCTCAACCTGCGGGCGAGCACGGACGGCACCAAGGCCGGGACCAGGCAGGCGAGCCTCGGCACGGCCGCGGCCAAGTTCCGCGACGGCACCTACGCGGCCCGCATCCACCTCAGCGACAAGCCGGCCACCGGTGACGGCGGCGACCACGTCAACCAGACCTTCTACACCATCGGCGGCAAGGGCTCGACGTACAGCGAGCTGGACAACGAGTACATGCCGAACGGCGGCTGGGGCCGGCCCGGGCCCAAGCTCGACACGGTGACCTGGTACGACCACAAGACGAACGACCGCGTCTACGAGACCACGAACAAGAGTCTCGACGCCTGGCACACCATGCTGATCCGGGTGAAGGACGGTGTCGTCGCCTACTGGCTCGACGGCAAGAAGCTCTTCGTCAGCAGCGGGAAGTACGCCCCGCGCGCGGACATGTCCGTGAACTTCAACCACTGGTTCATTGATCTGCCGTTCAAGGGGGAACGCGCCTGGGACATGAAGGTCGACTGGCTCTACTACAACGCGAACGACACGCTGTCGGCGAAGGAAGTCCAGTCCGAGGTCGAGGACTTCACGAACGACGGCATGCACTACTTCGACACGGTCCGGGGGTCCCGGTGAGGAAGAAACAACCAGTGGTGAGCCGGCGCAACGCGCTGCTCCTGGGCGGAACGGGAGGGGCCGCCCTGGCGGGCGGTGGTGCCTGGCTGGGGAACGTGGCGGCGCAGCCCGCCGCCGCTGAGGCGGTCGAGGCGGCCATCGGGGGCCTGACCACCCCGCCGTCCTACGCCCCGTCGGGCCGCCGCCCCAAGTACCGCCGGGCCAGTTGGTCCCAGCAGTTCCAGGCCGGCCACGGCTGGACGCCGGGGGGCGCGGGCACCGCGTCGGCCGAGGCGAACGACAAGTCCGTCTTCGTCCGCGGCACCCAGTCGGTCCGGGTGACCACGAACGGCACCGGCAAGCAGTCCTACGTCCGCAGGACCGGCCTGCCCGCGCTGAACCTGACCGGCAAGATGATCCGGCTCGTCTTCCGCGTCGACGACGTGACGAACCTGGCCAAGATGGTCTTCTACCTGGGCAGCGGCTCCCTCGCGAACCACTTCTCCTGGTCGTTCCACGCGCACTCCAAGACGGCGGCCAACTACGTCCAGTCCGGCGAGTGGGTGACGGTCCACCTCCAGTGGGCGGACGTCAACGGGGCGGCCGGGACGTACTCCATCGGTGCCGGCGGCAAGCCGTCCACGAAGACCGGCTTCACCGACATGTCGTTCGCCGTGTACGACAACGCGGGCGGCCCGGTGACCTACCGCCTCCAGGCCGTGGAGCTGATACCGGACACGGTCTCGGTCTTCCCCAAGGGCGTCGTCTCCCTCACGTTCGACGACTCCCACAAGTCCGTCCACGACCTGGCCCGGCCGGTCATGGACCGCTTCGGCTTCCCCGGCACGGTCTACAACATCGCCGACGCCATCGGCATCGGCAGCTTCCTGACGGTCGAGCAGATGCGGTCGATGCAGGACTTCTCCGGCTGGGAGATGGCGGGCCACTCGTACGCCAACGCCGTCCACACGGCCAGCTACCCCAAGCTCACCGCCGAGCAGGCCGACGACGACTTCCGGAAGCTGCGCGAGTGGCTGGTGTCCAACGGCTTCACCAGCGAGCACTTCGCCTATCCGCACGGCGCGTTCCAGAAGACGACGGACGGTGTCCCGGTCGACCAGATCGCGAGCCGGCACTTCACCACGGCCCGTTCGATCATCTCCGAGACGATCGAGTCGTTCGCCCCGGCGATGCCGTACCGCCTCAAGGCGCTGACCGGCATCAACGACGGCACCGGCATCGGCGGTACGGCACTGTCCAAGCTGACGGGCGCGGGCGGCCGGCTCGACCGGTGCGTGAACAGCGGTGACTGGCTGATCCTCTGCCTGCACAAGGTCGTCGACGGCGCCCCGGCGACGAGCACCGAGATCGGCAAGGCGGGCCTGGAGACGCTGATGAAGGCGATCGACGACCGGGACATCCCGGTGCTGACGGTCGAGGAGGCGATGGCCTCGTACACCTGAGGCCCCAGCACGACAGGGGGGCGGCCGTGCGGCCGCCCCCCTGTCGTGTCTTCTACGGCGCTACCAGCCGCCCTGCCCGTAGCCCTGCCCGTGCCCCTGTCCCTGGCCCTGCTGCCAGGACGGGTCCTGGTACGGATACCCGCCCTGCTGCGGGTCGTGGCCCTGGCCCGGGTACGGCTGCTGGTACGGGTCGTATCCGCCCTGCCACTGCTGCCGGCCGGCCGGTTCCGGCGTCCCCCAGCTCACGCGCTGCTGCGGGACACCCGCGTGCTGCTCCTCGTCGTAGCCCGGGATCGGCTGCGGCTGGGCCGGGATGCCGCCCGCCGGGCGGGGCCGGGTGCGCAGGGCCACGCCCTCCAGACGCATCAGCTGGAGCGTCTCGGTGACCTTCTTGTCGGAGTACGGGTCCTCCTCCTCGAAGATCTCCGTCACCTCGGACTCGTGGTCACCGGCCACGGACACCTCGACACCGCCCTGGCGGGTGCCCCAACTGCCCTTGTGCAGGGTGAACAGGGCGTAGAACCGCAGCGGGGTCAGCAGCGTCAGCTGGATGACGCCGTAGATGGGCGCGAGCAGGAACATGCCGAACCGCTTGACGAAGCCCATGCCGCGGCGCGGGAAGTCCAGGTAGCGCACATTGCGGAGGTAGCCCATCAGCACCATGAAGATGAGGTAGTCGCCGATGTGGTGGACGAACTGCTCGGGCTTGATGATCGGCAGGATGACCATCGAGTAGAACATCGCCGAGCCGAAGACCAGCCACAGCGCGAGTTCCATGCAGGTCAGCCAGAAGGCCGGCCGGTACTTCTTCTGGTGCCGGAAGGCCCACAGGGACTCGCGGAAGAAGGACTTGTTCCAGCGGACCTGCTGGCGCAGGAAGTGCGGCAGCTTCTCGGGGACGGCGGTGTAGCCGACGGCCGTCTCCTGGAAGACGACCTGGCCTTCCATCAGGCAGTAGTTGGTCATGCGGCGGTCGTCGCCGAAGACGGCCGGCTTGCCCAGGAACTGCTGGTTGAGGAAGTCCGGCAGGTACTTGCGCACCAGCGTGCCGCGGTACGCGGAGAGCGCGCCGCAGCAGCACAGGACCGACTTCAGCCGCGAGTAGGCGGCCCGCTCGAAGAGGAACGAGTTGCCGTAGCGCAGGTCCTGGAGGCGGGTGAAGATGTTGCTGTCGTGGTTGAGCGCCAGCACCATGCCGGTGGAGGCCATGATCTTCTCGTCGGCCAGCGGCAGCAGCAGCTCGCGCACGGTGTCCCGGGACAGGACCGTGTCCGAGTCGACGCAGAGGAAGATGTCCGAGTACGGGGCGGCCTCGAAGCCCAGCGCCAGCGCCTCGCGCTTGCCCTTGTTCTCGGGCTGCACGCTGACCGTGTACTTGACGCCCTTGGCCTCGAACTCGCGGCGCATCTTCTTCGCGGCCCTGATACCGGAGTCGTTGGCGCTGGCGTCGTCGATGATGTGGATCTCGTTCGGCAGGCGGCTCTGCGCGAGGAGGCTGCGCATGCCCTGCTCGAACATCACCGGGTCCTCGTTGTAGATCGGGATGACCGCGGTGACCCAGGCGTTCTCCAGGTACTCCAGCTCCTCCCGCCCGGCCTTGGCCGGACGGTAGAAGAGGGCGCCGAACATCTTCAGGGACAGCAGTCCCATGGCGCCCATCGAGTACAGGTGCAGGGAGCCGGCGTCGAGCCGGGTGGCGATCAGCGCGGCCAGGCCCAGGAAGACGAAGTACGAGACCTTCAGGTGCCGCCGCTTGCGGTGCGCGCGGCGGCCACCGGAGTCGACGGCCCCGGGTATGTACGTGTCTTCGGAAGTCACAGCTTGACCACCCGCGGGTGGTCGGCGGACTTGCCCCGGGTGTCGAAGAGCGCCCGGGCCCGGTCCGCCAGCACGTCCAGGTCGATCTCGCGGTGCGGCTGGAGCAGGATGGTGAGGTCGGCGTCCTCGGCGGCGGCCAGGTAGTTCCCGGCCCGCTCGACGGGCTCGCCGCCGACCCGCCACTCCTCGACCCGCGGGTCGAAGTAGACCAGCTCGGCGCCGCGCGCGAGGAGGTTCTCCGCGACGGCCAGCGCCGGGCTCTCCCGCTGGTCGGAGATGTCCGGCTTGTACGTCACACCGAGCAGCAGCACGCGGGATCCGCGCACGGCCTTGCCCTGGTCGTTCAGCAGATCGGCCGCGCGGTTCACGACGTGCACGGGCATCCGCTGGTTGATCTCCTGCGCCAGCTCCACGAACCGGAACGGGATGCCCAGCGAACGCACCTTGTACGACAGGTAGTTGGGGTCGATCGGGATGCAGTGCCCGCCGACGCCGGGGCCGGGGTAGAAGGGCGCGAAGCCGAACGGCTTGGTGGACGCGCACCGGATGGCGTCCCACAGGTCGACGCCGATCTCACGGCAGAACATCGACATCTCGTTGACGAGGGCGATGTTGACGTGCCGGTAGGTGTTCTCCAGCAGCTTGGCCATCTCGGCCTCGCGGGTGCCCTTGGCCTCGACGACCCGGTTCACGAACCGCTCGTAGAGGGCGCGGGCGGCCTTGGTGCAGTCGGCCGTGATGCCGCCGACCACCTTGGGCGTGTTCTCCAGGCCGAAGGAGGCGTTGCCCGGGTCGATGCGCTCCGGGGAGAAGGCGAGGTGGAAGTCGGCTCCGACGCGCAGCCCGCCGGCCTCCAGCCGCGGCCGGACGACCTCGTCGGTCGTGCCCGGGTACGTCGTCGACTCCAGCACGACGAGCGTGCCGGCCCGCAGGTGGGCGGCGATGTCCTCGACGGCGGCGTGCACCGCGCCGAGGTCGGGAGCGCCGTGCTCGGTGAGCGGCGTCGGAACGCACACGACCACCGCGGCGGCATCGGCGATGACCCCGGGCCGGTCCGTGGCCTCGAAGCCCTGCTCCCGCATGGCGCGTACGTCGGCGTCGCTGATGTCGTCCACATGCGAACGGCCGGCGTTCAGCCCGTCGACGACCCGTCGGCTGCGGTCGAGACCGACCACCTTCAGGCCGGCGGCAGCCGCGGACCTGGCCAACGGCAGCCCCACGTAACCGAGTCCGACCACGACAAGATCCACCGTGGAGGATCTGCTCACGACATCATTCCCAACCCCCGGTTGCCACGGCCCCGGCCGGACGCACAGCAACCAGCCCCCCGAGCAAATTCGAACAAGTCCGAGGAGGTTAACAAGACCTTCACTTTTTGACCACGTTTACCCGAGGTGCGCCTTGTCACGCACACATCCGTACAACCCTCGACACACTTCGTGTGTCTGGAGCGACAGGAGCCTCAGAAGAACGGGGTGTCAGATCTCCCGCCAGGCCTCCAGCGCGAGCCCCGGCTCGTCCTTGCGCCGGGTGAGCAGCAGCGTGCCGGTCGACGGGGAGAGGGAGGCCGCGACGACCTCGTCGTGCTCGTCGAGCGCCAGCGACACCATGGCGTCGGCGGGCAGCTGGGGGCCGGACTCGGTCCACCAGGCACCGGCCGACTCCTGTTCGGTCGGATAGGCGGCGAAGGCGACCCGGCCGCTCGCCGACCGCTGGGCGAGCACGGTGCAGTCGTGCCCCTCGATGTGGCAGCGCACGGCGGAGACCGGCCCCGGTCCGGCGGAGGCGAGGAGGGTCACGGGCTTCTCACCGGGGCGCCAGGCGCACAGATCCCCCGAGCCGTCCGTGAAGAAGAGGGTGGTGTGCTCGGCGGACGTGGCGAGCGCGCGCAGGGTTCCCGCCCGGACGGCCACATCGACGCCCTCGGTCCGGACCGGCGTCTTCCCGTCCCCCTCCTGCCGCCAGTGCAGGATCCCCCCGGGGATGGCGGCGTACACCTCCACCAGCCCCGACTCCCCCGTCACCGCGGCCAACTCCCCCTCGACGTCATGCCCTTCGAGGTTCTGCCAGGGGCCCCAGCCGCCCTTGACCTTCTGGTTGCGCAGGCTCACCCCACCGCCCTTGTTCCGGACGAAGACGTAGCCGCGCCCCGCGCCGTCGACGGCGACGGCCGGCGGGCCCGTCCGGTCGCCCTTCCTGTCGGGGTGCCCGATCGGGATCCAGTCCAGGGGCGCGAGCCCCGGCCGGAAGTGCGTGGAGTGCACCAGGCCGGACTCCCCCGGCACGGTGGGCCGCCAGGCGGCCAGATGGGCGTACCCGTCGGCGCCCTGGCCGACCGCCGGGCCCGGGTGCAGCTTCTGGTCGCCGCCGACCGTGCGGGGCGTGTCGTCCCAGAGGCCGGCGGGGCCGCGCTCCGCACGGCACAGGACGGCGTCGCCGGAGGGCAGATAGACGGTGAGGCGGCCGTCGCGGCCGCGGATGAGCCAGTCGCCGTTCACCAGTTCACTTTATGCGGGCCGGACCGCCCGCCGCGCGGCCCGCCCCTGCCGGGGCGTCATCTCGCGTGCGACCCTGACCACATGAACGACACCGCGCCTGTCCTTGTCGTCGTCGATGCCGCGAACGTCGTCGGGTCGGTGCCCGACGGGTGGTGGCGGGACCGGCGGGGGGCAGCGGAGCGGTTGCGGGACCGGCTGGCGGCGGACGGGGTGCCGGGGGTGGACGGGCCGGTGGAGGTCGTGCTCGTGGTGGAGGGGGCGGCGCGGGGGGTGGAGTCCGTGCCCGGTGTGCGGGTGTCGTCGGCGCCGGGCAGTGGGGACGATCACATCGTGGAGGTGGTCGCCGCGGCCGCCGGGCGTTCCGTCCTGGTGGTCACGGCGGACCGGGAGCTGCGGAGGCGGGTCGCGGCACTGGGGGCGGAGGTGGCCGGGCCCCGTACGGTGCGTCCGTAGGAGCCCGGGGGTGAGAACGCGCGGCGGGCTACAGCTGGTCTCCCGTCTTCGTCGGCTCCTCGCTCCTGAGGCGGCTGTGTGTGCGGCCGTAGAGGAAGTAGACGAAGAAGCCGGCGGCCATCCAGATGGCGAACCGGACCCAGGTCTCGGCGGGCAGGTTGATCATCAGCCACAGCGAGGCGCACACCGACAGGATCGGGATGACCGGCACCCACGGGGTGCGGAAGGCCCGGTGCAGGTCGGGACGGGTCCTGCGAAGGACGAGCACACCGATGGCGACGACCACGAAGGCGAACAGCGTGCCGATGTTCACCAGGGCGGCCAGCTCGGTCAGCGGGGTGAAGCCGGCGAGGATCGCGATGACCACACCGAGCAGGATGGTCGGCCGGTGCGGGGTCTTGAACCGCGGGTGGACGCGGGAGAAGAACCGCGGCAGCAGCCCGTCACGGCTCATCGCGAAGAACACCCGGGTCTGCCCGAGCAGCAGGATCATGCACACCGTCGTCAGACCGACCGCGGCACCGAAGCTGATGAAGCCCGCGTACCAGGGATGCCCGGTGGCCTTGAACGCGTCGGCGAGCGGCGCGTCGACGGACAGCCGGCTGTAGTGCTGCATGCCGGTCACCACGATCGACACGGCGACGTACAGGGCCGTGCAGATGAAGAGTGAGCCGAGGATGCCGCGCGGCATGTCGCGCTGCGGGTTGCGGGTCTCCTCCGCCGCCGTGGCCACGACGTCGAAGCCGATGAACGCGAAGAACACGACGGAGGCGGCGGTGAAGATGCCCATCACACCGAAGTTGGAGGGCGCCCAGCCGAACATGAGCTGGATCAGTGGGGCATCGAGACTCTTCCCGGCCTCCACCGCCCTCTCCTTCGGGATGAACGGGTCGTAGTTCTCGCCCTTGATGAGGAACGCGCCCGCGATGATCACGACGAGGACGACCGTCACCTTGATGGCGACGACGAGCGAGGTGATCCGTGCGGACAGCTTCATGCCGAGCACGAGGATGCCGGTGAGGACGAGGACGAGCGCGGCGGCCAGGATGTCGAAGCCGAAGTCGGTGGCCCCCTCGCGGCTGCCCAGGGCCGCGGGCATCTGCCAGCCCGCGTTGTCCATGAGCGACTGGATGTAGCCGGACCAGCCGACGGCCACCACCGCCGTACCGAGCGCGAACTCCAGGACCAGGTCCCAGCCGATGATCCAGGCGGGCAGTTCGCCGAGGGACGCGTACGAGAACGTGTAGGCGGACCCGGCGACCGGGACCGTGGACGCGAACTCGGCGTAGCAGAGGGCGGCCAGCGCACAGGCGACGCCGGCCGCCACGAACGCCAGGGCCACCGCGGGGCCGGCGTTGTTCTTGGCGACGGTGCCGGTGAGCACGAAGATGCCGGTACCGATGATCACGCCGACGCCGAAGACGGTCAGATCCAGCGCGGACAGGGACTTCTTGAGCGCGTGCTCTGGCTCCTCGGTATCGAGGATGGACTGCTCGACCTTCTTCGTCCGGAAGAGGGTGCTGCTCACAGGGGTACCTCCCACGCTTGTCGTCCTCGACATGATCGAGAGGGGGCACCGTTCGTATGCCCCGGCGGGGGCGGATTCACGCCAATGGGCCGGTTTCACCACCCTCACGGTGGTGAAACCGGCCCATTCAGCGTGTCGGTCGCGGGGAGCCGACGCAGGGTCAGTCGCGCACGGGCTCCACCGAGTCCACGGCGTCCGCGGCGGACCGCTCGTACCGCCCGTCCAGCCTGGCGACCAGCCCGGTCACCTGCCGGGCGATGTCCGGCGCCGTGAGGCCGATTTCGGCCATGACCTCGGCGCGCGTGGCGTGGTCGAGGAAGCGCGGCGGGATGCCGAAGTCGCGCAGCGGCACGTCGACGCCCGCGTCGCGCAGCGCCTGCGCGATCGCCGATCCCACGCCGCCGACCCGGCTGTTGTCCTCGACGGTGACGACCACGCGGTGCCGTTCGGCGAGCGGGGCCATGGCCTCGTCGACGGGTTTGACCCAGCGCGGGTCGACGACGGTGGTGGAGATGCCCTGCTTGTCGAGGAGGCCGGCGATCTCCAGGCACATCGGCGCGAGGGCGCCGACGGAGACCAGCAGCACGTCGGGCCGGTCGGTGCCGGGCTCGCGCAGCACGTCCATGCCGCCGACGCGGCCCACGGCGGGTACGGCGGGACCCACGGCGCCCTTGGAGAAGCGGACCACGGTCGGCGCGTCGTCGACGGCGACGGCCTCGCGCAGCTGGGCGCGGACCTGGTCGGCGTCGCGCGGGGCGGCCAGCCGCAGCCCCGGTACGACCTGGAGGATCGACATGTCCCACATGCCGTTGTGGGAGGCGCCGTCGGTGCCGGTGACGCCGGCCCGGTCGAGCACGAAGGTGACACCGCACTTGTGCAGGGCCACGTCCATCAGCACCTGGTCGAAGGCCCGGTTGAGGAAGGTGGCGTACACCGCGAACACCGGGTGCACCCCGCCCGTCGCCAGGCCGGCCGCGGAGACGGCGCCGTGCTGCTCGGCGATGCCGACGTCGTAGACCCGCTCGGGGAAGCGCTTGGCGAACTTGTCCAGGCCCACCGGCTGGAGCATGGCGGCGGTGATGGCGACGATGTCCTCGCGCTCCTCACCCAGCTTGACCATCTCCTCACCGAACACGGAGGTCCAGTCGGCGCCGGAGGAGGCGATCGGCAGGCCCGTGTCGGGGTGGATCTTGCCGACGGCGTGGAAGCGGTCCGCCTCGTCCTGGAGGGCGGGCTGGTAGCCGCGGCCCTTCTCGGTGAGGCAGTGCACGATGACGGGCCCGCCGAACCGCTTGGCCCGCGCGAGGGCGGACTCCAGGGCTTCGATGTCGTGGCCGTCGATCGGGCCGACGTACTTCAGGCCGAGGTCCTCGAACATGCCCTGCGGGGCGATGAAGTCCTTCAGGCCCTTCTTGGCGCCGTGCAGGGTGTCGTAGAGCGGCCGGCCGACGACGGGGGTGCGCTCCAGGACCTCCTTGGTGCGGGCGAGGAACCGCTCGTAGCCGTCCGTCGTCCGCAGGGTCGCCAGGTGGTTGGCGAGGCCGCCGATGGTCGGGGCGTAGGAGCGCTCGTTGTCGTTGACGACGATGACGAGCGGGCGGTCCTTGGCGTCGGCGATGTTGTTCAGCGCCTCCCAGGCCATGCCGCCGGTCAGCGCGCCGTCGCCGATGACGGCCACGACGTGGTCGTCGCGTTTCATCAGCTGGTTGGCCTTGGCGATGCCGTCGGCCCAGCCGAGGACGGTGGAGGCGTGCGAGTTCTCGATGATGTCGTGCTCGGACTCGGCCTGCGAGGGGTAGCCGGACAGGCCGCCCTTCATCTTCAGCTTGGAGAAGTCCTGACGGCCGGTGAGCAGTTTGTGCACGTAGGACTGGTGGCCGGTGTCCCAGAGCACCTTGTCCTTGGGCGATTCGAAGACCCGGTGCAGGGCGATGGTGAGCTCCACCACGCCGAGGTTGGGGCCGAGATGACCGCCGGTCTTGGAGACCGCTTCGACAAGGAAGCTCCGGATCTCCTCCGCCAGCTGGTTCAGCTCCTCCAGGCTGAGCCGGTCCAGATCGCGCGGTCCCCTGATACGGGTCAGCAGCGGCACCCGTGCCTCCTTGCAGTAGAGCTGTTGCCGGGCTTGTCGAGTCTAATGTTCCGCCTTCGCGGGCGGCGCCGAGGCTGTGCGTCGTACGTCACGCGTTCGGCTGTACCCAAGTTGTGCCCCACCTACGACCTGACTGTGCCCGGCACCTTCCGGTGCCGGGCACAGTCATGTCCTTCAGCGCTACGCCCGCCCCGCGGTCTTCTGCGTCTTACGAGTCACCGCGTCGATGACCACCGTGGCCAACAGCACACCACCCGTGATCATGTACTGCACCGGAGAAGCGATGCCCTCCAGCGCGAGCCCGTACTGGATCGACACGATCACCAGCACACCGAGCAGCGCGTTCCACGTCCGCCCACGACCGCCGAACAGCGACGTCCCGCCGATCACCGCCGCGGCGATCGCGTTCATCAGCAGGTCACCCCCACCGGCACCCTGGTTCGCCGCGGCGATCTTCGACGCGATGAACAGACCACCGACCGCCGCGAACGTCCCGGAGATCGCGAACACCGAGATCCGGACCATCTCCACGTTGATACCGGCCCGGCGCGACGCCTCGACGCTGCCGCCGAGCGCGAACACCTTCCGGCCGTACGCGGTGCGCCGCAGCACGAAGTCCGTCACCAGCAGCACCACGATGAAGATCACCACGGCCAGCGGCAGGCCCTTGTACTGGTTGAAGACGACCGCGACGGCGAACGCCACGATCGCCAGCAGCACCGTCCGCAGCACGGTCTCGCTCAGCGGCCGGGACGGCACGCCCGCGGCCTCGCGCCGCCGGTTGCCGAGGAAGGAGCTGAGGAAGTACCCGCCGGTCACCACGGCGGCCAGTCCGTACGCGGCGGCGACGTCCGAGAAGTAGTAGCTGGTCAGCTGGGCCACGACCCCGTCCGGGTCGAGGTTGATCGTGCCGTTGTCGCCCAGGATCTGGAGCATGAAGCCGTTCCAGAAGAGCAGACCGGCCAGCGTGACGGCGAAGGCGGGGACGCCGATCTTCGCGAAGAAGAAGCCGTGCAGCGCGCCGGCGGCCGTGCCGGTGACGATGGCCAGCACGAAGGCGAGCCACTCGTTCATGCCGTTGGTGACGTTCAGCACGGCGAAGCTGGCGCCCGCGACACCGCTGACCGAGCCGACCGACAGGTCGATCTCGCCGAGCAGCAGCACGAACACGATGCCGACGGCGATCATGCCCGTGCCGACCATGGCGACGGACATGTCGGACAGGTTGCCCGCGGTGAGGAAGTTGGAGTTCAGGCTCTGGAAGATGATCCAGATGACCGCGAGGCCGACGACGACCGGGATGGATCCCAGGTCACCGGACTTCATCTTCCGCTTGAACTCGGTGACGTATCCGGCGAGGCCCTGCTCGCGCACCAGCAGCCGGGGGTCGACGACCGTGACGGCGGCCGCGGCCGCCTCGGGGTTCTCCACGACGTGGTCCTCGGGCGTGCCCGAGGCCGTCGAGGTCTTGTCGATGCTCACTTCTTGATCTCCCCGTGGGTGCGCGCCGCACGACGGGTCACGGCGTTGTCCGTGGCGCCCGTGATGGCGGAGATGATCTCTTCCTGCGAGGTCGACTTGACCTCGAAGACGCCGTTGTTGCGCCCGAGGCGCAGCACGGCGACCTTGTCCGCGACGGCCTTGACGTCGGCCATGTTGTGGCTGATGAGGATCACGGCGTGGCCGCGCTCGCGCAGCCGCTCGACGAGGTCGAGGACCTGCGCGGTCTGCTCGACGCCGAGGGCGGCGGTGGGCTCGTCGAGGATGACCAGCTTCGGCTCGCCGAGCATGGACCGGGCGATGGCCACGGTCTGGCGCTGGCCGCCGGAGAGCGAGGCGATCGGGATGCGGACGCTGGGGATGCGGATGGACAGGGTGTCGAGCAGCTCGCGGGAGCGGCGCTCCATCTCCACCTCGTCCAGGACGCCGCGCTTGCGGATCTCCCGGCCCAGGTAGAGGTTGCCGACGACGTCGATGTTGTCGCACAGCGCGAGGTCCTGGTAGACGGTCGCGATGCCGAGGTTCTGGGCGTCGTGCGGCTTGTTGATCTGGACGGACCTGCCGTCCCATTCGATGACGCCCTCATCGATGGGGTGCACGCCGGCGATCGTCTTGACCAGCGTGGACTTTCCGGCTCCGTTGTCGCCGACCAGGGCGACCACTTCACCGGCGTGGACCTCAAGCTCTACGTCGGTGAGCGCCTGTACGGCACCGAACCGCTTGGAGACCCCGCGCAACGCCAGCACGGGCGTAGCGGACACGTGAACCATCTCCTTCGCCGCCTGACCCGGCGGGAGGTTGTGCAGAAGTGTGGGAGGAGTGATCGCTCCGGCGCCCCGCGGAGCTTGCGGGGCTGGTGTGGCGGGGCGCCGGAGGGAACTCGGGGCAGCGGGTCCGCACGGGAGTCACGGGGGTCCGGACGCGGACTCCCGTACCCCTCAAGGGACCTGACGGCTGCTTACTTGAGACCGATCTTGTCGCAGGCGGCCTTGTACTTGCCCGCGCAGATCTCGTTCACGGTGTAGATGCCGTCCTTGATGACGGTGTCCTTGATGTTGTCCTTGGTCAGCGAGACGACCGGGACCAGGACGGAGGGGATGGCCTTGGTGGTCGGGCTGTCGACCTTGTCCTTGGCGATCGAGTCGAGCGACTTGCCCTGGGCGAGGGCGACGGCCATCTCGGCCGCGACGTCCGCCTCCTGCGGGTAGGGCTTGTAGACGCTCATGTACTGCTCGCCGGTGACGATGCGCTGCACGCCGGAGAGTTCGGCGTCCTGGCCGGTGACCGGGATGTTCGCGATGCCGGCGGCCTTCAGGGCCGTGATGATGCCGCCCGCCATGCCGTCGTTGGCGGAGTAGACGCCGACGATCTTGTCCTTGCCGAGGGCGGAGATGGCGCCCTCCATGTTGGCGTTGGCGTTCTCCGGCTTCCACTCCTTGGTGTCGTACTCGCGGCCGATCTTCACCTTGCCGTCGAGGACGGAGTGCGCGCCCTGCTTGAACTGGGCGGCGTTCGGGTCGGTGGAGGACCCGTTCATCATGACGATCTGGCCGTCCTTGGCCTTGGAGCCCAGGGCCTTCAGCAGGGCCTCGCCCTGGGTCTTGCCGACGGTGACGTTGTCGAACGAGGTGTAGGCGTCGATCGGGCCCTCGGCCAGGCGGTCGTAGGCGACGACGGGGATGCCCGCGTCCTTGGCCTTCTTCACCGAGCCGGCGATGGCCTTGGAGTCCACCGCGTCCACGATCAGCACGTCGACCTTGTTGGTCACCATCGTGTCGACCTGCTGGTTCTGCGTGCTGGCGTCCTGCTTGGCGTTGGCGTAGACGACCTCGCCCTTGCCGTTGGTGAGTTCCCTGACCTTCTTCTCGATGAGCGGCCGGTCGAACTTCTCGTATCGGGCGGTCGCGTTCTCCGGAAGGAGGAGGCCGACCTTGATGTCGTCGCCCTTCTTGGCGGACCCGGTGGAGTCGGCGTTGTCGCCGGACTCCTTGGCGCTGCCACAGGCAGCAAGCGAAACGGCCATCGCGCCGACGGCAATGGCAACGGCGGCACGACGCATACGCGTGTTCACTTAAGAAACCTCCCTGACGAGGCCGCGACATTGCGGCCGAGGTGGCTGGAAGTCAACTCGGCCACACGTGCGACGTCAAGAAGTAAATCCTTAACGAGATGGCAACGGTGCCATCCGTTCTCTAAGTGAAGGCAGGGCTCGCCGCCCGCAGGGCCCCAACGGCGGTCCCGTCCAAAAGGGTTGAATCGCCCATCTCGCTGAGCGCGAGGGCAAGCGCTCCGAGCACCTCCGCACGGCCGCCGAGTGCCCCGGGGAGAACGGACAGCTGGCGCGCGGCGCTGGGGATGGCGTAGCGGCCGACGGACTCCCGGATCGGCCCGAGCACCAGCTCACCGGCCTCCGCGAGATCACCGCCGAGGACCACCCGGCTCGGGTTCAGAAGGTTGCAGAGATTGGCCACTCCACTGCCGATGTGGCGGCCGACGTCGGCGATCACCCGACGGCAGCCCGGGTCTCCGTCCCGCGCGAGCCGTACGACGCCTTCCATGGTCAGGTCGGTGCCGTGGCTGGACTGGAGGAGCGGGAGCACGTAGCGCGCGGCCGCGAAGGTCTCCAGGCAGCCGCGGTTTCCGCAGCGGCAGACGGGGCCGGATTCGTCGAGCGTAATATGTCCGATTTCTCCGGCAGTACCGCCGGGGCCGCGGTAGATCTTGCCGTTGATCACCAAGCCCGCGCCGACACCGCTGGCGACCTTGATGTACGCCAGGTCGCGGACGCCCCGGCCGCTGCCCCAGACCATCTCGCCGAGGGCGCCGAGGTTGGCGTCGTTGTCCACGTGCACGGGGACGCCGAGGCGGCCGCGCAGCTCCTCGGCGGGCTTGGTGCCGGTCCAGCCGGGCAGGATGGCGGTCGAGCCGAGGGTGCCGGACTCGACGTCGATCGGGCCGGGGACGCCGAGGCCGACGCCGGCGATCTTGGAGCGGTCGACGCCGGTGGCCTCGATCAGGCGGGTGACCAGCTGTTCCGCGCGGTCGAAGCCCTGGGTGGACGAGGCGTCCACGTCCAGGGGCTCGGACTCCTCGGCGAGGACCTGGTGGGCGAGGTTGCCGATGGCCACGCGCAGGTGGGTGTGGCCGAAGTCGACCCCTATGACGATGCCGGCGTCGCCGCTCAGCGACACGCTGCGGGCCCTGCGGCCGCCCGCCGAGGTGGGGGTGACCTCGACGGTGCCGCTCTCCTTCAACTCCCGGACGATGTTGGAGACCGTCGCCGCGGACAGGCCGGTCGTCCGCGCGATCTCGGCCTGGGTGAGGGAACCCGCCAGGCGGACGGCCCGTACGACCCGCTCCAGGTTGGCTCGGTGCAGCGACGACTGCGACCCCGGAGTCTCCACGACGACCTCCTGCGCACGGGGCCGCTTCTATGAGGCCCCGTCTATGTCCAACTAGTGAACTCTAAGCTGAGCCGTTCGGGTTGCCTCCCGTCAAGAGGTTGAACCGTTTCCGGTGGGTGCACGTGCGGTCGCGCAGGGCTACGGGCGTATCGCGGGTGTATCGAAAACCGCATACGCCAGGGCAACGGCCCGCCGTCTCCAATGAGGACATGAAGCTCAACGCATCCCTGCCTGCACCGCTGCGCCGCACGCGCCGAATCGTGTTCGCCGCCCTGGCGGTCCTCGGCCTGGCGGGCGCCCTGTTCGTCGTGCGGCGGCCGCTCATGATGTCCGCTCCGAGGTGCATGGCCGGGCGGTGGCACGGCTGCTTCGACACGTTCAACGGTGTGGTGCTCATGACGCTGGTCGCGCTGCCGCTCGCCGCGCTGGTGGTGTGGGCTCTGGCGCGCCGCCGACGGGCCGCCGGCGTCCCGTCGGCGTGGCGGCTGTCGCTGGCCGAGGTGGGCATGGTCCACGGGACGGTGCCGTTCCTGTGGCTGACCCTGATGCCGGGCGGCGGAGCCGGCACCGTGCCCGCCCGGGTGAGCCTGGTGCCGCTGCGGGACCTGGTCACCATGGGGACGCTCGGCATCCTCGGCAATCTGCTGATCTTCGCGGCGCTGGGGTTCTTCGCCCCGATGCGGTTCACGGCGCTGGCGTCCGTGCCGCGGGTCCTGGCGCTCGGGGCGGGCTGCTCGGTCCTGGTCGAGACCGCGCAGTACGTCCTGCGGCTGGACCGGGTGTCCTCCGTGGACGACGTCCTGGTCAACGCCACCGGCGCGGTGCTGGCCGGGCTGGCGTCGCGCCGCTGGTGGCGCACCGCGGCGCAAGCGCCGTCGGACCGGCCGCGCCCCGCGATGGCACCGGCGGGCTGAGTCGCGCGGCCGGTGCGCACACGTCTCGGCATACGTCGGCGATATGGGGTGCTGCCTAGGCTTCGGACATGCGGGTACTGATCGTGGAGGACGAGCCCTACCTGGCCGAAGCCGTCCGTGACGGTCTGCGGCTGGAGGCGATCGCCGCCGACATCGCCGGCGACGGCGACTCCGCCCTGGAACTGCTCAGCGTCAACTCCTACGACCTCGCGGTCCTCGACCGCGACATCCCCGGCCCCTCCGGCGACGAGGTCGCCCGGCACATCGTCGCCTCCGGCAGCGGCATCCCGATCCTCATGCTCACCGCCGCCGACCGGATCGACGACAAGGCGTCCGGGTTCGAGCTGGGTGCCGACGACTACCTCACCAAGCCGTTCGAGCTGCGGGAACTCGTCCTGCGGCTGCGGGCGCTCGACCGCAGGCGCGCCTACGCCCGGCCCCCGGTCCGCGAGATCGCGGGCCTGCGCCTCGACCCCTTCCGCCGGGAGGTCTTCCGCGACGGACGCTACGTCGCGCTCACCCGCAAGCAGTTCGCCGTGCTCGAGGTCCTCGTCGCCGCCGAAGGCGGGGTCGTCAGCACCGAAGAGCTGCTGGAGCGGGCCTGGGACGCCAACGCCGACCCCTTCACCAACGCCGTCCGCATCACCGTCTCCGCGCTGCGCAAACGGCTCGGCGAACCCTGGGTCATCGCCACGGTGCCGGGTGTCGGCTACCGCATCGACACCGGCCCCGGCCGTGCGCATGCGTAGACGCCCAGGGCTCAGCGTCCGGCTGAAACTCACCCTCAGCTACGCCGGGTTCCTCGCCGTCGCCGGCGCCCTCCTGCTGGCCGTGGTGTGGGGGTTCCTGCTGCGCTACGTGCCCGACAACTCCCAGGGCCTGCTGGGGATCTCGCCCAACCGCTACCTCCTGGTGCGCACCTTCTTCCCCGCCGCGGCCGTGGCGATGGCCTTCCTGCTGGTGTTCGGCCTCGTCGGGGGGTGGATCCTCGCGGGCCGGATGCTCGCACCGCTCACTCGGATCAGTGCCGCGGCACGGCTGGCCGGGGGCGGATCGCTGTCCCACCGGATCCGCATGGCAGGCCGCCGGGACGAGTTCCGTGAACTCGCCGACACGTTCGACACCATGCTCGAACAACTCGAGTCGCACGTCGCCGAGCAGCGGAGGTTCGCCGCGAACGCCTCCCACGAGCTGCGCACCCCGCTGGCCATCTCGCAGACGCTGCTCGACGTCGCCCGCAAGGACCCCACTCGGGACCCAAGGGAGCTCTTCGACCGCCTCCAGGCGGTCAACACGCGCGCGATCGACCTCACCGAGGCCCTCCTGCTGCTCAGCCGCAGCGACCGCGGGACCTTCACCCGCGAGAGCGTCGACCTGTCCCTGGTCGCCGAAGAGGCCGCCGAGACTCTGCTCCCCCTCGCCGAACAGCGCGGGATCACGCTCGACGTCACCGGCGGCGCGGCACGGACCAGCGGCTCCGCGGAGCTCCTGCTGCGGATGGTGACGAACCTCGTCCAGAACGCCATCGTCCACAACCTCCCCGCCGGCGGCACCGTGACGGTCCACACCGGAGCGGAGCACGGCGCGAGCGTGCTGCGGGTCGAGAACACGGGCCGTCCCGTGCCGGCGGAGCTGGTGCCGACCCTCACCGAGCCCTTCCGGCGCGGAACGGAACGCGTACGCACCGACGAGCACGCCGGCGTCGGCCTCGGCCTGGCCATCGTGCACAGCGTCGTCCGCGCCCACGACGGGACCCTCGACCTCGTCCCCCGCCCCGCCGGCGGACTCCTCGTGATGGTGCGGCTTCCCGGCACGCCCTGATCGGGCCGCCGAGGACGGCACGGGCGGGCGCGGCGGCCTGTGCTACTTCAGCGCGCCCGCCGTCAGGCCCTGCACCACCTGCCGCTGGAAGACGATGTACGCGGCGAGGACCGGCAGCATCGCCATCACCAGGCCCGCGAAGAGGCCCGACCAGTCGCCCTTGTACCCCTGGCTCACCGCCAGCTGGACGAGGCCCTGGGTGAGGACGCGCTTGTCGGGGTCGGTGTTGAGGACCGTGGGCAGCATGTACTGGTTCCACTGGCCCAGGAAGTTGAAGATGCCGACGCTGACCAGGCCGGGCTTGGCCATGGGCAGCATGATCTGGAAGAACGTGCGGCTGTGGGACGCGCCGTCGACGAAGGCCGCTTCGGCGATCGACGTCGGCAGCGTGCGGAAGAACGCCGTCAGGAAGAACACCGTGAACGGCAGCGAGTAGGCGATGTAGACCAGGATCAGGCCGTGGATGGTGTTCAGCAGGCCCATGTTGTTCACGACGTAGAACAGCGGGACCAGCGCCAGCATGATCGGGAAGCTCATGCCGCCGATGAACAGGTAGTAGATGAACCGGTTGCCCGGGAAGTCGAAGCGGGCCAGGACGTAGGCCGCCATCGAGCCGAGGACCAGGGTGCCGATGAGCGAACCGCCCACCACCAGGACGGTGTTGAGGAAGTAGTCGCTCATGTTGGCCTCGGTCCACGCCCGCGACCAGTTGTCGAAACGCAGCGTGTCCGGCAGCGACCAGGGGGAGCTGAAGATCGAGCGGTCGTCCTTGAAGGACGTCATGACCGCCCAGAGCAGCGGCATCACCACCATGATCGCCCAGATGACGAGGACGCCGTGGGAGAAGACGTTGAGGGCCGTGCCCTCCTTCTTCTCCTTCGGCGGTGCGGCCGGCGGCAGGTCCGCCTTGCCGAGGGGGGCGCCGGACTCGGCCGGTACGGGAGCGGGGGTCTCGGTCGTCTTCATGGGAATCAGTACTCCAGCCGCTCGCGACGGCCCAGCCGCATCACCACGGCGGCGAAGGCCAGGGTGACGACGAGCAGGGCGACACCGATGGTGGTGGCGTAGGCGGCCTGCCCGTCGCGGAACGCCTTCTGGTACACGTACAGGACCATGACGGTGGTCGAGTAGTCGGGACCGCCCGGCCCGGTCGTCATGATCTGCACGACCGCGAACGACTCGGCGCCCAGGGCGAGGATGCCCATGTAGACCCAGCCGGACTGCACGGTGTCCCACAGCAGGGGCAGGGTGATGCGGAAGAAGGTGGTGAAGCGGTTCGCGCCGTCCAGGAGCGCCGCCTCGTACATCTCCGCCGGGATGGAGGCCATGCCGGCGGAGAAGAGCACCACGAAGAAGCCGACCGTGGACCAGACGAGGACCGCCATCACGGCCCACAGCGCCAGGTCGGGGTCGCCGAGCCACAGCGGCTGGACGTCGCCGAGGCCGATCCCGCGCAGGACCGAGTTGATCGCGCCGCTGTCCGGGTTGTACGCGAACGCGAACAGCAGCGCGACGATGGCGATCGAGAGGACCTGCGGGAAGAAATAGACGATCTTGTAGAAGGAGGAACCGCGGACGCCGGTGATCACCGGGCCGTTCTTCCTCTTTCTGCCGCCCACATTGATCATGAAGGCGAAGAACAGCGCGAGGCTGATCGTCACCACCGGCAGCAGGAGGGCGAACAGCAGGCTGTGCTGCAACGACTTCCAGAAGATGTCGTCGTCGAGCATCCGGCTGTAGTTGTCGAAACCGACCATCTTGAATTCGGGGCTCAGGCCGGTCCAGTCCGTGAACGAGTAGTAGATGGACTGGATGAACGGCCAGACCACGAAGAGCGCGTACAGTCCCAGGGGCAGCGCGAGGAAGCCCACGATGAACCGGTACTTGCCGTGCTGCATCGCCACTCCGGTGCCGTTGCGGAAGAAGAATTCCGGTGCTGTTACTGGTGCTTGTAGTGCTTGATCGAGGTGTCCTTGGCGGTCTCGTCGGCGAAGCCCTGGATCTTCTTGATGGCCTCGGCGGGGGTGAGGCGGCCGGCCATCATCTCGCCCAGACCGGAGACGCCGATCTTCTCCTTCTGCAACTGCACGTACCAGTCCTGCATCCGGGGGTTCAGCACGTTCTCGCCGGCCTTCTCCAGTGCCGCGACGCCCGATTTCAGGCCCGGGGTGAGGGTGATGCCGTCGGTGCCGCCGTTGTACGCGGTCAGCGACTTCACCTTGCTGGTGAAGTTCTTCGAGGACGCCTCGCTGAGCATGATGCGCAGCTGCTCCATGCCGCCCTCGGCGTTCTTCGCCTTGGCCGGGACGATGAAGGGCTCGCCGCCGGAGGCCCAGATGGTGCCGAAGGGCAGCTTGTCGGAGGAGTCCAGGCCGGTGGGCGCGGAGACCGCGAGGTCGAAGTCCTTCGGGATGACGTTCGCCGACTCGTTCTCCACCCAGGAGCCGTTCGGGATGAACAGCGCCTTGCCCTGGGCCCAGGCGGTCTGCGACTGGATGTGGTCCAGGCCCGGGGTGCCCTTGAGGACGTAACCCTTCTTGTAGAGCTCGTAGTACGCGTCGAAGCAGGCCTTGACGGCCGGGTGCTTCCAGGCGTTCGGCTCCAGGTTGTCGATGGCGTCGAGAACCTCGCGGCCGCCGACCTTGCCGATCATCGGGTAGAGCGAGAAGGGGAGGTAGTACGGGTACTTGCCCGCGTACGTCCAGCCCGCCATGCCCTTCTTCTTGGCCTTCTCGCAGACCGCGAGCATCTCGTCCCACGTCTCGGGATAGGCGGAGTCGAGCGAGTCCAGGGCCTTCTGCGAGTACCAGACGCCGTACACCGTGTAGGCGTAGTACATGATCCAGACCGGGTCGCCGTCGAGCCGGCCCATCTCCACGATGCCGGGGCGCAGCGTGTCGCGGACCTTCTTGCCCGGGTCGTCGTACGACGGGGCGTCCAGCAGCGGGGTCAGGTCGGTGAGCTGGTTCTTGGCGGCCAGGACGCCCATGTCCATCTGCTCGGCGCCGGAGTTGTCGATGAGGTCCGGCGGGGTGCCCTGGTTGAAGCGGGGCTGGAGCGTGGACTGGATCTTCTGGGTGGCGGAGAACTTCACCTTCGCCTTGGGGAAGTTCTTCTCGTAGATCTGCACGGCGTCCTCGGCGTACTCCTTGCCGAAACCGCCGTCGAACAGGACGAATTCCATGCCCGCGCTGTCGTTGACGCCGAGCGGGTTCTTCGCGGTCTTCTTGCCGGCCTTGGCCTTGTCGCCGCTGTCGCCCCCGCCGCTGCTGGCGCAGGCGGACAGGAAGCTCATCGTGGGGACGGAGATCAGCCCGAGCGCGGCGGACCTTTTGATCAGATCACGGCGGCCGACACCCTCGGTGCCGTGGTTCTCGGCGGAAGTGGATCCCATGCTCAAGTCCTCGCCTTCTCCAGGACTCAGGCGGTGAACCGGATCCTTCCCGGCACCGCGATCGGGTCAAGCTGGGTCGTGCAGGAAAGTGCGGGTCGTGACGTGCGGATCGTGTGAAGCGTCCGACAGGTATAGTCCACTTCCCGCCAGCGGATCAAGATCGAACACAAGGTTGCCCTTGGGTCTTATCCGAGTTGAGACCTCGCGGAAGTATGAGCGGCCTGTGTGTTCTCCGGCGGAAAAATCCCGGTCGTGACCCCCGAATGCCACAGGCAACACCCTTGACACTCCCCATGACTTGGGCAACTACTGGTCCTTGCGCATCGAAGGTGACAACGTTGTCCACTGCGCAGGGAGGGTACCCGTTGATGCAGCGGAAAGCTCGGCACAGATGGGGTTCGGCGGTCGTGTCGGCGACCGCCTTCGCTTTGACCCTGGGCTCACAGGGCGTTGCGGTCGCACTGCCCGAAGCCCCCGAGACCCCCGACCGGACGTTCGCCTCCTCCTTCGAGGCGGACGACCCGGTTCCGGACTGGCAGAACACCGTCGACACCGCGCCCGACGGGAGCAAGCGGGCCTCGGGCGTCGACGGCGGCTACAGCAGCGGCATACCGGGCAATGTGACGGACCAGGTCACCGACGTCCGGGCCGGCGCCGAGAACACGGGCGGCGGCGAGGTGAAGGAGAACCTCGTCGACGGCGAGCCGAGCACCAAGTGGCTCACCTTCGAGCCCACCGGCTGGGTCGAGTTCGACCTGGACAAACCAGTCAAACTGGTGCGTTACGCGCTGACGTCGGCCAACGACCACGACGAACGCGACCCGAAGGACTGGACCCTGAAGGGCTCCTTTGACGGCAAGGAGTGGAAGACCCTCGACACCCGCGCGGGCGAGTCCTTCCCGGAGCGGTTCCAGACGAAGACGTACGACCTGGCGGAACCCGCCGAGTACCGGCACTTCCGGCTCGACGTGACCGGCAACAACGGCGGCGACCTCCTCCAGCTCGCCGACGTGCAGTTCTCCACGGGCGGCGGCGACGGGCCCGTCCCGCGGGACATGCTCTCCCTCGTCGACCGCGGCCCGAGCGGCTCCCCCACCGCCAAGGCGGGCGCCGGGTTCACCGGGAAGCGGGCCCTGCGGTACGCCGGCCGGCACACCGCCGACGGGCGGGCGTACTCGTACAACAAGGTCTTCGACGTGAACGTGGCCGTCGGCCGGAACACTCGACTGTCGTACCGGGTCTTCCCGTCGATGGCGGACGGCGATTTCGACTACGACGCGACGAACGTCGCCGTCGACCTGGCCTTCACCGACGGCACCCACCTGAGCGAGCTGCGCGCCACCGACCAGCACGGCTTCCCGCTGACCCCGCAGGGGCAGGGTGCCTCGAAGATCCTCTACGTCAACCAGTGGAACAACGTGGTCGCGCGGATCGGCTCGGTCGCGGCCGGGAAGACCGTGGACCGGATCCTGGTGGCGTACGACTCCCCCAAGGGCCCGGCCAAGTTCCGGGGCTGGCTGGACGACGTGACCATCGACTCCGCCGCTCCCGAGCGGCCGAAGGCGCATCTGTCGGACTACGCGGTGACGACCCGAGGCACCAACTCCAGCGGCGGCTTCTCGCGGGGCAACAACTTCCCCGCGACGGCGGTGCCGCACGGCTTCAACTTCTGGACGCCGGTGACCAACGCGGGTTCGCTGAGCTGGCTGTACGACTACGCCCGTGCGAACAACGCGGACAACCTGCCGACGATCCAGGCGTTCAGCGCGAGCCACGAGCCGAGCCCCTGGATGGGTGACCGGCAGACCTTCCAGGTGATGCCGTCCGTCGCCGCCGGTCCTCCGGACCTCGGCCGGGAGGCGCGGGAGCTGGCCTTCCGGCACGAGAACGAGACGGCGCGGCCGTACTACTACGGGGTGCGGTTCGAGAACGGGCTGAAGGCCGAGATGGCGCCGGCCGACCACGCGGCGGCGCTGCGCTTCGCCTACCCGGGCGACGACGCGAGCGTCCTCTTCGACAACGTGACGGACCAGGCGGGACTCACGCTCGACCAGGAGAACGGGATCGTCACCGGCTACTCGGACGTGAAGTCCGGGCTGTCGACGGGGGCGACCCGGCTGTTCGTGTACGGGGAGTTCGACAAACCGGTGACCGAGGGGGACTCCAGCGGCGTCAAGGGCTATCTGCGCTTCAAGGCCGACGACCGGACCGTCACCCTGCGCCTGGCGACCTCGCTCATCAGCGTCGACCAGGCCAAGGACAACCTCCGCCAGGAGATCCCGGAGGGCCGGTCCTTCGAGGCCGTGAAGCGAAGCGCCCAGCGGCAGTGGGACCGGCTGCTCGGCACGGTCGAGGTCGAGGGCGCGACCCCCGACCAGCTGACGACGCTGTACTCGAACCTGTACCGGCTGTACCTGTACCCGAACTCCGGTTTCGAGAAGGTCGGCGGGAAGTACCGGTACGCCTCGCCCTTCTCCCCCATGCCGAACCCGGACACCCCCACGCACACCGGCGCGAAGATCGTCGACGGCACGGTGTACGTGAACAACGGCTTCTGGGACACCTACCGGACGACCTGGCCGGCGTACTCCTTCCTGACGCCGAGCAGGGCGGGCGAACTGGTCGACGGGTTCGTGCAGCAGTACAAGGACGGCGGCTGGACCTCCCGCTGGTCCTCCCCCGGCTACGCGGACCTCATGACGGGCACGTCCTCGGACGTGGCGTTCGCGGACGCGTACGTCAAGGGCGTCGGCTTCGACGCGCAGGCGGCGTACGACGCGGCCGTGAAGAACGCGACGGTCGTACCGCCGACCTCGGGCGTCGGCCGCAAGGGCATGGCCACCTCGCCGTTCCTCGGCTACACGAGCACCGAGACCCACGAGGGCCTGTCCTGGGCGCTGGAGGGCTACCTCAACGACTACGGCATCTCCCGCATGGCCCGGAAGCTCTACGAGGAGACCGGTGAGCGGCGCTACAAGGAGGAGTCGGAGTACTTCCTGAACCGGGCGCGGGATTATGTGAACCTCTTCGATGCGAAGGCCGGGTTCTTCCAGGGCCGCGACGCCAAGGGCGAGTGGCGGGTCGAGTCCTCCAAGTACGACCCGCGGGTGTGGGGCCACGACTACACCGAGACCAACGGGTGGGGGTACGCCTTCACCGCGCCGCAGGACAGCCGCGGCCTGGCGAACCTCTACGGCGGCCGGAAGGGCCTCGCCGAGAAACTCGACGCGTACTTCTCCACTCCCGAGACGGCCTCCCCCGAGTTCGTGGGCTCGTACGGCGGTGTCATCCACGAGATGACGGAGGCGCGGGACGTCCGGATGGGCATGTACGGGCACTCCAACCAGGTCGCCCACCACGCGATCTACATGTACGACGCGGCCGGGCAGCCCTGGAAGGCGCAGGAGAAGGTCCGTGAGGTGCTGTCGCGGCTGTACACGGGCAGTGAGATCGGCCAGGGCTACCACGGGGACGAGGACAACGGCGAGCAGTCGGCCTGGTACCTGTTCTCCGCGCTCGGCTTCTACCCGCTGGTGATGGGCAGCGGCGAGTACGCGATCGGCTCGCCCCTGTTCAGGAAGGCGACCGTGCACCTGGAGAACGGGCGCGAGCTGGTGGTGAAGGCGCCGCGCAACAGCGCCAAGAACGTCTACGTGCAGGGGCTGAAGGTCAACGGCCGTACCTGGACGAAGACTTCACTGCCGCACTCGCTGGTCGCCAAGGGCGGTGTCCTGGAGTTCGACATGGGCCCCAGGCCGTCGTCGTGGGGCACGGGCAAGGATGCCGCGCCCGTGTCGATCACCCAGGACGACGAGGTGCCGACGCCCCACGCGGACGTGCTGAAGGGCGAGGGCTCCCTGTTCGACGACACGTCGGCGACGGACGCGGCGGTCACGTCCGTGGACCTGCCGGTCCCCGAGGGCGCCGAGGCCGTCCAGTACACCCTGACCTCGTCGGCGGACCGGGCGAAGGCACCGGCCGGCTGGACGCTCCAGAGCTCCTCCGACGGCACGACCTGGCGGACCCTCGACCGGCGCTCCGGCGAGTCCTTCACGTGGGACCGGCAGACACGCGCGTTCTCGGTGAGGTCACCGGGTACGTACGAGAGGTACCGCCTGGTCCTCGACGGCGAGGCAACCCTGGCGGAGGTCGAACTGCTCTCCTGAACAAGTGAGTTGGGGGTCTCATGCCGCTTCCCGTGCCCGTCCTGCCCGAGGGTGTCGACCCGGCGTGGCTGCCGCCCGCCGCCTTCCGGGCGGTCGGCGGCCGGCGGACGCTCATCCGGGGTTCGGGTCCGCTGGTGGAGACGGTGCACGGGGAAATGGCCGAGGCCTGCCGGCGGTTCGGGGGCCGGGTCGTGCGGGACGCGTCGGACGACGGCCCGTACGACCTGGTCCTCGCCGTGAGTGCCGGGGATCTCGGTGAGGAGGGCTTCACGGTCGTCCGTGAGGGCGGTACGACGACCGTCACCGCCTCCGGTGGGCGCGGGCTGCTGTACGGGCTGTTCCATGTCGTGCGGCTCGGGGCGGCGGCGTTCACCGGGGAGCGGTCACAGGAGACCCATCGCCCGGCGCTCGCCACGCGCATGCTCGACCACTGGGACAACGTCGCCGTGCACCCGGTCATGGGCCAGGTGGAGCGCGGGTACGCGGGCGGCTCGCTGTTCTGGGAGGACGGCCGGGCGCGCGGCGATCTGCAGCGGGTGCGGGCGTACGGCAGGCTGCTGGCGGCGTGCGGGATCAACGCGATCTCCGTCAACAACGTCAACGTACACGCGACCGAGGCGCGCCTGCTGACCGACCGGATCGGTGAAGTGGCCGAGATCGCCGGGGCGTTGCGGCCCTACGGCATCCGCACCCACCTCTCGGTCTCGTTCGCCGCGCCGATCGTGCTCGGCGGACTGTCCACGGCCGATCCGCTGGAAGCGGCGGTGCGCTCCTGGTGGGCCGAGGCGACGCGGCGGGTGTACGAGGCGGTCCCCGACTTCGGCGGGTACGTGGTGAAGGCCGACTCGGAGGGGCAGCCGGGGCCGTTCGCGTACGGCCGCAGCCACGCGGACGGGGCGAACATGCTGGCGGCGGCGCTGGAGCCGTTCGGCGGCACGGTGCACTGGCGGGCGTTCGTCTACGACCACCGGCAGGACTGGCGGGACCGCTCGACGGACCGGGCCCGGGCCGCGTACGACCACTTCGTGCCGCTGGACGGGGAGTTCGCCCCGAACGCGGTGCTCCAGGTCAAGCACGGGCCGATGGACTTCCAGGTGCGGGAGCCCGTCTCGCCGCTGATCGGCGCCATGCCGCGGACCCGGCTCGCGGTGGAACTCCAGGTCACGCAGGAGTACACCGGGCAGCAGCGGCATGTGTGCTGGCTGGGTCCGATGTGGAGCGAGGTGCTGCGGTTCCGGCCGGAGGAGAGGAGCGTCGGTGCCCTCGCGCGGGGCGGGCTGGTGGCCGTGTCGAACGCCGGCGACGACCCGTTCTGGACGGGGCATCCGCTGGCGCAGGCCAACCTGTACACCTACGGGCGGCTGGCCTGGCAGCCGGACGCCGAGCCGCGCGAGGTGCTCGACGAGTGGATCGGGCTGAGCTTCCCGGACGCCCCGGCGCGGCTGGCCGACGGGCTGCACGCCGTGCTCGACGGCTCGTGGCGGACGTACGAGAAGTACACCGCGCCCCTCGGCGTGGGGTTCATGGTGCAGCCGGGGCACCACTACGGGCCGAGCGTGGACGGCTACGAGTACAGCCCGTGGGGGACGTACCACTTCGCCGACCGGGACGGGATCGGCGTCGACCGCAGTGCGGCGACCGGCACCGGGTACGCGGGGCAGTACGCCAAGCCGTGGGCCGAGGTCTACGAGTCTCCGGACACCTGCCCCGACGAGCTGCTGCTGTTCTTCCACCACGTGTCGTACGGACACACGCTGACGAGCGGGAAGACGGTGATCCAGCACATCTACGACACGCACTTCGACGGCGTCGAGGAGGTGGAGGCGGCCCGGGAGGTGTGGGCCGGGCTCGTGGACCTCGTGGACCCCGCGCGCCACACGCGGGTGACGGAGCTGTTCGAGGAGCAGCTCCGCAGCGCCCGCGAGTGGCGCGATCAGGTCAACAGCTACTTCTTCCGGAAGTCGGGTGTGCCGGACGCACATGGGCGGCGCATCTACTGAAGGATCGCCACGCCCAGGGGGTCGAGGACCAGGGGTTCGCCCTGGTCCACGCGCTTGCCGGTGAGCAGGTCGGTGGCGGTGGCGTGGGCGGTCAGGCGGGCCGGTTCGGGGGCGTGGTTGAGGAGGAAGAGCAGGCGGGTGCCGTCGGGGGCGACCCTGGTGGCGGTCTCCACCGTCGGGTGGCCGGCGTACGGGCCGAGCAGGTCGTGGCGGGTCAGGATGCGGCGCAGAACCTGGTCGACGCCCGGCTGGTCGAGGGCGGTGGCGACGTACCAGCCCTCGCCGTCGCCGAAGGGGTTGCGGGTCACCGCGGGGGTGCCCGCGTAGAAGTCGGTGCCGTAGGTGGCGACCGGTTCGGCGCCGCGCGGCAGCACGATCTCGAAGACGAGCCGGGCCTCGGTGCCCAGCTCGGGGACGGGCTGGGTGAACTCCGGCGGGCGGGCGTCCCATTCGTCCACGCGGACGCCCATGAGGGGCGCGAGCGGGCCGGGGACGTCGGTGGGGAAGGCGCGGTCGTGCTCGTCGACGCGGCCGGAGAGGAAGGTGGCCAGGACCGTGCCGCCGCGTGCGGCCACGGCTTCGAGGCGGGGGGCGAGGTCGCCCTTGACCATGTGAAGGGCGGGGGCGAGGACGACGTCGTAGGGCGTGAGGTCGGCGGTCTGGGGGATCACGTCCACGTCGGCGCCGGCCGCGCGGGCGGCCCGGTAGTAGGCGTGGACCACGTCCGGGTACTTGACCAGCCGGGACGGGCCGTCGGAGATCTCCAGGGCCCACCAGCTGTCCCAGTCGAAGAGCAGGGCGGTGCGGGCCGGGGTGCGGGCACCGAGGGTGCGGTCCCCCAGGGTCTCCAACTCGCGTCCCAGCTCGGCCACTTCGCGGAAGACTCGGGTGTCGTCGCGGCCCGCGTGGCCGATGACCGCCCCGTGGTACTTCTCGCAGGCGCCCCGGGAGGCGCGCATCTGGAAGTAGAGGGCGGCGTCCGCGCCGTGGGCGATCGCCTGGAAGGTGACGAGGCGCAGTTCGCCGGGCCGCCGCAGCGGGTTGACGTCCCGGCACGCAGTGGTGGACGGCGTGTGCTCCATCAGCCAGAAGGGGGCGCCGTCCTTCAGCCCGCGCATCAGGTCGTGGGCGAGGGCGGGCCGGGTCGGCGGGGCGTCCAGGGGCGGGTAGCTGTCCCAGGAGGCGAAGTCGAGGTGGGGCGCCCAGCGGTGGTAGTCGAGGGGGCGGAAGGTGCCCATGAAGTTGGTGGTGACGGGCGTGTCCGGGTCGTGGGCGCGGATCACCTCCTTCTCGGCCAGGAAGCAGCCGAGGAGGGCGTCGGTGGTGAAGCGGAAGTAGTCGAGGGTGATGCCCTGGAAGGCGGTGTGGTCGGGGCCGCGCCAGTGCTCGGTGAGGGCGCTGGGCGGCTCGATCTGGTCCCAGTCGGTGTAGCGGTGGGACCAGAAGGTGGTCCACCAGGCGTCGTTGAGGGCGTCGAGGGTGCCGTGCCGGTCCCGGAGCCACTCCCGGAACGCCTCGGCGCACAGGTCGCAGTAGCAGGCGCCGCCGTACTCGTTGTTGATGTGCCAGGCGAGCAGGGCGGGGTGGTGCGCGTACCGCTCGGCGAGGCGGGAGGCCAGCGCGGTGGCGTGCTCGCGGTACGCCGGTGAGCTGGGGCAGAAGTTGTGGCGCTGGCCGTAGCGGTGGCGGCGGCCCTCGAAGTCGGTGCGGTTGACCTCGGGGTGCCGCTTGGCGAGCCAGGGCGGGAGGGCGGCGGTGCCGGTGGCCAGGCAGACCTGGCGCCCTTCGGCGGCGGCCCGGTCGAGGATGCGGTCCAGGACGGTGAAGTCGTAGCTGTCCGGGGCGGGTTGGGTGAGGGACCAGAGGAAGACGCCGACGGTGAGGGTGTCGATGCCGGCCCGGGTGAACAGGCGGTGGTCGTCGTCCCAGACCTCCTCGGGCCACTGCTCGGGGTTGTAGTCGCCGCCGTACGGGATCTTCGGGGTGCGGGGCGCGGTCATGCGGTGAACTCCTCCCGGGTCTCGGTTATCACCGTGCGGCTGCCGTGCAGCAGGGACAGCAGCAGCGGGGCGGCCAGCAGGGCGGGCAGGGCCTCCGTCAGCAGGGCGGTCAGCGCGGCCGTCAGGACCAGCAGGGAGGCGGCGGCGAGGGTGGCGCGGCCGTGCCGGACCAGGAAGTACCCGGCGAGGCGGGCGGTGTCCCGGGCGCGGAAGGCGAAGAGCGAGGTGAGGACGAGGGCGTGCGCGCCCCACAGGAGGGAGCCGGCGCCGATCGCCGCGAGCAGGACCGCCCACCAGCCGGGCAGGCCGGTGGCGGGGAAGTGGGTGAGGGTGAAGGCGATGACGGTGAGCCAGGCCAGCAGGGGTGTCCACAGTTTCAGCGCCGGTACGGCGTTGAGCCGCCAGCCGCGTAGGTAGGCGCGGGCCGGGTGCAGTTCGGTGAGGTCGCGGCTGCGGTGGTGGAGGGCGTAGAGCGCGGCGGACAGGGCCGGTCCGAGGGGCAGCAGGCACAGGGCCGCGAGGGGGAGGTTGGCCGGGTCGGGTCCGAGCAGGAGGAGTCCGGCCAGGCCCGGGGAGGCGGCCAGGAGCAGCAGCGCCTCGACGGTGAGGACGGTGTGGATCAGGGCGGAGGCGCGGGAGAGGGGCCCGGTGCCGAAGCCGGAGGTGCGTACGGTGCTCATGGACAGGCTCCGGTGCCGGAGCGGGGGACGCGGCTCACCCGTTCTCCTTCTTGAACCGCTCGTACGCCTTGTTGTGCAGGTCGATGAACTGGTCCATGTTCTTCGCCTTCAACTCGGCGACGTAGTCGTCCCATTCGGACATGGGGCGCTTGCCGAGGGCGAACTTGAGGGTGTTCTGCGTGACGTGGTCCCTGAGCGGCGTCTCCCACAGGGTCGCCTGCTCCTGCTCCACGGCCTGCAGGGGGTGGGCCGGGTCGATGGGCAGCTCCTTGCGCTGGGCCATCGCCTCCTGGAACTTCCTCTCGGCCGGGCTGAACGAGGAGGACACCAGCGCCCAGTCTCCGCCGTAGGCGAAGACGCCGTTGTAGAAGCCGAAATCCCTCTGCAGGTCCTTCGGGGCCTCCAGGTCGGAGCCCATGAAGTTGATGCCTTCCTTGACCTTGTACCGGCCGGGCCCGGAACTGGTGTACGTGACGCCCTCGACGCCCCACTTCACGAACCGCTGGCCCTCGTCGGAGTACCACAGCCAGTCCACGAACTGCATCATGGCGACGAAGGTGTCGCTCTCCAGGGCCTTGCTGGAGATCATGAGGCCGTTCTCCAGACGGGTGCCGCCCAAGACGACCGGGCCCGCGGGACCGAGCGGCACCGGCACCATCTCCATCTTCGCGCCCTTGACCTGCCTGGGCAGGTTGTACTGGTAGTTCTGCACCAGTTCCTGGGGGTTGGCACTGATCGCGAAGGACCTCTCGGACAGCAGCTTCTTCAGCGCCTCGTCGTCGTTCTGCGTGAAGCTCTCCGGGTCCATCAGCTTCTCGGCGACCAGCTTCCTCAGGTACTCGACGACCTGGCGGAAGGCCTCTGTGGCCCCGGTGAAGACGAACTTCTTCGCGTCGCCGTCCCAGGTGGTGTTCTGGTACGTCCAGCCGGCCTGGACGCCGTACGCCTGGCCGAGGTAGCTCATCAGGGCGCCGACCGGGAACGTGGTGTTGGTGCTCCAGCGGTCGGAGAAGGGGTAGCGGTCGGGGTACTCCGCCTTGATCGCCTTGAAGACCTCGTACACCTCGTCCCAGGTCGTGGGCAGGCTCAGGCCGAGCTTGTCGAGGACGTCCGTACGGAGGGACAGCGAGTAGCCGGACTTGATCTTCTCGTGCAGGCCGGGCAGCAGGTAGTACTTGCCGTCGGCCTGGCGGATGGAGTCCAGTTCGGGCTCCAGCTTCCACTTCCTGACCTTGTCGCGGAAGTTGGGCATCAGGTGCACGTACTCGCTGACCGGGAGGATCGCGCCCGACGACACGAACGCGACCTCGCCCGGGTGGTACGTCTTGGGGATCAGGAAGGGGGCGTCACCCGCGCCGATGAGCAGGCTGCGCTTCTTCTCGTAGTCGCTCAGCGGGACGGAGGTGAGCTTGAAGGTGACACCGGTGCGCTTCTCGAGCTCCTTCCAGAGCAGCCAGCCGTTCTTCAGCGGGTAGCCCGGGTGGTTGTTGTAGAGCATCGTGAACGTCAGCGGCTTGGTCGCCTTGAACCGGTCGCCGACGCGGTAGTTCTTCATCGCGCCGTTCCGCTTCTTCGACAGGTCCTTGCCGTCCCCGCCGTCGTCGCCGCTGCCGCAGCCGGTGAGCGTGGCGAGGCCGGTGAATGCGGCGGCGGCGAGTATCTGGCGCCGCGACAGCTGTCCTGTGTTCTTCACGGGAACCCCCTTGTTCCGTAAGCACTGTGAGGAGAGGTGCGGCGGTCAGCCCTTGACCGCGCCGAGCATCACGCCCGAGACGAAGTAGCGCTGGACGAACGGGTACACGCAGAGGATGGGCAGCGAGGTCAGCACGATGGTGACCGCCTGGATGTTCGCGGCGACCTGGCTGCCCTGCTCCGTGGTGGCCCCCGCGTTGCCGCCGCCGGTGGCCCCCGCGAGGAGGTTGCGCAGGTAGACGGTGGCCGGCATCAACTCGGTCTTGTCCATATACAGGAACGCCGCGAACCAGGAGTTCCAGAAGGACACCGAGTAGAACAGCACCATCGTCGCGACGACCGCCTTCGACAGCGGCAGCACGATCCGCAGCAGGATGCCGTAGGTACTGAGCCCGTCGATCTCCGCGGCCTCCTCCAGCTCGTCCGGCAGGCTCTCGAAGAAGGCCTTCATCACCAGCAGGTTGAAGACGCTGATGGCGTTCGGGACGGCGATGGCCCAGACGGAGTTCTTCAGGCCGAGGCTGGTGATCAGGACGTAGTTGGGGATCAGGCCGCCGGTGAAGAACATGGTGAACACGGCGATTCCTACGAGCGCGCCGCGCCCCTTGAGGTTCCTCTTGGACAGGACGTAGGCGTAACAGGTCGTCAGGACCATGGCGACGGCGGTGGAGACGGCCGTGTAGAACACGGTGTTTCCGTAGTTGCGCCAGAACACCGAGTCGGAGAAGACGATCTCGTACGTGGTGAGGTTGAACCCCTTGGGCCACAGGGTGACTTCCCCGGAGCGGATCTGCCGTTCCCCGCTGAACGAGCGGGCGATGATGTTGACGAACGGGTACAGGGTCACGACCACGACGAGGGTGAGGATCACGCCGTTGATGCCCTGGAAGACGCGGTAGGAGCGACTCGGCTTCACCACAGGCTCGTCCCCACTGTGCGGCGCGAGAGCTGGTTCGCGGACGTGATCAGGACCAGGCCGATGATCGCCTCGAACAGGCCGATGGCGGCGGCGTAGCTGAAGCTGTTGGACTCCACACCGGTGCGGTAGAGGTACGTGGAGATCACGTCGGCGGTCGGGTACGTCAGCGGGTTGTACAGCAGCAGGACCTTCTCGAAGCCGACCGCCATGAACGTGCCGATGTTCAGGATCAGCAGGGTGATCATGGTGGGCCGGATGCCCGGCAGGGTGACGTGCCAGATCTGCTGCCAGCGGTTGGCGCCGTCGATGCGGGCGGCCTCGTACAGGTCCTCGTCGATGGTGGTGAGTGCGGCGAGGTAGAGGATCGTGCCCCAGCCGGCGGTCTGCCAGATCTCCGAGCCGACGAAGATCGTGCGGAACCACTCGGGTTCCTGGAGGAACCGGATCGGCTCGTGCCCGAACCAGCCCAGCATGTGGTTGACCGGGCCGTCGGTGGCCAGCATCTGCATGGTGATGCCCGCGACGATCACGATCGACAGGAAGTGCGGCAGATACGACACGGACTGCACGAACCGCTTCAGGGAGGTCCGGCGCACCTCGTTGAGCAGCAGCGCCAGCACGATCGGGATCGGGAAGCAGAACAGCAGCGTGAGCCCGCCGAGCCACAGGGTGTTGCGGAACACCTGCCAGAACGTGGGGTCGCTGAGGAACATCCGCACATAGCGCAGACCCACCCACTGCTCGCCGAGGATGGAGCCACCCGGCTCGAAGCGGCGGAAGGCGATCACGTTGCCGATCATCGGCAGATAGCGGAAGACCAGGAAGAACAGCAGCGGCAGGATCGCCAGCGAGTACAGCTGCCAGTCGCGGCGCAGCGCCCGCCGCCAGCCGGTCCGGGCGGGGTCCCGCTTGCCGCGTCGGCGTGCGGCTTTGGCCGGAGGCGGGTCCTCGGTGCCCGGCGGGGCCGACGTGGTGGACGTGCTCATTGCTCGGGCCTCCCGTGGGTGGGACGCGGAACCGAAACTTTCGAGCGCTTACCGGTAACTTCGCGGCAACTTAAGGGCAGGGGAAAGCGCTGTCAATGGGTGCTGCGGGAGTCGGCCGGGGCGTGTGTGCCGCGTTGGAAATTCGTCGAACCTGGGTAGACCCCAGGGGCTTCCCCCCGTCCCTCGTCGCAAGTTTCTGGATGACCACCGACTCCTGCGAGGTGCCGCCGTGCCCGCGTTCGACCTGCCGCCGACGGAACTGGAGCGCTACCGCCCGGACATCGAGGAGCCCGCCGACTTCGACGCGTTCTGGCGGAGCACCCTGAAGGAGGCCGGACAGGCGGATCCGCTGGTGTCGGTGCGGCCGGTGGAGACGGGCCTGCGGCTGACGCGGACCTGGGACGTGACGTTCCGGGGCTTCGCGGGCGACCCGGTGCGCGCCTGGTTCAGCAAACCGGCCGAGTCCCGCGAACTCCTGCCCGCCGTCGTCGAGTTCGCCGGGTACGGGCGCGGCCGGGGCCTCCCGCACGAGCGTCTGACGTGGGTCAACGCCGGGTACGCGCATCTGCTCATGGACAACCGCGGCCAGGGCGACCAGTATGGCTGCGGCGGAGACACGCCCGACCCGCACACCGGCGCGCCGGGCGGCCCGGGCCCGGCGGTGCGCGGACTGCTCGCCCCCGAGGACTACCACTACCGCCGCCTGATCACCGACGCGGTCCGCGCGGTCGCGGCGGTACGGGAGCTGCCCGGCGTCGACCGCGCACGGACCGTCGCCGCCGGCAACAGCCAGGGCGGCGGCCTGGCCCTGGCGGTCGCGGGACTCGTCCCGGACCTGGCGGCGCTGCTCGTCACCGCCCCGCTGCTGTGCGGCATCCGCCGCGCCCTCGACCTCACGGACGCGGGCCCGTACGGCGAGATCGCCGCCTGCCTCTCCGTCCACCGGGGCGCCGAGCACGCCGCCTACCGCACGCTGTCCTACGTCGAGGGCGTGTCCTTCGCCCGCCGCGCCCAGGCCCCGGCCCACTTCGGGGTCGGCCTGCGCGACACGGTCTGCCCGCCGAGCGGGGCGTACGCGGCGTTCAACCGCTATGCCGAACTGACCGGCACGGACCCGCGCAAGGAGCTCCACGCCTATCCGTTCAACGGCCACGAGGGCGGTGACGCGGTACAGGTGCGCCGCCAACTGGGCTGGTTGTCGGTGGTGTTGGCTGCCGGGGGCGATGACCGTAGAGGGTCGTCGTAGAGGGTCGTCGTAGGGGCTCGTCGAGCGTCGGCTGCCTTCCCGAGGGGCCGTTCAAGTCCGCTCGGGGTGCGGCCGGTTGAACCCGGCCGGCGGGACGCGGCCGCCGGGCCGCGCCGCCCCGGCCGGGCGGCCCGGGGTCAGCCCGTGATCGGAGACTCCGCGGTGCAGCCCCCGGCGGTCACCAGGCCGTCGGCGCTCTGCTCCTCGAGCACCTTGCCCTTGTGGATGATCTTGCAGGTGATCTGGGCGCCCTCGGGGTCCGCGGCGACCGGCATGACCGCCGCGGGCATGATGCCGCGCAGCGTGACCGTCTTCTTCCACGGCAGCTCGGGCTTCGACACCGACTCGACCTTCGGCTCCATGGCCTTGCCGCCCCCGGCGTGGAACTCGATCGAGTCGACGTTCTTCCCGGTGACCTCGTAGGTGACCTCGTACGTCTCGTCCACCGCCTTGTCGACCTGGTCGACCGCCTCGGAGCAGGAGCTGAGGCCGAGCGCGAGACCGGTGACGGCGACGGCGCAGACGGCTGCGCGGATGGTGCGGTTCAAGGATCCCCCCGGATCGTGACAGGTCGGAGCCGCAGCCAATCCCAAAGGGAAAGCAAAGTCAACTTGGTTGCGCACGAGGCCGGTTCCGGCCTCCGTCACCCACCCGGCCGGGGGAGGGTGGTGTCACTCCGGCGCCTCAATCCAGTGGAGGCATTCGGTGTAATCGAAATTCCACTTCAGGCAGAGCTGCATCCGGATCACCGATTTCCGGTCCACGAACTCGGTGATGATCTTCCGGTCTTCGATCCGCGAGACCCCGACCTCGTTTTCCCAGTCGATCGCCATCTCGTTTTCCAGCTGGAGGCTGGACAGCGCGTATTTCCCCTGTGCTTCCGGATACTTGAGGAAGACTTCCTTGATCGCGTTGTGGAACTCCGCGTCTTCGTTCGGCATGCACGTCATGACTGCCTCCTGGTGTCGGGTCGGCGCACCGTCCGTTCACCCGAAGTCTGAGGGGAGGGCGGGGAAAGCGCGCGTCGTCCATCACCTGAACGGCCCCTGCGCCGCCGCCGAGAGGGCGCCGGCTCCTTTCGTCGAGGCGCCGAGCGGCCCCGTCGTGCCACGACCGTTTACAACTGCGCCGCCCGGCGCTAACTTCCGCAACAGCGGGGTGGGAGCGCTCCCATAACGGTGGACCGGAACCCGCCCTCGAGTCGCTCCCACTCCGCGCATCCCCGCACACGCATCCGCAGACCCGTACCCGAAGAAACGGATGATGCTGTCATGATCATGACAACACCGTCGGGGGGCGCCCCGGCGCCTCGATCAGCACTCCACACCCGGGCCAGAGCCCTGTTCCTGGTCCTGCTCTCCCTCGTCATCACCGTCCCCGCCCTCGGCCTGGTCATGTCGGCGGGCGGCGAGGCGGAAGCGCACGGCACCCCGATGAAGCCCGGCAGCCGCACCTTCCTGTGCTGGCAGGACGGCCTGACCGACACCGGTGAGATCAAGCCGGTCAACCCGGCGTGCCGGGCCGCGCAGCAGGTCAGCGGCACCACGCCGTTCTACAACTGGTTCTCGGTGCTCCGCTCGGACGGCGCCGGCCGCACCCGGGGCTTCGTACCGGACGGCGAGCTGTGCAGCGGCGGCAACACCAACTTCACCGGGTTCAACACGCCCAGCAAGGACTGGCCGCTGACCCATCTCACCTCGGGTGCGACGGTCGACTTCTCGTACAACGCCTGGGCGGCGCACCCGGGTTGGTTCTACGTCTACATCACCAAGGACGGCTTCGACCCGACGAAGACGCTCACCTGGAACGACATGGAGGAGCGGCCGTTCCTGAGCGTCGACCACCCGCCGCTGAACGGCTCCCCGGGCACGGTCGAGGCCAACTACTCCTGGACCGGCAAGCTCCCCGAGGGCAAGTCGGGCCGCCACATCATCTACATGGTCTGGCAGCGCTCCGACAGCCAGGAGACCTTCTACTCCTGCTCGGACGTCGTCTTCGACGGCGGCAAGGGCGAGGTGACCGGCATCAAGCAGCCGGGCAACCCGTCCGAGCCGGTGCCGGGGACGTGCACGGCCACGCGGAAGACGACCGGCACCTGGAACGGCGGCTACCAGTCCGAGGTGACCGTCACCAACACCGGTACCGTCCCGATGCTCGGCTGGATGGTCGACTGGACCCTGCCGGCCGGCCAGAAGGTCGAGAGCCTGTGGAGCGGCAACGCGACGTACAACGGCCAGGCGGTGATGGTCCACAACGCCGGCTGGAACGGCTCCCTGGATCCGGGCAGGAGTACGACGTTCGGCTACGTCGTCTCCGGCTCCGGGGGTGACAGTACGACGAGCCTGCCCTGCCGGGTGGGCTGAACCGTCGCTTTCGTGCGGGCCCGGTGACCGGTGAGGCTCCGGTCGCCGGGCCCGTCGCGCGGTGGTGCCGGTGCGAGGTGAGGGGTGCCCGGGGGCGAGTGCGACCGTCAGGCCGCGTCGGCCGCCGCCGCCAGGATCCGGGCGAGCTCGGCGGGCCGGGTCACCATGGGCCAGTGGCCCGAGTCGATGTCGACGAGGTCGACGTGCTTGGCCCGCGCGAGCTCCGGGACATCGCCGGCGTCGATCCACTCCCGCGCCTGCGCGGGCGTGAACTCCGGGCACACGGCGACGACCGGGACGTCGAACCGGCGCTCGTCCGTCAGCCGTACCACCCCCTTGGCCACGCCTGCCGGCACGGGGATCGCGGCGGCTTCCAGCTCTTTCCTGGCCGCGTCGTCGAGGTCGGCGGCGTCCGGCCCTTCGAAGGGGCCCCAGCCCGGGAAGGGCATGACGCCGTCCCGCACCTCGAAGAGGTCGGCGTACGGCTGCCCGTCGGCGGCCGGGAAGCCGCCGATGAGGACGGCCTTGGCCAGCCGGTCCGGCCGCCGGTCCGCGGCGATCCAGGCCAGCGTGCAGGCGACGGAATGCCCCACCACCATGGGCTTGCCGGGCGCCGCGTCCACCGCGGCGAGCACCGCCGCCACCTGGTCGTCGAGCGTGGCGGACGCGGAGCCGTCCCCCTGGCCCGGGAGGGTGAGCGGCACCGGGCGGTGGCCGAGCGGCTCCAGCGCGGACGCGACGCCGTCCCACACGGATCCGTTCAGCCACATGCCCCCGATGAGCAGGATGTCCATGGTCGATTCCCCTTCTTCCGCTGCGTGGAGGTCACCGTAGGGGGAGGCACTGACAATCCGCTCAATGCGCTGCCGGTCTGCCGGCGACCGCCTGCGCCCCACGGGTCCGGCCGCGGCCGTACTCCGCGAGTGCGTGGAAGGCGGCCTTGGGATCCCACGGCAGGCCGGGGTAGGCGGTGCCGGTGCGGCCGCCGCCGAGGACCTTGACGATGCCGAAGGACGCCTTGTCGAAGTCGTGCTCGTCGTCGGCTTCCGCGTGCGGGAGGTCGTAGCGGGCGAAGGTGTTGACGAAGGCCGCGTCGATGCCGGACCGGTCGAAGGTGTCGAGGAGTTCGCGCAGGTAGTCGGCCTGTTCCTGTTCGTCGCGGGTGACGGGGGCGGTGAACCGTACGGGGCGGGCGCTCTCGTCCCAGGCGAGGACTGTGTCGCCCCGGCCGCCGAGGTCGGCGGCCCCGCGGTGGGTGGTGCAGCCGAACTCCGTGACGGCGGCCGGCTTGCCGTGCGCGGTGAGGGAGCGCAGGCCGTCGGCCAGCCGGTCGGCGGTCTGCGCGTCGCGGTAGCCGGCGTCGGTGGCGACGACGTCGAAGGGCGCCCAGTCGACGCCCTCGAACGGCAGCGAGGCGTATCCGACCCGGCCGCCGAACCGGGTCCGCACGGCGGCGACCGCCTCGCCGAGGAAGGCGTTGATCCGGGCGGGCAGGCCGGGCAGCGCGGCCCGCAGCCGCCGCGGGTCGGTCAGGACGGCGGCGCGTTCCTCGACGGTGTCGCCGGGGAGGAAGCCGGCCGTGAAGAGGGAGATCTCCGAGCCGGTGAGGAAGACGACGCCGGCGCCGGCGCGGCGCAGCCGTTCGGCGCGGGCAGCGCTGTCGGCGAGGAAGTCGAGGAGTTCGCCCTGAGTGAGGCCGTTGGTGAACGGCGAGTACCAGACCTCGAGTCCGGCATCGGCGGCGTGCCGCGCGGCCGTCTCTAGGCGGTCACGGTCGCCGCCGGTGACGCGGACGGCGTCGCAGCGCAGTTCGTCGCGGATGATCCCCATCTCGCGGCGGACGGTGGCGGGGTCGAAGGGCTCGCGGGTGGTGGTTCCCGCGGAGGTGAAGCCGGTGTCGTAGGTGATACCGAAGACGCGCACGGCGGGTCCCCCTTCTGATTACGGTACTTCTCGTACCTTAACTAGGAAGCAAGGCGGCTGCTACGGCACGCCGGGAAGTACGATGCGTACCGTAAATTTCGGTACGCGATGCGGAGGGGACGATCGGTGGCACGAGCCGGGCAGGAGGGGCGGCGGGCCGCGGCGACGCGGCGGCGGGGTGCCGTGCTGGAGGACGCGATCCTCCAGGCCGCGGCCGAGGTGCTGACGGAGTCCGGCGTCGCGGGCCTGACCATGGAGGAGGTGGCCCGGCGGGCCGGCACGAACAAGAACGCGCTGTACCGGCGCTGGCCGAACCGCCTCGTGCTCGGCGTCGCGGCATACCGCCGCCTGGCCGCGGCGGAGACCGCACCGCCGGACACCGGGTCGCTGCGCGGCGACGCCCTGGAGATGCTGCGGCGCGCGAACAGCACGTGGTCGTCGCCGTACGGGGAGATCCTGCGCGGCCTGATCGCGGCGGCCGACGGCACCGAGGAGCTCCTGGCCGAGCTGCGGCGCGACCCGCGGGCCGGCGGTGACGCGTGCGAGGCGGCGTGGCTGACGCTGCTCGGCCGGGCGGTGGCCCGCGGCGAGGCCGCGCCCGAGGCGCTGCACCCCCGGGTCGCCTCGGCCCCGACGGCGCTGCTGCGCAACGAGTACGTGACGCGCGGCGTCCCGGCGGTGCCGGATGCCGTCCTCACCGAGATCGTCGACGAGGTCTTCCTGCCGTTGGTCCGTGGCCGGGGTCCGGCCGGCGGCGCGTCAGCCGGCTAGCGGGCGCATCGCAGGGTCACGCGTGGTGCATCGCATGGTCAAGCGTCCAGCGGGTGCAGCTCATGGTCACGGCTGCCGCGGTCGGCGGCCCTCGGCGGCAACCGCGCCTCAGCGGTGGTGTGTGGCGATGAGGCGTCGCAGTGTGGCCTGGGCGGGTGGGCCCCAGGTGGGTTTGCCGCCCGGGCGGCCCTGGCGGCCGGCCTCGCCGATGAGCAGGCAGGCGAGGGCCCGCAGGAGCGCCCAGCCGCGGGCGCGGCGGATGGTCGCGGCGTCCGGGACCGGCCGGTAGGCGTCGAGGAAGAGGTCGGCGGCGCCGTCCGGCAGGAGTGTCCAGGCCGCGGCGAGATCGCAGGCCGGATCGCCCGCGCAGAGGTCGCCGAAGTCGATCACGCCGCAGAAGGTGCCCTCCGCGGTGAGGATGTTGGCCGGATGGAGATCGGCGTGCAGCCACACGGCCGGGCCCGGCCAGTCGGGCGCGGTGACGGCGTCCTCCCAGACCGCGCGGACGGCGTCCGGGTCGGGGATCAGCCCCGCTTCCGTGGCCGAGGCGAGATGGCGGGCGAAGCCGTCGGCGTACTCCGTCGGCGATCCGCCCCGGCCGCGGCCCACGGGCGCGTCGGCGGGAGCGGGCCGGTGCAGTGCCGTCAGGAAGGCGGCCAGGGCGTCGGCCGCCTCCACGGCACTGGTGGCGGGGGCACGGTCGGCTGGAGTGCCCCGCACCCAGGTGGTGACGATCCAGGGCCGCGGAAACCGCTCGGAGGGCTCGCCGAGGCGCTGGGGCACGGGTACCCGCAGCGGAAGCCGGCGGGCGAGGGCGGGCACCCAGGCGTGCTCCTTGCGCAGCAGCGCGTCCGCGGCCGGCGTGGCCCAGGGCAGCCGGACGGCGAGGTCGTCGCCGAGCCGCCAGAGCTGGTTGTCCCAGCCGCGCGCACCGAGCTCCAGGGGACGGTCGGCCAGGTCGGGGTGCTGGTCGCGCAGCAGGTCCCGGATCAGGTCCGCCGTGATGTCGGTCTCCGTGTGGGCCATGCGGCGCAACGTTAGCGGGGTGGTGCCCCGGTCGCCGACCGTGTGCCGGAAGGCGGTCCGGCACACGACCGGGAACCGTCTGGCGCCCGGACCGCGTCGGCACTGAAGGAGCGTCCGCCCCATATGTCGCGGTTATCCAGGTGTGCGATTCTGTTGTGTGGGTGCCCTGCCGCTCATGTGCGGCGTGGATCCGCCATGGGAGGCGTGACCCTGCGCCGCCGGTCCCGTGCCCGCGTCGTCGTCGCCTGAGTTCCGGGGACTCCCACCTGCCGGTACTCGCGGCATGGACGGGAGGTGGACGCGGACATGCCCCATGACGGCGATGCCCGGGCCGCGGCCCCCGGCCTCCGGGCGCCGGGGAACGGGGCTGCCGGTCCGTCTCGTCCCGCGCCGGAGCTCGCCGCGCGGGAGCGGGTCCTGGCGTTCGCCGGGGTGGTGCTGGCGGCGGTGTACGTACGGAGCGAGGACGGTACGGAGCTCCGGTTGGCAGAGTCGGCCGGGCTGGGACCCGAGCGGTACGGGTTGGCGGGGCGCGTACGGGTGTCGGGGGGTTCGCCGGTGATGGACGGCCCGGCGGTGCGGAGGGACGGCGACGCGCCGGGGCCGGCCGAGCGAGGAGCCGGCGGCCCTCCGCAGCCGGAGATCGCCTCACCCGGACCACACAACGGCGACGCAGCCCCGCCGGGCGCCGCTCGGCCCGCCCCCGCACCGCCCGAGCGAGGAACCGGCGGCCCCCCGCAGCCGGAGCAGCCCCGCCGGGCGCCGCTCGGCCCGCCCCCGCACCGCCCGAGCGAGGAACCGGCGGCCCCCCGCAGCCGGAGATCGCCTCACCCGGACCGCACAACGGCGACGCAGCCCCGCCGGGCGCCGCTCGGCCCGCCCCCGCACCGCCCGAGCGAGGAACCGGCGGCCCCCCGCAGCCGGAGATCGCCTCGCCCGGACCACACAACGGCGACGCGTCCCCGCCGGGAACCGACCGCCCCGTGCCCGCACCGCCCGAGCCAGGAGCCGGCGGCCCCCCGCAGCCGAACATCACCCCGCCCGGACCCCACAACGGCGGCGCATCCCCGCCGCAGCCAGAAACCGATAGCCCCCTGCAGCCGAACAACACCTCACCCGGACCCCACAACAGCGACACACCCTCACCGGGAACCGACCGCCCCGTGTCCGCACCGGAAGCACGTGAGCCGGGAGGCGGCGCGGCCGTGGTCGCCGAGGCGTATCGGAGCGGTCGGGCCCTGTGGGTCCGGGGTGCCCTGCCCACCGGACCCCTGCCCGCCGGACCTCTGCGCGTCGGCGCCGGGATCACCGGTCGGGACGACGACGCGGCCGCCTCCGCGCCGCTCGGGGCGGTGCCGCTGGGGGCGGCGGGGGGCGGGCTGGGGTGTCTCGTCGTGGTGGGCGAGGCCGGGGAGGGGTTCGGGGGCGAGCAGCGGGAGTTCCTGGAGCGGTATGCCGAGGCGGTCGCCGGGCGGCTCCGGGGCGAGGCCGACCGGTCGGCTCCCCCGCCGCTGCTGGATTCCGCCCTGCGGGCCATGGGGGTGGGTTCCTTCGCCCTGACGCCGGGCACCGGCCTGGTCGAGACGGACCCGGCCCTGCTCGACCTGGTCGGCATCCGCGAGGACGGCTTCGACGGCAAGACCGACACCCTGCTCTCCTACAGCGTCCCGGAGGACGTCCCCGCCCTGCTGTCGGTCATCGAACCGTCCGCGCAGACCCCCGGCCGCCGGGAGCTGGAGTTCCGGATCCGCCGGCCCACCGGTGAACTGTGCTGGCTGCGCCTGGGCTGCCGGGTGCTGAAGGGGCCCGACGGAACTCCGCAGCGGGTGCTGGGTGTCGTCACCGCGGCCCCCGTGCTGCGGCGCGGCGCCAGCGACGTGGCCCGGATCCAGTGGCTGACGGCCGCGCTCGACGACGCGACGACGGTGCGGGACGTCAGCCGCGTGGTGGTCGCCGCGCTGCGCGAGCCGCTGGGTGCCGACCGGGTCGCGCTCGCCGAGCTGCTGGAGGACCGGCTCGCGGTGACCGTGCTCGATCCGCCGGGCGCCGGTGCCTGGCCGGAGCTGTGGCGTTCGGAGTGGCGCTCGGAGTGGCCCGACGCGCCGGTCAGCGCCCTGCCCACGCTTCAGGCGGCGCTGCGGGACGGGCGGATGAGCCTGTGGCCGGCCGGCGCCGTGCTGGAACCAGGGCTGGCGGGGATCGGCCCCGGCGGGCTCGCGGTCCTGCCGCTGCCCGCGAAGAGCAGGGTGGCCGGGGTGTGCCTGGTCGGCTGGGACGACCCGCACGAGTTCGCCCCGGAGGAGCGGGCCCTGCTGACCGCGACCGCCGGACTGGTGGGGCAGGCCCTGAAGCGCGCGCACGCCTACGACGCCGAGCAGGAACTCGCGACGATGCTCCAGCGCAGCCTGCTCCCCCGCCGGCTCCCCCGGCTGCCCGGCGGCATCGCCGTGGCCCGCTACCTGCCCGCCCGGCGCGGGCTCCAGGTGGGCGGCGACTGGTACGACGTGATCGCCCTGTCGGAGGGGAAGGTGGCCCTGGTCATCGGAGACGTGCAGGGGCACAGCGCCGGGGCCGCGACGATCATGGGCCAGATGCGGACCGCGGTCCGGGCCTACGCCGTGGAGGGGCATCCGCCGGACGTGGTCGTCTCGCACGCCAACCGGCTGCTCGTCGGCATGGAGACCGATCTGTTCGCCACCTGCTGCTATGTCGAGCTGGACATGGAGGAGGGCAACGCGCTGTTCGTGCGGGCCGGGCACCTGTTCCCGCTGGTGCGCCACCCCGACGGCAGCACGGAGGAGATCACGGTCGAGGGCGGCCTCCCGCTGGGCGTCCTGGCGGACGCGGAGTTCCCGCTGACTGCGCTCGCGCTGGCCCCGGGCTCGGTGCTCGCGCTGGTGACGGACGGCCTGGTCGAGTCGTCCGACCTCCACCTGGACGAGGGCATGCGGCTCGTGCGCGAGGCGCTGGCCGCCGCCGACCCCGCCGACCCGGGGCGGATGGCGGACGAGCTGCTCGGCGAGACCGGCCGCCGGGAGGACGACGTGGCGTTGCTGCTGCTGCGCTACGACGGCATGCGGGTGCGGCCCGTGCGGGCGGGCTGGGTGGTGTGGCGGCTGCCGGACGCGGTGATGCACGCCCGCCGGTTCAGCGCGCGCACGCTGCGGTCGTGGGACATCGTGGCCGAGGCCGACACCGTCCTGCTGGTGGTGTCGGAGCTGGTCACCAACGCGCTGGTGCACACGCAGGGCCCGGTCCGGCTGGATCTGACCCTGGCGGCGGACCGGCTGCGGGTGACCGTGAGCGACTCCTCGCCGCGCTCGCCCGCCAAGCCGGTGGTCGTGGACTGGGAGTCGACGGGTGGCCGGGGGCTCTTCCTGGTCGAGGCCCTGTCGGCGGCCTGGGGCTCGGTGCCGGTCGGCGGCGGCAAGCAGGTGTGGAGCGAGATCGTGGTGTCCCGTCCGGAACCGGAGCCGGCACAACCGCCGGAGGCGGAACCGGAACCGGAACGGCGGGTCGAGCCGGAGAAGGCGCGCCAGTCGGGCTGGAGCCTGGGCCGGGACCGGGGCTGGGGCATCAGCCGGAACCGCGACCGGAACAGAGGCCGGGGCCCGGACCGGGGCCGGTCCGAGGAGAGGGGGCCGCGATGAGAGGCCCGAAGTGGCGGCTGTCCGCCGGCCTGCTGGCGGTCGTGATGGCGCTGTCCCTGGCCGGGTGCGCCGGGAACGGCGCGGACGGCGAGGACGGGCTGACCATCGGGCTGCTCCTGCCCAGCCGCGCGGTGCCGCGCTGGGAGCAGTCCGACAAGCCCATGATCGAGAAGCGGGTGAAGGAGCTGTGCTCCGAGTGCAGGGTGGTGTACGCCAACGCCGAGAACGACGCGGCGAGCCAGCGGCAGCAGATGAACTCCATGATCACCAGAGGTGTCTCGGCGCTCATCCTGGACGTCGTCGACCCCAGGGCCCTGCGCTCCTCGGTCCGGGCGGCCGAGCGGGCGGACATCCCGGTCGTCGCCTACGACCGGCTCGCCGAGGGCCCCATCTCGGGGTTCGTCAGTTTCGACGGCGGCGAGGTCGGCAGACTCCAGGGCGAGGCCCTGCTGCGGGGCATGGGCCCCAGGGCCGACGGCGGCACCGTGGTCATGGTGAACGGCGACCCGGCCAGCCCCAACGCCGCCTGGTACGAGGGCGGGGCCCGTGCCGTCCTCCAGGACCGGGTGCGGATCGCCAGGTCGTACGACACCCTCGGGTGGCGTACGGAGAACGCGCACGACCACATGTCCGCCGCGATCAGCGCCCTCGGCCCGGACCGGATCGACGGGGTGCTGGCGGCCAACGACTCGATCGCCGCCGGTGTCGTCGCGGCGCTCAAGAGCGCCCGGGTCTCACCGCTGCCCGCGGTCACCGGCCAGGACGCCGACCTGGACGCCGTGCGGCGCATCGTGGAGGGCGAGCAGTACATGACCGTCTACAAGCCCTTCCGGCTGGAGACCGACGCGGCCTCCGCGATGGCCGTCGCCCTGGCGCGCGGCAACGACATCGACAACCTCGTCACGACGAGCGTGGACAGCCCCACCACCGAGAACGTCCCGTCGATCCTGCTCACCCCGACCGCGGTGACGCGGGAGAACATCGGCCGGACGCTCGTCGAGGACGGCGTCTACACGATCGACCAGATCTGTCCCCCGAAGCTCCGGCCGGACTGCGACCGGGCCGGACTCACCCGATGAGGAGGTGGTTCCCGTGGCCCATCCGCCCGTGCTGGCGTTGCGCGGCATCTCCAAGCGGTTCGGCGGCGTCCAGGCGCTCGTCGACGTGGACCTTCAGGTCCGGGCCGGTGAGGTCGTGGCCCTGGCGGGCGACAACGGCGCCGGCAAGTCCACGCTCATCAAGGTGATCTCCGGTGTCAGCCCCGCCGACCGGGGCGTCATCGAGTGGGAGGGGCGGCTCGTGCAGATCAAACGCCCGCACGACGCCCACGCCCTGGGCATCGCGACCGTGTACCAGGACCTCGCCATGTGCGACAACCTGGACGTCGTCGGCAATCTCTTCCTCGGCCGGGAGATCGACCGGGTGGGCATCCTCGACGAGGTGGAGATGGAGCGCCGCGCCCGCGACCTGATGCGCACCCTGTCGATCCGCATCCCCGACGTGCGCATGCCGGTCGCGGCGCTCTCCGCCGGTCAGCGGCAGGCCGTCGCGATCTCCCGCTCGCTCATGGGCGCGCCCAAGGTGCTGCTGCTCGACGAGCCCACCGCCGCCCTGGGCGTCGAGCAGACCAGCCATCTGCTCGACCTCATCGAGGAGGTCCGCGACCGCGGGATGGCGATCATCCTGATCAGTCACAACATGGGCGACATCAAGGCCGTGGCGGACCGGGTCGCGGTGCTGCGGCTGGGCCGCAACAACGGCCTGTTCGACGTGAGCACGGTGACGCAGGAGCAGATCATCTCCTCCGTCACGGGGGCGGCGGACAACGCCGTGGCCCATCGGTCGAGGGGCGACGAGGAGGCGTGGCCGTGAGCCGCGGCGGACCGCACCGGGACGGCGGGCCGGCCGGGCCGGTCACCACCGGCCGGCGGCCGCGCGCCCGCGGCTGGCAGGACAACCTGCGGGAGTACGCCTCGGACGTCCGCGGCAGTGTGCGGGACGGCGAGCGCGGGCCGCTCCTGGTCGTCGCGGGGCTGATCGTGATCTGCGTCGTCTTCCAGATCCTGGACGACAAGTTCCTCTCGCCGCGCAACCTGTCCAACCTCAGCGTGGACATCGTCGGGACCGGCCTGGTCGCCGTCGGCATCGTGTTCGTGCTGCTGATCCGGGAGATCGATCTGTCGGTCGGTTCCGTCAGCGGCCTGGCGGGGGCGGCGTTCGCCGTGCTGAACGTGAACCACGGGGTGCCGGAGTGGCTCGCGGTGATCGTGGCGGTGGTCGCGGGGACGGCCGTGGGCGCCTTCCACGGGTTCTTCTTCGCCTGGCTCGGCGTGCCCGCGTTCGTGGTGACGCTCGCGGGGCTGCTGGTGTGGAACGGCCTGACGCTCTACCTGCTGGGCGCGAGCGGCACGATCAACATCGACGAGGAGGGTTTGGTCGCGTCCCTGACCAGCCGGCACTTCGGTGCCGACGCGGCGGCGTACGCGGTCGCGGCGCTGGGCACGGCCGGGTATCTCCTGACCGCCCGCCGCAGGCGCAGCCGCCACCGGGCCGCCGGGATGCCGTACCGGCCGATGAGCGAGACCTGGCTGCGCACCGCTCTGCTCGCGGTGGTCGCCTTCGCCGCGGCCCACACCCTGAACCGGTTCCAGGGGCTTCCCCTCGCGCTGCTGATCTTCCTGGTGGTCCTGGTGGTCTCGGACTACGTGCTGCGCCGCACCCGCTACGGGCGTCGGGTGTACGCGCTCGGCGGTGGGGTCGAGGCGGCGCGGCGGGCGGGCATCGCGGTGGAGCGGGTGCGGGTGGCGATGTTCATGGTGTCGGGGACGCTGGCCGCGGTCGGCGGGCTGTTCGTGGCCTCGGGCCTCACCTCGGCGAGCCCGACGACCGCCCGTGCCGCCGGTTCCGGGATGCTGCTGATCAACGCCATCGCCGCGGCCGTCATCGGGGGCACGAGTCTGTTCGGCGGGCGGGGCTCGCCCTGGTCGGTGCTGCTCGGGGTGCTGGTCATCCACTCGATCGCCTCGGGCATGGGGCTGCTGGGCGTCCAGGACGCCTTGCAGTTCATGATCACGGGTGGGGTGCTGCTGGCCGCCGTCGCGGCCGACGCGCTGTCCAGACGGGCCCAGGCCCGGCGGGGGCGCCCCTGAGCTGCGCCCACTTGTCCCGGTTTGCCTCTTGTCCCGGTATGCCTAGAAAAAGGCAAAAACGGGTAAGGGCCGGGATGCCATGACACGGAGCCGCCTCGTCAGGGGGGCCGTGGCCGCCACGGTCGCCGCGGGCCTGGCCCTCGCCGGGTGCGCCGACACCGATCCGCCCGGCGCCGGGGAACAGGCCGACCTCAGCGTGCTCGCGGTGGACGCGCCCCAGATGCAGACCCTCGAACGGCTCACCAAGGAGCACTTCACGGCGGAGACCGGCATCACGGTCGACTACACCCTGCTCCCGGAGAACGAGGCGCGGGAGCGGATGAACCGCGAGTTCGCCACCCAGGCGGGGAACCACGACGTGGCCAGCGTCAGCGCGTACGAGGTGCCGATCTACTCGGACCACGGCTGGCTCGCCCCGCTGGACTCCTACGTGAAGGCGGACGAGGACTTCGACCAGGAGGACGTCTTCCCCAACCTGGTCGCGTCGCTGACCGGGGAGGACGGCAGGCTCTACGCCGAGCCCTTCTACGGCGAGGGCTCCTTCCTGATGTACCGCAAGGACCTCTTCCGCAAGGACGGGCTGACCATGCCGCCCGACCCGACCTGGGAGCAGGTCGCCGACCTCGCCGCCCGGGTCGACGGCACCGACGGCGCGAGCGGCATCTGCCTGCGCGGCCTGCCCGGCTGGGGGCAGAACCTCGCCCCGATCAACACGGTCGTCAACACCTTCGGCGGCGCCTGGTACGACATGGACTGGAACGCCCGCCTGACCTCACCGGAGTTCAAGGAGGCCGTGCGGTTCTACGTCGACCTGGTCCGCTCGCACGGCCAGCCCGGCGCCGAGCGGATGGGCGTGCTGGAGATCCTCGACCGCTTCGTCGCGGGCGAGTGCGCCATGATGTACGACGCCACGTCCCTGGCCTCGTCGATCGAGGCCGACGGCTCCTCGGTCAAGGGCAAGGTGGGCTACGTCCCGGCCCCGCACCACCGGACCGAGAAGGCCGGCTGGCTGTGGACCTGGGCGTGGGGCATCCAGCAGGCCTCCGACCGGAAGGACGCCGCCTGGGAGTTCATCTCCTGGGCCTCCTCCAAGGAGTACCAGGCGCAGGTCGGCCGGGATCTGGGCTGGACCGCGGCGCCCGCCGGGAACCGCAGGTCGCTGTACGCCAACCCCGAGTACCAGCAGGCCGCGGCGGCCTGGTACCGGCAGGAGTACAGGGCGGCGACGGACTCCGCCGACCCGAGGAACCCCGGCGTCGCCCCCCGCCCGTACACCGGCATCGGCTTCGTGGGCATTCCCGAGTTCGCCGTGCTGGGTACGGCGGTCTCCCAGCAGATCGCCGCGGCCATCGCCGGGCAGCAGTCGGTGGACGCGGCCCTGGACAAGTCGCAGGACCTGGCGCAGGCCGCGGCGGCGAAGTACCGCGGGGAGTGAGGGCGCGGCCGGCCCGCTGGCAGCGCCCGGCCCGCCGCGACCTGCCAGACATGTACCGATCCTGTCCCGGTCCGCTGGGGGAACCCTGTGTTCTGTCTGAGCCCCGGCGATGTCCTGCCCGCAACGGCGCGGGCCGCGCCCCCGGTCACCCGGGAACGCGGCCCTCGAACTGCCCTGAACTGCCGTACCGGTCCGCTTACTTGCGGATCAGGCTGCGCAGCACGTACTGCATGATGCCGCCGTTGCGGTAGTAGTCCGCCTCACCCGGGGTGTCGATGCGGACGACCGCGTCGAACTCGACGCCGGTGTCGGTGGTGACCTTCACCGTGCGCGGAGTGGTGCCGTTGTTCAGTTCGGTGACGCCGGAGATGGAGAAGGTCTCCTCACCGGTCAGGCCGAGGGAGGCGGCGGACTGGCCCTCCGGGAACTGCAGCGGCAGGACGCCCATGCCGATGAGGTTCGAGCGGTGGATGCGCTCGTAGGACTCGGCGATGACGGCCTTGACGCCGAGGAGCGCGGTGCCCTTGGCGGCCCAGTCACGGGACGAGCCGGAGCCGTACTCCTTGCCGGCCAGGACGACCAGCGGGATGCCGGCGGCCTGGTAGTTCTGCGAGGCGTCGTAGATGAAGGAGACCGGCCCGCCGTCCTGCGTGAAGTCGCGGGTGTAGCCGCCCTCGGTGCCCGGCGCGATCTGGTTGCGCAGGCGGATGTTGGCGAACGTGCCGCGGATCATGACCTCGTGGTTGCCTCGGCGGGAGCCGTAGGAGTTGAAGTCGCGGCGCTCGACACCGTGCTCGGTGAGGTACTTGCCGGCCGGGGTGTCGGCCTTGATGGCGCCGGCCGGGGAGATGTGGTCGGTGGTGACCGAGTCGCCCAGCTTGGCGAGCACCCGGGCGCCGGAGATGTCGGAGACCGGGGTGGTCTCCATCGTCATGCCCTCGAAGTACGGGGGCTTGCGGACGTACGTCGACTGCGGGTCCCACTCGAAGGTGTTGCCGGTCGGGATCGGCAGCGCCTGCCACTGGGCGTCGCCCGCGAAGACGTCCGAGTAGGACTTGGAGAACATGTCCTCGCCGATGGCGTTGGCGACGACCTCGTTCACCTCGGCCTCGGAGGGCCAGATGTCCTTCAGGAAGACCGGGTTGCCGTCCTGGTCGGTGCCCAGGGCGTCCTTGGTGATGTCCACCTTCATGGAGCCGGCGATGGCGTACGCGACGACCAGCGGCGGGGACGCCAGGTAGTTCATCTTGACGTCGGGGTTGATACGGCCCTCGAAGTTCCGGTTGCCGGAGAGGACCGAGGTGACCGCGAGGTCGTGGTCGTTGACGGCCTTGGAGACCTCCTCCGGCAGCGGGCCGGAGTTGCCGATGCAGGTGGTGCAGCCGTAGCCGACGAGGTTGAAGCCGACCTTGTCGAGGTACGGGGTCAGGCCCGCCTTCTCGAAGTAGTCGGTGACGACCTTCGAACCCGGGGCGAGGGTGGTCTTGACCCACGGCTTGCGGGTCAGGCCCTTCTCCACCGCCTTCTTGGCCACCAGCGCGGCGGCGACCATGACGTACGGGTTGGAGGTGTTGGTGCAGGAGGTGATGGCCGCGACCGTCACCGCGCCGTGGTCGATCTCGTACGAGGTGCCGTCGGGGGCGGTCACGGTGACCGGGTTGGACGGGGCGCCGTTCGGGATCGACGAGGGGGCGTCGGAGCTCGGGAAGGACTCCTTGCTGGCCTCGTACTCGTCGTTGACGTACGTCCGGACGTCCTGCTTGAACTGCTCGGCGGCGTTGGCGAGGACGATGCGGTCCTGCGGGCGCTTCGGGCCGGCGATGGAGGGGACGACCGTCGACAGGTCGAGCTCCAGCTTCTCGGAGAAGTCCGGCTCGGCCTTCGGGTCCAGCCAGAGGCCCTGCTCCTTGGCGTACGCCTCGACCAGCGCGAGCTGCTGCTCGCTGCGGCCGGTGAGCCGCATGTAGTTGATGGTCTCGTCGTCGATCGGGAAGATCGCGGCGGTGGAGCCGAACTCCGGCGACATGTTGCCGATGGTGGCACGGTTGGCCAGGGAGGTGGCGGCGACGCCCTCGCCGTAGAACTCGACGAACTTGCCGACGACGCCGTGCCCCCGCAGCATCTCGGTGATGGTGAGCACCAGGTCGGTGGCGGTGGTGCCGGCGGGCAGCTCACCGGTCAGCTTGAAGCCGACGACGCGCGGGATGAGCATGGAGACCGGCTGGCCGAGCATGGCGGCCTCGGCCTCGATGCCGCCGACGCCCCAGCCGAGGACGCCCAGGCCGTTGACCATCGTGGTGTGCGAGTCGGTGCCGACCAGGGTGTCCGGGTAGGCCTTGCCGTCACGCACCATCACCACACGGGCCAGGTGCTCGATGTTCACCTGGTGGACGATGCCGGTGCCGGGCGGGACGACCTTGAACTCGTCGAAGGCGGTCTGGCCCCAGCGCAGGAACTGGTAGCGCTCCTTGTTGCGGCCGTACTCCAGGTCGACGTTCTGCTTGAAGGCGTCGGCGGTGCCGAACTTGTCGGCGATGACGGAGTGGTCGATGACCAGCTCGGCCGGCGCCAGCGGGTTGATCTTGGCCGGGTCGCCGCCCAGCTCCTTGACGGCCTCGCGCATGGTCGCGAGGTCCACGACGCAGGGAACGCCGGTGAAGTCCTGCATGATCACGCGGGCCGGCGTGAACTGGATCTCCTGGCTGGGCTGGGCCTGCGAGTCCCAGCCGCCGAGGGCACGGATGTGGTCGGCGGTGATGTTCGCGCCGTCCTCGGTGCGGAGCAGGTTCTCCAGCAGGACCTTGAGGCTGTAGGGAAGGCGGGCCGAGCCCTCCACCTTGTCCAGCCGGAAGATCTCGTACGACTCGTCGCCCACCTGCAGCGTGCTGCGGGCGTCGAAGCTGTTCGCCGACACGACAGTCTCCTTCATTGATGTGCGCGTACCACCACGATCCTGCCGCCACGGCATCTCGACCGATCCGCTAAGGTAAGGCTAAGTTAGGTATGCCTTACCGAGTGGCGGCTGCGGTGCTCCTCGGCAGATATCTCGATGTCGAGATAACTCTAGTACACCCGGGGCGGTTGGTCATGCCCCGGTGTCCGCCGTGCGGCCATGCGCGCCCTTTTCCCGGGTATCCGAACCAGGTATCCACGCACGACCAGGTATCCACGCAAGACGGAGAGGAGACAGGCATGCCGCTCACGTTCCGCAAGAGTTTCCGGATCCTTCCGGGGGTGCGGCTCAACATCAACAAGCGCTCCTGGTCCATCACCACCGGCGGCGGAAAGAACGGCCCGCGGCACACCCGCAGCAGCACGGGACGTCGTACGACATCCATGGACCTGCCCGGACCCTTCGGGTGGCGGCGCACCCGTACCACCAGGCGGCATTGACGCCCCGTCACCCGAATGGACCCCCCGTCGACGCCCCATCTCATATCTGAGATAACCTCAACCTCATGGCAGACGACTACCTCGTACGCATCGGCAAGCTCATCCGTGACGCCCGGCAGCACCGGGGCTGGACGCAGTCGCAGCTGGCCGAGGCGCTCGGAACCAGCCAGAGCGCCGTCAACCGGATCGAGCGCGGCAACCAGAACATCAGCCTTGAGATGATCGCGCGGATCGGGGAGGCCCTCGACAGCGAGATCGTGTCCCTCGGCTACGCCGGTCCGATGCATCTGCGGGTCGTCGGCGGGCGCCGGCTGTCCGGTGCCATCGACGTGAAGACGAGCAAGAACGCGTGCGTGGCGCTGCTGTGCGCCTCACTGCTCAACCAGGGGCGCACGGTGCTGCGCCGCGTCGCCCGCATCGAGGAGGTCTACCGCCTCCTGGAGGTGCTGGGCTCCATCGGAGTGCGCACCCGGTGGATCAACGACGGCGTCGACCTGGAGATCGTGCCGTCGGCGGAGCTGGACCTGGCGGCGATCGACGCGGACGCGGCCCGCCGCACCCGGTCGATCATCATGTTCCTCGGCCCGCTGCTGCACCGCATGGACCACTTCAAGCTGCCGTACGCCGGCGGCTGCGACCTCGGCACCCGCACGGTCGAGCCGCACATGATCGCGCTGCGCCGGTTCGGCCTGGACATCGCCGCCACCGAGGGCCAGTACCACGCCCAGGTGGACCGCTCGGTCAGCCCCGACCGCCCGATCGTCCTGACCGAGCGCGGCGACACGGTCACCGAGAACGCGCTGCTCGCCGCCGCCCGGCACGACGGCACCACCGTCATCCGCAACGCCTCCTCCAACTACATGGTCCAGGACCTGTGCTTCTTCCTGGAGGCCCTGGGCGTCAAGGTCGACGGCATCGGCACCACCACCCTCACCGTGCACGGCGTACCGACCATCGACGTCGACGTGGACTACTCCCCCTCCGAGGACCCGGTCGAGGCGATGAGCCTGGTCGCGGCGGCCGTCGTGACCGAGTCGGAGCTGACGGTGCGCCGGGTGCCGATCGAGTTCCTGGAGATCGAGCTGGCCGTGCTGGAGGAGATGGGCCTCGACCACGACCGCACGCCCGAGTACTTCGCGGACAACGGCCGCACCCGGCTGGTGGACCTCACCGTCCGGCCCTCCAAGCTGGAGGCGCCGATCGACAAGATCCACCCCATGCCGTTCCCCGGCCTGAACATCGACAACGTCCCGTTCTTCGCGGCGATCGCGGCGGTCGCGCAGGGCAAGACCCTCATCCACGACTGGGTCTACGACAACCGCGCGATCTACCTGACCGACCTGAACCGCCTCGGCGGCCGGCTCCAGCTGCTGGACCCCCACCGCGTCCTGGTCGAGGGCCCGACCCGCTGGCGCGCCGCCGAGATGATGTGCCCGCCGGCCCTGCGCCCCGCGGTGGTCGTCCTGCTGGCGATGATGGCGGCCGAGGGCACGTCGGTGCTGCGCAACGTGTACGTCATCAACCGGGGGTACGAGGACCTGGCGGAGCGGCTGAACTCCATCGGGGCGCAGATCGAGACGTTCCGGGACATCTGACCAGAAGATGCCGGTGACTTCATGCGCGGCGCTTCCGGTGCCTGCCGCCGGAGCGGTGCCGCCGGCGTCTGGTGACGGTGAAGGCGACGGCGAGGCCGAGGGCCTGGAGGACGGCGCAGGCCGTGATGACGTGGTCCAGGGCGGCCGGCGGTGTGGTGGCGACCAGGATGCCGGCGACGGGGTAGGGCAGGAGGAGGATCAGGACGGTCAGGGACAGCGTGCTGCCGAAGACCTCGGCGGGTATCAGCCGGGAGCGCAGGGTGCGCAGAACGACGGTCAGCACGCCGTCCCCGGCCATGAAGGCAGCGATCAGCAGCAGGTACGCCGGATAGGCATCGGCGTGGGCGAGGGCGAAGCAGGCCACGGACGCCACGCAGGCGGCGACGCGCCCCACCGAGGACAGTCCCCATCGGTCGATGGCGATCCGGCAGACCGCGATCGCCGCCAGGGAGGCCGCCGCCGCGGCGGACCACACCACGCCGACCGAGGCGCTGGCGTGGCCGAGCTGTTTCACCAGAATCACCGGAACGGCGGCCTCCAGCACTCCGAGTGCCAGATTGGACAAGGCCAGCCCCACCACCAGACAGGCGAGCGCGGGCAGCGCGCGCAGCGTCGACCACCCGGTCCGCACGCTCTCGGCGAGGGACATGGCCGTCGTCGACCGGCCTCCGCGCACCCGCGGCGTGATGACGGCCGCCAGCAGCGACAACCCGCCGATGGCGGCGAGCATCCCCGTCGGTCCGGTCCACTGCAGGAGAAAGCCGCCCGCCGCGGGTCCCGCGAGAGCGGCGCCCTGGTCTATGCCGAGGAGGACCGACTGGATGCGGTGGGCCCCGTCGGCGGCCTCCCGGCTGGCCACCGCGCCGACACTCTCGGCCGCGATGTAGCTGAACTCGGTCAGGAAGCCGGCGCACGCGGCGAGCAGCATCACCACGACCGTGGCGGTGTGGCCGTGCGTGAACGCCAGGACCAGCGCGGCGATGCCGACGACACCGGCCCGGGCGGTCGCGGCCAGCCGGAAGACCCGTGCGGCGCCGAAGCGGTCGACGGCCGAGCCGGCCATACCGAACGTGCTCAGCCGGGGCACCCACGCCAGCATGAACGCGATCCCCGTCAGCGACGCGGAATCGGTGGTGGCCAGCACCAGCAACGGGATGGTGTAGGTCGCCATGGAGGACGCGGCGGCGTCCGCGAGGCGGGGTAAGTAGATGCGCCGTGAGGGTCCATGCTCCGGGATACGGGCATGTCGCGGACCGGCGGATCGGACCAGGGTTGTCATCAGGCAGGGCAGTGCTTCGCTTCTGTCTTACCGGAACGTTCGCTCATGCCGACCGCGTCGCAGGCCTGTGCCCGCGAGTGCCGGCTCGCGCCCTTACCGCATGTCCTGCTCTCTCCGCGCGTAGCGCCGACGCCTTCCGGGCGCCCGACACTGCCGCGCACCAGCCGTTCGGGGGATCACCTCGTACAGCGCACCGGGGGTCAGGAGTGTCACGGGTGAGCCCGCTGTCACCCGTGTCATCGAGAGGGATTCCGCTCCATGGGTGGATCCTCGGCCCGGGGCGCACGTTCTCGGTAGCGGCTGTCACCGCGCGGGTGTAGCGTCGTGATTCAGCAGTCGTGGTTCCGAAGTGCCGTTCGCCCGTGATCGCCATCACGGGCGTTCTTGCTTTTCAGCGCCTTTCCGGACCAGGGCGATCACCTCCCGGGCACGTAGAGCGCGAGCCCGGTTTCCCCCTCGAAGGAGACGGTCATGGCCAAGGGCACTGTCAAGTGGTTCAACAGCGAGAAGGGCTTCGGCTTCATCGAGCAGGAGGGCGGCGGCCCGGACGTCTTCGCCCACTACTCGAACATCGCCGCCCAGGGGTACCGCGAGCTGCATGAGGGCCAGAAGGTCGAGTTCGACGTCACCCAGGGCCAGAAGGGCCCGCAGGCGGAGAACATCCGCCCCGTCTGACACCGCCGCAGCAGCAAGGCCCGGCGTGCCGCCTTCGGCACGCCGGGCCTTGTCACTGTGTGACGCATCAGCACCACGATGCGCTGTAGGAGGTGACCCGATCATGAGGGTCGAGTGCAGGGGCAGGCCGGTTCCCCCCGTGACGGGTCTGCCCCTGCTCGCGAAACGGAGGTCGCCGACTTGCCATCAACAGTGCCGAGGGGCATCCCGCAGCCCCTCTCGTGCTCGACGTGGACCGACCACACGGTATGGCCGGGGCGCTCGGCCGGGACTGGGGCTTCGTGAAGGGCACGACGGGGCTTTTATGCCCCAGTTTGACCGGATGCATGATCTCCGCTGTGACGGCCCCCGCGGAAGGAGCCATCGGTTGAGCGAGCGGATCAGGGCCAGGGTCCTGCTTCTGGTCGGCGACGAGGCGGAGTTGACGACCGAGCACCGCGGGGCCGAGGATCCGGAGCGCGTGTCCGTGGGCCGGCTCGTCGCGGAGACGGGCATCCCTCGCGCGCGGTTGGTCGGTGCCGACGTCGTGGCGGTGCTGGACGACGCGGGCGAGTTGGAGCGGTTCGAGCACACGGACCGGACCGACGGCGTTCGCTGACGTCATGCGCGCCACTGCGTCGGGATCTCATTGCTCTGCTCCCTCATGTTCCGCAACCCCCGGCCCACCGCACCACCGGTGACGTTTCCGTGGAGCGACTATTTATCAGAGGGCCGGGCGCCGACGCGAGGAACCAATGACCATTACAGAACCGCTGGACCACTCCATTCAGCGCATAACGAAGTGGATCCAGTCCCAGCCACTCGCCGCACCGCTCAATGCCCCGGCCTCCGATGCGGACATCACTTCCCTCAGCCAGGCGATCGGTATCGAAATCCCCTCGCCCCTCGCGGCGCTTCTCCGCTTCTCGAACGGCCTCGACTGGTACAAGCTGTTCCCCACGGGCGAAGGGCCGATGAGCTGTGCGCGGATCGACCGCATCTACATCAGGAACACGGAGATCGCCCGGCAGAACGAAGACCCCGACTGGTGGCGGCCTGAATGGATTCCCTTCGCTGAACGCTATGAAGGGCACGAAGGATTTCTGATCGACGCGGGACACCCGGCACACCCGATCCTGAAGTACACGGAAGCGGACTACCCGCGCCCTTACGCCCCTTCGATGGCGCGGCTCCTGCACGCTCTCGCCGCCGCCCTGCACGGCACGCAGGACAACCCGGAACTCCCCTTCTGCGGACGTTCCGCGTCCGTGGCAGACGGCGTGATCGAGTGGTCCTGACGACACAAACGTGTGTGGCGCCGACGGGCTCCGTCGGCGCCACACACGTTACTCACCTGCCGTTCAAAGTCGCCGCCGCGCGCAAGCAGATGGCCGCTTCCGCCCGGTGAACGCTGGTGCGGTAGTGCCCGGATCGCGCGTGGTACGGGCACTGTGCCGGCGAGCTGCGCCACGAGGACCGGGTCGGCTAATGCCGTAACGGCGTTCGATGTTGACGTCGTTGTCACTGGGCGGCGGGTTGGCGCCCGCTCGCGGCAGTGTCAGGTCGATGCCGTAGTCCTTCATGCAGGACTGCTTGAGATCGTTGGCGGCCTGCTCGATGGTGACCTGGTCCTCGTAGGAGGCCATGTACGCCTCCAGCGGAAGGGTCAGATCCTTGGTCAGGCCACGGGTGGGGACCTTCTCGGGCCAGTTTTCCTTGTTCACGATCGGTCTGCCATCAGCCGCGTTCTCCGTGGTGTCCGGACGCTTGATGTGCTTCACGGGGGTTCCTTCTTATGCGAAGTGGGAGGAGGCGTTGCTGTTCTTCAGGGCGGAGATCAGGTCGGTGATGTTGCAGTCTCCGTAGGGCCCGTTCTTCGCGGAGTACTGAGACGTTCCGCCGTAGCCGGAGTTGTAGTACACGCGATAGTTGTCGGCCCGGGCGCAGTTCTGCACGGACGCCGCGTTGTTCTTCATGTACTGGCCGTTGCCGTAACCGCCGTTGCCGAAGACGTACCGGTAAGTCGTCAGTGACGATCCCTGGTACTGGCTCGTGCCCCAGTGGTCGTAGACATTGCCGTAGAACGTCGTGAACGCCGACTTGTAGTAGCCGTTCTGGACAGGATCGAGACCTGACGGCGCGCTACGACGAACGCGGCCCCGTCGGCGGGGCGTCCAGGAGTGTCACCCCGTAGCGGGCCAGCAAGTCGGCGTGGTCCGTGTCCTGTCGCGCGGCGGCGGGGCCGATCGAGCGGAAGTAGCCTTCGATGGCGCCGGGGTTGTTGATGACCAGCAGGTCCGCCGTCGTGGTGAGCGGCTGGAAGGTGTGGGGAACGGACCGGGGGCCGAAGACGTAGGCGCCCGGCTCGGCGTCGTGGACGTCGCACGTGTCGAGTGCGGCCGAGCCGACCCAGAACCGGACGCGGCCCGACAGGACCACCCAGCTCTCGTCCTCGTGACTGTGGGCGTGCAGGGGCGGCGCGTCCGTCTGACGCATGGTCAGCCGCAGGACGCTGACCACGCCTTGTGTCTCGGAGGCCGAGACGACCTGCTCCTGGACGCTGTCGTAATAGCGGTAGAAGGTGCCTTCGCCGGGGTTGCGCACGAGCGCCACGCTCATTCGAGTCCTCCTCCGTATTTAGTTCACCGTTCAATCATCTCCGGCGTGGTGGAGGCCCGCCAGGGGCCGGGGCCCCTTTGGCTTGTTCACGTGCTGGGTGGGCGGCGTTCGCGGACCGGGCTCGCGGACTCCAGGAGCGATGCCAGCGGGAGCAGCACGTCCTCGGCGTACCAGGCGGTGACGAGTTGGACGCCGACCGGCAGGCCGTCGGCGGTCGCGCCGAACGGGAGCGACAGGGCCGGGCCTTCAGGGCCGCGATGCCCGTGAAGTGAGCGGGGCCGCGGACCGAGGGGGCCACGTCGCTGCCCAGGCCGAGCGGTGACATACCGGCCGCGATCGCCGCCGCCTCTCCCCCGCTGGACCCGCCCGGAGTCCGCCGCGGATCCCAGGGGTTGCGGGTGGGGCCCACCAGGAGGTTGTCGGTCTCCGTCCAGTAGGAGAACTCCGGCAGGCTCGTCTTGGCGAGCGGGATGGCGCCCGCGGCTCGCAGCCGCGCCACGGCGGTCGCGTCCCGCGCCGGGACGTGGTGGGCGAACAGCCGCGATCCCCGCGTGGTCACCACGCCGGCCGTGTCGAACGAGTCCTTGGTGGTGAAGGGAACGCCGTGCAGCGGGCCGAGGGCCCCACGCGCGCCACGGCGGCGTCGGCCCGGTCCGCCGCGGTCAGGGCCTGTTCACCGAGCACGGTGAGCACGGCGCGTACGTCCGGATCGACGGCCGCGACGCGGTCGAGATGGGCCCGCACCACCTCGCGGGAGGACACCTCGCGGGTCCGTACACGTCGTGCCAGTTCCGTCGCGTCCAGATCGGTCAGGGCGGTCACCGCGCCTCCATGGGCTGTCGTCAGGGCAGGCGTCGCGCGCGCAGGACACTGTCGCGGGCATGGTGAGTGCCGGCGGGGGGCGGGGCGACGCGTGGCCGGGTCTCGTCGACGAGGATGTCCCAGTCGGGTCCGAGGAGTGGGGCGATGTCGTCGAGCCAGTAGTAGTCGTCGGGGTCGAAGCCCTCCGGCTGGTGCCGGGCGAGATCCGCGAGGGCGTGGGTGGCGAGGAGCAGCGTGCCGCCGGGGGCGACGGCATCCAGCAGGCCGCGCAGCGCGGCGTGGCCGGACCGGCGCGTGAGCGGGAAGTACTGGACGGACACCAGGTCGAAGGCGCCTGCCCGGGGCGGCGTGGTGAGGAGGTCGGCCCGGGTGAAGGACACGCGGTCCTGGACGTCCGCGGCAGCGGCGGCGGCGCGCCGCAGGGCGACTTCGGAGATGTCGACCGCGGTGACGTGCCAGCCGCGCCGGGCCAGCCAGAGCGCGTCGGCGCCCTCACCGCAGCCGACGTCGAGCGCCCGGCCCGGTGGCAGATCGGCGGCCTCGGTGACGAGCACGCCGTTGGGGTTGCCGCTGAACACCTGGTCGCGGCTGCGGTACATCTCGTCCCAGTGCTGGGCGTCCTGCCGGGAATCGTGGGTCATCGTGACCACCTCCGCCGCCAACGTGGCCCCGCTCCCGGCCTGTCGGCAACGATCCTTGCGGAAACCGCAAAGCGCGGGGGCAGTGAGCGAATGAGTGATGCGACGGCCTCCTCCCGCCTGAGCCGCGCTCAGGCCGCCGGGTAGTCGGCGCCGACGGTGACGTCCCGCCAGGCGTCGAAGTCCGCCCGGAGCGTGTCGAGCCGCGCGGTGGCGATGTCGTACGCGGCCTTCCCCAGCAGCAGGCGCAGCGGCGGCTCGGCCGACTCGACGGCGTCGACGACGGCCTCGGCCGCCCGCAGCGGATCGCCCGGCTGGTGGCCGTAGGTGGCCAGGGTGCTGGTGCGCCGTACGCCGGCGGTCGCCGCGTAGTCCTCGATCACGGTGGCCGACTGGCGCATGGAGGGGCCGGACCAGTTGGTGCGGAACGCGGCGGGCTCGACGATCGTCACCCCGATGCCGAGCGGGGCGACTTCGGCGGCGAGCGACTCGGACAGGCCCTCCACCGCGAACTTGCTGGCGTGGTAGTAGCCGGTGGCGCCGAAGGCGGCCAGGCCGCCGAGGGAGGAGACGTTGACACGTTGGTGTCGAACAGGACCCGGATCTCGGCGTCCTCCCCTTCCTCGACGGCGGCGAGACAGCCGTAGCCGGTGTTGTTCACCAGGACGTCGATCCGCCCGAACTCCGCCTCCGCCCGCTCGACGGCCGCGGCCACCTGTGCGGGATCCGTGACGTCGAGGGGCAGGGTGAGGGCGCGGTCGCCGTGGCCGGCGGCCAGGTCGGCGACGGTGCGCGGATCGCGGGCGGTGACCACCGCCCGGTGGCCGCGTTCGAGGAGGGTGGTGGCGAGGGCGCGGCCGAGGCCGGTGGAGCGGCCGGTGATGAACCAGACGGGTGTGCTGTCGTTCACGTGGGAAAGTCCTTGGTCGATTCAGCCGATTGAGCCGGTTCCGGCGATTCGGGGGAGAGAGGCGGTCCGGTGGGGGTGACCGGCACCGGCACCACCCTGGTCATCGGCGCCACCGGCACCACCGGCAGCCGCACCACCGCGCGGCTGACCGCCGCCGGCCACCGCGTCAGAGCCGCCGGCCGGCGCGCCACCCCGGTCCCCGGCGCGGAGCCGGTCGCCTTCGACTGGTACGACCCGGCCACCCACGCCGCCGCCCTCGACGGGGTCGACCGCGTCTACCTCATACCGCCGCTGGGCGACCCCGACCCGGCAGCCGTCATGCTGCCGTTCCTGCGCCGGGCCCGCACGGCCGGCACGCGCCGCGCGGTGCTCCTCAGCTCCTCGGCCGTCCCCGAGGGCGGTCCGGCGGTGGGCGTGGTGCACCAGGCGCTGCCCGAACTGTTCGAACAGTGGGCGGTGCTGCGGCCCTCCTGGTTCATGCAGAACGTCACCGGCATGCACGCGCACGCCCGCAGCATCCGCGAGGACGGCACCCTCTGGACCGCGACCGGGAGCGGCCGGGTCGGCTTCGTCGACGCCGACGACATCGCGGCCGTCGCCCTCCACATCCGCGAGGACGGCACCCTCTGGACCGCGACCGGGAGCGGCCTGGTCGGCTTCGTCGACGCCGACGACATCGCGGCCGTCGCCCTCCACGCCCTGACCGACGACCGCGCCCCGAACGACGATCTCGTCCTCACCGGACCGGAGGCGCTCGGCTACGACGACCTCGCCGCGCTCATCACCGAGGTCACCGGCCGGCCCGTGGTCCACCGGCCGATCTCCCGCGAGCAGCTGCGCGATCGCCTCTCGGCGCTGATGTCGGTGGAGTTCGCCGCCCTGCTGGCGGACCTGGACCGGGCCATCGCCGAGGGGGCGGAGGACCGTGTCACCGAGACCGTCCAGCGCCTCACGGGCCGGCCCCCGCGCACCTTCCGCGCCTTCCTCGAAAAGGAGCCGGGTCCGACGGCAGCCGGCGCGGGCGCTGCCCGGTAGCGCGTGTGTGGGCCCGTGGAAACGGGATAGTCCGGACCTGTGGACGCGCTTCTGCTGACCTTCGGGCACAGCACCGCCGGCCGGGAGCGGATCACCGAGCTGCTGCGGCATGCCGGTGTCGCGGCCGTCGTCGATGTGCGGACCGCTCCCGGCAGCCGCCGCGACCCCGACCTGTCGCGGCGGCGGCTCGCCGAGTGGCTGCCGGGCGGCGGCATCGGCTACCGGTGGGAACCCGACCTCGGCGGCTTCCGCACCGCCCCCGCGGACAGCCCGGACACCGTCTGGCGCAACGCCTCCTTCCGCGGCTACGCCGCCCACACCCGCTCCCCCGGCTTCGTCACCGCGATGGACCGCCTGCTGCGCGAGGCCGCCGAGGCCCGCACGGCCGTGATGTGCAGCGAGGCGGTCTGGTGGCGCTGCCACCGCCGCCTGATCGCCGACTTCGCGGTCCTCGCCCGCGGCGTACCGGCCCGGCACCTCATGCCCGACGGGCGTCTCAGCGCCCACACGCCGACGCCCGGCGCGCGGCTGCGCGACGACGGGCTCCTCGTGTACGACGGCGACGACGGCCGCACCGGGCCGGGCCGCGGCTGAGCCCGTCAGTACAGCCTGTTCACGGCCGTCACGGTCGTGCTCTTGAAGTCGGCCACCTGGGCGTGCTGGAAGGTGCCCATCTGGCCCCACCGGACGACCGTCACGGTCCTGCCGTCGCGGCCGACCGAGAACAGGTTGATGTCGGAGGAACCCCACGCCGAGGCGGTGTGGAGGCCGTAGACGTGGGCGCCCTCCTCGACCTTCAGGCGGCCGTAGTACTTGCCCGTGGCCGTCAGGTCGGGGTCCTGCTCCGTCAGCTTCTTCGCGCAGCCGGCGAGGTGGCGGCGGAGCAGGGCCGCGAAGTCCTCGGCCCGGCTCTCGTCGCGCTCCACGACGGTGATCTGCTGGGCGCTGGTGTCGAACTCGGTCCAGTACGAGCGGTGCGTGGCCGTGGACGGCAGCGCCTCGCCGACGCAGACGGGCAGCGGGTCCGGCTGGCCGGCGGTGACGGGACCGCCGTACCAGGGCGAGGTCGGGTGCGGCGGCAGGTCGGCCGGCTCCAGGAACCGGGGTGTGGCGGAGGCCGGCGTGGTGGCGGCCGCGGCGGGAACGGCGGCCGCGGCCGCCCCGGCCAGGGCCGCCAGCGCGGCCACGGTGGTACGGATGCCTCGGGCACGGACGTGCATGGAATCTCCCCCTGATGATCGCGCGGGTTCCGCGCGGTTTTCGGTCTCTCTGCACCTCGTATGACCCGTCCCGGCCCGCATAGTTGCCCTGCGCGCCTGCTACGGATCCGTCCGGAATGTCACCGGCGCGCTACAGGGGACGAAAGGCGCGTGCGTGCGGCTGATGGAGGCTCTGGGGAGACTGTGAGTAACCTCTCCTGTACGCAGTAGGTTCGACCCACGCGCGCGTACGGTGCCCGCGCGCGTTCTGGGCCGATGCGAGGGGGAGAAGAACGTGCGTCCCGGAGACGAGTTCGCCGGCCGCTATGTCCTCAAGGAGGTCATCGGGACAGGGCGGGGCGGTGATGTGTGGCTGGCCCACGACACGGTGGTGGGCCAGGACGTCGCGCTCAAGCGCGAGAGGGTCGAGGGCGACCGGGAGACCGCCGTGCGGCGGCTGCTGGGCGAGCCGCGCGCCCTGGCCAAGTTCCGGGACCATCCGCATGTCGTGACGCTGTTCGACGTCCTGACCGTGCCGCCGGGCGGCGACGAGGACGCGGCCGAGACCTACTGGTTCGTCATGGAGTACGTGCCCGGCGGCGGTCTCGACCGGCAACCGCCCATGAGCCCCGAGCGCGTGGCCCGCCTCGGGGCCCAACTGGCCGACGCGCTCGCCGCGTTGCACGCGGCGGGCATCGTCCACTGCGACCTCAAGCCCGCCAACGTCGGCCTCACCCGGCGCGGCACCGCGAAGCTCCTGGACTTCGGTGCCGCCTACCGGGTCGGCGGCACCGAGACCATCACGGCCAACGGCCCCTACAGCTTCACCCCGGACTACGCCGCCCCCGAGCTGGCCCGGGGGAACGTGCCCCGGCCCGCCTCCGACGTGTTCTGCCTGGCCGCCACCCTCTACGCCCTGGTCACCGGTTCCCCGCCGCGCGGCGGCGACGACGGGGACGACGCCGGTGAGGACACCGCCCGGCTGACCCACTGGAAGGCCGAGCAGGGCGTCGTCGAGATGGACGCCGAGGCCGTGGGGCCGCTGCATCCCGTGCTCACCGCCATGCTGCGGCGCGACCCGGCGCAGCGCCCCGAGGCGGCCGAGGCCGCGCGGCTGCTGACGGCCGTGGCCGAATCCGGCGCGCGGCGGGCCCGGCTCGGGCGGTCCGCCCCGCCCGGCGGCGGGCGGTGGCCGCGGCGGCGCCGCCGGGTGCTGTTCGCCGCGGCGCTCGGCGTCTGCGCCGCACTGGCCCTGGGCCTCGTCGCCCTGCCCGGCCACGGCAGCGGCGACGACGGCACCAAAACCGGCACCGAGTCCGCCGGGAGGCAGCTGCCGAAGGACCCCGGGAAGGGCGGTACCCGCTCCCTGATCGGTGATCCGCGCACCGCCGACGTGTGCGCCCTCACCGACCCCGCCGCACTCGCCCGGTTCGGCAGGAGCGAGGTCGACGTGGACTACGGCAACTTCGACCGCTGCGACGTGCTCGTGCACACCGACGACACCACCCGTATCGACGTGTCGGTCCAGCTGCGCCGGGGCTCGCCGCCCGAGGCGTCCGAACCCGTCCGGAGCATCGGGGGCATCGCCGTCCGGGAGCAGCCGGCCGAGCCGGACGAGTGCGGGCTGCTGCTGTCCCGGGACGCGGGCGACGACAAGGACGGCGACGCCGGCGACGACATGTACGTCGGGGTCCGTGTCGACGTGGGCCACGGCGAGGTCGCGGGCGGCGTCGCCGCGCTCTGCGGGGTCGCCGACACCGCCGCCCGCAGCGCGGCCGAGGTCCTGAACCGCGGCCCGCTCCCCCGCCGCACCCCGGGCTACCCGGCCGCCTCGCTGGCCTGGGCGGACGCCTGCGCGCTGCTCGACGCCAAGGCGCTGTCCGTCGTCCCCGGCATCAAGGCCGATGTGCCGGAGGCCGGGGTCGCCAACTGGGAGTGCGAGTGGTTCAGCGACGTCGACGACCTGGAGGCGGAGATCGCCTTCTTCCGCGACGAGCCCAAGTCCGCACGGGACGGCCGCACGGTCCGGCTCAGCGGCTACCACGCCGTAGTCGAGCCGGAGGGCAACGGCCCGGGCACCTGCACGGTGTTCGTCACCTACCGCGAGTACGGCGGGCGGGACGCCGAGACGGCCGCCGAGATGCTGCGCCTGCACGTCCGCGGGCAGCGGCCCATGGGGCAGCTCTGCGGCATGGTCACCGACCTGGCCGCCTCCGCCGCCGCGCGACTGCCCGCCCGCTGACCCCGGAGCGGTCGCCCTGGGAGGGGTCCCGGGCAGGTCGGCCCATGCTGGTGGGCACGTCCGGCCGGGTCCCGCCCGTGCCGGGCCCGGACCGTGCCGATTCCGCCCACGCACCGAGGAGACCAGCGATGTCCTTCTCCGCCAGCCTCGCGCGCGGTGTCGCGCCCGCCCAGCCCGGCACCCTGCACGCGCGCACGGTCACCGGGGACCTGTGCGCCCCGCCGCGTTCCGGACTGACCGTCCGCTTCGGCCGGGGCGAACGGCCGGACGTGGACCTGGAGGTCGGCGTGGACGACCTGCGGGTGAGCCGCCGGCACGGGGAGCTGACCTACCGGCAGGGGCAGTGGTGGCTGCGCAACACCGGGCAGCAGCTGGTACGGCTTCCGCGCGGCCGGATGATGCACGAGAGCACCGAGCCGATCCCCCTCGCCACCGGCTACACACCGCTGTTCGTGAAGGGCTCCGGCTACCGCGAGCACCTGATCGAGCTGTACGTGGCCGACCACGACGACCAGGGACCGGTCTCGCGCCGCCGGGCCGAGACGCTGCGCCCGGAGACCTGGGCGCTCGACGACGACGAACGGCTGCTGCTGGTCGTCCTCGGCCAGCGGTACCTGCTGTACGAGGAGGACCCGCGGCCCCTGACGTACTCCATGGCCGCCCGGCAGCTCGTCCATCTGCGCCCGGACGGCAACTGGACGGACCGCAGGATCGAGCACCGCATCGAGGCGGTACGCAAGCGCCTGCACGGCACCGGCTTCCGCTACCCGCTGCTGCACGACCCGTCCGAGGAGCGGCGGCCCTCCGACAACCGCCTGCTGCACAACCTGCTCAAGGGGCTGGTGGAGTCGACGACGCTGGTGCCGCCGGACCTGAACCTGATGGACGAGGCGCCCGCGGGACAGCCGTAGCCATGGGCGGTGACGCGCCTCTCGTCCGGGAACGGCTGCGTGAGCTGAGCGGGCCGGAGCTCTACCGCCGCAACGCCTTCCGGGTCACCGGGTCCAGCACCTGCGCCTCCCGCCGTACGCTCGTCCGGCGCCGGCAGCAGATCGCCACGGCCGCGAAGGCGGGGGTCGCGGTCGGCGCCGCCGGGGCCGGGCCGGAAGAGCTCCGTACGGCCTTCGACGTGCTCGACCATCCGCAGCGCCGGATCGTCGACGAGCTGTTCTGGCTCTGGGACGCACCGGACGCCTCCTGCCCGTGCGAGCCGGAGCTGCACCGGCAGCACGACGAGGCGGTGCGGGCGCACGCGCGGGCCCTCGACGGGGAGTTGCGGGACCCTGGGGTGCCGCAGCGCCCGGCCGGCGGGAAGAAGGGTCCGGCCGGGGGGAAGAAACGTCCGGCCGGTGGGAAGAAGCACGGGCCGAACCGTGTCGCCGGCGAGTCGCCGGAGGAGCACTGGCAGTCCGCGGCGCGGCTGTGGCGCAAGCTGCTCGGGCAGCGCGGGGTCTGGGCGCATCTGCGGCACCGGGTCGCCGCGCTCGACGACAAGCGGCTGACCGAGGCCGCGGTGACGGTGCTGGAGGCCGAGGTGCGCCGCGTGCTGGTCTCGGCCGTCGCCGGGCTGGCCGCGCGCACCGAGGACCCCGCCCGGCTGGCCCGGTACTGCGCGCAGTGGACCTGGACCGGCAGCGGCCTTCTCGGGGAGGCGCTGGAGGAGCAGTTGACGCCGCTGTACGAGTCGGCGGCGGGCGAGCTGCGCGCGGCGGGCGAGAAGCTCGCCGGCACCTTCCCGGACGGCGGCGGGAAGACCGTCGCGACCGCCGTGGCCGGGACCTTGCGGGCCCGGGTCATCCCGGTGGTGGAGCGGCTCGGCGCCTTCGCCGGGTTCGGGATGTCGCTGACCGTCGGGCAACTCTCCGACGGCACCGCCCTGTTGCTCAACAACTGCGCGGTGGCCCTGTCCCCCGCCTCGGACACGGCCCCGCCCGACCGGGAGAGCTTCGTCCTGCTGGACCTGGCGCTGCGGCTGAAGCCGTACGAGGAGACGCGGCGGACGATCGAGCAGAACCGGGCGCGGCTGGACGAGGCCGGGGTCTGGTTCACGAAGGCCAAGCCGGCCTTCGACCCCGTCGTGGCCGCGCTGGAGAAGGCCTCGCGGCAACTCGACCGGAAGGACGCGCGGGGCGCTGCCGCCACCCTGGAGGCCGCCCTGCCGTCGCTGCACGAACTGCGGCGCCTGAGCCGGGGCGCGTTCGCCGCCCTCCCGGACGTCCGGCAGGCCGTCGACCGGCTCTGCGACTCGGCCGCGATCCTGCTCAACAACTGCGCGCTCGGCCTGGGATCGTACGAGGGCGGCCGGGGTCTGCGGCTGCTGGAGCTGGCCGAGGAGCTCTGCACGACCGAGGAGTCGCGGGTGCGGATCGCCGCCAACCGTCTGCTGATCGACCACGCACGCCAGTCGGGGTACCGCTTCGGCACCCCGTACGCGGTGCGGCGGCAGCCGCGCAAGAGCGTGCGGACGCACCTGGCGGAGATCTACTACGGGGAGTCGCCCCTGGCCGCCAAGGTGTGGACGTCGGTGGTCGTGCTGCTGATCCTCGGTGCCGTCGTGTTCCTGTTCGACTAGCGGGGCGTGATCACCACCGTGGCCGTGCGGTTGCGGGCGGGATCTCCGGGGTACGGGGCATCGCGCTGGTCGGCGCTGTCCGTGGTGAACGCCGTGAGGGGCTTGCCGCTCGCGGCGCTGAGCTCGCGGGCGGCGACGAGGGCGCGCCACAGCGCGACGACCGAGCCGCCGCTGCGGGGTGCGCCGGGGACGACGGCCGCGTGACCGTGCACCGTGACGGCCGCCGGCCGCCCGGCCAGCCGTTCCCCGAGCACGGCCAGCCGCTCGGCACCGGCCGGGGTCAGCCGTGTGCCCTCGGAGAACAGCCCTTCGGTGAAGGCGACTTCGACGGAGTCCCCGTGCGGGGTGACGCGCAGGCCGGGGGCGCGCAGGTCGCGGGCGAGGGCGGCGAGCGCGGTGGCGCGCCGGGCCTCGTCCGGGTCCTGCTGCTGCCCGGGGGCCGGGGTGCCGCTCGGGCCGGGGGTTTCCGGCCCGGCCGCACGGTCGGTGTCCGCGCGGGCGGGCCGGGGTTCGTCCAGGGTGCCGACCACGCCGGCCACGACAGCGGTCACCACGCACACCGCCGCGACCAGGGCCGTGCGGGTGCGGTGGCGGCCGAGCGCGGCGGCCGGCCCGGTGCGGCCGAGCCGGGCGAGCCCGGCCCTGGCCTCCGGGTCCTCCGGCTGCCTCGCCAGGACCTGCCGCCAGCACTCCGCCGCCTCGGCCGTCTCCCCGCGCTGCGCGTGCACGCGGGCCCGCAGGTCGAGCACGTCCCGGTGCCCGCCCAGCCGCTCGGCGTTCCGCAGCAGCTCCAGGGCACCGCTCAGGTCACCGGAGCGTGCCAGCTCCCGGGCCCGCGACACCAGCAGCACGACGTCGAGTTCGTCCAGGGGCCGGGCGGTGCCCGGGTCGGGCGGGGCCGGGTCCGGTGAGGCGTCCGCGCCGAGTCCGGCACGGGCGGGAGGCCCCTCGGCGCCCGGCCCTTCGCGAGACGGCGTGCCGCCGGCCGGTTCGTCCCTGTCCGTCACCCGCATGTCGCCTCCCCTCCGGCCCGGCCCTCTCACCGGCTCTCCTGGACCCCGCCGATCCGCCTCTCCTCGGAGACCCCCGGCGGGAGCAGGCGGCGCAGGCGCTGGTTGACGGCGGACAGGGCCGTGCGGTCGCCCGCGGCGACGGCCCGGCGGCCGTCGGCGATCGCGGCGTCCGCCTGGGCGCGGGAGGTCATCTCGTCGCGCAGTTCGACCAGGGAGTGGAAGACGAGGAAGTCCCACTGGTCGCTGCGGCGGAGCAGGTCGACCTGGAAGTCGCGCACCCGGTCGGCGAGGCGGCGCAGACCGGCCGGGGTGCCGTCCTCGCCGGCGCTGGTCGCGCGGGTGCGGAGGTTCTCCAGTTCGCGGCGCTCGGCCGGCCCGCCGCCGACCTGTTCGATGAGGTCCTCGCAGCTGTTGAGGAGATCCCACAGCTCGTGCTGGAGGCCGGGGATGTCGATGGCCTCCTCGACGTCGTCGAGCTGGGCCTCCAGGTCACGGATGCGCCGGTCGCTGGTGCCGGCCGCTCCCGTGTCGACGGCCGCCGCGTCGACCTCCTTGCGCAGGTGCGTCAGTGCCTTCTGGTCGGACATCTCGTCGAGCTGGGACAGGGCCTGCTCGGAGTGGACGTCCTCCGCGCGTTCGCGCAGCGCCTGGGCGCGCTGCTCCAGGTCGTGCAGCCGGTCGGCGAGTTCGTCGTGCGTGGGCGCCACCAGCTGGGAGCGGTCGATGGTCGCCTCGAACTGCGCGTCGGCGACGGGGATGTCCGCGGTGACGGTGACTTCCCGGTTGGTGGCGTTGATCTCGAAGGTCACCTCGACGGGCGTCTGCGCCGGCAGGTCGAAGCGGACGTCCCGGGGCCGGATCTCCAGCAGGCCGACCCGGGTGTTGCGGTCGGCGCGCCGGCGTTCGCCCTCCAGCAGCGGGATGCGGATGACGGCGTCCGGCTGGGAGCGGCGCAGCGGGATGGACGTCTCGAACGTCTTGGTGATCGAGGTCGGCAGGGCGGTGCCCTTGCGCAGCATCGGCGCGAAGGAGCCGTCGGCCTTGCCGATGCCGAGCGTGCTGGTGAGCACGGCGTCGCCGGGCAGGACCTGGGCGTGTGTGATCGACAGGGTGTCCGGGGCGAGCGTCTGCCGGGTGCCGGAGTCGTCGGAGAGTTCCACGGTGAACCGGGACCGGGTGCCGGAGTCGATGGTCACCTCGGTGTAGAAGGCGCCGTCGGGGGTGAGGGTGGTGCGCGGCCCGCGGAAGGGCGGGCGGCCTTCGGGGTTGGTGAGGGTGACGGTGTACCGGGTCCAGTCGGGGACGGCGGTGCCGCCGGTGACGCGGCCGGAGACGGGGATGCCGGTGGTCTCCAACGACTGGGGTTCGTAGTGGAGTTCCACGGTGAACTCGCCCGGCGCCGCCGTGCGCGGCCTGCTCGGCGTGCGGACGGTGCGGGCGAAGACGGCGGCGCCGCGCGCGACCACCGTGGTGGGGTCCTGGGTGTGGTCGAGCTGGATGCCCAGGCCCTCGACGGGATCGGACAGCAGCTCGCGCAGCCCCGGGGCGAGCGTCGCGCCGCCGACGAGCAGCAGCCGGTCGATGTGGTCGGGCCGCAGCGAGCTGTCGGCGAGCGCGTCCCGGCACAGCTTGATCGCACGGGCGTAGAAGGGCTGCGCGAGGTCGTCGAGGGCGCCCCGGGTGAGGGTGTACTCGAAGGGCGCCGTACCGCCGTCGCCGTCGGAGAGGTCGAGGACGATGTCGTAGGAGCCGCGCCGGGACAGCTCGATCTTGGCGTCCTCGGCGGCCAGTTTGAGCTTGGCGAAGTTGGCCCGCCACCGGCTGTCGCGCCGGGCGAAGCCGGGCAGCCCGAGGTCGCGCCGGACGGCGGGCACGAGCAGGTCCTCGACGATCGCCCAGTCGATGAGCTTGCCGCCCAGGCGCGGGTCGCCGGCGTGCTGGAGCAGTTGCAGCTCGCCGTCGCGCTTGCTCATCACGGCCGCGTCGAAGGTGCCGCCACCCAGGTCGAACACCATCCAGTGGGTGGACTCGGAGGCGTCCTGCACGCCGTAGGCGAAGGCCGCCGCGGTCGGCTCCTGGACCAGCGGGCAGTGCTCACCCAGCCCGGCGAGGGCCGCGGCGGCGGACGTGGCGCTGTTCTGGTGCAGCGCGAAGGAGGCCGGGACGGTGATCACCGCCGCCTCCGGCGGGCTGCCGGTGTCGTGCGCCGCGTCCTGGCGCAGGGACTTGAGGACCTCGGCGGAGAGCTCCTCGGGGGTGAGGGACACCTTCGCGCGGGCGAAGTGCCGCCGGAAGTCCGCCACGCCCATCTCCAGCTTGAACTCGGCGTGGGCGTCGTCGGGCTGGGTGTCGGTGCGCTCCCGGGCGCGGCGGCCCACGTGGATCACGTCCGGCTTGGGCATCCACACGGCGGACGGGGTGTAGTCCCAGCCGTCGTTGTTCTTGATGACGCGCACGCCGTCGTCGTCCGCCACGGCGATGGCGCTGTTGGTGGTGCCGAGGTCGATGCCGAAGTCGATGGTCTCGCGCATTGCGGTCGTCTCCTTGGTCGTTCAGGTGCCGTGGGTGGCGCCGGGTGCGGGCCGGCCGACGACGACCTGCCCCATCTGGATCCGCTCGCCGCGGTAGTAGACGCTGGGCCGGAGGGTCTCCAGCACCACCTCGCGGGTCAGGCCCGGCTCGTCCTGGAAGGCGAGGACTTCGAGGGACTGGCCCGGGTCGAAGGGGTCGCCGTCGTGCTCCTGGATCTCCAGGCCGCCGTCGGCGAGTGCCTGCCGGCCGGTCTGGAGGTAGCGGCGCACCTGCCTGAGGTCCGCGGCCGGCAGGTCGCCGGCGCGCTGGTTCAGCTTGCGCTGGGCGCGCCACAGGCCGGTGGCGGCGGCGAGCAGCGTGCTGGCGTCGGCCCCTTGAGCGCCGTCCGCGGCGGGCTCTTCGGTCGTGGCGGCCGTGGCGGTCCTGACGTCGTCGAGGACGGCCGTGACCCAGGCGGCCTGCCCGGTGTCCAGGAACGGCGGCGGGACGCGGAACTCGGGCGGGTGCCGCAGCTGGCCGAGCGAGGCGCGCACCCGGCCGGTCCTGTCGCCCCGGCGGGAATGGAAGCTCATCTTGTTCTCCGTCCGCTGCGTACGCCGTCCGCCAGCCACGCCAGAAACCGCACGAGGGAGCCGACGACACCGAGGACAGCGACTCCGGTGAAGAGCACGGGGAGGAAGCCGAAGGCCCCGATCAGATAGGAGAGCGCGCCGCCGATGAACACGAGCACCAGGAGGAACGCCCGCCAAGGGAACGGCGTGGCCCGCCCGGGGCGGCGGCCGGTGCCCGTGAGGTGGTCGTAGATGGTCTCCCAGTTCTCCTTCAGGCCCTGCGAGTCGCGGTCCGGGCCGATCTCGTACGCCTTCTCCGCGAGCCAGATCATCTCCTCGCGCCGCGAGGCGCTCGGCGGGCGGTACACGGAGACGCCGAGGAGTTCCACCGCGAGGTTGTTCAGCCCGACGGCGACGACATGGGCGATCTCGTCGTACCGCCAGTCGGAGACGAACGGCCTGAGCGGGGCCAGGTCCTCGAAGCCGGGCACGACCCGGTCGCGCAGGAGCAGGAACGCCTCGCGGTACCGGCCGGCTTCGCGCTCCCGTTCCGCGGCCAGCAGGTCGCCGTGGATCTTCTCGTACGCGTCCTCCACCGCGCGCTCGAACAGCTCGGAGAACAGGCCCGTGAAGGGCGGGAAGGCGGTCCAGGCCGAGCAGACCGTCGTCAGCCTGGCCGCGGCGGCCGGGTCGGCGAAGAGCTGCGGGAAGGGGGAGACGAGCAGCTTCGGCAGCCCGGCCAGGAGGTCGTCGGCCGCGTCCTCGTCGAGCCGGGGGTCGCCGAGCGCCCGGATGCGGTGCCGCACGTGCTGCCGCAGCGCCCCGTCCGCCACCAGGTGGCCCCAGGCGGACACCGCGTGCTCCCACAGGGACGCCCGCTGATCGACGGGCAGCTCCACGTCCCCGGTCTCCGCTCGCAGGGCCCTGGCGTGCAACACGACGGCGGAGTCGTGCAGTTCGTGCACGTCCGCGGAGCAGCCGCAGCCGGAGTCCGGGGAGCCCCACAGCCACACCAACTCGTCGACCATGCGCCGGCGCGGGTCCTGGAGGCCCTCGAAGGCGGCCCGGACCTCGTCCTTGCCGTAGCCGCCGGCCGGGGCCACGTCCCGGGCTCCGGGCCAGCGGTCCTCGACGGCCAGCCGCGCCTCCAGCTTCTGCCGGTGCCGCCGCACGGCCGGCCCGCTTGCGTGGGTGGGCAGGCCGGTGACGGCGAAGACGTTCCTGCGGTAGAGCTGTGGGCCCGCCAGTTCCTCGAAGCGGTCGAACTCCCGCACCGGCGTGGTCACATGATCACCCCCCGGCGCCAGGTCATGAGCCGTGTCAGATGTCTTTCGCGCAAGCGCGGATAGCGGCTGATGGTCTCCTCCAGCAGGTCGGCGGCCTCGCCGAGCTTCCCGGGCACCCGGGAGAGCGCGGTGGCCTCGCGCACCAGCGCGTCGGCGGACTCGGCCGGCTCGGCCGCGGCCGCGGTCCCGGGGCCGGGCGCCGGGCGCAGGCCGGTGGCGCGGTCGGCGACCGCGCGGGCCGTGGCGGGCCGCTCGGCCGGGTCGATCCGCAGCATGTCGACGACCAGCCGGTCCAGCTCGGGGCCCACGTCGTCGTTGAAGGCGCGGGGCGGCTGGAGCGGCCGGGTGAACCGCTCCAGGGAGAAGGACTGCACCGGGTCGCCGCCGTCGTACGGGAAGTGCCCGGTGAGCAGGAAGTAGACGATGGTGCCGAGGGCCCAGACGTCCCCGGGGCAGCCGTAGCCCTTGCCGCGGCGCAGCACCTCGGGCGGCATGTAGGCGACGGTGCCCTGGGCGCTGGCCGCCATGGTGCCGGGGTCGGTCTCCTTGGCGAGGCCGAAGTCGCTCACCTTCACCCGCAGCCCGGTCTCGTCGTACCCGACGAGCACGTTGGCGAGGGACAGGTCGCGGTGGACGATGGGATGCGGGCGTTCATGGGCGACGGCGAGCCCCTCGGCGGCCTGCCGCAGTACGGCGGTCACCTCGCCGACGGGCACCACGCCCGCGTGGGAGTCCATCAGCCGCTCCAGGCTGCCGCCCGCCACGTACTCCATGGTGATGTAGCCGCGCACGCCCTCGGAGGTCTGCACGGTGCCGGCGTCGAACACCCGGATGATGTTGGGGTGCCCCAGGGTGGACAGGATCCGGGCCTCGTCGAGCATCCGGGACGTCGCCTCCAGCGAGGCCACGTGCTTGAACAGCTTCAGCGCCTGCCAGCCGAGGATGTGGTGCCGTACCCGGTACACCTCGGCGAAGGCGCCCTCCCCCAGCCGGCGGTCCACGACGAGTGCCGAGTTGATCCTCTGGCCCTGCCGGAGCAGGGCGCTGCCCCGGCCCGTCGCCGTGTCCCGTGTGCCGTCGCGCACGTGCTCACGCACCTCCCCCACCGGTGAAACCGTTCGAGCCGTCGCCGGTCCGCCCCGCCTGTCCCACCCGGGGCGGTGCGGGCCGCCATGCTAGGAAGCCCCCGCCGGGACCGGTCCCGACGAGCGGGGCCGTGATCCCGCTCACTCCCGGCCGGGGCCGGGCCAGGTCCGGCGGTTATGGTGACCAGGGCGCATCAAGGCGCCCAAGTACGGACAAGGCGGCGGAGGGTACACAGTGTCGGACCAGGGGCGACTCGTCGCCGGGCGCTATCGGCTCGCCGAGCGGATCGGCCGGGGCGGTATGGGCACGGTGTGGTGCGCCGACGACGAGGTACTGGGCCGCCGGGTCGCCCTCAAGCAGCTGCACGAACACCCGCACCTCTCCCCCGACGAGCTGGCCACGCTCTACGAGCGCATGCGCCGGGAGGCCCGCAGCGCCGCCCGCGTCACGCACCCCGGCGTGATCGTCGTGCACGACGTCGTGGAGGACGAGGGCCGCCCCTGCGTGGTCATGGAGTACGTCCCCGGCCACACGCTCGGCGACCTCCTCCAGGACGGCCGCACCCTGCCGCCCGAGGAGGCGGCCCGGATCGGCCTGGCCATGGTGTCCGCCCTGCGGGCCGCGCACGCCGCCGGTGTCCTGCACCGCGACGTCAAGCCCGCCAACGTGCTCCTCGGGGCGGGCGACCGGGTCGTCCTCACCGACTTCGGCATCGCGATGACGGCCGGTTCGTCGTCCCTGACCAGGACGGGCGAGATGGTCGGCTCCATCGACTACATGGCCCCGGAGCGGCTCAGGGGCCTCGCCTCCGGCCCGCCGTCCGACCTGTGGGCCCTGGGCGCGACGCTGTACCAGGCGGTGGAGGGCCGCCCTCCGTTTCGCCGAGCGACGGCGATGGAAACGGCATACGCCATCGCCACGGACCCCTTGGATCCCCCACGCCGAGCGGGCCCGCTGGGCCCACTCATAGAGGCTCTCCTGGCCAGGACCCCAGAGGCCCGCCCCTCAGCGGAGGAAACAGAACACTCCCTGCGGGCGGTTGTGCACGCCCTAAAGGGGCGCGGGGCTGTGCTCGATATGCGGCTGCCGCCGCGTGGGCGCGACCAGCCCCACACAACCCGCACCCGAAAGCCCCACAAACGCCGCATCGCCACCATCGCCGTAACGACAGCCGCCCTGGCCACAGTCGCCACGCTCTACGGAACACACAACCGCACCACCCCCACCCCCTCCCCCACCCCCCTGGCCAAGGGCTACCACCTCGTCCACGAGAAGAAGCTCGGCGTCTCCTTCCCCGTCCCCGACGGCTGGAAAGCCCACAACCGCACAGCCGAACAGGTCGTCTACACCGCCCCCTCCGGCCTCGCCGGCATCACCATCGGCACGGTCGCCCCGGCGGGCTCGAACCCCACCGACCACTTCACCGACATCGAGGCGAACACCAAGGTCAACTACCCGACCTACCGCCGGCTCCGCATGGAGCGGACGACGTTCCGCGACCAGCCCGCCGCCGTCTGGGAGTTCACCTTCCAGGGCCGGGCCCGCCCGTTCCGCGCCATCGACCTCGGCTACGGCCGTGAGGGCGGCCGCGAGTACGACATCTACCTCTCCGCGCCCGAGGCCGAGTGGGACACCTACCGCCCCGTCTTCGACGAGGTAAGGGACGGCTTCAGGACGGACTGACAGCCCGCTCCGGCCGACCGGTCCGTGATCGGCTTCACACCTGCGACGGGACAAGGCCCGGGCCTTACAGGGCGTAAAGCGTCGCAAGAATGGATATGGGCTATACGGCGAAACGCGGAGAGTGTCCGACGTGCCCGGATGCCGGGCGCCGGGGCTTCAGGGGGAGGGAGCGCGCATGGACGGCCGGCCCTTGTATCTCGCACCGCGGCTGGAGTCACGGCTGAGGTCGCTCGTCGCGGCGACCGGGACGCTGCACGCGCTCACCGACGCGCTCGGCTCACCCGTGCACGTGGTGGTGCCGGACCAGATCGCCGAGAACCTGGAGCGGTTCAGGTCGGTGTACCGCGCGCACCATCTGCCGGGCCAGGTCTTCTACGCCCACAAGGCCAACCGGTCCAGCGCGCTGCTGCGCCGCCTCGCCGCGACGGACGCGGGCGTGGACGTCGCGTCACTGGGCGAGCTGCAGCACGCGCTGGGGGCCGGTTTCACTCCGGACCGGATCACGGCCACGGGGCCGAAGAACCCGGAGTTCCTGTGGCTGGCGGCGCGTACGGGCGTCACGGTCAGCGTCGACTCCGCCGCTGAGCTGGACCAGCTCGCCGTGCTGGTGCGCAAGCACGCGCTGGCCCCGGTGCGGGTGCTGCTGCGCCTCGCGGGGTTCGAGACGTCGGGGGTGAAGGTCCTGAGCCGGCGCAGCCGGTTCGGCACGCCCGTACGGGAGTTGGAGCGGCTGCTGGAGGCGGTCGAGCGGCACGGCGACGTGGTCGACCCGACCGGGGTGGCCTTCCATCTGGACACGACGAGCGTCGCGGAGAAGGCCACCGCCCTCGAAGGGTGCCTGGCGGCCCTGGAATCGTGCCGGAGCCGGGGGCTGCGGCCCCGGGCCGTGGACGTGGGCGGCGGGTTCGGCGTCAGCTACCTCGCCGAGCGGGAGCAGTGGGACGCGTACACGACCGAGCTCACGGCCGCCGTCCTCGGCCGGCGCCCGCCGCTGACCTGGGGCGGGCACGGCTACGGCCTGCGCAACGAGTCCGGCACCCTGCGCGGCAGCCTCGGCCTCTACCCCGCCCACCGGTCCGTCGCCGGCGCGGCCTACCTCGACGAGCTGCTGGCCCAGCCCGCTCCTTCCCTGGGCGGCCGTCCGCTGGCCGCGCTACTGCTGGAGCACCTGTACGACCTGTACACCGAGCCCGGCCGGGCCCTGCTGGACCAGTGCGGGCTGACGCTGGCGAAGGTGCTGGAGGTCCGCGACCAGGGGCCCGGTGAGGAACTGCTCGTCCGGCTGGCCGCGAAGGCGGACGACATCGCCCTGGAGGACCACGGCGTGCTGATGGACCCGGTCGTCGTACCCGGCCGCGGAGCCGGGCCCGGCGAGGGGCCCGTCGCCGTCCACCTCTTCGGCAGCCTGTGCCTGGAGACCGACCTGATCACCCGGCGCACGGTGTTCCTGCCGCGCCGCCCCGTCCCCGGCGACCTGCTGGCCTTCGCCAACACCGCCGGTTACGCCATGGACTTCCACGCCACCCGCGCCCAGCACCAGCCCGTCGCCCGCAAGGTCGCCGCCTGGCAGGACGGCGAGGAGTGGCGCTGGTGCCTCGACGACCAGTTCTGGCCGATCACGCCCTCGAGGGGAGCTCAGTGAGGTACGACAGCATCACCGAGGCGATAGGCAACACCCCTCTGGTGCGGATAGACCCGGCGGTGCACGGCCTGCGCACCATCGATCTGTACGCCAAGCTCGAAATGCTCAACCCCTTCGGCTCGGTCAAGGACCGGGCCGCGTGGAACATGGCGCGTCCGCTGCTGCCGGAGGCGGTCGAACACGGCAGCCAGGTCGTGGAGTTGTCCAGCGGCAACACGGCGAAGGCGCTGGCGGTCGTCGCGGGCATGCACGGCCTGGGCTTCAAGAGCGTCACCAACCGGATGCGGGTCCCGGAGATCAAGGACCTCCTGCTGCTGCTCGGCGCGGAGATCGAGGAGCTGCCGGGGCAGAGCGAGTGCCTGGACCCGACGGCGACGGACGACCCGCTGACCCTCTTCCACCGGACGCTGTCCGCCTCGGGCAGCGCCTATCTGCACACCGACCAGTACTTCAACCCGCGCAACACCGAGGCCCATTTGACCGGCACCGGCCCGGAGATCGTCAAGGACCTGGACGGCCGGGTCCCGGACTGGTTCGTCGCCTGCGTGGGCACGGCCGGCTCCTCCACGGGCGTGGCCCGCGCGCTGCGGGAGGAGGACCCCTCGGTGCGGGTGGTCGGCCTGGTCGCGGCCAAGTCGGACTTCATCCCGGGGATCCGCACCATCGACGAGGTGCAGGAGGTCGGCCTGTTCGACCCGGACACGTACGACACGATGGAGTCGGTCAGCGCCGACGAGGCGATCGAGGGGATGCTGACCCTGAACCGCCGCTGCGGCATCCTGGGCGGACCCACCGGCGGTGCCGCCTACTTCGGGGCCGTCCGTCATCTGCGCGCCCTCGACGAGGAGTCGGGCGAGCGCCGGACGGCGGTGTTCATCGTCTGCGACCGCGTGGAGAGCTATCTGAGCTACGTCCGGCAGCGGCGGCCGGACCTGCTGGGTCGGCCGCCCAGGAAGAACTCGCCGGCCGACCTCTCCGCGGCGGAGGTCGGTCGGGCCCCGTCGGTCACGGTGGCCGAGGCCCGGCGCTGGATCGAAGCCGACCGCCCGCTCGTGGTCGACCTGCGCAGCCCGTACGCGTACGCGGCGCTGCACATCGACGGATCGGTCAACATCGTCGACGAGCTGTTCTCCGAACTCGTCCAGGGGGGTCTGCCGTTCAGCCGGAGCCGCCCGGTGCTGCTGGCGTGCCCGGTGGGCGAGCAGTCCGCCCGGTACGCGGCGCTGCTGACCCGGATGGGCCATCCGGACGTGCGCAGCCTGGCGGGCGGGATCATCGCCTGGCGGGACGCGGGCGCGCCCCTGGTGCGGGACTGACCGCCATGACCGCACCCGCGATCCGCGAGGAACCGATCCGGTGGCAGCAGGCGCTGCGCGCCCAGTTCCCCATCGTCACGGCGCATCCAGAGCTGGCCTATCTGGACAGCGCGGCCACGGCGCAGAAGCCGCAGGCCGTCCTGGACGCCGTGCAGACGTACCTCACCACGTCCAACGCCAACGCCGCGCGCGGCACCTACACCTGGGCCAACAGGACGACGGAGCTGGTCGAGCGGACCCGCGAGCGCGTCGCCCGGTTCCTCGGGGACACCGAACCGGAGCGCTCCGCCGTGCACTTCACCAGCGGCGCGACCGAGGGGCTGCGCACCGTCGCCCACGACTGGCTGCCGGGCTTCCTGCGCGACGGCGACGAGATCGTCGTGCCGGACGCCGACCACCAGGCCAACATCACGCCCTGGCTGGAGGCGCAGCAGCTGCTGGCCCGGCAGGGCGTGCACGTGCGGGTGGTGCCGATGCCGTACCAGAGCGGTTCCGGGGACTACGACCACCGTGCGCTGGCCGAACGGGCCGGGCCGCGCACCCGGTTCGTGGCCACCACGCATGTGCACCATGTGTACGGCGGCGACATGAACGTGGGCCGGATCCGGCGGGCCGTCGGCCCGGACGCGGTGATCTGCCTGGACGCGGCGCAGAGCGTCGGCCATCTGCCGGTGTCGGTGGCCGAGTTGGACGTCGACTTCGTCGTCTTCTCGGGGCACAAGGCCCTGGCGCTGCCGGGGTCCGGTGCGGTGTGGGCCCGGCAGGCGCGCGGCCCGGCGTTCGTGCCCGGCGGCTGGAGCGGCACCCCGAACACCGCGGGCATCGCCTCCCTGGAAGCGGCCCTGGACTGGTTGGACGCCGCGGGGGTCGAGCGCATCGAGCGCTGGACGGTCGCCCTCGCCTCCCGGCTCACCGACGGGCTGCGCCGGCTGGACGCCTACGAGATCCTCGGCTGCCCGCTCAGCCTGGCCGCCGACTCGACCGTGCAGCGGCGCCAGGGCATCGTGACGCTGCGGCACCGCGCCATCGACTCGGGCGATCTGGGCTTCATCCTGTTCAGCCACGGTTTCATGGTCCGCTCCGACCACCACTGCCAGGGCGACGCGGGCGAGAAGACCGGTTCGGTGCGGGTGAGCCTGCATGTGTACAACACCGTGGAGGAGATCGACCGGCTGCTGTCCGTTCTCGCGTCACTCACCTGACTCGGCCACCCAGGCATAATGGGAACCGTTTCCACCTGTAGGCTCGGACGGACAAGAGTCAGGTGCGAGACGGCAAGGTGGCGCGACCGGATGGGGCTGAGCCTGGAGACGGCGGAGCGATGGGTGGAGCGCTGGGAGCTCCAGCAGCAGCGGTACGCCGTCGACCGCGAGGAGCGGTTCACGGTGATCGCGGATGTCGTCGAACACGTCACGGCGGGGCGCCGGAGCCGGCCGCTCGTCGTCGACCTGGGCTGCGGGCCCGGCTCGCTCGCGGCCCGGCTGGTCCGGCGGCTGCCGGACGCGGAGATCGTGGCCGTGGACCGGGACCCCCTCCTGCTGGAGCTGGGCCGGACCCACCACCCGGACGCGGCCCGCTACGTCGACGCGGAGATCGGCGCACCGGGCTGGACCGGGACGCTGGGCCTGGACCGGCCCCTGGACGCGGCCGTCTCCACAACAGCCCTGCACTACCTCGACCGCGACACCCTGCTGCGCACCTACCGGCAGCTCGCCGCGTTGCTGCGGCCCGGCGGCGTCCTCGTCAACGGCGACCACCTTCCCCAGGACGAGGCGGGCCCGGCCGGCATCGCCGCCCATGTCGGGCGGTGCCGGGCCGGCCGGCAGCGGGCGTTCACCCATGAGGACTGGGGCTCCTGGTGGGCCGCCGTCGCCGACGACCCCGAACTGGCCGACCTCCTCGCCGAACGCCGCCGCCGCGAGGCGTCCCCCGACACCGGCCGCCCCGCCGAACTCCCCCTCTCCGCCCACCTGGACCTGCTCCGCCGGGCGGGCTTCGACAAGGCGGGCCCGGTCTGGCAGTACGGCGACAGCTGCGTGGTCGTGGCGGTCCGCTAGGGCCTGTCGTTTGGATCAGGTCGCAGGGAAGTGACGGTGCTGTTCAGTGCCGGTGAGCGGGGTCTGGTGCGTGCAGCTGCAAGGCGGAGGAGGGAGTCGACGCGGAGCGTCGGGGACCGACGACAACGCGGCAGATGCGCGTGCCAGACCCCGCGTCTGCGGCGTGATCCAAACGACAGGCCCTAGGCCCCGCCTTCACACGGATCTCGCCCCGAGCAGGACCGACGCCAGGCTGACGGCCGCTTCGTGGGAGGGCCTTCTCGGGGATGGTGTGGCCGATCCCGCGTCCCGCGTTTGCGCAGGTAGGCGCGGAATGCGCGAGAGCTGTACGCCTTGTCTGCGATCACGTGGTCGGGACGGCAGCGCGGACGGCCGGGGCCGAGGCGTGGGACGCGGATGCGTTCCAGCAGCGGTTGCGCACAGATACCGTCATGGCGTTGGCCGGGGGTGACCAGGGGGGCCAGGGGCCTGTCTCGGCCGTCCCCCCCTTTCGGCCGGTGGCGGGATGACGGGCAGCAGCGCCCGCACAATCACGGCATGACCGAAACTGTCGAAGCAGCCTGGCACAAGATCCTGACCACGGCCGGCGAACCTCGCCGACCGGAAGAATCGCCGCTTGCCGTTCCGTTTGCCGAGCTGGTGTTGGTGGCGCACGCCGAGCCGCTGCTTCGTCAGCTCTACCCCTGGACCGGTATGTGGGAGCTGCACTTCAGCAGGTGCACGGAGATCCGCCACACCTGGGACATCCCCTACATCGGCACCCTGGGAGACGGCCGGTACTACGTCGAAGGGCCGAGCCGAACCAGCCCGCGGATCGCCGAGACAGACAGCGCGCAAGCTGCAGTGGCGATGGTCATCGATCGCCTGCCACCACACTGCGGCCCGGCCTTCATCGGCAATGCAGAGGAACTGGCCGCCTACGAGAGGGCGCGGGACAACAGGTAGAAACAGGCAGCCGACTTCGCGGAGTCGGGACGGGCGGCTGACCAACGTCGAGCTGGCCAAGCGGGTCGGCCTGACCTCACCGCCGTGCCTGCGCCGGGTCAAGCGACTGGAGTTTCTTATGGGGCACTCGGTTCGCCGTCGTCACGTCTCCGCACGCGAAAGGCAGAGGCCCTGCTTCGGGTCAGAGGGCCATGTAGGAACGAACATGCCCAAGGTCGACCCGTGGCCCTCCCGTGACGGAGCATCTTCTGGAACCACCGCACACCCCCCGGGAACGATGACGACAGCGAGGACTGAGCAGCTCGGGACAGCGGAGAATATCGACTCCACCGCCGAAGGACAGATTGTGAAATACGTCGGAGGCGGGGGCCTGCTGGCGTTGGTCATAGGACTGCTGCTCGTGTTGGCCTTCAAGTCCTCTCAGACGAGACCCAATTTTGTCTGGGTCCAGGGCGTGTCCGGTGGGTCACGGGCGACAACCGGACACGCCCCAGCCCGGCACGGTTCAGGGCGCCAGACGGCCCGTGCCTGGAACCTCGGTGGGGACTCCGACGTTGGCCGGGTCCACGAGACCCGTGACTTCTTGAACAGCACAGTCGACGGTGGCTACCGGGTCCGGCACGGCAATGGCCGGCGTGGCAAGAAGGCCGAGGAGCGCGACGACTCCGAGTGCGTTACTGCGGTACGAGACATGAACTTCTTTCGGAACGACGGTAGTTGTCCGCAGCCTGCCCGGATCTGCGTGCCCGGATCGCTTCGTCACCCGAATGAGTGTGGTGAATCGATCCTCTACTCCCGGCTCGCGAATGGTTGAACGTTCCGGCCTACTCGTGCGGGTGAAGACGGCTCATGAGCGGAGCCAGAGCCGGATTGCTGCGACCGCGGCCGTGCCCTGGAAGATGCAGGCCCGCTTGCGGGCGTACCGGTCCCGCTGGAAACTGGCGGGTCTGCCGTCTGCGCTGCCACGGCGTCGGCGGTGGGCCTGCTGGTCCCGCCGTTCGGGGATCGTGTGCCGGATCTGCCTGCGCCGCAGGTAACGGCGATTCCGGCGGGAGCTGTACGCCTTGTCCCCGCAGAGGTGATCCGGACGCGTCCGCGGGTGCCCACCGGCCGGCCGCGGGACACGGATGCGGTCCAGGACCGGGATGAGTCGAGGGGCGTCGCCCCACTGTCCCGGCGTGATCAGGACGGCCGGCGGCCGACAGCCGTCGTCACCTGCCAGGTGAATCTTCGTTGTGAGCCCGCCCCGTGAACGGCCCATCCCCTCATCGTCCCGCCGCCGGGCACCGGCAGCATGCTGGTGAACACGGCACGCAGGTCCCGCCACCGGAACCCGTCCGCTGCAGGAACAAGATGCCGTTGATCACCTTGCGAGGACACTTCCACCGCCCACCCCGACCGATGTTCTTCGGCAGATGCGGCTCCGACCGCACCCATTCCTCGTCCGAGAGATCACCCCGCCCCACACCGATCCGAACGACCAGGGCATGAGCCGGTCACACGACCCCTCGGACAGGCCCTGGCTCCGCGTTCACCCGTGCGCCCCGGCCGGATGGCGGGGCGCGGCGGGGGCCCGGACAATACATGCAGGAATCGCTATATGTTAATGTCGCCATGCGCGCCCCGGCCGAAGCGCCGCGGGCGGTCACGAGCACACGCGAGGAGCCACCCATGACCACCGCCGAACACCTCACCCACGAGGGCCACACCCACACCCACGGCGACGACTGCGGTCACGTCGCCTTCCCCCACGGCGACCACACCGACTACGCCCACGACGGCCACATCCACCGGATGCACGGGGACCACGTCGACGAGTGCGCGAACGGCGGTCACACGGTCCACCAGAACCACGACCACCAGCACGGCGACGACTGCGGCCACCTGGCCGTGCGGCACGGCGACCACACCGACTACGTGCACGACGGCCACCGGCACGCCGCGCACGAGGGGCACTGGGACGATCACTGAGTGGATGGACCCGGACACGTTGGGCAAATTGGAAATCGTTGTCATATGCTAATGTCTGCATATGACAACGACGCCCTCTCCCCCGACGGACGACCCGGACCGGACTCTGCAAGCGGCCAGTGAGCTGCTGCGTGCCCTGGCCTCGCCCGTACGGCTGGGCATCGTGCGCGAGTTGTCCGGCGGGGGGAAGTACGTCCACGAACTGGTGACGGCCCTGGGCGTGAGCCAGCCCCTCGTCTCCCAGCACCTGAGGGTGCTGCGCACCTCCCGGATCGTCAGCGCCCGGCGTGAGGCCCGCGAGACGCGGTACACCCTCACCGACGACCACGTGGCGCACATCGTGCTGGACGCCATCCGGCACGCCCAGGAGTAGCCCGTCTCAGGACAGGCTCTCCCAGTGGACCGTGCGGTCGCACCAGCGCTCCAGCAGCGTGCGGTCGTGGCCGACGGCCAGCAGGGCGGCGCCGGTGGCGGCCCGGTAGTCCTCGACCGCCGCGACCAGAGCGGCGGCGGTGGACGCGTCGAGCATCGCCGTCATCTCGTCGCACACCAGCAGGCGCGGGCGCAGCACCAGGGCGCGGGCGAGGCAGGCGCGCTGGAGCTGGCCGTCGCTGACCTCGTGCGGGCGCCGGGTCAGCAGGTCCGGGGTGAGGCCGACCACCGGGGCCAACTGGGCGATCCGGTCCGGGACTTCCCTGCCCCGGCCGGTGGCGCGCAGGGGCTCGGCGATCAGGTCGGTGAGCGGCAGCCGGGGGTCCGCAGACAGCCTGGCCTGCTGGAAGACGACCCCGAAGGCGGTGCGCCGGTCGCGCGGGGCGCGGTGGCGCCAGTGCCGTACGGGTTCGCCGTCGAGGAGCAGGGTGCCGGAGTCGGGCCGGTGCAGCAGGGCCGCGACCCGGGCCAGCGTGGACTTGCCGCAGCCGCTCGGGCCGAGCAGGCCGACGGACTCGCCCGGTGCCACGGTCAGGGAGACGTCCCGGACGACCGGCGCGTTCCTGGTGTATCCGGCGGTGATGGAGCGCAGTTCAAGCACGGGCGTCCTCCGGCACATGCGGGTGGTGGCAGGCGACCGTGCCCGCGGGCGGCGGGGCGGCGCAGGTGTCGGTGGCCCGGTCGCAGCGGGCGGCGAAGGCGCAGCCGTCCGGGAGGTCGCCGAGTTCGGGCGGCATGCCGGGGACGGGGGTGAAGGCGCGGTCGGGCAGGGCCTGGAGCAGGCCGCGGCTGTAGGGGTGGCGGGGACCGGGCTCCCCGAAGAAGGCGGCGGCGTCGGCGAGTTCGACGATCCGGCCCGCGTACATGACCGCGACCCGGTCGGCGATGCGCTCGGCGGCGGCCAGGTCGTGGGTGATCATCAGCAGCGCCCGCCCGGTGCCGTTGCCCGGCCCCGGCTCGTCGACGTGCCGCCGGAGTTCGTCGACCGTACGGTCCACCAGGTCGCGGTCCAGTCCGGTCGTGGGTTCGTCGGCGAGCAGCAAGGGCGCGCCGCCGACCAGCGCGAGGGCGGTGGCGGCGCGCTGGGCGAGGCCGCCGGACAGCTCGTGCGGGTGGCGGTCGAGGTGGCTCGCGGGGAACGCGGCCCGTTCGGCGGCGGCCTCGGCGGCGGCGCGCAGGGCGGCCCGTCCCCGGGTCGCGGTCAGCGCGGCGACCGTCTCCTCCAGTTGGGAGCGGACGGTGCGCACAGGCGTGAGGTGGGCGGCCGGGCTCTGCGGGACGAGGCCGATGAGCCGGCCCCGTACGGTCCGGGCGAGGGTCCGCTCGTCGGCCGCGAGCAGGTCCAGGTCGCCGAGCAGGGCCGAGCCGGCGGTCTGCGCGTTGCCGGGGAGCAGCCCGAGCAGCGCGGAGGCCAGCACGGACTTGCCGCAGCCGCTCTCCCCGATCAGGGCCAGGCACTCCCCGGCCGCCACGTCGAACCGGGCCCCGGTGACGGCGGCGACACGGCGCCCACCGGGCATGAGAAACCGCACGGACAGACCGCGCACGGACAGCACGGGGTCCCGCCGGGGCGTACGGCCGGGTCCGGCTTCGGCGGGCCTCGCACCGGCGGCGCCCGGCCCGGGACCGCCGTCGCCCGGCGCGGGACCGCTCGCGACCGGCGCAGGGCCGGCTCCGCCCGGCCCGGAACCAACTCCGGTGCTCACAGCATCAGCTCCGATCGGTGACGGGGATGGATCCGCTCCCGCCACGCGCCGGCGAGACCGGCGATGGCGAGGGTGGGGACGATGAGGAACAGGCCCGGGAAGAGGGTCGGCCACCACTGGCCGGCGAGCAGGGAGCCGCGGGCGGTCTGGATCAGGGTGCCGAGGCTCGCCGTGTGCGTGGGCAGCCCGAGGCCGAGGAAGGACAGCGCCGACTCGTGCCACATGGCGTGCGGCACCATCAGCACGGCGGCGAGGGCCGCTTGGGGAAGCACGGCGGGCAGCAGATGCCGTACGGCCACCCGCCACCGGGACGCCCCGCCGGAGACGGCCGCGTCGATGTACGGCCTGGACCGCAGGGACAGCACCTCGGCGCGCACGATCCGCGCGGTGGACAGCCAGTGGGTGAGCGCCACGGAGATCACCACCGGCCAGACGCCGGGCCGGAACATCGCGACGATGAAGATGCCGAGCAGCAGATGCGGCACGGACGAGAACGTGTCGACCACCCGCATCAGCGCGCGGTCGGCCCAGCCGCCCAGCGCCCCGGCCGCCGCCCCCACGGCCGTGCCGACCACGGTCGCCGTCAGCGCCGCCGCCACCCCGACGAGCAGCGAGACGCGCAGGCCGTAGACGCAGCGCAGCAGCAGGTCGCGGCCGACGTCGTCGGTGCCGAAGGGGTGTTGGAAGGACGGCGGTCGCAGCTTGGCCGCGAGGTCGACGGCCTGCTGGTCGAGCTGGACCAGCGGCGGTACGAGCAGCACGGCCAGGACGGTCGCGGCCACCAGCGCGGCGGAGGTGCGCACCCGCAGGGCGCGGGTGGAGCGGCGCTTCGGGCCGTACGACCGCCACTGGGTCGTCTCCGGGGCGGCGGCGGGCGCCGGTGCGTCACATGTCACTGAGCTTCACCCTCGGGTCGAACAGTCCGTAGAGCAGGTCGGCGAGCAGGTTGCCGGCGAGGACGGCGGCGGTGGCCAGCGTCGTCAGGGCGGCGAGCAGCGGGAAGTCGACGGCGGTGGCCGCCTCGACCGTGGCGGCGGCGATGCCGGGCCAGCTGAAGACGCTCTCCACCAGCAGGGCGCCGGTGATGAGTTCGGGTACGCGGGAGCCGATGAGCGTGAGAACCGGCAGCAGTCCGGAGCGCAGGGCGTGCCCGAGCAGCACCGTGCGTTCGCTCAGCCCCCGGGCCCGGGCTCCGCGTACGGGGTCCTCCGCCAGCGCGTCGCCGACGCCCTGGCGTACGTACAGGGTGAACCACGGCAGTTGGGACACCGCGAGGACACCGGCGGGCAGGGCCAGGTGGCTCGTGACCTGCCCGAAGGTGACCTGTTCGCTGCCGGTGTCGGTCAAGCCGCCCGCCGGGAGGACGTCCCACTGGAGCGCGAACAGCCAGATGGCGAGCAGCGCGATCCAGAAGACCGGGGCCGCCTCCAGGGTGTAGGCGAGGGAGGTGACGGTCCGGTCGACGGCCGAGCCGGGGCGGCGGGCGGCGAGCACGCCGAGGAGCGTGCCCACCAGCACGGCGGCGGCGAAGGCGACCGCGCACAGCAGCGCGGACCACACGAGCCGCTCGCCGATCACCTGGGCGACCGGCTGCCGCATCACGCTGGAGTGCCCGAGGTCGCCGGTGAGCGCGGAGGTCAGCCAGTGCCACCAGCGGGCGGCGAAGGGCTGGTCCACGCCGAGGTTCTCGCGCAGCCGGTCCAGGGTCTGCTGGTCGGCGCCGAGCGCGGCGGTGCCGGCGTACGCCTTGACGGGGTCGAAGGGGGAGGCGGCGGCGATGGCGAACACGCCGAAGGTGACGACGAGCAGGACGGGGACGGCGAACAGCGCCCGCCGCCCCGCCAGCCGTGCCATCGCTCCCCAGGGGAGTCGGGTCGGTCGGGTCACTTCTTCGGCTGCCAGTCCTCGATGTTCCACCAGGGGCCGCTGGCGAAGCCGTGCTCGTGCGGCTCCAGCTGGGTGCTCAGGCCGTCCCAGCGGTCGGCCAGCACGTAGAGGTGGTCGATGTGGGTGAGGAAGGTGTAGCCGGGGTCCTGCACCAGGGCGCGCTGGAGCTTGTCGTAGGCGGCCCGGCGCTCCGCCGGGTCCTGGCTGCGGCGGCCGGTGTCGAGGGCCCGGTCCACGGCCGGGTTGTCGTAGCGGGCCATGTTGTTGAAGCCGTCGCCGGCGAGGGAGGAGTGCAGCAGGGTGTACAGGCCGAAGTCGGGGTCGCCGGTGCTGCCGAAGCCCGCGAGGACGGCGGTGTCCTTCATGCGCGGCTCGATGACCTCCCAGGTGGCGCTCTCGGCCCGCACGTCGATGCCGGCCTTCTTGGCGTCGGAGGCGTAGGCGAGGGCGTGGTCCTGGCGGACCTTGTCGCCGGAGGGGTAGAGCAGGGTGAAGGTCGCCCGCTGTCCGTCCTTGACGCGGATGCCGTCCTTGCCGGGCTTCCAGCCGGCCTCGTCCAGGATCCTGCGGGCCTTGCCGAGGTCCTTGGCGCGCTCGATGTCCTTGGTGAAGGCGGGGTCGTCCACGGGCAGCGGCCCGTACGCCGGGCGGCCGGCACCGTCGAGGATCTTGTCGACCATGGCCCGGCGGTCCACGGCGGCGTCGAGGGCCTGCCGGATCGCGCGGTCGCCGGTGACCTTGTTCCCGGTGGGGAGGGTGACGGCGCGGAAGTCGTAGGAGCGGGCCTCGTAGGTGCGCTTGCCGTCGTCGTTCTTGAAGGTGGCGGCGAGGTTGGGCGGGAGGACCGCGCCGTCGAGGTCGCCGGAGCGCAGGCGGGTGGCGCGGACGTCGTCGTCGGCGATGATCGCCATGGTGAAGGTCCGCACCTGCGGCTTGCCGCCCCAGTAGCGGGGGTTGGCCTTGAAGGTGAGCTTCTCGCCCTTGCTCCAGTTGCTCAGGACGTACGGTCCGGTGCCGACCGGCTTGGTGTTGAAGGAGCCGGTGTTGGGATCCTGCCGGCCGGCCACGTGCTCGGGGACGATGGGCAGGACCGTGCGGGCGGCGAAGGGGGCGTAGGGGTACTTGAGGGTGAAGACGACCTTGCCGTCGCCGCTCGCCCGGACCTCCTTGACGGCGTCCAGCTCGCTCTTGAAGGTGTTGTTGGTCTTCGGGTCGAGGGCGGTCCGGTACGTGTAGACGACGTCGTCGGCCGTGAGCGGCTCGCCGTCGCTGAACTCGACGCCCTCGCGCAGGGTGTAGGTGTAGGTCCGGCCGCCGTCGGTGATCTCGGGCAGCGCGGCCGCCAGCGCGGGCTTCAGCTTCAGGTCGGCGTCATGGGCGAGCAGCCCGTCGAAGATCTTGGAGTTGCCGTCCTTGCCGTAGCCGAGCAGGGGGCTGAGGGTGTCGGGCTCGGAGGCCACTCCGATGACGACCGACCCGGCGGACGCGCCCTCGCCGGAGCCGCCGCTGCCGGGAGCGGAGCAGGCGGTGACCGCCGCGGCCAGCGCCGCCGTGACGGCGGCCCCTCGTATCCGACGGGTCGACATGTGACCTCACACCCTTGTTGCTCTAGTCAGGTTGTTGCATAGACCTCGCAATTAAACAGTCAAGGAGGGTGGTCGCGCACCATCGCGGTGCGGAAGGCGCAGGTCGCGGATTCCGGCCGGACCGGCGGCACCCCGAGATCCGGGCGGCCGCCGGTCCGTTCACCGTCGCGGCTCAGCTCTGGGTCAGGGTGATCTGCTGCCCCGAGGTCGCGTGGAAGCTGGGCAGCGGCAGGCCGCTGAAGGTGCGCAGCTCCATGAGGGTGGCCTCGACGTGGGCCGCGCCGGGCGCGAGCGCGCCGGGCATGGGCCGGCCCGTGTTCACCCAGCGGTGCTCCGCGCCGTCGCACACGGCCCGGGTGCCGCCGATGCCGTAGCGGGTCGTGGAGACGCCCTGGCTCACGGAGGAGCTGACGAAGACGGGGCCGCTGGAGCTCGCGCAGCGGTAGGTGCCGGAGAGGGTGACGGTGCCGTCGGCGGCGATCCGGCCGATCGCGTCGACGGTGACGGTGTCGGACGGGGCGGCGGCGGACGCGGTGGCGGGCGTCGCGCCGGCACCGGTCAGCAGGAGCAGCGCGGCACCGGCCGCCGCGCCGAGAAGGGGACGTACACGCATGGGTGGAACCTCCCGAAAGGGGTGAAATGACCATCCCACTCGTACCGGCCCTCCGGGCCGCCGCCCGTGACCCTCACCCCTTCGGTGGCGAGTCCGCGCCGAGCGTCGTGGAACCGTCCGGGGAATGTCCGGGGCGTGTCACGCTTCCCGCCGGGCCGTTCCGGGGAGTCCGGTACGGGAGGATGGTCGATCCGTACGAGTCGTTCGAACCGTTCGGACGGCCCTACCGACGTGGAGGTGCGCCATGTGTGCCCACCAGCCCCTGTGCCCCGCGACCAGCTCCCCCGCCGCGCATGTCGTCGCCGCCCACCCCGAGCAGGGCTGGAGCCTGCTGTGCGACGGGGCGGTCGTTTTCGACGACACCGGCGAACTGCTGCCGGACGGACGCGTGGTGGAGCCCCGCCGGGTGACGCCGGAGGGGCTGGCCGCCGCGGCCTGACCCGCAAGGGCCGCTCTAGGGCAGCACCGCGAAGCCGTCCAGTTCCACCAGCGCCTCCGCGTCCCACAGCCGGGCCACCTGGACGACCGCCATGGCCGGGTAGTCGCGTCCGGCCAGCTCGCGCCAGAGGCGGCCGAGGTCACGGGCGTGGGTGCGGTACGCCTCGACGTCCGTGGCGTAGACGGTGACGCGGGCGAGGTCGGACGGGGCGCCGCCGGCCGCCGCCAGGGCGGTCAGCAGGTTGGTGAGCGCCTTCTCGAACTGCTCGGGCAGGGTCTCTCCGACCACCTTGCCGTCGGTGTCGAGGGCGGTCTGCCCCGCCAGGAACACCACGCGGGAGCCGGAGGCCACGACGGCGTGGGAGAAGCCGGCCGGCGGGGACAGGTCGGGCGGGTTGACGCGCTCGGTGGTCACCGGGCCTCCTGGTGGGCGTACAACTCCTTGGCGATGATGCCGCGTTGGACTTCGCTGGCGCCCTCGTAGATGCGTGGGGCGCGCACCTCGCGGTAGAGGTGTTCGAGCAGATGGCCGCGTTGCAGCGCCCGGGCGCCGTGCAGCTGGACGGCCGTGTCGACGACGTACTGGGCGGTCTCGGTGGCGAGCAGTTTGGCCATGGCGGCGCGCCGGGGGACGTCCGGGGCGTCCTCGTCGTAGGCCGTCGCCGCCGCGTAGACCATCAGCCGGGCCGCCTCCGTGCGCAGGGCCATCTCGGCGACCTGGTGGGAGACGGCCTGGAGGTCCCGCAGCTTGCCGCCGAAGGCGTCGCGGCGGGCGGTGTGGCCGAGGGTCGCGTCGAGGGCCGCCTGCGCCATGCCGACCGCGAAGGCGCCGACGCTGGGCCGGAACAGGTTGAGCGTGCCCATGGCCACCCGGAAACCGCGGTCCACCTCGCCGAGCACGTCGTCGGCCGTCACCGGCACGGCGTCGAACTCCAGCGCGCCGATGGGGTGCGGGGAGAGCATGTCGAGGCCGGTGCCGGTCAGGCCCGGACGGTCGGCGGGCACGAGAAACGCCGTGACGCCCCGCGCCCCGGCACCGGGGGTGGTCCGGGCGAAGACGGTGTAGAAGTCCGCCTCCGGGGCGTTGGAGATCCAGCACTTCTCACCGCTGAGCCGCCAGCGGGCGGGGCCGTCGGGGTGGGCGGCGAGGTCGCTGGGGGCCGGTGCGCCGGGGGGTGGGGGCGCGGCACCCGGCGGGCCCCCGGCGGGAGTTCGAGCGCCCCGGGTGCCGGCGTCGGACACGACCGGGCCGGGAGCGCCGCCGGCACGGGACCCGGCACGCCGAGCACCACCGCCGACTTCCGCCGCGCCCGGCACGTCACCGGCACGAGCCACGGCACGCCGAGCACCGCGGCTGGATTCCCCCGCGCCCGGCACCTCACCAGCACCGACCACGGCACCACGACCACTGCCGCCGAACTCCCCCACACCCGGCACCTCACCGGCACGAGCCACGGCACGCCGAGCACCACCGCCGGCTTCCGCCGCGCCCGGCACCCCACCAGCACGAGCCACAGCACCACGACCACTGCGACCGGGCTCCCCCACGCCCGGCACCTCACCAGCACCAGCCACGGCACCACGACCGCTGTGGTCGGAGTCCTCCACGCCCCACGCGCCGTCGCCGGAGGCCACCGCCGTCGGCCTGCCGTCGGCCGACGGCGCAACGCCCGGCGCAACCCCCGGCGAACCGTCCCGCTCCGCCCGCAAGCCCAGCGCCGCCGCGTCCGAGCCCGCCCCCGGCTCGCTCAACGCGAAGGCCGCGATCGCGCTGCCGTCGGCCACCCGGGGGAGCCAGCGGGCGCGCTGGGACTCCGTGCCGTGGGCGTGGACCGGGTGGGCGCCGAGGCCCTGGAGGGCGAGGGCCGTCTCGGCCTCCGTGCAGCCGTGGGCGAGGGACTCGCGCATCAGGCACAGGTCGAGCGCGCCCGAGGTGAACAGGCGTGCGAGCAGCCCCAGTCGGCCCAGTTCGGCGACCAAGGCGCGGTTCACATGACCTGGCTCCCCCTTCTCGGCCAACGGGCGGAGCCGCTCCGCGGCCAGCGTGCGCAGCTCGGCACACCAGGCGAGTTGTGCCGGTTCGAGCGAGAATGCGGTCATCGCCGGTCCCTTCTCCGCCACCCTGCTTCCAGGCCGGACCACTCCGAGGCTATCGCGGACCGTTGACTGTCGTCACCAACACGATACGCTCCAGGGGCGAGCCCACCACGCCAAGGGGGCGAACCGTATGAATCCACGGGGCACGGCCCACGTCGACACCTTCTCCCGGGACCATCTCCCACCTCTGGACCAATGGCCCGAGCTCCGTTTCGATCTGCCGGAGCTGCGCTACCCCGAACAGCTCAACTGCGCCGCGGAACTGCTGAACGGCCCGCCCGACGACCGCCCGGCGTTCCTGACCCCCGCCGGCGAGACCTGGACGTACGGCGACCTGCGGGCCCGCGTGGACCGCGTCGCGCACCTGCTCACCGGCGAACTCGGCGTCGTCCCCGGCAACCGGGTGCTGCTGCGCGGCCCCACCACGCCCTGGCTCGCGGCCTGCTGGCTGGCCGTGCTGAAGGCGGGGGCGGTGGCGGTCACGGTGCTCGCCCAGCAGCGCCCGCACGAGCTGAGCACGATGTGCGAGATCGCCCGGGTCCGGCACGCGCTGTGCGACATCCGGGCCGTCGACGACCTCGCCAAGGCCGAGATCCCGGACCTGCGGATCACGACGTACGGCGGCGACGCCCCGGACGACCTGCTCCACCGCCCGGCGCCCGGCACACCGTACGAGGCCGTCGGGACCGCGGCCGACGACGTGGCGCTGATCGCCTTCACCTCCGGCACCACCGGCCGCCCCAAGGGCTGCATGCACTTCCACCGGGATGTCCTGGCGATCGCCGACACCTTCTCCCGGCACGTGCTCAGGCCTCGCCCGGACGACGTCTTCACGGGCAGCCCCCCGCTCGGGTTCACCTTCGGGCTCGGCGGCCTGGTGGTCTTCCCGCTGCGGGCCGGGGCGAGCTCGCTGCTGCTGGAGCAGGCCGGGCCCAGGCAACTGCTGCCGGCCATCGCCCGGCACCGGGTGTCCGTGCTGTTCACGGCCCCTACGGCGTACCGCGCGATGCTCGACGGACTCGACGGGTACGACCTCTCGTCCCTGCGCCGCTGCGTCTCGGCCGGCGAGAACCTGCCCGCGGCCACCTGGCAGGCCTGGCACGAGCGCACGGGCCTGCGCGTCATCAACGGCATCGGGGCCACCGAGCTGCTGCACATCTTCGTCTCGGCGGCCGACGAGCAGATCAGGCCCGGGACGACGGGCGTTCCCGTACCGGGCTGGGAGGCACGCGTGCAGGACGCGGACGGCGAGCCGCTGCCCGACGGGGAGCCCGGCCTGCTCGCCGTGCGCGGACCGGTCGGCTGCCGCTACCTCGCCGACCCGCGGCAGCGCGAGTACGTGCGCGGCGGCTGGAACATCACCGGCGACACCTACGTCCGCGAACCCGACGGCTACTTCCGCTACGTCGCCCGCGCCGACGACATGATCATCTCGGCCGGGTACAACATCGCGGGCCCCGAGGTCGAGGACGCGCTGCTGCGCCACCCCGATGTCGTGGAGGCGGCGGTCGTGGGGCGGCCCGACGAGGCGCGCGGGCAGGTCGTGGTGGCGTTCGCCGTCCTGAAGGAGGGTGCCGAGCGGGACGCCGCGGCGCTGCGCGCCTTCGTCAAGACGGAACTCGCGCCCTACAAGTGCCCCCGCGAGATCGTCTTCCTGGACGCGCTGCCGCGCACGGCCACCGGCAAGCTCCAGCGTTTCAGGCTGCGTATCGGGGGGATCCCGGACGGCGGCCCCGAAGGCGACAGGGAGTGACCCGTACGACCTAAGATGATCAACGTGTCCGACCAGCATGCACCACGGTCTCTCATCGTCACGCTCTACGGCGCGTACGGCCGCTTCGCGCCGGGCCCCGTGCCCGTCGCCGAACTGATCCGGCTGCTGGCCGCGGTCGGCGTGGACGCCCCGTCCGTACGCTCCTCGGTGTCGCGGCTCAAGAGACGCGGACTGCTCGTGCCCGCCCGCACCGCACAGGGCGCGGCCGGGTACGAACTGTCCCCGGACGCCCGCCAGTTGCTCGACGACGGCGACCGGCGTGTCTACGCCACGGCGCCGCCCGAGGACGAGGGCTGGGTGCTTGCGGTGTTCTCCGTGCCGGAGTCGGAGCGGCAGAAGCGGCACGTGCTGCGCTCCCGGCTGGCGGGTCTCGGTTTCGGCACGGCCGCGCCGGGCGTGTGGATCGCGCCCGCACGGCTGTACGAGGAGACCCGGCACACCCTCCAGCGGCTGCGGCTCGACACGTACGTCGACTTCTTCCGCGGCGACCACCTCGGCTTCGCCCCGACCGCGGAGGCCGTCGCCCGCTGGTGGGACCTGGCCGCCATCGCCAAGGAGCACGAGGCGTTCCTCGACCGCCACGAGCGCGTCCTGCACGACTGGCAGAAGCGGGACGACACCCCGCCCGAGGAGGCCTACCGCGACTACCTCCTCGCCCTGGACTCCTGGCGCCACCTCCCCTACACCGACCCCGGCCTCCCCTCCGCCCTCCTCCCCGCCGACTGGCCGGGCGCCCGCTCCTCGGCGGTGTTCCGGGGTCTGCACGAGCGACTGCGGGACGCGGGGGCCGAGTTCACGGGCCTGCTCAGCCCCCCAGACTGAGCCGCGGCTTGGGGGCGTCCGTGCGGCCCGTCCGGGGGCGGCGGCTGCCTGCGCGGTAGGGGGCCGGCCAGACCGCGCCCGGGCCCGTGTAGGCCTGTTCGGCTGCCGCGTGCAGGGTCCAGTGCGGGTCGTAGAGGTGGGGGCGGGCGAGGGCGCACAGGTCCGTGCGGCCCGCCAGGATCAGGGAGTTGACGTCGTCCCAGGAGGAGATCGCGCCGACCGCGATCACGGGGATGCCGGTGGCGTGCCGGATGCGGTCCGCGAAGGGCGTCTGGTAGGAGCGTCCGTACTCGGGCCGCTCGTCCGCCACGACCTGCCCGGTCGAGACGTCGATCGCGTCGGCGCCGTGCGCGGCGAAGGCCCGGGCGATCTCCACGGCGTCCTCGGCCGTGGTGCCGCCCTCCGCCCAGTCGGTGGCGGAGATGCGGACGGTCATCGGCCGCTCCCCCGGCCACACGTTCCGTACGGCGTCGAAGACCTCCAGCGGGAAGCGGAGCCGCTTCTCCGGCGAGCCGCCGTAGGCGTCGGTGCGCCGGTTGGTCAGCGGGGAGAGGAAGCCGGAGAGCAGATAGCCGTGGGCGCAGTGCAGTTCGAGCAGGTCGAACCCGGCGCGGGCGGCCCGGCAGGCGGCTGCCGCGAACTGTTCGCGGAGGTCGGTGAGCTGGGCACGGGACAGTTCGCGCGGGATCTGGCTGAACGGCTTGTACGGGAGGGCGGAGGCGGCCACCAGGGGCCAGTTGCCCTCCTCCAGCGGCTCGTCGATGCCCTCCCACATCAGCTTCGTGGAGCCCTTGCGGCCGCTGTGGCCGAGCTGCACGCCGATCGCGGTGCCGGGAGCCCGGTCGTGGACGAAGTTCGTGATCCGCTTCCAGGCCTCGGCCTGGCGGCCGGTGTAGAGGCCCGCGCAGCCGGGCGTGATGCGGCCCTCCTCGCTGACGCACACCATCTCGGTCATCACCAGCCCGGCCCCGCCCAGCGCCCGGGCGCCCAGATGGACGAGGTGGAAGTCGCCGGGGACGCCGTCGACCGCCGAGTACATGTCCATGGGCGAGACGACGACCCGGTTGCGCAGGGTCAGGCCGCGCAGCCGGAACGGGGTGAACATCGGGGGCGTACCGGGCGGGCAGCCGAACTCGCGCTCCACCGTCTCGGTGAAGTGCGGGTCGCGCAGCCGCAGGTTGTCGTGGGTGACGCGGCGGCTGCGGGTGAGCAGGTTGAAGGCGAACTGGCGGGGCGGCTGGTCCAGGTACAGGGCGAGGTTCTCGAACCACTCCAGGCTGGCGCGGGCGGCGCGCTGCGTGGAGGCGACGACGGGCCGCCGCTCCGCCTCGTACGCGGCCAAGGCCTCGGGCAGGGAGTCCTGCTCCTCCAGGCAGGCCGCGAGGGCCAGGGCGTCCTCGACGGCGAGCTTGGTGCCGGAGCCGATGGAGAAGTGGGCCGTGTGCGCGGCGTCGCCGAGGAGGACGACGTTGCCGTGCGACCAGCGGTCGTTGACGACCGTGCGGAAGGTCGTCCACGTGGAGTTGTTCGACTTCAGGGGGCGGCCGCGGAGGGCTTCCGCGAAGATCTTGGCGCAGCGTCCGATCGACTCGGTCTCGCCGAGTTCGTCGAAGCCGGCCGCGTGCCAGACCTCCTCGCGCATCTCGATGATCACGGTGGAGGCGTCCGGCGCGTAGGGGTAGCCGTGCAGCTGCATCACGCCGTGCTCGGTCTCGGCGATCTCGAAGCGGAAGGAGTCGAAGGGGAAGTCGGCGGCCAGCCAGATGTAGCGGCAGCGGTGGGTGGTCAGGTGGGGGCGGAACGCGTCCGCGTACGTCTCGCGGGTGGTGCTGTGGACGCCGTCCGCGGCGATGACCAGGTCGTGGGTGCGCGGGACGTCGTGCGGGGCCTCGGTGCGGAAGCGGAGGTCCACGCCGAGTTCGCGGCAGCGGGTGTGGAGGATCTCCAGGAGGCGGTGGCGGCCGAGGGCGGCGAAGCCGTGGCCCGTGGAGGTGTGGCGGGTGTTGCGGTGGACGATGTCGATGTCGTCCCAGCGGACGAAGTCCCTCTGGAGGGCCTCGTAGACCTGGGGGTCGGCGTGTTCTATGCCGCCGAGGGTCTCGTCGGAGAGGACCACGCCGAAGCCGAAGGTGTCGTCGGGGGCGTTGCGTTCCCAGACGGTGATGTCGCGTCGTGGATCGAGGCGTTTGAGGAGGGCGGCGGCGTAGAGGCCGGCGGGGCCGCCGCCGATGATTGCGACGCGTAGGGGGTTGTCCGGCCCGGTGTGCGGGTGCGGGTGGTGTGTGGTTGCTCGCGCAGTTCCCCGCGCCCCTGAAGGCGACGCGCTCACCGTCCGCTCCATTTGGGAGGGCGCTTCTCCGTGAAGGCCGCGTGGAACTCGGCGTAGTCCTCTCCTGTCATCAGCAGGGCCTGGGTCGAGGCGTCGAGTTCGATCGAAGCCGCCAGGGGCATGTCCAGCTCGGCCGTCAGCAGGGCCTTCGTCTGGGCGTATGCCAGGGCCGGGCCCTGGGACAGGCGGTGGGCCAGGTGGTGGGACGTTTCGTCCGCGCGGCCCTCCTCCGTCAGTTCGCTGATCAGGCCGATGCGCTCGGCCTCCCGGGCGCGGACCGGGTCGCCCAGCATCAGCAGGCGGGTGGCGTGGCCCAGGCCGACGACCCGGGGCAGCAGGTAGGCCGCGCCCATGTCGCCGCCGGAGAGGCCGACGCGGGTGAAGAGGAAGGCGAAGCGGGCGGTGGGGTCGGCCACGCGGAAGTCCGCGGCCAGGGCCAGGACCGCTCCGGCGCCCGCTGCCACGCCGTGCAGCGAGGCGATCACGGGGAACGGGCACTCCCGGATCGCGCGGACCACCTGGCCCGTCATCCGGTTGAAGTCCAGGAGCTGGGCGGTGTCCATGGACAGCGTGGCGCCGATGATCTCGTCGACGTCGCCGCCGGAGCAGAAGCCGCGGCCCTCGCCGGCCAGCACCAGGGCCCGTACGGACCGCTCCCGGGACAGCTCGGCGAGCAGGTCGCGCAGGTCGGCGTAGGCGCCGAAGGTGAGCGCGTTGAGCTTCTCCGGGCGGGCCAGGGTGACGGTCGCGACGCCGTCGGCGACCTCGACGCGCAGATGCTCCCAGCTCGGGGTGGGGGCGGCGGAGCCGGTGAAGGGACTCATGACGGGCGGCCTCCTCGGGCGGGCACTGCCTCACTGAGCTCTACCCCCTGAAGCTATCACTCATTCGTGACTGTCGTCATGAGTGCGCGATAGGCCGTCCGGGTAGGACTTCGGTGTGGGTCCCGGCGTGACCCGGGCCAGTCACATCCGTCACAGATCGTCCACACCGGCGTAACGGCGGGAGCAGCTGTGCGCGGCACCGCGTTCACCTGGGTAAGCCGTCGGCAAGGGGGCGAAGGCGCCCCCGGCGGTGCCCCTCGGACCATCTCCGAAGAACCGCGCCGTACCATTCCTGAGGTTGAAAGCAGGATGTCCTGCTCCATGAACGGACCCGCCTTGTACGAACTCCCCTCAGCCCCCGCCTCCTGGCACGTCGCGCTGCCGCACACCGCCGCGGCGGTGCCCGTGGCCCGTGCCCTGGTCCGTACGGCGCTGGCCGAGCTGGAGCACGGGGCGGACTGCGACACCGCCGAGCTGCTCACGGCGGAGCTGGTGGCCAACGCCGTGGAGCACACCTCCGGGGAGACGCCGATAGAGCTGGTCGTGGAGCTGATGCCGTCGGGCTGCCGGGTCGAGGTGCACGACACCGACCCGGCCCCGCCCGGCGACCTCACCCGTCCGGCCGGCGGGCCGCCCGACCCCTGGCAGGAGCACGGGCGCGGTCTGCTGCTGATCCGCGCCCTGAGCTCCTCGTGCGGGCACCGGCCGACCGAGTCCGGCAAGGCGGTGTGGTTCAGGCTGCCTGTGGTGCCGGCTCAGCGGCGCCCGTCGGCGTGACGGGTGAGGCGGGGCTCAGCCGAGCGTCGCGACCAGCACTGCCTTGATCGTGTGCAGACGGTTCTCCGCCTCGTCGAAGACGACGGAGTGCGCCGACTCGAAGACCTCGTCCGACACCTCCAGGTACTCCAGGCCGTGGGCCGCGTGGATCTCCTGGCCGACCTTGGTGCCGAGGTCGTGGAAGGCGGGCAGGCAGTGCAGGAACTTCACGTCCGGGTTGCCGGTGGCGCGCAGGACGTCCATGGTCACGGCGTACGGGGCGAGGGCGGTGATGCGCTCGTCCCAGACCTCCTTCGGCTCTCCCATGGAGACCCACACGTCGGTGGCGACGAAGTCGGCGCCGCGGACGCCCTCGTCCAGGGTCTCGGTGAGCGTGACGCGGGCGCCGCTGGCCTCGGCGAGCGTACGGGCCCGGTCGACGACCTCCTCGGCCGGCCAGTAGGCCTTCGGGGCGACGAGACGCACGTCCATGCCGAGCAGGGCGCCGGTGACGAGGTAGGAGTTGCCCATGTTGAAGCGGGCGTCGCCGAGGTAGGCGAAGGCGGTCTCGGTCAGCGGCTTGGCGCAGTGCTCGGTCATGGTGAGCACGTCGGCGAGCATCTGGGTGGGGTGCCAGTCGTCGGTGAGCCCGTTGTAGACGGGGACGCCGGCGTAGGCCGCGAGCTCCTCCACCTTCTGCTGGCTGTCGCCCCGGTACTCGATCGCGTCGTACATCCGGCCCAGCACCCGCGCGGTGTCCTTGACCGACTCCTTGTGGCCGATCTGCGAGCCGGAGGGGTCGAGGTACGTCGTCGAGGCGCCCTGGTCGGCGGCCGCGACCTCGAAGGCGCAGCGGGTGCGGGTGGAGGTCTTCTCGAAGATCAGCGCGATGTTCCGGCCCCGCAGGTATTGGGTCTCGGCCCCGGCCTTCTTGGCGGCCTTCAGCTCGGCGGCCAGCTCGACCAGACCGCGGAACTCCTCCTCCGTGAAGTCCAGCTCCTTGAGGAAGTGGCGGCCGGCGAGGGCGGTCGGGACTGTCGCCATGGGGGCGCTCCAGGGATACGGGGGACACAGACTCCTGGAATACTATACGAAACTCAGCATGTCTATACGGAGCGGTCGGGGCCTACACCGGCTCCCGTTCGACGGGGCAGCTCATGCACCGCGGCCCGCCCCTGCCCCGCCCCAGCTCGCTGCCCGGGATCTCTATCACCTCGATGCCCTGTTTGCGCAGGTGGGTGTTGGTGGTGGCGTTCCGCTCGTAGGCGACGACGACGCCCGGCTCGACGGCCAGGACGTTGCAGCCGTCGTCCCACTGCTCGCGCTCGGCCGCGTGCACGTCCTGGGTGGCGGTGAGCACGCGGATCTCGTTCAGCCCGAGGGCGGCGGCGATCGCGCGGTGCATGTGCTCCGGCGGATGGTCGGTGACCTTCAGCTCCTTCTCGCCGACGCCCGGCTCGATGGTGTACGAGCGGAGCATGCCGAGGCCCGCGTACTGGGTGAAGGTGTCGCCGTCGACCATCGTCATGACGGTGTCGAGGTGCATGAACGCGCGCCGCTTGGGCATGTCGAGGGCCACGATCGTCTCGGCGGAACCGGCGGCGAACAGCTTGTGCGCGAGCATCTCGACGGCCTGCGGGGTGGTGCGCTCGCTCATGCCGATGAGCACCGCCCCGTTGCCGATCACGAGGACGTCCCCGCCCTCGATGGTGGACGGGTAGTCGGCCTGCCCCTCGGACCAGACGTGGAAGGTCTCGTCCCGGAACAGCGGGTGGTGCCGGTAGATCGCCTCGAAGTGCACGGTCTCGCGCTGCCGGGCGGGCCAGCGCATGGCGTTGATGGAGACGCCGTCGTAGATCCAGGCCGAGGTGTCGCGGGTGAAGAGGTGGTTGGGCAGGGGGCCCAGCAGGAAGTCGTCCAGTTCCATGACGTGGAAGCGCACGGAGGTCGGCTCCGGGTGCACGTCGAGGAACTCGCGCTTCGTCATGCCGCCGACCAGCACCTCGGCCAGCTCCCGCGCGGGCAGGGTCTCGAAGGCGGCTCTCAGATGGTCGGTGGCGAGCGGGCCGTACTCCTTCTCGTCGAAGACCCGGCCCAGGACGAGAGCCCTGGCCGCCGGGACCTCCAGGGCCTCGGCCAGCAGGTCACCGAAGAGGTGGACGGTGACGCCCCGGTCGCGCAGCACGTCGGCGAACCCGTCGTGCTCGGCACGGGCCCTGCGCACCCACAGCACGTCGTCGAAGAGCAGCGAGGTCCTGTTGCTGGGGGTGAGCCTTTTGAGCTCCAGATCGGGCCGGTGCAGGATGACACGGCGCAGCCGCCCGGCCTCGGAGTGGACGTGGTATGCCATGCCTCCATCCTGACCATCGGAGAGCGTCTTGACGCGTTCCTCGCCCGTTTCCGCGCACTCTTGTTTGCGTCTGCCTGACGACAATCGGTGCGCTCCCGGGTCATCCGCTCGGCAGCGGCTGGAGCAACTCCGGCCGCGCCAGCATGCGCCGCGTCGCCCGCCCCGGGTCGAGCACGGCCCGGGCGACGATCCACCCGGCCAGCGCGTGCGGCTCGGCGGGGTCGGCGGCCAGCAGTTCGGCGTACCGGGCGAGCGCGGTGGCGGCGTCCCCGGCGGCGAGGTGCTCGTCGGCGGTGTGCGGGGCGACGGGGCGGGCGGCGAAGGCGTGGGTGCGGACGTCGGGCCAGGAGGCGCGGTCGAGGCGGAAGCGGGGGCCGTCCGGCGGTGACTCCACCCCGGGGTCGACGTTGCGCAGCCGCCACTCGGTGCGGTGCAGCGCGGCGGCCGTACGGGCCCGGGTGAGGGCGGTGTACGGCACCGGCTCGCGCAGCCAGCCGTCGAGGGTGCGGGCGAGGCCCGACACCAGGGCGCGGCCCTGCACGGTCAGCCGGCCGCTGGTCAGCAGCGTGCGCACGGCCAGCCGGCTCTGGAGGCGGCGCAACGCGAAGAAGTAGGCGGCCCGATCGACCGCCTCGATCCCCTCGGCACCGGCCAGCCGGTCCCGCCAGAAGCCCGCGACGCCGGTGAAGGCGTACGCGCCGTGCAGCAGGCCGGTGAGGTGGCGGGGGTCGGTGCGCCAGGGGGCGTAGTAGCGCTCGGCCCGGTCGTCCTCCAGCAGCGGGAACAGGTGCAGGAGGGCGGCCAGCTTGCTGTGCTGGAGCTCGTGCACCAAGGTCTCGGCGAGGGCGAGCGCGGAGGCCGGGCGGACGATGAGCATGCCGCCGAAGGAGTCGCCGCTGGAGGCCGACACCTGGACGAAGGGCAGCGGGGGCGGGTGGACGGCGGTGCGTCCGAAGGGCACGATCGCCCGGATCATGGCGGGGTCGACCCGCCCGGGGCCCGGTACGCCCGGCCGTGCGAGGATCCGCGCGGCCTCGCCGAACAGGCGCTGCCACTCCTGTGCCTCGTCCTCGTCGAGCCGGGCGGGGGGCAGGTGGTCGTCGAGGTCGCGGTAGGGGTCGAGGTCTTCGAGTACGACGGTGACGGGGGCCGTGCCGTCGGGGCCGGTGTGGGTGAGGGTGCGCAGCGGGAGCCATATGCCCCCGTCGGCGTCGGCACTCCGGGTCAGCGGACGGCAGGTCACCCGCACGGAGTCGGTCGTGCGGCCCGGCCCGGTGACCGTCAGCTCTCCCCCGGCCGCGGTGGCCCGGCCGATCGCCAGGCCCGCTCTCGCGTCGGGGAGCTGGACCATGCCGAGACCGGGCAGGGGCAGCCCTCCCTGGGTGAGGGGAACGTCGAGGGCCGCCTCGGTGCCCGCGTGCAGGGCGGCCGAGAGGGCCAGCGCGCACAGGTGACCCGCCTCCGCCCACAGCGGCGGCCCGGTCGCCGTGCCGTGCACCCGGCGCAGCATGTGGGAGATCCACCCGCCGGTCGCCGGGGCCAGCAGCAGGCGTTCGACCGGCTCGGGCGACTTCTCGGCCGCCTCCTTGAGCACCCGCCAGGCTTCGGCGACCGGGGTGAGGGGGGTGGGCAGGGCGTCGAGATGACCCAGGACGGTGCGCAGGAGCAGCAACCGCCGCGCGCGTTCGGCTCGTTCGAGGAAGGCGACGGCCGCCGCGGAGCCCCCTCCGGCGGCCAGCTCCGCGAAGAGCCGGTCCGGCATGCGGAAGGGAGCGAGGTGCTGCTCGCTGGTCATCGTCGCGGACCTCCGGTCGGTTGGCGGACATGCACAGGACCCGGTGCGCGTGCGGGTGTCGCACCGGGGCTCAGCCGTCGGGTCGGCGGCTAATCGGCTCGGGCGCCTCCCGGCCCCTCGCCGCCCCGCATGCTGCTGCGGGCGCGCAGCACCTCGGTCAGCAGGCGCGTGGTGGGGGGCAGGGCGGGGAGACCGTCCAGGGCGCTCAGGGGCAGCGCCGCGAGGTCCGCCAGATCGGATTCCCAGACATCGGCCCCCGCGGTGGCGACGGCCGGTTCAGGTACGGCGGCTCCGGCGTGGTGCAGAGCGGGCGGCTGGTCCAAGATGCTCCCCCTTCTCGCACGGTGGCACGCGATGCCCCGTGTCTTTCCATCATGGCCAATACCCCCCGGGGCGAAAACCGTACGATCACGCCACCGATCATTCCCGATCACGCCGAGGCGTCGATGAGGCAGTCAACTCGGCCACCGCAGCGGCGAGTTCGGCCTTCAGTTCCGGGTCGTCGTCGACGGCCACCACGGCGTCGAACAGGTCCCACAGTGCCTCCGGGTTCCGCCGGGCGAGCCCGCCGAGGATGTTGACGACGTCGGTGCGGGCCCTGCTGTGGCGGCGCAGCATGGCTGTGACACGGGGGTTCAGCGCGGCGACGACCGTCTGCCGTTCGTCGGGGTCGTTCATCAGGGGGTAGTCGAGGAGGGCCTCCACCGCCCGCTGCAACGCCGTGAGGGGGCGCGGCACGGCGGGCGGTCCGGCCGGGGCCAGGGTCTCGGTGCGGTCGGGGCCCTGGAGCCGGATCTCGGGGTGCTGAAGAGTACGGCCCTCTTCCCTGAGGGCCGCGATGCGCGCCCGAACGGCCGGAAACAGTTCCTCCGGATCGGGCGGCGCTGGCAGAACGGCCGCCCGGTCGGCCAGCAGGCCGAGCAGGACGTCGGAGAAGAGGCCGGTGGCACGGACCGGGTCGTTGGCCGCCGCCCTGCCCCGGCCGGCGGCCCGCAGCACGGTCTGCCGGTGCGCATGGGTGGGACGGCCCACGGGCAGGGCGTCGGCGGGCAGCGCCTCCCGGAAGGCGAGGTCCTCCTCGAAGGTCTCGCAGGCGTCCACGATCCACATCTGCTCGCGCAGTCCCGGCACGGCGTCACCCGCGTACCGGGCGAGCGCGGAGTCCAGGTCGATGCCCACCTTGTCGGCGACGCCCGCGTCCGCGCAGAACAGCCGCAGCCGCCCGGCCCGGTCCAGCACCCCGTGCCCGCCCCACCACACCCACAGCACATCGCCCTGGGCCGTGGACAGTTCGCGCACGAGGACCCGGCGCAGGGTGGCCTGGTCCGCGCGCTCGTACGGGACTTCCGGGTCGTACGACGGCAACGGGGCCAGGTGCAGCCGGAGTCGGGACTCGGGCACCCCCGCGTCCCGCAGCAGCCGCCAGAACCGTACGGCGTCCCGGGCGGGCCCGGGCAGCCGCCAGGCGTCCCCGGCCTCGTACGCCTCGATCCCGACGATCAGGGCGTGCACCCGGGCGGGGTCGACGTGCGGCATCGGCCCGGTCACGGCAGGTGGTCCACGATGTGGCGGTACACGGCCGGGTTCGTCCAGTAGGCGCTGTGCGCGGCGGGGAACGGCTGGCCGCTGTCGACGGCGACGTCCGTGACGCGGTCCGGGAAGAGTTCCGCACCGAGATAGCCGAGCAGGTCGCGCGGGTCGTACACGTTCAGCCAGGCGGGGACGTGCGGCGGCAGGGGCGCGGGGTGTTCGAGGGAGGGCAGGGAGCCCGACTCGTAGAGGAAGGGCCCCTGGGAGCCGACCGTCACCAGCAGGGCGACCTGCGGCAGCGGGGCGGAGATCAGCGTGTCGAGGGCGATGATGCCGCCGAGGCTGTGGCCGACCACGGCGACGGGCGGCTCCAGGCCGGCGACGAGGGCGCGCAGGCCGTCCCGGAAGGCCGCGCCCCGGCTCAGATAGCGCAGGATGTCACCGGCGGCCGGGTGGGCGGCCTCGGTGAGGGCACGCCGGCGGCGCTCGACGGCGCGCGAGGCCACGGCTCCGGCCGACCGCAGCAGGTAGGAGCGCAGCCCTCGCTCCGTGCCCCGGGCCGGTGCGCCCAGGGCCTCGGCGATCCGGTCGGTGACGGCGTCCCGGGTCTCGCCGGCCGGCACGAGCGGGGAGTCGGCGTCGAGGGCGTCGGCGACGATGCGGGCGGTCAGGGAGCGGGCGGCGAGAGCGGCGAGGTCCGCGGGGGCGAGGGCGTCGGCGGCGGGGCCGAGCAGAGGGTGGGCGGCCAGGTCGGTGGCGGCGCGGGCCAGCCCGGGGCCCAACTCGGCGGCGGGCGCGTCCCCTTGGGCGGCGAGCGTGGTGAGCAGCGTCCGCGCCCGCTGCCGCGGCGGTACGGAGCCGGGCGGGCGTTCGACGGCCGGGGCGGATCCGGCGGCGGCCAGGGCCAGTTCGGCGTACGGGTCGGCGTAGAGGGCGGCCCAGGCCGCGGTCCTCCCGTCGCCCGGGTCCGGCACGGCCGGGCCTTCCCCGATACCGCGTGTGGCGCCGGAGAGGGGCGGCAGGCTCGCCCCGCCGGCCGCGAGCGTGGCACCGTGTGCCGCTCCCCAGGAGTAGGGCACGACGCGCAACCCGTCGCGCTGGGCGGCCAGCCCGGCCGTCACCCGCTCCACCAGCGCGGAGAAGCCCGGCTCGCGAACCCCGGTCCCATGAACGAAGACGACCGCCGTCATGCGCCCCCCGTGACACGACTGCCTAGCTTGGTGATGCCAACGCCCGAGTATCACAAGGAAGTTGAGGCTGGGCAATCAGAACGGAGCCCGCCGCCCGGGAGGCTTCCCGGCGGCGGGCCGTCCGGCTGTCCGCGTCACATGGGCACGGGAGCGAGGTCGCACTCGATGCGGCGGCGCTGGCGGGCGGCCTGGAGCCAGGGGTGGTCGTTGCGCAGCGCCGCGGCCAGGCCCTCCACCGCCTTGCGCTGGAGCACGTCCGCTTCCTCACCGCGCCCGAGGCCCCGCAGATCGAGGGCGAGGTTGGAGGTGCAGGAGAGGGTGAGGGGGTGGCCCTCGCCCGCCACCTCGGTCAGCAGCGGCAGGTTGGCGGAGTCGATCGCGTGGGCCCCCTCGAAGTCGAGGCGGGCGTAGGCGGTGTTGGCCTGGCCGATGCCGATGGTGAGGGTGATGATGTGGTGCGCTCCGACCGTGTCGCTCAGCCGGCGCACCACGTCGTCCTCCAGCTCCTGCGCGCTGTCCAGGGAGCCGAGGGCCCGCTGGGTGGCGGCCAGGTTCGCCCTGGCCACCAGGGTGTGCGCGTGGTTCGCGCCGAGACGCCGCTCCAGCCTGGCCACGCTGGCCTCCGCGAGTCGGTGGGAGCCTTCGAGATCCCCCGCCAGACGCCGGTCGACGGAGACGTTGGTCGCCGTGGTCAGCGAGTCGAGGTGCTCGTCGCCGTAGCGGGCCTGGAAGTTGCGCAGGGTCTCCTCGGCGAGCTTGGCGCCCTCGGCGAGGTCTCCGTCCCGGCGGCGGCAGACTCCGAGGTCACGGGCGATGCGCAGGGTCAGGGGGTGCTTGTCGCCGAGCGCCGTGAGCGCCCTGCGGTAGACGTCCTCCTGCAGTTCGCGCGCCTTGGGGTACGAGCCCACCTCCCTGGTGTCGATGGCGACGCAGTGGAGGGTGTTGAGCGTGAAGAAGCTGGCGTCGCCGAACAGGATGTCCCGCTGGCGGGCGGTCTCCTGGTCCAGCGTCAGCGCCTCCTGGAACTGGCCGCACAGTCTCAGGTCGACGCCCCAGCTGTGAGCGCCCCGCAGGGTGGCCTGGTCCTCGGGGCCGAACAGTGAGCGGGCCAGTTCGGTGGCCTCCCGGCCCAGGTCCCGCGCCTCCTGGAACCGGCCCTGGTACCGACGGGCGTCGGACATCTCGCACAGGGAGTCGATCAGTTCCTCCGGCTCGACCTGCACCCGGCGGGAGACCTCCAGGGCCTTCTCGGTGAGCGGGATCGACTCGGCGATCTGGCCGATCTGGCGCAGCAGGAACGCGAAGCCCTTGGTCATCCGGATGACGTAGATGTCCTCCTCGCCCGAGGCGGCGAGCCAGGCGCTCCAGGCCTGCCGGCCGAAGGCCGCGGCGCCCTCGTGGTCGCCCCAGTAGTAGAGGAACCACATGGTGTCGTAGACCAGGTCGCGCACATAGGAGTCGAGGCTGGTCACGGCCTGGGAGGCGAGCACGTGGGGCAGCAGCGCCTGGTACTCGCGCCACTCCTGGGAGGACCCGAACGGGCCCCGGTTGGCGGCGGACAGCAGCTGGTGGGCGGCGTCCCGCATCCGCTCGCGTTCCTCCTCGCCCAGCTTGGCGAGGAGCACGGTCTGGAGCAGGCGGTGCATCTGCAGGGTGCCCGCGCGCGGGTCGACCCTGATCAGGGAGAACTGGCTGAGGTCGCGGATCGCCCGGTTCAGCTTGATCGGCTCGCGCAGCATCGGGTCGATCTGCGGCGTGATGCTGACGCCCCGGCTGCTGCGCAGGATCGACCTCGGGATCGGCTCGGGGGCCATGCTGGCGCAGATGTCGAGAAGTTGCCGGGCGCCCGGGTTGTTCTCCCTGATCCGCTCCAGGGAGATGTCCCAGGCGGCGGCGACGGAGACCGGGTAGTCGGGGCTCTGCTCGATCTCCAGGATCTCCGGGCTGCGCCGGGCGAGCAGTTCGAGGTACTCGTCGACCTCCATGCCGGTGACACCGAGCCAGGCGCCCGCCTGCTCCACGGCGAGCGGCAGGTCGCCCAGGGCCTCGGCGAGCCGGTCGGCGTCCTCCCGGGGCAGGTCCTTGGCACGCTTCTGGAGCAGCTCGATGGATTCGTCGCGCTCGAAGACGTTCACCGGCAGCGAGGTGGCGACCCGTTCCCAGCCCCGGTTCCGGGAGGTGACGATGACCTTGCCCGGCCCGTTGTGCGGGAAGTAGCCGCGCACCGCCTCGATGTCCTCGGCGTTGTCGAAGACCAGCAGCCAGTTGTCGTACGGCGTCCCGGTGCGCAGCGCCTCCAGCACGGCGGGCACGGCGGTGTTGGCCGCCGCGGCGCCCATGCTGTCCTGGCCGACCGGGGCGACGCCCAGCTGGGAGGCGAGGGAGGAGAGCGCGGCCAGGATGAGGCTCTCGCGTTCGGCGGGGATCCAGCAGATGATCCGGTAGTCGCGCTGGTGGGTGTAGATGTACTCCAGCGCCAGCTGGGACTTGCCGACGCCACCGAGGCCGTGCAGGGCGTTGGGCAGCACAGCCGCGGTGTCCTGGGCGGCGAGCTGCTCCTCCACGGCCCTCAGCAGCGCCTGGCGGCCGACGAACGAGGTGTTACGCATGGGGACGTTCACCAGTAGGGCCGGCGTTGCGGTCGTGGTGCGCTGCATGAGCGGCTCTGCCTCCGGGGTCTGTTGTCGGTGCGTGCCGGCCGTCTCGGACGGCGCGGATTCTCCAGTCGGATCGGAGATTCCCGAATCCGGGTTAAAGCCCGCTGGGCTGGATGGAGTCGTTTCGCCCGGGTTATTCACCTGTGGGGGTGGCTGGGCGGACGGGCTGTTCTCCACCTGTCCGGGCGCGGCGGGCGGGTTCCTGGACAGATGCGGTTCGATGCGCCTGGCCCGGTCGGAGTAGGGGCCCGACAGGGCGCGCATCACGGCCAGTTCGCTGCGTGCCCAGCCGCGTTCGGCGGGGTCGGGCAGCCTGGTCCGGAGCGGGTCGTGCAGGGCGGCGCGCAGGGCGACGCCGCGCTCCCCCGCGGCGGGCAGCTCGCCCACCACGCTGACGGTGCGGGCGAGTTGACTGCGTGTGGTGGTCGCGAGCAGGGCCTCGCGGACGCCCTCGGCGAACTCGGGGCGCCCCTCTCCTCCGCCCTCCCAGTCGATCAGTCCGCCCATGAGGATCTCGGCGAGGTGATCCGGGCCGGTCTCCGGCATCACCCGCCTCCGCAGCTGCTCGACGAGGTCGAAGTCGAAGGGGACGGCGGCCAGTTCCGCCGCGAGCCGGCGGGCGGAGGGAGTGGCGAGGCTGAAGAAGCGCCGTACGGCGGCGGTGGCGGCGCGCGGGAGGCGCGGGGCGCGCAGCCCGGGAGCGGGCGCGCCCTTGCTGAGGGCGCCGGCCAGCACCACGGGCAGCGAACGCCGTACGCCGCGCCCACCGGTGACCAGGTCGGACCAGGCGGCGAGGGAGGCGGGTTTCAGGGAGAGCACCGGGACGGCGACGGAGCCGTCGCCCGCGTCGGGCAGCGGCCGCATCGGGTCGGGACCGCCGGGCGGCGCCCAGTGTCCGAGGCAGTTGTTGGGCGATCCGAACCCTCCGGCCTCCAGGACGGCCGGGTAGGGGTAGAGCGAGGAGCGGTGACGCAGATGCGGCGGCAGCAGGTGGACGAGGGCGGTGGGGCCGGCGTGGGCGAGGCGGCCGAGGAGCTCGTCGGCGGCGGTGGCGGCCCAGCCGTGGGCGAGTCCGTCGGTGACGACGAGGAAGATCCGGCTGCCCCGGCCGTCGAGCAGTTCGGCGGGGTCGGCGACCGTCCGGCCCGTCGACCAGCGCAGGGTGGCGGTGCCGGTGCGCGGGACGGTGACGCGGAGCGTGCGCACGCTGCGGAAGGCCCCGCTGTGCTCGGCGGCGCGGGCCAGGCCCGCGGCGCTCTCCTCCCAGATCCGCATCGTGGGCGCGTCGTCGAGCAGCATCACGAGATCGAAGGCGGAGACCCGGGCGGGCCGCAGGAACGGCATCCACAGCCCGTCGGCGAGGCCCTGTTCGGCGGTGGTCTCCTCGTCCAGCTCCAGGCTGTCGCGGGAGGGGACGCGGCGGGCCAGATGGTGCAGGGCGCGGGCGAGCAGGGCCGTGACGCGGCCGGGGCCGGAGGGGTCGGGTTCGGCCCGGGGCAGCAGCGGCGGCCCGAGGTGCAGGGTGACGCGGCCTTCGGGGTGCGGTAAGAAGCGGGCGGCGGCGTGGACGGCGGTTCGGTCGCCGGAGGGGAGCGACGCGGCGGGGCCGCGGCTCGCGGGCGACGCCGCGGGAAGAGTGCCCTCCCCGTCGACCGGCGTCGGAGCGTCGAGCGCGTCGTCGGGCACGGGTGGCCGGGACCGCTGTTCGGCCTCGGTGACGTCCGGGCCCCCGGGGGCCCCGGCATCCCCCGGGCTCTCGGCCTCCGGGGCCGGGGCCTCCCGGGCGGCGTCGCCCGGGCCGCCGAACCGGCTCCGGTGGGCGGCGAGCCACACCGCGTCGGCGAACTCCTGCCAGCGCGGGACGAAGTGATCGGGAGCGGCCGTGCCCCGGCCTTCGCGCTCGCTCGCGCGCGAAAGGGGGTCGGGGTACACCGAAGGAGGCGGCGACGATCCCGATGCGGGATCCCCGTCGCCCGGTCCGGATGCGCGCTCCCGGGTCATCAGCGGCCCTTCGCGAGGTCGCGGAGCAGCAGTTCGACGAGCTTACGCCCGTCACCGTCAGCCTGGAAACCACCCGCGGTAGTCATCTGGACAGCGTTGAGCAACTGGTCGAGGGAGTGGACGCCGCCCGCCTGGACCCGCTGGACGAACAGGTCGACGAGGTCTTCGGTGCCTCGCGGCCGGAGCCCCAAGTGCCCTTCCACCATGGCCAGTAGTTGCTCCCGGGTGGGGGTGTGCATCTCCATCGGCAGGCAGCGGCGGCGGAAGGCGGCGGGGAATTCCCGCTCCCCGTTGCTGGTGATCACCACGACCGGGAACTCCCGGCACTCGACCCGGCCGCCCCGCACGACGGCCCGGCCTCCCGGGTCACTGGTGTGCACGCTCGCCGTGTCGGCGGCGTCGCGCACCAGCTCCGGCACCTCATAGCTTCCATTCTCCAGAACGTGCAACAGGTCGTTCGGCAGGTCGATGTCGCTTTTGTCGAGTTCGTCGACGAGAAGCGCTCGGGGCCGCGCGTAGGGCAGCAGGGCCGTGCCCAGCGGCCCCAGTGTAATGAACTCGCCTATAACCGGCGCAAGTTGACGATCTTTTGACATGGTCGAGGAGTTGACGTTCTGTTCGTTGTCTTCGAACACCGGGTCTGTCCGTGCCGCGTCGCGCAGTCCCGCCTGCCAGGCGGCGATGGCCTGGGCGCGGCCCATGGCGTCGTGGACGTACAGGCCGTCGCGGAGGCTGGTACGGCTCACGATGTTCCACTCGAGTACCCGGCCGAGCCCCAGCTCACGCGATATCAGGTAGGCCAGCGTCGACTTGCCGACCCCGGGAGGGCCGGTGATCAGCAGCGGGCGGCGCAGCAGCAGGGCGGCGTTGACCGTCTCGATCTGCTCGTCGTCGAGTTGGGGTGTGAGGCCGCCGGGTCCGAGGCGGCGCAGCGCGGCCTCGGCGTCGTCCGGGGGCGGGGCCTCGACGGGGCCGCCGCGGAACCTCCGCCAGGGCGGCGGGTCCGGCAGCGCGGGTGGGGCGTCCTGCGGGCGTCCGGTGGCGTGGAAGACGCGCCAGTCGTCCGCGGCCGTCCGTTCCTGTGCGCTCATGCCGAAGCCTCCTGGGTCAGCTGGCCAGATCGTCTGGGTCGATGGTGTGCAGGTCGACGACTCGAGTGGGGTCGTCCCACATGAATCCGACATGACGGGCAAGGTACTGGACCGCGTCCTCCGCGCCGCTCTCGGCGTTCAGGCGCATGCGGTGGATGACGGAAGGCAGCTGGACGGGCATCGCGACGGCCGCGAAGACCGCGGTCACCACTTCGCGCCTCTCCTCTATGAACACACCTCTGCGATCCCAGACGGCCAGCCCGATCCCCTCCGCGATCGCCGCTTTGAGTGCCTCCAGGGCCGGCGCCCCGGTCGGCGCGTCCAACAGCACCGCCGTACTTCTTTCCCCGGCGAGCGCGATCTGCCACGCGCGCAGCCGCCGGGCGTCCGCCTCTCTCCAGGCGTGCACCGTGATCCCATGCTGCTTCAGAGCCGCCCAACGCCGCTGCCACTGCTGCCGGACCACGGCATTGTCCGTACGCATCCGCTCAAGACTGCGTAGATGCACCCCGTACCGCAGACCGAGCGGAGTGGGCTCACCGTCGCCTATGGCGAACGTCAACCCCGCCACATCGTGGTTCATCAGGTCGTACGGAAGGAGGAACTCTATGTACGCAGGCGGTTCCTGGAGGGGGCCCGCGTCCGGCTCGCGGGGCACCAGCCAGAGCTGGGTGCCGCGCCGGAGGGCCTGGTCCACCGCTCGGCCGAGGTCGTCCAGAGGGATCGTGTCCGGCTCGCCGGGGCGCGGGTCCCAGCGGCCCGGGGTCGCGTTCGTCCAGGTCCGCACGACCACGTCCGGGCTGCCGTCCCGGGCCGGTTCGACGGCGACGACGAGGGTGCGCGGGATGTCGGGCGACCACACCACCGCGGCGCGTCTCTCCCGGCGCCGCGCCACCTGCGCGGTCAGGCCGGCGCGCCCGGCCCAGTCGTCGACCCATGCGGTCAGCGCGAGGCGGTGTTCGACGGTCCGGGCGAGACGGGCCGCGTGATCGAGGAGGAGGACGACGGGCGGCAGGCCGTCCTCCTGCACGTTCCATTCGAGGAGGTGCGCGAAGAGCTGCTCGGGGGTGAGTCCGTCGGGGAGGTCGAGGCCCACGAGTTCCTCGGCCAGCCCGTCCCGTAAGCGGGCGGCGGGCAGGTCGCCGCGGGCGAGCGCGACGCGGGCGCCCTTCTCGTCCTCCCTGGACAGCGGCCCGGCCAGGGCGGGGGCGGGGGCGATCAGCCGGGCGAGCTCGTCTCCGGCCGGGGCGCCTTCGAGGATGCGGACCACGCCGACGAGTACGTGTTCCCCGCCTGCCTCGCTCAGCGCGGCGGTCACCATACTCACCACGTCTTCGCGGAGCCTGACGCCGCGTATGTCCACCCGCCGCCGGAGCTGGCCCCCCAGCAGGCCGGCGAACTGCACCCGGCTCGGCGCGTCCTCCACGCAGCCCAGTTCGCACAGGACCTCGGTGAGCTGTAACAGCAGCTCGAAGTCCGGCTGACGTCCTGATTCGCCGCCGGAACCGCCTGGCGCCGCACCTGTCTGCACCGACTTTCCCCCTGAGTCGGTTCACCTGCCTGACCGACCAGCGAAGTTAGCACGGCAACCAACGGTTAACCAGGGACGAATGGGACCGGAAGGACGACGTCCGGCCAGGAGCGCCCCAGGCGGGACAAGCCTGGCCGGAACTGTTCGGCGTCCGGCTCACAGCCTCGGGTCGACCGGCTCCGACTCCAGGGCCAGGACGCCGAAGACGGCCTCGTGGACGCGCCACAGCGGCTCACCCTCGGCCAGCCGGTCCAGGGCCTCCAGACCGAGCGCGTACTCGCGGATCGCCAGCGACCGCTTGTGGTTGAGGAAGCGCGAGCGCAGACGGGCCAGGTTCTCCGGGCGGGTGTACTCGGGGCCGTAGATGATCCGCAGGTACTCCCGGCCGCGGCACTTGATGCCGGGCTGGACCAGGCGGCCCTGGGTGTCGCGGACCAGTGCGCCGACCGGCTTGACGACCATGCCCTCGCCGCCGCGGCCGGTCATCTCCAGCCACCAGTCGACGCCGGCCCGCACCGACTCCGGGTCGCCGGTGTCGACGTAGAGCCGGCGGGTGGTCTGGAGCAGGCCGCTGCCGTCGTGCTCGACGAGCCGGTCGAGCAGGGGGAGCTGCTCGTCGTGCGGCAGGCCCGCCAGGCTGCGGCCCTGGACCGCGAGGATCTGGAACGGTGCCAGGCGGACGCCGTCCAGGCCGTCCGTGGTCCAGCAGTAGCGGCGGTAGGCCTCGGTGAACGCGGCGGCGTCGGCGGCCCGTTCGCCGGTGCGGGCCAGCAGGCCGGAGACGTCCACGCCCCGGTCCGCCGCGCCCCGCAGGGCGGCCAGCGCCTTTGGGAGCACCGCGCCGGACGCGGCGCCCACGGCGGCGTACTGGGACCGCAGCAGCCCGGACGCCTTCAGCGACCAGGGCATCAACTCCGCGTCCAGCAGCAGCCAGTCCGTCTCCAGCTCGTCCCACAGGCCTGCCTCGCCGATCGCCGTGCGCACCCGGCCGAGAATCTCCTCGGTGAGGGCGTCGTCGTCGAGGAACGGGCGGCCGGTGCGGGTGTAGAGGGAGCCGGTGGGGCCGTCCACACCGAAGCGCTTGGCAGCCGTCTCGGCGTCGCGGCACACCAGGGCCACCGCCCGCGAGCCCATGTGCTTCTCCTCGCACACGACCCGGGCGACACCGTCCGCCGCGTACTGGGCGAAGGCCTCGGCCGGGTGCTCCAGGAAGTGTTCATCAGCGGCTCCGCCGCGGGCGTCGACGTGACTCGTGGCCGTCGGCGCCATCGTCGGCGGGAGGTACGGCAGCAGCCGCGGGTCCACCGCGAAACGGCTCATGACCTCCAGGGCCGCCGCCGCGTTCTCCTCGCGGATCGAGATCCGGCCCTGGTGCCGGGTCTCCACGACCCGGCGGCCCTGTACGTCGGCCAGGTCCAGCGGGCGGCCGTCGTGCCCGCCGGGTGCCTCGGTGCGCAGCGGCTTCAGCGGCTCGTACCAGACCCGCTCGGCCGGTACGTCGACCAGCTCGCGCTCCGGCCAGCGCAGCGCGGTGAGCTTGCCGCCGAAGACGGCGCCGGTGTCCAGGCAGATGGTGTTGTTGAGCCAGGTGGCCTCCGGGACCGGGGTGTGGCCGTAGACGACCGCCGCCCGGCCCCGGTACTCCTCCGCCCACGGGTAGCGCACCGGCAGGCCGAACTCGTCGGTCTCGCCGGTCGTGTCGCCGTAGAGGGCGTGGCTGCGGACCCGGCCGGAGGTGCGGCCGTGGTACTTCTCGGGCAGACCGGCGTGGCAGACCACCAGCCGGCCGCCGTCGAGGACGTAGTGGCTGACGAGGCCGTCGAGGAACTCCCGTACCTCGGCGAGGAACTCCTCGCTCTCGCCCGCCATCTGCTCGATGGTCTCGGCCAGGCCGTGGGTGTGCTGGACCTTGCGGCCGCGCAGGTAGCGGCCGTACTTGTTCTCGTGGTTGCCGGGCACGCACAGGGCGTTGCCGGACTTCACCATCGCCATCACGCGGCGCAGCACGCCCGGGCTGTCCGGGCCGCGGTCGACGAGGTCGCCGACGAAGACGGCCGTACGGCCCTCCGGGTGGACGCCGTCGACGTAGCCCAGCTTGCCCAGCAGCGCCTCCAGTTCGGCGGCGCAGCCGTGGATGTCGCCGACGATGTCGAACGGGCCGGTGAGGTGGGTCAGGTCGTTGAAGCGCTTCTCGGTGACGACCGAGGCGTGCTCGGCCTCGTCCACGCCCCGCAGGATGTGCACCTTGCGGAAGCCCTCGCGCTCCAGGTGCCTGAGGGAGCGGCGGAGTTCGCGTATGTGGCGCTGGATGACCCGGCGCGGCATGTCCGCGCGGTCGGTGCGGGCCGCGTTGCGCTCGGCGCACACCTCCTCGGGCACGTCGAGGACGATGGCGATCGGCAGCACGTCGTACTTCCGGGCCAGGTCGACCAGCTGGCGGCGGGCGTCGGACTGCACGCTGGTCGCGTCCACGACCGTGCGGCGGCCGGCGGCCAGGCGCTTGCCCGCGATGTAGTGCAGGACGTCGAAGGCGTCCGTGGTGGCGCTCTGGTCGTTCTCGTCGTCCGAGACGAGACCGCGGCAGAAGTCGGACGAGATGACCTCGGTGGGCTTGAAGTGCCTGCGGGCGAAGGTGGACTTGCCGGAGCCGGACGCCCCGATCAGCACCACCAGGGACAGGTCGGTGACGGGCAGCACGCGCCCCTGCTGTACGTCGGTCATGCCGCCTTCGCCTCCTTCGGGGTGGTGATCGTGAACACGGCCATCTGGGTGGGCGGCCCCACCTCGGGGTCGTCGGGGCCGACGGGGGCGAACTCGACGCCGTAGCCGTGCCGTTCGGCCACCGCCTCCGCCCAGGACCGGAACTCGGCGCGGGTCCACTCGAAGCGGTGGTCGCCGTGCCGGACGTGGCCGGCCGGGAGGGACTCCCAGCGGACGTTGTACTCGACGTTCGGGGTGGTCACGAGGACCGTGCGCGGCCGGGCCGAGCCGAACACGGCGTACTCCAGGGCGGGCAGCCGGGGCAGGTCGAGGTGCTCGATCACCTCGCTGAGCACGGCCGCGTCGTAGCCCTTGAGCCGGACGTCGGTGTAGGCGAGCGAGCCCTGGAAGAGCGTGACGCGGGACGCCTGCCGTTCGCCCATGCGGTCGAGCTTCAGCCGCCGGGAGGCGATGGTGAGCGCGCGCATCGACACGTCGACGCCGACGATCTCGGTGAACGCCGGGTCCTTGAGCAGCGTCTGCACCAACTGGCCCTGGCCGCAGCCGAGATCGAGCACCCGGGCGGCACCGGATTGCCGCAGCGCCGTGACGATCGCCTCGCGGCGCTGCACCGCCAGCGGGGTCGGCTTCTCCTCGGTCTCGGTCTCCGCCTCGACCGCGTTGTCGATCTCCTCGACCTCGCTGTCGTCCGCCTCCGCGAGCCGCACCAGTTCCAGCCGCTCCGTCGCCGCACGGGTCAGCGACCAGCGGCGCGAGAGGTAGCGGCTGGTGATCAGCTTCTGCTCCGGGTGGCCGGGCAGCCAGCCCTCACCGGCGCGCAGCAGCTTGTCGACCTCGTCGGGGGCGACCCAGTAGTGCTTGGCGTCGTCCAGGACCGGGAGCAGGACGTAGAGGTGGCGCAGGGCCTCGGCGAGGGTGAGCCCGGTCGATTCCAGGACGAGGCGCACGTACCGCGAGTCGCCCCACTCGGGGAACTCGGTGTCCAGCGGAACGGGTTCGGCGGTGACCGTCCAGCCGAGCGGCTCGAAGAGCTTCCGTACGAGGTCGGGGCCGCCGCGGGCGGGCAGCGCGGGCACCTCGATCCGCAGCGGCCTGGCCTGACCGGGGAGTTCCGGACGGGCGTTGCAGACGCCCTTCATCGCGCTGGAGAAGACGTTGCTCAGCGCCACGGCGAGCAGGGAGGAGGCCGCGTAGGGGCGGTCGTTGACGTACTGCGCGAGGGCCGCGTCCGGGGCGCCGCCGCGGCCCTTGCCCTTGGCGCGCCGGACCAGTGCCACCGCGTCGACCTCCAGCAGCAGCGCCGCCGTGCAGCGCTCGGCGTCCGCCTCGGGGTAGAGGACGTGGGCCGTGCCGTAGGAGGTGGAGAACGCCTGGGCCTTGTCGGGATGCTTGTGCAGCAGGTAGCCGAGGTCGGTGGCGGGGCGCTCCGGGGTGCCGGTGGTGGTGAGGGTCAGGAACACGGTGGGTCGACCTCGATCAGTGGTCTGAACTGCGGATACGCCCACCGTACAGAGCGGGCACCGGCAGCACCCGGGAATTTTCGCTAGCCTCCCGATCGACCGGGCGTTCGAGGGACATTCGGAGAGGGCGCCCACCCACGCACGCGGAGATGCGGAGGCCTCACGTGACAGATGCCGGGACCAGCGCGGGACACATCGACACCGGCAAACCTCACTCTGCACGCATGTACGACTACTACCTCGGTGGGAAGGACAACTATCCGGTCGACGCGGCAGCGGCCGAGCAGGTGATGTCCCTCTTCCCCGCCGCCAGGGAAATGGCGCGGACCAACCGCTTGTTCATGCACCGCGCCTCCCGGCTGCTGGCCGAGCGGGGCGTCCGGCAGTTCCTCGACATCGGAACCGGCATACCGACCGAGCCGAACCTCCACCAGATCGTCCAGGAGATCGCCCCGCAGGTCCGGGTGGTGTACGCGGACAACGACCCGATCGTCCTCCGGCACGCCCAGGCCCTGCTGCACAGCACGCCGGAGGGCAAGACCGCCTACGTCCACGGCGACGTACGGGAACCCGGAAAGATCATCGCGGCGGCACGGGAGACCCTCGACTTCACCCAGCCGATCGCCCTGTCGCTCGTGGCCCTGCTGCACCTGGTCGAGGACGCGGACGAGCCCGGCCGGATCGTCCGCACGCTTCTCGAAACCCTGCCGTCCGGAAGCTACTTGACGCTCTCCCACGCGACGGGCGACTTCGACCCGGAGACCTGGGAGCGGGTCGTCGAGGTCTACCGCAAGGGCGGGACGGCGGCGCAGGTGCGCACCCGCGCCGAGTTCACCGAGTTCTTCACGGGTCTCGAACTGGTGGAGCCCGGTGTGGTACTGGCCGAGCGGTGGCACCCCGAACTCGGCGCACGGCGGGAGGGCGCCGGCGACGGACCGCCCGAGGAGATGCCCCTCTACGTGGCGGTCGGCCGCAAGCCGTGACGGCCCGTCCGGCGGACCGGGCTGCACGGCCCGGTCCGCCGGACGGTCGTGTCATGCGGCCGTCGCCGTCAGGACAGCTGCGACTGCACCTGGGAGGAGATCAGCTCCAGGTGGTCGAGATCGTCCAGGTCGAGGACCTGGAGGTAGATGCGGCGGGAGCCGATCTCGGCGTAGCGGCCGATCTTGTCGACGACCTCGGCCGGGGAGCCGGCCAGGCCGTTGAGCTTCAGCTCGTCGACCTCGCGGCCGATCGCGTCGGCCCGGCGGGCGACCTCCTGGTCGTCCCGGCCGACGCAGACGACGAGGGCGTTGGAGTACGTCAGCTCGTCCGGGCGGCCCGCCTCCTCGGCGGCGGCGCGCACCCGGCCGAACTGGCGCTCGCTGTCCTCGACGGAGGCGAACGGCATGTTGAACTCGTCGGCGTACCGCGCGGCGAGGCGCGGGGTGCGGGTCGGGCCGTGGCCGCCGACGAGCACGGGAATCTTGTCCTGCGCGGGCTTGGGCAGCGCGGGCGAGTTCGTCAGGTCGTAGTAGGTGCCGTGGAAGTCGAACGTCTTGCCCGGCTCCGTCGCCCACAGGCCGGTGACGATCTCCAGCTGTTCCTCGAGGCGGGCGAACTTCTCCTTGGGGAAGGGGATGCCGTAGGCCTTGTGCTCCTCCTCGAACCAGCCGGCGCCGAGGCCCAGTTCGACCCGGCCGCCGGACATCTGGTCGACCTGCGCGACCTGGATGGCGAGCACGCCGGGCAGCCGGAAGGTGCCGGCGGTCATCAGGGTGCCGAGCCGGATGCGCTTGGTCTCACGGGCGAGTCCGGCCAGGGTGATCCAGGCGTCGGTGGGGCCGGGCAGGCCGTCCACGTTGCCCATGCGGAGATAGTGGTCAGAGCGGAAGAATGCGTCGAATCCGAGGTCTTCCGTGGCCTTGGCCACGGTGAGCAGAGTGTCATAGGTGGCGCCCTGCTGGGGCTCGGTGAAGATGCGAAGATCCATGCTTCCATCCTGCACGCCGGGGAGCGGCACGACGAGATCGGTCCCCCGTCCCACCCGGTCCCCGGTCGGGTGAAATTACGTCAATACCGCGAGTCCCGCGTGACCGGGCCAGTGACCGCCCCCCGCGGTGATCGTTGGCTCGGGCGGAGCCGGAGCCCCCGGCTTCCGCACCGGCCGCTGACCGCCGGGGCGTCACCCGCGTCGGCCTCCCCGGGGGGCCAGGGGCCGAGGAGGCCGTCATGTCCGAAGAGACCGTGCCGCAGCAGGGCGGGACCGGGCAGCCGAAAGGGCTGTTGCAGCAGATGGAGGAGCTGATGGCGGCGTTGAACGCGGACCTGTCGGCGTTGGACGCGGATCTTCAGGCGGCGGGGGATGCCGGCCGGGGATCGGCGGAGGAGAGCCAGGCCGGCTGAGGCCTGCCCGGGGGGTTCGGGGGTGTTCGGGGGTGTTCGGGGGTGTTCGGGGGTGTTCGGGGGTGTTCGGGGGTGTTCGGGGGTGTTCGGGGGTGTTCGGGGGTGTTCGGGGGTGTTCGGGGGTGTTCGGGGGCGCCGGGAAGGGCGTTGGGGGGTGGGGGCGCACGCCGGGAAGGGCGTTGGGGGGCTGGTGCGGCGTCGAGAACGGCGTTGGGGGGCTGGTGCGGCGTCGACAGCGGCATCGGGACCGGCGTCCGGGGCGCCGAGCAGGCGCTCGACGAGCGGGTTCGCCACCGCCCGCTGCCCCGAGCCGGCAGCCCGTCCTCCGGGTGAGCCGGACGCCGGAACACCCGGCTGATCTGGGCCCAGGACCCTCCCGGCGGGCCACGCGCCAGAGCGACCGGCTCTGCAGACCCTGCGCCCAGGGCGACCGGCTCTGCAGACCCCGCGTCCAGGGCGACCGGCTCTGCAGACCCCGCGTCCAGGGCGACCGGCTATGCAGACCCCGCGTCCGGAGCAACCGCCTCTACAGACCCGCCTCCCGGAGCAACCCCCCTATCCCGCCTCCCGCTCCGGTAACGCCTGTTCCCGGTCGGCGAGTCTGCGGAGCATCTCCAGGACGCGGTCGCGGGACTCGTCCGCCGCGTCGATGGCCTCCATGCACTGCCAGTACGTGCCCTCGTCGGCCGCGGCGCAGGCGAGGCCGACGAGGGCGATGCCCACCTCGCCGAGGAGGCCGCCGAGGTACATCAGCGTGTGGCGGGCGTCACCCAACTCGGTGAGCTGGCCCGCCCGCAGCTCACCCGGGGCCAGTTCGGGCGGGTCGAGGACACCGCAGCCCCGGCCCGCCAGCTCCGTCAACCCCAGTGCCTCGCCGCGCAGTTCGGGCGGCCCGGCGACCGCGAGGCGACTGCCTATCGCCTGCGCGAGGGCCTGCGCCTGCCACACCTCGGCCATGACCTCCCGTACCTCGCCGCCCGCGGCCAGCGACCGCCTGCTCGTCACGATGAGCCGCACCGCGTCCATGCGCTGCCCCCGTCTTCTCCGACGCGCTCCCGCGCGTCCGCCTGCCCGAACTCCCTTGTTCACTACCCAGAGTGAAGGGGTGTGAGGCGAAAAGCCAGAGGAAGACGGAAATCTGCGGACAACAATTCGGATTCGGGCCGCGTTTTGATTACGCAGCGTACAAGTGGACTTTGCAGCTCCAGCAGTCCCGTGAGGCGCCCCTAGATCGGGAACCGGCGCTCGTTCCGGTCGATCTTCGCGTCCAGCGCGGCCAGCGGGTCGATGCCGAGCACCTCGCACAGCTGGAGCAGATAGGCGAGCACGTCGGCGACCTCGTCGGTGACGCGGTGCGCGGTGTCCGGGTCGGTCATGACACGGGCCGACTCCTCGGGCGTCAACCACTGGAAGATCTCGACCAGTTCGGACGCCTCCACGCTGAGCGCGGCGACCAGGTTCTTGGGTGTGTGGTACGGCTGCCAGTTCCGCGCGGCCGCGAAGTCGGCCAGCCGGCGTTGCAGTCGCGCCACGTCCAGGGGCTCGTCGCGGGGGCCGGGCTGCGGTTCGTCCAGTGGATCAGTCACGGTTCAGGTGTACCACCGTGACTCCCTCCGTCCCGGCGGCCCAGGAGGCGTCGGGGACCGCGCCGAGGAGCCGGATGTGCCCTCGCTCGCACATCCGGGCCGCCAGCCGCAGCAGTTCCCGCCGCTGCCGCGGGTCGAGCCCCCGGTCGAAGCCGTCGGCGAGGACGGTGAGCGTCTGGAGGGCGGCGGGCACCTCGCCGGCCGGGTCGACCTCCAGGACGCCGGGACCGGTGAGCAGGACCAGGGCCAGGGCGACGTACCGGAGTTCGCCGTCGCCCAGCCGCCCCAGGTCCGTGCGGACGCCGTCGCCGCGGTCGAGCGCGGCCCGGACCGTACGGGTGTCGTCCGGCAGGGCCAGGGCGCCCGTTCCCGGCCGGGCGGGCAGGTCCACGACCGGCAGCCGGTCGAGGGCGTCCGCCACCGGCTGCGCGAGCACGTCCGCCACCGGCCCGGCGCAGCCGGCACGCACCGCCGCCACGAACTGCGTGTGCCGCCGCGCGCACTCGGCTCGGGTGCGCCACAGCACGTCGGCGAGGTTGCCGCAGCCGCCGAGCAGGCGCCCGGAGCCCGCCGGTACGGGACCGCGCATATGGGCGGGGTCGGGGTCGCAGGCGAAGACGGAGCGCAGGGCGACGACCATCTGCTCGGCGGCGGCCAGCACCCTGCGCTGCCCCGGTGTCCGGCCGGCCACGCGCAGCGGGAGCAGGGGCGTGCCGAGCCGGTCGTCGGGCAGCGGGCCGCGGGTCACCGGCGTGGGCCCGGCCGTGTGCCAGGCGGCCTGGACGGCGCGCTTCCCCGGGTCGCGCAGGGCCGTCTCCAGGAGGACGAGTCCGTCGGTCGTCAACCGCTCGCCCACGACGCGCAGTTCGGGCTCGGCCTGCACGGCCACGTCGAGCCGGACCGGGCCGACGGGGCCGTCCGCCGTGCAGCCGATGCGGAAGCCGCGGCGGCGCTGCGCGTCGGGCCGGGCCCGCTCCGGCACGCAAGCGACGGGGTCGGGGAACGTCTCGCCGAGTCCGGCGCCGCCGCCGAGCCGGGCGAGGGCCTCGTACGCCCGCAGCGCGCTGGTCTTGCCGGAGCCGCTGGGGCCGGTGAGCAGGGTGAGCGGCCCCAGCGGGAGTGTGACGCGGCGGTGGGTGGTGAAGGCGGTGAGGCGCAGTTCGGTGACGCGGGGGCGGTCGGGGTGCGTGGGCTGGATCATGTCCGGACGGTAGGGCTCCGCCGACGGGACGAACCGTTCCGTCTTCAGCGGCTTCCTACGATCGAGCTACCCGGCACTCTCGGACCGCCCCCGCCCCGGCACCTCCGGCAGCGGCCCGCCGCCGTCACAGCCGGGACCTCCCGACACCTCCCGGCACCTCCCGGCAGCGGGGGATCGCCGTCGTCCCCCGGGAATCCCGGCCCGTCCGGCAGCGGGCGACCACCGTCACACTCCCGGAATCCCCGCCCCCTCCATCAGCCCCGTCACCTCGGTGCCGGCCGGGGTCAGCAGGAAGACGTTGCGGTCCACGCGGTGCATGGCGCTCGCCAGGCCGAAGACGACGCCCGTGCTGAAGTCGAGGACCCGCTTGGCGACCTCCGTCTCCGCGCCGGTCAGGTCGAGCAGGACCGGCACGCCCGCCATCAGGGTCTCGGCGACGTCGCGGGCGTCGGCGAAGACGTTCACGCGCAGGACGACGAAGCGGCGCCGCGCCTCCGTCTCGGCCTCGGGTATGGACCGGTGGTCGACGGAGGACGGCCAGGCGTCCCGGCCCCGCAGCGGCACGACCTGGGCGAGCCCCTCCCACTGTTCGTCGGTGACATCGTGGCTGTTCACCGGCATGCTCCGTCCTGGCTCGCACTGGCTGTCTGCATCGGGCAATTCTTGCGCACGGTCACCCGTTCGGCCCAACAGCGACACGCTCCGCGACCTCGACGCACCTCACAACGACCGGAAGGCCTGTGTGTGACGGGCGTAACCCCCCAAGATCAGGCGAAGTGACAACGGTGTAACGGGCGATCCGTACCGTCGGGGCATGACCACGACCCACGGGACCCGGCAGGAGACGCGGCAGGTGCGCAGCGTCTGCTCGTACTGCGGTGTGGGCTGCGGCCTCGTGCTGGACATCGGCATGGGGCCGGACGGGCGGCGGACCGTCCTGAAGGCCTCCGGCGACAAGGCGCACCCGGCGAACGCGGGCCGGCTGTGCACCAAGGGCGCGACCACGGCCGACATGCTCGCCGCGCCCGGGCGGCTCACCAGCGCGCTGGTGCGGGACGACCGGGGCGACGAGCCGGTCCCGGCGCCGGTGGCCGACGCGATCGCCGAGACCGCCGCACGGCTGCGGTCGATCGTCGACGAGCACGGGCCGGACGCGGTCGCCTTCTATGTGTCCGGGCAGATGAGCCTGGAGGCGCAGTACCTCGCGAACAAGCTGGCCAAGGGGTTCGTGGGGACGAACCAGATCGAGTCGAACTCGCGGCTGTGCATGGCGAGCGCGGGCACCGGCTACAAGCTGTCGCTGGGCGCGGACGGGCCGCCCGGCTCGTACGAGGACTTCGACCGGGCGGATCTCTTCCTCGTCATCGGGTCGAACATGGCCGACTGCCATCCGATCCTCTTCCTGCGGATGATGGAGCGGGTCAAGGCGGGTGCCCGGTTGATCGTCGTGGACCCGCGGCGCACCGCCACCGCGGCCAAGGCCGACCTGTTCCTCCAGGTCAGGCCGGGCACCGACCTCGCGTTGCTGAACGGCCTGCTGCATCTGCTGCACGCGGGCGGGCACACCGACGCGGAGTTCGTCGCGGCCCACACCGAGGGCTGGGAGGCCCTGCCGGAGTTCCTCGCCGACTACACCCCGGCGGCGGTCGCGGAGATCACCGGGCTCGCGGAGGAGGACCTGCGGCGGGCCGCCCTGCTGATCGGCGAGGCGGGCAAGCAGTGGATGAGCTGCTGGACCATGGGCCTGAACCAGTCCACCCACGGCACCTGGAACACGAACGCCCTGGTCAACCTGCATCTGGCGACGGGGGCGATCTGCCGTCCGGGCGCCGGGCCCTTCTCGCTCACCGGCCAGCCCAACGCCATGGGCGGGCGCGAGATGGGTTACATGGGGCCGGGGCTGCCGGGGCAGCGCTCGGTGCTCGTGGCCGAGGAGCGGGCGTTCGCCGAGGAGGTGTGGGAGCTGCCGCCGGGGACGCTGCGGGCCGACGGCGTCGGCCAGGGCACCGTCGAGATGTTCCGGAAGATGGCCGACGGCGAGATCAGGGCCTGCTGGATCATCTGCACCAACCCGGTCGCCTCGGTCGCCAACCGCCGTACGGTCATCGAGGGTCTTGAGGCCGCCGAGTTCGTGGTGACGCAGGACGTGTTCGCGGACACCGAGACGAACGCGTACGCCGATGTCGTCCTGCCGGGCGCGATGTGGACCGAGGCGGAGGGCGTCTTCGTCAACAGCGAGCGCAACCTCACGCTGACGCAGCCCGCCGCGGACCCGCCCGGGGAGGCGATGGCCGACTGGCGGATCATCGCGGAGATCGCCTGCGCGATGGGGTACGAGAAAGGGTTCTCGTACGACAGCGCCGAGCAGGTCTTCGAGGAGATCCGCCGGTTCTGGAACCCGAAGACCGGCTGGGACCTGCGCGGGGTGTCCTACGAGCGGCTGCGCGAGACGCCCGTGCAGTGGCCGGCCGCGCGGGAGGACGGGCCCGCGCGCAATCCGATCCGGTACGTCGGTGAGGACGGGCTGCGTTTCCCGACGGCTTCCGGGCGGGCCGCCTTCTTCGCGCGTCCGCACCTGCCCGCCGCCGAGCTGCCGGACGACGACTATCCGTTCGTGCTCAACACCGGCCGGGTGCAGCACCAGTGGCACACGCTGACGAAGACCGGGAGGGTCGCCAAGCTCAACAAGCTGAACTCCGGGCCGTTCGTGGAAGTCCACCCCGAGGACGCCGCACGGCTCGGGGTCGCCGAGGGCGATCTCGTCGAGGTCGCCTCGCGGCGCGGGCGGGCCGTGCTGCCGGCGGTGGTGACGGACCGGGTGCGGCCGGGGTGCTGCTTCGCGCCGTTCCACTGGAACGACCTGTTCGGCGAGTACCTGAGCATCAACGCCGTCACCAGTGACGCGGTGGACCCGCTGTCGTTCCAGCCGGAGTTCAAGGTGTGCGCCGTGTCGCTGGCGAAGGTGGCGGCGCCCGTACGCGAGGAACCGGTCGCGGCGCTGACGCCGACGGCCGTCACCCCCGGTGGCGCCGACCCCTTCGGGCTCGAGCCCTCCCCTCCCCCGGTGCTGTCCGCCCAGGAGCGCCAGTACCTCACCGGCTTCCTCGCCGGGCTCGGCTCGGGCGCCCCGGGCGTGCCGGTGCTGCCGCCGGACGCGCCCTTCTCGCCGGAGCACGCCCTGTGGGTGAACGGGGTCCTCGCCGGCATGTACTCGCGCTCGGCGCCGCCGGCCGCCCCCGCGAAGGAGGCCGCCGGCCGTGAGGTCGTCGTGCTGTGGGCGTCGCAGACGGGCAACGCCGAGGAGTTCGCCGCCGCCACCGCCGAGCGGCTGACCGCGACCGGGCACAGGGCGACCCTCGTCGGCATGGACGAGGCCGATGTCGGGACCCTCGCCCGCACGGCGGACCTGCTCTTCATCACCAGCACCTTCGGCGACGGCGACGCGCCGGACAACGGCTCGGGTTTCTGGGACGCTCTCTCCGGCGAGCGGGCCCCGCGGCTGGACGGGGTGCGGTACGCCGTGCTCGCTTTCGGCGACTCCTCGTACGACGACTTCTGCGGGCACGGGCGGCGGCTGGACGCGCGGCTCGACGAGCTGGGCGCGGTGCGGCTGGCCCCGCGCACGGACTGCGAGCCGGACTACGAGCCGTCCGCCGGGGAGTGGCTCGACCAGGTGCTCTCGGCGCTGGGCGGTACGGCCGCCGGCTCCGCCGGGAAGCCCAGGACGAAGGCCAGGCCCGCGACCACGGCCCGGCTCGTCGGGAACCGGCTGCTCAGCAAGCCGGGCGCGGGCAAGGAGGTCCGGCGGTTCACCTTCGACACCAGCGGCACGGACCTGACGTACGAGGCCGGGGACGCGCTCGGCGTGCGGCCGGTCAACGCGCCCGCGCTGGTGGAGGAGTGGCTGGCGGTGACGGGGCTGGACGCCTCGGCGCCGGTGGAGGTCGGCGGAGTCGGCGAGGTTCCCTTCGCTCAGGCCCTGCACCGGCACCTGGACATCACGCGGATCACCCCCGACCTGCTCCGCTTCGTCGCCGAACGCGCCCGGGACGACCACGCGTTGCGCAGGCTGCTGCGGCCCGACAACAAGGACGGGCTGGCGCAGTGGAGCTGGGGGCGGCAGGCCGTGGACGTGGTCGCCGAGTACGCGGTGCGGGCGAGCGCCGAGGAGTGGGCCGGGGTGCTCAGGAAGCTCCAGCCGCGGCTGTACTCCATCTCGTCCAGCCCGCTGGTCGATCCCCAGCTGGTGTCGCTGACGGTGTCGGTGGTGCGGTACGAGAACCTGCACGGCCGGGCCCGCGGCGGGGTCTGCTCACCGTTCCTCGCCGACGCCGCGCCGGACACCGAGGTGCCGGTGTTCGTGCAGCGCTCGCCGCACTTCCGGCCCCCGGCCGACGCCTCGACGCCGATGGTCATGGTCGGCCCCGGCACCGGCGTGGCCCCCTTCGTCGGTTTCCTCCAGGAGCGGCGGGCCCTCGGGCACACCGCCCCCAACTGGCTGTTCTTCGGCGAGCAGCACCGCGCGACCGACTTCTACTACGAGGAGGAGCTGACCGCCCTGCTCGACGAGGGCACCCTGACCCGCCTGGACACCGCGTTCTCCCGCGACCAGCGCAACAAGGTCTATGTGCAGGACCGGATGCGCGAGCACGGGCCGGAGCTGTGGCACTGGCTGTGTGACGGGGCCCGCTTCTACGTCTGCGGCGACGCCTCCCGGATGGCCAAGGACGTGGACCGGGCGCTGCGGGACATCGCGGTGACGCACGGCGGGATGAGCGAGGCGGAGGCGACCGTGTACGTGAAGCAGCTCGCGGCGGACAAGCGGTACGTGCGGGACGTGTACTGAACCACCGGGGCCAACAGGGCCACCGGGGCCACCGGGTCCTTTTACTCGCCTCACACCGGACTCTTCACCTCCGCCCGGGCCCCGCTCACCGGCGGCGATTAGCGTCCTGCGGCGTGTACTCGGCAGAAACGACACGGGTGGTGCCCGGCCCGCGCACGCAGTCGGCGGTGTCCGTGGCGCCGCCTCCCCCGGCCCAGTGGCACCGCGTCCTGACCCTGCTCGCCGACATCAGTCTGCTGATCGGCACGCGCGCGGTGTGGACGACGGCGGCCAGTCACCGGCCGGCCGTGGCCGCGGTGATCTCGGTGTGCTACGCCTCGATCCTGGCGTGCGGGGTGCTGGCCCTGGTCGTCCGCCGGGCCCGGTCGCTGGCCCGGGTGGACCTGTGCGTGCTGGTGACGGGCGTGACGCTCGTCCTGTGCGCGTGGGTCATGCTGCACAAGGGCTCCGACGAGGCGCTGCTGACCACCCAGGCGGCGCGGGAGCTGGCCGCGGGGCGCCCGATGTACGGGCAGCCGTGGCCCTGGCTCTTCGGCCACGGCGTGGCCCTGACCCCGACGGTGACCGGCGGCTACGACCTCACCTACGGCTATCCGCCGCTGGCCCCGCTGCTGGCCGTGCCGCTGCTGTGGCTGGGTCACGGCGGTGCCCCGGCGACGGCGGTGAGCACGGGCGCGCTGGTCGCCGGCACGGTCGTGCTGTGGCGGATGCTGCCGGCGCCGTGGCGGTCGGCGGCGACCATGGTGTGCCTGGGCTTCGGGATGCTGCCGTCGTACGGCCGGCTCGGCTACCCGGCGATCGTGGCGCTGGCCCTGCTGGTGCCGGTGGTGGTGCGCTGGCCGCGGACGGGTGCGGGCGGGCGGCTCGGGGCGCCGGGTCTGGCCCGGGCCGCGTGCCTGGGGGCGGCGTGCGCGGCACAGCAGCTCCCCTGGTTCCTGGCGCCGTTCCTGCTGGCCGGGATCTACGCCGTGCGGCGCGGTGAGCTGGGCGGGCGGGCGGCGGCGCTGGTGGTGCTGCGGTTCGCTGGCGCCGCGGCGACGGTGTGGCTGCTGATCAACACGTATTTCGTCGTGAGCGAGCCGGGCACCTGGCTGACGGGGATCGCGCTGCCGCTGACGCAGGGCGCGGTGCTGCACGGCCAGGGCGTGGTGGACGTCTCGCTGTACCTGACGAACGGCAGCGACCGGCTCGACTGGTACTCCCACGCGAGCCTGCTGCTGTTCGCCGGCCTGCTCGCGCTGTTCGTACTGTTCGTCCGGCGGCTGGGCCCGGCCGCGACGGTGCTCCCCTGGTGCGCCTTCTATCTGGCGACCCGGTCGCAGGACGGCTACTACCTGATGATGACGCCGCTGTGGCTGGCGGCGGCGGTGACCGCTCCGGCGTCGGCGTTCGCCGGGGCCTGGCAGCCGCGCCCGCGCCTGCTGTCGGGGCCCCGGCGGCGCCCGGCCCGTTTCGCCGCGGCGGCGCTGCTGCTCGTGCCCGCGCTGGGCAGCGCCGCGGTGGCGGCGACGGGGACACCGCCCCTGCGCATGCAGGTCACGGCGGCCCGTCACCCCACGCCGGGGACCGTCTCCCGCCTCACCCTCCAGGTCACCAACACGGCCGGCACGGCCCTCGCCCCGCACTTCACCCTGACCCTGGGCCAGGGCATGGACCCGTACTGGCGGATCGTCCGGGGCCCGCGCGCCCTGCCCGCGCACAGCACCGCCCGGTACGAACTCCGGCCGCCCTCGGGCCGGTTCCGGCTGCCCGGGCCGGGTGCCCGGGTCCGCCTGCGGGCGTTCACGGCGTCGCCGCAGACCCTGTCGAGCGCGGATGTGCAGGGGGAGCTACGCCGGGCGGGCTGACGGGGTCAGGCCGTGGCCCGGGTGAAGCGGAGGGTGGCGGTGACCGTGGTCCGGCCGCGGATCATGCCCAGCTGGTTCCAGCCCATGCCGAACTGCTCCCGGTCCATGCTGAACTCGGTGTCCAGGGTGAGGCCGGCGGCGTCCGAGTCCTTCAGGCGCGCGTTCAGGGACAGCGGCCTGCTGATGCCGCGCACGGTCAGCTGGCCGATGACGTGCACCTGGTCGCCGTCGCGGAGCTCGGCGCCGCGGACCGCGAAGGTGATCTCGGGGTGGTGGTCGGCGTCGAAGAAGTCGGCGGACCGCAGGTGGGTGTCGCGCTTGGCGTTGCCGGTGTCGAGGGAGGCGACGTCGAGGGTCAGGGTGCCGACGGCGGACCCGTCGGGCCGGACCTCGCCCGTGCCACTGAGGGCGCCGAAGGTGCCCTTCACGTTGACCAGGCCCCACATGGTCCTGTGCTGGATGCCGACGGTCGAGGCGGTCGCGTCGAGCTGCCACAGTCCGGTTTCCACGGCGACGGTCATGATCTTCTCCCACTCGTGTGTCGTCCAAATTTGGATGACTTTTTTGGATGACTGCACGCTAGCGTCTCGTCCAAAATTGAACAACCCCCTTCTCCAAATTTGGACGACAGGTACGCTGGGACCCATGGCCGCATCTCAGGAACACCCAGCCGACCAGCCCGGATGCCCCACGGGAGGTGGCGGGCTGCTGCCGGCCGAGCTGCGCGCCTGGATGCTGCTGCTCGCCGCGACCGGGGCCGTGGAGCAGCGGCTGCGCGCCGTCGTGAAGGAGAAGCTGGACGTCTCGCACGACGAGTTCCTGGTGCTGTGCCTGCTCGCGGAGCAGCCCGAGGGCGGCCTGCGCATGACGCGCGTCGCGGAGCTGCTGGGCCGCCCCAAGACCCGCCTCACCTATCAGATCGCCTGCCTCCAGCACGCCGGCCTCGTCACCCGCCGGTCGGTGTGCGGGGACAAGCGCGGCGTGGAGGTCGCCCTCACCGACAAGGCCCGCCGCCTGCTGACCGAGGCCTCGGGCCCGCTCGCCGAGACGGTCAAGGAGGCGCTCCCCTGCTTCATGGGACCGGACCAACGCGCCGCCCTCTTCGGGCTTGTGCCGGACCTGGCCGAGGAGTCCCGGAGGGACTGAGACCGGGTTCGCCGAAATGCCGTCGGAGGTACCCGGCGCCTGCTCGTCTCAGCCCGCCGAGGGTGCCGCGTCAGCCCCGTCCGCCTCACCGAGCGGCTTCATCTACACGGTCGTAGAATCCGGGAACACCGGCGCGACGACGAGCGTTGTCCCGGATACCCACCACACACAAGGAGCGCCTTCTTGTCCGCCAGACCGACGGACCCTCCGGGGCACAGTCCCCGACCATCCCGCCACGGCATCAGTGATCGCGGCACAGCGCGGGATGGTGTTCGATGAGTGCCGCCGAAGCCCTGCTGGGCCTGCTCGCCGTGTTCGTGCTGACCGCCGGCACCGGCTACTTCGTCGCCCAGGAGTTCGCCTACGTCTCCGCCGACCGGCTCACCCTCGCGCGTGAGGCCGAGGCCGGGGACCGCAAGGCCGCCCGTGCCCTGAGGGTGCTGGAGCGGCTGTCGTTCATGCTGTCGGGCGCGCAGCTCGGCATCACCGTCACCGGGCTGGTCGTCGGCTTCATCGCCGAGCCGTCGGTGTCCGCGCTGCTGCGGCCCGCCCTGTCCGGGTTCGGCCTGCCCGGCGCGGCCGTCAGCGGCGTTTCCGTGGTGCTGGCCTTCGTGCTGGCCACGGTCGTGCAGATGGTGCTGGGCGAGCTGGCCCCGAAGAACCTCGCGATCGCCGTGCCCGAGCGGCTGGCGAAGGCGCTGGCCCCGTCCACGCTGGCGTATCTGAAGGTCGTCGGACCCGTCGTGCACGTTTTCGACAGCGCGGCGAACAGGCTGCTGCGCAGGGTCGGGATCGAGCCGGTCGAGGAGCTGCACCACGGCGCCACGCTGGAGGAGCTGGGCCACCTGATCGGCGAGTCCCACGAGCAGGGCGCGCTGCCCAAGGACACCGCCGCGCTGCTGGACCACGCGCTGGAGTTCTCCGAGCGCACCCTCGACGAGGTGATGGTGCCGCGCGCCGACGCCGTGTTCGTCCGCAAGGACGCGGGCGCCGAGGAGGCGATCGGCCTGATCGCCCGGCACGGCCACTCCAACTACCCGGTCCTCGGCGACCACCCGGACGACATCGCGGGCGTGCTGGGCGTGCGCGAGCTGATGGCGCTGCCCGCCGCCCGCCTCGCCGGCGCGAGTGCCGGTGAACTGGCCCGGCAGCCCCTGCTGCTGCCCGACACGCTCGCGCTGCCCGACGCGGTGACGCGGATGCGGGAGCAGGACGACGAGTTCGCGGTCGTCCTCGACGAACACGGCGGCGTGGCCGGCATCGTCACGTACGAGGACATCGCCGAGGAACTGGTCGGCGACATCGCCGACGAGTCCGACACGGTCACCGTGCTCGCCGTCGCGGACGGCGACGGCTGGCTCGTGGACGCGGGCCGCCGGCTGGACGAGGTGGCCGAGGCCACCGGGGTCCGGCTGCCCGAGGACGACGACTACGACACCGTGGCCGGCCTGGTCGTGGACCGGCTCGGCCGCTTCCCGACGGTCGGCGACCGGGTCACGGTCGAGCTGCCCGAGGGCGGCCGGGCCGTGATCGACGTCCGCACGCTCGACCGGCACGTGGCCGACCGCGTACGGATCAGCCCGCTGGTGGAAGCCGAGGAGATGGCGTGAGTTTCCCGACGGCGGTCTTCGTGACCGTGCTGCTGCTCATCGGCAGCGGCTTCTTCGTGGCGGCCGAGTTCGCCCTGGTCGCCGCCAAGCGGCACCGCATGGAGAAGGCGGCGGCCGAGGGGCGGCGCGGCGCCGGGGCGGCCCTGGCCGGTATGCGCGAGCTGTCGCTGATGCTGGCCGGCGCCCAACTGGGCATCACCGTGTGCACGCTGGGCCTGGGCTCGGTGTCCAAGCCGGCGATCTCGCACGAACTGGACCCGCTGCTGCACAAGCTGGGCCTGCCCAGCGCCGTGAGCTACGGCGTGGCGTTCGCCGTGGCGATGGTCGTGGTGGTGTTCCTGCACATGGTGGTCGGCGAGATGGCGCCCAAGTCATGGGCCATCGCCCACCCCGAGCGCTCGGCGATGCTGCTCTCCCCGCCGTTCCGGGCGGTGGTGCGGGCCGTGCGCCCGCTGATCCGGCTGCTCAACGCGGTGAGCAACGCGCTGGTACGGCTGTGCCGGGTGGCCCCGCGCGACGAGCTGGCCTCGGTGCACAACCGGGAGCAGCTGACGCACCTGGTGGAGGAGTCCGAACGGCTGGGCCTGATCAGCGCGACCGACTCGGAGCTGCTGACCCGCTCGCTGACCGAGCCGGAGACGCCGGTGGCCGCGCTGCGGATCCCGGCCGCCGAGATCACCTGGGTCGAGGGCGGCGCGGACGTCGAGGCGCTGCTGCGGATGGCCGCGGCGCACGACCGCACCCGGCTGCTCGTCCGGGAGGACGGCGTCGTCCTCGGCTCGGTGCACGCCCGGGACGCCCTGGTCGCCCGCGCCCGGGGGCGTGCCACGACCGCGCGTGACCTGGCCCGTCCGGTGCCCGCGCTGACGGAGGCCACCACGGTCGCCGACGCGATCGAGGTGCTGCGCCGCCGCCGGTCCTCCCTGGCCGTCGTCCGTGACACCACGGGCCGGCTCACCGGTCTGGTCACCCTGGACGACCTGCTGGCCCGTCTGATGCAGCCGGCCGCGGCGGCCTGACGGGACGGCGCCCGAACATCCAGCACATCTGCACACCGTGGTCCAGGAGGCGGCGGGAGAACCGGCCCGCCGCCAAGTCCGCGGCACGGCATAAGAAGTTGGCGCCGAAGTGCCCGCTTCCGGAAACACGCTGCAACACCCCGAGGCGCCGCTGAACGGACGGGCTGTGTGAAGGAATAGGTGCATTGGGTGACCCCGTCACCACAGAAGTGAAGGCGGTCACCGAAACGCGTCGTGCATCACCGGCAGGCGATTGGCCCTCCTCCCCGGCAAATGCTTTGATCATGCGCACGGCGGAGCCGCCGGTGCGGGATCACAGTTCTGGAACCCGGCGACCCCCCACGCTCGCCGCTCTTGCGAGACATTCACGTGAAGGGAAACACCCCCATGAACCTCACCCCTCGGGTTGACATCGCCGAGCTGTCCGACGCCGACCTGGAGAACGTCTCCGGCGGTATGGCGGGTGCCGCTGCCTCCGCGAACCTCGTCGGCGGCCTCTCCACCGGCCTGGTCGAGCCCCTGACGGCCGAGGCCTGCGCCAGCCTCCAGGCGGTTCTGTCGACGGAGGGCGCGGCGGCGAGCGGGAGCGCGGGCGTTCACACGACCTCCCTCTGACGCATCGGCGTGAAGGGCCCCGGGAAGGAATTCCCGGGGCCCTTCGTCGTGCCCACGGTCGCAAACTTGGGGAATTAGCGAAGCACGTGACGGAATTCTGGACATCACGGGGGCGGGTAACACGGCAGCAGGGCATGGCGCAGACTTACACGGGCCCCATGAACCCCTGCTGTAAAGCGATAGGACCAACCCTGTGAAACCCGACGTGACCCGGAACGAAGAACTGCCGATCTACGAGAGCCTCATACGCGAACGCGGTGACGTCGTCGAGGAGGCTCGCGTGGTGGCCGAGGAGACGCAGCACCAGATGACGCAGGCCCTGAACGGGCACGCCGCGCCGCCGAGCGAGCCCGCTGCCCACTGAGCCCGGCGCGATCGCGCCGCCTCACCTCTCTCTTCCGGCGAAGGCCCACGGCATCCCCGGCTCCGTCACGCAGCGGAAGACCCGCCGTACGGGCGGCGTGCACAGCGCGGTCATCACCGCGCCCGCCACCACGGTGACGAGGAGCACGCCGGCGGGCCGGTGGACCCAGGCCGGCTCGTACCAGCCCCAGTGCTTGGCGGCCTGGGCGGCGAAGCCGTGCAGCAGATAGCCGTACAGCGTGCCCGCGCCCAGGGCGGTGAACCACGTCCGGCGCCCGGGCGCCCAGGCCAGGAAGCAGGCGACCAGGACGGCCGAGCAGCCGAACGCGGCCAGTGTCATCAGGGGCCCGTACCAGAACGGAGCGGCCAGTTCCCGGGCGCTGTCGGCGTGGAAGAACCAGGCGTAGTTCATCCGCGGCACCGCCCAGTAGGCCACTCCCAGGGCGCACCCGGCGACCGGCACGGCGAGGATCCGCACCGCGCGGCGGCGCACCAGCCGGAAGTGCTCCGGCCGCAGCAGCAGCCCGAGCACGAAGTACGGCAGGAACTGCAGGGTGCGCTGGAGGTCGAGGTCGTGGCCGAGGGACGGTGAGAGCGTCGCCAGCATCGCCACGGCGAGGGCGAGCGGCAGCGGCCACCGCACGTGCCGCCAGACCGGCGTCGTCAGCCGCCAGACGAACAGCGCCGCCAGGAACCACGTCAGGTACAGCGGGTCCAGCAGGCTGACCGGGCGGTCGGGGTCCTGGCTGGTCCACCGGGTGAACAGGGTGTACGCCGTCTCGAACACCACGTACGGGACGACGACGCCGGTGACCAGGCGCTTCAGCCGTGCCGGGCTGCCGTCGAAGGTGCGTGAGAAGTAGCCGGAAACGATGATGAACGCCGGCATGTGGAAGGCGTAGACGAGCATGTAGAGGGCGGTGACGGCCCTGCTGCCCGGGCGCAGCGGCTCCCAGGCGTGCCCGACGGCCACCAGCACGATGGCCAGGTACTTGGCGTTGTCGAAGAACGCGTCCCGCTGCCTGGGCGGGCGGGGCGCCGCGTCCTGCTGCCCCGTCCGCGCCGCCGGGGCCGCCTCGCCCGGCGGGCGGGCCGTGGCCACCGTGTCACTCACGGGCCCTCCCGAGAGTCGAGGCGGCTGTACCTCGTCTTGCTCGGGCTGCTCGGAGTAAGGGGGTGGCGTCTGCACGGAACATCGCCCGCACCCTAATCACAGGGCCGCGCCCTTGTTCAACTCGTAACGGACGGGACTGGCTTCGGTTCATGCCCGGGTATACGCGCCGAGGCGGTCGCTCGTCTCCCGGAGGGCGAGGGTGAAGGGGTGCCGTGGCTCGGTCAGGATCCGCCGGGCCGGGCCCTGTTCGACGAGTTCTCCGGCGCCCAGGACGGAGGGGTCGAGGATGCCGCGGCGGCCTGCCTGCTGACCGGCGCGATGCCCGCCGCGGACGTGCGCTGCCCGGGCCCTGGCCTCCCCGCGCCGGAGTGAGCCCGGGTGCTTACGCCTCCTTCCAGACCAGCACGGACAGCACGGCGCTCGCGACGGTGACCGGGGCGGCGGCCTGGTTCAGCAGCCGCACCCGCATGCTGCGCCCGGACGGGATCCGCTTCGTCACGGGCAGGACGGCGAAGGTGCCGCCGCCGGTGCCCACGATCTCGTGGATCGGGTGGTCCGCGTGGTGCTGGTCGCCCTGGTACTCCGACATGCGCGCCTGGACGACCGCCCCCTCCGGCAGACCGTCTATGTGCAGGCTGACGGTGCCGCTGAAGCGGGCCGGGCCACGGGCGAAGACGCTGCCGCCGGTGGCGTGGTCGCCGGTCTCGTCGGTCCACTCGGTGGTGAACTCGACCGAGTCCCAGGCGCCGGGCGCGAGTCGGTACTGCCGGGCGACACCGAGGTTGACGTACTGGGGCATGGGGTCCTCTCCTTCCCACAGGCCCGCCGGGAGGGCCAGGGCGTCGGCGACGTCACGGCGGAAGCCGGCCATGTCGAATCCGCGCGGGTCGACCTTCCAGTCGCTCCATTCCAGGTGGCCGATCGCGCTCCGGTGGCCCCAGCCGTGCGCGCGGCAGATCGCGGCGGTGGCCTTGACCATGGCGAGGTACTGGGCGGGCGGCCACGGGTCCCGGCCGTCGCCCTTGTTCTCGCACTCCCAGCCGTAGAACCGGGCGTTGCCGTCGACCGCGCCGGCCGAGCCGTCGTGCTCGTGCGTCGGGGGCGGGTACGCGCCGTACGACTCGCCGATGACGGCGTTCAGTACGTCGCCGTCGCCGCCGCCGGCGTGGTTGGCCCGGCCGTTGCCGGTCAGGTGGACGACGCCGTCCTTGGTGATGCATCCGGTGGCGAGCGGGCCGGGCAGTGCGCTGTGGCCGTGGTAGATCAGCCCGACGACGTCCGTGCCGGGCCCGGTGACGGTGTGGTGGATCATCACGCCGTGGACCGGCCCCCAAGGGCCCTTGTGGTTGCGGTTGTTGGTGCGCCAGCCACTGACCTCGTGAACGGCGCAGCCCTCGGCCTGCAGCGCGGCGACGAGCCGGGCGGCGGTGAGCGGTGTGGCCATGCGTCGGTCCTCCGTTTCGGCGCGCACATGCCGTGCTGAAGACAGCGGTCGCAGCTGCGGAGCATGCCTGACGGATCGTTTCGCCCGAATGTGCCGCGTGCACCTCGCCAGGCCCTCACATTCTCGCGCCGCCCGCCCCGCCGCTCACCTCGCCGTACGCCACGTCCGCAAAATCGGCGCGATTACGACGCTGCCGCACCAGGGGGCGGGGCTCTGCCGGTGCCGCCCGTAGGGCCCGACGTGGTCCGTACGGGCTCGACCGAGGGCGCTCCCGCCGCGATGAGTTTCGGCCGGGCCGGGAGTCTGCTCTGGGACCGCCGTAGAGCAGCGTACGACGCTGCCCGGCACCAGACACCACGGAGGACACCATGACGACCACGCCGGACGACCCGACCACCGCGCTGCCCGGCCGCCCGCCCGTGGTCGACCTGGCCACCTGGCAGGCCGCCCGTGACGAGCTGCTGGTCCGCGAGAAGGCCCACACCCGCGAGGGCGACGCGATCGCCGCGGCCCGCCGCCGGCTGCCGATGGCGGAGTTCGACGGGACGGTCGAGGTCGTCGGACCCGACGGCCCGGTCCCGTTCCTGGACCTGTTCCAGGGCCGCGACGAACTCGTGGTCTACCAGCACATGTGGTACGACGGCGCGCCGCACCAGGGGCAGTGCGAGGGCTGCACCACCACGGCCTGGCACCTGAAGGACGCCGTCTACCTCAACGCCCGCGGCGTCTCGTTCGCCGTCCTGACCACGGGGCCCTGGGACGAGGTGGCCGCCTACGTGGAGTTCATGGGCTACACCCAGCCCTGGTACTCGGTGCGCGGCCTGGAGGCGCCGGTCGGCGGCAGCATGGGCTACCTGACCTGCTTCCTGCGCGACGGCGACCGCGTGTTCCTCACCTACTCCACGACGGGCCGCGGCACCGAGCGGGTCAACGGCTCCCTCGGCCTGCTCGACATGACGCCCTACGGCCGCGGCGAGGCGTGGGAGGACAACCCCGAGGGCCGGCCGGAGGGCGGCAGCCCGTGCTGGTCCTGGCGCTCGGACGCGGACGGGAACGCCACCTGGGGCCCGACCAGCCGCCCGGTGCCCCAGTGGACCCGCCCCGGCGCGACCCCCGTGGAGACCCTCGGCCGGCACGGCCACCACCACTGACCGGCGGCCGACGCGTTCCCCCTGACCGGCGTCCGGCTCGGGCGGCCACGGCCGTCGCCGGGCGCCGTCAACGGGTGCGTGACCGTACGTGCCGGTGACCGTCGCGCGGGAACGCGGGCGGTGCCGCGGGCAGGAGCGAGACCTGGTCGTAGCCGCACTTGTGGGCCACGCGGCAGGAGGCCGTGTTGTCCACCTGGTGCAGGAGCTCCAGGTGTGCCGGTCCGTCGTCGGCGAAGGCGGTGAAGGCCCAGTCCGTCAGCGCCCGCAGGGCCCGGGGAGCCACGCCCCGGCCGCGCGCGTGCGCCGCGGTCCAGTAGCCGACCTCCGCCGTGGGGGCCCCGGGGGCGACGTTCTTGAGAACGACGTGTCCCGCCAACTCCCCTTCGTCGCCCCGGTCTTGGACCTCAACGACGGCGAACGCGAAACGGTGGCCCGCCTCCCGGCCGCGCCGCTGGTCCTCGACCCACCGCGCCGCGCTCGCGTGGTCGTGCGCGTCCACGCTCACCCAGCGGCGCAGGGCCTCGTCCCGACACAGCTCGACCAGGCAAGCGGCGTCGGCCTGCCGCCATGGACGCAGCAGGAGAGCGGGCGCCGAGGCGGTGGCGGCGGCCCGCAACAGCGGGGTGGGAGAGCCGGCCGTGCCGGCGGGCCGGGCTGCCCCGGTCATCGTGCCGCCCCTGACCGCATGGTGCCGTCGTACACGGTCCGGTAGTCCGGGACGACGACCCGCGCCGCTGGGGCCACCTCGCGGACCTCTGAGACGAAGGCGTCCAGGTCCATGGCCGGGTCGGGCACCGGGGAACCGTCCAGCGGCCGTTCGAAGTTGTCCCAGTGGACGGGGACGACGACGCCGGGGGTGTCCAGCGCCCGCAGCAGCCGCGGCACGTACCGGTGGGTGGCGGTACTGGCGGGCACGGCGATCATCGCCAGGTCGGGGCGCAGCCCGCGCACCGCCCGCTCGGAGAAGTCGCTCGCCCCCATGAGGAACGCGGACGGGCCGCCCTCCCCGGCGCGCACCTGGAAGGCCAGGGTGTCGCCCTCCGGCAGGTCGGCGATGGTGCTCGGGACCGTCGCGGGCGGGGCGTTCAGCGTGCCCGGGGCGAAGTAGGCGCACTTCTTGTTGCGGCTGTGCAGGCTGGGCACGACCTCGACGACGATCCCGCCGAAGTCCAGCACCTCGCCGCCCTTCACCACGGAGATCTGACCCGGATCGACCCCGAGGGCGACCAGCAGGTGGTACGTCGTCTCGGTGCCGACGACGCGCGCGCCGGTGGTCTTCGCGATGTGGGGCACGTCGGCGAGGTGGTCCCAGTGGGAGTGGCTGACCAGGACGAGTTCGGGGTGGCCGATGTGCGCGTCCACGAGGTCCGGCCGGGTCCGCAGGGGCGTGCGCGGGTCGAAGGCGCCCTCGTAGAGACCGGTGGTGAAGCGGGAGAGGTACGGATCGAAGAGCACGGTCCGGTCGCCGACGTCGATACGCCAGCCGGCGGTGCCGAGCCAGCGGAACGAGGCCGCACCGGCGGCCGTTCCGGCCTCGTCCTCCCCGGCCGAGGCAGTGGCGGTGGCGGCCGTGGCCGTGGCCGTGGCCGGTATCAGCGGGGCGGCCGCGCCGAGCGCGGCGGCACTCCGCAGCACCGCGCGACGCCCGAGGCCACGGCCGGAGGACTCGGCCGGACTGTCCGTGACATGTCTCTCCTGGGTCATGGCCTCAGGAGATCAAGGCGTGGACTCCTTTGTCCAAGACCAGTTCTGGTGCCGATCGATACGTGATCGCATATGCGGTCAGGTCAGGGGCGCCACCGCTGAGAGCACGTCCATCGGCATCACAAGAAGGCGCTCGTACGGCAGTTGCAGCGCCATGGCTACTTCGACTCCCGCGACGCCGCCCAGGCCCTCGGCGCCCTGCACGGCGTGTCCCGGGCGACCGTCTGCAACTACGCCAGATGACAGGGGCCCGTATCCCGGCAGAGAACATGTCGGCCAGTTCCCCTCGCCCGAGCCGCCGGGCCGGCTGAGCGTGCTGCCCGCGCAGCGGATGGCCCACCGGGTCGTCGAGTATCGGCTCCGAGCCGTCGAGACGCACTTATCACCCCTCGTACGCTTTCGTGGAACGGCAGGGCGGACGCCTTTGGCGAGTGGTTCGAGAAGGGCCACGCACTCCACGTGATGCGTCATCGGAAAGGTGCCGGCCGGGGACGGGGCCGTGACTGGCCGGCGACGAACCGTCGCGTTATGCCCGCCCCCGATCAACGAATTATGGCCGAAAGGCATCGGGGCCGCCCCGCCGATCCACGCTGCGTCTACTTCCCGCCCGCGCCGCCGACGAACAGTTACGGGACATCGTCGACAAGACGAACACTGCCTGATGCGGAATCCCCATCCTTGCAGGCAGGAGCCCTGCGCGGGCCCGGCTGCCCGCCGATCTCACCGGATCACTGGGGGGATGGCTGCGGCTGTGCTAGCCTCACCAACGGCTCAGAGGAAAGCGATCGGAAACGGGGGATGATCGTGTTACCGGGGCGTGTGCTCGTTATTGGGGACAGCATCCGATTAGTTTCGAAGGCGAAGTCGGCCGGTATAGACGTCGTCTATATTCAGAAGCCGTCACAATTCGATCCCGCACTGATTCCGCACTGCCAGCAGCTCGCCCTGGTGGATTATCAGCACGTGCCCAGTGCCGCCGCTATGGCCGCCGCACTGCACCGGATCGCACCGATCACGCGGATCGTCACACAGACCGAGGCAGCACAACTGGTGGCCGGTCATCTGACCGACACCCTGGGAATTCCCGGCACATCGGAACGATGCGCCCGGCTGCTGCACGACAAGTCCGCGATGCGGGCACTACTGAACGAGCAGGGCATCGGGCCCGTTCCCTATGCGGTCAATCCCACCCACGCGCAACTCCGTGAATTCGTCGTCTCGCACGGGGCGGCCATCGTCAAACCGACCAAGGGCTCGGGCAGCCTCGGAGTGCGCCGGATCGAGTCGGTCGAGGACGTCGACGAGGTATGGGCCTGGTGCCAGTCGTTCGAGCTGGGCGAATTCCAGGTCGAGAAGCATCTGGTCGGCCCCGAACTGAGCGTGGAAGCCTTTTCCGAATCGGGTCGGCACACGATCATCGCGGTGACCGCCAAGGACACCGACGGCGGGACCGTGGAACTCGGGCACGTCATTCCGGCGCCCCTGGCGGAGGACCAGCTCGACCAGATCCGCGAGTTGACGGTACGGCTGCTCGACGCGGTCGGTCTTGAGGACGGCCCGTCGCACACGGAGATCATCCTCACCGCTGAGGGACCGCGGGTCGTCGAATCGCACACCCGCCGCGGGGGCGACCGGATCAACGATCTCGTCAGGATGGTGTACGGGGTCGACATGGAGGAGGCCACCTATCGCCTCGTCGGCGAAGGTGCTCCGCTCGACGGTCATCTGCACCCCGCCCGCGGCGCGGCAGCCATCCGCTTCCTGACCGCGGCCCCGGGGGTCGTCACCTCCGTCACCGGCTTGGACGCGGCGCGGGCCGTCGACGGGGTGGTAGAGGTGTCGGTGAGTGTCGAGGCGGGTTCGGTGGTGCCCGAGCTCCGCTGGTCGGACGACCGCTGCGGGCACGTCATCGTACGTGCCGACGACGCCGACACGGCCGCCCGTCTGGCCCGCACGGTCGCCGGACACATCTCGATCAACACCGAGCCCGTCACGGGCGACTGTCCGGATCCGGACGCGTCGGAACCGGACACACTGAGCTCGGTCCTGCGGCCGTACGACGAGGTGTTCGACCCGTTCCACGGGGCCGTGACCGCGCCTTAGCCGCGATCCGGGATCCGGCCTTCCCGGCCGGATCGCGCAGGATCAGTCCCCGTCGTCGCGAGGGCAGGAAAGCCCGGGCTCGTCGGCGTGCCGGGACTACGGACAGCGGCGCCCCGCCCGCCGTAGCGGACACGGCACGACACGGAGCGCGCGTCCGGACACCCGGGCGCCCCGGACCTCGTGCGGCAGGGCGCCCGACCCCATGCATCTACATCACTCGTCACGTCAACGAGCGAAGTTTCGTTCCGAGTTTGGAGTGCGGTATGGCCGGGAAACCGGACACAGGCGCAAGCATGCTCTCGTACACCCAGGAAAGCCTCTGGCTCTTCCACGAGCTCGCCGACTCCGACGAGCCCGCGTACAACGAATCGGTGGCGTTCGAGACGTCCGGAGACCTCGATCCGGGCGCGTTACGCCGCGCCATCCGGGCCACCGTCCTGCGGCACGACGCACTCCGCACGACGTTCCACGAGACCCCCGACGGGCCGCGGGCCCAGGTGCACCACGCCGGCGGAGACGCCCTTCCGGACAGTACGACCGTAGTCGACCTGCGCACCCTGGCCGCTGCCGAGGCCCGCCGCAAGGCGGAGGAGGTGCTCGCCGAACACCACCGGCGACCGTTCGACCTGAGCACGGCTCCGTTGCTGCGGGCGGTCGTGGTGGCGCTGCCGGGCGACATCTGGTTCCTCGGCCTGACGGCTCACCACATCGTCATCGACGACTGGAGCATCCGCCTGGTCCTCGACGAAATAGCGGAGAACTACCGCACCCTGGTGGCCACCGGACGCCTGCCGCAACGGCCCGTCTCCGGCGCCGCGTTCCGCGCCTTCGTCACGGAGAGCCGCTCGGCGGCCGCGGACGAGAAGCAGACAGCCGCCGTCGAGCGCTGGCGCCGGTCGCTGGCCGACGCCCCGGAACTTCTCGGCATGCCGCTGGACCGCCCGCGACCGGCCGTGCAGACCTTCCGCGGCGACAGCATGACCATCACCGTGCCCAGCGCGGACGTCGAACCGCTGCTGAAGGAATGCGCCCGCACCTGCCGCAGCACCGCATTCCCGGTGTTCCTCGCCGCCTATGCGCTGTTGCTGCACCGCTACACACGGCAGGAAGGTTTCGCCATCGGCACCACGGTGCTGAACCGGCCGGGCGTCGAGGATCTGGAGCAGGTCGGCTGCTACGTCAACACCCTGCCGCTGTTCGTGCCGGTGGACCCGGACGACACGTTCCGCACCGTGCTGTCCGGCGCCCGGAAAGCCGCCGAGCGACTGCTGGACGACGGCGACGCGCCTTATCCGAAGGTGGTCGAGGCACTCGGGGCCGAGCGGGCGCGGAACCACAACCCGGTCTTCCAGACGATGCTCACCATGCTCGACGGCCGTCCCTCGATCGACCTCGGACCGGGACTGGTCTCCCAGTACCACCCCGTCCGCCGGACTGCCGCCAAGTTCGACCTGATGCTGTACGTCAACCGGGCCGACGACGCGTACGAGTTCGAGCTCGAGTTCAACACGGATCTGTTCACCCGGGACACCGCGGAGCGGATCCTGCGCAACTACGCGCGGCTGCTGGCCTCGCTGGCCGAGACCGGCGTCGACGCACCGGTGAGCACGCCGTCGATGACCCGCGACGAGGAACGGAACCTGATCCTCGGCGACTGGAACGACACGCGGGCCGCCCACCCGGACGGCACGATCGCCGACGTCATCGAGGGGCAGGTCCGGCGGAGCCCCGACAGCCTGGCCGTCGAGTTCGAAGGCACGGCGTACACGTACGACGAGCTGAACCGGCGGGCCAACCAGGTGGCGAACCGCATCCGCACCACCCTCGGGACGAGCGGGGCCGGACCCTTCGTCGGGGTGTTCATGGAGCGCTCCGCGGAGATGGTGATCGCGCTCCTCGCCATCGTCAAGGCGGGCTGCGCGTACGTGCCCATCGACCCCGAATACCCGGCCGCCCGGATCGAGTTCATGATCCAGGACGCCGGTGTTCCGCTGATCCTCACCCAGGAGCACCACCGCCCGGCCCTCGGCAGCGCCGCCGCCCAGCTCCTCGTCCTCCCGGACGAGTCCCTGGACCACGAGGACGACACCGACCCCGTCCGCGAACTCGGCCCCGACTCGCCCGTGTACATGATCTACACCTCCGGATCCACGGGTCAGCCCAAGGGTGTGATCAACCGCCATGACGCGCTGGCCAACCGGCTCCACTGGATGCAGTCCGCCTTCCCGTTGACCGGCGGTGCCGGGGCGGACCGGGTGCTCCAGAAGACCCCGTACAGCTTCGACGTCTCGGTATGGGAGTTCTTCTGGCCACTGATGACCGGGGCCGCCATCGTCGTGGCCCGGCCCGGCGGACACCGCGACCCCGACTACCTCAAGGAACTCATCCGGTCCCGGGCCGTCACGACCGTGCACTTCGTCCCCTCGATGCTGAACGTGTTCCTGGAGGCGGAGGAACTCGCCCAGTACTGCGGCCCGCTCAAGCGGGTCATCTGCAGCGGCGAGGCACTCCCCCGCAAGACCATCGAGGTCTTCGCCGCCACGCTCCCCTCCTGCGAGCTGCACAACCTGTACGGCCCGACCGAGGCCGCGATCGACGTCTCGCACTGGCCCTGCCGGGCCGACTACCCGGGAGATCTCGTCCCCATCGGCAAGCCCATCGACAACGTGCGGCTGTACGTCCTGGACCGGGATTTGCGGCTCCAGCCGGTCGGCGTTCCCGGGGAACTGTGCATCGGGGGCGTCGCCGTGGCGACCGGGTACCACCGGCGCGACGACCTCAACGCCAGGATGTTCGTCTCCGACCCCTACGGAACGGCCCCGGGAGCCCGCCTCTACCGCACCGGTGACCTGGCCCGCTTCCTGCCGGACGGTCAGATCCAGTACCTGGGACGCATCGACAACCAGGTCAAGCTGCGCGGTCTGCGGGTGGAGCCCGACGAGATCGCCGCGGTCATGCGCGACCTGCCCGGCGTGCAGGACGCGGCCGTCGTCGTGGACGCGTCGGGTCCCGCGCAGGCGCTGGCCGCCTACGTCGTGAGCACCGCGTTCGACCCCGACGACCTGCGTGCCCGGCTGCGGAAGCTGCTGCCCGAGTTCCTCGTCCCGCAGTACCTCATCGAGGTCCCGCAGCTGCCCACCACTCCCAACGGCAAGCTGGACCGGCGTGCCCTGCCCTCGCCGACGGCCCACGCGGCACCGACCGGCCGGGCCGGCCGCCCGCCCGCCACGACCGCCGAGCAGGACGTGGCCCGTGCCTGGAGGGACGTCCTCGGACTCCAGGCACCGGTCGGCGCGGACAGCAACTTCTTCGCCCTCGGCGGGGACTCGATCATGGCGTTGCGCGTCAGTTCCCGGCTGCGCGCGGCCGGGTACGCGGTCAACCTCCGTGAAGTGTTCGCCCACACGACGGTCGCGGAGCTCGCCGCCTCGCTGACCCGCGAGGACTCGGCGTCGCCCGGGCCGGCCGCCACCGAGGCGTTCGGCCTGCTGACGGACGACGACAAGGCGGCGCTCCCCGCGGCGGCGGAAGACGCCTGGCCGCTGACGAAGCTCCAGTCGGGCATGATCTACCACTCGCTGCTCGACGAGGACTCCCCGGTCTACCACGACATCTTCGACTACGAGTTCGCCGGCGTGGCCGATCCGGCCGAACTGGCCCGTGCCGTACGGGAGACCGTGGCACGCCATGCTCAGCTGCGGTCCTACTTCGACCTGGAGCGCTACGACGAGCCGCTCCAGGTGGTGCTCCGCCCGGACGCGGTCGGAGCCGCGCCGTCCCTGGAGGTCGTGGACCTCGCCGGACTGCCCGCCGACGCGCAGGACCGGGCGGTCGAGGAGTGGATCGACGCCGAGAAGCGCCGCCCGCTGGACCTCTCCAGGCCGCCCGTGCGCTTCTGCGCCCACGTACGGGGCGACGGCCGTATCAACCTGGCGTTCTCCTTCCACCACCTGATCCTGGACGGGTGGAGCGTCGCCCTCGTCATCGAGGAGATCCGGCGCCGCTGCGCCGGGCTCCCGGCCGGCCGGACGGCAGACGCCGCCCCCGATCCCGGCTACGGCACCTACGTGGCGCTGGAGCGCGAGAGCGCACGACGCCCAGCGGACCAGGAGGCCTGGCGCAGGCTGCTCGACGGCTTCTCCGCGACGCTGCTGGCGGGCCACCTCGGATCCGCGGCGCCGGAGACGATCGAGACCGCGGTGCTGGAGCGGGCCGTTCCGGCAGGGCTGGAGGAGCGGCTGCGCCTGCGCGCCGCGGCCCTGGGACTCCCGCTCAAATCGCTCTATCTGGCCGCGCACTGCGCCGCCCTGGCGGACCTGACCGGCAGGTCACGCGTGATCACCGGGCTGGTCGGCAACGGCCGCCCGGAAGTGCCCGGCGGCAGCGAGATGGTCGGCCTGTTCCTGAACACCCTTCCGCTGCCCGTCGAGGTGCGTGAGGCGGACGACGCGGAGCTGCCGGCCTCGGTCTTCGAGCGCGAGCGGGAACTCGTCCCGCTCCAGCGGTTCCCCCTCGCCGACATCGAGCGGCAGCAGGGCGGAGCGCTCTTCGACGTGGTCTTCAACTACACCGACTTCCACTCGTACGCGACGGCCGGTGACACGGCCGCCGCCACGCGAGACACCGTGTCGATCGAGAACGCCCGGTACTTCGAGCTGACCAGCTTCCCGATGACCGTCCACGTGCACCGGGACCACTTCGCCGGTGCGACGCAGCTCGCCCTGTCCCACGACCGCGGGCGGGTCAAGACCTCCACGGCGGAGCAGTTCCTGGGCGAGTTCCTCGCCGCTCTCGAACGGTACGCGGGGCAGGAGCCGGCCGACGGCGGTGCGGACGCCACGGAGCGTGCCGTCGCCGCGATCATCGCGAAGGTGGTCGGCAGCGAGACGGTCGGGGCGGAGGAGAACTACCTCGACGCCGGCGTGGACTCGATCAGCTCCATCCGCATCCTCGCCAAGCTGCGCAAGCAGTTCCCCGGCGCCGCGCTGCGCGACGTGCTGGAGGCGCGCACCGTACGGGCCCTGGTCCGCAGGCTGGCGGCGCGGGCGCCCGAGCCCGAGACCGCGCAGTCGGCGGGCAGCGTCGGGGAATCCTCGGGCACGTCACTCGACGGGCTCCCTCCGGGAGTCGTCGACGCCTACCCCCTCACCGCCACCCAGCTCCGGATGATCAGGGCGACGATGCGGGACCCCGCGCAGTCCGCCTACCACGACGTCTTCGCCTACTCCGTCGCGCTGCCACTGGACGCTCCCCTGCTGCGCGCCGCGGTGCGGCGGATGACCGCGTCCTGCGAGACGCTGCGCGCCGCCGTCGACCTGGCGGCGTCACCCGTTCCCCGGCAGCTCGTGTACGCCTCGGTCGAGCCCGATCTCACCGTGGCCGACGCCATGGACAACCCCTCGGCGCCCGACGACTGGTTCGAGAAGGAACGCGGTTCGGGATTCCGCTGGGAGCAGCCCGGGCTCATACGGTTCGCGGCACACCGCGTCGCGCCGGACCGCTTCGTGCTCTCGCTGAGCTTCCACCACGCGGTCGTCGACGGCTGGAGCCTGTCCCTCCTCGTCCGGGACCTCCTCCTCTCGTACGCCTCGCAGGTCGGCGCATCCGCCGCCGGTGCCGGAACGGGCGCCGATGCCGGGCCCGTCCGGTCCGGTAACGAGGCCGGCTCCTTCCGCGACTACGCCCTGGCCGAGACGGCCGCCCGCGCCTCCGCCGAGTCGCGGGAGTTCTGGCGCGACGTCCTCGCGGGCCACCCGGGAGCGCGGCTGCCGCGCTACCCGTCCGACGGCGGCTCCCGCTGGGCCGAGGCGACCGTCGTCCTCCCGCCCGACCGGGAAGCCCGGCTGCGTGAGGTCGCGCGCGGTACCGGCCACCCGCTCAAGTACCTCCTGCTGGCAGCGCACTTGAAGGTGCTTGCGCTGGCCACGGGCGAGTCCGACGTCCTGACCGGGGTGTTCACCCACGGCCGCCCCGAGACCGACGACGCGCAGGAACTGGTCGGGATGTTCCTCAACTTCCAGCCGCACCGGGTCCGGATCGAGGACCAGACGTGGCCGCAGCTCATCGACCAGGTGTTCACGTTCGAGATGCGCGCGCTCGCACACCGCCGCTGCCCCGCGAACGGCGACACCCCGGACGACTGGCCCCGCTACTCCGCGCTGTTCAACTACACGGATTTCCCCGCCTATGCGGACGCCCACAGCGGCGGGCACCTCACCGGTGTCCGGTGGTTCGAGCACACCGACGCGCCGTTCCTCGCGACCGTGGGCCGCGATCCGGACGGTGCCGTGCTGGAGATCACCCTCAACGCCGACGGCAGGTTGCTCCCGCAAGGCGTGGTGGACGAGCTGGCGCGCCTGTACGAGGCCGTCCTGGCGCAGATCGCCGAGGCCCCTGGCGGCTTTGTCCGCGACACCACCGACCGGATCGAGACGTGTGTGGACGGCCTCGGCGCGCGCCGGAGCCCGTCCGCCTGAAAGGGAACGTCCGCGCGAAAGGGAACAGAGAACCTCCGTGAACACCTTCCGAAACCCCCAGGGGATCGCGGCGCCGCTCGCCGCGTACTCGCACCAGGCCGAGATCACCGGCCCGGTCCGGTGGCTCGTGATCTCCGGCCAGATCGGCATGACCCCCACCGGCGAACTCCCCGACGACCCGGTCGAGCAGCTCGGCATCGCGCTGGACAACGTCACGGCCAACCTCGAAGCGGCCGGGATGCGCCACGAGGACCTGGTCAAGCTGACGTTCTACTTCGCCGGCGAGGTCGATCTCCAGCGGCGGCGCCGACGGATGGGCGAGTGGCTGGGCGATCTGCGCCCCTGCATGACCGTCATGACGGTGGCCGCACTGGCCACGCCCGCGCTGCGCGTCGAGGTCGAGGCGCTCGCGTGCACCGAGGACATTCCGGCGACACAGAGGAGCGAGCAGCAGTGATAGTCCAGACCACCCTGGAAGGCGTCCACACCTTCGAGCAGCCGGACGGCTACGTCACGCACTACCGGCTCTGGGGCGCCGAGACCGCTGCGGACCTCGTGGTGATGCTGCACGGGGGCATGAGTCACGCGGGCTGGCAGGCTCCGCTCGGCGCCCGGCTCGCCGAACTCGGTGACGACGTCGCCTTCCTCGCCGTCGACCTGCGCGGCTCGGGACTCAACGCCGTGCGCGGACACATCCCGGACGGCGACCTGGCCGTCCGGGACATCGCGCTGCTGCTGGGCAGCCTCAAGGAAGCCCGCCCCGCGACCCGCATCCACCTGGCCGGCTGGTGCTTCGGCGCCCAGGTGGCGACGGTCGTCGCGGCCGGGCTCGCCGACCGCGAGGTACTCGCGAGCCTGCTCATGGTCTGCCCCGGCTTCTTCTTCAACGACCGCTACTCCGACGTGCTGGACCGCTCGATCGACGCCGCCCTGGAAGTCGTCGAGGAGCTCGGCATCACCGTCGAGCCGACGCGGCCCTTCATCAAGGTGCCCCTGCGCCCGACCGACTTCACCGATCGTGCGGAGTGGCTCGCGGCCATCGAGGACGACAAGCTGAAGCTCTCCCACGTGACGGTCGGCACGATCGACGCCTGGGAGGCCATCGCCGTCAAGTCCGAGACGGAGTACGGACGCATCGGGCAGTTGCCGGTACGGGCCGTGTTCGGCACCCGGGACAAGCTGGTCGACAACGACCGCGTGCGCACCTTCCTGCAGAGCCACCCCGACCTGGAGACGCACGACCTCGACACCGGTCACGCCGTCCACTTCGAGGAGACGGAGGCACTCACGCGCCTGGTCGCGGGCTTCGTGGCCGAGCTGAAGCGATGACCGCGGGAGTCGCGCGCTACCGCACGGTCCTGTCGGCCCCGGGGGCGTGGGGGTTCTTCCTCCCCGGCATGCTCGCCAGGTTCCCGCTGGGCATGACCGGCATCAGCATCCTGCTCTTCGTCTCCGAGACGCGGGGCGACTACGGCACCGCGGGTGCGCTGTCGGCCGTCTCCGCGGTCGGGTACGCGGTGGCCGCGCCTCAACTGGCCCGCGTGGCCGACCGGGTGGGGCAGCACAAGGTCCTCCTGTCCTGCGCGGTGCTGTGCGCGGTCAGCGGCGGCGCGTTCGTCGTGAGCACGCTGAGCGACGGGACGCCGCTGTGGGTCCTGTTCGTCACGGCGGCGCTGACGGGTGCGGCGACACCCGCGTTCGGCTCGATGGTGCGGGCGCGCTGGAGCGGTCTGCTGGAGGGCTCATCCCTGAAGGGGACGGCCTTCGCACTGGAATCCCTGGTCGACGAGGTCGTCTTCATCGTCGGCCCGGTCATCGCCACCTCACTGGCCGTCGGGGTGAGCCCGGCCGCGGGCCTCGTCAGCGCGCTGGTCCTGGTGTGCGGCGGCAGCGTTCTGCTCTCGCTCAGCCGGCGCACGGAGCCGCAGCGCAAGCCCGGGCCCAGGGCCGGGAAGAGCGCCCTGTTCCTGGGACCGGTGGCCCTCGTGGCGGCACTGAACCTGTGTTTCGGCGGCATGTGGGGCTCGGTCGACATAGCGACCGTGGCCTTCTCCGACGAGAAGCAGCAGCCCTTCATGACGGGGGTCCTGCTGGGGATCTACGCGATCGGCAGCTCGGTGGCGGGCGTGGCCTACGGTGCGCGGGAGTGGTCGGCCCCGCTGCCGCGGATCCTGTGGGTCTCGACCCTGATCATGGCGGTCGGGATCCTGCCGATGCTCGTGGTCGACAACTTCGTCGGGGCCGGCTTCGTGCTCCTGCTGGCCGGATCGAGCTCCTGCCCGGCCATGATCGTCGCCATGATGCTGGTCGTGGACGGTGTGCCCGCCTCCCATCGCACGGAGGCGCTGGCCTGGCAGTCCACGGCTCTCTGGCTCGGGGTGTCCATCGGCTCCTCGGTGAGCGGCCACCTCGCCGACTCCCGAGGCGCGCAGGCCGCCTACGCCTTCGCGGCCCTCTGCGGCGGCGTCGGCTTCGTGGTCGCCCTGGCCGGCGGCCGACGGCTGCGGCCGGTACAGGCCGAACCCGCGGACGCCCCAGCCGCTGATGACCGTCCGAACCTCCCCACCGAGTCAGGTATCCGATGACTTCCATCAGCATCACCCGTCCTCCTGCCACCACCGCCTCCCCCCTCTGGGTGGCCGACCGGATCGCCGCGACGGCCGGGCACCCGGACACAGCGGTCCGCGAGCGCGTCGCCCTGCGGACCGCCGATGCCACCGTCACCTACGCCGAGTTGTCGGAGCGCGTACAGAAGGCCGCCGTCGAACTGTCGACGCTCGGAGTCGGCGTCGGTGACGTCGTCGGTCTGCGGCTGCCCTCCGGCCCCGGCGCGGTCGTCGCCATGCTGGCGTGCTGGCACGTCGGCGCCGCCTTCCTGCCCATGGACGCCGCCGCCCCCGACGCGTACCGAGACCGGCTGCTGAGCCGTTCGGGGGCCCGAGCCGTCATCGACGCCGACGGCCCCCGGGCACTCGCGGACCCGGCTGCCTCCAGGCGTCCGACCGACCGCCGCCGGGACCGGGCGGCCTATGTCATCTACACCTCGGGGTCGACCGGCACGCCCAAGGGAGTGCTCGTCGGACAGGACGCCTTCGCCGACCACACCACCGGCATCGGCGACCTCCTCGAACTGCGCGACACCGACACCGTGCTCCAGTTCGCGGGGCTCGGCTTCGACGTCGCCCAGGAAGAGATCTGGCCGACGCTCGCCGTCGGCGGCACGGTGGCCTTCCTGGACTCCGCGGACCGCGCCCTGAGCCCGGCGGAGCTCGCCCACCGGGTACGTGGCCTGGGCGTGTCGGTGCTCCAACTCCCCACCGCCTACTGGCGTCTGGTCTGCGCCCAGATGCAGGGGACGCAGGGCGCCGGCCTCTCCTTCGACGGCGTACGCACCGTCGTGATCGGCGGCGAGGCAGCGGGCACGAAGGACGTCCACGTGCACCGGAACGGACCGCTGGGCCACTGCACGCTGGTCAACGGCTACGGGCCGACCGAGACGGTGGTGACCTGCACGGCCTTCGTCCTGCGGGCGGACGAGCCCGTCCCGGCCACGGCCGGCCTGCCCATCGGCGGCCCGGTGGGCAACCGCCGGCTCTACGTCCTCGATGCCGATCAGCGTCCTGCCGAGGACGGTAGCCCCGGCGAGCTCTGGGTCGGCGGGAGTCCGCTCGCCCACGGGTACCTCGACGACCCGGTGCGTACCGCCGAGCGCTTCCGCCCCGACCCGTTCGCCACGGTGGCCGACGCGCGGATGTACCGCACCGGCGACCTGGTCGTACGCCATCAGGACGGCGCCCTGGAGTTCCTCGGCCGCCTCGACCATCAGGTCAAGGTCCGCGGCTACCGGATCGAACTCGACGAAGTGGACCGGCACTTGACCGCCACGCGAGGCGTCACCGCGGCCGCTGCGGTGGCCCTCGACGACGGGACCGGGATCGGGGGACGCGTCCTGGCCGCCGCGGTCTCGGTGACCGCGGGCGGCCCGACGGCCGAGCAGATCCGCGAGGACCTGCGCGGACGCCTGCCCTCCCATCTGGTCCCCGGGCTGATACGCGTCCGCGACGCGCTTCCGCTGACCACCTCCGGCAAGATCGACCGCCGTGCCGTGGCCGAGGTGCTCGCGCGGGAGTACGCGGGCTCCGCGCCGGAGTCCACCGCACAGGCAGCCCCTGCGCCCGAGGACGACGCCCCCACGCCTGCCATGGCGCCCGCGGCCGACGCCGACGCGACGGACGAGGCCGCGGAACTCACCCTGCTGCTCGAGCTGGTACGCACTCTGCTCCGCGCCCCGGACTTCGGCCCCGACGACGACTTCCTGGCCCACGGCGGGGACTCGCTCGTCGCCCTCCGGGTGAGCGGCGCGATGCGCGAACGCGGTTGGCGCCTGCGGCCGTCGGACCTCCTCACGGCGGGCGACGCACGGTCCGTGGCGACCCGCGTCGTGCCGTGCTGAAGGGGAGCGCGGTGCCGAAGTGACGAGCGGCCGACCGAAAGCCACATCAGCAGAACAACTACTGCACAGCACAGCACAGCACAGCCCTGCACAGCACAGCACAGCACGCTGGCCGATACGCCGAGGGAGAGGTTCCATGACAGCCGTACCCGTCCGTGACCAGTTGGCGGCCTGGATCGAGAGCGAGGAGTTCTCCTGCCTGGGGGCCAAGTCAGCCCTGCGCCGCGAGAGCCTGCGTCAAGTCCATGTGGGGGTCATGGGCACCGAGAGTGCGACGGCCGCGCTCCACGGCGCCCTCACCGAGTTCGTCTCGCGCGACCTCAACCCCGAGCAGAACTTCGCCACCATCGTCGCCGTCTTCGACGGTCCGTCGGGGCTCCCGGAGCCCGAGTTCCACGCACTGCTGTGGCGGCAACTGACCGACCTGCACGCCTTCGACGCCGACCGCGGCTTCGCCTGGGCGGAGGGCGCGGATCCGAATCCGGACTCCCCGAAGTTCGGTTTCAGCGTGGCCGGGCACCCGTTCTTCGTCGTAGGCCTGCACGAGAACGCGTCGCGGATCACCCGGCGCTTCCCGTTCCCCGCGATGGCGTTCAACTCCCACCACCAGTTCCGCCGACTGGTGGAGAACGGCGTCTACGGAGGTCTCCAGCGCCGCATCCGTGAGCGCGAGATGCGTCTGCAGGGTTCCATCAACCCGAACCTCGCCGAATTCGGCGAGTCGTCCGAGGCGCGTCAGTACTCGGGGATGGCTACCGACGCGCAATGGCACTGTCCTTTCGCCCCTCGGGACGGATCAGCCGCAGGACCCGAGCCGGCCACGCACCGGCCCGACGCGTGAACAGCTCGCACGGCTCCGTGCTCAGCGTCAACGTCGGCCGGGCCCGCACGGCGCCCTACACGGACGCCCCGGGCGGCGCGACGGGAATCGACAAGCAGCCGGTGGACGGGCCGGTCCGGGTGACTCCTGCTGGGCCACCCGGCCTCGCGGGCAGCGGAGTCAGCGGTGACGCGGTGTGCGACCTGCGCTTCCACGGCGGCGCCGACCGCGCCGTGTACGCCTTCGCCCGGGAAGACCTGGACGACTGGCAGCGGGAGCTGAACCGGGTGCTGGGCAACGGCTCCTTCGGCGAAAACCTGACCGTCCACGGCATGGACCTCCGTCACGCGCTGATCGGAGAACGATGGCGGGTCGGCCCCGACACCGTCCTGGAGGTGACCGGCGGACGTATCCCTTGCCGTACCTTCGCCGGCTGGCTCGGCGAGAAGGGCTGGGTACGCCGCTTCACTCGCGCCGCCTCCCCCGGAGCGATGCTCCGCGTCATCGAGGCGGGCGACATCAGCGCGGGCGACCACATCTGCGTCGTGCACCGCCCGGACCACGACGTGACCGTGTCCCGCCTGTTCCGCGCGGTGACCACGGAACGGGCGAAGCTGCCCGACGTACTCGTGGCCGCCCCCTGGATGGAGCGCGAACAACTGGAGATCGCCCAGCAGTACACCGCCAAGTACGCCGCGACCACCGACCGGTAGCCCGCTCCCCGTCCCCGAGCCCCACTGCGACCCGCCGGGATCCGGGTGAAGGGCCCCGTTCAGTCCGCCGGGAAGCTCACACTCCTGGCACGTCGGCGCGGCGGAGGCCCCGTCATGTTGTGGTGGGGGCGCCCTCCCAGGGCGAGGATGCGCTCCACGGCGCCGGGGAGTTCGGCGGCCAGCAGGCTCTTTCCTCCGGGCAGCAGGCAGTGGCTGTGCCGGAACTGGCTGACCCCCGGCCGCCGCCAGTCCCGGCATACGGCTTCGCCGCCGCCGTCCGGCGGACAGGGGTCACGGTCGAGCACGGTGACGCGCAGGCCCTCGGCGGCCGGCAGCATCGCGGCCACCAGGCCGGTCGGCCCGGCCCCCACCCGCTGCCGACCACCTGTACGACTCGCTCTGGGCGATCACCGCGCACACCGCGCTCCGGCTCCAGGACGCCTCACTGGCCGCACAGGCGCACGACGCCCCTGGCCACCCTGGAGAAGTATCGGCAAGCAAAGAAGTAGCAGGTCAGGAGCGATTTTCAGCTCGGTCTCCGGGAGACCGCTCGTCGACAACCGTGACGAAGGCCGCGGCGACGAGGGCGACAGCACGGTCCTCGTCGCGGGCCAGTCGGCGCAGGACCTCCCGCACGGTGGTCCCCGGCAGCTCGACCAGCGCCTGGGTCAGACGTATGCGCGTCGCGGAGTCCGCGGTGGGCGCGGCGAGTTCGCCGACCAGTGCGGTCATGATCCGGTCCGCGCACCCGGGGTCCCGGGACAGCGCTCCCAGGACCTCCGCCGCTTCGACGTCGTGGGAACCCTCGACCACCATGTCGACGAGTGCCGGCACGGCCTCGGCCACGCCACGCCTGCCCAGCGCCAGAGCGGCAGGACCGCGCACCCCCATGTCCGGGTCCCCCAGCGCGTCCGCGAGCACCGCGGTCGCACCCGGGGCCTCGGCCATCTCGGCGATCGCCAGCACCGCGCGTCGCCGGATGTCGACGTCCTCCGCGTCCATACCGACGGCCAGCGCCGCCACGCCGTCACCGCCCGAGCGGGCGAGCGCCCAGCGCAGGGCGCCCGCGACGTGGGGGTCGGATTCGGCCAGGACCGCCCCGGCCAGCAGCTCGGTGGAAACCGGCGCGCCCTCCGGCCGGGCCAGGACGGCCTGCTGCCTGCGCGCGGCGCTGGCCGAGTCGAGCCCCTGCATGAGTTCGACGATGCGCAGGACGTCCTGCCAGCCGGTGGGCTCCGAGGCGTCGACGGCGCGGAGACGTTCGAGCAGCTCCTGTTCCCGCGCCAAGCGGTCCTCCGTCCACCGGATGAGGTCGCCTACCAGCGCGGACGGCGTGAAGGCCGGGTCCTCCAGCGCCCGCCCGATCTGCTTGAGCGAGAGTCCGAGGGAGCGCAGGCTCTCCACGTGGAAGATCCTGCGGACGTCCTCGGTGGAGTACTCGCGGTAGCCGCCGACGGTGCGACCGGTCGGTCGTACCAGCCCGAGGGTGTCGTAGTGCCGGAGCATCCGGGGGCTCACCCCCGAGTGGCGAGCCACCTCGCCGATCAGCATTCCGCGGTCTCCGCGGCAGCGGCTCGTTCCGGGCCGAGGGCCACGACGCGCTTCGCCTCGTCGATGGCCGCGTCGAAACCGGCCTCCGGGTTCTGCCGGAGCAGCTCGGTGGCCCGGGCGTGCGCGGCCACCGCCGGGTCGGGGCTCGCCGCGGCCTTCTCCAGGGCGGGCTCGGTCACGTCGCCGAGGTCGACGAGGGCCCGGCTGAGGCTCAGCTGCACCGTGCGATCGCCGCGGCCGAGCTGCGTGACCAGTTCACCGGCCAGGTCCTTCTTCTCCGCCTCGGGCACGAGGACGACCGCGACGCGCCACGCGGTCCGCGCGACCTCGTCGTCGGCGTCGCGCAGCATGTCGCGCGTGATCCAGGCCCAGGCGCTCTTGTCACCGATCTTGGAGAGCGTGTGCAGCGCCTGGCTGCGGGCCCGGGTGCGCTCGGAGTCGAGTTCCCGGCGGATGCGGGGCAGGGTGATCTCCGGCGAGAGGCGGGTCAGCGCCCAGGACAGCATGTCCCGCACGAAGAAGTCCGGCTCGACCGCGCACCGTTCCACGAGCGTCTCCAGGACGCCGGGGTCGGGGTCGGACCCGGCCGCCAGGGCCGCCTGAAGCCGGACCGACGCGTCCTCGGCGCACAGAGCGTCGGCCAGGCGGGCGTTCTGCGGGGTTCGGTCGGTCGCGTTGATCGGGTTGATCGGGTTGATCGGGTTGATCGGGTTGATCGAAACCACCTCCTGCACCCAGGGGACACCTTGTCACTGTGTCAGGGTCAAGACGTCGCCACGTCGTGGAGTTCGACAACCCGCTCCGGGGGGTTGTTCAGCTGCTCCGTGGGCTGTAGGGCTCGAGGAGCTGGTCGACGGGTGCGTAGTCGTCGGTGAGCAGTTGGGCGTCGCCGATCCAGGTGGTGAGGTCGTCACCAGAGGTGATCTTCCAGCCGGTCTGCCGGGCGTCCAGTGCTTCCTGGGTCGCCCGTACGTCGACCGGCCGGTCGGAGCCGATCGCCACCAGATTGCCGCCCTGAGGGGTGGCGGTCGGGTCGAGGCCGATATCTGCGGGTTCTCCGACGAGGGCGACATGCTCGAAGGTCTCGCTGAGGGTGGCCACTTCGGCACGTGCGAAGGCCATACCACCGTGATCGATGAGGTTGGCGACGTACAGGCCGTCCTCGTCCAGCACCCTCCGCACGTCGGTCATCGCTTCCACCGTGGTGAGGTGCCACGGCACGCTGACGCCCCCGAAGGCGTCGCCGACGACGAGGTCACGGCTGCCGGTCTCCAGTCGCCGCAGGCCGAGCCTGCCGTCCTCGACGCGTACGTCGATACCGTCTCCCGGTCTCAGGCCGAGTTGGTCGCGGTCGATGCGCACGACCCCGCCGTCGATCTCGGAGACGAGGCTGCGCGTCCCGGGCCGCGTGTCCGCGAGGTAACGGGGAAAGGTGAGCCCGCCGCCGCCCAGGTGGTGGGCGGCGAGTGGCTCGCCTTCGGGAAAGGCGGCATCGACCACCGACGCGATGGCGCGCACATACGCGAACTCGAGGAAGGCCGGGTCGTCGAGGTCGACGTAGGAGTGCCGCAGACCGTCAAGGACGAGGGTGCGGCCGCTGTCCCGCTCGGGGTCCGCGACGACCCGTGCGCAGTGGTACCGGGTCTCCGTGTCGCAGGCACCGGGCGCGACCGTGGTGGCGAGGCCGCCGGCCACGACCACGAGTGCCAGGGCAGGGGCGCCGCTCCAGCCACGCGTTCGCCACTCGACCAGCGCCGAGCCGGCCACCAGCAGGGTGCCGAGGCCGATCAGTATGCCGCTGACCGGAAACCGCGAAACGAGCACGAAGCCGGTGAGGACGGTGCCGGCGATGGCACCGGCGGTGCCGACGCCGGACAGCCGGCCGACCACCGTTCCGGTCTCGGCGAGGCTGGTGAGACGCAGCTTGGTCACGATCGGCGTCACCGCCGAGAGCAGCGCGCCCGGCACGAGGATGGTCAGCGACGCGATCAGCAGGAGCAACTCCGGCGCCCACTCCGCGGTGCTGCGCAGCACGGCGGGGGTGAGCGCCACGACCGCTCCCGACACCCCGAGCGAGGGGCCCAGGAGCCGGCGAGGCTCGACCTGATCGGCGATGCGCCCACCCATCCAGGAGCCGAGGGCGATCGCGGTGAGGGCGATGCCGATCACCAAGGTGCTGGTCTCGAGCGTGAGGCCGAGGTAGGGAGCCAGCAGCCGCAGAGCGACGATCTCCACCACCAGGACCGCGGCCGAGGACCCGAACACGAGAACGGCGGCGGCACGGGGACCCAGGCCGTAGTTGCCAGGCGTGTCCTCGGCGACAGGCGAGGAAGACAATCCGGTCACGGGCGACATCCTTGCACGCGACTCATCGAGGCGAGGTCGGTCGTTCCCGAAGAGACCCGCCGAGGCGACGGCGCGCCACAGCTGCGTACGGCCGACGAACCGCAGGCCAGGGCCCCTTCGCGGCCGGTTCGAGCACGGCCATGCGTTCCACGTGATGCGTCATGGGAAAGGCGTCACGACGCGGGAAATCTGGCGTAACCGCAGTTCAGTGGCCGATCTCGCCGCAGTTGAAGGGGCTTTCGGACGCCCGGAGCGTCAAACGAGCGTCAACGACCAGCCGGGCGACATCCTTACCGAACCTCTGCAGCGAGGTCCGCCAACAGGACGTCGGCCACCAGTTCCTCGACCACTGCGGTGCCATGCTCGGACATCGCGCGCGTCAGTTCAGGATCCCAGGGTGCCTCCGTAAGTCGGCCGGGCTGAGGGCCGTGCGATGTGCGGGCGACCACGGCACGGTAGTCCGCGGCCGTCATGCGCCAGGGGCGGGCCGGCGTCTTGTCCAGGAGATACGCGGCGATGCGAATGCCTTCTCCATCGAAGTCGCCGTGGTACCGGAGGGTGGCGCCCTGGTCCGCGAGGAGGCGGAGGAGATGGATGGCCGCGCTGTTGGGCCAGCCGGATGTGCACACAAGCGACGGGCAGTCCGGGCCGAAGCGGCGTACCGCGAGCGCCAGGATGCTGGGGTTCTCCACGGCGTGGACAACGGGCACGGGGGCAGCGGCCAGAGTGAACTCGCCCGGGGCACGCAGTTGGGCGAGAGTCAGGCTGGCGGCCTGTCCGGCCTCGGCACATACGCGGGACACGCGGGCGAGCGGGCCATCGCCGGACGGGCGCAGTCCAGCGACGAGAACGGTGGCGGATACGTCGTCGTCGGCGATGCCCGCGCGAGTCCACAGGGTTCGCCGGTCCGCGGCGGACTGAGGCGCGGCGGTGTCGTGAAGGGCTGCCAGTGCACGCAGGACGAGCGTGGACACAGGTGTGCCGTCGTCGAGTGCGTGCGCATGACCGTTCAGGACTCGGGCGGCGAAGACGGGCAGTGGCTCCGCCCGCGCGGGTAGTTCCCCGAGCACCGTGAGCGCGTCTGTCAGCAGAGACCGGGTGCGTTCCGATGAGGCTCCGACCAGCCCGGCGGCTCGGCAGGAGGCGACCCATGCGGAGAGCGCGGGCTGGGCCCTCACAATGTCGTGGTCGGCCAGCCAGGTCCACAGCTCGGCGCGTTCGTCCTCTTGGCGGCGCCGCTCGCCCGCTCGGTCGCCCAGGGGGCCGACGAGTTCGGTGACGGTTTCGCGCACGGTACGGCCGCACAGCTCGGTGACGGCTTCTTGCAGTCGGGCCAGGTCGACGGAGGGCCGGGCGTCCGGCAGCCGGTCCAGGCCGAGGAGGTCGGCGAGGGCTTCGCGCTGGGCGTCGTCGAGCGGGCCGAGGCGCACTCGTGTGACGGGGCGGCCGGAGGAGAGGCGGTCGTGGACCGTGTGCCAGAGCGGGCGTAGCTCGGGGCGGCGCAGGGTGCGTTCGCCCGGGGCCGGTTCCGGGTGGGTCATCCCGCCTCCAGGTCGGTGCCGTTCCAGACGAAGCGCGCGCTGGTGACCGCGTCGTCGTCCCCGTCGGTGAGGAGTTGGTGGACGGCGATACCGGGCAACTCGCCGTAGGTGCACCACTCGTGGTCGGAGGTGACCACGAGGTCCAGGTCGAGTGCGGTGAGCAGGGCGAAGACCTGTCCGCGGTTGACGGTGTCGACGCCGACGAAGACCTCGTCCAGAAGGATGGGCCGGGGTGCCAGGGGCACGGCCTCGTAGTGGGCGGCGACGGCGGCGAACAGCGGCAGATGCAGGGCTATGGCCTTCTCCCCGCCGGAGAGTGCGCCGTGCAGCTTCTTGGTCAGCGGCTGCCAGCCGGTCCCGTTCGCCCGGTCGAGGCGTACGGTGAAGCGGTGCCAGGCGGTGTAGTCGAGTACTTCGCCGAGCTGTTCCTCCCAGCTCGCGGCCGTGTCACTGCCCTTGGCCTCCTCGATACGGGCGCGGAAGAAGGCGTGCAGGGCCTCCCGGTCGGTCTCGGTGACCCGGCCGGGGTCCTTCAGCAGCAGCTGACGGGCGGTGCGGGTGCTGTCCGGAAGGTCGGGACGGACGTCCCAGACGAGTTGGACGGCGACGTTGGAGGCGGTACGGACCCGCTCCAGGTGCCCGTTCATGCGGTCGACGAGTTCACCGGCCTGACGGATGCGCGCCGCGAGGTGGCGGCGGATGTCGCCGGTGAGAATCTGGTCGAAGAGACGCCGCTCGGCGGTCGTGATGTCGTCCCGGCTGCGGTCGCGCTCCTGGGTGAGCGTGGTGAGCAGGCCCGTCGCCCCCACGCGTACACCGTCAAGGGTGGCGGTGAAGAGCTGGATGTCGTCGTCCGGTTCCAGGTCCAGGTCGGCGCGGGCGCCGAGGCGCTGGCGGGCCTCGTGGACCGCTTCGGACAGGCGGGTCGCGGCGTCGCCCAGGTTGCGCGGGGCGTGCGGGACGCTCGGCCACTTCGCCGCTGTGGCGCGGGCGGCCTCCAGGGTGGCCTTGGTGCCGTCACCGGCATCGAGTTCCGGTGTGATGCCGGCGTCCTCGGCCAGTCCGGCCAGGCACAGGTGCCGGAACCGATGTGCCGCAGCGTCCCGGGCCGCGACGGCCTGTTCGCGTCGTTCGGCGTCCTGGCCGCTGGTGGCCCGCAGTTCTCCGATACGTCCTTCCAGGCGCAGCAGGAGATCGGCCGCCCGGCCGGCCTCCTCACGGCAGCGACGCAGCTCGGCGCGCGCCTCCGCGACGCGTGCGACGATCTGTCGGTAGTCCTCGCCGACGGTGGCTTCCACCGCCTCCAGGCGCGCCTTCAGCCCCGCCGCCTCCGCTTCGGCGGCGGCCGAGCCCTCGGCCTGTTCCTCGGCGGCCCGGCGGGATCGGTCTGCCTGCGCGGCCCTCTGGTGGGCCCGGTCGGCGGCGGCGATCGCGGCGAGGCGGGCGTCCACCCAGCTGTCGGCGGTGTCCCGGAACCTGTCGATGGCGGCGGAGAGTTCACGCAACCGGTCGCGGTCGGTGGGCAGCCCGTGTTCCGCGGCCCGGCGGTCGAGCGCGCGCAGCGCGCCCGCCACCTCGCTCTCGCACCGGGCCAGATGCCCGGCGGCGTCGCGCACGGCGTCGTCCCGAGCTGCCACCCTTTCCTCGGCGCGGTCCCAGTCACGCCGCCGGGCGTCGAGTTCCCGGTGGTCGGGGCGGGCGGCGCGGTCGGCGTCCAGCCGGGCGCGGCGAGCGGCGAGGCCGCGCAGCTGGTCGTCGAGCGTGGCGAGGGCTGCGTTCGCCTCGCCGATGCGGTCGGTCAGTTCGCCGATTCTGCGCTGCCGGGCCCGCTGCCGCGCGAGGGCGCCGATGTGGGTCGGTTCCGGCTTGCTCCAGGTCCCGGTGGCGAGCGCGAGACGCCAGGCGCCGTCGGCGGAGACGGCCGCGGGGTGCCCGCCGGGCAGCGTCGAGCCGTACGCGATGCCGGTGAGGATACGGGTCACGGTGTCGGCCGGGACGGGGATGTCCTCCTCGGGCCTCAGTACCTCCAGGAGGCTGTGCCCCGGGGCGGTCACGGCCAGGGCCGCCTCGGCGCGGGTGTCGTGTCCCGGCAGCGTGATCCCGTCGTAGGGGCTGACCCAGGCATCCAGGAGGCCCGACGCCTCCAGTGCGGCCTCGACCGCGGCCTGAACCGGGAGCGGGACACCTTCGCGGAAGGCGACCAGCCGCCACAGGGGTGCTCCCGCCGTCGCGGTGCGGACGGTGGTGCGGGTGTGCGGGGGCACGGGCTGCAGGTCGGTTTCACCGCTCAGCCGTCGCATCTCCTCCTCCAGCCGGCTCCGCTCGTCCCGCAGGCCCTGACGTGCGGCTCGGGTGGTGGCTTCCGCCGTGGCGATCTCCTGTTCCAGCGGGCGCGCGGCGGCTTCGGCCAGGGCCGCCACCTCGGCCTCGACCGCTGCTCTGGCCACCAGTTCCTCGAAGTCGGTGATCCGTAGTTCCGTGCAGTCCTCGGCCCAGGCGAGCAGCTGTTCCGCCTGCGCGGCAAGGGCGTCGTCCCAGGCGCCGGCCGCCTGGTCCCGCCTGGCGATCGCCTCCGCGAGCCGGGTGCGGGCCTCGTCCAGCAGTTCCTCGGCGGCGCCTCGGGCGCGTACCACGCGATCGTGCTCGTCGATCGCCTCGGTGACGAGGGTGACCTGCTGCCGTCGGGCGGTGACCGCCCCGCGCAGCAGCCGACGGGCTTGTCGCGCCCCGTTCTCGGCCGTCGTGCGCGGGGAGCCGGAACCTTGGTCGCGCCCCGCGCTGTCGTGGAAGGCCACCGCGGGATCCGCGTCGAGGATCGTCCTCACCTCGTGGTGGATGGACTCCAGCCCTGCTGCCCGGGCCGACCTGTGTGCTTCCCCGGCGGCTTCGCGCTCGTGCTCGTCGAGGGTGCGGGCCTGGCCCGCCGCCTCGTCGGCGTGCCGCCGGTCCTCCTCCGACTGGGCCTGCGCCGCCTGGGCAGCGGCTCGCTGCCTCCCGGCGGCAGCTGTCACGTCTTCGGTGCGACGGCGGAGCCGGTCGAGTTCCTCGCCTTGCTTGTACGCGTCACTCTCGCGCAGGCCCTCGACGGTCTCCTCCAACGCGTGCGCGCGCAGCTCCTCTTCCTCGCGCCGCTTCTGAGCCGACTCGCGCTCCGCCAGGGCCTGTTCGAGCTCCTCGGCGCTCTGGCGGGCGACGCGGGTGAGGTTGTCCATCTCGGTGGTGGCCGAGATCAGCGCGGCGGATCCGGCACGCAGAACCCTTCGTGCGTAGGCGCGCTGCCGGGACGCGACGGTCTCGGCCGCCGTCACCTCGTCGTCGAGCCGCTTGAGGTGTTCGCGCTGCCGGTCCAGCCGCTCGAAGCCCTCGGCGAGTTCGGCGATCTCTCCCTCGCCCAGCGGGGGCAGGGCGCGGGACAGCAGAGTGGAGAGCAGGGACGGGTCGAGCCGTTCGGACAGTTTTGGCTGGCGCAGCTGGAGCAGGGCGGACAGCAGCGACTCGTAACGCTGCTCCCCCATGCCGGCGAAGAGTTCACGCCGTACGGCCGTGCGGTAGTCGGTGGCCGAGGCATGGACTTCGCCGCGGTCGCGCAGGGCTTCGGCGAGGGCGGCCCGGGTCAGGGGCTGTCCCGCCTCGTTGACGAGGAGCACACCGTCGGGGTGGGCGATTCTGGAGCCGGTGGTGAAGTAGTCGGCGTGGACCGTGCTGGTGTGCACGCTCGCCTGCAGGCGCGCCCCGAAGCCGAACCACTGCTCGGTGCCGTTGTCGCCGACGCGGCGGAACTCCATCCACACGTACCCGACGCGGGTCTTGCCGGAGGCACCCTCGCCCAGCAGGTTCCAGTGCATGGTGCGTTCCGAACCGCCGAACGTGGACAGACGGTTGGGGCGGAGGCTGGCGTCGAAGAGGAACGGCAGCAGAAGTTCCAGGGCCTTGGACTTGCCCGAACCGTTCTGGCCGCGCAGCAGCAGGCGGCCCTGGTGGAAGGTGAACGTCTCGTCGTAGTAGCGCCAGACGTTGAGGATGCCCGCGCGGTGCGGCTGCCAGCGGCGGCGGGCGGTGTCCGGCACCCGCGTCGGCGGCTCGGTGGACTCCTCGGGCCCTCGCGGGAGGGGAAGCTCTGTCACGCTCACTGCTGGTCTCCTTCCGCGGCGACGTCCCCGGAAGCCGTGCCGCCTGCCGTCGGCCTGTCCTCCGTACCCGAACTCGTCGTCCCCGTCAGGCGGTAGCGGTACGCGGCCGGGCACGCGACGACACGCCCCCCGGCCCGGCGGGCCAGGCCGACGTCACGCAGTACGCGTACGGCGTCGTCGGACAACCGGGCCGCGCCGTCCTCGGACTGATACGCCCTGGCCCACCGCGGGAAGCGGCGCAGCAGATCCGCTCCGGCCTCGGCGAGCTGCTCGGGCAGCAGCCCGGCGGGCGCGGCGCACAGCGGCTCCAGGATGAGCAGCGCGGCGACCCGGGCGGTGGACGTGTCGTCGGGGAAGCGGACATCGGTGGCGAGCCCGTCGGGGTCCACGAGCAGGAAGCCCTCGGCGCGCTCCTCCAGGAGGAAGCCGGCCTGCTCGACCGAGCGGCGCAGGATCTGGCGTCCGGTCAGGGAGGTGACGTACGCCAGTTCGTCGTCGGTGAGTTCCGTCCGGTACAGCACGGGGTCGTCGAAGAGGCGGCGCAGCACCGAGTGGCGCAGCCTCAGGTTGCGTTGTGCGTCCGTGGCGGCGGTCTCGCTGTGCGCCTCGTCCGTCGTGCCGTCGGCGAGCGTGCCGCCGTAGCGGCGCTCCCGTACGAGGCCCGTCAGGAGTTCCTCGAACCGCGCGGGCACCTCGTCCGGGGGTACGGCGAGCCGGGAGGCACCGACGGGCGCGGCGGGCAGCCGCATCAGCAGCGTGGTGTCCACCCGGTAGAGGACCTTTGCCTCGGCGGACTCGACGTACGCCTCGGTGGTCCCGTCGACCGCGCGCAGCACGTCGTACGACTCCAGCAGCTTCAGGGCGTCGACGAACGCCATCCGCTCCGGCTTGTGAACCGGGTCGAACGCGGCCAGCGCCCGGTCGGCCGCCGTGGCCTGCACGACACGGTCGGCGACCATACCGATGGTCGTCATCGGCATCGACAGCAGCTCGGCCGCGGTCACGCACAGCAGCACGTAACGCCGGCGGTCGAACGGGGCCCGTCCGGAGCGCGCCCTGCGGGCCGGCCGGGAGCCGTCCGGGTCGGCGCGGACCTTGGTGAGGCGGGCGTAGCCGCGGCGAGGCTCCACCACCAGGCTCCAGCCGCAGGTGTAGTCGAACCACTGCGCCAGCGGCTCGCGACGGCGGCGTACCAGTTCGAAGCCGGCCGGGTCGGCGGCCTCGGTGAGCAGGGGTCGGGCCAGCAGGAGACGGACGGCGCGGGCGACCTCCTCCCGCTCCGCTGCCGCGAGTTGGTTGGCGAGGGTGCTCATCCGGCTGTCTCCCGTCGCGCGGCGCGGACGCGCGGGAAGGCGCTCGCTCCTCCCGCCGCCGTGATGTGCACGACGTAGTCCGGCCCGGCCAGTGCGCCCTTCGTCGTGCGCAGTACGGCGGTACGCTCGTCAGGGGGCGGAGACAGCGCGATCTCCACCCGGCCGTCCCCCGTCACGGCGCGCCGCAGGCCGCCCGCGTCGGGCTGGGCGGACAGGGCCCGGCCCAGCAGGTCGAGCAGCCGGTCGAAGACGGCGGGATCCAGTGCGCCGAAGGAGGACAGGCGCACGGGTCCGTCCGTCTCCAGCACCCTCCAGGCACGCGCGAGTTCCGCTCGCTCCGCGCGGGCCCGCTCCGCGCGCTCGGCCCTGATCGCCGCGACGTCCCGCACCCGGGCCGTGCGGGTGAAGCGCTCCGTCCGTCCGCTGGTCCGCAGCAGCGCCGACACCTCCACGGGCGGGGCCTCGGACCAGGAATGGGACGATGGGATCAACTCCGGGTCGGGATGGGCGAGATGGGCGTGGCGCGCCGGGCCGAGCCCGAAGGCCGCCGACCACAGCCGGTGCAGATCTTCCTCCGCGGGGGCCGCGGCGAACCAGCGCGCCAGCTCCCGGAAGTCCTGCACCGCGCTGGAGGAGCGGCGCCGTGACTCGTTGATCCGCTCCAGTACCTGCAGCAGCGAGACGATCGCCCGCCGGGCGATGTCGTGCAGCTGCTCGATCCGGGGTCGTGACCCGTCGTCCGGCAGGAACCATGCCCGCAAACCCACCCAGCGCGCCCGCCTGCTCTCCAGCCAGCCGGCCGCGGGGTCCTCACCGGCCACGGGCGGCAGCTCGGCCCCGCGCAGGGCTCGCTCGCGCAGTACGACGGTCCCCCGCTCCTCCACCCGGGCCACGGCGGCGGCGACCGCCTGCCCGCGCCGGTCGAGGTTGACCAGGAACTCCTGGAGATACGCGACGGTCGCGGCCTTGACCTCGCGGAACACCTCCAGATCCGCGCCTTCGGCACGCAGGAGGCGCTGCAGTTCGCCGTTGAACGCCTTGGTGTTCTCCACCAGGGCCTCCAGATGCCCCTCCAGCTCGCGCAACGTGCTGAAGATCCGTCGATCGGCCGAGGCGGGTTCGCCGGACAGCAGGCACAGCTCGTCCAGCCGGTCGGCGATGGCCTCCAGCACGGCCGTCTGCAGCGCCCCCGTGGACGCCAGCACCTCAAGCGCGTGCCGCAAGCCGGCGAGAGCTGCCTCACCCCGGCGGGTCAGCGAGTACTGGAGGTTGCGCCGTTCGTACTCCTCGGCCGTGCGGTAGTTCTCCGCGTGGTTGTGCACGACGTCGAGCAGCTCCCACTGCACGAGTTTTCTGAGCGCCTCATGCAGGTCCTCGTCCTCGACCGCCGCCGCCCAGCCCACCGCGCGCAGCCGTTCGCGCACCGCGTCGAGCCCCAGCGCCGTCTCCAGATGCTCGCCGGCCGCACCGAAGGCCTCCAGCACCGCCCCGTACAGATCGGACCTCTCCACCGTCGTGAACCGGAACATCTCTGGTGGAACCCTGCGCATGCCTGTGGCCCTCCTCCCCCCATCGCCTCAGCGGCATCCGGAACCTCCACCGTAGAGGGCGACCCCGACATTCAGGGGCGAGTCCCGGAACAACCGACGTGGCAGCAGAGCATGTTAACAGCGTCAACACGTAAACACCTATCGAATATATCGACCTTAGTGTACTGTGACGGTTGCGTCGCCTTCTGTTCTGAGACGATGGGCCGCGCGGTAGGTGCAGAGGGGGGCGCGTTCACCCGGGGGACGGCGAGAACGCGTGCATGAGATCAGAGGAGCGGCAGTGATCCACGAGCTCGTCGACGGCAGGGCAGCACCTTCTGCTGGGCGAGCTCGACCACAGTGCCGCCGCAAGTTCAAGCCTCTCATCGACGGCGAGACCTACACCTCCCCGCTCACCACGCCCCCGGGCCACGGCCCCCGCCACCCCGTCTGACAGCTCGTCCCAGAGACAGGAGCTCCACGGACCATGAGCGACCCGCAGTACCCGCAGCAGCCCGATCGGCTTCCGTCGGACTACGAGCTCGAGGCATGGCGTGCCATCCAGCAGTTCAGGGGCCGCCCACTGTCACGAGCGATGACCAACGCCGGCGAGCACGTGGCCAGCGGCGTCGCGAAACTCGGCAAGCGTGCCGCGAAGCAACTGGAGAACCACCCACGGGCCCAATCGGCGGTTTCGCGTGGACAGCAATTCGTTACCAAGGGCGCTCAGAAGGTCGGTGCCGGGGCTCGCGGAGCCGCCGACGCCCTGCCGGACTGGAGCGGTACGGCCGTCCAGTCCGTACGGCAGACCCTGGGGCGGGTCTCGCGAGCGGGACTCTCCTCCAAGCGTGTGGTGGCGCTCCACAAGAAGCGCGGACACGAGGTCGAGTCGCTTTCCGACCTGCGCCGCCTCGACTTGCAGTTGGTCGACGCTGTCCGTGGACGGAAGGCGAGCTGGTACTACCCGGCCGCCGCGGCGCTCTCGGGAGCGGGCGCGGGACTTGTGATCTCCGGAGGAGAACTCGTCCTCGCCGCCTCCGCCGGCGCCGCCGCAGCGCCTTCGGGAGGTGCGATCGCGGGCGCGTTCGCCGCCGATACCGCAGCCGTCCTCGGACTCGCGTCCCGCGCCGTCGGCCAGGTCTCGCTGTTCTACGGCTACGACCCCGAAGAGCCTGCCGAGAAACTCTTCGTGATGTCCGTCGTCAACGTCGGGACGGCTAGTTCGGCCACCGCCAAGAACGCCGCGATGGCCGACATCTCGCGGCTCACCCAGGCGCTCTTCCGCGGCAAGACGTGGGAAGTCCTCAGTGAGTCGGTCGTCACCAAGGTCTCCGCGCAGTTCGCGAAGGCGTTCGGCTTCCGTCTCACCAAGAAGGGACTCGGCAAGGCCGTACCCGCGTTCGGGATCGTCGTAGGAGGCACCCTCAACTGGACCACCCTGGAGGGGATTGTCGACGCCGCCGAGATGGCGTACCGGCGGCGGTTCCTCCTGGAGAAGTACCCGCATCTCGCTGACGAGGAGGCGCCCGGACCGTTTGTCGGCGACGACCCCGACGTGTCGGAGGACGCCGACGAGGAGATCAGCGTGCTGGACGAGATCGTCGAGGCAGGCGGACCCGACCTCCACTGACCCCTTGTGTCCCGGCGGTGCACGTCATCACGCGACCGCCGGGACGACCCGGCTCAGGACCCCGCTGCGAACCCCACGAACCACGACCACTCCTCACGCCCGACGGCGAAGTGCGGGCGAGTCACGTCCTTGGAGTCACGTACGTGCACGGCCTTTTCGATGACGGCGACCTCGACGCAGCTGTCCCCCTGGCTGCCGCTGGCTGGACTTGAACCACGCCAGTTCCGTCGTGCTCATAGTTCTCCTCGGAGTCGCTCCAGCAAACCCCGCGAGTCCTTGGCGGTCAGGGCCGCCTGCGAGCGCAGTGTGTCATAGCGCTGGTAGAGCAGACTCACCTCTTTCGGGTCGGAGATGAGACGACCGTTCTGCTGACCTTCGGAGTACGTGAGCCTCTGGCCCTTCGGAGTCTCCAGAAGCCGCACCGGCCCATCCAGACAGGCATGCAACCCTGCCTCCAACGGCACGATCTGCAGCGTCACATCCCCTCGCTGCACGAAGGACTCGTCCGGCATCCGCCTCCCCAGCTCCACCGACTCCACGGTGTGCTTGGAGAACCGCACCACCTCCCCGAACTCCACCCTGCTGAACCCCGCGTGCTCCCGCAGGGCCTGGACGACGGTCCCGAACGTCCGCAGACTGTCCGAGGGGTCGCACTCCGGTCCCACCCTGCGTACCCGTACGCTGACGCCGAGTAAGGACCGCCCCCTCTGGATCACGCCCCCGCCACGGTGGCCCCATGAACAGCACCACGCCTCAAGTACAGGCCGCGCCCCGCAAGTTCGCCCAGCTGCTGTCCTCCACCCGCCGCGGCGCCCGCCTGGCCCGGCTGCTCGCCTCCGAGCAGTTCCGCGCCTGGGAGGTGTCACCCGCCGTCACCGAACGAGGTGAGCAGATCGTCGCCGAACTCGCCGCCAACGCGGCCCTGCACGGCCGGGTGCGGGGCCGCGACTTCCGGCTCGTCCTCCGCCTCGACACCACGGTCGGCACCCTCCGCATCGCGGTCAGCGACGCTCGCGGCGACCAGATCCCCGTACTCGCCACTGCACCGCTCCCGGGGGAGAACGCCGAGTCGGGCCGCGGTCTCCTCCTCGCTCAGGATCTGCGCAGCTGGGACGCCTACCGTGCCGCCTCACGGCGTGGCCGCGGCAGCGCGCTGTCGCCCGCGCGGCGGGAACAGCTCTGGCCCGCCGTCGAGTTGTTCGAGTCCATGCTCCGCGATCAGAAGGCCGCGACGCACCTCGGGATATGCGCGCGTGCCGCCGAACTGCTCACCGCCTCCTCCCCCACGCACGACCACGTGGTGGTGGACGAGGCCCAGGATCTGCACCCGGCGCAGTGGCGTGTCCTGCGCGGCGCCGTGGCACCCGGCAGCGACGACCTGTTCATCACAGGCGACCCGCACCAGCGGATCTACGACTCCAGGGTGTCGCTCGGCTCCCTGGGCATCTCGGTGACGGGCCGCACGCACCGTCTGCGCGTCAACTACCGCAGCACCGAGGAGATCCTGTCCTGGTCGACGGGGATCCTGAGCCCCGTCACCGTCGAGGACCTGGCCGGTGACGGCAGCGACTCCTTGGCGGGCTATCGCTCGCTCCTGCACGGACGCAGACCGCACGTCGACGGGTACGGGGCGGAACAGGCCGAGGTCGCCGCGCTGGTCGAGCGGGTGGAGGGCTGGCTCTCCCAGGGCATCCGCCCCTCGGAGATCGGTGTGTGCACCCGCTTCAACGTGCTGCTGGACAAGGTGTACGACAAGCTGTCCGCGGCCGGTGTTCCGGTGGCCCGGGTCCGGGACACCCCAGGGCCGCAGGCGGAGGGCGTGCGCCTCTCCACCATGCACGCCATGAAGGGGCTGGAGTTCCGCTGCGTGGCCGTCCTCGGTGTGACGGCGAGGGCGGTGCCCTTCTCGCGTGAGGTCACCCCTGCCTCGGTGGACGCCCTGCAGCACGAGTCGGATCTGCTGCGGGAGCGCTGTCTGCTGTTCGTCGCGTGCACCCGGGCACGCGAGGCGCTGGCGGTGTCGTGGAGCGGGGAGCCCAGTCCCTTCGTTCCGCGCTGAACCAGCCGTATGTCACTCGGGCGGGGGTGTGAGGGCGCCACTGCTCAGCCCGTCCCGGGCCAGTGCGGCAGCCTCCTTGCTCAGTTCGGCCATCCTCCGTGCCCGCTCCTCGAACTCCTGCAACGCCCGGAACGCGGCGCCGTAGCGGCGCTGTTCGGCGATCTCCATCTGGGGGATGCGAGCGCCCTTCGCATCGAATCGGAAGGTGCCGCTTGCACTGGTGGAGCGGCGGGTGTTCGAGGTGCTGCGCAGGAAACCCCGGAGGAAGTCGGTGTCGAGTTGGTCGCTCACGGAGACCGGCTCGGAATCGCCGTAGTCCACGAGTCCGGCACGCGCGAGGTCGGCGACGCTGACGGACGGGCCGTCCGGAACCCCGGCCCCTCGCCCCTCGGCCAGGTGGGGCAGCAGCTCGGACAGTCGACGGACCTGTTGCGTCAACTCCTGCCGCAGACGGTCGTATTCGGCTACGTAGTCACGATGGGACTCGCTGACGTGCCGTCCCGGAGTGAGATCCACGGCATCATCGAGCAGTTCGATCAACGGCACGTCCACCGTCTGATCGGGCCTCGGTTCCAGTGAGCCGTCCGGGTCGTTCTCGGTCAGGTCCACCATGCGGACGCTGGTCGCCGCGTCACCCGGTGACTCCGGCCGACGCAGCTGCCAGAGTTGCACCGGAAGCGCGTGCGAGGCCGCGCTTCCGGGCGGCAGGGCGATGACCTGGGTCAGAACACCGCGCCGTACGAGCTCGGCTCGGATACGGCGGCCTGCCTTGCGGTAGGCAACCGATGCCGGCATGACCATGAGTACACGTCCGCCCGGCGCGGTGTGCGCGTAGGCGTGCTGCAGCCAGGCCAGTTCACCTTCGGCACGGGACGGGGTACCGAACTCCCAACGGGAATCGAGGAGCAGTTCCTCACGCCCCCAGTCGGTGTCGGCGACCGGTGGGTCGCAGACGACCACGTCCGCTCTCAGGTCCGGCCACTGATCGTCGCGGAGGGAGTCTCCAGGAACGATGTCGACTCCGGTACGTCGATTGAGATCGGCCCGCAGTTGTGCGAAGCGCGCGCTGCGTGCGTCGGCCTCCTGGCCGCACCGGCGCGGCCCCTGCTCGGGCCCGATGGCCAGAAGCAACGTGCCGATACCACAGGCCGGATCGAAGACGACCGCGTCGGCCTCGATATCTCCGACCATGTGCCGCACAGCGCGGACGATGCGCGATGAGGTCACCAGATCCGACCCAGCACGGCGGACGGAATCGGTGAAGCGTTCCGCGAGACTGTTCGCCGTCTCGCCTGCCGAGGCTCCTTCCGCCGCGGCGCTGAGCAGACGGACTGCCTCTGGCGGCAGGCTGCCGCGCACGTCTGCTGCCGGGTCGGTCAGCAGCCGAGCGGCGTCGGCGAGTGCGCCCAGCATGTCGTCGCCGTAGGCCCCCCGCAGCGCTTGCCACAGCTGCACGTCCTCCGAGACGTCCTGCCCCTTACGCTGCTTGTCCAGCCATGCCTGCACCTCGGCGAGAGCGAAGAGGGGGCTGCCCGAACCACCGCCAACGGGTGTCGGAAAGTCGGCGTACCGCCGTCTCCAGTTGGAGACGGCAGCACGAGTGACGCCCGCGAGCCGGGCGATCTCGGAACCGGTGACCAGCGGTCCGGCCTGGGGAGCGGGTGTGTCTGACATACTCGCCACCGTACACAGAGGCGTCCACCCTTTCCAAGGCTTACCCGTTGACGACGTCAACAAGGACTGATATCTGCACACCCACCTCCCGGCCGGTGATCGCCACCGTGCGGATGCGCCGCGGCAAAGCGGCCGGCTCTCGCGGCGCCCCGAAGCTTGTCAGCGAGGCACTGACCACCGCCCGCGAGGCCGGCTGCGCCGGCATACGCATCCTGCGGGCGGACGCGCAGTTCTACAGCGCCGGTGTCCGTCAAACGAGCCGTCCTGGCCATCGAAGACACCGCATGGCAGCAGATCACCTACCCCACCGCCGTGCCCGATCCCGACACCGGTGAACTCATCAGCGAGCAGGTCACCGCCCGTCTGATCGTGCGCCGCGCCCGGCGCCTCACCCTGCACCTGCCGAGTAACTGGCCCTGGCAGCATGCCTGGACGCACGTGTTCGACACCGTCCACCGCCCGCCCGAAGCATCCTGACGTCCCCGACCACCGCGCCCGCCAGAACGGCTGCCGGGCCGGTCGCCCCAGGGCCCGGACACAGATGAGGGAATGCCCCCGTCGGTCCCCGTCGGGGGCATGTGGTCCGAGGGCGCGAACCGGTTGCCGACCGGGCCCGGATCCGGTCGGCGACGGCCGTCAGCACACGGCGAGGAGGTCTTCCCGGGTGGGCTCCACGACGGAGATCCCGCTGTCGTCCCGGCAGCACTCGGCGAGCCAGTAGTCGTCCCCGTGGGCCACCTGCTTCAGGCGGGGCCGGGTGTCGAGCGTGCCCCGCAGGACCCGGGGGCGCCGGTCCGGGGCCGTCACGCTGAAGGAGTCCATCGGGACGCCCAGTCCCCGTCCCAGGTACTTCACGTAGCTCTCCTTGAGGGTCCAGATCCGCACCAGCCGCCGGGCCCGTCGGCCGGCGGGCGCGGCGACGACGTAGGCGTGCTCGTCCGGGGCGAAGCGATGGGAGATGTCGACGGCGCCGGCGGCGGTGTGCTCGATGTCCACGCCGATCTCCGTGCCGCTCGTCGCGCAGGCCACCCACCTCCCCGCGTGCGAGAGGCTGAAGTGCAGCCCGGGGACGCGCACGAGGTACGGCTTGCCGAACGCGTCCCGCGCCGTGTCCAGGTCGCTCGGCGTCAGGCCGTGGCGGGCCAGGAGCGCGTAGCGCAGCAGCGCCCCCGCCGCCAGGCACCGTCTCCGGTCCGCCGCGAAGTGGAGCCTGTCCGCGCGGGCCCGCCGCTCCGCCGGCACGGCCCGGTACAACCGGTCCGTGTCGGCCTCCGAGAGCCGGTCGACGTCGAAGACCAGGACCGTGGACACCGCTTCACCCTCGCTCGTGCCCCAGCCCCGCGGGGCTACCGGACGCGTCGGACGACGCCTGCCTCTGCTGCCACCGCCTCTGGATCCTCGACTCCATCAGCGCGGCCATCGAGGCCCGGTGCGCGTCGTGGAAGAAGTGCCCGCCGTCGTACTCGAACACCTCGAACGGGCCGTCCGTGTAGTGCGCCCAGGAGTCGGAGGTGACCGTGTCCTCACGACCCTGCATGAGCACGACCGGGCACCGCAGCTTCTCCCGGGCGGTGTCCTCGTACCCGCCCATCAGCCGCAGATCCGCCTCGATGACGGGCGCGAGGTACTTCACGAAGCCGGTGTCCCGCAGCACCTCCTCACCGACCCCTCCGTAGCGGCGCAGCACATCGTCGAAGCCCTCGGGGGTGTCGAGGTCCTTCACCCGGGTGAACCGGGACTCGCACGGCGCGGACGAACCCGAACCGAAGAACACCAGCGGGGGGTTGTCCAGCCGCTGCTGGCACAGCTTGGCCACCTCGTAACCGATGACGCTGCCCATGCTGTGCCCCCAGATGGCGTACGTGCCGCGGAAGACGTCGGCGAACTCGGCGAATATCTCCCCCGCCAGGGCGCCGACGGACGCCGGCATCGGGGTGCTCAGCCGACGCTCGCGGAACGGGTACTGGACGACACGGAAGTCGACGCCGTCCCGGAATGCGTAACGCCACTTGCCGTAGTACAGGGCGCCCGCTCCGGCGTGGGGGAAGCACACGACCGGGATCTGTGCATCGATGGTCACGAAGGACTCCTCACACTGTCGTTCTCTCGCACCAGGCCGCGGACTTCCTCGTCCAGGATCCTGGTGATGTCGTCGGGTTCGTCCGCCCACCTGCACTGCAGGACGAGGTCGAGCCGGCCGTTGCCGGTCTTGGCCGCGCAGAAGCAGTCGGCGCCGCCGGTCGCGTCGTGGTCCACGGCCTGGTCCGGCGTCAGGTCCCCTACGGAGTCGTAGGCGTCCTCCACCCGGCCGGCGAAGTTGAACACGCACGGGGACCGGCCGGTGAACCCCTGCGTCGCGGCGGACACCTTGCGGTGGGCCAGGCGGGAGCGCAGGTCGTGGCCGAGGTCCAGGAAGCTGATGTTGTGCCTGCTCAGCATGCGGATCCGCGCCCCCACGACGGCCGCCGGATCCTCGCCGGCGTCCGGACCGGCGGGGAGCACCACGGGCAGGACGTCCAGGGCCATGCCCATGACCTCGGAGAAGTCCTCGCCCCCGAAGGTCCGGGCCCGGACCACGAGGTCGGTCGCGACCTCGTCCACCGACAGCAGCCGGGCGACGAGGCGGGCGTACAGGCGCAGGGCCAGTGAGAACGGCTCGGGCTCGCCGTTCGGACCGCGCAGGGCGGCGAGGTCGACGGAGTGACGGACCCGGTGGACCGGCCGGTCGGCGTGGCGGGCGGCCCTGTCGCGGATCACCGCGCCGGCGCGGCCGTACCGGGCGAGCTCGAACCTCTCGACGATCTCGTCCGCCGTGATGTCCACGGGCCCCTGGTGGATGCGCTGCTGGAGGTGCCGGAAGCTCCTGGCAGCGGGCATCGCCCGGCCCGTGCCCGCCCTCAGCTCCTGGTACCTCTTCAGCAGGTCCGCTCGCAGGACCTGGCCGGAGGCCGCGTCGAAGATCGCGTGGTCGAACCGGAAGAGCAGGTCGTAGGCCAGCTCGTGGTACTTCACGAGTACGACCTCGTACAGGGGCTTGTCGAAGGGGTCCTGGGCCGGGCCCCAGTCGCGGCCGGCCAGTCTCGCGCGCGCCTGTGCCTGCCGGCCGGGGGGCAGCCCGGACAGGTCGATCCGCGGTAGTGCGACGTGCTCCGGCGGCTCGAACTCCTTCCAGCGCGGCCGGCCGAGGGACCGGGTCAGGAAGCTCCGCAGCAGTCCGTGCCGCCCGATGACGTCGCACAGCGCGCGCTGCAGGACCTCGGCGTCGACCGGCTCCCGGAACTCCATCACGTAGAGCTGCAGCCGGTCGCCGCTCGCGAAGTGCTGTCGCTGCATGCCGGTCAGGGGGTAGGTCCATTTCACCGGCCGGGAGCCGAGGTGCCGGCCCAGTTCGCGCCCGCACCGGTCGACCTCCCGGAACGCGGCGTCCAGGGCCCCTTCGCCCGCCGTCGCGCCGGTGTCGAACCCGAGGGAGCCGAAGTCCCGGTGCTCCAGGAACGCCTGGCGCAGGGAGCCGGGCAGGACGTGGTGCGGCACGAGGGCGGCGGGCAGCCGCGGATCACGGATCTCGCGGGCGACCCGGTCGCGCAGCGCCTCGTCCAGGCCGTCGACGAAGAGGAGCAGCCGGGGCTCGTCCTCGCCCTCGCCCTCGGGGCGGAACACCTCGACGGCGCAGTCCGTGCCCAGGCGTCCGGCGAGCAGGGCGGCGACCGTCTCGGGCGAGTCGGTGTCCCCGCCGGGGCTGTCCGTGGCCCGGGTGACGAACCGCGCGAGGTCCTCGACGGTCGGATGGTTGTAGACGTCGCCGGGGAGGACCTTGTGGCCGTGCTCCTCGAGGACGCTGAGGAAGCGGATCAGGCGGACGGAGTCGAGTCCGAGGTCGAAGATGTCGTGCCGCGCGTCGATGTCCTCGAAGCCGAGGAGATTCGTCAGTTCCCGCCGCATGAGCACCCGGACGGCGTGCCGTTCATCGCCGGGCCCGGTCGTGTCGCCCTCCTGGCCGGGACCGACCGCCGGGCGTAGGGCCGTGACGGTCGTGACATCCATGCCGTGGTGGGCCGTTCCGATGCCGGAGTCGTGCATCCGGGAGAGCAGGCCCAACGCCGACCGGTTCCCTTCCACCAGGGGGCCGAACACGTAGAGGCGGGTGACGTCCCCCGCCGCGTCGATCAGCTCGTTCTCGGCGAACCAGCGGGTGACCGAGGCATCCCAGCCCCGTCGGCCGAGGTCCGGCCGGGACAGGATCTGCCAGGGCACGCCCCGCTCGCGGTTCGCCCGGCGCAGCACATCGACGAGCCGGCGCCGGCCGGCGAGGCCGCCGCCGGTGTCCGGCGCGGCGTCGGACGGCGCGGCGTCGGACGGCGCGGCGTCGGACGGCGCGGCGTCGGACGGCGTGTCCCACAGGACTATCCCGTCGGTTTCCTCCCCTTCGCGCAGCCGCTCGGCCAGGGCACTCGTCACCGCGCCCCACGTCGCCCCTGTGACGGGCCGCCCGACCGTGACGCGGCGGTCCGCCCCGCCCTCCGGGGCGGGCGTGCCCTGCTGTTCCGGGCCGTAGGGCACCACCCGCACCGCACAGTCCGGGAGTCCGTCGCCCAAGGCGTCGAGCAGCGGTCCGAGGTCGGCGGAGCGGCACAGGACGGTCGTCCGTCGGACGGGGCCGCCCAGGGAACCGGGGTCGCCGTGCAAGGGCACCATCACGGGCGCGAGGCGTTCCGGCCCGGTGTAGCGGACGGCGACCTCCCGGGGGCCGTCCTCCCTAAGTTCCCGCCGCAGGCCCGTGCTCCAGGCGGTCCGTCCCCGCCGGCCGGTGAGCGGCGCGTCGCAGCGCAGCACCCGCACGCGCAGCCCGGGGAATTCGTGGTTCAGGCCGATGATCCCCGGCAACACGTCGGCGTGGTCGCGCAGATGGCCGGCGGTGTCGAGCACCAGGACGTCGGCGACGGCCGGTGCGCCGGCTTCCGGGGCGGCCGCACACAGGTCGCGCAGGAACCGGATCAGCGACGCGTGGTCCTCCCGGTGGACGACGAACGCGTCCCCGGCGAGGGCGTGCCGGTCCAGGTCCCGCACGAGCCGCTTCAGGTCGTCCGGGTGGCCGGGGCGGACCACGGCGCCGGAGGGACCACGGAAGCGGTACTCCGGGCCGAAGGTGACGTACAGCGCGCGCCAGTGCGGGATCTCCGCCAGGACGCGCCCGAGCTTCGCGGCGTCGTCGGTGAAGACCACGGGCACCCGCGGCCGCTCCTTGCCGCGCAGCGGGGGCAGCATGGTGCGGGACCAGACCCGGCGCAGCGCCGGGCGCGGTCCGTCGGCAGCGGGGCCGGGGACCGGCGCGGTGGCGGGGCCGGAAAGGCCCGCGGTGTGCGGGGCGCCGGTGTCGCCGGCGTCCGACAGCATCCGGTGGAACTCGGTCACGTCGACCGGGTACTCGGTCCGGTCGAACGGGTAGAGCGGGACGCTCAGTTTGCGCGGGTTGCGGCCACTGTGGAACGCCTTCCAGTCGGGCCCGGCCCCGGCCTCCCACAGCCTGCCCACCACGCGCGCCAGGTGCTCGTCGTCCCCGAGCGCCTCCATCCGGTGCCGGAGGGTGTTGACGGCGGTGACGTCCGTGTCCGTGCCGCGCCCGATGGTCCGCACGAACGACGACAGCGTCTTGCCCGGCCCGACCTCGACGAAGAGCGAGTCCCCCCGCGCCAGGATGGTGTCGATGCCGTCCTTGAAGCGCACCGGCCGCCGGATGTGGGAGCAGTAGTAGTCCGGGTCCGTGGCCTCCTCCGAGGTGATCCACGTGCCCGTCACGTTCGACACGTATGGGATCCTCGGCGGCCGGAAGGTCACCTGCCGGGCGACCTCACGGAACTCCTCCAGCATGCTCTCCATGAACGGGGAGTGGGCGGCGTGGGCGAGGTCCCTGACCCGGGTGGCGGTGATGCCGTGCTCCTCGCAGCGCCGCTCGAAATCCGTGACGTCCGCCACCGCCCCGGACACCGTGCAGTCCTCGGGGCTGTTGACCGCGGCGATCACCAGGTTCTCCGTCAGCATCGGCCGGACGGTGTCCTCGGAGGCCTTGACGGACGTCATGGCGCCCTCCGGCGTGGCCGCCATGAGGCTGCCCCGGGCGTGCACCAGGCGTACGCCGTCCGCCAGGGAGAAGACGCCGGCGACGCAGGCGGCGGCCAGCTCGCCCGTGCTGTGCCCGATCATCCCCTTGGGTTCGACGCCCCACCCGATCAGCGTCTTCGCCATGGAGTACTCCAGCATGAACAGGATCAGCTGGGCCGTCTCCATGGAGTTCATCCGCTTCTCCGTCGCTGCGGAGTCGCCGAAGAAGACCTCGCGGGGCACCGGGTTGCCCAGGGCCTCGCTGATCGAGAAGCACTCCTCGAGGTGGTCGCGGAAGGCCGGCTCGGTGGCGTGGAGGTCGCGGGCCATGCCCAGGTGCTGCGAGCCGGTGCCGGTGAAGAGGAAGTGGACGCTCCTGCGGGTGTTCTTCCCGAGGTACGCCGGTTCCTCCCGCGCGTCGAGGGACTCCTGGAGGCGCTCGCGCAGCTGCCGGGCGTCGCGGAAGTCGACGGCGTAGCGGTACGCGAGCCGCCGCTGGCGGTTCTGCAGGGTCCATGCGAGGTCGGACCCGTCCAGGTCCGGGTGCGCGTCGAGGTGCGCGGCGAGGTTCCGCTTGACGCGTTCGAGGGCGTCGGCGGACGAGGCGGACACCACGAGGGTGTTGTGCCGCCGCCCGGCCGGCGCGGTGTCGACGGCGGGTGCCTCCTCCAGGACCAGGTGGGCGTTGGTGCCGCCGATCCCGAACGCGCTCACCCCCACCCGTAGGGGCTGCTCCCCGTGCTCCGGGGAGTGCTTGCGCCGCAGTTCCTCCTGCCGTCCCACCACGTAGAACGGGCTGCCGTCGAGGCTGATGGCGGGGTTGATCTCCTCGAAGTGCAGGGTGCGCGGGACCGTCCGGTTCTCGACGATCTTGCAGGCCTTGATGAGTGAGGCGACTCCGGCGGCGGTGTCCAGGTGCCCGATGTTCGACTTCAGCGACCCGAGGCCGACCGTTCCCGCGGTTCCGGGGCCGAACGCCTTGCGCAGCGCCTCGACCTCGATGGGGTCCCCGAGGGCGGTGCCGGTGCCGTGCGTCTCGACGTACGACACCTGGGCGGGTGTCACGCCGGCGACGCGGTGCGCCTTGCGGATCACCTCGGCCTGGCCCTCGATGCTCGGCGCCGTGTAACCGACCTTGCGATTGCCGTCGTTGTTGGTCGCCGAACCCTTGATCACCGCGTAGATGCGGTCCCCGTCCCGCAGCGCGGTCTCCAGCCGCTTGAGGACGACGACGCCCGCGCCGTTGCCCTCCACGGTGCCGGCGGCCGCCTTGTCGAAGGCCCGGCAGCGGCCGTCCGGGGAGTGGATCATGTTCTCCTGGTAGAGGTAGCCGCGCCGGTGCGGCAGGGTCAGGCCGCTGCCGCCGGCCACCGCGATCTGGCAGGCGCCGGTCCACAGGTACCGGCAGGCCGTGTCGACGGCGACCAGCGAGGTCGAGCAGGCGGTGTGCAGGGAGAGCGCCGGGCCCTTGAGGTCGAGGGCGTAGGCGATCCTGGTGGCGGTGAAGTCCTTGTCGTTGAGCTGCATTCCGGCGAACATCACGCCCGAGCGGGCGATGGACATGCGCAGCGTGTGCGCCTCCCAGGGGAGGTTGTTGGTCGCCCCCAGGAACAGGCCGATGGACTCACCGCGTCCGTCCGCCGAGTACCCGGCGTCCTCCAGGGCGTGGTAGACCTCCTCGTGCAGGGCGCGGACCTGCGGGTCCAGCATCGCCGCGTCGGCCGGGGTGTAGTTGAAGAACGCGGAGTCGAAGCTCTCCAGTCGCGGGAAGACACCGCGGGCCCGGACGTAGTTCTCGTCGGCCAGCTCCTCGGGGGACACGCCGGCCGCGATCAGTTCCTCGTCGGTGAAACGGGAGACCGCGTCGACCTCCTCGACGAGGTTGCTCCAGAAGGCGTCGAGGTCTTCGGCTCCCGGAAACCTGCCGGCCATGCCGATGACCGCCAGTTCCAGTCCGGTGTACCGGCGTTCGGGATCCTTGCGTGCAGCCACTGCCGTGCCCTCCTTCTCACTCATCGTCGAGTTGCATCAGCAGCCGGCCGGTCACGAGGGCCGCCTGCTCCTCTTCCCGCTCGCCGGCCAGGGCGTCGCCGGACGCGGCTTCCCCGTCCGCGTCCGGGGTGTCGAGGTGGGCGGCCAGCGCGGAGACGGACGTGTGCTCGAAGAACAGCGGGACGGGCACCTCGCGGCCCAGGGTCTTGCGCAGGCGGTTGCCGATGGTGAGGAGGTCGAGTGAGTTCAGCCCGAGGTCGAAGAAGTTCTGGTTCAGGTCGATGTCGGCGCCGGGCAGCAGGTCGGAGACGATGCCGAGCAGTGTCTGCTCCGTAACGGACAGGGGTCGGCCGGCCGTCCCGCGGACGCCGGCGCGGGGCTCCGGCCGGTACTGCGCCAGCTGCCCGCGGTCCACCTTCCCGCTCTTGTTCAGCGGGAAGGTCTCGACCCGCAGCAGCACCGAGGGCACCAGGTAGCCGGCCACCCGGGCGGTGAGCTCCGACCGGACGGCCTCGGGGGGCAGGTCACCGGCCGCGCGGTAGTAGCCGCGCAGGGTCTTGGCCCCGTTCTCCTCGGCCGCGACCACAACGGCTTCGGTCACGCCGTCGACCGAGGCGAGGAGGGCCTCCACCTCGCCCAGCTCCACCCGGAAGCCGTTGATCTTGACCTGGTCGTCAGTGCGGCCGATGTAGTCCAGGGTGCCGTCGGGTTCCTGACGGACCAGGTCGCCCGTGCGGTAGAGGCGTTCGCCGGGCAGGGCGGGAACCGTGACGAACTTCTCCCGGGTCAGCTTCGGCCTGTTGAGGTATCCGGGGGAGACGCCGTCCCCGCCGAGGCACAGCTCGCCGGTGGCTCCCGGGGGCAGCGGGTTGAGTCCGTTGTCGAGGACGTGGGCCGTCGTGTGGTTCAGCACCCGTCCGATGGGGATGCGGTCCCGGCTCAGGTCCTCGGCGTGGATCGGATGGGCGGTGGAGAACACGGTGTTCTCGGTGGGCCCGTAGAAGTTCGTGATCCGCAGGCCGGGACAGGCGTCCAGCGCCTTGGCCGTGTGCTGCCGGGACAGCACGGTGCCGCCGACGAGGAGGTGGTCGAGCGTGCCGAACATCTCCGGATCGTGGTCGCACAGTTGATGGAACAGAGAGGTCGTCAGCCACAGGCGGCGGGCACCGTGGCGTTCGACGAGGGCGCGGAGCCGGGTGCCGTCGAGAATGTCGACCTCGTCGGGCAGGACGAGTGTCCCGCCGGACCCGAGGGTGCCCCAGATCTCGAAGGTGCACGCGTCGAAGGCGGGTGAGCTGGTCATGACGACGGTCTGGTCGTCGCCGAACGCGGCGTACGTCTGGTCCGTGAACAGCCGCTGGATGTTCCGGTGGGTGATGTGGCAGCCCTTGGGCCGCCCGGTGGACCCGGAGGTGTACATCAGGTAGGCGACGGCGTCGGGCTCCGACGCCGGGCGGGGGAACGGGGGCCCTTCGGCGGGCAGCCCGTCCACGAGCAGCGTCGTCATGCGGGCCGGGGCCTTGCCGGTGAACTCCTCCACTGTGCACAGCAGGCGTACCCCCGCGTCGTCCAGGACGTCCTCGATCCGCGGGGCGGCGTCCTTGGTGTCGACCGGCACGTAGTGGTTGCCGCTCTTCAGCACGCCGAGCATCGCCACGATCAGCTCGGGACGGCGGTCGGCCAGCACGCCGACCGCGGCGCCCGGGCCGGCGCCCAGTTCCTTCAGCTTCCGGGCGACGGCGTCGGACCAGCGGTCGATCGCGCGGTAGGAGTACTCCTTGCCGTGCCACACGAGGGCGGTCCGGTCGCCGTGGGTCCGCGTGATCGCGTCGAAGGTGTCGGTCAGGGTCGGCGGGGCGGTCGCCGCCGGCCGCGCGTCCCGGTCCGTTTCGGTGCGCGGGGCGGGGTCGAGGAGCGCGATGCGGCGGACGGGGACGGCGGGGTCCTCGACGGCCGCGGTGAAGACGCGGACCAGGGCTGCTTCCAGGGTCTCCATCAGGGCCGGCGTGTAGAGGTTCGCGTTGTAGGTGAACGCCACCTCCAGCCGGTCCAGGGGATGGACGATGATGTGGAAGTCGTAGTCGGTCCGTTCGAACACCTCGACGTCCTCCAGGCGGAGGCCGTCGTCGGAGCCGAAGTCCCGCAGGCGGTCGGCCAGCGGGTAGTTCTCGAAGGCGAGCACGTGGTTCAGCAGCTCGTTCTTCAGCGGCACTTGGCTCTGCACCTCGTGCAGCGGGCAGTACTGGTACGGAACGGCCCGGCGGTAGGCGTCCTGCACGCTCCGGCACAGGTCGGCGAAGCCGGTCCCCTCCCCCGTGGTCACCCGGACCGGCTGGGTGTTCACCAGCAGGCCGACCATGTCCTCGACACCGTCGACATCGACGTCCCGGCCCGAGACCACGCTGCCGAACACGACGTCGTCGGTGTAGTTGAACTTCTGCAGCACCACGCCCCAGGCCGCCTGGAACACGGCGCTCAGCGTGAGCCGGTTCTCCCGCGCGAGGCGTCGCACGCCGGTGTACAGCTCGTCGGGGAGGGTGAACCGGTGGGTGGCGCCGCGGTATCCGTCCGCGCGGCGGGCCGTGGGCAGCACGGCCGGCCGTTCGTACCCGTCCAGTTCCCGCGTCCAGTGCCGGAGCGCTTCCTCGCCGCGCTGCCGCCCGTACCACGCGAGGTAGTCGGCGTACGGGTGTGCCTCGCGCCGCTGCCGGAGCGTGCCCGTGCGGACCAGTTCGTCGTAGTAGGCGAACAGGGTGCCGAACAGCGGGCCCAGGGACCAGCCGTCCAGGATGATGTGGTGGAAGGTGAGGACGAGGTGCCACCGCTCACCGCCGGTGCGGATCAGGGTGGCCCGCAGCAGGACGTCCTTGCCGAGGTCGAAGCCCCGGGCGCGGTCCACCGCCTTGAACGCGGCGATCGCCTCCTCGGCGTCGGGCGTGGCGGAGTGGTCCAGGACGTCGAGCGGCGGAGCCCACTCCTTGAGGACGACCTGGTAAGGCTCGTCGGTGTTCCGGAAGGAGAAGACGGAGCGCAGGACGGCGTAGTGCCGGGACAGAGCGGTCAGCGCGGTACGCAGGTGGCGTGCGTCCACCTCGCCGGTGCCGGTGAAGTCGAACTGCTCGACGTAGGCGTCCGAGCCGGCGTCGGCCGCATGGTGGAACAGCATTCCCTTCTGCATCGCGGCCAGGCCGGTTATCGACTCGATGTTGTCCTTGTCAACCATGAAAGGCATTCCGTTCGGGTTCGCAGTGGCCTAGATGTCGCCGGTGAGGTCGGCCAGGATGTCGTCGACCACGGCCCGGTCGAGCGAGGGGGCGTGGATCGGTTCCCGGGCGGTGACCGTCGTCGCGGCGCGTACCTCGTCGAAGGACGTGCGGATCGCCTCGGTGAGGGCGGGGCCGGTCCCGTTTTGCTGCCAGCTCCCCGGGCAGCGCACCTCGACGACCACCTCGCCTCCGGTGCGGTGCGCGGTGACGTCGAGGACGCACGGTGACCGGTGCGTCGCGTCGGTCGTGATCTCCCTCGGCAGATGGGTGATGCCGATCTCGCCGCCACCGTCCTGGTCGCCCAGGTAGTTGAAGCTGATCTGCGGGCGCACGCCGTCGAGCCGGTCGCGCAGGGATCCCAGAGCCGGGTCGAAACGCAGGAGGGCGCCGTGGCCGAGGCCCTTGCCGGGCAGCCGCGCGAAGGAGCGCCGCACGGACGCGACGGTGTCCGCAGCGCCGTCCTCGACCCGGACCAGGTGCGGGAAGGTGCTGGTGAACCAGCCCACCGTCCGGCTCAGGTCGTGGTCGTCCGCGAGGGGTTCGCGGCCGTGTCCCTCCATGGTGAACAGGACGCGGTCCCGGCCGGTCACCGAGGCGACCGCGCGGGCCAGCACGGCGACGAGGACCTCGGCGGGCCGTGCTCCGTGGGTGCGGAGCACGGCGTCGAGGAGGGAGAGGCCGCTGTCGTCCGTGTCCGGCAGCCGGAGGTACTCCGCGACGCTCTCGCCACGTGCGAGGTCCTCCTCCTCGAACAGCCGGCCGGTGTCCTCCGCTTCCCGCGCCAGCTCCGTCCAGTAGGCCAGCTCCGGCCGGAAGCCGCCCTCCCGGGCGAAGCGCTCCAGCTCCGCCGTCCACGCCGGGAAGGACAGCGTCTTCGGCGGGAGTTCGGCGTCCGGGTCGGCCAGGCAGGTGAGCAGGTCCTCGACCAGGATCCCCCAGGAGACCACGTCCACGGCCAGGTGGTGTGCGGCGAGGGCAACTCCTCGACCGCCCTGCCCCAGGCCGGTGGTGAGGGCGATCACCGGCCCGCCCCGGACGTCGACCCGGTCCTGGAGCGCCTCGAGGTAGGCGGGCAGCTCCGCCTCCGACAGGCCCTCCGGTGCCGCCTCCACGTGGAGCGGCGGCTCGGTGCCGGGAGCCCGCAGACTTAGCCCGCCGTGGTCGTCGGTCTCGAGGCGGAGCATGTCGTGGTACGCGACCAGCCGCTGCGCGGCGCGCTCCAGCCGGCCGAGCGGGACCGGTTCGCCCAGCGTGAGCAGCAAACTCTGGTTGTACCGCCGGGCGCGGTTGGCGGGATCGGCGAGGAAGGCGTGCTGGACGGGACCGGGCGTCACCGGTCCGGTCACCGGCCCCTGTTCATGGCCGGGCGCGTCGGCGCGGGCCGGGGTGGCGTCCGCGGCCCGCTCCGCCAGCACGCGGACCGTCTGATGCTGCAGGAGGTCCATGGTCCGCACGGTGATGCCGTGCTTTTTGAGTCCGGCCACGATCTGGATGGCCTTGATGGAGTCACCGCCGAGGGCGAAGAAGTTCGCGTCGATGTCCTCCACCGCGACGCCGAGCACGTGTTCCCACGCCGCCGCGATCCGGGTCTGGAGCACGCCGGCCGGGCGGGCCGCCGAGTCGCGGGAGGAGAAGGCCGGTGCGGGCAGGGCGGCGACGTCGATCTTGCCGTTGCGGGTCAGCGGCACCGTGTCCGTCTCGATGACGAACGCCGGGACCATGTAGTCGGGCAGCCGACGGCGCATCGCCGCGCGCAGCCGGGCGGCGTCGGCCTCGACGCCGTCGGCGTAACGCACCCACAGGCACAGGCTGCCACCGCCCGCACCGGTCTGCCGGACGGCTGCGTGGGCCCAGCGGACGTACGGCTCCGCCATCGCTGCGGTGGCGATCTCCTCCGGCTCGACGCGGTGGCCGCGCAGTTTGACCTGCTGGTCGACCCGTCCGTGGTAGTAGAGCAGGCCGTTGCTCTTGAACGCGGCCAGGTCGCCGGTGCGGTAGAGCCGTTCGCCGGGGAAGGCCGGTGAGGTGACGAAACGCCGGGCGGTCAGCTCGTCGCGGTTCAGGTAACCGTCGGCCAGGCCGGCGCCGCCGATGTACAGCTCGCCGACGGTGCCGATCGGCACGGGCCGCATCCGGTCGTCGAGCACCCGCAACGAGGTGTCGGTGACGGGCCGGCCGATCGGGACGGCGTCGTTGTCGTCCAGGTCGTCGAAGACGTGCACGGCGGCGAAGACGGTGGTCTCCGTCGGTCCGTACCCGTTGGCGATGCGGCCGGGGCCCAACAGGTCGAACGCCCTGCGGATGTGCGCGGGGGACGCCGCCTCGCCGCCGCAGATGATCCGCCGCACCCCGGTGAGCGTCTGCGGGGCGAAGTCGACGAGCGTGTTGAACATCGACATGGTGATGAAGAACCGCGTCACCCCGTGGCGCTGGATCGTGGCGCCGAGCCGCTCCACGTCCAGGACGGTCTCCCGGTCCGTGATCACCAGTGAGGCGCCGTTGACCAGCGCCGCGTACATGTCGTAGACGGATCCGTCGAACGAGTAGTCCGACATCAGCAGGAAGGTGTCGTCGGGGCCGGCGTCGGCGAAGGACGCCTCGTGGGCCACCCGGAGCACGCCCCGCTGCCGGACGAGGGCGCCCTTCGGGGCCCCCGTAGTGCCGGACGTGTACATGATGTAGATGGGGTCGTCGGCGCTTCCCGGCAGGCCCGGAGCGGTGGTCTCCTCGGTCGTGTCCGCGCAGGCCTGGAGTTCCAGGACCCGCAGCCGGCCGGAGGCGAGCCGCTGCGCGTCGGGCATGCGTGCGGCGGTGGTGAGCAGGAGGTCGGCTCCGGAGTCGTCCGCGATCAGCCGGAGGCGGTCGGTGGGGAACGAGGTGTTGAGCGGGACGTAGGGACAGCGCGCTTTGAGGACGCCGAGGATCGCGGCGACCATGTCGAACGACCGGTCCATCAGCAGCGCGACGGGGGTCCCGGCCGTGACGCCCTGCCGGATCAGGCCGTGGGCGATGCGGTTGGCGCGCGTGTCGAGGTCTCCGTAGGTCAGGCGCGCGTCGTCCGTGACCAGTGCCGTCCGGTCCGGGTCGAGCGCCACCTGCCGCTCGAAGAGCCGGACGACGTCCTCCCGTCGAGCCGGCCCGGCCGGGCCCGTGGCCAGGCGCCGCGTCAGCTCGGCCTCCCGCGCCGGGATGATCCCGAGGTCGCCGACCGGGTCGCCGTCCTCGGCGGCGAGCAGGGAGCGGAGCAGTTCCTCGTACCGCTCGGCCCAGAGCCCGATCGTCTTGCCCGAGAACAGCGGGGTGGAGTACTCCCAGGTCAGCAGCAGTCCCTCGCCCGTCTCGCGGGTGCTCAGGGTGAGGTCGTACTTGGCGCCGCCGGTGTCGTACGGAACGATCCTCTCGCGTCCCATGCCCATGTCCACGTTCTGGTGGACGAAGCAGACGTCGAACAGCGGCCGCCGGCCGGGCTCGCGCGGCGGGGCGACGTCCTCGATGAGGAATTCCAGCGGATAGTCCTGGTGCCCGAACGCGTCGAGGACGGTCGACCTCAGTGCCTGGAAGAACGCGGCGACGCCCGTCCCGGGTTCCGCGGCGACGCGCAGCGGCAGGGTGTTGACGAACATGCCGACGAGGTCCTGGTGGGCCAGGTCCGACCGGCCCATGACAGGGGCGCCGATCACCACGTCACGCTGTCCGCTCAGCCGGGACAGCAACTGCTGGAAGAGCCCCAGGAACAGCATGTACGGCGTGATGTCGTGGTCCCTGGCCCAGCGTTTCGCGGCGTCGAGCAGCGGCCCGTCCAGGGTGGTGAACAGCCGTGCTCCCCGCCAGGACAGGGCGTCGGTCCGGCGCCGGTCCGTGGGCAGCCGGAGTACGGGTACCTCGTCCGAGAAGGTGGCGGCCCAGTGGTCCCGCTGCCGCCGCAGCGCGTCGCGGTCCTGCCGGCGCAGCAGTTCGCGGTGGGCGTCGCGGTAGCTCCGCGGCAGCGCCGGCAGCTCCACGCCCTCGGCGAGGGCGGCGAGTTCGCGGAACAGCACGCCCATGGACGCGCCGTCGGTGATGATGTGGTGCATATCGATCGCCAGGCAGGTCGCCCCGTCGTCGAACTCGAAGCACGCGGCGCGGAACAGCGGCGCGGCGTCGAGGCGGAAGGGGCGGACGAAGTCCCTCATCTCCCGGCGCGCACGGCTCTCGCGGGTCTCCCCGAGGGCGAGGGCGCCCAGTCGGCGGCGCTCCACCGACACGGGCACCTGGGCGTGGACACGCTGGACGGGCTCCCCGTCCACCAGGTGGAAGGTCGAACGGAGGCTGTCGTGCCGCGCGGCGAGCGCCCGCAACCCCTGCTCCAGACCGACGACGTCGAGCGGTTCCTGGCGGATGGTCAGGCCGCCCTCGTTGTAGGCGACGGAGTCCTCGTCGCGCCGGCTCGCGAAGAACACGCTCCGTTGGGCGGCGGTCAGGGGCAGCTCGTACTCCTCGCACGGCGTCTCGCCGCCCGGGGGAGCCGCCGGCCCCCGGTCCGCTTCGCCGAGGACGGAGAGCACGTGCGCGTCGGTGAGTCCGTGGTCCCGGACGACCGTGTCGGCGAAGTCGTCGAAGACCCGGTCCGCGAGCAGGGTGGCCGCGGGGATGTCCAGGCCGAACTCGGCGTTGAGGATCTGGGTGATCTTCAGCGAGGAGACGGAGTCCCCGCCCAGGAGGAAGAAGTCGTCCGTGCCGCGGATCACGGGGTAGCCGAGGACCTCGGACCAGATCCACGCGATCGCCTCCCGGGCCGGTCCGGCGTCCTCGTTCCCGTGCAGGCGGCGCGGGCCGGACAGGATGGTCCGCCCGGTGCCGGCGCCGTCCATGCTCTCGGCGCCCCGTGCCGCGGGACGCGCGTCCTCGTCCCACAGGCGTACGTGGTCGAAGAGCTGGGCCGGCAGGGGTACCCGACGGGCGTCGCTGCCGCGTTGCAGGCCGGCGAACGGCCGCGGCCGGGCGTCGAACCAGCCGGTGACCGCGTCCGCCAGGGGACGGAATCGTTCGGGCAGCGCGGCCGGGGACACGGCGGCCGGGTCCCCGGCACGCAGCACTACGGGCCCGTCCGCCGCGAGCTGCGCCCCGGCCCCGGCGCCCTCCTCCCGGGGCCGCAGCAGCCGCTGCAGGCCCGCGCGCAGCCCGGCTCTGCTGTCGCACAGGACGGCGGCCCGCACCGGCTGGTGTTCGCGGCCGGTCTGCAAGGTGAAGCAGACGTCGTCGACGCGGTGGTCCGGGTGCCGGTCGAGGTGGGCCAGGTGGCGTGCCACGGTTTCGGCGAGCAGGTCCTCGTTCCGCGCCGAGACCGGGCACAGGAACACGCCCTCGGGTTCCGGACGGACCGGCGGCGCGGGCGCCTCCTCCAGCACGACATGGCAGTTCGTCCCGCTCAGGCTGAAGCTGCTCACTCCGGCCCGGCGCGGGATGCCCGTGTCCTCCCACGCGCTGGTGCGGTCCTGTACGTGGATCGGCGACTCGGGGAGGTTCAGCAGGGCGTTGGGCACGTCGAAGTGGAGCGAACCCGGGATGACCTTCCGGTCGAGGGCGAGCAGAACCTTGATCAACGATGCCAGGCCGGCCGCGCCGACCGTGTGCCCGATGTTGGTCTTGACCGATCCCACCCCGCAGAACTGCCGCTTGGCGGTGAACTCGGCGAACGCGCCGGTGAGCCCCTTGATCTCGATGGGGTCGCCGAGGGTCGTCCCGGTGCCGTGCGCCTCGATGTACGACAGCGTCTCCGGCGGGATGCCGGCCCGCTTCCAGGCGCTGACCAGAAGTTCCTTCTGCGCCCGCGCGTTCGGGGCGGTGAGGCCGTTGCTCCGTCCGTCGTTGTTGACGGCACCGCCGAGGACGACGCCGTAGACGTGGTCCCGGTCCGCGAGGGCGCGGGACAGGGGCTTGAGGTACACCCCGGCCACGCCCTCGCTCCACACCGTGCCGTTGGCGGCGCCGTCGAAGGCCCGGACCCGGCAGTCCTCGGACTCGGTGCCGTCCCCGATGCTCGTGGGGGCGAGCAGCAGGTTGATCGCCGCCACGAAGGCCGTGTCGCAGTCGCCCTGCCGCAGGGCCTTCACGGCCGTGTCCAGCGCGACCAGGCCCGACGAGCAGCCGGTGTCGACGACGGCGGCGGGTCCCCGCAGGTTCAGGTGGTACGACAGGCGGCTGGCGAGGATGCCGGACCAGGACCCGGTGAAGGCCGAGAAGTCGACCTTCGAGAGGAACTGCAGGTACGACGTGCTCATGCGGTGCGTGTGGTCATTGCCGACGAACACCCCGGCGTTCGCCCCGTACAGCTCGCTCTTGGCGTATCCGGCGTCCTCCGCCGTCTCGACCAGCACCTCCATCAGGTTGCGGTGGTAGGGGTCGATCTGCGTGGCGACCTGGGGCGGGATGCCGAAGTACTCCGGGTCGAACAGGTCGATCCGGTCCAGGTAGCCGCCCTTGCGGAGCCGGGACGTCGTGTCGACCCGGCGCAGGTCCTCCTCGCGGCCCCGGGGGAAGTCGCCGATGTGCTCCTTGCCGTCGAGCAGGTTGGCCCAGAACCGCTCCTTGTCCGGGGCTCCGGGGAACCGGCAGGCCATGCCCACGACGGCGACGGGCTCGTCCGCGGTGCGCCGCGGGTCGCCGATCGCCCTGATGAACTCCTTCGCCCGACCGACGTCGAGGCGCTCCTCCTTGACCTGTGTCAGCAGGTACTTCAGCAGTTCCTTGGTGGTGTCCGCCGTGGTCGGCATCGTCAGTTCCCCCCGCTGTCCTCGGCGTCGGCGAAGAGCCCGGCCAGCTCCGCGTCACCGATCTCGTCCAGGACCTCTCTCAGTGCGTCCGTCCCGAGGGCCGCCGGCTCCCCGGGGGCGGCGGCACCGGCGCCGGTCCCGGAGGGCGCCATTGCGTCGATGTGGGCGGCGAGGTCGGCGACCGTGGCGTAGGAGAACAGGTCGGCGATGTCGACCGTCCCCGGGAACGCCTCGTCGACCAGCGACAGCAGCTGGGCGGTCATCAGCGAGTTGCCGCCCAGGTCCTGGAAGCTGGTGTGGGCGTCGACCTCGGCCAGACCGAGGACCGTGCCGTAGACCGCGCCCACCCGCAGCTCGGTCGGCGTCGGGTCGGACTGGCCCGTGAGACGGACGTCCGCGGTGCCGCCGGAGCCGGGCCGCGCCGCCGTGGCGGCGTTCTCCAGGCCGGCCTCCACCTCGGGCGCCAGCCGGAAGGGCAGCTCCCCCAGGTGGTCCTTCATCACCGGGGCGTTGACCTCGGAGGGGACGGCGCAGCCGGCCGGGTGGTCCAGGGCGTGGGCGAGCCACGCCAACCCGTCCTCGACACCGACGGCCACGAAGGGCGCGTCGTGGGTGCCCAGGCCGTAGGCGACGGCCATGCCGACCTCGGACCACGACGGCCAGTTGACGGACACGGCGTGGATCCCCTCGGCGCGGGCCCGCGCCGCGAGGGAGTCCAGGAAGGCGTTGGCGGCGCAGTAGTCGCCCTGGCCCTGTCCGCCGGTGAGCGCCGTGACCGACGAGAAGAACACCAGGAACGCTCCGGGATGGTTCCTGGTCAGCTCCAAGAGGGCGACGCCGCCGTCCACCTTCGGGGCGAGCACGGCGTCGAAGACGGCGCGTTCCTTGGTGGCGAGGAAGCCGTCGCCGGCGACGCCCGCGGCGTGGACGACCCCGTCGAGGGTGACGCCCTCGGCGCGCAGCCGCTCGTCCAGCTCGCGCACCTGGTCGGCCCGGGAGACGTCGCACACCACGTACTCGGCGACGCCGAGGTCGCGCACCCGGCGCGCGGTGGTCTCCTCCAGGGGGCGCCGACCGAGGAGGAGGATCCGGGCGGCGCCCTGCCGCGCCATCTCCCCGGCCACGGCGAGACCGAGGCCGCCGGTACCCCCGCTGATCAGGAAGGTCCCGTTCCGGTACCGGGTGTCGCCGGGTGTCTCGGCGGTCTCGGCGCGGCGCAGCTCCCGCACGTGGCTGCGCGATCCGCGCAGCGCGCGGGGCAGGGTGCCCGAGCCGCCCAGGGTCTCGCGCACCGCGAGGGCGAGGGCCGTGTCCGAACCGGCGTCGACGATGTCCACCGGAAGGTGCTCCTGCCCGATGACCAGGGCGAGTCCGGCGGTAGCGGCGGCGTAGGGGTCGACGCCGGGGGTGCCGGCGCCGACCTGCCAGATGTCCTTGCCGAGGACCTTCAGGCCGAGCTTCGGCTTGACGCGGTGGGTGAGCAGGCCGCGGTACAGGGCGAAGAGGGCGTCGACGCCGTGGGCGCGCCGTTCCTCGTGGGACCGGTCGGGGTCCGCCGTGTAGTCGGTGGCGAACAGCACGCCCTCGATGCCCTCCGCCCGCAGGCGCTCGCACAGGAGCCGTATGCCGTCGTCGTCCGGGGCGAAGGCGTCCCGGGCGGGGTCGGTGGTCCCGGCCAGGTAGCACGGGACGGCACGGTGGCCGCCCGCCGCCACCTCGGCGACCAGGTCCCGTCCGGCCCCGGTGTCCGAGGCGATCACCGCCCACACCGCGGCGCCGCCGGCGGTCTTCTCCACGTCCGGGGCGGGCACCCAGACGACCTCCAGGTGGCGCCGGGGGCCGTCCAGGCTGAAGCGCTCCCAGTCGACCTTCTTGACGGTGTAGTCGGTGATCCGGGCGAAGATTCGTCCGTCCCGGTCGGCGAGGTCCACGTCGTAGGTGATGGTTTCGCCGTCGCGGCTGTCGTCGCGCACCGTGCGGATCAGCGAGTGGAACGTCGCGGGCATGGGCCGGTACAGGACGAACCGCTTGTACATGTACGGCAGGAACGTGTGCCCGCTGTTCTGCGAGATGACGTTCACCGCGTTGTCCAGCTTGGCCGGATGCAGCCCGTAGAGCGAGGTCTCGTCGTCCGTGCCCTCCGGCAGGCCGAGGAGCGCCAGCGCCGACCCGTCGGGCTCGCTCCGCCACAGCCCACGCACCGAGTCCCAGCGCGGGCCGAACTGGAAGACACCGGTGTCGGTCTCGGTCGGGTACGGGTCGAGGACCTCGGTGGCGGACCGCCTGGCCGCCTCCGTGTCGAGCGGCGTCGGCGGCTCCTGACCGTCGAAGGGCCCGACGCGCCCCTCGACGTGGGTGATCCACTCCTCGCCCCGCCGGCTGGTGACCCGGAAGGCCCAGCCGTTCCCGGACCGGTCGAGCACCGTGCGCACCATGGCGTCCGCGCCGTCCTCCACGGCGAGCGGGGTGAGGAAGAAGACGTTGTCGAGGCAGGCCCCGCCGGAGCCCGCGACGGCGGCGAAGGCGGCGCGGGCCATTTCCAGGTAGGTGGTTCCGGGGACCACCGCCCGGTGGTCGATCCGGTGGTCGGAGAGCACCCAGTGCGTCGCGACGGACAGCGTGTTCTCGAAGACGACGGAGTCCTCGGTGCGGCTGATCTCGGTGCCGAGCAGCGGGTGCTGCGAGGCCCTGCCGAAGTCCCGCACCCGCGACGTCATCGGCTCGGCCCAGTGCCGGGTCCGCTCGAACGGGTACGTCGGCAGCGGTACCCGCCGCCGGGCCTCGTCGGCGTGGTACTGCGCGAAGTCCACGGCGGCGCCCCGGACGTAGGCGGCGGCGATCGCGGTGAGGGCTGCCGGGTCGCCGTGCGCGCGGTATCCGGCGAGCTCGGCGTTGACCTCGTCCGACAGCCGCCGGACCGCCCCCGCGGTGAGGTCGCCGGGGGCCGGGTTGCTCTTCTTGTCGCTGACGACCGCGTGCACCCCGTGGAAGATCCCGCGCCGCTCGTCGGTGCCCAGGCCGTGCAGCCTCAGCCGGTCGACGGACTCGGCGAGCTGCTCCTTGCCGGTGGCGACGACCAGCACCCGGTGCTCGTAGTGGCCGCGTCCGACGCAGGAGGTGTAGCAGATGTCGGCGAGCGACCACGGGCACTCCCCCGCCAGCATGGCCGCGTACGCGTCGAGGAGGTCGCGCAGGACGGCCTCGGACTTGGCGCTGACGGTGAAGAGGTAACGGTCGCGGCGCGCCGGCTCGCTCGTGTACCGCGGTGCCTCCTCCAGAACCAGGTGGCAGTTGGTGCGGATGAAGCCGAAGGAGCTGATCCCGGCGCGCCGGGGCCCGCCGCCCTCGGTCTCCCACGGCGTCAGGCGGTCGTTGACGTACAGCGGGCTCCCGGGGAAGTCGATGTACGGATTGGGCACGGCGAAATTGCCCGTCGGAGCCAGCGTGGTGGTCTCCAGGGACTTCACCACCTTCGCGACCGACGCCACGCCGGACGCGGCCACCAGGTGCCCCGTCGTGGTCTTGAGCGAGCCGATCCCGCAGAACTGCCTGCGGGAGGTGTGCTTGCGGAAGGCGTTGGTCAGACCCTTGACCTCGATCGGGTCGCCGAGCACCGTGCCGGTGCCGTGGGCCTCGACGTAGGAGATTGTCTCCGGCTCGATGTCCGCCTTGGCCCACGCGTCGAGGATCACGCGCTCCTGCATCAGCGCGTCCGGCGCGGTGATGCTGGTGGACGTGCCGTCGTTGTTGACGGCCGAGGCCTTGATGACGGCCCGGATGTGGTCGCGGTCGGCCAGGGCGTTGCGGAGCGGCTTCAGTACGACGATGCCCGCGCCCTCGCCCCACAGCGTTCCGTTGGCGCCGGCGTCGAAGGTGCGGACCGCGTCGTCGTGGGACTCGACGCTGCCCAGCGACATGCTCGCCAGGTACTCGGCCTTCACCTCGCCGCCCTGCGAGATGTTGAGTCCGCCGGCCAGTGCCATGTCGCACTCGCCGAGCAGCAGCGATTGGATCGCCTGGTGGATGCAGACCGCGCCCGCCGAGCACGCGGTGTCCGTCATCAACGACGGCCCCTTGAGGTCCAGTTGGTAGGAGATGCGGCTGGCTACCAGGCCTTCCCAGGAGCCCGACAGTTGCATCGGGTGGTTCTCCGAGAGCATGCGGTAGTACGAGTGGTTGGTCTGGTCCCGGCCGAGGAAGACGCCCGTGCGGGTGCCCTTGACGCAGTCGCCGCCGTAGCCGGCGTTCTCCAGCGCCTCCTGGGCCACCTCCAGGGCGATGCGCTGATGGGGGTCCATGTAGTCGGCTTCGAGCGGGGGAATACCAAAGAAGCGGGCGTCGAAATGGTCGATCCGGTCGAGGTATCCGCTCGGGGCATGTATGCGGTCGAGAACCTCCTCGGGTATCGCGGCGCCGAGTATGAGTTCCGCGTAGTACGGGTTGCGCAGCATGGTGCGCATCTCGGCCTTGCGGGCCTGTGGGAAGTCCCTGATGCACTGGTGCCCGGCCTTGAGGAAATCCCAGAACCGGTCGACGCTCGTGGCGGCGGCGAAACGGCCGGCGAGGCCGATGACGGCGATGTCCTGGTGCGTGTGGGAGGCCGCGAGCTCCAGCAGGAGTTTCTTGGCGTCCTCCCTGGCCAGCTGCTTGTTGGCGACCTGCGAGAGGATGAATGCCTTCACATTTTCCATGTGACTTCCGATTCCTAGATGACGCCCGGGGAACTGTCGACCACGCCCTGCTCCGCGAGGTCCAGCAGCCGGTCTATCTCGCCGCTGTCCGAAGCCGTCGCGGGCTGTTCGGCCGGTGTTCCGGCCGGTGCGACACCCAGCTTTTCCTTGAGGTGTGCCGCCTGGTCCGCGATGGTCGTGTACCTGAACAGGTCGACGACGTCCATCAGTCCCGGATAGCGGTCGTCGTAGAGTTTCGACATCTGCGATATGAGGAGCGAGTTGCCGCCCAGGTCACCGAAACTGTCGTGCGCGTCGATCTCGCGGACGTCCAGCGTCGCCGCCCAGATCTCGGCCACGGCCCGTTCGATCTCGCCGACGCTCTCCAACCCGTGCAGCACGACCTTGCGGCCGGCCGTCGTCCGGGACGGGTGGTCCTGCTCCGGCCGGGTCCGTGCGGCCGGTTTCCTCATCCGGCCGGGCATGACCACCGCGGGGTGGTCGTCCCCGGCCATCAGGGCGTCGAGCAGGCCGATCGCCTCGGCAGTGCCCAGGGGCGGGAAGAGGCCGTCCTCGTCGACGGCGTCCAGGCGGGTCGCCATCCCGGTCTCGCGCCACGCCGGCCACTGGATGCTGAGTGCCGGCAGACCGGCGCGGCGGCGGTACTGCGCCAGGCTGTCCAGGGCGAGGTTGGCGGCCGTGTAGTCGGCCTGCCCCTGCTCCAGGTCGAGTCCGGCGATGCTGGAGAACAGTACGAAGTGGTCCAGGTCGTCGGCGAGGGTGGCCTCGTGCAGGTGGACGGCGCCCAGTGCCTTCGGCCGGTAGACGCTCCGGAAGGTGTCGGCGCTCTTGGTGTGCAGGAAACCCGCGCCGGGCCGGCCGGCGAGGTGGAGGACGGCGGAGATCCGGCCGTGCCGCGCGCGGATGCCGCGCGCCGTGCGCTCGACGGCCTCCCGGTCCTCCAGTTCCACCCGGACGATCTCGAAGTGCTCCAGTTGCGACTCCAGTTCGGACCACACCTCGGTCATGTGCGGTTCCCGGGCGGTGTCCGGCGTCGGCGAGCCGAGCAGGACGATCCTGCGTGCGCCCTGCCGTGCCAGATGACGCGCGATCGCGGTGCCGAGCCCTCCGGTCCCGCCCGAGACGACGACCGCCCCGTCGGCGGGGGCCACCGCGGCCGGTGCGGAGCGCGGCGGGACGGCGGGCCTGGTCAGCTGGGGCTCGTACCACTGCCCAGCGCGGTGCAGGAGGAAGGGCGGCCGGCCGGCGGCCCGGGCCTCGGCCAGCACCGGGGCGGGGCCCGTCTGCTCGTCGGTGTCGAGGCAGCGGATCCCCAGGGCCCGGTACTCCAGGGCCGCGACGCGGGCCAGGCCGGTCACCGCGGCCTGGCCGGGGTCGGTCGTGTCCTCCTCGCCCGTCACGGCGAAGGCGTTGCGCGTGAGCACCAGCAGGCCGTCCGTGAAGGCGCACCGCCGCTCGGCGACGAGCCCGAGCAGGGCCCGGGCAGCGTCGACCGGTCCGGCCGTCCGGTCGGCGAGCGGGACGCCGGCCTCCGGCACCGAGGACAGCAGGCCGAAGGCGAACCGGCGGTTCTCGCCGAGGTGTTCGCCGGCCCGGCCGTCGTCCGCTCCGCCGATGTGGACCCAGTCGTGGCCGGCCGTCTCCAGTTCCTTCGTCAGGCCGCCCAGGGCGTCGCCGAACTCCCCGCAGAGCAGCACGGTCCCGCCGCCCGCCGCCGCGGCGGGCGGCGGGGCCGTCGTGCGGTACGTCTGGATCCAGCCGTACTCCTCGGCCCCCAGGTCGAGACGGGCCGCCGACCTGACGCAGTAGTTGTCCACCGTCAGCACGACGCGGCCCTCGGGGTCGGTGACGCTGATGTCGAAGACGTGCAGCTCGCCGGCGAGGGACTCGGGCCGCTTCCTGAAGTGGGTGAACACCCGGCCCGGCAGCGGACCGTGGATCGTCAGCCTGCCGTAGGAGAAGGGCAGGTAGAGGCGGTCCTGCTCGTAGAGGGTGTTGGGCGCGTTGATCAGGGCGTCCAGCAGCGCCGGATGGAGGACGTAGTCGTCGATCTCATCGAGGTGGGCCGACGGCAGCGCGTGCTCGTACAGCAGCTCGGTGGCGTCGTCGTTGGCCGCGCCGTGCAGGACGCTGCGGGTCCAGCGCTCGCCGGTGACGAGGCCGTTGGCGCGGTCGACGCTGTCGTCCAGCGGCAGTTCCCGGGTCATCCGGCGCCGCACCTGAGCGACGTCGAACGGCGCGGGTGGCGACGCGGGGGTTTCGGCGGCCAGTTCGGCGGTCGCGTTGCGGACCCAGGTGCCGTCCGTGCGGCGCGTCGCGACGGTGACCCGGCCCCCGTGCTCCGCGCGTTCGACGACGACGTGCACGTCGGCCTCCTCGCCGTCGGGGACCGCGAGAGGCAGTTCGAACCGGATGTTCCGCAGCGTCAGGGCCGGGCCCCGGCCGAGCCGCCGCGCGGTTTCCACGATCATCTCGACCAGACCGGTGCCGGGCAGGACGCCGATCCCCCGGATGCGGTGGTCGGCCAGCTCCCACATCCGTCCGGGGCCGATCCGGGTCGCGCAGATGTCGCGGTCCCAGGAGCGCAGGAGTTCCGCGTCGCCGAGCAGTCCGGCACGGCGGCGTCCCCGGTCCGCCTCGATCCAGCACCGGGTGCGCGCGAACGGATGGGTGGGCAGCGGGATCCGCCGGGCGCCGGCGGGCGCGACCGCCCGCCAGTCGACGTCGGCGCCGCGGACGTAGAGGCCGGCGAGCCGGTGCCGTGCGTCCCGGTCCGTCCCGCCGTCGGCGAGGAGTTCCCGCGCCCGGGCGCTCACACTCTCGCGGTCGGCCTCCGTCAGGGCGTGCGGGTCGCTCGTCGCGGTCCGCTCCAGCACCGGACGAAACTCCCCGTACGCCACGTCGGACGCGACGGCGCCCTCGTCCCGGAGGAAGCCGTCGAGCAACCCCACCAGCTCCGCGCGGGACCGGAACGTGAACGCGGCGCGCACCCGGTGGTGCAGGCGTCCGACCGACGCGGTGAAGGCGAGGTCGGCGAGGTGCACGTCCTCGTCGCGGGTGAGGAAGTCGCGGTACCGCTCCACCAGGCGCCGCAGACCCCGCGCGTCGCGTGCGCTGAGCGGCAGCAGGAAGCACTCCGGGTCCTCCGCTCCCGGGTGCTCCCGCGCCGGTACGGCGTCCGCGCTGCGCAGCACCAGGTGGCAGTTGGTCCCGCTCAGTCCGAAGCTGCTGATCCCCGCGAAGAGGGTCTCCCGGGGGTCGTCCGACCAGGGCACCGTGGTGTCGTTGACGTACAGCGGGGTCTGCGCGAAGGCGATGTTCGGGTTCGGCTCGTCGAAGTGGAGGCTGGCGGGCAGCGTCCGGTGCTTCAGGGACAGCACCAGCTTGGCCAGGCCCGCCAGACCGGACGCGTTGTCCATGTGGCCGATGTTCGTCTTCACGGTGCCGATCGCGCAGAACTGCTTGCGCGTCGTCTGCCGGGAGAACGCCCGCTCGATCCCGCTGATCTCGACCGGGTCGCCGAGCCTGGTGGCCGTGCCGTGCGCCTCGATGAAGCCGATCCGGTCGGCGCCGATCCCGGCGTCGTTCAGGGCGGCCTCGATCAGGTCGGCCTGCGCGTCCGCGTTGGGCGCGGTGATGCCGTTGGAGGCGCCGTCCTGGTTGACGGCGCCGCCCATGATGACCGCGTGGATGTGGTCGCCGTCCCGCTCGGCGCGCTCCAGGTCCTTCAGGACGAAGACGAAGCACCCCTCGGCGGGGCGGGTGCCCTCGCCCTTGCGGTCGAAGGTGCGGGTACGGCCGTCGGAGGACGAGGTGTCCTGGATGTCCTTGAAGCCGATGCCGGTGGCGTCGGCCGTGATGGGCAGCAGGTCGGTGTTGACCGCCCCGACGATCGCCATCGTGCACTCGCCGCTCTGGATCGCCCGGTACGCCGTGTAGGCCGCCACCAGCCCCGAGGAGCAGGCCGTGTCGATGACCATCGACGGGCCCTTGAGGTCGAGGAGGTAGGCGATCCTGCTCCCGGTGATCGACTTGACGTTGCCGGCGACGGAGATCTCCGGCGCGTCGGGCGCGATCGCCTGGATCAACGCCCGGTAGTCCTCGCCGAAGTCCGCCGACATCCCGGCGTAGACGCCGACGCGCTCGCCGCTCAGCTCCCGGGTCAGCTGGCCGGCGTCCTCCAGGGCCGCCCACGCGGTCTCCAGGAAGATCCGCTGGTTGGGGTCGATCGTCTTGGCCTCCTGCGGGGACAGCCCGAAGAAGCGGTGGTCGAACGCGGCCAGCGACGGCAGCCGCGTTCCGCCGATGTAGCGCTCCTCGGCCACCGGCGTCGGCATGCCGCGGGCGGCGAGGTAGGCCTCGACGTCGGCGCGGCGTTCGGCCGACAGACCGGTGGGCGCCTCCTCGCCGCGGCGGATCATCGACCAGAACGCGTCGAGGTCCTCGGCCGCGCCGGCCCGGCCGCTCATTCCGATGATCGCGACCGGACCGTCGGTGCGACGCGGTGCCGCGTGGGTGATGGGGGCCTCGGTGTCGTCCGGGAGCCGGGCCAGGTCCAGTTCGCCGAGATCGAGCAGGGACTTCATCCCGCCGGCACCTCCGCACTCGTCTGCAGGTGCACGTCACCGGTGCGCTGGAGGATGGAGGCGATCCGCTCCCGCCGCTCGGCCTCGGGGACCCGCTTGGTGGCCATGATGGTGCCGAGCAGGTCCAGGGCCGTCGCCTTCTGTGCGTCGGTGAGCCGGTCCTTGTCCACCTGGGCCAGCTCCTGGAGCTTGCGGTAGGGCAGCACCACGCCCTCGGTGTACTGCTCCTCGTCGAAGTTGCGGTTGCGGGTGGCGGCTGCGGCGCCGAGGCACAGACCGGCGAGCCCGGGTTCGCGCCGCCGGCGCTCGGCGAGCTTGCCGAGGGCGGCACGCGCCTGGTCGAGGTCGGCGTCCAGGCTGAGGACGTCGGCGCCGTCGACGGCGTCCCCGATCAGCTTCTTCAGCACCTGCTTCGGGCCCACCTCCAGCCACAGGGCGACGTCACGCTCCGCCAGCCGGGCAACGACGCTGCTCCAGAGCACCGGACCGGTCAGCTGCACCGCGAGGGCGTCCTTGATCTCGCGCGCGCTGCCGTACGCCCGGCCGGTGACGGTGCTGTACACCGGCACGGCCGGCTCCCGGAACGCGGTCTCCTCGACGGCCCGCGCGTAGGCGGGCACGGCGTCCGCCATGAAGGTGCTGTGGAACGCCCCGCCGACGTTGAGCCGGGCGACCTTGCAGCCTCGTTCCTCCAGGTGGGCGGTGATGGCCTTCAGGTCGTCGAGCGTGCCCGACAGCACCGTCTGCCGGGCGGAGTTGTAGTTGGCGACCTGCACGGTACGGCCCTCGGCGTCGAACTCCGCGACGCACTTCTCGACCTCGGCCGCGGGCGTCCCCAGCGCGGCGATCATGCCGGTGCCGCCCTCGGCCGCGCAGGCCTGCATGGCCTCGCCGCGGACCTTGACCAGGCGCACGGCGTCCTCGAAGGCCAGCGCGCCGGCGGCGAGCAGCGCGGTGATTTCGCCCAGGCTGTGCCCGGCCATGGCGGCCACCGGCGGCATGCGGTCCCGGTCCTGGGTCAGCACCTCGTACATCGCGTGGCTCAGCACCAGCAGTGCGACCTGCGCGTGCGCGGTCCTGGTCAGCTCACCGGAGGACGCGGTGAAGCAGAGGTCCTCCACCGAGTACCCGACGATGTCCGACGCCTGCCGGAACCGGTCCCGGACGCTTTCGTGGGCGTCGTACCAGTTCTTGCCCATGCCGGGGAACTGGGACCCCTGGCCGGGGAAGACGATGACAAGATCGTTCACGAGTTGCCCTCTTCCTTCGAGGTGGGTGACTGGTCCGTTCCGGGCGACTGGCTCAGCGCGCCGAGGAGCCTGACGAAGCCGCTCAGCAGCCGTTCCACCGGAGCGGGGTCGATCTTCCGGGCGCAGGCGAGGCCGACGACCGACGGATCGGCCGGGAAGTCGACGCTCAGGACGAGGTCGAAGTGGCGCAGGAGCCGGGAGACGTCCGCCTGCCGGCCGTCGACGCAGGCGATGGTGACCCTGCCCTCGGTGTTCCGGCCGGCGGTGAACCGCCCGAGGTCGACCCGGTGCGCCTGGTCGGCGTGCCCGGTGTCATCGAGGATCTCCCTCAGGTCGGACTTGCCCGCGAAGTCGAACCGGACGGGTACGACGCCGTCACCGTCCCGCACGACGCACAGGGTGAGGTCCTCCCGGCCGAGCACCTTGCCGAGGGTCAGGGCGTAGGCGGCGAGGAGCAGATCCTCGGTCTCCCGATCCGTCTCCTTGCGGAGCCGTGCCAGGCCGTCCCTGATCCGCCGGGACAGGACGGTCTGCATCCGGCCGCCGCCCGTGCCGGTCTGCGAGAACCAGGCCTCGGGGAGCGGTACGCCGGTGGTGTCGGGCGAGTCGTCGGCGCCGCTCCGCGCCAGCTTGGCCTCGAGGAGCGTGCGGAGCTTGCCGATCGTGGGGTTGGCGAACAGATCGCTGACGTCCAGCAGGCCGGGGAACGCCTCCTCCAGCTCGTTCAGCAGCAGAATCAGGGTGAAGGAGTTGCCGCCGAGGTCGAAGAAGCTGTCGTCCTGGCCGATCGGGACGTCGCCGAGTATCCGCCTCCACGCGGCGACGAGTTTCCGGTCCACGCCCGGCCGGCCGGCGGCGCGGGGGTCCGGTTCCGGCTGCGGGACGGCCTGCCGTGCCAGCGCCGGGCGGTCGACCTTGCCGCTGGTGGTCACCGGAATGCGGGGGACCTCCGTCAGGGTGGCGGGGACCATGTAGTCCGGCAGCCGCTCGGCGAGGTGGTCCCGCAGCGCGTCCTGCTCGACGCGCTCACCCGGCTTCGCCTGGTAGAAGCCGCGGATGACCCGGTTGCCCGGCGACACGTCATGGACGACCGCCGCCGCCGCGGTCACCCGCGCGTATCCGGCGATCACCCGTTCGATCTCCTCGAGTTCAATGCGGTGGCCGCGCACCTTGACCTGGTTGTCGGTCCGGCCGAGGCAGTGCAGTTCGCCGTTCCTCCAGACGGCCCGGTCACCGCTGCGGTAGATCCGCCCGTCGCCGAACGGGTTGTCCCGGAACACCTCGCGGTCGAGGTCGGGCCGGCCCAGGTAGCCCGGTGACACTCCGAGCCCGCCGATCCACAGGTCGCCCTCCGTCCCCTGCGGTACCAGCGCCAGGTCGTCGTCCAGGACGTACAGGGTGGTGTTGGCGATCGGCGTGCCGATGCCGACGGCGGTGCCGGGCGGGGTGAGGTCCTTGACGCTGGACCAGATGCAGGACTCGGTCGGGCCGTAGACGTTGAATATCTCCAGCGACGGGTGCGCCCGCAGCCCGTCGAGCAGGTCCTCGGGGAACGCCTCGCCGCCGACGACGAGTTTCTCCAGCGCGCCCAGGGCCTCGAAGGCGGCGTCCGGGTCCGCGTGCAGCAGGCGCAGACGGGTCGGCGTGAGCTGGAGGTAGTCGACGCCGCCACGGACGACGAACTCGGCGATGTTCGCCGGGGTCCGGACCTCGTCCTCGTCGGCGACGACCACCGTACCGCCCTTGACCAGCGTCAGCAGCGTCTCCAGGACGTGGATGTCGAACGCCGGCGTGGTCAGGCACGCCACCGCCTTGTCCTCACCCCAGCGCAGGGCGTCCGGCATGCCGCGCAGGAAGTTGGCGAGGGACCCGTTGGTGACCGTGACGCCCTTGGGGCGTCCGGTGGAGCCGGAGGTGAAGATGACGTATGCGAGGTCGTCCGCCGCGACGGGGACCGCCGGGACGTCCGTGGCCTCGGGCAGGTCCTCCTCCCGCAGGACGACGGCCCGGTCACCCAGGCCGGAGGCCGAGGCCGGGTGGGTCTCCTCGGAGCAGACGACCAGCACGGGACCGGCGGTCTCGACGATGGACGCCAGTCGCTTGGGAGGGGTCCGGACGTCCATGGGCAGCCAGGCGCAGCCGATCCGGTTGGCGGCCAGCATCAGGGCGGTCAGGTCGGGCGACGGCGGCAGCAGAAGCCCGATCACATCACCCCGCCGGGCGCCGCGCGCCCGCAGGAGGGCGGCGTGCCGGTGCACGCGTCCGGCCAGTCGCCGGTAGTCCATGTCCTCGCCGCGGAACCGGATCGCCGACTGCTCCGGCCGGGCCGCGCACACCGCGTCGAACAGCTCCGTCAGCGGCGCCCGTTCCGCGACGGCCGGACCGGTGCCCAGGGCCAGCAGCCGCTGCCTGGCCCCGTCGTCGAGCAGTGACAGCTCGCCGACCGTCCGCTCCGGATTCCGCACGACCTGCGCCAGCAGCGTCCGGAAGCGCTCCATCAGCCCGGCGATCCGCTCCTCGCCGTAGACGGCGGAGTAGTTCAGGTCGGCGTGGAGTCCGCCGTCGCGTTCGGTGAGTTCGAAGGTGAACGCGAACATCGAGCCCCGGGCGCCGAGTTCCTCGGTCGTGGCGGTCACGTCGCCGAAGCGGCGGGCGCGTGTGCGGGCGTCGGTGTAGATGAACATCGTGTCGAACAGCGCGTTGTGGCCATGGTCCCGCGTCAGGTCGAGTTCCTGGACGAGCACGCTGTACGGGTAGAGCGAGTGGCTCATCGCCGTCAGGCTGGTGTCCCGGACCTGACGGAGCAGGTCCGACACCCGGGTGCCGGCCGCCGGCCTGATCCGCAGCGGCAGCGACTCGGCGAACATGCCGACCGTCTTCTCGAACGACCCGAGCATGCGCTGGTCCATGGGGACGCCGACGCACAGGTCGTCCTCGCCGGTGACCTTGGCGAGCAGCAGTGCCCACAGGGACAGGTAGAAGACGGAGGGTGTCGTCCTCAGCTGCCGGATCACCTCCGTGGCCGCCCGGTGCAGTTCGGGGTCGACCTGGAAGTAGTGCCGGCGTCCCGCGAAGTCGTTGACGTCCGGACGCGGCGCGTCGGTCGGGAGGTTCAGCGGCCGGGGCACGGTGGCGAACTGCTCCAGCCACCAGCGCCGGTGCTCGGCGTACTCCGGCCGGTCCGGCGCGCCGGCCAGCAGGCGCACGAACGTGGCGTAGTCGTCGGACCCGTCGGGCTCGTCGAGTCGGCCGTGGGTCAGGTGCTCGGCGAGGTCGTTGAAGATGATCTCCACCGACCGGCCGTCGACGACGATGTGGTGGAAGGAGACGACCAGGTGGTGCGTGCCGTCCTCGTCGATGACGATGCCGTACCGCCACAGCGGCGGCCGCGCCAGGTCGAGCGGCCGGTTCATCACCGACAGGATGTCCTCGGTGGACAGCGAGGGGTCGCGCCGGCGGTCGAAGAGGTGCCCCTCGGGGCTGACGTCCGGGGCCACGGCGGCCCGCACCCTGGCGGGGCCGACCACGTAGTGGCGCCGCAGGTTCGGGTGCTTGTGGCCGATGGCCCGGAAGGCGGCGGCGACCCGGTCCGGGTCGAGGGGACCGTCGAAGCGGAGGCCGAAGACGACCTGGTACGCCTCGTTCCCGCCGCGCATCCGGGACAGGACGTAGACCCGTTGCTCCAGGGAGGTCAGCTCCGCGTGCTCCTGCGGGCGCGGCAGGGCGGCCGTCGACCCGCGGCGGCGGAAGTCGAACCCGCCGGCGCGCAGCTCCTCCACACAGGCGCGGATCGCCTCCAGGATCCGGTCCTGGTGCTCCCGGGTGTGCGCGAAGGAGAAGGTGGCCGTGCGGCGCTCCCACACGTAGACACCGTGGTGGTTCAGGAGCTTGAAGAAGAGGTTCTGGGTGAGCGAGGCGTGGGTGACGTCCCGCGGGGTGACCGGCTCCCACTTGTACATCGACCCGAAGTGCGCGATGGCCAGCGGCACCTCCTCGGCCTCGAAGTAGGCGTTGGCGCGGCGGGCGAACTCCGCGGTGTAGGCGTTGAGGCCGGCCAGCAGCTCGGCGCCGGACTCCTCCAGCCGCGTGAGCACGGCCTTGGCGGCAGCCATGGCCAGCGGGTGCTTGCAGAACGTTCCGGCGAAGAAGGTGGTCGGTGCCGCGGGGCGGGAGTCGTCGGTGTCGACCCAGGCTCCGCCGTCGACGGCGTCGAGGTATCTGCTGCGCCCGGCGACGATGCCGATCGGCAGGCCGCCCGCCACGAGCTTGCCGTACAGGACCATGTCGGCGCTGACGTCGAAGTAGGCCTGGGCGCCGCCCGGTTCCACCCGGAAACCGGTGATCATCTCGTCGAAGATCAGCGCGATGCCGTGCTCCGTGCAGATCTCGCGCAGCTCGCGCAGGAACTCCCCCGGCTGGAGGCCGGGGTTGCGGGACTGCACCGGCTCGACCAGCACCGCGGCCAGTTCGGCGCCGTGCTCGCGGACCCATCGCAGGGTGTCCGGGCTGCCGTAGGCGCGGACCTCGGTGTTGTCGACCATGGCCTGCGGAATGCCGATGGTCAGCGGGACGGTGGCGGTTCCGTCGCTCTCGGCGAGCACCCCGTCGGAGCTGCCGTGGTACGAGTTGGTGAACCTCAGGACCTTGTCCCGGCCGCTGACGGCCCGCGCCAGCCGCAGGGAGACCATCACCGCTTCGGTGCCGGTGTTGCAGAACGCCACCCGTTCGACGCCGGTCATCCGGTGGATGAGTTCGGCGATCTCGCCGGCCACGGCGTTCTGCGGGCCCAGCTCGTACCCGTGCTCCAGCTGCCGCTTGACCGCGTCCCTGATGAAGGGGGCGTTGTGGCCGAAGATGTGGACGCCGTAGCCGATCGCGGTGTCGATGTACTCGTTGCCGTCCAGGTCCCAGAAGAGGGCTCCCTCGGACCGGGCCGAGACGACCGGGTAGACCGTCTCCTTCACGCTCGGATTGAAGTTGAGCGACGCGATCCAGTCCGCCAGCCTCGGGCGGTGCCGGTCGGCGTACTCCTTCGAGGAGCGGGTCCGGGCGACGTAGCGTGCCACGAAGTCCTCGATGAAGCGGCTCTGTTCGGCGGTGAGCCGGTCGTCGGTGAGCGCGATGTTGTTGTTGTACGTGCCGACCTTGCGCACGTTCTTCGGCGCGACGGCCGGGGCGGGCGGCGTCAGTGCGGCGGATGCGAGGGCGGGTGTCGTCCGCTCGCCCGTCTCCGCGGTCGGGCCGGGGGCACCGAACAGGCTGAGCTGCTGCCGCATGAGGTCCAGCTGGGCCTGGACCACGGCCTGCAGCGCCATGGAGCCGGGCCCGGCGGGGACAGCGGGCGCGGCCCCCGCCGGGAGGGGAGCCGGTACGGCATCGGCCGGGGCGGTGGCCGGCGGCTGCGGCGCGGGGGCCGCCGTGGCCGCCTCCGAGGCGGGCTCGGCGTCGTCCCACGGCATGGCGTCGGCCGACCGGTTCTGCTGCACGAAGTCCGTCAGCTGCCCGAGCGTGTGCAGCGACGCGAAGAACATCCTGATCGGGAAGTCCACGGAGTACTGGCGGTCGATCCGCTTGACCAACTGCACCAGCATCAGGGAGTCGACGCCGAGCGAGAACAGCTCCACCGACTCGTCCGCCGTGTCGACCGCGACGCCGGTGATCTGGCCCAGGGCCCCGGCCAGGAACGCCCGGACCGTCTCACGTTCCGCGGTCGCCCGGGCGTCGCGCGCCTTGCTCTCGTCGCTGCCAGAGGGCATCGGAGCACCGTCCTCTCCGGTGTGGTCGTCGTACCAGATCCGCTGCCTGTCGAAGGGGGTGTGCGGAAGGTCCCGGACGAGGTCGCCCGGGCGGCCCGGCAGCCGGTCCCCGTCCACCGCCCTGCCCAGCTCCCACAGCGTTCCGGCGCTCTCCAGGAACTGGCGCACGTCGGAGCGGCCCTTGCGCAGGCTGGGGACGGTGACGACGTCCTCCCGCGTGTCCTGCGCGATCAGGCCGCCGAGCGTCGCCGCCGGAGCGACCTCGACGAACACCCGGAAGCCCGCGTCGAGCGCGGTCCCGACCGCGGAGGTGAACAACACGGGGTCGACCAGGTGGCGGCTCCAGTACGCCGCGTCGACCGGCTCGTCCGGCGTCACCGCGCGGCCGGTCTGCGCGGAGATCCACGGGATGGCGGGGGCGGCGAACCGCTGGTCGCGGATCTGCTCGTACATCTCCTCGGCGCCCCGGGCCATCCGCGGCGAGTGGAACGGGTGCGAGATCGCCAGGCGTTCCACGAAGATCCGCTTCTTGCGCGCGGCGCGCAGCACCGCGTCGAGGCCCGGCCCGAGCCCGGAGACGGTGACGTTCTCCTTCGCGTTCACGGCGGCCACCCACACCTCGGGGTGGTCGCGCAGCAGTTCCTCGGCCCGCTCGCGGGAGCACAGCAGGGTCGCCATCCCGCCGTCCCGGGGCGTGTCCTCCATGACCCGCCCGCGGCGGGTCACCAGGTCGACGGCCTGCTCGGTGCTCATGACACCGGCGAAGCAGGCCGCCGCGTACTCGCCGATGCTGTGGCCGAGGACCGCGTCGGGGGTGATGCCGAGCGCCTGCCAGTACCGGGCGAGCGCCAGCTCGACGGTGAAGATCATCGGCTGGGTGTGCAGCGGCGACGCGAACACCGTCTCGTCCCCGCCGAATATGGCCTCCAGCGGTGAGACCCCGCCCGCCCGGACGAAGGCGCGGTCCAGCGCGTCCATCTCGCGGCGGAAGACCTCGGCGTGGTCGTACAGCTCACGGGCCATGCCGGGGTACTGGGTGCCCTGGCCGGAGAAGACGAAGACCTGGCCGCTCCCCCGGCCCTCGGCGGGCGGGGAGCCGTCGTGGTCCAGTGCCGCCTCGACCACGGCCGGCAGGCCGGCCAGGGAGTCGCAGACCAGCGCGCGGCGGTGCCGCAGCGCGCTCCGCCGGCCCAGGGTGTGGGCGACGTCGGCGAGCGGCGCCTCCGCGTCGCGGCTCCACTCGGCGAGGCCGCGCAGCGCGGTCCGTAGCGCCGGCTCCGACTGGGCGGAGACGGTGAGCAGGTGCGGTACGCCGGGCAGGTGCTGCCGGGGCGGGCGGGCGGACGGGAGCGGCCGGTGTTCCTCGACGACGAGGTGGGCGTTGGTGCCGCTGATCCCCAGGGAGGTGATGCCGGCGCGCCGCCGGCCGGCGGCCGGCTCCCACGGGATCTCCTCGGCGATCACCTCGACCGGGATCCGCTCCCAGTCGATCAGACGGTTCCCCTTCCGGTAATGCAGGGTGCCCGGCAGCTTGCCGTGTTCCAGGGCGAGCACCACCTTGCACAGCGCCGCCATGCCGGCTGCGCCCTCCAGGTGCCCGAGGTGGGACTTGACGCTGCTGATGGGCAGTTTGCTGCTGCGGTCCGCGAAGACCCGGGCGAGGGCGTTCACTTCCTGCGGGTCGCCGACGGGCGTGCCCGAACCGTGGGTCTCCACGTAGGAGATGTCCTCCACGCCGACCCCCGCGTCGGCGAGGGCACCGCGGATCACCTCGGCCTGGGCCGTGCCGCTCGGCACCGTGAAGCCGCCGCTGCGGCCGTTGTGGTTGACCGCCGAGCCGCTGAGGACGGCGAGGATCCGGTCGCCGTCCCGCTCGGCGTCGGAGAGCCGCTTGAGCAGGACGACCGCCCCGCCCTCGCTGCGGATGTAGCCGTCGGCGGCGTCGTCGAAGCTCCGGCACCGCCCGCTCGGCGAGAGGGCGTTCAGCCGCGACCACGACAGGTGGACCTCGGGGCTGAGGATCAGGTTCACCCCCGCGGCCACCACCAGGTCGCAGCCGCCTTGGCGCAGTTCCCGCATACCCAGGTGCACGGCGTACAGGGAGGAGGAGCAGGCGGTGTCGACGGCCATGCTGGGGCCGCGGAAACCGTAGGCGTAGGAGATCCGTCCGGCCGCCGCGTTGGCCATGTTGCCGGTGTAGGTGTAGGCGTCGGGGGCGTGTCCGAGGTCCGCGCCGACCTGCTGGTAGTCGTTGTTGTAGATCCCGACGTAGGTGCCGACGCGTTGGTCGCGGCCCGCGGCGAGCGGGTCGATCCCGGCGTCCTCGAAGGCTTCCCAGGTCAGCTCGAGGAGCAGGCGCTGCTGCGGATCGAGCAGCTGCGCCTCCTTCGGCGAGATGTTGAAGAAGAGCGGGTCGAACCGGTCGACGTCGGTGAGATAGCCGCCCTGCGTGGTGGTGATCCCGTCGAGGTCCAGAGGGCTCTGGCTCCACCGGCCGGCCGGGATCTCCCCCACCACGTCCACGCCCTTGCTCAGGACCTCCCAGAAGCGGTCGCGGGTCGCGATGCCGCCGGGCAGCCGGAAGGCCATCCCCACCAGCGCGACCGGCTCGGACGGGGACACTTCGGCATCGCTGCGGTGGTCGTGGGCCGACTCGGGGCCTTCCGTGCCGGTCCCCTTCAGCAGCGGTTCCAGTGCGCGCACCAGGGCGTCGACGGAGGAGTGGTCGAGGGTGAAGGTGCTCTCCAGGCGGAGGTCCAGCCGGCGTTCCAGCCTCTCCCGCAGCGCCACGAGGGCCAGGGAGTCGAAACCGAGGTCGAACAGGCCGGTGCCGTGGTCGTTCCGGCCCACGGTGGCGCCGCCGGCGGTCACCTCGGGCACGGTCTCGCCGCGGACCGCGGCGACGATCACGTCGCACAGGGCCTCGACCGCGTCGTCGGCGGCGGCTGTCTCCCGCGCGTCCTGGGCGGACGCCTCGGCCAGGGAGGCACGGAACCTGTCCATCCCCTGGTCTGCGCGGTACAGGGTGCCGACGACCCGTGCGGTGCTGCCGGCCGCCTCCACCGTGGAGCGCATCGCGGTCACCAGCACCGGGTGGGGGCTGGGCTCGATCAGCGTCGTGTGGCCGTCGGCCAGCAGAGCCCGGGTGACCTGCTCGAACAGCATGGCCTGGCGCATGTTGCGGTACCAGTACCCGGCGTCCAGGTCACGGGTGGGCATCCGGCCGCCGGTCACGCTGGAGTAGAAGGGGAGGTCCACGTCGCGCCGGGCGACCTCGCCCAGGGAGGCCAGCAGCCAGTCGCGCTGCTCCTCCATCAGGGGCGAGTGACACGCCAGGCCGAGTGACAGCTTCTGGGCGTACGTCCCCTCGGCGCGGACCCGGGCGGCCAGCTCCACGACCGCGTCGCGGTCGCCCGCGACCACCACCGAGCGCGGGGCGAGGAGACCGGCGACGCTCACGACCTCGCCGAGCGGCGCCAGCCGGTCCCGCGCCTCGTCGGGAGCAAGCGCCAGCAGCGCCATGGCTCCGGGGGCCGACACCCGTGCCTGCGCCTCGCTCCACAGCGCGATCACCCGCGCCGCCTCGTCCAGGTCGAGCGCGCCGGCGACGCACGCCGCGGCGACCTCGCCGAGGCTGTACCCGGCGACGGCGTGCGGCTCGGTGCCGTGGGACCGCCACAGCTCGGCCAGGGCGACCTGGATCGCGAACAGCACGGGCTCCGAGACGTTCGCCCGGTCGTAGCCGGCCGCCGGGTGCTCGGCCCGCAGGACGTCCACGAGGGACCAGTCCACGTGCGGCGCGAGGGCGTCCGCGCAGTCACCGATCCGGCGGGCGAAGACCGGGGAGGCGTCGAGCAGTGCCGCCGCCATGCCGGACCAGACCGCGCCCTGCCCGGGGAACACGAACGCGGGACGCGCGCTCCCGCCGGTGTCACAACACTTCATCTTCCCCACCCCGGCTTCGAACCGCGAATTTCTTGTATCCGTAGTCGGCGATCATCAATTGCTGCAATTGCGAGGTGCCCTCGATGATTTCCAGGATCTTCGCCTCCCGGAACAGCCTTTCCGCCGGGTACTGGTCCCAGCAGCCGTTTCCCCCGAGAACCTGGACCGCGTCGGAGGTGACCTGTTGGGCAATCGTCGAGGAGAAATACTTGGCGATGTTGGTCGCCATCACCGCGTCGGTACTGCGCTCCAGGCGCAGCCGGCCCGCCCGGCGGCACAGTTCTCGTGCCGCCGCGACCTGGGTCACGGCGTCCGCGACCATTTTCTGCACGAGCTGATGGCTGCCGATCCGTGTTCCGAACTGCTCACGTTCGGTGGCGTAGGCGCACATGACCTCCAGTGCCGCCTGGGCGATCGCGACCCCGGCCCAGGCGATGCTGTAACGGCCGTGGAAAAGGGCGGTGTTCGCGACGAAGCCGAATCCCAGCCCGATGCCCGACACGAGGTTCTCGGCGGGGACCTCGACGTCGGTGAACGAGACCTCCGCGATGTGTGTCGCCCGGTTGCCCAGGAATCCGGACATCGGGTGGATTTCCACGCCCGGCATGTCCCGCTCGACGAGGAAGGCGCTTGACACGCCGTTGTCGTTCGCAAAGACGAGGAGGAGGTCGGCGATGCCGGCGAACGAGATCCACTTCTTCCGTCCGTCAAGGACGAAGATGTCGCCCTTCTTGACGTAGCGCGTGGTGACCGACGCGGCGTCCGATCCGGCCTCCGCCTCGGACAGCGCGAAGCAGCCGATCCGCCGACCGGTGGCCAGGTCGGTGAGGTACTTCCCCTTGAGGCGGTCCGACGCCCGTTCGGCGAGCGTCTCGCAGACCAGGGAGGTGTGCACCGTGAGCAGAGCCCGTGTCGACGCGCAGGCCTTTCCCACCGACTCGGTCAGTTCGCCGTAGGCGAGGGGGTCCAGCCCGTGGCCGCCCCAGCGCTTCGGCACCGCCGCGCCGAGCAGCCCCTCGTCGGCCATCTTCCGGATGACGTCCCTCGGCAATCGCCCGGTGCGGTCGAATTCCCCGGCGCGGTCCGCCAGTTCGTGCTCGGCGAAGAGCCGGGCGCGGACCACCGGATCGCGTGTCTGTTCCTCACTCACCTGCCGCATGCTTCAGCTCCCCCACCATTCGGGTCATGCTGTCGATGGAGCTGAAGTTCTGCAGGGTGATCCGGTCGTCCGGCACCTCGATACCGAACGTGGACTCGATGAAGTCCAGCATCTGCATGGCGAAGATCGACGTGACGAAACCCTTCTCGAAGAAGTTGTCGTCGTCCCGCAGATCCACGTCCCGCAGGGCGGTCATGTTCGCCCGCACATAGTTCCTGATCGCCGCCGCCGTGTCCGCCGCCGCGCCGTTCTCCATGCTCGTGAGGGACTCGCTAGGCATTGACTTCCACCTTGATGTAGTCCGGATAGTCCTGGCTGACAGTGAGGTCGTTCTCGTACACGTGGTCGTCGCCGTCCTTCGACACCACGCGGAAATTGGCCAGTTGGTACGTCAGCAGCATCTGACGATTGCGGCTGGTGCGGCGGAAATCCGCGAAGAGACGTTTCTCCGCCGCGGTGGCCCGCTTGATGAGGAAAGCCAGGAGGACGGTGCCCACGCCCTTCGACACCGTTCGGCACGACATCAGGAGCATCTTGATGGTCCAGCGATCCTGGCCCTTGGCGACCAGGGCCATGCCGATCTTTCCGTACGAGCCGTAGCGGTCGGTCAGCTCGCAGACCCACAGATCGTGGCCCGGGTCGTGCATGAGCGTCTCGAGCTGCTCGTGGGAGTAGTGGATGCCGGTGGAGTTCAGCTGGCTGGTCCGCTTCGTCAGTTCCTCCAGCCGCAGCAGGTCGTCACCGCCGGCCCGGGAGATGCGGAACACCATGCCGAGGCTGCGCAGGAAGTCCTCGCGGGGCCCCTGGTAGGCCAGTTCGGACTCACTGCGCCGCTCGTCCTCCAGGTACATGAGCCGGCGCCGCCTGGCGTCCTCGGTCACCACCGGCGGGGAGAGCCGCGGCAGCGCATCGAGAGTGAGGTAGTCCGCCGCGTCGACGGTCTCGACCTCCGGCAGGGCGAACGCGACCTCGTCCCGTTCGAACGGCTGGTCGTCGACGAACACGAAGGTGTCGAGTCCGATGTTCAGCCGCTTCTGGATCTCGGAGACCGAGCTGGATTTGCTGTTCCAGTTGATCTGCGGGTACAGGAAGTACTCGGCCACTCCGAGTTCCTCCAGTTTCCGCATGGCGTCGTCGTGGTTGTTCTTGCTGGCTATCGACAGGAGGATCCCGCGGGAGTCCAGCGTCCTGATCAGGTCGAGAACGCCCGGCTTGAGGGTGACGTGGTCCCCGGCCGACAGAGTTCCGTGCCAGAGCGTGTCGTCGAGGTCCCAGACGACGCATTTCGCCATCTTCACGGTTCGGTTCCCTTCGGGAGCAGTCGCGTCGGGCATCACCGCGCGCCCGCAGTGGACGTCGTGTAGTCGTAGAATCCCCGGCCGCTCTTCCGTCCCAGGAAACCGGCGTCGACCATCTTCTTCAGCAGCGGACAGCAGCGGAATTTGGGGTCCTGGAACTCGTCGTACAGAACTGCCAGCGAGTTGACGACCGTGTCCAGGCCGATGAGGTCCGCCGTTTCCAGCGGCCCCATGCGGTGCCCGTAGCCGAGTTTGAAGACGTCGTCCACCTGCTCCGGTGCCGCGACGCCGTCCTGCACCAGGAAGGCCGCCTCGTTCATGAAGAGATGGGACAGGCGGTTGGACACGAACCCGGGCATGTCGTTCACGACGATGGGACGCTTGCCCAGGGAGCCGGCGAACTCCTCCGCCGCTTTCACCGTGTCGTCCGAGGTGTGCTGTCCGCGAATGACCTCGACACCGTCGATCAGGGGAACCGGATTCATGAAGTGCATGCCGATCACCCGCTGAGGGTGGGGCATCAGGGACGCGATCCGGGTGATGGGCATACAGCTGGTGTTGACCGCGACCCGCACCGTTTCCGTGCAGACCTCGCGGAGCCGGAGATACAGCTCCCGCTTGGCCTCGGGATCCTCGACGATGTTCTCGACGATCCAGTCCGCGCCGGCCAGGTCCGCCACGTCGCCGGTGCGGGACACCCGGCCGAGGACGTCGTCGGCGTGCCATTCGGCCACGGCCGGCGACATCATCCGGTACTTCCTGACACGCCGGCGCATCTGCCCCGGCGCGGAGGCGAGAACATCCGCATCGCTGTCGCAAAGCAGTACGTCGTATCCATAGGCTGCACAGGTAAGGGCCACATCTTTGCCCATAACGCCGGCGCCTATCACTCCAACCGTCGCCATGCTCATAACCTTTTGAGTCGTTGTCTCGTGGACGGCAAACTCAACGGCCGCGTCAGCTCGCGGGCAGCCTTCGGCACCTGAAGGCGGTCACGAGACACGCGTGTGTGAATGCCGGAATACATCGACACGGAGCCGTGGCACACGGGCAACCCGCCCATGACGCGTCACGTCATCACGTGAGGATGACTGAAAAGAGACGACCATCCAGACACCCGTCCCTTTAGACTGATGATCAGCTAAAGGTGGGTCGACGCACCTCGGCACACCGGAGCATCAAGTCCCCTCGCCCCTGCCGCAGCGTCCTGAACTGGCGTCGCATTGCCCCCGTTAGTGCGTGAAGTCTCCCCCCGAAGAAATCATCCGATCAGCGGGGCATGACTCCGCCCGTGAGCAGGTCGCGCACGCCCCGTTCGTGCTCGATAAAAGGTGATCTCGCCCGGACGGAACCCCACGTGCTCTTCACGTCTCGGTCACGCGATAACCACTGCTGGGCATCGTATGCAGGGATCCTCCTCAAGTAAAGGGGGATCCAAGGGAAGTTATAGCGATGCTAAAGCAAAACCCGCTGTGAGGTGGGGTTTTGCAGCGGTCGCGGCGGCCGGGGAAGGGTGTCGCTCCCTTCCCCGGCCGCCGCGCGCCGCCGTCCGCCCCGGCCGGTTCAGGGCCGGCGGACCAGGGCCCGCACGCTGATCGTGAGGCCGAGCAGGCACCAGACCGTCAGCACGGCGAGGTCCTGCCAGTTCACCCCCTGGTCGCCCGAGACCAGTCCGGCGCGCAGCAGGTCCGCCGCCGGCCGGAAGGGCAGCACGTCGTGGACCGCCCTGAACCACTCCGGCAACTGGCTCTCCGGGAACGTGATCGGCGAGAACAGCATCACGAAGAACACGAGGACCTGACTGGCGAGCTGGGCGAGCAGCGGCGGCAGGAGCACGGCCACCGCGTAGCCGACGGCCGTCGCCACCAACGCGGTCAGCACGGACGCGGTCACCAGGAGGGACCAGTCGAAGGAGTAGCTCAGGTCGTAGCGCAGCCAGGCCACGAACACCGCCACGGGGATGCCCGGGAGGGCGACCACCAGCCACACCGTGAGATCGGCCAGCAGCAGCAGCGGGCGCGGCACCGGCAGCGCGCGCTGGTAGGTGAAGGTGCCGCTGGTGCGGGCCTGCGCCACACCCTGGGGGACCATGACCAGGCCGATGACCATCAGCAGCACGGTCGGGGTTCCCGTGGACAGGAACTGGGCGGCGGGGCTGTTGACGTCCCCGATCAGGAACCCGAAGCCGACGATGATGCCGGCGGCGAGGAGCGCCTGGATCAGGATGATCAGCGGCAGGACCGCGCCGATCTGGCCCATGGTCCAGCGCAGCAGGGTCGCGTAGGTCGTCCACAGCCCGGTGCGCGGCGGGATCGGCCGGGGCACACGGGTGGGCGTCGCGACGACGGTTGCCTCAGACACGGGCGGTCTCCTCCGGGATGTCGGCCGCGTCCGTGGCGGCTGCGGCGGTCGTGGCTCCGGTGGCGGTCTGGTCGGTGGCGGCTCCGGCGGTCACGGCGAGGTAGACGTCCTCGAGGGTGGCGGGGCCCAGCGTGTACTCCTCGATGCGACGGCTCTCGCGGAGCGTCGCGGCCCAGGCGACGGCGGCCTCGGCGTCGGCCGAGCCGAGGGTGAGCAGCACCCGTCGGCCGACGCGGAGGCGGCGGGCGACCGGGACCGGCACGGTGCCCGGGTGATCCGAGGGGTCGGCCCCCTCGGGATGCAGCCAGAGTTCGAGCCGCAGGGCGTGGTCGCCGGTCCCACGCAGCCGGCTCGGCGACCCGGCGGCGACGACCTTGCCATGGTCGAGGACCACGAGTTCGTCCACCACACGCTCGGCCTCGACGACGTTGTGGGTCACGAGCAGCACGCCCGCGCCCTCGTCGCCCAGGCGGCGCACGGTGTCCCACAGGCGCCGCCGGCGGGCCGCGTCGACGTCGTTGGTGGGCTCGTCGAGGACGACCAGCGGCACCGGAGCGACCGCAGCCATGGCGAACGCGGTCAGTCGGCGCACACCGCCGGACAGGCCACGTCCCTCCGGCAGGGCGCGGCGGTCGAGCCACTCGTGGAGGTCCAGTTCCTCGGCGAGCGTACGCGCCGCCGCCCCGGCGGCCGCCTTGGACATGCCGCGCAGCCGGCCCGCGATCTCGATCGCCGTCCTGGGGGTCAGGCCGTCCATCGGCGCCTGCGACTGGGCCTGGAGTGCCACACAGCGGCGGGCCGTCGCCGGGTCCGCGACAGCGTCCACCCCGGCCACCCGGATCGACCCCGCGTCGGGCTTGAGCAGACCCACGATCTGCGAGACCAACGTGGTCTTGCCGGCGCCGTTGTGCCCGAGCAGGCCGACCACCTCACCGGCCCTGACCCGCAGACTGACCCCGTCGTTCGCCAGGACTGGGCCGAACCTCCTGGTGAGGTTCTCGACCTCCAACACCGCGTCGCTCATCAGCGCTCCTCCCCCACCTCGGCTCACCACTGAGGTACCCACTGAATTCAAATACTGTCGGTATGTGAATGCCATTGGTATCGCGATTCCGCAAGTACGTCAACTACGATGTCGGTCATGGACCAACGCCTCACGCCGACCGCACGCCGGGTACGCCGCAGCCGTGCGGAGCAGAAGCAGGAGACACGCGGCGCATTGACCGTGGCGGCGCTGATGGCGTTCGCCCGGGACGGCTACCACGGGGCGAGCCTCGAGGGGATCGCCAACGAGGCGGGGTTCTCCAAGGGGGCGGTCTACTCGAACTTCGGAGGCAAGGCCGAGCTGTTCCTGGCCGCGATGGACCACAACCTGCAGACGCTGCGGGGCGAGGACTGGGACCCGTTCGCCGTGCCGGACGCGAGTGGCGCCGCCGGCACGGGCTCCGGTGTCGCCCCCGCCGAGGAGGCCGCGATGCTGGTGCGCGGGTTCGGCCTGGCGATGCTGGAGTTCATCGCGACCGCCGCCCGCGACGCGGTGCTCGGCGAACAACTGCGCGCCCGTGTGCAGATCATGATCGACGCCTACGGGCGGATCGCGGCCGAGAGCCGGCCGGCCGGTGAGAACCTCCCGGTCGACGACGTCGCGCAGCTCATGGCCGCACTCGACCAGGGCGTGTCGGTGCTCGCGCTCAGCGGCGTGGCCTCCGTCGACGGCGCGCTCCTGCGCACCGGCCTGCGCCGGCTGGTCGACCCGGCGAACGCCGCCGACGACCCGACTCCGGCCCGGGTCGGCAGGGGCGCGGGCCTGCCCGACGTCGAGCGGGTACAGCGGCTCGCCCGGGACACGGACGTCTGACGGACACGCAGCGCCCGGCGCCGTGCTGGTCGCTGCCGCCGTGCTCTACAAGCGACAAGGGGGCACCGGCCGCGGACGCAAGAAGCGCACCGCGGGCACGATCGCCCGGCCGGCTCGCCGCCCTTGGGTCCTCGCCCGTCGCCATATCCAAGCCCTTCGGGCCGGCTGTGAGGCCCTCAGAGCGTCAAACGAGCGTCACAAACGAGGCCGAGCTCTGCTCTGTCGGCGGGACCGAGCGAGCCGCGTCTCCGGAGCAGTCCCGCCCCGTACCCCTTTGCCGACTGTTGCCGGCATCTTTGGCGCTCCGTGGGCCGCCCGGCGGTGGCCGGGACGGGGGCGGGACGTAGCATCGCGGCCGTGAACGCGATGAGCGGGCTGGTGCTGGTCGTGGACGACGACGCGGCCATCCGGCGTTCCCTGGATCGTGGACTGCGGCTGAGCGGCTTCTCCGTCGTTCTGGCGGAGAGTGGCCGTGCGGCTCTTCAGACGGTGCGCGACCGGTCGCCGGACGTGGTGGTGCTGGACATCTCCATGCCCGGCCTGAGCGGCATCGAGGTGTGCCGCGGGCTCCGGGGGGACGGGAACGACGTCCCCGTGCTGATGCTCTCCGCTCTCGACGAGGTCTCCGACCGGGTCGCCGGGCTCCAGGCGGGCGGAGACGATTATCTCGTCAAGCCCTTCGCCCTCCAGGAGCTGGTACTGCGGCTGGGCGCGCTGCTGCGCCGCCGGCCGCCCGCGGTCGACGACCTGGTGCGCGTAGGCCCCCTGGTCCTGGCACCGGCCGCCCGCGAGGCGCACATCGACGGGGAACCGCTGAAGCTGACCCGGCGCGAGTTCGAGCTGCTGGAGGTCCTGGCCCGCAACGCCGGGATCGTGCTGACCCGGGACCAGTTGCTGGACCGCGTGTGGGGGTACGACTTCGAGGTGCGCACCGACGCCGTGGACACCTTCGTCAGCTACCTGCGCCGCAAGCTGGAGGCAGAAGGGCGGCCCCGGATGCTGCACACCATGCGCGGGGTCGGCTTCGTCCTGCGCGAGCCCCGGGACGCGCCGTGAGACTGTCCACGCGGATCGCGATCGCCGTCGGCGTCACCGTGCCGCCGCTGGTGCTGGCCGCCGGCCTGCTGCTGCTGGGGCTGGTCACCAAGGATCTGCACCAGCAGCAGGACTCGCAGCTGAGCGATCGTGCCGCCGCGGTCACCCCGGACGCCAAGGCGCTGCTGCGGGCCGCCGCGTCGGGCCGGCCGCCGTCCGTCGAGCACGCCCGGGAACGGCGGCTGTTCGCGGCCGCGCTCGATGTGGGAGTACGGCTGACGGGCCCCGCGGGCACGGTGACCACCGGCGGCCCTCAGCCGGGCGCGTCCGTACGGTTGCCGCCGAACGCCATCGCACCCGTCACCGTACGGGCGGCCGACGGCGCGAGCTGGCGGGTGCTGTCCGTGCCGGTGACCGTCAACCGCCCCGAGACGCGAGGCACCTTGTGGCTGTTCTCCCCGGACACCGCGAGCCAGGCGCTGATCAGGCTGGTGCGGGGGCGGGTGGTGACCGTCGCGCTGCTCGCCGCCCCGCTCGCCGGGGCGGCGGGATGGGCGGCGGCGGCCGGTACCGCGCGGCCGCTGCGGCGTCTGCAGCGCCGTACCAGCGGCCTCGACCCGACGACCAGCGCCGCTCGCCTCGATCACACCCCGATCGGGATCGCCGAGGTCGACGATTTGGCCCGGACGATCCGTACCGTGCTCGCTCGCTACGACCAGCAGGCCGCCCGCACCGCGGAGGCGTTGGAGGTGGCCCGCTCGTTCTCCGCCGCAGCCTCGCACGAGCTGCGCACCCCGCTGATGAGCATGCGGACCAACCTGGACATCCTCGCCGAACACCCGGAGCTGACGGAGCCGGACCGCACCGAGGTCCTGGAGGACCTGCGGCGCGAGCACACCCGGCTGCAGGGGCTCCTGACCATGCTCCGGGCGCTCGCCCAGGGCGACCTGGTCGAGGCGGACGCCTTCGGCCCCGTCGACCTGGCCGAGCTCGTGGACGCCTCGGTCGCCGACCTGCGCCGCAGACACCCGGACGCGGAGCTGACGGTGACGGCCTCGCCGGGCCTGTGGGCGCACGGCTGGGAGCAGGGGCTGCGCTCCACGGTGGACAACCTGCTGGCCAACGCCTGCACCCACGGCCGGTACGAGGACAAGGCACCCCGTATCGAGGTGACCCTGGGCCAGGACGGGCAGGACGCCGTGCTCACCGTGGACGACCGGGGGCCAGGCATCCCGCCCGACCGGCGCGAGGCCGTCTTCCGGCGCTTCCACCGCGGTCCCGGCAGTCCCGGGTCGGGCCTCGGTCTCACCCTCGTCGCGCAGCAGATCACGCTGCACCAGGGCCGCATCACGGTTCTCGACCGCCCGGACGGGCGGCGCGGCACACGGTTCGAAGTGCGTCTTCCCACCAGGGCGGACCACACGCTGCCGCCGCCGCGCAGGGACTGGCTGTCGGCGCCCGGGACATCACAAGGTTTCCACAAAGACGGTTCCTAACTTCCTCCCCAGCAGGCACTGCGCCGCACAGGAAGGAACACATCATGCGACCCAGGAAAACCGTCGTCATCTCTCTGGCGGTCGCCGCCCTACTGGGCGTTGCGGGGACCGCCGCCGCGGAGAGCACCACCACGGCCGCGTCCGCCAAGCCCGCCGCCACGGCGAAGAAGGACGGCACGAACAAGCTGTGCAAGCGCGCTCCGAAGGCCGAGCAGCGGATCGAGCGGAAGCTCAAGCGGCTGGAAGGGTCGGGGAAGGGCTCCATCGCCCAACTGGAGAAGCGGGCCGCCACCGCGAAGGCCGCAGGCCGCAGCGCGGTCGCGAAGTACCTCGATGACGAACTGTCCTTCCGCAAGTCCCTCGTGCCGTCACTCCAGCAGCGCGAGAAGGACCTGGCCAAGGTGCGGAGCTGGTGCGCGACCGTCGAGGACGGCCACTCGGCATGAGCGGCACCTGACGGCCTCCGGCCAGGCAATCCGCGGACAGCGGTGGTTCCGGGGTCATGGCGGCCCCGGACCCACCCGCAGGTTCGCATCATCAGGAGCGGCTGAAGTAGTGGGGGGTTCATAGACCCCGACGAGCATGACGCGATCCAGGCATGAGGCGGTGCTCAGGGGCGGTCGCCTCACTCAAAACGGCGGCGGTCCTCCTCGTCCCACTTCCGGGTGTCGCGCGGCTCGACGTACGGCTCCTGCTCGGCCGGATGACCGCCTGCGACGGCCCGCTGGCGGGCCATCTCCGCGTCGAACTCGAGGCCGAGCAGAATCGCCAGATTCGTGATCCACAGCCACACCAGGAAAATGATCACGCCGGCAAGGGCACCATATGTCTTGTTGTACGAGGCGAAATTCGCGACGTACAGGGCGAATCCCGCGGAGGCGAGCATCCAGATCACGAGCGCGAGGAAGCTCCCCGGCGTGATCCAGCGGAAGCCGCGGACCTTCGCGTTCGGTGTCGCCCAGTACAAGATCGCGATCATGATCGTGACCAGTACGACGAGCACCGGCCACTTGGCGATCGACCACACGGTCAAGGCGGTGTCGCCGACGCCCAGGGCAGTACCGACCTGCTGGGCCAGGCCGCCGGTGAAGACGACGATCAGCGCACTGACCACGGCCAGGACCATCAGGACCACGGTCACGGCGACGCGGAGCGGCAGCACCTTCCACACGGGCCGGCCCTCGGGGACGTCGTAGACCGCATTCGCGCTCCTGATGAACGCGGCGACATAGCCGGAGGCCGACCACACCGCGAGCACCAGACCCACGATCGCCATGATCGACCCGAGCCCGGCGTTGCCCTGCATCTGCTGCACCGCGTTGGTGAGGACGTCCCGCGCCGCCCCCGGGGCCAGCTGTCGGATGTTGTCCAGCACCTGCTGTGTCGCGGACTGGCCGAGGATCCCGAGCAGCGAGATCAGCGCCAGCAGTGCCGGGAAGAGCGCCAGGATCCCGTAGTAGGTCAGCGCTGCGGCCCGGTCGGCCAGCTCGTCCTTCTTGAACTCCTTCAGGGTGCCTTTCAGCACCGCGCCCCAGGAGCCCTTGGGCAGATCCGTCGGAGTGTCCGGCGCCCGCTGCTCCACCTCCGGACCCGGACCGAATCGCTCCGGCTCATCTTCGCGGCCGTACGCCGTGGCCTGCCGCTGCTCGTCGGTTTTCCGACCTCGGCGATGGCCGGTGTCGTCACGCCTGTGTCCCACTCTCATGACACAGCTCCTTACGCAGGGGTGATGCGGGCCAGGCCCCGGTACTCGCGCCTCGTCAGGGACGCTCGGCCGGGCATGCGCTTCGGCCAGACAACCGCCTTGATCCCGGGTCCCCACTTCACGGAACCGGGTTGATCAGCTGCCGGCTCGTCCTCCCCGCTCGCGGCGAGGGCCGGCAGCGACGTGCAAAGGTCAGACAGGGCCCGAGCTCCGCCCGCGGGCGTCGTCGGCCACCTGCTGCCCGGACTCGCGGGCCTGCCCCGAGACCTGGCCTGCCTGGTCGCGGGCCTCCTCCTTGGTGGTCTTCGCGGCCTCCGCGGCGGTGTCCTTCACGTCCTGGGCTGCCTGCTGGGCGACCTCGGTGGCGTCCTGCTTCAGCTGCTGCGCGGACTCGACGGCTGCCTCCTTGACCGGCTCGAGCTTTTCGCCGGCCTGCTCGGTGATCCGGGAGGCTGCCTGTTCCTCGGCCTCGGACGTCGGCAGGAGAGACGCGGTCAGCAGTCCGGCACCGAAGGCGATCAGCCCGGCGGCGAGCGGGTTGCCCTGCGTCTGCCGCACCGCCTGCTCCGGTGCCCGGCTCACCGCCTCACGGGCCTGTCCGGCCACCTCGCCGACCTGACCGGCGGCCTGCCCGGCCGTCTGGCGCACCGTGTCCGCGGCCCCGCCGGTGCCTTCCTTCACCGACTCCGTGGCCTGCACCGTACGGTCCCGCGCCGTCCCCGCCGATTCGGCGACGGTCCCCATGACGCGGTCACGCAGCCCCGTCACCGCGCCTCGCACCCGCCGGGTGCGGCGGCGCACCATCTGCCGGGGGCGGGCCCGGTCGGCCAGCCGGTTGACGTTCTCCGACAGGCGTTCCCGGGTGGTGTCGATCTCGGACCTTATCTGATCGGGTGCCGTGCCCATTGCGCGTCCTCCTTCAGGGTTTGCACGGTCTGTTCCGGCTTCGGGGACACCTCCCGCATCCGGGAGCGGCCCATCACGTACAGGACGGCCGCGATCACCGCCCACACGGCGGCGACGATCAGTGCCGCCCAGCCGGCGTCCATCACGTTGGCCAGACCGAAGACGGCCGCGAGCGACAAGAAGAGCGCCACCATGTATCCGCCGAACCCGGCACCCCCGTACATCCCGGCGGCCTTGCCCGCCTTGGCGCCCTCCTCGCGGATCTCCGCCTTCGCCAGCTCCACCTCCTGGCGGAACAGCGTCTGCAGATCCGACGTCACCGCCGACAGCAGCTCGCCCGCCGAGCGGTCTGGAACCGCCTCGCGCTGTCCACCGGCTCGCGGCGACTGCCGATAGAGCGACGACATCTCACACCCCCGGATGAGCCGGATAACCGGACAGCTCCGGCGGCGGCACCGGTGTGCCCGCAGGCAGGGTGCCGCTCTCCTCGCGCTCCGGCCCCTGTCGCCGAACGCCCGGATGCGGAGCCGACGGGGCCTGCGCGGCCTTGGTGCCGGCCTTGGCCAGGCGGCCCACCACCATGCCGGCCAGCACCGCTCCGCCCAGGAACGCCCCCGGCCGACGGCGCGCGAAGTTCTGCAGGTCGCCTACCAGGCCCTCCGCGCCGTTCTTGTCCAGGTAGTCCGCCGCGCGGTGGCCCTGATCGGCTGCCTGGGACGCCAGGCTCCTGGCGGGCGAATCACCCGAGGCGTTCTCCGCCATCCCCGCGAGGTCATCGGCCCACTGCCGCACCGTCCCGGCCAGCCGTTCCACCTGTCCCTGGCTCTCGCCCACCACGCGCTGCCTCAGGTCGCGTATCGCACCGCCTGCCTGTGCACGTGCTTCGCCCGCGACGGCCTTTGCCTGCTCGGCGGCAGTCCCGGCGACCTCGCCGGCCGCCTGCCCGGTCTGCGCGGCCACAGCCGACGTCTGTTCCTTCGCTGTCTGCCCCGTCTGCTGAACGCGACTGGCATCTTCACTCATGAGCCATTCCTCCTTCGGCGCTCCCGAGGCGGCCAGCGGAGTCGGCACCTCCGGATCCACGTCCATAAGGGAGTACCCCGCATATCAGCACAAAACGAGCAAATGGGACGATATTCGCTCATGGTTTCGGAAGGTCGGGGGCGGGGGCAGGAGGCGGTTGCCGGCCGCCATGAACAGCGTCGCTGACCGCATCACCACCTTGTGCTGATCAAGGCGAACACTTTCATTACTCGGCGCTACAACTGCTCCGATGCGTTCCAGCGCGCCGAAGGGCTGCGCGAGGCGGAAGCGCCAGTGGACCGTGGCGATCTCGGGGTACTGCCCACCGACACCGGGTACGGCCTTGGCGCTGACGCGTTCAACACCGAGGCCGTCAGCCGGCTGCTGCGGGCCGAAGGCCACGGCCGCCACACGCCCTCGCCCGCACTCGTCGCCTTCCCCTACGCCGGGCACCACCTCGTCACCGACCTACCCCGAGCAGGCATCCGCCCGAAGCGAACGCGATGGGCACAGGAACGGGAGCATGCCCACGCCCGGAAAGATCCAGAACCCCGCCAGGTCCCGATCCCGGTCGGGAGCACTCCCTGTGGCCAGACTCCACGGCCGCGCGGCGCCATGCAGGCGGTGACCGGCCAACCGTGCGTGGGTCGTCGCCGTTTCGGCCCGGACGTAACGAGTCCGGTTCAAGCGGATGGTCCGCAAGCGCGGCCAAGTCTCATGCCAGCGCGTTCACCGCTGCCGCGAACAGGCGTGGCAGGCGTGCGGCGGTGGGCATGATGTGGGGGGCGAGCGCGGGCTGCTGACGGGCCCTCACGAGGAGGTCCGTCAGGAGGCGGTGGCGGCGGGTCGCACTTCTCCAGTCGCTGTCGTAGCGGCTCGGTGTGCCGCGGCGCACGTTGGCGACCAGGGCTTCGGCGCCGGTGAGGGCGAGGGAGACGCCCTCACCGGTCAGCGCGTCGATGTATCCGGCGGCGTCGCCGACGAGCAGTACCCGCCCGTGGGCGCGGGTACGGGCCCTCTGGCGCAGCGGTCCCGCGCCGCGCACCGCGGTGACGGCCGCTTCCGGGGGCAGGCGGGCCGCCAGTTCGGGGAAGCTCTCCAGCTGGGTGGTGAAGGGGGCTCGCCGGGCCGTCAGCAGGGCGACGCCGATGAGTGCGGGGCCGAGCGGGGTGATGTACGCCTCCGCCTGCGCTCCCCAGTGCACCTCGACGTACGGCGACCAGGGGGGCACCGCGTAGTGCCGGCGCAACCCGTATCGGGGTGACCCCGCCCCTCGGGTCTTCACCTCCAGCCCCAGGGTGCGGCGCACGGATGAGTGCAGGCCGTCCGCGGCGACCAGCCACCGGGCGCGCAGCCCCGTGCCGGGGAGGGTCACGCCGGTGGTGTCCTGCCGTACTTCCTCCACTCGCAGCGGCAGTACGGGCACCCCTGCGTCCAGGACGGCCCGGTGCAGGGCGCTGTGCAGGTGGGTGCGGCGCGCACCGAGGCCGGGGCCGTGCCGGAACGCGGCCTGGACCTGGCGGCGTCCCTGGATGTAGCGGATGCCCGTGATGGGGTGGCCGGGGATCTCCAGGCCGAGGGCAGTGAGGGCCCGGACGGCCCCGGGCATCAGGCCCTCACCGCACGCCTTGTCGACCGGTGCCCGGCGTGGCTCGGCGATGACGGTGTCGAGACCGGCACGCGCGGCGTGCAGGGCGGTGGCGAGGCCGGCCGGTCCCCCTCCGACGACCAGCAGGTCGTGGCTGTCGCTCACGCGGGCACCGCTTGGGCGAGGGCCGCGTTCTCGCAGCGGACCCGCACCGCGAGCAGCACCGCGTTGGCGACGGTGAACACCATCGCGGTGAGCCAGGCGGTGTGCACCAGGGGCAGGGCGGCGATCTCCACGACGACCGCGACGTAGTTGGGGTGGCGCAGGAAGCGGTAGGGTCCGTCGCCGACCAGGCCCGCTCCGGGAACGACGATGACCCGGGTGTTCCAGTACGGCCCGAGTGTGGTGATGCACCACCAGCGCAGCACCTGGGCCAGTACGGCGAGCGCCAGCATGGGCCATCCCAGGGCGGGCAGGAACGGCCGGTCGGCGAGCACGGGTTCGAGCAGACAGCACGCGAGCAGGCCCGTGTGCAGGATGACCATGACCGGGTAGTGGCCACGGCCGTGCTCCACACCGGCGCGGGCGCGGGTCCAGGCCGCGTTGCGCCGGGCGACGACGAGTTCGGCGACGCGTTCGGCGGCGACGGCCAGGACGAGCAGCGTGTACCACGGCATGAGGACACTCACCAGCGCAGCAGGACGAGTTCGGAACAGAATCCGGGGCCCATCGCCAGGAGCAGCCCCCACGTGCCGGGCTCGGGCCGGCGGGATTCCCACGTGCTCTGCAGGATGTGCAGGACGGAGGCGGAGGACATGTTCCCCGCCGTCGCGAGGGAGCGCCGGGCGCAGTCGAGGGCGTCGCCGGGCAGGCCAAGGGTGTCGGTCAGGGCGGAGAGGACCCTGGGGCCTCCCGGATGGCACACCCAGGTCCCGATGTCGTCGGTGGTGAGGCCGTGTTCCGCCAGGAAGGCCCGCAGGTGCCGGCCGAAGTGTTCCCGCACCATGCGGGGAACACCGGCATCGATCACGACGCGGAATCCGCCGGCTCCGATGTCCCACCCCAGGAGCCGTTCGGTGTCCGGATACAGACGGCTGCGCGTGGCGACCACCGAGGGCCCGACCGCGTCCGGCCCGGCGGCGCTGCCGCTGCCGCCGCCGCTGCCGCGGGCGACGAGCGCTGCCGCACCGTCGCCGAACAGGGCGCCGGCTACGAGGTTGGCGCGGGAGTCGTCGTGCTGCTGAAGCGTCAGCGAGCACAGTTCGACGGTGAGCAGCACCGCCGTGTCGTCGGGGTGGCCGCGCAGGTAGTCGTGGACCCGGGCGAGGCCGGCGGCGCCCGCCACGCAGCCCAGGCCGAACACCGGAAGTCTTTTGACATCGGGCCGCAGGCCCATGCGCCCGGCCAGCCGGGCGTCGAGCGAGGGGGCGGCGACGCCGGTGATGGAGGCGCACACCAGCAGGTCGACATCGGCCGGTTCGAGCCCTGCCTCCTTGAGCGCGCCGGTGAGGGCTTCCTCGCCCAGTTCGAGGCCCGCCGCCAGCCAGGCGTCATTGCTCTGCCCGAAGTCCCGGAGACCGGCGTACTGCTCGATGGGCAGGGCGAGATGACGCGTGCGCACGCCGGCGGACGCGTGCAGGCGGCGCAGCACGGCGCGATCCGCCCCCGGAGGCAGGCACAGGTCGCCGATCGGTTCGGTGAGGTCGTCCTGGGCGTAACGGTGCGGCGGCCATGCTGTGCGGACGGCGGCGATCGTGGTCGCCGCGGCGGGCACGGCCGTCCGGCACTGCCCGGTGGACGGGGACGGAGACGGCGACGGGGACGGGGACGGGGACGGGGACGGGGCATGGTCGACGATCACGGGGACACGCATGTCGGTAATGCCTTCCTCGCCCTGGACGTCCGATTACCTTGCGTACGTGTCTGTCCACCCGTCTGGAGTTCTCTCGCGTACGACACACCGTGTCCCGGCGCTGCTGCGCTCCTGCCATCCGGAGCCTGCGCTCGCCGTGACGGTGTTCGTGACGGCACTGGCCATCGCGGCGGGCCGCGGGCCGGCGGGATCGGCGGCGGTGGCCGCGGCCGTGCTGGCCGGCCAGCTCTCGATCGGCTGGTGCAACGACGCGGCCGACGCACCACGCGACACGGCCTGCGGGCGCTGCGACAAGCCGGTGGCCACCGGCGAACTCCCGCCCCGGGCGGCGGCCGTCGCGGCCGGGGCGGCCCTGGGGCTGTGCATGCCGCTGTCACTGCTGAGCGGCGCCGCCGCGGGAGCGGCACACCTGGCGGGCGTAGCGGCCGGCTGGGCCTACAACCTGCGACTGAAACACACGGTGCTCTCACCACTGCCCTATGCCGCGGCCTTCGGCGCACTGCCGGCCTACGTCACCCTCGGTCTGCCGTCGCCGTCCTGGCCCGCCTGGTGGGCGGTGACAGCGGGAGCGTTGCTGGGCGTGGGGGCGCACCTGGTGAACGTCCTTCCGGACATCGAGAACGATCTCGCGACCGGTGTGCGCGGGCTGCCGCAGCGGCTGGGCCGTCCAGCCTGCCGGTGGCTGGCCCCGCTCGTGATGCTCGCGGCCATGGGCGTGGTCGTCGCAGGGCCGCCCGGGCCGGTGGAGATCTCGGACTGGGTACTGGCGGCAGCGGCCGGGATCGTCGCTGTCGCGGGTACGGCTGTGCCGTCGGGGGCCCGGAGCAGGTGGCCGTTCCGGGCCGCGATCGTGGTGGCCGGCATGGCGGTGGCACAGCTCCTGCTCAGGGGCTCGGACATGGCCTGACCCCGGGCCCGGCCCCGAGTAGCGGCGGCGCTGTCGGGGCGATCGGACGGACCTTCGTTCAGCGGGTGCTGCGCTCCGGCCGCCCGCGTGATGCCTGCACGCGCCATGCCGTGACCCCGCCAGCGGAGGAAGGCCCGCCTCAGGAAGCACAGCGGAAGGCGACACCTGTACCGCTCGCGACGTTCCCGTAAGTCGGCCGGTGCCTGAACAGACCAGGCGATGAACACGCCGTGCCACAGCGCACCCGCGGATCCGGCAGACCCGCCCCACAGTGACCCGAGGAGCATCGCAAACCGGCCCGCACAACGCCCCGTCACCGGGGAAGAGCAGTCATCGCCCTGCCGTCGGGCGAACGTGATGAGGACGTGACTGTCTGTGGCGGAAGACCTCATGATCGTGCTCGCAGACCTGGTCCGGGATGACCTCATACGACATGAGCAAGCCTCGCCAGCGCATGGGCCTGTACCGCACCGTCCTGCACGAGGGCCTGCACGACGACCTGCCCCGCTACCTGACGGACATGCCGTCGCCACGCTGACCTCGCACCCATCAAGGTTGACCCCCAGCACGCTCGCCCCGGGGATGCGTGAAACCGCCAGAACAGAGCAGGCGCCTTCTAAGCGCTTGGCCGCAGGTTCGAGTCCTGCCGGGGGCGCAAGTCTCCGCCCTCCCTTTGGGGAGGGCTTTTTGCTGGTCAGGGCGGGTGGCGGCCGACCCGCCGAAGCCCCGGACGCCCTCTTGATGATCAAGGGCGGGCTCCGGGGCTGTCCGGCTGTCGCCGGGTTTCGCGGGTGGCCGTGTCGGATACGTGTCGAAGTTCTGGGCCTCGGCGGCGTCAGCCGGTGGACGGCTACTGAGTGAGATCTCCGACAGCTTCGAGCCGTCTCTTCAGGTCGGGCAGCTGGCCCTCGCTGCATCAGGCTAGGTCACCAGGAGCACGGCCACGGCTTCCGGCCCACTCACCACCTGGGCGGGCGCTATCCCGTCGTTCAGCCACTTCGTCCGTCGCCTGTGTTGATCGCGTTGTACACCTCGCTGCCCGGCTCGTAGCGGACCAAGATCTCGTCGATCCGCGTATCGAAGTCGACGGCCTGTCCGTTGGACAGCCAGCTCTGCCGAGAGCCCACACATCTCCGCCTCGCACACAGGTGCGGAGTGATGAGGGACCAGCTGCACCAGGCACGCCAGCGCACCCAGCGATTCGAGGTGCCAAGTCCCGTCGAGGGGAGGAAATCCGGTGTCATGCCCCTCGGGCGAATAGCCGATGTCATGCCGCCATGCCGCAGCTACAAGGAGATCCCGGTCCGCCTCGGACGCAGCCGCGGAAGCCTCGCGAGCCCGAACAGCCACGGCCTGAGTGTGCGGCCAGCGGTTCCCGAGCGGAAGAAGCAGGGACTCAGCGAGTTCCGCCGCTCCCTGAGGCGTGTCCAGCGCAGAAGGCGTGGATGGAACGGTAGCCGAGTCGAGCAGTGAGCCGACAGACCGCGATCGAGGGGCACGGATGGTGTCTAGTCCCAGGTGATGCTTGACGTTCTGGTCCCAGCTGATGCTTGACGGTGGGCC
>NZ_BMWC01000006.1 GCF_014651035.1 Streptomyces lomondensis
GCCCGACCGTTCACAGCGTCCTCGCTGTGTTTTTTCAAAGGAACCTCGTCCCAGCTGATACTGGAGACGGGGTATCAACATATCTGGCGTTGACTTTTGGCACGCTGTTGAGTTCTCAAGGAACGGTCGCTTCCTTTGTACTCACCCTCTCGGGCTTTCCTCCGGGCGCTTCCCTTCGCTGTTCCAAACTCTATCAGTGTTCTTCCGTCTCTCTGACCACCGTCCTGCGGGCATGCAGAAGGCGACCCCGAGATAGGATCTGACAAGTTGGGTGCTGCCGGGCGAGGACACTAGCTTGCGTCGCTCAGCCCCAAGCAGGAGTACGACTGTACACGCGGCCGTGGAGCGGGTGCAAATCGATTTGCGGTATGGTCTAGACCACTTCGGAGTGCTCGCGCGGAACCGCACTTCAGGTGACATACCCTGCTGAACAGTGTGCCGCCCGGTACCCGCAGGGACGGCCCATATCGATCTCCACCCCTGGGAGGCTTCCCATGACCACCGTGACGTCCCCACTCGCAGGACGCGCCATCGGACTGGCAGCCGTGCCGGATCCGGTCTTCTCCGGGGCCATGGTCGGCCCGGGCACAGCGATCGACCCCGTACGTGAGTCTTCCGAAGCCGTCTCGCCCGTGGACGGCGTCATCGTCTCCCTGCACCCCCACGCGTTCGTCGTCGTCGACGAGAGCGGACACGGCGTGCTCACCCACCTCGGTATCGACACGGTGCAGCTCAACGGCGAGGGTTTCGAGCTGCTCGTGAACAAGGGCGACACCGTCCGGCGCGGGCAGGGCATCGTGCGCTGGAACCCGGCCGCCGTCGAGGCCGCCGGCAAGTCCGCTGTCTGCCCGGTCGTCGCCCTGGAGGCCACGGCCGAAGCGCTCTCCGATCTTCGCGACAACGGCGATGTGAAGGCCGGCGACAGTCTCTTCCTCTGGAAGTGACGTCAGTGCCGTCGTATGACGGCGAGTACGACAACCAACGCGGCGGCGGGACCCGCCGCACTATTCGGAGACGGGTGAGATGGAGACAACGCTGCGAGGCGTCGGTGTGAGCCACGGTGTGGCGATCGGCGAGGTTCGGCATATGGGAACGGCGGTGCTCGAGCCGCCCGCGAAGCAGATCCCGGCGGAGGAGGCGGAGCGCGAACAGGGGCGCGCCCGCAAGGCCGTGGAGGCTGTGGCGGCCGACCTGATGGCGCGCGGCAATCTGGCGGGGGGCGAAGCCCAGGCGGTGCTCGAGGCGCAGGCCATGATGGCCCAGGATCCCGAGCTGATGGCCGACGTGGAGCGGCGGATCGCTGTCGGCAGCACGGCCGAGCGGGGGGTGTACGACGCGTTCGCCTCGTACCGCGAGCTGCTGGCCGGCGCCGGTGAGTACCTCGCCGGGCGCGTGGCCGACCTCGATGACGTGCGGAATCGTATCGTCGCCCGTCTGCTGGGGGTGCCGATGCCGGGCGTCCCCGACAGCGACGAGCCCTATGTCCTGGTGGCCCGTGACCTCGCGCCTGCCGACACCGCGCTGCTCGATCCGACTCTGGTGCTCGGCTTCGTCACCGAGGAGGGCGGTCCGACCAGCCACAGCGCGATTCTGGCTCGGGCGCTCGGTGTGCCGGCCGTGGTCGCGCTGCCGGGTGCCGGTGAGCTCGCCGAGGGCACGATGATCGCCGTCGACGGCAGCACGGGCGAGATCTTCGTGGAGCCGAGCGACGAGAAGAAGGCTCAGCTCGAGGCCGCGGCCGCCGAGCGGAAGGCGGCGCTGGCCGCGTCGTCCGGGCCCGGTGCCACCGCGGACGGTCACAAGATGCCGCTGCTGGCGAACATCGGCGGCCCTGCGGATGTGGCGGCCGCCGTCGAGGCCGGTGCCGAGGGCGTCGGTCTCTTCCGTACCGAGTTCCTCTTCCTTGATGACAGCAAGCAGGCGCCGTCCGAGGAGAAGCAGACCGCGGCGTACCGGCAGGTGCTCGAGGCGTTCCCCGAGGGGCGTGTCGTGGTGCGGGTTCTGGACGCGGGCGCGGACAAGCCGCTCGACTTCCTCACGCCCGCCGACGAGCCCAACCCGGCGCTGGGCGTGCGGGGGCTGCGGACGCTGCTCGATCACCCGGAGGTCCTGCGCACGCAGCTGACCGCCCTCGCGAAGGCCGCGGAGGGGCTGCCGGTCTATCTCGAGGTCATGGCCCCGATGGTGGCGGACCGTACGGATGCCCGGGCCTTCGCGGACGCGTGCCGTGAGGCGGGTCTGCGGGCGAAGTTCGGCGCGATGGTCGAGATCCCGTCGGCCGCGCTGCGGGCCCGCTCGATCCTCCAGGAGGTCGAGTTCCTGTCGCTGGGGACGAACGACCTGGCGCAGTACACGTTCGCCGCCGACCGTCAGGTGGGTGCGGTGTCCCGTCTCCAGGATCCGTGGCAGCCCGCGCTGCTCGACCTGGTGGCGCTGTCCGCCGAGGCGGCGAAGGCCGAGGGCAAGAGCTGTGGTGTCTGCGGTGAGGCCGCGTCGGACCCGCTGCTCGCTTGTGTGCTGGCCGGTCTGGGTGTCACCTCTCTCTCGATGGGTGCGGCGTCGATTCCCTATGTCCGGGCGACGCTGGCGAAGTACACGCTGGCGCAGTGCGAGCGTGCCGCCGCTGCGGCGCGGGCGTCGGACAGCGCCGAGGACGCGCGGAGCGCGGCGCAGGCGGTGTTGTCGGGCGAGTAGGCCGGACACGGCCGGCCGATGGCTGCCCGGGAGGGGCGCTCCACTGAGGTGGGGCGCCCCTCCCGCGTTTCAGTGGTGGTGTCCTTGTGCGGGGTTCTCGTCTCCAAGGTCGGGCGGTGCGCAGTAGTCGACGTTGGATTCCGGGGAGATGAGGTCTCCGGATTCGATGTCGGTGCAGTAGGCGTCGAAGACTTCCCCTGCGGTGAGGGGTTCGAGTCCGTACGCGCGCAGGCGCCAGCCGTAGACGCGGTCGGGGGTGTCCGGGGCGCTGGCGCGGATGACGAGTCCTCCGGGGCTTTCGGTGGCCAGGCCGAGGGCCAGGACGGTGGTGAACTCGAGGGCTTCGGCCTCGTCCAGCTCCAGAGTGCTGCCGGTGTCCGTGGCATGGAGGGCGGCGACGAGGGTTTCGGGTGGTCCGGTGACGCTGCACACGAGGTGCCGGCCGCCGGGTGGGGCTGTGTCGAGGATGCGGACGAGGAGGTCCGAGGCGCGGGCGAAGGCGGCGCGTCCGATGTCCTCGCCGCAGGAGGTGCAGGCGCCCAGGCGGGCGAGGAGGGTGCTCGCGTACTCCCAGGTGGCCTGCCGGACGGCCTCGTCGACGAGGGCCGGGAGGAGGTCGGCCAGCGGCTGGCCCTCGTACGGGAGGGTCGGGCCGGTCAGCGCGAGTCGCGCCGTGAACCGGGTGCGGGTCGACGGGAGGTCGGGGTCCAGGCCCTTCTGCTCGCAGAACTCGGAGTATTCCTCCGGGTCGAAGAGGGCGACCGTGGTGTGGCTGCCCTGTAGGGCCCGTGTCCGGAGGAGGGCCTCCATCTGTTTCAGGTAGGTCGCGTGGTCGTCGAAGGTGAAGCTGCGGTAGCGCCGCATGGCCCGGAAGTCGTGCTCGTCGGTCAGCAGGCCGATGGTGCCGGCGATTTCGCGGCGCAGGACGCGTCGCATGGTCCGGCTGTCGGTGTGCGTCATTGTGTTCCCCCTGTGCACGGTCGATCAATGCTCACTCACAGTAATCGGCGGCACTGACAACGGGGGCGCGGCAGGGTGATCACGCACGTTACTGACGGCGAAAACAGCAGGTCAGGAGCGCTTGCGGGCCAGGTCTTCGTAGAAGGCCAGCAGGTCGAGGTTGTCGATGGAGCCCGGGTTGACCGCCTGCTCCAGCGGGGTGCCTTGGAGGAGACGTTTGACCGGGACCTCGATGCGCTTGCCGGTGAGGGTGTGCGGGATGCCGGGCACTTCGATGATCTCGTCGGGGACGTGGCGCGGTGAGAGTTGTTCACGGATGGTCTGATTGATGCGGCTCAGCAGGGGCTCGTCGAGGACGGCTCCCGGGGCCAGGTGCACGAAGAGGGGCATCCAGTAGCCGCCGTCGGGCTGTTCGATGCCGATGACGAGGGACTCCCGGATCTCGGGGAGGCGTTCGACGGCTTCGTAGATGTCGGCGGATCCCATGCGTACGCCCTGGCGGTTGAGCGTGGAGTCGGAGCGGCCGTGGATGATGACGGATCCGCGGGAGGTGACGGTGATCCAGTCGCCGTGGCGCCAGACGCCGGGGTAGGTGTCGAAGTAGCTGTCGTGGTAGCGGCTGCCGTCGGGGTCGTTCCAGAAGTGGATGGGCATCGACGGCATGGGGTTGGTGACCACGAGTTCGCCGACCTCGTGGATCAGGGGGTTGCCGTTCGGGTCCCAGGACTGGAGGTCGGTGCCGAGGCAGGGGGCCTGGAGTTCGCCGAGGTGGACCGGGAGGGTCGGTACGGCTCCGGCGAAGCAGGAGCAGACGTCCGTGCCGCCGCTGACGGAGGCGATCCACAGGTTGTCGCGGACCTCGTCGTGGAGCCAGCGAAAGCCGTCGGGCGGCAGGGGCGAGCCGGTGGTGGCGACGCACTGGACGGAGGACAGGTCGAAGTCGCGGGACGGGTGCACGCCCGCCTTGCGGCAGGCCATGACGTAGGCGGCCGAGGTGCCGTAGAGGGTGGCCTTGGTGCGTTCGGCGATCCGCCACTGGGCGGCGGTGTCCGGGTAGCCCGGGCTGCCGTCGTAGAGGACGATCGTGGTGCCCGTGAGCAGGCCGGAGACGAGGAAGTTCCACATCATCCAGCCGGTCGAGGTGTACCAGAAGAAGCGGTCCTCGGGGCCCAGGTCGCAGTGCAGGCCGAGTTGCTTGAGGTGCTCGACCAGGATGCCGCCCTGGGACTGGACGATGGCCTTGGGCAGGCCGGTCGTGCCGGAGGAGTAGAGCACCCACAGGGGGTGGTCGAAGGGCACCTGCTCGAAGACGGGGGCGGTGTCGCCGGAGGTGAGGGACGACCAGTCCAGGGCGCCCTCGGGTGCGTCGGTGCCGAGGAGGGGGATGTGGACGACGGCGCGCAGGGTGGGCAGTTCGCGGCGCAGTTCGGCGACGATCTCGCGTCGGTCGTGCTCCTTGCCGCCGTAGCGGTAGCCGTCGACGGTGAACAGTACGACGGGTTCGACCTGCTGGAAGCGGTCGAGGACGCTGCGGGCGCCGAAGTCGGGGGCGCAGGACGTCCAGACGCCGCCCACGGCGGCTGTGGCGAGGAGGGCGACCACGGCTTGCGGGACGTTGGGGAGGTAGCCGCTGACGCGGTCTCCGGGACGTACGCCGAGGGCGCGCAGCTCGGCGGCCAGGGAGCCGACCTGGCGGCGCAGCTCGGCCCAGGTCACGGGGCGTGGTTCGTGTGTCTCGTCGACGTGCAGGAGGGCCGGTTCGTCCGCGCGGGTGTCGGCCGCGCGCAGGGCGTGTTCGGCGTAGTTGAGGGTCGCCCCGGGGAACCACTGGGCGCCGGGCATGGAGCGGTCGCCGAGCACGCGCGCGTAGGGGGTCGAGAAGCGGACGTCGAACCACTCGGTGACGGCTTTCCAGAAGGTCTCCAGGTCATCGACGGACCAGCGCTGGAGGGCCGCGTAGCCGCCTTCGGCGGGGGCGCCGTGGTGCTCGGCGGCCCAGGCCTGGAACCTGGTGATGCGTGCCCGGTCGATGCGCTCGGGGTCTGGCTGCCAGAGCGGCTGAAGACTATCGGTCGACATGGTCGGCTCCCGGACTGTGCGCGTCGTGTGCGTCCTCCGCGCACGGGCTGGGGTGTGCGCGTGACGCGGCTGGCACGGACAATGCCATGTGATCGACTTCGGCACCAGGGTGCGCCCCACATAGTCCGTGTCGTGAAGATGTGGTCCTGGCACGGGTGAACGGCAGTTGAACGACACGCGCGTGTGGGGCGGTCAGTGGCAGGGTGAGCAGCATGAACGGTCGTGACCTGGTGCGTTCGGTGAAAGCGGTGGGTTCGGTAGGGGCGGCGCAGGGTGTGCGTACCGTACGAGCAGCGTGGCGCAGGCGGCGGGCCGACGCCACCGGGCTGCCCTCGCGGGGGGCGGAGCGTGCGCGGGTGCCCGGACCCGTGCGGGAGGTGGAGCCTCTGCCGGGCGGCGGTGTCGTCCGGTTCAGCCGGTCGGAGCTGCGGATTCTCGTCGCCGTGAACGGTGCCGTCTTCTGGGGCTGGGACGGGGCGGAACCCGAGCCGTCGTACGCGCTGGCCGGCCGCTGTCCGGAGCCGGATTCCCGGGCGGTGCTGGAGCCGGACAAGGACGGCGGCTGGCGGGTGGTGGCCGAGCGGGTGACGGTGGCCGTCTCGCGGCACGGCGCGGTGGAGGTGTGCACCCCCGGTGGCGTGACCCTTCGCCGTGATCTGCCACCGCGCTGGTGGGAGCCGGTCGGCGGCGGCCCGGCGCGGTGGATGCAGCGGTCGGAGGTGGCCGCCGACGCGCGGTTCTTCGGGCTCGGGGGGCGTGCCGCGGGTCCTCGGCTGCCGGACGGGACGTACCGGCTGTGGAACACCGATCCGGGGTACTCCTTCGCGCCTGGTGACGACCCGCTGTACATCACGATGCCGGTGCAGCTGGTGGTGTCCGACGGCGGTACGCATCTGGTGTTCCACGACAGCTCGTGGGACGGCACGGTGACCCTGCGGGAGGGTGAGGAGGGGGCCGGTTCCGGGCACGACCGTGCCGGAACGAGCGAGCTGCGGATGGACGGCGGTCCGCTGCGCTGCTGGGTGATGGTGGGCACCCCCGCGCGCGTGCTGCTCGCCTGGGCCTCGCTCACGGGGGCGCCCGCGCTGCCGCCCGCGTGGGCGCTGGGCCATCACCACGCGCGGTGGGGGTTCGGCAGCGAGCAGGAGGTGCGTCGGATCGTCGCGGGGTACCTGGAGCACGGTCTGCCGCTCGACGCCGTGCACCTGGACATCGACCACTTCGACGCGCATCAGGTGTTCACCGTCGACCAGGACCGCTTTCCGAAGCTGCCGGTTCTGGCCGAGGAGCTCCGGCGGGACGGCATCCGGCTGGTGTCGATCGTCGACCCGGCCGTCAAGGCGATGCCCGGCAACGCCGTGTACGACGGTGGCGCGGCGGAGGACGTGTTCGTGAAGGACGCTTCGGGTCAGGTCGTGCAGGGGGTGGTGTGGCCCGGGGAGGCGGTGTTTCCGGACTTCACGCACGCGCGCGTGCGGGAGTGGTGGGGCCGTCTCTACGAGGAGCGGCTCGCGCAGGGGTTCTCCGGTTTCTGGCACGACATGAACGAGCCGACGTCGTTCTCCGCCTTCGGGGAGTCGACGCTGCCGCGTTCGGCTCGGCACTCCCTGGAGGGGCGGGGCGGTGACCATCGCGAGGCGCACAACGTGTACGCGCTGTGCATGGCCAGGGCGGGCTTCGAAGGGTTGCGGAGACTCGCTCCCCGGGAGCGGCCGTTTGTGTTCTCCCGCTCCGGGTGGGTCGGCATGCAGCGCTACGGCGGGACGTGGTCGGGGGACGTGGCCACCGGCTGGCCGGGGCTGCGGGCATCTTTGGCGTTGGTCATAGGTCTCGGGCTGTGCGGCGTCCCGTACTCGGGGCCGGACATCGGAGGCTTCGACGGGGATCCTTCACCCGAGCTGTACCTGCGGTGGTTCCAGCTGGGCGCGTACCTGCCGCTCTTCCGTACGCACGCGAGTCTGCGGGCGGGGCGGAGGGAGCCCTGGGAGTTCGGTCCCGAGGTGCTGGAGCACGCGCGCGTGGCGCTCGTCGAACGCCGGCGGCTGTTGCCGTACTTCTTGACGCTGGCGCATCTGGCCCGGCGTACCGGGGCGCCCTATGTGCGGCCCCTGTGGTGGGGCGCGCCGGAGGAGCGGGCGCTGCGTGACTGCGGGGACGCCTTCCTGCTCGGTGACAGCCTGCTGGTGGCGCCGGTGCTCGGTCCGGGGGAAGGCCGGCGCGCCGTGCAGCTGCCTCGGGGGCGCTGGTACGACACGGTGACGGAGCAGGCGTACGAGGGCCCGGCGCAGGTGCTCGTCGACGCGCCGCTGTCCCGGATCCCGGTGTTCGCACGCGCGGGTGCCGTTCTTCCGGTACGCGGGGAGGACGGCGGTCTGGAACTGGAGGTGTGGGCGCCCGCCCGGGGACGGACCGGGGGCGGGCTGGTCGTGCCGGACGGGGGCGAAGGGAGGGACGAGCCGGAGATCGAGCGCTACACCGCTCGGTGGATGGGTTCGCGGGTGGTCGTCGAGCGGGAGGGTGAGGACGGCGGGGGCGTGCCGTCCTACCCGGTGCGCGTGCGCGGGGCCGGGGAGCGCTGAGCTCAGTACCGGCCCTCGAACCAGGCCCGTACGGCCACGGTGTGCAGCGGGAAGGCGAGCTCTTCCGGTCGGCGCAGGAGGTGCCAGCCTTCGGTCTCGTCGGTGGCGGCGGAGGGCGGCAGGCCCTCGGCCGGGCGTTCCGGGAGGAGACCGAACAGCAGCAGGTGCCCGTCGGGCGAGCTCATGGCGTCGACGAGCCGTACGTCGCGGCCGGCCGCGTCGATGCCGGTTTCCTCCTTGAGCTCGCGTACGACGGCCTGCCGCCAGTCCTCCCGGTCGTCGATGTAGCCGCCGGGCAGGGCGATGCCCCCGCGCGCGGGAGCGACGGTTCGTGTGATGACGACCAGGGCGGTGCCCTTGGTGTCGTACACGGGCTGGAGGGCCACCGCGACCGGGAGTGGATTGCGGTAGGCCACGGCACCGCACGCCGGGCAGGTGCGGGGCCAGCCGGAGACGCCCTCTCCGTAGGGCGCACCGCAGCTCGAACAGTGGGAGTCCGGCGCGGAATTGGAACTGGAGTGCTGAGTTTCGGACACGCGGCGGACTGTAGCCGATCACGGGGAGGGCGTCTCGGGCAGGCGGCTCAGTGGGCGCTGGTGAGCGACTTCCTGGACACCGGGAAGTCGAAGTAGGTGTCCGGGTAGGGCTCGGGCTCGAAGGCGAGAGCACACCGCCGTTGCCTCTCCCTTCCGGGTCGGCGGCCTGCCGATCTCGGGCGGACCGTGGCAGACTTCTGACGTTCCGTCAGGTCTGGTCTGCTGGAGGGACTGTGGCGCGTACACGAACACCCGTGGTGGCGGGATGGTTCGCCGGGGAGGGGGACGGTTTCCGGCTGCTCGGCACGCGCTGTACGGCCTGCGCCTCGGTCTTCTTCCCGCGCGAGGACCACAACTGCCGCAACCCCGACTGCTCGGGCGGGGAGCTGGAGGAGATCCCGCTGTCCCGGCGCGGGCGTGTCTGGTCGTACACGGACAGCCGGTATCGGCCGCCGTCACCCTACGTGACCGATCCGGAACTTCCATGGGAGCCGTGCGCGTTGATCGCTGTGGAGCTGGAGGCCGAGCGGATCGTGGTGCTGGGACAGGCGGCTCCCGGGGTCACCGTCGCCGATCTGGCGGTGGGCATGGAGGCGGAGGTCGTGCCCGGCGTGCTCCATGAGGACGCGGAGACGACATGGACGACGTGGCACTGGCGGCCGACGGGGGTGAAGGCGTGACGGACGAGGTGGCGGTGCTCGGCGCGGGCATGCATCCGTGGGGCAAGTGGGGGCGGAGCTTCGTCGAGTACGGCGTCGCGGCGGCCCGCGCGGCCCTCGCCGATGCCGGGTTGGAGTGGCGGGACATCGGCTCGGTCATCGGTGCGGACACGGTGCGGGGCGGCTATCCGGGGTACGTCGCGGGAGCCACGTTCGCGAAAGCACTGGGTTGGCAAGGGGCCCGGGTCGCGAGCGTGTACGCGGCGTGCGCGTCCGGGGCGCAGGCTGTCGACACCGCGCGGGCGCAGATCCTCGCCGGGCTCGCCGATGTGGTGCTCGTGGTCGGGGCCGACGCGGCCCCCAAGGGATTCTTCCGTCCTGCGGGCGGAGACCGGCCCGATGACCCCGACTGGCTGCGCTTCCGCGTCCTCGGGGCGACCAACCCCGTCTACTTCGGGCTGTACGCCCGCCGGCGCATGGCCGTGCACGGCGACACGCCGGAGGACTTCGCACAGGTGAAGGTGAAGAACGCGGCCATGGGAGCGCTCAACCCGAACGCCCGCTACCGCAGCCGCGTCACCGCCGAGGAAGTCGCCGCCTCGGCTGTGGTCGCCGATCCGCTGCGGCTGCTCGACATCTGCGCGACCTCCGACGGCGGTGCGGCCCTGGTGCTGTCGAGCATGGAGTTCGCGCGGCGGCACGGTCAGGCGGAGCCTGTGCGGATCCGGGCCGTCTCCACGGTGACACCGCGGTATCCGAACACCGTGCTGGACCTGCCGGACATCGCCACGGACTCCGCGGTGGCGGTGGACCCGCCAGGAGAGACGTTCCGCGAGTCGATCGCCCGGGCGGCCTACGAGGAGGCGGGTATTGGGCCAGAGGACCTGTCGCTGGCCGAGGTCTACGACCTGTCCACGGCCCTGGAGTTGCAGTGGTACGAGGACCTGGGGCTGTGCGGCGAGGGCGAGGGGGTGAAGCTGCTGCGGGACGGTGCGACGGCCCTGGGCGGTCGCATACCGGTGAACGTCAGCGGTGGGCTGGCCTCCTTCGGCGAGGCGGTTCCGGCCCAGGCGATCGCCCAGGTGTGCGAACTGGCCTGGCAGTTGAGGGGCGAGGCCGGTGACCGGCAGGTGGGGGGAGCGCGCGTCGGCATCAGCGCGAACCAGGGGCTCTTCGGGCATGGGTCGGCGGTGATCGCGGTGCGGTGAAACGCCCGGACGGCAGTACGGATTCAGGGGCTGTGCCGGCGCGGTTGCCGGGCGCGCGACCGCTCCGGGGACGTCGTCCTACGCTGTGTGACCGCGCCGGAATCCTGCGTGAACGTCTCATGAACTGCGCTCGGGCGTGCGCCGGTGGAGTCATCATGCTCCCGTGCCCTCCTGGACGGATACTCTCCGCTTCGCTTTCCAACCGGTGGTCAACCTGACGACGGGAGTGGTCGCGGGACTGGAGATACTCGTCCGCCCGGAGACCGGCGACATCCTGGCCGAGGCCCGCCGGGACCCCGAGCTGGACTGCCGGCTGGCGGTGTCGGCGGTCCGTGCGGCGGTGCGCAAGGAGACCCTGCTTCCGCTGTTCGTCAACGTGTTCGCCGGCACCCTCGCCGACCTGGGCGGGCTCCCGTCCCTGCACGACGCCGTGCGCGAGGCGGGGCGGCTCCCGTGGGAGGTGACGGTCGACGTCTGTCCGCCGTACACGCACGTGCCGCAGCAGGCGCTGCTGGAGGCGGTGGCCACGCTGCGCGGCCAGGGCTTCCGGATCTGCGCGGACGGTGTCGGGGACGGGGACGTGCCCCTGCGGCTGCTCTCGGACATCGCGCCCGGCCTGGTGAAGCTGGACGCGTCGCTTCTGGAGCGGCCGGCGGTGGTGCGGTCGATGCGGACGCTGTGCGATGAACTGGGAGCGCTCCTGGCCGTCGAGGGCGTGGAGACCGAAGGGCAGTGCGCGGCGGCGCTGGCGGCCGGGGCGCAGCTGGCGCAGGGCGAGCTGTTCGCGCCGCCGGCCCGGCTGCCCGCCGCGGACGTCTACATTCCGCCCCGCTCCCCCGGCCAGATCGCCGTGCCGCGGTCCGGGCCGTCGGTGCGGGAGTTCGTGCGGCCCGCCGCCTTGCTGCCCGCCACAGCGTCCGCGGGGCAGGTGCGAGCACTGCTGACCGGGTCGCCGGACGTGTCGGGGGTGCTGCTCGTGGACACCGCGGGGGTGCCGGTCCGGTCGGTGCACCGCTCCCGCTTCCTGCTGTCGATGTCGGGGCGCTACGGGCACGCCCTGTACGCCGACCGGCCCGCGGCCAAGCTCGGTGACCCGCCGCGGACGGTGGGTGTCGACGCGACCGCCTGGGAGGTCCTGGACGTGGTGGCGGTCGGCGGACGGGACCGTACGTCGGACGACGTTGCCGTGGTGGACGAGTACGGGCGGTGTGTGGGTGTCGTACGGCTCGCGGACCTCGTGCGGGCGCTGGCCGAGACACGGGTGGAGGAGGCGGCGGGGCTCAATCCGCTGACGCGTCTGCCCGGCTCGGACGCGATCACGGGTGAGGTGGACCGGCGGATCGCGGCGGGGCGGGCGTTCGCGCTGAGCTGGCTGGACGTCGACCACTTCAAGCAGGTCAACGACGGGGCCGGGTTCGCGGCGGGGGACGAGCTGATCCGGGCGGTGGGGCGAGCGCTGGAGCAGGCCGCGACGGGCGGCGCGCGCGTGGGACACATCGGCGGGGACGACTTCCTGGTGCTGGCCGATCCGGACGGTCTTGATCCGCTGGCCGCCTCCGTGCTGGACGCTCCCTGGTCGGCGGGTGGCCGGCCGGTCACGCTGTCGCTCGCGACGGTGCTGTGCGCTCCGGGCAGTGTGACGGACCACCGGCAGGCGGCCGCTTGCCTGGCACCGCTGAAGAAGGCGGCGAAGGCGTTGCACGGGGCGAGTTGGGTGCTGGGCCGGGCGGGCGTGCCCGGACACGAGACCCGCCGGGGCTCCGAGCCGACGCCCGCACCGGCGGGGTGTGGCGTGGCGGAGCCGGGTGGGCTTTGAGGGCGGAGTCGGGTGAGGTCGGACAGGGCAAGCCGCGTGGAGGGCTTGCAGGGGCTCTGAGCCTCTTGCAGAGGGCTGAAGAGGCCGGGCCGTGTGCTCGGGGCAGGTGGGGCCGGCACCCGCGGCCGTGGCCCTGTCGGGGGCGGTTCCTGGGCACCGGTGACCCGGCCGCCAGAGCCCCGCACGGCGGCCGGGGCCGCGGCAGGGCTCGTGCGGTTGAGAAACCGGCAGGTCAGGTAGATCCTGGACACGAGTGAGCGAGGAGTCAGGTGCGGCTGTGCAGTCGCCGACGGCGGTGCTCAGCGCAGGCCGGACACCACCAGCCAAGCCTCGCGCGGCAGACCAGGCCCGCGCGGGTCCGTCCCAGATCTGAAAAGCGACCCGACCGGGTATCGCCGCGGCCGTGCAACCGGCCACCCGGCCCGGCAGGAGCCCGGGCGGCCGTCACATGGCCGTCAACCGTTGCGGTCGGCGACCTTGACGCCCTTTGGGTGCCGGTGAACACTTCCGGTGTCAGTCGACATCGCCGTACATACTCGGCGTAATCCGGCACTGCGGCGCGTGAACGCGCCTGCGCCAAGGCCCTTTCCCCCACGGGCGATTCGGCTGCGACGGCACGCTCGTCACGGATGCCGGGCGGGGCGCGGGATCCCCTGCCTTCGGCTGAAGTAGCCATGGGAAACGCACCCTGCACGTGAGGCCCGGGGCGGATCGTCCCCAGGCCAGGGCCTAGGAGCCGCCATGAGCAACGTAGACATCTTCGTCGGCGAGATCATCGGCACGGCGATCCTCATTCTGTTCGGTGCGGGCGTCTGCGCCGCCGTCACCCTCAGATTCTCGAAGGCGCGAGCCTCGGGCTGGATCGTCATCACGTTCGGCTGGGGCTTCGGCGTCCTGGCCGGCGCGTACACCGCCGCTCCGCTGTCGGGCGGCCACATCAACCCCGCGGTCACGTTCGGCCTGGCCGTCGACACAGGCGTGTGGAACAAGGTCTGGGTCTACGTGCTCGGGCAGATGGTGGGGGCGATCCTGGGGGCCATCCTGGCGTACCTGCTGTACTTCGCCCAGTTCCGGGCCAACATACGGCAGACCGGCACCACGGACGGCACGGTGGACGAGCCGGTGCCGACCCTGGGCATCTTCTCCACCATCCCGGAGATCAGGAACCCGGTCGCCAACCTCATGACGGAGATCCTCGCGACCATCGCGCTGGTGCTGCCCATCCTCGCGCTGGTCGGCGACAACAGGGTCGTCCAGGGGGTGGGCATCGGACCGATCCCGGGCGAGGGAGCCGGGATCTACGGCTCCGGCATCTCGATCCTGCTGGTGTCCCTGCTGGTCGTCGGCATCGGTCTGTCGCTCGGTGGGCCCACCGGTTACGCGATCAACCCGGCACGTGACCTCGGTCCGCGCATCGTGCACCAGTTCCTCCCGATCCCGAACAAGGGCACGTCCGACTGGGGATACGCGTGGGTCCCGGTGGTGGGGCCGCTGGCCGGCGGTGTCCTCGCGGCCCTCATCTACAACGCAGCCTTCTGACCGAGCGATCGAGAGGTAGCCATGACGGACAACGCCGAGAAGTACGTCGCAGCGATCGACCAGGGCACCACGTCGAGCCGCTGCATCGTCTTCAACCAGGACGGCGCGATCGTCGCCGTCGACCAGCGCGAGCACCGCCAGATCTTTCCCAAGCCGGGCTGGGTGGAGCACGACGCCACCGAGATCTGGTCCAAGACCCAGGCGGTCGTCGCCGGCGCGATCGCCAAGGCCGGGCTGCGTGCCGACCAGCTGAGCGCGATGGGGATCACCAACCAGCGTGAGACGACCCTGCTGTGGGACCGCGCGACGGGGAAGCCGGTGCACAACGCCATCGTGTGGCAGGACACGCGGACGGCGGCGCTGTGCAACCAGCTGGGCGGCTCGGACGGGCAGGACCGTTTCCGCGAGCAGACGGGTCTGCCGCTGGCCACCTACTTCTCCGGACCCAAGGCGGCCTGGCTGCTCGACAACGTGCCCGACCTGCGGGCCCGTGCCGAGCGCGGTGAGATCGCCTTCGGCACGATCGACTCCTGGCTGATCTGGAACCTCACCGGCGGCACGGACGGCGGGCAGCACGTCACCGACGTCACCAACGCCGGGCGGACCATGCTGATGAACCTGGAGACCCTCCAGTGGGACTCCTCGATCCTCTCGGCGATGAACATCCCCGAGGCCATGCTGCCCGAGATCAGGTCCTCGGCCGAGGTGTACGGCACCGCCGTCGGCCAGCTCGCCGGCGTCCCCGTGGCCTCGGCACTGGGCGATCAGCAGGCGGCCGTGTTCGGACAGGCCTGCTACGACGTGGGCACGGCGAAGAACACGTACGGCACGGGCAGCTTCCTGCTGCTCAACACGGGCAACCGCCCGGTGCCGTCGAAGAGCGGCCTGCTGACGACGATGGGGTACAAGATCGGCACTGAGGCGCCGGTCTACTGCCTGGAGGGGTCGATCGCCATAACGGGCGCGCTGGTCCAGTGGTTCCGCGACCAGCTCGGCATCATCCGTACCGCCGACGAGATCGAGCCCCTGGCGGCGAGCGTGGAGGACAACGGCGGCGCGTACATCGTGCCGGCGTTCTCGGGCCTGTTCGCGCCGTACTGGCGTTCGGACGCGCGGGGCGTGGTCACCGGCCTGACCCGGTACGTCACGAAGGCGCACCTCGCGCGCGCGGTGCTGGAGGCGACGAGCTGGCAGACGCGCGAGGTCGTGGACGCCATGTACCAGGACTCCGGGGTGCACATCACCACCCTGAAGGTCGACGGCGGCATGACGAAGAACAACCTGCTCATGCAGCACCAGGCCGATGTCCTCGATGTGCCGGTGGTGCGGCCCAAGGTCTCCGAGACCACCTGTCTGGGCGCCGCGTACGCGGCCGGTCTGGCCACCGGGGTCTGGAACGACCTGGACGAACTCAAGGCGCACTGGCAGAAGGACGTCGAGTGGACGCCGTCCATGGAGGCGTCGGTGCGGGACCGCGAGCACCACAACTGGCGCAAGGCCGTGGAGCGGAGCTTCGGCTGGGAGGAGCACAGCGAGAGCTAGCCACGCGCGCGTGGAGCGTGGTTTCCGACTGCGGCCCGTACCCCGGTCGGCGGGGTACGGGCCGTGCCGGCGGTCGCGTCAGGTGGTCACCGTCTGGCGGCGGTCGGCCGCGTAGGCCATCGCGTGCTGGACGACGCCGATGAGCGCTTCCTTGACGGACTCGCGGTCGCGGGCGTCGCACATCATGAGTGGTACGCCGTCGTCGAGGTCGAGGGCCTGGCGGACGTCCTCGACCGGGTAGCGCGGGGCGCCCTCGAAGCAGTTGACGCCGACGAGGAACGGTATGGCGCGCCGTTCGAAGTAGTCGACGGCGGCGAAGCAGTCCTCCAGGCGGCGGGTGTCGGCGAGCACGACGGCACCGAGCGCGCCCTCGGACAGCTCGTCCCACATGAACCAGAACCGCTCCTGGCCGGGCGTGCCGAAGAGATACAGCACCAGGTCGTCACGCAGTGTGATACGGCCGAAGTCCATGGCGACGGTCGTGGTGTGCTTGCCTTCCACGCCGCTGGTGTCGTCGACCGGGCGCCCGGCCTCGGTGAGCAGTTCCTCGGTGCGCAGCGGCCTGATCTCGCTGACCGCGCCGACGAGCGTGGTCTTGCCCACGCCGAAGCCGCCGGCCACCAGGATCTTGAGCGTGACGGGCTCGACCGGAGGCTTGCCGCGCTCAGAACGCCCGAAGATCATCGATCTCTTCTCCTGCTTGATGGGGGTCGGGCGACGGCCGGCCGTAGCCTCCGCCGCCTGGGGTTTCGATGACGAGTACGTCGCCGGGGACGACGTCCGCGGAGCCGCTGCCGCCGAGTTCGGTCACCGTACCGTCGGCGTGTTCCACCCGGTTGGCGCCGAGAGCGCCCGGCTCGCCGCCCGCCATGCCGTACGGGGGGACACGGCGGTGCTGGGAGAGCGTGGAGACGGTCATGGGCTCCAGGAAACGGATGCGGCGCACGGCACCGTCCCCGCCGCGCCACCGGCCGGCACCGCCGCTGCCGCGCCGGACCGCGAACTCCTCCAGGCGCGCGGGCAGTCGCCACTCCAGGACCTCGGGGTCGGTGAGGCGTGAGTTGGTCATGTGGGTCTGGACGACGGGTGCGCCCGGGAAGCCGTCGCCCGCACCGGAGCCGGAGGCGACGGTCTCGTAGTACTGGTGGCGTGCGTTGCCGAAGGTGACGTTGTTCATGGTCCCGGAGCCCTCGGCCTGGACGCCGAGCGCCGCGTAGAGGGCACCGGTGATCGCCTGCGAGGTCTCCACGTTGCCCGCGACGACGGCGGCCGGCGGCTCGGGGGCGAGCAGGGAGCCGGGCGGTACGACGATGCTCAGGGGACGCAGACAGCCGTCGTTGAGGGGGATGTCGTCGGCGACGAGGGTGCGGAAGACGTACAGGACGGCCGCGTTGACGACCGAGAAGGGCGCGTTGAAGTTGGTGGGCAGTTGCGCGGACGTGCCGGTGAAGTCGATGGTCGCGGCACGCTTCTCGCGGTCCACGCGCACGGCCACGCGGATGACGGCACCGGAGTCGGTCTCGTAGGCGTAGTCGCCGTCGTCGAGGGCGTCGATGACGCGGCATACGGCCTCCTCGGCGTTGTCCTGGACGTGCCTCATGTAGGCCTGGACGACATCGAGACCGAACTCCTCGATCATGCGGCCGACCTCGTCGACGCCCTTCTGGTTGGCGGCGATCTGGGCGCGCAGGTCGGCGAGGTTGGTCCTGGGGTTGCGGGAGGGGTACGGCGCCTCGGTGAGGAGGCGGAGGGTCTCGTCCTCGCGGAAGCGGCCCTTCTCGGCCAGCAGCCAGTTGTCGAAGAGGACGCCCTCCTCCTCGATGGTGCGGCTGTTCGCGGGCATGGAGCCGGGGGCGATGCCGCCGATCTCGGCGTGGTGGCCGCGTGAGGCGACGTAGAAGAGGATCGCCGGGTCACTCTCCGTGTCGGCCGGTGACGGGGTGCCGAAGACCGGGGTGATCACGGTGACGTCGGGCAGGTGGGTGCCGCCGTGGTACGGGTCGTTGACGGCGTAGGTGTCGCCCGGGCGCATGCGTGAACCGCGCCGGCGGATGACCTCTTTGACGCTCGTCCCCATCGAGCCCAGGTGGACGGGGATGTGCGGGGCGTTGGCCACCAGGTTTCCGTCCGGGTCGAACAGGGCGCAGGAGAAGTCCAGGCGCTCCTTGATGTTGACGGACTGGGCGGTGGACTCCAGACGGGCGCCCATCTGTTCGGCGATGGACATGAAGAGGTTGTTGAAGACCTCAAGCAGAACCGGGTCGACTTTCGTGTCGAGATCGGAACTCTGCGTAATCGCGGCGCGTTCCATGACCAGATGCCCGTCGTCGGTCGCCGCGGCCCGCCAGCCGTCGTCGACGACGGTCGTCGCGCCGGCTTCGGTGATGATCGCCGGGCCGGTGACGGTGTCGCCGGGAGGAAGGTCCTCGCGGCGGTGGAGGGGTACGTCGCGCCAGGATCCGCCCGTGTGGAGGCGGACGGTGCGCGGCGCCGCGGGGCTGCCGTCCGTGGGGGCTTCGTAGGGGGCGAGAGCGGAGAGATCGGGGGGTTCGGTGATGCCGGTGGCTTCGACGGAGAGGGCTTCGACGACGATCGGGCGGTCGAGGGTGAAGGAGTACGTGGCGCGATGACGGTCTTCGAAGGCGTGCCGCATCGTGTCGGGCTCGGTCAGCTCGACGGTGAGGGTGGTGTCGGTGCCGTCATAGCGGAGTTCCGCGCGGCGGGTGACCTCGATGTGCTCCTCGGGGACGTCCTCGGCGAGGAGTTCGGCGCGTGCCGCCGCTTCGAGGTCGTCGGCGGTCTTGCGGACGCCGGGCATGGCGGCGGGTTCCAGGGGTGCCTCGACGGACTGTTCGCGCATGGCGGTGGTGTCGGCGAGGCCGATGCCGAGCGCGGAGAGGACACCGGCCATGGGCGGCACGAGGACGGTGCGGATGCCGAGGGAGTCGGCGACCATGCAGGCGTGCTGGCCGCCGGCGCCGCCGAACGTGGTGAGGGCGTAGCGGGTGACGTCGTGGCCCTTCTGGACGGAGATCCGCTTCACGGCGGACGCGATGTTGGCGACGGCGATCCGCAGGTAGCCCTCGGCGACCTGCTCGGGCGTGCGGTCGTCGCCGGTCTGCTCACCGATCTCGCGTGCGAGGGCGGTGAAGCGGTCCCGGACGAGTGCCTCGTCGAGGGGCTCGTCGCCGTTCGCTCCGAAGACGTTCGGGAAGTGGGCGGGCTGGATGCGGCCGAGCATGACGTTGGCGTCGGTGACGGCGAGCGGGCCGCCGCCGCGGTAGCAGGCGGGTCCCGGGTCCGCGCCCGCCGAGTCCGGCCCTACGCGGTAGCGGGAACCGTCGAAGTGCAGGACGGAGCCGCCCCCGGCCGCGACGGTGTGGATGTCCAGCATGGGGGCGCGCAGCCGAACGCCGGCGATCCGGCTGGTGAGGACGCGTTCGTACTCGCCCGTGAAGTGGGAGACGTCGGTGGAGGTGCCGCCCATGTCGAAGCCGATGACGCGGTCGAAGCCGGCGAGCTGCGACATGCGGGCCATGCCGACGATGCCGCCGGCCGGCCCGGACAGGATGGCGTCCTTGCCGCGGAACTGCCCGGCCTCGGTCAGGCCGCCGTTGGACTGCATGAACATCAGCCGTACGCCTTCGAGTTCGTCGGCGACGTGCCGGACGTAGCGGCGCAGTACGGGCGAGAGGTAGGCGTCGACGACGGCGGTGTCCCCGCGGGGGACGAGTTTCATCAGAGGGCTGACCTCGCTGGAGAGCGAGATCTGCGGGAAGCCGATGCGGGCGGCGAGCTCCCCCACGGCCTGCTCGTGGGCGGGGTGGAGGTGGCTGTGCATGCAGACCACGGCGACGGCCCGGATCCCGTCGTCGTAGGCCTCCTGGAGGGGGCCGGCAAGGGCGTCCAGGTCCGGGGCGCGCAGGACTGTGCCGTCGGCGGCCATGCGCTCGTCGATCTCGACGACCCGTTCGTACAGCAGCTCGGGCAGGTCGATACGGCGGGCGAAGATGCTCGGGCGGTTCTGGTAGGCGATGCTCAGGGCGTCGCGGAAGCCGCGGGTGATGGCCAGGAGGGTGCGTTCGCCCTTGCGCTCCAGGAGGGCGTTGGTGGCGACCGTGGTGCCCATGCGGACCGTCTCGACGGGGTCGGCGGAGCCGGCCAGCAGGGTGCGGACGCCCTCGACCGCCGCGTCGGCGTAGCGTGCCGGATTGTCCGACAGGAGCTTGTGCGTGAGCAGCCGGCCGTCCGGGCGCCGCGCGACGATGTCGGTGAAGGTGCCGCCCCGGTCGACCCAGAACTGCCAGCCAGTCACGTCAGTACCCCGCTTCCGCGCTGCTCACAGCGCCCGGAGGCCGTTGATCACGTCGCGCAGAATACTCTCGTCCGGCAGCTCGGCAGGGGGTACGGGCCGGTTCACATGGACGAATTCCGCGTCCACGAGATCTCCGACAAGGACCCGTACCACCCCGATCGGCAGGTCGAGTTCCGCTGCGAGTTCGGCGACCGACTGCGGGACGTCACGACAGAGCTCGACGATGTCCACATGCTCCGGGGAGAGCATGTGGTCCGCCTCCGGATCGTCCGCGTGCGGTTCCGTGACCACGACCGCGATCAGGTCCAGCCGGTGCTGGCCATGGCTGCTCGTGCGGCCGCGCGTCATGGCGTACGGACGGACGACCGGTCCGGCCTCGTCGTCGAACCAGTGGCTTCTTCCCTGACCGTCAGCGCTCATGTCATCCCACTACCCGCCTGCGGGCAGATCGGTGCGCGGAGCGGCGCCCAGATGCACACCCACCCGCTTCACGAGGAGTGTCATCTCGTAGGCGACCTGGCCGACGTCCGAGTCGGCGTCCGACAGGACGGCGAGGCAGCTGCCGTCGCCGGCGGCCGTCACGAACAGGAAGGCGTCGTCGAGCTCGACGACCGTCTGGCGGACGTTGCCCGCCTCGAAGTGGCGTCCCACGCCCTTGGCAAGGCTGTGGAACCCGGAGGCGACGGCGGCCAGATGCTCGCTGTCCTCCCTGGTCAGGTCCCTGGACAGGCCGGTCGGCAAACCATCGCTGGAAAGCACGAGGGCCTTGCGGATGCTCGCGACGCGGTCCACCAGGTCGTCGAGGAGCCAGTTCAGCTCCCCCTTGTTGGCTGCGGTGTGGCCGGTGGCCTTCGGTGCGGTCATCGACCGTCCCCCTCTGTCGTTCCTTGTCGTGCTGCGCCGCTGTGGGCCGAGTCGCCCGCGGCGTTCTCCTCGCGGCCGCGCTGCCAGCCGCGCTGGAGCGAGGCCATCCGGCTGCGTACTTCCTCGGCGTCGCGTTCTGCGGGCTCGGCCTTGGCCTCGGTACGAGGCTCGGGACCCCGCTTCAGCTGCGGGGCCAGGTTGGCCTGCCGAACGCGCCGGGGCAGCGGCGCGGAGCCGGAGCGAGGCGCTTGTGGTGCGGAGCGGGGGTCGTCCCCCCGCCGTGCCGGGCCGGTCTCCGGGCGCGCGGCGCCGGAGTCGGCCTCGTGGTGTGTGGGCCCGCCGGGCATCTCCGGGGCGGGGCCGGAGAAGCGGCCGGGGGCGTCCGGGCCGCTCGAGGCGATCTCCGCGCGGCGGGACCGCTGGGGCAGAACGGGCGGCTCCGAGTGGTCGCTCGCGGCGCTGCCGGACGAGGCAGGGGATGCGCTGCGGTCCTCGGTGCGACCGCCCGCGCCGATGCCCCGGCGCGTGGACTCCGTGCCCCGGCGCCGGGCCGGCAGAGGCGGCGGTGCGTCCTGCTGCGACTCGCCGCCGGTCGCGGAGCCCTCGGTGCGGCGCCGCACCGGGAGCGGGGACGTGGGCTCCGGCCCGGGCCGGCCCGGGGCCCGGCCGCCCGTGGAGTCCTCACCCCGGCGCCGCGACGGGAGCGAGGAGGTGGCCCCCGGCTCCGCTCGGCCGGTGGCCGTGGTCTCCTCGTCGGTCTTCCCGCGCCGGGGGCGCTGCTCGGTGACGGGGCGCCCGTGCGAGCTGACCAGCTTGGGGGCGTGGCGGCGGGACAGCGGGACGGGAGCGCTCAGGTCGTCCTCGGTGTCCGTGCGGTCGCGTGCGTCGCGGGAGCCGGCGGCAGGCTGGTGCGGGTCGGCGCGGCGGCCGGCCGTCTCGTCCTGGGAGCGGATGAGGGAGTGGCGCGGGCGGAACAGGCCGCCGTGCTCGCTGTCTTCGTCCTCGATGGCGCCGGGGAAGTCGTCGATGGCGTCCAGGTCGACAGGGGCCTCCAGCTCGACCGGTCCGTCCAGGAGCGAGGCCGGCAGGCCGGGCCGTTGGGCGGACGCCTGGGAGAGTGCGGCGCGGCGGTTGTCCTGCGGCTCGCTCTCCTTGGCCAGCTGGGGGCGGTCGAGGCGGAACCCGAGGCCGTTGGTGTCCGGGACGTCGTCCGTCAGCAGCGCGTCGGGGATGAAGACGACGGCGGTCGTGCCTCCGTACGGGGAGGGCTGGAGGGAGACCCGGACATTCTGTCGCTGGGCGAGACGGCTGACCACGAACAGGCCGAGCCGGTCGGTGTCGGACAGTTCGAACTCCGGCGTCTCGGCGAGCCGGAGGTTGGCGTCCAGGAGGGCCTCGGCCGCCATACCGAGGCCGCGGTCGTGGATCTCGAGCGTGAAGCCGTTGGCGACCCGCTCGCCCAGGACCTGGACGGCGGTGTGCGGCGGCGAGAAGACCGTGGCGTTCTCCAGGAGTTCGGCCACGAGATGCGTGAGGTCGGCGACGGCCGGGCCGGTGACGGCGATGCGCGGCAGACGGCGGACCTCGATGCGCTCGTAGTCCTCGACCTCGGCGACGGCGGCGCGTACGACGTCCATGAGCTGGACGGGCTTGCGCCACTGGCGGGAGGGAGCGGCGCCGGAGAGGATCACGAGGCCCTCGGCGTGCCGGCGCATGCGGGTGGTCAGGTGGTCGAGGCGGAACAGATCGGCGAGTTCCTCGGTGTCCTCGGTCCTGCGCTCCATGGCGTCGAGCAAGGTGAGCTGCTTGTGCAGCAGGACCTGGCTGCGGCGCGCGAGGTTGACGAAGACCTCGGAGACGCCGGCGCGCAGTTCGGCCTGTTTGACGGCGGCTTCGACAGCGGCGCGCTGGAGGGTGTTGAGGGCCTGGCCGACCTCGCCCATCTCGTTCTTGTCGTACTCCAGGCGCGGGACCTCGGTCTCGACGTCGACCTGCTCGCCCGCCGACAGACGGCGCATCACGCTGGGCAGCCGCACTCCGGACGCCTCGTGGGCCTCCAGACGCAGCTGCCGCAGATCGCGGATGAGGGTGCGGCCGACGCGCACGGAGAGGAAGAGGGAGAGCAGGAGCGCGATCAGGCCGAGTGCGCCGGCGACGACCGCCTTGGCGATGACGCCGATGGCCACCGGGTGGACGCGGTCCTGGTAGCGGTCGTTGGCCTGGTCGTTCAGGGTGCCGAGTTCGTCGAGCACATTGCCGGCGGCGCTGTCCCAGCTCTTCGCGGTGACGCCGCGGGGCGTTCCGGCTCCGGAGTCGAGGGCCGCTTCCTCGGCCACCCGCAGCGGTGCGGAGGAGGCGTTCTTCCAGAAGCTCTCGTACCGGTCGCGCTCCGCGACGGGCAGCAGTTGGAGGTTGACGTCGTACAACAGCGTGCGCTGGGCCACGAGGTCGGAGATGTCACGCTCTTCGGCGTGGGAGATCCGGCCGACGATCAGGGCGGAACCGAGCAGGGCGTCCTCGCGGGAGAGCAGTTCCCGGGCCCGGGCGAGGTTGACCAGCGCGCGGTACTGCTTGTCCAGGTCCACGTTGTCGACCACGCGCAGGTTGGCGAGCAGGGCGTAGCACGGGTCGACCAGCCGGTTGTAGAGGTCGAGAGCCTGGGAGCGGTTGACGGTGCCGTCCTCGACGCTGCGGCGCAGCGACTCGATGCCGTCGAAGGCGTCCAGGACGGCGGTCAGCCGCTCGTCGGTGTCCTCGCCCATGGCGTCGCGCACGTCCGGGTTCCGGGCGTTCTCGCGGATGCTGCCGACGGCCTTGTCGGTGGCGGTCCGGCTGTGCCGGAGCGCGGCGAGCCCCTCGGAGGCACGAGGGTCGGCGAGGTAGACGAGGGTCTGGCGGCGTTCCTCCTGGAGGACGCGGACGGTGTCCTCGACGGGGTAGCCGATCTTCTCCACCACGGACGACACGTTGAACAGGTCGCCCGCCTCACGCCCCGTGAGCACCGTGGCGAAGGCCCAGATCGCGGTCAGGGACACCAGCGGCACGAGAAGCAGCGCCACGATCTTCCGGCGGATGGACTTCCCGCGAAAGCGCATGGCCTCCCCCAGCTCGGGCCCCCGGACCTACCGGGGGTACACATGTGCGTCAACAAACGGCGCGAGCCTACTACCGACGCACAGGGAACTCGAAGACCGGTCCGGAAGGTGAACTTCCGCGCCAGCCACGAGGCATAGGGAGTTGTCCGGTCATGGCGGGAGTTGTCTCCCCGAAACCGATGGTGAGCAGGCAGGCCAATCCCCCTGGTCGGCCAGGGCGGTTGGCTGAAATTTTTCGGTTCCTGGGAATCTTCCGGGTGGGTCGTTCGTCCTTCTCTACGGGAAACGGGGGCGGAATCGGCCACAGGAGCCGCATCCCGCACCCGGGCGGCGTAAAACAGCGCAAGCCGGGCAGCCACTGGGGAGCACGGGTCTTCGGATGCGAGCGAGCGGTCTGCTGGCGGTGGGGAGTGACACGTTGATGGGCACGGCGGAGCGGCGCGGGGCGCCCAGGGCTGGTGGGGCGCAAGTGACGGGGCATCGGAATTCCGAGGCGACTGATCACGGCACTCCCGCTGCCGCGGCAGAGACCACAGCCGGCGAGACGGAAGTCCCGGCTCAGGCAAGGGAGGTACCGGCTCACGAGGTGGGCCGTGACATACGTGAGCAGCAGCACTACCGGCCCCTGTGGGTCGAGGAGCCGGCGCGGCGGCGCCGGTTGCCGGACCCGGTACGGACGGCGGCGGTGCGGGCGGTCCTGCTCATCGCGGTGACGCTGATTCAGGCGATGGTGGCGTTCCTGTGCACGATGGCCGGGTCCTGGCTGGCGTTCCCCATGGTGATCAGCAGTGTGGTCAGCACGATCGTGGCCACCTGGGGAGCGCTCGACGTGTGGGTGACGCGTCAGGTCTGGAACCAGCGCAACGGCGTGGTGTCCATGCCGAGCAGCACGGCACGGGCACTGCGCCGCGAGCGGCGCCGGGCCCGACGTCAGGCACGCGCTGCCGAGCGGGCGCAGGAGCGGATACGCCGGCGGGGCGGGGCCGGGCAGTTGTCCCACCCGTAAGGAAGCCACGCGATCCGTAAGAAAATTGCGCCATCCGTAAGGAAGCCATGCCATTCGTAAGGAAGTTGCCCCAGCCGTAAAGAAGGTGTGCCGTCCATAACGATGGCGCCCCAGTTGTAAGGAAGGTGTGGCGAGGGGTCTGTCGAGGCGCCCGGAGCAGAACCAGGCACTCGGCCGATCCCGAGCCGCGTCCCTCTCATGGGTGATCATGGGGTGACGGACGGCATTCGCTTCTCCCCGGCGTCCCTGGCGAGTTCGCGTCTCGCCCGCATGAACGGGCGCGGGCGGTCCACGGCGAGCACCGCGGTCGTACGGCCGTCCCGCTCGTAGCGGGCGAGGAATCCGCCCTCGGCGGGTGCGCCGTCGGAGAGCCCGCCCTCGGTGATGCGGACGGTGTCGTCGTCCCGGCACCGGCCGGCGAACTGGATGCGGGCGCCGTACTGGTCGGACCAGAAGTAGGGCAGCGCGTCCGCGGTCTCGACGGTGCGTCCGGCGAGCAGGTTGGTCACGGCGATGCGGGGCTGCAGGGTGGCGGACGTCCAGTGCTCGGCGCGGTGGCCGCCGACACTGGCCACGTCGCCGACGGCGACCACCTGCGGCAGGGCCGTCACACAGCCGTCGTCGCACAGGACGCCGTCGCGCACGGCCAGGGGGGAACCGACCAGCCAGGCGGTGTTGGGGACGGCACCGATTCCGACGATCACGGTGTCGGCGGGGAGGGTGCGGCCGTCGGTGAGATCCACGCCGGTCACCGTCGCGGTGCCCCGCAGGCCGGCCACGCCGGTGCCGGTGACGAGGTCCACACCGCCACGGCGGTGCAGTGCGGCGCACACGGCGGCCATGTCGGCGCCGAGTTGGGGCACGAGAGGCAGCGGGGCGGCCTCGACGACGGTGACGGCGTGGCCGAGGGAGGAGCAGGACGACGCGGTCTCGGCGCCGATGAAGCCGCCGCCGATGACGACGACGCGGCGCGGGCCCCGGGCGAGTTCCTCGCGCAGGGCCAGGGCGTCGTCGAGGGTACGGAGCGTGTGCACGCCGGCGAGGCTGTCGCCGGGCAGGCGGCGGGCCGAGGCGCCCGTGGCGATGACGAGGCCGTCGGTGGACACGGTGCGGCCGTCGTCCAGCAGGACGGTGCGGGCCCGGGCGTCGAGGGCGCGGACCCGGACGCCGAGGAGCCACTCGGCGTCGAGCTCGGCGGTCTCCTCGGCGTCGGTGAGGGCGAGTCGGGCCTCGTCGGCGCGGCCGGTGAGGAAGTCCTTGGAGAGAGGAGGCCGGTCGTAGGGGTGGTGGGGTTCGTCGCCAACGATCACCAGACGCCCGTCGTAGCCCTGGGCGCGCAGTTCCCGGGCGGTGTACAGGCCGGAGAGCGAGGCACCGACGATGGTCACGGTTCGCATGCGGGGTGCCTCCTCGGAACGTGCGGCGCACTTGCCTCACCGGTCGCGGGGCGCCCCCTCAGCAAGGTGGACGCACTGGCCACACCGGCCGGCGCGCCACCGCGCATCGCCCTCAGGTGGCCGTCCACTCCTCCGCGCATCGCCCTCACGCGGCCGTCCACTCCCCCGAACATCGCCCCCACGCAGCCGTCCACTCCCCCGTGCATCGCCCTCACGCAGCCGTCCCCTCCTCCGCCGCGAGGTGGACGTGGATGAGGCCGTCGTCGACGGTGACGCGGTGGGTGCGGACGGGGCGGCGCGCCGGAAGGCAGGTCGGCATGCCCGTGCGCAGGTCGAACGAGGCGGCGTGCAGCGGGCATTCGACCAGGGAGCCCTCCAGCCAGCCCTCGGAGAGAGAGGCGTCCTGGTGGGTGCAGGTGTCGTCGATGGCGTAGAGATCGCCGTCGTCGGTGTGGAACACGGCGACAGGCGGTGTCGTCTCGACGCGGACGGACTCACCCTTGGGGAGGTCTTCGAGGCGGCAGACGGGAATCACGGGCCCCCCTCTCGGTCCGGGACGCGTGGCCCGGAGCCGTTCGGCCAGACTGTGGGCAGTTCAGGGAGTGCCGGGACCGAGGCGGGCCCGGGCACGGAAAGGTGTTGGTGCACGTCGTCCGGCCCCGACGTCGGGGCCGACCCCTCTTCGGGTGGTCGTCCCCTTCCGAGATCCAGACGCTTCGGTAACATGATGTTTCACATGGCGCATGAGCCAGCGCTATGCGCAACAGAATCCGGGCGGGGCGACCGTCGCGTCAAGGGTTTCCCGCAGATGCGGCCCAAACAGGGCCGACAGGTGGTGAGAGTTGAGCCATGACCCGCACGCAGAAGCAGTCCGACGGCGACGAGAACCCGACCGGGAGCACGGCGAAACAGGGCGGCAGAGGCGCGGCGAGCGCCGTGCAGTCGGTGGACCGCGCGGTGAGCGTGCTGGAGATCCTCGCCCGGCACGGTGAGGCGGGCGTCACCGAGATCGCGGACGAGCTGGACGTGCACAAGTCCACGGCGTTCCGGCTGCTCGGCGTCCTGGAGAACCGCGGCCTGGTGGCCCAGGCGAAGGACCGCGGCAAGTACTACCTGGGCGCCGGCGTACTGCGCCTCGCGGGGGCGGCGGCAGTGCGGCTGGACGTCTCGCAGGAGGGTGTCCCGGTGTGCCGGGAACTCGCCGACGAGCTGGGCGAGACGGTCAACATCGCGGTCCTGGACGACGACGCGGCGGTCAACATCATGCAGGCCCGCGGCACGGCCTCCGTCACCGCGCAGAACTGGCTCGGCCGCCGCACCCCGCTGCACGCCACGTCCAGCGGCAAGGTGCTGCTCGCCCACCTGCCGCCCACCCTGCGCGAGGGCCTGCTGGCACGCCCGCTGCACCGCTTCACGGAGCGCACCGTCACGGTCGCGTCCATGCTGCGCGGCGAGTTGGACACCGTGGTGCAGCAGGGGTACGCGATCACGGTCGAGGAGCTGGAGATCGGGCTGGCGGCAGCGGCGTCGCCCGTCCGCGCGCACGACGGCAAGGTCATCGCGTCGCTCAGCGTCTCGGGACCGGTGTACCGGCTGAGCCCGGACCGGCTGCCGGAGGTGGCCAAGCGCACCGAGGCGGCGGCCGCCGAGTTGTCCCGCCGGATGGGCTACGGCTTCTGACGTAGCGCGGGCAGGTCGCCCGGAACGTAGGGCGCACAGCGCGGGACCAGGGGAAATCCCTGGTCCCGCGCTGTTGTGTGTCCGGCGTGTTTCGCCCCTCCCGTGCCGTTTTCCAAGGGTTGACGCGAACCATGACTCGCACCTCTTGACGGCTCCTCGGTGGCGTTCCCACTATGTTCCTCATCGCGCAACCCATCGTGCATTGCGCAACAGCAGAGGAGCCAGGTCGTGCCACATGAGGTCCGTGCCGTAGTCGCTGTCGAGAAGGGCGCACCCGTCGAGGTGCAGACGATCCTGGTTCCCGATCCCGGGCCCGGCGAGGTCCTCGTCGCCGTGCAGGCCTGCGGGGTCTGCCACACGGATCTGCACTACCGGGAGGGCGCGATCACCGAAGACTTCCCGTTCCTGCTGGGTCATGAGGCGGCCGGCACGATCGAGGCCGTCGGCGCGGGTGTCACCGAGCTCAAGCCCGGCGACTACGTGGTGCTCGCCTGGCGTGCTCCGTGCGGCGGTTGCCGTTCCTGTCGCCGTGGCCGCCCCTGGTACTGCTTCGACTCCCGCAACGCCGCCCAGCCGATGACCCTGCTGGACGGCACACCGCTCACCAACGCCCTCGGCATCGGCGCCTTCGCCGAGAAGACGCTGGTCGCGGCGGGACAGGCGGTGAAGATCGACCCGGCCGCACGTCCCGAGGCGGCCGGCCTCATCGGCTGCGGCGTGATGGCCGGATACGGCGCCGCCGTCAACACCGGCAACGTCGGCCGGGGCGACTCGGTCGCCGTCATCGGCTGCGGCGGCGTCGGCAACGCGGCGATCGCGGGCGCCTGCCTCAACGGCGCCATGAAGGTCATCGCCGTGGACATCGACGACAGGAAGCTCGACCAGGCCGAGAAGTTCGGCGCGACGCACACCGTCAACTCCCGGGGCACGGACCCGGTCGAGGCGGTGCGGGAACTCACCGGCGGCTTCGGTGTCGACATCGCCATCGACGCCGTGGGCCGCCCCGAGACCTTCCAACAGGCCTTCTACATGCGCGATCACGCGGGTCTGCTGGTCCAGGTCGGCGTGCCCTCCCCTGAGATGAAGGTCGAACTGCCGCTGATCGACGTGTTCTCGCGGGGCGGCGCGATCAAGTCGTCCTGGTACGGCGACTGTCTGCCGAGCCGCGACTTCCCGTTCCTGATCGACCAGTACCTGTACGGGCTGCTGGACCTGAACGCGTTCGTCAGCGAGACGATCCCGCTGGACCAGGTGGAAGGGGCGTTCGCGAAGATGCACCGGGGTGAGGTGCTGCGCTCGGTGGTCGTCCTGTGAGCGCCGTGCGCGTGGAGCGCGTCGTCACCTCCGGCACGTTCAGCCTCGACGGGGAGACGTTCGACGTCGACAACAACGTCTGGCTCGTCGGTGACGACGAGGAGGTGCGGGTCGTCGACGCCGCGCACGACGCCCGTGCGATCCACGAGGCCGTCGCCGGCCGCCGGGTCACGGCGATCGCGTGCACGCACGCCCATGACGACCACATCGACGCGGCGCCCCAGCTGTCCGTCCTGACCGGCGCGCCGGTCCTGCTCCACCCCGACGACCACGAGCTGTGGTCCCACACGCATCCCGCCCGCAAGCCCGACGGCGACCTCGTCGACGGCCGCGTCCTCACCGTCGCCGGCATCCATGTGCGGGTCGTTCACACACCCGGCCACACCTGGGGCAGCTGCTCCCTCTACGCCCCCTTCCTCGACGCCGTGTTCACCGGTGACACCCTCTTCCACGGCGGCCCGGGCGCCACCGGCCGCTCCTACTCGGACCGCCCGGCCATCGAGGCGTCCCTGCGCAACCGGCTGCTCACCCTGCCCGGCGACACGACCGTCCACACCGGACACGGCCCGGACACCACGATCGCGGCGGAGCGCCGGAACGTGCCGACGCCCTGAGCCTCCAGAGCCCGGTCCCACAAACCGCACAGGCCCACCGCCCCACTCCCCCCAACGAGCCCACCCGTCCCGGCAAGGAGGGGCATGTCCAGCACACCCGAAAACCCCCGCGTGGTCGTCGTCGGCGCCGGCATCGTCGGCTGTTCCCTCGCCGACGAGCTGACCGCACGCGGCTGGACCGACGTCACCGTCCTCGAACAGGGGCCCCTGCCCGCTCCCGGCGGCTCCACCTCGCACGCGCCCGGCCTCGTCTTCCGGACCAGCCCGTCCAAGACGCTTACCGCCCTCGCCCGGTACACGGTCGAGAAGTTCGGCTCCCTCGACGTCGACGGCGTCCCGTGTTTCGACCCGGTGGGCGGCCTGGAACTGGCCACCACCTCCGAGCGCCTCGCCGAGCTGCACCGCAGGGCCGGTTTCGCCGCTTCCTGGGGCGTGCGCGGCGAGATCGTCAGCGCCGCGCGCTGCAAGGAACTGTGGCCGCTGATCGACGAGTCGATGGTCCTCGGCGGTTTCCACACACCGGACGACGGCCTGGCCCGCGCTCTGCTCGCCGCCCGCGCCCAGATGGCCCGGGCCACCGCGCGCGGCGCCCGCTTCCTGGACCGGCACACGGTCACCGGCATCGAGCGGGACGACGGCCGGGTCACCGCCGTCGTCACCGACCGGGGCACCTTCCCCGCCGACCACGTCGTCTCGGCGGCGGGTTTCTGGGGCCCGGTCATCGGCCGCATGGCCGGGGTCGACGTGCCGCTGCAACCGCTCGCCCACCAGTACGCCAGGACCAGGCCGCTCCCCGAGCTGAGCGGTGCCACCGCGGAGGCCTCGAAGCCGATCCTCCGCTTCCAGGACCGGGACCTGTACTTCCGCGAGCACACCGACCGCATCGGCATCGGCTCCTACGCCCACCGGCCCCTGCCCGTCGACCCGTTCGCGGTGCTGCCGTACGACGAGGCCCGCGCCCGGGACATGGACATGCCTTCCTCCTATCCCTTCACGGAGGAGGACTGGGCCCCCAGCTGGGCCGACTGCCGCCGCCTCATGCCCGCACTGCGTGACGCCGAGATCGAGGCCGGCTTCAACGGCGTGTTCTCCTTCACCCCGGACGGCATGCCGGTCCTCGGCGAGTCGCGGCGGCTGCGCGGCTTCTGGCTGGCCGAGGCCGTCTGGGTCACGCACTCCGCCGGTGTCGCCAAGGCCGTCGCCGAGTGGATGGTGGACGGGCGGCCGTCGCTCGACCTGCACGAGTGCGACCTCACCCGCTTCGAGGAGGCGCAGCGTTCACCGTCGTACGTCCGCGAGCGCGGTGCGCAGCAGTTCGTCGAGGTGTACGACGTCGTCCATCCGCTCCAGCCGATGGAACGGCCGCGTCCGCTGCGCGTCAGCCCCTTCTACGCCCGTCAGCAGCAGCTCGGCGCGTACTTCCTGGAGGGCGGCGGCTGGGAGCGCCCGCACTGGTACGAGGCGAACGCCCCGCTCGTGGCCGGCCTCGGCCCCCTCCCCGAGCGCAACGCCTGGTCGGCCCGCCACTGGTCCCCCGTCGCGGCGGCCGAGGCGAAGGCGACACGCGAGCGGGTCGCCCTCTACGACATGACCCCCCTGCGCCGCCTGGAGGTCACCGGCCCCGGAGCCCTCGGCTTCCTCGACCGCATGACCACCAACAACCTCCGCAAGAAGCCCGGAGCGGTCACTTACACCCTCCTTCTCGACGAGTCGGGGGGCATCCGCTCCGACCTGACCGTGGCCCGCCTCGCCCCCGACCGCTTCCAGGTCGGCGCCAACTCCCCCGCCGACCTCGACTGGCTCCTGCGCCACGCGCCCGGCGACATCCACATCCGGGACATCACCTCCGGCACCTGCTGCGTCGGCGTCTGGGGCCCGCTCGCCCGCGACCTCGTCCAGCCGCTCACCCCCGACGACTTCTCGCACGAGGGCTTCGGCTACTTCCGCGCTAAGGAGACGTACATCGGGCACGTCCCGGTGACCGCGATGCGGCTGAGCTACGTCGGCGAGCTGGGCTGGGAGCTGTACACCACCGCCGACCTGGGGCTCCGGCTCTGGGACACGCTGTGGGAGGCCGGCCGGGAGCTCGGGGTGGTCGCGGCCGGCCGCTCGGCGTTCAACTCCCTGCGCCTGGAGAAGGGCTACCGCGCCTGGGGCGTCGACATGACCGACGAGCACGACCCGTTCGAGGCGGGTCTCGGCTTCGCCGTGCGCATGGACAAGGAGGGCTTCGTCGGGCAGGCGGCCCTGCGCGGGGCTGCGGAGCCCACCCGCCGCCTCACCCCCCTGCTCCTCGACGACCCCGCCGCCGTCGTCCTCGGCAAGGAGCCGGTGTACGTCGACGGCACCGCAGCGGGCTACGTCACCAGCGCGTCGTACGGCTACACGCTCGGCCGCTGCGTCGCGTACGCCTGGCTGCCCGCCCCTCTCGCCGCGGGCACCGGCGTGCACATCGAGTACTTCGGCGAGAAGGTCCCGGCCACGGTCGCCGACGAGCCGCTGTTCGATCCGAAGATGACCCGAATCCGCCGGTAGGAGGCGTTCCTCTCGTGACGACGACCCCGATCACCCCGAGCCTGATCGCCACCCTCCCCGGCCGCTACTACACCGACCCGGACGTCTTCCGGCAGGAGCAGGAGCGCATCTTCGAGTCGATGTGGTTCTGCGCGGTCCGCGGCTCCGACCTGGACCGGCCGGGCGCCTTCCGCACCGTCCAGGTCGGTCGCGAGAGCGTCATCATCACCCGCACCCGCAACGGGGACCTGCGCGCCTTCCTCAACGTCTGCCGGCACCGCGGGGCCCGGCTGTGCATGGAGGAGTCGGGCGAGATCCGCCGTACGCTCCAGTGTCCGTATCACGCGTGGACGTACGACCTTGACGGCAAGTTGATCGCCGCACCCAACTTGATCAAGATGCCGGACGTCGACCGCACCGCGTACGGGTTGATCAAGGTGGCCCTGCGCGAGTGGCTCGGCTACGCCTGGGTGTGCCTGGCGGACGAGCCGCCCTCCTTCGAGGACACGGTCGTGCACGCGGCCGTCGAGCGGCTCGGCGACATCGCCGCGATCGAGCACTACGGCACGGACAACCTCGCACTCGGCAAACGCATCACCTATGACGTGCAGGCGAACTGGAAGCTGATCGTCGAGAACTTCATGGAGTGCTACCACTGCGCGACGATCCACCCGGAACTGACCGAGGTGCTCCCGGAGTTCGCCGACGGCTACGCCGCCCAGTACTACGTGGGCCACGGCGCCGAGTTCGGCGACGAGGTCAAGGGCTTCACGGTGGACGGCAGCGAGGGCTTCGGCAAGCTCCCGGCGGTGAGCGCCGACCAGGACCGCCGCTACTACGCCATCACGGTCAAGCCGACCGTGTTCGTCAACCTCGTCCCCGACCACGTCATCCTGCACCGCATGTTCCCGCTCGCCGAGGACCGCACGGTCGTCGAGTGCGACTGGCTGTACGCGCCCGAGGTGGTGGAGTCGGGGGCGGACGTGTCGAAGTCCGTGGAGCTCTTCCACAGGGTGAACGTCCAGGACTTCGAGGCCTGTGAACGGACGCAGCCGGCGATGTCTTCCCGCGCGTACCGCAAGGGCGGTGTGCTGGTCCCCAACGAGCACCACATCGGGATCTTCCACGCATGGCTCGTCGAGCGTCTGGGAGGCGCGCATGCCGGACCTGTTCATTGACGGCGCGTGGCGGGGCGCGGTGGACGAGCGCACCCGTGAGATCCGCTGCCCGGCCGACGGCTCCCTGGTCGGGGTCGTGGACGAGGCGGGCGGCAAGGACACCGTGGAGGCCATTGCCGCGGCCCGCCGCGCCTTCGACGAGGGGCCCTGGCCGCGGACCCCGGCGCACGAACGAGGCGACCTGCTGCTGCGCGTCGCGGACCTCCTCGGACGCGACAAGGAGGCCCTCGCCCGCGCCGAGTCCCTGGACACGGGCAAGCGGCTCGTGGAGAGCGAGTACGACATCGACGACATCGCGAACTGCTTCCGCTACTTCGGGCGGTTGGTGGCGAGCGAGACCGGCCGGGTGGTGGACACCGGCCGGGCGGACGTCGACAGCCGGGTGGTGTACGAGCCGGTCGGTGTGTGCGGGCTCATCACGCCCTGGAACTACCCGCTCCTCCAGACGGCGTGGAAGGTCGCCCCGGCCCTGGCGGCGGGCAACACGGTCGTGCTCAAGCCGAGCGAACTGACCCCGCACACCGCGATCCACCTCCTGCGGCTACTGGCGGAAGCCGGACTTCCGCCGGGCGTCGGCAATCTCGTCCTCGGCACCGGCCCGGAAGCGGGAGCCCCGCTCGCCGACCATCCGGACGTGGACCTCGTCTCCTTCACCGGCGGCCTGGAGACGGGCCGCCGCCTGATGGCGGCCGCGGCGGGGACGGTGAAGAAGGTGGCCCTCGAACTCGGCGGCAAGAACCCCAACCTCGTCTTCGCCGACGCCGACTTCGAGACGGCCGTCGACATGGCGCTGACCGCCGTGTTCCTGCACTCGGGGCAGGTGTGCTCGGCCGGGGCGCGGCTGCTCGTGGAGGACGCGCTGCACGACCGGTTCGTCGACGAGGTCGTACGCCGGGCGCGGGACATCCGGCTGGGCGGGCCGTTCGACGAGCGGGCGCAGACCGGCCCGCTGATCTCGGCCGCGCACCGGGCCAAGGTCGAGGCGTACGTGGCGCGGGGCCTGGCGGAGGGCGCGGTGCTGCGCTGCGGCGGCACGCGCCCCGACCGGCCGGACCTCGTGGGCGGCTTCTACTACCTGCCCACCGTGCTGGACGAGTGCGCCGCGGGGATGTCGGTGGTGCGGGAGGAGTCCTTCGGGCCGGTCCTCACCGTCGAGCGGTTCACGAGCGAGGAGGAGGCCGTACGGCTCGCCGACGACACCGTCTACGGCCTCGCGGGCGCCGTGTGGACGAGCGACGAGGCCCGCGCGGCACGGGTCGCGGCCCGGCTGCGGCTCGGCACGGTCTGGATCAACGACTACCACCCCTACGTCCCGCAGGCGGAGTGGGGCGGATTCAAGCAGTCCGGCTTCGGACGCGAACTCGGGCCGGCGGGGCTCGCCGAGTACCGCGAGACGAAGCACATCTGGCGCAACACCCGCCCCAGCCCCCAGGGTTGGTTCGACTGACCGGAAACCGCCCTGAGGACCACCATTGAGGAACCGCCCATGAAAGCAACCGCGCAGTCCGCAGACTCACACGGCCAGGACGACGCCGAACTCACCGAGTTCGGCTACAGACCCGAACTCAAGCGCACCCTCGGCAACTTCCACACCTTCGCCGCCGGGATCAGCTACATCTCCATCCTGACCGGCACCTTCCAGCTGTTCTACTTCGGCTACGGCAGCGGCGGCCCCGCCTACTGGTGGTCGTGGCCGATGGTCTTCGCCGGCCAGTTCATGGTCGCGCTGTGCTTCGCCGAGCTCGCCGCCCGCTATCCCGTGGCGGGCTCGGTCTACAACTGGTCGAAGAAGATCGGCAATCCGCATCTGGGCTGGCTCGCCGGGTGGATGATGTTGATCGCCTCGATCGTGTCCATATCGGCCGTGGCGCTGGCCTACCAGTTGACGCTGCCGCAGATCTCGTCGGTCTTCCAGTTCGTGGGGGACGGCACCGGTACGTACGACGTGGCGACCAACGCGGTCATCCTGGCCGCGGTGTTGATCCTTTTCACGACCCTCGTGAACGCCTTCGGCGTCAAGTTGATGGCCAGGATCAACACGGCGGGCGTGTTCATCGAGTTGATCGCCACTGTCGTATTGATCGTCCTGTTCGCCGTCCACATCACCCGTGGTCCGCAGGTCGTGATGGAGACGCACGGCACCGGCGCCGGCTACGGCAACGGGTACCTCGGCGCCTTCCTGGTGGCCTCGCTGGCCTCGGCGTACGTCATGTACGGCTTCGACACGGCCGCCTCGCTCGGCGAGGAGTCCCTGGACCCGACCCGGAACGCGCCCCGCGCGATCATCCGGGCGATCGTCGCGTCGTTCATCCTCGGCGGGTTGATCCTGTTGCTCGCGTTGATGAGCGTGTCCAGTCTGAACGGCGAGAAGCTGTCCACGGACGGCCTCCAGTACATCGTCCTGGACGTGCTCGGCCCGACGGCCGGCAAGGCGATGCTGTGGTGCGTGCTCATCGCGGTGACGGTGTGCGCCCTGGCGGTGCACACGGCCGCCGTCCGGCTGGCGTTCGCGATGGCCCGCGACAACAACCTGCCCGCGTCCTCGAAGCTGGCCAAGTGCCATCCGCGGTTCCAGACGCCGGTCCTGCCGACCGTGATCATCGGGATCCTGGCGCTGGCGATCCTGGTGGTCAACATCCGCCAGCCGCAGATCTTCACCGTCGTCACCAGCATCGGCATCATCATGATCTACCTCGCCTACCTGGGCGTCACGGTGCCGCTGCTGGTCGCCCGGCTGCGCGGAAAGTGGCAGCCCGCGGACGGGGGCCGCTTCTCGCTGGGCCGCTGGGGTCTGCCGGTCAACATCCTGGCCGTGCTGTGGGGCGCGGCCATGACGCTCAACCTGATCTGGCCGCGGGCCGCCGTCTACAACGCCACGGAGCCCTACCACTGGTACCTGCGCTGGGGCGCGGTGCTGTTCGTCGCGGTCATCGCGGGCGGCGGCTTCGCCTACTACTGGTTCGTCCAGCGGCACCGCACCGGCGTGCTCGCCGAGCACCGCTCGGAGGTCCCGGCCGCCGCTCCCCTCGCCGCACCGGCGGCCGACTGAGGACCGAAGGAGGCCCATGAGTACGCATGAGTTCGACTACGTCGTGGTCGGCGGCGGCACCGCGGGCAACGTGGTGGCGGCCCGGCTCTCCGAGGACCCCTCCGTCACGGTGTGCGTGCTGGAGGCCGGCCCCAGCGACGTCGGCGACGACGACGTCCTGCGGCTGGAGCGCTGGATGGGGCTGCTGGAGTCCGGCTACGACTGGGACTACCCCGTCGAGCCGCAGGCCAGCGGCAACAGCTTCATGCGGCACGCGCGGGCGAAGGTGCTCGGCGGCTGCTCCTCCCACAACTCCTGCATCGCCTTCTGGGCGCCGGCCGAGGACCTCGACGACTGGGCGGCCGCGGGCTGCACGGGCTGGAGCGCGGCCGACCTGTTCCCGCTGTACCGGCGGCTGGAGAACAACGACGCGCCCGGCGACCACCACGGCCGCACCGGCCCGGTGAAGCTGCGCACGCTGAAGAGCGACGACCCGTGCGGCACGGCCCTGCTGGAGGCGTGCGCGCAGGCGGGCATCCCCACGGTCGCCTTCAACACGGGCCGCACGGTGGTCCGGGGCGCCAACTGGTTCCAGATCAACGCCGACGAGAACAACATCCGCCAGTCCTCCTCGGTCGCCTATCTGCACCCGGTCCTCGGCAAGCGGCCCAACCTGGAGGTACGGACGGGAGTACGCGCCAAGAAGCTGGTCCTCGACGGGCGGCGCTGCGTGGGCGCCGAGTACCTCGACCCGGACCTGATCCACACCCGGACGGTACGGGCCCGGCGCGAGGTGATCGTATCGTGCGGGGCGATCGACTCGCCGAAGCTGCTGATGCTGTCGGGCATCGGCCCGGCCGGGCACCTGCGGGAGGCGGGTGTGGAGGTCGTCGTCGACGCCCCGGGTGTCGGGGAGAACCTCCAGGACCATCCCGAGGGCGTGATCATGTGGGAGGCCCGGCAGCCCATGACCACCACGTCCAGCCAGTGGTGGGAGGCGGGCATCTTCTACGACACCGAGCCGGGGCTCGACCGGCCGGACCTGATGTTCCACTACGGGTCGGTGCCGTTCGACATGAACACGGCCCGGCACGGCTACCCCACCTCTGAGAACGCGTTCTGCCTCACACCCAACGTGACGCGGGCGAGGTCGCGGGGGACGGTGCGGTTGCGGACCCGGGACTACCGGGACAAACCGAGGGTCGATCCGCGGTACTTCACGCACGAGCACGATGTGCGGGTGATGACGTACGGGCTGAAACTGGCGCGCCGGATCGCGGAACAGCCCGCGTTGAGCGGGTGGGCGGGCGCGGAGCTGGCCCCCGGTCCGGACGTCCGGACCGACGAGGAACTGCTCGACTACATCCACAAGACGCACAACACCGTCTATCACCCGTCCTGCACGGTGAAGATGGGTGCGGACGACGATCCTTCGGCCCCCTTGGACGCGCGGTTGCGCGTGAAGGGGGTGGAGGGGTTGCGGCTCGCAGACGGGTCGGTCATGCCCGACCTTGTGACCGTCAACCCCTGCATCACGACCATGATGATCGGCGAGAAGTGCGCGGATCTCCTGCGGGAGGACACCCGAGCCTAGGACACCGGGCGTTTGTACATCCTGGTCGCCGTGATCTCGCTGTGGACCGCCTCTCCCGCCTGGGGCTGCTGCGGCAGGCCCGGGCGGAGGTGTTCCTCGACGCTGATGTACTTCAGGCCGGCCCTGAGGTCGGCGTCGTTGCGCATGCGGATGACCAGGGGGAACTCGGCCAGCGCGGTGGTGTCGAACAGGCCCGTGGTGTACAGGAGCTGGACGCCCAGGGCGTCCGACACCGCCCGCTGGAGTTCCAGCAGGTACGTGGCGTTGGCGCGGCCGATGGGGTTGTCGAGGAACAGCGTGCCGGCGTGCCGGTGCTTGTCGCGGCCGCGGTCGTTCGAGCGCAGCGCGGCCATCGTGCAGTACAGGGCGATGGCCGCGGTGAGGAGCTGGCCGCCGGAGAAGACGTCGCCCATCTGCCCGACGGGGACGCGCTCGGCACGCAGTACCGCGTCGGGCTTGAGGATCTCGACGGCGACGCCCTTGGGCTGGAGGGCCGCGGCGACGCCCCGCAGCAGCAGGGACATGCCGTCGCGGCGCAGGTCGGAGTTCTTCTTCACGGCGGCCCGGGTCGCCTCGTCGATGACCTCGCCCAGCCGTTCGGTGAGCGTGGCCTGGTCGGGCTCCTCGAAGCGGATGCGCAGGAACTCCTGCCCCGACCACTCGCCGAGGCCCTCGGGCAGCCGGGAGAGCCGCTGGGCGGAGCGCAGGGTGGCCAGGGCCGATTCGACCAGTCCGCGCAGCCGGTCCACGATCGAGTCGCGGTTGCGCTCCAGCTGCTCCAGTTCGTCGGTGAGGACCCGCAGGCGGGGCGCGAAGGCGTCCGCCCACTTCTGGGCGTGCTCGGGCAGCGCGGACGCGGGCAGTTCGCGGATCTGCTGCCGGGCCGGGGTGCGGACCTGCTCGTAGCGCGTGGAGTTGGCGTGCCGGACGAGGATGTCGCTGGCCTCGCGGACCGCGGCCTCGGCGGCGGACAGGTCGGCGGCGCAGCCGCGCAGGGAGCGGCGGGCCTCGGCGGCGGACTGCCGGGCCTCCTCGGGGCTGCCGGGGTACGGCTCCGTCTCCTCCTGCTCTTCCTCGGTGCCGTGTTCGCGCAGCAGGTCGCGGAGCATGGCGGCGATCTCGTCGAAGCCGCTCGCGGCGTCCTCGGCGGCGCGGTGGGCGTCGAGGAGTTCGGCGTGCGCCTCCCTGGCCTGGTTCAGCGCCTCCGTGTGGGAGGCGAGTTCGGCCGTGGCGGTGCGCAGCAGGGTCTGCGCGTGCTCGGCGTCGCGCGGCCGGAGCTCCTCGGGGAGGTCGGTGTGGGCCTCGCCGTCCTCGGGCGCGTGCCGTTCCGCCTCGCCACGCAGCCGGCCGAGCTGCTCGCTCGCGCTCGACATACGGGTCTCCAGGAGCTGCACCAGCTCCTCGGCACGGGCGGCGGCGGCCTGGCGGCTGGGCCCGTCCGATCCGTCGGGGGATTCGAGGAGCTGCTCCGCGCGCGTGCGGACCTTGTTGCTCAGCCGGTCCAGCTCCGCGCGGGCCGCGCTCTCGTCGCTCTCCGCGCGGGCCTGCTCGGCGCGCAGGTCGGCGCCGACGCCGACCTTCTCGTACAGCTGTGATGCCGCCCGGTAGGCCTCGCGCAGGGCAGGCAGGGAGGCCTTCGGGGTCTGGGCGTCGTCCTCGGGTACGTCGTCGGGGGCGCCCGCGATCTCGGAGCGCTCGGCGCGCAGGGCGCGGGCGGTGCGGCGGGCGTCGTCGGCAGCGCGCTGGGCGGCCCGCCGGTCCTCGTCGGCGGCCCGGGCCCGCTCCAGGCAGGCCTGGGCGCTCGCCTCGGCCTCGGCCGCCTCGTCGGCCAGTTCGCGCAGCTTGACCTGCCAGCCGGCCCGCTCGCGCAGCCGGAAGGCGAGTCCGGCGAGGGCGTCGGCGGAGCGGCGGGCCTTCTGGGCGGCCTCCTGCCGCTCGTCCCGGACGCGTGCGGCCTCGGCGGCGGCCTCGTCGGCCTCGGCCCGGACGGTGCGCGCCTCGGCCAGCTCGGCTTCCGACTCCTCGGCGAACACGCGGGTGTCGTGCGCCGCCTGCGCGAGCTCGGCCAGTCGGCCGGCCGGGCAGCCGGTGCGCCAGGAGGCGAGCCGGGCGGCCAGCTCCCGGTCCTTGCCGAGGCGGGCGGCGAGCGTGCGGATCTCCTCGTCCCGCTCGGTCGCCCGGGCGCGCAGCGCCTGCCGCTCCTCGTCGGCGGCGTGCTCGTCGTGCATGGCCGGGTTCGGCGGCACGAGGAACACCTCGCCGCTGTCGGTGTCCGGCGCGGGGGTCGGGGCGAGCAGCGCGGCGGCGGTGCCGACGGCCACGGCGGAGCGCGGCAGCAGCGCCGCGTCGCCCAGCGCCTCCCGGGCGCGGGCGTGGGAGTCCGGGTCGGTGATGATCACGCCGTCGACGAGTTCGGGCCGGGCGGCCAGCACGCGCGCGTGGTCGGCCGGGTCGACGGCCTGGGCGAGATAGCGCCAGCCGGGCAGCGCCGGGATGCCGTGCTCGCCGAGGAACTCGACCGTGGCCAGCACGTCCGGGCCGGGCGGCAGCAGCCCGCCGTCACCGAGCGCGCCGAGGATGCGGGCGTCGTCGGCGGCGGCCGTACGCAGCTCGAACAGCTGCCGCTCGGCGGAGGAGACGGCGTCGTCGAGCAGCTCGCGCAGGTCGTCGGCGAAGCGGTCGAGTTCCGCGGGGGTGAGCCCCTGCTCGCTCGACCCGGACGGGGCGGGCTGCTCGCGGTCCGTGCCCTGGCGGGGCTGCGGAATGCCCGGGCGGGTCTCCGAGGTCAGGCTGAGCAGTTCCGCCAGCCGCTCCTCGGCCGCGAGGGCCTCGGCGGTGCGGCGCTCGGCCTCGTACGACCGCTCCGCCGCCGTCGCCGCGTCCGCCGCGCGGGCCGCGGTCAGTTCCGCCCGGGTCTCGGTGGCGGCGGCCTCGCGCGCGTGCTCCGTGGCCCGGCGGGACGCCTCGCGGGCGGAGTCCCAGGCCGCGACGGCGGTCTTCTCGGCGTCGCTGGCGGCGAGGGCCGCGCGGGCCGGGTCGGCGTCCGGCGCGCTGTCGTCGAGCCAGCCGGCCCGGACCGCCTCGGCGGTCTCCTGCTCGACCTCGGCGAGGCGCTGCTTGAGGTGTCCGACCTCGCTGCGGGCCCGCTGCGCCTGTGTGGCGGCGGCGGTGGAGTCCCGGTAGGCCGCGTCGCTGACCTCTTGGAGGGCGGCGGACCGCTCCTCCTCCTCGTTGGCGTGGCTCTCCGCCTTCTCCGCGGCGGCGTGCAGGGCCCGTACGAGGTCGACGGCGGCCTTGGCGCGGGCGGCCAGCGCGGGGGCGGCGTCCCGCTCGGCCTCCTGGATCGCGGCGGACACCCGGGCGACGCGGTCGGCGGCGGCGCGGTGGCGCAGCACGGCTTCGGCGGCCTGCCACGCCGAGTACAGCGTGCGGGCGTCGGCGAGTTCACGCTTCTGCGCGGCGGCGGACTTCTCGGCGGCGGCGAGGGCCAGCGAGGCGTGCCGGTAGGCGAGTTCGGCGGAGATGAGCGCGCTGCGCTCGCGGGCCGCCTCGGCGTGCGTGACGGCGTACGCGGCGGCGGTGACCCGCTGGGCCAGGTCGGCGGCCCGGACCCGCTCCTGGGCGCCGCGTGCGGACAGCCTGCGGGCCAGGGTCCGGGTACGGCGCTCGGCTCCGGCGTGGATGTCACGCGCGCGTGAGCGGGCCTCGGCGGCCTCGACGATCCGGCCGAGCAGGTCGACCGACCCGGCGGTGAAGTCGCGCTCGGCGATCAGCTCGGCGCGCCGGCCCAGCTTGTTGCCGAAGCCGCTGACCAGGTCGGCGAGCCCGTCGGTGTCACGCGTGTCGGTGACGGCGCGCAGCAGCAGGTCGGTGAAGTCGGCGTCCTTCTTGACCGCGAAGAGGCCGGCGGCCTCGCCTTCGTCGGCGTTCATCTCGCGCTGGTAGCGGAAGAGTTCGGGGTCGAGGCCGAGGTCGCCCAGGTGCTCGATCCAGCGGTCGTGGATCTCCTCCCAGTGCACCTCCAGGTGCGGGTAGGTCCTGCCCGCCTCGGTGAGGGCGTCGCGGAAGCCCTTCATGGTGCGCCGCCGCCCGCGCGCCCCCGACTGGCCCTCGACCGGGGCCCGTACGGCGGTGGACTCGGCCACCGGGAGGTTGTCGAGGCTCAGTCCCGGCCCGGGCCGGAAGGAGTACCAGGCCTCGGCGAACTTCCGCGGGTCGTTGGAGACCTGCCGCCCGCGCCACTCGCTGACCTTGCCGACGACGACGCACTCGCCGGTCAGTACGTGCTGCCACTCCAGTGCCACATGTCCGCAGTCGTCGGCGAGCAGGAACTTGCGCAGCACGCCGGAGCTGGCGCCGCCGAGGGTGTTCCGGTGGCCCGGCAGCATCACGGAGAAGATCAGCTTGAGCAGCACCGACTTGCCGCCGCCGTTCTCCAGGAAGAGCACGCCGGCGGGCGCGGGCCGGCGCGGCGGGCCGACGGGCTCCTCCTCGAAGAACTCCGCCTGCGTGGGCGCGGGGTCGGGCACGATGTCGCCCACGCCCCGCAGGTCGAGCACGGTGTCGGCGTAGCGCGCACCGGCGGGCCCGATGGAGTAGAGGCGGACGCGGGACAGCTCGTACATGGCGGACTCTCGTAAGTCTTCGTCAGGTGGGGGGAGTTCAGGAGGAGTGGAACGGCAGCCCGGCGTCGGCGACCAGGTCCAGGTCGTCGCTCTCCTCGGGGGGCAGCAGCGTCGGCGTGCCGTCGGTGACCGGGACGACGCCCAGTTCCAGCAGTTCGGCCAGGGCGGCGCTGCCTGCCATGTCGCGGACCTGGAGCTGGTAGCGGGCGGTAGTGCGGTACGTGCCGCCGTTGTCGTCGCCGGTGCGCTGGAGGAAGCCGGAGTCGGTGAGGAACGCGACGGCCTTGGCGACGATGCCGGTGGTCGAACCGGCCAGCCGGCGCGCGTCCTTGGTGGCGCCCGTCGCGCTGCGCCGGACCCAGATCCGCCAGGCGGCCTCCAGGCCGGGTGCGTCGGTCGCCGGGTCGGTGTTCTCGCCCTGCTCGGCGGCGCGCTCCTCCAGGCGGCGGCAGGCCTGGCGGACGAAGGCGTCGACGCCGTTGACCGTGACGCGGCCGATGTAGCCGTCGTCGGCGAGGTCCTCGGGGCGCGGGAACGCCATGGCGGCGACGGCGAGATGGGCGAGTCCGTGCAGGAAGCGGTCGCCGCCGTCGGCGGACGTGCGACGCGCGTAGTCCCCCATGCGGACGGCGAACACCGAGTCCTCGGCGGCGGTCACGGCCATGCCCGCGCGCGGGGACACCTCCAGCACGATCAGCCCCAGCCCGGTCGCCACGGCGTCGGCGAGCCGGGCGAAGGACGGGTCCTCGCGGTAGCGCCGCAGCAGGTCCGCGTACTCCTGGTCGCGGGCGGGCTGCAGCTTGGGCTGCAGCCCGAAGGACACGAGCCGCGCCGCGTCGGCGGCGTCGGCGGGGGTGACGGCGGCGGTGGCCGCGGGGGCCGTCGCCTCCGGATCACTCCACTCGACGTGCTCGCTCACGGTCGGGACTCCTTGTGCCACTCGTACTGACTCATGCCGCTTCCGTCCGGTCCGCCGCCATCCCCGCCGCGTCCAGCAGCGCGGTGCCGACGATCAGGTCCGCCCCGCCGAACTCCGGATCGTCCAGCTCCGTCCCGTCGTCCACGGCGAACAGCAGCTTCTGCTCGCCCTGGCGATAGGCCGTACCGACCGGCGGACTCGCCGCATGCACCGCCAGCAGGGCCACCAGATACGGCAGCTCGGGATCCTGCCGCCGGGCCTCGGCCAGCAACCCGGACAACCGGCGCGGCGCATCCGCCGGCAGGTCGAGCAGCTCCTGCGCGGCCGCCATCTGCTCCTCGCTGAACCGGCTGTCGTCGGGCGTGGCGATGAGATCCGGCTCGGGCATCTCCGCACCCAGATGCTCCCGCTCCACCGGCGGCGTCAGCAGTATGTCGACGAGGTCCCCGACCCGGACGGACACCGGCGTGCGCAACCCGGTGCCGCGTCCGAAGAACGCGTCCGTGACCCGCACGGCCTGCTCCAGCGGCAGCGGCAGGACGGGCGAGACGAGATGCCCGTACAGGTCGATCCCCGACGTCGTCATGGGCGTGGCGAAGGCCTGCCGGTCCTGCTCGGCGCGGAACAGCGGTCCGGCCTCCAGCAGCCGGGACTGCAGCTGCGTGTGCCGGCGGATGCAGTCCTTGACGATGTCGACCAGCTCGGCGGCACGCCGCTTGTGCTCGGGGTCCTCGGACTCGTCGCGCGCCTTGCGGATGTTCGTGAGGATCGCGTTCTCGTGGCGGTAGCGGTCGGCCACGTGCTCCAGGGCCTCGGCGATCATGTCGGGCACCGCGGTGAGCCAGTCCACCGCGCGGACATTGCGCCGGGTCGCGTCCAGGGCCCTGCGCAAGGTCTCCGAGTACTGCACGGTGCGGTAGCGGGCCTGTTCGGCCGCGAGCTGGGCGTCGGCGAGCCGGCCGCGGCTGATCAGCACCTCTAGCTTGACCTCGGCGGCGATCTGCGCGCTGGTGACGTCCGTGTCGAGGGCGCCGACGAGGACGTTGACCGCCTCGTCCGTCGTACGGAGGTAGACCGTGCCGCCGGGGCCGGGGACCTCCTCGATCAGCTTGAAGTCGTAGTCGCGGCGCACATAGCTGCCGTCCGCCCCGAAGGTGCCGTACACCGCGCGGAAGCCGCGGTCGACGCTGCCGACGTTGATCAGGTTCTCCAGGACCCAGCGGGCCACCCGCTCGTGCTCGGCGGCGGGCCGCTGCGGGGCCTGGGCGGCGATGCGCGGGATGAGCCGGGCGACGATCTGGTCGTAGTCCGCGCCCGTGTCGAAGTCCATGTTCAGCGTGACGAGGTCGATGGCCGCGAGGGCCACCTCCGCCATGCCGTACACCGAGTACTCGCCGGCGAGGTTGGCCTTGCGCGCGTCCAGGTCGTGCAGCGGCGCGGTGCAGGCGAGCGCGCGCAGGCGCCGCGCCAGGCCCTCGTCGGCGGCCGGCCCCGGGGCGGGGCGCGGCCCCGCGCTGAGCTGGGGCGGAACGCTGTCCGTCGATGCAGGCGAAGTCACGGTGCACAGACTAGGTCCTGGGTCTGACATCGACCCAAACGACGCGGTGCGCCTCTCCCGCCGCCCGGCCCTCAGCCGTCGTCACCGACGCGACGGCGGTACACCTCCACGACCCGCTCCAGCGAGTCGTCGAGGTAACCGGCGAGCAGGCTCTCGGCCTGCTCGCGGTCCCCGTCCTGAAGAGCCTGGAGTATGGCGACATTTCGCGCGATATAGGGTTCGTGCAGCCGCTGCGGCTCGTCCACCACGTGGAACGCGAGGCGCAGTTCGGCGAAGACACTGCGCATCAGCTCCGCCGTACGCTCGCTCCCGGCCAGCGCCACCAACTCCCGGTGGAAGTGGATGTTGGCCGTACCCACTCCCTTCCAGTCGCCTTCGCGGGCCGCACGCCGCCCTTCCTCCACCGCACCGGCGAGCCCGTCGAGGTCGTACGGCGGCTCCCCCAGGCCGCGGACCACGGCGCACTCCACGAGCCGCCGGGTGCGGTAGATGTCCTCGACGTCCTCCACGGTCAGCACGCGGACGAAGACGCCCCGGTTCAGCTCGTGGACGAGCAGGCGTTCGTGCGTGAGCAGCCGGAACGCCTCGCGCAGCGTGTTGCGGGAGACGCCGAGCGCCCCGCCGATGCTGTCCTCCGACAGGCGGGTGCCGGGCGGGAAGTAGCCCTCGGCGATCCGGCTCCTGAGGATGTCCGAGACCCGTTCCGCGGTACTGGTGCGCCCCAGGAGAGCCCGGTCGTCGGCGAGGTCCTTCAGCTGCTCTGCCATGCCGGAATTCAATCGCAGAAAACAAGAACGAAACAACGTGGGTATTGAGGGATCGTTGAACAATCCTCTACGGTGCTACGCACGGCGCCGCCTCCCTCACCGCGGCGCCGGCCAACTCCGCACGGCACGGCTCCCTGAAGCACCCTCCGTCCTCCCTCTGCGAGGTGCAGATGAGCACAACCCCTCCACCCCAGGCCCTCACCGATGACACGCCCCCCGCGGCAGCCGAACGCACCGCCGGCGACGGGGCGTTCGGCTGGCTGCGGGCCCTGGGCCCGCGCGGCCGCCGCGCGTTCGCGGGTGCCTTCGGCGGCTATGCCCTGGACTCGTACGACTACTTCACGCTGCCGCTGAGCATGGTCGCGCTGTCGGCGTACTTCGGCCTGAACAGCGGCCAGACCGGCCTGTTCACGACGGTCACGCTGGTGGTCTCCGCGATCGGCGGCGCCCTCGCGGGCGTCCTCGCGGACCGCATCGGCCGTGTGAAGGCGCTGATGCTCACGGTGATCACGTACGCGGTCTTCACCGTCGCCTGCGGTTTCGCGCCCAACTACGAGACGCTGCTGGTCTTCCGCGCCCTCCAGGGCCTCGGTTTCGGCGGCGAGTGGGCGGTCGGCGCGATCCTGGTCGCCGAGTACGCGAGCGCCAAGCACCGAGGCCGTACGCTCGGTGTGATCCAGAGCTCCTGGGCCGTGGGCTGGGGCCTCGCCGTGATCGTGTACACGTTCGTCTTCTCGATCGCCGGCGACGATCTGGCCTGGCGCATCATGTTCTGGACCGGGGCGCTGCCCGCACTGCTCGTCATCTGGCTGCGGCGCAGTGTGCACGACGCGCCCGAGGCGGCGGCCGCTCGTGAACAGAGCGCGGAGAAGGGCTCGTTCAAGGCCATCTTCAAGCCCGGCCTGTTCCGGATCACGCTCTTCGCCGGACTGCTGTCGACCGGTGTCCAGGGCGGCTACTACACCCTGGCCACCTGGGTGCCGACGTACCTGAAGTCCGAGCGCGACCTGTCGGTCGTCGGCACCGGCGGCTATCTGACGTTCCTCATCTCGGGCGCCTTCATCGGCTATCTGACCGGCGGCTACCTCACCGACAAGCTGGGCCGGCGGCGCAACATCTGGCTCTTCGCCCTGCTCTCGGCGATCTGCATCCTGGCGTACGCGAACATCCCGAGCGGCGCCAACACCCTGGTCCTGGTGCTCGGTTTCCCGCTCGGGTTCTGCATGTCGGCGATCTTCAGCGGCTTCGGCTCCTACCTGAGCGAGCTGTACCCGACGGCGGTGCGCGGCACGGGGCAGGGCTTCACGTACAACACCGGGCGCGCGGTGGGTGCCGTGTTCCCGACGACGGTCGGTTTCCTGGCGGACAGCTGGGGCGTGGGCGGCGCGCTCGCTGGCCCTGCTGGGGCTGCCGGAGACGCGCGGGAAGGAGCTGACGTGAACCGTACGAGCACGGTGAACGGTACGAGCACCGGGACCGGGGACCGTCCCGTGGTCCTCGTCGACGAGCACGCGCGCGCGTGGAGCCCGGAATCGGCCCGGGCCCGCTTCCGCGCAGGACTGACCGGCCCCACGGCCGGGGTCGCGGCGGGCCACACCCAGGTCAACCTGATCTCGGTGCCCGCCGACTGGGCCTACGACATGCTGCTGTTCTGCCAGCGCAACCCCAAGCCGTGCCCGGTCCTCGACGTCACGGACGCCGGTTCCTGGACCACCGTGCTCGCTCAGGGCGCTGATCTGCGCACGGACCTGCCGCGCTACCGGGTGTGGCGGGACGGCGAGCTGGTGGACGAGCCGACGGACGTGCGCGCCCACTGGCGGGACGACCTGGTGTCGTTCCTGATCGGGTGCAGCTTCACGTTCGAGTGGGCGCTGGGCGAGGCGGGCGTGCCGATCCGCCATCTCGAGCAGGGCCGCAACGTCCCGATGTACGTGACGAGCCGGCAGTGCCGTCCGGCGGGGCGGCTGCACGGACCGTTGGTGGTGTCGATGCGGCCGGTGCCGCCCCGGCAGCTGGCGGCGGCGATCCGGGAGAGCAGTCTGCTGCCGGCGGTGCACGGCAGCCCCGTACACTGCGGCGATCCGTCCGGGCTCGGCATCGACGACCTCGGCCGCCCCGACTTCGGCGACGCGGTGGACGCCGAGCCGGACGACATCCCGGTGTTCTGGGCCTGCGGGGTGACCCCGCAGGCGGCCGTGATGGCCTCGCGTCCGCCGTTCGCCCTCACCCACGCACCGGGGCAGATGTTCCTCACCGACGCCCGCGACGAGCAGTACCGCGTGGCCTGACAGGAGACCCGACTCGTGACCTCGATCGACCTGAACGCCGACCTCGGCGAGGGCTTCGGCCGCTGGCGGCTCACCGACGACGAACGGCTGCTGTCCGTCGTCACCAGCGCCAACGTGGCGTGCGGCTTCCACGCCGGGGACGCGGCCACCATGCGCCGGGTGTGCGAGCTGGCGGCCGCGCGCGGGGTCCGGATCGGCGCCCAGGTGTCCTACCGGGACCTGGCCGGGTTCGGGCGGCGCGCGATGGACGTGCCGCCCGCCGAGCTGGCGGCCGAGGTGGCCTACCAGATCGGCGCCCTGGAGGTGTTCGCGCGCGCGGCGGGCGCCCGCGTGGCCTACGTCAAACCGCACGGCGCGCTCTACAACCGGGTCGTGCACGACGAGGAGCAGGCCGCCGCGGTCGTCGACGGCGTGCTCCTCGCGGACGCCGCGCTGCCTGTGCTGGGCCTGCCCGGCTCGCGCCTGCTGGAGCTGGCCGGGAAGGCCGGTCTGCCGGTCGTCACGGAGGCGTTCGCGGACCGCGCCTACACCGACGCGGGCACCCTCGTACCCCGCTCCCAGGAGGGCGCCGTGGTCACCGACCCGGAGGCCGTAGTGGAGCGTTCCCTGAGCCTGGCCCGCTCCGGCGAGGTCACCTCCCACTCGGGGGCGCGGATCGGGGTCCGGGCGCGTTCCCTGTGCCTGCACGGCGACACGCCCGGCGCGGTGGAGCTGGCGCGCCGCGTGCGGGAGCGGCTGGAGACGTCGGGGATCCGGGTGGAGGCCTTCGCATGAAGGTGCTGCCCGTCGGCGAGGACGCGCTGCTCGTCGAGGTCTCCTCGGGCGACGAGGCCCAGGCCCTGCACGCGGAGCTGCTGCGCCGCCGCGCGGAGGGCTCGCTGTCGGTCCGCGAGATCGTCCCCGCGGCCCGCACGGTCCTCCTCGACGGGCTCGACTCCCCCGCGCGGCTGGCCGCCGAACTGACCGCCACCGAGCTGCCGCCCGTCCCGCCACGCGCGCGTGAGGTGGTCGAGATCCCGGTGCGCTACGACGGCCCGGACCTGGCCGACGTCGCCGCGCACTGGGGCGTGCCGGAGCGGGAGGTCGCCCGCATCCACACCGAGACCGAGTTCCGGGTCGCCTTCTGCGGCTTCGCGCCCGGCTTCGGCTACCTCACCGGCCTGCCGCCGCGCTACGACGTCCCGCGCCGGGGCACCCCGCGCACGGCCGTCCCGGCGGGGTCGGTGGCGCTGGCGGGCCCGTACACGGGCGTGTACCCGCGCTCCTCGCCGGGGGGCTGGCAGCTGATCGGCACGACGGACGCCGTGCTGTGGGACCACGCGCGCGTGCCGGCGGCGCTGTTGTCGCCGGGCACGCGCGTGCGGTTCGTCCCCGAGGCGGGCCCATGACGGATCGCGCGCTCGTCGTCGTACGGTCCGGCGCCCTGACCACCGTGCAGGACCGGGGCCGCCCCGGGCACGCCCACCTCGGGGTGCCCCGCTCCGGGGCGCTGGACGGGCCGGCCGCGGACCTCGTCAACCGGCTGGCCGGCAACCCGTCCGGGACGGCCGTGCTGGAGACGACCCTCAACGGCTGTGCCGTGCGGCCCCGATCGGCCGTCACCGTGGCGGTGGCGGGCGCGCCCTGCCGGGTCACGGTGGACGGACGGCCCGTGGCCTGGGGCGCGCCGGTGCGCGTGCCCGCCGGGGCGCTGTTGGACGTCGGGCCCGCCGTGTCGGGCGTCCGCGCCTACGTGGGTGTCTCCGGGGGGATCGCCGTCGAGCCCGTGCTCGGCAGCCGCTCGACCGACCTGCTGTCGGGGCTCGGCCCGCCCCCTCTGACGGACGGCACGGTGCTGCCGCTGGGCCGGCCGACCGGCGTGCACGCGCGCGTGGACGTCGCCCCGCAGCCGGCGCCACCGGCCGAGCTGGTCCTGCGGGTCACGCTCGGCCCGCGCGACGGCTGGTTCACGCCGGAGGCCATACGCGCCTTCCTCTCGGGCACCTACCGGGTGTCCGCCGCGAGCAACCGCATCGGCCTGCGCACGGAGGGACCCGCCCTGGAGCGGGCCCAGGCCGGGGAACTGCCCAGCGAGGGCATGGTGCTGGGAGCCGTCCAGGTTCCGCCCGACGGCAGGCCGGTGGTGTTCCTGGCCGACCATCCGACCACCGGGGGCTATCCGGTGATCGCGGTGGTCCGCGCCGCCGACCTCCCGGCCGCCGCCCAGGCGGTTCCCGGCACACCGGTGCGTTTCGTGGCGGTGCGGCGCCTCCGGGTGTGCTGACCGAACAGACAGCGGGCTCTGCCCCTGTCAGGCCGCGTCCGGTTGTTCCGCCACCGAGAGCGCGGCGAGGGCCGCCGACACCGCCGCGGAGGCCCTCAGGTCGAGCCGGGCGCTCGTGCCCCGGGCGCGGTGCCGGAGTTCGTCGGCGGCGAGGGTCAGGAGCTGGGGCAGCAGGTCGGTGCACCGGCGGGCCACCCAGCCGGTACCGGCCGTGGCCAGCCACCACAGGCTCGCCGTCCTGGTCGGGGCGGGGAACTCCGGCTCGGGCGAGGGCGCGGGCCCGGTCGCGAGGCCGTGCTCGGCGAGCAGTGCGTGGAAGCGCAGGGCCAGCTGCCGGTGCCCGCGCTCTCCGGGGTGGAGCCGGTCCGCGCTCCACAGGGCGCGGTCGGTGATCCAGTCGCCCTCACAGGCGTGCAGGTGCAGGGCCCCGTACCGGTCGGACAGGGCGTGCACCACGGTGTTCACGGCCCGTTGCCGCCGGGCCAGGGGGTGGGCCAGGGCCCCCGGCAGGCCGAGCATCGCGCCCGGGTCGGGCAGGCAGGCGGTGAGCAGGACCGCGCCCCGCTCGGTGAAGGCCGCGTACACCCGGTCGAGCCGGGCGGCCACGGCCTGGATGTCGAAGGTGCAGCGCAGGGTGTCGTTGACGCCGATGACGACGGACACGAGGTCGGGCCGCAGCTCCAGCGCGGCGGGGAGCTGCCGCTCCAGCACGTCCCGGGTCTGCGATCCGCTCACCGCCAGGTTGGTGAAACGCGCAGGCCCCTCGGTGAGCCCGGCGGCGAGCAGCGCGGCCCAGCCGCGCCACCCGTCACCGACGGGGTCGCCCACGCCCTCGGTCAGCGAGTCGCCGAGGGCCACGAACCTCGGGGGCCCGTCGAAGCGCCCGGGCCCCTCGCACCGCGCGGGTCTCATGCCACGCCTCCGGGCACGTACGGACGCACGGGGACGGCCGCGTCATGCGCGGCGAGGAAGGCGTCGACCGCCGCGTTCCAGCCGAAGCACTCCGCACGCGCGCGTGCCGCCTCGCGCCGGTCCGCCTCCGGGCGTTCCAGCAGCAGGTCCACGGCGTCCGCGAAGGCGTCCCCGTGGTCCGCGGCGACGGCTCCGGCGGAGCCGATCACCTCCGGCAGCGCGGACGACGCGCTCGCCACCACGGGCGTGCCGCACGCCATGGACTCCAGCGCGGCGAGCCCGAAGGTCTCGGCGGGCCCGGGCGCCACCGCCACGTCGGCGGACGCCTGCAGAGCGCCGAGCAGCCCGCGGTCGGAGACGTGCCCGAGGAAGGTGACCGGCAGGCCGCTCTCGCGGGCCCGCTGTTCGAGCCGGGCGCGCAGCGGACCGTCCCCGGCCACCACCAGCACCGCCCGCCGTCCGCGCCGCCGCAGCGCCTCCAGGGCGTCCAGCGCCGTACCGGGCCGCTTCTCCACGGACAGCCGCGAGCACATCACGAGCAGCGTCTCGTCCACGCGCGCGTGCCGCGCCCGCACCTCCGGGTCGTGCAGGGCGGGGTGCCGCTGCACCAGGTCGACGCCGAGCGGGGCCCGGACGACGTTGCGTGCCCCGATCCGCACGAACTCCCGCTCGGCGAACTCGGTCGTGCACACCACGCGCGCGTAGGTGTGGGCCGTACGCACGTTGAGGGCGTCCGCGGCCCGCCGGGCGGCCCCCTCGGGCAGGCCCCAGGTGCGCAGCACGCCGTCGGCGGTCTCGTGGGAGACCATCACGGCCGGGACCCGGGCGCGCCGCGCCCACTTGCCGGTCCACCTGAGGGTCGTCCGGTCGGACACCTCCAGCCGGTCCGGCGCCAGCTCCTCCAGCAGCCGGGCCACCCGCCGCTTGTCGGCGAGGACGCGGTAGCCGCCGGTGCCGGGCAGCAGCGGCCCGGGCAGGGTGATCACCCGTCCCTGCTCGGTCTCCTGGTCGGTCATCCGCTCGCCGGGGATCACGAGGACGGGCTCATGGCCCGCCGCCTTGAAGCCCTTGCCGAGTTCGCGCAGCGCGGTGCGCAGCCCGCCGGACGCGGGCGCGACGAAGTTGGCGAGCCGGACGATCCGCAGCGACTGGCGGCTGCTGCCGCCCGCACGGGAGTCACTCATGCCGCCACCGCCGTCCTGCGCCCGGCGAGCACGTTCGCGTAGTGCCCGATCAGCTGGTCGCCGACGGCCGCCCAGGTGCGGCCCTCGACGGTGGCCCGCCCGGCGGCGCCGAAGGCGGTCCGCAGCCCGGGGTCGGCGGCCAGGGCGCGCACCGCGTCCCGGACGGCGGTCGCGTCGCGCGGCGGCACCAGCAGCCCGGTGTGCCCGTGCGCGACCAGGTCCAGCGGTCCGCCCGCGGCGGGCGCCACGACGGGCAGGCCGCTGGCCATGGCCTCCTGGACCGTCTGGCAGAAGGTCTCGAAGGGGCCCGTGTGCGCGAAGACGTCGAACGAGGCGAAGACCCGGGCGAGGTCGTCACCGGTGCGCCGGCCGAGGAAGACGGCGCCGGGCAGCGCCTGCTCCAGGCCGGGCCGGCTGGGGCCGTCGCCGACGACCACGACCCGGACGCCCTCCAGGCCGCAGACACCGGCGAGGAGTTCGACCTGCTTCTCGGGGGCGAGCCGGCCGACGTAGCCGACGATCAGCTCTCCGTTCGGGGCGAGTTCGCGGCGCAGGGCCTCGTCGCGGCGGTCGGGCCGGAACCGTTCGGTGTCCACGCCGCGCTGCCACAGCTTGACCCGGGGCACGCCGTGCGTCTCCAGGTCGTGCAGCGAGGCGCTGGACGGGGCGAGGGTGAGGTCGGCGGCGCCGTGGACGGAGCGGATGCGCCGCCAGGCGGCGGCCTCTCCGGCGCCCATGTAGGTGCGGGCGTATCCGGCCAGGTCGGTCTGGTAGACGGCGACGGCGGGGATGCCGAGCCGGGCGGCGGCTGCCATGCCGCGCACGCCGAGGACGAAGGGGCTGGCCAGGTGGACGACATCGGGGCGGTGCTCGATGAGGGTGGCGGCCAGGCGCCGGCTGGGCAGGGCGACGCGGACCTGGGGGTAGCCGGGGAGCGGGAGGGAGGGGACATGGACGACGGGGCACGGCGCCTGGGCGGCGTGCAGCTTGTTCCCGGGTGCGGGGGCCGGGGCGACGACGACGGGGTCGTGACCGCGCTCGACGAGGTGCCGGGCGGTCTGGAGCGCGCAGTGGGCCACGCCGTTCACGTCGGGGGGAAAGGATTCGGTCACGATGACGACACGCATACCCGAGTTGTCGCCGTGCCGGACGTGGGCGCGTCAACGTGGATCTTTCCGGACGAGGAACGTCCTATGAGCGTTCTGAGGCGCACCCGCGCAGGCCAGGCGGTGTACATGCCCTCCTGACCCGCGAGTCACCCCATGTTCACCTGCGCGGCCTGATTCCGCCCTGGTGTTCTCGCGCAAGGGGTCACACTGCGGTCTCCTCGGGACCGATCCGGCTGCGTACGGCCGTCTGCACCTCGGCCTCCTCGGCCGGGTCGGCGGCGAGCCGGCGCAAGCGCTCGACGACGCGGGTGTCGCCGGTCTCGGCATGCCGGGCGGCGAGTTCCCGGGTGGTCTCCTCGCAGTCCCACAGGCACTCGACGGCGAAGCCGGTGGCGAAGGAGGGGTCGGTGGCGGCGAGGGCCCGGGCGGCCCGGCCGCGCAGATGGGAGGAGGCGGTCTCACGGTAGACGTGGCGGAGCACGGGTGCGGCGCAGGCGATGCCGAGCCGTCCGGTGCCGTCGACGAGCGTCCACAGGGTCGGTGCGTCGGGGCCTTCGCCCCGTACGGCCTCCCGTAGCGCCGCGAGGACCAGGTCGCGGTCCTGCGTTCCGCCCCGGCAGGCGAGGAGGCGTCCGGCGGCGGCGCCCAGCGCGTCCGGCCGCCGGGCCCAGCCGCGGGCCCGGTCGATGGCGGCGAGGGAGCGCATGCGTTCGAAGGCGTCGACGGCGGCGTCCACGACGAGCGTCGAGCCGGTGGCCACGGCGTCCTCGATCAGGCCGAGGGCGTCGGGATCGTTGCCGTCGGCGAGGTAGCGCAGGGCCGTGCACCGCGCCCCGTCGGTGCCGTCCTTGGCGGCCTGGACGATCTCGGCCCGGTCCTCGGGCCCCGCCACGGCCGTGAGGCAGCGGGCGGCCGGGACATGGAGTGCCGCGCCCCGCTCGATGCCCTGCTGGGCCCATGCGAAGACGGCCTGCACGCTCCACCCGGGGCGGGGCCCGGTGGGTCGCATCTGCCGCTGCCAGCGGTCGAAACAGCCGGATTCATGGGCGGCACGCACGCGCGTGGCGACCGATTCGCGCGGGTCCTCCGCCCACAGCCGCCACGGCCGGGGCTCGAAGGCGTCGCGGACGACGGCGGCCAGCTCGGCGTCGCCCTCCGGATCGGCCGGGAAGCGCGCGAGGACGGGCGCGGCGAGGGCGCGCAGGCCCGCGTCGTCGTCCCTGAGGGCGAGCTCGTCGAGGGCCCAGGCCCAGTTGGAGCCGTGGGCGGCGTACCTGCGCAGCAGTTCGAGCGCGTCCCGCCTGCCGTAGGAGGCGAGGTGCCCTAGGACGGCGAGGGCGAGGCCGGTGCGCGACTCGTCCGTGTCGAGGATGTCCTCGGCGTCGAAGAGATGGGCCTCGATCTCGTCCAGCTCGCCGTTCAGGTCGAGGTAGAGGCGGGCGTAGTAGAGGGAGCGGTTCTCCACCTGCCAGTCGTGGCGGGGATCGCGCAGCACGCAGTGGTTCAACGCCGCGAGCGCCTCGGGGCGCGGGGCGGTGAGCGCGTGCAGTGTGCCGTCGCCGCGGCCCCGCTGGAGCAGGCCGAGCAGCGTACCGCTGGGCGCTATGACCGGATCGAACATGGGAAACAGCCTCACATCAAGCGTCGACGCAACCGGGGACGTGTACTACCTGGCCGCGTGACGACACGTCGGAGTGCCCGCCGTTTCCTGCTTGCTGTAGACCATCTTCCTCTGCCTCTCGTCGGTGGCCCTTGCGGACCGCGTCACGGCCCGCGCGGTGCGGCAACACCTGCCCAACCATCACGTCCGTGAACCACGTCGTCATGATGACTCGGCACTTACACCTGCCGCGACCGAAATTTCGGCGGCCCTTTACCGCCTCCCCCGTTTTGTTAGTCGTTCCAGGTCAGACTGCTCGGCTCAGTGCTCGCCGAACAGTTCGAGCAGTTCCGTCCGGCCGAACATCCGGGCGGTGTCGACGGCCGAGGGCGTGCCGGCGGACGGGTCGGCGCCGCCCTCCAGGAGGGCCTTGACGACCTCCGTCTCGCCCTTGAACGCCGCTCCCGCGAGCGGGGTCTGGCCTCGGTCGTTCACCCGGTCGCCCTCGGCGCCGCGGGCGAGCAGCGCGCGCACCGCGTCGGAGTGGCCGTGGTAGGCGGCGAGCATCACGAGCGAGTCGCCGCGGTCGTTGGTGAGGTTGGCCGGAACACCCGCGTCGACGTACGCCACGAGGGCCTCGGTCTGTCCCCGCCGGGCCAGATCGAAGATCTTGGTCGCCAGCTCCACGACCTCGGGGTCGGGGACTTCGGTCATCGGACGGACCGCCTCTCCAGTGCGCAGCGTCGGGTGCGTACGCCTGCGCGTGCCGCAGCCGTACGGGTGAATCGCCAGGGTACTGGCTCGCGCGGCACATGACCCGATGTGCCCGAGGTAAAGATCACTGCAGGGAAAATAGTCCGAATTTCACCCAGTTGCACCTTTTATCGTATGGATACATGCTGTGAGCCTGGAAGTACTCATGGTGACTGTCCCCGCGAACCAGGAGATCTCAAATGATCCTCTCCATCTCAGGCGTGGTCCTGCTCGGCATCGTCGTCTTCATCTTCCTCCGCAAGGACGGACTGAAGGCCTCGCACGCCGTGGTCGCCATGCTGTTCGGCTTCTACCTGGCGAGCACGGCCATCGCCCCGAGCATCAAGGCGGGCGGCGAGAGCCTGGCGAGCCTCCTGGGCGGGATCAGGTTCTGACGACCCCGCTCCTCGGACGCATCCCGCCCGTACGCACCGACTGGAGACAGCAGTGGCCCGGCGCCCCCTCCCCCGCATTCTGAGCAACGGCGGCGCGCAGCTCGCCCGGAGCCGGGAGCTGGCCCGGACGGCCGCCGACAGCGCCACCGACGTCCTCCACCCACTGATCACGATCGCGCGCGGTCTGCGCCGGCTGGCAGCGGCCGGGCGGCGCAGATGGACCGAGACCCCCAAGGAGCGACGGGGGGCGCTGCTGTTCCTGGTGGCCTCCGTGATCCTGGTCGTGGCGCTGGTGCCGTACGGGCCGCTGCTCGCCGCCATCACCCTGATGGCGGCGGCGGCCTGGCAGGGCCGGGACCGCGCCCCGGCGTCGCCCGACGGGCCCGACGAGACCCAGGCCCAGCGCCTGAAGTCGCTGTACGAGGCGCTCGTGCCGTACTTCTCCACGGCCGAGGACCCCGAGCCGCTGTACGCGCACGGCGGCGCCTGGGACAAGGCCTTCCCCACCTACGCGTTCGACGGCGGCGGCCGGATCTCGCACCTGGTGGTCCGCTACCCGGCGTACTTCACCGACGGCGAGGCCGAGGCCCGTGCCCGGATCGAGCATCTCCTCGCGGCCAAGTCGGGCCGGGGCCGCGAATACCACTTCACGTGGGACGAGGAAGGCAACCAGTTGACGCTCAGCGTCCTCCTGCCGCTCCCCGTCGACATCGCCGCCCAGCGTTTCGTCACCGCTCCCGGCGAGACCGTCCTCGGCTTCACGGACCCGACCGAGGTCCGGCGCACCCTCCCCCTCACCTACGGCGAGCAGCAGCGGGACGTGCCCCCGGTCGTGTGGCGCACCGGCCTGCGCTCGACCGAGCCCCATCTGCTCGCCCTCGGCCAGCCGGGCAGCGGCACGTCCACGCTTCTGCGGTCGATCGCCCTCCAGGCCCTCCAGCACGGCGACGTGGTGATCGTCGACGGCGGCGGCACCGGCGAGTACGCCTGCCTGACCGGCCGGGACGGCGTGCTGGCCGTCGAGTGCGGCCTGACCGGCGCCCTGGCCAGCCTGGAGTGGGCCGCGACCGAGACGGAGCGCCGCCTCATCGCCGCCAACCGCGCCCACCAGGCCGGCCATCCGCCGCCCGACGACACCAAGCGGCCGCTGTGGATCCTCCTGGACCGCCCCAGCGCGTTCACCCATCTGGCCGCCGCGGACGACCGCAAGGACCCGCAGTCCCTCCTCCAGGTCCCGCTCCGGCACGGCCGCCCGGCGAACGTGACGGTGGTCGTGGCCGACCAGCTGGACTGCCTGGACGCCCTCGGCGAACCAGTACGCCGGCACACCCGCGCGCGCGTGGTCCTCGGCCGGGCCACGGCGGACCAACTCGAGTCGGTCCTGGGCGCGCCCCCGCACACCACCCCCGTCGACCAGGTCCCACCCGGCCGCGGCTACGCCCGCCTGGGCACGGGCCCGGTCCACCGCCTCCAGGTCCCGGCCACGCCCAACCCCTACGACGACGCGACGCCCGACGCCCACCGCGAGGCGGTCCTGGCCCTCCTCCCGCCCCGGACGACACCGGCGGACGGGGAGACGGTCCCGGACCCGGACCCACAGCCGACGGTTCAGGAACCGGAGCCGGTGCCGGCGTCGGCAGAGCCGCCGGAGCAGCAGGCCGACCCGGCGGTCCTGTCCGAGTCCGAGGAACCCATGCCGGACCCGGTCCCGGCCCTGACCAAGGAGCCGCTCCCCGACCCGGTCCCGGTCCTGACGAAGCCGAAGGAAGCGGAGCGCGCCTAGGCGGTCTGGTGAGCTTGCTCGCGTGCCGCTAGGGCCGGCCCGGGTCGGCGAGCGCCGCCGCGGTGGCGCGTACGAAGGCTTGCGGGTTGTCCAGCATGATGTTGTGCCCGCAGTCCGGGACCCGTACCACGGACACCCCGGCTTCGGTGAGTGCGTCGGTGCCCGGGAGCGGACCGTCGGCCTCGGGCAGCAGGTACGTGCGGGGGATCTTCAGCTCCAGCAGGAGTTCGCGCATGGTGGGAACGGTCCCGCGGACGAGATGGGTGGCGCTGCGGTGCAGGGCTTCCCGGCCGGCCAGGCGCATCGTCGACCACCAGTGAGGGCCGACCCGGTCGCGGACTTCTTCCCAGCCGCCCGCCAGGAACTCCTGCTCGGAGTAGGCGGTGATGCCGCTGCTGCCGCTGGAACCGGGTGCGTGCGGGATCGGGTCGAGGTTGAGGTCGACCAGGACCGGGCGGGAGACCAGGTGGGGGTGGCGGGAGGCCAGGACGATGGCCACAGAGCCGCCCATGCTGTGCGCGATCAGCTCGGCATCGCTGACGCCCGCGGACACCAGGGCCGCGGCGAGGGCATCGGCGTCTGATTCCAAGGTGTAGTCGAAACCGGTCGGCCGGTCGCTGATTCCGTGCCCGAGCAAGTCGATCAGCAGCGAACGGTGGCCGCGCAGCAGCGGGTGGACCGCAACCTCGGCGAAGTAGGCCGGCGACGTCGCCCCCAGACCGTGTACGTACACACGAGACGGCTCCTGGCCCGGCAGCTCCACCCAGCGGATCTGGTCACCGTCGGCCGTCACGGTGGTGGTACGCAGGGTCTGCTCCCCTGTGGTCAAGATCGGTGGTGGGACGAGAGTAACCACCCCGCCCCAGCCCAGCCGCCCAGCACTACGCCACGAACGTACGCGGCGACTCCGTACCGCCGACCCCACCGGATTCCACCAGCCCGGCCGCCGCGGCGAGTCGCACCGCCGCCTCCTCGGCCACCGCCCCACCCACGGTGAACGGCAACCGCACGTACCCCTCGAACGCCCCGTCGACCCCGAACCGAGGCCCGGACGGCACCCGCACCCCGACCCGCTCCCCCGCCTCCGCGATCCGCGACCCGGACAGCCCCCCGGTCCGCACCCACAGCGTCAGCCCGCCCTGCGGCACCTCGAACTCCCACCCGGGCAGCTCCCGCCGCACGGCGGCCACCAGCTCGTCCCGGTTCGACCGGGCCTGCTCCCGCCGCACCTCCACGGCCTGCTCCCAACCCCCCGTGCCGAACAGCCAGTTGACGGCCAGCTGCTCCAGCACCGGCGTACCGAGGTCGGCGTACGCCCGCGCGGCGACCAGGCTGCGGATCACGTCCGGTGCGGCCCGCACCCAGCCGATGCGCATCCCGGCCCAGAACGCCTTGCTGGCCGACCCGACCGTGATCACGGTCGAACCCGCCGGGTCGAACGCGCACACCGGCCGCGGCATCCGCACCTCCGGATCGAGCCACAGCTCGCTCATCGTCTCGTCGGCGATCAGCACGGTCCCCGCGGACCGCGCCGCGTCCACGAGCCGCCGCCGCTGGTCCTCGTCGGCGAGCGCCCCGGTCGGGTTGTGGAAGTCGGCGACGACGTACGCGATCCGCGGCGCGGCGTCCCGCAGGACCTGCCGCCAGCGGTCCATGTCCCACCCGGTGAGCCCCTCGGCCATCGCGACGGGCACGAGCCGGGCCCCGGCCTCCCGCATCAGCTGGAGGATGTTGGCGTACGAGGGCGACTCGACGGCGATGCGCTCGCCGCGCCCGCCGAAGAGATGGCAGATGGCGTCGATGGCGCCCATCGCCCCGGTCGTCACCATGATCTGCTCGGGCATGGTCGGGATCCCGCGCTCGGTGTAGCGCTCGGCGATCATCGACCGCAGCGCGGGCAGCCCGGCGGGATAGTCGCCGTGCGTGTGCGCGTACGGCGGCAGTTCCTCCAGCGCGCCCTGGACCGCCCGGGTCAGCCACGGCTCGGGGGCGGGAAGCGCCGCGCAGCCCAGGTCGATCATCGAGCCCAGGGCCTCGGGCGGCAGCGGTTCCAGGCCGCGCGCGGGCACCGGGGCCCCGGCGGGTACGGCGGTCCAACTGCCCGCGCCCCGCCGCGACTCCAGGAAACCCTCGCCCCGCAGCGCCTCGTAGGCGGCGGCGACCGTCGTACGGCTGACGGAGAGGGAGAGCGCGAGTTCCCGCTCGGCGGGCAGCCGGGCGGCCACCGGGACCCGCCCTTCCAGCACCAGCAGACGGATGCCGTCGGCGAGCGCCCGATAGGCGGGCGGGCGGCGCGTGCCGGGCCCCGCCGGGCGCTCCTGCTGGGACTTGAGGAGCCGGGCGAGCTGCGCCGCCCCCACGGCCGAGGTCCACTGCGCCATCTGAATCAGTCCACCTTCCTCGGATTGGCCCTGGATGGCTTCTCCATCCAAGCCACAGGGTGTCATGCATCAGTCCACTACCACCACAGGGGGGCACATCATGTCCACGCGGGGGCGTCTCGCCCGGCGACTCACCCAGCTCTACGTCGGTCTCGCGCTGTACGGCGCGAGTTCGGCGCTGCTCGTGCGGTCGGGGCTCGGCCTGGAGCCGTGGAACGTACTGCACCAGGGCCTCGCCGAGCGGACGGGGCTGTCGATCGGCGTGGTGCTGACCATCGTCGGCGCGGCGGTGCTGCTCGCGTGGATCCCGCTGCGCCAGCGGCCGGGTCTGGGCACGATCTCGAACGTGCTGGTCATCGGCATGGCGATGGACGCGACGCTGGCGCTGGTGCCCGACGCCCAGGGCTGGGTGCTCCGGGTGACCCTGATGGTGGCGGGGATCGTCCTGAACGGCGCGGCGACCGGCCTGTACATCGCGGCGCGCTTCGGCCCGGGCCCGCGTGACGGCCTGATGACCGGGCTGCACCAGCTCACGGGCGTCTCGATCCGGCTGGTGCGCACGGGCATCGAGCTGACGGTCGTGGCGACCGGCTTCGCCCTGGGCGGCACCGTCGGGGTCGGCACCCTGCTGTACGCGGTGGCGATCGGCCCGCTCGCGCAGCTGTTCCTGCGTGTGTTCGCCGTCCCCCCGGCATTCGGCGGCAGCACGGTCGTTGCCACCGGTCAACCAGAACGAGCGATACTGCGTCCGTGACCCCGCGGATACGGCACCCCTACCTCGACCATCCCGGCCCGATCGCCTTCGCCCACCGGGGCGGGGCCGCGGCCGGCCTGGAGAACACGGTGCGGCAGTTCCGGTGCGCCGTCGAGGCGGGCTACCGGTACATCGAGACCGACGTCCACACCACCCGGGACGGCAAGCTGGTCGCCTTCCACGACGCGACCCTGGACCGGGTGACGGACGGCGCGGGCCGGATCGCCGACCTGCCGTGGCAGGAGGTACGGCAGGCACGCGTGGCGGGCGAGGAGCCCCTGCCCCTCTTCGAGGAACTCCTGGAGACCTTCCCCGACGTGCGCTGGAACGTCGACGTCAAGGCGGAGGCCGCCCTGCTGCCGTTCCTGGACCTGGTCGGGCGCACGAACTCCTGGGACCGGATCTGCCTCGGCTCGTTCTCCGAGGCACGGGTGGTGCGCGCCCAGCGGCTGGCCGGTCCGCGCCTGGCCACGTCGTACGGCACCCGCGGCGTGCTCAACCTGCGGCTGCGCTCCTGGGGCCTGCCGGCCGCGGTGCGCAGCTCGGCGGTCGCCGCCCAGGTCCCCGAGATCCAGTCCGGCATCCAGGTCGTGGACCACCGCTTCGTCCGCACCGCCCACGCGCGCGGCCTCCAGGTGCATGTGTGGACCGTAAACGACCCCGAGAGCATGCACCGGCTTCTCGACCTCGGCGTGGATGGCATCATGACCGATCACATCGACACGTTGCGCAAGGTCATGGAGGACCGCGGCGTCTGGGTCTGAGACCCCGGGCCCGGCGCCTTCGCGCGTTGCACGGGGAAGCGAGGGCACGGGTGGGCACCGACACCGTGCGGACACCGGCGGACGACGGGGCCGCCGAGCTCAGACGCGAGCAGCGGGGCTGGTACTTCTACGACTGGGCGTGCTCCGTCTACTCGACGAGCGTGCTCACCGTCTTCCTCGGCCCCTATCTGACGTCGGTCGCCGAGTCGGCGGCCGATGCCGGCGGGTACGTCCACCCGCTCGGGATCCCGGTGCGCGCCGGGTCCTTCTTCGCGTACTCGGTGTCCGTGTCGGTGATCGTGGCCGTGCTGGTGATGCCGCTGGTGGGCGCCGCCGCCGACCGCACCGGCCGCAAGAAGCCCCTGCTGGCGGCGGCCGCCTACGTCGGTGCCACGGCCACGACGGCCATGTTCTTCCTGGACGGCGACCGCTATCTGCTCGGCGGGCTGCTCCTGATCGTCGCGAACGCCGCGCAGTCGGTGGCGATGATGCTCTACAACTCCTACCTGCCGCAGATCGCCCCTCCGGAGCAACGGGACGCGGTGTCCTCCCGGGGCTGGGCCTTCGGGTACGCGGCGGGCTCGCTGGTCCTCGTCGCCAACCTGGTCCTCTACACCGGGCACGACAGCTTCGGCGTCTCCGAGAGCACGGCGGTCCGTATCTGCCTGGCGTCGGCCGGCCTGTGGTGGGGCGCCTTCGCCCTGATCCCGCTGAGCAGGCTGCGCGATCGCAGGGCCACCGCCCGGGAGGCGGCCGTCCCGGGCTTCCGGCAGCTCGCCGCGACCGTACGCGACATGCGCCGCCACCCGCTGACGCTGGGCTTCCTGCTCGCCTACCTCGTCTACAACGACGGCATCCAGACCGTGATCTCCCAGGCCTCGGTCTACGGCTCCGAGGAACTGGGCCTGGGGCAGTCCACCCTCATCGGCGCCGTGCTGCTGGTGCAGGTGCTGGCGGTGGCGGGCGCGCTGACGATGGGCCGGCTGGCCCGGGCGTACGGGGCCAAGCGCACGATCCTCGGCTCGCTGGTCGCGTGGACGGCGACGCTGGCGGCCGGGTACTTCCTGCCCGCCGGGGCACCGGTCTGGTTCTTCGTCCTGGCCGCCGGCATCGGCCTGGTCCTCGGCGGCAGCCAGGCGCTGTCCCGCTCCCTGTTCTCCCATCTGGTCCCGCCCGGCAAGGAGGCCGAATACTTCTCCGCTTACGAGATGAGCGACCGCGGGATGAGCTGGCTCGGGCCGCTGCTGTTCGGGATCACCTACCAGGTCACGGGGAGCTACCGGGACGCGATCATCTCGCTGGTGGCCTTCTTCGTCCTCGGATTCGCCCTGCTCGCCCGGGTTCCGGTACGGCGTGCGATTGCGGAGGCCGGGAATCCCGTTCCTGACAGGATTTAGCACTCGGCGCGAAAGAGCTGTAGTGTACGCGTTTGGCCTGCCAGGCGTACCGTTACTGCGCGTCAAAGATGCCGAAACGCTGGGTCACATCTGCTAGCAGATGTGACAAACCGGGCGCTGGTGGGTACAACAAGGGCGGCTACGACGGCGACGCATGACCCGGAACGGGACCCGGAACGGGAATCTTTATTGCCGACCGGACGTTGACCGGATGACGACGACAGCGACACCTGTCCTGTGGGCGACAAGCCCGGGAGGCACGATTCATGAGTGAGCGAGCTCTTCGCGGCACGCGCCTCGTGGTGACCAGCTACGAGACGGACCGCGGCATCGACCTGGCCCCGCGCCAGGCCGTGGAGTACGCATGCGAGAAGGGGCACCGCTTCGAGATGCCCTTCTCGGTCGAGGCGGAGATCCCGCCGGAGTGGGAGTGCAAGGTCTGCGGGGCCCAGGCACTCCTGGTGGACGGCGACGGCCCGGAAGAGAAGAAGGCCAAGCCCGCGCGTACGCATTGGGACATGCTGATGGAGCGGCGCACCCGCGAGGAACTCGAAGAGGTCCTCGAGGAGCGTCTGGCGGTTCTGCGCTCCGGAGCGATGAACATCGCTGTTCATCCCCGGGACAGCCGCAAGTCGGCATAGTCCCTCCGGGGCCTGGCCGGAATAACAGCGCGTCAGTGACCGCGGGCGCCGTACGTGAGTACGGCGCCCGCGGTTTTCTGCATGTCCCGGTTTCTCAGTGGGTCAGCGGCCTGCTCAGTGGGTCAGCGGCGGACGCGGCCCCTGCGGGGCGTCCCCCGGCTCGTCCCTGACGACCTCGCCCTGGACGACCTTGCCGTCGGGGCGCTGCATCCGGGCCTGCTGGAAGGCACCGCCGAGGGTGCCGGGGTCGGCTTCGCGGAGCTTGCGCTCGAAGGTGCGCTCGGCGGAGCGGCTCACGGCCTTCTGGACCGGGGGGAGCAGCAGGAGCAGCCCCACCGCGTCCGACACCAGGCCGGGGATCATCAGCAGCAGACCGCCCAGCATCATCAGGCCGTTGCCCTCGCTGTTCGGCCGGGCCGCCGCGGGCATCACACCGCTCTGCTGCTGTTGCAGCGCCTCGGAGAGCTTGCGGAAGGCGCGCCGGCCGGCCCGCTTGATGACGATCGAGCCGAGCACGAAGCCCGCGAGCAGGACGAGGAACACCACCAGCCCGTTCGACGCGCCCGCGACCACCGTGAGCAGCCAGATCTCCAGCACGAGCCACGCGGCGATGCCCAGCGGCAGGAACGTGCGCAGCCGGGAGCGCCGGGGCCGGGCGGGGTACCTGGGGGTCTGAGCTCCAGTCGTCATGCTTCCAGTGTGCCTGGCCCCGGCTCATCACGGGATAAGGCCACGATCAGGCGTTCCTGTGAGCCCCGGCCCGGAACCGGCTAGGACTTCGACGGCTTGCCGCCGCGCCCTGTGACCTTGGAGACCCGCTCCCCCACGCCCCACGCCGTGACCCGCCACAGTGCCTCGACGAGGATGTCGCGGCTCATCTTGGAGTCGCCGAGTTCGCGCTCGACGAAGGTGATGGGCACCTCGACGACGTGGTAGCCGGCCTTGACCGCGCGGCGGGCGAGGTCGACCTGGAAGCAGTAGCCCTGCGAGGCGACCTCGTCGAGGCCGAGGCCCTCCAGGGTCTCGCGGCGGAAGGCACGGTAGCCGCCGGTGATGTCGCGCAGCGGCAGGTCGAGCGCCAGCCGGGAGTAGAGGCTGCCGCCCCGGGAGATCACCTCGCGGGACTTGGGCCAGTTCACCACCCGGCCCCCCGGCACCCAGCGCGAGCCGAGCACCAGGTCGGCGCTCTTGAGGGCGGTGAGCAGACGGGGCAGTTCCTCGGGCTGGTGGGAGCCGTCGGCGTCCATCTCGACCAGCACGCCGTAGTCGCGCTCCAGGCCCCAGCGGAAGCCCGCGAGGTAGGCGGCGCCCAGGCCCTCCTTGCCCTTGCGGTGCAGCACGTGGACGTGGTCGTCCTCGACGGCGAGCTCGTCGGCCAGCTTGCCCGTGCCGTCCGGGCTGTTGTCGTCGGCCACGAGCACGTGCGCCTCGGGGACGGCCTTGCGTACCCGGCCGACGATGCTCTTGATGTTCTCCGCCTCGTTGTAGGTCGGGATGATCACCAAGGCCGTGCCGAGCGGGCCGAACTTCCTCCCCTGGGCTCCTGCCGCGAGGGTTCCGTCGCCGTCGTTCACTGCTGCCCCTTCATGTCCATACGCAGAGGTCCACCATAGTGGGCCCGGCCTGCGATGACGTGACAGGACGTTCGAATGGTGGTGTCGAATCGGCAAGACGCGGGTAAGAGCGCGCCCCCGGGTGCGAGCGTACGGCGGATGGGGGCCCGGCGCCCTTCGGGCCGACCTGGGACCCGCTGGCTGCGGATCGGCCGAAAGCCGTTGTCTACTGAGCGCCCGGGCCCCACCCGGGTCACACCTCCCCGACCGGCCGGAACGTTCCCTCGGCGCTGCGCCGGCCTGAGCCTGGCTCCCAGTGGCGGTGCTCCGGTGCGGCACACCGTCCCTGACCCGGCGGCGCTGCGGCGAGTGCGCGGACGGTCCCCGGTCGGGCGTCCGGTGGTGGACTCGGCCGAACCTACCGGCCCCCCGCGCCCGCCTGTCAACAGCCGTTTGACCTGCGCATCTCGCGGCAAAGCCCTGGTCAGGGCGGAGGATGCGCAGGTCGCGCGCCGGGGGCTCGGCGCACGATCGCATGCGCGCCACCCCCGTAGATCACTCGCCCGGCCCTACGAAGACCGTGCGTCCGCCCACCACGGTGCGCAGGCAAACGGGCAGGTCACGGCCCGGGGTCAGGTCGGGCAGGCCCGGGGTGCCCGAGCGGGGGTCCGTCGACCAGCGGGCGACCCGGTCGTCCGGCGCCTGGACGACGAGTTCGCCGGTGCGCCACACGGCGTAGTCGGCGGGGGCGCCCGGGACCAGGACGCCCGCGTCGTCGCGTCCGACGGCCCGCCAGCCGCCGCGCGTGTGCGCCGTGAACGCGGCGCGTACGGAGACGCGGTGCTCCGGCGTGCGGTGGAAGGCGGCGGCCCGGACGGTGCCCCACGGGTCGAGCGGGGTGACCGGGCTGTCGGAGCCGAACGCGAGCGGCACACCGGCCCGCAGCAGGGCCGCGAAGGGGTTCAGAGCACGAGCCCGCGCCGTCCCGAGCCGCTGCGCGTACATGCCGTCCGCACCCCCCCACAGGGCGTCGAAGGCGGGCTGGACGGAAGCGGTGAGGCCGAGTTCGGCGAAGGCGGCGACGCTCTCCGGCGTGAGCATCTCGGCGTGTTCGACGCGGTGCCGGGCGGCCCGGATCCGGGCGAGACCCAGCTTCTCGGCGGCGGCGCGCACGCCCTCCACCACGGTGTCGACGGCCGCGTCGCCGATGGCGTGGAAGCCGGCCTGGAGACCCGCCTCGGTGCAGGCGACCACGTGCGCGGCGACCGCGGCGGCGTCCAGGTACGCCCTGCCGGTGTGCCCGGCGTCGGCGTACGGCTGGTGCAGGCAGGCCGTGTGCGAGCCGAGGGCGCCGTCGACGAACAGGTCGCCCGCGGCGCCGAGCGCGCCCAGCTCCCGCGCCTTGGCGACGTCCTGCTCGGCCCAGTAGCCGACGACGCGTGGGCCGGGCTCCTCGGCGGCGAGGCGCAGCAGGCCCGTGAAGTCGTCCTCGGAGGAGATCTCCGGGCCGGCGCACTCGTGGACCGTGCCGATGCCGAGCGAGACGGCGTGCGCCAGGGCGGCGCGCTGGGCGTCGGTGCGCTGCTGGGGCGTGACGGCGGCGAACGCGGCGGCGCGCACGGCGTGATGGGCGTCGGCGGTGAGGGGCCCGTCCTCCCGGGTGACCCCCGGGACCAGGTCGAGCAGGGCGGTCGTGACGACCGCCGAGTGGACGTCGATCCGGCTGAGGTAGAGGGGCCGGTGACCGGTGGCCTCGTCGAGTTCGGCCCGCGTCGGGGGTCGGCCGCCGGGCCAGCGGGCGGCGTCCCACCCGTGCCCGAGCAGCACGCGGTCGTCGGGGCGGGCGGCGGCGAAGTCCCGTACGAGGGCGAGGGCGGCTTCGAGGGACGGGGCGTTCGACAGGTCGAGCCCGGTCAGGGCGAGACCCGTGGCGGTCGTATGCACATGCGCATCGGTGAACGCCGGCGTGACCAGTGCTCCGTCGAGGTCGACCACCTCGTCCACACCGTCGGCAAAGGCGTCAGCGGCCCCTTCCGATCCCACCCAGGCGACCTGCCCCCGCTCCACGACCATCGCGGTGGCGAACGGATCAGCGGGGCTGTGGACCTCCCCGCGACGGAGAAGAACGGTCTGGGGCGGCGTACGGGACTCACTCATGGAGCACAGTTTCACAGGCCCCGCTTCCACGCCCCGCGAAGGGGTGGAACCACCGGTCAGATCCTGGGCGGCCGCGCCTCATACGGCGTGGACAACACCACGGTCGTCCGCGTGGACACCCCCGCCAACGACCGCACCCGCGCCAGCAACTCCTCCAGCTCGTGCGGCGTGGAGACCCGCACCTTGAGGATGTAGTTCTCGTCCCCCGCCACGCTGTGGCACGCCTCGATCTCCGGCACACCGGCCAGCCGGTCCGCGATGTCGTCCGGCGCACTGGGATCGAACGGCTTCACCGAGATGAACGCCGTCATGGGCAGCCCCACCGCCTCGGGATCGACGACCGCGGCGTAACCGCGGATGACACCCCGCTGTTCCAGCCGCCGCACCCGCTGGTGCACGGCCGAGGTGGACAAGCCCGTGGCCTTGCCCAGGTCGGTGTAGCTCATCCGCCCGTCCTTGACGAGCAGCTGCACGATCTGTCGGTCCAGCTCCTCCATGGCGCAAGAACCTACAGTGCGGTTGATCTCCTCGGATACCTGAAGGGCGCAGGTCATGCCCGGTTCGTGATGTGGCCGGAAGACGACTGTCAGCCTTGCGGGGGACAAATCCGCCGCAGTGGGCACCTGCGTGCGGCATGTGACGAACGCCACAGCGCTCGAACAGTCTCCGTAATGTTCTCGTGATTACCGCCCAGAGGGGACGGGAAGTGCTTGCTGTGGTCGAGGCCGCAGTGCCTGATACGGCCCAGCCCGAGGGGGAGAACCCAATGCAGAGTCTTAAGCGCCCTGGTCGCACCGCACCCAAGCGGCAGCAGCTCATCGTCGAGCCCGAGCCGGAGGGCGTCGAACCCGACACCTTCGACGACGAACTCGACGCCTACGACACGTTCGAGATGTTCCGGGTCGTCTGCCCGGACTGCGCGCAGCCCATCGCCCTGCTGGCGGACGAGGAGGTGCTGCCGGAGCACGCGCTGTGCGCCTCGCCGTGGAACCCGTTCGGCCTCACGGTCTGTGCCGGAACCGGGCGCCGGGCCTCGGACGCCCGCCCCGCGGACGAGTCCGTGGATCCTCAGGAGCAGGACACCGCCCTGCTGTTGACGCTCCCTCAGGGGCTCGACTGGCGGACCCAGCCCTTCTCGCACGTCGGCGGCCCGGGCTCACGCCCCATCAGGGTCCCGGTCATGCGCCGCCACGCGGCCTGAGCGCGGGCCTTCCTCGCCCGCTCGCTCCACCCCAGTAGCTGCCCTGCACCACGGCTCGCAGACCGCCGTGGTGCGGTTCAGTGTGCCCGGGGCCGCGGCAGTGCACCGATCCCGGCCGCTCGAACAACCGGCATCCCTGAACGCACGCCCGATTCCACCTGCGGGTGACCTGTCCGGCCTCTTCCGCGTTGCCCTGGTATGACCCCCATCTCCTCAGCGACCGGGCGTCAGCGCCTCCTGTTCGTCCCGCCGCCCGCAGAATCGGTTCGGCCGGCTCCGCCGCGCTATCAGGACCCGCCGATCTACCGCGACTTGATGCGAACCTGGGCGGAGGGCGGCCGCACCCTGCCGGGTCGGCACGACCCGGAGTGGATGCGGCTCGCGGCTCCCTGGCGGGGCCTCGACCAGTTCAGCGTCCCTCGGGACCCACGAGATGGCGGGCGATGACCATCCGCTGGATCTGGTTGGTGCCCTCCACGATCTGCAGCACCTTGGCCTCGCGCATGTAGCGCTCGGCCGGGAAGTCGGCGGTGTAGCCGTAGCCGCCGAGGATCTGCACGGCGTCGGTGGTGACCCGCATCGCCGTGTCGGTGCAGTGCAGCTTGGCCATGGCGGCCTGCCGGGCGAACGGCCGGCCCGCGTCCCGCAGTCGGGCCGCCGCGAGGTAGAGCGCACGGCCCGCCTCGATCTGCGTCGCCATGTCCGCCAGCATGAAGCGGAGCCCCTGGAAGTCGGCGATCGGCTTGCCGAACTGCCGCCTCTGCGTCGCGTACGCCAGCGCCTCGTCGAGCGCCGCCTGTGCCACGCCGATCGCGCACGCCGCGATGCCGAGCCGCCCCGAGTCGAGGGACGACAGGGCGATCGCGAAGCCCTGCCCCTCCTCGCCGATGCGCCGGCCGTCGGAGACCCGTACGCCGTCGAAGTGGACCTGGGAGGTGGGCGAGCCCTTCATGCCCATCTTCTTCTCGGGCGGCGCGGCGCTCAGCCCCGGCGCGTCGCCGGGCACCAGGAACGCGGTGATGCCGCGCGGGCCCTCCTCGCCGGTGCGCGCCATGACCGTGTAGAAGTCGGCGATCCCGCCGTGCGTGATCCAGGCCTTGGTGCCGGTGATCACCCAGTCGTCGCCGTCCCGCACGGCCTTGGTGCGCAGGGCGGCCGCGTCCGATCCGGAGTGCGGCTCGGAGAGGCAGTAGGCGCCGAGGAGGCCGCCGCCGAGCATCGCGGGCAGGTGCTCGACCTGCTGCTCCTTGCTGCCGTAGGCGGCGGGGGCGTAGGAGGCCAGGGAGTGGACGCTGACGCCGAGGCCGACGGTGAGGCGGGCCGCGGCGAGTTCCTCCAGGACCTGGAGGTAGACCTCGTAGGGCTGGTCGCCGCCGCCGTACTCGGAGTCGTAGGGCAGGCCGAGCAGGCCGGAGCGCGAGAGCAGGGTGAAGAGTTCGCGGGGGAAACGGCCGGCGTCCTCCTCCTCGGCCGCCTTCGGGGTGATCTCCTGCTGCGCGATGTCGCGGACGAGTGAGATCAGGTCCCGGGCCTCCTCCGTGGGCAGTTGTCGGTCCACCGGCTGCGGGGCGCGGTCGGGCATGGCGACGCTCTCCTCCCTGTCGGGCACTGGCGGACGGGCCCGTGGGTGGGGGCGGCGCCGCCGGGTCGTTCTGGTGCCTGGCCGATGCTTGCAGTCCCGGGTCGCGGAAGCTGCTGACCAGCGGCTGTGCGCTGTGAGTATGCCCGATCGGAGGCATCCCGTCACCAGTTAACGACCGCTCACTTCAAGAATGGCACGAGCGCCTCCGGAGCGGGGAAATTGGTCCGCACCATTGACCTAACTGGTCTAGTCCTCCTACTGTTTCGCTCCACCGATTCACCGCGTTCATGCCAATCGGCGCGCGTTCCCTCTCCCCACAAGGAGACACCGGATGCACACCCCCCACCGCTCCCGCTTCCGGGCCGTCGTGTCCGCGGCCTGCTGCGCCGTCCTCGGCGCCGGTCTGCTGGCCGGCGCGGGCACCTCCGCCACCGCGGCGACCTCGGCTCAGGAGGCCGCCGCGAACGTGAAGGCCGCTCCGCAGGCCAAGGCCGGCTCCAAGGTCATCGGGTACTTCACCGAATGGGGCACCTACGACCGCAAGTACCACGTCAAGAACATCGAGACGTCCGGATCGGGGGCCAGGCTCACCCACATCAACTACGCCTTCGGCAACGTCACCGGCGGCAAGTGCGCCATGGGCGACGCCTACGCCGCCACCGACCGCGCCTACACCGCCGCCGAGTCCGTCGACGGCAAGGCCGACACCTGGGACCAGCCGCTGCGCGGCAACTTCAACCAGCTGCGCAAGCTGAAGCAGAAGCACCCGAACCTCAAGGTCCTGTGGTCCTTCGGCGGCTGGACCTGGTCGGGCGGCTTCGGCGAGGCCGCGAAGAACCCGGCCGCCTTCGCCCAGTCCTGCTACGACCTCGTCGAGAACTCCAAGTGGGCCGACGTCTTCGACGGCATCGACATCGACTGGGAGTACCCCAACGCCTGCGGCGCCACCTGCGACACCAGCGGCAAGGCGGCCTTCCGGAACCTGATGCAGGCACTGCGCGCCAAGTTCGGCTCGAAGAACCTCGTCACCGCGGCGATCACCGCCGACGCCACCCCGGGCGGCAAGATCGACGCGGCGGACTACGCGGGCGCCGCCCCCTACGTCGACTGGTACCTCCCGATGACGTACGACTTCTTCGGCGCCTGGGACGCCACCGGCCCGACGGCCCCGCACTCGCCGCTGACCTCGTACTCCGGCATACCGAAGGCGGACAACCACAGCTCGGCGACCATCGCGAAGCTCAAGGGCCTCGGCATCCCCGCCTCGAAGCTGCTGCTCGGCATCGGCTTCTACGGCCGCGGCTGGACCGGCGTCACCCAGGCGGCCCCGGGCGGCACTGCGACCGGCCCGGCGGCGGGCACGTACGAGCAGGGCATCGACGACTACAAGGTGCTCAAGGCCAAATGCCCGGCGACGGGGACGGTGGCCGGCACGGCGTACGCCAAGTGCGGCGGCGACTGGTGGAGTTACGACACCCCGGCGACCATCGCGACCAAGACGAACTACAAGAACCAGCAGGGTCTGGGCGGGACGTTCTTCTGGGAGCTGAGCGGCGACACGACCAACGGCGAGCTGATCAAGGCCATCAAGTAGGGCCCGGAGCGAGGGGCGGAGGTCCGCGGCGGACCCTCTGCCCCTTTCTCACGCGCCCCGGCGCGCCGGCTGCGGGGCCGGGTAAGCGGGGTCCAGCTCCTCGATCGCGCGCAGGGCGCCGCCGAGCGTCTTCACCAGCAGCTCGCACATGGTCGCGCGGGGCAGTTCGGGCCGGTCGATCCATTCCAGGGTGGCGCCCTCGACGCTGCACACCCAGGACAGCAGGCCCATGCGCGCCAGCGGGGTGACGTCGGCGCGGCCGTACGCCCCCTCGGCGATGGTCGTGACCACGGCCTCGCGCACCCCGTCCCGGATGGCGTGCACCTCGGTGTCGAAGCCGACACCGCCACTGACGATCGTGCGGTACGCGGCCTGGTTGTGCTCGGCGTAGCGCAGGTAGCTGTCGATGGTGCGCTGGACACGGTCGAACGGGGGCAGTTCGAGACCGCTCGCCGCCAAGGTGATCAGGTCGGTGACCGAGTCCTGGATGATGGCCAGGTAGTAGCCGCGCTTGGACTGGAAGTAGTAGTAGATCAGCCCCTTGGCGACGTGCGCCTGCCGGGCGATGTCGTCCATCGAGAGGGCGTCGTAGGACGTGTCGGCGAACAACCTCCGCCCGATGGCGATGAGTTCGGCACGGCGCGCCATCGAGCGCTCGGTGCCGCGGGCTCTGGGGCGCGCGGCAGGCTGGGGGCTGATATTCAATTTCGACCCTGGTCTCACGGGCGGGGGCGGGACATCCGCAGTATGGCAGGCCCCAGGGACGGGTCGTGGGTCAGGTCACAGCAGCCCGAGCTGCGTCACGAGCATCGCGACGACCACGACCAGGACCCAGCCCATGACGTGCTCGACGATCTTCGGGCCGTCTTCCTGAGGGCCGCCGGTACGGACGCGGCCGGCGGTGGCGGAGTGCGCTGTCATGACTTCTCGCTCGTTCGGTGGTGCGGACGGACTTTCCCCGAGGTTTCGTCCACCTTGCCACCCGGAGCGGCATTTGCGGCCGAGAGCTTGGTCACACGCGCACGCCGACGGCCGCCAGTGCCTTGCTCTGGGCCGCGGTCGGGCGCGCCGGGAAGTACAGGTAGCAGACGCCGCCCGTGCCGGAGACGACCTTGCCGGAGGCGTTGTACCGCTTGGTCCGCAGCCAGATGTTCTCGTATTCGCGCCGCCGGTAGACGCGCCGCACGGCCTCGTTGCTCACCGCGTAGGGGTCGTTGGCGATCACGTCGCCGTCGGCGGTGAAGCCGATGACGGTCATCAGGTGCCCGGCGGTGCCGTACCCGGCGCCGGTCAGCTCCTCCTTCAGGAAGGACTGGGACGTGATGGCCGGGATACCGGCCGCGATCAGCGTCTCCAGGTCGGTGAGCGAGCCGAGCCGGGTGACCACGCCCCGGAGGTCCTCGAAGGTGGCCGCGTAGGCGGCGTTGAACGGCCAGTTGCCGCAGCCCGCGTACTGGTGGTCGTAGGTGAACCGGGCCGCGTGGCACACCTGCGGATCGGCGTACGAGGGATCCACCCAGGACAGCTGCTCGGGGGTGAGCCGGCCGCCCCAGTACTCGATGATCATCTGAGAGGAGGTGGGGCTGCACCAGGCCTCGCCGCCGTTGTCGTACTCGGGGTACTGGCCCTTGTGGATCTCCTGCGAGTACCGCGGGACGACCAGTTCCCTGGCGAGGCGGGGCTCGGAGGCCGGGACGGTGAAGCGGTCGGGTACGTCGGAGCCCATCACGCCGAGCCGCCACACGGTGGGCGTGGCCTTGGCGCCCGGCCTGCGGTACAGGGTCAGGCGCAGTCGGCAGGAGGCCAGGCGCAGGCCTGTCGACGGGTCGTCGAGGGCCAGGGTGTCCGTCCAGACGGTGCTCTTGCCGTCGCTCTGGCCGTCGACCGAGGTGCGCCGGATGTCCTGGTCGCCGGCCGCCCAGCGGCCCATCACGTACCAGGGGGTGCGGGTGCCGTCGGTGTAGGTGCCCTCGATCTCGGCCTGGAGCCAGGTGCCGGGCGGGGTGTGCGCGTTCCAGGAGACGATCGCCTCCGTGGCGGGGACGGCGAGCCGGTGCGCGGGGGACGTCCAGGTGCCGTACTCCCAGGGGGCGGTGGTGCCGGTGTGCGGGTCCGTGTAGTCGGTGGTGCCCGCGGGCGTCGCGATCACCACGCCCGGGCGGGCGCCCGCGACGGGCCGGGTGCCCTTGGCCGTGCCACTGCACCAGTCGCCGTACGAGGTCCAGGCCCGGTTGTCGACGGTGCGGGCCGGGACCGCCCGGGCGGGGTCTGCGGTGTCGGTCGTCATGTCGGTCGTCATGGGGACCTCGGGGTCGGCGGCCGCCGGACCCGCGCTCGCCGTGACGGCGGCGGCGACCGCGGCGGTCAGGACGGTTCTGCGGGACGGCTGTTCGGCTCTGCGCATGGCGGGACCCCCGGAGGTCGGAGTCGGGCAGGGGCGGGGCAGGTCCGTGGCACGGTCGGTCGCACACGCGTGTGCGCACATATGAGCACAGCCCGCCGGGTACTGCCAGCACCTCGGCATGCGCCACGCCCACCAATATTGGCATCGACCAGTGGCAGGAGCCGGGCGGGCCGTCGTTAGAGTGCTGCGCGAGATGAATCCGTCCTTCCGCCCCGCACCGGGGCCGGCCGTGCGCGACCTGGCCTCCCGGATCCGCCGCCTCTCCCCTTCCTGCGGCCCGGTCCGGCTCGTCGGCGTCGACGGGCACGCCGGCTCCGGAAAGACCACGTTCGCCGAGCAGTTGGCCGCGGCCCTGGGCGGCGCGCCGGTGCTGCGCCTCGACGACATCGCCAGCCACGAGGAACTGTTCGACTGGACCGGACGCCTCCTGGACCAGGTCGTCGAACCGCTCGCCCACGGCCGAACCGCGCACTACTCCCCCTACGACTGGCGGGCCCGCCGCTTCGGCCCGCCGCGTCCTCTCCCACCCGCCCCGGTCGTCCTCATGGAGGGCGTCGGCGCCGGACGCCGGGCGCTCCGCCCCCACCTGGCCCTGCTGCTGTGGATGGAGCTGCCGTGCGAGGAGGCCTGGACGCGGGGACGCTCACGGGACGGGGAGGAGCAGCGGGAGTTCTGGGACGGATGGGTCCCGGCGGAACGCCGGCATTTCGCCGACGATCCCTCCCGGCCGTTCGCCGACCTCCTGGTGCGACAGCGAGAGAAGGGGTACGAGGTGGCTCCCGGGCCTGCCGGGACCACTTGGACCGGACCAGTCCCTCACTCAGGGTGACGAGCCGCCCGCAGTGTGCTGAACTTGTGAAGGGCCTTGCGGGACAAGTCGCCGGAGTGCTTCAACTCGGCTTGACCGGGGGGCCGTACAGGACTTACGTTCTCAATGTGCGGCCATTCGGAGCCGCCCACTGACGCGAAGCCCCCGGTTGTTCCCCCGTGATCGGGGGCTTCGTTCTGTCCTCCTCCGGTTTTCCGGACGCCGCGCGGCGTAAGACGCTCACCCTCGGTCACCATTCAGCGCGCGCCGCATCCGCTCCCACCTCGCCGAACAGCCCGTGACGCCCCCTACGGGCGCGCCGCCCCCGCAGGTACGATGCCCTCGTTGCGACCTACGGACGGTTGCTTCGCGCACTGTGCAACTCCGGTCCGTGGCACAGCGGTTCGAAAGGGCAGCCGGCTGGGGGGACGGCTCGTTGGCATACCGACGGGGGCACGGTTCGTGGGGGACGTGATGGACTTCGGCACGCAGGGCCCGCAGGCCCCGGCCGACCTCGCCTGGCTGCGAGGCGTGGATGCCTACACCATGGGCGCCTATACGCAGGCGGAGGAGGAGTTCCGCACCGCCGTCCGCATCGACCCCGGGATGGCCGACGGCTGGCTCGGACTGCACGCACTGCGCGTCGACACGACGACCGCCCTGCTGCGGATGTTCCGCCACCGGGACCGCTTCGGGGAGCAGCGCACGCGCTACCGCCGCACCCTCAACTCCTGGTACTGGCTGGGCTGGTGGGTGCAGCCCGTGCTGGAGAGCCCCCGGGACCTGCTGCTCGCCCACGCCTCCCACTGGCTGGACGGCCGCCACGTCCCCGAGCTGGACCGGGCCCTCGCCGGGCTGCCGCCGGTGGACACCGACCACCAGGTCCGCTTCCTGCACGCCTGCCGCGCCTACCTGGTCAAGGACTGGGAGCAACTGGTCCGCCACACCGACCCGCTGCTCGACGACCCGATGCTCGGCATCGAGGCGGGCCTGTTCGGCGGCATGGCCCGGGTCCGCCTGGAGATGTACGGCCAGGCCGAACCGCTGCTGTCCGCCGCGCTGATGCGCTGCCGCAGCGAGCAGCCCCAGCGCAAGGAGCTGCGCTACTGGCTGGCCCGGGCGCACGAGGGCACCGGCCGCAGCGCCGCCGCGCTCCCCCTCTACCGGGCCGTGCACCGCGTCGACCCGGCGTTCATGGACACCGCGGCCCGTCTCGCCGCGATCGCCGAGGGCGACGGGTACGACGACTCCACGGACCTGGCGGCGATCACGCTCACCGGTGCCGGGCAGGACGCCGTGGACGGGCCGGACGGGTTCGATCCGCTCTTCGGCGTCGAGGGCCGCGACCTGAGACTGCCCGAGCCCGAGCCGCCGATCTCCGCTCCGCTGCCTCCGGTGGCCGACCCGGCGGTCCGCGAGAAGGCCGGCCCGTCGCCGTCCCTGCCCGCCGGGCCCACCGACCCCGCGTTACTCGAGGAGGCACTCGCCGAGCTGGAGCGCATGGTGGGTCTTGAGCCGGTGAAACGCCAGGTCAAGGCGTTGTCCGCGCAGCTGAACATGGCCCGGCTGCGGGCCGGGCAGGGCCTTCCGGTCCAGCCGCCGAAACGCCACTTCGTCTTCTCCGGCCCCTCCGGCACCGGCAAGACCACCGTCGCCCGCATCCTCGGCCGCGTCTTCTACGCCCTCGGCCTGCTCGGCGGCGACCATCTCGTGGAGGCGCAGCGGGCCGACCTGGTCGGCGAGTACCTCGGGCAGACGGCCGTGAAGGCGAACGAGCTGATCGACTCGGCGCTCGGTGGCGTGCTCTTCGTCGACGAGGCGTACTCGCTGTCCAACTCGGGCTACGGCAAGGGCGACGCGTACGGCGACGAAGCGCTCCAGGTGCTGCTGAAGCGGGCGGAGGACAACCGCGACCATCTCGTGGTGATCCTGGCCGGCTACCCGGAGGGCATGGACCGCCTGCTCGCCGCGAACCCCGGGCTGTCCTCCCGCTTCACCACCCGCGTCGACTTCCCCTCCTACCGTCCCCTCGAACTCACCGAGATCGGCAAGGTGCTCGCGGCGGAGAACGGGGACCTGTGGGACGAGGAGGCCCTCGACGAGCTGCGGTCGATCGCCGGGCACGTGGTGGACCAGGGGTGGATCGACGAGCTGGGCAACGGGCGGTTCCTGCGGACGCTGTACGAGAAGAGCTGCGCGTACCGGGACCTGCGGTTGTCCGTGTATCCCGGGGAGCTTGGGAGGGAGGATCTGGCGACGTTGCGGTTGCCGGATCTGATGCAGGCGTATGGGGAGGTGCTGTCCGGGCGGGGACCGCAGGATCCGCCCGGACTGTGAGGAACTGGCGTAGGTGCTGAGGCCGGGTGGAACCGCAGCCCGGCGGAGCGGGGTGCCGCTGCGCCCACCCGTGCCGCCCCTAGGGCCTGTCGTTTGGATCACGCCGCAGACGCGGGGTCTGGCACGCACATCTGCCGCGTTGTCGTCGGTCCCCGACGCTCCGCGTCGACTCCCTCCTCCGCCTTGCAGCTGCACGCTCCCCCAAGCTCTCGGCTGCGCTCGAGCAGGGAGGTACCCCCATGACCCCGCTCACCGGCACTGAACAGCACCGTCACTTCCCGGCGACCTGATCCAAACGACAGGCCCTAGCGGCACGCATGCCCGCAGCTAAGCCGCTACGTCGCCAGTACCTCCTCGCCCGACCTCGGCTCGGTCAGTCTCACCTCGCGCACCTCCCGGTGTGCGGGATCCCGGACCTCCCCCACCAGCAGCTCCAGCACATCCTCCAGCGCGACCAGCCCGAGCACCTTCCCGGACGCGTCGGCCACCTGTGCCAGATGCGTCGCCGCCCGCCGCATCACCGTCAGCGCGTCGTCCAGCGGCAGCTCCGACCGCAGGGTCGTCATGGGCCGCCACAGCTGCTGCGGCACGGCCCGGTCCGAGTGCTCCAGGTCCAGGACGTCCTTCACATGCAGGTAGCCCATGAACGCGCCGTTGTCCGCCGCGACCGGGAACCGGGAGTAGCCGGTGCGGGCCGTGAGCTCGACGATGCGCCCGGGGGTGACCGACGGGCTGACCGTCACCAGCGACTCGCGTTTCAGCAGGACGTCCGTCACCGGGCGGGAGCCCAGCTCCAGGGCGTCCTCCAGGCGTTCGGCCTCCTCGGGGTCGAGCAGGCCCGCCTGGCCGGCGTCCTCCACCAGCCGGTTGAGCTGCTCGCTGGTGAAGACGGCCTCGACCTCGTCCTTGGGCTCGACGTGGAAGAGCCGCAGGATGCCCTGGGAGCAGGCGCCGAGGGCAGCGGTGATCGGCTTGCAGAAGCGGGCGAACCAGACCAGCCCGGGGCTGAGCCACAGCGCGGCCTTCTCGGGGGCCGCCATCGCCAGGTTCTTCGGGACCATCTCGCCGATGACGAGGTGGAAGAAGACCACGGCGGCGAGAGCGATGACGTAGGTGAGCGGGTGGATCATGCCGTCCGGCAGGTGGATCCGCTCGAAGACCGGCTCCAGCAGATGGGCGACGGTCGGCTCGGCGACCGCGCCGAGGGTCAGGGAGCAGACCGTGATGCCGAACTGGGCCGCCGCCATCATCTGCGGCAGCCGCTCCAGGCCGTAGAGGACCTGCCGGGCCCGGGCGGTGCCGAGGGGTTCGATCTGGCTGCGGCGTACGGAGACGAGCGCGAACTCGGCGCCGACGAAGAAGCCGTTGGCGAGCACGAGCAGCGCGGCGAAGAGGAGTTGGAGCACGCTCATCGGACGGCCTCCACGAGGGAGACCACCGGGGCCGTCCGCACCAGCCGGACGCGCTCGGCGCGGTAGTGGCCGACCTGGCGCACGGACAGCCGCCAGCCGGGCAGCTCCGCCTTGTCGCCGACGGCCGGGATACGGCCCAGCAGGTCGGCGACCAGCCCGGCGACCGTCTCGTACGGTCCCTCGGGCACGTCGAGGCCTATCCGCTGGAGGATGTCGACCCGGCAGCTGCCGTCGACGTCCCAGGCGGGCCTGCCGTCCTCCGGCGGCGCGGTGGCCAGCTCGGGCAGGTCGTGCCCGTCGTGCTCGTCGCGGACCTCGCCGACGAGCTCCTCGACGATGTCCTCCAGGGTGACGACACCGGCCGTGCCGCCGTACTCGTCGACGACGACCGCGATGGGCTGCTCGCTGCGCAGGCGGGCGAGCAGCGGCCGCACAGGCAGGGTCTCGGGGACGAGCAGCGCCGGGCGGGCGATGCGGCCGACGGGGGTGCGCAGCCGGTCCCGCACGGGCACGGCCAGGGCGTCCTTGAGGTGGACCATGCCGACGACCTCGTCGATCCGCTCCCGGTAGACGGGGAAGCGGGACAGGCCGGTGGCGCGGGTCAGGTTGACGACGTCCTCGGCGGTGGCGGAGGACTGCAGGGCGCTGACCTTCACGCGCGGCGTCATCACGTGCTGCGCGGTCAGCTCGCCCAGGGACAGGGTGCGGACGAAGAGGTCGGCCGTGTCCTGTTCCAGGGCACCGGCCCGCGCCGAGTGGCGGGCCAGCGAGACGAGCTCGCCGGGGGTGCGCGCGGAGGCCAGCTCCTCGGCGGGTTCGAAGCCCAGGGCGCGCACGAGCCGGTTCGCGACGGCGTTGAGACCGGCGATGACCGGGCGGAACAGCCGGGCGAAGGCATGCTGCGGGCCCGCGACGAAGCGCGCGACCTGGAGCGGCCTGGACACCGCCCAGTTCTTGGGCAGGAGCTCGCCGATCACCATCTGCACGGCGGAGGCCAGCAGCATGCCGACGACGACCGTGACCCCGGAGACGGCTCCCTCGGGGACGCCGATCGAGGTGAACGGGCCGTGCAGCAGCTCGGCGAGCGCCGGTTCGGCGAGCATGCCGACGACGAGCGAGGTGATGGTGATGCCGAGCTGGGTGCCGGAGAGCTGGAAGGACAGCTCCTTGAGCGACTCGACGACGCGCTGGGCGCGTCGGTCGCCCTCGGCGGCGGCCCGTTCCGCGTCCGGCCGCTCGACCGTCACGAGCCCGAACTCGGCCGCCACGAAGAATCCGTTGGCGAGAATCAGCAGGAACGCGGCTGCCAGGAGCAGCAGGGGGATGGTCATGATGCCGCCGCCTCCGCACGGTCGCGGACACGGTCCGCGCTATGTCGGCAGGGGGCGGCGCAGGTACTGCAGGACGATCCGTCCATCGCCGGAGAGGGTCACTCCTCGATTTAGCAGGAAGCCTCTGCGCACCGGGCGGGGCACAGCGGCGGAGGCGCGTCGGTCGCGCCTCCGCCAACAGATTAATCAAGACACGGCCCGGTGCGGCAGTGGCGACCGCCTTGTGGATCCCCGAGTCAGCCCTGACGCCGCTCGGGGTCCACCGTGGAACGGGCCTCGGCGAGCGCCCGCAGGGCCCGGGCGTCGGCGATCGCGCGCTGCTTGGCGATGCCCGGCTGGATGCCGAGCGCGGGCAGGCTGGTGCCGTCGCTGAGGTTGAGGAACACCCAGGGGTCACCCGGCCGGAGGGTCACCTGAAGGATCTCGGCCCACTCCAGCCGGCGCTTGTTCGTGAGATTGACGACAGTGACGCCGTCCTCGTCGGCGACGACCTTCGGCCGCGCCAGCAGGAGCAGCACGGCGTCCAGCAGGAGCGCCGTGACGACGAAGCTGAGGCGCTCGGCGGGGCTGAGCTGCTTCAGCAGCATCGCGACGGCCGTGATCACCACGAGGATCGCGACGGCGGCGGTGAGCAGCACCGCGCGGGTGCTGCCCGGCCGGAACGTGACGGGCAGGGCGGGCAGATCGGACATCGGTGCGTGCCCCTCAGAGACGGCAGGCGTGGATGGCCGTGGTCAGGATGGCCCGGGCGCCGATGTCGTACAGGTCGTCCATGATCCGCTGCGCCTCCTTGGCGGGGACCATGGCGCGGACGGCGACCCAGCCCTCGTTGTGCAGCGGGGAGACGGTCGGCGACTCCAGGCCGGGGGTGAGGGCGACGGCCTTCTCCAGCTGCTCGACGCGGCAGTCGTAGTCCATCATCACGTACGTCCGGGCGACCAGGACGCCCTGGAGGCGGCGCAGGAACTGCTGCACCTTGGTGTCGTCGGGGTCCGCGCCGGTGCGGCGGATCACGACGGCCTCGGACTTCATGATCGGCTCGCCGACGACCTCCAGGCCCGCGTTGCGCAGCGAGGTGCCGGTCTCGACGACGTCGGCGATGACCTGGGCGACGCCGAGCTGGATGGCGGTCTCGACGGCGCCGTCGAGGTGGACGACGGAGGCGTCGATGCCGTGGTCGGCGAGGTGGCCCGCGACGATGCCCTCGTAGGAGGTGGCGACCGTCTTGCCCGCCAGGTCCGCCAGGCCGCTGATCGTGCCGGGCTTGGCGGCGTAGCGGAAGGTGGAGCGGGCGAAGCCGAGGGCGAGGATCTCCTCGGCTTCGGCGCCAGAGTCGATGAGCAGGTCCCGGCCGGTGAGGCCGATGTCGAGCTGGCCGGAGGCGACGTAGATCGCGATGTCGCGGGGGCGCAGGTAGAAGAACTCGACCTCGTTGGTCGGGTCGACGATCCGCAGTTCCTTGGACTCCCGGCGCTGCTGGTAGCCGGCCTCATGCAGCATCTCCGCCGCAGGGCCTGACAGGGAACCCTTGTTGGGGACGGCGATGCGCAGCATGAGGTCGGCTTCCTTTGCGTGGGTGTCTTGCGGGAACGGGTTCGGCTTACAGGTGGGCGTAGACGTCTTCGAGGGAGATGCCGCGGGCGACCATCATCACCTGGACGTGGTACAGCAGCTGCGAGATCTCCTCGGCGGCCGCCTCCTTGCCCTCGTACTCGGCGGCCATCCAGACCTCGGCGGCCTCTTCGACGACCTTCTTGCCGATGGCGTGGACGCCCTTCTCGACCAGTTCTGCGGTGCGGGAAGTGGCGGGGTCGCCGTGGGCGGCCTTGTGCTGGAGCTCGGTGAAGAGATCCTCGAACGTCTTCTTGGACATGGTGACGCTCAGCCTATGCCACAGGTGGCTTTCCTCAGTGCCAGGGTTCGGATACTGAGCGGAGCGTGGCCGCGGTCGCCACCGCCGCCGTCACCGCCTCGTGCCCCTTGTCCTCGTTCGAGCCCTCCAGGCCGGCGCGGTCCAGGGCCTGTTCCTCGGTGTCGCAGGTCAGCACGCCGAAGCCGACGGGGACGCCGGTGTCGACGGAGACCTGGGTGAGGCCCTGGGTCACGCCCTGGCACACATAGTCGAAGTGGGGGGTTCCACCGCGGATGACGACGCCGAGGGCGACGATCGCGTCGTAGCCGCGGCCCGCGAGGACCTTGGCGACGACCGGGAGTTCCCAGCTGCCGGGGACCCTGAGCAGGGTCGGCTCGTCGATGCCCAGGTCGTGCAGGGCGCGCAGGGCGCCGTCGACCAGTCCGTCCATCACCTTTTCGTGCCACTGTGCCGCGATGACGGCGACCCGGAGGTCACCCACATTGCGTACGGACAGCTCCGGTGCACCCTTGCCGCTCACGTCTCTCCCTCTGTGCTGTCTTACTGGTTGCCGCAGGCGGGCACGGTGGTCGTGTCCAGCCAGGGCAGGTCGTGGCCCATCCGGTCCCGCTTGGTGCGCAGGTAGCGGAGGTTGTGCTCGCCGGCGCTCACGGGCATCGGCACACGGGCCTTGACGACGATGCCGTGCCGGACGAGCGCGTCGGTCTTGTCGGGGTTGTTGGTCAGCAGGCGCACGCCCCGCACGCCGAGGTCGGCGAGGATCTGCGCTCCGGCGCCGTAGTCGCGGGCGTCGGCGGGCAGGCCGAGTTCGAGGTTGGCGTCGAGGGTGTCGTGGCCCTGTTCCTGGAGTTCGTAGGCGCGCAGCTTGGACATCAGGCCGATGCCGCGCCCCTCGTGTCCGCGCAGGTAGACCACGACGCCCCGGCCCTCGGACTGGATGCGGGCCAGCGAGGCGTCCAGCTGGGGGCCGCAGTCGCAGCGGGCGGAGCCGAAGACGTCGCCGGTGAGGCACTCGGAGTGGACGCGGACCAGGACGTCGTCGCCGTCGCCGATCTCGCCGTGCACGAGGGCGACGTGCTCGACGCCGTCGACGGTGGAGCGGTAGCCGTACGCCGTGAACGTGCCGTGAGCGGTGGGCAGTTGGGTCCTGGCCTCGCGGCGGACGGTGGGCTCGCTGCTGCGGCGGTAGGCGATCAGGTCCTCGATGGAGATGATCGTCAGGCCGTGCTTGCGGGCGAAGGGGACCAGCTCGGGCAGGCGCAGCATGCGCCCGTCCTCGCCGGCGATCTCGACGATCGCGCCGGCCGGGCGCAGGCCCGCGAGGCGGGCGAGGTCGACGGCGGCCTCGGTGTGGCCGTTGCGGGTCAGGACGCCGCCGGGCCGGGCGCGCAGCGGGAAGATGTGGCCGGGGCGGACGAAGTCGTCGGCCCCCGCGGTGCCGTCGGCGAGCAGCTGGAGCGTGGTGGCGCGGTCGGCGGCGGAGATGCCGGTGCTCACGCCGTGCGCGGCGGAGGCGTCGACGGAGACCGTGAACGCGGTCTTCATCGACTCGGTGTTGTCGTCGACCATCTGCGGCAGGCGCAGCCGGTCGAGTTCGTCGCCCTCCATGGGGGCGCAGATCAGGCCGCGGCACTCGCTCATCATGAAGGCGACGATCTCGGGGGTCGCCTTCTCGGCGGCGATGACGAGGTCGCCCTCGTTCTCCCGGTCCTCGTCGTCGACGACCACGACCGGGCGGCCGGCCGCGATGTCGGCGATGGCCTGCTCGACGGGGTCGAGTGCGAGGTCCTCGAACTCACCGTCGGTGCTGTACAGGATCGGTGCGGCACTCATGCCGGCGCTCCTTCCAGGGTGGGCCGCGCGGCCTGACGCGAGCGCAGCCACCAGTCGCGCAGGCCCCACAGGACGAGCGCGCCGTAGATGACGTAGACGAAGCCGGAGAAGGCGTAGCCGTTGGCGAAGTTGAGGGGCACGCCGACGAGGTCGACCAGCAGCCAGGCGAACCAGAACTCGACCATGCCGCGGGCCTGGGCGTACATGGCGACGATGGTGCCGACGAAGATGTAGGCGTCCGGCCAGGGGTCCCAGGACAGGGTGGGGTATGCCGTGAAGAGGAGCGCCACGGCGACCGTTCCCGCGGCGGCCGCGGCGATCATCGCTCCGCGCTCGCGCCAGGTGGCGAACCGTACGGCGATGTGGCCGTCCTCCGCCTGGCTCTTGCCGCGCTGCCACTGCCACCAGCCGTACAGGGCCACGACCATGACGATCGCCTGCTTGCCCGCGCTGCCGGTCAGATGGCCGAAGAAGGCCCCGAAGAGGATGAGACCGGCCAGGAACTGCACGGGCCACGTCCATATGGAGCGCCGCCAGCCGAGGGCGAGGGCGGCCAGGCCGAAGAGGTTGCCGACCATGTCGGACCAGAGGATGTGCTGGCCGAAGAGGACGAAGGCCTCGGAGTTCAGCGTGTTCACCGGACCGGCCCCTGCGCACGCTCGCCGAGCATCCGCTCGACGTACTTGGCGATGACGTCCACCTCGAGGTTGACCGGGTCGCCGGGCTGCTTGTGGCCGAGCGTGGTCAGGGCGAGCGTGGTGGGGATGAGGCTCACGGTGAAGTAGTCGGGGCCGGCGTCGACGACGGTGAGGCTGATGCCGTCGACGGTGATGGAGCCCTTCTCGACCACGTACCGGGTGAGGTCCGCGGGGAGGGAGATCTTCACGATCTCCCAGTGGTCGGACGGCTTGCGCTCCAGGATCTCGCCGGTGCCGTCGACGTGGCCCTGCACGATGTGCCCGCCGAGGCGTTCGCCGACGGCCATGGGGCGTTCGAGGTTGACGCGGGAGCCGGGCTCGAGGGCGCCCAGGCTGGAGCGGTTCAGCGTCTCCGCCATGACGTCGGCGGTGAACTCGTCGCCCTCGTGGTCGACGACCGTGAGGCAGACGCCGTTGACGGCGATGGAGTCGCCGTGTTTCGCGCCTTCGGTGACGACGGGGCCGCGCAGGCGGAAGCGACAGGCGTCGTCGAGGGTCTCGACGGCGGTGACCTCGCCCAGCTCTTCGACGATTCCGGTGAACACTTCCCGGGTCCTCCTGCCTCTTCGGGCACGGACTCCGGGGCTGTCGATGACGACAGAAGGTACGAGCGGGAACACCAGGGACGACGCCGAATGGAGTCCGCCCTCAGAACGGACTTCTCGGGCGGCGCGCACGGATGCCCGCTCGCCGCGCACTGCCTCCCATCCGGACTTTAACCGTCGGTCCAGGAATTTCACCTGGTCAACCGGTCGCTGGAGGCGACCGGGTCGCGGACTGTAACCGCCGGTTCGGACTTTCACCGACCCCGGAGTGCGCTGCTACTGGTACACGGCCAGTGTGCCACGCCTGATCGACGTCCAGACCGGGGGCAGCGTGTGGGGTGGCTCACAGAACGTGTCGGGACGGCCCGGCGTTGGTACGCACCTATTGACGCTGTGGTCTAGTCCTTTCTAGGGTCGGCGCAACCCGCACGCAACCCTGCAACCAGCAACCCGCAGACCGGCCCGGCGGCGGTGACGACGGCCCTTGCCCGCCGTCGGGCCTTCCCAGCACGCCGTCACCGTTCCCGTGGCGCGAAGAGTTCCTCCTGCGCGCGGTCCCGGGCCGTCAGCAGCGCGCCGCGCAGGACCGCGCCACCGCCCAGGGTGGTGGCCCGCACCTCCGTGGGCAGCGGCGTCATCCGGGCGATCCGGTCCTGCACACGCGCGGCGAGAACGGCGCCGCCGGCCTGCCCGACCTCCCCGCCGAGGACCACGCACCCGGGGTCCAGGATGGCGACGACCGAGGCGACGCCGACGGCGATACGGTCGGCGAGGGCGTCGAGGAAACGGGCGGCGGGGCCGGGATCCCCCGACGGGGACGCCCCGGCCGCCACCTCCGGCATCCGGTCCGGCGGGGCCGCGCCCGGGACCCGGCCCACCGCCTCCCTCACCACCGCGGCGGCGGCCCGCACCACCCCCACCACCGAGGGCTCCTGCCCCGCCGCCACCGGAACCCCGCACTCCACCGCGAGGTCCACGACCGCTGCCGCGGCCGCCAGCGAATGGAAGCCACCCTCGCAGTCCGTCGAGGTCGGCAGCGCGCTCGTACCCGGCACCGGGAGGAAGCCGATCTCTCCCGTACCGCCGGAGGCGCCGCGCCGCAGTGCGCCGTCGAGGACCACCGCCGCTCCGGTGCCGTGACCCAGCCACAGCAGGACGAACGTGTCCCGGTCCCGGGCCGCGCCGTCGCGCTGCTCGGCCAGCGCGGCGAGGTTGGTCTCGTTCTCGACGCTGACGCGGGCCTCGGGCAGCCGCTCCTGGAGGGCGGCGACCAGACGGCGATGCCATGCGGGCAGCCCCGAGGAGTCGCGGAGTTCGCCGCCGGCCGGGTCGATCAGGCCGGGCGCGCCGATGCCGACGGTGTGCAGCCGGTCGGCGCCGGCCTCCTTCACCGCACGCTCGACCAGCGCGACCGCCTGCTCCACGGCGGGGCCCGTCCCGGTGTCGCCGTCGATGGGCACCGACGCCTCGGCCAGGACCCGGCCCACCAGGTCGGCGACGGCCACGGCGACGCCCTCGGTGCGCACGTCCAGCGCGGCGAGGTGCGCCCGGTCGGCGACGATGCCGTAGACCTTGGCGTTGGGGCCGCGCCGCTGCTCGCCGGCCTCGCCGACCACCGCGATCAGGCCTGCGGCGGTGAGGCGGTCGACGAGGTCGGCGACGGTCGGCCGGGACAGACCGGTCAGCTGCTTCAACTGCCCTGCCGTGAGGGGGCCTTCCTGCTGGAGCAGACGCAGGGCGAACCGGTCGTTGATGGCCCGGGCGGTGCTCGGGGATGCGGGCATGCCGGGATCCTCCCAGATCGGCGGGGCCGCGCGGCCGGACGGACCGGGCCGCTCGGTTGCCCCTTATCTATCAGGCAGGGTTCCTGATAGTTTACGCCCGCACGCTACGCGAGCGAGGCAGCGACCTGGAGGGGGACCGCAGAATGGGAAACGTGATCGACGATCTGCGCGAGGTGAAACGGTCCCGCTACGCGGTGGCCGCCGTCTTCGCCGTGCACGGCGCCGTGACCGGCTCGTTCGCCACCCGCGTGCCGTGGATCCAGGACCACGCGGGCGTCAGCGCGGGGCAGTTGGGCATCGCGCTGGCCTTCCCCGCGCTCGGCGCGTCCGTCGCGATGCCGCTCGCCGGCAGTGTCAGCCACCGCTTCGGCGCCCGTAACGCGCTGCGCGGTCTGATCGCGCTGTGGACGCTCTCGCTGGTGCTGCCGTCCCTCGCCCCGAACCTCCTCACGCTCTGCCTGGCCCTGTTCGTCTACGGCGCGACGGCGGGCATGGCGGACGTCGCGATGAACGCGCTGGGAGTCGAGGTCGAGAACCGCCTCGACCGGTCGATCATGTCGGGACTGCACGGCATGTGGAGCGCGGGCGCCCTGGTCGGCTCGGCGGCCGGCACGCTCGCCGCGCACCTCGGCTCGGACGCCCGGCTGCACCACGTCCTGGCCGCCGCGGTCCTCACCGTGATCGGCGTGCTGTCCTGCCGGTGGGTGCTCGACCTGCAGCCCGCCGAGGACGAGGAGCCGCCCCCGAGGTTCGCGCTGCCGCCCCGGTCGGCGCTGCTCATCGGCGCGATCGGGTTCTGCGCGGTGTTCGCGGAGGGCGCGAGCCTGGACTGGTCGGCGGTCTATCTGCGCGAGCAGTTGGAGACCTCGGCGGGTCTCGCGGCGGCGTGCACGACGGGCTTCACGCTCACCATGGCCATCGCCCGGATCGCCGGCGACAAGGTCGTGGACCGTTTCGGCGCCGTGCGGACCGTGCGGGCGAGCGGGGTGTTCGCCGTGCTCGGCGGGCTGCTGATCGTGGTCGCGGAGCATCCGGCGGTGGCGATGAGCGGGTTCGCGCTGATGGGGCTGGGCATCGCGGTCGTGGTGCCGCTGTGCTTCGCGGCGGCGGGCCGCAGCGGCGCCAACCCGAGCCTGGCCATCGCGGGGGTCGCGACCATCACGTACACCTCGGGGCTGATCGCGCCGAGCGCCATCGGGTTGCTGGCGCAGGCGACCAGCCTGATGGTGTCGTTCTGCCTGGTGACGCTGCTGTCGTGCGGTCTGGTGGCGTTCGCGCGTGTGCTGCGCCCCGGCGACCGGGCGAAGATCGGCCGGCCGGACTCGGCGGTCCCCGACCCGCGCCCCTGAGCCGGGCCGGCCCTCCAGGTCAGCCCCGGTCACCGCCCCTCCGGGCGCACCCCGACAATGGTCCGGACACCCGCCCGCCCGACGAAAGCGAAACCGCACCATGGATCTCGGCGTCCGCTGGAAACTGCACGGCGACGGACGCACCCCGGCGCCCGGCGCGGTCGTCCGCCCCGACGAGCGGCTCTCCTGGCCTCGCACGGCCGGGCTCGGCGCCCAGCACGTGGTGGCCATGTTCGGGGCGTCCTTCGTGGCCCCGGTCCTGATGGGCCTGGACCCGAACCTCGCGATCATGATGTCGGGCGTCGCGACCGTCGTGTTCCTGCTCGCCACCCGCGGCAGCGTCCCCAGCTACCTGGGCTGCTCGCTCTCGTTCGTCGGTGTGGCGGCGGTCGTCCGCGCCCAGGGCGGCAGCAGCGCGACCGTCACCGGCGCGGTCTTCGTCGTCGGGGCCGCGCTGTTCCTGGTGGGGCTCGCCGTGCGGCGGTTCGGGGCGCGGATCATCCATGCCGCGATGCCGCCGGTGGTGACCGGCGCGGTGGTGATGCTGATCGGCTTCAACCTGGCGCCGGTGACGGCCTCGACGTACTGGCCGCAGGACCAGTGGACGGCCCTGCTGGTGATGCTGTTCACCGGGCTGGCGGTCGTCTGCCTGCGCGGTTTCTGGTCCCGGATCGCGATCTTCCTGGGGCTGGTCTTCGGGTACGGCATCTCCTGGGTGTTCGACCTGGTCTTCGGCAGGATCCACTCGGTGGACGCGAGCGGCAAGCTCACCGACCACTGGCGGCTCGACCTGTCCGGTGTGGGCCAGGCCGACTGGATCGGGCTGCCGACGCTGCACGGCCCGTCCTTCGAGTGGTCGGCGATCCTGGTCGCCCTGCCGGTCGTCATCGCGCTGGTCGCGGAGAACGCCGGGCACGTCAAGGCGGTCGGCGAGATGACCGGCGACCCGCTGGACGACAAGCTCGGTACGGCGATCGCGGCCGACGGCGTCGGCTCGATGCTGTCCACGGCGGTCGGCGGCCCGCCCAACACCACGTACTCCGAGAACATCGGCGTGATGGCCGCGACCCGTGTCTACTCGACGGCCGCCTACTGGGCCGCCGCCGGCTTCGCCCTGCTGTTCGGCCTCTGCCCGAAGTTCGGCGCGGTCGTCGCGGCGATCCCGGGCGGGGTGCTCGGCGGCATCACCGTCATCCTGTACGGCATGATCGGCCTGCTCGGCGCGCAGATCTGGATCAACGCCGGGGTGGACCTGCGCAATCCGCTGAACCTGGTCCCGGCCGCGGCGGGCATCATCATCGGCGTCGGCAACGTCACCATGAAGGTCACGGACACGTTCTCGCTGAGCGGCATCGCCCTCGGCACGCTCGTCGTCATCACCGGCTACCACGCCCTGCGGGCCTTCGCCCCGGCCCATCTGAAGACGCAGCAGCCGCTGCTGGACCAGGGCACCAGCTCCTACGACGAGGCCAAGTCGTAGGCGTACGACGCCGTGAACGTCCCGGGCCTGCCCTTGCAGCCGTCCGACTCCCCCGGCAGCTTCACCCACAGGTAGGCGTCGATCCGGGCCTCGCCGGTGCTGAGGGTGGGTGTCCGGCCGAGCTTGCGGCCGGCCGGGTCGCACCACTGGCCGTCGGCCGGGGCGCCGTTGCCGTTGCGGCTGGTGTCGATGACGGCGCCCAGGCCCGCCGGGCCGCCGAGGACGTCCAGGACCCGCCGGTCGTAGGCGACCTCGTCGGCCGTGGTGTGGAAGTTGGAGACGTTGCTGAAGATCCCGTCGGAGGACTCGGGCGAGGCGGCACCTGCCTGCCGCAGCCACGCGGCCTGCTTGCCGGGCGCGTTCCACCCCGAGTGCCCCGCGTCGAAGTACACGCGGGCCCGGGGGTTGGCTTCCTTCAGGACCCGCCCGGCCCGGGCCAGCGAGGCGAAGCGGTCCGCGCGCTCGCCGGCGGACAGGCACTCGGCCTGGGCGACCGAGTCCGGCTCCAGGACGACGATGACCTCCCCGGAGCCCAGCCCGGCCGCGAACCGGTCGATCCAGGCGTCGTAGGCGTCCAGGTCGGGGGCGCCGCCCTGGGAGTGGCCGCCGCAGTCCCGGCCGGGGATCGCGTACGGCACGAGGACGGGGACCCGGCCCTGGGCGGCCCCGCCCGACGTCACGGCGGCGACCCGGGCCGTGAGCGTCTCCGGCGCGTACTCGGCGAACCAGACGGCGGCCGGCTGCTCGGCGATCCGGGACGCGATGACGGCGTGCCGGGGATCGCCGGAGTGGGCCCGGACCCAGTCCAGCACCTGGGAGTCGGGGTGGCGGTAGATCCGCGCGGGCATGGCCGCGGTCCGCTCCCGCTTCGTCTCGGTCCTCGACGGCGACGGGGTGGGGCTCGGCGTCTCGCGCACGGACACGGACGGCGAGGGCGAAGTGGACTCGGCGGTGGCTGTCGGGGACGCCGACGGCACGGCGGGCAGCGGCGCCAGACGGGGCGAGGCGGACACCGGGGGGCGCCGGGCCTGATCCGAGCCGCGCCCGCCCTCGAACGCGGAGAGAACCCCCGCCACCGCGCCGGCCGCGACCACGAAGGAAGCCGCGAAGACCATCGCGCCGCGCCGGGCGGCGCGCCTGCGCTCGGCCCTTCGGGCGGCCAGGCGCTGGACACGTAAGCCTGACACGGTGCTGCTCCCCCTCCCCCCACGGCGGGCGGCGTTCCCCCGTTTCGGGGAAGCGCCGGGCCCGCCGGTACTCCCGCCAGCCTAGAGCTGGGACTCTGCCCGCATGCCGCGATGCGAACAAGTCCCCCCAGCCGTGGACACACCGGTCGACGCAGTCATCTCCCGTATGCGCGCCCTCGGTGCGGCTCTGCACCCCCGGGACGGGGTGGCGGTCTTCAACCGCGTCTACCTCGCCGTGACGGAGGCGGTGGACCGGCACGTCGATGCCGGGCGGTTCGCGGACCCGTACGCCGCGATCATGCTGGACGTACGGTTCGCCGAGCGGTATCTCGACGCCGTCGAGGCGGCGGCGAGGGACCGGCGGGCACCGGCCTGCTGGCGGCCGCTGTTCCAGTTCCGCCGCCATCCCGGGGTACGACCGCTGCAGTTCGCGCTGGCGGGCATCAACGCGCACATCGGGCACGATCTCGCGCTGGCCGTCGTGGACACCTGCCGTACGCTCGACTGCGCACCCGTCGATCTGGAGGACGAGTTCGACGCGGTGGGTGATCTCCTCGTCTCGCTGGAGGAGCGCATCCGCGAAGATCTGATGCCGGGCCCCGACCTCCTGCAGATCGCCGACCCGCTGACCCACCTGCTGGGCTCCTGGAGCCTGGAGCGGGCCCGCGACGCGGCCTGGACGGCGTCCCGGGCCCTGTGGGCCCTGCGCGGACTCCCCGACATCGCCGGGGAGTTCAGGGAACGCCTGGACACGGCGGTAGGCCTCGCGGGACGCATGCTGCTCACGCCTCTGCAGAGGTGATCCGACTCGGTTGCCCGGGGTGACCGAGTCGATCACCGGCCTGGGCGGACTCGCCGGGTCCGTGAGCGCCATCGCCGCCGTGGTCGCGATGGTCGTCCGCCGCAGGCTTCCGGCCATGGGCCCGGAGGACGAGCATGCCACCGCGTCCGGGCCGTGACGGCCGGGCCCGTCGAAGGGCCCGGCCGCCCGGTCAGTCCTCCGGCAGTTCCACCGGCGCGATCTCGTCGTACACGTCGCCGGGGCCCGGGTTGGTCGGGTCGGTCGTGCCGCCGAAGTGGTGCATGACGCCCCAGACCGCGTTGAGGGCCGTCTGCACGGCGCCCTCGGCCCAGCCGGCCGTCCAGGAGATGTCGTCGCCGGCGAGGAAGATGCCGCGCTTGTCCTCGGGCAGCCGGTCCTGCATGAAGTGGGTGAACAGGCGCCGCTGGTAGCGGTAGTGGCCGGGCAGGTTGGCCTTGAACGCGCCCATGAAGTAGGGCTCGTTCTCCCAGGAGACGGTCACCGGGTTGCCGATGATGTGCTTGCGGATGTCGACCTTGGGATAGATCTCGCCGAGCGACTTCAGCATGACCTCCATCCGCTCGTTCGCGGACAGCGGCAGCCACTTCAGGCTGTCGTCGCACCAGGTGTAGGAGAGGCAGATGACGGCGGGCCTGTCCGGGCCGTCGTCGAGCAGGTAGGTGCCGCGGGTCATGCGGTCGGTGAGCGTCATCGACATGACGTCCCGGCCGGTCGGATTCCCCCTGTCGTCGACGGCCTTGTCGAGCCAGAACGGGCGGTCGACCGGCACGAAGAGCTTGGAGCTCTCCATGTAGTGGGTGCGCTCGATGGCCGTCCAGTGGTCGATCGGGAAGAGCGAGTCGTCGCAGTCGATCTTGGAGAGCAGCATCCAGGACTGGGCGGTGAAAACGGCCGCCTCGTAGGTGCGGATGTCGCCCTTCGCGTCCGTCACCGTGATGCGGTTGCCGGCCGTGCGGTGCAGCCGGGTCACCGCCGGGCGGGGCTCGCGGCCCTCGTGCAGGCTCGCCAGCGAGGTCCCCTGGGCCCAGTGGACGATCTTCTCCGGCTCGCGCTCCCACAGCCGCAGCGGCAGCTGCTGGGAGCCGCCGACGATGCCGCGGTGGTGGTCGTCGGCCTCGGTGTAGACGACGCGCAGGATCTCCAGGATGGAGTTGGGGAAGTCGGTGTCCCAGCCGCCCGTGCCGAAGCCGACCTGGCCGAAGATCTCGCGGTGCCGGAAGGACCTGAACGCCTCGGAGTCGCAGAGGAAGCCGTAGAAGGTCTGGTTGTCGAGCTTCTCGACGAGCCGGGACCAGATCTCGCGGATGCGCGGGACGTCCCGCTCGCGCAGGGCGCGGTTCATGTCGGAGAAGTCGGCGCCCTCCTCCAGGCACCGGTTCCAGGCCTCGGCGACGTCCCGGTAGACCTGGGGCAGGTCGTCGATCGTCTCGGCGTAGTGCGACTCGCCCTTGAGGTCGACGACGGTCGACGGGGTCGCCTCGGAGAGGGGGTTGGGGAACGGCCGCGTCTGAAGGCCGACGAGGTCGATGTAGTGCTGCAGGGCGGTGGAGGACGGCGGGAAGCGCATCGCGCCCATCTCGGCGGTGAGGGACGCGTCGCACCCCTCGAAGCCCACCGTGCGCAGCCGCCCGCCGATCCGGTCCGCCTCGTAGACGACCGGCTTGAGGCCCATCTTCATCAGCTCGTACGCGGCGACGATGCCGGACAGGCCGCCGCCGATGACCGCGACCTCCGTGCCGTGCTCGGTCGCGGGTATCTGCCCGAGGCCCGCCGGGTGGGCGAGGAAGTCGTCGTACGCGTACGGGAAGTCCGGGCCGAACATGGTGATCGGCGGCTGCTGCGCGTCTGCGTGCTCGACGGCGTTGGGCACGGTGGACGTCATGGGGTACGGACTCCTTGCGGAAGAACTTGCAGAAGAAACAGACAGGTGCGAGGGGTGTCAGACGAGCGACCCGTACAGGCCGGGGCGCCGGTCCCGCAGATACGGGTTGTTCTCGCGCGACGCGGCGAGGAAGGCCGCGTCGACGTCGGCGAGGACGAGGTCCTCGCCCCGCCCGGCCCGGGTCCGGGCGATCCCGTCGGGCCCGGCGAGCGTGGACAGGCCCACGAACTCGAACTCGCCCTCGAGGCCGACCCGGTTGACGTACGCGACGTACATCTGGTTCTCGAAGGCGCGCACCGGGATCATCGACTCGGCGACGAACTGGAACGGGTGCATCTGTGCCGTCGGGACGACCAGCAGGTCGGTGCCGGCGAGGGCGTGGGCGCGGACGTTCTCCGGGAATTCCACGTCGTAGCAGATCAGGATCCCGACGCGCACGCCGTCGATCTCGGTCTGGACGACCTGCTGGTCGCCCGGCGTGAAGTGGTCGCGCTCGAAGCAGCCGAAGAGGTGGGTCTTGCGGTAGTTCGCGAGACGGGTGCCGTCGGCGGAGATCAGCTGGGCGGAGTTGAACACGGCGTCGCCGGCCCGCTCGGGGTAGCCGTAGGCGATCGCCAGACCGCGGTTCGTCGCGATCTCGGCGACCGCGTCGGCGCAGTCGCCGTCGGCGGGCTCGGCGAGCCGGCCGATGCCGTCGCCGATCGCGTACCCGGTCAGGAACATCTCCGGTGTGAGAAGCAGCCCGGCGCCCGCGGCGGCGGCCCGGCCCGCGGCCTCGTCGAGGACCTTGAGGTTCTCGACGGTGGAGCCGGGGCGGCCGGAGCTCTGGAGTAGGGCGGTGCGCATGCGTGTTCCTCACCGGGCGAAGGGTGGCTGGAGGGCCCACAGGGTGGTTGGAGGGGCCACGTAGACGGTACGGGCGGCTGACCAGGGCGGACAAGAAGGAGCCGTTGCGCGCTGGTGAACGGTTCGTTGCGTGCGCCGGGGGCCTGGCGGCGATTTGTTGCGCTCCTTGAGGCGTAGTCCGGCTCCGCCTCGGCGCCCGGGCCCGCCGGCTCTCCCCCGCCGCACGGCGGAGGCGAGGTCCCGCCCTGCGCGCGATGTCCCGCCGGTCTCGGGCCGGAAGAGTAAGGGCTGTCCACACGACCTGCGGAAAGGACCGAAATGAAGCGCCGTACGAAGATCGTCGTGCTCGGCTCCGCACTGCTGCTCACCGCCGGGGCGGCCTCGGCCGCGACCGCCTCGGACGCGCCCCGGCCGCGGGAGGCGGCGGCCCTCACCGGCACCGCCAAGCTGTACCGCTCGGCCGGAGACGACATCACCTTCTCCTTCGACGCGCACCTGGCGGCCGAGGACAAGGCCGACCCGACGAAGGCCACCGGCACCTTCGAGTTCAGCCACTACCTGAACGGTCAGGGCGCCCGGGCCGAGGTCGAGGTCGACTGCCTGCTCACCGGAGGCAAGGTGGCCGTCGTCTCGGGCGTCATCACCGCGTCCGACCTGCCGGGGGCCGAGGGCAAGCGGGTCGGTGTCACCGTCCACGACCTCGGCCGCCACGACCGGCTGGGCTACAGCTGGGCCTCCACGGGCAGCCCCGTCGACACGAAGGAGCTGCCCAAGTGCGTGAGTTCCGCCCCCTTCGAGAAGGTCGGGAAGGGGACGGGCGACTTCACGGTCGTGCCCTGGCAGCCCGAACTCTAGCCAGCACCAGGGCCGTCACCAGGTAGGGCACCGCGAGCACCGCGAACACGGTGCTGTGCGCCATGCCGGTGCCCAGCAGCGCGTACACGCCGAACGTGGCGACCGTGGCCAGCTCGGTGCCCAGGCTCGCCACGGAGGTGAGCGTGGCCCGGCGGGACTCGTCGATGCGGTGCTGGAGGCGGACGTCGGCGAGCACCTCGGCCAGCTGGAACCCGGCGAAGGCGAGGCTCACGAGAGCGATACCGGCCAGTGAGCGGGCCGCGGCGCCCACCGCCAGCGCGACGGCGGCACCGGCGAGCAGCGCCGCGAGCCCGGCCGTGCCGAGCCGCTCGGCCGGTCCGGTCAGGAGGCTGCCGACGGTGACGCCCGCCCAGATCAGCATGATCAGGTAGGGCACCGTCGCCTCGGCGACGCCGATGTCCCGGACCAGCAGCGGGGTGTACTCGTCGAGCGCGCCCCACACCGCGGCCACCGCCGGGATCAGCAGCAGAGCGCCCCGCACCGAGCGGTCCCGGCGGACCTCGGCGAGTCCGGCCCGCAGGGTCGTCGCCCAGCTGTCGTCGGTGCCCTCCGGCCGCATCCGGTGTTCGGGGAAACGGGTCGCGGCGAGGGCGGTCAGCACACAGGCCAGGAAGCTGGCGGCACCGACCGCCGGATAGCCGCCCAGGGCGAAGACGGGCCCCGCGAGGCCGAGGGATGCCACGGTGCCCGCCAGCCGCGCGGCCCGGGCCCGGCCCATGACCCGCGCGTACCGGTCGGCGGCGCCGAGGTGGTCCAGCTCGTCGTACACCAGGGCCTCCAGCGCACCGGAGCCGAGCGCTCCGCCGGCGCCCCACAGGACGAAGCCGGCCGCGAAGGCCCCGTACGACGGGACGGCCACCCACAGCGCGAAGCCGGCGGCGGTGAGCAGCGGGCCGATCCACAGCAGCCGGCGGCGCGACACGGCGTCGGCCCAGGCACCGGAGGGCACTTCGAGCACCACGCCGGTGACCGACCACAGGGCGAACAGGGAGGAGATCTGCCAGAGCGACATGCCGGTGTCGGCGAACAGCAGCGCGTACACCGGGTAGAGCAGGACGAAGTCGTCGAGGAACGCGTAGCCGTACAGCGTGGTCGTCAGCCGCCGGAGACCGGGGGCGGGCACGCGTGCGGGTGAGAGTGTCATGAGGCCTTCCCGTAAGGACCGATCGGACGCCGGAGGTACGGCGGCCGAGGCGGTCCTCGGGAGGCACGGCGGGTGGATCAATGTCGCCAGGTCATGACACCGATGGTAGGCGGACCGGCGTCTGGAGCACAGGGGGAATGCCCTATGGGCGTCCTCCGCCGGGAGGAGGTGGGCGGCGCGCGTCTCCGCCGAGCGGCAGCGGGCGTCCGCCCGCCGGAGGAGGCCTGGGCGGGGAACGGCGCGCGAGACTGGCGGGGGAAGCCGAACCCGCCGGCGAAGGGATCTTCATGGACGCCGCCGTACGCCTGTCCCTCCCGTTCGTCGACGAGCACACGACGGTTGTCGCCGCGGACGCCGGTGTCGTGTGGCGGGAGCTCGGTGAGGTTCTGGACCGCTCCTTCGGGGGTGGGCGAGCGGCCGGGTACGCGACGCTGGTCGGCTGCGCCGACCGCACGGCGTCCGGGCCCCGCCCCCTTTCCCAGGGCGCGACGATCCCCGGTTTCCGCGTGGCTTCCGCGGTTCCGGGCGCGGAGCTGGTCCTGATCGGACGCCATCACTTCTCGACGTACGCCCTGATCTTCCGCCTCGACGGGGCCGGCCCGGGGCGCACCCGGCTGCGAGCCGAGACCCGGGCGCGGTTCCCCGGCCCGGCCGGCGCCCTCTACCGGCAGCTCGTCATCGGCACCGGCGGCCACGCGCTCGGCGTACGGCGGATGCTGACGGCGGTCCGCCGACGGGCCGACAGGAAACGCTAGGTCGGGGACCCCGACGAGAAGCGCCGCAGCAGTGGTGACAGCACGAGCACGGACTTGGTCCGCTCGACGAACGGCTCCCCCGCGATCCGCTCCAGGACCCGTTCGAAGTGCCGCATGTCGGAGGCGAAGACCTGGGCGATCGCGTCCGCGTCCCCGGTGACGGTGGACGCGGCCACGACCTCCTGGTAGCGCTCCAGGCCTCGCTGGATGGTCTCCGGGGAGGTGTTGCCGCGGCAGTAGATCTCGACGAACCCCTCGGTCTCCCAGCCGAGGGCGCCCGGGTCCACCCGTACGGTGAAGCCGGTGATGGCTCCGGTGGCCCGCAGCCGGTCCACGCGCCGTTTCACGGCGGGCGCGGACAGGCCGACGATGTGGCCGATGTCGGCGTAGGAGCGACGGGCGTCCTCGGCGAGGGCGTGCACGATGCGTTCGTCGAGATCGTTCAGCACAGTGGGTCGGTCACTTCTCGGATGGTGCGAGTCGGGAACGGCGGTAGCCGTACACGAAGTAGAACACGAGCCCGGCGGCCATCCAGACACCGAAGACCACCCAGGTCACGGTCGACAGGCTGCCCATCATCCAGAGGCAGAAGGCGAAGCCCAGCGCAGGCAGCACCGGGGAGAGCGGCACCCGGAAGGTGCGGGGCAGGTCCGGCTTGGTCCGGCGCAGCACCACGACGGCCACGTTGACCAGCGCGAAGGCGAACAGGGTGCCGATGCTGGTGGCGTCGGCGAGCTGCCCGAGCGGGATCGCGGCGGCCAGGACGCCGCAGAACAGGGACACGATCAGGGTGTTGGCGCGGGGCGTGCCGGTCTTCGGGTGGACCTTGGCGAACACCTTGGGCACCAGCCCGTCGCGGGACATGGCGAACAGGATGCGGGTCTGGCCGTAGAGCACGGTCAGGACGACGCTGGCGATGGCGATGACGGCGCAGAAAGCCAGCAGCGTGCCCCAGAAGGTCTGGCCGGTGACCTCGCGCATGATCTGGGCGAGGGCGGCCTCGGAGTCGGTGAAGTTCTTCCAGGGCTTGGCACCCACGGCGACGGCGGCGACCAGGACGTACAGCGCCGTGACGATGACGAGCGACAGCATGATCGCGCGGGGCAGGTCGCGCTGCGCGTTCTTGGCCTCCTCGCCGGCGGTGGAGGCGGCGTCGAAGCCGATGTAGGAGAAGAACAGCGTGGCGCCGGCCGCGCTGACCCCGGCCATGCCGAGCGGCATGAAGTTCTCGTAGTTGCCGGAGCGGAAGCCCTGGACGCCGATGGCGCAGAACAGCACCAGCGCGCCGATCTTGACGATGACCATGACGGTGTTGGCACGGGCGGACTCGCGGGCACCGCCGAGCAGGAACGCCATCGCCAGGAGCACGACGATCAGCGCGGGCAGGTTGAACACGCCGCCGTCGCCGGGCGGGGCGGACAGCGCGGCCGGGATGGTGACGCCTATGGTCCCGTCGAGCAGTTCGTTGAGGTACTCGCCCCAGCCGACGGCCACGGCGGCGACCGACACGCCGTACTCCAGGACCAGGCACCAGCCGCAGACCCAGGCGATCAGCTCGCCCATCGTTGCGTACGCATAGGAGTACGAGGAGCCGGAGACCGGGATGGTGCCGGCCAGCTCGGCGTAGGACAGCGCCGAGAACAGGGCGGTCAGGCCGGCGATGACGAAGGAGAGCGTGACGGCCGGGCCCGCCTTCGGGACGGCCTCGCCGAGGACGACGAAGATGCCGGTGCCGAGGGTGGCGCCGATGCTGATCATGGTGAGCTGCCACAGCCCGAGAGAGCGCCGCAGCGACCCTCCCTCACCCTGGCCACCCTCCGCGACCAGGCGTTCCACGGGCTTGCGGCGCATGAGACGCGCGCCGACGCCGGGGGACGCGGGGGCGGCTGTCTGGCCTGGATTCTGCGGGGGTGCGCCTTGGTCGAGCACGCGCTGGCTCCTTCATCGCTGCCGGTCAGGGCGGCAGGGACTGGGGGCACCCTTGAGCAGGGACCCACCGAGCGGTGTCCCCGCCACGCCACGTACGAGGCGACAGCCTACGAGGCGCGGCGTTGCTGTCGAAATGCAGCAACCTTGCGCATGCCCGCAAGATCATTGCGTTCCTGGGGGATGACCGGAGGTTCGTTGCACCGCTGCTTTCGACTGTTGCGCGCCAAAACGCGTACGGCCCCCGCCTCTCCCTGCCGGGCAGGTCGAACGGGGGCCGTACGAAGGGGCGTTGGGCGCGTCAGTTCCAGCTGGCGTGCAGCGGCTTGCCCTCGGCGTAGCCGGCGGCGCTCTGGATGCCGACGATGGCCTTCTCGGCGAACTCCTCCAGGGAGCCGGCACCGGCGTAGGTGCAGGAGGAGCGGACGCCCGCGATGATCGAGTCGATCAGGTCCTCGACGCCCGGGCGGGCCGGGTCGAGGAACATGCGGGAGGTGGAGATGCCCTCCTCGAACAGCGCCTTGCGGGCCCGGTCGTACGCCGACTCCTCCGAGGTGCGGTTGCGCACGGCACGGGCCGAGGCCATGCCGAACGACTCCTTGTAGGCGCGCCCCTGCGCGTCGTGCTGGAGGTCGCCCGGGGACTCGTAGGTGCCCGCGAACCAGGAGCCGATCATCACGTTGGACGCACCGGCCGCGAGGGCCATGGCCACGTCACGGGGGTGGCGGACACCGCCGTCGGCCCACACGTGCTTGCCGTACTTCCTCGCCTCGGCGGCGCACTCCAGGACGGCGGAGAACTGCGGCCGGCCGACGCCGGTCATCATGCGCGTGGTGCACATGGCGCCGGGTCCGACGCCGACCTTGACGATGTCGGCGCCCGCCTCGATCAGGTCGCGCACACCGGCGGCGGCGACGACGTTGCCCGCGACGATCGGCACCCGCGGGTCGAGGTCGCGCACCAGCTTGAGCGCGCTGATCATCGACTCCTGGTGGCCGTGCGCGGTGTCGATGACGAGCGTGTCGACGCCCGCGTCCAGCAGCTGCTGGGCCTTGCCGGCGACGTCGCCGTTGATGCCGACGGCGGCGGCGATCCGCAGCCGTCCCCGCGCGTCGGTGGCCGGCTTGTACAGCGTGGCGCGCAGGGCGCCCTTGCGGGTGAGGATGCCGGAGAGCTTGCCGTCCTCGTTGACCGCGGGGGCGAAGCGGCGGTTGGCGTGGTCGAGGGTGTCGAAGGCCTGGCCCGGGTCCAGGTCCGCGTCGACGAGCAGCAGGTCGCGGGACATGACCTCGGAGAGCTGCGTGAAGCGGTCGACGCCGGACAGGTCGGAGTCGGTGACCACGCCGACCGGCTTGTGGTGCTCGTCGACGACGACACCGGCGTTGTGCGCGCGCTTGGGCAGCAGCGACAGCGCGTCCGCGACCGTCTGGTGCGGGGACAGGATGATCGGGGTGTCCAGGACCAGATGGCGGCTCTTCACCCAGGAGACGACGTCGGTGACCACGTCGATCGGGATGTCCTGCGGTATCACCACGAGGCCGCCGCGGCGGGCCACGGTCTCGGCCATGCGGCGCCCGGCGATGGCGGTCATGTTGGCGACGACGAGCGGGATGGTGGTGCCCGTGCCGTCCGGGGAGCTGAGGTCGACGCCCTGCCGGGAGCCGACCGCGGAGCGGCTCGGCACCATGAAGACGTCGTCGTACGTCAGGTCGTACCCGGGCTGGATGTCATTGAGGAAACGCACGTGCTGCACATCCCAGTCGATCAGAGGTGACCCCCCGACCGGCCGGCCAGGGGGAAAGAGCACGTACTTCATTCTCCCATGCCGGATGCGCGAACGTCCCCCAGCAGATCATCCAGGCTGGTCAGGGGGCCGCTCGGAGGATTCTCCAAGGCCGAGGGTGACGAAGAGGCCCGGGCCCCGGTCCGTCGCCTCGGCGAAGATCTCCTCAGCGACCTGCCACTCCTCGGGCCGCGTCTCGGCGTACGTCCGCCAGCCCCGGACGACGACCAGCAGCCCCCGGTCCACGGCGCCCTCGGGCCACAGGGCGGGGTCGGACAGGCAGTCGGCGAGAGCGTCCCAGTTGCGGCCGAACCACTCGGGCAGGGACAGGTCACGGGCGCAGCGGTCCATGAGGCCCGCCTTGTCCGTGACCCCTTCGAGGTCCAGGACGACCACGATCCGGCCCGCCGGGTCGTGCACGCCGTGGGTCTGGCCGACCACCCGTCAGACTCCGTCCGGGTCGGCCCGGTTGAGCGCGGACCTCGGCGTCGGGCCCGCCGTCATCAGGTAGTCCGCGGCCGACGTGTCCGTCACCAGGCTGGTGACGAGCCCGGAGCGCAGCACCGCGTCGATCGCGGGCCCCTTGCGCTGTCCGCCCGCGATCGCGACGACCTCGGGGATCCGGCGGAGCTGGTCGGCCTTGACCGTGATGCACCGCTCGCCCAGGTCCCGGCCGACGCGGCGGCCCTCGGCGTCGAAGAGGTGCGCGGACATCTCGGCGGCGACACCGAGGGAGGCGTAGTGGGCGCGCTCCTCCTCGGTGAGCATGTCGTGCACCGTGGAGATGCCCGGCTCCCAGGAGCCGATGGAGACGCAGGCGACGGTGACCTTGTCGAAGTGCTCGAAGGCCCGCGCGATCCCCGTCTGGTTGCGCAGTGCCGTGGCCGTGGCCGCGTCGGGCAGCAGCATCGGCGCGTAGATGGGGTGGGCGTCGCCGCCGGACACCTGGGCGGCGCGGCGGACGGCCTCGACCGAGCCGCGCTCGGCGGTCCCGGCGTCGTAGACGCCCGTCAGCTGCACCACCGTGCAGGGCGGCAGCCGGTCGAGCGCCGCCGCCATGTGGATGGTGGAGCGGCCCCAGGCCAGGCCCAGCACGTCCCCTTCGTTGACCAGTTCGCCGAGCAGGTCGGCGGCCACCTCTCCCAGGTTCTCGGGGTCGGGCGACTCCTCGGCATCGGCCGGGGACTCGACCACGACGGCGTGCCTGAGGCCGTAGCGGGCGCGGAGCGCGTCCGAGCGCTCGGCGTCCAGCTCCGCAGGCACACGGATCTCGATGCGTACGAGATCCCGTTCGAGGGCGGTCTCCAGGACCCGGGCCACCTTGAAGCGGCTGACGCCGAACTCCTCCGCGATCTGGATCTTGGACTTGCCCTCGAGGTAGAAGCGGCGGGCCATGGCCGCCGCCTGCACCAGCTCAGCGGGTCCCATCCGCATGGCTGACCGGCCCGCCGACATACCCGACACGGCGATCTCCTCACTGCTGTTCACACTCTGGATTCGCCGTTCATCCTTGCAGATCCGGCGCGGATGATCAGCCCTGATGGGAGCCGTTCACTTTGCTGTGGCTCAGTGGTTGCAGGCCCAGGAGGCCTTCGCCGTCGTCGCCTCGGCCTGGGTGCGTAGTGCACGTACCGCCTCTGCCGGGTCGTTTGCCCCGTAGACCGCCGATCCGGCCACGAAGACGTCGGCTCCGGCGTCCGCGCAGCGCTCGATGGTGGAGGCGGAGACTCCGCCGTCGACCTGGAGCCAGAGCTCCAGTCCGTGCTTGCTGATCAACTCGCGGGTACGGCGGATCTTCGGAAGCATGATGTCGAGGAAGGCCTGTCCCCCGAAGCCCGGCTCGACCGTCATGATCAGCAGCATGTCGAGCTCGGGGAGCAGGTCCTCGTACGGCTCGATGGGGGTCGCGGGCTTGAGCGCCATGGAGGCGCGGGCGCCCTTGGCCCGGATCTCCCGGGCGAGCCGGACCGGGGCGGCGGCCGCCTCGACGTGGAAGGTGACGGAACCGGCCCCCGCTTCCACGTACTGGGGCGCCCACCGGTCGGGGGCCTCGATCATCAGATGGCAGTCCAGCGGGGTGTCCGTCGCACGGGCGAGCGACTCGACGACCGGCACGCCGAGCGTGAGGTTCGGGACGAAATGGTTGTCCATGACGTCGACGTGGAGCCAGTCGGCTCCCTCCACGGCCTTCGCCTCGTCCGCGAGGCGGGCGAAGTCGGCGGACAGGATGCTGGGGTTGATCTGCACGGCCATGCCCTAAGCCTGCCATGCCCTCCGGGGGTTGTGGGCATCGGTCTCGGGCGAGGACGGTGGTACGGCGGCTGCGGGCCGTGTGTGGTTGCTCGCGCAGTTCCCCGCGCCCCCTACGGGGCGCCTCCGCGGAAGGGGATGTGATGAAACAGGGCGTTGCACACCTCGTCTGCGGGCGGCGGGCCAAGTGGCTGGTGTTGGTTTTGTGGGTGGTGGTGTTGGTTGTCGCCGCGCCGTTCGCCATGAAGCTGGCCGATGCGCAGGACAACGACGCCTCGTCCTGGCTGCCGGGGTCCGCCGAGTCGACTCAGGTGCTGCAGGCTTCCGAGGACTTCCGGCCGGAGCAGATCCCGGCGGTGGTGATCTACGCCCGGGACAGCGGGCTGACGGCGGGGGACCGGGCGGAGATCGCGGAGGACGTGCGGCAGCTCAAGGAGCTGCGGGAGCACGGCATCCGGGGTGCGGAGACCCGGGGGCCGGTCTTCGACCGGCAGGCCGATCCGCGGGCGGCGCAGGTGTTCGTGCCGATCACGATGGACGAGGAGGGCTGGGAGCGGATCGCGCCCGCCGTCGACTCCATCCGGGAGGACGTCGGCGAGGGCGGCGGCGGGCTGGCCGTGCACATCACGGGCCCGGGCGGCACGTCGGCGGACTTCGCGGAAGCCTTCGAGGGCATCGACTCGACGCTGCTGTTCGCGGCGATGACCGTCGTCATCGTCATGCTGCTCATCACCTACCGCAGCCTGACCCTGCTGCTGGTGCCCCTGATCGCGGTGGTCTGCGCGCTGTTCGCCTCCCAGGCGCTGATCTATCTGCTGGCCGAGCACGCGGGTCTGACGGTCAACGGCCAGAGCGCCGGCATCCTCACGGTGCTCGTGTTCGGCGCGGGGACGGACTACGCCCTGCTGCTGGTCGCCCGCTACCGGGAGGAGCTGCGCCGGCACGAGGACCGGCACGAGGCGATGGCCCTGGCGCTGCACCGCGCCGGCCCCGCGGTGCTCGCCTCGGGCGCGACGGTCGTGCTGAGCATGCTGGTGCTGCTGGCCGCCGAGATGAACTCGACGAGCGGCCTGGGTCCGGTCGCCGCGATCGGCGTCGCCGTCGCCCTGCTGGCGATGATGAGCCTGTTCCCAGCCCTCCTGGTGATCTTCGGCCGGTGGATCTTCTGGCCGGTGGTCCCGCACCTCGGCTCCCCCGAGCCGACCGAGCGGGGCGTCTGGGCCCGCATGGGCCGCCGTATCGCCCGCCGCCCGCGGATGATCTGGGCCGTGACGGCACTGGTCCTGGCGGTCTGCTCGCTGGGCCTGATCCAGCTGCGCGCGGAGGGCATCGGCAACGCCGACGCGTTCACCGGGAAACCGGACTCCATCACCGGCCAGGAGGTGTCGGCGCGCTACTTCCCGGCGGGCAGCGGCGATCCCCTGGTCATCGTCAGCGACCGGGCGCAGGCCGAGCAGGTGGGCCGCGCGGTCGCCTCGACGCAGGGTGTGGTCCCCCAGTCCCTGGGCCTGCCGCCCGGCGCGAAACCGGTCGTCGAGGGCCGGGTCCTCTTCGAGGCCACCATGACCGCCCCGGCGGACAGCGAGGCCGCCAAGGAGACGGTGGAGCGGGTCCGGGGGGCCGTGCACGCGGTGCCCGACGCCGACGCGCAGGTGGGCGGCGGTACGGCGGCCCTGCTGGACATGGACAGGGCGACCACGCACGACAACGTGCTGATCATCCCGCTGGTGCTGGTGGTCGTCCTGATGATCCTGTGCGTGCTGCTGCGCGCCCTGATCGCCCCGCTGCTGCTGATCGGGACGGTGATCCTGTCGTTCGCGGCGGCGCTCGGCATCAGCGCGCTCGCGTTCCGGTACCTCTTCGACTACGCGGGCGAGTCGACGGACTTCCCGCTGTTCGTCTTCGTCTTCCTGGTGGCCCTGGGCATCGACTACAACATCTTCCTCACCACGCGCATCCGCGAGGAGGCGGCCCGCCAGGGCACCGGACCGGGCGTGGTCACCGGTCTGGCCGCCACCGGCGCGGTCATCACCTCCGCCGGCCTGGTCCTGGCCGGCACCTTCGCCGCCCTCGGCACCCTCCCGATGGTCGCCTTCGCCGAGATCGGCTTCGCGGTCGCCCTCGGCGTGCTGCTGGACACCTTCGTCGTGCGGTCGATCCTGGTGACGTCGCTGTTCCTGGACGTGGGCCCGAAGGTGTGGTGGCCGCACCGGCTGGCGCGGGAGGACGGCGGTGCGGCGGCCCGGGAGAGCGTCGCGGCGGGGGTCAGCCGGTCCGGCGAATGAGCGCCAGATACATGGCGTCGGTCCCGTGCAGATGCGGCCACAGCTGCACGTCGGGCCCCTCGCCCAGGTCCGGTACGCCGGGCAGCAGCGGCCGGGCGTCGACGAGCTCGGTGTCCGGGAACTGCTTGAGGACGTCGGCGACCACGGCCCGGGTCTCGGCAAGATGCGGCGAGCAGGTCGCGTAGCCCACGACCCCGCCGACCCGCACCGACTCCAGGGCGGTCCGCAGCAGCCCGCGCTGGAGCGGCGCGAACCCCTCCAGGTCCTCCGGCCGGCGCCGCCAGCGCGCCTCGGGACGGCGCCGCAGGGCACCGAGCCCGGTGCACGGCACGTCGACCAGCACCCGGTCGAAGCTGCCCGGCCGCCAGGCCGGACGCGTCCCGTCCGCGGCGATCACCTGATACGGCCCCGGGTTGCCCTCCAGCGCCCTGGCCACGAGCCCGGCTCGGTGGGTCTGCTTCTCGGAGGCGACGAGGGCGGCGCCCCGCTGAGCCGCGAGCGCGCCGAGGAGCGCGGCCTTGCCGCCCGGGCCCGCACACCCGTCCAGCCACCGCCGGTCGGGCCCCTCCAGCGGCGCGTTGGCGAGGGCGATCGCCACGAGCTGGCTGCCCTCGTCCTGCACGCCCGCGCGCCCGTCCCGCACGGCCGCGATGGCGCCCGGCTCCCCGCCCTCGGTCAGCCGCACGGCGTACGGCGACCAGCGCCCGGGCACGGCGGCGTCCTCCCCGAGCAGTTCCTCGGACGTCGCCCTGCCGGGCCGCGCCACCAGGGTCACCTCGGGCCGCTCGTTGTCGGCGCGCAGCAGCTCCTCGATGCCGGCGCGCCCGCCGCCGAGGGAGTCCCACAGCGCGGACACGACCCACCGCGGGTGCGAGTGGACGACGGCGAGATGGTCCTCGGGGTCGTCGTCGTAGGCCGGCGCGACCCGCTCCAGCCAGCCGTCCAGATCGTCCTGCGCGACCTTCCGCAGCACGGCGTTCACGAACTTGGCCCGTCCGTCGCCCAGCACGACCCGGGCGAGCTCGACGGTGGCGGACACGGCCGCGTGCGTCGGGATGCGCGTCCCGAGCAGCTGGTGCGCGCCGAGGCTCAGCACGTCCAGCACCGGCGGGTCGACCTCACCGAGCGGCCGGTCGACACACCGCTCGATGACCGCGTCGTACGTCCCTTGCCACCGCAGCGTTCCGTACACCAGCTCGGTGGCGAGCGCCGCGTCCCGGGCGTCGAACGCCTCGGGCCCCTCCTTCTCCCGCGCCTTGCGCAGCAGCGGCGGCAGAACGAGGTTGGCGTAGGCGTCCCGCTCGTCCACGGCCCTGAGCGCCTCGAAGGCGAGGATGCGGACGGGGTCCTTCTTGGGCCGACGGTAGGGCTTGCCGGACGTGCGGGGCCGACGGGGCTGGTCGCTCACGAAAAAGGTGCTCCGGGTGTGAGATGAAGTGCGCCCTCCAGCCTACGCCGCAGCTCCGTGCGAGCCCGGGCCAGGTGGCCGACGCGGTGGGACGTCACGGTGGACGTCATGGTGGGACGTCAGGCCCCGAGCCGCTCCCCCTCGGTGATCCGCACCCCGCGCGCCCAGTCCGCCGCCCGCATCGGCTTCTTGCCCTGCGCCTGCACCCACAGCAGCTCCACGCCGTGGGAGCCGGTGCCGACGTACACGTTGTTCTTCCCGGCGGAGATCCGCCCCGGGGCGAGCCCCGTCCGCTCCGGCACGGGCGCGACCTGGACGAGCTTCAGCCGCTCCCCGCGGAAGGTGGTCCACGCGCCCGGGGCGGGGGTGCACCCGCGCACCACCCGGTCGACGCGCAGCGCGGGCGCGTTCCAGTCGACCCGGGCGTCCTCGACGTTGACCTTCGGGGCCAGGCTGACCCCCTCGGCCGGCTGCGGCACGGCCTTGAGCGTGCCGTCCTCGATCCCGTCCATGGTCGCCCCGAGCAGCCCCGCACCGGCGAAGGCCAGCCGCGTCAGCAGGTCCCCGCTGGTGTCGGTGGGCCGGATCTCCTCGGTCACCGTCCCGTACACCGGCCCGGAGTCGAGCCCCTCCTCGATCAGGAAGGTCGACGCCCCGGTGATCTCGTCACCGGCCATGATGGCGTGCTGCACGGGCGCGGCACCGCGCCAGGCCGGCAGCAGGGAGAAGTGCAGATTGACCCAGCCGTGCACCGGGACGTCGAGGGCGACCCGGGGCAGCAGCGCGCCGTAGGCGACGACGGGGCAGCAGTCCGGCCCGATCTCCCGCAGCCGCTCCAGGAACTCGGGGTCCTTCGGCTTCGCGGGCTTCAGCACCTCGATCCCGGCCTCCTCCGCCCGCTCGGCGACGGGCGACGCGACGAGCCTGCGCCCGCGCCCGGCCGGCGCGTCGGGCCGCGTGACGACAGCGGCCACCTCGTGCCGCCCGGAGGCGAGAAGAGCGTCCAGAGCGGGAACGGCGACCTCGGGTGTACCGGCGAAGACGAGCTTCATGGGGTGGTGAAGGCCTCTCGGGCGGGGGTCGATGACGGGCAACGCCCAAGTCTATGAGCCGCAACCGGAAAGGCGCCGACGGCGCTCAGCCCCCACGGGAGAGCCGGGCCTCTCGGCGAACAGTCACGGGCGGTGCGCGGGTGGGAGACAAAGAGCCGATGGCCGTAGGCCGAGGCGCACACCCCGCGCAAACGGGCGCACGCCTATGCCCCCACGCCCCCACACCGTGACCCGCGGAGCGAATCCGCGTTGGTCAAGACAGAGTTGACCACATCGGGCCGCGATCGCGGCCCATTCCTTTCAACGCCGGTTCGAGAGGCTTGTTCATGGCCGACCACGCAACCCACGACGCCCAGGCTCGGGCCAGCCTGCACTTGCTGGTGCGGGACATCGAGCGGGTCCGCCGGCAGGTGGACGCACTGCGCACGCTCACCGCCCAGTTGGGCAACGTCTACCGCCCGCGCCGCTCCGGCCCCTCCACGGGCTTCGTCGTCTACGGACGCGCCCCCGCCCCGACGGTACGTCTCGCCCAGGAGCTGCGGGACAGTGTCGAGACCCTGGTCACGGCGGCCGTGGACTTCGACCGCTCACTCGGCTTCTCGTGGGACGCCGTGGGCTCCGCGCTCGGAGTCACCAAACAGGCGGTCCACCGCCGTTACGGCGCCCGCCGTGCCACGGCCCAGCCGATCGCGACCGAGCCGGAGCGCACGCCGGAGCCGTCGAGCACCCGCACGGTCAGTGTGAACACCGGCCTCCCCACGGTGCCGACGGTCCCCGCGGCCCGCTCCATGCCCACGCAGCCGACGGCAGGCAGCCCGGCACTCCGCGACGAGGCGAGGCCGACGGCCTTCCCGGGCCCGCGCAACGGCTGACATATCTCTGCCCCCACCGGCCCTGCCCTCCCGGAAGGCCTCCGGGAGGGCAGCCGCGTATCCGGGCGATGTCCACCGGCACCAGCGACACCAGTGACACCCCCTCAGCCGATATCAGCCGGATCGATCCGCACCCAGACCCCCGTCCCACTCCCACTTCCGCTCCCCCGAGCCATCCGCGCGGCCTGGGCCGCCTTGAGCGCGGCGGCCAGCGCTGCCCCCTTCCCCGGCGGCACCCGCACCAGCGCCCGCTCCCACTGCTCACCGGGCGGCGGCGCCCCCGCCCGCCGCGGTCGCCCCGCGGCGGCAACCGGCAGCGGCACCGGCCCCAGCACCTCGGCCTCCGGCGGCAGTTCGGCCGTACGGAGGAAGTCGGCCACCGCCTCCCCCGGCCCCGACACGGCCGCCATCCGCGACACCGGCGGGAAACCCAGCTCGGCCCGCTCGGCCAGCTCCCGCACCGCGTGACCGACGGGGTCCCACCGTACGAGCGCCTGCACGGGCCGCAGCGTCGGTTCGGCGACGACCACCACCGTGCCGCCGGCCGACTGCGGCCGGACGAGGGACGCGGCCGCGATCCACCGCCGCAGCGCGTCCTCCCCGGCCCGCAGATCGGGCCGCCCGAGCATGGCCCACCCGTCCAGCAGCAGCGCCGCCGCGTAACCGCCCTCGGCGACGGGCTCGGCCCCCGGCGTGCTCACGACGAGCGCGGGCGCCCCCGGCACCGTGTCGAGCACGTGTTCCCGCCCCGAGGTCCGCACCGGCACGGCGGGGAAGGCGCGTCCGAGTTCCTCGGCGGTGCGCCGGGCACCCACGACCGAGGCGCGCAGCCGGAAGGAACCGCACTCCGGGCAGTGCCAGCCGCCCTCCTCCCGGCCGCACCACCCACAGCACAGGGCACCGCCGTCCCGCGTCTCCAACGGTCCCGAGCAGTGCCGGCAGCGGGCGGGTGCCCGGCAGACGGCGCACGCCATGCGCGGCACATAGCCCCGCCGGGGCACCTGCACCAGCACCGGCCCCTGCCGCAGGCCGTCCCTGACGGCCTGCCAGGCCAGGGTCGGCAGCCGGGCGGCCCGGGCGGCCTCGTCGCGGGCGAGATCGCCGTCCCCCACGGTCCGTACGAGCGGAGCGGCTCCCCGCACCTGTTCCCGTCCGGCGACGAGCGGCCGGGCCCAGCCGCTCTCGACGAGCTGCGCGGCCTCCACCGTGCAGGCCCAGCTGCCCAGCAGGAAGCCGCACTTGTCCTGGGCGGCCCGCAGCAGGAGCACCTCGCGGGCGTGGGGCTGCGGGGCGTGCTGCTCGCTGTGGCTGTCGTCCCCGTCGTCCCAGAGGGCGACCAGCCCGAGGTCCTGGACCGGCGCGAACATCGCGGCCCTGGTGCCGATCACGGCCCGCACGGATCCCCGCCGCACCGCGAGCCACTGCGCGTACCGCTTCTCCGGACCGGCGTCGGCGGTGAGCACCGCGTGCCGCCCCTCCCCCAGCAGGGACGTCAGCGCGGCGTCGACCCGCGCGACGGACCGCCCGTCGGGCAGGACGACGAGCGCCCCGCGGCCGGAGGCCAGCGCCGCCGCGACGGCCCGGGCCAGTTCCTCGCTCCACTGCGGTCCGGGCAGCGCGTTCCACACGGCCCGGGGCGCGCCGCCGGAGGCCAGCGACTCCAGGAAGGCAGCTCCCCGCTCGTACCGCTGCCAGGACCCGGCCTCGGGCGCCGGGGGCGGCGGCAGGGGCTCGGGGGAGGCGCGCTGCTCGGCCCGTGCGTTGCGCGGGGGCACGGCGAGCTGGAGGACGTCGGCGAGACTGCCCGCGTACCGGTCGGCGACCGCCCGGGCCAGCCCGAGCAGTTCCTCGCTCAGCACCGGCTCGGGCGAGACGACCTGGGCGAGGGCGGCCAGCGGCCCGGAGTAGTCGGACTCGGCCAGCCGCTCGACGAGAAACCCGTCGATCAGCCCGCCGCCCTCGCGGCGGCCCTCCCGCACCCGGTGCCGCCCGGCCCCGAACCGCACCCGCACGCGCACGCCCGGCTGGGCCTCGGCGTCCAGTTCCTCGGGCACGGCGTAGTCGAAGTACCGGTCGAGATGCAGCACGCCCTTGTCGACGAGCACCCGCGCGACGGGCAGCTCCTTGGCGAGCGCGGCCCCCCGCCACGTCCGCGGCTTGGCCCGGGGCGTCTTCGCCTTCCGCACGCTCTCCCGGATGAGCGCGAGCTGCTCGGGCGGCACACCCTCGGCACCGCCACCCGCCTGTCCGTTCTCGCTGCTCACGCTTGCATTCTTACCAAACACCACTGACAGACGACGGCGCCCGGGAGACCCCGGGGCACGACAAGGCCCGGCCCCCCGAAGGGAGCCGGGCCTCGTCGGTGAAACGTGGGAACTACAGCCCCGCCGCCTTGCGCAGCGCCTCCACGCGGTCCGTCCGCTCCCACGTGAAGTCGGGGAGCTCGCGGCCGAAGTGGCCGTACGCCGCCGTCTGGGAGTAGATCGGGCGGAGCAGGTCGAGGTCGCGGATGATGGCGGCCGGGCGGAGGTCGAAGACCTCGTCGATCGCCTTCTCGATCCGGTCCGTGTCGATCTTGGCGGTGCCGAAGGTCTCGACGAACAGGCCGACCGGCTCGGCCTTGCCGATCGCGTACGCGACCTGGACCTCGCAGCGGGTGGCGAGACCCGCGGCGACCACGTTCTTGGCGACCCAGCGCATCGCGTACGCCGCGGAGCGGTCGACCTTGGACGGGTCCTTGCCGGAGAAGGCGCCGCCGCCGTGGCGGGCCATGCCGCCGTAGGTGTCGATGATGATCTTGCGGCCGGTCAGGCCGGCGTCGCCCATCGGGCCGCCGATCTCGAAGCGGCCGGTGGGGTTGACCAGGAGGCGGTAGTTCTCCGTGTCGAGCTTGATGCCGTCGTCCAGGAGCGCCTTCAGCTCCGGCTCGACCACGAACTCCTTGATGTCCGGGGCCAGGAGGGAGTCCAGGTCGATGTCGGACGCGTGCTGCGAGGAGACCACGACGGTGTCCAGGCGGACCGCCTTGTCACCGTCGTACTCGATGGTGACCTGCGTCTTGCCGTCCGGGCGGAGGTAGGGGATCGTGCCGTTCTTGCGCACGTCGGACAGGCGCTTCGACAGGCGGTGGGCCAGGAAGATCGGCAGCGGCATCAGCGTCGGCGTCTCGTCCGTCGCGTAGCCGAACATCAGGCCCTGGTCGCCCGCGCCCTGCTTGTCGAGCTCGTCGTCGTCGCCCTCGACACGGGTCTCGTACGCCGTGTCCACGCCCTGGGCGATGTCCGGGGACTGTGCGCCGATCGACACCGACACTCCGCAGGAGCCGCCGTCGAAGCCCTTCTTGGAGGAGTCGTAGCCGATTTCGAGGATCTTGCTCCGGACCAGCGTCGCGATGTCCGCGTACGTCTTGGTCGTGACCTCGCCGGCCACGTGCACCAGGCCGGTCGTGATCAGGGTCTCGACGGCGACCCGGGAGGACGGGTCTTCGCGCAGGAGCGCGTCGAGGATGGTGTCGCTGATCTGGTCAGCGATCTTGTCGGGGTGACCCTCGGTCACGGACTCCGAGGTGAACAGGCGACGGGACACAACGCTCCCTGGGGTTGCAGCGGCTGCTGGCTGATCATTGGCGGACGGCGGGGGCTGCACCCGGCGCCGTCCGTGGAACAGTTTATCGGTCACGCTTCGGCCACGGTCCCCCTGTCTCGCCACTCGGGAGTGCTGTGACCTGCGGCACGGGCATTCTGCCCAATGCCGAGCGGCGTTGGCCAGAGGCGCCACGCCTCGATCGGCCGGGTTTGATCGGCCTCCGGAGCGACTGGAACATCAGCGGAGACGCTCGGCGACCAGGTCCCACACCGTTTCGGCCAGGGCCTCTTTGGGGCCGTGCGCCACCGCCGTCTCGCTGCCGTCGGCGCCGAGCACGACCGCCTCGTTCTCCTCGGAACCGAAGGTCTTGCGCTCCCCCACCTCGTTCACCACCAGCAGATCGCACCCCTTCCGCTTCAGCTTGGCGCGGCCGTTGGCGAGGACCTCGTCCGTCTCCGCGGCGAAGCCGACGACCACCTGTCCGGCGCGGGCGCGGTCGGCGGAGATCTCCGCGAGGATGTCCGGATTCCGCACCAGGGCGACGGGCTCGGGCTCCTGGTCGTCCTTCTTCTTGATCTTGCCGGCCGCGTACGTCGCCGGACGGAAGTCCGCCACCGCCGCCGCCATCACCACCGCGTCGGCGTCGGCAGCCGCCTTGAGCACCGCCTCGCGCAGCTGCACGGCCGTGCCGACCGGGACGACGTCCACGCCCGCCGGGTCCGGCAGGGTGCTGTTGGCCGCGATCAGCGTGACCCGGGCGCCGCGGGCGGCGGCGGTGCGGGCGAGGGCGTAGCCCTGCTTGCCGGAGGAGCGGTTGCCGAGGAACCGGACGGGGTCCAGGGGTTCGCGGGTGCCGCCGGCGCTGACGACGACATGCCGGCCCTTGAGGTCCGGCTCCCGCACGCCCCGGGCCAGCACCCGGCGGCAGATCTCGAAGATCTCGGCCGGGTCGGGCAGCCGGCCCTTGCCGGTGTCGACGCCGGTGAGGCGGCCCACGGCGGGCTCGATGACGAGCGCGCCGCGGCGGCGCAGCGTCGCCACGTTCTCCTGGGTGGCCGGGTGCTCCCACATCTCCGTGTGCATGGCGGGGGCGAAGACGACCGGGCAGCGGGCGGTGAGCAGGGTGTTGGTCAGCAGGTCGTCGGCGAGGCCGTGGGCCGCCTTGGCGAGCAGGTCGGCGGTGGCCGGGGCGACGACGACCAGGTCGGCGTGCTGTCCGATGCGGACGTGCGGCACCTCGTGCACGTCGTCCCACACCTCGGTGGAGACCGGGTTTCCGGAGAGCGCGGACCAGGTGGCGGCGCCGACGAAGTGCAGCGCGGAGGCCGTGGGCACCACGCGCACGTCATGGCCCGACTCCGTCAGCCGCCGCAGCAGCTCACAGGCCTTGTACGCGGCGATGCCGCCGCTGACCCCCAGAACGACCTTCGGCTTGTCCACGTCTCTCCCCGGACCTCGGCAACCGGCACACCGTACGACTCCATGACACACCACAGGCCCGGCAGGGGGCCTGCCGGGCCTGTGGAAAAGCCAGCATCAAGCTGTAAATCCTACTTACTGCGCCGGGCCCTCGACGGCCTCGGACGTCAGGAGCCCCGCGTTGATCTCGCGGAGGGCGATCGAGAGCGGCTTCTCGTGGACGTGGGTGTCGACGAGGGGACCGACGTACTCGAGGAGACCCTCGCCGAGCTGCGAGTAGTACGCGTTGATCTGGCGGGCCCGCTTGGCCGCGTAGATCACGAGGCTGTACTTCGAGTCGGTGGCCTCGAGGAGCTCGTCGATCGGCGGGTTGATGATGCCCTCGGGCGCGGAGATGGAAGAGGACACGCTCTACCTTCCGATGGATGGGAAAGATTCTGTCGGGATGATCAGCGAGGACCGGATCGATCAGCGATGGTCACACGACGTTCATCAAGGCTAGCAGCTCGCGCGCCACGTCCTCGACGGAGGTGTTGACCAGCGTCCTGTCGAACTCCGGCTCGGCGGCCAGTTCGATCTTGGCGGCCTCGAGCCTGCGCTCGATCACCTCGGGCGGTTCGGTGCCCCGCCCGGTGAGCCTGCGCACGAGCTCCTCCCAGGAGGGAGGAGCCAGGAACACCAGCTGGGCCTCGGGCATCGACTCCCGGACCAGACGGGCGCCCTGGAGGTCGATCTCGAGGAGGACGGACTCGCCCTTCTCCAGACGCTCCTGTACGGCCGCGCGGGGCGTGCCGTAGCGGTTGCCGGCGAACTCGGCCCACTCCAGCAGCTCGCCGTTGGCGATCAGCTTGTCCATCTCGTCGTCGGTGACGAAGAAGTAGTGGACTCCGTGCTGCTCGCCGGGGCGGGGCTTGCGGGTCGTCGCCGAGACCGAGAGCCAGACCTCGGGGTGTTCCTTGCGCATATGGGCGACGACCGTGCTCTTGCCGACCCCGGAGGGGCCGGAGAGCACGGTCAGCCGCGGACCTGCGTCCGGGGGTACGGGGGACGTCCCCCGGGGTGTTACTGCCATGCAGCGATTATCCAGCAATCCCGGAGTGCCCGGGACTCGCTTCCCCGGAGTGCCCGGTTCAGGAGCCGGTGCTGCCGAACTCGCGCTCCAGGGAGGCGATCTGGTTGGAGCCGAGGCCGCGCACGCGGCGGCTCTCGGAGATACCGAGCCGCTCCATGATCTGCTTGGCGCGGACCTTGCCCACGCCCGGCAGGGACTCAAGAAGGGCGGAGACCTTCATCTTGCCGATGACGTCGTTCTCCTGGCCCTGCTTGATGACCTCGTGGAGGGAGGCGCCGGAGTGCTTGAGTCGATTCTTGACCTCGGCCCGCTCCCGGCGAGCCGCGGCGGCCTTTTCGAGCGCGGCTGCGCGCTGTTCAGGGGTAAGGGGCGGAAGAGCCACGCCTACGTCACCTCGGATGTCGAACTGTCGGATACGGACCGGTGAGGAACCTAGTCGCCCCACACCTGGGGAGCCACGAGCAACACACGCTTGCCCGTTCTCTCGTCGGAGACTAGCGGGCAAGTCCGCCAGAGTCAGCGAGAACAGCGGAAAAGTCCTGGTCAGCCTTCATCTGAACGGACATTTAGGACATACTGCCCCGGATTTGAGGATGTATTCAGACTCAAGAGCGGCCCGGACCACTCATCGGATGTCTCCGAGGGAGGTCAGGAAGGGGTCAGGAGGAGGTCACGGTGTGACGGATCTCCTCCGCGAAGCGCTCCGCGGCGTCACGCAGAGCGACCGCATCGGGACCGTGGCGTAGCACTCCCCGGCTGACGTTCGGCACGACGTTGCGCACCGCCGACCCGAAGACCCGGGGAAGATCGGCCGGCGTGGCTCCCTGGGCGCCGATGCCGGGCGCGAGGAGCGGCCCGTTGATGTCCAGGTCGTACGACGACAGATCACCCAGGGTCGCGCCCACGACCGCGCCGAAGGACCCCAGGGGCTCCTCCCCCGCGTTCTCGGCGGCGAGGTGCGCGAGCATCGTCGCTCCGACGTTCCGGCCGTCGGAGCGCACGGCGTGCTGGACCTCGCCGCCCTCCGGGTTGGACGTCAGCGCCAGCACGAACAGCCCGGCGCCGCTCTCCCGGGCCAGCGCGACGGCCGGGCTGAGCGAGCCGTAGCCGAGGTACGGCGAGACCGTCAGCGCGTCGGAGAACAGCGGCGCGTCCTTGTGCAGGAAGGACTCGGCGTACGCGGCCATGGTCGAGCCGATGTCGCCGCGCTTGGCGTCCATCACGACCAGGGCGCCGGCCGCCCGGGCCTCGGCGACGGACTTCTCCAGCACCGCGACACCGCGCGAGCCGAACCGCTCGAAGAACGCGCTCTGCGGCTTCAGCACGGCGACCCGGTCGGCCACCGCCTCGACGACCGTGCGGCTGAACCGCTCCAGGCCCGCCACGTCGTCGTTCAGGCCCCACTCGGCGAGCAGGGAGGCGTGCGGGTCGATGCCGACGCACAGCGGGCCGCGCTCGTCCATGGCCCGGCGCAGGCGCGCACCGAAGGGTTCCAGGCTCATACGGAGCTCCTCACGTCGGCGCCCACCGCGTCGGCGAGCGTGGCGTACGGGCTGGTGCGCAGGCGCGCGGCGAGCCCCTTGTGGAGGGCGCGGGCGTAGAAGGGCCCCTCGTAGATGAAGGCGCTGTAGCCCTGCACCAGCGTGGCACCGGCCAGGATGCGCTGCCACGCGTCCTCGGCGTTCTCCACGCCCCCGACGCCCACCAGGGTGATCCGGTCGCCCACGCGCGCGTAGAGGCGCCGCAGGACCTCCAGGGAGCGTTCCTTCAGGGGCGCCCCGGACAGGCCGCCGGTCTCCTCGACCAGGGCGGAGTCGGACTTCAGGCCGAGTCCCTCGCGCGCGATGGTGGTGTTCGTGGCGATGATCCCGTCCAGGCCCAGTTCCAGGGCGAGGTCGGCGACGGCGTCGACGTCCTCGTCGGCGAGGTCCGGGGCGATCTTGACCAGGAGCGGGACCCGCCGCGCGGGCACCGTGCGGTCGGCGGCCTCGCGGACGGCGCTCAGCAGCGGGCGGAGCGCCTCGGTGGCCTGGAGGTTGCGCAGTCCGGGTGTGTTCGGCGAGGAGACGTTGACCACCAGGTAGTCGGCGTACGGCGCGAGCCGCTCGGCGGACTTCACGTAGTCCGCGACGGCCTCCTGCTCCGGGACGACCTTGGTCTTGCCGATGTTGACGCCGACGACCGTCCTGAAGACGGGCGTGCGGGAGGCCAGGCGGGCGGCGACCCTCAGCGAGCCGTCGTTGTTGAAGCCCATGCGGTTGATCAGCGCCCGGTCCTTGACCAGCCGGAACAGCCGCTGCTTGGGATTGCCGGGCTGCGGCTCGCCGGTCACCGTGCCGATCTCGACGTGGTCGAAGCCGAGCATCGCCATGCCGTCGATGCCGACGGCGTTCTTGTCGAAGCCCGCGGCGAGGCCGAAGGGGCCGTGCATGCGGAGACCCAGGGCCTCTGTGCGCAGCTCCTTGTGGCGGGGCGCGAGGGCGGCCGCGAGGAAGGTGCGCAGCACGGGCACGCGGGCGGCGAGGCGGATCCAGCGGAAGGCGAGGTGGTGGGCCTGCTCCGGGTCCATCCGCTTGAAGAGGAGACTGAAGAAGATCTTGTACATGCTGTCCTCACGAAGACATGGCGTCCTCACGAAGAGGGGGACACCGTTTCCGGTGTCCCCCTCGGGGCTGCTAGTCGCGGGCCGCGGTCAGGAATTCCGCGTGTTCCTGGAGCGATCGGACGCCCACGTCGCCGCGGTTGAGGGCGTCGATGCCCTGGACCGCCGCCGCGAGCGCCTGGACCGTCGTCAGGCAGGGCACGGAGCGCGCCACGGCCGCCGTACGGATGTCGTAGCCGTCGAGGCGGCCGCCGGTGCCGTACGGGGTGTTGACGATGAGGTCGACCTCGCCGTCGTGGATGAGCTGGACGATGGTCTTCTCGCCGTTCGGGCCGGTGCCCTCGGACTGCTTGCGCACGATCGTGGCGTTGATGCCGTTGCGCTTGAGGACCTCGGCCGTGCCAGAGGTGGCGAGCAGCTCGAAGCCGTGCGCGACCAGCTCGCGGGCCGGGAAGATCATCGAGCGCTTGTCGCGGTTGGCGACCGAGATGAACGCGCGGCCCTTGGTGGGCAGCGGCCCGTAGGCGCCGGCCTGCGACTTGGCGTACGCCGTGCCGAAGACGGAGTCGATGCCCATGACCTCGCCGGTGGAGCGCATCTCCGGGCCGAGGACCGTGTCGACGCCGCGGCCGTGGATGTCGCGGAAGCGCGACCACGGCATGACGGCCTCCTTGACGGAGATCGGCGCGTCGAACGGCAGCTCGCCGCCGTCGCCGCTCGCCGGGAGCAGGCCCTCTTCGCGCAGCTCGGCGATGGTGGCGCCCAGCGAGATGCGGGCGGCGGCCTTGGCCAGCGGCACCGCGGTCGCCTTCGAGGTGAAGGGGACCGTGCGGGAGGCACGCGGGTTGGCCTCCAGCACGTAGAGGATGTCGCCCGCCAGCGCGAACTGGATGTTGATCAGGCCGCGCACCCCGACGCCCTTGGCGATGCCCTCCGTGGAGGCGCGCAGGCGCTTGATGTCGAAGCCGCCGAGCGTGATCGGGGGCAGGGCGCACGCCGAGTCGCCGGAGTGGATGCCGGCCTCCTCGATGTGCTCCATGACGCCGCCGAGGTACAGCTCCTCGCCGTCGTAGAGCGCGTCGACGTCGATCTCGATGGCGTCGTCGAGGAACCGGTCGACGAGGACCGGCCGGGAGGGGCTGATCTCGGTCGACTCGGCGATGTAGGACTCCAGGCGCGTCTCGTCGTAGACGATCTCCATGCCGCGCCCGCCGAGGACGTACGAGGGCCGGACGAGCACCGGGTAGCCGATCTCGTCGGCGATGGCCTTGGCCTCGGCGAAGGTGGTGGCGGTGCCGTGCTTGGGGGCCGGGAGGCCGGCCTCCTTGAGGACCCGGCCGAAGGCGCCCCGGTCCTCGGCGGCGTGGATGGCCTCCGGGGAGGTGCCGACGATCGGCACGCCGTTGTCCTTCAGCGCCTGCGACAGGCCCAGCGGCGTCTGGCCGCCCAGCTGGACGACGACGCCCGCGACCGGCCCGGCCTGCTGCTCGGCGTGGACGATCTCCAGCACGTCTTCCAGCGTGAGCGGCTCGAAGTACAGGCGGTCGGAGGTGTCGTAGTCCGTGGAGACGGTCTCCGGGTTGCAGTTGACCATCACGGTCTCGTAGCCCGCGTCGCTCAGCGCGAAGGAGGCGTGGACGCAGGAGTAGTCGAACTCGATGCCCTGGCCGATGCGGTTCGGGCCGGAGCCCAGGATGATGACGGCCGGCTTCTCACGCGGCGCGACCTCGGTCTCCTCGTCGTAGGACGAGTAGAAGTACGGCGTCTTGGCGGCGAACTCGGCGGCGCAGGTGTCGACCGTCTTGTAGACCGGGCGGATGCCGAGCGCGTGCCGGACCTCGCGGACGACGTCCTCGCGCAGGCCGCGGATCTCGCCGATCTGCTGGTCGGAGAAGCCGTGCCGCTTGGCCTCGGCGAGCAGGTCGGTGGTCAGCTCCGGAGCGGCCGCCAGCTCGTCGGCGATCTCCTTGATCAGGAAGAGCTGGTCGACGAACCAGGGGTCGATCTTCGTGTACTCGAAGACCTCCTCGGGCGTGGCGCCCGCGCGGATCGCCTGCATGACCGTGTTGATCCGGCCGTCGGTGGGGCGGACCGCCTGCTCCAGGAGCCGGGACTTGTCGCCGGGCTCGCCGACGAACGTGAACTGGCTGCCCTTCTTCTCCAACGAGCGCAGGGCCTTCTGGAACGCCTCGGTGAAGTTCCGGCCGATGGCCATGGCCTCGCCGACCGACTTCATGGTGGTCGTGAGGGTGGAGTCGGCGCTGGGGAACTTCTCGAAGGCGAACCGCGGGGCCTTCACGACCACGTAGTCGAGGGTCGGCTCGAAGGAGGCCGGGGTCTCCTGGGTGATGTCGTTGGGGATCTCGTCCAGCGTGTAGCCGACGGCCAGCTTGGCGGCGATCTTGGCGATCGGGAAGCCGGTCGCCTTGGAGGCGAGGGCCGAGGAGCGGGACACGCGCGGGTTCATCTCGATGACGATGACCCGGCCGTCCTCGGGGTTCACCGCGAACTGGATGTTGCAGCCGCCGGTGTCGACGCCGACCTCGCGGATCACGGCGATGCCGATGTCGCGCAGGATCTGGTACTCGCGGTCGGTGAGGGTCATCGCGGGGGCGACCGTGATCGAGTCGCCGGTGTGGACGCCCATGGGGTCGAAGTTCTCGATGGAGCAGACGACCACGACGTTGTCGTGCTTGTCGCGCATCAGCTCCAGCTCGTACTCCTTCCAGCCGAGGATGGACTCCTCCAGGAGCACCTCGGTGGTCGGCGAGAGGGTGAGGCCGGTGCCGGCGATGCGGCGCAGCTCCTCCTCGTCGTGGGCGAAGCCGGAGCCGGCGCCGCCCATGGTGAAGGACGGGCGGACGACCACGGGGTAGCCGCCGAGCTCCTCGACGCCCTTGAGGACGTCGTCCATGGAGTGGCAGATGTAGGACCGGGCGGACTCGCCGTGGCCGATCTTCTTGCGGACCTCCTCCACGACCTCCTTGAACTGGTCGCGGTCCTCGCCCTTGTGGATCGCCTCGACGTTGGCGCCGATCAGCTCGACGCCGTACTTGTCGAGGACGCCGTTCTCGTGCAGCGAGATCGCCGTGTTGAGGGCCGTCTGGCCGCCCAGGGTGGGCAGCAGCGCGTCGGGCCGCTCCTTGGCGATGATCTTCTCGACGAACTCGGGCGTGATCGGCTCGACGTAGGTGGCGTCGGCGATCTCCGGGTCGGTCATGATCGTCGCCGGGTTGGAGTTCACCAGGACGACCCGCAGGCCCTCGGCCTTGAGGACGCGGCACGCCTGCGTGCCGGAGTAGTCGAACTCGGCGGCCTGGCCGATGACGATCGGGCCGGAGCCGATGACCAGGACGGACTGGATATCGGTGCGCTTAGGCACGCTGGCCCTCCATGAGCTTCACGAAGCGGTCGAACAGGTAGGCGGCGTCGTGCGGGCCCGCCGCCGCTTCGGGGTGGTACTGGACGCTGAAGGCGGGGCGGTCGAGGAGCTGGAGCCCCTCCACCACGTTGTCGTTCAGGCACACGTGCGACACCTCGGCGCGGCCGAACGGGGTCTCGGAGACCTGGTCGAGCGGGGCGTCGACGGCGAAGCCGTGGTTGTGCGCGGTGACCTCGACCTTGCCGGTCGTACGGTCCTGCACCGGCTGGTTGATGCCGCGGTGGCCGTACTTCAGCTTGTAGGTGCCGAAGCCGAGGGCGCGGCCCAGGATCTGGTTGCCGAAGCAGATGCCGAACAGCGGCGTGCCGCGCTCCAGGACGCCCTGCATCACGGAGACGGCGTGGTCGGCGGTGGCCGGGTCGCCCGGGCCGTTGGAGAAGAACACGCCGTCCGGGTTCACCGCGTACACGTCCTCGACGGTCGCGGTCGCCGGGAGCACGTGCACCTCGATGCCGCGCTCGGCCATGCGGTGCGGGGTCATGCCCTTGATTCCGAGGTCGACGGCGGCGACGGTGAACTTCTTCTCGCCGATCGCGGGCACGACGTACGGCTCGGTCGTGGCGACCTCGGCGGAGAGGTTCGCGCCCTTCATCTGCGGGGCTTCCTGCACGCGCGCGAGGAGTGCGCTGTCGTCCCGGACGGCGTCGCCGCTGAAGATGCCGACGCGCATGGCGCCGCGCTCGCGCAGGTGGCGGGTGAGGGCGCGGGTGTCGATGCCGGAGATCCCGACGACGCCCTGGGCGGCGAGCTCCTCGTCCAGCGTGCGCCGGGAGCGCCAGCTGGACGGCACGCGCGCGGGGTCGCGCACGACGTAGCCGGAGACCCAGATCCTCTTGGACTCCATGTCCTCGTCGTTGACGCCGGTGTTGCCGACGTGCGGGGCGGTCATCACCACGACCTGGCGGTGGTACGAGGGGTCGGTCAGGGTCTCCTGGTAGCCGGTCATGCCGGTGGAGAACACCGCTTCGCCGAAGGTCTCCCCCACGGCCCCGTAGGCGCGGCCGCGGAAGACCCGGCCGTCCTCCAGGACGAGTACGGCGGGAGTTTTGGCAGCTCCCCTGGTGGAGGTGGTCATCGTTCGGCGCCTTCCCTGGTGTTCGTTTCGATCATGGAGTTGACGGTGTCGACCCACTCGTTGTGCTCGGCCGCGTGGTCGGAGCGGAAGCCGGAGTCGATCAGCCGGTCGCCGTGGGCCCAGGTGACGACCAGCAGGCCGCCCTCGGTGAGCACCTTGCCGGCGATGCCCTTGTCGAGCCGGGCCTCGCGCAGGGCCGCGGCCGGGACGAAGAAGTCGCTCGCCCCGGGGCGTACGACGTCCAGGCCGGCGTCCGTCAGCGTCAGCTCGACGCGGCTGCGGGTGCCCAGGCCGTGCGCGACGATGCGGTCGAGCCATTGCCCGGCGGTGGTGGAGCCGTGGTAGCGGCCGCTCATGGTCAGGCGCGCCGGGCCCGGGTCGTCGGGGGCGGTGGGCAGCTCGGGCAGGTCGCCCTGGAGGGTGCCGCGCCACTTCCAGCCCTCGCGCATCAGCCAGTAGACGAGCGCGACGAAGAGGGCGAGGCCGACGACCCAGCCGATGCGGGCGGCCCAGTCGGTCACTTGCGCCGATTCCTTCTCGGCGGCCAGCAGGAGTTGAGGTGTCACGTGAGCTTCCCGTCGACGAGCGTGGCCTTGCCCCGCAGCCACGTGTGCGTCACACGGCCCGGCAGCTCACGCCCCTCGTAGGGGGTGTTGCGGCTGCGCGAGGCGAAGCCCGCGGGTTCCACGAGCCCACGGTATGCCGTGTCGACGAGGGTGAGGTTGGCGGGCTCACCTGCCGAGACGGGACGACCATGGCCCGTGGCCTGTCCGATCTGCGCGGGCTTGAAGGACATGCGGTCGGCGACACCGGCCCAGTCCAGCAGGCCCGTGTCGACCATGGTCTCCTGGACCACTGACAACGCCGTCTCCAGGCCGACCATGCCCATGGCGGCCGCGGCCCACTCGCAGTCCTTGTCCTCGTGCGGGTGCGGGGCGTGGTCGGTGGCGACGATGTCGATCGTGCCGTCGGCGAGCGCCTCGCGCAGCGCCCTCACGTCCCGCTCGGTGCGCAGCGGCGGGTTGACCTTGTAGACCGGGTTGTAGGTGCGGACCAGCTCGTCGGTGAGGAGCAGGTGGTGCGGGGTGACCTCGGCGGTGACCTGGATGCCGCGGGACTTGGCCCAGCGGACGATCTCGACGGACCCGGCGGTCGACAGGTGGCAGATGTGGACGCGGGAGCCGACGTGGTCGGCGAGCAGGACATCCCGGGCGATGATCGATTCTTCGGCCACCGCGGGCCAGCCGCCGAGCCCCAGCTCGGCGGAGACGACGCCCTCGTTCATCTCGGCGCCCTCGGTCAGCCGCGGCTCCTGCGCGTGCTGCGCGATGACGCCGTTGAAGGCCTTCACGTACTCCAGGGCCCGGCGCATGATCACGGCGTCGTGGACGCACTTGCCGTCGTCGGAGAAGACGGTCACTCCGGCGGCCGACTCGTGCATGGCGCCCAGCTCGGCGAGCTTGCTGCCCTCCAGGCCGACGGTGACGGCGCCGATGGGCCGTACGTCGCAGTAGCCGTGCTCCTTGCCGAGCCGCCAGACCTGCTCGACGACGCCGGCGGTGTCGGCGACCGGGAAGGTGTTGGCCATGGCGAACACGGAGGTGTAGCCGCCGGAGGCGGCGGCGCGCGTGCCGGTGAGGACGGTCTCGGAGTCCTCACGGCCCGGCTCGCGCAGATGCGTGTGCAGGTCGACCAGGCCCGGCAGCAGCACCTTGCCGCCGGCCTCCACGACCTCGGCGCCCTCGGCGGACAGACCGCTGCCGACCTCCGCGATCGTCCCGCCGTCGATCAGGACGTCCTGCTGCTCGCCGCCGAGCACCTTCGCACCACGGATAAGGATCTTGCTCATCGGTCTTGCTTCTCCTCGGTACGGGTCTGGGTGACGGCGGGCACGTTTTTTGAATCAAACACAGCTCCGCCGAGCAGCAGGTACAGGACGGCCATCCGGATGGACACGCCGTTCGCGACCTGCTCGACGACGGTGCAGCGGTCGGAGTCGGCGACCTCGGCGGTGATCTCCATGCCGCGGACCATCGGGCCGGGGTGCATCACGACGGCGTGCTCGGGCATCCGCGCCATGCGGTCGCCGTCGAGGCCGTAGCGGCGGGAGTACTCGCGCTCGGTCGGGAAGAACGCGGCGTTCATCCGCTCGCGCTGGACGCGCAGCATCATCACCGCGTCGGACTTGGGCAGCGTGCTGTCGAGGTCGTAGGAGACCTCGCAGGGCCAGGTCTCGATGCCGACCGGCAGCAGGGTCGGCGGGGCGACGAGGGTGACCTCGGCGCCGAGGGTGTGCAGCAGGTCGACGTTGGAGCGGGCGACCCGGCTGTGCAGGATGTCGCCGACGATGGTGATGCGCTTGCCGGCCAGGTCCTGGCCGAGGCCGGCGTCCGGGCCGATCAGGCGGCGGCGCATGGTGAAGGCATCCAGCAGGGCCTGGGTGGGGTGCTGGTGGGTGCCGTCGCCGGCGTTGACGACGGCGGCGTCGATCCAGCCGGAGTTCGCCAGCCGGTAGGGGGCTCCGGAGGCGCCGTGCCGGATGACCACGGCGTCGACGCCCATGGCCTCCAGGGTCTGGGCGGTGTCCTTCAGGGACTCGCCCTTGGAGACGCTGGAGCCCTTGGCGGAGAAGTTGATCACGTCCGCGGACAGCCGCTTCTCGGCGGCCTCGAAGGAGATCCGGGTACGGGTGGAGTCCTCGAAGAAGAGGTTGACGATCGTGCGGCCGCGCAGGGTCGGCAGCTTCTTGATCGGCCGGTCGGCGACCCGGGCCATCTCCTCGGCGGTGTCGAGGATCAGGACGGCGTCGTCGCGGGTGAGGTCGGCGGCCGAGATGAGATGACGCTGCATCTGTCAGGCTCCGTAAGGCAGTTCAACTGGAGAATTCGGGCAGACGGGCGCGCGGGGGCGCACTGAGCCGGTGTACGCCGACGGCGTACGCCCGAGGCGCTACTGGGCGGTCTGCTTGGCGCCGAGCAGCACGGTGTCGCGACCGTCCTCCTCGGCGAGCTGGACCTTGACCGTCTCCCGCAACGACGTGGGGAGGTTCTTGCCGACGTAGTCGGCGCGGATGGGCAGTTCGCGGTGACCGCGGTCGACGAGGACCGCGAGCTGCACCGCGCGGGGGCGCCCGATGTCGTTCAGGGCGTCGAGGGCGGCGCGGATGGTGCGGCCGGAGAAGAGCACGTCGTCGACGAGGACGACCAGCTTGCCGTCGATGCCGTCACCGGGGATCTCGGTGCGGGCCAGCGCACGCGGCGGGTGCATGCGCAGGTCGTCGCGGTACATGGTGATGTCGAGCGAGCCGCACGGAACCTTGCGCTCGGTGATCTGCTCGAGCTTGTCGGCGATCCGCCGGGCGAGGAAGACGCCCCGGGTGGGAATGCCGAGGAGCACCACGTCGTCGGCGCCCTTGGCGCGTTCGACGATCTCGTGGGCGATGCGGGTCAGGACCCGCGCGATGTCAGGGCCCTCCAGTACGGGCCGGGCATCGGACTGCGTGTCGTGCTTGTCCATACGAAACGGACCTCCTTCTCCGCCTCACGGGACGGACCTTAAAGGACGTCGGGATTGCGCCATCCACGGTAGCAGGCCCTCGCTGTCACCCGGACGGCCCCCTTGGATCACCCACTCGGCCTAACCGAGTGCCGATACCACGGAAGAGTCGGTGCGGACCATTCGGCTTGACGCGGCAGAGTAACGCTGCGTAACCTCACAGTGAGTTACCAGCCGCGCGGCCTGGCACCCACGCCAGACGCGTCGACACAGTGCCGGGGAGCTATATGTCCAGCGAATACGCCAAACAGCTCGGGGCCAAGCTCCGGGCGATCCGCACCCAGCAGGGCCTTTCCCTCCACGGTGTCGAGGAGAAGTCCCAGGGACGCTGGAAGGCGGTCGTGGTCGGTTCGTACGAGCGCGGTGACCGCGCCGTGACCGTGCAGCGCCTCGCCGAACTGGCGGATTTCTACGGCGTTCCCGTGCAGGAGCTGCTCCCGGGCACCACCCCGGGCGGCGCCGCCGAGCCGCCGCCGAAGCTGGTTCTGGACCTGGAGCGGCTGGCCACGGTACCCGCCGAGAAGGCGGGCCCCCTCCAGCGCTACGCGGCCACGATCCAGTCGCAGCGCGGTGACTACAACGGCAAGGTGCTCTCGATCCGCCAGGACGACCTGCGCACACTCGCCGTCATCTACGACCAGTCGCCGTCGGTGCTCACCGAGCAGCTGATCAGCTGGGGCGTCCTGGACGCGGACGCGCGCCGCGCGGTGGCGACCCACGAGGAGGGCTGACCGCTCCGGGGGGACAGCAGAAACGTGCCGCCGGGGTGGCCGAAACCATATGGTTTCGGCCACCCCGGCGGCGTTGTGAGGGCCTGGCAGCCCTCGAACGTAGGGGATGCCGGAGGGCCCGCAGCAGTCGCGCTGCGGGCCCTCCGGCATTCCGTCTGTCTGTCTCAGACCTCGTCGCGGCGCAGCGAGGGCTTGAGCTCCTTCAGCCGGCCGAGCAGGCCGTTCACGAACGAGGGCGACTCGTCCGTGGAGAACTCCTTCGCCAGCTGCACCATCTCGTCGAGGACGACGGCGTCCGGGGTCGCGTCGACCCAGATCAGCTCGTAGGCACCGAGACGCAGGATGTTGCGGTCGACGACCGGCATCCGGTCGAGCGTCCAGCCGACCGAGTACTGGGCGAGCAGCTCGTCGATGCGCTTCGCGTGCTGCGCGTAGCCCTCGACCAGCTCCATCGTGTACTCGCTCACCGGCGGCTGCCGGGTGTCCGTCCGGGAGAGGCGGACCCAGTCCGCGAGGACCGTCTGGACGTCGGCGCCGCGCTGGTCGCCCTCGAAGAGGATCTGGAAGGCGCGCTTGCGGGCCGTGTTGCGGGCAGCCACGGTTAGCTGTTCACCCGGCCGAGGTAGTCGCTGGTGCGGGTGTCGACCTTGATCTTCTCACCGGTGGTGATGAAGAGCGGGACCTGGATCTGGTGGCCGGTCTCCAGCGTGGCGGGCTTGGTGCCGCCGGTGGAGCGGTCGCCCTGGACGCCCGGCTCGGTCTCCTGGACGGTCAGCTCGACGGCGGCGGGCAGCTCGACGAAGAGCACCTCGCCCTCGTGCTGGGCGACCGTGGCCGTGAAGCCCTCGACGAGGAAGTTGGCGGCGTCGCCGACGGCCTTGCGGTCGACCATGAGCTGGTCGTAGGTCTCCATGTCCATGAAGACGAAGTAGTCGCCGTCCATGTAGGAGAACTGCATGTCGCGCTTGTCGACGGTGGCCGTTTCGACCTTGACGCCGGCGTTGAAGGTCTTGTCGACGACCTTGCCGGAGAGCACGTTCTTGAGCTTGGTGCGCACGAAGGCCGGGCCCTTGCCGGGCTTGACGTGCTGGAACTCGACGACGGACCAGAGCTGGCCGCCTTCGAGCTTGAGCACCATGCCGTTCTTGAGGTCGTTCGTGGAAGCCACGGTTGCGGAATCTCCTGGACTGACGTACGACCCCGGGGCACGCACCTGCCTACAGGGCGAGCAGCTCCTTGGTCGTGATGGTGAGTAGCTCGGGTCCGCCGTCCGCCTCGGGGCGGACGACGAGCGTGTCATCGATCCGGACGCCGCCCCGGCCCGGGAGGTGGACCCCGGGTTCGACGGTGACCGGCACGCAAGCGTCCAGTTTACCCATGGCCGCGGGACTCAACTGAGGGTCCTCGTCGATTTCGAGCCCCACACCGTGTCCGGTCAGGGCGGTGAGGCCCTCCGTGTACCCCGCGGAGTCCAGGACCTGGCGGGCCGAGCGGTCGACGTCCCGGCAGGCGGCGCCGGGTACCAGGCTCTCACGTCCGGCCCGCTGGGCGGCGAAGACCAGGTCGTACAGCTCGATCTGCCAGTCCGCGGGAGCGGTGCCGATGACGAAGGTACGGCCGATCTCGCAGCGGTAGCCGCGGTACGTCGCGCCGAGGCAGACGGAGAGGAAGTCGCCCTCCTCCACGCGGCGGTCGGTGGGGCGGTGGCCGGGGCGGCCGGCGTTGGGCCCGGTGCCGACGGCGGTCGGGAAGGCGGGCCCGTCGGCCCCGTGATCGACCAGGCGTCTCTCCAGCTCCAGGGCGAGATGGCGCTCGGTGCGGCCGACGAGGATGGACTCCAGCAGTTCGCCGAGGGCCTGGTCGGCGATCTCGGCGCCGATGCGGAGGCAGGAGATCTCCTCCTCGTCCTTGACGACCCTGAGCTGCTCGACCGCGCTGCCGAGGTTGGCCAGGCGCAGCCGGGGGGCGACCGAGCCGAGGGCTTTGTGCCGGGCCACGGTGAGGTGGTGCTCCTCCACGGCGAGGGAGTCGGCGCCCTGGCCGTCGGCGATGCCGGCTGCCGCGACGGCCGGGTCACCGCCGCCGGGTCCGGGCAGGGTCTGTACGCGCAGGGCCTCGTCGGGGCGCTCCTGCGTGGGGCGGTCCGCGGACGAGCCGGGGCACAGCAGGAGGTCCTCGGTCTTGCCCAGAAGCAGGACGGCGCCGTGCGGGGCGGCGCCCGCGAGATAGCGCACGTTGGCGGGGCGGGAGACCAGCGCCGCCGCGCTGCCGCCCGCGTTGCAGTATTCCCTCAGACGCGTCCGGCGGGCCGCGTACACCTCTGACATGACCCGAGCGTATGAGCTCCGCGGGTTCGGCGCCGGTCGGGAGAGGCCGAGTGGGGCAGCCGGGGGTCTGTCGTCCGCGAGCCGGTGGGGGCTGGTCGCGCAGTTCCCCGCGCCCCTAGGGCGCGGCTACCACTGCGGCGGACTCGCGATCGACCTGGCCAGGACGTCGTCCAGTACGCGCGACGTCTCCGGGACGTCCAGCTGCGAGTTGTCGATGATCGGCAGGCCCGAGCCGTACCAGCCGGCCATGCGGCCGTGGATGCGGGCGACCTCCTCGTCCGACAGCCGCCGGTTGCCCGAGCGCTGCGCGTTGCGTTCCAGGACGATGTCCAGCCCGGGCAGGAGCACGACCGGCAGCAGGCCGGGGCCGACGTGGCGCTTCCAGCCGCCGAGGCCGACCACGGGGCGGTCGGGGAAGACCGCGTCGTCGAGGATGCACGAGATGCCGTTGGCGAGGAAGTTCCGCGCGGCGAAACCGCAGGTGCGGCGGGCCAGGCGGTACTGCGCCTCCGAGTTGTCGTTCCACCCGGACTGGGGGTCGGCGAAGCCGGAGCGGACCCACTCGCGTACGTCGTCGAGGCTGATGTGGGCGGTGGGGACCCGGCGGTGGTCCGCCCAGTACTTGGCGACGCTGGTCTTGCCCGCGCCCGCGGGGCCGATGAGCAGCACCGCGAGCGTCGTACCGGCCGGGTCGGGGGCGGCCGTGGCGGGCGGGGCGCTCGGCATGGCGACCGGGCCGCCCGGCGGCAGCGGCACATGGCCGGTGGTCTCCGGCGCGGGAGGCAGGTTGCCCTGCGGCGGGGGCGAGGCCGGGCCGGGCGGCGGCGCGGGGTACCCCGGCGCCGGGGGCGGCGGGGGCACGGGCGCGGAGCCCTGGTGCGCGCCCGGGTGGTGCGGACCCGGGTGGTGTGCGGCCGGCGACCAGCCGGCGGCCGGTCCGTGCCCCGGCTGGTGGGGCGGCGGCAGCGGAGAACCCACTGCGTGCTGCATCCGGTGCCACTCCGTCTCGTACAGGCGATGGGCGCTGACAGCGGGGGCGGAACCCGCTGCTACCGAACGGTACCGCCCCCGGTCGTCGTTGTGTGAACGGCCGGGGGCGGTCCGAAGTGCCCGGCCCCGTAAGGCCATTTCGGGCGGATGGCGCGCCGGGGGATCTACTGCCCGACTTCGCCGTACGCGGCGAGCAGCACGGCCGGGTCGGGTCCCTCCAGGACGGTGGGCTTGGCCAGACCGTCGAGGACGATGAAGCGCAACAGGTCGCCGCGGGACTTCTTGTCGACCTTCATGGTCTCCAGCAGCTTGGGCCACTGGTCGTGGCGGTAGTACAGGGGCAGCCCGACCGATTCGAGGATCGTGCGGTGGCGGTCGGCCGTGGCGTCGTCCAGTCGCCCTGCCAGGCGGCCGAGTTCGGCGGCGAAGTGCATGCCGACCGAGACCGCGGCGCCATGGCGCCACTTGTAGCGCTCGTTCTTCTCGATGGCGTGGCCGAGCGTGTGGCCGTAGTTGAGGATCTCGCGCAGGCCCGACTCCTTCAGGTCGGACGACACCACGTCGGCCTTCACCCGGATGGAGCGCTCGATCAGCTCGGCGGTGTGCGGACCGGCCGGGGTGCGCGCCGCCTCGGGGTCGGACTCGATGAGGTCCAGGATCACCGGGTCGGCGATGAAGCCGGCCTTGATGACCTCGGCGAGCCCGGAGACGTAGTCGTTGACCGGGAGGGAGTCCAGCGCGGCCAGGTCGCAGAGCACGCCGGCGGGCGGGTGGAAGACGCCCACCAGGTTCTTGCCCTCGGCGGTGTTGATGCCGGTCTTGCCGCCCACGGCCGCGTCGACCATGGCGAGCACCGTGGTGGGGATCGCGATCCAGCGGACCCCGCGCAGCCAGGTGGCGGCCACGAACCCGGCCAGGTCCGTGGTGGCGCCGCCGCCGACACCGACGATGACGTCCGTGCGCGTGAACCCGGACTGGCCGAGCGCCTTCCAGCAGTAGGCGGCGACCTCGGCGGTCTTGGCCTCCTCAGCGTTGGGCACCTGGACGGCGACCGCCTCGTAGCCCTGCTCGGCCAGGTCGGCACGGAGCGCCTCGCCGGTCTCGGCCAGCGCCTCGGGGTGGATCACCGCGACCCGCTTGGTCTTGTCGCCGAGCAACCCGCCCAGTTCACCCAGGAGCTGGCGGCCCACCAGGACCTCGTACGGCTCGGTGCCCGCCGTGCCGCCGACCTGGATGCGCGTCACTGCCTCAGTCATGCGTCCTTCAACTCCAGTGCGTCCAAGGCCACTTGGGTGACCTCTTCGGGCGTACGGCCGTCAGTGGCGACGACGGCCGTGGCGACCTCCTCGTACAGGTGCCGGCGGGCCTCCATCAGCTCGCGCCACTGCTTGCGCGGGTTGACGGCGAGCAGCGGGCGGGCCGCGTTGAGGCCGGTGCGCCTGACCGCCTCCTCGACGTCCATCGACAGGTACACCACCCGCCGCCCGGCGAGCAGCGCGCGGGTGTCGGCGTCGAGGATCGCGCCGCCGCCGAGCGCCAGCACTCCGTCGTGCTCGGCGAGCGCGTCGCGTACGGCCGTCTTCTCGATCGCCCGGAAGGCCGGCTCGCCCTCGTCGACGAAGATCTCGGCGATGGTCCTGCCCTGCGCGGCGACGATGTCGTCGTCGGTGTCCCGGTAGGTCACGCCGAGCCGCTCGGCCAGCAGCCGCCCGACGGTGGACTTGCCCACGCCCATCGGACCGACCAGGACGACCAGCGGCGCGCTCATCGGATGGCGAGGTTGTCGAGGTACGAGGTCACGTTGCGGCGGGTCTCGGTCACCGAGTCGCCGCCGAACTTCTCCGCCACCGCGTCCGCGAGCACGAGCGCCACCATGGCCTCGGCGACGATGCCGGCGGCCGGGACCGCGGACACGTCCGAGCGCTGGTGGTGGGCCTGCGCCGCCTCGCCGGTGGTGACGTCCACGGTCTGCAGGGCGCGCGGCACGGTCGCGATCGGCTTCATCGCGGCGCGCACCCGCAGCAGCTCACCGGTGGTCAGGCCGCCCTCGGTGCCGCCGGAGCGGCCGGAGGTACGCCGGATACCGTCGTCGGTCTTCACGATCTCGTCGTGCGCCTGGGAGCCGGGCACCCGTGCCAGTTCGAAGCCGTCGCCGATCTCGACGCCCTTGATCGCCTGGATGCCCATGAGGGCGCCGGCCAGCCGGGCGTCCAGCTTGCGGTCCCAGTGCACGTGCGAGCCGAGGCCGACCGGCACGCCGTACGCCAGGATCTCGACCACGCCACCGAGGGTGTCGCCGTCCTTGTGGGCCTGGTCGATCTCGGCGACCATCGCCTTCGACGCGTCCGCGTCCAGGCAGCGCACGGGGTCCGCGTCCAGCTTCTCCACGTCGGCCGGTGTCGGGTACACGCCCTGCGGCGCCTTCGCCGAGGCCAGCTCCACGACATGGCTGACGATCTCGATGCCGGTCGTCTCCTTGAGGTACGACCGGGCCACCGCGCCCAGGGCCACGCGCGCGGCGGTCTCACGGGCGGAGGCCCGCTCCAGGATCGGCCGGGCCTCGTCGAAGCCGTACTTCTGCATGCCGGCGAGGTCGGCGTGGCCGGGGCGCGGGCGGGTCAGCGGGGCGTTGCGGGCCAGGCCGGCGAGGATCTCCGGATCGACCGGGTCGGCCGCCATGACCTGCTCCCACTTCGGCCACTCGGTGTTGCCCACCATGATCGCCACCGGGGAGCCGAGGGTGCGGCCGTGCCGGACGCCGCCGAGGAAGGTGACCTCGTCCCGTTCGAACTTCATCCGGGCACCGCGTCCATAGCCCAGGCGCCGCCTCGCGAGATGGTCCGCCACCATGTCCGTGGTGATCGGCACGCCGGCGGGCAGACCCTCCAGCGTCGCGACGAGTGCGGGACCGTGGGACTCCCCCGCGGTCAGCCAGCGCAACCTGCTCAACGGTGCTCCTCAGTGCTCGCGCCCGTACTGCTGCGTACGCGCGTCCTCGCGTACGGCGACGGCCTGACCGGGTGCGCGGCCCGGTCCGCCACCTCCGATCCTCCCACGTCCGGGCCGTCTGTCCGGCGGGCGGTCCATCAAGCGGACGCGTTCGCGGACGGACCGTCGCCCTGACGCTGCTGCGGCGCGTACGCCCCCAGGAAGTCGGCACCGCTCGGCTGCTGCGCGGGCTGAGCCTGCTGCGGCGCGTACGCGCCGAGGAAGTCCGCCCCACTGGCCTGCTGCTGATTCTGCTGCGGGGCGTACTCCCCCAGGTAGTCCGCACCGCGCCCCTGCCCGTACTGCGCTGCCGCGTGGACGGGCTGCCCGCCGCGGACGGCGCGCCGGTGGGCGATCCTGCGCTTGATCTTCACGACCCAGGACGCGACGACGGCGAGCATGATCAGGGCGAGCACCGTGATCTGCACCCAGTCGGGCAGGAACCACAGCAGGGACTCGAATATCTGGGACTTGACGGACGCCTGAGGCAGACCTGCGGACATGACGGACTTTCCCCTCCCTTGTTCCGCCCCCTGCGGAACCGAGAGCGGATCCTATCCGTCGGCGAGAGCGCGCTCGCCCGCTTTTCGCATGGCGTCCAGGGGCGCCGGGGCCAGCCCCGTCATCTGCTCGACCTGGAGCACGGCCTGGTGCACCAGCAGGTCGAGGCCGCTGACGACGGCACCGCCGTACGCCGACCAGCGCGCCGCGAGGACCGTCGGCCAGGGGTCGTACAGCACGTCGAAGAGGGCCGCCGGCCGTTCCGGCACGGACCGGGCGAGGGCGTCGGTGACACCGGCCGGCGTGGTGCTGATCACCAGGGGCGCGCGCAGGGCCTGCTCGGCGTCCGCCCAGTCGGCGATGCGCACCGAGACGCCCAGCCGCTCGGCCCACTGCCGCATCTCGGCGGCCCGGGCCTCGCTGCGCACGTACACGGCGATCTCGCCCGGGCAGATCCGGGCCAGCGCGGCCAGCGCGGAGGAGGCGGTGGCGCCCGCGCCGAGGATCGCGGCGGCCTCGACCTTGTCGACGCCGTGCTCGCGCAGCGCCGCGACGATGCCGGGGATGTCGGTGTTGTCACCGGTCCGGCGGCCGTCCTCGGTGAAGACGACGGTGTTGACGGCGTCTACCGAGGCCGCGGTCTCGCTGATCTCGTCGAGCAGCGGGATCACGGCCCGTTTCAGCGGCATGGTCAGCGACAGCCCGGCCCACTCGGCTCCGAGCGTCTCGAAGAAGCCGGGCAGGCCGGCCTCGTCGACCTCGAACCTGTCGTACGTCCAGCCCGTCAGCCCCAACTCCTGGTAGGCGGTGCGGTGCAGGACCGGGGAGAGCGAGTGGGCGATCGGGGAGCCGAGTACGGCGGCCCGGCGTGGTGCGGCCATCAGGGTTGTCCTCAGTTGTTCCGCGAGGCGTTGAACTGGTCGACCAGCTTCTGGTGTTCGGCGTTCGTCTTCGTGAACTTGCTGGTCTTGCCGTCGAGCGAGATGAAGTAGTACCAGCCGTCGTCCGTCGGGTTGAGGGCGCCCTTGACCGCGTCCTCGCCCGGGTTGTCGATCGGACCGGGCGGCAGCCCCTTGTGGAAGTACGTGTTGTAGGGGTTGTCGTAGTTCCGCAGTTCGCTCAGGCTCAGGTCGATCTTGCTCTGGTTCTTGATGTAGTTGTACGTGGAGTCGAACTCCAGCATGCCGTTGGTCTGCGGGTTCCCGGGCTTCATACGGTTGTAGACGACCTCGGCCATCTTGCGGAAGTCGCTGTGGCTCGTGCCCTCGGCCTGCACCAGGCTGGCGACGGTGACGAGCTGCCAGGGGTCTTCGAGTCCGAGGCTCTCGGCCTTCTTCTCGACCCCGAGCTTGTCGTACGTCTCGGTGGCCCGCTGGACCATGGACTTCAGGACGTCCTCGGGCTTCTGGCCTTCGCTCACGCCGTAGCTGGAGGGGAAGAGGAAGCCTTCCAGCGGGTCCTTGACGTTCGGGTGGTTCTGCGCCCAGGCGGGCAGGCCGAGCTTCTTGTAGTCCTTCTTGGCGACCTCGGCGGTGGTGCCCTCCTTGACCTCCAGCCGCTTGTCGATGAGCCGGTAGATGTCGGCGTTGCGCTTGCCCTCGGCGATGATCAGGTTGTCCCGGCTGTCCGGGCTGAGCATCAGTTCGACCGCACTGTCGGCCGACATTTGCTTTTGCAGCGTGTACACGCCGTCCTGGATCGTCCTGCCCTCGGGATTGCCGGCCTGGGCCGAGACGAAGGCGTCGACGCTCTTGACGACGCCGGCGGCCTTCAGCACCCGGCCGATCGTGTAGCCGTCCGCGCCCTTGGGGATCTCGACGGACACCTGCTGCCCGTTGCCGTCGCCCGCGAAGTCCGGGGCGTCGCCGAAACGATCCTGGTAGAACTGGTAGCCGAAGTAGCCGACGCCGGCGATGCCGCCGCCGAAGACCAGGACGACCACCAGGCAGGCCATGCCGTTGCGGCGCTTCTTGGGCTTGCCGCCGCGTCCGCGCTTGTCGTCGCGGCTGCGGCGGTCCCTCGGCTCGTCGCCGTCGTCATCGTCGTCCCCGCCCGCGAAGAAGGCGTGTTCGCCCTGGTCGGGCCCGGGGTCCCAGTCGGTCTCCGGCTCGGGCTCGGGTTCGGCCCGCCGCCGGCCGGGCGGCTCCGGGGGCGGATACGCGTCGGGCGTGCCGTAGTAGTCGGGCTGGCCCGCGCCGTACGCGCCGCTCTGCTGCCCGTACGGGTCGGCGGGGTCGCCGGGGTACGAGACCTGCTGGTGCGCGTCGGTGGCCCAGCCGCCGTTGTCGTACTGCTGCTGGTGGTACCCCTGCGCCTGCTGCTGGTGGTCGCCCTGCCCCGGGTACTGCTGGTGCCCGTGGGCCTGTGCCGCGTACTGCTGGTCGTACTGGTACTGCTGCTGCGCCTGACCGTATCCGGCCTGCTCGCCGGTGCCCCAGTCGCCGTACTGCGGCTGCTGCGGCTGCTCTGGATAGTGCTGCGGCTGGCCGCCGTAGGGGGACTGCGGGCCCGTCTCGGCCTGCTGCCCTCCCCATCCGCCGTCCCCGTACAACGGGTCCTCCGGATGCCACGGTTCGGAGCCTTGGCCCCGGCCATACTCAGTCATCGATCCCCTAGAGCCGCGAGGCGGCGGTCACGCGGCTTCCGGCTCGGCTCCCGTCCCGCCTCTTGCTGTGCGGCGGCTGTTCGAATGCCGCCGCATCGCGCGGAACGTTACCGTATCGCGATCAGATGACCACTTCGACGCCTTCGCCGGGTGCTTTACCTGACACCCGTTCGGATTCAAGCGCCTGTTGCAGGATGACCACGGCTGCCGCCTGGTCGATGACGGACCGCCCCTTCTTGGACTTCACGCCCGAAGCGCGCAGTCCCTGACTGGCCGTCACCGTCGTCATGCGTTCATCCAGGAGTCTCACCGGAACCGGGGCGATCATGCGCGCCAGTTCCTGGACGAAGCCGCGGACCTTGACGGCGGCCGGGCCCTCGCCGCCCTTGAGGGAGCGCGGGAGACCGGCGACCACCTCGATGGGCTCGTACTCCTCGACGAGTTGCTTCAACCGCCGCTGGGCTGCGGGGATGTCACGCCCCGGGACCGTCTCCACCGGGGTGGCGAGGATCCCGTCGGGGTCGCACGAGGCGACCCCGATGCGGGCGTCCCCGACGTCGATCGCGAGTCGACGTCCTCTGCGCATACTCTCGACCGTCTCTTACTTGGCCGTCTCGGCGACGAGTCGCTCGACGGCGTCGACGGCGTCGCCGATGGCGGCCGGGTTCTGGCCGCCGCCCTGGGCGACGTCCGGCTTGCCGCCACCGCCGCCGCCGAGGGTCTTGGCGGCCGTACGGACCAGGTCGCCGGCCTTCAGGCCGCGCTCGCGGGCGGCGTCGTTGGTGGCGATGACCGTCAGCGGCTTGCCGTTCGCCACCGTGAACAGGGCGACGACGGCGGCCCGTCCGCCCTGGATGCGTCCACGCACGTCGAGCACGAGCTTGCGCAGGTCGTCGGCGGTGGTGCCGTCGGGGACCTGGCCGGTCACGACAGCAACGCCACGGATGTCCTTGGCGGACTCGGCGAGGCCGGCGGCGGCCTGGAGGACCTTCTCGGCGCGGAACTTCTCGATCTCCTTCTCGGCGTCCTTCAGCTTGCCGAGCATGGCGGAGACCTTCTCCGGGAGCTCCTCCGGGCGACCCTTGATCAGCTCCTGGAGCTGGGCGACGACCGTGTGCTCCCGGGCGAGGAAGTTGTAGGCGTCCACGCCGACCAGGGCCTCGATACGGCGGACACCCGAGCCGATGGACGACTCGCCGAGCAGCTTCACCAGGCCGAGCTGGGCGGTGTTGTGCACGTGCGTGCCACCGCACAGCTCCTTGGAGAAGTCGCCGATGGTCACGACGCGCACGCGCTCGCCGTACTTCTCGCCGAACTCGGCGATGGCGCCCTGCTTCTTGGCCTCGTCGATGCCCATGACGTCGGCGCGCACGTCGAGGTCGCGGGCGAGCACCTCGTTGATCTTCTGCTCGACGTCGGTCATCACGGCCGTCGGGACGGCGGACGGGGAGCCGAAGTCGAAGCGGAAGCGGCCGGGCTGGTTCTCGGAACCGGCCTGGGCGGCCGTCGGGCCGAGGGCGTCGCGCAGGGCCTGGTGGGTCAGGTGCGTGGCCGAGTGGGCACGGGCGATGGCCTTGCGGCGGCGGTCGTCGATCGCGGCGTGGGCCTTGGCGCCGACGGTGACCTCGCCGACCTGGACGACGCCCTTGTGCACGTAGACGCCCGGGACCGGCTTCTGGCAGTCGCGGACCTCGATGACGGCACCGGAGTCGATCTTGATCTTGCCGGTGTCGCCGATCTGGCCGCCGCCCTCGGCGTAGAACGGGGTGCGGTCGAGGACGATCTCGACCTCGTCGCCCTCGGTGGCGGCCGGCGAGGAGATGCCGTCGACGAGGATGCCGACGATCGTGGACTCGCCCTCGGTGTCGGTGTAGCCGATGAAGTCGGTGGCCCCGGCCCGGTCGGCGATCTCGCGGTAGGCGCCGAGGTCGGCGTGGCCGGTCTTCTTGGCCTGGGCGTCGGCCTTGGCGCGCTCCCGCTGCTCCTTCATCAGGCGGCGGAAGCCCTCCTCGTCCACGGACAGCCCCTGCTCGGCGGCCATCTCCAGGGTGAGGTCGATCGGGAAGCCCCACGTGTCGTGGAGCAGGAAGGCCTTGTCGCCGGGCAGGACGGTGGAACCGGCTGCCTTGGTGTCGCTGACGGCGGTGTCGAGGATGTTGGTGCCGGCCTTCAGCGTCTTGAGGAAGGCGTTCTCCTCGGCGAGGGCGACCTTCTCGATCCGCTCGCGGTCGGTGATCAGCTCCGGGTACTGCTGCCCCATCATGCCGATGACGACGTCGATCAGGTCCTTGACCACCGGGCCGGTGGCGCCGAGCAGGCGCATGTTGCGGATGGCGCGGCGCATGATGCGGCGCAGCACGTAGCCGCGGCCCTCGTTGCCCGGGGTGACGCCGTCGCCGATGAGCATGGTGGCGGTGCGCATGTGGTCGGTGACCACGCGCAGGGAGACGTCCGAGGAGTGGGCGTCGCCGTAGCGGACGCCGGTCAGCTCGGTGGCCTTGTCGATGACGGCCATCGAGGTGTCGATCTCGTACATGTTCTGCACGCCCTGCAGAATCATGGCGAGGCGCTCGAGACCGAGGCCGGTGTCGATGTTCTTGCTGGGCAGGTCGCCGAGGATCTCGAAGTTGTCCTTGCCGGTGCCCTCGCCCCGCTCGTACTGCATGAAGACGAGGTTCCAGATCTCCACGTACCGCTCGTCGTTGACGGCGGGGCCGCCCTCGGCGCCGAACTCGGGGCCGCGGTCGTAGTTGATCTCGGAGCAGGGGCCGCACGGGCCGGGGACGCCCATGGACCAGTAGTTGTCCTTCATGCCGAGGCGCTGGATGCGCTCCTTCGGCACGCCGACGACCTCGTGCCAGATCCGCTCGGCCTCGTCGTCGTCCTTGTAGACGGTGATCCACAGCCGCTCGGGGTCGAGGCCGTAACCGCCCTTGTCCTGGGGGCTGGTGAGCAGCTCCCAGGCGAGCTCGATGGCGCCTTCCTTGAAGTAGTCGCCGAACGAGAAGTTGCCGCACATCTGGAAGAACGTGCCGTGCCGGGTGGTCTTGCCGACCTCTTCGATGTCCGGCGTGCGCACGCACTTCTGCACGCTGGTGGCGCGGCTGAAGGGCGGCTTGACCTCACCCAGGAAGTAGGGCTTGAAGGGCACCATGCCGGCCGGGACGAGGAGCAGAGTCGGGTCGTCCGCGATGAGCGACGCCGAAGGGACGACGGTGTGACCGCGCTCCTCGAAGAAGCTCAACCAGCGGCGGCGGATCTCAGCCGACTCCATCAGTGGTCCTCATTCCGGTTGTACGAGTACGTCGTCCTGTCGACGTACTTCGGGTTGCTGCGGTTCTCGATGGCGGCGTACCGCCGGGGTGCGGGGAGTTCGGGGTTCTCGTTGATCCCGAGGGCGTCGCCCAGCTCGGCCTCCCGCACGGCCATGTTGTCCCGGACCTCGAGCGCGAAGTCCACCGCGCGGTCCTTGAGACGGTGACCGGCCTCGATCGCCTTGTTCCCGGCGGCTCTGGCGAGGCTCTCCGGGGTCAGCTGCTTGAGCTTGCGGTTGACCTTGGTGGTGGCCCACACACCGGCGGCGACGCCCGTGGTGAACCAGAAGGTACGGCGGAACATCGCTGGCTCTCAGTCCCTCTTCCCTCGGGAGCTGCGCCGAGAGACCGTGCGGCCCACGATCACGGTACGCCTCGACGCCTTGGCGGGCACGTCCTCCTTGCGGCCGCCGAGGGCCCGGCGCACGCCGTAGCCGAAGGCCGCGACCTTGACCAGGGGGCCGCCGAAGGTGGAGGCGACGGTGGTCGACAGCGCGGAGGCGTTCGACGTGACCTCCTGGACGTCGGAGGCGATCGCGTCGACCCGGTCGATCTGGGTCTGCGCGGAGCGCACCGCCGCGGAGGCGTCGGCCAGCAGCGGGACGGCCTGGTCGGTCACGTCCGCCACGAGCTTGGTGGTCGCCCTGAGCGTCTGGGCCAGCCTCGCCAGCGCGACGGCGAGGAAGGAGACCAGGATCGCCCAGAAGACGGCCACCAGGATTCCGGCCACCTCTCCACCGGACACTGTGCACCCGCTCCCTGAAACGTGCCTGAACATCGAAAAAGTCGTGCGACGAGCCTATCGCGCCGGGGGTGGCGCTCCGTACCGGATTACCCGCCGGGGGCTGGTCAATCGCGAAAGCCCGCCGCCTCGCCCGCCCGGAGGGGCGGGGAGACGACGGGCTGAAGTACCGCGTGCCTGCCGGAAATCAGCGGGCGTAGTACTCGACGACGAGCTGCTCGTCGCAGATCACCGGGATCTCCTTGCGGTTCGGCTCGCGGTCCAGGCGGAACGCCAGGGCCTTGAGGTTCACCTGGAGGTAGCGCGGGGTCTCGCCGTCGGGGGCGAAGCCACCCTCACGGGCGATCGTGAAGAGCGTCTTCTCCTTGGAGCGCTCGCGGACCTGCACGACGTCGTCCGGGCGGACACGGAAGGAGGGCTTGTCGACCTTCTTGCCGTTGACCGCGATGTGGCCGTGGACGACCATCTGGCGGGCCTGGTAGATCGTGCGGGCGATGCCCGAACGCAGGACCAGGGCGTCGAGACGGCGCTCCAGCTCGATGATCAGGGCCTCACCGGTCTTGCCCTGGACCTTGGAGGCACGCTCGTAGGCGCGGACGAGCTGGCGCTCGGACACGTCGTACTGCGCGCGCAGACGCTGCTTCTCGAGCAGACGGACCTTGTAGTCCGAGTTCTGCTTGCGGCCACGGCCGTGCTCACCCGGCGGGTAGGGACGGGCCTCGAAGTACTTGACGGCCTTCGGGGTCAGCGCGATGCCGAGGGCACGCGACTTCTTGACCTTGGGGCGGGACTGGTTCGCCACTGCTTTCTCATTTCCTGGATTCGGCTTGTCAGGGTTGAGGGAGGTCGCATCCGCAGCCGGGGAAACCCGCCTCGGTCCTGGTGAACCTCGGTGGGCAGCCGCTCCCCTGGTCTGGGCACATACGTGCAGCACGCGAGTGGCCCACCGACCGGTCCCCTCGTACGAGGGGTGGTGGTGGGCTGCCCGCGACACCGTTCGACGGTGCGCGACGCTCCTGGAGCCGGTCCCGGAGGATCCGGACTCCGGCCGACTGTCCCGTTCTGACTGCACGGGACGCGGCACTCCGGCCAAGTTTACAGGGTGCTCAGGACCGCTTTCGACCGAGGTTCTTGCGGGTCCACTCGACCGCGTCCGCGTAGCGGGCCTCCGCGCCGTGCCGGGTCGGCTCGTAGTACTCGCGGTCCTTGAGGGCGTCCGGGGCGTACTGCTGGGCGGCGATGCCCTCGGGCAGGTCGTGCGGGTAGACGTAGCCCTGGCCGTGGCCGAGCTTGGTGGCGCCCTTGTAGTGGCTGTCGCGCAGGTGCGCGGGGACGGGTCCGGCCAGGCCCTTGCGGACGTCGTCCAGGGCGGCGCCGATCGCGGTGGTCGCGGCGTTGGACTTGGGGGCCAGGGCGAGGGCGATGGTGGCGTGGCTGAGGGTGAGGGCGGCCTCGGGGAAGCCGATCATGGCGACGGCCTGGGCGGCGGCGACCGCGATCGGCAGCGCGTTCGGGTCGGCGAGGCCGATGTCCTCGCTGGCGGAGATCATCAGGCGCCGGGCGATGAAGCGGGGGTCCTCGCCGGCCTCGATCATCCGGGCCAGGTAGTGCAGGGCGGCGTCGACGTCCGAGCCGCGGATGGACTTGATCAGGGCGCTGGCCACGTCGTAGTGCTGGTCGCCGTCGCGGTCGTACTTCACGGCGGCCCGGTCGACCGTCTCCTCCAGGGTGGTCAGCCCGATCTCCGTCTCGCCCTTGTCGAGGGCGGCTCCGGCGGCGGCCTCCAGGGCGGTCAGGGCGCGGCGGGCGTCGCCGCCGGCGATGCGCAGGAGGTGGCTCTCGGTCTCCTCTGGGAGGGTGACGGCGCCCTTGAGGCCGCGCTCGTCGGTGAGGGCGCGCCGGACGAGGCCCCTGATGTCGTCGTCCGTGAGGGGTTCGAGGGTGAGCAGCAGGGAGCGGGAGAGCAGGGGGGAGATCACCGAGAAGTACGGGTTCTCCGTCGTCGCCGCGATCAGCGTCACCCAGCGGTTCTCGACGGCCGGGAGCAGGGAGTCCTGCTGGGCCTTGCTGAAGCGGTGGATCTCGTCGAGGAAGAGGACGGTCTCCTTGCCGTAGCCGCCGGAGGCGCGGCGGGCGCCGTCGATGACCGCGCGGACCTCCTTGACGCCGGCGGTGATCGCGGACAGCTCCACGAAGCGGGCGTCGGTCGCCTTGGAGACGACGTAGGCCAGGGTGGTCTTGCCGGTGCCGGGCGGGCCCCACAGGAGCACCGAGGAGGGGCCGGCCGGGCCGGAGGCGCCCTCGCCGACCAGTCTGCGCAGGGGTGAGCCCGGCTTCAGCAGATGCCGCTGGCCCACGACCTCGTCGAGGGTGCGCGGGCGCATCCGCACCGCCAGGGGGCTGCTGGACGGTTCCTTCTCCTGGCGTTCTTCGGCTGCGGCGGTGAACAGGTCGGGCTCCACGTCAGAAACCCTAAATCACGGCACTGACAATCCGGCCGGGCCCCGGAGCGCCCCGGTCAGCTGGTCCAGAAGTCCCACCACCGGGTCAGGATCAGCATGCCGATGATGCCGATGTGCAGCACGGGCATGACCCAGGTGAACTCGCCGAAGAAGCCCTTGAGCCAGTTCGGGGCGGGCAGGAAGCCCTTGCGGATGTTGAACGACGTCACGTACCAGAACATGAGGATCGTGGCGACCCAGGCCAGGCAGCACCACAGGCACAGCGCGTTGATCCGGTACAGGGACTGGAACGTCAGCCAGGCGCAGAAGGCGACGCCGAACAGGCAGCCGGCGTTGAAGGTGAGCCAGTACCAGCGCGGGAAGCGGGCGCGGGCGAGCAGGCTCATGCCGACGCAGATGACGATGCCGTAGGCGACGAGGCCGAGCATCGGGTTCGGGAAGCCGAAGACGGCGGCCTGCTTGCTCTCCATGACGCTGCCGCAGGAGACCACGGGGTTGAGGCTGCACCCGGGGGTGAACGTCCTGCCCTCGACCTTGGCCTCGAGGAGCTTGAACTTGTCGATCGTGATGACCCACGCGGCGAGCAGTCCGGCCGCGCCGGTGATCACCAGCAGCAGGGCGAAGGCCCGGCTGCCGCCCTCCGCGCGGGGCGCGATCTCGGCGCGCTCCGGCTCGGGCTCCGTGGAGACGTCCCTGACTGTCGTCTTGCTCATCACGCCGATTCCGTCACTTGAGGCCTGAACATCTTCGGGCAGGGCCATTGTGCCGCACCGGCCCGTGTCTCCACCGTTCCCTGGGATAAGGACGACCGCACCGTCGCCCCTGGGGGTGTGTTTCGGCCGATGTCCCGTCGCACGGCAGCACAAGGGTGCGAACCGGCCCGGGGAACGGCGATGGCGCCGGGCCCCCGACGGGTGTCCGGCGCCTTCGACGGCGGCTCAGCCCAGCCGGGCTTCCAGTTCCGCCACGATCTCGTTCACGCCCACCGCCGTCTGCTCGCCCGACTCCATGTCCTTGAGCTGGACGACGCCCTCGGCGAGGTCGCGTTCGCCGGCGACGATCGTGTAGCGGGCGCCGCTGCGGTTGGCGTTCTTCATCGCGCCCTTGAGGCCCTTGCCGCCGTAGGAGAAGTCGGCCGCGATGCCGTTCTTGCGCAGCTCCGTGACCTTGGCGAACAGGACCCGGCGGGCCTCCTCGCCGAGCGGCACGGCGAACACGCTGGTGGTCAAGGGGAGTTCGAGTTCGACGCCCTCCGCCTCCAGCGCGAGGACCGTGCGGTCGACGCCGAGGGCCCAGCCGACGGACGGCAGCGCGGGGCCGCCGATCATCTCGGACAGGCCGTCGTAGCGGCCGCCGCCGCCCACCGCGGACTGCGAGCCGAGGCCGTCGTGGACGAACTCGAACGTCGTGCGGGTGTAGTAGTCGAGGCCGCGGACCAGCTTCGGGTCGTCCTCGAAGGCCACGCCCGCCGCCGTGATCAGCTCGCGGACCTCCTCGTGGTACGCCTTGCACGCGTCGCACAGGTAGTCGCGCAGCAGCGGGGCGTCCCCCAGCTGCTTCTGCACCGACTCGCGCTTGTCGTCCAGCACGCGCAGCGGGTTGATCTCCGCGCGGCGCAGGGTGTCCTCGTCCAGGTCCAGGCCGCGCAGGAACTCCTGGAGCGCCGTCCGGTACACCGGGCGGCACTCCTTGTCGCCCAGGCTGTTGAGCAGGATCCGGAAGTTGCTCAGGCCCAGCGAGCGGTACGCCTGGTCGGCCAGGATGATCAGCTCGGCGTCCAGCGCCGGGTCCTCCGCGCCGATCGCCTCGGCGCCGACCTGGGAGAAGTGGCGGTAGCGGCCCTTCTGGGGGCGCTCGTAGCGGTAGTACGAGCCGGAGTACCAGAGCTTGACCGGGAGGTTGCCCGCCTTGTGCAGGTTGGCCTCCAGCGCGGCGCGCAGCACCGAGGCCGTGCCCTCGGGGCGCAGGGCGAGCTGGTCGCCGCCCTTGGTCTCGAAGGCGTACATCTCCTTCGTCACGATGTCGGTGGACTCACCGACGCCGCGCGCGAAGAGCTCGACGTTCTCGAAGCCCGGCGTCTCGATGTAGCCGTAGCCGGAGTTGCGCAGCGGAGCGGCGATCGCCTCGCGGACGGCCAGGTACTTGGCGGAGTCCGGCGGGATCAGGTCGTACGTGCCCTTGGGGGCCTTGAAGGTGCTCACGGAAGGTCTCGTCACATTCCTCGTCGGGGAGCCTCGGAAGCTCCCTGGCCGGCGGCCACCTGCCGCAGATACGGGTTGGTGGCGCGCTCCTGGCCGATGGTCGTCTGGGGGCCGTGGCCGGACAGCACCACGGTCGAGTCGTCGAGCGGCAGGCACACGCGGGCCAGCGAGTCGAGCATCTCGGCCATGTCACCGCCGGGCAGGTCGGTGCGTCCGATGGAGCCGGCGAACAGCAGGTCGCCCGAGAACAGGATCGGCGGGATGTCCGCCGCCTCGGGCAGGCCGAAGGTCACCGACCCCTTGGTATGGCCCGGCGCGTGGGCGACGGACAGCTCCAGGCCCGCCAGCTCCAGCTTCGCCCCGTCGGCCAGCTCCTTGACGTCATCCGGCTCCCCGATGGTCAGCTCGCCCAGCAGCGGCATCCCGACGGAACGGCCGAGCGCCTTCTCGGGATCGTTCATCATGTACCGGTCGTCGGGGTGGATCCAGGCCGGCACGTCGTGCGCGCCGCACACCGGGACGACCGAGGCCACGTGGTCGAGGTGGCCGTGGGTGAGGACGACGGCGACGGGCTTGAGCCGATGCTTCCTGATCGTTTCCTCGACGCCGTCGGCGGCCTGATGGCCGGGGTCGATGATCACGCACTCCTCACCGGCGGCGGGGGCGACGAGGTAGCAGTTCGTCCCCCAGGCCCCGGCGGGGAACCCGGCAATGAGCACGATCGTCCTTCGTTGTGTCGATACGGGCGGCTGCGGCTGTCGTCAGAGCCTACCGGCGCTGCCGATTCCTCAGCGAACCCATATACGGTACGGGGCACACGCAGGCGGTCGGCGCACAGGCCCCACGCGTACCGGTCGACGTATCAGACGCATGAGGAGAGAACCCGGTGGTCAGCCAGGAACAGCGGCGGCGACAGCTCGCCCGTGAGAAGTACTTGCGGCAGCAGCAGCGACGCACCGATGCGCGACGCAAGGCCCGGATCCGCAACTCCGTGATCGCCTCCGTTCTCAGCGTGACGGTCGTGCTCGTCATCGGGGCCGTGTTGACCAAGCCGTTCGAGGACGACGGCAAGAAGGAGAACGCGGGCGCGGAGGTCACCCCGAGCGCCTCGCCCAGCAAGGCCCCGGACCCCTGCGAGAAGCCCGCCCCGGGCAAGGTCAAGTCGGAGACCTGGAAGAAGGAACCGGCCATGACCATCGACGAGTCGGCGAAGTACACGATGAGGCTCGACACGACCTGCGGCGAGATAGACATCGCGCTGAAGGCGTCGGCGGCCCCGCACACCGTCAACTCGTTCAACTTCCTCGCCGGCAAGGGCTACTTCGACCACAGCAAGTGCCACCGGCTCACCAACCAGGGCATCTACGTCCTCCAGTGCGGTGACCCGCAGGGCACCGGCATGGGCGGTCCCGGCTACACCATCCCGGACGAGAATCTCAAGGACAAGAGCCTCAAGGGCGGGATCTACCCGGCGGGCACGGTCGCGATGGCGAACCAGTACAACCCGCAGACGAAGCAGGGCCGCAACAGCGGCGGCAGCCAGTTCTTCCTCGTCTACCAGGACAGTCAGCTGCCGCCCGACTACACACCGTTCGGCACGGTGTCCGAGGCGGGCATGAAGGTCCTGAAGAAGATCGCCGAGGCCGGGGCCCAGGCCCCCGACCCTCAGACGGGCAACACCACGCCCAACGCGACGGTCGTGATCAACAAGGCCACGGTCACGAAATCCTGACCCTCAACTGCGTAATTTCGGTCGCGCGGGATGCGGACAGGCCCCCCGCCGGTCGCCTATGTTGGCCGTGACGAAACTGTGGACGATGCCTGGGGGAGCCGACGCCCCTCGCAGGCATCATGTGGAGGAGGCGCTGTGAGCAGCGACCCGTGGGGCCGCGTCGACGAGACGGGGACCGTGTACGTGCGTACGGCCGACGGCGAGCAGGTCGTCGGTTCCTGGCAGGCGGGCTCCCCCGAGGAGGCGCTGGCCTATTTCGAGCGCAAGTACGAGGGCCTGGTTGTCGAGATCGGCCTCCTCGAGAAGCGAGTGAAGACCACCGACCTGTCGGCGAAGGACGCCCAGGCCGCCATCGACCACATCCGGGAGCAGGTCGACGCGCATCACGCGGTGGGCGACCTGGACGCCCTGCGGGTTCGGCTGGACAAGCTCGTGGAGCTGGTGGAGGCCCGCCGCGAGGAGCGCAAGGCGCAGCGGGCGAAGCAGTCCGACGAGGCGCGCAAGGCCAAGGAGGCCCTGGTCGCCGAGGCGGAGGAGCTGTCGCGGTCCGACCAGTGGCGGGCGGCCGGTGAGCGGCTGCGGTCCCTGGTGGACACCTGGAAGGGCCTGCCGCGGCTGGACCGCAAGTCCGACGACGAGCTGTGGCACCGGTTCTCGCACGCCCGGTCGGCGTTCTCCAAGCGGCGCAAGCAGCACTTCGCGCAGCTCGACGCGCAGCGCGAGGAGGCCCGCCGCACGAAGGAGCGGCTGGTCGCCGAGGCCGAGGCGCTGTCGAGCTCGACGGACTGGGGTGCGACGGCCGCGCGCTACCGCGAGCTGATGACCGAGTGGAAGGCCGCGGGCCGCGCGCAGCGCGAGCACGAGGACGATCTGTGGAACCGCTTCCGCGGCGCCCAGGACGTCTTCTTCGCCGCGCGCAGCTCGGTCTTCGCGGAGCGGGACGCCGAGCAGGCGGAGAACCTGAAGCTCAAGGAGGAGCTGGCCGAGGAGGCCGAGAAGCTCCTGCCGATCACGGATCTGAAGGCGGCCCGGGCCGCGTTCCGGAACGTGAACGAGCGCTGGGAGGCCATCGGCCACGTGCCGCGCGACGCCCGGCCGAAGGTCGAGGGCCGGATGCATGCCGTGGAGCGGGCCATCCAGGAGGCCGAGGAGGCCGAGTGGCGCCGGACCAACCCGGAGGCACGCGCGCGTGCCGAGGGTCTGACCGGCCAGCTCCAGGCCGCCGTGGACAAGCTGAGGGGCCAGATCGAGCAGGCCCGCGCGCAGGGCAACAACGCCAGGGCCGACAAGCTCGAGCGTGAGCTCGAGGGCCGCCAGGCGCTGCTGGACCAGGCGCTGAAGGGCCTCCAGGAGTTCGGAGGCTGAGGCCTCCCACGTGAGAGGGGCTCCCGCACCGAGGTGCGGGAGCCCCTTTCGTGTGGTCGCTACGAGGGGTTACGACCTGCTGCGCGCCGAGGTCACCCGGTACACGTCGTAGACGCCCTCCACGCCCCGGACGGCCTTCAGCACGTGGCCGAGATGCTTCGGGTCGCCCATCTCGAAGGTGAAGCGGGAGGTGGCGACGCGGTCGCGGGAGGTCTGGACGGCCGCGGAGAGGATGTTGACGTGCTGGTCGGACAGCACCCGCGTGACGTCCGAGAGCAGCCGGGAGCGGTCCAGGGCCTCGACCTGGATGGCGACCAGGAAGACCGAGGACTGGGTGGGCGCCCACTCGACCTCGAGGATGCGCTCGGGCTCCCGGGACAGCGAGTCGACGTTCACACAGTCGCTGCGGTGAACCGATACGCCACTGCCGCGGGTGACGAAGCCGATGATGGGGTCGCCGGGGACGGGCGTACAGCAGCGGGCCAGCTTGACCCACACGTCCTCGACGCCCTTGACGACGACGCCCGGGTCGGCGCTGGAGCGGCGCTTGCGGCTGCGGCCGCGGGCCGGCGGGACCGACTCGTCGATCTCCTCGGTGGCCGCCTCCTCGCCGCCGAGGGCCTGCACCAGCTTCTGCACGATGTTCTGCGCGGAGACATGGCCCTCGCCGATCGCCGCGTACAGCGCGGAGATGTCGGCGTAGCGCATCTCGTGCGCGAGCGTGACGAGCGAGTCGCCGGTGAGGATGCGCTGGATCGGCAGGTTCTGCTTGCGCATCGCGCGGACGATGGCGTCCTTGCCCTGCTCGATCGCCTCGTCGCGGCGCTCCTTGGAGAACCAGGCCCGGATCTTGTTGCGGGCACGCGGCGACTTGACGAAGCCGAGCCAGTCGCGGGAGGGGCCGGCGCCGGGTGCCTTGGAGGTGAAGACCTCCACCAGGTCGCCGTTGTCGAGGGTGGACTCCAGCGGGACCAGGCGGCCGTTCACACGGGCGCCTATGGTGCGGTGGCCGACCTCGGTGTGGACCGCGTAGGCGAAGTCCACGGGAGTGGCACCGGCGGGGAGCGCTATGACGTCGCCCTTGGGGGTGAAGACGAAGACCTCGTTGCGCGAGAGGTCGAAGCGCAGGGACTCCAGGAACTCGCCGGGGTCCTCGGTCTCCTTCTGCCAGTCCAGGAGCTGCCGCAGCCACGCCATGTCGTTGATGGCGTCCTTGTCCTTGCCGGACGACTTCGGCGCGTCCGTGCGCACCTTCGAGGCGCCGGCGACGGCCTCCTGCTTGTACTTCCAGTGCGCGGCGATGCCGTACTCGGCGCGGCGGTGCATGTCGAACGTGCGGATCTGGAGTTCGACCGGTTTGCCGCCGGGGCCGATGACCGTCGTGTGCAGCGACTGGTACATGTTGAACTTGGGCATCGCGATGTAGTCCTTGAACCGGCCGGGGACCGGGTTCCATCGCGCGTGCACCGTGCCGAGGGCCGCGTAGCAGTCGCGGACGGTGTCCACGAGGACGCGGATGCCCACCAGGTCGTAGATCTCCGCGAAGTCCCGGCCGCGGACGATCATCTTCTGGTAGACGCTGTAGTAGTGCTTGGGGCGGCCGGTGACGGTGGCCTTGATGCGGGCCGCCCGCAGGTCCTGCTGGACCTCGTCGGTGACGATGGCCAGGTACTCGTCACGCTTCGGTGCCCGCTCGGCCACCAGCCGTACGATCTCGTCGTACATCTTGGGGTAGAGGATCGCGAAGGCGAGGTCCTCCAGCTCCCACTTGATGGTGTTCATGCCGAGGCGGTGGGCGAGCGGCGCGTAGATCTCCAGGGTCTCGCGCGCCTTCTTCTCCTGCTTCTCGCGCTTGAGGTAGCGCATGGTGCGCATGTTGTGCAGGCGGTCGGCGAGCTTGATGACCAGGACGCGCGGGTCCTTGGCCATGGCGACGACCATCTTGCGCACGGTCTCGGCCTGCGCGGCCTCGCCGAACTTGACCTTGTCCAGCTTGGTGACGCCGTCGACGAGCAGGGTGACGACGTCGCCGAAGTCGCGGCGCAGGTCCTCCAGGCCGTATTCGGTGTCCTCGACCGTGTCGTGCAGCAGGCCCGCCATCAGCGTGGCCGGATCCATGCCCAGCTCGGCGAGGATCGTCGTCACGGCGAGCGGGTGCGTGATGTACGGGTCGCCGCTCTTGCGCTTCTGGCCGCGGTGCCAGCGCTCGGCGACCTGGTAGGCGCGCTCGATCTGGCGGAGCGTCGACGTCTCGATCTTCGGGTCGTTGCTGCGCACTATCCGCAGCAGCGGCTCCAGCACCGGGTTGTACGGGTTCGCGCGCTGCACGCCGAGCCGGGCCAGACGGGCGCGGACGCGGTTGGAGGAACCGGAGCGGGCCGACTGGCCGGCGGCCGGGCGCACGGGCGGGGCCGGCTTGGGGCGCGACTGCTCTGCGGGCTTGTCGACCGGCGCCGACTGGGCGTGCTCGACCGGCCCGCGGGTGTCGTTCTTCGCGTGCGGCGCGTTCGGCGCGGGCTTCGCCGCGGCTGCCGAGGCGGACTCGGGCTTGGCGGCGGTCAGGTGCTGGGCCTCGTCTGGCAAGAGGGCTCCTCGTGCGCGATCCGGGTCCCCCGGTCAGGCTCCGGAGACCCCATGGTAGCCATCCTGCGCCCCAGGATCGCCTTCAGGCCAATGTGAGGACCGTCTACGCGAGAAACACACGAGGCGGGCGCCGGATGTTCCGGGCCCGCCTGCGCGGTGTCGTGCCGGTGTCCACCGGGCCGCTCGGGGGTGGCTAGACCGTGAGCAGCGCCTGAAGCGGGGCACCCTTCAGAACCGGCTCCAGGCGGGCCCGGCCGCTCAGGAAGCCGAGCTCCATGAGGACCGCGAGACCCGCGACCTCGGCGCCGGCCCGGCGGATGAGCTGGACCGAGGCCTCGGCGGTGCCGCCGGTGGCGAGGACGTCGTCGACGACCAGGACGCGGTCGTCGGCGCTCAGGTCCTCGGCGTGCACCTCGATCTCCGCCGAGCCGTACTCCAGGTCGTAGGCCTGGCCGAGGGTGGCTCCGGGGAGCTTGCCCGCCTTGCGTACGGGGATGAAGCCGAGGCCGGCGCGGACGGCGACCGGGGCGCCCAGGATGAAGCCGCGGGCCTCCAGGCCGACGACCTTGGTGGCGCGGGTGCGCTCGGCGATCTCGGCGAGGGCGTCGGTGAGCGCGGTGAACGCCGCCGGGTCGGCCAGCAGCGGGGTGATGTCCTTGAACATCACGCCCGGCTCCGGGTAGTCGGCCACGTCCCGGATGCGGCTGAGCAGCAGCTCCCTGATGTCGGTCACCGGCGCTTCCCCGAGGGACGGCCACGGCCGCGGCCGCGGGACGCTGGCTGGTTGCGCGGGCCGACGACCGCGGGAGCGGCGTCGTCCTCGGGCTCACCGGCGTACGACTCGTCGTCGTGGGCCTCGGTCTCGCCCTTGGCGGCGGACTGGGCCCGCTTGGCCAGGACGCGCTTCCTCAGGGCCTTCATCTGCGGCTCGCGCTCCTTGAGGTCGGCGACGAGCGGCGTGGCGATGAAGATCGAGGAGTACGCACCGGCGGCGAGGCCGACGAACAGGGACAGCGAGATGTCGTTCAGCATGCCGGCGCCGAGCACACCGCCGCCGATGAACAGCAGGCCCGCGACCGGGAGCAGTGCGACGACCGTGGTGTTGATGGAGCGGACCAGCGTGCTGTTGATCGACCGGTTGGCCACGTCGCTGTAGGTCCAGCGGGTCTGCTTGGTGAGGTCCTTCGTCTGTTCCTTGAGGCTGTCGAAGACCACGACCGTGTCGTAGAGCGAGTAGCCGAGGATGGTCAGCAGACCGATCACCGTGCCCGGTGTGACCTCGAAGCCGACCAGGGCGTAGATGCCGACCGTGATGGTGATGTCGTGGATCAGGGCGACGAACGCCGCCAGCGCCATGCGCCACTCGAAGGCGATCGCCAGATAGATCACGACGAGGACCATGAAGATGCCGAGGCCCTGCCAGGCCTTGTTGGCGATCTGCTCACCCCAGCTGGGGCCTACCAGTTCGGCGTTGATCTGCTCCGGGTCGATCTTGAAGTCGTCCGCGAGCGTGTTCTTGATCTCGTTCGCCGCGCCGGTGTCGATGCCGGCGACCTGGATGCGCAGGCTTCCGTCGCCGAGCTTCTGGACGATCGCGTCGTGGCCGGAGGCCTCTTCCGCGTACTCCTCCGCCTTGGCCACCGAGACACTGGTGTTCTTGGGGGTGTTGAAGACGGCACCGCCCTGGAACTCGATGCCCATGTTCAGGCCGCGGACCGCCAGGCCGACGATGGCCGTGATGGTGATCAGGATCGAAAGGCCGTACCAGATCTTGCGGTTCTTGACGAAGTCGTAGCCGATCTCACCGCGGTGCAGCCGGGCGCCGAGGTTGCCGAGTTTCGACATCTCACGCCTCCTTCGTCTCGATGGGGGCGGAGGGACGGCGGGTGCGGCGCAGCGGCGGCTGCGCACCCAGGCTCTTCGGGTCGAGGCCGGACCACTTGTGGCCGTTCGCGAAGAACGGGCGGCGGGCCATCAGCGTCAGCAGCGGCTTGGTGAAGAGGAACACGACGACGACGTCGAGCAGGGTGGTCAGGCCGAGGGTGAACGCGAAGCCCTGGACCTTTCCGACGGTGACGATGAAGAGCACCGCGGCCGCGAGGAACGACACGAAGTCGGAGACCAGGATGGTGCGCCGGGCGCGCGGCCAGGCCCGCTCGACGGCGGGGCGCAGCGAACGGCCCTCCCGGATCTCGTCGCGGACGCGTTCGAAGTACACGATGAACGAGTCCGCCGTGATGCCGATGGCGACGATGGCGCCGCAGACGGCCGGCAGGTTCAGCGCGAAGCCGATGGTCGGGCCGAGCAGCGACATGATCGTGTAGGTCAGGGCGGCCGAGACCAGCAGGGAGAGGATCGCGATGAAGGACAGACCGCGGTAGTAGGCCAGCAGGTAGATGACGACCAGCGCGAGACCGATCGCGCCGGCGATCAGACCGGCCTTCAGCTGGTCACCGCCCAGCGCCGCCGTCACGGTCGTCATGCTGTCGACCTTGAAGGTCAGGGGCAGCGCGCCGTAGGTCAGCATGTTGGCCAGTTCCTGGGCGGACTGCTGGTTGAAGTTGCCGGAGATCTCGGCGTTGCCACCGGTCAGCGCCTGCCGGACGTACGGGTCGGAGACCACGTCACCGTCCAGGACGATCGCGAACTGGTTCTGCGGCGACTGGTTCTGCGCCAGCTTGCCGGTGATGGCCGCGAACTTCTTGGCGCCGCCGTCCGTGAAGTCCATCGTGACCGTCCAGCCCGCACCGGTCTGGGTGTTCAGGACCGCCTGGGCCTTGTCGACGTCCGTGCCGTCGACCTCGGCGGGACCGAGGATGTACTTCTGCCACTGGCCCTGCGAGTTCTGGCCGCACGCCAGCGTCGGGTCGGAGGCCTTGGCGGTGTCGCCGACGGTGGAGCGGATCTTCGCGTCGCTGCAGTCGAGCTTGGCGTACTGCTCCTGGAGCTTGCTGGGGTCGTCGCCGGAGGTGCCGCCGGTGGTGGACGGGGAGGGGCTGGCCTTGGCCTCGCCCGAGGCGCTCGCGGACGGCGTGGCGTCGGCCTTCAGCGCGTCCGTGACCGCACGGCCCTGGGTGGTGGGAGAGGCGGACGGGGACGCGGATCCCTTGTCGGTGGCCTCCGGCTTGTCGGTGGCCTTGCCGGACGGCTGGCCCGAGGGGCTGCCGGTGGGGCTCGGCGACGGGGCCGTGCCGCCGCCGGAGACCTCGGTGGCGATGACCGGGCGGAAGTAGAGCTTGGCGGTGGTGCCGACCTGCTTGCGGGCCTGCTCGGAGTTCGTGCCCTTGGGGATGTTGACGATGATGTTGTCCCGGCCCTGCGTCTGGACCTCGGACTCCTGGACGCCCAGACCATTGACACGGCGCTCCATGATGGAGACTGCGGTGTCCATGTTGGTCTTGTTGATCGCCGACTCGTTGCCCGCCTCGGGGACCGCGCGGAGCGTGATGCTCGTGCCGCCGGCCAGGTCGATGCCGAGACGCGGGGTGGTGTGCCCCGAGGCGAACATCCCACCGGTGAGCGCCACGAGGGCGATCAGAATCAGGGCCAGCGAGCGCCACGGCTTGCTCTGGGCGCTCGCGCTCCGGCCCTTTTTGGGTGTGGCCACCTTCTCGTACTCCCTCTCGGGCCGCCTCGCTCCGGATCGGCGGACGGGCGGCCATGACTAATGTCGGGATTCCGTGCGAGCTGGGCGTGTCCCGGGGTGCGCGGGCTCGGCCCGCGCACCCCGGGACACGACTACTTCGCCTCGGAGTCGCCGTCGGTCTTCTTCGGCTCTTCGTCCGTCTTCGCCTCGCCGGCCGCGGCGTCGTCGGCCTCGTCGGCCGTGTCCTTCTTGCCGAGGTCGACGGCCTTGTCGTCAGCGGGGGCGTCGGCGGCGGAGTCGCCGGTCTCGGTGAGGGAGGAGGCGTCGTCCGGGACGATGTCGGCGTCGGACTTCAGGTCGTGCTCGATGCCGTGGACGATGCGGTTGTACTCGTCGTCGGTGAGGACGGCACCGATGGCGTTCTTGGCGAAGAGGAGCTCGACGCCGGGACCGGCGTCGACGAGGACGGTGTCCTCGTTGACCTCCTTGACCGTGGCGTACATGCCCCCGATGGTGCGGACACCGCTGCCGGGCTGCATTTGGTTCCGCATCTCCACGGCCTGCTGCTGCTTCTTCTTGGCCGACCGGGTCATCAGGAACATGGCCCCGATGAGCACGATGAACGGGAGGAGGGTCAGGAGACTCACGGGTCGGTACTTCCTTCACACGACCGCGCTGTGAGCGGCCAGATGGTTGGGGGTATGTGCGCCGCCGACAAAGGCGGCATCGGCGGAGTCTAAGCGAGTCCGCGCGCATGGAACAACGCTCAGCATGGCACCGGGGTTCCTGCTCCGGCCACTGTCCTCGCCGTCGCGGAGCGGTGACGGCGGCGTCACGCCCCGAACAGGTCCTGTTGTCCGTTTCCGGCGGTCTGGGAGCGGGGCGGGGTGAGGCCGAGATGCGCCCATGCGGCGGGGGTGGCGATCCGGCCGCGCGGGGTGCGGGCCAGCAGTCCCTCCCGGACGAGGAAGGGCTCGGCGACCTCCTCGACGGTCTCGCGCTCCTCCCCCACCGCGACCGCGAGCGTGGACAGGCCGACGGGGCCGCCGCCGAACAGCTTGAGCAGGGCTTCCAGGACGCCCCGGTCGAGGCGGTCGAGGCCGCGCGCGTCCACCTCGTAGACGGCGAGGGCGGCCGCCGCGATGTCCTTGGTGATCAGTCCGTCGGCCTTGACCTGGGCGTAGTCGCGGACGCGGCGCAGCAGGCGGTTGGCGATGCGGGGCGTGCCGCGGGAGCGGCCGGCGATCTCGGCGGCGCCGTCCGGCTCGATCTCGACCTCCAGGAGGTTCGCCGAGCGGTGGATGACCCGCTCCAGTTCGGCCGGTTCGTAGAACTCCATGTGCGCGGTGAAGCCGAAGCGGTCGCGCAGCGGGGGCGGCAGCAGGCCCGCGCGGGTGGTGGCGCCGACCAGGGTGAAGGGGGGCAGCTCCAGCGGGATGGCGGTGGCGCCCGGGCCCTTGCCGACGATGACGTCGACGCGGAAGTCCTCCATCGCCATGTACAGCATCTCCTCGGCGGGCCGGGACATGCGGTGGATCTCGTCGAGGAAGAGGACCTCGCCCTCCTGGAGGGAGGAGAGGATCGCGGCGAGGTCGCCGGCGTGCTGGATGGCGGGGCCCGACGTGATGCGGATGGGGGCGCCCATCTCGGCCGCGATGATCATCGACAGGGTGGTCTTGCCGAGGCCGGGGGCGCCGGAGAGCAGCACGTGGTCGGCGGTGGCGCCCCGCGCGCGTGCGGCGCGCAGGACGAGGTCGAGCTGTTCGCGGACCTTCTCCTGGCCGATGAACTCGTCCAGGTCCTTGGGGCGCAGGGCGGCCTCGACGGCCTGGTCCTCCCGGTCGGCGGGCGCATCGACGAGCCGCTCGGCGGCATCGGCGTCGGTCGTGTCGTCCCAGTTCATGGAGTGTGCCTCGGAATCTCGGTGCGGGCTATCGGGCGCGGTTCAGGGTCTGGAGGGCCGCCTTCAGCAGCTGGCCCACCTGGGGCGTGCCCCCGGCGGCCTCGGCCTGCGGGGCCACGGCGGACACGGCCTCGTCGGCCTCCCGGGTCGCGTACCCGAGGCCGATCAGGGCCGCGTGCAGCTGGTCGCGCCAGCCGGTGCTGACCGGCGCGCCTACGGCGGGTGCGCCGACCGGCGCGCCGAGCCGGTCCTTCAGCTCCAGGAGCAGTTTCTGGGCGCCCTTCTTGCCGATGCCGGGGACGGCGGTGAGGGCCTTCTCGTCGGCGGTGGCCACGGCCCGGCGCAGGGCGTCCGGGGTGTGCACGGCGAGCATCGCCTGGGCGAGCCGCGGTCCCACGCCGCTCGCGGTCTGGAGCAGCTCGAAGACCTGCCGCTCGTCGTCGTCCGCGAAGCCGTACAGGGTGAGGGAGTCCTCGCGTACGACGAGGGAGGTGTGCAGCTTGGCGGGCTGGCCCATGCGGAGCGTGGACAGCGTGTTCGGCGTGCACTGGACGGCCATGCCGACGCCGCCGACCTCGACGACCGCGGCGTCGGGGGCGAGCGCGGCGACCGTGCCGCTGACGAAGGCGATCATGCCGTTCGGCCTTTCGGTGCTCGGGTGGCGTGCAGGGCGACGGCCTGCTGGAGTCGGTTCTGCGCGGGGGCGCGCCAGATGTGGCAGATGGCGAGGGCGAGGGCGTCGGCCGCGTCGGCGGGCCTGGGCGGTGCGCTGAGCCGGAGCAGGCGGGTCACCATCGCGCCCACCTGCGCCTTGTCGGCCCGGCCGCTGCCGGTGACGGCGGCCTTGACCTCGCTCGGGGTGTGCAGCGCCACGGGGATCCCGCGACGCGAGGCGCACAGCAGGGCGACGGCGCTGGCCTGGGCGGTGCCCATCACCGTACGGACGTTGTGCTGGCTGAAGACGCGCTCCACGGCGACGTACTCCGGCCGGTGCTCGTCGAGCCACTGCTCGATGCCCTGCTCGATGGCGACCAGGCGGTGGCCGAGGTCGGCGTCGGCGGGCGTCCGGACGACACCGACGCCGATCATGGTGAGCGGTCGTCCGGCGACGCCCTCGACCACGCCCACACCGCACCGGGTCAGTCCCGGGTCCACCCCCAGAACGCGCACACGCCCTCCCTCTCGCTCACCTGTTTGTGCAGGCTATCGGGTGCCACCGACAACGCGACGGGCCGACGGGGTGTGTCCCGTCGGCCCGTTGGTCTCTGCGGAGCCCGCGGCGGCGTTACGCGCCGACCTTCTCCATGACCTCGTCGCTGACGTCGAAGTTGGCGAAGACGTTCTGCACGTCGTCGCTGTCCTCCAGCGCGTCGATCAGCTTGAAGATCTTCTTGGCGCCCTCCTCGTCCAGCGCGACCTGCATGGTCGGGACGAAGTTGGCGTCGGCGGAGTCGTAGTCGATGCCGGCGTCCTGGAGGGCGGTGCGGACCGCGACCAGGTCGGTGGCCTCGCTGATGACCTCGAAGCTCTCGCCGAGGTCGTTGACCTCCTCGGCACCCGCGTCCAGGACCGCGCCGAGGACGTCGTCCTCGGTCAGCTCGCCCTTGGGGACGATCACGACGCCCTTGCGGTTGAACAGGTACGACACCGAGCCCGGGTCGGCCATGGAGCCGCCGTTGCGGGTCATGGCGACGCGGACCTCGGAGGCGGCGCGGTTGCGGTTGTCGGTGAGGCACTCGATGAGCACCGCGACACCGTTCGGGCCGTAGCCCTCGTACATGATCGTCTCGTAGTCGGCGCCGCCGGCCTCCAGGCCCGCGCCGCGCTTGACCGCGGAGTCGATGTTCTTGTTGGGGACCGACGACTTCTTCGCCTTCTGGATGGCGTCGTAGAGCGTCGGGTTGCCCTCGGGGTCGGCGCCGCCCATCCGCGCCGCCACCTCGATGTTCTTGATCAGCTTCGCGAAGAGCTTGCCGCGCTTGGCATCGATGACGGCCTTCTTGTGCTTCGTCGTGGCCCATTTAGAGTGGCCGGACATCTGCCTGTCTCCTTCGCGTAACCCATCTCAGCAACGAACGCAGGAATCCTACAAGGACCGGGCTGTCCGGTTCGCGCGCACCATGTCGACGAACAGGCCGTGCACGCGGTGGTCGCCGGTCAGTTCCGGGTGGAACGAGGTGGCCAGCGCGTTGCCCTGGCGGACGGCGACGATGTGGCCGTCGTGTTCGGCGAGCACCTCGGCGGCGGCGCCGACGGACTCGACCCAGGGGGCGCGGATGAAGACGCCCTCGACGGGATCGCCCTCGACGCCCCTGAGGGCGACGGCCGCCTCGAAGGACTCGTTCTGCCGGCCGAAGGCGTTGCGGCGCACGATCATGTCGATGCCGCCGACGGTCTCCTGGCCCGAGCGCGGGTCGAGGATCTTGTCGGCGAGCATGATCATGCCGGCGCAGGTGCCGTAGACGGGCATGCCGTCCCGCACGCGCGCGCGGAGGGGCTCCATCACGCCGAACAGGATGGCCAGCTTGGAGATGGTGGTGGACTCGCCGCCGGGGAGGACCAGGCCGTCCACCTCGGCGAGTTCTTCGGGGCGCCGCACCGGCCTGGCCACGGCGTCGGCCGCGGCCAGGGCGACGAGGTGCTCCCGTACGTCGCCCTGGAGGGCCAGGACGCCGATCACAGGTGCTTCACTCATGGGTGTTACCAGCCGCGGTTCGCGTAGCGCTCGGTCTCGGGGAGGGTGTCGCAGTTGATGCCGACCATGGCCTCGCCGAGGTTGCGGGACGCGTCCGCGATGATCTTCGGGTCGTCGTAGAAGGTAGTGGCCTTCACGATGGCGGCGGCGCGCTTGGCCGGGTCGCCGGACTTGAAGATGCCGGAGCCGACGAAGACGCCCTCGGCGCCGAGCTGGCGCATCAGGGCCGCATCGGCCGGGGTGGCGACACCGCCGGCGGAGAACAGCACGACCGGGAGCTTGCCGAGCTCGGCGACCTCCCTGACCAGCTCGTAGGGGGCGCGCAGCTCCTTGGCGGCGGCGTACAGCTCGTTGTTGTCGTAGCCGCGCAGCCTGGCGATCTCGTTCTTGATCTGGCGCAGGTGGCGGACGGCCTCGACGACGTTGCCGGTGCCGGCCTCGCCCTTGGAGCGGATCATCGCGGCGCCCTCGGCGATGCGGCGCAGGGCCTCGCCCAGGTTGGTGGCGCCGCAGACGAACGGCGTGGTGAAGGCCCACTTGTCGGAGTGGTTGACCTCGTCGGCCGGGGTGAGGACCTCGGACTCGTCGATGTAGTCGACGCCGAGGGACTGCAGCACCTGGGCCTCGACGAAGTGGCCGATGCGGGACTTGGCCATGACCGGGATGGACACGGCGTCGATGATGCCCTCGATCATGTCCGGGTCGGACATGCGGGCCACGCCGCCGTCCTTGCGGATGTCGGCCGGGACCCGCTCCAGGGCCATGACGGCGACGGCGCCCGCGTCCTCGGCGATCTTCGCCTGCTCCGGCGTGACGACGTCCATGATGACGCCGCCCTTGAGCTGCTCGGCCATGCCGCGCTTCACACGGGCGGTGCCGGTCTCGGGGGCCTGGTTCTCGGAGATGGACACGGATGACCTCGCTGGTGGGAAAGAGGGTTTTCTGCAGCACCGAGGAAACGCGAGGGGATCAGGCCACCGCAAGGGCCAATGGGAACGCTGTGGATCCTTTTCCGGCGTACGGCCGGGTAACGGCACGTGAACGGGGGCTCAGGCGGCCCGGGCCGCCAGTGCCTGCGGTGGCTCGTCGTCCATCTCGAAGGCCATCGGGAACGGGGCGTGGCCCGCCAGGCGGAACCAGCGGACCTTGCGGTGCCGGCGCAGGGCGCGGGCGGCGCGTACGGCGTCGTTGTGGAAGCGGCGCGCCATGGGGACGCGGCGCACCGCCTGCGCGAGCTCCTCGGCGGCCTCCTCGCCCCCCGGCGCCTCCCGCACCGCCTCGACCTGCTGCGGCTCCCCGAAGACGGCACGCAGCGCCTGGCTGAGTTCGCTCTCGGCGACCTCCCGCTGCTCCTCCTCCGCCTGGCGGGCGGCGTGCGCGGCCTCGTACAGCACGATGGAGGCGGCCGGATCCAGCACTCCGGACGTCGCCAGTTCCTGCGCCACCGAGGCCCGGCGCAGCAACTGCGCGTCCAGGGCGGCCCGGGCGGCGTCGATCCGGGCGTGGAGACGGTCGAGGCGGCCGGCGGTCCAGCTCAGATAGAGCCCGACCGCGACCAGGGCCACGGCGATCCAGATGAGAGTGGTGGTCACGGGCGGCAAGGCTAGCGGCACGCGGGAGGCGCCGGTTCACCCCGCCCTGCCCTGCCCTGTCCCGGATCGGTCACCGGCGCCGGAAGGGCCTCTTCGCGTGGCCTGAATCAGTCCCGTGCCAGCCCGAGCCGGCCCCACAGTCCGGTCGCCCGCTCGTCCTCGGCCACCGCCGCCGCACCGGCCGTCACCGTCTCGTACACCGACAGGATGTCCGCGCCGACGGTCGACCAGTCGAAGCGGCGGACGTGGGCGCTGCCCCGCTCGCGCAGTTCCGCGCGGCGCTCCGGGTCCGCCAGGAGCCGTACGGCCGCGTCGGCCAGGGCGTCGGCGTCCTCGTTCGGGAACAGTTCGCCGGCCGCCCCCCGGTCCAGGACCTGGGCGAAGGCGTCCAGGTCGGAGGCGAGGACAGGGGCTCCGGCGGACATGGCCTCGACGAGGATGATGCCGAAGCTCTCGCCGCCGGTGTTGGGCGCGACGTACAGGTCGACGCTGCGCAGGAAGCGGGCCTTGTCCTCGTCGCTGACCATGCCGAGGAACTCGACGCGGGAGCGCAGCTCGGCCGGCAGTGTCTCCACGGCCTCCTCCTCGTCACCGCGGCCGGCGACCAGGAGCCGGGTCTGCGGGCGCGCGGCGAGGATCCTGGGCAGGGCCTTCATGAGCACCGGCAGGCCCTTGCGGGGCTCGTCGATGCGCCCTATGAAGCCGATCGTGTCGCCCTGCCACTCGGCCTTGGGCTCGGCCTGGGCGAAGAAGTCGACGTCGACGCCGTTCGGGATCACCACCGCGTCCCCGCCGAGGTGCTCCACCAGCGTGCGGCGGGCGTACTCGCTCACCGCGATCCGCGCGCTGATCTTCTCCAGGGCGGCCTGGAGGATGGAGTACGCGGCGATCATGGCCCGGGAGCGCGGGTTGGACGTGTGGAACGTGGCGACGATCGGGCCCTGGGCCGCCCAGCAGGTCAGCAGGCCCAGCGACGGCGAGGTCGGCTCGTGGATGTGGATCACGTCGAACGCGCCCTCGTGCAGCCAGCGGCGGACCCGGGCGGCGCTCAGGAAGCCGAAGTTCAGCCGGGCCACCGAGCCGTTGTACGGCACCGGCACCGCGCGCCCCGCCGAGACGACGTACGGCGGCAGCGGGGTGTCGTCGTCGGCCGGGGCGAGGACCGACACCTGGTGGCCGAGGCGGATGAAGTACTCGGCGAGGTCGCGGATGTGGAACTGGACGCCGCCCGGTACGTCCCAGGAGTACGGGCAGACGATGCCGATTCTCACGAGGTCCCCTTCGCAGGGTCGAGGTCCGCGAGCCACAAGCGCTGCAGCATGTGCCAGTCCTCCGGACGGTCGGCGATCCCCGTGGCGAAGGCGTCGGCCAGCGCCTGTGTCATGACAGACGTCTTCTCGGCGCGCGTGCCTGACTCGGGCACCTCGACCGGCGGGTGGACACGGCCCTGCATGACGGGCGAGTCGTCGTACCAGAGGGTGACGGGCAGCAGCAGTGCGCCCGTCTGCTGGGCGAGCAGGGCCGGTCCGGCCGGCATCCGGGCCGTGTCGCCGAAGAAGTCGACCTCGACGCCGGAGGCGGACAGGTCGCGGTCGGCGACCAGGCAGACGAGGCCGCCGTCGCGCAGCCGCCGGGCCAGGGTGCCGAAGGCGGTGCCGCCGCTGTGCGGCAGGACCTCCATGCCGAGGCCCTCGCGGTAGGCGACGAACCGGTCGTACAGCGTCTCGGGCTTGAGGCGCTCGGCGACCGTCGTGAACGGGATGCCGAGCTGGGTGGTGACCCAGGCGCCGGCGAGGTCCCAGTTGGCGAGGTGGGGCAGGGCGAGGACGACGCCCTTGCCCGTGGCCAGGCCTTCGGTGAGGTGGTGCAGGTCCTTGGGGGTGAAGGCGTCCGCGATCCGCTCCTTGCTCCAGGCGGGGAGGCGGAAGGACTCCATCCAGTACCGCAGGTACGAGCGCATGCCCGCGCGGGACAGCTCGGCGAGGCGCTCGGGGCTCGCGCCGGGCACCACGCGCGCGTAGTTGCTCTCCAGCCGCCGCACACCCTTGCCGCGCTGCTTCCAGGCGAGATCGGCGATGGTGTTCCCCAGCCGTACGGCGACCGGCTCGGGGAGCTTCTTGACGGTGCTCCAGCCGAGACCGTACAGCGCGTCCGTCAGCCGGTCCTGGGCGCTCACGTGGCCGCCTCGCTCCCGTGAGAGGCGTTGTGCTGCTTACCCCCATTGTCCTGCGCGGCCGCCGCCTCCTCGGCCTCGGCGGACTCGCGGCGGACCGTGACGACCCGCTGGATCAGCGTGACCAGGCTGCCCACGGCGACGATCCACAGGGCGACCGGCAGCAGGTACTGGATCCCCGGGACGCCGAACGCGTGGAGCCCCGCGAGCCCCGCCGCCACCAGGGAGATCACCAGTCGCTCGGCCCGCTCGACGAGCCCGTTGACGGCGACCGGCAGGCCGATCGACTCGCCGCGCGCCTTGGTGTACGACACCACCTGTCCGCTGGCCAGGCAGAAGATCGAGACGGCGCACAGGACGAGGTCGTCACCGCCGCCGGCGTACCAGAGGATGAAGCCGCCGAAGATCGCGCCGTCGGCGACCCGGTCGAGGGTGGAGTCCAGGAAGGCGCCCCAGCGGCTGGAGCGGCCGAGCTGGCGGGCCATGTTGCCGTCGACGAGGTCGGAGAACACGAACAGCGTGATCACGACCGTGCCCCAGAAGAACTCGCCCATGGGGTAGAAGACCAGCGCGCCCGCGACCACCCCGGCGGTGCCGATGAGCGTGACGGCGTCGGGGCTGACGCCCCGCCGGATCAGAAACGCGGCGAACGGTGTGAGGACACGCGTGAAGAATGCACGCGCGTACTTGTTCAGCATGGCCTTCCCGAGGGTCGGTGTCGCCGACTGGCCCCTGCTGGCCACCGGCTGGCCCATCGTAGCCACGCGCGCGTGCGGGCGAGGGGCGGGCACCCGTACCCCTTCGGTTGAACCGTCAAGCGGCTGGTGGGAGGCGCGATCACGTCGTTCGTATGGACGCACCGTGACGGGAGTGGAAAGCTCGAAGAACCGCGGGCGTCGCCGGAGCCGCACCGCACGCGGATCCCGCGTGTCCGCGCCCACAGTGACCTCACCGTGCACGGGAGGCAGGATCATGGGCGACAAGGCACAGACACACCCTGGGGCCGCCGGCAGGGCACAGGCGGCCGACCACCCCCAGTCCGTACGGAATGTGGTGCTGGTCGGCCACTCCGGATCGGGCAAGACCACCTTGGTGGAAGCCCTCGCGCTGACCGCGGGGGCGGTGAACCGGGCGGGCCGTGTGGAGGACGGCGGCACCGTCTCCGACTACGACGAGATCGAGCACCGGCAGCAGCGCTCGGTACAGCTCTCCCTGGTGCCCGTCGAGTGGGACGGCATCAAGGTCAACCTCCTCGACACCCCCGGATACGCCGACTTCGTCGGTGAGCTCAGGGCCGGTCTGCGAGCGGCGGACGCGGCCCTGTTCGTCGTCTCGGCCTCGGACGGCGTGGACGGCTCGACCCGCATGGTGTGGGAGGAGTGCGCGGCCGTGGGCATGCCCCGGGCCATCGTCGTCACGCACCTGGAGGCGGCACGCGCCGGCTTCGAGGAGATGACGCGGATCTGCGCGGAGGCCTTCGGCGCCGACGACCCCGACGCGGTCCTGCCCCTCTACCTGCCGCTGCACGGACCGCAGGCACCCGACGGGCACGCGCCCGTGACCGGGCTGATCGGGCTGCTGTCGCAGAAGCTCTTCGACTACTCGACCGGCGAACGCAAGGAGTCGGAACCGGGCGAGGACCAGCTGCCGCTGATCGAGGAGGCCCGCAACCGGCTGATCGAGGGGATCATCTCGGAGAGCGAGGACGAGACCCTCATGGACCGCTACCTCGGCGGGGAGCCGGTCGACGTCAAGACGCTCATCGACGACCTGGAACGGGCCGTCGCGCGCGGCGTCTTCTTCCCCGTCCTGGCCGCCGCCCCCGCGGCCGAGGGCTCCCGGCAGGGACTCGGCACGGTGGAACTGCTGGAGCTGATCACCCGGGGCTTCCCGACGCCGCTGGAGCACGAGACGGTGCGGGTGACGACGATCGACGGCAAGCCGCGCGAGCTCACACCGTGCGACCCGGACGCCCCGCTGGTCGCGGAGGTCGTGAAGACGTCCTCGGACCCGTACGTCGGCCGGCTGTCGCTGATCCGCGTGTTCTCCGGCACCCTGCGCGCCGACCAGACGGTCCACGTCTCCGGGCACGGGCTCGCCGACCGCGGGCACGAGGACCACGACGTCGACGAGCGGATCGGCGCCCTGTCCACCCCGTTCGGCAAACAGCAGCGGCCGGTGTCGCACGTCATCGCGGGTGACCTGGCGTGCGTGGCCAAGCTCAGCCGCGCCGAGACCGGGGACACCCTGTCCGCCAAGGACGATCCGCTGCTCATGGAGCCGTGGCAGATGCCCGACCCGCTGCTGCCGCTGGCCATCCAGGCGCACAGCAAGCCGGACGAGGACAAGCTCTCGCAGGGCCTGGCCCGGCTGGTCGCCGAGGACCCGACCATGCGGCTGGAGCAGAACCAGGACACCCACCAGGTGGTCCTGTGGTGCCTGGGCGAGGCGCACGCCGACGTCGCGCTGGAACGGCTGCGCAGCCGGTACGGCGTCCAGGTCGACGTCGTCCCGCACAAGGTGTCCCTGCGCGAGACCTTCGCGACCAAGGCGGCCGGGCGCGGCCGGCACGTCAAGCAGTCCGGCGGGCACGGGCAGTTCGCCATCTGCGAGATCGAGGTCGAACCGCTCCCGGGCGGCTCCGGCATCGAGTTCGTGGACAAGGTCGTCGGCGGCGCGGTGCCCCGGCAGTTCATCCCGTCGGTGGAGAAGGGCGTACGCGCCCAGGCCGCCAAGGGAGTCGCCGCCGGGCATCCGCTCATCGACGTGCGCGTGACGCTCCTGGACGGCAAGGCGCACTCGGTGGACTCCTCCGACGCCGCGTTCCAGACGGCCGGGGCGCTCGCGCTGCGGGAGGCCGCCGCCGGCGCCAGGATCCATCTGCTGGAACCGGTGGCCGAGGTGTCGGTACTGGTCGGAGACGACTACGTGGGCAGCGTGATGAGCGACCTGTCGGGGCGGCGCGGCCGGGTGCTCGGCACCGAGCAGACACCCGGCGGGCGCACCCTGGTCCGGGCCGAGGTGCCCGAGATCGAGATCGGCCGCTACGCGATCGACCTGCGCTCGATGACGCACGGCACGGCCCGCTTCAGCCGCCGGTACGCGCGGCACGAGCCGATGCCGGCGCAGGTCGCGGAACGGGTGCGCGAAGAGGCGCGCAAGGCCTCCTAGTTGGCGCCCGGCGCCACCAAGTGCCCTCGTGAGGGCTCCCCTCCGCGTCGGCGGGCGGCTTGACTGGCCGCCCGCCGACGGATGTCGGTGCGGACGGATACGCTGATGACCTGATCAACAGGTGTGCGGAGCGCGGAAGTCGGGAAGGCCGCAATGCAGATGCGGCAGCGATGGGGGCGGCAGTGACGGACGGATTCGACTTCAGTCCCGGGGCCCAGGTGCCTCTGGCGGGTGCGAGCGGCCAGACGGCGGCGACCTATGCCCTGGCCGCGGCGGCGTACCGGGACGACGAGGTCACCAAGATCCTGAACGCCGACAACGAGTGGCACCAGTCCAAGGTCACCCCGCCGCGGCCCTGGGCGAAGATCTTCCGTCCCCGCTTCGGCGAGGCCTTCTCCCGCGCCATCATCGACCGGATGCTGGGAGCCGGGCGCAAGCCGGTCATCCAGTCCTTCGGCATCGAGCCCCAGGTCGTCGTCGAGCACTGCCTGGCGGCCCACCGCATCCGCCGCGACCGCGACAACTGGCTCTCGGCGATCACGGTGATCTGCGGGGTGCTCTTCCTGCCCGGCTTCCTCGTGTGGCTGCTCGTGTTCACGCTGCGCACCACCATGGCCAAGCGCGAGGACAAGCGCGCCGGCGCCCTCGCCACGACGCTGCTGGTCGCGGTGGGCGCGCTCGCCGTGCTGTTCCTGATCCGCATGCCGTTCACGGGCTTCTGGGCCCTGTACGGGCGCGCGGCGATCATCATGCCGGTCGTCGGCTGGTTCTGGGCCAAGCAGATCTGCGAGCGCACAGCCCGTGACCTGCGGGAGCGCTGGTCGAGCCTGCTGTCGGGCGGCGGGGTCGGCGCGAAGATCCCCGAGGCCGTCCCCGGCACCCCTGGTGACGCGGCCGAGCAGGTCCGCAAGGAGCTGGCCCGCCTCGCCGCCGAGCAGCGCTCCAACTCCGCCTTCTACGCCGGCCCCAAGGGCATACTCGGCATGGGCACCCGCTGGGGCAGCTGGCAGCTGGCCGAGGAACTGGTCTCCGCCGAGCCGGGCAAGGACTTCCACCCCTTCCGCAGCTGGGACGTCATCGTGGCGATCCAGGGCGGCCTGGGCATGCTGGAGCGCACGTCCATCAACACCGGCGGCTTCCCCAAGCCGACCATCACGCACTGGATCGTCTCGCCGATCGGCGAGAAGGCGACGGAGGTGTCCCGGCCGAGCGGCACGGACGTCGAGGCGTACACGGTCCGGACGCACGCCATACAGGACATCTGCAACAAGCAGCAGTTCGGCAGCGGCGACCGGCACTACCTCGGCGTGCAGTGGACCCTCTGGGACGGCCATCTGGTGATCACGATGCTGATCACGGTGACCGTGCTGCACGACACCCTGCGCATCGAGGTCACCGGGCACGCCCTGGGGCCGGTCAACCCCCTGTTCAACGAGAAGCCCGCGGCCAGGGAGAAGACGGTCCAGAAGGCGCTCCGCTTCTGGGAGACCCGCACCGTGAAGCTCCCGCTGATCGATGCCGACGAGGTGGTACGGCTGGCCGCGCGGGCCCCGCTGACCTGGTACCCGCCACTGCTGAAGTGGCTCGGGGGCAGCCTGACGCTGCCGGAGCCGTTCGGCCTGCGGCACGCGTGGGCCGACCAGCCGTGGCGGCACCGCTTCATGGCGGACGACGCGTTGCGGGCGGCTACGCCTGTGCTGCGTGTGGTGCATGCGGCGGCGTTGAAGGTGCTGCGGGAGAACGGGGTGAACGTGGAGAAGTTCGGGGCGCGGTCGGCGGCGCTCAGCGGGGCGATTCAGGAGGCCGCGCCGAAGAAGGCGGACGTCTACGACGCGTAGGTGCTGGGGGCTGCGCCCCCAGACCCCCATCGGCCTGAACGGCCTCGTCCTCAAACGCCGGACGGGCTGGAAAGTCCGGCCCCGCCGTCATCAACCGGTCGGCCAGGCCTCCGCCAGCATCTTCCGCGTGTCCGCCAGCAGCTGCGGCAGCACCCGCGTGTGCCCCACCACCGGCATGAAGTTCGTGTCCCCGCCCCACCGCGGCACGATGTGCTGGTGCAGGTGGGCGGCGATACCGGCCCCGGCGACCGAGCCCTGGTTCATGCCGATGTTGAAGCCGTGCGCGCCGGAGGCCGTGCGCAGGGCCGTCATCGCCTGCTTGGTGAGTTCGCCGAGCTCGGCGGTCTCCCCCGCCGTGAGGTCCGTGTAGTCGGCGACGTGGCGGTAGGGCACGGCCATGGTGTGGCCGCCGGTGTACGGGTAAAGGTTGAGCACCACGTACACCAGCTCCCCCCGCTTGACGATCAGCCCGTCCTCGTCGGACCTGGCCGGGATCGAGCAGAAGGGGCAGCCGTCCTCGGCACCCGGGCCGCTCGGCTTGTTCTCGCCCTGAATGTAGGCCATTCGGTGGGGTGTCCACAGCCGCTGGAACGCGTCCTGCGTCCCCACTCCTGCCTGCTGCTCCGGCTCACTCGTCATGCAGTGCAGCATATGGCGTCGACCTGGGGGTACGGCAAAGGCCCCCGGGATCGCCCCGGGGGCCCGTGCGCCGTGTGATCAGACCTGAGCTCGTTCCTCGACGACCTTCAGGATCTTGGCGATGGCCTCGTCGAAGGGGATGCCGTTCTCCTGCGAGCCGTCGCGGTAGCGGAAGGACACGGACCCGTGGGACATGTCCTCGTCGCCGGCGATGACCATGAAGGGCACCTTCTGCTTCTGGGCGTTGCGGATCTTCTTCTGCATACGGTCGGACGAGGAGTCGACCTCGACGCGCAGGCCCTTCTCCCGGGCCGCCGCCGCGAACTTCTCCAGGTACGCGACGTGCGCGTCGCCGATCGGGATGCCGACCGCCTGGACCGGGGCCAGCCACGCCGGGAAGGCGCCCGCGTAGTGCTCCAGGAGGACGCCGAAGAATCGCTCGATGGAGCCGAACAGCGCCCGGTGGATCATGACGGGCTGCTGGCGGGAGCCGTCCGCCGCCGTGTACTCCAGGCCGAACCGCTTGGGCTGGTTGAAGTCGACCTGGATGGTCGACATCTGCCAGGACCGGCCGATCGCGTCCTTGGCCTGGACGGAGATCTTCGGGCCGTAGTAGGCGGCGCCGCCCGGGTCCGGGACCAGCGGCAGGTTCTGCTTCTCGGCCGCCAGCCGGAGCGCCTCGGTGGCCTCCGCCCAGTCCTCGTCCGAGCCGATGAACTTGTCGGAGTCGTCGCGGGTGGACAGCTCCAGCTCGAACTCGGTCAGGCCGTAGTCGCGCAGCAGGTCGAGCACGAAGGTCAGGAGCGTGTCGAGCTCCTGCGGCATCTGCTCCTTGGTGCAGTAGATGTGCGCGTCGTCCTGGGTGAAGCCGCGCGAGCGGGTCAGGCCGTGCACGACGCCGGACTTCTCGTACCGGTACACCGTCCCGAACTCGAAGAGCCGCAGGGGCAGTTCACGGTAGGACCGGCCCCGCGACTTGAAGATCAGGTTGTGCATCGGGCAGTTCATCGCCTTGAGGCGGTAGTTCTGCTCGTCGAACTGGATGGGCGGGAACATGCCCTCCGCGTAGTGCGGCAGGTGCCCGGAGATCTCGAAGAGGTGCTCCTTCGAGATGTGCGGGGTGTTCACGAACTCGTAGCCGGAGGCCTCGTGCCGGCGGCGCGAGTAGTCCTCCATGACCTTGCGGATCACCCCGCCCTTGGGGTGGAACACCGCGAGGCCGGGGCCCAGCTCGTCCGGGAAGGAGAACAGGTCCAGCTCGGAGCCGAGCTTGCGGTGGTCGCGCTTCTCGGCCTCCGCGAGGAAGTCGAGGTAGGCCTTCAGGTCGTCCTTCGACGGCCAGGCGGTGCCGTAGATGCGCTGGAGCTGCGGGTTCTTCTCGCTGCCGCGCCAGTACGCGGCGGCCGAGCGCATGAGCTTGAAGGCGGGGATGGTGCGGGTCGTCGGCAGGTGCGGACCCCGGCACAGGTCCTTCCAGCACAGCTCGCCCGTCTTGGCGTCGAGGTTGTCGTAGATGGTCAGCTCACCGCTGCCCACCTCCGCGTCGGCGCCGTCGGCGGCCTGCGCGGCGTTGCCCTTGAGGCCGATGAGCTCCAGCTTGTACGGCTCGTCGGCGAGCTCCTCGCGGGCGGCCTCGTCGGTGGTGACGCGGCGCGCGAAGCGCTGGCCCCGCTTCTGGATCTCCTGCATCTTCTTCTCGATGCGCTTGAGGTCCTCGGGGGTGAACGGCTCCTTGACGTCGAAGTCGTAGTAGAAGCCGTCCTTGATGGGCGGGCCGATGCCGAGCTTGGCCTCGGGGAAGAGCTCCTGCACGGCCTGGGCCATGACGTGCGCGGTGGAGTGGCGCAGGATGTTCAGGCCGTCCTCGGAGGAGATCTCGACGCCCTCGACCTCGTCGCCGTCGGACAGGGCGTACGACAGGTCCTTGAGCTCGCCGGCCACGCGCGCGGCGACGATGGAACGCTCGCCGGCGAAGAGCTCGGCGGCCGTAGTGCCCGTCGTCACCACGCGTTCTTCCCGCTCGGAATCGCGTTGGATGATCACACGGACGTCTGACACCGGTCTCTCCTGACTGAAGGGGGTCTGCGGCGCCATACCGGAGCGCGCGCACGAGTAAGGATCGTACCGACCCGGGACCACCCTCCGCGAAATCAGTCCCCGCAGTCCCCTCCGCAGGCCTCCTCGAAGAAGTCGAGGTTCTCGTGGAGCTCCTTCATCAGCCGGTCCCGCTCGGCGTCGTCGACCTGCACCGGCACCACCCCGTGGGCCCCGGTCAGCCGCCGGAACCCGCCCCGGCTCTCCAGCCGCCCCTGCACCCGCACCGGCAGCCCGACGAGGTGGGCGTGCCCGGCGATCCGGTACGCCTCCTGGTCCAGGGTGATCCGGACGTGGGGCACGTCGGCCCCGGCCAGCACCCGCAGCCGTACGGTGCCCTCGCCGCGCGGCCCCGACCTGCGCATCCGTACCACCGCTCCGGTGATCCGCACCGGTACGGCGGGTTCCTCGTGCTGGTAGCGGGCGCCTGCCTCGCGCAGCACGGGCAGGTCGCCGGGTGAGAACTCGACGGGCTCGGCGGAGGGGGCGCAGCCCTCGGGCACACCGGCCGCCGGGGCCCACTCGACGGCGATCCGGGCGCCTTCGGTGCCCCGGACCAGGGCGACGAGCGCCTCGGTGAGCTCATGGCTCACGCCCGCCTCGACGGCGGCGTCGAAGGCGTCCATGCCGCCGGTGGCGCGCTGGTAGTCGATGGCCTCGCGGGCGGCGTGCAGGGCCTGGTGGAGGCGTACGGCGAGGGGGCGGCCGGCGGCGACGGGCACGAAGGCGGTGAGGCGGCCGTCCGCGGCGGAGCCGACGAGGACGTTCTCCAGGGACGCGGCGGCGGCGCGCCGGTGGCGGGCGCCGTGGTAGCCGGCCCGCGCGCGGGTGGCGAGGGCCGCCGCGAGCAGCATCCGGCGGGCGGCGGTGCGCAGCCGGTCCTCGACGGTCCAGGGCGCCGCCCCGCCGGGCCCGGCGGGGACGTCGTGCCACCAGCGGATCTCGTCGCTGGGCACGGCGAGGGAGACGAGGACCTCGCGGGCGGAGGGCGAGCCGCTGCGGGACAGGGCGAGCAGGGCCTCGCCGAGCAGGTCGTCGCTGTCGGGGAAGGCGCGGCTCTCGGGCACCAGCAGGCTGGTGCCGCTGCCTCCGGGGCCGGGCGGGGTCCAGCGGCCGTAGCGGCCCGGGGCGCCGCCGCGGCGCTGCCAGCCGTGCCGGCGCAGCAGGGCGCCGAGCACGGCCGGGTCGACCTCGCCGGGCTCGGGCGGTGCGCCGCTCCAGGCGGTGTCCACGGGGTGGGGCCGCACGGGCCTCGCCGGTTCCTCGGTCGGGCGGTGCGTCACGGTTTCCCTCCCGTCCCGACCCGCGTCATGATCTCGCACAGGGCCCGGTCGTCGAAGATGCGTGAAGTCGGTATGCGCACGGTGGTGCGGCGGCGGCCGGTGATCGGCTGGCCGGCGAGGTTGGTCCAGTAGCAGCAGTGCCTCAGGTCGAGCCGGTCGTGGCCGGCGCGCAGCCAGTCGTCCTGGGCGCGCGGCACCAGCATCACCACCAGGATCTTGTGTACGGACACGGGGCTGCGGGCGAGCTTCGCCAGGTGGTCGTTGTCGAGCGTGAAGGAGAAGGTGCGGCCCGGTGGGTTGGGCGGCACCTGGTAGGTGGCCTTGAGCTGCACCTTGATGGTGACCTCGTCGTCGACCGTGTGCCCGGGGGCGCTGTGGCTGACGTGCCAGTCGATGCCGTTGTCGGGAAAGGGCTGGGAGAGCGAGCAGCCGGCGGCCGCCGCGACGGCGTGCAGATAGCCGACCTGGAGTGTCTCCATGCAGGCGGTGGTGGCGAGAGTGCCGCGAGAGGGGGCCGTGCGCTCGGGCAGCAGCCCGCCCCGTTCGGGCTGCGCTATGGCCATGGCCAACAGCCTTCCAGAACAAGTGATTCCCCGCTGGGGGCCGCTGAACTGCGACGACCCGTACTCCTGTTGTCTCCTTCCGGCGTACGGCGCAAACAGCCCGGGTATCACCGAATCGGGCAGCGGACGGTGCGTCAACTGCTGAAGGTGAACGAGGGGTTGTGTGGGTATGACGACGAGCTGGTTCGAGGGGGCGCTGGCCGCCTTCGACACGGAGACGACGGGCGTGGACGTCGAGACCGACCGGATCGTGTCGGCCGCCGTCGTCGTCCAGGACGCGCCGGGCGTCCGGCCGCGGGTGAGCCGCTGGCTGGTGAACCCGGGGGTGCCGGTGCCCGCGGAGGCGACGGCGGTGCACGGGCTGACGGAGGATCATCTCCAGCGCAACGGCCGGTGGCCGTCGCCGGTGATGTACGAGATAGCGGAGGCGCTGGCCGAGCAGGCGCACGCCGGCCGGCCGGTCGTGGTGATGAACGCGCCGTTCGATCTGACCCTGCTGGACCGGGAGTTGCGGCGCCACCGCGCCTCGTCGCTCGGCCGCTGGTTCGAGTCGGCGCCGCTGCTGGTGCTCGACCCGCGGGTCCTGGACAAGCACCTGGATCGGTACCGCAAGGGCCGCCGCACCCTGACCGACCTGTGCGCGCACTACGGCGTCGCCCTGGAGGGCGCGCACGACGCGGCGGCCGATGCCGTGGCGGCGCTGGAGGTCACCCGGGCGGTGGGCCGCCGGTTCGCGTCCCGGCTGGAGCGGCTCGCCCCCGGGGAGCTGCACACGCTTCAGGCGGTGTGGCACGCGGCGCAGGCGCGGGGGCTGCAGGCGTGGTTCGCGCGCAGCGGCGTGGAGGAGGCGGTGGATCCGGCCTGGCCGCTGCGTCCGGACCTGCCGGCGGCGGCCTGATCCGAACGACAGGCCCTGGCCCAGGGCATGAAAAAACCGGTCCGTCTACGACGGACCGGCTGTTTCCGGTGGGCGATACTGGGTTCGAACCAGTGACCTCTTCGGTGTGAACGAAGCGCTCTCCCACTGAGCTAATCGCCCGGGAACGCACTGAACAATACAGGTCCCGGCACGCTTCCTTCAAACCGCTCGAAGGTGCCTGAGCAGCCCGCGCCGCCCGGAGCGCATCATCAGCGCGTGGTTGGCGCGGAAGACGGGCCGCCCCGGTACGGCGAACCGCCTCAGCAGCGGCTTGGTCACGCTCACGACCTGGTCGTACCGCGCGAGACTGCCCGGCCCGAGCGGTGTGACCGTCCAGCGTGCCCAGCCCTCGATGTCCCCGGTCATGGCGATCTCCAGCACTCCGCCCGCGGGGTCGCGCCGCACCTGCCGTGCCGTGAAGGTCATGTCGTACGGCAGGACGGAGCGGATCCGGATCACTCCGGTGGTGTCGTCGTGCCGGGTCACCTCCCGGACCTGGCGCCACCACCGGGTGTAGTCCTCGGGCCGTTCCAGCACCTCGTACACGGCGGCCGGCGGCGCGGGCAGGGCCCACAGGCTGCGGAAGCGGTAGTGGTTCCAGTCCATGACCGCAGTCTGCCCAGTCGGTGACCGCAGTCTGCCCAGTCGCCGCGGGGCTGTCTGAGTACGCGCCTGAGTATCCGCACTCATGCCGTTCGAGGTGACACGGACCACACTGCGAGCCATGACGCACCTTCCGCCCCCGGCCGAGGAGTTGCGGCTCCTCGATGCCGAGCTGTGGCAACTGGACGCCCGCCGCTCCCAGTTGCTGGCACGTCGCGCCTGGCTGGTCGCGACCCTGCACCAGGGGCAGCAGCAGTCACGGGCCGAGGCCCGGACGCAGCCGCCGCCCGCCGCGCCGCCCCGCCCGGAGACCGCCGCCCCCAGCGTGCAGAACCTGCTGCTGATCCTGGGTGGTGTCCTGCTCACGCTCGCGGCGGCGGTGTTCACGCTGGTCAGCTGGGGGCACATGGGCATCACCGGGCGGGCCGTGGTGCTCGGCGCGGTCACGCTGGCCGCGCTCGCCGCCCCCGCGGCGCTGCTGAAGCGGGGGCTGCGGTCGACGGCCGAGTCCGTGGCGGGCCTCGGTCTCGCGCTCACGGTTCTGGACGCCTACGCGCTGCACGAGGCCGCCCTCGCCGGGACGGACGGGACCGGCTACGCGGCGGCCGCGTCGGCGGTGCTGGTGGTGGTCTGGTCGGCCTACGGTGTGCTGCCGGCCACGGCCGCGCTGCGGCTGCCGCTGCCCTCCGCCCTGGCGGCGGCGCAGCTCCCGCTGCTGCTGTGGGCGCTGGCCGCCGACGCCGGTCCGTACATGATCACGGCGGCGCTGCTGGTGACGGCCGGGCTCGACGCGGTGGTGGCGCTGCGGGGGACGGCCGGCGCGGTGCGGATCACCGCCGTCGTGGGTGCGTACGCCGTGGGCGGCTGGGGCGTCCTGGGCGCCGGCTGGCTGTCCTTGACGGCCGACGGCCCGGGCGCTGCCGCCCGGGCCGGGGCGCTGCTCCTGCTCGCGGCGGGGATCGCGTCGGGTGCGGCCTGGCGGGTTCCGGGCGCGCGGCACGCCCTCGGCCTGGCGATCGCCTCCGGGCTGCTCACCGTGGGCGCGCTCGGCGGAGTGGTTCGCTCCGGGATGCCGTCCGAGTGGGCGGTTCCGGCTCATCTGGCCCTCGGCATCGCCCTGTTGACGGCGGTGCGGGTGAGCCGTCTGCCCGAAGCGGTACGGCGGGGTCTTGCCTGGGCCTCCGGTGTCGTACAGGCGCTGGCTCTGCTGTGGGCGCTGCCCGTCGTCGCCGTGGTGGTGCTGGGGCCGGCCGGGTGGCTGGGCCGGGTGTGGGGCGGTGCGCCGTCGGACGCCCGTGCCGCGGTGGCCGTCGAGACGCCCTGGCCGCCGGACGCGGCGGGAGTTCCCGTGGTCCTCGTGGCCGTCGCGGCCGTGCTCGCCCTGGCGGTCCCCGGGGAGCAGTGGCGGCCGCGGGCCCGGCTCGGTGCGCCGGTCCTGTGCTGGGCCGCGGTGCTGACGCTGCCGGCGGTCTTCGGGATCCCGTACGTCGCCGGGATGCTGGTCCTGGGGGTCGTGACAGCGGCGGCGCTGTACGCGTCCCGGACCACGGTGTCCGCCGCGCGGGTCACCGCCGTCGTTCTCGCCCTGGTGACGGCCGTCAGCCTCGCCCTGACCGCCCTCGCCTCCCAGACCGCGACCCTCGTCGTGCTGGCCGCACTGACGGCGCTGTTCGCCGCGGCCTCCTGGCAGGCGGGGCTCGCCGCCGTCACGGCTCCGGCCGCCCTCGTGCACGCCGCCGCGCTGGCCGCGGCGACGGGTGCCGCCGCGGACTGGCCGCCGGCCCGTACGGCTCTGCTCGTCCTGGCCGTCCCCGTGGCCGCCGCCCTGCTCGCGGCGCGCCTGGGCGCGTCCCTGGCGACCGTGCCGGTCGAGATCGTGGGAGCCGCCACCGGCCTGCTCGCCGTGGGCCTCGCCGTCACCGACCCGCCGATGCTCGCCCTGGTGCTGGCCCTGTGCGGCACGATCACCGCGGCCACGGCACTGCGCCCGGAGCGCCGTCCGCTCGGCTACGCGGCCACCGCCCTGTTCGTGCTGGCCGCGTGGGTACGGCTGGCCGCCTGGGACGTCGGCACGCCCGAGGCGTACACGCTCCCGGTGACCGTCCCGGCGCTGCTCGTCGGCGCCGTCCGGCGGCGTCGCGACCCGCGGGCCTCGTCCTGGACGGCGTACGGCCCCGGCCTCGCCGCCACGCTCCTGCCGAGCCTGGTCGCGGCCTGGGCCGACCCGCACTGGACACGTCCGCTGCTGCTGGGCACGGCGGCTCTGGTCGTGACGCTCCTGGGGGCCCGGCACCACCTCCAGGCGCCGCTGGTGCTCGGCGGCTCGGTGCTGGCCCTGGTCACGCTGCACGAACTCGCCCCGTACGTCGTGCAGGTGACCGGAGCACTCCCCCGCTGGGCGCCTCCCGCCCTGGCCGGACTCCTGCTGCTCGCACTCGGGGCGACGTACGAGCAGCGGATCCGGGACGTCCGGCGGGTGCGGGAGGCCCTGGGGAGGATGGACTAGCCGTCGGCTACGGCATCTTGTCGCCCACGAGCGCCAGGTTCTGGATGGCCGCCAGGCCGTACAGGGCCGTGGCGTTGGTGGACACCCAGGCCGCCTCGCTGCCGGGGACCAGGGCGGTCGGGCCCTCGATCTTCTTCGTGGACCAGTCGGTGGACTCCTTGTAGTCCCAGGTGTCCCGGCTGGTGTAGAACTGCTGCCACGCCCGGGCCGCCAGCTTGCCGTCGCCCGTCTGGACGGCGGCGTAGGCGTCCTGGCGCGAGTGGCCCTGGAACAGCAGCAGGGAGCCGAAGTCGGAGCCGTAGCGGGCCTTCTGCTCGGCCTTGGTGGCGTTGAAGTAGCGGCAGTAGTCGAGCCACGCCTCCTTGAACTTCGGCATGTCGACCTGGTCGATCAGCTCGGCGCACAGCTCGACCAGGCCGAACATGGCCGACAGGTGCGAGACGCTGACCTTGGGCTCCTTGGCGACGGCGAACTTGCCTGTGTCCAGGTCGTAGAGCGCGTCGCCCTGCACGAAGCCGTTGGGCTGGGCGGCGATGGTCTCCATGGTGGACAGGACGCGCGCCTTGGCCTTCTCCCACTTGGGGCCGCGCCGCTCCCACTCGGTGAGCCAGGCCGAGACCAGACCGCTCCAGTCGGTGCCGAAGCCGATGGAGAGGGCGTTGCGGTCGGGGGTGTACGGCTCGGTGCGGATCTTGCGGATGGGATCGAGGACGAGGAACGTCTCGTCGGAGTCGACGTTGGCGTGCATGAGGTCGCCGACGCGTTCGTCCGCCGTGAGGAAGTAGTAGTAGCGGCGGTAGGTGGTGTTGGCGATGCGCTGCTGCTTGGCGCTGTCGGCGTAGTGCTGGACGCCGTGCCGGGTGCCGAGGCCCGCCCACTTGCCGAGGTGGTAGACGTCGACCTCGCCGGTGTGGCGGGTCATGGCCTCGGCGAAGCGGAAGATGTCGGCGCGGCCGGAGCGCATGTACGCGAACCAGAGCCACAGGTCGGGCGAGAGCTCGGAGTTGTCCCAGGCGTAGCCGCCGACGTCGTAGCACCACTGGTGACGGCTGGGATCGTAGGTGTGCATGATGTCGCCGTAGTCCCAGAAGCCGTACCACCGGCGCATCTCCACCTGGTCCTTGTAGTAGGTGAAGAGGAAGTCGAGGTGGTCCTCGATCTTCGCCTTGGCGGCGGTGGAGCGGTCGGGCCGGGAGAAGAGCTTGCCGAAGACGCCCGCCTTGATGAGCTGCTCGGGTGGCGCGGCGAGCTGCGGCGGGGTGCGGACGGCCTCGACCTGCTGGGCCATGGCCTCGGCACTGGGCGTGGACTCGTGGGCCCAGAAGAGGAGTTCGCTGGTACGGGCGATGCCGTAGGGGGTGCCGAAGCCGGGCTCGTAGTCCTCGTAGGTGATGTTGAGGCCTTCGAGCTGCTCGGGGTAGGTGTCCTGCCCCATGCCGTCGTGGTAGAAGCGCAGGTCCATGGGCTGGGCCTCGGGCGACCAGAGCCAGAGGGTGACCTCGGCCGTGTCGGTCTGGGCGTCGCGGATGTCGAGCTGGGCGGGGAACTTCTCCCAGAAGTCCCTCAGGCCGAAGGCGAGGCCGCCGCTCGCGCCGCCGACGTATCCGAAGCCGCTGGCGCGCTTGCCGCCGCCCGCGCCGATCCAGCCGTGGCCCTTCTTGGTCCGCTTGCGGACCGTGAAGCCGTCGGCGGACAGCTGGGACAGGGTGTAGTCGCCCCACTCGGGGATGTACTGGAGGCGGGTGGTGACCCGCTGGTCCCAGGTGGACGGGTCGGGCAGCTTCTTGCCCTCGAACTGGGCCGTGCGCACGGCCGCTCCGGGGTCGCGGCGCAGTCCGGTGATGCCCTTGACCGCCTCGCGGAGCAGGCCGGTGCCCTCGCCGCCGATGCGGATGTGCCGGTCGTACGCGGCGTCGCGCATCGGCACCTGGAAGCGCACGCCGAGCCCGCGGATGAAGTCGCCGCTCGCCTTTCCGGGCTCCTGCGTGCCGTCGAAGGTGAGGGTGTGGACCATGCGGAACGACTCGGCGCCCGCGTAGAAGTAGAGCCGGATCGAGAAGGGCAGCCAGCTGCGGCCGCCCTTGCGGTGCTTGCCGTCGATGCGGACGACCGCGCGGACCGGGCCCTCCTGCTCGACCTCGACCTTGGAGACCGCGCCGTCGAAGCGCTCGGTCTTGACCGCGCCCTGGTCCTCGTCCTCGATCTCGGGCTGGCGGATCAGCACGAGCCGGCCGTTCCTGGCGATCTCCGTGGAGCCCCGGGCGACCGACTTGACGATCGTGGAGCCGGACTTGCCGATCTTCGCGGTGATGACGCCGGTGGAGATGTCGATGGTGCCGCCGCTCTTGTCGACGGTGACCTTCTTCTCCGGCGCTGCGGGCGTCCCGGCCTTGAGCGTGAGCTTGCCGTCGCCCGAACCGACTGCGTGCGCGGTCCACTTGAGGGAGCCGTCGGGCCAGTAGGCGATCGGCCAGGACTGCACGGGTACGGCCTTGCCGTCCGCGTCCGTGAGCGCGAAGGTCTGGTCCTCCTGGTAGGCACCCTTCGGCCAGGGGACGCCGACGGTGGAGCCGGGGGCCGCGCCGAGGCCGCCGTCCTCCAGCCAGTCCAGGGTCACCGGGTCGGCGTCGGCGGGTTCGGCTCTGGGGGCCGCCTGGGCGTCCTGGGCTCCCAGTGCCCAGCTGAACTGGGCGGCGGCTCCGGCGACGGCGGCCGCCTTGAGGAGGTTCCTGCGGGGGATGGGAGACATAGAGGTGCTGCCTTTCCTTGTCCGTGCGGGAAGCAATTCCGTGCGCTGGTCAGGGGCATGACAGTGACAGGTCGGCGCCCGGGGCGCCGACCTGGGAATGAGGGGCACCGCCGGTCAGCGGCGCCGGTACCGCTCCTCCACGGCGACGGCCGCCGCCGCGACGGCCCCGAGGACGGCGACCGCCAGCGGCGCGGCGAACCAGGCGGACAGGGCCACCACGGCCAGCCCGGCGATGATCAGGAAGGACCCGGCCGGGTCGAGCACCGTCCGGCGCCAGGCGGCGGCGAGCAGGGTCCGCCAGCGGGCGTCCGGCTCCCAGACCGCCGCCGCGCGCAGCCCCGCCACGACCAGGCCGATCAGGGCGCACACGCCGACGGCCCCGACGAGCGGCCCGCCGGGGATCCCGGCCCGGACCGCCTGGACGTCCACCCACACCGCGCCCGCTGCCACCCACCCGGCGAGGCCGACGAGCCATCCGCGGCGCAGGGCCGCCCGGAAGTCGGCGACGAACTCGCGCAGGCCGCCCCCTTCGTGGGCGGTGCGGCGCCTGAGGTGCCGCGCCCCGGCGACGAAGGCCCCCGGGTACGTCACGACACCCAGCGACGCCACCGCGATCCACACACCGGTCAGCAGACACTCGGCGAACACACCGAACCGCTCGGCGAAAGCCGACTCCCCCCGTGCCTTCACTCGGGTCCCAGCCATGCTCACCTCAGCCCTTCAGACCGGACGTCGCCATGCCGTCGATCAGGTACCGCTGGAAGGCGAGGAAGAAGGCGAGGACCGGCAGCAGGGCGACCAGCGACATGGCGATCATGCCGCCGTAGTTGGCCAGCCCTTCCTGGTCCACGAACATCTTCAGGCCGAGCGAGACCGTGTACATGTCGGGCTCGTTGAGGTAGATCAGCGGGCCCATGAAGTCGTTCCACGAGTTGATGAAGGTGAAGATCGCGCTGGTGATCAGGGCCGGGCGGCACAGCGGAAGCATGATCGACCAGTAGATGCGGAAGTGCCCGCAGCCGTCGAGGCGGGCCGCCTCGTCGAGTTCCTTGGGCATGTTGCGCATGAACTGCACCATCAGGAAGACGAAGAACGCCTCCGTGGCGAGGTACTTCCCCAGCAGCAGTGGGGTGTACTCGTTGATCATGTCCATGTTGCGGAACAGCACGTACTGCGGGATCAGCAGCACGTGGTACGGCAGCAGGAGCGTGCCGATCATCAGCGTGAACAGCAGATTCCGGCCCGCGAACCTGATCCTCGCGAAGGCGTACGCCGTCAGCGAGCAGGACACCACGATCCCGATCACCGAACCGACCGCGAGGAAGAGCGAGTTGAGGAAGAAGGTGGAGATCGAGATGTCGGCGATGCCGTCGGAGAGGCTCTTGTAGTTGTCGAGGATGGGGTCGCTCGGCAGGAGGTCCAGGCTGCCGACGATGTCCTCGCTCTCCTTGAGGGAGCCGCCGATGACCCAGATCACCGGGTAGAGGATCACCGCGAGGATCAGCAGGGACCCGATGTGCCAGGCGAGGGATCCGGGCAGCTTGTGCCGGAGGCCGCCCGCTCGTGGGGTGGCGTCGGTGGCATGCGCACTCATCGGGCGCCCTCCTCGTAGTGCACCCAGCGCTTCTGGGACCAGAACAGCACCGCCGTCACCAGGGCGACCGCGACGAGCAGCATCCAGGCCATGGCGGAGGCCAGACCCATCCGGCTGTTCTCGAAGCCCTGGACGTAGAGATAGCAGGTGTAGACCATCGAGCCGTCGGCCGGACCGCAGGCGTTGCCTCCGGCGCCGCCGCCGACGATGTACGCCGAGCTGAAGATCTGGAAGGAGTGGATCGTCTCCAGCAGGACGTTGAAGAAGAGCACCGGGGAGATCATCGGCAGCGTGATGTTCCAGAACCGCCGCAGCTTGCCCGCGCCGTCGACCTCGGCCGCCTCGTACAGCTCGCGCGGGACCTGCTTGAGGCCGGCCAGGAAGATGACCATGGGGGCGCCGAACTGCCAGACGGTGAGCGCCACCAGACTGTAGATGATCATGTCCGGGTCGCCGGTCCAGCCGCCGACGTCGATCCCGAAGATCTTCTGCGTACGGTCCACGATCGCGTCGTCCGAGAAGATCGCCTTCCAGACGATCGCGACGGAGACGCTCGCGCCGATCAGCGACGGCGCGTAGAAGGCCGCCCGGTAGAAGGCCTGTCCACGCCGCTTCTGCGCGAGGAGCAGGGCCACACCGAGGGCCGCGAGCAGTTTGAGCGGCGTTCCGACGACGACGTACCAGAGCGTCACCTGCACCGAGTGGCGCCAGCGGGGATCGCCGAACATCTCGGAGAAGTTGTCGAAGCCGATCCACTTGGGGGCGTCGAACAGGTTGTAGTCGGTGAACGCGAAGTAGAGCGAGGCGACCATCGGGCCCGCGGTGAGCAGCAGGAACCCGGCGATCCAGGGGGACATGAAGAGATAGCCGGCCAGGTTCTCCCGGCGCCGCCGCCGCTTGAGGGCGGCGGGGCGCTCGGGCTTCACCGGACCGTGCCGCGGCTCGGAGTCCTGGGACAGGCCCTCCATCGCAGGGGCGTGTGTCACGGTGGTTCCCATCAGGTGCCGAGAGCCGTCTTCGACTCGGTGAAGAACTGCTTGACGGCCTCGTCCACCGACCGCTTGCCCAGACCGAGTTCCTCGGCGATGCGCAGGAACGCGGACTCACAGATGTCCGCGCCGTTCGGGTGCGGCGTGATGGGCTCCAGGACACCGGCCTCGACGAGGGACTCCTCGTAGGCGGCGATCGCCTTGTTGACCTCGTCGGTCGGCTTGTAGGCGTCGAACTGGGCCTGCGTCGCGGGCACACCGCGGTCATAGCCCATGATCTTGGCGACCTCGGGGTCGTGCACCATGAAGTCGATGAACTGGGCGACTTCCTTGGGATGCTGGGTGCGCTTGGAGGCGCTCAGCATGAGCGAGCCGAGGTACTGGCCGGTCTTCTTGCCGTCCGTGGTCGGGATCGGCGCCAGGGCGTACTCGCTCTTGCCCTCGGCGCTGTAGCGCACGGTGAAGTTGTCCCAGGTGAACTCGCCGCCGGAGAGCTCCGCGGCGAGCGCGGACTTGGGCTTGATCTGGGCGACCTTCTTCGGGTCGGAGTAGATACCCTCCTCGACGCCCTTCTTGGCCTTCGTCCACCAGTCCGTCAGATCCGCCTCGGTGAAGCCGAGTCCGTCCTCGGTGAAGAACGCCTTGCCGTTCTGGCGCAGGTACAGGTCGTAGAGGTACATCGTCCCGTACATGCCGCTGTCGCCGGCGCGGCCCGTCTTGTCGCGGATCTTCTTCATCGCCGAGTCGAAGTCGTCCCAGGTCCAGCCCATCTCCGGCTTCACGCCCGCCCGGGTGTAGACGGGCTTGTCGATGACCAGAGCCATCGAGTTGGAACCGACCGGGACTCCGAGGAGCTTGCCGTCGATCTCGCCGAACTTCTCGAGTCCCGCGCGGAATCCGTCCATCCGGAGGTTGCCGGCCTTGGCCTGCTCGCTGAGATCGAGCAGCACGTTCTTCGCGTCGTATTTACGGAGGAACCCGATGGCATTCTGGAAGACGTCCGGCGGATTTCCGCCGGAGGCCTGGGTGTTGAACTTCTTCCAGAAGTCGAGATAAGGCTGGAAGTCCGTTTTCACCTTGATCTTCGGGTACTTCTTCTCGAAGAGCGCGATGGTCTTGTTGATTCGCTGGGCACGGTCCTCCGCTCCCCACCACGCGTAACGGATCGTCACCGTCCCGTCCGCGGACGCCCCTCCGTCGCCACCGCAGCCGGTCGTCGCCGCCAGCCCCAGCGTGGCCGCCGTGGCCCCGGCCGCCTTCAGAATCGTACGTCTCTCAACATTCCTGCCGTTCACCACGGTTGGACCTCCCCGCACGTCATCCGCTCGCATGAATCGTTTCAAGTAAGCGCTTGCTGGCACAAGTTACGGAGGGGCTGAGGGTGCGTCAATGATTCGGACAAGATTTTCTTACCGAGGGGGGTGGGGGCGGAGTGGGTTCGGGCGGCGGGGCCGGGGGCCGGGCGGGATGACCTCGCTGGTGAGGTGGGGGTGGTCGAGGGACCGGACGACGGGGGGCCTGTTGTGACGGTTTCGGGGGCGACCGAAAGACGACGGTGGGGTGGAGGGCGGTGGCGGCGGTCGCGGCGTCTGGTTTTGGCCATGTGGCGGTTGAGTGGGGGTGGCGGTGAGTGGGGGTGGCGGTGAGTGGGGGTGGCGGTGAGTGGGGGGCGGGTGCCGGTGTGAGGGACTGGCCGTGGGTGGGGGCTCGGTGCTGAGGCCGGGTGGGCCCGCAGGGCGGCGGAGCGGGGTGCCGCTGCGGGCCGCTGCGGGCCGCTTGCGCCGGCCTTGGCGGCAGGCAGGCTCGCAGTCAGGTCGCTATGCGGTCGGCGCCTCCTCGGCGGGGTGGGTGGGGTGGGGTGCCGGGGAGGGGGGCGACGTGGGGCGGTGTGGGCGGCGCGGCGTGGGCGTTCGCGATGTGGGCGGGCACCACGTGGGCGGGCGCGACGTGGACGCTCGCGGCCTGGGCGGGCACGGCGTGGACGCTCTCGGCGCAGGCGGGCGCCACATGGACGGGCACGACATGGACGCTCGCCGACGTAGGCGGGCGCCACATGGGCGCTCGCCACATGGGCGCTCACGGCGTAGCCGGTATGTCGCTGTCGGCCAAGGGGGCGGCCCGTCGCGAAGGACGTCCGAGCGAGCGCCTCGGAGCCCGGGCGGCTCGATGGATGGAGCTCGCAGCACGGCCAGGCCCTCGCGGATGTGGTCCGTTAGCGGCTCGCCCCCGGCTTCTCTTCGGGACCAACCGGACGCAAGCGGTCGCGCACCACGGGCGGAAGGATCTCGGCGGCACGGACAGCCAGACAGGAGCGATCTGCCGCCGGGCGGACGGACAGCCAGGACAGGGCCAGCGAAGGCCGCCAGGGGCCAGGAGCCGCAGGACCGCCGACACGGTCGCCGACGCCGGCTGCAACGACGGCGGCCCACCTGCGTCATCGCAGGTGGGCCGCCGATCCGGGTGGGCGATACTGGGTTCGAACCAGTGACCTCTTCGGTGTGAACGAAGCGCTCTCCCACTGAGCTAATCGCCCGGACGCAGGAAGTACATTACCCCATGTCAGGGGGTGCCTGTGACCAGCACCGGCCGACACCGGCAGGCACCGGCACCCCGGCACGGCTCACTGGTTCTCGATCTTCCACGGCATGACTATGCCGAACTTCCACACGTAGATACCGACCAGTACGCCCACGATCACCAGCCCGATGGTCGTGAGGATGATGTTGCGGCGCCGCACCTTGGGGTCGAGGGCCCGCTGCGCCGCCTCGGTGACCTTCCGCTTGGTCCAGCGGAGCACCAGCTGCGCCCACACGAACTCCGTCGCCCAGATCGCCATGCCGCCGAAGATCACGACCCAGCCCGGCCCGGGCAGGGGCAGCATGATGATGCCCGCGACGACGACCGCGAGCCCGATGATGAAGACGCCGACCTGCCAGCTCACGTGCAGTACGCGGCGCGCCTTGATGAATTCCGGTGCCCGCGAGCCGAGCCCCCGGTGCTGCTCGCCGTGCACCTCTTCCGTCTCCGTCTCGTCCGACGCCACGGCCACCTCGCCCGGCTCGTTACTCCCCGTATTCATACGGCCAAACACTACCCGAGCGAAACCAGTCACCGGAATGGACGCACGCCGCGAACGATCTCTCGGCCGGAAGAGTTACGTAAAGGCACGCAAAACACTCAGAGGGGTTTACAACGGCACCGTAGGTGGCATGTCGATTTCGCCGACGTGCGAATCCCCGAGCGCACACTGAGCGAAAGGCCCTGGCGCTTATGAACACCACGGTCAGCTGCGAGCTGCACCTGCGCCTCGTTGTGTCGAGCGAGTCCTCCCTGCCTGTCCCCGCAGGCCTGCGGTACGACACGGCCGACCCCTACGCCGTGCACGCCACCTTCCACACCGGAGCCGAGGAGACCGTCGAGTGGGTGTTCGCCCGCGACCTCCTCGCCGAGGGACTTCACCGCCCTACGGGCACCGGCGACGTCCGCGTCTGGCCGTCGCGCAGCCACGGTCAGGGCGTCGTATGCATCGCCCTGAGCTCGCCGGAGGGCGAGGCCCTGCTCGAGGCCCCGGCACGGGCCCTGGAGTCCTTCCTGAAGCGGACCGACGCCGCCGTGCCGCCCGGCACGGAGCACCGGCATTTCGATCTCGATCAGGAGCTCTCGCACATCCTGGCGGAAAGCTAGGGCGAGACCCTCACAAAGCCGCCCGGCGCCGTCGACTCGGGGAGACGGCTCGGGCCAGGACAACCGCATACGGGAGACACCGGCGCCGGCACCGCGGCTCACGCGGGGCGGCGCCGGTTCGCGTGTGCCCGGGACTGCCGGCGGGCGGGGGTGGGAAGCACGGCGAGCCCGGCGGCGTTGTATTCGAAGCCATGTGCGGGCATGAGGACGGTCCGGCGGTGGTGGAGCCGTTACCATCGGCCAGCATCGGCGGGCGCCCGCCCGACCCCCAGGCCAGGGAGCGAATCGTGCTGATCACCCACGACACCCGGTGCGCCCTCGACACCGTGGTGGATCTGGTGAACACCGCACCGGAGGACGACGCGGCGCAGGACGGGCTGCCGGACGTGGCGACCCTCGCGGAGTTCGTACGGAACCACGAGATCAGCGATGTCGGGGTGCTCTCGGAGTTCGACCTCTCCGCGGTACGGAAGATCCGCGCCCGGTTCGCCGCCGTCTTCGCCGCCCCCGACGCCCGGACCGCCGCCGGCCAGATCAACGAGCTGGTCGCGGCCGCCGGCACCACGCCCCGGCTCACGGACCACGACGGCTACGACTGGCATGTCCACTACTTCGCGCCCGGTGCCTCCGTAGCCGACCATCTGGCCGCCGACTGCGGGATGGCGCTGGCGTTCTTCGTGGTCGCCGGGGAGCAGGAGCGGCTGCGGCGGTGCGAGGCGCCCGACTGCCGGCGTGCCTTCGTCGATCTGTCCCGCAACCGCTCGCGGCGCTACTGCGACAGCCGCACCTGCGGAAACCGTCTGCACGTGGCCGCGTACCGGGCGCGGCGCAAGGAAGCCGCGGGCTGAGAAGAGCCGCCGGGAGGGGTCGTCGATGCCGACGCGGCCCCGGCGGGTGGCGCCGGGTACCGCGGGTACGGCTCACAGCAACAGCAGATCGTGCAACGAGGCCATGAGCAGCAGACACCCGATCACCGCAAGGAAGATCATCAGCGGTGGCTGGGAAAGGGCGAAGAGGCAACCACGTGGCTCGTCCCGCAGGGGGCGTGGCTCGTCCCGCGGCGGGGCGGGGTCGCTCTGTTCCGTCGTGTCCAGCATCTCGCGGCGATGATGACGCAGTCGCCCGGCCGGACGCGATCAGCGGCCTCGTTCCGTGCGGGAGTGCGCCGATTCCGTGAGGTCCGGTCCAGGTTCTGATCACTTCCGCGCGCCCGCGGACGCACTGTGACGATTCAGCCCGACACGCGGGGCGTCATATGCCGTGCTTCTTGAGGATCGCCTCGATATCGCTGAAGTCCTCGTCGCCCCGGGGCGCCGCAGCGGGCCGGGGCGCCGGGCTCGTGCCCTGCCCCAAAGAGGGCGCCGAGGCCGCGGGGGCCACCGCCTCGGGCTGAGCCGCCGCGCGGGCCGCCGCCCTGCGCTCCTTGCGGGTGCCGCCGCGGCGGCGCTCCACGACCCGGGTGGTCGTGAACAGCACCCACGCGAGGCCGAGCAGTCCGAAGCCCGCCCAGGCCGTCGGGCTGAACGCGGTGTCGGCCAGCCACTCGACGACACCCGTCATCACCAGGGCGACCGGCACGAGCGAGTAGGCCGCGATACGGGCCGCCGCGAGGAAGCGCTTGCGGTACGCCGTGATGGCCGCGATGCCCAGGCCTGCCGCGGACACGGCGGAGCAGACGGTCTCGGCAATCATCCGGTCCTCCAGGCATGGCGCGGTCGAGCAGGGCACTTCGTCCCTTCCATCCTGCACCCGCCCCACCCCGGCGGGCCATGCCCCGGCCGGACATCAGGGACATCTCCGGGTCACCTCCTCCACAGGTGCCGGTCCGGGCTCCAACCCCTAGGGCGGCGGCAGTACGCCGCGGCTGGGAGACTGTGCCTATGAGCGACTCCTCCCCCGCCCCCGTCCTCGAGGTCTGGTGCGACCTCCAGTGCCCGGACTGCCGTACCGCGCTGGACGATCTCCGTGCCCTGCGGGCCCGCTACGGCACCCGTCTCGACGTGCGGCTGCGGCATTTCCCGCTGGAGAAGAACAAGCACGCCTTCGCCGCCGCCCAGGCCGCGGAGGAGGCGTGGGAGCAGGGCCAGGGGTGGCCGTACGTCGAGGCCCTGCTGGGGCGGGTCGAGGAGCTGGGCCGTAAGGGAGAACCCTTCCTGGTCGAGGTGGCCCGGGAACTGGACCTGGACGCCGAGGAGTTCGACACCGCGCTGGTCGACGGCCGGCACATCCTGATCGTGGACGCCGACCAGGCCGAGGGCAAGGCGATCGGCGTGACCGGCACCCCGACGTACGTCATCGGCGGTGAGCGGCTCGACGGCGGCAAGAGCCAGGAGGGGCTGCGCGAGCGGATCGAGGAGATCGCGGACCGGCTGCTGGCCGACCGGGAGGGCTGACCACCGGCGCCCGCCCCCGGCCGTCACAGCAGCGGCTTGTACATGGCGTACTGCTTGGTCTCGTAGCCGAGTGACGCGTAGAGGCGTTCGGCCGGGGTGTTGCCGGCGAAGACGTTGAGGCGGATGGTCCGCCTGCCCTCGGCGATCGCCTGCGCCTCGGCCAGCAGCATGAGGGTGCGGCCGTGCCCCTTCCCCCGGTGGGCGGCGTCGGTCTCGACGTCGAAGACGAAGGCGCTGTTCTCGCGCAGGGCCACCCAGAGCGCGCCCACCGGCGTCCCCAGGTGCTCGACGACGCTGATGAACGTGCCCGGGGTGGCGAGGCCCTGCGGCAGCAGGGTGGCGTGGTCCCGCTCGGACTTGGCCCGGGCCTCGGCCGGCGGAACGCCCCGCCGGATCCAGCTCTGCGCGTAGTCCTGCTCGCCCTTCTCCAGCCAGGGGCCGAACTCCGCCTCGGTCATGGGCCGGGCGCGGCTGCCCTCCGGCAGGTCCGGCGGGGTGTCGCCGAGCGGCTTCTGCATGAGGCGGTTGCGTACGACGTAACCGAGCGCGGTGGCGAGCCGGAACGCCGCCTCGGCCTCGGCGGGCACCTGCGCCTCGATGCGGCGGCACCCCCAGCCGCGGGCCACCTCCTCCGCGGCGAGCGCGGCCACCGTGCCCCGGCCGCGTCCGCGGTCCGGTTCCTCGATGCGCAGGTTCATGATCCGGGCCACGGCGTCGCCGAACACGGGATGCGTGCCGAGGTGTATCGCCCCCACGGGACGGCTGTTCACACACACCTGGTAGCGGCGTGAGCGCGTCCCGTCGGCGTTCTGCTGAAGCGGCTCGGTCGGCCGCAGGGTCGTCGTCATCACGGGTGTTCTACCCGCAACCCCGCCTCTGTTCAGCCGAATAAGCGGGGGCCGTCAGGGATCCAGGTCGTCCCCGGACCGCTCCTCGAAGATGCGCATGGCCTTCGCGGTCACCGGGCCCGGCGCGCCGGGCAGCTCACGGTCGTCGACGCGGTGCACGGCCTGTACGTCCCGCAGCGTGGACGTCAGGAAGATCTCGTCGGCCCGCTCCAGCACGTCCAGCGGCAGGGCGGTCTCCTCGGCTCCGGTCCATTCGATCGTGAGCGCGCGCGTGATGCCCGCGAGGCAGCCCGAGGCGAGCGGCGGGGTGTGGATCTCGCCGTCGAGGACGACGAAGACGTTCGACCCGGTGCCCTCGCAGAGCTGTCCCACGGTGTTGGCGAACAGGGCCTCGGAGGCGCCCCGTTCGCGGGCCCGGGCGAGGGCGACGACGTTCTCGGCGTACGAGGTGGTCTTCAGGCCGGTGAGCGCGCCGCGCTCGTTGCGGGTCCAGGGCACCGTGATCACGGCGGTGGAGTCGGGGCGGCGGGTCGTCGCCCCGAGGGCGACGACGAGGGTCGGGCCGTGCTCGCCGCGGTCGGAACCGAGCGGGCCGTGGCCGCCGGTGTAGGTGATGCGCAGGCGGCCGAGCGGCATGGGGTTGGCCGCCAGGACGGCGGCGCAGGCGCGGCGCACCTCGTCGTGGTCCGGGTCGGGCAGCCCGAGGCCGCGCGCGGACCGGGTCAGCCGGTCGAGGTGGCGCGTGAGCGCGAACGCCCGGCCGTCCACGGCCTTCACCGTCTCGAAGATGCCGTCGCCCACGGTCAGCCCGTGGTCGAAGACGGAGACGCGGGCGGACTCGATGTCCTGCAGTCCGCCGTCGAGCCAGATCTTCACGTCAGGTCCTCTCCACTCACCTCGTACGCTCCCGACGCTATCGCGAGGAGCCGTCCCGCCTTCAGCTCGGTCTCCCGCCACTCCCCCTCGGGATCCGAGCCCCAGGTGATGCCGGCACCGGTGCCGAAGCGCAGCATGCCCTCGGCCCGGTCGATCCAGAAGGTACGGATGCCGACGGCCAGCTCACCGACCCGCCGGTCGGCGTCGACCCAGCCGATGCCGCCGCAGTAGGGACCCCGGGGTGCCGTCTCCAGGGCGTCGATGATCCGCAGGGCACTGGACTTGGGTGCGCCGGTGACGGAGCCGGGCGGGAAGGCGGCGCCGAGCAGCTCGGCCCAGCCGACCCCGTCCCGCAGCTCGCCGCGGACCGTCGACACGAGGTGGACCAGCCCGGGATGCTTCTCGACGGCACAGAGGTCGGGCACCGTCACACTGCCCGTGGCGCACACCCGCCCGATGTCGTTGCGGACCAGGTCCACGATCATCACGTTCTCGGCGTAGTCCTTCTCCAGCAGGTCGGCCTCGGTGCGGCCGGTGCCCTTGATCGGCCCGGACTCGACGGTACGCCCGTCCCGTCGCAGGAACAGTTCGGGGGACGCGGTCGCGATCTCGACGGTGTGTCCGGGCAGGCGGATCGTTCCTGCATACGGTGCCGGGTTGCCGCGGGCGAGCAGTGCGGCGAGGGCGTCGACGTCGGCTTCGGGCGTCACGGGCGCGGACAGCACCCGGCACAGGTTCGCCTGGTAGACCTCGCCTGCGGCGATGTGCTCGCGGATCCGCCGTACCGCCGCCGTGTACGCGGCGCGGTCGAGCGAGGACGTCCAGTCAGCCACGGCCGGCCCGCGCCAGGCGCCGGGCACGGGGGCGGGCACGTCCGTCTTCCGCACCTCCCGGAAGCGGGCGCAGGTCAGACGGCCCTCGAAGTCGGCGCAGACGGCCCAGAAGCCGCTGGATTCCAGGGCTTCGGGATCGTCGGTGACGTCGAGGAGCCCGGTGGCGACGCGGTCGCCGAAGCGGGCGAGAGGAGGGAGGTCGAGCACGCAGTCGAGTCTATGGCGGGTGACCTGCGGGTGACCGGGGGATGTCCCTTCAGCGGGCTCCGCGACGCCCCTGAGCAGGGCAAGCGCAGCACGCTGCGCAAACGCGTTTTTGTACTGGCCCGGGAATCCGCTAGAGTTCAACTCGTCGCCGGGCCGCGAGAGCGGACCGAAACGACAAGCGGACGTAGCTCAGTTGGTAGAGCGCAACCTTGCCAAGGTTGAGGTCGCGAGTTCGAGCCTCGTCGTCCGCTCGAAGGAAGAGGGGACTTCCCGGTCCTCTACACTCCTGGTGGAGTGGCCGAGAGGCGAGGCAACGGCCTGCAAAGCCGTCTACACGGGTTCAAATCCCGTCTCCACCTCCAAGGACGATTAGCTCAGCGGGAGAGCGCTTCCCTGACACGGAAGAGGTCACTGGTTCAATCCCAGTATCGTCCACTGGATCTCCGAAGATCCCACCCGCGCGATTAGCTCAGCGGGAGAGCGCTTCCCTGACACGGAAGAGGTCACTGGTTCAATCCCAGTATCGCGCACGCAGTGCCCATGATCCGTCGCCGCACGTGGTCATGGTCCCGAGGACGATTAGCTCAGCGGGAGAGCGCTTCCCTGACACGGAAGAGGTCACTGGTTCAATCCCAGTATCGTCCACATCACACAGGAGCCCCCGGCCGTAGGAATCGGCCGGGGGCTCCTGTCGTGTCACAACTGGTGTCACGACTCGTGTCAGGACGAGAACAGCATGCGCCCGAAGCTCTTCTGGCGGTGGTGCCCGTGGTGGCCATGGTGACCGTGGCCACCGTGCGGGGCGCCCCAGGCCGGGGCCGGAGGGGCCGGGTAGGCCTGCGGGCCAGGCGGAGGCGGCGGGGCGGCCTGGGACCACTGGGCCTCCAGGCGGGTCAGCGACTCCAGCTCTCCGTAGTCGAGAAAGATCCCGCGGCAGCCGCTGCACTGCTCGATCTGGACGCCGTTGCGGTTGTATGTGTGCATCGGGGCTCGGCACTTCGGACACTGCATGGTGGTTCAACTCCTCGCCGGTCGGTCCTGCTTCACATGTCGCCAGGACAGACTCTGTCCGGCTGTGGTCGGTTGCACCCTACTTCGCCTGCTCCTGCGTGAACTGCGGCGGGATGCTCGCCATTCGGTCACAGGCGTCCACGACCGCCTCCTCCACCTCGTCCAGGTCGCGGCCGGCCGCGACCGCCTTGGCGACGGCGCGGGCGGCGGTCTGCACGGTGAGGGCGCGAGCGGGCACGTCGAGAGCGGGCCAGGGGTCGCCGTCCGCGGGGACGGCCGGGCCCCCGGCCTCCCGGTAGGCGGTGAGGAAGCGGGTCCATGCGTCGGGCGGGAGCAGGCCACAGGCGTACCAGGCCGCGGGGCGGGCGAGGTCCCAGGCCGGGGCGCCTACGCCGAGGTCGTCGACGTCGATCAGGAGCCAGGGGCCGTCGGGGGCGGGGTGGCGTATGAGCTGGCCGAGGTGGAGGTCGCCGTGGCACAAGGTGGCCGTGTCCGGCATCGGGGCCTCGGCGCGGGCCCAGGGCGGCAGGGTGGTCCAGGCTCGCAGGACGGGGGCGGTGGCGGAATGCGGGCCGGCCTCCCGGAGCCGGGCGACGGCGTGGGCCGCCTTGGCGGGGCCTCGCATGGTGGGCAGGGCGTGCGGGGCCGGGGTGCGGTGGAGCCGGGCGAGGAGGGTGGCGGCGGCTTCCCAGGGGGCGGCGTCGGGGTCGGCCGGGTCTACCGGTGTGCCGTACGGCCAGAACGTCACGAGGCGGCCGTGCAGGTCGGCCGGGGCCGGGTCGAGTGGGGGCAGGAGGATCTGGGGGTGGTGGGTCGCGACCGTGAGGCGGCTGGTCAGCTCTGTGGGGTCGGTGTGCGGGGGGTGGGCCTTCGCGACGGTGTCCGCGTGGCGTACGACGATGCCGTCCGGGCGGTCGGCGAGCGTGGCCGCGCCGCAGGGGCAGGCCGATGAGCGGGCGTGGGCTGTGGCTCGGGCCTTGGCGGTGAGGGCGTGTACGAGCAGTTCGGGGGCGGGCGTCACGGGGCTCCTGGGTGTGCGGTCTGGGGCGAGGGTACGCCTGCCGTGCCCGGGGGCCGTGCGGTTGCCCGGCGTCGGTGCCGGGCCGGGTGGCTCCGCAACCCGGCGAAGCGGGGTGCCGCTGCGCCCACCCGTGCCGCCCCAGCGGCACGACTGCCCGCAGCTCAGCGGGACTGGCGGCCCGCCGCCCGCAGCTACGCGGATCGCGCGGGGCGCGCTGCCTGGGCGGCAGGGCGGCAGGGCGGCAGGGCGGCAGCCACGAACGCGCCCGCAGCCGCCGGATCACGGAAGGGGACGTGTCGGGGGGTGTCCGCCCGCAGCGGTTGGCGCGTCAACGCCAGTGAGTCGGTCACCCACCCCATCGCGCCGTTCCGAGGACGGACACCCCCCGGCGCGGCCCCGACCCACACCCGCCGAGAAGGCGCAACGCGCACCCCCCACAGCCGCCGCAGGGAAAAGCAATGCCGGCGCAGCTCCCCAGCTGCGCCGGCATCTGTGCCGTCCGCCGCACCCCCGTCCCCACGGGGTTTCATGGGTGGATGTCCCCGCCCGGACCGCTCTTCCGGGCCTGGGGTCGCCGCTCAGCGCCCCAGCATCTCGCCCACGGACGACGCCTGTGTGGCCACTGTCTCCCACCCGTCGAAGACGAGGAGGAGCAGGACCGCCAGGGGAAGGGCCATCAGCGTCGCCACCACCGGGTGGCGACGGCCCTGACGGCGGCGGCGGAACGCGGCGGCGTACACCTTGCGTCCCTCCTCGCGGATCAGCGTCCGCGGTGCCGTGTGGGCCATGGTCCCTCTCCTGACGTTTCTCAGTTGTCGTGTGCAGCGGCGGGTGTCTGACCTCGGGGGACGAGTGCTGCACCCGCCGCTTGACCTCAAATCTAGGCGCCCGGCCCACCCTCGGGCGTCATGCCCTCGTACCGATTGCCGGGCCTCCCGGAGGATGAGCCGCCACCTGCGATGTACTCCCCTGGGTGGAGAAGCGGACCCAGGTCTCAGGGTCTTCCCCGACGGGGCGCCCTGGATCACCCCGCTTTGTCCGAGCTCTCCTCCCGCGGAATCGGCTGTTCCACCAGAGCCAGCACCCGGTTCGCCATGAAGCGGGCGGTCCGCACGACCGTCCCGCTGCGGGTGACTTCGCTCACTTCCACGACACCTCGGCGTACCGCTGTCTCCACCCTGCGGCCCGCTCGGCTCGCTACCACCTCATAGGTGCGCGTCGTGTCGCCGGCGTCCACGACTATCTCCACACGGTCACCCTTCACAGGTCCAATCCCCCTTCTGCGACGGGTGGTTGGGGTCACACCCCGCGCGAACACCGCCTGTTCGCACACCCCCTGACCACTCTTCAAGTCTCCCACCCACCACTGACAATCCATCACCCCGAGAGGGCGCGGCCTCTGCGCGCGGGCGGCCGTGGAAACGTAAGCTGTTGGCTCGTCACAGGACCGGGCAGCGGGGATGAACATGGCGATGATGCGCCTGAGGCGCGAGGACCCGCGCGTCGTCGGCTCGTTCAGGCTTCACAGACGGCTCGGCGCGGGCGGGATGGGCGTGGTCTACCTGGGCTCCGACAAGAAGGGGCAGCGGGTCGCGCTCAAGGTCATCCGGCCGGACCTGGCGGAGGACCAGGAGTTCCGCTCGCGCTTCGCCCGTGAGGTCTCGGCGGCACGACGGATCCGCGGCGGATGCACGGCACGCCTCGTGGCGGCGGACCTCGACGCGGACCGCCCCTGGTTCGCCACGCAGTACGTCCCCGGCCCCTCCCTGCACGACAAGGTCGCCGCCGAGGGGCCGCTCGGCGCGGCCGACGTCGCCGCCGTCGGTGCCGCGCTGTCGGAGGGTCTGGTCGCCGTGCACGAGGCCGGGGTCGTGCACCGGGACCTGAAGCCGTCCAACATCCTGCTGTCCCCGAAGGGGCCGCGGATCATCGACTTCGGCATCGCCTGGGCGACCGGCGCCTCGACGCTGACCCATGTCGGTACGGCGGTCGGCTCGCCGGGCTTCCTCGCGCCGGAGCAGGTGCGCGGCGCGGCGGTCACGCCGGCCACGGACGTGTTCTCGCTGGGCGCCACGCTCGCGTACGCCTCGATGGGCGACTCCCCCTTCGGGCACGGCAGTTCCGAGGTGATGCTGTACCGCGTCGTGCACGAGGAACCGCAGCTGCACGGCGTCCCCGACGCGTTGGCCCCGCTCGTCCGGGCGTGCCTGGCGAAGGATCCCGAGGAGCGTCCCAGCACGCTCCAACTGTCGCTGCGGCTCAAGGAGATCGCGGCCCGCGAGTCCCAGGACCTCTCCGGCGTACGCCCGCCCGCGCCGCGCGGCGGCGAGACCGAGCGGCCCGCCGACACCTACCCCGAGCGCGCCCGGCGTCCGCAGGGACAGCAGGGCGCGGGGACGTCCGGCGGGCAGCGGGGCCGGGGGACTCCCCCGCCGCGCGGGTCCTCGGCGGAGGACGGCGTTCCGCCCCGGCGTGGGACCGGTGGGCAGGGCACGCCCAAGCCGAGCGGTCGCACGACCCGCGGCGGGGCTCCGGCCAGTGGCCGCAACACCCCGCGCGGTGGTGTCCCGTCACGGTCCGGGGGGTCCGGGTCCGGGCCTACGCCCACCGGGCGCAACGGGACGCGGTCGGGCAGCGGCAGCCGCCCCGCCCCGCACAGCGGTACCGGGCGTCCGCCGTCCAGGACCACGGGGACCAGGCTGCGGCCCGCCAATCCGCGCCTGCTGCGGCAGCGGCTGTTCGTGTTCGTGGTGGTCACACTGGTGGTGGCGCTCGGCATCGCCCTGGTGCAGGGCTGTCAGGGCCCGGCGCGGGGGCTCGGCGGCGACGGAGCCGGCGTACGGCAGGAACAGGGACAGGTCCAGGTTCAGCCGGACTCCGAAACTCAGGGCAACACGCCTCAGGGCCACCACAAGGCGCAGGACTACCAGCCGTAGGACCGCTGGAGCGGAGGGCGGCGATCAGCCGCCCCGCCGGTCGTCACAGCTCCGGCAGGATCCGTTCGAAGAACTCTCGGTCGCCGTCGAAGACCGGGTCCAGGGCCAGGAACTCCTCCGGCGTGACCCAGCGGGCCTCGGCGACCTCGGCCGGGTCGGGGACCACCTCGCCCGTGTCCGCGCGGGCGGTCCACCAGTGGAGGCGGAAGCGGTGGTCGTCGGTCTCCGACTCCCACACCTTGGCCAGCGGCACGACGGTGAGGCCGACCTCCTCGCGGACCTCGCGGACGACCGCCTGCTCCTGGGTCTCGCCCGGTTCGACCTTGCCGCTGAGCGGCTGCCAGTAGCCGGGGCGTACGACGGCCGGACCGCGCCGGATCGCGAGGACGCGCTCCCCGCGCAGGAGGACGGCGACGATCGCCTGGCGCTGCTCCACGGACGGTCCCTAGGCCTGGGGGCGGCCGGTGGCCACGGCGTAGAAGGCCACGGCGGCCGCCGCGCCCACGTTGAGGGAGTCGACGCCGTGGGACATGGGGATGCGCACCCACTCGTCGGCGGCGACCAGGGCCTGGGTGGACAGGCCGTCGCCCTCGGCGCCGAGCATGAGGGCCACGCGGTCCATGGTGTGCGGTGCGGCCTCGTCGAGGGGCCGGGCCTTCTCGTCGGGGGTGAGGGCGAGGAGGGTGAAGCCCGCCTCGCGGACCGACTCCAGGCCCTTGGGCCAGGTGTCCAGGCGGGCGTACGGCACGGAGAAGACCGCGCCCATGGAGACCTTCACGCTGCGGCGGTAGAGGGGGTCGGCGCAGTCCGGGGAGAGCAGGACCGCGTCCATGCCGAGGGCGGCGGCCGAGCGGAAGATCGCGCCGATGTTGGTGTGGTCGTTGACCGACTCCATGATGACCACCCGGCGGGTGGTCTGGAGCAGGTCGGCGGCCGTGGGCAGAGGCTTGCGCTGCATGGACGCGAGGGCGCCGCGGTGCACGTGGTAGCCGGTGACCTGCTCGGCGAGCTCCGGGCTGACCGCGTAGACGGGGGCCGGGAGTTCGTCGATGACGTCGCGCATGACGTCGACCCACTTGGCCGAGAGCAGCATGGACCGCATCTCGTAGCCCGCTTCCTTGGCCCTTCTGATGACCTTCTCGCCCTCGGCGATGAACAGGCCCTCGGCGGGTTCGCGCTTGCGGCGCAGCTCCACGTCGGTCAGGCCGGTGTAGTCGCGCAGACGCGGGTCGTCGGGATCCTCGACGGTGATGAGATCGGCCACAGGGTGATACTGCCTTGTCCTGGGTGCGGTGCCAACGGCTCGGGACGGGTTGTGTTACCCGGGGTTACTCGCGGGGGGCGGTGGCCGTGGGGCCGACCCTCACGACCTCGCCGATGACGATCACCGCCGGGGGCTTCACATCCTCGGTCCGCACGGTCTCCGCGACCGTCTTCAGGGTCGCGTCGACGCGGCGCTGGCCGGCCGTCGTGCCTTCCTGGACCAGGGCGACGGGCGTGTCCGGCGACTTGCCGTGGGCGATGAGCGTCTCGGCGACCTTCCCGATCGTGGCGACGCCCATGAGGATCACCAGCGTGCCGGTCAGCTTGGCGAGGGACGGCCAGTCGACCAGGGAGCGCTCGTCGTCGGGGGCGATGTGGCCGCTGACCACCGTGAACTCGTGGGCGACGCCCCGGTGGGTGACCGGGATGCCGGCGGCGCCCGGGACCGAGATGGAGCTGGAGATGCCGGGCACGACCGTGCACGGGATGCCGGCCTCGGACAGCGCCTGGACCTCCTCCATGCCGCGCCCGTAGACGAAGGGGTCCCCGCCCTTGAGCCGTACGACCGACTTGCCCTGCTTGGCGTACTCGATCAGGGCGTTGTTGATGGCCTCCTGAGCCATGAACCTGCCGTACGGCAGCTTCGCCGCGTCGATCACCTCGACGCTCGACGGCAGTTCGGCGAGCAGGTCGCGCGGGCCGAGGTGGTCGGTGATGACCACGTCGGCCTCGGCGAGCAGGCGGCGGCCGCGCACGGTGATCAGGTCCGGGTCGCCGGGGCCGCCGCCGACCAGGGCGACTCCGGGCGTGCGGGTGCGGTGGTGCGGGGCGACGAGCGTGCCGTCGCGCAGGCCCTCGACGACCGCGTCGCGGATGGCGGCGGTGTGGCGGGGGTCGCGGCCGCGGGCGTCCGTGGTGAGGACGGCGATCGTGACGCCCTCGCTGTGGCCGGTGGCCGGGGTCCAGGCCGTCGCCCGGTCGGCGTCGTCGGAGCGGACGCACCACACGCGGTGGCGCTCCGCCTCGGCCGAGGCCCGGTTGTTCGCCTCCGTGTCGCCGGTGGCGATCAGGGCGTACCAGGCGTCCGCGAGGTCGCCTTCCGCGTACGGGCGCTTCTCCCAGGTGATCTCGCCGGCGTCCGCCATGGCCTCGACGGAAGGCGTGGCCTCGGGGGACACGAGGAGGATGTCGGCACCGGCTGCGATCAGTGCCGGGAGGCGGCGCTGCGCGACCTGGCCGCCGCCGAGGACGACCACGCGGCGGCCGGTGAGGCGGAGGCCTACGGGGTAGGCGGGGTGTTCGGCCATGGGGGTGCGGCTCCTGTTGCGGCGGTGGTTCGGTAGCCCTGACGTGCGGATTTTAATGGGCGTGGGTGATGGCGGCTCGGGTGGTCCAGTAGCTGAGCACCATGGCCGTCTGCCGGTGGGTGGTCCGTGGGCCTGCCCACGGACCACGGCACCTACTTCTCGGTCACCCCTGCCGAGTCGAACGTCGCCACCTCGTGCATCGCCCTGGCCGTGCTCTGGACCAGGGGGAGGGCCAGGAGCGCGCCCGTGCCCTCGCCCAGGCGGAGGTCAAGGTCGACCAGGGGGCGCAGGCCCAGCTTGTTGAGGGCCGCGACGTGGCCCGGCTCGGCGCTGCGGTGGCCCGCGATGCACGCGGCCAGGACCTCCGGGGCGATCGCGCGGGCGACCAGGGCGGCGGCGCCGGCGCTGACGCCGTCCAGGATGACCGGCGTGCGCAGGGAGGCGCCGCCGAGGAGGAGGCCGACGATGGCGGCGTGCTCGAAGCCGCCGATCGCGGCGAGCACGCCGACCGGGTCGGCCGGGTCCGGCTGGTGGAGTTCGAGGGCGCGGCGGACGACCTCGGTCTTGCGGGCGAGGGTCTCGTCGTTGATGCCGGTGCCCCGGCCGGTGACCTCGGCCGGTTCCGCGCCGGTGAAGACGGAGATCAGGGCGGCGGACGCGGTCGTGTTCGCGATGCCCATCTCGCCGGTGAGCAGGGCCTTGTTGCCGGCGGCGACCAGGTCGCGGGCCGTCTCGATGCCCACCTCGATGGCCTGCTTGGCCTCCTCGCGGGTCATGGCGGGGCCGGTGGTCATGTCGGACGTGCCGGCCCGGACCTTGCGGGGCAGCAGGCCCGGGGTGGCCGGGAGGTCGGCGGCGACGCCCACGTCGACGATGCAGACCTCGGCGCCGACCTGGGTGGCGAAGGCGTTGCAGACGGCTCCCCCGCCGAGGAAGTTGGCCACCATCTGGGCCGTGACCTCCTGCGGCCAGGGGGTGACCCCCTGCGCGTGCACGCCGTGGTCGCCCGCGAAGATCGCGACGGCGGCGGGCTCCGGGATGGGCGGCGGGCACTGGCGGGACAGTCCGGACAGCTGTGCGGAGATGATCTCCAGCATGCCCAGCGCGCCGGCCGGCTTGGTCATGCGCTTCTGGCGCTCCCACGCCTCGCCGAGCGCCTTGGCGTCCAGCGGGCGGATCTGCGCCACGGTCTCGGCGAGCAGGTCGTGCGGTTCCTCTCCGGGCAGGGCGCGGCGGCCGTACGTCTCCTCGTGCACGACCCAGGACAGCGGGCGGCGCTTGGACCAGCCCGCCTGGAGCAGCTCGGGCTCGTCCGGGAACTCGTCGACGTATCCGACGCACAGGTAGGCGATGACTTCGAGGTGCTCGGGCAGGCCGAGGGCGCGCACCATCTCGCGCTCGTCGAAGAAGCTGACCCAGCCGACGCCGAGGCCTTCGGCGCGGGCGGCGAGCCAGAGGTTCTCCACGGCCAGGGCGGCCGAGTACGGCGCCATCTGGGGCTGGGTGTGACGGCCGAGGGTGTGGCGGCCGCCGCGGGTCGGGTCCGCGGTGACGACGATGTTCACCGGGGTGTCGAGGATGGCCTCGATCTTCAGTTCCTTGAACTGCTTGGCCCGGCCCTTGGGGAGGGACTTCGCGTACGCGTCGCGCTGCCGCATGGCCAGTTCGTGCATCGCGCGCCGGGTGTCGGCGGAGCGGATGACGACGAAGTCCCAGGGCTGCGAGTGGCCCACGGAGGGCGCGTGGTGGGCGGCCTCCAGGACGCGGAGCAGCACCTCGTGCGGGATCGGGTCGCTGCGGAAGCCGTTGCGGATGTCGCGGCGTTCGCGCATGACCTTCAGTACGGCCTCGCGCTCTGCGGGGTCGTAGGCGGGGGCGGCGGGGCCGGTGGACGGTCGTGCTTCTGCCACTGCGGCCGCGCTCTCTGCTTGGTGGCGCTCCTGCTCCGCCAGGTCTTCCTGTTCGGCGGCCCGGGTGTCCAGGTCGTCGGCGTTCTGTACGAGTTCGGCGTCGCCGTCGCGGGGTGCGGGGACGGTGGCGACGGGTACCGGCGGCTCCGGTGCCGGGGGCTGCGCCGGCTGGGACGGCTGTGATTGCTGAGGTCCCTGGACGGGTCCGCCGCCGTGCTCGTCCGCGGTCGGGGCGGGGAGTACGACGGTGATGTCCTCGGAGGAGGCCGGGGTGGTGGTGTCGGCGGGGGTTTCCGGGGCTACCGGGGCGGGGGGGCCGTCGGTGGTCTCGGGCGCGGGGGGCGTCTCCACGGGTGCCTCGGCGGGTGCCTGGGCGGCGGGCGCGGGCTGCTCGGCAGGTGCCTCGGCGGCGGGCGCGGGCTGCTCGGCGGGCTGAGCAGGGGCGGGGGTCTCGGCCGGGGAGTCGGGCGTGGCCGTTTCGGGGGCCTGGTCAGGCGCCGCTGCCACGGGAGGCTGGGCCGGGGTGGCTGCCTCCGGTGCGTCGCCGGGTGCCGCGGGCGGCTCGGTGGCCTCCTCGGCGGGCGCGGCTGCCTCGGCGGGCGGAGCGACGGATTCCGGGGTGGCATGCTCGGTTGCCGCCGGGGCGGGCGCTTCAGGGGCGGGGGTGGGGGTGGCGGTTTCTGGTGCCGTCGGCTCGGGGTCCTGCGCGGCTGCCTCGTCGTCAGTTGTCGTAGGAACCTCGGGAGTCTTGGGGGCGGCCTGGTCGCCGGTCGCGTCCGGCTGCTGCGGGACGGCCTCGGGGGCGGGCATGGCCGCGCTCGGGGCGGCAGCCTCAGGGTCAACGGCGGGTGCAGCAGCCTCAGGGTCAACGGCCGGTGCGGCAGCCTCAGGGTCAACGGCGGGTGCAGCAGCCTCAGGGTCAACGGCCGGTGCGGCAGCCTCAGGGTCAACGGCTGGCGTCTGCGCCGCTGCAACGGCTTCGGGGTCGGCTGCTTCGGGCGCCTGGGGGGCGGCTTCGGGGTCGGCTGCTTCGGGCGCCTGGGGGGCGGCGTCGGGGCCTACCGCGTCCGGCGCTGGCGCGGCAGCGTCAGGGGCCACCGCCTCAGGAGCCGGAGCGGCAACATCGGGGGCCGCCGCCTCAGGAACCGGGGCGACAGCCTCAGGGCTCACAGCGTCGGAGGCCTGGGCGACAGCTTCAGGAGCCACCGCCTCCGGCCCTGGTGCGGCGGCCTCGGGGGCACCAGCCGCCTCCCCTGCCCCTGCCTGGGGCGGCGTGACGGCCTGCTCCGGCCCGGTGGCGGCTTCAGGGAACGGGACCGCTTCAGGAGCCGGAGCGGCCTCCGGGGCACCGGTGGCGGCCTCTGGGAACGGGACCGCTTCAGGAGCCGCTGCGGCCTCCGGCGCAGGAGCGGGCGCCACGCCCTGCTCCGCACCGACGGCCGGGGCCTGCTCCGCACCGGCGACCGGACTCTGCTCGCCACCCTCCGCGGAATCGCCGGGGGCACCCGGCGCGGCAGCCTCGGGAGAAGTGCCGGGCTGCCCCGGCTCACCGTCCTGACCGGAACCCTCCGCGGCCGGCGGCACCGAACCCGGAGCAGCCGCGGCCCCGGCCTCGGCGGCAGCGACCTGACCGGAGTCCGGGCCGACGCCCGCCCCGGTGGGGTCACCCGCAACCGCCGCGCCCGGCCCGGCCTCGGCCACAATCACCAGCTCCTCAGCGGTACCGGCACCGAGGCCCGCGGGGTCACCCTCAGCCACGGCACCCTGCCCAGCCTCGGCCGCAGCCACCTGGCCCGCGTCCGGACCGACGCCCACACCACCGGCGTCACCCGCAACCGCCGCGCCCTGCCCGGCCTCGGCCGCAGCCTCGCCCTCGCCCGGCTCGCCCTGCGCGGGCTGCTCGGCGTGAGCCTCCTGCGGGGTCTCGGCCGGCGTCGGCGCCTGGCTCGCCTCCGTCGCCACGCGGGCCACCACGGCCTGGGCCGCGCCTACCGGTTCCGCCCCCGGAACAACCGTTTCCGCAGGGGCCGCCCCGGTGCTCACCTGGGCCGGGGTCGTGACCTGCGCGCTCCAGGGTGCTGCCGGCGGGGAGGGCTGCTCCGGGGCGCGCGGGGCGTCGAGGTACTCGGGGCCGGGCGACGGTTGCGCGGGCTGTCGTACGGGCGCGTCCGCGGGGCCGCGGTCGGCCAGGGAGCGGACCGGGCTGGCGGAGCTGTCGGGCAGGGGCGGGCCGAGGTGCAGCGGCCGGCGCGGGGTGATGGGCGGGATCGGCGGAGGGTCGGGCAGGCGGACGCCGCCGAGGTCGACCGAGCCGCTGTCGCGGCCGGAGATCTCGTGCGGGCCCGGCTGGTGGACGGCCTCGACGACCGGTTCCGGCGCGGGCGGGGCCACCTCGTTGCCCCAGGCGCCCTGCGCGCCCGGCAACAGCAGCAGGTCGTCGTCCTCGGCGGTGGTCTCGGAGAGGTAGGCGTACGCACCGTGCGCGGGGGCGCCCGGCTGTTCCACCGTGCCTGCGTTCTCCGGCAGTCCCTCGCCCGGGACCTGGCCGGTGTCGGTCATGCGTACCCCTCGCCCATCGGTTAGTGCTCCTACGACCAGCTCACCCGGAACGGCGCACCGACCGCCCCACAGTGAAGAACGAGCGTGCGTCCCCAGCGGCACGAGCGGCCCGCCCGGAAAAGGCGACAAAGCCATTCACTGGCATTGTTGCGGCCGTGCCACCCTCACGGCAGCTTGATCCGCGAGGGTTCCGCTGTGGACTGCGCCACGTTGCGCGTCCTCCGGTTCTGCCGTACCACACCCACCCCAAAACAGGTGGGTTTTCCGGACATTGACCGACGAAGTGCCGGGCGTCCGCGTGCGGTGCAGCGATCGGCCAGCCTACCGCGCGCAGTACGACAACCCGATCACGGGGACGGCGGCGGGGTCAGCCGGTGCGCCGGGGCAGCACGCCGCTGAGCAGGAACGCGACGCTCCGTTCTTTCTCCGTCCAGGCCCGGGTGTCGAGTTCGACGGACTGGAGCAGGGCGCACTCGACGCCGTAGCCGTGCTCCGTGAGGTCGCGGCCGATGAGTTCGGCGGCGTCGCGGGTCGCGGCGTGCGTGACGATGCGCTGCGGGCGGCGGTCGGCGACCGCCGTGACGACGGCCGCTCCCCCGCCGCCCACGCGGACGACGTCCGGTTCGGGGAGGTTCTCCAGGACGTGCGGGGCGGTGCCGTGGACGATCTGGAGCTGGACGCCGAGGCGGCGGGCGGTCGCGTCGGTGCGGGCGCAGGCGGCGCGGTCGCTGTCGACGGCGATGACGGCGGCGCCGGCGCGCGCGGCCTCGACGGCGAAGGCGCCGCTGCCGCAGCCGATGTCCCACACGAGGTCGCCGACGCGCGGTCCGAGGCGGGCGAGTTGGGAGGCGCGCAGCAGCTGGGTCTCGCCCTCGCCGAGGTCGCCGTACACCTCGGCGGGCAGGGACCAGCCGCGCGGTCCGGCGGACGGGTCGCGGCCGGAGATCCAGCCGCCGTTCTCCCCCGCGGTGCCGGGTCCGGCGGGGCCGCCGAGGACGATGACGACGTTCGGGTCGCGCCAGGTGTGGTCGGCGGCCTTGTCGGAGGTGACGACGCTGACCCGCTCGCGTTCGGTGCCGAGTTCCTCGCAGATGACGAAGGAGCGGTGGACTCCTTCGAGGAGCAGGCCGAGTTCGGCGGGGCCGGCGCCGGGTGAGGTGAGGACGGCCACCTTGGTGTGGGCTCGGCATACGTTGACCGCGCGCCGCAGGGTGCGGCGGTGTGCGACGACCACTTGTGCGTCGTCCCAGGGCATGCCGGCGCGGGCGAAGGCGGCGGCGACGGAGGAGACCGCGGGGACGACCTCGACCTCGAGGCCGAACTCGGGGGCGCGCAGGGTCCGTACGACGCCGAAGAAACCGGGGTCGCCGTCGGCGAGCACGACGGCCGTGCCGCGGTGGGCGGCGATGCGGCGGGCGGCGAGGGCGACGCTGCCGAGGCGGATGCGCTCGGCGCCGGCGGGAACCTCGGGGAGCGCGAGGTGGTGGGCGGCACCTGCCACGAGCGTCGCGGCGCCCAGGGCGGCGCTCGCCGTGGCGGTCAGCGGCGAACCGTCCCAGCCGATCACCGTGACCCGGTCGGCCATCGTCGTCAGTCTCCAGGGGTTTTCGCAGGTCGTCTGCGTGTCGTTGCGGGGAACCGCCGGTGGGCGGGCTCCGTGAGGGTACCCGGTGGAGGTGCCGGAGGGGGCGCCGGTGTCGTCGTCGCCGTCTTCCTCCGGGTGGTTCCGGTCAGTTCCAGTCGCCGAAGGAGGTGAAGCCGCCGGGCAGCTGGTCGCCGACGCCTTCCAGGTCCTCGGGGAGCAGGCTCCAGACGATCAGGTCGGTGCGGACCTCGGTCCACTCGTCGTTGTCCGTCCGGGTCCGCGCTATCCAGGCGCCGCGCAGGACCCCCTCGCTGATACAGCCGATCTTCTGGGCGACCTGCTGGGAGGCGGTGTTGTCGGCCGCGGTGCGCAGTTCGAGGCGCTCGAACTTCTGGTCGTTGAAGAGCCACTGGGCGGTGATGAGGGCGGCCTCGGAGGCGTAGCCCTCGCCGCGGGCCCAGGGGGCGATGACGTAGGAGATCTCGCTGGAGCGGACCCGCCAGTCGGTGTTCTTGAGGTGGATGATGCCGACGAGGCGCTGGGTGAGGAACTCGGTGACGGCGAAGACGATGCCGCGGCCCTCGGCCCGTTCGGCGGGGGCCTGTTCGGTGATCCAGGCGCGGGCGTGGGCCTCGGTGTAGGGGTGCGGGACGGTGGTCCACGCGGTGACGAGCTCGTCGTTCATCATGTCGGCGAACGCCTGGATGTCCGGCTCCTCGAAGGGGCGCAGGACCAACCGCTCCGTGCTGATGGAGACGTTGGGGAAGGTGCTCGTCATGCGCCGCTCCGTTACCTTCGGTGAACCTTCAGGGCCTGCTGAACTGCCCAGCATGCAGCATGAAAGCACTGATCCGCACCACGGGGTCCTCCCCACCGGGTGAGGGAGGACCCCGTGCGTGACGGGTGCCGGAGGTGGGCTCAGAAGGAGGCGAGCACGGAGCCGGCGTACTTGTCCTGGATGAACTTCTTCACCTCGGGCGAGGTGAGGAGCTTGGCGAGCTTCTTCACGCGCGGGTCGTCCTCGTTGCCCTTCTTCACGGCGAGGAAGTTGCCGTAGGGGTTGTCCTTCGGGGACTCCAGGACGAGGGCGTCCTTGGACGGCTTGAGGTCGGACTCGATGGCGTAGTTGCCGTTGACGACGGCGGCGTCCACGTCGTCGAGGGAGCGCGGGGTCTGGGCCGCCTCCAGTTCCTTGAACTTGAGGTTCTTGGGGTTCTTGGTGATGTCGGAGGGGGTCGCCTCGTTGCCGACGCCGTCCTTGAGGGTGATGAGCCCGTTCGCGGCGAGGAGCTTGAGGGCGCGGGCCTCGTTGACGGTGTCGTTGGGGATGGCGACGGTCGCACCGCTCTTCAGGTCGTCGGCCTTCTTGACCTTGTGGGAGTAGAGGCCGAGCGGCTCCAGGTGAACCGTGACGACGGGCACGATGTCGGTGCCGTTCTTCTTGTTGAAGTCGTCGAGGTACGGCTGGTTCTGGAAGTAGTTGGCGCCGACGGAGCCGTCCTGCGTCGCCGTGTTCGGCGTGACGTAGTCGGTGAACTCCTTGACCTGGAGGTCCAGGCCCTCCTTCTTCGCCAGGTTGTCCTTGACGTAATCGAGGATCTCGGCGTGCGGGACGGGGCTGGCGGCGACGATCAGGGGTCCGTCGGTGGAGGAGCTGCCGGCGCCGCAGGCGGTGAGCCCGAGGGTGAGGGCTCCGGCGGCGAGGACGGCGGTGGTGATCTTGGCGGTGTTACGCACGAAAAGTGCCTTTCCTTATGACCTTGCGAGTGGTGCGGCCCCGTTGTGGGTGGACGGGGAGTTCAGGAGGCGGCTTTGAGCAGCCGCAGTTTCGGGGCGGGTCCCGCGTGGGCGCCGCGGCGGTGCAGCGAGCGGGCCGCGTAGTCGCCGGCGAACTGGATGAGGGAGATGACGACGGCGAGGATCGCGACGGTGATCCACATCAGCCCGGTCTCGAAGCGCTGGTAGCCGTAGCGGATGGCGATGTCGCCGAGGCCGCCGGCGCCGACCGTGCCCGCCATCGCGGAGTAGCCGATGAGGGCGACGACCGTGGTCGTGGTGCTGGAGATCAGCGACGGCAGGGACTCGGGGACGAGCACCTTGCGCACGACGGTCCAGGTGTTGCCGCCCATGGCCTGCACGGCCTCGACGAGCCCGTGGTCCACTTCGCGGACGGCCGTCTCGACCAGGCGCGCGAAGAACGGGATGGCGCCGACGGCGAGCGGCACGATGGCCGCCTCGACGCCGATGGTCGTGCCGGTGATCCAGCGGGTGAAGGTCATCAGGGCGACCATCAGGATGATGAACGGCAGGGAGCGGGCGATATTCACCACCTGCCCGATGACCTTGTTGGCGACGAGGTTCTGCAGGAGGCCGCCACGGTCGGTGAGGACCAGCAGGATGCCGAGCGGGAGTCCGCCGACGACGGCGATGAGCGTGGACCAGCCGACCATGTAGAGCGTATCCCAACACGCCTGCTCCAGCAGGGGCTGCATCTCGGACCAGGTCACTTGGCACCTTCCTTCACCAGGACGGACTCGTGGCCGAGGACGTCGATCTGGAGGCCCTGTTCGCGCAGGAAGCCGATCGGCACGACGTTGTCCTCGTAGCGGCCGGGCAGTTCGATGCGCATCCGGCCGACCTGGAGGCCGCCGACGGTGTCGATGGCCGCGCCGAGGATCGATATGTCGATGTTGTAGGTGCGGGCGAGCTGCGAGATGACGGGCTGGGTGGCGCTCTCGCCCTGGAAGGTGACGTCGACGACGGTGCGGTCCTCGCCGGAGGCCTCGCCGTCGAGCGGGAACAGCGCGGCGGCCAGTTCGGAGCCGGGGGTGGCCAGGAGTTCGCTGACCGTGCCCGACTCGACGATGCGGCCGTTCTCCATGAGCGCGGCCGAGTCGCAGACCGACTTCACGACGTCCATCTCGTGCGTGATGAGCAGGACGGTCAGGCCGAGTTGCCGGTTCAGGTCGCGCAGCAGCGCGAGGATCGAGCGGGTGGTCTCCGGGTCGAGGGCGCTGGTGGCCTCGTCGGACAGCAGCACCTTGGGGTCGCCGGCCAGGGCGCGGGCGATGCCGACGCGCTGCTTCTGACCGCCGGAGAGCTGCGCCGGGTAGGCCCCCGCCTTGTCGGCGAGGCCGACCAGGTCGAGCAGCTCCAGCGCCTTGCGGGAGCGTTCCTTCCCGGACTTGCCGAGGATCTCCAGCGGCAGTTCGACGTTGTCCTGGACGGTCCGGGAGGACAGCAGGTTGAAGTGCTGGAAGACCATGCCGATTCGGCTGCGCGCCTGCCGCAGTTCCTTTCCGGCGCGCGGGCCGCGGCCGGCCAGGGCGGTGAGGTCCTGCCCGGCGACGGTCACGGTGCCGGAGGTGGGGCGTTCCAGGAGGTTGACGCAGCGGATGAGGGAGGACTTGCCGGCGCCGGACTGGCCGATGACGCCGTACACCTCGCCTTCGCGGACGTGCAGGTCGACGCCGTCCAGGGCGGTGACCTCGCGGCCGCGTGAGCGGTAGACCTTGGTCAGGCCCGTTGTGGTGATCACGTGGGTTTCCGTCACTGTCGAGTGCGCGGGCGTGGGTGTGCCCGGACACAGGGGCATTCGTTCAGGGACGCGACACGGTTCTCGCTGGGCGTGGAACCGGGAGAACATGTGCGCGGGCGGCGTGCGTCACGCACCGCTCAGGGCGTGCGGACATGCCGCGGTCTCGCTTCGGGGCGCGAGCTCAGGGGGTGGTGCGGGGGCCCTCTAGAAGGCGCACATTCGAGGACACATACAACGAGCACCGGGCGTCAGGGTCGCCTCGGTCGCGGGGATGCGGTCGCTCGTCGTGGTCATGCCGTCAGTAAAACATGCGTACGGTCCTGACAGGCCGCCGCTGTCCGGATGCTGGACAGTGGTGGACAGGGGTCGGGGTCCGTCAGCCGCGGAGGGAGACCTCCACGCCCCGTTCGGTGACCAGTGCGGACAGGGCCGACAGGTCCTGGACCACCAGATCGGCGTGGAGTTCGTGGGCCTGGTGGGTTGTGGTCAACGCCACGGTGGTCATGCCGGCGGCGCGGCCGGCCGTGAGGCCCGCGGGGGCGTCCTCGAAGACGACGCAGTGGGCGGGGTCGACACCGAGCGACCGGGCGGCGAGCAGGTAGGGCTCGGGGTCGGGCTTGCCGCGGGTGATGTCGTCGGCGGCGACGAGCGTCTTGGGCAGGATGCCGACGGCGTCGAGCCGGGCCTCGGCGAGCCGCCGGGTGGCGGAGGTGACGACGGCCCAGCGGTCGGCCGGCAGGGAGTCGAGGAACGCGCGGGTCCCCGGCAGCAGGTGCACGCCGCCGTTGGGCACGTCCGCCACCTCCAGGTCCTCGATCCGCGCGACGGCCTCCGGCACGACGTCGGCGGGCAGCAGGTCGGCGGCTATCTCGGCGGCCGGCCGGCCGTGCAGCTCGATCCGCGCGAACTCCTCGGCCCTGATCCCGTACTCCGCGGCCCACCGCGTCCAGCAGCGGTCCACCGAGGCGAGGGAGGAGACGAGGGTTCCGTCGTTGTCGAACAGCAGGGCCTGCGCGTGGATCTTCATGCCCTCGACCCTACGGTGCAGGCCAGGGGCGGAGGCATCGGGCCTTTTCGGCCGTAATAAGGTCGCAGCATGCTTGCTGCCCTGACGCTGGTGACCGGCGTCTCCGCGCTGCTGCTCGCCGCCTGGTGCGGCTGGGCGGCCTACCGTGACCAGCCGACGAAGGACTGGCACTTCATCGGGATGGCCGTGGTCACGCTGCTGACGCTGATCCAGCTCGTGGTGGGGATCGTGCTGCTGGCGCGGGGCGAGAAGCCGGAGCAGGGCACGACGATCTTCGTGGCGTATCTGCTGGGGGCGTTCGCGTGCGTCCCGGCGGCCGGGTTCATGTCGCTGGCCGAGCGGACCCGGTGGGGCTCGGTGACGGTCGCCGCCGGCGGAGTGGTGCTGGCGGTGCTGGAGGTGCGGCTCTATGACATCTGGGGAGGCTGAGGTGAGCCGGCGGCGGCTGACCAGTGGGCCGGGCACGCTGCTGGTGTGGCTGTACGGCGTGATGGTCGTCGGGGCGGTGTCGCGGTCCGCGTATCAGATCGCGACGGAGTTCGACCGGGCGCCGCTCGCGTACGCGCTGTCGGCCGTGGCCGGTGTCGTGTACGGGTTCATCACGTACTCGCTGGTGCGGGGTGGGGAGACGGCGCGCAAGGTCGCACTGGCGTGCTGTGTCGCGGAGTTGGTGGGTGTGCTGACGGTGGGGACGTGGACGCTGGTGGAGCCGTCGGCCTTCCCGGACGCGACCGTGTGGTCCGACTTCGGGATGGGCTACCTCTTCATTCCCGTGCTCCTGCCTCTGACGGCCATCTACTGGCTGCGCAAGGGTGCGCCTCGGGAGGATGCCGCCTGAGGTTCGTCAGGCGGCCGCGGGCCACGTGTGGCTGATCGCGCAGTTCCCCGCGCCCCTGAAGGGCGAGATCAAGCCGTCGCTGCGTACGTTCCGGCCGGCTTCTCCAGGACGATCATGGGGATGCCGTCCGCGCCCTGGGACGTGCCCACCGTCTCGTAGCCCACCTTGCGGTAGAGGCGGAGGTTGCCCTCGCTGCGGTGGCCCGTGTGCAGGCGGAAGCGGGTCGCGCCGTGCTGGTCGGCCAGGGCCGATTCGGCTGCTCGCAGGAGGCGGGCGCCGATGCCGTGGCCCTGGAGGCGGGGGTGGACGCAGAGCTTGCCGATCGCGGCGGCGCCGTCCTCGGTGACCGAGCCGCGGACCGAGCCGACGACCTCCTCGCCGAGCCTGGCCACGAAGACGCAGTCCCGGGCGACCTCCTCGCGGACCGAGTCGAGGGTTTGGACGAGCGGGTCGATGCGGTAGTTCCCGTACAGCGCCGCCTCCGGCTGGAAGCACAGGTACTGCAACCTGAAGATCTGCTCCGCGTCCTGCTCGGTCGCCGCAGAGATGGTCACGCTCATGCCCATGTGCGCACGCCTCCCGCTCATCTGATCACCTGTCGTTCCTCACTCCTATCCCCCTCCTCAGCGGGCCGCAACCTCCGGTGTGAGTAATCTGCGGAGACATCCCAGACATCTGGAACGTTCCGGACCAAGGCTCCCCTGTGAGATACCCAACTCCCCTGCGATTTCCCGGTATGTCAGGTCCTGCGGAGACAGCAGGGCCTCCATCAGCCGGGGGCAGCGGCCCGGGAGGCGGCGGACGGCCTCGCGCAGGGCGCGACCGCGGGCGGCGGCGAGGGCGAGCTGCTCGGGGTCGTGGCCGCCGTCGTCGGCCGGTTCGACGGCGTACGGACGTTCGAGTCGGCTCGTACGGCGGGTGCGGCGCACCTCGGAGCGGACGGCCCGGCGGAGCCATTCCTGGGGGTCGGGCGGCGGGCCCTCGGCGTCGAGGTGCTCCAGCAGGCGGAGCCAGACCGCCTGCTCGAGGTCGCCCGGCTCGGTTCCGGCGGCATATGCCTCCGCGGACGCCTCGGCGGTGAGCAGCGGGCGCAGGGAGGTGAGCAGGTCGTGCGTCATATGCGGAGCGACGCGGCCGCCCGGGCGGCGGGTTGCCCGGGCGGCCGAAGCTCACTCGACCGAGGGGTGTGAGCTCACGTGTTGACGTTCACTTGTCGACGCTCGGCTGCAGCGCGGCGCCGCGCTGCCGCTCAGTGGCCGAGGAAGTCCTCGCGGGCCAGCAGGCCCGTGTCGGGCTGGTCGGTGAAGACGCCGTCGATGCCAGTCGCGAAGTACGCCTGGTACGCGCCGAAGACGTCACCGTAGGCGTCCGGGTCCGTGCCCTTGCGGAAGTTCGCGGGCAGGAAGGGGTTCTCGTTGCGCAGGGTCCAGGGGTGCAGGATCAGCCCCACGCGGTGCGCGTCCGAGACGAGCGTCGTCGGCTGGGTGAGGTTGCCCTTGGCGTCCCGCGGGATGATCAGGTCGAGGGTCGGGCCGATGCCCTGCGCGTAGGAGGCGATCTCCCGCAGGCCGGCCGGCTTGATCAGGTCGGCGACCGTGCGCGGGTCGCCGGTCTCGACGAAGTCCCAGGGGCGGGTGCCCGCCGACGACAGCAGGACGACCAGGGGGTTGTCGACGAGCTTGTTCAGGCGCTCGATGCTGGTCGGCTCGAAGGACTGCAGGATGACCGGGGAGGTGCGCCGGTCCTTGCGGTACTTGCGCAGCAGCTTGGCGACGCGCTCCTCCAGCGGGAGGCCCAGCTTGCGGAAGTAGGTGGGGTGCTTCAGCTCGGGATAGATCCACACCTGCTTGCCGCGCTCGCGGGTCTGCTCGTCCTGCCACTTCAGGACCTCTTCGAAGGTGGGGATCTCCCAGCGCCCGTTGTAGAGGGTGTTGTGCGGGCGGTTGGCCGGGATGCGCTCGATCGCCCGCAGGGTCTTCAGCTCGGCGAGCGTGAAGTCCTCGGTGAACCAGCCGGTGGTGGAGACGCCGTCGAGCAGCTTGGTCTTCTTGCGGTCGGCGAACTCGGGGTGGTCGGCGACGTCGGTGGTGCCGCCGATCTCCGGCTCGTGACGGCAGACCAGATGGCCGTCCTTGGTCGGCACCAGGTCGCCCGCCTCGACGATGTCGGCGCCCATGTCGAGGGCCAGCTGGTAGGAGCCGAGGGTGTGCTCCGGGCGGTAGCCGCTGGCCCCGCGGTGGCCGACGATCGTCGGCTTGGGCAGGCTCTTCACCCCGCCGCCGTGCCGGGCGCCGTCGGCTCTGGCCGTGCCGGTCATGCCGAGGACCGCTCCGCCGGCGCCGAGCACCGCCGCGCCGAGCAGGGCCCGCCGTCCGGTCCGGCTCGTTTCCTCGTTCGACTCCTGCGTTCCCATGAGCGCCCTCCCTGCCGTCGGCTCGTCAGTGCGGGCCGATCGTAGGGGCGCGTACATGACGGGTGGGAGACCCGGGGCGGAACACGCGGGTGACTTGGGATGTCGTAGTGGCTGGTGGCTGAGGTGGGGCGGTGAACTGACGGTTCGTCCGCTCCTGTTCGATTCGGTGGGGCCGTTCGGGGAACGCGTCCGGTGGCGGCGAGGCGATGTCCGTCACATCGTGGCGGGCGTGTTACACATCGTCGGCGACACACCACCGCAGGTAAACACGCGTCAACAGTGCGTAAGGCCTCGGTGAAGTCGCCCTGCCCGATGTGCGCGACCCCCGGGGCCGCGAGTATCGTCCTCACCTGCACAGACTCATAAAGCATCCCCTTGACACCGGAGGGTCCGTTGTCCCGCTTCGCGCTCATCAAGGCAGTGCTCGGCCCGATCATGCGCCTGATGTTCCGCCCACAGGTGGAGGGTGCGGAGCACATCCCCGGCGACGGCCCGGTGATCCTGGCCGGCAACCACCTGACCTTCATCGACTCGATGATCCTGCCGCTGGTCTGCGACCGCCAGGTCTTCTTCATCGGCAAGGACGAGTACGTGACCGGGAAGGGCCTCAAGGGCCGGGTGATGGCCTGGTTCTTCACCGGCGTCGGCATGATCCCGGTCGACCGCGACGGCGGCCGGGGCGGGGTCGCGGCGCTGATGACCGGGCGCCGGGTGCTGGAGGAGGGGCGGGTGTTCGGCATCTACCCCGAGGGCACGCGGTCGCCCGACGGCCGTCTCTACCGGGGCCGTACCGGGATCGCGCGGCTGACCCTGATGACGGGGGCGCCGGTGGTGCCGTTCGCGATGATCGGGACGGATCGGCTCCAGCCGGGCGGGGCGGGTCTGCCCCGGCCGGGCAAGGTCACCGTGCGGTTCGGTGAGGCGATGGAGTTCTCCCGGTACGAGGGGATGGACCGGGACCGGTATGTGCTGCGGGCCGTGACCGACTCGGTGATGAGCGAGGTCATGCGGCTGTCCGGGCAGGAGTACGTGGACATGTACGCGAGCAAGGCGAAGGCAGCGGCGTAGGGCATGCCCCTAAAGGGGCGCCGTATCCGGCGGGCCGCCGTTCGTCCGGCCGTCCCCCGGTGCCGGGAGCCACAGGACGAACGTCGAGCCCTCCCCCACCTCTGAGAACAGGCGGACCTGACCGCCGTGTGATTCCACGATCTGCCGGACGATGGCCAGGCCCAGGCCGGCGTGGCGGTCGCGGGCGCCGCCGTTGCCCTTGGCCCGCCAGAAGCGGTCGAAGACTCTCGCCCGGTCGTCGTCGCCGATGCCCGGCCCCTCGTCCCGTACGGCCGTCCAGAGCCAGGAGCCGTCCCGGCCCGCCGCGACGGTGATCCGGGAGCCGGGCGGGGCCAGGCGGACGGCGTTGGAGAGCAGGTTGCCGACGGCCCGGCGCAGAGCGTCGTGGTCGCCGATGACCGTGAGGCCGGGGGCGAGGCCGCGGTGCAGGACCAGGCCCCGTTCGGCGGCCAGCGGGGCGAACTCCTCGCAGGCCTCGGCGGCCGCCGACGCCAGATCGACGTCCGCGTCGGCCAGGGCGGGTGCGCTGCGGCGGGCCGTGGCCAGGAGGTCCTCGACCAGGCGGGTCATGCGGGTGGTGGCCCGGTCGACGCTGCGGGCGGCGACGCGGCGGTCCTCCTCGTCGGAGTCCTCCGCGGTCAGGACGGCGTCGACGTTGGCGCGGATGATCGCCAGCGGGCTGCGCAGCTCGTGGGAGGCGTCGTCGATGAGCTGGCGCTGGGCGCGGAAGGCCTCGTCCAGGCGGTCGAGCATGGAGTCGACGGTGTCGGCGAGGTCGCGCAGTTCGTCCCTGGGGCCGGTGAGGCGGATGCGCTGGGAGAGGTCGGTGGCCTGGATCTCGGCGGCGGTGCGGGAGATCGCGCGGACGGGGCGCAGGGCGCGGCCGGCGAGGATCCAGCCGATGACGGGGCTGGCGACGGCGAGGGCGCCGAGGACGATGAAGGAGAAGCCGCGGAGGTTGCCGAGCGTCTCGTAGTTGACGGCCGCCTCGACCTCCTGGAGCTTCACGGCGTCGAACTCGCCCATGTAGACGCCGTTGACGTACTTCTCGGCGCGGAACTGCTTGCTGACCGGGTGGGCCTCGCCGCTGCGCTCGACGGCGAAGTAGGTGGCGCCGAGGACGAGGGCGGTGAGCAGGAAGAGGAGGCCGGAGTAGAGGACCGTGAGGCGGAAGCGGATGGTGTGGGTGAAGGCGGGCAGCCGGATCCGGGTCCTGAGCGGCCGGAGCATCGTCGTCACGGCGTCTCCTTCAGGCGGTAGCCCTGCCGTATCACCGTCTCGATGAGCGGTTCCTGCTCGCCGGTGACCTTGCGGCGCAGGGAGCCGACGGTGACGCGGACGGTGTTGGTGAACGGGTCGGCGTGTTCGTCCCAGACGTGTTCGAGCAGTTCCTCGGCCGGGACGACGCGCCCGGGGCGGGTCATCAGGTAGTGCAGGACGCCGAACTCCTTGGGCGTGAGGGGAAGCCGGCGCTCCCCTCGGTACGCCTCGAAGCGGGCGGTGTTCAGGCGGAGCTCGCCGACCTCGACCACGGAGGTGCCGCCGTCCTCGCGGCGCAGCAGGGCGCGGATGCGGGCGAGGAGTTCGGGCAGCGCGAAGGGTTTCACCAGGTAGTCGTCGGCGCCCTCGTCGAGGCCGCGCACGCGGTCGGCGAGGCGGTCGCGGGCGGTGAGCATCAGGATGCGGGGGCCGCCGGGGGTGGCGCGGATGGCGCGGCAGACGGCGAAGCCGTCGCCGTCGGGCAGGTTGAGGTCGAGCAGGACCAGGTCGTAGTCGTTCACGGCGAGCTTCTCGGTCGCGGTGTCCACGTCCGGGGCGACGTCGACCGCGTAGCCGGCCCGGATCAGGCCCACCCTGAGCGCGACGACGAGGTCCTCCTCGTCCTCGACCACCAGCAGTCGCATGGGCAGGGCCCCCTTCAGCCGCCGTCGATGATCGTCCGGGCGGCCGCCACCGCGTCGCCCACGGGGATCGCGAAGCCGATGCCGATGGAACCGCCTCTGTTCTGGTCCAACGTCGCGATGGCCGTGTTGATGCCGATGACGCGTCCTTCGTCGTCGACCAGCGGTCCGCCGGAGTTCCCGGGGTTGATCGAGGCGTCGGTCTGGAGCGCCCGCCGCTGCCCTCCCCCGCTGCCCTCGCCGAGCCGGACGGAGCGGTCGAGGGCGCTGACGATGCCGGAGGTGACGGTGCCGCTGAGGCCGAGAGGGGAGCCGATGGCCAGGACGGTGTCGCCGACGGCGGGGCGGGTCCCGGTGGCGAGGTCGGCGGCGCGCAGGCCGCGGGACGTCTCCGGCTCCAGTACGGCGACGTCGTGGTCGGGATCGTCGCCGATCACCTCGGCGCTGAGCCGGCGGCCGTCCTGGAGCTCGACCGACACGTGTGAACTGCCGTCCACGACATGGGCGTTGGTGAGGATGCGGCCCCGGTCGTCGAAGACGAACCCGGAGCTCTGGCCGCGGTCCGTCTGGACGGAGACCACGCTGGGCAGCACCCGGGCGGCGACGGCCTGGAGGTCGCCCGGGTCGCGGGCGGCGGAAGTGGCCGCGGGGGCAGGGTCCTCGCCGCCGAGCTCCCCGGCGGCGTATCCGGCGAGACCTCCCGCCAGGACGGCGGCCAGGACGGTGGCGGCCAGGGGGCGGGGGCTGCGGGGCGGCCGTGGGGACGGAGGTTGTGGTGTGGCTGCCGAGGGCGCTGGGGCCGCTGCTGCGAGCGGCTCCGCGGGCTCGCGGGGGCGGCCCGGGAAGAAGGACGGGCCGCGGGGCTCGCCCAGGCCGGAGCGGGGATGGGAGTCGCGCACGGTCGTACCTCCTTCGTCACGGGAGCCGCGAGAACCACAGCAGGGACAGCGCGGCCGTCACCAGCGCCGTGACCAGGCCGGCGGCCACGAACCACTGCCAGATCTCGCGCTCCTCGGTGCGGTAGCCGACGGAGCTGCCGATGTCCTCGTAGACCGCCTGGAGTTCCTCGCCGGTGGCGGCCTCGTGGTAGTCGCCGCCGGTGGTGGCGGCGAGGTTCTCCAGGGCGGGGCCGTCCACGGGGACCGGGAGGATGCGGCCGCCGCCGAGGTCGACGACGCCGTCCTCGGTGCCGTAGGCGATCGTCGAGACCGGGATGCGGTCCCGGGCCGCCTCCTGGGCCGCCGTCTCGACGGAGCGGCCGGAGGTGTTGGCCCCGTCGGACAGCAGCACGATGTGGGCGGGCGGTGGCTCGGACTCGGCCTGCCGGTCGAGCGCGCGGATGGCGTCGCGGGCGGCGATGACGGCGTCGCCGATCGCCGTGGCCTGGCCGAGGGTGAGCTGCTCGATGGCCGAGCGCAGCACCGTGCGGTCGGTGGTCGGCGGCACCGCGACCGTGGCCGTGCCGCTGAAGGAGACCAGTCCGGTGTTGAACCGTTCGGGCAGCCGGTCGACGAACGCGAGCGCGGCGCGCTGGGCGGCCACGAAGCGGGTGGGTTCGACGTCGGTGGCCTCCATGGACCCGGACGTGTCGAAGGCGATCATGATCGTGGCCCGCTCCCGGGGAACCTGCACGTCGGCCGTCGGCCGGGCGAAGCCCAGCACCAGCAGGGCGAGCGTGGCGCAGAAGACGGCGGCGGGGACGTGCCGGCGCCAGCCCGGGCGGCTGGGGGCGACCTTGTCGAGCAGGTCGAGGTTGGTGAAGCGGACGGCGTAGCGGCTGCGCCGGCGCTGGACCAGGACGTAGGCGGCGATCAGGCCGGCGAGCGGCAGGAGCAGCAGGAGCCAGCCGGGTGAGCGCAGACTCATCGTGCCTCCTTCACGCGGCGCCGCCGCCTGCCCGGCGGCGCTGGGTCTCGACGTACCGGACGACGTCACGCACCCAGTCCCGGTCGGTGCGCAGCCGCAGATGGGCGGCGCCCGCGCGGCGGATGGACTGCCGGATCAGCGCCCGCTGCTCCAGTGCGGCGCGCTGGTAGCGCTCGCGCAGTCCCCGGGTGTGCGTGGAGATCTCACGCCGCCGGCCGGTCTCCGGGTCGACGACCGTGAGGAGGCCGACGGGCGGCAGGTCCAGCTCGCGCGGGTCGACGATCTCCACGGCGAGGACCTGGTGGCGGCGGGCCACGGTCTTCAGGGGCTGTTCCCAGCCGGTCTCCAGGAAGTCGGAGACGACGGCGACCAGGCCGCGGGCGGGCAGCGCGCGCAGGGTGTGCAGGGCGTCGGCGAGGTGGTGCGCCGGGGGGCCGGGGGTGACGCGCGGGCGTTCGAGGGCGGTCCGCAGCAGCGCGAGCAGGTGGCGGCGGCCGGTGCGGGGCGGGACGCGCCGGATGCCGTCCGGTCCCGCGAGCTGGGCGCCGAGGCGGTTGCCGGCCCGTTCGGTGAGGAAGGCGACCGCGGCCGCCGCGCCCACCGCGAGGTCCCGTTTCTCCATCCGGGCGGTGCCGAAGTCCATGCTGGCGGAGGCGTCGAGGACGATCCAGGTGGTGAGTTCGCGGTCGGCGAGGGTGAGGCGAACATGCGGGACGGTGGTGCGGGCCGTGGCGTTCCAGTCCATCCGGCGGACGTCGTCGCCGATGACGTACGGCCGGGTCTCCGCGACCTCGTCGCCCGGCCCGGGCACGAGGGCGGGGTGGTCGCCCTGGAGCAGGCCGTCCGGGTGCCGGGTGAAGAGCAGCTCCAGATGCCGCAGCGCCTGTTCGGGGGTGAGTTCGCCCAGGGACGGGGTCATGCCGCGGCCTCCTCGGCTGCCTGCCGGGGGCTGATCCTCGGCTGTTCCACCGAAGCGAGCACCTCGTCGACGAGCTGCGGCCCGGTCACTCCGTCGGCGAGCGCGTCGAAGGAGAGGACCAGGCGGTGCCCGATCACCTCGTGCGCCAGGTCGCCCACGTCGTCGGGCAGGACGTAGCCGCGGCCCCGCAGCAGGGCCAGCGCGCGGGCGGCGGCGACCAGGCCGAGGGTGGCGCGCGGGCCGGCGCCGTGGGCCAGCCGCCGCTCCGGACCGGCCAGGTCGCGTGTCGCGCAGACGAGCCGTACGGCGTACTCGGCGACGGCGTGGTGCACGAACACCTGGTCGGCGGCCCGCTGGAGGGCCACCAGCCGTTCGGGAGTGAGCATCCGGCGCGGGCGGGGCGGGTCGACGCTCATCCGGTAGAGGATGGCGAGTTCCTCCGACTCGCTCGGGGCGGCGACCTCCACCTTGAGCAGGAAGCGGTCGCGCTGGGCCTCGGGGAGGTGGTAGACGCCCTCGGACTCGATCGGGTTCTGGGTGGCGAGGACGAGGAACGGTTCGGGGACGGGGAGCGTGGTGCCGCCGATGGAGACCTGATGCTCGCCCATGACCTCCAGCAGGGCGGACTGCACCTTGGCGGGCGCGCGGTTGATCTCGTCGGCCAGGACGACGTTGGCGATGACCGGGCCGGGCTCGATGTCGAAGCTCTCCTGGGAGGGCCGGTAGATGCGGGTGCCGGTGATGTCCGAGGGGACGAGGTCGGGCGTGAACTGGAGCCGGGCGAACCTGCCGCCCACGACGTGCGCCAGCGTCTTCGCGGCGAGCGTCTTGGCGACACCCGGCACGCCCTCCAGCAGGCAGTGGCCGCGGGCCAGCACCGCGGTGAACATCCGCTCCACCATGCGGTCCTGGCCCACGATCACGCGCTTGACCTCGAAGAGGGCCTCTTCCAGGAGCTTGTCGTCGGGGGTCACGTCGGCGGCCGGCACGGTCACAGCTCCGAGGCGGGGTCGCCGCCGCCCGGGGCGGTGCCGCCGTCCTTCCAGGGGCAGTCCTCGCCGCCCCCGGAGGAGGTGCCCTCCTCGACGACGAACCTGACCTGCTCGCGCGGCGTCTCGTCACCGTCGGCGGCGAGCGCGGCACCACCGCCGGCGAGACCGGCGGCGGCCAGGACGGAGACGGTGACGATCGCCTTCTTCGTACGTGTCATGATCGGTGGCTCCTTCGGCCGTGGGGAACGACGTCGGGTACGGAGCCAAGACCATCAGGCGAGGGCGAAAACGGGCTTAAAGCCGGTGCGGAGCCGTGGACCGCCGTGGGACTACGGGTGTTCCGCCGTGTGCCTACGGGTGTTCCGCCGTGGGACTACGGGTGCTCCGCCCCGCCGCTCTCCAGCCGCTGCCCCCGCAGCAGGAACCACGCCGCCACCGCGGCGGCGAGCAGGACCGCCGCGCCGGCGCCCGCCGCGAGGGCGAGGCCGTCGACGAAGGCCGTGCGGGCGGCGTCCAGCATGGTCGCGGCGGTGTGCGCGGGCATGCCCGCGGCGGCCTCGACGGCGCCGCCGAGGGACTCGTGGGCCGCGGCCGGGGTGCCCGCGGGGCCGGTGAAGTCGCGGTAGACGCCGGTCACGATCGAGCCGAGTACGGCGATGCCGAGGGCGGCGCCGAGTTCGTACGCCGTCTCGGACACGGCGGACGCGGAGCCCGCCTGCTCCTTGGGCACGCTGGAGAGGATCACGTCGGCGGTCACGGTGAACGAGAAGCCCGCACCGACGCCGACCATCAGCAGCGCCGCCCCGAGCAGCGGGTAGCCGGTGGACTGGCCGATCACCGTCAGCGCGGCCAGCGCGAGGCCGATCGCCGCGAGGCCTCCGGAGACGACGGCCCGCACGGAGAAGCGCCGGGCCGCGCGCCCCGCGACCAGACCGGCCACCACCGCGCCGATCGCGGCGGGCAGTTCGGCCAGGCCCGCCTCGAACGGGCGCCTGCCCTGGACGAGCTGGAGGTACTGGGAGAGGAAGAACACCAGCCCGGACAGGCCGAGGATGGTCAGCAGGTCGGCGAGCACCGCCCCGCTGAAGCCGCGGTTGCGGAACAGCCGCATGTCCAGCAGCGGGGCCGGGAGGGTGAGCTGACGGCGGACGAATCCGTACAGGGCCGCCGCGCCCAGCAGACCGGCCGCCAGGGTGCCCCACGCGAAGCCGTGCGTGGCAGCCTCCTTGACCGCGTACACCACAGCGACCATGCCGACCAGCGAGAGCACGACACTGGCCAGGTCCCAGGGGCCGGGGTTCGCGGTGCGCGACTCGGGCAGGAGCTTGATCCCGACGAGGACCAGGACGGCCATCACGGGCAGGTTGATCAGGAAGACCGAGCCCCACCAGAAGTGCTCCAGCAGGAACCCGCCGACGATCGGGCCGACGGCCGTGCCGGCGGAGGCGGTGGCGCCCCAGATGCCGACGGCGAGACTGCGCTCGCGCGGGTCGTGGAAGAGGTTGCGGATCAGGGCGAGGGTGGCCGGCATGAGGGTCGCGCCCGCGACACCGAGCAGCGCCCGCGCGACGATCATCGTCTCGGGCGTGGTGGCGTAGGCGTTGAGCACGGATATCGCGCCGAACGCCGTGGCACCGATGAGCAGGATCCGCTTGCGGCCGATCCGGTCGCCGAGGCTGCCCATGGAGACGAGCAGACCGGCGATGACGAACGAGTAGACGTCACCGATCCAGAGCAGCTGCGTGCCGGAGGGCTTCAGGTCCTCGCTGATGTACGGAGTCGCGAGGCCGAGGACGGTGGCGTCGACGGCCACCAGCAGCACGGCGAGCACGAGGACGCCGAGCGCGAGCCAGCGGCCCGGGCGCTTCGCCGCCTCGGTCGTCGACGCCGGCCGCACGGTGCTGGTCATGATTCCTCTCTCCGTAGTGCGCCGCCGAGCAGCAGCTCGACGATCATGTGCTGGAAGTCCTTGGGGGCGCCCTTGCCGCTGTGCACCATCCAGGCGGCGGAGGCCAGCAGGCCGTAGAGCGCCTCGGTGAGCCAGGCGGGCGTCAGGTCGATGCGGAACTCGCCGCTGAGCTGGCCGCGCCGGAACAGGGCGGAGATCCGGTCGTCGATCAGGGTCCAGCCCGGGTTCTGCTCCTCGCCCTCGAACAGCTGGTTCTCGGTGTAGAGGAACGCGAGCAGTCCGGCGACGGGCTCGATGGCCGCGACCAGCCGGCGGACGGCCTCGCTCGCCGTCCCCTCGTCCAGGCGGGCCGCGTCCAGGGCGGCCCGGCACTCCTCGATGCCGAGCGACTCCAGGGCGCGGACGAGGGCGTCACGCCCGGCGAAGTGCCGGTGCAGCGTGGCCCGGCTGATCCCGGCGGCCCTGGCGACCTCGTCCATGGTCGCGGTGGATTTACGCGTCAGCAGGGCCGCGGCGGTGCGCAGCACATGGTCAGGATCGACAGCCATGAGACGACCATACCCCATATGAGACGTCGATGTCTCACGCTGGGCATGCGTGACTCAGGGCATGCGTGACTCAGGGCATGCGTGACTCACAGCCGTCGGTTTTCAGTGAATGACTAGTGCCAGGGCAGCTGTCCGCGCCGCTCCCAGTACGCGTGCGGTTCCTCGGCGAGCGTGGCGAGGCGGGCCAGCTGGTCGTCGTCGAGGTCGACGACGGCGGCGTGCAGGTTCGAGGCGAGCTGGGTGGTGGTGGCCGCGCCGGAGAGGACGACGCCGGCCCAGGGCTGACGGAGGATGACGGCGAGGGCGACGGCGTCGCAGCCCAGTCCGGTCTGCCCGGCGATCTCCTTGAGCACGTCCGGGGCGTGCTCACCGGCGAGGCGGCCGTTGGCCATGCCCTCCTTGACGATCACGGTGAGCCCGGCGTCGTGCGCCTCGGCGAGGGCGGGGGCGGCGGAGGTCTCCAGCGCGTTGTACGTGGACTGCACGGTACGGAAGAGGGGCTCGCCGTCGACCGTCACGGCGAGGGCGGCCCGGATCGCGTCCGCCTGGGCGGGGCCGCTGGTGGAGAAGCCGATGGTGAGGCCCTGGGCGGCGGCTTCCGCGAGCTTGGCGTGCAGTTCCTTGTCGGTGAGGGCCGGGCTGTCCGGGGTCACCGAGTGGATCTGGTACAGGTCGAGCCGGTCGCCGAGCAGGGCGTCGGTCTCGGCGCGCTGCCGCTCGTAGGTGGCCAGGGAGTGGTCCTTGACCTCGTGCTGCTCGGCGTCGGTGGACCAGTCGGCGGTGTAGGTGTAGCCCCACTTGCTGCCGACGACGATGTCGTCGATGCCGGGGCGGGCCTTGAGCCAGTCGGCGAGGAACTCCTCCGAACGGCCGTAGGAGCGGGCGGCGTCGAAGTAGCGGACGCCCTGGGCGTAGGCGGCGTCGAGGAGTTCGTGGGTGCGGGTGCGCAGCGTTTCGACGCTGCGGTTCTCTCCGAGGTCTTGGTCTCGGCTGAGGTTGATGTAGCCGGGGCGTCCGACGGCGGCGAGGCCGAGGCCGATGTGGCAGGTGGGGGTTGTTGCAGTGGCCAGGCGGGCGAAGGGCATCGTCGGCTCCGTTCGGTCGGCTCCGGTGGCTTCCGAACAACGTAACCTGCGATGACCTTCGCCCCAGAGCTCGGCCGTCACGGTGCGTCGGCGAGTGCGGGTCGTCCTCGCTTGTTCGCGCAGTTCCCCGCGCCCCTTGGGTCCGTACCCCTCAGCCCTTCTTCTTGGCCAGGGCCCACTCGTGCTGGGTCGCCACGTCCTGCTTCACCTCGGCCAGCTGGACGGCGACCGCGCTGGGCGCCGTGCCGCCGCGGCCGTTGCGGGAGGCCAGGGCACCCGGGACGTTGAGGACCGACCGCACCTCCGGAGTGAGGTGGGACGAGATCTTCGCGAACTGCTCGTCCGTCAGCTCGTCCAGTTCCTTGCCCTCGGCCTCGGCGGCCTTCACGCACTCGCCGGCCACCTCGTGGGCCACGCGGAACGGGACGCCCTGCTTGACCAGCCACTCGGCGATGTCCGTGGCGAGGGAGAAGCCGGCGGGGGCCAGTTCCTCCATGCGGTCGCGGTGGACGGTGAGCGTGGCCATCATGCCGGTGAAGGCGGGGAGCAGGACCTCCAGCTGGTCGATGGAGTCGAAGACCGGCTCCTTGTCCTCCTGGAGGTCGCGGTTGTACGCGAGCGGCAGGGCCTTGAGCGTGGCCAGCAGGCCCGTCAGGTTGCCGATCAGGCGGCCCGACTTGCCGCGGGCCAGCTCCGCGATGTCCGGGTTCTTCTTCTGCGGCATGATCGACGAGCCCGTCGAGAACGCGTCGTGCAGGGTCACGAAGGAGAACTCCTTCGTGTTCCAGATGATGACCTCCTCGGCGATCCGGGAGAGGTTGACCCCGATCATCGCCGTGATGAACGCGAACTCCGCGACGAAGTCCCGGGAGGCCGTGCCGTCGATGGAGTTGCCGGCGGAGCCGCGCTCGAACCCGAGGTCCTTCGCCACGGCCTCCGGGTCCAGCCCCAGGGAGGAACCCGCCAGCGCGCCCGAGCCGTACGGCGACACCGCCGTGCGCGCGTCCCACTGGCGCAGCCGCTCCGCGTCCCGGGAGAGGGACTGGACGTGGGCCAGGACATGGTGGGCGAACAGGACCGGCTGGGCGTGCTGGAGGTGCGTACGGCCGGGCATCGCCACGTCGGGGTGGGCCTCGGCGAGGCCGATCAGCGCGTCCTGGAGCTCGGCGATCAGGCCGCCGATGACCCGGGCGTGGTCGCGCAGGTACATCCGGAAGAGGGTGGCGACCTGGTCGTTGCGGGAGCGGCCGGCGCGGAGCTTGCCGCCGAGGTCGGGGCCGAGGCGCTCCAGCAGGCCGCGCTCCAGGGCCGTGTGGACGTCCTCGTCGGCGATCGTGCCCACGAAGGAGCCGTCTGCCACGTCCGACTCCAGCTGGTCCAGGCCGGCGATCATCCGGGTCAGCTCGTCCTCCGTGAGGAGGCCCGCCTTGTGCAGCACGCGCGCGTGGGCACGCGAACCGGCGATGTCGTACGGCGCGAGCCGCCAGTCGAAGTGGACGGACGCGGACAGCTTCGCCAGGGCCTCGGCGGGACCGTCGGCGAAACGCCCGCCCCAGAGCCGGACGTCACCGCTGTTGCTGCTCACCTGCTGCGCTCCTCAAGGGGTACGGATGCGACCTGCATGATTATGCAGAGCTCTGCATGATTCGTCAATCCGCCGCGCGTCGAGGGTCGGTTTCCGGTCAAGCGAGGGGAATTCGAAGATCCTTTGAACGCGCGAAACCGCTTACCCGTACCTCTCGCCGAACGCAGGCGCCGCGTTTGTACACCGACGATCCACCGACCCCTAGTGAGGCACCCCCATGTCCAGGGCTCTTCCGAAGTACAACAAGCGTCGCGTCGCGTTCATCGGCGGTGCCGCCGCGGTGGCGCTGTCCGGCACGGCGATCGCCGGCTTCGCCCTCGCCGGGGAGTCGTCCGACAGCGGCGGCACGAACGCCCGGACGCTGGCGGGCCCCGGCACCATCACGTGCCCGGACGTCACCGGTCAGCTGCCGGCGATCCCCGCTTCGGCACAGGCGGAGGTCGACCGCAACCTCGCCCAGCTGGACACCCAGATCCAGGAGGCCAACAAGCGCCTCGTCGACACCGTCGGCCAGGGCGGCCCCAACTTCGTCCAGAACGCCATCCTCGGCCCGCTGGAGGACAAGCGCGTCGCCGCCCTCAACCGCATCGAGACCGCCATCGGCCGCGCCGCAGAGAAGCCCGAGGGGCTCGAGGCCTTCGCCGCCTGCCAGCTCAACGCCGACGGCGGCGCCGGAGCGGGCGAGGCGGCGGGTGAAGGAGCGGGCGCCGGTGCGGAGGCCGGCGCGGAGGCGGGTGCCGGTGCCGAAGCCGGTGCGGGCGCCGAAGCCGGTGCGGGCGCGGGTGCCGAGGCAGGCGCGGGTGCCGAGGAGGACGCGGGCGCCGGTGCGGGCGCGGGCGAGGCGGGGAACGCCGGTGCCGGCACGATCAGCTGCCCGGACGTCGCCTCCCAGCTGCCGGCGATCCCCGCCTCGGCCCAGGCCGAGGTCGACCGCAACCTGGGCCAGCTGGACACCCAGATCCAGGAGGCCAACAAGCGCCTCGTCGACACCGTCGGCCAGGGCGGCCCCAACTTCGTCCAGAACGCCATCCTCGGCCCGCTGGAGGACAAGCGCGTCGCCGCGATCAACCGCATCGCCACCGCGATCGGCCGCACGGCCGAGCGTCCGGCGGGCCTGGACTCCCTGGCCGCCTGCACGCTCACCAAGTGAGGTGACAGGCGCTGTGGCCGCCCCGTGTGAGCGCCGGCCGGGGCGGCCACGGGCAGGCGCCCGGGGGCGGGGTCCGGCAGAGGTGACCGGATCCCGCAATTCTTTAGACGCGCGAACGATCTGTCACCCATAATCGTTAGCCATGGGAAAGACTTATGAGCGCATAGAAGGCCGGCTCCGCTCGTTCATCGAGGCGCAGCCGGTCTTCTTCACCGCCACCGCCCCCTTGTCCGCCGACGGCACGGTCAACCTCTCCCCCAAGGGCCTCAAGGGCTCCTTCGCGGTGCTCGACGAGCACACCGTGGCCTACCTCGACTTCGCCGGCTCCACCGCCGAGACCATCGCCCATCTGCGGGAGAACGGGCGGATCACCCTGATGTGGTGCGCCTTCCAGGGCCCGCCGAACATCGTCCGCGTGCACGGCCGGGGTGAGCCGGTCTTCCGCGACGACCCCCGTTTCGGGGAACTGCTCGGCCACTTCCCGGACATCGACCCGGCACAGCACGGGCTGCGCGCGATCGTCGTCGTGACGGCCGAACTCGTCCGCGACAGCTGCGGCTACGCCGTGCCCTTCATGGCGTACGAGGCGGACCGCGACCTGCACGGCAAGCGTTTCGCGCGCGAGGACGACGCCTCGCTCAGCGCCTACTTCACCAAGAAGGAGCACATCGCCACCAGCCTGGACGGACTGCCCGGGCTGCCGTTGCCGCTGCCGCCCTCTACCGTCTGAGGCATGCGCCCCGGTGCCGTCGCCCTCGCCGTCTCCTCCCTCGTCGTGCTCGGCGCCGGGCCGCCCGCCCCCGCGCCGCCGTTACCGGCCCGGATGGCGGACACCGGCGGCGGCACCCAGCTGATCACCGCGGTGGCCCCGAAGAGGGCCTCGACGACGGGCACGGTCATCTGGTGGGACCGCGCGGGCGGGCGCTGGGTGAAGAGGGGTTCCGCACCCGCGCGCTTCGGAGCGAACGGACTCGTGGCGGGCACCTCCCGCAAGCAGGGCACGAACACCACCCCCACGGGCCTGTACCGCCTGCCGTACGCCTTCGGCATCAAGGCGGCGCCGCGCGGGACGGCGTACCCGTACCGCCGGGTGCACCAGGACTCCTGGTGGTGCCAGGACAACGACTCCCGCTCCTACAACCGCTGGACGGAGCCCCGTCCGGCCGACTGCCGGGCCGCCGAGTCCGAGCATCTGATCACCTACGGGGAGCGGTACGCGTACGCGCTCGTCATCGGCTTCAACTACGAGCGTCCCGTGCGAGGACGCGGCGCGGGCATCTTCCTCCATGTCAACGGCCGTGGAGCGACGGCCGGTTGCGTGTCCGTGCCGAAGGACGCCATGCGGCGGATCCTCACCTGGGCCGACCCGGCGCGGCGGCCGCACATCGCCGTGGGAACGGAGAGCGGGAGCACGGCCGTCACCCGCCTCTGAAGGCTCGGCGGCCGGGCAAGTGTTACCAGCGGTCACTCTGTCCGCACACGACTCCGTACGCGGCTGAACACTCCCGTGTCCCGGCACGTATCTGTGGGCCAAGGGTCAAGTCCCCACGGAGGAACCGTGACCACCACGCTCGCAGGCGGCCGTGCCGCCCGCCGCCAGACGATGCGCCGCATCCGCCCGCGCCGCTCCCCGGCCGTCCCGCTGCTGATCGCCCTGTGGGCGGGTGCGGCGGCCGTGCTGTGGCTGTGGTGGGACAACACACCGTCCCTCGCGGACACCACGAGCAAGATCCTGGCCGCCGGCCGGATCACGGGCCTGCTCGCCGGCTACCTGATGGCGCTGGTGGTGCTCCAGATGGCGCGGGTTCCCGCGCTGGAGCGCCGGGTGGGCACCGACCGGGTCGCGCGCTGGCACGCCATGACCGGCCGCTACACGCTCTGCCTGGTCCTCGCCCACGTCTTCCTCACCATGTGGGGCTACGCCCTCCAGGCGGGCAAGGGGCTCGGCGACATCGTCCAGCAGACGACCGACTCCATCAACCAGCTGCCCGACATGGGCAAGGCGGCCATCGGCACCGGTCTGCTGTTCGTCATCGGGATCCTGTCGATCGGCGGTGTCCGCCGCCTGATCGGGTACGACACCTGGTACCACGTGCACCTGCTCACGTACGCGTCGGTGTACATGACGTTCTGGCACCAGATCACGACGGGCAACGAGTTCGCCGTCGAGCCGGCCGCGAAGACCTTCTGGTACGGGCTGTACGGCGTGGTGACCGCGCTGGTGGTCTGGTACCGGATCCTCACCCCGATCCGGCTGAACCTGCGGCACCGCATGCGGGTCGAGGCGGTCATCGAGGAGACCCCGGGGATCGTGTCCGTGCTGATCGGCGGGCGCAAGCTGCACCGGATGGGCGCGGAGGCCGGGCACTTCTTCCGGTGGCGGTTCCTGGCGCCGGGCATGCGGTTCAGCTCGCACCCGTACTCGCTGTCGGCGGCGCCCCGCCCGGACATGCTGCGGATCACCGTCAAGGCGATCGGCGACCACACCTCCCGGCTGCGCGAGCTGACGCCCGGCACCCGGGTGTGGGCGGAGGGCCCGTACGGCGCGCTGACCGCGCAGCGCCGCAGCCGCGGCAAGGTGCTGCTGGTGGCGGGCGGCGTGGGGATCACCCCGATGCGGGCCCTGTTCGAGACGCTGCCCGGCGCGTCCGGTGACATCACGCTCCTCTACCGGGCCAACAGCACCCAGGACCTGGCCCTGTGGGGCGAGCTCGCCAAGATCGCCGACGAGCGCGGCGCGCGGCTGATGTACGCCGTCAACAGCCCGGACGGCGAACGCCCCGACATCTCCGCCGAGTCCCTCCAGCGGAAGATCCCGGACATCGGCAACCACGACGTCTTCATGTGCGGGCCGCCCGGCTTCGCGCAGTCGGTCTACGAGGCACTGCGCGGCGCGGGAGTCCCCGCCCGCCGTATCCATCACGAGTCGTTCGAGATGTGAGCGACGGGACACCAACGGCCCTTCAGGAGTTTGGGAAACGATGAGGAAGAGTCACCCCGTCCGGCGTGCCGTGCTCGCCGGCGCAGCCACCGTCTCCGGGATCGTGCTGCTGCTGTCACTGAAGCCGGCCTCCGACCCGGGCTCCGCCCAGGCGGCGGGGCAGGCACCGCCCGCGGCGGCCGGGCAGGCACCGCAGGGCGGCGTGAACGGCGCCGTCACCGGTGACGCGGCGCAGACGCAGTACGGCGCGGTGCAGGTCCGTCTGACCATGGCCAACGGCAAGATCACCCAGGCCGAGGCGGTCCAGGCCCCCAAGGGCGGACGCAGCGACCAGATCACGGCCAGCTCCGTCCCCCGGCTCAACCAGGCCGCGGTCGCCGCGCAGAGCGCGGACATCGACGCCGTCTCCGGGGCGACGTACACCAGCGCCGGCTACAAGAAGTCCCTCCAGTCGGCCCTGGACAAGGCCAAGGCCGCGGGCGGCGCCGCACAGGGCTCGGGCAACGCCCAGACCCTGACCGGCGATGTCGCGCAGACGGAGTACGGCCCGGTGCAGGTCCGTATCACCGTCGCCGGCGGAAAGATCACCAAGGCCGAGGCGGTCCAGGCCCCCAAGGGCGGACGCAGCGACCAGATCACGGCCAGCTCCGTCCCCCGCCTCAACCAGGCGGCCGTCGCGACGGGAAGCGCGGAGATCGACGCCGTCTCGGGCGCCACATACACCAGCGCGGGCTACAAGAAGTCGCTCCAGTCCGCCCTGGACAAGGCTCCGGCAGGGGGCGGCTCCTCCCAGGCCGCCGGGTCCGGGGGCGGCCAGGCCCAGACGCAGACCCTCACCGGCAGCGTGGCGCAGACGCAGTACGGCCCGGTCCAGGTGCGCATCACCGTCGCCGGCGGAAAGATCACCAAGGCCGAGGCGGTCCAGGCCCCCAAGGGCGGACGCAGCGACCAGATCACCTCCGCCTCCGTCCCCCGCCTCAACCAGGCGGCCGTCGCGGCCGGAAACGCGCAGATCGACGCCGTCTCCGGGGCGACGTACACCAGCGCGGGCTACAAGCAGTCCCTCCAGTCGGCGCTGGACCAGGCCGGTGGCTGACACGGTGGCCGACTCCGCACAGGCTCCCGCCGCGGTACGTCACGCGGAGGAGACGATGGGGACCGTCTTCTCCCTCGACGTCCGCGGCGGGGAACCGGCCGCCGTGCGAGCGGCCCTGGACGAGGTCGTCGCCGGACTGCACCGGGTCGACGAGGTGTTCAGCACCTACCGCGAGGACAGCCAGGTCTCCCGGCTCCAGCGCGGTGAGCTGACCGTCGGCGAGTGCGATCCCGAGGTCGCCGAGGTCCTGGAGCTGGCCGCCGAGGCGGAGCGGCTGAGCGACGGCTGGTTCAGCACGTCGTACCAGGGCCGCCTCGACCCGACCGGCATCGTCAAGGGCTGGGCGGTCGAGCGGGCGGCACGGCGGCTGGCGGAGGTGCCCGGGGTGTGCGGGGTGAACATCAACGGCGGCGGCGACGTCCAGCTCCTCGGGACGCCGGGCTCGCAGCGGCCCTGGCGGGTCGGTGTCTCGGACCCGCTGCGTCCGGGCGGACTCGCGGCGGTCATCTCCGCGGCCGGCACGGACGAACTGTCCGTGGCCACGTCCGGTACGGCGGAGCGGGGCGCGCACATCGTCGACCCGCGTACGGGTCGCTCCGCGGTGACCGACCTGGTCGCCGTGACGGTGGTGGGGCCTCGCCTGACGTGGGCGGACTGCTGGGCGACTGCGGCGTTCGCGATGGGGTCGCGGGAGGGCCTGGCGTGGCTGGAGTCGCTGCCGGATGTGGAGGCGCTGCTCATCACTGCCGGTGACGAGGTGCGCTGCACCGGCGGGCTGGCCGCACGACTGGGGTGAGTGAAGCCGACCCAGGGGCGCGGGGAACTGCGCGACCAGCCACAGCTCACCCGCACCCGGACGACGACACTCAGTGCCCGTTCTGCGCCAGCCTCAGCAGATGATCCGCCAGCGCCTGCCCCCCGACCGGATCCCTGCTGATCAACAGCAACGTGTCGTCACCGGCGATCGTCCCCAGAATGTCGTGCAGCTCGGCCTGGTCGATCGCCGAGGCGAGGAACTGGGCCGCACCCGGCGGCGTACGCAGGACCACCAGATTCGCCGAAGCCTCCGCGGAGATCAGCAGCTCCTGCGAGAGCCGCCGCATCCGCTCCTCCTTCGCCGACCCGCCCAGCGGAGCCCGCGGCGTGCGGAACCCGCCCTCGCTCGGCACCGCGTAGATCAGGTCGCCGTCGGCGTTGCGGATCTTCACCGCGTTCAGCTCGTCCAGGTCCCGGCTGAGCGTCGCCTGCGTGACGCTCAGCCCGTCGTCGGCGAGCAGCTTCGCCAGCTGGCTCTGCGACCTCACCGGCTGCCGGTTGAGGATGTCCACGATCCGGCGGTGGCGTGCGGTGCGGGTCTGCGGCACGGCGGGCCCGTTCGCCCCCGGCTGCTCGTGGTCCTGCGCCTGGCTCATCGTCGTCTCATTCCCCGGATCGTCCGTCCCCGTTCACTGCCTGGAGGATGCCGGGCAGCGCGCCCAGGAACGCGTCCACCTCGTCGTCGCGCAGGTTCAGCGGCGGCATCAGCCGGACGACGTCGGGAGCGGGCACGTTCACCAGGAAACCGGCCTCCTGAGCCGCCTGGCGCACCTGCGGCGCGAGCGGCTCGGTGAGCACGATACCCAGGAGGAGACCCGCGCCCCGGACGAAATCGATCAACTGGTGGTGGAGGCCCTCGATCCCGTCCCGCAATGTCTCGCTCTGCCGCTTGACGTTCTCCAGCAACCCCTCGTTCTCGATGGTGTCGAGGACGGCGAGCCCGGCGGCGCAGGCGACGGGGTTGCCGCCGAAGGTCGTGCCGTGCTGGCCGGGCTGGAGCAGCTCCGCGGCCCGCCCGAAGGCGACGGTCGCGCCCAGCGGCAGCCCGCCGCCGAGCTGCTTGGCGAGGGTGACGACGTCGGGCAGGACGCCCTCGTGGGCCTGGTACTCGAACCAGTGCCCGGTCCGGCCGATGCCGGTCTGCACCTCGTCGAGCACGAGCAGCGCCCCGGTCGCGGCGGTGATCGCCCGGGCGGCCTTGAGATAGCCGGCGGGCGGTACGACGACGCCCAGTTCGCCCTGGATCGGCTCGATGACGACGAGCGCGGTCTCCTCGGTGACCGCGGCGGCCAGGGCCTGCGCGTCGCCGAAGGGCACGTGCGTGACGTCGCCGGGCAGCGGCAGGAACGGCTCCCGCTTGCCGGGCTGGCCGGTCAGCGCCAGGGCGCCCATGGTCCGCCCGTGGAAGGCGCCCTCGGTGGCCACGACATGGGTCCGCCCGGTCAGCCGGCCGATCTTGAAGGCGGCCTCGTTGGCCTCGGCGCCGGAGTTGCAGAAGAAGACTCTGCCGTCCCGGCCGAAGAGCCTCAGCAGCCGCTCTGCGAGGGCGACGGTCGGCTCGGCCATGAAGAAGTTGGAGACGTGGCCGAGGGAGCCGATCTGCCGGCTCACGGCCTCGACGACCGCCGGGTGGGCGTGACCGAGCGCGTTGGTGGCGATACCGCCGACGAAGTCGAGGTACTGCCTGCCGTCGGCGTCCCACACCGTGGTGCCCTCGCCGCGGACGAGGGGCAGCAGCGGGGTGCCGTAGTTGTTCATGAGCGCGCCCTGCCACCGCTGGGTGAGCTCCTCGTTGGCGGTCATACGACGTCCCCCTTCTCGTCGGGCACGACCATCGTGCCGATGCCCTCGTCGGTGAAGATCTCCAGCAGGATCGAGTGCTGGACCCGGCCGTCGATGACCCGGGCGGTGGTGACGCCGTTGCGTACGGCGTGCAGGCAGCCCTCCATCTTCGGCACCATGCCGGACGACAGGTCCGGCAGCAGCCGCTCCAGCTCGGTGGCGGTGAGGCGGCTGATCACCTCGTCGCTGTGCGGCCAGTCCTCATAGAGGCCCTCGACGTCCGTGAGGACCATGAGGGTCTCGGCGCCCAGCGCGGCGGCGAGTGCCGCGGCCGCCGTATCGGCATTGACGTTGTAGACGTGTCCGTCGTCCTGGGAGCGGGCGATGGAGGAGACGACCGGGATGCGGCCGTCGGCGAGCAGGGCCTCGATCGCGCCCGTGTCGATCGCGGTGATCTCGCCCACCCGCCCGATGTCGACGAGTTCGCCGTCGATCTCGGGCTGGTGCTTGGTGGCGGTGATGGTGTGCGCGTCCTCGCCGGTCAGGCCGACGGCGAGCGGCCCGTGCTGGTTGAGCAGCCCGACCAGTTCGCGCTGCACCTGACCGGCCAGCACCATGCGGACCACGTCCATGGCGTCCTCGGTGGTGACCCTGAGGCCGGCCTTGAACTCGCTGACGATGCCGTGCTGGTCGAGGGCAGCGCTGATCTGCGGTCCGCCGCCGTGCACGACGACCGGCTTGAGGCCGGCGTGGTGCAGGAAGACCACGTCCTGGGCGAAGGCGGCCTTGAGGTCCTCGTCGATCATGGCGTTGCCGCCGAACTTGATGACGACCGTCTTGCCGTTGTGCCGGACCAGCCAGGGCAGCGCCTCGATGAGGATCTGCGCCTTGGGCAGGGCGGTGTGCTTACGCGTAGTGCTCATGACGAGTAGGCGCTGTTCTCGTGGACGTAGTCGGCGGTGAGGTCGTTGGTCCAGATGGTGGCGGTCTCGGACCCGGCGGCGAGGTCGGCGACGATGTGCACCTCGCGGTAGCGCATGTCGACCTTCTCGCGGTCCTCGCCGACGCCGCCGTTCTTGCAGACCCAGACGCCGTTGATGGCGACGTTGAGCCGGTCCGGCTCGAAGACGGCCTGCGTGGTGCCGATCGCGGAGAGCACCCGGCCCCAGTTGGGGTCCTCGCCGTGGATGGCGCACTTGAGGAGGTTGTTGCGGGCGATGGAGCGGCCCACCTCGACGGCGTCGTCCTCGGTGGCGGCGTTGATCACCTCGACCTTGATGTCCTTGCTGGCGCCCTCGGCGTCCCGGATGAGCTGCTGGCCGAGGTCGTCGCAGACCTGCCGGACGGCCTCCGCGAACTCCTCGTACTCCGGGGTGACGCCGGCGGCGCCGGAGGCGAGCAGCAGCACGGTGTCGTTGGTGGACATGCAGCCGTCGGAGTCGACCCGGTCGAAGGTCGTACGGGTGGCCGCCCGCAGCGCCTTGTCCAGTACGTCGTTGTCCAGGTCGGCGTCGGTGGTGAGGACGACGAGCATGGTGGCGAGGCCGGGGGCGAGCATGCCGGCGCCCTTGGCCATGCCACCGACGGTCCAGCCGTCCTTCGTCACGACGGAGGTCTTGTGGACGGTGTCGGTGGTCTTGATGGCGATGGCGGCCTTCTCACCGCCGTGCTCGCTCAGGGACGCGGCGGCCTTCTCGACGCCCGGGAGCAGCTTGTCCATGGGGAGGAGGACGCCGATGAGGCCGGTCGAGCAGACGGCGACCTCGATGGCGCCCCGCCCGAGGACCTCGGCGACCTTCTCGGCGGTGGCGTGCGTGTCCTGGAAGCCCTTCGGTCCCGTACAGGCGTTGGCGCCGCCGGAGTTGAGGACGACGGCGGACACCTGGCCGCTCTCCAGGACCTGCTCGGACCAGAGCACCGGTGCGGCCTTCACGCGGTTGGAGGTGAAGACGCCGGCGGCGGCGCGGCGGGGGCCGGTGTTGACCACCAGGGCCAGGTCGGGATTGCCGTTCTCCTTGATCCCGGCGGCGATGCCCGCCGCCGTGAATCCCTTCGCTGCCGTCACGCTCACGGCGCAACTCCGATCGTCGTCAGTCCGGTGGTCTCGTCGAGACCGAGGGCGATGTTCATGCTCTGGACGGCGCCGCCCGCGGTGCCCTTGGTGAGGTTGTCGATGGCGCTGATCACGATGATCCGTCCGGCGGCCTCGTCGTACGCGACCTGCATCTGAACGGCGTTCGAACCGTAGACGGACGCCGTGGCGGGCCACTGCCCCTCGGGGAGCAGGTGCACGAACGGCTCGTCGGCGCAGGCCTTCTCGTAGGCGGCGCGCAGGGACTCGCCCGTGACGCCGTCCTTGGCGGCGGCGCTGCACGTGGCGAGGATGCCGCGGGGCATCGGTGCGAGGGTCGGCGTGAAGGACACGGTGACCGGCCCGCCGGCGGCCGCGCTGAGGTTCTGGGTGATCTCCGGGGTGTGCCGGTGCACGCCGCCGACGCCGTAGGGGGACATCGACCCCATGACCTCGCTGCCCAGCAGGTGCGGCTTGGGCGCCTTGCCCGCGCCGGAGGTGCCGGACGCGGCGACGATCACGGCCTCGGGCTCGGCGAGGCCCGCGGCGTACGCCGGGTGGAGGGCGAGGGAGACGGCGGTCGGGTAGCAGCCGGGCACCGCGATGCGCTTGGACCCCTCCAGCGCGGCGCGGGCACCCGGCAGTTCGGGAAGGCCGTAGGGCCAGGTTCCGGCGTGGGGCGAGCCGTAGAACTTCTCCCAGGCGGCGGCGTCCGTCAGCCGGAAGTCGGCGCCCATGTCGATCACCAGCACGTCCGGCCCGAGCCGCTCGGCGACGGCGGCGGACTGCCCGTGCGGCAGCGCGAGGAAGACGACGTCGTGACCGGCGAGGACCTCGGGGGTGGTCTCCTGGAGCACTCGGCCGGCCAGGGGCAGCAGGTGCGGCTGGAGCGCACCGAGCCGCTGCCCGGCGTTGGAGTTGCCGGTCAGGGCACCGATCTCGACCTCGGGGTGCGCCAGGAGCAGACGCAGCAGTTCCCCGCCCGCGTATCCACTCGCTCCGGCCACTGCCGCACGTACCGCCATGGAATCCTCCTCCTCAGAGGGCATGACTATACGTTTCGCTGCACGTTTATGCAATCTTTTCCGTGACCATGCACGAGTGGGCCGCTGCCCGGAGGACAGCGGCCCACGAGAGGAAGCGAGTGTTACCTCTGCTTGATCCTCAGGAACGTCACGGAGTTCGCCGGGAAGGTGTAGGTGAACTTCGCGGCCACGCCCCGGAAGGTGGACGTCACCGGCGTCACCGGCGTGTCCGTCTCGGTGTTCACCGCGTTCTCGTCGGCGGCCAGCGTCGTCACGCGGGCGGTGGACGCGACCTTCGCGCCGCCCAGGTCGACGGCCGTGCGGGCCTCGGCGGACTGGGCGTTGACGACCTTGACGATCAGGTCACCGGTCTTCGCGTCCTTGGTGACGACCTGGCGGAACGGCTCGGCCGGCTTGTCGTCCTTGAAGCTGCCCCACTCCTTGCCGTCCAGGAACAGCGTGACCTGGCGGCCGCGCACCTTGATGTCGATGTCGTAGGCGCGGCCCGTCTCGATCGACCCGGCCTTGGTCATCAGCGTGCCCTTGCCGCCGTCGACGGCCTGCTCGATCGCGGACTGGGTGTTGTTCCAGCCGCCCAGGTTCCACCAGTAGTAGTTGCCGGTGTCCTTGACGCCGAAGGCGACGAGGAAGCCCTCCTTGCCGGACTTCTTGGTGGCCTTCACATGCAGGTCGTAGTCCTTCCAGGCCGGGTCGCCCGCCGTGACCATGGTGTTCTCGGCGGCGACGTCCGTCTGGACGTACTGCCCGTCCTGGATGCTCCAGCTGCCGGCGCCGCTGTGCTTCCACTTCGAGGCGTCACCGGAGAAGTCGTCGCTGAGCAGGGTGGAGCCGTCCGCCGAGGTGACCTTCACGTCGTCGTACGCGGCGCTGGTCGCCCAGGTGGACAGGCCGACGGCGCCGGTGATGGGGCCGCTGACGTCCGGCGTGGTGGTGGCCTTCGACGGGACCACGCGGTCGCCGACGTTGGTCATGAACAGCTTCTGGACCTCGTAGTTGGCCGAGTTCCAGGAGGCCCGGTTGTTGAACCAGATCATGTCCGGCCGCCACTGCACGTAGTCCTCGTTGGCGAGCAGCGGGGCGTACGAGGCGAGCTTGACGATGTCCGCGTTGCGCTCCAGGCCGGTCATGAACGCGGCTTCGGAGAGGCCGTTCTTCCAGGCGTTGCCCTGGGAGGCGTACTCACCGAGGAAGACCTTGGGGCCGTTCCTGTCGTAGGAGTCGTAGCGGTCGTTGTTCTGGAGGAACCAGTTCGGGCTGTTGTAGTAGTGCTCGTCGACCATGTCGACCTTGCCCTCGCGGTTGAGCTGCCACGCGGTGTCGAAGGTCGTGCCGGCGTCGTCCGGGCCCGAGTTGGAGATGACGGTGATGTCCGGGTACTTCGCCTTGATGGCGGCCTCGAACTTCTGGAAGCGGGCGAAGAACTCCTTCGGGAGGTTCTCCTCGTTGCCGACGCCGATGTGGGTCAGGTGGAAGGGCTTGGGGTGCCCCATCTCGGCGCGGACCTTGCCCCACTTGGAGGTCGCCGGGCCGTTGGCGAACTCGATGAGGTCGAGGGTGTCCTGGATGTGCCGCTTGAGCAGGGCCTCGTCGTCGGTGGCCCGGTTCTGGCCGCAGCCGGTCACCAGGGCCGGGACGACGGGCAGCGGCATGGCGCCGATGTCCTCGGAGAAGCGGAAGTACTCGTAGTAGCCGAGGCCGTAGCTCTGGTTGTAGCCCCAGAAGTTGGCGTTGGTGGCGCGCTGCTCTACGGGTCCGATGGTGTCCTTCCACTGGTAGCTGCGCTTGCGCTGCCAGTTCGAGGCCTCGCTGTAGTCCTCCATGGAGCCGGTGTTGACCAGGCAGCCGCCGGGGAAGCGCACGAAGCCGGGCTTCAGCGCGGCGATCTTCTCGGCGAGGTCCTTGCGCAGGCCGTTCGGCTGGTTCTTGTAGGTGTCGCGCGGGAAGAGCGATATCTCGTCGAGCGCGGCGGCGTTCGTGGCGGCGACGGCGAGGCGGCCGCGGTTGCTGGTGCGGGTCGCGGTGAAGGTGCCCTTGTACTTGGCCCAGCCGCCCTTCACGGCCACCTGGCGGGCGGTGGCCAGGCTGCCCGCGGCGTCCTTCAACGAGACGGTGAGCGTGGTGCCGCTCTCGGCGCGGGCCCACACGGAGAAGTCGTACTTCTTGCCCTCCTCGACCCGGATGCCGGTGTTGTAGCCGGCGTTCGTGACGGAGGAACCGGCGCCCAAGGAGAGGTAGTTGCGGTTGCGCTCGTTGAGCCGGCCGGCGTCGTTCACGACCTGGGCCGTGCCGGAGACCGCCCAGGAGGTCAGCGGGGTGTAGGAGCCGTTGTCGGCGGTGGAGTACTCGAAGGAGCGGTTCTGCACGAGCTCGGCGTACAGACCGCCGTCGGCGGCGCGGTTGATGTCCTCGAAGAAGACGCCGTACATCGTGTCGTCGATCGCGGCGCCCTGGGCGGACGGGTCGACGGTGATCGCGTAGTCGGTGACGTCCTCGGCGTGCGCGGGGGCCGGTACGAGGGCTGCTGCCGTCAGGAGGGCGGTGGCCGTGAGACCCACTCTCCATCGGGTGCGGGCGGTGCGTGGCATGGATACTCCGCGGCTCTCTGGTAGAGGAGTGTTCGAAATATCAGACATTGATCAGCACTTCGAACGGCAAGATAGGGAGGAGGCGAGGGCACGTCAATGGGTCGCGCAGCAACGGATGGGACGGAGAGCGGGAGAAGATGGGCGAGTTCTGGCCAGTGCCGGACGTGCTGGCGTATCTGGCCGGGCACTGGAGCGTGGTGCGGTCGGTGCGGGATCTCGCGAGCGGCGCGGAGGGCGAGTTCACCGGGAGCACCAGTTTTCATGCGCTGGAGACGGGTGGGCTGCTGCACCACGAGTCCGGCACCTTCGTCTGGCAGGGTGTCGCCCGGCCCGCCGAGCGGACGCTGCGGTTCCTGCCGGGCCCCGGCGGCACGGCGGACGTGCGGTTCGCGGACGGGCGGCCGTTCCACGACCTGGACCTGTCGTCCGGCCGGCATGCCGCCGACCACCCCTGCGCGGCGGATCTCTACCGCGGCGAGTTCACGGTCCGCGACGCGGACCACTGGCGGACGGTGTGGCGGGTCCGGGGGCCAGCGAAGGACCTCGTACTGCGCACCGACTACGCGCGCGAGGACCGACCGGACGCACCACGCACGCGGACGCCGACTGACAGCTGAGCTACTACGCGCGCGAAGGCTGGACCGGCGCGCCGTCGAACCGCAGGTTCCACCGTCCCGCGCGGCCCGTCACGGAAGTCGTCGACAGCGGGCGGACGTCGATGTTCCAGTACGTCGAGGGCGGTGCCTTCAGGGCGTACACCAGCGCGGCCCGGATCACGGACGGCTCGGCCACCGCCACGACCCGGCAGCCGTCCTCCACGGGCCGGGTGTCGAGCCAGCCGCCGACCCGGGCGATGAAGTCGACCAGCGACTCCCCGCCGTGCGGTGTGGCCCGCGGGTCGGCCAGCCACGCGTCCACGGCCTCCGGCTCCCGGGCCATCGCCTCGCCCACGGTCAGCCCGCGCCACCGGCCCATGTCGCATTCCCGCAGGCCGAGCTGGACCAGCGGCGCGTATCCGAGCCCCTCCCCCGTGGCACGGCTGCGCGGGGCCGGCGAGCAGTAGCGCAGCTCGGCCGCAGCCAGCGGCAGCAGCTCGTGGGCGGCACGCTCCACCTCGCCCCAGCCGGCCTGGTCCAGCGGCCGGTCGTCCTGGAAACGCTCGGCGAGCGGCGGTGCGCTGCGCGCGGCGGCGACGAACGTGACCCTCAGTGGCATGCGGCGATCGTGGGTGCAGCAAGTGCGCAGGTCAAGAGGTGTTACCAGGGAGTTACCCAGGGTGCGCCGCACCTCACTGGTCGAACAGGAGCGCCATCCAGTCCCCGGGTCGCTCCAGCCCCGCGAACCCGATCTTCTCGTAGACGCCGTGCGCGTCGTGCGTGGCGAGCAGCACCCGCCGCACCCCGTACTGCCGCAGCTCCTCCCGTACGGCCGCCACGAGCGCGGTGCCGACGCCCTTGCCGCGCACCGACGGGTCGACGTACACGTCGCACAGCCACGCGAAGGTCGCCCGGTCCGTGATGACCCGGGCGTACGCCACCTGCTCCCCCGACACCGTGTCGTACACGCCGAAGTTGAGCGAGCCCTCGATCGCCCGGTCCTGCTTCTCGCGGGGGCGGCCCAGCGCCCAGTACGCGTCGGTGGAGAGCCAGTGGTGGACGCGCCCGGCGTCGACGCGGGCGGGGTCGGTGGAGATCTCGTAGCCCTCGGGCAGGCTCGGCGTGTCGGTCATGAGGGGATGCTCGCAGGCCGTCCGGAGGGCCGTCGAGCGGTTATCGCAGCACCTCGTCGCAGGCCGTACGCAGCCGCCGTACCCCCTCCGTGATCTCGCCGGTGCCCGCGACCGCCGCGAAGCTCAGCCGGATGTGGGCGGCCGGCGGCTCGGCGCTGAAGTAGGGGCGGCCGGGGGTGATCGCGACGCCGGCGCGCAGGGCGGCCGCCACCAGGGCCGCCTCGTCGGTGCCCTCGGGCAGGCGCGGCCACAGGTGGTAGCCGCCGGACGGGACGTGCGGCAGCGCGAGTTCCGGCAGGTGCAGCCCGAGCGCGGCGGTCATCGCGTCCCGGCGCGCCTTCAACTCCGCGGACACCGACCGCAGATGACGCGGCCAGGCGGGCGAGCCGACGAGTTCGAGCGCGGCCTCCTGAAGCGGCCGGGGCACGAAGAAGGTGTCGACGACCTGGATGGCGCGCAGCCGCTCCAGCACCGGCCCGCGCGCGGCGAGGGCGCTCACGCGGAAGCTCGGCGAGGTCGCCTTGGTCAGCGAGGAGACGTGCACGACGACGCCGTCGGGGTCGTCGGCGGCCAGCGGGCGCGGCAGCGGCCCCGCGTCCTCGTGCACGAGCCGCCGTACGAAGTCGTCCTCGATGACGAAGGCGCCCGCCCGGCGGGCGATGCGCAGCACCTCGGCGCGCCGCTCGGGCGCGAGCACGGCACCGGTGGGGTTCTGGAAGAGCGGCTGGCAGACGAGGGCCGGGGCGCCGGTGGCCCGGAACGCGTCGGCGAGCAGCGCCGGTCGCACCCCGTCGGCGTCCACCGGGACGGGCACCGGGCGCAGGCCCGCGGCACGGGCGATGGCGAGCATGCCGGGGTACGTCGGCGACTCGACCAGGACGGGTGCGCCGGGCGGGGCGAGGGCGCGCAGGGCGGTGGTGAGCGCGGACTGCCCGCCCGCGGTGACCAGCACCTCGGCGGCCGTGACCGAGCCGCCGATGCTCCGCGCGAACCATTCGCGCAGCTCGGGCAGCCCCTCCATGGGCGGGCGCCCCCAGGCCCCGGGCCGGCGTCCGGCGCGCGACAGGGCGGCGGCCATCGCCCGCTCCGGCTGCAACGACGGGTGCAGATAGCCGCCGTTGAACTCGATCACGCCGGGCGGCGGGGCGGCCAGCGACACCAGCACCCCGGAGGCGTCCACCGAGCGCGGGACGAGATCGGCGGCGCCGTCCGCGCTGAGCGCGACCTCCTGCCAGGAGGTGTCCCCGGCCGGAGCCGGAGCCGTCCGGGGCTGAGCCCGGAAGGCGCCCGCGCCGGGCCGGGTGACGACCAGGCCTTCGGCCGCGAGCTGCGCGAGGGCCCGCGACACGGTCACGGGACTCACCCGGAACCGTTCGACGAGGGCCCGGCTCGACGGCAGCTTTCCACCGGGCGAGTAGCGGTCCAGCTCCCGCCGCAGCTGTTCCGCCAGTTCACCGACGCTGCTACGCTCTTGCATGAGAGCACAGAGTAGCGCTACTGCCGCACCACCGATAGCAGTCGCCACCGCGGAGCCGGACCGCCCCGGCTTCGGCACCCTCCAGGCCGCCCTCGGGGTCATCGCCTTCTCCCTCACGTTCCCGGCCACCGCCTGGGGGCTGGAGGGCTTCGGAACCTGGTCGCTGGTCGCCGTGCGCAGCGTCCTCGCCGCGGCGATCGCGGGCGGCGCCCTGCTGTGGCTGCGCGTGCCGCTGCCCGACCGCCGCCACTGGCCCGGCCTCGCGGTCGTCGGGGCCGGTGTCGTCCTCGGCTTCCCGCTGCTGACCACGCTCGCGCTGGAGACCTCGACCACCGCGCACGCCGCCGTCGTGGTCGGTCTGCTCCCGCTGACCACCGCGCTCCTGTCCGCCCTGCGCGTCGGCACCCGGCCCTCGCGCAGCTTCTGGATCGCGGCCCTCGCGGGCGCGGCGGCGGTACTGGCCTTCACCGTGCAGCAGAGCGGCGGCGCCCTGACCACCGCCGACCTGTACCTCTTCGCGGCGCTGCTGGTGTGCGCGGCCGGCTACACCGAGGGCGGCCGGCTCGCCCGGGTCATGCCGGGCTGGCAGGTCATCGGCTGGGCACTGGTGCTGTGCCTGCCACCGGCCGTGCCCGTCGCCGCGCTCGCCCTGGCGCAGGAGCCGGTGCACCTGACCGCGCACAGCGTCGCCGGGCTGCTGTGGGTCGCGGCGGGCTCGCAGTTCCTCGGGCTGGTCGTCTGGTACCGGGGCATGGCGGCCATCGGCATCCCCAAGGCCAGCCAGTTGCAGCTGGCCCAGCCCCTGCTCACACTGGTGTGGTCGGTGCTGCTGCTGGGCGAGCACCTGACGGTGGCCGCCCCGCTGACGGCCGCCGCGGTGCTGGTCTGCATCGCCGTCACACAACGGGCGCGCGGCTGAGCAGGGCGGTGTACGGCCCCTGCCAACCGGCGCCCCCCGCCGTAGACTCAAGGCCACGGACCGCTGCTCCGCACATCGTGAGGAGGCCCCAGATGCGCGCAACCGTGGGCGACCAGCTTGTCCAGCACGGCAGGGTGGTCGGTCAGCACGACAAGGTCGGCGAGATCGTCGAAGTGCTGGGCGAGGGAGGCAACCCCCCGTACCGCGTCCGGTTCGAGGACGGGCACGAGGGCGTCTGCTCACCGGGACCCGACACAGAGATCCGTCACAGGGAGACCACCACCGGGCCGTGATTCAGCGCGGGGGACTCGCCGGCTGCCCGTAGTGGTCGGCGACCACCCTCGCCCTCGCCCCGATCCGATCGGCCGCCACGTCCTTGGCGGCGAAGTAGAGGTGCCCGCGCACCTGAGCGTGCTCCTTGGCGAGCGTCAGGTGCCGGGACAACTCGGCCGGGTCCTGCCAGGCCGCGGGCTGCGCGGGATCACCGGCCTTGTACAGCGCCTCCCCCACGTAGAGCTGCGTCGAGGTGCCGCGCGCGACCTCCGCCCACCAGGGCAGGAGCTTGGCGTAGTCGGCGGCGGCGAACCCGATGTTCCAGTACAGCTGCGGGACGATGTAGTCGATCCAGCTCTCGCGCACCCACTTGCGCGTGTCCGCGTGCAGGTCGTCGTACGTCTGCACGCCCGCGCGCGAGTCCGAGCCGAGCGGGTCGGTCGCGGCGTTGCGCCACACACCGAAGGGGCTGATGCCGAAGCGGGCGCCCGGCCGGACCTCCTTGACGCGGCCCGCGGTCTCCCGCACCAGCCGGTCGATGTTGTCCCGCCGCCAGGCGGCCCGGTCCGGGAAGCCGGCGCCGTACTCGTCGTAGGCCGCGTCGTCGTCGAAGCTCTGGCCCGCCACGGGGTACGGGTAGAAGTAGTCGTCGAAGTGGACGCCGTCGACGGGGTACTTCGCCACCGCGTCGAGCATCGCGTCCTGCACGAAGGCGCGGACCTCGGGCAGCCCCGGGTTGTAGTAGAGCTTCCCGCCGTACGGCACCACCCACTCCGGGTTCTTCCGGGCGGGGTGCGAGGCGGCGAGCCGGGTCGGGTCGGTGTGGGCGGCGACCCGGTACGGGTTGAACCAGGCGTGCAGGTGCAGGCCGCGGGCGTGGGCCTCCTCGACGGCCGTGCCCAGCGGGTCCCAGCCCGGGTCCTGGCCCTGGGTGCCGGTGAGGTACTGCGACCACGGCTCGTACGGCGAGGGCCACAGGGCGTCCGCCGCGGGCCGCACCTGGAAGACGATGGTGTTGAGCCGGTTGCGGACCGCCGTGTCGAGGTGGGTGAGCAGCTCCGCGCGCTGCTGCGTGACGGTCAGCCCGGGTTTCGACGGCCAGTCGCGGTTGGCCACGGTCGCGAGCCACACGCCCCGCATCTCGGAGACCGGCGCCCGGCCGCCGCCCTTGCCGTCCTTGCCGTGCTTGCCGTCCCTTCCGGGTGCGGCCGACGCCGGAGGCATCATCGTGAAAGCCGACAGCGCCGCCACCGCGAACGCCCTGCGTGACACTCGTCCCATCCGCATGCCCCAAAAAGCCGCGGATCCGCCCGGTCGCGGATCGCTCCGGGCCCAGCATGCCCGACGGGGAACCGCCCCCCGCGATCGATCATCGATACTTGGGAGTAACGTGCACGAACGGAGCAGGCACCGGGACCCGGCGAACCTGCCCGGTCGTGGATCAGCAGCGAAAGGGACGATGTGACGGAGACCCCAGCGGGAGACATTGCACGCGTCGGAGTCGTGGGCTGCGGTCAGATGGGCGCGGGCATCGCCGAGGTGTGCGCCCGGGCCGGCCTGGACGTCATGGTCGCCGAGACCACCGGCGAGGCCCTGGAGATCGGCCGCACCCGGCTGTTCAACTCCCTGGCCAAGGCCGCCGAGCGCGGCAAGATCACCGAGGAGGAGCAGGAGGCCACGCTGGCCCGCCTGAGCTTCACCACGGACCTCGGCGAGTTCGCCGACCGTGACCTGGTGATCGAGGCCGTCGTCGAGAACGAGCAGGTCAAGACCGAGATCTTCCAGGTGCTGGACCAGGTCGTGACCCGGCCGGACGCCATCCTGGCCTCCAACACCTCGTCGATCCCGCTGGTGAAGCTGGCGGTGGCGACCTCGCGGCCCGACCAGGTCATCGGCATCCACTTCTTCAACCCGGCCCCGGTGCAGAAGCTCGTCGAGCTGATCCCGGCGCTCACCACGTCCGAGGGCACCATCAGCCGCGCCCAGCTGTTCGCGGAGAAGCTGCTGGGCAAGCACGCGATCCGCGCCCAGGACCGGTCCGGCTTCGTGGTCAACGCGCTGCTGATCCCCTACCTGCTCTCCGCGATCCGCATGTTCGAGACGGGTATCGCCAGCCGCGAGGACATCGACAACGGCATGGAGATGGGCTGCGCCCACCCGATGGGCCCGCTGAAGCTGTCCGACCTGATCGGCCTGGACACGGTCGCCTCGGTCGCGCAGTCCATGTACGAGGAGTACAAGGAACCCCTGTACGCCGCTCCCCCGCTCCTCCAGCGCATGGTCGACGCGGGCCGGCTGGGCCGCAAGACCGGCTCCGGCTTCTACACGTACGGCTGAGAGATCCCCACGGCCGATTACGGACCGTCAGAATCCGGCCAGCACACGGGCCCGGCACCGGAAAGGGTGCCGGGCCCGCGGCATTCACACACCGTGTGCGCGGCGGGCTCGCATATGCCCCTCGCACACGCTTACCAGGCGCCCACCAGGCGAGTTGACTCCTCATGCGCATGCAAGGGATGTGACACGACTACGGAAAGGAGCGGACTTGTGACCGCCGATCCCGAGCATCCCGTCGTCCATGGAGAACTCGCAGAGTTACGACGCCGCCTCGATGTGGCATACGCCCGCGTCGAGGGCGGACTGGCTCTGCTCAGCCACCGCACCGAGGAGACCGCCAAGGAGATCGAGGAGCTCAACACCCGTATCCACACGCTCGAACACGCGCGCTGGCCGCTGCCCGCGGTCGCCGCCCTCACCGCCGTGGGTGCCCTCGTCGTGGCGATCTGGCAGGCACTGGGACGTTGACTCAGGGCAGCGTGTCGTGACCGAGCCTGAGATGGTGCAGCAGAAGTAACGCGGCCGCCATGTTGGCGGCCGGGACCTCGCCGCGGGCGACCATGTCGGGGACGAGCTTGAGGGGAACCCATTCCCGGCGGTCCGACTCGAAGTCGTCCACGGGGTGTCCGACGTACTCGCCCTCGTCGGCCCAGTACACGTGGTGCCGGGCGTCGGTGAGCCCGTTGGACGGCTCCACGCTCATCAGGTGGTGCAGGGGTCCCGGCCGCCAGCCGGTCTCCTCCTCCAGTTCCCTGGCGGCCGCGCGGGCGATGTCCTCGCCGTCCTCGACCACTCCCGCCGCGAGTTCCCACCCCCAGCTGTCGGTGATGAAGCGGTGCCGCCAGAGCAGCAGCACCTCGTTGGCCTCGTTCACCACCGTGGCCACGGCGACGGGCCGCAGCCGTATGAGGAAGTGGTCGAGGTGCCGGCCGTCCGGCAGTTCGACATCCGCGAGATTGACGCTGAACCAGCGGTTTGAGTACACAGCTTGTTCGTTGTGTTTCGTCCACTGCACGGTTCTGCCACCTTCCGTCGAGTAAGGGGCAATATCGCAGCAGGGACGTGGTGACAGCAGGCGCACAGGGAGCGGCTCGGGATCAGGCGGACGCCGCTGCCCTGATCTACAACGGTACGCGCAGTGCTCCGTCGATGAGTTCGGCGGCCTCGTTCGTGCCCGCGCACCCGCTGCGCACCAGGTGCTCGCGCACCGCGCGCAGCCGGTCGCGCAGCCGCTGGGACTCCATGCCACGGGCCTGCTCGGCCATCTGCACGGCGATGGCCACGGCCTTGTCGGCGTTGCCCTGCCGCAGCTCGATGGTGCTGAGCATGGCCAGCCGGTGCACCCGGCCGCGGTCGTGCGCGGGGTTGTCGACGGCGGCCGCGGCATGCTCCCCGGCGGCCGCGATCTCCCCGAGGCTGAGCAGCGCCTCCGCCACCTGCACGTTCACGAGCCCCGGCTGCACATAACCGGTCTCGTCGGGCTCGTAACCGCGCCGGATCCGCTCGGCGGCCTGCTCGGCCCGGCGGATGCAGGACAGGGCGCTGCTGCCGTCGCCGAGATGCGCGTACGCCTTGGCCTGCATCGCGTACAGGTCGGAGGCGAGCGCCGGGGTGATGTGCTTGCCGGCGGCCCGCAGCGCGGCCTCCGCGAAGGCGACGGCCTGCCGGTACTCCCGCATGAACAGCGACTGGTTGACCAGCAGGGCGATCACGTACGCCCCGAGTCCCCGGTCCCCGCTGGCCTTGGCGAGCCGCAGGGCCTGGTGGAAGTAGCGCTGGGCGAGCCCGTGCGCGTCGGAGTCGTACGCGCAGATACCGGCGACGGCCACCAACCCGCCCGTGGCCCGGTGCAGTTGACGGCCCGTCTCGTCGGTGTAGCTGCCGCGCAGCAGCGGGGCGGCCTCGGCGTTGAGGAAGCCGACGATGCGGGCGCGCGTCGCGATGCCGCCGGCCTTGCGGTACATCTGCTCGTAGTGCGTCCGGGCGGCCCGCAGCATCTCCAGGTCGCCCGGGGTGACCCGGTGTCTGCCGCCCCGGGAGACGTCCACGTCCTCCGGCGGGTTCTCCCACTCCCACACGGGCATGACCGCGGGGGTGCCGGTGAGGGCGGGGGCTCCCAGTATGTGCGGGCGCTGCTGTTGGTCGGAGCGCCACAGGGCGGTGGCCCGCTCCACGAACCCGGACAGCGAGCCGGTGTGCGGGGCCGCCGGCTCGCCCGGCACGCCGAGGCCGATATCGTCGAGGGTGACCTGCCGTTGCAGCCGGGCCGCGAGCACCTCACAGATCAGGTCGGGCACCTGGCCCCGGGGGCGCTGCCCCTTCAACCACCGGGCGACGGCGGTGTGTTCGTACCGCAGGGACAGACCTCGCGCCCGTCCCGCCTGATTCACGTGTGCGGCCAGCCCCGCGTGCGAGATCCCCGCCTCGTCCAGGATCGCGTCGAGCAGAGTGTTGGGCTGCATGTGGGCCCCCCGGATGGCTCGGTGCGGCCAGATTAGTGGCTCCGCCTTCACACGGGGTGTGAACGGAGTGCTCGAATCCGCGCTGTGTGCGCGCTGTCGCTCACAGTCGCCGGCCGGTTGACTGAAATGCCTCGAAAGAGGCCGGCCGGGCCGCCGGCTCCCCCTCGTACAGTGCGGCGGCCCGCTTTCGCCGTCCGCCCGGCTGCCTGCCCGACACTCCGTGGCGGGGCGGACGGCATCGCCGGCGGGGTTGCTATCGCCGAGGTGCGCTGCCGGGTGCGGGTGCGTCGTGGCTGGTCGCGCAGTTCCCCGCGCCCCTGAGGGTCGTGCGCCGGCCGTTGGTGAGGACCAGCAGGGCGATGTCGTCCTGCGGTTCGCCCCGTGTGTGGTTCCGGAGGGCGGTGGAGACCCTGCCGAGGACCGTCCGCGATGAGTACGGCTCGTCCCGTACGGCGCTCTCCAGCACGGTAGGCAGGGGAAAGAACCGGCCACGCGCGTCCCGCGCGTCCTGGGCACCGTCCGTGTGGAGGAACAAGGCGTCACCGGACTCGAGATACCCCAGGCCCACGGAGGGCAGGTCGGTGCCCGGCAGGGGGAACAGCCCGAGGGGCGGATACGGGTCACCGGGGGCGAGTTGCTCCACCTCGGTACCGCTCAGCCGGTACGGCCACGGGTGCCCGCAGTTCAGGGCGAGCAGTTCGCCGTCGGCGCGGATCTCCACGAGCAGCAGGGTCACGAACTCCTCTGCGTCGCCGGCCGGATGCTCCTGGCGCAGATGCCGGTCCAGGGCGCGTTCCAGCCGGCGCAGCACCGCGCCGAGGTCCTTCTCGTCGTGCGCGGCCTCGCGGAAGCAGCCGAGCACGGCGGCGACCGTCCCGAAGGCGTCCGTCCCGTGCCCGCGTACGTCGCCCATCACGGCCCGTACGCCGTACTCGGTGGCGACGACCTGGTAGAGGTCACCGCCGATCGCGGCGCCCTGCTCCGCCGGCCATTGCGCCGCCGCCACTTCGAGCCCGTCGACGTGCGACGGCGGGGGCCGCAGCAGCGCGTCCTGCGCGGCCCCCGCGACCCGGCGCACCTGCCGCAGCTCACGCGTCAGCGAATGCCGCACATGGAGGATCAATCCGGTCCCGACCGCGAAGAACACGGCGCTGGTGACGAGCCGCGCTTCCAGGTGGGTCTCCTGGGCGAGCGGACAGGCGAGCTTGTACGTGACGGCCGCCGCGCCCCACACCGTCGGCAGTCCGAGGCTGCGCACCCGACCCCTGATGCGGATCATGCCGATGGCCCCCCAATAGGCCCTGACACACAGAATCGGACCGGCCCACAAAGGCCGGTCCGATTCTGTCGACAAAGACACCCGAAGGGCAGGATCACCCACATCTACCACTCAAATGAGTGAGGCAACCCGACCGTCGGGGGCGCGGGGAACTGCGCGACAAGCCACGACGAACCCGCAGCCGACGACAGTGCGCAGCCCCCACGGCGCTAACTCCGCAACTCGGCGCCCACACGCTCACCCGCCAGGGCCACCGCCGCGTCCCGTGCCGCGGACGCCTCGTCCACGGTCAGAGTCCGGTCGGCCGCCCGGAACCGCAGCGCATAGGCGAGCGACTTCCGCCCCTCCCCCAACTGCTCGACGTTCTCGTACACGTCGAACAGCCGGATCGACTCCAGCAGCTCCCCGGCCCCGTCCCGCAGGGCCTCCTCGACCTCCGCCGCCGGAACGACCGCGTCGACGACCAGGGCGACATCCTGCGTCGCGACGGGGAACGTGGAGATCCGCGGCGCCGCCACCGTGGCGTCACCGGCCGCCTCGACCGCGTCGAGGTCGACCTCCATCGCACAGGTCCGCGCGGGCAGCCCCAGCGCCTTCACGACCCGCGGGTGCAGCTCGCCCGCGTGTCCCACGACCCGCTCGGCACCGTCCACGGTGACCGCCAGTTCGGCGCACCGGCCCGGGTGCCACGGCCCGTACTGCCCCTTGCGGACGGTCAGCTCGGCACCGGCCTCACGGGCGACGGCCCGCGCCGCCTCCACCGCGTCGGCCCAGTCGGCCGGACGGCCCTTGCCCCACCAGCCGGCCTGCTCGCGCGCACCGGCGAGCACGACGGCGACGTGCCGCGGCTGCTCGGGCAGCGCCGCGTTCAGCTCGGCGAGCTCCTCGTCGGTGGGGCGGCGGTCGACGGGCAGCACCGCGGCGATCCGCTGCTCCTCGCGCGGCCGGAAGACGAGGCCGGACTCGAACAGCGCGAGGTCGTGCGAGCCCCGGCCGTCGTTGCGCCGCAGGGCGGCGAGCAGGCCCGGCAGCAGCGTCGTGCGCAGCGCGGGCTCCTCGTCGCTGAGCGGGTTGCTGAGCTTCACGACCCGGCGGGCCGGATCGTCCTTGTCCAGGCCGAGCTGGTCGAAGACCTGCTCGCCGAGGAACGGGTAGTTCAGCGCCTCGACGTACCCGGCGCCGGCCAGGGCACGGCCTACGCGGCGGTGCAGCCGCTGCCGGTCGGTCAGGCCGAGGCCCGCCGGCGGCTTGGGCAGGGTGGAGGGCAGGTTCTCGTAGCCCTCCAGGCGGATGACCTCTTCGGCCAGGTCGTTCGGGTCGGTGAGGTCGGGCCGCCAGGACGGCACGGTGACGATCAGCTCGTCCTGCCCGTACACGTCGCAGCCGATCTCCTGGAGCCGCCGTACGACGGTCTCGCGGCCGTAGGCGACGCCCGCGACCTTGTCCGGGTGGTCGGCCGGGATGGTGATGGTGCGCGGCGCGGTCGGAGCGATGACCTCGGTGACGCCGGCCTCGGCGGTGCCGCCCGCGAGGAGGACCAGCAGGTCCACGGTGCGCTGCGCGGCGGCCGCGGCGGCCTGCGGGTCGACGCCGCGCTCGAAGCGCCGGGACGCCTCGGAGGACAGCTTGTGCCGGCGGGCCGTGCGCGCGATCGACACGGCGTCGAAGTGCGCCGCCTCGATGACGACGTCGGCCGTGGCGTTCTCCACGTTGTCGTGGTCGGCGATCTCCGTGTTGGCGCCGCCCATGACACCGGCGAGGCCGATCGGGCCGCGGTCGTCGGTGATCACCAGGTCCTCGGCGTCGAGGGTGCGCTCGACGCCGTCGAGGGTGGTGAGCTTCTCGCCCGGCTCGGCGCGGCGCACGCCGATGGTGCCCTGGACCAGGCCGCGGTCGTAGGCGTGCAGCGGCTGGCCGAGCTCCATCATCACGTAGTTGGTGACGTCGACGGCGAGCGAGATCGGGCGCATGCCGACCTTCTGCAGCCGGCGCTGGAGCCAGATCGGCGAGCGGGCCTCGGCGCTCAGGCCGGTGACCGTGCGGGCGGTGAAGCGGTCGCAGCCGGTGGGGTCGGCGATCCGCACCGGGTAGCCGTACGCGTTCGGGCCGGGCACGTCGATCAGGGCCGGGTCGCGCAGCGGCAGGCCGTAGGCGATGGCGGTCTCGCGGGCGACGCCGCGCATGGACAGGCAGTAGCCGCGGTCGGGCGTGACGGCGATGTCGAGGACCTCGTCGACCAGCTCCAGCAGCTCGATCGCGTCCTTGCCGACCTCGGTCTCCGGGGGCAGCACGATGATGCCCTTGGTGCCGTCGTCGCCCATGCTCAGCTCGTCGCTGGAGCAGATCATGCCGCGGGACATCTTGCCGTAGGTCTTGCGCTCGGCGATCTGGAAGTCACCGGGCAGGACGGCGCCGGGCAGGGCCACGACGACCTTGTCGCCGACGGCGAAGTTGCGGGCGCCGCAGACGATCTCCTGGGGCTCGCCGGTGCCGTTGGCCTGGCCGACGTCGACGGTGCAGAAGCGGATCGGCTTCTTGAACTCCGTCAGCTCCTCGATGGTCGCCACCTGGCCCACGACCAGGGGCCCCTTGAGGTCGGCGCCGAGCTGCTCGACGGTCTCGACCTCCAGACCGGCCGAAATGAGCTTGGCCTGGACGTCCCGGCCGGTCTCCGTCACCGGCAGGTCGACGTACTCCCGCAGCCAAGAAAGCGGGACCCGCATCAGATCTCCATCCCGAACGGCCGGGTGAACCGGACGTCACCCTCGACCATGTCTCGCATGTCCTCGACGTTGTGGCGGAACATCAGCATCCGCTCGATGCCGAACCCGAAGGCGAAGCCGCTGTACTTCTCGGGGTCGACGCCGCAGGCGGTGAGCACCCGCGGGTTGACCATGCCGCAGCCGCCGAGCTCGATCCAGCCCTCGGACGAGCAGGTGCGGCAGGGGCGGTCGGGGTTGCCGACGGACTCGCCCTTGCAGACGTAGCAGAGCATGTCCATCTCGGCGCTCGGCTCGGTGAACGGGAAGTAGTTCGGCCGCAGCCGGGTCTTCATGTCCGCGCCGAAGAGGGCCTGGACCATGTGGTCCAGGGTGCCCTTGAGGTCGGCCATCGTCAGGCCCTCGTCCACCGCGAGCAGCTCGATCTGGTGGAAGACGGGCGTGTGCGTGGCGTCCAGCTCGTCGGTGCGGAACACCCGGCCGGGGCAGACGATGTAGACCGGCAGCTCACGGTCGAGCAGCGCCCGGGCCTGCACCGGGGAGGTGTGCGTGCGCAGGACGACACCGGAGCCGGACTCCTCGGTGCCCTCGGGGCCCCGCACGAAGAAGGTGTCCTGCATCTGCCGGGCCGGGTGGTCGGGCAGGAAGTTCAGGGCGTCGAAGTTGAACCACTCCGCCTCGACCTCGGGCCCCTCGGCGACCTCGTAGCCCATGGCCACGAAGACGTCCGCGACCCGCTCCATCATCGTGGTGAGCGGGTGCCGGGCGCCGGCCGGTACGCGGTCGTAGGGCAGCGTGACGTCCACCGCCTCCTCGACCAGCACCCGGGCGTCCCGCTCGGCCTCCAGCTCGGTCTGGCGCGCGGCGAGGCCCTTGTTCACGGCGCCGCGGGCCTGGCCGACGCGCTTGCCGGCCTCGGCCTTGGCGTGCGGGGGCAGCGCGCCGATCTCGCGGTTGGCGAGGGCCAGCGGCGAGGCGGGGCCGGTGTGGGCGACCTTGGCCTCGTGGAGCGCGTCGAGGGAGTCCGCGGCGGCGAAGGCGGCGAGCGCCTCGTCCCGCATGCGCTCGATCTCTTCCGGTTTCAACGTCTCGACCTCGACCGGGTCGTACGACTTATTCGGTGCCGACATCTCTTCCCGTGCTTCCGATTGGCTGGCTGAAGGTCCCCGTCACCGACTCCGACGGCCGTCTGAAGGGACACAAAGGTGCCAATGGCCGAGTCTAACGGGGTGGAGGTATACGAATGCGCCCGCGGGCGGCTCAGGCGAGATAGGCCGGAGCGCTCACGGGCAACGTAAATCGGAACTCGGCGCCGGCGCCGGGGGCGCGGCCGACGGTGATGGTGCCGCCGTGGGCCTCGACGATGCCCTTGACGATGTAGAGCCCGAGGCCCGTGCCGCCGCGCTTGCTGCCCCGCCAGAAGCGGGTGAAGACGCGGTTCATGGACTCCTCCGGGATGCCGGGCCCCTCGTCGCTCACCGTGACCGACGTACCGGTGTCCTCGCCCTCGCGGGGGGACGCCGTGGCCGTGACGTCGATCGTGACAGTTCCCTCGCCGTGCCGCACGGCATTTTCCAGCAGGTTGCTGAGCACCTGGTCGATCTTGTCGGGGTCGGCCCACAGGTCGGGCAGCGGCTGCTGGACGCGGAGCAGGAACCGGTCGGCGGGCTGCCCGGCGGCGACGTAGGCCTGGATGTGCCGGCCGACGGCGGCGCCGATGTCGACGGGCTGGCGCCGCACCTCCAGCCGGCCGGAGTCGATCCGGGAGATGTCGAGCAGCTCGGCGATGAGCCGGGTGACGCGGTCGGCGTCGGCGTCGACGGTCTCCAGCATCAGCCGCTTCTGGTCGTCGGTGAAGCGTTCCCACTTGGCGAGCAGGGTGGCGGTGAAGCCCTTGACGGAGGTGAGCGGGGAGCGCAGTTCGTGGGCGACGGTGGCGATCAGCTCGGCGTGGCTGCGCTCGGTGCGGCGGCGGGCCTCGGTGTCGCGCAGGGTGACGATCAGGCGGCGGACGGGCCCGGTGGGCCGGGTGCGGACGTAGCGGGCGGAGACCAGCACCTCACGCCCGCCGGGCAGGAGCAGGTTGCGCTCCGGCTGTCCGACGCGGATGGCGAGGCCGCCGTAGGGGTCGGTCAGCTGCCACCAGCGGCGGCCTTCCAGGTCCTCTAATGGCAGGGCCTTTTCCAGTCGCTGCCCGAGGGCGTCCCGGGCGCGGACGGCGGTGATGCGCTCGGCGGCGGCGTTGAAGCAGATGACGCGGCCCCGCTCGTCGGCGACGACGAGCCCGTCGGGCAGCTGGTCGGGGTCGATGCCGAGGCCGGCGAGATCACCGGGCGGCCGGGACGCGTCGGGCGGGCTCCCGGCGTCCTGGGCTTCCGGTGCGCTGCTGGTGCCGACCCTCATCCCCGTACCCCACCTCCAAGGCTCACAGAGGGGTCCCTGAGCTGGTCACCCTACTAGTTCCCGGTGACGGAGCGGCACCCTCCGGCGGCGCGCTGTGCACGCGCCGACGCATAGAGACATACGGCGGCGGCGGTGGCGAGGTTCAGGCTCTCGGCCTTCCCGTGGATCGGGACGCGTACGACGGCGTCGGTGAGGGCGCGGGTCTCCTCGGGGAGCCCCCAGGCCTCGTTGCCGAAGACCCAGGCGGTCGGCCCGCCCATGGTGCCCTGGTCGAGTTCGTCGTCGAGGTCGCGGTCGCCGGCCCCGTCGGCGGCGAGGACGCGGACACCGGCGGCCCGCAGCTCTTCGACGGCGTGCTCCACGGGGACGCCGACGGCGACGGGCAGGTGGAACAGGGAGCCGACGGAGGCGCGGACGGCCTTGGGGTTGTACACGTCGACGGAGGCGTCGGTCAGCACGACGGCCTCGGCACCGGCGGCGTCGGCGCAGCGCAGCACGGTGCCGGCGTTGCCGGGGTCGCGGACGTTGGCGAGGAGGGCGACGAGCCGGGGCCGGGCCTTCAGGACCTCGTCGAAGGGCGTGTCCAGGAACCGGCAGACACCGACCAGCCCCTGCGGGGTGACGGTGGTGGAGATGTCGGCGATGACCTGCTCGGAGGCGAGGTGCACGCGGGCACCGGCGTCCCGGGCCGCCCCGACGATGTCGGCGTACCGGTCCGCGGCCTCCAGCGTCGCGAACAGCTCCACGAGCGTGGCCTCGCCCCCGGCCAGGTGCCCGGCCGCCTCCCGCACGGCCTGCGGTCCCTCCGCGAGGAACAGCCGCTCCTTCCCCCGGAAGTTCCGCTTGGCGAGGCGCCGGGCGGCGGTGACACGGGGGGAGCGAGGGGAGATGAGCTCGGGGGTGGGCATGTTGTTCACCTTGGTAGTTGCCATGGACACAGCAGGACCCGCAGGCCTTTTCAACCTGCGGGTCCTTCAGTCACGTCGGCTCAGAGCCGGCGGGGTGTCACGCAGCCTTGGGCGCGTTCACGTCGCTCGGCAGCGCCTTCTGGGCGACCTCGACGAGCGCGGCGAACGCACCGGCGTCGTTGACGGCCAGCTCGGCCAGGATCTTGCGGTCGACCTCGATGTTCGCGGCCTTCAGACCCTGGATGAAGCGGTTGTAGGTCATGCCGTTGGCGCGGGCAGCGGCGTTGATGCGCTGGATCCACAGCTGACGGAAGTCGCCCTTGCGCTTCTTGCGGTCGTTGTAGTTGTAGACCAGCGAGTGGGTGACCTGCTCCTTGGCCTTGCGGTACAGGCGCGAACGCTGACCGCGGTAGCCGGAGGCCTGCTCGAGGATCGCCCGGCGCTTCTTGTGGGCGTTGACTGCCCGCTTGACGCGTGCCACTTCTTAACTCCTTGTAGCGGGGCCGTGGTGGTCCTCACACGGCCCGAAATCGATTGGGTCCCGGTCTGACGTACATACGGCGCTCGCGCGCCGGGGCGTCACTTGCCGAGAAGCTTCTTGATCTTCGCGGCGTCGCCCGGGGCCATCTCGGCGTTGCCGGTGAGGCGACGCGTCACACGGGACGACTTGTGCTCGAGCAGGTGGCGCTTGCCGGCACGCTCGCGGAGCACCTTGCCGGAGCCGGTGATCTTGAAGCGCTTGCTGGCACCGCTGTGCGACTTGTTCTTCGGCATAGCGCCGTTCTCTCCTCGTCGGTGGCGCTCCGATGCCCGGTCGCGAAAACCGGGCACGGTGGAGCGTCGTCTTGTTTCGGTTGCTTCCTGGGACTCGCGTCCCGGGGGTCACGCCTCGGCGGGCTCCTCAGCCGGCGCCTCGGACTCCGCGGCGTTCTGCGACTTGCCGGGGTTGGCCTTCGCTTCCGCCTTGCGGGCTTCCTGCGCCTGGCGAGCCTCGGCCATCGCCTCGGTCTTCTTCTTGTGCGGACCGAGGACCATGATCATGTTTCGGCCGTCCTGCTTCGGGTTCGACTCGACGAATCCGAGGTCCTGGACATCCTCCGCGAGACGCTGCAGCAGCCGGTAGCCCAGCTCGGGCCGGGACTGCTCGCGACCACGGAACATGATCGTGATCTTGACCTTGTCGCCCTGCTTGAGGAACCGAACGACGTGACCCTTCTTGGTGTCATAGTCGTGCGGGTCGATCTTCGGCCGGAGCTTCATCTCCTTGATGACCGTGTGCGCCTGGTTCTTGCGCGCCTCACGGGCCTTCATGGCCGACTCGTACTTGAACTTCCCGTAGTCCATGAGCTTGCACACGGGCGGACGGGCGTTCGCCGCGACCTCGACCAGGTCCAGGTCGTACTCCTGCGCAAGCTCCAGTGCCTTGGCCAGGGGGACGATGCCCACCTGCTCGCCACTGGGACCGACAAGTCGCACCTCGGGAACGCGAATCCGGTCGTTGATGCGGGGCTCGGCGCTGATGGATCCTCCTCGGTAGCACCACGCGACGGTCTGGCGGACGGCCGCGTAACGTCTCTGTTCGTTAGACCTAACCGCGCCGAAGCACAAAAAATGCCCCGGACGATTCCCAGGCGGGGCTCCTCGAACTACCGGAGCACCGCCGCGGGGGAGCCGCGGGGCGCGCTTTCGGACGGATCTCCGCCGCTGGGACGGGGCCGTCTGACCGGTGACCCGCCGCCCTGGGGGCGGTCAGGTGGGAGTTCGAAAGCCTCCACTTGTGGGTCGGGCTCGCGGGCCGCGAGGCATACGGGTCCGACCGGTCGTTACACGAGGTTACCAGCAATGGCCAGGAACGGCCAATTGGGGCGCCCCGGGCCCTGGTGCGGCGCGCCTGCCTCCTGCGCCTATCGTGTGGGGCATGAGTGAGACCCCTCCTGAGTCCCCCGACTTCGACGCCATGGCCCGCGACATCGCCGAGGTCCCGGCGGTCGAGGTGATCGTGACGGTCGCCGTCAACCTGATGAGCGCCGCCGCCGTGAAGCTCGGTCTGACCGAGGAGGGCGAGAAGCACAAGGACCTGGACGAGGCCCGCAAGCTGGTGCACGCGCTGGCCGGTCTGCTGGACGCCTCCGCGACCGAGATCAGCTCGTTCCACGCGGCGCCCCTGCGCGACGGCCTGAAGTCGCTCCAGCTGGCGTTCCGCGAGGCCTCGCTCGTCCCGGACGAGCCCGGTCAGGGCCCGGGCGAGAAGTACACGGGGCCGGTCTACGGCTAGTTCCGCCTCAGCGTACGTACAGGGGCTCGCCCGGTGGCGTCGCCTCGGCCGGCAGCAGTGCCAGGTCGAGGCCGCGCACCAGGCGGGCCCTCAGTGTTTCGTCGGCGGCGAGCCGCTCGGCGACGGCCCGGGCGGCTTCCGCGGGGGCCGCGGACGGGTCCAGGACCAGTGCGAGGGTGCCGTCGGCCCGGCCGGGCCCGAGGTGGGCGCGCAGGACGGCGGGCTCGGCGGCCACGGCCTCGCGTACGGCGCCGACGACGGCCGGGTCGGCGAGCGGGTCGGTGGTGGCGCGGCCCTCGGCGAGGGCGAGCAGCGCGGGGCCGGTCAGCTCGAAGGGCACCGGTCCGGCCAGGTCCAGCACGACGGTGTCCGCCTTCTCGTGCGCGGCGGCCTGGAGGGCCTGGTGCAGGGGGACGGCGACGGGCCGGGCCGCCGGGTCCCAGCGGGCGAGGGAGTCGGTGGAGGTGAAGGCCGGGAGGGCGGTGCGGTCGCCGGCCTTCAGCGTCGGTACGGCCATGTCGCTGGTCTTCTCGCGGCGCAGTCCCCGCTCGTCCTCCTCGACCTCGCCGAGCACGGCGACGACGGGGACGAGCAGCCGGGCGCCCCTGAGCGCCTCCAGGACGGGTCCCACGGCGGTGCGGTCCTCGGCCCAGGCGGCGAGGGCCGCGCTCAGCCGGGGGTCGGCGGAGCCGTCGTCGTCGGAGAAGCCGGGGTCGGGGATGCTCTTGTTCGCCACGGTCATCGACCCTATAGGCCGGGCGCGGCTCGGGGTCGTGCGGGCCTGGGGATCGGCGGGGGTGCGGGCGCCCGGGGGGCTAGAAGTCGTCGTACGCCGTACGGCGGCCGCGCCACAGGACCACGGCCGCGACCAGCAGGACGCCGCCGGCGCTGCCCGCGAGGGGGGCGGCCCAGTCGGCGGTGCCGTCGCCGGAGGAGGCGGTGTCCGGGCCGCTGCCGAAGTACTTCTCGCCGTAGGACGCCGACTGGAGGCCCTCGGGCTTGAGCCGGGCGGCGGCCCTGATGGCGGCGGCCGGGTCGACGAAGCCGAAGCCGCGGGAGTCGTCGCGGCCCCCGACGGGCGCGTTGCGGGCGGTGTCCTCCAGGAGCGACTTGATCTGGGCCGGGGTCAGCCCGGGGTGGGCGGCCTTGACCAGGGCGGCGGCGCCGGAGACGAAGGCGGCGGCGGCGCTGGTGCCCCAGCCCTCGTAGTACTTGCGGTCGGGGTCGGCGATGACGACGTCGACGCCGGGGGCGCTGACGGTGGCGTACCAGCGGCGGGTGGAGAAGGAGGCGCGGGTTCCGGCGCGGTCGACGGCGGTGGCGGCGATGACGCCCGGGTAGGCGGCCGGGTAGGAGATGTGGTCGCCCTTCTCGCCGCCGTTGCCGGCGGAGGCGACGACGACCACGCCCTTCTTCAGGGCGTACTGGATGGCCTGGTCCTCGATGGGTTCGGGGTGCGCGGAGGCGGAGTCGTCGCCGAGGGAGAGGTTGATGACGTCGGCGCCGTGGTCGGCGGCCCAGCGGATGCCCTCGGCGAGGGCGTTGCCGCGGGTGCTGCGGGCCTTGGCGCGGGAGGGGTCGCCGTCCTCCAGGATCACGCGGACGGGGAGGATCTTCGCCTCGGGGGCGATGCCGAGGACGCCTTCGGTGTTGCCCGGGCCGTGTCCGTGGCCGGCGATGATGCCGGCCATGGCGGTGCCGTGGCGGGCCCAGGCGCGGTCGCCGGGTTCGGCTCCGAAGCGGATCAGGTCCTTGCCGGGGAGGACGTTGCCGACCAGGTCGGGGTGGTCCTCCTCGACGCCGGTGTCCAGGACGGCGACGGTGACGCCCCTGCCCTTGGTGGTCTGCCATGCCTCCTGCGTGTGCATGGCCTCCAGGGCCCACTGCTGGGCGCGGATGCCGTCGGCGTGGGCGGTGGCGGCAGGGAGGAGGACGAGGCCGGCGGTGAGGAGAGCGGCGAGGGCGGCGCCGCGCGTCTTCCGGGTGGGTTTCACGACGGCTGCTCCGTGGCCGAGCGGACGTTCTTGCGCAGGCCGCGTTCGACGCGGTCGGCGAGGCCCTGCGCCTCGTTGCCGAGGCCGGCCTGGGCCGGGGCGGTGGTGGCGCCGGACTGCAGGGCGTCCCCGGCGGGCTGCGGGTCGTCGACGGTGCGGCCGTCGGCCCAGCCGGAGACGGCGTAGACGACGACCGGGGCCTCGGTGAGCACGGAGACGGTCCAGGCGGCGCGCTGCCTGGCTCCGAACTCCGCGGCGGGCGTGTCCTTCGCGGCGTACGGCAGGGGCATCAGGTCGCTGCGGCGGTCCAGGCGCTCCTTGCGGAAACGGTTCGCGAGGGAGGTCATGCCGGCGGCGTCGGCCTTGGTGAAGAGCAGGCCGACGGTGGTCACGTAGCTCTCGGTGGCGTCGGTGTAGGTGGCGCGCAGGAGCCGCTCGCAGCCGGCCGGGGCCAGGGCCCTGCGCAGCAGGGGGTCGAAGGCGTCCTTGCAGCCGCTGTCCGGGGCGACGGCGATCCGGGTCCAGGTGCGGTCGGCTCCGCCGGGGCCGGCGCCCTGGCCCTGCACGGTGGGCGGGAACAGCTCGTCGACCGGGACGCTGTGCCAGAGGCTTCCGGCCGCTGTGAAGGTGTTGCGCGAGCCCTCCTCGCCGGAGTCCCCGGCGAGCCAGCTGCCGGTGACCGCGCCGGAGATGAGCCCCAGCCCGAGCACGAGGCACACGGCGGCCGCGGCGGCCTGCGACGCACCACGCCGCCCGAGCGGCCGGGGCCGCGCGTCGGCGTCGTAGCCCTCGGGCTCCCCGAAGGACACGACGGGCCGTGTGGCGCCGGGCGTACCGCCGGGGCTGAGGGGGGCGCTCCAGGAGAGGGCCGGGTCCGGTGAAACGGCGGTGGGCTCAGTGGCCGGTGGGGCGGCGTGCGGGTGCCGGTCGGGTGGGGCGGTGGCGGGGCGCTGGGCGGGCGCCGCCGGCATGCGCGTGCCGCGCCCGGCGGGGGAACCGGCAGCGGCGCCGCTCCCGGCCGCGGCGCCGGTCCGCGGCTCGTGCGCGGGGCGTGGCGGGGCACCGGGCCGCACGGCACCCGGGCGGCCGAAGGATTCAGCAGGCTCGGCGGGTGACGGTTCCGCGGGGACCGGGCGCAGGCGGGCGGTCGTCTCGGACGAGTTCCCCTCCGGGGCGCCGGTGCGGCGGGGCGCGGTGAGTCGGTAGGGCCGACCGGTCGTGTCGGAGGAGCCCTCGACCGGAGCGTCCGAACGGCCCGGCGAGGTGAAGCGATACGGGCGACCGGCCGTCTCAGACGAGCCCTCGACCGGAGCATCCGAACGGCCCGGCGAGGTGAAGCGATACGGGCGACCGGCCGTCTCGGACGAGCCCTCGACCGGAGCATCCGAACGGCCCGGCGAGGTGAAGCGATACGGGCGGCCAGTCGTCTCAGACGAGCCTTCGCCCGGAGCGTCCGAACGGCCGGGCGAGGTGAGGCGGTACGGGCGGCCAGTCGTCTGCGACGAGGCCTCGGCCGAAGTGTCCGCGTTGCTCGGCCGGCCGGACGAGCCCGGCGTGGGCGCATGGCGCGAGGGCGAAGGGGCCTCGCGCGGTATGGGCGGTTTATTCGAATCGGGGCGAGTCTCGCGGGTGACGCCGGGCGGCGTGTCCGGGATCCGGGCGGAGGCGCGGGGCGGGGGCGGGCTCGTGGGCTCGCCGCGCTGCGGGGCGGTGCCACCGAAGCTCGGGAAACGGGGGCGACTGGCAGAACCGCCGATCCCCCCGGACGACGTCACACCGCCCTGAGCCTCGCTCCCCCGTCCGGTGCCGGCCCCGGCCGAGGAGCCACTCATGCCGAAGCGCCCGCCGGAGGAGTCCCGGCCCTCAGCCCCGGAGCCGGTCGAGACCGCGTCGCGAGTCGCAGGACCGGCCGACGCCGCGTCACGAGCCACAGGACCGACCGAGCCCGCACCACGAGCCGCAGGACCGGCCGAGCCCCCCTCACGAGCCACAGGACCGGCCGAGCCCGCACCACGAGCCGCAGGACCGGCCGAGCCCCCCTCACGAGCCACAGGACCGGCCGACGCCCCGTCACGAGCTGCGGAGCCAGCCGAGACCCCGTCACGCGCCGAGGGCGGCCGCAGGGAAGCCGGCGCCGAACCCGCATGGGCACTCGCACCCGCGCTCGGCCCGCCCGTACCCGGACGTCCGCGCCCCTCCGTCTCCGCCGCAGTCGGTGAACGCCGCTCCGCGGGGACGTCGTCCGATGGCCTGCGCGGGTCGGACGTGCCCCGGGCCCCGGGGGCGGCAGGTCCCGACTGGTTCGTGGCGTGTGCCGAGGTCGGGCGGTGGGCGCCCCGCGTCGGACCATCGGCCGACTGGGCGGCGTCGGAGCCGTTCGCCGTGGTGTCCTCGGGTGGGTGGGGAGGACGGGGCGGGGTGGTCGGGCGCGGAGGGAAGGAGGCACGTCGCGCTTCCGTGCTCATGCACCCCCCGTTTCCTCGTACCCGGGCCGCTCGTTCTCGCGCGGGCCGGTGCTGTCCTGCCCGAGGCCCGGCTCCGAAGCTCCCGGGCACACATACCCGTACGGACGGACCGTCATCCCGGCACGGATCCCCGGCCGGCGCCGTCCCGCCGTACGTGCGCGTCACTCTACGGCTTGTTCCTGGGCGAACGGGAACCAGTCCACGAGGCCGGGGCATCTGCCCGGAACGTCCCCCTACCCTGCGGTAATCCAGTCTGGCAGGCTGCGTTCATGACTGCGCGCGCCGCCGACCGGGCCCGTTACGACCGGGCCACCGCCCATCTCGACGCCCCTCTCGCGATCGTGGACCTGGACGCCTTCGACGCCAACGCCGAGGATCTCGTCCGCCGGGCCGGCGGGAAGCCGATCCGGGTCGCCAGCAAGTCCGTGCGGTGCCGGGCGCTGCTGGAACGCGTCCTGGCCCGGGACGGCTTCGCGGGGATCATGTCGTTCACGCTCGCCGAGTCGCTGTGGCTGGCCCGGTCGGGGTTCGAGGACGTGCTGCTCGCCTACCCGTCCGCCGATCGCGCCGCGTACGCCGAGCTGGCCGGTGATCCCAAGCTCGCCGCCGCCGTCACCGTGATGGTCGACGACGTCGCCCAGCTCGATCTCATCGACGCCTCGCGGGGCGGTGGGCGTGAAGTGGTGCGTGTCTGCCTGGAGTTGGACACGTCGCTGAAGCTGCTCGGCGGGCGGGTGCGCGTCGGGGCCCGGCGTTCGCCGCTGCACTCCCCCGCCGAGGTCGCCGAGGTGGCCCGGGCGGTGGCCCGGCGGCCGGGCTTCGAGGTCGTGGGCATCATGGCGTACGAGGGGCACATCGCCGGTGTCGGGGACGCGGTGGCGGGCCGGCCGCTGCGGTCCCGCGCCGTACGGCTGATGCAGGCCGCCGCCAAGCGCGAACTCGCCGAGCGGCGCGCCGAGGTGGTGCGCGCGGTGCGGGCCGTCGCGCCGGGGCTGGAGTTCGTCAACGGCGGGGGTACGGGGTCGGTGCAGCACACCGCGGCCGAGGACGCGGTGACCGAGATCGGCGCCGGGTCGGGGCTGTACGTGCCGCGGCTGTTCGACAACTACACGTCGTTCCGCGGCCGTCCGGCGGCCCTCTTCGCCCAGCCCGTCGTACGGCGGCCGGGGGTGGGTGTGGTGACCGTGCTCGGCGGTGGGTACCCCGCCTCCGGCGCCGCCGGGGCCGACCGGCTGCCCGTGCCGTACCTGCCGGAGGGGCTGCGCTACGACCCTCAGGAGCAGGCCGGTGAGGTGCAGACGCCGCTGCTCGGCTCGCCCGCCGACGACCTGCTGATCGGCGACAAGGTGTGGTTCCGGCACGCCAAGGCCGGTGAGCTGTGCGAGCGGTTCGACGCGCTGCACCTGGTCGAGGGGGACGCGGTGACGGCGACCGTGCCGACGTACCGCGGCGAGGGCCACACGTTCCTGTAGCCGGCCGCCGCGTCGGCCGTTCAGTCCGACGGGCCGATGCTGCTGCCCACGCCGCCGCCCGTGTCCGCGTCGCCGAACGGCCGGATGCCCTTGGTGATGCGGTCCATGTCGGCGAGCGGCGGTCCGTCCTCGCCGGCGTCGAAGACGTACCGGACGAGGACCGGTGACTCGGTGCCGACGCTGGAGGGGAAGACGAGCGACTGGACGTAGCCGCCCGGTCCCTCGGCGGTGTGCACGCGCCAGCGCACGAAGTACCCGGCGCGGCCCGCCACCGCGACCGGCCCGGACTTGACGGCCCGGTGCGACTCGATGCCCCCGTAGAGCTCGCGGCCGAGCCTGTCGCGGTCGTAGGCCTCGTCGGCCGCGTCCTCGATGTCCGCCTTGGCGAGGGCCTCGGGGGACTTCTCGTCGTTCTCGGTGACCGTGCGGGAGAAGACGAGGCCGTGGCGGCAGAGGCCGACGCCGCCGGGGCAGTCGTAGGTGCCGTCCGTGGTCATGACGACGTCGTCCTGGGCGATGTGCTGCGGCCGGACCCAGCCGTCGAGCAGCGGGAAGGTGACGCCGTTGAGCTGGTCCTCGACGACGGCCGGGTCGTCGGCGGACGGCTCGGAGGCGGACGTCTCGGGCGTCGGCTCCGGCGCGCCGTTCGTGGCCGGTGCCGCGGGCGACGTCGCCGTGGGAGCCGTCCGCGGGTCCGTACCGCCGCCGTCGCCGTCGAGGGCGACGGCCGCGGTGACGATCGCCGCCACGAGGACGGCTCCGGCGGTGGTGACCGCGACGGCCCTGGTCCGCCCGGCGCCGCCGTCCGGAGGCGGGGGCACCGGGTCGGCGGGGGCCTCGGGCGCGTGGCGGTGCTCGGTCCAGGCCGTGCCGTCCCACCAGCGCTGGAGGTGCGGAGCGTGCGGGTCGGGATACCAGCCGGGCGGGGGCGTCATGCTCATCCCGGCACTGTAGGGCGAGTTCGCGGCCGTCCGGACACGCCTTACAGGGGTGTGACGTACGCCCCCGCGATGCCGCCGTCGACCAGGAAGTCGGTGGCGTTCACGAAGGAGGAGTCGTCGCTGGCCAGGAAGGCGACCGCGGCGGCGATCTCCTCGGCCTCGGCGAACCGGCCCAGCGGGATGTGGACGAGCCGGCGTGCGGCCCGCTCGGGGTCCTTGGCGAACAGCTCCTGCAGCAGCGGGGTGTTGACCGGGCCGGGGCACAGGGCGTTGACGCGGATGCCCTCCCGCGCGAACTGCACGCCGAGTTCGCGGGACATGGCGAGGACGCCGCCCTTGGACGCCGTGTACGAGATCTGGGACGTGGCCGCGCCCATCCGCGCCACGAAGGACGCCGTGTTGATGATGGAGCCCTTGCCCTGCCGGCGCATGTAGGGGATGGCTGCCTTGCAGCACAGGTAGACGGAGGTGAGGTTGACCTCCTGGACGCGCTTCCAGGCCTCCAGGCCGGTCTCCAGGATGGAGTCGTCGTCGGGCGGGGAGATACCGGCGTTGTTGAAGGCGATGTCGACGCTGCCGTAGGTGTCGTGGGCGGCCTTGAAGAGGGCCTCGACCTGTTCGGGGTCGGTGACGTCGACCTTCACGAAGATGCCGCCGGTCTCCTCGGCGGCCGCCTTGCCGCGCACCTCGTCGACGTCGCCGCAGACGACGTGCGCGCCCTCGGAGGCGAGGCGGCGGGCGGCGGCGAGGCCGATGCCGCTGCCGGCTCCGGTGACGACGGCGGTACGGCCGACCAGACGACGGCAGATGCTTTCCTGAGCGGTCACTGTGCGGGGCCCTCCGTGCTGATGAAGACGTTCTTGGTTTCGGTGAAGGCGGCCAGGGCGTCGGGGCCGAGCTCGCGGCCGACGCCGGACTGCTTGTAGCCGCCGAACGGGGTCCAGTAGCGGACGCTGGCATGGGAGTTGACGGACAGGTTGCCGGCGCGGACGGCCTGGGAGACGCGCAGGGCGCGGCCGACGTCCCGGGTCCAGATGGAGCCGGAGAGGCCGTAGGGGGTGTCGTTGGCGAGGCGGATCGCGTCCTGCTCGTCGGTGAACGGCAGCAGTACGGCTACGGGGCCGAAGATCTCCTCGCAGGCCGCCGGTGAGTCGGGCCGCTCCCCGGTGAGGACGGTCGGCGGGAACCAGAAGCCGGGCCCCTCGGGGGCGCTGCCGCGCAGGGCCGGGGCGTCGTCGGGCACGAAGCCCTTGACGCGGTCGAGCTGCTGCCGGGAGATCAGCGGGCCCATCTGGGTCTTGTCGTCGGCCGGGTCGCCCACCACCACGGCGGCCAGGGCCTCGGCGAGCAGTTCGCGGACCTCGTCGTAGACGGACTCCTGGACCAGGACGCGGGTGCGGGCGCAGCAGTCCTGGCCGGAGTTGTCGAGGAAGGAGAAGGGGTCGACGGCGGTCTTCAGGTCGGCGTCGGCGAAGACGATGTTGGGGCTCTTGCCGCCGAGTTCGAGGGTGACCGGCTTGACCTGGTCGGCGCCGAGCGCCGCGACGCGCTTGCCGACGCGCGTGGAGCCGGTGAAGACGATCTTGGCGACGCCGGGGTGCCGTACCAGCGCGTCGCCCGCGATGTCGCCGCGTCCGGGCAGGACCTGGAAGAGGTGCTCCGGGAGCCCGGCCTCCAGGGCGAGTTCGGCGAGGCGCAGGGCGGTCAGGGGCGTGGTCTCGGCGGGCTTGAGGAGGACGGCGTTGCCGGCCGCGAGGGCGGGGGCCGTCCCCCAGGCGGCGATCGGCATGGGGAAGTTCCAGGGCGCGATCACGCCGACGACGCCGAGCGGTTCGAGGATCGTGACGTCCAGGCCGCCGGGCACCGGGATCTGGCGGCCGGTGAGCCGCTCCACTCCCCCGGCCGCGTAGTCCAGCAGGTCGCGGACGTTGCCGGCCTCCCAGCGGGCGTTGCCGATGAGGTGGCCGGCCTCGCGGACCTCCAGGAGGGCCAGTTCCTCCAGGTGCTGGTCGACGGTGGCGGCGAAGCGGCGCAGCAGCCGGGCGCGGTCGCCGGGCGCCAGGGCGGCCCAGGTCCGCTGCGCCTCGCCGGCGCGGGCGACGGCCGCGTCCACGTCGGCGGCGGTGGCGCCCGGGACGGTGGCGACGACCTCCTCGGTCGCGGGGTTCAGGACGTCCAGCTGGTACTCGGAAGACAAGGGGGGCCTCACATGCGTTCGAAGGAGCGGCGCAGCTCCCAGTCGGTCACCGCGGCGTCGAAGGCGTCCAGTTCGACGCGCGCCATGTTGCGGTAGTGCGCGACGACCTCGTCCCCGAAGGCGGCCTTGGCGATGGGGCTGTTCTCCCAGAGCTCGGCGGCCTCGCGCAGGGTGGTGGGGACGTGGGCGAAGTCGGCGGCGTAGGCGTTGCCGGGGCAGGCCTCGGGCAGCTCCAGCTTGTGCTCGACGCCGTACAGCCCGGCCGCGACCAGTCCGGCGACGGCGAGGTAGGGGTTGACGTCGCCGCCGGGCAGGCGGTTCTCGAAGCGCATGGAGCGGCCGTGGCCGACGACGCGCAGCGCGCAGGTGCGGTTGTCCAGGCCCCAGGCGACGGCGGTGGGGGCGAAGGAGCCGGGCTGGAAGCGCTTGTAGGAGTTGATGTTGGGGGCGTAGAGCAGGGAGAAGTCGCGCAGGGCGGCCAGCTGGCCGGCGAGGAAGTACCGCATGACCTCCGACATGCCGCCTTCGCCGTCCCCCGCCATGACGTTGGTGCCGTCGGCGTCGGCGAGCGAGAGGTGGATGTGGCAGGAGTTGCCCTCGCGCTCGTTGTACTTGGCCATGAAGGTGATCGACATGCCCTCCTGGGCGGCGATCTCCTTGGCGCCGGTCTTGTAGACGGCGTGCTGGTCGCAGGTGACCAGGGCCTCGTCGTAGCGGAAGGCGATCTCGTGCTGGCCGGGGTTGCACTCGCCCTTGGCGGACTCGACGGTGAGGCCGGCGCCCGCCATCTCGTTGCGGATGCGGCGCAGCAGGGGCTCGATGCGGCCGGTGCCGAGCACGGAGTAGTCGATGTTGTACTGGTTGGCCGGGGTCAGGCCTCTGTAGTTGGCGTCCCAGGCCTGTTCGTAGGTGTCCTTGAAGACGATGAACTCCAGCTCCGTGCCGACCTGGGCGGTGTAGCCCAGCTCGGCCAGGCGCTCCAGCTGGCGGCGCAGGATCTGGCGGGGGGCGGCGACGACCGGTGAGCCGTCGTTCCAGGCGAGGTCGGCGTGGACCATGGCCGTGCCCTCGTTCCAGGGGACGCGGCGCAGGGTGGTCAGGTCGGGGTGCATGGCGAAGTCGCCGTAGCCGCGGTCCCAGGAGGACATGGCGTAGCCGTCGACGGTGTTCATCTCGGTGTCGACAGCGAGCAGGTAGTTGCAGCCCTCGGTGCCGTGCCGGAGCACCTCGTCGAGGAAGAAGCGCGCGGCGAACCGCTTGCCCTGGAGCCGCCCTTGCATGTCGGGGAAGGCCAGGACGACAGTGTCGATCTCACCGCCGGCGACGAGGGCGTGCAGCTCCTCGATGCTCAGCGGGGGTGTGCGGTCTGCCACGGGAGAGCCTCCTTCGGCTACTTCTGCGAGCCCGGGAGCCATAAGGTATTGCGGAGAACCATTGCTTGGGAAGGGGGTACGGCCACATGCCGAAGAGAGCGGGCGGCGAGGTGCGGGACCGGCTGGCGCCGGTGCTGCGGCCGGTACGCGCGGGCAACGGCTTCGAGGAGGCGCTGGAGCAGATCCTCCAGGTCGTACGGCTCGGCCTGGTGGCGGGGGGCGAGCGGCTGCCGGCGGAGCGGGAGCTGGCGGAGCGGCTGGGGATCAGCCGGGTGACGCTGCGCGAGGTGCTGAAGGTGCTCCAGGACCAGGGGCTGGTCGAGTCGCGGCGCGGCCGCTACGGCGGGACGTTCGTGCTGCCGCGCACGGACGCCGGCGGCGAGGACGAGCTGCGGCGCCGGGTCGCGGAGACCGACATAGAGGACGTGCTGCGCTTCCGGGAGGTGCTGGAGGTGGGCGCGGCCGGGCTGTGCGCGGCGCACGGGCTGGACGAGGAGCGGGCGGCCCGGCTCCGCGAGGCCCTGGCGCGCACGCGGGACGCGCCGCTCGCGGAGTACCGCCGCCTGGACACGCTGCTGCACCTGACGCTCGCCGAGCTGTCCGGCTCCCCCACCCTCACGGCGCAGTACGCGGCCGTGAGGGCGACCGTCAACGACCTGCTCGACTGCATCCCGCTCCTCGTGCGCAACCTGGAGCACTCCCAGCAGCAGCACACCGCCCTGGTGGAGGCCGTGATCGAGGGCGACGCCGACCAGGCGCGGGAGATCATGCGCGAGCACTGCGGGGGCACGGCGGCGTTGCTGCGCGGCTTCCTGGGCTGAGCCGGGACGGGTCCCGGCGGGCCGAGGATTTACTGGCGATTAACGCACGGGTCTTGCCTTCCCTCGGTCGGCACCGCAAAGGTATGGCTCCATTCCATTGAGTCGTACCCGTTCGAGCCCGTGACCGCCGCGCCCGTGGGAGTCTGCCCATGTCCCTGGAATCCACCAGCACACCCGCCCCAGAGGGCGACGACTATCTGGAGCGCAGAGCGCTCCGCCGCGGCAGCGCCGGCTGGGTGCTGCTGACCGGTCTCGGCGTCGCCTACGTCGTCTCCGGTGACTACTCGGGCTGGAACTTCGGCCTGACCGAGGGCGGCTTCGGGGGCCTGGCGATCGCCATGGTGCTCATGGGCGCGATGTACGCGTGCATGGTCTTCGCCCTCGCCGAGCTGTCCTCGATCCTGCCGACGGCGGGCGGCGGCTACGGCTTCGCCCGCCGGGCGCTCGGCCCCTGGGGCGGCTTCCTGACCGGTACGGCGATCCTCATCGAGTACGTCCTCGCGCCCGCCGCGATCGTCATCTTCATCGGCGACTACGTCGAGTCGCTGGGCCTGTTCGGCCTGGAGTCCGGCTGGCCGATGTACCTGGTCTGTTTCGCGATCTTCCTCGGCATCCATCTGTGGGGCGTGGGCGAGGCGCTGCGGTTCAGCTTCGTCGTCACCGGCATCGCGGTCGTCGCCCTGGTCGTGTTCGCGCTGGCGGCGCTGCCGGACTTCTCCTTCGCCTCGCTGGACGACATCCCGGTCGACGCCTCGGCCGCCGGGTCGAGCTCCTGGCTGCCGTTCGGGCTGCTCGGCATCTGGGCGGCGTTCCCCTTCGGCATGTGGTTCTTCCTGGGCGTCGAGGGGGTGCCGCTGGCCGCCGAGGAGACCAGGGAGCCGGCCCGTACGCTGCCGAAGGCGATCCGCTGGTCGATGGGCATCCTGGTGGTGCTGGCGGTGGTCACGTTCGTCGCGGCGGCCGGGGCGCGCGGCTCGGCCGCGATCCAGGAGGCGGGCAACCCCCTGGTGGAGGCGCTCCAGCCGGACGGCGAGGCCACGACGCTGAGCCGGATCGTGAACTACGCGGGCCTGGCCGGCCTGGTGGCGTCCTTCTTCTCCCTGATCTACGCGGGCTCGCGCCAGCTGTTCGCCCTCTCCCGGGCGGGCTACCTGCCCCGCTTCCTGTCCCTCACCAGCCGCCGCAAGGCGCCGTACCTGGGCCTGCTGGGGCCCGGCACGATCGGCTTCCTGCTGGCTGCGGTGTCGGGCAACGGCGCGCGGATGCTGAACATCGCCGTCTTCGGCGCGACCATCTCCTACGCGCTGATGTCCCTGTCCCACATCGTGCTGCGCCGCCGCGAGCCGGAGCTGCCGCGGCCGTACCGGACGCCGGGCGGGGTGCTGACCTCCTCGGTCGCCCTGGTGCTCGCCTGTGCGGCGCTGGTGGCGACGTTCCTGGTGGATGTGACGGCGGCGTTCATCGCGCTCGTGGTCTACGCCGTGGCCGTCGCGTACTTCGGCCTGTACAGCAGGAAGCGGCTGGTGGCGAAGGCGCCGGAGGAGGAGTTCGCGGCACTGGCGGCGGCCGAGGCAGAGTTGGCTAGGGACTGAGGCGTTCGACTGTGAGGGAGTTTCCGTGGCCAGGCCGTTGATCGGGGTCAGTACGTATCTGGAGTCCGCCGCGCGCTGGGGCGTGTGGGAGCTGGACGCCGCCCTGCTGCCGGTCGGCTATCCCCGGCTGGTGCAGCGGGCGGGCGGCCTGGCCGCGATGCTGCCGCCGGACGACCCGGCGCACGCCGCCGCGGCCGTGGCCCGGCTGGACGGGCTGGTCATCGCGGGCGGGCCGGATGTGGAGCCGGTCCGGTACGGGGCGGAGCGCGAGCCGCGGACGGGGCCGCCGGCGCCGGAGCGGGACGCGTGGGAGCTGGCGCTGATCGAGGCGGCTCTCGCCTCGCGTGTCCCGCTGCTCGGCATCTGCCGGGGCATGCAGCTGCTCAACGTCGCGCTGGGCGGCACGCTCGTGCAGCACGTCGACGGGCACGCGGAGGTCGTGGGCGTGTTCGGCGGGCATCCCGTCAAGCCGGTGCCGGGGACGCTGTACGCCGGGATCGTGCCGGAGGAGACGTCGGTGCCGACGTACCACCACCAGGCCGTGGACCGTCTCGGCGAGGGCCTGCTCCCGTCGGCGTACGCGGCGGACGGCACGGTGGAGGCGCTGGAACTGCCGTCCGGCGAGGGGTGGGTGCTGGGTGTGCAGTGGCACCCGGAGATGGGGGAGGACGTCCGGGTGATGCGGGCGCTGGTGGAAGCGGCGGCAGCGCACTGACCCCCAGGGGGCTCCGCCCCCTGGACCCCCGGGCCTGCGCCCACCCACCACCCGACACGGTCGGCCAAGAGGCGGCCTCGGCCCCATCACATCCAGCCCGTCCGGCGCTTGAGGACGAGGCCGTTCAGGCCGATCGGGGGTCCAGGGGGGCGGAGCCCTGGCGGGGTCGAAGGGGCGGAGCCCCTGGGGACGGGACGGGTAGGGGCGGCGGGGGCGAGAAACTCAGCCCCGCGTCAACGACAGCAGATCCCGTGCCGGCCCCGTAGGCCGATGCCCCGTAGGCCACACCGCCCTCAGGTCACGGGCCAGTGCGACGCCCTCCACCGGCACCCGCACCAACCGCCGCATCGCCAGCTCCTCCCCCACCGCCAGTTCGCTCAGCACCGCCGGCCCGGCCCCGCTCACCGCCGCCGCCTTCACCGCCGTGGTGGAGGAGAGTTCGATGAGCGGCCGGGCCAGCCCGCCCAGCGCCGCGTCCAGCACCTGGCGCGTGCCCGAGCCCTTCTCGCGCAGGATCAGCGGCGTCGACGCCAGTTCCTCCGCCGCGAGGGGACGCCGACGGCGAGCCCAGGCATGGGCGGGCGAAGCCACGACTATCAGCCGGTCGTGGGCGATGACCACCGAGTCGAGCCCCGTCGGCACCGTCAGCCCCTCCACGAAGCCCAGGTCCGCCTCGTCCGACAGCAGGCGTTCGGCGACCACCGTGGAGTTGCCCGCGTGCAGCGACACCGCCGTATCGGGCCGCTGCGCCCGCAGCGCGAGCAGCCAGCCCGGCAGCAGGTACTCCGCGATCGTCATGCTCGCCGCGACCCGCAACCGCGAGTCACGGCGGTCGCGCAGCGCCTGCGCCCCCGCGTCGAACGCCTCCGCCGCCTCGACGATCCGCCGCGCCCAGTCCGTCACCAGCGCACCGGCGTCCGTGAGCCGGGACCCACGCGGCGAACGGTCCACCAGCGCCACGCCGAGCTGCCGCTCCATCGAGCGGATCCGGCTGCTGGCCGCGGGCTGGGTGATGCCCAGTTCCCGCGCGGCCCCGCCGAGGCTGCCGAGCCGCGCCACCGCCAGCAGCAGTTCCAGCGCACCGAGGTCCGGCACCCGGTGCGCCAGGGACGCGGCGACCGCCGGGCCGCCCTGCTCATCCGTGTTGCTCATAAACCCAGCTTATGCCGCCATAGAGGCAAACTCCCTGGTGGTGCGCCTCCCCCGGCCGCACCGTATGAGTCATGGTCACCGCAGCCCGGCCCTTCGAATGCCCCCTCTCCGTCCGTCATCTCGGACCCAACTGGTACGCCACCGTCATGGGCACCGCCGTCGTCGCCACCGCCGGCGCCTCCCTGCCGGCGCACCTTCCCGGGCTGCTGCGTCCCGCGCTCGCCGGAGTCTGGGCCCTGGCGTTCGTCCTGCTCCTGACCCTGCTCGCCGCCCGGGCCGTGCACTGGGCCCGGCACCGGGACCAGGCCCGCGCGCACCTCCTGGACCCGGCGACGGCACCCTTCTACGGCTGCCTCGCCATGGCCCTGCTCGCCGTGGGCGGCGGTGCCCTCGCCGTCGGCCGGGACGTGATCGGCGTGCGGGCGGCGGTCGCGCTGGACGCCGTGCTGTTCACCACCGGTACGGCGATCGGGCTGGCCGCCGCCGTCGCCGTGCCGTATCTGATGGCCGTACGCCACCGGGTCGAGCCCGGGCAGGCGACGCCCGTCTGGCTGCTGCCGCTGGTCGCGCCCATGGTGTCGGCCGCCGTCGGGCCGCCGCTGGTGCCACATCTGCCGCCCGGTCAGGCCCGGGAGACGCTGCTCCTGTTCTGCTTCGCGCTGTTCGGGCTCAGCCTGCTCGCGACCCTGCTCATGCTGCCGCTGGTCTTCTCCAGGCTCCTCACCGGCGGGCCGCTGCCCCTCGCCCTTACGCCGACGCTGTTCCTGGTGCTGGGGCCGCTCGGGCAGTCCACCACCGCCGTCGGCGCCTTCGCGGACGCCGCCCCGGGAGTCGTGCCGGAGCCGTACGGCCAGGGCTTCGGTGTCCTCGCCGTGCTCTACGGCGTGCCCGTGACGGGGTTCGCGCTGCTGTGGTTCTGCCTGGCCGCCGTCCATGTGCGGCGCGCCCGGCGGCACGGGATGCGGTTCTCGATGACCTGGTGGTCGTTCACCTTCCCGGTCGGTACGTGTGTCACGGGCGCCGGGGCGCTCGGCCGGCACACCGGGCTCGTGGCGTACGCGGCGCCGGCGGTTGTGCTGTACGCGGTGCTGGTCGTGGCGTGGGGCACCGCCGTGGCGGGCACCGTGCGCGGACTGCTCAGGGGCGAGCTGCTCGCAGGGCCCGGCCCAGCACCCGGGGCGCCTCGGCCAGCGACGGCCCGTACCACGTCAGGTGCCGTCCGCTGACGAGCGCGCAGGGCAGGCCCGGGAAGGCCTCCGGGCCGTCGTCGGCGGTGAAGCGGTACGGCTCGTCGGGGAGGACGACCACGTCGGGTGCGCAGGCGCGGAGTTCGTCCAGCAGGATGCGCGGGTAGCGGTCGGGGTGCGTCGCGTGTACGTGGTCGACGCCGAGGCGGGCGAGGACGTCGCCCGCGAAGGTGTCGCGGCCGAGCACCATCCACGGGCGGCGCCAGATCGGCACGACCGCCGTCAGGCGGGTGGCCGGGCGCGGCAGGGACGACCAGGTCTCCTCCGCCTCGTCCAGCCAGCGCGGGCGGGCCGTCACCCCGCAGGCGTCCAGGACCCGGGCCAGTTCCCGGAAGGCCTGGGGCACGTCGCGGACCTCCGTCACCAGGACCTCGACGCCCGCCGCGCGCAGGGCCGCCAGGTCGGGTTCGCGGTTCTCCTCCTCGTTCGCGATCACCAGGTCGGGTGCGAGGGAGAGGATCCGGTCGGTCTTCGGGTTCTTCGTGCCGCCGACGCGTACGGCGTCCAGGCCGGGCGGGTGCGTGCACCAGTCGGTGACGCCGACCAGCGTGCCGGGTGCCGAACGGGCCACGGCCTCGGTCAGCGAGGGGACGAGCGAGACCACTCTCACCGGCGTGGCCGGTCCCGGACGGCCTCGATGTGCTCCGCCACAGCGACGACGATCACCCGGGTGTCCGACTCCGCCGCCCGCCAGCGGTGCCGCACGCCGCCGGTGAGGTACAGGGTGTCGCCGCGGCCGAGGCGGTAGGCGCGGCCCTCCGCCTCGATCTCCACCGCGCCGTCGGCGACGTACATCAACTGGTCGTTGCGGTACTGGAATTCGCGGCCCGCGTCGTGGTCGCCGATGAACTCGGAGGCGTGCATCTGGTGGTGGCCGCGCACCAGGGAGCGGGCCCGGGGCTGGGGCAGCGGCTCGGCGCCGTCGGCGCGCACGACGTCCACGCTGCACGCCGGGTCGGCGGCGGCGAGGAGCTCAACGGCGGTGGTGCGCAGGGCGTCGGCGACCTTCTCCAGGGAGCTGCGGCTGGGCCGGGCCCGGTCGTTCTCGACCTGGCTCAGGAACGGGACCGACAGGCCGCTGCGCTCGGCCACGACGGCGAGGGTGAGGTCCAGCGCGCGGCGCCGCCGGCGCACGGCCGCGCCCACCCGCAGGGGCTGCTCTTTGTGGTCGCCCATCGCTCCGGCTCCCTCCTTCGCCCGTCGATCCGCTCCCTGTGCGCCGGTGTCCCGGCGCACTTCTTCTGTTGAGTTGTCTGCACCCTACGCATGTTCGGCAAACCGTTTCATGCGCCCGTCACATCGATGTCATCCAGGGCGGTGCGCGACCCCTCAGTTCGCGCCAAGGGATCCACCGCCCTCGCGAGCGAGGCGCGGATTCCTCCTGTGGAAGGGACAGGGGGGAGAGCGGGTTCGGGGGGTGGCGTAGCGCTCTGTGGTTGTCCGGATCCCGCTCGTGGGATCGGAGGCGGGGTGGGACACGGCGTGTCGCGCGTCCCACCCCGGAACCCTACTGCGGCGTCATCCGGTCCACCATGTCCGGGTGCTGCTTCAGCCAGGCGGCGACGGCCTCTTCCTCGTGGCCCTGGCCGCGGTCCTTGATCTCGCTCTCCAGGCTGCCGAGCTCGTCCTCGCTCATCCTGAAGCCCTTGATCCACTTCGTGAGCTGCGGGTACTGCTCGGGGAACTTCTCGCTGGAGATGGTGCGGATCGTGTTGCCCTCGCCGAAGGCCTTCTTGGGATCCTTCAGCTTGGTCAGCTCGTAGTCGCTGTACGCCCAGTGGGGCGACCAGAGGGTGACGGCGATCGGCTCCTTCTTGGCGTAGGCGCGCTTCAGTTCGGCCAGCATGGCCGGGGTGGAGCCGTCGACGACCTCGTACTCCTTGTCGAGGCCGTAGGCGGGCAGGACCTTGTTCTTCGCCAGGTCCATCTCGCCGGTGCCGGGCTCGATGCCGATGATCTTCCCGTCGAAGGTGGCGGCCTTGCCCTTGAGGTCCTCCAGGGAGTCGACGCCCTTGACGTAGGACGGTACGGCGATCTCCAGCGAGGTCGGTTCGTACCAGGTGCCGAGGTCCTTGAGCCGGTCCTTGTTCCGGTCCCAGTAGTTCTTCTGGGCGTAGGGCAGCCAGGCGTCGAAGTTGAGGTCGAGATCGCCCGAGGCCAGACCCGTGTAGACGGGGCCGACGTCCATCTGCTTCAGGTTCATCCGGTAGCCGCGCCGCTCCAGGACGTTCTTCCACAGGTAGGTGACGGCGATGTCCTCGTCCCAGGGGAACCACGCCACGTCCAGGGGCCGCTCGGCCTCGGCGGGCGTGCTGCCGCCGGCGCCCTGGACCGGGGCGAGCTTGTCGACGTAGCCGGGGTGCTGCTTCAGCCAGGCGCGGACGGCGTCCTGCTGCTTGCCCTTGCCCGCCTTGTTGATCTCGGCTTCGAGGCTGGTGAGCTCCTTCTCGCTCATGCTGAAGTCCTTCAGCCACCGGGCGACGGTCGGGTCGTCGTCCGCGAAGCCCTTGCGGGACAGGGTGTGCACGCCGTCGCCCTCGCCCCAGGCGCCCTTCGGGTCCTTGAGCTTGGTCAGCTTGTAGTCGTTGTACGCCCAGTGCGGCGACCAGAGCGTGACGACGATCGGCTCCTTCTTGGCGTACGCGCGCTTCAGCTCGGCCAGCATGGCGGGCGTGGAGCTGTCGACGACCTTGTACTCCTTGTCGAGGCCGTACTCCTTGAGGACCTTGCTCTTCAGCAGGGCCATCTCGCCGGCGCTGGACTCGATGCCGGTGATCTTGCCGCCGAACTCGGAGGCCTTGCCCTTGAGGTCCTCAAGGGAGTCGATGCCCTTCATGTAGGAGGGCACGGAGAGCTCCAGGGACGTCTTGTCGTACCAGGCGCCGAGGTCGTCGAGCTGCTTGCCGTACTTCTTCCAGTACTGGGCGTGGGTGGTGGGCAGCCAGCCGTCCGTCTGGAAGTCGACGTCGCCCTGGGCGAGCGAGGTGTAGAGCGGGCCGGCGTCGAGCTGCTTGGCCTCCACCTGGTAGCCGCGCTGCTCCAGGACCTCCTTCCAGAGGAAGGTCGAGGCGACGCCCTCGTCCCAGGGGATGTAGCCGATGGTGATCTTCTTGCCCTGGCCGACGTCCTTGCCGCCGGCCACGGCCGATCCGGTGCCGCTGCCGCCGAAGACCCCCATGCCGCCCGAGACGAGCGCGAGGACGACGACGCCGATCACGGCGACGGCCGGACGGGGGCGGTACGACCAGATCTTCAGCCCCTGGGCGGCGCGCAGCCGGGCGGCGGCGCGGCGGCCGAGCGGGGAGACCTGGGTGCCCAGCGCGCTGGTGATGCGGTCGAGGTAGATCGCGAGGATCACGATGGCGACACCGGCCTCGGCGCCCAGCCCGACGTTGAGCTGGCCGATGGCCTGGTTGACGTCGCCGCCGAGGCCGCCGGTGCCGACCATGCCGGCGATGGCGGCCATGGACAGGCCGAGCATGATGACCTGGTTGACGCCGGCCATGACCGTGGGCAGGGCGAGGGGGAGCTGGACGCGCAGCAGGGTGTTGCGGGGTGTGGTGCCGAACGCGTCGGCGGCCTCGACCAGTTCCTTGTCGACCTGGCGGATGCCCAGCTCGGTCATGCGCACGCCCGGGGCGAGCGCGAAGATCAGGGTGGCGACGATGCCCGCGGAGGCGCCGGTGCCGAAGAAGAGGATCGCCGGGATGAGGTAGACCATCGCGGGCAGCGTCTGCATGAAGTCCAGGACGGGCCGGACCAGGCCGCTGACCCGGTCGGAGCGGGCCGCCCAGATGCCCACGGGGATGGAGATCACCAGCGCGATGACGGTCGCCACGAGGACGAGCGCCAGGGTGATCATCGCGTTCTCCCACAGTTCGAGGGAGTCGATGAACGCGAATCCCGCGAAGGCGAGGACACCGGCGAGCGTGCCGCGCAGCCAGAAGGCGATCACCGCGAAGATGCCCGCGAGCAGCAGCGGTTGCGGAGCCTGGAGGACGGCGTTGATGCCGTCGTAGAGGCCGAGGAAGACGGTCTTGCAGAAGTCGAACAGCCAGCCCATGTGGGTGGTGAGCCAGTCGACCGCGTCGTTGACCCAGGTGCCGAGCTGAATCCTAGGCACGGGCGATCACCTTCTCTCCGTCCTGGTCGCGCGGGGAGTCGCAGGGCCGCGGGGCGGCGTCCCGCTCGTCGCCGAGGAAGCCGACCAGCCGCTGCCGCGGGACGACGCCGACGAGCCTGTTGTCCTCGTCGACGACGGAGACGGGGTGGGAGAGCCGGGCGCTGATCGCGCACAGCTCGGTGAACGGGGTCTCGGCGGTGGCGGTCTCGCAGGCGCAGCCGGGGCCGTCGCCGGTGACCGAGGTGTCCATGAGCTCGCCCGCGGTCAGGACGCGGGAGCGGTCGACGTCCTGGGTGAAGGAGGCGACGTAGTCGTTCGCCGGCCGCAGCAGGATGTCCTGGGCGGTGCCGGTCTGCACGATCCGCCCGTCGCGCATGACGGCGATGCGGTCGCCCAGGCGCATGGCCTCGTTCAGGTCGTGGGTGATGAAGACGATCGTCTTCTTCAGCTTCTGCTGGAGCTCCAGCAGCTGGTCCTGCATGTCGCGGCGGATCAGCGGGTCCAGGGCGCTGAAGGACTCGTCCATCAGCAGCAGGTCGGCGTCGGTGGCGAGGGCGCGGGCGAGGCCGACGCGCTGCTGCATGCCGCCGGACAGCTCGTCGGGCCAGGACTTCTCCCAGCCGGCCAGGCCGCACAGGGCGAGCGCCTCGTCGGCGCGGCGTACGCGCTCGGCGCGGGGCACGCCCTGCACTTCCAGACCGTAGGCGGCGTTCTCGCGCACGCTGCGGTGCGGGAAGAGCGCGAAGTGCTGGAACACCATGCTGATCTTCTTGGAGCGGACCTCGCGCAGCTCGCGGTCGCCGAGCGCGGTCAGGTCCTGGCCGTCGAAGCGCACCTGACCGGCGGTCGGCTCCAGCAGGCCGTTCAGCATGCGCAGCAGGGTGGACTTGCCGGAGCCGGACAGGCCCATGACGACGAAGATCTGGCCGGGCTCCACGGTGAAGGAGGCGTCGATCACGGCGGCGGTCGTGCCCTCGGCGCGCAGCTCCTCCCGGTCGGCTCCGCTCCTTAGCCGCTCGACCGCCTGGTCCGGTCTCCTGCCGAACACCTTGTACAGGCTCTCCGCCTGAATGCTGACACGTGCACCTCAATTTCCACGGCAATAGAACAGAGCGCAAACAGTTGAATTGCGCAACCAGCCTCGCTGCGGGGCGGCGCCTCCCCCCGAACCCGGATCCCAAACGCACAAGTGGGGCGCATCACATATGAGTCGAGTGACTGTCGGTGCCGTGCGGCATGATGCGTGACGTGACCGGACGACTGATGCTCCTCGACACCGCTTCCCTGTACTTCCGCGCCTACTTCGGCGTCCCCGAGTCGGTCAGGGCACCGGACGGCACACCGGTGAACGCCGTGCGCGGCCTGCTCGACTTCATCGACCGCCTGATCAGGGACCACCGGCCCGACCAGCTCGTGGCCTGCATGGACGCCGACTGGCGGCCGCACTGGCGTGTGGAGCTGATCCCCTCCTACAAGGCGCACCGCGTCGCCGAGGAGCACGCGGCCGGGCCGGACGAGGAGGAGGTGCCCGACACGCTGTCGCCGCAGGTGCCGGTCATCGAGGCGGTGCTGGACGCGGTGGGCATCGCGCGCGTGGGCGTCGCGGGCTACGAGGCGGACGACGTGATCGGCACGTTCACCGCGCGGGCGAAGGGCCCGGTCGACATCGTCACGGGCGACCGCGACCTGTACCAGCTGGTGGACGACGCGCGCGGGGTGCGCGTGCTGTACCCGCTGAAGGGCGTGGGCACCCTGCAGCACACCGATGAGGCGGTGCTGCGTGAGAAGTATGGGGTCGACGGGAGCGGGTACGCGGATCTCGCCCTGCTGCGCGGCGACCCCAGCGACGGCCTGCCGGGCGTGCCGGGCATCGGCGAGAAGACGGCCGCCAAGCTGCTGGCCGAGTTCGGCGACCTGGCCGGGATCCTGGCGGCGGTCGAGGACCGCCGGTCGAAGCTGACGCCGACCCAGCGCAGGCGGCTGGACGAGGCGCGCCCGTATCTCGCGGTCGCGCCGAAGGTCGTCCGGGTCGCGGACGACGTACCGCTGCCGGACGTCACCACGGCGCTGCCGCGGGCACCTCGCGACCCGGCGGCCCTGGAGGCACTGGCGGCCCGCTGGGGTCTGGGCGGGTCGCTGGAGCGGCTGCTGGCGACGCTCGCGGTGTGACGAGACGGGGGCCGACGCCCTTCCTGGGGCCGACGCCCTTCATGAACCTCTCATGCGAGAGGTGTTAAGTGGGGGCGAGGTGCTAACTTAGGTAACCCTAACTATGCGAGACAGGGAGGTCCTCATGGCAGAGCGACCGGGACGCCAGCCGCGCAAGCCGCACTCCGCTCAGGTCGTCCGCACCGAGCGGCTGACTCCGCACATGCAGCGGGTGGTGCTCGGTGGCGAGGGCCTCGCCGACTTCGCGGCGGACACCTGCACCGATCACTATGTGAAGCTGCTGTTCCCGCCCGAGGGCGTGACGTATCCGGAACCCTTCGACATGCAGCGCATCCGCGACGAGTTCCCGCGCGCACAGTGGCCGGTGACCCGGACCTACACGGTGCGCCAGTGGGACGCCGAACACGGCGAGCTGACCCTGGACTTCGTCATCCACGGCGACGAGGGCCTGGCCGGCCCGTGGGCCATGCGCGTGCAGCCGGGCGAGACCGTGCGGTTCATGGGGCCCGGCGGGGCGTACGCACCCGACCCGGACGCCGACTGGCATCTGCTCGTCGGCGACGAGAGCGCGCTGCCCGCGATCGCCTGCGCCCTGGAGGCGCTGCCGCGCGGGGCCAGGGCGTACGCCTTCGTGGAGATCTCCGGCCCCGAGGAGGAGCAGAAGATCGACTCGGACGTCGAGGTCGTCTGGCTGCACCGCGGCGACCGGCCCCTGGGCGAGGCGCTGGTCGAGGCCGTGCGGGGCCTGGAGTTCCCCGAGGGCCGGGTGCACGCCTTCGTCCACGGCGAGGCGCACTTCGTGAAGGAGCTGCGCCACCTGCTCCGGGTCGAGCGCCACGTCCCGCGCGAGGACCTGTCGATCTCCGGCTACTGGCGGCGCGGCCACAACGAGGACGGCTGGCAGGCCTCGAAGCGGGAGTGGAACGCGCGCATCGAGGCGGAGCAGGAGAGCACGCCGGCCGCCTGAGGCACGCGGCCAGGAGGAGGCTCAGTCCCCGCGCACCCGCGCGTGCAGATGCATGTCGTGCCGGCCGTCCGGCTGAAGCGCGGCGCTGCGCTTGGTGCCCTCCAGGGCGAAGCCGGTGGCGGCGGCAACCCGGCAGGACGCCTCGTTGCGCACGGCGTGCAGCAGCTCCAGCCGGTGGAAGCCGACCTCGTCGAGGGCCCAGCGGGTGAGCGCGGTCGTGGCCCGGGCGGCGACGCCCCGGCCCCGCGCCTCGGGGGCGGTCCAGTACGCCACCTCCGCCGTCCCGTCGTCCAGCCGTATCTCGCGCAGCGCCACCCGCCCCAGCAGCGCGCCGGAGTCCGCGTCGACGACGGCCCACTGCGCCTCCCGCTCCTCCTCCCACGCCCGCTGCCAGTCGCGGATCCAGCCGGCGACCTCCTCTTCGGAGTCGGCGGTCCGGGCATGCCACTGGTGCATCACGGGGTCCTGGAAGACCTCGTACACCGCGGGCGCGTCCCCGGCCCGCCAGGGGCGCAGGAGGAGTCCGCCGTCGGCGGGGAGGGTGGGCTGCGGGCGGTGGGCGAGAGTCCCGGCGGTCAGGACCGGGCCGATGAGGAAGGGCATGCCCGCATCCTGACAAGCGGGCCGCGGGCGAGCCCAGCGGTTTTCCACCGGGGCGCCCCGGCCTCGTACGCTGGGCCGCGATGAGACGCAGGCCCCGCACCCCGCCCTCTCCCCTGCCGCAGCGCCACGGGGTCGACCCGGTGCGGGTCCGGCTGCCCGCCGAGGGGGCGTGGGCCACGGTGCGCGAGCATCTGGTGGAGCGGCTCTCCGGGGCGGGAGCCGGGGTCGTCGACGGGATGTTCGACGCGGGGCTGATCGTCGGGGCGGACGGACGGGCCGTGCCGGCGGACGCGCCCTTCGTGCCGGGGATGTTCGTGTGGTTCCACCGGGAGCTGCCCGACGAGGTGCCCGTGCCCTTCCCGCTGGAGGTCGTGCACCGGGACGAGCACATCGTCGTCGTCGACAAGCCCCACTTCCTCGCCACCACCCCGCGCGGCGCCCATGTCGCCGAGACCGCGCTGGCCCGGCTCCGCCGCGAGCTGGACATCCCGGCGCTCAGCGCGGCCCACCGCCTGGACCGGCTCACGGCCGGACTCGTGCTGTTCACCGTGCGCCCCGAGGAGCGCGGCGCCTACCAGACGCTCTTCCGCGACCGGCGGGTCCGCAAGGAGTACGAGGCCGTCGCCCCCTACGACCGCGCCCTCGCACTCCCCCGGACCGTACGCAGCCGGATCGTGAAGGAGCGCGGGGTGCTCACCGCCCGGGAGGTGGCGGGCGAGCCCAACGCCGTGAGCCGTGTCGAGCTGGTCGAGCACCGTCCGGACCGGGCCGGCCCGCTCGCCCGGTACCGGCTGGTGCCCGGCACCGGCCAGACGCATCAGCTGCGCGTGCACATGGCCGCGCTGGGGGTGCCCATCCTCGGCGACCCGCTCTACCCGGAGGTGACCGGGCCCGTGCCGGCCGGTGACTTCCGGCGTCCGCTCCAGCTGCTGGCGCGGGGCCTCGCGTTCACCGACCCGGTCACGGGCGTGGAGCACCGGTTCCGCAGCGGCCGGGTGCTCGCGGCCTGGGCGTCGTACGACCGGTGGGCCGCCGGGATGTACGACGGCCCGTCGGACGGTCAGTAGCCGCGCCACCAGCTCAACAAGCGCCGCCAGACACCCTTGCGGCCGGGCGGTTCCTCCGTCGTCGGCTGCGGCGGGGCCGGGACCGGCTGCGGTTGCGCCGGAGCCGGCTGCGGCTGTGCGGCGGCCAGGGCCGGCTGGGGCTGGGCGGCGGCCGGTGCCGGCTGGGGCCCCGGCTGCACCGTGCCGATCTGCCAGTCCGAGCGCTGCGCGGGGACGGACTTGTGGTTCGGCTGCTCCGACACGTCCTGTGGCGGCTTGGGCGAGAACTGCACCGGCATTTCCACCAGGTGCCGGGAGGCGATGGACGACGTCCAGCGCAACTCCTCCTCGTCACAGTCGAGTTCCACGTCCGGCAGCCGCATCAGCAGCGCGTCGACGCCGACGTCGGCGATGGAACGGCCGATGTCCTGGCCGGGGCACTCGTGCGGGCCGCCGCCGAAGGCGAGGTGCGAGCGGTTGCCCTGCATGCTGGCGGACAGGTCCGGCCGCACCCTCGGGTCGACGTTGGCCGGGAGCGGGGCGAAGAGCAGCCCGTCGCCCTTGCGGATGCGCTGCCCGCCCAGCTCGGTCTCCTGCTTGGCGAAGTAGGCGAAGACCGTGCTGAACGGCGGATCGTTCCAGAGCGACTGCTCCACCGCCTCCGGTACCGTCATCTGGCCGCCGTTGAGCTGCGCCCGGAAGCGCGGGTCGATCAGCACCGCGAGCAGCACGTTCGACAGCAGGTTGGTGGTGGCCTCGTAGGCCGCGAAGAGCACCAGGCGCAGGTGCTCCCTGACCTCGTCGTCGGTCAGCCGCGCGGGGTGGGTGATCAGGTAGCTGGCGAGGTCCTCCTCCGGCTGGGCGCGGCGCCGGGCGGTGAGCCGGCTCAGGGCGTCCATGACGTAGGTGTGGCTGGCGATCGCGGTCGCGGTGCCCTTGAGCGCGTCGCGGGCGGCCTCGACGAGACGGTCGTTGTACTCGTCGGGCATGCCGAGGATCTCGCACATCACCGCCATCGGCAGGTGCTCGGCGAACTGGCCGACGAGGTCCGCCTCGCCCGCCTCGCAGAACCGGTTGACGATGGCCTGCGTGCTGCGGTTGATGTAGCGGCGCAGGCTGCGGAAGTCGATGGTCGAGATGGCGCCCTGAACCGCGCCGCGCAGCCGCTTGTGCTCGTCGCCCTCGGCGTGCGAGGCGATGGGCTGCCAGGCGATGTGCGGCATCAGGGGGTGGTCGGGCTTGACGAGGCCGTCCTTGAGCGGGGTCCAGATACGGCTGTCCCGGCAGAACTGCGTGGGCGAGCGCACCATGTGCAGGTTCTCGGCGTGGCCGAGCACGATCCACATCGGCACGTCGTCGTGGAGCAGCACGGGCGCCACGGGGCCGTGCTGCTCCCGCAGTTGCTCGTACAGCGCTCCCAGGTCCTCCGCCTCGTGCAGCCGGTGCAGTCCCCCGGGCCCGAGGCCGTGCGCGGGGCAGCCGGGGGGCGGGCCGAGCCGGGTGTCGTCCGTACCGGACGGGGCGTGGGATTCAGGCGTCACAGTGGTCGCTCCGAAACTTTCCAGGTGTCTGGGGGGAGATGTGGGGTGGGCGGGATACCGATCAGGTGCGCGAGCCCGTCATGGCGAGGGAGTGCAGGAAGCGCATGAGGGTCATCAGGACGTCGCGGCTGGAGGCCCGGCGGCGCGCGTCGCACTCCATGATCGGGATGCCCGGGGCGAGGTCGAGGGCCGTACGCAGCTCATCCATGGGATAACGGGGCGCGTCGGGGAAGGAGTTGATGGCGACCACGAACGGCACGCCGCGCTCCTCCAGGCGCCCCATGACGTCGAAGCTGACCTCCAGCCGGCGGGTGTCGACCAGCACCACCGCGCCGAGCGCGCCCTCGAACAGGCCGTTCCACAGGAACCAGAAGCGCTGCTGGCCGGGTGTGCCGAAGAGGTACAGCACGAGCTGGTCGGTGATGCTGATCCGGCCGAAGTCCATGGCGACGGTGGTGGCCGTCTTGGTCGCGGAACCGAAGTTGTCGTCGACACCGATGCCGGCCTGCGTCATGGTCTCCTCGGTGGTCAGCGGTTTGATCTCGCTGACCGAGCCGACCATGGTCGTCTTGCCGACGCCGAAACCCCCCACGATCACGATCTTGGCCGCGGCCTGTGCCGTGTGGGGCAGCTGGTCCTCGGCCCGGGGGCCCGGGATGGTGTCAGAGCCTTTGAAGTCCATTCATCACCGCTTCGAGGAGGGAACGGTCGGGGACCGCCTGTCGGACGATCGGGGAGCGCGCGTGCACCAGTTCCGCCGTCAGCAGGTCGGTGAGCAGCACGCCCATCGCGCTGAACGGCAGACCGAGGTAGGCCGACAGCTCCGCCACGGACAGGGGGGCGGCGCAGAGCCGGAGCAACGCCGCCTGCTCGGGGGTGGCGGAGGGCGGCGGGTCCACGGCACGCGCCACGATTAACGTCACCAGGTCGAGCTCGGCCCGTTCGCCGTCCGGGCCCGCCACCACGTACATCCGCTCCGGGTTCCCGACCTTGCCCTCGCCCTCCTTGGGCTTGGACGGTTCCGGGGCGGGCTCGCGCCTCTGGCGTTGCGGAGGCGTCATACGATCTGCCCGTTCCGCCGGGGCGGGCTGGTCAGATGGCCGCCGATCCGGACCACCAGGTCGCGCATCATCGCGCTCATCCGGCCGGGTTCGCACCGCACGTCGGAGAGCACCGCGAGGAAGGCGTTGGCACCGGCGTTCATCAGGTAGAAGTAGCCCTGGTCGATCTCGATCATGACGAGCTTCATCTCGCCGTCGCCGACCGTGAGTTCCTGGCAGATGCTGCTGGCGAGGGACTGCAGGCCGGCGCAGGCCGCGGCGACCCGGTCGGCCGCGTCGGGCTCGCCGCCGTGGCGGGCGATGCGCAGACCGTCGGCCGAGAGCACCACGATCATCTCGATGCCCGGCACGCCGTCGGCGAGCTGCTTGAGCATCCAGTCGAAGTTGCCTCGCTGCTGGATCACTTGAGGTCCCCCTCGTCATCGGCCTCGGTGGGGGCCGGGTCGTTGAGCAGGTGCAGGTACTTGGTCGGGTTCCGGATGAAGTCGGTCGGGTGGGTGCCGGGTTCGATGCCCTGCTTGAGTCCCTCCCAGAAGGCCTCGAGGCCCTTGCCGGGGGCGTCGGGGGCCGACATGTCGCGCAGCGGCTTGATCGCGGGCTCGGGCTCCTGAGTCGCCCAGGGGTTGTGCTCGCCCCGTTCGGCGGCCTCCCGGTCGGCCTTCTCGTTGGCGGCCTGCTGGGCGAGCCGCTCGTGAAGCGGTGTCTTCACCCGGCTGCGGCGCTGCGGCAGGCCGTTCGCCGTCCACTCGGTGACCTCGGGGACGTCGTCGTCCTCCAGGGACACCGTCGCGGGGATTTTCGGGCTGGTGGGGCGTCGCTTCTTGGGCGTGCGCTTCGGTCCCTCGGGGATGCCGACCTTCATGGGGATGCCGGTGGCGCCGATGCCGTGGGCGAGTCCGATACCGGGCTCGTGGGTGATCATCTCGCTCGGCACGATGAGGATGGCGCGGACGCCGCCGTACGCGGAGGCGCGCAGCGAGACCTGCATGTTGTACGCCGTGCAGAGGCGGCCCACGACGGCCAGGCCCAGGCGCGGGTGCTCACCGATGTCCTGGAGGTCGACGCCCGCCTTGGCGGCCTCCAGCATGCCCTCGATCCGGGCCCGCGCCTCCTCGTTGAGGTTGACACCGCCGTCCTCGATCTCGATGCAGACGCCGGTCTGCACCTCGGTGGCGGTGACGTGGACCTTGGTCTGCGGCGGCGAGTAGCGCGTGGCGTTGTCGAGGAGCTCGGCGGCGGCGTGGATGACCGGCTCGACGTAGATGCCCTTGACGCTGACCTTGGCGATGGAGGCCAGCTGGATGCGCCGGTACTCCAGGATGCGGGACATGGCGCCGCGCAGGGTGCTGTACAGGGACACCGGCTGGGGCCACTGGCGTCCGGGGCGGCCGCCGCCGAGGACGGAGACGGAGTCGGCGAGGCGGCCGATCAGGGCGTTGCCGTGGTCGATGCGCAGCAGGTCGTCGAAGACCTCGGGGTTGCGGCCGTGGTCCTCCTCCATCTCCCGGAGTTCCTCGGCCTGCTGGTGGATGATCGCCTGCACGCGGCGGGCGACACTGACGAAGGAGCGCGCGGCGGCGTCACGCATCGTCACTTCGCGGTCGACGATCTTCAGCACCGTCAGCAGCGTCTCGGCCTGCGGGGCGGGAAGGTCGCGGTACTCGGGGTTGGCCAGGCCGAGCTTGCGAATCACCTCCCTGGGGGATTCTCCGGTGCTCAGCAGACGGAGCGCCGCGGGGATGATGTCCCGCGAGAAGCGGACCAACTCGTTCTCGTGAGCCGCGATCCGCTGTTCCAGATGCGCGCTGTGCCGGGCGTGCTCCGCCCGCTGGTTCCGCAGGGCACGGCCGCGGCGCACCGCCTCGGCCGCCGTGGCGATCACCAGCGCGGTGGCGATGCCGCCGCACCAGCCGACGGCGAGCCGGGCCGGCTCCGCCACCAGGGCGACGGCGGCTCCGGTCGCCGCGGCCATCACTATGGCCGGCAGCAACAGCACGCGCGTGGACGGCAGTTCACGGCGACCTGGAGGGGATTGAACACTCACCATGTGGGCCTTCTGACAGGAGTCGACTGAGGTTCGAGAGGGCTTGCAACGGGGTATGTCATGAAACTGTCTGGCTCTTCCGCACATTGGGGAACAAGCGCACGAATTCATCTCAAGCCGGTGCGCTGCGGGCGAGCTTAGTCCGACCGGATCATCGCCGTGTCATATTCAGCAACTGCCGGAAACCGGTCGCGAAGGGATAGTAGGCTCATTCCTTTGCACGCTGCGACACCGTTCGAATACGGCCCGTAATGACGAACGGGCATACGAAAGCCGCTCACCGTGAAGGGTGAACGGCCTTCGGTACAACGCCCCTCTTTTAAGGGGCGCGGGGAACTGCGCGAGCAACCACGACGAACCGGCACCCGCGCAACAAGCTCACCCCACCGACGAGTAGGCGACCACACCCCGCAGCAACAGATCCACGGCCTTACGCGCGTTCTTCACCACGGAAGACCCCTGCGGAGCCGCCGCAGCGATCTGCCCCAGCACGTCAATGACCTGCTTGCACCACCGCACGAAGTCCCCCGCCGGCATCTCCGCCTCGCGCAGCACCTCGTCGAGCCCCTTCCCCGAGGCCCACATGTACGCGGCCCAGGCGAAGCCGAGATCGGGCTCACGCTGCCCGACCCCCTCGGTCTGGCTGATCCGGAACTCCTCCTCCAGCGCGTCCAGCCGCCCCCAGATCCGCACCATCTCGCCCAGCGCGGCCTTGGCCTTCCCCGACGGCAGCTTCGGCGCCAGCGCGTCGTCCCCGACGCGTGCCTCGTACACCAACGCCGAGACACACCCGGCCAGTTCGGCCGGGCCGAGGCCCTCCCAGACACCCTCGCGCAGGCACTCGCTGGCGAGCAGGTCCAGCTCGCCGTAGAGCCGCGCGAGCCGCTTGCCGTGCTCGGTGACCTCGTCGCCGCGCAGGTAGTCCATCTCGGTCAGCAGCGCCACGATCCGGTCGAACGTCCGGGCGATCGTGTTCGTACGGCCCTCGATCCGCCGCTCCAGCTGCGAGGTGTCGCGCAGCAGCCGGTGGTAGCGCTCGGCCCAACGGGCGTGGTCCTCACGGTCGTTGCACCCGTGGCAGGGGTGCGCGCGCAGCGCCGTCCGCAGCCGGGCGATCTCGCGGTCGTCGGCCGCCTGGGAGCGCCGCTTGCCGTGCCGCTCGGCCGGGATGTGCCCGGCTTTCGTGCGCAGCGCGGAGGCGAGGTCCCGACGGGACTGCGGGGAACGCGGGTTGAAGGACTTCGGGATCCGCATCCGCTCCAGCGGCTCGACCGGCACCGGGAAGTCGATGGCCGCCAGCCGCTTCACCTGCCGCTCGGCGGTCAGCACCAGCGGGCGCGGCCCGTCGTGGTGGTCGAAGCCGCGGTGGCCGTTCGAACGGCCCGCGGGCAGGCCCGGGTCCAGCACCAGCGCCAGGCCCGCGTACTTGCCGGTGGGCACGTGGATGACGTCACCGGGCTTCAGCTTCTCCAGCGAGACGGCGGCCTCCGCGCGCCGCTGCGCCGCGCCCTGCCGGGCCAGCTCGTTCTCCCGGTCCTTCAGCTCGCGGCGCAGCCGGGCGTACTCCTCGAAGTCGCCGAGGTGGCAGGTCATGGAGGCCTTGTAGCCCTCCAGGCCCTCCTCGTTGCGCTGCACCTGCCGGGAGATGCCGACGACCGACTTGTCCGCCTGGAACTGCGCGAACGACGTCTCCAGCAGCTCGCGCGAGCGGTGCCGGCCGAACTGTTCGACCAGGTTCACCGCCATGTTGTACGACGGCTTGAAGCTGGACCGCAGCGGATACGTACGCGTGCCGGCCAGGCCCGCCAGGTGCTCGGGGTTCATGGCGCGCTGCCACAGCACCACGGCGTGGCCCTCGACGTCGATGCCGCGCCGCCCGGCCCGGCCCGTCAACTGCGTGTACTCGCCCGGGGTGATGTCCGCGTGCTGCTCGCCGTTCCACTTGACGAGCTTCTCCAGCACCACCGAGCGGGCGGGCATGTTGATGCCGAGGGCGAGGGTCTCGGTCGCGAACACGGCCTTGACCAGCCCGCGCACGAACAGCTCCTCGACGACCTCCTTGAAGGTCGGCAGCATGCCCGCGTGGTGGGCGGCGATGCCGCGCTCCAGGCCCTCCAGCCACTCGTAGTAGCCGAGGACGTGCAGGTCCTCGTGCGGGATGGACGCCGTGCGCTCCTCGACGAGTGCGCGTACCCGGTGGCGCGCCTCCTCGTCGTTGAGCCTGAGGCCCGCGTACAGGCACTGCTGGACGGCGGCCTCGCAGGCGGCGCGGCTGAAGATGAAGGTGATGGCGGGCAGCAGCCCCTCGGCGTCGAGCCGCTCGATGACCTCGGGCCGGCTCGGCGTCCACACCCGGGAGCGCTGTCTGCGCTCGCGCTCGCGATCGGCCTCGCGCAGGGACCGGCCGCGCCGGCGGTCCTGGTACGACGGCCGCGTCGCCTCCATGCGGGCCATGCGCGTGAGGTCGGGGTTGACGGCCTTCTTGTGGCCCTCGCCCTCCTCGAACAGGTCGTACATCCGCCGCCCGGCCAGCACGTGCTGGAACAGCGGCACGGGCCGGTGCTCGGAGACGATCACCTCGGTGTCGCCGCGGACCGTGTCCAGCCAGTCGCCGAACTCCTCGGCGTTCGACACGGTCGCCGAGAGCGAGACGAGCGTGACCGACTCGGGAAGGTGGATGATCACCTCTTCCCAGACGGCGCCGCGGAACCGGTCGGAGAGGTAGTGCACCTCGTCCATGACCACGTAGCCGAGGCCCAGGAGCGTCTGGGAACCGGCGTACAGCATGTTCCGCAGCACCTCGGTGGTCATCACGACCACCGGGGCGTCGGAGTTGACGCTGTTGTCGCCGGTGAGCAGGCCCACCTTGTCCGTGCCGTAGCGGCGGCACAGGTCGGCGTACTTCTGGTTCGACAGTGCCTTGATGGGTGTCGTGTAGAAGCACTTCTTGCCCTGCTGGAGGGCGAGGTGGACGGCGAACTCGCCGACGATCGTCTTGCCGGAGCCGGTGGGCGCGGCGACCAGCACGCCCTTCCCCGCTTCGAGCGCCTGGCAGGCCTCGATCTGGAAGGGGTCGAGGCCGAAGTCGTACATCTCGCGGAAGGAGGCGAGCGCGGTGGCCTGCTCGGCAGCGCGCTTGCGGGCTGCCGCGTACCGCTCGGCCGGTGAGAGATCCTCTGTCATCGTGCTTTCGAGCGTACCGGGCCGCACTGACAACAGGACGATCATTATCCGGATCGGTCCCTGTGAAACCGGGGATCGGCGCAGCTCAGGGGCCGACGACCCGCACGCCCCCGCGCACGCAGCGCGCGCTCAGCGGAAGCGGGCCGAGCGGCTCCCCGTCCGCGTACCCGGTGACGCCCTCGGCGGCGATCTCGATCCGGGCCGCCCGCACCACCGTCACTTTCGGATGCTCGACGTGCGTCCCCCGGTACACCCGCGAGCCGTTGCCGACGGCCACGAGGGTCGCCTCGATCTCGCGGACCTCGCCGCCGTCGAGCCGGATCCGGTACGGCACGGGCCGGAACGCCGCCAGTTCGGCGATCATGGCGAGGTCGTACCTGAACCGCCCGGCGGGCCAGTGCATGCGGTTGCCCCGGTCGTTGACGCGGGAGTCGAAGCCGGAGGCGAGGACCGTGCCGAACCAGCGGTCCCCCACCTGACCGAGGTCCACGTCGTGGATCCGGCCGCACTTGAGGGCGTCGGCGATCATGCGGCCCGCGGCGGCCGGCTCGCGCACGGGCAGGCCGAGGGCGCGGGCGAAGTCGTTGCCGGTGCCGACGGCGACCAGGCCGAGCGGGGTGCGTGTGCCGGCGACGGCCCGCAGCGCGAGGTTGGCCATGCCGTCACCGCCGACGGCTATCAGCGCCCCGGTACCGCCCGCGACGGCGGCACGCGCGCGGGTGAGGGCGTCCGCCGCGTCCTCCCCGAGCACCGTACGCACCGAGAAACCGGCCGCCCGCAGAGCGGAAGCGGCCGGCTGCGCCGCGCGGGCGCCCCGGCCGCGGCCCGCGGTGGGGTTGACGAAGAGGGTGATCTCGCTGGTCACGGCACCGACCCTAGGAGCCGCCCGTCGATCTTCAGGTCACGTCGTCATAACCGTTGACCCGTTCCGTCCGGTCCGAGCTCGCCTGCTCGGGCAGCGCGGCGCGGCTGGTCGTCACGGGCTCGATCTCGCCGATGTCGTCGGGGGTGAGATCCAGCTCGGAGGCCTCGTCGTCGGCGGGGCCGAGGGCCTCGCGGCGGCTGCGACGGCGGTCGTTGATCAGGGAGAAGAGCACCGCGGCGAAGTACAGGATCCAGATCGGCGCGGCGAGCGCCAGCATGGTCAGCGGGTCGGTGCTGGGCGTGGCGATGGCCGCGAAGACCGTGATGCCCATGATCATGCCGCGCCACCAGCCGAGCATGCGCTTGCCGGTGATCGCCCCGGTGAGATTGAGCATGACCAGGAGCAGGGGCAGCTCGAAGGAGAGGCCGAAGACGAGCACCATCCGCATGACCAGGTCGAGCAGGTCGTCCAGCGGGAGCAGGTTGGACGTGCCGCCCGGGGTGAATTCGAGCAGCACCTTCGCGGTGGTGGGAAGGACCGTGTATGCGAAGTAGGCACCGACGAGGAACAGCGGGGCGCCCGTGGCGACGAAGGCGTAGGCGTACTTCTTCTCGTGCCGGTGCAGTCCGGGCGCGACGAAGGCCCACAGCTGGTAGAGCCAGACCGGTGAGGCCAGGACGACGCCGGCCATCAGGGACACCTTCAGCGCGAGCGTGAAGGGGGTGAGCAGGCCGTTGATGGTGATCTGCGCACACGGCTTGGTGCCCGCCTGCGACCTGGCCAGCTCCGCGAAGGTCTTGTCACAGCCGACCGAGTCGAGGATCGGCTTGGTGATCAAGTTGATGATGTCGTTGTAGAAGAAGGCGGCGAAGACCGTGACGACGACGATCGCCAGAATCGCCTTGGCGAGCCGGTTGCGGAGCTCGCGAAGGTGCTCCGCGAGGGGCATCCGCCCCTCGGGGTCCTTCTCCTTCTTGCGGGCAGACTTCAGCAACCCACGTTCCCATCTCGTGCGGCGGGCCGGAGGTGACCGGCCCTGCGTCAGCGCTTGGTCGTGTCAGTCGGCTCGTTGACCGGGCGGGAGCTGGTCACGTCACCGGGCGCTGCCTGGATGGTGCGCGGCGGGTTCTGCTCGTCGTTGTTGGGCGGGCCGGCCGGGGTCGTGGAGGACTTGTTCTCGTCCTTCATCGCCTTCGCCTCGCTCTTGAGGATGCGGGCGGACTTGCCGAGCGACCGAGCCATGTCCGGAAGCTTCTTCGCGCCGAACAGCAGGATGATGACGACGAGGATGAGAATGATCTCGGGGGCTCCGAGCCTTCCGAACATAAGTCTTTACCTTCTCACCGAGGCGGCTGTGGTGGGGTACTGTCCGACCGGTCGGACATATGTCCGAACGATCGTGTCGACAGCGATCGTAACGCTCGGGGGTGAACGTGAGGCAATCCCTCTGCAATCCCTGTGCGTACTCCCGTCCGCGGCCAGTGCCTCGTTAACCGGGCCGCGACCAGCAGAGTACCTGTCCGAACCGCCCAGGTGACAGGGCGAAGTGTCCCAAAGCGCAACTCACAGCCGCCCGCAGGACGGCTCACAGGGCGTCCGCGGACCGGGCCGCGCTCTCCGCCGCCCGCTCCAGGTCGTCGGCGGCCCGGCTGATCCGGCGCGCCGAATCCGTGACCTGCCTGCCCAGGCGCTGTGCCTCCACGAAGACCCGCACGGCGAGCACCCCGAGCACGACGAGACCCACGAAACCCACGGCAATCGCGAACATCGGCCAGAACATGACGCCGAGCCTAGACCTTTCCGGGGGCCCGCCCCGCTAGAGGGTCGAATGGAGCCGCAGGGTCCGCACGCCGCCGCCGGTGAGCAGCTCCACGATCCGCTCCCCCGCGGGCTTGCGGACGGACGCCCCGCACTCCGGGCAGGTGAAGGAGTAGAAGGTGGTGCGGCTCGTGGCGCCGATGGCGAGGCGCAGGGCGCCCGCGGTGAGCTCGAAGCGCCCCCGGCAGTCCGGGCAGCCCGCCTTGAACACCACCGGGGAGACGCTTCTCATCCCGGCGAACGCGGACTCCACCGTCATGCCCCGCGCACCGGACGTCACCGACTCGCTCACAGCCCTCGCTCCTCTTCCTGGGGTCGTTCGCCTCGGGGGCACCACAGCCGGTGTGCGGGACGGCCGTGCCGGGCCGTCGGCGCCGGTGGGCACCTGTGGCTCACTCGCGTCTGCCGTCCGGCCCGTCCGGAACCGCCTGCACCGCCTGCGGCGCCTCGGGGGTCTCCACCGCGTCGGCCGCCTCGATCCCGTCGTAGGCCGCCAGCGCCTCGCGGGCCGCCCGCCGGGCGCTGTCGGCGAGCTCCGGCGGGGAGACGATCCGGCCGTCCCGGCCGAGCCGCAGCGCCAGGCGCCGCAGCGACGCCGGGTCGGGCGTCCGCAGAGTGATACGCAGCCCGCCGTCCGGCAGCTCGTCCGCGCTGTCGTGCGGGTAGTACTCGGCGACCCAGCGGCCGCCGGGGCCGACCTCGACCACGACCTCGGGGTCCTCGGCCGCGGGCTGCACCAGGGCCTCGGACAGGTCCCGCAGCTCGATTTCCGGCGGCGCCGACGGCTCGTCCAGGATCTTGATCTCGGCGACCCGGTCGAGCCGGAAGGTGCGGCGCGCCTCCGAGCGGCGGCACCAGGCCTCGACGTAGGTGTGCCCGACGCTGACCAGGCGGATGGGGTCGATCTCCCGCTCGGTGACCTCGTCGCGGGCGGGCGAGTAGTAGCGGATCCACAGGCGGCGGCGCTCGGCGATGGCCCGGTCGACGTCCGCGAAGACGCCGCCCTCGGACTCGAAGGTCACCGACAGGCGCGAGCTGGCGCCGGCCGCCTCGCCGGCCGCGGTCTCCACCTTGGCCGTCGCCCGCAGCAGGGCCTGCCGGTCGCTCTCGCGCAGTCCGGGCAGCGTGGCCACGGCCCGGGCGGCGACGAGCAGGGCGGTGGCCTCGTCGGCGGCGAGTCTGAGCGGCTCGGCCGCCTCCGCCGCGAGGGCGGCCGGGTTGTGCCACCAGATGCGCTCGCCGTCGGTGTCGATGTCGAGCAGGTCGCCGCCGCGGAAACTCGTCCCGCACATAGGCAGCACGTCGAGGTCGGAGACCAGCTCGTCCTCCGTGATGCCGAAGGCGCGCGCGACGTCCTCGACCCGGGCCCCGGGGCGCTCCCGCAGGTACGTCACCAGGGAGAGCATCCGCCGGGTCTGGTCGATGGCGTTCACGGGCCTGGCCGGTTTGCCTGCCACTGTCTTCCCGCTCCCCCTCAGCCCTTGGCCACGGCTCGCAGCCGGTCCACCACGTCGGCCCGCAGCTCGGCGGGCTCCAGGACCACCACGTCCGGCCCGAACTCCACCAGCCAGGCGTCCAGCCCGTGGCCGTACGGAATCTCCAACTCGTCCCAGCCGTCGCCGAGTTCCCGGACGGAGGTGGCCTTCGCCCGAAGGGGGTAGCCGGCGTCCGAGCGCAGCCGGATCCGCGCGGTGCGGTCGGCGATCTCCCCGGCCCAGCTCGCGACGGTCTCACGGACGGTGACGACGTCCGGGACGGGGGCGGTGTACCGGCCGCCGCGCGAGCGGACCTTGCCGGTGATCCGGGACAGCCGGAAGACCCGCTCGGCGCCCCGGTCGCGGTCCCAGCCCGCCAGGTACCAGTGGCCCCGCCAGCACTCCAGCGCCCACGGCTCCACGTGCCGCTGCTCCGGGTGGGCGGCGGTGGCCTTGCGGTAGTCGAAGACGACGGGCCGGCGGTCCCGGCAGGCGAGCATCAGCGGCTCGAAGGCCGCCTCGTGCACGGGGATCCGCGGCTCCAGCGCGCCGTGCGCCCCGTACGGGTCGACGTCCTCGGGGAGTCCCGCCGCGCGCAGCTTCTGCAGGGCGCCGCTGGCCGCTCCGGCGAGCCGGGCCTGCTGCCACACCTTGGCGGCGAGGCCCAGCGCGGCGGCCTCCTCGGCGTCCAGGGTGATGGGCGGCAGGCGGTTGCTGTCGCGACGGGCCAGGTAGCCGATCTCGCCGTCGAGGCTCTCGACGGTCTCGATGACCAGTCCGAGTTCGCGCAGGTCGTCCTTGTCGCGCTCGAACATGCGGTTGAAGGAGTCGTCGGAGCCGGACGCGCCGTTTCCCGGCCCGAAGGCCTCGACGTAGGCCTCGATGGAGTCACGCAGCTCGCGCTTGCTGAGCGGCCGCCGCGTCCCGAGCAGACACAGCGCCAGGTTCATCAGCCGCTCGGCCTTGGCAATGGCCATCGACGCGCTTCGCCTCCCTATGGTGCTTACGAGCGATGACCGTACCGCCACAGGGTGGCACGGCAAAAGCCGAGGGCCCATGCCGAGCAGGCATGGGCCCCAGGTGATCGAGTCTGTCCGAACCTTGCTCAGACCCCGAGCAGGTCGACCACGAAGATCAGCGTCTCGCCGGGCTTGATCAGAGGGGACGGGCTCTGGTTGCCGTAGGCGAGGTGGGCGGGGATGGTCAGCTGGCGGCGGCCGCCGACCTTCATGCCCTGCACGCCCTGGTCCCAGCCCTTGATGACCCGGCCGCCGCCCAGCGGGAAGCGGAAGGGGGTGCCGCGGTTCCAGCTGGCGTCGAACTCCTCGCCCGTGCTGAAGGAGACACCGACGTAGTGCACGGTGACGGTCTGGCCCGCCTGCGCGACCGGGCCGTCGCCTTCCCAGATGTCCTTGATCTCGAGGTCCGCCGGGGGCTCGCCGCCCGGGAAGTCGATCTCGGGCTTGTCGATGCTCACGTCTCTAGCTCCTGCTTGTCTGCGGAAAGGCGAACACGCACAGTCTTACATCCCTCGCCCGTCACAGCTTCGCGAGGATGTCCACCGAGAAGACCAGCGTGGAGTCCTTCTTGATGCCGCTACCCTGCGGCGGGTTGTCGCCGTAGCCCAGCTCCGGCGGGATGACGATGAGGACGCGGCTGCCGACCTTCTTGCCGGTCAGGCCCTGCGCCCAGCCCTTGACGACCTGCTGGAGCGAGAACGACACCAGCTGCTTGTTGGCGTACGAGGAGTCGAACTCCTTGCCGCCGTCCCACAGCACGCCCTTGTACTGCACCAGCACGCTGTTGTCGGCGGCGACCTCCTCGCCGTCGCCCTCCAGGACGTACTCCGCCACGAGCTTCTTCGGGGCGGTCGCCTTGGGCACCTCGATGGAGGGGGCCTTGCCGTCGGTGTTGGTGCCGACCTTGGGGAGGTCCGCGTTGTCCTGCGTGACCTCCTTGCCCTTCGCGGAGCTGGTGGCGTTGAACGCGTCCTGGATGTCGACGACGAAGACCAGGGTGTCGGTGCCCTTGATGCCCGCCTGCGGGTTGCCCTGCGAGCCGTAGCCCCAGGTGGGCGGGACGGCCATCTCGACACGGCTGCCGGCCTTCTTGCCGGCCAGCGCGTACCGCCAGCCGTCGATGATCTGGCCCTGGGTGAGCTGGATGGCCAGGCGGGCCTTGCGGTCGTAGGAGTTGTCGAAGACCTTGGCGGTGTTCCAGACCTGGCCCAGGTAGTGCGCCACGACGAAGTCGTTCTCCGCGACGGTCTTGCCCGTGCCCGCGATCAGGGTCTTCACCGCGAGCTGCTTCGACGGCTCTCCGCTGCCCTTGGCCACCGTCGGCTTCTCGTCGAACTTGCTGCCCGCGGTGACCGCCGGGAGCGGGCCGTCGACGATCTTCGGCGGCGGGGCCGCGGACGGGCCCGACGCCGAGGGCGACGGGCTGTCGCTCGCCTTGCTCGAGTCGGACTTGTCGTCGCCGCATGCGGCGAGCGTGGCCAGTCCTGCGGGTACGGAGATGAGAAGTGAGCGTCGGCGCACTGTGGGGGCCTCGTAATCGGTCGATCTCGTTGATGGCGTGCGCGCAACTCTACGGCGTGAGAAGGGCGCCGCACTTGTAACGTACGGCGCCCGTGTTGCGTTCCGGCGATTTTCCCGCCGGCGCATTTCCTCACATTCCGGCGATCAGCTTCTCCACCCGGTCGTCCACCGAACGGAACGGGTCCTTGCACAACACGGTGCGCTGGGCCTGGTCGTTGAGCTTGAGGTGGACCCAGTCGACCGTGAAGTCACGGCGCTGCTCCTGGGCGCGCCGGATGAAGTCGCCGCGCAGCCGGGCCCGAGTGGTCTGCGGCGGCACGGACTTGCCCTCGAAGATCTTCAAGTCGTTGCAGACGCGGGCCGCCTGCCCCTTCTTCTCCAGCAGGTAGTACAGGCCGCGGCGGCGGTGGATGTCGTGGTAGGCGAGGTCTATCTGCGCGACTCGCGGGTGCGACATGGTCATGTTGTGCTTGGCCCGGTACCGCTCGAGGAGCTTGTACTTGATGACCCAGTCGATCTCGGTGCCGATGCGGTCGAGGTCCTCGCTCTCGATCGCGTCCAGCGTGCGGCCCCACAGCTCCAGGACCTGCTCGACCGTGCCGGTGCGGATGCCGCGGCGCTCGCAGAAGTCCAGGGCCTTCTCGTAGTACTCGCGCTGCACCTCCAGGGCGGAGGCCTCGCGTCCGCTGGCCAGGCGGACCTTGCGGCGGCCGGTGATGTCGTGGCTGACCTCGCGGATCGCCCGGATCGGGTTCTCCAGGGTGAGGTCGCGCATCACCGTGCCCGCCTCGATCATGCGCAGCACCAGGTCGGTGGCGCCGACCTTGAGCAGCATGGTCGTCTCGGACATGTTGGAGTCGCCCACGATGACGTGCAGGCGGCGGTAGCGCTCCGCGTCCGCGTGCGGCTCGTCGCGGGTGTTGATGATCGGCCGGGAGCGGGTCGTCGCCGAGGAGACGCCCTCCCAGATGTGCTCGGCCCGCTGGCTGACGCAGTACACGGCCCCGCGCGGCGTCTGGAGCACCTTGCCGGCGCCGCACAGCAACTGCCGCGTGACCAGGAACGGAATCAGAATGTCCGCGAGCCGCGAGAACTCCCCGTGCCGCGCCACGAGATAGTTCTCGTGGCATCCGTAGGAGTTGCCCGCCGAGTCGGTGTTGTTCTTGAAGAGGTAGACGTCGCCCGCGATTCCCTCCTCGTGCAGGCGTCGTTCGGCGTCCACCAGGAGTCCTTCGAGAATGCGCTCGCCCGCTTTGTCGTGGGTGACCAGTTCGATCACGTTGTCACATTCCGGTGTGGCGTATTCCGGATGCGATCCCACGTCGAGATAGAGGCGGGCGCCGTTTCGCAGAAAGACATTGCTGCTGCGGCCCCATGACACGACACGGCGGAAGAGGTACCGCGCCACCTCGTCAGGAGACAGGCGGCGCTGTCCCCTGAACGTGCACGTGACGCCGTACTCGTTCTCCAGCCCGAAAATGCGGCGGTCCATGAGGGAACATTACGCCCGATCCCCTGAACTGAAACGGGGTTCGACGGCACGGTTTGGATCATTTTCCGAACCGGCCACAACGACCGCCCCCTGGCCGGGAGCTGCGAGTACCCGTCCTGTGGCGGTCAAAACCAGCAGGGACACGCCACCCGCGGCACCCGGCACGGCGAACCCCCACAGGGCCCCGCCCACCTCTACGACGGGCCCCGCGACGCCCGTTCCGACCGAGTGGCCCACGGTGAACGTGGTCACGAGCCAGGAGAACGCCTCGGTGACCGTGCCGCGCGGCGCGTGCCGGTCGACCAGGACGAACGCGCAGGCGATGGCGGGCGCGAGGAAGACCCCGGCGAGCGCGGTCAGCGCCACCATGGGCACCGCGTCCGGCATGAGCAACAGCGGCAGATAACACACCACCAGAAGGGCCACCAGCACCCGCAGTCGCCGCGCGGGCTCACCGGCCCACTGCCGGGCCCCGTACACGGAGCCGCCGACCAGCGCCCCGAACCCCAGAGCCGCCATCAGCCAGCCGTACACGACGTCACCGCCGTGGTCGTCCGCGTAGGGCACCGAGGCGACCGTGATGGACCCGAGCGCCATCCCGATGAACAGGAACGCCGCCAGCAGCGCCACCAGCCCCGCCGAGCGCAGCGCACCCAGCCAGTGCGCCTCGCGCGGCGCCGACCGCCACGCGCGCGAGGGCGGCGACACCACCACGGACAGCGCCCCCAGCACCCCGACGACGTTCAGCACGAGCAGCGCGGCCTGGGCCGACCACAGGGACACGCACAGCGTCACGAGCAGCGGCCCGACGGTGAACATCACCTCCTGGGCCACGGCGTCCATGGCGTACGCGGTATGCACGTGCTCCTCCTTGCGGAGGACGGACGACCACAGCGCCCGCAGCCCGCCCTCGAGGGGCGGCGTGAAGAGCCCGGCGGCCGCCACGGCGGCATACGCGAAGGGCAGCGACCCGATCCCGCCGAAGGCGAAGACGGCCATGGCGAGCCCGGAGAGGACAGCCGCCGGCAACTGCACCCGCGGCTGCCCGCGCAGGTCCACGAGCCGGCCCAGCACCGGCTGCCCCACGGCGTTGGCGACGCCGTACACGCCCGCCAGCGCCCCCGCGAGGGTGTACGAACCGCCTTCGGCCCGGACGAACAGCAGGATCGCGATGGCCGCCGTGGCGTTGGGCAGCCGGCCCACGAGCGTGCCGACGAGCAGTCGCGCGGCGTGTCGCGCCCGGAGGATCTCCAGGTATCCCGTGGCCATGTCTCCGCCCTAAGTTTTACGTATAACGTCGGCTCCCATACGTACCATGGCGGCTGTTCACGAGTCCAGACGAAGGAGCGGCCCGACGGTGGCACGAGGCAGTACACGGCCCACGAGCCGGGACGTCGCCCAGGCCGCCGGCGTCTCCCAGGCGGCGGTCTCCCTGGTCCTCGGGGACAAGTGGCGCGGTCGCGTCTCGGAGGCGACCGCCCAGCGGGTCCGCGAGGCCGCCCGCGACCTGGGCTACCGCCCGAACCTGGCCGCCCGCAATCTGCGCCTGGGCCGCACGCGCACGGTCCTGCTGGTGGTCCCGGCCCTGACCACGGAGTTCTTCGCCGGCGTCTACACGGGCGCGGCCCGCGTCGCCGCCGAGCACGGCTTCGGGGTGGTCCTCTACCCCTCCCCCGAGGGCATCGGCCCCGCCCGCGACCCCTTCGCCTCCGCCCAGGCGGCTCTGGACGGCGTCATCGCCTCGTCCATGGCCGCGGACGCGCTGACCGCGATCCGAGGCGAGGCGCTGCCCCTGGTGATGCTGGACAGCGACCCGGCGGGAAGCCTGGGCGCGGCGACGGTGAACCTGGACATCGCCGACGGCGTCCGCCAGGTCGCGGAGCACCTGCTGTCGCTGGGCCACCGCCGGTTCCTCCACCTGGCGGCGGACGTACCGTCCTGGACGTTCGAGGTACGGGCCCGGGAGCTGGCGTCGCGCCTGAGCGAGGTGCCGGGCACGTCGGTGCGGACGGCGAGGGCGCCCATCTCCATCGAAGGGGCGGTGGCCGCCACGGAGGCCGCCCTCTCGGTGCCCGGCCCGCGGCCCACCGCCCTCGTCTGCGACGACGACAAACTCGCCGCGGGGGCGTACAAGGCGGCCCGCCGCCTCGGCCTGCGCATCCCCGACGACCTCTCCGTCACCGGCTTGGACGACCTGGCCCTCGCCACGGCCATCGACCCCGAGCTGACGACGGTCCGCCTCGACGCGGAACTCTTCGGGGAACGGGGCATGCGGGCTCTCCTGGCGGTCCTGGAGGGCCGTTCACCCGAGGGCGGGGACATCCCGGTGCAGTTGCTGGTACGGGGTTCTACGGCACCGCCCCGTTAGCCCGCACCCCGCGTCGGTGCTGGGGCCGGGGCGTTACGCAGCCCGGCGGAGCGGGGTGCCGCCGCGCCCACCCGTTCCGCCCCAGCGGCACGACTGCCCGCAGCTGAGCGGACCCGCACCCCCCCGGGCGCTACGCGCACCCCACCGAGCAGCCACAGGCCGCCGCAGGCACACGACCGCGCGCCCCGGCCACAACCAGCCGGGGCGCGCGACAAGCAAGAAGAAGAAGGACCGCCGCTACTCCGTGTCCTCGGACGACTCCGCCTCCGACTGCGCCCCGTCCGCCTCCAGCAGCCGGGCCAGCTGCCGCCCGGTGATCCGCTTGAACTTGCGCTTCTGCGGACGCGTCCGGTCCAGCACCGCCACCTCCAGCCGCTCCGCGGGAATCTCCCGCTCGCTGCCGTTGGTGTCACGGGACAGGGACTGCACCGCCAGCTTCAGCGCCTCGGCCAGCGTCATGCCGTCCCGGTGGTGCTGGTCCAGGTAGCCGCTGATCTGCTCCGCGTTACCGCCCACCGCGACCGCGCCGTGCTCGTCCACGATGGATCCGTCATGCGGCAGCCGGTAGATCTGGTCCTGCTCGGTCGTCTCCCCGACCTCGGCGACGACCAGCTCCACCTCGTACGGCTTCTCCCCGACACTCGAGAAGATCGTGCCCAGCGTCTGCGCGTACACGTTCGCCAGGCCCCGGGCCGTCACATCGCCCCGGTCGTAGGTGTAACCCCGCAGGTCGGCGTACCGGACACCACCGATCCGCAGGTTCTCGTACTCGTTGTACTTGCCAGCGGCCGCGAAGCCGATCCGGTCGTAGATCTCGCTGAACTTGTGCAGCGCACGGGACGGGTTCTCGCCGACGAACACGATGCCGTCGGCGTACTGCAGCACGACCAGGCTGCGACCACGGGCGATGCCCTTGCGGGCGTACTCCGCCCGGTCGGCCATCTGCTGCTGGGGTGAGACATAGAACGGCGTCGACACCGGTTATCCGTCCCTCTCTTGAAGATTCCGTCGGTTCACTGGACCACCCTCTGAAGCCGGCCCGCCGCTCACAGCAGCGCGGCCCGCGGACCGTCGGGCTGCTCCAGACGCCGCTCCAGGACCGAGCGCGCGATCTCGGACGACTCGGTCTCGGAGAGCCGGCGGAAGCCGTCCTCGGTGATCACGGTGACGATGGGATAGATCCGGCGGGCGACATCGGGACCACCGGTCGCCGAGTCGTCGTCTGCCGCGTCGTAGAGCGCCTGGACCACGAGCGTCGTGGCCTCGGCCTCGCTCAGGTCCTCCCGGAAGAGCTTCTTCATCGCGCCCCGCGCGAAGATCGACCCGGAACCGGTGGCCGCGTAACCCTGCTCCTCGGAACGCCCGCCGGTGACGTCGTAGGAGAAGATCCGGCCCTTCTCCCGGTCCACGTCGTACCCGGCGAACAGCGGGACGACGGCCAGCCCCTGCATGGCCATCCCGAGATTCGAGCGGATCATCGTCGACAGCCGGTTGGCCTTGCCCTCCAGGGACAGCTGCGCGCCCTCGACCTTCTCGAAGTGCTCCAGCTCCAGCTGGAACAGCTTCACCATCTCCACGGCCAGGCCCGCCGTACCCGCGATGCCCACCGCCGAGTACTCGTCGGCGGGGAAGACCTTCTCGATGTCCCGCTGCGCGATGACGTTGCCCATGGTGGCCCGCCGGTCACCGGCGAGCACGACGCCGCCGGGGAACGTCACGGCGACGATCGTCGTGCCGTGCGGTGCCTCGATCGCGCCCTGGAGGGGCGGCAACTTCTTGTTGCCCGGCAGCAGTTCGGGCTGGTGATCGGAGAGGAAGTCCATGAAGGAGGAAGAGCCTGGCGTCAGGAAGGCAGCTGGTAGACGCCCGGTGCTACGAGTGTTGGCTTCCACGCGATTCCTTCCACGTAAGCGACAGCCCGCCCTGTGACGTCGGGCCGATCCTTGGAACAACCCCGGTCCGGTTGCGGCCGGGGGCACGGTATGCCACGGACCCTACCCGTCCTTTGGCAGTGATCCACATGCCCGGCGGCTCCAACTCCGCGAGAGCGGCGCCGCACTGCCCGCCGCTCACCACCGGCGGGCCACCGGGCCTCCGGACGCCACTGACGCCCGGAGCGCCGCGCACGAAGGCATCACGTCACTCACTGCCCCGCGCGCAGCGCTCCGCGCTTCGCCCGTCCGTCACCCCTGCACCCCGTTCACCTTCGAAGTGAAGGCACAGGAGCCTTACTGGCCGCCCTTTTGCACGAAGGACCGCACGAAGTCCTCGGCGTTCTCCTCGAGGACGTCGTCGATCTCGTCCAGAACCGAGTCCACGTCGTCGCTCAGCTTCTCGTGACGCTCCTTGAGGTCCTCCGAAGCCTGCGCCTCTGCCGCCTGCTCCTCGACCTCCTCGGTGGACCGGGTGGCCTTCTGCTGTCCGCCGCCGGTGTCCTTGGTCGCCATATCCCTCACCCCGCTCGGTTCGCCCGACACAGTTGCTCGGTCAAGATCAGACCCTACTCGCCGGGTCTGACAATGGCCCCGCAGTTGCTCCAACGTACGGGGACCACCTCGATGATTCCCGGACCAGGGATTTTCCACCCTGTCCGGCGGGCCCCTCACGAGTACCCGCAGAACGCCCTCACCCTCCGGACAACACCCTGACCAGGTCTTCCGCGGTGCGGCAGCGGTCCAGGAGCTCCTTGACGTGATTACGCGTTCCGCGAAGCGGTTCCAGGGTTGGAACCCGCTGCAGCGAGTCCCGGCCCGGCAGGTCGAAGATCACCGAGTCCCAGGAGGCCGCCGCGACGTCGTCCGCGTACTGCTCCAGGCAGCGGCCGCGGAAGTACGCGCGCGTGTCCTCGGGCGGCGCCGTACGGGCCCGCTCGACGGCCGCCTCGTCCAGCAGCCGCTTCATGCGCCCGCGGGCCACCAGACGGTTGTACAGGCCCTTCTCGGGCCGTACGTCGGCGTACTGGAGGTCGACCAGGTGCAGCCGCGCCGCGTCCCAGTCGAGGCTGTCCCGGCGCCGGTAGCCCTCCATGAGCTCCCGCTTGGCGACCCAGTCCAGCTCGCCGGCCAGGCTCATCGGGTCGTGCTCCAGCCGGGTGAGGGTGTCCTCCCAGCGGGACAGGACGTCCTTGGTCTGCTCGTCGGCGTCGGCGCCGAAGCGCTCCTCCACGTACTTGCGCGCCAGCTCGTAGTACTCCATCTGCAGCTGGACCGCCGTGAGCGTACGGCCGCTGCGCAGCGTGACCAGGCGCTTCAGGGAGGGGTCGTGCGAGACCTGGTGGAGGGTGCGGACGGGCTGGTCGACGGCCAGGTCGACGGCGATGAAACCGTCCTCGATCATCGACAGCACCAGCGAGGTCGTGCCCAGCTTGAGGTACGTCGAGATCTCCGAGAGGTTCGCGTCGCCGATGATCACGTGCAGCCGGCGGTACTTCTCGGCGTCGGCGTGCGGCTCGTCGCGGGTGTTGATGATCGGGCGCTTGAGCGTCGTCTCGAGGCCGACCTCGACCTCGAAGTAGTCGGCGCGCTGGCTGAGCTGGAAGCCGTGCTCGTGCCCGTCCTGGCCGATGCCGACGCGGCCCGCTCCGGTGAAGACCTGGCGGGAGACGAAGAACGGCGTGAGGTGACGCACGATGTCCGAGAAGGGGGTCTCCCGCTTCATCAGGTAGTTCTCGTGCGTGCCGTAGGACGCGCCCTTGTTGTCGGTGTTGTTCTTGTACAGGTGGATCGGCTGGGCACCGGGCAGCTGGGCGGCCCGTTCCGCGGCCTCCGCCATGATCCGCTCGCCGGCCTTGTCCCACAGGACGGCGTCCCGGGGGTTGGTGACCTCGGGGGCGCTGTACTCGGGGTGTGCGTGGTCGACGTAGAGCCGTGCGCCGTTGGTGAGGATCACGTTGGCCAGGCCGATGTCCTCGTCGGTGAGCTGGCTGGAGTCGGCGGCCTCGCGGGCGAGGTCGAAGCCTCGGGCGTCCCGCAGCGGGTTCTCCTCCTCGAAGTCCCAGCGGGCCCGGCGGGCCCGGTGCATCGCCGCCGCGTAGGCGTTCACGATCTGGGACGAGGTGAGCATGGCATTGGCGTTGGGGTGGCCGGGGACGGAGATTCCGTACTCCGTCTCGATGCCCATTACTCGCCGTACGGTCATGCGGCCCTCCTTGCCCGGCGGCGCCCTCGGTCATGGGCGCCACTCAGATACCGCTGGCGCTCGGTTGCGTGTGCGGTGCCCGTCCCCGCACTGCGCGACTTGGCGGTACGCAAGAGCCTAGAACGCCTTTGCGCTGGTGGGGAGATCATTTGCGTCATTGCGTTGCTCCAGCCGTGGCCCGAAAAACAGTCGGCTGCGGGTACCCGCCGAGGGCACCCGCAGCCGCCCTGCCTTTTACAGGTACTGACCGGTGTTCGCCACCGTGTCGATGGAGCGTCCGGTGTCCGCGCCCTGCTTTCCGGTGATGAGCGTACGGATGTACACGATCCGCTCGCCCTTCTTTCCGGAGATCCGGGCCCAGTCGTCCGGGTTGGTGGTGTTGGGCAGGTCCTCGTTCTCCTTGAACTCGTCCACGCAGGCCTGGAGGAGGTGGGAGACGCGCAGGCCCTTCTGGTTCTTCTCGAGGAAGTCCTTGATCGCCATCTTCTTGGCGCGGCCCACGATGTTCTCGATCATGGCGCCGGAGTTGAAGTCCTTGAAGTAGAGGACTTCCTTGTCGCCGTTGGCGTAGGTGACCTCCAGGAAGCGGTTCTCCTCGGACTCGGCGTACATCTGTTCGACGGCCGTCTGGATCATGCTCTGGACCGTGGAGGCCTTGGAGCCGCTGTGCTCGGCGAGGTCGTCGCTGTGCAGCGGGAGGCGCTCGGTGAGGTACTTGCCGAAGATGTCCTTGGCCGCCTCGGCGTCCGGACGCTCGATCTTGATCTTCACGTCCAGCCGGCCGGGCCGCAGGATGGCGGGGTCGATCATGTCCTCGCGGTTGGAGGCGCCGATCACGACCACGTTCTGCAGGCCCTCCACACCGTCGATCTCGGCGAGCAACTGCGGGACGATGGTGTTCTCCACGTCCGAGCTGACACCGGAGCCACGGGTACGGAAGAGGGACTCCATCTCGTCGAAGAAGACGATGACGGGCGTGCCCTCACTGGCCTTCTCACGGGCCCGCTGGAAGACGAGGCGGATCTGCCGCTCCGTCTCACCGACGTACTTGTTCAGCAGCTCGGGGCCCTTGATGTTGAGGAAGAAGCTCTTGCCGGCGGCCTGGCCGGTCACCTCGGCGACCTTCTTGGCCAGCGAGTTGGCCACGGCCTTGGCGATCAGGGTCTTACCGCATCCAGGGGGGCCGTACAGCAGGACGCCCTTCGGCGGCCGCAGTTCGTGCTCCTTGAACAGGTCCGGGTAGAGGTACGGGAGCTCGACCGCGTCACGGATGGCCTCGATCTGGTTGCCGAGGCCGCCGATCTGCTCGTAGCCGATGTCGGGGACCTCTTCGAGGACGAGCTCCTCGACCTCGCTCTTGGGCACGACCTCGTAGACGTACCCGGAGCGGGGCTCCAGGAGCAGGGCGTCGCCGGGGCGGATGGTGACGTCCAGCAGCGGCTCGGCGAGCCGTACCACCCGCTCCTCGTCGGTGTGCCCGAGCACCAGGGCTCGCTCGCCGTCCTCGAGGATCTCCTTGAGGGTGACGATGTCACCGACGCGCTCGAACTCCATGGCCTCGACCACGTTGAGCGCTTCGTTGAGCATCACTTCCTGGCCGCGCCGCAGCTCGTCGAGCTCGACGCTGGGGCTGACGTTCACCCTGAGCTTGCGGCCGCCGGTGAAGATGTCGGCCGTACCGTCCTCGTTCGCCGCGAGGAAGACGCCGAAGCCGGCCGGCGGCTGCGCGAGCCGGTCGACCTCCTCCTTGAGGGCCACGATCTGGTCACGGGCCTCACGGAGCGTGTTGGCGAGTCGCTCGTTCTGGGCGGACACGCCGGCCAGATTGGTCTGCAGCTCGACGATCCGCTCTTCGAGAATCCTCGTGTGTCGCGGAGAGTCGGCGAGCTTACGTCGCAGGACGGCGATCTCCTGCTCAAGGTAGGCGATCTGCCCGGCCGGGTCGTCGGACCCGCGTCCCGGGCGGATGCCGCGGTTCATGTCGTCGTCGTGGGCTGCCACGGTCCTCACCTCCTCCAAGGGGAGCTGGACGCTTCCAGACCCTACCTGGGCGGGTGTCGATTGAAACCCCTAGATCACAAAGACGGTCGGGGTGTGTCCGATCTTCACCCTTGCGCTCTCCCTCACGCCAGGGGAATACCCACCGAACCTGATTGGAACCCAGGCGGAGGTAGGGTCGAAGCGTTCAACACCCGTCAGAGCTGGCCGGATTCCCGATACGGCTCGGCGGAGAAACGGCAGGAGAGATGAGCGTGCAGCAGGAGGCCGGGGTCGACGGCGAGGCGCTGGAGGTCTGGATCGACCAGGACCTGTGTACCGGCGACGGCATCTGCGCCCAGTACGCGCCCGAGGTGTTCGAGCTGGACATCGACGGTCTGGCCTATGTGAAGAGCTCCGACGACGAGTTGCTCCAGGCCAAGGGCGCGACAACGCCCGTACCGCTGCCGCTTCTCACGGACGTGATCGACTCCGCGAAGGAGTGTCCGGGCGAGTGCATCCACGTGCGTCGAGTTTCGGACAGGACCGAGGTCTACGGACCGGACGCAGAGTGACTACTTCTCTACCCACTGTCACTACTGTCTGATATCTCACACGCGGTGGCGCACGCGCCTCACACGCTGCGGGCGCCGGCCGGCGTCGAGCGGACGAACGCGCCGTTCTGCCAACGCCATTTCACGTCGCTCCGCACATCGGGGCAGCAACGCGGCACATCGGCCGACGAGTAGCCGAAGAGCGTGGCCGTGACGGCGCCGTCGCGGACGGCGAAGTCGCCGACGGTGGTGCCCTCCTTGGGGTCGAGCAGGGTGGCCACCACACGCGGCTTGCCGCCGTCGCCGCCCCGGGTGAGGACGTAGACGCCGTCCGGCGGGGTACCCATCGGGGAGTCGCAGTGGACCACGGCCACCGTCTCCGGTCTGCCGTCGCCGTCGAGATCACCGGAGGCCTTCTTCTTCACCACGGCCTGCACCGGGCCGCACTCGATCGGGAACTCCACCGCGGCCGGATCGGGCGCGGCCACGGTCGCCGGGGCGCTTCTGGTCTCGGGGGCGGCCGGCTGGGCGGCCGTCGCCGCGCCGGGCTGGAGGACCGAGGAGAGGGCCACCACGCCGGCCACGGCCGTGGCGGTGGCGAGCCAGTGGATGGGGCGGGTGTGGGTGTGGGCGAGCTCCGGAACGGCGGAAGGCTGCACTAGGAGGGTCTCCTGAGGGCTGTGCCGGTGGGGTGGCCAAGATGGTGCCACACGTCACATCGCGAGGGAACGGCGGGGTGTGCGCGCCCCGTGCCGGGGAAGTCAGAACGGTTACGGTTCCTGCTGTTGTGTCAGCAAGCCTGTGCCTCCCGGGGCCGCTGCTGACGCGCCAGGCAGGCTGTTTGGGGCCCCGGGGCAGGTCAACGTTGCTGCGCGCGGGTTCACTCCGGGCGGCAACGCAAAGGCGCCGCGGCGGAGTTCCGGTGTGGTTCCGGGAACTGCGCCACGGCGCCTGCGCGTTGTGTGCGTGACGGGCCGCTCAGCGGGCGGTGCCGCCGTCGGCGTTGGGGCCGGCGTAGTCCTCGCCGTAGGCACCCTTGGCGGGGCGGCGGCGGCGCATGGGCGGCTCGACGCCGTCGGCGAGGCGGCGGGCGGTGAGCAGGAAGCCGGTGTGGCCGATCATCCGGTGGTCCGGGCGGACGGCCAGGCCCTCGATGTGCCAGTTGCGGATCATCGTCTCCCAGGAGGTCGGCTCGTTGAAGCAGCCGATCTCGCGGATGGACTCGACGGTCCGGGCGAGCTGGGTGGTGGTCGCCACGTAGCAGCACAGGATGCCGCCGGGGACCAGCGCCTTGGAGACGGCCTCCAGGCACTCCCAGGGGGCGAGCATGTCGAGGATGACGCGGTCCACGTCGGCGTCGGACAGGTTGTCCTGGAGGTCTCCGACGGTGAGCTGCCAGGCGGGGTGCGGGCCGCCGAAGTAGCGCTCCACGTTCGCCTGGGCGATCTCGGCGAAGTCCGCGCGGCGCTCGTAGCTGTGCAGCATGCCCTGGTCGCCGATGGCGCGCAGCAGGAAGCTGCTGAGCGAGCCGGAGCCGACGCCGGCCTCCACGACGCGCGCGCCGGGGAAGATGTCGGCGAAGGCCAGGATCTGCCCCGCGTCCTTGGGGTAGACGACGGCCGCCCCGCGGGGCATGGACAGGACGTAGTCGGGGAGCAGGGGGCGCAGCGCGAGGTAGGCGACGTTCCCCGTGGTGCGGACAACGCTGCCCTCGGGAGCGCCGATCAGTTCGTCGTGCGGGAAGGAACCCTTGTGGGTGTGGAAGTTCTTCCCGGCCTCGAGCGTGAACGTGTAGTGGCGGCCCTTGGGGTCGGTCAGCTGTACCTGGTCCCCGACCTTGAAGGGCCCGCGCCTGCGGGCGGCACCGGTCGGTTCGGACATGTGACCAGCCTACCGGCACCGGAGGGGCCCTCCGACCACTAGGAGGGTCTGGCCATGGCCTTCACGAAGGCGCGCTCCACGTCCGCGGCGGACAGGACGCCGTAGATCTCGCCGGTCTCCTCCACGACCAGGTATTCGGTCGCCGGGGTGGCGCGCAGGGCGTCCAGCAGTTCCTCCCCCGCCAGTTCCGCCGAGACGCGCATGCCGTCGGTGAGCTCCTGGGCGAGGCCGCTGACGGCGACCCAGGGGCGGCGGTGCTCGGGTACTCCGACGATGGCGGCCTCGCGGACCAGGGAGAGGGGGTTGCCGTCGGCGTCGACGACGACCAGGGCGCGGGCACCGGCGGCGTTGGCGCGGCGCAGGGCCTCCGAGAGCGGGGTGTCGGTCTCGACGGGGACCGCGCGGCGGGTGAGGGTGCGGGCGCGCAGCTCCGGAAGGTGTTCGCGCAGGCGGGCCATGCGCAGGCTGTTGCCGGCGCCGGTCCAGATGATCGCGGCGAGGATGGCGGCGAGCAGGGCGTCCAGGACGGTGTCCATGCCGACGTTGTCGACGGCGTCGGAGCCGAGGGCGCCGGACTGGGTCAGCAGGGGCAGGCCGATCAGGACGCAGACGGCGAGGGCGCGGCCGACCCAGGCGGCGGCGATGGTGCCGCTCATCGGCTTGCCGGTGAGCTTCCAGACGACGGCGCGGAGCATCCGGCCGCCGTCGAGGGGCAGGCCGGGCAGGAGGTTGAACGCGGCCACGATGAGGTTGGAGATCATCAGGCCGGCCAGCAGCACGCCCGGGACGGTGCCGGGTTCCACGGTCTGCAGGGCGCCGTAGAAGACGCCGGCCAGGGCGAGGGAGAGCAGCGGTCCGACGAAGGCGAGCACGAACTCGCGGCCGGGGGTCTCGGCCTCCTTCTCGATCTCGGAGACGCCGCCGAAGAACTGGAGCTGGATGCGGCGGACCGGGAGCTTGAAGCGGAGGGCGGCGACCGTGTGGGCCAGTTCGTGGACGAGCACGGAGGCGTAGAAGGCGACCGCGAAGAACAGGGAGACCAGATAGCGGGCGGCGCCGAGCTCGGGCAGCACGCGCTCCAGCTGCCCGCCGAACACCCAGGTGATCAGCGCGGCGACGAGGAACCAGCTCGGCGCGACGTACACGGGCACCCCGAACGGCCGCCCCATGAGCAGCCCGCCCCGGGGCTCGGGCCGCTGAGGGGCGGGGCCCTTGCCGTCGGCGGAGTGCGCGAGGGGGCGGTGGTCCGGCGTGGGGGCCGCGTGACGAGGCTCCGCCTCGGGCCGGTCGGCGGCGGGGGTGGGGTGACGACGGTCCGCCTCGGGCCGGCCGGCGGCGGGAGGGGCGTGACGACGGTCCCTCTCGGCCTGGCCGGCCGCGGATGCGGTGTGCGGACCGCCGGCGTAGCCGCGGTCGGGGTGCGCGTCGCCGTCGGGCGTGCGGCTCCCGTCGGCCTCTCCGCGGGCAGAGGCCGTGGAAGGGCCGTCGGCGGCGGGGGCGGTGGGCTCATCGCCGTCTGAAGAACCGCCCTCGCCGGCCTCACCGCGGGCCGCAGCCGTGGAGCGGCCGTCGGCGTCAGGGCCGGTAGGCCCACCGCCGTCAGAAGAACCACCCTCGCCGGCCTCACCGCGGGCCGAGGGCGTGAAGGGGCCATCGGCGGCGGGGCCGGTAGGCCCACCGCCGTCGGAAGAACCGTTCTCGTCGGCCTCACCGCGGGCCGAGGGCGTGAAGGGGCCATCGGTGGCAGGGACGGCGGGGTCCTGGCGTGCTGACGAGGCGGGCTCGGGCTCGTCCTGTGCGGTCGGCCGGGACGCCGGAGTGCCTGCCGGCGGGACGGCGTCCTGCTGCCCGGGGGCGAAGCGCCGTTCCTCCGTGGGGCGTTCGTCGGCGGGGGTCCGGTCGGCGGCCCGGGCCGGAAGCCCCGCGTGGCGCTCGGCCGACTCGTCGTTGCCGGACCGCGGCTGCCCGCGCCCGCCGCTCTCGTCCACCGGTTTCCCCTCGTTCGAAGCGTCTCCCGCCTGCCGGACGGGAGGGTCTCGAGTCGATGGTATGCGTCCGCCGAGGTGCGTTCCGCCCCGGCACCCCTGTGTTTCCCGTACGTCGACCTCCCCTCACGGCTTCCCCCACGGAACGCGCGTGGGTCACTGTCAGTGGCGGGCCGTATGGTCTGGGGCATGGAGACGAGCACCGAGGGCGCGGCGCAGCCCGAGTCCAGCCCTGCCACGGCAGTGGATACGGCCGCCCAGGCGGCGGCGGAGGCGGCGGCGGAGACGGCCGCCGTGAGCGAGCTCGTGACGGGACCCACCGCCATACCGCCCGCCTCGCTGTCCCCTTCCCGTGCGAGTGACTTCATGCAGTGTCCGCTGCTGTACCGCTTCCGGGTCATCGACCGGCTGCCGGAGAAGCCGAGCGAGGCGGCGACCAGGGGCACGCTGGTGCACGCGGTCCTGGAGCGCCTCTTCGACGCCCCGGCCGCCGAGCGCACGGCGCCCCGGGCCAAGTCGCTGATCCCGGGCCAGTGGGACCGGCTGCGCGAGACGCGGCCGGAGGTCGTGGAGCTGTTCGCCGACGATCCCGAGGGCGAGCGGCTGGCGCGCTGGCTGGGCGAGGCGGAGCAGCTCGTCGAGCGCTGGTTCACGCTGGAGGACCCCAGCCGCCTGGAGCCGGCCGAGCGGGAGCTGTTCGTCGAGGCCGAGCTGGAGTCCGGGCTGCGGCTACGCGGGATCATCGACCGGGTCGACGTGGCGCCCACGGGCGAGGTCCGGATCGTCGACTACAAGACGGGCAAGGCGCCCAGGCCCGAGTACTCCGAGGGTGCCCTGTTCCAGATGAAGTTCTACGCCCTGGTCGTCTGGCGGCTGAAGAACGTGGTGCCGCGGCGCCTCCAGCTGGTCTATCTCGGCAGCGGTGAGGTGCTGACGTACGACCCCGTCCTCGCCGACCTGGAGCGGGTCGAGCGCAAGCTGCTGGCGCTGTGGGAGGCGATCCGGCTGGCGACCGAGACGGGCGACTGGCGGCCGCGGCCCACGAAGCTGTGCGGCTGGTGCGACCACCAGGCCCACTGCCCGGAGTTCGGCGGCACTCCCCCGCCGTATCCGCTGCCGCTGAGGGTGACGACCGGTGAGGGCGGCTGATCCCGGCGGGCCCGCGCAGGGCAGAATGGGGCCGGACTAGCGAAGGAGACTTACGTGGCCATCCGCGTCCTACTGGTCGACGACCAGCCGCTGCTCCGCACGGGCTTCCGGATGATCCTGGAGGCCGAACAGGACATCGCGGTCGTCGGCGAGGCCGGAGACGGCCTCCAGGCGCTCGACCAGGTGCGGGCCCTCCAGCCCGACGTGGTCCTGATGGACATCCGCATGCCGCGGATGGACGGTGTTGAGGCGACCCGGCAGATCACCGGCCCCGGGCGGGACGGCCCGGCGAAGGTGCTGGTGCTGACCACCTTCGACCTCGACGAGTACGTGGTGGAGGCGCTGCGCGCGGGTGCCAGCGGGTTCCTGCTGAAGGACGCCCCGGCCAACGAGCTGGTGCAGGCGATCCGCGTCGTCGCCGCGGGCGAGGCGATGCTCGCGCCGAGCATCACACGCCGGCTGCTCGACAAGTACGCCACGCATCTGCCGTCGGGCGACGAGCCGGTGCCGGACACGCTGCACACGCTCACCGACCGCGAGGTCGAGGTGCTGAAGCTGGTGGCGCGCGGGCTGTCCAACGCCGAGATCGCCGCCGACCTGTTCGTCAGCGAGACGACCGTCAAGACGCACGTCGGGCACGTGCTCACCAAGCTGGGCCTGCGCGACCGCGTGCAGGCCGCGGTGTACGCCTACGAGAGCGGGCTGGTGCGCCCCGGCGCGCAGTAGTCCTGGTACGCCCCCGGTACGACGAGGCCGCCCCCTGCTCGGCAGGGGGCGGCCTCTTCACAGGGTCGCGTCAGGAGTCCTTGCTCAGCTCCCAGAAGCGGAACACGGTCGAGGCGTCGAGGCAGTACTCCAGGCCGTAGACGCCGTCGCGGACGACCGCGTACTGCTTGGCCTGCCACACCGGCAGGACGGGCAGTTCGTCGGCGACGATGTCCTGGAGCTCCCCGAACTCCTTGTCGGTGGCGGCCCGGTTGGTCAGGGCCGCGGTGCGCGGGATGAGCGAGCCGGTGATGGTGCCGTTGTCGTAGTTGTTGTTCAGCACGTTGCCCTTGCCGAAGAAGGGGGCCGTGAAGTTGTCGGCGTCCGGGTAGTCCGGCACCCAGCCCTTCACGTAGACGCCGTACTTGCCGGCCGCGATGTCCTTCTCGTACTGGCCGAAGGGGACGGACTTGACGTCGGCGTCGAACAGGCCGCTGGCGTTGAGCTGGGCGGCGATGGCGCTCAACTCCTGGTCGGTGGCGGGGCCGTAGCGGGACGGCGTCGACCAGAGGGTCAGCTTCACCTTGCCGGAGATGCCGTCGGCGCGCAGCGCCTCGGCCGCCTTGGACTTGGAGGGGCGGGCGCCGTACTTGTCGAAGAAGGCCGTGTTGTGGCCGGCGATACCGGCCGGGATGATCGAGTACAGCGGGGTCGCGGTGCCCTGGTAGACGTCCTTGATGAGGGCCTCGCGGTCGAGCAGGTAGGCGATGGCCTTGCGGACGCCGAGCTTTCCGGCGACCGGGTCGTTCATGTTGAACACCAGGTGCTGGACCTCGGCGCTGCTGCCCTCGACGACCTCGGCGCCGGTGCCGTCGTCGGCCTTCTCCATGTCCGCGATGTCGCTCGCGGTGAGGCCGCGGTAGGCGATGTCGACGTCCCCGCCCTGGATCGCCTGCTTCAGGGCGGTCTGGTCGCCGTCGAAGAACTTGAGCGTCACGCCGGTGTTCTTCACGTCGGCGGTGCCCTTGTAGTTCTCGTTGACGGAGAAGACGGCCTGGTCCTTGTCGATCGAGTCGAGCTTGTAGGGGCCCGATCCGACGGCCTTGCCGTCCTTGCGCAGCCCGTCCGCGTCGTACTGGCGGTGGTCGACGATGGATCCGGCGCCGGAGGCGATCTTGCTGGGGAAGGTGGCGTCGGCCGTGTTGAGGCGGAAGACGACCGTCTTGGCGTCCGGCGTCTCGACCTTCTCCAGCGTGGGGAACATGATCGCGGGCCCGTCGGGGTCGTTGATCTTCAGCATGCGGTCGAAGGAGAACTTGACGTCCTCGGAGGTGAGGTCGTCACCGTTGCTGAACTTGAGGCCGTCCTTCAGCGTGCACTTGTAGACCGTGGTCTGCGCGTCGGTGAAGGAGCAGCTCTCGGCGGCCTCGGGCTGCGGTTCCGTGGCGCCCTTGGGGAAGCTGAGCAGCGACTGGAAGACGTTGTTGAACAACAGCCAGGAGCCGGGGTCGTAGCCGGAGGCGGGGTCCGTGGCCAGGACGTCGTCGGACATCCCCACCACCACGTTGGAGCCCTCCCCCGCGGAGTCTCCGGTCTCCGTGCCACAGCCGGTGAGCAGGCCGGAGGCGAGCCCCGCCACGATCGGCAGGACCGGCCACTGGTTGCGTATGTTCACGTGTGTGCCTTGTCGTCGGTTCTCGAGAACGCCCGGAGCATGTCCCTGGCTCCGGGGCACGGTTCCCCGGGGGCCGCGGTCAGGGGCCCCGGGGTTCCAGCGGGTGCGTCAGCCACTCACGCCCCGGCCGAGCTCCCACAGCTGGAGCGTCGACGAGGAGTTGAGCGCGTACGCGGTACCCGTGATGTCGTCACGCGCGGCGACGTACTGCTTGCCCTGCCACAGCGGCAGCACCGGCACGTCACGGGCGACGATGTCCTGAATGTCCGTCAGGCTGGTGGAGGCGGACAGCCGGTCCGCCTCGCGGCGGGACTCCGGGATCAGGGTGTTGCGGATCTGGCTGTTGGCGTACGGCGAGCCGAGGGTGTTGTCCGCGTCGAGGAACGGCGCGAGGAAGTTGTCGGCGTCCGGGAAGTCCGGGAACCAGCCCATGCCGTAGACGTCGTACTCGCCCTTCTTCTCGGCCGGGCGGAACGTGTCCCACGGGGTGCCCTTGATGCCGACCTCGAACAGGCCGCTGGAGTTCAGCTGGTCGCGCAGGACCTCGAACTCCTTCTTGGTGGCCGGGCCGTAGTGATCGGTCGTGTAGTGCAGGGTCAGCTTCACCGGGGTGGTGACGTTCGCCTGTTCGAGCAGGGCGCGGGCCTTGGTGACGCTCGGGTCGCCGTACTTGTTGAAGAACGAGTTGGAGTGGCCGGTGATGCTGGCCGGGACCAGCGAGTACAGCGGCTCGGCCTGGGAGCCGTAGACCTTGGAGACCAGCGCGCTGCGGTTGACGATCTGGGCCATCGCCTGGCGCACGGCCTTGGACTCGACGGTCGGGGCGTCGGTGTTGAAGCCGAGGTAGCGGATCTCCAGGCCGGGCATCTCGACGAGGTCGACGCCGGTGTCCGTGTCGGCCGAGAGCTTGCGGATCTGGTCCGGCGACATGGTGCGGGTCATCACGTCGATGTCGCCCTTGTCCAGCGCCTTGCCCATGGCGTCGGTGTCCTTGAAGGAGACCATGTCGACCTTGTCGTTGTTCACCTTCAGGCTCCCCTTGTAGTCGGGGTTGCGGGTGAACTCGGCCTTGACCATCGCGCCGTTCTCGACGTCGGCCTTGAGGGTGTACGGGCCGGAGCCCGCCAGGTCGAAGCCGTCGCGCAGCTTGTTCTTCGGGTAGTCGTCGGGGTCGACGATGCCGGCGACCGGGGTCGACAGCTTGTACGGGAAGGTCGCGTCGGCCGCCTTCAGGTGGAAGATGACCTCGCGGTCGCCCTGGGTCTCGACCGTGTCGATGGTGGACAGCAGGGCGAACACACCGCTGTCGGCCTTGAGGGAACGGGCGCGGTCGATGGAGTACTTGACGTCGGCTGCGGTGACGGGGTCGCCGTTCGCGAACTTCAGGCCGTCGCGCAGGGTGCAGGCGTAGCGCTCGTTGCCCGTGTCCGTGAAGCCGCACCGCTCGGCGGCCTCCGGCACCGGCTCGCCCTCGCCGCGCGGCTGGATCATCAGGGTCTGCACGGTCTGGCGCAGGATGTTCCAGGTGCCGACGTCGTAGGCGTACGCCGGGTCGAGGGGCGCGGGGGCGTCCTTCGAGGCGGTGAACCGGTCCGTGGTGCCGACGACGATCGCGCCGCCGTTGTCACTCCCGCTGTCGGACCCGCCGCAGGCGGCGAGCACCGGCGCGAGCAGGCCGATGACGGCCGGCAGCACCAAAGTCTTGCGGTTCATGCTCGAGTTTCTCCAGAGCTGTCTACTCCGTGTATCCGGCATGCAGGGGTGGCGCAGCGGATCACGGGGGTGGGGCGATGTTCTCGCGACGAGATTAGTCCGGACCGGCAGGAGGGTTCGCCGCCACCGGAGTTGAGGGGCCATCACGCTGCGGAACCGGGTGTGGACACACCGGAAAGCGGACAGCGGAAGCTTTGGTGCACCGTCCCATCAATCAGGACACAAGGGCACGCCGACGGCCCCCCGGAGGGGGTGCGCAGCACACGCCGGAGCGGCTGTCGACCCTGGGTCGCGTGGGGAACGTCACACCCGTAAACGGGTTCCGGTGGACGCGAATTCGGTCATCCGGAGGAGTTCGAATTCACCCTCGGAATTACTGTCCTAACGGCGCTGCACGCTGGGTGAACAGCTAGCGCATTTCCGTCATCAGGCCGTGCAGAAATGTCAGGTCGATCTCTTCGAGGGAGCTGACCACCGTACGCCTCAGGGCCGGGGCGATGGGCGCGACGGACGGCACCGCCACGACCCGGCAGCCCGCGGCCTCGGCGGCGGCGACTCCGGTCGCGGTGTCCTCGATGACGGCGCACCGGGCCGGGTCCGCGCCGAGTCCGGCGGCGGCCGCCAGGTACGGGTCGGGGTAGGGCTTGGTGCGCGGCACCTCGTCGCCGGCCACGGTCAGGCTGAAGTGGTGCGCGCCCAGCGAGGTCAGTACCCGGTCGATGATGCGCCGGTGCGAGGCGGAGACGAGGGCCGTGGGGACCTCGTACTCGTACAGCTCGGCCAGCAGCCGCCCGGCGCCCGGCATCAGCGGCAGGCCGCCGTCGATGCGGTCCTCGAAGCCGTTGTTCAGCAGGACCGTGAGTTCGTCGAGGGTGATGTCGGCGCCGGTGGCCTCGATCAGGAACCCCGCGCTGCGGGTCATGGGACCGCCGACCACGACATGGCGCCAGGACTCGTCGAGCGTGTGGCCGAGGGAGGCGAAGACCTCGGCCTCGACGTCCCACCAGAAGCCCTCCGTGTCCACCAGGGTGCCGTCCATGTCGAGGAGCACGGCTTGCAGAGCTGAACCTTCGGCCGTAAGGGTGCCGAGCGCGGGGACCGTACTGGTCATCCACGTACCTCCTTGAGGGACATTCAGGCCGGTTCCCAGGAGGGAACCGGCCTGCGGTGGACCGACCAGTCTACTTCGTGCGCGGACGAAACGCTTCTTTTGGCCCGGGCGCCCGGGAGGGGCTCAGCGGGCGTTGAAGTACTTCGCCTCCGGGTGGTGGATGACGATGGCGTCCGTGGACTGCTCCGGGTGCAGCTGGAACTCCTCCGAGAGGTGGACGCCGATGCGCTCCGGCTGGAGCAGGTCGGCGATCTTGGCGCGGTCCTCCAGGTTGGGGCAGGCGCCGTAACCGAGGGAGAAGCGGGCGCCCCGGTACTTCAGCTCGAACATGCCCTGCATCTCGTCCGGGTCCTCGCCGGCGAAGCCGAGTTCGGAACGCACGCGCGCGTGCCAGTACTCGGCGAGCGCCTCGGCCAACTGCACGGACAGCCCGTGCAGTTCCAGGTAGTCCCGGTAGGCGTTGGCTTCGAAGAGGCGGGCGGTCTCCTCGCCGATGCGGGAGCCGACGGTGACGACCTGGAGGCCCACGACGTCCGTCTCGCCGGACTCCTCCGGGCGGAAGAAGTCGGCCAGGCACAGGCGGCGGCCCCGGCGCTGACGCGGGAAGGTGAAGCGGGTGCGCTCGTTGCCGGCCTCGTCCAGGATGATCAGGTCGTCGTCCTTGGACACGCACGGGAAGTAGCCGTAGACGACGGCCGCCTCCAGCAGGTTCTCCGTCTGGAGCTTGTCCAGCAGCCCGCGCAGCCGGGGCCGGCCCTCGGTCTCGACGAGTTCCTCGTACGACGGGCCCTCGCCGGTGCGGGCCTGCTTGAGGCCCCACTGGCCCTTGAACAGGGCGCCCTCGTCGAGCCAACTCGCGTACTCCTTGAGCTGGATGCCCTTGATCACGCGGGTGCCCCTGAAGGGCGGCTCGGGGACGGGGTTGTCGGTGGCGACGTCGGAGCGGACGTGCCCCTCCTCGGGGCGCTCCTCCACGGCGGCCGGGGCGGTGGCCCGGACCCGGCGCTGCCTGAGCTCGGGCAGCTTGGCGCCGGGCACGCCCCGCTTGACGCCGATGAGGGCGTCCATCAGGCGCAGGCCCTCGAAGGCGTCGCGGGCGTAGCGGACCTCGCCCTCGTAGAGCTCGTGCAGGTCCTGCTCGACGTAGGCGCGGGTCAGGGCGGCGCCGCCGAGGATGACCGGGAAGCGGGCGGCCAGGCCCCGGGTGTTCAGCTCCTCCAGGTTCTCCTTCATGATCACGGTGGACTTGACCAGGAGACCGGACATGCCGATGACGTCGGCCTTGTGCTCCTCGGCGGCGTCCAGGATCGCGGAGACCGGCTGCTTGATGCCGAGGTTGACGACGTTGTAGCCGTTGTTGGTCAGGATGATGTCGACGAGGTTCTTGCCGATGTCGTGCACGTCGCCGCGCACGGTGGCGAGCACGATGGTGCCCTTGCCGGCCTCGTCGGTCTTCTCCATGTGCGGTTCGAGGTGGGCGACGGCCGTCTTCATCACCTCGGCGGACTGCAGGACGAACGGCAGCTGCATCTGGCCGGAGCCGAACAGCTCGCCGACGACCTTCATGCCCTCCAGCAGGGTCTCGTTGACGATGTCGAGCGCGGGCCGCTCCTGGAGGGCCTCGTCCAGGTCGGCTTCGAGTCCGTTGCGCTCGCCGTCGATGATGCGCCGCTTCAGCCGCTCGTCCAGCGGCAGGGCGGCCAGTTCCTCGGCCTTGCCGGCCTTGAGGGACTTGGCGGTGGCGCCCTCGAACAGCTGCATGAGCTTCTGCAGCGGGTCGTAGCCCTCGGCGCGGCGGTCGTAGATGAGGTCCAGTGCCGTCTGGACCTCCTCCTCGCTGAAGCGGGCGATCGGCAGGATCTTGGAGGCGTGCACGATCGCCGAGTCCAGGCCCGCCTTGACGCACTCGTCGAGGAAGACGGAGTTGAGCAGGATGCGCGCGGCCGGGTTGAGGCCGAAGGAGATGTTGGACAGGCCGAGCGTGGTCTGCACCTTCGGGTGGCGCCGCTTCAGCTCGCGGATGCCCTCGATGGTGGCGATGCCGTCCTTGCGGGACTCCTCCTGGCCGGTGCAGATGGTGAAGGTCAGGCAGTCGACGAGGATGTCCTCCTCGTGGATGCCCCAGTCGCCGGTCAGGTCGTCGATGAGCCGTTCGGCGATCTCGACCTTCTTCTCGGCGGTGCGGGCCTGGCCCTCCTCGTCGATGGTCAGCGCGATGAGGGCGGCGCCGTGCTCCCTGGCGAGCTGGGTGACCTTGGCGAAGCGGGACTCGGGGCCGTCGCCGTCCTCGTAGTTCACCGAGTTGATCACCGCGCGGCCGCCGAGCTTCTCCAGGCCGGCCCGGATGACGTCGACCTCGGTGGAGTCCAGCACGATCGGCAGCGTGGAGGCGGTGGCGAAGCGGCCGGCCAGCTCCTCCATGTCGGCGACGCCGTCGCGGCCGACGTAGTCCACGCACAGGTCGAGCATGTGCGCGCCCTCGCGGATCTGCTCGCGGGCCATCTCCACGCAGTCGTCCCAGCGGCCGTCCAGCATGGCCTCGCGGAACTTCTTCGAGCCGTTGGCGTTGGTGCGCTCGCCGATGGCCAGGTAGGAGGTGTCCTGCCGGAACGGCACCGACTGGTACAACGACGCCGCCCCCGGCTCGGGCTGCGGGTCGCGCTCGCTCGGAGTGACGTCCCGGACGCGCTCGGCGAGCTGCCGCAGGTGCTCGGGGGTGGTGCCGCAGCAGCCGCCGACCAGGGACAGGCCGTAGTCCTGGACGAAGCTCTGCTGGGCGTCGGCCAGGCCCTCCGGGTCGAGCGGGAAGTGCGCGCCGTCCTTGGTGAGGATCGGCAGGCCGGCGTTCGGCATGCACAGCAGCGGGATGCGCGAGTGGCGCGTGAGGTAGCGCAGGTGCTCGCTCATCTCGGCGGGGCCGGTGGAGCAGTTCAGGCCGATCATGTCGATGCCGAGGGGCTCCAGCGCGGTCAGGGCCGCGCCGATCTCGGAGCCGAGCAGCATGGTGCCGGTGGTCTCGAAGGCCATCGAGCACAGCAGGGGCACCTCGACGCCGGTGGCCTCCATGGCCCGGCGGGCGCCGAGGATCGAGGCCTTCGTCTGGAGCAGGTCCTGCGTGGTCTCCACGAGCAGCGCGTCCGCGCCGCCGGCGAGCAGGCCCTCCGCGTTGGCCTGGTAGCCGTCGCGGATGGTGGTGTACGTGACGTGGCCCAGCGTGGGCAGCTTGGTGCCGGGGCCGATCGAGCCGAGCACCCAGCGCTGCCGGCCGTCTCCGGCGGCGTACTCGTCGGCCACCTCGCGGGCGATCCGGGCACCCGCCTCGGACAGTTCGTGCACCCGGTCGGAGATCTCGTACTCCGCCGCGGCCGTGTGGTTGGCGCCGAAGGTGTTGGTCTCGACGCAGTCGACGCCGACCGCGAAGTACGCGTCGTGGACGGAACGGACGATGTCCGGCCGGGTCACGTTGAGGATCTCGTTGCAGCCCTCGAGGTTCTCGAAGTCCTCAAGGGTGGGGTCCTGCGCCTGCAGCATGGTGCCCATGGCTCCGTCGGCCACGACCACGCGGGTGGCCAGGGCCTCTCGGAGGGCGGACACGCGGGTCCGGCTGTCGGTGGAAGGGGTCGGCGGCAACGAGGCCATGAAAAGGGCTCCCTCGGATGCGACGGCTGTCGGCTTTGCGGCTTCCCGGACAGCCGGAGGGCATCCGGGAAGGGGCGCACCGCGCCAGCCTAACCGGGAGTGGGCTTGGATGGGCAGAGCGTCCACGGGACGGACGTCGACTGGTGACGGATCAGCCACCCGTGACACAACAAATGGCGACCCGCCATTAGCGAGAGGTCGGCAACGACCGGTAGTGTTCGACATTGCCGAACGAGGGCTGCGGGCCCCACTTGTCGGCGGTCGAAGGGGACGGAGGCAGTACGGCGATGGCACGGAACATCCAGTCGCTCGAACGGGCGGCCGCGATGCTGCGGCTCCTCGCGGGCGGCGAGCGGCGGCTCGGCCTGTCGGACATCGCCTCGTCGCTGGGCCTGGCCAAGGGCACCGCCCACGGCATCCTGCGCACCCTCCAGCAGGAGGGCTTCGTGGAGCAGGACGACGCCTCCGGGCGCTACCAGCTGGGCGCGGAGCTGCTGCGCCTGGGCACCACCTACCTCGACGTGCACGAGCTGCGGGCGCGTGCCCTGGTGTGGGCCGACGACCTGGCCCGCTCCAGCGGCGAGAGCGTCTACCTGGGCGTCCTGCACCAGCAGGGCGTGCTGATCGTGCACCACGTCTTCCGGCCCGACGACAGCCGGCAGGTCCTGGAGATCGGGGCCATGCAGCCGCTGCACTCCACGGCGCTGGGCAAGGTGCTGTCCGCCTACGACCCGGTGGCGCACAGCGAGGCCCTGGAGGCCGACCGCAAGGCCTTCACGGACCGGACGGTGTGCGATCCGGAGGCCTTCGAGCACATCCTGGACGTCACACGCGCGCGTGGTTACGCGGCCGACGTCGAGGAGACCTGGGAGGGCGTCGCCTCCCTCGCCGCCCCCATCCACGACCGGCGGCGCATGCCGGTCGGCTCGGTCGGCATCACCGGCGCCGTGGAGCGGCTGTGCCGGGACGGGGAGCTGCGCCCCGAGCTGATCGCGGCGGTGCGGGACTGCGCCCGCGCGGTCTCGCGGGACCTGGGCGCCGGGCGGTTCTGACACCCACGACCGGGACCGGGGCGCCGTACGGCGTTCCGGCCCTCGGCATGCCCGCGTCCACCTGCGGAGAAGATCCACAGGCACGCGGCGATCAGTAACGATCGTGTTTTCGACAACACAGCCCTTGACGTGTTCGTAACGCCGAAGCAAGACTCCCGTCCATCGGTCGACATTGTCGAACAGCTACCGGCAATACGCGCTAGAGTGTGACGACGCCAGGCCGGTAACGCACTTCCCCCTGGACGAAGGACAAAGGAGTCGCGGGTGTCCAGCTCCGACATCTTCATCGGCGAGACCCTAGGTACCGCCATACTCATCCTGCTCGGCGGCGGAGTCTGCGCCGCCGTGACGCTCAAGGCCTCCAAGGCCCGCAACGCCGGCTGGCTCGCCATCACCTTCGGGTGGGGCTTCGCGGTGCTCACGGCGGTCTACACCACGGCGCCGCTGTCCGGCGCCCATCTGAACCCGGCCGTCACCCTCGCCCTCGCGATCAAGGACGGCGACTGGAAGAACGTCCCGGTCTACTGGGCCGGACAGCTCCTCGGCGCCATGATCGGTGCCGCCCTGGTCTGGATCGCCTACTACGGCCAGTTCCACGCCCACCTCACCGACCGCGAGATCGTCGGCGGTCCGGGCGCGCAGGCCACCACGGCCAAGGCCGTCGAGGCCCAGGAGAAGGGCGCCGGCCCCGTGCTGGGCGTCTTCTCCACCGGGCCCGAGGTCCGCGTCGCCTGGCAGAACCTGGCCACGGAGATCATCGGCACCGTCGTGCTGGTGCTCGCCGTGCTCACCCAGGGCCTGAACGACGAGGGCAACGGCCTGGGCACGCTGGGTGCCCTGGTCACCGCGCTCGTGGTGGTCTCCATCGGCCTGTCGCTCGGCGGCCCGACGGGATACGCGATCAACCCGGCCCGTGACCTCGGTCCGCGCATCGTGCACGCTCTGCTGCCCCTGCCCAACAAGGGCGGCTCCGAGTGGGGCTACGCCTGGATCCCGGTGGCCGGTCCGCTGATCGGCGGCGCCATCGCGGCAGGCATCTACAACGTCGCGTTCGCCTAGGAGCGATCGCCTGCAGCGATCCTCGCGCCCTTTGCGAAACTCTCGGCGCGCGCCGTACGTAAAGCCCCATAAACACGGAACTTCCAGGAGCACACAGTGACCGACGCGCACACCGCCGGCCCCTTCATCGCCGCCATCGACCAGGGCACCACCTCCAGCCGCTGCATCGTCTTCGACCGGGACGGCCGGATCGTCTCCGTCGACCAGAAGGAACACGAGCAGATCTTCCCCAAGCCGGGCTGGGTCGAGCACAACGCCACGGAGATCTGGACGAACGTCCAGGAGGTCGTCGCCGGAGCCGTCGAGAAGGCCGGCATCACCCGTGACGACATCAAGGCCATCGGCATCACCAACCAGCGCGAGACGACCGTGCTGTGGGACAGGACCACAGGTGAGCCCGTCCACAACGCCATCGTCTGGCAGGACACCCGCACCGACGCCCTCTGCCGCGAGCTCGGCCGCAACGTCGGCCAGGACCGCTTCCGCCGCGAGACGGGCCTCCCCCTCGCCTCCTACTTCGCCGGTCCGAAGGCCCGCTGGCTGCTCGACAACGTCGACGGGCTGAAGGAGCGCGCCGAGGCCGGCGACATCCTCTTCGGCACCATGGACAGCTGGGTCATCTGGAACCTGACCGGCGGTGTCGACGGCGGCAAGCACGTCACGGACGTCACCAACGCCTCGCGCACGATGCTCATGAACCTGCACACCATGCAGTGGGACGACAAGATCTGCGAGTCGATCGGCGTCCCGAAGCAGGTGCTGCCGGAGATCCGCTCCTCCGCCGAGGTCTACGGCGAGATCAAGGGCGGCAAGCTGGGCGACCTGCTCGGCGGCATCCCGGTCGCCTCCGCGCTCGGCGACCAGCAGGCGGCCCTGTTCGGCCAGACCTGCTTCTCCGAGGGCGAGACCAAGTCGACCTACGGCACCGGCACCTTCATGGTGATGAACACCGGCGACAAGATCATCAACTCCTACAGCGGCCTGCTGACCACCGTCGGCTACAAGATCGGCGACCAGAAGACGGTCTACGCCCTGGAGGGCTCGATCGCCGTCACCGGCTCGCTGGTGCAGTGGATGCGCGACCAGATGGGCCTGATCTCCACGGCCGCCGAGATCGAGACGCTCGCGCTGTCGGTGGAGGACAACGGCGGCGCCTACTTCGTGCCCGCCTTCTCCGGCCTGTTCGCCCCGTACTGGCGCTCCGACGCCCGCGGCGTGATCGCCGGCCTGACCCGGTACGTCACCAAGGCGCACCTGGCGCGTGCCGTCCTGGAGGCCACCGCCTGGCAGACCCGGGAGATCGCCGACGCCATGACGAAGGACTCCGGCGTCGAGCTGGCCGCCCTGAAGGTCGACGGCGGCATGACCTCCAACAACCTGCTGATGCAGACCCTCGCCGACTTCGTGGACGCCCCCGTGGTGCGCCCGATGGTCGCCGAGACGACCTGCCTCGGCGCCGCCTACGCCGCCGGCCTCGCCGTCGGCTTCTGGAACAGCACCGACGACCTGCGTGCCAACTGGCGCCGGGCCGCCGAGTGGACCCCCCGCATGGACGCGGACACCCGCGCCCGTGAGTACAAGAACTGGCTCAAGGCCGTCGAGCGGACCATGGGCTGGCTCGAGGACGAGGAGTAAGAAACCGCATGACCAGTCAGTCCACCCTGCAGTCCGTGCCTGCCCTGGGGACGCGCCCGGCCTCCGGCTCGAACCCGAGCCGAGCCGAGACCAGGGAGCAGCTCGCCAAGGCGTCGTACGACCTTCTCGTGATCGGCGGCGGCATCCTGGGCATCTCCACCGCCTGGCACGCCGCGCAGTCCGGCCTCAGGGTGGCTCTGGTCGACGCCGGCGACTTCGCCGGTGCCACGTCCTCCGCCTCCTCCAAGCTGCTCCACGGCGGCCTGCGCTACCTGCAGACCGGCGCGGTGAAGCTGGTGGCGGAGAACCACTTCGAGCGCCGTGCGGTCTCCCGCCAGGTGGCTCCCCACCTGGCGAACCCGCTCACGTTCTACCTCCCCGTGTACAAGGGCGGGCCGCACGGCGCGGCGAAGCTCGGGGCGGGCGTCTTCGCCTACTCCGCGCTCTCCGCGTTCGGCGACGGCGTCGGGCACCTGCTCTCCCCGGCCAAGGCCGCGCAGGACGTGCCCGAGCTGCGCACCGAGAACCTCAAGGCCGTGGCCGTGTACGGCGACGACCAGATGAACGACGCCCGCATGGCGCTGATGACGGTCCGCGCGGCCGTCGAGGCGGGCGCGGTCGTCCTCAACCACGCCGAGGTGACGGGCCTGCGCTTCACCCGGGGCCGCGTCACGGGCGCCGAGCTGAAGGACCGCCTGTCCGGCGACGAGTTCGGCGTCAGCGCCCGGCTGGTGCTGAACGCGACCGGGCCATGGGTCGACCACCTGCGCAAGATGGAGGACCCGAACGCGGCGCCGTCCATCCGCCTGTCGAAGGGCGCGCACCTGGTCCTGAAGCGCACCTCCCCCTGGAAGGCCGCGCTCGCCACTCCGATCGACAAGTACCGCATCACCTTCGCCCTCCCCTGGGAGGACATGCTGCTGCTCGGCACCACGGACGAGGAGTTCGAGGGCGACCCGGCGGAGGTCGCGGTCACCGACCAGGACATATCCCAGATCCTCGACGAGGCCGCCTTCTCGGTCCGCGACCAGCAGCTGAACCGCGACCTGATCACGTACTCCTTCGCGGGCCTGCGGGTGCTCCCGGGCGGCCCGGGCGACACCGCCAAGGCCAGGCGCGAGACGGTCGTCACCGAGGGCAGGGGCGGCATGCTGTCGGTCGCGGGCGGCAAGTGGACCACCTTCCGCCACATCGGCCGGACGATCATGAAGAAGCTGGAGGCGCTGCCGGGCCACCCGCTGGGCGACGACTTCGAGCCGATCAGCTCGCTGCCGAAGAAGCTGCCGCTGCCCGGCATCGCCAACCCGCGCGCGGTCGCCCACCGGCTGCTGACCGACCGCCCGGCGCCCGGCCCGCGCATGGCCGCCGACACGGCCAGGCACCTGGCCACGCACTACGGCTCGCTGGCCTTCGACATCGCCCGCCTGGCCAACGAGAACCCGGAGCTCGCCGAGCGCGTCCACCCGGACGCCCCGGAGATCTGGGCGCAGGTCGTCTGGGCCCGGGACCACGAGTGGGCCGAGACGCAGGACGACGTGCTGCGCCGCCGCACGACGCTGACGATCCGCGGGCTGGCGACGGACGACGTCCGGGCCAAGGTGCAGGACCTGCTCGACAAGAAGTAGCCCCGTACCGGGGGGACCCCGTGCGGGAAGGGGCGGCTCCATGCCGACAGAGCCGCCCCTTCCTCGAACCCGTCCCCGCATAATGAGCCTGATACGTCGGAGGTCTAAGCGACAGGGAGGCCGGCCATGGCAGTCACCGACGAGGCGATCGAGAAGATCAAGGGAATGATCGTCTCCGGCGCGCTGCGGCCGGGCGACCGGCTGCCCAAGGAGAGCGAACTCGCCGCCGACCTCGGCCTGTCCCGCAACTCCCTGCGGGAGGCCGTGCGCGCCCTGTCCCTCATCCGGATCCTGGACGTCCGGCAGGGCGACGGCACGTATGTCACCAGCCTCGACCCCCAACTGCTGCTGGAGGCGCTGAGCTTCGTCGTCGACTTCCACCGCGACGACACGGTCCTGGAGTTCCTGGCCGTCCGCCGCATCCTGGAGCCGGCCGCGACGGCCATGGCGGCCCTGCGGATCAGCGAGCAGCAACTGGACGCGCTCACCGCCCAGCTGGACAAGCTCGGCGACGACCCGTCCGTGGAGGATCTGGTCGCCTGCGACCTGGAGTTCCACCGGGGCATCGTGCAGAGCTCGGGCAACTCCGTGCTGTGCTCGCTGCTCGACGGCCTGTCGGGTCCCACCACCCGGGCCCGGATCTGGCGCGGCCTCACCCAGGAGGACGCCGTGGGCCGCACCCTGCGCGAGCACCGGGCGATCCTCGCCGCGCTGCGCGACCGGGACGCCGAGGCGGCGCGCTCGTGGGCGACGGTGCACATCGCGAGCGTGGAGCAGTGGCTGCGTTCCACGCTGTGACCAGGGCCTCACGGACAGCTCGGATGAATCCGGGGTGTTCAGGGGTGGATCACGGGGCAGTGATGGGGTCACTCCCCCTGCAAGGGGGCTGCGGGCGCCCCCTTGGCACGCCGTAAGGTTGGGGGGTCAAGCGAGGGCACGTCGGAAGGAGGCACTGGGTGATCGAGCTCGAGGGGGTTCCCGAGCTGATCGACCCGGTCATGGTGGCCGCGTTCGAGGGCTGGAACGATGCCGGCGACGCCGCCTCCACCGCGGTCGCGCATCTGGACAGGGAGTGGAAGGGCGAAGTGTTCGCGGCGCTGGACGCCGAGGACTACTACGACTTCCAGGTGAACCGCCCCACGGTGTTCATGGAAGCCGGCGTCCGCAAGATCACATGGCCGACGACAAGGTTGTCGGTCGTCCGGGTCGGCGGCGAGAAGCCGCGGGACCTCGTCCTGGTCCGCGGGATCGAACCGTCCATGCGATGGCGGTCGTTCTGCAACGAACTGCTCGGCTTCGCGCACGAACTGGGCGTGGAACTGGTGGTCGTGCTGGGCGCCCTGCTCGGCGACACCCCGCACACCCGTCCGGTTCCGATCAGCGGGACGACGTCCGACCCGGACCTGGCCCGCCGCATGGACCTGGAGGAGACCAAGTACGAGGGCCCCACGGGCATCGTCGGCGTCCTCCAGGAGGCGTGCACGCACGCGGGCGTACCGGCCGTGTCACTGTGGGCGGCGGTGCCGCACTACGTGTCGCAGCCGCCGAACCCGAAGGCCACGCTGGCCCTCCTGAACCGTCTGGAGGACCTGATCGACGTGCGCATCCCGCTGGGCGAGCTGCCCGAGGACGCGCGCGCCTGGCAGGTCGGCGTGGACCAGCTGGCCGCCGAGGACAGCGAGGTCGCCGAGTACGTCCAGTCGCTGGAGGAGGCCCGGGACACCGCCGAGCTGCCGGAGGCGTCGGGCGAGGCGATCGCCCGCGAGTTCGAGCGCTATCTGCGGCGCCGGGACGGGGGCGGACCGCCCGCTTCCGGCGGGCACGCGACGGCGGACGGCAGCGACAGCACGTCGTACCTCCGGGACAATCCCAGCGGCCGTACGCGGCCGCCGAAGCCGCCCAAGCCGGGTGCGGACGACGAGGAGTCGTCGGAGGACTGAGCGCAGCGAAAGGGGGCGCCTCCGCACCGGGAGGCGCCCCCTTTTTTTCTTTGCTTTCCTTGCGTGCCGTAGGGCTACAGCGCTACGCCGAGCAGCGCGTCCACCGCGCGGGAGACCACGCCGGGGGCGCCGATGTCCGTGCCGCCGTCGCGCTCCTGGAGGGCGACCCAGCGGTCGACCGCGGTGAGCGCGGCCGGGGCGTCCAGGTCGTTCGCGAGGGCCTCGCGGATCTCCTCCACGAGCGCCTCCGCCGGCGGACCGTCGGGCCGGGACACCGCGGCCCGCCAGCGGCCGAGCCGTGCGACGGCGTCCTGGAGGACCTGGTCGGTCCACTCCCAGTCGGCGCGGTAGTGGTGGGCGAGCAGCGCGAGCCGGATGGCGGCCGGGTCGACGCCGTCGCGCCGGAGCTTGGAGACGAAGACCAGGTTGCCCTTGGACTTGGACATCTTCTCGCCGTCCAGGGCGACCATGCCGGCGTGCACGTACGCCTTGGCCATGGGGAACTCGCCGGTGAGGGCCTGGGCGTGCGAGGCGCCCATCTCGTGGTGCGGGAAGGCGAGGTCGGAGCCGCCGCCCTGGATGTCGAAGCCCATGCCGAGATGGTCGAGGGCGATGGCCACGCACTCGATGTGCCAGCCGGGCCGTCCGCGGCCGAGCGAGCCGCCGTCCCAGCTGGGCTCGCCCTCGCGGGCCGCCATCCAGAGCATGGGGTCGAGCGGGTTCTTCTTGCCCGGCCGGTCCGGGTCGCCGCCGCGTTCGGCGGACAGCAGCCGCATCGCCGCGGCGTCGAGGTTGGAGACCTTGCCGAAGTGCGGGTCGGACTCGACGGAGAAGTACACGTCCCCTTCGAGCTCGTACGCCGCGCCCGCGTCGCGGAGGCGCTCGACGAGCGGGACGATCCCGGGTATCGCCTCGACGGCGCCGATGTACTGCCGCGGCGGCAGCATCCGCAGGGCCGTCATGTCCTCACGGAAGAGAGCCGTCTCCTTCTCGGCGAGCGCGGCCCAGTCGAGGCCGTCGCGCTGCGCCCGCTCCAGGAGGGGGTCGTCGACGTCGGTGACGTTCTGGACGTAGTGAACCTGCCGCTTGGTGTCGAGCCACACGCGCTGCACGAGGTCGAACGCGTTGTAGGTCGCCGCGTGTCCCAGGTGTGTGGCGTCGTACGGGGTGATGCCACAGACGTAGATACGGGCGACGGGACCGGGGTCGAGGGTGACGAGACCGCCGGTCGCGGTGTCGTGGATCCTCAGGTCGCGGCCCTGACCAGGCAGGGCGGGGACCTCGGAAGCGGGCCAGGCATGCATGCCTTGAGCCTAACCGGACTGAAGTTCCATATACGAGTGGGAGCGGGCCGGACGGCCGAGAAGGCGCTCTTGCGGCGAACCGGCGGCTGTGCTGCTACACGGGCGGCCAGGGGATCGCCGGCCACTCCCCGCTCGGCTCCGGGTGGGTCCCCGAGGCGAGCAGCGCGCCGACCCGCGCGCGGGTGGCGTCGATCTCGGCGCCGGTGATCAGCGGTGCGAGCCGTGCGGCGAGTGCCCCGCCCTCCGCCAGGTCCTTCCGGAGGCCCTCCAGGACGTCCACGGCCTCCTGGGTGAGGGGCTCCCCCGCCCAGCCCCACAGCAGGGTCCGGAGCTTGTTCTCGACGTTGAAGGTCACCCCGTGGTCGATCCCGTACAGCCGTCCTTCGCCGGTGGGCAGCAGGTGCCCGCCCTTGCGGTCGGCGTTGTTGATCACGGCGTCGAGCACCGCCAGCCGCCGCAGCCGCTCGTCGTCGGCGTGCACGAGCAGCGCGGTACGCCCCTCGCCGACCTCGGCGAAGCCGATGGCCTTCCAGCCCGGCTCCGGTTCCTCCCCGTCGACCAGCGCGAGCAGCTCCGCCTCCGGTGCCGCCTCGACCCACAGCTGGCACATGCCCTCGCCGTAGGGGCCGTCGCGCAGCACGGTGGCCGGCACCAGGCCCCAGCCGGTCGCCTCGGAGACCTCGTACGCGGCGACCTCGCGCTGCGCGAGCGTCCCGTCGGGGAAGTCCCACAGGGGCCGCTCCCCGGCGACCGGCTTGTAGATACAGGCCGCGTCCCGGCCGTCGTACGACACCGTGCAGTACAGGGCCGCATTGGACGCCTCACGGATGCGTCCGCGCACGGTGAGTTCGCCCCGGGCGAGCAGCTCGGCGGTGTCCGAAGGGGGCGTCACGCTCCGCGGCGGTATCCGTTCTGGCGCGGACATACGTGTCCTTCCGGGTCGAGCGGGAGGCTGCACAGCGGGCACGGCGGCCGCCCGGCGTTGACGACGTCGAGGGCGCGCTTGGCGAAGGCCCTCGCCTGCGCGCCGGTGAGCCGGACCCGCAGCATCGGGGGCCCGTTCTCCTCGTCCTGGAGCAGCCGCTCCTCGGCCTCGGCGAGGTCCTCGTCGGAGTCGGCGTCGAGTTCGACGAGCGCCTGCGCCTCGACGATCATCAGCTCCTCCTCGCCGTCCCAGGCGAGGGCCATGGTGCCGACGCGGAACTCCTCCTCGATGGGAGTGTCCAGCGGGGCGGTGTCGTTGATCTCGGAGGGTGCGACAGCGGGGACGGAGGCGCTGCCTCCGCTACGGCGTACGACTTCGTCGAGCAGCTCGTCCATACGCTCGGCGAGCGCGGCGACCTGGGTCTTCTCCAGGGCCACGCTGGTCACCCGGGTGCCGTCGGTGGCCTGGAGGAAGAACGAACGACGCCCGGGCAGTCCGACCGTACCGGCCACGAAACGCTCCGGATGGTCGTAGAGGAACACCTGACGGGACACGTCCTGTCTCCATTGGGATCGTGGGAACCGTGTGAGCACGGCACTGCTGCGACCGCTTCACCCTACTGCGGCCGACGATCACGGTGCGCCCGCACCACCCCCGACGGGGGCCTCGTCGCCCGGCGGTTCCTCGCGCGGCACCAGGGACGTGAAGTCACCGGTGTCACCGAGGCGGACGAGAAACGGTCGCAAGCGTGTGTAGCGGATCGCGGTGATGGAACACGGTTCAACGGCAATCCGCTGGAAGAGGTCCAGATGAAGTCCGAGTGCGTCCGCGACGAGCGACTTGATGATGTCGCCGTGCGAGCACATCAGGTAGACGGCGTCGGCGCCGTGGTCGCGCTCCACGCGCGCGTTCCACTCGCGCACGGCCTCGGCGGCGCGGGTCTGCATGGCCCGCATCGACTCGCCGCCGGGGAACGCCGCCGCGGACGGGTGGGCCTGCACCACCTCCATCAGGGGCTCGTCCTTGAGCTCGGCGAGCTTGCGCCCGGACCAGTCGCCGTAGTGGCACTCGCCGATGCGCTCGTCGGTGTGGGGAGTCAGTTCAGGCCGGGCCCCGAGAAGGGGCTGGATCGTCTCCTGGCAGCGCTGGAGCGGGCTGGTGACGATCTCGGCCAGGGGCAGTTCGGCGAGACGCCCGGGCAGCGCGGCGGCCTGCGCGGCGCCGCGTTCGTCGAGGGCGACGCCGGGGGTCCAGCCGGCGAGCAGTCCCTCGGTGTTGGCGGTGGAACGTCCGTGCCGGACCAGGATCAGCGTGGGCATGCGGTCCAGCGTAGGCGCACGCGCGTGTGCCGTGTCGTTCGAGTGACGGGAGACTCGCTTCGTGATCGTCGACTGTGCCATCTACCGCGACGGACACCGGTCGGAAGGGCCGGAGGACCTCTCCGACGCCCTCGGGGAGGCCCGTACGGCGGGTGGTTTCGTATGGATCGGGCTGCATGAGCCGACGGAGAAGGAATTCGACCATGTCACCCGGGAGTTCGGGCTGCACCCGCTGGCCGTCGAGGACGCCCTCAAGGCCCACCAGCGGCCGAAGCTGGAGGTGTACGACGACTCGCTCTTCGTGGTGCTGAAGCCGGTGGCGTACGAGCCGGAGACCGACACCGTCTCCGCCGGCGAGATCATGGTCTTCCTCGGCGACGCGTTCGTGGTGACCGTCCGGCACGGCGAGGGCTCCCCGCTCAAGGCGGTACGGAACCGGCTGGAGCAGGAGCCGGAGCTGCTGGGCAAGGGCCCCACCTCCGTGCTGTACGCGGTCGCCGACGCCGCCGTCGACCACTACCTGGACGTGGCGACCGAGTTGCAGGCCGACCTGGAGGGCCTGGAGGCGGAGGTCTTCTCGCCGGACGACGGCGGCTCACGGCACACCGCGTCCCGGATCTACAACTTCAAGCGCCAGGTCCTGGAGTTCCGCCGCGCGACCGGGCCGCTGGCCCTGCCGATGACCCGGCTGGCGGGCACGGCGCCGTACGGCGTGGCGGTGCCGTTCGTGGACGACCGGGCCCGGCCGTTCTTCCGGGACGTCAGCGACCATCTCACGCGGGTGAACGAGTCGGTGGAGGGCCTGGACCGGCTGGTGTCGGACATCCTCTCGGCGCATCTGGCGCAGATGAGCGTCCGGCAGAACGACGACATGCGGAAGATCTCCGCGTGGGCGGCCATGGCCGCGATCCCCACGATGATCGCGGGGATCTACGGCATGAACTTCGAGCACATGCCCGAGCTGCGCTGGACGTGGTCCTATCCGGCGCTGATCGGGGTGATGGCGGTGCTGGAGGTGCTGGTGTTCCGGCTGTTCAAGCGCCGGGGGTGGCTGTAGGGCAGGACCGTCAGGCGAACTCGGGTTCCGCGGAGGCCGGGCCGCCGAGGGCGTTGCGGCGTTCGGGCGCCTTCAGCGAGACCATCCGGCGCCAGCCGCCCAGCCGTTCGTACGCGTACACGGCGTGGATGCCGGCCGCGAGCACCGCCGACCTGGCCCTGGACCAGCCGAGGATGCGGCCCATGTGCGCCATGACCGCGAGGCTGACGTCCCGGTAGATCCTGATCTCGGCGAGCGCGCACGCGCGCAGGGTCCGCTGGATGGCCCGGCCGTGGCCCGCGCGGGCGAAGCGCAGCAGTTCCTCGTGGCAGTAGGCGAGGTGGTTGTCCTCGTCGCGGGAGATCTGCTTGACCGCGCGGCCGATGCCGGGGTCGTCGGCGAAGTGCTTGCGGAGCAGGTCCATCTGCTCGGAGGCGCGCTGTTCGGTGACCCTGCTGTGCGCGAGGTAGGTGACGATGTCCTGCACCGTGAGCCGCTCGTCACGCCCCAGCTTCTCGTGCGCGAGGCCGATGCCGTTCTTCTCCAGGAGCATGGTGTAGTCGGTCTCCGGCGGGACCGGGACGGGGGCGAGGCCGCGCTTCTTCATCAGGGCGTTGAAGATCCGGCCGTGCTTGTCCTCGTCGGCGCCGTGCCGGGTGATCTTGGGGGCGAGGTCGCGCTCGCTCTCGGGGACGAGCGCGGCGATGCGGGCGTTCTCCCAGCCGCCCTGGGACTCGCCGCTCGCGGCGATGGAGCAGAACAGGGCGAAGGACTCGTCGTCGGCGAGGATCTCCTGGAACAGACTCTTGGCCGAAAGCATCGGTGGGCACCTCTTCCCGCGCGCGGGCGCGCGTGCCGGGGATCCGCAGGTTTCCGCGAAGAACGAGTCAAGTGCGGGGGTGGGGGTGCTGCAACAGGTGTGCCGGACATCTCCGCCGAATGGAGGACACGCCTGGCCTGTGCCGAGGCGACCCGGTGCGATGCGGCGTAACCGCCCGGGGCCCGACGCGTTGTTCCGCGTGACGGCCGTGGCGGGGAAGACCCCCGAGCCCCCACCACGGCCGCTGAACCTCAGGCGAGCCCGGCTCGCTCCAGGGCCTCCGCGCCGGCGCGCAGGGAGGCGAGCCGCTCGTCGAGCGTGAAGCCCGCGGGGGCGAGGCTGAGGGTCGTCACGCCGGCCGCGGCGTAGGCCTTCATCCGGTCGGCGATGCGGTCCACGGAGCCGAGCAGGGTGGTGCTGTCGATGAGGTCCTGCGGAACGGCGGCCGCGGCGCCCTGCTTGTCGCCGGAGAGGTACTTCTCCTGGATCTCGGCCGCCTCCCGCTCGTACCCCATGCGCTGGGCGAGCTTGTTGTAGAAGTTCTGCTTGCTGCTGCCCATGCCGCCGACGTAGAGGGCGGTGTAGGGGCGGAAGGTGTCGGCGAGAGCGGCGATGTCCTTGTCGTCGCCGACGGCGAGCGGCAGGGTCGGGCAGACGTCGAACCCGTCGAGGGTCTTGCCGGCCTTCTCGCGCCCGGCGCGCAGGTGCGTGATCGTCGTATCCTCGAGGTGCTCGGCGGACGGGAAGATCAGCAGGGCGCCGTCGGCGATCTCGCCGGTCTGCTCCAGGTTCTTCGGGCCGATCGCGGCGATGTAGAGCGGGATGTGCTCGCGCTGCGGGTGCATGGTCAGCTTGATCGGCTTGCCGGGGCCGCCGGGGAGGGGAAGGGTCCAGTGCTCGCCCTCGTACGACAGGCGCTCACGGGTCATGGCCTTGCGGACGATCTCGACGTACTCGCGGGTGCGGCCGAGCGGCTTGTCGAACTTGACGCCGTACCAGCCCTCGGAGACCTGCGGGCCGGAGACGCCGAGGCCGAGGCGGAAGCGGCCGCCGGAGAGGGAGTCGAGGGTGGCGGCGGTCATGGCGGTCATCGCGGGCTGGCGGGCCGGGATCTGGAAGATGGCGGAGCCGACGTCGATGCGCTCGGTCTGGGCGGCGACCCAGGTCAGGACGGTGGCGGCGTCGGAGCCGTAGGCCTCGGCGGCCCAGCAGACGGCGTATCCGAGGCGGTCGGCCTCCTGGGCGACGGCCAGGTTGTCCGCGTCCATTCCGGCACCCCAGTAGCCGAGGTTGATACCGAGCTGCATGCCGCATCCCCTTACTGATCAGTAACGTGCCTTGTCCGCAGACCATAGCGCGGGGGCGGCGGCTGTGGCATGCCCGGGGAAATCCGTCGTCCACAGCCACCCACACGCCAGGTTCTGGCCAGTAATCTCGGCGTTCATGGAGCAGAGGCATCTCGGCCGCACCGGCCTTCGTGTGTCACGGATCGGGCTCGGCACCCTGACCTGGGGACGGGGCACCGACGAGCACGACGCCGCGGACCTGATGAAGACCTTCTGGGAAGCGGGCGGGACCCTCGTCGACACCGCGGACGTGTACGGCGACGGAGAGGCCGAGTACCTGCTCGGCAGGCTGATGGACGGCCTCGTGCCCCGGCGTGATCTCGTGATCTCGACCAAGGCCGGCAGCGTGCCCGACCCCGACCGCCGTTTCGACGGCTCCCGCGGTCATCTGCTCTCCGCGCTGGACGCCTCGCTCCTGCGGCTCGGCACCGACTACGTCGACCTGTGGCACGTGCACGCCTTCGACCCGGACACCCCGCTGGAGGAGACCCTCCAGGCCCTGGACACAGCGGTCGCCAGCGGGCGGGCCCGCTACGCCGCCGTCTCCAACTTCTGCGGCTGGCAGCTGGCCAAGGCCGCGACCTGGCAGCTGGCCGCGCCCGGCACCCGGACCCGGCTGGCCGGGACGCAGCTGGAGTACTCGCTGCTCCAGCGCGGCATAGAGCGCGAGGTGCTGCCGGCCGCGCTGGACCTGGGCATCGGGCTGCTGCCGTCCTCGCCGCTCGGGCGGGGTGTGCTGACGGGCAAGTACCGGGGCGACGCGACCCCGCCGGACTCGCGCGGCGCCTCGGAGCACTTCGCGCCGTTCGTCGCGCCCTACCTCGACGACACGGCGAGCCGCATCGTGGACGCCGTGGCGACCGCGGCCGACGGGCTGGCGGTGACGCCGCTCCAGGTGGCCCTGGCGTGGGTCCGCGACCGGCCGGGCGTGGCCGCCCCCGTCGTCGGCGCGCGCAACGCGCAGCAGCTCACGGCGGCTTTGTCAGTGGAGACCCTTAGTCTTCCTGACGAGATCTGCCGGGCGCTCGACGATGTGTCGGCGCCGGTGCACCGCTATCCCGATCACGACTGGAGCACGCTGTGAGCACGGAGCCCGAGACCACGGAGGACGCCGAGCCGGGGACGCCGGGCGCGCAGAGCACTCCGGCCGGCGGTGCCGGGAGCGAGGGCGGTGAAGCCGGTGCCGGGCAGGTGTCCGAGGCCGAGGCCGAGCTGCTGGCCCAGCAGGCCGAGCGGGAGCGCATCGAGCAGCGGAAGGCCGAGAAGAAGGGGCCGATCGAGAGCGGCGCCAAGCTGAGCGGCAAGGCCGCCGATCTGCTCGCGGCCGTACGGGCCGTGGAGAGCGGCGAGAAGCCGGTGGCCGCGGTGTTCGAGGAGCCCCGGCCCGCCCCCCGGCGCTCCGCCCCGGAGCCGGTACGGCGGCCGCAGCCGGTCGCGGCCGAGGCCGTCGCCGCGCCGGCGGCTCCCGCCCCGGAGGCGGTGCAGGCCGTGCGGCGGGTGCTCGGCGAGGGCGGTGCCCCGGAAACGCTCGCGGCGCAGGTGACCGCGGCACTCGGCGAGGGCGCGGACGAGCAGCTGCGGGCGGACCCCTGGCAGTTGCTGCGGGTCGCCGGCGTGCGGCCCGAGCAGGCCGACGGGTTCGCGCGGGCGCTGCTCGGCGCCGAGTGCGGCCCGGACGACGAGCGGCGGGGCCGGGCCGTCACCGTCTGGCTCCTGGAGCAGGCGGCGCTGGCCGGGCACACCGCCCTGGAGATGCCGGCGCTCCTCGCGGCCCTGGCCCAGCGGGGCGTGCCGGACCCGGACAGCGCCGTGCAGGACACGATCGCGGAGGGCGAGGCGCTGGTCTTCCAGGACGCCCTGGAGGAGACCGGTGCCGCGGCCCCGGTGGCGGAGGAAGGCGCGGAGGAGGAGCGTCCGGTCCGTGTCCTGGTCGGGCTGGAGCGGTACGCGATGGCCGAGGAGAGCCTGGCCGACGGTCTGGCCCGGCTGGCCGACTCGGTGCCCAAGCAGGACGGTTCGGCCGAGGAGTGGGAGCGCGTCGCCGCCGCGGCCCAGGGCTCGACGGCGGAGCTGATCCGCGCCGTCGCCGGTCACGGCCTGGTCCTGCACACCGGCGGGGAGGCGTCCCTGGCGGAGCCGGCGGCGCTGCTCACCGCCGCGCGCTCCCTCGGCCTGCGCGCCTGGGCCGCCACCCACGGCCCCGTCGGCCGCACCCGCTTCGCCGCCCTGCTGCGACGGTCGGGCGGGGCGGCCGGGCCGGTGGCGGGCCCTGACGCCACCGAGGGCTCCCCGCCGCCCGACGCCGGCTCCCCCGTCGCCACCGTCGCCGGGCTCCTCGCCGGTGCCGAAGGGCCGGGCCGGGACGCCGACGGGGCCCTGGATCTCGATCTGCTCGTGGTGCTCGACGCACCGCAGCTGGACGTCGAGACGGCGGCGCTGCTGACGGAGTCCCTGCCGGACGGGGCGCGGCTGGTGCTGGCCGGGGATCCGGCGGTGCTGTGGTCCGTGGGCCCGGGACGGGTGTTCGCGGACCTGCTCGCGGCGCGGATCTGCCCGCAGGTCGCCTCCCGGCTGCCGGACCCAGGGCCGCTGGGCGAGCTGGTCTCCGGTATCGGTGCCGGCGAGCTGAACCAGGTCGAGGCCCCCGGCAAGGAGGTCGTGATCGTCCCGGTGCGGGACGCGGGCGAGGCCGTGCACCGGACGGTGCAGCTCGTCGTGGACTCGGTGCCGCGGGCGATCGGCGTACCGGCCGAAGAGACCCAGGTGATCACCCCGGGGCACGGCGGGGCCGTCGGCACCCGCGCGCTCAACGCTGCGTTGAAGGAGCGGCTCAACCCGGGCCCGGGCCGGTTCGGCGGTTTCGACCCCGGTGACCGGATCGTGCACTCCCCCGTCCCTGGACGTGCGCTGCCGGGCCGCGTGGTGACGGCGGACGCCGAGGGGCTGCATCTGTCGTGCGAGGGCGAGACCGTCGTCGTCCCGAGGGAGCGGGTGGAGCAGTCCGTGCGGCACGGGTGGGCCATGACCGCGCACCAGGCGGTGGGGAGCCGGTGGCCCGCGGTGGTCGTGGTGCTGCCCGGAGACGCGGCGCAGGCCCTCAGCCGACCGTGGGTCTACACGGCGTTCGGGCGGGCCGACCGCCATCTGTCCGTCGTGCACGGCGTGGAGCAGGCGCTGCCCAGGGCCGTGGCCGAGGTTGCGGCGAAGCCCCGGACGACCCGGCTTCCGGTGCTGCTCGCTCCGCAGGTCGCCGGCGGCTGACGACGACGGCGGTGGTCACGGGCCGGTCCCGTGACCACCGCCGTCGGGTGGCTGACGTGTGCGCTCAGCGGCGGTCCGCGTCCAGCGGCTCCAGGTCCTCGTCCTCGTCCAGGTCGGTGTCGAGGTCGTCTTCCTCCAGGTCCTCCCCGTCGTCGTCCTCGTCGTCGACGTCGTCGATCTCGTCGTCGAAGACGGCACTGACGTCGAAGCGGCAGACCACCTGCTGCGGATCGACCTGCTCGAACGGCGCCTCCAGCCACTCACCGGGGTCGGCCGGTTCGTCCGCCGCCGTCACCCAGAGCGTGGAGTCGCCCTCCTCCAGCCCGAACTCCTTGTGCCGGGAGGCGATCTCGTCCGGCTCGAACTCGCCGAACAGCAGTCCCAGCGCTCCGTGGATCGTCCCGGAGGCCGAGGCTCCGTCGTCGTCGTCCGCCGCCTCGATCCGCTGTGCGTGCGCCAGCAGCCGCTGCGGCTCGGCGACGGCGTAGTCGCGGCGGATGAGCACGCTCAGCGCGTTCGGTTCCTCGGGGCCCGTGTACGGGGGCAGCGCGTCCTCCGCACCCGGGATCTCGAAGGGGGTGACCTCGTCATAGCGGTCGTAGAGCAGTTCGTCGTACACCTCTGCGGCCGCGGCCAGCTGGTTGAACGCCTCGTAGACGGCCGGGTCGTCCTCCCCCGACCTGCGTTCGACCGCGGCCAGGTGGCGGTCGAGCGCGGTCTTGACCGCCTCGGCGGCGGCGCGTACCTCGGCAGCGGTGGGCTGCGCAGCATCAGACATAGTGCAGACGCTATCCGTACCAGGCCCCAGCCCGCACAATAGATGCGATGCCGGAATACGAATTTGTCGACGTGTACGTACCGCGCGGGGTCTCCCGCAAGGAGGCGGCACGTCTGCTGACGGACCATGCGGAGTACGGACACTGGGAGTTGCACCGTCTGAGCCTGATGCGGGACGGCAGCCGCAAGGTGCGGTTGCGCCGGCGGATCATCCGCCAGGTACGGGCCACATGGTGAGCTGAGTCGGTGCACGGGGAGAAGGCACATACGGGAGCGGGCCCCGCGGTTGCGGGGCCCGCTCCGTGTTCTCGGGGTGTCAGGCCGAGGTGCGCGCCTTGCGGTAGAGGATCGCGCCCGCCAGCAGCGCGCCCGCGCCGGCCGGGAGGGCGAAGCCGAGCGGCAGGTCGCTGCCGGTGCTCGCGAGCTGGGAGTCGCCCTCGGGCTGGGTGACGGACTGGGCGCCCGGCTGGTTGCCGTGCGAGGAGCCGCCCGAGATCTCGCCGCCGATGGCGGGCGGGGTGCCGGGGGTGCCGGGGTGACCGGGCTCCTCGGGGTTGCCGGGGCCACCGGGACCGCCCGGGTTGCCGGGGTCACCGGGGTTGCCGGGATCGCCCGGGTTACCGGGATCACCGGGGTTGCCCGGGTTGCCGGGGTTCCCCGGGTCGCCCGGCTGCCCGGGCGTCTCGTGGCCGCCGCCGGGCGGGGTGCCGTGCTGGCCGCCGTTGCCGCCGTTCGAGCAGTCGTTGCCCGTGGTGGAGTTGCCGATGCCGATGATGTCGACGCTGTTGCCGCAGACGTTCACCGGCGCGTGGATCGGCGCCTGGACGTGGTTGCCCGAGCCGACGCCGGGCGAGTCCGAGGCGTGGCCGCCCGCCTGCGAGCCGCCGTTGCCGCCGTGTCCGCCCTGATCGCCGTATCCCCCCGACGACGATCCACCGTCCTGGTTGGCGCACGCGTTGCCCACCGACGGGTTGAGCACGCCGACGACGTTGACCGTGTTCCCGCAGACGTTGACCGGCGCGTGCACCGGCGCCTGCACCGTGTTCCCGGACAGCACGCCGGGCGAGCCCGAACTGGACCCCTGCGCGCCCGAGTCGGCGTGCGCGGAGCCGCCCGCGGCGGCGATCACGCCGGTCGCGGCCGCCACGGTCATCAGACCCTTGCGGGTGACCTGTCGCATTGCTGAATACCTGCCTTCGACCCTGTCTCGAATTCTTCTCGAATTCCTCGAAAGAAGCGTTCGGTCCCGGAGCGCATGGCTCGCGCTCCGGGACCGGTGGCTTTGAACTCCCCTCTACCGAGGGGGAAGCATCACTTGTTGATGCAGGTGTTGCCGAAGGCGGGGTTCAGCAGCCCGATCACGGAGACCGTGTTGCCGCAGACGTTCACCGGGACGTGAACGGGCACCTGAACAACGTTGCCGGACAGGACGCCCGGGGAGTGCACGGCGGCACCCTGGGCACCCGAGTCGGCGACGGCCAGGCCCGCGCCCGCGAGAACCAGCCCACCGGTGGCAGCCGCAGCAGCGACGACCTTCTTGATCATTATTCCTCCTAGTTGGCAAAGCGACCCATCTTGCGATCGCATTACCTGTAACGAGGAGGGAGTAATGAGGCTACGAGCTTATGGTCGCATTCACTCTTCCCAGTCGAATTCGTACGCGCGACCGAATACTGACGTTTCGTTTGGGCGGTTTCAGGACGCGTCGATGAACCGGTCGAGCACCCGCACGCCGAACCGCAGGCCCTCCACCGGCACCCGCTCGTCCACGCCGTGGAACATGCCGGCGAAGTCCAGCTCCGGCGGCAGCTTCAGCGGCGCGAAGCCGAAGCAGCGGATGCCGAGGTCGTCGAAGGACTTGGCGTCGGTGCCGCCGGAGAGCATGTACGGCACGGCCCGGGCGATCGGGTCCTCGGCGCTCAGGGCGGTCTGCATCGCGTCGACGAGCCGGCCGTCGAAGTCGGTCTCCAGCGCCTTGTCGGCGTGCACGTCCTCCCGCTTCACGCGCGGGCCGAGGATCCGGTCGAGGTCGGCGAGGAACTCCTCCTCGTAGCCGGGCAGGAAGCGGCCGTCGACGTGGGCGGTGGCCTGGCCGGGGATGACGTTGACCTTGTAGCCGGCGCCCAGCATGGTCGGGGCGGCCGAATTGCGCAGGGTCGTGCCGATCATGCGTGCGATGCCGCCGAGCTTGGCGAGGGTCTCGTCCATGTTCTCGGGGTCCAGCTCGACGCCGAGCGCGTCGGAGAGCTCGTCGAGGAAGGCCCGGACGGTCTTGGTGATCCGGACCGGCCAGGTGTGCCGGCCGAGCCGGGCGACCGCCTCGCACAGCTCGGTGATCGCGTTGTCGGTGTTGGTCATCGAGCCGTGGCCGGCCGTGCCGTCGACCGTGAGCCGCATCCAGTGCATGCCCTTCTCGGCGGTCTCGACGAGGTAGAGCCGCAGCTTCTCGTTGACCGTGAAGGAGAACCCGCCGACCTCGCCGATCGCCTCGGTGACGCCCTCGAACAGGTCGGGGTGCTTGCGCACCAGGTGCTTGGCGCCGTACGTGCCGCCGGCCTCCTCGTCGGCGAGGAAGGCGAGGACGATGTCGCGCGGGGGCTTGCGCCCGCTGCGCAGCCGGTCGCGGACGACCGCGAGGGTCATCGCGTCCATGTCCTTCATGTCGACGGCCCCGCGGCCCCACACGCAGCCGTCGGCGATCTCGCCGGAGAAGGGGTGGTGGGTCCAGTCGTCCGCGTTGGCCGGTACGACGTCGGTGTGGCCGTGGATGAGCAGCGCGGGCCGGGACGGGTCCTCGCCCTCGATCCGGGCCACCGTGGAGGCGCGGCCCGGGTGCGACTCGAAGATCTGCGGTTCGAGCCCCACCTCGGCGAGCTTCTCGGCGACGTACTCCGCCGCCTTGCGCTCGCCCGGACCCGAGTGGTCGCCGTAGTTGCTGGTGTCGATCTGGATCAGCTCGCGGCAGAGGTCCACGACCTCGTCCTCGCCGGTGACGTTCCTGGCCGTGTCCGTCTCGCTCACGTGCTTCCTCCCGGTGTCACTGCTGGTGGGTCCCCCTCATCCTCCCTCTCCCCGGCCCGCGCCCCAAGACCGGTCCCGGCCCGTCACACGCCGTTCACGCCCGGCCGGGCGCGGGCGGGGGGTGATCGGCCACCCCTGGGAGCCTGGTAATGTTTACGTCGTCGCCGCGGGGAGAACCCGCGCGACAGACACCTTGTCCGGGTGGCGGAATGGCAGACGCGCTAGCTTGAGGTGCTAGTGCCCTTTATCGGGCGTGGGGGTTCAAGTCCCCCCTCGGACACAGAGCGAACAGCCCCTCTCTTCGAGGGGCTGTTCGCGTTTCCAGGGAGGACGGCTTCCCCCCAAGTCCGGTGCCTCGGACGCTCTTCGGGGGCGGCCGGGGGGAAATGTGGGCGACATCTCGCCATGCCGGCAGAGGCCCAGGTGGGAGCGGGGGTCGCCGTGCCTCCGGGACGTCTCGCCGTTGCCTCCGAGCGGCGGACATGACAGGACGAAGACACCCGACCACTAAGGTATGGGGCTTGTTCGCGCCGGAACGGAACATCCCCAGGCAGACCTGCGGGCCCGCCGGCGCCCCGGATGGTCCGGGTTCGACACGCGAGGATCCGATGGCCGCCCTGTACGAAAGCCCCGACCTCACCGTGCTGGACCAGGAGTTGAGCGCGGAACTCCCCGACGTGGCCCGCTTCTTTGCCGGTCCCGCGGCCCCGCCCCGCACCCTGGTCGACATCTTCGAGGCGTCGGTGCGTGCGTATCCCGACGAGCCGGCACTCGACGACGGCCACCGGCTGCTCACCTACCGCGCGCTGGCCGCCGAGGTGGAGCACCTGCGGCAGCGGCTGGCCGCCATGGACGTCGGGCTCGGGGACCGCGTCGGTGTGCGGATCCCGTCCGGCACCAACGACCTGTACGTGGCGATCCTCGCCGTGCTGGCCGCAGGTGCCGCGTACGTGCCCGTGGACGCCGAGGACCCCGACGAGCGGGCCGAGCTGGTCTTCGGCGAGGCCGGGGTGCGGGCTGTCGTCGGGGCCGGTCACGAACTGGTCGTCGGCGCTGCCGCCGGCCATGCCGCCGCCCGGCCCGGAGTCGGGCACGACGCGTGGATCATCTTCACCTCCGGCTCCACCGGGAAGCCCAAGGGCGTGGCCGTCAGCCACCGCAGTGCTGCCGCCTTCGTGGACGCGGAGGCCGCGCTGTTCCTGACCGACGAGCCGATCGGGCCCGGCGACCGGGTCATGGCGGGGCTGTCCGTCGCGTTCGACGCGTCCTGCGAGGAGATGTGGCTGGCGTGGCGGTACGGCGCCTGTCTGGTGCCGGTGCCGCGCTCGCAGGTCAGGAGCGGTGCCGATCTCGGGCCCTGGCTGGTCGAGCAGGAGATCACCGTCGTGTCCACCGTGCCGACGCTGGCGGCGCTGTGGGAGCCGGAGACGCTCAACGACGTACGCCTGCTGATCTTCGGCGGGGAGGCGTGCCCGCCCGAGCTGGCGCAGCGGCTGGTGACCGAGGGGCGCGAGGTGTGGAACACCTACGGGCCGACCGAGGCGACCGTCGTGGCGTGCGCGTCGCTGATGAGCGGTGAGGAACCGATCCGGATCGGGCTGCCGCTGGACGGCTGGGAGCTGGCCGTCGTGGACGAGGCCGGGGAGCCCGTGCCGATGGGCGGCAGTGGGCAGCTGGTGATCGGCGGGGTCGGGCTCGCCCGGTATCTCGACGCCGAGAAGGACGCGGAGAAGTACGCGCCGCTTCAGTCTCTGGGCTGGGAGCGGGCGTACCGCAGCGGTGACCTCGTGCGGGCCGAGCCGGAGGGGCTGGTGTTCCTCGGGCGGGCCGACGAGCAGATCAAGCTCGGTGGGCGCCGTATCGAGCTCGGTGAGGTGGACGCGGCGCTTCAGGCGCTGCCCGGGACGGCCGGCGCCGCCGCCGCGGTGCGCACGGCCCGCAGCGGCAACCAGCTCCTCGTCGGTTATGTCGTCACCCAGGACGGCTGGGACCACGCGGCGGCCGTCGAGCGGCTGCGCGCCGAACTGCCCGCCGCTCTGGTGCCGTTGCTCGCGCCGGTCGACGAGCTGCCGACCCGGACGTCCGGCAAGGTGGACCGGGACGCGCTGCCCTGGCCGCTGGACGGGCTGGAGAGCGGCGGCCCGGCCGAGCGGCTGTACGGCACCGAGGCCTGGCTCGCCGAGCAGTGGACGGAGGTCCTCGGCATTCCGGTCACGTCGGCCTCCGACGACTTCTTCGCGATCGGCGGCGGCAGTCTGGCCGCCGCCCAGCTGACGACGAGGCTGCGCACGCGCTACCCGAGCGCCGCCGTCCTCGACGTCTACCAGCAGCCCGTCCTGCGGAAGCTGGCCCGGCATCTGGAGGAGTCGGCGCAGGACGACGGGGCCCGGCGGGTCGTGGCACCGGTGCCGAGGCGTGCCCAGCTCGTCCAGCTCCTGCTGCTGGTTCCGCTGTTCACGCTGCTCGGGCTGCGCTGGTCCGTGGTGCTCGCCGCGCTCGGGAACGTGCTGCCCGCCTACTCCTGGCTGCCGACCGCGCCCTGGTGGCTCGTCGCGGCCGGCGCCGTGCTGCTGTTCAGCCCGCCCGGGCGCCTCGCGCTCGCCGCGGGCGGGGCCCGGCTGCTGCTGCGGGGGGTGCGGCCGGGCCGGTACCCGCGCGGCGGGAGCGTCCATCTGCGGCTGTGGACCGCCGAGCGGCTGGCCGAGTTCAGCGGGGCGACGTCTCTGACCGGGGCCTGGCTCGAACGGTACGCGCGGGCGCTGGGCGCCAAGGTCGGGCAGGACGTGGACCTGCACTCGCTGCCGCCGGTCACCGGCATGCTCAAGCTGGGCCGGGGCGCGGCCGTCGAGTCCGAGGTGGACCTGTCCGGGTACTGGCTGGACGGCGACCGGCTGGAGATCGGGCCGGTGAAGGTGGGCGCGCACGCCGTCGTCGGCACGCGCAGCATGCTCTTCCCGGGCGCGCGGGTGGGCAAGCGGGCCGAGGTGGCGCCCGGTTCGGCGGTCACCGGACAGGTTCCCACCGGGCAGCGGTGGGCGGGCGCGCCCGCGGTCAAGCTGGGCCGGGCCAAGCGCAACTGGCCCAAGGAGCGGCCCGGGCGGGGCGTGTACTGGCGGGTGATGTACGGCGTGACGGGTTTCGCGCTGACGGCGTTGCCGGTGGTCTCCGCGGCTGCCGCGTTGCTGGTGGCGGGGCTGTTCGTCGGTCCGGACGCCGGGCTCGGTGCGGCCCTGCGGGGTGCCGTGGTCGCGCTGGTGCCGGCGACGCTCGCCTTCGGGCTGGCGTACGCGCTGCTCACCGTGGTCGCCGTGCGGCTGCTGAGTCTGGGGCTGCGGCAGGGCACGCACGCCACGCACAGCCGGGTGGGCTGGCAGGCCTGGACCGTGACGCAGCTGATGGACCGGTCGCGGGACGTGCTGTTCCCGCTGTACGCGGGGCTGGTCACGCCGGTGTGGCTGCGGCTGCTGGGGATGCGGATCGGGCGGCGGGCCGAGGTGTCCACCGTGCTGGCGCTGCCCAGCCTGACCACGGTCGGCGAGGGCGCGTTCCTGGCGGACGACACGCTGACCGCGCCGTACGAGCTCGGCGGCGGCTGGCTGCGGGTCGGGCGTGCGGAGATCGGCCGACGGGCGTTTCTGGGCAACTCGGGGATGACCGCGCCGGGGCGGAGCGTGCCGGACGGTGGCCTGGTGGGGGTGCTGTCGGCGACGCCGAAGAAGGCCAAGAAGGGCAGCTCGTATCTGGGGCTGCCGCCGGTGAAGCTGCCGCGTGCCGCGTCCGGCGGCGACCAGAGCCGGACGTACGACCCGCCCGCGCGGCTGCTGTGGGCGCGCGCTCTGGTGGAGCTCTGCCGGATCGTGCCGGTGTTCTGCTCGGCGGCGCTGGCGATGGGGACAGTGGCGGCGCTCTGCGCGCTCGGGGTGTGGGCTCCCCTGCTGTCCGGTCTGGTGCTGCTCGGGGCGGGCTGCGCGGCGGGGCTCGTCTCGATCGCGGCGAAGTGGCTGCTCGTGGGACGGCATCGCACCGGTGAGCACCCTCTGTGGAGCTCCTTCGTGTGGCGCAACGAGCTGGCGGACACCTTCGTCGAGGTGCTGGCCGTGCCGTGGCTGGCCGGCGCGGTGCCGGGCACGCCGCTGATGTCGGCGTGGCTGCGCGGGCTCGGTGCGCACATCGGCAGGGGCGTGTGGGTCGAGAGCTACTGGCTGCCGGAGACGGACCTGGTGACGCTCGGGGACGCGGCGACCGTGAACCGGGGCTGTGTGCTCCAGACCCACCTCTTCCACGACCGGATCTTGCGGACGGATACTGTGGTCCTCCGTGAGGGCGCCACTCTGGGCCCGGGCGGAATCGTCCTGCCCGGCAGCGCCGTCGGGGCCCGCACCACGCTGGGTCCGGCGTCCCTGGTCATGGCCGCGGAGTCCGTGCCCGACGACACGCGCTGGCTGGGCAATCCGATCGAAGCATGGCGTCGCTAGGCGGCGCCCCCGCGGGGCCGGGGGCCGATGGACGTCGTACGAGCGCAGTGCAGGGAGCAGACGCAACAGTGGCGGTTCAGCAGTCAGTGGGTCAGGACCCGTACTTCCCGGGCAACGGTGACCTCCGGTACCGGGTGCACCGGTACGAGCTCACGCTGGACTACCGCCCCGCGCCGAACCGGCTGTCGGGATCGGCGCGGATCAACGCCATCGCGGGCCGTGGCCAGCTCACCGAGTTCCAGCTGAACCTCGCGGACTTCCGGGTGGGCCGGGTGAAGGTCGACGGCCGTGCGGCGCACTACACGCACCGGGGCGGCAAGTTGCGGGTGCGCCCCGCGAAGCCGGTGCGCGCCGGTGCGGCCTTCACCGTCGAGGTGCAGTGGTCGGGGAACCCCCGGCCGGTGAGCAGTCCCTGGGGCGGCCTCGGCTGGGAGGAGCTGGAGGACGGGGCGCTGGTGGCGAGCCAGCCGGTCGGGGCGCCGTCGTGGTACCCGTGCAACGACCGGCCCGCCGACAAGGCCTCGTACCAGATCGCGGTCACGACGCCGTCGGCCTACGCGGTGGTGGCCGGCGGACGCCTGCTCACCCGCACCACGAAGGCCTCGACGACGACCTGGGTGTACGAGCAGGCGGCGCCGACCTCCAGCTATCTGGTGGGGCTGTCGATCGGCAAGTACCAGACCGTGCTGCTGGGTGCCCCGGGCCCGGGCGGGGTTCCGCAGCACGGGCACATTCCGGCACATCTGCTCCCCCGGTTCTCCCGGGACTTCGCACGGCAGCCCGCGATGATGGACCTGTTCCAGGAACTGTTCGGGCCGTACCCGTTCGACGAGTACGCGGTCGTCGTGACGGAGGAGGAGCTCGACGTCCCCGTCGAGGCGCAGGGGCTGTCGCTGTTCGGGTCCAACCACGTGGACGGGGCGCGGGGTTCGGAGCGGCTGGTCGCGCACGAGCTGGCGCACCAGTGGTTCGGCAACAGCGTGTCCATCGCCGACTGGCGGCAGATCTGGCTGAACGAGGGGTTCGCGAAGTACGCCGAGTGGCTGTGGTCGGAGCGCTCGGGAGGCCGCAGCGCCCAGCAACTGGCCGCCGCCGCACACCGGTCGCTGTCCGCGCTGCCGGAGGATCTGCGGCTGGCCGATCCGGGGCGGAAGTCGATGTTCGACGACCGTCTCTACCAGCGCGGCGGCCTGGCCCTGCACGCGGTGCGGTGCGCCCTGGGCGACGACGCGTTCTTCCGCATGCTGCGCGGGTGGGCGGCGCTGTACCGGGGCGGGGTGGTGACGACCGCGGCCTTCACCGCGCACGTGGCACGGTTCTCGGACGAGCCGCTGGACGAGCTGTTCGACGCGTGGGTGTACGGGACGGCGCTGCCGCCGCTGCCCTCGTCCGGGACCCGTGCGGCTGTCTAGGACAATGACCGGCATGACTACGCGTTCCTGCCCCTGCGGCCTGCCCGGGGCCTACGGCGACTGCTGCGGGCGCTACCACTCCGGGACAGCCGCCGCGCCGACCGCCGAGGCGTTGATGCGCTCGCGCTACTGCGCCTTCGTGAGGGGCGACGTCGCGTATCTGCTGCGGACGTGGCATCCGCGGACGCGGCCCGGGAAGCTGGAGCTGGATCCGCGGACGCGGTGGACGGGGCTGGAGATCCTTGCCACGAGCGACGGGTCCGCGTTCCACTCCGGCGGGACCGTGGAGTTCCGGGCGTCGCACCGGGGCGGTTCGCTGCACGAGCGGAGCCGGTTCGAGCGGGTCGACGGGGCGTGGGTGTACGTCGACGGGCAGTTCCTGCCGTAGCGGCCCTACGGCGCCAGGATGTCCAGTTCCTGGAGGGCGCCGACGGTGATCTGGCGGGTCAGTTCCTCGGCCCGGGCCGCGTCGCCCGCGCGGACGGCCTCGGCGACCTGGACGTGCAGGGTGACGGCGGCCGGGTCGGGGTCCTCGAACATCACGTCGTGGTGGGTGCGGCCGGCCAGGACCTCGGCGACGACGTCGCCGAGGCGGGCGAACATCTCGTTGCCGGAGGCGTCCAGGATGACGCGGTGGAAGGCGACGTCGTGGACGAGGTACTCCTCCAGCTTGTGACCGCGTGAATGGGCGACCATGCCGAGGGCGCACTCGGTGAGTTCGGCGCACTGCTCCGATGTGGCGTGCCGGGCGGCGAGGCCGGCCGCGACCGGTTCGATCGCCGAGCGCAGCACCGTGAGGGAGCGCAGCTGGCGGGCGCGGTCGGCGCCGGCCAGGCGCCAGCGGATGACCTGCGGGTCGTACACGTTCCACTCGGACTCGGGGCGGACCGTCACGCCGACGCGGCGGCGGGACTCGACCAGGTGCATGGACTCCAGCACGCGGACCGCCTCGCGCATCACGGAGCGCGACACGTCGAAGCGCTGGGCGAGTTCGTCCGTGCGCAGGACGCTGCCGGGCGGGTACTCCCCGGCGGTGATCTCGGGGCCGAGGGTGTCCAGTACACGGCCGTGCAGCCCGCGGCCCGGTGTGGTCATGCACTCAGCGTACGGGGTAGATCACGGAGATAAAAAGTCAGACTTATTCATCGCGACCTCTTGAATTCGTCGTACCTAATGGGTTTCAGTTGCGTCGACATCACGTGTCGACGGAGACAGCAGACAGTGAGGGCAGCGATGAACACCCCCCATGTCGTCGTGGTCATGGGCGTCGCGGGCACCGGCAAGACCACCATCGGTCCCCTGCTCGCGGCCCGGCTCGGCGTTCCCTACGCCGAGGGCGACGACTTCCACCCGCAGGCCAACATCGCCAAGATGTCGGCCGGCACGCCGCTCACCGACGAGGACCGCGGGCCGTGGCTGGACGCCATCGGCGACTGGGCGCACGGGCGGGCCGGGCTCGGCGGGGTGGTCAGCTGCTCTGCGCTGAAGCGGTCGTACCGCGACCGGCTGCGGGCCGCCGCGCCCGGCGTGGTCTTCGTGCACCTCACGGGCGACCGCGCGCTGATCGAGGACCGGATGTCGCACCGGCAGGGGCACTTCATGCCCACGGCGCTGCTCGACTCCCAGTTCGCCACGCTCCAGCCGCTCCAGGCGGACGAGGCGGGGGTCGGCGTGAACGTCTCGGGCAGCCCGGAGGAGATCACCGAGCGGGCGGTGCACGCCCTCAGCTCGCTCCCCGAGCCGATCCGGTAGCCCTTTCCGGTCTCTCCCCTCCCCCGAACTCCCCTCAACACATAGGGAATCCCCCACCGTGACCAGACTCAGCGTCGAGATGCTGGCAGCGGACGCGCCCGAGCCGATCACCTCGGCCGGCCACGCTCAGCTGGGCATCGCCGTCCTGGCGGGCATCGCCGTCATCGTCCTGCTCATCACCAAGTTCAAGCTGCATGCCTTCCTGGCGCTGACCATCGGGTCGCTGGCGCTCGGCGCGATCGCCGGGGCGCCGCTGGACAAGGTCCTCACCAGCTTCAGCACCGGCCTCGGCTCCACGGTCGCCGGCGTCGGCGTGCTGATCGCCCTCGGTGCGATCCTCGGCAAGATGCTCGCCGACTCCGGCGGCGCCGACCAGATCGTCGACACCATCCTGGCGAAGGCCGGCGGGCGGTCGATGCCCTGGGCGATGGTGCTGATCGCCTCCGTGATCGGGCTGCCGCTGTTCTTCGAGGTCGGCATCGTGCTGCTGATCCCGGTGGTGCTGATGGTCGCCAAGCGCGGCAACTACTCGCTGATGCGCATCGGCATCCCGGCGCTCGCGGGCCTGTCCGTGATGCACGGCCTGGTGCCGCCGCACCCCGGCCCGCTGGTCGCGATCGACGCGGTCAAGGCCGACCTCGGGGTGACGCTGGCGCTCGGCGTCCTCGTCGCCATACCCACCGTGATCATCGCCGGTCCGCTGTTCTCGAAGTACGCGGCCCGCTGGGTGGACGTCCCCGCCCCCGACAGGATGATCCCGCAGCGCGCCTCCGAGGACCTCGAGAAGCGGCCCGGCTTCGGCGCCACGCTGTTCACGGTCCTGCTGCCGGTGATCCTGATGCTGGCCAAGGCGCTGGTCGACATCGTCGTGGACGACCCGGAGAACCCGGTCCAGCGCGTCTTCGACGTCGTCGGCGCCCCGATGATCGCGCTGCTCGCCTCGGTGCTGGTCGGCATCTTCACGCTGCTGCGGCCCGCCGGGTTCTCCAAGGAGCGGATCTCACCGCTCGTCGAGAAGAGCCTCGGGCCGATCGCGGGCATCCTGCTGATCGTCGGCGCGGGCGGCGGCTTCAAGCAGACGCTGATCGACTCCGGCGTGGGCCGGATGGTCCTGGAGATCTCCGAGGACTGGTCGATACCGGCGCTGCTGCTGGCCTGGCTGATCGCGGTGGCGATCCGGCTGGCGACCGGTTCGGCGACGGTGGCGACGGTCTCGGCCGCCGGTCTGGTGGCCCCGCTCGCGGCCGACATGTCGAGCACGCACACCGCCCTGCTGGTCCTCGCCATCGGCGCCGGCTCGCTCTTCCTGAGCCATGTCAACGACGCCGGGTTCTGGCTGGTCAAGGAGTACTTCGGACTCAGCGTCGGCCAGAACCTGAAGACCTGGTCGGTCATGGAGTGCATCATCTCCGTGGTCGCGGGCGGCATCGTCCTTCTGCTGTCCCTCGTGATCTAGGAGCGCTACGGCGATGACGGCTCACCCCCTCTTCGACATCAGCGGCCGTACGGCTCTGGTGACCGGCTCCAGCCGGGGCATCGGGCTGGCCCTGGCCCGCGGGCTGGCGGAGGCCGGCTGCACGGTCGTGCTGAACGGACGCGACAAGGACCGGCTGGCCGAGGCCGTCGGCGAGCTGCCCGGCGACCGGGTGCACACGGCCGCGTTCGACGTGACCGACGGATCATCGGTGGCCTCGGGGGTCGCCGAGGTCGAGGAGCGGGTGGGCCCGCTCGACATCCTCGTCAACAACGCGGGCATGCAACTGCGCGCCCCGCTGCTGGAGTTCACCGACGCCGACTGGCACCGGATCCTGGACACCAACCTGACCAGCGCCTTCCTGGTCGGCCGGGAGGCCGCGCGCCGGATGACGGAACGCGGCCACGGGAAGATCATCAACATCTGCTCGCTGCAGAGCGAGGTGGTACGGCCCGGGATCGCGCCGTACGCCGCGACCAAGGGCGCGCTGAAGATGCTCACCAAGGGCATGTGCGCGGACTGGGGGCCCTACGGGGTCCAGGTCAACGGGCTCGGCCCGGGCTATATCGAGACCGAGCTGACCCGGCCGCTGGTGGAGGACGAGGAGTTCAGCGCCTGGGTGCGGCGGCGCACCCCGGCCGGGCGCTGGGGGCGTACGCAGGACCTGGTGGGCGGGGTGCTGTTCCTCGCCTCCCCCGCCGCGGACTTCGTCAGCGGGCAGGTGCTGTACGTCGACGGCGGGATGACGAGCGTGCTGTGACCACCTGCCGGGAGGCTGTGATGCTGGGTTGTGTGATCCACGGTCAGGGCGACCTGCGGGTGGCGGAGTTGCCGGTGCCCGAGCCCGGGCCGGGGCAGGCGCTGGTCGCCGTCCGCTACGGCGGGGTGTGCGGGTCCGATCTGCACTACTGGCGGCACGGCGGGGTCGGCGACTTCCGGCTCCGGGAGCCGATGGTGCTCGGGCACGAGGTCGTGGGGACCGTCGTGGAGTACGGCGTTGGCGCGTCGGGTCCGGCGCCGGGTGCGGCCGTCGCCGTGCATCCGGCGACTGCGTGCGGGGTGTGCCCGGAGTGTGCGGGCGGGCGGCGGAACGTCTGCCGGGACACGCGGTATCTGGGCAGTGCGGCACGTTTTCCGCATGTGCAGGGCGGGTTCGCGGCGCAGGTGGTCGTGCCCTGTGCGCAGGTGCGGGCCCTGCCGGAAGGGCTTGGGTTGCGGCGGGCCGCGCTGGCCGAGCCGCTGTCCGTCGCGCTGCACGCGGTGCGGCGGGCCGGGGAGGTGGCCGGCCGGCATGTGCTGGTGACCGGGGCCGGGCCCATCGGGTGTCTGGTGGTCGCGGCGGCCAAGGCGGCGGGGGCTTCCCGGGTGACCGTCACGGATCTGCTGCCCGAGGCGCTGGAGTACGGGCGGATCGCCGGGGCTTCGGCGGTTGTACGGGCCGATGATCCTGACGATCCCGGGTGGCCGTCCGAGGTGGATGTCGCGATCGAGGCGTCCGGGGTGGCCGCGGGGCTCGACGCGTGTCTGCGGCGGGTGCGGCGGGGTGGGGTCGTCGTGCAGGTGGGGATGTTGCCGGCGGGGGACAGTCCGTTTGCGGGGAATCTTGTGGTGAGCCGGGAGATCGAGCTGCGGGGGGCGTTTCGGTTCGACGGTGAGTTCGACGAGGCGTTGGCGTTGCTGGCTGCGGAGTCGGCTTTCGATGGGCTGATCAGTGCGGTGGTTCCCGTGGGGGAGGCCGAGTCTGCTTTTGTGCTGGCGGCTGACCGGAGTCGGGCCTGCAAGGTGCTGTTGGATTTCGCCCCTGCGCCGTAGGGCTTGTCGTCGTGGGGCGGGTGCGGGTGCGTTGTGGTTGTTCGCGCAGTTCCCCGCGCCCCTGAGGGGCGTGACCTACGGGCGCCACAAGGGGTGCTCCCGCTCCGCCCAGTCGCTGCTCACGCTGCCTGTGCGCATGCCTCTTCTCGCCTCCGGGTCCGCCAGGGCCATGCCGATGTGGCCGGCCAGGACGATGCCGATGGTGAGGGCCAGCCAGTCGTGGACGAAGGTCGCGCTGGTGCGCCAGAGCAGGGGGGTGAGGTGGGTGAACCACATCATCAGGCCCGTGCCGAGCATGACCAGCGTGGCGCCGGCGAGCCAGGACGCGTAGAGCTTCTGGCCCGCGTTGAACTTGCCCGCGGGGCGTGACGCGGGGCTCTTGTCGCGGTGCAGGGCGGCGCGCAGCCAGGTGCGGTCGTGCGGGCCGAAGCGGTTGAGGCGGCCGAGGTCGGCGCGGAAGGCGCGGGAGGCGAGGCCCGCCAGGACGGGGACGGGCAGGGCGAGTCCGGCCCAGATGTGCAGCGTGACGACCAGGGCGCGGCGGCCGACGAGTTCGGCGAACTGGGGGACGTAGAGGCAGGCCGCCGTCAGGACGCAGACGCCCATGAGCACGGCCGTCGTGCGGTGCACCCAGCGCTGGGCCCGGCTGAAGCGCCTGATGGCGACCGTGGTGTCAGCTCGTAGGCTCATCGTCCCGTCCGTTCGAGCGGCCCACCCAGGCGTCGACGTCGTAGCCGCGCTCCTCCCAGTAGCCCGGGCGGACCTCGTCGGTGACGGTGATGCCGGAGAGCCACTTGGCGGACTTGTAGAAGTACATGGGCGCGACGTAGAGGCGGACGGGGCCGCCGTGGGAGTGGCCGAGGTCCTTGTCCTGCATGCGCAGGGCGACCAGGACGTCCGCGCGGCGGGCCTGGGCGAGGGTGAGGCTCTCGGTGTACGTGCCGTCGAAGCAGGTGAAGCGGATGGCCTTGGCCGTGGGGCGGACCCTGGCTGCGTCGAGCAGGCGGGACAGGCGTACGCCCTCGAAGGGGGTGTCCGGGACGCGCCAGCCGGTGACGCACTGGACGTCGCGGACCAGGCGGGTCTGCGGGAGGGCCCTGAGGTCGGCCAGGGTGTAGGTGGTGGGGCGGTCGACCAGGCCGTCCACGGTGAGGCGGTAGCTGTCGGCGTTCTTGCGCGGGACGGACGAGGCGACCGAGTAGTAGCGGAAGCCGCCGCCGTTCGGGAGCAGTCCGGTCAGGCCGGTGGGGTCCTTGTCGGCGGCGCTGCCGAGGAAGCCCTCCAGGCCGCGTTGGAGCGGGGGCGCGGCGACCACGCCGGCGGCGCCCAGGGCGAGGGTGCCGAGGAAGACGCGGCGGCCGACCGGGGTGCCCCGTTTCTCGGGGTGGTCTTCGTCCACGCCCTGATGTACGTCCTCGTTCACGTACTCATTCGAACACCCGCGGTCCCTTCGGAACAGGGATCGCGGGTGCTCGTCAGAGTTCCGTAACCACTTCTTACGCGGGCGACGTCAGGACGACGCCGCCTTCTCCAGCTGGAACGCCTCGTTGCCGAGCCCGATCCGGGCGTGCTTCTCGGGGGCGCGGGCGCGCAGCACCAGGCCGAGGACCAGGCCGGCGGCCAGGGCGAGGCCGATGATGCCGGGCAGTACCCAGCTCAGCGAGGAGTCCGGGCCGGCGCCGACCAGCACCTCGAAGTCCTTCACCGTGTAGCCGGCGATCACGAGCAGGGCGAGGCCCGCCAGCGCGGAGGTGACCAGGCGCCAGGCCTGGGCGCCCGCGGCGCCGCGGCGGGCGAAGAAGACGACGACCGACAGGGAGGCCGCCGCCATCAGCACGATCACGCCGAGGGCGCCGATGTTGCCGAACCAGGTGAACAGGTGCAGCACGGGCGCGGTCGGGTCGCCGACCGGCTTGTCGTCGGCGACCGCGAAGCCGATCACGACCACCACGGCCACCACGGTCTGGAGCAGCGAGCCGGTGCCGGGGGCGCCGCTGGTGCCGCTGGTGCGGCCGAAGGCGGCGGGCAGCAGGCCTTCGCGGCCCATGGCGAAGGCGTACCGGGCGACGACGTTGTGGAAGCTGAGCAGGGCGGCGAACATGCCGGTGACGAACAGGACGTGCAGGACGTCCGTGAAGGTGCCGCCGAGGCGGGACTCGGTGAGGGAGAACAGCAGTCCGGCGCTCTGCTCCTGGGCCGTGCCGACGATCGCGGCGGGGCCGGTGGCGACGGTGAGGGCCCAGCTGCTCAGCGCGAAGAAGACGGCGACCCCGCCGACGGCGAGGAACATCACGCGCGGCACCAGGACGTGCGGGCGGCTGGTTTCCTCGGCGTAGACGGGAGCCTGCTCGAAGCCGAGGAACGCGGCGATGCAGAAGCACAGGGCGGTGCCGACGCCCGCGCCGGTGAGGGTGTCGGGGTTGAAGGCGTGCAGCGAGAGGCCTTCCTTGCCGGGGTCGGCGAGGACGGCGACGTCGAAGATCACGACGAGGAGCACCTCGATGACGAGCAGCACGCCGAGCACGCGCGCGTTGACGTCGATCTTCAGCCAGCCCAGCAGGCCGACGGCGAGCGCGGCCACGAGGGCGGGTATCCACCAGGCGACCTCCACCTCGGCGTAGGTGGCGAGGAGCCCGGAGACCTCGAAGCCGAAGATGCCGTAGATGCCGATCTGGAGCGCGTTGTAGGCGACGAGGGCGACCAGGGCGGCGCCCGCGCCGGCGGTGCCGCCGAGGCCGCGGGAGATGTAGGCGTAGAAGGCGCCCGCGTTGTGGACGTGGCGGCTCATCTCGGCGTAACCCACGCTGAACAGGGCGAGGACGACGCCGAGGACGACGAAGAGCAGCGGCTGGCCGACGATGCCCATCACCGCGAATGTGGTGGGCATGACACCCGCGACCACCATGAGCGGGGCGGTCGCGGCGAGGACGGAGAGCAGCAGTCCGCCGGTGCCGAGCCGGTCGGCGCGCAGGGCACGCTCCTGCCCCTTGAAGGTACTGATGCCGCCGGCGGCGGATGTGCTCGTGCTCGTACTGTCCGTGGTCATCGGGAGAGCGTCCTCACGTGTGGGATTCCGGGGGTGTCAGGCCGTGCCGAGCGCGCCGGCGCGGGCGGCGGCGAAGGCGGTGTGCGGGTCGCGGTCCGGGTACGACCAGGGCGCCGGGGTGGCGTACCGGCCGATCCGGTGGAACAGGGCGGCTGCCTCGGCGCCCCGCCCCTCGCAGAACTTGGCGTGGGCGAGGAAGTTCAGGTCGATCAGCCGCCGCGGGTGGCCCTCCAGCTCCCACTCCAGCCACCAGTCGAAGGCGGCCTTCATCACCTGCCGGGCGCGGCGGCCGCTCCAGTGGCCCGAGGCGGCCGGGTCGGCGGGTTCATGCCCGGCGGCGGCCAGGGCGCGGTAGCGCTCGGCGTGGGCGATGACCGGCAGGATCGCGAGCGGGGAGTCGGCGGGCGCCTGTTCGGCGGCCCAGTTGGCGAAGTCGTAGACCTCGTGCAGCGGGTCCGGGCCGGCCTCGGTGCGGCGTCCGGCGAGGCGGGCCACCATCAGGTGGTGGGCGTGGTGGTGGTCGGCGTAGCGGGCGCGGACCTGCTCGAAGGCCCGGACCACGTCCTGGTCGGTGCCGGTGGCGCACTCCAGCAGGAGCAGGCCGAGCCAGGGGGTGGGGTCGGCGGGGGCGCGGTCGGCGGCCTCCCGGCAGGCCTCGCGGGCGCGGACCGGCTTGGTCTTGCCGCGCAGGGCGCGCCGGACCTGGGCGAGGGCGAGCAGCACGGAGGCGTCGGCCGACTCGGGTTCGGCGAGCAGCCACTCCCGGGCCCAGGCGGCGCAGTAGGACTCCCGCGCGAGGACCGTGACGCGGTGGCCGCGGCGGTCCCAGTCGTCTCCGGTGTGGACCAGCAGGGAACGGGCGTTCTGCCAGCGGCCCTGCGCCAGCGCGGCGCGCGCGGCCATGAGGTCGGCGTCGTCGAGGGCCTCGTCGAAGGCCTGTGCCGCACGTCTGCGGCCACGGCCGAGGGGAGGCGGGGGTGGGGACACCGCGGAACTTCCTCACGCGCTCTTCTTGTGTTTCGGCTCACGGCGGTCGGGGGGCACGCATGTGCGCATTGCCATGAACTGATCACGCACAGCCAAACCCCAGCCAATGGTTGGCGTCAAGAGTCGCCGGTGCGTTACACGCGTCAATTGCCGTTACTTGTGAGAGTTCTGTACCCAAGGGAGTCGTGAGGGCGGCGCGACCGGCATCCGATTTATCCGTTTCGCCCTTTGTGACGTGCGTCATAGCGTGGGCGAGCACCGCCCCTGACGATGGCAGGACGTACGGGCGCGCCGGGCGGAGCCGGCCGGTACAGTCGGCCCCTACGCAATCGTGACCCGACCTGATGATCGAGGTACACCGCGTGTCGGTTCTAGTCCTGGTGCTCGCCCTGAGCGCCGCCTGCTGTCTGGGCTTCGGATTCGTCCTCCAGCAGAACGCGGCCCAGCGGGCCCCGCTGAGCGACTTCCTCTCCTTCCGGCTGCTGATCGACCTGGTGAAGGTGCCGCGCTGGCTCGGCGGTATCGCGCTGATGGTGGTCGGCATGGCCCTGGGCGCCGCCGCGCTGGGGCAGGGCGAGCTGTCCCTGGTGGAGCCGCTGCTGGCGACGAACCTGCTGTTCGCGCTCGCGCTGTCCCGCAGGCAGACCCGGCAGCCGCTGGGCCGCCAGGGGTGGGCCGGGCTCGCGCTGCTGGCGGGCGGGGTCACCGCGTTCATCGTGGCCGGCCAGCCGCAGAGCGGTGCCGCGACGGCCGATCCGATGCGGCAGTGGCTGATCATCGGAGTCATGATCGGGCTGGCGCTGCTGCTCACGGCGCGCGGCAGGCGCTCACGGCTGGGCTCCGGCCCGGTGCTGCTGGCACTGGCCGCCGGGCTGCTGTACGGCGTGCAGGACGCGCTCACCCGGGTGAGCGGGCAGACGTTCTCCGAGGGCGGCTTCGCCGAGCTGATGACCGGCTGGCAGCCGTACGCGGTCCTCGCCATCGGCGTCACCGGGCTGGTCCTCGTGCAGAGCGCCTTCGAGACCGCGTCGCTGCGCAAGTCGCTGCCCGCCCTGACCGCGGCCCAGCCGCTCGCCGGGATCATCTGCGGCGTCGGCTTCCTGGGCGACCGGCTGCGGACCGACGCGGTGGCGCTCGGCTGGGAGGCCGGTGGCCTGCTGGCCGTGATCACCGGGATCGTGCTGCTGGGCCTGCATCCGGCGATGCCGACGGGGACGGCGACGGTGACGGAGCGGACACGGGTCGCCTCGCCCGCGGTGAGCCCGGCGTCGCCCTGACGGGCCCCGGCCCGCTCCCGGCTCCGGCCCTGCTTGGATGAGTCCATGAGCGCTGCTGACGAGATCCTCGACATCGTCGACGAGCACGACCAGGTCATCGGGCAGTCCCCCCGGGGCGAGGCCTACGCCCGGGGCCTGCGGCACCGCTGCGTGTTCATCCAGGCCCGGGACGCCCAGGGCCGGATCTTCGTGCACCGGCGGACGCCGACCAAGCTGGTCTTCCCCTCCCTCTACGACATGTTCGTCGGCGGAGTCGTCGGCGCGGGCGAGGCCTACGACACGGCGGCCCTCCGCGAGGCCGAGGAGGAACTCGGCGTGACCGGCCTGCCGAGCCCGCGGTACCTCTTCAAGTTCCTCTACGACAACGGCTCGGGCCAGACCTGGTGGTCGGCGGTGTACGACGTGCGCTGCGAACTGCCCGTACGGCCGCAGGCCGAGGAGGTGGCCTGGCACGACTTCCTCCCCGAGGACGAGGTGGAACGGCGCCTGGGCGACTGGGAGTGGGTGCCGGACGGACTGGCGGCGTACGAGCGGCTCAGGGTGCTTCGGGCGAAGGGCTGAGCGGGCCGGCGTCGCTGAGCAGGGCCGTCCCCGACGGGCGCTCCGCGCCGCTGCCGCCGCTCAGCGGGCTGTCGCCCGGGGCGGACCACACCGGGCCGTTCCAGTACGGATGGTCGAGCAGCCCCTCCGCCACCCCGGGCGCGGCATCCGCGGGCACACCGACGGCCCCGAGCGCCGCCGCTGTCCGCTCCACCGACTCCTCGACCGGTGTGTCGGCGTCCCCGAAGGCCGGGAGCAGCAGGAGCAACCGCAGGTCGGGATCCCGCACTCCCTCCGCCTCGGCCGGTGCCGAGCCCGCCACGGCGAGCAGGTCGGGCCAGGACAGGCCGGGGCCGCCGAAGTGGCCGTCGAGCCGGGCCAGGGAGACCACCTCGGGCCGGTCCGGGCGCGTGAGCAGGAAGTCCGTCCCCGCGTCGTCCGGGAAGTTCCGGTGCACGATCCACAGCACCGCGCCGCCCGGCAGGGGGATGCGGTACGCCGGCCAGACCTCCGTGGACTCGTACAGCGCCTCGGCGGCCGCGTCGACGTCGGCCAGGTCCGCCCCGAAGAGCCCGGGCTCCCGGGCGAGCCCGTCCCAGAGCGGGCCGAAGTAGGCCGGCCAGAAGCCGGGCAGGTCGAGCTGGTGCTCGGCCGGGACGATGCCGTGCCCGGGCGTCGCGTAGCCGGTCAGTGACGTGGGGACCTCCATGCACGCACCGTAGCGGGTGGCACTGACACCACCCGGCGAACGGCTCCCGGGTAGGGTCGCGCATGTGATCGAGTTCGTACGGAACGTCCGGTTGTGGTTCGCGCCGGCCGAGGTGCGGCAGGACGGCGAGACGCCCGACTACCGGTTCTCGCTGGCGAACGAACGCACCTTCCTGGCCTGGCTGCGCACCGCCCTCGCGCTGATCGGCGGCGGCTTCGCCGTGGACCAGTTCCTGCCGGACCTGCGCTGGGGCTGGCGGGTGGGGCTGGCGCTCGCGCTGCTCGCCGCGGGCGTGCTGTGCTCGCTGCGGGCGGTCAACCACTGGGTGCGCTGCGAGCGGGCCATGCGCCGGGGCGAGGATCTGCCGGTGTCCCGGTTCCCGGCGCTGCTGAGCCTGGTCGTCGCGGTCGTGGCCGTCGCCATGGTCGTCGTGGTGCTCGTCGGGTGGGAGGGGTGAGCGCGCCGGCGGCCCGGCGGCAGGACCCCGACCGCGACCCCGGGCTGCAACCCGAGCGGACCCGCCTGGCGTGGCGGCGTACGACGCTGTCGGGCACGGTCTGCGCCGTCCTCGCCGTGAAGACCGCACTGCACGGCGGCGTGTCCGCGCCCGGGGTCGTGGCATGCGCCCTGTGCGGTGTGCTCTGGCTGGGCCTCCTGAACATCGCCCACCGCCGGATCCGGACGCTCGCGGCCACCACCGCCCCCGCGGCGTTCGCGCCCCGGCACGCCGCGGCGGCGGCGCTGTGCACGGTGGCGATGGCGGTGTGCGGGGCGGCCCTGGTCCTCTAGGACAGCGGCACCGGCTTCTCAGGCATCGGCTTCTCCGGCGTGGTCAGCCGCCGTCGCTCTCCCAGTCCACCGTCACGACGATCTTGCCTCGGGTCCGGCCCTCCTCGTTCAGCCGGTGCGCGTCCGCCGCCCGCTCCAGCGGGAACGTCGCGTCGACGTGCACGCTCACCACGCCCTGTTCGGCCAGCTCGGACAGCCGTCCGAGGTCCTCGGCGTCGGGGCGGACGAAGTAGTAGCGGCCGCCGTAGGTCACGACGTCGTTGTCGGCGACGGACACCAGGCGGCCCTCGGGGGCCAGCAGGTTCGCGGAGACCTTCAGCGCGTCCCCGCCGACCGTGTCGAACACCGCGTCCACGCCCTCGGGCGCCAGCCCCCGCACCCGTTCGCCCAGGCCCTCGCCGTACGTCACGGGCTCCCCGCCGAGGCCGCGCACGAAGTCGTGGTTGGGCTCGCTCGCCGTACCGATCACCCGGGCGCCGAGGTGGGCGGCGAGCTGCACGGCGATCGAGCCGACGCCACCGGCCGCGGCGTGCACCAGGACGGTCTCGCCCCGCTTCACCTGGAGCACCTTGATCAGCACCTGGTAGGCGGTGAGCCCGACCAGGGGAAGTCCGGCCGCCTCCTCCCAGGAGAGGTTGCGCGGCTTGCGCGCGAGGGTGCGCAGGGGTGCCGCCACGTACTCGGCGAAGGTGCCGCGGGAGAGGAAGTCCTCGCGGACGTACCCGATGACCTCGTCCCCGACGTCGAACTCCGAGACGGCCATGCCGGGCCGTACGACGACGCCCGAGAGGTCCCAGCCGGGCACCACGGGAAAGACGGGGGCGAGAATGCCGTCGAGGTGGCCTTCGCGGGCCTTCCAGTCGACGGGGTTCACGGCCGCCGCCCGCACCTTCACCAGCACCGCGTCCGGGCCGACCTTCGGATCGCGGACCTCCCCGAACGCCAGCACCTCGGGTCCGCCGTACCGTGAGTAGCTGATCGCCTTCATGGCTTTGACCTTCCGGGCTCGCAGGGCGGCTCGCAAGCCGGATGGCCTGAACGAACCGGCCGAAACCTCCCTGGCGCCCCGCGGTGGCGGCCGTCGGCCTATCGTGGCTCCGATCACGTTTCGGCCCCGCTCTGGACGACATACCGACCGGTCGGCATCATGAGCTGGGAACTGTTCACCTGCCCGGAGGAGCGACGCATGAGCCCCGACCACCCGCCCGGACTCGATCTCGACCGGCTGCGCGGCCTGCTCGACCGGGAGCGGCCCGGCCTGGTGAGCGGCCCGCTGTCCGGCCGGCTGATCGAAGGCGGACGGTCGAACCTCACCTACGCGGTCTCCGACGGCACCTCGCGGTGGGTCGTACGGCGGCCCCCGCTCGGCCATGTCCTGGCCACCGCGCACGACATGAAGCGCGAGCACCGGGTGATCAGCGCGCTGCACCCGACCGCCGTGCCGGTGCCGCGGCCGGTGCTGCTCTGCGAGGACGAGGAGGTGCTCGGGGCGCCGTTCTACGTCATGGAGTTCGTCGAGGGCACGCCCTACCGGACCGCCGACCAGCTCGTGCCGCTCGGCCCCGAGCGGACCCGGGGCGCGGTGCTGAGCCTGGTCGACACGCTGGTGGAGCTGCACGCGGTGGACCCGGGCGAGGCGGGGCTCGCGGACTTCGGCCGGCCAGAGGGCTTCCTGGACCGGCAGCTGCGGCGCTGGGGCAAGCAGCTGGACGCCTCCCGCAACCGCGACCTGGACGGCATCGACGAGCTGCACGCCGCGCTCGGGCGGGAGCTGCCCCGCTCCCCCGCCCCGGCCGTCGTGCACGGCGACTACCGGCTCGACAACGTCCTGATCGGCGACGACGACGAGATCAAGGCGATCCTCGACTGGGAGATGTCCACGCTCGGCGACCCGCTCACCGACCTCGGCCTGCTGGTCATGTACAGCATGCCGCTCGGCATGCCCGACTCCCCCGTCTCCACGACCGCCGAGGCCCCCGGGCATCCGGCGCCGTCCGAACTCATCGAGCGGTACGCCGCGCGCTCGGGGCGCGACGTCTCCGCGGTCTCCTGGTACACGGCGTTCGCCTGGTTCAAGCTCGCCGTGATCCTGGAGGGCATCCACTACCGCTACACGCTCGGCCAGACGGTCGGGCGCGGCTTCGACCGCATCGGCGACCTCGTGCCCGTCTTCGTCCGGCACGGACTGACCACGCTCAACGAAGGCCTCCAGGAGGGCTGATCCGTATGGACTTCGCTTTCGACGCGCGCACCGAAGAGCTGCGCGCCAAACTCCTCGCCTTCATGGACGAGTACGTCTATCCGGCCGAGGCCGTCGCGCACGAGCAGCGTGCCCTGCTCGCCTCGCCGTGGGAGACCCCGGCGGTGGTGGAGGAGCTGAAGGCCGAGGCCCGCAGGCAGGGCCTGTGGAACCTCTTCCTGCCGGACTCCGAGTACGGGGCCGGGCTGACGAACCTCCAGTACGCGCCGCTCGCCGAGATCATGGGCCGCTCCCCGCAGCTGGCGCCGACGGTGACGAACTGCGCGGCGCCGGACACCGGGAACATGGAGGTGCTCACGCAGTTCGGCGACGAGCAGCAGCGCAAGCAGTGGCTGGAGCCGCTGCTCGCGGGCGAGATCCGCTCGGCGTTCGCGATGACCGAGCCGGAGGTGGCCTCCTCGGACGCCACCAACATCACCACGCACATCGAGCGGGACGGCGACGAGTACGTCGTCACCGGCCGCAAGTGGTACATCTCCGGGGCGATGCACCCGGACTGCAAGATCTTCATCGTGATGGGCAAGACCGACCCGGACGGGGAGGACATCCGGCGTCAGCAGTCGATGGTGCTGGTGCCGCGCGACACCCCGGGTGTCACCATCGAGCGGGCCATGCAGGTGTTCGGGTACGAGGACCACTACCACGGCGGTCACGCCGAGGTGGTCTTCGACCACGCGCGCGTGCCGGTGTCGAACCTCGTCGGCGAGGAGGGCGGCGGTTTCGCGATCGCGCAGGCGCGGCTCGGGCCGGGGCGGATCCACCACTGCATGCGGCTGATCGGGATGGCCGAGCGGGCGATCGAGCTGATGTGCCGGCGGGCGGTGTCCCGGACGGCCTTCGGGAAGGCGCTGGCTCAGCAGGGTGTGGTGCACAACTGGATCGCGGACGCGCGGGTGACCGTGGAGCAGTTGCGGCTGCTGGTGCTGAAGACGGCGTGGCTGATGGACACGGTGGGGAATCGGGGGGCGCACACCGAGATCCAGGCGATCAAGATCGCTACGCCTCGGGCGGTGGTGGACATTCTCGACCGGGCGATCCAGTTGCACGGGGCGGGTGGGGTGAGTCAGGACTTCCCGTTGGCGGAGCTGTATGCGGGGGCGCGGACGCTGATGATCGCGGACGGGCCGGACGAGGTGCATCAGCGGTCGTTGGCTCGGCGGGAATTGAAGCGGTATCTGTGATGCCGGTGGGGCGGTGGGGTTTTCTCGCCCCCGCCGCCCCTACCCGTCCCATCACCAGGGGCTCCGCCCCTTCGACCCCGCTGGGGGCTGCGCCCCCAGACCCCCTTCGGCCTGAACGGCCTCGTCCTCAAGCGCCGGACGGGCTGGGTTGCCCGGCCCGAGGCGTTAGGGGCGCAGGGCGCGGAGCAGCAGGTCGGCCAGGTGGTCTGCGACCTGCTGCGGTGTGAGGGGGCCGTCCGGGCGGTACCACGTCGACAGGTGGTGGACCGAGCCGAAGTGGTAGTCCACGACCAGGTCCGCCGGAGTCGCCTTGGAGAAGACGCCCGACTCCTGGCCCTCCTCGATGAGCGCCCGGAAGCGTTCGTGGTAGCGTCGGCGCTCCGCACGCACCTGCTTGTTCTTCTCGGGGCTCAGATGGTGCATGGACCGCCAGAAGATCATCGCGTCGTCGAGGTTGTCGATCGTCGTCACCACGACGTCCGCGGCAGCGGCCCGCAGCCGCTTCTCCACCGGCTCGTCCGCGTCCGCGACAGCGTCCAGTCTCTCCTGCTGGATGCGCAGCACGCGCGCGTACACCTCGTGCAGCAGATCGTCCTTGGAACCGAAGTAGTGGTACAGCGCGCCTTTCGTGACCCCGGCCGCCTCGACGATCTCCTGCACCGAGGTGCGGTCGTAACCCCGCTCGGCGAAGAGCCGGGTGGCGGCGGCCAGGAGCCGCTGAGGCACGGGAGTGCCGTCCGAGTCCGTCGTCCTGGGCACTGCCGCCACCTGCCTTTCCGTACTGCTGTCAGTTGCCTTGCGTCCGGGAACGCAGTTCCCGACGGAGGATCTTCCCACTGGCCGTCTTCGGCAAGTCCGGAAGGATCTCCACCTGGCGCGGGTATTTGTAGGCGGCCAGTCTCTCCTTGCAGTGGGCGGCGAGTGCATCCGGGTCCGCCTCGGCGCCCGGACGCAGGCTGATGTACGCCTTGACGGTCTCCCCGCGATAGCCGTCGGGCACGCCCACGACGGCGGCCTCGCGCACCGCCGGGTGCGTGTAGAGCACGTCCTCGACCTCCCGCGGCCACACCTTGAAGCCGGACGCGTTGATCATGTCCTTCTTGCGGTCGACGACGTACAGCCAGCCCTGCTCGTCCATGAAGCCGATGTCGCCGGTGCGCAGTTCGGCGCCGGGGAAGGTCTGGGCGGTGGCGTCGGGGCGGCGCCAGTAGCCGGGCACGACCTGCGGTCCGCCGACGACGATCTCGCCCTGCTCGCCGAAGGGGACCTCTTCGCCGTTGTCGTCGACGATCCGCACGACCGTGTCGGGGCCGGGCAGGCCGACCGCGAGGGTTCCGGAGACCGGGTCGACGGGCGCCTCAAGATGGGGCGGCACGGAGGCGCAGGGCGCGGTGCACTCGGTCAGTCCGTAGCCGTTGCGCAGGTACGGGCCGAAGCCCGCCCGGAACTTCTCCACCAGCGCGGGCGGCAGCGGGGCGCCGCCGGAGGAGATCACCCGGAAGGAGGAGAAGTGGTCGCGGGTGACGGAGGGGTGGGCGGCCAGGGCCATGAAGGCCGTGGACGGGCCGACGGTGTAGTGCGGACGGTGCTCGGCGAACGCGTCGAGCACCACGCCCGCCTCGAAGCGGTAGGCCAGCACGAGCGTGCCCGCGCTGTTCAGGCAGGCGCCGAACTGGCAGACCATGCCGGTGATGTGGAACAGCGGTGCCAGCGCGAAGTAGACGGGCCGCTCGGGCAGCCCGAGGCCCGTCCGCTGCCGCTCGGCGTTGTACATGATGTTGCCGTGCGTGTTGGTCGCGCCCTTGGGCGTGCCGCTCGTGCCCGAGGTGTAGCTGATCAGCGCGATGTCGGACGGGCCGGGATCGCGGTCCTCGGGCGCCTTGTGCCCGGCCCGCGCCACGGCCATCAGGTCGTCCGCGTCCGGGGCCTGCGGCAGCCCCTCGAAGGTCAGCACGCGCGCGTCGTCCCGCGTCTGGAAGTCCCGCTCGCAACCGGTGAGCACGATCCGCACGGGCGAGTCCGCGGCCGTCTCGCGCAGATACGACTCCCACGCCCGGTCCGAGCAGATCAGCGCGGCCACCTCGGCGTCCCGCAGGACGTGCGCCATCTCGCCCGACTTGTACATCGGGTTGACGGGCACGACGACCGCGCCCGCCTTCCACGCGCCCAGCACGGCGAGCACGAAGTGCGGGGAGTTCTGGAGCAGGACCGCGACCCGGTCACCGCGCTCCAGGCCGCTGGCCGCGAGGTGCCCGGCGACGGAGTCGCTGAGCTCGTCGGCCTCCCGGTAGGTCACGCGGCCGTCGAAGTAGGCCAGGAAGTCGCTGTCCGGCGTCTCGGCCACGGCCCGGCGCAGGGCGTGCACGAGGGAGCCGGCGGGGCTGATCGGACCCTTCTGGGCGTCGCTGAGCAGGGCGAGCCAGGGCTTGGCCGCGTAACGGGAGTCGGTCACCGGGTCTCCTCCCACTGCTGCTGGATGCGGTTCATGCCGGTCAGCCACCGGTCGGGGTCACCGGCCCGGGCCTGGTAGTACGCGGCGACCTCCGGGTGCGGCAGGATCAGGAACCGGTCCTCCTCGATGCCCTTCAGCAGGGCGTCCGCGACGGCCTCCGGCTCGATCGCGGTCGGCTGGAGCACCAGGTCGCCCGCGCTGCCGGTGGCGGCCAGCATGTCGGTCCGTACGCCCTGCGGGCAGACGGCGTGCACCTTCACCCCCCGGTGCCGGTACGTCAGCGACAGCCACTCGGCGAAGGCGAGCGCCCCGTGCTTGGTGACGGCGTAGGGCGCCGCCCCGATCATGGTGAGCAGTCCGGCGGCGGAGACGGTGGAGACGAACCGCCCGCTGCCGCGCTCCAGCCAGGCGGGCAGCAGCGCGTGGGCGGCCCGGACGTGGGCCATGACGTTGACCTCCCAGGAGGCCGCCCAGGCCGTCTCGTCCAGCGGCCCGTCGGCGTCCCCGCCGTCGAAGGCGACACCGGCGTTGGCGCAGTAGACGTCGACGGTCCCGTCGAGTGCGTCGCGGGCGTCACCGACGATCGCCGAGGCGTCACCGGCCACGGCGATCCCACCGATCTCGTCCGCGACGTGCTTGGCCCGCTCGGCGTCCAGGTCGTTGACGACGACCCGGGCTCCTTCGGCGGCGAACCGCCGGGCGAGCGCGGCTCCGATCCCACCCCCGGCCCCCGTGACAACGACCCCCGACCCTTGAAAGGCTCCCACCATCGGCCTCCTTCGACGCGGCTCAGCAACAGCGCCAGACTAACCGGTCGGTATGTTTCAAGGAAGGGTCAACCGCACGACCCTTAGGGGCGCGGGGCTGTATCGATTTGCGGCTCCGCCGCGTGCGCGCGACCACCCACGACGAAGCGGTACCCAACGGGTCACGGAGGCCACCCATGCGCCCTTCCAGACGAGCCGTACTCACCACCGCCACGGCGGCAGCTCTATCAGCCACACCCACCGCGGCCGCCGCCCAGCGCCGCAGGCAACTGCGCACCGGCTTCGAACGCCTCGCCCAGGACGGCTACGCCCTGCTCGACGGCCAGAAGGTCGGCATCGTCACCAACCCCACCGGCATCACCCGGGACGTCCGCCACATCGTCGACGTCATGCACGCCGACGACCGCGTGAACCTCACGGCCGTCTTCGGGCCCGAGCACGGCTTCCGCGGCACCGCCCAGGCCGGCGGCTCCGAGGGCCGCCACGACGACCCGGCGACCGGCCTGCCCGTCTACGACACGTACCTCAAGAGCGGCCGGCCGCTCGCCGACATCTTCACCGCGTCCGGCGTGGACACGGTCGTCTTCGACATCCAGGACGTCGGCGCCCGCTTCTACACGTACATCTGGACGCTGTACGACTGCATGGAGGCCGCGCGGCTCGCGGGCAAGCGGTTCGTGGTCCTGGACCGGCCCAACCCGGTGACCGGACGGGCGGCGCTCGGCCCCGTCCTGCACAAGGAGTTCGCCACGTTCGTCGGGCGCCGGCCCGTCTCCCAGGCCCACGGGATGACGGTCGCCGAGCTGGCGCGGCTGTTCAACGGGGAGTTCCTGACCGAGCCCGTCCCGCTGGAGACGGTGCATATGTCGGGCTGGAAGCGTTCGGAGTTCTTCGACGCCTCCGGGCTGCCCTGGGTGCCGCCGAGCCCGAACATGCCGACGCCGGAGACGGCCCTGGTGTACTCGGGAACGTGCCTGTTCGAGGGGACGAACCTGTCGGAGGGGCGCGGCACCACCCGGCCGTTCGAACTGCTGGGCGCGGAGGGCATCGACCGGCGCTGGGCGGCCGCGGCGAACGAACTCGCCCTGCCCGGTGTGCGGTTCAGGGAGGCGTACTTCGCGCCCACCTTCTCGAAGTTCCAGGGCAGGACGATCGGCGGTGTGCAGGTCCATGTGCACGACCGGGACGCGTTCGACCCCGTCCGCACCGGCATAGCGCTGCTCGTGACCGCCAAGCGGGTCTGGAGCGGTTTCGCCTGGCGCCCGGACCACTGGATCGACAAGCTCACCGGCTCCGCGCGCGTGCGGACGATGATCGACGCGGGCGCGGACACCGACGAGGTGGTGGCCGGCTGGCAGGAGGAGCTGGCCGCCTTCCGCAGGATGCGGCGGAAGTACCTCCTCTACCGCTGAGCACGGCCGCGGACCCCAATGCGCCCGTGACGTATGGCCAAGCTCCCCCGTTGGCAGGACGATGCGCCCACATCGTGGCGTCACCCGGGGGACGAAGGGGCCTGTCATGGCGGATCCGGCGATGAGCGTGACTCCCTACTGGGAGCTGATTTTCGACGCGGACGGGGACCCGGCGGGCCGCCCGCGCGACCGGCTGCTCGCCGGCGTCACGGAACGGAAGGTGCGCGACCTGGTCGTCTTCGCGCACGGCTGGAACTCCGACCGCTCCGGCGCGACGCGGCTCTACGACCGCTTCTTCGCGCCCGTCCCGCGGCTGGCCCCGGCCGCCCGGATCGGATACGTCGGGGTGCTGTGGCCGGCGATGCGGTTCTCCGACGAACCGATCCCCGACTTCCCCCGGGCCGTGGCGGCCGATACGCCCCGGCGCCCGGTCCTCGACAAGGACACCCGGCACGCGCTGCTGGAGACCTTCCCGGGCCGGGCGATCCTGGTCGAGCAGATCGCCCGGCTGCTGGAGCAGCAGCCGCCGGAGGAGGCCGAGCTGGAGGAGTTCGGGCGGCTGGTGCGGCTGCTGGTGGAGGCGGTGGCGCCCGGGCCGCAGGCGCTGTTCGCGGCGGACACGGTGGCGGAGGGGGTGCCGCAGAGCGAGCCGGAGATGTTCGCCGGGTCCTCGGCGGCGGCCTGCGAGGAGTTCGCGCGGGCGCTGGCGGAGCTGGAAGCGCCGGACGCGCAGCGGGGGTTCAGGATCCCGAACCCCTGGGACGGTGCCCATGAACTGCTGCGGCAGGCGACGTACTACGCGATGAAGCGGCGCGCCGGAACCGTCGGCGAGCGCGGGCTCGGCCGGGTCGTCGGGCAGCTCGCGGCGGCGGCGCCGGACGTGCGCGTGCACCTCGTCGGGCACAGCTTCGGCGCGCGGCTGGTGTCGTTCGCGCTGCGCGGGCTCCCGGAGGGCGTGCGCACGGTGAAGTCGGTGACGCTGCTCCAAGGGGCGTTCTCGCACTACGCGTTCGCGGCCCGGCTGCCGCACGACGCGCGGGCCGGAGGGGTGCTCCAGGGGCAGCAGAACCGCGTCGACGGCCCTCTGGTGTGCTGCCACTCGCGGCACGACGCGGCGCTCGGCACGATGTACCCGCTGGCCTCCCGCATGGCGGGCGACAGCCGGTCGGTCGCCGGCCTCGACCTGGGGCGGGCCCTGGGCGCCAAGTGGGGCGCGCTGGGCTACGACGGCGTGCAGGCGGTGCCGGGCACGCGCGCGTACACCCTCGCTCAGGCCCTGAAGGCGAAGCTGCCCGCTTCGGGGTGCGTGAACGTGGACGCGGCGGCGGTGGTCAGACGGGGCGGTCCGCCGGCCGGCGCGCACAGCGACATCCTGCACGAGGAGCTGGCCCGGCTGGTGCTGGCGGCGGGCCCCGTCCGCTGACCCGCCGCCGACACTTGCCTCACCGGTGTGAGGTGAACTCCACGACCTGCTGGTAGGTCGGCCGGTTCTGCCAGCTGATCTTGCCGTGCTTGATGCCGCCGAGGGTGCGGTGGTTGATCGAGTCGGCGCACCACTGGTCGCCCGCCGCGCACACGTCGTCGCCGGGGTAGACCTGGGCCGCGGTCCTGCCGGCCGCCTCCTTCAAGGTGCTGATGAGCGTGTCCCGGCAGGCGCCGAGGCTGCCGTCGCCGCAGTACTTCCGGGCCAGCGGCCCCTTCACCTGCTCGCCGAGGACGGCCCGCAGGTCCTTGTCGACGTAGCTCCACCAGCCGTACTGGAAGGAGCTTCCGGCGTGCGAGCCGGTCGGGCCGTGCGCGGCCGACGGGGACTCGTCGACGGGCAGGTTGGCGGTCATGGCCTCGTACAGCTCGCTGCCGAGGCCCGGTTCGAACTCGGCCTTGACCAGCAGCGGCCACCAGGCGTCCAGGATGCGGATCGCGTCGGCGTCGGCGTACTTCCTGGAGCCGGCCGCGGTCTCCGTGCGCTTTCCGCCCGCGGCGAGCCACGCCTGGAGCTTGCCGACGGCGGCGGCCGCCGTCGGGTCGGCGACGGGCGAGCTGTTGACCACCTTCAGCAACTTGGGCAGGACGTCCTCGGCCCGCAGGTCGGCGATCCCGGCGTCGGCCATGGCCTTCACCAGCGAGGCCCGGGTCACCCCGCCCTGCTGGACCAGCTTCTTCACCCGGTCCTCCAGGAGGTTGCCGCGGTGCACGGAGCCGTTGCCCCAGGGCGCGGTCGTGTAGTCCTTGGCCTGCTTGTTGTTCCAGGAGATGTAGTAGTCCTGGTCGATGGACTGGGGGTGGGCGGAGGGCGGTGTGTAGTCGGCCGTGTTGGTCGCCGGGTCCCAGCCCCGCCACTCGTACGCGGGCCGCGCCCACACCGGGAACTCGGCGTCGACGCCGTTCGCGCGCACCGGGTTGTCGCCGCTGTTGTAGTACGCGGTGTGCGCGGAGTCGGCGTAGAACCAGTTGAAGGTGTAGTTGATGTGCTGCACCGCCTTCTGGAACGACTCGGGACCCTTCACGTAGTCCGGGTCGTTCAGCATCTGGAAGCCGATGATGGAGTCGGCCTCGTGCAGGAAGGACGAGCGCAGGGTGGTGTAGGCGACCTTCTTGCCGCCGACCGTGGCGCGGTACTCCACCGGCCCGTACTTGGTCCGCCACACGCGCATCGTGTACGAACCGGCCGCGGTGCCGTCGGCGACGGTGGGCTTCCAGGCGTTCTTCTGCTCGACCTTCTCCATCGGGGTGCAGGTGCCGCGGTACAGGTAGTGGTAGTCGTCCTGGCACAGTTCGACGGCGTAGGTGTCGATGATGTCCTGGCCGGAGGTGGTGGCGCTCCACGCGTAGTCCTGGCCGCGGCCGAGTTCGACGTAGAAGCTGAGGCCGGCGAAGGAGGCGCCGCGGGCGCTGATGCCCGGGCCCTGGAGCTCCTGGAGCAGCAGCAGTTGCGGGGCGAAGTAGCCGGTCTGCGGGCCGAACACGGCGACGGGGTGGCCGCTGGCCGTGTGCTCGCCGCTGACCACGAGGGCGTTGGACATGCCGCGCTTGGCGGAGGACACGGCCGTCTTCGCGGCGTCGCGGGAGGCGCCGGTGGCGCTCGACGTGGCGGCGCTGCCCGTCCGGTCATAGACGAGGGGCTCCTGCTGTACCGAGCCGGCGTCGGGCAGGGCCGTGCCCTGCGGGGCGTCCGGCCTGGTCGCGTACGGGAAGCTGCCGGCGTGCTGGGTGAGGACGGCCTCCGGGTCGTTGCGCATCCGGAAGGACTCCCAGATCTTGGTGCCCTCGGCGACGCCGTACTTCTCCTGGGCGGCCAGCAGCGAGATGGCGTTGTTGACCTCGCCGCCTCCGCCGGAGCCGAACAACGCGCCGATGACCGAGGCCAGCGCGACCAGGTCGGTGATCTTGAAGTGCTCTATCTTCCCGGCGTTGGTGACGGAGTCCTTGTGACCCGTCAGGACGTACTCGCCGGGGAAGTAGCGGCCGCTGTCGGAGGCGTCGATGTAGGCGTTGATGCCGTCGAGGTAGGCCTTGGCGTCGGCGAGGGCCTGCTTGCCGCGCTCGCCGTTGGTGGCGACGGCGTTGTCGATCTGCGCCTGCAGATCGGCCTCGGTGTACGGGGCATGCCGCCAGAACTGCTGCTCCAAACCCTGGTTGGAGGGCGCGCCACCGGCGAAGGAGGTCAGCTGACCGCGCCCGACGTGCCGGAAGACGTCCATCAGCCACAGCCGGTCCTGGGCGGCGGCAAAGCCGGCACCGAACTCGGTGCCGTATCTCGTCGTACCGGTGATGTGCGGCACACCGGTCTTCTTGTCCCGGACGATCGTCACGTCACTGCGCCCGGCGGGTTTGACGGTGGAGGCGACCTGGTCCGCCGGGACCCCGAACGACGCGTCGTTGAAAAAGGTGTTGATCTTGTCGTTGGTGAGGCCGGTGTAGCCCTTGGCGAGGTCGGCGTAGGGCCCGAGCTGGTCCGCGGCGTGTTCGGGCTGGGTGCCGAAGGCCTGGTTGAGGAGGATCTGGGCGAGGGTGGCGTTGCCGTTCTGGCCGGGCGGGAGGATGTCCGAACACTGGTTCCCGCAGTGGTCGTTCGCCGCGGCCGTGGCCTGCGCGGTCGCCGTCTCCGAGGCCGCCGCCGGGGCGAGCGGCGACAAAAGACCCGCGATCAGGGCGCATACCGATGCGGTCTTCAGGAACCCGGGGATTCCGCGGGGAGTTCTCATTCTGTCGAGAACGGTGCGTGGGGTACGCCGTGGCATGTGGGGGGACTCCTCCCGACGGGGGTGGGCGGGATGTTACCGCCGGTATCCCCGCGATTGAAGATGAACAAGCGTCACTTTTTGGAGTCAGCACAACAGGCACACGGACCACGGCAGACGACTCGCGAGCCTCTTCGGACGGCTTATGGAGGCCATTTGAAATCGGATGGAGCCGATTCGCTTGTCGATACGTCTATTCGGCGACGTCCGTACGACGACGCCGAAGTGACCGGATTACAGGTGCAGGTGTGACGGAGGTGCAGGACGATGGCCGGTTTCCGGAGTCTGGCGAGACAGGTCCGCGATCCGCGGTGCGATCTGGCCTTGCGGCGTTATTCGCTGCGCAAGTGCCTTGAGAGGTTCGCTCCTTACGGACACAGGGCGACCTGGGACCATCTGTGCTCCCGGGCAGGGTTCGGTCCCGAGGACCGGTCCCCCGATCCAGCGCGGCTCGTGGCCGCACTGGACGAACTGGAGGAGGCGCGGGCGGTCTGGCTGGCCTACGAGGTCGAGTTCGCCGAGCGCCGCAAGAAGGAGAAGCACGACGGACTGCGCAGGCCGGGCAGTGTGGACGACTGGCACCGGCTGACCTGGGGCGGTTTCGGCGTGGCGTGGTGCGACGATCCGGCGGTCCATCCCCGTGAACCGCTGGCCGAGGTGCTGCGCCGACTGATCGCCGCGCTGGAGCGCGAACCGGGCTCGGGTTGCCCGGTGTGCGGCGGAGAACGACTCGCCTGGAAGTACGACCTGGATCACGAACCCTCGGCGGGTCCGGTCTGCACGGACTGCGGAATCCTGGTACCGCGTCCCGTGCTCACGCCCGAAGCCCTGGCGGACGCCAGGCGGGCGAGGTTGCTGGTGTCGGCTTGACGGATGCGGGTGCGCGGGGGGTGCGCCGGGGATGCCGCACCCCCACTGTCGGTGCCGGCCGGCACCATCGCTGACATGGTGCAGGTGTGTCTGAACGGTCCGCGGACCGCCGCCGACGGTACGGCGGTGCCGCTGACGCCCGAGTCGATGGCCGACTCCGCGGCGGCTGCCGTCGCGGCCGGGGCCACGGACGTCCATGTCCATCCCAAGACGCCGTGCGGGCGCGACACGTTGTCGCCGCGGGTGCTCGCGGAGACGCTGGCGGCGATTCGCGCGCGCGTGGCGGTGCCGGTGGGTGTGACCACGGGGGCGTGGGCCGAGCCGGACCCCGCCGCCCGGCCGGCTCGGATACGGAGCTGGACCGTCCTGCCCGACCATGCCTCGGTCAACTGGCATGAGCCGGGGGCCGAGGAGGTGGCCGCCGTGCTGCTCGATCTCGGGGTGGGTGTGGAGGCCGGCATCCGGTCCGGGACGGACGGTGCGGAGCGGTTCGCGGTGTCGCCGCTCGGGCCGAGGGTCCTGCGGGTGCTGGCGGAGGTGACGGACACGGGCCCTTCGAGTGCGGTGGGTTCTGCTCGGGAGTTGTTGTCCGACCTTGGTGCGGCGCACGGGCGTCCTGTGCTGCTGCACGGGGAGGACGGGGGTGCGTGGCCGGTGCTGCGGCTTGCGGGGCGGTTGGGGTTGGCCACGCGGGTCGGGCTGGAGGATGTGCTGCGACTGCCGGATGGGCGGTGGGCGGGTCCAACGCGGAGTTGGTTGCGGCGGGGTTGGCCGAGTACCGAGGTCGTTAGGTGCCCGGCGTCGGCGCTGACGCCGGGTGGGTCCGCAACCCGGCGGAGCGGGGTGCCGCTGCACCCACCCGTGCCGCCCTTAGCGGCACGATTGCCCGCAGCTCAGCGGACCCGGCGGCCCGCCCCGCGCCCCGCAGCTATGGCGGCCATGGCGTCAGCCACGACGCGCCGGCAGCCGCCGGACGGCGCAAGGGGACGTGTCGGGGGGTGTCCGCCCGCAGCGGTTGGCGCGTCAACGGACAGTCAGTCGGCGTCCGACCCCATCGCGCCGTTCCGAGGACGGACACCCCCCGGCGCGGCCCCGACCCACCCCCGGCGAATAGGCACTACACACGCCGGTTGCGTTCGTCCATCAGGCGGGAGCCTGCTCGGTGTTCGCCGAAGACGTCACCCGGGTTGGACAGGACGCACGTGTCGAGGGAGAGGCAGCCGCAGCCGATGCAGTCGGTGAGGTGGTCCCGGAGGCGGTTCAGTTGCTTGATGCGCTCGTCGAGTTCGGAACGCCACGCCTCCGACAGATGCGCCCAGTCCTCCCGCGTCGGCGTCCGCTCCTCCGGAAGCTCCGCCAGCGCCTCCCGGATCGTCGCCAGCGGGATCCCGACCCGCTGCGCGGCCCTGATGAACGCCACCCGGCGCAGCGTGTCCCGGGAGTAGCGCCGCTGGTTGCCCGACGTCCTGCGACTGCTGATCAGGCCCTTGGACTCGTAGAAATGCAGGGCGGAGACGGCGGCGCCACTCCGCGCCGCGAGCTGCCCGACCGTGAGTTCATGGATCTTCTCTGAAATCTGAGGCACCCCTCGAACCCTACCGAGTCCGTTGACACAGCCTCCGCAGCCGACCATGCTAAGCAGTCGCTTAGAGATACGACACGGAGAGGTCTGGAAGACATGGCAGAGCCGAGGATCTTCACGTCCGTCGACGACCTGAAGGCGGCGATTGGCGAGCAACTGGGACACACCGACTGGCTCGTCATCGACCAGAAGCGGATCGACCTCTTCGCGGAGGCCACCGGCGACCACCAGTGGATCCACGTCGACCCGGAGAAGGCCGCCGCGGGCCCCTTCGGCACCACCATCGCGCACGGCTATCTGACCCTGTCGCTGCTCCCCCTCTTCGGCCCGCAGCTGATCTCCGTGGAGGGCGTGAAGATGGGCGTCAACTACGGGACGAACAAGGTGCGTTTCCCCGCCCCCGTCCCCGTCGGCTCCCGTCTACGCGCCACCGCGACGATCACCGGCGTGGACGAGGTCCAGGGCGGCGCCCAGGTCAGCGTCGCCTTCACCGTGGAACGGGAGGGCGGCGACAAGCCCGTCTGCGTCGCCGAGTCCGTCGCGCGCTACTACTTCTGAGCCGCAGCTACTTCTGGGACGCAGCCGCCGAGGCCCCGGCCCCCACCATCCGCAGCACGAGGTCGGCGTACAACGCGCCGACCTCCTCCGGCGTCCGGGGACCGTCAACGTTGAACCACCGGGCCACATCGATGCAGAGCGACAGCACGGCCAGCGTCGTCCCGTGCACGTCGATGACCTCGAACTCGCCCGACCGCACGCCGTCCTCGATGATCCCGCGCACCTCCGCGTCGACCTGGCGCCGCAGCGCGAGGATCTCGGCGCGGGCGTCGGGCCCGAGCGAGTCGAGTTCGTACTGCACGACCCGCGCGGTGGTCCGCCCGCCCGCGTGCCAGCGCACGAAGGAGCTGACCGCGTCGGCGAGCCGCTCCGTCGGGCTGCCCTCGCGGCGGGACGCCGTCCGCAGGATCTCCAGGGCCTTCTCGTGCCCGATCCTGCTGATGCGGTGCAGCAGCTCTTCCTTGGTCTTGTAGTGGATGTACAGCGCGGCGGGGCTCATCCCGGCGCGCCCCGCGATGTCACGGGTCGTCGTGGCGTGGTAGCCACGCTCGGCGAAGGCCTCCACCGCGGCGATCAGCAGCCGCCGCGCCGCGTCGGGCGTGACCTCGCCCCACGCCTGCGCCTCGCCGCCGGCCGTCTCCTCCGCCGTACTCATCACTCGCCCCTCTCCACTGACAGGGACACCACCATACCGCCGAAGGTGAGCGAGCGCTTAGCGTGGCCGCCCGGCACCTGCCCCTCAGTGCTTCTCGAAGGGGGTGTACACGGGCGAGTGGGCCGCCCCCTCCTGCCGGTCCCGGATCACCTTGGCCAAGGTGAAGGAGGACGTGACGAGGTACAGCACGGCGATGGCGAGGAAGCCCCGCACCCATGCGTCGGCGCTCAGCTGGTAGATGCCGATCGCGGTGGCCGCCATGGCGACGGCGAAGGAAGCGACGGCCTGGCCGTAGAAGGCGGCGGTGTTCTGCTGCTTGCTGCCCGGTGTCTCACTCATGGGGGCAAGCTTCGGCGGACGTGGCCCGCGCCACATCCGCCGAAGTACTCAGGGGTGTACTCAGAACGCCGAGACCCCCGTCAGCGCCCGCCCGATGACCAGCTTCTGGATCTGGCTCGTGCCCTCGTAGAGGGTCATCACGCGGGCGTCCCGCAGCAGCTTGCCCGCCGGGTACTCGTCGATGTAGCCGTACCCGCCGAAGACCTGAAGCGCGTTGTTCGCGGCGCGGACGGCCGCCTCCGAGGCGAACAGCTTGGCCTTGGACGACTCGACGGCGAACGGCTGCCCCCGGTCGATCAGGTCGGCGACCCGCCAGGTCAGCAGCCGGGCGGCGTCGACATCCACGGCGATGTCGCTGATCAGCTCCTGGACCAGTTGGTGGTGGGCGATGGCCCTGCCGAACTGCTCGCGCTCGCCCGCGTACCGCACGGCCGCGTCCAGCGCCGCCTGGGCTATGCCGACGCAGCCGGCCGCGACGGACATCCGGCCCTTGGCGAGGGCGGACATCGCGACGGAGAAGCCCTTGCCCTCCTCGCCCAGCATCGCGGAGGCCGGCACGCGCACGCCCTCCAGGACGAGTTCGGCGGTGGCCTGGCCTCGCAGCCCGAGCTTGCCGTGGATGGTGCGGCGGCTCAGGCCGGGCGTGTCCGTCGGGACGAGGAAGGCGGAGACGCCCTTGTGGCCGGGGGCGTCCGTGGAGCGGGCGAAGAGCAGGACGACGTCGGCCCAGGTGCCGTTGGTGATGAACATCTTGGTGCCGTTGATGACGTAGTCGCCGCCGTCCCGCACCGCCCGCGTCGTGAGGCTGCCCGCGTCCGAGCCCGTGCCCGGCTCGGTCAGGCCGAAGCAGCCGACCGACTCGCCGGACGTCAGCCCGGGCAGCCAGCGCCGCTTCTGCTCCTCGCTCCCCCGGGCGGCGACGGTCTTGGCGACGAGCCCGAGCGAGACGGAGACGATGCCGCGCACGGACGAGTCGCCCCGGCCGAGTTCCTCCGTGACCAGGCAGTACGCGAGGTGGTCGCCGCCGGAGCCGCCGTACTCCTCGTCGATCGTCAGCCCCAGGAAGCCGACCTCGCCGAGCTTCCTGACGATCGCGCGGTCGACCTCCTCGGCTCGGTCCCAGGCGACGACGTTCGGGGTGATCTCCCGCTCCACGAAGTCCCGCGCGAGCCGCCGGACCGCGCTCTGCTCCTCGCTGAGCTCCAGGTTCACCACACGCCACCCCACTCGTAGCCGTACCGCACTTGAAAACAGTACATTTAAATTAGCACTGCTAGTTTCAATCGGCAGCCCTACTATGTGCGCCATGGCCCGACCGCGCAAGCCCCTGCTCAGCACCGACCGGATCGTCGAGGCGGCCCGCGCGCTCGTGGACGCGGAGGGCCTCGCGGCCGTCTCCACGCGCCGGCTCGCCGCCGAACTGGGCGTCAGCGGGCCCTCGCTGTACAACCACTTCCGCACCAAGGACGAGATCCTGGAGGCGGTCGCCGACTCGGTGAGCGGCCAGGTGGACCTGTCGATGTTCCAGGACGGCCGGGACTGGCGGACGGCGCTGCACGACTGGGCCGTCTCCTACCGGGCCGCGCTGCGCGACCACCCGAACATCGTCCCGGTGCTGGCCCGCGGCCCCGGCCGCCGCCCGGCCGGACTGCGCCTCGCGGACGCCGTCTACGGCGCGATGGTCGCCGCGGGCTGGCCGCCGGCGCACGCCACGTCGATCGGCGCGCTGATGCGGTACTTCGTCATGGGCTCCGCGCTCGGCTCCTTCGCCGGGGGCTTCGTGGACGACGCGAGCGCCTACGACCCCGCCGACTACCCCCATCTCCAGCAGGCCCACCTCCTCGCCGAGCAGCAGGAGAAGATCGACGAGCGGGCCTTCGAGACCGGGCTGACGGCCCTGCTGGACGGGCTGGCGCGGCAGTACGAGCAGGTGCGGCGGACCGCGTAGGGACACCCGGCGGGACACTTCGGCGGCGGCCGAAGGGTCCGTGGCCCATGCTGGGCGCATGACGACGAGGGATCCGCAGGCCACGGGGCTGGCGCGGCTGGCCGGGCTGATCGCCGACGAGACCCGGGCCACGTGCCTGCTCGCGCTGCTCGACGGGCGGGCCTGGACGGCGGGCGAGCTGGCGCGGCACGCGGGTGTGGCCGCCTCGACGCTGAGCGAGCACCTGGGCCGGCTCGTCGCGGGCGGACTGCTCGCCGAGGAGCGGCAGGGCCGGCACCGGTACGTCCGGCTGGCCGACGCGCGCGTCGCGCAGCTGGTCGAGGACCTGGCCGCGCAGGTCGCGCCGGGCAGGTCCGGACGGCCCCGGAACCTGCGGGAGTCGAGCGCCGGCTCGGCGATGGCCCGGGGCCGCACCTGTTACGACCATCTCGCCGGGCGGCTCGGCATCGTGGTCACGGACGCGCTGACGGCGCGGGGGCTGCTCCAGCAGGAGACGGGGTTCGCGCTCACCGACGCGGGGCTGGCGTGGTTCGCGGCGGCCGGTATCGGCCTCGAACGGCGGGGCCGGCGTCCCCTGGCCCGCGCCTGTCTCGACTGGACCGAACGCCGGCCCCATCTCGCGGGCGTCGCGGGCGCGGCCCTGTGCCGGCGCGCCCTGGACGCGGGGTGGTGCGTGCGCATCGGCTCCGAGCGGGCCGTGAAGGTGACGGCGGCCGGTGAGCGGGCCCTCTTCGACCTGCTGGGCGTCGAGGCCACCGCACTGCGCTGACCGGCCCGGCGCCCCGTCCGAAATCCGCGAGCTTCCGACCCTGCCTCGCCCCTAGCCTCAGGAGCATGATGAACGCCTCCCCACCCTCACCCACCCGTCGAGCCGAATTGCTGGCCGCCGGTGCGGCCACGGTCACCGTCGTGCTGTGGGCGTCCGCCTTCGTCTCGATCCGCAGCGCGGGTGAGGCGTACTCGCCGGGCGCGCTGGCGCTCGGGCGGCTGCTGGCCGGGGCGCTGACGCTGGGGGTGATCTGCCTGCTGCGGCGGGAGACGTGGCCGCCGCGCTCGGCGTGGCGCGGGATCGCGATATCGGGGCTGCTCTGGTTCGGCTTCTACATGGTCGCCCTCAACTGGGGCGAGCAGCAGGTCGACGCGGGGACGGCCGCCCTGGTCGTGAACATCGGGCCGATCCTGATCGCGCTGCTCGGGGCCCGGCTGCTCGGTGACCCGATGCCGCCGCGGCTGCTGGCGGGGATGGCGGTGTCGTTCGCCGGCGCGGTGACCGTGGGTCTGTCGATGTCCGGCGAGGGCGGTTCCTCGGTGCTCGGCGTGGTGCTGTGCCTGCTGGCGGCGGTCGCGTACGCCGGTGGTGTGGTGGCGCAGAAGCCCGCGCTGGGCTCGGCCAGCCCGTTGCAGGTGACGACGTTCGGCTGCCTGGTCGGCGCGGTGGTGTGCCTGCCGTTCGCGGGACAGCTGGTCGAGGAGGCCGCCGAGGCGCCCGCCTCCGCCACCCTCAACATGGTGTACCTGGGCGTCTTCCCGACCGCCCTCGCCTTCACGACGTGGGCGTACGCGCTGTCCCGGACGACCGCGAGCAAGATGGGCGCGACGACGTACGCGGCGCCCGCGCTGGTCGTCCTGATGTCCTGGCTGTTCCTCGGCGAGGTGCCGGGGCTGCTCACGCTGGTCGGCGGTGCGCTGTGTCTGGCGGGCGTGGCGGTGTCCCGGTCGCGGTCGCGGTCACGGGCGGCGGCTCGGGCCGGGATTCCGGGAGCGGTGGTGGAACCCCGGCCCGAGCAGACGCCGGACTCAGCTCGCTGACTCGGCTTCCGCGCGGGCCTCGGGCGCGGGCTGCGGCTCCGCCGCACGCGCCCGGTCCGCGAGGACCTTGATCGAGACCAGCGCGATCACCGAGAGCCCGATGATGTAGCCGGAGACGGCCAGCGAGGTGCCGGTCGCCTCCAGGAGCAGCACCATGACAAAGGGCGCGAGCCCGCCGCCGGCGACGGCCGCGATCTGGTAGCCGAGGGAGGCGCCGGTGTAGCGCATCTCGGGCGTGAACAGCTCGGCGAACAGGGCGGCCTGGGGCCCGTACATGATGCTCAGGAAGCAGCTGGCGACGAACGTGCCGACCGCGAGCCACAGCAGCGAGCCGGTGTCGATCAGCAGGAACAGCGGTACGGCCCACAGGGCGATGCCGGCCGCGCCGAGGGCGTAGATCCGGATGCGGCCGATGCGGTCGGAGAGCGCGGCGGCGGCCGGGATCAGCACGAGCTGGGTGAGGCTGACGCAGAGCGAGACGGTGAGCACCGCGCCCTTGTCCATGTCCAGTTCGCGGGTCGTGTAGTCGAGGACGCCGGTGATGAGGATGTAGAAGGTCGCGGTGTTCACGGCGAAGGAGCCACCGGCCAGGAGCACCGTGCCGAGGTGGCCGCGCAGGATGGTGCGCAGCGGCGAGCTCTGCTCGGACTTCTCCTGCTCGGCGAGCGCCCGTTCGGCCTCCCGGAACGCCGGGGTCTCCTCGACGCGGGTGTGGATGTACCAGGCGAGGCCGAGGACCAGCAGGCCGACCAGGAACGGCACGCGCCAGCCCCAGGCGGCGAACGCCGAGTCGGTGGTGAGCGCTCCGGCCAGCAGGAAGACGGTGTTGGCGGTGACCACGCCGATGGGGACGCCGAGTTGGACGACGCTGCCGTAGACGCCGCGCTTGCCCTCCGGGGCGTACTCGGTGGCCAGGAGCATCGCGCCGCCCCACTGGGCGCCGACGGCGACGCCCTGGGCGACCCGGAGCAGGACGAGCAGGATCGGCGCGGCGACGCCGATCGTGTCGTACGTGGGCAGCAGGCCGATGCCGGTGGTGGCCACGCCCATCAGGGTGAGGGCGAGGACCAGCATCGGCTTGCGGCCGCGCTTGTCGCCGAGGTGGCCGGCGACGATGCCGCCGAGGGGGCGGGCGAGGAAGCCGACGGCGAAGGTGGCGAACGAGGCGAGGACGCCCGCGGTCGGGCTGCCGGCGGGGAAGTAGAGGTCGCCGAGGACGAGGGCGGCGGCGATGCCGAAGACGAAGTAGTCGTACCACTCGACGGCCGAGGCGAGCGCCGCCGCGGTGGCCACGCGGCGGCGGTTGCCCATGGCGGGTGTGGTGGTGGCGGGCTGAGCGGAAGGGGCCGTGTCCATGCGGTGCACGCTCCGGTGGGTGCGGGGACGGAACGGGGGGTGGCGCGGGTTCCGGGGAACGTACTGACCGGACGGTATGGACGTCAACGGGTCGTGCACCAGGACTTTTTGCCTGTACGTGGCACTCAGTCGGCGGGCGGGCATGCCGACGACCCCGGCCTCGCGGGAGGCCGGGGCGCGGACGGGGACGGGGACGGCCTAGAAGACGACCAGCGCGCGGCCGCCCTTGCCCGCCAGCATGTTCGCGAAGGCTGCCGGAATGCCGTCGAGGGAGATGCGCTCGGTCACCAGGGCGCTCAGGTCGAGGCGGCCCGCCCGGACGTGGTCCGCGAGCACGGGCAAGTCCTCCGCCGGGTTGGAGTTGCCGTACACGCAGCCGGAGAGGGTGCGGCCCCAGTGGAAGATCTCCAGGGCGTTGAAGGTGACCTGCTGGTCCTTGCCGCCGATGCCGACGACCGTGGTGCGGCCGCCGCGGCGGGTGGAGTCCCACGCCGTGCGGATGGTGACCGCGCGGCCGGCGCACTCGACGGCCACGTCGACGCCCTGCTTGCCGGTCAGGCCGCGGATCTCGCGGGCGGTGGTGTCGGAGGCGACGAGGTAGTCGGTGGCTCCGGCCGTCCGGGCCAGCTCCTCCTTCGCCGGGGAGACGTCCACCGCGATGATCTTCGAGGCGCCCGCGATCCGGGCCGCCTGGAGGGCCGCGAGGCCCACTCCCCCGACGCCGAACACCGCCACGGTCTCGCCCTGCCGCACCCGGGCCGAGTGGTGGACGGCGCCGTAGCCGGTGAGGACGGCGCAGCCGAGGAGGGCGGCGTCGGTGAGCGGGACGCCGTCCGGGACGGGCAGGACGCAGGAGGCGGAGACGACCGTCTCCTCGGCGAACGCGGCGACGTTCAGGCCGGGGTGGAGGTCGGTGCCCTCGGCGGTGCGGGCGTAGACGTCGGCGGCGCCGTTCAGGGCGTTGGCGCACAGCCAGACCTCGCCGAGCGAGCAGGCGTGGCAGGCGCCGCAGGACGGAGCCCAGTTGAGGACGACCCCGTCGCCGGGCGCGACGTGGGTGACGCCCTCGCCGACGGCGACGACCGTGCCGGCGCCCTCGTGGCCGAGGACGGCGGGGACGGGCACGCGCATGGTGCCGTCGGACAGGGACAGGTCGGAGTGGCAGACCCCGGCGGCGGCGAGCCGGACACGGACCTGTCCGGGTCCGGGGTCGGGCAGGTCGATGCCGGTGATCTCCAGCGGGGAGCCGACGGCGGGCAGGACGGCGGCGCGGACAGCCATGACGGAAGGGACTCCCCTGACTAGAACTGGAGGGACTTGGTCTGGAGGTACTCGGCCAGGCCGTGCACGCCGAGTTCGCGGCCGACGCCCGACTGCTTGTAACCGCCGAAGGGGGCGAGCGGGTTGAAGCGGCCGCCGTTGATGTCGACCTGGCCGGTCTCCATCCGGCGGGCGAAGGCCACCGCCTCTTCCTCGTCGCCGGCCCAGACGGCGCCGGCCAGGCCGTAGACCGTGCCGTTGGCGATCCGCAGGGCGTCCTCCTCGTCGTCGTAGCTGAGGATCGACAGGACCGGGCCGAAGATCTCCTCCTGCGCGATGGTCATGTCCGGGGTGACGTCGGCGAAGACGGTGGGGCTGACGAAGTAGCCCTTCTCGCGCTGGGCTTCGGGGCCGCCGGCGACCAGGCGCGCGCCTTCCGCGACGCCCTTCTCGATGTAGCCGCGCACCCGGGCCTGCTGCTTGGCGTTGACGACGGGGCCGATGCGGTCGCCGTACTTGGCGGCGGCCGTCGCGGCGAGTTCCACCGCCTCGTCGTACTGGTGGCGGTGGACCAGCATCCGGGTCCAGGCGCTGCACGTCTGGCCGGAGTTGGACATGACGTTGGCGACGCCGACGTTGACCGCCTTGGCGAGGTCGGCGCTCGGGAGGATGACGTTGGCGGACTTGCCGCCGAGTTCGAGGGCGACCTTCTTGACCTGCCCGGCGGCGACGGCGGCGATCCGCCGGCCGACGGCGGTGGAGCCGGTGAAGGAGACCATGTCGACGCCGGGGTGCTCGGCGAGGGCCTGCCCGGCGACCGGGCCGAGCCCGGTGACCAAGTTGAAGACGCCCGCCGGGATGCCGGCCTCGTGCACGGCGCCGGCGAGCAGGCGAGCGACCAGCGGGGTGTCCTCGGCGGGCTTCACCACGATCGTGCAGCCGGCCGCGAGGGCCGGGGCGACCTTGGCGACGATCTGGTGCAGCGGGTAGTTCCAGGGCGTGATCGCGGCCACGACACCGACCGGCTCGTGGTGGACGACCGAGTTGCCGGTCTTCTCCTCGAAGGAGTACGTCGCCGCCAGCTCGGCGTAGGAGCCCGCCACGGCGATCGGCACGGCGGCGTGGACGGCCTGCGAGAACTTCAGGGGCGAGCCGAGTTCGGCCGTGACCGTCTCGGCGATCTCGTCCGCGCGGGCCGCGAGCACGTCCCGCAGGGCGGCCAGGCGCGCGGCGCGCTCGGTCGGCGGGGTCGCGGCCCAGGCCGGCAGGGCGGCGCGGGCGGCCCGTACGGCGGCGTCGACGTCCTCTGCGGTGCCCGCCGGGACCGTGCCGATGACCCGCTCGTCGACCGGGTTCACGACCTCGATCACGTCCTGGCCGGCGGCGGGGCGCCAGGCGCCCCCGATGTACATGCCGTCGTGTGCCTTCATCGCGCTTCCTCCGGGGCGGGGCGTCGTCGTCCGGCACATAAACTAGCGACGATAGTTTTCCGGCGCCAGACGTTCCGGGGCCCCGAGCTCGCCGGGTCCCGGGTCATCACAGCACGGAGTCGACCCCGCCCGGGTGTGCGGCTCCTCACTCCCCTAGGGCCCTTCTGATGAATCTCCGCGGGGAAGGAGCGGCGTTCGGTGCGTGCGATCGGCGTGCGGGGCGGAGGGTCATGTGGCGGAGCCACCTGGCCCTCCGCCCCGTGCGGCATGGGGGTGCCCCCTGCTCGAGCGAAGCCGAGAGCTTGGGGGAGGGCGTGCCGGGCGTCGCGACGCCGCGGAGATCCATCAGAAGGGCCCTAGGTCGGGCAGGCGCGCCGGGTGCGGGCAGATGCGGTCGCCGTGCTGGTCGAAGACGAAGAGGTGGGCGAGGTCGACGAGGAGCGGTACCTGCATGCCGTGGCGGAGGGCCAGGTCCGGGGTGGTCCGGACGATCAGGTCGCCGGGCAGGCGGGGTTCGGGGCTCGTGAGGCCGGGTCGCGCGTCCTCGGGGTGGTCCAGGGCCACGACGGGTCCCGCCCGGCCGGCTCCGGTCCGCTCCCGCAGGCGGGTGAGGACCGAGCCCTCGCGGCGCCGCCGCCGGGCGGGACGGCCGGGGCGGGGGCGCGGGGCCTCCAGTTCGGGGACGACGGCCGGGCTGGAGCCGGTGTTGAAATGGACGAGGATCTCGTGCCCCTGGAACTCCACGTGCTCGACCAGGCCGGTGATCGGCACCTCGCCGGGCCGGGCGGCGGAGTGCTTGGCGATCCGGACGGCCTCCGAGCGCAGGCCCACGATGACCTCGCGGCCCTGCTGGACCCGCAGCAGCTGGTGGTCCAGCGAGAGCGGCTCGGGCAGCCGCAGGAACTGCTTGCCGAGGCTGATGGTCATCGCCCCGTCCAGCGGGGCCCGGACCAGGCCGCGCAGCAGGTTGATGCGCGGGGTGCCGATGAAGGCGGCGACGAAGACGTTGCTGGGCAGCGCGTAGACGACCCGCGGGCTGTCGACCTGCTGGAGCACGCCGCCGCGCAGCACGGCGACGCGGTCACCGAGCGACATGGCCTCGGCCTGGTCGTGGGTGACGTAGACCGTGGTGACGCCCAGCTCCCGGGTGAGCTGGGAGATCTCGGCGCGCAGATGGGTGCGGAGCTTGGCGTCGAGGTTGGACAGCGGCTCGTCCATGAGGAAGGCGGAGGGGTGGCGGGCGATGGCCCGGCCCATGGCGACCCGTTGGCGTTCGCCGCCGGAGAGCTGGGCGGGCAGGCGGTCGAGGAGATCCTCGATGCCGAGCATGCGGGCGGTGGCGTCGACGCGGGGCCGGGGATCGGTGCCCGGGGCCTCGATGCGCAGCGGGAAGCCGATGTTGGCCCGGCTGGTCATGTTCGGGTAGAGGGCGAAGTTCTGGAAGACCATCGCCATGTCCCGCGCGGACGGCGGCAGGTCGTTGGCGTGCTCGCCGTCGAGCAGCAGATCGCCCTCGTCGATCTCCTCCAGGCCGGCGATCATCCTGAGCACGGTCGACTTGCCGCAGCCGGACGGGCCGAGCAGCACGAGGAACTCGCCGGGCGCGATGTCCAGTGACAGCCGGTCCACCACGCGGGCTCCTCGCGTGTAGGCCTTGCTCACGTCGTGCAGGGAGATGGCGCGTGTCATGAGGGGCCCCCGAGGGGTCATCAGGGCGCTGGTGCTCCGCGGTCGGAAGCCCCATGCGGGTCGTACGGGGCTGTGGGTCACGGAAGTTAACGGAATGTGCGCGGCCTGGGGAAGACACGGGGCGGGATCAGGTGCTCCGGTCCATCTGGTGAGAAGGCGGACGACCTGATTCGGCCAGGGGCGGCCCGCCTCGGCGGTCAGCGGATGCCGGTGAGGTGGGCGAAGACCACGACGTTCCCGGAGTAGCCCTTCCGGCGGTCGTAGCTGCCGCCGCAGGTGATCAGGCGCAGCTCGGGGCGGCCCCGGGCGCCGTACACCTCCTGGCTCGGGAAGTGCGCCTTCTCGTACGACTTGACCTTGTCCACGGTGTAGACGGCGATCCGCCCGTCGGCGCGGCGGGCCTTGACGATGCGGCCTCGCTTCAGCTCGGTCAGCCCCGCGAAGACGGCGGGCCCGCTGTCGGTGTCGAGATGCCCGACGGCCACGGCGGTGCCCTGCCCGCCGGGCGAGGCGCCGTTCCGGTACCAGCCGACCAGCTTCGGATCGTCCTCCGGGGGCGCGGTGAGCCGGTGTTCGCGGTCCAGGCCCAGGTCCATGACCGGGGCGTCGACGCGGAGGTAGGGGATGAGCAGGCGGGTGGCGCGGGAGTGGGGCAGGGGGCGGAGGGCGGGCGGGGTGCGGGGCTTCCGGGTGGCCGGGGCCCGGGTGCCGGTGGCGGTGTGCGGCCGCTTGGGGGCGGCGGCCAGGGGTCGCGGGCGGGGGCGGGGGGCGTGGGCATCGGTCAGGGGCCCGGGGGTGGTGGGCCTGCGGGTGGTGGACGCCGCGGCACGGGACCGGGACCCGGGGGTGGGGGTCACGGCCGTAGGGCGTGCGGGGGTTCGGGACGCGCCCTTGGCGGGCCCGGGCGACCGGGAGGGCCCGGGCCGGGCGGCGGGCGGGGTACGACCGGATCCGGGCGGGAGGGAAGCGGGGGCGGCGCCGGAGCCGGGCGGCCGGGAAGTGGGGGCGGCACGGGAGCCGGGCGGCAGGGAAGTAGGGGCGGCACGGGAGCCGGGTGGCAGGGCAGCCGCATCCCTGCCGGGGCCACCCGGCAGCGCGGCCGTACCGCTGCCGGAGCCGTCCGGCAGCCCGGCCCTACCAGTGCCGGAGCCGTCCGGCATTGCCGCCATGCCGGTACCGGAGCCACCCCGCACGGCGGCCATGCCAGTGCCGGAGCCACCCGGCAGCCCGGCCGTACCGCTGCCGGAGCCACCCCGCACGGCGGCCGTACCGGAGCCGTCCGGTACGGCGGCCGCGGCGACCCCGGCGGGGTCGTGCGGGAGAGCCGTGACCGTTGTGCTGGGCTCCTCGCCCCGGTCCCACCAGACACCGACCGCCAGCAGCGACACGGCCAGCACGATCGTCCGCGTCAGCCGGTAGCCACGCGTCCGGTACCAGGGCCTGCGCGACCGCCGGGGCCACGCAGCGGGGCCGCCGCCGGCCGCAGCCGTACGCCCCGCCGGAACCACGCCTGAACCGCCGCCGGCCGCAGCCGTACGCCGCCCCGCCGGGACCGCGCCTGTACCGCGAGCGGCCCCACGCCGAACCACCGGGGCACCAGCCCCGACCCGGCGCCGAGCCGGCGTGGCGGCAACCGACCCGGAACCGGCCGCAGGCCGCCCCACCGGGACAGCGCCCGAACCGGCCCCACCGAAGACCCGCTGGAGCGACTCCTGCGGGCTGCGGCCCCCGCGCCGAACCACCGCCTCCGCCCCGAAACCGGCCGCAACGCCCCCCAGACCCACCGGGTTGGCGACCGGACCGAAGCCGGACCCAGCCCCGCGTCGGACGACCGAGGCGGCGCCACCACCGGAACGCCCGGAACCGGACCCGCGCCGCCCCACCGACGGGGTCCCGGAGCCGGCGTCACCCCGCCCCGCGGCCCCCGCCCCGGACTCGCGCCGCCCCACCGGAGCGGCGCGATACGCGGAACGCGGCCTACGCGGCGCCATCGGGGCGGCGACGGAGCCGGAACCAGACCGTCCCGGCGACGGCGGCCAGCCCGACCGCCGCCGCGCCGGCGACCGGCGTGAAGGCCTCGCCGCGGGCGATGCCGCCACCGCCCGCCGGCGGACCGCCGACCGGCGTCGTCGGCTTGGAGGTCGGGCAGTCGACCTTGAACACCTTGAACTTGCCGGCGCCGTGGGCCTGGTCGGTGAGCCAGGTGAGCTTGTACTGCCCGTTGGGCAGGTCCACGGCCTCGGTGCGGCCCTTGCCGGTCCGGTCGGCGGTGAACGTGCCGGTGCGGGTGGCCCCGCCCGGGACCTCGGGCTGGGTCTGGATGGTCCAGTTGACTTTCTCGCCCGGATCGAAGTTGAACGCGGCGAGGTAGAAGTCGCAGACCTTCGGGTCGTTGCGCTGGTCGTCGGCTCGCGTCGTGCTGGCGTGGATCTTGACGTCTCCGTTGTCCCCCGGGACAGGTTGGGCGACGGCGGGCACACCGCTCAGGGTGGTCCCTGCGAGGGTGAGAGCGGCGAGGACGGCGGTGCGGGTGCCGGCACGGCGCGCGAGGGGTACGACGGGCATGAAGATGCCTCCAAGTCAGATGATTTTCATACAAACACCGTCACCTGACTCTCTGTCACCTCACCGCCGAAAGGCCCGCAGCCCCGCCCTACGACACGTCAGATATCGCTCTTCCGGCGCAGCGCCACCCCGCGCCCACGCGCTTTCGGCACCCTTGGTGCCCCCTCTCCGCCCGCCTCCTCCGGCTCCCTCGGTGCCGCCTTTCCTCCCGCCTCCTCCGGCTCCCTCGGTGCCGCCTTTCCTCCCGCCTCCTCCGGCTCCCTCCGCGACCGCACCGCGACCCCGGAGGACACCAGCAACAGCACGCCCAGCATCACGAACGGCGCCGCCACACCCGCGACCCCGGCGATCAGCCCGGCCGCGGCGGGTGCCGCGACCTGGCCCAGCCGGTTGCCGGTCAGCCGCAGCGCGAGGGCCGTGGAACGGGCGTCGTCCGGGGCGGCCTGGACGACCGTGGTCATGGACAGCGGCTGCCCGACGCCGAGGCAGAAGCCGAGCAGGACCAGCAGCAAGGCGAGCGCCCACACCGGCACCGGCAGGGCGATGCCCGCGCACAGCACCGCCGCCAGCAGACAGGTCACGGTCAGCAGCAGGGTCCGGCCGAGCAGCCGCAGCAGGGGCGTCAGCACCAGGCGGCAGGCGATCGTGGCGGCCGCGCGCAGGCTGAGCAGGACGCCGATCACGGACGGCGCGATGCCCCGGTGCTCCCCGACCACCGGGAGGTAGGCGGTGAGGATGTCGGTCGCGGACAGCACGGCGAGGCTGATGAAGATGCCCGCGGGCACGCCCCGGGTGCGCAGGATGCCCCGGACCGGTACCCGGTCGCCCTTGCCCGCGCGGGACGTGGCCGCCGTACGACGGTGCTCGATGCGCCACAGCGAGGTGAAGGCGACCGCCGCGGTCCCGCCCGCCACGATCAGGGCGAGCGCGCTGGTGCCCACCCTGTCCGCGCCGCCGATCAGCGCGCCCGCGATGATGGGGCCGACCAGCTGGCCGAGCGCGGCGCCGATGGTGAAGTGGCCGAAGTTGCGATCCTGTTCGTGCGGTTCGGACTGCCGGGCGACGAGCGACTGGGAGCCGATGACGAAGCAGAGGTGGCCGAGGCCCATCACCCCGCTCCACAGCGCCATCGCCCACAGCGAGTTCGCGACGCCGCTCAGCGCGCAGCCGCCGGAGATCAGGACCACGCCGAACGGCAGCAGGGGCGCGCAGCGGCCGTGGTCGGTGCGGCGGCCCAGGGGGACGGCGGCGAACAGCGGCAGCAGCGCGTACACACCGGCGATCACACCGACCGCCCGCTCGTCCGCGCCCAGCGCGAGGGCCCGGTAGGAGACGGCGGGCCGGGCCATCGACACCGCCCCCTGCGCGAAGCTGAAGGCGATGACGAGGCGGAGCAGCCAGCCGCGGTACCCACCGGGCCTCACGATGTCCTCCATGGAGAGTCGGACGAGCGGTCAGATGATGCCGAAGAGCATGCCCGCCCCGAGGATGACGAGACAGGTGAGGGCGGCCCACTTCACGACGAACTTCGTGTGGTCGCCGAACTCCACCTTGGCCATGCCGACCAGGACGTAGACGGCCGGGACGAGCGGGCTGGACATGTGCAGCGGCTGGCCGACCAGGGAGGCGCGGGCCATCTCCAGCGGGGAGACGCCGTGCGCGGCACCGGCCTCGGCGAGGACCGGCAGGACGCCGAAGTAGAAGCCGTCGTTCGACATGAAGTAGGTGAGCGGGAGGCTGAGGATGCCGGTGACCAGGGCCATGTGCGGGCCCATGCTGCCGGGGATGACGTCCACCATCCACTTGGCCATGTGGTCGACCATGCCGGTGCCCTGGAGGACGCCGGTGAAGACGGCGGCGGCGAAGACCATGCCGGAGACGTTCAGGACGTTGTCGGCGTGGGCGGCCAGGCGGGCCTTCTGGTCGGGGATGTGCGGGAAGTTCACCGACAGGGCGAGCGCGGCGCCGAGCAGGAACAGCACCGGGATCGGCAGCAGCTCCATGATCATGGCCGTCAGCAGGGCGACCGTGAGGAGCGCGTTGAACCAGTAGAGCTTGGGGCGCAGGGTGGAGCGGTCCGGGTCGAGGACCTGGAAGCCGTCGTCGTCAGAGTCCCCGGAGTCCCCGGAGTTGTCCGCAGCGTCGGTGCCGGAGCCCGCGCCGCCCGTGGCACCCGTGCCGGCCGTGGCGCCCTTGCGCATCGAGACCTTGCCGTCGCCGGAGCCGCCGGCGCCCACGAGGACCGTCTCGGTCTCCTTCTCCGCCTCCAGCACCTCGTCCAGCGTCAGCACGCCCAGCCGCCGGCGCTCGCGCACACCGAGGACGTAGGACAGGACGAAGACGAAGAGCAGGCCGACCAGGAGCGCCGGGATCATCGGGACGAAGATGTCGCTGGCGTCGAGCTTGAGCGCGGTCGCGGCGCGCGCGGTCGGGCCGCCCCAGGGGAGGGTGTTCATCACGCCGTTGGCCATGGCGGCGACACCGGTCATGATGACCAGGCTCATCTTCAGGCGCTTGTACAGCGGGTACATCGCCGAGACGGTGATCATGAAGGTGGTGGAGCCGTCGCCGTCGAGCGACACGATCGCGGCGAGCACGGCGGTGCCGACGACGATCCGCATCGGGTCGGCTTTGCAGAACTTGAGGATGCCGCGGACGATCGGGTCGAAGAGACCGACATCGATCATCACGCCGAAGTAGACGATCGCGAACATGAGCATCGCCGCGGTGGGGGCGAGGCTGGTCACGCCGTCGATGACGTAGTCGCCGAGGTGGGCGCCCTTGCCGACGAACACGCAGAACAGCGCGGGAATCAGCACGAGCGCCGCGATCGGCGACATCTTCTTCATCATGATCAGGACCAGGAAGGTCGCGATCATGGCGAAGCCGAGGATGGTCAGCATGAGTGGATACCTAACGTTCGCCCTTGAACATCCCACCAGGGCCGGCGGTGTCCGAGACGTTAGGTCCCGTCAAGCAGCGTTAACAAGACGTTGACGTGCGAGCAATAAGCGCAAAACTGCTGGTCACAGCTTTGCTCAGGTCAGAGCGGTGAGCTTTTCGGTCATCGCGGGGCCTCCCGGGGCGGTCACGGGGGCGACCTCGACGGGCACTCCGTTGAGGACCGCGTTGCCCGAGAGCGGGTCGAGGAGGCGGCCGTCGAGGAGCTGGTTGACGTTGACGCCGGGGTCGGTGGCGGCGTGGCGGAGGCGGGTGCCGGGGCGGTCGTGGCCCCAGCCGTGCGGCAGGCTCACCACACCCCGGCGGACCGTGTCCGTGACCTCGGCCGGCGCGGTCACCTCTCCCCCGGCGCCCTTCACGCGCACGGGTGCCCCGTCCTCGACGCCCAGCCGTTCGGCGTCCTCGGGGTGGATGTGCAGGGTGCAGCGGTTGGAGCCGCCGGTCAGGGCGGGCACGTTGTGCATCCAGCTGTTGTTCGAGCGCAGGTGGCGGCGGCCGACCAGGACGAGCCCCGCGGGGCGTTCGGCCAGGGCCGCACGCAGACGGGGCAGGTCGTCGGCGATCGGCCCCGGCAGCAGCTCCACCTCACCGCTCCTGGTCTTCAGCGGCTGCGGCAGGCGGGGCTTGAGCGGGCCGAGGTCGATGCCGTGCGGATGCGCGAGCAGTTTCTCGAGGCTGAGCCCGTCCGGTCGTACGCCGAAGCCGTCGCCGTAGGGGCCGAGGCGGAGCATCATGTCGAGCCGGCGCTCGGGGCCGTTGTCGCCGGTGAGCCGCGCGGCGAGCTCTCGGGGATCCCGGCCGTGCACGGGCGAGTGCGGTTCCTTGACGGCCTTGCCGAGGGTCTGGTCGATGACCAGCTGGTCGACGGCGGCGGGGTCGGCCCCGTGCATGCCTGTCGCCGCCAGGGTCAGCCGGGCGAGGATCTCCGTCTCCGCCATGCGGCCCGGCTCCAGCGGGATCGCGGGGCGGGTGTAGCGGACCTGGTTGCGTACGGCGAGGGTGTTGAAGGCGAAGTCGTGGTGCGGGCTCTGGGAGGGCGGCGGCGGGGGCAGGACCACGTGGGCGTGGCGGGAGGTCTCGTTGAGGTACGGGTCGACGCTGACCATGAAGTCGAGCGAGTCGAGCGCCTTGTCGAGCCGGTCGCCGTCGGGTGCGGAGAGCACGGGGTTGGCGGCGACGGCGATCAGCGCGCGGACCGGCTCGCCCTCCTCGGTGGCGGTGTCGATCTCCTCGGCGAGGGCGGAGAGGGGCAGTTCGCCCTTCGCCTCCGGATGCCGGCTCACCCGGGAGTGCCAGCGCCCGAGGGCGAAGCCCCGGCCGGGTCCGGCGGGGCGCGGGGTCCTGTCGGTGGCGGCCTGCGGGAAGAGCGCGCCGCCGGGCCGGTCGAGGTTGCCGGTGAGGATGTTCAGCACGTCGACGAGCCAGCTGGCGAGGGTGCCGTGCGGGACGGTGCAGCTGCCGATGCGGCCGTAGACGGCGGCGGTGGGGGCGGCGGCGAGGTCGCGGGCGAGGGCGCGGATGACGCCGGGCTCGACGTCACAGGCCTCGGCGACCGCCTCGGGGGTGAACTCCCGCAGCGCGTCGGACAGTTCCTCGACGCCCTGGACGTGCGGGGTCGGCTCGACGAGGCCCTCGTCGAAGAGCACGCGGGCCATCGCCGCCAGCAGCAGCGCGTCGGTGCCGGGCCGGACGGCGAGGTGCCGGTCGGCGAGTTTGGCGGTGCGGGTGCGCCGCGGGTCGATCACGACGAGGGTGCCGCCGCGGGCCTTGAGGGCCTTCAGCTTGCCGGGGAAGTCGGGGGCGGTGCACAGACTGCCGTTGGACTCCAGCGGGTTGGCGCCGATGAGGATCAGATGGTCCGTGTGGTCGAGGTCGGGCACGGGGATGGCGTTGGCGTCGCCGTAGAGCAGTCCGCTGGAGACGTGCTTGGGCATCTGGTCGACCGTGGAGGCGGTGAAGATGCTGCGCGTGCCGAGCCCGGCGAGCAGCACCGGCGGGTAGAGGGCACCGGCCATGGTGTGCACGTTGGGGTTGCCGAGGACGACGCCGACGGCGTTCGGGCCGTAGCGCTCCACGACCGGCCGGATGCCGGCGGCGACCGCGTCGAAGGCCTCTTCCCAGGTGGCCTCGCGCAGTTCGCCGTCCCTGCGCACGAGCGGCGTGCGCAGCCGGTCGGGGTCGGAGTCGACGGCCCCGAAGGAGGCGCCCTTGGGGCAGATGAACCCCTGGCTGAAGACGTCGTCGCGGTCACCGCGGGCGTGGGTGACGCGCGTCCCGTCGATGGTGAGGGTCAGGCCGCAGGTGGCCTCGCACAGGGGGCAGATGCGCAGAGCGGTGCGGGACACGGGTCCTCCCGGCGGCGGCGGCAGCGGTGACGCGCGGACCCACCCGAGCATACCGACCGGTATGCACGGAGGGGAGCCCCTGTCGGCCGTGAGGTCAGTCGAGCACCCGGGCCAGATATCCGCGGAGCATCTCGCGGGCCTCCGCGATGATCTTCTGGTCGCCCTCCGGCGCGACCCGGAACGCCAGGTGCACGAGGGTGTCGGCGGTCTCCACGGCGATCAGGAACACCCGGCGCAGCTCTTCGTCGGGTTCGCGGTCGAGGTGGCCGGCGAGGAGTTCGGTGAGGCGGTCGGCGACGCGGTGGTTGGGTTCGGCGTGCCGGGAGCCGACCGGGATCTGGTTGCCGAAGTCGACCAGGGAGAAGCCGGGTGCGGTGCGCTTCATCTCCAGGTACTCGTCGAGCACGGCGTCCAGGACGTCGCGCCAGCTCCCGTCACCGGCCTCCCGCAGGCGCTCGGTGACGCGTGCGGAGTACCGCTCCAGGTTGCGCTGGGCCAGCGCGTCCACCATCTGGCGCTTGTTGCCGAAGAAGCGGTAGACCGAGCCGATGGGGACACCGGCGCGCTGGGCGACGGCACGGGTGCTCAGCTCGTCGTAGCCGACCTCGTCGAGGAGGTCGGCGCAGGCGTCGAGGATCCTGGTCAGGCGTTCGGCACTGCGCCGCTGTACGGGCGCACGACGGAGCGATGTCGCGTGGGGCACGGGCTTCATGATGCCTCTCCGGCTCGGCCCGGTGAACCTCGCCCCCCGGACTGCGACCGGGTGACCGTCGCCTGCGTCCGCGCCTTGCGCCGGCCGGCCGCGCTCGGCGGCGCGCCCGGGCCGGGCTTCGACGCGGTGACGTCGGCCGCGCTCTCCACGGGCCTGCCGTCCACCGCCCACACCGTGCCGTCATCGGCGTAGAGGCGGGCCGTGACCTGGTGCGTGCCACGCGGGACGAGGCGGGCGGCCAGCCGGTACCCGGGGGTGCGGAGCCGGGCGACGAGGCGGCCGTCGACGTAGAGGTGCGCGAGGCCGCGCCCGGCCACCGCCTTCGCCGCCGTGCCGGCCGGCGAGAAGCGGAAGTTCCGCACGGCCAGGCGTATGCCCCAGCCGCCGGCCGCGTCGGGCTGCACCTCGACACGGACGTCGGGGACGCCCTCCCACGCCACCTCGCGGTAGGGCCGCCCGTCCTTGTCCCGGTCCTCCAGAAGCCTGCCCACCGGGGTGGGCGACGCCCCGCCCTCCCGCGCATCACCGGAGCCGCAGCCCGCGGATCCGGCCAGGAGGAGGACGCAGACCGCGAGCACGGCACAGGGTCTCCATGTCCACGACATGCCCGGGAGCGTAGAACACCTGTCCGGCCCGGCGGATCGTCCCCAGGTCGGGTTCAGGTCATCCGTCGGGAGGAGGGCCCGTGTCCCTCTTGCGCTGGGGAAATCGCAATCCTACGGTACTGCATAGGAATCGGACCTCAAGGGAGTTGCGATCATGGGCGATGGGGGTACCTCCCGCGCGAGCGGGTTCGAGCGTGGGGGAGCGCGGAAGACCGCCGAAGGGCTGACCTACCTCTCCGGCTTCGGCAACGAGCACAGCTCCGAGGCCGTCCCGGGCGCACTGCCCGAGGGCCGCAACTCGCCGCAGCTGGCCCCGCTCGGGCTGTACGCGGAACAGCTGAGCGGTACGGCCTTCACCGAGCCGCGGGCCCACAACCGCCGCTCGTGGCTGTACCGGATCCGCCCCTCGGCCGCGCACCCGGCGTTCACCCGGACCCACAACGGCTCGATCCGCACCGCCCCCTTCACCCAGACCGTGCCGGACCCCAACCGGCTGCGCTGGAACCCCCTGCCCGACCCGGCGCCCGAGACCGACTTCCTGGCCGGCCTGTGGACCCTGGGCGGCAACGGCGACGCCACCCAGCGCACCGGCATCGCCATCCACCTCTACACCGCCAACGCCTCCATGGAGCGGGTGTTCAGCGACGCCGACGGCGAGCTGCTGATCGTCCCGGAGCGCGGCGGGCTGCTGCTGCGCACGGAGTTCGGTCTGCTCCATGTGGAGCCGGGACATATGGCGCTGATTCCGCGTGGTGTCCGCTTCCGTGTGGAGATCCTGGACGAGTCCGCCCGCGGCTATGTGTGCGAGAACTACGGCGCGCCCTTCCGCCTCCCCGACCTGGGCCCGATCGGCGCCAACGGCCTCGCCAACCCGAGGGATTTCCGCGCCCCGGTCGCCGCGTACGAGCACGTCGAGGGCCCGGTGGAGGTGGTGAACAAGTTCTGCGGCAACCTGTGGACGGCCACCTACGACCACTCCCCGCTCGACGTCGTCGCCTGGCACGGCAACCATGTGCCGTACATCTACGACCTGCGCCGCTTCAATGTGCTCGGCACCATCAGCTACGACCACCCGGACCCGTCGATCTTCACGGTGCTGACGTCCCCGTCGGACACTCCCGGCCTGGCCGGTGTCGACTTCGTCGTGTTCGCGCCGCGCTGGCTGGTGGGCGAGGACACCTTCCGCCCGCCGTACTTCCACCGGAACGTGATGAGCGAGTACATGGGCCTCATCGAGGGCGCGTACGACGCCAAGACCGCCGGGAAGGGGGGATTCGTGCCGGGCGGCGGCTCGCTGCACAACATGATGTCGGCGCACGGCCCGGACCGGGAGACGTTCGACCGGGCGAGCGCCGCCGAGCTGAAGCCGCAGAAGATCGACGACGGCCTGGCGTTCATGTTCGAGACGCGCTGGCCGCTCACCCTCACCCCGCATGCGGCCCGGGCGGAACACCTCCAGCAGCGCTACGACGACGTCTGGCAGGGCCTGGAGCGGCACTTCAGCCCCTTGCACTGATCATTTCCTACCGGTACGGATGGCCCGTGACCTCCTTCGCCCCGGACTCGATCGTCCTGAACCGCAAGCTGCCGCTCTGGTACCAGGTGTCGCAGTCGCTGCGCGCCTCGATCCTCGGCCGCTCGCCCCAGGACCCGCTGCGCCTGCCCACCGAGGAGCAGCTGGCCGGGCACTACGGCGTGAGCGTGCTGACCATGCGGCAGGCGCTGAAGGAGCTGGAGGACGAGGGGCTGATCTCGCGCCACCGGCGGCGGGGCACGTTCATCGAGCCGGACGCGCGCCGGGGCTCCCCGGTCCGCCTGCTCGGCTCGGTGGACGCGATCGTGGCCCAGCAGTCCGGGATGACGACGGAACTGCTGGACCACGGCACGGCGCCCGTGCCGGGTGAACTCGCCGAGTTCTTCCCGGAGGTGGCGGAGGTCGCGACGTACCACCGGCTGCGCAGCGACGAGAAGACCGGCGAGCCGACGAACCACGCACGGAACTACCTCCGTCCCGAACTGGCCGCGCGGATCGACCTGGACGACCTCGTGCGGTGGCCGATGACCAAGGTGCTGCGCGATGTGGTGGGGGCGGACATCAGCCGCATCACGGACACGGTGGAGGCGCGGCTGGCCGACCCGGAGACGGCTCGGTTGCTCCAAGTGCCGCTGCTGAGCCCGATCCTGCACTACACGGGCATCACGTATGACGCCGAGGGGCGGCCCCTGGATGTGGCCGTCATCCACTACCGGGGGGACCGGTTCTCCTTCACCGTCACCTTGGACGCCACGTGAGCGCTGCGGGCCGGTGGGGGCTGGTCGCGCCGTTCCCCGCGCCCCTATGGGGCGCCGGATACGTCGTACGATGCGGGGCGTGACGCACGACGACGCTCCGCTGCTGGCGGACCTCATGCCGTGGTCCGTCGCACCGCCGCGGCTCGGCCGGGGCTGGCCGGCGGCCCCCGACGCGGCGTCCCTGAAGGCCCGCTGGGACGCCTTGGTGAAGGCCGAGGGGCCCGACCGCGAGACCCTCTTCGAGCCGAGCCGCTCGCGCACGCTGCACACGGGGGTCGGCCAGCTGCCCGGCCAGTCCGGCGGCGGCACGGAGAAGCTGGTGCGCGCCTCGGGCCCGTGCCCGGAGCCGGTGCGCGTGCTGTACGCGCCCTTCGACGAGCAGTGGCTGATCCCCGACCAGCGGCTGATCGACGCGGCCCGCCCGGAGCTGTGGCGGGTGGCGGACGAGCGGCAGGTCTTCCTGGTGGAAGCGCCCGAGACCCTGCTGGCCACCTCGCTGCTCCCGCTGCTCCGCCCCGGCCGCGTCCGCCCCCTGTTCCGGCGCCCGGGCGCCCGGGAACCGAACCTGGCCCCCGGCCTGCTGGAGCACCTGGGCGCCCGCCTGGGCAGCACGCCCACGCCGCTCGACGTCCTGGCCTGGATCACGGCCACGGCCCGCCCGGACCTCACCGTCCCGCTCACCGGCGACGCCGACGAGTGGGAGCGGGGCCTGGAGCTGGGCCACCGGCTGCTGTGGCTGATGCGCCGTAACGGGGAACGCCCGAAACTCCCCGGTGGCCGCCGCCCCTACGTCCGCGCCCCGCTTCCGTCCCGGCCCCTGACCGTGCGCTACGACCGGGACGAGGAGGCGCTGTTCCTGAACGAGGGCCGCATCTCCCCGGTGCCGCCGGAGGCCTGGGACTTCGAGGCGGGCGGGGTCCGCGTCCTGGAGCAGTGGTTCGCGGCCCGCGTCACCGAGCCGGAGCCGGGCACCCTGGCGGCGATCCGCCCGACCGTCTGGCCGCAGGCCTGGACGTCGGAGCTGCTGGAGCTGATCACGGTCCTGGCGCTGCTGGCCGAACTGCGCCCCCTGGAGGAGCCGGCGCTCCCCGACCCGGTCACCACGGCCGAGCTGACCAAGGCGGGCGTGCTCCCCGTGCCGGCCGCGGCCCGCCGCCCGGCCTCGGTCCTGGACGGCCCCGAGGAGGGCCCGGAGGGGCAACTCGCCCTGCTCTAGGGCTTCTTGCGAAAGTCCGGGTCGAAGGCGTCCAGGACCCGTTCCAGCGCCCGCCGGAACACCGCCTCCAGGTCGACCGGGCCGCTCTGCTCCATGAAGGCCGCGGCCAGGCGCGGATAGGCGCCGGTGGCCACCTGGCTGCCCAGATAGGCCATGCGGACCGCGTTCTCCTCCGCCACGGACCACGGCATGGCGCGGGTGCGCTCGACGGTCGCGATGTCGTTCGCGGTGTACGTCGTCACGACGCCGTTGAGCAGCGCGATCAGCTCCGTCTTGGTGCCGGCCGGAACGTCGAGCGGTTCGAGGCAGGCCAGGCAGTGCTCCAGGTAGCGCAGGGTGTTGGGGCTGAAGCCGTACACCCCTGCCATCAGGCGGGGCGCCCAGGTGTGGCGGCGCATGATGGCGCGCGTGTCCTCCGCGTTGCGGAGCATGTCGGCGCGCCAGTCGCCCGTGGGCTCGAACAGCTCGTGCTCGGCGCCGATGGCGTCGATCATCAGCTCGTACAGGTCCTCCTTGCGGGGGACGTAGTTGTACAGCGACATCGTGCCGCAGCCCAGCTCCGCGGCGACATGCCGCATGGACACCGCGTCCAGCCCCCGCTCGTCCGCGATCCGCACCGCCGCCGCCGCGATGTCGGCGCGGGTGAACGCCGGTTTCGGCCCACGGCCGGTGCGCTCGGGGCGCGCCCAGATCACTTCGGGTACGGCCGCTCGGCCCGCCATCGGTCATCACCTCGGCCACCATCCTAGTTACGTACAGCGTACGTAGTGCGCTATGGTCGCACCATGACTTCTACGTACGCTGTACTTAGTGAGGGTCTCGAAAAGCGGTTCGGGGAGGTCCACGCCCTGCGCGGACTGGACCTGGCGGTCGCCGAGGGGACGGTGTGCGGGGTCCTCGGGCCGAACGGGGCGGGGAAGACCACGGCCGTACGGCTGCTGACCACGCTGCTGCGGCCGGACGCGGGCTCCGCCCGGGTCGCCGGGCACGACCTCGTCCGCGAGGCCGCCGCCGTACGGAGCCGGATCGCGGTCACCGGGCAGGACACCTCCATCGACGGGGACCTCACCGGACGGCAGAACCTCCAGCTGTTCGGCCGGCTGCACCGGGTACGCGGCCCGGCCGGCCGGACCACCGAGCTCCTCGACCGCTTCGGCCTGACGGAGGCCGCCGACCGGCCCGCCGCCACCTACTCCGGCGGCATGCGCCGCCGCCTCGACCTCGCGGCGAGCCTGATCCGCCGCCCCGACGTGCTGTTCCTGGACGAGCCGACGACCGGTCTCGACCCGGCCAGCCGCAATCTCATCTGGGACGCGGTGCGCGGCCTGGCCGCCGAGGGCACGACCGTGCTGCTCACCACGCAGTACCTGGAGGAGGCCGACCGGCTCGCCGGCGACATCGTCCTGGTGGACCGGGGCCGGGTCGCGCACACCGGCTCGCCGGCCCAGCTCAAGGCGCTGGTCGGAGCGCACGCGGAGGTCGTGGTGGCCCACCCGGACGTGCTCACGAAGGCCGCGGCCGTCCTCGACCGGCTCACGGGCGGGCAGCCGTCGTTCGACCACGACCGGAACGCCGTGGGCGTGGTCAGCAAGGACCCCACGCTCACCCTGCCGCTGCTGGTACGCGCCCTGGACTCGGCGGGCGTGCCGCTGCTCGACGCGAGCCTGCGGCCCCCGACCCTCGACGACGTGTTCCTGCGCCTCACCGAAACCGACACCACCGACGAAGTGAAGGAGCGTGCCGCATGAGCATGCTGGCGTACGACGGGACCGCGATGCTGGGCCGCCAGCTGCTGCGGATGCGGAACAACCCGGGCCTGCTGATCCTCACTCAGACGATGCCGGTCAGCATGCTGCTGTTCTTCGGCTACGTCTTCGGCAGCGCCCTGGCGATGCCGGGCGAGGCCTACCGCTCGTTCCTCGTGCCGGGCCTGCTGGCGGCGACCGCCGCGGGCGGGATCATGACCGGGATGTTCCAGGCGGCCCAGGACACGCACCGGGGCGTGGCGAACCGTTTCCGTACGCTGCCGATGAGCCGGGCCGCCGTACCGCTCGGGCAGGCCGCCGCCGACGTGGTGGTCACGGCAGCCGGGACCGTGCCGTTCCTGCTGGTGGGGTTCGCGGTGGGCTGGCGGGTCGAGGGGGGTCCGCTCGAAGCGGTGGGGGCTTTCGGGCTGTTGCTGCTGTTCCGCTTCGCGTGCACCTGGGCCGGGATCTACCTCGGCCTGCTCACCCGGAACGAGGAGGCGGCCGGTCAGCTCGGCGGGGCGACGTTCCTGCTGCCGCTGCTGTCCAGCGCGTACATCCCGACGAGCGGGCTGCCGGGCTGGCTGCGGACGGTCGCGGAGTGGAATCCGATCAGCGCCGTGACGACGGCCCTGCGGGATCTCTTCGGCAACGCGCCGGTGCCGGACGGGGCGGCCTGGCCGGTGGCCCACCCCGTCGCGGGGTCGCTCCTGTGGTGCGCCGTACTGCTCGGGGTGTTCGTACCGCTGGCCGTGCGTCAGTACGCGCACGGGGAGCGGTGAACGGGCGGTTCGGACACCCGGGCCGCGCGAAGCCCCCGGTCACTGCCGGGCGGGGATGAGGCACCGACAGGGGGCGTACCGCGCTCGGGAACACACCTGGCGCCGCTGCGTGCCGCGGGGATGACGGACGACGAGTGCGCAGCGTGCACTGGTGGCGGTGTGACCGCCCGAGCGCGGACCCCTACCTGCTGCCGAACAGCGAACGGCGCAGCCGGCGCAGCGGCGCGAAGAGCGAGACGCGGCGTACGCGCGCTCCCCTGCCGCTTCGGTCCTGCGGCTGACGCGCGGTCAGTTCGCGCATCAGCGAGGTCGCCTCGACCGTCTCCCGCTGCGGGACGGCAGGGCCCGCCAGCACCGAGAGGTGGCGGTCGAGGCGCGAACTGGTCGCGCTGCTCCCGCAGGTGATCGCAGGGACCCTGGCCCTGCTGCGCACTGTTATCTGTTCCATGTCACTCCCCACCCGTACGAGTCCACCCGGCCCGGGCAGGTTAACCCTATCGCCCCGTCCGGGCACACGTGTATCGCGGTCACAGGATTCACCTTCCCCATAAGGGGGTTGACGATGTATCTCCGATCACTCTCCGAATCCAACAGATTTCAGGGCGAGTTGGACGATCGGCTGCGTAGTGGGCTGCGGCGATCCGCCCGCCGGCTCGACGGTTACGGCCAGTGACGTCGCGGAGGTGCCGAGACCGGTCGCGACCAAGGGCGTGTCGCCCTGGAAGAGGCCCAGGGAGCGTGGTTGCGCGCCCGGGCGCATGAGCCACAGCTGGTGCACGCGGCCGCCCGGCGGGGCGCCGTATCCGCCGAGGGTGACCACCGCGCTCCCCTCCGAGGCGGAAGCGATCACTCCGATGGTGCGGCCCCGAATGTCCCGGCCGCTCCTCGCCCGGGCGTCCGGAGCCGACAGAACGTGGGCGATCTCACGTGACCGGTCGCGCTCGGCGGCCAGTTCGTCCTGGGTCCGGTTCGCCTGCACGGCGAACAGGGAGGCGACGACGAGGGCCGCGGCGGCGGTGACCGTGGCGAAGGGCACGAACAGCGGGATCCGGCGCCGCTCCCGCTGCCGCGGCGGCGGCTGGGTGCCCCACACGTGCGGCGGCAGCTGCGTCGCACGCGCGCGTGCCGGTGCGCGGGCGGTGTCCTGCGGCGCGGGGTCCTGCGGGGTCGTGCGTACGGCGGCCATGACCCGGTCGCGCAGGGCGGCCGGGGCCGGAGCGGCCGCGGACCAGGCGAGCCGGACGGCGTCCTCGGACAGGGCGCGCACCTCGGCGGCGCAGCGGCCGCAGCCCTTCAGGTGCTTCTCGAAGCGGACCCGCTCGGGGGGTTCGAGGGCGTCGAGCGCGTAGGGCGCGGCGAGCGAGTGCGGGTCCTCGCGGCGGAAGAGGCTCATGCCGCGCCTCCCAGGCAGTCGCGCATCCGGGTCAGCCCGTCGCGCATCCGCGTCTTGACGGTGCCCAGCGGCAGGGAGAGCCGCTCGGCCACCTCGCGGTACGTGTAGCCCTCGTAGTAGGCGAGCGTGACCGACTGGCGCTGGAGGACCGTGAGGCGGTCCAGGCAGCGGCGCACCAGCTCGCGTTCCAGGCCGGCCTCGACCTCCTCGGTGACGTGGTCGAAGGCCGGTTGGTTGGCGCGGAGGGCCTCGCGCTGCTCGCGCTCCCCGGCCGCGCGGGCGCTGCGCACCCGGTCGACGGCGCGGCGGTGGGCGAGCGTGAGGATCCAGGACATCGCGCTGCCGCGCCCCGGGTCGAACTTCGCTGCGGACCGCCACAGTTCGAGCAGCACCTCCTGAGCCACCTCCTCCGACTGGGCGGGGTCGCGCACCACACGCCGTACGAGTCCGAACACCGGGCCGGACACCAGTCCGTACAGCTCCTCGAAGGCCCGCTGGTCCCCGCGTGCCACGCGCAGCAGCAGCTTGTCCGCCTCCACTCGGTCCCCCTCTCCGAGGCCGCACCGGGCCTGTCCCCTCACGCGAGGCATTCGCAACGCACACACCTCCGGACGGTGTTACGGATCAGCGCGCCGAAAACGCGGGTCCCCGGCGATGAAACAACTTTTCAAACGCGCCGTAAGAACGTTTGAGATTCGACCAATCCACCCTGCCGACCGCTCCGAATGGCGTGTGTCAGGCAAGTTGGCACTGAGGACGGACGGCATGACACCTTTCTCCAGGACCGGTGCGGGACGCACGAGCATCGCCACCGTGGTCTGTGGTGCGCTGGCCGCCGGCGGGCTCGCGGCCGCCGGTGTGACCGCGCTGGAACCTGAGGCGGCCTCCGCCTCCAGCCACCGCGAGGCCCCGCTGATCTCGGGGACCCCGCAGTACGACAACACCGACGTGTACGCGTTCGTCAGCCCGGACAAGCCGGACACGACGACCATCGTCGCGAACTGGATCCCGTTCGAGGAACCGGCGGGCGGGCCGAACTTCTTCACCTTCGCCGAGGACGCCCAGTACGACCTGCGCATCGACAGCAACGGTGACGCGAAGGAGGACCTGCTCTTCCGGTACACGTTCAAGACCGACACCAAGAACGACAAGACGTTCCTGTACAACACGGGTCCGGTCGAGAGCCTCGACGACCCGGACCTCAACATCACGCAGACGTACGACCTCGAACTGATCAAGCTGCGCGACCTCAAGGCGGTGTCGAAGACCAAGGTCGCCGACGATGTGCCGGTGGCGCCGTCGAACGTCGGCAAGGCGTCGATGCCGGACTACGACACCCTGCGCAAGCAGGCGATCCACAAGCTCGCCGGGGGCGCGCAGACGTTCGCCGGGCAGGCCGACGACCCGTTCTTCCTGGACCTGCGCGTCTTCGACCTGCTGTACGGCGGGAACCTCTCCGAGGTCGGCAACGACACCCTCAAGGGCTACAACGTCAACACGATCGCCCTCCAGGTGCCCAACAGCTTCATCACCGAGTCGCACGAGCAGCCGGTCGTCGGCATCTGGTCGACGACGCAGCGCAAGAACGCCCAGGGCTACTTCGCGCAGGTCTCGCGCCTCGGCAACCCGCTGGTCAACGAGGTCGTCAACCCGCTGAAGGACAAGGACAAGTTCAACGCGTCCGCGCCCCGGGACGACGCCCAGTTCCTGGAGAACGTCACCAACCCGGAGCTGCCCAAGCTCATCGAGGCCATCTACAAGATCCCGGCCCCCGCCGAGCCGCGCAACGACCTGGTCGACGTGTTCCTCAAGGGCGTCAAGGACCTCAACCAGCCGCCGCACGTGACGCCGTCGGAGCAGCTGCGTCTCAACACCTCGATCAAGCCGGCCGCGAAGCCCAAGCGGCTCGGTGTCCTGGACGGCGACAACGCGGGCTTCCCGAACGGCCGGCGGCTGACGGACGACGTGATCGACGCGTCGCTCCAGGTCGTCGAGGGTGAGCTGCTGGGCGCGAAGAACGACCTGGGCGACGCGGTCGACGAGAACGACAAGAAGTTCGAGAAGGCCTTCCCGTACGTGGCGCTGCCGACGGAGGGTTCGCGCGGCCCGCTCGCCAAGGGCGTGGACGGCGGCAACGACGTCCGCAGCCAGCTGGGCGACGCGCTCCAGCCGGCCGGCGCGCAGGGCTCGGATGACATGCGCCTGATGGCCGCGTCCGCCGGGGCCGGGGCGGGCGGCATCGTCCTGATCGGCGCGGCCCTGATGTGGTGGCGCCGCATGCGGAACCGGGCGTACTGACCCGCTCCGCTCCTCCGACCGGCGCGGCCCGTTCCCCCATCCCCCACGGCACGGGCCGCGCCCCCCTTCCGCACCAGCACACCCGACCGAGGAGAGGGCATGCCTCCGCGTACGACCGACAGCACACCGGAGAGGCGCGACGACCGCCCGCCGCTGACGGAGCCCGCCGAGCAGGGTGCCCCGCAGGGCGGCGCACCGGCGTCGGGCGGAGCGAGCGGGGCGGAGGCGGCCCGTGCGGGGGCCGGGTCGGGTGCGGTGGCGGAGACGGCCGAAGCCGACCAGGACCGGCCGGACGTCACCGACGCGGAGACGGACTACGCCGCTGCGCAGAGCACCGGAGAACAGCTCGATCCACACGCGCCGGGCGATACCGGTGCCGAGCCGGGTGCCCGTCCTCCCTCCGGGAACGACTCCGGCGTCGGCCGGCGCGTGGCCGTGATGCGGCGGGCCGCCGACGGGGGGCGGCGCTGGCGGGCGGCGCAGCTCGCCGGGTGTGCCGCGCTGCTGGCGGTGGCGCTGACCGGTGGGGCCGTCGCCTTCGGGGGCGCCGGGGACGGTGGGGCGGGCGTCGGTGCCGATGCCGTGTCCGCCGCCGGGGCGCTGTCGCCCGGCCACCTCGCCCGGGGCGATCTCGACGAGGGGATCGCGTCCCTGCAGAGGCATCTCCGCGCCCAGCCGAGGGACTTCGGCAGTTGGGCCACCCTCGGGGTCGCCTACGTCGAGCAGGCTCGTACGAACGGCGACCCCTCCCGCTACCCGCAGGCCGACCGCGCCCTGAAGCGGTCCCTCGCACTGCGGCCCGGCAACGACCAGGCCCTGGCCGGCCGTGCCGCCCTGGCCGCCGCCCGGCATGACTTCCCGGGCGCCCTGGAGCACGCCGACCGGGCCCTGAAGCAGAACCCCTACAACGAACGCGCCCTGTGCACCCGTATCGACGCCCTCGTCGAACTCGGCCGGTACGACGACGCCGCCGAGGCCGCCGGCACCGCCGACGACAGGCGCCCCGGCGTGCCCGTCTTCACGCGGTACGCGTACGTGCACGAGCTGCGCGGCGACGTCCGCACGGCGCGCGACGTGCTGGAGCGCGCCCTGAGCGCCGCGCACACGCCCGCGGACGTCGCCTACGTCGCCACCGCCCTCGGCCAACTCGCCTGGAACCAGGGCGACTACGCCACGGCCCTCGACCACTACGCCCGCGCCCTCGCCGCCGACGACGCGTACCTCCCCGCCCTGGAGGGCCGCGCCCGCGCCCAGGCCGCGAACGGCGACCGGGACGCGGCCGTCAAGGGGCTGGAGCAGGTCGTCGCCCGCTCCCCGCTGCCCGGCCCGCTCGTCGCCCTCGGCGAGCTGTACGAGGACCGCGGCGCCGACGGCGACCGGGCGAAGGCCGGCGACCAGTACGCCCTGGTGGACGCCTGGACGTCCCTCGCCCGCGCGGGCGGTGTCAACGCCGACCTCGACACGGCCCTGGCCGCCGCCGACCACGGCGACGAGAAGGAGGCCCTGCGCGCCGCCCGCGCCGAGTGGGACCGCCGCCACAGCGTGCACACCGCCGACGCCCTCGCCTGGGCCCTGCACGTCAACGGCCGCGACGAGGAGGCCCTGCCGTACGCCCGCCGGGCCACGGCCACCGGCTACCGCAACGCCGCCTTCTTTTACCACCGCGGCGTCATCGAACGCGCCGCCGGCGACGAGCGCGCCGCCCGCGACCACCTGAAGGCCGCGCTGGACCTGAACCCCGGCTTCTCGCCCCTCGGCGCGCGCGAGGCCCGTACCGCACTCAAGGACCTGGAGGCGAACCGGTGACTCCGCGCCGGCTGTTCGCGTCCGGCGCCGCCGTCCTCACGGCCGCCTGCGCGCTCACCCTGCTGCCCGCCGCCACGGCGAGCGCCCACCCGCTGGGCAACTTCACCGTCAACCGCTACGACGGCCTGGTCGCCGCCCCCGGCGAACTCCGGGTCCACCACGTCGAGGACCTCGCCGAGATCCCGGCGACCCAGGCGCAACCGGACATCGAGCGGCTGGGCATGGCCCTGTGGGCCCGCGAGCGGTGCGCCGCGGCCGCCGAGGACAGCCGGGTCACCGTCGACGGCCGTACCGCCGGCCTCACCTCAGAGCGCAGCCACGCGCGCGTGCGGCCCGGGCAGGCGGGGCTCGACACCCTCCGCGTGGAGTGCGAGCTGACCGCCCCCCTCCCGTCGGACCAGGAGAGCGTGTCCCTCGGCTTCCGCGGCGCGGGCGCCTCCTCCGGCCCGGGCTGGCGGGAGATCACGGCACGGGGCGACCGTATGACGCTCACCGCTTCGGACGTACCGGAGAAGTCGATATCGGACGAACTGACAAGCTATCCGGAGGAGTTGCTGTCCTCCCCCGCCGACACCGCGGCCGCCGCCCTGCGCGTGCGCCCCGGCGGTCCGGCCCTGGCCGGGGAGGAGTCGGACGCGCCCGCCGCCTCGGTGCTCCCGCGCGGCGCCGACCGCTGGACGCGGGCCCTGGACGACCTGGTCGCCCGGCACGACCTCACCGCCGGCTTCGCCGCGCTGGCCCTCCTCATCGCCGTCGTCCTGGGCGCGATGCACGCGCTGGCCCCGGGCCACGGCAAGACCATCATGGCCGCGACGGCGGCGGCCCGGGGCGGCCAGGCCCGGATGAAGGACGTCCTGCCCATGGCCGCCTCGGTGACGGTCACCCACACCCTGGGCGTGGTCGCCCTCGGCCTGCTGGTCACGGCCGGTTCGGCGGCGGCCCCCTCGGTGATCGCCTGGCTCGGCGTCGCCAGCGGGATCCTGGTGACCCTGGCGGGCGCGAGCCTGCTCCGCCGCGCCCTGCGCAACCGCGCGCACACCTATCAGCACGGCCATCAGCACGGCCACGGTGGCCACACCCACGATCACGCGCACGAGCACGAGCACGACCACAACTCCGATCACGACCACAGCCACGATCACGACCACACCCACCCGCACGACCACGCCCACCCCCACTCCCACCCGCACACGATCGAGCACACCCACGGCGGGTTCACCCACTCCCACCCCGTCGCCCCCACCGTGCGCGGCACGATCCTCATGGGCTTCGCGGGCGGGCTCGTGCCCAGCCCGTCCGCCGTGGTGGTGCTGGTCGGCGCCGCGGCCCTCGGGCAGGCCTGGTTCGGTCTGCTGCTCGTCGTCGCGTACGGCGTCGGGCTGGCGCTCACCCTCACGGCCGCCGGGTACGCCGTCGTCAAGGCGGGCAGCGGCATGACCCGCCTGCTGGACCGGCGCCCCCGCTGGACGGCCGGCCCGATGGCGGCCCTGGTGCGCCGCACCGCACCGCTCGGCTCGGCCTTCGCGGTCGTCGTCCTCGGCGCCGGACTCGTGTTCAAGGGGGCGGCATCCGCACTGGGCTGAGTTACGTTCGTGAGGAAATCCGACGTCCTGGGGAAAACAGACCTCAGGGAGATTCCGCCCGGCTGCGAATGGGGGCGCCGTGTCCGAAGAACCGGGCCATGAGCGGGTGATCGCGGGCCGCTACCGGCTCCTGGCACCGCTCGGCGAGGGCGGTATGGGGACGGTGTGGCGCGCCCGCGACGAGCTGCTGCACCGCGAGGTCGCCGTCAAGGAGGTGCGCGCCCCGGCCGGTCTGGCGGGCGACGACGTGCGGCGGATGTACGCCCGGCTGGAGCGGGAGGCGTGGGCGGCGGCCCGGGTCGCCAACCGGAACGTGGTCACGGTCTACGACGTGGCGACGGACGACGGCCGGCCGTGGATCGTCATGGAGCTGGTCCGTGGCCTCTCCCTGGCCGAGGTCCTGGACGCCGAGGGCCCGATGCCGCCGCAGCGGGCCGCGCACATCGGCGCGGAGGTGCTGGCCGCGCTGCGGGCGGCGCACGCGGCCGGGGTGCTGCACCGGGACGTGAAGCCGGCCAACGTGCTGATCGCGAACGACGGCCGGATCGTGCTCACCGACTTCGGGATCGCCATGGTCGAGGGCAGCTCCGCGCTGACCATGACCGGGGAGGTCATCGGCTCGCCCGAGTTCCTCGCCCCCGAGCGGGCGCTCGGCCGCACGCCAGGGCCGGAGTCCGACCTGTGGTCGCTCGGTGTGCTGCTGTACGCGGCGGTGGAGGGCCACTCCCCGTTCCGGCACGACACCCCGCTGAGCACGCTGCGCGCGATCGTCGACGAGGAGCTGCCGCCGCCGTACCGGGCCGGTCCGCTCGCCCCGGTCATCGAGGGGCTGCTGCGCAAGGATCCCGGGCAGCGGCTGCCGGCCGAGCGGGCCGAGCAGGAGCTGCGGATCATCGGCGCGGGCGGCTCACCGCGCGCGGACACCGTACGGGCGGTCCCGTATCCGCCGACCGTGGCGGCCCACCCCGAGCCCTCTCGCACGCCTCCGATGCCCTTCCCGGGGCAGCCTGGGGCGCCCGGCCGGGGAGCCACGACGACGGCCACCCGGGAAGGCCGTGACCGCCGGGCCGGCCGGGTACTGGTCGCGGGCGTGATCGCGCTGGCGCTGGCGGTGGGCGGGCTGACGTACGCGCTGCTGAACAACGCGGGCGGCGACGGGAACGGCGACCGGGGCGCCGGGGTGAGTTCGCCCGCCGAGACCCAGGGCCCGCCGCGGAGCACCGGGAGCGGGAAGTCGAGCCCGTCCCCGACGCCGAGCGAGAGCGAGAGCGAGGAGAGCAGTCCGCCGCCGCAGTCGGTGCGGGTCGCCCTGGACGGCACGCGCACGGACTACTCCGGCCCGTGCCCGCCGCCGAGCGCGCAGGCGCCGAGGTTCACGGCCACGTTCACGGTGGGGCGGCTGCCGGCCGAGGTGCGCTACCGCTGGGTGACACAGGACGGCTCGGTGCTCGACGGGGGCTGGAAGACGCTGTCGTTCCCGGAGGGCGGCGGCCGTACGCAGCAGGACGCGGTGACCGTGACGACGGACGCGGAGACCGGGACGTTCGAGAACGAGATCGGCGTCGAGGTGCGGGAGCCGGTGCGCACGACGTCCGAGTCGGTGCCGTTCTCGATCACCTGTGAGACGGAGACCCCGACGGGCGGGGCCTCCCCTTCTCCTTCTGACCCGGAGTCGGACCCGGGCTCGAACACGGAGTCGGACACGGACTCCGGCTGAGCGGTCAGTCGTTGGCGTTGAGCACCGGCAGATAGCCGCCCGACTGGCCGGCTGCCTTCGGGTGGTACGACTCGCCGATGTTGAGCCAGTTGACGCTGTGCAGCCAGGAGTCGGCGGAGCAGATCTCGTGGCCGGTGAAGATGCCGCGCACGTCGCCGAAGGTGAAGCCGTGGTCGGCGGCGCGCTTGCCGATGGCGGTGTTGAGGTGGTCGGAGGCGTCGTTGATGGCCTTGCGCTTGGTCTCGGACAGGCCGAGGCAGGTGGTGCCGAGCTTGTAGAAGCGGGGGTAGCCGAGCACGACGACGCGGGCGTTGGGCGCCTTGGAGCGGATCGCCGCGTACACGCTGTCGAGCTTGCCGGGCAGCGTGGAGTCGACGTACGCCCGGGCGGTGTTGATGCGGGAGACACAGGCGCTGTCGGACTGGGTCACACAGGTCGTCATGACGTCGGCGAATCCCGCGTCGTTGCCGCCGACGGTGACGGAGACCAGGGCGGTGGCGGCGCTGAGCGGGCCGAGCTGTCCGGACAGAACATCACCCGTTCGGGCGCCGGAACAGGCCGTGAAATCGAAGGTGGCGGGTGACTGGGCGGCGGCCCAGAGGTAGGGGTAGGCCTTCGTGCTGCGCTTGCAGTCGCCGCTGGAGCTGATGTAGCTGCCGGCGCCCACTCCGGAGGAGTAGGAGTCACCGAGCGCCACATAGCCGCCAGTTGCGGCGAGTGAGGACGCCTGCGCCGTCGCTGCCCCGGTGAGGGCGGTGGCGACGGCGAGGAGGAGCGAGCTCACGAAGACGACAAGTCGGGAACGTCTCATGGAACCTCCCTTAGCAGGATCTCTGCCATAACCGTCGTAGCAGCTACGCGTGTTGACAGGAAGTGTCCATGCCAAGTCTTTTCGGGCCTTTCCGGGGTGCTCATGGCGCGTTCACCGCACGTCGTGTTACGCGACGAGCACCTGTTGTTACGCGTGCATGACAGATTTGTTGACTAGTGCTCAACTCTCTTGTTCTACGCCGGTAGATGGTCGACGCTTTACTCCGGCCGCGAGCGGAACGCGACGCTCCCGGTCCGTGTGCGCGAGCACGCGCGCACCCCCCACATGACGCGCGCCCCACCCAGGGCGCGCGCCGCCTAGAGGAGGACTCCCTCGTAATGGCACAACTGCGTAGCAAGAGACTCGGATTCGCCGCGATCACCCTGTCGGCGACCGCCGCCCTCGTGGGCGGACTCACCGCCCTCCCCGCCCAGGCCGCCCCGGCGGAGGGCCGGGTGCTCGCCGCGGACTCCCCGGCCGCGGTCAAGGACAGCTACATCGTCACGCTCGACAAGAGCGCGGGCCTGAAGGCGTCCTCGGCCGCGGGCAAGGACCTCGTGGAGGAGTACGGCGGCACGGTCAAGAAGACGTTCGGCAAGGCGCTGAACGGCTACTCCGCCGCCCTCTCCGCCGACGAGGCCAGGCGGCTCGCCGCCGACCCGGCGGTGGCCTCCGTCGAGCAGGACCAGCGCGTCCAACTCGCCGCCACCCAGACCAACGCCCCCTGGGGCCTGGACCGCATCGACCAGGCCTCGCTCCCGCTCTCCGGCACCTACACCTACCCGGACAGCGCGGGCAGTGGTGTCACGGTCTATGTGATCGACACCGGTGTGCGCATCACCCACCAGCAGATCAGCGGCCGTGCCGCGCACGGCTACGACGCCGTCGACGGCGACACCAACGCCTCAGACGGCAACGGCCACGGCACCCATGTGGCCACCACCATCGCGGGCTCGACCTACGGCGTCGCCAAGAAGGCGAAAATCGTGGGTGTGCGGGTGCTGAACAACAGCGGCTCCGGCACCACGGCCGGTGTGATCGCGGGCATCGACTGGGTGACGAAGAACCACTCCGGCCCCTCGGTCGCCAACATGTCGCTCGGCGGCGGCGCCTCCGCCGCGCTCGACACGGCCGTCCGCAACTCCATAGCCAGCGGCGTCACCTACGCCGTCGCCGCGGGCAACAGCAGCACCACCGCCTCCTCGTCCTCCCCGGCCCGGGTCGCCGAGGCGATCACGGTCGGCGCCACCACGAGCACCGACGCCAAGGCGAGCTACTCCAACTACGGCTCGGTCCTGGACATCTTCGCGCCCGGCTCCTCCATCACGGCCGGCTGGCACACCAGCGACACCGCGACCAACACCATCTCCGGCACCTCGATGGCGACCCCGCACGTCGCGGGCGCCGCGGCGGTCTACCTGGCGGGCCACACCTCGTCCACCCCGGCCCAGGTCGCCTCGGCCCTGGTGGGCGGCGCCGTCACCGGCAAGGTCACGAGCGCGGGTTCGGGTTCGCCGAACCGGCTGCTCCAGCTCGTTCCGTAAGCACGAACATCTGAACGGTCGTTCCCCGGCAGGTATGACGCGCCTGCCGGGGAACGGCCGTTTGTGTGACGGGAACCTCTCAACTTGCACCCCACAAAGCGCCTCCCGCAACGCCCAAACCAACAAAAACGTGAGCGGCCGTTCCAGGTCTTGCCATACGGGTTCAATCGTCAATACCGTCATACATCTCACCCGCATCGGTCCGTCAGTACGCGGCTCTAGGGGAGGGCTCAAGGACCGCGACGAACCGGCGCGGGGCGCGGTAGGGGGGTGCCGTGCTCGGTGACCGCAACTGTCTCCGGGCCGTGCCGCGCGGTCGGCTGCCGTTTTTCGCCGCCGGCCAGCTTTGCCAGCTCACCCGGCGTGCCCGAAGCTCCATCTCGGCGTGCCACGGGTGAGAACCCCCCTTTCGAACCGGACTGGATCCGGACTGCCCTGGGGGGGCGGTCCACCGGACGAGAGGGACCAGACTCATGAGCTCAGTTCTGCAACCGGCCGCGACGGACCCGCATCCGCCGACCGCCGGGAAGTACCGGCCCGTCTCCTCGCACCTGGCCATCGCGCCGCCGGTGAGCGTGGTCATCCCGGCCATGAACGAGGCGGAGAACCTGCCGTACGTCTTCAAGACCCTGCCCGACTGGATCCACGAAGTGGTCCTGGTCGACGGCAACTCCACCGACAACACCGTCGAGGTGGCCCGCGAGCTGTGGCCCGAGGTCAAGGTCGTCGAGCAGCGCGGCAAGGGCAAGGGCGACGCCCTGATCATCGGGTTCCAGGCCTGCACCGGCGACATCATCGTGATGGTCGACGCGGACGGCTCGGCCGACGGCAACGAGATCGTGTCGTACGTCTCCGCGCTGGTCTCGGGCGCGGACTTCGCCAAGGGCTCCCGCTTCGCCAACGGCGGCGGCACCGACGACATGACCTTCATCCGCAAGCTCGGCAACTGGGCGCTGTGCACGGTCGTCAACCGCAAGTTCGGCGCCCGCTACACCGACCTGTGCTACGGCTACAACGCCTTCTGGCGGCACTGCCTCGACAAGATCGACCTCGACTGCACCGGCTTCGAGGTCGAGACGCTGATGAACATTCGGGTCGTCAAGGCCGGGCTCAAGGTGCAGGAGATCCCGAGCCACGAGTACCTGCGCATCCACGGCACCAGCAATCTGCGGGCCGTGCGGGACGGGCTGCGCGTGCTGCGGGTGATCCTCCAGGAGCGCTCCAACCGCCGGGCGCTGCGCCGCCGTTCGCCCCAGTCACCGATGCTGGACGTGCGGGGAGAGGTGTCTTGAGCGGTCCCGACGTCTCCGTCGTGATCTGCGCGTACACCGAGGACCGCTGGGAGGACATCCTCGCGGCGGTCTCCTCGGTGCGGGCGCAGTCGCGGCCGGCCCTGGAGACGCTGCTGGTCGTCGATCACAACGAGACGCTCCGGGAGCGGCTGGCCAAGGAGTACAAGGAAGCCGACGCCGTGCGGGTGCTCGCCAACGCGGGCCCCCGCGGCCTGTCCGCCGGCCGCAACACCGGTATCGCGGCCGCGCGCGGCGAGATCGTGGCCTTCCTCGACGACGACGCCGTGGCCGAGCGCGACTGGCTGCGGTACTTCGCCGAGGCGTACGCCGACCCGCGGGTGCTGGCGGTCGGCGGGCGCGTGGTGCCGGTCTGGGCGTCGGGGCGGCGGCCGGACTGGTTCCCGGAGGAGTTCGACTGGGTGGTCGGCTGCACCTACCGGGGCCTGCCGCGCGGCCGGGTCCGGGTGCGCAACGTCCTCGGCGGCAACGCCTCGTTCCGCCGCAGCGCCTTCGACGCGGCGGGCGGTTTCGCCACCGGCATCGGCCGGGACGGCGACAAACGCCCGCTGGGCTGCGAGGAGACGGAACTGTGCATCCGCCTCAGCCGGGCCCGGCCCGACGCGGTGCTGCTGATCGACGACCGGGCGGTGATCCACCACCGGGTGCCCGAGGCCCGCGAGCAGTTCCGCTACTTCCGCACGCGCGCGTACGCCGAGGGCCTGTCCAAGGCCCTGGTTACCCGGAGCGTGGGCGCGGAGAAGGGCCTGGAGTCCGAACGCCGGTACGCCACCCGGGTGCTGCCGGCCGGGGTGGCCCGGGGCCTGCGGGACGCCCTGCTGGCCCGGCCGGGCGGCGCGGGGCGGGCGGGCGCGATCGTGGCCGGGGTGCTGACGGCGGCGGGCGGATACGTCGTCGGCAGCGTCCGGGCGCGCCGGGGCGGGACCACGTTCCAGGTGCCCGAGGTGGAGGCGGCGGCCCGTGAGTGACGCCCGCGTACCGATCCTCATGTACCACGCGGTCGCGACCGACCCGAACGACGCGACCCGTGCGCTGTCCGTGACCCCGGAGGCGTTCGCCGAGCAGATGGCGGTGCTCGCCGACCGGGGTCTGAGGCCCCTCACCACGGCCGAACTGGCCGCGTGCTGGCGCTCCGGCCGCCCGCTGCCCGAGCGGCCGGTCCTCATCACGTTCGACGACGGCTACGAGGGCGTGCACCGGCACGCCCTGCCCGCACTCGCCCGGCACGGCTTCCCGGCCACCCTGTTCGTCTCGACCGGGTGGCTGAGGGGGCCGTACGACACCGGGGGCGGCCTGGACACCATGCTGGACTGGAACCAGGTCCGCGAACTCGCGGCGGCGGGCGTGGAGATCGGCGGGCACAGCCACAGCCACCCGCAGCTCGACCAGGTCTCCGACGCCACCCTGCGGTTCGAGCTGATCCACTGCAAGGAGATCGTCGCGGACCAACTGGGCACCGTCCCGGCCTCGTTCGCCTACCCGTACGGCTACTCCAGCCGCCGGGTGCGGCAGGCGGTGCGCGAGACGGGGTACGCCCAGGCCCTCGCCGTCGGCAACGGCCTCGCGCGCCGGGCGCAGGGGCCGTACGCCCTGCGGCGGGTGACGGTGCGCCGCAGCACGGGCGTCGAGGAGTTCGCACGGGTGATCGAGGGCCGGGCGATCGCCCGTACGTTCGCCAGGGACCGTGCCCTGACCAAGGGGTACGCCGTGGTCCGCAGGACCCGCCGGGCACGCCGGCTGGTGTCCCGCCCCGGTGGCTGACCCGCACCCGGGGAACACGCCGCGTGCACCTGGAAACCGGGTGCACGCGGCGCCCTCGTGCCGGATCATGGCGGCATGTCTGTGAACCCGCACGAGGCGCTGCCGATCCGGCTCAACGTCGACGACTCCGACTCCCCGTCCGACGTCGTCGACGCGCTGTTCCTCGGCCGCTTCGCGACGGGCGAGCAGCCGTACTCCCACGCGGCGAACATCGAGCGCGTACGGTCCGGTGCGACGTTGATGCCGCCCGGCGCCCGCGTGCTGCGCGTCGCCCGGGACGACGACCGCAGCGCGACCCTGGCCGAGGGCGACGGCTGGACGCTGCTGATCTCCCGCTGGAACCGGGGCGCCGACGTGACGGTGACGGCGACCAGCGAGGAGCTGGCGAAGAAGGTCCTGGAGCAGGCCACGGACGGCGCGGCGGACGAGCCCGAACCGCAGCCGGAGAACGTCACGATGGGCTTCTGGTACGTCTCCCCGCGCCGCGGCCCGCACCGCACGACCCGCCAGATCGCGGCGGGCACCTGGGACGAGGTCCGGCCCAACTACACGGCACCCGTGGCGGACGCCATGGACCGCCTGATGAAGACGACCCCGGAGGACATCGCGGGCCGTCTCCTCCTGCTGCACGGCCCGCCGGGCACCGGCAAGACGTCGGCGCTGCGGACCCTGGCCCGCTCCTGGCGCGACTGGTGCCAGGTGGACTGCGTGCTGGACCCCGAGCGGCTCTTCACCGACGTCGGCTACCTCATGGACATCGCCATCGGCGAGGAGGACGCGGCGGGCAAGGGCCGCTGGCGGCTGCTGCTCCTGGAGGACTGCGACGAGCTGATCCGCGGCGAGGCCAAGCACACGGCGGGCCAGGCGCTGTCGCGGCTGCTGAACCTGACGGACGGACTGCTCGGCCAGGGCCGCAACGTCCTGGTCGGCGTCACGACCAACGAGGACCTGGAGCGCCTGCACCCCGCCGTGGTACGGCCCGGCCGCTGCCTGGCCCGCATCGAGGTGGGACCGCTGACCCGCCGGGAGGCGGCGACCTGGCTCGGCACGGAGGAGGGCATCGGCCGCGAGGGCGCCACGCTGGCGGAGCTGTACGCGCTGCGCCGGGGCACGTCCCCGACGGCCCTGCCGGAGCCGCGTGAGGGCGCGGACGCGGGGCTGTATCTGTAGCCCGGTTCGCACACAACCGCCTCTCACCTCCCTGTTACCCAGGCGTGCCAAGGTGTGCGCGGCGGCGGCACCGCGCTTCGCCGGGACGAAGGAGGGCTCTGATGGCACACACGGCACCCACCGTCTTCAGCGAACCGGTCCACCGCGTCACGCGGTGGGTCCTGCCCGTGGTCCTGGGTCTCGTCTACGGCAACTGGGTGGCGGTGAACCGGCGTCACGGCGGCCCGATCACCGGACCGGACCTGGCGTCGGGCGTGTGGAGCGCGCTCGCCTTCACGGCCGTCTGCATCGCCGTGATCCAGGTGACCCGGCGCCTCAGGCGCGACCTGCACGCCCTGCACGCGCTGCTCCGGGCTGCCTTCGCCGGCGCCGCGCTGGGCTTCCTCTACAGCCAGACCGGCGACGACCTCCGCCCGGTGGTCATCACGTCGGTGCTGGTCACGGCTGCCGTCTTCCTGCTGCTGTTCTACCGCTTCCACACGCGCGGCGACGCGTAGCGGCCGGAGGACCGGGCCGCTCACCGCCCCCTCCAGGGCGTGCGGTGCTTTGATGGGGGTATGACCCTGTTCGTCGGTACGTCCGGGTGGCAGTACAAGGACTGGCGGGACGTCCTGTACCCGTCCGGGCTGCCGATGCGGCTCTGGCTGGAGGAGTACGCGGGGCACTTCGCCACCGTCGAGATCAACAACGCCTTCTACCGGCTGCCGTCCCGGGAGACCTTCGAGGACTGGCGGGGGCGGGTGCCCGCGGACTTCGTCGTCGCGGTCAAGGCGAGCCGCTACCTGACCCACATCAAGCGGCTGAAGGACCCCGAGGAGCCGGTGCACCGGCTGATGAGCCACGCGGCGGGCCTCGGCGACCGCCTCGGGCCGGTCCTGCTCCAGCTCCCGCCCAACCTGCGCGCGGACCCGGGCCTGCTGGACGCCTGTCTGGCCTGCTTCCCGGCCTCGACCCGGGTCGCGGTCGAGCCCCGGCACGACTCCTGGTGGACGCCGGAGGTCCGCGCGGTCCTGGAGTCCCGGCGCGCCGCCCTGTGCTGGGCCGACGTCCTGGCCCGCCCCGTGACACCGCTGTGGCGCACCGCCGACTGGGGCTACGTCCGCTTCCACCAGGGCCGCGCCCACCCCTGGCCCCGCTACGGCCGCCGCTCCCTCGCCACCTGGCTCGACCGCATCGCCACGACCTGGCCCGACGGCGAGGACGTCTACGCGTACTTCAACAACGACCCGGGCGGCGCGGCGCCGGCGGACGCGAGGGCGTTCGCGAGGTTGGGGAGGTCGGCGGGTCTGGACATCACACGGACGCCGGAGCACCTGGCCCGTACATGACACCCTCTTTCCGCCGCGACGGCGCTCGGCCACGACGGCGCGTTCCGGCGGTGCCGAACGCCGCTCGGCCCGCCACGCTCCACGCCCTGCCCCGGGAAACCACCCGGAGAACATCGCCGCCCTACTCCCCGTAAGCCGCCCGCAGGGCATCTCGTACCGCCGCCAGCGCGTCGGCTTCCGTCAGCCCCAGCCGCCGAGCCCGCTCCACGTACGCCTGCGCGGCTGCCGCCAGCTCCCGCTCCGCCGCCGAGCCGGCGGCAGCCACGAACGTGCCGTTCCGCCCCCGCGTCTCGATCACGCCGTCGGCCTCCAGCGCCCGGTACGCCTTCGCGACCGTGTTCGCGGCGAGGCCCAGCGACTCGGCCAGCCCCCGCACGGTCGGCAGCCGGTACCCCACGGGCAGCTCGCCCGACCGCGCCTGCTCGGAGATCCGCGCCCGCACCTGCTCGTAGGGCGGGGCGCTGTCGTCGATGTCGATCTTCAAGGTCACAGCCCGATTGTCCCGTACCCGGCGGAAAATGAGAGGCACCCGCAACGCGCCCCCGCGTAACGTGCGCCATCATGACCATGACCGTGCGCGACCTGCGTCCCGACGTCCGAGCCGACGCCGAGGGGTTCTCCGACACCCGCCGGCTCGCCCTCCCCTACATGCTGTCCACCCCCGAGTCCGTGGTGCACACCCTGACGCACGCCCACCCGGACGCCCACTTCGGACAGCTGATCGCCGAGGAGGAGGGCGAGATCGTCGGCACGGCCCAGATCAGCGTCGCGCATGACAGCCCGGAACCCGGCCAGGGCTCCGCCAACATCTACGTACGCCCCGACCGCACGCGCCGCGGCGCCGGTTCGCTGCTGCTGCGCACCGCCGAGGAGCGCCTGGCGGCGCTGGGCGTCAGGAAGCTGTTCGCCTGGGTGCTGGACGAGCCGGACAACCGCGCCTTCGCCGAGCGGCGCGGCTTCCGGGCCAGCCGTTCCGCCTACTTCCTCCGCCTCGACCTGGCGGCCGGCATGCTGCCGCCCCGCCAGGACCCGCCGGCCGGTGTCGAGCTGCGCACGGGCGCCGACTTCGCGGACGACCCGCGCCCGATGTTCGAACTGGACGCGGTGACGTCGTCGGACGAACCGAGCGACATCGCGGTCGAGTTCACCGACTACGAGGCGTGGCTGGAGGAGACCTGGCAGCACCCGCTGCTGAACCTCGGCCTGACCTCGGTCGCCGTCGTCGACGGCCGCCCCGCCGCGTTCAGCGCGGCCTACACCGACGGTGGCACCCGCTACGCCACCGCCATGACCGGCACCGCCCGGGAGTTCCGCGGCCGGGGCCTGGCCAAGCTCGCCAAGAACGACTCCCTGCACCGGGCGCGCGCCGCGGGGTACACGGAGGCGTTCACGGGCAACGACACCGGCAACGGACCGATGATCGCCATCAACAAGTGGTTCGGCTACGAGGTCTGCGCGACGGAGGTGCGGTATGTCCGCGAACTCGGCTGACGGGCCCGCCCGGCTGGACGTCGTGCTCGTCAAGGCAGGCCGTACGAAGATCCGTTACGCCGGCGAGCTGCTGTCGGACGACGGCACCCGGGTCGCCGTCCGCGCCCCGTGGGCGGGCTCCGGCGTCCGCGACTTCGGGTTCGTCCGCTTCGAGCCCGGGGACGTCTTCACGGAGTACTACTGGCGTGACCGCTGGTACGCGGTGAAGGAGGTCCGCTCCGCCACGGGCGCGCTGAAGGGCTGGTACTGCGACATCACCCGCCCCGTCGAGCGCTCCGGCTCGGAGCTGGTCGTCGAGGATCTCGACCTGGACCTGTGGCGCTCCGCGGACGGCACGGACGTACGGCGCCTGGACGAGGACGAGTTCGCGGAGAGCGGCCTCGCCGAGTCGGACCCGGAGGCCGCGTCCGCCGCCCTGGCCGCGCTCGACGAGCTGGAGTCACTCGCCCGTAGGGGCGACTTCGCCGCGCTCCTGGCCTGAGGCCCGGGCCGGCGCGACCACCGCGTACCGCTCGTCGGTCACCTCCCCGCCCCACAGCAGCGGGTCGTCCGACAGCCGCTCCACGCGCACCTGACCGGCGATCGGGGCGAGGAGGCCGATGAGCCGGTCCGCCGGTATGCCGACCGGCTCGACGCTCCCCCACACGCCCTCGACCAGCACGAGCCGCCCGCCCGGCCGCAGCAGCCCGGACCAGTGCCCGAGGGCGCGGGCGGGGTCGGGCAGGGCCCACAGGACATGCCGGACGAGCACGACGTCGAAGCGCTGCTCCCCGACGGGCGGTGCCGCGGCGTCGCCGACGAGGAACACCGCGTCACGCCCGGCCAGTTTCTCCCGGGCGAGCGTCACCATCGCCGGGGAGAGGTCCACCCCCGTCACCCGGTGCCCCTGCTCGGACGCGAGCAGTGACAGGCTGCCGGTGCCGCAGCCGAGATCGAGGACGTCGCCCGCGCGCCCGGGCAGCCAGTCGCGCAGCCGCCCGGCCCAGGCGCGGCGCACCTCGGGGTCGCGCAGCCCGTGGTCCGGTTCGTCGTCGAAGGAGGTGGCCCGCGCGTCCCAGTCCGCGTTCGCCGAGGTCATGCCGTCACTCTGGTTCGTCATGCGCCCAAGAGTGACACCCGCCACTGACACTCGAATCGTGACTGCCGCCACTGACAGACCAGGAGCGATGAGGAACCCTCCCCCGAAAGGTCTACCTCCGTGAGAACGCGGAACCCGGTAGACCCTTAAGGAGGCAGCCATGCGCCGTGTGACCGTGCAGAAGCCCCTGAAGAAGACGGACATCCGCAGGGTCCGCGAAGAGGCCGACGAGCGCCCCGCCGGGCGCCCTGAGGTCCGCAAGGACGTCGCACGCATCTGGTGGCCGGACGCCTGAACGGCCGGTGCCGATCATGAGACGCATGCGTCAGAGCAGCCGCTTCCGGTAGTGGACGCGGTCGTAGGGCCCGTCCGGACGACGCTCCACCAGCTCGTAGCCGTACTTCGGATAGATCTTCTGGTTCTCCCACATCAGCGCGTTCGTGTAGAGCCTGACCTCGGGCAGCCCCAGCGCACGCGCGTGCGCGTCCACGAACCGCAGCAGCCGCCGCCCCACTCCCCTGCCGTGCGCGGTCGGGTGGACGGCGATGGTGTCGAGGAAGAGATGGTCCTCGAACGCCTCGACCACGACGAGGCCGACGACGGGCTCGCCCGTCAGGAACACCTTGCCCGCGGCCACGTTCGCCGCGTGGTCCTCCTCCATGGGTTGCGGCACCCGGCCGATGCGCTCGATGTAAGGGCGGAAGGCCGCGTCGATGACGTCCTCGACGACCGGTACGTCGGCGGCGACGGCCGGCCGGATCTCCTCGTCTGCCATGCCGCGACGGTACCTACCTGATGTCAGTCTGAGCACTCCCTTAAGCCGGCCATAAGGATCTCCTCCCCCCGTCCTCAGCAGGCGATTTCACGGTTCTGTGGGGCTAGCTTCGGATCACCCCACGGGATCCGGCCCGCTCGGGCCCGGCCCTGTCCCCGAACCGTTTCGAGGAGTTCCCGCATGCCCGCACGCCGCAAGGCAGCCACCGCCGCCACCCTCGGCACGCTCCCGCTCGCCCTGACCGCGCTGACCGCCCCGCCGGCGGCCGCGCACGGTTCGATGGGCGACCCGGTCAGCCGGGTCTCGCAGTGCCACGCCGAGGGCCCGGAGAGCCCGAGGTCGGCCGCGTGCCGGGCGGCGGTCGCGGCGGGCGGCACCCAGGCCCTGTACGACTGGAACGGCGTCCGCATCGGGGACGCGGCCGGGCGCCACCGGCAGCTCATCCCGGACGGCAAGCTCTGCAGCGCGAACAACGAGCAGTTCAAGGGGCTGGACCTCGCCCGCGCCGACTGGCCCGCGACCAGCGTGCGCAGCGGCTCGTACCCCTTCAAGTACCGCGTGACGGCCCCTCACAAGGGCACCTTCACGGTGTACATCACCAAGCCCGGCTACGACCCCGCCGAGCCGCTCGCCTGGGACGACCTGGACCTGGCGCACCCGGTGGCGACGGCCACCGACCCGGCCGCGACGGGCGGTTTCTACACCTTCTCCGGCAGTCTGCCCGAGCGCTCCGGCAAGCACCTGCTGTACGCGGTCTGGCAGCGGTCGGACAGCCCGGAGGCGTTCTACTCCTGCTCGGACGTCAGCTTCGGCGGTGGCGGCGGCACGGCCCCGACCGCGTCCGCCCTCACCGAGCAGCAGATCGAAGAAGGCAACGGCAAGTCGACGATCGAGCACCACGGGCACGGCGACGACGACCCCGGCACCTCGGCGGCGCCGGCCGCGGCAGCCGAGGACACGCCGGACCGGCCCAAGGCCGCCGACGCCACGCCCGGCCTGCCCAAGGCCGCAGCCGCAGCCGCGCCCGACCAGCCCGAGGCGGCCGGTGCCACCGGGAACCTCGCCGAGACCGGCGGCGACGGCAGAACCCCGTACCTCGCGATCGGCGGCGCCGCCACGCTGGCGCTCGGCGCGTCCGCGCTGTTCCTGTCGGCCCGGCGCCGGGCGGTGGGCCACGGCCGCCACGGCCGCTGACCCCAAGCCACCGCCCCATGACTCGGGGCCTGTCCGGCGGCTCAGGCCGGACAGGCCCCGAAACGTTTCCGCGACACGTGTCAGTCGAACGCCGAAGCACAGGTGGTCGGCGTGGCCCGCCCCGGATCGAGCGCGTTGGCCACCTCATGGAAGACGATCCGGTCGAGCAGCCCGACGGCCACGTGCTCCGACAGGTCGACGGGGCACAGGTCCTGGAGCAGCACGTTGCGCACGCCCGGCCCGCTCAGGTACTGGCTGCGCCACGGCGTGACGACCTCGTCGTACTGGGTGGCGATGACCGTGTAGCGCACACCGGGCACGGTGTCGCCGCCGGCGTTGAGCCTGTCGAGGAAGTCCGAGCCGGTGACCTGGTCGGCGAGGGCGGGAGTGCTCTGCTTCAGCAGGTCCGCTGCGCCCGGGAAGTACGGCAGCAGGCGGGTGAAGCCGTTCAGGTCGGTGCCGTGGTTGGTGGGCGCGATACCGACGAGGGCGTTGACCTTGGCGGCTCCCCCGAGGAACCGCAGGTACCAGCGGGGCATCATGCCGCCCTGCGAGTGCCCGACGACATCGGTCTCGGCGGCGCCGGTGGCGGCGAGCACCTGGTCGACGAAGTCCCTCAACTGCGCGGCTGACTTCTCGACGGGTCCCAGGCCGTGGAAGAAGGGGACGCCCTGGAGCTGCCCGTAGTCGAGGGAGAAGACGCAGTAGCCGCGGACCTTCAGATAGGGGGCGAGGCCCAGCCAGTTGTCGACGGAGTTGCCGAGGGTGCCGTGGACCAGGACGACGGGGCGGGGGTGGGCGGCGGACGGCTTGCAGGAGTAGTCGTTCCAGCCGGAGCTCGGGGCACCGGCGGCCTGGGCGGCGGTGGCCGGGACGGTGGCGACCGCGGCGGTCAGCAGCAGCGCGGCCAGAGGTCTGAGCGCTCGTTTCCAGGGCAGCATCGAGTGATCTCCTTGCGGCTCAAGGGGGGTGCGACGGCACTACGCCCTGTGATCCGGATCACGAGGATGCTGTTCATTCGTCAAGTTACGAGCGGGTAGTCGAACTGGGAAGTTACGCGTCAGTAAAAACTCCCAGCGACAACTGACACGGGGCACCCGCCTGACCTCGCCTCATCAGGCAGGCCGAACGGGCCCGCTGCTGACGTCACGCAGAGGGGTCTACGCCGCCAGCCCCCCTAGCCCCCCGGGCATCACCGCCCGCGGTCCGAACTTGGCTCGGGCGCGGTCCGCGACCTCCTCGATGCGGCGGACCTTCTCGTCCACGGGGTCGAAGGTCAGCTGGTAGGAGGCCTGGTCGGCGGGGTCGAGTCCCTCGGCGCGCAGGGCGATCGCGCGGACCCGGGCGCGTTGCAGACCGAGCGCCTCGTACATGCCGTAGACGGCCCTGGTCAGCGCAGGGGAGTGCGCGGTCGGTTCGGTCAGGGTGCGGCTGCGGGTCGTGGCGGACCGGTCGGCGTAGCGCACGGTGAGGGTGAGCGTGCGGCAGACCTTGTCCAGGGCGCGCAGCCGGGCGCCGATCTCCTCGGCGGCCGACAGCAGCGCCCGGCGGTGCCGGTCCGGGTCCAGCTCGTCGCGCTCGAAGGCGCGTTCCGTGGCGAGGGATCGCGAGACGGCGTTCGGCACGACCCGGCCGCGATCGACGCCGTTCGCCTTCTCGTGCAGCTCACGACCCGCCTTCGCACCGACCAGCCGCTGCAGCGTGGACAGCGGTGCGGCGGCGACCAGGCCGAGGGTGTCGAGGCCGTACTCGCCCAGCGTACGGGCGGTCGCGGCACCCACGCCGGGCAGCGCGGCGACGGGCTTGTCCGCGAGGAACTCCGCGATGGCGTCCGGCTCCTCGGGCACCGCGCGGGTCACCCCGGGCACGGCGTCGCACAGCGCCACGCGGGCCAGCATCGGCCCGGGCCCGGCACCGATCAGGCAGTCGACGCCGTACAGCGCGAGCGACCGCACCCGGATCACCGAGGCCAGTTCGACGGCGTCCCGCCCGAAGTACCGCTCGGCGCCCCGCAGGTCGGCCAGCGCCCCGTCGGGTGGCAGGGCCTGGACGACGGGCGTGAACTCCTCGAGCATCTCGAGCAGTCGGGGCAGGTCGGCCTCGCGGGCCGGCGGCAGCTGGAAACGTACGCAGAGGATGGTCATCCCGCACTCCCCGGACTCTGGTGCCACAACTTTCTTCCCACCGCGGGCCCTTCGCCCGGGGGACGCAGATCGGCCCAGGGGTGCATCTCGTACCCCGTGGGCATGCGGATCCTGCGCTGCTCCATCGGATCCTGGGCCGCGGAGCCCGCCGGCGCGGGCGCTCCGTCCGAACCGGCGAGCCGCCGGCGCGCAGCCCCCTCACCGTCGCCACCGGAATCACCGGAGTCACCGGTCCCGGTCCCGGCCAACCGGGCCGCGACGCCCTCCAGTCCCTCCTCCCGGCGCACCTCCAGCAGTTCCGCGAGGTTCCAGGCGGCGGCGCCCACCACGCTGAGGCTGCGCGGGCCGCGCCGCTGCACCACCCCGCGCACCAGCAGCAGCCAGGAGTGGAAGACGGTGTGGGCGCAGGCGTCGTGGGAGTCGTCGAAGAAGGCGAGGTCGACCAGGCCCGTGCCGTCGTCCAGGGTGGAGAAGATGACCCGCTTGCCGGACCGGATCGGCGGCGTCTGGGTGGCCGCCTTGGCGCCCGCGACCAGCACCGTCTCCCCGTGCCGGGCCTCGCGCAGCCGCCGCGCCGACACCACGCCCAGCTCGTCGAGGAACCGCCGGTGGTCGTCCATGAGGTTGCGCGAGGCGTCCATGGACAGCACGCCCAGCTCGGCGCTGAGCCGCTCCGCTGAGGTGAGGTCGGGCAGCCCGGCCGGGGCGGTCTTCCGCCCGCCGGCCAACGGCAGTTGACCGCCGCCCGCGCCCCGCGCGCCCCGGTGCAGCTCGGCCAGATGCAGTTGCAGATCCCGGCGGTTGGCGCCGAACGCGTCCAGCGCCCCCACCTGCGCGAGCCGCTGGGCCAGCGGCCGGCTCGGCCGGCCCCGCTCCCAGAAGTCGACCAGCGAGGCGTACGGCTGCCCTTCGGCGATCCGCGCCGCCTCGTCCTCCCTGATGCCGTGCACATCGGAGAGCGCCAGCCGCAGACCCCATTTACCGGACACCAGTTCGATACGGTGTGCGACCCCCGACTTGTTCACGTCCAACGGCAGCACCGGCACCCCGCGCCGCCGCGCGTCCGCCAGCAGCAGCCGCTTCGGATACATCCCGGGGTCGTGGGTGAGCAGCCCGGCATAAAAAGCAGCGGGATGATGCGCTTTCAGCCACGCCGACTGGTACGTCGGCACGGCGAAGGCGACCGCGTGCGCCTTGCAGAAGCCGTACGACCCGAAGGCCTCGACGATCTCCCAGGTCCGCTGGATCGTTTCCACGTCATAGCCGTTCGCCGCCGCGTGCTGCGCGAACCACACCTTGATCCGCCCCTGCGACTCCGGATCCGACAGCCCGCGCCGCACCCGGTCGGCCTCACCGCGCCCGCAGCCGGTCATGATGTCGACGATGTCGATGATCTGCTCGTGGAAGACGACGACCCCGTACGTCTCCTTCAGCGGCTCCTCCAGATCCGGGTGCGGGTAGCGGATCGGCGCCCGCCCGTGCCGCGCCTCGATGAACGGCCGCACCATGTCGGCGGCGACCGGCCCGGGCCGGAACAGCGAGATGTCGACGACGAGATCGTGGAACGTGGCCGGCTGGAGCCGCCCGACCAGATCCCGCTGCCCCGGCGACTCGATCTGGAAGCAGCCGAGCGTCTCGGTGGACCGGATCAGCCGGTACGTCTCCGGATCCCCCGGCGGCAGGGCGTCCAGATCGACCCTCTCCCCCGTCACCCGCTCCACTTCCGCCACCGCGTGCGCCATGGCCGACTGCATCCGCACACCCAGCACGTCGAGCTTCAGCAACCCGAGGTCCTCGACGTCGTCCTTGTCGAACTGCGACATCGGGAAGCCCTCGCCGCTGGTCGGCATGACCGGCGTACGCGCCAGCAGGGAGGCGTCGGACAGCAGCACCCCGCACGGGTGCATGGCCACCCCGCGCGGCAGGGCGTCCAGCGCCTCGACCAGCTCCCACAGCCTCCCGTACTTCTCCTTCTCCCCCGCCAGCGCGCGCAGCTCGGGCAGTTCCTCCAGCGCGGCGCGGGCGTCCCGGGCCCGGATGTGCGGAAAGGACTTGGCGATGCGGTCGATGTCGGCCGGGTCCATGGACAGGGCCGCCCCCACATCACGGATCGCGTGCCGCACGCGATACGTCTCCGGCATCGCGACCGTCGCGACCCGCTCGGTGCCGAACCGGTCGATGATCGCGCGGTAGACCTCCAGCCGGCGCGCGGACTCCACGTCGATGTCGATGTCGGGCAGTACGACCCGCTCCTTGGACAGGAACCGCTCCATCAGCAGCCGGTGCTCGATCGGATCGGCGTGCGCGATCCCGAGCAGATGATTGACGAGCGACCCGGCCCCGGACCCCCGAGCAGCGACCCGAACTCCCATCTTCCGTACGTCGTCGACCACTTGGGCGACGGTCAGGAAGTAGGAGGCGAACCCGTGGTGGGCGATGATGTCCAGCTCATGGTGCATCCGCTCCCAGTACTCCCGCCGCCGGTCGTACCCGCGCAGCACCATCCCCGCCGCCGCCCGTGAGGCCAGCGTCCGCTGGGCGGTGCGGCGCCCGGCGCCGACCAGATGCGGCTCGGGGAAGTGGACGGTCCCGATCCCGAGGTCGTCCTCGGGATCGACCAGGCACTCGGCGGCCGTGGCCTCGGTCTGCTCCACCAGCCGGTGAGCGGTGTCCCGCCGGAACCCCGCGGCCTCCACGATCCGCTCGGCGGCCTGCAGCATGGCCTCCGCCCCCTTGAGCCAGGCCTCACCGGAGTCCAGTTCCTTGGCCGGGTCGATGGGCACCAGCCGCCGGGCGGCGTCCAGCACGTCGGCGACCGGCCCCAGGCCCGGGTCGGCGTACCGTACGGCATTGGTGAGCACGGGCCGGATCCGCTGCTCGGCGGCGAACCCGACGGTACGGGCGGCCAGCCGCAGCGACCCGGGCCCGGTGCCTTTCCGGCCGTGCCAGACGGCCTCCAGCCGCAGGTCGTCGCCGTAGATCTCGCGCCAGGGCATGAGCAGCCGCGCCGCCCGGTCGGGACGCCCCGCGGCCAGGGCACGCCCGACATCCGAGTCCGGCCCGAGCAGCACGGTCAGCCCCTCGGCATGGTTGCGGTCCCAGGGCAGCAGGGGCGTCCCCTCCCCCTCATGGGCGGCCGAGACGAGCCGGCACAGCTCCGCCCACCCCCGGGCCCCGTCCCGGGCAAGGAAGATCACACGAGCAGCCGACTCGTCGACAAAGGCGCCACCGCGCACCGGGGTCCGACGCCGCCCCCGCCGCCCGACCCCACCCTGAGGCTCCACCCCCGCCACCGCCAGATCCGCCCCGAACACCGGACGGACCCCTTCTTTCGCACAGGCCTTCGCGAACCGGACGGCACCGGCGAGCGTGTCGCGATCGGTGAGCGCCAGGGCGTCCATGCCCCGCTCGGAGGCACGCTCGGCCAGCCGCTCCGGGTGCGAGGCTCCATAGCGCAACGAGAACCCGGAGACGGTGTGCAGATGCGTGAACCCCGGCACACGCACCTCCCACACTCGCGAACACACCGACTCTCGAACATCTGTTCCCAGCTACCTCACCCCCACCATACCCCCATCCTCGAATGTATGTGCGACATCCGTTCGGCCCCGCCCCACCTGCGGAAACACCACGCACCCCCCGACCGTGGAGGCATGCCGCACCGCTCGTTCCGCGCCGAGACGAGAGACGCCGTCACCCCTCGGGCCACCCTGCTCGTCCTCGGCGTGATCGCGCTCCAGCTGCTCTTCATCGCCTCGTACGTGGGAGCCCTGCACGACCCGAAGCCCAGGGACGTGCCCTTCGGTCTGGTGGCCCCACAGGCCGCGTCCGACCAGGCGGTGACCCGGCTGGAACGGCTCCCCGGCTCCCCCCTGGACCCCCGCGCCCTGCCGGACGAGGCAACGGCCCGGAACCAGATCGAGAACCGCGACATCGACGGCGCCCTGATCATCGATCCCGCCGGCACCACCGACACCCTCCTGGTCGCCTCCGGCGGCGGCAGGGTCCTCTCCACCACGCTGACCACCCTCGTCACCACCCTGGAGAAGTCCGAGCGGCGCACCATCCGCACGATCGACGTGATCCCGTCCGCGTCCCACGACCCCAACGGCCTCTCGTCCTTCTACCTGGTGGTCGGCTGGTGCGTCGGCGGCTACCTCGGCGCCGCGGCCCTGGCCGTCAGCGCCGGAGCGAAACCCGCCGACCGCACCCGCGCCGCGATCCGCCTGGCGGTGACGGCCCTGATCGCCCTCCTCGGCGGCCTCGGCGGAGCCCTCATCACCGGCCCGGCCCTGGACGCCCTCCCCGGCAGCACAGCGGCCCTCTGGGGCCTCGGCACCCTGATCATCTTCGCCGTGGGCGCCGCCACCCTCGCCCTCCAGGGCGTCTTCGGCACGATCGGTATCGGCCTGGTCATCCTGCTGGTGGTCATCCTCGGCAACCCGAGCGCGGGCGGCGCCCTGCCCCCGCCCCTCCTCCCACCCTTCTGGGAGGCGATCGGCCCCGCCCTGCCCCCGGGCGCCGGCACCTGGGCGACACGCTCGATCGCCTACTTCGACAACAACGCGATGACCACCTCACTCCTGACCCTGACGGCATGGGCAGCAGCGGGCACGGCCATCACGATGGCAGCGGCAGCTCGCCGAAGGACGCCGTAACCCCGCACACGACGCGCCCGCACCCGCGCGCGGCGAGAAGGGGACGTGTCGGGGGGTGTCCGCCCGCAGCGGTTGGCGCGTCAACGGACAGTCAGTCGGCGTCCGACCCCATCGCGCCGTTCCGAGGACGGACACCCCCCGGCGCGGCCCCGACCCACCACCCGACGCCAGGCGAAGACGCGCACTCCACGGCACGCGAAAGCCCCGCCCCTCAACCAGAGGGGCGGGGCTTCACGAACCCGCGAGTCAGCCGATCTCGGTCCCGGTCGCCGACAGCGCCTCCGTCACCGGCTGGAAGAACGTCTCCCCGCCCGAGGTGCAGTCACCACTGCCACCCGACGTGAGCCCGATCGCGTTGCTCCCCGAGAACAGCGACCCGCCACTGTCCCCCGGCTCCGCGCACACGTCGGTCTGGATCAGCCCGTTCACGATGTCGCCGTTGCCGTAGTTCACCGTGGCGTCCAGCCCCGTGACCTTCCCGTCGTGCACCTGCGTCGTCGACCCGCTCCGCGTGACCTGCATGCCGACGGTCGCCTCGGCGGCACCCGTGATCTTCTGGGTCGACCCGTTGTACAGGTTCACCTCGCTCGGGTGAGCCACGTCCGCGGTGTACTTGACCAGCCCGTAGTCGTCGTCCGGGAAGCTGGAGTCCGCGTTGGTGCCGATCTCCTTGCCGCTGGAGTCCGACCACGTGGAGATGCCCTCGGTGCAGTGCCCGGCGGTCAGGAAGAACGGCTCGCCGCCCTTGACCACGTTGAAGCCCAGCGAGCAGCGGCCGCCGCCACCGGTGATCGCGTCACCGCCGGCGATGAAGGGCTTGTACTCCCCCTTCGTCCGCTTGAGTTCGGCCTTCGCCCCGAGCCCGTCGACGACCTTCGTCAGCTTCGCCCACTCGGCCTTGGAGACCGTACGGTCGGCGGTCACGACGACCTTGTTCGTCGTCGGGTCGGTCACCCAGGAGGTGCCCGGAATCGTCGCGTCCTGCTTCAGCGTGCTGCGGGCGCTCTTGAGTTCGGCGAGGGAGTTCGCGACGACTCTCGCCTTGGCCCCGGCCTTCTCGACGGCCTGCGCGGCGGTCTCGTCGAGGACGTTCACCACGAGGCTCTTGCTCTTCGTGTCGTAGTACGTCCCCGCCGCGTCGGCGCCCAGGTCCTGGGCCAGCGTCGAGGCGAGCTTTCCGGCCGCCGTGACCGACAGCGTCCGGGGCGCGGAGGCCTCCGGAGTCTCGCTGGCGTTCGCGGTCTGGAACGTCACTCCCGCGGCGACCAGTGCGGCGATGCCCGCACCTGCCACGGCTGCACGCCGCTTGGGTATGCGTCGGTGCTTCAACTCGTGTCCTCCTGTGGGGGGTCGGCCCGGGAGGTTGTGGGGACCTCGCCGAACCGGAAGGCTTCGTTGACGAGCGCCCACTATTCCGAGGACAACGGGGAGCACACAAGGTCGAGTTCAGGACGCGCGTAGATGAGGGACCGCACGCCCCCTTACTTTGACCGTGCACGGTCAAATCGGACCAATCAACGCCCGTTCGCGCAGCAAACATTACGTGTGAGTAACCTGTGCCCACGCTGTGAGGTCTGCAGGTGGCTGGTTTTCGCCCCTGCCTCACAGCGAAAAAGCCCCCGCGCGCCGAAGCGCACGGGGGCACAGAACGCTGCGAACTGCCGCCGGGGGCCTAGTAGACGCTGACGCCGTAGGCGCTCAGGGCCTCCGTGACGGGCTGGAAGAACGTCGTACCGCCGGAGGAGCAGTTGCCGCTGCCGCCGGAGGTCAGACCGTACGCCGTGCCGTTGCTGCCGTAGAGGGGACCGCCGGAGTCACCGGGCTCGGCGCAGACGTTGGTCTGGATCAGGCCGGAGACGACGTCGCCGCCGCCGTAGTTGACGGTGGCGTTCAGGGCGGTGACCCGGCCGCTGTGCGTACCGGTCGTGGAGCCGTCACGGATGACCGTGGTGCCCACGCTGGGCGTGGCCGCGCGCGTGATGTCCACGCCGTTCGCGGTGCCGGGCCGGCTGACGGATCCCGAGTACCGGACGATGCCGTAGTCGTTGCCCGGGAAGCTGGAGCCGGTGGTCGAGCCGATGACCGTGGTGCGGCCGGAGTTGGAGTACCAGGTGCCCGCGCCGTCGGTGCAGTGGCCGGCGGTCAGGAAGAACTGGGTGCCGCTGCTGTTCTGGACGTTGAAGCCGAGGGAGCAGCGCCAGCTACTCGCATAGATGGCGTCGCCGCCCTGGATCAGCTTGTTGAACTTGCCGGGGGTGCGCTTGATCGTGAGCGCGTCGGCGTTGGCGCCGGCCTGCTGCTTGATCTTCGCGATCTCGGCCTGGGAGACCGTGCTGTCGACGGTGACGAGCACGCGGTTGGTCTTGCTGTCGACGGCCCAGGCGGTGCCCGGGATGTCGGCCTTAAGTATGGAGCCGCTGACGCTCTTGAGCTCGGCGGCGCTGAAGGCGGTGGGCGTGTCGGACGCGTTCGCGCTGGGGATCGCGATCGCTGCGGCGGCCACGAGGCCGGTGGAAACGGCGATCAGCCGGGTCCGTCTCGAAATGCCGCTGCGGGGGGTGGTGCGCTTGATCCTCACTTCTCGTTCCTCCACAAAGGAAGTAGGGGGCCCTCGTGGGGTTGTGGGCCCGTGAGGCGCAGCCTGGGACCGGCTGTCCGGATTCCGAACACGCCGTGCCCCTGACAAGCGCTGTGGGCGAGTATTCGGCCGAACGGACGGTAGGCGCAAGGGTGCCTTTCGGCCGTCAACCTTTGAACGATCTTTACGGGAGCGCGAACCGACAGTCGGCTGACGCCGCCTCAGCAGCTGCACCCGCAGTCGCAGCCGTCGCAGCCGCAGTTGTCACAGCAATTGCTGCAGCAGTCGCAGCAGCTGCAGCAGTCCCCGCACCCGCTACAGTCGCAGTTGCCGCACTGCCCTTCCTTGCGCTGGCCCGTCCACGGGTCGTGATACGTGCCGCAGCACATCTGACACGTACAGGCGAGGCCCAGCCACACCGCGCACCCCGCGAGCAGCCCGCGCCGGTTGCCGCGCGGCGGCTCGGGCGGCGGCGGGGCGCCGGGACCGCCCGGGGCGCCGGTGCCGGGCGGCGCGTAGGGGTTGGCCGCATCCGGACCGGCGGTGTGAGCGCAGGTGGTCGTGCCGAAGGCTCGGTCGACGGAGGTGCGCAGCTCGTGGACGAGGAGCCGGTGCACCAGCCGCCCGTCGGTGAACTCCGCCTCCCGCAGCGCCAGCCGGACGCCGTGCACCGCGTCGTCGGCGAGCCGCCGGGCCTCCGTGAGGGAGGTGCCGGTCGCGGCGATCGGGTTCCAGGCGCCTGACGCGGCGTCAGCCTGGAGATCCTCCACGGCGTCCAGCAGATGGGCCAGCCGTCCGAAGAGCCGTCCGGCTTCGGCGAGCGGCGCGGCGTTGTGCGGCCGGCCGGCGAGGACGGCGGTGTGGGCGAAGGCCGCGGCGGTGGCCGTCTCGGTCGGTTCGGTGACCGTCAGGATCGGCGTCCCGGGCCCGGCCAGCGCCTCGATCCCGGTCTGCCGGTCCACGGCGTCGACCAGGAGGGCGGTGTCGAAGCCCACGGCGCTGCCGGTACGGGCACCGGCCGCGTCCCAGCTCGCGGCGACCCGGCGGGCGGCGCGCGCCACCGGCCTGCGGGCCAGCAGCCCGTCGCCGTCGACGACGTGGTCGCGCACCTTGGCGGAGGCCAGCACCAGGGACACGGCCGCCGCCAGCCGGGCGCCCTCACCGTGCGCGACGGAGGCGGTGCGCATGCCGCGCAGCGGACACGGCCCGGCCGTACGCCGCCCGGCTTCGCCGGGCGTTGTCTGAGCCTCCGTCAAAACCGATATGAGAAGCCCGTCATAGTTCGTGACTATTCGAGCGAACTGTCCATGGTCACCCCGTAGTGCGAGACACAGTCCGCACAAATGCGCCATCCACTGGCTGGTGAGCTTCTCCCCGAGACGGTGCCTACAGGGCCTGACGATTCCGAACACGACGCTCCCCCGAGCTTCGTTACGACGCTGAGCTGCGGCATCGTATCGACCCGCGCATTCACCCGTACGCCCCGGCCGTCACCCGTACGCCGAGAAGAATCGTATTTCACTCACAGTCAGCAGCCGTTTGGGAAACGACCCTTGGGACACACGGACTCTCGACGGATTCGCTGTGCACCAGTACCGTCACAAACCCCCCGCGCGGCGACTATCCACTTGGCGCGCCATCCGCATCATGGACGACCATAGGGGTGCGGAAAGCAGAAAGACCGCTGTGAGAGGAGGCGTCCATGGGATCGGTACGCAAGGCAAGTGCCTGGCTTGGCCTCGTCGACGACAACGAAGACGAGCGTTACTACGACGACGACTACTCCGACGGGACCGAGCCCGGGGAGGCCTGGGTCACCGATCCGCGTGTCAAGGTCGCCTCGGACGTCGCCGAGGAGAAGGGTCGCCGCATCGGCACGGTGACCCCGGACAGCTTCCGGGACGCCCGCGCCATCGGCGAGCTGTTCCGCGAGGGCGTGCCGGTCATCATGAACCTCACGGCCATGGACGCCGGCGACGCCAAGCGCGTGGTCGACTTCGCGGCCGGGCTGATCTTCGGCCTGCGGGGTTCGATCGAGAGAGTGTCGACCCGGGTGTTCCTGCTGACCCCCGCCAACACGGAGATCGTGAACGGCGACCCGGCCGCGCACCGCGCGGACGGCTTCTTCAACCAGAGCTGAGGCAGGGTCGCTCACCGGCCCTGCCCCCGCGCGGGTTCACCGGACAGGGTCTACCGGAAGGCGTCGAGTCCGGTGAGCGCCTTGCCCAGCACGAGCTGGTGCATCTCGACGGTGCCCTCGTAGGTGAGCACCGACTCGAGGTTGGTCGCGTGCCGCATCACGGGATATTCGAGCGAGATCCCGTTGGCCCCGAGGATCGTGCGGGCCGTGCGGCAGATCTCGATCGCCTCCCGTACGTTGTTGAGCTTGCCGAAGCTGACCTGCTCGGGACGCAGGCGGCCGGCGTCCATCCGCCGCCCCAGATGATGGGCGAGCAGAATCCCCTTGTGCAGTTCGACCGCCATGTCGGCCAGTTTGGCCTGGGTGAGCTGGAAGCCGCCGATGGGCCGCCCGAACTGCTCCCGTGACTTGGCGTAGTCGACCGCGGCCTCGAAACAGCTGCGCGCCGCGCCCATGGCGCCCCAGACGATCCCGTACCGGGCGTGGGACAGACAGCTGAGCGGGCCCTTCAGTCCCGTGACCTCGGGCAGTACGGCATCAGCGGGCAGCCGTACCTCGTCGAGGACGAGCTCGCTGGTGACGGAGGCGCGCAGGGACCACTTGTGCTTGATCTCGGGGGCGGAGAATCCCCCGCTGCCGGTCGGCACGACGAACCCGCGGATCCCGTCCTCGGTCTGCGCCCAGACGACGGCGACTCCGGCGACCGAGCCGTTGGTGATCCACATCTTGCGGCCGTTGAGGATCCAGTCGGTGCCGTCGCGCTTGGCGTACGTCCGCATGGAGGCGGGGTCGGAGCCGTGGTCGGGCTCGGTGAGCCCGAAGCAGCCGATGACGTCGCCGGCGGCCATGCGGGGCAGCCACTGCTGCTTCTGCTCCTCGCTGCCGAAGCGGTGGATGGCGTACATGGCGAGGGAGCCCTGCACGGAGACGAGGGAGCGGATGCCGGAGTCGGCGGCCTCCAGCTCCAGGCAGGCGAGGCCGTACTGCACGGCGCTCGCCCCGGCGCAGCCGTAGCCCTCCAGGGACATGCCGAGGGCGCCGATGCTCCCGAGTTCCCGGGCCAGCTCTCTGATTCCCGGCAGCTCCCCCTGCTCGTACCACTCGGCGACATACGGCAGCACCCGGTCCGCGGCCCAGGCCCGCACGGTGTCCCTGATCCCGAGGTCCTCCGGCTCCAGCAGGTCGTCCAGCCCGAGGGGGTCGGCGGGATCGAAGGGAGGCAGCTTGGACGAACCGGACATGATCGACACCCTCCGAAACTCTTTAACTAGCACCGCTAGCCAAGACGCTACGGTCTCTGCCCACCCAAGCACCACCCGTAGCTGCCAACTGAGAGGCGAAGCTCGCCCGTGGTCGGCACCACGCCACCGGCGACTGCGGGCCACGTTCGCACCGCAAGCCGCCAACGACGCCCCCACGGGCGACCTCGACCCCTCGACCGACAGCTACGGGCGGCGCGCGGGTGGGCGACTCACACCGAGACGCGTGACTCCGCGGCGTCCCTCGGGGCAGGTACCTCCACCGCCCCCGCCTCACACTGCATGACCCGCGGCAACCGCAACGCCATCACCGCCCCGAGCAGCAACAACCCCGCACTCACCAGCAACGTCACATGCAGCCCGTGCACGAACGCGTCCCGGGCGGCATGCCGCAGAGCAACACCCGCAGACCCGCCCAGCTGCGCAGCAACCTCGTACGCCTCCCCCAGCGAATGCCCCGCCGAGGAGGACGCCGACTCCGGCACCCCCCGCACGCCCGACAGCCCAGGCGCGTACGCCGCGTTCATCACGCTGCCGAGCAGGGCGATCCCGATCCCCGCCCCCAGCTGGTACGACGTCTCCCCGATCGCCGCCGCCCCACCGGCCTGCTCCTGCGGCGCCTCGCTCAGCATCGACTCGTACGCCCCGAACAGCGTCGTCTCCAGCCCGAAGCCCAGCAGCACGAACCCGGTCAGCATCAGCGCGCAGTCGTCCGTCCGGCCCAGCGCCGTCAGCAGCACCACCGCGAACGCGGTCAGGCAGAACCCGGCGCACACCATCCGCCGCGGCCCGAACCGCCGCAGCATCCGCGCCCCGGCCAGCCCGGCCGCCATCGCCGCGAACGTCAGCGGCAGCAGCCGCAGCCCCGTCTCCAGCGGCGACAGCCCGAGCACCAGCTGGAGGTACTGCGCCGCGATCAGCTCAAGGCCCACCAGCGCGAGCATCGCCAGCACGATGCACCCGACGGAGGTACTGAACGCCGGCCGCGCGAACATCTTGAGGTCGACCAGCGGCTGCTCCCGCCGCCGCTGCCGTCGTACGAAGCCCACCAGCAGCGCCGCGCCCGCCACCAGCGGCAGCAGGGTGAACACGCTCCCGGCCGGCTCCCCGCCGCCGAGCCGCTTGACGCCCAGCACCACGCCGAACAGACCGGCGGCGGCCATCAGCGCCCCGACGACGTCCCAGGGACCGTGGCCGTCGCCCTTCGACTCGGGCAGCAGCAGACGTCCCACCGGGAGGCTGACCAGCATCAACGGGATGTTGACGAGGAAGACCGAACCCCACCAGAAGTGCTCCAGCAGGAAGCCGCCGAGCAGCGGCCCGACCGCCGCGCCCACCGCGGCCACGGCGCTCCAGATGCCGATCGCGAGCGCCCGCTCCCGCCGGTCGGGGAAGACCTGCCGCAGGATCGACAGAGTGGCCGGCATGATCATCGCGCCGCCCACCCCGAGCAGCGCCCGCGCCACGATCAGCAGCTGCGCGCTGTCCGCCAGGGCCGCGAGCCCCGAGGCGACGCCGAACAGCGCGTACCCCAGGAGCAGCACCCTTCTGCGGCCGACGCGGTCGCCCAGCGTGCCGAACAGGATCAGCAGCGAGGCGCAGACCAGCGGGTAGACGTCGACGATCCAGAGCAGCTCTATCCCGCCGGGCTTCAGGTCCTCGGTGACGGCGGGGACCGCCACGTGCAGCACGGTGGCGTCGACGGCGACCAGCAGCAGGCTGACGCAGAGGACGACGAGGACCACCCAGCGGTTGGCACCGGCCCCGGCCGCCCGACGGCGCAGCGCAGCGGCAGCCGTGGTCGTCCCGGACATGTACGTACCTCCCAGATGTTCCCTCGCGATCGGCGGGCTCACGGGGTGGGGACGCCCCCGCGACTCGGCCGGAGAGGAGCGGTGGTCTCCGGCCCGCGCAAACGAAAAGCGAGTGACACGTCAGAGTACGCGAGTCCCCGACCGAGCCGAGTGGCGGACCTCTCACCCGTCCGGCGGAAAGATGTGGCGTACGCCACTCTCCCCTCCGTCGACCACGCCCCGGCCGACCGGCCGGTTCCCGTCCCGGTCGATAATCGGGCCCGTGACCGATCTTGAGACGCGCGCGGCCCCGCCCCGCGCCGGGGCGCTGCGCCGGGCGGCCCCGGCGCTCCTCGGGTACGCGGCCGTACGCGCTCTGGGCCTGATCGTCCTGGCCCTGTGGAGCGCGGCGCGGGACAAGAGCGCGTACACGCTGCTGACGGCTCGCTGGGACGCGCTCTGGTACACCAGGGTCGCCGAACTCGGCTACGGCTACGAGGTGCGCCTGGCGAACGGGGACGTGCACTCGAACCTCGCGTTCTTCCCGCTGCTGCCCTGGCTGGAGCGGCTGGTGGCGGCGGTGTCGCCGCTGTCGTACGCGGACGGGGGGTTCGTCGTCAGCCTGTGCGCCTCCCTCGCCGCGGCCTGGGGGATCTTCGCGGTGGCGGAGCATGTGTACGGCCGCCGGGCCGGGGTGTGCGCGGTGCTGCTGTGGGCCGTCCTGCCGGTCGGGATCGTGCAGTCGATGGCGTACAGCGAGTCGCTGTTCACGGCGCTCGCCGCGTGGTCGCTGTACGCGGTCCTGACCGGCCGCTGGCCGACGGCGGGCGCGCTGGCCCTGCTGGCCGGGCTGACCCGCCCGGTGGGGGTGGCCGTGGTGGCGGCCGTGTGGGTGGCGGCGGTGGTCTCGTTCGTGCGGGAGCGGCGCGCGGCCGAGGCGGCCGGCGCGCACGGCGCGACACGCGCCGCCGGCTCGGCCGATGCCGACAACGGCGACAACGCCAGCGACAGCCCCCGGGCCCGCCGCGTCCTCGGCATGCTGCTCGCTCCCCTCGGCACCGTCGGTTACGTCCTCTGGGTCGGCCACCGCACCGGCAAGGGCCCACTCGGCTACCTCGATGTGCAGGCCGGCTGGCGCAACGGTTTCGACGGCGGTTACGCGTTCGCCCGGTTCGTCGCCGAAAAGTTCACGTCGTTCCCGTCGGCGCTCGCCGGTGCGGGGCTGATCGTCGGGGTCGCGTCAGTCATCTGGCTGTATGGGGTCGGCGTACGTCAGCGCCAGCCGCTGCCGCTGCTGGTCTACACCGGCGTCGTCACCGCGCTCGCCCTGTGCGCGTCGAGCTACTTCGGCTCGAAACCGCGCCTGCTGCTGCCCGCCTTCCCCCTGCTGCTGCCCCTCGCCCTGGCCCTGTCCCGACTGCGTATGCGCAGGTCAGCATGGGTGCTCGGGCCCGTGGCGGTCGCCTCGGCGGTGTACGGGGCGTTCTGGCTGAACGGCTCCGGTCCGCCCTGACCCGCTGTGAGCGCGGGGAGAATTCCGGCCCATGTCCGGGTGAACGAATTCAAAAGCGCAATAAAACCCGCCTCCGGAATGATCAAAGGAATTGAAGGCCACAGCGGCCGACGATTGTAGATTCGCTGGAAATAAACCTCCTCCTGAGAGGAATCCCACATCACATCGTCATCACAAAGCCGTTGATTCGCCCGGGATCAGAGCTCACTCGCTGTAACGTCGATTGGGTGCGTACCGAACCGAAGCTCACCCGTCTGGACCGGGTGTTCGCCCGGCTGGATCGTGAGCCGGAACGACCGGCCCACCTCGATGTGCCGAAGATGAGCAGGCACCGCATCGTGCTCTTCGCGGCGACCCTGGCCTTCTACGGCGCGATCGTGTGGGCCGTGGTGATCACGTCCTGGCTGGTCCGGCTCGACTGGCAGGTCATGTTCTTCCGGCCGTACCAGCAGTGGTCGGGGATCCACTGGTTCGTCGACTACTACGTGGTGCTCGGCCAGCGCGGCCCGACCGCCGTGATGGTGGCGGCCTGGCTGGGCTGGCGCTCCTGGCGGCAGCACACCCTGCGCCCGCTGCTCGCCCTCGGCGTCTCGCTGCTGCTGCTGAACGTGACGGTCGGCGCCGCCAAGTACGGCATGGGCCGCCTGGGACCGCACTACGCGACCGTGATCGGCTCGAACGAGATGTGGCGCGGCGGCGATATATTTCCGAGCGGTCACACCGCCAACGCCGTGGTGACCTGGGGAATCCTGGCCTATATGGCCTCCACCCCGAGAGCGCGCCGCTGGCTGTCCGCCGTGTCCGCGGTGACCTCGCTCGGCGTCGGGATGGCCACCGTCTACCTCGGTACGCACTGGCTGAGCGATGTGCTGCTCGGCTGGGCCGCGGGCCTGCTGATCCTGCTCGCCCTGCCGTGGTTCGAGCCGCTGATCGCCCGCTCCGAGGCCCGGATCTTCGCCCTGCGCGACCGCTGGCGGGACCGCCGGAGCCGTGCCGCGACCGCCCCGGTCGGCCCACCGCCCGTGGTGGTCACGCCGCTGCCCGCCGACCGGGACGACGTCGCGGCCCGCTCGCCCCGGGCCCCGGTCTACCTGGCCCCGGGCCCGCACACGGCCCGCTCGGAGCGCACGCCGATCACCCCGGCCGGCAGCCGCCGGCCGCCGCAGCCGGAGCGTCACCCGCGCGGCTCGACCCCTTCGGCCCGCCCCCTGACGGGCGGCTGACCACGGCGGACGACCGGGTCGGTGCGCACCCCGGCCGGACACGGCGAAGGCCCCGGTTCCCCAGCGGAACCGGGGCCTTCGCCGTGTCTCAGCCCTTCCAGGCGCGTGCCACCCGGCCGCCCTTCACCTCGAAGTTCAGCCGGCCCACGCGGTACTCCATCGTGATGATCGCCCCCGGCGGCAGCGCGCGCACCGTCGCCCAGCCGCGCTCACGCGCGAGGCGTTCGGCCCGTTCGGCCGCCAGGCCGACATAGGTGTCCGGGCTGTCGTCGGGTTCCGCGGATGGTGTCGGAATCGGTGCCATGCCGCCACGCTATGTCCTGCCCGGCGACCGGGGAAGTCCGGGCCGGTATCCCCGGTCACTGTCCGCCTCCGGTCACGCTTCTGTCACAAGATCACGACAGGTGTTTCGGGCGCTGCCGGTCACACGGACGAGCGGTTCCGTAGGCCTTCCGCAGGCATTCGATCGCAATTCCCGGGTGTCACATGAGCTCATGGAAAAGCCCGTCGGAAAGGTCCGGGAGAAGGTCCCCCGGGGCTGGGTTCCATTACGGCCGCGCACCGGGTCTGCGGGGCCGTACGCCGCACAGGAAATGCAGGGCTTCGGCGGCAGGGAGGCCGGTATGCCCCCTGTCGGAGCCCGCGGTGACGCGAGCATCATGACGTGAGCTCGCGGGTACGAGTGGCGCGGGCATCGGCGGGCCCGGTACGCGATGAGCGAAGGGGCGAGCGAGCGATGGGGACGCAGACCGTACAGGCGACGGCGCGGCCCGCGCCGAGGAAGCGGCACGGGCGGCTGGTGGTCGACTGGCTGACGACGACCGACCACAAGAAGATCGGCCACCTCTACCTGGTCACGTCGTTCATGTTCTTCCTGGTCGCCGGCGTGATGGCGCTGCTGATGCGCGCCGAACTGGCCAGGCCCGGGCTCCAGATCATCGACAACCAGCAGTTCAACCAGCTGTTCACGATGCACGGCACGATCATGCTGCTGCTGTTCGCGACACCGACCTTCGCGGGCTTCGCGAACGAGCTGATGCCGCTCCAGATCGGCGCGCCCGACGTCGCCTTCCCGCGGCTGAACATGTTCTCGTACTGGCTGTTCCTGTTCGGCGGTCTGATGGTGCTCGGCTCGCTGCTGGTGCCGACCGGGCCGCCGGACTTCGGCTGGACCGCCTACGCCCCGCTCAACAGCGCGGAGCGCACACCGGGCGTCGGGGCCGATCTGTGGATCATGGGGCTGGCGCTGTCCGGCTTCGGCACGATCCTCGGCGCGGTCAACTTCGTCACCACCATCATCGGGATGCGCGCCCCCGGCATGACGATGTTCCGGATGCCGATCTTCGTCTGGAACACGCTGTTCACGTCGATCATGATCCTGATGGCGTTCCCGGTGCTCGCGGCGGCGCTGCTGGTGCTGGAGGCGGACCGGCGGTTCGGCTCGCAGGTGTTCGACGCGGCCAACGGCGGGGCGATCCTGTGGCAGCACCTGTTCTGGTTCTTCGGCCATCCCGAGGTGTACATCATCGCGCTGCCGTTCTTCGGGCTCATCACGGAGATCATCCCGGTCTTCAGCCGCAAGCCCCTGTTCGGCTACCTGACGCTGGTCGGGGCGACGATGGCGATCACCGGCCTGTCGATGATCGTGTGGGCACACCACATGTTCGCCACCGGTGCGGTGCTGCTGCCGTTCTTCTCCTTCATGAGCTTCCTGATCGCGGTGCCGACGGGCGTGAAGATCTTCAACTGGGCCGGCACCATGCTGAAGGGCTCGCTGTCGTTCGAGACGCCGATGCTGTGGGCGACGGGCTTCCTGGTGACCTTCCTGTTCGGCGGGCTGACCGGGGTGATCCTGGCGTCGCCGCCGCTGGACTTCCACGTCACGGACACGTACTTCGTGGTCGCGCACTTCCACTACGTCGTCTTCGGCACGGTCGTCTTCGCGATCTTCGCCGGGTTCTACTTCTGGTGGCCCAAGTTCACCGGGAAGATGCTCGACGAGCGACTCGGGAAGATCCAGTTCTGGACGCTGTTCACGGGCTTCCACACCACGTTCCTGGTGCAGCACTGGCTGGGCGCCGAGGGCATGCCCCGCCGCTACGCCGACTACCTCGCGGCGGACGGCTTCACGGCGCTGAACACGGTGTCGACCATCGGCGCGTTCCTGCTCGGCGTCTCGACCCTGCCGTTCCTCTACAACGTGTGGAAGACCGCCAAGTACGGCGAGAAGGTGGAGGTCGACGACCCCTGGGGCTTCGGCCGTTCGCTGGAGTGGGCGACCTCGTGCCCGCCGCCCCGGCACAACTTCACGACCCTGCCCAAGATCCGCTCCGAGTCGCCGGCGTTCGACCTGCACCATCCGGAGTATGCGGCCGTGACTGCGCAGCCCGAGCCAAAGCGCCATCAAGCCGGTCGCGAGTCCTCCTGACCGCCTCGATCAGCCCGTCCGGCTCCAGCACCTCGAACTCGAAGCCCAGCATCACCACGTGGATGACCATCACGTCGAGGCTGCCGGCGCCGCAGCGCAGCAGGCAGGTGTCCGGTCCCTCGGCCTCCAGTACGCCGGCGGAGGGCGAGATGTGCGCGGCGGCCTCCTCCAGGGGCGCCAGGAGCCGCACGACGGCGTGGGTGGCGTACACGCGCGTGGAGACGCCCTGGGAGACGTAGGCGGCGAGGTCCTCGGCGGGCGGCTCGCGGGGCACGAAGCGCGGGCCGTGCGGCGGCCTGGGCGTGATGCGGTCCACGCGGAACGTGCGCCAGTCCTCCCGGTCGAGGTCCCAGGCGACCAGGTACCAGCGGCGCTCGGTGCACACCAGGCGGTGCGGTTCGACCGTACGGCGGGACGCGTTGCCGTCGTGGCCCTCGTACTCGAAGCGCAGCCGTTCGGCGTCCCGGCACAGGTGGGCGAGTTCGGTGAGCACGGCCGGGTCGACCGAGGAGGGCACCGGGCCGCGGAGCATGGGCACGGTGACGGCGTTGAGGGCGCCCACGCGGCGGCGCAGCCGGTGGGGCAGCACCTGTTCCAGCTTGGCGAGGGCCCGTACGGAGGTCTCGCCGATGCCCTCGATGCCCTGTCCGGCGGCCGTGCGCAGCCCGACCGCCACGGCCACGGCCTCGTCGTCGTCCAGCAGCAGCGGCGGCAGCTCGGCGCCCGCGCCCAGCTGGTAGCCGCCGCCCGTGCCGGGGCTGGCGTTGACCGGGTAGCCGAGCTCGCGCAGCCGGTCCACGTCCCGGCGCAGGGTGCGGGCGCTCACGCCGAGCCGGTCGGCCAGGTCGGCGCCGGACCACTCGCGGTGGGCCTGGAGCAGGGACAGCAGACGCAGCAGGCGTGCCGAGGTCTCCAACATGGGGCGAGTCTGCCAGCCCTTGCGGACAGCCGCTGTCCTCAAAGCTGGTAGGCCAGTTGCGGGACGGTGAAGCAGGTGCGGTTCATGTCCCCCTGGCCGACCCAGCCCTTCCCGTCCTGCCAGCGGGCCACCGACAGGCAGGTGTCGCTGGTCTTCGGCGGCTCGGGCAGCCGCGCGAACTCGACGGGGAGCAGCAGGCCGCCGGCGGTGTAGCCAGCGCTGCGGTTCATGTAAGTGTCGACGCACGCGCGCGTGATGCCGGTGCGGACGCAGGACCGCGCGGCGTCCGTGAACCAGCGGGCGGCCGCCCAGCCCTCCAGCTGCCACTGGGAGCGCGTCTTCAGGTCCTTCGTCGCCTCGCGGAACTCCCGGACGGCCGGGTGGCCGGTGTCGTCGAAGTTGCGGCTGGAGCCGGTCGCCCACAGGGCGTTGCGGCAGCGCGGGGCGTCCTTGTAGTCGGCGGGGACGGTGGACGTCCAGTTCTGCACGTTGGTCACCTTGGCGGTGACGTCGGCGCCGACCTCGTCCATGGCCTGGCACAGCCGGGCGTTGCCGTGCCCGTCGATGGCGTCGAACACCAGGTCGGCGCCCTGTTCCTTCAGGTCTGCCGCGACGGCGCGGAAGTTGGGCAGGGCGAAGTCGACCTGTTCGGTGACGACCTTGTAGCCCTCGGCGCGCAGGCCCCGTTCGACCAGCCGGGCATAGGCGGCGGACGCGGACTGGTTGTAGGAGACGACGGCCGCCGTACGGGCGCCGTGCTCACGCTTGAAGTAGCGGTAGACCTCGGTGCCGCCGTACAGGGTGCCGTCCCAGCCGGTGGTGCCGTTCCGGGGCGCGAGGCTGCCGTAGATGCCGTAGAGGTGCGGGTAGGTGTCATAGGCGGTGCCGATGGGCTGGCCGCCGATGTCGGGCACCCGCGCGCGGGAGACGCGGGAGGCGCCCGCGTAGTCCAGGGCGGTGGTGGCGACGAGGGCGACGACCTCGTCCTCCTCGACCAGCCGGTGCACGCACTCGTTGTTGCCGACGCCGCTGCCGCCGTCGTCGCACAGGCGCACCTCCACGCGGCGGCCGTCGATGCCCCCGCGCGCGTTGAGCCGGTCGAACCAGGCCTTGGCCCCGTCGCGCGGGCCGGTGAAGGCGCTGCCGCCGACCGGGCTGGTGGCGCTGGTGATGATGCCGACGCGCAGGGGCGCGGAGTCGCGGGGCGCGGGGCTGCGGTCGTCGTGCTCGAAGTCGCTCTCGGGGAGCCGGCTGCCGCAGGCCGCGCTCAGGGCGAGCAGCAGCGCCGCGGCGACGGCCTCAGCAGCCCGGGACCGGCGACGCATTGCCGCTCAGTTGCACCAGCGCGCACAGCGTCTTGGCGGACACCTTCCAGGTGCCGTCCTGCTCCACGGCCGTCCCGGAGGCGTCCGGCAGGGCGGTGGCGCCCTTCAGGGTGAGCGTGTACGTCACGTCCGCCTGGGTCGCCGAGGTGAACTCGACCTTGGTCACCTGCGCCTGGACCTGCCCGCCGCGCGCGTCACCGCTGAAGGCCTCCAGGACGGGGGCCATCCGGTCGCCGTTCTCCAGGACGGCGATCTTGTCCTGGGCGGAGGTCTTCGGGTCGAAGAACTTCTGCCAGTTCTGCTTGATCTCCGCCTCAGCTGCCGCCCGGTCCGCGGGCGCGCTGGCCGGGGCGCTCGTGGTGCGCTCCGCGGTGGGCGTGGGAGGCGTGGTGCCGTCTCCGCCGCCGTTGTCGTCGCCGCATGCCGCGAGGGCCGGGAAGAGGGCCAGTACGAGGGCGGCCGTGATCGCCGTGCCCCGTCCCGCGGTGCGCGGGCCCCCCGTCGCGTTCCCCCGCCTGAGGTCGCTGCCGAGAACCATCTGGCTCACCACCGGGTGTCGGTCCGGGCCATGTGCGCCCGGTGCTTTCAGGGTCAGCTTCCACAGGGCATAGTGCAAGCGATCGGCGGACTTGAACAGGCAGCCAGGCGCGTGCCCAGCCACGACCGACGTGTGGGAGCCAGCGATGCGGACAAGCCGACTGCGGACCGTGCATCCCGTCCTGTGGGCCGGCTGGGCCGCGCTGGCCGCCGGCGCGGTGCTGTGCGTCGTCGGCTGGTACGGCGTCTCCGGCGAGCGCTACGCCGAACGGCAGCTGCCCTACCTGGCCTCCTGCACGGTCCCGGGCGCCGCGCTGATCATCGCCGGGGCGGTGCTGCTGGCCCACGGGAGGGGCTCGGTCGCCGCCGCGCGCGTGGAGGAGCTGTACGGCCTGCTGGTGGCGGCCGAGCCCGACGACGCCCGGGCGGGCGACGAGACCGGGCAGGCCGCCCTCGCGCCGCTCGCGGTCAGCGGGGAGCTGCTGATGGTCCCGGGCGGGACGCTGTGGCACCGGGCGGACTGCCCACTGGTCGCGGGGAAGGCGGAGGCCGTTCCGGTGGACTCCAAGCTGGTGGCGAGCGGTGAGCTGGGCCCCTGCCCGATCTGCGAGCCGGCCGAAGAAACCGACTGATGTCCTCGCTCACGTACGACCTCACCCTCGCGGGCCTCTCGGTCGGCAGCGCGGCGGCGCTGACCGGAATCGGCCTGATCGTGACGTACCGCGCGACCGGAGTGCTGAACTTCGCGCACGGGGCGATCGCGATGGTGTGCGCGTACGCGCTGCGGCAGTGCGTGGTCGAGTGGGGCTGGCCGCTGTGGCTCGGGGCCGTGGTGACGCTGCTGGTGCTGGCGCCGGGGCTGGGTGTCGTTCTGGAGCGGTTCGTCTTCCGGCCCCTGGCGGTCCTCGGCGGCGATCCGGCGCAGACGCTGGTGGCGTCCATCGGGGTGTTCGTGCTGCTGGTGGGCGGGGCGGCGCTGCTGTGGGGGCAGGGGGCGCGGGACGACGCGCCGGAGCTGGTGCCGGACGAGCCGTGGGGGCAGCTGGCGGTGGTGCTGGTGCTGGCCGCCGGGGTCGCGGCGGTGGTGCGCTGGACGCGGTTCGGGCGGGAGCTGCGGGCCGTGGTCGACGACCGGCAGCTCGCCGTGCTGGGCGGCATCGACGCGGACCGGGTCGCGGCGGCGGGCTGGGCGTTCGGCTCGTTCACGGCGGGCCTGACCGGCGTGCTCCTGGCGCCGTACGTGCGGCTGGACCCGTACGGGCTGCCACTGCTCGTGATGGAGGTCGTGGCGGTCGCGGTGGCCGCGCGGATGCGGAGTCTGCCGGTCGCGGTGGTGGTGGCGCTGGGCATCGGGGTGGCGCAGAGCCAGCTGACGCGGCTGCACCCGTCCGGGTGGGCCGAGCCGCTGCTCCAGGCGGCCGGCACGAACCTGTTCGTCGTCGCGCTGCTGGTCGCGGCGCTGGTGCTGCCGGGCGTCGGCGCCCGCGACGCGCTGCCGCGCACGGCGACCGCCCGGGTGCCGACACCGCCCGGCGCGTGGCTCGTGGCGGGCGTGCTGTTCCTGCTCCCGCTGGGCCTCGCCGGCCAGGACCTGCACACGTCGGTGCAGGTCCCGGCGCTGGCCGTGATCCTGCTGTCCCTGGTGGTGGTCACCGGCCGCGGCGGCCAGATCTCGCTGGGGCAGGCGGCCTACGCGGGGCTCGGCGCCCTGTTCACGGCGCTGCTGGCGACCGGCCGTTTCCCGGGCCTGCCCGCCCTGCCGGAGCTGGCGGCCCTCGCGGTGGCGGTCGTCCTGGTGGCGCCGCTCGGCCTGGTCACCGGCTGGCCGGCGATCGGCCGCCGCGGCCTGGCGCTGGCGCTGGCGACGTTCGCGATCGGCGTGGGCGTGAGCCGCTTCGTCTTCGCCCAGCCGTACGCCACGGCGGGCCTGTCCCTGGGCCGCCCGGCGGGCTTCGACGGGGACCGGGCGTACTACGTCCTGGAGCTGGTCCTGCTGGCGGCCGCGCTGCTGGCGGCGCACGCGCTGCGCCGGGGGCGGACGGGCCGGGCGCTGGCGGCCATGCGGGACCACGAGGCGGGCGCGCAGGCGGCGGGCGTCCGGGTGCCGTCCCTCAAGCTGCGCGCCTTCGTCGCGGGCGCCGCGCTCGCCGCGCTGGGCGGCGGCATGCTCGGCATGGGCCTGCGCGCCTTCGACGCCGCCGCCTACGACCCGGTGCGCGGCCTGCTGTGGTTCGCCGCGGTGGTGGTGCTGGGCGCCGACAGCACGCTCGGCGCCCTCGCCGCCGCGGCCCTCCTGGTCGGCCTGGACGCGGGGACGCGCGGGGGCGTGGCGGCGGCCCTGATCGGCGTCCTGGCGATCCTGGTGGGCCGCTTCCCCGGCGGCCCGTACGAGGCTCTGCGCACGGCGGCGGAACGCCTGCGCCTGCGCCGCACACCGGCCCTGACGGCCGTGGGCGCCCGGGCCCGGGGGAAACTGCGCCCGGCCGAGCCGCGGACGGCCAGGGCGGCGCCGGTGCCGGTGGGGGCGACAGCCACGGGTGCCGGGACGTTCCGCACCGGCGGCCGGCCACCGGCCTCCCCGGCCCCCCGCACACCGCCCGCCCCCGCCACTCCCCTCCTCACCGCCCGCGGGCTCCACGCCCGCTACGGCGGCTTCACCGCCCTCGACGGAGTCGACCTGGACCTCTCCCCCGGGCGGATTACGGCGGTCGTGGGCCCCAACGGGGCCGGGAAGAGCACCCTGTTCCACTGTCTGGCCGGGACACTGCGCCCGGCACGCGGCACCGTGCGGCTCGGCGGGCGGGACATCACCGCACTGCCCGCCCACGCCCGCACCCGCCTCGGTGTCGCGCGGACCTTCCAGCAACTGGCCGTCTTCCCCTCGCTGACCGTCGCCGACAACGTCCGGGTCGGTGCCGAGCAGGGCCGGGTGGCCGATCCGGGCGCCGTGGAGCGGACGCTCCGGCTGCTGGGGCTGGACGGGCCGGTACGGGCGCTGCCCGCCGCCGGGCTGCCCACGGGCACGCTGCGCCGAGTCGAACTGGCCCGGGTCCTCGCCGGCGGCCCCCGCGTACTGCTCCTCGACGAGCCCGCCGCCGGGCTCGACACCGCCGAAGTGGCCGCCCTGGCCCGGGTCCTGAAGGCCCTGGCCGCCGACGGCACGGCCCTGCTCGTCGTCGAGCACGACCTGGACCTGGTCGCCGGCCTCGCCGACGTCGTGCACGTGATGACCGCGGGCCGGATCGTCGCCTCGGGTCCGCCCGAGCGGGTCCTGGATGCTCTGGGGACGGCGGCCGGCCCATGACGACCGTCTCCCTGCGCCACGCGCGCGTGCGCTACGGCCCCCTGGAGGCCCTGCACGGCGTCACCCTCGCCGCCCCCGGCCCGGGCCTCACCGTGCTGCTGGGCCGCAACGGCTCCGGCCGAACGACCGCCCTGCGCGCACTGGCCGGCACGGTCCCCCTCTCCGGCGGCGCGGTCGTGTGGGACGGGGCCGACGTGACCCGGGTACCGGCGTACGCGCGGGCCCGGCGCGGGATGTGCCTGGTCCCGGAGCGCCAGGCGGTGTTCGGCTCGCTCACCGTGCGGGAGAACCTCGAACTCTCCGCCCCGGACCCCGAAGCGGCCCTGGAGGCCTATCCGCAGCTGCGGCCCCTGCTGGAGCGGCGCGCCGGCACCCTGTCCGGCGGGGAGCAGCGCATGCTCGCCCTGTCCCGGGCGCTGCGGGCACGCGCGCGCGTGGTGCTCGTCGACGAGCCCGCCCAGGGCATGTCGCCCGCGGTCGCGGCCCGCACGTACGAGCTGCTGGGCGGGCTGGACGCGTGCGTGGTGGTCGCCGAGCAGCGGCTGCCGCCCGCCCTGCGGGACCGGACCGTCCTGGTGTACGAACTGCGGCGTGGAGCCGTCGTGTTCGCCGGAGAGGCGAGCGAGCTCCCGCGCTGACCCGGACGCCGAGGCCCCGTCCGGTCGGCCGACCGGACGGGGCCCGTGTCCCGGCGAGGGGCGCGGCGGCTCAGATGTCGAGGCGCAGGCCGGGCACGATCACATCGGGGTCACCGCCGATGGCGGCCTTGTTGGCGGCGTAGAGGCGCTGCCAGGCGGTCCCGTGCCGGGCGGCGACGGTGCTGAGGGTGTCGCCCTCGCGGACGGTGTAGTCGCCGCGGGACGAGCCGCGGTCCGCGTGTTCGGTGGAACGCGCCGGCGCCTTCGAGGGCTTCGCGGACTCGGCGGTGTTCACCGGGTCGGCGGCGGGTGCGCCACCGCTCGCCCCGGCGCGTGCCGAGCAGGTCGGCCAGGCGCCCCATCCCTGGGCGCGCTGGACCTTGGTGGCGACGGCGATCTGCTCGGACCTGCTCGCCCGGTCGGCGGTGGGAGCGTACGCCGTGCCGCCATAGGCGCGCCAGGTGGAGGCGGCGAACTGGAGTCCGCCGTAGTAGCCGTTGCCGGTGTTGATGTGCCAGTTGCCGCCGCTCTCGCACTGGGCGATGCGGTCCCACACTCCGCTGTCAGCCGCCGCGGCGTTTCCGGTCGCGGCCAGCAGTCCCAGGGGCGCGAGCAGTGCCGCCCCGGCGAGGACCGCCGTCGTACGAACCTGGTTCTTCCGAGCGTTGTGGCGAGTGGTATCGGCACATTCGGACATGTAGTTCCCTCTCGAAACACCCGGGATCCCCCAAGGCGGAACGCCACTCCCGCGCCATGGGGCGCGTGGGTCGCGCTCGCCCCGTCCACCGGTGTGGTGCTGCGCCCGGTTCCGGAGAACCGTGCGGCCGGCGGACGTACCCGAGCGGTGCTCGTTGCACACGGCCGAGGAATCTAAGGAGGTTGACGGTCCGGCATCAACCAGTCGCCCGTCCTGGCAGGCCAGTTCACCGATACCTCGGGTAACGGCGATTTCCGGACACCCACTTCATTCGCGGATTTCCGGATTTGTCGACCAACCCGCCCGATGGCCTGTGACCCAGTTCACCACCTCAACGCCCCCTGCAGAGCGCCTACTTGACGCTGAGTGCGGGATTCCGGACCGAGCGTGACGCTGTGCGCTGGATGGTTCGATTCCGTTCGCTCTGGGGCGTGACTCCCGCCACAGAGCGCCCGTTGTCATCTTCATGAGCCGGGACCTACCCGGACCACGGGCCGGGAGCCACCCGGCCCCGCCCCGCACCGCATCCCCGAGGGAGCCACCCGTGCCGCGCATGCTCGACGTCAGCGACGAGGTACGCGCCGAGATCGGCGACGAAGAAGCCGACCGCCTGCTCGCCGGAGAGACCGCCCCGGGCAGTTACGACTGCACGTCCTGCCGCACCCCGGGCGACTCCGAGCAGGAGCGGACCAGCACCGTCCTGTTCATCGGGGACGAGACCGCCGTCCTCGCCTTCGCCCACGCCGGCTGCCTGCCCTCGCAGGTCGTCCAGGTCACCGAGGAGCAGCTCCAGGGCGCCGTGAAGTCCATCACCGGCGACACCGTCGACCTGGAGCCCGACAAGGTGGTGCCCGAGCAGGCGGTGCTCGGCGTGACCAGCGGGCTGGTCCTGATCGGCGGGGAGTTGCACCCCGCCCTGGTGGTGGAGCCGACCGCGCCCATCGCCCGGCCCGGCACGACCGGTGCCGCCGGCGACGACTTCCTGCCGCTGCTCATCGAGCAGGGCTTCATGCCGCTGGCCGAGCTGTCCGCCGTACCGCCGGTGCTGCACGGCTGGTCGGTGCTGCTCGCCGTGGGCCGGCTGCACGCGGTGCTCCAGCCGGGCAGCAACGGCGGCCAGCCGGTGGCCTGGTGGCAGGCGCACCAGCCGCTCCAGGTCACCGAGGGCTGGCGCGCGGCCGCCAACAAGCACCAGCAGGTGCTGATGTTCGCCGCGCCGGTCGGCTCGATCGGCCGCCAGCCGCGCGAGGACCTGCTGCGGGACGCGCTGGACAAGGCGGCGGCGAACGGACAGCTGGTCGGCGCCGCGCTGCCGCTGGCCGGCACCTGACCCGCGTGTCACCCGAGCGGGCCGTACCCCCGCGAAAGCCGTAACCGGGGCCGCATCCCTTGACCCGCGGGGTCGTTTGGACATACGTGCACGCATACGACGTTCCCCGCCGCCAGTCCTTCTCGTCGATCCCCTCCGCGCGGTCGGCTCAGGACTCCCAGGGCGGCCCATCGGCCACGCCGATCTACGACGCGCTCTACGCCGAGTACGTCAAGTCCTTCCGCGCACTGCCCGGCGACCGCAGCGGCGAGGAGAAGCTGGGCTTCACCGCCTTCGGGAACATTCCGCACAGTACGGGCTCGTACAGCAGTTCACACGGCAGCTCGTACAGTGCCTACAGCGCGGGGGCCCAGAGCGCCCGCCACGCCGCCGGACAGCAGCCGCAGTGGCAGCGTGTCGGCACCATCGGCTCGCACGGCGGCACCGGGATGCACCACGTGCCGGCCGCGCTGCCGCCGGGACGGCGCAGCGGCGTCTGAGCGAGCACCGCACAGTGGAAGGGGCGGCCCCCGGCGGGGGCCGCCCCTTCCACTGTCTGCTTCGCTACTTCTTCCTGCCGCGCTTCTCGCGCACCCGCACCGAGATGTGGACCGGCGTCCCCTCGAAGCCGAACTCCTCGCGCAGGCGGCGCTCGATGAAGCGCCGGTAGCCCGCCTCGATGAACCCGGAGGCGAAGAGCACGAACCGCGGCGGCTTGGTGCCCGCCTGGGTGCCGAACAGGATGCGCGGCTGCTTGCCGCCCCGGACGGGGTGCGGGTGGGCGGCGACCAGTTCGCCGAGGAACGCGTTCAGCCGACCCGTCGGGACCCGGGTCTCCCAGCCCGCCAGGGCCGTCTCGATCGCCGGGACCAGCTTCTCCATGTGCCGCCCGGTGCGCGCCGAGACGTTCACCCGGGGCGCCCACGCCACCTGGCCGAGCTCGGTCTCGATCTCCCGCTCCAGGTAGTAGCGGCGCTCCTCGTCGAGGGTGTCCCACTTGTTGAACGCCAGGACGATGGCGCGGCCCGCCTCGACGGCCATGGTGACGATGCGCTGGTCCTGCACCGAGATGGACTCGGAAGCGTCGATGAGGATGACGGCGACCTCCGCCTTCTCGACGGCGGCGGCCGTGCGCAGCGAGGCGTAGTAGTCGGCGCCCTGCTGGAGGTGGACGCGCTTGCGGATGCCCGCCGTGTCGACGAACTTCCAGGTGACGCCGCCGAGTTCGATCAGCTCGTCGACCGGGTCGCGGGTGGTGCCCGCCAGTTCGTTGACGACGACGCGCTCCTCGCCCGCGACCTTGTTCAGCAGGGAGGACTTGCCGACGTTCGGGCGGCCGATCAGGGCGATGCGGCGCGGGCCGCCGATGCCGCCCCCGCCGAACGTCTCGCGCGGCGCCTCCGGCAGCACCTCCAGGACCTGGTCGAGCATGTCGCCGGTGCCGCGGCCGTGCAGCGCGGAGACCGGGTGCGGCTCTCCCAGCCCCAGCGACCACAGGTACGCCGCGTCGGCCTCGCCGCTCGGGCCGTCCACCTTGTTGGCGCACAGCACGACCGGCTTGCCGGCCTTGCGCAGCAGCCGGACGACGGCCTCGTCGGTGTCGGTGGCGCCGACCTTGGCGTCGACGACGAAGACCACCGCGTCGGCGGCCTCGATCGCGTACTCGGCCTGGGCGGCCACGGAGGCGTCGATGCCGAGGACGTCCTGCTCCCAGCCGCCGGTGTCGACGACCTTGAAGCGGCGGCCCGCCCACTCGGCCTCGTACGTCACGCGGTCGCGGGTGACGCCCGGCTTGTCCTCGACGACGGCCTCGCGGCGCCCGATGATCCGGTTCACCAGAGTCGACTTGCCGACATTGGGACGGCCGACGACGGCGAGCACCGGCAGCGGACCATGACCCGCCGCCTCGATCGCGCCCTCGACGTCCTCGAGGTCGAAGCCCTCCTCCGCGGCGAGCTCCATGAACTCCGCGTACTCGGCGTCGCCGAGCGCCCCGTGGTCGTGCTCGTGCGCGCCCTCGTACGCGTCCGAGCCGTCGGGCTGGATGTGGTCGTTCATGAAGTCCGTACCTCGTTCATCGTGGTGGTCGGTGGAGTACCCGCTGGTGTCCGGGCTGATCCACTACTCAGTGTCGCCTAGCGCCTGGTGAGGCGCCTGGCGTTTTCCAGGTGGGCGGCGAGCTGCTTCTGGATGCGCCCGGTGGCCTCGTCCAGCGCCTTGCGCGTACGGCGCCCGCTGCCGTCGCCCGCGTCGAAGGGCTCGCCGAAGACGACGTCGACACGGGACCGCAGCGGAGGCAGCCCCTTTATCAACCGTCCCGGCCGGTCGGAACTTCCCAGCACCGCGACCGGCACGATCGGGGCGCCGCTGCGCACCGCGAAGTAGGCGAGCCCGGCGCGCAGCGAGGCGAAGTCGCCCTCGCCCCGGGTGCCCTCCGGGAAGATGCCGAGCACGCCGCCGTTGTCCAGGACGCCGAGCGCCCGGGTGATCGCCGTGCGGTCGGTGGTGTCGCGGTCCACCTTCAGCTGGCCGATGCCGGTCAGGAACGGGTCGAGCGGGCCGACGAACGCCTCCTTCTTGATCAGGAAGTGCGTCGGCCGGGGCGCCACGCCCATGACCATCGGGCCGTCGATGGCGTGGGAGTGGTTGACGGCGAAGATCACCGGGCCGGTCGTGGGCACCCGCCAGGCGCCGAGCACGCGCGGCTTCCACAGCCCGTACATCAGGCCGACGCCGATGCGCCGCCCGACCTCGGCGCCCCGCACCGAAGGCAGTTCGGTCACTTTCCGGCCCGCTTCTCCTCGACGAGGGTGACGACGCACTCGATGACCTGGGCCAGCGTCAGCTCGGTGGTGTCCACCTCGACCGCGTCGTCCGCCTTGGCGAGCGGCGAGGTCTTGCGGCTGGAGTCGGCCGCGTCCCGCTTGATCAGGGCCTCCCGGGTGGAGTGCACGTCGGCGCCCTTCAGCTCACCGCTGCGGCGGGCGGCGCGGGCCTCCGCGGAGGCGGTGAGGAAGATCTTCAGGTCGGCGTCGGGCAGCACGGTCGTGCCGATGTCACGTCCCTCGACCACGATGCCGTCGGCCGCGGAGGCGGCGATCGAGCGCTGGAGCTCGGTGATCCGGGCCCGCACCTCGGGCACCGCGCTGACCGCGCTGACCTTGGAGGTGACCTCCTGGGTGCGGATCGGGCCGGCCACGTCGACGCCGTCGACGGTGATGGTGGGGCCCTGCGGGTCCGTCCCGGAGACGATCTCGGGCTTGCCGGCCGCGGCCGCGATCGCCGCCGGGTCCTCGATGTCGATGCCGTTGTTCACCATCCACCAGGTGATCGCCCGGTACTGGGCGCCGGTGTCCAGGTAGCTCAGCCCGAGCTGCGCCGCCACGGCCTTCGAGGTGCTCGACTTGCCCGTGCCGGACGGGCCGTCGATGGCGACAATCACTGGCGTGGCGCTTTCCACAGTGGGGACCTTCCTGGACCGGGCTGGCGGGGATGAGGGCGCGACTGCCCCGCACAAGGTTACTGGGTTCGTGTCACTCATCTGGCACAGCGGGGACCAGCCCCCTCCAGCCCACCCACGGCACCACGCGAGCTACTGCCGGATCGCCCAGCCCCGCTCCCGCAGCGCGGCGGACAGCACAGGCGCCGCCTTCGGCTCCACCATCAACTGCACCAGACCGGCCTGCTGCCCCGTCGCGTGCTCGATCCGCACGTCCTCGATGTTGACGCCCGCCCTGCCCGCGTCCGCGAAGATCCGGGCCAGCTGCCCCGGCTGGTCGTCGATGAGCACGGCCACGACCTCGTAGGCCCGCGGCGCGGACCCGTGCTTGCCGGGGACGCGGACCTGTCCGGCGTTGCCGCGCCGCAGGACGTCCTCGATGCCGGTGGTGCCCTCACGGCGCTTGTGGTCGTCGGAGGACTCCAGCGCGCGCAGGGCCCGCACGGTCTCCTCCAGGTCGGCGGCGACGTCCGTGAGCAGGTCGGCGACCGGCCCGGGGTTCGCGGAGAGGATGTCGATCCACATCCTGGGGTCGGAGGCGGCGATCCGGGTGACGTCCCGGATGCCCTGCCCGCACAGCCGAACGGCGGACTCCTCGGCGTGCTCCAGGCGCGCGGCGACCAGGCTGGAGACCAGGTGGGGCATGTGGGAGACGAGGGCGACGGCACGGTCGTGGGCGTCGGCGTCCATCACGACCGGCACGGCACGGCAGTGCGAGACCAGCTCCAGGGCGAGGTTCAGCACCTCGGTGTCGGTGTCCCGGGTCGGGGTCAGCACCCAGGGGCGGCCCTCGAAGAGGTCGCCGGTCGCGGCCAGCGGGCCGGACTTCTCGCGGCCCGACATGGGGTGCGTGCCGATGTAGGGCGCCAGGTCCAGGCCGCGTGCCTCCAGCTCGCGGCGCGGCCCGCCCTTGACGCTGGCGACGTCGAGGTAGCCGCGCGCCAGGCCGCGGCCCATGGCGTCGGCGAGCACGTCGGCCACGTGCGCGGGCGGGGCGGCCACGATCGAGAGGTCGACGGGCCCGTCCGGCGCCTCGTCCGTGCCGGCGCCCAGCGCGGCCGCCGTACGGGCCTGCTCGGGGTCGGGGTCGGCGAGGTGCACGGTGACACCCCGCTGGGACAGGGCGAGGGCGGCGGACGTGCCGATCAGCCCGGTGCCGATGACGAGTGCGGTCCTCACTGGGCGATGTCCTTGCGCAGGGCGCCCGCGGCGCCGAGGTAGACGTGGGCGATGTCGGCGCGGGGCCGGTCGGACTCGATGTGCGCGAGGACCCGGACGACGCGCGGCATGGCGCCCTCGATGTCGAGTTCCTGGGCGCAGATCAGCGGGACGTCGACGATGCCGAGCTTGCGGGCGGCGGCGGCCGGGAAGTCGCTGTGCAGGTCGGGCGTGGCCGTGAACCAGATGCTGATCAGGTCGTCGGCGGTGAGGTCGTTGCGCTCCAGGATGGCCGTGAGCAGGGCTCCGACCTGCTCGTCCATGTGCCCGGCCTCGTCCCGTTCGAGTTGGACGGCCCCCCGGACCGCTCGTACCGCCACGGCGCTGCTCCTTGCTGATGTGCGGGTCGCTCTGCGTCCGTCCAGCCTAGTCAGCCCGCGCGGCCCGGGGGCGCGGCGCCCGCCGGGTGAGACGCCGAGGTTGCTTCTCCTGGGGCATGTTCGGTGCCAGTATGCAGCTATTTCCGATTTATCCCCCTTCGGCATCCTCGGAGTGATGACATGACTCCCAGCACGACACGCCGCACGGTCCTCCTCGCGACGGGCGCGACGGGCGCCGTGGCGCTCGTCGCGGCCTGCGGCGGGGGCGGCGGCGACAACGGCTCCGCGTCGACGGACACCCCCACCGACCAGGGGGCCACCGGGCAGGAGACGGGCGCCCCCGCCGGCCAGGAGCTGGCCTCCACCGACGAGATCCCGGTCGGCGGCGGCAAGATCTTCAAGGACGAGCAGGTCGTGGTGACCCAGCCGGAGCAGGGCCGGTTCAAGGCGTTCTCGGCGATCTGCACCCACCAGCGCTGCACGGTGGCGTCCGTCTCCGACGGCACCATCAACTGCGTCTGCCACGGCAGCAAGTTCCGTATCGCGGACGGCTCGGTGGCGGGCGGCCCGGCGACCCGGCCGCTGCCCGCCGAGCAGATCACCGTGGAGGGAAATTCGGTGCGGCTGACCTGAGGCTCCCGCGTACGCTCCCGGGCATGCAGCCCGAGACCCTGGTACGCGACCACACGATCTACGCCTGTGTGATGGGTTCGCGCGCCTTCGGGCTGGCGACGGACGGCAGCGACACCGACCGCCGCGGCGTCTTCCTGGCCCCCACACCTCTGTTCTGGCGCTTCGACAAGCCGCCGACGCATGTCGAGGGGCCGGGCGAGGAGCAGTTCAGCTGGGAGCTGGAGCGGTTCTGCGAGCTGGCCCTGCGCGCCAACCCGAACATCCTGGAGTGCCTGCACTCCCCGCTCGTGGAGTACGCCGACGCCACCGGCCGCGAGCTTCTCGCCCTGCGGGAGGCGTTCCTGTCCCGGCGGGTCCACGAGACGTTCACGCGGTACGCGCACAGCCAGCGCCGCAAGCTGGAGGCCGATGTCCGCATCCACGGCGCCCCGCGCTGGAAGCACGCGATGCATCTGCTGCGCCTGCTCGTCAGCGCACGGGACCTGCTGCGCACGGGCGCCCTCACCGTCGACGTCGGGGACCACCGGGAGCCGCTGCTCGCGGTGAAGCGCGGCGAGGTGCCCTGGTCCGAGGTCGAGTCCCGGATGGCCCGCCTGGAGCGGGAGGCACACGAGGCCGCCGGCCGCAGCCCGCTCCCGGCGGAGCCGGACCGGCGGCGCGTGGAGGACTTCCTCATCCGGGTCCGCCGGTCCTCGGCCCTGTAGCGCTTCAGGCGTCCCAGAGCGCCCCCAGGGTCAGCAGGTCGGTGCGGTACTCGACGCGGTCGGCCCAGTCGCTCGGCCAGGCCTCCGCGCCCAGGTAGGCACCGGCGAACGCCCCGGCCAGGCAGGCGATCGAGTCCGAGTCGCCGGCGGTGCAGGCGGCGCGGCGCAGGGCGGTCACCGGCTCGTCGGGGAAGAGCAGGAAGCACAGCAGCCCGGTCGCCAGGGCCTCCTCGGCGATCCAGCCCTCGCCGGTGGCCAGGCACGGGTCGTCCTCGAGCGAGACGGTGCGCACGGCGTACTGGAGGCGGTCGAGGATCTCCAGGCACTCGTCCCAGCCGCGCGTGATGAACTGCCCGGGGCTCGAATCCTGGGCGCGGCGCCATAGGTCGCCGAGCCAGCGCTCGTGGTAGCGGCTGCGGTTCTCCAGCGCGTACGCACGGAGCAGACCGACCAGCGCGGCCGGCTCGGCCCCCTGCGCGAGCAGGCGTACGGCGTGCGCGGTGAGGTCGGAGGCGGCCAGGGCGGTGGGATGCCCGTGGGTCAGCGCGGACTGCAACTGGGCGGCGCCCGCGCGCTGTTCGTCGCTCAGTCCGGGGACCAGGCCCAGGGGCGCGACGCGCATGTTGGCACCGCAGCCCTTGGAATCGATCTGGCTGGCGTCCTGCCAGGGCCGGGCCTCGTCCTTCAGCAGCGAGCAGGCCCTGAGACAGGTCCGGCCGGGAGCCCGGTTGTTCTCCGGGGACTGGTACCAGTCCACGAACTCCTCACGCAGGGTCCGGACCAGCCCGTACGGAGTCAGCAGCCCCCGGTCCATGGCCGTGCGCACCGCCCGCCCCACCGCCAGCGTCATCTGCGTGTCGTCCGAGACGTAGGCGTGCTTCGGCAGCGCCAGCTCCCGCCAGGGCCCGTGCTTGGCGAGGATCGTCGGCACGTCGTTGAACTCGGCCGGGTACCCGAGCGCATCCCCGAGGGCGAGCCCTGTCAGCGCTCCGGTGGCGGCTTGCTTGTGAACGAGCGTGGTCATGCGGGGCGTCCTTCCCGGGGTGGCCGGAGGAGAGGCGGATGGAGGGTGGTGGCGGTCCCGGCGCGGTACAGCGCGGCGGGTTTGCCCCGGCCGCCGGTCAGCCGGGCGGCACCGGGGACGGGTTCGACGAAGCCGGGCGTGGCGAGCACCTTGCGCCGGAAATTGGGCCGGTCGAGCGCGGTGCCCCACACGGTCTCGTAGACCTGCTGGAGCTCGCCGAGGGTGAACTCGGGCGGGCAGCAGGCGGTGGCGAGGCAGGTGTACTCGAGCTTGGCGCCGACGCGCTCATGGGCGTCGGCCAGGATCCGGTCGTGGTCGAAGGCGAGCGGCCCCGCCGTGCCGTACGGCACCCAGTCGGCCCGCGCCGCGTCGCTGCCGCCGTGCGCCTCGGGCGCGTCGGGCAGCAGTGCGGCGAAGGCGATCGACACGACCCGCATCCGGGGGTCGCGGCCGGGTTCGCTGTACGTCCGCAGCTGCTCCAGATGCAGCCCCGAGACGTCCGACAGGCCGGTCTCCTCGGCGAGTTCACGCCGGGCGGCCGTCTCCGCGGACTCGTCCGGCAGCACGAACCCGCCGGGCAGCGCCCAGTGCCCGGCGTACGGCTCCTGCCCGCGCTCGACGAGCAGGACGTGCAGCGTGCCCTGGCGGAGGGTGAACACGGCGAGGTCGACGGTGACGGCGAAGGGTTCGTGGGCGTACTTGTCGTAGCCGTCCACGACGAACACCCCCTTTTATAGTCAGCACGACTATAAAAGGGGGTGTTCGTGGGTCACAAGGTCTAGAGGTCGACTTCCTGCATCAGCATCCCGACCTCCGTGTTGGACAGCCGCCGCAGCCAGCCCGACTTCTGGTCGCCCAGGGTGATCGGCCCGAAGGCGACCCGCACCAGCTTGTCGACCGGGAAGCCGGCCTCCGCCAGCATCCGGCGCACGATGTGCTTGCGGCCCTCGTGCAGGGTGACCTCGACGAGGTAGTTCTTGCCGGTCTGCTGGACGACCCGGAAGTGGTCCGCGCGCGCGTAGCCGTCCTCCAGCTGGATGCCGTCCTTGAGCTGCTTGCCCAGGTCGCGCGGGATCGGACCGACGATGTGCGCGAGGTAGGTCTTCTTCACGCCGTACTTGGGGTGGGTCAGCCGGTGGGCCAGCTCGCCGTGGTTGGTGAGCAGGATGACACCCTCGGTCTCGGTGTCGAGCCGGCCCACGTGGAAGAGCCGGGTCTCGCGGTTGGTGACGTAGTCACCGAGGCACTGTCGCCCCTCCGGGTCCTCCATGGTGGAGACGACCCCGGCGGGCTTGTTCAGCGCGAAGAACTGGTAGCTCTGCGTGGCGACGGTCAGTCCGTCGACCTTGATCTCGTCCTTCTCCGGGTCGACGCGCCGCCCCTGCTCCAGGACGATCTCGCCGTTGACCTCGACCCGGGCCTCCTCGATCAGCTCCTCGCACGCGCGCCGGGAGCCGAAGCCCGCCCGCGCGAGGACCTTCTGGATCCGCTCGCCCTCCTGCTCGGCGCCGGGGAAGGTCTTCGGGAGCTTGACCTCCTTCTTCCCCGCGTACCGGTCGCGGTTGCGCTCCTCGATCTGCGCCTCGTACTCGCGCGGGCGCGCCGGGGCCGTACGCCCCTGCTTCTGGGGCTGCTTGGGCCCGCCCTTGGCGCCGCCGCGCGCGGCACCGCCGCGCCCGGCCTTGGGGCCGTCCTTGGTCGCCCCGGGGCCCACGTCGTAGCGGCGCTCCTCGGGGCGGGGCTTGCGGGGGCGGCCCTGCCCCTGCTTCTGGTCCCTGTCGTTGCCGGCGCCGCGGTGGTTACCGCGCCCGCCGCTCTTGCCGCTGCCGCTGCTTCGCATCAAAGTTCCGTCTGGTCGTCTTCGTCGTCGGTACCCGGGGTGGCCGGGCGGCGGCCCGGCGCGTCGTCGTCTGGCGCGTCCGGGTCGAACGACGGTACGCCCTCCTGGGTCTCGGCCTCGATCGCCTCCGCCTCCGGGAGGAAGGGCGCGAGCTCCGGGAGCTCGTCCAGACCGCGCAGGCCCATCCGTTCCAGGAAGTAGTTCGTCGTCCTGTACAGGATCGCACCTGTTTCGGGTTCCGTGCCCGCCTCCTCTATCAGACCGCGCTGCAGGAGGGTGCGCATGACGCCGTCGCAGTTGACTCCGCGGACGGCCGAGACCCGGCTGCGGCTGACCGGCTGGCGGTAGGCGACGACGGCCAGGGTCTCCAGGGCGGCCTGGGTGAGGCGGGCCTGCTGGCCGTCCAGCACGAAGCGCTCGACGGCGGGCGCGTACGCGGCGCGGGTGTAGAACCGCCAGCCGTTCGCGACGAACCGCAACTCGAAGCCGCGGCCCTGGACGGTGTACTCGTCGGCCAGCTCGCGCAGCGCGTCCGCGATCTGGCGCTTCGGCCGCTCCAGTATCTTCGCGAGGTGCTCCTCGGTCGCGGGCTCGTCCACGACCATGAGGACCGCCTCCAGGGCGGGCTTGAGGTCGAGGCCGGCGACGTCACGCAGCCCGGCCGGGGTCTCGGTGGCTTCTCGGCTCACGCCTTCTTCTCCTCCTTCGGCGGCTCGGGCGGCCGGTCGAACTCGTCGGTGACGGTCGGTGTCTCGTCCCCGTCCCCGCCGGTCCACCGCACCAGCAGCTCCCCGAGCGCGGCCTCCTGCTCCAGCGCGACGGCCTTCTCGCGGTACAGCTCCAGCAGCGCGAGGAACCGGGCCACGACGGTCAGGGTGTCGTCGGTGTCCTCGACAAGTTCCCGGAAGCTGGCCTCGCCGAGCTCCCGGAGCCGCGCGACGACGATCCCCGCCTGCTCCTGCACACTGACCAGCGGGGCGTGGATGTGGTCGACGTACACCTGCGGCTTGGGCTTGGGCTGCATCGCCTTCACGGCGAGCTTGGCGAACCCTTCGGCGCCGATGCTGATGACGACCTCGGGCAGCAGCTCGGCGTGGTGCGGCTCCAGCCCGACGGTACGCGGATAGCGCCGGGCCTCGTCGTCGAGCCGCCCGCTGAAGATGTCGGCGATCTGCTTGTACGCGCGGTACTGGAGCAGCCGCGCGAACAGCAGGTCCCGTGCCTCCAGCAACGCGAGGTCGGCCTCGTCCTCCACCTCGGCGGCGGGCAGCAGCCGGGCCGCCTTCAGATCGAGCAGGGTGGCCGCGACCACGAGGAACTCGGTCGTCTCGTCCAGATCCCAGTCCGGCCCCATCGCCCGGATGTACGCCATGAACTCGTCGGTCACCTTCGACAGCGCGACCTCGGTGACGTCCAGCTTGTGCTTGGAGATCAGCTGAAGCAGCAGATCGAAGGGGCCTTCGAAGTTCGAGAGCCGGACCCTGAAGATCCCGTCATCGCCGTCGGCCGGCGGCCGGGCGGTGTCTCCCGAGTCGCTCAGGCCACCGGCGGCGACGCCCTGTGGGGGCACCCCCTGGGCTTCCGGCTCCGGACCGGCGACATCGCCCACAGAGGCGGAAGCGAGCGTCTCGCGCCGCGCCCCGGTCCCGACGGGCCCGGCGGCCGGGCCGACGGTCCCAGCCGCCGCCACGGGCCCGGAGGCGGGACGCTCACGCCCCGCCACCGCACGACCGGCCTCGGGCCCCGGCCCGGACGCGTGGTCCACCTCCTGGGAAACGCCCTCACGCCCCGCCCCGGCACCACCGGGCGCGGATTCCGCCCGGGGAGGCCCAGCCGCGTACTCCGGCCGGCCCGGTTCGCCCACCGCCTCCGCGGCCCCTACGCCGGACCCGGCACCACCGGTCCCGTCGAACCCCACGCCCGACTCGGCACCACCGGTCCCGTCGGAGCCCCCGGCCGACCCCGCAGCCCCGGTCCCCTCGCGCGGCCCGCCCGAGCCGACGGCGTCCGCAGGCAGCGCACCGGGCACGACCGCGTCCGTCGGCTCCACCGAGCCCGTCGACTCGACCACGTCCGCCAGTTCGACCGCGTCCATCGGCTCGGCCGGCGGAGCCACCCGCGGAGCGCCCGGCCCCCGCCCCAGCGCGCGCCGGCGGCCGGGAGGGCCGCCGGGGGGAGGTGGGGAGGCGTTCGAGGTCATGGCCCCCGCAGGCTACCGCTACCGCCCGCGCAGTCGTCGTACGAGGATGCTGGCGTCCCCGCGGGTCTCCAGGTCGGCCAGGACCACGGCGACCGCCTCGCGGACGATGCGCCCGCGGTCGACGGCCAGGCCGTGCTCGCCGCGGAGCACGAGACGGGCGTGCTCCAGGTCCATGAGCTCCTCGGCCGACACGTACACCGTGATCTTCTCGTCGTGCCGCTCACGGCCGCTGGGACGGCGCGCTGCGGCCCGCCCGCGCTTACGGGGTGCCGCCGCGGCGGCACCGGCCGCACCGGCGGCAGAACCTTCCTGCGCCGCCTGCCGACGGCCGGAGCCGGAACGGCTGCGGGACTCCCCGGCGTCAGCCGGCTCCGCGTCCGCCGCGACATGCTCCGCGCCCTCGCCGTCGCCGCCCTGCGCGGGCACCGACTGCGGCACGTCCTCCGCGCCCGCGACCGCCGCCGCGTCGCCCTCGCCCGCCGGAGCGGGCACCCGGGCGTCGCCGTTGGCCGGACGCCTGGGCGTGGACGACTGGAGCGCCATCCCCCCTGTCGTACGGAAGAGTTCGTCGGCCCCCGGCAGACTCACTCGGCGTGACACCGGGCGAGCACCTCCCTGGCGAGCTGGCGATAGGCGGCGGCACCGACGGAGTTGGAGGCGTACGTGGTGATCGGCTCACCGGCGACCGTGGTCTCCGGGAAGCGGACCGTGCGCCCGATGACCGTGTGGTAGACGTGGTCGTCGAACGCCTCGACGACACGCGCGAGCACCTCACGGCTGTGCACCGTGCGCGAGTCGTACATCGTGGCGAGGATCCCGTCGAGCTCCAGGTCGGGGTTGAGCCGCTCCTGGACCTTCTCGATGGTCTCCGTCAGCAGGGCCACACCACGGAGGGCGAAGAACTCGCACTCCAGCGGCACGATCACCTTGTGCGCGGCCGTCAGGGCGTTCACCGTGAGCAGGCCGAGCGAGGGCTGGCAGTCGATGACGATGAAGTCGTAGTCGGGCAGCAGCGGCTTCAGGGCGCGCTGCAGCGTCGACTCGCGGGCGACCTCGGAGACGAGCTGGACCTCGGCCGCCGACAGGTCGATGTTGCTGGGCAGCAGGTCCATGTTGGGGACCGCCGTCTTCAGCAGCACCTCGTCGGCCGCCATCCCCCGCTCCATGAGCAGGTTGTAGACGGTGAGGTCGAGTTCCATCGGGTTGACGCCGAGTCCGACCGACAGCGCGCCCTGCGGGTCGAAGTCCACGAGCAGGACCCGGCGTCCGTACTCCGCGAGCGCGGCACCCAGGTTGATGGTCGACGTCGTCTTGCCCACGCCGCCCTTCTGGTTGCACATCGCGATGATCTTCGCGGGTCCGTGGTCGGTCAGCGGGCCCGGGATCGGGAAGTACGGCAGCGGACGCCCGGTCGGGCCGATGCGCTCCCGGCGCTGTCTGGCCGCGTCGGGCGCGAGAGTGGCCGCGTACTCGGGGTCGGGCTCGTACTCCGCGTCGGGGTCGTAGAAGTGCCCCTCGGGCAGTTCGTCGTAGTCGGCGAAGTGGTTGTGGGGCGCGCCACTTCCGTCGCCGGCCATGGCGTTCACGTGATGGCCATCCATCTTCTGGTGTGCTGTGTGAGTCGCCTGCTGACTCTGGTGGGCTGCGAAGGTGCGCACAGCGACGGAGCCGACAGCCTCGAACCCCGCGGAGCCCTGGCCCCGTGCAGGCATTCCTGGTTGACCACCCCCGGGAGTAAATGTCGACTCATTCACAAGTCGTCTTACCTCCTTGGTGACCAGGAAACTTCTAGACAGGTCAGCGTGGCACCATGCCGACGGTTGGCGACTCTATGGCGTGTCGGGCGTCCGCAGCAACACAATCCGCCGGACCCGGCCCGATGTGTCGGCAATGAAACATCCCTCTGTCAAGGGCGTACGGCCGTCGCACGGCAGGTTTCACCGGTGTGCGAATCGGTTGAAGGGTTACGTTCGAGGCGAGTTGCCCGAGAATCGCGAAGTGACCATACACACATCCGGCCGGACCTTGTCGGGCAAGGTCCGGCCGGGTGCGCGGCGTTGACGGCCTGTGTTGACGTATCGCCTTTACCGGCAGGTGACTTAGCCGACTTACCGGCCTCCGGGCGCCGGGCGGGCGGCTCAGCCGAGCAGCGAGGACAGCTCCACGTGCTCCACGCCGTGCGCCTCGGCGACCTCGCGGTAAACGACCTTGCCGTCATGGGTGTTGAGGCCCTTGGCCAGCGCGGGGTCGCGGCGCAGCGCGCCCGCCCAGCCGTGGTCGGCCAGTTCGACGATGTACGGCAGCGTGGCGTTGGTCAGCGCGTAGGTGGAGGTGTTGGGCACCGCGCCGGGCATGTTGGCGACGCAGTAGAAGACCGAGTTGTGGACCTGGAAGGCCGGCTCGGCGTGGGTGGTCGGACGCGAGTCCTCGAAGCAGCCGCCCTGGTCGATCGCGATGTCGACAAGGACACTTCCCGGCTTCATCCGCGAGACCAGCTCGTTGGTGACCAGCTTCGGGGCCTTGGCGCCGGGGATCAGCACCGCGCCGATGACGAGGTCGGCCTCCAGGCACGCCTTCTCCAGTTCGAAGGCGTTCGAGACCACGGTCTGGATCTTCGTGCCGAAGATCCTGTCCGCCTCGCGGAGCTTGTTGATGTCCTTGTCGAGCAGGGTCACGTGGAAACCCATGCCGATGGCGATCTGCGCGGCGTTCCAGCCGGAGACGCCGCCGCCGATGACCACGGCCCGCCCGGCCAGCACGCCGGGGACACCGCCGGGCAGCACGCCCCGGCCGCCGTTGGCGCGCATCAGGTGGTAGGCGCCGACCTGCGGGGCGAGCCGGCCCGCGACCTCGGACATGGGGGCCAGCAGCGGCAGCGCGCGATTGGGCAGCTCCACCGTCTCGTAGGCGATCGCCGTGGTGCCGGACTCCAGCAGGGCGTCCGTGCACTCCTTGGAGGCGGCCAGGTGCAGGTACGTGAAGAGCGTCTGGTCCTTGCGGAGGCGGTGGTACTCCTCGGCGATGGGCTCCTTGACCTTCAGCAGCAGGTCGGCCGTGGCCCACACCTCGTCGGCGGTGTCCAGGATCCGCGCACCGGCGGCCACGTACTCCTCGTCCGTGATCGAGGAGCCGACACCGGCGCCGCGCTCGATGACGACCTGGTGGCCATGACGCACCAGCTCGTGCACGCCGGCGGGGGTGATGGCCACCCGGAACTCGTTGTTCTTGACCTCGCGGGGAATGCCGACCTTCACGTCGATCACGGTCCTTGGCTCAGGGGGTATGGGGGGTATTTCTTAGACATACCCGGGCACGCACGGGCGCACCGGGAGAGACCGCAGGAGAACGTGCGGCAGAGCCAGTCTAATGAAGGTGTTCCCGCTGTCTAGCCTTTCATTGCATCAATCTTCAGCGGATGCGGTACGGATTTCGCAGGCGTCAGGTTCCTGTTCCAGGTCTGTTTCCCCGAGGAGCCGCTCGGCGGCGCCCCGGTGCAGCCCGGCCGACGCGGGGTCGCCGAGGTGTTCGAGGGTGTCGGCGACCCGCAGGTGCAGCGCGGCCTGCAACCGCGTGTCCTCGGCCCGCCGCGCCCACTCCACGGCCTCCCGGCAGGTGCGCAGCGACTCCTCGGGCCGGCCCGCGTACTCCTGGACCCGGGCCAGCTCGCTCAGGGCCCGCGCCTGGGCGGCCACGTCGCCGTTCTTGCGGTGGCCGGAGATCGCCGAGCGCCAGTTGCGCAGGGCCTCGCCGTAGCGGCCGGCGTAGGTGTGGGCGGTGGCGATCCGCCCGTACAGCCGGGCGGCGTCGGCCCGCTCGTCCCGGGCCAGCCGCTCGACCAGGGCGCGGCCGAACCAGTCGGCGGCCCGGTCGAAGTCGCCGAGTTCCAGGTGCGCGCCGCCTACGGATTCCATCGCGCGGCCGGTCGCGTACGGGTCGTTCACCTCGCGGCCGGCGTCCAGCGCGGCCCGGTAGCGCGCCAGGGCGTCGGCCGTGCGGCCGGTGCGGGCGTCGAGGTCGCCGAGGTTCAGCAGGGCGGCGGCGCGCTCGCGGGGCAGGTCGCGGCGCTCGGCCACGTCGAGGACGAGGCTGTGGATGCCGTACAGGTCGGGCGCCGCCGCCTGGGTGCCGATGTGCGCCACCATCGCCCGCACCAGCTGGGACATCAGCCGCCGGGCCAGGGTGTCCAGCTCTCCGTCGGCGACGGCGAGCCGGGCCGAGGCCAGCAGGGCGGGCCGGGTCACGCGCAGCCAGTCGGCCGCCGCGCGGGGGGTGGGGAAGCGCAGGGCGCGCGGCATGTCGAGGAGTTTCTGACGTGCCTGGGGGCTGTCGGTCTCGGTGATCGCGCGGCAGGCCTGGAGCAGCCGTACGGTCCGCTCCAGCATGCGGGCGCGGGCCAGCTGGAGTTCGGCCGGGCGCTCGTGGTGCTTGGCGAGGACGCGGAGCAGGGGGTGCAGGCAGCCGGGCACCTCGTACTGCGGCAGCGGCGAGTCCACCGCGTGCAGGAAGCCGAGGGCGACGAAGTCGTCGAGGGTGGTGCGGGCGGTGTCGACCGAGCAGCCGGCGAGGGCGGAGGCGGTCTGCGGGTCGACCAGTCCGGCCGGGGCGAGGGCGAGCAGGCGCAGCATCCGGGCGGCGGTGGCGGGCAGGGCGGCGTAGGCGAGGCGGAAGACCCGGCTCAGGGCGGTTCCCTCGGGTTCCTCGGCGCGCAGTTGCTTGGCGAGGTCGGAGACGGCCGCCTTGGGGCGGGCCGCGAGCCAGCCGCCGGCCAGCATCAGCGCGGCGGGCTGTCCCTGGCACTCCTCGGCGAGGCCCTCGGCGGCCCGGGGGTCGACGGTGATGCGGACCGAGCCGGTGTGCCGGGACAGCAGTTCCACCCCGGACTTGGCGTCCAGGCCGCCCAGGGTGCAGGGGCGGACGTCCGAGATGCCGGTCAGCGGGCCCTCGGAGACGGCGACGACCAGGCAGTCCGGGGCGTCGGGCAGCAGGGCGTCGACCTGTTCGGCGTCGGCCGCGTCGTCCAGCAGGAGCAGGGCGCGGCGGTCGGCGAGGGCGGTGCGCAGGGCGTCGGTGAGGTCGTCCTCGCAGGCTCCGGCCGGGGCCTCCTCGTCCAGGGCGGTGAGCAGGTCGCGGGCGGCGCGCTCGACGGGTACGGGGGTGCCGTCGGCGTCGGTCAGGCGGGCGCGCAGCACCCCGTCGGGGTAACGGTCCGCGACCTGCCGGGCGAGTTCCTCCGCGAGTGCGGTGCGACCCGAACCGGGTCGGCCGGCGATGAGCAGGACACGGGCGCGGGGCGGCTTGCGGCCGGCCAGCGTGTCCAGTCCGGCGCGCTCAATGTCGGCGCGCAGTTCCTTCAACTCCCGTGTGCGGCCCAGGAACTGGTTCTGCCCGGCAGCGTTCCCGGTCAGCCGCACGTCGCCTGTCTCCACGACCTGATCCGCCACGGGCCACACTCCCGTCCCACCGCACACGCAAGCCCGCCGGGACTCCGGTTCGGGCGTGTCCCAGAGCCTAGTTCACGCTCTGCAACGTTCCAGGTGGAGCACGAGAGGCACGGCGGCCACATCCCCCGATCGGATCAACAGATCGTAGGACTGACAGCGTCAGGATCGCGCCCCAAAAGGGGCGCGGGGAACTGCGCGACCAGCCACGGCGAAAGCCGCACCCGACCGACGACCTTCCCGGCATCTCCAGCGGAGCGCTACGCCTCGAACGGACGCGCCGGCCACGGCGCCTGCGCCGGGCGCAGCGCGTCCAGGCCGTCACCGGCCCGCGCGGCGACCAGCGACAGGACACCCACCACGAGGCAGTTGTTGTGGAGGTCGCCGGCCAGCACGGCCCGGACCAGGTCCGCGACGGGCACCCGGTCGAGTTCCATGTCGGCCTCTTCCTCCGCGACCGCGAAGCGCTCGCCCTCGGCCTCGGAGAGATCACGCGCGAGGAAGATCCGTACGGCCTCGTCGCAGCCGCCGGGGGTGGTGTAGACGTCGGTCAGCACCCGCCAGTCCTCGGCCTTGACGTGCGCCTCCTCGTACAGCTCGCGCTGCGCGGCGTGCAGCGGGTTCTCGCCGGGGACGTCGAGCAGACCGGCCGGGATCTCCCACAGCTTGTGGCGCACGGGGTGGCGGTACTGGCGCAGGACCAGGACACGGTCGGCCTCGTCGAGGGCGAGGACGGCCACGGAGCCGGGGTGGACCTGGTAGTCACGGCCGACCACGGTGCCGTCGGGCATGACCACGTCGTCGGTACGGACGGAGGTCTTGTTGCCCACGAAGGGGGTGTCCGTCGCCCGGATCTCCCACTCCTCCGGGGTGTCCTTGATCGTCATGCCTGTCCTTCCACGTACCCAACACGACCTGCCGAAACGAAACCGGGGTGCACACCCTTTGAAGGGACGCACCCCGGCCACCGTACAACTGGTGTGTTACTTCGAAGTCTTCCGCTCGACCGCGGCCTTGACGAGCCCGGCGAACAGCGGGTGCGGCCGCGTCGGCCGGGAGCGCAGCTCCGGGTGCGCCTGGGTCGCGACCAGGTACGGGTGGACGTCGCGCGGGTACTCGACGTACTCGACGAGCTTGCCGTCCGGCGAGGTGCCGGAGAACAGGATGCCCGCCCGCTTCTCCAGCTCGGCGCGGTAGGCGTTGTTCACCTCGTAGCGGTGCCGGTGGCGCTCCTCGACGTACTCCTTGCCGTCGTACACCTCGCGCACGATCGAGCCCTCGGCCAGCTTCGCCGGGTACATGCCGAGCCGCATGGTGCCGCCCATGTCACCCTCACCGGCGACGATGTCGAGCTGCTCGGCCATCGTGGAGATGACCGGGTGGGCGGTGGCCGGGTCGAACTCGGTGGAGTTGGCGTCGGAGATGTCGGCCAGGTTCCGCGCGGCCTCGATCACGATGCACTGGAGGCCGAGGCAGAGGCCGAGCAGCGGGATCTTGTTCTCGCGGGCGAACTTGATCGCGCCGACCTTGCCGAGCACACCGCGGTCGCCGAAGCCGCCGGGGATGCAGATGCCGTCGACGTCGCCGAGCTGCGCCGCGGCACCCGCCGGGGTCTTGCAGTCGTCGGAGGTGACCCACTTGATCTTCACGCGGGCGCGGTTGGCGAAGCCGCCGGCGCGCAGCGCCTCGGTGACCGACAGGTAGGCGTCGGGCAGGTCGATGTACTTGCCGACCAGCGCGAGGGTGATCTCGTGGTCGGGGTTGTGGACGCGGTCGAGCAGGTCGTCCCAGGTCGTCCAGTCGACGTCGCGGAACGGCAGGTCCAGCTTGCGGACGACGTAGGCGTCCAGGCCCTCGCCGTGCACGGTCTTCGGGATGTCGTAGATCGAGCGGGCGTCGGGGCAGGCGACGACGGCGGCCTCGTCGACGTCGCACATCAGCGAGATCTTCCGCTTGATCGCGGTGGGCACCTCGCGGTCGCAGCGCAGCACGATCGCGTCCGGCTGGATACCGATGTTGCGCAGGGCCGCAACCGAGTGCTGGGTGGGCTTCGTCTTCAGCTCACCCGAGGGGCCGATGTACGGCAGGAGCGAGATATGGACGACGAAGACGTTGTCGCGGCCGACCTCGTGCCGCACCTGGCGGACGGTCTCCAGGAACGGCAGCGACTCGATGTCGCCGACCGTGCCGCCGACCTCCGTGATCACGACGTCGACCTCGTCCGTCGCCATGCGGCGGATGCGGTGCTTGATCTCGTTCGTGATGTGCGGGATGACCTGCACGGTGTCGCCCAGGTACTCGCCGCGCCGCTCCTTGGCGATCACGGTCGAGTACACCTGGCCGGTGGTGACGTTCGCCGAGCCGTCCAGGTCGCGGTCGAGGAAGCGCTCGTAGTGGCCGATGTCCAGGTCGGTCTCGGCGCCGTCGTTGGTGACGAACACCTCACCGTGCTGGAAGGGGTTCATCGTGCCGGGGTCGACGTTGAGGTACGGGTCGAGCTTCTGCATCACGACGCGCAGACCGCGGGCCTTGAGCAGCATGCCGAGGCTGGAGGCCGTCAGGCCCTTGCCGAGCGAGGAGGCGACACCCCCGGTGACGAAGATGTGCTTGGTCGTCGAGTTACGAAAAGCGGCGGGCGGCATGGCCAAGACGGGGCTCCCGTGGTCGCGGTCTGGGGTGCGGTACGGCTGCCTGCCGGAGGTTCCGGGGGTGCCGTCGCTGCGGTTCGGGGGTTCCCTGTCGAAGATTCCCCTCCGGGGAAGGGGCCCACCGGTCCACGGGCTACCAGCGTATCAGCGCTGCGGGGCGATGGCTTCCGGCCACGCTCCGCGCACATGCCGACACGGAGGGGGTCGTCCTCACCGGTCTCTCACCCGTTGCTCACTCGTTCGGCGTACTCACCTTGCCAGGACGGGCACCCGGATCATCCGCGTGCGTCGTATCCTGCTCGGACACTCGCTGCCGAGCCCGCCCGGCCCAACGGCACCACCCCCCGCCCGTAAGCACCGGAACAACGTGAGCTCGTCAGTTCGTTGAGCAACAATTGGCGCTTTGCATCACGGCTGAGTGACCTGTTTTGCTTCATCGCTCAACGACGCATTGCAAGACTTGCTGAAAAACCCCCTTGACCGCACTAGCGACAGCCCCCTCGTGGGGTGACGTGGCCGTTCGACTGGAGTTGCACGTGGCCGGGCGCATCGAAGACTACGCACTCATCGGAGACATGCAGACCGCTGCCCTGGTCTGCCGGGACGGGACGGTCGACTGGCTGTGCCTGCCCCGCTTCGACTCGCACGCCATCTTCGCCGGCCTGCTGGGCAACGAGGAGCACGGCTTCTGGCGGCTCGGCCCCGCGTACGCCTCCGACCAGCAGCCGCCCACCGCCGCCCGGCGCAGCTACCGCGGTGACTCGCTGATCCTGGAGTCCGAGTGGGACACCCAGCGCGGCACGGTCCGGGTGACCGACTTCATGCCGCCGCGTGACGGCGCCCCGCAGCTGATCCGGATCGTGGAGGGCGTCTCGGGCCGGGTGCCGATGCGCTCGGCGCTCAGGATGCGGTTCTCCTACGGGCGGGTGGTGCCGTGGGTGCACAAGCACGAGGGGCGCACGGTGGCGGTCGCGGGCCCGGACTCTGTGTGGTTCGACACATCCGCGGAGACGTACGGCAAGTCGCTCACCACCTACGCGGACTTCACGGTCGCCCCGGGTGACCGGATCGCGTTCACGATCTCCTGGCAGCCCTCGCACAAGGAGCCGCCGCCGCTGCCCGAGCCGGAGCAGTCGCTGGAGGCGACGGAGGACTTCTGGCGCGAGTGGGTGGACCACTGCACGTACCACGGCCCCTACCGCGAGGCCGTCGTCCGCTCGCTGATCACGCTGAAGGCCCTGACGTACGCCCCGACCGGCGGCATCGTCGCCGCGCCCACCACCTCCCTGCCGGAGGACATCGGCGGCGTCCGCAACTGGGACTACCGCTACACGTGGCTGCGCGACGCGGCGATCACCCTGTCCTCGCTGCTGCGCACCGGCTACCGCGAGGAGGCCCGCGCCTGGCGCGAGTGGCTGCTCAGGGCGGTCGCCGGCGACCCGGAGAACCTCCAGATCATGTACGGCATCGCCGGCGAGCGGGAGCTGGGCGAAGCCGAGCTGGACTGGCTGCCCGGCTACGAGAACTCCGGCCCGGTCCGCGTCGGCAACGGCGCCGCGCACCAGCTCCAGCTGGACGTGTACGGCGAGGTCACCGAGGCCCTGCACCTGGCCCACATGACGGGCCTGGCGCGCAACGACTACGCCTCGCTGCTCCAGCTCAAGCTGATCCGCTACCTGGAGGACCACTGGCAGGACCCGGACGAGGGCATCTGGGAGGTGCGCGGCCCGCGCCGCCACTTCGTGCACTCCAAGGTGATGGCCTGGGTCGCCGTCGACCGCACGATCAAGCTGATCGAGTCCGGCGACGCAGACGGCCCGCTGGAGCGGTGGAAGGAACTGCGCGACGACATCCACCGGGACGTGTGCGAGAAGGGCTACGACAAGGAACGCAACACCTTCACGCAGTCCTACGGCTCGAAGGAGCTGGACGCCTCGCTGCTGCTGATCCCGCAGATGGGCTTCCTGCCGCCGGACGACAAGCGCGTCATCGGCACGATCGAGGCGATCCAGCGGGAGCTGTCCACGCCGGACGGCTTCATCCTGCGCTACCCGACGCAGGGCGACAACGAGGGCGTCGACGGCCTGCCCGGTGACGAGGGCGCGTTCCTCGCCTGCTCGTTCTGGATGGCCGACGACCTGGCGATGATCGGCCGCGTGGACGAGGCCCGCAAGCTGTTCGAGAAGCTGCTGTCCCTGCGCAACGACCTCGGTCTGCTGGCCGAGGAGTGGGACCCGCGCCTCCAGCGCCAGGTCGGCAACTTCCCGCAGGCGTTCAGCCACGTGCCGCTGATCGACACGGCGCTGCGTCTGACGGCTTCGGGCGCCTACGGCGGCTGACCCTGCCGATGGCTCGCGGGGGCGTCACTCCGGCCTGAGGGCCGTGAGCGTGCGCTCCCCCGCCGGGTCGCCCGCGGTGGCCGGGACGAGGGCGATCTCGTCGAGCCCGGCCTCCGCGTAGGCGTCGACCCGGGCGCGGACGGTGGCGAGGTCGCCGACGAGGGCGACCGTGCCCGCGGCCGCCGGCGGCAGGGCCCGCAGCAGGGTGTCCGGGTCGGCGCCCTTGGCGGCCAGCTCGACGACCTCCGCAAGCCCCGCGTCGACGAACATGTCGCTGTAGCCCGGCACGGTGAGGTAGCCGACGACGCTGCGCAGGATCTGCCGGAGCGACTCCGGCTCGGGGTCCACGGCGGCGGGCAGCCAGGCGGCCAGCCGCGGTGGCGTACGGCCCGCCCGCTCGGCGGCCGCGAGCATCCTGGCCCGCAGCACGCGGACCTGCTCGGGCGAGACGAGGTCGAGGAGCATCCGGTCGGCGTGTCCGACGGCCGTGGCGACCGCGCGTTCGCCGAAGGCCGCCACGGTGAGCATCCCGCCGGGCGGTGGCAGCCGGCGGCGGAAGCCGCTGCCGGGCACGATCGGCTCGCCCGGCAGGCTGTCCATCAGGGCGCGCACCTGGGCCGCCGACTCCGCGAGGGCGGCGGCGGGCCGGGTCCGCGGCCGGCCGTGCACGCCCTCGACGACCCGCTTGCTGGAGGTGCCCAGGGCCACGCCGACGGGCCGGCCGGTGACGGCCGCGGTGGACGCGGCGCCCCGGACGATGGTGAGCGGGTCGCGCACCGACACCGGCACGGGCCCGGCCGTCAGCGCCGCCCGCTCGGTGGCCGCGCCGATCGCCGCCGCCAGGACGAACGAGTCCCACGTCGGCCCCTCGCCCGCCCACACCTCCCGGTAGCCGAGCCGGTCGGCGAGCACGGCGACCCGCAACGGCTCCTCGACCGGACTGTCGTCCTCCCGCCCCACGGCGACCACGCTGATGTCCATGACCGCGCCCGTACCCGGTCGCTCAGGCGGTAATCCCGGGTGTGACCGTCCCCGGCCCGCTCCGGAGATGTCCGGGAGGCACCCGCGCGGGTAGCGTCCGGCCCATGGACAGCGGGACGGACAGCGCGTACGACACCCAGGGCTCCGGGATCACCGTGCAGCGGGCACTGGAGCTGCCCGGGCTGCGCAGCGGGCTGCCCGAGGTGCTGGCGGGCGCGGACCGGCTCGGGCGGACCGTGCGGTGGGTGCACGCCGGTGAGGTGCCGCACATCGCCTCCCTCCTCAAGGGCGGCGAACTGCTGCTCACCACGGGCTACGGCCTCGGCACCCGCCCGGCCGAACAGCGGGCGTTCGTGCGCACCCTGGCCGAGCGCGGCATCGCGGCCCTGGTGGTGGAACTCGGCCCGCGCTTCACGCGGCTGCCCGCGGCTCTCGTCGACACGGCACGCTCGGCCGGGCTGCCGCTCGTCCAGCTGCACCGCGAGGTGCCGTTCGTCACCGTCACGGAGGAGATCCACACCGAGATCGTCAACGGCCACTACGCGCTGCTCCAGCGGGCCGAGGAGGTGCACCGGCGGTGTACGGGGGCCGTGCTGGGCGGCGGCGGAGTGCCCCAAGTGCTCGGCATCCTGGCCGACTTCGGCGGCAACCCGGTCTTCCTGGAGACGGCGGACGGGCAGTTGCTGTACGCCGCCGGGGCCGGTCCCGAGGGCGCGGACCCGCTCCAGGTGTGGGAAGGGCTGCGCGGGCAGCACCAGGACGAGCCGCCGCTCGCGGGTTCGGTGCTCGTGGACGTGCCGGGCGGCGGGCCCGGCAGCGGGGGCGTCCGCGCGCGTCTGGTCCTGCTGCCCGTCCGGACACCCCTGGCGCCCGTGCACCGGATGGCGGCCGAGCGGGCCGCGGGCATCCTGGCCGTGGTGCTGATGCAGGCGCGGCAGGAGGAGGAACTCGCGGCGCGGGGGCGCGGCGACTTCCTCACGGACCTCGCCGCGGGCCGGGTCACGGCGGAGGACGCCCCGGCCCAGGCGCGCGTGCTGGGTTTCCGGCCGGGCGACGGCCCCCTGCTGCCGGTGGTCATGCGGCTGGGGGACGCCCTGTCCCCGGGGGGAGGCTGGGCGGTGCTGGCCCGGGCGGTCTCGGAGGAGCTGGCGGCGGTGGGGGTGCCCGTGCTGCTCGGGGTGCGGCCGGTGGAGGGCCGGGTGCCGGTGCTGCTCGGGCTGCGCTCGGAGTCGGAGCGGGCGACGGTCGCCGACCGGGTCGCGGCGGCGCTGCGGGCCGGTGTGGAGCGGGCCGGGATGCTGGGGCCGGGCGGGCAGCCGCCCGTGGTGGTCGTGGGCATGGCCGGCGGCTGGACGGCGGCGGCTTCGGGCCTGCGGCACGCCGCCGAGACGGCCACGGCGGCCCAGGGCCTGCCGGACCGGCCCTGGTACGACGCCCGCCGCCTGGACATCGACCTGCTGCTGTGGCGGCTGCGCGACCATCCGGACCTGGCCGCCTTCGTCGACCGGGCCCTCGGCCCGCTCCTGGAGCACGACCGCCGCTCCCGGCCGCCGCTGCTGCCCACCCTGGCGACCTACCTCGCCCACGCGGGACGCAAGGCGGAGACGGCCCGGGAGCTGCACCTCAACCGGCAGACCCTGTACAACCGGCTGGCGCGCATCGGGGAGCTGCTGGGCACGGACCTCGACGACCCGCAGACGGTGCTGGCCCTGAGCCTGGCGCTGCGGGCCCGCAGGCACGTCCCCTAGGGGCTTTAGGCGAGGGGCCGGAGCTGCGTCAACTCGTCGTACACGCTGAGGACTTGGGTGACCGTCTCGTCCTCGGTCGGCCAGCTCGCCGCCTGCCGGGTGCCCTTGTCCTTCAGCAGCTCCCGGCGCGCGGGATCGCCGAGCAGGCCTACGACGGAGTCCGCGAGGGCCTTGGCGTCGCCGTACGGGACGAGTTCGGCCGCGTCGCCGACGAGTTCGGGGATGCCGCCGACCTCGGTCGCGACGAGCGGCACGCGCGCGTGCAGGGCCTCCTGGGCGAGGACGGAGCGCGCCTCCCAGCGGCTCGGCAGCAGGGCGAGGTCGGCGCCGGCGAGCAGGTCGGTGATGTCGTCGCGCCGCCCGAGGAGCCGGACCGGCAGCCCCTCGTCCTCGATCCGCCCCTGGAGTTCGCCCCGCAGCGGCCCCTCCCCCGCGATCACGACCAGGGGAAGGGGATCGAGGCGGCGCCAGGCGCGCGCGGCGTCCAGCAGCACGTCGTACCCGCGGTGCCGCTCCAGGGAGCCGACGGCCATCAGCAACGGACGCCCGATGGCGCCGAGTTCGGCCCGCACCTTGGCCCGCACCCGGTCGGGATCGTCGGGCTCCACGGGCCGGCGGGGGCCGGGCAGCGCCACGGCCGCGAGCCGCGCGTCCCGCGCGCCCGTCCGCCGCGCCCGGTCCACGAGCGCCGACGTCGTGCCCAGCACCACCGTGGCCGCCTTCACGACCCGCCGCTCCAGCACCTTCAGCAGATGGGCCCGCGCCCCCTCGACGTGCGCCCGGTCGTGCCACGTCACGACCAGCGGAGTACGCACGCGCCGGCCGCTGAGCGCGAGCACGGTGCGAAAGGAGGCGTGCAGCCCGTGCGCGTGCACCAGATCGGCGTCGGCGCAGGCCGCCCGCAGCGCCGCCACCGACACCGGGTCGCTGCTGCGCGGCACGTGCACGTGGTGGGCTCCGACCCCGCTGAAGTCATAGGCGCGATCCGCCTCACAGGGGGCGCACACCGTGACTTTCACGCCCCGCGCGACGAGCCCCGCGGCCAGCGAACGCACATGCGCGCTGCTGGCGGCGTTGCCACCGCCCAGCACCTGCACGGTGCGCAGCGGCGACTGGCCAGGCGGTGAGTGGCTGCTCACGGGGGTCACGTGGCCGGGCTCCTGGTTCGGGTCGGGCGGTCACGGCGCGGTTTCCCACGCATACTCCGCCAAGCATGCCAGGACATACGGGGGTTCCGGGAACGCCCGGCCCCCGGCGGCGCGACCAGGCGGCGCGGCGTCGGGGGAATGCGCCGGGCCGGGGCACCCACACGAGTGCAGTCGGGCGACCCGCCCAGCCCTGTTCCGCCCTGCGGCTACAGATCCCCCCGGGCCGTGGCCAGCAGCTCCTCCGCATGCGCCCGGGCCGTCTCCGAGTCCTCCTGGCCGGCGAGCATCCGCGACAGCTCCCGGACCCGGTCCTCCCCTTCCAGGACCTTGACGCCGGAGCGGGTCACGGACCCGTCGTTCGTCTTCTCGACCAGCAGCTGCCGGTCGGCGAAGGCGGCCACCTGCGGGAGATGGGTCACGACCACGACCTGCGCGGTCTTCGCCAGCCGTGCGAGCCGCCGGCCGATCTCGACCGCCGCCTTGCCGCCGACACCGGCGTCGACCTCGTCGAAGAGGTACGTCGGCACCGGATCCGTGCCCGCGAACACCACCTCCACGGCCAGCATCACCCGGGACAGCTCACCGCCGGACGCGCCCTTGGCGATCGGCCGGGCCGGCGCGCCCGGGTGCGGCGCCAGCAGCAGCTCGACCTCGTCGGCACCCGCCGGCCCGTAGGCGACCGGACGCCCGCCGACCTCGACGCCGTCGGGGTCCTCGGTCTGCCGGATGTCGAAGGACACGCGCGCGTGCGGCATGGCGAGCGAGGCCAGCTCGGCGGTCACGGCGGCGGCGAACCGCTCGGCGGCCTCCGTCCGCGCGTCCGTCAACGCCTGGGCGAGCCCGCCCAGTTCGGCGCGCAGCGCGTCCCGCTCGGCGGTCAGCTCCCCGATCCGCTCGTCGTCGCCGTCGAGTTCGGTCAGCCGGGCGGCGCCGTTCTCGGCCCAGGCCAGTACGGCGGCGATGTCGTCGCCGTACTTCCGGGTCAGTCCGGTGAGCGCGGCCCGCCGCTCCTCGACGGCCGCCAGCCGCAGCGGATCGGCGTCCAGGTCGTCGGCGTACCCCGCCAGGTCCCCCGCCGCGTCACGCAGCAGGATCCCGATCTCCCCGATGCGGTCGGCGAGCGCGGCCAGCGCCGGATCGTGCGACCGTACGGCGTCCAGGGCCCGCTGGGCGCCCGCCACGAGCGTCCCGGCGTCGACGCCCTCGGGGTCCTCCGGATTGCCCGCCAGGGCGGCGTGCGCGGCCGCGGCGGCGGACGCCAGGGCCTCGGCGTGCCCCAGCCGCTCGGCCTCCTCGGCCAGCTCCACGTCCTCGCCGGCCCGGGGTTCGACGGCGGCGATCTCGTCGAGCCCGTAGCGCAGCATGTCGGCCTCCTGGGCCCGTTCCCGCGCGCGCGTGGTGATCTCGTCGAGCTCGGCGGAGACGGCCCGCAGCCGCTTGTAGGCCTCGCCGTACTTGGCCAGCGGCACGGCGACCGCGTCGCCCGCGTACCGGTCGAGCGCCTGCCGCTGCCGGGACAGCTTGAGCAGCCCCTGCTGGTCGGTCTGCCCGTGCACGGCCACCAGCTCGTCGGCGAGCTCGGCCAGCACGCCCACGGGCACGCTGCGCCCGCCCAGGTGCGCCCGCGAGCGCCCCTCGGCGGAGACGGTACGGCTGATCAGCAGCGCCCCGTCGTCGAGCTCGGCACCGGCCTCCTCGGCGCGTACGGCGGCCGTGGCGTCCTCGGGAACGGTGATCCGCCCCTCGACGACCGCCTTCCCGGCCCCGATCCGCACGAGCGCCGGGTCGGCCCGCCCGCCCAGCAGCAACCCCAGGCTGGTAACCACCATGGTCTTGCCCGCACCCGTCTCACCGGTGACCGCGGTGAACCCGGGCGACAGCTCGACAACGGCGTCGTCGATCACACCGAGCGACCGTATCCGCATCTCCTCCAACACGACCCTGACCATACGAGGTTTTGCCCGTGCGATGCGACGCCGCCCCACTCCAACCGGGGAAGGCGCAGGTCGTGACCTCTGGGTGCGTGGCTCGTTGGCTGTGACGTCCCCGCCCACGCGGGGGTGTTCCGGTCGTATCCGTCTTGGACGAGCTCCGGATGCCGTGCTCCCCGCCCGTGCGGGGATCGGGGGGCGCCGTCAGTGCGGCGCCCCCCGCCACCCGGAAACGGGCAGCGCGAACTTCGCCACCAGCCGATCCGTGAACGAGGCATGATGCAGCCGGGCAAGCCGAACCGGCACAGCCCCCCGCCGCACCTCGACCCTGGCGCCGGGCGGCAACTCCACAGTCCGCCGCCCGTCACACCACAGCACACCCGGCGGAATATGCGGCAGAACCTCCACAGCCAACACAGAATCCGGCGACGTCACCAACGGCTTCGCGAACAACGCGTGCGCGGAGATCGGCACCATCAGCAGCGCCTCGACCTCCGGCCACACCACCGGCCCGCCCGCCGAGAAGGCGTACGCGGTCGACCCGGTCGGAGTCGACAGCACGATCCCGTCGCAGCCGAACCCCGTCACCGGCCGCCCGTCGATCTCCAGGACCACCTCCAGCATCCGCTCCGCGGACACCTTCTGCACGGCCGCCTCGTTCAGCGCCCAGTCCGTGTGCACGATGTCCCCGTTGCGGTGCACCACGACGTCGACGGTCATCCGCTCCTCGACCTCGTACGCCTTGGTCACCACCCGGTCGACCACCTTGTCGAGGTCGTCCCGCTCGGCCTCCGCGAGGAATCCGACGCGCCCGAGGTTGACGCCGAGCATCGGCACGCCCGACGCCCGCGCGAACTCGGCACCGCGCAGCAGCGTGCCGTCGCCGCCCAGCACGATGAGCAGCTCGCACCCGTCGAGGCACTGCGGAGTGGCCTCCTTGACCAGCTCCACTTCCTCCGGCAGCGGCAGGTCGCGCGCCTCGGCCTCCAGGACCCGCACGCCGAGACCGGAGCGCAGCAGCCCCTTCACCACGAGCTCGGCACTGCGCACGGCCGCGGGCCGCCCCGTGTGGGCGAGCAGGAAAACAGTACGAGCTCGGTTCTCGGTCAACGCGGCCCCTCCGCCACTGCACGGTCAACGTCGGCCGGGTCCAGTTCCGGTGCCCCGGCCCGCAGCCACAGAAAGTATTCGACATTCCCCGACGGCCCGGGCAGCGGACTGGCCGTCACGCCCTTCACCCCGAGCCCCAGCCCCCAGGCCTTCTCGGCCGCCCCCCGGACCGCTTCGGCCCGCAGCTGGGGGCTGCGAACCACTCCCCCGCTGCCCAGCCGTTCCTTCCCCACCTCGAACTGCGGCTTGACCATCATCACCAGGTCGGCGTCCGGCTTCACGCACCGCGCCAGGGCGGGCAGGACCAGCCCGAGCGGGATGAAGGACAAATCCCCCACGACAAGATCCACAGGCTCCCCATCGATCGCTTCAAGCGTCAACTCGCGTACGTTCGTACGGTCCTTGACGGTGACGCGTTCATCGTTCTGCAGGGACCAGGCGAGTTGTCCGTATCCCACGTCCACGGCGACGACATGGGCGGCGCCCGCCCGCAGCAGGACATCGGTGAAACCGCCGGTGGACGCGCCGGCGTCGAGCGCCCTGCGCCCCTCGACGGTCAGGCCCTGGGGCACGAACGCCGCCAGCGCGCCGGCGAGCTTGTGGCCGCCGCGCGACACGTAGTCGGGGTCGTTCTCGTCGTCGGCGACGACGATCGCGGCCGCGGTCTCCACCTGCGTGGCGGGTTTGGTCGCGACGGTCTTGCCGACGGAGACGCGCCCGGCGGCGATCAGCTGGCCGGCATGCTCACGCGAACGCGCGAGCTTCCGGCGGACCAGCTCCGCGTCCAGACGGCGGCGTGCGACTCCTGCCACGTTCGGTTCAGCTCCTAGGTCCAGGCGGCGACGGGGGCGCCGGAGGTCCCGGGCGTACGTCGAGCGCGGTGAGCGCGTCGCGCAGCCCCCCGTGTACATCCTCGTACACCTCGAGGTGTCCGTCCGTGGCGAGGTGGTCCGCGTCGCCGAGCCGCTCCAGGGCCGCGTCCACGTCGGCGTCGCCGGTGGGGGCGCGGGGCACGTTCAGGGGGGCCGGGGCGGCCGGGTCGGGCGCGGGCTCTTCCTCCGCCGCCACCGGGGTCTCGGGAACTGCGTCGTCCATGCCCCGACGCTACCGCGAACCGCTGCGGTACCGTCGAGCGCGATGGCCACGATCGAGGAGTGCCGCAGCGCACTCGACAAGCTCTCCGACAACATGCAGCGCGCCGAAGGGGACGTCCGCGACGCCGCGGCCCTGGACCGCTCGGTGAGCTGCCACATCACGGACCTGGACGTCACCTTCGTCGGCCGTATGCGGGGCGGACGGATCGAGGTGCGGGACACGGTGCAGGGGCCGCCGCCCGACAAGGCCGAGATCAGACTGGCCATGACCGGCGACGACCTGGTGGCCCTGGTCGACGGCGAGCTGAACTTCGCCACCGCCTGGGGCTCGGGCCGGGTGAAGCTGCACGCGGGGCTGCGGGACCTGCTCCGCCTCAGGAAGCTTCTGTAGCGGCGACCTTCTCCACGCCGGCCCGGGCCTCCGCCTCGGTGGCGTCCTTGACGCGGGCCTTGCGGGCCGCCGGCACGACCAGCGGCGTGCCCGTCTCCGGGTCGTCGATGACCTGGCAGCGCAGTCCGAAGACCTCCTCGACCAGCTCGGCCGTGACGATGTCGTTCGGCGCGCCCTGGGCGATGACCCGGCCCTCGCGCAGGGCGATGAGGTGGGTGGCGTAGCGGGCGGCGTGGTTCAGGTCGTGCAGCACGGCGACGAGCGTGCGCCCCTGCTCCTCGTGCAGCTCCGCGCACAGGTCCAGTACGTCGATCTGGTGCTGGATGTCCAGATACGTCGTCGGCTCGTCGAGCAGCAGCAGCGGCGTCTGCTGGGCGAGCGCCATGGCGATCCACACCCGCTGGCGCTGGCCGCCCGACAGCTCGTCGACGTAGCGGTCGGCGAGCTCGGCGACGCCGGTCTGCCGCATGGACTCCTGGACGACCCGCTCGTCCTCGGTGGACCACTGGCGCAGGATGCCCTGGTGCGGGTAGCGGCCGCGGCCCACCAGGTCGGCGACGGTGATGCCGTCGGGCGCGATGGACGACTGGGGCAGCAGGCCGAGGGTCCGCGCGACCTTCTTAGCGGGCATCGACTGGATGACCTGCCCGTCGAGCAGCACCCGGCCCTCGCTCGGCTTGAGCATCCGCGACAGCGCCCGCAGGAGCGTCGACTTGCCGCACGCGTTCGGGCCGACGATCACGGTGAAGGAGTTGTCGGGTATCTCCACCGACAGCTGCTCGGCGATGACCCGCTGGTCGTAAGCGAGGGTGACGTTCTCGGCGGACAGACGGTTCACGGTGCTCCTTTGGTTGTTCAGCCCGCTGCTGATGCTGCTCTCGGCGTTCGTGCCCACGCCCGTGCCGCGGCTCATATCCGTCCCGCCCTGCGCTCGGTGACCAGCAGCCACAGCAGGTAGACACCGCCGAGCACACCGGTGACCACGCCCACGGGCAGCTGCTCGGCGCCGAACGCCCGCTGCGAGGCCCAGTCGGCGGTGACCAGCAGGGCGGCGCCCATGCACAGGGACGGCAGCAGGTTCGGGCCGGGCGAGCGGGTCAGGCGCCGGGCCAGCTGCGGCGCGGTGAGCGCGACAAAGCTGACGGGGCCGGCGGCGGCGGTCGCGGACGCGGTGAGCAGCACGGCCGCCACCATCAGCAGCAGCCGTACGCGCTCCACCCGCACGCCGAGGGCGTACGACACGTCGTCGCCCATCTCCATCATCCGCAGCCCCCGCGCGTTGACCAGGACGAGCGGCACGAGCACCGCGCACAGGCCGAGCAGCGGCCAGACCTGGGCCCAGTCACGGCCGTCGAGGGATCCGGTCATCCACACCACCGCGCGGGCCGCGTCCACCAGGTCGGACTTGGTGAGCAGATAGCCGTTGACCGCGGTGACGATCGCGGAGACGCCGATGCCGACCAGCACCAGCCGGTAGCCGTGCACGCCCCGCTTCCAGGCGAGGACGTAGATGGCGAGCCCGGTCACCAGGCCGCCCACCAGCGCGCCGACGGCGACCTCGTTCGCGCTGCCGGAGAACAGCACGATCACCAAGAGCGCGCCGGCCGCCGCCCCCTGGCCGAGGCCGAGCACGTCCGGACTGCCCAGCGGGTTGCGGGAGATGGACTGGAACAGCGCGCCGCCGAGTCCGAGCGAGGCGCCGACCAGCAGCCCGACCAGGACCCGCGGCAGCCGCAGCTCGTTGACGATGAACTCCTGGCCCGCGTTGCCGTCGCCCACCAGCGTCCTGAGCACGTCGGCGGCCGGGATCGGGAAGTCGCCGGTGCCGATGAGCACGACGCTCGCCACGAGCGCCGCGGCCAGCAGTAGGAGCACGACGGTGAAGGCCCGCACGTCCAGGCGTATCGAGAGCCCGCCCGGGGTCCGCACCGCACGGTTGATGGTCTTCACAGCTGCGCCGTCCTCCGCCGTCGTACGAGAAAGATGAACACCGGTCCGCCGAGGATCGCGGTGACGATGCCCACCTGGAGCTCCGAGGGCCGGGCCACGACGCGGCCGAGGACATCGGCGCCGAGCAGCAGCACGGGCGACAGGATCGCCGCGTACGGCAGGATCCAGCGCAGGTCGGGCCCGGTGAACGAGCGCACCACGTGCGGCACCATCAGCCCGACGAACACGATCGGCCCGCAGGCGGCGGTCGCGGCCCCGCACAGCACGGTCGCGGCCAGCATGGACAGCGCCCGCGTCCGGTTGAGGTCGGCGCCGAGGGCCTTGGCGGTGTCGTCGCCCATGGCCATGGCGTTGAGCGGCCGCGCCAGGGCCAGCGCGAGGACCATGCCGGCCAGCAGGAACGGCAGGACCTGCGTGATGGTCGAGTCGTTCGCCGCGGACAGCGAGCCGATCGTCCAGAACCGCATCTTGCCGAGCGCCGCGTCGTCCATGATCATCACGGCCTGGAGGTAGCCGTAGAGCGCGGCGCTGATCGCCGTACCGGCGAGGGCGAGCCGTACCGGTGTGGCGCCGCGGCTGCCGCCGAGGAACCAGACCAGCGCACCGACCGCTGCCGCGCCGAAGAACGCGAACCAGACATAGCCGCTGAGCGACGTGATCCCGAGATAGGTGATGGCCGTGACGACCGCGGCGGACGCGCCCGCGTTGATGCCGAGCAGTCCGGGATCGGCCAGCGGGTTGCGGGTGAGGGCTTGCAGGACCGCCCCGGCCAGGCCGAGGGCGGCACCGGCGAGCAGCCCGAGCACGGTCCGCGACAACCGCTCCGCGACGACGACGTCGCCGTACGTCCCCGAATCCTCGAACAGGCCGTGCCAGACCTGCCCGAGGGACAGTTCTTTCGCTCCGATCGCGATACTCGCCAGCGCGACGAGCACCAGGATCGCGACGGACGGAAGCAGTCCGAAGACGCGTACCGCCCGTCGGGTCGGGGGCGCGGGGGCGGTCTCCGCGCGCTGTTCAGGGGGACTCTCGACCAACACGCAGTTAGGTTAGCCTACCCTCGCATTCGATCACGATTCCGGACCCGGCCGCTCCCTCCGATGCCTCGCTCCAGCGTGCCCGCCGACCTCTGTTTCCAACCGGTCGTCAGAAACCCAGCCGCGCCAGCGCCTTGCCCCCGTCCAGCTCGCACACACCGTCACCAGCCGCCGTCCAGGCCACCGCGCACAACGCGCGCAGCCCGTCCAGCGCCTCGCCGTCCCCGTCGAGCTCCAGCCGATCCGCGCCGGCCGTCGCCGTCCAGCCACCGCACCGGAACCCGCCGTCGCCCGCCGCGACCACCTCCGGCTGGCCGGTGAGCATCCCGCGCAGATCGGCGTCCACATACGTCGGCCGGTGCCGCGGCGGCGCGGCCAGCAGCTGCGCGCCGTCGGTCACACCGGTCAGGACGAGCAGCGAGTCGACCTCGCCGTTGAACGCGCCCTCGATGTCCGTGTCCAGCCGGTCCCCCACCACCAGCGGCCGCCGCGCCCCCGTCCGCAGGACGGTCTCCCGGTGCATCGGCGGCAGCGGCTTGCCCGCGACCTGCGGCTCGGCGCCCGTGGCGATCCGGACGACCTCCACGGCAGCGCCGTTGCCCGGCGCGATGCCGCGCCCGCTCGGAATCGTCAGGTCGGTGTTGGACGCGAACCAGGGCACGCCCCGCGCGACGGCATAGCAGGCCTCGGCGAAACGGCCCCACGGCAGCTCGGGCCCGCCGTACCCCTGCACCACCGCCGCCGGATCGTCGTCCGCCGACTCGACGGGCACCAGCCCGCGCTCGCGCAGCGCCACCCGCAGCCCCTCCCCGCCGACCACCAGCACCCGGGCGCCCTGCGGCACCTGCTCGCTGATCAGCCGCGCGACCGCCTGCGCCGAGGTGATGACGTCGTCCGCGCCCGTGGGTATCCCCAGCTCGGTCAGATGCTCGGCCACCGTGTCCGGAGTCCGCAGCGCGTTGTTGGTCACGTACGCCAGACGCATCCCGCCCGCCCGGGCCGACGCCAGCGACTCGACCGCGTGCGCGATCGCGCTCCCGCCCGCGTACACCACGCCGTCCAGATCGAGCAGCGCCGTGTCGTACGCCTCGCTCAGGGCCTGCCCACTGCCCTCGGGCCTCGTCCTGACGCTCCGGCTCATCCCGCATCGCTCCTCGTTCGACGGCTTTCCCCCGATCATCCCCCATGCCACTGACACCCGTACGATGCCGGGATGAACACAGCAGGTCACTCGGCGGCAACGGCGCACCGAGGCCTGGAACTCACCCCGTTCCGAGGCCTTCGTTACGACCCCGACCGGGTCGGCAGCCTTGCCGCCGTCACATCTCCGCCGTACGACGTCGTGGTCCGCCCCGACGGCCTGCACCACCTCGAGTCCTCCGACCCGTACAACATCGTCCGCCTGATCCTCCCCCAGGCCGCCACCCCCAGCGCCCGCAACCAACAGGCCGCCGAGACCCTGCGCCGCTGGCTGTCCGAGGGCATCCTGACCACCGACCCCGACCCCGGCCTGTACGTCTACGAGCAGCGCGACGGCAACGGCATGCTCCAGCGCGGCATCATCGGCGCGCTGCGTGTGTCGGACCCCGCCGAGCAGGTGGTCCTGCCGCACGAGGACGTCATGCCGCACGTCGTCGCCGACCGCGCGGCCCTCATGCGGGCCACCTCCGCGAACCTCGAACCGCTTCTTCTGACCTACCGAGGCGACGACTCGACGACCGCCACTGCGGACCTCATCGAGCGCACCGCCGACCGGCCTCCCCTGCTCGCCACCACCACGGAGGACGGCTTCAGCCACCGCCTGTGGTCGGTCACCGACCCCGCCGACCTGGCCACGGTCCGGACCGACCTGGCCCGTCACCAGGCCCTCATCGCCGACGGCCACCACCGCTGGGCGACCTACCGCCGCCTCCGCACGGAGCACCCCTCCCCCAGCCCGTGGGACCACGGCCTGGTCCTCCTGGTCGACACGGCCCGCTACCCCCTCAGGGTCCGCGCCATCCACCGCCTCCTGCACGGCCTGCCGGTCGGCGCCGCCGTGGCCGCCCTGGACGGCCACTTCCGCGTCCGCCGCCTCGACGTCCCGCTGCCCGAGGCCCTGGCGGCGCTCGCGGACGCGGCCTGCGCGGGCAACGCGTTCCTGCTGGCCGGCGACGGTTCCTTCCACCTCGTCGACCACCCGGACCCGGACCTCCTGGCCCGCACGATCCCCACCGACCGCCCTGCGGCCTGGCGCACCCTCGACGCGACGGTCCTGCACGCCACGCTCCTCGACCACGTCTGGCACATCCCCGAGGACTCCCCCGACCGCATCGCCTACATCCACGACACGACCGCCACGGTCGCGAAGGCGGAACGCGACGGCGGTACGGCGGTCCTGATGCACCCGGTCCGCGAGGAGGTCGTCCGCGACCTGGCCCGGCAGGGCGTGACGATGCCGCGCAAGTCCACGTCGTTCGGCCCGAAGCCGGCGTCGGGCCTGGTACTGCGCGCGCTGGACCTCTGACACGCGAAGGGGGCGGACCCCGACCGGGATCCGCCCCCTCTCCACGTCACCTGACGTCAGTCCTTCTCCTCCGAGGAGGCGTCCTCGCCCTCACTCTCGTCCTCGGCGAGGGCGTCCATGAACTCCACCCCGTCCAGCTCGGCGAGCCGGTCCGAGGCGTCCGTGCTGCCGTCCCGGTCGACCTCGACGGCCTTCGCGAACCACTCCCGCGCCTCGCTCTCCCGCCCGGCGGCCAGCAGCGCGTCGGCGTACGCGTACCGCAGTCGCGCGGTCCAGGGCTGCACGGAGTTGGAGGCCAGCTCCGGGCTCTGCAACGTCACGATGGCCGCGTCCAGCTGCCCCATGTCCCGCCGCGCACCGGCCGCGACGAGCCGCATCTCGACCTGTCCCGCCTTGTCGAGCTTGTGCACCTCGGGCGCCCCGGCCATGTCCAGCGCCTTCTCCGGCCGCCCGAGCCCACGCTCGCAGTCGGCCATGACGGGCCACAGATCGACGTTCCCGGTCATCCGCTTGGCGGCCCGGAACTCGGCCAGCGCCTCGCCGTACTTCTGGCTCGCGTACGCGGCGAACCCGGCGGCCTCCCGTACGGCGGCGACACGCGACGCCAGCCGCAGCGCCACCCTGGAGTAGCCGTACGCGCCCTCGGGGTCCTCGTCGAGGAGCCGCGCGACCATCACCAGGTTCCTGGCGACATCGTCCGCGAGCGTCTTCGGCAGGCTCTGAAGCTCCTGCCGTACGTCCTTGTCGATCTCGTCGCCGGTGACGTCCTCGGGGATCGGCAGCCGCTTGATCGGCTCCCGGTCCCGGTCGCGCTCCTCACGGAACCGGCCGGCGCCGCGCCTGTCGTCCCGCCTGTCATCGCGCCTGTCGTCACGGCCCCGGAAGCCCCCGGGACGCCCTCCGCGGTCGTCGCGCCGGGGCCCGCCGCGGCCCCCACGGTCGTCGCGCCCTCGGAAGCCGCCACGGTCGCCGCGGTTGTCGTCGCGCCGGAACTCGCCGCGCTCGCTGCGGGGGCCGTCGTCGCGCCGGAAGCCGGGACGGCCGCCCCGACCGGCGTCGTCGCGCCGGAAACCGCCACGGTCTCCGCGATCGTCCCCGCGGCGCTCGTCACGGCGGTCGTCGCGACGCTCATCACGGCGGTCGTCACGCCGGTCGTCACGGCCTCGGAAGCCACCGCGGTCGTCACGGCGGAAGCCGCGGTCGCGGTCGTCGCTACGGAAGGCGGGACGGTCACCGCGGTCGTCACGCCGGAATCCGCCCCGGTCACGGTCGTCACCGCGGTAGCCGCGATCGCGGGTGTCGCGACGCTCTCCACGGTCGTCGCGGCGGGCGAATCCGCCGCGGTCACCCTCGCGCCTGTCGTCGCGACGGTCGTCCCGGCGGTCATCGCGCCTGTCATCCCGACGGTCGTCACGCCTGTCATCCCGACGGTCGTCACGGCGGAAGCCACCGCGCGGCCCACGGTCGTCACCTCGGCGGACATCGCCGCGGCGGTCGTCCCGGCGATCGTCGCGCCGGCCGTAGCCACCACCACGGTTGTCGTCGCGGCGGTTGTCGTCGCGGCGGAAACCGCCACGGTCTCGGTCGTCACGGCGCTCTCCGCGGTCGTCGCGCCGGAAGGCGGGACGGTCACCGCGGTCGTCGCGCCGGAATCCACCCCGGTCACGGTCGTCCCTGCGCGGCCCCCGGTCACGGTCACGGTCACGGTCGTCACGCCGGCCGTGCCCACCACCACGGTTGTCGTCTCGCCGGAAGCCACCACGCTCCCCGCGGTCGGCACGGTCACCACGGTCGCTCCGGCGGAAGCCGCCACGGTCCCCGCGGTCTCCACGGTCCCCGCGCTGACCACCGCGGTCGTTCCGGTCGCCCTCCCGTCGTCGCTGGTCGCGCTCCGGTCGGTCGTCGGGAGAGTTGGTGGACATGGTGACTCCTGTCTTCGGTACCGCAAGTCATTCTCGCGCAGCCGGCTGCCCAGCGCGCAGTGCAAAACAAAAAGGACCCCTGGTCCCAGCTGAACGCTGGTGACCAGGGGTCCTTCCAAAGATTGTTCGGCGGCGTCCTACTCTCCCACAGGGTCCCCCCTGCAGTACCATCGGCGCTGTAAGGCTTAGCTTCCGGGTTCGAAATGTAACCGGGCGTTTCCCCTACGCTATAACCACCGAAACCCTAATGGTTTCGAGCGAACAAGCACACTCTTCAATTGTTTGTTCTGCTCAAAGCCGACAACTGTTCGTTGTCTCAGAACTAACACAGTGGACGCGAGCAACTGAGGACAAGCCCTCGGCCTATTAGTACCGGTCAACTC
>NZ_BMWC01000007.1 GCF_014651035.1 Streptomyces lomondensis
CTCGATCCGATTTCCTCGGTGCTTTCCAGGTTCCCGCTTCCGCGTTTCCCTTTCCGGCGGTTCTGACTCTATCAGATCCTTTCGGGCCCGATTCCCTGTCAGCAGGGTTTGTCTTCGCGGCTGTTGGGCCGTTCCGACGAGTGAGACTTTAGCGGATTCCCCGGCTCCCGAGCCAATCGGGGGCCGCGTCCTTTCGAACGAGGATTCCTCATTCCGTAAATACGCATGCCAATGAAACGACGACAGGGCTACTGCGTCGAGTAGTGGTTGGTACCTGCGGATTGGCTGCCCGGGGACCGACCGAGGTCGGCGCTCACGTCGGGCAACTCGGAGCACACTACGGATCGGGTCTGGGCGTGTCAACTCAGGGGCGTACGGCACTCCAGGGGCGTACGGTGGAGGGCATGACGACGCGTACGTGTACCCAGCTGTGGTGGGCCGCCTGACGGCGGCCGTCCTCACGTATGCACTCAACGGCCGCCGCTTCGGCGGCCGTTCTTGTTTCTCCCTCCAGGACCACTGAGGGGCCGGCCGCCGGGAGCGGCGGTCCCGACCAGGAGGTGGAGAAGAGATGACACGGGTCTTCAGCGGGGTCAAGCCGACGGGGCATCTGACGCTGGGGAACTATCTGGGGGCCATGCGGCGGTGGGCTGCCGTCGACCAGCATGAGTCCGAGGCCTTGTTCTGCGTCGTGGATCTGCACGCGCTGACCGTGGAGCACGATCCCGCGCGGGTGCGCAGGCTGAGTCGGCAGGCGGCGACCTTGCTGCTGGCTTCGGGGCTGGATCCGGAGCTGTGCACGGTGTTCGTGCAGAGCCATGTGGACGAGCACGCGCGGTTGTCGTACCTGCTGGAGTGTGTGGCCACCGACGGTGAGATGCGGCGGATGATCCAGTACAAGGAGAAGGCCGTGCGGGAGCAGCGGCGGGGCGGGAGTGTGCGGCTGTCGCTGCTGACGTATCCCGTGCTGATGGCCGCGGACATCCTGGCGTACGGGACCGACGAGGTGCCGGTGGGGGACGACCAGGTGCAGCACGTGGAGCTGACGCGGGATCTGGCCGTGCGGTTCAACCAGCGGTACGGGCATACGTTCGTGGTGCCGCGGGCCACGCGGCCGGGGGTGGCGGCACGGGTGATGAACCTTCAGGACCCGCTGTCGAAGATGGGCAAGAGCGACGACGTCGGGCCGGGGATCGTCTATCTGCTGGACGAGCCGGACGTGGTGCGGAAGAAAGTCATGCGGGCCGTGACCGACAGCGGGCGGGAGGTCGTGTACGACCGGGAGGCGCGGCCGGGGCTCGCCAACCTGCTGGAGATCCTCGCCGCGTGCTCGGGTGGGAGTCCTGAGGAGCTGAGCGGTGCGTATGCGTCGTACGGGGCTCTGAAGAAGGACACTGCGGAGGCTGTGGTCGAGGTGCTCCGGCCCGTGCAGGAGCGGCACAAGGAGTTGTGTGCGGATCCTGGTTATGTGGAGGCCGTGCTGCGGGATGGTGCGGAGCGGGCTCGGGGGATGGCTCGGCCGACCGTGGATGCCGCTTATCGCGCGATCGGGCTGCTGCCGGCCGTGCCGGAGGCGGCGGACGCGGGTGGGGCCGTGCTGAGGGTGTGAGGTGGTGGTGCGGGCGTCGGGCGGGTCGCCGGCCCGACGCCCGCAGTGCTCAGCTGTTGTTGCCGGTGGCCAGGGCGCGGCTGCGGTCGCGGGCGGCTTCGAGGGCGGCGATGAGGGCGGCCCGTACGCCGTGGTTCTCGAGTTCGCGGATGGCGTTGATCGTCGTACCGGCGGGGGACGTGACGTTCTCGCGGAGCTTGACCGGGTGTTCGCCGCTGTCGCGGAGCATCGTCGCGGCGCCGATGGCGGACTGGACGATGAGGTCGTGGGCCTTGTCGCGGGGCAGGCCGAGGAGGATGCCGGCGTCGGTCATGGCCTCGACCAGGTAGAAGAAGTAGGCCGGGCCGGAGCCGGAGAGGGCCGTGCAGGCGTCCTGCTGGGACTCGGGGACGCGGAGCGTCTTGCCTACGGCGCCGAAGATCTCCTCGGTGTGGGCGAGGTGGTCGGCGGTGGCGTGGGTGCCCGCGGAGATGACGGACATCGCCTCGTCGACCAGGGCTGGGGTGTTCGTCATGACGCGGACGACCGGGGTGCCGGGGGCGAGGCGCTCCTCGAAGTACGCGGTGGGGATGCCGGCGGCGCCGCTGATGACCAGGCGGTCGGCCGGGACGTGGGGCGCGAGCTCGTCGAGGAGGGTGCCCATGTCCTGCGGTTTCACCGTGAGGATCAGGGTGTCGGCGGTCTTGGCGGCTTCGGGGTTGCTGACCGGGGTGACGCCGTAGCGGGTACGGAGTTCCTCGGCTCGTTCCTGGCGGCGGGCGGTGACCAGGAGGTCGGCCGGGGTCCAGCCGGCGCGGATCATTCCGCTGAGCAGGGCTTCGCCGATCTTGCCGGTGCCGAGGACTGCGACTTTCTGGGTCATGGCTTTCGGTGCCCTCCGGGGGTTGCGCGTCGTCCGGGTTCATCCTCGCACTCGGGGATGGTGGGTTGGGGTCCCTGTCCGGTGGGCGGGATGCCTGGGAGCGGGTGTCTATGCCGTCCGGCGCCTGAGGGTCGCTGCTCCGAGCGTCAGGACGAGCAGGGCGCAGCCCGCGACGATCAGGACGTCCCGGACGAAGGTGGCGGTCATGTCGGTGTGGTGGAGGACCTCGTTCATGCCGTCGACCGCGTAGGACATGGGGAGGGCGTCGGAGATGGCCTCCAGGACCGGGTGCATGGTGTCGCGCGGGGTGAACAGGCCGCACAGGAGCAGCTGGGGGAAGATCACCGCCGGCATGAACTGGACCGCCTGGAATTCCGAGGCCGCGAAGGCCGAGACGAAGAGGCCGAGGGCCGTGCCGAGGAGGGCGTCGAGGAGGGCCACCAGGAGGAGGAGCCAGGGGCTGCCGGTGACGTCGAGGCCGAGGAACCAGACCGCGAGGCCCGTGGCCAGGGCGGACTGGATGATCGCGAGCGTCCCGAAGGCGAGGGCGTAGCCGGCGATGAGGTCGGCTTTGCCGAGGGGCATGGCGAGGAGGCGTTCGAGGGTGCCCGAGGTGCGTTCGCGCAGGGTGGCGATGGACGTCACCAGGAACATCGTGATCAGCGGGAAGATCCCGAGCAGGGACGCGCCGATGCTGTCGAAGGTGCGGGGGCTGCCGTCGAAGACGTAGCGCAGCAGGAACAGCATCACGCAGGGGATGAGGATCAGCAGCGCGATGGTGCGGGGGTCGTGGGTGAGCTGGCGGAGGACCCGGGTCGCGGTGGCGGTGGTGCGGGCGGGGTTCAGGGCCCGTGGTGGGGCGGCGGTGGTCGTCGGGGTCATCGTGTCGTCTCCTTGGTGCGGGCTGCCGCCTTTGCCTCGTCGACCAGGTGCAGGAAGGCCTCTTCGACGGTTTCGGCGCCGGTGCGGGTGCGCAGGGCGTCGGGGGTGTCGTCGGCGAGGAGCTCGCCCTCGCGCATGAGGAGGAGGCGGTGGCAGCGCTCGGCCTCGTCCATGACGTGGGAGGAGACCAGGAGGGTCGCGCCCCGGCGTGCCGCGATGTCGTGGAAGAGGTTCCAGAGGTCGCGGCGCAGGACCGGGTCTAGGCCGACGGTCGGTTCGTCGAGGACGAGGAGTTCGGGGGTGCCGAGGAGGGCGACGGCGAGGGAGACGCGGCTGCGCTGGCCGCCGGAGAGGTTGCCGGCCAGGGCGTCGGCGTGGGTGGTGAGGTCGACGTCGGCTATCGCGCGGGTGACGTTGTCGTGGCGGCGTTCGGCGGCGGGGCGGCCGGGGTCGAGTATCGCGGCGAAGTAGTCGAGGTTCTGGCGGACGGTCAGGTCGTCGTAGACGGACGGGGCCTGGGTGACGTAGCCGATGCGGGTGCGCAGGGTGGGGTGGCCGGCGGGGTGGCCGAGGACGTCGAGGGTGCCGGTGACCTTGGCCTGGGTGCCGACGATGGCGCGCATGAGGGTCGACTTGCCGCAGCCGGAGGGGCCGAGGAGGCCGGTGATCTGGCCTCGGGGGACGGTGAAGGCGAGGTTGCGGAGGACCGTGCGGGGGCCTCGGACGACCGTGAGGTCCTTGGCGTGGACGGCGGTCGGTTCTGTGGGGGTGGCTGGGCGTGGCGGGCCCGGAGCATTATTCATCATGTGATGAATAATGCTCCCGGCGGTGGGGTCCGTCAAGCGGATGCGGGTCGGGGCGGGGTTTGGGCCAGGAGGAGGATCACCTCGTAGACCTCCTCGACGTAGCCGTCCGGGAAGGCCCTGAGCAGGTGCTCGCGCTCCTCTGCGAGGAAGGCCGCGGTGTGTTCCTCGTCGTGCACCAGGAACACCGAGTGGCTGCCGATGTTCGCGAGGTGGGTGTCGATGGGGACGCGGCGGCTCCAGCGGACCGTGCGGCGGGTGAAGTCGAGGTGGCCGGAGGGGTCGGCGGCGCGGGCGTTGACGTTCCGCTTCTCGGCGGAGATGTCGATGCGGAAGTGGCGGGCCGTGCGGGCGGCGGCCTCGGCGATCCACGGCACGTCGAGGGCGTCGGTGTTCCACCAGAGGGCCAGTGCGCCGCCGGGGCGCAGGACGCGGAGGGCCTCCGGGACGGCGCGGGCGGGGTCGGTCCAGTGCCAGGCCTGGGCGTAGGTGACGAGGTCGACGGAGGCGTCGGCGAGGGGGAGGTCGTCGCCCGTGCCGCGGATGAGGGGGAGGGCGGGGTGCGTGCTGCGGAACTGGGCCGCCATGCCGTCGCCGGGTTCCACGGCGATGACGTTCGCGCCTCGGGCGTGCAGGAGGGCGGTGGCTATGCCGGTGCCGGCGCCGATGTCCGCGACGCGGGAGCCGGTGAGGGGGTGGCCGGTCAGCTCTTCTATCGCGTCGAAGAGGGCTGGGGGGTAGGAGGGGCGGTTGGCCGCGTACTGGGCTGCGGCCGTGTTGAAGGAGTGGGCTCGGGCGGATCGGGTGGGTGGTTCGGGGGTGGTGGGGGCTCCGGTGGGGTCGTCGGCGGCGGTGGGTGGTGTGGTCATACGGCCATGGTGGCCGGGGGTGGGGGTGGGTGCGGTGAGTTTTCGGTGAGAGGGGGCGCGCTAGGCGCGGCGCTTCTTCGACGGGTTGCCCGTGCGGCGGGTCGTGCGCTTCTCGTGTCGCTTGCGGGCCTCCTCGTACTCCTGGCGGTGGAGTTTCTCGCCGGGGGCCTCGGTGAGGGAGCGGACGAAGTACGCGAGGAGGGAGCCGACGAAGCCGATGGTCAGCAGGGGGCGGAGGGCTGCCTGGCGGTCGGGGTCGGGGCGGCGGGTGAAGCCGTCCCAGGTGTGGCGGAAGGCCATCGCGCTGCAGATCGCGAACATGACGGTCATGAGGAGCGTGACGAAGGTGCCGATGGCGGCGATCTGGAGGCCCTGGTAGGCGAGGCGGAGGACCAGGCAGGAGACGGCCGCGGTGGTGAGTGAGCCGAGGGCTACGGCGATGCGGCGGGCTGTGTAGCCGTTGTCGTGGTTCAGCCAGGTCGTGCCGAAGAAGCGGAGGGGCTCGGGGTGGGGGGCGTCTTCGGTGCCGGTCTCTGCGCTCACGGGGTGATTATGGCTTGGGGTCGTTGCGGGGTGCCTGCGGCGGCCTGTGGCTGCTTCGGTGGGGGTGCGCGTTGCGCCTTCGCGCCGGGTGTGGGGCGGGGCCGCGCCGGGGGGTGTCCGTCCTCGGAACGGCGCGATGGGGTCGGACGCCGACTGACTGTCCGTTGACGCGCCAACCGCTGCGGGCGGACACCCCCCGACACGGCCCCTTCTCGCCGTGCGCGGGTGCGGGCGCGTCGTGGCTCCCCGCCTGTGGGGTACGGCGCGGCCCGCAGTGGGGGCGGGCCGCGCCGGTGTGGGTCAGGAGCAGCGGGGGCGTATGTAGCCGTCGCTGCCGGTGTTCACGTAGGCGTCCGAGACGTACTGGCCGTTGGCGATGTTGTCCCAGATGTTCGTGGTGCCGTACGGGCCAGTGACCCAGGTGCCGGGTGTCTGGCAGTGGATGGCCACCCGGGAGCCCGGCGGCAGGGTCTTGACGATCGGGTAGCCGGTGCCGGGGCCGCTGCGGACGTTGAGACTGACTCCCGGTGCGATGGAGTAGTACGTGGCCGCGGCGGCCAGTGTGGTGACCAGCGGTGTGCGCTGGGCTTCTTCGACAGGCTCGACAGACATGGAAAAACCTCCCCCGTTGCACCCCATGGCGACCATGGGGTCCCGTTGATTCCCCTGAATCACGACATCAAACACATGTGCGTGACTCGCTTGCGGAGGCTAGCAAGCCGCCTCTGTCCCGCACGAGTCATCGACTAGGCTCCGTGCGTCGCGCGCGCGGACGAACAGCACGGGGGTGGTCCCATGGCGCCACAGCGAAACGCCGGAGCGGGCCCGGAAGCGGAACTTCCCGAGTACGCCGGTCACTACCGGCTGGAGTCCTGTCTGGGCTCGGGCGGCATGGGTGTCGTCCATCTGGCCCGGAGCACCTCCGGGATGAAGCTCGCCGTGAAGGTCGTGCACGCGGAGTTCGCCAAGGACCCCGAGTTCAGGGGGCGTTTCCGGCAGGAGGTGGGGGCGGCCCGGCGGGTCAGCGGGGCCTTCACCGCACCCGTGGTGGATGCCGATCCCGAGGCCGGGCGGCCCTGGATGGCCACGTTGTTCATCCCGGGTCCGACGCTCGCCCAGGAGGTGAAGCGGAACGGGCCCCTGGCCCCGGCCCGGTTGCGCCGGCTGATGGCCGGGCTGGCGGAGGCGCTGCGTGACATCCACCGGGTCGGGGTCGTGCACCGGGACCTGAAGCCGAGCAACGTCCTGCTCGCCGAGGACGGGCCGAAGGTCATCGACTTCGGTATTTCCCGGCCGACGGACAGCGAGTTGCGGACCGAGACCGGGAAGCTGATCGGTACGCCGCCGTTCATGGCGCCCGAGCAGTTCCGGCGGCCGAGGGAAGTGGGGCCCGCCGCCGATGTGTTCGCCCTCGGGTCCGTCATGGTGCATGCCGCCACCGGGCGGGGGCCGTTCGACTCCGACAGTCCTTACGTCGTCGCCTACCAGGTCGTGCACGACGAGCCGGATCTGACCGGCGTACCGGAGGCGCTGGCGCCGCTCGTGCTGCGGTGTCTCGCCAAGGAGCCCGAGGACCGGCCCTCGCCCGACGAGTTGATGCGGGAGCTGCGGTCGGTGGCGGCCTCGTACGACACGCAGGCGTTCATACCGCAGCAGCGTGTCGAGGAGGGGTCGGAGCGGCCCGAGCCCGTGGCGCCTGTCGGGGAGTCCGCCGGTTCCGAGGTGCCGGAGCGGCCCGAGCCGGTGGCGCCTGTCGGAGGGCCTGCCGGTCCCGAGAGGTCACCGCGGCCGTCCCGGCTGCGGCTTGGGAGGCGGGCCGGTCTGGTCGCCGGGGCGCTCGGGGTGGTCGTCGTCGGGGCGCTGGTGTCGGTGCCCGTGTTCGGGGGCGGGAGTCCGGCGCCGGAGGTCAGTGCCCCGCGGACCACGGCTGCCGCGTTCTCGGCGTGGGAGGCGGAGCCGTCGGACCGGGAGAGCATGCCGCAGTGCTCCTATGGGGTGGGCAGGTTGCTGTGTGCGCAGGAGGGGCTGGTGTTCGCCCTCGATCCTGTCGACGGGCGGCTGCTGTGGCGGCATCCGCTGGAGGGGGCTGCCGCGGGCGGGCCGCCGGGTGGGGCGCCGGTCGTGTCGGGGGGCCTGGTGCTGGCCGGGCTCGGGCAGGAACGGCGGGTGGCCGCTCTCGATCCCGCGTCGGGGGATGTGGTCCGGCGGGAGGAGCTGCCCGCGTACGGAGGGCTGCAGGCCGTGGGCGGGATGGTGCTGCTCACCGCTTCCGACGGCACGGTCAGCGGTGTGCAGAGCGCCTCGGGCGAGGTGAAGTGGAGCCATCGGATTCCGGGGCAGGAGGTGCCGTACTTCGTGTCGTTCCCCGGTGATCCGCTGGCGTACGCGGCGACCGTGTCCGGCGACGGGTCGGGCACGCGGGTCACGGCGGTGGATCCGCGCACCGGCGAGGTGCGGTGGGACGCGGAGCTGGAGGGTTCGTTGCAGCCCATCGGCTCGGCGGACGGGTCGGTCGTCTTCGTCGCTGTCGACGCCGTGCGGCAGGACGCGCGGGCCCTGGTGCGCTACCGGCCGGAGAGCCGTACGACCCTGCGGGTGCCGCTGCGCGTCCCCTTGCAGCAGGTGCAGGGCAGTGTGCACGGGGACGTCGTCCACCTCATGGCGACGGGCGGGTCGCTGGTCGCCGTCGATCTGGAGGCGCGGAAGCAGCTCTGGAGTCTGGAGACGGGTGTCGTACGGGGGTCCACGCCGGTCGCCGGTGAGCGGTACGTGTACGTCACCGCTCCGGACGGCCGGCTGCTCGCCGTCGACGCGCGGCGCGGGAAGCTCGCCGGGCAGACGCCTCCTCGGCTCGGGGACCGGTCCGACCGGGTTCCGGCCGCGCTGCCCGAGCCGGTGCTGGTGGGAGACCGGGTCTACGCCGGTGCGCCCGACGGCGCCGTGTTCGCCGTGGACGGGAGTGATCCGGCGGGCTGGTAGGCGGGCACGCGCGAGGGCCGCCCCCGGTTGCGGAGGCGGCCCTCGGGAGCGGGAAGGGGCTCAGCCCAGCATCGTCACGTCCCGCACGGCGCCCTTGTCGGCGCTGGTCGCCATCGCCGCGTAGGCCCGCAGGGCCGCCGAGACCTTGCGGTCGCGGTTCTTCGGGGCGTACACGCCGTTCAGCGCCTGCTCGCGGCGGGCCAGCTCGGCGTCGTCGACGAGGAGGTCGATCGAGCGGTTCGGGATGTCGATACGGATGCGGTCGCCGTCCTCGACGAGGGCGATCGTGCCGCCCGCGGCCGCCTCGGGCGAGGCGTGGCCGATGGAGAGGCCGGAGGTGCCGCCGGAGAAACGGCCGTCCGTGACCAGCGCGCAGGTCTTACCCAGGCCCCGGCCCTTGAGGTACGAGGTCGGGTAGAGCATCTCCTGCATGCCGGGGCCGCCCTTGGGGCCCTCGTAGCGGATGACGACGACGTCGCCGTCCTTGACCTGCTGGGTGAGGATCTTCTGGACGGCCTCCTCCTGCGACTCGCAGACGACCGCCGGGCCCTCGAAGGTCCAGATGGACTCGTCGACACCGGCCGTCTTCACGACGCAGCCGTCCACCGCCAGGTTGCCCTTGAGGACCGCCAGGCCGCCGTCCTTGGAGTAGGCGTGCTCGACGGAGCGGATGCAGCCGCCCTCGGCGTCCTCGTCCAGGGTCTCCCAGCGCTCGGACTGGGAGAAGGCCTCGGCGGAGCGGACGCAGCCGGGGGCCGCGTGCCACAGCTCGACGGCCTCGGCGGACGGCGAGCCGCCGCGCACGTCCCAGGTCTTCAGCCAGTCGGCCAGGGACGGGCTGTGGACGGAGTGCACGTCCTCGTTGAGCAGGCCCGCGCGGTGCAGTTCGCCGAGCAGGGCGGGGATGCCGCCGGCGCGGTGCACGTCCTCCATGTAGTACGTGCGGTCCTTGGCGACGTTCGGGGCGACCTTGGCCAGGCACGGCACGCGGCGGGAGACCTCGTTGATCTCCTCCAGGCCGAAGGGGACGCCCGCCTCCTGGGCGGCGGCCAGCAGGTGCAGGATCGTGTTGGTGGAGCCGCCCATGGCGATGTCGAGGGCCATGGCGTTCTCGAAGGCCGCGAAGGACGCCACGCTGCGGGGCAGGACCGTCTCGTCGTCCTGCTCGTAGTAGCGGCGGGTGATGTCCATGACCGTCTTCGCCGCGTTGACGTACAGCTGTTTACGGGCGGTGTGCGTGGCGAGGACCGAGCCGTTGCCCGGCAGGGAGAGGCCGATGGCCTCGGTCAGGCAGTTCATCGAGTTGGCGGTGAACATGCCGGAACAGGAGCCGCAGGTCGGGCAGGCGTTCTCCTCGATGCGGAGGATGTCCTCGTCCGAAATCTTGTCGTTCACGGCGTCGGAGATCGCGTCGACCAGGTCGAGCGTGCGGACCGTGCCGTCGACGAGGGTGGCGCGGCCGGACTCCATGGGACCGCCGGAGACGAACACCGTGGGGATGTTCAGCCGCAGGGCCGCGTTCAGCATGCCCGGGGTGATCTTGTCGCAGTTGGAGATGCAGATCAGGGCGTCGGCGCAGTGGGCCTCGACCATGTACTCCACGCTGTCCGCGATCAGGTCGCGGGACGGCAGGGAGTAGAGCATGCCGCCGTGGCCCATGGCGATGCCGTCGTCCACGGCGATCGTGTTGAACTCGCGCGGGATGCCGCCGGCCTCGATCACCGCCTGGCTGACGATCCGGCCGACCGGCGCCAGATGCGTGTGGCCCGGCACGAACTCCGTGAAGCTGTTGGCGACCGCGATGATCGGCTTGCGGCCGATGTCCGCACCCGGTACACCGGAGGCGCGCATAAGGGCGCGGGCGCCCGCCATGTTGCGGCCGTGGGTGACTGTGCGGGACCTCAGCTCGGGCATCGTCGCTCGCTCCTTCAGAGACTGCGTCAGAGGATTCGGAGATTTCTGACTGCTACCGAGCGTACGCCGGTCATCCAGAGGGCGGGACGGAGTGTCCGGAATACGGGATGCCTGTCTCGGAGGCGGCCCCCGTGAGGCTTACGGACCGGTCAGGTGTCCCTGGACGACCGGTGCCAGCCGCGCGATGATCTGCTCCGGGTCCGCCGAGGCCAGCGGCTCGACCTTGATGACGTACCGCAGCATGGCGGTGCCCACGAGCTGGGCGGCGGCCAGCTCGGCGCGCAGCTCGGCGTCCGGCAGGTCCAGTCGTCCGGCGATGCGGCGCAGTACCTGGGTGGCGACGATCCGGCGGAAGACGGCGGCCGCGGTGTCGTTGGTGACGGCGGAGCGGACGATGGCGAGCAGGGGCGCGCGGGTCGCGGGGTTCTCCCAGACGCCGAAGAAGAAGCGGGCCAGGCGCTCCCCCACGCCGTCGAGCGGGCCCTCCTCGACGGCCTTCGGCGCTTGCAGGGCGGGCCCGAAGGACTGGGTGATCGCCGCCTCGAAGACCTGCTCCTTCGTCCCGAAGTAGTGGTGCACGAGCGCCGAGTCGACCCCGGCCGTCTTGGCGATGCCGCGCACGGAGGTCTTCTCGTAGCCGCGCTCGGAGAACTCGTCGCGGGCGGCGGTCAGGATGCGGTCGCGGGTGTCGGCCGACTCCGTGCGCGGGGGGCGGCCGCGGCGGCGGGCGGTGGTGCCGGGGCCGGTGTCGCTCGGGGGCCGGTCGGTCATCGGCGCGGCACCTTCGCCGCCGAGGCGAGGTGGAGGCGGGTGAAGGCCAGCGCCTCCGCCAGGTCGGCCTCGCGCTCCGCGCTCGACATGGCGCGGCGGGTGTTGACCTCGATGACGACATGGCCGTCGAACCCGGTCAGGGCGAGCCGCTCCAGCACCTCGGCGCAGGGCTGCGTGCCGCGGCCGGGCACCAGGTGCTCGTCCTTGGCAGAGCCGCGGCCGTCGGCGAGGTGGACGTGGCCGAGGCGGTCGCCCATGCGGTCGACCATGTCGAGGGCGTCGGTGCGGGCCGTCGCGGTGTGGCTGAGGTCGATCGTGAAGTGGCGGTAGTCGTCCTTCGTGACGTCCCAGTCGGGGGCGTAGGCGAGCATCTCGCGGTCGCGGTAGCGCCAGGGGTACATGTTCTCGACGGCGAACCGTACGTCCGTCTCGTTGGCCATGCGCCAGATGCCGGCGACGAAGTCCCGCGCGTACTGGCGCTGCCAGCGGAACGGGGGGTGGACCACGACCGTGCTCGCGTCGAGCTTCTCGGCCGCCGCGCGGGCCCGCTGGAGCTTGGTCCAGGGGTCGGTGGACCAGACGCGCTGCGTGATGAGCAGGCAGGGGGCGTGCACGGCCAGGATCGGGATCTGGTGGTAGTCGCTCAGTCTGCGCAGGGCTTCGATGTCCTGGCTGACGGGGTCGGTCCAGACCATGACCTCGACTCCGTCGTAGCCGAGGCGCGCGGCGATCTCGAAGGCCGTGGCCGTCGACTCCGGGTAGACCGAGGCCGTCGAGAGTGCGACCTTCGCGTCCGGGATCTTTACGGCTGGCTCTGCCATGGAGGACAGATTACGGGGTGTGGTGGGGAGGTCGTGGGGTGCCTCTTCGCCGTTGTGGTGTTTGCCACGGGCGGGGCACCCCGCGCCCCTCGGTGTCTACGCGGACTCCATGTGATCCAGCCGGCGCAGGATCACGCCCTCCCGCAGCGCCCAAGGGCAGATCTCCACGCGCTCCACGCCGAAGAGGTCCATCGCGGCCTCGGCGACGAGCGCGCCCGCCAGCAGCTGGCCCGCCCTGCCCTCCGAGACCCCGGGGAGCTCCACTCGCTCGCGCTCGGTCATGCCGGACAGCCTCGGGACCCAGGCCTCCAGGGACTCCCGCTTCAGTTCGCGCTGGACGTAGAGGCCCTCGGCGGAGCGGGCGGCGCCGGCGATGCGGGCCAGTTGCTTGAAGGTCTTGGACGTGGCGACGACGTGGTCGGGGGCGCCGAAGCGGCTGAACTCGCCGACCGTGCGGGCGATCTCCGTGCGGACGTGGCGGCGCAGCGCGCGGACGTCGTCCGGGGCGGGCGGGTCGCCGGGCAGCCAGCCGGCGGTGAGGCGGCCGGCGCCCAGCGGCAGCGAGGCGGCCGCGTCGGGCTCCTCGTCGATGCCGTAGGCGATCTCCAGGGAGCCGCCGCCGATGTCCAGGACCAGCAGTTTTCCGGCCGACCAGCCGAACCAGCGGCGGGCGGCGAGGAAGGTGAGCCGGGCCTCCTCCGCGCCGGTGAGGACCTGGAGCTCGACGCCGGTCTCGGCGCGCACGCGCGCGAGGACGTCGTCGGCGTTGCGGGCCTCCCGCACGGCGGAGGTCGCGAACGGCAGCACCTCCTCGACGCCCTTGTCCTCGGCGGCCTGGAGGGAGTCGTGGACGACGCCGATGAGCCGGTCGACGCCGTCGGGGCCGATCGCGCCGCTGTCGTCGAGGAGCTGGGCGAGGCGCAGTTCCGCCTTGTGCGAGTGAGCGGGCAGCGGGCGGGCGCCGGGGTGCGCGTCCACCACCAGCAGGTGCACCGTGTTCGATCCCACGTCGAGGACACCGAGTCTCATGTACGGAACGCTACTGCCAGCAGGGCCGTCCGCCGTCCTCGGTGGGGGTACAAGGCCCGTACCCTGGACTCGTGCCAAAGACGAAAAAGGCGAAGCGCGACAAATCACCGGGCGTCGTGGAACCCGACGAGAAGGGCCTCGACTTCGCCCGCGCGTGGGTGGAGTTTCCTGATCCGGCGGACGACGAGCAGGTCTTCCGCTGCGATCTGACATGGCTGACCTCTCGCTGGAACTGCATCTTCGGCAGCGGCTGCCAGGGCATCCAGGCGGGCCGCGCGGACGACGGGTGCTGCACGTTGGGTGCCCACTTCTCCGACGAGGACGACGAGAAGCGCGTCGCCGGGCATGTGGCCAGGCTCACTCCGGACATCTGGCAGCACCACGCCGAGGGCACGAAGAACGGCTGGGTCTCCGAGGACGAGGACGGCGACCGCCAGACGCGCCCCTTCCAGGGCTCCTGCATCTTCCAGAACCGGCCCGGCTTCCCGGGCGGCGCGGGCTGCTCGCTGCACATCCTCGCCCTGAAGGAGGGCCGGGAGCCGCTGGAGACCAAGCCGGACGTGTGCTGGCAGCTGCCGGTGCGGCGGACGTACGAGTGGATCGACCGGCCCGACGACACCCGTGTCCTCCAGGTGTCGATCGGTGAGTACGACCGCCGGGGCTGGGGCCCGGGCGGCCACGACCTGCACTGGTGGTGCACCTCGGCGACCTCGGCGCACGGCGCGGGCGACCCGGTGTACGTCTCCTACCGCCCCGAGCTGATCGAGCTCATGGGCAAGGCGGGCTACGACCGGCTGGTCGAGCTGTGCGAGGAGCGGCTGGCCTCGCAGCTGCCGCTGGTGGCTCCGCATCCAGCGGATCCGGTGACCTGAGCGGCCGGTTCCTACGACGTGGCAGGGCTCGGGTCCCCGCTGTCCGAGGGCGGGGGCGTCGAGTCCGCCGGTTCGGTCGGGCCCGGGTCGGTGGGCGTGGGGTCCGGGTCGGGCGACGGGGGCGGGGGCGTGGTCGGCGTCGGGTCCGGTGGTGCCGAGGTCGTGGGCGTCGGGTCGGGCCGGGGCGGGGGCGGGTCGCTGGGGACGCTCGGGCGGGGGTCCGGGCGGGGGCCGGGGCCGGGGTCGGTGGGGCTGGGCGCGGTGCCGAAGCCCTCGATGTGGACGACGGCGCCGACGGGTGCGACCGCCACCTGCGCGCGCCAGGGGCCGGAGGGCTCCCGCAGGTGGTCGACGTACACCTTGATCGTGAACGACTCGCCGGGCCGGAGCGTTCCCGACGACTGGCTCAGGTAGAGCCAGTCGGCTCCCGTGGACGCGGACCAGCGGACCGGGGCCGGGCCGGTGGCGGTCAGGGTGACGAGGGTGGTGTCGCCGCTGTTGGCGGCCGTGACGTCCAGGGCGGCCTTGCGGCCGGCGCCGGCGACGCCGATGACCTCGACGGAGACGTCGGCCTTGCCGTCCTTGCCGAAGCGGGGGCCGGGGCGGGTGCTCGCGTTGCCGGTGTTCTCGTAGCCGCCGCCCGCCATCTCGCCGTCCAGGAGCGGGTCGTCCGCCTCGCGCGCGGAGGCGGAGCGGCCGTCCTGGCCCTCGCCCACGGGGGTGCCCCGGTAGGCGGCCCACAGGGCGAGCACGGGGGCGGCCACGACGGTGGCGACGACGGTCGTGGTGACGGCACGCGCGCGTAGGCGGTCCCTGCGGGCGGCGCGGTCCTTGGGGTCCATCGGGAAGCCGCGCCGGTCGAAGCGGGGTCCGGCGCTCCGCACGCGCGGGTGGTGGGCCATGGCCACGTGCACGGCCGCGCGGGGCGCCGGCAGCACGGGCAGCGCGTCCGGCGTGACGCTGGTGCCGGGCCAGCGGCCGGGGATGGCGCGCTCGGCGGTGCGGCGGCAGCGCGGGCAGTCGTCGACGTGCCGGACGAGTTCGCGGCGCAGGGCCGTGCCGAGCACGAGCCGGTCGTCGCCGACGAGGTGCGCGACCCTCGGGCACGCCCCGGTCTCGACGACGGCGAGGGCGGCACGCGTGCGTTCCACCTCGCAGGCGGCGGAGGCGAGCAGGTCGCGGGTGGCGGCCACGTCCATGCCGAGGACGGCGGCGACCTCGTGGGCGGCGAGGTGGTGGCGCACGGCCAGTTCGAGCGCCTCCCGCTGCTCCGGGGTGGTGCCGGCGGCCTCCGGCCAGGCGAGCAGGGCCAGTTCGGCGCGCCTGCGTTCCCGGACCTCCTCGGAGAGTGCCGGGGCGGCCTGCCGGTCGGCGCGCTGCCGGTCGGCGCGGCCCGCAGCGTGGCTGCTCTGACGTTTCTGCTTGGCCTCGGCCAGCTTGCGCAGGCACGCCCAGCGGGCCAGCGCGTACAGCCAGGCCCTGCGGTCCGCGGGCGCCTCGGGGACGTGCCGGCCGCGCCGTTCGGCCAGGGCGAGGACGTCGCCCAGGGCGGCGGTCGCGGCGTCGTGGTCGCACAGCACGGACAGGCAGTAGGTGAACAGGCCGTCCAGGTAGGGCTCGTAGCGCGCGGGCGGCCGCTGCGCCAGCGTGCGGGCGGCCCCGCGGTCACGCGCTTCCCGGTGCACCCGGTGTGCGCCGGCCGTGCGGGTCGAGATCTCCGGAGTACTGCTCATCATTCGGCGACCGTAGGCGGCCGGGAGTGGCACCTTCAGGCGGCTTGAGCGCATTTAATCCGTACGGGTGAAACGATCCCTCAATCGGGGACAGGAACCAGGCGTTCCGCCGCTGGCGCGGGGTGGCGGAGCCCTGGCGCGCAGGTGGCCGCACCCGCCCGGTCCCCGCGTTGTCAGTGCCGGCGGCTACGGTTTCGTCCATGGCTGCCCGTACGAAGACCACCAAGGACCGCCCGTCCTACCGCTGCACGGAGTGCGGCTGGCAGACGGCGAAGTGGCTCGGCCGCTGCCCCGAGTGCCAGGCCTGGGGGACGGTCGAGGAGTACGGCACGCCCGCGGTCCGTACGACGACGCCGGGGCGGGTCACCACCTCCGCCCTGCCCATCGGCCAGGTGGACGGCCGCCAGGCCACCGCCCGCACCACCGGCGTGCCCGAGCTGGACCGCGTGCTCGGCGGCGGGCTGGTCCCCGGCGCGGTGGTGCTGGTCGCGGGCGAACCGGGCGTCGGCAAGTCGACGCTCCTGCTCGACGTGGCGGCCAAGTCGGCGAGCGACGAGCACCGCACCCTGTACGTCACGGGCGAGGAGTCGGCGAGCCAGGTCCGGCTGCGCGCCGACCGCATCAAGGCCATCGACGACCACCTGTACCTGGCGGCCGAGACGGACCTGGCGGCGGTGCTGGGCCACTTGGACGCGGTGAAGCCCTCGCTGCTGGTCCTGGACTCGGTGCAGACGGTCGCCTCCCCCGAGATCGACGGCGCGCCCGGCGGCATGGCCCAGGTGCGCGAGGTGGCCGGGGCGCTGATCCGGGCCTCCAAGGAGCGCGGCATGTCCACGCTGCTTGTGGGCCATGTCACGAAGGACGGCGCGATCGCGGGCCCACGCCTGCTGGAGCACCTGGTGGACGTCGTCCTGCACTTCGAGGGCGACCGGCACGCCCGCCTCCGGCTCGTACGAGGCGTCAAGAACCGCTACGGCACCACGGACGAGGTCGGCTGCTTCGAGCTGCACGACGAGGGCATCACGGGCCTCGCGGACCCCAGCGGACTTTTCCTGACACGTCGGGCCGAACCGGTCCCGGGCACCTGCCTGACCGTCACCCTGGAGGGCCGCCGCCCCCTGGTCGCCGAGGTCCAGGCGCTCACGGTCGACTCGCAGATCCCCTCCCCTCGCCGCACCACCTCGGGCCTGGAGACCTCCCGCGTCTCGATGATGCTGGCGGTGCTGGAACAGCGCGGGCGGATCAGCGCCTTGGGCAAGAGGGACATCTACTCCGCGACGGTCGGCGGGGTGAAGCTCTCGGAGCCGGCCGCGGACCTGGCCGTGGCCCTCGCCCTGGCGAGCGCGGCGAGTGACACACCTCTCCCCAAGAACCTCGTCGCGATCGGCGAAGTGGGCCTCGCGGGCGAGGTGAGACGCGTCACGGGCGTGCAGCGCAGGCTGGCCGAAGCCCACCGCCTGGGCTTCACGCACGCCCTCGTACCGGGCGACCCGGGCAAGGTCCCCCCGGGCATGAAGGTCCTGGAAGTCGCGGACATAGGGGACGCCCTGCGGGTCCTTCCCCGCTCCCGTCGCAGAGAGGCCCCACGGGACGAGGAGGGTCGCCGGTAGACTTTGCCCTGGTCTCGCCCGTCCGTGCGAACCGAGCGCGCGACACGGGGGCGCCCAGAACCTGCGACCGGAGGAGTGCAGTGGCAGCCAACGACCGGGCATCAGCTCCCGGAAAGTCCGGTGGGAGTGCCGGTACCGATGGCCTGATGCGCGCCTCTCTGAGCGCCGTGGCACCCGGAACCGCCCTCCGCGACGGCCTGGAGCGCGTGCTCCGCGGCAACACCGGCGGGCTCATCGTGCTCGGCTCCGACAAGACGGTCGAGGCGCTGTGCACGGGCGGTTTCGTGCTGGACGTCGAGTTCACCGCGACCCGTCTGCGCGAGCTGTGCAAGCTGGACGGCGGCATCGTGCTGTCCTCGGATTTGTCGAAGATCCTGCGCGCGGGCGTGCAGCTGGTCCCGGACCCGACGATCCCCACGGAGGAGACGGGCACCCGGCACCGCACCGCGGACCGCGTCAGCAGGCAGGTCGGCTTCCCGGTCGTCTCCGTCTCCCAGTCGATGCGGCTGATCGCCCTGTACGTCGACGGCCAGCGCCGCGTGCTGGAGGACTCGGCGGCGATCCTGTCCCGCGCCAACCAGGCCCTCGCGACCCTGGAGCGCTACAAGCTCCGCCTCGACGAGGTCGCGGGCACGCTGTCGGCGCTGGAGATCGAGGACCTGGTCACCGTCCGGGACGTCTCGGCGGTCGCCCAGCGCCTGGAGATGGTGCGCCGCATCGCCACGGAGATCGCCGAGTACGTGGTGGAGCTGGGCACGGACGGCCGGCTGCTGGCCCTCCAGCTCGATGAGCTGATCGCCGGCGTGGAGCCCGAGCGCGAGCTGGTCGTGCGGGACTACGTCCCCGAGCCCACGGCCAAGCGCTCCCGCACGGTCGACGAGGCCCTGGCCGAGCTCGACGCCCTCACCCACGCCGAGCTGCTCGAACTGCCCACGGTGGCCCGCGCGTTGGGCTACACGGGCTCGCCCGAGACGCTGGACTCGGCGGTGTCCCCGCGCGGCTTCCGCCTCCTCGCCAAGGTGCCCCGCCTGCCCGGCGCGATCATCGACCGCCTCGTGGAGCACTTCGGCGGGCTGCAGAAGCTGCTCGCCGCGAGCGTCGACGACCTCCAGACGGTGGACGGCGTGGGCGAGGCCCGGGCGCGCAGCGTGCGCGAGGGGCTGTCGCGGCTGGCGGAGTCGTCGATTCTGGAGCGGTACGTCTAGGGCCCGAGTCGCAAGAGCTGGAACGACTGAGGGCGGTACCCCTTGCCGGGTACCGCCCTCGGGTGTCTGTAGGGGGGCGCCGGGCCCCTAGTCCGCCGACAGCACGAACGACGTCTGCACCTTCGCAAAGCCCGGAGCCTTGGCTTCCACCAGGTACGTGCCCGTCCCGGCCGAGCCCGCCGGAGGTGTGGCGCACTCGGGGGCGCTGGGCTTGCGGTCCCACTTCACGGTGTAGGTGATGCCGCTGCCGGCGGGGACCCGGTAGAGCTGGTGGGCGGCGGCCTTGGGACAGTCCGCGGAGGACCAGTACGCGTCGTCGCTGCTCGCCGGGGCGACCGTGAACACCGCGTTCTTCGGCCCGAGATCGATCTTGCAGTCGCTGCCGGAGATGTTCCGCGCGGTCAGCAGGAACGTGGGCGTCTGCTCGGGGTCGTAGGTGTTGTGCCGGCTGCGCAGGCTGAACTTGACCACGCTCGCGGTGCAGTTGGGCAGCGTGGAGCCGGCCGGCAGGGTGTCGCCGATGCCGACGCCGCCCGCCGTGACGCCGCCCCCGGAGCCACCGGTGCCTCCCGAGCCGCCGGAGCCCGCGGAGCCCGACCCGTCGCCGGAGCCCGTGCCGTCCCCGGATCCGTCGCCCGAGCCGTCACCGGACCCGTCCCCGGATCCGGACGACGAGCCGCCGGAGCCCCCGCCGCCCGACTCGTCGCGCCCGCCGGGCGCTTGGCTGATGGCCGGGCCCGAGCTCGACGGGCCGGGTGTGATGGAGGGCGCGGGATTCTTGCCGTTGGCGCCGTTGTCGCGGTCCTTGCCGCCCCCGCCGCCCATGGTCACGATCCAGGTGATCAGCAGCGCCAACAGGGCGACCACGGACACCAGTACGACCCTCCGACGCCAGTAGATGGAGGAGGGAAGCGGCCCGACCGGATTGCGCAGAGATCCCACGGCGCAAACCTTACGAGAGATCGGCGCGTTCGCCTGTCCCACCCGCCGCTCAGGGCCACAACTTTTCCGGATCATCATCCCGGAAACAACCGCCCCACCCCTGTCTTTCGTCAGGTACGGGACGCGACGATCGCTGGCTGTGACGGAACAGGGCTGCCGCCTACCGTCCGTGACCATGACCTTCGATGACACCGCGCTCTACCGCGACATCACCGACTTCGCCCATGACTCCCCGATGTGGGTACAGCACGGGGCCGAGCTATGGACGGAAGCCGGACTGCTCGTCTTCGTCGGCCTGTTCGCCGCCGCCTGGTGGCGGGCCCGCCGGGACAACACCCACGCGTTCGCGATCGCGGCCCTTGCACCTCTGGCCACGGCCGTGGCGTACGTGTGCAGCGAGATGCTCAAGTCCGCGGTCGCGGAGGAGCGTCCGTGCCGGGCGGTCGCCGGTGCGGCCGCGTCCCTGGCCGCGTGCCCGCCGCACGGCGACTGGTCCTTCCCGTCCAACCACGCCACGATCGCGGGCGCCGCGACGGTCGCCCTGGCCCTGGTCCGGCGCACGCTCCTGTGGCTGACGGCCCCGCTCGCCCTGCTCATGGCCTTCTCCCGGGTCTACGTCGGCGTGCACTATCCGCACGACGTCGTCGCGGGGCTGGCGTTGGGCACGGTCGTCGCGCTGCTCGCCGTACGGCTGGGGACAGGACCGATGACGCGGCTGACCGGGACGATGCGCGGCTCGTCGGCGCCGGTGGTGCGGTGGGTGACGGGGCCGGGCCGCCCGGCAGGCATACGGTCGTACGAGATGTCCGGGGACCGCTGAGCGGGCCGGCGGCCGCTACGGCTCCACCAGCCCGGCCTCGTACGCCACGATCGCCGCCTGCACGCGGTTGCGTACGCCCAGCCGGTCCAGGACCGCGCTCACATACGCCTTTACCGTGCCCTCGACGAGGTGCAGCCGGGCGGCGATCTCCGGGTTGGACAGGCCGGCGCCGACCAGGCCGAGCACCTCGCGTTCGCGGGGGCTCAGGGCGGCCACGCGCGCGCGTGCCTGTGCCTCACGGGTGAGCCGGCCGCCGCCGAGGCCCTCGTCGATGACGTACCGGGCCACCTTGGGCGAGAGGAACGCGGCGCCGGCGGCCACCGCCCGTACGCCCGCGATGAGTTCGTACGGGTCCCCGGACTTCAGCAGGAACCCGGTGGCGCCGCCGCCGAGGGCGCGGGTCACATAGGCGCCCTCGGAGAAGGTGGTGAGCATCGCGACGGCCGTGCCGGGCACGGTCCGTACGATCTCCTCCGCCGCCGTGAGGCCGTCCAGGCGCGGCATGCGGATGTCGAGCAGCGCCACGTCCGGGCGGTGGGCGCGGGCCAGCTCGACCGCCTCGCGCCCGTCGCCCGCCTCGGCGACGACCTCCGTCTCGCCGCTGCTGCCCAGGATGGCGCGCACCCCGGCACGGACCATGGCCTCGTCGTCGGCCAGGAGCACACGGATCACTGGGAGAACTCCTCGTATTCTTCGCGGCCTTCGCCGGGCAGACCGATACGCGGGACCACGTCCTTGGCGACCAGCCGCCCGGCCTCGAAGCACAGTCTGAAGTGGTCGACGGAGACGAAGAGTTCGCCGCTCGCGCGGTAGTAGCGGCAGTCGGCTCCCTCGGGTGGGGCGGGGGCCCGTTCGTCGGGCGGGTCGTTCACGTCGCGCTCGGGCAGCACGCGCTCGGCCTCGGCCGCCGGGGTGCCCAGGCGCAGTTTCGCGTACGCGGCGGGTTCGAGCACCGAGTGTTTCTCCGCGTACGCGTACCAGCCGAAGGTCACGCCGACCAGGACGGCGCCCACGCCGGCCGCGGTGCCGAGGCCGGCGGCGACCCGGCGGCGGGCGTGCCGGAAGGGGGCGGGGCCCGGGGACCTGACGGTGGGCTGCCGCGCGGGGGCGTCGGGGACGTACGCCGATACCCGGAACCCGTCCTCGTGCGGTCCGGCCTCGAACGTGCCGCCGACGGCGGTGACGGCGGCCCGCAGCCCGAGCAGGCCCGTCCCGCCTCCGGAGGGCCGGGGACCGTCCTGGGTGGCCCGGCCGTTGGTGATGGTGACGGCCGTTCCTCCCGTGGCCCGCCCCGTCACCGCCACCACCACGGGGGCGCCCGGTGCGTGCCGGGCCGCGTTGGTCAGTGCCTCGCGGACCACGCGGTGCAGCAGCCGCTCGGCGACCCCGCCCGGCTCCGCGGCCGGGCCCTGCCCGGCGGGCTCCCAGCGCACGGGGAGCCCCGACTCCGCGGCCCGGGCGACGAGTTGCTCCAGGGTCTCGCCCGCCGGGGCCAGCGGCACCGGCTCGTCGTCGTCCTCGCGCAGGACGCCGATGATGCGGTGCAGCCGGTCCGTGGCGTCGGCGGCCGCCGCGCGCAGGTCGGCCGCGGCGGCCCGGTGCTCGTCGCCGAGCCCGGGGGCGACCTGGAGGGCGCCCGCGCGCAGGGCGATGAGGCTCAGCTCGTGGCCGAGGGAGTCGTGCATGTCCTGGGCGATCCTGGCCCGTTCGCGCAGCCGGGCGCGTTCCTCCGCGAGGCGCTGCTCGTCCTCCAGCCGGGCGGCCCGCAGCCAGCCCTCCTCGGCCAGCTCGCGGCTCTGCCGCCAGTAGCGCCCGCCGAGCCAGGGGAAGACGCAGCCGAACAGCAGCGTGCCCGTCATGACCAGCCACTCGGGGGCCGGATCGACCCCGACGAGCACGATCCGCGCGGTGCCCGCGCAGCCGACGGCCGCGAAACACAGCACGGCGGGACGCGCCCGGCCCGCCCGCAGCCCGAGCAGTAGCGCGAACAGGCCGAGGGCCGGGCCGTAGGAGACGGTGAACAGGGCCGGGGTGGCGGCCAGGCTCAGGGTGGCCGCCAGCGCGAAGGCGGCCAGGGGAAGCCGCCGGGACAGGCCGGCCGCCACGGCCAGCACCGCCACACCGGCCGCCTGCTGCCAGGTCGAACGCGGTTCGTTCAGCCCGATCCGGTCCGCCGTGAGCGCCGGGAGGGAGAGGGCGGCCCAGAGCAGGGCGCCTCGGGCGCTCGAGGCCGGGCGAGGACGTTCCATGCGTGTGACGCTACAAGCGCCGGGCAGGGCGGCACTGCTGTCGATCGTCAGGTACCCGGCGTCCCCATGGGGGTGGCGGTGTGCCCGGATCGACGGCTCTGCGTGGCACCATCGAGGGGCCATGAATGCTCCCACGAAGCCCTCGCGCACCGCCCCCGCCGACACCGCCTCCGGCCCGCCCCTCGGGGAGAACCTGCACTCCCCCGTCATCGACTGGTTCGACGAGAACGCCCGCGACCTGCCGTGGCGGCGTCCCGAAGCCGGGGCCTGGGGGGTGATGGTCAGTGAGTTCATGCTCCAGCAGACCCCGGTGAACCGCGTCCTGCCCGTCTACGAGCAGTGGCTGGCCCGCTGGCCGCGCCCCGCCGACCTGGCCAAGGAGGCGCCCGGCGAGGCCGTCCGGGCCTGGGGCCGGCTCGGCTACCCGCGCCGCGCGCTCCGGCTGCACGGCGCCGCCGTCGCCATAACGGAGCGGCACGGCGGTGACGTACCGGCCGACCACGCCCAGCTGCTGGCGCTGCCCGGCATCGGCGAGTACACGGCCGCCGCCGTCGCCTCCTTCGCCTACGGGCAGCGGCATCCGGTGCTGGACACCAACGTGCGCCGGGTCTTCGCCCGCGCGGTCACCGGCGTGCAGTACCCGCCGAACGCCACCACCGCCGCCGAGCGCAAGCTGGCCCGCGCGCTGCTGCCCGAGGACGAGCCGACCGCCGCCCGCTGGGCCGCCGCCTCCATGGAGCTGGGCGCGCTGGTGTGCACGGCGAAGAGCGAGTCGTGCCACCGCTGCCCGATCGCGGCGCAGTGCGCGTGGCGGCTGGCGGGCAAGCCGGAGCACGACGGGCCGCCGCGCCGCGGCCAGACGTACGCGGGCACCGACCGGCAGGTGCGCGGACGGCTGCTCGCCGTGCTGCGGGAGGCGCACGGCCCGGTGCCGCAGGCGGCCCTGGACCGGGTGTGGCACGAGCCGGTGCAGCGCGCGCGTGCCCTGGACGGCCTCGTCGCCGACGGTCTGGTGGAGCCGCTGGCGGGCGGGCTGTACCGGCTGCCGTTGACGTGACACGGCTGCCGTCGCCACGTGACATGGCTTCTGTTGCCGTTGCCGTTGCCGTTGCCGTTGCCGTTGCCGTTGCCGTTGCCGTTGCCGTTGCCGTGACAAGGCTTCCGTTGCCGCGTGACGGCACGCAAATCACCCCGTAACCACGCCAACCAGCCCCGCCCTTTACCCGCGTCCGACAGCTGTTACACAACCGACGGACAGCCGAGCGCTGGCCGCAGGCTGCTTCGGACAGCGCCGTGACAACGCCTCCGTAGCTTCATCTCCGTCATCACGGACAGCGGAACCCGGCAGCAGGACGCGCCGGTATACGGGGATGGAGGCGGTTGCACATGGCGCAGGGCGAGGTGCTCGAGTTCGAGGAGTACGTGCGCACCCGGCAGGACGCGCTGTTGCGCAGTGCCCGCCGCCTGGTCCCGGACCCGACGGATGCGCAGGACCTGCTCCAGACGGCGCTGGTCCGGACGTACGGCCGCTGGGAGACCATCGAGGACAAGCGGCTGGCCGACGCCTATCTGCGCCGCGTGATGATCAACACCCGGACGGAGTGGTGGCGGGCCCGCAAGCTGGAGGAGGTCCCGACCGAGCAGCTCCCGGACGCCTCGGTCGACGACTCCACCGAGCAGCACGCGGACCGCGCCCTGCTGATAGACATCCTGAAGGTGCTCGCCCCGAAGCAGCGCAGTGTCGTGGTGCTGCGACACTGGGAGCAGATGTCCACGGAGGAGACGGCCGCCGCCCTCGGCATGTCGGCCGGAACGGTCAAGAGCACGCTGCACCGGGCGCTCGCCCGGCTCCGCGAGGAGCTGGAGTCCCGCGACCTCGACGCACGCGCGCTGGAGCGTGAGGAGCGGGAGCGGTGCGCGGCCTGACCGGCGAGGGTTCTGCGCGGACCCCGGGCAGCATCCAGGCGGTGATCACGGCACTGGCCGTGTTCGCCGCCCTCGCCCTTTTCGCGTCCTCGTGTGCCGCCGGCGGCACCGGCGCCCGGGACGAGGGCCCGGCGCACGCGGACTCGGTGGTGGGCTCCGCCGCCACACCGTCCGCCGCGCCGTCGAAGACGCCCGACACCGTGAACGCGGTCAAGCTGGTCAAGGACGACCCCGAGGTCGCACCCGCGGTCAAGCGCGAGCTGAAGCCGTGCGTCGCCGACGCGTACCCCGTCGACGTCTCCTACGGCAACCTGACCGGAGGATCGGCCGACGACGTCGTCGTCAACGTGCTGACCTGCGGTGACGCGGTGGGTGTCGGCAGTTACGTGTATCGCGAGCAGGACGGCTCGTACAAGAATGTGTTCAAGGCCGAGGAGTCTCCGGTCTACGCGGAGATCGACCGCGGCGACCTGGTGGTGACCAAGCAGGTGTACGAGAAGGGCGACCCGGTGTCGAGTCCCTCCGGCGAGAACGTGATCACGTACCGCTGGTCCTCGGGCCGGTTCACCGAGAAGTACCGCACGCACAACGACTACGGGAAGGTCGTCGGCGACAGCGCGTCGCCGGTGCCCACGAGCTGACGCGGGCCGGACCGCGTGAACCGATCGGGCCGCTCGGACCGATTCCCCGGTGAACGCAGCACACGGACCGTGCGTCCCCCAGGAAGAACGCAGCACACGGATCACACGAGAACTGAGAGCACCGGGATGGCAGACCAGACCCACGTCCTGTTCGTCGAGGACGACGACGTCATCCGCGAGGCCACGCAGCTCGCCCTGGAACGGGACGGCTTCGCGGTCACCGCCATGCCCGACGGCCTGTCGGGCCTGGAGGCGTTCCGGACGGACCGCCCCGACATCGCGCTGCTGGACGTCATGGTCCCCGGCCTCGACGGGGTCAGCCTGTGCCGTCGGATCCGGGACGAGTCGACCGTGCCGGTGATCATGCTGTCGGCGCGGGCCGACTCCATCGACGTGGTGCTGGGCCTGGAGGCGGGCGCCGACGACTACGTGACCAAGCCCTTCGACGGGGCCGTCCTGGTCGCCCGGATCCGCGCGGTGCTGCGCCGCTTCGGGCACGCGGGCGGCGGCCGGGGCGAGGAGCGGGCCGGACCGGAGAGCGGCGGGGTGCTGACCTTCGGGGACCTGGAGGTCGACACCGAGGGCATGGAGGTCCGCCGGGCCGGGCAGCCGGTGGCGCTGACCCCGACCGAGATGCGGCTGCTGCTGGAGTTCTCCTCGGCGCCGGGCACGGTGCTCTCCCGGGACAAGCTGCTGGAGCGGGTGTGGGACTACGGCTGGGGCGGGGACACCCGGGTCGTCGACGTGCACGTGCAGCGGCTGCGGCAGAAGATCGGCCAGGACCGCATCGAGACGGTCCGCGGCTTCGGCTACAAGTTGAAGGCCTGAGCAGGGGTATGAGGGGGAACTTCCGGCGCCTGGTCGCCGCGGGCGTGGAACGGGCGGGGATCCGCACGGGCCTCAGGTGGAAGCTGAGCGCGGCCATCGCACTGGTCGGCGCGCTGGTGGCGGTCGCCCTGAGCCTGGTCGTGCACAACGCCGCGCGGGTGTCGATGCTGGACAACGCGCGCGATCTCGCCGACGAGCGCATCCTCATCGCCCAGCGCAACTTCGAGCTGTCGGGGCGGATGAACTTCCCCAACACCAAGATCGACGACCCGGACCTGCCGCAGGCGCTGCGGGAGCGGGTCGAGGCGGGCCGGCGGGCGACGTACGTGGCCGACCGGCCGGGGGGCGCGCCGGACATATGGGCCGCGGTGCCGCTGAAGAACGGGCGCGTGATGTCCCTGCACTCGGGCTTCACCGACCGCAGCTCGGACATTCTGAAGGACCTCGACCAGGCCCTGGTGATCGGCTCCATCGCGGTCGTCCTCGGCGGCAGCGCGCTCGGCGTGCTCATCGGCGGGCATCTGTCGCGGCGGCTGCGCAAGGCGGCCATCGCGGCCAACCAGCTCGCGGGCGGCGAGACGGACGTCCGCGTGCGGGACGCCATGGGCGGGGTCGTCCGGGACGAGACCGACGACCTGGCGAGCGCGGTGGACGCCATGGCGGACGCGCTGCGGCAGCGGATCGAGGCCGAGCGGCGGGTCACGGCCGACATCGCGCACGAGCTGCGCACGCCGGTGACCGGGCTGCTGACCGCAGCCGAGCTGCTGCCGCCGGGGCGCCCGACCGAGCTGGTGCTGGACCGGGCCAAGGCCATGCGCACGCTCGTGGAGGACGTGCTGGAGGTGGCCCGGCTGGACGGGGCCTCGGAGCGGGCGGAGCTCCAGGACATCATGCTGGGCGAGTTCGTCGCCCGGCGGGTGGCGGCGAAGGACCCGGACGTCGAGGTGCGGATCGTGCACGAGTCGGAGGTCACCACCGACCCCAGGCGCCTGGAGCGGGTGTTGTTCAACCTGCTCGCCAACGCGGCCCGGCACGGCAAGCCGCCCATCGAGGTCACCGTCGAGGGCCGGGTCATCCGCGTGCGCGACCACGGCCCCGGCTTCCCCGAGGACCTGCTCGCCGAGGGGCCGAGCCGCTTCCGCACCGGCAGCAAAGACCGGGCCGGGCACGGCCACGGCCTCGGCCTGACCATCGCGGCCGGGCAGGCCCGGGTGCTGGGCGCGCGGCTGACCTTCCGCAACGTCCGCACGCCCGGGGCGCCGGAGGAGGTGCCCGCCGAGGGCGCGGTGGCGGTGCTGTGGCTGCCGGAGCACGCGCCGACGAACACGGGGAGCTATCCGATGCTGCCCGCCTCGGGCGCGTAGGCCCCGTTCCGCTTCAGCAGGTCCAGTCCTGGTCCAGGTCGAGTCCGCCCTCGCGGGGCTGCGTGAACGAGAACCAGTTGCCGGAGTCGTCGCGGAACAGCGCCTCCGTGCCGTACGGGCGCTCCTGCGGCTCCTGGAGGAACTCCACGCCGCGGTCCTTGAGCTTCTTGTAGTCGCCGTGGATGTCGTCGGTGGTCAGCACGCCCGCGCCGAGCGCGCCCTTCGTCACGAGCTTCCGGAGCATCTCGGCGGACTCGGGGTCCATCGCGGGCCCGCCGGGCACCATCAGCGTCAGCTCCACGTCGGGCTGGTTCGGCGAGCCGACCGTGAGCCAGCGCATGCCGCCCTCGCCCATGGTCATGTCGGTACGGACCTCCAGGCCCAGTTTCTGGGTGTAGAACTCCTTGGCCCGGTCCTGGTCGAGGACCCAGACGGTCGAGATGGCGAGACCCTTGATCATGGCGTGCTCCTGCTGCTCGGCGACCGGTTCGTGCGTGTCCTGCCACCGTAGGCAGCGGGGGTGTCAGCCCGCTTCTCCGGAATTGCGCTCCTGCCGCCGCTGTCCGGGGCCGGGGGCGGAGCGGAAGCCGCCGGCCCAGAGCATGGCGTAGCAGCCGGGTATGAGGGCGGCTCCGCGGCCCACGTGTTTCGTGCGGTACTCGCTGGGGGTCAGGCCGGTCCAGGTCTTGAAGCGGGCCGAGAACGTGCCGACGCTGCTGAAGCCGACCAGGTGGCAGATCTCCGTCACCGAGAGGTTCGCCGTGCGCAGCAGGTCCTCGGCCCGTTCTATGCGGCGGTGCGTGAGGTACTGGCCGGGGGTCTCGCCGTACGCCTCCTTGAAGGCGCGGATGAAGTGATAGCGCGAGTACCCGGCGTGCGCGGCGACGGTGTCCAGGTCGAGCTCGGGATCGGCCCAGTCCCGGTCCATGGCGTCCTTGGCAAGCCGCACCTGCCGCATCTTGTCCATGCGCTCGATGGTGGCACGAGGGTCTGACAGTGAGGACTGGTGAGAACCGGGCGGCGGGCACGGCAAGGCCCCCGGGGCGGACACCCCGGGGGCCTTGTGCGGTTCGTTTCAGACGGCCTCGGCCACCGGCGCCGGTGCCGCCGGGCCGTCCGTCCGGCCGTCGTCCGGCGCCTTCGGCCCCGCTCCCCGTAGCGGCACCTCCTTCACGAACACCGCCGCCGCCAGCGCGACCACCGCCACCACGGCTCCCAGGAGGAACGCCGAGTGCGTGCCGGAGGAGACCGCGTGCTGGTAGGCCTCACGGGCCGCCTCCGGCAGCTTGGCCAGGCTGGCCTGGTCGAGCTGGGCGGACTGCTCGGTCACCTTGGAGCCCAGCGCCCCGGCCCGCTCGGCCATGACGTCCTGGACGCGGTGGTTGAACAGCGCGCCCATGATCGCGACACCGAAGGAGGAACCGAGGGTGCGGAAGAGGGTCGTGGACGAGGACGCGACGCCCATGTCCTTCATCTCCACGCTGTTCTGCGCGACCAGCATGGTGATCTGCATCAGGCAGCCCATGCCGAACCCGACCACGGCCATGAAGACACCGGACGTGAGCCGCGAGGTCCCCGTGCCCATCGTCGACAGCAGGTAGAGACCGACGACCATCAGCACGCTGCCGACCACCGGGAAGACCTTGTACTTGCCGGTGTTCGTGGTCACGCGCCCGGCGACCATCGAGGTGACGAGCATGGCGCCGAGCATCGGCAGGAGCAGCAGCCCGGAGTTGGTCGCGGAGGCACCCTGCACGGCCTGCTGGTAGAAGGGCAGGAACAGCGTGGCGCCGAACATCACGAAGCCGGTGATGAAGCCGATGACCGACATCAGCGTGAAGTTGCGGCTGCGGAAGATGTGCAGCGGCAGCACCGGCTCGGCGGCCCTGGTCTGCCAGAACACGAACCCGACGAGCGCGGCGATCCCGATGCCGATCAGCTCCATGATCCGTGCGGAGCTCCAGGCGTACTCCGTGCCGCCCCAGGTGGTGACGAGCACGATCGCGGTGATGCCGACGGTCAGCAGCGCGGCGCCCAGGTAGTCGATCCGCGCCTCGGCCCGCTTCTTCGGCAGGTGCAGCACGACGCTGATGGCGACCAGCGCGACCGCCCCGAGCGGCAGGTTGATGTAGAACGCCCAGCGCCAGCCCCAGTTGTCGGTGATCGTGCCACCGACCAGCGGGCCGCCGATCATCGCCAGCGCCATGACGCCGGCCATCATGCCCTGGTACTTGCCTCGCTCCCGGGGCGGTATCAGGTCGCCGATGATCGCCATGACGCCGACCATCAGGCCGCCGGCGCCGAGGCCCTGGACGGCACGGAAGCCGATCAGCTCGCCCATGTTCTGGGCCATGCCGCTGAGCGCCGAGCCGATCAGGAACAGGACGATGGACGACATGAACATGCCCTTGCGGCCGTACATGTCGCCGAGCTTGCCCCACAGCGGGGTGGAGGCGGCGGTGGCGAGCGTGTAGGAGGTGACCACCCAGGAGAGGTGTTCCAGTCCGCCCAGCTCACCCACGATCGTCGGCATCGCCGTACCGATGATCATGTTGTCGAGCATCGCGAGCATCATCGCGATCATGAGCGCGAGCAGCACGACCCGCACGCTCTTCGGCTGTTTTCCCCCGGCGCCGACCGCCGGTGTGTCCGTCGTGTCCGCCATCGCTTCTCCACTCCCCCAGCTACCGCTACTTACTTGCCGACCGGCTAGTGACTACACTCGGAAGCTAGCCGCGGGACTAGCCGGGCGTCAAGTAAGTTTTATGGAAAGCGGGCGGCGTAGGAGGATGGGCGGCACCATGGACGGCACCAGGCAGCGGCGCCGCGGGGACACCCGCCGGCGCATCCAGGACGTGGCCCTCGAACTCTTCGCGGAGCAGGGCTATGAGAAGACGTCCCTGCGCGAGATCGCGGAGCGCCTGGAGGTCACCAAGGCGGCGCTCTACTACCACTTCAAGACGAAGGAAGAGATCCTCGTCAGCATCTTCGAGGACCTCACCCAGCCGATCGAGGATCTGGTCGAGTGGGGCCGTCAGCAGCCGCCCACCCTGGAGACCAAGCAGGAGATCGTCCGCCGGTACGCCGACACGCTCGCCCAGGCGGCACCGCTGTTCCGCTTCATGCACGAGAACCAGGCGACGGTACGGGACCTGCGGATCGGCGACTCCTTCAAGGCGCGCATCCACAGTCTGCGCGACATCATCGTCGACCCGGCCGCCGACCTGGTCGACCAGGTCCGCTGCGCCAGCGCGATCTACACGCTGCACGCCGGCATGTTCCTGCTCCAGGACGTGGGAGACGACCCCGAGGAGCGGAACAAAGCCGTCCTGGAGGTCGCCACGGACCTGGTGACCCAGGCCCACCGGGGAGCCGGGGGCTCCTAGCGGGCCTGGGCAGCCTGGGGGCGGGTCAGACCTTCACGCCCTTGGCGCGCAGGAACTTCACCGGGTCGACCGCCGAGCCGTAGTTCGGCGTCGTACGGATCTCGAAGTGCAGGTGCGGACCGCTCGAGTTGCCGGTGTTGCCGGACCGCGCGATCTCCTGGCCGGTCTTGACGATCTGGCCAACCTTCACCTTGACCTTCGACAGGTGGGCGTACTGCGAGTACGTGCCGTTGCCGTGCTTGATCACGACGGCGTTGCCGTACGCGGGACCGTCGCCGGCGCCGTTGCCGCCGGCCTTGACCACGGTGCCGCCGTGCGCGGCGACGACCTGGGTGCCGCTCGGCACGGCGAAGTCCTGGCCGCTGTGGGTGGACTGCCACATGCCGCCGTTCTGGGCGAAGCTCGCGGAGAGCCTGTACTTCTTCACCGGGTCGACCCAGGACGGCTTGGCCTTCTTGGCGGCCTTCTGCACGGCGGCCTTCTTCGCGGCCGCCTTCTTCGCGGCAGCGGCCTTGGCGGCCTTGGCGGCCATCTCAGCCTTCGCGGCCTTCGCCGCCTCGGCCTTGGCGGCCTTGGCCTGGGCGGCGGCCTGCGCCTGGACGGCAGTGGCGGCACCGGACGCGGCCGTGGTGTCGGCGGCGGACGCGACCCCGGCTCCCAGTGCGACCGAGACACCGAGGCCGGCGGCCAGCACGGTCGCACGGGTGCGGAACTGGGACGTACGGGAGGAACGGGACGTGACGCGCTGGGACATCGAAACCTCGTGGGGAAGGGGACGGAGAAAACCACCCGGCGCGCAGTCGCTCGCCGAATGGCCATCCCTTGGTAACCCGAAGTCCGACAAACTCCCAAAAGCGTGATCTACGACAGAAGTTAGTAATTTCGTTCAGTGTTCTACGTCTCTTGACAGAGCTCCCATTCGGGACGAATCAGCACACTGCACTGCACTTCACCCCGTACCGCGGGCCGAGAATCCCTTTCCTCCCGGTCCGTTCACCACTATTCCGCCTAGTAACGGACATATCGCCTGTGCGCCATGTCACCGGGACCCCTCTTCGGCCATTCCGGAAATGTGGCGTACGCCTCTAGGCGCCTACCGTCCAGTAACCCTACGGTTCCCCTCGCGCCACCCTCGCCCACGAACATGCACACGACATGTTGGCAGCGTCACGGACGTGAGAGGACCCCCACGACATGCAGACCCGACGCCCCTGGTTGCGCCGCGCATCAGTGACCGCCGTCTCGGCGGCGGCCCTCGTGGCGATGGCCGCACCGGCCGAGGCCGCGCCCGCCACCCAGGCCGCCACGGCCGCCATCACGGCCGCCGCCGACGTCGACTACGCCACCTGGCAGAAGGACTGCCAGGCGGTGATGGACCAGGCGCTGCCGTATCTGAAGCAGCGCATCGCGGCCGCCAAGCCGGGCGAGAAGCAGGCGATCGTCTTCGACATCGACAACACCACGCTGGAGACCGACTTCGGCTTCAGCTACCCGCAGCCGGCCAACAAGCCGGTCCTGGAGGTCGCGAGATACGCCCAGGAGCGCGGCGTCGCCCTGTTCTTCGTGACCGCCCGCCCGGACATCATCTACTCGGTCACCGAGTACAACCTGAAGCAGGCCGGCTACCAGGTCTCCGGCCTCTACGTCCGCAACTTCATCGACCTCTTCAGGAACGTCGCCGAGTACAAGACGGCCCAGCGCGTCGACGTAGAGAAGAAGGGCTACACGATCATCGCGAACATCGGCAACAGCGCCACCGACCTCTCGGGCGGCCACGCCGAGAAGACGTACAAGCTGCCGGACTACGACGGGCAGCTTTCCTGACCCGCCTGTTCAACTCCGGGTAGTCTCACCCCCGTTCGCGCGGTCACGGGGGTGGGGCGGTTGGATCCGACGGTACTCGGCGGCAAGCTGGCGTCCGCGCTGGTCGCCCCGCTGCTGAAGAAGCTCTTCCGCGCGGAGGGCCCGGGAGCGGGCCTGGTCGACAAACCGGTGCGCCTCTCCGCGCTCGTCTCCTTCCGGGGCGAGAAGCGCACCCTCACCGAGCCGGACGTGCACAGGCTCGCCGGGCGGATCGTGGCGCAGGCGGTGGACTCCCCGGGCGAGCCGCCCTTCCCGGCCGACGAGCAGACCGCCGTCACCGACACCCTGGCCCGCAGGCTGCTCGCCATCGGCGACCTCGACATGGACGACGTCCAGGCGGTCCGCCTCGGCCACCGCGAGCTGGCCAAGAGACTGCACTACGCGGCCCCGCCACCCGACGGGCTGTCCACGGACTCCTGCCACTTCCTCGACCACGCGACCGAGTGGGCGTGCCTGAACATCCTGGAGTTCTTCACCCGCCGCTCCACGTTCGTCGCCCGCACCCTGATCGAGCAGACCCGGGCCCAGGCGGAACTGATCGCCAAGGTCGACGAGCTGATCACCCGCACACCCCGCCCGGGCAGCCGGGACGCCGCCTTCGAACGCCGCTACCTGCCGTACGTCGCCGAGCGCCACAACCACATCACCATCTACGGCATCGACCTGCGCGACTCCCCCGACCGCTGGCCCCTGGAGGTCGCCTACCTCAGCCTGGAGGCGACGAGCGGCGAGGAGACCGCCGCAGCCGATGCGCCGCCGGGCGAGCACACGGGCGCCGCCACCGTCCGGCTGCCCGCGGAGGAGGCCCTCGGCAGCCACGACCGGGTCCTGCTGCGCGGCGACGCCGGCTCCGGCAAGACCACCCTGGTGCAGTGGCTGGCGGTGACCGCCGCCCGGGACGGGGCTCGCATCCCGTTCGTCCTCCCGCTGCGCACCCTGATCCGCGCGGACAGCCTGCCGACGCCGTCCGGTTTCCTCACGGCGGTGAGCTGCCCGCTCACCCCGCCCGAGGGCTGGGCCGAACGCGTCCTGACCGCCGGGCGCGGGCTCGTCCTGGTCGACGGCCTGGACGAGATCCCCGCCGCCGACCGGCACCGCACCCGCGACTGGCTGCTCGCCCTGATCCACGCCTTCCCCGGCAACCACTGGCTGCTGACCTCCCGCCCCACGGCCGTACGCCCCGACTGGCTGGCCGGCGAGGGCTTCAGGGAACTGACCCTCACGCCGATGCGCCGCGCCGATGTGAGGACGTTCGTGCACCGCTGGCACGCGGCCGCGCGGGCGCCCGAGTACGAGACGCAGCTCCTGGACTCCCTGCGCACCAAACGCGACCTGGCCCGCCTCGCCACCAACCCCCTGATGTGCGGCCTGATCTGCGCCCTGCACCGGGAGCGGCGGGGGTACCTCCCCACCGGCCGCAAGGAGCTGTACGACGCCGCCCTCGGGATGCTGCTCGCGCGCCGCGACCGGGAGCGGGGCATGGGCTCGGTGGACGGGGCCGAGCTGGGCGAGGAGGCCCAGCTGGAGGTGCTCCAGCGCCTCGCCTACGCGCTGGTGCTGAGCGGCCGTACGGAGATGGACCTGGAGACGGCCGAGGACATCGTGGCCCGCTGCCTGCCGGTCATCGCGCCGGCGTCGGGCCAGGGTGACGCGGGGGCGTTACTGCGCACGCTCCTGCTCCGCAGCGGCCTGCTCCGCCAGCCCGGCGAGGGCGTCGTCGACTTCGTCCACCGCACCTTCCAGGACTACCTGGGCGCCCGGTACGCCGTCGAGGAGGGCCACCTGGGCGTCCTCGCCGGCCACGCGGACGACAGCCTCTGGGAGGACGTGATCCGCATGGCTGTCGCGCACGCCCGCCCCCGGGAACGAGCGACCCTGCTGCGGCGGCTGCTGGCCGCGGACACCCCGCGGCTGACCCTCCTGGCGCTGGCGTGCCTGGAGCACGCGGCGGCCCTGGACCCGGGAGTACGGGCGGAGGTGGAGGAACGGGCCGGGACGCTCATCCCGCCGCGTACGACGCCGGAGGCGCGGGCCTTGGCGGAGGCCGGACCGCTGGTCCTGGAGCTGCTGCCCGGGCCGGAGGGGCTGACCGCCCAAGAGGCCCACGGCGTCGTCGTCACCGCCTCGCTCCTCGGAGCCGAGGAGGACCAGAGCGCGCTCGCGGTGCTGCGCCGCTTCCGCGAGCATCCGGATCTCGACGTACGGCGCCAGATCGCGGGGACCTGGAGCCGGTTCGACACGCACGAGTTCGCGGTCGACGTGCTCGACCACCTGGAGCGGGACGACCTCACCGTGGTCTGCGAATCGGCCGAGCAGAGGGCGATGCTCCACCTGATGCGCCCCTGGGCGAATCTGAGGTTCGACGGCCCGCTGACCGCGGCCGAACTCCTCGACTGCGTCCCCGAGCCCGCCGAGGTCCGATTCCTGGACCTGCGGAACAATCCGAGCCTCGGCTACCTGGGGGAGCTACAGGCGGCGTTCCCGTCCCTGACCGGTCTGTGGCTCCAGCGCTGCCCAGGCACCTTCGGCCTCTCAAGGCTCGCGGAACTTCCGCTCACCGATCTGGTGGTCTTCGACCGCGGCGCGGACTTCACCGGGCTGGGCAAGCTGAACAAGCTCACGCTGCTCTCGATCGACGGAAACGTCCCGGGGGACTGCCTCGCCGATACCCTCCCCGCCGACGCACCCTTGCGGCGTCTCTTCCTCGGCATGGATTCCATCCACTCGACCGGGCTGCGTGGCCTGGCCCGGTGGCCCACACTCCAGTCCCTCACGTTCGGCGTGTCCGGCCGAACGCCCCTGAGCGCCGAGGACTGGTCCGAGGTGGCCGCTCTTCCGGCACTCACAGCGCTGTCCCTCTACGGGCAGCCCGAGGGCTACGCTCAAGGCGCCGTGCCGGAACTGCCCGGCGTCCGGTCCCTGCAGTTCCTCGTGGAACCACCGCCCCCGGAATCGCTGCGCTTGCTCGCCTCCCGCCTGCCGGGGCTGCGCACCCTGGGCGTCAGCAAGCTCGACAGCGAGGAGTTCCTCGCCCCCTACGCCGAGATCTTCCCCACCGCCGAGATCATCCGCATCTGACCCCGGGCACGGGAAAGGGGCCGATGCCCCGGAAGGCACCGGCCCCTCTCACTCGGCCGTGACGCTTACGCGTCCTTGCTCAGGTTCGGACCCGTGCCGCCGGCCGCCTGCTCGATCGGCGGGACGTCCGGCAGGGCCGACTTCTCCTCGCCGCGGAAGGTGAAGGTCTTGGCCTCGCCTTCGCCCTCCGTGTCCACGACCACGATGTGGCCGGGGCGGAGCTCGCCGAAGAGGATCTTCTCCGACAGGGAGTCCTCGATCTCGCGCTGGATGGTGCGGCGCAGCGGCCGGGCACCCAGCACGGGGTCGTAGCCCTTCCTGGACAGCAGCTCCTTGGCGGACTGGGAGAGCTCGATGCCCATGTCCCGGTCCTTCAGGCGCTCGTCCACCTTGCCGATCATCAGGTCGACGATCTGGAGGATGTCGTCCTGGCTGAGCTGCGGGAAGACGACCACGTCGTCGACGCGGTTGAGGAACTCGGGCCGGAAATGCTGCTTGAGCTCGTCCGAGACCTTGTTCTTCATGCGCTCGTAGTTGGACTTGGTGTCGCCCTGGGCCGCGAAGCCCAGGTTGAAGCCCTTGGAGATGTCCCGGGTGCCGAGGTTGGTCGTCATGATGATGACCGTGTTCTTGAAGTCCACGACCCGGCCCTGGGAGTCGGTCAGGCGACCGTCCTCCAGGATCTGCAGCAGCGAGTTGAAGATGTCCGGGTGGGCCTTCTCGACCTCGTCGAAGAGGACGACCGAGAACGGCTTGCGGCGGACCTTCTCGGTCAGCTGGCCGCCCTCCTCGTAGCCCACGTAGCCGGGGGGCGAACCGAAGAGCCGCGACACCGTGTGCTTCTCGCTGAACTCCGACATGTCGAGGGAGATCAGCGCGTCCTCGTCGCCGAAGAGGAACTCGGCGAGCGCCTTGGACAGCTCGGTCTTACCGACGCCGGACGGGCCGGCGAAGATGAACGAGCCACCGGGACGCTTCGGGTCCTTCAGACCGGCACGCGTACGGCGGATCGCCTTCGACAGCGCCTTGACGGCGTCGTTCTGGCCGATGACCCGCTTGTGGAGCTCCTCCTCCATGCGCAGCAGGCGGGAGGACTCCTCCTCCGTGAGCTTGAAGACCGGGATGCCGGTGGCGGTCGCGAGGACCTCGGCGATCAGCTCGCCGTCGACCTCGGCGACGACGTCCATGTCGCCGGCCTTCCACTCCTTCTCCCGCTTGGCCTTGGCGGCGAGGAGCTGCTTCTCCTTGTCGCGCAGGGAGGCGGCCTTCTCGAAGTCCTGCGAGTCGATCGCGGACTCCTTGTCGCGGCGGACGCCGGCGATCTTCTCGTCGAACTCGCGCAGGTCCGGCGGCGCGGTCATCCGGCGGATGCGCATCCGGGAACCGGCCTCGTCGATCAGGTCGATCGCCTTGTCCGGCAGGAAGCGGTCCGAGATGTACCGGTCGGCCAGGGTGGCGGCCTGGACCAGCGCCTCGTCGGTGATGGAGACGCGGTGGTGCGCCTCGTACCGGTCGCGCAGACCCTTGAGGATCTCGATCGTGTGCGGCAGGGACGGCTCCGCGACCTGGATGGGCTGGAAGCGGCGCTCCAGGGCCGCGTCCTTCTCCAGGTGCTTGCGGTACTCGTCCAGCGTCGTCGCACCGATGGTCTGCAGCTCACCGCGGGCCAGCATCGGCTTGAGGATGCTCGCGGCGTCGATGGCGCCCTCGGCGGCACCCGCACCGACCAGCGTGTGGAGCTCGTCGATGAACAGGATGATGTCGCCGCGGGTGCGGATCTCCTTGAGCACCTTCTTCAGGCGCTCCTCGAAGTCACCGCGGTAGCGGGAGCCGGCGACCAGGGCGCCGAGGTCCAGGGTGTAGAGGTGCTTGTCCTTGAGGGTCTCGGGCACCTCGCCCTTGACGATGGCCTGGGCGAGGCCCTCGACGACGGCGGTCTTGCCGACGCCGGGCTCACCGATCAGCACCGGGTTGTTCTTCGTACGGCGGGACAGCACCTGCATGACCCGCTCGATCTCCTTCTCGCGCCCGATGACCGGGTCGAGCTTGGACTCACGAGCGGCCTGGGTGAGGTTCCGGCCGAACTGGTCGAGGACCAGGGACGTGGAGGGCGTGCCCTCGGCAGGACCGCCGGCGGTGGCGGTCTCCTTGCCCTGGTAACCGGAGAGCAGCTGGATCACCTGCTGCCGCACGCGGTTCAGATCTGCGCCCAGCTTGACCAGGACCTGGGCGGCGACGCCCTCGCCCTCGCGGATCAGGCCGAGCAGGATGTGCTCCGTGCCGATGTAGTTGTGGCCCAGCTGAAGGGCCTCGCGGAGCGACAGCTCCAGGACCTTCTTGGCACGGGGGGTGAAGGGGATGTGACCCGACGGGGCCTGCTGGCCCTGGCCGATGATCTCCTCCACCTGCTGGCGGACCGCCTCGAGCGAAATCCCGAGGCTCTCAAGGGCCTTGGCGGCGACACCTTCACCCTCGTGGATCAGGCCCAGGAGGATGTGCTCAGTGCCGATGTAGTTGTGGTTGAGCATCCGGGCTTCTTCCTGAGCCAGGACGACAACCCGCCGCGCGCGGTCGGTGAACCTCTCGAACATCGTTAATCGCTCCTCAGAGCGGTCAGGCAGTGGGGGGAACTTCCCCTCCCTGTCCTTCCGCAGCTTAGTCCCGCAAGCGGGGACCGCTCATTCCAACTGCCGACACCGTCCTTGGCCTCCTGACCCCGAACGCCGACATCTGCTCCAACCCGATGGTGCGAGACGATGTTCCCGCAGGCCAGGCAGATACCCCACTCGCCAGTACGCCGATGGCGAACGTGAGACGTCCTTTTCTGCGTGTCGCCCCCTCCCACTAGGGATGTCTTACCCGTACGGACCGGAAGTCCATGCCGAGCGCTCCCGTTCCCTCCGCTACGGGCGAACAACCTTGCGCTTCCGCGCACCCCCTACACGCCCCCATTTCGCCACTCTGTGCACTCATCTCACTACACAGCGTGCCGTCAGCGTAACCCGCACGTCCTTCCGGCGGTTGCACTTGGCATGTTCGTCGCCCCTCATCCCGTGATCGCCTCCGCGCCCCGGGCCGTCCCGCTTCCCCGCCGGCCGCTCGACCCGGTGGATCTCGACGCGAGCGGTCAGGTCCGGCGGTGGTACGAGGACGAACTGGGCTGGCCGACGGTGCCGGGCGATCCGCCGAGGCTGGCGGTGGGAGTGCGCTTCGACGTACTGGACGTGCCCGCCGAGGCGGGACACGCCGCGCTGCGGCGCCTGGGCCCCGGCTCTCCGGTGGCCGTGCGGGGCGACCGGATGCAGCTGCTGGTGGCCACCGGCAGCGCCGAGGAACTGCCCGGGCTGCTGGAGTGGCTGGAGTGGGGAACCCTGACGCTCGACCTGACCGCGATCGGGCCGGGCGGTCAGGTGGACGCGCCGTTGCCTCCGGGGATGGACGGACGGCGGCTTCCCGAGGGGGGCGCTCGGCCAGCCCTGGAGGTGGACGGGCGGGTGCTCCCTGACGAGGGTGCGCGGATGCCTGCCGAAGTGGACGCCCGGTCGCTTCCTGGCGGTGGTGGTCAGCTGCTGCCTGACGGAATCAGCACGCGGACGCACCCGGACGTCGGCGTACGGCAGCTCGTCGGAGTCGACGCGCCGTCGCCCTCCGGGGTGGACGCGCGGTCGGCGTCCGGAACGGATGCGCCGCTGTCCTGCGAGCCCGGCCCGTTCGCCGGTCGGCCGCTTCCCCTGGGCCGACTCGGTTCCCAGGGGGCCGCTGTGTGGCTGCGGCCCCCCGAGCCGGGATGCGAGGTCGAGACCTCGCTGCCGACGCTGTCGGCCTTGGGGAGCGGTGGGGGCGCCCCCGATCTCGTACGGCTGGTGGACACGGTGGCCACACAGTGCCACCGGATCCGGCTGCGGCGCGCGTGCGCCCAGCCTCCGGCCTTGCGTGCGCAGGGTCGGTAGTGCCGCTGATCAGCCGTTGGCCTTCTCGTACGCCTCGCGGATGGTCGCCGGAACACGGCCGCGGTCGTTGACCTCGTAGCCGTTCTCCTTCGCCCACGCGCGGATGGCCGCCGTGTCCTGGCTGCCGCTCGAAGCCGCGCGCGCCTTTCCGCGCCCGCCCGAAGCACGGCCTCCGGTACGACGACCGCCCTTCACGTAAGGCTCGAGAAGGCCACGGAGCTTGTCCGCATTGGCGGTGGTGAGATCGATCTCGTACGTCTTGCCGTCCAGCGCGAACGTCACGGTCTCGTCCGCCTCGCCACCGTCGAGGTCGTCGACAAGAAGGACCTGAACCTTCTGTGCCACCGGATTTCCTTTCATCGATATCTTCAGGGCCCGGGGTGTGCCGGCGTCCGCCGTATCGCCGTCCCCTGTTATATGCAGTACTGCAGTACCTCGGAAAGCAAACCGCTTTTGCCGGAAAAACACAAACCCTCGGCAGAGACCGGTAGCCCGCCGCCCGACCGGAAACGTGCGCGTTTCGGACATAGGGCACCGGGGCAGGGGTGGCGCCGTGGAATACGTCTTGACGAACCGGCCGGCCCTGGCGATCACAGATGCAGAAGCATCCGGCTGTTGCCCAAGGTGTTCGGTTTCACTCGTTCGAGACCGAGGAACTCCGCGACGCCCTCGTCATAGGAACGCAGCAGCTCCGCGTAGACATCCGTGTCGACGGGCGTCTCGCCGATCTCCACGAAGCCGTGCTTGCCGAAGAAGTCCACTTCGAAGGTCAGACAGAAAACCCGGCGAACGCCGAGCCAGCGGGCGGTGTCCAGCAACTTCTCCAGCAACTGGTGTCCGACGCCCGCGCCCTTCAGGCCGGGCTTCACCGCGAGAGTGCGGACTTCCGCGAGGTCTTCCCACATCACGTGCAGGGCTCCGCAGCCGACGACCTCGGCGTTGTCGTCGCGTTCCGCGACCCAGAACTCCTGGATGTCCTCGTAAAGCGTCACCGTCGCTTTGTCGAGCAGGATGCCCCCGCGGACGTAGGCGTCAAGGAGGCGGCGCACGGCCGGGACATCGCTGGTGCGGGCCCGCCGGACGGTGATGGCTTTTGCGGTGGCTTCGGGGCTCTTCGCGGACATGAGCGGACGCTATCGCCCGCCGGGGTCCTGTGCGGAGGCGGGGTTCTCCGGGGGGCCCTCCGGGGGGCCTTCCGGGGGTTCGGGGCGTTCCGGGCGTTCCCGGGGTTCCGGCCGTTCCGGCGGTTCTGTGGGTTCCGCGCGTTCGGCGCGTTCTGGGGGTTCGGCGGGTTCCGCGCGTTCTGCAGGTTCGGCGGGTTCCGCGCGTTCCGTGCGCGGAGCGGATTCCGACGGTTCGGTCGGTTCTTGGGTTTCCGGGCCCTGGACGATGCGTACGGCATCGCGGAGAGCGTGGCGCTGTTCCTCGCTCATCATGCCGAAGAAGGCGACGAGAGCGGCGGCGGGGTTGTCGCTCTGCGACCAGGCCTCGTTCATCAGGGCGGCGGCGTAGGCGGCGCGTGTGGAGACCGCCTCATATCGATAGGCGCGGCCTTCCGCCTCGCGGCGCACCCAACCCTTCTGATGGAGATTGTCCAAAACGGTCATCACCGTGGTGTAGGCGATGGACCGCTCCTTCTGAAGATCTTCCAGGACTTCTCGAACGGTCACGGGGCGGTTCCACTTCCAGACCCGCGACATGACCGCGTCTTCGAGTTCTCCCAATGGGCGAGGCACAGCTCAGAACAATAGTGGGAGATCTGGGTAATGGCGTGGCGGACGTGCGCTTCACCGGCGAACGGGAACAAAAAGGGCGTACGACTCGAAAGTGCGGGCTGCGCGGTGGCGGCCTCGCGGAGTCGTACGCCGGCGGCGGGGGTGGGGTCAGGCGTCTGCCCTGGGGCTGGTCGCGGAGGACTGCTGGGCGCCCTCCGCGCGCGCGAGGGCGGCGTCGACGGCCGCGTCCTCCTTGGCCTTGTTGGCGCCGCCCTGTGTCTTCACGATCACCCGGATCACGCCGATGAAGAAGACGGCCATGACGACCGGGGGCAGGAGCGCGGAGACGTAGTCCATGGATCCAGAGTAGCCACGTCAGCCCGCGGCGAGCTGCTGGGGGTTGGCCGGGGGTGGCGGGGTGGGCTTGCGGCGCGGGAAGACCTCGCCCGGGGTGGGGATCGGGCGGGTGGGCTTCGGGGTGCCCGGGGCGGGGGTGGGCTTGGGGGCGGGCGCGGGCTTCGGGGCGGCCGGCTTTCGCACGGGCTTCTTCTCGGGCTGCTTCTCGGGGGTGTCCTTGACGGAGGTCCCGGTGAGGCCGGAGAGGCCGCCGGAGCGGCCCCCGGGGAGGGCGTGGAGGCGGGTGCGGCAGGCGGGGACGGTGGGGGTGTCGCGGGTCGTGGCGATGATGGAGGCGACCGTGCAGCGGTCCAGGAGGGCGGCGGCGGTGGGGTTGCCGCGCAGGGCGCTGAGGGCGGCGAGGTCGTCCGGGTGCGGGCGGTATCCGGCGCCCAGCGCCTCGTCCAGGAGTGCGAGGTAGCCGGCGGCGGTGCCGGGGAGGGCGGCGCGGTACCGGCCGAGGTCGGCCACGAGGAAGGCACGCAGCCTGGCCCCCTCCCGCATCGCCTCGTCGAGCGACTCTGCGAGGCGGAGGCAGTCCTGGACGTCGTCGGACGAGGCGGAGGTGGGGTGGAGGGCGAGGGCGAGAGCGCGGCGGAGCACACGCAGCTCCTCCACGCCGAACGCCATGCCGCCGCGGGATCCGTATGGCGTGGGCATGCGGCGACGATACGCGCTAATCAGACAAATTCCGCATAACGGGCGGGTGTGGCGTGGGGGACCACTCGGGTGGTGGTGGGGTGCGGTGCCTGCGGCGGCCTGCGCAGGTGGGGTGGGGGTGCGCGTCTTCGCCTGACGCCGGGTGGTGGGTCGGGGCCGCGCCGGGGGGTGTTCGTCCTCGGAACGGCGCGATGGGGTGTCACACCGACTCACTGGCGTTGACGCGCCAACCGCTGCGGGCGGACACCCCCCGACACGGCCCCTTGCGCCGTCCGGCGGCTGCGGGCGCGTCGTGGCTCACCCAGCTGCGGGCAGTCGTGCCGCTGGGGCGGCACCCGTCCCACAGAAGCGGCACCCCGCTGCGTCGGGCTGCGCGACGCCCCGGCCTCAGCGAACAACGCCGCTCACATACGCGACACGTTCCGCTCGTACACCAGTCGCAGGCCGATCAGCGTCAGCCATGGCTCATGTTCGTCGATGACCGACGACTCGCCGAGGACCATCGGCGCGAGCCCGCCCGTCGCGATGACGGTGACGTCGTCGGGGTCCTCGGCCAGCTCGCGGGCCACGCGGTTGACGACCCCGTCGACCTGGCCGGCGAAACCGTAGATGATGCCCGACTGCATCGCCTCGACCGTGTTCTTGCCGATGACGCTGCGCGGCCTGGCCACCTCGATCTTGCGGAGCTGGGCGCCGCGGACGCCGAGGGCCTCGACGGAGATCTCGATGCCGGGGGCGATGACGCCGCCGACGTACTCGCCGCGCGCGCTGACCGCGTCGAACGTCGTCGCCGTGCCGAAGTCGACGACGATGGCCGGGCCGCCGTAGAGCTCGACCGCCGCGACCGCGTTGATGATGCGGTCCGCGCCGACCTCCTTGGGGTTGTCCATGAGGATCGGGACGCCCGTCTTGACGCCCGGTTCGACGAGGACCGCCGGGACGTCGCCGTAGTAGCGGCGCGTCACCTCGCGGAGTTCGTGCAGGACCGAGGGGACGGTGGCGCAGATGGCGATGCCGTCGATGCCGTCGCCCAGTTCGTCGCCGAGGAGCGGGTGCATGCCCATCAGGCCCTGGAGGAGGACCGCCAGCTCGTCGGCGGTGCGGCGCGCGTCCGTGGAGATGCGCCAGTGTTCGACGATGTCCTCGCCGTCGAACAGGCCCAGGACGGTGTGGGTGTTTCCTACGTCGATCGTCAGCAGCATGGCCCGTACCCGCTCCCCTACTCGGCCGGCCGCAGGTCCAGGCCGATGTCCAGGATCGGCGAGGAATGGGTGAGGGCTCCGACGGCCAGGTAGTCGACGCCGGTGTCGGCGTAGGCCTTGGCGTTGTCGAGGGTGAGGCGGCCCGAGGCCTCCAGGGCGGCGCGGCCCTGGACGATGGCGACTGCCTCCGCGCACTCGGCCGGCGTGAAGTTGTCCAGGAGGATCAGGTCGGCGCCGGCGTCCAGGACCTCGCGGAGCTGGTGCAGGGTGTCGACCTCGACCTCGATGGGCACGTCCGGGAAGCGTTCGCGGACCGCCTTGAAGGCCTGGGCGACACCGCCCGCGGCGACCACGTGGTTGTCCTTGACGAGGGCCGCGTCCGAGAGGGACATGCGGTGGTTGACGCCGCCACCGCAGCGGACCGCGTACTTTTCGAGGCTGCGCAGGCCGGGCGTGGTCTTGCGGGTGTCCCGGACCCTGGCCTTCGTGCCCTCCAGGACGTCCGCCCACGCGCGCGTGGCCGTCGCGATGCCCGACAGGCGGCACAGGATGTTCAGCGCGCTGCGCTCGGCCGTGAGGAGGTCGCGGGTGCGGGTGGTGACCGAGAGGAGCTTCTGGCCCGCCTCGACGCGGTCGCCGTCCTCGGTGTGGCGCTCGATCGCCAGTTCCTCCTCGCAGACGACCGAGAGGACCGCCTCGGCGATGCGGAGGCCGGCCACGACGCCCGCCTCGCGCGCGGTGAAGTCGGCGGTGGCCACCGCGTCCTCGGGGATCGTGGCGACGGTCGTGACGTCCACGCCGTGGGCCAGGTCCTCCTGGACGGCCACGTTGGCGATGTCCTCGACCTCCACGGGGTCGAGGCCGGCGTCGGCCAGGAGCTGGGCGAGTGCGGGGTCCAGGCCGCACTCCAGGTACGCCTCGTCGTCCGCGCCACAGGCGCAGCCGTCGCCGCAGCCTCCGGACGAGGCGAGGGGAAGGTCGGGGGTGCTCACGTCGGTCACTGCTCCTGGGGGGCCTGGGGCGGGAAAGTCGTAGGGAAGTGTGTGGTGTCGGTGGTGTGCACGGCCAGCGTCCGGTCGGGGTTCAGGCGTACGACGATGTGGCGGCGCCAGGCCGTGTCGTCGCGCTCGGGGCGGTCCTCGCGCCAGTGGCAGCCCCGGGTCTCCTCCCGCAGCAGGGCGGCGGCGACCAGGACGCGGGCCACGCACAGGAGGTTGGTGGCCTCCCAGGTGTCGACGCCGGGCTCTGCGGTCTTGCCGTTCTCGGCGAGGGCGTCGCGGGCGTCGGTGTGGAGCCGCTGGAGCTGGTCGGCGGCCTGGGCGAGGGACTTTGCCGAGCGCAGGACTCCGGCCCCGTTCGTCATGATCCGCTGGATCGCGAAGCGGCCCTCCGGGGTCTGCAGGGGGTGCTCGGGGGTCTCCGGGTGCGGGAGCGGCTGCGGCACGCGCGCGTGGAGGCCGTTCGCCGCGATGTCGGCCGCGATGCGCTCGGCGTAGACCAGGCCTTCGAGGAGGGAGTTGGAGGCCAGGCGGTTGGCGCCGTGGACGCCGGTGCAGGCGACCTCGCCGCACGCGTACAGGCCGGGCACGGTCGTACGGCCGTGGGAGTCGGTGCGGACGCCGCCGGAGGCGTAGTGGGCGGCCGGGGCGACCGGGACGGGCTCGGTGACCGGGTCGATGCCGTGGGCGCGGCAGGCGGCCAGGATCGTCGGGAAGCGGTGCTCCCACATCTCGGCGCCGAAGTGGCGGGCGTCGAGGTACACGTGCTCGGCGTCCTGCTCCTGCATGCGGCGCATGATGCCCTTGGCGACGATGTCCCGGGGGGCGAGTTCCGCCAGTTCGTGCTGCCCCTGCATGAAGCGCACGCCGTCGGCGTCCACGAGGTGGGCGCCCTCGCCGCGTACGGCCTCGGAGACCAGGGGCTGCTGGCCCTCGGCGTCCGGGCCCAGGAAGAGGACGGTGGGGTGGAACTGGACGAACTCCAGGTCGCTGACCTCGGCGCCCGCGCGGAGCGCCAGGGCCACGCCGTCGCCGGTCGAGACCGACGGGTTGGTGGTCGCGGAGAAGACCTGGCCCATGCCGCCGGTCGCCAGGACCACCGCCGGGGCGTGGACCGCTCCGACGCCGTCGTGCTGGCCCTCGCCCATGACGTGCAGGGTGACGCCGGCGGTGCGGCCCTCGGCGTCCGTGAGGAGGTCCAGGACGAGCGCGTTCTCGATGGTGCGCATCCCACGCGCGCGTACCGCCTCGACCAGGGCGCGGGAGATCTCGGCGCCCGTGGCGTCACCGCCGGCGTGGGCGATGCGGCGGCGGTGGTGGCCGCCCTCGCGGGTGAGTTCCAGGCCGCCCTCGGAGGACTCGTCGAACTGGGCGCCGGTCTCGATGAGGCGGCGTACGGCGTCGGGGCCCTCGGTGACGAGGAGGCGGACCGCTTCCTCGTCGCACAGGCCCGCGCCCGCGACCAGGGTGTCGTCCAGGTGCTGTTCGGGGGTGTCGCCCTCGCCGAGGGCCGCGGCGATGCCGCCCTGGGCCCAGCGGGTGGAGCCGTCGTCGAGGCGGGCCTTGGTGACCACCACGGTGTGCAGGCCCGCGGCCTGGCAGCGCAGGGCCGCGGTGAGGCCGGCGACGCCGGAGCCGACGACGACCACGTCCGCGGCGATGGACCACCCGGGAGCGGGCGCGTGCAGTCGTATGCCTGTGGTGGTCACGAGGCGGCTCCGAGGGTTCCGAAGGTGAGGGGCATGTTGTCGATCAGCCGGGTCGTCCCGACCCGGGCGGCGACGGCCAGGACCGCCTCGCCGGTGAAGTCGTCGCCGATCTCGGTGAAGTCGGACGGGTCGACCAGCGCGAGGTAGTCCAGCTTGAGCGGCGGTTGGAGGCGGGCGGCCTCGTCGAGGACCTGGCGGGCCGCCGCGCGGACGGCCGCGGGGCCGCCCGGGACGGCCGTCGCGACGGCGTGCGCGTCGGCTGCCGCGCGGGACTCCCCTATGGCGCTGAGCGCCTCGGCACGCGCGCGTGTGGCGGGCACTTCGCGGGCCCGGGCCCGCAGCGCCTCCTGGGCGGCGTGCCGGTCCTGGCCCGCGAACAGGGCCCGGGACAGCGCGAGGGCGGTGCGCCGCTCCGCCGGCGAGAGGTAGCGGTTGCGGCTGGACAGGGCCAGGCCGTCCTCCTCGCGGACGGTGGGGACGCCGACGATCTCCACGCCGAAGTTCAGGTCCCGCACCATGCGGCGGATCAGGGCCAGCTGCTGGGCGTCCTTCTGGCCGTACAGGGCGACGTCGGGGCGGGTGAGGTGCAGCAGCTTGGCGACGACCGTGAGCATGCCGTCGAAGTGGCCGGGGCGGGAGGCGCCCTCCAGGCGCTCGCCCATGGGGCCCGCGGTGATGCGGACCTGGGGCTCGCCGCCGGGGTACACCTCGTCGACCGACGGGGCGAACACGACGTCCGCGCCGGACTGTTCGGCGAGCTTGACGTCGGCGTCCAGGGTGCGCGGGTAGCGGTCGAGGTCCTCGCCCGCGCCGAACTGGAGCGGGTTGACGAAGACCGTGACGACGACCTCGCCGTCCGGCCCGGCGAGGGCACGCGCGGTGCGGATCAGCGTGGCGTGGCCCTCGTGGAGGGCGCCCATGGTCATCACCACGGCGCGGCGGCCCGTACGCGCGCGTGCGTGCAGTTCGCCGGCGGTGCGCAGCAGGGTGGTGGTCATCGGGCGTCCCCTTCGGTGCCGTCGGTCCCGTGGGCGAGTACCCCGAGGAGGTCCTCGGCGAGCTCCGGCTTCAGCAGGCCGTGGGCCAGGGCCCGGTCGGCGGTGGCGCGGGCCATGGCCAGGTAGCCGGCGACGGTCTGCGGGGCGTGCCGGCGCAGTTCGGTGACGTGCGCGGCGACCGTGCCCGCGTCGCCGCGCGCGACCGGGCCGGTGAGGGCCGCGTCGCCGGAGCGCAGGGCGTTGTCCAGGGCGGCGCCGAGCAGCGGCCCGAGCATCCGGTCGGGGGCCGCGACCCCGGCCGCGCTCAGCAGCTCCATGGACTGGGCGACCAGGGTGACCAGGTGGTTGGCGCCCAGGGCGAGGGCCGCGTGGTAGAGCGGCCGGTTCTCCTCGGCGATCCACTCCGGCTCGCCGCCCATCTCGATGACGAGGGCCTCGGCGGCGAGGCGGAGCTCCTCGGGCGCGGTGACGCCGAAGGAGCAGCCGGCCAGCCGCTGGACGTCCACGGGCGTGCCGGTGAAGGTCATCGCGGGGTGCAGGGCCAACGGCAGGGCGCCCGCGCGCAGGGCGGGGTCGAGGACCCGCGCGCCGTACCGCCCGGAGGTGTGGACGAGCAGCTGGCCCGGCCGGACGGACCCGGTGTCGGCGAGGCCCGCGACCAGGTCGGGCAGGGCGTCGTCCGGAACCGTCAGCAGGACCAGGTCGGCCCGCTGGAGGACCTCGGCGGGCGGCATCACCGGCACGTCGGGCAGCAGCTGCGCGGCGCGCCGCCGGGAGTCCTCGGAGACCGCGGAGACGGCGACCGGGCGGTGCCCGGCGAGCTGGAGGGACGCGGCCAGTGCGGGTCCCACGCGGCCGGCGCCGACGACGCCGACGGTGAGCCGCGCGGGGCGGTCCCTGGGGTCTGGCTGTGGGGTTGTGTTCACTCGACGGCGGCCTTCCCGTTCCAGTCCGCTCCGGGTACCGGACGATTTCTCGTCATGTTAACGCGATCGGTTCGAGGGGCGTTCGGTTGTCCACAGGGTGTGCATGCCCGAGCGTGCTCCCGGACGGCGTTCGAAATGCGGATGACCGGCCGCACGCGCGCGGGAGAGGATCCGGACCATGACCGACACGGCGGAACGCGACGAGCAGGCGGCGGGCGAGGACCGGGGCGCACGGATCCGTGAACGGCGGCTGGCCGCCCATCGCGGCGCACGGCGCGTGTTCGCGCGGTTCGGCTTCCACCGGACCCTGCGGGAGCGGCTGGCGCTGCTGGACGGGGCGGGGGACGCGTACGACCTGGACGAACTGTCGGACGTGTACGGCGACGGCGTCGTCGAGGCGCTGGAGAGGAAGGTCGCGGGACTCCTCGGCACCGAGGCCGCCGCGTTCTTCCCGACGGGCACGATGGCCCAGCAGGTGGCCCTGCGCTGCTGGGCGGGCCGCACCGGCGACCCGACCGTGGCCCTGCACGCGCTCAGCCATCCCGAGGTGCACGAGCGGAACGCGTTCAGCGAGGTCGCCGGCCTGCGCCCGGTGCGCGTGACGGGCGAGCCGCGGCTGCCGACCGCCGCCGAGGTGCGCGACTTCGAGGAGCCCTTCGGGGCGCTGATGCTGGAACTGCCCCTCAGGGACGCCGGTTTCGTGCTGCCGTCCTGGGAGGAGCTCACCGAGGTCGTCGAGGCCGCGCGGCTGCGGGACGCGGTGGTGCACTTCGACGGGGCCCGGCTGTGGGAGTCCACCGTCCACCTCGGCCGGTCCCTGGAGGAGATCGCGGGCCTGGCTGACAGCGTCTACGTGTCGTTCTACAAGTCCCTGGAAGCGTTCGGCGGCGCGGCCCTCGCCGGCCCCAGGGAGCTCGTCGAGGAGGCGAAGGCCTGGCGGCACCGGTACGGCGGCCAGGTCTTCCAGCAGTTCCCGACGGCCTTGTCCGCGCTGGTCGGACTGGAGCGGGAACTGCCCCGGCTGCCGGAGTACGTCGCCCACGCGCGCGTAGTGGCCGCCGCCCTGCGCGAGGGGTTCGCCGCCACCGGGCTGCCGTGGGCGCGCGTGCGCCCGGAGGTGCCGCACACCCACGACTTCCAGGTGTGGCTGCCGTACGAGGCGGACGTCCTGGCCGAGGCGGCGGTCCGCGCGGCCGAGGAGACGGGGGTCGTGCTGTTCGGCTCCGGCTGGGACCGGGGCGGCCCGGGCCTGGCGTTCACGGACGTGCATGTGCGGTCCGATGGGCTGGAGTGGACCGCCGAGGACGTCAAGACGGCGGTGGCCGAGTTCGTGGCCCGGCTGCCGGAGCAGGTCAGGTAGGGCGCCGCCGCCACCGGCTCAGGGCGTCCCGGAACCGGTGGCGGGCCGGGCGGCCCGCCAGGACCGCCCGGAAGTGCCGTTCGTCGCGCCACTCCCGTACGACCTGCCAGTCGTGCCTGCCCGGCGCGGGCGGGGCGGGCTCGCCGAGGGACCGGGCGCGGTAGGTGTCGAGGAGGTACTGCTGCGTGCTGCTCATGGTGGATCGCCTCTGCGGGACGGGGTGATGGAGGTCCGGAAGGCTCCGCGGCTGCCCCGGTGAACCCACCGTGCGCCCGCGGCGAGGGCGGTGTCGCGTCGATTGACGGCGCCCGTCAATCGACGGGGGCGTTGTCAGTGGCGGGGTGCACCATGAGGGCATGAGCGTGCACATCGACATCGACGGGCTGCGGCCGGACAGGGTCGCCGTCGTGCCCTCGCCCCTGGCCGAGCTGGGCATGGCGCTGCACGCGCTGTCCGAGCCGGGGCACCACCCGGGCCTCCAGGGCTGGGTGACGGGCGTGACCGCCCGGCTCGACCCCCATCTGGCCGACCGGATGTGCGAGGCCGACTTCCTGTGGCGGACGACGTTCTCGGACCTGTTCATGCCGTTCGCCGGCATCCCCGGCCGCAGCACCCTGCCGTGCGCCACGCTCGCCGAGGAACTGGACCTGCTGGACAAGCTGACGGACGAGCAGTTCGTGGACGCCGCCCTGGAGTTCACGTGCGCGCTGCCCTACTGCTCGCACGGCCCGGACGCGCTGTCCGACGCGGAGGTGCGCCGCCGCGCCCTGGAGCTGGCCGCCGCGCGCGGGCCGCAGCAGCTGCGGTTCAGCGAGCGGCTGCTGGCCGACCCGCCCAGGATCCGCGCCTGGCTGCGCCGGTTCCTCCAGGACTGCGACGAGGCGTTCTTCGCGGAGGCCTGGTCCCGGCTGCGCCACCAGCTCGCGGCGGACGCCCGCCACAAGACGGACCTGCTCAGGCGCAAGGGCCTGGCCGAGGCCCTGGCCGCGGCGTCCCCGGCGGTGACGCTCGACGAGGCCGCCGCCCGCATCACGGTCGACAAGCTGGGCGAGGGCCGTACGGCCACGGGCGACGGCGGCCTGCTGCTCGTCCCGACGAGCCTGGGCTGGCCGCACCTGATGGTCCTGCACCGGTACGGCTGGCAGCCGGTGCTGCACTACCCGGTCGGCTCCCCCGAGCTCGCCGCCCCGCCCACGCTGGAGCAGCTGGCGCTGCGGATGACCGCGCTGTCGCACCCGGTCCGCATGCGCATGTGCCGCCATCTCGCGCGCAGCGCGTACACCACCGGCGAGCTGGCGCAGGTGCACGGCATGACGGCCCCGGAGATATCCCGGCATCTGGGCGTGCTGAAGAAGGCGGGCCTGATCACGACCCGCCGCCGCGGGCGCTACGTCCTGCACCAGCTGGACGTGACGGTGGTGGCCCGGCTCGGCAGCGAGTTCCTGGAGGGGATCCTCAGATAGCGGGCCCGCGCGGGCGGCTCAGTCGTGCCCGCCGGCCCGCACCAGCCCCGTCTCGTAGGCCAGCACCACGACCTGCACGCGGTCCCTGAGGCCCAGCTTGGTCAGAATGCGGCCCACGTGCGTCTTCACGGTCGCCTCCGACAGCACGAGCCGGGCCGCGATCTCGCCGTTGGACAGGCCCTGCGCGACCAGCACCATGACCTCCCGCTCGCGGTGGGTGAGCCGCTCCAGCTCCTTGTGCTCGGGTTTCTTGGTGCCCGGCAGCATCGGCGCGAAGCGGTCCAGGAGCCGCCGGGTGGTGGAGGGCGCGACGACCGCGTCGCCGCTGTGCACGGCCCGGATCGCGGCGAGGAGCTCACCGGGGGGCACGTCCTTGAGCATGAAGCCGGAGGCGCCCGCCTTCAGCCCGGAGAAGGCGTACTCGTCGAGGTCGAAGGTGGTCAGGATGAGCACCTTCGGCGGGTCGGTGTCCGCGCAGATCCGGCGGGTCGTCTCCACACCGTCGAGCTTCGGCATGCGGACGTCCATCAGCACCACGTCCACCTCGGTCGTCCGCAGCACCTGGAGGGCCTCGACACCGTCGCCCGCCTCCGCCACGACCTCCATGTCCGGCTGGGCGGCGAGCACCATCCGGAACCCGGTGCGCAGCAGCACCTGATCGTCGACGAGCATCACGCGGATCGTCATCTGGCCTCTTCCAATATCGGGTCGTTACAGGTGTCAGCGAGGGGCGTGTGCCGAGGTCAGTGCGCGGGTTTGAGCGGCAGCAGGGCACTGATGCGGAATCCTCCGCCCGGGCGCGGGCCGGCGTCCAGGGTGCCGCCGACCATTCCGACGCGCTCGCGCATGCCGATCAGTCCGTGGCCCTGGCCGTCGAAACCGCCCTCCTCGTACAGCTCGTGCGGGGCGCCCTTGCCGTCGTCCTCGACGAGCAGGCCGAGGCCGTCGTCGAAGTACACCAGGCGCACGCTGGCGCCCGCGTTGGGCCCGCCGTGCTTGCGCGTGTTGGTGAGCGCCTCCTGCACGATGCGGTACGCCGTCAGCTCGACGCCGCTGGGCAGCGGGCGCGGGGTGCCCTCGACCTTGAAGTCGACGGGCAGTCCGGACCCGCGGCACTGCTCCACGAGGTCCTCGATCTGCCGCACGTCGGGCTGCGGCACGTACTCGCCGGCCTCCTCGTGCTCCCCGGTGCGCAGCACGCCGAGCAGGCGGCGCATCTCGGCGAGAGCCTGGCGGCCGGTGGAGGAGATGGTCTCCAGGGCCTTCTTCGCCTGGTCGGGCGCGGCGTCGAGGACGTAGGCGGCGCCGTCGGCCTGGACCACCATCACCGACACGTTGTGCGCGACGACGTCGTGCAGCTCGCGGGCGATGCGGGCGCGTTCGGCGGCGACGGCGACCTTGGACTGCGCCTCGCGCTCCTTCTCCAGGCGGGCGGCGCGCTCCTCCAGCTGGGCGAAGTAGGCGCGGCGGGTGCGGATGGAGTCGCCGAGCACCCAGGCGAGGGCGAAGGGCACGGTCATGAAGACCGTCAGGACGACGTTGCCGAAGACGGACGTCTCCTCGCTCGGCCAGCGCATCTGGGCCAGGGGAGCCGCGCACAGGCCGGCGCCCAGCGCGAAGCGGGAGGCCCAGCGCGCGCCCTCCGCCGCGACCGTGTAGGCGATCACCAGCAGGGCGAAGTCGGCGGGAGTGATCTGCACGTCGGTGATCAGCTGGGCGACTCCGACCGCGGTCGCGAGCAGCAGCATCTTCTCCGGCATCCGGCGGCGCAGCGCGATCACCAGGCAGAGCAGCAGGGTGAGGGGAACGGCGGCGGCCGGGGAACCGTACCCGCCCGCCACCCCGCCCACCAGCGACATCCCGAGGAGGATCACGGCCCAGGTGCCGTCGACCCACGTCGGGTGCCTGCGGAGAAAGTCATAGAGGCGCTGCACGTAACCCAGCGTAGGGAAGCGGGATAGGTGCAGGGGTCAACCGGAGGGCCGATCCGGGTGCGGCGCGCGTACTCCGCAAGGTGGAGTTGCGTTCGTTGTGTCCGCATAGCCTGGGCCGGTGACAGCGCGGACGAGGGACGAGTGGCGCGGGTGGCGCGCCGCGGCACGGGAGGCCCTGTACGGGCCGGGCGGCTTCTACCGGCGGGCCGAGGGGCCGGCCGGGCACTTCCGTACGTCCGTGCACGCGTCGCCGCTGTTCGCCGGGGCCGTGGCGCGGCTGCTGTGCCGCGTCGACGAGGCGCTGGGGCGGCCCGCGGCGCTGGACTTCGTCGACATGGCGGCCGGGCGGGGCGAACTGGCCGCCGGGGTGCTCGCCGCGCTGCCCGCGGAGGTGGCGGGCCGCACGCGCGCGTACGCCGTCGAAATCGCCGAGCGGCCCGCGGGGCTCGATCACCGGATCGAGTGGCGGGCCACGCCCCCTGAGGGGACGACCGGGCTGCTGTTCGCCAACGAGTGGCTGGACAACGTGCCCGTGGAGGTCGCGGAGGTGGACTCCGCGGGCGTGGCCCGGCTGGTGCTGGTCCGGGGCGACGGGACGGAGCGGCTCGGGGAGCCGGTCGCCGGGGCGGGGGCGCGGTGGCTGGAGCGCTGGTGGCCGCTGTCCGGCGAGGCGGGGCTGCGGGCCGAGATCGGCCTGCCCAGGGACGAGGCCTGGGCCGCGGCGGTCGGGACACTGCGGCGGGGGCTCGCGGTCGCCGTGGACTACGCGCACACGGCGGACGCCCGGCCGCCGTTCGGGACGCTCACCGGCTTCCGGGAGGGCCGCGAGACCACACCCGTACCGGACGGCTCCTGCGACATCACCGCCCACGTCGCCCTGGACGCGTGCGCGCTGCCCGGCGGGCGGGTGCTCCCGCAGCGCGAGGCCCTGCACGCCCTGGGTGTGACCGGCGCACGCCCCCCGCTCACGCTGGCGTCCACCGACCCCACCGCCTATGTGCGCGCCCTCGCGAGCGCCGGGGAGGCCGCCGAGCTCACGGCGACGGGCGGGCTCGGCGACTTCGGGTGGCTGGTGCAGCCGGTGGGGATCGAGGACCCGTTCTAGCGGCTGCGGGCCGCTACTTGTCGATATCGCCCACGACGAAGAACATCGACCCCAGGATCGCCACCATGTCCGCGACCAGCGTCCCCGGCAGCAGCTCCGTCAGCGCCTGGATGTTGTTGTACGAGGCCGAGCGCAGCTTCAGCCGGTACGGGGTCTTCTCGCCCTTGCTGACCAGGTAGTAGCCGTTGATGCCGAGGGGGTTCTCGGTCCAGGCGTACGTGTGCCCCTCGGGCGCCTTCAGCACCTTCGGGAGCCGCTGGTTGACCGGCCCGGGCGGCAGCTCGGCGAGCCGGTCGAGGCAGGCGTCGGCCAGGTCCAGCGCGTTGTGCGTCTGCTCCAGGAGGCACTCGAAGCGGGCGAGGCAGTCGCCCTCCTGCCGGGTCACCACCCGCAGGGTGTCCTGGAGGTCGCCGTAGGCAAGGTACGGCTCGTCCCGGCGCAGGTCGAAGTCGACGCCCGAGGCGCGCCCGAGCGGGCCGCTGACCCCGTACGCGTGCACGGTCTCCGGGCTGAGCGTGCCGACGCCCCGGGTGCGGCCCCGGAAGATCTCGTTGCCGAGCACGAGGTCGTCGAAGCGGTCCATCCGGGAGCGCACGTCGGCGACGGCGGCACGCGCGCGTGCCGTCCACCCGGCCGGCAGGTCCTCCTTGAGCCCGCCGACGCGGTTGAACATGTAGTGCATACGCCCGCCGGAGACCTCCTCCATGACGTGCTGGAGCTCCTCGCGCTCCCGGAAGGCGTAGAAGATCGGGGTGATCCCGCCGAGCTCCAGCGGGTACGAGCCGAGGAACATCAGGTGGTTGAGCACCCGGTTCAGCTCGGCGAGCAGCGTGCGCAGCCACACCGCCCGCTCGGGGACCTCCATGCCGAGCATCCGCTCCACGGCGAGGACCACGCCCAGCTCGTTGGAGAACGCCGACAGCCAGTCGTGGCGGTTGGCGAGCATGATGATCTGGCGGTAGTCGCGGGCCTCGAACAGCTTCTCCGCGCCGCGGTGCATGTAGCCGATCACCGGCTCCGCGTGCGTGATGCGCTCCCCGTCCAGGACGAGCTTCAGCCGCAGCACGCCGTGCGTGGACGGGTGCTGGGGCCCGATGTTGAGCACCATGTCGGTGCTCTCCGCGGCGCCGCCGATTCCGACCATGGTCTCCGTCGTAGGAGTCATGGACACAGTCTCTCCTACGTACGCTGGCCCCATGGAAACGGGGAGTCCGCACGAGGCGGAGCCGACGGGGGCCGACAGCACGGCCGGGTCGGCGGGGGCAGACGGCACGGCCGGGTCGCGGGCAGCGGCCATGCCGGTGCCGGCGGAGCCAGAGGGCACGCCAGGAGCCACAGGGGTGGAAGGTCCGTCAGGGGTGGAAGGTCCCGCAGGGGCCCGCCCGGCAGACGAGCCCGTCTGGATCGCCCTGCCCCCCGGCCTGCTGAAGATGCGGCGGCTGCTGCTGGTCGTGTGGCTCGGGGTGATCAGCCTGGCCGCCGGGCTGCTGCCGGGTCTGCTGGCCGGGCCCGCCTGGGCCGCCTTCGCGGTGGTGCCGCTGGCGCTGACGTGCTGGGGCTGGGTGATGATCGACCGCAACTGGCGTTCCTGGCGGTACGCCGAGCGCGCCGACGACCTGCTGATCAGCCGGGGCGTGCTGTGGCGCGAGGAGACCGTCGTGCCGTACGGGCGGATGCAGCTGGTCGAGGTCACCTCCGGGCCGGTCGAGCGGCACTTCGGGCTGGCCAGCGTGCAGCTGCACACGGCCGCCGCGGCGACCGACGCGACCATCCCGGGCCTGGACCCGGCCGAGGCGGAACGGCTGCGCGACCGGCTCACCGAGCTGGGCGAGGCCCGATCGGCGGGGCTGTGACGGCGCCCGAGACCGCCGGGGCCACGGGGGCCGCCGAGGCCGAGGGCGGGCCGGCCGAGCGGCGGCTGCACCCCGTCACACCCCTGCGCCGCGCCTGGGCACCGGTCGCCGTGATCGCCGGCTGGGCGGTGCACGATCCCGACGGCGCGCAGCGCCATCTGGCCCGCCTCACCACGACCACGCTGCTGATCGGCCTCGCCGTGATCGTCCCGGCCGCCGCCCTCTACGGCTTCTGCTCCTGGTGGTTCACCCACTTCGCGGTGACCGAGACCGAACTGCGCATCCGTACCGGACTGGTGTTCCGGCGCACCGCGCACATCCGGCTGGAGCGGGTCCAGGCCATCGACATCAACCAGCCGCTGCTCGCCCGGGTCGCGGGCGTCGCCAAGCTGAAACTCGACGTCATAGGGACCGACAAGAAGGACGAACTGGCCTTCCTCGGCGCCGACGAGGCGCGGGCGCTGCGCGCCGAACTGCTCGCCCGGGCGGCCGGATTCGCCCCCGAGACCGCGCACGAGGTCGGCGAGGCCCCGTCCCGGCAGCTGCTCCGGGTGCCGCCCGGCGTGCTCGCCGTGTCGCTGGTGCTGACCGGCGCGACCTGGGGCTCGCTGGCCGCGGCGCTCGTCGTCCCGCCAGTGCTGTGGCTGGCCACGGAGAGCGTGTGGACGGTCCTGGCCACCGCGCTGCCGCTGCTGGGCGCGGCGGGCGCGAGCAGCGTGGGGCGGTTCGTCGCCGAGTACGACTGGACGGTGGGCGAGTCGCCCGACGGGCTGCGCATCGACCACGGCCTGCTGGACCGGGCCCACGAGACGGTGCCGCCGGGGCGTGTGCAGACCGTGCGGATCGTGGAGCCGCTGCTGTGGCGGCGGCGCGGCTTAGTGCGGGTGGAGCTGGACGTGGCGGGCTCGTCCAACTCCGTGCTGGTGCCGGTCGCTCCGCGCGAGGTCGCGGAGGCCGTCGTCGCGCGCGTGCTGCCCGGCGTGACCGTGCCGGAGGGCGCGGCCCTGTCGCCGTCGCCGCGCCGCGCCCGCTGGTGCGTGCCGGTGTGGTGGCGGGGGTACGGGCTCGCCGTCACCGACGCGGTGTTCGCGGCGCGGTCCGGGCTGCTGCGGCGGAGTCTGGCGCTGGTGCCGCACGCCAAGGTGCAGAGCGTACGGATGACCCAGGGGCCGTGGGAACGGGCCCGGGGCGTGGCCGACGTGCACGTGGACACGGGCGCGAACAAGACGGTGACGGCACGGCTGCGGGACACCGCCGAGGCGCGCGAGCTGCTGGCGGCACAGGCGGAACGGTCACGCACCGGGCGCAGGGACGCGCGGCTGGACCGCTGGATGGCGTGACCCCCACACAAGCCCAAGGCCCCACACAAACCGAAGGCCACAGACAAACCGAGGCCCCAGACAAACCGAGGCCCAGACAAGCCGAAGGCCCCCCGGCCGTAGCCGAGGGGCCCTCCGTCTGAACGGACCTCAGGACACCGCGCTCCGCAGCCCCTGTACGTCGATCTGCTCGGTCTCGTCGTGCGCCGTCAGGTCGATGACCTGGCCGATCCCGCGCGACTCCTCGTCCGCCGGCTTGAACCCGGCCTCGGTCTCGGCCTTGTGCAGGGCGAGGGCCTCCTGGCCGACGACATCGGCGAGGTCCTCGTTCTGCACCGCCTCCAGGGCCGCCCGCGAGGTGCCCTGCTTGGTGCCGAAGAAGTCGAACCCGCCCTCGGTCAGGGGGCGTCGCACCGGCGGCTGCGGCGCGACGGCCACGGCGGTCGGGACGGTGTAGTGACCGGAAACCGGCTCTCCGGCCCGGGCGGGCTCCGGGAGTTGCCCGGTCTCGGCCTTCTCGGCAGTGGCGGCGGTCGCGTGCTCGGGCCCGTCGACCGCCTCGGACTGCCCCTGCGCCTCGTCCTCCTGGGCCTGCTCCCGCTGCTCGGCCTGCTCCTGCCGCGGCTCCCGCGCGGGCTCCGCGTCCTCGCCCTTCGGTACGCCGTCGTCGTCGCCGCCGCCGTCCGGGTCCGGGGCCGTCTCGCCGTCGAACCGGGCGAGCGCGGCCGCGGCCCGCAGGAACAGCCGGGAGCCCTCCGGCGAGAACACGGCGGGAATCGCGGGCTCCTCCTCGACGGCGAGAGGCGCCTCGTCCTGCCCGGCGGCGTCCGCCGCCCCCGCGGGCAGCGCGGCCCGTACCGGAGCCGTCGCCTCTATCTCCAGCACCCGGCGCTCCTCCAGGACGCTCGCGCGCTCGGTCTCCGCCGTGGCGTACCGGCGCAGCAGCGCGGCGTGCTCGTTGCGCAGCCCGGCCAGTTCGGTGCGCTTGGCGCGCAGCCGCTGCTCCAGCTTCGCGCGCAGCTCGCGGGACTCCTCGAGGTCGGCCTCCAGTTCGGCGACCCGCTCCTCGAAGCGCCACTCGTCGCTCGCACGCGCGCGCGTGAGGTCGGCGACCTGCTTGCCCGCCTGGATGTCCCAGCGGCGCAGCACGACCGCGCCGACGACCGCCGTCGCCGCGGCGGCCGCCGCCAGACCGCGGAGCACCGTCGGCTCCGTGAACACCCAGGGCCCCAGGGCGCAGACGAGGGAGACGCCTGCGATCGCCGACGGGGGCAGCAGCCTGTGCAGGGGCGGGGAATGGCGATGACGTCCACGTGGCATGGCCAGAAACTTACCGCGCGTAGGCGAATCGTGGTGACCCACCCCGCAAAAACAAAGCCACACCAAGGGACTCACACCGCATCAGAACTCGGGAAGAAGCGGAATCAACCGTTCGCTCAATTCCGCAAGATCATTTTCAGTGGCCGTCCAGCCGCCCGCTCATCCACTCCAGCGTCGCCGGAATCTCACGCCGCCAGGTGTTGAAGTTGTGGCCGCCGCTTTCCAGGATGATCGACGAGATCCGCGTCAGACCTGTGCCCTTGACCCGCTCTATGAACTTCAGCGTGTCCTTGTAGTTGGACTCGCCCAGCTTGCTGCTGGTGACCAGCAGCGAAGTGTCGGGCGCGGTCCTGTGCCTGAGATACCACCACAGGTCGGCGCGATTGCGCAGCCCCTTGTCGCCCTGGAAGAGATCGCCCGTCGTGGCGTCGATCGGCGCCTTGTAGTACGCGGACAGGCCCGCACCGGCGGCGTACACATCAGGATGGTGCATGGCGATCTTCAACGCGCAGTAGCCGCCCGTCGAGTTGCCGATGATGCCCAGGCCGCCCGGCTTTTCGGCCACCCGGTAGTGCGAGCGCAACGCGTCGGGCAGATCCCTCGCGAAGAACGACTCGGTCTGCGGACCGCCCGGGACGTCCACGCACTCCGTGTCCCGGGGCGGCGCCACCGTCGGCCGCAGCATCACGAGGATCATCGGCTGCGCCCGGCCCGCCCGGGCCAGCTCCAGGGCCGTGCGCGGGTAGTGGAGCTTCTCCACCAGCGCCGACGCCGTGCCCGGGTACCCGGTCAACACGACGGCCGCGGGGAACCTGTGGGTGCGGTACCGCGGCTGGAAGTACTCCGGCGGCAGGTAGACATAGGCGGGCGTCGCGATGCGGGTGGTACGGCCCACGATGTCGACCTGCTGGATCCGGCCGCCGGCCTGGGGATTCACCCCGCCCGCCCCCGGCACCCGCCGCGAGCCGACCACCTCCAGCGGGCCCTGGCCCGGCGTGTGGTCGACGACCACGCCCTGGTCCTTCTCCTGCCCGAACAGGTCCGCCCAGCTCGCGTAGAACCCGAAGGCCTGGTTGGCGGCGAGACCGACCGCGGCGAACAGCGCCACCTGGGTGGCCAGCAGCAGCCCGACCCGCCCGGCCACCGCCCGCCAACTGCGCCGGGCCAGCCGTGGCCACAGCCAGACCGTGCCGGCGAACAGCAGCACGGCGGACAGCACCGCCAGCGCCAGCACCTTGTTGCTCGTGAGACCCATGGGTTGGTTACCTGTCCGCGCTCTCCGCCCGGCCCCGCCCGCGATCACACCTTCGCGCGGGCTTGTCCCGGACTTTCCTTTGCCTTTGAAACGGCTTTGACGTGGGGAGTGAACCTCTCCCCCCGAGACACCGTCCTAGAGGGCGCAATGTCGCCGGATGCCCGAATCGGCACCGGATCCAAGGTCTCTCGCAGAACTAGTGGGATGCGATGTCTGTCAGGACAGATGAGGAAATGTCGGGTGAGGTTCCGAGTCGCCGAAGCGGTGCGACTCGTGCGGGCCGGGCGAGCCGGGTGGGCCGCCTGCTGCGCGGACCACGCCCCGAGGCCGTCCCGCTCCTCGTCGGCAGAGCCTGTGCCCTCGTGGGCGTGCTGGACATCGCCGCGGGCGTCTTCCCGCGCTTCCGGCACAGCCGTATGCACGCCCTCGCCGAGGTGCTGCCCGGCGCGCTCGGCCCGTTCGCGGCGGCCCTGTCGCTGAGCGCGGGCGTGCTGTTGCTGCTGCTCGCGCACGGTCTCAAGCGCGGCAAGCGCCGGGCCTGGCGGGCGGCCGTGGCCCTGCTGCCGGCCGGCGCCGTCGCGCAGTTCACCTACCGGCACTCCCTCGTGGGCGTCCTCATCTCGCTGGCCCTGCTGGCGCCCCTGCTGCGCCACCGCGACCAGTTCAACGCCCTGCCCGACCCACGCAGCCGCTGGCGGGCGCTCGCCAACTTCGTGCTGATGAGCGCCGGCTCGCTCGTGCTGGGCCTGCTCATCGTCAGCGTCCACTCCGAACGCATCATCGGCGACCCGAGCCTGGCCGACCGCATCACCCACGTCATCTACGGCCTGTTCGGCTTCGAGGGCCCGGTCGACTACCAGGGCAACACCTCCTGGACCGTCGCCTTCTCGCTCGGCGCCCTCGGCCTGCTCACCGCCGTCACCACCATCTACCTGGCCTTCCGCCCCGAACACCCGGCCGCACAGCTCACCGAGGAGGACGAGGCGAAGCTGCGCGCCCTGCTGGAGAAGCACGGCGGCCGCGACTCCCTCGGCCACTTCGCGCTGCGCCGCGACAAGGCCGTGGTGTTCTCCCCCAGCGGCAAGGCGGCCGTCACCTACCGCGTCGTCTCCGGCGTGATGCTCGCCAGCGGCGACCCGATCGGCGACGTCGAGGCCTGGCCCGGCGCCATCGAGCGGTTCATGGACGAGGCCAAGGCCCACTCCTGGACCCCCGCCGTCATGGGCTGCTCCGAGACCGGCGGTGAGGTGTGGACCCGCGAGACCGGTCTCGACGCCCTCGAACTGGGCGACGAGGCGGTGGTGGACGTCAAGGATTTCTCACTCGCCGGCCGCGCGATGCGCAACGTGCGCCAGATGGTCAAGCGCATCGAGCGCGCCGGTTACGAAACCCGGGTACGACGTGTCCGTGACCTCGGCGAGGCCGAACTGGAGCGCATCCGGCGCGCCGCCGACGACTGGCGCGGCACCGACACCGAGCGCGGTTTCTCCATGGCCCTGGGCCGCGTCGGCGACCCCGCCGACGGCGACTGCCTCATCGCCACCGCCCACAAGCAGGACGACCACCCCGGCCCCTACGGCGACCTGAAGGCGGTCCTGCACTTCGTGCCCTGGGGCCACGACGGCGTCTCCCTGGACCTCATGCGCCGCGACCGCTCGGCCGATCCCGGCATGAACGAACTGCTCATCGTGGCCGCCCTCCAGGCCGCCCCCAGGCTCGGCATCGAGCGGGTCTCCCTCAACTTCGCCATGTTCCGCTCGGCCCTGGCCCGCGGCGAGAAGATAGGCGCCGGCCCCGTGCTGCGCGCCTGGCGCGGACTGCTGGTCTTCCTCTCCCGCTGGTTCCAGATCGAGTCCCTGTACAAGTTCAACGCCAAGTTCCGGCCGCGCTGGGAGCCCCGCTTCGTCGTCTACCGGGCCTCCGCCGACCTGCCCCGCATCGGCTTCGCCGCCATGCAGGCGGAAGGTTTCGTCAACCTCGCCCTGCCCCTGCCGCGCTTCCTGCGCCGCCGCCGCACCGCGAGCCGCCGCCCGTGCCCCCACGGCACGACGACGGAACGCAGCGTCCGAGCGGCGTGACCCGGACGCCGCGGAGATCCATCAGAAGCCCCCGGGGCCTACGCTGAACATATGAGCAACCAGAGCGGACGCGGGCGCGTGGCGGGCCTACCGGAATGGGACCGCTGCGCGGTCATGGGAGTCGTGAACGTCACCCCCGACTCCTTCTCCGACGGCGGCCGCTACTTCGACACCACGGCCGCCGTCAAGCACGGCCTCGCCCTGGTCACCGAGGGCGCGGACCTGGTCGACGTCGGCGGCGAGTCCACCCGCCCCGGCGCCACCCGGGTCGACGAGGCCGAGGAGCTGCGCCGCGTCATCCCCGTCGTGCGCGATCTGGCCTCCGAGGGCGTCACCGTCTCCGTCGACACCATGCGCGCCTCCGTCGCCGAACGGGCCCTCGCGGCCGGCGCCGCCCTCGTCAACGACGTCAGCGGCGGCCTCGCCGACCCCCGCATGATCCCGGCCGTCGCCGACGCCGGCGCCCCCTTCGTCGTCATGCACTGGCGCGGCTTCCTCGAAGGCGGCAACGTCAAGGGCGTGTACACGGACGTCGTCACCGAGGTCGTCGACGAGCTGCACGCGCGCGTGGAGGCCGTCCTGGCGGGCGGCATCGCCCCCGACCGCGTCATCGTCGACCCCGGCCTCGGCTTCTCCAAGGACGCCGAGCACGACCTCGCGCTCCTCGCCGGTCTGGACCGGATCCTCGGCCTCGGCCACCCGCTGCTCGTCGCCGCCTCCCGCAAGCGGTTCCTCGGCCGCGTCCTGGCCGCCCCGGACGGCCCGCCCCCGCCCGCCCGCGAACGCGACGCCGCCACCGCCGCCGTCTCCGCGCTCGCGGCGCACGCCGGGGCGTGGGCGGTACGGGTGCACGAGGTCCGCGCCACCTCCGACGCCGTACGCGTCGCGCGCGCCCTCGAAGGAGCACGCACCGGCGCAGAGGGAGCCCGGTGAGCGCCCCGCACACCGACGTCGAGCAGGTCGAGGCCGCCAACACCGCCTTCTACGAGGCACTGGAACGGGGCGACTTCGAGGAACTCGCGTCGCTCTGGCTGACCCCCTCCGACCTGGGCGTCGACGAGACCTACCACGACCCGGCCGACACCGGCGTGGTCTCCTGCGTGCACCCCGGCTGGCCCGTGCTCACCGGCCGCGGCGAGGTGCTCCGCTCGTACGCCCTGATCATGGCGAACACCGACTACATCCAGTTCTTCCTCACCGACGTGCACGTCTCGGTCACCGGCGACACCGCCCTGGTCACCTGCACGGAGAACATCCTCAGCGGCGGCCCCGCCCCCCAGGGCGAGGGCGAGGAGCTCGGCCCGCTCGTCGGCCAGCTCGTGGTCGCCACGAATGTGTTCCGGCGCACGCCCCAGGGGTGGAAGCTCTGGTCGCACCACGCTTCCCCCGTGCTGGCCGAAACCGAGGAGGACGAGCAGGACGACACCCCCGCCTGAGTGGGTAGTCGCCAGGTAGTGGTTGGAATCACCGAGCCGCGGGTATGGGCGGCTACCAACCCGTGAGCCGCCGGGTTCCCCAGGGGAAACGCCCGGTGAATCCTGCCGGGCCCGACCCCCGTGGCCCGGCCCCGTCCGTGCTCGCAGGTAGATTCGACTGAGGCCGGCGTGCCGCCGCACACGGCACCGACCGGCCGGGACCGACGATTGCAGGAGTGATTCGCGTGGATCGTGTCGCGCTGCGCGGCCTGAAGGCCCGCGGGCACCACGGTGTGTTCCCGAGGGAACGCGAGGAGGGCCAGACCTTCATCGTGGACCTCGTCCTCGGCCTGGACACCCGCCCGGCCGCGGCCGACGACGACCTGGCGAAGACCGTGCACTACGGCATCGTGGCGGAGGAGGTCGTGGCCGTCGTCCAGGGCGAGCCCGTCGACCTCATCGAGACGCTCGCCGAGCGCATCGCCCAGGTATGTCTGAAGCACGAGGGGGTTCAGCAGGTCGAGGTGTGCGTCCACAAGCCGGACGCCCCGATCAGGGTCCCCTTCGACGACGTGACCGTCACCATCACCCGGAGCCGAGTATGACTGCGCCCTTCCTCAAGGGTCCCAGCGACCCGACCGTACAGCCGGTACCCGCCTCCGTCGTCGAGAAGGTCGACGCCGCCGACACGACCCTGTCCAACCCGAAACGGGCCGTGGTCGCCCTCGGCTCCAACCTCGGCAACCGCCTGGAGACCCTCCAGGGCGCCATCGACGCCCTGGAGGACACGCCCGGCGTCCGCATCAAGGCGGTCTCCCCGGTCTACGAGACGGAGCCCTGGGGCGTGGAGCCCGGCAGCCAGCCCTCGTACTTCAACGCGGTCGTGGTCCTGAAGACCACCCTCCCGCCCTCCTCGCTCCTGGAGCGCGCGCACGCGGTCGAGGAGGCCTTCCACCGCGTCCGCGACGAGCACTGGGGCCCCCGCACCCTGGACGTCGACATCGTGTCGTACGCCGATGTCGTCTCCGACGACCCGCAGCTCACCCTGCCCCACCCCCGCGCCCACGAGCGCGCCTTCGTCCTGGCCCCCTGGCACGACCTGGACCCCGAGGCGCAGCTCCCCGGCCGCGGCCCGGTCGCCGGTCTGCTGGACGCCGTCACCCGGAGCGGCGTGGCGCCGCGCACGGACCTGGAACTCCGGCTGCCCGAATAGCCGTTAAGGTCAAGACGGCCGCGAACCGGGCCGGACCGACCGGGGGAACCGAAGGGACACCGTGAGAGAGCTGCGCATCAGGGTGCTGGCCGGCGTCTTCGTCGTGGCCGGAGTGCTGTCCTGGGCGGGCGCCCGCCTCTGGAACTCGGTCGGCACGCTCCCGAGCGTCCCTCTGGCCGCCCCCATCGTGCTGGCCCTGATCGCCGTGGTCCTGCTGGCCACGGCGCTCTCGCTCCGCGCCCGCCTGAAGGCCCAGCGCGAGCGGCAGCCCGACGCCAAGGGCGTCGACCCCATGATGGCGGCCCGCGCGGTCGTTTTCGGCCACGCCAGTGCCCTGGTCGCCGCCCTCGTCTCCGGCATGTACGGCGGCACCGGCGTCTTCCTCCTGGAGTCCCTCGACATCCCCGCCCGCCGCGACCAGGCCATCTACGCCGGCTTCTCGGTCCTCGCGGGTATCGGCGTCATAGCGGCCGCCCTCTTCCTGGAGCGGGTCTGCAAACTCCCGGAGGACGACGAGAACGACGGCGCGGGTACGGCCCCGGCGGCGTGACGCTCGGGGTCAGCGCGCCATGATGAGGCTCATCGCCTCATTGCGGGTCGCCGGGTCGCGGAGCTGACCCCGGACCGCCGACGTGATGGTCTTCGCGCCCGGCTTCCGGACCCCGCGCATCGACATGCACATGTGCTCGCACTCGACGACGACGATCACGCCACGCGGCTCCAGGATCTGCATCAGGGAGTCGGCGATCTGCGTGGTGAGTCGTTCCTGCACCTGCGGACGCCGCGCGTACACATCCACGAGCCGAGCCAGCTTCGACAGGCCGGTGATCTTGCCTTCGATGGACGGGATGTAGCCGACGTGCGCCACGCCGACGAACGGCACCAGGTGATGTTCGCAGGAGCTCAGGACTTCGATGTCCTTCACCAGGACCATCTCGTCGTGCCCGAGATCGAAGGTGGTCGTGAGGACGTCCTCCGGCTTCTGCCACAGGCCCGCGAATATCTCCCGGTACGCCCGCGCCACCCGCGCCGGCGTCTCCCGCAGCCCCTCGCGATCCGGGTCCTCGCCGACCGCGATCAGCAGTTCGCGTACGGCGTTCTCGGCGCGCTTCTCGTCGAACTCGCCGATCTGGCCGTCGCCGTCCAGCGTCACGGGGTCGGTCATCTGGTGCCTCGTTCCTGTGTCCTTCTCGGGGCGGCCTGCGCAAATGGCGGAAAGCCGCGCCCCCCAGGCTAAAACCTGGGGGGCGCGGCATCCATTCCGGGCGGTGGGACCACCGGGAGCGGGATCAGCTCTCGGGGCGGTCCTCCGGGGCTCGCTCGGGCGCCGGGGCGGGCTCCGCCGCGGTGCTCTTCGCGGTGGTGATGGCCGGCGTCGCGCCGTTCGCCCCGTTCGTCAGGGCCAGCTCCTTGGGGGAGAGGACCGGCGGGCGGGTGGACGGCGTACGGCGGGAGGAGCCGGTCCAGGCGGGCCGCGGCGGGCGCTTGACGACCGGGGCGAAGATCTCGGCGATCTCCTCCTTGCCCAGCGTCTCCTTCTCCAGCAGCTGCAGAACGAGGTTGTCGAGCACGTCGCGGTTCTCGACCAGGATCTCCCAGGCCTCGTTGTGCGCGGTCTCGATGAGCTTCTTGACCTCTTCGTCGACCAGCGCCGCGACCTCTTCCGAGTAGTCCCTCTGGTGAGACATCTCACGTCCGAGGAACGGCTCGGTGTTGTCGCCGCCGAACTTGATCGCGCCGAGACGCTCGGTCATGCCGTACTGCGTGACCATCGCGCGGGCCAGACCGGTGGCCTTCTCGATGTCGTTGGCGGCACCCGTGGTCGGGTCGTGGAAGACGAGCTCCTCGGCCGCGCGGCCGCCCAGCATGTAGGCGAGCTGGTCCAGCATCTCGTTGCGCGTGGTCGAGTACTTGTCCTCGTCCGGCAGCACCATCGTGTAGCCGAGGGCGCGGCCTCGCGACAGGATCGTGATCTTGTGGACGGGATCGGAGTTCGGCGAGGCCGCCGCGACCAGGGCGTGTCCGCCCTCGTGGTACGCGGTGATCTTCTTCTCCTTGTCCGACATGATCCGGGTCCGCTTCTGCGGGCCCGCGACCACACGGTCGATCGCCTCGTCCAGCATGTGGTTGTCGATCAGCTTCTGGTCGCTGCGGGCCGTCAGCAGGGCGGCCTCGTTCAGCACGTTGGCCAGATCGGCACCCGTCATACCGGGCGTACGGCGGGCGACCGCCGACAGGTCGACGTCCGGGGCGACCGGCTTGCCCTTCTGGTGGACCTTGAGGATCTCCAGACGGCCCTGCATGTCGGGGCGGTCGACGGCGATCTGCCGGTCGAAGCGGCCCGGGCGCAGCAGCGCCGGGTCGAGGATGTCGGGCCGGTTCGTCGCGGCGATGAGGATCACGCCGCCCTTGACGTCGAAGCCGTCCATCTCGACGAGCAGCTGGTTCAGGGTCTGCTCGCGCTCGTCGTGACCACCGCCGAGGCCGGCGCCGCGGTGGCGGCCGACCGCGTCGATCTCGTCGACGAAGACGATCGCCGGGGCGTTCGCCTTGGCCTGCTCGAACAGGTCACGGACTCGGGAGGCACCGACACCGACGAACATCTCGACGAAGTCGGAACCGGAGATCGAGTAGAACGGCACGCCCGCCTCGCCCGCGACGGCACGCGCGAGCAGGGTCTTGCCGGTGCCGGGAGGCCCGTAGAGCAGGACGCCCTTGGGGATCTTGGCGCCGACGGCCTGGAACTTGGCCGGCTCCTGGAGGAACTCCTTGATCTCGTGGAGCTCCTCGACGGCCTCGTCCGACCCGGCGACGTCGGCGAACGTCGTCTTGGGGGTGTCCTTGGTGATCAGCTTGGCCTTGGACTTCCCGAAGTTCATGACCCGGGAGCCGCCGCCCTGCATCTGGTTCATCAGGAACAGGAAGATGACCACGATGAGGACGAAGGGGAGCAGGCTGATCAGGAGCCCGACGAACGGGTTCTGCTTGGACGGCGAGACCGTGTAGCCGTCCGGGATCTGCTTGTCCTGGTACTTGTTCTGCAGCGTGTTGGCGATGTCCACGCCCTGGTCGCCGATGTAGCTCGCCTGGATCTTCGAGCTGCCCTCGACCTTTTCGTCGCCCTTGAGCGTGACCTTGATGGTCTGCTCGTCACCGGTGGTCAGCTTGGCCGACTCCACCTTGTTCTGGTTGATCGCCTGGACGACCTGGCCGGTGTCCACCGTCTTGTAGCCGCCGGACGAGCCGACGACCTGCATCAACACGACCACGGCAAGGACGGCCAGCACGATCCACATGACCGGCCCACGGAAGTATCGCTTCACGTCCATCCATACGGAGCGGTGCCGCCCCGTCCCTCCTGCCATAGTGAGTTTGATAAAAGACTGTTCTTCGGACGGTACCCCAGCATTGTCACCTGAAGCCGCGTGGGACGGCTGGCGATCCGTCTACGCCTGCTCCAACGGCGGGAAGCCCGCTGGGGTTCCCGATCACCGTCACGGCACCCCGGCCGGGGTTCAGCCGCCGTACACGTGGGGCGCGAGCGTACCGACGAACGGGAGGTTGCGGTACTTCTCGGCGTAGTCGAGGCCGTAGCCGACGACGAACTCGTTGGGGATGTCGAAGCCGACCCATTCCACGTCGATGGCGACCTTCGCGGCCTCGGGCTTGCGCAGCAGCGTGCACACCTTGAGGGAGGCGGGCTCGCGCGAGCCGAGGTTGGAGAGCAGCCACGACAGGGTCAGGCCGGAGTCGATGATGTCCTCGACGATGAGGACGTGCTTGCCCTTGATGTCGGTGTCGAGGTCCTTGAGGATCCGCACCACACCGGAGGACTGGGTGCCCGCCCCGTACGAGGATACGGCCATCCAGTCCATGGTGACGGGGGTGGACAGCGCCCGGGCGAGGTCGGCCATGACCATCACCGCGCCCTTGAGGACTCCGACGATCAGCAGGTCCTTGCCCGCGTACTCCGCGTCGATCTTCGCGGCCAGCTCGGCCAGCTTGGCGTCGATCTCTTCCTTGGTGATGAGTACCTGCTGAAGGTCGGCACCCATGTCTTTCGCGTCCACCCGCATCACTTTCGGTCGTCCCACCGGCCGATCGGCCCCTCCTCCGACTGCTCGGAGGGGTCGGATTCAGCCTTGCCGAATCACCAGTCTGCCACCCTGCCGCCGGGCCACGACCTTGCCGGGGAGGTTGATGGCTCCCTGACCGCGCCAGCCGGTGATGAGCCGGTCGACTTCCTCGATGTGGCGGGCGAACAGCGATCCGGCGGGAGCACCGGCCGCGATGGCGGCCCGGCGCAGGATGCGGCGGCGTACGGCGGGCGGCAGGGCGTAGAGCTTGGCGCACTCCAGCAGCCCGGCGGCGTCGCGGACGGTGGCCTCGGCCTGGGCGGCCCAGGCGTCGAGGGCGTCGGCGTCGTCGCGGGACAGCTGGGCCGTACGGGCGAGGGCCTCGACGACGCCCTTGCCGAGGGCCTTCTCCAGGGCGGGCAGGCCCTCGTGGCGCAGCCGGGAGCGGGTGTAGGCCGGGTCGGCGTTGTGGGGGTCGTCCCAGACGGGCAGGGACTGGACCATGCAGGCCTTGCGGGCGGTCTGCCGGTCGAGTTCCAGGAAGGGACGGCGGTAACGGCCGCCGGCCCCCGAGACCGCGGCCATGCCGGACAGGGAGCGGATGCCGGAGCCCCGGGCGAGGCCCAACAGGACGGTTTCGGCCTGGTCGTCGCGGGTGTGGCCGAGCAGGACCGCCGCGGCGCCGTGGCGTTCGGCCGCGGTGTCCAGTGCGGCGTAGCGGGCGTCGCGGGCGGCGGCTTCGGGCCCGCCGGCGCGGCCGACGGTGACGGCGACGGAGTCGACGGGGTCGAGGCCGAGTTCACGCAGGCGCTGGACGACCTCCGCGGCGCGTACGTCGGAGCCGGGCTGGAGGCCGTGGTCGACGGTCACGCCGCCGGCTCTGATGCCGAGTTTGGGGGACTCGAAGGCGAGGGCGGAGGCGAGGGCCATGGAGTCGGCGCCGCCGGAGCATGCCACGAGCACGAGCGGCGGGGGCGGCGGCTCGTGCGTGGGGGCGTGCGGGACCGCGGCGGGGGCGCGGTGGTGTTCGGTGAGGAGGTCGTGGAGGACGCGGCGTACCGCCAGGCGTATCGCCGCGACCGCAGGATGGGGACCCATGTCCGGTTCCCTTCATGAAGTTTTCGGGGGGTGGACCCGCGTGTCCGTCACGCAGAGTGTGTAGATGGTGACAGAACCGGGCCGTTCCCCGAGCATTGCACGCCTACCCCTGCCCCACGGTCCCTCGGACGGGTGATTGGAGGGGCGTTCGCCTGCCGTCGACCGGTTTCCTTTCACGACCTTCCCGCGATGTTCACTACTCGGCCCTGCGGTGCACCCGCGCGATCCAGTCCGCCGGTTTGGAGATCTCCGTCTTGGTGGGGAGGGTGTTGGGCGAGGTCCACACGCGGTTGAAGCCGTCCATGCCGACCTCGTCGACGACGGCCCGTACGAAGCGTTCGCCGTCCCGGTACTGGCGGAGCTTGGCGTCCAGGCCGAGCAGCTTGCGCAGGGCGAGGTCCAGGCGGGAGGCGCCCTTGGCGCGGCGCTGCTGGAACTTCTCGCGGATCTCGCCGACGGTCGGTACGACGGCCGGGCCGACGCCGTCCATCACGAAGTCGGCGTGGCCCTCCAGCAGGGACATCACGGCCGTGAGGCGGCCGAGGATCTCGCGCTGGGCGGGGGTCTGCACGATCTCCACCAGGGAGCGGCCGCCGTCGTCCTCCTCGCCCTCGGGGCGGCCCCCGGCGAGGCTCTGGGCGGCTTCCCGGACGCGTTCCAGGACGGTCATGGGGTCGACGTCGGTCTCCCCCAGGAACGACTGGATTTCACCCTCCAGGTGGTCCCGCAGCCAGGGCACGGCGGTGAACTGCGTGCGGTGGGTCTCCTCGTGGAGGCACACCCAGAGGCGGAAGTCGTGGGGGTCGACGTCGAGTTCGCGCTCGACGTGGACGATGTTCGGGGCGACGAGCAGGAGCCGGCCGCCGCCGTTCTCCCCGGCGGGCAGTTCGCGGCTGGCGGGGGCGAAGGTCTCGTACTGGCCGAGGACGCGGGAGGCCAGGAAGGACAGCAGCATGCCGAGCTCGACGCCGGTGACCTTGCCGCCGACGGCGCCCATGACCGCGCTGCCGGGGGTGCTGCCGCGCCGTTCCTGCATCTTGTCGAGCAGGGGGCGCAGGAGCTCCCGGAACCCGGCGACGTTCGCGCGGATCCAGCCCGGGCGGTCGACGACGAGGACGGGGGTGTCGTGGCCCTCCTCGGTGCCGAGCCGGGTGAAGCCGCGGACGTGTTCCTCCGAGGCCTTGGCGTGCCGGCGCAGTTCCGCGACGACGGCCCTCGCCTCCTCGCGACTGACCTCGGGGCCCGGCCGCACGAGCCGGGTCGCGGTCGCCACCGCGAGGTTCCAGTCGACCATGCCGGTTGAAGCACCACCGATGCTCGTCATGCGTCAACCGTACGTGAGCGCTGGCCGCTGGGGCAGGGCGGCGAGAGTTGGGTAGCGCCGGGTCCGTTTTCAGGTGCCGGCGTTACGGCTGGCGTGCTGGGGTCGGTAGGGGCCGGGGTTTCTTGGCCGGTACTCGGCGTTGGTGGCCGTGCCCACCCGTTCCGCCCCAGCGGAACGACTGCCCACGGCCAGGACGGATCGGCTGCCGGCCAAGGGGCGGCAGCCGGCCCGGATCGGGTTACCGGCAGCCGCACGCCGCCAGTGTCGTCGCCACCTTGTCCAGCGCCTTCTGGGTCGCCGCCGCGTTTCTCGGGTCCGTGTTCGTGGCCATGAAGGCGAAGGCCAACAGGCGGCCGTCCTGGTCGACCAGGGTGCCCGCGAGGGTGTGCACGCCGGTGAGGGTGCCGGTCTTGGCGCGGACGACGCCGGCTGCTCCGTCCGTGTAGCGGCTGGTCAGGGTGCCGGTGAAGCCGGCGACCGGGAGGCCGGTGAGGGCCGGGCGGAGCTCGGGGTGGGACGGGTCGGCCGCCTTCGCGAGGAGGGCCGTGAGGAGGTCCGGTGTCAGTCGGTCGGCGCGGTCGAGGCCGCTGCCGTCCTTGAAGGCGGCGCCCTTGAGGGGCAGGCCGAGCTTGCGCAGCTGGGAGCTGATCGCCTTGTCCGCGCCGGCGAAGTCGGCCCGGTGGCCCGTCGCGACGGCCGTCTGGCGGGCGAGGGCCTCGGCGATGTCGTTGTCGCTGTTGGTCAGCATGCGTTCGACGAGGGCCGACAGCGGGGGCGAGGAGACCGCGGCGAGGGTCTCGGCCCGGGTCGTGGCCTTGGACGGGCCGGGGGCCGTGGTCTTGATGCCGTGGGACTTCAGCAGGTCGCCGAACTGGCGGGCCGCGTCGTCCGCCGGGTCGGTGACGCGGGTGACCGGGCCGCTGGTGGAGTCGTCCGTGCGGCCCTCGTCAGCCATCAGGGGGCTGACGAGGGCGAGATTCGGGTTGACCCCGATCGGGTGCATTCGGGCGCCCGTGTAGAGGGTCGTGTCGTAGGAGAGCGTCACCTCGCGCACGCCCCGCTCGGCGAGGGCGGCGGCCGTCTCGGCGGCCAGCGTGCGCAGGCTCGCCGAGCCGTCGGCAGCCTCCCGGGCCGTGAGGGTGGGGTCGCCGCCGCCGACCAGGACGACTTCCTTGGTGTCGGGTTCCAGCGCGGCGCGGGTGGTGAGGCGGTGGTCGGCGCCCATCGCGGACAGCGCGGCGACGGCCGTGGCGATCTTCGTCGTGGAGGCCGGGGTGAGCGCGGCGTCCGAGTGCGTGCCGTACAGGCGCCTGCCGGTGGTGACGTCGACGACCGCCGCGGCGGGCCGGGGGCCGAGCGCCGGGTCCTTCAGCAGGGGCGTGAGGATCTTGGCGAGAGCCTTGCCGTCCGGGGCGGACTTCACGGTGCTGACACCGCCGAGTCCGGTCAGCACGGGTCCGGCGCTGGGGGCGGGCCGGGGCCGGCCGGGCGCGCCGGAGGTGCCGCCGTGATCTGTGCCACCCGCGCGGTCCAGGGCCACTGCCCGGTCCCGCTCGGCCGTACGCTGACCCGAGGAGTCCCAGGGACCGGCGGCGGTCACCACACCTGCGGCCAGCGCGAGACCGGCGGTGGTCGCGCCCGCGGTGTACTGCCAGGTCTTCGACCGCGCGACCTGCGGTTTCCCGGCCCGTGCGAGCCGTGCGACGCGCGGCTTCGCGGCCGCGGCGACCCGGGCCAGGCGCGGTCGTACGGCACCCGCGAGCCGCACCACGTGCGGTCTCGCGGCCCGCCAAGGCCTCAGCTCTGGCACGACCACCAGCCCCTTTCGCGATCACACACCTGCGTGAGGGACACTTAACCACCAGAACTATGTGTTGATCATGGAGGAGCCACCGGTGGAGTTCGACGTCACGATCGAGATTCCGAAGGGTTCGCGCAACAAGTACGAGGTGGACCACGAGACCGGTCGTATCCGCCTGGACCGGCGACTCTTCACCTCGACCGCCTACCCGACCGACTACGGCTTCGTCGAGAACACCCTCGGCGAGGACGGCGACCCGCTGGACGCGCTCGTCATCCTCGACGAGCCGACCTTCCCGGGCTGCCTCATCAAGTGCCGCGCCATCGGCATGTTCCGCATGACGGACGAGGCCGGCGGCGACGACAAGCTGCTGTGCGTGCCGGCGACGGACCCGCGCGTGGAGCACCTGCGCGACATCCACCACGTGTCGGAGTTCGACCGCCTGGAGATCCAGCACTTCTTCGAGGTCTACAAGGACCTGGAGCCCGGCAAGTCGGTCGAGGGCGCCAACTGGGTGGGCCGTACGGACGCCGAGGCCGAGATCGAGCGGTCCTACAAGCGCTTCAAGGAGCAGGGCGGTCACTGACCCCTGTTCGCTGCGATGCCCACGGGTCGCACGCGTACGCGTGCGACCCGTTCGTCCGTAGGTGCGCATACTGACGCTGGGGGGTACAGAGGCTGACGTGTCGTACAGGGAGCGCCAGGCAGTGACGGACGCGGTGGACCGCAAGCCGAAGTCGGACGAGGCGAGGAGTGCGTTCCTGCCCCCGTCCGGGGCCGTCGTCGACGGGGACATGTCGACGACGTCGGAGTTCGCGATCCCCGAGGGCCTGGCCGTCCCCCGGCCTGCCGGTACGGAGTCGGAGACCACGTCCGAGTTCGCCCTGCCGCAGGGGCTGGACGTCCCGCAGGCGCCCACGGCGGAGCCGGAGGGGTCGGCGTTCACGCCGCCGAGCACCTACAGCGCGAAGCACGCCCCGTCGGCCTTCACGCCGCCGAGCGGGATCCCCGTGGTCAGCCTGACCAAGGACGTGCCCTGGCAGGACCGGATGCGCACCATGCTGCGCATGCCGGTGGCGGAGCGGCCGGCGCCGGAGGCGATCCAGCGCGGCGGCGACGAGACGGGGCCCGCGGTGCCGCGCGTGCTCGACCTGACGCTGCGTATCGGCGAGTTGCTGCTGGCGGGCGGCGAGGGCGCCGAGGACGTGGAGACGGCGATGTTCGCCGTCTGCCGGTCCTACGGCCTGGACCGCTGCGAGCCCAACGTCACCTTCACGCTGCTGGCGATCTCCTACCAGCCGTCGCTGGTCGACGACCCGGTCACGGCGTCGCGGACCGTGCGCCGCCGGGGCACCGACTACACGCGGCTGGCGGCCGTGTACCAGCTGGTGGACGACCTCAGCGACGACGAGACGGCGGTCTCCCTGGAGGAGGCCTACCGGCGGCTCGCGGAGATCCGCCGCAACCGGCACCCCTACCCCGGCTGGGCGCTGACCGGCGCGAGCGGGCTGCTGGCGGGTGCGGCCTCCGTGCTCGTCGGCGGTGACCTGATCGTGTTCGTCGCGGCGGCGCTCGGCGCGATGCTCGGTGACCGGCTGGCGTGGCTGTGCGCGGGGCGCGGGCTGCCGGAGTTCTACCAGTTCACGGTGGCCGCGATGCCGCCGGCCGCGATCGGGGTCGCGCTGACGCTGGGCCATGTGGATGTGAAGGCCTCCGCCGTCATCACCGGTGGGCTGTTCGCGCTGCTGCCCGGGCGGGCGCTGGTGGCGGGGGTGCAGGACGGGCTGACCGGCTTCTACATCACCGCGTCGGCGCGTCTGCTGGAGGTCCTGTACTTCTTCGTGGGCATCGTCGCGGGTGTGCTGATGGTGCTGTACTTCGGTGTGCAGCTGGGGGCCTCGCTGAACCCCGACGCGGCGCTCGGGGTGTCCGACGATCCGGTGCTGCTGATCGGTGCGTCGATGCTGTTGTCACTGGCGTTCGCGGTCCTGTTGCAGCAGGAACGTTCCACCGTGGTGTGGGTGACGCTCAACGGCGGTGTCGCGTGGATCGTGTACGGCGCGATGCACTACGCCGGGGACATCTCGCCCGTGGCGTCCACGGCGGCGGCTGCCGGGCTCGTGGGGCTGTTCGGGCAGCTGCTGTCCCGGTACCAGTTCGCTTCCGCGCTGCCCTACACGACTGCGGCCATCGGGCCCTTGCTGCCCGGTTCCGCGACGTACTTCGGGCTGTTGGCGATCGCGCAGAACGAGGTGGACGCGGGGCTGGTGTCGCTGTCGAAGGCGGTGGCCCTGGCCATGGCCATCGCCATCGGGGTGAATCTGGGGTCCGAGATCTCGCGGATGTTCCTGCGGATCGGGTCTGCGGAGAAGCGGCGAGCAGCGAAGCGTACGCGCGGGTTCTGACGCCGGGTGCCTACGGGGGTGCGGGGTTCTGTGCGACGGCGGCCACACGTCGTCCGTGGCTTGCCGCGCAGTTCCCCGCGCCCCCAAGAAACAGGGCGGTTCAGTAACCGCCGTTGTACGGCTGCTGGCCGCCGCCGGTCTGCTGTGAAGAGCCGTAGCCGGGGGCCTGGGGGTACTGGCCGTAGTACTGCTGGTCGTTGTAGCCGTTCTGGTTGCCGTACTGGTTGCCGTACTGGGGCTGCTGCGGCTGCTGGTGAGGCGGCTGGTCGTCCGGGGTGATGCGGCGGAGCTGGGTCGTCGCGTCGTCCATGACCGGCGGGTGGGGCTGGGCGGCCGGGGCCTGGGCCGCGGCGCGCTTCTTCTTCGAGCGGTCGCGCAGGTACTCGACGATGATCGGGACGACCGAGAGCAGGACGATCAGGACGAGGATCGCCTCGACGTTCTTCTTGATGAAGTCGATCTGGCCGAGCCAGTAGCCCGCGAGGGTGACGCCGGTGCCCCAGGCGATGCCGCCGATGACGTTGTACGTGAAGAACGTGCGGTACTTCATGCGGCCGGCGCCGGCGACGATGGGGGCGAAGGTGCGCACGATCGGGACGAAGCGGGCCAGGACGATCGCCTTGGGGCCGTACTTCTCCATGAACTCGTGGGCCTTGTCCAGGTTCTCCTGTTTGAAGAGCTTGGAGTTGGGGCGGTTGAAGAGCTTCGGGCCGAGGAACTTGCCGATCATGTAGCCCACTTGGTCGCCGACGACGGCGGCGATCACGATGAGCGTGCACACCAGCCACAGGGGCTGGGTGATGTAGGTGCCCTCGGCGACGAAGAGACCCGCCGTGAACAGCAGGGAGTCACCGGGGAGGAACGCGAAGAGTCCGGACTCGGCGAAGACGATGAGCAGGATGCCGGGCAGGCTGAACGTCGAGATCAGGTAGTCCGGGCTGAGCCACTCGGGGCCGAGCGCAAGCGTGGTCACGGGAATGTGGCTCCTGCTGCTGGGGGTACGGGCTGGGGCTGACTGCCTCAAAGTATCAACGCGGCCGTCACGACCCAGGTTCCATGGGGGTACCCAGGATGCACTGTGGGTCCTCCCGGAGAAAGCTGAGAAGCATGAGCATCGACGAATACGGCGGCGGACAGGGCCCTCAGCCCGATGTGCTGGTCGTCACCACGAACGACGTACCCGGCTACCGCGTGCAGGAGGTTCTCGGCGAGGTCTTCGGCCTGACCGTGCGCTCCCGGCACCTGGGGAGCCAGATCGGCGCCGGGCTGAAGTCGATGGTCGGCGGTGAGCTGCGCGGGCTCACCAAGACGCTCGTGCAGACCCGCAACCAGGCCATGGAGCGACTCGTCGAGCAGGCACGCGCGCGTGGCGCCAACGGCGTGCTGGCGTTCCGCTTCGACGTGACGGCGGCGGCGGACGTGGGCACCGAGGTGTGCGCGTACGGCACGGCGGTGGTCCTGGTCCGAGAATGAGACCCCGGCCCATGTGAGGTGCAAGCGTGTTTCCCGTTTGTGCCGTTTGATCCCTTTATCGTGTGCCCGTGGTCCAGGACACCGAGCAGCAGGCGCCCTCCGTCACCCCTGCGACCCCCGCGCGCGTGCTGCTGCCGTCGGTCCTGCCCGCCGTGGCCGTCGGGGTGCTCTCCAGCCTGATCCTGGTGGGGGTGAGCGTCGCCGCCGAGGAGCTCCAGGGCGTGCTGTGGCGGACCGTGCCGGACGCGCTGGGCGTCGGCCGGTACTCCGTGGCGTGGATGTCCGTGGTGCTCGTGGCGACCGGTGTCGCGGTCGGGCTGGTGGTGTGGAAGGTGCCGGGGCACGCGGGGCCCGATCCGGCCACCCTCGGCCTGGACGCCCCCGTCCTGCCGCCCGTGGTGCTGCCGGGGCTGCTGCTGGCGACCGCGCTGATGCTGGCCGGCGGGCCCAGCCTGGGCCCGGAGAACCCGATCATCGCCGTGAACGTCGGCCTGGCGGTCTGGCTGGGCGGCCGGGCCCTGCCCCGCGCCCCGGGCCGGATGTGGCCGGCCCTCGCGGAGGCGGCCACCATCGGCGCCCTCTTCGGCACGCCCGTGGCCGCCGCCCTGGTGATCTCCGAGGCGCTGGCCCGGCGGGAGACGCGCGGGCTGCTGTGGGACAACCTCTTCGCGCCGCTGACCGCCGCGGCGGCCGGTGCCCTGACCGCCACCCTCGTCGACCGCCCGAGCTTCGACCTGGACCTGCCGTCCTTCGGGCGGCCGGGCTGGCCCGACCTGCTGGCGGCGCTCGTGGTGGCCTCGGCGGGCGCGCTGCTCGGCCTGTGCGCCGTGCGCTCCTTCCCGTACGTCCACGGGGCCTTCGCCCGGCTGCGGCACCCGATGCTGATGCTCCCGGCCGGCGGGGCCGTGCTGGGCGCGCTCGCGGCCGTGGGCGGCCATCTGACGCTGTTCAAGGGGCTCGACGAGATCGCCGAGCTGGCGCACGACCCGGACGCGCGCTCGGCCGGGGAGTTCGCCGTCCTGACGGTCGTGAAGCTGGCCGCGCTGGTGGTCGCCGCCTCCTGCGGGTTCCGCGGCGGGCGCATCTTCCCGGCCGTGTTCGCCGGCACCGCCCTCGGCCTGTGCGCGCACGCCCTGGTGTCCGGGGTGCACCCGTCGGTGGGGGTGGCGGCCGGGGTGCTCGGGATGCTGCTGGCCATCACCCGGCAGGGCTGGGTGAGCCTGTTCGTCGCCGCGGTGCTGGTCGCCTCGCCGGGGATCCTCGCCCTGCTCTGCATCGCCTCGCTGCCGGCCTGGCTGCTGGTGACGGGCCGGGCGCAGATGCAGCTGCGCCCGGACGGCACGCCGGTCCGATGACGCCACCCCGTCCGCACCCACCCCTGGAGGCACCCCTTGCCGCTCCACGAAGGCCCCCGCCGGCCCGGCGAACACCGCATGTCCGTGAACCCCTTCTACGGCCCCGCCAACCCGGTCGGCGACATGGCCGAGGCCCCGCCCACGCACCGGCTACCGGACCGGCCGATGGCCCCGGCGACCGCCCACCAGCTGGTGCGCGACGAGCTGATGCTCGACGGCAACGCCCGGCTCAACCTCGCCACCTTCGTCACCACCTGGATGGAGCCGGAGGCCGGGGTGCTGATGGCGGAGTGCCGGGACAAGAACATGATCGACAAGGACGAGTACCCGCGCACGGCCGAGTTGGAGCGGCGCTGCGTGGCGATGCTCGCCGACCTGTGGCACGCGCCCGACCCGGCGGCGGCCGTGGGGTGTTCGACGACCGGGTCGAGCGAGGCGTGCATGCTCGCCGGGATGGCGCTGAAGCGGCGTTGGGCGCGGCGGAACAGCGACCGGTATCCGGGGGCCCGGCCCAATCTGGTGATGGGCGTGAACGTGCAGGTCTGCTGGGAGAAGTTCTGCAATTTCTGGGAGGTGGAGGCCCGGCTGGTGCCCATGGAGGGCGAGCGGTTCCACCTGGACCCGCGGGCCGCCGCCGAGCTGTGCGACGAGAACACCATCGGGGTCGTCGGCATCCTCGGCTCCACCTTCGACGGGTCCTACGAGCCGGTCGCCGAGCTGTGCGCGGCGCTGGACGCGCTGGAGGAGCGGACCGGGCTCGACATCCCCGTGCACGTCGACGGGGCGTCCGGTGCCATGGTCGCGCCCTTCCTCGACGAGGACCTGATGTGGGACTTCCGGCTGCCGAGGGTGGCGTCCATCAACACCTCGGGGCACAAGTACGGGCTGGTCTACCCGGGCGTCGGCTGGGCGCTGTGGCGGGACGCGGACGCGCTGCCCGAGGAGCTGGTGTTCCGGGTGAACTACCTGGGCGGCGACATGCCGACGTTCGCGCTCAACTTCTCCCGGCCGGGCGCGCAGGTCGTCGCGCAGTACTACACGTTCCTGCGGCTGGGCCGGGACGGCTACCGGGCCGTTCAGCAGGCCGCGCGGGACGTGGCGACGGGGCTGGCCCGGCGGATCGAGGCGCTCGGCGACTTCCGGCTGCTGACCCGGGGCGACCAGCTGCCGGTGTTCGCCTTCACGACCGCCCCGGACGTGTCGGCGTACGACGTCTTCGACGTCTCGCGGCGGCTGCGCGAGAGCGGCTGGCTGGTGCCCGCGTACACCTTCCCGGCGAACCGGGAGGACCTGTCCGTGCTGCGGGTGGTGTGCCGCAACGGCTTCTCGGCCGACCTCGCCGAACTCCTCGCGCAGGACCTGGAACGCCTGCTGCCGGAGCTGCGCCGGCAGCCGCGCCCCTTCACCCGGGACAAGGGCGCGGCCACGAGCTTCCATCACTAGCGGCTCAGCCGCCCGAACCTCCGTACCGCCAGCGGGAAGAACACCGCCAGCAGGGCCAGGGGCCAGACGACCGCGGCCCAGACGTGCCCGGACTCCGCGCCGGGCGTGCCGAACAGGTCCCGTACGGCCGTGGCCGTGTGGGACATCGGGTTCCACTCGACGACCGTGCCCAGCCAGCCGGGCATGGACTCGGGCGTGGCCAGGGCGTTGGAGAGGAAGCCGACCGGCCAGACCAGGATCTGCACGGCCTGGACCATCTCCGGCTTCCCGGCCACCAGCGCCAGGTGGATGCCGATCCACAGCATGGCGAACCGGAACAGGAGCAGCAGGCCCACGGCGCCCAGGAAGGCCACCGGACCGCCGTGGGCCCGCCAGCCGAGGGCGGCGCCCACGCCGATGAGCACCGCCAGGGTCATCGCCGACTGGAGCATGTCGGCGGCCGAACGGCCCACCAGCACGGCACCGTTGGCCATGGGCATCGAGCGGAAGCGGTCGATCACGCCCTTGTTCAGGTCCTGCGTGACGGCGATCATCGTGCCCTCCAGGCCGAAGGCCATGGTGAGCGCGAGCATGCCGGGGATCAGGTAGTCGCGGTAGTCGCCGGCCACGCCCCGGCCGCCGCCGATGAGGTAGCCGAACATCAGCAGCAGCATCACCGGGAAGACCAGGTTGACGACCAGCTGGACCGGCTGCCGCCCCCAGCGGGCGAGTTCGCGGCGGGTCATGGTCCAGGAGTCGGTCAGGGCGTAGGTGGTCACGCGGCCTCCTTCACTCGGCGGTCGTCTCCCGTGAGGTGCAGGAACACCTCGTCCAGCGTCGGGCGGCGCAGCGCGACGTCCTCCGCCTCGATCCCGGCCTCCTGAAGGGCCCGTACGACCCCGGAGAGCGCCTCCATGCGGTCGGTCACCGGGGCGCTCAGCAGACGGCGGTCGGGGTCGACGGTGACCCCGGTGAGGGGCAGCAGGGCGACGGCGGCGCCCAGTTGGCCGGCGTCGCGCAGGACCACGTCGACGCGGTCGCCGCCGGTCTCGGACTTCAGCTCGTCCGCCGTGCCCTCGGCGATGACCCGGCCGGAGTCGACGACCGAGATGCGGTCGGCGAGCTGGTCGGCCTCCTCCAGGTACTGGGTGGTGAGCAGGACCGTCGTACCGCCGCCGACCAGGGAGCGGACGGAGTCCCACACCTCGGCGCGGCCGCGCGGGTCGAGGCCGGTGGTCGGCTCGTCCAGGAAGAGCACCTCCGGTTCGGTGATCAGGGATGCGGCGAGGTCCAGCCGGCGCCGCATGCCGCCGCTGTACTGCCGGACCGCCTTGCGGCCGGTGTCGGCCAGGCCGAAGCGCTCCAGGAGTTCACCGGCACGCGCGCGTGCCCGCCGGGCGCCCAGGTGGTGCAGGCGGCCGAACAGCTCCAGGTTCTGCCGGCCGCCGAGTTCCTCGTCGAGCGCGGCGTGCTGGCCGAGCAGGCCGATGCGCAGCCGTACGGCGTACGCCTCGCGCACCACGTCGTGCCCGGCCACCTCGATCCGGCCCGCGTCGGGCCGCAGCAGCGTGGACAGGATCCGCACCAGGGTGGTCTTGCCCGCGCCGTTCGGTCCGAGCACCCCGTGCACCGTGCCGCGCGCGACCGTCAGGTCGAGCCCGTTCAGCGCCTTCTTGCCGCCGTACCTCTTCTCCGCGCCTTCGACGGTGATCGCCGCGTCGGCCACTGCCCCTCCCTCGCTAGTCAAACTTGACTACAGGCTCGAAGGTAACCCCACCCGACACCATCGTCAAATTTGATTAGAGCGCGTCGCCGGAGTGCCGCTCCCCCGTCGTGTACGGGTTCTCCTCGTTCTCGGCCAGCACGCCGACGAACGGGTCGCCCTCGTCGGCGAAGGTGTAGGCGCCGCCCTCGATGCGCTCGATCAGACCGCGGGTCCACTCGGCCTCGGAGTCGGCCGTGTGGACCCACATGTTCATGATCTCGCCGATGTGACCGAGCTGTCCGGGCCCCTCCTCGGGCACGTAGTGCTCCAGGACGGAGGCCCGCCACTGCTCGATCCGCAGGGTGCGCTCCTTCAGCAGGGCGACCGCCTCCGCCCTCGGCAGGTGGACGACGAAGCCGACCGCCGCCGTCTTCACGTCGCCGCGCTGGTCGTAGGTGACCAGCGCCTCGCGCAGCAGCCGGAAGTACTCCTCGGTGCCCTGCTCGGTGATCTCGTACTCCGTGCGCGGCGGTCCGCCGGCCGTGGACGGGGCGATCTCGTGCGCGAGCAGCAGCCCCTGCTTCGCCATCTGCTTCAGGGCGTGGTAGATCGAGCCGGGCTTGGCGCTGGACCACTCGTGCGCGCCCCAGTACTCCAGGTCGTTGCGCACCTGGTAGCCGTGGGCGCGGCCGTGCATGCGGACCGCGCCGAGCACGAGGAGACGGATCGCTGACATGCGGTCCAGATTAGGACGCGGCCACGGCCTGCTGTTCCGCGGCCACCAGCTCGAAGGCCGTCCTGCCGTCCAGCGACTCGCGGATGATGTCGGCGTGACCGGCGTGCCGGGCCGTCTCGCGGATCAGGTGGAGGCAGAGCCAGCGCATCGAGAGCTGCTCGTCCTTCGGGTTCCAGGACGTCGCGGGCAGCTCGAAGGTGTCGTCGAGGCTGGGCACGGCGCGGATGAACGCCTCCGTCTCGGCGGCCACCTTCTCGTAGTACGCGAGCTGCGACTCCACGCTCTCGTCACCGACCAGCCGGAAGCACTCGTGCCAGTTCGACTCGTCCCGGTGGACGACCGGCGGCTCGCCCTTGGCCCGGGCGATCCAGCCCTGCTCGACCTCGGCGACGTGCTTGAGCAGCCCGGCGAGCGACAGCTCACTGGCGCTGGGCGTGCTCACGGCCTGCTCCTCGGTCAGCCCCAGCAGCGCCCGCCGGATGCCGCCGCGCTGCTCGGCGATGAAGGACAGTAGCGCTCCGCGCTCGTCGCCGCGTGCCTCCGAGGGAACGTGAGTGACCATGACCGCCGCCTTTCGTCGGGCCCGGGGGGCTCTCCCCCTGACACCGACGACGTTACGAGGGCTTGCGGTCAGGTTCTGTCCGCAACGGGCCCGTCCTTCAGCGCCGTGACGAACGACGACCACGCGGGCGCCGGGACGATCACGGCGGGGCCCTGGGGGTTCTTGGAGTCGCGGACCGGTATGCCGGTGGGGTGGTCGTCGAGGACTTCGAGGCAGTCACCGGCGTTGTTGTCGCTGTGCGAGGACTTGCGCCAGCCGCGCAGCGTGGCGGCGTTCGGGATGGTGCGCTCAGTCATGGTGTCCGTACTCCTTCGCGGTGGCCCTGAGCAGGGCCAATGAGTCCTCCAGAGGCATTGCTTGGCTCAGCGCCAGAGCGTAGCGATGCTGCAACTGCCGGACCACGGACGGGGAGTCGTGCAGCCTGCCCATGTAACCGCCCTCGGTGTACGCCAGCGGCGGTTGGTCTTCGAACCACATCAGCTTGAGCATGCTGTGCGCCAGCGGATGGTGGCCCACAGCAAACGGCAGCACATGCACCCGGATACGTCCAGCCTCCGCGAGACCAACGACGTGCATGAACTGCTCGGCCATGACATCCCCGTCGGCCACGGGGCGACGGAGCAGCGTCTCGTCCAAAAGCGCCCACATTACGGGAGTCACGGGGTCTTCGAGGATCTTTGCGCGTTCCAGGCGTGTGACAACGCGCCTGTCACACTCTTCTTCACTCACAGGGGGGAACGCCGCCCCCAGAACCGCACGCGCGTACCTTTTCGTCTGGAGGATGCCCGGGAAGTACGCCAGGGCGAACTCGTGGATGGCCACCGCCTGTTGTTCGAGTACGCGCACCCTCTCGAAGTACTCGGCGATGGATACGTCATCGTCCTGCGGCAGGAAGCTGCTCAGCACGTTTCCCGTGTTCAGGGCCATATCGAGGCGCCGCGCGTCCTCTTTCGACGGCACTCGGCGCCCCGCCTCGATATGCGCGATGTGCGAACGCGTCATGATCGCCCGGTCCGCCAACTGCTGCTGTGTCAGGCCCGCCGCCTCGCGCTGTTCCTTGAGCCAGTCGCCGTAGATCGTGCCCATCGGATCAACTCCCTTGTGACAAAAGCTCTGTCACCTGCGTCTCTCTGGCGAGGCTAGCCCGACCGGCGCCAGAGTGTGAGCGGTTCGCTACACAAAGCGAGACCGTCGGACACAGGGAGTTGATGACAGGTGAGGGTTCTGCGCGCGATCGGGTGGACCGTCCGCCATATGGGGCGTCATGTCCCGCGCCCGGTGCCGACGGCCATGCCGCCGGGGATCGGCCTCGGCTCGCTGGGCATGCCCGTGCGGGAGACGCGAGGGAAGAAGTGACGGGCGAGACCCGGCTGCTGCCCTGGACCGGCACCGGCGGCAAGCCCTGTTACCTCGTGACCGACGGAACCGGATACGCCTCCCGGGTCGCCGACACCGTCGAGAGCGTGCAGCTCGACATGGCCGGTGGTCTCCTCGACCACGCGGCCGACATGCTCGCCGACCCCGGGGCGACACCCGCGCAACTGCGGTTTCTGCTCGCCCGGATGAGCGAGGCACTCACGGACGTCCGCCGGATCGCGGAGAGCCGCGGTGCCCGCCTGCCCGAGTCGTAGAGATCAGAACGAGGTCAGAACGAGGTCAGAACGGGAACCCGCTCCGGCCGTGCTGCACCGAGATCCACTTGGTCGTCGTGAACGCGTCCAGCATCGTGTCGCCGTTGAGCCGGCCGAGCCCCGAGTGCTTCTCGCCGCCGAAGGGGACGATCGGCTCGTCGTGCACCGTGCCGTCGTTCACGTGGAACATGCCCGTGTCGATCTGCTTGGCGAAGTTCACGCCCCGCTCGATGTCACCGGTGTGGACCGCGCCGCTCAGGCCGTACGGGGTGTCGTTGACGATGCGTACGGCCTCCTCCTCGCCGTCGAACGGGACGAGGAAGGCGACCGGGCCGAAGACCTCCTGCTTCAGCAGGGCGGAGTCGGCGGGCAGGCCGGTCAGGACGGACGGCTCGACGAGGTTGTCGGTCCGGCCGCCGCGCACCAGGGCCGTGGCGCCCTCGGCGAGGGCCTGCTCGACCACGCCCGCGACGGCGTCCGCCTGCGAGGAGCTGATGACCGGGCCGATGACGGTCTCCGGGTCGCGCGGGTCACCCGCCTTGAGGGTCCTCACCTTGGCGACGAACTTCTCGGTGAACTCGTCCGAGATCGAGCGGTCGACCAGGACGCGGTTGGCGGCCATGCAGACCTGGCCCTGGTGGACGTACCGGCTGAAGACCGCCGCGTCGACCGCGTAGTCGATGTCGGCGTCGTCGAGGACCACCAGCGCGCTGTTGCCGCCCAGTTCGAGGACCGAGCGCTTGAACAGCCGGGAGCAGACGGTCGCCACATGCCGGCCGACCTGGTCGGAGCCGGTGAAGGAGATGACCTTGGGGACCGGGTGCTCGATGAAGGCGTCGCCGATCTCCGCGATGTCGGTGATGACGACGTTCAGCAGACCGCCGGGCAGCCCCGCGTCCTCGAAGATCTTCGCGACCAGGGAGCCGCCGACGATCGGCGTGCTCTGGTGCGGCTTGAGCACCACGGCGTTGCCGAGCGCGAGCGCCGGGGCGACGGACTTGAGCGACAGCAGGAAGGGGAAGTTGAAGGGGCTGATCACGCCCACGACACCGACCGGCACGCGGTAGACGCGGTTCTCCTTGCCGTCCACCGGGGAGGGGATGATCCGGCCCTCGGGGGCCAGCGCCAGATGGACCGCCTCGCGCAGGAACTCCTTGGCGAGGTGCAGCTCGAAGGCGGCCTTCAGGCGCGTGCCGCCGAGCTCGGCGACGATGGCCTCGGAGATCTCCGCCTCGCGCTCCTCGACCAGCCTCAGGGCCTTCTCGAAGACCGCGCGGCGGGCGTAGGGATTGGTCGCCGCCCACTGCTTCTGGGCCCGGGCGGCGGCCCGGTACGCCTCGTCGACCTCGCCGGCCGTGGCTATGGTGATCGACGCGAGCTTCTCGTCGTCGTACGGGTTGAAGTCGATGATGTCCCAGGAACCGGTACCCGGGCGCCACTCACCGTCGATGTACTGCTGTGCGAGGTCGGTGAAGTAGGACGTCGACATGTGATCCCTCGATCCCTGGCAGACCCTCGATCGCGCCTTCACGATCTGATCACACGTCATCGTACTTGTGGTTCAGGAGAGTTGGAGGAGTCCTCGGAGAAGGTCCCGGCTCTCGGAAGGGCCGGGGCTGTCGCTCTGGAGTTCCTTGAGGGCCTTCTCGTACTGGGCGACGTCCTCCGGCTTGTCCAGGTACAGCGCGCTGGTGAGCTGCTCCAGGTAGACGACGTCCGAGAGGTCGGACTCCGGGAAGCTGAGGATCGTGAACGCGCCGCTCTCGCCGGAGTGGCCGCCGAGGCTGAACGGCATGACCTGGAGGCGCACGTTGGGCCGCTCGGAGATCTCGATGAGGTGCTGGAGCTGGCCGCGCATCACCTCGCGGTCGCCGTACGGGCGGCGCAGGGCGGCCTCGTCCAGGATGATGTGGAAGTCGGGCGCGCTCTCGTCGACGAGGTACTTCTGCCGCTCCAGGCGCAGCGCCACGCGCCGCTCGACGTCGGCCTCGCTCGCGCCCTGCATGCCCCGCCGGACCACCGCGTGCGCGTACGCCTCGGTCTGGAGCAGGCCGTGCACGAACTGCACCTCGTAGGCCCGGATCAGCGAGGCGGCGCCCTCCAGGCCGACGTAGGTGGGGAACCAGCTGGGCAGCACGTCCGAGTAACTGTGCCACCAGCCCGCGACGTTGGCCTCCTTGGCCAGGGACAGCAGGGAGTTCCGCTCCTGCTCGTCCGTGATGCCGTACAGCGTCAGCAGGTCCTCGACGTCTCTCGTCTTGAAGCTCACCCGGCCCAACTCCATCCGGCTGATCTTCGACTCGGAGGCGCGGATCGAGTAGCCCGCCGCCTCGCGCGTGATGCCCCGCGCCTCACGCAGTCGCCTGAGTTGTGATCCGAGCAGCATGCGCCGCACCACCGATCCCGGCTCTCCCGCGCTCACGTTCGCCAGCCTCCCCAACGTCTTCAGGGGCCGAAGTCTGCCACTAAATCACTTCGAGCAGTACTCGCCCGGTTACAGAAACGGAATCGAGCCAGTGAACGCACGCGCGCGGAACCAAGAAGAGGGCAAGTGAACGACCGGAGAGGGACGAGAAGATGACGGAAAAATTGACCAACAAGCGGTACGGGACGGCCCATTCCGGTCAGCTGCACGTGCATCTGCCCTTGCATCTGCTGTACGCATCCGAAACCATGGTCCCGCACCACCGCCGCCTCGCACCGACCGCGAATTCCCGGGAGTGCCTCGCATGGGGACGAATGGATCGACCATGCTCGAGCCGTTACGGCAGGGCCTTCCGCCGCTGGATCCCGCGGCCGTGTCCGACGCCGCCTCCTGCGCTCTGCCCGCCCGCTACGAAGCGGTGCGCGAGGCACGGCGGTTCACCCGCCGGACCCTCGACCAGTGGGACATGGGCGACCGTTTCGACGACGTCTGCCTGGTGGTCTCGGAACTCGTCACCAACGCCCTGCGGCACGGCCTGCCGGCGAGCACCGTGTGCGCCACCGGTCAGGAACCCCCCGTGCGGCTGCATCTGATGCGGTGGACCGAGCGGCTGGTGTGCGCGGTACGCGATCCCAGTCATGACAGCCCCGTCGCCCGGGAGACCGACGACTTCTCGGCGGAGTCGGGCCGCGGGCTGTTCCTCGTCGACTCCTTCAGCGACAGCTGGGGCTGGCACCCGCTGGCGGGCGCGCTCAGCGGCAAGGTGGTCTGGGCGCTGTTCCGGCTGCCGCGGCCCGGATCGCGGCCGCACGGGGAATGAGAAACCGCGGCGCTTCCTCGCGCCGCGGTTCTACGCGCGTTACAGCGTTATGTACCTATGGGCCCGGATGTGCTCCGGTCCGTCCGGCCGTCAGCCGCCCACCAGGTGGTCGAACTCGCCGTCCTTCACGCCCAACAGCATCGCCTCTATCTCCGCGCGGGTGTAGACCAGCGCGGGGCCGTCGGGGAAGCGTGAGTTGCGCACGGCCACGTCGCCGCCCGGCAGCCGGGCGAACTCCACGCACGAGCCCTGCGAGTTGCTGTGCCGGCTCTTCTGCCAGGCCACACCGCGCAGCCCGGCGGCCGCCATCCCGTTGTACACGTCGTGGTCCACAGGTCGCTCCCCGATGGTGCACTGGCTGGTGTGGCCATTGATGCAGTGGTCAACTGACCCGGATCATAGCCCTGTTCATGTGCAGATGCATGGGCAGATGCACGTGCACGCGGGGTGGTCCTGCGGTTACAGCTTTGACGACCGCTTTACCGAAGCTCTTGCCTGTTTGACGGCGCTCCCCCGCCTCCCGTTCCCGGAGACCCGCGAGGAAGTCGGCGGGTTCGGCGGAGGTCGGGTGGAGGCGGAGCATCCGCTCGGGGCGCGGGCCGGGCGGCTGTGCGGCGGCGAGCCGGGCGGAGGAGCTCCATGCGGAAGCGCACGGGGCCCGGGGAGGCGGTGGCGCGGGCGGTGGGAAATAAGCCGCGCGGCCGATCCCGGCGTCCTCTCCGGAGCCGGGGCCCGGATCCCCTCATCGCCGGACCCGGGGTCGGCGTACGGCACCGGGTCCGGCCCGCCCGGCGTCCGTCCCCGACGCTCCGCCGGGTATCCGGGGGTGGCGGCCGGCCGGGCATCCGGCCCGGTCCCGGCGGCCTCTCGGGGCGTCGACAGACGGGCCGCCCCGACCCGCCGTCACACGGACATGAGGTCCCCCACGCGTCAAGCGTGGGGAACCTCACCCGGACCGGAGGCGCTCAGCGGCTGGCGTACGGCAGCAGCGCCATCTCGCGGGCGTTCTTGATCGCCCGGGCCAGCTGCCGCTGCTGCTGGGCGGAGACCCGGGTGACGCGGCGGCTGCGGATCTTGCCGCGGTCGGAGATGAACTTCCGCAGCAGGTCGGTGTCCTTGTAGTCGATGTACGTGATGCCGGCCTGGTCCAGGGGGTTGGGCCGGTTCTTCGCGGGCTTGCGTTCGGGCTTGCGGGGCATGTCGGATCAGACCTCCAGGAGGGTGTCGAAGGCGTGCGGCAGCCGCTGCCAGGCCTCGCGCCCGGCGGCGTACTCGGCGTCGGTGAGCAGGCAGGACTCCAGCAGCCGCTCCAGGCCGTCCCGGTCGAGGCCGGGCGAGGTGAAGACGAGGTGCTGGCAGCGGTCGCCGTGCTCGGGGTGCCAGTCCAGCGCGGCGGCGGCGCGGCGCACCGGCGGGACCATCTCCCAGGCCGCGTCGGGCAGCGAGGCCAGCCACGGCCCGGCGCTCTCCACGCACAGGGCCCCGCCCGCCGCGTCCCAGTGGAAGAGCGTGTCGGGCTTGTCGGCGAGCCAGAAGCGGCCCCGGCTGCGGGCGGCCGCGCAGGTCAGGTCCTCCAGGGCGGCGTAGAGCCGCTCCGGGTGGAAGGGGCGGCGCCGGTTCCAGACCAGGGTGGAGACGCCGTGCGCGTCGGCCTCGGCGGGCAGCAGGGCGCAGGCCGGGTGCTGGGCGGCGGCGGCCGCCTCGACGTCGAAGCCCGCCAGGGCGGCCAGGGCCAGGGGCGACAGGGGGCGCAGGCGCGGGGCCGGCACGGTCAGGTCGTCGCCGGCCGGGTCCGCCGGGGCCGCTGGGACCTCGTGCCCGATCGGGACCTGGCGGGCCGTCGGGTGCAGCTGCGCGAGCAGCTCGCGGTCCTCGTCGTCGGCCTCCGGGGACTCGGCGACCGCGAGGACGGGGGCGTACTCCAGCTGGCGCGCGAAGGTGTCGGCGACCGTGCGCTGGTCGGTGGCCGCCGCGGCGAGGCCGCCCTCGGCGAGGTCGTCGCCGTTGCCGAGGTAGGGCAGGATCAGGGCCGGGTCGACGGCGGTGATCACGCCCGTGACGGTGAGCCCGCCGGCCGTGACGACCTCGGCCATGGCCTTGGGCTCGACGGAGTCCCACAGCTCGACGACGGCGAGCCGGGTGTCGCCGGCTTCCTGGAGCCGTTCCAGCTCCGGCACGAGGTCCTCGCGCAGGGCGCAGCAGGCGCAGTCGTTGACGAGCGGCGCCTCCCCCGCGTCGAGGACGCCGGAGGCGTTCCTGATGGTCCGTACGACCGTGCCCGCGGCGGCCGTCGCCAGGTCGTGGTGGAGGACGACACTGCCGGGCACGTCGGCGAGCAGGCGCGCCACGGCCGCCTTGCGGGCGTCGGCGTGCAGCCCGCCGACGATCACGACGGGGAGCCCAGGAGAGGCAGCCACGGAGTCAGCCCTTCTTTCCGTACCGGCGCTCGAAGCGCTCGACGCGGCCGGCGGTGTCCAGGACGCGGGCCGTGCCGGTGTAGAAGGGGTGGCTCACATCGGAGATCTCGACGTCGACGACCGGGTAGGTGTTGCCGTCCTCCCACTCGATGGTCTTCTCGCTCGTCATGGTCGAGCGGGTGAGGAAGGCGTAGTTCGCGGCACGGTCGCGGAAGACGACGGGACCGTACTCCGGGTGGATGCCCTTGCGCATGGTCAGCGCTCCTCTCGGAAGTCGACGTGGCGGCCGACGAGCGGATCGAACTTGCGCAGGGTCAGTCGGTCCGGGTCGTTGCGACGGTTCTTGCGGGTCACGTAGGTGTAGCCGGTCCCGGCCGTGGACCGGAGCTTGATGACCGGCCGGAGTTCGTTGCGTGCCATGCCGAGTATGCTACTGAAAATGAATCCCATTTACATCTACTGCCAGAGAGGTACGTCACCACCATGTCCGCGCACTGCATGCTGACCGGCACCCAGCCCGGCTTCGGCAACCGCATCTCGCACTCCCACCGGCGCACGTCCCGCCGGTTCGCCCCCAACATCCAGTCCAAGCGCTACTGGCTGCCGAGCGAGGGCCGGTACGTCCGCCTGCGGCTGAGCACCAAGGCGATCAAGACCGTCGACACGATCGGGATCGAGGCGGCCGTCGCCCGGATCCGCGCCCGGGGAGTGAAGGTCTGATGGCGAAGAAGAGCAAGATCGCGAAGAACGACAAGCGGCAGGAGGTCGTCGCGCGGTACGCCGCCCGGCGGGCCGAGCTGAAGGAGATCATCCGGCGACCCTCGTCCACGGAGGCCGAACGGCTCGCCGCGCAGGCGGAGTTGCGCAGGCAGCCGCGTGACGCGAGCGCCACGCGGGTGCGCAACCGGGACCAGGTGGACGGCCGGCCGCGCGGCTACTTCCGGGCGTTCGGGCTGTCCCGGGTGAGTCTGCGGGAGCAGGCGCACGCGGGGTATCTGCCGGGTGTGCGGAAGTCGTCCTGGTAAGAGGCCGTCCCGGGGGGTCTTGACGGGCCCTGGTAGCTTGCTGCGGTCGTTCCGGCCACGGGGCCGGCCGGTGCCGTCCGGACCGGCCGGCCGGCTACAGCTTGGGGGCTTGCAGTGACTTCGGTGATCTTCTCGCGCCGCTCCGGCGCCGTGCGCGTCGCGGCGGCGGCCGCGGGGCTGGCGGGCGCGCTCCTGCTCACCGCGTGCAGCGGCGACGGCGGCTCCGGGGGCGACTCGGCGGCCGGCCCCAGCCCCAGCCCCTCGGCCACGGCGTCGGCCGGAACCGGCGGCTCCGACTCCGGCTCGGATTCCGGTTCCGGGTCCGGTTCCGGCGGGTCGGCCTCCGGCGAACTGGCGGGCAGCTGGCTCGCGACGACCGACGGCAAGGCCGTGGCGCTGGTGATCACCGGCAAGCAGGCGGCGCTGTTCGGCACCGGCGGGAGCGTGTGCAGCGGCACCGCGGGCGAGGAGTCCGGGATGCGGATGATCCGCCTGAAGTGCACGGACGGCTCCAAGGAACGGGCGACCGGCATGGTGGACTCCGTGAACGGGACCAGCCTGAAGGTCACCTGGGAGGGCGGCCTCGGCACGGAGACGTACACCAAGGCCGAGGGCGGCAAGATGCCGACCGGGCTGCCCACGGCGAGCCTCCGCTAGCAGGGCCTCGACGCGTACGGACGGGCCGCGGAACGCCTTCGGGCGGCGCGGCCCGTCCGGCGTTCGGGGGATTCGCAGGGGGTGCGTGCCCGTGCGGCAGGCGAGTGCGTGATGATCCAGGGGCCGGATGACCGCCGCCTTCGAGGCGGGTTCGGGCCGAAGCCGCTCACGTTCATCACCACGCCCAGAGGACCCCATGCGCACCTTGCCCCTCACCCTGGCCGCCGCCCTCGCCGCGAGCCTCCTCCTGACCGCCTGCGACGACGGCAAGACAGGCGCCGACGACGCGAAGAACGCGGACCCGGCGAACGGTTCGGCCTGTGCGATCGGCGACCTCGGCGTGGAGGTCGGGGCCGGTGCCGCCCCGGCCGCCGGGGACACCGGCAACGTCACCGTCACGCTCACCAACAACGGCGCGCAGTGCACCCTGAAGGGCTTCCCCGCCGTCGACCTCGTGGCCGACGGCGGCACGACGTCCGTGTCCCCGGAACAGGGCGCACAGGCCCAGCCGCTCACGCTCGTGAAGGGCGGCACCACGTCCTTCACCATCACCTACGTCCGGGGCGAGGCGGGCTCCGCGCAGAGCCTCCCCGTGCGGAAGGTCTCCTTCACCCTTCCCGGCGCCACCGCGGACGCGCACGAACTGACGTGGTCGTACGGCGAGGTCGCCCGGAAGGACGGGGGCGGCGCGGCGGAGGCCACGGTCAGCGGCTTCGAGTCCTCGGGCGACTGACGGCAGGTCAGCGCAGCGGCGGCCGGTGCGCGACCTGGGCCCGGTCCGCCGCCTGCGCGCCCTCCGTCCAGCCCGCCGCGTCGCGCACCCCGCGCAGCCGGGTCGTGGTCGTCTCCGGGAACATGCGGTCCAGCCGCCCGGTGACGGCGAGTTCGCGGGAGGCGAGGACCGGGAGCAGGTCGTCGGTCACCTGGGTCTCGGCGGCTGCCGCCAGGCGGGTGCCGATGCGGTGGGCGTAGGCGGCGAGGAAGGCCTGCCGGAACGCCTTGGTGCGCTTGCGGCCCCCGGCGCGCTGGGCCGCCTCCGCCTTCGTCATCGCGGTCGTGGCCTGCACGAGGAGCGAGGTGTAGAGGAGTTCGACGGCGTCCAGGTCGGTTTCGAAGCCGACGACGGTGGAGAAGCCGAGGGGTTCGTTCCAGACCGCCCGGCAGTGGTTGGCGGTGGCGACGGCGTCCAGCAGCACCGCCTTGGCCTGCTCGTACGGCGGCTCGACCCCGATCCGGCAGGCCCCAGGCGTCTCGGGCGACGGCGCCCGCGCGGCGAGCAGCGCCTCGTCGACGCTGTGCCGGGCCATCAGCTCCTGCGCCTTGGCGCTAAGGGCCTCCGCCTCCTCCGGGAAGCCGGTCGCCTCCGCCTTGGCGAGCAGGGCGCGGATGCGGGTGAGCATGCGCGACTCGGGCCTCGCCTCGCCGGGCGACTGGTCGAGGGATTCCAGCGCGGGCAGGCGCAGCAGCAGGCGGTACAGCTCCAGTACGGCCGTGGCGTGGGAGAAGCGGTCGGTGCGGGGCGGGGCGTCGGCGGGCAGCTCCGCGAGCTGAGCGCTCCAGCGGCGGCCGCGGGGACGGTCGTGGGGGGCCTGCGCGCGGATCAGCGCCGCCGCGAGGAGCACATGGACGTCGTCCAGCTCGCGCCGCACGATCCGTACGACGTCGGCGGGCTGCCAGCCGCGTCGCCAGGCCGCCGCCACGAACTCCTCCCCGCGCCGGGCGAGTTCGGCGTCCGCCGCCGGGTCGGAGGCGAGCAGGGACGCGCCGGTGTCGAGGGCACCGGTGTCGAGGGTCGTCTCGCCGGTCTCGTACAGGGCTGCCTCGAACGCGCGGTCGACGGTGGTGGACGTACTCACGGGGCCGATGGTGCCATGCCGTCACCGCCGGGCCGGCCGGTGCCCGCGACCTCGTGCGTCTCACTCCCCGGAATTCGGACGTCCGCGCCCGGCGGTGCTTCGAGCATGGCTCGCATGGTGGACATGTCTCTCTACGCGGCGTTCCTCGTCGCCGCTTTCGCGCTCTGCGTCACGCCTGGCCCCGACATGATGTTCATCGTGGCGATGGGCGGCCGGGGCGGGCCCACCGCCGGGGTGATGGCCGCGTTCGGGGTGGCGTGCGCGATGCTCGTGCACGCTGTCGCTGCGGCCCTCGGCCTGTCGGCCCTGTTCACGGCGTTGCCGACGCTGTACCACGTACTGCGCTGGGCGGGCGCGGCCTATCTGCTCTATCTGGCGGTGAAGGCCTTCCGCGACCGGTCGGTGCCGGATGCGGAAGGGGCCGGCGGCACGGGGTCGGGCATGCGGCGCGCGTTCTGGCAGGGGGCGATCACCAATCTGCTCAACCCCAAGGTGATCCTCTTCAACGTGGCGTTCCTGCCCCAGTTCGTGGACCCGTCGCTCGGCCCTGTGCAGGGCCAGTTGCTGCTGCTCGGCGTCACGCTCGTGGTGATGGGCTTCCTGTGGGACGGCAGCGTGGGCCTGCTCGCGGGGCGGCTGGCCTCCTTCCTCAGGCGCAGCGCGCGGGTGAACCGCTGGCTGAACATCGTCTCCGGGACGGTGTTCACGGGGCTGGCGCTGCGGCTGGTGGCGACCTCCCCGAAGTAGTTTTCGCGGGTGTCAACCCGAGGTTGACAGCCTAGGGGGCGCAACCTACGGTTGACACATGACGAACCCCGACACCACGTCAGCCATCCGTCTCGACGACCTCATCGCGGCCATCAAGAAGGTCCACGACGAGCCCCTGGACCAGCTCCAGGACGCCGTGATCGCCGCGGACCACCTGGGCGATGTGGCCGACCACCTGATCGGCCACTTCGTCGACCAGGCACGGCGGTCCGGCGCCTCCTGGACCGACATCGGCAAGAGCATGGGCGTCACCCGGCAGGCCGCGCAGAAGCGCTTCGTGCCGAAGGAGTCGGCCGACCTCGACCCGAGCCAGGGCTTCAGCCGGTACACGCCCCGCGCCCGCAACACGGTGATGGCCGCGCACAACGAGGCCAAGGCCGCGCGCAACGCCGAGGGCGTGCCCGAGCACCTCGTCCTCGGTCTGCTGGCCGAGCCCGAGGGCCTCGCCGCGAAGGCCGTCGTGGAGCAGGGCGTCTCGCTCGACGCGGTCCGCGCGGCGGCGACGGCGGCGCTCCCGCCGGCCGCCGACGAGGCCCCGGAACTCGTGCCATACGGCCAGGCCGCCAAGAAGGTCCTGGAGCTCACCTTCCGCGAGGCCCTGCGCCTCGGCCACAACTACATCGGCACCGAGCACATCCTGCTCGCCCTGCTGGAGCACGAGAACGGCGAGGGCGTCCTCAGCGGCCTCGGCATCGACAAGGAGCGGACCGAGCGGTACGTCGCCGGCGCGCTGGAGAAGATCGTGCAGGCGCAGAAGGGTGCGCTGGACGAGTCCTGACAGCGTTCCAGCGGCGGCGAAGGGGCGTTGTCAGACCCCCCTGGCACACTCGCAGCATGGCCGACCGGTGGGCGCTCGCTCCGGCCGAGGACGGTGGCGTGGACGTCGCCCCCCTCGGTCCGGACGGGCTGCCCGCCGGGCCGGTGCGGCGGGAGGCGGATCCCGCCGAGGCCGTGCGGAGCCGTCCCGGGGTCACGCGGTGGGTGTGGCGGTCGACCGCCGAGGTCTACCCGCGCCTGCTCGCCACGGGGGTGCGAGCCGAGCGGTGCTACGACATCGAGGCCGCCGAGACGCTCCTCCTCGGCCACGAGGGGCGGTACGGGGAACCCCGCTCGGCCGCGGCCGCCCTGGCCCGGCTGCGCGGCGGCCCCGTACCGCCCGATCCGCCCCAGCGCTCCGCCGAACCGGGCTCGCAGTCCTCGCTGTTCGAGCCGCGGGGCGTCCCGCTGCCCCTGCCGGACCTCCTCGCGGTCTACGCCGAGCAGCAGCGGCGGCACGAGCGGGCCGAGCACCCGGAGCGGATGCGCCTGCTGACGGCCGCCGAGTCGGCGGGCATGCTGGTCGCCGCCGAGATGAACCGCGCCGGGCTGCCCTGGAGCGCCGAGGTGCACCGGGCCGTGCTGCACGACCTGCTCGGCGAGCGGTACGCGGGCGGCGGCGAGCCCCGGCGCCTGGCCGAACTGGCCGACGAGGTGTCCGCCGCGTTCGGCCGCCGGGTCCGCCCCGACCTGCCGGCCGACGTGGTCAAGGCCTTCGCCCAGGCCGGGATCAAGGTCTCCTCGACCCGCCGCTGGGAGCTCGAGTCGGTCGACCACCCGGCCGTGAAGCCCCTGATCGAGTACAAGAAGCTGTACCGCGTCTGGGTCGCCCACGGCTGGTCCTGGCTCCAGGACTGGGTGCGCGACGGCCGGTTCAGACCCGAGTTCCTCGCGGGCGGCACGGTGACCGGTCGCTGGGTGACCAACGGCGGGGGCGGGCTCCAGATCCCCAAGGTGATCCGGCGGGCCGTGGTCGCCGACCCCGGCTGGCGGCTCGTCGTCGCCGACGCCGACCAGATGGAGCCCCGCGTCCTCGCCGCCATCTCCCGCGACCCCGGCCTGATGGAGGTGGCCGGCCGGGAGACCGACCTGTACCAGTCCGTCTCCGACCGCGCCTTCTCCGGCGACCGCGCCCAGGCCAAACTCGCCGTGCTCGGCGCGGTGTACGGCCAGACCTCCGGCGACGGGCTGAAGAACCTCGCCGCGCTGCGCCGCCGCTTCCCCAGGGCGGTGGCGTACGTCGACGAGGCGGCCCGGGCCGGCGAGGAGGGCCGGCTCGTGCGCACCTTCCTCGGCCGGACCTGCCCGCCCGCCGCCCGGGGGACGGACGACGCGACGGAGGAGGCCGGCATCCCCGCCGCCGACGACGACCGGCCCGACAGCGGACAGTGGGTGCCGGGCTACGCCTCCACCAACGCCCGCGCCCGCGGCCGCTTCGCGCGGAACTTCGTCGTCCAGGGCAGCGCCGCCGACTGGGCCCTGCTGCTGCTCGCCGCGCTGCGGAAGTCGTGCGCCGGCCTGGCGGCCGAACTGGTCTTCTTCCAGCACGACGAGGTGATCGTGCACTGCCCGGAGGAGGAGGCGGAGGCGGTCGTGGCGGCGATCCGCGAGGCGTCCGACCTGGCCGGGCGGCTGACCTTCGGGGAGACGCCGGTGCGGTTCCCTTTCACGACGGCTGTGGTGGAGTGCTATGCGGACGCCAAGTAGTCAGTCCTCAGGGGTCAGCAGCGCGCGGAGTTCCGCGACCACCGCGTGCGCGTCCGTCCCCTCCAGTGCCGCGAGCGCCCTGCCCCACTCCTCGCGCGCCTCGCCGACGCGCCCCCGCTCGCTCAGCAGCAGCCCGTTCTGGTGGCGGGCGAGACCGACGGTGTAGCGGTCGGCGCGGGCGTCGGCCCGGCCGAGCAGCTCGGCGCACTCGCGGGCGGCCCGACCGGTGCGGCCCAGCAGCCGCAGGGCGCGGACCAGGCCGAGCCGGGTCTGGGACTCGCCGTGCCAGTCGCCCTGGCCGCCGAGGATGCGCAGGCTCTCCTCGAAGTGCGGGAGGGCGGCGTCCGGTTCGCCTAGCCGCAGCCGGGCATAGCCGATGTTGCAGTGCGCGGAGTGGCGCACGATCACGGCGCCGATCTCCTCCCCGAGCGCGAGCGACCGCCGGTGCTGCTCGATGGCGGCCCGCGGGTCGGTGTGCTCGTAGAGGTTGCCCAGATGGCTGCGGGTGACGGCCTCGCCGTACGGGTCGTCCAGCCGCCGGGCGTACTCCAGGCTCCGCGTCAGCGCCTCCCTCGCCTCGGGGTGCCGGCCGAGCCCGTCCAGCAGCAGGCCGCGGTTGTTGAGGCAGCGCCGGATCCAGGACGGGTGGTCCAGCCGCCGCCAGATGGCCAGCGCGCGGTCGTTGAGGGCGAGGGCGTCGTTCTGGCGGCCGGTCAGGAAGTGCAGCCCCGCGTGGTCGACCAGCGCGTACGCCTCCGCCGCCTCGTCACCGAGCCGCCGCGCCACCCTGAGGCCCACCCGCGCGAGCACCTCCATCTCGGCGACGCGTCCCCGGCGGTGCGCGTAAGGGAAGACCAGCCGGACGAGAGTCGAGACGAGGCCCGCCCGCCGGCCGGACGGGTCGTCCCCGTGCCGCTCGACCAGGGTGACGATGTTCGCCAGCTCCCGGTCGCCCCAGGCGAAGGCCTCTTCGGCGGTGCCGAACGGGTCGACGGTGCTGACGTGGGCCGTGTGGTCGGGCGGCTGGGCCGCGGTGGGGCGACGGCGGTCGTCCTGGTCGGGGCCGGGGCCGAGGATGGCGGCGAGAGCGCGCTCGGCGACGGCGGCGTACCAGCGCAGGGCGGTGTCGGCGGCGTCGGAGCTGTCCGCCTCCCGCTCTCCGGCCCGTTCGCGGGCGAAGTCGCGCACCAGGTCGTGCGGTGCGTAGCGGCCGTACGCGGTCTCCTCCAGCAGGGCCACGTCGACGAGGCGGTCCAGGGCGGCCTCGGTGCGGGTCTCGCCCGTGCCGGTGAGGCGGGCCAGCAGAGGGGTGCCGTACGTGGGCAGGTCGAGCGCGCCGATACGGCGCAGGGTGAGGGCCGCGTCCCGGTCGGCCGCGCGCTCGGAGGCCGCGAGCGCGTCATGGGCGACGGCCAGGGAGCGGCGGACGCTCAGGTCGTCGTACTCCAGATGCCGCAACCGCCCGTCCGCGGCGGCCAGTTGCCCGGCGAGGACGTCCGGGGTGAGGGCCCGGCGGGCGGCGAGCCGGGCGGCGACGACGCGCAGGGCCAGGGGCAGGCGGCCGGTCAGTTCGACGAGGAGGCGAGCGGCGTCGGAGCCGTCCAGGCCGTCGCGGCCCGAGGCCGCGCGCAGGAGTTCGGCGCTCTCCTCGTCCGACAGCGGGGCGAGCGGACAGCGGGCGACTCCGTCGAGGGCGGTGAGCGGCGAACGGCTGGTGACGAGCACCGCGCACCCGGCGCCGCCCGGCAGCAGCAGCCGTACCTGGGCGGCACTCGCGGCGTCGTCCAGCACCAGGAGCGTGCGGGTCGGGGCGAGCAGCGAGCGCAGCAACGCGGCCGCCGCGTCCGGGTGCTCGGGGATGCGGCCGGGTTCGGCACCGAGGTCACGCAGCAGGGCGGTGAGTGCCTGACCCGGGGTGAGGGGGGTCATGCCCGGGGTCGCGCCGTGCAGGTTGAGATAGAGCTGCCCATCGGGGAAACGTTCCGCCACCGCGTGCGCGACGTGCAGTGCGAGGGCGCTCTTGCCGACACCGGGCATGCCGCTGATGACGGCGGTGGGATGCGGGCCGGGCGCCGTGAGGGCACGGACCAGGGCGTCGCGTACGGCGGTGCGGCCGGTGAAGTGGGCGGGGGGAGGGGGCAGTTGGGCAGGCGGGGGCGCTGTGGGGAGGGGAGGGGTCGGGGCTTGCGCGGGCGGGCGGGAGCGGTGGGCCTCGGGGGCCGGGGCTTGTGCGGGCGGGCGGGAGCGGCCGCCTCCGGGAGCCGCGGGCGCGGACGGGCGGGAGCCACCGGCCCCTGAACCCGCAGGCACGGACGCCCCAGAGCCACCCGCCCCTGAAACCTCAGACGCAGACGCCCCAGAACCACCCGACCCTGATCCCGCAGGCTCGGACGACCGGGAACCACGCTCCCCCGGGCCACCCGAACTCCCAGGGGCCTCCAGGTCCTCCAGGTCCTCCAAGCCCCCCGGCCGCCCCCGGCCCCCCGCAGCCCCCCGCAGCACCTCCACATGCGCCTCCCGCACCCCCGGCCCCGGCTCGATGCCGAGTTGGTCGATCAGGCGGGTGCGCAGGTCGCGGTGGACGGCCAGGGCCTCGGCCTGGCGGCCGGTGCGGTGCAGGGCGAGCATGAGCTGCCGGTGGTACACCTCCCGCAGCGGATGCTCACTGGTCAACGCCGCCAGCTCCGGCACGAGCTCGTCCAGCCGGGGACCGCCCAGCGCCAGCTCGGCGTCGTAGCGCCACTCCAGGAGCAGCAGCCGGGCCTCGCGCAGCCGCTGCGCGAAGGCGTACCCGCCCACCTCGGGCGGCAGCCCGGCGAGCGGCGCGCCGCGCCACAGTGCGAGCGCGGCCGCGGACTCCCGTACGACCCGCTCCCAGTCCTGGCCGGCGTGCGCGGCACGTGCCGCGGCGACATGGGCGTCGAACACATGGACGTCCAGCTCACCCTCGTCGACGCGCAGCACGTACCCGGACGGCGCGGTCCGCAGCCGCTCGGGGTCCGCCAGCAACCGCCGCAGCCGGGCCACGTGATTGTGCAGCGAGGCCTGGGCGGAGACGGGTGGGGTGCCGCCCCACAGCGCGTCCTTGAGGGACTCGACGGAGACGACCCGGCCGGCGTCGAGCAGCAACGCGGCCAGCAGCACACGGGTCTTGGGACTCCCGATGGCCCGGGCGGTGTCGGAGGCGGTGCCGCCCCGGCCGGACCCCGCGCCGGTACGGCCTCCGGCGCCGCCCGGGACGTCGTCGTACAGCACCGGCGGCCCCAGCAGTCCGAACCGCAGGCCGCCCCGCTCCTCGGATCCCCCGCCGTTGCCCGAGCAGGGAGATGCCGCCCCCATCGCGCCCCCGCCTTCCCGCGCCGCCGCCCTGGACGAGATTCCACTCTTGACGAGATTCCACTCTTGACGGATTTCCGCTTCCTGGACAGCGGTTTTCCGTCACCTTCGTCCCCGCGCCCTCCGCCGGGATCCGCCCCTGCCCTTGCCTTCTTGGATCCTGGTTCGGCGACTTCACGCCAATCGGCAGATGACGCGACGGAGAACCGTTGGCCACATGTTAGCGATCCGTTGGCAAAGCCTGATGTGATCACTACATCGGATCTGGCCCGGCGGTGCGCGCGTCTGGACGCGCAACTCGGGGGAGTGTCGCCGCCGCGGCCGGGTCCGGGTCCCGGTCGGCGGAGGTGAACGGCCGGGGCCACTCCACCCCCACGGCATCATCCGGCCGGCCTCAGATGACCGGCGGACGCCCCAGCCGGGTGAGCTGCCACACCGTACGCCAGCGCATCGGCCGCCGCTCCCCCGCCGACTCCCGTACGCCTTCCGCGAATCCGCCGAACCAGGCGCGCAGCCCGGCGCCCGAGCGGTTGCGCGCGAGGGTGAGCAGCACCCAGACGCCCAGATGGACGGGGACGAGCGCGGCCGGCAGCCGGCGGCGGGCCAGCCAGACCCGGTTGCGGGCGTTCACGCGGTAGTAGATGGCGTGCCGGGCGGGCGAGGTCTTCGGGTGCTGGAGCAGCAGTTCGGGCGCGTAGAGGATGCGCCAGCCCGCGTCAGCCGCGCGCCAGGCCAGGTCGGTTTCCTCGTGCGCGAAGAAGAACTCGGCGGGCCAGTCGCCGATCTGGTCGAGCATCGCCATCCGCAGCGCGTGCCCGCCGCCGAGGAACCCGGTGACGTACCCGCCCCGCTGGGGGTCCGAGTTGCCGATCCGGGGTACGTGCCGCTGCTGTGTCTCGCCCAGCTCGTCGGCGATGCGGAAGCCGACGATGCCGAGCCGGTCGTCGGCGGCGTACAGCTCCTGCACGCGGCGCAGCACATCGGCGTCGACGAGCAGCCCGTCGTCGTCCAGGTCCACCACGACGTCGATGTCGCCGAACTCCCGCAGCCGCGCGAGGGCCGCGTTCCGCCCGCCGGGGCAGCCCAGGTTCTCGTCGAGCTCGATCGTGGTGACCTCGCCCGGCAGCGACAGCCGCCGGGCGAACTCGGGCAGCGGGCAGCCGTTGCCGACGATCACGATCCGCTCGGGCGGCACGTCCTGCTTGGCCACGGACTCCAGCAGCGCGTCGACCTCCTCGGGCCGGTTGCCCATCGTGACCACGGCGACGGCGATCCTGGGCGCTCCCATGTCCTCACCTCATCCCGGTCGGCAACTGACGGGCCGACGGGCGATGCTATCCGTTCACGATAAGGACTCCTTAAGTACGCCTGTCCGACGGCGATTTGCCTACGCCGTTCAGCCGAGGCCCCGGTCGCGGGCCCGACTGGGGGCCCGGCTGGGGGCCCGGCCGAGGCCCGGCTGAACGGGTCGTCCGGTGCCGGTCGTCAGGCGCGGCAGCGCAGCATCTCCAGCGGGGGGTTGGCGACGAAGTCCGCCCAGAAGTCCGCACCGCACTCACGCACGCCGGCGTCGGACACCTCCAGCGGGACCCAGGTCACCTCGTGGAACCCTGCCGCTCCCAGGCACTGTTCGTAGACCTCGCGGCGCGGGCAGGTGGTGACGAACTCGATCGGCGGATCGAGCAGCGCCGTGACCCGGACGCGCGGCCCGGTCTCGGCCTCCTCACCGGTCGGCTCGCAGAGAAAGCCGTACCGGCCAGGGGACGGCCCGTCGAAGCGGAAGTCGGGATTCTGGGCCAGCACGAAGAACTCGCCGCCGGGCACCAGATGCCGGTGCGCGGTGCGGCACATCCGCTCCATGGCGGCGATGTTCTCCGCATAGTTGAGCAACTGCACCGCCGTGGCGACGTCGAACCGCCGTCCGAGGGGCCGCAGCGCGGACACATCGCCCACCTCGTAGCGCACACCCAGCGGCTCGCGCCCCTCCAGCTCCCGCGCCACGGCGACCATCTCCCCGGAGATGTCCACCCCGAGCACCTCCACGGCACCGCGCCGCCGGAACTCCCTGCTGTAGAAGCCGGTGCCGGAGGCCAGATCGAGCACCGACTTGCCGCGCACATCCCCGACCATGGCCAGAAAGCCGGGCACCTCCGCGTACTGCGCCAGCGGCAGCGCCTTGAACCCCTCGAACGCCTCACCGATCTCGTCGTACTGCTGCACGCCCATCGTGCCGCCTTCCCCTGTGGTCCCGCCCGTCATGTCGCGCCGCAGCCTCCGGCGGGCAGTCTTCCCGCACCCCGGCGGACGGCCGTACTGGCAGAACCCACAAAGATCCGACCACCGCCCCGGTGTCCGTACGGACCCGGCCACGGGCCCCAGTGGATGCCCCAACGAAAAACCCCAGGTCAGAATTTTCTGACCTGGGGTTTCAGTGGAGCCGCCTTCGGGATTCGAACCCGAGACCTACGCATTACGAGTGCGTTGCTCTGGCCATCTGAGCTAAGGCGGCGCGCCGTCCGCACTATGGTGCGATCAGCAACGACGGTAAGTCTACACAGTTTCCGAGGGTGCTCCGTACCAGCCCCGGAGGCGGTCCCTCCGGGGCCGGGAGCAGCGGCTATGAGCAGCGCTTTCCGTCCTGGGGCGGGGTGCCGCGGAGCAGGTAGGCGTTGATCGTGGAGTCGACGCAGGAGCTGCCGCGGCCGTAGGCCGTGTGGCCGTCGCCCTCGTAGGTGAGCAGGCGGGCCGAGGAGAGCTGGCCGGCCAGGGCCTCGGCCCAGCGGTACGGCGTCGCCGGGTCGCGGGTGGTGCCGACGACGACGATGGGCGCCGCGCCCTTCGCCTCGATGCGGTGCGGCTCGCCCGTGGCGTGCACCGGCCAGTACGCGCAGTTCAGGGCGGCCCAGGCCAGGCCCTCGCCGAAGACCGGGGACGCCTTCTCGAACGCGGGCAGGGCCCTGCGCACCTCGTCGGGGGTGTCGAAGGCGGGCGGCAGGTCCAGGCAGTTCACCGCCGCGTTGGCGAACATCAGGTTGCTGTAGCCGCCGTCGGCGTCCCGCTCGTAGTAGCTGTCGGACAGGACGAGGAGTCCGGAGCCGTCGTTCTCCTTCATCGCGGACGTCAGTGCCTCGCGCAGTTGCTGCCAGGCGCCCTCGTCGTACATGGCCGCGATCACGCCGGTCGTGGCGAGCGACTCGGTCAGCCTGCGGCCGTCGGGGTCGCCGGTCGGAACGGGCCGCGCGTCCAGCTTCTCGAAGAACGCCTTGAGGTTCTCGCCCACCTGCCCGGGCGAGGCGCCCGCGCCGCCCAGCGGGCAGTCGGGCTGCCGTACGCAGTCCCGCGCGAACGACCGGAACGCCGTCTCGAAGCCCGCCGTCTGTTCGAGGTTCAGCCGCCGGGCGGGCAGCGACGGGTCCATCGCGCCGTCCAGCACCAGCCGGCCCGCCCGCTTCGGGAAGAGCCCGGCGTACGTGGCGCCGAGGAAGGTCCCGTAGGAGGCTCCGACGAAGTTGAGCTTCTCGTCGCCGAGCGCCGCCCGCACGATGTCCATGTCCCGGGCCGCCTCCACGGTCGAGACATGGCGCAGCAGCCGGGGCGCGTCCGCGCCGCAGCCCTCGGCGAACGTCCGGTATGCCCCGACCAGCCCGTCGGTCTCCTTTCCGTCGTCGGGCGTGGTGTCGGTCTGCGTGTGCCTGTCCATCTCGGGCCCGTCCAGGCACTCGACGGGCTCGCTGCGGGCCACGCCGCGCGGGTCGACCGCCACCATGTCGTAGCGGGCACGCACCTCGGCCGGATAGCCGACGCCCGCGTACGTCTGCACGTAGCCGATCGCCGAGCCGCCCGGCCCGCCGGGGTTCACGAGCAGCGAGCCCAGCCGCTCGCCCGGGCCCGTGGCCTTCTTGCGGGTGACGGCGAGCCGGACGTCGCCGGCGGACGGCTCGGTGTAGTCGAGCGGTGCCTTGACCGTGGCGCACTCGAAGCCCTGGACGCCGCAGCCGCGCCAGGCCGGCTTCTGCCGGTAGTACGCCGAGAGCGCCGCGGGGACGGACTGCGGCAGTGCGGCCAGCGCCGCCGGCTCGGCCGTCGCCGCGGAGGCGGCGGTGGCGGCGGTGGCGGCAGACGTCGTCGGGCTTCCGGAGGAGCAGGCGGAGACGAGCAGCGCGGCCGTGGCGAGGAGGCCGGCCGCGGTCCTGGCTCCGCTGCGGGCCCTGCGGTGGGCGCCGCCGGATCGGGAGACGGTGCGGGGGGTGCGCCTTGTGTGCATCCAGCGAGCGTAACTCTGCGCGACGTAATGGGTGCCGTGCGTGCGTGTCGTGCCTCGGACGAGTTACGGCGTCAACGCCCCGTCCCCCTCGTGGAGGCGTCCGCCCGTCCTCTCAGCCCGCTCCGGTCAGCCCGCTCTGAGCGCCATCGTCATCGCCTCCACCGCGAGCAGCGGGGCCACATTGCGGTCGAGGGCGTCGCGGCAGGCGGCGATGGCCTCGATGCGGCGGAGCGTGGACTCCGGGGAGCTACCGCGGGCGAGACGCTCCAGGGCGTCCTCGGCGTCCGCGTTGGCGATGGCCACGCGGGAGCCGAGCTGGAGGGCGAGGACATCGCGGTAGAAGGCCGTGAGGTCGGTCAGGGCGAGGTCGAGGCTGTCACGCTGCGTGCGCGTTCTGCGGCGCTTCTGCTTGTCCTCCAGGTCCTTCATCACGCCCGCCGTGCCGCGCGGCATGCGGCCGCCCTGGGACGCGCCGAGGGCGGCCTTCAGTTCCTCGGTCTCCTTGGTGTCCGTCTCCTCCGCGAGCTGCTTGGCGTCCTCGGCGGCCGCGTCGACGAGCTCCTGGGCGGCCTTGAGCGCACCGCCGATGTCCTCGACGCGCAGCGGCAGCCGCAGCACGGCGGCACGGCGCTCGCGCGCGGCCGGGTCGGTGGCCAGGCGGCGCGCCCGGTCGACATGGCCCTGGGTCGCGCGGGCCGCCGCGGCGGCGACCTCCGGCTCGATGCCCTCGCGGCGGACGAGCATGTCGGCGACGGCGTCGACCGACGGCGTGCTCAGGTTCAGGTGGCGGCAGCGGGAGCGGATGGTCGGCAGGACGTCCTCGATGGAGGGGGCGCACAGCAGCCAGACCGTGCGGGGGGCGGGCTCCTCCACGGCCTTGAGGACGGCGTTGGCCGACTTCTCGTTCAGCCGCTCGGCGTCCTCGACGAGGATGATCTGCCAGCGGCCGTTCGCCGGCGAGGTGAACGACTTGCGGACCGTGTCGCGCATGTCGTCGGCGAGGATCTGCGTGCCGACCGCGGCGACGGTGGTGACGTCGGCGTGCGTGCCGACCAGGGCCGTGTGGCATCCGTCGCAGAAGCCGCAGCCCGGGGCTCCGCCGAGCGCGCGGTCCGGGCTGACGCACTGGAGCGCCGCGGCGAACGCCCGCGCTGCCTGGTTCCGCCCGGCCCCGGGCGGGCCCGTGAACAGCCACGCGTGCGTCATCCTCGACGCCTCGGGCGGGGGAGCGTCGGCCGCGGCCGCGGTGACCAGGGCGTCGGCGTCCCGGGCGGCAGCGTCCAGCTGCTCGCTCACCCTCTCCTGCCCGACGAGGTCGTCCCATACGGTCATGGGTCACGCCGCCCTTCCGTCACGTTCTGCGTTGCGAGATCCATTGTGGGGGCGACCACTGACAACGCCCTCCGACGCCTGACCTCACGGGCGCCCCGGGCGGAGCGGGGCCGGGGCTCCCAGGCGGCCCGGCTCCTGCGCCGGCGGCCCGGGCCCGGTCCACGCCGGAGGCCTCAGCGGCCCCGGCCGCCCCTCCCCCGGCGCCCTCGCCCCTCGTCCGGCTCGTCCTCGTGCGGTCCGAGCAGCTCGTCCGCCAGCGAGGGCAGGTCGTCCAGCGGCGTCTCCTCGGCCCAGTCGGACCGCCGGCGGCGGGGCGTCCCCTCGGCGTCGACCTGGGGCAGCTCACGCGTGCGGTCCTCGGTGCCGTCGGGCCGGGCGGCCGGGGCGTCGTCCCGGAAGTAGCCGGGCGGCACCCGGTCCGCCGGTTCGTCGCCGCGTACGGGCGGCAGCACGGCCGTCTCCTCGGCGTCACCGGGCCGGACGGGCGGCAGAACCGCCGTCTCCTCGGCGTCACCAGGCCGGACGGGCGGCAGCACAGCCGTCTCGTCACCCGCCCCGGAGGGCACCTGGGGCAGCATCTCGGTCTCGTCCTCGGACCTGGACCCGGCCCCGGGCCCGGACGCGGGGCGAACCGGCGGCGGCACCTCGGTCTCCTCCCCGGCTCCCGCCCCCGGCGGAACCGGCGGCTTCGGCAGCTCGGCCGTCACCTCGGCATCGGACCCGCCGGAGGTCCGGCCCGGGCCCTGCTCCTCGTCGCGCACCGGGCGCAGCACGGTCGTGTCGTCTCCCGCACCACCCGGTGTCACCACGGGCGTGGGCACGGTCGCCGCGTCCTGAGCCGCCGCCGGACCGGAGGTGCCCCGCGGGACGGACCTCTTCGGTCCAGCCTCGGCGGCCGCGGCCGCCGCCTCCGCGAGCCGCCGCGCCTCCTCGGCGCGCAGCAGCGCCTCCTCGGCCTTGCGCTGCTTCTCCAGGCGGAGCGCCTCGGCCTCGGCACGCAGCCGGGCCTCCTCCTCGGCCTGCTTGCGGCGCCGCTCCTCCTCGGCCTTGCGGCGGGCCTCCTCCTCGGCCCGGGCCTTCTCCTCCGCGAGGAGCCGCGCCCGCTCCTCCTCGGCCTTCTTCCGCGCTTCCTCGGCCCGGCGCCGGGCCTCCTCCGCCTGCCGTTCGGCCTCGCGGCGCTGCGCCTCCTCCAGCTCGCGGCGCTTGCGCTCCTCCTCCTCGGCGCGCAGCTTGGCCAGCTGCTCCTGGCGCTCGCGCTCCAGGCGCTCCTCCTCGGCCTTGCGGGCGGCCTCTTCCTCGGCCTTGCGGCGGGCCTCCTCCTCGGCCTTCTTCCGGGCCTCCTCGCGGGCCTTGATCTCGGCCTCGGACAGCGGCAGCACCTGGTCGAGCCGGTGCCGGATGACGGTCGTGACGGCTTCGGGCTCCTGGCCGGCGTCCACCACCAGATACCGCCCGGCGTCGGCTGCGGCCAGGGTGAGGAAACCGGCCCGCACACGCGCGTGGAACTCGGCGGGCTCCGACTCCAGCCGGTCCGGCGCCTCGGTGAACCGCTCCCGCGCGGTCTCCGGCGCGACGTCCAGCAGCACGGTCAGATGCGGCACGAGTCCGTTCGTCGCCCAGCGGTTGATCCGGGCGATCTCGGTCGGCGACAGGTCGCGGCCCGCCCCCTGGTAGGCCACGGAGGAGTCGATGTACCGGTCGGAGATGACGACGGCGCCGCGCTCCAGGGCGGGCCGTACGACGGTGTCGATGTGCTCGGCCCGGTCGGCCGCGTACAGCAGCGCCTCCGCGCGGTGGGACAGACCCGCGCTCGACACGTCCAGCAGGATCGACCGCAGCCGCTTGCCCACCGGCGTCGCCCCCGGCTCACGCGTCAGCACGACCTCGTGGCCCTTGGCGCGGATCCACTCGGCGAGCGCCTCGGCCTGCGTGGACTTGCCGGCCCCGTCGCCGCCCTCCAGGGCGATGAAGAAGCCGGAGGCGGCGGGCGCCTGCTCCGGGTCGTCGCCGCCGAGCAGCGCGTCCTTCAGGTCCTGCCGCAGGGGCACGCCGGAGCGGTCGTCGACCTTGGCCAGCACCAGCACGGCCACCGGCAGCAGCAGCGCGCCGGCCAGCATCAGCGTGAAGGCCGCGCCGCCGTGGGCGAAGACGAACTTGCCGCTCTCCAGCCGGTGCGGTCCGATGCCCGCCGCCACCAGCGGGGCGATCACCGCGCCGAGCGCCACGCAGACGCGCACGACCGCGTGCAGGTGCTCCGTCGTACGGGGCCGCCGGTACTCCTCGGTCTCCTGGTCGAGCAGGGTGTGCCCGATGTTGGCGGACATGCCCGCGCCGACACCGGCCAGCGCGAGGATCAGCAGCACGCTGGTGACGTCCGGCACCAGACCGCCGGCCAGCAGCGCGACCCCCGTGAAGGCGATCGCCAGCGCGAGCAGCCGGCGGCGCGACAGGGCGGGCAGCAGGCGGGGCGCCGTACGGATGCCGACGACGACACCGCCGGTCAGCGCGCCCACGAACAGCCCGTACAGCACCGGGCCGCCGCCCAGGTCCTTGGCGTGCAGCACGGCCACCGCGACGGCGGCCGACACCGCGGCGGCGACGGCCGCGCAGGCCGGCACCAGCAGCGGCATCGCGCCGGTGCGGCCCTTGTCGGGGCCGGCGGCGGTCTTAGGGCGGCGCAGGCCCTCCAGCGGCGACCGCGCGCGCGGGGTGCGCGTGCCGGGCAGGTCCAGGAAGGTCAGCACGGACAGGGACGCGGCGAACAGCCCGGCCGCGACATACGAGGCGAGGGCCGCCTGGTGCTGGGCGAACCAGTCGATGCCGGCGCCCAGCAGGTTGTTGAACAGGCTCGCGACGACGAGCGCGACGGCCGCGAGGGGGATCGCCACGAAGCCCGTGCGCAGCGACAGCCGGCGCAGGGCGTCCATGTGGTCCGGCAGCGGCCGGACCGTCGCGCCCTCCGGCGGCGGGGCGGGCAGCAGGGCGGGCGCCGCGCTCTCGCGGCACACCGTCCAGAACCGCTCGGCGACACCGGTCACGAAGGCCGTGACGAGGAGGACGGCCAGCGCGTCCTCGGGCGTCCAGTCGATCCACAGGGGCGCGACGATGAGCAGCGCGGCGCGCAGCCCGTCCGCGCCGACCATGGTCCAGCGGCGGTCGAGCGGGCCGTCCTGGGAGGTGAGCGCGGTGAGCGGGCCGAGGAGCACGGCGCCGAAGAGGAGCGTCGCGAGGATGCGCACCCCGAAAACGGTCGCCACTGCGAACGCCACGCCCCGGTAGCCGCCCCCGAACGCGCCCTCGGCGATGGACGCCTGGAGGGCGAGGACGACCAGCACGAGGAGCGCGAGGGTGTCTCCCACGCCTCCCACGAGCTGTGCGCTCCACAACCGCTTCAGCTGCGGGCGGCGCAGCAGGGCGCGGACGGCGCGCTCGCGGGAGTCCGCGACCAGGGCGTCGTCGGGGGCCGGCTGAGGGGCCGTTGGATGCTCGGCTCGCGTCATGCATTCAGCCTATCGGGAGCCACCGACACCCTGGGATGCCCGGCCTGGCATGCGCACGCCCCGACACCGAAGTGTTGCCGGGGCGTTCGCTTTCCGAACCCTTGGCGAAGACCCGGACCTTGACGGCCCGGGCCCGCAACGGGTCCTCAGCAGGTCACGAACAGGTCAGCGGGGACCTGAACGGGCCTCAGTCCTCCGCCGACGGGGAGGCGGTCGCCGTCTTGGCGGCCGCCTTCTTCGCGGTGGTGGCCTTCTTGGCCGTCGCCTTCTTCGCGGTCGTGGTCTTCTTCGCGGTCGTGGTCTTCTTCGCCGCGGTCTTCTTGGCCGCCGTCGCCGCCTTCTTCGCCGGGGCCTTCTTGGCCGTCGCCTTCTTCGCGGTCTTCTTGGCCGGGGCCTTCGCGCGCTTCTCGGCGAGCAGCTCGAAGCCGCGCTCCGGGGTGATCGTCTCGACGCTGTCACCGGAGCGCAGGGTCGCGTTGGTCTCGCCGTCGGTGACATACGGCCCGAAGCGGCCGTCCTTGACGACGACCGGCTTCTCGCTGACGGGGTCGGTGCCCAGTTCCTTCAGCGGCGGCTTGGCGGCGGCCCGGCCACGCTGCTTGGGCTGGGCGTAGATCGCCAGCGCCTCCTCCAGCGTGATCGTGAAAAGCTGCTCCTCGGACTGGAGCGAGCGCGAGTCCGTGCCCTTCTTCAGGTACGGGCCGTACCGGCCGTTCTGCGCGGTGATCTCCTGGCCCTCGGCGTCCGTGCCGACGACGCGCGGCAGCGACATCAGCTTGAGCGCCTCGTCCAGCGTCACCGTGTCGAGCGACATCGACTTGAACAGCGAGGCCGTGCGCGGCTTGACGGCGTTCTTGCCGGTCTTCGGGGTGCCCTCGGGGAGGATCTCCGTCACATACGGGCCGTAGCGGCCGTCCTTGGCGACGATCGTGTGTCCGGTGGCCGGGTCGGTGCCCAGCTCGAAGTCGCCGCTGGGCTTGGCCAGCAGTTCCTCGGCCAGCTCCACCGACAGCTCGTCCGGCGCGAGGTCGTCCGGGATGTCGGCGCGCTGGTGCTGCTCGGTGTCCTTCTCGCCGCGCTCGATGTAGGGGCCGTAGCGCCCGACGCGCAGCACGATGTCGTTGCCCACCGGGAACGACGACACCTCGCGCGCGTCGATGGCGCCCAGGTCGGTCACGAGCTCCTTGAGGCCACCGAGGTGGTCCCCGTCGCCGTTGCCGGCCTCGGCGGCGCCGCCGTTGTGCGAGCCCTCGCCGAAGTAGAACCGCTTCAGCCACGGCACGGCCTGGGCCTCGCCGCGGGCGATGCGGTCGAGGTCGTCCTCCATCTTGGCGGTGAAGCCGTAGTCGACGAGCCGCCCGAAGTGCTTCTCCAGGAGGTTGACCACGGCGAAGGACAGGAAGGACGGGACGAGTGCCGTGCCCTTCTTGAACACATAGCCGCGGTCCAGGATCGTGCCGATGATCGACGCGTACGTCGACGGGCGGCCGATCTCGCGCTCTTCCAGCTCCTTGACCAGGGAGGCCTCGGTGTAGCGGGCCGGGGGCTTGGTGGCGTGCCCGTCGACCGTGATCCCCTCGGCGCTCAGGGCGTCGCCCTCGTTGACCTGGGGCAGCCGGCGCTCGCGGTCGTCCAGCTCGGCGTTCGGGTCGTCGGCGCCCTCGACGTAGGCCTTCAGGAAGCCGTGGAAGGTGATCGTCTTGCCGGATGCGCTGAACTCGACGTCCCGGCCGTCGGAGGCGGTGCCGCCGATCTTCACCGTGACGCTGTTGCCGGTCGCGTCCTTCATCTGGGAGGCGACGGTCCGCTTCCAGATCAGCTCGTAGAGCCTGAACTGGTCGCCGGTCAGTCCGGTCTCGGCGGGAGTGCGGAAACGATCACCCGAGGGTCGGATCGCCTCGTGGGCCTCCTGCGCGTTCTTGACCTTCGCGGCGTACGTCCTCGGCTGCGGCGGCAGGTAGTCGGCGCCGTACAGCTGCGTGACCTGGGCGCGGGCGGCGGCGACCGCCGTGTCGCTCAGGGTCGTGGAGTCCGTACGCATGTACGTGATGTAGCCGTTCTCGTACAGCTTCTGCGCGATCTGCATCGTCGCCTTCGCGCCGAAGCCGAGCTTGCGGCTGGCCTCCTGCTGAAGCGTCGTCGTACGGAACGGGGCGTACGGCGAGCGGCGGTAGGGCTTGGACTCGACGGAGCGGACGGCGAACCGCGTCTGCTCCAGGGCGGCGGCCAGGGCGCGGGCGTTCGCCTCGTCGAGGTGGAGGGTGTTCGCGCTCTTCAGTTGTCCCAGGGAGTCGAAGTCGCGGCCCTGCGCGACCCGCCTGCCGTCGACGGTCTGGAGGCGCGCGACCAGCGACGACGGGTCCGACGCGTCACCCGCGCGGCCGGTCGCGAAGGTGCCCGTCAGGTCCCAGTACTCAGCAGAACGAAAGGCGATGCGCTCGCGTTCCCGCTCCACGACGAGTCGGGTCGCGACCGACTGGACACGGCCCGCGGACAGCCGCGGCATGACCTTCTTCCACAGGACCGGCGAGACCTCGTAGCCGTAGAGGCGGTCGAGGATGCGGCGGGTCTCCTGCGCGTCGACGAGCTTCTGGTTGAGCTGGCGCGGGTTGGCCACGGCGGCCTGGATCGCGGCCTTGGTGATCTCGTGGAAGACCATCCGCTTGACCGGGACCTTGGGCTTGAGGACCTCCTGGAGGTGCCAGGCGATGGCCTCGCCCTCGCGGTCCTCATCGGTGGCGAGGAAGAGCTCGTCGGAGTCCTTCAGCAGGTCCTTGAGCTTCTTGACCTGCGCCTTCTTGTCGGCGTTGACCACATAGATCGGCTGGAAGTCATGGTCGACGTCCACACCGAGGCGGCGGACCTCGCCGGTGTACTTCTCGGGCACCTCGGCGGCGCCGTTGGGAAGGTCGCGGATGTGCCCGACGCTCGCCTCGACGGTGTATCCGGGCCCGAGATAGCCCTTGATCGTCTTCGCCTTGGCAGGCGACTCGACGATGACGAGTCGGCGGCCGCCGTTCGCGGTCTCGCTGGTCGGGGACAACTTCGCTCTTCTCTCCGGTCGACGCTGGGGCCTCCCCGGAGTCGCTACCGGGGCTGGGTCGTGGTGACGCTGCGGAGTGTGACGGTACAGCCCGCCCCCGTGTCAAACGGGAAAAGCCCGCAACGGCCACTCGAACGGTAACCCGACTACCACCAATCCTGCCGCCCGGAGTTCCCGGAGTACGTCCCGTCCTGTGCGGAGCGCGACTTCCCGGTCACGGGCAGGCGCGTCGCCGACTCGGGCCTCACAGGCGGGTGAAGCACCACGTTCCGGCCGCCAGGGCGAGCACCGCGGCGATGCTCGCGAGGGTCGCCGATGCGACCGGCCTCACACCGTGGGCGACGGGCCGGTGCTGGCGCACGCGCGTCACGGTCCACACCAGCAGTCCGCCTCCGAACAGGGAGAACACCGCTCCCGCGAAGATCGCCGGTTCGCTCTCCATGACCCGCCGTGCCCCTCTTCTCCCGTCCACGACTCCCCAGCCCCGGGAGGCTGACACGCGCGGGCGGCGGGCAGGCGAACCCGAGGTGAACGCCAGGGCGACACGGATGCGGATCAAGGACGTCCGGCCCCTCACGGATCCTTTCGGACGAGGTGTTCAAATCGACTCGAATTTTTTGCCGGACCTCCTCGACGGGACCTCCTCGGCCGCCTCGGCTCCTCGGCTCCTCGCGGGATACTCCCCGGGCTCTCAGCCGGCCGGCTCCAGGAACCCCTGCTCCACCAGCAGCCGGATCTGCGCCGGTGTGCGGTCGCGCAGCAGCACCGGGTCCTCGCCGATCAGCTGGGCGATGGCGTCGAGGATGCGGCCGGCGGTCATCGTGCCGTCGCACACGCCCGCGAAGCCCGCGCCGACCGTGTCCACCCGGGTCGCCCGGCGCATGCCGCGGTTCTGGCGCAGCACGACATGCTCGGGGTCCTCCGCGCCGGGCAGCCCGACCTGCTCCTGCACGATCTCGTCGGCCAGCCGGAAGTGCCCTTCGAGCAGGGCGGCGTCGTCGCGCTCGCGCAGGTAGTCGAGCCGGTCGAAGTGGTTGCGGATGGTGTCGCCGAGCGGCTGCTCGACCGGATGCGGCCATTCCTCCACCGTGAGGGCGGGCACGGCGGCGCCCGTCCTGCGCAGGGTGATCCAGCCGAAGCCGACGGCCTTCACCTTGCGCGCCTCGAACTCGTTGAGCCACGCGTCGTACCGCGCCTGGTACTCCGCCACGTCGCCGCGGTGGTCGCCCGCGTCCCGCAGCCACAGCTCGGCGTACTGGTTGACGTCCTGGACCTCGCGCTGCACGATCCACGCGTCGCAGCCGCGGGGCACCCATGACCTGAGCCGGTCCTGCCAGTCCTCCCCTTCCACGTGCTCCCAGTTGGCGAGGAACTGCGCGAACCCGCCCGCGTTCAGCCGCTCCCCCGCCTCCTGAACGAGCGTGCGGCACAGATCGTCCCCGCCCATCCCGCCGTCGCGGTAGGTGAGCCGGGCACCGGGCGAGATCACGAACGGCGGGTTCGAGACGATCAGGTCGTACGTCTCGTCGTCCCGGACCGGCGCGAAGAGGGAGCCCTCGCGCAGATCGGCGGCCGGGGCGCCGGACAGCGCCAGCGTGAGCGCGGTGATGTGCAGGGCGCGCGGGTTGAGGTCGGTGGCCGTCACGCGCGTGGCGTGCTGCGTGGCGTGCAGGGCCTGGATGCCGGAGCCGGTGCCGAGGTCGAGCGCGGCGGCGACGGGCGTACGGACGGTGATGCCGGCGAGGGTCGTGGAGGCGCCGCCGACCCCGAGGACGACTCCTTCGTCGCGCCGGCCGATGCCGCCGGCGCCGCCGACGGCGCAGCCCAGGTCCGACACGATGAACCAGTCCTCGCCGCCGGGCCCGCCGTACGGCCGCACGTCCACCGTGGCGGCGAGCTCGTCGTCGCCGGCGCGGACCAGCCAGCCGCTCTCCAGGCAGGCGTCGACGGGCAGGACGTCGGCCACGCGCGCGTGCGGCACGGGCTGCTGGAGCAGGAACAGCCGGACGAGCATCTCCAGGGGCGTGTCCCCGCGGGTCGCCCGGAGTGCGGGCACGGTCTCGCTCCGGGCGAGCGCCGCGTACGCGGGGGCGCCGAGCAGTTCGAGCAGTCCGTCGGCCGTGAAGGAGGCCGCGAGCAGAGCGTCGCGGAGCCGGGCGGCGACCTCGGGGCGGTCGGCGGAGGGCAGCGGGGACAGGGGTGACTGGCTGGCGTTACTCACGCCCCCATTGTGGCCGCCGGCACGGGGATCGCACGTGCCCGTGCCGGGTATCGCGTGCGTCCCTGCCGCCCGGCTCAGCAGTCACCCCCGGCTCAAGAGTCGCCCTTGCCTCAGGAGTCCCTTCGGTCCGCTCGGCCGCTCAGCTCTGCGTCGCTCCCGCCGACGCCGTGGCCGCCTTGCAGCTCGACTGCCGGGCCATCGCCTGGCCGACCTCGCCCTCCTCCAGGTTCCGGAGCGCGTCGTTGCCGCTCTTGCTCAGCTTGTCCAGCTCGGTGGCGATGTCCTTGAGGCCGTCGGCGAACTTCCCTTGGTCCTTCGTGTCCAGCCCGTCGACCTGCTTCTTCAGGGAGGCGTAGGACGTGGAGATCGAGTTGAGCTCCTTGACCGCGTCCTGCTGCTTCTTCTCGCCGTTCTCGACGTCGGGCGCCCCGGCCTTGGTCACCGCGGCCCCGATCGCCTTGTAGGCGTCGGACATGTCCTGGAAGGCCTGCGCGTCGGTCTTCTGGACGTCCTCCGGCGTGCTGTTGTCCGAGGTCTCCTTCTGGATCGCGGCATTGGCCGACTCGATCTTCTTGGCCTGCGGCTGTACGGCGTCACAGACCTGCTTGGCCCAGGAGTCCAGCTTCTCGTTGTCGTCGCCGCCGCAGCCCGACAGCGCCAGTACCAGTACCGCACCGCCGGACAGTGCGGCCGCGAGCTTCTTGTTCACCGGTTTGGTCCCTTCCATGGCTCTCGGCCCCGGAACATACACGCCAGATGCACGGCAACCGCACGCCGAACGTCTATTAAGACCTTTTCGTAACCTTTTGCACCAAGCGAGAGAAGGCTCACGGCGAGGTCGTGTACACGCAAGAGCGGGCGGGCGACGCGTCAACGCGCGCCGACCGCCCGCACCTTGAGCTGGGGCTCGGAGGACCTCCCTACGAAACGACCGCCGGATCGGCCGACTTGGGCTTCGGCTCGACGTTGTCTTCGTCACCCATGGCGATCCCGCGCCGCTTCGACACGTACACCGCGCCGACGATCACGAGGAACGCGACGACTGCGATCAGGATCCGCATCCCGATGCTCTTGTCGGCGCCGTACGAGAACTTGATCACCGCGGGCGCGATGAGCAGCGACACCAGGTTCATGACCTTGAGCAGTGGGTTGATCGCGGGACCGGCGGTGTCCTTGAAGGGGTCGCCGACGGTGTCGCCGATGACGGTCGCCGCATGGGCCTCGCTGCCCTTGCCGCCGTGGTGGCCGTCCTCGACGAGCTTCTTGGCGTTGTCCCACGCGCCACCGGAGTTGGCGAGGAACACCGCCATCAGCGTGCCCGCACCGATCGCGCCCGCGAGGAACGCGCCGAGCGCTCCGACGCCGAGCGTGAACCCGATGAAGATGGGCGCCATCACCGCGAGCAGACCGGGGGTGGCGAGTTCCCTGAGGGCGTCCTTCGTACAGATGTCGACGACCTTGCCGTACTCCGGTTTCTCGCTGTAGTCCATGATCCCGGGCCGCTCCCGGAACTGCCGTCGCACCTCGAAGACCACGGAACCCGCCGAGCGCGACACGGCGTTGATCGCCAGCCCCGAGAAGAGGAAGACGACCGCCGCGCCCGCGATGAGACCCACGAGGTTGTTGGGCTGCGAGATGTCCATCATCAGACTCATCGGCGCTCCCGGCCCGGACAACTGCTCGCCCACGTCCCGTGCGCCGGTGATGATCGCGTCGCGGTACGACCCGAACAGCGCCGCCGCCGCGAGCACGGCCGTGGCGATCGCGATGCCCTTGGTGATCGCCTTGGTGGTGTTGCCGACCGCGTCCAGGTTGGTGAGCACCTGCGCGCCCGCGCCCTCGACGTCGCCGGACATCTCCGCGATGCCCTGCGCGTTGTCGGAGACCGGCCCGAAGGTGTCCATCGCGACGATCACGCCGACGGTGGTGAGCAGGCCGGTGCCGGCCAGCGCCACCGCGAAGAGCGCCAGCATGATCGACGTACCGCCGAGCAGGAACGCCCCGTACACGCCGAGGCCGATCAACAGGGCGGTGTAGACGGCGGATTCGAGACCGACGGAGATACCCGCGAGGACGACGGTGGCCGGACCGGTCAGCGAGGTCTTGCCGATGTCCCTCACGGGTCGGCGGGTCGTCTCCGTGAAGTAGCCGGTCAGTTGCTGGATCACGGCGGCGAGCACGATGCCGATGGCCACCGCGACGAGCGCGAGGATCCGCGGGTCGCCGTCCTTGCCCGTGATCGCCGCGTCGGTGACGCCGTCGAGTTCGGAGTACTTCCCGGGCAGGTAGACGAAGACGGCCACCGCCACCAGCACGAGCGAGATCACCGCGGAGATGAAGAACCCGCGGTTGATGGCGCTCATGCCGCTGCGGTCGGCGCGCCTCGGCGCGACCGCGAAGATGCCGATCATCGCCGTGATCACACCGATCGCCGGCACCAGCAGCGGGAAGCCGAGCCCGGCGTCGCCGAAGGCGGCCGAGCCGAGGATCAGCGCGGCGACCAGGGTCACTGCGTACGACTCGAAGAGGTCGGCCGCCATGCCCGCGCAGTCGCCGACGTTGTCGCCCACGTTGTCGGCGATGGTCGCGGCATTGCGCGGGTCGTCCTCCGGAATGCCCTGCTCGACCTTGCCGACCAGGTCGGCGCCGACGTCGGCGGCCTTGGTGAAGATGCCGCCGCCGACCCGCATGAACATCGCGATCAGCGCGGCCCCGAGACCGAAACCCTCCAGCACCTTCGGCGCGTCGGCCGCGTACACCAGCACCACGCAGGAGGCACCGAGCAGGCCGAGGCCCACCGTGAACATGCCGACCACGCCGCCTGTGCGAAATGCGATCTTCATCGCTTTGTGCGAGACGGTGGTCAGATCTTTTTCCGGCTCGCCTGCCGCCGGGGTCGCTTCACGCGCCGCCGCGGCGACACGCACATTGCTGCGCACGGCGAGCCACATGCCGATATAGCCGGTGGCCGCCGAGAACGCCGCTCCGATCAGAAAGAACACCGACCGTCCGACACGCTGATTCCAGTCGTCCGCGGGCAGCAGCATGAGCAGGAAGAACACGACCACGGCGAATACGCCGAGCGTGCGCAGCTGACGTGCCAGATAGGCGTTCGCGCCTTCCTGGACCGCCGCCGCGATCTTCTTCATGCTGTCGGTGCCCTCGCCGGCCGCGAGTACCTGGCGCACCAGGACGCCCGCGACCGCGAGCGCCGCCAGCGCGACGACTGCGATGACCACCACGAGAACGCGGTTGCCATCGGTCAGTACGGCGGCTGCGAGGTCTGTGGGATGGCCCGACTGTACTGAGTTGGAAAGCCCCGCCATTCGTCCTCCTTGACGCTTGGGCTGAGCTCAAGATGTGGACGGGATTGTAGGTACCGGAACCTGATCAAAACAGAGCGCGATAAACGGAATTGGCCTTCTGAGGTAATGCCCTGAAAGCATTCTGGGACTGCCGTGGAGCACGCGAATGATCGTGAACGAATTCACGCGATGAACGGCACAGGAACTACTGTAAAGGCGAGCACTGACACCCGCACATGGCGAAGGGCCCCACGGGTGGGGCCCTTCGGAGAAACGGTGTGCGCGGTGGCCGGTCAGGCCAGGATCGTCGGCGGCGTGGTCGGCCAAGTCATCTTGATCGACCCGCCGTGCTCTCCCGCGCTGACCTCGACGTCGTCGACGAGGCCGCTGATGACCGCGAGGCCCATCTCGTCCTCGTCGGCCTCCCCGTCGGGGTCACCGGGCCCGGCGCCGGGCCCGCGCTCGCCGGGGACCGCGTGCGGGGCCTCGTCGCCGACCTCGATGGAGAACTGTTTCTCCTCCTCGATCAGCAGCACCTTCACCGGTGCCGAGATCCCGCCCGTCTGATGCAGTCCGACGGCCCGGGTGCACGCCTCGCCGACGGCGAGCCTGACCTCGTCGAGGACGGCCTCGTCCACTCCGGCCCTGCGCGCCACCGCTGCCGCCACCAGCCGGGCGGTCCTGACGTGCTCGGGCAGCGCGCTGAAGCGGAGCTCAACGGTGGCCATGCATCCCCCTCGCAACTACGGGCGTGCTGTCGGGAGGCACCGGGCCGCCAAAAGCCCGGGCCCCCTCGGTCTTCACTTCTGCCGAACTTCTCTGCCGCACTGCGGCCGGCCCGGGCCCGCAGGCCCGGGCCGGTCTCAGTCGGTGGCCGCTACCGCTTCCTCGACCGAGGTGTGGATCGGGAACACCTTGGTGAGGCCGGTGATGCGGAAGATCTTCAGAATGCGCTCCTGGTTGCAGACCAGGCGCAGGGAGCCCTCATGGGCCCGCACGCGCTTCAGGCCGCCGACCAGCACGCCGAGCCCGGTGGAGTCGAGGAAGTCCACGCCCTCCATGTCGACGACAAGGTGGAAACTGCCGTCGTTCACCAGCTCGACCAACTGCTCGCGCAGCTTGGGCGCGGTATATACGTCGATTTCGCCACCGACCCTGACGATCGTGCGATCGCCCATGGTCTCGGTCGACAGGGACAGGTCCACGGATCCTCCAGCACCTTGCTATCGAGCGGTCGCCCTTGGGGCATCTCGGCTTCAGCCCTTGGACGCTTCGCCAGCCGCGATGGCATTCAATCACTTACCGGCAGGCGTGCACGACGCCTTGGCTCCATTGTCCGTCACGCCAGTGACACACTCGGTGCCGATGGCCAAGAATCACCGATCCGATCGACCCCCGACGGACCCCGCCTCCCGACCGGCGCCGGGCGCGGTCCTGGACCGCCTCGCGTCCGGTCCGAGCAGGGCTTCGCGCATTACTCATACGGAGCACTTGCCCCCGCGCGAGGGTCGCCATGCCGTCTGGCCGGACCGCATCCGCGCCGAGGTCGTCGCCGCCGTGCGGGCAGCCGGCATCGAGCATCCCTGGGCCCACCAGGCCCGCGCGGCCGAGCACGCCCTGGACGGCGAATCGGTCGTCGTCGCCACGGGCACGGCCTCCGGCAAGTCGCTGGCCTACCTCGTGCCGGTGCTTTCCACCCTTCTGGAGGGCGCCGAGGCCCCGAACGGCCGCGGCGCGACCACCCTGTACCTGGCTCCCACCAAGGCTCTTGCGGCGGATCAGTGCCGCTCGGTGAAGGAACTTTCACATCCGCTGGGCAATTCCGTTCGCCCCGCCGTGTACGACGGCGATACTCCGTTCGAGGAACGCGAGTGGATCCGCCAGTACGCCAACTACGTGCTGACCAACCCGGACATGCTCCATCGGGGCATCCTGCCGTCCCACCCCCGTTGGTCCTCCTTCCTGAAGTCGCTGAAGTACGTCGTCGTCGACGAGTGCCACACCTACCGCGGCGTCTTCGGCTCGCACGTCGCCCAGGTGCTGCGCCGCCTGCGCCGCCTGTGCGCCCGCTACGGCGCCTCGCCCGTGTTCCTGCTGGCCTCCGCGACCGCCGCCGAGCCGGCGGTGGCCGCCCGCCGCCTCACCGGCGTGCCGGTCGTCGAGGTCGCCGACGACGCCTCCCCGCGCGGTGAACTGGTGTTCGCCCTCTGGGAGCCGCCGCTGACCGAGCTGCACGGCGAGAAGGGCGCCCCCGTCCGCCGCACGGCCACCGCCGAGGCCGCCGACCTGCTGACCGACCTCACCGTGCAGGGCGTGCGCTCGGTCGCCTTCATCCGGTCCCGGCGCGGCGCCGAGCTGATCTCCGTCATCTCCCAGGAGCGACTGGCGGAGGTGGACCGCTCGCTGGCCGGGCGTGTCGCGGCGTACCGGGGCGGTTATCTCCCGGAGGAGCGTCGCGCCCTGGAACGTGCCATCCATTCGGGTGAACTCCTGGGCCTCGCGGCGACGAACGCCCTCGAACTCGGCATCGACATCTCCGGCCTGGACGCGGTCGTCATCGCCGGCTACCCGGGCACACGCGCCTCCCTGTGGCAGCAGGCCGGCCGGGCCGGACGGTCCGGTCAGGGCGCCCTGGCCGTCCTGGTGGCCCGCGACGACCCGCTGGACACCTTCCTCGTCCATCACCCGGAGGCCCTGTTCGACCAGCCCGTCGAGTCCACGGTCCTCGACCCGGACAACCCCTACGTGCTCGCCCCGCACCTGTGCGCGGCCGCCGCGGAGCTGCCCCTGACGGACGAGGATTTCGACCTGTTCGGTCCAACCTGCGAGGACCTCCTGCCCCAGCTGGAGGCCGCGAAGCTGCTGCGCCGCCGCACCAGGGCCTGGCACTGGACCCGCCGCGAGCGCGCCGCCGACCTGACCGACATCCGCGGTGAGGGCGGACGGCCCGTCCAGGTCGTCGAGTCCGGCACGGGCCGGCTGCTCGGCACGGTCGACGCGGGGGCCGCGCACTCGACGGTGCACGAAGGGGCGGTCCACCTCCACCAGGGCCGCAGCTACCTGGTGCGGTCGCTGGACCTGGAGGATTCCGTCGCCCTCGTCGAGGAGGCCGCCCCGCCGTACTCCACGGTCGCCCGGGACACGACGTCCATCTCCGTCCTGGAGACCGACGTCGAGGTCCCCTGGGGCGACGGACGGCTCTGCTACGGCTCCGTCGAGGTCACCAACCAGGTCGTCTCCTTCCTCCGCAGACGGCTCATCACCGGTGAGGTGCTGGGCGAGACGAAGCTCGACCTCCCTCCTCGTACGCTGCGCACCCGGGCCGTGTGGTGGACCGTCACCGAGGACCAGCTGGACCGGGCCCGGATCAACCCGGAGATCCTCGGCGGCTCCCTGCACGCCGCCGAGCACGCGTCGATCGGCCTGCTGCCCCTCTTCGCGACCTGCGACCGCTGGGACATCGGCGGCGTGTCGATCCCGCTCCATCCCGACACGCTCCTGCCCACGGTCTTCGTCTACGACGGCCACCCCGGCGGCGCTGGCTTCGCGGAGCGCGCCTTCCACACCGCCCGCTCCTGGCTGACCGCCACCCGCCAGGCCATCGCCTCCTGCGAGTGCGACGCCGGCTGCCCCTCCTGCATCCAGTCCCCCAAGTGCGGCAACGGCAACGACCCGCTGCACAAGAGGGGGGCGGTGCGGCTGCTCACGGTGCTGCTGGAGGGGGCCCCGGAGGAGAAGGCGGTGGGAGACCCAGGGGCGCCGGAGGACCCGCCCGCGCCCTCACCTCCGCCGACGGGAGAGCCCGGGGTTACGCCGGTGGATCCGCCCGCGTCCTGACCTTTCCCGACGGGAGATCCGGAGCAGCCGTCGGAGGACCGGCCCGCGCCCTTACCCCTCCCGACGGGAGACCCGGAGCAACCGTGGGAGGACCCGCCCGTGCCCTGACCTCCGCCGTGAACGGCCCCCGGCCCGACGCCGCCGTCACGTCCGAGATCTCCCCGGCGACCTCGCACCGCACAAGCCGCACGCCCTGGGCCCGGGCCACCCGGCCGGCCCGATCACAGGCCGCCGCGGCTCCCTCGGCCCAGTGGTCCGCCGCCGCGAGCGCCGCCAGGTCCGCACCGCCCGCCGCACGGTGCCGGATCACTACGGTCTGCCCCAGGGCGAGCACCACGCCGAACACCACGCACAGGACGGCGATCGCCCCGACGCTCCAGACGGTGGCGGACCCCCGGTCCGAGCCGGCCCGGCCCATCGCTCGCCGCCGTCTCATGTGCCCACCGCCTCCTCCACCGACGCCACCGCCTCCTCACGAACGGCGAAGGACAGTCCGCGCAGCACCGGCGGCTCGGCCACGACGACCACCCGCACCTGCTCCGCGTCCCGGCTGACGGTGACCTTCGCGCCGGGCGGAGCCGCCTCGCGGGTCAGCCGCACGACCGCGTCCGGCGGGTCCTGCCGGGCCGCCGCACGGGCGCCCGTCCGTGCCGCGTCCACGCACTGGATCTGCGCGGCCACCACCAGCAGCCCCCACACCAGTGCCGTCGCGAACATCACCAGTACGGGCAGCACCACGGCCGACTCCGCGGTGACGAACCCCCGGTCGGCGCCCCGCTCACATCCGCGCATTGAGGGCTTCCTTCAAGATGCTCTGCAACTCCGCGCTGACCGCACCGCTGGTGACGACCTTGTAGAGCACCACCGCGAACGCCACCGCCGCGACGATTCCCGTCGCGTACTCGGAGGTGACCATCCCCGCGTCCCTCCGCGCCGCACGCGCCCCGCACACCAGGGCACGCAGCCGTGCCCGTACCACCTGAAACATCTCAACCCCCGTGGGAAAGAGTCCGAACTTCTGTTGGTTTTCGCTGGCTTGCTGCCGGTTCGTGTCCGCGTCAGTCACCACCCCCGCCGAGCACCCCGCCCGCGAGCCCGATCACCACGGGCAGCACGCCGACCGCGATGAACGCGGGCAGGAAGCACAGTCCGACCGGCGCGCTGACCATGACGCCCGCTCGGCGGGCCCTGGCCGTCGCGGCGCGGCCCCAGTCGGCCCGGGCCTCGGCGGCGAGCCGTGCCACCGGTGCCGCGGCGGGCAGCCCGGACACGTCGGCCCGTTCGAGAAGTCGTGCCAGGCCTCCGGCCCCCGGGACGGCGGCCAACCTCCGCCAGGCCGCCCCCGGTTCACCGCCCAGCCGTACCTCGGCCGCGCCTCGGGCCAGGGCGTCGCCCACGGGACCGCCCAGGGCCTCACCCACGGCCTGCGCGGCGACCACCGGGCCGGCGCCCGCCGCGATGCAGGCGGCCAGCAGGTCGGCGGCGAGGGGAAGTTGCCGTGCCGCCTCGGCGAGACCGGGTGCCCGTGTGTCCGTACCGGCCGCCTCCTGCCGCAGCTGCCACCGCCACATGCCCACCCCACCGGCCAGCCCCACGGCGACGCCGGTGAGGCCACCGACCAGTGCCCACCCGGCGCAGGCCACGCCCACGGGCGCCAGCCAGCTCCGCGCGGCCCCGCCGAAGGCGAGGCGCGGGGTGGGAGCGGGCGCCTCCCGGACCGACAGCTCGGCCAGTCGCCGCCGCATCCTCCGGCGGTGCCGCGTCCGCACCAGCCACCGCACCGACCACATGAGGACCGGCACGATCCCCACAGCCACCCCCAGCCTGTGGACAACCTCCCCGCTCATGTCGCCGCCTCCGCGCCCCGCACGATCCGCAGCACCCACCAGACCCCCAGGCCCTCCAGCGCACCGCCGATGGCCAGACAGCCCAGGCCCGCCGGAGTGTGCAGCAGGACATGGAGGGGGTCGGCACCGAGGGCGCTGCCGATCAGGAGCCCCAGGGCGGGCAGCCCGGCGAGCAGCACGGCCGTGGCCCGGGCACCCGCCAACTGGGCGCGCAAGTCGGACCGTTGGTCCCGTTCGGCGCGCAGGGCGGCGGCGAGCCGGTCGAGTCCGGCCGCGAGCCCCGCGCCCTGGTCCACGGCCACCCGCCAGCACGCCGCGAGTCCCCGCAGCCCCTCGGCACCCGGCTGCCGCGCGGCCGTCGCCAACGCGCCCGGCACGTCCCCGCCGAACCGTGCGGCCGCCAATACCGTCGCCTGCGCGTCCGCGAGTCCGCCGCAGTCCCGCGCGGCCCGCAGCAGGGCCTCGCCCGGCTGGCGTCCGGCCCGCACCTCCCCGGCGAGCACCCCGCACAGCGCGATCACCGCGTCGGCCCGGCGCTCCCGGTCCCGCCGCGCCCGGCCGGCCAGCCGGACCCGCCGCAGCAGCGGCACCCCGGCCGCCCCCAGAACGACCGGCAGCACCGACGCCCCGAGCACCGCCAGCACCAACCCGGCCACCGGCGCCCACCACTCGGGCCGCAGCCGCCCGCGAACCCGCCGCAGCCCACCGGCCATCCGCCGCCATCCGGGCGGCCCGCTCCCGACGACTCCGCCGCCCGCGAGCAGCAACCGCGCCCGCCGCGCCGCCGAGTTCCGCTCGCCCAGCAGCCAGACCGCCGCCCCCATGCACGCGACGGCCGCGCCCATCGACATCTCGGCCTGCCCCGTCATGACTCGCCCCCTTCACCCCGGGCCTCGCACGGCCCGTCTCCGTCACCCCGGAGCAGCCCCCGCAGCCGCTCCCAGCCCCGCTCCGGCACGAACGCCTCCGCTCCCCACCGCAGCGCGGGCACCGTCCGCACCAGCCCCGACGGATCCCGCTCCAGCACGTGCACCTCCGCGATCCGCCGCCGCCCGGCCCGGTCGCGCGCGAGGTGCAGCACCACGGAGAGGGCGGCCGCCACCTGGCTGTGCAGCGCGGCCCGGTCGAGCCCGGCGGCCGTGCCGAGCGCCTCCAGCCGGGCCGGCACGTCGGCGGCGGCATTGGCGTGCACGGTCCCGCAGCCGCCCTCGTGGCCGGTGTTCAACGCGGCCAGCAGATGCACCACTTCGGGTCCGCGCACCTCGCCCACGACCAGCCGGTCGGGCCGCATCCGCAGCGCCTGGCGCACCAGGTCCTCGAGGGTGACCAGGCCCGCGCCTTCCTGGTTGGCGGGTCTGGTCTCCAGCCGCACCACGTGCGGATGGTCCGGCCGCAGTTCCGCCGAGTCCTCGGCGAGGACGATCCGCTCGTGCGGCCCCACCAGCCCCAGCAGGGCGCTGAGCAGCGTCGTCTTGCCGCTGCCGGTGCCACCGCTGACCAGGAACGACAGCCGGGCGTCGAGCAGCGCCCGCAGCACGCGGTCCCCGCCCGGCGGCACCGTGCCCGCCGCGACCAGTTCGCCGAGCGTGAAGGCACGCGGCCGGACGACGCGCAGCGACAGGCAGGCGCAGCCCACGGCCACCGGCGGCAGCACCGCGTGCAGCCGCGTCCCGTCGGGCAGCCGGGCGTCGGCCCACGGGCAGGCGTCGTCCAGACGGCGTCCCGCCACGGCGGCCAGGCGCTGGGCGAGCCGCCGTACGGCCGCCGCGTCCGCGAAGCGCACCGACGTCAGCTCCAGTCCGCCGCCCCGGTCCACCCAGACCCGGTCCGGGGCCGACACCAGCACGTCGGTCACCGACGGATCGGCGAGCAGCGGCTCCAGCGGCCCGCTGCCGACCAGTTCGGACCGCAACCGCGCGGCGGCGCCCAGGACTTCGGCGTCCCCGAGCACCCGCCCCTGTTCGCGCAGGGCCTGCGCCACGCGCGCGGGGGTCGGCTCGGCCCCGCTCTCGGCCAGCCACCGCCGCACCCCGTCGAGCAGCTCCGCGCCCTCGAGCCCGGCCAGGGTGCTCATGCCGTACCCGCCTCGACGAGCGCCCGCTCCCAGAACCCCTTGCAGAACCGGGCGAGCGGTCCGCGCACGGCGGCGCCCGGCGGCGCCGTGCCCTCGTCCGGGCGCAGCAGCCCCGGCTCCACCGGCACCTCGCCCACCAGCGGCAGTCCGAGCAGCCGGGCCACCTCACGGTCGTCGAGCCCCGGCGGATACGGTCCACGGACCGCCACCCGCAGATCCCGCAGCACCATGCCGACCGCGGACGCCACCCGCCCGGCCGCCGCGACGGCCCGCAGCTCGGCGGGCACCACCAGCACGCCGACGTCCAGCTGGGTGAGCACCTCGGCGACCCCGTCGTCGATCCGGCGCGGCAGGTCGACCACGACCGTGCCGCCCCGGCGCCGGGCCGCCGCCAGCACCGCGCGCACCGCCTGGGGAGGGACGGCGATCCGGTCGCCCCGGTCCCAGCTGAGCACCCGCAGCGAGTGCAGCTCGGGCAGCGACTCCTCCAGCGCGCCACCGCCGACCCGGCCGCGCGAGGAGGCGAACGCGGGCCAGCGCAGCCCTTCGGCCGTCTCACCGCCGAGGAGTACGTCGAGTCCGCCACCGAGCGGATCGGCGTCCACCAGGAGCGTGCGCAATCCCTCACGCGCGGAGGTGACGGCGAGGGCGCACGCGAGCGTGGACGCTCCGGCCCCGCCGCGGCCGCCGATGACGCCCACGGTGAGAGCGGGCCGCCCGACGCCCTCGGCCACGTCGGCGATCCGGTCGACCAGCCACTGTTCGCCGTCGGGCAGCATCAGGACGTGCTCGGCGCCGATCTCGACGGCCCGCCGCCACACCCCGGAGTCGTCCTGGTCCCGGCCGACCAGGACCACTCCCCTTCTGCGCGCGGCCCCGCGCACCCGCCGCGCGGCGTCGTCGCCCACGAGGACGAGCGGCGCGGCCTCCCAGCTGCCTCTGCGCTCGGGCACCCCGTGATGAACCTCGGGTGTGGCGCCCGCCGCCGCGCACAGGCGCAGCAGGTCGTCGAGGAGTTCGGTGTCCTCGGTGACGATCAGCGGTCCGCCCTGCCGCCCTCCGGCGGCCGACGGTGGATCGTGTGTGACGGTTCCGGCCACGGTCTCCATCCCCCTTCGCTGCTCGACTCGCGCGGCCCCTGCGGCCACGCGATTCCCAAACGTGGGAGGAACCGGTGAGACGGCCTCCCTGTGAACGGCCGTCAGAATCCGGCCGAACGCCCCCCGGCAATGGGAACCGGCCATGAACTCGCCGCGAGCGGGGTGCGCTGGAATCACGGTGCAGCGATCCCCGAAATCGTGTGGATCTTGGTGGATAACTGTGGACGCCCCGGGGGTTGTGAATATCGCCGTCACCCATACCGGTGACCCCCGCAGGCCCTCTGTGCGACTTCCACAGAGCAGTCTGACGACTACACACCGTGACGGATCACGGGCGTGACGAAGTGGCGGCCGAAGCCGCCACGGGAGCGGCGCCCAGGCCGCGCGAAGAAGGAGAAAACCCACCCGGACATGCGACGACCCCCGCCGGGGGGGAGAGCGGGGGTCGTCCCCACGGCCGACTCGGGGGGGGAGGAGTCGGGCCGGGTTAGCACGGTCGCGAACGATCCGTGACTTCCATGGTGTACCCGAGAGCCCTCTCAGGCAAACCCACGCGCCCCACCTTACGCCGAATGGGCTGCCCCTATGCTCAAGGGCGTGGAAAACCACTCCTTGCCCCGCACAGCGGCCTTCTTTGACCTGGACAAGACGGTCATTGCGAAGTCGAGCACGCTCACGTTCAGCAAGTCGTTCTACCAAGGCGGTCTGATCAACCGCCGGGCCGTCTTGCGCACCGCATATGCCCAGTTCGTCTTCCTGGCCGGCGGCGCCGACCACGACCAGATGGAGCGCATGCGCGCGTACCTGTCCGCGCTGTGCCGCGGCTGGAACGTGCAGCAGGTCAAGGAGATCATCGCCGAGACGCTGCACGACCTGATCGACCCGATCATCTACGACGAGGCCGCCTCCCTCATCGAGGAGCACCACACCGCCGGCCGCGACGTCGTGATCGTGTCCACGTCGGGCGCGGAGGTGGTCGAGCCGATCGGCGAGCTGCTCGGCGCGGACCGCGTGGTGGCGACCCGCATGGTCGTGGGCGACGACGGCTGCTTCACCGGCGAGGTGGAGTACTACGCCTACGGCCCGACCAAGGCCGAGGCCATCAGGGAGCTGGCCGAGTCCGAGGGCTACGACCTCAGCCGCTGCTACGCCTACAGCGACTCGGCGACCGACGTGCCGATGCTGGAGTCCGTGGGCCACCCCCACGCCGTGAACCCGGACCGTGCTCTGCGCCGCGAAGCCCTCGCGCGCGGGTGGCCGATCCTGGACTTCCACCGCCCGGTCCGGCTCAAGCAGCGCATCCCCACGTTCTCCGTACCGCCGCGTCCGGCGCTCGTCGCGGTCGCCGCCATAGGCGCCGCGGCGGCCACCGCGGGCCTCGTCTGGTACGCCAACCGGCGGCGGGCCACGGTCGCCTGACCTCGGGCAATCCGACGTCCTATTTGAACCTAAAAGTAAAGAAGTGCGGTCTGGACTTCCGCTTGCCCCGGGCCAGGAGTACAAAGGACTCAACGGCCCGCGAGACCAAGGACATCCGAGAGGATCACCTTAAAAACGCATTCTGGCCCCACGGACCGAGCATGAACACCGGGCACCCACGCGACGTCGACCCGTCGATTACGGGCCAGCCGCACCAGGTGACGGGCAAAGTTCCCGACCTGATGGGCATATATCGAGGACGCTTGGTACCCCGGTGCTCATGCCAGCGGCGGTACGAGTTCTCGTACCGCCGCATTTCTTGTCCGGAGAGGTGTCACGCCGCCCCGCGCTGGAGCGCCTCGCACACCGCCATCGACTCGCGGGCCCCCAGTTGGACCGCTCTGCCGCAGTGGGCGATCCAGGCGGCCACGCCCTCGGGGGTGCCGGAGACGTACCCGTCCAGGGCTTCCAGGTAGGCCTCGCGGCCCAGCTCGGCGTGGCCGACCTCGGCCGCGCAGACCGACTTCGGGTCCAGGCCGCTGCCGACCAGGACGATGCGCTCGGCCGTGCGCGCGACCAGGCCGTTGTGGGACGTGAACGGGCGCAGCGCGAGGAGTTCGCCGTGCACGACGGCGGCCGTCACCAGCGCCGGCGCCGAGCCGCCCGCGATGATCAGCCCGGCCAGCCCCTCCAGCCGCCCGTGCGCCTCGGCCGCGCTCGGCAGCGGCAGTTCGATGAGCGGCTCGTCGACCGGCTCGCCCTCCTGTCGGGGCCGTCCCACCTGGTCGGCCTTGTCCGCGGCCGCCACCAGATGCAGCCGGGCCAGTACCCGCAGGGGCGACTGCCGCCAGATCGACAGCAGCTGGCCCGCCTCCGCGGTGAGCCGCAGCGCCGCGCCGACGGTGCGCGCCTCGTCGTCGCCGCTGAAGTCCGTACGCCGCCGCACCTCCTCCAGGGCCCAGTCCGCGTTGGACAGCGCGGCCGAGCCGCGGGCGCCGCGCAGGGCGGCCTCGGAGGTGATCGCGTTGCTGCGCCGCCGCATGATCCGGTGCCCGTAGACCCGGTCCACGGCCTTGCGCACGGACTCCACGGAATCGGCCACTCCGGGCAGCGCCCCCAGGGCCGCGAGGGGATCGGCGGTCGCGCCTGCTGTACTCATGGGTACGACCCTACGCACCCCGGGGCCCCGCCCTGCGGCGGAGTGGCCTTCTTCACGCGCGCGTGCCCGACACGGCGACCGCCCGGGGGGCTACCCCTTGGCCGCCGGAACCCCGGGCACGCCCTTGGGGGCCGGAGCGGGCCGGCCCGACAGGAAGGACGCCCAGCCCTCCTTCGGCGCCTCGCCGACCTTCAGGGTGCGCAGTTTCTCCAGCGTCTTCGGGTCCTGGGCGTCGAGCCAGTCCACGAGCTGCCGGAACGAGACACAGCGCACCTCCTCCTTGGTGCACACCGTCTCGATGACCTCCTCGACGGCCCGCATGTAGGCGCCGCCGTTCCAGGACTCGAAGTGGTTGCCGATGATCAGGGGCGCGCGGTTGCCCTCGTAGGCCCGCTGGAAGCCCTTGAGCAGGCCGTCGCGCATCTGGTCGCCCCAGAAGTCGTACCTGGCGGGGTTGCCCTGGGTGGTGGTGCCCGACTGGTTGATCATGAAGTTGTAGTCCATGCTCAGCTGCTCGTAGGAGTGCCCGGGGAACGGCACGAGCTGCATGGACACGTCCCACAGGCCGCGCTTCTTGTGCGGCCAGACCTGATCGTTGACGCCGCTGGTGTCGTAGCGGAAGCCCAGCTCCCGGGCCGCCTTCAGGAAGTTGCGCTGGCCTTCGAGGCAGGGCGTGCGGGCGCCGATGAGCTCCTTGTCGTAGTCGAAGGGCAGGGGGGAGGCGTTCTTCAGGCCGGTGTTGGTCTTCCAGGTCTTCACGAACCGCTTGGCCTGGGCGATCTCGTCCTTCCAGTCCTCCACCGACCACTCGCCGACCCCGCCGCCGCTGCCGCAGAAGTGGCCGTTGAAGTGGGTGCCGATCTCGTTGCCCTCCAGCCACGCCAAGCGCAGCTGCTTCACGGTGGCGGCGATGCCGCGGCGGTCGTTGAAGCCGATGTCGGAGCGGCCCGGGGAGTGCTGCGGCGGCCGGTACAGGTCGCGCTTCTCGTCCGGCAGCAGGTACACGCCACTGAGAAAGTACGTCATCGTCGCGTTGTTCTCTCTGGCGACCTTGCGGAAGCGGGAGAACAGCTTGTCCTCGCCCGCGCCGTCCCAGGAGAAGACGACAAACTGCGGGGGCTTCTGGCCGGGGCGCAGCCGCTCAGGTCTGGGCAGGTGGGGCTGGGCGCCGGTGTAGGAGGTGGAGCCGTCTCCGATCAACCGGACCGCGCTCTGCGGTGCCTGAGCGGGCTTCGCCGGGGACGGGTCGGAAGTGCCTTGCCGAAAGGTGCCGATCCCGCAACCGGCGAGCGACGCGGCACAGACCGCGGCGATCACGGAGCCCGCGGCGATCCTGTGGGTGGCGGCCATGTTCCGCCCACCTTCTTCCTTCTCTCGGGTGCCGACAGCGCCGCCACATTCACACGAGACCGAGAAGGAATTAGTACGACAAGCCGATCAAATAGCCACTTCACTCTTCGGGGTGATTTATTCGCCCATTTGCCCCTAAAGTCTATGCTCGCCCTTTACTCTGCATTACGATCCGTTTACCGAGCGTTGATTTATCCCGCCGATTTACGCCGTGACCCACGGCCGCGAGAACCCCGCCCCGAGCGGGACCCCAGTTACGCGACCGCGCAGCCCCGGAGGAGACGGGAAACCATGTCAGCCTGCGTTCCCACCCGTGCCGCCGATCCGAACCGGACCGAGCGGACCCATCCACCCCACAGTCCGCCGCCGACCGGCCCCCGCCGCTTCCGTATCGCGGGTGCCGACGTGTCGGCTTCGATCGCGGTCTTCCTGATCGCCCTGCCCTTGTCCCTGGGCATCGCCCTCGCCACCGGCGCACCCCTCCAGGCCGGCCTCGTCGCCGCCGCCGTGGGCGGGCTCGTCGCCGGACGGCTCGGCGGCTCCCCGCTCCAGGTGAGCGGACCGGCCGCCGGACTCACCGTCGTCACCGCCGACCTCATCCAGCGCTTCGGCTGGCGGACGACCTGCGCCATCACCATCCTCGCCGGCCTGGCCCAGCTCGGCCTGGGCTGCCTGCGCGTGGCCCGCGGCGCCCTCGCCGTCAGTCCCGCGATCGTGCACGGCATGCTCGCCGGGATCGGCGTCACCATCGCCGTCGCCCAGCTGCACATCGTGCTCGGCGGCACACCGCAGAGCTCGGTCCCCGACAACCTCCGAGCCCTGCCGGCCCAGTTGGCGGACCTGCGCCCGGCGTCCGTGTCGGTGAGCGCGCTGACCCTGGCGCTGCTGCTGCTCTGGCCGAGACTGCCCGGCCGGGCCGGACGCCTGCTGCGCAAGGTCCCGGCCGCGCTCGTCGCCGTCGCCGGAGCCACCGCGGCCGCCGCCCTCGCCGGTCTGCGCCTGCCCAAGGTCGACCTGCCGTCCTGGAGCAACCACGCGCTGGCCGGGCTGCCCGAGGGCCCCGTCCTCGGCCTCGCCGCCGCCGTGCTCACCACCACGCTGGTGTGCAGTGTGCAGTCGCTGCTCGGCGCGGTCGCCGTGGACAAGCTGGTGGCCGGCCGCCCGGGCCTGCCCGGCCATGTCAGGCGCTCCGACCTCGATCGCGAGCTGCTCGGGCAGGGCGCCGCCAACATCGCCTCCGGCTCGCTCGGCGGACTGCCCATCGCCGGTGTGGCCGTGCGGACTTCGGCGAATGTGAACGCGGGCGCGGTGAGCCGGAACTCCACGATGCTGCACGGCGTTCTCGTAGTGATCGCCGCGCTGCTGATGGTCCCGATCCTGGAGCTCATCCCGCTCGCCTCGCTCGCCGCCCTGGTGATGGCCGTCGGCATCCAGATGGTGTCCCTGCACCACATCCGCACGGTGACGCGCCACCGAGAAGTGTGGGTCTACGCCGTCACGACCCTCGGCGTGGTCCTCCTCGGCGTCCTTCAGGGCGTGGCGCTGGGCATCGCCATGGCCGTCGGCGTCGCCCTGCACCGCCTCACCCGCACGCGCATCACGCACACGGAGAGGGAAGGAGTCCATCACGTACACGTCAGAGGACAGTTGACGTTCCTCGCGGTGCCACGGCTCAGCCGGGCCCTGCATCTCGTGCCCCACGGCGCCGACACCGTCGTCGAGCTGGACGGGTCGTTCATGGACCACGCGGCGTACGAGACGCTCCAGGACTGGCAGAAGACGCACACCGCGCAGGGCGGCACCGTAGAGATCACCGGCCGGCACCCCGGCACGCGCATCTCCGAACCCGCGGCCGTCGCCGACTGTCGCTGCCGACCCTGGACGGCCTGGCGCAACCACCAGTGCGAAGGCTCGCAGTCCGCACCCCCCTCCGAGCAGGACACGGAGGGGTCGGACGGCCCCGATCCGGACCCGGCGGGTTCCGGCGCGGCCGACGGGCATGAACTGGCGCGTGGCATCAGCGCCTTCCAGCGCAACACCGCACCCCTGGTGCGCAGCGAGCTGGCCCGGCTGGCGCGCGAGGGGCAGCGGCCCTCGCAGCTCTTCCTGACCTGCGCCGACTCACGACTGGTCACGTCGATGATCACCTCCAGTGGTCCGGGCGACCTGTTCGTCGTGCGCAACGTGGGCAACCTCGTCCCCCGTCCGGGCGAGGAGTGCGGCGACGACTCGGTGTCGGCCGCGATCGAGTACGCCGTGGACGTGCTGGGTGTGCGGTCCATCACGGTGTGCGGGCACTCGGGCTGCGGCGCCATGCAGGCCCTGCTCAACTCCGAGCCCGGCGCCCGGACACCGCTGAAGCGGTGGCTGCGGCACGGGCTGCCGAGCCTGGAGCGCATGACCGACGGCAGCCGGCCGCCGGGCACGCTGGCCGGCCGGGTGCCCGAGGACGTGGTCGAGCAGCTCTGCCTGGCCAACGTGGTCCAGCAGTTGGAGCACCTGCGCGCCCACGACTCGGTGGCCCGGGCCCTGAAGGAGGGCGCCCTGGTGCTCCAGGGCATGTACTTCCACGTGGGCGAGGCCGAGTCGTACCTGCTCACCGAGACGGACGGCGGCGGCGTCTTCGACCGCGTACGGGAGTCGGACCTGACGGCCTGAGCCGGGCGCCTGCCCGGGTGCGCGGCGCCCGCGGGGCCGCGCACCCGGTCGCCCGCGCAGCGATACACCCCGTCGCCTGCGCGGCGCGTGCCGTCGGGCGCCGACCGGCCGCCACGGCACCCGGCCCGCCGAAGGTCACGTGACCGGCGTTACACGCATGAACTTTCCCTGGTCGGCGTCCGTGGGTACGGATGACCCCGGCCGCCGACATCACCGCCCGGACAGGTCTAAACCAATCGGCGGTCGACCCTTGTCATCGCACCCCCGGGTCTGATGAGCTGTGGCCTGGGACACAACGGACACCCTGGGAAAGGCAGATGCCGTGAGCAATGAAAGCCTGGCCAACCTCCTGAAGGAGGAGCGACGCTTCGCGCCGCCCGCTGACCTGGCCGCGAACGCCAATGTCACGGCGGAGGCGTATGAACAGGCCAAGGCTGACAGGCTCGGCTTCTGGGCCGAGCAGGCCCGCCGGCTGACCTGGGCCAAGGAGCCCACCGAGACCCTCGACTGGTCGAACCCGCCGTTCGCCAAGTGGTTCAAGGACGGCGAACTCAACGTCGCCTACAACTGCGTCGACCGGCATGTGGAGGCCGGGCACGGCGACCGGGTCGCCATCCACTTCGAGGGCGAGCCCGGCGACAGCCGCGCGATCACCTACGCCGAGCTCAAGGACGAGGTCTCCAAGGCGGCCAACGCCCTGCTGGAGCTGGGAGTTCAGGCCGGGGACCGGGTCGCCGTCTACATGCCGATGATCCCCGAGACGGCGATCGCGATGCTGGCCTGCGCCCGGATCGGCGCCGCGCACTCGGTCGTCTTCGGCGGCTTCTCCTCGGACGCGCTCGCCACCCGTATCCAGGACGCCGACGCGCGCGTGGTCATCACCTCCGACGGCGGCTACCGGCGCGGCAAGCCGTCCGCGCTCAAGCCGGCGGTGGACGAGGCCGTCGACAAGGCGGGCAACGTCGAGCACGTCCTGGTGGTGCGCCGCACGGGCCAGGACGTCGCCTTCACCGAGGGCCGCGACGTGTGGTGGCACGACCTCGTCGGGCGGCAGAGCGCGGAGCACGCCCCGCAGGCGTTCAACGCCGAGCACCCGTTGTTCATCCTGTACACCTCGGGCACCACGGGTAAGCCGAAGGGCATCCTGCACACCTCCGGCGGCTACCTCACCCAGGCCGCCTACACCCACCACGCCGTCTTCGACCTCAAGCCGGAGACCGACGTGTACTGGTGCACCGCCGACGTCGGCTGGGTGACCGGCCACTCGTACATCGTCTACGGCCCGCTCGCCAACGGCGCGACGCAGGTCATGTACGAGGGCACGCCCGACACCCCGCACCAGGGCCGCTTCTGGGAGATCGTCCAGAAGTACGGCGTGACGATCCTCTACACCGCGCCGACCGCGATCCGTACGTTCATGAAGTGGGGCGACGACATCCCCGCCAAGTTCGACCTGTCCAGCCTGCGGGTGCTGGGCTCGGTGGGCGAGCCGATCAACCCCGAGGCGTGGATCTGGTACCGCAAGAACATCGGCGGCGACCGCACCCCGATCGTGGACACCTGGTGGCAGACCGAGACCGGCGCGATGATGATCACCCCGCTGCCGGGTGTGACCGCGACCAAGCCCGGCTCGGCGCAGACCCCGCTGCCCGGCATCTCCGCGACGGTCGTCGACGACGAGGCCAACGAGGTGCCCAACGGCGGTGGCGGCTACCTGGTGCTGACCGAGCCGTGGCCGTCGATGCTGCGCACCATCTGGGGCGACGACCAGCGGTTCATCGACACGTACTGGTCGCGCTTCGAGGGCAAGTACTTCGCCGGCGACGGTGCCAAGAAGGACGACGACGGTGACATCTGGCTGCTCGGCCGGGTCGACGACGTCATGCTCGTCTCCGGGCACAACATCTCCACCACCGAGGTCGAGTCCGCGCTCGTCTCCCACCCCTCGGTCGCCGAGGCGGCCGTGGTCGGCGCGGCGGACGAGACGACCGGGCAGGCGATCGTCGCCTTCGTGATCCTGCGCGGTACGGCCTCCGAGACCGAGACCCTGGTCGACGAGCTGCGCGCGCACGTCGGCAGCGCCCTCGGCCCGATCGCCAAGCCCAAGCGGATCCTGCCGGTGGCCGAGCTGCCCAAGACCCGCTCCGGCAAGATCATGCGCCGACTACTGCGGGACGTCGCCGAGAACCGCCAGCTGGGTGACGTCACCACGCTGACGGACTCCACGGTCATGGACCTCATCCAGGCCAAGCTGCCCGCCGCGCCCAGCGAGGACTGATCACGGCACGGGCATAGCGAAGCGGACGAAGGGCACCCGGTGGTCGGCACCCCGGGTGCCCCTTCCGTACCCGTGGCGCGGATCACCGGATGCGCGCGGCCATACGTTTAGCTAATCTAAGAAAAACAAGTGCTCCATGGTGCGCCGGGAAGTCTGGTCGGCATGTGTTCAGCCCTGCCCACCGACCGGAGGTCTCCCCCGTGACCGCGCCCCGCACCGCCACCACCACCCGCAAGATCCTCGGGCGGCTGTCCCTCCCCGAGCGGACGTACGTGGCGGACGCGCTGCGCACCGAGACGGTCGGTGGTGTGCTGCTGCTCGCCGCCGCGGTCACCGCGCTGCTGTGGGCGAACATCCCCGCACTGCACGACAGCTACGAGAGCGTCGCCCACTTCCACTTCGGCCCCGCCGCCCTCGGCCTCGACCTGTCGGTGGCGCACTGGGCCGCCGACGGACTGCTCGCGATCTTCTTCTTCGTCGCCGGCATCGAACTCAAACGCGAACTCGTCGCGGGTGATCTGCGCGACCCCAAGGCCGCCGCGCTCCCGGTCGTCGCCGCCCTGTGCGGCATGGCCGTACCCGCGCTCGTCTACACCCTCACCAATGTCACCGGCGGCGGCTCCCTGTCCGGCTGGGCCGTGCCCACCGCCACCGACATCGCCTTCGCCCTCGCCGTGCTCGCCGTCATCGGCACGTCCCTGCCGAGCGCGCTGCGCGCCTTCCTGCTCACGCTCGCCGTCGTCGACGACCTCTTCGCGATCCTGATCATCGCGGTCTTCTTCACGGACCGGCTGAACTTCGCCGCGCTCGGCGGCGCCGTCGCCGGCCTCGTCGTCTTCTGGCTGCTGCTGCGCAAGGGCGTACGCGGCTGGTACGTGTACGTGCCGCTCGCGCTGGTCGTCTGGGCGCTGATGTACAACAGCGGCATCCACGCCACCATCGCCGGTGTCGCCATGGGCCTGATGCTGCGCTGCCACCGCCGCGAGGGCGAGGCCCACTCCCCCGGCGAGCACATCGAGCACCTCGTACGGCCCCTGTCGGCGGGCCTGGCCGTACCGCTGTTCGCGCTGTTCAGCGCCGGTGTGTCCGTGTCCGGCGGGGCAGTGGCCGACGTGTTCACCAAGCCGGAGACCCTCGGTGTCGTCCTCGGGCTCGTCCTCGGCAAGGCGCTCGGCATCTTCGGCGGGACCTGGCTGACGGCCCGTTTCACCCGGGCCTCGCTGAGCGACGACCTCGCCTGGGCGGACGTGTTCGCGGTGGCGAGTCTCGCCGGCATCGGCTTCACCGTCTCGCTGCTCATCGGCGAACTCGCCTTCGACGGCGATCAGGTGATGACCGACGCGATCAAGACCGCCGTGCTGTTCGGCTCGCTCATCGCGGCGACACTCGCGACCGTCCTGCTGAAAATCCGGAACGCCAAGTACCGCCGCCTGTGGGAGGCGGAGGAGCGCGACGAGGACGCCGACGGCATCCCGGACATCTACGAGGAGGACGATCCGGCCTACCATCTGCGCCTGGCCGACCGGTACGAGCGCAAGGCCGCCGAACACCGCCGCATCGCCCAGGAGAAGGCAGCGGCGCGGCACGGGCTTGCCGAAGTACCGGGCGGGGCAGGCGATGACCGCGACGGTCCGGCATGATCTGACGAGACGGTACAAAAGACGGGACCGTACGCAGTCAGGCCCTGCCCAGTCGGACGACTGCGGCGAGTCAGGCAGAGGACGCGGAAATCGGACCGTACGCAGAAGAGGGAGACCGCGATGAGCGCACCCGACGGCAGCCCGGTCGGCGCCGAACGCAGCATCGGCCAGCTGTTCGCCTCGGCGACGGCGGAAATGTCGGCGCTGGTGCACGACGAGATCGCGCTGGCGAAGGCGCAGCTCAAGCAGGACGTCAAGCGCGGCGCGACCAGCGGCGGCGCCTTCTCGATGGCGGGCGCGGTGCTGCTGTTCTCCCTGCCGATGCTGAACTTCGCGCTGGCGTACGGCATCCGCACCTGGAGCGACTGGAACCTGGCGATCTGCTTCCTGCTGTCCTTCGCGGCGAACGTGCTGGTCGCGCTCGTGCTCGCGCTGATCGGCGTGGTCTTCGCGAAGAAGGCCAAGAAGAGCAAGGGCCCGCAGAAGGTCGCCGCCTCGATGAAGCAGAGCGCGGGCGTCCTGCAGAAGGCCAAGCCGCACCCGCGCCCGGAGCTCACGCAGGACCGGGTCCCCGAAGCCATCGAGGCTGTGGCACGCTCGTCGTCATGACGGACCCCGCCACACCCCCGGCACAACCGGCCTCGGCCGTACTCCTGGACGGCCCCTGGAGCCACCGCGACGTCGCCGCCAACGGCGCCCGTTTCCACATCGCCGAGCTGGGCGACGGGCCGCTGGTGCTGCTGCTGCACGGCTTCCCGCAGTTCTGGTGGACCTGGCGGCACCAGCTGGTGGCGCTGGCCGACGCGGGGTTCCGGGCCGTCGCCATGGACCTGCGGGGCGTCGGGGGCAGCGACCGCACGCCGCGCGGCTACGACCCCGCCAACCTCGCGCTCGACGTCACCGGGGTCATCCGCTCGCTCGGCGAGCCGGACGCCGCGCTGGTCGGCCACGACCTCGGCGGATACCTCGCGTGGACGGCCGCCGCGATGCGGCCCAAGCTGGTGCGGCGGCTGGCTGTCGCGTCCATGCCGCATCCGCGGCGCTGGCGCTCGGCCATGCTCAGAGACGTCAAGCAGAGCCGCGCCGGTTCACACATCTGGGGGTTCCAGCGGCCCTGGATCCCGGAGCGTCAGCTCACCGCCGACGACGGGGCGCTCGTGGCCCGGCTGATCGAGGAGTGGTCCGGGCCACGCCCGCCGGAGGACGAGGCGCTGGAGAACTACCGCCGCGCCATGTGCATCCCCTCCGCGGCGCACTGCGCGGTCGAGCCGTACCGCTGGATGGTGCGGTCCCTGGCCCGCCCGGACGGCATCCAGTTCAACCGCCGGATGAAGCGGCCCGTGCGCGTGCCGACCCTCCATCTGCACGGCTCGCTCGACCCCGTGATGCGCACGCGCAGCGCGGCCGGCTCCGGCGAGTACGTCGAAGCCCCGTACCGCTGGCGGCTGTTCGACGGGCTCGGCCACTTCCCGCACGAGGAGGACCCCGTCGCGTTCTCCTCGGAGCTCATCAACTGGCTGCGGGATCCCGAACCCGATCGGTGACCGGAGGACCGCACGCGGTATCCGAAGTGAACGCTTGTCCTACGAACGGCCACTTGCCCGGCGCATAGGCCAATTGGACGCCCCGGGAGCGGTTATCGACCATGTGCCAGGGGCACACGTCGGGGTATGGGCTGGACGCACGACTACAGTGACGCAAGCCGCAATCGCCGCTCGGCGGGCGGCGCGAACTCCCACCAGCGAGGCGGTGCACCGCAGATGGCGGGGGCGGACCCCAGGGTCGGGATCCCGCGCATCCTCCGCCGCCGGGCCCGCTGGGTCTCCGTACGTCTGCGCCATACACGCGACTGAGGCGTCACCCGCGCGAGTGACGCGCGGGCCGACCCGCCCCTCCCAGGGCTGCTCCTAGAGCGCGCAGCTGTCGCTGCCCACCTGCTGGTTGGCGGTGCGCCCCTTGGTGATGTCCTCCTGGATCTCGTCCACGGTGAGCGCGTACCCCGTCTCGGCGTCGTCGAGGGACTTGGCGAAGACCACGCCGTAGACCCTGCCGTCGGGGGTGAGCAGCGGGCCGCCGGAGTTGCCCTGGCGGACGGTCGCGTAGAGGGAGTAGACGTCGCGGCGGACCGTGCCGCGGTGGTAGATGTCCGGGCCGTTGGCCGTGATGCGGCCACGCACGCGTGCGGCGCGCACGTCGTACGCCCCGTTCTCCGGGAAGCCCGCGACGATCGCGTTGTCGCCGCTGCCCGCGTCCGTCGAGGTGAACCGCAGCGCGGGCGCCTTGAGGTCCGGCACGTCGAGTACGGCGATGTCGCGCCGCCAGTCGTACAGCACGACCTTGGCGTCGTACTTCCTGCCCTCGCCGCCTATCTGCACGGTCGGCTCGTCGACACCGCCCACGACGTGCGCGTTGGTCATCACGCGGCGGTCGGCGAACACGAAGCCGGTGCCCTCCAGCACCTTGCCGCAGCTCGGGGCCGTGCCCATGACCTTGACGATGGAGCGCTGGGCGCGGGTCGCGACCGGACTGTTCGCCAGGGCCGGGTCTGGGGGCTGGACGTCGGTGATCGGCTCGTTCGAGAACGGGCTGAAGACCTGCGGGAAGCCGTTCTGCGCGAGGACGGAGGAGAAGTCCGCGAACCAGGTGGCGGCCTGGTCGGGCAGCGCCTGCGAGACGCCCTGGAGCACCTTGGAGTTGCGGACCTCCTTGCCGAGCGTCGGCAGCGTGGTGCCCGCGAGGGCCGAGCCGATCAGCCAGGCGACCAGGAGCATCGCCACGACGTTGACCAGCGCGCCGCCGGTCGCGTCGAGGGCCCGGGCCGGGGACCAGGTGATGTGCCGGCGCAGCTTGTTGCCGAGGTGGGTGGTGAGGGCCTGGCCGACGGAGGCGCAGACGATGACGACGACGACCGCGACGACGGCGGCGGTCGTGCTCACCTCCGCGTTGTCCGTGAGCGCGTCCCAGATGACGGGCAGCGCGTAGACCGCGACGAGACCGCCGCCCAGGAAGCCGATCACCGACAGGATGCCGACGACGAAGCCCTGGCGGTACCCGACGACCGCGAACCACACGGCGGCGACCAGCAACAAGATGTCCAGCACGTTCACGGAGGCCACCCTGTCATGCGCGCCAGTCGAGCGGGACCTGCTTCTCGCGGTCCCAGGGCCGCTCCCAGCCCGCGTAGTGCAGCAGCCGGTCGATGATTCCGGCCGTGAAACCCCAGACAAGGGCTGATTTGACCAGAAATGCCGGGCCTTGGTGGCCACTGGGGTGAAGAGTGGTGGCTCTGTTGGCGGGATCCGTGAGATCCGCCACGGGGACGGTGAAGACTCTGGCGGTTTCGTTCGGGTCGACGACTCCGACCGGGCTCGGTTCGCGCCACCAGCCGAGCACCGGCGTGACCACGAAGCCGCTGACCGGGATGTACAGCCTGGGCAGGACACCGAAGAGCTGGACGCCGGCGGGGTCGAGGCCGGTCTCCTCCTGCGCCTCGCGCAGGGCCGCCCGCAGCGGTCCGTCGCCCCTCGGGTCGCCGTCCTCCGGGTCGAGGGCGCCGCCCGGGAAGGAGGGCTGCCCCGCGTGCGCACGCAGGGAGCTCGCGCGCTCCATGAGCAGCAGCTCCGGACCGCGCTCGCCCTCCCCGAAGAGGATCAGCACGGCGGACTGGCGCCCGGCGCCGTCCTCCGGCGGCAGGAAGCGGCTCAGCTGCCTCGGCCGCACCGTCTCCACGGCGTGCACCACCGGGTCCAGCCAGGCGGGCAGGCCCTCCTTGCTCAGCGTCACCGGGCCGCCCTGTGTGTCGCTCGCACGCGTCATCGCCACCCCCGTCGTCCTGCCGCTTCCAACGCGCGACGCCCCCGAGATCGTTCCGCGCAGGGCCACGGTCCCCTGTGTGGGGGACCTGCCGGGGTACCGGGGCGGCGCGCGCGGCTCGTACGGCTGCCGGGGCGGCTCGTACGGCTGCCGGGACGGCTCGTACGGCTGCCGGGACGGCTCGTGCGGCTGCCGGGACGGCTCGTAGGGCTGCCCAGGCGGTCTGTACGGCTGTCGACGGGGCTCGTACCGCTGCCGGGGCGGCTTGCACGGCTGCCGAAGGGGCTCGTATCGCTGCCGGAGCGGCCTGCACGGCTGCCGAGGGGACTCGCACCGCCGCCGGAGCGGCCCGCACGGCTGCCGAGGGGACTCGCACCGCCGCCGGAGCGGCCCGCACGGCTGCCGAGGGGACTCGCACCGCCGCCGGAGCGGCCCGCACGGCTGGGGCGGCTCCTACCGGTGCCGGAGCGGCTGATCGGGCGCTGCGGGCGGGTCGTCGGGGTGCCCTGGCGGGCCCTCGGGCTGCCAGGTCGGGCCATCGGGCTCTCCGAGCGGTCCATCGGCTCATCCACGCGGGCCGTCGGGCTCTCCGAGTGGGCCGTCGGACTCTCCGAGCAGGTCATACGGCTGCTCGGGCGGACCATCACGCTGCCCAGGCGACCCGCGCCGCTGCCCGGGCAACCCACGCCGCCACTCGGGCGACCCACCCCGCTGCCCGGCCTCGGGCAGGCCGTCCCGCTGGTCGGGCGGCTCATCCGGCCCCCAGCGGCGGCGCCGGCCTGCCGCCCGCGTCCAGGTACGCCTGCGGGGGCCTCAGGCGCTGGCCGGGGAAGCCGCCCTTCTCGTACTTGAGGAGCTTCTTCGCCTTCTCGGGGTCGGTCTCGCCCTCGCCGTACGCCGGGCAGAGCGGGGCGATCGGGCAGGCGCCGCAGGCGGGCTTGCGGGCGTGGCAGATGCGGCGGCCGTGCCAGATCACGTGGTGCGAGAGGTCCGTCCAGTCGCTCTTCGGGAAGAGCGCGCCGACGGCGGCCTCGATCTTGTCCGGGTCGGTCTCCGCGGTCCACTGCCAGCGGCGCACCAGGCGCTGGAAGTGCGTGTCCACGGTGATGCCGGGCCGCCCGAAGGCGTTGCCGAGCACGACGAACGCGGTTTTGCGGCCGACGCCGGGCAGCTTGACCAGGTCCTCCAGCCGGCCCGGGACCTCACCGCCGAAGTCCTCCACCAGGGCCTTGGACAGCCCTATGACCGACTTCGTCTTGGCCCGGAAGAAACCGCACGGGCGGAGGATCTCCTCCACCTCCTCCGGGTTGGCGGCGGCCAGGTCCTCGGGGGTGGGGTACTTGGCGAACAGGGCGGGTGTCGTCTGGTTGACGCGCAGGTCGGTGGTCTGGGCGGACAGCACCGTGGCGACCACCAGCTGGAAGGGGTTGTCGAAGTCCAGCTCGGGGTGCGCGTACGGGTAGACCTCGGCGAGCTCGCGGTTGATACGGCGGGCGCGGCGGACCAGGGCGGTACGCGACTCGTCACCCGGCGGGTGGACGACGGTCCTGGCGGGGGCGGTGCCCTTGACCCGGGCGGTGGCCTTCTTGGGCGCGACGGTGACCTTCTTGGCGACGGGCGCCTTCTTCACAGCGGGTTTAACAGCCGGCTTCACAGCCGGCTTCCCGGCGGCGGTTGCCCGGGAGGCAGACGCTTTGGAAGCCGGCGCCTTGGCAGCGGCCTTCTTCGCGGCGGCCTTCTTCGCAGATGCCTGCTTGCCCGCGGCCCCGCCCTTCTTGGCAGGCGGCTTCTTCGCCGGCGTCGGCTTCCCGGAAGGCGCCGCCTTCCCTGTCGCTTTCGCCGTTTTCCTACCGCCATCGGGGCCCTGTTCGCCCACAGCGGAATCGCGACGTACAACCACCCGCGCAGCCCCCTCGGCCTGTGCTCTCACCGGCGATTTGGACACCCGGCCAGCCTAAGGCCAGCCACCGACATCCGCCCCGGCCCCTGAAGATCGGCGTCCAATTGGACCCCTGCCGCGTACCCCGGGACACCTGTGCGGCATCCTTGTGACAGATCACACTGTTTGGACGGTCCGGCAAAATGGGCACCACGGTGCCCTGGTACGCGGGGGCGCAAGATCCCCTGAGCAGGTCGAAAGGGAGAGAACTCGTGGACGACGTTCTGCGGCGCAATCCGCTCTTCGCGGCGCTCGATGACGAGCAGGCCGCGGAGCTCCGCGCCTCCATGAGTGAGGTGACCCTCGCCCGCGGTGACTCACTGTTCCACGAGGGCGACCCCGGCGACCGCCTGTACGTGGTCACCGAGGGCAAGGTCAAGCTCCACCGCACGTCCCCCGACGGCCGCGAGAACATGCTCGCCGTGGTCGGCCCCGGCGAGCTCATCGGCGAGCTGTCGCTGTTCGACCCGGGCCCTCGCACGGCGACCGCCACGGCGCTGACCGAGGTGAAGCTGCTCGGCCTCGGCCACGGCGACCTCCAGCCCTGGCTGAACGCCCGCCCCGAGGTGGCCTCGGCGCTCCTGCGCGCCGTCGCGCGCCGGCTGCGCAAGACCAACGACGCGATGTCCGACCTCGTCTTCTCGGACGTCCCGGGCCGCGTCGCCCGCGCCCTGCTGGACCTGTCCCGCCGGTTCGGCGTGCAGTCCGAGGAGGGCATCCACGTCGTCCACGACCTCACGCAGGAGGAGCTGGCCCAGCTGGTCGGCGCGTCCCGCGAGACGGTCAACAAGGCCCTGGCGGACTTCGCCCAGCGCGGCTGGCTGCGCCTGGAGGCCCGCGCGGTGATCCTCCTGGACGTGGAACGCCTCGCCAAGCGCTCACGCTGACGCGCACGCGCCCCTGGCCGTACGTCGTCGGGCCCTGTCTCCTCGCGGGACGGGGCCCGACGTCGTACGCGGCACGAAAAACAAGCCGCGCCGCGGTCCCTTTCACGGCACAGTGACCGCATGGCCGGAACCGCTCATCGCCCGGGACTCGACGCGGAGGGCTTCATCGCCCGGGAGGGCTCCCTCGCGCGCGTGCCCGACGTCTTCCGTCCGGTCGTCGCCGCCGCCCGGGACCGGCTGGCCGGCGTGTTCGGGGCGCGGCTGCACAGCGCGTACCTCTACGGGTCGATTCCGCGCGGCACCGCGCGCGTGGGACACAGCGACCTCGACCTGTTGCTCGCCCTGCGCGAGGAGCCGACCGACGCGGACCGGGCCGAGGCCCGTGCCCTCGGTGCGGCGCTGGACGAGGAGTTCGAGCAGCTCGACGGGCACGGGACGCTGCTGTTCAGCCGGGCGCGGCTGCTGAGCGACCTGGAGCGGTACGACCTGGCCTGGTTCGTCGCCTGCCTGTGCACTCCGCTGCTGGGCGAGGACCTGGCCGCGCGGCTGCCGCGCTACCGCCCCGACTCGCTGCTGGCCCGCGAGACCAACGGCGATCTGCACCTGCTCCTGCCCCGCTGGCGCCGGCGGATCGCTGAGGCGGACGACACTGCGGAGGCCCGTCGTCCGCTCGTCCGCTTCATGTCCCGGCACCTCGTGCGTACGGGCTTCACCCTGGTCATGCCCCGCTGGAACGGCTGGACGAGCGACCTGCGGGAGATGGCGGAGGCGTTCGCCGGGTACTACCCGGAGCGCGCCGAGCAGATGCGGGGCGCGGCCGTCCTGGGGCGGGAGCCGACGGGGGACGCCGCCGTGCTCAGGTCGTACGTCGACGATCTCGGGCCGTGGCTCGCCGCCGAGTACGCGCGCGTGCACGGCGTCAAAGCGCCCCGTCCCGCATGAGGGTGTGCGGGTGTCTAGATGAGCCCGTGCTCCTCCAGATAGTCCAGCTGCGCCCGTACCGACAGCTCGGCCGCCGGCCACAGAGAGCGGTCCACGTCGGCGTAGACGTGGGCGACGACCTCGGCCGGGGTCCCGTAGCCGTCCTCGACGGCCGTTTCGACCTGGGCCAGGCGGTGGGCGCGGTGGGCGAGGTAGTACTCGACGGCGCCCTGGGCGTCCTCCAGGACCGGGCCGTGGCCCGGCAGGACCGTGTGGACGCCGTCGTCGACCGTGAGGGACCTGAGGCGCCGCAGGGAGTCCAGGTAGTCGCCGAGGCGGCCGTCGGGATGGGCCACGACCGTCGTGCCGCGGCCCAGGATCGTGTCGCCCGTCAGGACCGCCTGGTCCGCCGGGAGGTGGAAGGAGAGGGAGTCGGCGGTGTGGCCGGGAGTCGGTACGACCCTCAGTTCGAGGCCACCTGTGGTGATCACGTCTCCGGCGGCCAGGCCCTCGTCGCCCAGCCGCAGCGCCGGGTCGAGGGCACGCACGCGCGTGCCGGTCAGTTCCGCGAACCGGGCGGCGCCCGCCGCGTGGTCGGGGTGGCCGTGGGTCAGCAGGGTCAGGGCGACGCGCTTGCCGGCCTGCTCGGCGGTGGCGACGACACGGCGCAGGTGTCCTTCGTCCAGCGGCCCCGGGTCGACCACCACGGCCAGGTCCGAGCCGGGCTCGGACAGGATCCAGGTGTTCGTGCCGTCCAGGGTCATCGCCGACGGGTTGGGGGCCAGGACGTTGACGGCCCGGGCGGTGGCGGGACCCGTGAGGACCCCGCCCCGGGGCTGGCCGGGAAGGGCTGCTGCGTCCGTCATGCGGTGGCTCCACCGGTCGGGGCGGTCGGGATGTGCTTGGTGAACTCGTCGTGGCCCGGCCAGGAGAGCACGATCTCGCCGTCCACCAGGCGGGCGGTGGCCAGGACGGGCGTGAGGTCACGCCCTGGGGCGGCCGCGAGCGCCTGGGCGGCCGTCTCGTACGCCGTCAGCTGCCGCAGGGTCGCGATGGTCGGCGGCATCATCAGCAGCTCGCCCTTGTCGTATCCGGCGGCCGCCTCGCCGGGCCCGATCCACACCGTGCGGTCGGCCTCCGTGGAGGCGTTGCGGGTGCGCTGCCCCTTAGGGAGCGCGGCCACGAAGAACCAGGTGTCGTAGCGGCGGGCCTCGAACTCCGGGGTGATCCAGCGGGTCCAGGCGCCGAGCAGGTCGGAGCGCAGCACCAGGCCGCGGCGGTCCAGGAACTCCGCGAAGGACAGGTCCCGGGCGACCAGGGCGGCACGGTCCGCCTCCCAGCCGGCGCCGGTGGTGTCGCCGACGACCGAGTCCGGTGCCGGGCCGGCGAGCAGCACGCCCGCCTCCTCGTACGTCTCCCGTACGGCCGCGCAGACGATCGCCTGGGCCGCCGTCTCGTCGACGCCGAGCCGGTCCGCCCACCACGCGCGCGTGGGGCCCGCCCAGCGGACGTGGTGGTCGTCGTCGCGCGGGTCGACGCCGCCGCCCGGATACGCGTACGCGCCCCCGGCGAAGGCCATGGAGGCGCGTCGGCGCAGCATGTGGACGGCCGGGCCGCTGCCGGTGTCCTTCAGGAGCATGACGGTGGCCGCGCGCTTCGGGGTCACCGGGGTGAGGGTGCCGGCCGCGAGCGCGCGGATCCGTTCCGGCCACTCCGGGGGGTACCACTGACCGTTCGCCATGGGCGCGAGGCTATCCCGTGACGGGCGGATGTTCGAGTGGCCCCGGGGGAGCGATTCCGCAGCTCGGGCCGTCGAAAAGGGCTACGCGAGCTCCACCTGGATCTCGACCTCCACCGGCGCGTCCAGCGGCAGCACCGCCACGCCCACCGCGCTGCGCGCGTGCACGCCCTTGTCGCCGAGGACCTCGCCGAGCAGCTCGCTCGCGCCGTTGAGCACCGCGGGCTGGCCCGTGAAGTCCGAGGCCGAGGCCACGAACCCGACGACCTTCACCACCCGCGCGATGCGGTCCAGGTCACCGGCGACGGACTTGACGGCGGCCAGGGCGTTCAGCGCACACGTGCGTGCCAGCTCCTTGGCCTCCTCCGGCGTGACCTCCGCACCGACCTTGCCGGTGACCGGAAGCTTGCCGTCCACCATCGGCAGCTGCCCGGCGGTGTAGACGTACGGCCCGGACTGCACGGCCGGCTGGTACGCGGCGAGCGGCGGGACGACGTCGGGCAGGCTCAGGCCGAGCTCGGCCAGCTTCGCCTCGACGGCGCCCACTACTGCTTCTCCCGCTTCAGATAGGCCACGAGCTGCTCGGGGTTGTTCGGCCCGGGCACGACCTGGACGAGCTCCCAGCCGTCCTCGCCCCAGGTGTCCAGAATCTGCTTCGTGGCGTGGACGAGCAGCGGCACGGTTGCGTATTCCCACTTGGTCATGCGGCCGACTCTAGCCGCTGCCGCAGAGGGGTCACGCGGCCGACCACGCCCCCGGGCGCCCGCCCTCCACGACGACGGTTATCCACAGCCTCCCGCGTAGTCCGGGCGCGGACTGGTTAGGCTCGAATACGTGAGCAGGCTCCAGGTCGTCAGCGGCAAGGGCGGTACCGGTAAGACCACGGTGGCCGCGGCCCTAGCGCTGGCCCTGGCCACGGAGGGGAAGCGGACGCTTCTCGTCGAGGTCGAGGGCCGCCAGGGCATCGCGCAGCTCTTCGAGACCGAAGCGCTGCCTTATGAGGAGCGGAAGATCGCCGTCGCTCCCGGGGGCGGGGAGGTGTACGCGCTGGCCATCGACCCCGAACTGGCCCTTCTGGACTACCTCCAGATGTTCTACAAGCTGGGCAGCGCCGGACGGGCCCTGAAGAAGCTCGGCGCGATCGACTTCGCCACCACCATCGCGCCCGGCCTGAGGGACGTCCTCCTGACCGGCAAGGCGTGCGAGGCGGTGCGCCGCAAGGACAAGAGTGGCCGGTTCGCGTACGACTACGTCGTCATGGACGCGCCGCCCACCGGGCGCATCACGCGCTTCCTGAACGTCAACGACGAGGTCGCCGGCCTCGCCAAGATCGGCCCGATACACAATCAGGCCCAGGCCGTGATGCGGGTGCTGAAGTCGCCGGAGACGGCCGTGCACCTGGTGGCGCTGCTGGAGGAGATGCCCGTCCAGGAGACCGTGGACGGCATCGCCGAGCTGCGGTCGGCGCGGCTGCCGGTGGGGCGGATCATCGTGAACATGGTGCGGCCGGAGGTGTTGGACGCGGCCGACCTGGAACTCGTCCGGACGGTCCCGCGTTCCACAGTCGCGCGGTCGCTGTCGTCCGCCGGGCTCGGCGGGGCGCGGCGCGGCGGGCACGCCGAGCGGCTGGTGGACCCGCTGCTCACCCAGGCCGAGGAGTACGCCGAGCGGTACGCGCTGGAGCACGAGCAGCGGGCGGTCCTCACCGAACTGGGCCTGCCGCTGCACGAACTGCCGCTGTTCGCCGAGGGCATGGACCTGGCGGGGCTGTACGAGCTGGCCCGTGAGCTGCGCGAGCAGGGCGTGTCGTGAGCCGGTCATGTACAGGGCTCCGGCCCGCCACACAGGCAAGGCCCGTCACGAGTCGGAAGCAGGGGATGTCATGAGCCGTCCGGACCCGGCCCACACGCACGACCCGGCCCGCCACCACCTCGCCCCCGCGCGCGTGCTCGACGTCGACCCGCTGCTTCAGGACCCGAAGACCCGGATCGTGGTCTGCTGCGGCTCCGGCGGGGTCGGCAAGACCACGACCGCGGCGGCTCTGGGCCTGCGCGCGGCCGAGCGGGGCCGCAAGGTGGTCGTGCTCACGATCGACCCTGCTCGCCGGCTCGCCCAGTCCATGGGCATCGACTCCCTCGACAACACCCCGCGCCGGGTGAAGGGCATCGACGACTCCGCGGGCGGCGAGCTGCACGCGATGATGCTCGACATGAAGCGCACCTTCGACGAGATCGTCGAGGCGCACGCGGACCCCGAGCGGGCGGCCGCCATCCTGAACAACCCCTTCTACCAGTCGCTCTCGGCGGGCTTCGCGGGCACGCAGGAGTACATGGCGATGGAGAAGCTCGGTCAGCTGCGCGCCCGGGACGAGTGGGACCTGATCATCGTCGACACCCCGCCGTCCCGCTCGGCACTGGACTTCCTCGACGCGCCCAAGCGGCTCGGGTCGTTCCTGGACGGCCGGCTGATCCGGCTGCTGACGGCACCGGCGAAGCTGGGCGGCCGCGCCGGGATGAAGTTCCTGAACGTCGGGATGTCGATGATGACCGGCACCCTGGGCAAGCTGCTCGGCGGCCAGCTCCTCAAGGACGTCCAGACGTTCGTCTCCGCGATGGACACCACCTTCGGCGGCTTCCGCACGCGCGCGGACGCGACGTACAAGCTGCTCCAGGCGCCCGGGACGGCGTTCCTCGTGGTCGCGGCCCCGGAGCGGGACGCGCTGCGCGAGGCCGCGTACTTCGTGGAACGCCTGGCCGCGGAGGACATGCCGCTCGCCGGGCTCGTGCTCAACCGGGTGCACGGCAGCGGCGCCGACCGGCTGTCGGCCGAGCGGGCGCTCGCCGCCGCGGAAAATCTTGAGGACTCCCGCATTGTGGATCAGGAGGGCGGGAAAGCTGGACTTCGTAACTCTCCCGACACGTACGGCAGTTCAGACTCTCCCACGCACGAAACCCCAGCTCCGGCCGCTGCCGAGGCCTCTGACGGTGGCTCCCCCGCCGAGGACGACGCCGAGCACGCCGAGCGTTCCGTAGACCAACTGACGGCAGGCCTGCTGAGGCTGCACGCCGATCGTATGCAGCTGCTCTCCCGTGAGCAGCGCACGCGTGACCGCTTCACCGCGCTCCACCCCGAGGTGGCCGTGACGGAAGTGGCCGCGCTGCCCGGCGACGTGCACGACCTCGCGGGACTGCGCGACATCGGCGACCGGCTCGCGGCCGACGAACGCGAGCTGCCCGCCGCGTCCGCCCTGCCCGGCGCGACCCGGCCGCCCGAGGAGGACACCCGGCCCGAGGCGAGCGCCTGACGGGCAGTCCGGCGATGCCAAAACGCAGTCCGGCAACGCCAAAGGGCAGTCTGCCGACGCCAAAAGGCAGTCCGGCGATGCCGAAGCGGCCAAAGGGCCCGTCAAGGTCCCTGAGACGTGCGGAGAACCTGGAGGGAACTCCTCAGCTGACCGCAGCGTAGTTCTCGTAGACCTCGTCGTCGTCGAGAGGCACGACACCCGTACCACGCTCGTACTCCGTGCGCGCGGTCTCCAGCAACCGGCGCCAGGAGGTCACCGTGGGCCGCCTGCGCAGCAGTGCGCGGCGCTCACGCTCCGTCATGCCTCCCCACACGCCGAACTCGACGCGGTTGTCGAGCGCGTCGGCCAGGCACTCCGTGCGCACCGGGCATCCGGTGCACACCGCCTTGGCCCTGTTCTGCGCTGCTCCTTGAACGAACAGTTCATCCGGATCGGTAGTGCGGCAGGCCGCCTGCGCACTCCAGTCGGTTACCCAGCCCATACCGGCGCCGTCCTCTCCCGAATCGAGGCTCCCCCACGGCGGCAGCGGCATATTCACCGCCGCCAGTTGAGGACGTTACGGAAGGTGGGCACAGCGCAACACCCCCAGCGGGCCCAATCTTGAATGGCCCGAACGGACTATGGGTAAGCGGCAGATCACCCGGGGGAGTGAGCTGGCGACATACGTAACCTTCCTGGCAAACCAGGACAGTTCAGTTGCGTCACAACGGACGCCGTATGACGCACAAGGCGAATTCGGACACGACCCCGCCAAGAAAGTTGGGGAACACCCGGAACGATTCGGGGTCGCCGGACGTATTGATACGTGGCCTCACTGCTGTGACAGTTGAGAGCAGCTTAGGCCAAGGCATATACGCCTGTCCGGCGAATGAGAACGTAGGCTGCCCTCATGCCAAAGAAGCGCTCGGGCGGTGGTCTGTCTCCCACGCAGCAGGCCGCCAAGTTCCTCGGTGTCAGTGTCCTCGCGGGGGCCGTGCTGGCCGGCATCGCGCTGCCCGCGGTGGGCGCGCTGGGCCTGGCGGCGAAGGGATCGGTCGAGAGCTTCGACGAGCTCCCGGCCAACCTCAAGACCCCGCCCCTGAGTCAGCGCACCACCATCCTCGACGCGGACGGCGGGCAGATCGCCACGGTCTACTCGCGCGACCGCACGGTGGTCCCCCTCAAGGACATCGCGCCCTCCATGCAGAAGGCGATCGTCGCGATCGAGGACTCGCGCTTCTACCAGCACGGCGCGGTCGACCTGAAGGGCGTCCTGCGGGCCCTCAACAAGAACGCGCGCAGCGGTGAGGTCGCCCAGGGCGCCTCAACCCTGACGCAGCAGTACGTGAAGAACGTCTTCGTCGAGGAGGCGGGCGACGACCCGACGAAGGTCGCGCAGGCCACCCAGCAGACCATCGGCCGCAAGATCCGCGAGCTGAAGTACGCGATCCAGGTCGAGGAGGAGCTCGGGAAGAAGAAGATCCTCGAGAACTACCTCAACATCACGTTCTTCGGCCAGCAGGCCTACGGCGTCGAGGCCGCGGCCCGGCGCTACTTCTCCAAGTCCGCCAAGGACCTGAACCTCCAGGAGTCGGCCCTCCTCGCCGGCATCGTCCAGTCGCCCAGCCGGTACGACCCGGTCAACGACGAGGCGGAGGCCACCAAGCGCCGCAACACCGTGCTGCAGCGGATGGCCGAGGTCGGCGACATCTCCCGGGCCCAGGCCGCCGAGGCGATGAAGGCGCCGCTGGGCCTGAAGGTCAGCAAGCCGCGGAACGGCTGCATCACGGCGGTCAAGGGCGCGGGCTTCTTCTGCGACTACGTGCGCGAGGTCTTCCTGACCGACCCGGTCTTCGGCAAGACCAGGGAGGCCCGGGCGAAGGTCTGGAACCAGGGCGGTCTCACCGTCCGCACCACCATGGACCCGCAGGCGCAGGACGCGGCGCAGCGGTCCATCAAGGACCATGTCTACAAGAGCGACCCGGTGGCCACCGCCGCCACCCTCGTCGAACCCGGCACCGGCAAGATCCTCGCCATGGGCCAGTCGCGTCCGTACGGCTTCAAGAAGAACGAGACGCAGATCAACCTCTCGGTCGACCAGGGGATGGGCGGCGGCATGGGCTACCAGCCCGGTTCGACGTTCAAGCCGATCGTGGCCGCCGCCGCCCTGGAGGACGGCATGCCGGCCAACAAGGTGTACTCCTCGCCGTACCAGATGCCGTACCCGAGCCCGGTCGCGGCCTGCGGCGGCAAGAAGTGGGTGAACGACCGCAACAACCCGGCCAAGCTCGAGAACGAGAACGAGACGGAGGTCGGCCCGTACGACATGAAGGAGGCGACCGCCAAGTCGGTCAACACCTACTACGTGCAGATGATCAGCGACATCGGCATCTGCCCGGTGACGACGATGGCGAAGAAGATGGGCGTCGTGCGGGCCGACGGCGACAAGATGCCCCAGGTGCCCTCCATCGCCCTCGGCACGCAGGAGATGTCCCCGCTGACCATGGCGAACGCGTACGCGACCTTCGCCTCGCGCGGCATGTACTGCACGCCGGTCGCCATCGAGTCGGTCAGCCAGCGCGTCGGCGACCAGACCAGGAAGCTGGAGGTCCCGAAGTCGACCTGCTCGCGCGCGATGTCGGAGAACACGGCCGACACCATCAACGCGCTGCTGAAGGGCGTCGTCGAGGACGGTACGGGCAGGAAGGCCGGTCTGGGAGACGGCCGTGACAGCGCCGGCAAGACCGGTACGACGGACGAGCGCTACGCAGCCTGGTTCGTGGGCTACACGCCGAACATGGCCGGTGCGGTGTGGGTCGGCGACCCCGCGCACAAGCGGAAGATGGTGAACATCACCATCGGCGGACGGCCGCACGACAAGGTCTTCGGCGGCGAGGTCCCCGGCCCCATCTGGAAGGACATGATGTACGGGGCGCTGGAGGGCAAGCCCGTCGAGAACTTCAACACCGTCCACATCCCCGACGGCATCGACCGCGACCGGGACCGGGGCGACGGCGACGGTGGCGGTGACGGCCGCGACGACGGGAACAACGGTGACAACGCCGGCGTCATCGGCGGCCTGGTCGGCGGCAACAACAACGGCGGCGGGGGCGGCAATCCCTTCCCGACGCCTTCGTTCTCCATCCCCGAGGGCTTCTTCCGGGGGCAGGACAACGGAGGCGGGAACGGCAACGGTGGGCGGTTCGGCTGAGCCGGGGTGACCTCGGCAGGACCCCAGGGGCGTGACCCGACAGGGGCGGCCCCCTCCGACCCGGATGGGAAGGAGGGGGCCGCCCCTGTCTGCGAGCCGGTCGGCCAGGACCGGCGATGATCACCGGGCCGGTCAGCCGGCCAGCAGCTTCTTCACCGCGGCGGCGACACGGCCGCCCTCGGCCTGCCCGGCCACCTTCGGGTTCACGATCTTCATCACCGCGCCCATGGCCCGCGGCCCCTCCGCACCGGCCGCCTTCGCCTCCTCGACCGCCTGGGCCACGATCTGCTCCAGCTCCTCGTCGGACAGCTGCTTGGGCAGGTACGCGGCGAGCACCTCGCCCTCCGCCTTCTCCCGCTCGGCCTGCTCGGCGCGACCGCCCTGCGCGAAGGCATCGGCCGCCTCACGCCGCTTCTTCGCCTCGCGGGTGATCACCTTCTGCACCTCGTCGTCGGAGAGCTCGCGCTTCTCCTTGCCCGCGACCTCCTCCTTGGTGATCGCGGCGAGCGTCAGCCGGAGCGTCGAGGAGCGGAGCTCGTCGCGCTCCTTGATCGCGGCGTTGAGGTCATCCTGAAGCTTCGACTTGAGCGTGGTCATGGGGTCGATTGTCGCAGGTGCGGCAGGAAAGGCGCCCCTTGATTTAGGGGGTGGCGGGCTAAGGACCGGTGCCGGCAGGGCATTTCGCGCGGCGGCCGGGCGCGGGCCACCGGCCGGGTCTGACACGATGGTCGTATGCGCGCGCGATACGGAGTCCCCCTGGGAATCGCGGCGGCTGGCGCCGCCGGTCTGTTGTACGCGGCGGGCTTCGAGGCCCGCTCCTTCCGCCTGCGCCGGGTCACCGTCCCGGTCCTGCCCTCCGGGATGCGCCCCCTGCGCGTGCTCCAGGTCTCCGACATCCACATGGTCGGCGGCCAGCGCAAGAAGCAGCGCTGGCTGCGGTCCCTGGCGGGCCTGCGCCCCGACTTCGTGATCAACACGGGTGACAACCTCTCCGACCCGGAGGGCGTCCCGGAGGTCCTGGACGCGCTCGGCCCGCTGATGGAGTTCCCGGGCGCGTACGTCTTCGGCTCCAACGACTACTACGGCCCCAAGCTCCGCAACCCCGCCCGCTACCTGTTCGAGAAGGCCCAGGGCCGCCACGGACTCAACGGCAACCCGCCGGCCGTAGGCGTGGTGCACAACCCGTGGGAGGACCTGCGGGACGGTTTCGACGCGGCGGGCTGGCTCAACCTGACCAACACCCGCGGCACGCTCAAGATCGAGGGCGTCTCGGTGGAGCTGACGGGCCTGGACGACCCGCACATCAAGAGGGACCGCTACGAGCAGGTGGCGGGCGGCCCGTCCGACACGGCGGACTTCTCGATGGGCGTCGTCCACGCCCCGTACCTGCGCACGCTGGACGCCTTCACGGCCGACGCCTACCCCCTGATCCTGGCCGGCCACACCCACGGCGGCCAGCTGTGCATCCCCTTCTACGGCGCCCTGGTCACCAACTGCGACCTGGACACGGACCGGGTGAAGGGCCTGTCCACGCACACGTCGGAGGGCCGTACGGCGTACCTGCACGTGTCGGCGGGCTGCGGGACGAACCGCTACACGCCGGTACGGTTCGCGTGCCCGCCGGAGGCGACGTTGCTGACGTTGGTGGGGCGGGAGTAGGGAGCAGCCGAGGACATCGGTGGGGCGAGGTGAATCGGTAGGGCCGGGTAAGGGGTAACCCACACAGCGGCACCCACATCGCCCCCTTTGTCCGGTTCTGTCAGCGTGGGGGCATGACAGCCCCGATACCCAGGGACCTCCCGGACCTCCCCGCGATCCCGCGCAAGCCCGCACTCCGGCCCTCCCCCGTCCCCGCCACGGCCGTCGTCGCCCCGGTCCGCCGCCCCGCGGCCGCGACCTTCCGCCTGCTGGTCGCCCTCGCGGCGGCCGCGGGCGTGACCCTCGAACTGCTCCTCGGCGACCCGTCCCGGGTCCTGGGCTACTTCGCGATCCAGAGCAACATCCTGCTCGCCCTGGTCATGGCCCTCTCGGCCCGCCGCGCGTGGACGGCCAGCCGCCCCCTGCCCGGGTCCGTCCTGGGCGCGACCCTGCTCTACGTCGTCATCGCGGCCCTGGTCCACCACCTGCTCCTGGCGAACGAGGCGAGCCCCTTCTCCCTCACGGGCGCGGCCGCGGCCCCGACAGGCTGGCAGGCCCTGGCCCACCACACCCTCCACACGGTGATCCCGATCGCGGCCGTACTGGACTGGCTCCTGCTCACGACCCCCGGCCGCCTGCACCTGCGCCACGCCCCGACCTGGCTGCTCTACCCCCTGGCCTACCTGGCCTTCTCCCTCACCCGGGGCGAGCTGCTGCTCCCGGGCGCCCCCGACCGCTACCTCTACCCCTTCCTGGACGTCGGCCAGGACGGCTACAAGCGCGTCCTCGGCAACGCCCTCCTCCTGGGCCTCTCCTTCTACGCCCTGGCCGTCCTCCTCGTGGCCCTCGACCACGCCCGCCCGAACCCACTCCGCCACCCCTGGAAAACCGGATTTCGTCTCTAGCCACCGGTGGGCTAAAGTAAACGTCGTCGCCGCGACAGCAGCGACATCGGGGTGTAGCGCAGCTTGGCAGCGCGCTTCGTTCGGGACGAAGAGGTCGTGGGTTCAAATCCCGCCACCCCGACAGTGAAGTACCAGGTCAGGGGCCTGATCCAGTGAGTGGATCAGGCCCCTGACGGGTTTCCGAGGGGATCCAGCTCATGGAGACCGAGTCCACTCAGCCGCTCTCCGCCAGTGACGCGACTGGACTGGCCCGCCGCTGACGCCGGGAGGCTGACGTGGGGCTGTTTCTTCTGCTGCTCATCGTGGCGGTTGCGCTCGGCGTCATCGGGGCGCTCGGCAGGGACACGCTCTACCTGCTGATCATCGGAGTGATGGCCGGTCCGACCGGCCACCCCACCTGACGACACCGGACAACTGCCCTCGCGCAGAGGTCCGGAGATGGTTCGCGCGATGTCCGCGACCACCTCTCATCCCCGCTACGGGCCGTTCCCTTCAGGGCCACGACCGCGCGCCTCGCGCTGAAACCCGAGAGCCCTTCACCAGGGCACGCCGAACTGGACGGCGCCTGGTGGCTCCGTTCACGTGACCTGACACGCGAACTCTCCGCCTTGGCGGACGTGCTGGATCCGCTGTGGGGACGGATCACCCATATCGCTGTCAACCCGCGCCACTGGCCGATCCTCCGCGCAAGGTCTTCGTCCACGCCCATGTGGAAGGTCGGGTGGTTCAGTCCGGAGCAGGATCCGCACCGTGCCTACCGTTGCCCCCTCGGCCGCCCGGCTGATGGCCGCCGCGAGCACGAACACCGGGCCGCAGATGACCACGACCGCCCTCGTGACGGCGGAACGGGCCGGCGACACGTCCTCGTCGTACGAGGCCACCACCGGCCGGCCCGGGCCGACCGGTGGTGGGGCCGGGTCAGACGTGACCACTTGCCGCGGCCGCCATGAGCGGTTCCGCGGCCTCCTCGGTCGTATCCGGAGGCACGACCAGCAGGTCCCAGCGCCCCCGGCCGGGGGCGAGCAGGACGATGGTGTGCGGGGCGGATGGCGCCACGGTCCTGCTCAGTCGTACGACCTGGTTGAAGACGAGCATCCGGCCGGGCGCCGAGGACCACGCCGTCCCGTTGACCGTGACGCTCGTGATGTGGCCCCACGCGCGTGGCAACCCGGCGAGCAGCCTGGGGAGTTCGACGAGCAGGTCATACGAACGGGGCCACCACCCTCCGTCGATGGGCTGGGGCATGCCCCCGTGGGCAGCCAGGCGCAGGCGGAGGAGGGGATGGGAGGGAGGCGGGGGTTGCAGTGCGGTGGTCATGAAAGCTCCTGTCAACTGCCGTGCGGCGGCGGAGGTGAGTGGTCGCTGTCAGGCGCGGCGGGCCTCGACCCGGTCCGCGCTCGGCCAGCGCACGTCGTGCACCCAGCCGAGGCGTTCGAGGAGGCGGATGAAGGCGGCGGAGGGGTCGACCTGACCGCGGTCGACGCCGTGGCGGGCGCTGGTGGGGTCGGCGTGGTGGAGGTTGTGCCAGCTCTCGCCGAACGAGAGCAGGGCGAGGGGCCACAGGTTGGTGGCCCGGTCGTGGCGGCGGGTGCGGAACGGGCGCTCACCGATCAGGTGGCAGAGGGAGTTCACGCTCCAGGTGACGTGGTGGAGCAGCGCGATGCGCACGAGTCCCGCCCACAGCAGGGCGGTCACGCCGTACAGCCACGTACCGCCGATGGCCCAGCCCAGCGCGAACGGCAGGGCGAGCGTGAGGAGGCACAGGGCCGGGAAGGCGCGGGAGACGGCGCGGATGTCGCGGTCGGCCAGGAGGTCGGGGGCGTACCGGTCGGCGGGTGTGCGGTCGTTGCGGAACAGCCAGCCGACGTGCGCGTGCAGCAGCCCGCGCAACTGGCCTCGCAGGTGCGTGCCGTAGCGGTACGGGGAGTGCGGTTCGCCCGGCCGGTCGGTGAAGGCGTGGTGGCGGCGGTGCGTGGCGACCCAGCCGATGACGTCGCCCTGGAAGCTCATCGACCCTGCCACCGCGAGTGCGACGCGCACAGGGCGGGCGGCGCGGTAGCCGCCGTGGGTGAGGCCGCGGTGGAAGCCGACGGTGACGCCGAGACCGGTGATCGTGTACAGGACGAGGGCGAGCACGATGTCGGCGGGATGGATGAGACTCCCCCACAGCAGCCAGCCGGCGAGCGCGATCGCCACGAACGGCAGGACGACGATCACCCCCGTCACCGCGACGTACAGCCGCTCACCGCCGTCGCGGGCGGGCGCCGGGCCGTCCGGCGGGAAGGGGGACGTCCCGTCGTAGCCCTGGGGCGACGGGGCGGGGGCCGACGGTGTGACCGTCGTGGACGTGATCGCACTGTGCGGCATACGTTGCTCCTCGGCCCTGGATGCGTTTGACGCGGCCGGGGACACGGGCTCCCCCTGTGATGGGGAGTCGCGAGGACGGGCCGGTTCGGACACCGGCATACGAAGAGACCTCGCTTTCTCCACCGTACTCCCGCATGCTCCGAATCGAGGCAGGCCGGATCGCGTGGCCACGGCGTTGACACCGACCGTCGCCGGACGTTGACTGGCAACACGGCGCAGGGCCATGACCGTTGTACGGACGGTCAGGAACACGGCGCAGACGATGAAGGGCAGGATCACCGAAGATCTCGGCTGGGTCACCCGCAACAGGCGACTGCAACGCCGAGGCAGGATCTACCGGGTCTCCGGAAGCCTGAAACAGGCCGTCGAGAAGACCAAGGACGCCTTCGGGCGGAACGGAAGCGGCACTCGATGATGTACGACCAGACACGCGCCCAGCAGCCCGCGGGCCAGACCCGGGGCCCCGCCGAACGCCGTGCCCCGGGCCCGGAGCCGCTGCTCCCGTCGTCCGAAAGGGACAAGATCGTCCTGCGCCTCCGGCACGCCCTCAACACCTTCGCCGACACTCCGCGCGAGGCGCTGGAAGAGGCCGAGAGCGCCTACGACGAAGCCACCGCCCAGCTCGTGAACGCCCTCGCGGAACGGCGGCGTGTCCTGCGCGCCGGGTGGCAGGACCAGGCCCACGGAACACAGTCCGACGAACTCCGGCACGCGCTGAGGCAGTACCGGGAGATCACCCAGCGGCTGCTCCAGCTCTAGGCGGCCGCATATTCCGCGCTGTGGCGGAGCGCGGAGTAGTGTGGACAGGACCGAGGGCATTTCGCACACCGGCTTCCACGCCGGGTCGTTCTCGGCGAAAGATGAAACCCGGGCCGCCTCAGAGGCATCCCGGAGACGGGTCCGCATCATGTCGGCGACCTTGCATCCAGCCCTGCCGCACCACGAGCCCGTCGCACCCCCGGCCGCGCGTCTCGCATTGAAGACCGACGGCACCTCCCGCGGACTCCTGGACGGGGCCTGGTGGCCCCGATCCCGGGATCTGCTGAGCGAACTTCCGGCGCTCACCGACGTGTTGGAACCCTTGTGGGGCCGCATCACCCGCATCGCCGTCAACCCGGAGCACTGGCCGGTCATCCCCCGCAAGGTTCCCGTGGACGGCCACATCGTCAAGGTCGGCTGGTTCACCCCGGAGATCGACCCGCACAAGCTGCTGCTGCTCTCCTACGGCACCAGCCGCTGGGATCTCCTGGTCATCCCGCCCGAGACCGGGGCGGAGTCGGCGGCCCGGCTGATGGCTGCCGCGTCCGACTACGACGGCCCGCCACTGACCGCGAGCGCGTTCATCGCCGCGGACGAGGCCCGGCACGGCGTCTTGGCGGCCGACCAGCCACTGGACCCGGACGAGGCATGGGAGTACGAGGGCGGCGCCTTTGCGGTGTCAGCGGCCGTTCCCCGACAGACCGGTCCGCCCGGCCGGGCCAGCCGGCTGATCATCGGTATGTGAGGTGGCCGCCATGAACGCCTTCCTGACAGCCGCCGCCTTCGTGGTCCTCATCGCAGCGGCGGCGTACGTGATCCACCGGCTCAACCTCCAGCACGCCGACAGAATCGCCGCGTACCGGTACAGCGCCCCCCTGCCCGGCCGCCGAGGCCGCGGCACGCCGCAGCCCCCGGTGGGACCGGACCGGTCCCAGTCGCCGACCGCCGGCGAACGGCGGGACCACCACGACGGGGGCCGCGGCCGCTTCCCGCCGCGCCGCCGCCACAGCCGTCCGACTCGCCACAGGTGACCAGCCAGTTTCCGTCAGCGGCCTCGCGCACGGACCATGACCAGTTGCATGGCCGCATCTCACCTGCCCCGTTTCAGTGCGTGTGCCATGCGTGGGAGTTCCTCGTACAGCAGCCGACCGATCAGCGCTCCGCCGAAGACGACGGCACCCACACCGACCAGCCAGGACTGGATGACGAGGACGGTTCCGACGGGTCCGTAGGTGACGGCGTTGGATGCGATCAACGGCGAGAAGACGAGCCTGGAGAAGACCCTCAGGCCGAGCAGCCCTATGACTGTGGCCACGGCGCCGGGCATCAGGGCACGCCAGCGGATCCTCCCGCCGAGCAGCAGGCGCTGGGACCACCACAGGAACACCACGGCGCTCAGCAAGGCAACGGCCCCACCCGCCAGGGGCTCGCGGCGCAGCGTGGTGGTGGCGGAGAGGAAGAGGTATCCGGTGAGGATGCCGAGCCACACCACGTGCCGCCACCTGGCCCACCAGCGGGCCGGCGGCAGGTCCCAGACCTTCTCGTATCCGGTCTGCACTGCCGCCCCGAAGGTCAGGCCGAACACGGCGAGGGCGGCGATACCGAACGCGGTCGTGGTCCGCAGGGCCTGGCCGGGCCGGGTGAACAACTGCTCGACCTGCTGCCTTGAGGCCGTCGACACGCCGAGCCCTTCCCCCAGCCACTGCGCGAACCCCCGCCCGTGCTCGGGATCGGCGGAGGAGACGATGATCAGCAGTGGCACCAGCGTGAGCAATCCCAGCGCCGCGAAGCCCAGCGAACGCGACCACAGTTCAATACCGCTGCTCCGCCGCCATCCGCGCCCGACCGGCGAACGGCTGATCACGCGGCGCAGCCGCCCGAACCAAGACGAACGGTCCGCGGCATCGGAAGGCTTCATCGGCATGCCTGTCGATTACCACGGTCGATACCGTCACCGCGCGAGGGCGCGACGCAGAGATTCCCGGATAGCCTGGAAGAACAAAGGCCGCTACCGGGCTCAGCGTGCGGCGACAGCCCGCAGGGGGCGGCTCGCACCGGCCCGGATCGACGGCTCAGGAGGCAGGCCATGATCCATGCAGCCGATATCCGCGAGTGGCGCAACCGCAGCGTCGTCGACCCGAAGGGCCACAAGATCGGCGTACTCGAAGCGGTCTACGTCGACACCACTACCGACGAACCGACCATGGCCACGGTCCGCACCGGACTCCCTACCCGCCACCAGCTGGCCTTCGTACCCCTCGACGAGGCGATCCTCGGGCCCGATTACGTCAAGGTCTCCTACACCAAGACGCTGGTGAAAAAGGCACCCTCGATCGGCATGGACGACATTCTGCCCGCCGAGGCAGAGGAAGCGATCTTCCGGCACTACGACATGCCCTACCAGACGGGCGCAGGCGGCGAGCGGCAACTCGCGCGCCGCTGACGGCCCGCGCCGTCTGTGGCGGGCGGGCCCGTCGCACGGGACCCGTCCCGGGTCCCCCGTGGTGGCATGCCCCATGGGCGCAGAGCGTGTGCTGATTCTGCATCAGGGGGACGATCTCGACGTCGGTGAGATCCGTGGGCTCGTGGAGTCGGTCGAGAGGGAGTCCGGGGGTGATCTGACGGGGACTCGGCTCACCACGTACCCGGCAGGGGAGCCGACCGAGGGGGTCGCTGAGGCGCTGGTGCTGCGGCTGGAGGGGGACGGGGAGGTCTCGCCCGGGTCGTTGTCGCGTACGGGTACGTACACGTACGAGGTGTCCGGGGGGCGGTCCGTCGTGGTCGCGGTGGTGTGGGCCGGGGAGGTCAACGGCTGGGTGCGGCGGGTCGTCCCCCAGCAGATGGGCAAGGTCGAGGCCACCGGTATGGCGCTGACCCGGCGGCCGGGGTGGCGGCGGCTGGCCGAGGAGGGCGCGGTGGCGTTCGTCGCCGAGGCCCGGGACGGGGTCGGGCGGCGGTTCGGGGAGGACGTGCATGTGGTCGTGAGTGTGCTGCCCCGGGCGAAGCCGCGGCAGATCCGGCGGCTCATGCCCGGTGGGTACATCCAGTGGGTGGACGGCGTGTTCCGCCGTGCCGGCGCGCCGCTCGGGCGGATCGACGTCGCGCACTGGCTCGTCTGCGTGGACGGGTCGGCGCGCGTCCTGCATCTCGCCTATCTCTCCGCCGACCGGAGCGTGATGGCGTTGCTGCCCTGGGAGTTGCTGTCCCGTGCCGAGAGGCGTGGGGGGAGGAAGCTGGCCTAGGCGTCACGTAGGGGAACCGACGAAAGCGCTGGTCGGAGTCGGATGAAGAAGGGCAGGCCGTCAGGACAGCATTCCGGTCAGTGTTCCTGCCAGGGTGAGCGTGACGAACGCCGCGCCCCAGGCCGTCGCCCGGCGTATGCAGCGGTACTTGGTCGATGCGGTGCGGAGCAGGGTCTTCAACTGGGCCGTGTCGTCGGCGCCGTGGGCCCGGGAGGGGCGGGGGGCGGCCGGTCGGGGTGTCACGGCCAGGCCGAGGAGGACCAGGGACGGGGCGCAGGCCGCGCAGCCGGACCAGACGAGGAGCTGGGGGATCGCCGCGTACTGGCCGGGGGCGATGACGCCGACGGTGATCGCGCCGAGCAGGGCGGTCAGGGTCGCGCCCAGGATCGCCAGGGTCAGTCCCGCTCTGCTGTCGGCCTTCGCGAGTCGCTCCCGGGCCTCGGTCAGGAGGGCCGGGTCGAGTTCGGCGGTGCGCTCGCCTTCGAGTGTGGTCATTCGTCCCCCTCGCTGATCAGCGGCTTCTGGCGAGTACCCGGGAGAGGCGTTTCCACTACGCCGGGCGTCAGGTGTTCCACGTCTCGTCGTACGGGTCGTGCGGTGTGGGGACCGGTCGGGCGCTGGTGACCTCGACGTACGGGATCGGGCCGTTGTTGACCGGGTCCTTGGTGCGGCGGGGGGTGTAGCGGCCGGTGATCTCCAGCCAGGTGTCCGGGCGCAGGACCGGGGGGATGTCGCCGGTCAGGGCGATCTTGACCGGCTGGGCGTCCGCGGCGCAGCAGTTGAGGCCCATGCGGACCAGGTAGGGGGCGCCCGCCCGGTCCAGGGTGACGAAGCCGGTGATCTTCAGCTCGCGGCCGCGCAGGGAGCGGCCGTCGTCGTAGACCGCCCGGCTCGCGTAGTCGGCCACGCCGAGGCGGAGGGGGCCGCCGCCCTCGGGGAGGTCCGGGAAGCCGAGGGGCTTCGTCAGGGCCGTGCCCGTGTGGGCCGCGCTGTAGGAGCCGAGGGCCGGCGGGGCGACCAGGATCAGCGCGAACACCGGGAGGGTGAGGAGCCAGGAGATACGGGGTTCGTGGTGGTGGGCGGCTGCCGTGGTGCGGCGGCGTTCGTACCAGAGTGTCGCCGCCGCCGTCGCGATCAGCACCGCGCCCGCCAGCAGGACCAGTGGGCGCAGGCCCGACTTGACGTAGCGCAGGTAGAGGTCGGTCGTGCCGGCGTGCAGCAGCGTCGCGCCGAGGAGGAAGAGCAGGGCCGTCTGGGCCAGGCGGTTCACAGCAGGACCGTTCCGGTCAGGGCCGACACGACGACGGCCAGGGCGAAGGTCGCGGGGGCGAAGCGCAGGGCGAAGGCGCGGCCGAAGGTGCCCGCCTGCATCGCGAAGAGCTTCAGGTCGATCATGGGTCCGACCACCAGGAACGTCAGACGGGCCGTCAGGGAGAACTGGGTCAGGGACGCCGCGACGAACGCGTCCGCCTCCGAGCAGATGGACAGGAGCACGGCCAGGACCGCGAGGGCCAGGACGGACAGCACCGGGTGGTCGGCCGCCAGGCGCAGCCAGTCCGCCGGGACCACGGCCTTCAGCGTCGCCGCGGCCATCGCGCCGACCACCAGGAAACCGCCCGCGTGCGTGACGTCGTGGCGCACCGAGTCCCAGAAGGCGGCCCCCTTGCTCTGCCCCTCGTACGACGTCCCCGCCGGGAGGCGCAGCCAGTCCGTGCGGCCCAGGCGGTGCCAGAGCCAGCCCATCGCGCAGGCCACCAGCAGGCTCGCGACGAAGCGGGCCAGGACCATCTCCGGGTTGCCGGGGAACGCCACGGCCGTCGCGGTCAGCACGATGGGGTTGATGGCGGGGGCCGAGAGGAGGAACGCCAGCGCCGCGGCCGGTGTGACCCCTCTGCGGACCAGCGCCCCGGCGACCGGCACCGACGCGCACTCGCAGCCCGGGAGCACCGCGCCCGCCGCGCCCGCGACCGGGACGGCCAGGGCCGGGCGGCGGGGCAGGGCCCGGGCGAAGAAGGACGGCGGCACGAACACCGCGATCGCCGCGGACAGCAGCACGCCGAGCACCAGGAACGGCAGCGCCTGGACCATGACCGCGACGAACACCGTCATCCAGCTCTGCATCACCGGTGCGGACAGCGCCCCGCGGATGGGGTCCTGGAACATCACCGCCGTGAGCAGGAGGAGAGTGAGCAGGAGGGGGGAGTTGAGGTGCCGGCCTTCTTCCCGGCCATCTTCGGCGTCCCGGTCCGGCTCGGTGTCCGCGCGCTCGCCGCTCTCCCGCGGGGCGGTCTTCGTGGTGGACACGGATCCGGTACCTCCGGTGGTGCGCAGGGGCATTGCCCATTCCCTCCCCTTCTGTACGCGCGGTCGGGCCCGGGCGTTCACGCCCCACGGCCCCCTTCTGGAACCAGCCGTGCCGGTGAGGCAGTCTTCTCCTCGTGGGGAGCGTTCCGAACCAAGGTCAGCCAGGTGACCCGGCCACGCACATGATCGTGTGCGGTGACGACGGGCTCGCGCACCGGCTCGCGGCCGAACTCCGAGGCGTCTACGGCGAACAGGTCACGCTCGTCGTACCGCCCTCGGTGCGCCGGGTGCGGCAGCCGGTGGTCGGACGGGCCCGCGCCGCCTCGGCGGCCCTGCTCGACCGGGTCGTGAACGCGGCCGTCAACCGGACGGGCGCGGGCGGCGCCGAACCGGCCGGGAACGAGCAGGTCGTGGAGGCCGCCGAGGTCACCGAGGCCGTGCTCACCGAGGTCGGCGCCGACCGAGCGGCGGCCCTGGCGCTCGTGTACGACGACGACGAGACCAACATCCGCGCCGCGCTCACCGCCCGCCGTCTCAACCCCCGGCTGCGTCTCGTACTGCGGCTGTACAACCGGCGGTTGGGGCAGCACATCGAGGAACTCCTGGACCAGACGGCCGCCCTGGCCTCCGGGGCGGGGCCGGGCGGCTCGGGCCTCGACGCGTCGACGACCGTGCTCTCCGACGCCGACACTGCCGCGCCCGCGCTGGCCGCGACCGCCCTCGTCGGCACCAGCAAGGTCGTCCAGACGGAGGGGCTCGTCCTGCGCGCGGTGGAACGGCAGCCGCCGCGGCCGGGCGAGGTGGCCGACCCGGGCCTGTGCACGCTGGCGCTGCTGTCCGCGACGAGCAACGACCCGGCCGGCGCGGACGGTTCCGAGGGCAGCGGGGAGCACGGGCCCCGACTGCTGCCCGACGAGGCGGCGGTGGCGGCGGCGACCGGGCGCGGGACCGTCGTCCTGGAGCAGGTGTCGTACTCCGGGCCGTCCCTGCCCGCCGGGCGGGGCGGTGTGCCGCCGTTCGCCTCCCTCTTCTCGCGGCGGCTGCGCTGGTCGCTGGCCGGACTGGTGGGCTGTGTGCTCGCGCTCGCCGTGGCGCTGATGTTCGTCACCGGGGAGCATCCGCTGTACGCGACGTACGTCACGCTGCTCGATCTCTTCGGCATCAACGACCCCGCGTTCCACGAGTCGACCGGGCGTCAGGTCCTGCAACTGCTGTCCGGGCTCGTCGGGTTGCTGCTGCTGCCGGTGCTGCTGGCCGCGGTGCTGGAGGCCCTGGGCACGTTCCGCAGCGCGTCCGCGCTGCGCAAGCCGCCGAGGGGGCTCGGCGGGCATGTGGTGCTGCTCGGGCTCGGCAAGATCGGGACGCGGGTGCTGACGCGGCTGCGGGAGCTGCACATTCCCGTGGTGTGCGTGGAGTCCGACCCGGAGGCGCGGGGGATGGCCACGGCTCGGCGGCTGCGGGTGCCGGTGGTGCTCGGAGACGTGACTCAGGAAGGGGTGCTGGAGGCCGCGAAGATCCATCGGGCGCACGCGCTGCTGGCGTTGACGAGCGCGGACACGACGAATCTGGAGGCCGCGCTGTACGCCCGGTCCGTGCGGCCGGATCTGCGAGTCGTGCTGCGGCTGTACGACGACGACTTCGCGACGGCCGTGTACCGGACGCTGCGGGCGGCGCATCCGTTCGCCCTCACGCGGAGCCGGAGTGTGTCGCATCTGGCCGCTCCCGCGTTCGCCGGGGCGATGATGGGGCGGCAGATCCTGGGGGCGATTCCGGTGGAGCGGCGGGTGCTGCTGTTCGCGGAGCTGGAGGTGGCCGGGCATCCGCAGTTGGAGGGCCGGACGGTCGGGGAGGCGTTTCGGGCCGGGGCGTGGCGGGTGCTGGCACTCAATACGGCGCCCTCCGGGCGGCGGGGTGAAGGGGAGAGCGCGGAGGGGGACGGCGCGCCGGCTTCGGGGCTGGTGTGGGATCTGCCTCCTACGTATGTGCTGGGCGCCGGGGACCGGGTGGTGCTGGCGGCGACGCGGCGGGGGCTGGCGGAGCTGCTGAGGCGGAGGCGGCGGGAGCGGGCCGGGGCGTGAACGTGACGCCGAGCGGTGGGTTTCACGGCTCGGCATGACAAGGTGCACGGCGATGGCGCTGCTGCCGGGTCGGTCGCGCGACCCGGCGCAGCGGGGTGCCGCCCGCGCCCACCCGTGCCGCCCCAGGCGGCACGCATGCCCGCGGACAGCGGGGCGCGCAGCGCCCAAGGGGCGCGGGGAACTGCGCGATCAGCCACCGAAGACCCGCAGCCGCCGACACCACCCCCGTCCCCCGAGCTACTGGGCGCTCGTCACCCCCTTCAGATGCCGCTCCGCGAACTCCAGCTCCAGCCGCACCTGCTTGATCCGCTCGTCCACCACCAGCGACCCGTGCCCGGCGTCATAGCGGTACACCTCGTGCACCGCGCCCCTCGCCTCCAGGCGCTTCACGTAGTTCTCGATCTGGCGGATCGGGCAGCGGGGATCGTTGACGCCGGCCGAGATGTAGACCGGGGCCTTGACCTGGTCCACGTACGTGAGCGGGGACGAGGCCTCGAAGCGGTCCGGGACCTCTTCCGGCGTGCCGCCCAGCAGCGTGCGGTCCATCGCCTTCAGCGCTTCCATCTCGTCGTGGTACGCCGTGACGTAGTCGGCGACCGGAACCGCCGCGATGCCCAGGGCCCACGCGTCGGGCTGGACGCCGAGGCCGAGCAGGGTGAGGTAGCCGCCCCAGGAGCCGCCGGTGAGGATCAGGCGGTCGGGGTCGGCGAGGCCGGAGCTGACGGCCCATTCGCGGACCGCGGCGATGTCCTCCAGCTCGATGAGGCCGACGCGGTGCTTCAGGGCGTCCGTCCAGGCACGGCCGTAGCCCGTCGAGCCGCGGTAGTTGACACGGATCACCGCGTAGCCGTGATCGACCCAGGCCGCCGGGCCCGCCGCGAAGGAGTCGCTGTCGTGCCAGGTGGGGCCGCCGTGGATGTCGAAGACCGTGGGGAGCGGGCCGGTGGAGCCCTTCGGCTTCTGGACGAGGGCGTGGATGCGGCCCCCGGGGCCCTCCACCCACACGTCCTCCACCGGCACCGAGCCGGGCGACTTCATGCCGGGCGGGTCGAGCACGACGCCGCCCGCCGTGGAGCGGACCGCCGACGGCTCTGCGGCCGAGGACCACAGGTACTCCACGTGACCGTCGGGCCGGGCCGTGGCACCCGACACCGTGCCCGGCGGGGTCGGGATCTCCACCAGGGCGCGGCTCGCCAGGTCGTAGCGGAACAGCTCGCTGCGGGCCTCGAAGCTGTGCACGATGAGCAGGCCGGTGCCGTCCGGGTACCACTCGGCGCTGACGTCGCCCGGCAGCTCCAGCGCCAGGTCCGTCTCCTCACCGGTGGCCACGTCCCACACCAGGGGCTCCCAGCGGCCGCGGCGCTGGTGGCCGATGAGGAGGCGGGTGTCGCCGTCGACGGGGGCGAAGCCGAGGACCTCCAGGCCCAGCTCGCGGGTGCCGCCCTCGGTGTCGTCGAGGTCGGCGACCGCCGTGCCGTCGGGGCGCAGGACGCGCAGGGCCGAGTGCATCGCGTCGCCGTGCTCGGTGTGCTCGATGGCGATGAGCGAGCCGTCGTGGGAGAGGTCGCCGACGCCGGCCGACTCGCGGTGGCGGTAGATCTCCACCGGGGCCTCGCCGGTGCGGACGAGATGGATCGTCGTACCGTCCTCGTCCGTCGAGCGGCCGACCACCGCCGTGCGCCCGTCTCTGCCGAGGGCGAGGCCCGCCGGGTAGGAGGCCTCCAGGCCCTCGGCGGCCGGCTCGTCCGCGCCGCCCTCGAAGGGCTGGCGGCGCCACACGCCGAACTCGTCGCCGTCCTTGTCGTCGAACCACCAGATCCATGCGCCGTCCGGCGACAGCACGCCGTCCGTCGTGCCGTTCGGCCGGTCCGTCACCTGGCGCTGCTCGCCCGTCGACCGGTCCCAGGCGTACAGCTCGTACGTCCCCGTCGCGTTCGACACGAACAGGGAGCGGTCCGGCGCGTCCTCCGCCCAGTCGGGCAGGGACACCCGGGGCGCCCGGAAGCGCTTCTCCCAGTCCGGCATCCGCTCCTGCTGTCCCGCCTGTACCTCTTGCTCGTGCTGGTCCCGCTGATCCCGCGCGTCGGACCCGTTGCTCTCAGTCATGGCCCCATAGTGCACGCCCTCACCGACAATTCGCCCGCGAGGTCCCCAGCCTGTGGATAACCTCCACCGATCCCCCTTCCGAGCAGGTCAGCAGTGACGGAACCGCCCGGCGGGCCCGCCCCGTTGCCGACCCCGCGGGCTTTCCCTGCCCGGCGGCCCCGTACCGTGGGGGTGTGTACCGGTTTCTGCTGACGCCCCGATGGTGGGGGATCAACATCTTCGTGCTGCTGTCGATCCCCTTCTGCATCTTCATGGGGTCCTGGCAGCTGGGCCGGTTCGAGGACCGCGTGCAGGACCATCGCACCGCGACCGAGCAGGTCGCCGAGGCGGGGCGCGAGGCGCCGCGGCCGCTCGGGGAGATGCTGCCGGTGACCAAGGCGACGTCCGGCAAGCTGGTCACCGCGACCGGCCGCTACGGCAAGCAGCTGCTGGTGCCCGGCCGGGAGCTCGACGGGAAGCAGGGCTTCTACGTCCTGACGCTGCTGCGCACCGACTCGGGTGAGGCGCTGCCGGTGGTCCGGGGCTGGTTGCCCGGTGCCGCCGACGCGGCCGAGGCCCCTGCCCCGCCAGCTGGCGAGGTCACGGTCACCGGGGCGCTGCAGGCGTCCGAGACGCCGGGGGACAACGGCGTCAGCGCGCAGGGCGGGCTGCCGAGTGGGCAGACGGCGGCGATCAGTGCGGCGTCTCTGGTGAATCTGGTGCCGTACGACGTGTATGACGCGTGGGTCACGTTGGCGCGGGGGGACTCGGGGATGAAGGCGGTGCCCGCTGCCGCGCCGCCGGACACGGGGCTTGATCTGAAGGCGTTCCAGAATCTGGGTTACACCGCTGAGTGGTTTGCCTTCGTGGGGTTTGTGATCTTCATGTGGTTCCGGTTGCTGCGGCGTGAGGTGGAGTTCGCGCGGGATGCGGAGCTGGGGTTGGTGCCCAATGAGGAGCCTGTCGCTGTGGACGCCGGGGTGAAGTGAACACAAAGCAGCGCTAGGGCGACCAGGACGGCAGCCCCCGCACCCGCTCCCCTACGCCCCCTGAAGCAACCCCGTCCAGTACACCGTCCCCGCGCACGCGTTGGACACCGTCACCGTCGCCGCGCCCGAGCCCGTTTCCGGGGTGTACGTCACTGCCACGCTGCCCTCGGCCGTGCCGTCCTCCGTGGTCAGTTGCGGGGCCGTGCCCGTGTCGCCGCCGGTGGAGGTGCCGCCCGTGTCCGTCGTGTCGCCCGACGGTGTGGGGTCGGGGGTGGGGTCGCCGGGGTCACCGGGGTCGCCGCCGGGGGTGGGACACGTCTCGGTGGGGACCCAGGCGAACTTCACGTCGTAGGCGGTGCCCGGCTGGAGCACCAGCTGGGCGGCCTCCAGGGACGGGTCGGGCAGGCCGGCCGCCGCGTCCCCGGCCGCGTGCCGGGCGGCACCGACCTTCGTGGCGTCGGCCGCGCCCTGGGGCAGGGCGCTCACCGAGCCGGGGCCGCTGACCGTACAACTCGCGGCGGAGACGTTGGTGACGCGGAAGGAGCCGTAGACCGCACCGGTGGAGTCGGGGGCGGCGCTGCTGCCGGCGGCCGGGCCGAGCTGGGCCGCGGTGCACGCCGGGATGCCGGCGGCGGTGCTGGAGGAGGGGTCGGCGCCCTGGGGCGCGCCGGGGGAGGAGCCGGTGCCCTTCTCCTCGTCCTTCTCCTTCTTGTCGCCCTTGTCCTTGCCCTCGGGCTTGCCCGAGGTGCCGGCGGCGCTGCTCTCGCCGCCGTCCGGGCCCTTGCCCTCGCTCGCGCCGCCCTGGGTCTGCGAGGCGTGGCCGGCGACCGACGGGTTGGCTTCGGAGCCGGTGGCGTTGGAGACGTGCACCAGGGCGGGGACGGCGGTGCCGATGAAGAGGGCGGCGGCGGCCATGCCGACGACGGCCTGCCGCTTGCGTGCCCGCCGTTGGGGCACCGCCTTCCGCAGATAGTCCAGGGTGCCGTCGCGCGGTTCCACCTCCTGCACCACTTGGTGCAGCATCCTGCGCAGGTCCAGCTCGTCCGAGTCGAGCCCCTGGGGGCTCTGGTCGTCGGGGCCGTGGTTCACAGTTCCGTTCCCAGCGTGCGATTGCTTCGGATCTTGCCCGTGCAGCCTTGTCGGCTCGTGCCACTCGAAGGGCTCGTGCCGGTCGCGCCCGTCACGGCGCGCGCCGTCCGATTCGCTCATGCCGGCGCCTCCATGGCCAGCCTGAGCGCCGCGATCCCGCGCGAGCCGTACGCCTTGACCGAGCCCAGGGATATGCCGAGCGTCTCGGCGACCTGCGCCTCGGTCATGTCCGCGAAGTAGCGCAGCACCAGCACCTCGCGCTGGCGGCGCTGCAGGCCCTTCATCGCCTTGATGAGGGAGTCGCGCTCCAGCTGGTCGTAGGCGCCTTCCTCGGCGCTCGCCATGTCGGGCATGGGCTTCGACAGCAGCTTGAGGCCGAGGATGCGGCGGCGCAGCGCCGAGCGCGAGAGGTTGACGACCGTCTGGCGCAGGTACGCCAGGGTCTTCTCGGGGTCGCGGACCCGCTTGCGGGCCGAGTGGACACGGATGAAGGCCTCCTGGACGACGTCCTCGCAGGAGGCCGTGTCGTCGAGGAGGAGCGCGGCGAGACCCAGCAACGAGCGGTAGTGCGCCCGGTAGGTCTCGGTGAGGTGGTCGACGGTCGTACCGGCCGCGACTCCGTCCTCGGCGCCGTCGCGCTGGTTCGGGATGCGGGCCGGCCGCGCTGCGGGCACGGGCGCGATCACCGGCATGCCACCGGGCGTACCGGGCATGCGGGGTCGTAGAGCCGCCGGACGGGGCGGTCGAAGGACCGTGCCGCGTGCCGCGCTGAAGTCGAGTACCTCTGCCACGTCTGTTGGACACGCTCACCCCCGCGAGGGTTGTACGTGCCGGGCGTCACTTTCAGGCCGACCGTCGCCGTCGACGGTCTGCCCGCGTCAGGCAGCACAACCGATAGTGCATCAAAGGCCCTCATGCGTCCCGCTCTTCCCCTATGTCCAGATATGAACGGACGTCCCCACGTCCGGTCCAGGCGTCCCCACGCCTGATGAAGCGCTCCCACGGCCGGAGGGTGACCGCAAAGACGCTCCCCGCCCTCCGCATGGTTGCGGAGGGCGGGGAGGTAAATCCTCTGATGCCGAAGCGCCGGGGACAAGTGGTCCGGACCATCGACCGGATCACATGTCACACATGGATCCTACAAACCACGTACGGCGCAAGCCGGAGTTTTCGCCGTCGCGAAACTTCACGAAAAGCCCGGCCGTCCGCCCAGGACAGCTCGCCCGTCCTCTCAGGACAGCTCGGCCGCGACCAACTCGGCGATCTGCGCGGTGTTGAGCGCGGACCCCTTGCGCAGGTTGTCCCCGCACACGAAGAGTTCGAGGGCCGTGGGGTCGTCCAGGGCGCGGCGGACCCGCCCGACCCAGGTCGGGTCGGTGCCGACCACGTCGGCGGGGGTCGGGAACTCCCCGGCGGCCGGGTTGTCGAACAGCACGACACCGGGCGCGGTGGCGAGGATCTCGCGGGCCTTGTCGACGGTGACCTCGCCCTCGAAGCGGGCGTGCACGGTCAGGGAGTGCGTGGTGATCACCGGCACGCGGACGCAGGTGACGGCCACCGGAAGGCCGGGCAGGCCGAGGATCTTGCGGGACTCGTCCCGCACCTTCAGCTCCTCCGAGGACCAGCCGTCCTCGCGCGCCGAACCGGCCCACGGCACGACGTTCAGCGCGACCGGCTCCGGGAACGGCCCGGTGCGGTCGCCGACGGCCCGCCGTACGTCACCGGGGCTGGTGCCCAGCTCCGTGCCGGCGACCAGGGAGAGCTGCTCCCGCAGCGTCGCCACGCCCGCGCGCCCGGCGCCGCTCACGGCCTGGTACGAGGAGGCCACCAGCTCGCGCAGCCCGAACTCGGCGTGCAGCGCGCCCAGGGCGACGATCATGGAGAGCGTGGTGCAGCTGGGGTTGGCGATGATGCCGCGCGGGCGCATGCGCACGGCGTGCGGATTGACCTCGGGCACGACGAGGGGCACGTCCGGATGCATCCGGAACGTGCCCGAGTTGTCGACCACCACCGCGCCCTTGGCGGCGGCCAGGGGCGCCCACCGCTCGGCGACCTCGTCGGGGACGTCGAACAGGGCGACGTCGACGCCGTCGAAGGCCTCCTCGGTGAGCGCCAGGACCTCGGTCTCCTCGCCGCGCACGGCCAGCTTGCGGCCGGCCGAGCGCGGGGAGGCGACCAGTCGGATCTCGCCCCAGATGTCCGCCCGGTGGGACAGGATCTGGAGCATGACCGTGCCGACGGCTCCGGTCGCTCCCACCACGGCGAGCGTGGGCCGGCCCGATCGGCCGGTCCGGCCGCCCCGTCGAAGGTCGGCCATCAGCGGCCGGTGCCTCCGTAGACGACGGCCTCGTCACTGTCGGAGTCGAGCCCGAACGCGGAGTGCACGGCACGGACGGCCTCGGGCACGTCGTCGGCGCGCGTGACGACCGAGATGCGGATCTCGGAGGTCGAGATCAACTCGATGTTCACGCCCGCGTCGGACAGCGCCGTGAAGAAGTCGGCCGTGACGCCCGGGTTGGTCTTCATGCCGGCGCCGACGAGGGAGATCTTGCCGATCTGGTCGTCGTAGCGCAGGGAGTCGAAGCCGATGCCGGCCTTGTTCTTCTCCAGCGCGTCGATGGCCTTGCGGCCCTCGGTCTTCGGCAGCGTGAAGGAGATGTCCGTCAGGCCCGTGGAGGCGGCGGACACGTTCTGCACGACCATGTCGATGTTGATCTCGGCGTCGGCGATCGTGCGGAAGATCGAGGCCGCCTCGCCCGGCTTGTCCGGCACGCCGACGACCGTGACCTTGGCCTCGGAGGTGTCGTGCGCGACACCGGAGATGAGAGCCTGCTCCACCTGCTTGTCCCCTTGCTCGATCGGCTCGCTGCTGACCCATGTGCCCTGAAGTCCGCTGAAGCTGGACCGGACGTGGATCGGGATGTTGTACCGGCGGGCGTACTCCACACAGCGGTGGAGCAGCACCTTGGACCCGGACGCCGCCAGTTCGAGCATGTCCTCGAAGGAGATCCAGTCGATCTTCCGGGCCTTCTTCACCACACGCGGGTCGGCGGTGAACACGCCGTCGACGTCGGTGTAGATCTCGCACACGTCGGCGTCGAGGGCGGCGGCCAGGGCCACCGCCGTGGTGTCGGAGCCGCCGCGGCCGAGCGTGGTGATGTCCTTGGTGTCCTGGCTGACACCCTGGAAACCGGCGACGATCGCGATGTTGCCCTCGTCCACCGAGGTCTTGATCCGACCCGGTGTGACGTCGATGATCCGGGCTTTGTTGTGGACCGAGTCGGTGATGACACCTGCCTGGCTGCCGGTGAACGACTGGGCCTCGTGGCCCAGCTTTTTGATCGCCATGGCCAGCAGGGCCATGGAGATCCGCTCTCCGGCGGTCAGCAGCATGTCGAGCTCGCGCCCGGCAGGCATCGGGGAAACCTGCTCGGCGAGATCGATCAGCTCGTCCGTCGTGTCGCCCATCGCGGAAACGACGGCAACCACCTGGTTGCCGTTCTGCTTCGCTTCCACGATCCGCTTGGCGACGCGCTTGATGCCCTCGGCATCGGCTACGGAGGAGCCTCCGTACTTCTGCACGACAAGGCCCACGTGCGCTCCTCGCTCAATCCGTCTCTATCCGCTCATACGCATTCGTACTGCGGTCGGCTCAGTCTAACGAGCGTCCGAAAATCCCTTCCGCGGTATCGCATGGTGAGATTTCCCGGCCACTCGTCCAGAGCTGCTCATGCCCATCTGGGCACAGGCCACGCGAGAAAGTGCCCGGCGTCACAATCGCCGGCCGACGATCTCTGAGATCCAACTTTTAAGCATATTGTTCGGCCGTGCGCGTACTTCTGGTGGAAGATGACGAACCGGTCGCCCAGTCCCTGAGACGCGGCCTCAAGCGCTACGGCTTCGAGGTCGAGTGGGTCAGCACCGGCGAGGCGGCGCTGAGGCACGAGGGGCCCTACGAGGTCGTCCTGCTGGATCTCGGCCTGCCCGACACCGACGGCCTGGACGTCTGCAGGGCGCTGCGCGAGCGCGGTGACGTCCCGATCATCGTGATCAGCGCCCGCAGCGAGGAGACGGACCGGGTGGTGGGCCTGGAGCTCGGCGCGGACGACTACGTCTCCAAGCCGTTCGGCGTCCGGGAGGTCATCGCCCGGATACGGGCGGTCATGCGCCGCGTGCAGCCCCGCACCGCCGCCGGGGGGACGCCCGAGGCCGGCCCCGACCGCTACGGCACGCGCCTGACCATCGACCGCAAGGCGGCCCGGGTGCGCCTCGACGGCGAGGAGGTGGCCCTCGCCCCCAAGGAGTACGACCTGCTGGCCTTCCTCACCGAGGAGCCCGGGGCGCTGATGTCGCGCGAGCAGATCATGGAAGCGGTCTGGGACGCCAACTGGTTCGGGCCGACGAAGACGCTGGACGTGCACGTGGCGGCGCTGCGGCGGAAGCTGGCGGGCGCGATCACGATCGAGGCGGTGCGCGGGGTCGGTTTCCGGCTGGAGATCGCCGAGGGCGGCGACGCGACCGGCGGCGGCGACTCCTCATGATCCGCCAGCTCGTCCGCAGCTACGTGCTGCTCGTCGCGGTCGCCATCGCGCTGTTCACCGTGCCGGTGGCGTTCACGCTGACCGATCAGCTGCGGGGTGACACCAAATCGGCCGTCCTGCGCGAGGCCGACGCCATGGCCCTGCTGCTGGGCGACGGCCGGGCCGCCTCCTGCCAGGCCCTGGAGGAGATGGCCAAGGCCTACGAGGACGAGATCCAGGTCACCCGCACCGCGAGCTGCCCGGCGGACCTGCCGCGCCCGGCGGCGGACGCGGCACTGACCAAGGCCCTGGAGAAGGGTGAACCCACGACCGACTGGGGCTCCTCCTTCATCTGGGGCCCCGATCTGGTGGTCACCGTGCCCGCCCGCGCGACCGGCACGGACCGGGTCGTGGGTGCGGTGCGGGTCGTGTACTCGACGGACGAGATGACCGACCGCCTGTGGCAGATCTGGGGGTTCCGCGCGATCCTCGCCGTGCTCGTCCTCGGGGTGGCGGCCCTGCTCGGTGTCGGGGTGGCCCGCCGGCTCACCCGGCCGCTGCGCCAGCTCAACGACATGGCCAGCAAGTTCAGCGACGGCGATCTGACCGCCCGCTCCCCTGTGACGGGCCCGCCGGAGACGCAGACCCTGGCGCGCACCCTCAACCAGGGCGCGGAACGCCTGGACACGCTGATCGCGGCCCAGCGCATTTTCGTCGCCGACGCCTCCCACCAGCTGCGCACGCCGCTGACGGCACTGCGGCTGTCCCTGGACAACATCGCGGACGGGGTGAACGACGAGTTCGTACGGGAGGACGTGGAGCAGGCGACGGCGGAGGTCGTCCGGATGAGCCGTCTGGTCAACGGACTGCTGGTGCTGGCCCGGGCCGAGGCCAAGGTGTCGGCGGCCGAGCCGCTCCCGCTGATGGACAGCGTGTGGGAGCGGCTCGCCGTGTGGAGGCCGGCCGCCGACGAGCGCGGAGTCACCATCGCGCTCAGGGGGAGTACCGACGGCCGGCCGTCTGTGCTGGCCAGCCCTGGTGCTCTGGACCAGATGCTGGACAACGTGCTCTCCAACGCCCTGGAGGTCTCACCGGACGGCGGGACGATCACCGTGCGGGTGGAGCCCCGGGGCGATGTGGTGGGGGTGTCGGTGCTGGACGAGGGACCCGGCATGTCGGACGCCGAGAAGTCCCGTGCCTTCGACCGCTTCTGGCGGGGCCAGGGCCTGACCGGGAAGTCCGGTTCCGGCCTCGGCCTCGCCGTCGTCAGGCAGCTGGCGACGGACGACGGCGGGACCGTGGCCCTGACGGACGCACCCGGGGGCGGCCTGTGCGTGACGATCACGCTGCGGGCGTCCCCCCGGGCCGACCGCTGAGGCGGCTCACCCCGCGGTCATCACCCCTCGGGCATCTTCGAGGAGTGGTGGTTGACGATGAGCCACCTGCCGTCGGCCTGCTTCTCGTAGGCGTAGGTGTAGCGGGCCTTGACGTTGCTCTTCTCGCCCGTCTGGTGGTTGGTGAGCGTGAACTCGTAGACGCCCGTGTCGATGACGGTGTCGCGGTCGAGGACGTTGACCACGGACTCGATCTTCGTGCCGAACGGCTTGTGCTGGAGGAAGTGCTCGAAGTAGTCGACGATCTCGGCTCTGTCCTTGCGGACGTGGTTGGAGACGGTCGGCAGCAGGACCGCGTCCTCCGCGTACAGCGCGGCGACCTTCTGCGGGTCGCCCGTCTGGAGCGCGGCGTTCCAGTTGTCGAACAGGCCGAGCACCTGCGCCTCGGTGGCCATCCTGGCAGAAGTCCTGGACGTGCTCCCGGAGTCGGCTCCGGCGATCCCGGCGCCGGCGGCGAAGGTGCCGGCGGCGACGACGGCGACTGCGGTGGCGATGGCTATGCGCTTGCCGGTGGAACGAGTGGTCATCGCGAACTCCTTCAGGCGGGAGGGCAGTTGCTCCCTCCGTTGGCTCCGGTTCGCTTCCGGGGGAGGAAGTGACTCCAGATTCGCGTGACACCGGTTAGGGCCTGTGCAGCCGTCGTACAGGGGCCGTACAAGGAGGAGATAAATCACGTGCCGTGACGGGGCGATCACGTCGTCCCGGGGGTGCGGGCCGCGGCGAGGGCAGCCCGTGCGGACCTCTCGCTCACGCGTCTCCCGTCGACACGCTCCCGATGTCACCGCCCGCCGCGACGGAACGGTCACCGGAGGCGGTGACGGACCCGCCCGCGGGACGCGGCGCCGCAGCGGGCGGGGCGGGCGGGGAGGCCGGGGGCGGCACGGACGCCCCGTCCCCGGTCGCGACGGTACCGATGCTCCCGCCGGCGGCGACCGACCGCGCGCCGTTCGCGGTCACCGAGGACGCGCCGGGCGTACCACCGCCCCTTCCCGAGAAGAGGGCGTGGATCGTGAGCGCCAGCCCGACCAGCCCGGCCGCTCCCCCGGCCACACTCGCCCAGGGGTCCGCCGCTTCGACATCCAGCACACCCCCCACGACCAGCCCGAGGGCCCCGGCCGCGCACAGCCCGATCCCCGTCCACATCAACGCCTTCGAGCGCCCCGTCGTCATGGGCCCATCATCGCGCCGGCGCCCGCCGGGACGCAGAAAAAACCCGCGTGACGAGGCCGAGCGCGCGCTACGGTCGGCGAATGGAGAAGCGGATGGAGATACTGCGCTACGTCGCCTTCAGCACCGACCCCAAGGGCGGCAACCCCGCGGGCGTGGTGCTCGACGCGACCGGGGCCGACGACGCGGCGATGCAGGCGGCCGCGGCCGAAGTCGGCTATTCGGAGACGGCGTTCGTGACGGCGTCCGGCGACGGCCTGCTGGACGTGCGGTACTTCAGCCCGCTCGCCGAGGTGCCGTTCTGCGGGCACGCGACGATCGCGACGGCCGTCGCCCACGCCCGGGCTCACGGGACCGGGAGCCTGCGGCTGCGCACCAGGGCCGGCGAGGTCGCCGTCACCACCGACCGGGCCGAGGACGGCACCGTGGTGGCGACCCTGGTGAGCGTCGCACCGCGGACGGCACCGATCCCGCCGGCCGTGCTGGACGAACTGCTGACGGCCCTGCGCTGGCCGGCCGAGGACCTCGACCCGGCGCTGCCGCCGCGCGCGGCCTACGCCGGCGCCTGGCACCCGGTCGTCGCCGCCGGGAGCCGGCGGCGCCTCGCCGACCTCGACTACGACGTCCCCGCGCTCACCGCCCTCATGCACCGCGAGGGCTGGACCACCGTCGACCTGGTGTGGCGGGAGTCCCCCACGGTGTTCCACGCCCGCAACCCGTTCCCGCCGGGCGGTGTCGTCGAGGACCCGGCCACGGGTGCGGCGGCCGCCGCGTTCGGCGGCTATCTGCGCGAGCTGGACCTCGTCACCGCACCCGCGACCCTGACGGTCCATCAGGGTGCGGACATGGGACGGCCGAGCACGATCACCGTGTCGGTGCCGGCCGGCCCGCACACCGGGATCGGCGTCACCGGGACGGCCGTCCCGATCTGACCGGCCTCCTGCCCTCCTACTGCGCCGGGCGCAGGCCCAGCGGGCCCGCGATCTCCTCCGCCATGACCCGGCCCGCCTCGATCTCCAGCGTGTCGTCGCCCATGCCCTGGTCCGTGTCCAGGCCGTCGAGCTCGGCCAGGGGCTGGTTGAGGCGGACGTGGGCGAGGACCGACTGGAGCGCCCGCAGGGTCGCCGACGCCGTGGAGCCCCAGTTGGAGAAGTACGAGAACTGCCACCACCACAGGGCCTCCGAGGTGCGGCCGGCCCGGTAGTGGGCCATGCCGTGGCGCAGGTCCGTGATGACGTCCGTGAGGTCGTCGGAGATACGGGCCGGCACCGGCGCCTTGCGGGGCTCGTAGGGGTCGAAGACCTCGGAGTAGACGTCGATGGGGTCCAGCAGCCGGGCCAGGTTCTCCCGGAGTTCGTCGACGTCCGCGTCCGGGCCCGTGTCGGGCTCGTAGCGCTCGTCGGGCACGATGTCCTCGTGCGCGCCGAGCCGGCCGCCGGCCAGCAGGAGCTGGGAGACCTCCAGGAGAAGGAAGGGCACGGCCGATTCCGGCTCGTCGCCCTTGGCGACCTCCGTGACGGCGACCAGGAAGCTCTCGACCTGATCCGCGATCTGGACCGCGAAGTCGTCCGGGTTCTGGTCGGTCGCGTGCAGCGTGGCGTCAGACATCTAGGAGTCGTCTCCCCTCGAAGGCGCGGCCGAGCGTGACCTCGTCCGCGTATTCCAGGTCGCCACCCACCGGGAGGCCGCTGGCCAGGCGGGTGACCTTCAGGCCCATGGGCTTGATCATGCGGGCGAGGTACGTCGCTGTCGCCTCGCCCTCCAGGTTCGGGTCCGTGGCGAGGATGAGCTCGGTGACCGTGCCGTCGGCGAGGCGGGCCAGGAGCTCCCTGATGCGCAGGTCGTCCGGGCCCACCCCGTCGATCGGGCTGATCGCGCCGCCCAGCACGTGGTAGCGGCCCCGGAACTCACGGGTCCGCTCGATCGCCACGACGTCCTTCGGCTCCTCGACCACGCAGATGACGGCCGGGTCGCGGCGGGTGTCGCGGCAGATGTTGCACAGCTCCTCCTGCGCGACGTTGCCGCAGGTCGCGCAGAAGCGGACCTTCGCCTTGACCTCCATCAGGGCCTGCGCGAGGCGCCGTACGTCGGTCGGCTCGGCCTGGAGGATGTGGAAGGCGATCCGCTGCGCGCTCTTCGGACCGACGCCGGGCAGCCGCCCCAGTTCGTCGATCAGGTCCTGGACCACGCCTTCGTACAACGGACTGCCCTTCCTGGGTCTTCGAGGCCGGTACGCGACCTCCCGTACGTACCGTAGTTGTCAGCCGCCTGTCCGAGGAAGGCGGTGAGCGGGTCAGAACGGCAGGCCGGGAATCCCGCCGCCGCCCAGACCCTGCGCGAGCGGGCCCAGCTTCTGCTGCTGGAGCGCCTGCGCGTTCTCGTTGGCCGCCTGGACGGCCGCGACGACGAGGTCCGCGAGGGTCTCGGTGTCGTCGGGGTCCACGGCCTTCGGGTCGATCTTCAGGGCGCGCAGTTCGCCGGCGCCGGTGACGGTGGCGGTCACCAGGCCGCCGCCCGCCTGCCCGTCGACCTCCGTCTGCGCCAGTTCCTCCTGCGCCCGCGCCAGGTCCTGCTGCATCTTCTGGGCCTGCTGGAGCAGCTGCTGCATGTTGGGCTGGCCACCACCGGGGATCACGATCAGCTCCTTGCTCGGTACGGGTTTTCCCGTTCGGCACGAGCCTACGTGGTCGGGCCTGCCGTCGCTCCAGCACTCTTTCGGGTGAGTCCCCCTCGCGCCCCATAACTGATCAAGGAATACTTCCGGGCGGAAAAGCGGCGAAAGCTACGCCTTCGCCACCCATTGGGGGGTAGGAAGGGTCGGGCGCGTTCCGGATGCGGAGTCGATCCGTCGCGCGGCGTGATCGGTGAGTGAACCGTGCATGGTCATTCGTGGTCAGTGAGGAGTGCCGGGTGGGTCAGCCGGAGATGCAGCCCGAGGGGCCGCCTCAGGACGGGCGGGGCGAGGGGGCGGCGGCTCGGCTGCGGCCGGGGGATCTGACCGGGCGGGCCCTTCCGCTCGGGGACTGGGGCGAGCCGGCGGCCCGGCTGGACGAGCTGTACCGGTGGGTGGAGCGCGGGGCGCTGCAGACGGCGGCCTGGTATCTGGAAGACCGGGTGTGGAAGCGGCGGTGCGCGCGGGTGCTGCGCTGCGGGACGGCGGTGGGCGCCGTCACCGGGGTCGCGCTGCCGCTGCTGGATCTGACCGGGGTCGCGGGCGGGGTCGCGCCCTGGGGGTGCCTGGCGCTGCTGCTGGGGGTGGCGTGCGTGGCCGTCGACCGGTACTTCGGGGTGACGTCGGGCTGGATGCGGGACGTGGCGACCGCGCAGGCGGTGCAGCGGCGGTTGCAGGCCTTGCAGTTCGACTGGGCGGCGGAGAGCGTGCGGGAGGTGCTGGGGCCGACGGAGGGGACGGCCGGTGAGGCGGCCGAGCGGTGTCTCGGGGTGCTGCGGAGGTTCTCCGAGGACGTGACCGAGCTGGTGCGAGTGGAGACGGCCGACTGGATGGGGGAGTTCCGGAGCGGGGGTGCGCCGGTGGGGGTGCAGGCCGTGGTGTTTCCGGGGGGTGGGCGCGGGGCCGAGACGGTGGGGGGGAACGGGCGGTTCACCGTGCCGCCGCATGGCGGGGCTCGGCCGAACATGCCTCGGCAGCGGCCGCCGGACCAGCGGTGAGGGGGGCCGGGTTTGCTGGTGCTCGGCGTTGCTGCCGGGGGCGGGTGGGTGCGCAGCCCGGCGTAGCGGGGTGCCGCTGCGCCCACCCGTGCCGCCCTTAGCGGCACGATTGCCCGCAGCTAGGGAGCTCAGCCGCTCAGGCAGCCGGGGCGGGGAAGGCCACCGGACTCCGTAGGCCCGCCCTGTTGACCGCTCGTACGCCGAAGAAGACGTTGTCCTTGGACAGGTCCACCTCGTGGGTCGTGACGTCGCCGACCGGGATGACGTGGGTCCACTCCGGGGCGGTCGTCTCGCGCCAGACCACCTCGTAGCCCGCGAGGTCGGGCTCCGTGCCCCGGCTCCACACCAGCTCCGTCGCGTTCGTGAGGGTCGACGTGAGGATCTTCGCGCCCCTCGGGGTGCCCGGGGCCTGGGCGAGGGTCCACAGGGCGGCCGCGTTCACCCTCGCCACCCGGGCCGTGAAGTCGAAGTCGCAGAACTCCGGCAGGTCGCCGTACTGCTTGCCCGTCTCGTCGACGCGTACGTCCTGGTGCTGGTGGGCGAAGTCCTCGGCGGGCTCGGTGAAGCGGGCGGCCGGGTAGCCGCGTTCGAGGAACGGGATGTGGTCGCCGCCCCGGCGGTAGCGGTCGCGGCGGTAGATCACGCGGACGTTCATGCCCGTCGCGTCGTTGTCGGCCACGTCGCGCACGAACCGGGCCAGCTGGCGGGTCGCGGAGTCGTTCTCGCCGCCCACCGAGCGGCGGATCGCCGCCTGTTCCGGGGTCTCCGAGGACGGGACGCCCTCCGCGAACAGGCGGATCGTGTACGGGTCCCGCGTGCCGTCGTCCGCCGTGGAGCTGCCGACGATGTCGTTGGTGAACATGCCCTGGACGTCCGCCCCGGCCGCCCTGAACCGCTGTGCCATGTGGGCGGAGCCGTACAGGCCCTGCTCCTCCCCCGCCACCGCCGCGAACACGATCGTCGACGCCGGGCGGCGCCTGGCCAGCACCCGGGCCAGTTCCAGGACGACGGCCACGCCCGAGGCGTCGTCGTCCGCGCCGGGCGCGTCGGACGTGGCGTCCATGACGTCCGTGACACGGGAGTCGTAGTGGCCGGCGACGACGTAGATCCGGTCGGGGGTGACCGAGCCGCGCAGCGTGGCGACGACGTTCGTGATGCGGGTGGCGGCCGGGATGCGCGGGGCCGGTTCCTGGACGTACGACTGGAGTTCCGCCGTCATCCGGCCGCCCGACCCGGCGGCGTAGGAGTGGAGTTCGGCCAGCAGCCAGTCGCGGGCCGCGCCGATGCCGCGGGCGGGGTCGTCCTGCGCGGAGAGGGTGTGGCGGGTGCCGAAGGAGACGAGCTTGTGGACGGTCGCCGCGATGCGGTCCGGGTCGATCTCCCCGAGCAGGGACCGCAGTTCACGGGAGGGGCGCTGGGCCGTCGCCGGCGGGCGGCCGGATCCCGGGTGCGGTGCCGCCGCGGCCGTGCCCGCCGTCGCCCCTGCCGCTCCCGCCGCCGCCGTCGCGGTCAGGACCGTTCTCCTGCTGGGGCGCATGTGTCCTCCCGGGTCTGGGGGTGCCGGCCTTTACATATGGTCGTGGACACGCCAACGGGCGACAAGGGGCTCAGCTCGGGTCGTCCTGCGCGCACAGCGTGAGGCCCTCCGGCGTCCAGCACGGCAGATGGCCGTGCGTGCGGATGACGTCCTGGCCGTTGCCGCGGGAGAGGTACGTGAGGAAGCTCGACGCCAGGGAGTCGGCCGGGGGCCGGCCGTAGGTGTAGGCGTACTCGATCTCGCGGTACGGGTAGTCGCTCGTGCCGTCTTCGATGGCGTCGACGGAGGCGGGGTCGCCGTCCAGGCGCAGCGAGTGCAGGCCCTTCGCGCGGGCCGCCAGGTTGAGTTCGCTGTAGCCGATGGCGCCCGGGAGGTCGGCGACCGTGGCCAGCACCTGCTCGGTCGAGTCGAGTTCGCAGCGGATGACGGCCGCCGTCGGGTCGTCCTTGTGGACGCAGTCGACGGAGGAGTTGGCGATCTCGCCCCGCCCCAGCACCCGGCGCTGGAACACCTGTCTCGTCCCGGAGTTGGCGTCCCGGCTGACCAGGTGCACCTGGAGATCGGGGCCGCCGAGCTGCCGCCAGTTGCGGATCTCGCCCCGGTACAGGCGCCGGACGTCCTCCGTGGACAGGTTCCTCAGCCCCACGTCCTCGTTGACCACGAGCGCGAAGACGGACACCGCCACCCGGTTCTCGCGCAGTTCGGGCAGCCCGGCGGGTTTCGGCCCGTCCGACAGCGCCACCACCGGCGGGGAGCCCTTCTCGTCCCGTGCCGCCTGGGCGCCGGCCGCCGCCAGCTCCCTGATCCCGGCCGTGGAGCCATGGGTGTCCACCTCGATGACCGGGTCGCCGCCGCAGTCCCGCTCGTACTTGTGGGCCACCTCGCGCAGCACGGGCGCGAAGGCGGTCGAGCCGGTGAGGGTGAGCGTGCCGCTCGCGCAGCCGATCGGGGGCGGGGTGTCGTCCTGGGCGACGACGATCGCGGCCAGCACGACCACGCTCGCCGTGAGCGCGATGGTGATCAGCCGCGCCGCCCGGCTGAACAGCGGCGGCTTCTCGTCGGGCGTGGCACTGCGGTTGGGGTGCACCTCGCCGTCGCGCAGGCCCCCGACCAGCCGTATCGCGTCGCCGACGTCGCCGCCGGACAGCAGCACGAGCAGCTTGAAGTGGTCGCCGCGGTTGAGGGGGACGCGCGGGATGCGCAGCGTGTTGCCCTCGTAGGCGAAGCCGTGCCCCACGGTGAAGTGGTCCATGATGTGGTCGGTGTCCGACGGCTGGGTGACCGACACGGCTCGGACCGTGCGGCCGGTGAACACCGCGGTGAGGCCGTGGAGTTCGGGGCCGGTGTAGTCGTCGCGGTCGATGCCCTGCGAGCCGTCGTTCTCGATGCGCAGCAGGACCAGGGTCGCGTCGGCCATGCCCGGGACCTCGTCGAACAGGCCGAGACGGGGGTTGACTCGCCCCGAGCGCACGTCGTCGCCGATGGGGTTGTCCATCTGCACGCGGTAGCCGATGCGCTTGCGGCGCGGCACCCGGCGCTCGTACCAGACCATGACGCCCGAGGCGATGATGCCGAGGAGGGCCGTCGCCACGGCCACGAGGTTCTCAGCGCTCAGCCATTCCATCGTGGGTGCCCCCGCTGCCGCCCGACGAACTCGATCGTCTGGTTACCGTACGGCTGTACGAGCGGGTATCCGGGATTGGTCGGCTCGAATTCGCCGGACGTTCAACGACCTCACGGGCACCGGGAGTTCGTCACTGCCTCGTGTACGTCAGCTTCTCCCCGCTGCTCGTGTTGACGCGCTGGAGCGTGCCGTCCGGGAGGAGGGCGACCTCGGTGGCCGCGCCCGGGGTGCAGGCGGTGCGCGGCTGCCCGACGGTCACGGTGGTCGGGCCGATCTTCAGCGGGCCGTCGGCGTCCGGGGCCGCCGTCAGGTCCCCTTCGAACACGCAGTGGTAGGTGCCGCCCCCGTCGGTGGGGCCGTCCGCCACGAGGGACAGGACCGTGTCGCCCGCTTCCCCCTGCTGGAGGGTGAGCGAGCGGCTGTGCTGCCCGTCGGCGTTGTCGATGGTCGTGGTCCAGGTGCCGAGGTACGCCGTCGGGATCGCGCCGTCCGCCGGGGAGGGCGAGGTGGTCGGGGACGGGCCCGGGGTGGTGGGCGCGGCCGTGCTCCGCGTGGAGGTGGGGTCGCCGCCTGCCCGGTCGCCCTCACCGCCCTGCATCAGCGCGTACACCGACCCGCCCGCGGCGAGCGCGACGACCAGGGCGATCACGACGAGCAGCGCGGTGGAACGGCCGTCTCTTCGCGGCGGCTCCTGCGGGTGCGCGTACGGCGGAGCCGTGCCGTAGGGCGGAGCCGTGCCGTAGGGCGGAGCCGTGCCGTAGGGCGGCGGGCCGTAGGGCGGGGTTGCGCCGAGGCCGCCGTAGCCGGAGTAGGGCGGGGCGGCGCCAGTCGGGGCGGCGGGCTGGGGGTGCTGCTGGGGGTGCTGCTGCGGGTAGCCGTACGCCGGGTACGGGGGCGGGGGTGTCTGCGGGTGGGGGACGGGGGCCGGGGCGGGGTTCGGCGGGGGCGACTGCGGGTGGACCGGGGCGCCCGGGCCGGGGCTCGGCGAGGACGCCTGGTGGGCCGGGGCGCCCGGGGCGTGGCTCGGCTGGGGTGTCTGCGGGTGGCTGCCGGGAGCCGGCCCCGGCGGAGGCGCGGTGGTGCTCTGGCCCGCGACCATGGTGGGCAGGTGGTTCAGCGGCGGCCCCTCGCCCGGACGGCCCGGCGGAGGCGGGCCGGGGATCGCGGCGGGCGCCGTCGCGGGGGCCGGGGGCAGCGCGGGGCCCGGGGCCGACTCGTCGGCGGCGGGGGCGTGTTCGGGGGTCGGGTCAGGGCCGGGACGCTCCTCGGAACCAGAACCCTGCTGCTCCACAGGCCCGTCGGCGGCAACCCCCTCCCCCTCCGGGTCCTCCGCGTCCAGCAACCGCACCGCATGCCGCCCCAGTTGGGCCACCAGCGCACTCGGCAGCCACGGGTCGAGGGCGCGGCCGTCCGCGACGGTGTCGTCCGCGCCCGTGCGTTCCAGGACGCGGTCGAGACTCGGGCGGGCGGCGGGGTCCTTGCGCAGGCAGTCGCGGACCAGGTCGGCGATGCCCTCGGGGACGCCCTCCAGGCCCGGTTCCTCCTGGGCGATGCGGAACATCAGGGCGTGCACGCCGCTGTTGGCGGTGCCGAAGGGCAGGTTGCCGGTGGCGGCGTAGGCGAGGACCGAGCCGAGGCAGAAGACGTCGCACGCCGGGGTGATGCGGTCGCCCCGCACCTGCTCGGGCGCCATGAAGCCGGGCGATCCGACGAGAGCCCCGGTGCGCGTGAGCCCGCCGTCGGTCACGGTCTCCAGGGCGCGTGCGATGCCGAAGTCGATGACGCGCGGGCCGTCGATGGTGACGAGCACGTTGGACGGCTTGAGGTCGCGGTGGACGATGCCGGCGGCGTGGATGTCCTTGAGCGCGTGCGCGAGCCCGGCCGCGAGGATGCGGACCGTCCGCTCGGGCAGCGCACCGTGGTCCTGCCCGACGACCTGCTGGAGGCTCGGCCCGGCGACGTACCCGGTGGCGACCCACGGCACGGCGGCCTCGGTGTCGGCGTCCAGCACCGGCGCCGTCCAGTACCCGCCGACCCGCCGCGCGGCCTGCACCTCCTGCCGGAACCGCTCGCGGAACTCCTCCTGCGCGGCCAGCTCCTCGCGCACGAGTTTCACGGCGACGGTACGGCCCCGCTCCGAGCGGGCCAGGTACACGTACCCCATGCCCCCCGCACCGAGCCGCGCCAGCAACCGGTACGCACCAATGCGCTGCGGATCCCCGGGCCCCAACGTCTCCATCGCTCAGCCGCCTCCCCCCACACGCGAGCAACAGACGGAGGAGTCTACAGAGCGTCTTCGACGTCCGTTAGAGGTCTACACAGTCCAATGAGTCCAGGTCAGGCCCTGTGCTCGGCGGTGCGCCCGCCGGGGCCTTACATGGGCCCGGGAGTCTGGGGACCCCTCCCGCCGCGGCTTGCGGTCCGCGACGGGAGGGCGTATCAAGGGCCGGGCGTCTACTTCTTGGGGCCGCAGTAGTCACAGCAGGGGGCCGGGCCGCCCTCGCACTCGGCGGATCCCGAGGGCTGGAGCCACAACGTCCGGTCCGGCTCGTACCCGGCCTGAGCCATCAGTTCCTGCGTACGATCCAGCGCCTCGCTCCGAACCTCCGTGGAGGCCGGCTTGTCGGGCCTGTGGTGGACGAAGCGGCCGAGGCGCGAGCAGAGGCGCTCATAGGTGTGCGTGTGCAGGATGAGGGCGTGCCAACCCTTGTCGACCGCCCGGGACGGGCGCATGCTCTCCCCGTTCGTCGCGGCGCAGGTGGCGACGAACTTCAGCGCCTCCTCGACGATCCGTTCAGCGGCGCGCTGCTCCATGCCCTCGTTGTCGCCGAGCACAGTGGCGACGACGTGGCCGAACTCTTCATCACCGAGGAGCGAGCGCGCTGCCGCCGCCTCGGCTCGTAACGTGCCTGCCTTCATGGGGCCTCCAATTCGCGTTGGGTGGACGCCTCGACGGGCTTGTGCAGTGGTGCGCCCGTCGAGGATGGGGAGCCCCGCCGCGGCTGCTCGACCTGTCCAGGATTCCGGGAAGCCGGGGCGGGAGTCTGGGGACCCGGCCCGCCGGAGCTTGCGGTCCTCCGACGGGACGGGCGTCTGTGGTGCGACCTTGATCCTGCGGTCGCCGTGGGGGAGCGTCAGGACGGTGTCCGCTCCAGCACCAAGGCGAGGACGGGAGCGGTCACGGCCGCCACGTACAGCAGGAGACCAGCGACCGCGGTCACGACGCGGATCCGGTCCCCCTGTGGCAGGTGCAGCCACACCGGCGCACCAACAGCAGCCCGCGCGAGTGCGGCAGCGGGATGTCGCGGGTCTGGCGGCAGTCGCGGTGCAAGCCCTGGTAGTCCGGCGTCAGGCCCAGGGTGCATTCCGCCGACAGGGAAGCCTTCTCCGTGGCAGGCCGGATGGTCGCCTTCATACGCGTCCACCGCCCAGCTGCTCGTACTGATCGCAAAGGGCGCGGACCGAGCGGGCGAGCTTCTGTACCACCGCCACGCGGACGACGACCGTGTCTCCCGGCCCCAGGAGAAGCCGCATCCGGGCTTCTCCGGCACTGGTCAGGGCGCACTCGCGCAGCGAGTCTCCCTTGGGGAGACGCTGGGCCGCCCGCTCGATCTCGGGGCCGAGCAGTTGGATATGCCCTCGCAGCTGAAGCCTCAGCGTCTCCAGCTGCTCGTCGGAGAGCGGCGCGGCTCCCTGCGCGAGCACCCGCTGAGTTGCGACGCGCATGGTGGGAATGTCGGGCGGCAGGGAGTTGGTCATGCCCGCTCACCCCGTGAGCGGGCGTTGGCCACCGCCACACCCGCGCTGAGCGCGTCGGCCACGGTGACAGGCCGCAGCTTCTCCGGCTTCGCGTCCCACTCGACGCCACCACCGACCGGCCGCAGCTGCACGTACAAGCCGATGAAGCCCATCACCTTGCCGACCTTCTTGCCGCCGGTGTCCTCGACCAGGTCTCCGAGACGCGGCTCGTACGCCGTCATCATCACCGCACCTCTCCGGCAGCCGTGGCCAGGACCCGAGCACGCTCCTGGGGCGGCAGCACGTAGGGGCGCACCGGGGCCCCGACGTCGTCCGTGGCAGCGGGCGACGTAGCCGCCGGGAACAGGTGCGGGGCCCTGCGGCGGCGCGCCCCGGCAAGGACCGCGGCCCACATCTCCGGCGACGGCACCGGCCCCGCCCAGCGGGGGCCGGCCCCAGAGGGCGGCTCCGTGCCAGCGAATGCACTGCGCTCCGCCCGTCCGAACAGGAGTGTTCTCGCCCTGTCGAGTAGTAGTGATACAAGGTTCACTGTCGACGCTCCTAGTACGCGTTGACCACGCCCCGGGCCGTGACAGCGGCGCCGGGGTCTTGTTGTCCGGCCAGCCTGGTGGGCGCGTGGGTCCGTGTGCGATCCCCTGCCGGTAATCTCACGGTGAGATGGAATCTCATCCGTTCGTGGATACCGGGGGCCGCACCATGGGGACCGCGTTGGAGCCGATCGAACTGCCCGACTGGGCATGGGAGCGTGCCGAGGTGCGGGAAGCGCTGAGAGCCCGCGACATCGGTGCCGTGTTCCGGCACACGCAGCAGTACGCCGGTGCCAGCCAGGCCCGCATCGCGACGGCCACCGGCATGACTCAGGCCCGCGTCTCCGAGATCATCAGCGGGCGCCGTGAAGTATCCCGGCTGGACGTGTACGAGCGGATCGCCGACGGACTCCACATGCCAGACGACGCCCGCCATCTCCTCGGCCTCGCCGCCAGCCGGGAACGCCGGGCGGGCGGGGCTGCGTTCGACCTGGCGGCGTTCCCCGAGGTCGTGCGCGTGTACGCCGCGCAGAACTCCGCAGCGCAGGAGATCCAGCAGCTGGCGCGCTCAGCTACGGAATTGGACGTGCTCGCTGTACGCGGCCTTGGACTGATCGGCTTGAATGACAGCCTGCTGCGCGCCTGTCTGCCGCGCGAACAGGGCGGCCAGGGCCTCCGCGTCCGGGTCGCCCTCCTTGACCCCGACAGCGACGCCCTGGCGCGCCGCGCGGCGGAGATCGGGGAGTCCGCCGAGTCCCTCGCGTCCGGGGTACGGCTGGCCGAAGCGCGGCTCAGAGAACTCGCGGACGCGGGCGACGTAGGCGTGTGGCGATACCGGATGCTCCCGACGTGGCGGCTGATCCGCACCGACGGGACGATGTTCGTCGGCGCGTTCGACTCCGGGTGGGAAGGGCACGAGTCGGCGTTGTACAAGGTGATGGACACTCCGCATGGCCCCCTCTACCGGGGGTTCCGGAGGATGTTCGAGGCGGTCATCGACGGCGCGCGGCGCACGATCTGAGAGGGAGGAACCGCAAGTGATCGAGGCGGAATTGAAGGCACGCGTGCACGCACCCGAACAGGTCATGCGGCAGCTCGACGAGCGCGCCACCGCGCGGGTCGAGGTGTACCGAGACACGTACTACGACCGGCCGGACGGCTCGCTGGAGAAGGCGGGCGAGGAACTCCGGGTGCGCACCGTCCACGGTGCCGACGGCACCCGCACGGTCCTGACGTACAAGGGCGCAGCGGTCGACGAGGAGTCCGGGTCGAAGCCCGAGTACGAAACCCGAGTCGAGGACGCTGACCAAGCGCACGCCATCCTGCGCGGCCTCGGCCACGTTGAGCTGATCGCCTTCGAGAAGCGGTGCCGCAACTACGACTTCGAGGCGCACGGTCGGCAGATGCTCGCCACGCTCGTGCGGGTTCCGGAGATCGACGGCACCTTCCTCGAAGTGGAGACCCTCGTGGACGAACAGGCGGTGAGCACCGCCCTGGACGACATCCGCGCGGTCCTCGCCGAACTCGGCATCGGCCCCGGGGACCTGACGCGGGACACCTACACGGCCGCCGTCGCAGCACAGCGACGCTGACTCTCTCAGCGCCCGTCTCCCGGCCGTACCACCCGCTTGCGGCACCGTTTTGCCCGCGCGGCGCCCAGATCAGTCGGGAGACGGCAGTCAGGCGCCGCTTCGGCGGGTTTCCTGGCAAGGTCACCAAAGCGCGCGCCGCACATGGGTGGCATGCTTCCCGCTTCACAGACGGGCCGCGACGGGCGCCCCCCGGTGCCGACCGAGCTGGCCGCCTACAGCCTCGGCATGCGGCCCAAGCAGTTCCGCGACCGGGCACGCCGCCGTGTGCGGGGCAGGTGCGCGGCGACCTGGGAGACCTCTACGGCTCCGTAACAGGCGCACCGACCTGGTCGAGCACCGTCGACAACCGCTCCAGCACCCCCACCGCCTCCGCCAGCTCCGCCTCCCCGAACGCCTCGGCCAACCGGTCGGCGAAGGCCGCGTGCCCGGGGTCGATCCGGGCGACGGCCGCCCGGCCCTCCGCGGTCGGCGCGAGGAGCTTGGCCCGGCGGTGCGCGGGGTTCGGCCGGTACTCCGCGAGACCCCGCTCCACCAGCAGATCGGCGATGCGCTGCACGCTCTGCCGCGTGATGCCCATGGCGCGGGCGATGCCCGAGACGGGCAGCGGCTCGCCGAGGACCGCCCCGAGCACCTGCCACCAGGCGGCGGTCAGCCCTGCCGGCCGGGCCAGTTCCTCCGCGACGCCGAGGAACTGGCCGTTGAGCCGGAACACCCCGAGGGCGCTGCGGCTGAGCAGGTCCTGACGCTCCCGGCTCACAGCGCGCCGGCCTTCTCCAGCACCGCGTACGCCCCCGCGTCGGAGTCGTGGAACAGCCGGTACCAGGCGTCCAGCACCTCGCCCTCGTAGACCCCGAGCAGGCGGAGGATCTCCCGGGCGAAGGCGACGGGCTCGGTCGGGCCGGCCGTGATCAAGTATCCGTCGGTGACGGCGTCGGCTTCGACGTAGCGTTCGCCGCCCGCGTAGCCGGTCGCGGCCAGGTAGAAGGAGACCGCGCTGGTGTGGGCCCGGTCGTCGAGCAGGCCCTCGCGGGCGAGTCCGGCGGTGGCTCCGCAGATCGCGGCGACGGGCACGCCCGCCTCCAGGAAGGCCCGGGCCGTGCGGGCGAAGGGCGCCAGGTCGTCGCTTGTGTCCCAGAGGTCGGCGCCCGGGAGGATCAGCAGCGCGCTGTCCTCGGGCCGTACGCCGTCCAGGGCCAGGTCGGGCTGGATGCGCAGTCCGCCGATGCTCGTGACGGGGGCCGTGGACGGGCCGACGGTGCGGATCTCCCGGCCGGCGCGGGCGAGGTGGGCCGTGGCGTGGCCGGTCTCCCAGTCGGCGAGGGTGTCGTAGACCGCGAGGTGGACGGGCTTGCGGTCGTGTCCGGCGGTGGTCGGCGTGGCGTTCATGGTTCCTCCTCGGACCGTGAACCTTATGACAGCATCCTGACATTTCGACAGTGCGCTGTCAATCGACGGACCCTCGCCTGGACAACCTGTCGCGGAATGCCGCCGACGGCAGACAGGCCGCCGATGTCACCGCCCTCTCCCCCGCGCCTACGCTCACCCGCATGACCCCTCAGCCGAACCCCGAAGCCGGCGCCGCCGTGAAGGCCGCCGACCGCGACCATGTGTTCCACTCCTGGTCCGCCCAGGACCTCATCGACCCGCTCGCCGTCGCCGGGGCGCAGGGGTCGTACTTCTGGGACTACGACGGCCGGCGCTACCTCGACTTCTCCAGCGGGCTCGTCTACACGAACATCGGCTACCAGCACCCCGAGGTCGTCGCCGCGATCCAGGAGCAGGCGGCGCGGATGACGACCTTCGCGCCCGCGTTCGCCATCGAGGCCCGCTCGGAGGCGGCCCGGCTGATCGCCGAGCGGACCCCGGGCGACCTGGACAAGATCTTCTTCACCAACGGCGGCGCCGACGCCGTCGAGCACGCGATCCGGATGGCCCGGCTGCACACGGGCCGACCGAAGGTGCTCTCGGCGTACCGCTCGTACCACGGCGGCACGCAGCAGGCCGTGAACATCACCGGCGACCCGCGCCGCTGGGCCTCCGACAGCGGCACGGCCGGGGTCGTGCACTTCTGGGCGCCCTACCTCTACCGCTCCCGCTTCTACGCCGAGACCGAGGAGCAGGAGTGCGCGCGGGCGCTGGAGCACCTGGAGACGACGATCGCCTTCGAGGGGCCCTCGACCGTCGCGGCGATCATCCTGGAGACGATCCCCGGGACGGCCGGGATCATGGTCCCGCCGCCCGGCTATCTCGCCGGGGTGCGGGAGCTGTGCGACAAGTACGGGATCGTCTTCGTCCTGGACGAGGTCATGGCCGGGTTCGGGCGGACCGGCGAGTGGTTCGCGGCGGACCTGTTCGACGTCACGCCCGACCTGCTGACCTTCGCCAAGGGCGTGAACAGCGGCTATGTGCCGCTGGGCGGGGTCGCGATCTCCGGCGCGATCGCGGAGACGTTCGGGAAGCGGCCGTACCCCGGCGGCCTGACCTACTCCGGGCACCCGCTGGCGTGTGCCGCCGCCGTCGCGACGATCAACGTCATGGCGGCGGAGGGCGTCGTCGAGAACGCGGCCCGCCTCGGCGCGTCCGTCGTCGGACCGGAACTGCGGGCGCTGGCCGAGCGGCATCCGAGCGTGGGCGAGGTGCGCGGCGTCGGCATGTTCTGGGCTCTGGAACTGGTCCGGAACCGGGAGACGCGGGAGCCGCTGGTGCCGTACAACGCGGCGGGCGAGGCGAACGCGCCGATGGCCGCCTTCGCCGCCGCCGCGAAGGCGGGCGGGCTGTGGCCGTTCGTGAACATGAACCGGACGCATGTGGTGCCGCCCTGCACCATCAGCGAGGCGGAGCTGAAGGAAGGGCTCGCCGTGCTGGACGCGGCGCTCTCCGTGGCGGACGAGCACGTCGAGTAAACAGCTGTAAACCCGTCAGTAACAGACATCCTCGCGCCTCATTCGAACGCGTAAGGTGGCGTGCCCGTAGACATAGACGCGCACGCCACCCGAACGCGACGAGGGAGACGCTCTGACCATGCCCGGCAGCTCCGGCAACGGCGCCGTCACGCGCAGCACCCTGCGCCAGCAGATCGCCGACGCGCTTCGCGACGAGGTGCTGGCCGGGCGGCTCCAGCCGGGGCAGGAGTTCACGGTCAAGGAGATCGCCGACCAGTACGGCGTCTCCGCGACGCCCGTGCGGGAGGCGCTCGTCGACCTCTCCGCGCAGGGGCTGCTCGACGCCGACCAGCACCGCGGCTTCCGGGTGCACGAGTACTCGGTCGAGGACTTCCGCGGCATGATCGAGGCGCGCGGCCTGGTCATCGAGGGCATGTTCCTCGCGCTCACCGAGGGGCACCGCGGCTCCATTTCGCCGGACGATCCCCGGGCCGCCGCCGTGCTCGCCGGGGTGCGGCGGCGCGGCGAGGAGGCGCAGCGGGCCGCTGCGGCCGGTGACCTCACCGTCCTGATCGGCTACGACCTGCGCTTCTGGCGCGAGCTCGGCGCCTGCTTCGGCAACCCCTACCTCGCCGACTTCCTGCACCGGCTGCGCGTCCAGACCTGGGTGTGCGCGGTGCAGCACCTGCGGCGGCTCAGCGATCTGCGCGGGGAGCTGTGGGCCGGCCACACCGAACTGGTCGACGCGCTGGGTGCCCGCGACACCGACACCGCCCGGGCGATCATCGCCCGCTACAACGCCCACTCCCTCGCCCTGATCGAGCGCCTCGCCTCCGGATGACCTGCGTCGCCCGTGTCCTGCTGGGTATGGGACATGCACGGCGGGAGCCGTGACCGTGCCGCACCGGTACCCTGCCCTGACCACCGTGCTACCCGACCACCGCGCTGAGCGAGGAGCCTTCTTTGGCCTGTGATCTGTGGCTGGTACCGCTCGTCGACGTGTTGTGCCACACGCCGGACAACCCGTTCGCCGAGGAACTCGCGCAATACAACAAGGTGCTCGCCGAGGCCGGGCTGCCGCCGGTGCCGGTGTACCAGTACATGCCGGGCCTGTCGGGCGATGTCGCCCCGGTCGCGGGCTTCGACTACGACGCGCTGCACTTCCTGCGCCGCGCCTACCTGCTCCAGGTGTGCGGCCTGCCGGTGACGCCGGTGGACGAACTGGGCGGGGACTACGAGCAGTTGCTGGAGATGTTCGAGTCGACGGCCCAGCAGTCGCACCTGGTCTGGCACTACGACCACGCGGGCGCCTACGTCCCGGTCGACTTCCCGAGCCCGCTCGCCGACGACGAGCTCCTCGCGGGCGGCGGACCGCTGGGCTCCTCGCACGCGCTGCTGCGGGAACTGGAGGTGGTCGCCCCCGTCATCGGGATCGACCCGGCCAACCCGCCGGCGGCCCCGCAGCCGCCGCTCGTGCCCACGGAGCTGGAGGAACCCGCCGTCCCCGCCCCGTACGACCCCAGCCCGTTCGCCCGCGAACGCCATGTCTGGCTCGGCCTGCACGCGGCCGTGACGCGGAGTCTGGCCCAGGGGTCGATGATCGTGTTCAGCTGAGTCAGCCGCCGGACAGCTGGGAGAGTCCCTTCTGCACGTCGTCCAGGTTCATCACCGGGCTGTAGGACACCTTGGCGTCCGCTTCCCGGAAGAGCGGCTCGGTGATCACCGGCATCTGCGACGGGTCCTCCATGTCGAAGACCAGGAAGGCCGTGCGGTCTCCCTCGTCCGGGAGGAAGTAGGCGGCTTCCGGATGGACCTTTTCCACGATGTCCTGGATCAGTTCGCCCATCTTGCCGCTGCTGACCAGCCCGTTCGCCTTTTCCGTGTCGAAGTGGGCCTTGAGCAGTACGCGCATCGCACTCACCTTCTTCTGATCGACGCACGCGGGGGGTCGGCTTTCAGCCTATGCCCGATCACCGGCGCCCGCGCGGGCGCCGGTGAGGGTGCGCTGACGGCCGTCCGGCCTACAGGAACGAGTTGATCTGGATCGTCTCGTCCCGGCCCGGGCCCACGCCGATCGCGGAGATCGGGGCGCCGGACATCTCCTCCAGCGCCTTGACGTAGTCCTGGGCGTTCTTCGGCAGGTCGGAGAAGGACTTGGCCTTGCTGATGTCCTCACTCCAGCCCGGGAGCATCTCGTAGACCGGCTTGGCGTGGTGGAAGTCGGTCTGGGAGTACGGGAGCTCCTCGACGCGCTTGCCGTCGATCTCGTACGCCACGCAGACCGGGATCTGCTCCCAGCCCGTGAGGACGTCGAGCTTGGTGAGGAAGAAGTCGGTCAGGCCGTTCACGCGGGTCGCGTAGCGGGCGATGACCGCGTCGAACCAGCCGCAGCGGCGGTCGCGGCCGGTGGTGACGCCGCGCTCGCCGCCGATGCGGCGCAGCGCCTCGCCGTCCTCGTCGAAGAGCTCCGTCGGGAAGGGGCCGGCGCCGACGCGGGTCGTGTACGCCTTGAGGATGCCGATCACGCGGCTGATCTTCGTCGGGCCCACGCCCGCGCCCGTGCAGGCGCCGCCCGCGGTCGGGTTCGACGACGTGACGAAGGGGTACGTGCCGTGGTCGATGTCCAGCAGGGTGCCCTGGCCGCCCTCGAACAGGACGACCTTGTCCTCCTCCAGCGCCTCGTTGATGACCAGGACGGTGTCGGCGACGTACGGCGCGAGCTTGTCGGCGTAGTCCAGCAGCTCCTCGACCACCTGGTCCACGGCGATCGCGCGCCGGTTGTAGAGCTTGGTGAGGATCTGGTTCTTGACGTCGAGGGCCGCCTCGACCTTCTGCATCAGGATCGACTCGTCGTACAGGTCCTGCACGCGGATGCCGACCCGGTTGATCTTGTCGGCGTAGGTCGGGCCGATGCCGCGCCCGGTCGTGCCGATCTTCCGCTTGCCGAGGAAGCGCTCGGTCACCTTGTCGACCGTCACGTTGTACGGCGTGATGATGTGCGCGTTTCCGCTGAGGAGGAGCTTGGAGGTGTCGACGCCACGCTCGTTCAGCCCGCTCAGCTCGGAGAGCAGGACAGACGGGTCGACGACGACGCCGTTACCGATGACCGGCGTGCAGCCGGGGGACAGGATTCCGGAAGGGAGGAGGTGGAGGGCGTACTTCTGGTCGCCCACGACCACGGTGTGGCCGGCGTTGTTGCCGCCCTGGTAGCGCACTACATAGTCCACCGAGCCACCGAGCAGGTCGGTGGCCTTTCCCTTGCCTTCGTCACCCCACTGAGCACCGAGCAGCACAAGTGCGGGCACGCGCGTACACCCCTTCCGGGCGGGGCATGTCCATGGTCGAGGGCGAACGCGGAGCGTCTGCAGCCGCGTCACCGCGACCGCCGTTGGCCGCCAACCGTCGGACCGGATGCCCCGGAATAGACGAAGCCCCTGGCGCAATAGCGCAAGGGGCTCTTGCACAAAGATGCTACCCGAGGAAGCGAGGCATGGCCGAGGTGGCGACTTCCGCGACGTCCGAGCAGCTGCTGGTGGTGGTCGACCCGGTCGCCCGTCGGTCGGACGGCGAGTCCGTACGGATCGCGAAAGACGTGCTCGGAGCGGGTGCGGCCGTGAAGCTGTGCCTGCCCGAGGGGCCGGAGGAGTTCGCCCGGGCGCTGCGGCGGCGGGGCTCGCGGCGCCCGGTGGTGGTGGGTGACGACCGGGCCCTGATCCGCGCGGTGTCGCTGCTGCACCGGCACCGGGAGCTGGCCGGATGCGCGCTGTCGGTGGTGCCGGTCGGGGGCGGGCTCGCCCTGGCCCGGTCGCTGGGCGTGCCGACCGGGACGGTGGCGGCGGCGCGGGCGGTGCTCGACGGGGTCGTGCGGCGGATGGACCTGCTGGTCGACGACAGCGACGGGGTGGTGCTCGGCGCGCTGCGGATACCGCCGGTGACGGCCGCCGCGCAGCCGCCGGATCCCGACGCGGCCCCGGGCCGCCCCTGGCTGCGGACCTGCCAGTCCCTGGTCCGCACCCTGGTCCCGGCCGGCCGCCCGTCCCGGCCCGCCGCCGCGCCCGAGCCGGGCCCCTCCCGGCTGCGGGTGGAGGTCGACGGCGAGACCCTCGTCGACCTGAACCAGCCGGTGGAGGCGGTGTCGGTGTCCCCGTCGGCTGCCGGAGTGGCCTCGGTGGAGGTCCGTCCGGTGTCCGTGGGCGCCGAGGCGTCGCCCCTGCTCGCGGAGGGCCGGACGGTGACGGTGTCGGGCGCGCACTTCCGCTACCGGGCGGACGCGCTGGTGTCGGGGCCGGTGCGCACCCGTACCTGGGTGGTACGCGAGGGAGCCTGGGGGCTGACGGTGCCGGCGGCGGGGTGAGCGGGTGCGCGGGTGTGCGGCCGGGGTCAGCCCGGGCCGGGCGGAACCGGTCCTGGCGCGGTGCTGGACATCTCGCCGTTCGGGCACCTGCCGAAGCTGCCCGGGGGATCCATGGAGTCGGGGCCGGTGGGCGTGCTGACCGGTTCGGCGGTCGTGCTGGTGGCTGCGGGGCTCGCCGGGTTGCGGAGGCGGGACCTGTCGACGTGATCAGTCGACGTACTGCTTGAGCTCCTCGGTGTCGAGTTCGATGCCGAGGGGCTCGGGGAGGGTAATGGTGCCGCCGAACCTGACCATGTGGACGTCCCGGTACCCGAGTGCGGGGTCCGGCTCGCTGTGCACGGCCGTCCAGCGGGTGTGGCGGTCGACCAGCAGGTAGAGGGGGATGCCGGCGCCGGCGTAGGCCTGGGGCTTCTCCTCGCGGTCACGGTGATGGGTGTCCGAGTCGCACGAGGTGATCTCCACCGTCATCAGGGCGCTCCCGGGGTCGGCCCAGGCGCCCTGGCCCGCGAAACTCCCCGTGGGCGCCAGCACCCCGTCGGGAAGAGCGCGCCCCTCGCCGTGTTCCGCCACGCGCAGGCCGACGTTCGGGTGGAGGCCGAGGTCGGGCCGGTCCCGCAGGCATCGGCGGGCCAGCCACGCGGCCACCGTGCCGTGGTTGCCGTTCCTCGCCTTCCTGACCCCGAGCCGCCCGCCGATGAACTCGAGTCCGACCGTCTCGATCTCGCGGGCTGTGAACTCGGCGAGCGCCTCGAACTCCTCGACCGACATCTGAGCCGACGACTGCCGCACCTCGACCACCATGGTTGCTCCCCTCTCAGGCCCCACCAGCCTGCCGAGCAACCGGTGTCCGACCGCCCCGATCCCCCCACGACCAGCCGAACGGGTGATCACCCCACCTCGACCGCCAGCCCCTCCAACCCCCTGATCACGAAGTTCGGCTTCCTCTCCGGCTCCGCTGCCAGGCGCAGTGTCGGCGCCCGCTCCAGCAACGCCCCCATCGACGCCGCCAGTTCGATACGGGCCAGCGGCGCGCCGATGCAGTAGTGGATGCCGGCGCTGAAGGAGATGTGGGGGTTGTCCGCGCGGGTCAGGTCCAGGGCGGACGGGTTCTCGAACACCGTCGGGTCATGGTTGGCGGAGCCGAAGAGCAGGGCGATCTCCGCGCCGCGCGGGATCGTCGTGCCGGCGATCTCGATCTCGTCCAGGACCCAGCGCTCGAAGAGCTGGAGCGGGGTGTCGTAGCGCATCAGCTCCTCGATCGCGGAGGGGATCAGGGAGTGGTCCGCGCGCAGCAGCTCGAGCTGGGAGGGGTTGCGGAACAGGGCGTACCAGCCGTTGACCGTGGCGTTCACCGTGGCCTCGTGGCCGGCGTTGAGGAGGAGGACCGCCGTCGAGATCATCTCCTGCTCGGTGAGGCGGTCGCCCTCGTCGTGGGCCGCGATCAGGCCCGAGATGAGGTCCTCGCCCGGTTCCTTGCGGCGGGCCGCGATCAGTTCGCGCAGGTAGTCGGAGAACTCCACCGACGCCCGGACCGCCTTCGCCGCCGTCTCCTCCGACGGGTTCAGCTCGTACATCCCGCAGATGTCCGCCGACCAGGGGCGCAGCGGGGCCCGGTCGGACTCCGGGATGCCCAGCATCTCGGCGATGACGGCGACCGGGAGGGGCTCGGCGACGTCCTTCAGCAGGTCGCCGCCGCCCGCTTCGGCCAGGGCGGCCGCGAGCTCGTCCGCCAGGCCCCGCACATACGGCTTCAGCCGCTCCACCGTGCGGGGCGTGAACGCCTTCGACACCAGGCGCCGGATCCGGGTGTGGTCCGGCGGCTCCAGGTCGAGCATCCCGTGGTCGTTGAGCGTGTGGAACGGCTCCTGCTCCGGCGGGGGCGCGCTGCGGCCGAACTCCTCGTGCGTGAAGCGGTGCTGGTACGTCCGGCCCAGGCGCCGGTCGCGCAGCAGGGCCGAGACGTCCGCGTGGTGCGGGACGAGCCACTGGTTCGTGGGCTCGAACCAGTGCACGCGGCCCCGGGCACGCAGCTCGGCGTAGGCGGGGTACGGGTCGGCGAGGAACGCCGGGTCCCACGGGTCGAAGAGGGCAGCCATGCCGGGACGCTAGCCCCACATCCCCCTCACTGACCAGGGGTGTTCCTTCACGTGGTCGACGCGGCCGGCTAGCCGGGCGTCACCAGCCGCGCCTCGTACGCGAACACCGCCGCCTGCGTGCGGTCGCGCAGGCCCAGCTTCACCAGGATCCGGCTGACGTGCGTCTTGATCGTCGACTCGGCGACCACCAGCCGCTCCGCGATCTCCGCGTTGGACAGGCCCTGCGCGATGAGGACCAGCACCTCCGTCTCCCGCTCGGTGAGATCGCCGTACGCCGCCTGCGCGGAAGGCATCAGGCGCGGGGTCTCGGAGAGCTTGGAGAACTCGGTGATCAGCCGCCTGGTCACCGAGGGCGCCAGCAGCGCCTCCCCGGAGGCCACCACCCGCACCCCGTCGGCGAGCTGGCGGGCCGAGGCGTCCTTGAGCAGGAAGCCGGAGGCTCCCGCGCGCAGCGCCTGGTACACGTACTCGTCGAGGTCGAAGGTGGTGAGCACCAGCACCTTCGCCGCGCCGTCGGCGGCGACGATCTCACGGGTCGCCTCGATGCCGTTCAGCTCGGGCATGCGGATGTCCATCAGCACGACGTCCGGGGCGAGCTCGCGGACCTTCGCGACGGCCTCCCGGCCGTTGACGGCCTCGCCGACGACCTCGATGTCCGGCATCGCGTTCAGCAGGACCGAGAAGCCCTCGCGCACCATCATCTGGTCGTCCGCGATCAGTACGCGGATCGTCATACGTCGTCCTCGTCCGGCAGGGCGACCGGCAGGAACACCGCCACCTCGTATCCTCCGTCGTCCGTGCGGCCCGCCGTCATCTCGCCGTTGAGCATCGTCACGCGCTCCCGCATGCCGGTGATGCCGTGCCCGGCGCCGGGCGAGGGCTTGATCAGGCTGAGGTTCGGCGGCGGGCCGTTGACTATGCGCAGGCCCAGGCCGCCGAGAACGTACCCGATCTCGACGCGGGCGCTCGCGCCGGGGGCGTGCCGCAGGCTGTTGCTCAGCGCCTCCTGCACGATGCGGTACGCCGACAGCTCCACGCCCTGCGGCAGCTCCCGCACCGCCCCGGTCACCACCTTCTCCACGCTCAGCCCGGCCTCCCGCACATTGGCCAGCAGGCCGTCCAGGTCGGCGAGGGTGGGCTGCGGGGCGTCCGGGGCCTCGTAGTCCTCGGCGCGGACGACGCCCAGGACCCGGCGCAGCTCGGTCAGGGCCGCGACCGCGTTCTCCCGGATCGTGGCGAAGGCCTTCTCCAGCTCCGGCGGCGGGTTCTCCACCCGGTAGGGCGCGGCCTCCGCCTGGATGGCGACCACCGACATGTGGTGGGCGACCACGTCGTGCAGCTCACGGGCGATCGTGGTGCGCTCCTCCAGCAGGGTGCGCCGGGACCGCTCGTGCGCGGTGACCGTCTGCTGGGCCGTGACCTCCTGCGCGGCGTCGCGGCGGATGTGCCAGACGGTGACGCAGAGCAGGATCATGGCCGAGAAGATCAGCATGGGGGCGGAGTTGGTGCCGTAGCCGGGGCCGAAGCCGGCATCCACGACGAGGGCATAAGCCGCCGTCAACACCCACATCCACGCCGCCGTGCGCGGCCTGGTGCGTATCGCCACGACTGTCAGCACGCTCAGGTGGCAGGCGAAGCTGCCGTCCTGCCACGGCCAGTCGCCCCAGCTGCTGCCGATCACGCCCACCACCGGGGTGGCCGCCATGGACAGCCAGAACGCCCCCACCGGCCGGACCATGGTCAGCAGGACCGGGAGTACGGTCAGCGGGGCGATCAGCAGCACCTCTGCGTCGGTGTCGACGCTGGTGAGGAGCAGGGTGAACAGGGCCGTCACGGCGATCAGCGCGTGCGGTGTCCAGGCCGCGTACTCACGCAGCCGCCCGGGCAGCCTCCTGGTCAGGGGGCCGTCCACCCGCATGCGCGGCAGCAGGCGGTAGGCGAAGGCGTCGTCGATGAGGTCCTGCCGCAGCCCGCGCAGGGCGTCCACGGCCAGCCGGTACTCCGGGCTGCGCGGTTTTGCCCCGTCCCCCGGCGGCGTGGTCTGCAGGTGAGTCGTCTCGGTCACGTACAGAACGGTAGGCGCACCCCGGGTCCCGGTCGTCCCCTTGGAGAGGGGTCCCTCGGCGTCCCTCTCAGGTACTACGGGGTCCACGGGCATGGCCTCAGTACCCCGACGGCCGCACCAGCCCCGACTCGTACGCGAACACCGCCGCCTGCGTCCGGTCCCTGAGGCCCAGCTTCACCAGGATCCGGCCCACGTGGGTCTTCACCGTCTGCTCGGCCACGAACAGGTGCCGGGCGATCTCCGCGTTCGACAGGCCCTGCGCGATCAGGGAGAGCACCTCCGTCTCGCGCTCGGTCAGGTCCCCGATCCGTTCCTTGAGCGGAGCGCGGGGCCGGTCGTCCAGCCGGGAGAACTCGGCGATGAGCTTGCGCGTGATGACCGGGGCGAGCAGCGCGTCACCGGCCGCGATCACCCGGACTGCCTCGGCGAGCTGATCCGACGACGCGTCCTTCAGCAGGAACCCGGAGGCTCCGGCGCGCAGGGCGTCGTACACGTACTCGTCGAGGTCGAAGGTGGTGAGCACCAGCACCCTGATGTCCGGGTGCGCGGTGGTGATGCGCTCCGTGGCCTCGATGCCGCCGATCCCGGGCATGCGGATGTCCATGAGGACGACGTCCGGGGCGGTCTCGGCGGCCTTCGCGACACCGCCCTCTCCGTCCTTGGCCTCGCCGACGACCTCGATGTCGGGCTGGGTGCCGAGCAGCACGGTGAAGCCCTGCCGGACCATCGCCTGGTCGTCGACGATGAGAACTCGGATGGGTCGGCCGGAGCCGCTCGTCATGGGGTCCCTCCCTTGAGGTCCGTGGTGTGGTCGGTGCCCGGGGCGTCGGCGGGCGGGGTGTCCGGGAGGAACGCGGTCACCTTGAAGCCGTCCCAGTGCCAGGGGTGCGCCGTCATCGTGCCACCGAGCATCGCGACCCGCTCCCGCATGCCGAGCAGTCCGTGTCCCGCTCCCGTGGACGGCGGTGCGGGCCCGGTCGGCCGGCCGTTGACGACCTCCACCTCCAGCCCGTCCGGCAGGTACGTGAGACGGACCGTGGCTCTCGCGCCGGGCGCGTGCCGCAGGACGTTGCTCAGCGCCTCCTGCACGATCCGGTACGCCGACAGTTCCACGCCGGGCGGCAGCGGCCGCCGCTCGCCGTTGATCTCGGTGATGACCTCACGGCCGGCGGCCCGGGTGTTCTCCACCAGCGCGTCGAGCCGGTCGAGGTCGGGCTGCGGGGCGTGCGGGACGGTGTCGCCGCCCGGCCCGGCGGGTGACTCCCCCGCGTCCGGGTGCTCCGAGCGCAGCACGCCCAGCACCCGGCGCAGCTCGGTCAGCGCCTCCAGCGCGTTCTGCCGGATGCCGGCGAGGTTCTCCTTGAGCTCGTCGGGCGGGTTCTCGACGAGGTGCGGGGCGACCTGCGCCTGGATGGAGATGACCGACATGTGGTGGGCCACCACGTCGTGCAGCTCCCGCGCGATGCGGCTGCGCTCCTCCAGCAGAGTGCGCCGGGTGCGTTCCTCGGCGGTGAGCGTGGTCTGCTCGACGAGTTCCGCGCGGGCCTCGCGGCGGCCGCGCAGGGCGGTGCCGACTATCACCACGACGGTGGACAGGGAGACCGCGAGCACGCCGGTGGACTGGTAGTCGGCCGCACCCCACAGCCCCTGTATGACGTACGTGAGGAGCCCGGTCAGCGCCAGCGCCTCGACGGACACCCGGGTAGGCACGCGCAGGGCGAGCAGCAGCAGCACGGCCATCTGCCCGATGATCCCGGCCGACGTCCACGGCCAGGTGAAGTCGTGGGCACCACCGGCCAGCAGGTGGCGACGCACCTCGACGGCCCCCGCCACCATGGCCGCCGTCGAGAGCCACCACGCCGGGACCGGCCGCCACAGCGCGAGCACGACCGCACCGCCCTGTGCGATCCCGAGCGGGAAGGCGATGTGGGAGCCCGAGCCTCCGTTGTCGGCGAGCTGCGCCACGGCACCGAGAGTGACCCCGAACGCGGTCAGGCACAGCAGGCCGTGCGGCAGCCAGCGCAGCCAGGTGGAGGGCGGCAGCGGGTCCGGCCGGAGGGTCCACAGGTCCGCGCGCAGCATCCGCAGCCAGCCCCTGACGCGCGCCCGCGGCGCGCGGCCCACCCCCGTGTCCGTCACGCGGCCCAGCCTAGACATGCCGGGTCTCCGCCGCCGTCCCCCGGCCGGACGGCCGGTGCGAGCGCACCACCCGCGACCCGCGGCCGCGGCCGCCGCCCTGCTCGAAGGAGTGGAAGGCGGCCCAGCAGACGGCGAGGGCCAGGGCGAACACGGGCAGCCACAGGAGCCGGGCCGCGGCCCAGCCGAGGCCGTCGGGCGGTGTGTGCAGGCCGGGCAGCCGGCCCGCGAGGAGGCCGGTGGCCGTGGTGGCCATCAGGGCCGTCTGGTGCCAGAGGAAGACGGTCATCGCGGAGAGGTTGACCAGGGCCACCGCCGCCCATGCCAGGGGCCGGCGCGTCACCCTCCGCAGCCTTTCGCGCAGCAGCAGGGCGAGACCGCACTGGGCCAGGCCGAAGGTGACGACGGCCAGCGTCGGCGGGTCGAGGTTGGACATGCCCTCGCCCGGGACGCCGACCATCGACGCCGGGTAGCCCGCCCACGCCACCAGCCCCGCGGTCGCCGCCGCCCCGCCGGCGAGCAGGACCCAGCCCGCGCGGCGGTGCTCCAGCTCGCCCCGGGTCCAGGCCGCGCCGAGCGTGAAGGGCACCAGCCAGCCCGCCGCCACGTTCACCCAGCCCAGCCAGGAGGGGCCGCCGAGGCCGAAGCGCAGCAGGTCCACGTGCAGGACGACGGCCAGCGGCCAGAGCGGGTTGAGCCGGGTGAGCAGCGGGGTCGCCGCCGTCAGGGCCGCGAACACCACGAGGAACCACAGCGGGGACAGGGCCAGCTTCACCAGCGTCCGGACCGTGCCGAACTCGGCGCCCGACAGCAGCAGGGCCGTCGCGGCCACCGTCCACAGGCTGAGGACGGCGACGACCGGCGTGAACAACCGGGCGAGGCGGCCCGTCAGCCAACGGTGGTAGGGGACGCCCCGGGCGCGGGCCGAGGCGTAACCCCGGGTGGCGACATGGCCGCCGACCAGGAAGAACACGGCGAGCGTCTGGAACAGCCAGGAGATCGGCGCCAGCCAGGGCAGGTACCGCAGGGGACTCGCCGTGCGCAGGGTGCCGCTGTCGGAGACCAGGGCCGTGACCAGCCAGTGCCCGAGCACGACGCCGAGGACGGCGAGGGCCCGCAGGGCGTCCACAGCGCGGTCCCGGTCGGGCGGGGTGGCCGCGCCTAAGCGGTCGGCGCCCCGCCGCAGGGCGACGGGGACAGCGCGCACGCCGATGTCACTCATGGGGCACCGCCTTGGTCTCGCCCAGGACGATCCGGGTCAGGTTGGTCAGGGAGGTCGAGCCGGGTCTGAAGTAGTCGCTGTGGCCGCCGTCGCCGGCCGCGAAGACCCGGGCGCCGAAGGCCCGGGAGACGGGGTCGGTGCCGAAGCCGACGGTCGTGCCGAACAGGTCCGCGCTGACGTGCGGGACGTGCTGCACCCAGTCGTCGGCGCCGCGGGCCGCCCAGACCCGGGCGCGGGTGCGCAGGGCGGCGGCGGAGTCCGCGCCGGTGCCGGGGCTGCCGACGAGCGCGATGTCGTCGACGGCGAGCCCGGCGGCGGCCCGCCCGCAGACCACCGAGCCGTACGAGTGGCACAGCAGCGAGACGCGCGCTGCGCCGCCCGTGATGGCACGCAGCTCGGCCACGAGCGCGCGCAGCCGCGGGGCCGCCTGCTCCGCCCTGCCGGTCGTCGTGACGGTCGCGCTGACCGTGCCCGGCGTCTCGTAGCCCAGCCAGGCCACGACCGCGGGGCGCGTGCCCGCCGGGGCGTGCCGGGCGAGCTGCCCGTACAGGGCGGAGGCGGCCGCGTGGAACCGGCCGTAGGTGTCGAGGCTCGTGTCGGAGCCGGGGACCAGGACGGCTATGCGGTCGGCCCGGGCGAGGTCGCCCAGGACCTCCGTCACCCGGCCGGAGCCGCGGCCGTCGAACGCCAGGAGGTGCCGGGCCGGGTCGGCCAGGGAACGGTCCGTCGCGGCGCGGTCCCGGTCGTGGTGGGCGGCGGCCATGCGGGCCGCCTCGGCGGCGCCCGCGCGGTTGGCCGCGTACGCCGCGCGAAGCGTCGACGCGTCGAGCGGGGCGAGGGCGGCGGGTGCGGGCGCGGGGATCTCCGGCCGCACCGCCGCGGACAGCGGGAGCACCACCGCGCCCGTGACGACGGCGGCGAGCGCGGCCCAGCGCAACCGCCCGGCGCCACGGCGGTACCTCGATGCGAACCCCACGGTCGTCCCCCTCCAGCGCACCCGGCCATCGGGTCTGCGTGGAAGGGAAGGTACGGAGCGGGCCCCGTCGTCCGCGTCACACCGCGGAGCTCACCTCGGGACTGGCTCTCAGGTACTACGGGTATGACCGGGGACAGCCACCGGGGCGACAGCGGGACGGCCCCTACGGCGGTCACCGGGACGGCCACCGGGGCGACAGCGGGACAGCCCCTACGGCGGTCACCGGGACGGCCACCGGGGCGACAGCGGGACAGCCCCTACGGCGGTCACCGGGACAGCCACCAGGGCGACAGCGGGACAACCCCTACGGCGATCACCGGGACAGCCACCACGGCGTCGTCGCCACGGCCGTTCACCAGGCCAGCTGGGCGATCTCCTCCGCCACCACCGCGCACGCGTCCGCCGCCGGGTCGACGAGCGGGAAGTGCCCCACGTCCTCCAGCAGCGTCACCCCCACCACCTCCCCCGCCTTCGCCGCCGCCTCCGCGTACGACTCGGCGACCGCCTGCGGCACGTCGAGGTCCGTGCGGCCCTGGACGAGGGTGGTGGCGATGCCGGTGGGCAGCAGCAGCGCCGGGTCGGCGTACGGCTGCCGCTCGGCGAAGTGCTCGTCATCGCCCAGGAGTTGCCGTACGGCACCACCGCACACGTCCAGCTTGTCGGCGACCGCGAGGTCCGCGATCGGGGCGAGGGCGACCACGCCGCGCAGTGCCGCCGGGCTGTCGGCGCGCCAGGGCGAGTCCGCCGGCAGGACGTGCCGGGCCGCGCCCCACAGGGCGAGGTGCCCGCCCGCCGAGTGGCCGGTGAGGACCGTGCGGCGCGGGTCGGCCTGCGGCAGCAGCTCGCGGACCAGCGCAGGGAGGGCGTCCAGCGCGGCGGCGACGTCGTCGAAGGTGTCGGGCCAGCGGCCCGCGAGGGAGTCGTCGCCACCGCCGCGCCGGTACTCGGCACTGGCCACGGCGAACCCGCGGCGGGCGAGGAAGTCCGCGAAGGGGCTGAGGTGACGCCGGTCGTACGGCGCCCGCCAGGCACCGCCGTGCAGCACGACGACGACCGGGGCGGGCCCGCCCGGACCGGCCTGCGCGCGCGGGGCGAAGAAGTCGATCACCTGGTCGGGGTGGTCGCCGTAGGCCGCGGTGGCGTCGGGGTCGACGGGCGCGTGGGAGAAGACCGACTTCTCCTCGGCGGCGGCCCGTGCTGCTGCGACGTCGTCCGTCATGCTCCAACCTCTCAGCGATGAAACGTACGCGGCGGACCAGTTGAGAGTTCAGCCGTTGGCCGGGACGGTATCAGGCGCGTGACATGCGCGGACACGGGGATGTCACGCTCGGTGAAGACCGAACGGTGCCGTCGTTTGCCGTCGTTTCCGTGCGACGGGGCCGGGTCCGCGACCGCGGTTTCCCGGCCCCGCCGCCGCTCACGCCAGCGTCCGGGCCAGCACCCGGGCCGCCCGCTCCACATCGGCGAACCCGACGTACAGCGGCGTGAAGCCGAAGCGCAGCACGTCCGGTGCCCGGAAGTCGCCGACCACGCCCTGCTCGATCAGCCGTTTCATCACGTCACCGGCGTCGTCGCAGCGCAGCGCGATCTGGCTGCCCCGCTCCTCGTGCGCCACCGGCGTCAGGCACGCGACCCGCCCCGCGGGCACGTACTCCGCGACGCACTCCAGGAAGAAGTCCGTCAGCGCGAGGGACTTGGCCCGCACGGCCTCCACCGACACCCCGTCCCACACGTCAAGGGCCGCTTCCAGGGCGAGCATGGAGAGGATGTCGGGCGTCCCGACCCGGCCGCGCGGGGCACCGGAGGCCGGTTCGTAGTCGGTCCGCATCCCGAACGGCTCGGCGTGCGAGTTCCAGCCGGGCAGCGGCGAGTCGAACCGGTCCTGAAGCTCCCGGCGCACATACAGGTACGCCGGTGAACCCGGCCCGCCGTTCAGGTACTTGTAGGTGCAGCCGACCGCGAGATCCACCCCGTGCTCGTCCAGTCCGACCGGCAGCGCGCCCGCGCTGTGGCACAGGTCCCAGACGGCGTACGCCCCGGCCGCGTGCACCGCGGCCGTCAGTCCCGGCAGGTCGTGCAGCCGGCCGGTGCGGTAGTCGACGTGGTTGAGGAGGACGGCGGCGGTACGGTCGCCCAGCACGGCCGGGACGTCCGCCGGTGCCACGGGCCGCAGCGTGCAGCCGGTCAGCCGCGCCGCGGACTCCGCGATGTACCCGTCGGTCGGGAAGGTCGTCGCGTCCACGACGATCTCGTCACGGGCGGGGTCGGTCAGCCGCGCCAGCCGCACCGCCCCCACAAGTGCCTTGAAGACGTTGACACTTGTCGAGTCACCCACCACGACCTGCCCGGGCGCCGCCCCGACCAGCGGGGCGATCCGGTCGCCGATCCGCTCGGGCGCCGTCCACCAGTCGCTCTCCTCCCAGGACCGGATGCGCAGCTCGCCCCACTGGCGGCGTACGACGTCCTCGACCCGCCCCGGCACGACGGCCGGCAGCGCGCCCAGCGAATTGCCGTCCAGATAGACGACGTCGTCGAGGACGAACTCGCCCCGCTTACCGCCCAGTTCATCGGTGGCGTCCAGTTTCTCGGCCCGCGCCGCCAACTCAGACATAGGACCGCGCCGTCCACAGCTCGGGGAACACGTTCTTCTGCGCGCGCTTCTCCAGCCAGGCCACCCCGGCGGAACCGCCCGTGCCGGTCTTGGCGCCCATCGCGCGGCGGGTGGCGACGAGATGGTCGTTGCGCCAGCGCCACACCAGCTCGGCGACATCGCTCAACGCCTCGCCGAGGCGGGAGAGTTCGTCGCTCTCGTCCCCGGAGTAGACGGCCGCCCAGGCCGCCTCCACCTCCGGCGACGGCTCGTAGCGCTGCGACACGTCGCGCCGCAGCACGGCCTGCGGGATGTCGTAGCCGCGCCGGGCGAGCAGCCGCACGACCTCGTCGTACAGGCTCGGCTCGTGCAGCGCCTTCTCCAGCTCGGCGTGCACGCGCGGCGCGCCCCGGTGCGGGACGAGCATGGACGCGGACTTCTCGCCGAGCAGGAACTCCAGCCGCCGGTACATCGCCGACTGGAAGCCGGAGCCCTCGCCGAGGGCGCTGCGGTACGAGTTGAACTGGGCCGGCGTGAGCTGGGCCAGCGGCCGCCAGGAGGCGTTCAGCGCCTCCAGCTCGCGCACGGACCTCTTCAGTGCGGCGGTGGCGGTGGGTACGTCGTCACCCCGCAGCGCGCGGGCGGCCGTCTCCCACTCGTGGACGATCACGGTGAACCACAGCTCCATCACCTGGGTCGTCACCAGGAAGACCATCTCTCCGGGGTCGTCGGAGAGGGTGTGCTGGAGGTGGGTGAGCACGTCCGCCTTGACGTAGTCCTCGTACGGCGTCGTGCCGGCGAAGTCGAGATGCGGGGTCTCGGGCTCATGAGCCTCGTGGGACATCGCTGTCTCCTGCGTATAACTCCGGGTAGCGGTCCGCCCCTGCCGATGCCGGCACGGGGGCCCCGGTCCCCACCGGCATACTCCGCAATCGTCCCCCGAAACCGCAAGGCCCGCCCGCTCGGGACGGCCGGGCCTCGCGCACCAGGGGCCGCCGTCAGCCCAGGACCTGCGCCGCCGTCGACGAGGAGTCCTTCAGGAACTGGGAGCAGCGCTCGTACTCCTCCTGCTCGCCGATCGCCTGCGCGGCGCGGGCGAGGGCGTGCAGGGCACGCAGGAAGCCACGGTTCGGCTCGTGCTCCCACGGCACGGGGCCGTGGCCCTTCCAGCCGCTGCGGCGCAGCGCGTCCAGGCCGCGGTGGTAGCCCGTACGGGCGTACGCGTACGACTCCACGGCCGCGCCCCGCTCGAACGCCTCGTCGGCGAGCTGAGCCCAGGCGAGCGAGGAGGTCGGATGCGCGGCGGCGACCTCGGCGGGCGCGGCACCCGACGCGAGCATTTCCCGTGGCCCGGGGTCATCGGGGAGGTGGGTCGGGGGCGGGCCCCCGAGGAGGTTCTCGTGAATGGACATGCCCCAAGTCTGCGCCATGCCGACGGGCCGTGTGCAGCGGTACTGCCACCTGCCTCCGGCATGAGCCGCGGTCCATCGCCCCCGGCGCGGCCCCCCGCCCCGTCGGCCGCGGCCACGCGCTCAGCTGCGGGCACGCCGGGCACGTGGCTGCGGGCACGCCAGCCACCTGGCTGTGGGCACGCCAGCCGCTCAGCTGCGGGCAATCATGCCGCTGGGGCGGCGGCACCATGCCGCGAGGCTGCGGGGCACTGGTTCCGCTCAGCTGCGGGCACGCCGGCCGCTCAGCTGCGGGGCAATCATGCCGCTGGGGCGGCGGCACCATGCCGCTCAGCTGCGGACCGCCGGTTCCGCTCTGCGGGCAATCGTGCGCAGGGGCGGCGACGCCATACCGCTCAGCTGCGAGCCACTGACTCCGCCCAGCGGCGAACCGCCGACTCCGCTCAGCTACGGGCAATCTGGCGCGGCGGCGCCACGCCGCTCAGCTGCGGACCGCCGGTTCCGCTCAGCTGCGGGCAATCGTGCGCAGGGGCGGCGCCCGTCCCACAGAAGCGGCACCCCGCACCGCCGGGCTGCGAACCCACCCGGCCCCGGCAGCAACGCCGAGCACCAGGGCAACCAGCCCCGCCGAAACCCACCCGCCCTACTGCAACCGCTTCCGCACCGGCTCCCCCTCCAACGGCGGCGCCGTCACACCCCCATGCCTCAGACACTCCGGCCGCTTGCACCCCGGCGGCGGCCTCCGTACCACCGCGACGGCGACCACCGCCCCCACGACGAGCACCCCCGCACCCCACCCCATCGCCCGCCCGAACGCCGCGTCGAAAGCACCCGGCTCCCGATACGCCTCCTCCCCCATCCCCGCCAGCAACGGCAACGCCGCCACCGCCACCAGCCCCGCCGCCCGGGCCGCCGCGTTGTTGATCCCACTGGCCAGCCCCGCCCGGGCCACGTCCACGGACCCCAGCACGGTCGCCGTCAGCGGCGCCACCAGCGTCACCAGCCCCAGCCCGAGCACCACCAGCGCCGGCAGCACATCGGCCGGGTACGACGCCCCCGGCCCGACCCGCAGCATCAGCAGCATCCCGGCCGCGCACAGCAGCGGCCCCACCGTCAGCGGCACCCTCGGCCCGATCCGGTCGGCCAGCTCCCCCGACCGCGCCGACAGCAGCAGCATGAGCACGGTCGTCGGCAGCAGTGCCGTACCGGCCGCGAGAGCCGAGTAACCCACCACCACCTGCAACTGCAGCGCGGCGAGGAAGAAGAACCCGCCCAGCGCCGCGTACACGCACAGCGTGACCAGATTGACCGCGGTGAACTGCCGCGACGCGAAGATGTCCGGCGGCATCATCGGATCGGCCCGCCGCCGCTCGACGACCACGAACGCCACGGCCGCGGCCACCCCGGCCACCGCCGAGACCGCCGGCACGACACCACCCGCACCGGCCTCGATCAGCGCATACGTCACCAGCGCGAGCGCCACCGCCCCCAGCACCGCCCCGAGCACGTCGAACCGCCCGTGGACCCGCTCGTCCCCCGACTCCGGAACATGCCGCAGAGCGACCGGCACGCACAGCAGCGCCAGCGGCACGTTCAGCAGGAATACCCACCGCCAGCCCGGCCCGTCCACCAGCCAGCCCCCGACGAACGGCCCGACCGCCGCCCCGATCCCGCCGAACCCGGACCACAGGCCCACCGCCCGCCCCCGGTCGTCAGGGTGGAAGGACGCCTGGATCAGCGCCAGCGACCCCGGGGTCAGCAGCGCACCGCCCACCCCCTGGAGAGCGCGCGCGGCGATCAGCACCTCCGCGCTCGGCGCGATGCCGCACAGCAGGGACGCCACCGCGAACCACACCACACCGACGACGAACACCTTCCGCCGCCCGAACCGGTCCCCCAGCGCCCCGCCCAGCAGGATCAGCCCGGCCAGCGTGACCATGTACGCGTTGACCGTCCACTGCAGGGCGGCCAGGTCCGCGTCCAGGTCGCGGCCGATGCGCGGCAGGGCGACGTTGACGACGGTCGAGTCCAGCAGCGCCATGCCGGAGCCGAGGACGGTGGTGAGCAGGATCCATCGGCCCTGCGGTGACGCCAGCCGGACATCGGGCATGCTCGGAGCATACGGAAGAGCCCGGCACCTCAGAAGGTGCCGGGCTCGACGCGAGCGACCGGGACTTACTTGATCTTGGTGCCGGTCGAGCGCAGGTGACCGCAGGCCTCGACGACGCGCGCGGCCATGGAGGCCTCGGCCAGCTTGCCCCAGGTGCGCGGGTCGTAGGTCTTCTTGTTGCCGACCTCGCCGTCGACCTTCAGGACACCGTCGTAGTTGCGGAACATGTGGTCCGCGACCGGGCGCGTGAAGGCGTACTGCGTGTCCGTGTCGATGTTCATCTTCACGACGCCGTTCTCCAGCGCGGTGCGGATCTCCTCCTCCGTGGAGCCGGAGCCGCCGTGGAAGACGAAGTCGAACGGGGAGGCCTTGCCGAACTGGGCGGCGACGCCCTCGTTCAGCTCCTTCAGCAGCTCCGGACGCAGGACGACGTTGCCCGGCTTGTACACGCCGTGCACGTTGCCGAAGGACGCGGCGAGCAGGTAGCGGCCCTTCTCGCCCAGGCCCAGGGCCTCGGCGGTGCGGATCGCGTCGTCGACCGTGGTGTAGAGGGAGTCATTGATCTCGTGGGAGACACCGTCCTCCTCGCCACCGGTCGGGGTGATCTCCACCTCGAGGATGATCTTCGCGGCGCGGGCCTGCTCCAGCAGCTCCTGCGCGATGGAGAGGTTGTCGGCGAGGGTTTCGGCGGAGCCGTCCCACATGTGCGACTGGAACAGCGGGGACAGACCGGCCTCGACGCGCTTCTTGGAGAGCGCCAGCAGCGGACGTACGTACCCGTCGAGCTTGTCCTTCGGGCAGTGGTCCGTGTGCAGCGCGATGTTCACCGGGTACTTCTCGGCGACGATGTGCGCGAACTCGGCCAGGGCGACCGCGCCGGTCACCATGTCCTTGCTGTACTGGCCGCCCAGGAACTCGGCGCCACCCGTGGAGATCTGGACGATGCCGTCGCTCTCCGCCTCAGCGAAACCGCGCAGGGCCGCGTGCAGGGTCTGGGTGGAGGTCACGTTGATGGCCGGGTAGGCGAACTTTCCTGCCTTCGCCCGGTCCAGCATCTCGTTGTAGACCTCGGGAGTTGCGATGGGCATGCGTCCGCTCCTTGTATCTGCGGGTTGGCGTACTGCGTCTCTTACGGCCCTGACCTAGACCTTGGGTGCGACGTCATCGTCGGCCCCATCTTTCCAGACTTGGCCGGAAGGTCCAGGCCACCGTCCACGCCCTGGTCAGTCGAGGCCCAGCTCGTCCTTCGAGAAGGCGAAGAGGTACGGCACCCCGGCGCCCTCCTGGATCTTCTCGGCGGCACCGGTCGCCCGGTCGACGATCGTCGCGACGGCGACGACCTCGGCCCCGGCCTCGCGCACGGCCTCGACGGCGGTCAGCGGGGAGCCGCCGGTGGTGGAGGTGTCCTCGACGACCAGCACGCGGCGGCCCGCGATGTCCGGGCCCTCGACGCGCCGCTGCAGGCCGTGCGCCTTCGCGGCCTTCCGTACGACGAAGGCGTCCAGGCGCCGCCCGCGCGCGGCGGCGGCGTGCAGCATGGCGGCGGCGACCGGGTCGGCGCCCATGGTGAGCCCGCCCACCGCGTCGAAGTCGAGGTCGGCGGTCAGGTCGAGCAGCACCTGCCCGACCAGCGGCGCGGCCTCGCCGTCGAGGGTGACGCGGCGCAGGTCGACGTAGTAGTCGGCCTCCAGACCCGACGACAGGGTCACCTTGCCGTGCACCACGGCCTTGTCCTTGATCTGCTGCAGCAGCGCGCCACGTACTTCCGTCATGGCGCCCAGCTTAGAGGCGGCGCCAGCTCCAGGTCGTGGTGGCCTCCAGCGGCTCCAGGGGCGTGACCAGGCGCGGCAGGGTGTTCAGCCCGTTGGGCGGACCGGTCTGCGGCTCCACACAGACGGCGGCCTCCTGCTCGTCGTAGACGACCACCCACTCCTCCCGGCTGGTCACCTTCAGCTCCAGCTGTCCCGGCCAGGTGAGGGTCACGTCGACGCCGCCGGGCATCCCGAAGCAGTCGTCCCAGGGGCCGGGCTCGGGGTCGATGCGGTTGCCGGTGGGCAGGTGGTCGTCGCCGCGCTCCTCCTGCCAGGCGGGGGCGAAGTCGATGCGGACGTCCTCGCCGCCGAGGTTCCGGTTGAACCAGGGGTGCCAGCCGATCTGCGCCGGGAAGGACGACTCGTACGTCTCCACGGACATGGTCAGCGTCAGCGCGTCCTCGGTGAGGGCGACGGCCTGGGTGACGCGGCCGGGGTACGGCCAGGGGTCGACGAGCTCGTAGGTGATGACGGCCTCGGCCGTGCCGGTGCGGGCGGTGCGCCAGGCGCCGTCGCGGGCGGTGCCGTGGATGGCGTGCGGCGGGGCGTTGAGGGGCATCTGCCGTACGGCGGCGCCGTCCAGGAACCGGCCGTCCCGGATCCGCCCGCACCACGGCACCATCGGGAAGCAGCCGAACCGCTCCCCCTGCCGCAGCAGCTCCACGCCGCCGACGCGCAGTCCTCCGACCCGGCCGCCGTTGCCCGGCCGCACGGTCGCCTCCGCGTCGCCCGCGGTCAGCGTGATCTCTTCGTCACTCACGGGACGACCCTACTGGGGTGATCAAGAGGGCCTCAGGCGTTGCGGCTGCTTCCGCGGCGGCGCGGCGTGCTTCAGCGGCGTCTGCGCAGGGCCCGGACCGCCACGATGGCCGACGCCACGGCCAGGGCCGCGGCGGGGGCCGCCCAGCGCAGCGGGGCGGGCGTTGACACGGTCTGGGGGGCGGGCACGGGGGCGTACCGGCCGCGCGGCGGGGCGTGGTCCACCTCCTCGGCACTGCGCCCGATCATCGTCCGCCGCGCGTGCGCCGCCTCGGCGACACCCTCGGCGTCCTCCTCGTCCTCCCCCGAGGCTCCCGAGGCTCCCGGGGGTTCGACGGCGCCGAAGCCGGTGGCGGCCTCGTCGGCGGACCCTCGCGCCGGCGGCTCCTCGGTGAGCCCGGCACCGGAAGCGTCGCCGCCGCGCGCGGGGGCCGGCCCGGAACCCGGAGTTTCCTGCTCCGCCGCCCCGGAACCCCCGGACTCGCCCTCTGGTCTCGCCGGAGGCGGAGGCGGAGGCGGCGGGGACGGGTCGTCCGCGTCCGGGGTCGTCTCGTAGTCCGTCGTGGCGCGGGGTTCGAAGTCCTGCGTGGCGAGGGGCGTGGTCGTCTCCGGGGCCGCCGCGGCCAGGTGCTCCGCGAAACGGTTCAGCAGCCGGGTGACGGCGCCCTCGACGGCGTCCGGCGGGAGGTCCGTGATCCGCCCGTCCGCCGAAGCCGTCCCGTCGAAGACCACCGTGCAGCCGTCCTCCGCCTCCCGCAGGGCGATCCGCACCGCGAGCGTGACCGAGCCGCTGCCGCGCGACTCCTCCGCCTCGCCCTCGACGGCGTACGCCCCGTCGTCCCGCCGGGACAGCCGTACGGCTCCCCGGTAGGTGACGGAGTGGCTCCCGACCCGGATCTTCAGCCGCCCGGCGACGGGCTCGGCACCGGCGTCCTGCTGGAGCCCGGGAACCGCCCGGGCGACCCGCGCGGGGTCGTCCAGCACCTCCCTGAGCCGCTCGGCCGGAACCGGAACGAACACCTCGTGCTCCATGTCGACGGACTCTACCCAGCAGAGCCCGAAACGCACCCCCGCCCGAGGGATTCACCCCCGATCCACGCCCACCAGGCGTATGCTCCCGGCCCGCCGATCCCGACCGCCGATCCCAACCGCCCATCCCAACCCACCCGCTCTACCGCGGATGCACCAGCGTCGACGCGGGCAACCCCGCGATCCGCGTCCCCCGCGCCGCACGCGCGCCCGCAGCGAGGGACGCGTCGGTGAGGACCCGGGGGCGCGGCCCGTCCGGGTCGAGCCGCGGCCGCGGCTGGGTGCGGGCCGCCAGGACGAAACCCCAGTCCCGGGGCGCGTGGGAGCGGTCGGCGGGGGTGCGGTCGGGGCCGACGGCGAAACCGGCGTGCCGGCCGCCCGTGCCGTACGGGGCGGTGCGGAAGCCGGCCGCGCGCAGTGTCGCCTCCACCGTCCAGTACACCCGGGGGCTGGACGCGACCGGTCCGGCGTGCACCACGATCCGGCCGCCGGGGGCCAGCACGCGCCGCGCGAGGCCGTAGAACTCCTGCGAGTACAGCTTCGTGCTGGCCGTGATGCCCGGGTCCGGCAGATCGGAGACGACCACGTCGTACGCCGCCGGGGGCGCCGAGCGCAGCCAGCCGAAGGCGTCCCCGGTGGTCACGCGCACGCGCGGGTCGCCGAACGCGTGCTGGTTCAGCGCGGACAGGGCCGGGTCGGTGCGGGCCAGCCGGACCACCTCCGCGTCGAGTTCGACGACGTCGACCCGGTGCACTCCGGGGTGGCGCAGCACCTCGCGGGCCGCGAGGCCGTCACCGCCGCCGAGGATCAGCACGCGCGCGTGCGGTCCGTTCATCGCGGGGTGGACGAGGGCCTCGTGGTAGCGCAGTTCGTCGCGTCCGCTGACCCGCAGCCGGCCGTCGAGGAACAGGTCGAGGGGCCGGCCGGGCGTGCCGCCGGTGAGGACCACTTCCTGCACGCCGGACTGGAGTGCCACCCGTACGTCCTCTCCGTACACCGCCTGCCGGGCGGCGTCCTCGAAGTCGTCGACGAGGACGGCGGCCGAGGCGAGGACCGCGAGCACGGCGGCGTTGGCGAGCAGCAGCAGCCAGCGGGCGCGCCGGGTGAGGTCCCGGCGGAACAGGCCGAGCACCAGCGCGCCGCCGACGACCGCGTTGACGGCGCCGGTGAGCAGCGCCCCGGTCAGCTGGCCGAAGAACGGCAGCAGGAGGAAGGGGAAGGCGAGGCCGCCGACGAGGGCGCCGACGTAGTCCGCGGCGAACAGGTCGGCCACCGCGCCGCCCGCGTCCTCGCGGCGGATGCGCTGGATCAGCTCCATCAGCAGCGGGATCTCGGCGCCGATGAGCAGCCCGGTCGCGAGGGAGAACGCGACCAGCAGGCAGCGGGGGCCGCTGGCCCATATGCCGCCCCAGTCGCCGGTCCAGGCGAAGACGGCGTACAGGGCCATCGCGCTGCACCCGCCGACGAGGGCGAGGGTGGCCTCGACGGCGCCGAACCCGGCCGCGGCGAGCCGGCGCAGCCGCTTGGCGGCGAGGGAGCCGATGCCCATCGCGAAGACCATGACGGACAGCACGACGGAGGCCTGGGTGACGGAGTCGCCCATCAAGTACGAGGCGAGCGCGACGAGTTCGAGTTCGTACACGAGTCCGCAGGCCGCGCAGACGAACACGCCCGCGAGGACCAGGAACCGTCCGGTGCCCGGCCGGACGGGCAGTCGCGCCGGGCCGCCGGGGCCGCCCGGGGCGCTCCAGGGCGGCGGGGAACCGGGCGGGGCGGGCGCGTGCGGCTCGATCACGCTGCGACGTTACGTCACGCCTCGACCGCGGATCGTCACCCACACGTGTGGTGCTGGTTTACAGAGGCCCGATATCGGTATGAGATCCGGTTCGCCGGACGGCACTCCGGCCGGCCGGGCCGCGGTCAGGTGGCGGTGGCCGTCGCCGGCACCCGGACGCCCACTCTCGTCCGGGTCGCGACCAACTGGCCGTCCTGCGGGTACGCGTGCCAGGTCCGCCAGTGCACCTGCCCCTCGTGGTGCTGGGCCAGCAGTGCCGTGAAGGCGTGCGGGCTGCCGGGGAAGACGCCGGCGAGGCCGTGCGGGTGGTCGGAGACGAGGGCCAGCAACTCCTGGGCGCGGCCCGCGAAGGAGCCGGGTGAGAGGACCTCGACCCGGGCCGCGAACTCGTACTCCCAGTCGCCCACGCGCTTGGCGACGCCGAGCGGAAGCGGAGTGCTGCTGCCCGGAATGCACGCAACCGTCTCCGAGCAGATGCCCCGCTCCTCCTCCAGCAGGACCTGGTGGGACGCGCCGAGGAGGCGCAACTGCAGTTTGCTGCCCGCCAGTTCGAGGTCGAGCGTGGCCAGTGCGGGAAGCGGCTCGCGCCCCAGGGCCCAGGCGAGATCGGCCGCGCGCGTGTCGCTGTAGGAGGTGTTCAGGGTCGTGAGCATGGATCGGCTCCGCAAGCACACAAGGAGAGGGAGATGGGTCCGCTGCGCCCCGGTCGCACCGGGGGATGTCGGCCCGGGTCAGACCGGTCGGCCGGTTTCAGGAAGGTGTCCGCGGGACGTCCGAGAGGCTGCGTTGGTGATTTAGAGGGAATCATGAACTGTGGCGTCGCCACAGCGTTTTTACCCAAGTTCGTAGGCTTTCCATCCCTCAGGGGGCTCCACAGCTCAACTGTTCAACCACGGCGTGCGCCGGTGCCGGGGAGGCGTGCGCCGGTGCGCCGTGGCTCGCGCCCGGAGCCGGGACGGACGGGCGCCCGGCCTGCCGCCTGGCTCCCGAACTGGCCGTTCGCCGCGCGCAGTTGCCGGAGTCACGCGCGAATACGCCGCTCCGTGGACGCGGTTGTCCTACAGGCATGAGAAGTTGCCCGAATCCACAGGGAGTCACCCGACAGGCGTTCGACGGATCCGCCGGACGAGAACTCCGCCCCGGCACGGGAACGCGGGGCCCGCCCCCAGGTGCGGACCCCGCGCTCGATGGCTGCGGCTCCCCCGTCATGAGGGCCGGCCGGTGACGGTCAGCTGCCTCCGCCGCCGCATCCGCCCCCGCCGCCTCCGCCGCCTCCGCAGGACGACCCGCCGCCGCAGGAGTGCCCGCCGGACGAGCCGGAGTCTCCCCCGCCGGCCCACCAGCTGCCGCCGCTGTCGTGGCGGCCGCTGCCGGTGGACGCCCCCGCCCCGCGACGCGCCGCCCGCCCGGACCCACCACTGCGGGCCTTGGACACCAGCGCCCCGACCAGGACGACTCCGATCACCGCCAGGATGATGCCGACAACCATGGCGCCACCCTCCTTCCGTTTCCCCCGAAGCGGCCCCCCGTGGGCGCCTCGCTCTTGCGTGAACCGGTGATGCCCGGCCCTCATCCGAGTCAAAGCAGAGTTGAGGAAGTCCAGAGCTTCGGCGCAGGATGACCGGCATGACCTCCAGCGCGCGCCCCCTCCTCAACCGCCGGCTCGCCGAGTTCGGGACGACGATCTTCGCCGAGATGTCGGCCCTGGCGCTGAGCACCGGCGCCATCAACCTCGGGCAGGGCTTCCCGGACACCGACGGCCCCGAGGAGGTCAGGGAGGCGGCCGTACGGGCCCTGCGGGACGGCCGCGGCAACCAGTACCCGCCGGGCCCCGGCATCCCCGAGCTGCGCACCGCCGTCGCCGCCCACCAGCAGCGCCGCTACGGCCTGTCCTTCGACCCCGACGCGGAGGTCCTGGTCACCGCCGGGGCGACGGAGGCGATCGCCGCCTCGCTGCTGGCCCTGCTGGAGCCCGGCGACGAGGTGATCGCCTTCGAGCCGTACTACGACTCGTACGCGGCGTGCATCGCGATGGCGGGCGGGCGCCGGGTGCCGGTCACCCTCCGCCCGGACGAGGGCGCGGGCCGCTTCCGCCTCGACCTCGACGAGCTGCGCGACGCCGTCACCGACCGCACCCGCCTGCTGCTGATCAACACCCCGCACAACCCGACCGGCACGGTCCTCACCCGGGCAGAGCTGTCCGCGATCGCCGAGCTGGCGGTGGAGCGGGACCTGCTCGTGGTGACGGACGAGGTGTACGAGCACCTGGTCTTCGACGACGCCGAGCACGTGCCGCTGGCGACGTTCCCGGGGATGCGCGAGCGCACGGTGACGATCGGCTCGGCCGGCAAGACCTACTCGTTCACCGGCTGGAAGGTCGGCTGGGTGACGGCGGCCCCGGAGCTGGTCACGGCGGTCCGCTCGGCGAAGCAGTACCTGACGTACGTCTCGGCGGGCCCGTTCCAGTACGCGGTCGCCGAGGCGCTGGCGCTGCCCGAGTCGTACTTCTCCGCGTTCCGCGACGACATGCGGGCCAAGCGGGACCTGCTGTCGGCGGGCCTGGAGGAGGCCGGCTTCCGCGTCTTCCGCCCGTCGGGCACGTACTTCGTCACCACCGACATCCGCCCCCTCGGCGAGACGGACGGCTTCGCCTTCTGCCGCGGCCTGCCGGAACGCGCCGGCGTCGTCGCCATCCCCAACGCGGTCTTCTACGACCACCGCGAGGAGGGCGCACCGTTCGTACGGTTCGCGTTCTGCAAGCGAACGGAAGTTCTCCAGGAGGCCGCGAAGCGACTCGGGGCGGCGTTCTAGGCCCACCGGTACGCAGGCACCCTCCGCCCGAATGGTGCGCCGGACCGGTCACGGCGGCCAAGTGCGCTCGATGCGGTCGCGTCGTACGGCGTAGGTCTTTCCCCGGTTCCTTCAGGAGGTCAGCGGCCGACCGGAGCCTCGTGGACAAGTGCCCGGTGTGTCGGCGCCTCGCCGCCCGGTGGGCAGGACGGCATGGGCGCCGCGTCACGAAAAGGCAAACGGCGCGTACAGCACGTACCTGCTCGTACGCGCCGACGCGCCGTGGGCGGCCCGCTCAGGGCCCTACTCGTCGTCCTCGGGCTTCTCCGCCTCGTTGATCTCCTGCTCCAGGCCGAGCTGCTCGACGAGCCACTTGTCGAACTCGATCGCGGCGCGCACCCAGCTGACCGTCGAGGAGACGAAGTGCTCCAGGCTGACGCCCATGCCGATCAGCATCTGGGCCTCGCCGATCAGGCGGACCGTGCCGTCGTCGTGGGTGTGGCTGTAGACCTTGGGCCACAGCGTCCGGCGGTTCCAGTCGTCGATGGACTCCAGGATCTGCGGCTTGGCCTCGATCTCGTGGGGCCGGTCGTAGAACGTCCGCACGGAGAAGACCTGCTGGTCTCCCTCTCCACGGAACATGAAGTAGGTGCGGAACTGCTCCCACGGCGCCGCGAGGTCTCCCTCGTCGTCGACGACGTACTTGAGCTCCATCTGGTCGAGGAGCTGCTTCACGAGGTCCTGATCCGGGACGACGGGGCCCGCCGGTCCTTGCGGCTGCGGCTCGGGCTGGCCCCCGAAGTTCGGAATCGAGGACGGGTCGATGGTCACCGTGAATTTCCCTTCGTACGGATTCCGCCATCCTCCCCCATGCGGGGAGGGGGGTGGCAAGCCCCGACGGACCCTGTCAGCCCTCGGCTGACACGATCCGGTCAACCGCAACCGCCGACTGCCGGACACCGTCCTCCTGAACGGCGGACGGAGGGGTCGGTGGCCATGGCGGCGACGGGCAGAGGGCACACCCGGTGGGGGCTGATCCTGCCGTTCCTGGCAGTGCCGGTGCTCGTTCTCGGGTTCCTCGTCATCGGCATGTTCATGTGGGCCCTGACCGACGAGGACGACACGCGCGCGGGAGGCAAGGCCACGGTGCCCTGCGCCGAGGCACTGGCCTTCGGCGGCGCCCAGCGCCCGGCGACCGCGGACGCCGGCCACTGCACCGTGCAGGGAGGCATCGACACCATGTACTCGGCGGTGCTGCGGATGCCGCGCGAGGACGTGCGCGGCTGGCTGCGCGCGACCTACCCGGACGCCCCCGAGGTCCGCACGGGCGGCTCCTGCGGGGCGCTGTGTCTGGATGTGACCCACGAGGACGGGCTCCCCGGCACCGCCGAGGCGCATGTGGTCCAGGTGAGGGTGGAGCACGTGAACGCCGAGACGGCGCGGGTGCGCTTCTCGGCGTTCACGACCTGACGTCCTACAGCGTCTTGCCCGTGGCCGGTCCCACCAGGAGCCCGTCCTCGAAGCGGTCCACCCGGACCGTGTCGCCGTCCTTGATCTCCCCGGACAGGATCTCCTTGGCGAGGCGGTCGCCGATGGCCGACTGGACGAGGCGTCGCAGCGGTCGCGCGCCGTACGCCGGGTCCATGCCCTCCTCCGCGAGCCAGGCCAGGGCCTCGGGCGTGATGTCCAGCGCGAGGCGCCGCTCGGCGAGCCGCTTGGCCAGGCGGTCGATCTGGAGCTCCGCGATGCGCTCCAGCTCGGGCTTGGTCAGCGCCGAGAAGACGACCAGGTCGTCCAGGCGGTTGAGGAACTCCGGCTTGAAGGAGGTCCGGACGACCTCCAGTACCTGTTCCTTCTTCTCCGCCTCGCTGGTGAGCGGGTCGACCAGGAACTGGCTGCCCAGGTTCGATGTCAGCACCAGGATCGTGTTGCGGAAGTCGACCGTACGGCCCTGGCCGTCCGTGAGGCGCCCGTCGTCGAGCACCTGGAGCAGGATGTCGAAGACCTCGGGGTGGGCCTTCTCGACCTCGTCCAGCAGGACGACGGAGTAGGGGCGGCGGCGGACGGCCTCGGTGAGCTGGCCGCCCTCCTCGTAGCCGACGTAGCCGGGCGGGGCGCCGACCAGCCGGGCCACGCTGTGCTTCTCGCTGTACTCCGACATGTCGATGCGGACCATCGCCCGCTCGTCGTCGAAGAGGAAGTCGGCGAGGGCCTTGGCCAGTTCGGTCTTGCCGACGCCGGTCGGGCCGAGGAAGAGGAACGACCCGGTCGGCCGGTCGGGGTCGGAGATCCCGGCGCGGCTGCGCCGCACGGCATCCGACACCGCCCGCACGGCCTCGCCCTGCCCGATGAGGCGCTTGCCGATCTCGTCCTCCATGCGCAGCAGCTTCTGCGTCTCGCCCTCCAGCAGCCGACCGGCGGGGATGCCGGTCCAGGAGGCGACGACGTCGGCGATGTCGTCGGCGCCGACCTCCTCCTTGACCATGGTGTCCGTCACGACCTCCTCCTCGGCCTCGGAGGCGGCCTCCAGCTCCTTCTCCAGGGCGGGGATCTCGCCGTACAGCAGCTTCGACGCGGTGTCGAAGTCGCCGTCGCGCTGGGCGCGTTCGGCCTGGCCGCGCAGTTCGTCGAGGCGTTCCTTCAGCTCGCCGACGCGGTTGAGGGACTGCTTCTCCTTCTCCCAGCGGGCGGTGAGGCCGCGCAGCTCCTCCTCCTTGTCGGCGAGGTCGCGGCGCAGCTTCTCCAGGCGCTCGCGGGAGGCGGCGTCGGTCTCCTTGCCGATCGCCAGCTCCTCCATCTTCAGCCGGTCGACGGCGCGCTGGAGCTCGTCGATCTCGACGGGCGAGGAGTCGATCTCCATGCGCAGCCGGGAGGCCGCCTCGTCGACGAGGTCGATGGCCTTGTCGGGCAGGAAGCGCGAGGTGATGTACCGGTCGGAGAGGGCGGCGGCCGCGACCAGCGCGCTGTCCGCGATCTGCACCTTGTGGTGGGCCTCGTAGCGGCCCTTGAGTCCGCGCAGGATCGCGATGGAGTCCTCGACGGTCGGCTCGGCGACCAGCACCTGCTGGAAGCGGCGCTCCAGGGCGGCGTCCTTCTCGATCCGCTCCCGGTACTCGTCGAGGGTGGTGGCGCCGACCATGCGCAGCTCGCCGCGGGCGAGCATGGGCTTGAGCATGTTGCCGGCGTCCATGGCGGAGTCCCCGCCCGCGCCGGCCCCGACGACCGTGTGCAGCTCGTCGATGAAGGTGATGATCTGCCCGTCGGATTCCTTGATCTCGGCCAGGACGGTCTTCAGCCGCTCCTCGAACTCACCGCGGTACTTCGCCCCGGCGACCATCGCGCCGAGGTCCAGGGCGACCAGCCGCTTGTCCCTGAGGGACTCGGGGACGTCACCCTTGACGATCCGCTGAGCAAGCCCCTCCACGACGGCGGTCTTGCCGACACCGGGCTCACCGATGAGGACGGGGTTGTTCTTGGTACGGCGGGACAGCACCTGCACCACGCGCCGGATCTCCTGGTCCCGGCCGATGACGGGGTCGAGCTTGCCTTCCCGCGCGGCGGCGGTGAAGTCGGTCCCGAACTTCTCCAGGGCCTTGTACTGCCCCTCGGGGTCGGCCGTGGTCACCCGGCGTGCGCCCCGGGCCTTCTGGAAGGCCTCCTGGAGCTTCTTCGCACTCGCCCCCTGCTGGGACAGCACCTCACCGGCCGCGCCGCCCTTCGCAGCGATGCCCATGAGGAGGTGCTCCGTGGAGAGGTACTCGTCCCCGAGCTCCTTGGCGCGGGCCTGCGCGTCGGCGACGACGGCGAGCATCTCGCGGTTGGGCTGGGGCGGCGCCACGGTCGACCCGGTCACGCTCGGCAGCCCGGCGAGCACGCGCTCGGCGCCGGAGCGTACGGCCGCCTGGTCGGCGTCGACCGCGGCGAGCAGGTCGGTGATGTTCTCGTTGTCCTGCCCCTGGAGCAGCGCGAGGAGCAGGTGGGCAGGGGTGAGGTCGGGGTGCCCCTCGGTCACGGCCCGGTTGCTGGCCGCGTTGATCGCGTCCCGGCTCCGGTTGGTCAGCTCGGCGTCCACGTTCGCGTTCTCCTCCTTGCACTGACCCGAACGACTTGCACAAAGTTGAGTCTAGTGCACTCAAGGGCGGTTCGGGGAGGGCCGCAGGGGCTAAGTTCCCGGGGCATGGCGACCAAGTACTCCATGGATCCGGGCGCTCCCGACCCGCCGTATCTCAGCTTCTGGCGGGAACGGCACCTGTGCACCCTGACGACTCCCCGCCCGGACGGCACCCCGCACGTAGTACCCGTCGGGGTCACATACGATCCCGCGGCCCGGCTGGCTCGGGTGATCGCCGACAAGGCGAGCGCGAAGGTGCGGAACGTACTGGCCGCCGGCGAGCAGGGGGCCGCGGTCGCCGTCTGCCAGGTGGCGGGCCGCCGGTGGGCGACGCTGGAGGGCCGGGCCCGCGTCCGCACCGAACCGGACCGGGTGGCGGAGGCGGAGCGGCGCTACGCCGAGCGCTACGGCAGGACGCCGTCGCCCAATCCGTCGCGCGTGGTGATCGAGATAGCGCTGACGCGAGCGATGGGGCGTGGTTGAACGAAGTGAAAATCCACACCGGTGATCGACTGCTTCCAGCCACCGCGGAACTGGGCGGATACCCGGAAATGTCCCCACAAACTGCAGCGGCGTCACCGTGTTCAGGTCACGGTGACGCCGCTGCGGGGGGAAGCACCTGAGCGATCTGTTACGACGGGGGAATCGCGTCAGGCACTGCGGGGGGTGGCAGAGATGGTCCTCGGGGCAGGGGAGTCGGCCTCCACCTGCTGGTGGTCCCGTTGGTCCAGGTTCACAAAGATCATTCCGTACCGTACGGCACATCGCACTGGCTGCGGCGCCCCCCGAGGCCGCCGCAGACACCGGTACGCCCGTACGTCTCCGTCCTCGTCCCGCGTGACGACGACCGGCTCTCCGAACACGGTCACCATCAGCGAGTCACCGCTGTGGGGGATGGCGGTGACCAGGTCGATGAAGTGCCAGCCGGAGCGGTAGGCGGTGGCCATTTCACGGCGGAAGGAGCGGTCGTCGGGTGGAGTGGTCACGGTCAGCTCCCGGCCTCGTCAGCACCGGAACCCGCGGAGTTTCCACTGCTGCCGGCGTCGGCGTTCACCGCCACCGAAGGCCAGGTACTGTTCGCCCGCACCTCGTCCTTCGCATCGGAGAAGCCCCCGAGCACGCCCAGGGTCGCGGCGACGGAGAAGGCGGCGACAAGCACCGAGCGAAGCATTCTGCTGCACATAGTCGGCTTCGTCCTCACTTGAAGGTCCCCTTTTCCCCCGTCGAGTACGACGATGGCTCATTCGGGCACGTCATGGCCACAGAATCGATGCATCATGTTCCTGCATGTTCAGGACCCTGGGGGGTGGAGATTTGGGATCAAATCAGACTAATAAGACACATCCCCATCCGATTACGGAGTTGTGCGAGGAAGGTGGCCGTCTTTACACCCTCGCACTGCGCGCCGGACGTCTGGCGCGTGAGGACGCCGACCCCGCACCCTGCCTGATCGAGCTGGCACTGCTCCACCCCGATCCCGACGACCCGACCTGGCTTCGGCCGGTTCCTCCCGTAGTGGCCCTCTCACGGCAGCTCAACCCCCTGGAACAGGAGATTGCGGACCGCAGGCGACGGGCGATCGATCTCGCGGAGATCTTTCAGCCGTTCATGGCCCTCGGCGCCCAGATGGCCACGACCAGCGACTCCATCACCGTCCTGGAGGGCGGCGAGCGGATCAACGCCGCGCTGAACATGGCCACGTCCCAGTGCCAGAACGAGATGCTCACGCTCCAGCCGAGCGACCGCCTGTCCGAGCGGAGCCTCCTGCAAGGGATGAAGCGCGACAGGCCGCTGATAGAACGCGGCGTGCGGATACGCACGGTGTACCAGCACACGGCCCGGTACAACCCGGAGCAGCTGGCCTACTCCGCCCGGCTCGCCGACGGCAAGGCGGAGTACCGCACGATCGACGAGCTCGTGGAGCGTCTGATCATCTGCGACGAGACCGTCGCCTTCATCCCCATCCGCGACGACCAGCAGGTCGCGCTGGAGCTGCGGCACCCGGGGATCATCCGGTACCTGATCAAGGTGTTCGAGTTCATGTGGAACCGGGCCGTTCCGCTGAGCGCGACCACTCCCTACGAGATCGCGCAGGACGGCATCACGGAGATCCAGTACTCGATAGCCAAGCTCCTCGTCGAGGGCCATGTCGACGAGGCCATCGCCCGCCGCCTCGGCATGAACGTACGCACCTGCCGGGCCCACATCGCGAAGCTCGCCTCGCTCCTGGGCAGCGGCAGCCGGGCCCAACTCGGCTATCTCATCGCGCAGTCGGGGATCCTGGAGCGGGAGGAAGCGCCCGAGTGAGCGCGACGGGGCTGCCTCAGCGGGCCGTCCGGGATCCTTGATCAGGAACGCTGAGGGGCGGGACGGCAGCGGCCCGTGGGGGTCCGTCGAGTCCCACCTGGGCGATGCGCACGCCCAGCTGCGTACGACTGGCAGCCCCCAGCGTCTCCGACAGCCGCGCGATGTGCGCCCGGCACGTCCGCACGCTTATCCCCAGCCGTTCCGCGATCACCGCGTCCTGGTGCCCCTCCGCCAGCAGGGCCGCGATCGACTGCTCCCGGTGGGAAATGCCCTCGATGCCCGTGTCGGGGAGCGGGGCCGTCAGCGGAATGGCCAGCCTCCACAGCCGCTCGAAGACCGTGACCAGGTACTCGACGATCGCCGGATGCCGCAGCTCCAGCGCCATCGTGCGGTCGGTGTTGGCGGGGATGAAGGCCACCGTCCGGTCGAAGAGGATCAGCCGGTCGATCACCTCGTCCAGCGTGCGCGCCTCCACCGCGTCGCCCATCAGCTCCAGGTAGGTCAGCAACCCCTGCCCGTGCCGGGCGACATGCGTGTACAGGTCCCGCATCCGCACGCCCCGGCCGCGCAGCGCCAGCGCCCGGTGCAGCCCCTCGGACAGCTCCGCCTCGCGGCGGATGCCGCCCGGCTGGACCGTGAGCACCTCGGTCGTGCACGCCTGGGTCGCCTCGTCCATCGCGGCCTGGATCCGGGCGAGTCCGTCCAGGACCCGGATCGCCGGGCCCTCCGCGGCCGACGGCGCCGGCTGTACCTGGCGGCCCAGCCCGGCGTACCACTCGAAGGCCGCCACCGCCGAACCCACCCGCCGCTGGCTCGCGCTGACCTCGTCGTACATCCCGCGCAGCAGCCGGGTCATGACCTCCTGCGGGGAGGTCGGCACCAGCCAGTCCATGTCGTCCGGGTCCGGGTGCAGCAGGGCGAGTTCCAGCAGGCAGGGCACCGGTTCCGCGTCCCGGCGCGGCACGCGGCCCCGCCGTACGGCCCGGGAATACACGCGATCCCCGGCCTCGCACAGTCGGTCAGCACCGTGTGGATGCTCCTCCGCCCCGTGCCCGGCCATCGCCCATCCCACCCCCGGTTCGCCGTCTTTCCGCAGCGCAACTATGCGCGGCCCGGACCTGCTCCGCAACACGGCTCCTCCGCACCCGAGTACCGTTCCGCGCCGTTCGCTCCCCGAAACCGCCCGCTCCCAGCCGGCCTGTTGTCACAGGATGGGGTGGCGTGCCCGCAGTCGAATGTGCGAGCTTCTGTGATCACGGGCCAGGACCAGGCCCGCCTGCTCCGCGAGGGGGAAACGTGAACGACCCGGGGGGACCGGCGGGCCTTCGGCGGCTGCCGGCCGTCGACGCGCTGCGGGGTTTCGCCCTGCTGGGCATCCTGGTGGTCAACAGCGCGCAGATCATGAGCCCTTACGAGGCGGAAGGGGTCCGGGATCCCGGGGCGGCCCCCGTGGACCACGTCGCCACCTGGCTGGTGACGGCGCTGGCGTCCAGCAAGTTCTACCTGTTGTTCTCGTTCCTGTTCGGCTACAGCTTCACCCTCCAGGCGGCCTCCGCCGAACGGGACGGGGGGAACGTCACCGCGCGCTTCCTGCGCCGGTCCCTGGCCCTGGTGCTGCTCGGCCTGGTGCACGCCGTCCTGCTGTACACCGGCGACATCCTGATGACCTACGGCCTGCTGGGGCTGGTCCTGCTGTGCGCGCGGCGGATCAGGCCGGCCACCGCCGTGAAGGCCGCCGCCTGGATCTACGGGGTGTTCGGTGTCGTCCTCACCGGGCTGGGAGCGCTTGCGACGGCGGTGGACGAGGAGGATCCCGTCCCTCGCCAGGCGATCGCGCAGGCCGTGGCCGCCTACCGCGGCAGCGCCGGCACGGTCGTACGGGAGAACCTGGACCGGCTGCCCCTCGCGCTCCTCGGCGTTCTCCTCATGGCCCCGGGCGTGCTCGCCGCGTTCTTCCTCGGCCTGGCCGCGGGGCGACGGCGCCTGCTCGCCCCGGGCGGGACCGACCGCTCCCGGCTGGTCCGCGTCACCGCCGTCGGGCTGGCCGTCGGCGTCCCGGGGGCCGTCTTCTTCGCCTCCGCCGCGCAGGGGCCGCTGGACGAGCGGTGGCAGCTCCTGGGCATCGGCGTGGGCATGCTGACGGCGCCCGCCCTGTCGGCCGCCTACGCCTGCGTCCTGCTGCTCCTGCTGGACTCGCCCTGGGGAGACCGGATCCAGCGGCTGTTCGCGCCGGCGGGCCGCCTGGCGCTCACGAACTACCTCGGGCAGTCCCTGATCATGATGGTCGTGGCCACGGCGTACGGCCTGTCCCTCTACGGGCGCGTGGGAGCGGCCGGCGTGCTGGTGCTCGCGGGTGCGGTGTACGCGCTCCAGCTGGCCCTAAGCACGGCGTGGACCCGGCGCTTCCGGCACGGGCCCGCCGAGTGGCTGCTCCGGGTGATCACCCTGGCCGGACGCCCGGGCAGGGCCGGCACACCGCGGGCGCCCGAACCGGCTACGTGAGGCCGATGGACCGGCAGGCCGCCTTGAACTTCGCGGTGCAGATGTCCGACAGCTTGTAGATGTCGTCGGCGACGACCGTGTCCTTGATGTTGTCCCGCGTCAGGGCGACCACCGGCACGAGCTGCGCGGGGATGCCCTTGTGGGTGGGGCTGTCGACCCGGTCGCGGGTCAGGGCGGCGAACTGGATGTCCCGGCCCTGGACCTTCGCGACCGCCATCTCCGCGGCGTTCTCCGCCTCCTGCGGGTACGACTTGTAGACGCTCATGTACTGCTCGCCGGTGATGATCCGCTGCACGGCCGCGAGTTCCGCGTCCTGGCCGGTGATCGGCGGCAGGTCGGTCACGCCCGCGTCCTCCAGCGCCTCGACGATGCCGCCCGCCATGCCGTCGTTGGCGGAGTACACCGCCGCGATGTCGTCCGCGCCGATCTTCTCGATCGCCTGGGCCATGTTGGCCTGCGCGTTCTCCGGCTTCCAGTCCTTCGTGTCGAAGGACTCGGCGATCGTCACCTTGCCGTTCAGCTCGGACAGCGCCCCGGCCTTGAACTGCTTGGCGTTCGGGTCCGTCGACGAGCCGTTCATCATGACGATCTTGTCGGAGAGGCTCGCCTTCTCGCCGATGGCCTCCAGTAGGGAGCGGCCCTGGACCTCGCCGACCAGTTCGTTGTCGAAGGAGATGTACGCGTCGATCGGGCCCTCGGCCAGCCGGTCGTAGGCGATGACCGGGATCCCGGCGTTCTTGGCCTTCTTCACGCTGCCCGCGATGGCCTGCGAGTCGACCGCGTCCAGCAGGATCACGTCGACCCGGTCGTCGATCATCTGCTGCATCTGGCGCGCCTGCTGGTCGGCGCTCGCCTCGGCGTTGGCGTACTCGACGCGGCCCTGGTCGTTGGTGAGGGACTCGACCTTCCGCTTGATGATGGGGTAGTCGAAGTTCTCGTAGCGCGTGTTCGCCTTCTCCGGCAGCAGCAGGCCCACCGTGATGTCGTTGCCCTTGGTCGGGCTCGCGTCGTCACTGCTCCCCGTCGCGTTGAGCACGCCGCAGCCGGCGAGCGTGACGGACATCGTGGCCGCGGCCACGGATATGGAGATGGGACGACGCATGCGGTGCTCGTTTCGCGTGTGATTCGGACGTGGGCGCACTTTGTGGCCCATGTGACTGAAAAGCCAACGCGGACGCGGCCCCCAGCGTCAAGCGGAACCACTTAACGAGATGACAACACCACGCTCCGCAGTAGTTGTGAAGACTCTGCGGAATCATCTCCAACTGCCTTGCACGGCCCGCCCATCCACGGGAGACCGAGCGAAACGGCCCAAGTGCTGCGAAAGGGGCCGGGAGTCGCCTCCCGGCCCCTGTCACACGCGTACAGGTCAGTCCGCCTGCTGCTGCCGCTTCGGCCGCCACACCACCAGCGCGCTGGTCTGCTGCACCTCCTGGTACGGCACCAGATCGCGGCGGTACGACGCGTGCACCGCCGCCTCGCGCTGGCGCATGGCCGCCGCCGCGCCGTCGAGCGCGTCCTCCAGCTCGGCCACCCGGGCCTGGAGCGCGGCGACCTGGTTCTCCAGTTCGATGATGCGCTTGATGCCGGCCAGGTTGATGCCCTCGTCCTGCGACAACTGCTGCACCTGGCGGAGCAGTTCGATGTCGCGGGCCGAGTAGCGGCGGCCCCGGCCGGCGGTGCGGTCGGGGGAGACCAGGCCCAGGCGGTCGTACTGGCGCAGGGTCTGCGGGTGCAGGCCGGAGAGCTGGGCCGCCACCGAGATGACGTAGACCGGGGTCTCCTCGGTCAGTTCATACGGGTTGCGTCGACGACCGTCCATCTGACTCATGCTCCCTTCGCGGCCTGGAACAGATCCGCCCGCGGATCCTCACCCGCGGTCGCCTCGCGATACGCCTCGAGTGCGTCACGAGCCTTCCCCGTCAGGTCCTTCGGGACACTCACCTCGACGGTGACCAGGAGGTCGCCCCGGGTGCCGTCCTTGCGGACCGCGCCCTTGCCCCGGGCGCGCATCGTACGGCCGTTCGGCGTGCCGGGCGGCAGTTTCAGCGTGACGGGCGGGCCGCCCAGCGTCGGCACCCGGACCTCGCCGCCGAGGGCCGCCTCGGCGAACGTCACCGGGACGGTGACGGTGAGGTTGTCGTCCTTGCGGCCGAACACCGGGTGGGCGTCGACGTGCACCATCACGTACAGGTCGCCCGCGGGGCCGCCGCGCTCGCCCGGTGCCCCCTTGCCGCGCAGCCGGATCCGCTGGCCGTCGCTGACGCCCGCGGGGATGCGCACCTGCATGGTCCGCGAGGACTTGGCCCGGCCGCTGCCCTTGCAGATGTCGCAGGGGGTCTCCGCGATCAGGCCGCGGCCCTTGCAGTCCGGGCAGGGGTCGGTGAGGGAGAAGCCGCCGCCGCTGCCCCGGGCGACCTGCCCGGTGCCGACGCAGGTCGGGCACACGCGCGGCGTGCCGTTCTTGTCGCCGGTGCCCGAACAGGCCTTGCAGGGCGACTGCGACGACATCCGCAGCGGGACCGTCGCGCCCTCGATGGCCTCCGTGAAGCTGAGCGTGACCTCGGACTCGATGTCCTGGCCGCGCCGGGGCTGCGTACGCGTGCCCGGGCCCGCGCCGCCGCGGTTGAACAGGCCCCCGAAGACGTCACCGAGACCGCCGCCGAAGCCGCCGGCCCCGCCCTGGCCCTGGGCGCCGCCTCCGAAGAGGTCGCCCAGGTCGAAGTTGAAGGAGCCGCCGCCCGCGCCGGGCCCCGGGCGGAAGCCGCCGTTGCCGAAGAGCGCGCGTGCCTCGTCGTACTCCTTGCGCTTCTTGGGGTCACCGAGGATGTCGTTGGCCTCGGAGATCTCCTTGAAGCGCTCCTCCGCCCTGGCGTTGCCCTTGTTGGCGTCCGGGTGGTACTCGCGGGCGAGCTTCCGGTACGCCTTCTTGATCTCGGCCTCGGTGGCGTCCTTGGGGACGCCGAGGACCTTGTAGTAGTCCTTCTCGATGAAGTCCTTGGTGCTCATCCTCGACGCCCCTCCTTCCCTTCGTCCGTTATGACGTCAGCCCTCGTCCGGGCCACCGCTCTCCTTGTCGTCGGCGTCGGCGGACTCCTCCGCCTTGACCGTCTGCGCCCCCGGCTGGGGTTCGGCCACCGCCACCCGCGCGGGGCGGATGGTGCGCTCGCCGATCCGGTACCCGGGCTGCAGAATCGCCACGCACGTCGTCTCGGTGACGTCCGGCGCGTAAGAGTGCATCAGGGCTTCGTGGATCGTCGGGTCGAAGGGCTCGCCCTCCTTGCCGAACTGCTGCAGGCCCATCTTCGCCGCGGTGCTCTCCAGCGACTCGGCGACGGACTTGAAGCCGCCGACCAGTTCGCCGTGCTCCCGCGCGCGGCCGATGTCGTCGAGCACGGGCAGGAGCTCGGTCAGGAGGTTCGCGATGGCGATCTCCTTGACCGCGATCCGGTCGCGCTCGACCCGGCGGCGGTAGTTCTGGAACTCGGCCTGGAGGCGCTGGAGGTCCGCCGTGCGCTCGCTGAGCGCGCTGCGGGCCTGGTCCAGCTGGGCCACCAGAGCCACGTCCTGGCCCGTGTCCCCGGCCGGGGCCGCCCCCTCCTCCGCGGAGGGGGAGGCGGCCTTCGGCTCGGCGTCGTCGGAGGTGGCGCCGGAAGGGACGTCGGGCTGCTGCGGCTGCTGCTCGTCGAAGCCCGGGGTCTCCTCCGTCACGCGGCACCGTCCTTCCGCTCGTCGTCCACGATCTCGGCGTCGACCACGTCGTCGTCGGCGGCCTTGGCACCACCGGCGGTGGCACCCTCGGGCCCGCCGGCGGCCTGCCCGGCCTGGGCGTCGGCGTACATGGCCTGGCCGAGCTTCTGCGAGACGGCCGCGACCTTCTCCGTAGCGGTGCGGATCTCGGCCGTGTCCTCGCCCTTGAGCTTCTCCTTCAGCTCGGCGACGGCCTCCTCGACCTCGGTCTTGATCTCACCCGGGACCTTGTCCTCGTTGTCCTTGAGGAACTTCTCGGTCTGGTAGACGAGCTGCTCGCCCTGGTTGCGGGACTCGGCGGCCTCGCGGCGCTTGTGGTCCTCCTCCGCGTAGCGCTCGGCCTCCTCGCGCATGCGGTCGACCTCGTCCTTCGGCAGCGAGGAGCCGCCGGTGACGGTCATCTTCTGCTCCTTGCCCGTGCCCAGGTCCTTGGCGGTCACGTGCATGATGCCGTTGGCGTCGATGTCGAAGGAGACCTCGATCTGCGGGACGCCGCGGGGCGCCGGCGGCAGACCGGTCAGCTCGAACATCCCGAGCTTCTTGTTGTACGCCGCGATCTCGCGCTCGCCCTGGTAGACCTGGATCTGCACGGACGGCTGGTTGTCCTCGGCGGTGGTGAAGATCTCGGACCGCTTGGTCGGGATCGTCGTGTTCCGCTCGATGAGCTTGGTCATGATGCCGCCCTTGGTCTCGATGCCGAGGGACAGCGGGGTGACGTCGAGGAGCAGGACGTCCTTGACCTCGCCCTTGAGGACACCGGCCTGCAGGGCGGCGCCGATGGCGACGACCTCGTCCGGGTTGACGCCCTTGTTGGCGTCCTTGCCGCCGGTCAGCTCCTTGACGAGCTCGGCGACGGCGGGCATGCGGGTCGAGCCGCCGACCAGGACGACGTGGTCGATCTCGCTGATGGAGATGCCGGCGTCCTTGATGACGTTGTGGAACGGCGTCTTGCAGCGCTCCAGGAGGTCCGCGGTCAGCTGCTGGAACTGGGCGCGGGTGAGCTTCTCGTCGAGGTGCAGGGGGCCCTCGGCGGAGGCGGTGATGTAGGGCAGGTTGATCGAGGTCTCGGTGGACGAGGACAGCTCGATCTTCGCCTTCTCGGCGGCCTCGCGCAGACGCTGCAGGGCCATCTTGTCCTTGCCCAGGTCCACGCCGTGGCCGGACTGGAACTGCTGGACCAGGTAGTCGACGATGCGCTGGTCCCAGTCGTCACCACCGAGGTGGTTGTCACCGTTGGTGGCCTTCACCTCGACGACGCCGTCGCCGATCTCCAGCAGCGAGACGTCGAACGTACCGCCACCGAGGTCGAAGACCAGGATGGTCTGGTCGTCCTTGTCGAGGCCGTACGCCAGCGCGGCCGCGGTGGGCTCGTTGACGATGCGCAGCACGTTCAGACCGGCGATCTCGCCGGCCTCCTTCGTGGCCTGGCGCTCGGAGTCGTTGAAGTACGCCGGGACGGTGATGACCGCGTCGGTCACCTTCTCGCCCAGGTAGGCCTCGGCGTCCCGCTTCAGCTTCTGCAGCACGAAGGCGCTGATCTGCTGCGGGTTGAAGGGCTTCCCGTCGAGCTCGATCTTCCAGTCCGTGCCCATGTGGCGCTTGACGGAGCGGATGGTCCGGTCCACGTTCGTGACCGCCTGGCGCTTGGCGACCTCGCCGACGAGCACCTCACCGTTCTTCGCGAAGGCGACGACGGACGGCGTGGTCCTGGCGCCCTCGGCGTTGGTGATGACGGTGGGCTCGCCGCCCTCCAGAACGCTGACGACGGAGTTAGTCGTGCCCAGGTCGATGCCGACCGCACGTGCCATGGTTGATTCCTCCAGCTGACTTGAGTGGAACGGACTCAAGTGTGCACGACGGCTCCCTACCGGTCAACAGAGCTGAGTCGAGCTGGCTCAACTCTTATCCGTTCCTTACACGCAACGGCGCGCTGACCTGCGGCGATACTGTGCGTCGAGCGGCGTACACAGGTACACGGGAGAGGGCGAAGGCGACCACGAGAGCCACGCCCGCCACCCACCACAGGGCGTCGGCCCCGACCCAGCCGGCGTGCGCGAGTACCCCGACGAGCACGCCGGAGAACGCCCCGGAGCCGAGCAGCAGGGTGGCCCCCGGCACGGTCAGCCCGAGCCGCCGCAGCCGGTGGGCGAGGTGGTCGGGCCCGCTGCGGACCACGGACCGCCCGCCCAACCGCCGTGCCAGCAGGACGAGTACGGCGTCGGCGCTCACCAGGGCCGTCAGCGCGAAGAGCACCCCCGCGCTCTCCCCGAGCCCGAACCCGGCCCGGACGTGCACGAGGCCGAGGGCGATCACGAACCCCGCCGGCATGGACCCGCAGCTCCCCAGCGCCACGCGCGCGGGATGCCAGTTGTGCAGCAGGAACCCGGTCAGCGCCGCCGCCAGCACGCTCATCAGTACGGCGACCCCGTCCAGCACGTCGATCGCCGCGCAGGCCGCCACCCCGAAGGCGGTGACCACCCCGACGGTCCCCGCGAGCCCGTCGGCGTGGTCCAGCCCCCGGAACGCGAAGGTCACGCCCACGACCCACACGACGGCCAGCAGCCCGGTCCCCACCCCCGTCTCCCCGTACGGCACGACACACGCGGCGGCGACGCCCGTACCGGCGACCAGCACCCGCGGCCGCAGCCGCCACACGTCGTCGACGAGCCCGAGCAGGGCGACCACGCCACCGGCGACGAGCAGCCCGCCGATCCCGCTCCCGGCCGAGCCCCATTCCTTGACGCCTACGACCGACCCGGTGACGACCACCACGGCCACACCCCCGGACAGCGGCACCTCGCGTTGCCGCCGCCGCTCGACCAGACGCAGCCGCCGGGCGGGGGTCCGGAGGACGGCCGCGAGCAGGGCGGTGAACAGGAGGGCGGTGGCGGCGGCGGTGATCCCGTAGAGCACGGATATAAGTTAGGCGTCACTATGACAATTCGGTACGAATAACACGACAGGATCGCGGCCGGATTCCGTACGACTTCTGAGGCAACCCTCAGCGATTCAGATCACTGCCCACCCGGCTACAGTGCGGCGGAAGATAGGGGTAGTCTCAGACGGACTGCATAAGTTACCGCTTAGTAATTTCGGGGAACCCTCCATAACGGCAGGTCACCCCGACGAAACCCCTCGCAGGCCCGAGGAGCCCCCATGCAACTCGCCGCGATCATCGTGTCGCTGGTACTGACCGTGGTCGGCGTCGCGCTGCTCGCACGCGCGATCGGCCAGTTCGTCCGGTACTTCAAGCTGGGCCAGCCCGTGCCCGCCGGTACCCGGACCGACAACCCCTACCAGCGCAGCGTGACCCTGGTGAAGGAGTTCCTCGGCCACACGCGCATGAACCGGTGGGGCATCGTCGGCATCGCCCACTGGTTCGTGGCGATCGGCTTCCTGACGCTGCCGCCGACGATCATCACCGCGTACGGCCAGCTGTTCCAGGCCGACTGGACGCTGCCGGTGCTCGGCGGCTTCCTCCCCTACGAGCTCTACATCGAGTTCATCGCGGCCATGACGACCCTCGGCATCGCCACGCTGATGGTGATCCGCCTGCTGAACCTGCCGTCGCGCCCGGGCCGCAAGTCCCGCTTCGCCGGCTCGAAGATGGGCCAGGCGTACTTCGTCGAGTACGTCATCCTCACGATCGGCCTGGCCATCTACGTGCTGCGGGGCCTGGAGGGCGCGCTGCACCACGTGGACCACTACGAGGCCGCGTACTTCGCCTCGTACCCGCTGGTCCTGGCCTTCAAGGGCCTGAGCGTGGCGGCGCTGCAGAACCTCGTCTACTTCTTCGCGATGATCAAGCTGGGCACGACCATGATCTGGATGATCACGGTCAGCCTGAACACCAACATGGGTGTGGCCTGGCACCGCTTCCTGGCGTTCCCGAACATCTGGTTCAAGCGCGAGGCGACGGGCGAGACGGCTCTGGGCGCGCTCCAGCCCATGACGTCCGGCGGCAAGCCGATCGACTTCACCGACCCGGGCGACGACGACGTCTTCGGTGTCTCCCAGGTCGAGCAGTTCTCCTGGAAGGGCCTGCTGGACTTCTCCACGTGCACCGAGTGCGGCCGCTGCCAGTCGCAGTGCCCGGCCTGGAACACGGGCAAGCCGCTCTCCCCGAAGCTGCTGATCATGTCGCTGCGCGACCACGCGCACGCCAAGGCGCCGTACCTCCTGGCCGGCGGCGGCAAGACGATGGAGGGCGAGGAGAAGGCGTCCGAAGAGCAGCTGGCGGGCGTCCCGGCGTCGGCCCTGGCCGAGGCGGAGCGCCCGCTGGTCGGCACGCTGGAGGACAACGGCGTCATCGACCCGGACGTCCTGTGGTCCTGCACCACCTGCGGTGCCTGCGTCGAGCAGTGCCCCGTGGACATCGAGCACGTCGACCACATCGTCGACATGCGCCGCTACCAGGTGATGATCGAGTCGGCGTTCCCGTCCGAGGCGGGCACGATGCTCAAGAACCTGGAGAAGAAGGGCAACCCCTGGGGCCTGGCGAAGAAGCAGCGCCTGGAGTGGCTCAAGGAGGTCGACTTCGAGGTCCCGGTCGTCGGCAAGGACATCGAGGACCTGTCCGAGGTCGAGTACCTCTACTGGGTCGGCTGCGCGGGCGCGCTGGAGGACCGCGCGAAGAAGACGACGAAGGCCTTCGCGGAGCTGCTCCACATCGCGGGCGTCAAGTTCGCCATCATGGGCGGCGACGAGAAGTGCACGGGTGACTCGGCGCGGCGTCTCGGCAACGAGCCCCTGTTCCAGGAGCTCGGCATGGAGAACGTCATGGCGCTGAACATGGCGTTCGGCGAGGAGATGGACGACGAGGGCAAGGTGACGCCCGAGTCGGCGAAGCCGAAGTCCGCGAAGAAGATCGTCGCGACCTGCCCGCACTGCCTCAACACGCTCGGCAACGAGTACCCGCAGCTCGGCGGCGACTACGAGGTCATCCACCACACGCAGCTGCTCCAGCACCTCGTCGACGAGGGCAAGCTCATCCCGGTCACCCCGGTCGAGGGCATCATCACCTACCACGACCCGTGCTACCTGGGCCGCCACAACAAGATCTACACGCCGCCGCGCGAGATCATCGCCGCCGTCCCCGGCATCCGCAACGAGGAGATGCACCGCCACAAGGAGCGGGGCTTCTGCTGCGGCGCGGGTGGCGCGCGGATGTGGATGGAAGAGCGCATCGGCAAGCGCATCAACAACGAGCGCGTGGACGAGGCGCTGTCGGTGAACCCCGACATCGTGTCGACGGCCTGCCCCTTCTGCCTGGTCATGCTCACGGACTCCGTCAACGGCAAGAAGAACGACGGCAAGGCCAAGGAGTCCATCCAGGTCGTGGACGTCGCCCAGCTCCTGCTGGACTCGGTGAAGACGCCGGTGCCGGCGGAGGGCGAGGACGACGACGGTGACGACGACGGCGAGCCGCCGGCGGGCACGGCGGACTCGGAGAACGCACCGGAGCCGGAGCCGGTGAAGTAGGCGGTTCTTCGAGGGTTGTCTTCAACGCCCCCTGTCCGAGTCATCGGGCGGGGGGCGTCGGCGTTGTAGGCGACTACGGCGGCGGAAGCCGCGGGAAGGACAGCCCCGGGCCGGCCCTCCGCCCCCGGCTCTCCGCGACGCGCAGGATGTCCCGCAGGACCTCGGTGAGACGCTCGGCAAGGAAGCGGAGTTGCGCCTCGGTGGCGTCGGGGAGCAGGTCGTCGGCGTGGGCGAGGAGTTGAGCGCCCATGTCGAGCTGGGTGGCTTCGGTGATGTCGGCGAGACGGGATACGCCTCCGCCGCCGTCGTCAGTGATCAGAAAGCACGGCTTGGCTTCTGGGCTGGCCCAGGGGAGGAGGCGGAGTGTGCGGCGTGGGGTGGTGTCCATCAGGCGGTCTCCACGCTGGCGGGCAGGTGTGGGTCTGTGGTGACGACGTACGGGCGAACAGCGACGGGTGAGGCGCCGTCGATGAGGGATTCCGAGCGGTAGGGGCTGGGGAGGGCCGGGTTCCACCGACGGAGCAGACGGCGAAGCAAGTCCGGCGCGTCTTCGCAGTCAGGCGGATGGCGACGGGGCCGGGGCCGGGCTCGCTGACGAGTTCGTCGTTCCATGGCCCCAGCGTCTGCCGACGCGATCGGCCTCGAAATGACCTGCTGTTGTACTTCCGTTGCGCTTCTCGCCCCCGGTCGTCACGGAGAATCGCCAAGTGGGAAAGCCTGGGTGTCAGGACGCGGCCACGCCCGGATACGCAGGCCATCCTCGACACCGCGCTTGCCCGAGCCGACGCCGCTGCTCAGAACCGCTTCGAGGTAATGCTTCCTCCTGAGCGTCAGACCGTCGCACGGCCCGCTGACCACGAGACCTGGACCGAGGACGTCGAGCGCGCCGTGGTCTGCATCAGTCGGCAGGACTTCCCGTTCGCGTCGACCCTGCTCAATCGCTGGCTGGGGCGCCACGATCCCCATCGACTCGACGACAAGGGACGCCATCTCTACGGCCGTTCCCTCACGCTCCTCGGGGATGTGCACCGTGACCAGGGTTCGATCCTCGGCCCGCTGTCCGCCCGCTGCTCCTACGTGACCGCGCGCGACCTGTTCCGCGAACTCGACGTCCCCCGCCGTGTCGCACAGATCGACCTGTCCCTCGCGGTCGTGCAGGAGATGTCCGGTCGACTCGAAGCCTCGGCCCGATGCTACGAGCAACTCGCGAACGACGAACGCCTCGGACCGCGCGACCGGGCACGGGCCCGTCTGTGGGTGGGCACGGCGCTGAGCAAGGAAGGGAACCATGTGTACGCCGCGGAGATCATGACGGCTGCCACGCACGAGTTCGAGAAGCTCGGCGAACCGGAGGACTGGTCCGTGGCTCATCAGAAGCTGGCGCTGGCGCACAGAGGCGCAGGCGAACTGGACCTTCTCTGCACCAAGTCGATGAGCCGATAGGGGGCCCGGGGCACCGTCCACCGGTGCACCTCGCGATGTTCTGTACCGCGTGCGATGCATGACATCGTGATCTCGACGCTCTCGTGGCCGCAGGCGGAGAGCTGGTGCATCGGGCGGCTTTGTCCCACTGTCGGGGGAAATCGTCGTCTTTGCCGGATTGCTGGGCGGCCTTCTCGCTGGCGCGCAGGACCGCCCAGAGTGGGATGGACAGGCCGGTGAGGTACCAGGGGATGGGCCACAGCGCGGTCCACCAGGCGGCCTGTGGTTCGAGGACCAGGTCCGCGGCGGCTGTGGCCATACCGGCTGCCAGGCTCCAGGACGTGAGGCGTCCAGCGGTCTGGACTTTTCGGGCGAGCCGGTTGGAGGCGGGGTTGGTGCGGCAAGAGGGTGGCTGGTAAGCGCTCTCTGTGCATATCCCGGCTAGGTCTGAACTTGACCGAAAAATAGTCAGTTGTGGCATGAGATGTGCTGATTGAGATGCAGTCGAAGGATTTCGGTCAGTGTGCCCGCTCGGATCGGTAATGGAATGGACAATTCCTCCTTTGAGTAGTGACGGGTTACTCCACAGTGTCCGCATTCGCCCAGTCGAAGTGGTGGGTCTGATTCCGGCCCGCATGAGACGGATGTTGCGGGGTACGGCTCGTCGGTTTGTGTGCGTCTCGTGACAGCTTGTGTGGCCGAGGTGACCGAGTGGGTCACCGGTTCTGACTGTCTGTCTGACTTCCTGTGGGGGGAAGCTGATGCATTTACGTGCTGGAAGCACGTCGCTGCGGCGTGCCCGAGGAACACACAGAACCGCTCTTGTCGCGGCGATCACTACGGCTGCCGTAGTGATCGCCGCAGCGCCTGGTCTGGCGGCGGCTCCGAAGCCGGAGCTGCCGGAGCCGGAGAGTCCGTGGACGAAGCCGACCAAGGTCGAGGCTCCTGCCACGCCGGCCGGGTCGGTCAAAGCGCCGGACTCGGAGGCTGAGGCCAAGCCGTCCGCCGAAGTCGCAGCTTGGCGGGCGGCGCAGAAGGCTCGGGCCGCCGGCGGGAAAGCCATGGGGGCCGCGTCCCGCGCGGCGGCCGCTGCCGAGGCCACGCCCTACACCCCGGAGGGGCAGGGCGAGGTGCCCTGGCACCGGATCATCGACACGCGCCTGAATGACGCGCTGGTGGCGCGGGTGAACGTCTCCAACGGCAACCTGATGCTCGCCGCCACTGACTTCGACATCGCCGGTGTCGGCCAAAAGCTCCAGCTCACCCGGACGTACAACTCCCTCGAAGCGCCGTGGGGGAAGGTGTCGCAACGCTGGTGGCAGGCCTACGAGCGCTACCTCCAGGTCGGTGACGGGGAGGTGGTCGTCTTTGACGCCACCGGCAACACGCTGCGGTTCAAGGAGAATTCCACCGGCGGTTACACCACGCCGACGGGCTACTCCAAGGACCTGAAGAAGAACGCGGACGGCACGTACACCCTCACCGACCGCAAGTCCGGCACCCGTGACACCTTCAACGAGCACGGCACGCTGACGAAGGTCACCGACAAGAACGACGGCCTGATCACCGTCGACCAGCACGACGAGGGCAGCGAGCACAACGGCTTCAAGCTCACCGAGACCCGCTCGGGCCGTTGGATCGACCTGGTCAAGACGGACGCCAGCCAGTGGCAGGCCAAGGACCACACCGGTCGCACGGCCGTGTTCGACCTGGACGCGGCCGGCAACCTGGCGAAGGTCACCGACACCGACGGCAAGGCCACCGCCTACGAGTACGACTCCTCACGCCGCCTGACCAAGGTGACCACCCCTGAGGGCACCGTCACGCTGTTCACCTACGACGCCCACAACCGCGTCTCCTCCATGCAGCGCGCCACCGAGTCCTCGAGCGACGGTCACAAGGGCCCGACCTGGCGCTACGACTACACGGCCGCCACCCCGTCCGACGCGGGCACCACCACGGTGACCGACCCCGACGGGGATGCCACCAAGTACCTGCACAATGCGGACGGCGAGGTCAGCAAGGTCACCGACCCCCTGGGCCACTCCCGCCACTCGAAGTACACCAACCATCTGCTGCAGACCGCGATCGACGCGATGGGCTCGGGTACGGACGGCACGGGCGGGAACACCACCACCTACGGCTGGGACGACCGCAACAACGCCATCTCCCAGCGGCTCCCGCTCGGGGCGACGGCTTCCGTGACGGAATACCAGACGATCGCCGGCACCGACCTGCCGAACGACTTCACCACTGCGGACGGCCGCAAGGACACCTTCAAGTACGACACCAACGGCAACACCATGTCGGTGACCACCTCGGGCACGGCCGGCGGGACACGCGAGTACACCTACAACGAAGCCACCCCCAAGTGCGGCGGCTTTGAAGGCCAGCGCTGCACCGCGAAAGACGGCAACAGCAAGGTCACCTCCTTCGTGTACGACGCCAAGGGCAACCTCAAGACGGTCACCCCGCCGGCGCCGCTGGGCAAAACGGAGTACACCTACGACGCACTCGGCCGGGTGGAGACCGTCACCGATGGACGCGGCGTCAAGACCCTCTACACATACGACAACCGCGACCGCGTGACGAAGGTGTCCTCCACCAACGCCACGGTCACCTACTCCTACGACGGCGACGGCAACGTCAAATCCCGTACCGACGCTTCCGGCACCACGGGCTGGGACTACGACAAGCTCAACCGCGAAAGCATCCGCACCCTGCAGAACGGCGCCCAGACCGCCCTCGCCTACACCCCGGCCGGCGACGTCGACTACTACACCGACCCGACCGGCAAGACCGACTACACCTGGGACAAAGCCGGCCGCCTCGACTACCTGACCGCCCCGGACGGCAAGAAGACCGACTTCGACTACAACAACAACGACAAGCGCACCAAGACCGTCTACCCCGGCGGCACCACCCAAGCCGTCGACATCGACGACAACGGCCGCCCCGAAGCCGTTAAAACCACCTCCGGGACGACGACGCTGATCGACCTGGCCTACAGCTACAAGAACACCGCGGGCAAGGACACCACCAAGATTCGCACCCGCACCGACAACCTCACCAAGAACAAAACCACCTACGACTACGACTCCCAGGACCGCCTGCGCTACGCCCTGGAAGCCGACTCCGCGGGCGCGCGCAAGGCGTCGTGGCTGTACTGCTGGGACAAGGCCGGCAACCTCACCTCCCAGGACGGCACCAAAAACGCCTGCCCCGGCGGCACCACCTACTCCTACGACGACGCCTCCGAGCTGACCGCGAAGAACGGCTCCACCACGGGCTGGTCCTACGACAAGCTCGGCAACGAAACCGCCGGCGCCAGCGCCACCGCCCGGACCAACGAGAGCTGGACGGACTACAGCCAGCTCTCCGGCATCACCGCCGCCGGCAAGAGCTACGACCTGGTCCACGCGGGCACGACCAACTCCGAGCGCACCAAGCTGGGTTCGACGTGGTTCCACCACACCGCACTCGGTCTGGCGTCCACGACGACCAACGGCGTCGACACCGGATTCATCCGCGAACCGGCGGGCACCTTGAACTCTATGACGACTGGGGGGAAGTCCTACTACTACCTCACCGACGCCACGGGCAACGTCCTCGGCCTCGTCGACGACACGGGCAAGCGCACCCACACCTACGCCTACGGCCCCACCGGCCTGCCGCGCGGCACCACCACCGAGGCCGTCCCCCAGCCGCACCGCTACACCGGCGCCTACCTGGACCCGACGGGCCTGTACAAGCTGGGGCACCGCTACTACGACCCCACCCTCGGCCGCTTCACCCAGCCCGACCCCTCCGGCCAGGAGAAGAACCCGTACCTTTATGCGGGCGGCGATCCCATCAACAATATCGATCCGTCCGGACTCGGACTCATAGACGCTCTGGGTCTGGTCGGAGATGGCATTACAGGTATCGCTCACCTGGTACAAGGAGATACTCAAGCGCTGTGGGGCGACGTTGCTGGAGTAGTAGTGGGTGGACTTGCTGGGGCTGCGTGCGGAACGGCAGTCGCTGCGTCAGCCCCAGCGACGGTGGGAGGCTCGTTGGGAGCCACCGCTGGATGCTACGCGATTTCATGGAGTGCCGGACAGATTGCCTCCAACGCTGTTAGCGGAGGCTAGAGAGATCGGGATCCTGCGGCGGGGCATGCCAGCGCCCCGCCGCAGGGCCGAGGAAAAAGGGGATCGTAAATGCCAAAGGTTGGATGGTCGCTGGAACAGCGCGCAGCAGTGAAGAGGTGGATGCTATTTACCGCCCTTTTCGCGGTAGCTGGAGTAGTCCTGTCAGTATTCCTTATCGTGGCAGGAAATTCCGGCGGCTGGGTCGTTCTCGTTATGACGCTATGCATATTCGGGGCCGTCTACTTGTTCGTCGGAAATGCCAAAAATAGGCAGCCCCGGTGACCGCTCGTTCTGGTTGGACGTCGGTTGCAGCCGTTGGCGCCTACCGCACCTGGAGGCCGTGCTTGGTTCGCCGACGGTGCGCTGGCCGGGGGTCTAGGAGTGGCCGGGGGCGGAGTTGGTGATGTGTTCAAAGCCGCTCAGGAGAGGCGTCAGCTCCTGCCCGGCTCCGCACAGGGTGCACAGCTGGGTCCCCGGGTTCTCCGCGACGTTCAACGCGTGCTCCACATCGAGCAGCGGCGCCCCCTGCGGCGCCTCCTCGCAGTCCGGGGCGTGCAGCACACCCCGAGCCTGGCCCCGGCCCTCGCGCACCTTCGCCAGCACCCAGCCCGAAGGCCAGCGCTCCCCGAGCACTCGACACCCACTCATTGAGATCGTTTCATCTTGAACTCGCAGGTCGGGCCGCTGGTGTGGGTGGAGATTGACACGCTCGTGCTGGTCTCGGAGGTGATCATTAGAGGGTCTCGCCTTCGGTTCTCATGCGCTGCTGGCGGTCGGCGGTGTGTATCTGCTCGTCACGCTGTGCCCGGTGATCTTCAAGACCTGGAGGCAGATGGACCGTATCGGCTCTCCCCACGCCAGGGCGGAGGGCTCGCTGCCGCAAGGTTCGGGGACGAAACGGGTGTAGTCACGGAGACAGCCGTTTCGGCGCAGCTCACCAACACCTGACGTCGGTGCTCCCCGTCGCGCTTGAGCGGGGGGCCCGGCCTTCTTTGTCCAACTGTCGGGGCGGAGGCCGGTGCGGGTCAGACGCCGGGTCATGAGAGTGATGAACGCCCAGTTCAGGTGTGCCTCGGCGTGTTGGGGAAGCCGCCCGAGCCGCACCACCAGCACCCACACACCAGATCCTCCGGTCGTAGGCACGTCACGGCCAGAGTTCAAAGACACTACTGAGGGACTGCGGGAAGTCCGAGCGGGACCGGTCCGGTTCGCTCGAAGCGGCGTGCTTGTTCGCGCTTGCTTCTCAGAAAGGTAAGGGTGAGGTCGAGGCCGTCGATCTCTCCTCGCCAGTCCTCGGCGACGGCGCGCTCGCGGCGGGCGAGGAGGTCCTCCTCCAGTTCGTCCAAGCGGGGCAGCATCTTCGGGTTGATGCTCAGCATCGGGCAGCGAATGCAGGCGTGTTCGTGCTGGCAGGGGGTTCCGTAGGGGCGGCCGCAGGAGCCAAGTTCGACGCGGCGCTTGTCGAAGTGCTCGTTGAACTCCGACCATTCCGTCTTGGTCGGTTCGCGGTACTCGCTTTGGGGTCGTTGTGCTCGTCGGCGGTCGAGGAACTGCTGGTAGTGGCGGACGACGTCGTCGTCGAAGACCGCGACGTAGCCGCGAGTGGTTTGGATATTGAGGTGGCCGAGCAGGGCTGCGCCGATGTGAATGGGCAGGCCGCTGTTGACCAGCTCGGTCGCGAAGAGCCGGCGGAAGTCGTGGGGAGCGAACTTCACCTCGGCGAACCGGGGATCGGTATCGATCAGTCCGTCGGCGGCCCGGCGGATCATCCGCCACATCGTCGTGGTGGACATCGCCCGCAGTCCCCCGGCGTGCACGTTCTGGAACAGGTAGGGCAGCGGCTCGCTCCAGACCTTTTCGTGCAGGTCGTAGCGGACGCAGATCGGAACGGTGCCGTGCGCGCTGATGTGACGACGGATGATCTGGGCGATGACGTGGAACAGCTCCGCGGACATCGGGATCACCCGTTCCCGGTCGCTCTTGGACGGTGTGATCACGAGCAGGGCGACGACTTCACCGCTCGGGCGCTGGTAGTTGCGCACGCTCAGGTGAGTCAGCTCGGTCAGCTCCTCGGCACGCAGGCCGGCCAGCCGGAGCGTCTCCACGATCGCCCACTGCCAGAACGCCTGGTTCTCGGTGTGCGTGAGCTGTACCAGTTTCCCCGTTGCCCGGTTCACCGCCCGGATCGGCGCGGTCGTCGGGTCCCGGCGTTCGGCGTCGATCTTCGCGGAGACGCGCTGCCACTCGGTCCCATCGACGGTGAAGTGCTCGCCGAGCCCGACCGCGCGGGCGCTCTCCAGCAGCGTGCGTTGCCGCTGCCATTGATCGGTGACGTGCTGGGACAGGATCGGCAGGAGCGGCTGGCGTTCCCGCGTGCGGTTGGCCATCCGCTCCTGGACACGGCGCCGGCGGACGTGGAACCAGCGCAGGTCTTCATCGCGGATCGGGCAAGGTGCCACCCACTGGGCCCAACGTTCCGGCTCTGCGACTGCCCAGGTGTGCAGGTCCAGGTAGAAGGCGCGGACCGCGAGGAAGGGGCCCTCGACGTGCAGCCGCGGCTTGCCGTCCGGCCGGACGAGCAGGCTCTCCTTCCAGTGGGTGACTGCTTCGGGGGACAACCGCAGGTCGGCCTGGTCCGGGTTGAAGTCCTGGATCACCTTCCAGAACAGCCGGACGAGGTTGGTGACCAGGGCCTGGAGGGTGGAGTAGTCGACCTCGACCGAGCGCCGGCTGATGTAGTGGATCAGCAGGTCGCGAACACCCTGGTTGCGGATCTTGTGCTTATCGACGAGTTCGGCGACGGGACGCTGGCCCTTGACCACGGCGGCCCGCAGCGTGCGCGGGGTCGAGGCCGGGAAATGCCCCATGTCGGAAAGGATCGGCCAGGCCTGGGTAGCGGCGAAGCAGCCGTCCCCGCCCGCCTCGCCAGCGGTGACGCCGTACTTCCTGGACTCCGTCGCGTAGAAGAGCAAGGCCTCCGGCGTCAGGTCGGCGATGTGGATCCCAAAGACGGTCAACGGGACGATCACGTCGAACTGGGCTCGCCGGATCGACTGGCGGCTCACGTTCAGGGACAGGGTCCGTTCGCAGAACTCCTCCAGCACCGGGTCCTTGGCGATGCTGCGGAACCAGCGCAGGTAGTGAGAGAAGCGATAGGAGCGGAAGGCCAGCAGCGACGGCTGGATCAGGCGCATCGCGAAAGCGTGGCCTGCGGAGGTGTTCATGGTGCTCTTGATCGCCTTGCTGCGGCCCTGGTAGAGCTGCTGGGCCTGGCGTCCCCGCTCGTTGAGGCCGGCGGCCTCCCATCGCTCCTGCCACGTGGCGCCGGGGAACTCCTGCAGGTGTTCCAGCAGCCGCTGCATCTCCGTCGTCCACTTCGCGATACCGGATCCTGTCCCGAGGACCGTCCCGGCCAGTTCGGCGATGTCTTCGATGGAAGCGGTCGACAGCTCGCCCAGTGGACGGGGCGGGTGGATGGGCGTCGGCGGAGGTGCGGGCTCCACCGCGGTCGGCTTGAAGCTGAAGTCCCGCTCGTAGATCTCGACGGAGTGGCGGCGCACCCGTCCGGTGGTCGGTCCCTTCACCCGGGCGCTGTTGCCGGCCTGACTACCGGGCACCGAACACCACCGCCACGTCCTGTGGGTCGTACTGCTGGGACCACGCGGCCGGCTGGGCCGGGCGGCCGTAGTGCTCGGCGAGCTTGTCGACCAGGTCATCCAGGCCGACCACGGTGTAGAGGGCGGTGGTGGTGATATGCGCGTGCCGAAGGATCGTCTGCACCTCCGCCAGAGTCATTGCCGGATCCCGGGCAAACCGGGTCGCCGCCGTGTGTCTCGCATTATGAAGCGTCCAGTTCATGCCCAACTGCTCGGTTGCCCGCTGGAGGATCCGCCGGGCCGCCCAGTAGGTCAGCGGACGCGTCTCACCACGGCGAGTGCGCCAGATCGGTCCGCCGTCGTCAGGCAGGCCGGCATCGTCGAGGTAGGCCGCCAGGTAAGGAGACGTAGCAGGCCAGAAGAGCCCGATCCCGGGCGCACCGCATCCGCTCGAACAACTCCTCCCACTGGGCATCGGGAATCGCCCGCGGCTGACGGACGGGAACCTTCGGACGCAGACGGCCCCGGCGGTGCCGGCCAGGAACCTCCAGCGGCGACCGGTGGGCAAGCGTCGCGCGGCGGGCCCGATTCTCCGGCACGGGGTTGAGCACCGGCCCGCGTCCGAAGTGCAAGTGGAAGGCGTAGAAGCCGTGAACCGCCGATAGGTTGTGCGCAATCGTGGCTGGGGCATAGCCCGCCGCCAGGACTCGCTTGCCGGTCGTGGGGTTCACCGCCCCGGGTGGATGTCCGCCCTCACGTCGTCGCTGCCGCTGTGGATTGCGGGCCGAGCGCAGCCAGCCGACCAGCGCGGCCGCCTCCGCCTCGGTGGCCTGTTCCCAGCCGACGTCCACCGTCCACAGCACCCGGAACCAGCGCAGCAGGTCGTAGGCGTAGCTCCGGCACGTCAGCGGACTCACGTCCCCCAGCAGGCGGTCCCGGAGATAGCTGCTGACCGGCTCGACCTCACGCCCCGCACCATCCACCACTAGCCACGGCAACGACACCGACGTACCAGCAGCAACCGCCCCGATCCGCGACAGCCGTACACGGCCGTCCATCAGATCTCGATGTACCCGGGAGGACTCATGCGACAACGACATGCCCCGATGCTCCTGATGCACCGCCTCCGAGTCGAGCCGTGGCCTGAGTTAGTGCAGTCAACTGACCAGGCTTCACTGCATCGACATCGCGCGCACCACGGGTACGGTCGACTCCCCGATGCAGCGGGTGCGGCTGGACACCGCCTACGGGCACATCCTTCTGTCCGATGCGATGCCCCGGGATGATGGGCTGTCCGTCCTCGACCGGGCGGCACAGGTGGCTCGCCGGTACGGACTGAGTCACCAGCTGCGCAGCATCGAGGGCATCCGAGGAGCCCAGCAGGGATGAGGCAGGGAGTGGCAGTGCCGGAGCACCAACAGCGTCACATCAGCGGCGAGCAGTTCCACGACGCGACGGTGATCTGGGACTACCACCAGATGGGGCATGAGGCGCGCCCCTGCTCGGCGGCGATCGGCCTGGGAAGTCACGACCTCGGGGTGGCCACCACAGCTGCCGGCCTGTTCCGGGCCGGTCTCTTTCCGGTCGTGGTGTTCAGCGGCGGCAACAGCCCCACGACCCGCGCCCGGTTCCCACGCGGCGAGGCCGTGCACTACCGCGAGCACGCCCTGAGTCTGGGCGTTCCGGATGAGGCGATCCTCGTCGAGCCGAAGGCCGCGAACACAGGCCAGAACATCACCTTCTCCCGGGAGGTACTGGCTGCTGCGCACATCGAGGTGGAGTCGCTGCTGCTGATCTCCAAGCCGTACATGGAGCGCCGTTCGTACGCGACCTGCCGCAAACTCTGGCCCGAGGCCGACGTCGTCTGCGCCTCCGAGCCGCTGGAGCTGGACGACTACATCAAGTCATCGGCGACGAGAAGCTCGTCGTCGACATGCTCGTCGGCGACCTGCAACGGGTGATCGAGTACCCGAAGCTCGGCTTCGCCGTAGAGCAGGACGTGCCGGGCGAGGTCTACGACGCGTACGAGCGTCTCCTGCGCGCCGGCTTCGACAGCCGCCTGATCGGCAGCTGACACGCAGGCAACGGGAGGACACCGTGAGCGCCAGCACGTGGACGAGCACGTCGATGCCGTATCTGACGCCCCGCAAGCGAGAACAGGGCGACGCCTGGAGCGCGGACGCAGCGGCCCAGGGGCGACGTGGAACCCAGCGCATCGTCCATGCCGGTGAGGTCCCCGCGCCGGCCGAGGTCGCGCGGCTTCTCGGGGTTCCGGACGGGGAGCCGGTCGTCGTTCGACGCCGCCTGATCCTCCTCGACGACGAGCCGAACGAACTGACCGACACCTACTACCCGACCGCAATCGCCCGAGGCACGCCGCTCGCCGGAACGGCGAAGATCCGCGGTGGAGCCGTCACCCTGCTCGCGGAACTGGGCCATGTCGGCGTGCTGGTCAGGGAGGACGTAACGGCCGCCCTGCCCGAGGACGAGGAGCAGGAGACCTTGCGGCTCACCCCGACGGATCCCGTTCTGCGCCTCACCAGGCTCACGTTGGACGCCGACGACGAGCCGATCCAGGTCGACCGTATGGTGATGTCGGCCCAGGGCCAGCAGTTGCGCTACGAGATCAGAATCGGATGATGATGATCAGGCCGGAGGTCGAATCGGAGACGCCGGCCTGCGCAGCAGCCGCTGACCCAGCGTCCGGCGTGAGGGGCGCACCACCACGCGGCCGTGGGCCTTCTGGCCGACCAGCTCCACTCGCAGTGTGACCGGCTGATCGGAGGTCGTCGGAGACTGCCGGTACTTGATCCGGCTGTGCACCAGCTGCAGGCCGTCGGTGTCGACCACGATGCCCGGCCTCGTGACCAGGGTCAGGGTCTTTCCTGTCATCGCCACGTCGATCCGCAACGTGTCGTGCGTGATCACTGCGTCAGTGAAGTCAAGCGTCACCTTGCAGTACGTCACCGCGAGTTCCAGCTTCCGCGGCACCACCCAGCACCCCGCGCGCTCGATCGGGCCACTGTGGACCTGCTCGATCCGGACGACATCCTTGGCCTCCGCACCTGCCGCCGCCAGGGCGGGAGGCAGGTCCGCGGTGAGGGGCGCGAGTTCCTTCAGGGTCCGCGCCGACAGGGCCGTCTCCAGGCGCTCGTCCAGCTCGTCCGCGGTCAGCAGGCCATCCCCCGCCGCGATGCGCAGCGCGTCCACCACCCGGTCCCGGTCGGCATGGGAGGCTCGCAGCTCGGGCGTGGAGCCGGGGCCGGACCGCTTCCCGGTGGGCGAGATCTCTCCCGACATGCTTCCGTCCTGATCGTGTCGAACGTGAACGCGCGGCGCGGCAGCGGCGCGACAGGAAGGCATCCATCTTGCCCAGGCCCGGTCCGGGCAACAACCGCATCTCATGGTCCCGTTCGCAGGACGGCGCCGCGCCCCGCCCCTCCACACGCGTCAGCGCCCCACCTCCACCACCTCCGACGTGGCCCCCCGGAACACGTCCGTCGCCTTGAACTGCGCACGGTAGTGACCGCGTCGCCCATCGGCGATGTCCGCCGAGAACGCGTACCCCTCGCCCGACCAGTCCGCCTCCGTCGTGCGGAGGGTCGTCCAGCGCTTGCCGTCGTGGGAGTGCTGGATGTGTACCGGGATGGTGCCGGGTGTCCAGCCGTCGGGGAAGTCCATCGCGCCCTCGACGTGGACGCCGCGGTCCGGCGTGCGGGTCGCGGAGAACGACGTGAAGGCCGAGGCGCGCAGGACCGTGATCTCGGGGCTGTTCGCGGACGCCGGGGCGATGAACGGGTCGTCGCTGTGGGACGCCGCGCGGAAGGTGCCGGTCTCCGACGGGGTGTGGGTGAAGGTGACCTTGCCGTCCTCGCCGGTGGTGAAGTAGCCGACGCCGGCCCAGTGCGTGCCCTGGGAGGCCTCGTAGAGGACGCCGCCGCTCTGGCCCTCGAAGGGGACCCAGCCCTGCGGGGTCTCGCGCTCCAGCGTCGCCGTGACGGTGACCTGCTGTCCGTAGTCGATCGTGCGGGCTTCCGCCGGGGACTGGAAGGTCCAGCGCGTGGCCACCTGCCGGACGCCGATCCGCGTCGGCGCGGACTCGCCGTAGAGGACGTACGGGTTCGCGGAGTCGTGGCGGTAGACGGCCTGCACCGGCACCGCGTCGTTCACGGTGACCGTGCCGGAGAAGTGCCCCTCCGCGTCGGTGCGGACGGTGTTCTCCGTCCAGTAGTCCACGTCGAGGTCCACCCGGTGGTCCGCCAGCGGCTTCAGCTCGCGGGTCCCGGGCCAGCGTCCCTTCAGCGTGCCGTCGACCCGCACCTCGCGGTGGTCGGTGTCGATCTCCGTGCGGTCGGGGCGCACGTCCTCGAACACCGCGGCGACGTAGTAGGCGAGCGTGCCGGCGGAGTTGTCGACGGTACGGTCGCCGTCCGCGTCCGTGGCCTCGATGCGGATGTCGTAGCTGCCGAGCGCGGGCAGGTCGAGGGGCTGCTTCGTTTTCCACACACCGTCGTCCGCCGTGCCGGAGGCCAGCGTGAACGCGTCGTTCTCCACGACGGCGACCTCCTGCTGGGTGGCCGCGGAGACGATGTGGGCCCTGATGCCCGTGATGGCGCTGTCGGAGCTGATGCCGACTTGAAGGGTGCCGAGGTCGTCCGAGACGCTGTTCGCCCAGCGGACGTCCGGCGCCTGTCCCTCCGCAGCCTCCGCAGCCTCCGCCGCGTGCGCCGCCGGCATGCCGGTCAGCAGCAGCGCGGCCGTACCGATGGCGGCCCAGGCCGCCCGTGTTCTGGACAAGATCCCCCCACAGGATGTGTCTGAAGCCGCGCCGGCAGCCGGCACGACCGAACGCCCTTTCTACCGCACGGTTCTGACAACGGTCCCGCGGGTTTCCGCGGAGGGGTGGTACGAGGGGCGCACTCGAAGGGCGCACTCGATTCGCAGGTGCACTCGCCCGCGCCGCCCGCATATGAGTCGCGTCACTGTGAAGTTGTGAAGATCCATCCACTGCACGGCACTTGACGTGCCCTCACTCCCCAACGTCCGCAACCCGGCACTTCCCTTCGCAGATTGCGAATCAGTAAAGGGGGTTCCGTTCAGCGAAGTGTTATTGAACTATGAAAGTCCACAGATGAGGGGGATTTGTGAAGATCACTGGTTGCGCTTCGCGCATGCCGGGGCAGGGGGCCCTGGCCGACCGGTGACGCGGTGCTGGTGCCGTTCCCACACCGCTTCTCACGCAGTACCACGCCACGGCCGTCTGCTTCAGGAACAGACGGCCGTATTTCAGGGGTGAGGAAACCACCATGCACATATGTGTGCTGGGGCAGGGCTATGTCGGCCTGCCCCTGGCCGTGAGGGCCGCCGAGGCCGGGCATACGGTCACCGGCTACGAGCCCGACCGGGCGCGTTGCGAGGCGCTGGCCGCCGGGTCGTCGTACGTCGAGGACATCGGTGACAGCCGGCTCCGGGCGGTGCTGGATTCGGGCGCGTACCGCGCCAGTTGCGACCCGCAGGACCTCAAGGGGTTCGATGTCGCCGTCATCACCGTTCCGACTCCGCTCACCGACCGTGCGCCGGACTTGAGTTGCGTACGGGACGCCGGTCGCGTGCTCGCGGAGTGGATCGAGCCGGGCGCCACCGTCGTCCTCGAGTCGACCACCCACCCCGGCACCACCCGCGACGTGCTCATACCGTTGCTGGAGGAAGGCTCCGGGCTCGTCGCCGGGCAGGACTTCCACGTCGGCTTCAGCCCCGAGCGCATCGACCCGGGCAACGCCGACTGGCGGCTGGAGAACACGCCGAAGATCGTCGCCGGGCTGACCGAGGGCTGTCTGCGGCGGGTCAAGGACTTCTACGACACCGTCACCGAGGTCACCGTGCCCGCCTCAGGGCTCGAAGAGGCCGAGCTGGCCAAGGTGTTCGAGAACACCTACCGGCACGTCAACATCGCCCTGGTCAACGAGCTGTCCCGGATGGCCCACACGCTGGGCGTGGACGTCTGGCACACGCTGGAGCTGGCCGCGACCAAGCCCTTCGGGTTCACCAGGTTCCTGCCCGGGCCCGGTGTCGGCGGGCACTGCCTGCCCATCGACCCGGTCTACCTCAGCCACCACGTCAAGGCCCGGCACGGGCAGACCTTCCGGCTCATCGAGCTGGCCCAGGACATCAACGAGAGCCAGCCGGACTACGTGGTGCGCCGGCTGCAGGACGCCCTGAGCCGCCGCTTCCGGCGGAGCGTGCACGGGGCCCGTGTCCTCGCCCTCGGCGCCGCCTACAAGCCGGGCACCTCGGACGCCCGCCAGTCGCCGGCCGTCGAAGTCGCCGACCGGCTGCGGGCGATGGGGGCGGACGTGACCGTCGTCGACCCCTATCTGGCGGTGGCGGACGGCGGTTGCCGCGACATCCCCTTCACCGGGACGGGCGCGGACACAGCCACCGTCGCCGACTTCGACGCCGTCGTCCTGCTCACCCCGCACGGCGAGTTCGACCTCGTCCGGCTCGCCGCCGAGGCCGCCTACGTCCTCGACACGCGTGGCGTCATGGCCGCCGCACCGCACATCGAACGGCTCTAGAGAGCCCACAGGAAACCCGCAAACAGCAGGAAAGAGGAACATCATGTACGGACAGAACGGTGTGGGCGCCGCGATCGGGACCGCCACGGGCGGAGCCGCCCTGGCCGCCACCGGCGGAACGGCTCTGGGGTGGATCGTGCTCGCAGCCATCCTCCTCGTCATCGGCGGCGTCGCGGCCTTCCGCATGGCGACCCGCGGCAAGCGAGTGACCGCTTGAGCGCCTCGTACGCCCGCCCCTCCCGGGTGAGGTTCACCGTGGTGACCGCCGTGGTGGTGGCGGCCCTGGCCGCCGCCACCGTGGTGGTGCACCTGCAGTCGAAGAGCCCGGTCCTCACCTTCTACTGGTGGCTGGGCATGACGGTGATCGTGCTCTGCCTGGTGTCGTTCCTGAAGGGCCGGTCCTTCACCCACCTGCCGGTGGCGCCCGGCCGGACGGTGGCGATCATCCCGGCGTTCGAGGAGCCGTCGGAGAACCTGCACCGCACGGTGCGGTCGCTGCTGGCCCAGACGCACCCGGTCGACGAGATCCACGTCATCGACGACGGCTCGCGGCAGCACCCCGTGGAGCCCTTCGAGCACCCCCGCGTCTTCTGGCACCGCCAGGAGAACAAGGGGAAGCGCGGGGCCCAGGTCACCGTGCTGCGTCACCTCCAGGAGCAGGGCAAGCACTTCGACTTCGTGCTCACCATCGACTCGGACGGCGAGCCCTTCCCGGACGCGCTGGAGCAGCAGCTCCGGGCCATGAGCAACCCGCGGATCCAGGCCACCACCGGCATGATCTACGTCCGCAACTTCGAGGAGAGCTGGGTCTCCAGGGCCGCGGACATCGACATCGGCACCTCGTGCGTGATGATGCGGTCCTCGCGCTCCATGCTGGGAGCGCTGGAGACGACGTCGGGTGCGCTCGCGCTCTACCGGGCCGAGCTGCTCTACGACCACCTGGACGCCTACGAGGTCGAGTGCGGCACCGGCGACGACCGCTGGCTGGCGCTGCGGGCGCTGATGCGCGGCGAGGTCGTGGCGGTCAACGAGGCCGGAGTCGTCACCGACATGCCGACGACGCTGAGGAAGACCTACCGGCAGCGGCTGCGCTGGGCCCGGTCGTGGTGGTGGATGCTGCCGTTCGTGTACGCGCGGCTGTCGCTGAAGCAGCTCATCTCGCCGACTTTCGGCCTGCTCCAGCTCGTCATCACCCCGGTGATGCTGGCCTGGACCGTCGTCATGACGCTCCTGACTCTGGGCGGCCGGTACCACAACCCGGGCATTGCGCTGGTGTACCTCGGCGTGTACCTGGTGGTCCGGTACGGCCAGTCGGGGCTGTACGTGCTGATGCGGCCGGACATGACCGCGCGCCAGCGCTGGCGCTCCTGGCTGGTCGGCACCCCCGCGGCCGTGTTCATGAACATCGTGCTGCTCTGCCCCACCCGCTACTGGGCCCTGTTCAAGCTCCGCGACAACGCCTGGCAGTCGCGGGGGCTGACGGCGCGGACGGCGCTGCCCCAGGGCGGCGGCCGTCACCGCGCCGGGCCGAAGAACCTGCAAAAGGCCTGAGGAAACCGGGCAGCGGTCCGCGATGAGTTTCGGGTGCGGGGGCGGTCTATGGATGCACAAGGGCCGCCCCGGCCCCCGGACGCGCGGGAGATCGCATGACCACCGTCGTGATGCACAACGTCGTCTCCGTCGACGGCTTCATCGCCGACGCCGACGACCAGGTCGGCCCGCTCTTCGAGTGGTACGGCAACGGCGACGTCCAGCTCAACGAGTACGCCAAGGTGTCCAAGGCCTCCGCCGACTACGTGGGGCCGGCCATGGCGAAGATCGGGACGCTGGTGGTCGGGCGGCATGTGTTCGACATGACGGACGGGTGGGGCGGTGTCCCGCCGACCGGTGAGCACCTGGTGGTCGTGTCGCATCGGCCCCGGCCCGAGGGCCGGCATCCGGACGCGCCGTTCCACTTCGTCGACGGGGTGGAGGCGGCGATCGCGAAGGCCAGGGAGCTGACCGGGGAGGACCGCGACATCGGCGTGGCGGCGGGTGACGTCGGCGGGCAGGCGTTCGCGCTCGGGCTGGTCGACGAGGTGGCGATGGACGTCGTACCGGTGGTGTTCGGCTCGGGCAAGCGGTACTTCGGGTCGGTCGACGCCCAGCACCTGCTGGAGGACCCGCACGTCGTGATCCAGGGCGACCGGGTGCTGCACCTGCGCTACCGCGTCCGCCGACAGCAGCCGTGACCCTCCCGGGGAGGTCGGACGACATGGAACCGCAGACCGCCGCCGGCAAGGTGCTCTGGCACTTCGCGATGTCCCTGGACGGCTTCGTGGCGGGCCCGAACCACACCATGGACTGGATGACCGGGGCGACCTTCCGCCCGGGCCTCGTCGAGGAGTATGCCGGGACGACCGGCGCGGTGCTCGGCGGCCGGGCCGGGTGGGACGCCTACCCCGACCCCGGCGGGATCTACGGCGGCGCCTGGCAGGGGCCCGTCTTCGTGCTCACGCACCACCCGGAGGACGCCCACCCCACCCCCGGCGTGACCTTCCTGAACTGCGACGTCGCCGAGGCGGTCCGGATCGCGCTGGACGCCGCCGGCGGCAAGAACGTGGAGGTCTTCTCGCCGACCATCGGCCGCCAGCTCCTGGAGCGCGGCCTGATCGACGAGATCGACCTGCACATCGTGCCCGTACTGCTCGGCGACGGGATCCGGCTGTTCGACAACCCCGGGGGTGCGCCCGTACGGCTGGAGCTGCTCCTCGGCGGCGACCCCAAGGCCGCGGTCGACGTGCGGTACCGGCCGGTGCCCGCCGAGTGAGACGAACCCAGGCTCCCAGCAGCCTCGGAAATTAACCGAACTCACGTACAACCCTTACGCCCCCACGCGGGTCTCCTGATCGCCGACCACCCGTGAACGCCCGGACAACTCCCGGCGAACACGGCCGGTCCGGCCCTCCATCGACTGTGGATGTCCGCCAGGCATCCCCCGCGTGCAGCAGGAGATCCGCATGCACCAGCACGAGCGCCCGTCAGGGCGCCCGCGGCCGCGCCCGGCCCGTCGCCCCCGCCTGCGGCTCGCCCCGGCGACCGCCGCCGCGGCCACCCTGACCGGCACGCCGCTCACGGCGACGGCAGCGGACCCGGCGCCAGGGCCTGTCGTTCGGACCACGCCGCAGACGCGGGGTCTGGCACGCGCGGCTGCCGCGTTGTCGTCGGTTGCCGCCTGAACCACCCCGCATCCCCCCCGGGACCGGGCCTGCCAGGTCCGGTCCCTTCCCCACCCGGAGTCCCGCCTTGCGCAAGCGCACCCTTCTGCTGGCCGCCACGCTCACCGCCGGCCTGCTCACTTCCACCCCGGCCACCGCCGCCCCCTCCGGCCTCGCCGGGGACTTCAACGGCGACGGATACCGGGACGTCGCGGCCGGCGCCCCCTGCGCCGACGTCGGCTCGGCCTCCTGTGCCGGCGCGGTCGTCGTGCTGTACGGCTCGGCGTCCGGTGTCTCGGCCGCCCGCAGGGCCGTCCTCACCCAGAACTCCGCGGGCGTGCCCGGCACCGCCGAGCCGGGCGACCTGTTCGGCTCCGCCCTGGCCACCGGCGACCTCGACCGGGACGGCTACTCCGACCTCGTGGTCGGCGCCTCCAACGAGAGCATCGGCGACCGGGACGGCATCGGCTCCGGCACGGTCCTGTGGGGCAGCGCGTCGGGCCTGACCAGCGGCAAGGGCCTGCCGCAGCCGTCGACGCTCGCCGAGTACGGCGGCTTCTCCCGGGGCATCGCGACCGGCGACTTCGAGGGGGACGGCGACACGGACGTCACGCTCACCGGCCAGAACCACACCCGCCTCTACCGGGGCCCCTTCACCCGGACAGCCGGCCCGTCGAGCCACTCCGGCGTCGGCGAGCTCGGCACGACCTTCGAGGTGATCGCCGGCGACCTGACCGGCGACGGCGCGGCCGAGCGCGTCTACCCGTTCAACGTGGACGGCGACACCGGCGGCCAGATCAACTACTTCCGCTGGACCGGCATGACGTACAAGATGGCCGAGCTGCCCAACGCCGACGGCTACCCGGGCTCGATCGGCGACATCAACCGCGACGGCTACGGCGACCTCGTCCTCGGCGACCCCACGGACCCGTACGACCTCAAGCCCGGCGGCCACAAGGGCGGGCAGATCACCGTCTGGTACGGCGGCCCGAACGGCCCGGACCCGGCGCAGCAGCCGGGCGTCGTCCACCAGGACACCGCGGGCGTGCCCGGCGCGGGCGAGGCCGACGACCGTTTCGGCAGCGCCGTGAGCACCGGCGACATCAACGGCGACGGGTACGCCGACGTCGTGGTCTCCGCCCCGGGCGAGGACGTCGGCACGGCGAGGGACGCGGGCTCGGTGACCGTGCTGTTCGGCTCCGCCGCCGGCCTGAAGACCAGCAGCGGTGTGAAGTCGTACACCCAGGACACCGCCGGGGTGCCCGGCTCCGCCGAGTCCGGGGACAGTTTCGGTTCCTCGGTCGGTCTGACCGACGTGACCAGGGACGGCAGGGCGGACCTGGTGATCGGTGTCGGCGGCGAGAACTCCACGGGCGGCTTGTGGACCCTGCGCGGCTCCGCCTCCGGCCTGACCACGAGCGGCGCGCAGGGCATCACCACCACCGCCGTCTCCCTCAAGGGCGGCGCCTCCTTCGGTGCGGTCGTCGCCCAGTGACGGCCCGTCGACTCGCCGGTGAGGCACGTACACCCATGCGCACCCGGATCACCGCCGTCGTCCTCGCGGCGGCCCTGACCCCGCTCGCCCTCACCCTCTCCGCCCCGGCCGCGCACGCCGCGACGCCCGCCGTCCCCTACGACTTCAACGGGGACGGCCGCACCGACCTCGCGATCGGCGCGCCGGGCGCCACGGTCGCCGGCCAGGCGAGAGCGGGCGCGGTGTCGGTCGTCTACGGCAGCACGATCGGGCCGAAGACCTCCACGCGCACGCTCCTCACCCAGAACACGGCCGGGATGCCGGGCGCCGCCGAGGCCGACGACGCCTTCGGCTCCGCCCTGGCCTCCGCGGACCTGAACACTGACGGCTACGCCGACCTGCTGATCGGCACGCCCGGCGAGGACGGCTCCGACACCAACGACGGCATGGTCACCATCGTGTGGGGCACCAACTCCGGCCTGTCCGGGGCCCGTTCGCTGTTCAGCTTCTTCAGTGCCGACTACGACCGGTACGGCCAGGCCCTGGCCGCGGGCGACTTCGACGACGACGGGGACCCGGACGTCGCGGTCGGCTCCACCGGCCCGATCACGGTCTCCCTCGTGGACGGCCCGATCACCAGGACGAGCGCGGCGAACGGCGGCTCGGGCACGCGGTGGTCCTCCTCGTACGGCGTCAGGTACCTCTCCTCGGGCGACGTCACCGGCGACGGCCACCCCCGGGTGGTCCTGCACGGCCGCGCCGCGCACGACGGCGCCGCCACCGCCCTCGCCGACATGGAGATCGGCAACTACACCGACTGGCTCCAGGAGCTGCCCGCCGGGTACGTCTCCGCCGTCGGGGACATCGACGGCGACGGCCACGACGACATCGCCGTGGGCAACGACCGGGAGACCTCCGCCGACCCGGCGGGCGCCCTCGGCGGCAGGGTCACCGTCGTCTACGGCGGACCCGAGGGCCGCGACCCGGGCCGCGCCCCGCTCGTCCTCACCCAGGACAGCGCCGGGGTGCCCGGCGCCGCCGAGACCGGCGACCGCTTCGGCAGCGGCGTCTCGCTCGGCGACGTCGACGGCGACGGGTACGCCGACCTGGCGATCGGCGCCGCGGGCGAGAACTCCGCCGCCGGCGCCGTCACCGTGCTGCGCGGCTCGGCGTCCGGCCTGACCACCAAGGGCGCGACGTCGTACACCCAGAACACCGCGGGCGTACCCGGCGGTTCCGAGCAGGGCGACCGCTTCGGCGAGCGCGTCACGCTCACCGACCACACCGGCGACGGCCGCGCCGACCTGTCCGTCTCCGCGCCGGGCGAGAACACCGGCGACGGCGCGGTCTGGTCCCTGCGCTCCACGGCGACGGGCCCCACGCCCACCGGCTCGACGAGCTTCGGCCCCGCCACGACGGGCATCTCGACGGCCGGCACGCCGGGCTACGGCACCGCACTCACCTCCTGACCAGCACCAGCACCTCCGACCCGACAGGGACCCCGATGCGCAAGCGCACCCTCCTCCTGGCCACGGCCCTCACCACCGGCCTGCTCACCGCCCTGCCCGCGTCGGCGGCCACCGCCGCCCCCGCCGGCGGCCCGACCGCCGACTTCAACGGCGACGGCTACGGCGACGTCGCCTTCGCCGCCCCGTACGCCAAGGTCGACGGCCAGGGCATGGCCGGCTATGTCGCCGTGGTCTACGGCGGCGCCACCGGCCTCGACCCGGCCAAGCGCACGGTGGTCAGCCAGAACACCGCCGGTGTGCCCGGTGCCGCCGAGGCCGAGGACACCTTCGGCGACGCGCTGGCCGTGGCCGACCTCAACGGCGACGGCTACACCGACCTCGCGGTCGGCTCCTCCGGCGAGGACGTCGGCACGGACGGCGACGGCGGTTCCGTCACCGTGCTGTGGGGCTCGGCGAGCGGCCTGAAGAACGGCACCACGGTCAAGGACCCGGCGGTCTCCGGGCACGACAACTGGGGCCGGCTGCTGACCGCCGGCGACTTCGACGGCGACGGCAAGGCGGACCTGGCCGTCGGCACCGGCTCGTCCCACGTCTACGTCGTCCGCGGCCCCTTCACCACGACCGGCACCACCGGCGCGGCGCGGAAGATCAGCACGCCCGAGACGGCGTACAGCGTCGACGCGATGGACGCGGGTGACACCAACGCCGACGGCCGGTCGGACCTGGTCCTCACCTACCGCGTCCGCCTCGACTCGGCCGAGTCGGGCAGCTGGTCCAAGGGCGTCGCCTACCTCGGCTCCCCCACCGGCCCGGACACCTCGGTCCCCCGCCCGCTCAACGGCGGCACGTCCCTCGCCCTCGGCGACATCGACGGCGACGGCTATGACGAGATCGCCCTCGGCAACGTCTTCTCGAAGGACGACGACCACAGCGGCAGCCTCGGCGGCGAGGTCGTCGTCATCCGCGGCTCGCAGGGCGGCCCCGTCAACGGCGACGCGCCCATGGCCGAACTCACCCAGGACTCCGAGGGCGTCCCCGGCGGCGACGAGGCGGACGACGGCTTCGGCGGCTCGGTCTCCATCGGGGACGTCAACGGCGACGGCTACGGCGACCTCGCCATCGGCGTCGTCTTCGAGGACGTCGGCACCACCGAGGACACCGGCGCCACGGTCCTGATGAACGGCTCGGCCTCCGGCGTCTCGCGCACCGGCGCCCGCACCCTCACCCAGGCCACCACCGGCGTCCCGGGCTCGGCCGAGGCCATGGACTACTTCGGCTCCGACGTCCTGCTGGCCGACGTCACCAAGGACGGCCGCGCCGAGTTCACGATCACCGCGGGCTTCGAGGACGAGGGCGTCGGCGCGATCACGACCCTGCGCGGCTCGGCCACCGGCCCCGTCACCGACGGCGCCCGCTCCTTCGGCCCGGGCAGCCTCGGCCAGACCCGCTCGTACGGCGCCTTCGGCACCGGCCTCATCGGCTGACGGACCCGGAAGAGGACCCCCTCATGCCCCTCACGCGCAGATCCACCACGGCCGCCCTGGCCGCCGCCCTGCTGACGACCGGCGTCACCCCCGTGCTGCTTACCGCCCCCGCCTCCGCCGCCGTGGCCAAGCACTACGACGACTTCAACGGCGACGGCCACCGCGACCTCGCCTACGGCGGCTACAACGACGTCGACCGCCAGGGCGGCACCATCACCGTCCTCTACGGCACCGCCACCGGCCCCGACACCTCCCGCGTCCAGCGCATCCACCAGGACAGCGCCGGCATCCCCGGATCCGGCGAGGAGGACGACCAGTTCGGCGAGTCCATCGCCAGCGCCGACCTGAACAAGGACGGCTACGCGGACCTCGTCGTCGGCAACCCGACCGAGCACGTGGGCAGCGCCGACTACCGCGGCACGGTCACCGTCGTCTGGGGCTCGAAGTCCGGCCTGTCCGGCGGTACCAACCTCACCCCCGCCGGCGGAGCGGCCGGCCACTTCGGCCGCGACCTGGCGACCGGCGACTTCACCGGCGACGGCTCCCCCGACCTGGCCGTGATCGGCGGCGAGGAGGCGTGGCTGTACCGCGGCCCCTTCACCAAGTCGGGCACGACCGGCAAGGTCAGCAAGATCGACAAGGGGTCCGCGGGCTGGTACTCCTCCGCCCTCGCGGCCGGCAGGGTCGACGGGGACGGCCGGACGGACCTGGTGGTGATCGGCACGGAGATCAACGGCAGCGACATCCGCGAACGCGCCTGGTTCCTGAAGGGCACCTCCACCGGCCTCGCCTCGGGCGCGTCCAGGACCCTCAGCGACCGGCAGCAGGGCCTCTACCCGAGCCCGGTCATCGGCGACTTCGACAAGAACGGCTACGGCGACATCGCGCTCGGCCTGCCCGACAGGGACGGCGGCAAGGGCGCGGTCACGATCTGGCGCGGCACGGCGTCGGGCCCGGGCACGTCGACCACCTTCACCCAGGCCACCACGGGCGTCTCCGGCAGCCCCGAGGCCGGGGACGGCTTCGGCTACGCGATCTCGGCCGCCGACACCAACGGCGACGGCTACGCGGACCTCGCGGTGGGCGTCCCGCACGAGGACGTCGACGGCACGGAGGACCAGGGCGGTGTCCACGTCTTCCGCGGCGGCTCCGGCGGCCTCGGCGGCGCCCGCTCCTCGTGGATCGCGCAGACGGTACTCGGCCCGGCCGACTCCTACGCCTCCTTCGGCTACACCGTCCGCCTGCGCGACCTGACCGCCGACGGCAAGGCGGACCTGGCCGTGGGCGCGGCGGGCAGCGCGCTGCTGATGCGGGGCACCGGCACGGTGCCGACGAAGACCGGCGCGATCACCCTGCCGGAACTGGGCGGCACGCTGCCCGACTGACCGGCCGGACCGACCGGACCGGCCACCGTACGACGCAACCCGACCCGATCCGACCCGATCCGACCCGATCCGACCCGACCCGACCCGATCCGACCGGCAAGGATCACCCATGCCCCACCGCACCCCCCGCACCCTCGCGGCCCTCACCACCACGGCCGCGCTGGGCGCCGCCCTGTTCACCGCCGTACAGGCCGCGGCGGCCCCCGCCCGGTACGCCGACGACTTCAACGGCGACGGCTACCGCGACCTGGCCACCGCCGCGCCCTACACGCCCGTCGCCGGCAAGACCGACGCGGGCGCCGTCGTCGTCACCTACGGCTCCGCGAACGGCGTCAGCGCCGCCCGCCGCACCGTCCTCACCCAGGACACGGCCGGCATCCCCGGCACCGCCGAGCAGGACGACCGGTTCGGCAAGTCCCTCGCCTCCGGCGACCTGAACGCCGACGGATACGCCGACCTGGTGATCGGCAGCGTCCGCGAAGACGTCGGATCGGACGCCGACGGCGGCTCCGTCACCGTCGTCTGGGGCGGCAAGAGCGGCCTGTCCGGCGGCCGGGGCGTCTCCGACCCGGCCGTCTCCGCCCACGACGAGTACGGCATGTCCCTCGCCGTCGCCGACTTCGACGGGGACGGCCGGCCCGACCTCGCCGTGGGCAGCACCGGCAGCGACGTCTGGATCCACGAGGGCATCACCAAGGCGTCCGGAGCGGCGTCCCGCCACAAGCTCGCCACCGGCCTCCAGACCGGCAGCAGCATCTACGGCGCCCAGAGCCTCGCCGGCGGCGACGTCAACGGCGACGGCTACGGGGACCTGGCCGTCGGCACGCTCCACGAGGACGTCGGCAGCGCCAAGATCGCCGGCAGCGTCACCGTCCTGCGTGGCTCGGCGGCCGGCCTGACCGCCACCGGCGCCCAGTCCTTCGCGCAGAACACGGCCGACGTCCCCGGCACCGCCGAGTCCGCCGACCGCTTCCGCGCGTCCGTACGCCTGTCCGACCTCAACGGCGACGGCAAGGTGGACCTGTCCGTCGGCTCCGACGGCGAGAACCACCGTTCCTGAAGACTGAGCAGGAGTGAGCCCGTTCAGCCGCACGCCCCGAACGGTCTTGGGCACACTGGTCCCCGGCGTACTCAACCCCGGGGCGGCGACACGCATCCTGTGCGTGATCCTGGCCCGGGAGGCCGGTTCCCTGCGCGACCTGGCCATGTGGGTACGGCCAGAGGCGACGGAGAGGCCCCGGACCTTCGCTCTGGTGGAGCGGGGGCTCCGCACGCTGGCGCCGTGCCAGCGTTCCAGCTCGCACGATCACGTTAACCCGGTCGGCCCAGTGCGCCGCAAGCTCGCGAGCGGCATCACACGATCGAGCTGACGCGCCCTCGTGCGCACCTCCCGGCGAGCAGTTACCAACCCCTCCGGCGCGCTCTACAGCCTGCGCGGCTCGGCCTCGGGCGTGACCACCAAGAACGCGATCAGCTTCGGCCCCGGCTCGCTCGGCATGTCGACGACCGGCTACCTGAGGCTGGGCCAGGACATGCTCTAGCCGACACCACCGTGAGGGTCCGGGGCGAGCCCGTACGGCCGAACCCTGACGCCCCACGGACACCCAAGGGCCCTGCCCCTTAAGGGATGTCACAGCTCGGCCGCAAAGCCGGGCCCGGAAGCCCGGGCCCGGCACGCGACCGCCGGGGAACAGGTACGTTCGAAGACGTGGCTGGATTCAGGATCGGACGCGGCCGGAACAACGGCGCTCCTCAGACGCGACCGCACAACCCTCCGAACGGGCAGCAGACGCCGCAGGGGCCGTCCTACGGCTACCCGCCGGCGCCGCAGCCGTACCCGCCTCAGCAGCCGTACGGCAACGGCGGCGGCCCCACCTGGCCGCAGCCGAACGCCGGGGCCGGCGGCGGCTACGGCGGCCCGGGCGAGCCGGAGTACTTCGGCGACGGCGCGTACCCGCCCGGCCCGCAGGGCCCGCACGACCCGTACGCGGCGAACAACCCGGGCCACACCCAGGCCTTCTCGGTCGGCGAGGACCCCTACAGCCAGGGCGACACCTACCGGGCGGGCTCGGCCGCCCCGCCACCCGGCCCGGTCGGCCCGCGCCTGCACTGGAAGGCCCTGCTCCGCGGGATCGTCCTCGCCCCGAACCAGACGTTCCTCCAGATGCGGGACTACACGATGTGGGGCCCGGCCCTGATCGTCACGTTCCTCTACGGCCTGCTCGCCGTCTTCGGCTTCGACGGCGCCCGCGCGGATGCGATAAACGCCACACTCTCGAACGCGATCCCCATCGTCCTGACGACGGCCGTAGCGATGGTGCTGAGCGCGTTCATCCTGGGCGTGGTCACCCACACCCTGGCCCGCCAGCTCGGCGGCGACGGCGCCTGGCAGCCCACGGTCGGCCTCTCCATGCTGATCATGTCCCTCACGGACGCGCCCCGCCTGGTCTTCGCGATGTTCGCCGGCGGCGACGCGATGTTCGTCCAGCTGCTGGGCTGGGCCACGTGGATCGCGGGCGGCGCCCTGCTGACCCTCATGGTCGGCCGCTCCCACGACCTGCCCTGGCCGAAGGCGCTCGGCGCGTCGGCGATCCAGCTGATCGCGCTGCTGTCGATCGTGAAGCTGGGCACGGTCTGAGGCTCCGCGCACGGGAAAGGGGCTCCCCTCGGGGAGCCCCTACTGCTTTCTGTGCTGCTTTCTGTGCTGGTCAGGCGTCGAGCACCTGGCCGCTGCGGCGCACCACGGGCGGCTCCACGGACCACGGGAAGTTGATCCACTCATCGGTCCGCTTCCACACGTACTCGCACTTCACCAGCGACTGGGACTTCTCGTAGATCACGGCGCTGCGCACCTCGGCGACGGTGTCCAGGCAGAAGTCGCGCACCAGCTTGAGCGTCTTGCCGGTGTCGGCGACGTCGTCGGTGATCAGCACCTTCTTCTCGGAGAAGTCGATCACGTTGGGCACGGGCGCGAGCATGACGGGCATCTCCAGGGTGGTCCCCACCCCCGTATAGAACTCCACATTCACCAGATGGATGTTCTTGCAGTCGAGGGCGTAGGCGAGCCCGCCGGCCACGAAGACACCGCCCCGGGCGATGCTCAGCACTATGTCGGGCTCGTACCCGTCGTCGGCGATGGCCTGCGCGAGCTCGCGCACGGCGACGCCGAACTGCTCGTAGGAAAGGTTCTCCCGCACCGCGCTCATGCCGCTGTCGCTCACACCTGGGTCCGATGGAAGTTGAGGAAGGACCGGGAGGCGGTCGGCCCCCGCTGCCCCTGGTACCGGGACCCGTACCGCTCGCTCCCGTACGGGAAGTCGGAGGGCGAGCTGAGCCGGAACATGCACAGCTGCCCGATCTTCATGCCCGGCCACAGCTTGATGGGCAGGGTGGCGAGGTTGGACAGCTCCAGCGTGACGTGCCCGCTGAACCCTGGGTCGATGAACCCGGCCGTCGAATGCGTCACCAGCCCCAGCCGCCCCAGAGAGCTCTTCCCCTCCAGCCGGGAGGCGAGATCGTCGGGCAGCGTGATGACCTCGTACGTGCTGGCGAGGACGAACTCGCCGGGATGCAGGATGAACGGCTCGTCCCCCTCCGGCTCCACGAGCCGGGTCAGATCGGCCTGCTCGATGGAGGGGTCGATGTGGGGGTACCGGTGATTCTCGAACACCCGGAAGTAGCGGTCCAGCCGCACATCGATGCTCGACGGCTGCACCATCGCGTCGTCATACGGATCGATCCGCACCCGCCCGGCGTCGATCTCGGCCCGGATGTCCTTGTCTGAGAGAAGCACGCCCCGAGGATACGCAAGGCGCGCGGAGCGCCCACAACCGGACGACTCCGCGCGCCTGCGCCGCTTGCTGCTGTCGCTCTGTCCGCTCGCTCTGTCCGCTACCGCTTCTGGTAGCTCACGGGCACCACGCTCCTCAGCCGCGCACAGCGCGGACACCGAAGAAGCCGGCCAGGGCCGAGCCGCTCGGCCTGCTGCATCGGGAACGAAGCGGTGGTGAACACGTGCCCATCCGCACAGCGGACGACGGTGCGCTCCATCAAGTCCAAGAGTCCCTTCCCCAAGAGCCGCGTCTGGCTGCTGCTTGCCTGACGACAAAAGCCACAGTACGGGATCAAAGGGACGGCCCTCCAGGCGGCACTCCGGTCCCGCCCAGGCCCTCCTCGACGCCCCCACCGTACGCCCCAACTCCGTTCCCCCGCAGCCGCATCCCATCCCTGAAAAGCCCTCAGGCCCCGCGGCGCGAACACCGGGGGCCTGGCATGAGGTAGAGTGGGCGAGCATTCGGACACCGACTCCGGTCGGCGTCTTACGCGGGTGTAGTTTAATGGTAGAACATCAGCTTCCCAAGCTGAGAGCGCGAGTTCGATTCTCGTCACCCGCTCCATAATGAAACCCTAGGTCAGTGGCCTGGGGTTTGCCTGTTGTCTAGTCCAATTCGAGGGTGCCGTGCCCTCCGTGTGCTTCAAGCTCGTCGAGTCCGCCCAGCAGCGGTGGCGGGCCGTGAACGCACCCCACCTCGTCGCCCTCGTCCGCGCCGGAGCCCGCTTCGAATGCGGCCAGCTCGTCGAACGCCCTGAGGCGGTCGCTGCATGAGCCGACCGTCGCACGGCATGCTGCATCATGTCGAACTGTGGGTGCCGGACATCCATCGCGCGCTCGCCTCACTCGGCTGGCTGCTGGAGGCGCTGGGCTATGCCCTCTTCCAGAGCTGGGAAGGCGGACGCAGCTGGCGCCTCGGACCGACCTACCTGGTCATCGAGCAGTCGCCGGCCCTCACCGCCGAAGACCACGACCGCTGCCGCCCAGGGCTGAACCACCTGGCCTTCCACGTTGAAGACGCCACCACGGTCGACAGGCTGGTGGCCAACGCCGCCCAACACGGCTGGCACCTGATGTTTCCCGAACAGCATCCCTACGCCGGCGGCAGACAGCATTACGCCGCCTACCTGGAGAACGACGACGGCTTCGAAGTCGAACTCGTCGCGATCAACTCACCCGAACGAAAGTGAGATCAACCGATCCACAGATCTTGACGATTACTCCAGCCCGGGGCCGAAACGCTGAAGGGATCTCATCACTTACGTGCGCTTTCCAGTTATTGGGGGTGTGGGTTCCGAAAGGCATGGCGTGAAGCGTGACCGGAAGCAGCGAAACTCAACCGCTACGGTTTCCGGGCCCTCGAATAGGGCCTTCTTGTGAAGGTATGGGGGAGCCCTGCCTCGGCGAGCTGTGAACTCGCCGTCCTCGCCTCGGAGATGCGGGCTTCAAGCTAGCAAGGGTGACACCGGCTTGGGTGCGGGCAGCCGATAAAGGAACGGTTACAGCGGCACGTTTAATCACCAGAAAGGTTCGTCCGCCTGGGAATTGGTAATCGGACCCGCTGGTAGCCATTCGCTGAGTGATCGCCTGGGTGGCGAATTCTCTGGTCCCTCATTTCGCGGAGTTGGGCAGCCCACGGCAGATCGGCTCGGCCCAGCCGGCCGCGAAGAAAGCCGAGAGCTGGATGACCGGGAAAACCCGCACGTTGGGTTTAGCGTGCGTCCATGCAGCCGATTACGACGTCGTGGGCCGGTGCGACGGCAGGCGCCTGGCGGGTCCAGGAGGTCCTCACCCAGCGCGGACAGCACCGCAGCGCCGGGGCCATCGACCTCGTAGTGGCCGCCACGGCCGAGTTGCAGGGACTGACGCTGCTCCACCACGACCGGGACTTCGAGTACATCGCCGCAGTCACCGGCCAGGCGCTCCAGTGGTACGGCCCTGAAACCGGCGAATGCACCAGGGGCGAGGGCCGGCGGTTCCGAGCAAGCCGCGACCATCGGCTTCGGCGCGTCAAGCGGGCTTCGCCAAGCCCCGGACGTCGCCGCCGAGGGTGGCCGCTGCCATGTTCAGCGCGGCCACGACCAGATCCGCGTCGTGGTGGCACCCATCCCGTGACCGAGCAGGCGCCACGATTGCGTAAAAATGTGCCGGTCCGTCAAATCTGCACACTCCGTGCACTGCTCGGGCCTCAGTAACCCCAACTTCCGCAGTATTCCTACAACGTTGATACTGTCCACGACTTGTGGCGAACGTCGATCCACGGACCCGCCCTCCATCACGACGTGAAATCCGACACGTCACCGCATAACTCGTAGAAGGACAAGTCCCGCATGCAGACAGCTTTATGGAGCAGACGCCGCGTCCTCGGCGCGCTCGCGGCCGCCACTGCCGTCGCCTCCACCCCCTCGGTCCTGCGGCCGACCACCGCCGCGGCCGCCGAGACAGCAGGCGCCGCCCCGGTGCCGCTGCCGGACACCGAGCGCGCCAAGGCCGTCCGCGCGTGGCTGACCGGCGGCAAGGGGGTCAAGGCCGCCGCCGCCACGGCCCTCTACGGGACCGACACCGAGATCCGGAGCTTCCTCGCCGAGACGCTGCCGAAGCAGACCGTGCAGGACAACCGGGTCGCGATCGTCCGCAGCCTGGACCGCGCGGGCAAGGGCCTGCGCCGAGCGGCCGTCGCCGCCCTGGACAACGGCGACGAAGCGATAGCCGGCTTCCTGTCGGAGGGCTTCGCCCCCGCCATTCTGGAGGACCTCCAGGTCGCCACCAGCATCGTCGCGTCCACCGGCGGCAAGGCCGTGACGCGCAAGGCCAACGCCGCCCTCGACGCCGGCACCGAGCAGGCCCTCATCGCCTTCCTCGCCGACGAGCAGTACGACGCGCGGCTGGAGGACACCCGGGTCCAGGTCAGCACCATGCTGATGACCGGCGGCCCGGAGGTGCGGAAGTACGCGGACCGCGCTCTCAGCGGCGCTGCGAACGACGTCGAGTGGTTCATGGAGACCGGCCAGCACATCGCGCGCGCCCGCGACCAGGAGTCGGCGACCATCGAGGAGCTGGTGGCCGTCGTCGAGCGCGAGGGCAAGCGCGCCGAGCGCGAGACGAACGTGGCCGTCGAGGCCGGGGCCCGCGCCGAGACCGCCGCCACCAAGGCCAAGGAGGCCGCCGAGAAGGCCGCCGCCGAGGCCGCCGCCGCCCAGAGCGACGTGCGGAAGTCAGGGGCCGCGGCCCGCAAGGCCGCGAGTGCGGCGAAGGGCGCGGCCGACGCCGCCCGCAACGCCGTCAACGCCTCCAACGCCGCCGTGCAGGCCTCCCGCCGCGCCTCCTGGGCCGCCGCAGGCGCCGCCCAGGCCGCCGCGAAGGCCGGTAACGCTGCCGCCCGCGCCTACAACGCCGCTATCGCCGCGTCCAAGGACGCCGGCCAGGCCAAGGGCGCCAAGGACGCCGCGGTGGCCGCCCGCAACGCCGCCGCCAAGGCCCGCAGCGCCGCCGCCGCTGCCGCCAAGGCGGCCCTCGCCGGCGACGCGGCCTCGGCCGCCGGCCTGGCCGCCGCCTCCGCCGCCCGCAACTCGGCCGCCGCCGCGACCGCCGCGGCCCAGGCCGCCGTCTCCGCCGGTGCCGCCCAGGCGGAGGCCAACGAGGCCAAGCGCCAGGCCGCCATCGCCACCAGCGCCGCCAACCGCGCTACCAACGCCGCCTCCGCCGCCCAGTCCCTGGCGACCGCCGCCGCCAGGGCGGCCCGCGCCGCCCGCGACGCCGCCAACTCCGCCGCCGACCACGCCGACAAAGCCGCGGACGCCGCTGAGGAGGCCGTGAAGTTCGCAGGTCAGGCCATCGACTACGCCAACAAGTCGACCGCCCACGCCGCGGAGGCCGTGAAGGCCGCCAACATCGCCACCCAGGCCGTCAGCGACGCCATCCAGGTGGAGAAGAACGCCCGCGCCGCCGAGGCGCAGACCCTGAAGCAGGACAAGCAGCAGGCCCTTGAGGAGGCCCAGCAGCTCGCCGCCATCGAGCAGGCCGAGCTCTCCGACGTCCGCGAGAAGCGGCTGATGGAGGAGCGCACCACCCAAGCGACCAAGGACCTCATCTCCAAGGCGGAAAAGGCCCTGTACTCCGGAGACATGTCGGTCGCCGCGACCCTGGGCAGGCAGGCCGCGGTCGCCTTGATCGACGCCCGCGGGGCCAACACCCGGCAGGCCGCCCAGCACGCGCTGGCCGGCTCCGACGACGACGTCTACGCCTGGATCGACCTCGACCGGGCCCTCGCCCAGACGCAGGACGACCGCGAGACCACCCTCCACGTGGCGACGGTCGGCGGCCCGAAGGTCGCCGCGGCCGCTGCGGCCGCGCTGGAGAGCACCGACTCCAAGGCCGTCGGCGACTTCCTCACCGGCGGCATGAAGCGTGCCTCGGACGACGACCTGCGCGTCGCCATCAGCAAGATCCTCGGCGACAATGCCGGCAAGGCCGTCAAGGAGGCCGGTAACAAGGCGCTCGACGAGAACACCACCGAGTCCCTCAACTACTTCTTCGACCATGCATACCCGCTGGCCGTCAAGGAGGACGACCGGGTCCGGGCCGTCCAGTTGATCAACACCGGGGGCGCCTTCACCAAGGCCTACGCGGAGGTCGCGCTCGAAGGACCGGCGTGGATGCTGCGCAACTTCATCACCGTGATCCAGTACCGCACGGCTCAGCTCGACTTCGACGCCGCCACCCACGTCGCCGCCGTCCGCGGGGCCATCGCCGCCGCCGCCAAGATCGCGGAGAAGGCTCAGGAGGACGCGGCCCTCGCCTCGAAGGCCGCCGCCGACGCCCGCAAGGCTGGTGCCGAGGCCCAGAAGTGGGCGCAGAAGGCCCTCGACTCCGCCGCCAAGGCCAAGGACTACGCCCAGCAGGCGCGGGACAACGCCGACGCCGCCGACAAGTCGGCCGCCGACGCCCGGGCCTCCGCCACCAAGGCGAAGAACGCTGCCGCCACCGCCCGCGGCGCCGCCCGCTCCGCCAACTACTCGGCCAACAAGGCCGTCGACTCGGCGCGCGCGGCCCTCGCCTCTTCCGCCGAGGCGCAGCGCTCCGCCGCCGCGGCCCGCACGGCCGAGCTCGCCGCCTCCGCCGACGCGAAGGCCGCCGCCACCGCATACGCCCAGGCCAAGCGGATCGCCGCCGACAAGAAGCGGGCCGAGGAGATCGCGAAGGCCAAGGCGGCCGCGCTCAAGGCCCAAAAGGAGCGCGAGGCCAAGCGGGACCCGGCCAACAACGACAAGAACAACCAGGTCAACCCGAACGGCACCGCGGACGGCGACGCCGACGAGTGGTGGAACGACGCCCAGTTCTACGCGGACGCCGCCAACGTGGTCAGCATCGGCGCCGGGTTCCTGGCGGCCGGCTGCGCCCTCGCAGCCTTCGTCTTCCCGCCGGCCCTCGCCGCGGCCGGCTTCTTCGCCGGCGTGTCCGCGGGCGCGGGCGCCCTCGGCAGCCTCTTCACAGGCATCGAGCACGGCTTCACCAGCGGCGCCTTCTGGGAATCCGCCGTCGGCACCGGCCTGAGCCTGGTTTCCTTCGGCGCCTACAAGTGGGTCGGCGCGGCCGACAAGGCGCTCGGCGGCGGCCTCGTCAAGCCCGTCGTCAGCAAGATCACAGACACCGGCGAGGACCTGGTCTCCGGCATCACGAAGGGCCTCAGCGACATCTGGGGCCTGGCGGCCTGATCCCGCCCGTTCTCTCCCCCGGGGGCGACGCAATCAGGCGGCGCCCCCTGCCCCCCTCCCCTTACGGAAAGTTCCTGCCTCCATGCATGGAATACGCGGCGGGCGCGTCACAAGGAGACGCGCCCGCTCGACGGTCCTGGCCGTCCTCACCGCCCTGACCCTCGTCATCCCGACAGCCGCGACGAGCCAGGCGGCCGAGCCGCCCGCGACGGCGAAGGCCTCACCCACCACCAAGTCCGCAGCGCCCAGCGCGGAGGCCACCGAGAGAAGCAAGTTCGCGGCCGGCTCCGGTGAGGACTGCACCGCCACCGCGCCGGGCTCCAAGGAGCGCCGCGCGGGTGCCGTCGAGTCTTGTGTGACGGTCACCCCCGCCCCCGCGAGGACGAAGACCCGCACCGGCTTCGCCGCCACCGCCACCGCCGCGGCCGCCGCCGGCAGCTGCGATATCACCAACCCCGGCAACTACAGCTACGAGCGCTTCTCGTACTGCGTGACCGGCATCAACGTCACCTACATCCTCCGCGACAGCAGGGGCCTGGAGATCGGACGCGGCACCCTGGCGGTCTCGACCGGAGCCGACCTCTCCGCGACCGCCACGACCTGGAGCGAGCAGGTCACCGCCACCATGACGAGCGCCTCCGGCGATGTCACCGCCCTGAACGCCAAGTTCCGCGCGTCCTGCGACGCCGGCTGCACGGCCACCAAGACCGCCCCCTGGTACGGCGGCGCCATCACCCTCGGCCAGACCCTGACCGGAACCGTCACCTACTCCTCGCCCCGGACGACGGGCTCCGCCGCCTCCTTCTACACGTCCTACGCGATGTACGTGACGTCCCCGGGCGCGACGGTGACCGACCCGAACGCGTCGTGGAAGAACGCGCGTCAGATCAGGTGCGACGACGCGGTCGGCGGCACTTCGGTGGCGGGCTGTGCCGTCCCCTCCGTCATGGCCGTCGTGCCGATGAAGGCGACGAGCGCGGACGCGGGCGGCGCCGTGGCCGCCTACGGCTGGGCCCAGAAGAACCTCAACGGCGCCTGGGGGAAGAAGGGCAACCCCCTGACCCGGTCGACGAGCGGCGTGTCCGGCCGCACCGCCGCCACCTGCGGGGGCTTCATCGCCCAGCCGGAGCTCGTCGACGCCGACTCCTGCGGTGACTTCCCCTTCGGTGAGGCGAAGGAGGGCGGTGTCGCCGGCGACCGGTGCGTCGAGGTGATTCCCAACCTCGGCAACGGCGAATGGGACACGTACGTCTTCAACGACAGCACTGACATGGACCCCGCCGCTCCCTGCGTGCAGGCCCATGTCACGCCCGCCGAAAAGCAGTTCGCCGACGCGCAGCTCGCCGACGGCTTCAAGGACCAGCGGGTGATCGACGCCGACCAGTTCGAGCTGACGATCTCGACGCCGGACACCGGCCCGCAGGCCTCCTGCCTGAACGACCCCCCACCGGCCGGCTCGCTTCCCAACGGGGACGGCTGGTTCAAGAACACCACCGAGCCGGTTCGCCTCATCAATCAGACCGCACCGGCGGACGGGCCCGGACTGCGGCCTACCCAGGCGCAGGCCTGCCTGGGGAAGGCGATCAAACAGGGGACCGGAACTCAGAAGGCGATCACCGGCTGGAAGGACGCGGAGGCGTTCAAGACGGCGAGCGGATTCACTGACTCGCTGGCCCGGTGTCATCTCATCGCGAGGGTCCTCGGCGGGAAGGGGACGTCTGCGGTCACCAAGTTCAACCTCGTCCCGTGCTGGCAGGTGGGGATGAACACGGGCACGCCCAGCATGCGGACGTACGAGAGCAAGGCGGAGAATCTGATCAAGGGCACCACGCCCGGTCTCGGAGCGAACGACGCGGTCTTCTATCAGGTGACACCCGTCTACAAGGACGCGAACAGCACCATCCCGGTGGGGGTCACGATGAACGCTACGATCGAACGGGCGAACGGAACGACCGAAGAGCTCTTCCCCAACGTCTACATTCCGAACACCAGGGCGAACACCCTGCAGTTCAACCTCGGCAACTGATCGACCGTTCTCCAGCAGTGCGCGCCAACGGGAGCCCGAATGAGTTTCACCACCCCGCCGCGGCCGGTCGACGTGACCGCGCTCTTCCCTCAACTGGCCCCGCTGGCGCGGACGGCGACCCGGCTGCACCCGCGGCCGGGGGCGCCGACCGTGCACGACAGCTCCGTCGGCGGGCCGCTGCTGTGGCCCGCCGACGAGCCGTGGCCGCACTGCGAAGGACCGCACGACAAGCGCGCGGCGCCGGTGGTCCACGCGCCGGACGACATCCGGCTCCTCCGCCGCGACCGCGCGGTAGCGACCGAGCGGCTGCGCCGCGACCCTCAGGCGCCCGAGTGGACCCCCGAGGAACTGGAGACCGAAAACCGGCTCAGGGCGGGCCGCCCGTGGTTCGACGGCCCGATCCCCCTCCTGCCCGTGGCCCAGCTGTACGCCCGCGACGTCCCTTTTCTCTGTCCGCCCGACGCGGACCTCCTCCAAGTCCTGTGGTGCCCCTTCGACCACCCGGTCGACGGGGCGATCCATCCCAGGACCGCACTGTTCTGGCGCCGCTCCGCCACCGTCACCGATGTCCTCGGCGCACCGCCCGAGCCGCCGATCATCCAGCTCGGCGACTACCTCCCGGAGCCGTGCCTGCTCTCACCGGAGCAGGTCACCGAATTCCCCAACCCCCTGGAGCTGGACGAGGAGCTGAGCGATCAGCTGGAGGACATGAGCCGTTGGGAGACGGTCGACCCCGCGCTGTACAGCTCGTACGCGGACGACCCGCAGGAGCTCTACTTGAACAACCTTTGCCACGCTCCCGGCTGGAAGACAGGCGGCTGGACCAACTGGATGGTCACCGACCCCGTCGACCGCCCCTGCCCCGAGTGCGGCACCGAGGAGGCCCCGCTCCTCACCATCGCCTCCTGGGAATGGGACTCCGGCAGTGTGACCTGGATCCCCGAGGAGGAACGGACGACCCCGGCCCCGCGTCGCCTGGGCGCGCACGACAGCAACTTCACCCTCATCGACATCGCCGGCGGCAACAACCTCCAGCTCCACGCCTGCCCGGCCGACCCGTCCCACCCGCACATCGAGCTGATCCAGTGACCGGCACGCCAGAGCCGGCAGGAGCCTCACGCCCCCGCCGCGGCCGATCGCCTGCGGATCTCGTGCGCCGAAACTTCACCGCCAAGCTGCTCTGCCAGCTGGCCGGCGGGATCTGGAGCGTGCACGGTACTGGCGCTCGTCACTGCGGCTCCACGCGGCGGGCCAGCTTGCGACCCCATGTCTGGAACGGCGCTTCGACGTACCGGTAGGTCAGCACACACACCGGCAACAGCACGCCGTAGAACGCCACTGCGACTCCGAGACTGTCATGCCGCCACCGGCCGAACATGGAGTCGCTCACTGCCAGCAGCACCGGGTGCACGAGGTAGACCGAGTAGCTGAGTGTCCCCAGCCAGATCAACAGCCGTGGTATCCGCCGGCGGCGCAACGCCAGCCCGATCCCGAATGTGACCACGGCCAGCAGGAACGCCGTGATCCAGCCGCGCCGGGTGAAGTTGGATGCGTCACCGTGCCAGTACGCGCTTGCCACGGCGCAGACGAGCACCACGGCGGCTGCGCAGGCCGCGATCCGCCATGTGCTCTGACCGTGCTCGGCCCGGTAGACGGCGGTGCCGAGGAACATCACGGCCAGGATGACCAGGCCCTCCCACATGGGGACGGTGCCGTTGAGCGGCACCAGGACGAGCGCCAACACCCCTCCCAGCACGCCGCCGAACACGCGCAGCGCGGGTGAAGCGGTGCACGCACAGCTGATGGCGACGACCATGACGACGGCGGTGAGCGCGATCAGCGGGCCCCTGCCGAACATGTGGGAAACGGCGGAGGCCTGCAGCGCGACCCCCGCCGCTACGCTCACGGCGGCGAGCAGGGCCAGGGTGACCGCGATCGCCGCCGACCGCTGATGCAGGCGGACCGTGAAGAGGGCGACGACGAGCAGGTAGAAGGCCATCTCGTACGAGAGTGTCCAAAGGACCAGCAGGAGATTGGGTGTCCCCAACAGCTCTTGGAGCATGGTCACATGGGCGAGGACCACAGCGGCGGCGCCCTGCCCGTCGAACTCACGCCGCTCCGCGAAGCCCAGCATGTCGAAGGCAAGGAGTGCGGCGACGGCGGTCGCCCACAGGGGGTACACGCGAAACAGCCGTCCGATCCAGAACGTCCGGACGCTGCCCCGGCGCTCCAGAGACGCGGGGATGATGTAGCCGCTGACCAGGAAGAACACCATGATGCCGTAGCGGCTGGTGTTGAACTGAGGCATCAACTCGTGCCGGAAGTCCGCCATGTACGAGTACGAAGCATGGTCGAATACCACGACGAGTGCTGCGAGGCCGCGTAACGCATCCAGCCAGCCCAACCGTGACAGACCGGCCGACGCGCCTGACGCGGCTGGTCGTCGTGGCCGGGGCGGCTCGCCGGCTGCGGGTCTCAGTGGCCGCGTAGAGAAGAACTCCTCCATCGGTTGCGGTATGTGGAGTGGGGGTTCCATACCCCTGATCACGTACTGTCCCTCGCCGATGTTCAGCCGCTCTCTACGCCCTGCAGAGTCCGATAGTCAGAAACAGGGACACGACAGATACGCCTCGAAACCATAGGCGTGAAGAGAGCGTGTTGCCTACCTGCCGGCAACCCATGACGCGATGAGAAAGACCACAAGACCGTACGAGTCATTTCGTCAACGATGACCCATTTAAGCAAGTGACTCCAGAAGGGCACGCATGTTTCAATTCCGCGTTCCCTCAACACCCCCTTCACAAAAGGGACTTCATATGAAGCTCGTACAACGGATCAGCGTCACCGCTGCGGCCGCGGCAGCTTGCGCTGCTGCGTTCATCGGCGCCTCCGCCTCCTCCCCGGACAGCGCATCCCCCGCTTCGGCGACGGTGGCCGGCAGCCAACCCGGTTATGCGGTCGAGGACTTCACGTACCCGGGCGCCGACAAGATCAAGGAAGAGAAGGGGATCATCCTCAAACGCGGCGACGGCCACATCGTCCTCGCCGACTGCTCCTCCGGCACCGGGCTGATGGAGGTGTTGTCGCGGGACGTCGACAAGATCTGCTTCCGCGCCACCGGAACTTCCGGCTACCTCACAGTGGAGATCCCCTCGGTGTTCTCGGTCAAGGGGGCGGCCGCTCACACCACTGACGTGACCCTCACCGCGCCGGACAGCACGCCGCAGGAGGTCGAGGTCGCCCAGGGCGCCTGGACGCCGGTCGGAGAGTCCACTGATCCTCAGGGCGACGAATACGTTCTCGTCGAGATCCGTACGAGCAAGTAACCGGAGACCTCACAGCATGCGCACAAACCCCACCCGAAGAACCGCCTTTGCGGCCCTGGTCACCGCTGCCGCGATCGGCGCTCCGGCCCTGCCCGCCCACGCTGTCACCGGGCCTGCGGAGACGGACAACACTCGTGGCTTCACCGCCCGCCTCGATATCGGCAACGGCACCAAGGCGTGCAGCGCGGCGTTAATCGACCCGGAGTGGCTGATCACCGCTGCCAGTTGCTTCGCGGAGAACCCTGCCGCGAGTCTGACCCTGCCCGCCGGCAAGCCCGCGCTCAAGACCATCGCCACCATCGGCCGCACCGACCTCACCACCACTGGCGGCCACGTGCGGGACGTTGTGGAGCTTGTGCCCCACGCCGACCGCGACCTTGTTCTTGCCAGGCTCGCCAGACCGGTTCCCAACGTCGCACCGGTCGCCCTCAGTGCCACCGCACCCGCAGCCGGGGAGGAGCTACGGGTCGCCGGATACGGCCGCACCAAGGATGAGTGGGCCCCTCTCAAGTTGCACACCGGGACCTTCACGGTGAACACGGTGGAAGCCACCCAGGTCGGCATCACCGGCAAGGACGGAGCAGCCGTCTGCGCGGGGGACAGCGGTGGACCCGCACTACGCGAAGCGGGTGGGAAGGTCGAGCTCGTCGCCGTCAACAGCCGCTCTGCTCACGGTGGTTGCTTCGGCATTGACGCGGCCGTCACCAACACGGCCGCGATCGACACCCGGGTCGACGACGTACGCGCCTGGGTCACCGCCAAGACAAGCGCTCCCCGCATCACCGACTTCAACTGCGACGGCGCCGAGGACATCGCTGTGGGCGACCCGAAGGCAACCGTCGGCGGTGACGCCAACGCGGGCCTCGTCCGCGTGCTCTACGGCGGCGGCAAGGGCACCGCGGAGTTCACACAGGACCTCGACTCCGTGCCTGACAGCGCCGAGGCGGGTGACTTGTTCGGCGAGCGGCTCGCGGTGTTCGATCGTAACGAGGACGGCTGTACCGACCTCGTCGTCGGCGCCCCGTCCGAGGACATCGGCACTGCCGCCGACGCCGGCACCGTGACCGTGCTGCACGGCGCACCCGGCGGCCTGACCAAGGGCCAGGCCGCCCTCGCCCTGGAGCAGGGCACCGGCACGGGCGCCGTCAAGTCGGCCGCGTCGGAGGCCGGCGACCGGATGGGCCACGCCCTCGCCGCCGGTCATACCGCAGATGGTGAGCCGTACCTGCTCATCGGCGTGCCGGGCGAGGACACCGGCAGCAACGCAGACGCGGGCAACACCTTCTACCTGCGCGGCAGTGTCAATGTCGCGTTGGGCCAGGACAGCCCGGGCGTGCCCGGAGTGGCAGAAAAGGGCGACCGGTTCGGCACCTCGGTCAGCGGCTCTCCCCACCACATCGCGATCAGTTCCCCGCAGGAGGCCATCGGCACCAACACCGCCTCCGGCAGCGTCACCGTCTTCAAGCATCAACTGAGTTCGGACGCAATCCCAGCCCCCATAGCAGGCATCGACCAGGACACCGCCGGCATCAGCGGTTCGGCGGAGGCCGACGACGAGTTCGGCGCCTCGCTCTCAGCGGTCGCCTACCGCCCCTCCGGCGCCCCGGCCGCGACGGACACGTTGATCGTCGTGGGCTCCCCCGGCGAAGCCATCTCGGTGAACGGCACCAGTCGGGCTGACGCCGGACGGGTGGTCACGCTCCGGGTGACCGCGGCCGGAACTGTCAGTGAGCTCGCCGACATCGGGCAGGACGCCGTTGGCGTTGCGGACGACACCGAGGCCGGTGACCGCTTCGGCGCGAGCGTGTCCGCCGTGAACACCGCGCCGAACGCAGTCGGCACCGCCGCCGGCCTGCGGCTGGCGGTCGGGGTACCGAATGAGGCCATCGGCACGGTGAAGAGCGCGGGCGCCGTGCAGACCTTCTCGCTCCTCGGCGCGCCGGGCGACTCCGATTCCTGGCTCGCAGCGGGCAACGGCCTGCCAGGCGCCGCGGGCGCGAACCAACTCGTCGGCAACGCCATCCACACCACCGGCACCCGGCTCTACATCGGTATGCCCAATGGGCCGGCCACCCACGGCGCCGTGCACGCCCTCCCTTGGGCCGCGAGCGCCGGCACTACGGGTGCGGTCACCACCTACCAGCCCGGCCAGAACGGCCTGCCCGCCGCAGGACAGGCGTTCGGCACAGCAATCCGCTAGCCGCATGTAGCGGGTTCAAGGCTTGGTTGCAGTTCTGGCTGAGGACTGCTGGGGCGTCGCGACCCGCCTTGCAGAAGCAGGGCAGGTCGCGACACTTATCGCGGATGGGGGGCCGCTCCTACAAGAGCAAGGGACGTACAGCTCGACGCCGTCGCGTGCGTTGGCGCGAGGACGTGCACACGCAAGGGCGCCTACCGCTGACTCCGCATCGAGTGTGTGCGGCAGCCACGACGACCCGGGCAGCCCTCGGCATGGACGTCCCTTCGAAGCCGTGCCCACAGCGTGCCCGTAAGACCGGTCAACCGCGGTCAACAGCGGTGCGATCCTGCATTCTCAGGCACCACGCCAGCATGCATAAGACCAGTTCAGGCGGCATGCGACCGCGCAAGCGCCGTCGCTTCCCAAGCTGAGAGCGCGAGTTCGATTCTCGTCACCCGCTCCATGACGAAGGCCCAGGTCAGAGACCTGGGCCGTTTTGCTGTCCGGGGTGATCACTGGCCGCGTGCCAGATTCGTGCCAGAAGGTGTCTCGGCCGTCTTCCGGGCAGCCTCTTCCCGGGCCTTCCGGACGGTGGCATCGAGGCCGGCGGCGACCTCCTCCTGGCGCTCCTCGTCGGAGTGCTGATAGATCAGCGCGGCCTTCTCGGACGACTGTCCGGCGCGGACCATCGTGTCCTTCAGGGTGGCACCGGAACGGGTGGAGAGGGTGTGCCCGGTGTGCCGCAGGTCGTAGAACCGGAAGCCCTCCGGCATGCCGACGGCCTCCCGGGCCTTCCGCCACTTACGCCCGAACGTGCTGCGCCGGAAGGGAGCCCCCTTCTCCCCGACGAAGAGCAGTCCGTCCGGGCCCGGCTCGGCGTAGGACTCCAGGTGCCAACGGAGCTCCCGGCGGAGGAAGGCGGGAAGAATCACAGTCCGGGTGCCGGCCTCGGACTTGGTGTCGCCCAGGACGCGGCGCCCGTTCATCCGCTCCGGCTCGGCGAGGCGGACACGGAGGCGCAGGTTGTCCAGGTCGACGTCCCGTCGCCAGAGACCGGCCAGCTCTTCCGGGCGGAGTGGGCCGTAGGCGCCGAGGTAGACCATGAGCCGCCACCGCATGCCCACCGCGTTGGCGAGGGCGTCCACCTGGTCGACGGTGGCGATACGACGCTCGGCGGCCTTCTTCTTACCCGCACCCTTGATCCGGCACGGATTGCGCGTGATCAGCTCGTCGTCCACGGCCGTCTCCATGATGGCCTTGAGGAGGCGGTACGCCTTGGCCGTGATCGTCTTGGCACCCGTGAGCCGCAGCCGTTCAGCCCGCCACTCTCGGACTCGGGGCGCGGTGATCTCGTCCAAGTCCAGGTCGGCGAAGGCAAACAGGTGCTTGTCGATGAGGTAGAGGTAGAGGTCCTGCGTCAGCGGCGCGAGCTCCCGTTCCTCCACCCACTTCTCCGCGTAGGCCCGGAAGCTCACCTGTCTCAGCTCGACCAGTTCGAAGTTGAGGCCCACAGCCGCGGAGTTACCCACACGACGTACCGCCGCATCACCGAGGCCCTGAACCTCAACGGCTCCTTGCGCGAAGACCTGCGCCAGCTACTCATCAACAGCCGCCCGAAACAGTACGACGCACCCTTGTGGCGCATCACAGCCACTACTGAGTAACAACCTTCTTCACGGGTTCAAAGCGGCTCGCTCCGCTCACTGCACGCGGCCCGGCCCCCGGCCGGGCCTGCGCTCCTGTCTCCGCCCCGCTCCAGCCCGGCCGACGCCCGTGCCGCGCTCACAGCAATCAGCCACCTGATGCCAGAGAAGGGCTACGTCGTGGCTGAGGCGGTCGGCTCCACGGCTTTAGGCAGCCACTTTGGCGCGAGCCTCGAAGATCATGGCCCCAACGTCGTGCTTTACCGGGCAGGTCCACAGACTGCCCAACGCGCCGGAAGCTTACGGGGCCATGATCACTCGCCCCAAAGCAGCTCCAGCCCAAAGCCGCTACGCCGACCTTCACTTCAAGGTTTCCACACACCAACGGCAACTAGGGAGGCACCTGCAGCCGCAAGCGCATACAGAGCGGTAAGCAGATGAGGTGCCCAGATTTCACGCGACGTGGAAGAGCGATACACCTTAGGGTTCTGGCCCCGCTCTAGAGCCTCCCACTCGGAGTAGAAGATCGCTGCAGGCAGAAACCGCTCAAGTCGGTTGATTACCGCGAATTTCCCTGTATTGAGTTGCCCAAATGAGACGATAAGGCTCTTCCAGGCGTGGGCGAGGATCAGCCCCGTCAGGGCGATCACGAGAACTCCAACGGACTTGAGTATCTGGCTTCCGCCCGCCTTAATGAAGAATCCTAGCCCTGTCAGCATCACACCATTTGCGGTGATGAAGAAGGTATTTACACCTTGACGGCGACCCACTAGCCCTTCTGAGCTTTGCACCATGAGTTTGTACAGCTCAAAAAGTCGCTCCTTGTCCTCTTCCGTCGTTGGAGGGCCATACGGAACCAACGCCTGAGTGACCCGATCCTGGCTCGTCAACCGCTCGGCCACTTTACGAATGGCCAGCACATAAACAGCGTCCTGCTGTTGCACTGATGAGGGAAGCTGGTCGTACGGAAGTAGATGGACATGGGAAGAGTCATGCTTCATCTGCCATGCGCTCCAGACGTCATGTACGTCTGAAGCTGTCACATCAACGCCTTTCGCAAAAGCGAGAGCCGCATACATGTTGAGCAAGTCATTCACGTTGCCGTGAGGTAAGGCGGAGGCTGGGATCTCAGTCCGAATATCAGCGGCCACTTGCTCAATATAGTTCATCCATCACACCCAGGTTGAGAGCCGTGAAGAAATTTGAGTGAAGTCCCATCGAATTACACTCTCTGAGGGGATGCCCTTGGGGAGTGGATGAGTTTCTCCATCATTCACCTGAATCCCAAAGATTTGATGACCTTGCTCAAGAGTTTCTTTGATTTCCCACTCTACCGGCTCTGACTGGTATGTAGTCGCCCCAATCAGAACGATGGTTCCCTTCGTCGCGGCAATCCTGAGCTTGCACTGATTCTTCCATGATGAGTCGAAAGGATCCTGAATGGAGTAGTCGATGAACTCCACCTCATCTTTTGCGTTCCGCGCGTGTTCCCTCAGGAAGTCCCGAGCCCAGCGATCTTCCATGCGGAAACTGATAAAGGCCCTCGGGCGCTCCATGTCCATACCTCGCCTCTTCTAGCGGCAGGTATCATAACACTCGGTGCAAATATGGGTACGGGGGAGCCAGCGGGAGGATTCCAGCGCTAGACAGGGCGCAAGGTAGCCACGTTTTCCCTTTCCTCTCCGTCCAGCCCTTTCCACTTGACTGTGCAGTTGAATTGGCTCGGGCTACCCATGGTTAGCGCAAGCGGGAACCGGATTTCCGAATCGGGAGCGATCACATCGATCATCTGGTCATCATCACGTAGGATCATGCCATCGTCCGGCTCGATGGAAAAAGTCACATTCCTTGCTGGGGTGCGCCCTTTGTTCGTGAGGACGATGTAGTGAGATCGGCGAGTACGCACCCTCCCTTTGGAATCCGTTTCTACCCTCTCTCTGAAGTCCACACTCGGCCAAACTCCGGGGTCTTCCTCCGGTGTATGCGTTTTCGCGCCAGAGGCTTTCGCCATGAACAATGTTGCCTGCCTGCTCAGCAGATTGTCGACCCTGCTCACCAGTTCAGCCTCGTTGGCATAAGTCATCACCAACGCGTTCGGTTCGAGACTTCTAAGGTAGTCGCGCAATGCGATTTGCTGCTCAAGGTCGCCGTTGGAAACCGGTCGAGTGCAATGCAAAATGGTCACGGTTTTGCCAGCGCGTGCCATCCGTTCAATCTCTTCAAATGTTCCGGAGACTGCCCGATCTGAACTCGTTCCCAGACGGGCCCAGAAGATGGCAAGGGCCATATCAGCACCGTCAACAAGTTGCCTGTTGATGATGTCTTGAGGATGCTCGCCGAATTCTCCAGAAGCATGCTCTCCCCACCAAATAGGCAAGACTGTTAGCTGGAATTGCTGTCCGTAGTTGAAATTCCATCGATTCACTGATCGATGGATCACTTCTCGATCGTCCTTGGTGATATCCCCCGGGCAGGAGATCAGCAAATGCAGCGTCGTGGCCTGGTATGCCATGGGCTACCCCCTCACTCTGGCGCACGAGGCAGACTGCCACAGCTGAGGTCAGCGAGGCATCCAGTCGGACATGCCGTTACGAGCAGTCGAAGCCTGATCCGTAGTCGCGCCCCCGCCTGCGGCCCGGCCCCTTGGGTCGCCCCTGGGCTTTCCAAGGCCAGCCGACGCTGAGCAACAACGACAGAGGCCCCACGGCATTCGAACTGGTCAGAGCCACGGGCCTCTTCAGTCCCGCTGGTCAGCAGAACCGGTGATCAGTAGACGGGCATGTCAGGCTGTCCACGACGACGCGTCCGACGGCAGTGACGGCAGCGCTGACGGCAACGACGGCAGACGACAGCGGCATCCAGCAGTCCAACACGGTGCCGACGCAGGCCGATCGGGTCGACCTGCCAAGGGTTGCCCGCATCTTCTAAGCGCCGGGCCATGGCGCGGTGACACGTATGCGCCCGTGCCAGACGCGTGCCAGATCGTGCGGGGAGTCATGGGGAATGACGGGAACTAAACCGACGGCCAGGCGGGCCCTCCCACCACTTCGCCAGAGGTCAGCGCAGCAACCGCCGCCAGGAGACCCAAGCTTCTCAAGCTGAGAGCGCCAGTTCGATTCTCGTCACCCGCTCCACGAAGAAGGCCCAGGTCAGAGACCTGGGCCATTTTGCTGTGCGCTGTGATTACTAGCCGCGTGCCAGATCCGTGCTGTACGTCCGTGCCCGGCACGGCGTGCCCACAGCGTGCCCATGAGACTCCGGAGGCTCGCGCTCAGAACCGGTTGCCACGCGTCCTGCGCAGACCGATCGCGCAGGCTCCGCAGAAGGCGCCCCAGGCGGCGTTGACGAGGAAGAGCGGGACGATCGCCAGGGGCTGGGCCAGGGGGCCCTGGAGTTTTCCGGTCAGGAGTGGTGAGAGGACCGCGCTCAGGACCAGGGTGGCCAGCGCGTACGCCACGCCCGCGGTCACGAGGGTCAGGAGTGGCTCGCGTACGCGGCTGAGACCGACCGCGAGGATCCAGGTCAGCGTGATGGCCAGGGTGAGGATCACCGGGGTCAGGGGCTTCCCGAGTGCTTCGCTCCAGCCGGCGATGGAGAACAGCGGCCGGACGAGCGCGACGGCGGTGAGGGCGGCCACCAGCGGCCGGTTCAGGCCGCGCAGGCGCTGGGCGATCGGGAGACGGGTGTCTGCGTTCACGACTCCATCGTCGGGGGACGGACAGCGCCGGGGCGTCGGTCTGCGGCGGACAGCTGTCGTACCCCGTCGGTTGTGGCCCCGGTGCGGGTGCGTACCACGGTGGTTGCGAGGCGAGGCCCGCCCGATCCGCCACGCGGAGGAGGGCGCCGCAGGCGCGGCTGCTTACGCTGGCGGCATGGCCCCCGGTGCTGTCCCACGTCTCCGGCTGCGCCCGCCGCGCGGCCGTGCGGCAGATGCCGCCCTGGCCTGTGGTGTCTTCGTGCTGGTGGCGGTGGGGACTCTGAGGTCGCTCATCGGTGAGCGGCAGGAGTCCTGGCCGGCAACCGTCCTCGGCTGGACACTGATCACCGCCGCCTGCGCGGCGCTGTACTTCTGCCGCCGCCGTCCCGTGGTCGTCGCCGCGTTCGTCCTGGCTGCCACAGCCGTCTACTACCTCGTCAGCGTCTACGACGGTCCTCTCATGGTCGCGTTCGTCGTCACGCTCTACGTGGTCGCGAGCCAGGGCCACCTCCAGGCGGCGATCGCTCTCGCGGCGCTGACCGTGATCGCGACCGGCATCGGCACAGTCGCGGGAAACGACGACGTCAACGGTGTCGCCGTTTTCATGCTGACGGGATGGCTGGTCGGAGTGGTCGCACTCGGCTGGGTGCGGCACAACCGCCTGGCCCTCGCACGGGAGGTCGAGGAGCGCGCGGCGACCGAGGAGCGGCTGCGTATCGCGCGTGAACTGCACGATGTCGTGGGCCATCACCTCTCGCTCATCAACGTCCAGTCCGCCGCTGCCCTGCGCCGACTGCACAAGAATCCGGCCAAGGGTGAGCAGAGTGCGCAGGAAGCGCTGGGAGCGATCAAGGACACCAGCCGGGAGGCCCTGCGGGAGCTGCGGGCGACCCTCGGGGTGCTGCGGCAGGTCGACGAGACGGCGCCCACCGCGCCCCCGGCCGGACTGGACCGTCTCGGCGAGCTGGTGGCATCCGCACGGCTCGCCGGACTCGACGTCCGCGTGCGGTTCAGCGGCGAGCGGGAGCGGTTGCCCACAGAGGTGGACCTGGCCGCGTACCGCATCATTCAGGAATCGCTCACCAACGTGAACCGCCACGCCCACGCGACAGCCGTCACCGTCCGCATCCATCGCGGGGCGCGGCAGGTCACGGTCGAGATCACCGACAACGGGCACGGACCGGCGGCCGCGGACGGCACAACGCCGGGCAGCGGCATCCGCGGGATGCGCGAGCGGGCCCACGCGCTGGGCGGCGAGCTGACCGCGGGTCCCGGGCCGGACGGCGGATTCACCGTACGGGGCCGGATTCCCTACACGAACGGAGCACGTTCCCCTTCATGACCCAAGCCATGATCAAGATCTTGCTGGCGGACGACCAGCGCCTGGTGCGTGCCGGGTTCCGTTCGATCCTCGAGGACGAGGACGACTTCGAGGTGGTCGGTGAGGCGGGGGACGGCGAGCAGGCCCTGTCCGCCTGCCGCACGCTGCACCCCGATGTGGTGCTCATGGATATCCGCATGCCGGGCGTCGACGGTCTTCAGGCGACCCGGCAGATCGCCGGTGATCCCCGTCTCGACGGCATCAAGGTGGTCATCCTGACCACCTTCGACCTGGACGACTACGTGTACGGTGCGCTGCGCGCCGGTGCCACCGGCTTCCTGGTCAAGGACACCGAGCCGGAGGAACTGGTGCACGCCGTACGGGTGGCGGCGCGTGGCGACGCGCTGATCAGTCCCTCCGTCACACGCCGGCTGATCGCGGAGTTCGCCGTACGGGTCAAGGCACCTGAGCCCGGCCCGCGCCTCAAGGCCCTCACCGACCGCGAGCGGGAGGTCATGGAGCTGGTCGCCGCCGGCCTGACCAACGACGAGATCGCCGCCCGCCTCGTCCTCAGCCCCGCGACGGCCAAGACCCACGTCAGCCGCATCATGACCAAAGTGGGTGCCCGTGACCGTTCCCAACTGGTGGTGCTGGCGTACGAGTCGGGCATGGTCCGCCCGGGGTGGCTGACCGGCCGGCCACCGACCCAGTAGCAGGAGCGCGGCGGATACGACCCACCAGCGGCGTATCCCGGGCGCCGAGGCGCGCAACCGGCGGGGTAGGCAGGTGTCCGCCGCAGGCCGATGCGCGGTCGCGTGCCGCAGCCGGACGCTGCGCGACATGAGTACACGTTCCCCTGCCCCCTCGCCTTCCGCCAAGGTTCCGGCCGCCCTCGTCGGCCTCCTTGCCGGCGGCGCCGCCGGTTTCCTGCTGACCGAGACCGTGGGCGCCTTCTCCGCCTTCGTACTCGGCCGCGCCCTCGACGTGGCCGCCACCGGCGCGCTGTTGGCCGCCTTCATCGCCGTGCCGGTGATCTGCGCCGTGCTCGGCACCGTCATCGCCGTCCGCCGCGCCGGGCAGAACCGCCGCTCGCACAACCGAGGTTGGTGAACCCATGTCACCAGCACGCGACACGACCGCGACCACCGATCCCACCACCGACCGGGCGGGTGTCTTCGGACGTCTGGCGCTCTGGTCCAAGCGCCACCGCTGGAGCGCCCTGCTCCTGTGGATCCTCGCCGTCGCGGTCATCACCGTCGGCGCGCAGAGCGCGGGCAGCGCCTACCGCAACGACTTCACCCTGCCCGGCACCGACTCCCAGACCGCCGCCGACCTGTTGAAGCGGCACGGCTCCGCGCAGGCGGGCGGCAGCGTCCAGATCGTCTTCAAGGACACCGACGGGCTGAGCGGTGATCGCCCGGCCATCGTCCGGACCCTCGACCGGGTACGCGGCCTGCCCGGCGTCGCCGACGTCCGCAGCCCCTACGCGGACGCCTCCGCCGTCTCCGAGGACGGCACCATCGGCTATGCCACCGTCGTCCTGGACGCCAAGGCCGAGGACGTCCCCGAACAGGACGTCGCGCGGATCATCGACACCGCCAAGTCGGGCGCCCAGGACGGCCTGACGGTCGAACTCGGTGGGGACGCGGTGCGCGGCGCCGAAGAGAGCGGCGGGAGTGCCGAAGGCGCGGGCATGCTCGCCGCCCTGGTCATCCTCGTGCTGCTCTTCGGTTCGGTGGTGGCCGCCGCGCTGCCGCTGGTCACCGCGCTCTTCGCGGTCGGCGGCGCGATCGGCCTGATCACGCTGGCCTCCCACGTCTTCACCGTCGCCGACTTCACTCCACCGATCACGATGCTGGTCGGCCTCGGTGTCGGCGTCGACTACGCGCTGCTGATCTTCTACCGCTACCGGCACGAGCTCACCCACGGCGCGGACCGGCAGACCGCCACCCGAACCGCCCTGGACGCCGCGGGCCGTACGGTCTTCTTCGCCGGGTGCACCGTCATCATCGCCCTGCTCGGCCTGGTCGCCCTGGGCCTCGGCTCCCTCCAAGGGGTGGCCGTCGCCGTCGCGCTGACCGTCCTGGTCACCATGGCCGCCTCGCTGACCCTGCTGCCCGCCCTCCTCGCGCTCTTCGGCAACCGCATCCAACGACACGTACTCATGCGCTCCGCCAAGGCGCGAGCCAAGGGCAGGGAAGAGGGCGGGCGCTGGCGGCGGCTGGCCTCCGCCGTGCAGCGGCGCCCGCTGCCCTCCCTGCTGGCCGCCGTCGTGGCCCTCCTGGCCCTGTCCGCCCCGGCCCTCGGCATGCGCCTCGGTTTCGCCGATGCGGGCAACGACCCGGCTTCGTCCACCAGCCGCAGGGCCTACGACCTGCTGGCCGAGGGCTTCGGCGCCGGCTTCAACGGTCCCCTGCTCGCGGTCGGCCGGGGCGACACCGCCGCCGCCGAGCAACTGCGGACCACCCTGACCGATACCGAGGGCATCGCCGCCGCCACGCCCCCACTGCCTTCCACGGACGGCACCGTGTTCACCGTCATCGCCTTCCCCACGACCTCACCACAGGACGCGAACACCGCACGTCTCGTCGACAGCCTGCGCGACGACGTCCTGCCCCGGCTCGCCGAACGCACCGGCGCCGACTACCTGGTCGGCGGGCCCACCGCGGCCGCCCAGGACTTCGCCGACTCCGTCTCGGCCCGGATACCGCTCTTCGTCGCCATCGTCGTCGGTCTGTCCGCGCTCCTGCTCATGCTGGTCTTCCGTTCCGTCCTGATCCCCCTGAAGGCCGCCCTGCTCAATCTCCTGTCCATCGCCGCCGCGCTCGGCGTGATCACCCTGGTCTTCCAGCACGGCTGGTTCGGTGTACAGCCGGGGCCGGTCGAGGCGTTCATCCCTGTGATGATCTTTGCGATCGTCTTCGGACTCTCCATGGACTACGAGGTGTTCCTCATCTCCCGCATCCATGAGGAATGGGAGAGGACGAAGGACCACTCGCTCGCGGTCCGCGAGGGCCTGGCAGCCACGGGCAAGGTCATCACGGCGGCGGCGGCCATCATGATCGTGGTCTTCGCCGCCTTCGTCCTCAGCCCCAGCCGCATGCTCCAGCAGTTCGGCCTCGGCCTCGCGGTCGCCATCTTCCTCGACGCCGTGGTGATCCGCTGCCTGATCGTCCCGGCCGTGATGCAACTCCTCGGCACCCGTGCCTGGTGGCTGCCCGCCCCACTGGCCCGACACCTGCCGAAGGTGGCACTGGAACGGCCGACCGACGAGTGACGGACCTCGCAGAGCTTCGTTCCCACCATGACGACGCATGTGCACGCGCAACGGCACGTCGAAGCCGATTCGCGGATGGAGGTGGCCCGGACACGGCGATGACCATCGGGGGTCGCGTTTTCTGCGCGACTATTCCGCCCGCGCCGGGAACTTCCATGGCTTCCGCCACGACTCCTGATGTGCCAACACGGTTTTTACGTAGGGGAGTTGATTGCCATGGAAGCCGATCCCGGTCGGAGCCGGCGCGGAGTGCTGCGCGGGGCGGTGACAGGTGCCTTGGGTGTGGGCCTGGTGGTCGCCGCTGGTACAAGTGGTCCGGCCTTCGCCGCAGTGCGGGGAGAGGAGGGGGGAGCGGGCGCCGACGGGTTACGGGTGGCGGTGCTGCTGTATGACGGCTTCACCGCGCTGGACGCGGTCGGGCCCTACGAGGTGCTGTGCCGGGTGCCGGGCGTGCGGGTGACCATGGTGGCCCGTGAGCGGGGGCCTGTGCGTACCGACACGGGCGAGTTGGCGCTGGTCGCCGAGTGCGCCATGCGGGACGTGCGGCGGGCGGACGTACTGCTGGTGCCCGGGGGCGGTGAGCGCGGGGTCGTGGCCATGATGGAGGACACGGCCGTCCACGAGTGGATCCGCCGTATCCACCGGGACTCAGTCTGGACGACCTCGGTGTGCACCGGCTCGCTGATCCTGGGTGCCGCGGGTCTGTTGCGCGGCCTGCCCGCCACGACGTACTGGGCCTCGCGCCCGTATCTGAAGGAACTCGGCGCCATCTACACGCCCGGCCGGTTCGTCGAGGCCGGGAAGATCATCACGGCTGCGGGGGTGTCGGCCGGCATCGACATGGGGCTGCGTCTGGCAGCCCGGTTGTCCGACGAGGACGTGGCACGCGCGATGCAACTCGCCGTGGAGTACGACCCGGATCCGCCCTACGACACCGGCAGCCCGGAGAAGGCGGACGAGGCGACGGAGGCTCTCGCCCTGAAGCTGATCGCCGACGCGGCGCGCTGGCCGACCCCGTAGCTTGGGTCGCCTCCGTCCACGCAGAGGCATACGCCGGCCTCGGGAGCCTCCCCGCCTGCGAACGGGCTCAACGCTACGTCGTGGGTTCCGGCTCGGCCGCGGGTGTGCTGTTCGTTATGCGGCTGCCCGCGCGCGGCAGCGCAGTCCGCATCGGCAGGCAGCAGGCCGCCCCGAGGACCGCGATCGCGGTGAGCGTTCCCCACAGGGCCAGGCTTCCTGTGCTCAGCAACCAGGCGTAGAGGCCGGGAGCGACAGCCGAGGCGACGGTCCAGGACAGCTGGTAGACCGCGAGGTAGCGCCCGCGCACCTCTTCGGGGGGCGTTTCCGCCGCGAGCGCTTCGAGCACGGGGTCGGCGGTCATCTCGCCCAGGGTGTAGATCACCACAGCGATGAGGACGACCGTCGCGGCCGCCCACGCGGTCATGAGGTCGGCGGTCCAGAGGACGACGTACGACACGCCCGAGAGACCTGCGGCAAGGATGATGACGGAGGATCTGACGGCTCCGGTCATGGACTTCACGACGAGCCCCTGCCCGAGGCTGATCATCAGTGTGTTGATGACGAACACCCCGCCGGAGATCCAGCCCGGGAGGTCCAGCGTCTCGACGATGTACACCGGCATGGCCACACTCAGCGCCATGGTCGTCAGCGCGTAGCAGAGGTTGGAGGCCACCAGCCAGCGGTAGCCGCGGTCGCGCAGCACGACTGCCCAGCCGCCCCTGTGCCGCCCCTTGCTCTCCGACGGCTCCTCGACGGTCCGGACCCCGGCCATGATCAGGTACGACACCAGGAAGGACAGCGCGTTCAGGCCTACGACGGCCTGGTAGACGGCGAATTCGTCCACGGTCGTGGCCGCGCCGGCAAGGAGCCCGCCGACCGCGAACCCGGCGTTGCGGACGGCTCCGAGGAAGCCGAACCACTTCTCCCGTTCCCCGGGCGGGCAGGCACCGGCGACCAGGGGACCGTACGACGCCCAGAACGCCGTACGGCCGATGGCGGCGATGCAGACGACGGCGCTCACGCCCGCGAACGAGTCCACGAAGGGGTGGGCGGCGAAGCCCACGAGTTGTAAGAGGTTTCCGGCCTGGAGGACACGCTTGGCTCCGTAGCGGTCGACGAACTGGCCCATGATCGCCGTCATCGGCAGCGAAAGGAACGACGCGACCGACAGCGCGAGACCCACCTCGACGAGCGACAGCGGTGTGCTGCGCAGGAAATAGATCACCGACACCGGAAGCCACGTGCCGGTACCGAGGGTGTCGATGCCGATCGCGGTGACGAGGCGCCGGTGGCGGCCGACCCTGGGGAAGCCGAGTCTGGAGAACATGCGGGACATCCTCTGGTACCGGGTGAAGCTCATGTCAAGGTCGCGCGCCTCGCCGACAGACCCTGGAGAAACAGCAGATCCACCTCTTCGAGGGACCGGACGACGGTCCGGCCCGCGGCCGGCGGGATCGGGGCCACCGACGGTACGGCGACCACCGGGCAGCCCGCGGCCTCGGCGGCGGCGACGCCCGAGGCGGAGTCCTCGATGGCGACGCACCGCGCCGGGTCCACGCCGAGTCCGGCTGCGGCCCGCAGATAGGACTCCGGGTGCGGCTTGGTGCGGATGACGTCGTCGCGGGAGACCGTGAGGGTGAAGTGCTGTGCGCCGAGCGACGTCAGCACCTGTCCGATGGTGCGGCGGCTGGAGGCGGAGACGAGCGCCATGGGGACCTGGTGCGCGGCGAGTTCGGCGAGGAGGCGGGCCGCGCCGGGCATCAGGGGGAGGTGGCCGCTGATGCGTTCCTCGAACCGGCGGCTGATCCGGGCCATGAGTTCGGGCAGGGTGATGTGCGCTCCGGTCGCTTCGAGGAGGAAGCCGACGGCCCGTTCCATGGGGCCGCCGACCACCACATGGCGCCACGCGTCGTCGAGTCGGTGCCCGAGTTCGGCGAAGAGCTCCACCTCGGCGTCCCACCAGATGCCCTCGGTGTCGATCAGGGTGCCGTCCATGTCGAGGAACACCGCGTCCGGGCCGTCGCTCACGAGGTCTTCCTGAAGTTGTTCAGGAAGACCTCGGACCCCATTCCGCCGGTCATCAGGCGGTCACCTCGCCGGTTCGTGATCCTGCTCAGCCAGTCGTTGGTGCCCATGTCGACCAGCGAGTACGTCTCGCCGCTCATGTTGCGTGCGGTCATCTTCACGACGAGGTCCTGGTAGTAGCCCATCCCGGCGTGCCGCTCCAGATCGAAGACCACGTTCACCGATCCGGTGCGGCGCAGCCGCTCGATGCGGGAGACCGCCTCCCCGAACACCTTCGCCGAGTAGTCGAGCGGTCGGCTGAGGAACCGCAGACGGGCCGGGAGGGACCTGGCCAGCGACGGGAGTTCGCGGAGCTCGACCTGCTTCGGCAGCGGGACTCCGAGAGTGTCGAAGGCACTGAAGCCGAAGGTGCGCGTGTTGCGCATGATGTGTTCCCGGTCCGCGCCGAGTTCCTTGATGAGCAGCTCCACCACCCGCAGGTTCGACACGGCGACCGTGACGTCCTTCGCCGCGTATCCGATCGATTCGGCCCGATCGATGATGGCCAGGTAGGTGGAGAGGTGCTCGGCGAGCCGTCGTACCTTGAAGTCGTCGAAGTCGGGGGTGCTCTCCGCGCTCAACAGGCTCAGGGCGTGGTAGTGCGGTTTGAAGCCGGGTTCGCTGTGGGTCTGCGTGCGCAGTTCCCGGTGAAAGGTGCCCAGGGTGACGCCGGGCCAGATGTCCCCCACGGCCTCCGCCTTGCGCTGCCGGGCTGCCTCGAGGGTCAGCACCGACAGACCGTCGGCGACCACCTCGGTGTTGCGGATGGTGCCGAGCACCGTCTTCTGGCTGATGCTGGACAAGGCACTGCTCGATCCGAGGGCCGCCACGGGGGACAGTTCCTTCATCCGCACCGACTCGGGGATCGCGTCCATGGCGACGGACAGGAAGCGGACCACGTCACGCTGGTCGAGCTCGCTCGGCGCGGTGAAGGAGTTCGCCATGTGCCGGCGGTAGACGTCGTGCGCGGCAAGGCGCGCGGCGCGGTCCGCCTGCAGGCCGATGAGGACGGACTGCAGGGCACGCGGCGGGATGGCGGCGAGCTGCTCCATGGGCGCGCTGACGGCGGCACGGTCGCTGAGGTTCATGGGGGTCACGGTGGCTCAGCCCACAAACTTGATCTTGCCGAAGTCGACGGTGTGGTCGCCCTCGACCTGTTTCATCAGCAGGTACTCGTAGGCGTGCTTGCTGACCTCGTAGGACAGCGCGATCTGGGACTCCACCTGATATCCCAGCTCCTCCAGAGCCTGCCGTTTGAGGGGGTTGTTGGATATCAGGGTCACCTGTTCGGCCATCCCGAGGTCGGCGAGGGCGGTGCCCGCCACGGAATAGTCGCGCATGTCGCGGCCCAGCCCCAGCGAGGCGTACGCCTCGTAGGAGTTGACCCCGCGCACCCGTTGGGTCTCCATGCCGCGGATCTTCAGGTCCAGGCCGGCTCCGCGGCCCTCCTGGAAGAGGTAGACGATCGCGCCCGCGCCCCGCTTGGTGATCTCCTGCATGGTGGTGTGCAGTTGGGGGCCGCAGTCGCAGTCGGTCGCCATCAGCGCCTCTCCGAAGATGCAGGAGGAATGGAGCCGCACCGCCGTGCCCGCATCGGAGAGGTCCCCGTGGGACATGCTGAGACAGCGCTGGCCGGTGCCGTCCTCGTGCGTCGACACGCTGAAGGTGCCGTGCGCCGTCTCGAGCAGGGTTGTCGCAATGATCACGGTCTCGATTCCTTCCACGCGTTCGCGGATGTCGGAGTGCTACTCGTCCTGGCGCAGCGTGTTGTAGTCGGCGAGGGACGCCAGCAGCCGCGTGGTCACCTCGGGGTCGGAGCAGGGGCGGGGCCGCTGGTCGGCGTCGAAGCGCTCCAGCCTGACCACCGGCTCGATGGGGCCGAGGCCGCCGAAGTACTCATGGAAGTCGGCCAGATGCCGCGTGAGCCGGAACTCGCCGTCCCACACCACTTCCTTGGCCAGCAGGTGCGGCAGCCCGCCGGGGGCGGCCCGCCGGTCCATCAGGCCCTGTTGGAACCGGATGGACGCGTCGGTGTCGGCGACGTACGCCTGGGCGAAGGCGGTGCGCACCGGGTACTCGGCGCTGTCGCGGACCGTCGGCGCGAGCGAGGCGCCGTCCATCCGCAGGAACGCGGTGGGCAGGTCGCCCATCAGCTCGGAGACGGTCGGCAGCAGATCCACGGTGCGCACGCGCCCGGTGTGGCATCCGGGGCGTACGTCGTCGCCGAGGAAGAGCAGCGGCACCCGCAGGACGCCCTCGGCCACGCTGTTGAAGTGGCCGAAGCTGTCGGGGCCGTACTCCTCACCGTGGTCGCCGAACAGGACGACGAGGGTGCGACGGCCGGCCGTGACCGCGAACAGCTTCTCGACGAACGGCTGGAAGCGCGTGGCGAGGAAGTGCTCGATGCCCTCCAGGTAGAGGCCGAAGATGTCCTCGGCGCGCCCCGCCTGCCACAGCTCCTGGATCACCCGCTTGTAGCGCAGCAGGTGCTCCAGGTCCTCGGTCGAGCGGTAGGTCTCGACGAGCTGGTCCTTGGGCAGCTCCGCCGGGCTGCCGACCTCCGCTTCCAGCTCGGCGAGCCGGGCGCGGTAGGCGTCACCGCCGTAGTGCAGGTTGTGGAAGCCGTACGGCACGTGGACGCCGCCGAAGTGGACCAGGCTGACCGAGCGGGTCGTGGCGGAGAGCGAGGAGAGGAAGGCGTCGTCGTCCTCGACGATGAAGTCGTCCACGCCTCGGTCCAGTCCCAGGGTCGGGCCGAGGACGAGCGGGAAGTCGCTCTTGAGGAGCGTCCTGTAGCCGGCGCGCCGGGCCCGGGTGAACAGGGTGTCGGTGGTGAGGGTCCGGTTGAGGAACTCGAAGACGCCGTGCCTGAGCGGCCACTTACCGGTCAGGAGCGTGGAGTGGGAGGCCGAGGTGTAGGGCGCGGCCGAAACGCAGTTGGGGAAGAACGCGCCGTGCGCGACGAGGTCGTCGAGGACCGGCGTGGCGGGCGCGCCGAGCCCCGGGTAGGTGTCGGGCCACAGCTTGAGCGGGTTGGCTCCGATGCCGTCGCTGCGCAGCGTGTCGAGGGAGATCAGAACGATGTGGTCATACACGGGCTGTCCTTGGCTGGTACGTCTCGGTTCGTGCTCTCACACCCACTCCGCGGGGTCCGTGTAGCCGAGCCGCTCCGCGGTCCGGCGGGTGCCGCTGTCCAGCGCCGCCTCGATGCTCGCCGCCCGCTCCCGCCAGCGTCCGGGCCGTGGTTCGCGGGTGGCGACGACGGGCCCGATGCCCTGGTGGACCGCGCGCCGGAACTCCCCCTCGAAGGGGACGCCGAGCCAGTCCGCCAGCTTTTCGAAGCACTCGGTACGCCGGTCCGGGCCGGCGATGAGGTCCTCGAACCTGAGGGTCGTACGGGGTACCGCCGGGTCTTGGAGGTCGTCGAGTACGGCTTGGTGGGCGCTGCGCCACTGGAAGGCGCAGACGTCGAGCAGCGGAGCGTCGGCGAACTCCTCCCAGCCGGGCGGCAGGTCGAATTTCCACCACCACCGGTTGTCGGGATGCCGCTCGGTATAGCCACTGATGCCCAGGGGCCGGGTCGTGCGGTGGGCGTGGAAGCCGTGGTGCAGCCAGCCGTCGTGCAGCCCGTTCACCGCGGCCGCCGGGTTGCGGGTGAGGTGGACGACCCTGAACCGGGCTGCCGGGAAGAGGGCTCGCAGGAAGCCGAGCCGGTAGGCGTTGCTGGGCGTCTTGATGACCAGGGGCCTGCTCGCGAGGTCTCCCGGGCCGGCCAGGCGCCAGGGCACGGGCAGGACGAACGGCGGCTCTTCCAGGAGGGTCTCGCCCGGAGCACCGCGCGGCGCGGGATGCGGCAGCTCCGCACGCAGCAACCGCCGCGGGAGGTCGTAGAACCACGGCTCCACGTCGAGGCCCTGGCGGGCCAGCTCCTGGAAGAGGTCCAGGTAGAAGCGGGGTGCGCCGGGACGCCCGCCCCCGGCGCGGTGCGCCGCCAGCCGGTCGAGGACGGTGGCCGCCAGCTTCTCGGGGTTCAGGGGCAGTTCGGGCCACTGCATGACCAGGCGCGCGGTCACGTCGAGCGCGAACCTCTCGTCCGCTGCGGGGTCCTCGTCGGTACGGCGGTCCGCCGCGCCGATCTCCAGGGCGAGCTCCTCGTCGAGGACGGCCCCCAGCTCCGGGTCGAGGGACGCGAGATCAGCGGCCGCCAGCCGGTCGGAGGTGGCGCCTCCGTACGGATACCCGAGTCCCACCATGCGCAGGAAGGGGTTGATCTCACCGCGCAGGTGCAGCAAGTCCGTCGACGTGCGCAGCAGTTCGGCGACCATGCTGGAGCCGCCGCGCGAGCTGCTGGCGAGCACCACCACGTCCCGCACCCGGGCGGTGGTGGCCGGCCCGGGCCGGCCACGCATGCGACGCAGCGTGGCCAGCCGGTCCGTGAGCTCGGGCCGCAGCTCCGGCACGGTGGTCGCACGGGCCGTCATGCCGCCTTCCTGAGCGAGTAGACACACCACCGCCACTGGTCCCGGATCGATCCGTCGGCCAGCACCTCGAAGGGGTGCACGTCGCGGACCTCCTTGGGCGCGTCGTAGTACAGCTGCTGGATCTCCCGGCGGGCGGCCGGGGTCGTCTCATGGGTGTCGATCCACAGGTCGATCGACTCCCACAGCCTGTACTCCTCCTTCACCAGGCCGGTGAACCCGGCCCCGAGCAGCAGCTCTCGGAACTCCGGCTCGCTGAACATGTGGTTCAGCAGCGGCTGCTTCTTCTTGAAGATGCGGTACATCCAGTACGCGTCCTCGTCGGCGTACGGGACGATCTGGCCGACGATGAACTGTCCGCCGGGCTTCAACACCCGGAAGATCTCCGACAGGGGCCGCTCCGGCTGCGGCAGCAGATGCAGGACCTCACGGGTGACCACCAGGTCGAAACTGGCGTCCGGATAAGGCAGGTCGTACACGGTGCCCTGGTCGACCCGGTCGAGGCGGGTGGAGGCGATCTCCACCATCTCCGGTGTCAGGTCCAGACCGATACTCTCGCCGACCTTGTCCTTGAAGGCCGCGCCGACGACACCACTGCCGCAGCACACGTCGAGCATCCGGGCGTCGGCGGGCACGTCCGCCATGGCCGCGTGCCGGGCGAGCAGGCCGTCGTCGGTCAGCCAGGAGCACGACTCGTGCCAGTTGCGCGAGCGGATGCCGAACTGCCGCTGATAGACGGTGTAGTCGATGGACAGCTCACGGCGCTGGTAGCGGGCGGTGCGGCCGGCCATCCGCGCGGCGATACGGGCGCGCGTGGCCTCCAGCGCGCGTGCGGTCACCCGTCGGGCGAGACCGTCGTCGGCGCCCAGCAGGCTGGCGAACTCCTTCTCGACGACGTCCTGGACGAACCGGCCGACCTCCGGGTTCTGCAGCCGCTTCTTGGTCTGCCCGTCGTAGCGCGGGCTGTCCATGCGCAGCGAGACGATCGCGGTGAGGCCTTCGAGGATGTCGACGGTGGTGATCTGCTCGCCGATGCGGACGTCGAGCATGCCCTGGTCGGCCGCGTACTGGTTCACGGTGGCCGCGAGCGCCGCGCGCAGCCCGTCGACGTGCGCGCCGCCCAGCTCGGTGTGGACGCCGTTGACGAAGGCGCGGATCTCCTCGGTGTACCGCTCCGTCCACTGGAAAGCGAGCTCGAAGGAGGCCTCGCCCGCGTCGGCCGCGATCACCACCGGGTCGGCGTGGACGGTGCTGACCTCACGGTTGAGGTGCTCCAGGAAGGCGCGGACGCCGCCGGTGAAGCGGTACTCCTCGTGCCGGCCGGTGCGCTCGTCGGTGAAGCGGACGGTGAGGCCGGGGTGCAGGAAGGCGGCCTCCTCCAGGCGCGTGGCGATCGCGGGGGCGGAGAACTCGGCGTCACCGAAGATCAGCGGGTCGGGCCGGAAGGCGAGAGCGGTGCCGCGTCGCCCGCCGTCCTGCGCTGCCACCGGTTCGGTGGCCAGGCCGGCGTCCGGTTCGCCGCGGCGGTACTCCTGCCAGTACCGGGCGCCACCCCGCCATACCTCCAGCCGGAGCCACTCCGACAGGGCGTTGACGCAGGACAGGCCGACGCCGTGCAGGCCGGCGGAGCGGGAGTAGGCGTCGCCGCTGAACTTGCCGCCCGCATGCAGCGTGGTGAGCACGACTTCGGCGGCGGGCCGGCCGGTCTCGGGGTGCGGGTCGACCGGGATGCCCCGGCCGTCGTCGGCGACCAGGCACGAGCCGTCGGTCCGCAGGACGACCGAGACCTCGGTGCAGTGGCCGGCCTCCGCCTCGTCCACGGCGTTGTCGAGGAGTTCGAAGACCAGGTGGTGCAGTCCGTCGACGTCCGTGGAGCCGATGTACATCGCCGGGGTACGGCGTACGGCCTCCAGCCCGGAGAAGACCACGATGGAGGAGGCGTCGTAAGCCTCGGCCAGGAGAGGTTCGTCAGGCACCGGCGCCTCCTTCGGTGGTCGCCGCCCCGGCGGGGAGCGGCGCTTCCAGGGTGTTCAGCAGTTGTTCGCATCGGGCCAGGTGGGCCCGCTTGAGGGAGCCGAGCGTGGTGAGCCAGCTGGCCACGTCGTCGCGGCCCTCCTCGCGGGCGTCGGTGGCGAGCCGGGGGTAGACCTCGTTGGCCTCGTGGAGCATGTCCGCCACGGAGGCCGCCAGGTTGAGGCGGGTGTCACCGACGGTCTGCAGGGTGTGCGGGTCGGCGATGTCCTGGAGCGCGTCGAGGTGCCCGTGGGCGACGCACGCGACGGACTCGGCCAGTTCTCGGAAGGCGCGGGCCGTCTCCCCGTGCCCCTCGATCTCGGCGACCTGCGCGAAGTAGGTGTAACGCTGCACGGCGGTCGCCTCGGCGGCGAGGGTCGCGCGCAGCTCACCGACGAGGCCGTTGCTGGGCTGGGCCATGGAACTCCAATGCGGTCACAGACGGGGCTCCCGTACGGGACGGGTCAGGGCTTGCGGCCTTCGGCGATGACGAACAGCATCCGGTCGACGAAGCGGCCGTCGACCTCCTGCACGGCGTGCAGCGAGCGGAACGCCTCGGAGGCCTGGCGGTAGACGTCGCGGATGGCCTCCCGGCGGCTCTCCTCGATGGCTCCGTTGTCGGACCAGACGTCGATGTCCTCGACCGACACGTACTCGTGGAGCCCGACCTCGGAGCAGCCCGCCTCGCCCATCAGCGTGCGCAGGTCCTCCGGCAGGAAGAAGTGCCGCCGTACGGGGTTGCGCAGCCGCAGCACCTCGAAGTACTCCTCGCGGTCCGCGTCGCCGTACGCGCACAGGTTGACGACCACGACCCGGCCGCCGGGCTTCACCACCCGGACCATCTCCGCGACCGCGTCCGGCAGGTCCATGAACTGGATGCCCTGGCGGCACACGACAAGGTCGAACTCGTCGTCGTCGAAGGGCAGTTTCTCCGCCGGCGCGATGACGAGGCGGTTCAGATGGGGCCGGGCCTGCTCGGCCATTTCCCGGGTGATGTCCACGCCGACCACCTCGGCCACGCGGCCGTGGTACAGCCGGGACACCAGACCGGTGCCGCAGGCCACGTCGAGGACCCGGTCACCGCTGTCGGGGCGGGTGATGTCCAGCAGCAGACCGCCCAGGTCCTGGTCGGTGCACCAGGAGCTCGACCGGTCGTAGGTGGCGGACCGGGCCGAGAAGTGCCCGATCACATCGTTCTGTCCAATGCTCAACGTCGTTCCGTCCTAGTCGGTACGGGTGGTTCGCGGGATGCCGAGGGCGCGGCGGGCCAGGAACCTCAGGTGCAGGCCACGGACGTGGAGGTCCCGGGCGATGCGGAGGCGGTGGTTGTCGTCCTTGCGCAGCGAGCGGTACTCGACCTCGCAGCGGGTGAGCGCCGACCGGGCCGCCACGCTCAGCGGCGAGGGCTCGTCGATCTGCCCGGCGAGCCGGTCGACGGGGTAGCCGAGCCGTTCCTTCATGGGTCCGGTCGCCCGGTCCACGAGGAGCCGCTCGTTGTCGGTCAGGCCGGTGCGGTGCGAGCCGATCCGGTCCCGGCCGATGGGCTGCCCGGCCCTGCTCCAGGACTCCGACAGCGAGGCGGTGCGCCGCGCCGCCGCCGAGTCGTGGTGACGCAGCATCCCCGGCTCGAAGTCCTCCCCCAGGAAGGCGCACAGTTCCTTCAGCTGCTGCTCCGGCTCCAGCACCAGGTCCTCGTAGCGCAGCAGGTGCACGACGCCCGGCCCCCAGCGGTCGAGGGCCGCCTGCGCCCGCTCCTGCTGCGTCCGCCACAACTGCGCCATCCGGTACGGGTGGCAGTAGCCGAACACGGAGCGCTTCGCCGAGGCGGTCACGTCGTACGGCTCCCGTACCAGCCAGATGAAACGGGCGCCGGGCCGGTCGGCGAGCACCTCGTCGACATGGTCGACCATGAAGGTGCTCTTGCACCCCCAGCGCGCCTTGCCCTCCGCCTCCCGGTACTGGTCGTAGACGGCGTCCACGACCCCGAAGAGCGTCGGCCGGGCCGTGGCCACCACCCGATCCGCGTCGATCGGGTGGGGCCAGGGGTGGATGTGCCGGTCCAGGAGCGCGAGTGTGTCCCGCACCAGCCTGCGCCGGTTGGGCTCGACGGCGAGGTCGCCGTAGTCGGCGACGACGGGTGACAGGAACCGCATGAAGTGCGGTGGGTGCGGCACGGCGATCCGGGAGTGCGCGTCGAGGATCAGGCGCAGCAGGTTGGAGCCCGAGCGTTCCGTGCCGATGATGAGCACGGGATCACCCGACGCACCCGTCACTGCACGCTCACCAGAGCCTCACGCTCCATCCGCTTGGCGCCGCTCTCCATGGTGCTGCTGCCTGCCGCGGCGACCTCGGGCGCGGCGCACTTGTCCAGCGTGTACCGGTGGGAGTTCGGTACGAGGGGACCGGCGGCGGAGCTCCACCGGGAGCGCCACTCGGTGCCGGCGTAGGAGGTGGAGCGCTCCTGCCCGTCGTCGGGCTGCGGGTGGAAGTACTGGAAGTTCTCCGGGTAGTGCTTGAAGTCCATGACGGGGCCGGGCTGGTAGGCGTCGTACACCCGCTTGTAGGCGTCCCGGCAGACCTGCTCGGGCAGTCCGCTGACGTTGAGGAACTCGTCCTCGTGCAGAGCCTGTTCGATGGACAGCCAGTTCAGGTGGTCGACCTCCGAGCGGATCATGCCCGAGGCGACGGACTGCTGGTAGACGGTGGTGCCCGGCATGGCCGACAGGTACTTCACCCGGGTGACGTGGTTGTACGTCTCGGCGAACTCCACCATGTGGCCGAGCGACTCCTCGCTCTCGTTGGGCAGACCCACGATCAGCAGCGCCCCGAACCGGACGCCGGCGTCGAAGGTGGTGTTCATGGCGCGGATGGTGAGGTTCTCGCTGCTGCCCTTGCGGGCCTCCCGCAGTACTTCCTTGCCGAGCGATTCGACGCCGTAGAGGATGATGTCGCAGCCCGAGTCGCGCATCGCGTTCGCGCGGGGCGCGTCCATGTCGGCGCAGCGCGTCAGGCAGGTCCAGCGGATGTCGTGGTCCTTGATGACCTCGCACATCTCCAGCGTCTGGCCGCGGTGGGAGCTGAAGGTCAGGTCGACGAAGAAGCTGAAGTCGATGTTGTACTGGCTCTTCAGCCAGGCCATGTCGCGGTCCATCTTCTCCGGCGACTTGGCCCTGACCTGGGGCGTCGTGCGGTAGCAGAAGGAGCAGTCCATCTTGCAGCCGCGGCTGTACGAGGAGATGATCTGCGGCTGCAACCCCATCGGGCTCTTCGCCTGCGGCCACAGGTCCAGGCGCATCCGGGGCAGCGAGTCGAGGTCCATCATCTGGCCGCGGGCGGGAGTGCGCTTGTTGTTTCCCTCGGCATCCCGGTAACAGATGCCCTTGATCTTTGGAAGATCGTTGTTCCACCGCCCGGAGGCGTAACTCTCCATCAGTTCGAGGATGGTGATCTCACCCTCGCTGATCACCGCGATGTCGCACGCGGTCTCCTTCATGAAGACGTGCGGTACGGAGGTGACCAGTGAGCCACCGCAGATGATCGGAACGTCGGGTTCCGCCTCCTTGACCTTCGCCATCAATTCCTGGCAGAAGGGGAAGTTGTCCTCGAAGGTGCACACGCCGAGCACATCGGTCTGGCCGACGATCTGGTCATACGCGGACCTCAGCGGATCCAGGTCGTACCGGACGTCGACGATCCGCACGGGGTAGCCCGCATTGTGCAGCACCGTTGCGATGTAGGTGGCGCCTTCGTACGGCGAGGTGAGAAAGAATTCCCAGCCGCGCGGCATGCTGAACGGGGAGGGCCCGACCAGGAGCGTGAAACGCGGCAGGGACGGGTCGGTCGCGACCGGCGTGATGTCCTGCTCACGCATCTGGTCCTGGTAGCGACGATCTGTGGAGTCGTCGGCGTTCACATAGAGTTCTAACGCCAGGGATTTCCGCGCCATGAGCAGCCCTTCTGGACGAAATCGCTTCAGGCAGATAAGTCGCTTCGATGTTTTGCTCGCAAGGTCCGAGCGCAGCACGGCCGGAGCAAGTGACGACCTGAGCCTGACACAGCTTCGAGCTACCGTAAAGAGGCCTTCTCCGCGTTCTCGGTCAGGCGGACTGGGCCATCTTCTTGCGTACTTGTTCCGCGAACGCCTGCCAATTCCTGGATAAATCCAGCGCCAACTGCACTACGGCATCGGCACGGTGGGCCGGGACACTGGAAACGAGGTCGTCCCATTGCTCCCCGTCGAGTGCCTGGGCGTCCAGCAGCCGCAGCAGCATACGGCCGGTGTCGGAGAAGCGCAGGGACGGATCCTTCTTCAGCCTGTCCAGGGTCAGCAGCCACTCGGCCGGCGCGGGGCCGAGCGCCCGGACCGCAACGGAGGCCACCGGCCCCGTTGCCTCGACGCAGGGCTGCTCCTTGATCCTCTCCTTGACCTGCTCCTTCGCTGCGCTGTCACGGCGGCAGCGGGCCGGAACCGGATCCCGGCCGCTCCTGCATCGCTCCCGCACGTCGTGCGCCGTGCCGAGGGAGATGCCCGCGGCCTCGGCCAGTTCCCGTAAGGAGAAGTCGGGGTTCTGCTCCAGGAGCTGCGCGGCGAGCAGGCGGCCGGCGGAGTAGTCGACCGGGCGCACCTTTCCGTCCTGGCCCACCCGAGCGTTCAACTGGAGATCGTCGCCATTTGTACGCCTGCGGATAGCCGCTATGGTCTTCGGCGAGAGCCCCGTCGACGAGGCAATCGATCTGTTGGACAGTTGCGGGCAGGCCGCGACGATGCGTTCCGCGGCGGCGGTCCGGTCCGCCAGCGAGAGCGGTAGACCGTGCCGGACGTTCGACTGCACGGCCAGGATGAACGCCTCGTTGTCACTGCCGTCGAAGTACCGGACCGGGATCTCCCTTTCACCCCGCAGCAGCGCCACACGCAGTCGGTGCATCCCATCGAGGACACGCATCGTCTGCCGGTGCACGAGAATCGGCGGTAATTCAGCGGCCGAGGCAAGGAGTAGTTCGATGTGAGCGCGGCTCTCGCCGGACAGACGAGGCGAGTCCGCCACCACCAGGGTTTGCACCGGAACCACATGAATCTCGCCGGAAGAGGTCGGTATCTCGCCGTTGTGGCGCATCATTCCCCCATCTCCAACGATCACACCGGTGCCGCCAGAAAGCCCCGGGTGACCGAATTGCCATGCATAACACTTCTGCGGAAACTTCGGCTGCAAAACCCCACCGAAGAGGTTGGATCAGTGTTTGCGGACGAAACTTTGCCACCGCCCCCATGACACACACCGCGCAACCAGAACGCAATAACCGGGGAGGGATTCTGATGAAAAACCTGCTTCTTATTTCACTGGACACGGTACGCGCAGACGTCGCATACTCGGGCCGCATGCCCGGCATCGAATCGTTGCGCCGTCGAGGTGTGACATTCCGTCAGGCCGTCTCATCGGCGCCTCTCACCCCCATCAGTCACGCGAGCGTCTTCACCGGGCTCCAGCCTGCTGGGCACGGCATTCGGCACTTGCTGAGAGAACAGCTTAGGCCAGACGTCCCCACCTTGGCCCAGCAATTGACGGATGCGGGCTACGCCACCGGCGCCGTGGTGTCCTGCCCCGGCCTGAACAAGTGGTACGGGCTGAACCGCGGGTTCGGCTTCTACGACGACGAGATCCCCCGGCTGCCCGACGGCAGCGACCCCCTCACGGTCGGCGACGTGAAGATGCGCGGCCTGGCTCTCAAGCGGGCGCCCCTGGTCGTCGAACGGTCCCTGGGCTGGCTCGCCTCCCAACCGTCCGACCAGCCCTTCTTCCTCTTCGCTCACTTCTTCGACGCCCACTGGCCCTATGAGCCGCCGGAGGACTTCGGAGTGGAGGTCGACAACCCCTACGAGGGCGAAGTGGCCTACAGCGACCACTACCTCCAGCGGCTCCTCACGGGGATCGGGGAGCTGGGCCACAGCCTCGACGACACCCTGATCGTGCTCTTCTCCGACCACGGCGAGGACCTGGCCGGCTGGTACCCCAACGACCACTCGGGGGAGCACGGCCACCCCTATGAAGAGGGACACGGCTGCCTGCTGTTCGACACCACCCAGCACGTCCCCTTGATCATCAGCGGCCCCGAGCTCCCCGCGGACATGGAGGTCGACAGCCAGGTCAGACTCGTGGACATCGCCCCGACCGTGCTCGACCTGCTGAAGCTGGACGCGCCCCGGACCGACGGCGCCTCGCTGACCGAGTACTTCGCCGACGGCACGGGCCCCCACCGGCCGGCGTACAGCGAGACGTACTACCCCGAGGAACGGCGCGCCTCGGGCGAGTATCCGGACCTGCTGCCGCTGAAGGCCGTGCGCCTCTGCCATGACGCGGACAGCCGGCAGAAGGTGATCTGGACGGTCGGCAGTGAGGCCGTCGAGATGTACGACCTGGTGGCCGACCCCAACGAACTCGACGGCCGGCCCCTCATCCAGGCACCGCACCTCAACAGGCCCTAGTCGCGGTGCAGGATCCCCGTGAGGCAGCCGAGTGCACCGGCTGCCTTCACGTACTCACCGACCTCCACGGCGTGCACCTCGATGCCGTACGCCTCCAGTCTGCTCCGGGTCCTGGGGCAGCCGTCCGGCATGAGCACCCTGCCGGGAGCCAGGACCACGACATTGAGGCTCCTGCGGTCCACCACCTCGTCGTCGTCCTCGAACGCCAGCAACTCGTAATCCCGCGCCCGCAGCACCGCCCGGAGCGACTCCGTCAGGGCCGACTCCCGGACCAGGGCCCGCCTGTGGTCCACGAAGACCAGAGCCCCCAGCAGGTGCTGCACACCCGGTCCCAGCGACACGCGCACGACGTCGGCCCCCTGCTCGGCGACCACCGCCTCGACGGCACGGGCCCCCTCCTCGTTGGTCCGGAATCCGCAGCCGACGACCAGCGTGCGGTCGTCGGCCCACAGCGCGTCGGCCCCCTCGAAGGTGGCGGTGCCCCGCACCGTGTGCAGGATGGGAATGCCCGCCCGGGCCAACGCGACGGCGGCGTGCCGCTCCTCGCCCGCCCGCTGCCGGGACGCGGTCCGCCCGAGCACGGCGCCCTGCGGAGTGACAAGGAACAGGTCCCTCTGGAAGATCACGTTCGGCGGCGCGTCGGGCCCCGGGAGAGCCTCCCGTACGGCCACGCCCTGGCGTCGGAACACCTCGGCGACGGCCTCCGTCTCGGCCCTCAGCCGGCCCAGGTCGACGGGCGCACTCATCAACTGGGCACGTGGGTCTGCGACATCACCGATGCTGTCGGGCGGCCGGGCGAGCATCACCGCTCTCAGCGGCGCCACCTCGGACCGGTACCCGCAGCGGCTCCAGGTCCGGCCCGCGGCGATCTCCTCCTCGTGGGTCTCCTGCCGCGGTGTCCACCCGGTGCCGCCCAACGTGCTGGGCAGCTCCGTCCGCGCCTTTCCCCGAGTCCCCTCGCCGATCATGTGCGTCTCCATCGGTCCGCCTCCGTCACACCGAATAGCCCTGGGACCGCAGTTGGACCCTCATCTCATCCGTGACCGCCACCTGTCCGGGCTCCGCCCGAGCGGTTCCGTAGTCGTCGAGCATCGCCAGCACCTCGGCGCCGTCGTCCGCAACGAGCCGGGGCTCCCCCCGCGCGTCGAACCGCTCCACGCGAACGGCCCGATCCCGCCGTACGACCTTGAGGTCACCGAGATAGCCGGCCTCCACCGTCCGGTCCCGTTCGTAGATCCCGGCCACGGCAGGCGCGTCATTGCCGAGTTTCTCCTGGCCGACCACCACCGGAGCCAGGGACCGTCCGTCGAACAGGCCACTGACCGCGACGGGTATTCCGGACAGCTCCAGCACTGTCGGTGTGATGTCCACGGTGCGGATGCGGCGCGTGTGGTGCACGGGTGCGACGCCGTCCCCGATGACGACGAGCGGAACCCGCAGGCACCCTTCGGCGAGAGGGCCGGGCAAGCCGTCCTCCGATGGGTCCCAGCTCGTACCGTGGCCGGCCGTGATCACCAGGAGAAGGCGCCGTGCCGAGTCCTCGGCCTGCCGGGTGAGGCGGTCCAGAAAGGGAGCGAGGCGGTCGGCCGCGAAGCGCTCGACGGTTTCGGCACAGGCCCGCCGGGCACCGTCCGCATCCGTGCCCGGCACCGAGGGCCCCAGGCTGAAGTGGGCGAAGCCCAGGGCGGACTCGGCGGCGGCGATCGCGTCGAAGAACCTTTCGTCGTCCCCGACAAGACTGAGGTCGACCTCCCGGGTGAAGCCCGCTGTCGGGCCGAGCACTCCGGGAGAGTCGGTCCGCAACACGGTCCCACGGCCGTGCCGACGGGCGTGGGTGAACAGGGACGGCGCACGCAGATTGCCCAACTGGTCGCAGAGGCCGTTGTGCAGGGGGTACTGGCCGGTGAGCATCGCGCCATGGGCCACGGCCGGATCGGGAGAGGCGCTGACGACATTGCCGAACCAGGCGCCGCGCTCCAGCAGGCGGCTCAGCCCCAGGAGCTCCGGCGGCATCCGACGGCCCATCCGCTCCCACAGGGAGTCAGGCCCGCCGGGAAGCGCGTCGGCGCGCAGGCCGTCGACCGACACGACGACGACGTGATCGTAGTGAACGGGCGTGTGCATGGTGGCCCCCTCCTGGGTGTTCGACTGTGGAATCTGCCCGTTTGAACATGCGCCCTAGGCCCGGTCCTCCGCCTGCGGCGGATAGATGTCCGGCTGGTCCAGGGGCAGCTTCAGCCAGGACAGCATCTGCCTCAACTGGTCGTAAGCCCGCAGCCGTTGCTCGTCGGTCCCCACCCGCTCCGCCTCTTCGACCGGGGCCCACAAGCGATGGATCATCACCGGTCCGATCTCCAGCAGCCCTCCGCTGCCTCCGGTGGCCCACCTGGCCAGGACGTACCGAGCGATGGCGCCGACCGGGATGTCGAGGTTCCGGGACATGCCCCGGACGGTCTCCAGGGGATCGAGCAACCCGTACCCGACGACGTCCGACTTGAAGTTGGCGTGCGGATCGTCCTTCTCCCAGGTTCCGTTCCACTTCCGCAGCCGCACGACGTCGTCGCCGTCGGCGCTGATCCAGATGTCGTCCAGGCCCGGTTCCTCACCCATCGGCTCTCCTTCCGGACGTGCCCGAGTCCGCTGATCCTGACGACATCCGTCAACGGGCGCAAGGACGGCCGCCGGGCCCCGCGCAGCCACAGAAACGCTGGACAGAAGGTATGCCGACGGGTACACAGTGATCCGTTGGTCCGCCCCCGAGCCCTCGGGTCCGGCGTTGACGCCCCCTCGGCATTCCCCCGCTCCGCACCCTTTTTCCGACTCGCGTCGTCGCCGACGTCCCCGTCAGATTGGAAACGGCACGTTGAGAGAAACCGTCACCCAGTCAGGCGATCACCACGTCGCTCTCCCCGAGGAGAACCCCGCCCTGCCCGAGGACGCCGGCCCCGGCGACCGGATGGCCCGCAGGGCGGTCATCGCCAGCACGATCGGCAGCGCCATCGAGTGGTACGACTTCTACCTGTATTCCACGGCGTCGGCCGTCCTGCTCGGACCACTGTTCTTTCCCCAGCACTCCTCCGCCACTGCCACCCTGGCCGCCTTCGCGACCTATGCCGCCGGCTTCGTCGCGCGCCCGGTGGGCGGGGCGATCATCGGCCACTTCGGCGACCGGATCGGCCGGAAGGCGATGCTCGTCCTGACCCTGGTCACCATGGGTGCGGCGACCTTCCTCGTCGGTCTGCTTCCCACGTACGAGCAGGCGGGCCTGTGGGCTCCGGTTCTGCTGGTCACCCTGCGAGTGGTCCAGGGCATCGGGATCGGCGGCGAATGGGGCGGCGGCGTGCTGATCACCACCGAACACGCCCCCTCCCATCGCCGGGGCCTGTTCAGCAGCTTCCCCGCGGCCGGCTTCCCCATCGGCCTCGCGGCGAGCACCGGGATGATCTCGCTGATCACCCTCATGCCCGAGGACGCGTTGCTCTCCTGGGGCTGGCGGCTGCCGTTCCTGGCCTCGGCGATCCTGGTGCTGGTGGGCGTCGTGGTGCGCCTCGGCGTCGCGGAGAGCCCGGAGTTCGTCCGGGAGCACGCGCGCGGCACCCTGGCGAAGGCGCCGATCGCCGACGTTCTGCGCGAACGCCCGGGGCAGGCGATCAGGGGGGCGCTGGCGGCGCTCGGCCTCGCCATGATCGTCAGCACCTACTCCGTCTATCTGCTCGCCTACGGCTCCACCCGGCCCGAAGCCCGGACGGAACTGCTGAACGGTCTCATGATCGGCGCCGTGCTGGAGGCCCTGCTGCTCCCCGTCTTCGGCATGCTCTCCGACCGGTTCGGCCGCCGTCGCATCATTCTCTTCGGATACACCGTGTGCGCTCTGGTGGTGCTACCCGCGCCACACTGGATGACCTCGGGAAACAGTGTCCTGAGCGGCCTCACGTTCGCCTTGGCGCTGGGTGTGGGCCATGCGGCCGTCTACGGCGGTTTCGCCGCCTTCCTCGTCGAACTGTTCCCGACCCGGCAGCGATACTCCGCCCTGGCCCTCACCTACCAACTCGGCGCGACGATCGCCAGCTTCGGACCGCTCGTGGCGGGCGCCCTGGCCGACGGCGAACGGACGGCGACGCCCGGGATCTACCTGCTGCTCGGCACCCTGCTGGTCTCGGGCATGGCCGTGGCCACCACGCGTCCCGCGCCGCGCCCCCTCCGGCGGCAGAAAACGTAGGTGTGCCAGCGCGGTAATCCAGCCGTGCGGAGAACGCGTCGCGTCAATCGGCGCCCGGTGGAAGGTGCTTCCTCCGTATAATCCCAAGACCCCAACGGCGTGCCCGGCACCGCTGTCCGGAAGAAATCCACTGCGCCGTGCAAGCATCGAGCTGATTTCAGCCCCGCCGCACGAGATGAGCTGTATCCATGAGCGAAAGCACCACGCCGCAAACCACCTTCGCGCCCGCGCCTGGTTACCGGACCGACAGCGTAGCCGTCGAGGTGAAACAGGCCGAGGACGGAACTCAGGCGCGGCTGGCCGGGCGCGTGGTGCTGTGGCGGAAACTCGGCGGTCTGGTTTTCGGACACATTCTGGATCGCAGCGGACGGGTGCAGATCTCGCTGCGCCGCGACGACCTGGGAACCGAGCAGTTCAACGACTGGTCGCGGTCCGTGAAGGTGGGTGACTTCGTCGGCGTATCCGGCCGGAAGTACATCACAAACAAGGGTGAGCCCACGCTGGCGGTCACGGATTTGACCGTACTCAACCAGGCTCGGCGTCAGCTTCCGGACAAGTGGGCCGGCATCACGCACGCCGAAGTCCGTTACCGCCGCCGGTATCTCGACCTGATCTCCGACTCGGTGTCCCGGGACCGGTTCCGGACCCGGTCGCGCGCCATTTCGGCCATCAGGCGATATCTGGACGGCCTGGACTTCATGGAAGTGGAGACACCGATTCTCCAGGAGGCCGCTTCCGGCGCGGCCGCACGGCCGTTCATCACGCATCACAACACGCTCGACCAGGAGCTGTACCTGCGTATCGCCCCCGAGACGTTCCTCAAGCGCGTGGTCGGCGGCGGGCTGGAGCGCGTCTACGAGATGGGCAAGCTGTTCCGCAACGAAGGCTCCGACCCGTCCCACCTCCAGGAGTTCACCAGCCTGGAGTGGTACGCGGGCTACTGGGACTATCGCGACAACATGCGGGTGGTACGCGACCTGATCCTGCACGTGATGGAGGAGACGCTCGGTACCACCGTCGTCACGTACCAGGGGACCGAACTGGACTTCGGCGCCGACTGGCCGGAGATCGACTACCGGGAGGCGGTGCACGCCCGCACCGGTATCGACCTGACAGAGGTACGGGATCTGCCCGCTCTGCGCGACCGTGTCAAGATCGCCTACCCGGATTCGGACATCGCCGAGGCGCCGTCCTACGCCGCGATGGTCGACCTGCTGTACAAGCGGACGGTGCGTCCCGGGCTCATCCAGCCGTGCTTCCTGCTGCACCACCCGGTCGAACTCGCCCCGCTCGCCCGTCGCAGTGACGACGACCCCACCCGGCTCGACATGTTCCAGGTCGTCGTCCACAGCTGGGAGATCGCCAAGGCTTACTCCGAGCTGGTCGACCCCGTGGATCAGCGCGAGCGGCTGATGGAGCAGATGGCCATGCGGGACGCGGGTGACGACGAGACGATGATGCTGGAGGAGGACTTCCTCGAGGCCATGGAGTACGGCATGCCCCCCATGTCCGGCCTGGGCCTCGGCATCGACCGCCTCATCGCCCTCCTCACCGACGCGCCCAACCTGCGGGACGTGGTGCTGTTCCCGGCAATGCGCAGGGACCTCGGCTGACGGCAGGAGGGCGGGAACCCGGTGCGGCCGGGTTCCCGCCCTCCTCCGGGGGTGCTCAGCCGGCCGGCTTGGTCGTCACGTTCAGCCGGCGATGCGCGCTCCGGACACGTTCCTCCAGTTCCACCGCTGTGTCGGCGCCGATGACGGCGAACACACACCAGTCGGATGCGGAGTCCATGCGCAGGTCCTCGCCCACCTCGCACAGGATCTGGTGATCGAGAATTCCCGGAACGGCGTCGAAGTCCTCCTCGGTGGGCAGTGAGTCGATCACTCCGGGTGCCTCGGGCCGGATGTGCACCGTGGCGAGGTGGCGGGCGGCCGGACGCGGTTCGGCGGCCGTCTCACCGTCGAGGAAGACGTCCGCCACCGAGGTCCACACGTCCTGGCCGAGGGCCTGGGTGAGCATGACCGGGGCCCAGCCCCCGCCGATGCGCGTGGCGATCTCGGAGAAGACCAACTCTCCCTCGGGGGTGCGGAAGACCTCCATGTGCGTCACGACGCGGTCGGTCCGCAGGGCGCGGTTGACGGCCCTGTTCATGGCCATGAGCTCGTCGTGGAGGGCGGGCTCATCCTCCCGGTTGATCACCCGGCTGCCGTCCTCCACATCGGCGGCGATGGAGGCGAGGCGAGGAGCGAAGTACTCGGACACGACGAAGAACCGCGCGGAGTCGCCGTCCCAGCAGGCGTCGATGTGGAGTTCGGAGCCCGAGATGAATTCCTCGACGATGAGCTGGTGGGAATCCACTTCCTCGACCGCGGCGAAGCGTGCGGCGGCCTCCGCCAGCTCGTCCGGATCGTGCACCTTGGTGGTGTGCTCGGTGCCGGAGCCGGCGGCGGGTTTGACGACGGCCGGATATTTCACCTCTTTCCCGAGAGCGCGGACGGCGTCCGGGTTCGCGGGGTCGGGAAGTGACCAGTACTGAGCCGTCCGCACCCCTGCCTGATTCACGAAGTGCTTCATCAGACGTTTGTCCCGAGCAGCGATCTGTCGGATCGGCTCCTCTTCCATCCCCAGCATGGAAGCGAGCGCCGTGGCTCCCAGCTGGCTGAACTCGGCGAAGCTGATGATCCGGTCGATGTGCGGATCGGTGAGCCATAAATCGGCGGCGATCGTGGCCAGTTCTTCCAGCGCGTTGAAGTCGCTCACCCGGTGCACGCTCGCGGCGCGTGCGAGCACGTCGGGGTCGGGATGGGCGTGATCGACGTCGTACTGGTCCAGAATGATGTGCACACGTGCGCGGGACACGAGGCGTTCGGCAAGTTTGGGCTTCCACTTGCAGAGGATGTACGTCGGCTGCCTGACTGCCTGGCTGTTCAAAAGCACCCCTTACTCACGTGGGAACCGTGAGAAAGAACAACTGATCGCGCGCGAGCTCGATGAGGAAAGACATGGCCTGCGAAGCGATTTCCGACGAGGCTAACCTAGCCCTTGTGGACCGACAAGGCCGTTGTGTTGAAGGGGAATTCGGCAGCGGAACGCGCCGTCACCGTGCCGACAGCGACGTACGGGTTACTGCACGTCCACGAAGTCGCCGGTCGCCTTGGCGGCCGGGGTGGTGGAGGTTCCCGCGAAGTTCCAGCGCCAGTAGCCGTCTTCGGAGGCGGTGGCCGTGGTCGTCAGGTTGCCGGTGCTGGAGGTGTACACGGTCTTGATGGTCGTGTAGGTCGTCGTGCCGGACTTGCGGAACTGGAGCTTGACCGGCTGGTTGGTGTAACCCCGGTGATCGAGGTTGTCCCAGTCGGCCCGGGTGAGCTTGCCGGTGACGGTGAGGGTCCTGCCCTTGGCGATCGGTTCCGGGCCTGCGTTCACGGTGAGTTGGGACTGCCGTTGCAGACGGGTCGTGGTGTAGCTCGCCGATTGGGTCCAGCTGTCGTCGTTGGCCACCCCCTGCACACTGACCTTCCAGGTTCCGGCGTGGGCGTTGGTGAGCGCGGTGCCGCCGTACTTCCAGTCCGGTTCGAGGGAGATCGTCTGCGAGCAGGTGGAGGTGGTGGCGCTGGAGGCGACGCAGTCCGCATGGGAGTAGTACTGGTTCGACACGATGCGGTCGTCGTAGGTCTCGTAGGGGTTCGCGCCGTCCGGTCCGCGCCACAGGACGAAGTCCGCGTCCTGGATGCCCGACGGGTGGGTGAAGGTCCCTGAGACCGTGATCGTCTTGGCGTAGAGACCGACCACGATGTCCTTGCCACCGTCGAAGGAGACGTTGCTGATCTGGACGTCGGTCTGGGTCTCGCCCGCGTAGGCACCGGGGGCGGCGTGACCGGCCAGCGCGGTGACGGCGCCGAGCAGGGCAAGGGCAGCGCGCTTGCGCATGTATCTCCTTCACGCAGTCGAAGCCGGTCAGGGACCGGTGACTGACTTGATCGTGTACGGGAAGCTCTCCTGCTGCCAGATCACCGTGAACCGGGAGACCGGGCGGGTGTCGATCTGGGGCACCCGGCCGTCGGACGTGAGTGTCTTCACGGTGCCGAAGGTGCCGGAACGGCTGATCAGGCGGGCGCCGGTCTTGGTGTAGCTGTACGGGGGCGTCGACTTGGGGACGACCGTGTGGAAGACCAGCATGCCGTCGCCGTCGTCGTCGAGGGCCAGGTCGGGGCGGTCGCCGGGGCCCAGGCCGGTGACGGCGCCCCGGGCACCGGCCGCGGAGAGGCGGCGGCCGAGCAGCTCGAGTTTGCCGGTGCTGCCGTAGCGGGTCCACACGATCATCGAGTCGCCGTCGAGGTCGGTCGCGAGGGCGTGGTGGAGGCCCACGTTGTCCGTGGAGGCGGAGATGCGCAGGGGAGCCGCCAGGGTGCCGGTGCGGCTCCAGCGGGACGCCCAGACCTGCGGGCGGGCACCGCCGCCGGAGCGGCAGCTGATGACCGCGTCGCCGTCCCGGTCCACGCCGACCCGCACCATGCCGAAACCGCCGTACGAAGCGATCGGTGACGTGAGCACCTTCGTCGAGGAGACGGACGTCGACGTGATCCGTCTGGCCACGACGTCCGAGGCGCGCGCCCAGGCGACGACGAACTGGCCGCCGCGGTCCACTCCGATGGCCGGCTTCTCCGCCGAGCCCGAGCCGAGCGTGATGGGCGCGCCGAGCGTGCCGTCGAGATGGAGGCGGCGGGCGACCGCGTACCAGCTTCCGTCGCGGACCTCCGTCCACGCCGCCATCGCGGTGCCGCCCGGGGTCACGGCGACCACCGGGGTGGTCGCGGGCGCCGACGTGGACAGCTTCTGCAGCGGTCCGACGAGGCTGCCGGACGCCGAGAGCCGGCGGCCCACGACCTGGCTGTCCTGCTGCCAGACCACCGCGGAGTCACCGGTGTCGTCGGAGGCGGCCTCCGGCCAGGACGACGCGGCACCGTCGGGCGACAGGGTGCGGATCGTTGTCACCGTTCCGCTCGCGGTCTTCACTCTGGCCTGGATCCGGTAGTAGCAGCCCGGCGTCGACAGGTCGCAGGCGTTCCAGGCCAGCAGGGCGTCGCCCTGCCGGTCGACCGACACCGTGGGGGAATCGTCAGGGGTCCAGCCCGAGGCCGACACGTTCCACGTCGACGTCCACGCCGCCTCGGCGTTCATGGCCATCGTCGCGGTGACCGCGATTCCGGCAGCCGCGGCGACGGAAACCCCGGCGAGAACACGACGCTTCGCCGAACGCCGATGACGTGCTGAAGGCGGAGTCACCCTCATCCCCCATTTCCCGTGATGCGGGCACAGCCGCCACAGGCCGCCCCCAACCTCCAGCGCATCTGCATGCTCAAACGTCACATGCGTACGGAGGGGCGTGAGCGGTCCGGTGATCTCCGGCGAGAAGGGCGCTCGCGCAAGCACTTCCCTCCGGGCCCCTCGCAGTTCACAGTGGAACCGGAACCACTCCCCGGGGAGGCGTCATGATCATCCTGGGCATCATTCTGCTCGTCGTCGGCTTCGTCACCGGCGTATCCATCCTGTGGACCATCGGGATCGTCCTGGTGGCCGTGGGAGCGATCCTGTGGGTCCTCGGCGCGATGGGACACGCCGTCGCCGGACGACGCCACTACTGGTGACCGGCCGGGAACCGCACCGCCGAGGGCTCGCGCATGGCCCTCCTGTGACAGGGCCGGGCGCCGTCGCGCCCGGCCCCGCACCGCGGCGCGTCAGCGTTCCGGTCGCACCGTTCAGCAGGTGCCGGCAGCCGGCAGACCACGTGTGCAGTCCCGTGAGAGGTCTCGAAGACGGCGGAGTGGCGCTGCATCGGCATCGGCATCAACTCACGGTCACGTAGATCTTGCGCACGGTTTCGATGGTCTTCCAGACACCGACGTAGCCAGGCTTCATGACGAAGCTGTCGCCTGCCCTGTAGACCACCGGCTCGCCGCCTTCCGGTGTGAGTTCGACGATGCCGGAGAGGATGTGGCAGAACTCGAAGGTATCGCCCTTGATCGAGCGGGTCTCGCCGGGCGTCGCTTCCCAGATGCCCGTTTTGATCGTCTCCCCGCAGGCGACGTCCTGGGCCCAGGTCTTGAACGCGGGGTTGCCCGAGATCAGGCGTTCCGGGAGCGGCCCGGACTCGCTCGGAGCGAAGAGGGGTCGGGGTCGATGGTCTTCAGAAGCGACATGGTTCTTCCTTTCCTGGGTGCTTGAGGAGTCAGTCGCCGCGGCACCGGCCGAGGAGCCCGATCGGATCGAGTCCAGCCCGGCGCCGCTGCGGACCGATCAACGCTCGGCTCCCCTTCTCGCCTGCCGCCCGTTGCCACGGCCTCGGGGCGTGGCAGGTCGCTCTGCCGCGGTCTTCTGAGCATCTCGAGGGCTCCGGACGGCGCCAATACATGATCTGTCCGGCCGGGGTGCGGTACCCGGACGTAGTGTCAACCGCTCCGGTCCCCTGAACGCCCGCCCTCCTCGCAGCTGCCCTCCGCGATCACTTCGGGATGTGTCCCGTAGCCGCGTCCAGGTCGTTCGTACGTGGCAGGCGTGCGCTATCCACCGGCAGTAAGAGTAGAGAACGACGCCGCCCCGACTCCGAGGACAACCAACTGCACGACGCCCGGGATACGCCATCCCAGGGCGAGGAGGCCACCGCCTGTGAGCACTGCGCCGCCTCCGAGAAGCCACGAGGCCTGTGACGCCACCCGCGAGGCACTCGACTCACTCGACGCACTGACGCTGTCGCTTGCGTAGCCGTCGGCCCATCCCGCCATCCCGAAGTCGTACACCATCCAGGCGATGACCATGAAGTCGATGACGAGCAGCGCCACGGTGACCCCGATCTGCCGGCCGGTTGACGGCTCATTCGCCGGTTTCATGGCCACTGCCGTCCCGTCTTCAGATGACGATCCACGATCCCCTAAGTGCATGCGGTCAGCATGGTGTTGTGGCGGACACGGCACATGAGTACAGGTACTCATGTGCGCAGGCGCCTGCAGATGGCGCTGCCGGGCATGTGACGGGGGTCACGTAGAGGGGAAAACCGGGAGGGCGGGCCCGGCGTCTAGGGGGTGTGAGATCAGCCAGGAAGGCACCGGGTGAGCTGGACGAGGAGCGTCTCGTCCGGCTGGTGGCCAGGGGTGACCGCGCGGCGTTCGAGGAGCTGTACCGGCGCACCGCGCCGTGGCTGGCGGTGCGGCTGCGCCGTCGCTGCGCCGACGAGCAGATCGTCGCCGAGGTCATGCAGGAGACGTATCTGGCGGTGTGGCGCGCGGCGGGCACGTTCGCGGGGGCCTCGGTGGGCGGGACGGCCGTCGGATGGCTGTGGACGATCGCGGCGCGCCGCCTCGTGGACGCCTTCCGGCGCAGGGCCCACCATGCCGAGCCGCCGCCGGCCGCCGCTGTCGCCGACGCGGTGCCCGCCGCCGAGGAGGAGGTGCTCGCGGCGACCGTCGGTGGGGACGTCGGTGACGCGCTGCGGCGCCTGGCACCGGAACTCAGGCAGGTACTGCAGGCCATGGTGCTCGACGGGCTGTCCGTCCGGGAGACCGCGGTGCTGCTCGGGCTGCCCGAGGGCACGGTCAAGACCCGTGCCCGCCGGGCCCGGATCGCGATGCGGAGGGCGCTGACATGAGCGTGGAGCACGCGTCGACGCGGATCATCGACGGTTACGCGCGCGGCGGCACCGGCCTCGCCGCCGACGAGGTGTGGGCCCTGGAGGCCCATCTGGAGACGTGCCGGGTCTGCCGTGACCGGCTGTCGGCCGCCGTCGACGCCGAGGTGCCCGCCGTGGCGTCGCTGGTCGACACCGTGTGGTCCGGCCTCGATCCCCAGCTGGCCGCCGTCGCCCCGGTGCCGCGCCGACGGCACCGGTCGGCGCGGCTGTCGAGCTGGCTGACGCCCACGATGGTGCCGTGGCTGGCCATGGTCGTGAGCGTGACCCTGCTCGCGCTGCTGCTCGACCTGGCCGGCACCGGCTCCGGCGAGGTGTCGCTGGTGCTGCTGTTCGCCCCGGTCCTGCCGGTGCTCGGCGTCGCGGCGTCGTGGTCGCGCGGTCTCGACCCGGCGTACGAACTGACGGCGTCGGTGCCCAGGGCCGGGCTCCATCTGGTGCTGCGGCGCACCGCGGCCGTGCTCGCCGTGGTCGTCCCCGCGCTGCTGGTCGCCGGCTGGGTGACGGGGGTGACGGCCGCGCAGTGGCTGCTGCCCTGTCTGGCCTTCACCTCGACGACCCTGGCGCTCGGCGGTGTCGTCGGTGTGACCCGCGCCGCCGTCGTGCTGGGCGCCGTGTGGGCCGCCGTGGTCGTGGCGCCGACCCTGGCCACCAGCCGTACGGCCTTCGCCCTGCAGACGGGCGGTCTGCCCGTGTGGGGGCTGATCCTCACGCTCGGCACCGGTGTCGTGATCGCCCGCAGGGGCGCGTACTCCGTGCTGGGAGCCCATCGTTGACCATCGGAAAGGATCCTCACATGGTGCCCGCGGTGAGCGCGGCCGACATCGCGCCGACGGCCTACGCCTGGGAGATCCGGGCCACGGGGCTGAAGGTCAAGGTCGGCAGGAAACGGATGGCCGTCGACGGGCTCGACCTGTCGCTGGGCACCGGTGTGCACGGCCTCCTAGGACCCAACGGGGCGGGCAAGACCACCCTCATCCGTGCGCTGGCCACCGTGCTGCGCCCCGCCGAGGGCACCCTGGAGCTGCTCGGTGAGTCCGTGGGCGGCCTGGGCGAGCACCGTGCGGTGCGCCGCCGGATCGGCTACCTGCCGCAGGAGTTCGGCTACTACAAGCGCTTCACGGTGCGCGAGTTCGTCGAGTACATGGCGTGGCTGAAGGAGGTTCCGAAGGCGGAGATCCCCGCGGCGGTGCAGCGCGCCGTGGAGCGGGTGGGCCTGGCGGACCGCGCCGACGAGAGGATGAAGGCCCTGTCGGGCGGCATGGTGCGCAGGGTCGGTATCGCCCAGGCCATCGTCAACGACCCGACGATCCTGCTGCTCGACGAGCCGACGGTCGGCCTGGACCCGGCGCAGCGGCTGCGCTTCCGCGAGCTGCTGCAGGAGTTGGGCACGGACACCTGCGTGGTCGTCTCGACCCATCTGGTGGAGGACGTCGCCGCCGCCTGCACCGACGTGGTGCTCTTCGCCGAGGGCCGGCTGGTCTTCCACGGTCCTCCGGACGAACTGGCCTCGGTGGGCGGCCCGGAGCACGTGGGCGACAGCCCGCTGGAGCGCGGCTACTCGGCGCTACTGCTCAACCCCGGGCAGGGAAAGGGCACTTGGTGAACATCCGCGTCCTGCGCATCGAGCTGAAGCGCTCCGTCGCCCCTTGGGCCGGCACCGTGGTCCTGACAACGGCGCTGGCGTTCCTGTACCTGCTGAACTCCGACTGGTGGCGGGGCACCACGGCGTGGACCGCCCAGTGGACGCCCCTGGCCCTGTGGACGCGGTCCCTGTTGTTCTATCTGTGGCCGCTCGCCGTGGGGCTCGGGGCGCTGCAGGGCCTGCGCGACCACCGCTCGAAGATGTCCGAGCTGCTGACGAGCACGCCGCGGCCCGCCTGGCACCGCGCGGCCACGCTGGCGGGCACGACGGCGATCACGCTGGCCTCGGCCTTCGCGCTCCTCGTCCTCGTGGGCGGGGTCCAGGTGCTGACCAACTCCGAGTACACGCACCTCGGTTGGCTGCCGATCTCGCTGGTGGGGGCGTTCTCCCTCGTCGCGGGGGCCGTGCTGGGCATGGGGGCCGCGCGGGCCCTGCCGTCCGCGCTCACTCCGCCCGTGCTGGCCATGGGCGCCTTCGCGTTCACGGCCCTCCTGCACTCGTCGTTGGGCCGGACGCGGACGGACACGGCGACGGGGCTCCCGGGCACGGAGCCGAACCAGCTCTCGCTGCTGTCACCGGCGGTGCAGGAGGTGCGGGACGCGCTCGTCACCCTCTCCCCCTCCGTGCACGTCGGGCAGACGGTCTGGCTGCTCGGCATGGCCGCGACTGGCTTCGCGCTGCTGGTCGCCGCGACCCCGCGCGCCCGGCTGACCGCCCTGACGCCCGTCCTGGCGGGCGCGGCGATCGCCCTGCTCGTCCTCCCCTCCGACCCGCGCCGGATGTATGTCGTCGACGAGGCCGCCGCGGAGTCGGTGTGCGACGGGCCGGTGTGCGTGACGAAGACGCAGCGGGCACGACTCGCCGACGTGGCGGGTCCCGGCAAGGAGGCGCTGCGCCTGCTGCGCGACGCACTGGGCGGCCGGGCGCCGGTCTCGGTCCGGGAGAACACCGCCGTACTCCCGGAGGGCTCCACGCCTCGGTGGTCCCGCACGACCGTGCTCTTCGACTTCGACGACGAGATCATCGCCACCGCGAAGGGCGAGGAGCTGACCTGGGCCCTGATCGCCGAAGGCATGGTGCCGGGGTGCTCCCCCGTCGGCTGGAGCGGCTTCGGGGGAGACGAATACGCGCAGACCGTCGCGGTGGGCTGGGTCCTCGGGGACCTCAAGCCGCTTCCCGGCACCTTGTCGGCGGGTCTGCGCCGCGAGCTCGACGCCGAGGCCCGCCCGGTGTGGCAGGACCTCATGGCGCTGCCGCGGGCCGAGCAGCTCGCGCGGATCAACGCCATGCGCGCCGCCGCGCTCTCCTGCAAGGGCGACGCGTTCGAGGCGCTGAAGGGTGGTGCGTCCCGGTGAGATGGCTGACGCTGTACGCGCGCTCGCGTCAGGTGCCCGCGTCCCTCGCCGTGGTGGTGATCAGCGCGGTGGCGGTGTGGGCCCTCACCCGGGACGAGGGCGAGGGGCCCGGCGATCCGCGGATGTGCGTGCTCGTCCTCGCCGCGGGGGCGATGGCGGCCTCGACAGGGCTCAGCGGGCAGGACCTCGCGCTGGACCGGACGGCCGCGATCCGCTGGGTGCCCCGCAGAGCGGCGCATGTGCTGTTCGCCGGCGCGGTCGTCGGCGCGGTGCTGCTGACCGTGCAGGCAGGGGGCGAGGAGATGGCCACCACCGCGTTCGTCGTCCGGGACAGCGCGGGCCTGATGGGACTGGCCGCGCTGGGCGCGGCGCTCTCGGGCGGCCCGTACGCGTGGACGCTGCCGTTCGCCTGGCTCTCGTTGTCGTTCTTCGCCCCGCCCGCCACGAGTGCGCCCATGCAGGTGGCGACCTGGATGCTGCTGCCACCCGGCACGGCGGCGGGCACCTGGACGGCCCTGGTCCTCACGGTCGCCGGCACCACGGCCTACGCCTGCGCGGGACCGAGACGCTAGGGCATGGCCGGCTGCACGGCCCGAGCGGCCGTCGCTCGCCCTGTCAGCCGTACTCGGGCTGCCACATCGCGTCCTGGGCCTGCTGGATCACGTCGTCTGGGCGGGCCCGGGCGACGCCGTCCTCGGCGGCGCGGCGGGCGACGGCTTCCGCCGCGGCCTGGAGCATGCCGAGAGCGCCGCGGGCGGCAGCATCCCTACCAGGCCGTGGCGCTCCCGCTCCTCCTGGGTGAAGGCGACGCCCTTGTTGCTCAGCGGGTCCGTGCGCAGCGCGCGGCCGTTGATGTCCTGTGTGCGATGGTCGGGGCTCGTTTGACCCCACACGCCCGGGTAACCCGCCCGCGAGAAAGGAGAACGAGGTACGTCCCCATGAGCAAGCCCGCACAGCAGCAACATCCTCCGGGTGCCGAGGCGGCCCTGCGGCCCCGGGCCGACCACGGTGAGCACGGCTACCGCGGATCGGGACGGCTGGCCGGGAAGGCGGCCGTGATCACCGGGGGCGACAGCGGCATCGGCAAGGCCGTCGCGATCGCCTGCGCCCGCGAGGGCGCCGACGTCCTCATCTCCTACCACGGCCCGTCGAGGCGTTCGGCCGCGTCGACGTCCTGGTCGGCAACGCGGAGTTCACATGTTCCGCGACTCGATCGAGGAGATCCCCGACGAGGAGTGGGACCACACCCTGGCGACCAACCTCAGCGCCATGTTCCATCTGGACGCCGCTGGGCCGGGCCGGACAGCCGGCCGAACTCGCCCCGGTGTACGTCCTGCTCGCCTCGGACGAGGCCGCGTACGTCTCGGGTGCGCACATCGCCGTCACCGGCGGCCGGCCCACCCTCTGACACCCAGATTTTCTGAGGGCCCATCAGGAACCAGGAGAGCACTGTGGACTGGTATCCCCTGCGGCTGACCACCCCGGTCAAGCAGCACGTCTTCGGCGGCCGGGTCCTCGCCGAACGGCTGGGCCGTACCGGCCTGCCCGACGGCCCGGTCGCCGAGACCTGGGAGGTCAGCGACGTGGACGGCGAGGGAGCGCGGGTCGCGGACGGCCCGCTGGCCGGCCGCACGCTGCGCCGGCTGGTCGAGGACCACCCCGACGAACTCGTGGGGCGCGGGTGGCGCGGCCCGCACTTCCCGGTGCTGACCAAGTTCATCGACGGCACCGGTGCCCTCCCGGTCCATCTGCACGCCGACGACGACACCGCACGCCGGCTGGAGGGCGAGCCCCACGGCAAGACCGAGGCGTGGCACGTCCTCGACGCGGCCCCGGGAGCCACCGCCCTGGTGGGGACGAAAGCCGGGGTGGACCGGGACACGCTGCACCGGGCCCTGCTCGCCCAGGACTTCGACGCGGTCATGCGCCGGCTTCCGGTGCGGGCCGGGCAGACCGTCTACGTACCCGGCGGCACCCTGCACAGTTTCGGCCCTGGCACCCTGGTCTACGAGATCGAGCAGACCTCCGACGTCCAGCAGCACGCCATGCGCCGGCACATGGAGGACGGCTCGGCACTGGACGACGAGGAGTGGCACGCCAACCTCGGGCGGCTCCTCGACGAGTGGCGTCCCGGTCCACGCCCCGAGTTCCACTCCGGCCTGAGCATCCGGGTCGACGACGCGGTGGAGCGCACCGTGCTGTGCGCCGGCCCGTACTTCGCCCTGGAGCGGTGGCGGGCGGGCACCAGGGCCCCGCTGGTGCACGACTTCTCCACCGCGCTGGTCGTCAGCAACGCCGGTGCCCCGGTCACCGTGGAGTCCGGTGGCCGGTCCGAGTGGCTGGGGCGTGCCCGGAGCCTGCTGCTGCCGGCCGCGCTGGGCCGCGTACGGATCCAGGGGCCCGCCGATGTCCTCCTCGGCTACCTGCCCGACCTGGAACAGGACATCCGCGCGCCGCTGCTCGCGGCCGGGCACGGGACCGCCGCCGTGGCCGCGCTCGGTGAGGGCCTCACCGAGCCACGCACGTAGGAAGAGCTACCGGGTGCCGAGGCTGGCCAAGGACCTGTTCGACCTCCTCGAAGCACTCGACCTGCGCGAGGTCACCGTCCTGGGCTGGTCACTGGGCTGCCCGGTCATCTGGAGCTATCTGGAGCTGTTCGGCAGCCACCGCCTGGCCCGCGCGGTGTACGTCCAGCAGGCGCCCCGCCAGTACTACGCACCGGACTGGCCGCACGCACACGCCACCTGTTACGACGAACCCTCCCTGGCCGCCCTGCGGACGCAGCTCACCTGCGACACCCCGGCCTTCGACGAGGAGCAGATCCGCACCGTCTTCGCCACCGAACCCACCCCGCCGGAAAGGGAGTTGCTCCTGACCGAGATGGCCAAGGCACCCACCTACGCACGCAACGCCCTGATGACCGACCACACCCGCCACGACTGGCGCGACCTGCTGCCCACGATCCGGTTGCCGGGCTGGTCCTGGTCGCACGTCAGGACCAGGTGTTCCCCTGGCAGGGCCCCGCCTGGGTCGGTGAGGCGCTGCCGGACGCCCGGACGGTCTTCTTCGAGCAGAGCGGCCACGCGCTGTTCTTCGACGAGCCGGAGAAGTTCCACCGGACGGTCACCGGCTTCCTGACCGACAGCGGGAACGACAGCAGGAACGACACGGACTGGCCCGCTTCCGCCGCAGCAACCCCGTCCTGCTCAACGCCGAGACCGCCATCTGGACCTACCGGCAGGCGCTCGACATCGTCCAGGAGGTCGACCGCGAGAACGTGGGCGTCTGTCTCGACCTGTGGAACCTGTGGCAGGACCTTGATCTCGTCCCCCGCCTCGCCGACGCCCCCGACCGCCTGTTCCTGCTCCAGGTCAGCGACTGGCGCACACCCCGCTCGCGGATGGACCGGCGCGGCGTCGGCACCGGCGACATCCCGGTCGGCCAACTGCTGCATCTCGCCGGCTGACTACGGCAGGAGCTGCTCGGTCCAGATGCATTTGCCGTGGGAGGTGTAGCGGGTTCCCCAGCGTTGGGAGAGTGCGGCGATCAGCTGGAGGCCGCGGCCGCCTTCGTCGGTGTCGAGTGCGCGGCGGATGTGCGGGGTGGTGAGGCTGCCGTCGGTGACCTCGCAGATGAGGGAGCGGCTGCGGATGAGGCGCAGCCGGGCGGGGCCTCTCGCGTGGCGGATGACGTTGCCGACGAGCTCGCTGGCGATCAGCTCCGTGGTCCACAGCAGGTCGTCCAGGTGCCAGTCGGTGAGCTGGCGTCGTATGTGGTCGCGGGCCTGGCCCGCGGCGATCGCATCCTCGGGGAGGTCCCAGCACGCGACGTCGTCGGCGGCGAGTGCGTGGGTGCGGGCCACGAGCACCGCGGTGTCGTCGCTCGTCTGCTCCTTGGCGGGCAGGAGAGCGGAGGTGAGCGCGGTGCACAACCGGTCCAGACGCCGGGCGTCGGCATCCCGGTCGGTGATCGCGGCGCCCGGATCGCGCCCGTCGGGCAGCCGGGCGTCGGTGAGCGCGTCGGCCAGGCTGGCCATGCCGCTGTCGATGTCGCGGAACGCGGACTCGACCAGGCCGTCGGTGTAGAGCACGAGCAGGCTGCCTTCGGGCACCTTCAGCTCCACCGTCTCGAAGGGCGGCGTGGCCGCGCCGAGCGGTGGGTTCTGGGGCAGCTGCGGGAAGTGGACGGCGCCGTCGGGCCGGACGAGGGCGGGCGGGGGGTGTCCGGCCCGGACGATGGTGCACACCAGGTCGATGGGGTCGTAGACCGCGTACAGGCAGGTGGCGTAGAAGTCGTCGCCGAGGTCGCTGACCAGGTCGTTGAGGTGGGAGAGCAGTTCGTCGGGGGGCAGTTCGAGTCCCACGAGGGTGTGGACCGCGGTGCGCAGGCGCCCCATGGTGGCGGCCTCGGACAGTCCGTGGCCCATGACGTCCCCGATGACGAGCGCGACGCGTTCGGCGGACAGGGGGATGACGTCGTACCAGTCGCCGCCGACCTCCAGGCCCTCGGTGGCCGGCAGGTAGCGGGCCGCGGTGGTGACGGCCGGCAGGGAGGGCAGGAACAGCGGGAGCAGGCCGCGCTGCAACTCCTGGGAGCGGGTGTGCTCGGCGTCGTACAGGCGGGCGCGTTCCAGCGCCTGGGCGACCAGACCGCTGAGCGCGGTCAGCAGGGCCTGGTCCTCCTCGCCGAACCGACGCGGCCGTGAGAAGGAGATGACCAGGCAGCCGATGGGACCGCCGGGGACGATCAAGGGCACGTACGCCCAGGCATGCTTGCCACCGGTGAAGGCGAGGTCGGCCACGTCCGGGTAGCGCTCGCGGAACTCCCGCCTGGAGACGAGGTACTGCGGGGCCCGATGGCGGACGGCGTCGGTGAACGGGCCGTGCTCGGACAGGCTGATCGTGTCGGGGATGCTGTTCAGGAACTCCTGGGAGTACCCGGCGCTGCCCGCGACGCGGAGGCTCTCGCCGTCCACGAGCTGCACCAGGAGGCCGGTGGCACCGAAGAGGGGCAGGACGCGCTCCGCGACGGTCTCCACGACGTCGCTCACGGCGACCGCCTCGGCCAGTGCCTCGTTGAGGCGCCCGATGTGGGTGGTGCGCTGGGCGGCCGCGCGCTGTGCCGCCTCGCGCCGCTCGTCCGCCAGCCGCTTCTCGGTCACGTCGGTGAGGTAGACCGTCACCCCGTCCGGCGAAGGGACCAGACGCAGGTGGTACCAGCGCCGGTTCGCCGGCCACTGGACATCGAAGCCGGTCGGAGCGCCCGCGGCGGCCGCCTGTCGGCAGCGCTCCTCCAGACCGGGCACTTCCGCACCGGGAACATCCCACAGGACGCGGCCGAACAGCTGCTGCGAGGGACCGAGGAGACGCTCGGCGTGCAGGTTGACGAACTCGATCCGCCAGTCGGCGTCCACCGTGAGGAAGCCGTCGCTCATGTGCAGCAGGGAATGGGCGACCGAGTCCAGCGCCGCCCGCTTCTGCGTCGTCTCCCACACGGTGCCCATGAAGCGGGCCGGTTCGCCGTCCTCGCCGAGGACGACCTGGGCGCGGGCTTCTATCCAGACGACCGTGCCGTCCGGCCGGCACAGCCGGTACTCGGCCGCGTACTCGCTGCGCTGCCGGACGGCCTGCTCGACCGCGGCGACCACGCGCGGCAGGTCGTCGGGGTGGACGAGCCCGACGACGGTGTCGACGCGCCCGTCGAAGGTCTCCGGGTCGATGCCGAGGATGGCCATCGTCGTCTCGTCGTAGACCACGTCGCCGGTGCGGAGATTCTGCTCCCAGCTGCCGACGCGGACCGCCTCGCGTGCCTGCCGGAGTCGGGGCCCGGCCAGGTGTTCGGCGTTCCACCAGGCAGGGTTGAGGCTGCCTGTGGTGGGGGTGGGGTGGGCCAGGCGCTCGCACACCCACCGTGCGAGTTCCTCCAGGAAATCCCGCTGGGCGGCCGAGGGAACGTCACACACGGTGACGACCGAGAGCACTCCGAGGGAGCTGCCCTCAGCGGCGAGCAGCGGGACGGCCACGATCCCCGTGCCGCCGGAGAGGGCGCGGGCCTGGGTGTCGGTCGTGGGCAGCCACACGAGCGCGCCGTCCCGCAGGGCCCGGACCGGTGCGGTCTCGTCCTGCCAGCCGAGGGACTCCCACTCCTGGGCGAACTCCCGGGGCAGTCCACCCGTCGCCGCCAGGTGCAACGGCCTGCTGTCACCGGGTATGCGCAGGTGCACCATGCCACCCAGCCCACCGAGATCGGCCACCGCGTGATGCAACGCGAGCTGGAGCGCCTCGGCCTGGGTCTGCCCGTCGCCCATGTTTCTGAGCACGCGCATCCGGGCGGCTTCCGGCGCCTCCGCCGCTGTCGCTGCCGGTGGAGGCTGACCGAGCTGTTCGTCTGTGGCCATATGGATCACACTCACCGTCCCGCGGGGAGGGACGAAATTTACACTACAAATCAGCCATACGATCCGAATGTGCGTTTACCGCATCATCTCATTGCTCCGGATACCTGCCTCTGCTCACGCCCGCCGCATGCGCCGCAGGGCGAGGTGGGCCGGGAGGACGGTGGCCGCCGTGCCGAGCAGCAGGCAGCCTGTCACCACGCCCGTGAGCCAGGACCAGGCCAGTGACAACTCCACTGGCAGGCCCAGCTCCTCGCGGAGGCCGTGGGCCGCGCCGAACAGGCCCGGGGCGGCCACGGCCAGGCCCAGGGCCGCGCCCAGGACGACGACGCAGCACGTCTCGGCGGCGAGGGCCCGCAGCACCTGGCGCGGCGTCGCACCGGACAGGCGCAGGACACGGAAGTCGCGCACCCGGCCTGCGGTGGCCGTCAGCAAGGTGGAGGCGACGGCGATCGCCGTGTAGCCCGCCGATACGGCGACGAGCATCAGGGTGAAGATCCACACCAGCCGGTCCTCCTCGGCGTCGTCCGAGGCCGCGTACGCCTCCACGGAGACCTCGTCGGCGCGCAGCCCGGGCAGCAGGCGAGCGGGGGCGGGGGTGGTGCGGTAGGCGACGTCCGCCAGTGCGGAAGGGTCGTGGTCGCGTACCAGGTCGCGCGGGAGGAAGACCTGGTACGGCATCGAGTCGTCCACCACGGCCGTCACGTGCAGCCGCCGCGTACGGCCGTCCTCGAGGGTGAGTGAGGCGACATGGTCCTTCCGCCAGCCGTGCGCGGCCGCCACGGCCGCGGTCACGACGACGGTGTCGCCACGGGGCGCGGGCACGGCGTACGCCTGTTCGAAACCGGACGCCACCCCGGCCGCGGACAGGGCCGCCCCGCCCTCACCGCCGTACACCGTCGTCGACAGCAGCGAGGTGCCCTCGATCCGGGCCACCGCCGCGTCCGACAGGCCCGGCGCCCCCCTGGGCACCACCGCCGCCTCGGCCCGTACGGCCGCGGCCTGCCGGGCGGTGTCGGCACTCTGGGTCATCTGCACGGTGCTGGTGATCAGTACGGCGAAGGCGACGGTCGCCAGGACCGGGGCGAGGGTGGCGGACGTCCGGCGCACCGCGGTGATCATGTTCTCGCGCACGAGCACAGCCGTCACACCGGGGCGCCGGACGAACGGCCGGGTGAGCGTCCGGATCACGGGCCCGACCAGCGCCGGTGCGAGGAGGGTCAGGCCGACGGTCAGGCTCATCGCCGTCCCGAGGGTCAGCAGCACCATGCCGTCGGCCCCCGCGAAGGCCGTGCCCGCCGAGCAGACCGCGCCCACGCCCGTCGCCGCCAGCCCGACGGCCCAGCGGCGCCGCGTCATCGGCCGACTGTCCACGGCCGCCTCCCGCATCGCCTCCAGCGGCTTCACCCGGGACGCCCGGCGCGACGCGGCCCCCACGCCGGCGAGCGCCACCACCAGGCCCGCGGCGAAGGCCGCGACCGGTACCCACCACCGCAGGCGCACCTCGAAGCCCGCGGGCTGGAAGCCCGCGTCGATCAGCACTCCGTTCACCGTGGGCGCGAGCACCACGCCGAGCAGCGCCCCGGCCGCCGCTCCGACAGCGCCCACCGCCAGGGCCTCGCCGTACACCAGCCGCTTCAGTTGCCGCGGTGTGGCGCCGATCGTCCGGAGCAGGCCGAACTCGCGGCGCCGCTGCGCGACGGCGAACGCGAACGCCGAGGAGACGATGAAGACCGCGACGAAGGCGGACAGCAGCGCCATGGCGGTGAGCACCTGGCCGCCGATCCAGCGGGTCATCTCGTCCTGCTTCGGCGCCAGCGCATTGCGGGAGGCACCGGTCAGGACCGTGCCGTCGCCGTCGACGACGCGCCGCGCGGCGGCAGCGACGCGGGTGGCGTCGCTTCCCGGCTCCAGGAGCAGCCCGATGGTCCGTACCCCGCCCGCCAGTTCCGAGGCCCGCCGGTCGGTGACGTAGTAACCGGGGCCGTTCATCGTCCCGGACACCGAGAACCGCTGCGGTCCGCGCGCCGTCAGCACCGTGACGGGCTCGCCCGGCGTGAGCCCGAGGGACCGGTCCACGACGATCTCGTCCGCGGTGACGGGCGGCCCGCCCTCGCTCAGGCCGTACTCCGCGAGCGCTGCCGTGGACCAGGGGTGGCCCTGACGTTCCCCCCTGCGCTGTTCGGTGTCCGCCGCCTGCGCGTAGAACGACCGGTCCGTCACCGCATCGGCCACTCCCGGCAGCTCGGCCAGCTCCCGTCGCAGTTCCTCGGCGCGCTCCGGTGCCCACGGCGGGTTCTCCGCGAACACTCCGCCGGTCTGCGTCCCCGCCGGACTCTGCACCAGCACCGGCGCCCCCGCGAGCCGCTCGGGCACCCTCCTGCCGTCCGACAGCAGCACCAGCATGCTCATCGCCACCACCGCGACGCCCAGCGCCACGGCCACGAAGCAACCCAGGAAGGAGGTCCAGCGTTCCCTTGCCGTCGCCAGGCTGATCACGGTCCCACCTCCAGCGCGGCCGTCCGCGCCGCGATCGCCTCAGCGCCCGCGGCACCGGCCAGTTCGTCCACGAGCCGTCCGTCCGCCAGCACCAGCACGCGATCCGCGTACGCCGCGGCGGCAGGGTCGTGCGTCACCATCACGACCGTCTGGCCATGGCTGTCCACCAGGTCCCGCAGCAGCCGCAGCACCATCCGCGACGCCCCGCTGTCCAGCGCACCGGTCGGCTCGTCGGCGAAAAGGACGGCGGGCCGCGCGATCATCGCCCGCGCGATCGCGACCCGCTGCTGCTGGCCTCCCGACAGTTCGCCCGGCCGGTGTCCGAGACGGTCCGCGAGCCCGACGGCGGCGAGCACCGCCCGAACCTCCTCCGCCGCGGGGCGGCGCCCGGCCAGTCTCAACGGCAGTTCGACGTTCTGCGCGGCGGTCAGTGCCGACACGAGGTTGAACGCCTGGAAGACGAAGCCCACCCGCTCCCGGCGCAGCACCGTCAGCGCGTTCTCGTCCAGCCCGCCCAGGTCCGTACCGCCGATCAGCACCTCCCCGGTGGTCGGCCGGTCGAGGCCCGCCGCGCAGTGCAGCAAGGTGGACTTGCCGGAACCGGAGGGGCCCATGACGGCGGTCATGGTGCCCGCGGCGAAGTGCGTGGACACGTCGTCCAGAGCCGTGACGGCCTGGTCCCCCATGCCGTGGCGCTTCGTCACCGAGCACAGCTCGACGGGCCGCACGGCCGCCGAAGTGGTGTGTGTCGTGGTCATGATGCAAGACAACGGCAGCAGAACCACCCGGCACATTCCCGCCTGGGCGAGAGGTGATACTCCATCTGGCACTACTGCCTTGCGGGACCGGCGCCGCTACGTTCGACCGCGTGACCCCTCGAACCGTCCTGGAGGCCCTCGCCCGGAGCCCGTTGGGCTACCTCCGCACCGTGTGGCCGTGGCGCGCGCTGGGCTTCCTGCTGTCCGGCGGGGTGTTCGCGACGGCCGCGTACCTCGGTGTCGGCGGGCTGTTCACCGCACCCATCGGCACGTGGGCCGCCGTGCTCTGTGCGGTGGCCGTCGTGGTCTTCGCCGCCGCCCTCGCGGGTCCCCTCGAGCGACGCCGCCTCGCGCTCGCCGACCGGAGCGACCGCGGCGGCGGCAGTGACCGCGGTGACCGGCCCGAACGGCGGAACGGCCTGCTGGTCGCCGGTTACGGTGCCGTGTCCGTCCTGGCGGTGGGCTGGATGGACCTGGCCGTCGTCCTGGTCTCGCTCGGCATCCCGGGCTTCCTCCTCCTCGCGCCCCTGCAGCCCACCGCCTCCGCCTGGCAGGCCGTGGCCGGCCCGGTCGCGGGTGCCCTGCTGCTGCCCGTGTCCGCGTACCCCATCGGTGCGTGGGCCGGCGTCCGCGCCGCGGTGACCCGGGCCGTCCTCTTCCCGAAGGACCAGGAACTGCGCGAGGTCGTGCGCTCCCGGGCCCGCCTCGTCGACGCCTTCGAGACCGAACGCCGCCGCATCGAACGCGACCTCCACGACGGTGCCCAGCAGCGCCTCGTCGCCCTCACCATGAAGCTGGGCCTCGCCGCCCTCGACCTGCCGCCCGGCAGCGCCGCGGCGCAAGAGGTCGCACAGGCCCACGCCCTGGCCAAGGAGGCGCTCACCGAGCTGCGGGAACTGATCCGTGGCATCCATCCCCAGGTCCTGACCGAACGCGGGGTGACCGCCGCCGTGCGGGACATCGCCGGGCGTTGCCCGGTCCCCGCGCACCTGGACATCGATCTCTCCGGCCGGCTGCCGGCCGCCGTCGAGCAGACGGCGTACTTCGTGACCGCCGAGGCGCTCACCAACATCGCCAGACACAGCGGTGCCGACCACTGCCGCATCACCGCCCGCTGCGTCGACGGACTGCTCCGCCTCGACATCGAGGACAACGGTTCCGGCAACGCCGACCCCGCTCGCGGTACGGGTCTCATCGGCCTCGCCGACAGGATCGCCGCCGCCGACGGCAGAATGCTCCTGTCCAGCCCGCCCGGCGGGCCCACCCTGCTGAGAGCGGAGATCCCGTGCGGCCGTCCCTCCGCATAGTGATCGCGGAGGACGCCGTCCTCCTGCGCGAAGGTCTCGTCCACCTCCTCCAGCGCTTCGGCCACCGGGTCCTCGCCGCGGTGGGCGACGGTCCTGCCCTGCTCGCCACGGCCCGGGAACACCGGCCGGACCTGGTCATCACCGACGTGCGTATGCCACCCGGCCGGGCGGACGAGGGGCTGCGGGCTGCCCGCCTGCTCCAGTCCGAGCAGCCCGGGCTCGCGGTCCTCGTCCTCAGCCAGTACGTCGAGCAGACCTTCGCCGAGGAACTTCTCGACGACCGTCGCGGCAGCGCCGGAACGGGCTACCTGCTAAAGGAACGCATCGGCGACGTCGAGGAGTTCGCCGACGCGGTCACCCGCGTCGCCGCCGGATCCACGGTCGTCGACCCCGAAGTCGTACGCCAGTTGCTCGCCCGTCGCCGCGATCCCCTGGACCGGCTCACACCCCGCGAACGCGAGGTCCTCGCCCTGATGGCCGAGGGCCGCTCCAACGCGGCGATCGCCCGCCGCCTCGTCGTCACCGAGGCCGCCGTCGCCAAGCACATCGCGAGCATCCTCCTGAAGCTCGAACTCCCCCCGACGGCCCCCGACGACCACCGCCGCGTCCTGGCGGTACTGGCCTATCTGCGCGCCTGAGCCCACCTGCCGGGCCCGGACCGATCAACCCGGCCCGGCCTCTCTCTGCACCTGCTCCAGGACCTGCTTCGCGGAGCTCGCCCCGCTGAAGAGGTCGGCCCCGTACTGGTTGAGCAGTTGGTTGACCCGCTCCCAGTTCTCCGTCGTACGCAGCGGAACCGCCGTGGCGTTGGCGGCTTCGAGAACCTCCCGGGCGCCGGGGATGCGGGCGTTCTCGTACCACGCGTGCTGGGCCGACTCACGGGACGGATAGGCACGGCCCACCCCGCCGAGCCACTCCAGGTGCTCCTTGGCGGTCATCAGCGTGATCGCCTTGAACGCCCCCTCCGGGTCCGGGCAGGACCTGGAGATGCCGAACCCGGAACCGGCCGAGTACGTCCTGCTGCCGTCCGGGCCGGCGGGAATCGTGGTCAGGCCCACCTGGAAGCCGGCCTGGTTCTTCAGGTTCAGCAACGCCCACGGGCCGTTGGCGCCCATGGCCACGTCGCCGCTGAGGAACGTCCTGTCGGAGAACGTGGGATCGGCGGCGGGCACGCGGGGGGCGACCTTCTTCCTGGCCGCCAGGTCGGCGTACCACTGCACGCCCTCGATCATGGCGGGGGTGGTCAGTCGCAGCTTGCCCGTCGCGTCGGCGGGCTGCGCCCCGGTCTTGGTCAGCACCATGGGAAACATCCACACATCCTGGGGCGCCGCCACGAACCCGTACGTCCGGTCCCCCGTCAGCTTGCGGGCGACCGACTCGAACTCGTCCAGGGTCCAGCCCGGCCTGGGCTCCGGCACTCCCGCGTTCCGGAACATGTCCCTGTTGTACGTGAGGATCGTCGGCCCGACGTCGTACGGCAGCGCGTACTGCTTCCCGTCGGCGCTCAGCCCCTCCATGACGGACTTGTCGAAGTCCGTCACATCGAACTTGTTCCTGGCGATCAGATCGTCGAGCGGCAGCATGCCCTCGGTGTAGCCCCCGGTGCGGAGCGACTGCATCGAGACGATGCAGGGCGCGTCGCCGCTGTCCAGGCGGGTGCCGAGCTTGGCGAAGTAGTCGTCGAAGGACGAGGTCTCGAGCTTGATCGTGATCTGCGGATCCTCGCGGGAGACACGGTCCGCGAACTCATGCCAGACCTGCTGTTCCTCACCGCCGGTGGCCCACATCGACCAGGTCAACGTCTTCGAGCCGCCACCGTCGGCGCCGCACGCCGTCACCAGCGTCCCGGCCAGCGCCACGGCGACGGCTGCCCTCACTACGATGCGCAGCCCTGTCATGACACGTCCATATGTTCTCTTTAGGACAATGTGCCCACATTGTGACATACGCCGCCTAGCTCCGCCCGACCCACCTGTGGCGGGAGGAACGCACCGCGGTGTGAACGAGCCAGCCCGCCACCGCGCCGACCGCGTACCAGAAGAGGTCGGGTGCGTTGAAGGTGGAGCCGAGCACGAGGCGGGCGAGGGTGCTGCGCTCGGAGAGCTCCGCCGGCACCTGGCTGAGCTGGAGGAACTCGACGGCCCAGCTGACGGCCAGCGCGCCTCCGGCGGCCGCCAGCGGCGTCACCCGGGGAGCCACCAGAACGACGAGGGTGAGCAGCATGACGGTGTACAGCGCGTCTCCGCCGTACTTGGCCAGGTCCCCGGCCGCGACGGCCCTGAGTCCCAGCCCCGCCCCGACCGTCACCACCGCGGCACCGGCCGCCGCCAGTCGGGTCCGTACCGGGTCGGCGGCGCCCTCACGGGCTTCGGCTGTGCGGGTCATGAGGTCATGGTGCCCTGATGTGACCTTCATCGCGGTGGCCGGGGTCCGGCCCGTTCGGCGCTGTGCCGTCCGCCGGCGACCGCGGCAGCGGCACATCCGCCGTAGAGGGAGGTCACAGCGCTGCGGGCGGTGGCGCACGGCGGGAAAACCGCTCCCGCGATGAGCATATCTGTACTCGCAAAATGAGAAATTGGTGCGGGGCACACCGAGTATTCCTCGATCACCGGACGGATCGCAATTATGGTCCGTGCAGGGCCGATCGCACCGTGCTACTGTCGATCTCAGTTGCAGGTGTGGTTGCCAGAAGGTTCATTTCCTACGGGTTAATCATCACGGCGACACGGAATTCACACAGGGTGGATTCCCGACACCGTCTCCGAAGGAGAAATCAAATGGCTACTGGCACCGTGAAGTGGTTCAACGCGGAAAAGGGCTTCGGCTTCATCGAGCAGGACGGCGGCGGCGCCGACGTCTTCGCCCACTACTCGAACATCGCCACCCAGGGCTTCCGCGAGCTGCTGGAAGGCCAGAAGGTGTCCTTCGACATCGCGCAGGGCCAGAAGGGCCCGACGGCCGAGAACATCGTCCCCGCCTGACATCGGCGCTGACGCATACTTCGCAGCTGGGGCCCGCACCTCTGGGGTGCGGGCCCCGGCTCGCTGCTTTTCAGGGCGCGAGACGGGAAAGCTCCACCGCATCACCGACCGGTGACATATTCCCCGTCGGTCCGACTCGCCCCACCTCTACTCCGGCTCGTCTCGAGATTTCTCTGCGCCGCTCATCTGCTGCGGGAATTCCTTGCCACGTGCCCCATCAAGGAAGGTCCCGCATGAAGCGCGCCCACACATCTCGCACCTACGATCGCTTCGCCGGAGGCTCCGGCGCCAACCGCTCGGACGCCAACCGCTCGGGCGCCGGCCGCTCCGGCGGTCCGCGCCGCGCCAAGAGCTACGGCAGCCGGCAGCCCGGACGGGCCGTACAGGGCGAGTTCGCGCCCCCGAAGACGATCACGCCCGCGCTGCCCGCCGTCGAGGCGTTCGCCGACCTCGACATGCCCGCGCGGCTGCTGGCCACGCTCGGCCACGAGGGCGTGACCGTACCGTTCCCGATCCAGGCGGCGACCCTGCCGAACTCCCTGGCCGGCCGTGACGTCCTCGGCCGCGGCCGCACCGGATCGGGCAAGACCCTGGCCTTCGGCCTCGCCGCGCTGGCCCGTACGGCGGGGCGGCGTGCCGAGCCGCGGCAGCCGCTCGCCCTCGTCCTCGTCCCCACCCGCGAGCTCGCCCAGCAGGTCACGGACGCCCTCACGCCGTACGCCCGCTCCGTGAGCCTGCGGCTCGCCACCGTCGTCGGCGGGATGTCCCTCGGCAGGCAGGCCGCCGCGCTGCGCGCCGGTGCCGAGGTCGTCGTCGCGACGCCCGGCCGGCTCAAGGACCTCATCGACCGGGGCGACTGCCGGCTGAACGAGGTCCGCATCACGGTCCTCGACGAGGCCGACCAGATGGCCGACATGGGCTTCATGCCCCAGGTCACCGCCCTGCTCGACCAGGTGCGCCCCGACGGGCAGCGGATGCTCTTCTCGGCCACCCTCGACCGCAACGTCGACCGGCTGGTCCGCACGTACCTGCACGACCCCGTGGTCCACTCCGTCGACCCGTCCGCGGGCGCGGTCACCACGATGGAGCACCACGTCCTGCATGTGCACGACGCGGACAAGCACCGGACGACCACCGAGATCGCGGCGCGCGACGGCCGGGTGATCATGTTCCTGGACACCAAGCACGCGGTGGACCGGCTGACCAAGCACCTGCTGAACAGCGGTGTCCGGGCCGCGGCCCTGCACGGCGGCAAGTCCCAGCCGCAGCGCACGCGGACCCTGGCCCAGTTCAAGACCGGCCATGTGACGGTCCTGGTGGCCACCAACGTCGCCGCGCGCGGGATCCACGTCGACAACCTCGACCTGGTCGTCAATGTGGATCCGCCCAGCGACCACAAGGACTACCTGCACCGCGGCGGCCGTACGGCCCGCGCCGGCGAGTCCGGCAGCGTCGTCACCCTGGTGACCCCCGACCAGCGTCGCGGCATGACCCGGCTGATGGCCTCGGCGGGCATCACCCCCCAGGTCGCCCAGGTGCGGTCGGGCGAGGCGGAGCTGAGCCGCATCACCGGCGCCCAGGCCCCCTCGGGCATCCCGGTCGTCGTCACCGCGCCGGTCGTGGAGCGCCCCCGGGGCGGGTCCTCGCCGTCGCAGGGACGCCGGGGCCGCCGGGGCTCCGGCGGCCAGGGCCGGCCCACCGGCGAGGCGGCTCGCCACCGGGCACAGCGGCGGAGCGGCTTCGGCTCGGCCGCCTAGAGCCCCTGTGACGACCAGCCAACCCCTTGTGCGGCAGGAGGCACCTATGACGCCGGCTCAGACGCGGCACGCTGCGGGAGATCACCCCGCTCACCCGCTCATGACCGTGGTCCACGACGGGCACGCGCCCGGGCCCCGGATCCGTGACGACATGACGGTCGAGGTGGCTCTGTCCCTCATGGCCGGTGCCCGTGTCGATCACCTCGTCCTCTGCGACGGGGACGACCAGAGCACGGGCCTGGTCACCCTGGCCTGGCTCGCCGGTCTCCGCGACAGCCCCGCCTACACGGACCGGATCCGGCTGCGGGACGTCCTCGCCCTCGCCCACTGATCCATCCGCTTCACCCGCACAGACCCGATGAGGGCCCTGCCGACGCGCGTCGGCAGGGCCCTCGTCGTCGTGTCACCGCCTTGCCGTGGGCGCGGGGCTCCGGAATCCTGCGGCCCTCGAATGCCAAAATCTACCTTTGCCAGAGTAGACATTGCCTCCCGGTCCGGTTAGCCTTCTTCTCGTTGACACGGTCAAAAGAGACCCGGCAGACACGAACTGCCGGGAGCAGTACCTGAAGTTCGCAGGTCAGTAATTGGTCCAGAGGAAGAACGGAGGAGCAGACGCCATCAGGATCGCCCGGCCCGGGAAGCCCTCGGACCGGGTACCGCAAGACCCCGGATTGGATGGTGGTCCCCGGTCACGCAGCCGCGATCCCCGCACCCCTCCCCTTGCCGGGCCGGGTAGCGGACACAGAAGGTCGGCAGAGCATCAGGGCCGACAGATGGTGTTGAATTTCCTTCGGGGCCTTGGTGCCGTACGGCACCAAGGCCCCTCGACGCGTTGCACTACGAGGTGACATGGCAGCAGATACTCCGCTCAGCGATCGTCTGGACGACGACGACTACCCCGCGTACACGATGGGCCGGGCCGCCGAGATGCTCGGCACCACCCCCAGCTTCCTCCGGGCCATCGGTGAGGCACGGCTGATCACTCCCCTGCGCTCGGAGGGCGGGCACCGCCGGTACTCCCGCTACCAGCTGCGGATCGCCGCGCGCGCCCGCGAGCTCGTCGACAGGGGAACGCCGATCGAGGCTGCCTGCCGCATCGTCATCCTCGAGGACCAGCTCGAGGAAGCCCAGCGCATCAACGCCGAGTACCGCCGCGCCGCGAACGAGGCGGCCGGCAGTACAGGTGCCGCCCCGAGCTGATCCGTCTCGCCTTCCTGCCCCACGCTGCCGCTTGTCACGGAGCGCGGCCCGGCCGGGGCCGGCCGGGCCGCGCTCTCTCGCTCAGGGTCGGGTCAGGCGGTTCGCCCGTACGTCCCCGTGCCCAGCAGGTCGGGCAGCGGGTTGACGAGACCGCCGGCCGGGGACTGCCGCTGGGCGGAGGGTCCGGTCGGCCAGACCGCGGGGCAGTGGGTGCCCTTGCGGGGGGTCTTCAGGGTGAGCAGGTAGGTGTCGATGGCGTCCCGCGCGCACGGGCTCAGCCAGTAGTCGCCGTGGCCGACGCCGTCGTAGGTGAGGAGCACGGCCTCGCGGCCGATCTGACGGGCCGCGTTGGCGCCCCAGGAGTGCGGGGTGGCCGGGTCGTACCGGCTGTTGGTCATCAGGATCGGCGGGGTGCCGTCGACACGGAGCCTGCGCTGCGGGTTGGTCACCTCGGTCGGCCAGTTCTGGCAGCCGGTCTGGACCGTCCAGCCGAGGGGGCTGAAGCGGGTGACGGGCGCGCGGCGGGCCAGTTCGCGTTCGAAGCGGGCGAGGGTGGCGTACGAGGAGACGCCGAAGTCGTAGTCCTGGCACATCACCGGGTAGAACGGGAACTCCGTCGGCTCGCCGTACGTCCGCAGGGACCGTGCCGCCGCGGGCGCGGAGGCGTCCAGCTCGGTGAGGAGCCGGGCGAAGTCGAACCAGGAGGCGGGGTCGTACATGTAGCTCAACGCGGCGCTCTGCAGGTCCTGGGGTGCGACCGTCTGGGGCGGGTCGCCCGGCAGGACCAGGTCACCGGCGTCGGCGCGCTTGTACAGCGAGTCGAACAGGGCGCGGGTGTCCCGGCCGTGGAGCGCGCAGGACGCCGTACGGGCGCACCAGTCGGCGAACTGGCCGTACGACTCCTCCACCGCGGCGGCCTCGGTCTTCTGGAAGCCCCACCGGCCCAGGCTGTGGTCCATGTTCGAGTCGAGCGTCATCGCGCGGACGCGGTGCGGGTAGCGCTCGGCGTACTGCTGGCCGATCGCGGTGCCGTAGGAGACGCCGTAGTAGCTGATCCGCCGCTCGCCGAGGCCGGCGCGGATCGCCTCCATGTCGCGGACGACGCTGCCGGTGTCCATGTGGTCGACGAGCGGCCCGGTGAGGTCGCGGCAGCTCTCGCCGAGCGCGCGGTTCGCCTCGCGCAGGGCGGCGAAGGAGGAGGCGCTGTCCGGGTAGATCAGCGCCTCCTGGGCCTTCACCCGGTCCGCGTCGCACTTCACCGGGTTGCTGAGGCCGACGCCGCGCGGGTCGAAGCCCACGATGTCGAAACGCGCCAGCAGGTCCGGGGAGAAGCTCTCGGGGGCCGAGAACGCGAAGTCGACGCCGGAGCCTCCCGGGCCACCGGGGTTGATCAGCAGCGAGCCGATCCGGCGCTCGGGGTCGGTGGCCCGGTGGCGGGCGAGCGCCAGGTCGACGGTGGCGCCCCGGGGCCGCTTCCAGTCCACGGGCACCTTGAGGGTGGCGCACTCGAAGGTGCCCTGGCCGGAGGGTGACGCACAGGGCTTCCAGGCTATGTGCCCGGGCGAGAGGGTCTCGGCCGCGGGGGCGGCGACGGCGGTCCCGGCGAGCAACTGGCCGAACAGCGCGGTGACCAGGGCTCCGACGGCCAGTCGGCCGCGCGTTCTCACGCGCGGGACCAGTGGGGGGTTGGACGGCACGGATGTTCCTCCATGGCTCAGGAGTTCACAGACGGATCACAGCCTGTGTCCAACGCCCCTGTGAATCAAGCAAATTGATGGTTGTTCAGACAGTCGCCCCCATCACGTCTCAAAAGAGACGCGCTACTTCGGGTCGCGCTGGAAGAGTGACCGGGACCAGACGTAGCCGAGGACGGCCAGCCCCACGCACCAGGCCACGGCCAGCCAGCCGTTGTGGCCGATGCCGCTGCCGAGGAGCAGGCCGCGGAGGGTTTCGATGGCCGGGGTGAACGGCTGGTACTCGGCGATCGGCCGGAACCAGCCCGGCATCGCGTCGACCGGCACGAACGCGCTGGACAGCAGCGGCAGGACCATCAGCGGCAGCGCGTTGTTGCTGGCCGCCTCGGGGTTCGGGCTGGACAGGCCCATGCCGACGGCGATCCAGGTGAGCGCCAGGGAGACGAGCACGAGCAGCCCGAACGCCGCGAGCCACTCCAGGGCGGTGGCGTCCGTGGACCGGAACCCGATGGCCACGGCGACGGCCCCCACGAGCACCACGCTCATCACGCACTGGAGCACGCTGCCGACGACATGACCGATCAGCACCGACCCGCGGTGGATGGCCATCGTGCGGAAGCGGGACATGATGCCCTCGGTCATGTCCATGGTCACGGACACCGCGCTGCCGATCGTGGTGCCGCCGATGGTCAGCATCAGGATCCCCGGGACGAGATACGCGAGGTACGCGGACCGGTCGGCACCGCCGCCGATGCCGGCGCTCATCGTGTCGCCGAAGATGTAGACGAAGAGCAACAGCAGCATGACCGGCGTGAACAGCAGGTTCAGCGTCATGGACGGGTAGCGCCGGGCGTGCAGGAGGTTGCGGCGCAGCATCGTGGCCGAGTCGCGCACGGCGAGGGACAGGGAGCTCATCGGGCGGCCTCCGTGAGGGCGAAGAAGACGTCGTCGAGGTCGGGGGTGTGCAGGGTCAGCTCGTCGGCCTCGACGCCGGCGGCGTCCAGCCAGTCGAGGAGGGAGCGCAGCTCGCGCTGGCTGCCGTCGCTGGGAATGTGCAGGGCGAGGGATTCGTCGTCCCTGGTGGCCTCGCGCAGGGCGGAGGCGGCGGCCTGGTAGGCGGCCGGGTCGGTGAAGCGGAGCCGGACGTGTCCGCCGGGGACGATCCGCTTCAGCTCCTCGGCGGTGCCCTCGGCGGCGATACGGCCGTCGTTGAGCACGGCGATGCGGTCGGCGAGTTCGTCGGCCTCCTCCAGGTACTGGGTGGTGAGGAAGACGGTGGTGCCGCCCGTGACCAGCTCGCGGATGATCTGCCACATGGTGTGCCGCGAGCGCGGGTCGAGGCCGGTGGTGGGCTCGTCGAGGAAGATGATCCGCGGGCTGCCGACCAGGGTCATGGCGATGTCGAGGCGGCGCTTCATGCCGCCGGAGTAGGTGGCGGCGGGCTTCTTCGCGGCCTCGGTGAGGTCGAAGCGCTCCAGCAGCTCGGCGGCGACCCGCCGCCCCGCACGCCTGGACAGGTGGTGCAGGTCCGCCATGAGGAGCATGTTCTCCTCGCCGGTGATCAGGCCGTCGACGGCGGAGAACTGACCGGTGACACCGATCGCGGCGCGCACGGACTGCGCCTCGGTGGCGAGGTCGTGGCCCGCGACCCGGGCCTGCCCGCCGTCGGCGGTGACGAGCGTGGAGAGGATCTTCACGGCGGTGGTCTTGCCGGCACCGTTCGGGCCGAGCAGCGCGAACACGGACCCGGCCGGGATGTGCAGGTCGATGCCGTCGAGCACGGTCTTGTCGCCGTACGACTTGCGCAGGCCGACGGCGGAGACGGCGGCCGGTGACGAGCCACCGGAGGCACCCGAGCTGGGCATGGGCATGACAGAAAGAGGCATGGGGCCCTCCCGTAGAAGGCTGAGGTGGACGGGGGTGGCGGTGGTGGTCAGGCCTTGGCGCGGAGGACGTCGATGTTGCCCCAGTTGGTCCGGGCGCGGACCGTGACGGTGTCCTCGGTCTGCTCCGGGGCCTCGGACGCGGCGAGCGTGTTGCGCACCTGCCCGCGGTTCGAGCTGACGTCGAGCCAGGCCGCCGTGCCCTCGCGGACACCGACCTCGATGGAGCCGTTGGAGGTCTCCAACTGGACGGTGCCGCGGGCGACTTCGGCGACGCGAAGGTGCCCGTGGGTCGTGGTGCCGGTGACCGACGCCTCGGCGCGGGCGATGTCGATGCCGCCGTGGGCGCCGTTCACCCGCAGTTCGCCGGTCACGGCGCCGACCGTCGTGGCACCGTGGGTGTTCTTCAGGACGGCGGGGCCGTCGACGAGGCCGACGCGCACATTGCCGGTGCTGGTGGTGATCTCGGCCATGCCTACGACCCGGTCGACGGTGATCGAGCCGTGCGACACCTTCAGGTGCAGTGGGCCGGTGGTGTCGAGGCGGACATCGCCGGCCGAGTTCTTCACCCGGACCTCGCCGAGCCGGCCGTCGCCGAGCACATTGGCTGCGGCGCAGGTCAGGTCGATGCCCGAGCCTGTGGGCAGCTCCACCGTGACGTCCACGGCGCCGCCGCGTCCGAGCAGATTGGCCTTGGGTGTGGTGACGGTCAGGGTGCCGCCCGCGTACCTGGCGTCGGTCTGCTCGGCCGCCCTCGTGTCCAGGTCCTTCTTCGGGTCGAAGGGCCGCACCTCGACGACGGTGTCGAGGCGGTCGCTCGCGGTGAACCGGACGGAACCGCCGTACACATAGGCGGTGACCGAGATCGGTGCGGGAGTGTCGAAAGAAGGCATGGCTGTCCCGTCCTCTTGGGTCTTCAGGACGTCCCCCCTGGTGGGACGTGGTGTGGGTGAAGTGCTGCGGGTGCGGTGGTGCCGGTGCAGTGGTGCCGGTGCAGTGGTGCCGGTGCAGTGGTGCGGGTCGGGGGGTGCGGTCAGCGCACCCAGCCCGTGAAGCTCTGCCCGATGGTCTGGGTCTTCTCCGTCGTACGCGGCCGGGTGCCGCCGTCGACCGCGGCCGACACGGCGCGCACCAGCCACGCGTTGACCGACAGGCCCTCGCGGCCCGCGGCCTCCTCGGCCCGGGCCTTGAGGTGGGCCGGCAGACGGAGGTTGACGCGTGCGGTGCCGCCCTCGTCGCCGTCGGCCGGGGCCGGGGCGGCCGGGGTCCTGAGCGGCTCGGCCGGCGCGGCCGGCTCCGCGGGGGCGCCGGTGCCGGTGGGCGGCGGTGTCACGACGAAGTCGGGGTCGAGTCCGCGCAGCCGTACGTCGACGGAGCCGGGGGCGAGTTCGCGGGTGATCTCGTCCATCGCGGCGGAGAGCACGTTGAGCAGCGTCAGCCGGGTCGCCGACTCCAGCGGAGCGGTGAGCCGCTCGGCCAGCTCGCGGGCTTCCTCGCCGCCGGCCTCGGCGGCCACCGCGAGTTCGCGGCGGAGGGTGTCGACATACGGGGTGAGGTCCATAACGCCATCATGGCACCACAGTGGCGCCATTGGCAAGCACCATGTGGCACCACATGGCACACCGTGGCACCCTGTGGCACCAGGGTGGTGCTTCTGAGGTCAGTGTGACGGTTGCTGCCGGTCCGGCGCTTGATCAGTGAGGCCTGACTAGGCCTCCTGGAGTTTGTCGCAGCCAGACGGAAACAATCCCTTGGGGGGACCATGGCGAGAAGTGCCATGCCTGGACGCACACTGAGACGGGCCTGGGGCGTGGTGACGGCCATGACGATGGCGCTCACGGCCGCACCGCTGGCGGGGGTCGCGGAGGCCCACATCGCGGCGTCGGGAACGCTGAGCTTCAGCGGCGAAGCGGGCGAGCCCATGACAGGTGGCCGGTCGTACTCGTACTCGGCCGGTTCGGTCCAGCTGTTCGACGTCCAGGGCAGCAGGGACGAGAACGGGCTCACCGTCGCGGTCGACGCGCAGGAGGGCACGCTCTGGCGGTTCATCATCGCCGCTCCCGACGGTCAGAAGCTGACCGAGGGCACCACGTACACCGGCGTGAAGCAGTGGCCCTACGCGCAGCCCGAGGACCCGGAGATGGTGTTCAGCGGGACCGACAACGGGACCGAGAAGTGGTGCAACACGAGCACGGGCTCCTTCACCATCCAGAACATCTCCTTCGGCCCCTACGGCTACGTCCGCGAACTCGACGCCACCTTCGAGCAGTACTGCAACGGATCGACCGTGCCCCTGCGCGGTGAGGTCCACGCGGTCATGCCCGAGCCTCCGGCCGAACTCGCCCTGGGGATGAGCGTCGACCCCGAGGGCGGGGTGGACGTCCCGGACGGGAAGATCACCGTCGGTGGCACCGTGACGTGCAACAAGCCCGCGAGTGTCGAGCTCAACGGCCAGGTCTTCCAGGTCCAGAAGAAGGCGACGCCGGGCGCGTCCTACCACACGACCGTGGCCTGCACCCCGGGCGCGCCCGTCCCGTGGTCCGTCCGCCTCACCAGCCTGGAACCCGGTACGTCGTTCCAGCCGGGCGCGGCGACAATGCGCAGCAGGGCCCGGGCGGACGACCGGGACTACCCGGTGACCGCCGACACGGGACAGCAGGAGTACCAGATCCAGTTGTCCAAGTCCTGAGTCCTGAGTCCTGAGTTGTGAAGCGCAACCCCCGGGTCGCGGACCCGGGGGTTGTTCGCGGTCAGACCGACTCACTGACCGGCGAGGCCTGCCGGGCCGGCATCCGCACGACGCGGCGGCGCCGGACCGGCATGCCGACTGTCGGGTGGGCGACGCCCCAGGCCGCGCCCTTGCAGATCAGTTCCTTGTAGACGGCGGCGAGCCGGCCGGTCAGCGCCGCCGGGACGGCGCGGTCGTCGGCGGTGACGTACTGGATCAGGCCCTCCCTGCGGCCCAGGGAGATGCACTGGTTGAAGTAGCGCAGCGGCACGTTCGGGAGCTTCCCGCCGGTCAGCCGGGCCGCGATGGCGTCGGCGGCCTGCCACGCGGTGGGGACGCCCGAGGCGCACGACATCCGCAGCGGCTTGTCGCCGGGGCCCGCCACCAGGGCCGCGTCGCCGATGGCGTAGACGTCCGGGTGCGAGACCGAGCGCATGGTCCGGTCGACCACGATCTGTCCGGTACCGGAGACCTCCAGGGTGGTGGCCTGCGCGATCGGGTGGACGGCGAAGCCGGCGGTCCACACGGTGACCGCGGCGGGGATCCGCTCGCCCTCGGCGGTGCTGACGTGGTCGGCCTCGACCGCGGTGACGGCGGTGTGCTCGTGCACGGTGATGCCGAGCCGGTCGAAGACCTTCCGCAGGTGCCGGCGGCCCTTGGGCGCGAGCCAGTCGCCGAGACCGTCGCGGGCGGCGAGGGCGACGTCGAGGTCCGGGCGGGCCTCGGCGATCTCGGTCGCGGCCTCCACGCCGGTGAGGCCGCCGCCGACCACGACCACGGGCTCCCCGGCGTCCAGGCGGGCCAGGCGCTCGCGCAGCCGGAGCGCTCCGGGGCGACTGGCGATCTCGTGGGCGTGCTCGGCGGTGCCGGGGACGCCCTGGTCGTTCCAGCCGCTGCCGAGGGCGTACACGAGGGTGTCGTACGGCAGCAGTTCCTCGGCGCCCTGTGCGTCGGTGACGGTGACGGTCCTGCCGTCGACGTCCACGCCGGTGACCCGGGCGAGCTTCAGGGCGACGCCGGTGCCCGCGAACATCTCGCTGAAGGGCCGGGGCGTGAGGTCCTGGCCGGTCGCGAGCTGGTGCATCCGGACGCGCTCGACGAAGTCGGGCTCGGCGTTGACCAGAGTGAGGGCGACGTCTGCGCGGTGCAGCCGCTTGGCGAGGCGCCCGGCGGCGGTGGCGCCGGTGTAGCCGGCCCCGAGGACGACGATGCGGTGCTGCATGTCTGGCTCCTGTCGTGAGCAACCTTGAGCGGATTCGCCCCTTGAACCGGGCGGCCCGCCGTTTCCTGACAGGAACGGGGTGTGAAGCAGCTCACATTGCGGTCAGAAGGCGGCGCGGAGCAGAGGTTCGCCGTGCTCGGCCGCGGCCCAGTGCTCGGTCGCCCGTTCGAGCTTGTCCGGGTTGACCTGGGTGCGGAACGCGGCGATGCCGTCGGCGGTGACCTCCAGGCAGGTGACGCCGACGACCCGGCCGTCCACGACCGCGACGATGGCCGGATCGCCGTTGGCGGTCGTGGCGTAGACCTCGGGCGAGCCGCCGACCAGGTCGCGCTTGGCCTTGCTGGGCTTGAACAGGCCCCGCATGAACTTCGCGACCGCGAGGGCGCCCTCGAACGCCTTGGCCCGGGCCGGGACCTTCCCGCCGCCGTCGCCGACCGAGACGGCGTCCTGGGTGAGCAGCCGCACGAGCGGCTCGGTCCGGCCGCTGGTGGCGGCCGCGAGGAACTCCTCGATGATCCGGCGGGCGGCGGCCGTGTCGACCTCGGTGCGGGCCCTGCCGTCCGCGACGTGCTTCTTGGCACGGTGCAGGATCTGCTGGCTGGCGGCCTCGGTGATGTCGAGGATCGCGGCGATTTCCCGGTGCGGGTAGTCGAAGGCCTCCCGCAGCACGTACACCGCCCGCTCGTTGGGGGACAGGCGCTCCAACAGGGCGAGCACGGCGTACGAGACCGATTCGCGCTGTTCGGCGGTGTCGGCGGGGCCGAGCATCGGGTCCCCGGCGAGCAGCGGCTCGGGCAGCCACTGGCCGACGTAGGTCTCGCGCCGGGCGCGGGCCGAGGTGAGCTGGTTGAGGCACAGGTTGGTGAGCACCTTCGTCAGCCAGGCCTCGGGCACATCGATGCGCTCGACGTCGGCGGCCTGCCAGCGCAGGAACGTCTCCTGCACGGCGTCCTCGGCCTCACTCGCGGAGCCGAGGAGGCGGTAGGCGATGGCCTCCAGGCGAGACCTGGACGCCTCGAACCGGTCCACGTCGTGCACGGTCAGGGCCATGGCCGCGATCCTAACTCGCGCGGGGGCGCGAGGGCGGTTGTGTGGGGGGCCGTGTGGGTACGCGAGGGCGGCCCGTGGGGCGGGCCGGTGCCGGCCGGGGGCCGGGCCGAGGCGGCGACGCGCCGGGGCCGGGGGCAACGGCCGACGGCAGCCGGGATGGCGACCGCGCCGGAGCCCGGGCCGACGGCCAACGACGGCCGGGATGGCGACCACGGCGGCGCTGGAGGCGACGGCGGCCGGCGACGGCAGGCCGCACAGGCGGTGAACACCACGGGGCACGCCGCCACCGCCGCACCACAGGCGCCCGCCAGGGCGGCAGCCGGGGCGGCGACCGCGCCGGAGCCCGGGCCGACGGCCGACGACGGCAGGCCGCACGGGCCGTGAACACCGCCGGGCACGCGGCCACCGCCGCACCACAGGCGCCCGCCGGGGCGGCGACCGCTTCGAGGCCGGGGCCGGCATCAGTGGTAGTTGGCGTTGGTCTCCGCGGTGTCGTGCCGGACGTTCTCCGGGGCGAGGCGGCGGTACGCGGCGCGGGCGTGGGCGAGGCGGGCCAGGGTCGTGCCGAGGAGGGTGGCGGTGAGCAGGCAGGCGAGCCAGGTGGTGTCGCGGTGCCCGGCCCAGGTGAGGGTGCCGGCGGGCGGGATGGCGAAGGCGTTGAGGAAGAGCCAGCAGAGTACGGCCGTGCCGGGAGCCGCCGTGAAGCGTGCGCACAGGCCGAGCACGGCGGCCAGCAGGGACAGCGCGGTCAGGGCCAGTCCGGGCCGGTCGGTTCCCACCACGGCATTGAGGAGCGCCACCAGTACCAGCGCGCCGCCGAACGCTCCGGCCCAGACCAGCGGGGTCGCCACCGGCCGCGGGACGGGTCTGGCTCCGGTGCCCAGAGGTATCCACTCGATCATGCTGGCGCTTCCTTCCCGGTCCTCCTGGACAGGGATTGTCCGTTGCTCAGAGCCTAAGCGGATCTCAGCATTCCGGTCATTTCGGCCCGGAAGGTCCGTCACATCACCAAAGTGTGAGGGCTTTGGCTTGAGGACGGTCTCTCGTTTCCGTCTGCCGGTGGTGCGGCAGGGTTGCGCCACCTGCCCGCCCCGCACTCGTCTTGCGACGGGTGCGGGTGGCGCGGGTCTTGCGGTCGGCTCCACGAGGCTTCGACACCACGGGGGTGTCCTGGTCTCCGGCCACTCCGGTACCAGTGGTGCAGGCTGCCGCGAGGGCGGCGAGGTTGAGCGCGGCGTTGTCGTCCCGGTCGATGACCAGGCCGCAGGCGTCGCATTCGTAGGTCCGGATGTGCAGCGGCAGCTTGGCTTTCACCGCGCCGCACCCGGAGCAGGTCTTGGAGGAGGGGTACCAGCGGTCAGCCACGATCATGCGGGTGGCGTGGCGCTGGCGGGTCTTGTAGTCGAGCTGGCGGCGGATCTCTCCGAACCCGGCGTCGGCGATCCGGCGGGCCAGGCGCCGGTTCTTCAGCATGCCGGCGACGTTGAGGTCTTCGACCACGACGGTGCCGTACTCGGCGGTCACGGCGGTGGTGAGCTTGTGCAGGGCGTCGGCGCGGAGGTTCGCGGCCCTGTGATGCACCTTGTTGCGGGCTGCGTTGGCCTTCTCCCACCGTTTTGAAGGCTTGCGGCCGGTGCGGCGGTCCGGGCCCTGGCGGCGGGACACCGTGCGGGACGCGCGGCGCATCTGCTTCAGCGCCTGGTCGTAGTGGCAGGGGTTGGGCACGGTGCGGATCTCGCCCGTGCTGTCGGCCATCACCGCGAGGGTCTTCACGCCGAGGTCGATACCGACCGCCGTGTCCGGGCGCGTGACGCGTTCGTGGTCTCGCTTGACCTCGACCTGGAACGAAGCGAACCAGCGTCCGCGTTCGTGGCGGACGGTCGCGGACAGGATCCGTGCCGTCCCGGCCTGGACGCGGGTGAGGAGCTTGTCGGTGGGCTCGTGGGTGCGCAGTGTGCCGAGCCGGGGCAGAGTGACGTGCCGGCCGTCAGCGTCGACGCGGATCGTGCCGGTGGTGAACCGGCAGGACATGCGCGCCTTCCGCTTCGACTTGAACCGCGGCGGCCCCATCCGGGCGCCCTTGCGCTTGCCGTTCTTCGACTTCGCGTAGTTGTCGAACGCCGCCGACGCGTTCGCAAGGCCGGTGGAGTACGCCTCCTTGGAGTTCTCCTCCCACCACCCGGCGAACCTGGGATCTGTGTGTTTGGCGGCATTGAACGCCTTCCGCAGCGACGGCAGCGACCACGGCCGCCACTGCGTCTGCTCCGCCTCGGCAACGCCGTACGTCTCCTCGGCTTTGCGCTGCCACCAGGAGGCGGTCACCCAGCCGACAGCCCAGTTGTACGCGGCGCGCGCCGCACCGCAGTGCGAGCGCAGCGCGCGCTCCTGGGAGGCGTTCGGGTCCAGGGCGAACCGGAACGCCTGCACCACGAACCCGGACTGCGGCTGGAACTTCTTCACTCGGCAGCCTCGCCGGTCGCCACGGCCACCGCGCGGGCTGCCCGGTTCTTCGCCGCCCGTCGCCCGTACAGACGCGCGCACATCGACGTGAGCACCTCGGTGATGTCCCGCACCAGATCGTCAGCGGTCTCGGTGGGATCGAGGACGACCAGGCGCCGCCCGGACGCGGACAGCGCGGCTTCGAGGTGTTCGACGCCGAACCGGGCCAGCCGGTCACGGTGCTCGATCACGATCACAGCGGCGGACGGGTCGGACAGAACCCGGTGCAGCTTGCGCCGACGTCCGTTCAGCCCCGAGCCGACCTCGGTCACGACCTCCGCAACCGGCAGGCCGAGCCCGGTGGCTCCCTGGACCACGCGGGCCACCTGCCGTTCAAGGTCCGGCTGCTGGTCCGCCGACGAGACCCGGCAGTACGCCACGACGCGGCCGGATGTCTCCGAGGTGGGCTCGTCGACCAGCCACGTGCCGGACGGCGTCTGGCGTACCGGGACCGGCATACGGCCCTCTTTCGCCCAGGCCCACGCGGTCTGGTAGTGCACGCCGTTACGTGCCGCCCACTCGGAAAGTTTCACACGATCAAGATAACAGATGAGAAACGCTGAGATTCACGGATGAATTGCACAGCAGTTGTCACCCCTCCGCGCATCCCTGTGCGCCGCCGGACGTGCCCCGCCGACGCGCCCTACCGGAGGGGTTGTCGGCGGGGCGCTACCTCACGAGTCCTCGATGGTGATGAAGGGGTCCCACTGGAAGTACCCCTTCAACTGGCGGTGGCGGTCCAGTATCTGGAAGTAGAAGTGGTACACGACCTTCCCCGCCCGCTTGACCGTCGTGCGCCAGTAGTGGTCCTGGTAGCGCTGTGTGTCGAACTCCGGCCTGCCCTCGCTGCCCTCCCTGGGCAGGGGGTAGATGCCGTCGACCACCTCGATCTCCGGCGTCCTGATGAGCTGGTGCCCGCTGTCGCTGCTCACGTACCGGTACAGCAGGGCCTTGTAGTCGCTGCCGAGCGACACGGTCGTCTCCCGCCACTTGATGGTGTCCCCGGGCTCGGCCCGCAGGTTCAGTTCGGCGCCCGAGGTGCCCACGATGTGGTCGTGGCGGGTCGTCATGTAGATCAGGTTGTGGTCGACGTGGGTCGGTGCGTCGGGGTTCTGGGACGGGTACGGGTTCTGTTCGACGATCGTGGCCGCGTCGAACGCGATCAGTACGTTGAGGTCAGCCATTCCTCTGCTCCTTCTCCGGTGTCACCTTGTAGGCCATCGCCCGCGGGTAGTCGTGCCGGTGCAGGCGGACGCGGACCAGCAGCGGCCCGGCGTTGACCGGGTCGGCGGGGTCGTCGAGTCGGTCCAGCAGTTCGTCGAGGTCGGAGGTGTGCGCGATCTCGACGCCGCTCGCCGGGGTCTTCCGGCCGGCGAACACGTCGGCGAGGCGGTCGTAGTGCCAGGGGTGGAGGACGTTGTAGAAGTCCGCGCCGTGCGCGCCGTCCGCGTCGCCGCCGTCCCGGCCGGCGAAGTACGACGGGTGCACCAGCATCTGCTCGATGCCGTAGAAGTGGCCGTTGTCCATGACGAAGACCACCGAGCGCAGCCCGAGCCTGGTGTGGGTGGAGAGTTCCTGGCAGGTCTCCTGGAAGGCGCCGTCGCCGACGAACACCATCGGGCGGGCCTCCCCGCGCTCGGGTGCGAGGGCCGCGCCGGTGGCCGCGCCGACCGACCAGCCGATGGACAGCCAGCTCACCTGGGAGAGGAACCCGCCCGCGGGCAGGGACAGGTTCATCGAGCCGATGAGGGAGAACGCGGCGTCGGAGACGACCGTCCAGTCCTCCCCGGTCTCGTGGTTCAGGAAGTGGTTGATCCGGTCGAACACGCCGTCGTAGGTGAGGTGTTCGCCGCGCCGGTGGGCCGAGCGGGCGCTGCGCAGTGACGCCCGGTGGTGCTCCAGGCCCGCCGGGCGGTGGCCGAGCGGGCCGTGGTGGGCGTGGGACTCGGCGTAGTAGTCGGCCTCCAGGCCCCCGGAGCCGTACGCCTTCACCAGCGCGTCCTGGAGCGCGGGCAGCAGCTGTTCGAGCTGCACGTCGGGGAAGTAGGTGGTGCCGACGCTGACGCCGCCGCGCGCGGCCATCACCCAGTCGTCGCCGACGCACTGCTCGCCGCCGAGGTTCTTCGACGTGGACCAGGCGCCGAGCCCGATCCGGCAGGTGGCCCAGTCCTTGAACACCGCGTGCACGTCGGGGTGGCTGGCCTTGCCGTTGTAGACGCCGTGGAACTGCGGCAGGTCCTCGTCGACGACGGCCTTGGCGCCGACCGTGGTGCAGAACGGCACGCCGGTGGCCTCCACCAGGTCGGTGAGCTGCCCGCCGAGGCGGAACCGGTCGATCTCCTCGCCGGCCCACACGATCGGCCGGGGCCTGCCGTCCGGGCCGGGACGCTCCTCGACCAGGGCGAGGACCGCCTGCACGCACTTGTCCAGCATGGGCTGGTTGCGCGCGCTGAACGGCCGGTCGCGGCGGACGAGCGGCGCCTCGGGCCCGGGGCACGGCTCGTCCCACAGGTCCTCCATGACCTCCAGGTAGACGGGCCGGCGTTCGGAGAGGCAGGCGGTGAGCGCGGCGTCGATCTGGCCCGGGGCGAGGCCCGGGTTGGAGATGACCTGCGCGTCCACGGTGACCTGCCGGTAGGCCTCCAGGTTGCTCTCGGCGCGCGGGCTCATGTGCGAGGTGAGCAGGCCGAGGGCGCGGTAGTTCTGCCACTGCTCGTACGGCGGGGAGGCGTTGACCGCGACCAGCGGGACCTGCTCCACGTAGGCGCCGCCGCAGGCGTTGAGCAGGTTGAACGCGCCGACGCTGTAGGTGACCGCCGCCGCTCCGATGCCGTGGATGCGGGCGTAGGCGTCGGCGGCCTGGCCCGCGCCGCCCTCGGTGGGCGTGCCGACCCACTCGACGTCGCCCTCGGCCCGCAGGGTGGTCAGGAACGGTCCGAGGTGGTTGCCGGGGACGCCGAACAGATGGGTGATGCCCAACTCGGCCAGGCGCAGGGCGAGATAGCGGGCGACCGTGCACTCCGGGTCGATGGCGGTCACGGGCGCTCCTCCCCCGCGTCCGGGCCCGGGGTGGTGACCGGCGGGGCCTGGTGGACGGCGAGGGCGGCGCGGACGGCGCTCTCCAGGGCGCCCTCGATCCAGGCGTGCTTGAGGGAGGTGTGCTCGCCGGCGAAGTGCACCGGGCCCTCGGGGCGGGAGACGTCCAGGTGGAAGCTGGTCATCTGGTGCGCGGTGTAGATGGCGGCCTCGCCGAAGGCGTACGGGTCGCGGGCCCAGCTCTTGGTGGCGCCGCGCCCGGTGAAGAACACCTCGATGCGGCGGCCGTGCAGGGCCTGGAGGTTGCGCAGGGCGTAGACGTAGCGCTCCGGGCCGCGCATGGAGTCCCAGCGGGCGGCGTCGTCGGACCAGCAGTACGAGGCGAGGACGACACCGCCGGTGCTGCCCTCGACCCGGTGCGACGGGTAGTACATGAACCGGTTGGGGTTGTCGGCGGCGGAGCCGCCGCCGAAGGCGTGGGTGGCGGGGCGCACGGCGGGGCCACGCAGCGGCAGGCTGCCGTTCAGCTCCCGCATCTCCTCGGTGACGCTGCTGTCCTTGACGGCGGCGCCGAGCAGTCCGGCCTCGGCGCCGGTGAGCGCGAGTGCGGGATCGGTGTCCGCCTCGGCGCCCGTCCGGTAGTACTCGTACAGGCCCGGCGCGATCCTTTCGAGCTCCTCGCGCCAGTCGTCCTCGGTGAACTCCCACCACCGGTGGCTGAACTCCAGCAGCACCTTGGTGGCCTGGTCGTAGTGGGTCTCGATGATCGCGCGGCGCTTCTTGTACGACATCGACGGGACGATCTCCACGAAGCGCAGGGCGGAGAACGGGATGGTGACGATCGCCAGGTCGGCCGTCCACAGGCGCGGCGGGGCCTGTGGATCGTCCTCGGCGACGGTCTGCACGGCCACGCCCCAGCCGTCGGGCCCGACGGCGCCGGTGCCCTCGGGGTCGGTGTCGCGGCTGGGGTCGTGGAACTCCAGGCGGATCATGCGGTGCCCGAGCCGCACCTCGTCGCGCAGGCCCTCGTGCAGGGCGTGCGGCAGGCGCCAGCTGCCGCCGGGTATCTCCCAGTAGCGGACGCCGGGGTTGATGTCGCTGCGGCTGAGGAAGCTGTGGAAGAACGACAGGTGCAGCCGCGAGGACATGTTCTCCAGGGTTCCGACGGCCTCGATCGCCTCGTCGCTGAGCCCGGCGTAGTCGCGCAGGAAGCCGCCCATCGAGTAGCCGTCGAAGTCGCGGATCACCCGGGCCCAGCCCTCGACCCACTCCTCGAGCGGCTTGTTGACGCGCTTGCCGTCGACGACGTCGGAGTAGTAGTCGCGCACGCTCTCCAGCGCCTCGTCGACCATCTTCACGACGGGGGCGCGGACTTCGTCGCCGGTGAGGTGGAAGCCCTCGTTGACGCGTTCGGGCGTGGTGGCGTAGTCGGCCCGGCGCACCTGGACGCGGTTGGCGCGGATCCAGGAGTTGCCGCGCTTGTCGGGCTCGCGGAAGTCGGGGCTGTCGTCGCCGTAGGTCCACGTCCGGCCGGTGAAGGAGGTGTACGTCACCGGGGGCACGGGGGTGTCGGGGCCGCTGCCGGTGCCGGGGTCCACGTCCACGTTGTAGAACTGGCGGCGGCCGAGCCCGAGTTTGTCGACCAGGGCGAGGACGAGCGGGTGGAAGTCGGGCAGCCGCATGGCGCCGGCCTCGGCGTACTGGGCCGGATCGTCGAAGGGCTGGTGGTGCTTGGTGGCGCGGAAGGTCTTGATGCGGCCGCCGACCCGGCTGGCGTTGGCTTCCAGAATGGTGACGTCGTGACCGGCGTCCTTGAGTAATCGGCCGGCGACGAGGCCGGTGATTCCGGCGCCGATGACGAGGATCTTCTTGCGCGGGTGGTGGGTGGGGCCGAGGCGGCCCGTGTCGATCAGGGTGTGCAGGTAGTGGAGTTTGAGGTCCTTGTCGTCCGGCCCGACGAGAAGGAGTTCGCGGGCGAGCCGGAGACACGTCTGCCAGCGCGCACGGGTGGCGGAGTTCTCCCGGGAAGTGTCGGTCATAGCTAGCGATCGTAGATATGGAGAAACGGTTTCGCGGTTTCCCGGAACACAAAGTCCGGAAAACGCCGATCGCACCGCTTGGCGGAATTTCAGCTTGTTCGGAATTCTTTTCGAGAACGGGAGGTTCAGCAGAGACGGAAGGGAAATGGAATCCCGTCCGGCAAGGAATTCACTTACGGAATCAGGAAATCCTGATCGGTGGCGGCAGGAGCTTCCGGGCGGGGGGTGCGGGGCAGGAGCGGGTGCGTGCTCTCGGCGTGCCGGGCGTAGGCCCTCGTTTTGGGGGAGCGTGCATGGCGTCGTGAGGCAGACGGGAATTGTCAGACACGGCCTAGCATCCCGCCCGCCCGCGGGGTCCAGCTCCATCGCCCCGTCTACGACGTACGTGAGCCAGGTGTCCCCGACGGTGAACGTACGGACCGCGGACTGGTCGTTCAGCGCGCCGAAGAGGGGTGTGGCGGGGCGGTCCGTGGCGGCGTACGCGGTGGTGGCCGCCGCGGACGCGGTGCCCTTCTCCTGAGGACCGCGAGCACGCCGGTGGGCCGACGTGCCCGGGGACGGCTACTGCTGCGGCTCCTGCTTCTCCCACTCGGTGCTGCCGGGCATGTAGCCGTAGAGCGGACGGCCGGTCATGGAGGTGGTGCGGAAGGGTTTTCCGCCGTCCGTGATCTCCAGCGTTCCCTGCCGGCCGCCGCTGCTCCACTCCAGCACCAGGTACCACTTCACATCGCGGGTCTTGGTCTGGGCGGTGATGTACAGCACCTCCGGGTCGGACTGGCTGACGCTGTAGGGGAAGCCGCGCTGGCCCGCCTTCGGCCGCACGGCGGGCCGTGCCGCGTCGAGGTCGAGACCGAACTCCCTCGGTTCCACCCCTCCGCCGCAGCCCACCCCCATCACGAACGCGTTCCAGTCCAGGGGTGCGCCCGAGCCGACCACGCGGACGTCCAGCGACTCGATGACGACGGCCTTGTCGCCGGTGCCCTGGACGGTCAGCGACACACGATGCCTGCCCGAGGAGACGGCGCCGGCGTCGCTCGCCCATTTCGCGGCGTCCTGCAGCGTCGACGGTGGCAGGGGCACCTGGGCAGGTGGCCGGTCGACCAGATAGTGCGTCCCGCAGTAGTGCTCCCAGTCGTGGGCTCGCGCGCTCACCGTCAGCGGCACGGAGTCGTCGTCCGGGGCGGACCCCGGCGCGTTGTCCGGGTTCGTGGCGGCACCGCCGCCCGCCGACGCCGACGCCGACGCCGGCGGCTTCGCGCTCGGCGTCTTCGAGGCGGAGGAGCGGCTCGGCCGCGCGGAGGGAGACGAGGACGGGGACGGGGACGCCGACTCCTGCGGTGCCCAGGAATCGGGGAGCACCTCCGTGGCGCGCGGCCGGCCGCCCGGGTTCGCGCCGGTGTCGATGTTTTCGAGCACCGCCGTCGTCAAGGCGACCACGGCCAGGGTGCTCGCGACGACCACGAACCGCCGCCTGCGGAAGAACGACCGCCGCGGCACGGGGCGCCGCGGCGGCGCCCCCACTTCCGGTGACTCCTCCGCACCGGGTTCGTGCCGGTTCCCGGGCCCCGCCACGGAGGCGCCCAGGGCAGCCGCCGACGGTTCCGGCAGGGCATTCGTCCCGGGTCCCTGCACGGTTTCGGCCCCGGATCCCGGCACAGCTCCCGCTCCGGGTCCCTGCACGGTTTCGGCCCCGGGCCCCTGCACGGTTTCGGCCCCGGGCCCCTGCACGGTTTCGGCCCCAGGTCCCTGCACGGTTTCGGCCCCGGGCTCCGGCCGGGCAGCCGCCCCAGTTCCGGGCACAGCCCCCTCCCCGGACCCCGGCACAGCTCCCGCCCCAGCCCCCGGCAGGGCAGCCGCCCCAGCCCCGGCCGCGGCACCCGGCCCAGAGTCACCCCCAGACCCCGTCACGGATCCCGGAGCACCCTCCGGCTCGGAGCCGGAGTTGGAGCCGGAGTCGGAGTCGGAGCCGGAGTCGGGTACGAGGGCCCGGCCCACGCCCCCCGGCAGCCCGTCCGTTCTGTCCGCCGCGGCTCGCCGGGAGCGTTCCCGGGCCGCGTCGGCCATGACCCACCGGCGATGCAGCTCGACCACTTCCTCCGGGGTCGCCTTGCACACCCGCGCGAAACGCGAGACCGACGCGTAGTCGGCAGGCACCCCCTCCCCCTTGCAGTAGCGGTGCAACGTCGACGTACTCATGTGCGCCCGCTTGGCCAGAGCTTCGTAGCTGAGCCCCGAACGCTGCTTCAACTCGCGTAGCAGCGCCGCGAAATCAGCTGTCTCCTCAGCCGCCCCCACCGGTCCTCCATCTCATTCGACATCCCACGAGTGGGACATTCCCCCTGGTCAGAGCCAGTGCCGACGTCCCAGCGTTCCAAAGGTCAGGTTGGAATGGCGGATGGGACGGAGCGTGGCACAGGCTTGGGTCATCCAAGCACGCCGCCCTGCTCGACGGCGGTGACGCTGATCTCAACTTCCCTTTTCGGCCGCGAATCTGTCCGGCCGACAACCATGAACCGGATTACCTGAATCCGGAACTCGAAACTCAGAGAAAGCAGTTCATCCCATGCGTATCGCACGCCGTTCCACCACCCGCGTGGCCGCCTCCTCCATGGTCGCCGCCGCCGCTTTCGCACTCGTCGGCGTCCAGGCCGCGGGCCAGACCGCCTCCGCCGCCACCTCGAACAAGGTCGTCACGGCCGCCTGCACGACCGCGAACACGAAGCTGACGGTCAAAGACGTCCCCCGGCCCATCAACCACCTGCTGCTCACGGCCACCAACACCGGCACCAAGGCCTGCAACCTCTACTACGCGCCTTACCTGGGCGCCGGCGCCGGCGCCCAGGCTCCCATCCAGTGGCTGGAGTCCAGCAAGCCCCAGGCCGTCGTGACGCTGGCTCCCGGAGAGTCCGGGTACGCCGGCATCGGGACCTTCACCCCCGACGGCCACAGCGGCCACACCGCCAAGACCCTGGGCGTGTCCTTCGCCAACAGGGAGGCGAACGGCTCGGTCGGCAACGCCGCGACGCTGAACCTGCCCAACGGCGGCACGTACTTCAACAGCTCCGCCTTCGTCACCTACTGGCAGAGCGACGTGTACAACGCGCTGTTCAGCTGAGCCGGCCCGCGTCCCACGGCACGGCCTGTTGGTTGCGGTGCCGTGGGACGCGCCCGTGCTGTCTGTCTTTTTGCCTACGGGGGATGTGGCGTGAAGAAGTGTGAGGCGACGTGATGCTGGTCGCAGAGGTCCGGTCGGCCGGGACGCCGACCGTGGGCGGCGGGGTCCCGGCGGCCCGGGAGCGGAGCGGCGCGGACGCCGAGATGTTCGTCCGGGCGGTGTACGCACAGCACGGCAGGGTGCTGCTGCGGTACGCGGCCCGGCGGCTGCGGGGCGACTGGCACCGGGCGGAGGACATCCTTCAGGAGGCCGTCGTCCGGGCCTGGCGTCACGGCGGGGCGCTGGGCAGGGCGCCGGAGACGATGCGGCCGTGGCTGTTCGCGGTCGTGCGGAACCTGCTGATCGACGATCACCGCGCGCAGGCGCTGCGCCCGGTGGCTCAGGAGGCGCTGGATGACACGGACGTCCCCGTCGCCGACGAGGTGAACCGGCTGCTGACGGGGCATGTGGTGACGGAGGCGCTGGAAGACCTCACCGATCAGCAGCGCGAGATCCTCAGGCACATGTACTTCGACGGCAGCAGCGTGGCCGAGGTCTCGGTTCTCCTCGGCGTCCCGCGGGGGACGGTGAAGTCCCGCACGTACTACGCGATGCGCGCGCTGCACAGAGCCCTGGCCGCTCGCGGCGTCCACGGCTGACACCCACCGTCGTGCCGAGGTCTGTCCGCACATCTCGACCACAAACTGCTGCCGAAGAACTGCGAAGGCGAGATGACGGCACTCTCACGCCGCCGCAGGTACCTTCCCGGCCGCGGAACGGCGCTTCCAGTACGCGACGGTCAGCACGGCCAGCAGCGGCCCCCACAGGGTCAGCGGCGCGTAGCAGAAATAGAACCAGGCAGCTTCCCAGCCGCCGGCTTGGCTCGGGTAGTCGGCCGACGGGTCGCCGCCTCGGATCGTGGTGCCCCTGATCTCGGAGACGAGGAACAGGAGAGTGAACAGGAAGGTGAGGACCATGGCCCCGACAGCGGCCGGGAGGACCGCCGCCTTCCTCGGAACCCGGCGGCCGCGCAGGAACGGGATCCAGCGCGGGAACACCTCGCCCCAGCGGGCGATCAGGCCGATCGCAGTGAACGCGAAGACTTCGGACAGGATCGACAGGAAGACGACGTACGCCCGTTCGCCGAGTCCAAGACCGCCGTCGAACGCGACCGGGAGTCGCCAGATGCTGGAAGGAAGGACGGCTAACGGAACGGCGTAGGCAACGAGTCGCATCCGCCGCGACACTCCGGCAACGGGCTCGTGGGCGGTCCGCCATGTGGCGTGGAATCGTCCGAGGCGGGCGGTAGTGGGTGCTTCGGCGTGCGGGAGTGGCTGCATGTGCGGTCCTCGGTTTCGGGGCACTGCCGTTCGGCCCGTTCCGTAATGAAGATCCCGGTCAAGGAGGCTCCGAGGATCGCTCTGGGGGGCTGAACTCGCTCCGTCTGACGGCCGAGAAGCGGTGCGACCGGAGAATGACGACGGCAGGGCCCGGCGGTAACCAGCGGTCACGCTGGGCAAATTGGAACCCGTTCAGTTGAGACGTCACCTGCGTGCGGCACGGCCCCCTTCCACCTGGCCACGACCGGCCGGCGCGCCGTGGCGTCACGCCGGCTCGGGCACCCGGCGGTGGCCGGTGAGGACGACGATGGCGCCGACGACGGCCAGGCCCATCAGGACGGTGCCGAAGACGGTCGCCCCGGTGGGCAGGCCCACGGCGTCCATGAGGTAGCCCGTGGACACCGGCAGGAGGCCCGCCGGGATGTAACCGCCCACGTTCAGCGCGGCGTTGGCCTCGGCGAGCCGCTGCGCCGGGACGGTGGAGTTGAGCAGCGAGAGGCCGCCGAGCTGGCCCATGCCCTGGCCGGCCCCGGCGAGCAGGGCGGAGGCGACGAGCAGGGCGACCGAGGAGGCGTGCACGGCGGCGATCAGCGCTCCCATGCTGAGGGTGGTGCTGATCGCGCCGGCGGTCAGGATGGTGCGCCGGCGCAGTTTCTGCACGGCGAACTGGACGCCGGTGGCGGCGAGGAACATGACGAACGCCATGGCACCGGAGACGATCCGGCTGGTGGTGCCGAGCAGTTCGGTCAGCAGGGTGGGGCCGAGCGACAGCACGAAGGACGTGGCGGTGATGCCGGGCGCGAACACCGCGATGCCCAGGGTGAGATGGATGCCGTTGCCGTGCGGCACGCCGGGCACGCGCACCCAGGCGCCCTTGCCGCGGGCGGCGGGACGGCGTACGGGCATGCGCAGCACGGCGAGGACGGCCGTGACCAGCAGGACGGCCTCGACGACGAAGACGGTCACGGTGGGGGCCGGGAGCGTCTCGGACAGCAGGCCGGCGAGCAGCGGGCCGAGGCCGGCCCCGAAGACCATCGCGCAGGAGGCCAGCAGCGCGGCCAGCCGCTTGCGCTCCGGGCCCGCGACGTCCGTCACGGCCGCCATGCCGGCGGAGACGACGGCGCCGACGGCGATGCCGGTGAACAGCCGGGCGATGATCAGCGCGGCGACCGTCGTGACGGTCGCGAAGATGGCGCAGGCGGCGAGGGCGAGGCCGAGCGCGGGCAGCAGCACGGGCTTGCGGCCGAGCCGGTCGGAGACGACGCCCGACACGAGCAGCGAGCCCAGCAGCCCGACGATGTAGAACGCGAAGACGACGGTCAGGGTGCCCTTGGAGAACCCGATGTCGCGCTGCCACAGCACGTACAGCGGGGTCGCCGCGTTGGACAGCACGAAGACGGCGGTGACGGGCCACGCCGCCAGCCACACCCACCAGGTGGGCGTACGGCGCTCGGTCCGCGCGGGCGCGGCCGGCTCCGGTGGGGCGGGGGACGCGGGGCGTTGCTGGGCGTCCACCGCCTCGGCGGACACGGTCCGACTCTCCGACATGGGTGCTCCCTCCGGGCAAGCTCAGTACGAGTCCATTCGAACTTAGCATGCAGTACGATTGAACTCGTACATAGGATTCGGGTTATAGGGAGTGGCCTATGTCTGCGACGGTTCGAGGGGCGCCGGTCATCAGGGTGTTGCCGGAGCCGGAGGGCCTGCCGGAACCGCTGCCCGAGCCGGCGGTCGAGGACCTGCGTCTGGAGACGGTGCTGGGAGCGCTGAGCGACCCGCTGCGCCTGCGGATCGTGCAGAAGCTCCTGCTGGAGTCGGAGACGTTCGACCACTCCTGCGGCTGGTTCGGCCTGGACCGCCCCAAGTCCTCCCTCACCCACCACTTCAAGGCCCTGCGCGAGGCCGGTGTCACCCGCCAGCGCCAGTACGGCCTGGAACGCCGCAGCCACGTCCGCGTCACCGATCTCAACGCCCGCTTCCCGGGGCTGCTCGACCTGGTGGCGGCCTGGACCCCGCCGGACGCGACCTGAACCGACCCTCGCCCTCGCGTTGTTCGGCGCCGCGGACCGAGTGGCCGAACAATCCGTGCCTCGTTGAACTGGGATGGGACATCCGGCGTGCGACAGCCGGACCAGGGCACGGAGAGGGGCCGAACGGATGGGCAAGAGGGGGACGGCCGTCGTGATGGCCGCCGGGCTGGTACTGGCGCTCGGCGGCTGCGGCGGCGGGACGGACGAGAAGGCCGGCGCGTCGGGCGAGGCAGCGGCGAAGCCGGCCCCGGCCCGGGCTCCGTCACGGGAACTGGTGACGTGGGTCGGCGAGATGTGCGAGTCGGCCGTGGTGCTCAAGGACCTGCGGGCGAGGAGCACCGCGGAGCTGAAGGACATCCGGGACCCGGACGCCGAGATCTTCGCCCAGGCCCGGGCCCTCGGCTACCTCTCCGAGACGCTGACGGCGGTGGAGACCGAGGAGAGCGACCTGGAGGAACTGGACCCGCCGGGCGTTCCCGCGGCCGACCGGCTGCTCGGCGCCTGGCGGAAGAAGGTGAAGCGGGCCGTAAGCCAACTGCGCGCGATGTACCCGGACCTGGGCGGCGAGGACGCCGTCAGCGGCGCCGCCGCCATCGACCGGCACGTCCAGTCCCTCACCCCGCCCCGGCCGGACCTGCCCGCGCTGGCCGAGCGGGACCCGCAGCTGGCGTCCGCGTACCAGCGGGCCGAGCAATGCGCCCCGGGCTGGAAGCCCCCCAAAGAGGAAACCTCCTCCCCCTCACCCGAGCCCAGCGGCCCGCTGCCCGAGGCGGCGGACGGCAAGAACGTCGCCGCGTGCTCGGACGGCGCGTGCGAGATCCTGGTGACGTCCACGGCGGACGTCACGGCGAACGGGGTGAACGTGCACATCACCGTCGGCAACTCGGTCACCTTCCAGACCCCGAGCACCATCATGAACCTCGGCGGCCAGGGCGGCGTGGCCCAGTTCGGCGACGCCCTGAAGGTGACCGTCGTCGCGCAGAACGAGGACGGGGCCGTATTGAAGTTCGCCAAGCCCTAGTGACTATCGCCCCTCGCACACCCCCCGATACGCCAGTTCCGGCAGGCGCTCCTCCCACTCCGCGCGGGTGAGGACGCCGGGTGTGTGGTCGCAGACGTAGGACGCCGCGCGGTTCGGGTTCAGGGTCCAGATGCGGGTCGTCAGGTCGTAGCCGGCGGAGGCGAGGGCGTCGCCGCGGGGGCTGAACGCGACGGTGGTGACGGTGTCGAGGTGGCCGGTGAGTTCCTGGCCGTGGGGCTCGGCCCGGGCCGGGTCCGTCACGTTCCACAGGCGGACCGTGTGGTCGCCGCCGCCGGTCGCCAGTGTCGTCCCGTCCGGGGCGAACGCCACGGCCCTGACCGCGGCGCGGTGCCCGGTCAGCTCCTCCCCCAGTGCCTCGGCCCGGCCGTTGTGTTCCACGTGAAACATCCGGACCGTGCGGTCGTCGCCGCCCGTCGCGAGCGTCCTGCCGTCCGGGGCGAACGCGACCGCGTTGACGGCCTGTTCGTGACCGGACAGCACCGCGCCCGGCCTGGCCCGCGCCGGATCGGCCACCTGCCACAGGCGTGCCGTGGCGTCCTCCGCGCCGGTGGCCAGGAGGCGGCCGTCCCGGGCGAAGGCGATGGAGGTGACGGCGTCCGTGTGGCCGCGCAGGGGCCGGCCGAGCGGCGCTGCGCGATCCGGGCGGCCGACGTCCCACAGGCGCGCCGTGTCGTCCTGGCCGCCGGTGGCCAGCGTGCGGCCGTCCGGTGCGAAGGCCACGGCCTGTACCCCGCCGTCGTGGGCCCGCACGGGCCGGCCGAGCAGCGTGGGGTGGTCGGGTGCGGAGACGTCCCACAGGCGTACGGTGCCGTCCGCGCAGCCGGTGGCCACCGTACGGCCGTCCGGCGCGAACGCGACGGCGAGTACCTGGTCCTCGTGGCCGGTCAGGGCCCGCGGCAGCCGGCGCGGGCGGTCCGGGTGGCGGACGTCCCACAGGCGGACCAGCCCGTCGTCGGTGCTGGCGGCGGCGAGCAGCCGGCCGTCGGGGCTGTAGGCGACGGCGGTCACCGGGTTGGTGAAGTCGGTGAGGACGGTCGGCGGCCGGTGCCAGAGCAGGACGTCGCCGTCGGCGCCGGTGCTCGCGAGGGTGCGGCCGTCGCGGCTGAAGGCCACCTCCCACACGGCCTCGGTGTGGCCGGTCAGCGGCTCCCCGAGCTGCTGCGGGTAGGCGGGGTTGGCCACGTTCCACAGGATCGGCGAGTCGTCCTCGCCCGCGCTCGCCAGGGTCTCGCCGTCGGGGCTGAAGGCGACGGACATGACGGGCGCGGTGTGCCCGGTGAGCGGTTCGCCGAGCGAGGTGAGGCGGCCCGGGTCCGAGGCGTCCCACAGGCGTACGGTCTCGTCGAAGCCGGCCGTGGCCAGGGTGCGGCCGTCGGGCGAGAAGGCCAGCGTCCAGACGGGGGCGGTGTGGGCGCGCAGGGGCTTGCCCAGCGGGGTGATGCCGTCGTCCGCGCCGTAGCGCCACATCCGTACGGTGCCGTCGTAGCCCGCCGTCGCCAGCGTGGTCCCGCCGGGGGCGAACGCGACCGCGCGGACGCTGCCGTCGTCCGACTCGTCGGCCCGGGCCGGTTCGCCGAGCGGGGTGGGGCGGGCCGGGTCGGTCAGGTTCCACAGCCGTACGGTGCCGTCGTCGCCGGCGGTGGCCAGGGTCCGGCCGTCGGGGGCGAACGCGGCGGAGACGATGTTCTTCTCGTCGTGGCTCACCAGCGGGCGGCCGAGGGCGCGGGGCCGGTTCCGGTCGCGTACGTCCCACAGGCGGATGGCGCCGCCGTCACCGGTCGCCGCCAGCAGGTGCCGGTCCGCCGGTGCGAAGGCGACGGCGCCGACCGGGGAGCCGAGGCGCAGCGGCTCGCCCAGTGCCCGCCCGGCGGTGTCCCTCAGCCGGACCAGGTCGTCGTGGCCGCCACTGGCGAGGGTGCGGCCGTCGGGCGCGTACGCCACGGAGCTGCCGACACCGTCGTGGCCGGGCAGCCGGGTGGCCAGCACGCGGCCCGCGTCCGAGGCCAGCCGGGTCTCCAGGTCCGCGGTGGAACGCATGCCGTACGCGGCGACGTCGAGCCGGGCGGCCAGCCCGGCGTGGGTCTCGCGGAGCCGGTCGGCCTCGGCGGTGAGCTGCCCGAAGACGGCGTCGTCCCGTTCGGCCTGCGCGGTGGCCCGGGCCTGGAGGGCGACGACGGCGGTGCCGGTGGCGAGCAGGGCGAGCGCGGCGAGGACGGCCACGACCGTGCGGCGCAGCAGCGAGGCGCGGTGCCGGCGGCGCAGCGAGGAGGTGAGGAACCGCCGCTCCAGCGGGGTCAGTTCGTCGCTGCCGGTGACGGGCGGGAAGGCGTCGCGGGCGGCGGACAGCCGGGAGCCGGCGTAGAGGGCGGCGTTCTCCTGCCCGAGCGCCTGCCAGGTGCGGGCCGCCTCGGAGAGAGCGCGGTGGACGCGCAGCCGGTCGCGTTCGGCGTCGATCCAGGCGCGCAGCCGGGGCCAGGCGGTGATGAGGGCCTCGTGGGCGAGGTCGGCGGTGCCGTCGTCGAAGGTGATGAGCCGGGCCCGGGCCAGGCGTTCCAGGACCACCCGGGTGTCGGCGGGGTTGCCGAAGTCGAGCTCGGCGTGGTCGGTGGGACGGCGGGTGTCGGCCGTGCCGTCGCCGGGGGCGACCAGGCGGAGCAGGATGCGCCGGGCCAGCTCGGCCTGTGGTTCGGTGAGTTCCTCGTAGACCTGCTCGGCGGTCCGGACGACGGCGCCGTGCAGTCCGCCGGCCGCCTCGTACGCGGCCTCGGTCAGGGCGCGGCCGCTGCGGTGGCGCCAGGTCTCCAGCAGGGCGTGGGACATCAGGGGCAGTCCGCCGGGGGCGCCCTCGACCTCGTCCAGGAGGCGTTCGGTCAGGGCGCGTTCGACGATCAGCCCGTCGGCCGCGGCCGGGCGGACGATGGCCTCCCTCAGTTCCGCGCGGCTCATCGGCCCGGCGAGCAGGGTCGCGTCCTGCAACGCCGCGGTCAGCCCGGGGTGTTCGGCGCACCGGCCGAGGAAGTCGGCCCGCACGGCGATGACGACGCGCAGCCGGCTGTCGGCCTCGGTGGCGGCGACGAGCCGGTCGATGAAGGCGTCCCGGTCGGCCGGGTCGGCGCCGAGGGTGTACAGCTCCTCGAACTGGTCGACGATCAGCCAGGTGTCGGCGTCCGTGCCGGGCACGGGTTCCAGCCGTTCGGCGTGGGTGCGCAGCGGGTCGGCGCCGGGGGTGAGGATCCGTACGGCCGCGGGCGGGGCCTCGTCGTCCTCGCCCGGGGTGCGCAGCCGGGGGATCAGGCCGGCGCGCAGCAGGGAGGACTTGCCGCTGCCGGAGGGGCCGAAGACGGCGGTGAAGCGGTGCTTGCGGTTCAGCTCGGCCAGCCGCTCCACGAGCCGGTCGCGGCCGAAGAACAGCTCGGCGTCGCCCGGTTCGAACCGGGTCAGGCCCCGGTAGGGCGGCCGGGCCGTGTCGTCGGCCTCGGCCTCGGCGGCCAGCTCGGCCGACGCCTCGCGCCAGCGGCGCTCCCACTCGGCGAGGTCGCCGCCGCACGCCTTGACGTAGGCGAGCGTCACCGCGCGGGTGGGCAGTTGCCTGCCCGCCGCCGCCTGGGACAGGGTGGTCACCCCGTACCGCGCCCGGCGCGCCATCTCCCGGTAGGTGGGCCGGCCCGCGGACTCGCGCAACTCCCGCAGCCCGGCGGCGAACCGCTGCACCGGTCCGGCCTCCGGGTCCAGCTCGCCCTCGGCGCGGCCCGGCCCCGCTTGTCCCGGCACGTGTCCGCCCCCTCCCCTTGTTCGCCCTGCCCCGACCATCGGCGGTACCGGCGCACGGGGCACGGGCGTTCACCTGATCCTCACGCTTCCTCCAGGTCACTTGGTTCTGTCGGTGCCTCCTGGTTGTTCGGCCCCGGGGGAGGGCCTGCCGAACAACCCTCCGCGGCGGTCGACTGAGTGTGGGGCACGGCGCGGTCCGAGCCCTGCGAGGGGAGGGCTCGGACCGCGCCCGCCATCCATCCGAGGCTGGAGGAGAGTCATGTACAGACGGCAGCGGCACCTCGCCGCGGGACTCGGCGCGGCGGCACTCACGCTGACGCTCACGGCGACCGCCGCGACCCCCGCCCCCGCGACGACGGCCGCCGAACGCTACGGCTGGGGCGCCCCGCTCCCCGCCGGCTCGGACGAGTTCGACTACGGCTCCGCGACCGACCCCGCCGTACCGGACCGCGCCAAGTGGCGCCTGGCGGGCGGCGATGTCGACGCGTGCTGGCCCGGCCACAGCGGCAACGGCCGCCGCTGCGACGCCAACACCCGGGTCGTCGGAGGCGTCCTGCGCATGACCGGCGAGGCCGACGGCGACAGCGGCTGGCTCGCCTCGCAGTACGGCCAGAAGTACGGCCGGTGGGAGGCCCGCGTGCGCTCCCGGGCCACCGCCCCCGACAACGGCCGGGCGTACCACCCGCTGCTGATCCTGTGGCCCGACTCGAACCAGCACCCCGAGGACGGCGAGTACGACTACCTGGAGAACGGCGCCCCCGGCGAGGACTGCGCCGAGGCGTTCCTGCACTACCCCCATCCCGAGGACGTGCCCGTACAGCAGGAGTTCGCGCGCAAGTGCGGCGTGGACCTGTCGCAGTGGCACAACGTCGCGATCGAGTGGACCCCGGACCACCTGCGCGGCTTCCTCGACGGCGAGGAGTGGTTCCGCTTCTCCGGCGGCGCGAACGCGGACCGCGACTGCATCCAGTGCGCCCCCTCCATGCACCAGACCATCCAGCTCGACAACTTCCACGGGGACGGCCTGCAGAGCGCGGTCTACGAAGTGGACTGGGCGCGGGTCTACGCCCTGCCGGACGACGAAAGCGTGAGGTGACCGACGATGGCAAACGCACCCAAGACGCGCATGCCGAGGATCCTGATCTGCGTCCTCGCCCTGGTCGCCCTGCACGCGCTGGGCTCGGCCTTCGGCGGCTGGGCGATCCTCGAAGAGAACCGGAGCAAGCAGGAGCACGGGCAGGACCTGCTCATGCCGATGGGCATGGCCTGGTTCATGGCGCTGATCATCTGGGGTCTGGCGGCGCTCCAGGTCGCCTGCGTCGTCCTGGCCCGCAAGCGCCGCGCCTGGGTCCGGGTGGTGCTCATCGTGTGCCTGTCCCTCGCGTCGGTGGGGACGACCTTCGCCTTCATCGGCTCGCTGACCACCGGGGCCCCCAGCCTCGCGGCGTTCCTGCTCGCCTGCTTCGACATCGCGGCCGTGTGGACGGTGAGCGGCGAGACCGGCCGCGCGTACTTCTCCGTACGCGCCCCGGCGCACCCGGCACCGCACCCGGGGGTGTGAGCGCCCATGACCGCGCCCTACCCGACGTACGACCCGCCGAGGCCGCCGGCCCCGGCCGACCCGGTGGCGGCGGCCCTGGGCAACGCGACGCTGCTCGGCATCGGTTACCTGCTGCTGCGCCAGTGGCGCCTGGCCGCGGTCGCCGTGCTCGGCACCGCCGTCCTGCTCGGCCTCACCGCCCGGACCGCCGAACCCTGGTACGAGATCCTGCTCCTGCTGTGGTGGGCGGCCGGCACCGCCCACGGCTGGTTCCTGGCCCGCCACCGCCCCCTGCACGCCGTACGGCGCGGGCAGCGCGCGGCCACGCTCGCCGCCACCCTCGCGGTGCTGCTGACCGCCGCACTGGTCCGGATCGACGCGTACGGCATCGACAACCGCGTGACCGAGGCACGCGAGGCCGGCGACTGCGAGGCCGCCGTGGCCGCGCAGGGCGAGGTGGGGTGGGCCCACCGGCTCGCGGGAGCACCGGTGGTGGAGCCCGGGGAAGCGGTGGTGCGGGCGTGCGAGCGGCTGGAGGGGGCGGCCGCCACCCTGGCCCGCGCCGCACGCCGGGGCAGCACCGAGGACCTGGGGCGGGGCTTCGGCACACTCGCCGGCGTCCTGAACGAGCCCGGCAACGAGCAGACGGTCAGAACGACCCTGGACGCCTTCCTCACCTCCCTCCCCACCGACGACTCCTGCGACACCGCCGCCCTCACCGCCTGGCTCCGAGACCGCGGTCCCAGCCACGACGTCCTGGACCGCTCCGCCGACACGGCGGCACGCACCGAACCCGCCGCCCTGGTCGGCTGCGGCGACCACCTGATGACCGAGGACGCCTGGCAGCAGGCGCGGACCCACTACGAGCGACTCCTCGACACCTACCCGGACGACGCCCGCACGGACGAGGCCCGCGACGGCGTCCGCAAGGCCACCCTCGCCATCGAACTGGACCACGTGCGCGGCCTGGTCGGCAACACGTACGGCGCCGACTCCGGCTACTGCTCCAAGCCCGCCAAGTACAGCGGAGCCCCGCCCTACCGCAAGGGCACCAACCGCGCCCTGTTCCTCGGCGACACCGAGTACACCGGCAAGCTCCCCGGCAGCTGGCGCACCGGCGACCCGGCCAAGGCCGCGCTCGTCGTCTGCGCGGACGCGGCGGAGAACGGAGCGGCCGTCGAGACCTGCTACTACGAGAACAAGAAGTCGAAGTACCTCCCCCACCGGGTGACCTTCCACAAGGTCAGGATCCCGCTGAAGGTCTACGAACTCCGCACCGGCAAGCGCCTCGCCCCCCGCTCGGTCCAGATCGACGGCGGAAGCTGCCCGCGCGTGCTGCACTACGAGTACTACATGTACGACCTGGGACCGGGCGCCCAGATGGTCTCGACGGCCAAGTCGGACGTGCGGGCCGCGTTCCGCCCGGTGGTCGAGCGGTGAATCCCTTACGGTTCCCGTGTCAGCCGGCGCGGGACGGGGGTCGTGAGTCGCCATGGGCATACGCGGGGGACTGCGGGGGTGGTGGGAGCGGGGGCGGGCCCTGGCGGCCACCCGTCCGCTCCTGATCGACATCGGCGTGGCGCTCCTCGTCCAGGGCGCGATGACCATGCCGTTCCTCGTGCCGCGCGCGCCCGGGTCGCCGCCCGCGACCTGGGCCGCGTACGGGCTGAGCACCCTCAGCGTGCTGCCCCTGGTCTGGCGGCGGCGCGCCCCCGTCGCCGTGCTGTTCGCGGTGCTGGCCGCCAACGCGCTGTACCGGCTGACCGTGGACGGGCCCGGGCAGCCGCTGCCGTACACCGGGCTCGTGGTCGTGTACACGATCGCCGCGCTGTCGCCGCCGCGCAAACGGCTCGTCACCGCGCTCGTGCTGCTGGTCGCCGTGCCGGTCGGGGTGTGGCTCAACACCCGGACCGCGCGTGAACTGACCTTCTCCCTCTTCGTGCTCGCGGCCGCCTACGTCTTCGGGCGGCTGACCGACGCCCGCCGGCGGGCGAACCTGGTCGAGGCCGAGCGGGCCGCCGCGCGGGAACGGGCCCGGATCGCGCGGGAGATGCACGACATCCTCTCCCACGCGGTGAGCCTGATGATCGTGCAGGCGGAGGCCGGGCCGGTCGCGGTGCGGGTCGCGCCGGAGCGGGCGGAGGCCGCCTTCGACGCGATCTCCGCCACCGGGCGGGACGCCATGGCCCAGTTGCGCCGGATGCTGGGGGTGCTGCGGGACGGCGACGAGCCCGGCGACTCCCCGCGCGAACCGCAGCCCGGGCTCGCCGAACTGCCCGGTCTCCTCGACCGGGTGCGGGAGAGCGGACTGACCGTCGACTACGGGACGGCGGGGGTCGTCCGGCCGGTGCCGGACGGGGTCGCGGCCACCGTCTTCCGGGTCGTCCAGGAGGCCCTGACCAATACCGTCCGGCACGCCGGCGCCCGTACCGTGTCCGTCCGGCTGGACTACGGCACCGACGAGTTGGAGGTCCGCGTGACGGACGACGGGCACGGGCCGCGGCCCACGTCCGCCGGCGGCGGGCACGGGCTCGTCGGGATGCGGGAGCGGGCGGCGGCCCACGGCGGCAGCGCGGTCGCCGGGCCCGGAGCGGACGGGCGCGGCTTCGAGGTGCGGGTGCGGATTCCGGTCCCGGTCGTGGTGGAGGTGGGCTCGTGACGATCCGTGTCGTGGTGGCGGACGATCAGGAGCTGGTGCGCAGCGGCTTCGCGATGATCCTGGACGCCCAGCCGGACATCGAGGTCGTCGCGGAGGCGGGCGACGGGGCCGCGGCGGTCGACGCGGTGCGGCGGCACGCGCCCGACGTGGCGCTGCTCGACATCCGGATGCCGCGCCTGGACGGGATCGAGGCCTGCCGTGCGATCAGCGCGGCGGGCGCCTGCCGGACGGTGATGCTGACGACCTTCGACTCCGACGAGTACGTGTACGAGGCGCTGCACGCGGGCGCGTGCGGATTCCTGCTGAAGGACGTCCGGCGGGACGACCTCGTGCACGCGGTGCGGGTCGTCGCCCGGGGCGACTCGCTGCTCGCGCCGTCCGTCGCCCGGCGTCTGGTCGAGCAGTACACCCGGCCCGCCGCCGCCCGGCCCCGCCGGCCCGATCCCCGGCTGGACGTGCTGACCGCCCGGGAGCGCGAGACGCTGCTGCTGCTCGCGCGCGGCCTGTCGAACGCCGAGATCGCCGCCGAGCTGGTGGTCAGCGACCACACGGTCAAGACGCACGTCGGCAACGTGCTCGCGAAACTGGGGCTGCGGGACCGGATCCAGGCGGTGATCTGCGCCTACGAGACGGGGCTGGTCGCGGCCGGGGATCCCCCGCCCGGGGGAGCGGCCCGGCCCGGTTCCTCCCCCTCACCGGCGAGGAACTGACCGGCCGGGACCGCCCGCGGGGGCGATCCGCTCGCCGCCCCCGCTCCGGAGGATGGAGCCGTCCCAACGACCCCTCCTCCCCCTGGAGTTGGCCATGAGAGCCCGTACCAGCCTGCTCGCCGCCGTGCTCGTCGCCGGAGTCATGGCGGGGCCGTCCGTACTGCCGGCCGCCGCCTCGGCCCCGGCCGCGTCCGCCGCCGCGCAGTCCGCACAGTCCGCGCACCCCGCCCTCGAAGCCGCCTTGGCCGGCCTCCCCAGTGCCGACGCGACCGCGGCACTCGTCCGGGTCGGGGGCAAGGAGGGTGTCTGGCGGGGCAGTTCGGGCGTGCGCGATCTGTGGACCGGCCGTCCGGCGGATCCGGCCGCCCGCTTCCGCGCCGGGTCCGTCACCAAGGTCTTCACGGCGGCGGTCGCCCTCCAGCTGGCCGCCGAGGGCCGGCTGGACCTGGACCGCAGCGTCCGCTCGTACCTGCCGGAGCTGATCCCCGCCGCGTACGAGGACGTCACCGTCCGGCAGCTCCTCGACCACACGCACGGCATCCCCGCGCCGGACTTCCCCGGGACCACGGTCGAGGAGTGGTACGCCGACCGCTTCCGGATCCACGACCCCCGGGATTTGGTCCGCTCGGCGACGTCGAAGAAGCCCGAGTTCGCGCCGGGCGAGCGGCAGCACTACCTCAACATCGGGTACACGATCGCCGGGCTGCTCATCGAGCGCGTCACCGGCGACACCTACGAGCACCAGGTCGCGTGCCGGGTGCTCAGGCCGCTGGGGCTGCGGGACACGTACCTCCCGGGGAAGAACCCGCGCATCGTCGGCCCGCACAACCACGGCTACCAGCGGATGCGGCTGGACGGCGGGACGCCCGGGCTGCGCGACGTGTCCGTGTGGGGGACGACGGACGGGTGGGCGGCCGGTGACCTCGTCTCGACGACGGCGGACCTGGAGCGGTTCACGCACGCCCTGTTCGGGGGGCGGGTGGTGCGCGGGCCGCTGCTGGAGGAGATGTTCACCCTGCCGAAGGTGACCGACTTCAGGACCGGAAAGCCAGCCGCCTACTCCGTCGGCCTTTCCATGAAGGTGCTGGGCGGGCGTGAGGTGTGGGGCAAGACCGGCGGGCGCTGGGGGTACAACGCGGCCGTCGCCGCCACCCGGAACGGCTCGCGCACCCTCGTCTACAGCGTCAACTCCACGGACGCCAAGGGCCAGGACATGAACAAGGTGGCCGAGCACATCATGGTGGCGGTGTTCGGCCGGCCGTAGCCCCCGCCCTCACACCGGAGGCGTGGCCCTCACCAGGCCCGTCTGGTAGGCGATGACGACCAGTTGGGCCCGGTCGCGGGCGCCGAGCTTGGTCATGGCCCGGTGGATGTGGGTGCGTACGGTCAGCGGACTGAGCGTCAGGTCCTCGGCGATCTCGGTGTTGGAACGCCCCTCCGCGGCCAGGGCCATCACCTCGCGTTCCCGGACCGTGAGGTCGGCGAGGCGCTCCGGCGGGGCCAGGTGCGTGCCGGGGGCCGGTGCCAGGAGGAAGCGGCTGATGAGGGAGCGGGTGGCGCCGGGCGAGAGCAGGGCCTCGCCGGAGGCCACGGTGCGCACGCCGGTCAGGAGCGTGTCGGCGGTGACGTCCTTGCCGAGGAAGCCGCTGGCGCCGGCGCGCAGGGCCTGGGCGACGTAGTCCTCGGTCTCGAAGGTCGTCAGGATCAGGACGCGGGTGGCGGACAGTTCCGGGTCGGCGCACAGGGTGGAGGTGGCGGTGAGGCCGTCGGTGCCGGGCATGCGGATGTCCATGAGGACGATGTCGGGGCGGTGGGCCCGGGCCAGCTCCACCGCCTCGGCGCCGTCGGAGGCCTCGGCGACCACCTCCATGTCCGCGCAGGAGTCGATGAGGATCCGGAACGTGGCCCGCAGCAGGGCCTGGTCGTCGGCGAGCAGCACGCTGATGCTCATGCTGTCGTTCCTTCCGCGAGGTGGGTGGCGGGTTGCAGCGGCAGCGCGGTGGTGACCTCGAAGCCGCCCTGGGGGCGGGGGCCCGCGCACAGCTCGCCGCCGATGGAGTGGGCGCGTTCGCGCATGCCCATGACGCCGAAGCCCCGGCCCGGGGCGGGCTCCGGCTTGCTGGGGCCGTCGTTGCTGACCGTGAGCAGCAGCCGGGAGCCGGTGTACTCCAGGCGGACGTGCGCGGACTCCGCGGCGGCGTGCTTGCTGACGTTGGTGAGGGCCTCCTGCACGATCCGGTACGCGGTCAGGTCGACGCCGGGCGACAGCGGCTGCGGCTCGCCCTCCGTCGTGACGGTGACCTCCAGGCCCGCCGACGCGCACGCCGAGACCAGCTCGGGCAGCCGGGCCAGGCCGGGGGACGGCTCCAGCGGCGCGGAGCCGGAGGCGTCGTCGTCCTGGCGCAGCAGGCCCAGCGCGGCCTTCAGCTCCCGCAGCGCGGCGGACGTGGTGCCGGTCAGGTCGGTGAGGATCCTCTTGGTCTGCTCGGGGCTGGTGAGGGCCAGGTGGGCGGCCGTACCGGCCTGGGCGTTGGCCAACGCCATGTGGTGGGCCACCACGTCGTGCAGCTCGCGGGCGATGCGCATCCGCTCCTCGGTGACGCGCAGCCGGGCCTCCTCCTCCCGGGTCCGCTCGGCGTGCTCGGCCCGGGCCTGCACGGCCTGGAGGTAGGCGCGCCGCAGCCGCGTCATGTTGCCGGCGGCGAGGGGCAGCATCAGCCAGAAGAACGGGCCGATCGTCCGCAGCAGCAGCGAGAGGTGGTCCATCGAGTCGGCGAACACGGCCGCGACGATCACGGCCACCAGGGTGGTGACGCCGTAGACGCGGGTGGTCTTCCGCTCGGTGAGGGTGGCGAGCCAGTACAGCGCCGCCATGATCGGTGCCAGCAGCAGCGGTGTGAGCAGATAGCCCATCGAGACCGCCGCGACGGTGCAGGCCGCGGTGACGACGACGGCGGTGCGGGGGTACACCCGGTGCTTGAGCAGGACGAGGCAGGACACGCCCATGAGGGCGACGGCGGTCTTGTCCTGGTCGGGCGGGTCGGCGTTGGGCAGGGTGAGCGAGGCGCCGAAGGACGCACAGGCCATCAGCGCCAGGACCATCGCCAGATCGACGACGAAGGGGTGGCGGTCGGCGAACTCCTCCAAGCGGTCCGCGTAACGCCGCTCCTGGCTGCTGGTGATCATGGTGCTCTCCGGTCGGTGGGCTGTGACCATCGTGGTCGACTCCGGGTGGCGACGCCCCAGAGGCCGCCCGTGTCCTTCGCCACGGGCGGCCCTGGGGGTGAGGGTTCCTCAGATGCGGGCCGGCTCCGGCTCGGGTGCGGCCTCCGGGGCCGGCTCCGGTCGGCGGCTGAGCGCCTCGCCTTCCACGTCGACGCGGGGCAGCAGCCGGTCCAGCCACTTCGGCAGCCACCACGCCTTGTCGCCGAGCAGGGCGAGGACGGCGGGCACGATCGCCATGCGGACGACGAAGGCGTCGAACAGGACGGCCGAGGCGAGCCCGAACCCGATCATCTTGATCATGGAGTCGCTCTCGCCGATGAACCCGGCGAAGACCGCGATCATGATCAGGGCCGCGGCCACGACCACCCGGGCACTGTGCCGGAACCCGGACGTGACCGCCCGGTCGGCCGCCTCGCCGTGCACGTAGGCCTCCCGCATCCGGGAGACGAGGAACACCTCGTAGTCCATCGCGAGGCCGAAGACGATGCCCACCAAGAAGATCGGCATCAGGCTCATGATCGGGCCGGTCTGCTCCACGCCGAAGAGCTCCGCGCCGTGGCCCTGCTGGAAGACCACGACGACCGCGCCGAGGGAGGCCAGCACCGACAGCAGGAAGCCGAGGGCCGCCTTGAGCGGGACGAGCAGCGACCGGAAGACCACCAGCAGCAGCACGATCGCCAGGCCGACCACCACGACCAGGTACGGGACCAGCGCGGCCTGCACCTTCTGCGCGATGTCGATGTTCAGCGCGGTGGTGCCGGTGACCTCGTAACTCGCGCCGCTGTCCGCCTCGATGCCGGGCCGCTCGTCCCGGATGGTCGTCACCAGGTCCTTGGTCTTCTCGTCGGTCGGCGCGGTCGACGGCACGACCGAGAAGACGGCCGTGTCACCGGCGTCGTTGAAACGGGCCGGGGAGACGGACACCACGCCCTTCGTGGCGCCGATCTCCTGGGCGATCGTGCCGGCGGCGGCCTTCGGGTCGGCGGCGCCCCTGCCGTCCACGACGATGGTCAGCGGCCCGTTGAAGCCCGGCCCGAAGCCCTCGGCGAGCGCGTCGTAGGCCCGGCGCTCGGTGGTGGAGGCCGGCTTGGCCTCGTCGCCCGGCATGCCCAGCTGCAGGCCGGTCACCGGCACGGCGAGGGCGCCGAGGCCCAGGACGCCGAGGACCAGCACGGGTACGGGGCGGCGCAGCACGAACCGGGCCCAGCGGGCGCCGCCGTTGGTCTCGGAGCTCTCCTCGATCCGGCCGCTCCTGCGGGACTTGCGGGTGAGCACGGCGTTCGGCCAGAAGCCGAGGAAGGCCGGGACGAGGGTCAGCGCGATCAGCACCGCGACGACGACGGCACCCGCGGCGGCCAGACCCATCTTGGTGAGCATCGGGATGCCGACGACGGCGAGACCCGCCAGCGCGATCACGACGGTGAGCCCGGCGAAGACGACCGCGGACCCGGCCGTGCCGACGGCGAGCCCGGTCGCCTCCTGCGGCGTGCGCCCCTTGGCGCGCTCCTCCCGGTACCGGGAGACGACGAACAGGGCGTAGTCGATGCCGACGGCCAGGCCCAGCATCATCGCCAGGGTGCCGGTGGTGGTGGACAGGCCGAGGGCGCTGGACAGGGCGAGGATCGTGGCCATGCTGACGCCGACGCCGATGACGGCGGTCAGCAGGGGCAGCCCGGCGGCGGCCAGCGAGCCGAACGTGACGAGCAGGACGACGGCGGCGATCGCGACGCCTATCACCTCGGCCATGCCGCCCGGCCCGCCCTCCTGGGCCAGCGCGGTGCCGCCCGCCTCGACGGTCAGCCCGGAGTCCCGGGCCTGGTCGAGGGTGCGCTCCAGCTGGGTGCGGCTGGCGTCGGTGAGGTCGTTGGCGCCGACCTTGTAGGTGACGGTCGCGAAGGCGGTCGTACCGTCCTTGCTGATGGTCTTCGCCCGGAACGGGTCGACGGCGCTCGCGACCTGCGTGCCGTCGCCCAGCCCGTCGACCGCCTTCTCGATGGCCTGCTTGTTCTCCGCGGCGGTCACCTTCTCGCCGCCCGGCGCGATGAACACGACCCGGGCGGTCGCGCCGTCGGCCGTGGCCCCGGGGAAGCGCTCCTCCATCAGGTCGAACGCCTTCTGGGACTCGATGCCGGGCATCGAGAACTCCTCGTCGACGGCCCCCGGCGCCTTGAGGGCGCCCAGGCCCACGGCGGCCAGGACGGCCGCCCAGACCAGGGCGACGTACCAGCGTCGCCGGAAGGCCAGACGGCCCACTCGATACAGGAAAGCAGCCACGGCAGAGGTCTCCACATCTGATGTCGAACGTCTGCCAAGCGTGTCCGCGACAGGGCCGTCCCGTCGTCGTGCGGCTGCCGACAATCTCGGGTACTCGGAACGCAGTACGCGAGGGGTGCGGGTCCACCGCGGGTTGGATATTCCCCTGACTCCGGCCCCCGCCTGTGCTACCGTCCTTGTCGTTGCGGTTTTGGTTCCCAGAGACTTCGAGTGCTCTATCGGCCTTTTGTCGACGAGCACTCTTTTTTGTTGCCGAGGATTTTCGGATCTCTCCGGTGGGCGATCATTTCGGCGACTACGGATCCGCACGGTGCGGATCCCGGGTACGGCCCCAAAAGGAGATTCACATGGCATCTGGCACCGTGAAGTGGTTCAACGCGGAAAAGGGCTTCGGCTTCATCGAGCAGGAGGGCGGCGGTCCTGACGTGTTCGCCCACTACTCGAACATCGCCACCTCCGGCTTCCGCGAGCTTCAGGAAGGCCAGAAGGTTACCTTCGACGTGACGCAGGGCCAGAAGGGCCCGCAGGCCGAGAACATCGTTCCCGCCTGACGCCGTCGCGTAGGACCCGGTCGGGGCCCGCACCCTTGGGGTGCGGGCCCCGGCTCGTCTGCGCCTTCGTCCCATGTCCCGGCGGCGATGACGAGCCGCACCCACGAGGAAGGCTCCCCATGGACCGCACGGCTCATCGGAACCGTTCTTCCCGCCCGGCCGGCACCGGCCGCGGCGGCCGCGGCCGCACCACCGGCCGCCCTACCGCGCCCGGCGGCGAGTTCGCACCGCCGGCCACCGTCACCCCGGCGCTCCCCGCCGTCGAGTCGTTCGCCGACCTCGGCCTGCCCGGGCCGCTGCTGACCGCGCTGCGCGCCGAGGGCGTGACCGACCCGTTCCCGATCCAGGCGGCGACGCTGCCGAACTCGCTGGCCGGCCGTGACGTCCTGGGCCGCGGGCGCACGGGGTCGGGCAAGACGCTCGCCTTCGGCCTCGCCGTGCTGGCCCGCCTCGACGGGCAGCGGGCCGAGCCCGGGCGGCCCCTGGCGCTCGTCCTGGTCCCCACCCGGGAACTGGCCCAGCAGGTCACCGACGCCCTCACCCCCTTCGCCCGCGCGCTGCGCCTGCGGCTCACCGCGGTGGTCGGCGGGGTGGCGATCGGCCGCCAGGTGAGCGCGCTGCGCGCCGGCGCCGAGGTCGTCGTCGCGACGCCCGGCCGGCTCAAGGACCTGATAGACCGGGGCGACTGCCGTCTGGACCGCGTCTCCGTCACCGTCCTGGACGAGGCCGACCAGATGACCGACATGGGCTTCATGCCCCAGGTCACCGCCCTGCTCGACCAGGTGCGCCCCGACGGGCAGCGCATGCTGTTCTCGGCCACCCTGGACCGCAACGTCGACCGGCTGGTCCGCACGTACCTGCACGACCCCGTGGTCCACTCGGTCGACCCGTCCGCGGGCGCGGTCGCCACGATGGAGCACCACCTGCTGCATGTGGCGGACGACGACAAGCACGCCACCACGACCGAGATCGCCGCCCGCGACGGCCGCGTGATCATGTTCCTGGACACCAAGCACGCCGCCGACCGGCTGGCGAAGAAGCTGCTGGCGGCCGGGGTGCGCGCCTCGGCGCTGCACGGCGGGAAGTCCCAGTCCCAGCGCACCCGGACCCTGGCCCGGTTCAAGGACGGCGAGGTCACGGTCCTGGTGGCGACCAACGTCGCCGCGCGCGGCATCCACGTCGACAACCTCGACCTCGTCGTCAACGTCGATCCGCCCGCCGACCACAAGGACTATCTGCACCGCGGCGGCCGGACCGCCCGGGCCGGCGAGTCCGGCACGGTCGTCACCCTGGTCCTGCCCCACCAGCGCCGCGACATGACCCGGCTGATGGCCGACGCCGGCATCACCCCGCAGGTCACCCGGGTCCGCTCGGGCGGGGCCGACCTCAGCCGCATCACCGGCGCCCAGGCGCCCTCGGGTGTGCCCGTCGTCCTCACCCCGCCGGTCACCGAGAACCGTCCCGCGCGCACGGGGTCCGCCCCGGGCGGCCGGCGGGGCAGGCCGCCCCGGGGCCGCCGCCGCTGAACCACCCTCACGCGTCCGGTGACAGCCGCAGCACCGTGCCCTCCCCGTCGGCCGACAGCAGCAGCGTGCCGTCGGGGGCCGCGGCGAGGCCGGCGAACCGGGCCGACCGGCAGGTCCTCGGCCGCGACGCGGCTCTCACCGGTGGTCAGGGAGACCGACCACAGTCTGCGGTGCCCGGTGTCCACGGTGAAGAGTGCGCCGCCGTGGACGGCGAGGCCCTGCGGGGCGCCGAGTCCGTCCGCGAGGACCACCGGCTCCCCGCCGTCGACCCGGAGTACGGCCCCGAGCCGGTCGTCGCTGACATAGCAGCGCTGGTCGGCGTCGAGGGCCACGTCCACGGGGTGTTCGAGGCCTTCGGCGACGACCAGCGTGCCGTCGGACCTGGCCGCGATGCCAGGGGCCGTCCAGGCCGCGCGGTACGACGGGACGGGTGCGGTCGTCGGGGTGCAGCTCCGTGATGCCGCCGCTGGCGAAGCTGGAGACGAACATGCGGTTCTCCGCGTCGAACGCGGCGTTGTCCAGGCCACCCGCTGATCATGTGCGGGTAGTAGAGGCTGCCGTCCGGGCCCAGCTGCATCGCGGAGACCAGGCCGTACTCCCCCGTGGGCTGCGGCGCCACACCCGGCCGGGCACCAGGTCGGCGATGTATCCGGTGGCCGGGTCCACGGCGCTGATCCGCCCCGCGAGGAACTGGGCGGCGTACAGCCGCCCGTCCGGGCCGAACGCGACGCCGTTGGAACCCTGGAGCGGGTTGGGCGGGTTGAGGCGTTCGCCCCGCCACGGCGTCATGAGCCCAGCACCTCGTCCATGCCGCCCTCCGCACGCCAGCGCCGGATCAGCTCGTAGAAGGCGACCGGGCCGTCCCCGTACGTCTCGCTGCGCGGTCTCGGCATGCCCTCGGCGTTGTAGTAGCCGGGGGTGCACTCGGACTGGAACGCGAACAGGTCGACCGACTTCTCGCGGATGGTGGCCACCCAGGCGTCCTCCGCCTCGGCCGCCGGTTCCACGCACCGCGCCCCGCGCCGGTCCGCCTCGGCGATCACCTCGGCGACATGGGTGGCCTGTTCGTCCAGGACGTGCACGTAGTTCACGGAGCTGGCGCTCTGCACCGAGCCCAGCATGAACAGGCTGGGGAAACCCCGGCTGTAGAAGCCGTGCAGGGTCCTCGGGCCGGTCGTCCGCCAGGCGTCCAGCAGGGCGACGCCGTCCCTGCCGTACGCGGGGAGCTGCCCGGACAGCAGGCCGGAGACGCCGACCTCGAAACCGGTGCCGAAGACGACGCAGTCGACCTCGTACGCCACGCCCCCGACCACCACGGCGCGTTCGGTGACGCGCTCGACGCCCCCGTGGTCGGCCGTGTCGACGAGCGTCACGTTGGGCCGGTTGAAGGTCTCCAGGTACGTGTCGCTGAAGGTGGGCCGCTTGCACATGTAGCGGTACCAGGGCTTGAGCTTCTCGGCCGTCGCCGGGTCCCGGACGATGCGGTCGACCCGGGCCCGCAGCTCGTTCATCTTCTGGAAGTCGGCGATCTCCTCCAGCCGTTCGCGCTCCTCGGGCGTGAGGTCGGCGTAGCTGTCGGTCGGGATGAGCTTCTGCTGGAGGCGGGCGGTGCTGGTCCAGCCGTCGGCCACCAGGTCCTCGTCGGTGCGGGCGCCGGTGACGACCGCGAGGAAGTTGTCCCGGCGGCGCCGCGCCCAGCCGGGCTGCAGCGAGCCGGCCCACTCGGGGTCCGTGGGGCGCTGGCCGCGCACGTCCACGGAGGAGGGCGTGCGCTGGAAGACGTACAGGTGCCGGGCGTCCCGGCCGAGGTGGGGGACGACCTGGATGGCCGTGGCGCCGGTGCCGATGAGGGCCACGCGCTGGTCGGCGAGCTTCGTCAGGCCGCCGTTCGCGTCGCCGCCGGTGTAGTCGTAGTCCCAGCGGCTGGTGTGGAACATGTGGCCCTTGAAGGTCTCGATGCCTTCGATGCCGGGGAGTTTGGGCTGGCTGAGCAGCCGGTCGCGACGACGACGTGGCGGGCGGTCATGCGGTCGCCGCGGTCGGTCGTGACGGCCCACGCGGACTCGTCCTCGTCCCAGCGCAGTTCGGTGGCCTGCGTCCGGAAGCAGGCGTCGCGGTAGAGGTCGAAGTGGCGCGCGATCGCCTGGGCGTGCTCCCTGATCTCCTCGCCCGGCGCGTACTTCCACTTCGGGACGTAGCCGAGCTCCTCCAGCAGCGGCATGTAGACGTACGACTCGATGTCGCAGTGGATGCCCGGGTACCGGTTCCAGTACCAGGTGCCGCCGAAGTCGGCGCCCTTCTCGATGATCCGGATCCCGCGAACGCCCGCCTGGCGCAGCCGGGCACCGGTGAGCAGGCCGCCGAATCCGCCGCCGACCACCACCACGTCCACGTGGTCGGTCAGGGGCTCCCGGGTGAACCCGGGCTCGGCGTGCGGGTCCTCGTCGAAGTGGCCGAACTCGCCGGTGGTGCGCCGGTACTGGCGGTTGCCGTCCGGGCGGATCCGCCGGTCGCGCTCGGCCCGGTACCGCGCGCGCAGGGCGTCCGGGTCGAAGTCGAGCGGGGTGTGGGGGGGTGGACATGGTGTCCTCTTCCTCTCGTGTCTCCGGGGAAGGATGGGGGCTACGGCGGTCAGACGGCGGCCCAGGCGTTGTCCACCGGCAGGATGACGCCGTTGACGCCGCTCGCCGCGTGGGACGCGAGATAGACGAGGGCGGCGGCCGCCCTGGCAGGGCGGGAAGTCGTTGGTGACGACGAGCGTGCGCGGCATGGCCGGTCAGTCCTCCAGCGGGTGGGCGGGGCGTCTGCTCGCCGGCACGAGCCGGAACCAGCCGAGCAGCACCAGCGGGTAGACGACGTATCCGAAGCGGGTGGCGGGGATCAGGCACATGGCGATCCCGAGCCCCAGCGCGAGCCGGTCCGCCGCGGCGACGGTGGTGCGCGGCGGGCGGGTCACGAGCGACACGGCCACCGCGACCGCGCTCAGCGCCAGCGCCGCCACCGCGACGGCGAAACCCCCGGGCACCCGGGTCGCCAGGAGGTGCCCCGGCAGCGGGCTGGCCGCCGGGGATCCGGTGCCGCCCTCGCCGAGCGGGAAGAGCAGCACGTGCTCGGCGAACGCCCCCGGGTCGGCCAGCGCGACCGGCAGCACGGCGAGGACGGCGAGCGCGACGGCCGTGGCACCGGCCCGGGCGGCGGCCCGCCGCCCGGTGGTCGCCGCGAGCAGGGCGAGCGCGACGGGCAGCAGCGGCCAGGCGGTCCACTTCAGCGAGGCGGCGGCGCCGAGCGCGAGCCCCGCGGCGACGGGGCGGCCTCGCCCCGCGAGGGTCAGCGCGAGGCACATCAGGGCGATGACGGGCAGGTCGACCCCGCCCACGGCGAGCGGCAGGGCGACGGCCGGGGCGGCAGCCGGCCAGAGGAGGACCCGGCCGGTACCGCCCCGTGCGGGCCGGGGATTCCGGCCCACCACGGCGGCGAGCGCCATCGCCCCGAGCGACACCGCCGCGAACCACAGCCGGGCATCCGCGAGCGGCACGTCGCCGAGGACGGCCCGGGGCAGCCCGAACAGCGCCATGCCGGGCAAGTAAGGGTTGTAGTCGCGGAGTTCGGACGGGTCCGGGACGTAGGGGGTGCCGGAGTCCAATAGCAACCCGCCGGACCGCTCCACGACCGCGACCTCCAACTGGCGCCCTCCGCGGGCGACCAGGAGCACCAGCGGCACCAGGACCGACCCGGCGGCGGCCACGGCCGCGCTCGCCCGGCCCCAGGGCCGTGCGGCGCGGTGCGCGACGAGGGCGGCGAGGCCGTACCCGGCGGCGGCGCAGGCGCCCCACACCCGGTGCGGGCCGATCGCCGTACGGAGGCAGAGCAGCAGCGCGAACACCGCGCAGGCGGCCCAGCAGACGGTCTCCCGGCGGCGGGCGGCGCGGACCGCCGCCGTACGGACAACCGGTGCCGCCCGTACGGATGCCACGGGCCGCACCGGCGTCTCGGACAGTCCTCGCATCCCGCTCCCCCGGTCGACCGGCCTTCCTTTCCGGCAAGTCTTCGCAAGGGGCGGACGAGAAGCGTCACACCGGATTCCGATCCTGGGCGTCACCCCGTGGTACTCGCCCGGCGCCCGGGTCAACCCGTACGGTGACGCGGGCCGGACGCCCCCGGCCGACAATGTGGGGATGCGTCAGCCGTCGTCCCCGCGCCCCACCGCCTGGCCGCGCTCGCCCCGCTACCCGTACGTCAGCGGCGCCCTGCTGGTCCTCCTGGCCGCCGCCGAGATCCTGCACGCGCGCATCACCTCCGCGACGGTCCTGGCCACGCTCCCTCTCGCGGTCCTCCCGCTCCTCTGGCGCGGACGCGAACCCCGCGTCGGACTCCTGGTGGTGCCCGCCGCGCTGCTCAACTTCCTCTTCCGGCCCGAGCTGCTGATGACGGCCGCGGTGGCCGGGGTCATGGGCCTCTACACGCTCGCCCGCCACCGCGTCCTGCACCCCGTCGTCCTGATCACGGCCGCGGTCACCGGCGCGCTCCTCGTCAACGCGGGCCATGTGGCGATGGGGGTGTACGACCTCGGGGGCCGGGCTCCCGCCGTCGGGGCGGACGGCTCGCTGTCGTACTTCACGGAGTCCTTCGTCCTGGCCGTGGGCGTGGTGGCGACGGTCGGCGTGGCGGACGCCTTCCGCAGCCGGGAGGAGTCCCGGCAGGCGCGCGAGGCCGCCCAGCGGGAGCTGATCGCCATGGAGCGCCGGCACGCGGCGGCGCAGGAACGGGCAGCCATAGCACGGGAGTTGCACGACATCGTGGCGCACTCGGTGTCCGTGATCGCCGTCCGGGCGGAGAGCGCCGCCTACACCACGCCCGACCTGTCCCCGCCCGCCCGCGACGGCTTCCGGCAGATCGCCGCCTCGGCCCGCTCGGCGCTGACCGAACTGCGCCAGTTGCTCAGCGTGCTGCGCGCGGACGAGACCGGTGCCGGGGAGGCGGCACCGGTGCTGCCCCAGCCGACGCTCGACTCCCTGGACGCCCTGCTGGAGGCCCACCGCTCGGGCGGCGGCGAGGTCACGCTGCACACGGCGGGCGCGCGGCCCCCGCTGCTCCCCCCGTCCCTCGAACTGACGGTCTACCGCATCATCCAGGAGGCCCTGACGAACGCCCGCCGCCACGCCAAGGGCGCCGCGGTCGACATCCACCTCGGCTATGCGGACGACGAGGTCCGCATCCGGATCGCCGACGACGGCCCGGGCCCCCAGGGGCCTGCGCGCGACTCCGGAGGGCACGGGTTGAGCGGCATGCGGGAGCGTGCGAACCTGCTCGGCGGACGTCTGACCTGCGGGCCGGCCGGTCCCGGGGGCGGTTTCCTGGTCGAGGCCGTACTCCCGGTGCGGGCGGGCGCGAAGAGCTTCGCGGAGGGTGGGTACGAGTGACGCCGGGGGAACCGATCCGCGCGATCGTGGCCGACGACCAGGCGGTGGTGCGCACCGGCTTCGTGAACCTGCTGTCCACGCAGGACGACATCGACGTGGTCGGCGAGGCGGCGGACGGCGAGCAGGCGGTCGCCCTCGCGCTCACCCACCGCCCCGACATCGCCCTCCTCGACATCCGCATGCCGAAGCTGGACGGCATCCAGGCCGCGCGCACGATCCTGGAGGAGACCGACGGCGCCACGAAGGCGCTGATGCTCACCACCTTCGACCTCGACCAGTACGTCTTCGACGCCCTCGCGGCCGGCGCCGGCGGCTTCCTCCTGAAGGACGCGACCTTCCCGGAACTCCTGCACGCGGTACGGGTGGTGGCCGCCGGCGACGCCATGCTGGCCCCCGGCATCACCCGCCGCCTCATCGCCGAGTTCACCGCCCGCCGCCCGGCCACCGCCCCCAAGCCTCTCCTCGACCGCCTCACCGCCCGCGAGAGAGAGGTCCTCCTCCTGATCGCCCAGGGCCTGTCCAACGCGGACATCGCCGCCCGCCTCACCATCACCGACCACACGGTCAAGACCCACATCAACCGCCTGTTCACCAAGCTGGAGCTGCGCGACCGGGCCCAGGCGGTGATCGTGGCGTACGAGGCGGGGCTGGTGACGCCGGGGGAGGGCGGGTGAGCCGCCGCGCGTCGTCACCGACACGCAGGACGCCCCCGGCCCGGCCACCGTCGTTCGGCGATGGCAGGCGGGGGCGTCGCGGCAGCTGCTACGCGGCGTGACGTGCTAGCCGCCCGTCACCTCCGTCACCTTCCAGCGCTGGTTCGCCCCGGAGTTGGGCAGCCACAGGCCGACGGACGCGCCCTCGTTCGTGGACTGGCCGGAGACGTCCGGGAGTTGACCGGTCGCGGCGTTCACGAGGGTCCAGGTGCCGTCGCCGGTCGTCGACATGATCCACTCGGTGGCCTTGTCGCGGCGGCCCTCGTCGGGCTCCGCCACCAGGGCGCCGTCGCGGACGGCCAGCCGCTTGTCCGAGGCCGTCTCGGTGAGGACGTACCGCTTGCGGTTGTCGGTGCCGCGGATCTGCTCCACCTTCCACTGCTGTCCGGCCGTCTCGGCGGAAGCGCTGCGGATGACCAGGCCCGTGCCGTTGTCCGCGAGCGTGAGGTCCTTGCCGCTCTGGACGCCGGTCAGGCGGTAGGTGTGGCCCTTGCGCAGCTCGGCCGCGTCCTCGGCGACACCGGAGACACCCTTGACGAGGAAGGAGGTCACCGACTGGGCGGGCACGGTGAGCGTGGCCTGCTTGCCCGTGACCGGGACGGCCTTCTGCTTCTCCAGCTTGCCGTCGGCGCTGGTCACCACCGGGGTGACCGTGGCACGGGAGGAGACCCGGCCGAACTTCGACAGGTCGAGCGTGACGTCGCGCGCCTCGGTGGCGCTGTTGACGTGGACGACGGTCGCCGCGTCGCCCTTGCGGGAGATCGCCGCGGTGCTGGACGGGTCGTCCGTCTTGATCAGCCGGTCGCCGGGCTTGATGAAGTGCGTGAAGTTACGGGCCGTGTCGAACTTGGTGTTCGTATAGATCGGGCAGGTCTCGAGGGTGTCCTCGGACGTGCAGCTGAACGGGAGCTGGATCGAGCCCCAGTTGCCGCCCTTCGCCGACTCGCCGCCCGGCTTCATGTTGTCGTAGTCCTCGACCGGCTGCCAGAACACCCAGGCGCGGGGCTCCAGTTCGCGCAGGTCGTCGACGATGCGCTGGGCCAGGCCCAGACCCGGCCGCATGTCCGTGAAGCTCTGGCCGTCGCCCCAGTCGCCCTCGACCTCGCTCATCCACAGCGGCTTGTCGGCGGCCTTGGCCAGGTCGCGGACGGTGGTGCGCTGGCCGGTGCCGTACGTGTGGACGTTCATCTGGTCGACGAGGTCGCGCACGTCCTGGGGGTAGGAGTTCCAGTTGGTGGCGAAGATGCCGGGGTTGGTCTCGTCCATCGCGGATATCTCCGCGCCGCTCCTGGACTTCTCCAGGACCGGGGCGAGCGCGCGGAGCACCTTCTGCTGGAGCTCGGGGCCCATGTGGGCGCCCTCCTGGCGACCGCCGGTCGGCTCGCCGTCCGGGCCGAGCTTGGTGCCCCAGTAGGGGGTGTTCGGCTCGTTGAACGGGTCGAGCGTGTCGACCTTGATGCCGTGCGCCTTCTCCAGCCGCTCCGTCGCGCCCACCAGGTACTTGGCGAAGTCCTCGACGGACTCCGGCTTCAGCTGGTCCTTGCTGGAGTCGAAACCGCCGGAGACGTAGCCGCTCTCGGTCATGAACCAGGGCGGGGAGTTGCTGAAGGTCTCCCAGTGGGTGATGTCCTTCTTGATGCGGTCGACCCACCAGCGCTGCGTCTTGTCGGCGTTCCTGTTCCAGTCGGCCGGGTCCTCGGCGTCCCACCAGTCGACGTCCTCGCGGGTGGTGCCCGCCGGGGCCTTCCACCAGCCCTCGACCGCGCCGCCCGCCCGCAGGTAGTCCTTGACGTCCGGGGCGTTGCCGCCGCCGATGTTGTAGCGGGCGATGTTCAGCGCGAGGCCCTCGTCGCCGAAGAGGAGCTTGTAGAGCTTCTCGCGGATCGCGGGCGGGTAGTCGCCGGTGGCGTTGGCGAACCAGACCAGGCTCGTGCCCCAGCCCTCGAACTTCTCCTGCTGGTAGGAGGGGTCCGGCCGGACGGTGACCCCGGCGGCGGCCTGCGCGGTCGTCTCGGCGTGCGCGGCCGGCAGGGTCGTGGTGGCCAGGATGGTTCCGGTCGCCAGGGCGGTGACGCCGATGGCCCCGAGGAGCCTTCTCTTACGGGTGCGGTGTGCCATTCGAGTACTCCAGCTCTTCTGCGTGCCGCGCGTCCCGGCGGGACGCAGAGATCGGGGTCTACGTGGTGCGACTGGTGCGGGTTTGGCGCCTTCTCGTACGATTTCGACTAGGCAATGTTTACGTAAACATCCACTGGCGGGATGTCTACACTGTCCGAATCTCAGGGGTCAAGGAGTCGTTCCGGACCGAAATTCGCGCCAGTCGGGCGGCGAGGGGAGTGGGGGGCAGGTGGGCACAGTGGACGGCGAGAGCGTCTCGGGAGGCACGAGCCGTACGAGAAGGCGTGCGGCCCGTCCCCGCCAGGGCGCGTCCATGGCGGACGTCGCCCAGCTCGCGGGCGTCTCCTCCCAGACGGTCTCCCGGGTCTCCAACGGCTTCCCGGGCGTCACCGAGGACACCCGCCGACAGGTCCTGGCCGCGATGCGGGAGCTGGGCTACCGGCCCAACAGCGCGGCACGGGCGCTGCGCCGCGGCGAGTTCCGCACCCTCGGCGTGATCACCTTCTCCCTCTCCACCATGGGCAACATCCGCACCCTGGAGGCCATCGCCACCTCCGCCGCCCAGCACGGCTACGCCGTCACGCTGCTGCCCGTGGCCGTCCCCACCCAGGACGAGGTGAACGGCGCCTTCTCCCGCCTGGGCGAACTCGCCGTGGACGCCGTCATCGTCATCATGGAGATCCACCTGCTGGACGCGGCGACGGTCTCGCTGCCGCCCGGTGTGCAGGTCGTCGTGGCCGACTCCGACGCCGGCGACCGCTACACCGTCGTCGACACCGACCAGGCGGGCGGCGCCCGGGACGCCGTACGGCACCTCCTGGACCTCGGCCACGACACGGTGTGGCACCTGGCGGGCCCGGAGGGCTCCTTCGCCGCCCAGCGCCGCGCCAACGCCTGGCACGCGACACTCACCGGATCGGGCCGGACCCCGCCGCCCCTGGTCCGCGGCGACTGGTCGGCCGAGTCCGGCTACCGGGCCGGCCTCCGCCTGGCCGACGAGCCGGACTGCACGGCGGTGTTCGCGGCCAACGACCAGATGGCCCTGGGCCTGCTGCGGGCCCTGCACGAACGGGGCCGCCGCGTCCCCGAGGACGTCAGCGTCGTCGGCTTCGACGACATCCCCGAGTCCGCGTCCTTCCTCCCGCCCCTCACCACGATCCACCAGGACTTCGCCGAGGTGGGACGGCTGTGCGTGGAGGGGGTGCTGAGCAAGATGCGGCAGGACGGGGAGGAGCACGGGACGACGCTGGTGCCCACGCGACTGGTGCGGCGGGCGAGTACGGCGCGGCGGCGGGCGCGTTGAGGGACTCCGGTGGCGCGGACGCGCCGACGCACGACATCCCGGCGGCGCGGGACGTCGTGCTCGGATTCATCGCCGCTCTCGGCGCTGCCGGTGCCGCGGTCCGGGAGTCCGTGCCCTCGCTGGAGAGGCTCGCGGACCTGCTCGTGCTGGTCCGCTCAGGCGAGATCAGCCGCAAAGGCCGGGCCGGTGGATATGCGTACGCGGTGCACGGGCTGGGATGCCGGCTGACAAGCCCGGACGGAATCGACATCGACGTGGACTTCACCGCCGACGGGACGGAAGTCTTCGACGTCTGGCGCCTTCGCTGCCATGCCCGGAGCCTGCCCACGCCCGCCGATCCGTCGGCGGAGTCCCTGCGATCGGCGGCGGAGGAACTGACGGACCTGCTGACCGAGGTGAGGCCGGGCTGGTTCGCCGTGTCCGGGCCATCTGCGGGTCACGTCTGAAGCGGAGGCCGGACGAACTCCGGCTGATCCAGCACCCGCAACCAGCTCCCGTCCGCCTGGCGCCGTACCACCTGCGCCCGCGCCCCGGCCCCGTCCCTCGGCGGCGTCGACGTCAGGGCGATGTCGCCGCTGACCAGTGTCGGCAGGGACGGTTCCGGTTCGAAGCGGGGGCGGTCGGCCAGGACCTTCTCCCACAGCGCGCGGATCGCCTCCCGGCCCACCGTCCGCTCGCCGGGCGGATAGGCCAGCACCGCGTCCTCCTCGTAGAGCGCGGCGACGCCGGCCGCGTCACCGGCGTTGGAGCGTTCGACGAACAGGCGGGTGAGGTCTTCGGGGCGCATGGCCTTCTCGTACACGGGCTTCTCCTGAGGACGGACGGGCCGCTTGGGTGCTTCCAGCCTGGTCGGGCTTCTGTCAGAAGTCCAACAGATGGTTCTGCTGGTAGCTAGAATTGCCAGTCATGGACCTGAGGCAGCTGGAGTACTTCGTCGCGGTCGCCGAGGAGCGGAACTTCACGCGGGCCGCCGAGCGGGTGCACATCAGCCAGTCCGGTGTCAGCGCCCAGATCCGCCGGCTGGAACGGGAGCTGGGCGCCGAGCTGTTCGACCGGTCGGCGCGTACCGCCACCCTCACCGCCGCGGGACGGGCGGCGCTGGACCACGCCCGCGCGGCGCTCGCCGCGGCCGGGGCGGTCGGGCAGGCGGTGGGTGAGGTGACCGACCTGATCCGGGGGCAGTTGGTGGTCGGCATGGTCATCGGCTGCACGCTCACGCCGCTGTTCGAGGCGCTCTCCGCGTTCCACCGGGCGCATCCAGGGGTGGAGATCTCCCTGCTGGAGGACAACTCCGACCGGCTCGTCGAGGCGGTGCGCGCCGGGGCCGTCGACCTGGCCCTCGTCGGGACCGCCGGCGCCCCGGAGGGTCTTGAGGCGCTGACGATCATCAGTGAGCGGCTCGTCGTGGCGGTTCCGGCCGGGCACCCCCTGGCGGAGCAACGCCGGGTCCTGCTGGGCGACTTGGCCGACCGTCCCCTCGTGTGCATGCCCCCGGGCACCGGCCTGCGCACGGTCTTCGACCGCGCCTGCGCCGCGCAGGGCGTCCGGCCCGCGATCGCCCTCCAGGCCAGCGCCGCGGACGCGATCGCGGACCTGGCGGCCCGCGGGCTCGGCGTCGCCGTACTGAGCGAATCAATGGCGGCGGGCCATCGCGACCGCCTCGTCGCCCGCGCGATCGACGACGTCACGACACCGGCCCTGCTCGCCCTGGTCTGGCGGAGCTCGCACGGCCCCGCGGTGCGGGAGCTGCTCGCGCACTGCCGACGGGCCTTCGCCGCCTGACGGCCGCATCAGGCCACGACAGGCCACGTCAGGCCACGTCAGGCCACGTCAGGCCGCTGCCGTCCGCTACCGCGTCGCTGCCGGGTCGACGCGGTCGCACAGGTCGTCCGTCGTCCCGTGGAGCAGGCGGACCTCCTTGTAGCCGGTGGGGCTGATGTGCATCGTGAAGACTCCGTCGACGAGGTACAGACCGCGCGGCAGACTCCCCTGGCCCGGGCCGACACCGACGAGCACCGGCCCGCGCACGGCCCAGGTCTGTGAGCCGTCCCGCCCGTACTCGACGACGGCCGAGCCGCTCGCGTCGGCGTCGTAGGACGCGCCGGACTCGGTGTTCGTGACGCGGACGACGAGATCTCCCTTGTAGGCGACGCGCCGGGCGGAACCGTCGGCGTGGGTGCTCAGCACGCGCCGGACCACCTCGTCGACGACCGGCTCACCGTGGACGGGGAAGCCGCATCGCGCGCCGGCGCCGACGTCCCAGGGCGCGGAGGGGGCCGGTTCCCAGCCTCCCGCGGTCGCGGCGGACGCGGGCTGGGTCCCGAAGAGCACGGCGGCAAGTGCCAGCGGGGCGAGGGCGGTTCGTCGCATGGTTCTCCTTGAACGGGCGGACGGGTGGGACGCCAGCCTTTCCCCGCCCTCTGACCAAAGCCTCACCACCGGCGCCCCGTTAGGCTGCCGGGCCATCATGGAGTTCCAACTGCTCGGTCCGTTCACCGCCCGTCACGAGGGGCGGCAGGTGCCGCTGGGCAGCCGCCGCCAGGAGCGGTGCCTGCTCGGGGTCCTGCTGCTGCACGCGGGCCGTGCCGTCACCACCGAGCGCCTCATCGACCTGCTGTGGGACGGCGAGCCGCCCGCCTCCGCCCGCGCCACCGTGCACACCTACGTCGGCCGGCTCCGCGCCGCCCTCCGGCCGTACGAGGTGTCCGTCGAGACCCGGCACGACGGTTACGCCGTGGAACGGGGCCCGCATCGGATCGACGCGCAGGAGTTCACCGAACTCGTCGGGCGGGCCGCCGAGGCGGGTGACCCGGTGGAGCGGATCGGCCACTACGACCGGGCCCTCGCGCTGTGGCGCGGTCCGCTGCTCACGGACGTCGCCGACGACCGGTTGCGCACGCGCCTGGGCAGCGGGCTCGTCGAACTGCGGCTGTCCGCGGGGGAACGGCGGGCGGAAGCCCAGCTCACGGCGGGCCTGCACGACCGTGTCGTCGCCGAGCTGACGCCGCTGTTGGACGAGCACCCCACGCGTGAGCGCCTGGTCGCCGCCCGGATGACCGCCCTGTACCGCGCGGGCCGCCGCGCCGAGGCGCTCCAGTCGTACGACCGCACCCGCGCCCTCATGGCCGAGCAACTCGGCGTCGAGCCCGGGCGCGACCTGCGCACCCTGCACGAGCGCATGCTGCGTGGCGACCCCCGGCTGGACCGGCCGCCCGGGCCCGTCTACGCGGTACGGGTCGACGACCAGTGGCTGCCGTGGAGTACGGGCGGACACCCGGCGCTGGAGTTCTGCAACACCTACGCGGGGTGGGGCGGGGAGCGGCTGCCCGGGTCGGACTGGTTGCGGGGTTACGCCACGCTCGCCGTCTGGGCCGGGCATCTGGACCTGATCGAGGAGCGGCAGGTCGCCCGGCTGCGCGAGCGGGCCCGGCGGCAGCCGGAGGAGGCCGCCGCCGCGCTCGACGAGGCCCGGCGCTTCCGTACGGACCTGTACGCCTGCCTGACCGATCCGCAGGACGGCCGGGCGTTCAAGGCGGTGGCCGGGGTGGTGGAGGAGGCCGCGCGGCTCTCGGTCTTCACCCGGGGCGAGGACGGACTCGGGCGCTGGCAGCCGTCGCCCGCCGCCGGGCTGCGCCTGCCCCTGTGCGCGGTGGCCCGCACGGCGGGTGAACTGCTCGCCGACCCCCGCCGCTTCACCCTCCGCAGCTGCCCGAGCCCCGACTGCGGCTGGCTGTTCCTCGACGAGCGGGGGCGGCGCAGGTGGTGCAGCCTGGCGACGTGCGGTACGCGACGGAACTCCGGTCGTGGGCCCGGCACTTGACCCTCAGACGCCCTTGACGCTCTTGACGCCCTTGAACCGCTCCGTCGCCGCCAGTACGGCGTCCGTCGTCGCGTCTCCCGACAACCCGTGCCCCTCCCTGCCGATGAGCACCAGCTCCGCGTCCGGCCACGCCTGGGCCAGCCGCCAGGCGACGTCCGGGGGGCCGCTGATGTCCAGGCGCCCGTGGATGAGCACGCCCGGGATGCCGGCGAGCTTCCCGGCGTCACGCAGCAGCGCCCCGTCCTCCAGGAAGCCGGCGTGCCGCCAGTAGTGCGTGACGAGGCGGGCGAAGCGCAGCCGGAAGCGCGGGTCCTCGAAACGGGGGTCGGGGCGGTGCCCCGGGCGGGTGGACACGTGCACGTCCTCCCACCGGCACCACTCCCGCGCGGCCCGTTCCCGTACGGCCGGATCGGGGTCGGCGAGCAGCCGGGCGTAGGCGTCCACCAGGCTGCCGTCGCGCTGCACCTCCGGCACGGCGTCCCGGAACCGGGCCCACTCCTCGGGGAAGATCCGCCCCATGTCCCGCGTGACCCACTCGACTTCGCGGCGGGTGGTGTTGGTGACGCTGAACAGGACCAGCTCGGAGACGTGTTCCGGGTACTGCTCGGCGTAGGCCAGCGCGAGGGTCACGCCCCAGGAGCCGCCCAGGACCAGCCAGTTGTCGATGCCGAGGTGCCGCCGCAGCAGCTCGACGTCGGCGATCAGGTGCGGTGTGGTGTTGGCGGCGAGCGAGGTCCGCGGATCGGCGGCGTCGGGCGTACTGCGTCCGCACCCGCGCTGGTCGAAGAGCACGATCCGGTACGCCGCCGGGTCGAACAGCCGCCGCCAGAACGGCGCCGCGCCCGATCCCGGCCCGCCGTGCAGCACGACGGCGGGCTTGCCCTCGGGATTCCCGCAGGTCTCCCAGTAGACGAGGTTGCCGTCGCCGACGTCGAGCATGCCGTGCTCGTACGGCTCGATGGGGGGATGGAGCCCGGCCATGCGTGATGCCTTCCCGCGGTGGAATGCATGGGGAATGTAGGAATGTAACAGCACTGGCCCGCGCGGGGGCAGGCGCTGTTGCCCTCGTCGTGGCGGCGTACCGTGGCAGCGTGGCGAACGAAGACCTGGGACGGACCCTGCGCCGCTTGCGCCGTCTGGCCTCCTTGACGCAGGAGGAGCTGGCAGAACGCTCCGGTGTGTCCGTCGATGTGATCCGCCAGCTCGAACAGGGACGCAAGCACTCGGCGCGCCTGCCCACCCTGCACGCGCTGGCCAACGGTCTCGGCGTGGAGCTGACGACGCTTCTCGGTGACCCGCCCGCTGTCTCGTCCACAGGTGAGAGCGACGGGCCCCGCTTCGTGGCCGTGCGCCGTGCCATCATGCCGGCGCTCTGGGGACCGGAGCCGGAGCCGCCAGGCCCTGGCTTCTCGCCGGAGCGTCTGCGCGAGCAGATCGCGGACGGCTGGACGCGGTACCACGCGGCCGAGTTCGACACGGTGATGAAGGCGTTGCCGGACCTGATCGCGGATGCGCGGTCCGCCACCGCATCCGTCGGCGAAGACGACCGCAGAGCCGGGTTCGCGGCCCTGGGCAAGGCACTTCAGCTCGCTGGGCACGTCGCTGTGCGGATGGGCAAGACGGACCTGGCCCTGACGAGCCTGGAACGCGCGATAGAGGCCGCCGGACAGTCCTCCGACCCGCTGCTCGTGCCGATGATCGTCAACTCCACGGCCTGGACGTACCAGCGGCAGGGACGCCTGGAAGACGCGTTGGACATCGCGCTCCGTGCCGCCGCCGACATGGTGGACGCGGGGCGGACCGGGACGGCGGACGGGCTGAAGGTGTGGGGCGCGCTGACCATGAGCGCCGCCACGTCCGCCGCGCGCGGCGGCGACTACGAGCGCGCGGCGGCGATGATGGAGACGGCGGAGAAGGAAGCCGCCCAGGTCTCGAAGCTGCCCGACGGCGGCGACAACCGCATGGTCAGTGTCTTCAGCCCGTCGTCGGTCCGTATCGAACGCGTCCGGCTCGCCGTGCAGTACGGGCACCCGCAGGACGCCCTGGCCCTGGCCAAGGGGATGCGGCTGAGCAAGGACACCCCGCCGTCCTGGCGGACGTGGCTGCTGCTGGACGTGGCCCGGGCCCACACGGACATCGGGGACGCGGCCGGGGCGGTGAAGACCCTGGAGTCCCTGCGCCGGGTGGCACCGACGTGGATGCAGCACCACACCTTGGCCGTGGCCATCGTGCGCGACCTTTGGGCGCTTCCCAACCACCCGCCAGGGCTGCGCGCGTTGGCGGAGTTTCTGGGCGTCGCCGAATAGCGTGGAGAAAGTAGGACGTTGCGCCCCTGTCAGCGTCCGAGGCATGCCGCTTACATGACGGACAGCGCCCCGGCGACCCCGCGGAGGGTCACGGGGCTCGGCCGATCCGAGAGAGCAGACCGACATGCCGCAACCTACGACGCGGGCGCGTCCCACGGGCTGTCCCGGCTACAGCGAGATGCTGCCCTGCAAGCCCGAGAGCGCGGGCACGGCCCGGCGCCTGGTCCGCGTCGCGCTGGGCGCCTGGGGACTGAACGACCTGGCCGACGACGGCGAACTGATCGTTTCCGAGTTGGTGTCCAACGCTGTCCAGCACGCGCGATGCCGTTACATCCGAGTCGCGGTCACCCGGCCCGAGAGGGTGAGGGTACGGGTCCGCATCGGCGTCGTGGACAAGTCGCAGCGCTTACCGGTGTTACGGGAGCCACGCGAAGGCGACGAGAACGGGCGTGGTCTCGCGCTCGTGGGAGAACTGGCGAAGACGTGGGGCACCGATCAACTGCCGTGGGGCAAGCGCGTGTGGGCTGAGCTGCACGGGGAGGAACACGGATGACCGGCGAGCGGAGGCCCTGGGTGGGCGACTTGGTCGATGACGAGATCTCCGGCCGACGCGGCGTCGTCACCGATGTGCGCGGCGACGCGGTCTGGGTGCTGCGGCCGGAGTGCGGGCCGGGGCAGTGGATGTCGCGGCAGCCGATGAGCCTGACCGTGGTCACGCCGCGTGAGGAGATGCGGGGGCGACTGTAGACGTGGGCGTGGGCGAGGCGCATGCTGTCAGGCCAGTTCGAAATGTGTGTGAGGCGTCGCCCGCTTCCACACGGCCTCGAAGGCCGACTCGCAGAGCTTCGCCAGCTCAGGGTCTTCCGTGAGTTCCACCTCCATGTTCTCGCCCTCGCCGTCGAAGTGATTGACGAGAACGAGGCTGGAGTCGAACAGCCAGAAGTCGTTGCCCGGAAGCACGAGGTCCGTAGCGCTGCGGCGCGAGAGCCAGCGCACGTCTTCGCCGGCCGCGATGTTCAGCCCGTCGGTCACGTCGTACTCGAAGCGGATGTACTCGCTGACGGGCGTCGAGACGATCCTGGCCCGGCGCACTTCGACTCCTCGTGAGGTGGCGGCCGTGACAATGCTGTGCCAGTCGGCCCAGCGCTCGGCAGGGTCGAGCGTCTGACCGGCCTTCCAGTCGATGAAGGCGGGGTCCGACTTCATGTAGGCGTCGCGCATCTCCAGATGGACAGCTGTCCTCTGGCAGTCGCGGAACAGCTCCTCAAAACGTCGGTGTCCTCGTCACCCTTCTTCACCTCCAGGAAGAACTGCACCATGCGCCGGGGAATCTCCACCGCAGACTCGTGGCCGGGAATGTCCATCTGCCCGTGGCGGAGCTGCGCAGCCAGGAACTTGCCCGGACTTGCCAGAAATTCGGGTGCGGAGCCTTCAAGCGGAATCACCGGCCCGCCCGTTGTCAGTGCCACCGGCTACGGTCTGAGCGCGCGGTCGGCTTCCGGGGGTTCCAGCTCTGTAGGGAATGGTTGCATCCCCGGCCTGTGCGGGGGCGGCCCGGGGACACGTCCGGGACCTAACCGACGGTCGGGCTTCGTCGATGGCCAAGCAGTGACCTGCCTGCGCCGGCCGCGCACCACTTGTGCTGGCCCCTCCGTCGGCACCCGAGCCGGAGAACCTCCCCGCCAGGTCCCGGAGCCGGGCCGCGGCCGTGGCCGTCTGGTCGCCGGTGAGGTGCGTGCCGGGCATCGAGCCCAGGCGCTCGACCTGGTCGGCGACGCGCAGGTACTCCCGGTGAGCGTGCTCCCGGCAGGCTAGGCACGTGACGCTCTCCGGCCGGGCAGAGGTCATCGCGTAGGGCACCCGCTGTCCGCAACCGGTGGTGACGACGCCGGGCGCGTCGGGCGCGCGGCCCAGCGTCGACACGAGCAGGTTGCGGACGCCGGGGCCGGCCCGCACCACCTTCTGCTCTACGTGAATGTGCGGATCGGTCGTGCTCATCTGTGTCCGCGCCTCCGTCCGCGTCGTCCGGGAACCACGGTAGTGCGGTGACCGACCAGGGCGCAGACCAGCGAGGTCAGCCGTACAACGCCACCCGCGGCAACACCGTCCCCCGCGCTTCCGGGTTCACGACAGTGACCCGGTACCGCTCCGTCACCGACTCACCCGCACGCAACGTCCGCTGAGCGCCCGTGAGTTCCGTGTACAGCGTGCCCGTCTGGCTGCCCAGCGGCACCCCCACCCAGCACCCGTGCCCCGTACGCCGCTCCACCCTGACGTCCGACGGCGCCAGGAAAGGCCCGGCGTCGGGGGACATCACGAGGAGCTGCGGGGCGACCGTCCGGGCCGCCGTCGCGTCGTTGCGGTAGGTGAGCGTGACCTCGTGGGCGCGGTCGGCCCGCAGCGGGCTCGTCGGCAGGTCTACGAAGTCCGTGGGGAGGGACGGCTCCTGGGGAGCCGTGACGGCGGCCGGGGCGGTGGCCGGGGGCGTGGCCGCCAGGGCGGGGCCGGCCGCGGTCAGGCCCGTGACCGCCACGGCGAGGGCCAGGAAAGCGACTCTGAGACGACTGTTCTTCGACGACACGTTGGGGGACCCTTCGCATGGGAGGCGTTCGCTCCAGTGAACCGGTCGACTGTCACCGGCACTTGACCTGGGAGCGCTCAGACTACGCGGCGGATCCTAGGCAGCGGCCTGCCCCTGGCGGATCAGCCGATCGGCCGAGGCGCCCGGCGGCGCCGCCACGTACCCTCCTCCGTTCCGAAAGTGAACAGTTTCGCAACTACCGCTGGGTACTGGGGAGATCGCGTGGAAGGTCGCCCACATCATCGATCCCCTCGCCCTTCCCCCTACGGCTGCGCTAGAACTTTCAACGACACCTCCGCACCACAGCGAACCCGCGCACCACAGCGAACCCGCGCACCCGGTGAAACCGACCGCATCAAGGGGCGCGGCACGGCCCACGCGCCCGAGGGGAACCACACAGTGACCAGAGAAGATCACGGCCACCGCAGAGCCGGCACCCGGGCGCGCAGACGCCTCCCGCGTCTGAGGATCGCCCTCGCCGCCGCCGTCTCCTTCGCCATCGCCGGAACCGCCGCGCAGGTGATGGCCGCCCAGCCGGACGCGAGCTACGGGCAGCCGACCGTGCCGGCGCTCGCCTGGTCCGACTGCCAGGGCGGCTTCGAGTGCGCGAACGCCGACGTGCCGCTGGACTACCGCGATCCGCAGGGCCGGACCATCACCCTCGCGGTGATCCGCAAGAAGGCCCCCGACCAGGGCCGGAAGAAGGGCACCCTCTTCCTCCAGCCCGGCGGTCCGGGCAACTCGGGTGTCGACTTCGTCCGCAACAACTACGCCGACCTGCCCGCCGCCCTGCGCGACTCCTTCGACGTCTTCGGGTACGACGTACGGGGCGTCGCCCGCAGCTCGCAGGTGGAGTGCTGGGACGACGCGACGTACACGAAGGCCATCAGGGAAGCCAAGGGCGTGCCCGGGCCGGGCGCCTACGACAACGCCCTGCGCCAGGGCGCCGAGTTCGACCAGGCCTGCCAGGACCGGGCGGGCGAGCTGCGGCCGTACGTCGGCACCGGGTACGTCGCCCGCGACATCGACCTGCTGCGCCAGGCCCTCGGTGAGGATCAACTCACCTACTACGGGCGGTCGTTCGGGAGTTACATCGGCACCGTCTACGCCGCGATGTTCCCCGAGCGCGTGCGCGCCCTGGTGCTCGACGGCGCGTACGACCCGGAGCACTACGCGAACCGGCCCTACGCCTACGACCGGCCCCAGTACCTGGCCCTGGACGGCGCCATGCGCCGCTTCCTGGACTGGTGCAAGGCCGACCAGGCGACGTGCGAGTTCGGCGACGGCGACCCGCGGGCCGCGTTCGAGAAGCTCAAGGCCGACCTCGACGCCAACCCTGTAGCGACCGCCAACGGCGGCCAGGCGAACGGCTACACCCTCGTCTACCGCCTGCTGTTCAACATCAACGAGGGCAAGGTCATCTGGCCGTCCCTCGGCGAGGCCCTGCGTAAGGCCCAGCAGCGCGACAACACCTCGTTCCTGCTGCGGCCGCCGTCCCCGGCCAGCTACGACTTCCTCAACCCGAACATCGTGGTCGAGTGCGTCGACAAGGACTACCCGAGCGACCCGGCCCTGCTGAAGCGGCAGGTCACCGCCAACGCCAAGCTGGCCCCGCTGCTCGGCCCGGCCCTGGCGTACGGCCCGCCGCTCTACGACCACCAGCACGCCACCACGTGCGCCCAGTGGACCGGCGACAAGCCCAGCCGCTACGACGGCTCCTTCCGGGCGAAGGGCTCCGCGCCGATCCTGGTCCTCGGCACCACCGGCGACCCGGACACCCCGTACCAGGACGCGGTCGCCCTGTCCCGGCAGCTGGACAACGGCCGGCTGCTCACCTTCAAGGCCGAGGGGCACACCGCCTTCGGGCGCAGCGCCTGCGCCACGGACGCCGTGACGAGCTACCTCGTCGACGGCAAGGTCCCGGCGCGCGGCACCGTCTGCGCGGACGAGACCCAGCCGCCGTCCGCCACGCCGACGGCGGCCCCGGCGGGCACGACCCTCGGCGAGCTGCGCAACGGCGTCAACGAGCGACTCGACCGCCTCGGGAAGACCCCGCGCTGATCACCCCGCGCTGACCCGCCCCGGACCCCGGACTTCCCGTACCGCACGGGGAGTCCGGGGTTCCCGGGTCTTGACCCCCTCTTGCGGCAGGCCCTACAACTGACAACCGGTAGAAACCGTTTACTACCTGTTGTGGAGAGGGGTCCGCGCGATGAGCCCGACCAGAGGGTCACGAGAGCAGGAAGAGCCCACGCCGGGCAGAGCGGCCGCGCAGCCGGCCCCCGCCTCCCGCCGTACGGTGCTGAGGGGCGCCGCCGTCACCGCCGGACTGGCCGCCACGGGCCTCGCCACGACCGGGCCCGCCCACGCCGCCGGCGGCGGCCGTCCGCAGAGCGTCACCGCCCGCATGGGCGGCACCTCCGTCACCCTCTCCCTCGTCGGGGGCGCCCTGCGCTGGTCGGCTCGTCGCGGCGGCAGGACGGTGATCGACGACTCCGCCCTCGGCCTCCGGCTCGGCGACGGTACGGTCCTCGGCAACGATGTCAGGGTGACCGGTCACCACCACCGCACCCGCCGTACCACCTGGGCCCCGGTCTACGGCCGCAACGCGACCGTCACCGACCACTACCAGGAGCAGCGCTGGAACCTGGAGGACCGGGCCTCGGGCATCCGCTTCGGCGTGCAGGTCCGCGCGTACAAGACCGGCGTGGCCCTGCGCTACCTCCTCCTCGACGAGGGCACCGCCACCGTCGCCGACGAGCTGACGACGTTCGTCTTCCCGGACGGCACGACCGTCTACAGCGCCCGCGACGAGAACGCCTACGAGCCGGTGGCCCCGGGCGCCATACCCGTCACCGGCACCTCCACCACGGACAACGGCCCGCTCACCGACCTGCCCCTCGCGGCGACGCTCGGCGACGGCCTCATCGCCTGCGTCTGCGAGTCCGCCCGGGTGGACTACCCCCGCCTGATGCTGAGTTCGGTCCCCGGGCAGCCGAACACCCTCGCCGCGTTCCTCATGGAGCACACCGCCCGCGGCACCGGCCCGGTCGAGACGACGTCCACGGTCACCACGCCCTTCGCCACACCGTGGCGCGCGGTGGTCATCGGCGCCACGCACGCGGAACTCGTCGACAACGCCGAACTGGTGCTCAACCTGGCCCCGCCGAACGCCCTCCCCGACACCGCGTGGATCAGGCCCGGCAAGGTCTTCCGCTGCGAGCTGTCCACCGCCGCCGGCCTCCAGGGCGTGGACTTCGCGGTGGCCCGGGGCCTGGAGTACATCGAGTACGACGCCGGCTGGTACGGCCCGGAGTTCAGCACGCCCGACGCGACGAAGCCGATCCCCGCGATCGACCTCCCCTCCGTCATCTCGTACGCCGCGAGCCAGGGCATCGGCGTCTTCCTCTACGTCAACCGGCTCGCGCTGACCGACGCGGACTCCCTCTTCGGGCTCTACAAGAGCTGGGGCGTGCGGGGCATCAAGCTCGGGTTCATCAACGACGGCACGCAGTCGATGACCAACCAGATCATCGACTGGGCGAGGACGGCGGCGAAGTACGAGCTGCTGATCGACATGCACGACGACGTCCGGCCGTTCGGCTACGAGCGGACCTACCCGAACTGGATCAGCCTGGAGGGCGTGCGCGGCAACGAGCAGTTCCCGACGGCCACGCACAACGTGACGCTGCCGTTCGCCCGCAACATCGGCGGCCCGATGGACTACACGATCTGCTACGGCCAGTCCCGCGACAAGACGACCAACGCCCACCAGATGGCGATGGCCGCGGTGTACTACCAGCCGCTCAACTTCCTCTTCTGGTACGACAGGCCGTCCAAGTACGGCAACCCGGCCGCCTGGCCCGGACTGCCCTGGTTCAACGCCGTGCCGGTGACCTGGGACGAGAGCCGCACGCTGGCCGGCTCGATCGGCGAGTACATCGCGGTGGCCCGACGGAACGGCTCCAGCTGGTACCTGGGCGCGATGACCAACGAGTCGTCGAGGACCCTGTCCCTGCCCCTGTCCTTCCTCGGCGGCGGCACGTACACGGCGACGGTCTACGCCGACGGCACCCCGGCCGCGCAGCCGTTCCGCACCCCGGTCGTGGTCAGCACCCGGACCGTCACCGCCGCCGACACCCTCGACGTGGCCATGGCCCCGGCGGGCGGGCAGGCGATCGTCCTGAGGCCGAGCTGACCTTCCCGGGTACGGGGGTTTTCCCCCGGCCCGGGGTCCACCGGCCGGTGGACGGCAGGTTCAACCGAGTGCCTCTGTCGGGCAACCGCCCAGGTCAGCAAGGCTTTTGGGCATGAACTCATTATCTGTGCGCGTGGCGCGCTGGAGTGCGCGGCACCCCTGGCGGGCGATCGTCGGCTGGCTGGTGTTCGTGGCGCTGTGTCTCGGGGCCGGCAGCGCCGTCGGCATGAACAGCGCGAAGACGGCGGACTACCGGGTCGGCGAGGCCGGCCGGGCCGAGGCGCTCGCGGCCGACGCCCATCTGGAGCGCAGGGCCGCCGAGCAGGTGCTGATCTCCTCCCGTTCGGGCGGTGCCCTCGACGAGGGTGCCGCCCGGGCCGCCGCGGGAGACCTGGCCGACCGGATGCGGCGGCTGACCGAAGTGGCGGGTGTGGCCGACCCGTTGCTGTCCGAGGACCGCCGGATCCTCATGGTCGAGGTGTCCCTGAAGGGCGAGGAACGGGACGCCAAGGACAAGGTCGACGCGCTCGTGGCGGAGACCTCGGCGGTGCAGAAGGGGCATCCCGGGCTGCTGCTGGAGGAGACCGGGAGTCCCTCCGTCAGCAAGGGCGTCGACCAGCAGCGCAGCGACGACCTGGCGCTGTCCGAGGCGATCACCCTGCCGGTCACGCTGCTGACGCTGCTGGTGGTGTTCGGGTCGGTGACCATGGCCGGGGTGCCGCTGCTGCTGGCGCTGTCGTCGATCGCGGCGGCGGTCGGGCTGTCCATGGTCGTCTCGCACGTGTCGCCCGACGCGGGGGTCGGTACGAACGTCATCCTGATGATCGGCCTCGCGGTCGGCGTCGACTACACGCTCTTCTACCTCAAGCGCGAGCGGGAGGAACGGGCCCGCTCCGGCGGGCGGCTCTCCTCCGAGGCGCTGGTGGAACTGGCCGCCGCGACCTCCGGCCGTGCGGTCGTGGTCTCCGGGATGGCCGTGGTCGCCTCCACGGCGACGCTGTACCTGGCCTCCGACGTGATCTTCTCCTCCCTCGCGACCGGCACGATCGTGGTCGTCCTGGTCGCGGTGGCCAGTTCGCTGACGGCCCTGCCCGCGCTGCTCGTCAAGCTCGGGCGGCGGGCGGAACGCCGGGCGCTGCGGCGGGCGGAGCGCGGGAAACCGGCGCGGCGGGTGCGCGGCGAGAGCGGCGGCGGCCGGGTCTGGAGCGCTCTGCTGCGACCGGCGGCCCGGCACCCCCTGGCCACCCTGTGCGTCTCGGTCCTCGCCCTGCTCGCGCTCGCCGTCCCGCTGGCCGGACTGAAGATCACGGAGATGAGCCGGGACACGCACTCCCGCGACATTCCCGCGATGCGGGTGTACGACCGGCTCAACGAGGCGTTCCCCGAGCAGCGGGTGACCCACCAGGTCGTCGTCCGCGCCGACGCCTCCCGGTCGGGGGAGGTGGGAGCCGCCCTGCGCGAGGTGGCCGAACGCGCCGACGCCGACCCGCTGTTCACCGGCGCCTCACGGATCCGCACCGCCACCGACGACCGCACCCACACCCTGGAACTGAAGGTGCCCTACCTCGGCAACTCCGACGAGGCGTACGGCTCCCTGGACCGGCTGCGGGACGACTTCCTGCCCGCGACCGTGGGCCGGATCACCGGCGCCGAGTACGGCGTGAGCGGCGACGTCGCCCGCTACGCCGACTATCCCGCCCACCAGAACGCCAAACTGCCCCTGGTGCTCGTCGCGTTGCTGCTGGTGACGTTCGCGATGACCGTGTACGCCTTCCGCTCGGTGGTGCTCGGGCTGCTCGGCGTCGCCCTGAACCTGCTGTCCGCGGCGGCGGCGCTCGGACTGCTCGTGCTGGTCTTCCAGGGGACGTGGGCCGAGGGCCTGCTGGACTTCGACTCCACGGGGTCGATCGGGTCGCGGGTGCCGCTGTTCCTCTTCGTGATCCTCTTCGGTCTTTCGATGGACTACCAGGTGTTCGTGGTGAGCCGGATCCGGGAGGCCGTCCTCGCGGGCACGCCCACGCGGCGGGCCGTGCTCGACGGGATCCGCTCCTCGGCGAGCGTGGTGACCAGCGCGGCGGTGGTGATGACGACGGTGTTCGCCAGTTTCGTCTTCCTGCACATCATCGAGATGAAGCAGATCGGCTTCGTACTGGCGGCGGCGGTGCTGATCGACGCGTTCGTGGTGCGGGTCATGGTCCTGCCGGCGGCGATGCTGCTGCTGGGCGAGGCGAGCTGGTGGCCCTCGCGCCCGGGGCGACGGTCGGCGTCCGCCGCGGAGAAAAGGGCCTCCTCCCGCCCGGCGGTCGACGTACGTTGATCGGCATGACCGCTCTCGCCGGCTCCACCGCCGACACGTTCTGGGCCACGTCGCTGCGCCGCTGGAACGCGGTGTGCTGGCTGCTGTTCGCCGTGCTGGCCGTCGGGCTGGTCGCCATGGACCGGCCCGACGGGAGCAAGTACGCGGCGCTGGCCCTGCTCGGCGGGATGGTGTTGTGCTACGCGGTCCTGGACCGCTTCCCGGCCAACCCGGTGGTCCGGCCGCACGGGTATCTCTCGGTGCTGGTGGTCGTGTTGGGCGGGCTGGCGTATCTGCGCGGGAACTACGCGGCGCTGTTCATGGTGACGCTGCCGCACTACTGGATGTTCGGGCGTACGCCCCGGGCCTCGATGGTGTTCCTGGGGCTCGCCACGGCCGCCACCCTGGCCGGGAACGTGCTGCGGCAGGACGGCTGGACGGTGGAGTTCTTCACCGAGGTCCTGGTGTCCACGCTGATCGTCGTGGCCGTGGGGGTGCTGATCGGGCTGTGGGCGCACTCGGTGGTCGCGCAGAGCGCCGAGCGGGCCCGGCTGATCACCGAACTGGAGCAGGCACAGGCCGAGTTGTCCCAGGCCCACGAGCGCCAGGGCGCCGCGGACGAGCGGGAGCGCATGGCACGCGAGATCCACGACACCCTCGCCCAGGGCTTCGCCTCGATCATCGTGCTGGCCGAGGCGGCCCGGGCGGGGCTCGGCTCCGAACCGGCCCGGAGCGCACAGCAGTTGCGGTCGATCGAGTCGACGGCCCGGGAGAACCTCGCCGAGGCCCGGGAGCTGGTCGGCTCGGCCCGGCGGCCCGGCCAGGCGCCCCCCGGCTCGGTGGCACAGACCCTGCGCCGGACCCTGGACCGCTTCGCCGAGGACACCGGCCTCACCGTCGACGCCGACCTGGCGGACCTGGAGTGCGACCAGCAGACCCGGATCGCGCTGCTGCGCTGCACCCAGGAGTCCCTGGCCAACGTCCGCAAGCACGCCCGCGCCTCCACGGTCGGCGTGGTGCTGGCCCGGCAGCCGTACGGCGTGGAGCTGGAGATCACCGACGACGGGACCGGGTTCGTGGTGGAGGAGTCGGCGGGCTTCGGCCTGGACGGCATGCGCAAGCGGCTGGCGGAGCTGGGCGGGAGACTGACGGTGACGAGTTCGGTGGGCGACGGGACGCGGGTGCTGGCGCTGATACCCCTGGGGGAAGCGTCATGACCGGCGGACCGCTCCGGATCGTCGTGGTGGACGACCACACCGTCATGCGGGCGGGAGTCGTGGCCCTCCTCGCCTCCGAGCCCGGCATCGAGATCGTCGGCGAGGCCGGCGACGGCCGCGCGGCCCTCGACCTGGTCGAACGCCACGGGCCCGACGTCGCCCTGGTCGACCTGCGGATGCCGGTGCTGGACGGAGTCGCCACGACGACCGAGATCGTGACGCGCTTCCCGCGCACGCGCGTGCTGATCCTGACCACCTACGACACCGACGCGGAGATCGAGCGGGCGGTGGAGGCCGGGGCGATCGGCTACCTCCTGAAGGACACCACCCGGGAGCAGTTGGCCGACGCGATCCGCGCGGCGGCACGCGGCGAGACCGTCCTGGCCCCCCGGGTCGCCGAACGCCTGGTCGCCCGCATGCGCCAGCCCGCCCAGATCCCGCTCACGGCCCGCGAGGCGGACGTCCTCAACGCGGTCGCGGACGGCCTGACCAACGCCGAGATCGGCCGCCGCCTCGTCATCGCCGAGGCCACGGTGAAGACCCATCTGCTCCGCCTGTTCGCCAAGCTCGACGTCAACGACCGGACGCGGGCGGTGGTGGTGGCGATGGAGCGGGGGTTGCTGCGGAGGCCGTCCGGCGCCTGAGGGAGAGGGTGCCGCGGTCCCCGGGCGACGGGACCGGCAGACGGTGCCCGCCCGGCGCGCACCGGCCGTCGCCTTCTCGTCTCAACTCGTCCACGGCCCTTCCCCATCCGCGAAAGTAGGACGTGGCCGGTCACTCGCCGGCCGGCCACACGGAGACGGGAGACCCGCCATGCCCCGACGCCCGCTGAACCGACGTGAGCGGCTGACCCTGATCGGAATCCTGCTGGGCAGCCTCGTGTCCGCCGTCGCCGGAGCGGCCACCAGCGAGACCTTCAAGGTGTTGCTGTCCTGAACGCTCCGGCTCGGGCGCACGCTCCGCACCGTCGCCATTCCGTGACGGTCCGGGCGGCCACGGTTGTTCTTAGGCAAGGATGCTTCGATGACGAGTCACACGAGTGGTTCGCGGCAAGGGAGCCAGCGGCGGATTCCGCAGCCCCTGGGCGTGACGCCGGCCCCGCTGCGGGACTTGAAGGACTACATCTACCTGCTCTATGTGGAGGCCGGGGCGCCGCCGACGCACCGGATGGCGGCCGAGATCGGGAACGACGACATGTTCCCGGGCAGTCCGTCCAAGGCGACCGTCCACCGCATCATCGGCTCCAAGGAACTCCCCACAGGGCAGGAGGACGTCGTCTCCGTGGCCCTGCTGCTCGCGCGCGAGACGGACCGGAACCTGGCCGAGGTGGAGACCCGGGTACGGCGGATGTGGGTCGCCGCCCATCTCGCCCAGCCGCTGGGGATCCCGGTGTCCGACGTCGACCCGTTCGCCCTCGAGGTGCACCGGTCGATCAGCGTGCCGGGCGAGAGGCCGCTGCCCAGGCTGCCCGCCTACGTCCCGAGGGCTCATGACACGGAGCTGGGCGCCCTCGTGGATCGTGCGCTCCAGGGTGAAAGCCTGCTCGTCACGCTGGTCGGCGAGTCCTCGACCGGGAAGACCCGTGCCTGCTGGGAGGCGCTGCGGCGACTGCCGCCGCAGTGGCGCGTATGGCACCCGTTCGATCCGAGCCGTCCGGACGCCGCCCTCGAACACCTCGGGGAGGTGGGCCCGCAAACGGTGATCTGGCTGAACGAGGCTCAGCACTACCTCCTCGCCCCGGACACGAGGACCGCCGAGGGCATCGCCGCCGGCCTCCGCTCCGCCCTGACCGACCGGCGCCGCAGCCCGATCCTGGTCCTCGCCACCGTCTGGCCGCGCTTCTGGGAACCCCTGACGTCGCCCTCGCCCAAGGGAGCGGACGACCGCTTCGAACAGCAGCGGAAGCTGCTCACCGATCTGGGCCGGTGCATCGCGGTGCCCAAGACGTTCTCGGAGAGCGACCTGCGCCAGGCACGCCGAAAGGCGCACGACGACCCGCGTCTGGCCAGCGCCCTGGCGGGAGCGGCCGACGGGGAGATCACGCAGTTCCTCGCCGGCGTCCCGGAACTCATGCGCCGCTACCAGTGCGCGCCGCCGCCGGAGCAGGCCCTGATCCACGCCGCCATGGACTATCGCAGGCTCGGGCACGGCCCCGTCCTGCCCCACGAGCTGCTCGCCGAGGCCGCCGAGGGCTATCTGAAGGACCAGGAGCTGGCTCTGCGCGGAAGCGGCTGGCTGGACAAGGCCCTGGCGTACTGCGCCATGCCGTGTCACGGGGTGCCCGGGCCACTGACCCCGGTTCCGTCCCGCGGTGATGTGCTCGCGGGCGAGGCGTACCGGCTGGCGGACTACCTCGAACAGCACGGCCGCCTCGAACGCCGGCTCGTGTGCCCTCCGGCCTCCTTCTGGAACGCGGCCGTGCGGCACAGCCTCGGTACGGACGACACCGTCGCGCTGGCCCGTGCCGCGCAGCAGAGGGGACGCCTGCGGGTCGCGGCGGTGCTCTACGAGCGGGCCCTGCGGGCCGGGCACACCGATGTCCGGCCCGAACTGGCCGGGCTCGCCGAGGGCGTGGGAGACATCGCCACGGCGAAGCACTTCTACGAGGCCGCGTGGCGGGACGATCGCCTGGCACGCTGGGAGCTCGTACGGCTGCGCGAGACCACGGGCGAACCGGGCAGGGCGGAGGAGCTGGCCCACGAGGCCGCCAACCAGGGCGACAGCACGGCGCTGACCCGGCTGGCCCGGCTCCGGCAGGAGGCCGGCGACGAGGAGGGGGCGCAGCGGCTGACGCGGAACGCCGCGGCCAGGGGCAAGATCAGGACGTTCGCGGGACTGGCCCGGTCCCGGGAGGAGGTGGGAGACCGGGCGGGGGCGGAGTCCCTCGCGTTCCTGGCCCTGGACCAGACGGGCAGCACCTACGCCCTGTCCGAGCTGGTGGGCATGCGGGAGAAGGCGGGAGACAGCGCGGCGGCGGAGCGTCTGGTGCTGGCGGCGGCCGAGCGTGGCAAGGTACGTCCCGCCATCAGGCTGGCCGGCATGCGCTGGCAGGCCAGGGACCGGCAGGGCGCGGCGCGGACGCTGGACCTCGCCGCCGGTTCGGGCAGCATCTTCGCCCTGACCGAACTCGCCCGCCTGACGCAGAAGTGGGGGGACCGCCACGGGGCGGAGCAGTTCCTGCGCACCGCCGTGAGCCGGGGCAGCATGTTCGCCCTGACGGAGCTGGGCCGGCTGCGGGACAAGGCCGGCGACCGGCAGGGCGCCGTGCGGCTCTACCACCGGGCGGCCGAGCGGGGCAGCACGGACGCCCTGGCCCACCTCGCCCTGCTGAAGGAGGAGGAGGGCGCCAGCGCGGAAGCCGAACGCCTGGCGTGCAGCGCCGCGGACGGCGGCAGCACCTTCGCGCTGCTGGAACTGTCGTGGTTGCGCGAGCAGACCAGCGACCGCCAGGGTGCCGAGCGGCTGGCGCAGACCGCGTACCGTGCGGGCAACTCCGGGGCGCTCGTCCTTCTGGCCCGGTCACGGGAGAAGGCGGGGGACAAGTACGGTGCCGAGGGCCTCGTCCTCCAGGCGGCCCGTTCCGGTGACAGCCGGGTGCTCAGCGAGTTCGTCCAGCGCAGGGAGAAGACCGGTGACAGCGCGGGAGCCGAACGCCTCGCCACGGCCGGCGGCGGCGAGGTGGTGCTGCAACTCGCCTGGCTCTGGGAGTCGGACGGCAGGCTGACGGAGGCGGAGCGGCTCTATCAGCACGCGGCCGGCCAGGGGCAGACCCGGGCACTGCGGGAGCTGGCCCGTCTGAAGCATCAGGCCGGCGATCACGAAGCGGCGGAGGACTTCGCCCGCGCCGCGGCCTGCGCCGGGCATGTGGCGGCGCTGTGCGAACTCGCGTGCATGTGCGGCGAAGAGGGCCTGTCGGCCGACGCCGACCGCCTCCACAGAGCCGCCGTCGACGCGGGATACGGCGGCGCGCTGACCCACCTCGCGCAGTCACGCGCCCGCACGGACCCGCGCTGGGAGGACGTCCCCCGCTACGGCCTCACCGCGGACGGCGGCCTGTCGGGCCCCTGGCGCTTCGCGCCGTCCAGGAGGCCGCCGTCCAGGGCCGGGTACCAGGCTCCGTGACCCTGCCCTGGCGGCGGCTCACACCACATACGACTCGGGCCGGACCCCCGCGCCGGAGCGGAAGCGGTCGGCGCTGAGCGGGCCGACGTCGACGCAGGGGGCGCGTTCCAGGCAGAGGTCGCGGACGATCTCGCCCACCGCCGGGGCCTGGAGGAAGCCGTGGCCCGAGAAGCCGGTGGCGTAGAGGAAGTTGACGACCTCGGACGAGCGGCCGATGAGCGCGTTGTGGTCGGGGGTGACCTCGTAGAGCCCGGCCCAGCCGCCGGCCGTCTCCAGGTCGGCGAGGGCGGGGGCGCGGTGGCGTACGGCCTCGCGGAACAGCTCCAGCCAGTCCGGGGTCCAGGTGGTGTCGAAGCCGTCCGGCTCACGGGGGTCGGCCAGGCCGAACAGGAGCCCGTCGTCGCTGTTGTGGAAGTACGCCGAGGACGTGAAGTCGATGGTGAAGGGAATGCGCGGGGCGGGCGGTGTGAGCGGGACGGTGAAGGCCAGTTGGCGGCGCACCGGCCGCACGGGCAGGGCGACGCCCGCCATCTCGCCGATCCGTGCCGACCAGGCGCCGGCGGCGCAGACGACGGTGGCGCAGTCGATCCGCCCGCGGTCGGTGTGGACGGCCGTGACCCGGTCGCCCGCGGTGTCGAGGCCGGTGACGGTGGTGTGCGTGGCGAGGACGACCCCGGCCCGGGCCGCCGCCCGCGCGTAGCCCTGGACGACCAGGCCGGGCCGGGCGTGGCCGTCGGCGGGCGAGTGGGCGGCGGCCACCAGCCCCTCGGTGCGGACGTAGGGACACAGGCGGCGGGCCTCCTCCGGGCCGGTCATGCGGCTGGGGACGCCGAGGGAGTTCTGGAGCCGGACACCGGCCTCGAAGTCGGCGGCCTGCCGCTCGGTGGTGAGCAGGAAGAGGTAGCCGACGGTGTCGAGCCGGATGTCGGCGCCCGGGCGGTCCGGGAAGTCCCGGAAGGCGCGCAGACTCCGGCTGCCGAGTTCGATGTTGAGCGGGTCGGAGAAGTGCGCCCGTACCCCGCCGATGGGTTTGCCCGAACTGCCGCGGCCCAGCTCGCCGCGCTCGACGACGACGATGTTCCGCACTCCGGCTTCGGCCAGGTGGAAGGCGATGGCGGTGCCCATCACCCCACCGCCGATGATCACGACGTCGGCGGTGCGGGGGACGGTGGGGAAGACGGGTGAGGAGGTCAACGGGCCATCCCTTCCGGGGTTCTGCGCGTCGGTAGGCCATCGTGCGCCGGACCGGCCCCCGGCGTCGACAGGGCGTCGTCCCCCCGCCCCGGGCGACTTTGCCAGCTCTTTACAACCCGCCCGGCCCCCGCCTCGTCTCTCCGCACGACCTGTCACCCGACCTAGGAGTGCGACTCCATGCGCCGATCCATGCGCCGAACCGTCCTCAGCGTCCTGGCCCTCGCGGGCACCGCCGTACTGATGGGCACGGGGCCCGCGTTCGCGACCGGCGCGACGACCCCGAGCCCGGCCCCGACGTCCGCCGCGGCCACCCCCCAGCCGCAGGAGAGCGCCGCACCGGCGCCCAGTGACGGGCCGGCCCGCCCGGCGCCGAGTGCCGAACCGACCCGGACACCGGCCGAGGCACCGACCCAGGCACCGGCCGGCGACCAGGTCTCCGTCCGGCCGAGCGGTGCGCCCGACACCGGCGTGACGGGGGCGTCCTCGGGCTCCGGAACGAACGGCACGGCGATCGGCGCGGGCGCCGCCGCGGTGCTCGCCCTCGGCGGCGGCACGGTCTTCGTCGTACGCCGCCGCCGGGCGACCGGGGCATGACCGCGTTCTCCAGGCGCGCGTTCACGGCCGGGGCGCTGGCGTCCCTGCTGACGGCCTGCGGCGGCGGTCCCGCGCCGGAAGGGCACGCTTCCAGGACCCCACCGCCGCCGGTCGCGGCCGGGCGCAGGCGTCCCCTGGCCCGTTCGGTCCCGGTCCGGCTGCTGATCCCGGCGATCGGCGTCGACACCCCGGTCATGCGGCTGGGGCTGGCTCCGGACGGCACCGTGGAGGTGCCGCCGGTCACGGCCGACGACCGGGCGGGCTGGTACCGGCACTCGCCGACGCCCGGCCGGACCGGCCCGTCGGTGATCCTCGGCCATGTCACCGTCGGCCGGTACGGCGACGGCGTCTTCCGTCACCTGGCCCGGCTGCGCCGGGGCGACCGCATCGTGGCGCGCCTGGAGAACGGCACGGCGGCGCGGTTCGCCGTCACGGCCGTACGGACGGTCCCGAAAACCGACTTCCCGGCGGACGACGTCTACGGGAACGTGGACCGCCCGGAGCTGCGGCTGATCACGTGCGGCGGAGCGCGTACCGGCGACGAATACGCGGACAACGTGATCGTGTTCGCCGCGCTGAGCGGCACCGGTCCGGCCACCCCTGGAGAGCGTTGAAACGGTCCCGCGAGAAGGCCGCGTCCGAGCTGTTCGCCGCCCTCTACCCGCGCCTCGCCGGCTGGTGCCGCCGGCTCGTCGACGACGACGAGACGGCCCACGAGATCGCCTCGGAGGCGTTCACCCGGCTCTGGGCCCGCTGGACGAGGGTGGAGGAGCCGCGCGGCTTCCTCTACGTCACCGCCGCCAACCTCGTCCGCGACCACTGGCGCAAGCTGGAGCGCGAGCGCCGGGCCATGCACCGCGTCACCTCGGAAGCCGCCGTACGCCCCCACCCCGAGCAGGCCGACCCGTCGGTGCGGATGCTCGTGCAGTCGCTGCCGGAGCGACTGCGCGTCCCGATCCTGCTCCACTACTACGCTGACATGCCGATCCGGGAGGTGTCCGTGCTGACCGGGCGCAAGGAAGGAACCGTCAAGGCCGACCTGCACGCGGCCCGCGAACTGCTCCGCGTCCACCTGAGGAGAAGCCTTGACCACACGCCTTGACGACGACCGGGGCGACGCGGAGTCCGGCCCCGACGATCCCCTCGCCGTGCTCCTGCGCCCCTCCTCCCCCGACTACCTGAGCGCGCCGCCCGGCCGGTACGGGGCGATCCGCCGCAGGGCGACCCGCCGCCGCCTGCTGCGCACCGCGGCCGGAGCCGGCGTGTGCTGCGCGGTGGCGGCCCTCGTCGCCCTTCCCCTGCGCCTCACGGCGCCGGAGCGCCCCGCGGCCCCGACGGTCCCGATGGCCCCGCCCGCGAGCACGGCACCGCCCGCCCCCTCGGCGCCCCCCACCCCGGCGCCGTCCCCCTCCGAGTCCCGTACGCCGACCCCGGACACGCCCCGCCCCGGCACGGCGAACCCCCGCACGTCCAGCCCCGGCACCCCCGGCCCCGGCGAGGCGACGAGCCCGACGGCCCCGTCCCGCGCCCCGTCGGCCACCCCGCCCTCGGTGGACCCCGTCCCGTCGGCGGCCCGTCCGGGCACGGACCGCCAGTCGGCCACGACCGGCCGGTGACCAGGGCCGCCGGGGCCCGGGTCAGGCACCCGGCCCCCGCCGCCGCACCCGCTCGGCCACCTCGCCCGCCTCGGTCTCCCACCAGGGCCGGACCAGCTCGGGAGCCCCTGCCGCGTCCGCCGTACGGACGACCGGCGCGAGTTCACCGTCCAGACGGGCGTCCAGTACGGCCGTCTGGGCGCGCTCGGCGCGGACCCATTGGGCGAGGATCGCCAACAGGAAGGGCAGGGCGACGAGTTCGGCGATGGCCAGCATGGCGCCTCCGCCGATCTGCTGGTCGTGGTGGACGTCGGGGGACCAGGGCGGCGCGTGGTGCAGGTACCACGCGCCCGCGATCAGCGTGCCGTGCGTCATGACCACCAGGCCCGGGACCGCGTCGACGACGCCGTCCAGGAAGACCAGGGCCGCCCGGACGGGGTGGGTGCACCAGGCGGGCAGGGCCTGCTCGCGGGTGAGCACCGGGAGGACGAACAGGCAGCCGGCCGCCAGGAGGTGCAGGTACATCAGCTCGTGCAGCCAGCCCACGCGCAGCGCGGTGGCGAAGTACGGCGTGAAGTAGACGGTCAGTTCGGTGGCCAGCACCAGGGCCGTGCTGACGAGGGGGAACGTCAGCACCCTGACGAGCCGCCCGGTCAGCACCCGCCGCACCCGCCGCGCACCGCCCTCCGGCAGCGCCTCGACCGCGAGCCGCAGCGGGTCGCCGAGGGCCAGCCCCAGCGGCGCGAGCAGGTCGAGGCCTACGTTCTGCACGGCGGCCGGCCAGAACAGCTCGTGGTCGTAGACGGCGAGAGCGGACATCGTGGCCACGACGATCGTGCCGAGCCCGAGGACCACGAACGCGGCGAGCCGCCCGAGCGGCCAGGTGCCGCCCCGGCCGTGCACCCGCGCGACACCCCAGCCGTAGAGCCCGCCCAGCACCCCGACCAGGACCAGCGCGGGGACGTCCCACCGCCACGACTCCAGCAGCCGCCCGAGGGTCGGCTCCGGCAGATGTCCGCCCACGATGCTCCTCGCCCCTTCCACCTGGCCTCTTCCGTCCGGCCAGGGCGGACGGTATCCGCGGAAGGTCAATGCCGGGTGAGAGAGATGCGTTTTGCGGAACCTTTGCCCGGGGACCGGGCGTTGGAAGGGTGTGCGCGCGTGAGCGAGTGCGCCAGTTGATGCTGACGAATACCGAGGTGGCGGCAATGGCAGTGTGGGACCGGCTCAAGGACCAGGCCAAGGCTCTCCAGCAGGGTCAGGCCGGGCGAGGCGCGACGACCGGCGGGCACGGTGGCACGCACAGCGGCGGGACGAGCGGGTCGAGGTCCGGCGGTGGGAGCAAGGCCCAGCTGGTCGGCCTGCTGAAGACGCAGCTCGGGTCGCTGAAGAACGAGTTGAAGAGCGGTGCGTACCGGGACGCGAGCATGGCGGTGTGCGCGCTGGTCGCGGCGGCGGACGGGCACGTGGACCCGGCCGAGCGGCAGCAGGTCGAGTCGATGATCCTCAGCAACGACGTGCTGCAGAACTTCCCGCCGGAGCAGCTGCGCCAGCGTTTCAACAAGCATGTGGACCAGCTGACCGCCAACTTCCAGCACGGCAAGGCCGAGGCCATGCAGGAGATCGCCAAGGCCGCCAAGAAGCCGACCGAGGCCCGGGCGGTCATCCAGACCGGCATGGTCATCGCCGGTGCCGACGGCCACTTCTCCCAGGCCGAGGCGACGGTCCTGCGCGAGGCCTGCGCGGCGCTGGGGGTGTCGCCCGCCGAGTTCCAGCTCTGAGCGCGTGACCGGGACGCACTGCGCCCTCAGGGCAAGGCCCCCTCAGGGAGCGCGCAGTGCGTCCACGGCCAGGCGGGCCGCCGTGCCGATGACGGCGTCGGCGGCGGGCAGCAGCGCGGAGGTGCGGGCCGTGCGCGTGAAGACGGCGACGGCGTAGCGGCCCCCGTCGGGGTACTCGACGACGCCGACCTCGTTGCGCACGGTCGGCAGGCTGCCCGTCTTGCCCGCGACATGGACGTCGTCGAAGGGGAAGCCGGAGGCCAGCCGGTGCGGCCACACCTGGAGGCCCAGCAGGCGCCGGATGGCCGCGCCGTGCTCGGGCGTGCACGCCTCGTCGCGCCAGACGGCGCCGAGCAGCCGGGTCATGTCGCGCGGGGTGCTGCGGTTGGTGCGGGCCGGGTCGAGCGCGCGGAGCCGGGTGACGACGTGCGGGTCGGCCAGCGCACCGGCGCCGCCGGGTCCGGCGTCCTCCTTGATGGTGGCGAGGAGTTCGCCGAAGGTGTGGACGGCGCGGGTGCGGGTGAGGCCGAGCCGGGCCGTGGTGCGGTTGACGGCGTCGAGGCCGACGCGCCCCAGCAGCAGGTCGGCGGCGGCGTTGTCGCTGACGGACATCATCAGATACGCGAGGTCCCGCAGGGACAGCCGGGCGCCGTCGAGCATGGCGGCGAGCCCCGTCGGGCCGGTGGTGCGGCCCTCCGGCGGGCACTCGACCTGCTCGGTGAGGTCCAGGATCCCCTCCGCCGCCTGCTCGTGGAGGGTGACGAGCAGACACAGCTTGTGGACGCTGGCGGTGCAGACCGGCTGGTCCGCGCCGGCGTCGAGCTGCGCGCCGGTGTCGATGTCGACGGCGTGCAGCCGGCCGGTGACCCCGGCGTCGGCGAAGGCCGCGTGGATGCGGGCGAGGGCGTCGGTCACAGCCAGTACTCCGAGGCCGGGCGCAGATGGAGCGGGCGGGAGGGCAGGTCGGGCATCGCACCGGCAGTGGTGCGCAGCGCGTGCGTCGCGGCCTCGGCGAAGGCGGCCACGGCGGCGTCCCCGCGCCCGCCGGGCCAGGCGACGGAGTGCCGCAGGGCGAGCGGGGCACCGGTGAGGGGCCGCCAGACGACGCCGGAGGCCGGGCGCTGACTCGGGTCCCCCTCCCCGTCGCCGTGCGCGTCGCGCGGGCTGAAGGCCACGGCCCGTGCCGACAGCACCAGTCCGCGCACGAAGCTGGCGCCCTGGGCGTGGCGGACGGTGGGTGGGGTGTAGCCGTTGCGGGCGCAGGTGGTCAGGAGATCGTCGTAGACCGCGGGGGCGGCCGTGCGGGGGAAGAGGATCAGGTCGTAGCCGGTGAGGGAGGCGAGCGGGACCTCGTCGAGCCCGGCCGCCGCCGCGTCGCCCGGCAGCAGCACGCCCAGCTCGCGCCGCAGCACCGGGCCCAGCTCCAGGCCGGAGACGTCGCAGGGGTGGTGGATGAGCCCGACGTCCAGCTCGTGCGCGGCGAACCGCTCCAGTTGCTGGGCGGTGGACAGCTCGTGCAGTTCGAGTTCCAGTCCGGCGGCGCCGGTGCCGGTGAAGCCCGCCAGCAGCGCGGCGACCGTCTCGCCGGAGACGTCCGGGGGGAGCGCGGCCCGCAGCAGGCCGGTCTCGCCGTCCCGGATGCGGCGCGCGGTGGCCATCAGCGCCTCGGAGCGGGCGAGCACCTCCCGTGCCTCGGCCAGCAGCAGCGTCCCGGCCTCGGTGATGGTCACCTGCCGGCTCGTGCGCTCGAAGAGCCGGACGCCCAGATGCTTCTCCAGACGCTGGATGCGCTGCGAGAGCGGCGGCTGGGCCATGCCCAGGCGAGCCGCGGCACGGCCGAAGTGTGACTCTTCTGCAACAGCCACGAAGCACTCCAGGTGCCGTACCAGGTCCACGAGCAGGAACCATATCGGATGTTGATCGATGTGAGATCGATAAACGACTTGGACAGGCTGCCCCGGCCGCTGCTGTGCTCGACGCATGGATTCCCTCGCCGACCACACCGGTGTCCCCGTCCAAGGCCGCGGGCCGCGCAGGAAGGCCCTGCGGCCCGCGATCGCCGGGGCGGTGGTCCTGGCCGTCGCCGCGGGCGGGGCGTACGCGGCCGGACTCGGGCCCTTCGCGCGGGACACCGGACCCGACCCCGCCGCCGGGAAACAGGCCCGCGCGTTCCTCGCCGACTGGGCCGCTGGCCGACTGCCGAGCGCGGCGGGCCGTACGACCAGCCCCGGTACGGCCGAGCGCGTGCTGGACAGCTTCACCGCCGGACTCGACCTCGGCAGGCCCGAGCTGACGGCCGAGCCGGCGGTCGAGGCCGAGGACGGCACGGTCACCGTCCCGTTCACCGCCAGGATGCCCGTCACCGGCCTCGGCACCTGGACCTACGAGTCGAAGCTGCCGCTGCGCGAGCAGGGCGACGGCACCTGGAAGGTGGACTGGCGGCTGTCCCTCGTCCACCCGCGCCTCAGCGACACCGAGAAGTTCCGCCTGGAACGGGAGGAGACCGAGCCCCCCGAGGTCACCGACCGGCAGGGGGCGACCCTGACCGGCGACGAACACCCCTCCCTCGCGCCCCTGATGACCCGGCTCGGCGGAGGCGGAGGCACGGACTCCGGCGCGCGCGGCGCGATCCACCTGGTCGACCGGGTCACCGGGGAGGTGGAGCGCACGGAGGCCAGGTTCGGCGCGCGGACCGTCCGGGACGACGGCCCCGTCCGCACCACCCTCGACGCCGGCTGGCAGTCCGCCGCCGAGCAGGCCCTCGCCGCCCACGCCGACGGCAAGAACGCCGCGCTCGTCGCCCTGCGCATCGACGACGGCGAGATCCTGGCCGTGGCCAACTCCCCGGCGTCCGGCTTCAACCGCGCCCTCTCCGGCACCTACGCGCCCGGCTCCACCTGGAAGATCGTCACCAGCAGCGCCCTGCTGCTCAAGGACGCCGTCGCACCGGACGACGTGGTGGACTGCCCCAAGTACCTCACGGTGGGCAAGCGGTTCCAGAACGTGGAGCTGTCCGAGCACCCGGGCGCCACCTTCCGCAAGGACTTCACCGAGTCGTGCAACACCGCGTTCATCAGCCTGCGCGACCGGCTCGACGACGGGGAGCTGGGCGACGTGGCCCGCACCTACTTCGGCGTGGGCCAGGAATGGCACATCGGGGCTCCCTCGTACGACGGCTCGGTGCCGGTGCCGAAGGACGAGACGGAGAAGGCCGCCTCGATGATCGGGCAGGGCCGGGTGCAGGCCAACCCGCTGATCATGGCGTCCGTCACCGCGACGGCCGTCTCCGGCACCTTCCACCAGCCCTCGCTCACCGACGGCACGAAGGACACGACCGACACGACCCCGCTGCCCCGGGACGTCGTCACCCAACTGCGGGAGATGCTGCGCGCCACCGTCACCGACGGCACCGCGAAGATCCTCTCCGACCTGCCCGGCGAGATCGGCGCCAAGACGGGCACCGCCGAGGTGTCCGACGACCAGGACAACAACGGCTGGCTCGTCGCCCACCGCGGCAACGTCGCCGTCGCCTGCGTCGTCGAGGAGGGCGTCACGGGCGGCGGCTCCGCCGGACCGGTCGTCCGCGGCCTGCTGGCCGCCGTGCCCGGCGACGCGGAGTGAAAGCGAGTGAGACCCGAGTGACTGACCGGAGTGAAAGCGAGTGAGACCCGAGTGAACGGAGCACCCCGCATGTCCGCCGACCGGCCGGCCCCCTCCCGCCGCGCCTCATCCCACCGCGACTCCTCCCGTCGCGCCTCCCCCAGGCGCGCCTTCCTGGCCGCCGCGGCCCTGCTGCCCCTCGCCGCCTGCGGCACGGACGACCGGCCCGCCGGCCGCGCGGACCGGTCCGCCCCGGCCACCCGGTCCGCCCCGGCGCCGAGCCGCCCGCCGGAGCGTCGCCTCCGGCTCGCGGACCTGGAGCGCGAGTACGGTGCCCGGGTCGGCGTCTACGCCCTCGCGACCGGCACCGGCGCCACGGCGGCCCACCGCGCCGACGAGCGCTTCGCGTTCTGCTCGACCTTCAAGGCCCTGGCCGCGGCGGCCGTCCTGCACCACCGCTCCCCGCACGACCTGGACCGGCGCGTCACCTACACCAAGGCCGACCTCCGCTCCACCACCCCGATCACCGGCAGGCACCTCGCCACCGGCATGACCCTGCGCCAACTCTGCGACGCCGCCGTCCGCTTCAGCGACGGCGCGGCCGGCAACCTGCTGATGCGCGACATCGGCGGCCCGGCGAAACTCACCGCCTACCTGCGCCAACTCGGCGACAGGGTCAGCCGCATGGACCACTACGAGCCCGAACTGCACGACGTCCCCCCGGACGACCCCAGCGACACCACCACCCCACGGGCGATCGCCACCGACTTCCGCAAACTCCTCCTGGGCACCGCCCTGCCCGCCCGCGACCGGGCGCTGCTCACGGACTGGCTCTCCCACAACGCCACCGCCGTCGGCGCCCGCCGGATCCGGGCCGGGCTGCCCAAGGGCTGGACCGTGGCCGACAAGACCGGCACGGGCAACTACGGCCGGGCCAACGACATCGCGGTCGTCCGCCCGCCCCGCACCGAACCGCTCGTCCTCGCCGTCATGACCGACCGCCCCGGCTACGACGCCGAGCCCTCGGACGCCCTGATCGCCGAAGCGACCCGGCGGACGGTCGCCGCCCTCGGCCTGTGACAGGATCTGAAACCGGAATGGACCACGGGGCTATAACGGGACCATGATCTATCACGTCGTACCGCGCACCGTCTGGGACACCGCCCCCGACCAGCCCTACGCCCCCGCCTCCCTCGCCGAGGAGGGCTTCGTCCACTGCTCCCCCGACGAGGCGACCACGCTGGCAGTCGTCAACGCCTTCTACCGGGACGCGCCCAGGCCCCTGCTGGTGCTCGCCCTCGACGAGGCGCGCCTCACCGCGAGGGTGGAGTGGGAGGCGGCGGCCCCCGCCCCGCCGCCCGGCGTCGGCGGCGACACCCTGTTCCCGCATGTGTTCGGCCCCCTCGACCGGGACGCGGTCGAGCACGTCCTGGAGGTGCGGTGGGACGGGGAGGGCAGGGCTTCGGAACTGAGTACGACAGGATGAACGGGTGACCGATCAGGAAACCTCCAGCACCGCCCCCGCTCCCGCCCTGCGCCCGATCCGCGGCGCGGCCCGGTGTGCCGTCGTGGCCCTCGGCCTCGCCTCCGTCGCCTGGGCGGCCCGGGCGGTCTGGCACATCCGGCTCGCCGCGGCGGGGCAGCCGGCGTCCGGCCCACCGGACCAGGGCGGCGGCGTGCACCGCCCCCTGAACGCCCTGGAGAACTCCTACCACTTGGTCGACTCCCTGGGCAGCGCCGTCACGGCGGTCTGCGCACTCGCGTTCCTGCTCTGGCTGGACCGCGTACGGGACAACGCCCGGGCCCTGTCCGGCACGGAACCGCGCTACGCCTACCTCTGGCTCTTCCTGGGCTGGATCGTGCCCGTCGTCAACCTCTGGATACCCCGGGGCGTGGTCGCGGACGTCCACCGCTCGGTCTTCCCCGAGCGGCGGCTGCCCGCCGTCGTCAACTGGTGGTGGGGCCTGTGGCTGGCCGGCCTGGCCGGCGGCGCGGGCCTCGTCTACGCCGACGCCACGGACGAGGTCATCGCCCGCGCCTACACCGACGTCCTGCCCCTGCTCGCCGCCGACCTGGTCGTCGTGGCGGCCGCCACGGCCGCCGCCCTCATGATCCGCACGCTGACGTCGGCGCAGCAGGAGTACATCGCCCGCAGGGGCTACTGACCGGACCGCCGAGGCCGGTACACCGACACGGCGAACGAGGCCGTCACCCGCGTCGGTGTCCTCGACTCCGCGATCCGGCGTCGGAGTTCCGCCGCGTCGAGGTGGTGCGCGGTCGGGGTCATGGCCACCAGGCTGGTGGTGTCCTCGGGTGTCAGGGTCATGGCGTACTCCAGCGGCTGGGTGCGTTCCGGCTGGAAGTGGGGCGACAGGGTCCGGCGCAGGCGTTCCTCCTTCCGGGTGTCGACCGCCAGCAGGCCGAGCGGCTCGTGGAGTTCGCGCAGGTGCCGGGCGGTGGGTGTGACGACGAGCAGGGCGCCGTCCGGCCTGAGGGCGCGGTGGAACTCCGGTCCGTTGCGGGGTGCGAAGACGTTGAGCAGGAGGTGGGCGCAGCCGGTGCGGACGGGCCATGGCTGCCAGACGTCCCAGGCGGCGGCCTCCGCGCGGGGATGGGCGCGGGCCGCGGCGCGCAGGGCGGGGACGGAGCTGTCCAGGCCCAGGCCCAGGGCCTCGGGGAGGGCGTCCAGGACCGCCGCGAGGTAGTGGCCGGTGCCGGCGCCGGCGTCCAGCACGGTGGCGTCGGGCGGGGCCAGTTCGGTGGCGAGCTTCGCGAGGGTGCGGGCGAGCGGGTCGTAGTGCCCGGCGCGCAGGAACGCGGCGCGGGACCGGACCATCTCGGCGGAGTCGGCGCTCGGGGCCCGCCGGTGGCCGGTCAGCAGACCGACGTATCCGTGGCGGGCGATGTCGAAGGTGTGCCGGCCGGGGCAGCGCAGGGCGCCGTCGGCGCGGTCGAGGCCGGCCGGGCACAGGGGGCAGGTCAGGATGGTCAGCAGCCGGTCGGACGGGCGGCGGTGGCCGGTACCCGTGGGCAGGGGCGGCATGGAGGCTCCTCGGAGCGCGGCACGGCGCGGCGCGAGGCGGCGCCGGGCCGGGTGCGGGCGGTGGACGGTGAGTCGTCGGCGCCCGCCGGACCGGCCGCGACGCCCTCTGCGGAGCGCAAGCGGCGGCCGGTGGCGGACACGCCGGGAGCGGCGACGTGACGGACTCACGTCGCCGCCCTCACCGCGGCGTCAGAGGAAGCAGTGCGGCAGGTCGTTGCATGCCAGAGCCATCCGGCCAGGTTACCGGCTGCCCCCGAACGTCACCACGAGGCGACCGTCCGAGGCGAAGGACCAGCGCAGGGCACCGGCGTAGGAGGAGCAGCGGGAGCCGTTGGTGCCGGACCAGAACTGGTTCGAGCTGTCGGAGTCTCCGATGATCCGGTCGTTGGAGCCGCTGTCGCACGAGGTGTTGTTGCGGAACACCGACTTGCTGCCGGAGTCGAAGTTGAAGTTGCGCTGCTCGTTGCCGATGCTGACGTTGTCCGAGATCTGCATCGTGCCGGTGTTGCTGTTGTAGGTGAAGCCGTGCTTGCCGTTCTGGTAGGCGATGCTGCGCCGGACGATGTGGTTGACGCCGATGTCGTCGCCGCCGAGCTTGTAGCCGTTGCGGTCGCCGTTGCCGGCCTGGGAGCCGTCGCTGAGGGTGCCGTTGTCGTAGGCGAGGGAGTCCTCGATGGTCACCGCGCCGATGGGGCCCGTGTCCGGCTTGGTGTAGAGGTCGTAGCCGTCGTCGATGTTGTGGTGGGCGACGGTGTAGCGGAAGACGTTCCCGGGGCCGACGGTGAGCTTCGGGGCGAAGCCGTCGGCGTCCTCGCCGTCGGAGTCGGCGTTGTCGTGCGACTCGGCGCTCAGGATCAGGTTGTTGGACGGCCACTGGTCCTTGGGCGTGCTGGAGAGCGCCCGCGAGAGCTGGAGTCCCGAGTCGCGGTTGAAGCGGGTCACCGTACGCTCGATGACGTTGTTGCTGCCGCCGATGAAGATGCCGTTGTCGCCGGCCCGTTCGACGACGAGGCCCTTGACGTGCCAGTACGACGCGTTGACGGCGAGGCCGCGGTTGGCCGGGTCCTCGCTCTGGGCGGAGAAGTTCAGCACGGGGGTCTCGCCCGGGTAGGCGAACAGTTCCGTGCGGTCGCCGGAGGTGCCGTTGCGACCGGCCGGGATGGTGACCGTCTGGGAGTGGCGGTACGTCCCGCCGCGCAGGTAGATCGTGCCGCCGGCGGCGATGCGGCTGATCGCCGAGGTGAGCGTCGTCGGGTTCGACTCGGTGCCGGCCGCGCTGTCGGTGCCGTTCGGTGACACGTACAGGACCGGGCCGGTGGGCTGCGGTTCGCCGCTGCTCGTCTCGACGTCGAGGTAGTCGACGTTGGGCAGGCCGGCGGAGGTGGTCGGGCCGAGCCGGACGGTGTTGCTGCCCGCCCGCAACGGCACGGTGAGCGTCTTGGTCGCCCAGGTGTTCCACGCGCCGGTGCCCTCGAAGGAGACGGTGGCGGCCGTTGTGCCGTTCACGAGTATGTTCGCGGGCCGTGCGGTGGTCGTGCCGTTGGCGAAGCGGACCTTCAGCGTCGCCGTGCCGGCGGCGGACGCGTTCACGGTGAACTGCGCGTAGCCGCCGGTGCCGTTGTCGCCGTTGCAGAAGCCACTGCCGGAGAATCCGGTCCAGTTCGAGTCGATGGTGCCCGTGCAGACCGCCGGCGAGGTCTCGGCCTCGTACCGGGTGGTCGCCGCCTGGGCCGGGTTGCCGGACACCGCGACGAGGGTGCCGGCCAGGAGGCCGACGGACGCGATCACTGGTCTCAGTTGCATCGTTCGTCTCCAAAGGGTGGGGTGCCGAACGGGGAGCAAGCGCTTTCTCCGCCGCAACGTATGAGCCTGCCGTGGACGCGTCAATAGACTGGTACATGATTCCCATTCAGAAACATGAACCGAGGCGGGCGGGGTTCGGACGCCCGGAACGCCGACTGCCCGCACCCGGTGGACCGGGTGTGGGCAGTTTTGATGACGCTACGTCAGCCGTCGTCGCGCGAGCGGAGCCTCAGACGCGGACCGAACCGGAACGCCGCGAAGCCCACCGCGGCCAGGCCCGCGGCCGCCGCGAGGAGCAGGCCCGTGCCGCCCGCGCCCGTGGTGGCGAGGCTGCCGCTGTCGAGGTCCGTCGACGTGCCGCCGCCCGTGGTCGAGGTGCCGGTGCCGCCGGTCGTGCCGGAGGTACCCGTGCTCGTGCTGGGCGAGGGGCTCGGGGTCGCCGAGGGGCTCGGGTCGTCGGAGGGGTCGTCGCCCGGGCCCGGATCGTCGGAGCCGTCACCGGGGACGACCTCGACCGCGAACTGGGTCATGGCATCGCCGACCGACGCGGCGACGGTGTACGTGCCCGTGCCCTCACCGGCGGTCAGGGTAGGGGCCGCGGCCTTGCCCTGCTCGTCCGTCTGCACGCGGACGACCTGCTCGCCGCCCTCGAAGCGGGGTGCGTCCTCGCTGTCGTCCTCGACGCGGAACTCGACCTCGGTGCCGGCCGGTGCCGTGGCGCCGGACTTGACCACCTGGGCCTGGAGGGGCTCGGCGAAGTCCTCGCCCTGCTCGGCCCGCTGGTCGTCACCGCCCGCCACGGACACGACGTAGGCCGACTTCTTCACCTGCACGGTGAAGACCGTCGACACGCCGTCGACCTCCGCGCGGATCGCGAACTCGCCCTCCCTGGAGCTGCTGCCCGACTCGATCAGCGGGGACTCGGCGCGGCCCCGCGCATCGGTCGGCACGGCCAGCTTCGTGGTGTCGGCGCCGCCCTTGACGTAGAAGTAGGCGCCCAGCTTGTCCGGGTCCTCGATGGTGAAGGTGACGGAGGCGTTCTCGACCGGGTCGCCCGCCTTGTCCCGGGCCACCACGGCCACCGGGTCGGCGCCGCCGCCCGGCTGTGTGGTCTGGCCGGCGCCGGAGACCTGGACCAGCTCCGCGATCGCGGAGGCCTTCCACTGGAACACGACGCGCCCGTTGCCGGAGCGGTCGGTGTTGACGCCGCCCTCGCCGATCCCGCCGCGCACCGGCTCGCCGGAGCCCTGCCAGAACGGGTCGTCCTTCGCGGCGGGCACCGTGCGCTTGCCGCTGAGCAGGCGGGCGTCGCTCACGCGGTTGGGGTCGGCGTAGCTGCTGCCGCCCGCGCCGCTGCCGACGTCACCCCGCTCCTCGTCGGTACCGCCGCCACCGCCGCCGCCCGCGTGGCCGGCGCCGCCGCCCCCGCCCTGGCCGCCCGAACCGGAGCCGCCCGCACCGCCCTTGCCGCCGCCGGACGCGTCGGCGCCCGCGGAGCCGTTGCCGCCGCCCGCGCCGCCGGTGTCACCGGCCGCGCCCTTGCCGCCGCGCTCCGACTCGGTGTCGTCCTGGCCGCGCTCACCGCCTCCGGGGCCGCCCTGGCCGGCCTCCATGCTGCCGTACCCACCGCCGCCGCCACCGGCGGCGATGAGCAGCGGCTCGCCGTCACTGGTGCGCACGCCGCTGCTGTTGCCGCCGACCGCGGCGTCCTTGCCGCCGCCCTTGCCGCCGAGCGCGTCGCCGAAGCCCTGCACGCCGACCGCGACCGACAGCCGCTCCCCGGGCGTGACGCGGAGCGCACCCGCGGTGTAGCCGCCCGCGCCGCCGTTGGCGAAGGGCGTGCCCTCGCCGCCCTGGCCCCAGGCCCGCACGTCCAGCGCGGTGACGCCGGCCGGGACCCGGAACTCCTCGCGGGCGCCCGTCGGATCGAACAGCCGGCACCCGGAGAAACCCTCGGTCGGCGTGCAGGCCTTCCCGGCGAGCACCTCGCTGCCGGCGGCCGTGGCGGCCGGAGCGCCCGTCAGGGCGGTGCCGGCGGTCAGGGCCACGAAGGCCAGGGCGGCGGCGCCGCGCCGGAATCCGGCGCGGCGCGGCACGACGGAATCGTGATGCCTCAAGGAAACTCCCCAACTCGTCACAAGCTCCCCCCCAGGGAGCCACACGATGCTCGATCAGAATCGAACAAGACTAATGAGACACCTGATCAAACTTGTGGCTGTTGGTCAACTGAGAAGTGGCGATTCCGGGCAGCAGCCGGGAGAGCTCCCCGCGGGCGTCCCGTGCCGCGAGACCGGCCGCGCCGGCGTCCGGGCAGAGGGCGCGGACGATGTGCGTGGTGAGGGCCTCGTCGATCGGGTGCGGCAACGGGCGGCCGTTCTCGTCGAGGCTCTGGTACTTCATCAGGTTCTGCGCGAAGGCGACCTGGCGCTTGCCGTCCCGGCTGGTCAGGGCGAACGTGCCGGCGCCGAACACCGCTCCGCTGTGGCCCCAGAAGCGGCCGCAGCCGGGCAGTTCCACGGTGAGGATGCCGAGGCCGTAGTCCATGCCGCCCACGGGGACCGTGCGCAGCATCTCGCCGAGGGCGGCCTCGCCCACCAGCTTCCCGGCGAGCAGGGCGCGGTAGAAGCGGTTCAGGTCGTCCATGGTGGAGACGACCGCGCCCGCCGCGTAGATCCAGGACATGTCGTAGACGCTGTAGTCGCGGGGCGGGTCGATCAGGCCGTACAGCGCCTCGTACATCCGCGGGTGCGGGCCCTTGATGTACGGGGTGCGCGGCAGGGACGTGTGGCGCAGTCCGGCCCGGTGGATGACGTGGCGGGTGACGTACGCGTCGGCGTCCTGGCCGGTGACCTTCTCCAGGAGCAGCCCGGCGATGGCGTAGTTGGTGTTGGAGTACGTGCCGGGCAGCTCGCCGGGGCGTCCGGTGGCGGGGGCCGCGAGGCCCAGCCGGACCAGTTCCTCGGGCGGGATGGAGCGGAAGCGCTCCTCGTCGAGGCTGGCCGGCGAGTTCTGGAGCAGGGAGGGGAAGGCGCCCAGGACGTGGTCGCCGATCCCGCTGGTGTGGTTGAGGAGCATCCGGACGGTGATCTCCCGGCCGCGCTCCCCGGGTATCAGGTCCGGGAGGTAGTCGGCGACGGGCGCGTCGAGCCGGATCCGGCCGCGTTCCACCTGCTGGAGCACGGCGACGGCGGTGAAGGTCTTGCTGATGCTGCCCACCCGCTGCCGCATGCCCGGCGTGACGGGGCGCCCGGTGGCCACGTCGGCCACCCCGGAGGCGCCGGTCCACCGCTCGCCGCCGTCCCGAACGGCGGAGAAGACGCCGTACAGGCCCGCCTCGTGCGCGGCGTCCAGCGAGGCGCGCAGACCGGACGCGTCGAGGGAGGTGCGGTCTGAGGACGCGGCAGGCGGTGTGGCCGGGCCGGCCTGGGCGGGCGCGGTCAGTACGGCGGTCGTCGTCAGCAGCGTGCTGCCCAGGACGGTTCCGAGAAGCCGGACGAAGCGCAACGGCTTGCCCCTTCCTTGGTGTTCGAGTACGTCGGTTTCGCGTACGTCGTGATCGAACAGGTCGGGGTCATCCTCGTGGGGAGCGGGCGTGCCGCACATCCACCCAGTGGCTGATCGGAAACCGGCCGCTCGTCGACCGGATCGCCGTCAACGGCCTTCGGCTCCAACGGACTTCACCGTTCGTGGTGCGGTGCGGCCCGTGAGCCGGTCGCGGCGGAACCAGGCGGCCAGCACCAGCGGGTATACGAGGTAGCCGAAGCGCGTGGCGGGCATCAGGCACATGGCCAGGCCCAGCCCGATCGCCACCCGGTCCGCCGCGGCGACGACCGTGCGCGGCGGACGGGCCAGGAGCCAGGCCGCCATCCCGACGGCGGTCGCCGCCAGGGCCGCCACGGCGAGGGCGCGGCCGCCCGGCACGTGGGCGGCGAGCAGCTGGCCGGGCAGCGGGCTGACCGCCGGTGATCCGGTGCCGGCCGCGCCGAGCGGGAACAGCACGACGTGTTCGACGAACGCGTGCGGGGCGGCGAGGGCGAACGGCACGACTCCGGCTGCCGCCACCGCCAGGGCCGTCACCGCGGCGCGCACGGCGGCCCGGCGGCCCGGCGGCCCGCGGTCACCGCGAGCAGCACCAGCGCGACCGGCAGCAGCGGCCAGGCGGTCCACTTCAGCGCCGCCGCGGCTCCCATCGCCGCCCCCGCGGCGACGGCCCCGCCCCGGCGCCCCGCCAGGGCCAGCCCCAGGCACATCAGCCCGATCACCGGCAGATCGACCCCGCCCGCGGCCGACGGCAGCGCGACCGCGGGGCAACTCGCCGGCAGCAGCGCGGGGTTGACCAGGGCCGCGCGGCCCCCACGCCCACCGGCGGACCTGGGCCCTCGGCGTGCTGCGAGGGCCAGTGCCCCTAGGAACACCGCCCCGAACCACAGCCGGGCGTCCGCGAGGGGGGTGTCGCCCAGCAGGGCGTGCGGGAGGCCGAGGAGCGCCATGCCGGGCAGGTACGGGTTGAAGTCGCCCACCGCCACCGTACGGGCTGCCGGTGGTGAGCAGGAGGTCGCCGGAGTGCTCGACGACGCCGACCTCCGGCTGGGCCGTGCCCAGCACCATCAGCACCGCCAGCGGCAGCAGCACTGAGCCCGCCACCGCCGCGAGCGCGCTCGTCCGGCCCCAGGCGTCCCGGCTGCGGGCGGCCAGGACGGCGGCCGCCGCGTAGCCGACGGCCGCGCACCCGCCCCACACCCGGTGGGCGGGCAGCGTCGTCACGGCGGCCAGCGCGAGCGCGAAGCCGGCGCATCCGAACCATAGCGGCGGTCCCAGCGGCGGCCGTCCCAGCGGTGTCCGCGCGGGCGGCCGGTCCGTCGTACGCCGTCCCGGGGGCAGAGCAGGCGCGGGGCCGGGACCGGCGGCGCGCTCGACGCGGGCTGGAACTGAAGGGCCATGGCCGTACTCCTGTGACGGTGGGGAGGGGCGGGCCCTCACTCCTGTCACGGGGGTCAGGGACCGGCCCTCAATCTCCAGCCACCACCGAGGTCGTCACCTCGGCCGAACGGCCACCGTTCGGGAGCCCGCGGCCCGCCGCCTCGGCCGAACGGCCAACCCGGGCCTCTCACCCGCCGCGCGGACCCGTCACACCGACTGCGGGTGCGCGGCGATGCGCAGGGCCTCCACCAGCTCGCGGTACAGCGCGTCCGTGGCGAGCAGCTCCGCGTGGCTGCCCCGGGCGCGGACGCGGCCCGCCTCCATCACCACGATGGTGTCCGCGTCGATCACGGTCGACAGCCGGTGGGCGATCGTGACGACGGCGCCGCCGGCCGCGCGGGAGCGGACGCACGCCTGGACGGCGGCCTCGGTCAGCCCGTCGAGCTGGGCCGTCGCCTCGTCCAGGAGCAAGACGTCCGGCGTGCGCAGCAGGGCCCGGGCCAGCGCGATGCGCTGCCGCTCCCCGCCCGAGACCGCCGCGCCGGACAGGGGCGTGTCGAGTCCGTCGTCCAGGGCGTCGATCTTCTCGGCCAGCCGTACCTCGCGCAGGACCCGGCGCAGTTCCGCGTCCGTCGCGTCGGGTCGGGCGAGCAGCAGGTTGTCGCGGATCGTGCCGGGGACGACCGGGGTGTCCTGCTCGACGTAGGCCAGGCGGGAGCGGATCTCGTCGTGGGTGTGGTCGCGGTAGGGGCGGCCGTCCAGCAGCAGTTCGCCGCCGGTCGGCTCCAGGAAGCGCAGCACCAGGGAGAACAGGGTCGTCTTGCCCGCCCCCGACGGCCCGACGATCGCGGTGTGCCCGCGCCGGGGGATCGCGAGGCCAACGCCGCGCACCGCCGGTTCGGCGTCGGGGCCGTAGGCCGCGGTGACGTCGCGCAGTTCCAGCACGGGGGTGTCCGGCGCGGCGGCTTCACGCGCCGGCACCGGTGCCGGTGCCGGCACCGGCACGCGTACGCCGTCGTCGTCCTCCTCCTCAGATTCCAGATCCTCTGATTCCAGATCCTCCGTCTCCCGGATCCGCTCCGCCGCGGCGATGCCCGACTGGAGCGCGGTGACGTTCTGGCTGAGTTCGCTGATGGGGTCCATCAGACCGAACGCGTACAGCAGGAACGCGATGAGGCTGGAGACCTCCAGGGCCCCCTCGGCGACCCGCCAGGCGCCCACGCCCAGCACCAGGATGATCGCCAGCTGGATGCCGGCCAGCGCGATCGTCCAGGCCAGGGCCTCGCGGCGGACCGCGCGCACGCCGTGCTCGGCGGAGGTGCGCGCGTCGGCCACGATGCGCTCGGCCGTACGGTCCTCGGCGCGGCCGGCCTTGACCGTGCGGATCGCGCGCAGCGCGCCCTCCAGGTTGCCGCCGAGCCGTCCCAGGTGGTCCTGGGCGCGCTGCTGCGCGGTCGCGATCCCGGGCATCAGGACGGCGAACAGGACGCCGACCACCACCACGGCCGCCGCGACCGTGCCCAGCAGCACCAGGTCGAGGACCGCCATGAGGACCAGGGTCCCCAAGAGCATGACGACGGCGTTGATCAGGCCGACCGGGGCGCCCGTGGCGGCCTGGTGCAGCAGGACCGTGTCGGAGGTGACGCGGGTGACGAGTTCGCCGGGCGGACGGCGGGTGACGGCGGTGACGGTGGCCCGCAGGAAGCGCCGCACCATCGACTCGCGGGCCCGGAGCACCACGCGCTCCCCCAGCGTGCCGATCAGCGTCCACTGCCAGTAGGTGACGGCGCTGCCGACGACCAGCAGGAGCAGCAGGGCCGTCAGCGGTCCGCGCAGCGACTGGGAGCCGCCGAGCGCGTCGAGCACCCCCTTCGTGACCATCGGCGTGGCCAGCCCCGTCCCGGACCCGACGAGGGCGAGGACGAGGGCGAGGGCCAGGGATCGCCGGTGCGGCCGGGCGAACGACCAGAGGATCCGCAGTCGCGGGACGGACACCGAACGAGACGTGCCTTCCGGAACAGTCATGCGACTTAGTGGAACACCGATGTTCCATAACGGTCAAGGAATTTTCACCACGGAGGAGCGCGCTACCGTATGCGCATGGGTGAGGACCGGGCCGTCGCGGCCGAGAGCGGAACACGGGCACGGACGCGGCGCGCCATCGTCCAGGCCGCCGTCGCCCTGCTGGCCGGCGACCCGACCGCGTCGCTCGGCGACGTCGCGGCGGCGGCGGGCGTGGGGCGGACGACGGTCCACCGCTACTTCCCCGAGCGGTCCGACCTGCTGGCGGCCATCGGCGCGGACGTCCTGGAGAAGGTCGCGGCGGCCACCGAGCGCGCCCGCCTCGACGACGGCCCGGCCGCCAAGGCCCTGGAGCGCCTGTGCCAGGAGTACTTCGAGCTCGGCGACGGCCTCACGCTGATGTTCGAGACGCCGCAGCTGACGAACTGGTCCGGCTGGGAGCAGGAGACCGCCGCCGACCGGCACTTCCTGGACACGGTCCGGCGCGGCCACGCCGAGGGCAGCATCGACCCGGAGCTGGACGAGGAGTGGATCCGCAACCTGGTGTGGGCGTTGCTCTACTCGGCCTGGGAGCAGGCCCGCACCACCGGCACGCCCAAGCACTCCGCCCTGACCCTGTGCCTGCGCACCCTGCGCAAGGCGCTCGCGCCATAGGGGCCTCGCGCCACAGGGCCTTCCCCCGCCGGGACTTCGCGTCCGAGTCATTGACGCCGTACGGTCACCGGCCCTACCGTCTGGCCGAATTGCCGAACCACGTTCGGTATTTCAAACGCGCAGCTTCGCTCCGTACCCCCGACGGAAGGCCGAGCCAACCATGACCACCCCTCGCAGACCCTCCCGCCGCCACCTCCTCGGCATGGCCGCGACCCTGCCGCTCGCGCTCACCACCGACCTGGCCCTGGGCGCCGGCACGGCCGGAGCGGCGACCGGACCGGCGTACGTGATGGGCTACTTCACCGAGTCGACCAACCTCGGCGCCGGCACCGCCTACGGCCTGCACCTCGCCGTCAGCCTCGACGGGCTGGAGTGGACGCCGCTCAACCAGAACCAGCCGGTGGTCACCCCCACCCAGGGCGCCGGCGGCCTGCGCGACCCGTTCATCCTGCGCAAGCAGGACGGCACCTTCGTCGTGCTCGCCACCGACCTCAAGGGCACCGACTGGAACCGCAACAGCCAGTACATCCACGTCTGGGACTCCGCCGACCTGCGCTCCCTCACCGGCTACCGGCTGCTGAAGCTGCACGACATGGCCACGCACAGCTGGGCCCCGGAGGCCTTCTGGGACGCCGGGCGCGGGCAGTACGGGATCGTCTACTCGTCCGTGAACTCCAGCGGCCACAACGTGCTGATGGTCAACTACACGACCGACTTCCGCACGGTCTCCGCGCCCCAGGTCTTCTTCGACCCGGGCTACGACGTGATCGACGGCAGCTTCGCCCTCGGCGTCGGCGGCACGAACTACATGTACTTCAAGGACAGCTCCAAGCAGACCCTGGTCGGCGCCCGCTCCGCCACCCTCGCCCCGCGCAGCTGGCAGGTGTTCAGCACGCCCGTGGCCCACGGCGGCACGGAGGCGCCGATCCTCGTGCGGTCGCAGTCGACCGGAACCTGGTACCTCTGGGGTGACACGTACACGCCGAACGGCGTCTTCTACGCCTGGCAGACCACCGACCTGGCCTCCGGCACCTGGACGCCGGTCGACCAGCGCCGCTACACGCAGCCGCTGAACTCCAAGCACGGCAGCATCGCGGCGCTCACGGGCACGCAGTACGACAACCTCCTCGCGCACTGGGGAGCCCCGGCCTGGAACCGGCTGAAGTCGTACAACCACCCGGACCGCTACGTCCGCCACGCCGGTTTCGCGGGCCGCATCGACCCCTACCCCCTCGACCCGTACACCGACTCCCAGTGGAAGCTCGTCCCGGGCCTCGCCGACGCCTCCGGAGTGTCCTTCCAGTCGGTCAACTACCCGGACCGGTACCTGCGGCACTACAGCTACGCCCTGCGGCTGGACGTCAACGACGGCACCTCCGCGTTCGCGCAGGACGCCACCTTCCACAAGGTCGCCGGGCTGGCCGACTCCGCCTGGACGTCGTTCCGCTCGCACAACTACCCGACCCGCTACATCCGCCACTCCGGCTACGCCCTGCGCATCGACCCCGTCGCCACCGCCACCGACCGGGCGGACGCGACGTTCCGGATCGGCTACTGACCCGCGCTCCGGCAGGCGGGAAGGCCGGACCGGGCTCCCGAGCGGCACACGCGGGGACGCGACGGCCCGACCGGCCTTCCTCTGGCCGCAATCTGCCACCCGGCACCCCGCGGCGCCTCCCGGGGAGGCCCGAACGAGGGCGGGGGCAGGCCTGTGACAGGCCTTGGTGCTGGTCGCGCAAGCGTCAGGCGCCCTGTTCGACGGCCCGTTCCATGAGGCGGCCGGCCTCCGCCTCCGCCGTGGCCGGCGGCACCACCAGCAGGTCCCAGCGGCCGCGGCCGGGGGCGAGCAGGCAGACGGTGTGCGGGGCGGTCGGCGAGTCCTTCCGGCCCACGTGGACGGCCTGTCCCGCGACGACCATCCGCTCCGGGCAGGCCGGCCAGGCGTCCCCGTTGACCAGGACGCTGCTGATCCGGCCCCAGGCCCGCGGCAGTACGCGCAGCAGCCCGGGCAGTTCCGCGGCCAGGTCGTAGGAGCGGGGCCACCACGCCCCGTCGATCCGGCGTGCGGTACGGCCCTGGCGCGGCTGGGCCGCGAGCCGGAGGCGGACCTCGGACCGTGCGGGGTGGGGCGACGGGGGTGGGGAGGCGGACGTCATCGGGGGCTCCTGCTGCGGACGGGGTGCGTGGCCAGGAGGTGGCGAAGCCGCGAGCCCGGTGTACGGAGGCGGGGGTTTCGTCGAGCGCCGAGGGCGAGACCGGTTCGGCCACCGGTTGCGACTTACCCTCGGTTCCTCCACCGTACCCCGCGAGGCGGCACGGGGGCCGGGCCCGCCCGTGCCGCCCGGGACCGGTCGGAGGCCGTAGCGGCTCTTCACGTCCCCGGCTCTCGCCACCGGACATTCCGGGCGCTTTATGGCAATCCGTCGGCGATAATCGGAGCTATGACAACGGCAACGTACGAAGTGCTGGCGGCGTCGTCAGATCATGCGGTCGCCGTGACCATCGCGTTCATCGGCGGGCTGATCGTGGCCTGCGCGCTGATCTGGGCCGTGCGGGTCGGGATGCGCGTCATGGACAAGGACACCCACCACCCCGCCCCCGAGGAGCAGCCGCACCTCCCGGAGACCGGACCGGTCCGCGAGATGCGGGAGATGCGGGAGCCCGACGAGATGCCGGTCGTGACGCGCGACGGCAGGCGGCTGCTGCCCCATGAGCTGCACCGCGCGAGCACCAGGACCGGCAAGGACCAGAAGCCGCGCCGCTGGCTGCCCGGATCCAGCGGGTCCTTCGGCGGCGGCGGCCTCGGCCACACGTGATGCCGTAGGGGCCCGCGTCTTCCCAGGGAGGCGACATGGCTGCCCGCCACCGGACGCGCCGGGCGACGGGCGGGGCCGCCCTGGCGCCGGCCCTGGCCGCCGTGCTCGCCGTGCTCGCCGGCTGCGGCGGTGACAGCCCCGCGGACACGGCCCGCAGGGCGGAGTCGGCGGCCGAGTCGCTCGCGTCGCGGGCCTCCGAGGCGGTGGAGTCGGCGACGGCGGAGGCCGAGCGCCGGCTCGACGACATCAGGGACGGCATCGACGTGAAGGACGACGTGCGGCTCGGCGCCGTCGCGGTCGGCTCCGACGGCCGGGCCCGGGTCGAGGTCACCGTGCGCAACACCGACGCCGCGGCCCGCTCCTTCGCGGTCCAGGTCGACTTCACCGACCCCGGCGGCGGACTGCTCGACACGGTCGTCGTCACCGTGCACGACGTCCCGGCCGACGGGTCCGGCACGGTCACCGCCCGCAGCACCCACGACCTGTCCGGAGAGGTCCGGGCGGAGGTGGCCCGGGCGCTGCGCTACTGACCGGCGCGGGCCTCGGTGGCCACGGAGATGTCGATCTGCTCGCTCATGGCGCTCACCCCGTTCAGGGTCGCGACCGCCTGGAGGCGGTTGCGACCGGCCGGGAAGGCCGGGCCCGGAGTGCACGTCCAGGTGCCGTCGGGGGCGGCGGTGGTCGCGCAGGCCTCGTGGTCGTCCTTGTCCCGGACGGTGACCCGGGCGCCCGGATGCGCCGTGCCGGCGATCTCGGGCCGGGTGCCCAGCGGCACGCCCGACAGGGGGCGCGTCAGCGTCGGCCCGGCCAGGCCCACGGTCACGGCACACCGCCCCGCGGCCCGCCGTACGCCCCACGCGTCGGTGACCCGCAACTCGCAGCCGTGCAGCCGGGTGCCGGGCACGGCGTCCGCGGGCACCGCCAGCACGAAGGGGAACATGCGGTCCCGCGCGGGCTGCCCGGTCGCGTCGGCGGTGACGGTGTACGTCCCGCTGCGTCCGTCGGCGGCGACCCGGCCGCGGAGACCCGGTGCGTCGAGCGGCGTGCCCGTCACGCGGGTGCCCCGGGGCGCGCTCAGGGTCAGCGTCGTGCCCGGCTCTGCCCCCTCGTGGCCCGTGACGTCGAGGATGCCCTCGCGGCCGGGGGCGATGGTCGCGGCACCCCACAGGTCACGGTCCTGGGCGAGCGCGGGCGTCCCCGCACACGCGAGCACCCCCGCGACGACGGCCCCCGCCACGGCTGCTGACCTGCTGGACCTGTTCATCGCGGGCGAGGCTCCCTGTCCGGATACGGCCTGGTCGAAGACACTCCGCCGCCGATTCTCGCGGGCGCCCGGGCAGGCGGCACCCGCTGCTGACCCACGCGAGTGGACCCGCGCCCCGGAAGGGGCGCGGGGAACCGCGCGACCAGCCACGACGCCACCGCACCCGAACGAAACCGCTACCGCCCCAGCCACACCGTCGTGTCCGGCCCGAGCAGGCCGTCCTCCAGCGGGGCGCTGCTCAGCAGCACCTCACCGGCCGGCAGCCGGACCGCCGACGCGGACAGGTTCGTCACGCACCGCCAGCCCTCGCAGCGGTCGAACTGGAGCACGCCGTCCGGGGCGTCCGACGCCCAGGTCAGCTCCTCGCCGTCGAGGAGTTTCCGGCGCAGCCGCAGGGCCGTGCGGTACAGCTCCAGGGTCGAGCCCTCGACGCCGTCCTGCGCCTCGACGGCGTACGCGGCGAAGCCGGGCGGCTGCGGCAGCCAGGCGCCGCCGGGCCCGAAGCCGTACGACGGTCCGGTCGTGGTCCACGGCAGCGGCACCCGGCAGCCGTCCCTGCCCTTGCGGACGTGGCCCGTCTGCTCCCAGATGGGGTCCTGGAGCACCTCGGTGGGCAGGTCGGCGACCTCGGGCAGGCCGAGTTCCTCGCCCTGGTAGACGTAGGCCGAGCCGGGCAGCGCCAGCATCAGCAAGGTGGCCGCCCGGGCCCGGCGCAGCCCGGCCGCCTCGTCGACCGCGGGGGCGTGGCCGCCGGACAGCAGCCAGGCGTTCTCGTCCGTGCCGGGCGGGAGCATCAGGCGGGAGGCGTGCCGTATGACGTCGTGGTTGGACAGCACCCAGGTGGCCGAGGCGCCGGCCGCCCGGGCGGTGGCGAGCGCGTCGGTGATGACCTGCCTCAGCTCCTCGGCGTCCCAACGGGCCTCCAGGTACTCGAAGTTGAAGGCCTGGCCCAGCTCGTCCGGACGGGCGTAGAGCACGCGCCGCGCGCCCGGCACCCATGCCTCGGCGACGGCCATGCGGGGCGGGCGGTAGGCGTCGAGGATCTTGCGCCAGTCGCGGTAGATCTCGTGCACGTCGTCGCGGTCGTAGAAGGGGTGGGTGCCGGGCGGCATCCCGGTGAGGGCCTCCTCGCGGCTCAGCTCGGGTGCGCCGAGGTCGCGCAGCGGTTCGCTCAGGTCCTTGACGAGGGCGTGGGCGACGTCGACCCGGAAGCCGTCGACCCCCCGGTCGGACCAGAAGCGCAGGGTCGTGCGGTAGTCGGCGCGGACCTCCTGGTTCTCCCAGTTGAGGTCGGGCTGTTCGGGCGCGAACAGGTGCAGGTACCACTGGCCGTCGGGCACCCGTTTCCAGGCGCTGCCGCCGAAGACGGACTGCCAGTCGGTGGGCGGGAGTTCGCCGTGCTCGCCGCGGCCGTCCCGGAAGACGTACCGGTCGCGGGCGGCCGAGCCGGGGCCGGAGCGCAGCGCCTCCTGGAACCAGACGTGCTGGTGGGAGGAGTGGTTGGGCACGATGTCGACGATGACCTTCAGGCCGAGGCGGTGGGCCTCGGCGACCAGGGCGTCGAAGTCGTCGAGCGTACCCAGGCGCGGGTCGACGCCGCGGGGGTCGGCGACGTCGTAGCCGCCGTCGGCGAGCTCGGACGGGTAGAAGGGGCTGAGCCACAGGGCGTCGACGCCCAGGGCGGCGAGGTGGGTGAGGCGGCGGGTGATGCCGCGCAGATCGCCGAGGCCGTCGCCGTCGGCGTCGGCGAAGCTGCGGGGATAGACCTGGTAGACGACGGCCTGGCGCCACCAGTCGGGGTCCCGGGACGACAGGTCGAGGGTGGAGCGATCGGTCACGCGGTCTCCTCTTCCGTGCATGGCTTCCGTACATAGGGCGACAGCAGGAAACCTGTCCAGAATGGCGGAAAAAGGAACCACCGGACTGACCGGAGCAAGCCGTTCCTGACGTGATGGAAGTGTGATGGAGGGGTAACTCCCTTCGCATACTCGCAGGTTGACAGCGTGCTGCGGCACGGCCACGATGGGGGCGCACTGAGGCGCATGTGACCAATGAGCCCAGTGTTTCTCAGACCACTCACCCCCGGTGCGGCCCCGGCAGCCGTGCGCCGCGCGCTGCCCGCATGCCGCCACCCGGGTTCCGGCACACGCCAAGAAACGGGATACCCATGTCCATAGCGAGACGTGTCACCGCGCGCCGCCTGCTGGGGACGGGCGCCGCGGCCCTCGCCCTGTGCGCCGCCTCCGCCACCACCGCGTTCGCCACCGGGACGCCCGGTGGCGACGGCTGGTCGTCCGGCGGCACCTACAAGCCCGGGACGGGCGCGGGCACGGAGACGGGGACCGACCGCTGCCAGTTCTCGCTCGACGGCACGCACTTCCAGGACTCGGTCAGGGTCGACGACCAGAACCTGAAGCCGACCGACGACGGCAAGGTCCACATCAAGGTCCGCACCGCCGGTGACGCGGCCACCTGCACGGCCTCCCTCGCCTCCTACCTGGCGCACGGCGCGACCTTCGCGACCTCAGGCGAGCAGGTGTTCGTCGACTTCGACACGGTGACGGTCAAGCCGGGCGGCACCGACTCGCTCGACATCGCCATCCCGGACAAGGGCTGCTTCGGGCAGATCGACCTCTACCGGGGCGCGGTGAAGTTCGACGGCGAGCTCGACGCGAAGGACGGCTTCGAGCACGGCGAGCTGCCCAAGGGCCCGGACCGCCCGGTCATCAAGGACAAGCTGATCGCGGCCTGGAACGGCGGCACGAAGGACTGCACGCAGACCCCGCCGCCGGCCGAGGAGGAGCCGCCCGCCTCCACCCCGCCCGCGAGCCCCTCGGAGCCGGCCGAGGAGACGACGCCGCCCGCGTCCCCGTCCGAGCCCGCCGAGCCGTCCGAGCCCTCGAAGCCGTCCTCCGGCACGGACACGCCCACCCCGACCGCCTCCGAGTCGACCACGCCCCCGGCGCCCACGCCGAACGGCGGTGGCGGTGACCTGGCCGAGACCGGCGCGAACAGCAGCACCGGGCCGATCGCCCTCGGCGCGGCGGCCCTGCTCGCCGGCGGCGCGGCCCTCGTCGTCGCGACCCGCCGCCGCGCGGCGAAGCGCGGCGCCTAGGACGCCTGGTCACCTCACGAGTGACCGACCGCCCCGCTGTCCTCCCCGGGACGACAGCGGGGCGGTCGTCCGTGCGCCGCTCGTGGTCAGCCGGACTCGACCGTCGCCAGGTACAGCTTCACGTAGCGCTCCACGTCCACGTCCAGGCCCACGTCCACCAGGGGCTGTTCGCGGGTGCCCTCGTGGAGTTCGGACTCGCCGGGGCGGGGGCGGCGGTCGACGATCGTCATGCCGCGGGTGGGGCCGGGGGCGAGGGAGACCTCGACGGGGAGGCGGTGGGTGGTCAGGCCCTCCGGGTCGACGACGGCGCAGACCGCGCCCGCGTCGCCGAGCCCGCCGGCGGTCTCCTCCGGGTCGTCGGGGCGGCTGCCCGGGTGCGCCGGGCGGTGGGCGAGCAGCTCGCCGGCCAGCCGCGCGCCCGGCTCGGCGCTCGCGCGCAGACGCCGTACGTCCGCCGTGGGGACCACGACCCGGGTGAACACGTCCAGCCCGTACATCGTGATCGGCACCCCCGCGGTGAGCAGGATCGCGGCCGCCTCCGGGTCGTGCCACACGTTGAACTCCGCGACCGGCGTGGCGTTCCCGGCCGCCGCCGCGCCGCCCATGAAGACGATCCGCTCGATGTTGCGCACCACCTCCGGGTGGGTGCGCAGGAGCAGCGCGATGTTGGTGAGGGGGGCGGTGGGGATGAGGGTGACCGGGCGCGGGGAGGCGAGGATCTCGCGGCGCAGCAGCGTCACCGCGTCCACGTCCACCGCGGTGCGGGTCGGTGCGGGCAGGCCGAGGTCGCCCATGCCGTCGTGGCCGTGCACGTGCCGCGCCGTCCGCACGGACTCGATCAGCGGCCGCTCGGCGCCCCGGGCGACCGGGATGCCGGGGGCGCCCGCCTGCTCCAGCACGGTGAGGGTGTTGCGGACGACGCCGTCCACGTCCGTGTTCCCGGCCACGCAGGTGATCGCGCGCACGTCGAGCGCCGGGTGCCGGACGGCGAACAGCAGGGCGAGGGCGTCGTCGACGCCGGTGTCGCAGTCGATGACCACCGGGATGCGCTGACCGTCCGTCACGGCGAGGCTCCTTCCGCTGCGCTGTCCCCCGGGGCGGGGGCCGTACCAGCGACCTTACGGCCTGCCCCGGCGGCGGATCAGCCGCTGCGGCCGCCCCAGAGCGCGGTCGGCTGCCGTTCAGGACCGCCGTATCGCCGCGATGTCCAGCTCCAGCGTCACCTTCCGGCCGACCATGCCCCGGCCGCCGCTGACGCCCCAGGTGTCGCGGTCGATGGTCGCCCGGCCCGTGAAGCCGACCCGGAAGACGCCCTGCGGGTCCTTCCCGGCGCCGGTCAGCTCGACGTCCACGGTGACCGGCCTGGTCACGCCGCGGACCGTCAGGTCACCGGTGACCTTGAAGCCGGTCGGGCCGGCCTGCTCCACCCGGGTCGAGGTGAAGGTGAGGGCCGGGTGGACGGCCGAGTCGAGGAAGTCGCCGCCGCGCAGGTGGTCGTCGCGCTTCTGGTTGCCGGTCTGGACGCTCTCCGCCCGGATCGCGAGGCGGACCGTGGATTTCGACGGGCTCTCGCCGTCCAGCCGCGCACTGCCCTCGAACGCGTCGAACGTCCCGCGCACCTTGGTGACGAGCATGGCCCGCGCCACGAAGCCGATGCGGGTGCGGGCAGTGTCGAGGACGTAGTCGCCGGTCAGTTCGCCGAGTGCGGTCGTGGTGGTCATGGTGGGGTCTCCTGGAAGGGAAGGCCTGATGGGGGTCTCGGCAGTACGACGACACAGCCCCGGCGAATGTGAGGCGGCACGGGCCCGCCTCACATTCCGGTGCGCTGTTTCGTCGAACCGGTGAGGACCCGTGCGACCGAGGGAGCCATCCGCACCATGACCACACCGTCCGAGCCCGCAGACGACCTCAGCGCGGTCACCCGCGAGCGGCGCCAGCTGCTCAACCTCGCGTACCGGCTGCTCGGCTCGCTCGCCGAGGCCGAGGACGTCGTGCAGGAGACGTACGCCCGCTGGTACGCCCTGTCCCCGCGGCAGCGGGACGGCATCGACTCCCCCGCCGCCTGGCTGACGACCGTCGCCGGCCGCGTCTGCCTCGACCTGCTCGGCTCGGCCCGGGCCAGGCGCGAGCGGTACGTCGGTGAGTGGGTCCCGGAGCCGCTGCCCAGCCGGACGGAGTGGATCAGCGGGCGCTGGGGCGACAGCACGGCCGACCCGGCCGATCCCGCCGACCGCGTCACGCTCGACGAGTCCGTCAGCATGGCCTTCCTCGTCGTGCTCGAGTCGATGACCCCGGCCGAGCGGGTCGCGTTCGTCCTGCACGACGTGTTCCGCTACCCCTTCGCCGAAGTCGCCGAGATCGTCGGCCGGACGCCGGCCGCCTGCCGTCAGCTGGCCTCCTCGGCCCGCCGCCGCGTGCGCGCGGCACGGCCTCCCGCGGCCCCGGCGGCCGAGCGCGCCGACCTCGTCCGGGCCTTCCGGCGGGCGTGGGAGGCCAAGGACATCGACGGGCTCGTCGGCCTGCTGGCCCCCGACGCCACGGCGACCGGCGACGGCGGCGGACTCGTCACGGCCGCGCTCCACCCGGTCGAGGGCGCCGAGCAGATCGCGCGCTTCTTCGTCGACCGGTCCCGCGCCGTCCCCGGCGTGACGATCCTGGAGTGCGCGGTCAACGGCCAGCCCGGCCTGATGGCGCAGAAGGACGGCGTCACCGTGTCGGTGCTCGCGTTCGACGTCGCGGACGGCCGGATCACCCGCATCTGGGCCGTGCTCAACCCCGACAAACTCCGCCCCTGGAGGGCGGCCTGACAGAAAATGAGCTGATCTCTCGGGGCGCCTTCCCTAGCATCCCGACCATGCCCTCTGCCTCCCCCGCACTCGACGACCGCATCGACCGCCTGCGCAAGCTCGCCCACGCCGACCCGCGACTGGAGGGTGTCCTGCTCTACGGCTCGTGGACCCTCGGCGAGGCCGACGCCCACTCCGACATCGAGGCGTACCTCTACATCCAGGACGACGAGGTCGCCGGCTTCGACGGCCGGGCCTTCCTGGAGCAGCTCGCGCCGCTCCGGCTCGCGTACACCAACATGTACGACATCCTCACCGTCGTCTTCGACGACCTCATGCGCGGCGAGTTCCACCTCACCCCGGCCGGGTCCGGCATCGACGAGGTTCCCACCTGGCAGGGCATGGTGCACCTGCCCCGCCCCGACGACGCCGTCCTGCTCGACCGCACCGGGCGGCTGACGCGGGCCGCCCGGCAGCTGGCGGAGTTCCGCCCGCACGAGCCGGTGTCCACCGCCCGGCAGCTCACCGACGAGCTGGCCAACTGGACGCTGATGCTCGCCCACATCCTGGCCCGCGGCGAGATCGCCCGCGCCCACGCGCTACTGCACACCGTCGTCGCCCCGCTCCAGCTCCAGCTCTGCCGCCTGCTGCGGGGCAGCACCGCCCACTGGCTCACCCCCAGCCGCGCCCTGGAGCAGGAGCTGCCGGCCGCCGACCGCGACCGCTACGTCACCACCACGGCCGTCGCACGCGAGCTGGAGGTGCGTACGGCCGCGCGCAACAGCTGGCGCTGGAGCCGGGAGCTGGCCGGCGAGGCGGCCGGGCGCTGGGCGTTCGACCTGCCGCACGAGCTGCACGAACAGATCGCCGGGCTCCTGGACGCCCCTCGCTGACCCCGGCCCGTCCGCCCTACGCCGGTTCCCACAGGCCGGTGCCGCGGGCCGCCACCCGGTCCGCGACGCGCCGCAGCAGCTCGTCGGCGGGCAGCGGGTCCGGCCGGCGCCCGTCCCGCAGGCGCGGTGCCACCAGCCCGGCGTCGGCCTCGCGCCCGCCGATCACCGCCTGGTAGGGGACCAGCCGGGCCGCGCGGATCCGGGCGGCGAGGGTGCCCTGCTCGGGCCCGGCGACCTCGGCGCGCAGACCGAGCCCGTGGGCGCGGTCCGCGAGGGCGTGGGCGTGTTCGGCCTGCTCGTCCCCGACCGGCAGGACTGCCAGCTGTACGGGGGCCAGCCACGGCGGGAAGGCGCCGCCGTGCGCCTCGATGAGGTGGGCGACCGCGCGCTCCACGCTGCCGATGATGCTGCGGTGCACCATCACCGGGCGGTGCTTCGCCCCGTCGGCGCCGATGTAGTGCAGGTCGAAGCGCTCGGGCTGGTGGAAGTCGATCTGGACGGTGGAGAGGGTGGCCTCCCGCCCGGCCGGGTCGGTGATCTGCACGTCGATCTTCGGGCCGTAGAAGGCCGCCTCGCCCTCGGCGGCGTCGTAGGGGATGCCGGAGCCGTCCAGGACCTCCCGGAGCAGGGCGGTGGCCCGCCGCCACAGCTCCGGGTCGGCCACGTACTTGCCGCCCTCGCCGGGCAGCGAGAGACGGTGCCGGGACGCGCGGATGCCCAGGTCGGCGTAGGCGCGGCCGATCAGCTCCAGCGCGGCGCGCGCCTCCGCCACGGCCTGCTCCAGGGTGCAGAAGATGTGCGCGTCGTTGAGGGTGATGGCCCGCACCCGGGTCAGGCCGCCGAGGACGCCGGACAGCTCCGAGCGGTACATGCCGCCCAGCTCCGCCATACGCAGGGGGAGTTCGCGGTAGCTGTGGGAGCGGGAGCGGTAGATGAGGGCGTGGTGGGGGCACAGGCTGGGGCGCAGCAGCACCTGTTCGGCGCCCAGGTCCATGGGCGGGAACATGTCGTCGCCGTAGTGGTCCCAGTGGCCGGAGATCTCGTACAGCTCCCGTTTGCCGAGGACGGGCGAGTACACGTGCCGGTAGCCCGCCCGCCGCTCCGCCTCGCGGATGTACTCCTCCAGGGTGTGCCGCACGATCGCGCCGTCGGGCAGCCAGTACGGCAGCCCCGCGCCCATCAGCGGGTCGGTGTCGAACAGGTCCAGTTCACGGCCGAGTCGGCGGTGGTCGTGCATGGCGGGCTCCTCCCAGGTCGGGACGAGCACCACGCGACGAAGCCCCGGGGCACTCGCCCCGGGGCTTCGGACACTCAGGTCAGCTGTCAGCGCGCCGGGACACTCTCCGGCGTCGTCGTGAGAGACGGGAACGGCTTGGCGCGCTTCATGGGCGGGACCGTAGCAGGGGCAGCGGTGTCGGAGCGACGGATTTTCCGTCCCCGCGCGGCCGCGGCGGGGTCGCCGCGCCGTCCCCTCACCCGGACGGCCCGTCGCGCTGGTGGCCGGGCGGTCGCGGTGGTGCCGTAAGAGCAGCACCCGATCTTGGACCGCCCGCTTCCACAGGGCCCGCCCCACCAGGAGACACCCCGATGTCCCACCCTCCGGCCGCCGCCCGTGCCCTCCTGGCCTCCGCGCTGTCCGTGACCGCCCTGCCGGCCACGGCAGGCTGCTCCATCGAGGGCGAGCCGCGGCCGCGGTGGTTCTCCGCCTCGGCCTCCGCCGCCGCATCGCCCGCCGTCGAGCAGCCCGCCGGCTCGGGGGCCGCCCTCACCGAGGCGCAGGCACAGGCGGCGCTGATCACCGCGGCCGATCTGGGGGAGCCGTGGGGGCCGACGCGGGGTGCCAGGACCTGGCGGGACGGGCTGCTCAAGGCGACCACGGAGGACCGGGAGTGCCAGCGGCTGCTCGACGCCCTCTACACGGAGGAGGTCTTCGGCGCCCCGCGGGGCCCGCACGCGACCTCGGCGTTCGACGACGCCGACAGCGACGCCCAGGTGCGCTATCAGATCGCCGCCCACCCTCCGGCGGACGTGGACCGCACCCTGGACTGGCTGAAGTCGCTGCCGGGCCGGTGCGGCCAGTTCACGGCCGCGACGACCCGCGGCGGCGTCCAGGGCGTCGAGGTCCGCGACCTGCCGCTGCCGCCGGTGGGGGACGCCCGCCAGGCCCTGCGGGTGACGCTGGCCGGCGAGACGGAGGACGGGGAGCTGACGTACCTCACCATGGACCTCGCCGCCGCGCGGGTCGGCGAGGAGACCGTCGTCCTCACCCACGCCGGCCTCGGCGAGGTCTACGCGGAGGTCACACAGCAGGCCGTGCGACTCGGGGCGGAGCGGCTGACGGAGATCAGAAAGCAGGCCCGGGCACAGATCTGACCGTGACGGCTGGGGGGCTCCGGGCGTTCGGGGTGTGGGCCTCGGGGGCGTTCGGGGTGCCGGCCTCGCGGGCGTCCCGGGGGTCAGGCCGGCGGGTGTCTCGGGTGTCAGGCCCGCAGGCATCCCGGGTCTCGGGTCGGCGGGCGTCCCGGCCTCAGCCCGACGGGCGTCCCGGGCATCAGACCCGCAGGCATCCCGTGCACCAGGCCGACGGGCATCCCGGGCATCAGCCCGACGGGTGTCGCGGGTGTCAGGCTGGCGGGTGTCCCGGGTCTCGGGTCGGCGGGCGTCCCGGTGTCAGGCCGGCGGGTGTCCCGGGTCTCGGGTCGGCGGGCGTCCCGGGCGTCAGCCCCGCAGGCATCCGGGCATCAGCCCGACGGACGTCCCGGGTCTCAGCCCAGCGGGCGTCCCGGGCATCAGACCCGTAGGCATCCGGGCATCAGCCCGACGGACGTCCCGGCCTCAGCCCAGCGGGCATCCCCGGCATCAGACCCGCAGGCATCCCGGGCATCAGCCCGACGGGCGTCCCGGGCGTCAGGCCGGTGGGCGCCCCGGGCGTCAGCCCAGCGGGCATCCCGGGCGTC
>NZ_BMWC01000008.1 GCF_014651035.1 Streptomyces lomondensis
TAGGCCGCGGGCTCATCCTGCACCGCCGGAGCTTTCGAACACCACAGATGCCTGCGGTGATCAGTATCCGGTATTAGACCCCGTTTCCAGGGCTTGTCCCAGAGTGCAGGGCAGATTGCCCACGTGTTACTCACCCGTTCGCCACTAATCCCCACCGAAGTGGTTCATCGTTCGACTTGCATGTGTTAAGCACGCCGCCAGCGTTCGTCCTGAGCCAGGATCAAACTCTCCGTGAATGTGTACCGGTAATCCGGTGCAACACCACGAGAGCGGAACAGTCAGGCGGAATAAGCCCGACCGTTCACAGCGTCCTCGCTGTGTTTTTTCAAAGGAACCTCGCCCCAGCAGATGCTGGAGACGGGGTATCAACATATCTGGCGTTGACTTTTGGCACGCTGTTGAGTTCTCAAGGAACGGTCGCTTCCTTTGTACTCACCCTCTCGGGCTTTCCTCCGGGCGCTTCCCTTCGGTCTTGCGTTTCCGACTCTATCAGATCTTTTCTCGACCCGATCCCCAGTCAGCGGGGCTCGTCTTCCGGGCCGTTGGCCCTTCCGACGTCTCCAACCTTAGCGCGGTCTCTCGGCGATTCCAAAATCGAAGCCGGTTTGGCGTCGATCAGATCGTCGAGCCCCAATTCGAATTGAATTCGGGCACGCCGAAATCAACCCCGTTGGGAGCGATCTTGCTGGTGGTTGGGTGCCGCTGGTGCGGCGGAAGTGCTGTCGCAGAACCGTTACGTCTCCGCGGCAACCCGAAGAACTCTACGGATCGAGCCGGGGGCTGTCAAGTGGCCCCTGTCAAGATCTTTTGTGCGGGCGTCAGTCCAGGTCGGAGAGGCGGCCGCCGGCGTCCGGCTGGGCGTGTTCCACCCGGCGCAGGAGCCGGGTGAGGACCTCACCCAGTGCCGTGCGCTCCTCCGGGGACAGGTCCTGGAGCAGGTCTTCCTCGAAGACCGACGCCAGGCGCATCGCCTCCAGCCACTTCTCACGCCCCTCGGGTGTCAGCTCCACGATGACTCGTACGCGGTTGGACTCGTCTCGCTCACGGGTGACCAGTCCTTCGCCGACCATGCGGTCGATCCGGTGAGTCATCGCGGCCGGGGTGAGACCGAGGCGCTTGGCGAGGTCGCTGGGGCCCAGACGGTAGGGGGCGCCGGAGAGGACGAGGGCCTTGAGGACCTCCCACTCGGCGTTGCTGATGTCGAGGGTCGCGGTCTGACGGCTGTAGGCGACGTTCATACGGCGGTTCAGGCGGGACAGGGCCGAGACGATCTGCTCGACCTGGGGGTCGAGGTCCTGGAACTCGCGCTGGTACGCGGCGATCTGCTCTTCGAGGGTCGGCTCACTGGGGCCGGGGGTGTCGCCCATGGGCCGCAGTATGGCACGGCCGCTCTTTGCCTTGAAGTCCTTGGATGTGTACTCTTTAGCTTCGAATTTTAGTTTCGAAGTCTTCACTCCTAACTTGTGAGAGAGGTGAACGTGACCAGGGCGATGGGCGCGGCGATGCGCCGGATTCACGTGGGCAACGCACTCAGCGCGTTCGGGCTCGGCTTCACCGTCCCCTACCTGTACGTCTATGTGGCGCAGGTGCGGGGACTGGGAGCCATGACGGCGGGTCTCGTACTCGCCGTCTTCGCTGTGGCCGCGCTGGTCGTGCTGCCGTTCGCCGGGCGGGCCATCGTCCGGCGCGGCCCGCTGCCGGTGCTGTTCGCCGCCCTGGTCGCCGCCGCCATGGGCGCGCTGAGCCTGGGGGTCGCGAGCAGTGCCGCGGCCGTGCTGGTGTCGGCGTCCCTGCTGGGGGCCGGGCAGGCCGTGATGCAGCCGGCGCTGGCGACGATGATCGTGGACTGCTCCAGCGCGGAGACGCGGTCGCGTGCCTTCGCCCTTCAGTTCTTCCTGCAGAACCTCGGGCTCGGGGTGGGCGGTCTCATCGGCGGTCATCTGGTCGATACGAGCAGTGCGGCGTCCTTCACGCTGCTCTTCGCGATCGAGGCGGCGATGTTCCTGCTGCTGGTCGTGGTGATGGCGACCGTGCGGATGCCGCAAGCGCCGCGGATCGAGGGAGCGCCGGCGGCGTCGGGCCGGGGCAGCTGGAAGCAGCTGCTGGGCAACCGGGCGATGGTGCAGCTGTGTGTGCTGGGCTTCGTGCTGTTCTTCGCCTGCTACGGGCAGTTCGAGTCGGGGCTGAGTGCGTACGGGGTCGAGGCCGCCGGGATATCGACGTCCGCGCTGGGGACCGCGCTGGCCGCCAACACGCTGGTGATCGTGGTCGCGCAGTTCGCCGTGCTGCGGTTCGTGGAGCGGCGCCGGCGGTCGCGGGTGATCGCTGCCGTGGGGCTGATCTGGGCCGTGGCGTGGGCCGTCGCCGGGTACGCGGGGCTCGGGCAGGGGAGCCAGGAGATGGCGACGGCCGCGTTCGTGTCGACGTACGCGCTGTTCGGGCTGGGCGAGGCGATGCTGTCGCCGACCGTGGCCCCGCTGGTCGCCGATCTGGCGCCGGAGGGCATGGCCGGGCAGTACAACTCCGCGTTCGCGCTGGTCAAGCAGCTCGCGCTGGCCGTCGGACCGGCGGTGGGCGGGCCGCTGGGGGCCTCGCTGCACGCGCCGTACATCGTGGCCTTCCTGTTGTTCTCGCTGGGGATCACCTTCCTGGCGGTGCGGCTGGGGCGGCATCTCACGGAGGTGCAGGATCAGCCGTGGCTCGCGAAGAGCCGGGTCGTGGCGCGGGGTGGGGCGCCCGTTTCCGCGGACGTCTGAGCCTCGACGCCCTCTACGTCGGCTGGGCGCGCGGTAGCGCGAACTCGCACCAGACCGCCTTGCCGCCGCCCGGTGTGCGGCGGCAGCCCCAGTTCGAGGCGATCGTGGCGACGATGGCGATGCCGCGGCCCGATTCGTCGCCCGGTTCCGCGCGGCGGCGTCTGGGGAGGTGGTCGTCTCCGTCGGTGACTTCGATGATCAGGCGGCGGTCGGTGCGGCGCAGACGCAGGCGCATCGGCGGGGTGCCGTGCTGGAGGGAGTTGGCGACCAGTTCGCTGGTCGCCAGGACGCCCAGGTCGTGCAGGTCGGCGGGGAAGCGCCAGCTGGTCAGGACGCCGGAGGCGAAGGCACGCGCGCGTGGGGCCGCTTCCACTCCGCCGAGGAGTTCCAGGGCGGCGTTGCGGAAGAGCTCGCTCTCCGGGCCCGTGCGGGCGGGGTGCTGGAGGACCAGGACGGCCACGTCGTCGTCGTGGTCGGGGGTCACGCCTGCCGAGCGGACCAGGCGGTCGCAGACGACCTGGGGCGTGCCGGTGGCGCCGGCCAGGGCGCGTTCCAGGGCGGCGATGCCCTCGTCCAGGTCGGCGTCGCGGCGCTCCACCAGGCCGTCCGTGTAGAGGACGGCCGTCGAGCCGGGGCTGAGGGGGATCGAGCCGGAGGTGTGCATCCAGCCGCCGGTGCCGAGCGGGGGGCCGGTGGGCTCGTCGGCGCGCAGGACCGTGCCGGTCTCGTCGCGGACGAGGATGGGGAGGTGGCCCGCCGAGGCGTAGACGAGCTTGCCCTCGTTCGGGTCGTGGACCGCGTACGCGCACGTGGCGATCTGGTTGGCGTCGATCTCGGCTGCCAGGCCGTCGAGGAGCTGGAGCACCTCGTGCGGGGGCAGGTCGAGGCGGGCGTAGGCGCGGACCGCCGTGCGGAGCTGGCCCATGACCGCGGCGGCCCGGACGCCGCGGCCCATGACGTCGCCGATGACGAGGGCCGTGCGGCCGCCGCCCAGGGTGATGACGTCGTACCAGTCGCCGCCGACCGCGGCTTCCGTGCCGCCGGGGTGGTATGTGGCGGCGATGCGCAGGTCGTCGGGTTCTTCGAGCTCCTGGGGGAGCAGTGAGCGCTGGAGGGTCACCGCGGTTTCGCGCTGGCGGCGTTCGCTGGCGCGCAGGCGTTCGGCGGCTTCGGCGTGGTCGGTGACGTCGGTGGCGAAGACGAGGACGCCGCGGCCGTCGCCGCCGCCCTTGCCGTCGCGTTCGGCGACCGGGGTGCAGGTGAAGGTGTAGGAGCGGCCGTCGGGGGCCTTGCGGGACTTGACCGTGCGGGGCTTGCCGCTGCGCAGGACCTGGTCCAGGAGGGGGAACAGGCCCAGTGCGTCCAGTTCCGGGAGGGCCTCGCGGGCGCGTTCGCCCAGGGGGCGTACGCCGAAGGCGGTGGTGTAGGCGTCGTTGACGTAGGCGATGCGGTGGTCGGGGCCGTGGACCAGGGCGACGAGGGACGGGACGCGGTCGAGGACCTCGCGCACCGGCAGTTCGTCGACGGCGGGTACGGACGGTGGTTCGTCGGTCAGTTGTTCGGCACGGGCGGCGGGTACGGAACCTTCCCCCCGCCGGTCCGGGGAGGCCGTCTGCTCGGTCCGCGCTGCGGCGCGGCGCTGCGTTCCGGGGAGCCGGGCGCTCCAGCGCGTGAAGTTCACGAATCCTTGCCTCGTGTAGTCGTCGGCGGCCGGCACCGGAACCGGCCGGGGCCCCGGGGGCCCGCACCGGGACGTGCGGTGGCACACCCGCGGTGGTGGAACAGTCTGGCAGTGCCCGGACCGGACCAACATCCGTCAGACGCCGGGCCGGCCGGTGGAGTTCCTGGGTCCGGTCAGGACGACCCCTTCGGGTTGTGCGGGGGGTCTTGGGAAGGCTTTCCACCGGCCGCGAGTTCGAACTCGGCCCGGGGGTGTTCGAGTGAACCCAGGGAGACGATCTCCCGTTTGAACAGGCCGGCCAGGGTCCATTCGGCGAGCACGCGCGCCTTGCGGTTGAAGGTGGGCACGCGGCTGAGGTGGTAGGCGCGGTGCATGAACCAGGCGGGGTAGCCCTTGAGCTTGCGGCCGTAGACGTGGGCGACACCCTTGTGGAGGCCGAGGGAGGCGACCGAGCCGGCGTAGGCGTGTTCGTACGTCTGGAGGGGTTCGCCGCGCAGGCTGTGCACGATGTTGTCGGCGAGGACCTTGGCCTGGCGGAGCGCGTGCTGGGCGTTGGGGGCGCACTCGCGGCCCGGTTCGGAGGCGGTGACGTCGGGGACGGCGGCGGCGTCTCCGGCCGCCCACGCGTGCGTGGTGCCCTCGATCGACAGTTCCGGCGTGCAGGTGAGGCGTCCGCGGCCGTTGCGCGGGAGGTCGGTGGCGGCGAGCACCGGGTGGGGTTTCACGCCGGCGGTCCAGACGACCGTACGGGTGGGGAAGCGGGCGCCGTCGCTGAGGACCGCCACCCGGTCGGCGCAGGACTCCAGGCGGGTCTGCAGGCGGACGTCGATGTTGCGGCGGCGCAGCTCGGTGACGGTGTAGCGGCCCATCTCCTCGCCGACCTCGGGCAGGATGCGGTCCGAGGCCTCGACGAGGATCCACTTCATGTCCTCGGGCTGGATGTTGTGGTAGTAGCGCGCGGCGTAGCGGGCCATGTCCTCCAGTTCGCCGAGGGCCTCCACGCCGGCGAAGCCGCCGCCGACGAAGACGAAGGTGAGGGCCGCGTCGCGGATCGCGGGGTCGCGGGTGGAGGAGGCGATGTCCATCTGCTCGATGACGTGGTTGCGCAGGCCGATGGCCTCCTCGACGGTCTTGAAGCCGATGCCGTGGTCGGCGAGGCCGGGGACCGGCAGGGTGCGCGAGACCGAGCCGGGGGCGAGGACGAGTTCGTCGTAGGGCAGCCGCTGCCCGCCGGTGCCCTCCTCCTCGGTGGCGAGGGTGGTGATGGTGGCGGTGCGTTTCGCGTGGTCGACGGCGGTGGCCTCGCCGATGACGATGTGGCACCGGTCGAGGACGCGGCGCAGCGGTACGACGACGTGGCGGGGCGAGATGGCGCCGGCGGCGGCCTCGGGGAGGAACGGCTGGTACGTCATGTACGGGTCGGGGGTGACGACCGTGATCTCCACCTCGCCCCGCTCCAGCTCCCGTCTCAGTCTGCGCTGGAGGCGCAGGGCCGTGTACATCCCGACGTAGCCGCCACCGACAACGAGAATGCGCGCACGTTCCTTCACCATCCCATGACGCACCCGCCGCTTGCGTTTGTCCACAGCCTCGACGAATTGTGTGACCGGAGCCGGAGAGCGCGCGGAGTTGGCCGGAATAGCGAGGTGCGGCGAATAAGCGCAGGTCAGCTGGGGTGGTACGGGGGGCGCACGGGGGCACATTCAGGACGTATGCGGCCCGTACTCCGATCGGTGGGCGCTCCGTGCGGAACGTGCCCCTTCTGAATTGACTCCCTCTCAACTATGTTCGTGTGTCGACGGGGTGTAGGGGGATGCGCTCACCGGGTCCGCGACGGGCGGGCCCGCGGACCCGAGCCTGTTCCCCAGTCCCGGCATCGAATGGCGGGGAGTGTCTCCGGGGGGAGACGTCATTACCGGGGGAAGCGTATGCATGTTCAGGACTCTCATTGGTCGTCCGCGTCTGCTCTCGCGGCGGGCGGCGCGACGATGAGCGCGACGGCGAACGGTCGCGGGGACGGCCCGCGGACGACGCCGCTGCGCGTGGACGCACAGCGCAATCTGGAGCACGTGCTGCGTGCGGCGCGCGAGGTCTTCGGCGAGCTGGGGTACGGCGCGCCGATGGAGGACGTGGCGCGGCGCGCGCGGGTCGGCGTGGGCACGGTGTACCGGCGGTTCCCGAGCAAGGACGTCCTGGTACGGCGGATAGCCGAGGAGGAGACCTCCCGGCTGACCGACCAGGCGCGTGCGGCGCTCGGGCAGGAGGACGAGCCGTGGTCGGCGCTGTCGCGCTTCCTGCGGACGTCGGTGGCCTCCGGCGCCGGGCGGCTGCTGCCGCCCCAGGTGCTGCGGGTCTCGGTCGGGGAGGACGGCTCCGGCGGCGCGCGGGTGCCGCAGCAGCGGACCCAGTCGGGGCCGGCGGAGCTGCGGCTGGTGCCGGAGGAGCCGATGGCGGTGGCTTCGGTGCCGGCGGTCGCGGCGGCGGACGACGCCGGGGCGTCGGCGCTGCTGGAGGTCGTGGGCCAGCTCGTGGAGCGGGCGCGTGCGGCGGGTGAGCTGCGGGCGGACGTGTCGGTGTCGGACGTCCTGCTCGTGATCGCGACGGCCGCGCCCTCGCTGCCGGACGCGGCGCAGCAGGCGGCCGCGTCGGCCCGGCTGCTGGACATCCTGCTGGAGGGGCTTCGGTCGCGGCCGGCGTGAGCTTCCGGGGCCCGGCGTGACGTCCGGGCCCGGAGCGAAAGGGGAACCTTCCCCGAATGAGTGTCGGTTAGTACTGGAGTGCGGCAAGTCCCCACGGATGAGTGATGGTCCGAACTCCGAGGACCTGACCAAAAGCCAATATGGCACTCTGACCCGGTGGTCTGGACGGGTTGGGCGGCTGGCGGGGGCTTTCCGCGATGAGCGTTGACGGGCGGGACGAGTCGAGCGGTGGCAGCAGCGGCAGCGGTGACGCGGCCGGCGGCCCGGTCCCGCCGCAGGTGCCGAGCCAGGGCGGTCGCGCGGGCGGCCCGCCGGGCGGGCACCCCGTCGACGACTCGGTCCCGGCCCAGCGCGCGGGGCGCGAGGACAGCGTCTTGCCGCCGCCCCGCGAGCTGCCGCCGTCCGACGCCGAGCTCATCGACCGGATGCGCTCGGGTGACGACACGGCGTACGAGGAGCTGTACCGGCGCCACGCGCAGGCCGTGCGCCGGTACGCCCGCACCTGCTGCCGGGACGCCCACACCGCGGACGACCTGACCGCCGAGGTCTTCGCCCGCGTGCTCCAGGCGGTACGCGGCGGCTCCGGTCCCCAGCACGCCGTACGCGCGTACCTGCTCACCTCCGTCCGCCGCGTCGCCGCCTCCTGGACGAAATCGGCGCGGCGGGAGCAGCTCGTCGACGACTTCGCGGTGTTCGCCACGCAGTCCGCCCGCGGCTCCCACGTCTCCGACGACGACACGCTCGAACTGGGCGCGGACGTGCGGGCGATGCACGAGGCCGAGCGGTCCATGGCCATGCGGGCCTTCCGGTCGCTGCCGGAGCGGTGGCAGGCCGTGCTGTGGCACACCGAGGTCGAGGACGAGTCGCCCAGTGAGGTCGCCACGCTCTTCGGGCTGGACGCCAACGGCACCCGCGTGCTCGCCAGCCGGGCGCGCGAGGGCCTCAAGCAGGCCTACCTCCAGGCCCACGTCAGTGACACGCTCACCGGCGACGGGGAGTGCGCGCGCTACGCCGACCAGCTCGGCACGTACGCCCGCGGCCGGCTGCGCACCCGTGCCGAGCGGGGGCTGCGCAAGCACCTGGAGGAGTGCGGGCGGTGCCGGCTGGCCGCGAGCCAGATCGAGGAAGTGGCCGGTGGCATCCCGGCCGTCGTGCCGGTCGCCGTCATCGGCTGGTTCGGTGCCGCCGGGTACGCCAAGGCGGCCGGTCTCATCGCCGGAGGCGCGGGCGCGGGAGCGGCCGGTGCGGCGGGGGCGGCCTCGGCGGCGGGCGGGGGCTCGTCGGGCGGGGCGGCGGCCACGGGCGGCGGTTCGTCCGGTGGGGCGGGCAGCGGTGGTGGTGCGGCGGCCTCCGAAGGGGTCGGCGCGCCGGTGAAGGCCGGTATCGCGGCCGGTGTCGTCGCCGTGGGCGTCGTGGCCGCGGTCGTACTGGCCCTGGCCGGCAACGAGAAGCCGGAGGAAGAGGCGCGGAGAACTCCCCCCGCCCCCTCGTCGCCGGTGGTGCGGCCCGGCGAGCCCACGCCCTCCCCCTCCGAGCCGGAACCCGGGCCACGGCCCCCGGCGATCGTGCCCGCGCGCGCCGAGACGCCCGCGCCGGCGCCGCCCTCCAGGACCAGCCCGGCTCCCTCGCCGTCCGCGACCCCGACTCGCTCGGCACCCAAGCCGCCGCCCGAGTCCCCGAAGCCCAGTCCGCCACCGCCCCCGGCACCCACACCCACACCCACGCCCACCCCGACCCAGGCGCCGCCGCCCCCGGCCGTCTACCAGTGGAGCGAACTGTCGTACGACGTCAGCGGCGACGGCACCGGGCCCGAGATGCGGATCGGCGCGAGCAGCTGGGTCTGGCAGCGCTACGGCATGTCGATCGCGGACCGGCGGTACGCGCACGGCGTCACCGTGCACGGCCGCTCCTCCGTCACCATCGACCTCAACCGCCCCTGCTCCTCGTACGACGCGCTCGTCGGCGTGGACGACCTGGCGCTGAGTCTCGGCAGGGTGTCCTTCTCCGTCTACGCCGACGGGGCCCGGCTGTGGCGGTCCGGGCCGGTCGAGGGCGGTGACCCGGCCGTCCCCGTCCATGTGAACCTCACCGGCCGCAGCACCGTACGGCTGGTGGTGGAACCGCACAGCGCCCTGGACAACGTGATGCCGGCCGACTGGGCGGAGTCTAAGTTCACCTGCGGTTAGCGGTGTACGCGCGCTGCGCCTCGGCCAGCTCGCGCAGGACGTCCTCCGAGGTGAGAGCGGTGCCGCGGGAGCGCTCCGCCGCGCTCCGGGCGCTGCCCAGGGCTGCGCGGGTCTCGGCGTCCGTCCGCTCCGCCTGGGCGCGCTCCGGCATGGGGCGCGGCCGGCCGGCCCGCCACTGGTCGCCCGCACCGAGCAGCCGTGCCGCGCGCGGGTAGTCGCCGAGGTCGGCCAGCAGCTCCGCCGCGCCGTCCGCGACCGTGGCCCGGATCGTGTCCGAGCACCGCTTGTCCACGGCCTCGCGCAGGGCTCCGGTCAGCCTGGGCAGGGCTGCCTCCGGGCCCGACTCGCTCGCCGTGATCACGGCGTCGACCAGATGCAGCATCACCAGGAACTGCGGCGGCGGTGTGCCGCGCGCGGCATCCACGCGCGCCGCCTCGCACAGGTCGCGCGCCCTCGCGGTGTGCCCTTCCTCGGACGCGATCTGGGCGCGCAGCAGCAGGACGAACGCCTTGGAGTCCGCCACGCCGTGCCGGTCGGCGGCGGCACTCGCCTCGTCCAGCGCCGCCAGCGCGGCCGGGCGGTCTCCCGCGCGGTAGGCGATCTCGGCGAGCCGGGCGATGAGGAACGGCGACTCCGTGTACGCGCCCACCTCGAAGGCGAGCCGCAGGGCCTCCTCGTACTCCCCCTTGGCCTCCTCGAAACGGCTGCGCGCCATGGCGGCCTCGCCGGCCGCGCTGCACACCTGGGCCCGCAGCCAGCGGTCACCGGAGCGGCGGCTGAGGACCCGCAGCTCCGTGAGGTCGTCGTCGACGCCCTCCAGATCGCCGGGGGCGTCGACGACCATGTGGGTGCGGAACATCAGGGCGACGGCGATCTCCCAGTCCCCGCCATGGGCCCGGCAGTGGGCGACGGCGGAGTCCATGACGTGCCGGACCTCGTCCTGATCCCGCCCGCCGCCCGCGAAGGAGGAGATCATCGGCCAGACGAGCCCCGGGAGCCGGGCGGCCCGCGGTCCGCCCTCCGCGAAGAACGCCCACACCCGCTCCACGTACGACGGCCGCAGCTCCATGAACCCCTGCAAGGGCCCCGCTTCGGCCATGAAGAACAGATGCATCATGCGCAGATCCATCCGCCGGGCGTGCAGCGGATGCCCCGCCTCCCCGCCCGGCGCGGCGAGGAAGTGGTCGACGGGATCCGGCAGGCCCTGCTCCTCACCGGACGGCGGACGACCGCCGGTATCGAGAGCCGCTCCCAGGCGCAGGATCCGCTCGAGCCACTCCATGCCCTCGTGCCGGTAGTTGCGCAGCCACCAGAACCAGCCCATGGCCAGGAGGACTGCGCCGGCCTCCTCCTCGTCCCCGGCGGTGAGAGCACGGTCGAGGGCCGCGCGGATGTTGTCCAGCTCGCTCTCCAGGCGGGAGATCCACGGCAGTTGCCCGGCGGAGCGCAGCAGCGGATCGGCCCGCTCGACGAGCGCGCGCACCCACGCCCGGTGCCGGCGCTCGGCCTCGGCGCGCAGCAACGGGGCCTCGGCGGCGCGCTCGACGGCGTACTCGTGGATGGTCTCCAGCATGCGGTACCGCATGCCGCCGGAGCCGTCCTGCGCGCTGGGCGCCGCCACGACGAGGGACTTGTCGACGAGCGCCCCGAGCAGTTCGGCGGCGGGCCCGCCGCACACCGCTTCGGCCGCCGCGAGGTCCCAGCCGCCCGCGAACACGGACATCTCGCACAGCACCGTCCGCTCGGCCTCGTCGAGCAGGTCCCACGACCAGTCGACGACGGCCCGCAGGGTCTGCTGGCGGGGCAGGACCGTGCGGCTCCCGGAGGTGAGGAGGCGGAAGCGGTCGTCGAGCCGGTCGGCGATCTGCCGGGGCGTGAGCAGCCGGAGCCGGGCAGCCGCCAGCTCGATGGCGAGCGGCAGCCCGTCCAGCCGCCGGCAGATCTCCGCCACCGACCGCTCGTCGCGGAGCACGGCGTCCGCGTCGGGACGGACGGCGGCGGCACGCTCCGCGAACAGCCGGCGCGCCTGCTCTGGCCGCAGCGGCTCGACCGGCCGCACCAACTCGCCCGGCACGCCCAGGGGTTCACGGCTGGTGGCGAGGATCGTGAGCCCCGGGCTGCGGGTCAGCAGGGTCTCGGCGAGGTGGGCGGCGGCGCCGATGACATGCTCGCAGTTGTCAAGGATCAGCAGCTGGCTGCGCGGGGCGCAGTACTCCACGAGCAGGGCGACGGGGTCGTCCTGCACGGCCGTGAGCTCGCTGGTCATCAGCACGGTCTCGCGCAGACCGAGCGCACTGACCACCGCTCCCGGCACCGCCTCCGGCCGGTCGAGCGGGGCGAGCTCGGCCAGCCATGCCTGCGGAAGCCCGGCGGCGGCCTCCTCGGCGAGACGGGTCTTGCCGGAGCCGCCCGGTCCGGTGAGGGTGACGAGGCGGGCCCTGTGCAGGTCGGAACGGATGGCGTCGATCTCGGGTTCCCGGCCGACGAAAGAGGTCAGACGGGGACGGAGGTTGCCGGTGCGCTCGGGCGGGGCGGGCGCGGGCCCCTCGTACGGCGCGGCCGTGCCGAGCAGTTCGGCGTGCAGGGCGCGCAGTTCGGGTCCCGGGTCGGTGCCGAGGCCTTCGGCGAGGGCGCGGCGGGCGGACTCGTACGCGGCGAGGGCGTCGGCCTCCCGGCCGGTGTCGCGCAGGGCGCGGATCAGGAGGGCGTGCAGCGGTTCGTCGTACGGGTGCGCGACGGTCAGTTCCCGCAGTTCCGGTACGACGTCCGGCGCGCGGCCGAGCCGTAGGCGGGCCTCGGCGCGGGCCCGGGTCGCCTCCAGGCGGGTCGCCTCCGGGCGGGTGGCGGCGGAGCGGTCGGGGAGGTCGGCGAGGGCGGGGCCGCGCCAGAGGGCGAGGGCGGCGTCGAGGTGCCGTTCCGCGAGGGCGGGGTCGTCTGCGGCGAGGGCGCCGGAGCCCTGCCGGACGAGCCGTTCGAAGACGAAGAGGTCGATGTCGTCCTGGGTCGCCGCGAGTCGGTAGCCGCCGGTCTCCGAGGTCACGGCCCCCTTGCCGAGCGCTCGGCGGAGCCGGCCGACCAGGGCCTGGAGGGCGGCGGGGGCGTCCTGGGGCGGGTCGTCCGCCCAGACCTCGTCGATCAGCGTCTCGGGTGTCGTGACGCGGGAGGGGCGCAGGGCGAGGGCGGTGAGCAGGGCACGGACGCGGGGGCCGCCGACGGGTATGACCGTGCCGTGCTCGTCCTCTGCCGTGGTGACGCCCAGGATTCTGTACCGCACCGGGTTATTGTCGCTGGGTTCTGACCGAGGGCCGGGGGTTTTCGGTGCGGGGTGTTGCTGGGGGCTGTTGTGCAGGTGCCAGGTGCGTGCTCGGTGCTCGGCGTTGTCGTGAGGGCCGGGGCGTCGCGCAACCCGGCGCCGCGGGGTGCCGCTGCGCCCACCCGTGCCGCCCCAGCGGCACGACTGCCCGCAACTAAGCGGGACCAGCGGTCCGCCTCCACTCGCCCGCACCCGCGCACGGCGAGAAGGGGCCGTGTCGGGGGGTGTCCGCCCGCAGCGGTTGGCGCGTCAACGGACAGTCAGTCGGCGTCCAACCCCATCGCGCCGTTCCGAGGACGGACACCCCCCGGCGCGGCCCCGACCCCCCACCCGGCACTAGGCGCAACGCGCACCCCCACCGAAGCAGCCACAGGCCGCCGCAGGCACCCCACCCCACCGCCGGAGGCACCCGCCGCGGCACGCCCTACCCCCGCCGCCCCCCACCGGCCCCCGCCCCCAACGCCCCCCGCTGCGGCGCGACCCCCGCCGGTACCGCTCGCTGTCGCGCCGGCGTGCCCGTCCAGCACGTGCCGCGGCGGGCCAGCAGCCGTCGAAGCCACAGTTCCAGGGAGACCAGGTCGGCGAGGCCGTCCAACGGGAGGGGCTCGCCCGCCGCCGCGCCCCGCAGGGCCTTGCGGACCACCCGGGCCTCGACCAGCCCCGCCTCCGCCAGCAGCGGCGTGTCGAACAGCGCGACCAGCGAGTCCGCCGCGACGCGAAGCCCCGTACGCGCCGCGGCCGCCGTCGTCGCCTGGGTCGGCGCGCCCCACCCGGCCGGCAACTCCCGCACCCCGGCCCCCTCCAGCACCGTACGCAGAATCGCCGCCCGCGCCCCCGGCCGCACCCGCAACGCCTCGGGCAGCGCCCGGGCGGCGCGGACGACCTGGTTGTCGAGGAACGGCGCGTGCAGCCGCTGGAAGCGGATCTCCGCGGCCTGCTCCAGCACCCGCAGGTCCGCCGCGTGCCGCGCCAGCGTCGCCCGCGCGCGGAAGTCACCCGGCCGCTGCCCCGGCCCCACCAACTCCGACCGGTGCCTCGACGCCTGAAGGCGAACCGATACTTCAGCGAGCGCCTCACCGGTCAGCCAGCGCGCCGCCGGCCCGGGTCTGCCCCAGGTCAGCGCGGCGAGCGAGGCCTCCACCGCCCCACCGGGCGCGTCGAAGCCGTCGTCCGACCGGTGGTCGAGGAGGCGCTCGGCCAGGGACTCCAGCCCCGCCCGGTACGGCGTACGGGACAGCCGCCGCGCCGCCGCGTACACGCGCGCGGGGACCAGCACCGAGCCGTCCGCCTTGGCCAGCGCGGCGACCGGCCGCACGAGATGACGCCGCTTGCGGTCCATCAGCAGGTCGGCCAGCCGCGCGGGATGGGCGTCCAGGACCTGCCGCGCCCCGTACCCCGTGAAGTGGTCCGCGCTGCCGGACGCCAGCCGCGCCCGGTGCCGGGCCGCCGACACCAGGGACGGCCCGGGTTCATCGGTGAGCGGGCCCTCCAGGTCGGCGTACGGGAGGGTCTCCTCGCCGCCCGCCACGACCACGTGGTGCAGCCGCGGGTTCGCCGCCAGCGCCCCGGCCCGCTCCAGCTCGGCCTCACGCCCCCCGACGGCCAGGTCGTTGAACGTGACCGCCAGCAGCCGCTCCCCCGCGCCCGTGCCGTGCCCCAGCACGGTGCCCGGCATCCCGGGCAGCCCCGCGGCCAGCAGCGCCAGCGTCCCCGAGGCCGGCCCGCCGGACAGGTCCGCCCCGATTCCCGGCACCGGCATCCCCCGCGCGGCACGCCGCTCGGCGGGCCCCATGCCGGGCACCGGCCCGGGGTCGATGTCCGCCCCGGGAACATGCCGCGGCGCGGACAGCCGCGTCCGTACGGCCTCCACGAGGGCGTCCCGTACGGCGTCGACCGCGCTGTCCGGATCGGCCGGCGGGGCGGCGACCGCCAGCGAGGCGACGGGCTCGTACCCGGCGACCTCCCGCGCCCCGGCGCGCAGGATGAGCGCATGCCCCGGCGGAATGCGCTTCACGCCGTCGTACGGCGTGGAGTCGTGGAGCGCGGCGGGCACGTCAGGGGCGGCCAGCAGCGCGGCGAGGTGCCCGAAGTCGAGGTTGGCCTCGATGAGGTCGGCCAGCGGCAGCGCGGCCGTCGCGTACGCCGTGCCGCCGGCCCAGGGGGTGTAGAACACCGGCCGCGCGCCCGCGAGATCACCGCAGACGGTGATCCGCCTGCCGACCTGCACGATCGCGGTGTAGCTCCCGGACCAGGCGGTCAGATGCCGAAGTGCCCCGCCCCGCGCGGCGAACAGCGCGACGCGCAGCTGCTCGTCGGTGGCGCCGCAGATGCCGAGCACGGCGATACGGGTGCGGTCGTCGGCCGTCACGACCCGCACCTCGTCGGGGCGCCAGTCGCCGACGGCCCACAGCGGATCGGGGTCGCCCCACAGGAGTTGGGACCCCACCGGGTGCAGCGTCTCACCCTCGTGCCCGGTGGCCCCCGCCGAACCGGCAGCGACGGCTCCCGCGGCGGTGCTGCTCCATCCCACCAACCACCGCATCGCCGCCTCCACAGGCTGTGGACAACCAGTGCACCGTACGAACCGGTTCACCATGCTGCCATGAAGGAAGCGCTCCAGAGGGTGCCCGCGCCGCTTGCGCTCCGCCGAATGCGCCCCGGCGGAGCCACCCACGCCGTCCGGAACTCCCCGAACACCCGCACGCCACAAGGAGAGAGGACGCAGAAGCAGGCACGGAAGACGTGCGGAGAGGATGAGGGACTGGACGGACCGAGAAGACGCGACCCAACCGTCGGCCCAACCGCCGCCGACCCAACCCCCGCCGACCCAACCGCCGCCGACAAGAAGAAACAGCCAAGAATCAAGGCCCGCCAGCGACACGTCTCCCCTGGGACCGCGACGCGAATGCGCCCCCGATACGCGCCCTAAACACGCCCGATGCGCCCTCAAGTACCGTGGTCGGAGCCCTGATACCCCGCGAACGACGGGGTCGATTTTCGGCCAAATCGCCGACATGCACGCAGAGTCGAACACTCTCCGTACAGGCTCCGCGTACCACCACCCGGTCGCGTAGTCCGGGAGACGCGGCACGCCTCCCGGACCGTTCCGCCGCCCGCGGGGATGGAGGCGGCGGTGTCCCCCAGCCCACTGGATCCAGTACAGCGGGCCGACCCACGCAGTGACCATGGAACCGCTCCCGCGATGGCCGGAGAAGAGCGCACGGGCGGGCGCACGGCCACACAGCGGGAGCACGCCGCAACTGCCCGTATCTGAACCGCACTTCAGTACGGACCACAATCCCGCCAACCGGAACAATGCCCCTTAACGCTTGGGATGCGGCGAACTACGCTGGGTTTACGAATGCCGCACGGTTATGCCAGCGCGGCAGCCGTCTGTGTCGAGGGGTGGCGCATGTCCAGGGAGCAACGCGGGCCGAACGAAAAACTCGGCGCCGTTCTCGCCCTCGCGGGAATCAGCAACGCGGGCCTCGCGCGACGCGTCAACGATCTTGGCGCTCAGCGAGGGCTGACGCTTCGCTATGACAAGACGTCGGTGGCGCGCTGGGTGTCGAAGGGCATGGTGCCGCAGGGTGCGGCGCCGCACCTCATCGCCGCCGCCATCGGCCAGAAGCTGGGCCGCCCGGTGCCGCTCCACGAGATCGGCCTGGCGGACGCGGACCCGGCGCCCGAAGTCGGCCTCGCCTTCCCCCGGGACGTCGGCCAGGCGGTGAAGTCCGCGACGGAGCTGTACCGCCTCGACCTCGCGGGCCGCCGCGCCGGCTCGGGCGGCATCTGGCAGTCGCTGGCCGGATCGTTCGCGGTAAGCGCGTACGCAACGCCCGCCTCACGATGGCTGATAACCCCGGCCGACAGTTCGGTCGCGCGTGACGTGGGCCCCGGCGAGGGCTCCGGCGCACCGCTCAAAGTCGGCCACAGCGATGTGCAGAAGCTGCGGGAGGCCGCCGAGGACGCGCGGCGCTGGGACTCCAAGTACGGCGGTGGCGACTGGCGTTCGTCGATGGTCCCCGAGTGCTTAAGGGTCGAGGCCGCCCCGCTCCTGCTCGGCTCCTACTCCGACGAGGTCGGCCGGGCCCTCTTCGGTGCCTCCGCCGAACTCACCCGGCTCGCCGGCTGGATGGCCTTCGACACGGGCCAGCAGGAAGCGGCCCAGCGCTACTACATCCAGGCCCTGCGCCTGGCCCGCGCGGCGGCGGACGTCCCCCTCGGGGGCTACGTCCTGGCCTCCATGTCCCTCCAGGCCACCTACCGCGGCTTCGGCGACGAGGGCGTGGACCTCGCCCAGGCCGCCCTGGAACGCAACCGCGGCCTGGCGACGGCCCGCACCATGAGCTTCTTCCGCCTCGTCGAGGCCCGGGCACACGCGCGTGCCGGTGACGCCCAGGCGGCCGGCGGCGCCCTGAAGGCCGCCGAGAGCTGGCTGGAGCGCGCCCGCCCCGGCGACAACGACCCGAGCTGGCTCGGCTTCTACTCCTACGACCGTTTCGCCGCCGACGCGGCCGAGTGCTATCGCGACCTGAAGGCACCCCGCCAGGTCCGCCGCTTCACGGAGCAGGCACTCTCGAAGCCCACCGAGGAGTTCGTCCGCTCCCACGGCCTGCGCCTGGTCGTCTCGGCCGTCGCCGAACTGGAGTCGGGCAACCTGGACGCGGCGTGCGAGCAGGGCGTACGGGCGGTGGAGGTCGCCGGGCGCATCTCCTCGGCCCGTACGACGGAGTACGTGAAGGATCTCCTCCACCGACTGGAGCCGTACGGCGACGAGCCGCGGGTGGTGGAGCTCCGCGAGCGCGCGCGGCCGCTGCTGATGGCCCCTGCCTGAGCATGTACCTGCCTACCGCCCGACTCCGCGTTTGAAGCCGCTGTCAGTGGCGCAGTGCACTATCGGTAGCGGGAGGTGGTGCGGGTGCGGACCCCATACGACTGTGACGTGCTGGTGATCGGCGGCGGGATCGTCGGCCTGTCGACGGCCTACGCGATCACACGCGCCGCACCGGGCACACGTGTCACCGTCCTGGAGAAGGAACCCGGCCCGGCCCGGCACCAGACCGGCCGCAACAGCGGCGTCATCCACAGCGGCATCTACTACCGGCCGGGCTCCCTCAAGGCGCGCTACGCGGTGCGGGGCGCCGCCGAGATGGTCAAGTTCTGCGCCGAGTACGGCATCCCGCACGCGGTCACCGGCAAGCTGATCGTCGCCACCGACCGCTCCGAGCTGCCCCGCCTGCACGCGCTCGTGCAGCGCGGCCGGGAGAACGGCATCCCGGTCCGGGAACTGGGCGCGTCCCAGATCGCCGAGTACGAGCCGGAGGTGCGGGGCCTCGCCGCGATACACGTCGGCACGACCGGCATCTGCGACTTCGTCGCGGTCGCCCGCCAGCTGGCCCACGGCTCGGGTGCGGAGATCCGCTACGGCACGCGGGTCGTCCGCGTCGACCGCCGCCCCGAGCGGGGGGTCGCGGTGCTCACGGCCGCCGGGGACGTCGTACGCGGGCGGGTCCTGGTGAACTGCGCGGGCCTGCACTGCGACGAGATCGCCCGGCTGACCGGGGACGACCCGGACGTGCGGATCGTGCCCTTCCGCGGCGAGTACTACGAACTCGCCCGGCCGGAGCTGGTCCGGAGGTTGGTCTATCCCGTGCCCGACCCGGCGTTCCCCTTCCTCGGGGTGCACCTCACGCGCGGTATCGACGGGGGTGTCCACATCGGCCCCAACGCGGTGCCTGCGCTGGCCCGCGAGGGGTACGGCTGGGGCACGGTCCGCTGGCGCGAGCTCGGCTCGACCCTGACCTGGCCGGGCTCCTGGCGCATTGCCCGCCGGCACTGGCGGTACGGGGCGGGTGAGCTGCGCCGGTCGCTGTCCAAGGGCGCCTTCACGGAGGCGGTGCGCAGGCTGCTGCCCGGGGTGTCCGAGGACGACCTGGTGCCGACGGCGGCGGGTGTGCGGGCACAGGCCGTACTGCGTGACGGAACCCTGGTCGACGACTTCCTGATCCGCGAGGCCCCTCGGACGGTCCACGTGCTGAACGCGCCGTCACCTGCGGCTACGGCGTCCTTGCCGATCGGCAGGGAGGTGGCGCGCAGGGCGTTGAGCGCGCTGTGAGTGTGCCGGCTGCTCGGCGTCGGCGCGGAGGCCGGGTGGGTGCGCAACTCGGCGCGACGAGGTGCCGCTGCGCCCACCCGTGCCGCCCCAGCGGCACGACTGCCCGCAGCTAGGGCAGCGACCACGCGCCCGCAGCGGTTGGCGCGTCAACGGACAGTCAGTCGGCGTCCAACCCCATCGCGCCGTTCCGAGGACGGACACCCCCCGGCGCGGCCCCGACCCACACCCGGCGAAAAGGCGCAAGCGCACGCCCCCACCCACCGGCCGTAAAATCGGCCTCACTGTGTCTGACTCCGCGAACACCCCCGAACCCCCGCCCCACACCCCCGGTGTCTCCCTCCGGCGCACCCGGGCCAAGGGAGAGCCGCGCTTCCCCGACGGGCCGAAGGCCGACCCGGCCGGGTCGCACTTCGAGCGGCGGATCCGGAGTTTCCAGCCGCGGCGGAGCCGGGTCACAGCCGGCCAGGCGGACGCCCTCCAGCGGCTGTGGCCCAAGTGGGGCCTCGACATCGACGGCAGCCGAACCCTCGACCTCCCCGACCTGTTCGGCAACGACAACCCCGTCGTCCTGGAGATCGGCTTCGGCATGGGCGAGGCCACCGCCCAGATGGCCGCCGCCGACCCCACGACCAACATCCTCGCCGTCGACGTCCACACCCCCGGCCAGGGCAACCTGCTCAATCTCGCCGACCGGAACGGCCTGTCCAACATCCGGGTCGCCAACGGCGACGCGATCATCCTGCTCCGCGAGATGCTCACCCCGGACTCCCTCGACGGCCTGCGCGTCTACTTCCCCGACCCCTGGCCCAAGAAGCGCCACCACAAGCGCAGACTCATCCAGCCGGCCTTCCTGACCCTGGCCGCCACCCGCCTCAGGCCCGGCGCGATCCTGCACTGCGCCACCGACTGGGAACCGTACGCCGAACAGATGCTCGACGTACTCACGGCCCACCCCGACTTCGAGAACACGCAGGCGGACGGTGGTTTCGCGCCGCGCCCCGACTTCCGTCCCCTGACCCGTTTCGAGGGCCAGGGACTGGACAAGGGACATGTCGTGAACGACCTCCTGTTCCGCCGCGTACAGCACGTGGACCAACCGCACATGGACCAACCCCCCGCCGGCGCCTGACCGCACCTGGCACGTCTCCGCCTGCGGACAACGCCCATCCGTCGTTAGGGTCAATGCCGTGGCCACCAGCCCCCCACACCCGTCGTACCCCAGCGGTCCCACCGACGGCGCGCCGACGGCCGGCGCACCCCCCGCCGGCACCCTGCGGCACGCCCACTGGTGGCAGCGCGCCTGGGTGCGCTACGGCGCGCTGACCACGCTCCTCGCGATCTCCGGCCTCGTCATCCTCGCCCTGGTCCGCGAGGAGACGGGCACGGAGGGGTTCCTGGTCGGGCTCGGGCTGGCCATCCTCCCGGTTCCCCTGCTGATAGCCGCGTTCCGCTGGCTGGACCGGGTCGAGCCGGGCCCCTGGCGGAACCTGGTGTTCTCCTTCGCCTGGGGCGCCTGCGCGGCGGCGCTGATAGCGATCGTCGCCAACAGCTTCGCGACCCGCTGGATAGCGACGGCGACCGCGGACCCGTCCCGTGCGGACACCCTCGGCGCGACCGTCATAGCCCCGGTGGTCGAGGAGTCGGCCAAGGCGGCGGCCGTCTTACTGGTCTTCCTCTTCCGCCGCCGCGACTTCACCGGCATCCTCGACGGAGTCGTCATAGCCGGCGTCACCGCCACCGGCTTCGCGTTCACGGAGAACATCCTCTACCTGGGCACCGCCTTCGGCACCGACCAGCTCACCGGCCACACGGGCATCGCCTCCGTCACGGCGGCGACCTTCTTCGTGCGCATCGTCATGTCGCCCTTCGCGCACCCGCTCTTCACCGTGCTCACCGGCATCGGCTTCGGCATCGCCGCGCTCTCGGCGGACCGCCGCCCCGTCCGCCGCGTCGCCTTCCCGCTCTCCGGGCTGCTGCTCGCGATGGGCATGCACGCGATGTGGAACGGCTCGTCGGCGTTCGGCGAGTACGGCTTCTTCGCCGTGTACGCGGCGTTCATGGTGCCCATCTTCGGGCTGCTGACCTGGCTGGTGATCTGGACGCGCCAGCGGGAGCTGCGGACCGTGCGCGCGGAGCTGCCCGCCTACGCCGTGGCGGGCTGGCTGGCACCGGCGGAGCCGTACGCGCTCGGCTCGATGCGGGCCCGGCGGATCGCCCGCCAGTACGCCCGCCGGCACGCGGGCAGTGCGGCGGCCCGGGCGGTGGCGCAGTACGAGGCGTACGCGACGTCCCTCGCGTTCCTGCGGCACCGGGCCCGCCGCGGCAGCGCCGGGTCCGGCTTCGCCGTACGGGAGCGGGAACTCCTCGACGAACTGTGGCGACGCCGGGAGACGGCCCGCCCCGCGCTGGACCACGCGGCGCGGATCACGGCCCCTCCCGTCCCGGTGGCGGCACCGCCCTGGCCGGTGTACGGGGTGTACGGCTACGGCCAGCAGCCGACGCCCTGCGCGTACAACCCGTACCGTTCCTAGACGGCCTCGTCAGCAGCCTCAGGCCGAAGCCGTTGTGAGCCGCTCCACCTCCGCCGCCGAAAGCGTCAGCTCCCCCACCCCCAGCAGGGCGGGCAACTGCTCCACCGTCCGCGCGGACGCGATCGGCGCCGCCACGGTCGGCTGCGCGGCGAGCCAGGCCAGGGCCACCGTGGCGACGGGCACGTCATGCGCAGCGGCGACCTCGTCGAGGGCGGCGAGGACCCGGCGTCCCCGCTCGGTCTCCAGGTGCCGCGCGGCGCTGCCGGCCCGCGCGCTGTCGACGGTCGTACCGGGCCGGTACTTGCCCGTGAGGAAGCCGGACGCGAGCGCGTAGTAGGGGACGGCCGCCAGGCCGGTCCGCTCGGCCAGGTCCTGGAGCTCACCCTCGTAGGTGTCGCGGGAGACGAGGTTGTAGTGGGGCTGGAGGGCCACGTACCGGGCGAGCCCCTCGCGGTCGGAGAACTCCAGGGACGCCCGCAGCCGCTCCGCCGAGATGTTGGAGGCGGCGATGTACCGCACCTTCCCGGCCTTCACGAGTTCGTCGAGGGCGCCGATGATCTCCTCCACCGGCACCTCGGGCTTGTCGTAGTGGGTGTAGTAGAGGTCGATGTAGTCGGTGCCGAGGCGGCGCAGGGAGGCGTCGGCGGCGGCCTTGATATTGGCGGCGGACAGGCCCTGGTACTCCGGGTGCTGGCCGACCTTCGTGGCGACGACGACGTCCGCGCGGTTGCCGCGCGTCCGGAGCCACTTACCGAGGACGGTCTCGGACTCGCCGCCCTGGTTGCCGTCGGCCCACGCCGAGTACACGTCGGCGGTGTCGACGAAGTTGCCGCCGGCGGCGGTGTAGGCGTCGAGGACGGCGAAGGACCGGTCCTCGTCGGCGGTCCAGCCGAAGACGTTGCCACCGAGGGCGAGCGGGAAGACCTCGAGGTCGGAGGAGCCGAGCTTGCGCAGAGAAGTCATGCTCTACGTCAACGACCGTACGGGAACGGCCCATTCCACAACTGACGCAAAGCTTCCGTAAGCACGGCTCCCCGCACAGGTGTCAGACGTTCAGGCCCTTGCCCCGCAGCCACGCCAGCGGGTCGATGCCGTTGCTGGAGCCACCGGTGTGGACCTCCAGGTGCAGGTGCGCCCCGGTGACGTTGCCGGTGGCACCCACGCGGCCGATGACGTCACCCGTGTTGACCTTCTGGCCGACGCTGACGCCGATCGACGACTGGTGCGCGTACCAGATCTCCGTGCCGTCATCGAGGGTGAGGACGGTCTTGTAGCCGTACGAGCCGTTCCAGCCCGCCTCGGTGATGGTGCCGCTGTGCACCGCCTTGATCGGCGTGCCCGTGGGGGCGGCGAAGTCGAGGCCGGTGTGGTAGCCGGAGGACCAGTAGGCGCCGGCCTGACCGAAGGTCGAGGTGATGGTGTACGAGGAGGTCGGCAGCGCGTACTGCTTGGCGAGGGCGGCGAGCCGCTCGGCCTCGGCCTTCTTCCGGGCCTCCTCCTCCGCCTTCCGCTTGGCTTCGGCGGCCTTGGCCTTGGCTTCCTTCTCCGCCTTGGCGGCGGCTTCCTTGGCCGCCTTCTCGGCGGCGGCCGCGGCATCCTGCGCGGCCTTGGTCTCGATCTGCTCCTGCTGGTGCTCGACCTGCGCCATGATCCGGGCGCGCAGCGCCTCACCGGCGCCGGAGGTGCCCTGCTCGGTGTCGGCGGACGCCGTGGCGAGATCGCTGAGCGGGGTGGCGGAGCCTTCGGGGGTGTCGTCGTCCGAGATGAGGGAACCCACCGAGGGAAGGTCCGGCACGGAGATCGACACCGGCGGCTTGCCGGTCTGGGCGCTGGCCATGCCGCCGGCGCCCACGGCGGCTATGACGCCGACGCCCAGGACGGTGGAGCTGCGGGCGAGGCCTCCGCCGCGCTGCTTGGTGACGCGATGCCGGCCACGGACGGGACGGATGGACTCCGCGGTGGGGTTCCATTCCTGGAACGGGCCCTCGTCGGTGCGGTGACCGCCGTAGCCGAAGGTTTCGGTGTCGCGCTGGCTGGGCGCGGACGGGGCCGCGGGGGCAGGCCGGTTGGACGCCACGTGGGCGTACTCCTTTCCTTCCTTCTCGCCTACCGGGTTAGCTGACGGGTTCGGAGCAGGAAGGTCTCCTACGCGCGTATACCTGCCGTGCTTCCACGGCGGCATCCGCCCGATTCACCCCAAGTGGTGGTTCCCCGGTTCCCTTTCGGGATTCGGCGCGTGCGCACGGAGCCGCCTTCTGTGACGGCTGGGACGACCGCGCTGCGTTATCGAACGTTAATAGACGCGCGGTGGGTATTCCAGCGATTCCGCTTGATCATTAACCTTTTTCGCGCGGACTTACCTGCCATGACCGGCCCAAATCGGGCGAGTTGACCATGCCGCAAGTGACTCATGAGTTTTGACGGTGTGTCAGTTGTTATGCGGAGTGATGCGATTCGCTCACCGTCAGTAAGGAAGGGTCCGGGAAATACACCGAGGGCCGGAACCCTTTCGGATTCCGGCCCTCGGCCTTCAGTAGCGGGGACAGGATTTGAACCTGCGACCTCTGGGTTATGAGCCCAGCGAGCTACCGAGCTGCTCCACCCCGCGTCGTTGTGACTCCAGTGTACGCCATGCGCAGGACAGCTCGTGCACACCTGCCGCTCAGCCGCCCGGGCTGCCCGCGTGGGTGAGCGTCTCCCAGGCCGTGAACAGGCCGTCGGTGCCGGCGGGCCGGGCCCGTACGGCCAGCTTGCGGGCGTCCGGGAGGGACGCGCCGAGGCGGCCCTCCAGGTGGTTGAGGGCGACCTCCAGGTGCGGCCCGAGTCCGCCCTCGACGCGGCCGCCGCACAGCCACGCGGGTGCGCGTCCGCGCAGTTCGTGGCGGGAGTGCAGGGCGAGCGCGGCCGTCAGCCGGTCCTTGGTCTCGCCGTAGAGGTCGACGCCCTGGTGCCAGGCCGTCTCGGCGATGTGGGCGGTGGCGGCGAGCGAGGCGCCGACCTGCCGGAAGGAGCGGCAGGTCTCCTGGGTGACGCCGTCCCGGTAGGTGGCCTGCCCGAACCAGTACGACGTCACGCGCCGCGGCGTGTCGACGCCGGAGCCGGGCACGGTGCGCGGCGCGGGGCCGTCCTCCTCCAGGTAGAAGTAGGCGGGCACTCGCTCCCGGAAGCGCTTCAGGGCCTGGTCGAAGGCCCGGCGGTCGTCGAGGAAGACGGCGACGGCGATGACCGCGTCCGTCGCCACGAGGTCCCAGGCGCCGGTGAAGTCGGGGTCAGCGGCGGAGACTTCGGGCAGGTGGGCGGTGCGCAGCATCTCCTCGAAGTCCCGCACCCGCTCGGCGCTCCAGCCCCCGCCGCGGGTGTGCCGCACGATCTCCGCGGCCCGGGCCCAGACCGACCCGGTCCAGCCGGCCTGCAAGGCGGCGTTCGCCCCGGTGTGCCGACGCAGCGTGCCCGACCATGCGTCCATGATCTGCCGGGCCTTCACGGCGTGCTGCCGCTTGCCGGTGACGGTGAAGAGGAGGGCCTGCGTGTAGGCGGCGAGGGCGTCCGCGCGCTCCTCGGCGCAGCCGCGCCCCCGGAGGTCGCCGGCCGGGCAGACGACGGTCGCGTACGGCTCGGCCCGGTACCGGTACGAGCCGTACGGGCTGTCCCGCATCGCGAGGTACGCCGTCAGCCAGGGCTGCCTGCCGGCGGTGACGTTCTCCCGTACGGCGTCCAGCTGGGCCCGGTCGACGAGGACGCCGGGGTGGGTGAACGCGGCGTCGGGGGGCAGGGCCGGGCCCATGGTGCGGCTGTGCTGGCCGGGGGCCCCGCAGGAGGAGACGAGGAGCGCGAGCGCGGTGAGCAGGGGGCCGAGCAGGAGCGCTGCCGTACGTCGTCTCCCTGCTGCCCACATGCCCACTGCCTCCCTGCTCCCGTCCGGGCCCTGGAGGCAGCGTGACCCGGAAGGCGGCGGGTCCGCAGGATCTGTTGGGCCGATCGGCCTCAGCCCAGCAGGTGGCGGTTCGGGGCCTTGGCCCGCTCCTCGTGCTCGGGCAGGACGACGACCCGCGCGCCCCCGGCCGCCAGGACGCCGCTGCCGTCGGCCCCGGCCACGAAGGTGTCCGGCTCGCGCCAGGCCGTGACGACCCGCCGGACGCCCGCGTCGAGGATCAGCCGGGCGCAGGGGGCGGGGCGGGAGGCGCGGCGGGCGCAGGGCTCCAGGCTGCTGTAGACCGTGGCGCCGGCGAGCCGCGGGTCGGCCGGGTCGGTCTTCGCCAGGGCCGCCTCCTCGGCGTGCACCAGCGGGTCGCCACCTTCGCGTGAGTGGCCGCGGGCCAGTTCCGTGCCGTCGGCCGCGACCACCACCGCGCCCACGCTGAACGCCGTGTCCGACGGCGGGCACTTCTCCGCCAGGGCGCAGGCGAGGGCCAGCCAGTGGTGGTCGGCGGCGACCGGGAGCGGGCCGGTGCCCGGGGCGGTCGGCTCGTAGCGCATGAGGACGACGTCCTCGATCCGCCGGGTCTCCAGCAGCCGGAGCCGGCCGGGCTGGTAGCCGCCGGGGCCGAAGAGCCGGGGCGCCCCGGGGTCTCCCACGAAGAGCGGAGCGAGGACCAGCTGGAGTTCGTCGGCGAGGCCCTGGGTGAGGAGCTGGGTGTGGATCAGGCCGCCGCCCTCGACCATGAGCCGCCGTACGCCCCGGACGTCGTGCAGGTGGGTGAGGAGCCGCCGCCAGTCGAGGTCCGGGCCGAGGGGGACGACGCCGGTGGCGAGGCCGAGGGCGCGGGCGCGCTCGGCGCCCTGGTCGGTGGTGTAGAGGACTTTCTCGCCGCCGGTGTGCCAGAAGCGGGCGTCCGGGTCGAGGTCGCCCGTGCCGCTGACGGTGACCTTGAGGGGGTACTCCGGTTTACCGGCGGCGGTGCGGGCAGCGCGCCGCTCCTCGGAGTTGACCAGGAGACGCGGGTTGTCGGCGCGGATCGTGCCGGCGCCCACCAGGATCGCGTCGACCGACGCCCGGACCTCGTCGACCCGGTCGAAGTCGGCGGGGCTGGACAGCAGGAGGCGTTCGGGTCCGGTGTCGTCCAGGTAGCCGTCGAGGGAGACGGCGGCGGACAGCAGGACGTACGGGTGGGGCATCGACGCTCCGCGGCTGGTCGGGACGGCGGACTGGGCAGGGCTTGGTTCAAGTTTGAAACAAACCTACACTGGCGGCATGACGACTCGCTGGCTCACCCCCGAGGAGCAGCGCGCCTGGCGCGCCTACATCGCCGCCTCACTGCTCCTGGAGGACGCGATCGACCGGCAGCTCCAGCAGGACGCCGGCATGCCGCACCTGTACTACTCCATCCTGTCCGTCCTGTCGGAGTCCCCGGACCGGCGGCTGCGCATGACCGATCTCGCCGAGCGGCTGAAGATCACGCGCAGCCGGCTGACCTACGCGGTGACGCGGCTGGAGAAGGACGGCATGGTGCGGCGCGAGGCCTGCCGCTACGACAAGCGGGGCAGCATCGCCGCGCTCACCGACGAGGGCTTCGCCGTGCTGGAGCGGGCGGCGCCCGGGCATGTCGAGACCGTGCGGAGCTTCCTGTTCGACCGGCTCAGCGAGGAGCAGGTGGGGCAGCTGGAGGAGATCTCCGCGGCGATCGCCGAGGGGCTCCAGGAGGAGGGGACGCGGCCGGCGTCGGACGACGTGCCGTGGCGGCGGAGGGCCTCGTCGGCCTGTTCGTGACGCGCGTCACAAGGTGCCACATTCTCGTTGATTCAAATTTAAAGCATGGGTAGGGTTCCGATCGTGGTTCTGCTTCAAATCTGAAGCAGTACGGCTGCGCAGCCGAACACGAATACGGCTGTGCAGCCGACAGGAAACGGAACCCGGAGGCCCCGCATGCCCGACACCCCCGCTGCCGTCATCGCCACCCCGCGCTCCCGCGTCCGGGTCCCGTTGCGCTTCCACGACGGCTACGAGGTCGACGCCGAGGTCGTCACCTTCCACGGCCTGGCCGACGGCCAGGAGCACGTGGCCGTGGTGCTCGGCGAGCCGGGCCCGGTCCCGCTGGTGCGGCTGCACTCCGAGTGCCTGACCGGGGACGTGTTCGGCTCGGCCCGCTGCGACTGCGGCCCGCAGCTGCGCGAGGCGGTCGAGCGCATAGCCGACCGCGGCGGCGTGCTCCTCTACCTCCGCCAGGAGGGACGCGGCATCGGCCTCTACAACAAGCTCGACGCGTACGCACTCCAGGACCAGGGCCTCGACACCTACGAGGCGAACGCGGCCCTGGGGCTGCCGGAGGACGCCCGCGACTACACGGCGGCGGCCCAGATGCTCCGGGCCCTGGGCATCGGCGCGCTGGACCTGCTCTCCAACAACCCCGACAAGGCGGGCCAGTTGCGGGAGCTGGGCGTCGACGTCCGCGACCGCGTCCCGACGGGCGTCTTCACCACCGCGCACAACGTCCGCTACCTGCGCGCCAAGGTCCTCCAGACCCAGCACACGCTGCCGCTCGCCGCGCTGACGGAGCTGAGCGCCGGCTGACCCGCCGGCCCGGCCGGAGTGCCGAACGGGACTGCTTGCCCCTCGGCACATCGGGTACAGCCTTTGAAAGAGGGCGACCTTCACTGAAGGAAAGCGACCCTCGCTGTACCCGGAGCTTATGGAAAGTGACCGTTTTGTGACCGATCTCGGCGGCCCCGGCGACTATCTCGCGAGAGGACCGGGCGATGGCCCGGAGGCCGTCGCGTCGCAGATCGCCGATGCCGTGGAGAGCCTGACGGACCTGTGGGCGGTCGCCGCCCAGGAGGCGTCCCTGCGGCTGTCCCCGCACCAGCTGCGGGCGCTGCGCATCCTTCAGGCGGCGCCCGGCCTGAACCTCACGGCCCTCGCGGACCGGCTGGACATCGGCCTGCCCACGGCCAGCCGGCTCTGCGACCGGCTGGCGGCGGCAGGCCTCCTGGAGCGCGTCCCGCACCCGGACACCCGCCGCGCGGTACGGCTGCTGCTCACCGCGCACGGGCAGCATGTGCTGGGCGACGTCGCCGGCCGCCGGGCCCAGGCCCTGGCCGCGGCGCTGGCGGCGATGGACCCGGCGGAACGCGTGGCGCTGAGCAGGGGCCTGCGGGGGTTCCTCGCGACCCAGGACGGGCCGGTACCCCGCGGCAGGCCGCCCGGCGGCTAGCGGGAACGGGCCGCCACGGCGGCTCCGGCGGCTCCGGCGGCTCCGGCGGCTCCGGCGAAGGAGATCGCCTCAGCCCGTCGCCAGCATCCCCGAGCGCAACCGCGCCACCGTCCGCGAGATCAGCCGGGACACATGCATCTGGGAGATGCCGAGGCGGGCGCCGATCTCGGCCTGGGTGAGCTCCTCCACGAAGCGGAGGTGCAGGATGAGGCGCTGGCGCTCGTCGAGTTCGGCGACCAGGGGCGCCAACGCGTGGAAGTCCTCGACGAGTTCCAGGGCGGGGTCCTCCTCGCCGATGAACGCCGAGAGCGTCGACTCGCTCTCCTCCGCGTCGCCGCCGACCGTGGCGTCGAGGGAGGAGGACAGATAACCGTTCGCCGCGATCTGGGCCTCGACGACCTCCTCCTCCGAGAGGTTCATCAGCGCCGCCAGCTCCGCGACCTTCGGCGCGCGGCCGAGTCGGGAGGCCAGCTCCTCGGTGGCCTTGGCGAGTTCCGTACGGGCCTCCTGGAGGCGGCGCGGCACGTGCACGGCCCAGGACGTGTCGCGGAAGAACCGCTTGATCTCGCCGATGATGTACGGCACCGCGAAGCTGGTGAACTGCACCTCGCGGGAGACCTCGAACCGGTCGATGGCCTTGATCAGCCCGATGACGCCGACCTGCACGACGTCGTCCATCGACTGCCCGCTGCTGCGGAACCGGCGGGCCGCGAACCGCACCAGCGACATGTTCATCTCGATGAGCGTGTTGCGCGCGTACTGGTATTCGGGCGTGCCCTCCTCCAGCACGGCGAGCCGGTCGAGGAACTGTCCGGTCAGATCGCGCGCGTCCCGCGGGGCGAGCTTCTGGGGCTCGGCGATCTGCGGCAGCTCCGCACCGGTGTCGGTGCCGGAATCCGTCGTCGCGCCGATGCGCGTGGTCGTCGTCACGGGCCCTCCCTCGTAGTTCCGGCCCGTTCCGATCCCCCGTCAGGCCACCTTTAGGGCCGCTACCCACAGCCGCCCCGCTCATGCCCCCCGTACGCCCCGCCGAGACGTTGCCCACAGTCGGCGCAGGTCGGAACGGTGTCGGGGTACCCGCAAACGTGCTGTGACGGAACGGGACAGGAGGGAGGGCGGGCGGTGCGGCGGAAAGGAAAAGGCCAAGGGACTCACGGAGCGGACAGTTGTCGTTCGACAACTGTAGCCGTGATGCAACAAGGTGACCAGGCCGGAACGGCGCCGGGAAGAATCCGGAAGGGCCGCGCCGGTGCCGCGGCGGGCAGTTCAGGCAGTCCGGGTGCCGGACGCGCGGGAGTCGTCGGCGTCGTCGTGTATCTGGGCCGCCGCCGCGTCGCAGAACGCCTCCAGCCCCTGGAGCAGCGCGACCCGCTTGGCGGCGGGCATCTGGTCGAGCACCGCGCGCAGCGCCTGTTCCCGGCGTACGCGCAGGTCGGCCAGGAAGGCTCTGCCCCGGCTGCTGAGCCGAAGGCGCACCTCGCGCCGGTCCACCGGACTGACCACGCGCTCGACGAACCCCGCCGCCTGGAGCCGGTCGCACAGCCGGCTGGTCGAGGGCGGCGTGGAGGCGAGGGAGTCGGCGAGCGTGCGCAGGTTGATGCCCTCGTGGTGTTCCAGGATGAGCAGCACGCGCAACTGGGACGCGGACGCCGGTGCCGTCGAGGCCCGGCCCCACAGGACCTCCAGCAACTCCGCGGCCGTGGAGGTCACACGGGCGACCTCTGCTGGCTCTGGGCGGGGTCGGAGGGAAGTCACAGTCACACTCTCGCAGGCACCGGGATGGCCGTCAGCGTACTAGGGGAAACCAGGGGTGGCACCGGCCCCGGCGCGCGGCCGTCCACCATGCCCTCGGTCGCACACCGATGACCCCTGCCGGCGCCCGATGACCCGTACAGCACGCCCGAATCCGGGAACCCGTGCCCGAAGACCCGTTGACGCCCGACGAAGGATTGGTGTTCGACCATCGTGACTACGATCGTGAACAGATTCGTGGCCGCCGAGCGCGCTCTGCGCACGGCGGCACCCCACCGACTGCTGGACGCGGTCCGTCGTGTACTGACCGATCAGTACGCGGCGGACTCCGTCGAGCTGTTCCTCGCCGACTACGGACTGACGGTGCTTCAGCCGGTGTCCGAACTGCCGCACACCCTCCAGCCGGTGCCCGTGCACAACAGCCCGGCCGGCCGCGCCTTCGGTGCGCAGGAGCCGTACGTCGAGACCCGTCCGGGTGACCTCGTACGCGCGCATCTGCCCGTCACCGTGCGCGGCGACCGCCTCGGCGTGCTGACGGTGACCCTGCCGGGCGGCGAGCACGCCGAGGGCTGCCTGGGCGAACTGGCCGAGATCGCCGAGGTGCTCGGGCACGAGGTGGTCGTGGCCGAGCGGGACACCGACCTGTACCTCCAGGCCCGCCGCAGGGACCGGCTCACCCTGGCCGCCGAGATGCAGTGGCAGCTGCTGCCGGGCCGCTCCTGTGCCCGCCCCGAGTACGAACTGGGCGCGCAACTGGAGCCCGCGTACGCGATCTTCGGCGACAACTTCGACTGGTCCGCCACGGCCGACCGGCTCAGCCTCTACGTCACCAACGGCATGGGCGAGGGCATAGAGGCCTCCCTGCTGACGAACCTGGCGATCAACGCCCTGCGCAACGCGCGGAGGGCCGGCATCCCCCTCGACGACCAGGCCGCATTGGCCGACCAGGCGGTGTACGCCCACTACCGGGGCCGCTGCTACCTGTCCGCGCTCATGCTCGACTTCGACCTGGCCACCGGCCAGGTCCGGGCGGTGGACGCCGGGTCCCCGCGACTGCTGCGGCTGCGCCGGGGGACGGTGGAGCAGGTGGCCTTCGAGGCCCAGCTGCCGCTCGGCATGTTCGAGGAGACCGACTACGTGGCCCAGGAGTTCCGGGTCGAGCCGGGCGACCGGCTGGTCTTCGTCAGCGACGGCGTCCACGACGTCGCCTCGCCGCGCGGAGAGGCGTACGGCGACGCCGCCCTGGCCCGGGCGATCCAGTCGACCCGGCTGCTCCCGGCCGCCGAGGTGCCCCGGGCCGTCCTGCGCGAACTGACCGGCCACCGCGGCAGATCCGCCCCGGACGACGACGCCCTGGTGGTCTGCCTGGACTGGCGTGGGCGGTAAAGGACGGGGCAGGCGCAGGTCAGGGGATCCGGCGAGAAGTTGTTTGGTGGTGCCGTACGCCGGCACTAATGTTTGTCATATGGCAAGTAACGGCTGAGGTGCCGTCACGCGACCTCGGTCCGGCCCGTTGCAAGGGAGCGATACACGTGTCGGTGTCGGTATCGGATGAGAACGCGGAACAGGAGCCGGCCGCACAGCAGGTGAGCGCCTTCCTGGAACGGCGCCGGGAGCAGATCGCCCAACGGTGGGCGGACGCCGCGCTGTTCCGGACGGTCTTCACCGTGTCACGCGACGAGGCGGTGGAGGCGGGCAGGGCCGTGGCGGCCGCGCTGGCCGCGGTGGCGGCCGCCGGCCGGCCGGACGACATCCGGGCGTCCGGATTCGAGGCGGTGCGCGACCAGTTGGGGCGGATGGCGGCCTCCCGCGCCCGGACCGGGGCCGACGCGGACCGGATCGCCGACGAGGTGGCCGCGCTGCGCGAACCGGTGACCGATCTGCTGCGCGCCGAGTTCCCGGACCCGTACGCCCCCGAGGCGCAGGAGTGCGTGGTGGCGCTGACCGTGCTCATGGGCACGCTGCGCCTGGTCGTGATGGAGACGGCGGTCAGCGCGAGCGAGGAGCTGATCGCCCGGCAGCGCGAGCAGCTGCACGAGGTGGCCACCCCGGTGATCAAGCTGTGGGAGAGCACGGTCGCCGTCCCGCTGATCGGCACGCTGGACAGCGCCCGCAGCCAGGTCGTCATGGAGAGCCTGCTGAACGCGATCGTCGCCGAGCGCGCCCGGTACGCCATCCTCGACATCACCGGCGTGCCCACCGTCGACTCGCTGGTCGCCCAGCACCTGATGAAGACGGTGGCCGCGGCGCGGCTGATGGGCGCCGAGTGCATCGTCTCCGGTATCCGGCCCGCGATCGCGCAGACCATAGTGCACCTGGGCATCGACCTCGGCACGGTGCTCACCCGCGGGAGCCTGGCGGACGCCCTGGCCTACGCGCTCAGCCGGCAGGGCGTCGGGATCGGGCCGGTGGCGGCGGCCGAAGCGGCCCTCACGGCCGACGCGGGCGCGCGGTGACCGGGGCCGCCGGGACCGGCCCCGCGGGCGGACACGGCTTCACCGTGCCGGTCCTCCAGCTGGGCGACGTCCTGCTGGTCACCCTCCAGGGCGAGCTGCACGACGGGATGGCCGAGCAGCTCCAGCAGGACGTCACGGACCGGATCTCGCACACCCGGGTGACCGGGGTCGTGATCGACATCTCCGGCGTGGAGATCGTCGACTCCTTCCTGGGCCGGGTCCTCGCCGAGATCGCCGCCGGAGCGGACCTGCTGGCCGCGCGCACGGTGCTGGCCGGGATGCGCCCGGCGGTGGCGATCACGCTGGTCGAGCTGGGGCTCACGCTGCCCGGTCTGCGCACGGCACTGGACGTCGAACGCGCGATGGAGCTGCTCGGCGCGGCCTCGCGCCAGGGTGAGGGGAGTCCATGATGCGGGCCGCCCGCCACGCCGCCCCGGCCACCCTGCCGATCGGCTCGGACGCCGACCTGGCCTGGGTACGGCAGCAGGTCCGGCAAACCGCCGCCGAACTCGGCTTCGGCCTGGTGCAGCAGACCAAGCTCGTCACCGCGGCCAGCGAACTGGCCCGCAACACCCTCGTCCACGGCGGGGGCGGCCAGGTGCGGATCATCCCGCTGGACAGCGGCCCGTCGCGGGGGCTGCGGCTGTCCTTCGTCGACACCGGCCCCGGCATCCGCGACCTGGAGCAGGCGATGACCGACGGCTACACCAGCGGCGGCGGGCTCGGACTGGGCATGAGCGGGTCCAAGCGGCTGGTCCACGAGTTCGAGGTGGACACCCGGCCGGGTGAGGGGACCACCGTCACCGTCACCGCCTGGGCCACCGCCGTACCGCCCTCCCGGCCGGGGTCGTGATGAGCAGGGTGTGGGACGTCCCGGTGGACGACTCGACCCGGGTGCGGGACGTGCGCGTGGCGGCCGAGGAGGCCAGCGCCCACGCCGGCCTCACCCCGCAGCGCACCGCGACCGCCGCGCTCGTGGCGACGGAGCTGGCCACCAACCTCCTGCGGCACGCGGACGGCGGGCACGTGCTCATCAACCTCGTCGAGCACGGCTACGACGAGGGCCACCTGACGTCCGTACAGCTCGTGTCGCTCGACCACGGCCCCGGCATCCCGGACATCGCGGCGGCGATGCGCGACGGCTACACCACGACGGCAGCCGCCTCCCTCGGCGCCGGGCTCGGCACCTGCCGGCGCATAGCGAACGCCTTCGACCTGCACAGCGCCCCCGGCCGGGGCACGGTGGCCGTGGCCCGCATCGACCACGAACCCGCCAGGCCCGGCCCTCCCCTGCCAGGTCCGCGCACCGGCGGCGTCAACGTCCCCCTCGGCCGGGCCGAGCACTCCGGTGACGCCTGGGGCCGGGTGCGCGGCCGGGACCGCCTGACCCTCCTGCTCGCGGACGGGCTCGGGCACGGTGCCAAGGCCGCCGAGGCCTCCACCACGGCGGTGACCGAACTGCGCGGCGTGGCCGACCGGTCCCCCGCCGAGATCCTGCGGCACCTGGGCGGACCCCTGCGCCGCACCCGGGGTGCGGCCGTCGCCGTGGCCCAACTCGACCTCGCGTCCGGCCGGTTGCACTTCGCCGGCATCGGCAACGTCGGCGCCCGCCTGCGCACCGGCGGCACCTGGAGGCCGCTGCTGTCCCAGCCCGGCATCGTGGGCGCCCAGGGCCCGGCGACCGTGCTCGTCCAGCGCGAGCCGTGGCACGACGACAGCCTGCTCGTCCTCCACAGCGACGGCCTGCCCACCCGCTGGACCCCACCCGACGACGACACCCTCCTCACCTGCGACCCGGCGGTGGTGTCCGCGGTGATCCTCCGTGACGCGGGGAGCGCGGCCCGCCCGGTACGGGACGACACGTGTGTGGCGGTGCTGGGCGGGCGCTAGAACGCCGCCGATTTCTTACAACAGGCGGCGCGAGGCTTGGCCGGGGGCCGACTTCTCCTGATTGCCGATGCCGACGAGAGCGGCCACCCGGCGAGCCACCTCTATGGGGGCGATGCCGCCGGTATCCACCACGTGGTCGGCCGGGGTGGCCTGAGCTGCCGCGTACCGACCAAGGCGGCACCGGCGGTGATCGCATCGGCTACCTGTTCGACGGTATGTCCGTCGGTGTCGATGCGCAGATCACCGATCCCGGCATCTTCCAGGGCGGCTGCCGATGCCACCGCCCGGTCGGCGACGTGGAGCAGGCGTGTGACGGACCGCCCCCGCAACGGGTCGCCCGGTTGGAGCCAACTGCCGCCTTGTCCTCGGGACATGATGCGTTCTGTCAGGTGCTGCCGTCCGGCGTGCAGCCGGCACAGCGTGAGCTCGGCCGCAGGCATCGCGTCGGCGTACGCCTTGGCCGTGGCCTCGTCCTCGACCGGGCCGGACATGATCAAGCACTGGGCCCCGGCCGCCCGGTAAGTCCGCAACACGGCGGCCAGGTTGCGGGTCTTGACCCGGTGGTTGGCGGGATCATCCGCAACCGGGCGGCAGAAGCCGAGCTGGTCGAGATCGAGATACGCGGCGGTGACACCAGCGCCCAGGACTCTTCGGTAGACCTCGAAGCCGACCGTCGACTTCCCGACGCCGGTCGCGCCGCACAGCCACAGAACCGGAAGATCAGCGGAAGGGCCCGCCTGCGCCGAGGCCGAGCTCCTGCCCGCAGCGGTGACCGCCGACGGCTCGGGCGCGTCAGCTGACCGGCCCAGAGCCGAGGCGCGCCATCCGCCGGTTCGCTCCCCGACACGCCGCACCACCTCGTTCACCAGCAGACCGCTGGTGTCGACGCAGGCATCCGCGAAGGTACTCGCGTCCAGGGCGTCGGCTTCCCGCAGCACCTCGTCGACCAGCTCGGCAGGACCTCCGCGACCGGTGAACCGCTGCCGAAGCACTCCCCGGTCGGCACGCAGGCGGCAGACCGTCACCGCGGCCTGCGGAATCTGGTCGACGTGCACTCCGCAGGCGGGATCGACGACACCCGAAACGATGAGACACCGGGCGCCGGCCGCCCGGAAACCGGCCACCACCGCATCAACGTTGCGTGCCTTCATACGGTGCCGCCCCGGATCCCCCGCAGGCTCGGGGTAGCAGATCCCCAACTGGTCGATGTCGACGAAACTGCTCTCGATCCCGGCCTGTACGAGCTGGGAGTACATTTCCCAGGCGGCCGTGGTCTTACCGACTCCTGGCGGACCGCAGAGCCACAGCACCGGGAACACTGCGCCCCTCACCGGCTTGCCACCAGATCCGGGCGACACGCCGTGAGCTCAGGAAGCGCGGGGTCGATGACAGACACCATGGCCCCGGATTCTCTCCATCGCGCACGTGCCTGTCGACAGATTCAGGCGCGTTCGCGGAGCGCGCCAATGGATCAGGCATCGCTCACGCAGACAGTCCGAGGGTCAGAGCGCCGGCCGGCGTACGGCGCTGGTCGTGCCACGCAGCACCAGGCGGGTGTCGAGGCGCTGCCCGGGTTCGGCGATCGTCCCCTGTTCCACGGCCTCCACCAGCATCCGGCCGGCGATAAGGCCCTGTTCGTAGACGGACTGGGCGACGGTCGTCAGGTCGAGAAGGTCGGCGATGGGGCTGTCGTCGAAGCCGATGAGCGACATCTGCCCGGGCACGTCGACCGCGGCGCGCCGCAGGGAGCGTAGGGCGCCGGCCGCGATGTCGTCCGCTTCGGCGAACACGGCGGTCGGCGGCGTGCGCAGGGAAAGGAGCTGCGCCATGGCCTGTGCGCCGCCGTCGATGCCCCAGGGGGCGGAGACGATCGAGTCCTGCTGTACGGGCAGGCCACACTCCGCCATGGCGGCGAGATAGCCGTCCAGGCGGCGCTGGGACACGCCGCCGTGGATGCCTTCCTCGTCGGTCGCCCGGATCATGCCGATCCGCTGGTGTCCGAGGTTGGCCAGGTGCCTGACGGCCATCGCCGCTCCGGCCGGATCATCGATGCCGACGCTCGGATGTCTGCCGAGGTCAGTACTGGCTCCCACGACGGGCATGCCCAGACCGCCCAGGCGTTCGATCTCCTTCTCGGACAGGGAGAGAGCGATGATCACCAGGCCGTCCACCCTGCGCCGTACGGGCAGCGTTTCGAAGAACTCCCGGCGCTCGGCGATCCCTTCGACGTGGTAGAGCACCACCTCGAAGCCGGCGTTGCGCAGGACGTGGTGCGCGCCCGCCAGCGCGCGGGCGTGGAACCAGCGGCTGATGTGCGGTACCAGGACCGCGACGGAGCCGGTGCGTCCGGTCGCCAGCCCGGAGGCGCCGGGCGACACCACGTAGTCGAGTCCCTCGGCCGCTCGCAGGATGCGGCGGCGCATCGCCTCCGAAACCCCCGGCAGGCCACGCAGCGCCCGCGAGACCGTACCGGTCGAGACCCCGACTGCCCGGGCCACGTCCGCCATGGTCGCGGGCGGCTGTTCATTACTCACCGAGACAGGCTATCAAGGCGCGCGCAAGCGCTTGAGTAGCTTCCCTGACAGTAGGGGATTTTTTCTGCATTCCAGCCCCTTGACGGTGTGCAAGGAGTCGCGCAAGCTAACGCAAGCGCTTGAGCAAACGTGTTGCGCGGGATAGGAAGAGAGCCGCAGTGATCGACAAACCAAGGCGCCGCGCCCACCGCCTGATGAGGCTCGCCGCGGCCGTGCTCGCCGTCACGATCACCGCCGCGTGCGGGAGCGGACCGGACGGCGCGGCGGGCGACGGACGGGTGAAGCTCACCTGGCAGGCGGCGCCGTTCGGCAACCGCACGGACGACGCGCGTCGGTATCTCGTCACGGCCTTCGAGCGGGCACACCCCGACATCGATGTGCAGGTCGCCAGCGCGCCCACCAACGTGGACACGAACCGCGCCGGCCTCACCACGCAGATCCTCGGGCACTCGGCCTCGCCCGACGTGTTCAACGGCGACGTCGCCTGGGCCGCGCAGTTCGCCTCCGCGGGCCTGGTGTGGCCCATCGGCAAGCATGTGCCGAAGGGCTTCTGGGACCGGTTCGACCCGGCGACCGTGAAGGGCGCCACCTACCAGGGCACCGTCTACGGCGTTCCCCTCACGCTCGACCAGGCGTTCCTCTACTACCGCAAGGACCTGCTGGCCAAGCACCACCTGCCCGTGCCGACGACATGGGAACAGGTCGCCGAGCAGTCCCGGATCCTGCGCGAGGCGGGTGACGTCGACACCGGCGTGGTCTGGCAGGGGGCCTCGTACGAGGGACTGACCGCGGTGACCAACGAGTTCCTCGCCGCCGCCGGCGCCGGACTCCTCAGCAAGGACGGTCGGCACGCCGGCACCGAGTCGCCGGCGGCGGCACGCGCACTGAGCTACATGGACGGTCTCCTTCACGACGGGGTGAGCCCGAAGGCGACCGTCACCTACCAGGAGCCGCAGGCACTCCAGGCCTTCGCCAACGGCGATGCCGCCTTCCTGCGCAATTGGGCTTACGCGTACGGCACCTTGGAGGCCGAGGGTTCCCCACTCGCAGGCAAGGTCGGAGTCACGGCCATGCCCGCCCTGAAGGGGGGAGACGGCACCCGCGCCTCGACCGTGGGCGGCTGGAACGTCTACATCAACCCCAACTCCCGGCATCAGAAGGCCGCCCTGGAGTTCGTCACCTGGCTGACCAGCCCCGCCACCCAGAAGCTGATGGCCGAGCGGTCCTCGACCATCCCCGCCGTCGACAGCGTGCGCAGCTCGCCCGAGGTGCAGACGCTGAGCCCGGTGCTGCGGGCTTCGCTGGAGAACGACCTGGTCGCCCGGCCGACGACGTCGCGCTACTACAGCCAGATCAGCCAGGCCACCTCCAGCACGGTCAACGGCATGCTCTCCGGAACGGTCGGGGTGTCCGCAGCCCCACGCCGACTCGCCGAGGACATCGACGCCGCGCTCGCCGGGCGACGGCTGTGAGGCGGACGCCGGCCGTGAGCCCGCCACGGGCCCGGGTGACAAGCCCGCCACCGGCGCGGACCGAGAGCCCGCCACCGGCGCGGACCGAGAGCCGTCCGCCATACCCGCGCCACGCGCGCCACGCGGTGGCGTCCGACGCCCCACCCGCCGTGCTTCCCACTCCCCGGAAGGTCCCACGAAAGGCCCCACCTCATGACCACATCCGCCTGGCCCGCGAGCCGCACTCGCCGAGGGGCCGCCACCTCGCCGGCACCGCCACCGCCCTCGCGAGCCCGACGCGCTTCCCGTACCGCGTGGTGGTACACGGCACCCACCCTGTTCGTAGTCGGCGCCGTCACGATCGCCCCGATCGCGATCTCCCTGATCATGAGCTTCTCGGAGATCCGGCTGAGCAGCTCGGGATTCGAGCTCGGTGATGTCGGCACCCGTAACTACGAGGCCCTGCTGGCCAGCACCGCCTGGCGCGACGCCCTCACCTTCACGGTGTCGTACACCGTGCTGAGCGTCCTGATCGAGCTGGTCCTCGGCGTCCTGGTCGCGCTCGTCCTGGAGCGGCTGACGAAGGCCCGCGGCTGGATGATGGCGCTGCTGCTGATCCCCTGGTCCATGATCACCGTGGTGTCGGCCCAGTTGTGGAGCTACCTCTACAACTCCGCGTACGGGGCGCTGTCCTGGCTCGTCGGGCTGGTGACCGACGAACCGCCGATCATCCTCGGCACACCCGTCTCCGCCTTCTCGGCGATCCTCGTCGCGGACGTGTGGAAGACGACCCCCTTCGTGGCGATCATCGTGCTCGCCGGACTGGTCACCATCGACCGCAGTGTGTACGAGGCCGCCGAGATGGACGGGGCCGGCGCCTGGACCACGTTCTGGCGGATCACCCTGCCGCTGCTGCGCAGCACGCTGGCCATCGCGGTGCTCTTCCGCGTACTGCAGGCCTTCGGCGTCTTCGACCTGCCCTTCGTGCTGACCGGCGGCGGGCCCGGTACCTCGACGCAGCCCCTGGCCATGCTCGGCTGGAAGGTGATGTTCCAGAACCTGAACATGGGCGCGGGTGCGGCGGTGGCCGCCTCGACCGCGCTGATCGTCTTCGTGGTGTGCCTGCTGTGCCTGAAGGCATTCCGTTCCCAGGTCGCAGAGGAGGACGCCAAGTGACCGCCCTTTCCGCCTCGTCCGCCCGGCGCCGCCTGTTCACCCCGGTCCATGCCGGAGCGGTCGTCATCGCGCTGCTGACGGCCCTGCCGCTGTACTGGCTGGCGGCCTCCTCCTTCAAACCGGACGCCGAACTGGGCAGCACGCCGCCCGCCCTGTGGCCGTCCCACCCGACGCTGGACCACTACCGGGACGCCTTCGGCCAGTACGAGTTCGCCCGCTACCTGGCCAACAGCCTGCTGGTGGCGAGTCTCACCACCCTCGGGGTACTCGCCCTGGGGCTGTTCTCCGGATACGCCCTGGCCCGGCTGCCGATGCGCGGCAAGCGGCCCATCCTGATCGCGCTGCTGATGATCTCGGTGTTCCCGACGGTCTCCGTCATCACGCCGCTGTATCTGATCGAGCGCCAGATCGGCTGGCTCAACAGCTATCAGGGCCTGATCGTGCCCTACATCGCCTTCCATCTGCCGTTCGCCGTCTGGATCCTGCGCAACTACCTGCTGCGCATCCCCTTCGAGATGGAGGAGTCGGCGAGGATCGACGGCGCCGGGCCCACCCGCACCGTCCTGCAGATCATCCTGCCGCAGGCCGGACCCGGCCTGTTCACCTCCGGTGTCTTCACCTTCACCGCCGCGTACACCGAGTTCCTGATGGCGCTGACCTTCAACAGCGAGGACGCCTTCCGCACCGTACCGGTCGGAGTGGCGCTCTTCGGCGCCGAGTTCGAGGTCCCCTACGGCACGATCTTCGCCGGGTCGATCGCCGCCCTGCTGCCGATCGTCGTCCTTGTCCTCATCTTCCGCCGCGCTGTCGTCTCCGGGCTCACGTCGGGGGCGGTCAAGGGCTGAGCCCCGGCCACCGCCCCACGTCACCGCACCACCCACAGCAGCACCGCCGTAACCAGACCCTCGCAACAACCAGCCCCTCGCAACCGCACGAGAGGAACCCGTGGCCCCGACCACCCCCACACAGTCCGGCCCCACCCAGTCCGGCCCCGCCTGGTGGCGCGAAGCCGTCGTCTACCAGGTGTACGTCCCCAGCTTCGCCGACTCCGACGGCGACGGAATCGGCGACCTGCGCGGGATCACCGACCGGCTGGACCATCTCGCCGACCTCGGCGTCGACGCGCTCTGGCTCACGCCGTTCTACCCCTCGCCCTGGGCCGACGGCGGCTACGACGTGTCGGACTACCGCGACGTCGATCCCCGCCACGGCACCCTCGACGACTTCCGCGAACTGATCGCCCGGGCCCATGCGCGGGGCCTCAAGCTGATCGTCGACATCGTCCCCAACCACTGCTCCGACCAGCACCCCTGGTTCGTCGAGGCGCTGGCTTCCCCGCCCGGCTCACGGGCCAGGGACCGTTTCATATTCCGCGACGGACAGGGTCCCGACGGGAGCCTGCCGCCCGCCGACTGGCAGTCCAAGTTCGGCGGCGGCGCCTGGACGCGCGTACCAGACGGCCAGTGGTACATGCACATCTTCTCCGCCGAGCAGCCGGACCTGAACTGGGAGAATCCCGAGGTCCTCGCCGACTTCCAGGACACCCTCCGGTTCTGGCTCGACCTCGGAGTCGACGGATTCCGCGTCGACGTCGCCCACGGGCTCCGCAAGGACCTTACGCCGCCCCTGCGGAACACCTACGGATGGGACGCCGCCCCGCTCAACTCACCGCCCCAGGGCGACGACCACCCCTTCTGGGACCGCGACGAGGTACACGAGATCTACCGTGCCTGGCGGAAGATCATCGACAGCTACGAGCCACCCCGCATCGCCGTCGCGGAGGCGGGCGTCAGCGCGGCCCGGCTGCCGCTCTACACCCGCCCGGACGAACTCCACCAGGCATTCAACTTCTTCTTCCTGCGCTGCCCCTGGACCGCCGACGACCTGCGGAAGGTCATCAACACCTCGCTGACCGACGCCCATGCGGTCGGCACCCTGCCCACCTGGGTCCTCTCCAACCACGACGTCGTACGCCACCGCAGCCGCTACGGCCTGCCGCAGGACACCGACCTCACCGCCTGGCTGGCCACCGACGGCACCGCCCCCGCCGCCGACGACACGCTGGGCGGCCGCCGCGCCCGGGCCGCCGCTCTGCTGACCCTCGCCCTGCCGGGCAGCGCCTACCTCTACCAGGGCGAAGAGCTCGGCCTGCCCGAGGTCGCCGACCTGCCGCCGCAGGCGCTGCGCGACCCCATGTGGGAACGGTCCGGGCACACCCTCAAGGGACGGGACGGATGCCGAGTCCCCCTTCCGTGGACCCGCTCCGGGACCTCGTACGGATTCGGCCCGGCCGGCAGCTGGCTGCCACAGCCGGACCACTGGGGCGACCACTCCGTCGAGGCCCAGCGCGGACGGCCCGGCTCCTTCCTGGAGCTGTACCGGGCGGCCCTGCCCCTGCGCGGACGCTTCCGCGGGGACGAGACGTTCGCCTGGCTGCATTCCCAGGAGGGCGAACTCGCCTTCCGCAAGGGAGGACTCGAATGCCGCGTCAACCTCTCCGACCTGTCTCTGCCCCTGCCGACCGCCGCCCCTGTGCTGCTGGCCAGCGGCCCCGTGGAGGACGGCATGCTCGCCCCCGACACCACGGTATGGACGGTCGCGGCGCGCGCCTGAACCCGAAAACGCAGCAGCGCCCGACCCGACCGAAGCCGACCCGGACGCTGCGTAGCAGGTCAGAGGCCATATCCCCCGCCTACCACCGGTAGGCCCTGTGGGACTCGAACCCACAACCAATGGATTAAAAGTCCACTGCTCTGCCAATTGAGCTAAGGGCCCAGGCGATGTTGCCCCCACGAGCATAGCCGGACAACGCCGAGTCTCCGATCGGGTATCGGGTCCCGGCCGTGCCGGAGGGGTGACAGAGCGCCGTGGCCCGCCCGGAGAGGGCGGGCCACGGCGCTCTTCACGCGGGTGTGTCAGCCGTTGCGCTTCCAGCGCGGCTTGTCCTCGCGGCGCTGGAAGGAACCGCCGCCGCGGTGGTCGTCACGACGGCCGTACGGACGGTCGTGTCCGCCGGTGCGGAAGCCCGGACGGTCGTCCCGGCGGTCGCGGTTGAAGGGACGGTCGCTGCCCCGGTGCCCACCGCGCTCGTCCCGGCGGAAGCCGCCGCGGTCGCGGTCGCGGTTGAGACCGCCGCGGTCGTCCCGCCGCTCGAACGAACGGCCACCACGGTCACGGTCGAAGGAGCGACCGCCACGGTCGTCACGCCGGAAGCCGCCGCGCTCACCACGGTCGCCCCGGTCGGTCCGGTCGGTCCGGTCGGTCCGGTCGGTCCGGTCGGTCCGGTTGTCGGTCCGGTCGTCCCGACGGAACCCACGGTCGCGGTCGCGGTCGAAGGAACGCCCACCGCGGTCACGGTCACGGTCGCGATCCCGGTCACGGTCGCGGTTGAATCCGCCACGGTCGTCCCGCCGCTCGAACGAACGGCCACCACGGTCACGGTCGAAGGAGCGACCGCCACGGTCGTCACGCCGGAAGCCCCCGCGCTCGTCGCGCCGCTCCCGGCGCTCGTACGCCCCGGAGGAGTCGCCGCGCTCCTCGCGCTCGACGTCCTGCGCGGTCGGCTGCGCCGGCACCGACACCTCGACACCGGCCGGAACCTCGGTGCCCTCGGCCACCGCCTGCGGCTCCTCGCCGCGCTCGCGGGCGACCCGCGCGAGCAGCCGGTCGGCCTCCTCGCGCAGCTCGTTCGCCCGCCGCTGCGCCCGCTCCAGCTCCTTGCTGAGCTGGGCGACCTCACGCTCGGCCTGCTGCGCGGCGTTGCCCACGGACTCGGCCTGGACCTCGGTCATCGACCGGGCACCGGTGATCTCGGCGACCTCCGGGTCGAAGGCGCCGGCGCCCTGGATGATGTGGCGCGTGGCGTCGACGCCCGCGTCCTCCATCAGCCGGAAGATCTGACGCCGCTGGTGCGGCAGGGACAGGGACACGACCGTGCCCGTCCGGCCGGCGCGGGCCGTACGACCGGCCCGGTGCAGGTAGTCCTTGTGGTCGCCGGCCGGGTCCACGTTCAGCACCAGGTCGATGCCGTCGACGTGGATGCCGCGGGCCGCGACGTCGGTGGCGACCAGGACGTTGACGTAACCGTCCTTGAAGTCGGCCAGGGTCCGCGTCCGCGCGCCCTGGGTCATGCCGCCGTGCAGCGCGTCCGCCTTCACACCGGCGTCGCGCAGCTGCTCGGCGACGCGGTCGGCGCCCAGCTGGGTGCGGACGAAGATGATCGTGCGGCCCTTACGGGAGGCGATGGCCGCGGTGACCGGCGCCTTGTCCTTGGGCTTCACGATGAGGATGTGGTGCGACATGGTCGTCACGGCGCCCTGCGCGGCGTCGACCTCGTGGCTGACCGGGTTGTTCAGGTACCGGTCGACCAGGGTCTTGATCTCGTTCTCCATGGTCGCGGAGAACAGCATCCGCTGGCCGCCCGCCGGAATCTGGTCCAGCAGCTCGGTGACCTCGGGCATGAAGCCCAGGTCGGACATCTGGTCGGCCTCGTCGAGAACGGCGATCTCGACGTTCGCCAGCGAGCAGGCGCCGCGGTTGATGATGTCGCGCAGCCGGCCCGGGGTGGCGACCAGGACGTCGACGCCCTTCTCCAGGGCGTAGATCTGGTTGCCCATGGACGTACCGCCGCAGACGACCTTCATCTTCAGGCCGAGGACGTCGCCATAGGGCTGGAGCGCGTCGGCGACCTGCATGGCGAGCTCACGCGTGGGGGTCAGGATGACGGCACGCGGCTTGTGCTTCTCGGTGCGGCCGCCGGCCAGCGAGGCCAGGGTCGGCAGGCCGAACGACAGGGTCTTGCCGGAGCCGGTGCGGCCCCGGCCGAGGATGTCCTTGCCGGCCAGGGCGTCCGGGATGGTCGCGGCCTGGATCGGGAAGGGGGTGGTCACGCCGTTCTGCGCGAGCTTGCGCACGACGCCCTCGGGCAGGCCGAGGGCGGCGAAGGTGGCCTCGGGGGTGCTGTCGGGGGTGGTGTCGGCTGCCTCGTTCTCGGGCACGACGACGTGATCAGTACTGGCGATGGACATGCGAATGCGAAACCTTCCGGAGTCTCAAGTCGGCACGCGCCCGTCAACTCCGTGATTCGCGATTCGCAATACGACCGCCTCAATGCGGTCCACCACGGCAAAGGAGAGTACGCGCCACACGGCGCGCTCTGCGGTGGCGCCGGGCAAGATGGGATCAAACGATCTGCCACCATACGCACTCCGGGCCCCGCAAGGCAAACCGGACCGGTATGGCTCCCTCTACAAGGCAAGCCGGGCGCCGTTTGTTCCCGCCTCGACAGCGCTCCGCCACGGCGGCAGCGCTGCCCGGAGGTGCCAGCACCCGGCCGAAACCCCGGCCCCGCCCCGCCCCGCACGGCTACGCCGGCGACCCCGCCTCCGGCGCCGGTTCCCGCTGCTCGAGCTGCGGCCCCGGCGGCTCGTGCGCCGACGACGACGGCTCCGGCGACGGCTCCGGGGAGGTCGTCGGCTCGGGCGGCGTCGGCGAGGGCTCCGGCTCCGTCGTCCGGGTGGGCGCGGGCTGCGTCGGCGGCTTCGGCGTCGGCCTGGCCGGCTTCCCCGGCTTGCCGCCCCCGGGCGCGGACGCACTCGCGTCCGGGGTCGGCGACGCCTCGGGCGGCGCCGACTCGCCCGGCCCGCCCCGCTCGCCCTTCTTCCCCTTCTTGCCCTTGCCGCGCCCGCGCTCGCCGTCGGCCGCGGCCGCGCCGAACCCGGAACCGCCGCCCGACACCGCCGCCCCGCCGTCGGGCGCCTCCCCGCCCCGCTGCCCGGCGGAGTGCGACGGCTTGGCGCTCCCGCCCGTGTCGTCGTCCCCCACACTCATACAGCCGGCGGCAGCGGCGACGGCCACGACCGTGGCGGCCAGGCGGACGGGTACGAACAAGGGGCGCACAGGGCCACCTCCGGGAAGGGTGATGGAGTCAACACCTCCAACTCCCGCCGCCCACAAGAGGACACGCGCCCCGTATTCACATCGCGCTCAGCCGTAGCCCAGGGCGTGAAGGCGCGCGTCGTCGATGCCGAAGTGGTGCGCGATCTCGTGCACCACGGTGATCTCCGTCTCCGCGACGACGTCCTCCCGCGACTCGCACATCCGCAGGGTCGGGTTCCGGTAGATGGTGATCCGGTCCGGCAGCACACCGGCGTACCACTCGCCCCGGTCCGTCAGCGGAGTCCCCTCGTACAGCCCGAGCAGCTCGGGATCGTCCGCCGGCGGATCGTCCTCGACGAACACCGCGACGTTGTCCATCAGTCGCGTCAACTCCGGCGGGATCCGGTCGAGCGCCTCGGCGACCAGCTCCTCGAACTCCTCGCGCGTCATCTCCAGCACAGGCCCATTGTCGGCCACGACCCAGCCGTACGAGAGCCATACGAGAGCCATCGGGGCTCGCATATCCGGCCCGGGACTTGGGCATACGGGACCAATGGCCCGCGTCCCCGCCGCAGTCCTGAGTGTCCTGAACCCGATCCGCAAGGCCCCGCACGCCCTGGCCCGCCACTACCGCTCCCGCCAGGCGCCCACCACGATCGAACTCGTGCCGCAGCCCCATCCATGGGTCCGCGCGGCGGGACTCGTGGCCGTCGTCCTCTTCGGCGCCTGGCTCGGCCTGCTGGTCGTCGGCAACGTCCGGGTCCCGGTCGGCCCCATGAACACGACGATGACCCTGCGCCCGTCCTTCACCGGCGGCACGAAGATCAACATCTCGCCCCTGGGCGCCCTGGAACTGAACAGCCACATCGCCCCCGTCCGCCTGGACGTGAACGTCGACCAGCTCGACCCGGACCGCTCCCAGGCCCTCGTCGACCACCCCGAACGCCTCTCCGGCCTCCAGGACGAGGTCGCCCAGGACGTCGGCCGCGGCACCTTCGACCTGGCCGTACGGTCATCCGTCGCCGTAGTCGCCGGCGCCACCGCCCTCGGCCTCGCGGTCTACCGCCGCCCCCGCCGCGCCCTGGCCGCCGGCGGCCTCGCCCTCACCCTCCTCGGCGCCTCGGGCGGCACCGCGTACGCCACCTGGCGCCCCGACTCCGTCCTGGAACCGAAGTTCTCCGGCCTGCTCACCTCGGCCCCCTCCCTGGTCGGCAACGCGCGCAGCATCGTCACGGAATTCGACGTCTACCAAAAGGAACTGGCCCGCCTGGTCACCAACGTGACCAAGCTCTACGACGCCACCTCGACCCTCCCCGCCTACGCGCCCGACCCCTCCACCATCCGGGTCCTGCACGTCTCCGACATCCACCTGAACCCGGCGAGCTGGAAGATCATCGCCTCGCTCGTGGAGCAGTACAAGGTGGACGTGATCGTCGACTCGGGCGACACGATGGACCACGGCACGGCCGCGGAGAACGGCTTCCTGGACCCCATCGAGGACCTCGGCGCGCCCTACGTCTGGGTGCGCGGCAACCACGACTCGATGATCACCCAGCGCTATATGGAGGGCCTGAAGAACGTCCACGTCATGGACGAAGGCCGGGCCCGGACGATCAAGGGCCTGCGCTTCGCGGGCATCGGCGACCCGCAGTTCACCCCGGACCGCTCGAAGCAGCCCGGCGCCGAGCAGTCCCAGGAGCTGGCCGGCGCCCGCCTGGCCACGGCCCTGCGCGACCAGCGCGCGGCCGGCACCCCGGTCGACATCGCCATCGCGCACGAGCCGTCCGCGGCCCGCGAGGTCGACGGCGAGGTGCCCCTGGTCCTGGCCGGCCATCTGCACCACGACGAGATGGAGGTCCTGAAGTACGGCACCCGGCTCCGCATCGAGGGCTCCACGGGCGGCAGCGGTCTGCGCGCCATCGAGGGCAAAGACCCCGACCCCATCGAGGCGTCGATCCTCTACTTCGACCGGGACACCCGCCATCTCCAGGCCTGGGACGAGATCGAACTGGGCGGCCTCGGCCTCACGACAGCCGAGGTCAGCCGCCACCTCCCGGAGGAGAACCAGCCCGGCGCGAGCCCGTCCCCGAGCACCCCCACGCAGACCGCTCCCTCCCCCTCCTCCTAAACCGTTTTGGCGATAGCTCCCGCCATCCCATATGCTTCTCACGTCCCCGACGCGCTGAGAAGCGCCCAGGCGGGCCGATAGCCCTCATCGTCTAGCGGCCTAGGACGCCGCCCTTTCAAGGCGGTAGCACGGGTTCGAATCCCGTTGGGGGCACGCACCACCCTGTGCGACACTGTCGTACGACACGCTTGGTCCTGTGGAGCAGTTTGGAGTGCTCGCCACCCTGTCAAGGTGGAGGCCGCGGGTTCAAATCCCGTCAGGACCGCTGAGGTTTCACGTGAAACCTCGTGGCTGGGTAGCTCAGTTGGTACGAGCGTCCGCCTGAAAAGCGGAAGGTCGCCGGTTCGACCCCGGCCCCAGCCACCGCAGCCCTCACCAGGGCTTGAGCCCCTCTCCGTCGACAGCGGAGAGGGGCTCTTTCGTGCCGTCTACGCCAACCGGTACGCCAACACGTTCGAGTGCGTCCCATCTGCCAGGAACTCGCGACGCTGAAGCGAGGCAACCAGCCACAAGTCACCCGAGCGAGTTCAAGGCTCCCTGCCCCATCTGGATGGCGATCTGGCCAGCGATAGTCCCGGCGGCCCCAGAGAGCCCCTCCAGGATGCGATCCGTCAAGGCGCGCAGGCGCCCTTGGTCTGGAGCACCGGACGTGGCTTCCCCATGCAGCTCCTGCGCTACTCGCTCCAACTCGACTCGCTGAGGCTCCGCAAGGTTCAGAGTGCTGCTGACTTGCCCAACGTACCCAGCAAGCTGAACGAAAGCCGTTGGATCAATCCCAGCGCTGTTGTTCTGTGTGACGTTCTCCTGCTCGCCAATGATGACGCCCTGCGCGTTTGGCAGATACGTGTTGTACACGTTGCCCACGTTGGCTTGCGGCTTGATGAAGTCGGACACGGTTCTCCCACTCTCCACACATTCGATTCCGCGAGCGAGGAGCGTGGGCACCAAGACATCTCCGCCCCAGGCGCTCCTCCCCTTAACCATGTGTTGCTCGCTCAGGTATCGGAACGCCTTGCCCACTTCTTCCGTTGTCAGTGGATCACCATAAAAGTGCACATCAGGGTCTTGGATCATCTCGGCGAGCGAACGCACGTTCTCCTCTTCATGGTCGTAAAGCCACCGAAGTATTTCGTTACGGACAAAGGCGGCACGTTCTCTGCGATTGGCACGTTTCTCTCGAATGGCCTGCAACTCTGAAACGCCAGCCGGGGCGAGTGCGACACTGCGCCCCTGATCAATTCCAGGGTCACTCAACAAGCCAGAATCGAACAAGCTTCCGATTATTGATCGAAGCTGCAGGGCGGAGACTCCGTTATGGAACGCCCACGACTCGACATCCAGCACGTCCGAGTGAGTCTCAACAACCTTCTGTTCAACCCACTCCAGCAACGAGAAACGCTGCCGATCAAAGCGACTCATGAAGTGTGATGCTAGTCACGCTTGCGGTCGCGATGGGGGCGAACGGCTGATTTCGCGTCTTCCCTGGGCGCCGACGTGGTCAATTCCGGTCTCTTCGAGTGGGTGCGCCTACTCGCTGCCGACGCACCCCAGAGCTCTCAGAAAAGCTGGTCGCCGAGTCGGCTCAGCGCCTTCCGCTGCTCGCCCAGTGAGGCGTGCGCGTACACCTTCATCGTCACGCCGATGTCGCTGTGGCCGACGACCTGCCGGACGACATGCGGCGGCACCCCCAGGTCGAGCAGGAGCGACACCGCAGAGTGTCGGAGGTCGTGAAACCGGATCTCGAAACCCAGCCGTGAGCGAAGTGGGTACCAACTCCGCCGGAGGTTGTCTGGCTCCAGTGGGGTGCCGATGCGGGAGGTGAAGACCAGCCCGTGTTCCTTCCACCCCATGCCGGCGGCGGCCCGTTCCTGCGCCTGTCGCTCGCGGTGCTCGCTGAGCGCCTTAACGACGACGGGCGGGAGAGGGACGGTACGGACTGAGGCGAGGGTCTTGGGCTTGACCAGCCTCAGCTCACCGCCGACGCGCTGTAGAGCGCGCTCCACGATCAGCGTTTCGCGGTCGAGGTCGACCGCATCCCAGCGCAGCCCGAGCAGCTCGCCCCGTCGCATCCCCAGGACCAGGGCGAGCACGTACAGCGCGTGCAACCGGTCCTCGGCAGACTCTCGGATGAGGAGCCTGGCGTCAGCAACGCTGAGCCCCTTCCCGGTGTCGTACGAGGGCGTGGGGACCTGCACGAGCTGGGCGACGTTCCGCACGATCAGTTCCTCCCGTACGGCGTTCTGGAGCGCGTTGCGGAGCACGGCATGAATGGACTGCACCATGCGGCGGGACAGCAGGGCCTTGCAGCACTCCCCCGTCGCGCAGCACTGCGGCTCGGGTCGTTCCTTGTCCCAGCCGTGCTTGCAGCACTGGCACTCGGAGGCAACGCAGGCCAGCCACGTCCGGACCTCGGCGGCGCGCAGGGTGCGGATCTTCTTCCGCCCCAGCCCGGGGACCAGGTGGACCCGGGCCACGCTCTCGTAGCCCTGGTAGGTCTTGGGGCGGCGGTGGACCTTCACCACGGTCGCGAGCCAGTAGGTCAGGTAGTCCTCCAGGTTCATGTTCGTGTCGGGCACCGGGATGCCCTGGTTCTCCTGCGCCTGGAGTTCGGTGATCTTCTGGCGCACCTCGTCACGGGTCTTGCCGTAGACCGAGACACGCTTGCGAATGCCGCTGGTTGTCGTCACGTACACGCGGCCGTGGTACGTGCCGTCCTTGCGGATCGTGATGCTGCCTTCGCCGTTGGCGCGCTTGGCCATCAGGCGGCCTCCTCCAGTCGGTTTTGCATGAAGGCTTGGACCGCGTCGGCAGGGACTCGGCGGGCCCGGCCGACGGTGAAGCTCGGGAGCTGCTTGGAGCGGATCAGGTCGTAGACCTTGAAGCGGCTCAGGCGGAGGGCCGTCATGACCTCAGGGACGGTCAGCGCCTGGTGGGTGGTGGGCAGGGCGGGGCTCATGCGGTGACTCCTCCGGGGCAGTCCGTCGGGGGTCTCTCTGAGGGCCGCTACTTCCGCTACCGCCGCTACCGCGCAGGTCAGAGGCCTGTGCGGGGTAGCGGGAAGGGGTAGCGGTAGCGGATGGGTAGCGGCGCGGTAGCGGCAACCGGCAACGGTTGCCGCTACCGCGTTAGTGCTGGTCAAGCAGCGTTTTCGGTGCCCGGTAGCGGAGGTAGCGGACTTTCCGGGGGTGGGGGGCAGTAGCGGGCCCAGGCGTCCCGGAGATCGGCGGCGTAGTAGCCCTTGAGTACGCTCCCGGCTGCCTTGATGTTGCGGGACGTGATGGGCTCGTTGTCGGCCGTCATGTACTCCGCGAGCATCCGCGACAGGCGCCGGTTGTCGAGCGGCTTGCCGTTCAGGTCGGCCCAGGGGGCGTCGTCGAGGGCGTTGAGCCGGTCGAGGATGGCGACGGTGGGCAGGCGGTCGATGCCGACCATGACGTGGTCGCGCAGATCGGTCAGCAGCCGAACGCCCAGGCTTCCCTTGTCGTTGGCCTTGGAGGCGGTCACCAGCGTCACGCAGGCTGCCCGTGCCCGCTCGGGCCAGTCCCCGCCGGCCGCGTCGGCGACGGCGAGCAAAGGTTCCCACACGTCTGCCGGCCGGTCACTCACTCCGTCCGGCATGTCCGGCCAGGCCCCCATGACGAACCCGCGTGCCTGCTCTGCCCACGTGGCGATCCGGTCACGGAGCTTGTGCCCTTCCGCTTCGTGGATGCGGGCCCGGAACGGCTCCACCTTCTCGTTCCTCGCGCGGCGTCGCATGCGGATGACGACGGAGCGGCTCAGGATCGTGTCCGGCAGCGAGCCGAGACCGGCGACGGCGACGGCGCAGTACGAGGGGAAGGCCTGCACGGTCTGCTGCCCGCCGTCGCCGATGCACCGGTAGGTGACCCCGGTGCGGCGGTGTCCAGCGTTGAGGAACCCGCGCAGTTCCTCGTTGTCCCCCGCCTTGGGACCGAAGACTGTGTCGATCTCGTCGAACAGGATCGTGGGTTTGCCGTTGCCTGCGGAGACGGACCGGAACAGGGCGGCGGCGGACGCGTTGACGGCCGTCATGGGCTGCGGCACGAGCGTTTCGACGATTTCCAGTGCCCGGGTCTTGCCCGACCCCGGTTCGGGGGACAGGAAGGCGATCCGGGGCGTGGAGTCGAAGCAGTCGAGCAGGTGAGCGTGCGCGTCCCACAGTGCGACCGCGACGAATGCGGCGTCGGTGGGGAAGACGTTGAAGCGCCGGTGGAAGGCTTCCACCTCGTCGAGCAGAGCGGCGCCGTCGATGGGACTGGTCATGCGGCGGCCCTTCCTTCCTCGGTCCTGCGGAGCGGGCAGGTGTCGCGGTGGATGTCGTACTTGCTGAGCAGCGCGGCCACGGCGCGGGCACCGGTGGCGTTGCCGGTCTGGCCGCAACGGCAGGCGTAGGCGGCGGTGGGGGTGTCGCCGTAGCGCTTGGACCAGCGGGCCCCGTCGTAGTGGTCGCGGTAGACCGGCGGGGCATAGATGCGCAGGCCGGGCCGCTCCGGTGTGGGGTTGTCCGGGTCACCGGCCTGCGGCTCAGGGCTTGTTCGGACGCCCTTGCGGGCGACGCCTGTCGGCTCGCCCACGGCCGCAGCGTCCACAGGCTGTGGAGCGGCATGCAGCCTGATGGGGCGGACGGTGGGGCAATCCAGGGCGGGGGGAGTCGGCGCCGTCATGCCGCCTCCCGTGGGGTGGCGTGGGCGATGATCCAGTCCAGTGCGCTGCGGATCGTCGTGCGGCACTCGGCCGGCGGCAGGCCCGTAGCCTCCCCCGCCCCCTGGATTGCCTCCTCCACCACGTGCCGGGGGATGTCGCCCCACGCCACGAACCGCCCCACCTTGCAGGCGCTGCGGTGCAGCGTGTTGTTCCGCCCGTTCGGCCCGCCCTCGGTCGCGGCGGCGATGACCGCGCACTCCCGCTCCAGCGCCACCCGGGCGGCGAGGGTGCCGTCATGGACCCGCACGGGCACCGCAGCGGGCCTGTCAGGTTCCGTGAGCAACGCGGTGAGCCACGCGGGGAGTTCGGCTACGGGTGCCTCGTGGGCGACCTCGTAAGTGCCGTCGGGTGTGGTGCTGCCGGGGGCGACGACGTAGCCGCCCCAGGCGCGGGTGTCGATGTGCGGCCCGAGCCGTTCCACGCTGCACTTCAGCCGCACCCCCGTGGGGGCGGTGAAGTAGAGGTGTTCACCGCGCGCGGTCCGCACCCGGTAGGTGTCGGGGAGGCCCTGTCCGGCGCGCTCGCAGAGCGCCTGCAAGGAAGTGGCGCCGTCAGGCGCTCCTTGTGGCTCTTCCGCCTTGACCGGGTCGAGGTCGATGACGAGCAGCCCGGCCGGGCCGGTCGCGATTCCGACGTTGTAGGGCCGGTGGGCCCACGCCGCGTGGATCAGATCCGGGTCGGTGGTGGCGCGCTCTTCGGGGGTGCGGTGCCCGTCGGCGCACCGGCCGGTGCGGGGGCAGGCCCGTTCGGCGTGCCCGGCTGGCCGCTTGCTGCCGGGGTGCAGCGGGATGACGGGCCAGCCGCGTTCGGCCGCCGTGAGCGCGGACGCGAGCAGCGGCAGGCACTCCAGGCTCGCGGTCGTGATCTCGCTCATGCCGCCACCCCCCATGCGGGCGCGGCGGTGGTTGCCCCCAGCAGCAAGCCGTAGGCGTGGTGGGCCTGTTGGGGCACTACACCGTTGCCGAGGATCTTGAGCTGTTCCCGGCGGGGGATGTCGGGGACGGCGGTGACCCAGCCGGCGGGCAGGCCCATCATCCATTCCGCGAACGCCGGCGACAGGCGCCGGTTGCCGCGGGTGCCCGGCTCGGTCGGGCAGGGCGCCGGACGTCCGGTGACGCGCTCCCAACGGCGGATGGCGGGCCCGTAGTCGGTGCCGTCGGCCGCTACCCACCGCCCGTTGAGCCGCACGGCCTGGCCGGGCAGGTAGTACCGGCCCGACGCGTCCCGCTGGTTCGGCCCGCCGTGCGGTCCGTCAGACGCCTTCGGGGTGGGCAGCAGGTTGACGACCACCTCGTCGAGCGGGCGCGTGTTCCTGCCCAGCAGGCTGCGGACGGCGTCCGTCAGGGTGCTGCCGTAGCCGCTTCCGTACGGTGTTCCGTCGGACCGGAAGTTCGCGGTCCCCCTCGAATCGGCCGCTGTGGGCGTGGGCAGCAGCCTCACTCCTCCGGCGGCGCCGGGAGCCTGGTGACGACGGTCCGCAGGTTCATCCCACCCTTGCGCTTCGGGGACGTTCCGGGACCGCCAGTGCCGTCCGCCGTGGTCGGGGTCGGCATCAGCGGGATGGGCAACTGCGAACCACCGGTCCCGCGGGTGCGGGGCTCCGACTTCGGCGTCACCAGCTCGTAGACATGTCCACCGCGCGTCATACCCGAGCGCGGCCAGGTCCGCGGCGACGACGTCCAGCCCCCTCGAGCGGAGCGCCGCCACGTTTTCCAGGAAGACGAGGCGCGGTCGAAGGACGCCCACAGCCTCAGCGACGTTTTTCCAGACCCGCGACCACTGCCCATGGATTCCGTCCCTTCGTCCAGCGTTGGAGATGTTGCGGCAGGGGAAACCGGCCCCGACCACGTCCGGGGCGTACAGGTCCCGCACCCGGTGCCAGTCGACGGCGGTGATGTCCCCGAGGTTCGGCACCCCGGGGTGATGCGCGGCGAACACCGCCGCAGCGAACGGGTCGGACTCGGCATAGGCGGCGACCTGGCCGCCGGTCCCGGCACCGATGGCCTCTTCGAGTCCGCCGTAGCCGGCGCACAGCGCCAGCAGGCGGGGCGGCGAGCCCGAGGCTCGCCTGATGTCGGTGGGTTGCGTCATGCTGGGAGACCTCCACAGGTCTGTTGACGGTCTGGTGGAAGGCGGCGGCCCCGGTTCTTGGCGGAAGGGGGCCGCCGTCGTCGTGAGATGGGTCAGGCGGCGGCGGACTCGTCGCCGCGCGTCGCGGCCAAGCAGCCGTCCGGGGTACGGACGACGGCGCCGCTCGTGGTGAGGGCCTTGACGGCCTTGGACACGGCACCCTTGGACAAGCCCGTGAGCGTCACCAAGTCCTTCTGCCGGACGGGGGTGTCGGCCATCTCGATGGCCTTCAGTACGCGGGCGGCGGCACCGTCCGACGCGGGGGTCGTCTCGGGCGCGGTGTCCTTGACGAGCGTGAGCGTCGGGGCGCCAGCGGCTTCCACCGTGGGAGCGACCGAGCGGGACCACGGGGTGCGGTCGGGCAGGGCGATGACCACGGACTTGTCCATGTAGCGGACCTTGACGGGGTCGGGCTTGCGCTTGCCGTCCCGGATCAGCGCCACACCGGGAACGGGCAGTTCGTCGGCGTTCCATCCCTTGGCCTGTGCGTCCTCCCCGAGGACGACGCGGGCTTCGGCCGGCGTACGCACGGCCAGGCAGATGGAGACGCCGATCTGTGGGGCGATCTGCTTGGGGATGCCGTCGCCGATGGTGGGCTTCTGCGTCATCCACCACAGGTCGATGCACGCCGCGCGTCCCATGCGGGCGATGGACTCCAGGGCCGGAAGTGCGGAGCGGTTGACGGTGCGGGTCTTGCCGTCGCCGGTCTCGGTCTCGTAGGGGACCTTGTCGGCGGCGGTCATGACTTCGGCGCCCTCGTCGACGACGACCGTGATGCGCGGCCGGCCCAGGGTGGGGGTCCATGTGTCCTGTCCCTTGGGCAGGATGCTGAGCCGCTCCAGCATCTCCGTCTCCAGCTCATCGGTCACGTCGATGACCTCGTGCGGGGTGGAGGCGACGCGGGCCCGGTGGTCCCACAGGCGGCCTTCCACGCGCTTGAGGTCGATGATGACGAGCGCGTTCGTGGCGCCCTCGGACGCGTCGAACAGCAGCGGCCGGGACGCCACCGACTTGCCCGCGCCGGACCGTCCGGCGATGAGCAGCCGTTCCCCGAGCGGCACGGTGACCTGCTCGCCGGTGACGGTGTCGATGCCGAGGGAGCGCCGCTCGGGCGTCCATGTCAGGTCGTCGCCGTCGGCCGCGCTGCGGGTGCGCACGGTGAGTTCGGCCCAGCCGCCTTGCTTGCCCGCCTTGATCTGCATGCGCAGGCTCGTGCGGGCCCCGAGCAGGGCGCGAATGTGGTCCTCGGCCGCGCGGAGCTTGGTCGCGGTCCAGGTGCCGTCGAGGCGGACGGCGCACACGATCCCGGCTTCGGTCAGCTTGGGCCGGCCGGTCAGCGTCCCGGCGAGCCCGCGCTGTTCGGCGTGTTCCCTCCAGTGCTGAGGCTGAAGGCGCTTCAGCAGCGCCGACTCCTCAGCAGTCGGCTTCAGGCCGCTGGTGTCGCGCTCGCGCACCGCGATCCACACCGACAGCGCGGTGACGGCCGCGACGACGGCGACGGCCGACCACACCCACACGCGCGCAGAGACCTGCGGCAGCCACACGTATCCGGCGACACCGAGCGCGGTGGCCGTCTTGGTGGCTAACAGCCACATCGGGTCCGGGACGCGCCGCTTGGCGGTGCGCAACTCGCGCTCGGCGCGGTGGCGCAGGGGGGTGACGCCCTCGGGGTCGATGGCGCGTGCGGTGGCGAGCGCCCGACGAGCGTCGCGCACGAGGGGCTTGCGTTCGGCGCGCAGTGCGCGGCGGCGCTCGGCTTCCTTGCGCCAGTGATCGGCGGTCCAGCGGGCGGCGGTGGCTGCGTACTGGCGGTGGGTACGCCAGACTTGTCCGTGACTCACGAGTGGTCCTCTTCTCAGGGGTGGTGGGTCGGTGGTGACGGGCCCTGCGACGGCCCGTCACCACACGCGCGTGTTACGCGGAGTGAGCAGGTTTCCGGTTTCCTGGTTTCCGAGATGGTCCCTACGCGCGTGCGCGCGAGGACGGAAACTTCCGTCACCCTGCGTCGCTACGGGGGTTGTGGCGGCCGAACGGCCTTCCGGGGGTCAAACCCCACCCGGAAGGCCCCTCAAGCGCCCTGCGGGCCGCCTACGGCCTCGGGGCGGTTCAGCGGCCCTTCCGGCCGCGCCGGCCGGTGCCCTTGCCGCCGTCGCCGACGGCGCGAACGACGGTGACGACGGCCCAGCCGAGCACGAGGGCGATGAACGCGAGCATCGCCAGGTTCGCGGCGATGGCGGTCAGGGCGCCGACGAGCAGCGGGCCGAAGTAGACGCCAGCCGCTACCGCACCAGCGCCGACACCGGAGCCGAGCGCGACGCGCTGCACCGTGCGGTCCGGCGGAGCCTGGTGGATGTGCACCACCTGTGGCCCGGCAGGCTGCTGGACGGGCAGAGCGGCGGGGTCGGCGTAGACGTGGCTGCCGTCTGGGAGCTGAACGACCGTCAACGGGCGGTGTGCGGGAAGCTGTTCCATGACGCACCCTCCGGGGCGTTGTCGGGGAAAGCACAGGCAGAGCACATGCCGAGCGATGGCGGGATGACGTATCCCGCGTCGCGGCGGCAGGCGGGACAGGTACGGCGGGCGGCGTTCGCCTTGGCCAAGGCCGCCCAGCGGGCCGGGGTCATCGCACGCACCGGCTTCGCGCGATCGATGCGGTAGAGGTAGGCGACCAGCGGACCCCGCCGGCGCCGGGGCCGCTCCACCTGAGCCGCCACCCCCTGACCCCCCGGCCGCAGGCCGAGGGCGCGGAGCTGGCGGTAGGTGGCGTAGCCGTCCGGGGCGAGCCGCCACCGGTAGACGGGCAGGGCACCCATCAGGCGACCTGAAGGCCGCGCTCGACGCGCAGGGTGTCGCGCAGGGTCCGGGCGTTCGCCGGTGAGGTGCGAACCTCACGGCGGATGCCCTCGGCCGTCAGCCTCGTGTCCGGCCAATCGGCCGTGACCTTCCGGGCCTCGTCGAGCAGCTCATCCGGGGTGCGCTTCGGACGCGGCGTGCGGGCGGCCTCGGGCACGCGGCCCGTAGCGCGGCGCGGCCGGGTCGACTCGGCAGCCACCGCACGCCGCTCGATCGGCGCCGGGGTCGGCTGCTCGATGGCCCCGACCGGCTTGGCCGGGATGTTCGACTTCAGGAAGCCGACGGCCACCGCTCGGGGCAGCGCCGTGACGTTCGGCGTGATCGGCGCCGGGGTCGATACCGCGAGGTCAGAACTAGACCGATTCCTCTCGGTATTTGTCGATTCCTCCGCATTCGCGGTCGGCGCTGCGATCGGGGCGGGGCGGTGGTGCAGCACCTTCGCCACAAGGTCCGACCCGAAGTAGATCGATCCCACCGGCAGCGAGGTGGCCAGCAACACCAGGGCCCAGTTCGCCGGGTCCCAGTCGGCCAGTCGACCCCAGTCGACCGAGCGGCCGTGCAGCTCCGGGACCAGGCCGTGCACGTAGTTCAGCACGAGTGAGGCGATGGTGTAGCCAGCCAGCACCCGCAGCGCGAAGGTCCGGTCCCGTCCGGCGAGCACGAGCGTCGCGATCAGGGCCAGAGCCATGAGGCCATCGACGACGAACGGGTACAGCATCGCGGCCGTGTCGTCGGCGCCGATGGCGCCCGCAACGTCGCGCAGAGCGTTCCAGGACACCCGGAAAGCCATCGCGACCACGACGACCAGCGCGAGCACGAGGGCCGCGCGGCCCTTGCGGTGAAGACTCACGCCGCACCCCCTGCCGTGAGCAGGGCGGCCAGGATGAGCAGCGCCCCACCGGTGCAGGTCAGGTCGACCGCACGGCGCAGGCATGTGAACTTGGCGACCGCGAGCCGGGAGAGACCGGCGATGTCAGCGGCCAGGTCGGTGGCGACGGCGTCTGTGATCTCCTCGGCGGTGAGCGTGGCCCACAGCGGGAACCCGTGCCGGCCGCGCAGGTTCGGGCGGGTCGAGCGCAGCAGCAGCCCGGCCGCCGCGACCAGCAGCGCGATACCGGCCCCGCCCACGAGGTAGGCGGGGAGGTTCAGCGGCAGGTCACGGGCGACCGTCCAGGCGCCGGCGAGTACGGCGCCGACGAACGCCAGCAGTAACCCGGTTTTGGTGTCGGTCCGCGTGATCTCGGCCTTCACCTCGGCGTGCGCGGCGGTCAGGCTCCGGGTGGTGGTGCTCATGCGGCACCCCCGGGCAGGGTCGCGGCGGCGGTGCGGTTGGCCAGGATGAGACGCTCGGCGAGCACCCGGCGGCGGGCCCGGCGGATGCGCCGGTTGTCCAGCTCGGTCGGGGTGCGGTCCAGGGTGATGATCTGCGCGTCCAGCAACTCGATGTCCGCCCGAATGACGGGCATCTCCTGCTCGATCGCGTCCAGCTCCGCGTTCGTCGGCTCCATCCAGTCGGCGAACGCGGTAACAGCGTCCTGGACAGTGACGATGTGGTCCATGGGTCGTGGTCTCCCTAGCAGGTGAAACGGCCCGAACAGCGGCCCCGGTGTTCCAGCACCGGGGCCGCGCGCCGTTGAAGTCGGAACATCCGGCTCCCCTCAGCGCCGCTCGTACGAGACGAGCAGCGGAGGCAACCGGCCGCAGCAGGCTGCGGAGATTGAGTCGCGCTGTACCTCACACGGGGACCCCGTGTGGCCGCCTACTTGGCCGAGGAGAGGCGGCGTAATCCCCATTCAGTTGTCAAGGAACTGACGCTTCCTTCGTACTCACCCGCCTGAGCTGGGCTTTCCTCCGGACGTTCCGCGCCGCCCCCGGTACGCCTGTCGTGGGCACAGGCGCGCCGAGGTTCAGCAACCGCTGATCCGGTCGGTGTGACCGGCGGGCACATCCCTAGGGTTCCCTAAGGTTCCCTGCGGTGTCAAGCGGTAAGCTAGGGAACCTAAGGGCACTGCGATGAGGGAGCTGACGAAATGGCTGGTCAGGCTGACAATCGAGCGCCATACGCGCGGATTGCCGCCCATTACGCGGACCTGATCGCGTCGGGTCAGCTACAGCCGGGAACACTTCTGCCGAGCATCAAAAACCTCTCGGAGGAGTGGAGTGTGAGCACCGCGACGGCCGAGAAGGCGTTGCGCAAGCTGCGCAACGATGGCCTGGTGAGGGGGATCCACGGAATCGGGACGGAGGTCTTGGACCGCCCCGGCCCAATGTCTTCGGGATCCCAACGGCAGGACCGCGGGCGGCGTACCGGATCGAGTTGGGGATCAGGCGAGCGGTCCGACTCGCACCAGGCCGCCGTGGTACCCGCGCCGGCAGACGTGGCTCAAGCCCTTGACATTGAGCCCGGTTCCGAGGTGATCCGGCGACGCCGGGTGTACAGGGACCGGCATGGCATCGTGGCACACAGCACGTCCTGGATCCCCGCTCGGTACGGGAAGCTCATCCCGCAGTTGGCGATGAGCGAGCGACTGACCGGGGGAACCTCGCTCCAGCTCATCGCGCAGGCGACCGGCCGCCCGATCACCCATCGAATCGACTCCGCCTCTGCACGCCTGCTGACAGCGGAGGATGCCCAACTCCTGGAGTTGGACCCGAGGACCCCACCCGATGAACCAGTGGTCGTCATGACAGCGAAATTCATCGACAGCGAGGGCAGCATCGTGGAGTACGGCGTCGACCTCGGCGCTCCTGGGCGCACCTGGCGGACGGAGTCGGAGGTCTTCCAGTGACATTCGAGGACGACACGCTCTTGAGCGTGCTCGAAGACCGCTTGGGTACTCTGCTTGCCGCTCGACGTAGCGGCCCGCTCGCCCCCGAAGCCGAAGCCGAAATGTCTGCCATCACCCAGACAATGACAAGGTCAATGCCCCCACGTCCGCCCTTCTGCGTCCTGATGGCCGGGTTGCCCGGCTCCGGCAAGACAACGCTCGCGCGTGTTCTCACCGCTCGCGGGTTCGTGCGCCTGTCCGTCGATGAGGAGATGTGGCGCCGCCACGGCGTGTATGGCGTGGACTTCCCGCGGGGCACTTTTCCCACCCTTGAGCGTCCGGTCCTTGAAGATCTCGCCGTGGAGCTCCGCAAGCACCTGGAGGCTGGGCACGACGTTGTCGTCGACCATGGCTTCTGGACGCCGGACGACCGCGCACGTTGGCGCGCCATCGCGACCGACGCCGGCGCCACTCCGGTGCTCGTCTATCTCGCAGCAAGCCACGATGAACTCTGGGCACGGATCAGCAAGCGCAACAAGGACCACGCGCACGACCCCAACGCGATCTACTTCTCCGAGAGCGACCTCCAGCGGTACCGCACTCGGTTCACACCTCCCGGATCGGAGGAACCGCACTTCACGTACCGCGGCGATCCCGCGGCCGTGGTCGCGGCACTTGACGCCGCTCGCCCCTGACCCTCACCACGCCCGGCGCCGCCGGCTTCAGCGCTCACATAGAACATGCGAGGCAGCGAAGCGAGCAGCGGTTGAGACCTTCGTCACATACGTGGTTGATGCGAAGGCAACTGTCATCAGGGGTCACAATCGGACGACGCCACTGGCGCCGTCTCTTATGGCTCGACATGGGCGCCCGGGCAGCGCATGCGGGGAAGTGCGTGTCCCAGGGGGACACAGTGCCGCGACCTGCACATTGCTTCTTAAAAAGTGCAACATCGGGTTGCAACCCAACCTTACAAAACCCCAGATGGCATTGCATGGCAATGCCGATACGGGGACTCTGACGCGGGGGTTGCACTAGCGAAGCGCAACCCTTGGTGCCTGTTTCACAAGGTGCGCGATTCGCGTCTGATGGGTCACCCTGTTGGCTCCTAACCGCAGCGCCTGCCCCCGCCACACTTTGCCGGCGGACGGGGGCAGCACGCCTGACTCATCGGAGAGCCGTAATGAGTGTTGCCCAGTGCTTACCTCTGCCGTCAAGTGAAGCCCGCGTCCGTTGGGTCGTTGTGGCGATCCTGGTCGTAGTCGCGACCGCTTCACGGCAGGTCGCAGAAGTCCTCGCCTGCGCCGCGAGTGCTGCGGCGGTAGTCGGCCTTAGTGCCTCCCAGAAGTGCAGTGGAGTGACGCACTAGGTCTGCGTTGGCGTACGCCAACCCGTACGCCAACAACAGCGCACAAGGACGAGCAACCGAGGCCGCCTGCGCCCTGCGCGATCAGGCCCTCGCCCGCCAGGACACGGCCTGAAAAGCGGAAGGTCGCCGGTTCGACCCCGGCCCCAGCCACCGCAGCCCTCACCGGGCCTGAGCCCCTCTCCGTCGACAGCGGAGAGGGGCTCTTTCGTGCTGTCTCGTCCGCAGTTGCCGCACCAGGGCCGACCTCAAAAGAGCCCTCGAATATGACACGCAGTACATGTCCGTGCACACAGAGCGTGAACTAGTTCACGCCGTGGCCATCACCGCCGCAGCAGCGTGCGTGCTGGTTCCGCAGTCGGGTTCACAGCCGGCACACGCTTCCTGCGTGAGCGATGAGTTCGGGCGGCGGATCGGGTCTGCCCTGGCATGACTCGAATCATCGCTGACATCTCGGCCTCCCTCGACGGCTTCGTCACCGGGCCCGGCGTGCTGGGTGCAGGGACGCCCCTGTTCACCGGCGGAGCGCCGCGCACGCTGGTGCAGCGGAGCGTGACTTCGGCATCGCCGGCGACGCACCTGACCTACGACGTCCTCCGGTGATCCGATGACCACCGTCAACGCCAATGGGATCACCTTGGGCATCGAGTCGTTCAGTGCCGACGACGCGCCACTCGTCCTGCTCGCGGGCGGGACGACGATGCTCTCCTGGCCCGACGCGCTGTGCGAGCGCCTCGCTGCCGGCGGGCGCCGCGTGGTGCGCTACGACCTGCGCGACAGCGGGGAGTCGACGACGGCGGACCCGACGGCGCCCGCCTACACCCTGCGCGACCTCGCCGCCGATGCGGCGGCCCTTGCCGACGTGCTCGGCGGCGGGCCCGCGCACCTCGCGGGGGTCGGCGTCGGCGGGATGGTCGCCCAAGTGGCCGTCCTCGACCATCCGGACGCGTTCTCGGCACTCACCCTGGTCGGCACCCGCGCGGTTGCGCCCGGCCCGCCCGATGACGACCTCCCCGACCACGACCAGGCGACGATGAGCCGGCTGTTCGCGCGTCCGATGCCCGACTGGGCCGACCGCGAGGCGGTGGCGGAGTTCGCCGCCGCCAGCGCGGAGATCCTCGGCGACGACCCCGTCGCCGCGCGTGCGATCGCCACACGCATCTGGGACCGCACGCCCGGCACCGCACCCCCGGTCCAGATGGCCAACCAGATGGGCATGGTGTTCTCCAGGCTCGACTGCAAACCCCGCTGGCGCGAGCGCCTGCCCGAGATCGAGGTCCCCACGCTCGTCGTCCACGGCCGCCGCAACCGCTTCTTCCCCCTCGGCAACGGCGAGGCGATCGCCCGCGAGATCCCCGGGGCGCAGCTGCTCGCCCTCGAGGAGACCGCCACCGCGATCCCCGATGCGGCGGTCGGCGAGGTCGCCGAGGCGATGCTCACCCTCGGGTAGAAGGCCGGTTCGACCCCGGCCCCCAGCCCAGCAGAAGCCCCGTCGAGAATTCGACGGGGCTTCACCCTTCGCCGAGGACCTCCACGGCGGGCAGCCGAAGGAGCCACAGGCCGCCGCAGGCACCCGGCCCCACCGCCGGAGGCAAAAGCGTTCGCCACGAAATTCCGTGGGATGAGATCCTGGACCCCGTATGTCTACGCAATCCGCCCCCGCCCTCGGCGCCCTCGCCCCCCGCCTGACCGAGCTGTCCCTGCGCGACGCGCACCGGCTCGGGCGCAGGCTCGAAGGTGCGCGCAAGATCCGTAAGCCGGAGGCCCGGTCCGCCGTCCTCGCCGAGATCGAGGCCGAGATCGCCAAGGGCGAGGAGCGTATCGCCACCCGGCGCTCCCGCGTGCCCCGCGTCACGTACCCCGAGCAACTGCCGGTCAGCCAGAAGAAGGACGACATCGCGGCCGCGATCCGCGACCATCAGGTCGTGATCGTCGCCGGCGAGACCGGCTCCGGCAAGACGACGCAGATCCCCAAGATCTGCATGGAGCTCGGCCGTGGCGTGCGCGGCATGATCGGCCACACCCAGCCGAGGAGGATCGCCGCCCGGACCGTCGCCGAGCGCGTCGCGGAGGAGCTGGACACCCCTCTCGGCGAGGCCGTCGGCTGGAAGGTCCGCTTCACCGACCAGGTCGACCCGGACGCCACCTTCGTCAAGCTGATGACGGACGGCATCCTGCTCGCCGAGATCCAGACCGACCGCGAGCTGCGCGCCTACGACACGATCATCATCGACGAGGCCCACGAGCGGTCCCTCAACATCGACTTCCTGCTCGGCTACCTCGCCCAGCTGCTGCCCAAGCGCCCGGACCTCAAGGTCGTCATCACCTCGGCGACGATCGACCCCGAGCGCTTCTCCCGGCACTTCGGCGACGCCCCGATCATCGAGGTCAGCGGCCGTACGTACCCGGTGGAGGTCCGCTACCGCCCGCTCCTGGAGGAGGACGGCGACGACGCCGACCGCGACCAGATCACGGCGATCATCGACGCGGTCGAGGAGCTTCAGAAGGAGGGCCAGGGCGACATCCTCGTCTTCCTCTCCGGCGAACGCGAGATCCGTGACACGGCAGACGCCCTGACCAAGAAGAACTACCGCTTCACGGAGATCCTGCCCCTCTACGCCCGGCTGTCGCACGCCGAACAGCACCGCGTCTTCCAGCCGCACACCGGACGCAGGATCGTGCTGGCCACGAACGTCGCCGAGACCTCGCTGACCGTCCCGGGCATCAAGTACGTCATCGACCCGGGCTTCGCGCGGATCTCCCGCTACAGCCACCGCACCAAGGTCCAGCGCCTCCCCATCGAGCCGGTCTCCCAGGCCAGCGCCAACCAGCGCAAGGGCCGCTGCGGCCGTACGTCCGACGGCATCTGCATCCGGCTGTACAGCGAGGAGGACTTCGACGCGCGCCCGGAGTTCACGGACGCCGAGATCCTCCGGACGAACCTCGCCTCCGTCATCCTGCAGATGACCGCGGCCGGCCTCGGCGACATCGAGAAGTTCCCCTTCATCGACCCGCCGGACCACCGCAACATCCGCGACGGCGTGCAGCTGCTCCAGGAGCTGGGCGCCCTCGACCCGGCGCAGAAGGACCCCCGCAAGCGGCTCACGGACACCGGCCGCAAGCTCGCCCAGCTGCCCGTCGACCCGCGGCTGGCCCGCATGGTCCTGGAGGCGGACAGGAACGGCTGCGTCCGCGAGGTGATGGTCATAGCCGCCGCGCTGTCCATCCAGGACCCGCGCGAGCGCCCCGCCGACAAGCAGACCCAGGCCGACCAGCAGCACGCCCGCTTCAAGGACGAGACCAGCGACTTCCTGGCCTACCTCAACCTCTGGCGCTACATCCGCGAGCAGCAGAAGGAGCGCGGCTCGTCCTCCTTCCGCCGGATGTGCAAGCAGGAGTACCTCAACTTCCTTCGCATCCGCGAATGGCAGGACATCTACAGCCAGTTGCGCACGGTCGCGAAACAGATGGGCATCCACCTCAACGAGGACGACGCCCCGGCCGACCGCATCCACGTCTCCCTCCTGGCCGGCCTGCTGTCGCACATCGGCATGAAGGACGTGAAGGACGGCGCGAAGAACGAGTACCTGGGCGCCCGCAACGCCAAGTTCGCGATCTTCCCGGGCTCGGCCCTCTTCAAGAAGCCCCCGCGCTTCGTGATGTCCGCCGAACTCGTCGAGACCTCCCGCCTCTGGGCCCGGGTCAACGCCAAGATCGAGCCCGAGTGGGTCGAACCCCTCGCCCAGCACCTCGTCAAGCGCACCTACAGCGAACCGCACTGGGAGAAGGACCAGGCCGCGGTGATGGCGTACGAGAAGGTGACGCTGTACGGCGTGCCGATCGTGGCGCAGCGGAAGGTCAACTACGGGCGGATCGACCCGGAGGCCAGCCGCGAGCTGTTCATCCGGAACGCGCTCGTCGAAGGCGACTGGCGCACGCACCACAAGTTCTTCTCGGACAACCGCCGGCTCCTCACCGAGGTCGAGGAGCTGGAGCACCGGGCCCGGCGCCGGGACATCCTCGTCGACGACGAGACGCTGTTCGACTTCTACGACCAGCGCATCCCCGAACACGTCGTCTCCGGCGCCCACTTCGACTCCTGGTGGAAGCACAAGCGGCACGAGCAGCCCGACTTCCTCGACTTCGAGCGCGAGATGCTCATCAACGAGAAGGCGGGCGAGGTCACCAAGGCCGACTACCCCGACTCGTGGCGCCAGGGGAACCTCAAGTTCCGTGTGACGTACCAGTTTGAGCCGGGCGCGGACGCCGACGGCGTGACCGTCCACATCCCGCTCCAGGTCCTCAACCAGGTCACGGACGAGGGCTTCGACTGGCAGATCCCGGGCCTGCGGGAGGAACTGGTCACGGAGCTCATCCGGTCCCTGCCCAAGCCGATCCGCCGCAACTACGTCCCCGCGCCCAACTACGCGAAGGCCTTCCTGGACAAGGCGGTCCCCCTCCAGGAGCCGCTCACGACGACCATGGCGCGCGAGCTGAGGCTCATGGTCGGCGTGCCCTTCGACGCGGACGACTTCGACTGGTCGAAGGTCCCCGACCACCTCAAGATCACGTTCCGGATCGTCGACGAACGCCGCCGCAAGCTGGCCGAGGACAAGGACCTGGAGACGCTGAAGCTCCGGCTGAAGCCGAAGGCGCGCAAGGCCCTCTCGCAGGCGGCAGCGGCGACGGCGGAACGCCAGGGCGGCGAGTCCCTGGAGCGCAAGGGCCTCACCGACTGGACGATCGGCACGCTCACCCGCGTCTTCGAGACCCGCCGGGCCGGCCAGCCGGTGAAGGCGTACCCGGCGCTGGTCGACGACGGCGACACGGTCTCCGTCCGCCTCTTCGACACCGAGGCCGAGCAGGCCGAGGCGATGTGGAAGGGCACGCGCCGGCTGATCCTGCGCAACATCCCGGTCAACCCGGCGAAGTTCGCCTCCGAGAAACTGACGAACGCCCAGAAGCTGGCCCTGTCCGCGAATCCGCACGGCTCCGTCCAGGGCCTGTTCGACGACTGCGCGATGGCCGCCGCCGACAAGCTGATCGCGGACTTCGGCGGGCCGGCGTGGGACGAGGAGTCGTACCGGAAGCTGTACGACAAGGTGCGCGCCGAGATCGTCGACACGACCGTCCGTACGGTGGGCCAGGTGCAGCAGGTCCTGGCGGCCTGGCAGGCCTGTGAGCGCCGTCTGAAGGCCGTCCGCAGCCCCGCGCTGCTGCCGAACCTCCAGGACGTGCGGCGGCAGCTGGACGCCCTGGTGAAGCCGGGCTTCGTGACGGAGGCGGGGGTGCGCCGGATGCCCGACCTGATGCGCTACCTGGTCGCGGCCGACCGGCGCCTCCAGCAGATGCCGACGAACGTCCAGCGCGACACCACGCGCATGGAGAAGGTCCAGGAGATGCAGGACGAGTACGCCTGGCTCCTGGAGCAGATGCCGCAGGGCCGGCCGGTGCCGCGGCAGGTCCTGGACGTCCGCTGGATGCTGGAGGAGCTACGCGTCAGCTATTTCGCCCATGCGCTCGGCACGGCGTACCCGGTCTCCGACAAGCGGATCGTGAAGGCGATCGACGCGCTGGCGCCGTAACGGCATGCGCACGCAGGGTGAGTTCGACCAGGGGGCTCACCCTCCTGTACAGTCTCTTCTCGCAGCGCAACGCAAGAAAAGTGCCGCGAAACCTGGTCCTGTGGAGCAGTTTGGAGTGCTCGCCACCCTGTCAAGGTGGAGGCCGCGGGTTCAAATCCCGTCAGGACCGCAGTGAGAAGGGCTCGGATCTTCGGATCCGGGCCCTTTTTCGTGTGCCCTGACCTCCCGAGGAGCCCTCCCCACCCCCTCACGCCGTCTTGACGGCCCTTCGTTCGCTAGGTACCCCAGAACCAGGGCCGTTCCCCGTACGGCCCCCTGGAGGTGGCGTATGGCGGCATCGGCTAGGCACGAGACGCGGGCCCTGCTCCGCGCGCACCTGGCGGCCGCGTCGTCGTACCGGCATCTCACACGACACTGCCCGATCTGCCACCACCTGCTGCGGCTGGCGATGGAGTCGGCCCCGCGCGCCGCCCGGGCCGCGACCCCGGTCACCGAGGAGGCCGTCGAGGACGAGAGCCCCGCGCCCGCGTGATCGCCGCCGGGTCTCAACACCCGCACCGGCAGGGGATGCTGGAGCCGCGGGCTCCTCTACCGCACCGGCGCCAGAGCTAACAAGCCGCTTGGTATGTGACGGGTGTCACCGCATGAGTTCTGGAAAGTGCGGTATTTACCCGCCTCCTACAACAGGTCAATTTAATATGTGCAATTGCACCCCACCCGGGGCACCGCGCACAGGGGATCCGACACCCCTCCCCAGACTCCGACAAGGCCACTCACAGCGAGCCCGGCAGCCCCCCAGTCCGCGCACAAAAAAGATCGCGCTGGACCCGGCGGAGTCCAGCGCGACCGACGACGCACCCTGTTACGTGCCTGCAAGGCTCTTACTTGCTTGGGCGTGGGGCCTGTTGGGGCAGGACCCGCGTCGCTTGGAGCTGTGGTTCCGGACGTCACGGCCAGTGGGGGACCGGCCGGTTTGCCCGGTTATTCAGTTGTTCAGGCCTCGCTGCGCTGCTGCGGGATGCCCGCGAGCAGGGCGCGGACCTCGGCCTCGCGGTAGCGCCGATGCCCGCCGAGCGTGCGGATCGACGTGAGCTTGCCGGCCTTCGCCCACCGCGTGACCGTCTTGGGGTCGACGCGGAACATCGTGGCGACCTCAGCCGGGGTCAGCAGCGGCTCGGCATCAGGGGTGCGAGCGGTCATGAGCGGCCTCCTCGGGAGAACCGAACCTTCTCGGTTCTTTCCTCTAAATTCTGCACCTTGACCCGCGTTGCCCGAAATGGCGGACGCGAGTCGAGTCGGTTATAGGACGAACGGCTTGTCCTCGGCACTACAACTACACCATCTGTCCAGCCGCGTCGGCCAAACCGATGGAATTGCCCCTCCAGGTGTTCATCAGCGACGGAAGCCGATGGACCATGCCATAGCGGACAGTCACGCCGCTGTGACGATCAGTCACAGGGCGATCAGGAGTCACGAGACCCCCCAAAGCGTGCAATGCTGAGATTCCGCCCATAGTGCAGCACTAGGGACGGAAGGAGCCCTCCCCGGACTCCTTGTCCTATTTTGGCATGAGGAGGGGCAAGGGGCGCAAGGGCCACGTACGTGTAGTCCGTCACGCTTGGCCTACTTGAGAGGTACGCCCGGATCGGGTCCTACGTCCCTTGTTGACGAAGCTTCAGGAAACGCACACTGCGCTTCAGGAACTCGGTGCGAGGACGAAACCCCAAATCGGGCGGTTCGTCAAACGTCAGTTCGTGACCGACCACGAGCGGTCCGTACCGAAACCAAGGTCAGAGGTCAGTTCGCGGACCGTAGATCCCGTACGGAACGCCACCGCTCCACCAGCCGCCCGTACGCCGCCCCCGCGGCCGTCCCGTCGCCCCGGCGCAGCGCGGCGATGCCCTCGGCCACGTCCGCCGCCGAATGGTCGTCCTCCAGGGCGCCGGCCGGCAGGGCGTGCACCAGGCCGCCGTAGTCCAGCTCCACGAGCGAGCGCGGGTGGAACTCCTCCAGCCAGCGCCCGACGTCCACCAGACCGTCGATCAGCGGCCCCTCGTCCATGGCCTCCTTCAGGGCCCTGAGGCCCCGGGCCACGCGCCGCCGGGCCTGAACCATGGGCGTGCGGTAGCGCAGCACGGGCGGGCTGCCGGCCGAGGCGCCCTTGTCGTACTCGCGCTCCTCGTCAGAGACGAGCACGAACCAGTTGATCGGCACCTGCCAGGTCGCCGTACGGATCCACGGCCGGGCGTCGGGGTTGATCGCCAGCCAGCGCTCGTAGTCCTGGGCGGCCTGGCGGCGCAGGACGGGCGGCAGGACCGCGTCCAGGACCGGCGGCGGGAGCTCCTCCGAGAGGTCCTCCAAGGCCAGCCAGCCGCGCAGCCGGGTGCGCCAGGGGCAGACGCAGACGACGCCGTCGACGTCGAGCACGAAGGCGTCCTCGCTCTCGTGCACCGGCACCGGGACCGGCGGCGTGGGCGCCAAGTCGGCCAGCGCGCGGCGGAGTTCGTCCTGGTACGACGGGCGGTCCGTACGGCGGGCGTAGCGGGCCCAGTGGCCGCGCTCCGGCTCGGGGAAGGCGGCCAGCGGTTCGTACACGCGCAGATAGGTCGCGTAGGGGACGATCACCGAGGACACCTTGGGCACGCCTGCTCCCTCCCCCGCGCTCCGTCGTGAAAACCTGCGGAACCCACTCACAAAGGCGCGAGAAATCTATACAAATCGTCGCACGGGTGTACTCCGGTCGGAGGTGATCCTGAGCACTGTGCGGTCGGCGGGCCGACCAGGCTCTAATCTCGTGCTCAACAGCCCCCGCCACCCGCACGGGAGCTGCTCTCCACCCGCCGCAACTTACTCAGGAGTCACCACAGTGACCGACGTAACCGGCGCACCTGCTGATGTACTGCACAGCCTGTTCCACTCGGACCAGGGCGGTCATGAGCAAGTCGTGCTCTGCCAGGACCGCGCGAGCGGCCTCAAGGCCGTCATCGCCATCCACTCCACCGCCCTGGGCCCCGCGCTCGGCGGTACGCGCTTCTACCCGTACGCGACCGAGGCCGAGGCCGTCGCCGACGCGCTGAACCTCGCCCGCGGGATGTCGTACAAGAACGCCATGGCCGGTCTCGACCACGGCGGCGGCAAGGCCGTGATCATCGGCGACCCCGAGCGGATCAAGACCGAGGAGCTGCTCCTCGCCTACGGCCGCTTCGTCGCCTCCCTCGGCGGCCGGTACGTCACCGCCTGCGACGTCGGGACGTACGTCGCCGACATGGACGTCGTGGCCCGCGAGTGCCGCTGGACGACCGGCCGCTCCCCGGAGAACGGCGGCGCCGGGGACTCCTCCGTCCTCACCGCCTACGGCGTCTACCAGGGCATGCGGGCCTCCGCGCAGCACCTGTGGGGCGACCCCTCGCTGCGCGCGAAGCGGGTCGGCATCGCCGGCGTCGGCAAGGTCGGCCACCACCTGGTGGAGCACCTCGTGAAGGAGGGCGCCGAGATCTTCGTCACGGACGTCCGCGAGGAGGCCGTACGGCGGATCACCGAGCGGCACCGGAACGTGATCGCCGCCCGGGACACCGACGAGCTGATCCGGGTCGACGGGCTCGACATCTACGCCCCCTGCGCGCTGGGCGGGGCGCTGAGCGACGACACCGCGCCCGTGCTGACCGCCCGGGTGGTCTGCGGCGCCGCCAACAACCAGCTCGCCCACCCGGGTGTGGAGAAGGACCTCGCCGACCGCGGGATCCTCTACGCGCCGGACTACGTGGTGAACGCCGGCGGTGTCATCCAGGTCGCCGACGAGCTGCACGGCTTCGACTTCGAGCGGTGCAAGGCGAAGGCGGCGAAGATCTACGACACGACGCTGGCCATATTCGCACGTGCGAAGGGCGACGGCATTCCGCCGGCTGCCGCGGCCGACCGGATCGCCGAGCAGCGGATGCACGACGCGGCCATGGCGCGCCGGGCGCGCTGACCGCGGTCCGGCCCGCAGCCGGTGCGGACGCCTCGCACGTTTGGCCGGTACCGTTCGGTGGGCAGTTAGAGAGAACTCTCACTTCTACCGGCGGGTCGATCGCCGATAAGTGGTTAAAATCGCGGTTGACCAGCGAGGACGGGGCACCTCGAAGGCTCTGAGCGCGGGCACGTCATGCGGGCGACGTACCGTATGGGCGCGGGCTCAGGTACCGTGGAAGCCCTACGGACCGGTCTCTCTGCGGAGAGTCCGTGCCGGACCATGAACGCGTGTCAAGACTCTGGGGCCGTCGAGCCCCGTCGTTGAGGGGGTCGAGCCATGGGGCGCGGCCGGGCCAAGGCCAAGCAGACGAAGGTCGCCCGCCAGCTGAAGTACAACAGCGGTGGGACTGACCTCTCACGCCTGGCCGAGGAGCTGGGTGCATCGCCTTCGAATCCGCAGCCGCCTAACGGCGGGCCGTTCGAGGACGATGATCAGGACGACGACCTGTACGCACGGTACGCCGACCTCTACGAGGACGACGATGAGGACGAGGACGACCAGTCCCCGCAACATCGTCGCGGCGCTTGACCTTGCACTGAGCACTTGCCCGGTCGGTGACCTCGGTCACCGACCGGGTTCTGTGCTGCCTTCGGGTCCTCAGTCGGCGTAGTCACCGATCAGGGCGGCACCAGTGGTGTGCTCGCCCCGGTCCGTGATCTCGCCGGCCACCCAGGCGTCCACGCCGCGGTCGGCGAGGGTCGCCAGGGCGACCTCCGTGGATTCCTGCGGCACGATCGCGATCATGCCGACACCCATGTTCAGGGTCTTCTCCAGCTCCAGCCGCTCGACGTTCCCCGTCCGGCCGACGAGGTCGAAGATCGGGCCCGGGGTCCAGGTGGAGCGGTCGACGATCGCGTGCAGCTCGTCGGGGATGACCCGGGCGAGGTTGGCCGCGAGTCCGCCGCCGGTGACGTGGCTGAAGGCATGCACCTCGGTGGTGCGCATCAGGGCCAGGCAGTCCAGCGAGTAGATCTTCGTCGGCTCCAGCAGCTCTTCGCCGAGGGTGCGGCCGAGCTCCTCGATGTGCGCGTCCAGCGCGAGGCCCGCCTGGTTCAGCAGGACGTGCCGGACGAGGGAGTACCCGTTCGAGTGAAGACCGGAGGACGCCATGGCGATCACCGCGTCACCCGTCCGGATACGATCCGCGCCGAGCAGCCGGTCGGCCTCCACGACGCCCGTACCGGCGCCGGCGACGTCGAAGTCGTCCTCGCCCAGCAGGCCCGGGTGCTCGGCCGTCTCGCCGCCGACCAGGGCGCAGCCGGCCAGCACACAGCCCTCGGCGATGCCCTTGACGATGGCGGCGACCCGCTCGGGGTGGACCTTGCCGACGCAGATGTAGTCAGTCATGAACAGCGGCTCGGCGCCGCAGACCACGATGTCGTCCATGACCATGGCGACCAGGTCGTGGCCGATCGTGTCGTAGACGCCCAGCTGGCGGGCGATGTCGACCTTGGTGCCGACGCCGTCGGTGGCGGAGGCGAGCAGGGGCCGCTCGTAGTTCTTCAGGGCGGAGGCGTCGAAGAGGCCGGCGAACCCGCCGAGGCCGCCGAGGACCTCGGGGCGCTGGGCCTTCTTCACCCACTCCTTCATCAGCTCGACGGCGCGGTCGCCCGCTTCGATGTCGACGCCCGCAGCTGCGTAGCTGGCACCAGTTGTCTCAGACATGGCTAATGAGAACCTTCGTGTCGTACAGCAGGTAGTGCGGGCTGCCTACGGGCGGCGGATCGCGTCGGTGGCGGCCGTGGCGGCCGGGCCGGCGGCCAGCTCCGTCTCCAGCAGCTGCTTGCCGAGCAGCTCGGGGTCGGGCAGCTCCATCGGGTACTCGCCGTCGAAGCAGGCGCGGCACAGGTTCGGCTTGGCGATGGTGGTCGCCTCGATCATGCCGTCGATGGAGATGTAGGCCAGGGAGTCGGCGCCGAGCGAGGTGCCGATCTCGTCGATCGTCATGCCGTTGGCGATGAGCTCGGCGCGGGTGGCGAAGTCGATGCCGAAGAAGCACGGCCACTTCACGGGCGGCGAGGAGATCCGGATGTGGACCTCGGCGGCGCCCGCCTCGCGGAGCATGCGGACCAGGGCCCGCTGGGTGTTGCCGCGCACGATCGAGTCGTCGACGACGACCAGGCGCTTGCCCTTGATGACTTCCTTCAGCGGGTTCAGCTTCAGGCGGATGCCCAGCTGGCGGATGGTCTGCGAGGGCTGGATGAACGTACGGCCGACGTAGGCGTTCTTCACCAGGCCGGCGCCGAAGGGGATGCCGGACGCCTCCGCGTAGCCGATCGCGGCCGGGGTGCCGGACTCCGGGGTCGCTATCACCAGGTCGGCCTCGACCGGAGACTCCTTCGCCAGCTTGCGGCCCATCTCCACACGGGAGAGGTAGACGTTCCGGCCGGCGATGTCGGTGTCCGGGCGGGCCAGGTACACGTACTCGAAGACGCAGCCCTTGGGCTTCGCTTCCGCGAATCGGGAGGTGCGCAGGCCGTTCTCGTCGATGGCGACGAACTCGCCCGGCTCGATCTCGCGGACGTAAGCGGCGCCGCAGATGTCGAGGGCGGCGGACTCGGAGGCGACGACCCAGCCGCGCTCCAGGCGGCCGAGGACCAGGGGGCGGATACCCTGCGGGTCGCGGGCCGCGTACAGGGTGTGCTCGTCCATGAAGACGAGGGAGAAGGCGCCCCGGACCTGCGGGAGGACGCTGTGGGCGGCCTCCTCGATGGTCAGCGGCTTGCCGTCCTCGTCCGTCTGGGCCGCGAGGAGCGCGGTGAGCAGGTCGGTGTCGTTGGTCGCCGCGACGCGCGGGGTGCGGCCGCCCTCCTGCTTGGGGAGGTCGGCGACCATCTCGGCGAGCTGGGCGGTGTTGACGAGGTTGCCGTTGTGGCCGAGCGCGATGGAGCCGTGCCCGGTGGCGCGGAACGTCGGCTGGGCGTTCTCCCAGACCGATGCGCCGGTGGTCGAGTAGCGGGCGTGTCCGACCGCGATGTGTCCCTGGAGCGAGCCGAGGGACGTCTCGTCGAAGACCTGGGAGACCAGGCCCATGTCCTTGAAGACGAGGATCTGCGAGCCGTTGCTGACCGCGATTCCCGCGGATTCCTGGCCTCGATGCTGGAGGGCGTAGAGCCCGAAGTACGTGAGCTTGGCGACCTCTTCGCCCGGAGCCCAGACACCGAAGACGCCGCAAGCGTCCTGGGGGCCCTTCTCACCGGGGAGCAGGTCGTGGTTGAGTCGTCCGTCACCACGTGGCACGCCACCGAGTGTAGGCGAGGTCGACCACTGGTCCGAATTGGGGATACCGGACTTTCCGGTGGATCACCGCTCGGCGACAGCTCGCACACTCGTGCCGTTTTCGCTGGTCAGGGTGAGGGTTTGGTGATCGACTCGGTACTTCGCCGTCCCGTCGAAAAGTCGCAGCAGCTTCTTCTCGTCGGCCATGAGTGAGTCTTCGCACATCATCCGGGTCGTGGCCGGGGGGCCGAGGGTGATATGGCCGTCGCGGACGGTGGCCTTGGCGTTGACCTTGTTGCAGCCGAGGCTGCCGGCGACGGTGCCCTTCTTCTCGTCGAAGGTGAGGTGGGCGCGGTCGTCGGCCCTCGGGGTCGTGACGGTCCACTTGGTGCCGCTGAGCGGGGCGTCCTTGGCCTCGGTCAGGCGGACGGTGTCCCCGTCGCCGGTGGTGAGGGTGAGGCGGCCGTTCTCCGTGCGGGCCTGGAGCTCGCCGTCGGAGAGGGTGCGGGACAGGGTCTGTTCGAAGGTCGCGGGCACCTTGTCGCAGGCCATCTCGGTCGCCGCGGTGTCGGTGAGCCGGACGCGGTCGCCGTCGACGGTGGCCCGGGCGCTGAAGTTGTTGCAGCCGAAGCTGCCCTCGGCCCGGCCGCCCTCGCCGATCGTCACGTGCGCGCCGGCGGGGGCGCGGTGGGTGGTGCCGTCCACCGTGACGCTGTCGATGCTCCAGTGCACACCGGTCACGGGCTGGTCGGCACCGACGGAGCCGCTGCCGCTGTCCGCCTGCTCACTGCCGCAGGCCGCCGCGAGCGGGACGAGCACGGCGACGGCCGTCAGGGTCATGCGCTGCTTCTGCCTGTACATGCCGATTCGACGGGGAGGGGGAGTGATCGGTTCCCCTCCGGCCGCCCCGTCCGTTTCCCTCCGCTCACCCCATCAGGGGCAGCAGTCCCCGGAGATCCGCCCGTTCCCCGCCGGCGCTGACCTTGGCGTCCCGGAGCGCCTGGTCCCAGGAGAGCCGCCCGGTCGCCAGCCGGATCCAGGTCAGCGGGTCCGTTTCGACCACGTTGGGCGGGGTGCCCCGGGTGTGCCTCGGACCCTCCACGCACTGCACCACCGCGTAGGGCGGGACCCGCACCTCCGTCGAGCCGCCGGGCGCCTTCGCGGCGAGCGCGTCGGCCAGCAGCCGGGTGCAGGCGGCGAGGGCCTGACGGTCGTAGGGGATGTCCAGGCCGGGGACGGCGGCGTTGAGGTCGTCGGTGTGGACGACGAGTTCGACGGTGCGGGTGACCAGGTAGTCCGCGAGGGTCATGGCACCCGTGCGAGCGGCCAGGACGCGGGTGCCGGGGGCGCCCGCGAGCTTCTCGGCGAAGCGCTCCGCGGTCCTGGCGTACAGGGCGTCGAGGTCGGGGTCGGCCTCGGCGAGCTGCCGGGTGCCGTCGTCGATGCCGACGGCCCGGGCAGCGGTGGCGAAGGGCCAGTCGAGGAGACCGAGTTCCGGTTTGGCCGGCTCGTCGCGGTCGAGGTTGCGGCTGACGCTCTCCAGGGCCATGGTCACGTGGGCCGCCAGCTCCCGGACCGTCCAGTCGCCGAGCCGGGTGGGCAGGGCGAGTTGCTCGGGGGTGAGGCCGGCGACAGCGGTCCGTACGTTCCCGAACTGGGCGAGCACGGCCGCCCGGATCTTGACGGGGTCGTAGCTGCGGGTGCGCTTCTTGGCCGGGGACATGGAGGTCAGCCTAGAGCGACGGTCGTCGGCGGCGCCTCGAAGATCTCTCCGTTGCGCGGCACGCCGATTCCGCGCCAGGTGAAGGGGACGCCCCGGGCCGCGTCCGGGTCCGGGCCGTCCATCAGCTGGAAGTGGAGGTGCGGCTCGGAGGAGTTGCCCGAGTTGCCGCAGCGGGCGAGCGGCTGCCCGGCGTGCACGCGGTCGCCCTCGCGGACGGTGAGCGAGCCGCGCTGCAGGTGGGCGTAGGCGGCGTAGGTGCCGTCGCCGAGGTCGAGGACGAGGTGGTTGCCGAGGAGGCGGCGGGTGCCGGACATCTCGCGCACCGAGGCCTCGATCAGCATCAGGTACAGCAGTCCCGGCAGGGACGTGCGGCTGAGGTGGTCGCGCTGACGGTCTTCCGCCCGGACGACCGTGGCGTCGGCGACCGCGAGGATCGGGGCGCCGAAGGCCGGGAAGTCCTGGGGGCGGCGGATGAGCGGCCACAGCCACCGGAAGGCGGGGCGGGCGCCCGGCTCGGGCTCGGCGAGGATGTCGATCGCGTACGTCTGACCGTGGGCGTGGACGCCGTGGCTCGGGGTGCGGTCGGCCGGGCTGTTCAGCGCGGACCAGCGGCCGGTGACCGGCGGGTCCACCTCGACGGGCTCGCGGGCCGCCCGTGGGCTGTCCGGGGCGCCGCCCCACCGGTTGGCGACGGTGACGACGGCGTACGCCAGGACCAGCGGCAGGCAGTTCCACAGGACGTGGTAGCCCCAGTCGAAGCAGATGTGTGCGACCACCAGGGCGATGAAGACCAGCTGTAATCCCCGGAAAGCCACCATGCCGAGCTTGCGTGCGGACATCCTGTCCCCCTTCGATGCGTTCTTATGGACGGGCCGTCGCCAGCGCCACCAGCAGCGGTACGACCCGCCCCGGCGGCACCTCGTGGCGGCCCCGGCCGGTCGTGTGCAGCCAGCCGGTGCCGGTGAGCTGGCGCAGGTGGTGGTAGATCTGGCCGGTCGTGCCGACCTCGTCCAGCTCGGCGAGTTCGGCCGCGGTGCGCCGGCCGCCGAGGATCTCGCGCAGCAGCCGGAGCCGGACCGGGTGGCCGAGGGCCGCGAACGACTCGGCGGCCGCCGTCCAGTCGCCCTCCAGCAGGTCTTCCGTGAGGGCGCCCAGCTGCCAGGCGTACTGCTCACCCGTCGGCAGCCGTACGGAGCCGGTGTAGAGGACGCCTCCGTCGGTGGCTCCCACCTCGGACAGCTGCTCCTTCAGCCCGTTCAGGGCCCAGAAGTCGCCGCCGTCCAGGCGGGGTCCGGTGCGCTGGGCGCCTTCCAGTGCCGCCAGTCGGCGCTCCAGGTCGGCGACGCGTTGTTCGAGATCCACGCCACGATATTACGGAACTACGTAATTACGTTCAAGAGCGGAATCCGGACACGGCGAAGCCCCCGCCCGGCGGACCGGACGGGGGCTTCGGAGGGAGTTGCCTACGCCAGCAGCGCCGGAATCGTCCCCTCGTGCGCCTCGCGCAGCTCGGACAGGGTGAGCGCGAACTCGCCCTGGACGTCCACCGTGTCGCCGTCGACGACACCGATGCGGGTGGCCGGGAGGCCCCGGGCGCCGCACATGTCGTTGAAGCGGAGCTCCTCGGAGCGCGGCACGGCGACGATCGCGCGGCCGGCCGACTCGGAGAAGAGGAAGGTGAACGCGTCGAGCCCGTCCGGGACGATCAGGCGCGCGCCCTTGCCGCCGAGCAGCGCCGACTCGACCACGGCCTGGATCAGACCGCCGTCGGACAGGTCGTGCGCGGAGTCGATCATGCCGTCGCGGGAGGCGGCGATCAGGATCTCGGCGAGCAGCCGCTCGCGCTCCAGGTCGACCTTGGGCGGCAGACCGCCGAGGTGGTCGTGCACGACCTGGGACCAGGCCGAGCCGCCGAACTCCTCACGCGTGTCGCCGAGGAGGTAGAGCAGCTGGCCCTCCTCCTGGAAGGCGACCGGCGTGCGGCGGGCCACGTCGTCGATCACGCCGAGGACCGCGACCACCGGGGTCGGGTGGATGGCGGCCTCGCCCGTCTGGTTGTACAGCGACACGTTGCCGCCGGTCACCGGCGTGCCCAGCTGCTGGCAGGCGTCCGCCAGACCGCGCACGGCCTCCGCGAACTGCCACATGACCGCCGGGTCCTCGGGCGAACCGAAGTTCAGGCAGTCGGAGACCGCGAGCGGCTTGGCGCCGGTCGTGGCGACATTGCGGTACGCCTCCGCCAGGGCCAGCTGCGCGCCCGCGTACGGGTCGAGCTTGGCGTACCGGCCGTTGCCGTCCGTGGCGAGGGCCACGCCGAGGCCGGTCTCCTCGTCGATCCGGATCATGCCGGAGTCCTCGGGCTGGGCGAGGACGGTGTTGCCCTGCACGAAGTGGTCGTACTGGCTGGTGATCCAGGACTTGGAGGCCTGGTTCGGGGAGGCGACCAGCTTCAGGACCTGGTCCTTCAGCTCCTCGGACGTCTGCGGACGCGGCAGCTTGTTCGCGTCGTCCGCCTGGAGGGCGTCCTGCCAGGACGGGCGGGCGTAGGGGCGCTCGTAGACCGGGCCCTCGTGCGCCACCGTGCGCGGGTCGACGTCGACGATCTTGCCGCCGTGCCAGTAGATCTCCAGGCGGTCGCCGTCGGTCACCTCACCGATGACGGTGGCGATGACGTCCCACTTCTCGCAGATCTCCAGGAAGCGGTCGACCTTCTCCGGCTCGACGACCGCGCACATGCGCTCCTGCGACTCGCTCATGAGGATCTCCTCGGGCGAGAGCGTGGAGTCGCGCAGCGGGACGTCGTCCAGGGTGACGCGCATGCCGCCCGAGCCGTTCGAGGCGAGCTCGGACGTGGCGCAGGACAGGCCGGCCGCGCCGAGGTCCTGGATGCCGACGACCAGCTTCTCCTTGAAGGCCTCCAGGGTGCACTCGATGAGCAGCTTCTCCTGGAAGGGGTCGCCGACCTGGACGGCCGGGCGCTTGGAGGGCTTGGCGTCGTCGAAGGTCTCGGAGGCGAGGATGGAGGCGCCGCCGATGCCGTCACCACCCGTCCGGGCCCCGTACAGGATGACCTTGTTGCCCGCGCCGGACGCCTTCGCGAGGTGGATGTCCTCGTGCCGCATCACACCGATGCAGCCGGCGTTGACCAGCGGGTTGCCCTGGTAGCAGGAGTCGAAGACGACCTCACCGCCGATGTTGGGCAGGCCCAGGCAGTTGCCGTAGCCGCCGATGCCGGCGACGACACCCGGCAGCACGCGCTTGGTGTCGGGGTGGTCGGCCGCGCCGAACCGCAGCGGGTCGACGACCGCGACCGGCCGGGCGCCCATGGCGATGATGTCGCGGACGATGCCACCGACACCCGTGGCCGCGCCCTGGTAGGGCTCGACGTACGACGGGTGGTTGTGCGACTCGACCTTGAAAGTGACCGCGTAGCCCTGGCCGACGTCCACGACACCGGCGTTCTCGCCGATGCCGACCAGCATGGCGTCGTTCTCGGGTGCCTTCTCGCCGAACTGGCGCAGGTGCACCTTGCTGCTCTTGTACGAGCAGTGCTCCGACCACATCACCGAGTACATGGCGAGCTCGGCCCCGGTGGGCCGGCGGCCGAGGATCTCCACGACCCGCTCGTACTCGTCCTTCTTCAGGCCCAGTTCGGCCCAGGGCAGCTCGACGTCGGGGGTCGCGGCCGCGTGCTCGACCGTGTCCAGAGGCGTCCGGCTCATGCGTTGACCAGCTTCTTGAGGATCGAGGTGAAGAACGGGAGGCCGTCGGTGCGACCGGTGCCGATCAGCGGCTCGACGGCGTGCTCGGGGTGCGGCATCAGGCCTACGACGTTGCCGGCCTCGTTGGTGACACCCGCGATGTCGTTGTTCGAGCCGTTGGGGTTGACGTCCAGGTACCGGAAGGCGACCCGGCCCTCGGACTCCAGCGTGTCCAGCGTGCGCTGGTCGGCGACGTACTGCCCGTCGATGTTCTTCAGCGGGATGTGGATCTCCTGGCCGGCGGTGTAGTCGCTGGTCCAGGCCGTCTCGGCGTTCTCCACGCGCAGCTTCTGGTCACGGCAGATGAAGTGCAGGTGGTTGTTGCGCAGCATCGTGCCGGGCAGCAGGTGGGCCTCGGTGAGGATCTGGAAGCCGTTGCAGATGCCGAGCACCGGCAGTCCGGCCCTCGCCTGCTCCAGCAGCGGCTCCATGACCGGCGAGAAACGGGCGATGGCCCCGGCGCGCAGATAGTCGCCGTAGGAGAAACCACCGCACAGCACCACGGCGTCGACCTGCTTGAGGTCCTTGTCCTTGTGCCACAGGGCGACCGGCTCGGCGCCCGCCAGACGGATCGCGCGCTGGGTGTCCCGGTCGTCCAGACTGCCGGGGAAAGTGACGACGCCAATACGAGCGGTCACTTCACGGCCTCCGCGACTTCCTCGACCCGGACGGTGAAGTCCTCGATCACGGTGTTCGCGAGGAACGACTCCGCAAGATCGTGAATGCGGGCGAGGGCGGCCTCGTCGACCGGCCCGTCAACTTCCAGTTCGAAACGCTTTCCCTGGCGGACGTCCGAGATCCCGTCGAAACCCAGCCGCGGCAGTGCGCGCTGCACCGCCTGGCCCTGGGGGTCGAGGATCTCCGGCTTGAGCATGACGTCGACTACGACGCGTGCCACTGGCACTCCCGGTGTGTGGTGCTGAGCAGGTTCCTTCAGACTACCCGCACAAAATTTCTACGCGCGTCGACTTGTAGGAAGCTACGTGACCGTCATCACGATCCGGCATCGGCGAGCACACACACGAAAATTTCCGGGAAAGATTCCGGATCGACACCCGAAACCTATTGCGTTCGGACACGCGGAAGGATTTAGTCGGGTTTCACAATGCATTGTCGGGCACTGTACAAATAAATTGGCAAGTGCCGCAGGAAGGGACCGATATTCGTGGCGCAGAAGGTCGTGGTCACTCTCTTTGACGACATCGACGGCTCGGAAGCGGCGGAAACGATCGCCTTCGGACTGGACGGCAGGTCGTACGAGATCGACCTGAGCGAGGTCAACGCCGGACAACTGCGGAAGGCGCTCGCGCCCTACGTGGAGGCCGGCCGCAAGCGGTCCCGCTCGGGCAAGGCGTACCGGCAGACGGAGGTCGCCCCCGACCCGTCGGCCGTGCGGGCCTGGGCTCAGGCCAACAAGATGGAGGTGCCCGCGCGCGGGCGCATCCCCAAGAAGGTCTACGAGGCGTTCAGCGCCGCCCAGTGACGGCTTTCCCGAGCACGGGCCGACGGCCGGTCACCCGCCCCTCGCGGCAACCGACTTGCGCAGCACCCCGGCTGATCAGCTAGAGTCTGGAGCACGCCGAGGGGCGAGGCCGAAAGGCCCAGCTCACGGAGATATGCGGGTGTAGTTCAGTAGTAGAACATCCCCCTTCCAGGGGGAAGGCGCAGTGTGCGATTCCTGTCACCCGCTCTGCACAGCCGTACCGACCACTCCTGTGGATCAGGTAAGCTGGTGCTCGCACCGATCGGTGAAAGCTGGTCGGGAGCAATGCGGACGTAGCTCAGTTGGTAGAGCGCAACCTTGCCAAGGTTGAGGTCGCGAGTTCGAGCCTCGTCGTCCGCTCGGGAAATGAGACCCCGGTCCTTCTGGACCGGGGTCTTTTTCGTGTGCGGCGTGTTGCGGCGTGTGCGGCGTTTGCGGCCAAGTCCCCTCCTGACATTTGTCATGGCGAGTGATGACAGCGCGCACTGCTCTCGGGGCTGTCCGGGCGGAACGCTGAAGACATGGAAAGCAACGGACACGAACACGTGATTGAGGTCACTGACCTGCGGCGTGTGTACGGGGGCGGGTTCGAGGCGGTAAGCGGAATCAGCTTTTCCGTGCGACGCGGGGAGATCTTCGCCCTGCTCGGCACCAATGGCGCGGGCAAGACGTCGACCGTCGAACTCCTGGAGGGGCTCGCGGCGCCGGCCGGCGGCCGGGTGCGGGTCCTCGGGCACGACCCGTACAGCGAGCGGGCCGCCGTACGGCCCCGCACCGGCGTGATGCTCCAGGAGGGCGGCTTCCCGTCCGAGCTGACCGTCGCGGAGACCGCGCGGATGTGGGCGGGGTGCGTGAGCGGCGCCCGGCCGGCGGCGGAGGTCCTGGCGCTGGTCGGTCTCGAGTCGAAGGCCGGCATCCGGGTCAAGCAGCTGTCCGGCGGCCAGCGGCGCCGGCTGGACCTGGCGCTCGCCCTGCTCGGCGACCCCGAGGTGCTCTTCCTGGACGAGCCGAGCACCGGGCTGGACGCCGAAGGCCGCCGGGACACCTGGGAGTTGGTGAGCGCGCTGCGCGACGGCGGCACGACGGTGCTGCTGACCACGCACTACCTGGAGGAGGCCGAGCACCTCGCCGACCGGCTGGCGATCATGCACGAGGGACGGATCGCCGTCACCGGGACGCCCGCCGAGGTGACCGCCACACAGCCGTCGCGGATCTCCTTCGAGCTGCCCGAGGGCTACTTCGTGGGCGACCTGCCACCGCTCGGCGAGCTGGGCGTGACCGGCCACGAGACCGACGGCCGGACCGTCCGGCTCCGCACCCGTGAACTCCAGCGGTCGGCCACCGGGCTGCTGACGTGGGCCGAGCGGGCCGGGGTGGAGCTGCGCGGCCTGGACGTGCGGTCGGCGTCCCTGGAGGAGGCATTCCTCGGGATCGCCAGGACCGTCTCGGCGGAGCAGGCCGGCGGGATGACGACGAAGGAGTACGCGGCATGAGCACCACCCGCACGATGTCCCGCCCGGCACCGACGGCGACCACCGCACTGAGCCGGATGACGGCTCTCGCCCGCGCCGAACTGACCCTGCTCGGCCGGACCAGGGGCGCGCTCGTCGCCGCGCTGTTCCTGCCACTGGTGATGCCGGTCAGCGTGCGGTCGGCGGCCGAGGAGATGGACCTCGCCGAGGCAGGGCTGAACGCCGGCACCCTGGTGCTGCCCGCCGCGATCGGCTTCTCCCTGCTCTTCGCCGTCTACTCGGTGCTCGTCGGCGCCTTCGTCGTCCGGCGCGAGGAACTCGTCCTCAAGCGGCTGCGCACCGGCGAGCTGCGGGACGTCGAGATCCTGGCCGGCTCCGCGCTGCCGGCCGTCCTCACCGGGCTGGTGCAGTGCCTGCTGCTGGCGGCGGCCTGCTCGGTGCTGCTGGACCTGTCCGCGCCCTCGGCGCCCCAGCTGGCGGTCCTCGGCCTGCTGGTGGGGCTCGTGATGTGCACTGCCCTCGCCGCGGCCACCGCGAGCTTCACCCGGACCGGCGAGAGCGCCCAGGTCACGCCCATGCCGCTGATGCTCGTCTCGATGATGGGCTCCGGGCTGTTCGTGCCGCTGGAGCTGCTGCCGGACAAGGTGGCCGCCATCTGCGAACTGCTGCCCCTGACGCCCGTCGTCACCCTGGTGCGCGGCGGCTGGACCGGCGACCTGTCTGCCTCCGAGTCCCTGGGCGCCCTGGTGACGGCGGTGGCCTGGATCCTGCTCGGGGTGTTTGCTGTACGGCGGTGGTTCCGCTGGGAACCGCGGCGCTGACCGAAGGGGGAGTGACGGGCTGATGCGGGGGCCGGGCAGGTGGTGGCGGCGGAAGACCACACCGGAGAAGGTCGAGACGTACACGCGGGCGTCGTTCCACTTCTTCGCGGTGGTCGAGTTCTTCTCCGTGGGGCTCACGGCCGTGGCACCGCTGGGAGAGCGACTGGGCGGCCTGGTGCTGCTGCTGGTGGGGGTGCACGCCGTCACCTGCTGCGCCATCGTCTCGCGGGCGGTGGACTGGACGCGTGGCCGGCGGCCGCAGCCCGTGCGGCTGCTGTGGACCCTGGCCGCCGTCACCGCCGCCGTGGCCGTCGCCGCGATCGGCATCGCCGAGCACGGACCGGACCGCGAGAGCGTCGACACCGCCGCGGGCGGGGTCTTCGGAGTCGTCCTGATCTTCGGTCCCGCCATCATCGCGCTCGGCGTCCGGAACCGGCGGCGGGTCTTCGGGATCGCGGGCGGCTTCGCCCTGGGCGCCTGGATCGTGTCGTTCGCGCTGGGAGCCTCCGCGCTCGCCGCGTTCTTCACAGCGGTGATCGTGCTGGCCGGCGGAGTGTTCCTGTCCTTCACGGCCGTCTTCTCCGTGTGGCTGCTCAACGCCGTCTACGAACTCGACGAGGCGCGCGAGACCAGGGCCCGGCTCGCCGTCGCCGAGGAGCGGCTGAGGTTCGGGCGGGATCTGCACGACGTCATGGGGCGGAACCTCGCCGTCATCGCGCTCAAGAGCGAACTGGCCGTGCAGCTCGCCCAGCGGGGTCGGCCGGAGGCCGTGGCGCAGATGGTCGAGGTGCAGCGGCTCGCGCACGAGTCGCAGCGGGAGGTGCGGGAGGTCGTGCGCGGCTACCGCGAGGCCGACCTCGTCTCGGAACTCGCCGGAGCGCAGGGCGTGCTGGCCGCCGCCGGCATCGACTGCACGGTCAGCGGGGCCACGGCGGCCGGGCTGCCGCCCGCGGTGCAGTCCGCCCTCGGGTGGGTCGTACGGGAGGCCGCGACGAACGTGCTGCGGCACGGGGACGCGCGGCGGTGTGTTGTGCGGCTTCGGATGCTGGAGGGGCGGGTGGTGTTGTCCGTGGAGAACGACGGGGTCACCGAGGCCGGGGACGGTTCGTCCGGCTCGTCCGGCTCCGGGCTCACCGGGCTGCGGGAACGGCTGGCGCAGATCGACGGGACGCTGGAGGCCGGGCCCGCGGGGCAGGGCCTGTTCCGGCTGACGGCGGAGATCCCGCTGCCCTCGGTTCCCGTGCCGCCCGCCCCCGCCGTACAGGCCGTGAGCGAGGTCACGGCATGACGGCCGCGGAATCCGTGCGGCTGCTGCTCGCCGACGACGAGCACCTCATCCGGGGGGCGCTCGCCGCGCTGCTGTCGCTGGAGGGCGATCTCATCGTCGTAGCCGAGGCGGCCACCGGGCCGGAGGCGCTGGCGATGGCCCGGGCGCACAAGCCCGATGTCGCCGTGCTGGATCTCCAGATGCCCGGCGCCGACGGTGTGAAGGTCGCCACATCCCTGCGGGCCGAGCTGCCCGGCTGCAAGGTGCTCATCGTCACCAGCCACGGGCGGCCCGGGCATCTGAAGCGGGCGCTGGCGGCCGGGGTGCGGGGATTCGTGCCGAAGACGGTGAGCGCGCAGCGGCTCGCGGAGATCATCCGCACGGTGCACGCCGGGAACCGTTACGTCGACCCGGAGTTGGCCGCCGACGCGATCGCCGCCGGTGACTCGCCGCTGACCGCCCGGGAGGCCGAGGTGCTGGAACTCGCCGCCGACGGGGCGCCCGTCGCGGAGATCGCCGAGCGGGCCGCGCTGTCGCAGGGGACCGTACGGAACTACCTGTCGTCGGCGGTGTCGAAGCTCGGGGCGGAGAACCGGCACGCGGCGGTGCGGCTCGCGCGGGAGCGAGGTTGGGTATAGTGGTTCCCGCGCCACGGCGCATGCGAACGTAGCTCAGTTGGTAGAGCGCAACCTTGCCAAGGTTGAGGTCGCGAGTTCGAACCTCGTCGTTCGCTCCAGCGAGAAGCCCCCCGGTTCCGGCCGGGGGGCTTCTTCGTGTTCTACGACCAGCTGGTGCCGGTGAGACGCTCGTACGCCTCCACGTACTTGGCGCGGGTGGCGTCGACGACCTGCTGCGGCAGCGGGGGTGGCGGCTGCTCGCTCTTGCGGTCCCAGCCGGACTCCGGCGAGGTCAGCCAGTCCCGGACGAACTGCTTGTCGTACGACGGCTGCGCGCGGCCCGGCTGCCACTGGTCGGCCGGCCAGAAGCGGGAGGAGTCCGCGGTGAGGACCTCGTCGGCGAGGACCAGGCTGTCGCCGTCGAAGCCGAACTCGAACTTGGTGTCCGCGAGGATGATGCCCCGCTCCCGGGCGATGTTCCGGCCCCGGGAGTAGACCGCGAGGGTCGCCTGGCGGAGCCGGGCCGCGGTGTCCGCGCCGACCTGGCGGGCGACCTCCTCGTAGGAGACGTTCTCGTCGTGCTCGCCGACGGCGGCCTTGGTGGCCGGGGTGAAGATCGGGGCGGGCAGTTCGCTGCCGTCGACCAGGCCCTCGGGCAGGGCGAGTCCGCAGACCGTGCGGGACTCGTTGTACTCGGCCAGGCCCGAGCCGGTGAGGTAGCCGCGGGCCACGCACTCCACGGGGACCATCTGGAGCGACTTGCAGACCAGGGTGCGGCCCTGCCAGTCGGCGGGGGCGCCCGCGGGCAGTTCCGTGCTCAGGACGTGGTTCGGGACCAGGTCGGCGAGCTGGTCGAACCACCACAGGGAGAGCTGCGTGAGGATCCGGCCCTTGTCGGGGATCTCGGTCGGCAGCACCCAGTCGAACGCGGAGATGCGGTCGCTGGCGACCATCACGAGGTCGCCCGCCTCGTTCTGGTACAGCTCGCGCACCTTGCCGGTGTGCAGATGCACCAGGCCCGGAACCTGGAGCGGCTCGGGCTTTTCGACGAATCCGGACACGGTTCCTCCCCGTGGTTCTGTACGAGTGGCTCGATTCTCCCGTATGCGAGCTTGATCACCGACAGCGGGTCAGTCGCGTTTGCAGATGCGGTCGAGGAGGTTCGCGGTGGCGCGCTGGACACGGGGGTCGACGTGGCCCGGGCGGTCCAGGGCCGGGGACCAGGCGAACGTTCCGGATGCGAAGACCCAGGCCCCGGAGGGGGCGCGGTAGAGGGACGTCTCCTGGTGGCGGAGGACGCCCTCCTTGTCGGTGTACGGGGAGTGGGCGAGCAGCACGCGCTCCTCGTGCTCGGGCAGCGGGGTGCGCGGGAAGTAGCGGTCGGCCTCGCCCGCCACCAGGTTCTCGATCTCGTCGCCCTCGTGTGCCCCGGTCGCCTCCCACAGCCAGTGCCCGGCGTTCCGCACGATCAGCGGGTGCGGTTCGGGGACGTGCCCCGCGTACTGGATGCCGAGGAGCTGCTGCTCCGCCCGGTCGATCTCCCGCCACAGCACCGGCTTGCCCGGGCCCTTGCGCTTGCGGCAGGTCAGCAGCCGGTGCGGGACGCCGGACGGGGAGGGGCCCAGCTCCACCTGCCAGTACAGGGAGTTGGCGGAGAGGAAGACGAGCGAGGTGCCGGCGTCGCGGGCGACCTCCACGGTCCGGCGCATCTCGGCCGACCAGTACTCGTCGTGGCCCGGGAAGACCAGGCCGCGGTAGCGGGTGGGGTCGACGCGGCCGGCGTGCAGGTCGCCGGCGTCGGCGTAGGCGACGTCGTAGCCGTAGCGCTCGGCCCAGCGGATGAAGTCGTAGGCGTGGCCGACGTGGAGGGGGAGGCCGGCGCCCGCGTACGGCCGGTCGAAGGAGACCGTCGTGGCGGCGTCGGCCTCGCCGAGCAGCCGGCCCTTCTCGTCCCAGGCGTGGTACAGGCTGGCGCCGGTGCGGCCGTCCTCCGGGTAGAGGTTGTACGCCTGCCAGGTGATGTCGGGCAGGACCAGGAGCAGGTCGGCGGGCTGGTCGTGGCGGACGGTGAACGGCACGTGGGAGCGGTAGCCGTCGGCGGTGGTGAGGACGGCGACGTACGCCCCGATGTTCCAGTACGACGGGACCTGGAGGCGCCAGGACAGCCACCAGTGGTGGCAGGAGACCGTACGGTCCGCGGTGAGCGGCGGGGGCTGCACGATGCCGGACAGGCGCGGGCTGTTGGTGATCTTGGCGGCGCCGTCACCGCCGTAGTGGCCGATGCGGTAGATGTCGACGCCGAACTCCTGGGGCGGGTCGACGGTGATGTGGAAGTCGATGGCCTCGCCGGGCGCGACCGCGCCGGTGGAGGTGAAGCCCTTGATCTGGCGGCGGATGTCGTCGGCCGCGCGGGGGCCGCCGGAGCGGCTGCCCGCCTTCGGCGCGTGGGGCGCGTCCTGCTCCGCGTACCAGGGGACGACCTGTCCGGTGTCGTCGAAGTACGTCACGCTGCCGCGCAGCCACGGAACCGGGCCCAGCCCGAAGGGATCCGTCACGGCGTGCGCCAGCGCTCCCGACTCCCAGCGGCGGATCTGCTCCGAACCCATGGTCGCTTCCCCTCCCCTTTGCCCCCGTGGTGTGCGTGCCGGTCTGCCGGTGTGGTGCGTGCGGTGCATGCGGTGCTTGAGGTGCTTGCGGTGCGGCGTGCAGTGGTGCGGTTCTGCGGTTGGTGCGATGTGGCGTGCCCTATGTGCTTGTCGTATGTCGCGCGCTCATGCCATGCGCGCGATCGGTCCAAGCACATCACATAACGCACGCACTCCGTCACTGTTCGTCTTGAATTGACCAGAAGCGGAAGGCCGGAGTCCGCATGCTGTGGCGCGGGGCCGTCAGCCGAGCCGGACCGGCTTCTCCGGGCGTATGCCGAGCTGGGAGAGCCAGGACCGCAGCGGGGTGGGGTCGCCGTCCTCGATGAGGCTGAGGACCTTGGGCGCCAGGTCGGCGGTGCGGTCGCCGTTGACGAGGAGGGTGGGGCCGTCCAGCCAGTCCAGGCCCGGTGTCGCGCCGGCGGTGTCCATCGCGGCGCAGCAGACCATCGCCGTGAGGTGGTCGGCGAGCAGTTCACGGGCCGTGCGCGGGGGCTGGAGGGGGAAGAGGGGGAGGGTCCGGTCGTCCCAGAGGGCGGGGTCGGGGGTGGTGGTCTGGCCGGTGGGCGGTGCGGTGGCCGCGGCGGGGGTGGTAGCCGAGACGGCGGTGGTAGCCGAGGCGGCGCTGGTGGGCGAGGCGGTGGTGGTGGGCGAGGCGGTGGTGGCCGTCCGGGGCGTCGCGGTGGCCTCCTCTCGGGCCAGTTCGGCGCTGAGGCGGGCGGCCAGGGTGGCGCTGCGGGGGGTTGTGCCGGAGAGGTCTTCGTCGTCGGAGGGGGCTGGGTCGCCGGCTGTAGCCCCCTCGGTCCCGTCGGTCTCTCTGATCGCATCGGTGTCTGGTCTGGATCCGGGTGCGGGTCCGGGTCCGGGGCCGTCTGTCGGCCAGGCGGGGGGCGTCTCCGTCAGGTGGTCCAGGACGCGGGAGAGGGTCGGGGCGCCGGTGGCCGGGGCCGTGGGGCCGGTGGCGGGGCGGACGCCCATCTCGTCCAGGACGCGGTGGAGGCGGGCCGCGTCCAGGCGCCACTTGCGGTCCACGACCTCCTCCGGATACTCGCTCCAGTCCACCGGGGACCAGTCGGGGCCGGGCCCCGCGGGGCCGCCGTGGAAGAGGCGGGCGGCGAGCAGGGAGGCGGCCTCGTCGATGGCGCCCGGTTCCTCCAGCAGATCGCAGGCCGGCCGCTCACCGAGCCGGGACGCGAAGCCCTCGGCCAGGCGGTCGCGCCGGGACAGCTCCGTGAGCGCCGCGACGACGCCCGCGTCCAGCCGGGACGGCCAGCGGCCCATCCGCCAGGCGGGCAGGGCCACCCTGGTCAGCAGCCGGTCCCAGCCCGCGTACGCCAGCCCCACCTGCTCCTGGGCGACGATCCGCAGGCCGTAATCCACAGCCTGTGCACGCTCCGCGGCCGCGGCCGCCACGCCCCGCTCCATCTCGGCGGCGTGCCCGCGGCAGCTGCGCAGCAGAAGCCGGGCCACCCAGCCGACACCGGCGAGCACCACCCGCGACACCGGGTCGCGGCGGGGCGCCGAGGTCACGGCCACCGCGGCGTCCAGACCCCGGACGAAGCGCCGGGCGGCGGCTATGTCCGGGTGGGCCGAAGGGCCCGTACCGGCGACGACCGGCGCGAGGACCGCGCGCAGCTCGCCGACCCGCATCCACCACAGGAAGGGCGAGCCGATGACGAGGACCGGCGCGACGGGGTGACGGCGCTGCGCGTACTTCCCCGCACCCGCTATCTCGTCGTGCTCCTCGACCGGGGGCGGGCCGTGGGCCCGGTGGGTGCGGTCCTCCAGCCAGCTGTCGCAGTCCGGGGTGAGCGCTATCGCGGAGGGTGCGGGGACGTCGAGACGGTCGGCGAGGTCGCGCACCATCCGGTACAGGTCGGGGGCCGCCTCCTCGGCGATCGGAACGGTCGGGCTGATGGCGGGGCGGGCCCGGGCGACGACGAGGGCGACACCGGCGGCGGCGAGCAGCACGAGGACAGCGACCGGCGTCAGGACCCAGCGGGCGGCGTCCCACCCGGGACCCGTGAGACGGCCGGTGGCGGCGCCCGCGAGCAGGATCACGGCGACGGCGGCGGGCAGCAGGGCGACGGCCAGCGCGCGGCTGCGGATGCGCAGCACGACGAGCGCCCGGGACCGCGCGGCCTGCGCGCCTGCCTCCACACCCATTCCGGTCACGACCGACCTCACCCCCTCCCCGTTGACCTGACGCTTTCCTTGCTCACTCCCCCACTGTGGCACCCGCCACCGACATCGCAATGCCGGTGGGCCAAGTGCCGGAACGCTTGCGCCGCACCCTAGTTGGGGCCTCGGCCCACGTCAGCCGGATAGGGCATCGGTCACTCGATGGAATGGCTTTGGGGAGAGGTGGATGACGGACGGCGAGGATCAGGCCCCCGCAACCCGACAACTTCAGGCCCCGGATCCTGAGACGGATCCGGGGCCTGTGAGGTTCATCGGCGGCGGGGTGGTTTCCCTGTGGCCTGCGGGGTGGTTTCCCTGCGCGGTTCGGTTACGCGCCGGCCACTCCGGCCGCCTTCGCGGCGATGTCCGTGCGGTGCTGGGAGCCGTCCAGGTGGATGCGTCCGACCGCCTTGTAGGCGCGGTCGCGGGCCTCGGCGAGGTCCTTGCCGGTGGCCGTGACGGACAGGACGCGGCCGCCCGCGCTGACGATCGCGTCACCGTCCCGCTTGGTGCCGGCGTGCAGCACGTACGCGTGCGGGGCGTCCTGGGCGGCGACCTCGTCCAGGCCGGTGATCGGGTCGCCGGTGCGCGGGGTGCCGGGGTAGTTGTGCGAGGCGACGACCACGGTCACGGCCGCGTCGTCGCTCCAGCGCAGCGGCTCCAGGTGGGCGAGGTTGCCGGTGGCGGCGGCCATCAGGACACCGGCCAGCGGCGTCTTCAGCCGGGCCAGGACGACCTGGGTCTCGGGGTCGCCGAAGCGGGCGTTGAACTCGATCACGCGGACGCCACGGGAGGTGATCGCGAGTCCGGCGTAGAGCAGGCCGGAGAACGGCGTGCCGCGGCGCTGCATCTCGTCGACGGTCGGCTGCAGGACGGTCTGCATCACCTCGTCGACCAGCTTCGGGTCGGCCCACGGCAGCGGGGAGTACGCCCCCATGCCGCCGGTGTTCGGGCCCTCGTCGCCGTCCAGCGCGCGCTTGAAGTCCTGGGCGGGCTGGAGCGGCACGACCGTCTCGCCGTCGGTGACGGCGAACAGGGAGACCTCGGGGCCGTCGAGGTACTCCTCGATGACCACGCGCTCGCAGGCGGCGGCGTGGGCCCGGGCCGCGTCCAGGTCGTCGGTGACGACGACGCCCTTGCCGGCGGCGAGCCCGTCGTCCTTGACGACGTACGGGGCGCCGAAGGCGTCGAGGGCCGCGTCGACCTCTTCCAGTGTCGTGCAGACGTACGACCGTGCCGTGGGCACCTCGGCCACCGCCATGACGTCCTTTGCGAAGGCCTTGGAGCCCTCGAGCTGCGCGGCCTGGCCGGAGGGGCCGAAGACCGGGATGCCCGCCTCGCGTACGGCGTCGGCGACACCGGCGACCAGCGGTGCCTCCGGGCCGACCACCACGAGATCCGCGCCGAGCTGCGTGGCCAGCGCGGTGACGGCCGCGCCGTCCAGGGCGTCGACCTGGTGCAGCTCGGCCACCTCGGCGATGCCGGCGTTGCCGGGGGCGCAGTGCAGCGCGGTGACGTCGGGGTCGTGGGACAGGGAGTGGCACAGGGCGTGTTCGCGGGCGCCGCTGCCGATGACGAGGACCTTCACGGGGGTCAGCCTAACCGGAGGGGCCGGGGTTCCTTTGTGCGGGCTTCCGAAGGGGGTGGGGATGTTGGGTTGGAGGTTCCTCCATGGCGGTTCCTCCATGGCGGGGATCGCTACTCGTTCGAGAACTCCGCTACTCGTTTACTCGTTCGAGAACTCCTCGACCACCGTCGCGCCCAGTTCCCGGACGATCAGCTCCTGGCCGGAGAGGGCCGACTCGTCGAGGTCCGGGTCGTCGTCCTCGGGGATGTCCTCCTCGACGGAGACGTGGCGGGGCTCCGGGGCGGAGGGCTGGGGGCCGGGGGCGGTCGGTGCGGGGGCCTGGGTGGAGGCGGCAGCCGGTCTGCTCGACTGCTGGGGCGGGGTGGCCGAAGCGGTCGGCTGGGTCGCGGCGGGGCGTTGGGCGGTCGCCGTACCGCCGCCGGAGTTGTATCCGACGCCGGAGTTGGATCCGCCGCCGCCACTGCCGGCGCTGCCGGCGCTGTAGCCTCCACCGCCGCCGAAACCGGAGGGGCCGCCGCCCGGCGTCGGGGGCGCGGAGCCGCCGGAGGGGTCGACGATCGCCTCGATCTTCCACTGGACGTTGAACTGCTCGCCCAGGGCCTGCCGCAGTACGTCCTCGCTGCCGCTGCTCAGGAAGTTGTCCCGGGCGCCCGCGTTGACGAAGCCGAGTTGGAGGGTCGTGCCGTCGAAGCCGGCCACCTGGGCGTTCTGGCTGAGCAGGATCCAGGTGAAGCGGCGGCGGTTCTTGACCGCTTCCAGGATGTTCGGCCAGAGCATGCGGGGGTCGAGACCGCCGGCGGGGGGCGAGGCGGGTGCCGGGGCAGGGGCCGGGGCCGCCTGTGCGGGCGCCGGGGGTGAGGGCGGGGTGCTGGGGGCGCTCGGCACCGGGGTGTGCGCTGCCGGAGCGCTCGGGGCGGGTGCGCCCGGGGCGGACGTGGGCCAGCCGCCGGGGCGACGGCCGCCGCTGCCTGCGGAGGCGGCGGTGGGCCAGGCGCCGGGGGCCGGTGCCTGGGGTGGCTGGGCGGGTGCGCCGGGGCTGGGGGCGGGAGGGGCGTCGGCGGGAGCTGCTGGTGCGCCGGGGGCGTGTGCCGCGGGCGTATCCGGCCCCTGCGGCGGCGTGCCCTGACCCGCTGCCGCCGGGGCGGGCTGCGCCGGAGCCGTCGTAGGACCGCCGCCAGGACCTCCGGGGCCGCCGCTGCTTCCACCGGGACCACTGGGTGCACCGGGGCCACCGGGTGCGCCGGGGACGCCGGAAGCCCGGACCGCCGCCCGGGCCGCGGCCGGGCCGCCGCCGGACGGGACCGGAGCCGCGCCCGCTCCCCCGTGCGCCGCCTCGTGGTGGCTCTCCGGCCCGGGGACGTACCCCATGGCGGGCATGCCGGCCGCGGGCCCCGCGGAGAAGTTCACACCGCGCTCGATCCGGTCCAGGCGGGCCATGACGGACCGCTCGTCGCCGTAGGCGGCGGGGAGCAGGACGCGGGCGCAGATCAGCTCGAGCTGGAGACGGGGCGAGTTGGCGCCGCGCATCTCGGTCAGTCCCTCGTTGACGAGGTCGGCGGCCCGGCTCAGCTCGGCGGGGCCGAAGGTGCCGGCCTGGGCCTGCATGCGCTCGACGACGTCGGCAGGGGCGTCGATGAGCCCCTTCTCGGCCGCGTCCGGGACGGCAGAGAGGATCACCAGGTCACGCAGCCGCTCCAGCAGGTCGGCGACGAAACGACGGGGATCGTTCCCGCCCTCGATCACGCGGTCGACGACCTCGAAGGCGGCGGCCCCGTCCCCGGTGGCGAAGGCCTCGACGACGGCGTCGAGGAGCGAGCCTTCGGTGTAGCCGAGCAGGGCGGTGGCCATGGCGTATGTCACACCGTCCGCCGCGGCGCCGGCGAGCAGCTGGTCCATGACGGACATCGAGTCACGCACGGACCCACCGCCGGCCCGCACGACGAGGGGAAGCACCCCTTCCTCGACCGGGATGTTCTCCTTTTGGCACACCTCGGCGAGGTAGTCCCGCAGGGTCCCGGGCGGGACGAGCCGGAAGGGATAGTGATGGGTCCGCGACCGGATGGTCCCGATGACCTTCTCGGGCTCGGTGGTCGCGAAGATGAACTTGAGATGCTCCGGGGGCTCCTCGACGACCTTCAGCAGCGCGTTGAAACCGGCCGACGTGACCATGTGGGCCTCGTCGATGATGTAGATCTTGTACCGGCTGCGCGCGGGGCCGAAGAAGGCCTTTTCCCGCAGGTCACGGGCGTCGTCCACACCGCCGTGGGAAGCGGCGTCGATCTCGATGACGTCGATGGAACCGGGCCCGTTGCGAGCGAGGTCCTGACACGACTGGCACTCGCCGCACGGCGTCGGCGTCGGGCCCTGCTCGCAGTTCAGGCACCGGGCCAGGATCCGCGCGCTGGTCGTCTTGCCACAGCCGCGCGGCCCGCTGAACAGGTACGCGTGGTTGACCCGGTTGTTCCGCAGCGCCTGCTGCAACGGGGCGGTGACATGCTCCTGCCCGATGACCTCGGCGAAGGTCTCCGGGCGATAGCGGCGGTACAGAGCGAGAGACGACACGCATACGAGGTTATAGGCGCCCACTGACATCGGTCCCCGCCCCGGACGCGGCCCGGGGCCCCAGGGCCCACGCGGGTCCACCCGGGAACGCAGACGCCCCCCACGCACCCGCCAGAGCCAACCTACCCTTGCTGCCTTCCGGCCCTGGGGGAGTTCAGTCAGATAGCGCCGCGTGAGGGGCTGCGCCAAGGCTACCTGATGTCCGGGGCGGGGAACGAGTTCGCGAGCACTCCTCTCGGTCATGTAATGTTTCCGGCGGAGGATTCGCCTAGAGGCCTAGGGCGCACGCTTGGAAAGCGTGTTGGGGGCAACCCCTCACGAGTTCGAATCTCGTATCCTCCGCCAGTGCCTCACCGGGCACGATGTCGAAGGGCCCCACCGCTCGCGGTGGGGCCCTTCGACGTGTCTCAGACCTCGTTGTCCTGGTTTTTGTCCACTGCGGGTGCTTCCGGGGCTCCCCAGATGGCATCGGCGATCTTCCGGCTCCCGCCCCATGATCTGGTCGATGACACGATCCGGGACGCCGAGCATGCCGCGCGTTCTCAGGCCCGCAAGACCCCGACCATGGGCGTCCCGGGCCTGACCGCCGACGAGCGCGCGGAGTTCGAGAGGCAGGGCGGCGAGACCACGCCTCTCAAGCGCATGGGCACGGGGGAGGAGGTCGCCGCCGCCGCGCTGTTCCTGGCCGCCGACGCCACGTTCACCACCAACGTCGAGTTCCCCGTCGACGGCGGCTTCGCCCAGGGCCTGACGGGCGCCGGCCACTGATCGCCCGTCACGGGCGTGTCACCGGCGCGTGAACGTAAACGTGACCCCCGCCCGCCCCGCCAGCTCTCCCCCGGACCCGAGCAGCGACACCGTGCCCTTCGCGCTCACCTCGGCGCTGAACGTCACCTCGTTCAGTTGGAACTCGCCCCCGTGCTGGGGCAGGGAGGCGATCACGTCCTGCATCGTCGTGATGAAGTCGGCGAGGCGGGCGCGGAGTTCGTCGGCGGGGATCTCCGTACGTGCGGCCCGCCATTCCTCCAGGCGGCGCAGGGTGAGGCGGTCGGTGCGGCCCTGGTCGGTGTCCTCCAGGCCGAGGACGCTGATCGTCCGGGTGGTGTCAGGGGTGGGCTGGGGCACGGGGTGTCTCCTCGAGTGTCGGGCGGACGTGGAGGCCGGGGTCGGCGTACGCGGCGTACGTGAGGCCGAGCGGGTTTCGTAGCGTGTAGAGCAGGTGCAGGCGGGACTCCAGGAGTGCTCTGCCCAGGGGGATCCTGCGGATGAGGAAGCGTTCGTACAGCGCCTTGGAGAACGCGGCGGCGATGTCGTCGGGGATCTCGGTCTCGGTGCCGATGAAGCCGCGGTTGCCGTTCATGAGGAAGAGGTACGGGAACGACGGCGCTCCCGGAGCTCGCATCCGGCCCGAACCGCAGGCGTTCATCATCACCAGCGGCAGGTCGAAGTCGCGCAGGTCCCGGCCGGCGGCGAGGGCGACGAGGTCCGCGCCGAGGGCGCCCAGCGTGGTGCGCGAGTGGTGTCCCGCTCCGCTGAGCTCGATCTCGGCCGCGAGGGTGTCGTCCGAGCGCGTGTAGCAGTGGCAGGCGAAGTGCTGGACCTGGTCGGGCAGCTCGCGGCGGGCGCCGTCGAGGAGGAGCCGGGGGTCGAAGATCTGCTCGGCCAGGCCCGGTGCGCGCTCGGCGCCGTCGGGGTACGGGCCTTCGAGGTCGATGTGCGTGCTTCCGGCGCCGCTGAACCAGGCCAGTTCCTCGACGGCCCCTTCCAGGTGCTCGTAGTACAGGTAGCGGGCGGGGACGCGGCCGTGCGGGCCGGTGTGCAGCGCGAGGCCGCCGTGGACCGGGGCGGGCAGCATGGCGCGGCGCACCACGCACGAGAAGCCGACGAGGGTCCGGCAGGCGGCGATGAAGTCGCCCGGGGTCTCGACGGGCGCGCCGGGGAACATCCGGAACAGCGGCAGGAACTCCAGGGGCAGGAAACCGTCCCGGCCGCCGACGCACTCGACGAGCGGGGGCGGCAGTTCGGGGTTCATGCCGTAGGGCAGGGCGTTGTTCCAGAAGGACTGGAGTTCCTTGAGGACGGTCTGCTGTCCGCCGAACAGGATGAAGAGCAGGGTGCGGCCGAGGCCGTGCAGGCTCTGGAAGACCCGGTTGAGGTCCTTGTCCTCGACGGCGAACGCGGTGAGTTCGTCCTTGAGGCGGGTCAGCCCCCTGTCCAGTTCTTCGCGGACCCTGAGCAGCGCGTCGCTGCCGACCAGGGTGGCACGCACGGGCGCGATACCCGGGCGCCCGGCGGTGAACTCCAGACGGGTCGCCTCGTCGGTGGTCAGGACGCGTACGGAGACGTCCGGCGGCCGTGCCTCGCTCATGCGTCGCCTGTCGCCCCCGCCGGGGCCCGCACCTCTACCTTGAGGGCGACGACCTGGACGAGGTGGCCCGCCTGGTAGAGCTGGAACCACACCTCGTGGCCGCCCTCCTCCTCGGGCAGCCGGAACTCGAAGGCCGTCTGCCGCTCGTTCTCGACGAGGAGGTTCCTGCGCTGGGGCAGGGGGGTGAGCGTGGAGCTGTCGGCCATGGCGTCGAAGGAGACCGTGCGGGTGTCCCTGCCGCCCTCGACGCGGACCGGCTCGAAGACGAAGAAGTCCCGGCCCGGGGGACTCTCGACGACCGACGGGAGGTCGCCCGCGCGCGGGTCGCGCACGACGGAGACGAAGAGCCTCACCCGCTGCCCCGCCGGGGCCGTGACCGTGCCGCCCTCGGCCCGTACGTCCTGCTGCCCGCGGTCCAGCTCGATGGCGAGGTAGCCGACGAAGTTCGACAGGGCGGGGCCGGTCACGGACTCCTTCACGGAGGAGTGGATCGCGGCTCGGACGTCCCGCTCGAACTGCCGGTGGAGGGCCGTCAGATGCTTCTTCAGGTCTTCCTTCAGGCCTTCGCCGACGGGGCCGGCCGTCCGGCGGGCGACCTCCCGCGCGAGCAGGTTCAGGTCGAGTTCCCCGCCTGCGGCGCCGGCCGGGAACCGCAGGCCGAGTGCCGCGTACTCCTCCCGGACCGCCTGGCGTACGTCGGCGCGTACGCCCTCCCGCACTCGTTGCGCCACGAGGGCGGCGAGTTCGTCGAGCCGGGCGCCCTGGGGAAGCTCCGGCTCCTCCGGCCGGTGCCAGCCGGACCGGTCCGGGGGCTCGCCGCCGCTCAGCACGGCGGCCAGCCGGATCATGTACTGGTCCGAGGGATCCGCCGGCAGGGTGATGTGCAGTCGCTTCGCCAGGTCGTACCGGTAGACCTCGACCGCCTCCGCCTTGGTCTCGTACACCTCGGCCAGCAGCCTGCGCGCCTGCACGAGCGCGACCGCCGCCACGAGCAGCGGCCCTCCGACGAGCGGGGCGGGCCGCCAGTCCATGAAGTGGAAACCGCCGAGCCCGGTGAGCGCGACGAGCAGCCAGGCGCCTGCCGTGCACAGGGCGGCGGCGATGGTGATCCGCCAGACGAGGACGCCGCGTTCCCCGCGCCGCACCTGTCGCAGGACCGCGTCGGGGGTGACCAGGGCGATCCGGGGCCAGATCTCGTCGATGACCAGGCCGGTCGCGCAGGCGGTACGCCGATGGAGTTCGGTCACGGTGGCGGACAGGAGGGGGTGCAGGAGACGCTGCGGCCAGGTGGGGTCACCGCCCTGCAGCGAGTCCGGATCGCGCCGGCGATGCTCGCGCTCCCACTCGTCCTCCGGGGACGCCGACCGCCCTGGCCCGTACCCGTCATACGCGCGGGGCGGCCGGCCGGAGTAATACGGACGCTCGGCCCGCTCGCGTGCCCGCCGGGCCAGTTCGGCCGCCCAGCTCCACGGCAGCGACGTGCCCGTCCAGACCAGGACGGCGTACTGCGCCACCAGCAGGACGGCGCCGGCCGCGGCCAGCCGGCCGGCCCGCAGCAGCAACTCGTCGGAGTCCGCCCCGCTCCACGGCGACCCGTGCGACATCGCCCACGCCAGACTGCCCAGCGGGACCAGGATCCCGGCGAGCTGTGCCCCGGGCGGAGCCGCCTGGGCGCCGGCGGTCCGCCGCCGCCGGGAGGCGGAGGCGAGGGACAGCACACCGGCGACGAGCAGCGGTCCGCCCACCGCGACACCGCCCGTCCACCACGCGGCCACGGTCTCGCCCCGCAGCGCGAACCGCGCCACCACACCGCCCGCGCCCAGGACCGCCGTGGCCCCGAACACCTTCGGATACCGGTCCTCGGCCGCCCAGTCCTGCGAGTCGGACAGCCAGAAGCCCGCGGCCAGCGCCACCATCGCGCCGCCCACGGCCCAGGCCGCCCACAGGGGCCCCTCGGCCGCGCAGCGGGCGGTGAGCCAGGCGCCGCACGCCTCGGCCAGGGCGAAGGCGGCGATGGTGAGGATGTTCTCGGAGGGGGTGTAGCCACTGGCCGAGCCGTAGCGGCCGCCGGCCTCGGCGGTGCGCCAGGACGCCGCGCCGGCCAGCGCGAGGAGCAGGCCTCCGGCCGCCCAGGCCGTCGCGTACTCCTGGCCGCGGGTCAGTCTGGCGATGATCAGGGTCAGTTCGGCCACCAGGGCCGTCGCCAGGATCCCGGTCGTGTACAGGTGCAGCGTCCGGGTCTCCGCATGACGAGTGAACGGGCGACCGCTCCGGACGCGGGCGACGGCCGCCTCGGCGGACCACCCGGCGGCCGCCGCGAGCACCAGCCAGCCGCCGAGCAGCCACAGACCGCCTGCCGGACCGCCGTCCACGGGAACGAGTACGGCGCCCGCGCCGCCCGCGGCGACCAGGAACGCGGCCGTCGCGAAGAGGGCGAGGCCCCGCGTCGTGCCCGTGCTCCCCGCCATCACACCCCCGTCGGCCGCTCCGAGTCCGGCAACTCATCGACCAGTATGGCCAGTTGCGGGACCGCCCGCGACGCCCCGGACGAAGGCGCTCATGGCGTGGTACTGGGGATCACGCAGTTCTTCGGCTGGGGCCGGCCCGTGGGCCAGCCCAGGCCGACGAACTTGAGGGTGCCGTTGCCCTTCGTGCCCGGGTCCAGTTCGACGATCGCGACCGGTTTGTCGTAGGCGTTGCCGCCGGTGGTCAGGCAGATCAGGCCGCTGGTGCCCGCGACGCGGTGGCGGGACTGGAGGAGCGACCACTGGCGGCCGACGTCCTCGCGCGAGGGGACCGTCGTCTCGGGGGCGCCCTGCTGGGCCTGGTGGAGGGCCTTGCCGATGGTGAGGAGGCCGTCGTGGACGAGCATCGTGCGGGAGTCGTCCAGGTTCGGGGTGGCGCCGAGGTCGATGCCCTCGGCTTCCGTCGCGGTGATCTGGCGGCGCAGGGCGTCCAGGGCCGCCTTCGGTTCGGTGAGGTACTGGGGGAGGTCCCGCTCGGCCGGCTCCCGGTCGTGGGTCGCCCGCCACTTCTTCGACCAGGCGGCCAGCTCGGTGGTCCAGGCGGCGGGGTGTGCGGGGGCCGCGTACTGCACCGTGACCTTCGCAGTGCCGTCGTCGCCGCGGAGCTTCGCCCAGTCCTGCTCCTTCATGTCCTGGCGCAGCGAGGCCGCGTCGGAGCCGCTGACGATGGTGTAGTGCCGGCCCTCACAGCCCACCTGGGCGAGTTTGAGGGCGAAGATGCGCAGGTGGAGGGTGCGGCCCGCGAAGTAGACGGTGTCGGCCTCGGAGTCGCAGATGTTGTTGGCCGTCTGGGTGAACTGGTTGCCGGTCGAGCCCGCCTCGTCGATGGACGGGGACTCGAAGGACATCGCGGCGGGGCCGGCCGGGCCCTTCTCCTTGATCCGGCTGAACGCCCTCGCCAGCGACTCGTTGTAGCCGTCGGGGCGTTTGTCGTAGACCAGGACCGTCTTGAAATTCTGGCGGCCCCGTTCGCCGTTGAAGCCGGCCAGGGCCTGGGCCGCGTCGTTGTTGGTGGGGAGGATGCGGGCCAGGCCCGGGAAGCGCAGCTCGGCCATGCCGTCGGCCCGGTCCTTGTTGGCGATCCGGTCTCCGCTGATGCGGGCGGCCAGCACCGGGATCCTGTTCTCGGTGAGGCGGGCGACGGCCGCCTCCGTGGCGGCGAGGCTCAGGTTGAAGCCGGTGACCGCGCGCAGCCGGTCCTCGGGCGAGGCCGCCATCCGCAGCAGGGTGTCGACGACCTTCTCCTGACGGCCGTAGTCCTGCCCGGGGTTGGCCAGCACCAGCCGGATCTTCGGTGGTTCTCCCTCGCCGGAGTTGGCCTGCCGCTGCCCCAGGTAGGCGCCCTGGAGGTCGCTGCGCATCTGCCGGCGCAGCGCCTCGCGGTCCGACTGGAGCGGCAGCATCATCGCCACCGTGACATGGGGCTGCTTCTCGATCCTGCGGTTCTCGCGGGCGATGGCCCGGGCCACGTCGGCGATCTCCGGGGTGCCGAAGTCGTAGCCCTCGCCGTTGACGCCGACGCACTCGCCCTCGATCCGCTCGACACCGTCGGCGCAGGTGTCCGGCTTGCGGACGAGTGAGGTGGTGACCGCGATGCCCGCGATGACCAGCACCGCACCTAACACCGAGTAGAGGATCTTCTTCCATCTGGGCATGCCCGCTATCTCCTTCGCCGGAGCTGTTCGGTGCAGGTGCAGCGCAGCAGGGGCTGCTCGTTCTCCGCCAGGCCGCTCCAGTCCGTCGCCGTCCTGCTGAGCAGGCCCGCGCCGTCGAAGTCCATGATCGAGAGCAGGTCCAGCAGCTTGGCCAGGGTGCGGGCCGTCTCCTTGCCGGTCGGCCGGGTCCGCTCCTCGCACAGCCACACGGCGTGCAGCAGCTGGTCGACCGTGCGGCGCAGCGGCGGGCCGTCCGCCGGTACCAGGCCCTGGGCGCGCTCCCGCCGGGCGTCCGCCCCGCCCGGGTAGGGCGCCTGGGCGATCTCCAGGAGCTCGGCGCACCACTGGCGAGGGCGGCCGGGGAGGGTGGCGGCGAGGTGGCTGACGACGTCGTCGGCGCCGCCGGACACCAGGTGGTGGTTCATCCGGTGCGCGGTGAGGGAGCGGAAGGCGCCGTCCGGCGACGGGGTGTCCTCCCCCTCCGCCGCGCGTGCCGCGTAGTGGTCGCGCAGCAGGTGGTGGTCGGCGTACCAGGCGGCGCCGCCGGGGAGCAGTCCGTACAGCCGGTGCACCAGCAGCTGGCGCAGGCCGAAGTCGCCGATGAAGTGGCGTTCGCAGGTGGGCCAGCCGGTGTCGGTGAGGAGCCGGGAGACGTGGTGGGCGGTCAGGTGGTGGACGTGGCCCGACTGGTGGTGGCGGAGCAGGACGTCCGCGCACTCCGTGTCGTGGGCCACCGACAGGTGGGTGAGGAGGTCGAGCCAGTGGGCGTGGTGCTCGGTGGGGAGCCGTACCGGTAACTGGTCCAGGACCAGCTCCCGCAACAGCACCTCCGCGACCGGGCGTTCCTCGTCGCCGGGGAGGCGCAGCGGGGCGTCCAGGATGTCCCGGTCGTTGGCGTCCGGCGGCATGCGGAAGGCCGCCGCGGCGGCGGCCAGGCGGATCACCGTGTGCGGCCGGCCGCCGCTCAGCCGGGCCACGGCGGCGTCGATGCGGCGGCGGTTCGCACCGCCCTCCGGCTCGGCGCGCTGCTGTCTTCGTACGGTCTCGCGGCGGAGCTGGTCGCCGGTGAGCAGCGGCATCCGCAGCAGGAGCACGCCGTCGGCGAGCGGGGCCCGGTCCGCGCCCTCGTCGGTGCGCCGGGACCAGGCGGGCGGGGCGCCGTCGGCGGGCCGGTACTCCGCCGGGGGCGTCGCCTCGCGGGGCGGCAGGCCGCCGTGCAGGAAGGCGCCGCCGTCGGAGCGGCGGGCCGTGCCCACGATGACGACGCGGTCGCGCTGCCCGCCCCGGCGGTCGGTGAGCACGGCCCGCAGCAGCTGCTCGCCCAGGGACGATTCGGCGTGGTCCAGCAGCAGGCCCGGGCGGCCGACCCGGCGCAGCCAGCCGGCCGGGCCGGCGTACGCCGCCTCCAGGTCCTCGCGCAGGGCCCGGAACAGGAAGCTCTCCGCGACCTCCCGTGCCTCGCCCCCGGCCTGGAAGTCGGCGGCGAGGATGCGCAGCCCGATCCGGGGCTGGCCGGCCGCGCCGGGGTAGGCGCCGTAGATCCGCTCCAGTTCCGCCCTGCCCCGGGGAGCGAGCCGCTCGAAGACGGCGTCCAGCAGGGCGTTGCTGACGGCCGCCGAGTACGGGTCGAGGGCCTGCCCGCCCAGGGTCGTCAGCAGGTTGCGGATGGCGCCGCGCAGCACGCCCCGCCAGAAGTCGCCGGCGCCCAGGCCCCGCAGGCGCTGCTTCTGGGGCAGGTTCTCGTAGCGCTCGGCCTCCGTGGCGACCGCCTCGGGCGTGCCCTCCGCGACGCCGGTGGCGATCACGGCGAGGCCGGTGAAGAGCCGGGGGAAGGCGAACGAGCCGCCCGTGCCCTGCCAGGTGCACAGCCGCCGGGCGACCTCGACCAGGGCCTCGGTGGCGGCCGAACGGGCGCCCGGCTCCGGGTCCGCGCGGTCCGCGTACACCGGGGAGGCGCAGTCCAGGTGGATCACCGGCACCTTGGCGGCGAAGCGGTCCCGCACGGCGCGCAGCAGCCGGCCCTTGCCCATGCCCGGGCCGCCGGTGAGCAGCACCACGGGCAGGTCGGGGCCGTACAGCGGGTCCGTGCCGGCACCCGACGGTGCCCGGCCGAACAGCCGGGCGAAGAAGTCCTCCTCGCCGAGGAGTTTCTCGAAACCCAGTTCTTCACACACGGACCCCCCATGGAGTGCCTGCCCGCCCGGGGGCGGGTGACCCGTGACCGATGTGCCAGAAAAGATCCAGTGGAACACGGAACCATCCGGTCGACAACGGTGGCCGCGTGGAAGGGAGTTGCGAAAACCGGGCCTATTGCTTGCGGTCCGACGCCGGCCAGACGTAGGGGAGGTCGTCGGGTACGCCGGGGAAGAGCTCCGCGTACGTGGCCGGGTCCTTGCGGACCAGGGCCGAGCGGTGGCTGCGGTGGAAGCCGGCGTCGCCCAGCCAGGGCGGCAGTTCGCCCTCGGCGGCCAGCCGGGACTGGTCGCGGACCGGCGCGTGCGGGCGGGCGGCGGCGAGGTCGGCGACCAGGGTGGCCGCGCAGCTGTCCTGGTGGCCCCGTTCCCGCCAGACCCGGCAGATCTCCAGGCCGTAGCGGACCAGGGCCTCCTCGTACCCCGCCCACATCCGCACGGCCGGATGGCGGCGCCAGCCGTAGCCCGGCACGATCAGGCCGCGCAGGACCTGCAACGCCTCGACCCGCTGCTTGCCGAGCCGCCGGCGGTCCAGGGCCAGGGCCGAGTCCCGGAAGCCGGGGTGGGGGAGGAAGGTCTGCATGCCGTGGCCCCCGGACCTCAGCGGGTCTCGCGGGAGCGGGTGGTGCGGCGGCTCAGGGCGAGGGCCAGGCCGATCATGGCGACGCCCAGGGCGAAGTGGAGCCAGTCGTCCGCGGTGTTGAGGGGGACGAAGTTGGCGTCGCTGTCGTGGCCGACGGACAGGCCGTAGACCCACAGCACGAGGTAGACGGCACCGCCGACCATCAGGTACGCGTACGCTCCGGCGGCCGTGCGGGCCAGGGCGAGACCGGCGAGACCGTAGGCCAGGTGCACGAGGTTGTGCAGGATCGAGACCTGGAACACGCCCAGCAGCTCGGCGCCCGACTCGTGGCCGGCGAACTCGATCGAGTCGTAGTCGGTGGTGATGCCGGGGATGAAGCCCAGCACGCCGACCAGCAGGAAGACGAGGCCGACCAGCAGGGCGGCCTGCTGGACGGGGGCGCGGGCGGCCCGGTGGGAGGTGGGTGTGGTCATGGCCGGTGGCTCCTCACTGGAAGGATGGGACAGACAGGGACTGTTCCGCCCAGATGGTCTTGCCCGTGGCGCCCTGGCGGGTGCCCCAGCGCTCGGTCAGCTGGGCGACGAGGAGCAGGCCCCGGCCGCCCTCGTCGTAGCTGCGGGCGCGCCGCAGGTGGGGGGCGGTGTTGCCGCCGTCGGAGACCTCGCAGATGAGGGTGGTGTCGTGGATCAGGCGGAGCTGGATCGGCGGCTCGGCGTGGCGGATGGCGTTGGTGACGAGTTCGCTGACGACCAGTTCCGTGACGAAGACGGCGTCGGACAGCCCCCACCGCTCCAGTTGCGCCACCACGTCCTTGCGGGTCTGGGCGACCGCGGACGGGTCGTCGGGGACCGCCCAGGTGGCGACCTGGTTCGCGTCGAGCGCGCGGGTACGGGCGATGAGCAGGGCCACGTCGTCGGACGGCCGCTGCGGCTGCGGCAGCAGGTCGGCGAGCACCCTGTCGCACAGCGCGTCCAGCGAGGGGGCCGGGCGGGCGAGGGCCTCCCGCAGCCGGTGGACGCCGTCGTCGAGGTCACGGTCGCGGGTCTCGATCAGACCGTTGGTGTAGAGCGCGAGCAGGCTGCCCTCGGGGAGTTCCACCTCGGTGGCCTCGTACGGCAGCCCGCCCACGCCGAGCGGGGGCGCGGCCGGGAGCCCGACGAGTCCGACAGTGCCGTCGGGACTCACCACGGCCGGCACGGGGTGCCCGGCACCGGCGAGGCAGCAGCGGCGTGACACGGGGTCGTAAACGACGTACAGGCAGGTCGCGCCTACGTCGCCGGAGGTCTCGGCGTAGCCGGCGGGCTCGGGGTAACGGTAGGTCTCGGCGTAGCCGGCGGGCTCCGGGTACCGGTAGGTCTCGGCGTAGACGGCCTGGTCCGGGGTCTCGTCGGTCTCGGCGTAGCCGGCCTGGTCCGGGGTCCCGGAGATCTCCGCGGGTCCGGAAGTGTCCGCGGGCCAGGAGGTCTCCGCGTGCCCGGAGGCGTCCGCGGGCGCCACAGGGGCAGCGTGCCCGGAGGCGTCCGCGGGCGCCGCGGGTCCAGCGCGGCCCGAAGCGTCCGCGGGCCCGGAAGTCTCCACATGCCCGAAGCCCTCCGCAGGCGCCGCAGGTCCAGCACGCCCAGAGCCATCCACAGGCGCCGCGGGTCCAGCGCGCCCAGAGGCATCCGCACCAGGCGCCGCGGGTCCAGCGCGCCCCGAAACGTCCGCGTGCCCGGAAGTCTCCGCGTGCCCGAAGGCCTCCGCAGGCGCCGCAGATGCAGCACGCCCAGAGCCATCCACAGGCGCCGCGGGTCCAGCGCGCCCAGAGGCATCCGCACCAGGCGCCGCGGGTCCAGCGCGCCCCGAAACGTCCGCGTGCCCGGAAGTCTCCGCGTGCCCGAAGGCCTCCGCAGGCGCCGCAGATGCAGCACGCCCAGAGCCATCCGCAGGCGCCACAGGTGCGGCTCGCCCAGAGGCATCCGCAGGCGCCGCAGGCGCAGCGGATCCGGCCGCCGCCCCGCCCCGGGCGTCCCCGTCCTCCTCCTCCGTGCTCAGGCGGGCCACGAGGTCGTCGAGGTGGGTGAGGAGTTCGTCGCAGGGCAGGTCGATGTCGGCGAGGGTGCGTACGGCCGTGCGCAGTCGGCCCATGGTCGCCGAGGCGTGCAGCCCGTGGCCCACGACGTCGCCGACGACCAGCGCCACCCGCGCCCCGGACAGCGGGATGACGTCGAACCAGTCCCCGCCGACGCCGGCGTGCGCGCCGGCCGGCAGATAGCGGGAGGCGACCTCGACCGCGGCCTGCCGGGGCAGCCGCTGCGGCAGCAGGCTGCGCTGGAGGGTGACCGCCGTGGCGCGCTCACGGCTGTAGCGGCGGGCGTTGTCGATGCTGACCGCCGCCCGCGCCGCGAGTTCCCCGGCCAGGACCTGGTCGTCGTGCCGGAAGGGCTCGGGGGTGCGGTACCGGACGAAGAAGGCGACTCCCAGGGTAGTGCCGCGGGCAGCCAGCGGCACGGTCATCACCGAGTGGATGCCGAGCGTCCGGACGCGGGCGGCACGGGCCGGGTCGTACGCCGGCCAGCCGGTGACCGCCGCGTCGGTCACCGCGTGCACGGCGGGCCGTCCGGTGCGCATGCTCTCGAAGGGCGCCGAGCCCTCCGGGTAGGACTCCACCCGCCCGATCGGCCCGACCGCCTCCGGGACACCGGGCGTCACCGACCGCAGGGCAACCCGCCGCAGCAGCAGCGGCCCGTCGGCCGGAACCCGGTGCGCGGGCGGTTCGTGCAGGTCGTCCAGCTCGGCCAGGAGATCGACGCTGACGAAGTCGGCCAGCACCGGGACGGTCACGTCCGCGAGTTCCTGGGCCGTGCGCGTCACGTCGAGCGTGCTGCCGATGCGCCGGCCGGCCTCGGCGATCAGCTGGAGCCGCTTGCGGGCCCAGAACTGCTCCGTCATGTCGTGCGCGGAGAGGCAGACGCCCCGGATCGTGCCCTCCTCGTCGCGCAGCGCGGACGTGAAGACCGACCAGGCGTGCTCGTGGTCCTCACCCGGGGCGCGCAGGTAGTTCTCGTCGTACTGCGGCTCCCCGGTCCGCAGCACCCGGGCCATGCTGAGTTCCGCCCGGACACCGGCGTCGTTGTCGACGATCTCGCAGACGCGCAGCCCCCGCATCTCCTCCTCGGTGAGCGCGACGGAGCGCTCCATGTCCGCGTTGGCCCGGCGCAGCCGCAGCCGGGTGTCGTAGAGCGCCAGGGCGCAGCACGGGGACTGGGCGAAGCTCCAGCTCACCAGGGCGTCGTCGAGGTCGGGCCGCGGCTGCTCGCCGGTCAGGGCCGAGACGATGAGCCAGGCGGGGGCGCCGGTGCCGGGTTCCCGGTGGTGGGCGAGGAGCCTGACCGTCAGCTTCCGGCCGTCCCGGTGCCGGAGCGCGACGTCGCCGTTCCAGCGGGGCAGCCCGGCGAGGGCGGGCATGCCGCCGCGCACCGGGATCGGCTCGGCCAGCAGATCCGCGGCGCGGCGGCCGGTCATCTGCCCGGCGGAGTACCCGAGGAGCCGCTCGGCGCCCGCGTTCCAGCCCGTCACCGTGCCGCGGTCGTCGAGGGTGACGCGGGCGGTGAGGGCTTCGCCGACGAGGGCTTCGAGGGTCTCGGGCCCTTCTCCGGACGACCGGGTGGCCCGGCCGAGGGTGACGGGCTGCTCCATGTCGGTCATCTCACTCTCACGGGGAATCAGGCAAACCCCAGATATATGCAATTATCTCCTGTTTACCCTGATTGCGGGGGCTTCACCGTCCTCGGCCGCCCGGCAGGAGGGCCTGCCGCCGCCCGGCTGGGGAGCCTGCCGACGACCGGCCCGGGTAACCGCTCCCCCATGGGCGAGATCCTCGTGGGCACGTGTTCCTGGACCGACCGGGCGCTGGTCGGCAGCGGCTGGTATCCGCCGGGTCGGCGGGACGCCGAGGGGCGGTTACGGCACTACGCCGAGCAATTCCCGGTCGTCGAGGTCGACGCGTCGTACTACGCGCTGCCGAGCGAGCGGAACAGCCTGTTGTGGGCCGAGCGGACACCGGACGGGTTCGTGTTCGACGTGAAGGCGTTCTCGCTGCTGACGGGGCATCCCACCCGGGAGGCGGTGATGCCGGGCGGGCTGCCGCCCGACCCCCGGGACCCGGCGGTGCTGGACGAGGTGTGGGCCAGGTTCGTCGCGGCGATCGAGCCGCTGCGGCGGGCCGGGCGGCTCGGGAGCGTGCTGTTCCAGTTCCCGCCCTGGTTCCGGCCCGGACAGCGGGCGGAGGCGTTCCTCGGGGAGTGCGCCGAGCGGACGCGGGGGTGGCCCGTCGCCGTGGAGTTCCGGCATCCGGCGTGGTGGGAGCCGGGCCGGGCCGAGGCGACGTGCGCGCTGCTCGCCCGGTACGGCATGGCCGCGGTCGCCGTCGACATGACGCAGACGCTGCCCTCCTCCGTACCGCCCGCGACCCCGGTGACCTCGCCCCGGCTGGCCGTCGTACGGTTCCACGGCCGCAGCACCGCCTGGGGGACCGGCAGCAAGGAGGACCGGTTCCGGTACGCGTACGGCGAGGACGAACTCGCCGAGTGGCTGCCCCGGGTGCGACGGCTGGCGGAGCGGGCCGAGCAGGTCCATGTCCTGTTCAACAACTGCTGCGGCGACGCCGCCGTATGCGCCGCCGAGACCATGACCCGGCTGCTCGACGGCGACCTGCCGACGGCGGCTCCGACGCTGCCTAGGGCACGATCCGCACCTTCTTCTCCACCGTCACCTGGTCCACCTCCGACACCCGCACGGTCGTCTTCATCGTCCACGTCCCGGGAAGGGGCAGGTTGACGGCGTTGGCACCCCAGTAGCCGCCCTGGTCGGTGACTTCGGCGTCGATCGGGCCGATCTTCCGGGAGGGGAGGCTGAAGGTGATGCGGATCTCGGGGACGACGACCAGCCCCGTGTCGGCGCCGTAGACCACGGCCTGCACGCCGTTCTCGCCGACCCGGGCCGGGTCCAGCGTGACCTGCACCTTGCCGCGGCCGGTCACGGAGCCCAGGCCCGTGTCGAAGGGCACGGTGGCCTGGGTCGTGGGCGGCAGCGCGCCCGCCGGGGCCTGCTGCGCCGCCTCGGCCTGGGCGCGGCCGGGCAGGGTCCCGGTGAGCACGGTCGTGATCAGCAACACCACGGCCGCGACGGCGACTTCGACGAGGACGGACCGGCGCAGGCCGCGGCGCAAAGTGTCCGGGGCATCCGGGTCGTCCGGGTCGTCCGGCGTCGGCTCAGGACTCTCCGGCTGCTCCGGTTCCGCCGGTGCCCCGACCGGCTGCGGGACCCGTGCCGGTACGGCGGCCCGGGCGGTGGCCGCCGGTGCGGCGATCCGCGCCGTCCAGCGCCGCGAGTACCCGGCCATCAGCAACAGCGCGGTCACCGCCACGAGTTTGGCCAGCAGCAGCCTGCCGTACGACGTGCCGGTCAGCGCGGAGAGGGAGCCGAGGCCGCGCCAGGACTGGTAGAGGCCGGTGACGGCCAGGACGGTCACCGAGGCGAACGCGATCCGGGAGAAGCGGGGCACGACCTCCGCCAGGTCCTCGCCGGACGAGCGGCGCAGGGTCAGCAGCAGCGCCACGAGGCCGCCGAGCCACACCCCGGTCGCCAGCAGGTGCAGCACCGATGACGTCATCGCCAGCGGCACCTGGATTCCGGCGGAGGCGTGCTCGGCCGCCGCCCAGGTCAGGGCCAGGCCGACGGCCAGGGCCGTGCCCACGGCGAGCGCGACGGGTTCCCGGCGGTCGCGGCGGTCACGGCGCCTCGACAGCCACACCAGGAAAGCGGCGGTCAGCAGGAGGACGACCAGCCGGGCGAGCAGGGCCAGGCCCGGGCGGCCGGTCAGGGTGCGGCCGAGGGCGTCGGCGTCGAAGGCGGTCGCCGGGCCGGCGCCTGCCTCGTAGGGGGCGCGGAGCAGGAGCAGGGCGGCCGTCGAGCCCAGCAGTGTCCACCAGGCCGCGACCACGGGGCGGCGCAGCGGGGACGTGTTCGCCGGTCGGCACAGCAGCGCGAACGCGACCGCGCCGACGAGCAGCGCGGCGGCGAGGTAGGCGAGGTAGCGGGCGGCGACGTGGAGGCCGGCGGTGAGCGGATCCTCGGGCGGGCCGGTGTCGACCTGGGCCGTCGTCGCGGAGCGTTTGCCCACGGAGAAGGTGAAGGCGCCGGAGACGGGGTGGCTGTCGGCGGAGACCACCCGCCAGGCCACGGTGTAGGTGCCCTGGGCGAGCTTGCCAGGGAGGGCTACCCGGGCCGTGTCGGAGCGGTCGTCGGCGTGGACGGCCTCGCCGGTGGGGACGCGGCGCTGGTCCGGGCCGAAGACCCGGAAGGAGTCGTCGAGCAGGCCTACGGACTCGGTGAAGGTCAGGGTGACGTGGCGGGGGGCCTGCCGGGCGACGGATCCGTCGTCGGGGTCGGTGCTGCGGAGGGCGGCGTGGGCCGAGGCGGGGGTTGCTCCGCCGAGGAGCAGTACCAGCACGGTGCCGAGCAGCACCAGGGCCTGGAATCGCCGGGGGTGTCCGACATTGCGCTCCACGTGGGTCTCCGGGGTCGGGCTGTACGGCTCCCGGTTATGTACGGATGGGAGTTGTGTAGCGCTCAGCGGGGAGGGTGGTGTCTGTTGTGCGGCGGCTGCGGGTTGTGGGGGGTTGTTCGCGCAGTTCCCCGCGCCCCTAAGAAGGTCGGGAAAGTCCTGCGATCTTGTCAGCCACTGCCGGATAGCTCGCCGCCAACTCCTCCGCGTCTCCGTGTTCGTAGCCCTGGAACGTGAAGCCGGGCGCCATCGTGCAGCCGAACAGAGTCCACGCCCCGCCCTCGGTCACCCTGCCGCCCATCCACGTGCCCGCCGGGACCGTGAACTGGACGTGCTGGCCGTGCAGGACGTCCGGGCCCAGTACCACCGTCCGGGTGCTTCCGTCCGGGGCGAGCAGGAGGAGCTCCAGGGGATCGCCCTGGTAGAAGTGCCAGATCTCGTCCGTGGGCAGGCGGTGGAGGGCGGAGAAGTCGTCCGCGGTGAGGAGCGCGACGATCGCCGTGCCCTCCGGTCTGCCGTCGGGGCGTTCGGGGCCGGCCCAGGTCTGGCGGAACAGGCCGCCCTCGCGGGGGATCGGCTCCAGGCCGTAGTGGGCGATGAGGTCGTCGGGCGTCACGCGGGGAAGAGTATCTCCCGGTCGAGGAAGGCGAGCTGGGCCTTCTTCTCCGGCAGGTACACGTCCGGGAGGTCGATCTCCGGCAGGACGACCACCGGTCCCGCCCGGAAGCCCTGCTTGAGGAAACGGGCGATCGCCTTCTCGTTGCGCACGTCCGGGTCGACGACGATCCGCCGGCGGTCCAGGCCGAGCAGGACGTACTCGGCGACGGCGGTCACCAGCCCGGCGGTCCAGCCGGGCCGCACGCCGTCCGGCCCGGCGGGTGCGAGCAGCAGGTGGACGCCGATGTCGCCGGGCCGGACGTCGTAGCAGTCGCCGACGCGGTCGGCCTCCGGCTCGTAGGTCTGGAGGAGCCCGACCGGGTCGCCGTCCCGGACGACGAGGAAGGCGTGGTGGGTGGTGAGTGTGTCCATGTGGGCGTAGATCTCGGCGACCTGCCGCTCGGTGAGGCCGGTCATGCCCCAGAAGACGGCCCGGTCCTCGCTCACCCAGCGGTGCACCGTCCCGGCGTCGGCCCGCGGGTCCAGCGGCAGGACGCGAACGGTGCCGAAGCCGTCGGCCACCTGCTGGTGGACGGCCGTGCGGGAGGCGTACGGGTCAGACATCGGTCTCCTTCTTCAGCAGGGTCCAGTCGGTGACGACCGGGACGAGGTCGCCGGCGAGCCACAGGGGGAGCTGGTCGCGGTGGTGGGGCGAGCCGGGGACGCCCGAGGCGCCGAGCGGGATCACCCAGCCGCTGTCCTCGCGCCGGGCCAGGTCCCAGACGTACCGGGCCGCCGGGCCCCGTGCGGCGCGGTCGGTGAGGCCCGGCACGCCCGAGGTGCACAGCACGCAGTCGTGGTCGCCGGACAGCCCCGGTTCGTCGTACGGCTGCTCCGGCTCCAGCGCCCGCCAGGGGGCGAGCCGGTGGGTGTCGCCCCAGACCCCGGCCGGTGGACGTGCGGCCACCTCCTCGACGGCCGCGCGGACCGCCGCCGGGCGGTCGATCCCGTACAGCTCCTCGGCGGCCAGCAGGTGTTCGAGGGCGAAGCCGACGCGCGGCACGAGGGCGAGCCAGGGCAGGAACACCTCGGGGTACGCCGGTGGTGTCGCCAGCGCGGTGAACGCCGGGTGCGCCGCCAGGTGCCGTACGACCGCCGAGCGCACCGCCGCGTACAGGGCCGCGTCGGCGCTGCCGGCGTCCATGCGGCGGTTCCAGCCCAGGAGGCGGTCCCGGAGGGCGGCGGCCTCGGGGGTGAGGTCGTCGAGGGACTTGAGGTGGTTCAGGAGGGTGGTCGCGGAGGCGAGGTGGGTGTCCGTGTGGACGGCGGGCATGTCGGCGGCGGACCAGCGCTCCTTGCCGGCGAGCAGCGCGGCGATGCGGTCGTGGCGGTGGGGCGGGGCGAACTCGACGCCGAGGGGTTCGGCCGGGCCGCGCTGGTTGGCCATGACGGCGACGCCGTCGGTGAGCCCGGCGCGGGGCGTCTCGTGCCAGCCGCGCCACTCGTGGCCGGGCTCCCAGGCGGGCACCAGGCGCAGCCGGTTGGCCTCGGCGCGCAGCGGCACCCGCCCGGCCACGCGGTGCAGCACACCGCCCTCGGTGTCGGCGGCCTGGACGACGTTGACGGGCTCGGCCCAGCGGTCGAAGGCCCGGTCCACATCGGCGACCCGGCGGGCCCGCAGCAGCGGCAGCAGGGCACCGAAGCCGAGGTCGCCGGTGACGCGGGGCGGGTAGCGCAGGCTGACGGCGACCGGGGGCAGGTCCGGCTCGGTGGTGCCGCCGTCCAGGCCCTCCGGTCCGCCGATGACCACCGGGCCCCGGCCGGTCTCGATCACCTCGACCTCGACCGGCTCCTCGCCCGCCACCTCGACGGTCTCCGTGTGCCGGACGGCCCGCCGCCAGACGCCGTCCGGGTCCAGCGCCTCCACTCCGGCTCCGGTGCGCCGCAGCCGCTCCCGGTACAGGTCCTGGTAGTCGGCCATGGCGTTGGTGATGGCCCAGGCGACCGTGCCGGTGTGCCCGAAGTGGGCGATGCCGGGGACGCCCGGGACGGCGAGGCCCACGACGTCGAACTCGGGGCAGGACAGCCGGATCTGCTGGTAGACGCCCGGGTCCTCGATCCAGCGGTGCGGGTCGCCGGCGATGAGCGCCTGCCCGGTGACCGTCCGCTCGCCGCCGACCAGCCAGCCGTTGCTGCCGGAGGTGCCGGGGCCGTCGGTGGCGAACAGGCCGACGGCGTCCGCGCCGAGGTGGGACACCACGTGCTCGCGCCAGAGCTTGGCCGGGAACCCGGCGAAGAGGATGTGCGTGGCGAGCCAGACGCCGAGGGGGGTCCAGGGCTCCCAGCGACCGGGAGCGAGCCGGGTGCGGGTGAACTCGGGGGCCGCGTCCGCTCCCTCGGCCAGCCCCGCGTTGACCCCGTCGACGTACGCCGTCACCCACGCGGCCGTCTCCGGGTCCTGTCTCTCCAGGTGCTCGAAGCAGCGTCTCGCCGTGTCGTCGAGTCCGGCCCGTCTGGCGAACCGGTCCCAGGCCAGGGCGCTCTCGCCGAGGAACGACGCCGAGGTGCCCCGCGCCCGGTGGCGCTCGACCTCCAGCTGCCAGGCCCGGTCCCGGGCGGTGACGAGGCCCTGCGCGTGGGCGAGTCCGGCCGCGCTGCCCGCGCGCAGATGCGGGATGCCCCAGGCATCACGGTAGATCTCGGTGGCCACGCTGTGCCCCTACTTTCCTTTAGGTTAGCCTTGCCTAAGTCAGAGCTGGGGCGAAATCGTACGCGAAGGGTGAACACGGGATGGGGCAGGGGCGGGGTTGGGAGGGAGCGGTCCTACGACTGCTGCGCGCGAAGGACTTCGTGTTCACCGTGACGGACGCCGAGGACGTCACCCCGGACTACCGGCGGCTGCGCTTCACCGACGGCGGTCTGCTGGCGGCGACCGGAGTCCACCCCACCATGTGGGTCCGGCTGTGGTTCGACAACGCGGGCAAGCCCCACCAGCGGGCCTACACCCTCGTCGACCCCGACCCGGCGGCCGGCACCTTCAGCCTGGAGTTCGCCCTGCACGAGGGGTGCGCCAGCGACTGGGCCCGGGCGGCGAAGCCCGGCGACACCATCGAGGCGACCGTCCAGGGCACCGGCTTCGAGCATCCCGACCCCGCTCCCTCCCACGTCTTCGCCGTCGGCGACCCGGCCTCCCTGCCGGCCATCAACTCCCTGCTGGACGCCCTCGGCTCCGCCCCGGCCACCGTCTGGTTCGAGGGCGGCGACGACGACCTGCCGTTCCGCACCGACCCGGACCGGCACGAGCTGCGCAAGGTGCCCCGCCAGGACTCCGGCGCCCATCTGGTCGACCGCGTGAAGTCGGACCTGCCCGGGCTGCTCCAGGACACCTCCGACCCGTACGTCTGGATCGCCTGCGACACGGCCACCACCCGGACGCTGGCGGCGTACGTCCGCAAGGAACTGGGCCTGCCCAAGCAGCGGGTGCACGCGCTGGGCTACTGGCGGGCCGGCTGAGGACGCGGCCGGACCCGCCCCGGGGGATGATCGGGGCATGGACGTCACTCTTCACCTCGCCCAGGACCCCGAGGCGGACGCGCTGCTCGGCCGCAGTCCGCTCGCCGCGCTGGTCGGGATGCTGCTGGACCAGCAGATCCCGATGGAGTGGGCGTTCAAGGGTCCGGCGACGATCGCCCAGCGGCTGGGCACCGACGATCTGGACGCGCACGAGATCGCGGCGCACGCGCCCGAGGCCTTCGCCGCGCTGCTCTCCCAGAAGCCCGCGGTGCACCGCTACCCGGGCTCCATGGCCAAGCGGATCCAGCAGCTGTGCCAGTACCTCGTCGAGCACTACGACGGCGACGCCGAGGCCGTCTGGAAGGACGTCGGCACGGGCCAGGAGCTGCTGAAGCGGCTGGCGGAACTGCCGGGCTTCGGCAAGCAGAAGGCCCAGATCTTCCTCGCCCTGCTGGGCAAGCAGCTCGGGGTGCGGCCGACCGGGTGGCGGGAGGCGGCCGGCTCCTACGGCGAGCCCAAGTCCTTCCGCTCGGTCGCCGACATCACCGGCCCCGAGTCGCTGGCCAAGGTACGGGCGCACAAGCAGGAGATGAAGGCGGCGGCCAAGGCCGCGAAGGCCGCCGGCGGCTAGGGCCTGTCGTTTGGATCAGGTCGCAGGGAAGTGACGGTGCTGTTCAGTGCCGGTGAGCGGGGTCTGGTGCGTGCAGCTGCAAGGCGGAGGAGGGCGTCGACGCGGAGCGTCGGCAACCGACGACAACGCGGCAGATGTGCGTGCCAGACCCCGCGTCTGCGGCGTGATCCAAACGACAGGCCCTAGCCGTCAGCCGCCTGGCCCGCCCCGGGTGGCGGGCCCCTCCGGCCCGGTCCAAGCATGGACCATGACCGAGCCACCGAGCGGCTCCCCCTGGGAACCGGAGCGCGAACCCTCCCACGACCGCGCCCCCCGCCCGCCCCAGGGCCCGGAACCCTACGTCCCCGAGGGCCCGGGCCCGGACGGCCCGCACACCCACGAACGGCACGGTCACACACCGCCCGGCCCCCCTGACCGCTGGCCGCGGGACCCGCAGGCGCCCCAGGACCAGGGCCACCGCGAACGTCCCGGTCGCACGCCACCTGCCGGCCGGCCGGACACCTGGCCCCCCGACCCGCACGGCCCGGCCCCCTCCGCACGCCGCAAGCCGCACACCACGAGCCGTCCCCCGGAGAGCGACCAGCGGTCGGCTCCCCTCGACCCCGGGCCCGCCGTACGCCGAGCGGGCGGTTCTCCGAGCGGGCGGGATGAACGGCCCGAACACGGCGGGGAATGACCTCCCATGAACCCCGCACCCCAGCCGCTCCCCCGCGCCCCGCGCCGGAACGCCTGGCTGCGGGTGCTCGTCCTGCTGCTCGCCCTGCTCGTGCCCGGCGCGCACGCCGCGACGCACACGGGGCCGGCGGCCACCGTCCCGGGGGAGAGCACGACCGTCGAGTACGACGCCTTCGACACCGCCCTGCGCCTGCCGGCCCGCACCGCCCGCCGCACCCCCGTACCGCTGCGCCCGGCCCCTCTCCCCGCCCCCGGGCCCGCGTCCACCGCACGGCTCCCCGTGCCCGTGCCGCCGAGCCCGCCGCACGACCCCCGCCCCCTGCGTTCCGAGGTCCTGCGCTGCTGAACGGACCCGCAACCGGTCCATCAGTGCCGCACGGAACGGAAGGAACGACACAGCCATGCTTCAAGACCCGTACGCGGTCCTGCGCGCCCTGGTGCGCGCGGAGGCCGTCCGCAGCGCCCCCAAGCCGTCCCGGCCCAAGCCGGACACGCGCAAGCAGCAGCCCGTCAGGGAACAGGAGCGCGGCTGACCCACCGCGGCGGCGGAGGCGACCCGGTCGACGCCTCCGCCGTCCGGAACGCCGCGCCGTCCTGGTACTCGGGGGCCCGGGCGGGCCTGGGGCACGAAGAAGACGCCGACCCCTTTCGAGCGAATCGGGCGCGCACGGGCAGGTCTCGCGGTCCGGCATATTCACGCCCTGTTCCCTTTTCGTACCGCCTTGCGGGGTTTTTTTCGGCGTCGTACCTCGGCGCCATGGCTGCGCCCGGAAGGTCTTGACCGGTAGGCTTTCCGTGTGATCTTCAAGCGCATCGGAAACGGCCGGCCGTACCCCGACCACGGCCGGGAAAGCACCCGGCAGTGGGCGGACGTCGCGCCGCGCCCGGTCCGCCTCGATCAGCTCGTGACGACGAAACAGCAGCTCGACCTCGAGACCCTCCTCGCCGAGGACTCGACGTTCTACGGGGACCTCTTCGCGCACGTCGTGAAGTGGCAGGGCGATCTGTACCTGGAGGACGGCCTGCACCGCGCGGTGCGGGCGGCGCTCCAGCAGCGCCAGGTGCTGCACGCGCGCGTGCTCGAGCTCGACTGACACCCGCCGGAAACGGGTTGGCCCTTTCGGGTTCCCCTGGGCGACGTCGAATGATCATCTAGTAGGCATCGTCGTCCGGGCGCACTACGCTGCGCTCATGAGCATGCTGACTCCCCCCGGCATGGGCGGCAAGTACCGCATCACGGGCAACAAGTACCCGCGGATGCGGCGGCCCCGGCGGCGCGGCAGGCTCGTCGTCCTGGTCGCCGCCTCCGCCGTCGTCCTCGGCGTGGGCGGCTGGGGCACGCTCCAGCTCGTCGACGTCTTCACCGGCGGCGGCAGAAAGGCTTCGGCGGCCGGCGGCGGCACGGAGTGCGGCCCCGCCACCAAGGCGAGCCCCTCGCCCAGCGCCAGGCCCCTGCCCGAGCCGCGCGCGATCACGGTCAACGTGCTCAACGCCACCACCCGCAGCGGCCTGGCGAAGAAGACCGCCGACGAGCTGAAGAAGCGCGGCTTCAAGATCGGCGACGTGGGCAACGCCAGCAAGGAGTACGACAAGAAGGTCAAGGGCCCCGGCGTGCTGCTCGGCCCCGCCGCCGCCCTCGACACCTCGCTGCCCGTGCTCGGCACCCAGCTCCCGGGCGCCGAGCGGCGCACCGAGGCGGCCCGCAAGGGCACCGCCGTCGACCTCGTCATCGGCGACGGCTTCAAGGAACTGGCGAAGCGGACGGACGCCGACCAGGCCCTGACCAAGCTGGCCAGGCCCGAGCCGACGCCGACGAAGAAGGGCTGCTGAGCCCCGTAGGGCCCGGGGGCCGGCCGGGTTACTCGGCCGAGCCGTACATCCGGTCCCCCGCGTCTCCGAGGCCCGGCACGATGTAGCCGTGCTCGTTCAGGCGCTCGTCGACCGAGGCGGTCACGACCGTCACCGGCGTGCCCGCCAGCTCGCGCTCCATGACCTCCACGCCCTCCGGCGCGGCCAGCAGCACCACGGCGGTCACGTCGTCGGCGCCGCGCCGGATCAGCTCCTGGATCGCCGCGACCAGCGTCCCGCCGGTGGCGAGCATCGGGTCGAGCACGTACACCTGACGGCCCGACAGGTCCTCCGGCATGCGCGTGGCGTACGTGGAGGCCTGGAGCGTCTCCTCGTTGCGGATCATGCCGAGGAAGCCCACCTCGGCGGTCGGCAGCAGCCGCACCATGCCGTCCAGCATGCCGAGGCCGGCCCGCAGGATCGGCACCACCAGCGGACGCGGGTGGGACAGCTTGACGCCCGTGGTCGCGGCCACCGGCGTCCGGATGTCGACCTGTTCGGTGCGCACGTCGCGCGTGGCCTCGTAGGCGAGCAGGGTGACCAGCTCGTCGGCGAGACGGCGGAAGGTCGCGGAGTCGGTGCGCTGGTCGCGCAGCGTGGTGAGCTTGTGGGCGACCAGGGGGTGGTCGACGACATGGAGACGCATGCCGACAACAGTAACCGGGCCGGATGAGCCCGTCCGCCCGGCAAGCCCCCCGCCCGGCCGTCACCCGTTCGCTGGCGTCAAACCGCCCGTCCGGGGGAAAGTGGGAGGGACGGACTTGGGGGTGGTGAACCTGATGCCCGACCGGGATTCCCTGGAAGATCCGTCGCCGCGCGCGCAGCCCGGGGCGGATCTGTACACCGACCGGACGGACCGGACGGACGAGTCGGACGCCGAGCGCCGCAGGCGCCGCGCCCGGTTCCTGCGCGACCTGGCCGAGGCGCGGGAGCTGCGCGACCGCGTCCAGCCGCGCCGCGCCAAGACGGCCCGGCTGCGGCACGCGATGCGCATGCGCACGTTCCGCTGGTAGGAAACGGGTGAGGAAACCGCCGGGGAAGATCACGAACCGCGCGGGCGTTGTCGAGGTGGCCGTGCGTGGAGCGGGGCAAAGCCGCGTACGATCCGCAGGTGGCGGCAACGAGCGTGCGAGCAGAAGTGCCGGACACAGGGAGCCGAAGACGTCCCCTGAACGCCTTGTTTCTGCCACGATTCCGAGTGGGTGGGGCTCGGAGGAGCACTCCCCGCCCGCAACCTCCGCCGGGGGGACCCCCAACCGGCACGCCTATGACCAGTGGGAGAGTCACGGTGTACTTCGCCGCACTGCTCGCGCGCACCGAAGACGGGTGGGAAGCGAGCGACACAGAGCTCGACGATGTGGAAACCCTGTCGGATCTGGCCGACCTGGCCCGTGAAGCCTCCCCCGACGAGGACACGGTGCTCGTGCTCATCGAGCAGGAGGACGCCTGGTTCGGCGTGGTCCGCGTGGACGGCGAGGAGGACCCTCGCATCTACGTCTCGGACGCCGCCGCCGCTGCCCGCAGCAGCTACGGCGAGATCCTGCTCACCGACGAGTTGCTCGGCCGGGATCCGGACGACGGGGACGTCCTGGACGCCCTCGACCTCGACGGCACCGAGGACGGTGAACCCGACGACGACGAGGCCGATGACGCCGAGCCGGTCGTCGGCACCGCCGACTCCGTGCCGCACGGCCCGGTCGGCGACGCCCAGATCCTGGACGACCTCGGCGTGAGCGAGAAGGAGCTGCGCTCGCTGACGACGGACGCCGTCACCGAGATCGCCGAGTCGCTGGGCGCCTCGGAGACCCTGGAGACCGTCCGCTGACCGCTCGTCCCGCCCCCGGGCCGCCGGATCCGGTACGGGACCCCTGGCGGCCCGCGATGCGACGCGCCCTGGACGAGGCCGCCGAGGCCGTCCGGGGCGGGGACGTCCCCGTCGGCGCCGTCGTCCTCGCCGAGGACGGCACCGTGCTGGCGACAGGGCACAACGAACGCGAGGCCGGCGGCGATCCCACGGCCCACGCCGAGGTCCTCGCCCTGCGGCGGGCCGCGGCCGGGCTCGGGCAGTGGCGACTGGCCGGCTGCACGCTCGTGGTCACGCTGGAGCCCTGCACGATGTGCGCGGGCGCGATCCAGCAGTCCCGCGTCGACCGGCTCGTCTACGGCGCCCGCGACGAGAAGGCCGGCGCGGCGGGCTCCCTCTGGGACCTCCTCCGCGACCGGCGGCTCAACCACCGGCCCGAGGTGATCGAGGGCGTGCTCGCCGAGGAGTGCGCCCGGCTCCTCACCGAGTTCTTCCGCACCCGCTGAACCCCGAATACCGATTTCGGAGCACGCCGCATCTTGCTGTAAGGTCTCCCTCGGTAGCGTGTCCGAGCGGCCGAAGGAGCTCGCCTCGAAAGCGAGTGTGGCGCAAGTCACCGAGGGTTCAAATCCCTCCGCTACCGCTTGAGAAGGGCCCCGTCGTCAGACGGGGCCCTTCATGCGATCAGCCCCTTCGTGCGATCATGTGCGCTGCATGGGACACCAGGGACAGGGGAGGCCGCGATGGCGGTGAACGCCAAGAAGGTTGCCGTCTACGTGCTCGTGGTCTTCATCTTCTACGTGATCATCACTGACCCGGAGAAGGCCTCCGACTACGTCTTGATAGGGTTCCAGGGCATATCGGACGCCGCGGGTGCCCTCGGCGACTTCGCCACCTGGGTCGCCAACGGAGGTAAGTGATGATCCGCCACCTGGTCCTCTTCAAGCTCCACGAAGGTGTCGAGCGCGACGACCCGCGGGTCCTGAAGGGCGTCGAGGCCTTCCGCGCGCTCGACGGCACGATCCCCGAGATCCGCTACTGGGAGCTCGGCTGGAACGTCAGCGACCGCCCCATCGCCCACGACTTCGCCATCAACTCGGCCTTCGACGACGCGGACGCGCTGCGCCGGTACGTCGAGCATCCGGCCCACCAGGCGGGCGTCGCGCTGTGGCGCGAGTTCTCCACGTGGGTGATCGCGGACTACGAGTTCTGAGCCCCTCACTTCGAGCCCCCCGCCGTACCGGCGGGGGGCTCTTCTGTTGCCCGCGTTGATCTGCTGCGGGCCGATTTATGCGGCATTCATCCCTCAACACGTAGTTATGGGGTTCTTGCACACAGTGCACATGTCTTGTGATGCTATGACCGCTTTTGATGGAGTAGACGATGAGTTGACGATGACGAGGTGGAGTTGACCGTGCTGGCCAGTACCGCACCTCAGGCACCCACCTCCGAAGCCGCCCCAGCCGCTCCGCAGCGGAGCCGTGGCGCCGACACCCGCGCCCTGACGCAGGTGCTCTTCGCCCAGCTCAAGGAGCTCCAGCCGGGCACACCCGAACACGACCGGGTGCGCGGGGCGCTCATCGAGGCCAACCTCCCGCTCGTGCGCTACGCGGCCGCCCGGTTCCGCTCCCGCAACGAGCCGATGGAGGACGTCGTCCAGGTCGGCACCATCGGGCTCATCAACGCCATCGACCGCTTCGACCCCGACCGGGGCGTGCAGTTCCCGACCTTCGCGATGCCGACGGTCGTGGGCGAGATCAAGCGCTACTTCCGCGACAACGTCCGCACGGTCCATGTGCCGCGCCGGCTGCACGAGCTGTGGGTGCAGGTCAACAGCGCGACCGAGGACCTGACGACCGCCTTCGGGCGGTCCCCGACGACCGCGGAGATCGCCGAGCGGCTGCGCATCGGCGAGGACGAGGTGCTGTCCTGCATCGAGGCCGGGCGGTCGTACCACGCCACCTCGCTGGAGGCCGCCCAGGAGGGCGACGGGCTGCCCGGGCTGCTGGACCGGCTCGGCTACGAGGACCCCGCGCTGGACGGTGTGGAGCACCGGGATCTCGTACGGCATCTGCTCGTCCAGCTGCCCGAAAGGGAGCAGCGCATTCTGCTGCTGCGGTACTACAGCAATCTCACGCAGTCTCAGATCAGCGCGGAACTCGGCGTCTCGCAGATGCACGTGTCGCGGCTACTCGCGCGTAGCTTCCAGCGGTTGCGGTCTGCGAACCGGATCGACGCCTAACCGCAAACAGGAGCGAGAGGTCACCGGCGGGAGGGAATCCCTCATCAGGGCTGTTCTCGGCGGTTCCGGGCCGAAAAGGCGTCAGACCCCTTGTTTGCAGGGCTGATTCGCGTCTCAGATGTCGACATGTCACTACAGCGTGTTGCCGACATGTGACATTCTGCGTGAAGCGCGTTTGCCGGGGCTTCGGCTCCGGTATTCAGGTGAAGGCTGCGTTCCTCAGGCGGGGGCGTTCGCCGCGACCGTCCCGCGACCCAAAGGGGGTGGCATGTCCGCAGAACAGGGCAGCTCGAAGGTGCTCACGCTCGCGGAGAGCGACACAGCTCCCCATGCTCTCGACTCACTCGGCCCCATCGACGACGTTCCGGCCGAGCTCGCGACCGAGCCCGCGCCGGCGCTTCCGGCCACGGGGGCCATCGACACCCGCACCCTGTCCCGCTCCCTGTTCCTGCGGCTGGCCGCGCTCGACGAGGACAGCCCCGAGCGTGCGTACGTCCGTGACACGCTGATCGAGCTCAACCTGCCGCTGGTGCGGTACGCGGCCGCGCGGTTCCGGTCGCGGAACGAGCCGATGGAGGACATCGTCCAGGTCGGCACGATCGGGCTGATCAAGGCGATCGACCGGTTCGACTGCGAACGGGGCGTCGAGTTCCCCACGTTCGCGATGCCAACCGTCGTGGGTGAGATCAAGCGGTTCTTCCGCGACACGTCCTGGTCGGTGCGGGTGCCGCGCCGGCTTCAGGAGCTGCGGCTCGCGCTGACCAAGGCCAGCGACGAGCTCTCGCAGAAGCTGGACCGGTCGCCGACGGTGACCGAACTCGCCTCCGTGCTCGGGGTGTCCGAGGAAGATGTCGTCGACGGCCTGGCGGTGGGGAACGCGTACACGGCGTCCTCGCTGGACTCGCCGGCGCCGGAGGACGACGGTGGCGAGGGGTCGCTGGCGGACCGGCTGGGGTACGAGGACACGGCGCTGGAGGGCGTGGAGTACCGGGAGTCCCTGAAGCCGCTGCTGGCGAAGCTGCCGCCGCGCGAACGGCGGATCATCATGCTCCGCTTCTTCGCGAACATGACGCAGTCGCAGATCGGCGAGGAGGTCGGCATCTCGCAGATGCACGTCTCGCGGTTGCTGACGCGGACGTTGGCGCAGCTGCGGGAAGGTCTGATCTCGGACTGACGCTGCGGGTAGCGGGTCGCCGCGGGGTGCCTGCGGCGGCCTGTGGCTGCTTCGGTGGGGGTGCGCGCCCTCGCCTGACGCCGGGTGTGGGTCGGGGCCGCGCCGGGGGGTATCCGTCCTCGGAACGGCGCGATGGGGTGTCTTACCGACTGACTGGCGTTGACGCGCCAACCGCTGCGGGCGGACACCCCCCGACACGGCCCCTTCTCGCCGTACGCGGGTGCGGGCGCGCCGGGGCGGGCCGCCAGTCCCGCTCAGCTGCGGACAGTCGTGCCGCTGGTCCGCTCAGCTGCGGGCAATCGTGCCGCTAAGGGCGGCACGGGTGGGCGCAGCGGCACCCCGCTCCGCCGGGCTGCGCGACGCCCCGGCCTCAGCACCGACGCCGAGCACCTGAAACCGGCAGCACCAGGCAACGGCCTGCCCCACCCGCGGAAAACCCTCCGTACGGGTTACGCCAGCGCCAGCCAAGCCACCGCCGCGACAACCGCGACGGCGACGACAACGCCGAGGATGAGACCGATCCGCGGTCCGCCGCCGGTCGCCGCGGCCTGCCGCCCCTGCGGCGCCTCGTCGACGAACGCGCGGAACATCTGGGTGCTGCCGGCAGGGTCGTGATTGCCCTGGGGGGCCTGGTTGTTAGCCATGGCCCGAGACCCTAGCGAAAACACCGGGACTCCCCAAGTGGGGGTTGGCCTTCCGTTTGCCCCGGCGCGACCCGTACCTCCGGGGTCGCCACCTGCACATTTACTGTCGCAATACTTGCCTTTGCCAACTTTTTGTGCCGCACCCACCTCTTTTATTTGCCTTCAGCAACCAATAGCTGTCATGGTTGCCCTAAGCAACGAACGCGGAGGTGTCATGGCCGAGAGGGCGCAGTACGAAGAGCTGGTCCGCCAGTTCAGTGCCTTCGGCGCCGTGAAGCGGGAGCTCGGCCGGATCATGCCGGCCGAGTGCCCCGGCGGGTCGGCGGCCGTACTGACGCTGCTGGGCCGCCACGGCGACATGCGCATGAGCAAGCTCGCCGAGCTGCTCGCGGTGGACATGTCGGTCACCAGCCGCCATGTCGCGCACGTCGTGGCCCGGGGCTGGATCGAACGCTCCCCCGACCCCGCCGACAAGCGCTCCCGCATCCTGCGCCTCACCCCCGCGGGCCACGCACAGCTCGACGAGCTGTCCCGGCGGACCACCGAGGTCCTCGCCGAGCGCCTGAGCGACTGGACCGACGAGGACGTCGGCCGGCTCACCCAGCTGATGGCGCGGCTGAGGGAGAGCTTCGACTGCCGGCCCGCGGCCCGCGCGGCCCCGCCCGCCTCCCACCGGACCACCCGTACACCCGCAAGCACATAAGAGAAGGAAGCCCATGGCAACGACCACACCAGCCGGTGTGCGGGCTCATGCCAAGCACGGGGGAGGCTCCCACGGCTCCCCCGGCGACGGCGCTCCGATGACGCACCGGCAGATCATGGAGGCCCTCACCGGCCTGCTGCTCGGCATGTTCGTCGCGATCCTGTCGTCGACGATCGTCTCCAACGCCCTGCCCCGGATCATCAGCGACCTCGGCGGCGGCCAGAGCGCCTACACCTGGGTCGTGACCGCCGCCCTGCTGGCGATGACAGCGTCCACCCCGCTGTGGGGCAAGCTCGCCGACCTGTTCTCCAAGAAGCTGCTCGTGCAGCTGGCGCTCGTGATCTACGTGGCCGGCTCGGCCGCGGCTGGCATGTCGCAGAACCCGGAAACGCTCATCACGTTCCGCGCGGTCCAGGGCATCGGCATGGGCGGTCTGTCCGCGCTGGCCCAGATCATCATGGCGGCGATGATCTCGCCGCGTGAGCGCGGCCGGTACAACGGCTACCTGGGCGCCGTCTTCGCCACGGCGATGGTCGGCGGCCCCCTGGTCGGCGGTGTCATCACCGACACCGACTGGCTCGGCTGGCGCTGGTGCTTCTACGTCGGCGTGCCCTTCGCGGTGATCGCCCTGATCGTGCTGCAGAAGACCCTGCACCTGCCCGTGGTAAAGCGGAAGGTCAAGGTCGACTGGGGCGGTGCCTTCTTCATCACCGCGGCCGTCTGCCTGCTGCTCATCTGGGTCACCTTCGCCGGTGACAAGTACGACTGGGTGTCGTGGCAGACGTATGCGATGGTCGGCGGTTCCGTGGTGCTGCTGGCGCTGTTCGTCCTGGTCGAGGCCAAGGCGAGCGAGCCGATCATCCCGCTGCGGCTGTTCCGCAACCGCACCATCACGCTGGCCTCCCTGGCCTCGCTGTTCGTCGGTGTCGCGATGTTCGCGGGGACCGTCTTCTTCAGCCAGTACTTCCAGCTGGCCCGGGACAAGTCGCCCACGATGTCCGGTGTCATGACGATCCCGATGATCGCGGGTCTGTTCGTCTCCTCCACCGTCTCCGGGCAGATCATCACCCGGACCGGGCGCTGGAAGGGGTGGCTGCTCGGTGGTGGTGTGCTGGTGACGGCCGGGCTCGGGCTGCTGGGCACGATCCGGTACGACACCGAGTACTGGCACATAGCGATCTTCATGGCGCTGCTGGGTCTCGGCATCGGCATGATGATGCAGAACCTGGTTCTGTGCACGCAGAACCAGGTGGAGCCGGGTGATCTCGGTGCCGCGAGCTCGACGGTGACCTTCTTCCGGTCCCTCGGCGGTGCCGTGGGCGTCTCCGCCCTGGGCGCGGTCCTGGCCAACCGGATCACCGACTACGTCAAGGACGGCCTCGCCGACCTCGGTCCCAAGGGCGCGGCCCTCGGTCACGCCGGCACGGGCGAGGGCAACATCCCCGACCTCGGCGCGATGCCCGCGCCGATCCGCACCGTCGTGGAGAGCGCCTACGGCCACGGTGTCGCGGACGTGTTCCTCTACTCGGCCCCGCTGGCGCTGCTCGCGCTGCTGGTGTCGCTGTTCATCAAGGAGGTCCCGTTGAAGACGAGGGGTGGGCTGGCGCAGGCGGCGGACACCGGCGCCCGCGCGGAGGCTCCCGCCGAGGTGGCCGCCGAGGCTCCCGCCGCGGAGAAGGCCGTGCCGAGCTGGGCCGTGGCGGACACCGAGACCGCCGGCGGGACCGGGCCCGAGGGCACGCGGCGGCTCGCCGCCGTCGCCACGGTGGCCCGGGCCGAGGAGCCCGTGTCCGACGGGGGCGGTGTGCCGGTCCGCGGTTTCGTCCGCGGCAGCGAGAGCGCGCCGGTGCCGCAGGCCGCCGTCACGCTGATCTCGCTGGCCGGGCGCCAGCTGGGCCGGTCCGTGGCGCAGGCCGACGGCTCGTACGCGGTGGACGCCCCGGGCTCCGGGTCGTACGTCCTGATCGCCTCCGCCGACGGCTACCAGCCGCAGGCGTCCACGGTCGTGGTGAACGGCGAGCCGCTCGCCTACGACATCCTGCTCAGCGGCACCAGCGGGCTGACCGGCCTGGTGCGGGCCGCGGAGAGCGGGCAGCCGGTCAAGGACGCGATGGTCATCGTGACCGATGTGCGCGGGGATCTGCTGGCCACCCAGGCCACGGGTGAGCAGGGCGAGTTCTCCTTCGCCGAGCTGGTGCCGGGGGCGGTGACCGTGGCGGTGAACGCCGCCGGGTACCGGCCGCGCGCCCTGCCCGTCGAGGTGGGCGGCACCGGGGTCACCCGGGTCGAGATCGACCTGGACTCGGGCGCCCGCGTCCAGGGTGTCGTCCGCGCCCCGCACGGGCCGCTGGCCGACGCCCGGGTGACGCTGGTCGACCAGGCGGGCAACGTCGTCGGCTCGGCCACGACCGGGACGGACGGGGCCTACGCCTTCACCGACCTGGACGGCGGCGAGTACACCGTCATCGCCACGGGCTACCCGCCGGTGGCCACCGCCCTGACGGTCACCGGCCGCGGCACCGACGGCCACGACATCGAACTCGCCCACCCCGGCGAGTAGTACGGACCCCGGCCCGTGGCGGTGGGCGCGCTCTGAGCGGAGGTGCGCCCCTGCCGCGGGCCGGTTTCTTTCTGAGGAGTTGCGTGAGATGGGACTGACCGCGAGGATCCGCACCCGGGACGGATGGGCCGTGTCGCACGCGGTCGTCACGGTGGCGGACATGACGGGCGCGCAGGTGCTGCGGGCCGAGGCCGACGCGGAGGGCGCCGTACGGGACGCCACGCAGCTGGAGCCGGGGGCGTACACCGTCATCGTCACGGCTGTCGGATACGCGCCCGCGGCCTCCAGTGTGATCGTCACGGCGAGCGGGCGGGCCGAGGTCGGCACGGTGACGCTGGCGCGGCAGGGCGGCACCGAGCTGCCGCCGCCGGGGCCGTGGACGATCGACCCGGTGCACTCCAGCGTGGCCGCCGTGGCGCAGCACCTGGGCATCTCCAGCGTGCACGGCCGGTTCACGGAGTTCTCCGGCGCGATCGAGATCGCCCCGGACGACGTCACCAAGTCCCGCGTGGAGGCGGTGATCCGGGCCGCGTCCATCGACACCGGCAACGGCATGCGCGACGGGCACCTGAAGTCGGCGGACTTCCTCGACGTCGAGCGGTTCCCCGAGATCACCTACCGGTCCACGGGGCTGACGGCCACCGGGTCCGACCGGTGGACCGTCCACGGCGAGCTCGGCATGCACGGCGTCGTACGGCCGGTCGACCTGGACCTGGCCTACCTCGGCACCGGCCCGGACCCCTGGGGCGGCACCCGGGCGGCGTTCCGCGCCACGACCGAACTGCACCGCGAGGACTTCGCGATGAAATACAACCAGGTCCTCCAGGCGGGCATCGCCGCCGTCGGCACGACGCTCAAGGTGGAGCTGGACATCCAGGCCGTGCAGGGCGAGTCACTGCCGTCTGCCTGAGGCCGGGTCGGAGACCTTCGCCACCAACTGGCCGCACAGGTCCCGGAGTTTGACGTTCCGGTGCTGCGAGGCGCGGCGCAGCCGCTCCAGCGCGTCACGGGCGTCGATCCGCTCCCGGGCCATGAGGATGCCGATCGCCTGGTCGATGACGCTGCGGGAGAGCAGCGCGGTGCGCACGTCGGCCGCCGACTGGCGCCGCCGCTCGATGCGCAGCGCCACGCTGATCGCGTCTCCGGCCCGGGCCGCGAAGGCGCGGGCCGCCTCCCGGCCCGTGCCCAGCACCCCGGCCCGCGCCCCGTAGAAGTTGATCGCGGCACCCGTCTCGCCCTCGACGGCGATCGGCACCGCCAGCACGCAGCGGACGCCCGTGGACAGCGCGTAGCCCGTGTACGACGGCCAGCGGGACTCCGCGGCCAGGTCCGGGGCGTACTGCTCGGCGCCGGTCTCGGCGGCCTCGACGCAGGGCCCGGAGCCGTTCTCGTACTGCCGCAGGTCCAGCCCCCTGGGCAGGCCGTCGCTGCCGGCCAGGGTGAGCAGCCGGTCCACGCGGCGCACCGTGATGCTGCACGCGGTGGCGCCGGGCACCTCCTGCACCGCGCGGTCGGTCAGATCGCGCAGCAGGGTGTCGAGACCGCTGCTGCGCACCATCGCCTGGTCCAGCGTGTCGGACGTCTCGGAACTCATGACCGTACGGGTATCCCGTCGTCACGCGAACACGCCCCCGAGGTACCTCACGTCACCTCAGGCGGTGTTGTGAGCCCCGACGATACGGCGGGCCAGATCGCGCAGTTTCACGTTCTCGCGCTGGGAGGCGCGCACCAGGCTCTCGAAGGCCGCGGCCGCGTCGATGCCCTGGCGCTCCATGAGGATGCCGGTGGCCTGGCCGATCAGGTCCCGGGTGTGCATGGCCTCGGTGAGCTGCTCGCGCACGGTCGCGGAGTCCAGGGCGATGCTGACGTGCGCGGTGAACAGCCGGCCGATGCGCGTCGCGTCCTCGTCGAAGACGCCCGGCTTGCGCGCGTAGGCCGTGAGCACGGTCAGCCGGCGGCGGTCGGCGCGCAGCCGCAGCGACAGCGCCGAGCGCAGCCCCAGGGCCGACAGCACGTCCCAGCCGCCGTCCGCCTCGCTGTCCGCTATCCGCGCCACCGGGCTGGTCCACAGCTGCTCCCAGTGCCCGGGCTGTTCGCGGCCCTCGTGCCGGGCCTCGGCGGAGCGCACCACCTCGTCGGTCCAGGCGAGCGTACGGAGCTTGTTGCCGCGGTCGATCTCGGAGATGCCGGCGTGCTCGGCCCCGGGCATGAGGTGGACGGCCAGCCGGACCGCCGTGCGCAGCGTGCTGTGCGGAGTGAGGGTCTCGTGCAGTTGCTGAGAAGCCACCGTGAGGGCTTCGGCCAGCTCGAAGCCGACCGGAAAACGGGGCAAATCAGGAAACTCGGACGCAGCCACCACGAACCTCTTCGGCGTGCACGGCCATGGCCGTGCGCAGGAGAGCTCCGCAGCACATTCCCGACTGCGAGCACAGGACGGACAGCACTCTAACTGCTCGGTTGCCTCGAAGTGACGTCCGGCCGACGGGCACGGCAGACGCTTCCGCGACCGCCCCGCGGCATGGTGGAATGGGCCCACGGGTCAGGAAGCGGCCTTACCGGAATACGGACGAACGTCTGCCAGGTGAGCACCGTGACTTTCCTCCCGAATCCCACCGAATCGCGCGACCTGCCCGGCCGCGTCCACCTCGCCATGCCCGCCGAGATCGACTTCTGCAACGCGGCGGAGCTGCTGCCCCTAGTCGTGTCCGCGGCCGAGTCCCGGGGCGACCGACTGGAGGTCCTCGTCCTCGACCTCAGCTCGACCTGTTTCATGGACTCCCAGGGCGTCCGTCTCATCAACGCCGTACGGCACCGGCTGCGCCCCGAGGCGCGGGTGCGCCTGGTGGCCCGGCCCGACGGCGTCGCGAGCCGCGTCCTGGAGCTGACCGGACTGCGCCGGGACGTCCCGGTGTACGACAACCTCGCCGAGGCCCTGGCGTCGTAGGCTGCCGGACATGGCACCGAACATCGCGACGAACACCCGCGTCTCCCTGGACGAGTTGCTCGACTTCGTCCGCCCCCGGCACCACGCGATCCTGCTGACCCGGCGGGCCGACGGCGGCCCCCAGGGCTCCCCGCTGACCTGCGGGGTGGACGACTCCGGCCGGATCGTGGTCTCCACCTACCCGGAGCGCGCCAAGACCCGCAACGCCAAGCGCGACCCGCGGGTAAGCCTGATCGTCCTCAGCGACGACTGGAACGGCCCCTGGGTCCAGATCGACGGCACGGCCGAGGTCGTCGACGCCCCCGACTCCGTCGAACCGCTCGTGGAGTACTACCGGAACATCGCCGGGGAGCACCCCGACTGGGACGAGTACCGCGCGGCCATGGTCAAGCAGGGCAAGTCCATCATCCGGATCACCCCGGAGCGGTGGGGCCCGGTGGCGACGGGCGGGTTCCCGGCGCGGCTGGCCGAGGGGGAGTAGCCGGTCCCTCGTCAGGAGGCTCCGCGCTCCCGGGCGACCATCGCCTCGATGCCCGCGACGAGCAGTTCCAGCGCGAACTCGAAGTCGCGCTCCAGCATCTCGGCGACCGTGTCGCCGCCGCGCGCCGCCATGATCTCCTGCGACTCCTGCATCACGTCGGCGGCCTGCGGGGCCGCGGTCACCGTGCTCAGGGCCTGCTGGAAGTACTCGTCCACGGTCAGGCCGGCGGTCGCGGCCCGGGTGGCGAGGTGGCCCTCCAGCGTTCCGTAGCCGTAGACGAACTGGAAGACGGCCGAGATCGTGCTCGTCAGGCGTTTCGCCGGCAGCCCGGTCCTGCGGACGACGCGCTGGACGGCCCGCGAGAAGGCCAGGTTGTTGGGGCCGATGTTGAGGAAGACGCCGACCAGCGCGGACACCCAGGGGTGGCGCACCAGCAGCGTCCGGTACTCCCGGGCGAGCGCCCGCACCTGGTCGCGCCAGTCCTCATCGGCGTCCGGGTCGGGCAGCCGCATCTCGCCCATGACGTGATCCAGGGCGAGTTCGAGGAGGTCGTCCTTGGTGTCGACGTACCAGTAGACGGACATCGCGGTCACGTTCAGCTCGGCCGCGAGCCGCCGCATGGAGAACCCGGCCAGCCCCTCGGCGTCCAGCAGCCGCACGGTGACCTCGATGATCCGCCCCCGGTCCAGCCCCGAGGGCTGCCCCCCACCGCGCCGCCGGTGCGCCTTGCCTTCCAGCCAGACACTGGCCCGCGCCTGCCCTTCCCGGGCTGCTTTCGCCATGGCGCACCTTCCTCGATCTTTCAATGCCGCTCATGCTAGACGCGCCTCTTGGGGGCGCGGGGAACTGCGCGACCAGCCCAAACGCTCCCGCAGCCGCCCACTACCCAGCCGCCCGAGCTCTTAGGCGGACTCTGCCCGCTCGGCCCGCCGCAACAACGCCGCCGCGACGAGTCCACCAGCCAGCACAGCAACCGCCCCGACCAACTGACTGGTCTCCAACCCAGAGGCGAACGCGTCAGAGATTCGCGCCCTCTCCGCCGCACTGTCGGCAGACGCCAGCGCCGCCGGCAACGACGCCGCCGAGACGGCAACCAGCGACGCGAACCGCGAGTTGAGCACGGCCCCGAGGACAGCAACACCCAGCCCGTTCCCGAACTCCGCGAGCGTCCCGTTGATCCCCGCGCCCACACCCGCCTTCTCGGGCGGTATCGCGCTCATGATCGCGTTGGCCATGGCGGGCATGGACAAGGCCACACCCGCCCCCATCACGACCAGGCCGAGCAGCATCCCCTCGTACCCGTGCCCGCCGAGCAGCGCGATCGCCGCCAGCCCGGCCGACACCAGGGTCATGCCGAGCGCGATCGCCCCCGGCGTACCGACCTTGAGCACCAGCTTCGCCCCGACCCCGGTGAAGTTGAGCGCCACGACGGTCAACGCCAGCGGAGCGGTCCGCAGCCCCGCGTCCAGCGGCTCGTAACCGAGCACGAACTGGAGGTGCTGCGTGAGCAGGAACAGCGACCCCGTCATACCGAACGCCACGAGGATCGCGCCCGCGACCGCGCCCACGAACTTCTGGTTGCGGAAGAAGTGCATGTCGAGCATCGGGTGCTCGATCCGCAGCTCCCACGTCACGAAGAGACCGAGGACGACCACGCCGATCAGGGCGGCGACCAGCACCTGCGCGGAGGTCCAGCCGTGCTCGGGGCCGGTGATGATCGCGTACACGATCGCCGTCATGCCGATGGTGGACAGCACCGCGCCGACCAGGTCGGGCCGGTCGCCCGCCTTGTGCTTGGACTCCGGTACGAGCGCGGCGACCGCTATCAGGCCGAGGACCGCGACCGGGATGTTGATCAGGAAGATCGCGCCCCACCAGAAGTGGTTCAGCATCACTCCGCCGATCAGCGGCCCGGCCGCGAAACCGAGCGAACTGACCGTCGACCACAGGGCGATGGCCTTCACCCGCTCCTTGTCGTCGAAGATCTGCACGACGACCGCGAGGGTCGTGGTCATCAGCAGGGCGCCGCCGACGCCCATGCCCGCACGGGCCGCGATCAACTGGGCGGGGCTCTGGGACAGTCCGGCCACGAGCGAGCCGACGCCGAAGATCGCGAGGCCCGACATCAGCAGCAGCTTGCGGCCGTAGCGGTCGGCGGCGTTGCCCGCGGTGAGCAGCAGGCCGGCCTGCACCAGCGAGTAGGCGTTCATCATCCACTGGACGTCGGAGGTCGACGCGTTCATCTCGCTGGTGAGCGAGGGGATCGCCACGTTGAGGATCGTGTTGTCGAGCAACACGGTCAGCTGCGCCAGGCAGATGACACCGAGGATCAGCCAGCGCTGTGGGTGGCCCTGAACCTGTGGCTGGGCCTGTTCCTGGGGAGTCGTCGTCATGCTGTACACCGTAGAATAGCTCCCATACGCTGTACAACCGAGTAACGGCGAAGGGCGGTGGCTTTCGGCCACCGCCCTTCTCCCGGTCGGGGAGTGTCAGCTGCTCGCCTTCTGCGTGAGGTCGTAGAAGGTCGCCGAACCGACCGTGACCTTCTTGAAGTTGGCCTCGACCCAGGAGGTGATCTGGGAGGAGGTGCCGTCGCTGCTGCCGCCCATGCCACCGCCCATGCCGGAGGCGATGAAGTAGTGGATCTTCCCGTCGGCCACATACTGCTTGAACTGGGCGAGCGTCGGGGACGGGTCGGTCCCGTTGAAGCCGCCGATCGCCATCACCGGCTCGCCGGTGGACAGCTGGTAACTCGCCGCGTTCTGGGCGCCGATGGCCGCCGCGGCCCACGTGTACTGGTCGGCGTCGGCCTCCAGGAGCTTCTTGGCCGCGGAGCTGACGCTGGCGCCGTTGAGCAGACCGCCCATGCCGCCACCGCCGCCCATGCCGCCCATGCCGCCCATCCGGCCGCCGTCGCCGTTCTGCTGGTTCTGTCCCTGCTGGTTCTGGTTCTGGCCCGGCAGGCCGCCGCCGGGGAAGCCCTGCCGGCCTTGCTGGTTCTGCTGCCCCTGCTGGTTCTGCTGCCCCTGCTGGTTCTGCTGTCCCTGCTGGTTCTGGCCCCCGCCCGGGAAGCCGCCACCGCCGGGACCACCGCCGCCGGGGCCGCCGCCACCCGGACCGCCGCGTCCGCCGGCCACCGCCGGACCCGCCGTGACGATCGAGCCGGTGTGCCCCTCGTTCAGCGTGGTGAGGGTGTACGCCGCCGGACCGGCCAGCGCGGCGACCAGGCCCAGCCCCGCGGCGCCCAGGGCCAGCCGGCGGCCCAGCCGGCCGGCGAAGATCAGGCCGAGGGCCGCCGTCAGACCGCCGACCAGCACCAGCCACTTCAGCCAGGGCAGGTAGTCGGAGGAGCGGTTGAGCAGGACGTATCCCCAGGCCGCGGTCGCCGTCATGGCCGCCGCCAGGGTCAGCGACGCCCACGCCTTGTCCCGCTTCTCCCAGAGCAGCACCGCGCCCATGCCGATCAGCGGGGCGATGTAGGGGGCCAGGGCCACCGTGTAGTACTCGTGGAAGATGCCCTGCATGTAGCTGAAGACCAGCATGGTCGTGAGCAGCGCGCCGCCCCAGACGAGGAACGCGCCGCGGGTCGCCGACGTGCGCTTCGCCTTGCGTGTGGCCACCAGTCCGGCGACGAGCAGGATCAGCGCGGCCGGGATCAGCCAGGAGATCTGGCCGCCGATGGAGGAGCTGAACAGCCGGTCCCAGCCGGTCTCGCCCCAGTTGCCCCCGCCGCCGACGCTGCCGGTCTCCTCGCCGTTGAGGCGGCCCAGGCCGTTGTAGCCGAAGGTCAGTTCCAGGAAGCTGTTGTTCTGCGAGCCGCCGATGTACGGCCGGGACGACGCGGGCCACAGCTCGACGATCGCGACCCACCACCCGCCGGAGACGACGATCGCGGCCAGGCCGGCGGCGAGCTGCCCGATCCGCTTCTTCACCGGCACCGGGGCGCAGACGCCGTAGACCAGGGCGAGCCCCGGCAGGATCAGGAAGGCCTGGAGGGTCTTGGCGAGGAAGGCGAAGCCGATGGCCGCACCGGCCCAGAGCAGCCACTTCGTGCGGCCGTCCTCCAGACCCCGGATGACGAGGTAGCAGGCCACGGCCATCAGCAGCGCCAGCAGCGCGTCCGGGTTGTTGAAGCGGAACATCAGCGCCGCGACGGGGGTGAGCGCGAGCACCGCGCCCGCGATCAGACCGGCCGCGGGGCTGAACCGGCGGCGCACCGCCGCGTAGACGACGGCGACGGTGCCGACGCCCATGAGGACCTCGGGGGCGAGGATCGCCCAGGAGCTGAGCCCGAAGAGCCGCACGGACAGGGCCATCGGCCACAGGGCGGCCGGGGGCTTGTCGACAGTGATGGCATTGGCCGCGTCCAGCGAGCCGAAGAAGAACGCCTTCCAGGACTGGCTGCCGGCCTGGACGGCCGCCGAGTAGAAGGAGTTGGCGTAGCCGGAGGCGCTCAGGTTGTAGAGGTAGAGCGCGGTGGTGACGAGCAGCAGGCCCAGGAAGGCCGGGCGGGCCCAGCGGGGGTCCTCGGGGCGGCCGCGCCAGAGCCGTTGCGTGAAGGGCCGCTTGGAGGCGGGGGGCGGCGGGGTGGCCGTGGCGGGCTGCTCCCGGGTGGCCGTGGCGGGCTGCTCCCAGGTGGCGGGGCTCGTGCCCGTCTCGCGGGTTCCCTCGTCGTAGGACGTCGTCATCGGGCGTTCCTCGGGTCGGTGTCGGTCGGGCGTACCGGCTGGAGTTGCACGGTGGCGTCCCTCCAGGTGCGGTCCGCGGCGTCACCGACGCGGAACCGGGTCGTGTCGTACGGGGCGTGCCGCCGCTCGGCCGGCCGCTGCGGGAGCGGGCCGTAGTCCTGGCGCGGGTCGGGTGTTTCCTGGGCCGCCGGGGGCTCCTGGTCGTCCCGCCGGTCGGGGAACACCCACGCCCGGAAGAGCAGGAAGCGCAGCACGGTCGCCGCGAGGTTGGCCGCGATGAGGACGGCCAGTTCGGTGGAGTGCGCGGGCTCGGCGGTGGCCGCGTTCAGTGCCGCGAGCGAACCGCTGGTCAGCGCCAGCCCGATACCGAACACGACCAGGCCCTGCGCCTGGTGCCGGACGGCCCCGCCGGGCCCGCGCACCCCGAAGGTGAGCCGCCGGTTCGCCGCCGTGTTGGCGATCGCGGAGACCAGCAGGGCGAGGGCGTTGGCGGTCTGCGAGCCGGTGAAGACGCGGAAGCCGCTGTAGAGCAGCAGGTAGAAGAGGGTGGACAGACCGCCGACCACGCAGAACCCGACGAGCTGGCGGGCCAGTCCCTTCGGTACGTCCTTGATCTCGCGGTCGCGCGGGTCGTCGCCGAACGGCCGGGTGAGCCGGTCCAGCGGCAGCGAACCGGTGGCCAGGGCCCTGCCGACCCGCCACACGCCCTTGAGGTCGTCGGTCGCCGTCTTGACGATGTGCACGGTCGAGTCGGGGTCGTCGACCCAGTCGACCGGCACCTCGTGGATCCTGAGGCCCGCCCGCTCGGCGAGCACCAGCATCTCGGTGTCGAAGAACCAGCCGGTGTCCTCGACGAGCGGCAGCAGCACCTGCGCCACGTCACGGCGGATCGCCTTGAACCCGCACTGGGCGTCGGAGAAGCGGGCCTGGAGCGAGCCGCGCAGGATGAGGTTGTAGGCCCGGCTGATGAACTCCCGCTTGGGGCCGCGCACCACGCGCGAGCTGCGGGCCAGCCGGGAGCCGATCGCGAGGTCCGAATGGCCGGAGATCAGCGGCGCCACCAGCGGGAGCAGGGCGTTGAGGTCGGTGGACAGGTCCACGTCCATGTAGGCGAGGACGGGGGCGTCCGAGGCCGACCAGACGGCCCGCAGGGCCCGGCCGCGGCCCTTCTGCTCCAGCCGGAAGGTGGTGACCTCGGGGATCTCCGCCGCCAGCCGTGCCGCCACCCGCGGGGTGGTGTCAGTGGAGGCGTTGTCCGCGATCGTGATGCGGAACGCGTACGGGAAGGTGCGGGCGAGGTGCTCGTGCAGTCTGCGGACGCACGGCTGGAGGTCCTTCTCCTCGTTGTAGACGGGGATCACTACGTCCAGGACAGGCGTACCGGCTGGTGCGGCCGGGAGGTGCTCCCGCGCCGGCAGGGTGCCGGGAGAAGAATCGGTTCGCATGGAACCGACTTTCGTCAGGCGCCCTGTTGTGCCCATGTGGTGACGCTGTGGCGTGCCTGTGAGTGCTGTTGCCGGCTCAATTCCCGCCGCGGCGGGGGCGGCAGGGCGGGCAGGTGCACCGTGAACACGGTCCGCCCGGGCACGCTGTCGACGGTCACGGCACCGCCGTGCGCGGTCGCCACGGCCTGCACGATGGCGAGGCCGAGACCGGTCGAGCCGGTGGCGCGGGTCCGCGCGGAGTCGCCCCGCGCGAACCGTTCGAAGACGCGCGGGAGCAACTCGGCCGGAATCCCCTGCCCGTTGTCCTCCACGTCCACGCACCACGAGGTCCCGTGCCGCCGCACCCGCGCGGTGACAGTCGTCCCGGGTGGCGTGTGGTTGCGGGCGTTGCCGAGCAGGTTGACGAGGACCTGCTGGAGCCGGGCCGCGTCCGCCGACACCAGGGCGGGCTCGTCGGGCAGGTCGAGACGCCAGTTGTGGTCCTGGCCGGCGGCACGGGCGTCGCTGACGGTGTCGACGACCAGCGGTACGAGGTCGGTCTGCTCGAACTGGAGCGGCCGTCCGGCGTCCAGCCGGGCCAGCAGCAGCAGATCCTCGACGAGGAGGGTCATACGGCCCGCCTCGGACTCGATCCGGCCGAGCGCGTGCCGGGTGTCGGGCCCGACCTGCTCCCTGCCCCGTCTGGTGAGTTCGGCGTACCCGCGGATGGAGGCGAGGGGTGTCCTGAGCTCGTGACTGGCGTCGGCGACGAACTGCCGTACCCGCATCTCGCTCTGCTGCCGTGCGTGCAGCGCGCCGTGGACGTGGTCGAGCATCCGGTTCAGCGCGGCGCCGACCTGGCCGACCTCGGTGTGCGGGTCGGTCTCGGAGTCGGGGACGCGCTCGCTGAGGTTCACCTCGCCGGTGTGCAGCGGGAGCTCGGAGACGCGGGTGGCGGTGGCGGCGACGCGGCGGAGGGGGCGGGTGGCCACGCCGACGATGACGGTGCCGGCGATGCCCGCGGCGATGAGCCCGGCCGCGGTGACGCTGACCTCGACGAGGATGAGGGTGTTGAGGGTGTCGGTGACCTCGGTGGTCGGCAGCGCCACGTAGTAGGCGCCGTTGGCCCCCTCGCGGTACTCCACGCGGTACTCACCGAGACCCGAGATGGTCACGGTGTGCGCCCTGCCGTCCCTGGCGACGGCGTTCAGCTCGCCCATCTGCGTCCGGCTCAGCGTGTACGGCGCGGCCTGCGTGACGCCGTTGTCGTCCTGCGCGGGCTTGCTGACCATGCCCTCGGTGACGGTGCCGCCCTCGACCTTCGCGGCGATGGTGCCGATCATCTGCTGCGGCCCCTTGGTGACGAACTCCGAGAGGTCGGGAACCTTGGGCCGCACCTCCGGCTCGCCGTCGGGCTTGGGCTGCCCGCCGCCCGGCAGCTCGGGACCGGCTCCCGCGGCGCGTCCCACCACCCCGCTGAGCACGCTGTCCAGCTGCTCGTACAGGCGTGAGTGCATCGCGATCGTCGTCACCGTCCCGATGACGGCGCACACCACCGCGATCAGCGCCAGCGCGGAGACGACGAGCCGCGTCCGCAGCGTGCGCGGCTGTCGTCCCCGCCGCTGCCTCTGCGTCTGCGCCTGCTTCTGCTTCTGCTTCTGCTTCTGCTTCTGCTGTTGCGCACGCGGTCGTCGTCGTCCGCTCATGAGGCCGCGGGCTTGATCAGGTAACCGGCACCGCGCCGCGTGTGGATCATCGGCTCGCGCCCGGCGTCGATCTTCCGCCGCAGATAGGAGATGTAGAGCTCGACGACGTTGGCCTGCCCGCCGAAGTCGTACGACCACACCCGGTCGAGGATCTGCGCCTTGCTGAGCACGCGCCGCGGATTACGCATCAGGAACCGCAGCAGCTCGAACTCGGTCGCCGTCAGGTGGATGTTCTCACCGGCCCGGGTCACCTCGTGACTGTCCTCGTCGAGGGTGAGGTCCCCGACGACCAGCATGGAGTCGGAGCGCCGGTCGGCCGCGCCGGACCGCCGTATCAGCCCCCGCAGCCGCGCGACGACCTCCTCCAGGCTGAACGGCTTGGTGACGTAGTCGTCCCCGCCCGCCGTCAGCCCGGCGATCCGGTCCTCGACGGCGTCCTTGGCGGTCAGGAACAGCACGGGCACGTCCGGCAGCTCGCGGCGCAGCCGCCCGAGCACGGTCAGCCCGTCCATGTCCGGCAGCATCATGTCGAGGACGACGGCGTCGGGCCGGAAGTCACGCGCGGTCTGGATCGCGCCCGTGCCGTCACCGGCACTCCGGATCTGCCATCCCTCGTAGCGCAGGGCCATGGACAGCAGCTCGGTGATCGACATCTCGTCGTCCACCACCAGCACTCGGACGGGGCTCCCGTCCGGCCTGAGCAGTTCGGTGCGCCCCTGGGGCGAGGTCGTGGTCATGTGAACACGATGTCGGGGCCCTCTGAGAGCGCCCTTTCGACAACCTGTGATTTCCCTGAGAAACGCACAGGCACTTCTCAGGGAACGCCTGGGAATATCGGCGGGGCCGTGGCCCTGGTCAGAACAACCCGTCCTGCACGCCCACCGCCCCTCGGAACTCCCGCACGGGAACCGTCAGTTCATCCCCCGGGGCCGGCACCAGCCCCCACCCGGTCATCAACCGCGTATCCAGCACGGCGACGCCACCCCCGGTCGCCAGATGGAGATCGAGCCCGGCGACAGCGACCAGCTCCCCACTGACCACGCCCCCGGCAACCAGCTCGCTCACCTCCCCGACGGCACCGGGCACCCCCGCGAGCCCGAACACGTCGACATGATCGACGACTCGCAGGGGCTCCCGCACCAGCGACTCCGGCCACGCGGGCAGCGCCACGGCCCGCGCATGCAGCTCACTGATCTCGGCGGCCCGGTCTGCGGACGCCTCCGGCAGCCCTGCCCGCACGGCCCGCTTCTCGGCGTACGGAATCCGGTCCGGCACGCGCAGGGCGGCCCGCAGCAGCTCCTCCGTACGCCGCGCGGCCATGAGCGGACCGACGCCCAGCCAGCTGAAGCAGACGGCCCCCTGCTCCAGCAGCCGCGCGGAGCCGCGCTCCTCCGCCGTGATCCCGACCTTGACCATGCCGGGCCCGAACCACGCCAGATATACGTGGTACGGCCGCGGGTCGTCCGCGAGGGTGTCCGCCGCCACGGAGTGCGCCCGGTCCAGCCGCGCACACTCCTCGCACCGCGCCCCCGTACTCCGCGCCGGCACGACCGCCCCCGCCGGACACGCATGCCCCCGAGCCCCCACGCATCTCCGCACACCCCCGTCCGCGACCCCGAAGGCCACGCGTTTCCCCCAGGTCAGCGCGGTGCACCGCCCGCCGTCCCACAGCAGCACGGGACCGTCCGCCGACCACCGCAGCCCCGAGCACTTCCATGCCTGTGCCATATCCTGTCGAGAGTAGGGGGCACCACTGACAACGGGGTCGGCCGACGAGGGCCGACGAACCTCACCGCACGGAGTCGGCACCCACGGCAGTAGCGTCAGCAGCGGTCTCCTGCTCCCCGTCCCGCTGAACCGGCATGGCCAGCTCCACCGAACCCCCGGCACGCCGCCGTCCCCGCCCGGCCAGCCGGCACCCCAGGCACTCCTCATGCCCACCCGGCGCCGCCGAATCCCGCACCCGCCAGCTCCACTCGTCCCGAGGCCGCACGCCGGGCCCCTTCCCCCACCCGGAGAGATGCAGCGCCCAGGTGACGAGCAAGCTCACCACCCCGATCCCGAGCCCCCCGGCGATCAGCACGCCCGAGACCGTACAAACCCCCAGCCCCACCACACCGGCCCCGACGCTGGCGATCGCGAATCCGACCCACCCCGCGACCGTGTGCCCGTGGTCATACTGATGTGCGCTCACGTGCTGCCCCCTCCGGAAGAGCCCTCACCCCGAGGACTCCGGAAGAGCACCCCCCGGACCCCTCACCGCTAAGCCATTTAGGCCCCAAACCTCTCACGAACTAAGGGAATTGGGAATGCAAGCCAAGCCGCGTCCGGCCGCCACACCGGAGCAGGCGCTCGCGGCGATGGACCACCTCATCGCCACCCACCTGGTCGGACAGCACGAGATCGCCCAACAGGTGGGCCTGAGTGTGACCGACCTCACCTGCTTCGCCTACGTCATCGAGGCCGGCGAGAACCTCCCCACAGCCGGCGACCTGGCAGCCCGCGTCCACGTCACCACCGGCGCGGTCACCGGCATCCTCGACCGCCTGGAACGCGCCGGCTACATCACCCGCCGCCCCGACCCGACCGACCGCCGCCGCGTCCGGGTGGCTGCCCGGCCGGACGCGGTCGCCCGCGTCCGCGAGGTCTACGAGCCGTACTACGCCCGCCTCACGGAACTCTTCGCGGACTACTCCCCCGACGAGATCGCCGTCCTCAACGACTGGTTCACCCGCGCGAGCACCCTGGCGGCGAACTACCTGGAGGAACACTGCCGCACCGAGTGACCGGCCCCAGCCGACCTGACGGCGGGACGCGGGACAGCGGGACGGCGGGACGGCGGGACGGCGGGACACGCCAGAGGCTCTGCGGATCATCGATCCTCAGAGCCTCTGGTCCGTGCACACTCGTGGAACTAAGCGGCCTTGGGTCGCGCCGTACGCCGACCCGGAACGGGCTCCCCGGCGTCCTCGGTCAGGAAACCCTCGTCCTCCCCGAAGTCCGGGGCCTGGAAGGGGTTCGTCGCCGGAGGCGGCGATGCTGCGGCGGAACGGCGGGGTTGCCCTTCCGGAGCGGAGAACAGCGAAGTCGGTTCGATGAGAGTCTCTCTTTCGTTGCAGGTCCCTGGAGGGGCCGTGCGTGCCGTGACCGGGCACAGCGGTCCTACAGCTTGGTCATCTTGGCGTACGGGCTCAAGATCCGCATGGGCGCCGACCCGAAGTCGACGAGCGCCGCGATCCCGTCCTCGATGCCGATGACCCTCCCGAGGCCGTACATGTCGTGGGTGACCTGGTCACCCACGGCGAAGTGCTTGGGAGCCGGTGCGACCGGAGCCTTGAAGGGGCTGGTGGGCAAGTGACGCTTCTGTGCAGCAGGCTTTGTCATTGCCCCCAGTATGCGCCTACATCCATCCGGCGCGCCTGTGGTCGTCCACGTCCGTGCTGTACTTCTCACCGCTGTACCCCCCTTTGATCGTTCTCCTGCCTCCGCACGCCGAAGCCGCTCCTCCACCCACCGCCACTCACCGACCGCCGTGGCCCAGTCCTCGGAGACCTCCGGAAGCTCCTCACCAAGCGGGCAAGGACATGCCGCCAACCGGGCAGCCCATGCGGCGTCGACCGGGCCGGCGGGTGGAGATGCGGCAGTCCACGGGGGCGAACCCGAGCAATCCCGTCGTTCAAGATTTCGTCCGCCGACGCCTGGATACAACGTGGCCGGAGAAGACCACCTGATCACTTGACCGGTGGAATCCATCCGCTTCCTATCGGCTGCGCACAGATCGTACGATCGACGCGAGGTGAGGGGGCCTGTGGACATCTCCCAAGTGCGCAATCCGTACGACTACCGGAATCCAGTGCGCGATGCCGCCGTCTTCGCCGGGCGAGGTGAGGAGGTCGCAGCGATTGAGTACGAGCTCGGCCAGGCGGCCGTCGACCGGCCGTCGATCTGCATCGCGCTGCACGGGCCGCGGGCCGCTGGGAAGACAAGTCTGCTCCATACGACGAAACGGATAGCCGCTGCATACGGAATGACCACCGCCTGGGTCGACTTGATCGAGGGCGACGGGGAGCCGATCCGCTTCTTCCGCAAGTTGTACGACGAGTTAGTCCCAGCGCTGGTCGCCGAGGCCGAGCGGAGTGGCAAAGACCTCCCCTTCGACGTGCCATCCGTGCGGCGAGTCATGGCCGGGATCGGCGACGCGGCATCCGTGTCCCCGCTGGAGTTCCCGGAGGCGCTGGCTCTCGCGGAGGCCGGAGGGCGCGTGCCGGAGGCGGCGCTGCGGGCCGACCTCTCCTTCTTCAAGCGCCTGCTCAACCATCCGATCGCTCTGCTGGTCGACGAGGCGCAGCTGATCGCCCAAGACGTCCGCGCGCTCGCGGTGTTGCGTTCCCTCACTACTCGTGTCGACGGATTGGTGCTGGTACTCGCGGGAACAGCCGGACTTATCGAGCGGATCACCGAGGTGCACTCACCGATCCTCCGACAGTTCAAGGAGATTGAGGTCGGGGGGTTTGTCGAGCGAGACGAGGTCGAGGACTGTGTCAGGCGCCCGCTCAGCAACGCTGGGATATACGGCTTGGCCGGGCACGATCTCGTCACCTCGCTGAGGCAGCTCACGGATGGCAATCCGTATGAGATCCAGCTGTACTGCTATGAAATGTTCGCGCGCCTACAGCGCGGCCTGGCAGATGACTTGGTACTCACGCCCGAGGTGCTCGAAGACATCCGCCGCCGCATGGAGTCTGGCGGCCGCGACGTCCTCGACCGTCCGCTGATCCGCGCCGTGCGCGCCATGAACTCGCGCGAGCTGCTGGCCTTCAACATTCTGACGTCGGCGTTGGGCCACGCGACACTGGACGAAGCCTGGTTCGCCTACTGCCTGACCGGCCCGCCGGAGATCACGCGTGACGAGTGCGAAGCGTTCAGGAAGACGCTGGTCGCCCAAGGCATTCTCGCGCCAGAGGAAACCCTCCGGCTCGCCATCGACACTGAGCTCTTCGACGAAATCTACGCACGGCTTTGGACTGCCGGCACCATCGGCAGGGCGCCCCACGCCCGCGCCATCACCAGCCGGACCGACGTTCGGGGCATGCTGATCGACCAGCTGGCCGGTCTGCTGCGCGAGATCGCCCAGGATCCCTTGCAGATCTACGTCACGTTCGGTTCCCAGATGAACGCGGAGCACGTCGAAGAAAGCTTCCGTGCCCTGGAGAGTCTGCCGGCAGCCGGACCGGACAGCGTCCCGCCGATCGACTTCCTCCACTACGCAATCCTCAGAGCGGGCGAACCGGCAGCCCTCGACCTCACCACCGTGACCTGTCAATACCGCAACCACACCGTCGAAAGATGGCTGTTCGCGGCGGACACGGACGACATATCGCTGGAGGAGACCTCTGGCTTCAAGGCGGCTGCCGACCGAATCGCCGCGTTGGGCGGCCGACTCACCGCTGATCGGGTTCGCTTGCCTCTACGGTCCTGGCCGGCCGAAGACTGGTTTCAGAGGGCTACGGGGCATCTACGGGCGGAACTGGCGAAGAACCACCTCATCGCCGCGTACGACGCGTACAGGAGTGGTGATGTCAGTCGTGCCCGGGCCCGCTTCCAGTCATGCTTCGCACTGGACCCAGGCTGGGAGCCGGCCAACTGTCTGACGTACCTCAGCCTCGTTACGGGGCGCGGGGCCGACGCACTCGAGTGGTCCAGTCGCGCCCTCGAACAGGCCAACGACCCGTGGGATCGCTCCCTGGCTCACTACAACACCGCCATGGCTCACCTCATAAGCGGCGACCGTGCCCTGGCGGCTGAGCACATCACCAAGTCGGCCGCAACATTGGAAAACATCTCGATGCCGCCTCACGGCATCGAGTTCATGGTTCTGCCAGATCCCGACGACACCACCAGCCTGCAAGAGGAAAAGCACGTCAATCTCGCCGACGCCGTGCACCGTGTCCGTACCCTGCTCAGCGACGGCCCCCAGGCGACGGTGGAAGCCGCGCACCCGCAGGAAGTCACTCCCGGTACGACGGTCTCCGCCCGCCGGCCCTCCGTCATCCTGTCCGTGGCCACCGAGTGGGCCTCCAACCACGGCGGGCTCAGTACGTTCAACCGTGAGCTGTGTCGAGGGCTGGCTGCCGCCGGAGCAGAGGTGTTCTGCGTGGTTCTCGACGCGAGCGAAGCCGACGCCGCCTCGGCCAGGGCAGCGAATGTCACTCTGCTTCCGGCCGCCGTCAGGCCCGGCGCCTCTGAGGACGTGCGCTTGACGAGCCGTCCGAAACTGCCCTCTGGCACCGAACCGGATCTGGTCCTGGGTCATGGCCGGATCACCGGGCCCGCGGCTCAGAAACTCGTCGAGGACTTCTATCCCACTGCCCGGCGCCTGCACTTCGTGCACATGGCCCCGGACGACATCGAGTGGCACAAGCCGGACAGGGCCAACGACGCCGGTCTCCGGGCCGAGGAGCGCACCGGCATCGAGCGGGCGCTCGGCCGAACCGCCCATCGCATGGTCGCGGTGGGACCTCGGCTTTATCAGCAGTTCCTCGCCGAGGTGAAAAGCGCCGCCGGCCTTCCTCCGCTTCGGCTCGATCCTGGGTTCGACTCTGAGGTACCGCATGCGTCGGGCCGCACGCCACCGGAGGGTGCGCCACTGCGGGTCCTCCTGCTGGGCCGCGCAGAGGACGCCGAGCTCAAGGGCGTCGACGTAGCCGCAGCGGCCTGCGGCCAAGTCGCCAAGTGGCAGCACCAGGACGGCCTCAAGGACGTTCGGCTCATCGTGCGCGGCGCTCCGGCGGCCGAGGTGGACGCGGCGAGGAAGGGCATCGTGCACTGGGCTGCGAGTCCGGGGCTGGAGGTTGTAGTCCGCCCCTACACGTCCGAACAAGCCCGTATTGACGACGATCTGGAAACCGCCAGCCTGGTAATAATGCCCTCCCGGAAGGAAGGGTTCGGCTTGGTCGGGCGTGAGGCGATTACCTTGGGCATTCCGGTTCTGGTCGGCTCACAGAGCGGACTAGCTGATCTGTTGCGTGAGACACTCGGGCATGAGCGGGCAAGCCGGTTCGTAGTCGAATTGTCGCGAGACGACGAAAAGGACACTGCCAATTGGGCACGAGCCATCGACCGGAAGCTACGCGACCGGGAAGCCGCCTTCGGACACGCGGCGGAACTCCGGGACGAGCTTGCCCAGCGGGTCACATGGGCAAAGGCGGCCGCTGTGGTACTCGGTGAGGTCGCTAAGGGGTGAGAGTCATCCACGGATGAACGCGGCCGCGGTTACCTCCCGCGCAAGTTCCGCTCGATGGAATTCATAGGTAGCGATTCCGGAAATTTTGATCATTATGCAGAATCGCTCCAGCGAGGACAGCTCCTTGGCCACCTGCTCGTATTCGCGGCGGAGGAAGTGAATCGCAGCCAAGTTGGCCATAGAGGTCTGCCCAGAGACCAGGAAGACCGGGCGGCTGGACTCTGCGGGCGTGAACTTCGCCACCAGGGCGAATTCCTGGTTGCCTCGGTCGAAGGGAAACTTCTCGCCACCGACCTCTATGGCAACCGAGTCCGGGTTGGTGCCGTCGTAGGGGTGGACGGTTACTCCTGGCAGATGGGCGGCCAGGTGGCCGCCGGCACGGATGTTGGCCTCGCCGAGGGGGCCGCCCACGCAGAACTCGGTGCGATCGCCGTTGCTGCCACGGAAGTCACCGGCCTCCACCGAAACATCACAGCCCAACTCGCCTGCGAGCACCGCCAGTTCCACGGCGGCACGCACGTCCCGATAGTGCGCGGTGCCGGGCGCGTTGTACTTGCCACCCAGAACAATCAGACATGTATGCCCTGGCCGGACACCGAAGAAGGCCGCTCGCCTGTTCACCGCACGCGTGCGCTTGGCCCGTTCCCACAACCAGACGAATCCGCCGCCCAGCAGGCTGGTCACCAGCCCGATCGCAACGTTCGCGATAACCGACAGTATCGTGTCCCCCTCTCCCCGCCCGCATCGTGCCATGACAAGCGAAGTCGCACCACAAGAACTTTCCGCGATCCGTAGGATCTACGCCACGGCCGAGTGTCCGCCCATGTCCCCGGCGGAGCCGCTCCCACCGACCCCGCCTCCGACCAGCCTTAGACGTCGAAGCTCATGGGAGCGCCTTGGGCGAAGACGATTTCGAGGCGGAGCCGCGTGATGCGCCGACCGTCCTCGGTTCGGCGGGCGACGGCGTGATACCTGCCGCCGGCGTCCACGTGTGTCGTCAGCTCCGACGCTTTCGGGAGGTGGTAGGCGACTTGGTAGGTGAGGATCGTGGCCTCATCCTCGTCGAGGTCGATGTATATCTGGCCCATGTGGTGATACGTCGCCCCGTAGCGGGTTGCCAGATCGTGCTTGGGACCGTCGATGATCGCTTGTCGGCCACGGCGGACTTGCCCGCCGATCTCCAGCACAGCGTCCTCGGTGAACAGTGCATCGAAGCCGTCTAAATCCCGTTCCTCGAGTGCTCACGGCAGCGCCTGCATCAGCTTCCGCAGCTCCGACTCGTCCAGCAATCGCTGCACCGTCGCAGTGTCCATGTCTTCGTTCCTCTCGCTGGCCGGCCTCGTCGGTGATGGTCGCTAGGGTGCGGTCGCGATGATGTTCGCGACGGATTCGTCGTTCATGAACCCCTCCGGCTCGGGCAGTCCGGGTTTTGGCGCGTGCGACGGAGGCCTGCAGTACGGTGCGCGCCCGATCGACGCGCCGAGCGTGGAATTCCGCCCAGAGGTGCTCGTCCACGCGGGACCTGCCCGGCAACAATTCGGCTAGCACCAAGGCGTCTTCGAGGCCTTGCGCAGCCCCTTGTGCAAATGTGGGCGGACTCACCACGGGGGAAGCCGAGCCCACGCCGGAAGCCGACGTCTACGCCCTCGGTGCCTCCCTGCTCATCTCGGCCACCGGCTGGCGGGCTGTCGAGTACCCGGACGACGCTCCACGCCCCGTCCAGAGGGAGGCCGTGGCCAACGGCAGACGCCGCGCGGTCAAGGCGCCCGGTGAGTTGGGCGAGTTGATCGAGGCGATACTCAGCCCTGCTCCCGAAGACCGGCCGACCATCTTCGAGGTGGGCAAGGCCCTGAGCTGAGCCGAGCCCGCCGGCTACTGCCTATGCATCCTGTTGGCCGCCGTCCTTTTCGGGCCGCTCGGCGACGAACGACCCGAGGCCGACCTCAGCTCGGATGAGTCCCTCAGCCTTGAGGTGGGCGAGTGCCTTCTGCGCCGTCGAGGTCGCGATACCGAATTCGGCGGACAACTCGACGACGGAGGGCACGCGAGCACCCACGGGGTACTCACCGTCGGTAATACGGGTGGCAATGGTTGCGGCGACCTGCCGCCAGACAGGGCGGGTGCGGTCAAGCTCGGGGCTCATACGGTGGACGCTAAAACACTGCGGTAGACCGCGCGACCGCGGTAGACTGCGGTAGACCGCGACAGACAGTGATGAGAAACCCCCGCGACGGGTGCTGCCGTCCGGGGGCGCGGCCACCAGCCAAATGGATCGGAGCTGATGACGTGACCGACCTTATCCGCCGACTCCTCGCTTGGGCGTCCCTCCTGCTGATGGGGCCCGCCTCGACACCGCGGCCAAGGCCCTCGTCTGCACCCTCGCCCTACGGGCCTCCACGGAACCTCACCCCGCCGCTTCCTCCCCACCGCAGCCCGTACACCCGAGACGACACCCCCCTGGACGTCACGGCAATCAGGCCAGTACGCCCGTACCTGATCGCTCATGAGCAACGACAGCATCGGCGGGAGCTGGCGGTGGCCACGCTGGGCCAGCACATGCCCGGCCCGTACGTAATGCACGGACTGGAGGTGGCCTGATGCCGGACCAACCCCGCCAGCCGCCCTGGTCCGGCCCCGAGGGCAAGCGCAGCTACCTGATCACCGACCACCACGGCGGACCGGTCTCCCGGCTGGCTGATGCCACGGAGTCGATCCAGCTCCACATGGGAAGCCAGCTCGTCGAGCACGCCCTCGCCCTGCTCCCCGGGACTCCGCCCAGCGATCTCCGCTATCTCGCCGAGCGCCTGACCGAGGCGCTCCGGGACGCCCTCCGTATCGCCGACAGCCGAGGTCGGCGTCTGGACGGTATGAGTCAGCGGTAGCAGAAACACCGAGGGCCCCGGATCTCTCCGGGGCCCTCGGTCTGTGTGCACTCGGCAGGATTCGAACCTGCAACCTTCTGATCCGTAGTCAGATGCTCTATCCGTTAAGCTACGAGTGCTTGTTCTGTTTTTTCGCCGCTCCCGGGCCTTCCGGCTCGCTCGCGGCGACAGGAAGAACATTACATGACTGCCGCCGCCATGTGAAATCCGTTTGCCATACCCCTTGTGACCTGCGGAAACGGCCGTACGGGGGGGGTGGCCGGGGGTAACGACAGCGAAGCCCCGGTCGGGGGGACCGGGGCTTCGTGATCAGGTGCGGAGGCGGAGGGATTTGAACCCTCGATGGGCTTTAAGGCCCAAACCGCATTAGCAGTGCGGCGCCATAGACCGGACTAGGCGACGCCTCCAGACACATCCTCCCGCGCGAGCGCGAGTCGGTGCGTGCCGATGATGACACAGTCGAGCGTGGTGTCACCAATCGCCCCCCACGGTACTAGGCGGGAAGGGCGCAGGGCAAAGGCCTTCTCCGCGCCCCGGACCCGCCCCGGACCCGCGGGCGCGCAACGTCCGGGACCGTGTCGCGTTAAGCAGGGCATGATGCGTGCCACCCCCCGGGCAACTGCCCGCCCCGCCCTGCGGCGCCTCCTCGTCGGTGCCGCCGCCTCCGTCGCCGCCGCCGGTTCGCTGGCCGCCGTGTCCCCGGCCGCGTACGCCCAGGCCGACGCGCCCGACCTGCTGTCCCCGCCCCGGCTCGGCGGCGGTCCGGACCGTGATCACCTCACCGTCACCGTGCGGAACGCCGGCGGCGGTGCCGACGGGACGTTCGAGCTGTACTGCGGCCCCGACGGCGGCAGCCACCCCGACCCGCGCGGAGCCTGTGCCGCCCTGGAGCGGGACACGCGGTGGGGGCAGGACGTCTTCGCGCCCGCGCCGGAAGGCGGCTTCTGCACCATGCAGTACGGCGGGCCGGCCACCGCGCACGTCACCGGTACCTGGGCCGGACGCCCCGTCGACGCCACGTACGACCGCCGCGACGGCTGCGAGATCGCCCGCTGGGACCGGCTCGTGCCGCTCCTGCCGGACATGAAGTCGGACATGAGGGGCGACGGAGGGGCCTGAGTTCAAGCGAGGGAGCCGTATCAGCACGTCCGTTTGCGCCACGCTCCGCGCCGATCGCGCCAGCCCGGCCAAAACGTACAGAAACGTCTCCCTCGTAAAGGTCCCGCGAAGGTCCCGCGACGTCGTCGCAGGAGGGCGGGCGTTTGACGGTTACTCGGTCGTCAGTTCGGGGTCACTTCCTCGTGCGACCTCGCTCTCATCCGGCGTCGCGAGCGCAACCGCAGCCCTTAGACTCCCTCGCGTGACACGCCGCGGGCCGGTTGGCAAGATGGCCCGAGCGGTCGGCAAGGTGCGGTAACAGGGAGGAAGCGTCGCGTGAGCAGCAGGCCATCCCGAGGCGCTGCTCGCCTCGCAGCCATACTGGACGCTCTTCCTGACGCGTTGGTGCTGGTCAATGCCAACGGGACGGTCGTCAACGCCAACAGCATCGCCTTGGAGGCCTTCGAGACGCCGGGCACCGCCCTGGTGGGGCGCGGGCTGCTCGATCTGCTGCCGCACTTCGACTCCAAGCTGATCCCCGGGTCCATGCGGCGGCCGGAGCACCTCGACCCGCGGGCCCGGACCAAGCCGACCCGGATGGTCGCGCGCAGGACCGACGGGACGGAATTCCCCGTCGAGGTCACCAGTGCGAATCTGGAGAACGGCCAGCAGGCCTACGACGGGTACGGCTACAGCGGGGACGAGTTGCTCATGCTCGTCGTGCGGGACCTCACCGGGACCGTCGACACCGAGGCCGAGCTGGCCCGCTCGCAGCGGCAGACCGAGATGATCCTGCGGGCCGCGGCCGAGGGCGTCGTCGGGACCGACACCGACGGGCGGATCGTCCTCGTCAATCCGGCCGCCGCTCAGATACTGGGTTATCGGGCCAGTGACCTCGGCGGGCGGGAGCTGCACACCCTCGTCCTGCACTCGCGTCCCGACGGGTCGCCCTTCCCGTACGACGAGTCGCCGCTCGCCGACACCCTGCGCTCCGGGCGCAAGCACCGGGTGCGCGGGCAGGTGCTGTTCGCCAAGGACGGCGGCAAGGTGCCGGTCGACCTGACGACCGCGCCCGTGCGCGACGGCGACCAGCTCGTCGGCGCCGTCATGACCTTCACCGACAGGCGGCCGTACGACGCGGTCGTCGAGGAGAAGGAGGCGGCGGAGAAGCGCCACGCCGAGGAGCTGGAGCGCATTGCCGAGGAGCACGCCTCCGAGCTGACCGCGCTGCGCCAGCAGCACGTCACCGAGCTGGAGGAACTGCAGGAGCGCCACGCCGAGGAACTCGGCGCGAACGAGGAGCGGTACGCCGCCCTCGGGGAGCGGGAGAAGGACCGGTTCGAGGCCCTCGCCGCCCGGCACGAGCAGCTGCTGACCCTGCTCGGGCGGTCCCTGCGCGGGCCGCTGGAGGAGCTGCGCCGCGAGCTGGCCGCGCTGGCCGCCGACGACGCCGGGCAGCTGTGGCCCGAGGCCAACCAGGTGCTCCACCATCTGTCGGCCGGCTATTCGCGCATCACGACGCTGATCGACAACGTCCTCGGGTACCAGCGGCTCGACGCGGGCAGCGAGAACATCTCCCGTACGAAGGTGATGCTGGACGCCGTCGTCGCCGCCGGTGTCGACGGGGCCGTCGAGCTCATCGGGCCCGGGCGGGTGCAGTTCGCCGTGCACGCGCCGCCCATCGAGGCCGAGGTCGATCCCCGGCTGCTGGCGACCGCCCTCGCGCATCTCGTCGCCGACGTGGCGGGGGTCGACGCGACCGGCAACACGCCCGTGTCGGCGGGCGGTTACCTGGACAACACCGTCGTGGTGGCGGCGGCGCAACGCGGCGAGGTCGTCCGCATCGAGGTGCGCGGGCCGTACGCCGGCGGCGACACCGTGCACGAGCCGATCGTGCGCGGGATCGTCCGGGCGCACGGCGGTGTGCTCCAGACGCATGAGGTGCCGGGGATGAGCGGGAGCGCGTACGTCCTCGAAGTGCCGATCGGGGGTGGGGCCGGGGCCGTCGCCTCGCAGGCGCTGGAGGTGGCTGTTCCTGCTGCTCCCGGTGACCAGACCGTCGGTGACCATGCCCCCGGTGAGCAGGCCCTCGGTGACCAGACCTCCGGTGGGGGGCGGCGCCGGGCTCGGCGGTCCTCCACCGATGCCTTCCTGGACGCGGACGCGGTCGCGGATGGTCCGGGGGCCGAAGGCGACGGTGCCGGTGCTGCCGGTTCCGGTGCCGAGGGGGCCGCCGCGCCCACCGGGCGGCGGCGGAGGCGGGCCGCCGGGGAACCGGCCGCGCTTCCGGCGCAGGCTTCCGGTGAGGGCGGGGCCGTGTCGGGCGGTACCGGGCGGCGGCGCGGGCGGCCTGCCGAGGATGCCGCAGCGGCCGCCATCGGGAGTGCCGTCCAGGGTGTCGCCGAGGGGGCCGTCGTCACGGCCGCCGAGCATGCGGCCGGGACCGCCGCCTCGGGAACGGGGCTGGGCGGGACCGTTCCGCCGCAGGGCGTGCCCGCGCCGTCCGGGCGGCGGGCCCGGCGCGAACCGGGTGAGCAGCACGCGCTGCCGCCGGCGCTGCCCGCGCTGTCGTCCGGTGAGGCCACGGGTTCGGCCGACGCGGCGCAGGAGGGGCAGGCCGAGCAGCCGACAGGGCGGCGACGGCGTGCGCTGGCCGCCGCCAACGAGCGGGCGGCCGCGCAGGAGGAGGCCGCCGCCGGGCCGCGTCAGGTGTTCGCGCTGCCGCCGGCCGAGGCCGACCAGACCGGTCCGGTCGACCAGGAGGTTCCGGCCGCCGGGCAGGGCGACCAGGTGCCGGGGCAGGGGCAGCAGGCCGTGGCGGTTGCCGGTCCCGGTGGCTCCGGTCCCGGTGGCTCCGGTCCCGGTGGCTCTGGTCCCGGTGGTTCCGGTGACGGGGCGGTCGAGGAAGGGCGGCATGACGCCGTCCCGCACGACCAGTCCGCCGATCACACCCCGCCGCAGCCGCATCCCACCAGTGCGCCGACGGGCCGCCGGCGACGGGCCGTGGCGCCGCCGCGTCCGGCGGCGGCCGGGGCGGCCGATGCGCCCGCGCAGGGGGCCGGGGCGCAGGCGGGTGCCGACCAGGTTGGACCGGCACCGGCAGGTTCTGCGCCAGCTGGTGCTGTGCCGACCGGCCCTGTGCCGACCGGTGCCGTGCCGACAGGCCCCATGCCGACCGGCCCCGGGGCCGTCCATGTCGGGCCCGGGCAGGGGGTTCCCGCGCAGCAGGACACCGGTGGTCAGGTCCCGCCGGGGCAGGCCGTGCCGGGCCAGGGCGCGCCCGTGCAGGTGGGAGTGGCCGCTGCCCAGGGCGGGCCGGGTACGGCCGTGCACCCGCAGGGCAACGCCGTTCCTCCCCAGGGCAACGCCGCCCACGGGAACGCCCCGCAGGGGAACATCCCGAACATCCCCCAGCCGCAGGGGGCCGCGGTCCCGCCGCAGGGCGCTGCCATCCCGCCCCACGGTGTCGCGGTGCCGCCGCAGGGCGTCGCCGTACCCCCGCACGGCGTGTCCGTCCCCGCCCAGGGCGGGCTCGGGCACAGTGTGCAGGCGGCTCTGCCGGGGCAGGCGCTTCAGCCTGCGGCCCAGCTCCAGCCCCACGCCGCGCAGCCCCTGCCGCAGCAGGGCGTCGCCGCGCCGGGGCAGCAGCCCTCCGCCGGTCAGCCGCTTCCCGCCGAGGCCGCCCCGGGGCAGGTCACCGGCATCCCAGGCCAGGGCACTCCGGCCCAGGGGACCACTGCTCAGGGCACCCCTCCCCAAGGCTCCCCGGCCCAGGGCACCCCCGCCCCCCAGCCCTGGCCCGCCGCCGACAACACGTCGGGAGCCGGTGTCGCCGTACCCCCGAACGGCATGCCGCCTCAGGCCCCGCAGGCGAACACCCCGGCCCCGGGCACGCCGTTGCCGCCGGAGGGTGCTCGGGCGGCTCAGCCGTTGCCCGCGGAGGCCGCGGCGGGTGTCGATCCGCACTCGACGCAGGGGCGGGCGATCAGCGTCCGGACGCTCGGGCAGGGCGTGCCCTTCAACCGGCAGGCGGCGCAGGTCCAGCAGCCGGCCGCACCCGCCGCACCCGCCGCCCCACCGACTCCGCAGGGACCGGGCGGTCCGGCGACGCCTCCCCCGCACCAGCCGGGTGGATCGGGCCGGCGCCGCAAGCTCGGCACGCCGCCCGACCCGGCCGCGCGTACGGAACAGGGGGCCCGGCAGGAGCAGGGACCGCGTCAGGAACAGGCAGCGCGTCCGGAACAAGGCGCCAGGCCGCATCCGACGGCCGAGCCGACATCCGCGCCGGCCGCCGCCCAGGCGCAGGCCCAGGTCCAGGCGCCGGTGTCCACGCCCGTCCCGGCGCAGCCGTCGCTCGCCGGTCAGTCGCGGCTCGCCCAGATGACCGAGGGCGGCGGGCGGTCGTACGCCATAGGCGCTCCGGACGAGAACGCCGCCGAGGGGCCCGAGCCGCTCGACGGGCCCGGCGGTGCCGTCGAGGTGGCGGATCCGCCGCGGCCGCAGCCGATGGACGACGAGTTGCCGCCGGAGCCGCTGGACAACCCGCGGCGGCTGCTGGTGTGGCCGGCGCCGGACGTCAGCACCTCGCAGGCGCTGAGCGACCGCGGCTACCGGCCAGTGATCGTGAATTCGCGCGAGGAGGTCGACGCGCAGATCGCGGCCTTCCCCGCCGCGCTGTTCGTCGACCCGCTGACCGGGCCGATCACGCGTACGGCGCTCCAGTCGCTGCGGCAGGCCGCCGTGGCCGCCGAGGTGCCCGTCCTCGTCACGGCCGGGCTCGGGCAGGCCTCGCGGGACGCGGCGTACGGTGCCGATCCGGCCGTCCTGCTGAAGGCGCTGGCGCCGCGCGACAGTGAGCAGCACCCCCCGCGGGTGCTGCTGATCGAGGAGCACGCGGAGATAGCGCTGGCGCTGACGGCGACGCTGGAGCGGCGCGGGATGCAGGTCGCGCGGGCCGCGAGCGACACGGACGCGGTGACGCTGGCGGGGCAGTTCCGGCCGAACCTGGTCGTGATGGACCTGCTTCAGGTGCACCGGCGGCAGGCCGGGATCGTGGACTGGCTGCGGGCGAACGGGCAGCTCAATCGCACCCCGCTCGTCGTCTACACCGCCGCCGTCGACCAGGCCGACCTGCCGCGGCTCGCCTCCGGAGAAACGGTGCTCTTCCTCGCGGAGCGGTCCACCAGCGGCGAGGTGCAGGCCCGGATCGTCGAGCTGCTGGCCCGGATCGGGACCAACTAGGAAACCTGCGGCCGGTGTACGGAGACGACCTCGTACGGTACGAGGTCGAGCGTCGCGATCTCCAGTACTTGCTCCATGCAGGCCCGCACTTCGGCGTCTTCGCGCGCGGCCGCCAGATCCGCCTGCGAGCGCCACTGGTTGTAGTTGGCCACTCGAGTGCCCTCAAGACCCCGGTGAATATTGGCCTGCACATAGCCAGGCTGCTTCGGCATGACCTCCCGCGCCATGTACTGGAGCAGCTCGATGAGACGTTGCTGATTCTCGGGAGCGACGGTGAAGACATTGATGTAAGTGACCAGGTCGCCGCCCGTACTGATTTCGGTCATGCTCAATGTCTCCTCGCAGGCCCTGTGAATCATGGTGGTGTCCGGCACAGGCGGCAACACGGATCGGCTCCGCGTTTCTTCCGGGCCGTGGCACTGCGCAACGCGCCGTCGCAGCTCTAACGGGCCGCGAGCCGGCGTGCCGCTTCCTTCACCGAGGCGCGCAGGCGGTCCCGGTCGGTGTCCTCGTCGCCGAGCAGGATGCGCCGCATCTGCGGCACGACGGCGGTCCAGTTGGCCAGGGCGGTCAGCAGGAACAGCAGGTCGGCCGCCGGGATCGCGTCGGTGACGACTCCCCGGTCCTGGCCGTCCTGGAGGGCGGCGACCTTGCGGGCGTAGTGCTCCTGGCGGTCGGACTCGTGGGGCAGTTCCGTGCTGCCGTACTCCAGGCCCTCCCAGAAGAGCAGGCGCAGCAGCTCGGGGTGGGCGGCGTGGTAGTCCATCAGGCGGTCGATCCAGCTCTCCAGGTCGTCCGGGTCGACGGGGACGGCCTCGGCGAGGTGGAGCATCTTGCGTTCGAGGACGATCGCGAACAGCTCCGCCTTGTTGCCGAAGTAGGCGTAGATGAGCTGCTTGTTGGCCTTCGCCTCGGCGGCGATGCGGTCGATGCGGGCGCCGGCGATGCCGTGCCGGGCGAACTCGGCGACCGCCGCCTCGAAGATCCGGGCCTTGGTGGCCTCGGGGTCCCTTGCTGCCATGGGGGAGAGGGTAGCGCGCCAGGTAACCAACTGTTTGGTTGACAGGGAATGGCGGACCGTCCCAGACTGTTCCCCCATCATCCAACCAACCAGTTAGTTGTTAGAGCCGACTCCAAGGAGTCCTCCCTCATGCCGTCAGCGACCACCACCCCGACCACGCCCGGCCGGGCCGGCACGGCCCCGGGGCGGCCCGCGCGCACGCCCTCCCCCGGTCTCTTCCTCACCCTGCTCGCCGTGTGCAGCGCGGTCACCGCCGCCAACATCTACCTCGCCGCACCGCTGCTCTCGCTCATGGCCCGCGACTTCGGCTCGGCCCCCTCGGCCGTGGCCTGGATCGCCTCGGTCGCCCAGCTCGGCTACGCGGTCGGCCTGCTGTTCTTCGCGCCGCTCGGCGACAGCGCGAACCGGCGCCGGCTGGTCGCCGGGCTCACGCTCGTCACCACGGTCGCGCTGGCCGCCAGTGCGGCCGCCCCGGGCGCCGCCGCCCTCGCGGTCGCCGTGTTCGTCGCCTCGGCCGCGACCGTCATCCCGCAGCTGCTCGTCCCGCTGGTCGCCGAGCGGGCCCCCGCGGAACGGCGGGCCCGCCATGTCGCGGCCGTCATCGCGGGTCTGTTCACCGGGATCGTCGCGGCCCGGGTGCTGGGCGGACTCGCCGGGCAGGCCTTCGGCTGGCGCTGGGTGTTCGCCGGAGCGGCCCTGCTCACCCTCGTCCTGGGGCTCGCGACCGCCGCCGTCCTGCCGTCGCGGCGGCGGCGGGAAGGGCCGCTGTTCGCGGGCCTCGCCGCGCTGCCGTCGGTCCTGCGGCACTCGCCCGACCTGTGGCGGGCGTGCCTGCGGCAGGCCGGGATGTTCGGTGCGTGGAGCGCGCTGTGGACCTCGCTCGCCCTGCTGCTGACCGGGCCGGTGTACGGGCTGTCCACCGCGACCGCCGGGCTCTTCGGGCTCTTCGGGCTGACGGCGACCGCGGTGGCGCCGTTGGCCGGCGGGCTCGTGGACCGGTTCGGCGCGGCGCGGGTCGTGCGGTCCGCGTACCTTCTCGCCGCCGTGTCCGTGCCGCTGTTCTGGCTGGGCGGGCAGGTGCTGGGGGCGCTGTGCGCCGCCGCGGTCCTGATCCACGCGGCGCTGGTCGCCTCCCACGTCGCCAACCAGACGCTCGCCCTGACCGCGACCGCGACGCCGGCCACCGCCAACACCGCCTATGTGGTCGCCGGTTTCGCGGGCGGCGCGGCCGCCTCGGCCCTCGCGGGCGTCGCCTTCAGCCACTTCGGCTGGGGCGGGGTGTGCGCGGTGGCGGGCCTGTGGCTGGTGCTGGGGTGGGGGCTGACCTGGTCGCGGCGGTGAGGTGACGCCGCCGGTGGTCTCGCGCACGGCCTCCGGCCCCGTCGGATGACAGCCGTGCGCTCGTGCGGCCGGGACCGGTCCCGGCCGCACGGCGGTATGTCTGGGTCCGGACACAACGGCCGCGGGGGCAGTGACGTGATCTTGGTTGCCTTGATCGTCGGCGGGATCGCCGCTTACGCCCTTTTCCAGTGGCTGGGCGTCGCCTATTACCTCCTGGCCATCTCCTGGGTCGCCGTCACCGGCGCCGTCCTGTTCTTCCTCGCCGTCGCCTCGCATGCGATCCGGTACGTGCGTGACGTACTGATCCCCGACATGAGGCGGAACCGGCTCATCAAGACGTACAACCGGCTGGGCGGGCAGACGATCTCGCCGCTGAACGTGCACAGCGCGCGCGTGGTCGCCATCGGTCTCGTCCGCAATGAGGCGGACGAGGCGTCACTGCCCCCGGAGACCACCTTCGACGGAATCCCCCTGTCCGAGGTGATGCGTCTGCGCTCGCGGACGTTCTACCTGATCACCACGAAGGCGTCGATCGAACTCTGGGAGCGCCACAAGGCGTCCTTCCTCGACATCGCCTGGTTCGACAAGGAACTGGTCGACTACGAGGTCCACTCGCCCTACTTCCACAGCCACACCATGGAACTGCGTTTCCCCGAGGGCACGTTCATCCGGCTCGCCTACGGTGCGACATGAGACGAGCCCCTGGCCGTGGCCAGGGGCTGTCGGGGTCCGGCCGGGTCAGCCGAGGCTGGTGACGTCCAGCTCGCCCTGCGCGTACTGCCTGCGCAGCACCTTCTTGTCGAACTTGCCGACGCTCGTCTTCGGCACTGCCTCGATCACCGTCCAGCGCTCCGGGAGCTGCCACTTGGCGATCCTGCCCTCGTCGGCGAGGAAGGCGCGCAGGGTCTCGAAGGTGGCGGTGGCGCCCTCCTTGAGGACGACCGTGGCCAGGGGGCGCTCGCCCCACTTGTCGTCGGGGACGGCGACGACGGCCGCCTCGGCGACGTCCGGGTGGGACATGAGCGCGTTCTCCAGCTCCACCGACGAGATCCACTCGCCGCCGGACTTGATGACGTCCTTGGCCCGGTCGGTGAGGGTGAGGTAGCCGTCGGGGGAGATGGTGCCGACGTCTCCCGTCTTCAGCCAGCCGTCCTCGCTGAACTTGTCGGCGGGGCGCAGGGGGTCGGCGTCGGGGCCGTTGTAGTAGGCGCCCGCGATCCAGGGGCCGCGGACCTCCAGCTCGCCGGCCGACTCGCCGTCCCAGGGGAGGCGTTCGCCGCCGGGGCCGGTCAGGCGGGCCTCGACGCCGGCCGGGAAGCGGCCCTGGGTGAGGCGGTAGGCGAACTCCTCCTCCGTGCCGACCACGCCGGCCGGCGGACGGGCGACCGTGCCGAGCGGGGACGTCTCCGTCATGCCCCAGGCGTGGCAGACCCGCATGCCCAGCTTGTCGAAGGCCTCCATCAGCGACGGCGGACAGGCCGAGCCGCCGATCGTGACCTGGGTGAGGGAGGAGACGTCCCGGGGGTGCGCGGTCAGCTCGGCGAGCAGGCCCTGCCAGATGGTCGGGACGGCCGCCGCGTGGGTCGGCTTCTCGCTCTCGATCATCGCGGCGAGGGGGGCCGGCTGGAGGAAGCGGTCCGGCATCAGCATGTTCACGCCGGTCATGAAGGTGGCGTGCGGCAGCCCCCACGCGTTCACGTGGAATTGCGGGACCACGACCAGCGAGGTGTCCTGGTCGGTCAGGCCCATCGACTGGGCCATGTTGACCTGCATGGAGTGCAGATAGATGGAGCGGTGGCTGTAGACCACGCCCTTGGGGTCGCCGGTGGTGCCGGAGGTGTAGCACATGGCGGCGGCCTGGCGCTCGTCCAGCTCGGGCCAGTCGTAGGAGGTCGGCTTCCCGGCGAGCAGGTCCTCGTACTCGTGCACCCGCGCGGTCGCGTCCGCGAGCAGGGAGCGGTCTCCGGGGCCCGTCACGACCACGTGCTCGACGGTCTTCAGGTGCGGCAGCAGCGGGGCGAGCAGGGGGAGCAGCGAACCGTTGGCGATGATCACGCGGTCGGCGGCGTGGTTGACGATCCAGGCCAGCTGCTCGGGCGGGAGGCGGAGGTTCAGGGTGTGCAGGACCGCGCCCATGGACGGGATCGCGAAGTAGGCCTCCACATGCTCCGCGTTGTTCCAGGCCAGCGTCGCGACCCGCTCGTCGGCGGTGACGCCGAGGTCCTCCCGGAGGGCGTGGGCCAGCTGGGCCGCGCGGGCGCCGATCTCCGCGAAGGAGCGGCGGTGCGGCTCGTCCTCACCGGTCCACGTGGTCACCTGCGATGAACCGTGGATCGTCGACCCGTGGGTCAGGATCCTCGAGATCAGCAGCGGTACGTCCTGCATCGTGCTCAGCACGGCGTCCTCCCGGGGCGACATTGCCTACGCGGTGGTAAAGGTTGCGCTGATTCTGCGCACATACCACTCGGTATGTCACTAGGAGGCGGTGATCGATCAGCTGACGTTAGCCCACGCTTCGGCTCAGGACCGAACAAGTCCCAGATCAGGGTCCTCGCGCAGCTTGCCGAGCGCGCGGGAGACGGCCGACTTCACCGTGCCCACCGACACGCCGAGCACCTCGGCCGTCTGGACCTCGCTGAGGTCCTCGTAATACCTGAGGACTACCATCGCCCGCTGCCGCGCGGGCAGCCGCATGATCGCCCGCCACATCGCGTCGTGCAGCGCCTGCTGCTCGGCCGGGTCGTCACCGCCGGGCACCGGATCCGGCTCGGGCAGCTCGTCGCAGGCGAACTCGTCGACCTTGCGCTTGCGCCACTGCGACGTCCGCGTGTTCAGCAGCGCCCGGCGCACATAGCCGTCGAGGGCTCGGTGGTCCTCGATGCGCTCCCAGGCGACGTACGTCTTGGCGAGCGCGGTCTGCAACAGGTCTTCGGCGTCGCTCGGGTTGCCGGTGAGCGAGCGGGCGGTACGCAGCAGCACCGGCTGGCGGGCCCTGACGTACGACGAGAACGACGGGTACGGAAGGGTCTGCGCCGCTGGTGCGGCCGCCTTCGAAGCGCTGGTGCAGACGGGTGTGGTCATGGCTCAACGCTATGAGCGGCGCCCTGCCGAGCGGATCGGCCGCAGGTCCCGAAGCGGTGTCCCCCTCAGGTTGTAGGGGTGGGGCTGACTGCACCTCCTGTAGGTGGAGCGCAGGGCCCGGGGTACTGCGGGATCACCCCTGGGGGCCGGCGGTCAGGACGAGCCCCGACGTAGGCACGCCCGTCCCGGCCGTCACCAGGACCCGTTCCGCCCCCGGCACCTGGTTCACCGCCGTCCCCCTGAGCTGCCGGACGGCCTCCGCGATCCCGTTCATGCCGTGCAGGTACGCCTCCCCCAGCTGCCCGCCGTGCGTGTTGAGCGGCAGCCGCTCCTCGGCCACGAAGTCGGGTGCCTCGCCGGGGCCGCAGAAGCCGAACTCCTCCAGCTGCGTGAGCACGAACGGCGTGAAGTGGTCGTAGAGGATGCCCACGTCGATGTCGGCCGGTGCGAGCCCCGAGGTGCGCCACAGCTGTCGGGCCACCACCGCCGTCTCGGGCAGGCCGGTGAGGTCGTCCCGGTAGAAGCTTGTCATCTGCTCCTGCGCGCGTCCCGCGCCCTGGGCGGCCGCCGTGATCACGGCCGGCCGGTGCGGCAGGTCGCGGGCCCGTTCGACGGAGGTGACGACGAGCGCCTGTCCGCCGTCCGTCTCCTGGCAGCAGTCGAGCAGCCTGAGCGGCTCGACGATCCAGCGGGAGGCGGCGTGGTCGGCGAGGGTGATGGGCCGGCCGTGGAAGTACGCCGCCGGGTTGGTCGCCGCGTGCTTGCGGTCGACGACGGCCACGTGCCCGAACGCCTCCGGGGTCAGCCCGTAGGTGTGGAGGTACCGCTGGGCCGCCATCGCCACCCACGAGGCGGGGGTGAGCAGTCCGAACGGCAGCGACCAGCCGAGCGCCGCGCCCTCCGCCGTCGGCTCCCGGTGCCGCACCCCGGAGCCGAAGCGGCGGCCGGAGCGCTCGTTGAACGCCCGGTAGCAGACGACCACGTCCGCCACGCCCGCGGCGATCGCGAGGGCGGCCTGCTGGACGGTGGCGCAGGCCGCTCCGCCGCCGTAGTGGATCCGGGAGAAGAAGGAGAGCTCGCCGATGCCCGCCGCCTGGGCGACGGTGATCTCGGGGCTGGTGTCCATGGTGAAGGTGACCATCCCGTCGACGTCGGCCGGTGTCAGCCCGGCGTCCGCGAGGGCCGCGCGCACCGCCTCGACGGCGAGGCGCAGTTCGCTGCGGCCCGAGTCCTTGGAGAACTCGGTGGCCCCGATGCCGACGACGGCCGCGCGCCCGCCGAGACCGTCCCGGCTTCTCAGGCTCATGCCGGGACCCGCACGGTGACCGTGCCGGTGACGTGCCGGCCGATGCCGTTGACGCCGACGATCCGGACCGTCGCCGTGTCGCCGTCGACCTCCTCGACCGTGCCCGTCAGCACCATCGTGTCGCCGGGGTGGTTGGGCGCGCCGAGCCGGATGGCCACCCGGCGCAGCTCCGCCCGGGGGCCGAAGTGGCCGGTGACGTAGCGGCCGACCAGGCCGTTGGTCGTCAGGATGTTCATGAAGATGTCGGGGGAGCCCTTCTGCCGGGCGAGCTCCGGGTCGTGGTGGACGTCCTGGTAGTCGCGGGAGGCGATCGCCCCGGTGACGATCAGGGTGCGGGTGATGGGGATCTCCAGCGGCGGAAGGCGGTCGCCGGCGTTCACGGCGCCACCCCCTGGAAGACCGGCAGCACCAGCTCCTCGTCGTAGCGCCGGAACTCCAGCCGCACCGGCATGCCGATCCGCACCTTGTCGTACGGCACCCCGACCACGTTGCTGACGATCCGCACACCCTCGGCGAGCTCGATCAGTCCGACCGCGTAAGGAGGCTCGAAGGCCGGGAAGGGCGGGTGGTGCATGACGACGTACGAGTAGACCGTGCCCTCGCCGCTCGCCTCGACGGTGTCCCAGTCCGGGGAGCCGCAGCCGTTGCACCCCGGCAGCCAGGGGAAGCGCAGGGCGCGGCAGGCGGTGCAGCGCTGGATCAGCAGCTCGTGGCGGGCCACGCCCTCCCAGAAGCCGGCGTTGTCGCGGTTGACGACGGGGCGCGGGCGGCGCTCCCGCGGTTTCTCCGGTCGGCGTGCGGGGGCGTACTTGAGGATGCGGAAGCGGTGGGTGCCGGCGAGTTCGCCGCCCGCGCGGACGTCCGTGCGGGTCGTGACGAAGTAGCCGGTGCCCAGCTTCGTGGTCTTGCGGTCCGACACCGACTCGATCACGGAGTCGAAGGTGATCTCGTCCCCCGGGCGCAGGGGGCGCAGGTACTCCTGCTCGCAGTCGGTGGCGACGACGGCGGTGCAGCCCGCCTCGTCGAGCAGGCCGAGCAGTTCGTCGTAGGCGGCCGCGCGCCCCGGGTGGCCGGACAGGCCGCCCATCGTCCACACCTGGAGCATGGTGGGCGGGGCCACCGCGTCGGGTCCCGTGTAGGCGGGGTGGGTGTCGCCCATCGCCTCGCACCAGTGGCGGATCATCGGCGCGTTGACGGGGTCCTTTCCCACGCCGGTGACGGCCGCGGGCCGCCCCTCGTAGGCCTTCAGGCGCGCGTCGAACTCCTCGTGGACATCGGGCTCAGCGCTCACAGTTTCTGACTGTCCGTCAGATATTGGGGTCTGTCAAGGTCGTCCGCCGCACGCGGAAAGCGCCTGGGCGGCGGTACCGAAGTACCGCCGCCCAGGCGCTTGTCACCCCACGAAGCACACCCACAGGAAACGGGCCGGTGCCGGTACACCGGCCCGCTCAGCTCACCACAGGGGGGCGAAGCTGACGGCGGTGTTGTCGTTGCCCTGGTTGACGGCCGTGAACGCCGAGCCGTTGACCTGGGCGGTGTTGCTCTGGTTCGAGGCGCCGTCGCCGACGGCCTGCTGCTGGGTGGTGGCCGAGTTGCCGAAGTTGTCGCCGCCGACTCCGCCGATGAGGCCCTGCTCGGCCTCCGTGGCGGACGCGATCGAACCGTTGTCCGCGAAGGCGCCGTTGTCCGCCGTCGCAACACCGGTGAAGAGAGCGGCTGCGAGCGGCAGGGCGGAGACGGCTGCGATGACGCGGGCGGTACGGAGACTTGCCATGTTTCTTGTCCCTCCAGGACTTCAGAACCGAGGACGCACCGACTTATGGCCGTCTGTGCGTGAAGTACTGCTGCCACCAGGGAAGTTGGCCGGCCGCCCCGGTGCGGTGCTCGACGTCGCGAGTCCAGAGTTGCCCACCGAATCCCCGGCGAACCACCCCGAAAGCCGCTATTCGCTCTCAAGCGTGATGACAAGTCGATAAACCCCTTTGCGTCACTTCCGTCCCGGACGGGGGCACAAGGGGGCGTTCGAACCCAGGTGCCGCAAGGGCCGAAGCGTTCCAGCACTTTTCCCCGACGGCACTCCGCCCCGGCGCGTCGCACCCGCTCCCTCTTTCCTTTTTCGAACGTACGTACGAAACTAGGAGCATGGCCACCACCGACCGGCAGGCCACGACGCTGGCCCTCGCACACGCCCTGTCAGCCGCCGAACGCGGACTGGCCGTCATCCCCCTGTCCCGCACCAAGCTCCCGGCGCTGCGCTCCCCGCACCGCGACGACCCCGCCCCGTCCCCCTGCCACGGCGAGTGCGGCCGCCTCGGCCACGGGGTGTACGACGCCTCCAGCGACCCGGCCCGCATCCGCGAACTGTTCGCCGCGGCGCCCTGGGCGAGCGGCTACGGCATCGCCTGCGGCCTGCCCCCGCACCACCTGATCGGCATCGACCTGGACGTGAAGACCGGCACGGACTCCTCGGCCGCCCTGCGCGAGCTGGCCCTGCGGCACCTGTTCACCATCCCCCCGACCGTGGTGGTGCTGACCCCGTCCGGCGGGCGTCACCTGTGGCTCAGCGGCCCGCCCGACGTGGTGGTCCCCAACTCGGCGGGCCGCCTCGCCCCCGGCATCGACATCCGGGGCGCCGGCGGCTACCTCGTCGGCCCGGGCTCCCGCACGGGCCAGGGCGTGTACGCCGCCGCGCCCGGCACCGCGCACCTGCCCCCCGCCCGCTGCCCGCGCTCCCTGCTGCGCCTGCTGCTCCCGCCGCCCCGCGCCCACCACCCCACGCCCCCGTCGGCCGGCGGACACGGCCAGGGCCTGGTCCAGTTCGTGCTCGCCGCCCACGAGGGCCAGCGCAACACCCGCCTGTTCTGGGCGGCCTGCCGCGCCTACGAGGACGGCATCGGCCCCGCGCTCGTGGACCCCCTGGTCGAGGCGGCCCTGAACACCGGCCTGTCCGAACGGGAGGCCCGGGCGACGATCGCCTCGGCGGCACGGCTGACGGGGCACCGGCCGTGAGCCGGACCCCGTCCACGAGCACCGAAAGACCCCCATGCACCGCACGCCAAACCGCCGGCCCTGGCGCTCGCCCGCCTCCTCCTGGCCTCCGGCCGCCCGGTGGATCTCGCCGACCTGCGGTTCACGTCGACGTACGGCGACCTGCGGGAGGGCTATCCCTGCAAGACGGTGAACGACCTGCGGATCCGCGGCCTGCTGCGGGCCGCCGAGCGGGCCCACCCCGGCACGCCGGTGCATCTCGTCCCGCCGCCGCGCGAGTATCCCGACCAGTACGCGGGCGGCCTCGGGCCCGTCGAGGTGCTGCCCGCCGTGGCCTGCCTCGGCACGTTCCACTCCACGGCCCTCGACCCGGCCCACGACCCGGTCGCGTACCGCTCCCGGCTCACCGTCCTCTGGTTCCAGTCCGCGCCGCACCTGCCGTCGGGGTGCGGCCCGGAGCAGGCGCTGCGGGACCTCGACTGGCCGGGACTGGCCCGGGACACCCGGGCGCCTGCGTAGGGTCGTCCGATGAGCGTCTCCCGTACGGAACTGCTGCGCGCGCAGTTCGAGTTGACCTGGTCCCTGTTCGAGTACCACCTGGAGCGGCTGGAGCCGGAGGACTTCCTCTGGGAGCCCGCGCCGCTCGTCTGGACCATGCGCCGGTCCGCCGACGGCAGCTGGGTGCCGGACTGGGCGGACACCGAGCCGGACCCCGTGCCCGTGCCCACCGTCGCCTGGGTGAGCTGGCACATCGGGTGGTGGTGGAGCGTCACCCTCGACCACGCGCAGGGCCGCCCGCCCCGCGACCGCACGGACGTCGTATGGCCCGGCGCGGGCGAGCCGACCGTCGAGTGGCTGCGCGGCCTGCGCACGCAGTGGCTGACGGTCCTGGACGACCTCACGGACACCGGCCTGGACGCCCCGGCCGGGTTCCCCGTGCCCGACGACCCTCAGTACACGGTCGCGCACATGGCGGCCTGGGTGAACACGGAACTGACGAAGAACGTCAGCGAGATCGGCCAGCTGCGCATGCTGAGGGCGGCCTCGGCGGTACGTCAAAATCACTAACCGCAAGCCTGTGACCAGCGACAAAGCAGTTCGTTGAAGCGGGCATGCGATCTCGTCTGCTCTCCCGTGCCGCCGTGCTGCTCGTCGCTCTCGTCGTTCTCCAGGCCGGCTCGCCCGCCCAGGCCGCCGAGGGCGGCGGAGGCGGCGGCAGCCGGTCGGGTTCGATCGATCCGCTCACGCCGTTCGCGCAGGGCGCCTCGGCCCTCGCCGGCATGGCCCAGCCGTTCTACAACGCGTTCAGCCAGACCGTGTCCCCGCCGCGGAAGGCCTGACCGAGCGGCGGGGCCGCGCGGCGCGTGCCATCGTGGGGGCATGAGCATCGACGTTCGCCCCGCCACGGACTTCGAGGACGTCCGTGCCGTGCTCGGCCCGAAGTCGCCGACCGCGAACGTCTGCTGGTGCCTGAGCTACCGGATCCCCTCCAAGCTCAACAACGAACTGCGCGGCGAGGCCCGCGGCGCGTACGTCGCCGAGCTGTGCCGCGCGGACCCGCCCCCCGGCGTGCTCGCCTACGACGGTGACGAACCGGTCGGCTGGGCCGCCGTCGCTCCGCGCGCGGACACCTCCTTCGCCCGCAACCGCAAGATCCCGCACGTCGACGACCTGCCCGTCTGGTCGCTGTGGTGCGTCCGGGTCCGCCCCGGTCACCGCAAGCAGGGCATCTCGCACGCCCTCATCGCCGGCGCGGTGGAGTTCGCCCGCGCCCACGGCGCACCGGCGGTCGAGGCCTACCCCCTCGACAACGGCGACGCCAAGGTCGACCTGACCATGGCCTACGCCGGCCTGCGGAAGAACTTCGAACGCGCCGGCTTCGCCTACGCGGCGCCCACCACCTCGGTCCTGGCCGGCCATCCCCGGGTCCTGATGCGCCTGGACCTGCGCTGAGAAAAGGCTCGACCGCTGGCGACGGGGGATGCACCAGCGGTCGAGCTATGGCCAAGGGTAACAAGCGCTTGCCCAGCGCGAGCCGACCATCCGTCAGGAAGTCGGCGTTGTGACTCGTATCACTCAACTCCCGTGACAGTTCGGCCTGTTGTGCACATGCCTCCCGTCAGCCGGCGCACGGCGGGTCGTACGAGAGCCGGGGCAGGTACTCGCTCCAGGTGTCCGGCGTCAGCACGCCCCGGGTCATCGAGCAGACGCGGCGTACGGCCTGGTCGACGTCCAGGTTCCAGATCCGGATGGTGTCGGCGCCGCTCGACACGGCCAGCATGTGGCTGTTCGGGCTGAACGACAGGTAGTTGCCGGTCTTGGCGCTGGGGCTCATCGACTGGCCGATCGCGGTGGCCCGGGAGGGGTCGGAGACGTTCCACAGCCGGACGGTGCTGTCGTTGCCGCCGCTCGCCAGGGTGCGCCCGTCCCGGCTGAACGTCAGGGACACCACCGCTTCCGTGTGACCGGTGAGGCGCGCCTGTTCGGACGCGCCGGCGGGGTCCGTGACGTCCCAAAGGCGGACGGAGCTGTCGTCGCCGGCGCTGGCGAGCGTTCTGCCGTCGCGGCTGAAGGCGAGGGAGTTGACGGCTCCGAGATGGCCTCTGAGGGGTGTGCCGAACAGGGTGACCCGGCCGGGGTCGGCCGCGTTCCACAGCCGGATGGTGCCGTCCGCGCTGCCGCTGGCGAGCGTCCGGCCGTCCGGGCTGAAGACGAGGAAGTTGACGTAGCCCTTGTGCCCGGTGAGGGGAGCGCCGAGGGCCCGGGGCCGGGTCGGGTCGCCGATGTCCCAGAGCTGGATGGTGCGGTCGTCGTGGGCGGTGGCCAGGGTGTGCCCGTCCGGGCTGAACGCCAGCGGGTCGGCGTACCGGATGCGCAGGGGAAGCGGGGACCCGTATGGAACAGGGCGTTCCGGATCGCTGAGGTTCCACAGCTGCACGGCCCGGTTGCCCGTCACCGCCGCGAGGGTGCGGCCGTCCGGGGAGAACTCCAGGGAGCGTACGTCGCCCTTCCCCGGCCGGAACGGCTCGCCCATCGGCACCGGCCTGCCGGGCTTGCGCACGTCCCACAGCCGGACCCGGCCGTCCCGCCCCGCTGTCGCGAGCACCCGCCCGTCCGGGCGGAACGTCCCGGTCCGGCCGGTCATGTCCGAGGTCGGCAGCGCCCACAGGCGGACCTTGTTGTCGCCCGTGCCGGTGGCGAGGGTGCGCCCGTCGGGGCTGAAGCCGAGCGCGTACATCTCGCCGCTGCTTCCCGCCAGGGGACCGCCGACCTGCGACGGGTACTCCGGATCACTGACCTTCCACAGACTCGCGGTGCTGTCCGCGCTGGCGGCGGCGAGCATGTTCCCGTCGGGGCTGAAGGCGACCGACCAGATCGGGCCGGTGTGGCCGGTGAGCGGCGCTCCGATCTGTTCCGGGTGGTGCGGATCGGCCATGTTCCACAGCCGGACGGTGTTGTCCTCACCGCCGCTGGCGAGCGTCCGGCCGTCGGGGCTGAAGGCCACGGAGTGCACGAGGGCGCTGTGCCCGGTCAGCGGCCTGCCGACCGGCGCCGGACGCCCGGGCTCGGTCACGTCCCACAGCCGGATCGTGCCGTCGTCGCCGCCCGCCGCCAGCGTCCGGCCGTCCGGGCTGAACGCCACCGAGCGCACCGCGGCCGTGTGCCCGGTCAGCGGCTCGCCGAGCGCCCGCGGCCGCCGCGGGTCGGCCACGTCCCAGAGCCGGACGGTGTGGTCCTCGGCGGCGGAGGCCAGCGTGCGCCCGTCCGGGCTGAAGGCGATCAGGTAGATCGTGCCGTCGTGGCCGGTCAGGGGCCGGCCGAGCGACTGCGGGCGGCCAGGGCTGGTCACGTCCCACAGCCGGATCGTGCCGTCGTCGGAGGCGCTCGCGAGCGTACGGCCGTCCGGGCTGAAGATCGCGCTGCTCACCCAGCTCGTGTGGCCGGTGAGCGGCTTGCCCAGGGGACTCGGACGCCTGGGGTCGGCCACGTTCCACAGCCGGACCGTCCGGTCGTAGCTGGCGGTGGCCAGGGTCCGGCCGTCCGGGCTGAACGTCGTGAGGTAGACGGCGCCCGTGTGCCCGGGCAGGGGCGTGGCCAGCGGGGCGTTCACGACGGAGAGCAGGCGGCTGTTCGCGCCCTTGTCGTCCGGCCGCAGCCGGTGTGCCACCAGGTCGAGCTGCGCGGACAGCGACGGATCCGTGTCCTGGACGCGGTCGGCCTGCGCGAGCACCTGCTCGAACACCGCGTCGTCCCGCTGCTTCCAGGCGACGACGGCCGTCCCGGCGGCCAGCACCGCCAGCGCCACCAGCGCCGCCACCGCGCCCCGGCTGATCCAGATGACGCGTCTGCGCAGCCTGACCGAGGCGGCCAGGAACTCCACCGCGCTCCGGGTCAGGAACCTGTCCCCGGCGGATCTCGCCCAGGCATGGGCCTGTTCCAGCCGGGAGCCCCGGTAGAGCAGCGAGGTGTCGCGGTCCGACTCCTCCCAGGCCCGGCCGTCCTCCTCCAGGCGCTGGCGCAGCAGGTTGCCCTGCCGGTCCTCGTCGATCCAGTCCCGCAGGCGCGGCCAGGCGTGCAGCAACGCCTCGTGGGTGATCTCCACGGTCTCCGCGTCGAGCGTCACCAGCCGGGCGCGGACCAGCGCCTCCAGGGACTCCTCGGTCTTGCCGGGGTCGGTCGACTCCTCCGCCAGCTGGCGCCGGGTCCCGCGCCGGCGCGTGGCCTGGGTGTCCTCGCCCAGCCGGACCAGCCTGAGCAGGAGCAGCCGGGCCGCCGTGCGCGCCGCCGGGTCGAGGCCGGTCCAGGCCCGTTCGGCGGTCGCCGCGACCGCGCCCTGGATGCCGCCGGCCGCGCGGTAGCCGGCGAGCGTCAGCCGGCCCGCCTTCCTGCGCTGCCAGGTGGCGAGCAGGGCGTGCGACAGCAGTGGCAGCACCCCGGCGTCGTGCGCCCCGCGCGGGCCGTCGGCGCTCACCTCCCGGACGATCAGCTCGGCCAGGCCCGGTTCCAGCTCCAGCCCGACGGCCTTGGCCGGGCCGGTCACCGCCTCGCGCAGCTCGGCGGTGGTGAGCGGCCCGAGCACCATGTGCCGGTGCTGGAGCGCGTCGGCCAGTTCGGGGTATCGGAGGCACTGCTCGTAGAAGTCGGCCCGGATGCCCAGGACCACCACCGCCGGGGCCGGTTCGCCGGGGCCGGCGGGTGAGCAGGCGGCGTGCAGGACCTCGATGAAGGCACGCCGGTCCGCCTCGTCGGGGCAGAGGGTGAACGTCTCCTCGAACTGGTCCACGATGACGACCGGCCGGGCGGCGGTGGGCGCCGCGCGGCGGGCCCAGGCGGTGACGGCGGCGCGGACCGCTTCGGCGCGGGGCGGAGCGGCGGCGTCCGAGCGGGGCGGAGTGACCGCTTCCGCGCGGGGGGAAGTGGCCGCCGCTTCCGCGCGGGGCTGAGCGCCGGGCTTTACGGCCGGGGGGCCGGGCTTTACGGCCGTGGGGCCGGGGTTCAGGGCCGTGGGGCCGGGTGTTGGGGCCGCGGGGTCGGGCTTTACGGCCGTGGGGTCGGCGGCGGGATTCTCCGGCGCCGGTCCGGCCGCGGACGGGACGCCGTCCCTCTCTCTTGCAGTCGTCTCTCCGGCAGGCGTCCCCTCTGCCCCGGGTCGGACCGGTGCCGACACGACCGGCCCCAGCTCGGGGATGCACCGGGCCAGCTCGGCCATCGGATCGGCGCCCGGAACGAGCTGCACCACTTCCCGGGCCCGACCGCCGCCGTCGCCACCGTCGTCGTCACCGTCGTCGCCGCCCAGCGCGCCGTCCCGCAGCGCGGGCACCAGACCGGCGTTCAGCAGCGACGACTTCCCCGCCCCCGACGCGCCGACGAGCATGACCAGGCCGCCCGTCTCCGCCACGGCCCGCAACTGGGCGACGAGCGCGTCCGTGCTCCGCTCCCGGCCGAAGAACCACCGGGCGTCCTCCCGGCGGTAGGAGGCCAGCCCCCGGTACGGGCACACCCCGCCGGGCGCGGCCGGGGCCTCGGCCGGATCCTGCTCCTGTTCCGGGGACGCGGCAGGACGCTCGCCGACCGGGTCGGCCACCGCGCGTTCCCACAGCCGCTGCCACTGGCCGAGGTCGTACAGGCCCGGGGACACCGGCGTGGGCCGCTCGCGCCGCGCCTCGGGGATCAGCACGTGCAGCACCGCCGCGAGGGCGGGGAACTGCGCGGGTACGTTCCGGGCCCGCCGCCAGTCGCTGATGCGCTGGGCGGACACCCGCACGGGCCGCCCGCGTTCGTCGACCCGCTGGAGCCGCCCGACCGCTTCGGACACACGTTTGAGTGGAGGGTTGCCGGCTTCCTTGTACAGCAGTGCGAGGCGTTCTGCGAAGGCGGTGCGTGCCCCCGAGTCGGAACTCAAGGTTTCCACTCCTCACTTCCCGCGCCTGGACGTCCGGACCGGAAAACTCACTCTATATGGCTGACCTGCGGTAATGCCCTCCGCAAAGCCTCGGAACCTCCCCCTCCATGGCCAGGAATGGCAGGATCCGGACGCAGCAGCGCACCCATCCGGTCAGCTTCCATCCGAGTTCCATCCGAGCCGGACGACGGTAGCTCCACCGTCCGGCACCGGTCCCCACGAGGGGAGGGACCGGTGCCGGACGACGTGGTGATCCTCCCCGGTGGCGTGCGCCCCCCAACCCCGCGGCCGCCGCTCTCCCGCCCTGGATAACTGACGACCCGTCAGCTATGGTCGGCCTGCCGTACCGCTTCCGGAGCGAAGTACAGGGGTGAGCGCAGTGGAGTCACGTCCCGAGAGCCCACAGCCGCAGGGCGCTCCGCGCTGGGTGGCGATGTTCCACCGGCCGACCGAGGGCTCCTGGCGGACGGCGGCGGAGTCGCCCCATCGCCAGCCGGTGCTGTACGCGCTCGGGGAGATGACCCAGACCCTGCGGGCGCGCGGCGACGAGGTGACCGCCGCCCTGTGGGGGCCGAAGGACGGTGGATGGCACCTCTTCGACGCCCCCCTCAAGCAGGCGGCCGCACCCCGGTCCGCCCCCGAGGCCACACCCAGCGAATCGAACAAACTGGCGGAGCGGATGACCGGCCGCCGCCATCAGGTCCTCATGGCCGGCCTGAACCAGGCGGGCCTCCACGACCTCTCCCCCGAGGACGACACGACCGTCCAGGCCCTGGTCGAACGGCTCGACGAGGCCGCCGTACGCCGGGTCGCCCAGTGGCTGGCGGCGGCCGGCGGCGCACGTTAGGGCCGGGCCGGTTCAGCCGGAGGTGCGCTGGGCAGTCAACTCCTCGCGGCAGGGCTTCCGCTGCCGCGAGGAGGGGGATGAAGAGGCATGAAGGTCTCCGTAGACCGCGAGCTCTGCTACGGCTCCGCCGAGTGCGTCCACCGGGCCCCGGCGGTCTTCGAGTTCGTCGACGGATTCGGCGTCGTCCGCCCGGGCCGCGAGGAGACGGGCGACGACCCGGAGATCCTGGAAGCGGCGGAGAAGTGCCCGAGCCAGGCGATCCGCATCACCGCGTCGCCGGACGCCCGTGGCGAGGGATGATGCCGGCGCCGAGTCTGCTGGCGGTCTTCGCCCACCCCGACGACGAGTCCCTGTCGGCGGGCGGCGTCCTCGCCCGGCACGCGTCCGCGGGCGCGCGCACCGCGGTCGTCACGGCGACCTGGGCCGAGGACACCCCGCGCGCCGCGGAACTGGCCGAAGCCCTCCGCGTCCTCGGCGCCGGCGAGCCGCGGATGCTCGGCTACGCCGACTCCCGCGTCCCCGGCTCGGCCCCGGGCAGACCACGCCTGTGCGACGCCCCGCTGGACCAGGCGGTGGGGGAACTGGTCGCCCACCTGCGGGCCTTCCGCCCGGACATCGTGGTCACCCATGACGCGTACGGCGGCCTGACCGGCCACGAGGACCATGTGCACACCCACCGGGTGGCCCTGCTCGCGGTCCACGCCGCCGGACTCGAACGCCTCTACCCGGACGTCGGCGAGCCCTGGCGGCCGAGCGCCCTGTACCTGGCCACGCACCCCCACTCGGCCGTCCGGGCATGGGGCGGGCACCTGGCGCCCACGGGCAAGGCGATGCGCACGGTCCCGGACGAGCTGGTCACCGCGGCCGTCGACGTCACCCCCTGGCTGGAACGCAAGGTCGCCGCCGTCCTGGCCCATCGCACGGAGGTGGAGCGGGGAGCGGTCCCGGGCCTGATCGCGGCGCTCCCGCCGCCCGAGCGGGAGCGGCTGCTCGGCACCGAGTACTACATCCGCCACGACCCCGTCGCCCAGGTGCCGCCCCAGACAGAACTCCGGTCATAGAGCCGCCGGGAAACCCCACGGCAGCCGCGCCAAGGCCCTGGCCCTGGCCTCCACGACCGCCATCCGAGCAGCACGCTCGGCGCGGTCCGCATGGGCCGCCTGCCCGGTCATCTGCCCGCCCCACTTCCGGTACAGCAGCCCCACCTCCCCCGAGAACCAGCCCCGGCTCACGGCGTTCAGCGCGAGCAACAGTCCCGTGTCCTCGGAGGCGGGAAGGGCCATCCACCCGCCGAGGGCGAGCAGCAGCTCCCGCCGCACGAACAGCGAGGCCGGATGCACCTGGGCAAGGAAGCCGTTGGCCTTCCAGTGCTCCAGCACGGCCCCCCGCTCGATGACCCCCTCGTCGGGATCGCCCGGAAACCCGACGGTCGACCCGTCGGGCATCAGATCCAGCACCCGCGACGTCACCCAGCCGAGACCGCGGTCCCCTTCCAGCACCGCCAGATTCCGCCCGAGCACCCCCGCCGCCAGCTGGTCGTCGGCGTCCAGCACGGTCACGTACTCACCCTCGGCATGGGCCAGCGCGACGGTCCGCGCCACACCGGGCCCACCGGCCCGCCCCTGCCGGAAGGTCACCCGCGGGTCGTCGGGCACATACGGCCGTACGTCCTCCCCCTCCCCGTCCTCCTGAACCACCCAGTGCCACTCCCACCCCTCCGGCAGCCCCTGCTCGCACAGCGACGCGTAGGCCTCCGGCAGGAACCGGGCATGAGGTCCGTGCACAGCGGTGACGACGACGATGCGCCGGCTCACGACGCGCACTCACCACCTTTCAGAGCACGTGCCTCGAAAACACGAGAGGGACTGCCGGCACCCGGCAGCCCCTCTCGTCTGTCCATCAGCTGTCCATCAGCGCGGAGGCGGTGGGATTTGAACCCACGGTGACATCGCTGCCACGACGGTTTTCAAGACCGTTCCCTTAGGCCGCTCGGGCACACCTCCCCGCGCCTGCCGTGATCGGCGGCGCGGGGACAAGGGTAACGGGTCGGTGCCCGCCGGTGGACGTCAGTTGTCGCCGACGCGGGAGCCCAGGGTGACGTCGACCGTGTGCTGCTTGCCGCCGCGCTCGTAGGTGATCGTGACCTTGTCGCCGGGCTTGTGCGTCCAGATCTCGCCGATCAGGGTGGGGCCGGAGTCGATCACCCGGTCGTCGAGCTTGGTGATGACGTCGCCGGGCTTGAGGCCCGCCTTGGCGGCCGGGCCGCCGGGCTCCACCGGGGGCGCGCCGCCCGCGCCCTGGTCGGTGATCTTCGCGCCGTCGGAGCTGTCGTCCAGGGAGACGGACGCGCCGATCTTCGCGTACACCGGCTTGCCGGTCTTGATCAGCTCCTGGGCGACGTACTCGGCCTGGTTGATCGGGATGGCGAAGCCCAGGCCGATGGAGCCGGACTGGCCGGTGCCGAAGCCGCCGTTGCCGGTGGACTGGATCGCGGAGTTGATGCCGATGACGTTGCCCTGCGCGTCCAGCAGCGGACCGCCGGAGTTGCCCGGGTTGATCGAGGCGTCGGTCTGCAGGGCGCTCATGTACGACGCCTGGCTGCCGCTGCCGTCGCTGGAGGCCACGGGGCGGTTCTTGGCGCTGATGATGCCCGTCGTCACCGTGTCGGACAGGCCGAAGGGGGCGCCGATCGCGATGGTGGCGTCGCCGACGGCCACCTTGTCCGAGTCGCCGAGGGTGAGCGGCTTCAGGTCGGAGGGGGCGTTCTTGAGCTTGATGACCGCCACGTCGTAGCCCTGGGCGTTGCCGATCACCTCGGCGTCGTACTTCTTGCCGTCCGGGAACGTCGCCGTCAGCTTGCCGCCGTCCACCGCGTCGGCCACCACGTGGTTGTTGGTGACGATGTGGCCCTGCTTGTCGAAGACGAAGCCCGTGCCCGTGCCGCCCTCGCCGCTGGTGCTCTCGGCCTCGATCGTGACCGTGCTCGGCAGCGCCTTGGCGGCCACGCCCGCGACCGTGCCCGGGTCGCGCTTGACGTCGCCGCCGCTGGTGGAGGCGGAGACCGTCGTCGAGCCGGTGCTGTCGTCGTTGTTCTTCGCCAGCGTGTAGCCGAGGCCGCCGCCCGCGCCGCCCGCGACCAGCGCGGCCACCAGGATCCCGGCGACCAGACCACCGCGCCCGCGGCCGGACTTCGGCGCCGGCTGCTGGTACGACGAACCCCAGCCGCCCGCGCCGTAACCGGAACCGCCGTCGCCGTGCGCATGGGCGGTCGGCGGCGGGGGCGGGGGCCACGACGGGTCGGGGGCGGAGGAGGAGACGCCGGGGTGGCCGGCGTCACCAGGAGCGCCCTGGCCCTGAGCGGGCTGCCCCTGGGGGTCCTGCCCGTACGGCCCCTGAGGGGCCTGTCCCTGGGGTGCCGGAGCAGCGGGAGCGTCCACCGGCACGGGGGGTGCGGACGGGGCGGGGGGTACCGCGGTGCCCTCGTTCTCGGTGCTCACAGCTTCTCTCCTCGATCCACGGCTGTTCCTGGGTCGCACTCGGTCACGCTCTTCACGCTGGTCGACGGGTCCGGCGCGATACAGCTGTGCTCATCCCTTTGTATGCCGTCAGCTTTTCCCACGGGCCGTCAGAGCACCATAAGCGGTTGCTGTGGGTCCGGGGTCATTCTTTATATAGGTCATTACTGGCGAAAAGGATGCAATCCCAATGCCTCCGTCCGGACCTGCCCAGCCGTCGGGTCCGTCCGACCGGACGCGTACCCGCACACGGTGGCACCATGACGCGGTGACCCACGCTCGGCAGCATGTGACTCAAGTCGTCGCCCACCGCGGGGCCTCCGAGGACGCCCCGGAACACACCCTGGCCGCGTACACCAAGGCGATCGAGGACGGCGCGGACGCCCTCGAATGCGATGTGCGCCTCACCGCCGACGGCCACCTGGTGTGCGTGCACGACCGCCGGATCAACCGTACGTCCAACGGCCGCGGCGCGGTCTCCGCCCTGGAGCTCGCCGACCTCGCCGCCCTGGACTTCGGCTCCTGGAAGACGGGCGAGGCCTACAAGGGGCGTGACGAGGACCCCGACTGGGAGCACCGCCCGGAGGACCGCGAGGCGACCTCCGTCCTCACCCTGGAGCGGCTGCTGGAACTCGTCGCCGACGCCGGGCGCCGGGTGGAGCTGGCCATCGAGACCAAGCACCCCACCCGCTGGGCCGGACAGGTCGAGGACCGGCTGCTGGTCCTGCTGAAGCGGTTCGGACTCGACGCCCCGGCTGCCGCCGAGGAGTCGCCGGTGCGGGTCATGAGCTTCTCGGCCCGGTCGCTGCACCGCGTGCGGGCCGCCTCGCCCACGCTGCCGACCGTCTATCTGACGCAGTTCGTCACACCCCGGCTGCGGGACGGGCGGCTGCCCGTGGGCGTGCGGATCGCGGGCCCCTCCCTCCGGATCGTGCGCAACCATCCGGGCTGCGTCACGCGCCTGAAGCGGGCCGGCCACCAGGTGCACGTGTGGACGGTGAACGAGCCCGAGGACGTCGACCTCTGCGTCGGCCTGGGCGTCGACGCCATCATCACCAACCGCCCGCGCGCGGTGCTCGACCAGCTCGGCCGCTGACCCTCCGTGCCCGGTATCGGCACCACACAAGTCACACCAGTCCCATGCACACCCCTTGACCCGCTCCGCGTCAGACGGGATCCTCGCGTCTCGGCCACACCGATGAAATCCAGCCACACGATCACAGGGAGTGCTCCGGCGCGTTCGGTCCGTATTCGGTCGTGGTGAATGCGTCACCGGAGATGGGTTGGCCGGTTTCCGGTACAGGCCAATGGGGCATCCACACCGTGGCGTGGGGCGAAGGAGGTCTCGGGGGTGGCGTTGGTGGTGGCACAGGAGGTGCCCACGTCGTCGAGCATGGCCGTTCCCCATGGCCCTGCGGGCGTGGGGGAAGCGAGACACTGTATGCGCGCGCAGTTGCGCAGAGGTGGCGTAGCGGAATCGGTCATCGACGACGCCGTGCTGATCCTTTCCGAACTCTTGAGCAACGCGTGCAAACACGGCAGACCGCTGGGCGACGCCCTCTCCGGTGACGGCGACGTCCGTGCCGCGTGGCGCGTGGACCCGTCCGGCCGACTCATCGTCGAGGTCACGGACGGCGGCGGCCCGACCCGCCCCGCCCCCGCGACCCCGTCGGTCACGGCGCACGGCGGCCGCGGGCTGAACATCATCACCGCGCTCGCCGACGACTGGGGCGTCCGGGACGACAGCAGTGGCGAGGTCACGGTCTGGGTCGTCGTCCACGACGACGTGTACGACCCGGACGCCGGCCACCGCCGCGACGACTTCGCGACGCGCGTCACCGCCCCGGCGGTCTCCCAGATACCCGGACTGGACTTCGCAGACGCCTTCGACGACATGGACTGAGCGCGGTACGCCGCGACGCGCCTGGGGTTGTCCACAGGACCCCGTCGCCCGGGGCATCAGCGGCTAGGCTCGCGACCGTACGAGACCAGCCGTAACCGGGAGACCCATCGATGGCCAAGAAGCGACCCCAGACGAAGGCCAAGCGCCCGCAGACCACGGGCGGGGCCCGCGCCGCAGGCACTGATGGAGAAGTTCCGGTCGTCGGTGCCCGCGAGCCCTGCCCCTGCGGCAGCGGCCGCCGCTACAAGGCCTGTCACGGCCGGGCCGCCGCCCACGCCGCGACCGAGCTGGTGCACCGCCCCTTCGAGGGCCTGCCCGGCGAGTGCGACTGGGTGGCCCTGCGCGAGCTGGTGCCCGCGGCCACGGTCGAGCTGACGCTCAGGGGCGGCCTGCCCGAAGGCGTCCCCGCGGTCACGCTGGCCACGGTCCTGCCGATGGCCTGGCCCGCCCTGCGCCGCGACGACGGCTCGGTCCTGCTCGGCCTCCAGAACGACACCGCGTCGGGCGACATCAGCCGCGACCTCGCCGACACCCTCCAGCGCGCCCTGGAAGCGCAGCCCGGCACGCCCGTGCAGGGCCGCCGCGCCCCGGCCGACAGCCCGCGGCTCCAGGACCTGCTCGACCCGGAGGGCGCCTTCGAGCCAGAAGTGCACAGCGGCTTCGAGTTCTGGGTCCCGGACCCGGAGAACGCCACGCCGGAGGTGACCGCCTCCCTGGAGCGGGCCAACGCCGCGGCCATCCCGACCGTCAAGCTCCAGGGCGTGGACGCCGCGTACTGGTGCGAGACGCCGGAGAAGAACCACCTGCGGTGGGTCATGCCCCACCCCGAGGAGCAGCTTCTGGACGCTCTCGCGCGGCTGCACGCCGCGGGCCGCTCCAGCCTCGGCGAGGGCACCCGCCTGGTGGGCTCCTTCCGCGCCCACGGGCTCACGGTGCCGGTGTGGGACCTGCCGAGCGGGGTCTTGGCCGAGGACGTGGAGAAGCCGGCGGCGGAGTTCGCCGAGCGCCTGGCCGCCGCCCTGGCGACGGACGCGCCGCTCACGGCGGACGAGCGCCGGGCGCGCGGCGGCCTCACCAACCGGCAGGTCACGCTGAGCTGACGGCGCGCGCCGCCGCGTCCCGTCCGGGAGGAACCAGGACTCCCTCCAGAAAGCACAACTCCCGGCAGGGACAAGCCAGTCGGTGACTGGAAAGGCGAGATCGAATTTGCGAACCGCCGATCTCTTGTTACCGTTCCTGTAGCCCGGTTGCTGGTGCATCCCCCGTCGCCAGCAACCGGGTCTTTTCGTCCGCGCTTCCCCTCACGGCACGTAGCCGCCCGTCAACTGCCTGTCCAGGCAGGGGAGTTGCTTCCCGAGCGCAGCAGCAGCGGCCCTTGCCCGCCCCGCTGGGCGAACTCCGCGACGGCCGTGTAGGCCGCCGGCTCCCCCCGCGCGGGCTCCCGGGGCGTCTCACATGTCCTCGGCTCGTCCTCCGCACCCACCGCGCACGTCATCCGCACGGTCCGGTCGTCGGGCCCCATCAGGCTCAGTACGGCGTCCAGCGCCTCGCCGGTCGCGTTGCGGTAGTAGGTCCTGGCCCAGACGGCCGTGCCCTGCCTGACCACACAGGTCTGCGCCTCGATGCCGTCGGGGGAGGAGAGTTCGGGGCCGCAGCGCACGGCGGCGGGTGCCTTGTCGTCGGCGAGTGGTTTGTCGTCGGCGGGTGCGTTGTCGTCGGACGTCTGCGCGCCGGAACCGGAGTCATGTGCGCCGGCACCGCTCACCGAGCCCGCGGACGCCACCGCCAGCGGCAGTGCGACCGCACACGCCGCAAGGACGCCCGCGAGGGCGAGCAGTCGGGTCTTACGGGGGTCCCGGCGGCGGCCCCGGGAATGACACGGCATGGCCCCGGAACTTAACGCGCCGGGGCGTGCGCGGCGCTCGGCGCGCCCGACGGTCCTAGAACTCGGGCGCGCTCACACCCGTACGAGTGAGGGCTTCGACCACGGCGTCCACCACGGCCTCGACATCGGGCACCCACGGCGAGGCGGAACCGGGCAGCGGCGCCCGCTCCCAGCGGATCTCGCCCTGGCCCGTCTCGGACGGGGGCAGGGCCAGGTAGCCGCCCTCGCCGTGGAAGCGGAGGGAGCCGGGCACGAAGTCCTTGGCGTAGAGCAGCTCGCCGAGCTGCTCCATGGAGTACGGCTTGACGAGGATCGCCCAGCGGCTGGGGGAAGCGACGACCGGGCCGAGCCGCATACCCATGCGGTCGAGCGCCCCGAGGGCGCGGGCGGCCGGCAGGGCGGGCAGCGAGACCGCGCAGGGGGCCTTGCCGCCGGTGGCCAGGACGATCGGCGCCGTCGGCCGGTTGCCCCACCACCAGCGGATCATGCGCCCGTCGGTGGTGGCCGCGAGGAGGCCGGGGTCGAAGGGGTGCGCGCCGGGCACCGTGCAGTCGGGGTCGGGGCAGCTGCACCGGGAGTGCCGCTGCGGGTCCGCCGCCACGCCCGGGAGTACGGGCCACTGCCATTCCGTCGCGTAGGTCAGGGCCGCGCCGATCAGCTCAGGCCTCCCGTCACTGCGCTGGGACAGGAGCCCGCGTCGCCTTCCGAGGATCTCGCGCATGAGCGCTCGTTCCTTTCCGTTGCACGCCGGCAACACCGTGGTCCATATCACACCATGTGTCGATCACTTCACTGTGCGTACCTGTTGGCGCATCACACCCCTGCCGGAAGCAAGGGGAACCCCTATGGGTCGAGCGTTGGCTGCCTCCGCGGCCGTCCCGCCCATACTGCGTCTATCAAAAGCACGGGCGTGGCGTAGGGGTGGCGAAGTATGGCGTTTGCCGTCGCGCGTATTTCTCTCCGCCTCCGCCACGGGAGGATGGGGCACGGTCGTCGGTGGATAGGACGCCCGGTTCCGTCACCAGGTTCCGGGTGGTTCCCAACCACCCCTGGCCTTCACCGAGTACGTACCCATCACGACCGTCGTGACGCTCCGTCGAGCAAGCCCAGTCGACCGCAATAAGCCGTCCCCTGCGGCAGTTTTAAGCCAACTTTGCATTTCGGCACGAGGAAGGAGAGTTGGCCCCTCTGACCTCACGGACACCAGGAATCCCAGCAGGACAATGCTGGACATCTCCTCACGAGTGCGTGTACATGTGGAGACACTGCTAGCGGCGCAGAATGACATGGGGGTTTGCGATGCTTTTGAGCAGTACGCGCCGGTCGGAAGGCCGGACGCCATGAACGCCCCGCACCCTCCGAAAGTGGCTGGAATCGATTCAACGGTTCCCTCGCCCGCACACACTGTCGCGCCCGTCGCGGCGGGTACCGCCGCCCCCGCAGACCCACCGGCCCCGCCCGGCGCGGTGCTCCAGGACCGTCTCGCCGGCTGGGTCTCCGACCTCACCACGCTGCACGAGCTGACCGAGCGCCTGGTGCGCACGGCCGCCCTCGACGAGGCGCTCCAGGAACTGCTGCGGGCCGGCGCCGCCCTCGTCGGCGCGCGGCGCGGCCTCGTCGTCCTCGAACCCGGGGACGGACTCGGCCCGGACACCACCATCGGCCTGGGCCTCGCCCGCGCCGACCTCGGCCATATCGAGACCGTGCCGCGCAGCGCCCTGTCCTACGGCCGGATCCTCGAAGGACTCCCGGGCGGCGAGGGCGGGATCGCCGACCCCGACCTGTTCGCCGAGAAGGGGCTCGACCCCCGCCACCGTGAGGTCGCGGCCCGCCTCGGCTACTCCGCCAGCTACGCCCTCCCCCTTTCCACCGATACCGCGGGCCGCCTCGGCGCCGCCGTCTGGCTCTACGACGAACCCGCCGAGCCAGGCGAGCGGCAGCGCCACCTCGCCGGCCTGTACGCCCGGTACGCCGCCGAGCACCTCGCCCGGCTCCTGGAACTGGAGCGCACCCGCACGTCCATGGCGGCCATGGCGGACGAGCTGCTGCCCTCCCGGCTGCCGCGGGTGGCCGGCGTCCAGCTCGCCGCCCGGCACCGCACCGGCCCGCGCGGCGGCGGCGACTGGTACGACGCGCTGCCGCTGCCCGACGCCGCCCTCGGCCTCGCCGTCGGCTCCGTCACGGGGTCGGGGCCCAGCGCGGTCGCGGCGATGGGCCGGCTGCGGGCGTCCCTGCGCGCGTACGCCGTGATGGAGGGCGAGGACCCGGTCGCGGTCCTGTCCGACCTGGAGCTGCTGCTGCGGCTGACCGAGCCGGCCCGCTCGGCCACCGCCCTGTTCGGCTACTGCGAACCGGCCGCCCGCAAGATCACGCTGGCCGGGGCCGGGCACAGCCCGCCGCTGCTGATCGGACAGCGCCGCACGGAGTTCGTGGAGACGTCGGTCTCGGCCCCGCTGGGCATGCTCGCCTGCTGGGAGGCGCCGAGCGTGGAGATCCTCGCCGAGCCCGGCGAGACGGTCCTGCTGTACACCGACGGGCTGCTGCACCGCACCGGCGAGGCCACGGACCGGGCCTTCGCCCGGCTGCACGCGGCGGCGGCCGGAGTGCCCCGGGCGCTGCGGCGCGACCCCGGCGCGCTCGCCGACCACGTCCTGCGCAGTGTGCTGCCGGACGGGCTGGACGCGGCGGACGGCGCGGAGGACGTCGTTCTGCTGGCGGCGCGGTTCGAGTAACGCTCCTCGTCATCGGCCCGGCCCCCCTTCCACGCCGCCGTACAGTGGACGGTGGTCCAGTGCCGTATCGAGGAGGATGACCGTGGCGGAGGAGCTCACACCGGAAGCTTCTGATTCTGCTGCTGACGCAGCGGGCCCGGAAGAGAGCGAAGAGCCGATCAAGCAGCGGAAGAACGGACTGTACCCCGGCGTGTCCGACGAGCTGGCCGAGAACATGAAGAGCGGCTGGGCCGACACCGAGCTGCGTGACCTCCAGCCCATCCCCCAGGCCGCCGAGACCGCCGCCCGCCGGGCCACGCTGTCCGCGCGCTTCCCGGGCGAGCGTCTGGTGATCCCCGCGGGCAACCTGAAGACCCGCTCGAACGACACCGAGTACCCCTTCCGGGCCTCCGTCGAGTACGCCTACCTCACCGGCAACCAGACCGAGGACGGCGTCCTCGTCCTGGAGCCCAGGGACGAGGGCCACGAGGCGACGATCTACCTGCTGCCCCGGTCCGACCGCGAGAACGGCGAGTTCTGGCTGGACGGCCAGGGCGAGCTGTGGGTCGGCCGCCGGCACTCCCTCACCGAGGCCGAGCAGCTCTACGGCATCCCCGCCTCCGACGTGCGGGAGCTGGCCGACGCGCTGCGCCAGGCCACCGGGCCGGTGCGGGTCGTCCGCGGCTACGACGCCGGCATCGAGGCCGCGCTCACCGACAAGGTCACCGCCGAGCGCGACGAGGAGCTGCGGGTCTTCCTCTCCGAGGCGCGGCTGGTCAAGGACGCGTTCGAGATCGGCGAGCTCCAGAAGGCGGTCGACTCGACCGTGCGCGGCTTCGAGGACGTCGTGAAGGTCCTCGACAAGGCCCAGGCCACCTCCGAGCGGTACATCGAGGGCACGTTCTTCCTCCGGGCGCGCGTGGAGGGCAACGACGTCGGCTACGGCACGATCGCCGCGGCCGGGCCGCACGCCTGCACGCTGCACTGGGTGCGCAACGACGGGCCCGTGCGGTCGGGCGATCTGCTGCTGCTCGACGCGGGTGTGGAGACGCACACGTACTACACGGCCGACGTGACGCGCACGCTGCCGGTCAACGGGCGGTTCAGCGAGATCCAGAAGAAGATCTACGACGCCGTGTACGAGGCGCAGGAGGCCGGGATCGCGGCCGTGCAGCCGGGGGCGAAGTACCGGGACTTCCATGACGCCGCACAGCGGGTCCTGGCCGAGAGGCTCGTCGAGTGGGGGCTGGTCGAGGGGCCCGTGGAGCGGGTGCTGGAGCTGGGGCTCCAGCGGCGGTGGACGCTGCACGGGACGGGTCACATGCTGGGCATGGACGTGCACGACTGCGCTGCCGCGCGGACCGAGACGTACGTGGACGGCGTGCTGGAGCCGGGCATGTGCCTGACCGTCGAGCCGGGGCTGTACTTCCAGGCCGACGATCTGACGGTGCCGGAGGAGTACCGCGGCATCGGGGTGCGGATCGAGGACGACATCCTGGTCACCGAGGACGGCAACCGGAATCTGAGTGCGGCGCTGCCCCGGCGGTCCGATGAGGTCGAGGCTTGGATGGCCTCCGTCAGGGGCTGAGCTTCGGGCGGTGAAAAACCAGCAGGTCAGCCGTAGTTGACGTGTGAGATCATGACCGACCTTGCCGGGCCGACTCGGAAAACAGGCGCGATCATCATGAAGAACGCTCAGACGGCACTGACCATGCAGGACGCCATCCTCACCCTGCAGAAGTACTGGAGCGACAACGGCTGCATGATCACGCAGCCGTTGAACACCGAGGTCGGAGCCGGTACGGCCAACCCGGCCACGGCGCTGCGGGTGCTCGGCCCCGAGCCGTGGAGCGTCGCCTACGTCGAGCCGAGCGTGCGGCCGGACGACTCGCGCTACGGCGAGAACCCCAACCGGCTCCAGACCCACACCCAGTTCCAGGTCATCCTCAAGCCCGACCCGGGCAATCCGCAGGAGCTGTACCTGGGCAGCCTCCGCGCGCTCGGCGTCGATCTGAACGCGCACGACGTGCGGTTCGTCGAGGACAACTGGGCCTCGCCCGCGCTCGGCGCCTGGGGGCTGGGCTGGGAGGTCTGGCTGGACGGCATGGAGATCACCCAGTTCACCTACTTCCAGCAGGTCGGCGGCGTCGCCCTGGACCCGGTGTCGGTGGAGATCACGTACGGCCTCGAACGCATCCTGATGAACCTTCAGGGCGTCTCGCACTTCAAGGACATCGCGTACGCGCCGGGCATCACGTACGGCGAGGTGTTCGGGCAGAACGAGTACGAGATGAGCCGCTACTACCTCGACGACGCCGACATCGACACCAACCACCGGCTGTTCGAGTCGTACGCGGGCGAGGCCCGGCGCCTGCTCGACCTGGAGCTGCCGGTCCCGGCGTACACGTACGTCCTCAAGTGCAGCCACACCTTCAACGTGCTCGACGCGCGCGGTGCGATCAGCACCACCGAGCGGGCCAAGGCGTTCTCGCTGATGCGCGGGCTGACGCACGAGTGCGCGAAGCTGTGGGAGCGGCGGAGGGCCGCGCTGGAGCATCCGCTCGGGGTCGCGGCCGCGCCGGCTCCGGCCGTACGGGCCACGCTGCCCAAGGTGCCCAGCGTCGAGACGCTGCTGTTCGAGATCGGTGTGGAGGAACTGCCGTACGCCGACGTCCCCGCCACCACCGAGGCGGTGCGCGAGTCGGTCACCGCCAAGCTGGCCGAGACCCGGCTCGGGCACGGCGCGATCACCGTGATGGCCACACCGCGCCGGATCGTGATCACGGTCGAGGGCGTGCAGCCGCGCGAGCGGGACACCATGCGGACCGTGCGCGGGCCCAAGGTCGCCGCCGCCTACAAGGACGGCGCTCCCACTCCCGCGCTGCTGGGCTTCGCCCGCAGTCAGGGCGCCGAGCCTGCGGACGTGCGGGTCGTCGAGGTCAAGGGTGTGGAGTACGTGTCGGTCACCCGGCACGAGCCGGGGCGTCCGGCCGTCGAGGTGCTCAGCGAGCTGCTGGCGGAGGTCGTGTCCGGGCTGCGGGCCGGGCGGAACATGCGGTGGAGTGACCCGGGGCTGTCGTTCTCCCGTCCCGTGCGCTGGCTGCTCGCGCTGCTGGGCCGTACTCCCCTGCCCGTGGTCGTCTCCTCCCTCGCCGCCGGTGACACCACCCGGGTGCAGCGCCAGGCCCCCTATCCGGAGGTCCGGGTCACCTCCGCCGAGGGCTACCCGCACTTCCTGCACATGCACGGCATCCTGCTCGACCGGGAGGCCCGGCGGGGCGCGGTGGTACGCGGTGCCCTGGAGGCGGCGGCCGAGGTGGGCGGGCGGATCGACGTGGCGGGCCAGGCCGGGCTGATCGACGAGATCACCGACATCCTGGAGTTCCCGTACGCCGTGCGGGGGTCGTTCGACGAGCGCTACCTCGAACTGCCCGCGAGCGTCCTGACCACCGTGATGCGCAAGCACCAGCGCTATCTGCCCGTGCTGGACGGCGAGCGCCTCATGCCGTACTTCGTCACCTTCGCCAACGCCCTGTGCGACGACGACGTGGTGCGGGCGGGCAACGAGGCGGTGCTGCGCGCCCGTTACGAGGACGCCGCGTTCTTCTGGCGGGCGGATCTGAAGGTGGCGCCGGAGGAGTTCCGGCGGCGGCTGGACAAGCTGACCTTCGAGGACCGGCTCGGCACGGTCGCCGACCGCGCCGAGCGCATCGCCGCCCTCGCCCTGAACCTCGCCGGGCGGGCCGGGCTCCCGGAGGAGACGGTGGAGGTCGTGCGCCGCGCCGGTGCGCTGGCGAAGTTCGACCTGGCCTCGCAGATGGTGATCGAGTTCTCCGGGCTGGCCGGGGTGATGGCCGAGGAGTACGCCCGCCGGGCCGGCGAGTCCGCCGACGTCGCCCGGGCCCTGGCGGAGATGGAGCTGCCGCGCTCCGCCGGCGGCGACCTGCCCGCCGGTGACGCCGGTGCCGTGCTGTCGCTCGCCGACCGGTTCGACCTGGTGACGGGCATGTTCCTGATCGGGGCCGCGCCGACCGGGAGCTCCGATCCGTACGGGGTGCGGCGGGCCGCGATCGGCCTGCTCAACGTGCTGAGGAGCGTGCCCGCCGTGGCGGGTGTCCGGGTGGGCGACGGGCTGCGCGCGGCGGCCGTACGATACGCCGCGCAGGGCGTCGAGGTGCCCAAGGAGCGGGTCGCTGAGGCCGCCGAGCTGATCACCCGGCGGTACGAGCAGCAGCTCACGGACGCCGGGCACGAGCATCGGCTGGTGCAGGCCGTCCTGGTGTGGGCCGACCGGCCCGCCCAGGGCGATCGCACGCTGGCCGCGCTGGAGCGGCACATCGGCAGCGAGGCGTTCGAGGCGCTCACCGCGGCGCTCCAGAGGGTGGTACGCATCCTGCCCGAGGACGCTGCTGCGGCCGATGCGGATCTGTCCCTGCTGACCGCGCCCGCCGAGCTGCGTCTGGCCGAGAGCGCGGACGCCGTACGCCAGGCCCTGCACGGCCGCGAGGACGACCTCGACGCGCTGGTCGAGGTCTCCGCCCCGCTGGTCGACGCGATCGGCGGCTTCTTCGACGAGGTGCTGGTGATGGACCCCGACCCGGCGGTCCGTGCGGCGCGGCTGGCGCTGCTGACGGAGGTGGCGGGGCTGGCGCGGACGACGCTGGACTGGGGTGCGCTGTAGCGCGGGCGTTCACGGGCGGTGTGGCACGGGCGGTGTTTCACGAGCGGTGTTTCACGTGAAACACCGCGCCGCCGGTGGGACTCAGACCGTCATCAGTGGGGCGTCCTCACGCCACTTCAGGACCTTGTCGAAGCTCACCACGGCCCCGCCCCGGCCCGGCTTGTTGCCGATGTGGACGTGGTCGGCGAGCTCCTCGATGAGGCACAGCCCTCTGCCATGCTCCGCGTCGGAGTGCGCGGGGCGGATCTGCGGGCGGGACCGGCCGGCGGAGGACCCGGGGAACCCCGGGCCCGCGTCGGCGACCTCGATCCGGCATTTCTCGCCGTCGAGGTACGCCGTGACCCGGTACGCCTCCGAACCGGGGCCGCGCCCCGTGTCCCCGCCGTGCTCCACGGCGTTCGCGCAGGCCTCGCTGAGGGCGACGGAGAGGTCGTAGGAGATGTCCGGGTCGACGCCCGCGGTTTCCATCGTGCCGATCAGAAGGCGCCGGGCGAGCGGCACGCTCGCAGCTTCGCGCCGCAGATGGAGTGACCACCAGATGCTCATGCTCCAGCCTCCTGGCCGCGGCTCGACATACCGTTACGTATTGCCCTGAGTCCCCGCATGTAAGCGTGAAGTTGACGTGATGCCGCCCATACGGCGGATGCGCGCTGGTACTGATCCGTGTATGCGAGGGACGGGCGGGGCCAGAGGGTGACGTTCCGGTCGTACGGCATCTTGCGGACCTGCCACACGAGGCATGCGGGGCCAGTGCGATGATGAGCCCGCCATGACTGCCCCCCACGCGCGCGCGACGCGCTCCGGACACACGCTCCGGATTCTGCGGGCCGCGGTGTTCGCCGCGGTCTGCGTCGTGCTGGCCGGGGCAGGTCACGCGCTCGCCTCCTGCGACGGTATTCCGCTGTGGACGCTGGGCGCCGGGTTCCTCGGAGCGGCCGCGGTGGCGGCCCCGCTCGCCGGACGCGTCCGCTCACTGCCGGGGATCACGGCACTGCTCGCGATCGGCCAGACGGTGCTGCACACGCTGTTCGGCCTCGGCCAGCACGGCACGGCCGCCGTCACGTCCTCGGCACCGACGGGCCTGAGCGACGCGGCGCTGGTCCAGCAGGCCGCGCGGTTCGTATGCGGTACGACGGCGGCGGCGATCAGCCCGGCGCAGGCCCACAAGATCCTCACCGACGCCCGGATCCAGCCGGTCACGGGGGCGCACACGCATCTGCCCTCGGACGCCGCGCCGGGGGCCTCGGCCTCGCTGTGGCCGTCCCTGCCGATGCTGCTCGGCCACATCCTGGCGGCGATCGCCGCGGGCTGGCTGCTGCGCCACGGCGACCTGGCCCTGCTGCGGCTGACCGAACTGTCGGCGCAGGGAGTCGCCGAAGGGGCGCTCGTACGCTCCCTGCGGGCCGCGCTCGCGCTGGTGCGGGCGCTGCGCGCCGGTCTCCCGGGAACGCCGGAGGCACCTCAGCGCCCCGCGCACACCGTGCGGCCCGCGCCCGAGATGCCCCGCACCGACGCACTCCAGCACACGGTGATCCGGCGCGGTCCGCCGGCCGTCACGGTTCCCGCAGCCGCATTCGCCCTCGCCGCCTGACGCGACGCGACCACCATTCCGTTTCCGCGGACACCTCCTGGGTTTCCGTATGGGTCGGATGAGGGGCCGCCGTCGTGCGGCACGCGCGCGTGCGCGCATCCCTCTGCCCTTTCCGACCGACTCACAGCGGAGTGCTCCTTCCATGAAGGCTTCCCGTATCGCCGCGGCCGGTGCCGCCGCCGGTGTCACCGTCCTCGCCCTGTCCGCCCCCGCCTTCGCGCACGTCACCGTGCAGCCCGAGGGCACGGCCGCCAAGGGCGGCTACGCGGTCGTGGACTTCAAGGTCCCCAACGAGCGCGACAACGCCTCGACCACGAAGCTCGAGGTCACCTTCCCGACCGACCACCCGCTGGCCTCCGTCATGCCGGAGCCGATGCCGGGCTGGAAGATCGAGATCACCAAGTCGAAGCTGGACAAGCCGCTGGAGATGCACGGCGAGAAGATCTCCGAGGCCGTCACCAAAGTCACCTGGACCGCCGACGGCAAGGGCATCGAGCCCGGCTACTTCGAGAAGTTCCCGGTCTCCATCGGCCAGCTGCCCGAGGACGCCGACCAGCTGGTCTTCAAGGCCCTCCAGACGTACTCCAACAAGGAGGTCGTCCGCTGGATCGAGGTGCCGCAGAAGGGCCAGGAGGAGCCCGACAACCCGGCCCCGGTGCTGGAGCTGTCCGCCGCCTCCGAGGACGGGCACCACACCTCGTCGGCCGGCGAGGACTCCGACAGCGGGTCGGCCGAGAAGGCCTCCGCCGACAGCACCGCCTCCGACTCCGCCTCCTCCGACACCACCGACACCACCGCCCGCGTCCTGGGCGTCGTCGGCATCGTGATCGGCGCGGCGGGCGTCGCCTACGGCGTGCTCGCCGGGCGCCGGCGCGCCGACGCCTGAGGCCGCTTCCGTTGCACGGCGCGTGCCGGGTCCCCGCCCCCGGGCGGGGGCACCCCGGTGCGCGCCGGGTTACCGACATCTGGGACATTTTTCTATGCGCACCAAGACTTTCGCCGCGGCTGCCCTGCTCGCCGCCGCCTCCCTGACCCTGACCGCCTGCGGCAGCGGCGACGCCGGCGACAAGCCCGTCGCCGTGGTGTCGGAGGAGGCCGGCTCCGACAAGGCCGCCACCGTCCTCGACAAGCCGTTCGAGAAGCCGGACCTGGTCCTCACCGACACGCAGGGCAAGAAGTACGACCTCCGCAAGGAGACCGAGGGCAAGCCCACGCTGATCTACTTCGGCTACACCCACTGCCCGGACGTGTGCCCGCTGACGATGAACAACCTCGCCGTCGCCAAGAAGCAGCTGCCCAAGGCCGAGCAGGAGGACCTGCGCGTGGTGTTCGTCACCACCGACCCCCAGCGCGACACCTCGGCCGAGCTCGGCAAGTGGCTCAAGGGCATCGACCCCGAGTTCATCGGCCTCACCGGCGACTTCGCGACCATCCAGGCCGGCGCCCGCACCCTCGGCATCTCCATCGATCCGCCGCACAAGGACAAGAACGGCAAGATCGTCTCCGAGCACGGCACCCAGGTCATCGCGTTCTCGCCGAAGACCGACGGCGGCTATGTGCTCTACGGCGAGGACGCCACCGTCGACGACTACACCAAGGACCTCCCCAAGATCGTCAAGGGGGAGAACCCGTGAGCCGGCGACTCGGCCCGGCGGCCCTCGTCATAGCCGGGGCGCTGGCCCTGGCGGGCTGCGGCGGCTCGGACTCGGGGAGCGGCAGCGGCTCCGGTTCCGGGGGCGGCAAGGCGGAACTCTCCGTCGGCTCCGCCTACATGCCGCAACCGGTCTCCGACGAGATGGCGGCCGGCTTCCTCACCGTCACCAACAAGGGCGGTACCGCAGACGAACTGACCTCCGTCACCAGCGACATCGCCGGGCAGGTCACCGTGCACGAGACCACCGGCGGAGCCATGCGGGAGGTCGAGAGCCTGAAGGTCCCCGCCCACGGCGAACTGATCCTGAAGAGCGGCGGCGACCACCTGATGTTCGAGCAGCTGAAGCGCAAGCCGAAGGAAGGCCAGACCGTCTCGGTCGAGCTGCACTTCGCCCGCTCCGGCCCCGTCAAGGTCGAGATGCCTGTGAAGCCGGCTACCTACACCCCGAAGACCGGACACTGAGGGAGGGACCACTGTGACGCCGACCATCGCCCCCCGCGTCCGGGCCCTGGTGCTGCTGCTCCTGGCCGCGGCCTGCGCACTCCTCGCCGGAGCCGGCCCGGCCTCCGCGCACGCCGCGGTCACCGGCAGCGACCCCGGTCAGGGGGCGGTGGTCGACAAGGCCCCGGCCCGGATCACGCTCACCTTCTCCGAGCAGGTCGCGATGTCCGACGACTCGCTGCGCGTGCTCGACCCCGAGGGCAAGCGCGTCGACACGGGCAAGCCGTCCGACGTCAGCGGCACGACGTACGCCGTGCGGCTCCGGTCCGGGCTGCCCGACGGCACCTACACGGTGGCCTACCAGGTCGTGTCGGCCGACAGCCACCCCGTCGCCGGCGCCTACACCTTCTCCATCGGCGCCCCCTCCAAGACGTCCGTGACAGTCTCCGGGCAGGGGACCGACGACGGCGTCGTCGGCTGGCTCTACGGCTTCGGGCGGTACGTGTCCTACGCCGGGTTCATCGTGATGGCCGGCGGCGCCGCCTTCGTGCTCGCCTGCTGGCCGCGCGGCTCCGGGGTACGCCCGGTGCAGCGGTTCGTCGTCTCCGGGTGGCTCGCGCTCACCGCCGCGACCCTCGCCCTGCTGCTCCTGCGCGGCTCCTTCACCGGCTCCGGGAAGGTCGCCGACGTCTTCGACCTGTCCCTGCTCGGGCAGGTGCTCCAGACCAAGACCGGCGCCGCCCTGGTATCCCGGCTGCTGCTGCTCGCCGCGGCGGCACTGTTCATCGCCGTGCTGTTCGGGGCCTACGACAAGCGGGACGACCCCCAGGAGAAGCGCGACCTGACCTTCGGCCTCGCCATCGGCGGTGTCGTCGTGGCGGCCGGGATCGCCGCGAGCTGGGCGATGTCCGAGCACGCCTCGGTCGGACTCCAGGCGGGCATCGCCATGCCGGTGGACGTGCTCCACCTGCTGGCCGTCGCGGCCTGGCTGGGCGGACTGGGCGCGCTGCTGGTCGCCCTGTACCGCGCACCCGCCGACGCGCCCGTCGACGCGTCGGCCGTCCACCGCTTCTCCCGCGTCGCCTTCGGCAGCGTGCTCGCGCTGATCGCGACCGGCACGTACCAGTCCTGGCGCCAGCTCGGCTCTTGGTCGGCCTTCACCGACACCCGGTACGGCCAGCTCCTGCTGGCCAAGATCGCCCTTGTGGCCGTCATGGTGGGCGTCGCCTGGATCTCTCGGCGGTGGACGGGACGGCTGGCGGGGACGGCTGCGCCAGTACCGGCGGAGCGGGAGAGGGCGAGGGTGGGGACCGGTGGCTCCGACACCACCGCCGATGCACCTGCCGACGCACAGCACGCCTCCGAGCCTGCCGACGAGCAGCACGAGCAGGGTGTCATCGCCCCCGCCGACGCCGAACGCGCCGCCCAGCTCGCCCGGCAGCAGGCCGCTCGGGACGCCGCCCGGCAGAAGCGGCTGCGGGACGCCGACCCGAACCGCTTCGGCCTGCGCCGCTCCGTGCTGGCCGAGGCCGGTATCGCCGTCGTCCTGCTCGCCGTCACCACCGTGCTGACGCAGACCGAGCCGGGACGCACGGAGCAGGAGGCCAAGGCGGCCACCTCGGCCGCCGCATCCGCCGACGCGGGCGCGTCCGGGGCGCTGACCCTGAACATGCCGTTCGACACCGGCGGCAAGGACGGCAAGGGCATCGTCACGGTCGACCTCGACCCCGCGCGCGTGGGCGACAACGAGATGCACGTCTACGTGGAGCGGCCCAACGGCCGCGCCTTCGACATCCCCGAGGTGAAGGTCGAGTTCACCCTGAAAGCCAAGGACATCGGGCCCCTGCCCGTCGTCCCCGACCACATCGCTACCGGACACTGGTCGGCGAACGGAGTGCAGATCCCCATGTCCGGCGACTGGGAGGTCGACGTGACCGTGCGGACCTCCGACATCGACGAGGTGACCGTTTCCAAGAACGCGCAGATCGGCTGAACGACCATGCCTGACCAGTCCATTCCGGAGGCCCGTACCCCCGACACCGTCCCGGGGGAGACGGAAGCGGCCTCCTCCCAGGGCCTCTCGCGCCGGCGGCTGCTCGGCACCGCCGGCGCCACCGGGCTCGTACTCGGCACGGCGGGAGCGGCCGTGGGATACGCCGCCGCCCCCTCCGAGGCCACCGCTCCGCTCACCTCGCTCGGCACCGACCGGGCGATGTTTCACGGGAAACATCAGCCCGGCATCACCGAGGGCCTCCAGGCCCGCGGCCATCTCATCGCCTTCGACCTGGCCGCGGGCGCAGGCCGCAAGGAAGCCGCCGCCCTGCTCCGCCGTTGGTCGGAGACGGCCCGGCGGCTGATGGCGGGCGAGCCGAGCGCGCACGGCGACACCGACGTGGCCCGCGACGCCGGGCCCTCGTCGCTGACGGTCACCTTCGGCTTCGGCCACAGCTTCTTCGCCAGGACAGGCCTGGAGAAGCAGCGTCCGGTCGCCCTCGACCCGCTGCCCGAGTTCTCCTCCGACCATCTCGACAAGAACCGCAGCAACGGCGACCTGTGGGTGCAGATCGGCGCCAACGACGCCCTGGTCGCCTTCCACGCCCTGCGCGCGATCCAGAAGGACGCGGGCCAGGCCGCCAGGGTGCGGTGGCAGATGAACGGCTTCAACCGCTCGCCGGGCGCCACCGCCCACCCCATGACGGCCCGCAACCTGATGGGCCAGATCGACGGTACCCGCAACCCCAAACCGAGCGAGCCCGACTTCGACCAGCGGATCTTTGTGCCGGAGAAGGGCGAGCCGGCCTGGATGGCGAACGGCTCCTACGCCGTCGTACGCCGGATCCGCATGCTCCTCGACGACTGGGAGAAGCTCTCCGTCAAGGCGCAGGAGGACGTCATCGGGCGCCGCAAGTCCGACGGGGCGGCGCTGTCCGGGGGCACCGAGACGACCGCGATGGACCTGGAGAAGACGGACGCCAAGGGCAACCTCGTCGTCCCGATCAACGCCCACGCCCGCATCACCCGGCCCGACCAGAACGGCGGCGCGGCGATGCTCCGCCGCCCGTTCTCCTTCCACGACGGCGTCGACGCCGACGGGGTGCCCGACGCGGGCCTGCTCTTCATCTGCTGGCAGGCCGATCCGCTGCGCGGCTTCGTCCCGGTGCAGCGCAAGCTCGACCGCGGCGACGCCCTGTCGCCGTTCATCCGGCACGAGTCGAGCGGGCTGTTCGCGGTGCCGGGCGGGGCCGCGCAGGGCGCGTATGTGGGGCAGAAGTTGCTGGAGGGGTGAGAGTCCGCCTGTGTACGGGCTTGTGGGGGATAGCGCTTCCGCGAGCCCACTAGGGTGAGGGTCATGCCAGCGAGCTATGCGTATCTCGGCCCCGAGGGCACCTTCACCGAAGTCGCCCTGCGCACGCTTCCCGAGGCCGCCACCCGGGAACTCATCCCGTACGTGTCCGTCCAGTCCGCACTCGACGCGGTACGCGCCGGCGAGGCCGAGGCCGCGTTCGTGCCGATCGAGAACTCCGTCGAGGGCGGCATCACCACCACCCTCGACGAGCTGGTCGCCGGGGCCCCGCTGATGATCTACCGCGAGGTGCTGCTGTCGATCACCTTCGCGCTGCTCGTCAGGCCCGGCACCGAGCTGTCGGACATCAAGACGGTCTCCGCCCACCCGGCCGCGCAGCCGCAGGTGCGCAACTGGCTGAAGAAGCACCTCCCGGACGCGCACTGGGAGTCGGCCGCCTCGAACGCGGACGCCGCCCGGCTGGTGCAGGAGGGCCAGTACGACGCCGCCTTCGCCGGTGAGTTCGCCGCCGCCCGCTACGGCCTGGAGGCCCTGGAGACCGGGATCCACGACGCGGAGAACGCCCAGACGCGGTTCGTGCTGGTCGGCCGGCCCGCCCGGCCCGCAGCGCCGACCGGCGCGGACAAGACCTCCGTCGTGCTGTGGCAGCGCGACGACCATCCCGGCGGCCTGCGCGACCTGCTGGGCGAGTTCGCCACCCGCGGCATCAACCTGATGCTGCTCCAGTCCCGGCCCACCGGCGCGGGCATCGGCAACTACTGCTTCTGCGTCGACGCCGAGGGCCACATCTCCGACCGCCGGGTGGCGGAAGCCCTGATGGGCCTGAAGCGGATCTGCCTCCAGGTGCGCTACCTCGGCTCCTATCCGCGCGCCGACGCGCAACCGGCGGACGTGCGGCAGCCGCGACTGGGGACGTCCGACGAGGAGTTCGTGGCGGCGGCGGACTGGGTCGCGCGGTGCCAGGACGGCCGCTTCTAGGCCGGTCGTACCTGCTGATCGTCGTTATCCACAGAAGTTATCCACAGGTCCGCTTCTCGACCTGGGGACAAGTCGACAACGAAGCGCGACTCAGTCGACAAATCGCCCTACAGGCCCCTGATGCGTCCATCGACGGGCAGGTCACCCTTCGTCCACCGTTTCCCCTTGCGTAACTCTTTAGGGTGACCCGTTTCCACTCGAAAGTGAGGGTAGAGGGGGTTTGCGACGGGGATTCTCAGGGTCGGCACCGCCTTCCGGAGTGATCAATTCCGAAGTCCACAGATCTTCCACACAGCCTGTGGATAACTCTTCGGCGGGTGTGGATTCCTGTGGACAACCGAATCCCAAGTCCCGCTCCCCACAAGGGATTCGAGTCAATGCGACGCCCGCCGGATGCCTCGTTACGGGGAGAGGTATCCCCATTATTGACACTGCGCGCAATTCCCCCATAACGGTACGTAAGGCGCGACAGGAATAGTGAGTCGTGGGCTGTCATCCCACACCGGTAGCCTTGAGCGCGTGATTGACCTTCGCCTGCTCCGTGAGGACCCCGACCGTGTGCGCGCGTCGCAGCGCGCCCGTGGAGAGGACGTCGCGCTCGTCGACTCCCTCCTGTCTGCCGACGAGCGGCGCAGGTCGTCCGGCGTCCGCTTCGACGAGCTCCGCGCCGAGCAGAAGGCGCTCGGCAAGCTCATCCCCAAGGCGAGCGGGGACGAGAAGGCCGAGCTGCTGAAGAAGGCGAGCCAGCTCGCCGCCGACGTCAAGGCCGCCGACGCGGACCGCGACGCGGCCGCCGCCGAGACCCAGGAGCTGCTGCTCCGCCTCGGCAACCTCGTCCACCCGGACGTGCCCGTGGGCGGCGAGGAGGACTTCGTCACGCTGGAGACGCACGGCACGATCCGGGACTTCGCCGCCGAGGGCTTCGATCCCAAGGACCACCTGGAGCTCGGCCAGATCCTCGGCGCGATCGACGTCGAGCGCGGCGCCAAGGTCTCCGGCTCGCGCTTCTACTTCCTCACCGGTGTGGGCGCCCTCCTGGAGCTTGCGCTCGTCAACGCCGCGATCGCGCAGGCCACGGCAGCCGGCTTCACGCCGATGCTGACCCCCGCGCTGGTCCGTCCCCAGTCCATGGCGGGCACGGGCTTCCTCGGCCAGGCCGCCCAGGACGTCTACCACCTCGCCAACGACGACCTGTACCTGGTCGGCACGTCCGAGGTGCCGCTCGCGGCGTACCACATGGACGAGATCATCGACGCCGACCGCCTCCCCCTGCGCTACGCGGGCTTCTCGCCCTGCTTCCGCCGCGAGGCCGGCTCGCACGGCAAGGACACCCGGGGCATCTTCCGCGTGCACCAGTTCGACAAGGTCGAGATGTTCTCCTACGTCACTCCCGAGGACTCGCAGGCCGAGCACCAGCGCCTGCTGGAGTGGGAGAAGCAGTGGCTGACCTCGCTGGAGCTGCCGTACCGCGTGATCGACGTGGCGAGCGCCGACCTGGGCTCCTCGGCCTCCCGCAAGTTCGACTGCGAGGCGTGGATCCCGACGCAGGGCAAGTACCGCGAGCTGACCTCCACCTCGGACTGCACGGAGTTCCAGTCCCGCCGCCTGTCGATCCGCGTCCGCGACGGCAAGCAGGTCCGCCCGCTGGCCACGCTCAACGGCACGCTGTGCGCCGTACCGCGCACGATCGTGGCGATCCTGGAGAACCACCAGCAGGCCGACGGCTCGGTGCGCGTGCCCGAGGTGCTGCGGCCGTACCTCGGCGGGCGTGAGGTGCTGGAGCCGGTCGCCAAGTGAGCGCCGGTTTCCCCTACCGACTGATCGCCACCGACCTCGACGGAACGCTCCTGCGCTCCGACGAGTCGGTCTCGCAGCGCACCCGTGACGCGCTCGCCGCGGCCACCGCGGCGGGCGCCGCGCACATCGTCGTCACCGGCCGCGCGGTCCCCTGGACCCGGCACATCCTCGACGACCTCGGCTACGAGGGGCTGGCCGTCTGCGGTCAGGGCGCGCAGGTGTACGACGCCGGCGCGCGCCGCCTGCTGACGTCGGTCACGCTGGACCGGCAGCTCGCCGGGCTGGCGCTGGCCAAGATCGAGGCGGAGGTCGGCCCGCTGTACCTGGCGGCGAGCCGCGACGGCCTGGACGGCGAGGTGCTGGTGGGTCCCGGCTACGCGGCGCACGGCAACCTGCCCGCGACCCCCTTCACGGACGCGTCGGACCTGTGGACCGCGCCCCTGAACAAGCTGTACATCCAGCACCCGACGCTGAGCGACGACGAGCTGTGCGAGGTGGCCACGCGCACGGCGGGTGGTTTCGTCACCGTCACCATGGCGGGCGCGGGCATCGTCGAACTGCTCCCCCTCGGCCTGTCCAAGGCGACCGGTCTGTCCCTGGCGGCCCGCCGGCTCAAGATGAAGGCGGCGGACACGATCGCCTTCGGGGACATGCCCAACGACATACCGATGTTCGCCTGGTCCTCCTACGGCGTCGCCATGGCGGACGCCCACGAGGAACTGAAGGCGGTGGCCGACGAGGTGACGTCCTCCAACGAGGAGGACGGGATCGCGGTGGTGCTGGAGCGGTTGCTGGGCTGAGCCTGCGTAGCGCGTGTGCGGCGGAGGATGCACGGATCGAACGTGCGCGGGCTTTTCAGCCCGACCATGGCTGCATGTGATCGAACACAGTGCAAGCCAGTGCCTTACCGCTCGGCCAATCCTCCGGGTGGGCGGCCTCACGCGATGTGCGATTCGCGTGCTCGAAGCGGCCGCCCCGGGCAGCTCCCCGTACGAGGCGGGTTCGACGGAGGGGTAGCGACTACTCCGGAACCCGCCGCGGGCTGCCCTGAAGGGAGCTGGACGTACTGCCGTGCATGGACATCGTCCCGCTCCTCTCCCAGAACGTGGCGCCGGATCGATGAACCCGGCGGTGACGACAACCACTCTGCCTGCCGGGCGAATTGGACGCCACTGAATAAATCGGGGCGCCTGCCGCAGTGTCAGCGCCTGCGCCACCTGCGTCTGCGGGCCTTGCTGAAGAACCAGCCCGCGGGCGGCTCGTCGGAGCGCCAGGGCTGTGGCTCGGGCTCCTCGCGGCGCCAGCGCTCGGCGAGCATCCGGGCACGGGCGGACGGCTCGGAGGTCTCGGCGGAGCGTATGAAGTCCTCGTCCAGGACGAGGTCGTCCCAGGCGTCCTCCCCGGACCCGGATCCCGACTGCCCGCGGTCGTCGTACTGAGCCCTCTCGCCCGCCATTCCCGCCTCCCAGCCGTCCAACTTCCGTGTGGTTTGCCTACATCCCGTTTGCCCAGTGTGCCCTGACAGGGGTGAAGCCCCCGTCAAGGCCGGGGCACGTCACTCCTCGCCGGCGAGGGTGAGCGAGCGCAGCTTCTGACCGGCGTACCAGGTGGCCAGGACCGTGACCGCCACCAGCAGCACCGCCGCCGTGGTCAGGCCCACGTCCGAGGTCACCAGATCCCCGCCGGACACCTTCTGAGCCACCGCCAGCGACCACTGCTGGACGCTCAGCGTGCGGGCGCCCGGCACCAGGGAGCCGAACAGGGCCTCCCAGACCAGGGCGTAGACGAGCCCGAACACCACGGCGTGCCGCGAGACCGTGCCGAGCAGCAGGAACAGGGCCGCGTACGCGATGGACGCGACCAGCGCCGCCACCGTGTAGGCCACGGCGACCTGCTGGCCGTTGCCGTTCAGGATGAAGCCCGCGATGAGCGTCGGCACCGCGGAGAACACCATCGTCACCGCGATGGCGACGATCAGCTTGGTGAAGATGATGGTCGGCCGCTTGATCGGCTTGGACAGCAGGTACACCACCGAGCCGTCGTCGATCTCCGGTCCGATCGCGCCGGTGCCGGCGATGACGCCGATGATCGGCACCATCGTGGCGAGGGCGAGGCCGCCGAGCAGGTCCGCCGCCGTCTGGTCGTCCGCCCCGGCGAGGAAGCGCACCACCACCGAGATGGCGATGAGCAGCAGCGGCAGGGCACCGAGGATGAGGGCCCGGCGCCGGCCGAGCAGGGCCCGGTAAGTGAGCCGGGCGACTGTGGGGTCGTACATCAGGGCCTCCTACGCCGCGACGAGGTACGAGAAGACGGACTCGAGGGACTCGTCGGACGGCGAGACGGTGAGCAGCCGGATGCCGTGGTCCCTGGCGACCCTGGGCAGCAGGGCCGTGAAGCGGCCGAAGTCGACGGCCTGGATGCGCAGCGCGCCCTCGGCGTGGTCGACCTCGATGCCGGACGTCGACGGGTCGGCGATCAGCGCGGCCGCGAGGGCGCGGTCGTCGCTGGAGCGCACCAGGTAGCGGTGCGGCCGGTCGGTCATCAGGCGGCGGATCTTGCGGAAGTCGCCGCTTGCCGCGTGCCGGCCGGCGACGACGACCTCGATGTGCCAGGCGAGTTGCTCGACCTCTTCGAGGATGTGGGACGAGAACAGCACCGTGCGGCCCTCGTCGCCCATGCGCCGCAGCAGGTCCATCAGCTGCATGCGCTGGCGCGGGTCCATGCCGTTGAAGGGCTCGTCGAGCAGCAGCAGCGAGGGGTCGTGGACGAGGGCGCTCGCCATCTTCACGCGCTGGCGCATGCCCTTGGAGTACGTCTGGATCTTGCGGTCCTGCGCGTACTCCATCTCGACCGTGGCCAGGGCCTTCTGGGCCGCCTTGGCGCCCAGGCCGTGCAGCTCGGCGTTGGCGAGGACGAACTCCTTGCCGGTGAGGAAGTCGTACATCGCCTCCCGCTCGGGGACGACGCCGATGTGCTTGTAGATCTGCTCGTTGCGCCACACCGGCTGCCCGTCGAGGGTGACCGTGCCCGTCGAGGGAGCCAGGAAGCCGCCCATCATGTTGATGAGGGTGGACTTTCCGGCGCCGTTGGGGCCGAGCAGGCCCGTGACGCCGGGGCCGATGGTCATGGTGATGTCGTTGACGGCGACCACGTTGCCGAACCAGCGGGAGACGTGGTCGATGGAGAGCGTGGTCACAGTCCCACCTTCTTGTAGCGGCGCATCAGGAGGCCGTAGCTCGCCGCGATCAGGCCGAGGGCGACGAGGAGGAAGACGACGCCCTCGGCGTTGCTCGGACCCACCCCGCCGGGGAAGGCCGAGGTCGCGCCCAGGAACGCCGACTGCACACCGTCGACGAGGGTGATCGGCGAGAACAGCCCGATCCACGGCACGGCCTCGCCGCTGCCCTGGACGTCGGCGATGGCCTGGAGGGTGGAGACCGCGCCGTAGGTGATGGTCAGCACGGCGATCACGGCCGCGATGCCGAAGCCGCGGCGCGGGGTGAAGGAGGCGATGACCAGGCCGATACCGGCGAACAGCAGTGAGAGCAGTGCCACGGAGACGAGTCCCTGTGCGAATCCCTTGGTCTGGTCGGCGAAGTCCAGCTTGGCGAGCAGCGCGCCCACGTAGAGCACGAGGAGCGGGGCAGCCGTCAGGATGAACAGCGCCGAGGCCAGCGCCGCGAACTTGGCGCGGACGTAGTCGGCGGTCTCGATCGGCCGCGAGAAGTACAGCGGCACGGTCTTGAAGCGCAGGTCCCGCGAGACGGACTGGGGCGCCTGCGAGGCGACGTACAGGCTGATCACGGCCTGCATGACGATCGCGTAGCGCGTGTAGTCGAGCGGCAGGTCCTTGGCCTTGGTGGCGACCGCGACGGCGACCATGATGGCCGCTGGCACGCACATCACCACGAACAGCAGCATCGGCAGCACCTTGGACTTGACCGAGCGGCCGAGGCCGTAGGAGCCGCGCAGGGACTGCGAGTACAGGGAGCGGCGGGCGTAGGACCGGCCCAGGCGGGGCCCGTCGTAACTGCGGTAGCCGATGTTGTGGATGCGGGTCTGGTCGCCCGGCCCCGGGGCGGATGTCCCCATGGTGTGCTCAACCGCCATGGCCGACCGCCTCCTTCCGCTGCTCGCGCTCGTCGCTGCTCGTGAAGACCTCGGAGATGTGGTGCCGGCGCTGCTCCATGCGCACCAGGCCGAGTCCGAGGTCGGCGATCACGTCCCGGACCAGGTCGTACGTCTCCTCGCCCTGCGCGGTGAGCAGCAGGACATGGCCGGCGCCCGGCAGGCCGCTGCCGTCCTCGACGCTCACCCCGCGCGCGTGCAGCGCCTCGCGGACCGCTCGGGTGCCGTCCGGGTGCTCGTCGGTGTCGGTGACCTCGATGGCGAGGGTCGTCGTGGTCTGGGTGAAGTCCGTGGTGGAGCTGGAGCGCAGGAGCTTGCCGCCGTCGATGACGACGACGTGGTCGCAGGTGCGCTCCAGTTCGCCCAGCAGGTGCGAGGTGACCAGGACCGAGATGCCGAAGTCGGTGTGGATCCGGCGGATCAGGCCGAGCATCTCGTCGCGGCCGACCGGGTCGAGGCCGTTGGTCGGCTCGTCCAGGAAGACCAGCTGCGGGTCGTGCACCAGCGCCTGCGCGAGCTTCACGCGCTGCTTCATGCCGGTCGAGTAGCCGCCGATGGGGCGGTAGCGCTCCTCGTACAGGCCGACGTGGCGCAGCGTGTCGGCGGTGCGCTCGCGCGCGGCCGTCGGCGGCAGGCCGGACATGCGCGCCATGTGGACGACGAACTCGGTGGCCGAGACGTCCGGCGGCAGGCAGTCGTGCTCGGGCATGTAGCCGACCCGCTCGCGGATGGCGGCGCCCTTGGTGGCGACGTCGAGGCCGAGCACTTCGGCGCGGCCCTCGGTGGCGGGGGACAGACCCAGCAGGATCTTGATCAGTGTGGACTTGCCGGCTCCATTTGCTCCGACGAGTCCGGTCACACCGGGCCCGACGTCCACGGAGAGCCGGTCAAGCGCGGTCACCCGGGGGAACCGCTTGCTCAGGCTTTCGGTCGCGATCACAGTCACGCTTCGAAGGTAGGGGCCGCGATCGTGGCGGTCGTCACTCCGCAGAGCTGTCTTCGGGTCAACCTGGAGTAGTAGGGGCCCTTAGGGGGCCTGGTTCTTCAGAGTTACCACGAGCGGGAACCTCCTATTGACGAACTCTCTAACAACTGCCAGATTCACCGGATGACGTTGCTCACGGGCGCGCGGGAGCGCAGGGTGCGGACCGGCGAAGTCGAGCTGTGCGTGGCCGAGCTGGGTGATCCAGGGCGGCCGACGGTCGTCCTGGTGCACGGCTATCCCGACAGCAAGGAGGTGTGGTCGGAGGTCGCCGCGCGGCTCGCGGAGCGGTTCCACGTGGTGGCGTACGACGTCCGCGGCCACGGCCGGTCCACGGCGCCGGAGCCACTGCGGGGCGGGTTCACGCTGGAGAAGCTGACGGACGACTTCCTGGCCGTCGCGGACGCGGTGAGCCCGGACCGGCCGGTGCACCTGGTCGGGCACGACTGGGGCTCGGTGCAGGGCTGGGAGTTCACCACCGTCGAGCGCACCGAGGGCCGCATCGCCTCCTTCACCTCGATGTCCGGGCCGTCCCTCGACCACTTCGGCCACTGGCTGGGCCGGCGCCTGAAGCGCCCCACCCCGCGCCGGGTCGGCCAGCTCCTCGGGCAGAGTGCCAGGTCCTGGTACGTCTACTTGCTGCACACGCCCGTGCTGCCCGAGCTGGCCTGGCGCGGCCCGCTCGGCAAGCGCTGGCCCCGGGTCCTGGAACGTGTCGAGAAGGTGCCCCGGGGTGACTACCCGACCTCGTCCCTGCCGTCGGACGCGGCCCACGGGGCCTGGCTGTACCGGGACAACGTACGGCGCCGGCTGCGCGACCCCCGCCCGGACGCGTACGCCCACGCGCCCGTGCAGGTCGTCACGCCCCTGGACGACCGGTTCCTGTCGGAGCGGCTCCACGACGGACTGGAGCAGTGGGTTCCGCAGCTGACCCGTCGGACGATCGCGGCGGGGCACTGGGTCCCGCGTACCCGCCCGGATCAGCTGGCCGCGTGGATCGAGGACTTCGTGACGTCCGTCGAGAACGGCCGGTCCCCGGTGGCCGCGAGCGGGAAGCTCGCCGAGCGGTTCGCCGGGCAGCTCGTGCTGGTCACCGGGGCGGGCAGCGGCATCGGGCGGGCGACGGCGCTCGCGTTCGCCGGGGCCGGCGCGCGCGTGGTGGCCGTCGACCGGGACGCGGAGGCGGCGGCCCGCACCGCCGAGTCGTCCCGCCGGGCGGGCGCCCCCGCGGCCTGGGCGGAGACGGCAGACGTCTCCGACGAGCAGGCCATGGAGACGCTCGCCGAGAAGGTCGGCGCCGCGTACGGCGTGGTGGACGTGCTGGTGAACAACGCCGGGATCGGACTGTCCGGCTCCTTCTTCGACACCACGCCGGAGGACTGGAAGAAGGTCCTCGACGTCAACCTGTGGGGTGTGATCCACGGCTGCCGGCTCTTCGGCCGGCGGATGGCCGAGCGGGGGCAGGGCGGCCACATCGTCAACGTGGCGTCGGCGGCGGCCTACCAGCCGTCCAGGGCGCTGCCCGCGTACAGCACCTCCAAGGCGGCCGTGCTGATGCTCAGCGAGTGCCTGCGCGCGGAACTCGCCGGGCAGGGGATCGGGGTGACGGCGGTCTGTCCCGGCTTCGTCAATACCGCCATCACCTCCACGGCGCACTTCGCCGGGGTCGACGCCGAGGAGGAGAAGCGGCTCCAGCAGCGCGCCGCCCGCATCTACGGGCTGCGCAACTATCCGCCGGAGAAGGTCGCCAGGGCGATCCTGCGGGCGGTGGCACGCAACGAGGCGGTGGTGCCGGTGACACCGGAAGCGCGGGGCGCGCGTGTGCTGTCGCGGTGGGCGCCGGGGGTGCTGCGGAGGATCGCACGGGTGAAGCCGCCGGTATGACGGTCTGAGACAGCCGGCATGACGGGCGAGACAGCCAGCGGGATGGCCCAAGACAGCGAAAACGAAGGCCAGTTGTCCACAGAATCGCCAATTCCCCTGTGGATAACACCACTTGGCTGTGGATCAAACCTCCGAAGGGAAACTCGATCGCGTGATTCACGTCTCTCTCGCACCCTGGTGAGGGAGTGTGACCGAGAGTGACTGTTTCACGTGAAACACAGGCGTCCTCCAGGGCTCCCTTAGGCTCGATGTCATGAGTCTGCGCCTGAGCACCGTGATCCTCCCGTACCGCCGCTGGCACGAAGGCGGCCGTGCGGCCTGGACGCGCGCCGAGCAGCTCGGCTTCCACGCCGCGTACACCTACGACCACCTGTCCTGGCGCAGCTTCCGGGACGGCCCGTGGTTCGGCGCCGTGCCGACCCTCACCGCCGCCGCGACCGTCACCGACCGGCTGCGGCTCGGCACCCTGGTGACCTCGCCGAACTTCCGGCACCCGGTGACCCTCGCCAAGGAGCTGATCTCCCTGGACGACATCTCCGGCGGGCGCGTCACCCTGGGCATCGGCGCGGGCGGCTCCGGCTTCGACGCCACCGCGCTCGGCCAGGAACCGTGGACCCCGCGCGAGCGCGCCGACCGCTTCGCCGAGTTCGTCCCGCTGCTCGACCGGCTGCTCAGCGAGGAGGCGGTCTCGTACGAGGGCGACTTCTACTCGGCCCATGAGGCACGGAACATCCCCGGCTGTGTGCAGCGCCCCAGGCTGCCGTTCGCGGTGGCCGCGACCGGGCCGCGCGGCATGCGGCTCGCCGCCCGGTACGGACAGGCCTGGGTGACCACCGGCGACCCCAAGCTGTACGAGAACGGCACTCCTGAACAGTCGATTCAGGCCATTCGCGGGCAGGCGGAGAAGCTCGCCGACATCTGCGCCGAGATCGGCCGGGACATGACCGACCTCGACAAGGTCCTGCTCACCGGATTCACCCCGGACCGCGGCGGCCCGCTCCAGTCCCTGGACGCCTTCGTCGACTTCGCCGGCCGGCACACGGAACTGGGCTTCACGGAGATCGTGATCCACTGGCCCGTGCCCGACTCGGCCTTCGCGGCGGAGGAGAAGGTCTTCGAGCAGATCGCGATGGAGGCGCCGGGGCAGCTGCGCTGAGGGCACCGAGGGCGAGCCCCTGATGAGGAGCCCCTGGTGAGCGCGGCATCCACTCACCTGTGCGGAGTCCCGCACGCCCGTGCAGGCATATGCGGGACAATGGCCGGGTGATCTCAGCGACCCGACAGCCCGAGACCGCGGCCGAGACCCTCCCGCCGCGGCTGATCGCCACCGACCTCGACGGCACCCTGCTGCGCGACGACAAGTCGGTGTCCCCGCGCACGGTCGCCGCGCTGGCCGCCGCCGAGGAGGCCGGTATCGAGGTCTTCTTCGTCACCGGGCGCCCGGCCCGCTGGATGGACGTCGTCAGCGACCACGTGCACGGCCACGGCCTGGCGATCTGCGGCAACGGCGCCGCCGTGGTCGACCTGCACGGCGGCCCCGGCAGCCACCGCTTCGTGAAGGTGCGGGAGCTGGCACGGGAGAACGCGCGGGACGCCGTACGGCTGCTGCGCGAGGCGGCGCCGGGCACGGTGTACGCGGTCGAGCAGACGTACGGCTTCTACCAGGAGCCGGCGTACCCGAAGCTGCACATGGAGATACCCGACAGTCTCGCCCCGGCCGAGGAACTGCTGTCCGCGGACCACCCGGCGGCTGCGGAGCCGGTGCTGAAGATCCTCGCCTACCACCCCGAGATCGACCCCGACGCCTTCCTGACCCTGGCCCGGCTCGCCATCGGCGACCGCGCCAACGTGACCCGCTCCAGCCCCAGCGCCCTGCTGGAGATCAGCGGTCCCGGGGTGTCCAAGGCCAGCACCCTCGCCCTGTGCTGCGCCGAGCGCGGCATCTCGCACGAGCAGGTCGTCGCCTTCGGCGACATGCCGAATGACGTGGAGATGCTGACCTGGGCGGGCCGGTCGTACGCGATGGGCAACGCCCACCCGGACGTGATCGCCGCGGCCTCGGGGCAGACGGTCGCGAACAACGAGGACGGGGTGGCGGTCGTGATCGAGCAGCTGCTGACCGAGCTGCCCTAGCGGTCGGCCCGCCCGGTCACAGCGACACCCCGCGCGCCGCCAGCCACGACACCGGGTTCACCGCCGAGCCCATCTCCGGCGTGACCCGGGTCTCGAAGTGCAGGTGCGGTCCGGTGGAGTTGCCCGTGCTGCCCGACTGGCCGATCCACTGGCCGGGGCTGACGTGCTCCCCCTGCTCGACCGCGACGGACGCGAGATGGGCGTACTGCGTGTAGTAACCGCCCGCGTGCCGGAGCACGATCTCGATCCCGAAGGCACCGCCGCAGGACACCTTCACCACCCGGCCCGCGCCCACGGCCCGCACCGGCGTGCCGACCGGCACCGCGAAGTCCTGCCCGGTGTGCCGGCTCGACCACCGCGCACCGCCGCTGCCGTAGGACGCGGACAGCTCGTACGTCTCCACGGGCGCGACCCACGCGCTGGTGAACCCCGTCTCCGGCTGGTCGAGCCGGACGGCCCCCCGGCATGACCCGGCGGCGACCGCGGCATCCGCCTGGCCCTGGAGCTGTGACCGTGCCGCTTCGAGCTTCTGCTCGATACCCGCCTTCAGAGCGGCGAGTTGGGTGTTCCGCGTCTCCAGCGCCTGCCACTGGGCCGCGGCCTTGGCCTCGTCCGCGGCGAGCCGGGCCTCGGCCCGGCGGTTCTTGGAGATCGCGTTGTTCACGGCGAGATCCGCCTGCGAGAAAGCGTGCTGACCTCGCATCAGGTCGTCGGGGCTGTCGGCGAGGATCATCTGCGCGGCGACCGGCAGGCCGCCGCTGGTGCGGTACTGGGCGCGGGCGATCCGGCCCAGGTCCTCGTGCAGGGCGGCGATGTGCCGCCGCTGGGCGTCCAGGAGCTCTTCCGCCCGCTGGGCTCTGGCCCGCTGCTCATCGGCCTCCTTGCGGCCGGCCTCGTACTGCTGGGTCGCCACCGCGGCCTCCTCGTACAGCCGCACCACCTCGGCGCTGAGGCCCTCCGAGTCGCCGCCGGTGCCGGTCCCGGGTTCCTTCTCCGCCGCCGTGGGCCGGGCCGCGAGGACCGCCAGGGCGCACAGCAGGACCGGAATCAGCAGCCGCAGACGGCGATATGAACGCATGTCAGCGATCGTCGCCCAGCCCCGCGGTCCGGTCCTGTTCATGTCGTACGGCCGGGGGACCGGCTGCCCCGAACGGATCAGCGCGGCACTTTCCGCGGCCGACCGGGCCGGGGGCGGGCCCGTATGAGCTAAGGCACTGCCACGAGCGACTCCGACGCAGCCTCCCGTTCCGCCATCTCCCGCAACGGCCCGTCCGCCGACACCAGCTCCGCGTATGGCCCGCGCTGCACGATCCGTCCCCGGTCCAGCACGATCACCTCGTCCACCGCCTCCAGGCCCGCCAGCCGGTGCGTGATGAGCAGCGTCGTACGGCCCTCGGTGGCGGCCAGCAGGTCGGCAGTGAGCGCGTCGGCGGTCGGCAGGTCGAGGTGCTCGGCGGGCTCGTCCAGCACCAGGACGGGGAAGTCGGCCAGCAGCGCGCGGGCGAGCGCCAGCCGCTGCCGCTGCCCTCCGGACAGCCGCGCCCCGTGCTCGCCGACGAGCGTGTCGAGCCCGTCCGGCAGGCTGTCGGCCCACTCCAGCAGCCGGGCCCGGCCGAGCGCGGCGCGCAGTTCGTCCTCGGTGGCGTCCCTCCTGGCTAGCAGCAGGTTCTCGCGCAGTGAGCTGTCGAAGAGGTGCGCGTCCTGCGCACACAGTCCGACGAGCCTCCGCACGTCGTCACCGAGCAGGGCGTACGCGTCCACGCCCGCCAGCGTGTAGGAACCCGCCTCCGCGTCGAGGAAGCGCAGCAGCACCTGCGCCAGCGTCGTCTTGCCGGAGCCGGAGGGTCCGACCACGGCGACCCGACGGCCCTCCTCCAGGGTCAGGTCGAGCCCGGCGAGCGCCTCCCGGTCCTGCCCGGCGTGCCGCGCGGCCAGCCCCTTGACGACGAGCGGGAACGGCGACGCCGGCGCCTGCCGCGGCCGCTCCGGCTCCCCCACGGGCTCGGGAGCGTCCAGCACCTCGTGGACCCGCTCGGCGCTGCGGCGCACCCGCTGCCGGTACTGCACGGCCAGCGGCAGCCCGAGCACGGCCTCGAAGGCGGCCAGCGGGGTGAGGACGACGACGGCCATGGTCACGCCGTCCAGCCGCCCGGCTACGACCGCCTGCGCGCCGAGCAGGGCGGCGGCCGTGACGGTCAGGCCGGAGATCAGCGCGGTGAGCCCGTCGCCGAGTGCCGTGGCGGTGGCGGCGCGCGAGGCGATCCGGGTGAGCACCCCGTCGGCCTCGCGTGCCTGGGCGGTCCGCGCGGGCAGGGCACCGGCGACGGTCAGTTCCGCGGTGCCGGTGAGCAGATCGGCCACCCGCGTCGCGAGCACCCCGCGGGCGGGCGCCAGCCGGTGCTCGGCCCGCCGGGCGACGGCACCGGTGACCAGCGGCACGCCCACGCCCGCGGCCAGCAGCCCGGCCGCGAGCACGGCCCCGGCCTCGGGCAGCAGCCACGCCGTGAAGCCGACGGAGGCGGCCGACACGACGACGGCCGCTCCGGCCGGCAGCAGCCACCGCAGCCAGTAGTCCTGGAGCGCGTCCACGTCCGCGACCAGCCGGGAGAGCAGATCACCCCGGCGGGTCCGGTGCAGCCCGGCGGGCGCCAGCCGCTCCAGCCTGCGGAAGACCGCGACCCTGGTGTCCGCCAGCATCCGCAGCACGGCGTCGTGCGACACCAGCCGCTCGGCGTACCGGAACACGGCCCGCCCGATCCCGAAGGCCCGCGTCGCCGTCACGGCCACCATCAGGTACAGCACCGGCGGCTGCTGTGACGCCCGCGAGATCAGCCACCCGGACGTGGCCATGAGCCCTACAGCACTCCCCAGCGCGAGGCTCCCGAGCAGCAGCGCGAGTCCCAGCCGCCCGCGCCGGGCACCGGACATGGCGCGGACGCGCGCGAGGGCACCGCCGGACGCGGGCTCGCCGACCGGCTCGGCCGGGACGGCCTCGACGGGCGGCCCGGCCTCGATGGAGCGCGCTCCGCGCATCGCGGCCGGCGCCGCGGGCACCGCGGCGGCCTCGGGCTCGGCCAGCCGCACGACCCGGTCCGCAACCCCCAGCAACGCCGGCCGGTGCACCACCAGCAGCACCGTCCGCCCGGCCGCCAGCCGCCGCACCGCCGCCACGACCTCGGCCTCGGTTGCCCCGTCCAGCGCGGCCGTCGGCTCGTCGAGCAGCAGCACGGGCCGGTCGGCGAGGAAAGCCCGGGCCAGGGCGAGCCGCTGCCGCTGCCCGGCGGACAGCCCGGCCCCGTCCTCGCCGAGCACGGTGGCGGCACCTTCGGGCAGCGCGTCCACGAACTCCAGCGCCCCGGCGTCCCGCAGCGCCCGCCGCACGGCCTCGTCGTCGGCGTCGGGCCGGGCCAGCCGTACGTTCTCGGCGATCGTCCCGGCGTACAGATGCGGCCGCTGCGGCACCCACGCGATCCGGGACCGCCACTGCTCCAGGTCCGCGTCGGCGAGATCGACTCCCCCGGCCCGCACCCGCCCCTCGGCCGGAGACACGAACCCGAGCAGGGCGTGCAGCAGCGTCGACTTGCCCGCACCGCTCGGGCCGACCAGCGCGACCGTCTCCCCGGGCTCGACGGTGAAGGTCACGTCGGAGACGGCGTCCGCCGACCGCCCCGGGTACCGGACGGTCACGCCCTCGAAGGACAGCGCACCGTCCGGCATGGCCTCGGAACCGGACGCCGGAACGGGCGTCTCCAGGACCTCGAAGATCTCCTCGGCCGCCGCGAGCCCCTCCGCAGCCGCGTGGTACTGCGCCCCGACCTGCCGCAACGGCAGATACGCCTCCGGCGCCAGGATCAGGATGACCAGGCCGGTGTACAGGTCCATCTCGCCGTGCACCAGCCGCATGCCGATCGTCACGGCGACCAGCGCCACCGAGATCGTCGCGAGCAGCTCCAGCGCGAAGGAGGAGATGAAGGCGATCCGCAGCGTCCGCATGGTCGCCCGCCGGTACTCGCCGGTGATCCGCCGGATCGACTCGGCCTGCGCCTTGGCACGGCCGAAGACCTTCAGCGTCGGCAGCCCCGCCACGACGTCCAGGAAGTGCCCCGACAGCCGCGACAGCAGCCGCCACTGACGGTCCATCCGGGACTGGGTGGCCCAGCCGATCAGCACCATGAAGACCGGGATGAGCGGCAGGGTGCCCACGATGATGGCCGCGGAGACCCAGTCCTCGGTGACGATCCGCGCCAGCACCGCCACCGGCACCACCACCGCGAGACCGAGCTGCGGCAGATACCGCGAGAAGTAGTCGTCGAGGGCATCGACACCCCGGGTGGCCAGGGCGACCAGCGAACCGGTCCGCTGCCCGCTCAGCCAGCCCGGGCCCAGCTGAGCGGCACGCTCCAGCAGTCGCCCCCGCAGCTCGGACTTGACCGCCGCGCTCGCCCGGTGCGCGGCGAGCTCGGTGAGCCAGCCGACCAGCGCCCGACCGACCGCGACGACGGCCAACAGCAGCAGGGGAGTGCCCAGTGCGGAGACCGCCATACGGTGCTGGAACGCGCCGACCACGACCTCGGCGATGAGCATCGCCTGGGCGATGACCAGCCCCGCCCCGACGGCGCCCAGGGCGATGACCGCCACCAGGAAGCCCCGGGTGGCACGGGCGTACCGGAGCAGACGCGGATCGATTGGTTTCACGTGAAACACACCTCAGTGCACGGGGTCGGCGATGTGCTGCGTACCGATCCGCTTGCGGAACACCCAGTACGTCCAGCCCTGGTAGAGCATCACGACCGGAGTGGCGATGGCCGCACACCACGTCATGATCTTCAGCGTGTACGGGCTGGACGAGGCGTTGGTGACCGTCAGGCTCCAGTCGGGGTTCAGCGTCGACGGCATGACGTTCGGGAACAGCGTCAGGAAGAGCACCGCCACCGTGGCCACGATGGTGAGCCCCGACAGGGCGAACGCCCAACCCTCACGCCCTGCCCGCGCCGCGACCAGCGCCAGGACGAGCGATGCCACGGCCGCCACCACGGCGACGAGCGACGCCCCGTCGCCTCGGTCGGCCTGCGTCCACAGCAGGAACCCAGCGGCCAGCAGGGCGGTCACCAGTCCGACGCGCAGCGCCAGCTTCCGCGCCCGCTCCCGGATCTCCCCGACGGTCTTGAGCCCGACGAACACCGTGCCGTGGAAGGTGAACAGCGCCAGCGTGACCAGGCCGCCCAGGAGCGCGTACGGGTTGAGCAGGTCCAGGACGCCGCCGGCGTAGTTGAAGTCCTGGTCGATCTTCACGCCCCGCACGATGTTGCCGAAAGCCGCACCCCACAGGAACGCGGGGATCAGCGAGGTCCAGAAGATCGCCGTCTCCCAGTTGCGCTGCCAGTTCTCCTCGGGCCGCTTGGCGCGGTACTCGAAGGCCACTCCCCGGACGATCAGGCAGACCAGGATGACCAGCAGGGGAAGGTAGAAACCGGAGAAGAGCGTGGCGTACCACTCGGGGAAGGCGGCGAAGGTCGCGCCGGCCGCGGAGAGCAGCCACACCTCGTTGCCGTCCCAGACGGGCCCGATGGTGTTGATCAGCACCCGCTTCTCGGGCCGGTTGCGGGCGAGCAGCTTCGTGAGCACACCGACCCCGAAGTCGAAGCCCTCCAGGAAGAAGTAGCCGGTCCACAGGACGGCGATCAGGACGAACCAGACGTCGTGCAGTTCCATGACTGTGCAGCTCCCTCGGCCTAGTACGAGAAGGCCATCGGCTTGTCGGCGTCACGGGTGTCGCCGCCGATCTTCGTGGGCGGGTTGAGGTCGGCCTCGGTGAGCTCGGGCGGGCCCGCCTTGACGTACTTGACCAGCAGCTTGACCTCGACGACGGCGAGGATCGCGTAGAGCGTGGTGAAGACGATCATCGAGGTGAGGACCTCGGCCTGGGAGACACCGGGGGAGACCGCGTCCCGCGTCTGGAACAGTCCGTAGACGACCCACGGCTGGCGGCCCATCTCGGTGAAGATCCAGCCCCAGGAGTTGGCGATCAGCGGGAAGCCCAGTGTGAGGATCGCGATGCGCCAGTACCACTTGGTGAGGGTCGGTCCGAGCGCCTTGTGGGGCAGCAGCACGAGATGCGGCACCTCGTCGTCGCCCACCCGCAGGTGCTGTGGCAGCAGGAACTTCTTGCGGGTCAGCCAGAGCCCGGCCAGGCCGATCGCGAACGACGTCATGCCGAAGCCGATCATCCAGCGGAAGCCCCAGTAGGCCACGGGGATGTTGGGCCGGTAGTCGCCGGGACCGTACTTCTCCTGCTCGGCCTTGTTGACGTCGTTGATGCCGGGGACGTACGAGGTGAAGTCGTCCTTGGCGAGGAAGGACAGCAGGCCGGGGATCTCGATGGCGACCACGTTGTGGCCCTTGTCGACGTCGCCGACGGCGAAGACCGAGAAGGGCGCCGGCTTCTCGCCGTCCCACAGGGCCTCGGCGGCGGCCATCTTCATGGGCTGCTGCTCGTACATGATCTTGCCCAGGACGTCACCGCTGATCGCGGTGAGCATGCCGCCGATGACGACGGTGACCAGGCCCAGCCGCAGGGAGGTCTTCATCACCGGCACATGCCGCTTGCGGACCAGGTGGAAGGCGGCGATGCCGACCATGAAGGCGCCGCCGGTCAGGAAGGCCGCGGAGAGCGTGTGGAAGGCCTGGGCGAGCGCGGTGTTCTGGGTCAGCACCAGCCAGAAGTCGGTGAGCTCGGCCCGCCCCTTCGCCTCGTTGATCCGGTAGCCGACCGGGTGCTGCATCCAGGAGTTGGCCGCGAGGATGAAGTACGCCGACAGGATCGTGCCGATCGAGACCATCCATATGCAGGCCAGGTGGATCTTCTTGGGCAGCTTGTCCCAGCCGAAGATCCACAGGCCGATGAAGGTGGACTCGAAGAAGAAGGCGATCAGGGCCTCGAAGGCGAGCGGCGCACCGAAGACGTCACCGACGAAGCGCGAGTAGTCGGACCAGTTCATGCCGAACTGGAACTCCTGCACGATGCCAGTGACCACACCCATCGCGATGTTGATCAGGAAGAGCTTGCCCCAGAACTTCGTCGCCCGGAGGTACTTCTCCTTCTCCGTCCGCACCCAGGCGGTCTGAAGCCCGGCCGTGAGCGCGGCCAGCGAGATCGTCAGGGGGACGAACAGAAAGTGATAGACGGTGGTGATGCCGAACTGCCATCGCGCCAGGGTCTCCGGCGCCAAAGCCAGGTCCACGTCGCCGCTCCTTACGTACGCTTGTGAAAGCGTTCACATTCACAAGCCATTATGCAGCACGCACTTTCGAGCCCCGGAGGGGGTCCCCCTGTGACGGTCAACCCCTTGGTGTGTGCTTCGACACACGGGTGTCCGTTTCACGTGAAACAGGCGCCCGGGAGGTCGTGGACGGCAACCCCCGCCTGCTCGAGGCCGTGCGCGACGGTGACCTGATACGCGTCGAGCCGGCCGACGTCTGACGCGCCGACCGGCTCGCTCAACAGGGCCCTTCTCAGCCCTCAGAACTCCTTGCGAAACCCTTCCGCCACCTTCAGGAAGATGTCGTTCGCCTCGGTCTCCCCGACCGTCACCCGCACGCCCTCACCCGGGAACGGCCGGATCACCACGCCCGCCTGCTCGCACGCCTCCGCGAACGCGACCGTGCGCTCCCCCAGCCGCAGCCACACGAAGTTGGCCTGGGTCTCGGGCACCGTCCAGCCCTGGGCGCGCAGCCCGTCGACCACGCGCGTGCGCTCACACACCAGCGAGCCGACCCGGCCGAACAGCTCGTCCTCGGCCCGCAAGGAGGCGATCGCCGCCTCCTGCGCGAGCTGGCTCACGCCGAACGGCACCGCCGTCTTGCGCAGCGCCGCCGCCACCGGCTCATGGGCGATGGCGAACCCGACGCGCAGCCCGGCCAGGCCGTACGCCTTGGAGAAGGTCCGCAGGACGCAGACGTTGGGCCGGTCACGGTAGAACTCCACGCCGTCCGGCACCTCGGGGTCGCGGATGAACTCACGGTAGGCCTCGTCGAGCACCACCAGCACATCGCCCGGGACCCGGTCGAGGAAGCGCTCCAGCTCCGCCCGCCGCACCACCGTGCCGGTCGGGTTGTTGGGGTTGCAGACGAAGATCAGCCGGGTCCGGTCGGTGATCGCCTCCGCCATCGCGTCGAGGTCGTGCACGTCACCGGAGGTCAGCGGCACCTGCACCGACGTCGCGCCGCTGATCTGCGTGATGATCGGGTACGCCTCGAAGGACCGCCAGGCGTAGATGACCTCGTCGCCGGGGCCGGAGGTGGCCTGGATCAGCTGCTGGGCGACGCCGACCGACCCGGTGCCGGTGGACAGGTGAGAGAGGGGCACGCCGAACCGCTCGGACAGCTCGTTCATCAGCGCCGTGCAGGCCATGTCCGGGTAGCGGTTGAAGCTGCCGGCCGCCGCCGTCACGGTCTCCATCACACCCGGCAGCGGCGGATAGGGGTTCTCGTTGGAGGACAGCTTGTAGGCCACCGGCCCGCCTGCCGCGGCGGGCTTGCCCGGCTTGTAGGTGGGGATCCCCTCCAGCTCGGCGCGCAGCTTGGGGCTCGTCTCGCTCACCGCAGTCCTCCTCGCGAAGACCGGCGGCCCATGACCGCCGCCGACATCCAATACTCCTCACCTTATGAGGATTCGGCGCCGCTGCGTACAGCCCTGAGGAGAGCGACGCCCGCAGGCCTCCTTCGCCCCATCGGCATCAGGTGCATCGCCGTACGAAGGCGTACGAATTCGGGGGCGCGCCGCACATATATCTACGCGCCGGTGGTGCACGCCGTGGCGCGCATCCCCCGTGCAGGTGAGTTGAGACCTCTTCGCAACATCTGCCACTTGGCAGGCCCGTGACGGCCGCTACGGCACGTCCTGCCATGGGAGCGCTCAACCCCCTTGGTTTCCCAAGCAATTGGGGTTAAATAATCATGCAGAAACGTGCCTGTCAACGCGCGCATATGCGTCCGCACTACCCCACCGCATGAGCCCTACTATCGGCTCGCCATGACAGCAGCAGGGAAGCACCAGGTGAGCCGCGCGGAAACCTCACGTCGAGGCAGTCGGCCGGGTCGGGCGGGTATCAGAGACGTGGCCGCCGCCGCCGGAGTGTCCATCACGACCGTCTCCGACGCCCTCAACGGCAAGGGCAGGCTCCCGGACGCCACCCGGCGCCATGTCCGCGAGGTCGCCGACCGGCTGGGCTACCGCCCGTCGGCCGCCGCCCGGACCCTCCGTACCGGCAAGTCGGGACTCATCGGCCTGACCGTGACGACGTACGGGGATGAACCTTTCACCTTCACCGAGTTCGCGTACTTCGCCGAGATGGCGCGCGCCGCCACCTCCGCCGCGCTCGCCCGCGGCTACGCCCTCGTCATCCTGCCCGCGACCTCCCGCCACGACGTGTGGTCGAACGTCGCACTGGACGGCACGGTCGTCATCGACCCCTCCGACCAGGACCCGGTCGTCAGCGAACTCGTCCGGCAGGGTCTGCCGGTCGTCTCCGACGGCCGCCCGGCCGGCTCGCTGCCGGTCACGGCCTGGGTCGACAACGACCACGAGGCCGCCGTCCTCGGCATCCTCGACCACCTGGCCGACGCCGGCGCCCGCCGCATCGGCCTGCTGACCGGCACGACCACGGACACGTACACCCACCTGTCCACCACGGCATACCTGCGCTGGTGTGAGCGGGTCGGCCAGGATCCGGTGTACGAGGCCTACCCGGCGCACGATCCGTGCGCGGGCGCCGTCGCCGCCGACCGCCTCCTCGCCCGGCCCGACCGCCCCGACGCGGTCTACGGCCTGTTCGACCCGAACGGCACCGACCTGCTCGCCGCCGCCCGCCGCTACGGACTGCGCGTACCGGACGACCTGCTGCTCGTCTGCTGCAGCGAGTCCACCGTGTACGCCAACACCGAGCCGCCCATCACCACGCTCTCCCTGAAGCCGCGCCGCATCGGCACAGCGGTGGTACAGCTTCTGATCGACGCCATCGAGGGAGTGGACTCCGACCGTCCGGTGGAGCAGGTGATACCGACGGAGCTGATCGTGCGCACGTCCTCGCAGCGACGCCCGCCGCGCACGACGGTCAGCCCGCCGCGGTCCCCCGAAGGAACGTAGGTCCGGCACCCGGGTGCACCCACACGACCCGGGTAAAGGGAAGGTCGCACTCCTGGGGAGAAACGGGGCTGGTCCCCCGGAGAGAAGGGATCGTTCTCGCGAAGAGAAGAAGAGCGAGGACGGTCACACGGTGGTCGAAGCCCGGCTCAATCGGGGCGAAAGCCGCGGTGAACTGGAGTCTTGCTCTGATTCACCACCCCTGGGTCATCACATGGCGCGATCCGCATTCCTATGATGGGCCCACGACACCGACGGGCCGCTACGACCAGGCAGTCCGATGCGGTGCAGATGCGGCGCGATGGTGGAGGGGTCGATGACTCAGGGGGCCGGTCAGGGACCCGAGGTGGAGCGGACGGCTACGTTGCGCGACTTCCGGGTGCCCGCGTACGTCCACGAGACCGGTCCGTACGTCCACAGCGCCCACCCCGGCGAGGTGGCCCCGCCGCCCGTCGAGGAGAGCTACCCCGAGGGCTACACGCCGACCCAGCGCGACCTTCCCGTCGTCAACCGGGGCGACACTGTCCAGGTGACCGTCGACCCCGAGAACGCCCCCGCCCCGCAGGCCACCACCGGGCAGGGCCCGCTGTACGTCGTGGGCGACGTGCACGGCTACCTCGACCAGCTGGTGGCCGCCCTCCAGGAGAAGGGCCTCCTCGACGCCGCCGGCCACTGGTGCGCGGGCACCGCCCGGCTGTGGTTCCTCGGCGACTTCACCGACCGCGGGCCGGACGGCATCGGCGTCATCGACCTGGTGATGCGCCTGTCCGCCGAGGCCGCCGCGGCCGGCGGCTACTGCAAGGCGCTCATGGGCAACCACGAGCTGCTGCTGCTCGGCGCCAAGCGGTTCGGCGACACCCCCGTAAACTCCGGCGCCGGCACCGCCACCTTCCAGGCGGCCTGGCTGCTCAACGGCGGCCAGAAGACCGACATGGACCGCCTCCAGGACCACCACCTGCAGTGGATGGCCCGCCTGGACGCCGTCGAGGAGGTCGACGGCCACCTGCTCGTCCACTCCGACACCACCGCCTACCTCGACTACGGCCGTTCCATCGAAGAAGTCAACGACACCGTCCGCGAGACGCTCACGCGCAACGACGCGGACGAGGTCTGGGACCTGTTCCGCAAGTTCACCAAGCGGTTCTCCTTCCGCGACGAGGGCGGCGCCGACGCCGTACGCTCCCTGCTCGATACGTACGGGGGCAGCCGCATCGTTCACGGACACAGCCCGATTCCGTATCTGCTGGGCGAAGTCGGCTCCGAGGACGACGAGGACAGCACCGACCCCGTCGTCGAGGGACCACATGTCTACGCCGGCGGACTCGCCATCGCGATGGACGGCGGCGTGACCATGGCCGGAAAGCTGCTGGTCCAGCAACTGCCGCTGGGTACGTGAACGTTCACTGGGCAGGCGTTCCCCGTCACAGGACCGGACCGGTGAGGGGTCAATTTCGGTAAACCCCCTGTCACCGCCTGCCTTCACCGCTCTACCATCGGCTTATCCGTAGCAGGCTCCCCTCCGTTTCTGCCCGACGGCTCGTCAGCATGCCGAGCCACAAGCCCTACGGAGCATCGGGGGATGCACATGAACAGCGTTCCGCAGCACCTGCTGAGCGAGGACCGCCAGGAATACGAGCGGATCCTCGATGAGGCGCTGCGCTCCGCACCACACCGTCCGGAACTGGCCGCTGTCGGACAGCGGCTGAACCCCGAACAACTGCGCACCATGGCACTCAACGCCACCGCGCTCATCACAGCGGCCGCGTCGACCGAATACCGGCACTACGTCAAGGTCCGCGAGGAACTGCGCCACCCGGCGCCGTCCGCCTCGCCGTCCGTCCGCGAGTCCGGCTCCTCCGAGCCTGACTCGGGCGCGGCGGGCCTAGCCGCCACCATGGGCGAGGTCGCCGAGACCGCGGGCGCGGGTGCCGTCGCCGTCGTCGCCGTCCTCGCGCCCGTCCTGGCCGGCACCGCCGCGGCGATCTTCCTGCTCGTCGGCTACATCCTGCGGATGCTCGACCCCGGGCAGGCGTTCGCCGGGACCCTGCTCACCACGGGCTGGGTGTTCGGCGCCGTCACTGCGGTCGCGATCCTCGTCGCCGCGGTGGGACTCCTGCTCACCGCCCTGCGCAACAAGCCGACGGCCGAAAGCGGACCGTACGGCGAACTCCAGAGGGAGGTGGCGCAGGCCAGGAAGGCCTGGCGCGAGGCCCTGCTGGAGCGGGGCATCCTGCCCTTCCTGCGGGAGGCGCTCGCCGACCCGGGTGCGGCCGCCGCGCTGCACCCCACGTCCTCGTCCGCGCCGATCAGCCGCATCCCACATCTCGGCTACGACCGCCCGGGTTTCACCAGCCCGGACGACGGCGGCCGCGGCTCGCGGCCGAGCTTCAGCAGCCCGGACTACACCAGCCCGGACTTCGGGGGACCGGAACACCAGCCGGAGTAGCCGCGGGCGCCCTGTCGCAGCGCCCGTCGGCTTGCGCTCCCGCGGGGAACGCATCAGGGAGCGCAAGCCGGGAACTCCGCCGTGCGGCACCGGACCCATGTGGTCGGTGCTGCGGTCGGTGTCCTCACAGACGGCGAAGGACCTGGGCCTCGACCCGCTCGACCGTGCGACGGCTGAAGGCATGCACCAGCGCGAGGTGGTACAGCGCCGGTGCCGTCGGCGCCCACCGGTGGACGCGGTCGTCGCGCAGCAGGTACCTGACCACCGTCGCCGGGCGGAAGGGGACGAAGTCGATGGTCCGGTGCTCCCAGCGGTCGGCGACGCCCCTGCTCATCCGTGCTTGCAGATCGGTGCTTCCGAGCTCCCGCAACCTGGCGTAGAAGTGCGCACTCCAGCCCCGCCTCTCCACGTCCAGCACGAAGGCCAGCAGTTCGAGCGAGTACTCCTGGGCCTCCAGGGAGAGTTCCTCCCGCATACCGCGGCGGGCCACCGCGTGCAGGTCCGGTGCGTTCCTCCCCGACGAGTCGATGTGGCGTGCCAGTCCTTCGTTGACGGAGGAGTTCCAGACGCCCGGTGCCACACGGACCCGGTCGCTGCGCTGGGTCACCACGAGCATGTCGTCCGCGGTGACGACCGCGATGTTGACCCCCAGGCTGCACTGGAGGAAGGCCGGGGCCTTCAGCGGCTCGTCCGGGTCCAGATAGCGCGACCTGGGCGTCGCGCCGTCCGGGAGCCGGCGGTCGAGTTGCTGCGCGGCGAGGAAGGTGTAGTAGTCGGTCGGCCGCAGCCTCAGGTGGACTTCGGGTCGCTCCTCGAGTGCCGTACGCGAGATGTCGAGGGATTCGACGGCGTACCGGGGGCCGTTCCACAGGGGAGTGCGTCCCTCAGCCTGTAGGCGCTCGCTCTCCTCTGCGATCTCGTCGCGCCAGCCGGCCATCTCCGGGGGCAGCGTCACCTCCTCGTCGAGTACGTGCACATGGACGGTTTCGGGTGATATGGGCAGCTCGCCGTCGCCCTCGACGATCAGGGCGGACGTCTGGAGCGGACCGAGGGAGAACGCCCGCCAGGCGGGCGCCGACTCGTCCCGGCGACCCAGGCTGCGGATCGCGCTCGTCGAGCGTCTGCGCAGGCGGTACCACGCGTCCTGGAGCGGCTGCTGGAACAGCACGGCGAACAACATGCCGAATACAGCGCCCACGACGCCGTTGACCACATCGATCCCATCCATGCCAGAGACCTTAGGGATCTTGGGTCGGGCAGGGTACGCCGTGCTGTTTCCGTAGTGCGGTCGGCAGGGCGGGATCAGTCCGCGATCGGCAGGTACACCCTGTTCCCGCTCGCCGCGAACTCCTTCGACTTCTGGGCCATGCCCTCCTCGATCTCGGTCCTGCTGCCGCCGTGTTCACGGCGGATGTCCTGCGAGATCTTCATGCTGCAGAACTTGGGACCGCACATCGAGCAGAAGTGAGCCGTCTTGGCGGGCTCCGCCGGCAGGGTCTCGTCGTGGAACTCCCGCGCCGTGTCCGGGTCGAGGGCGAGGTTGAACTGGTCCTCCCACCGGAACTCGAAGCGGGCGTCGGAGAGCGCGTCGTCCCACTCCTGCGCGCCCGGGTGTCCCTTGGCGAGGTCGGCCGCGTGGGCGGCGATCTTGTAGGTGATGACGCCCGTCTTGACGTCGTCACGGTTCGGCAGGCCCAGGTGCTCCTTGGGCGTGACGTAACAGAGCATCGCCGTGCCCCACCAGGCGATCATCGCGGCGCCGATGCCGGAGGTGATGTGGTCGTACGCCGGCGCGACGTCCGTGGTCAGCGGGCCGAGCGTATAGAACGGCGCTTCATCGCAGATCTCCTGCTGAAGGTCGATGTTCTCCTTGATCTTGTGCATCGGGACGTGGCCCGGGCCCTCGATCATGGTCTGTACGTTGAAACGCTTCGCGATCCGGTTGAGTTCCCCGAGTGTCCTCAACTCCGCGAACTGCGCCTCGTCGTTGGCGTCCGCGATCGAGCCGGGCCGCAGGCCGTCGCCGAGGGAGTACGTGACGTCGTACGCGGCGAGGATCTCGCAGAGCTCCTCGAAGTTCTCGTAGAGGAACGACTCCTTGTGGTGCGCGAGGCACCAGGCGGCCATGATCGAGCCGCCGCGGGAGACGATGCCGGTCTTGCGGTTCGCCGTCAGCGGCACGTACGCCAGGCGCACGCCCGCGTGGACCGTCATGTAGTCCACGCCCTGCTCGGCCTGTTCGATGACCGTGTCCTTGTAGATCTCCCAGGTCAGCTCCTCGGCACGCCCGTCGACCTTCTCCAGGGCCTGGTAGAGCGGCACGGTGCCGATGGGGACCGGGGAGTTGCGCAGCACCCACTCGCGCGTGGTGTGGATGTTGCGGCCGGTGGACAGGTCCATGACCGTGTCGGCGCCCCAGCGGGTCGCCCAGGTCATCTTCTCGACCTCCTCCTCGATGGAGGACGTCACGGCCGAGTTGCCGATGTTGGCGTTGACCTTCACCAGGAACCGCTTGCCGATGATCATCGGCTCGATCTCCGGGTGGTTGACGTTGGCCAGCAGCACGGCCCGCCCCGCCGCGATCTCGTCGCGCACGACCTCGGGCGACACGTTCTCCCGGATGGCCACGTACTCCATCTCGGGCGTGATCTCGCCGCGGCGGGCGTACGCGAGCTGCGTGACGGCCTTGCCGTCCCTGCTGCGGCGCGGCTGGCGCGGCCGGCCGGGGAAGACGGCGTCGAGGTTGCGGAGGCCGCCGCGGGGCGAGGTGTGCTTGATGCCGTCGTCCTCGGGGCGGACGGGGCGGCCCGCGTACTCCTCGGTGTCGCCGCGGGCGATGATCCAGTTCTCGCGCAGCGGCGGCAGGCCCCTGCGGACGTCGGTCTCTACGAGCGGATCGGTGTACGGGCCCGACGTGTCGTACAGCGTGACGGACTGCCCGTTGGTGAGGTGCACCTGGCGGACCGGCACGCGCAGGTCGGGGCGGGTGCCCTCGATGTACGCCTTGTGCCAGCCGATGGACTTCCCGGCCTCCTCGGACTGTCCGTCCTGAACGGAGGCAGGCGTGCGTGCGTCCTTGTTGGTCATGAGACCTACTCCCTACGCCGGCATTACCCGGTAACAGGTTCGGCGGTCGACGCAGCGGTTTCCGTCTGCCGACGTTCCGTGTGAAACATCACTCGACTTCGGTGATGTTTCATGTGAAACATCGCTGGGACGGAGGTCAGCGCCCTCTCAGCCCGGTGCTCCGAGCTCCCGCGTGTACAAAAGGTGCCTCCACGCTAGCGGCAATCTTGGCGCGGTGAACAGAGGGCCCCCCTCGTTCTTGCGATGATCGGTCGGTGACCACGACGCAGCGTCCCCCTTACCCACCGCCCGAACCGCCCCGCGGATCCGGCGCCGGAAACGGCAACGGCCCTGGAGACGGCCATGATTTCGCCGCCGGGGCCGGGCATGCCCCTGCCCGGAGGCAGGGGCACGGGTACGGACCCGGTGCGCGTTTCGGTGCCGGGGCCGGCGGTGAGCGCGGTCCCGGTTCCGCCGGCGGGCAGGGTGCCGGCCCCAGCGGTGGGTACGGGTCCGGCTACGGCAACGGCCAAGGTGCCGACCCCAGCAGTGGGCAGGGCCCCGGCCCCGCCGGTGGACAGGGCCCCGGTTCTGGAGGCGGACCCGGCGGAGGCGACGGGCACGGGCACGGACCCGGCTCCGGCTCGGGACCTGGCGGCGGACACGGGCATGCGCACAGCCACGGTCCGGCCACGCCCGTCTCCATGCATCTGCGCAAGGTCATCGCGGCCGTCCTGATCCCGTTCGCCGCGGCGGTGCTGGTCGGTCTCGCCGTGCTGTGGCCGGGCGGCGCCCCGCCGCACGAGCGCACCGGCGTCGGCTTCGACCGGCAGACCCAGCAGGCCACGGTCACCAGGGTGGTCGAGGTGAGCTGCAAGGAGGCCGGCACCTCGGGCGTCCCGCCGACCGGCGACACCTCCACCGCCGAGGGCTCCTCCGCAGTGCAGCAGGAGAACGGCACCTGCAAGCGGGCGACGATCCGGGTCGACAGCGGCAAGGACAAGGGGCGTACCTTCACCGAGATCGTCCAGCCGGACCAGTCCCGCCAGCTGCACGAGGGCCAGGAGGTCGTGGTCGCCTACGAGCCCTCCGCGCCGAGGGACCTCCAGTACTCGGTCACCGACGTCAACCGCCGCCTGCCCATGGGGCTGCTCGCCGGCATCTTCGCACTCGCCGTCGTGGTGGTCGGGCGGCTGCGCGGTCTCATGGCCCTGGTCGCGCTGGCCATCAGCTTCCTGGTGCTGAACTTCTTCATCCTGCCCGCGATCCTCCAGGGCTCGAACCCGCTGGTCGTGGCGGTGGTGGGCTCGAGCGCCATCATGCTCATCGCCCTGTACCTGTGTCACGGGCTGTCCGCCCGGACGTCCGTGGCGGTGCTCGGCACGCTCATCTCCCTGCTGCTGATCGGCATCCTCGGCTCGCTGTTCATCGGCTGGGCCGCGCTCACCGGCAACACCGACGACAACACCGGCCTGATCCACGGCCTCTACCCGACGATCGACATGAGCGGTCTGCTGCTCGCCGGCGTCATCATCGGCTCGCTCGGTGTGCTCGACGACGTGACGGTCACGCAGACGTCGGCGGTCTGGGAGCTGCACGAGGCCAACCCGTCGATGGGCTGGCGCGGGCTCTACCGCGCGGGCATCCGGATCGGCCGCGACCACATCGCCTCGGTCGTCAACACGCTGGTCCTCGCCTACGCGGGTGCCGCGCTGCCGCTGCTGCTGCTGTTCTCCATCGCGCAGAGCAGTGTCGGGACGGTCGCCAACAGCGAGCTGGTGGCGGAGGAGATCGTGCGCACGCTGGTCGGTTCGATCGGCCTGGTCGCCTCGGTGCCGGTCACCACAGCTCTGGCCGCGCTCGTCGTCTCGGCCGACCGCACGGGAGGGGAGCCCGCGAAGGAGGCCTCCGCGGTCCCGGCGCGCGGAGGGAAGGGCGGCCGACGCCGCAAGCGCTGACGCACCGGCAGGCGCTCACCCAGTCCCAGAGTCCCGGGGAGAAGCGTTCCTGCACAGCTCGGCGGCATCCGGTGAAGCGTTACTCCACCGTGCCGCCGGCTCGTGTCTCAGCCGGCGCCCTGCTCCGCCAGGATGCGGTCCAGGGCCTCGTCGAGGTGGGCGTCGAAGTCGGCGAGCGAGCCCTCCTGGCCGAGCGGCACCAGCTTGTCGGTGCGGTCGAGGAAGGCGACGAGCGGCGCCGTCGAGGAGCGGAACAGCGCCTGGTCGCTGCCGACCTGAAGCCGGATCAGCACCTCGCCCAGGGCGTCCGGTTCGACGGGGGTCACCCGCACATCGCCCTCACCGCACGGGCGGCCGACCCCGTCGATCAGCAACTCCCGGCCGAAAGCCCACGTCACCGGGGCATCACCGGGCAAGTGGAAGGTCAGCCGGACGGCATAGGGATCACTGCTGTCATAGCGCAGCTCCACCGGAATGCGGAAGGAGAGCTCCTCGGACACGAGAAAGCTCATCATGACCTCTGCCTGTACGGACTCGCGCATCGCTAACCCCGTCATTCGCCGTGGACTGGCCGGGAACGAACCTCTGACACTTGGTGGAATCTTGCTGAACGTACACAGCAGATCACAAGGAGTGAGTTTTCACATACTGATAGAGAGCGCGAGCGACCCCAGCAGCCGCCCGATCTCACTCTGCAACTGCCGGGCCGCGGGCAGCAGCCGGTCCTCCTGGTGAGCGGGCAGCGAGATGGCCACCGTCGCGGCCGTGGTGCCGAGGGTGAGCGGGATCGCCGCGCAGACCGCGCCGAGGGCGTATTCCTGACGCTCGGTCACGGGCTCCATCCGCCGCAACCGCTCCAGGCGCCGGAGCAGGCTGTGGTTGTCCCGCACCGTGTACGGCGTGAGCGGCTGCACCGGGTAGCGGTCGAGGTGGTCGCGGCGGGCCTCCTCGTCCAGCTGGGACAGCAGGCACTGCCCGATGGCGTGCGCGTGCCCGGTCTCCCGGAAGTCGGCCCACTCCTCGACCGCCGGAGTGCCCGGGGTGTCGGAGACGCACATGACCTCGATCTCGCCCTCGCGGTACACCGCGTAGTACACCGGGACGCCGAGCACGTCCCGCCAGTGCGCGAGCGCGTCGACGACCGTGCTGCGACGTTTCTGCCGCGCTCCGCTGCTGCTCAGCCGCTCGGCCGACTCCCCGAGGAAGAACAGGCCCTTCTCGCGGCGCAGATAGCCCTCGTGCACGAGGGTGCGCAGCAGGTGGTACGTCGTGGGCAGGGCCAGCCCGGTCTCGCGGGCCAGTTGCTTGGCGGGGGCGCCGTACTCGTGCCCGGCGACAGTCTCCAGCAGGCGCATCGCGCGCTGGACGGATCCGATGAGGGTCGCCGGAGGCGGCGGTGGGGCGGAACGCGGTGGCTCCGAGGGGGCCGCCGAGCGGGGTTGCGCGGGGACCGCGTGGAGGTGGACGGGTGCGATGTCAGCCGGGGTCAAGGGTCACTCCCGAAACGCGAGGGGGGCAGCCCGTGCCGATGAACACGGGTGGGGGTGTACGCCGCTCGCGGGGGATGTCCCCGCGTCGAGTTCCGGACTCTATTCGTCTGCCACCGCGCGCAGACGGCCCGGCCGGGAAACTTCCCCCGGCCGAGGGAACCGATGCTTCCAGGCGTTTCCCGCTACCCCCACCGGTTTCCCAGCGGTCTCACCAGTCGCTGCGCGACGAGGAGCCGGCGGTGAACTTCCGTACGACGTAGATCAGTCCACCGACCAGCGCCACGAAGACCAGCACCTTGAAGAGCAGTCCGATGACGAAGCCGACCACACTGGCGATCAGCCCGCCGAACACGACGAGGGCGATGACCGGCACCGCGACCCACTTCACCCACCACGGCAGCCCCGCGAAGATCTCTCGCATCGCCCTTGTCCCCATCTCTCCGCCCGTTCGAATGCCGGGTCCTGTCGGTCCTTCTGGATCTCTGACGTCCTGCACTCGATGCTAGGTCCGGGAGGGGGCCCTGCGGGGGCCTCGCGCCCCTTGTCCTCCCCTGACCGATCCCCTAGGGAACCCGGAGGCGGCGCCTCAGCTCTCGGGCGGAGAGAAGACCACCAGCACCCTGAGGTCCTCGGTGATGTGGTGGAACTTGTGGGCGACGCCCGCCGGTACGTAGACCACGCTGCCGCGCGCCACCTGAGTCGTCTCCATGCCGACGGTGATCGCGGCACGGCCGCTCACAACGAAGTAGACCTCGTCCTGATTGTGCGGCTTCTGTGGATCCTGCGCGCCGGCATCGAGGGCGTACAGGCCGACCGACATGTTCTGCTCCCGGAGAAACTGCAGGTAGGCGCCCTCATTGGCGGCGCGCTCCGCCTCCAGTTCGTCCAGCCGGAATGCCTTCATCGCCTGTCCGCCCCTGCCTCTTGTGCCCATGTCCGATCAGGTCTGCCACGATCAGACACATGATGAATTTCGTAGTCAAGACGATCGCCAACGCGGGTGCCCTGGCGGTCGCCGTATGGCTGCTCGAAAAGATCACCCTGACGGGTGACAGTACGGGCAAGAAGATCGGCACCCTGATCGTCGTCGCGCTGCTCTTCGGTCTGGTGAACTTCCTGGTCAAGCCGGTCGTCAAGCTCCTCAGCCTGCCGCTGCTGATCCTGACACTCGGCCTGTTCACCCTGGTCGTCAACGCGCTGATGCTGCTGCTCACCTCGTGGCTGGCCGACCAGCTCGACCTGAGCTTCCACGTGGAGGGCTTCTGGACGGCCGTCCTGGGCGGCCTGATCATCTCGGTCGTCTCCTGGGCGCTGAACGTCGTCCTGCCCGACAAGGACTGAGCGCGCATGACGTACCGCGTCTGCTTCGTCTGCACGGGCAACATCTGCCGCTCCCCGATGGCCGAGGCCGTCTTCCGCGCACGCGTCGCGGAGGCCGGTCTCGGCGGCCTGGTCGAGGTCGACAGCGCTGGCACGGGCGGCTGGCACGAGGGCGACGGCGCCGATCCGCGCACCGTGGCCGTCCTGGAGGAGAACGGGTACGCCGCCGGCCACACGGCCCGGCAGTTCCAGCCGTCCTGGTTCGCCCGCCTCGACCTGGTCGTCGCCCTCGACGCCGGCCACCTCAGGGCGCTGCGCCGCCTCGCGCCAACGGAACAGGACGCCCAGAAGGTGCGGCTGCTGCGCTCGTACGACCCCGCCGCCGGGGACGACCTCGACGTACCGGACCCCTACTACGGGGGCACGGACGGCTTCGAGGAGTGCCTTGAGATGGTGGAGGCCGCGAGCACCGGTCTGCTCGCGGCGGTGCGCGAGGACGTGGAGGGACGGGCGGCATGAGTGGATCCGCGACGGGTGGCGGAGACGGTTCGACGGGCGGCGCGGGCCGGGTTCCGGGTGACGCGGGGCGGGTTCCGGGTGAGGCGGGTCAGGTTCCGGGTGACGCGGGCCAGGTGGCAGGCGCGCCGGGTCCGGTGGTCGCCGGCTCCGGTGACGGCACGCGCGCGGTGCGGGCCGGGCTGCCCGAGGCGGTCAAGTACGAGCCCACCCTCCCCGGGCCCGTGTTCGCCGCCCACTACCACCTGCCGGGCGACCCGACCGGCCCCTACACCTACGGCCGTGACGAGAACCCGACGTGGACGCTGCTGGAGCGCGCCGTCGGCGAGCTGGAGGCGCCCGGCCAGGACGGGGTCGAGACGCTCGTCTTCGCCTCGGGGATGGCCGCGATCTCGGCGGTGCTCTTCTCCCAGCTGCGCACCGGGGACGTCTGCGTCCTGCCCGACGACGGCTACCAGGCGCTGCCCCTGGTCCGCGCCCAGCTGGAGGCGTACGGCATCGAGGTGCGCACCGCGCCGACCCGCGGCGACGCCCAGCTCGACGTCCTCGACGACGCGAAGCTGCTGTGGATCGAGACGCCGTCGAACCCCGGGCTCGACGTGTGCGACATCAGGCGGCTCGCCGAGGCGGCACACGCGCGTGGTGCCCTGGTGGCCGTCGACAACACCCTCGCGACACCGCTCGGCCAGCGCCCCCTGGAGCTCGGCGCCGACTTCGCGGTGGCCAGCGGCACCAAGCAGCTGACCGGCCACGGCGACGTCCTCCTGGGCTACGTCGTCGGCCGGGACGCCCAGGCCATGGCCGCCGTCCGCCGTTGGCGCAAGATCGTCGGTGCGATTCCCGGGCCCATGGAGGCCTGGCTCGCACACCGTTCGATCGCGACGCTCCAGATGCGGGTCGACCGGCAGAGCGCGACCGCCCTGGCCCTCGCCGAGGCGCTGCGCGAGCGGCCCGAGGTGACGGGGCTGCGCTACCCCGGGCTTCCAGACGACCCGGCGCACAAGATCGCCTCGCAGCAGATGCGCCGCTACGGGTGCGTGGTGTCGTTCACGCTGCCCACGCGCGCGCGTGCCGACCGTTTCCTCGACGCGCTGCGGCTCGTGGACGACGCGACGAGCTTCGGCGGAGTACGGTCCACGGCCGAACGGCGCGGACGCTGGGGCGGGGACGCGGTACCGGAGGGCTTCATCCGCCTGTCGGTCGGCGCGGAGGATCCCGAGGACCTGGTGACGGACGTACTGCGCGCACTGGACACGTCGGCGGACCGACCGGCCCGCTGACCGGCCCGCCGCGACGCCGCCTTGGGGCTGGTCCGCTCATTCCCGCCCCTTCGGGGGTTCTGACCGCGCTTCCTTGAGGGCTACGCCGAGTAGCACATCCGGCCGGAGCCACCTGAGGGTTCACGGAATCGCGGGCAGAACGTCATCGATCCGAAGGGAGGCTGGCGGCGGATGTCAGCCGGCCAGCTGGTTGATCTTGCGGATCTGCTTGTCGAAGGCCCGGGCAGGAACGATGCGGCGTAGTGTGCGTCGAAGGTTTGCCGCTGGTCCGCGTAGACCTGCAGAGAAGTGTCGGGCTGTTCGACGTTCGCGTCGAATGCGGTCCGGGTGTTGGCGGGTTCGACGAGAAGGGCTTGGACGCCGTGTTCCGCTGGCCGTCGCCGACGGCATCGCCGCCCACCTGGCGCCCGACGGTCCGCAGCAGGCATGCGTGAAGGCGCTCGGCCTCCTCGCCCTGATAGCCGGAGCGCTGCAGCTCTCCCGTGTCCTGGCCGACCCGAAACCTGCCGACGAGGTCCTCGAACAGGGCATCCACAACGCCACGGCGCTGATGCGTGCCGCAAGCTGACGCCATCACGACACCGCAGCACGCCGGCGGAGCTACGGCCGGAGACGCCTCTTCTCACCACCCCTAGTCGCACACCGGACCGGCCCCCTCAGTGAACTGAAGGGGGGCGAGGAGGCCGTCATGCGGGTGGAGACGCTGCAGGATGCCCTCTGGCCGGGCCTGAGCCCCAAGGTGCGGGCAGGTCACAGTCGTCGATGACCACCTGCTCAGAGCCCGTGTCCCCTCCAGCCGTAGCCATCACGGAAGCGCGGTCAGAACCCTTTCCGGAGCGCCACGGAGTTCCACCGCACCGCTTCACGGCCGAGCCGGTCCGCTCCCTCGTCCACGAGGCGAGTCGGTATCAGACCGACTGCGGCTCCGTGGCCGGCGACCTCCTCCGCAGGGATGTCGAACATGCGCCGGTCCACCGGCGGCTCACCGCGGCGCAGAGTGATCAGCAGAGTGCCGCCCGGCGCCAGCAGCTCGGCCAGGCGCCGCATGGCGGCGGGGCGCTCCTCCGATCCGAGGTGCATCCACACGGCGGACAGCAGGACGACGTCGTACGGTCCCTGGACGCCGTGCAGCTCGGGGAGCGCACCCGCGCGCCACGTCACGCCGGTGCCCGGGTGCAGCCGCTCGGCGACGCGCCGGAGCTCCGTCACCGGTTCCACCGCGTCGACCGTGAAGTCCCGTCCGGCCAGCGCCGCCGCGTCTCGGCCGGTCCCCGCTCCGACGTCCAGCACGCGCGCGGGCGGCTCAGGGAGCAGGTCCAGCAGCGCCTCGTGCACCGACTCGAACGAGACGCTCTCGTACACCGTCGCCAGCCGCTCCGCCGACTCGGCGTAGTAGGCCTGGACTCCCGCACCCGAAGTTCGCTCCATGCCCGAACCGTACGACGCGGCACTGACAGCGCTGGTGTAGTCGGGGCGCGGGATCGGCATACGAAAGACGGACGGTCCGAACCTCCCCCCTCGTGGCTCGGACCGTCCCCCGGTTCCGCGCGCAAGAACCGCGCGACCAAGGCTAGTTGACTCTCTGTCAGTGTCCAATCACAGTAGCGACAGAGACCTATCGACTTATTTATAGTTGGGCGCGGCCGGGGGGCCGGGAGCGGGGGCCGAAGAGGGGAGTGTGTCCGGTGGATCTGGCCTTGCTGCGGACCTTTGTGACCGTGCACCGGGCCGGCTCCTTCACCCGCGCCGCCGCGCTGCTCGGTCTGTCCCAGCCGGCCGTGACCTCGCAGATCCGGACGCTGGAGCGGCAACTGGGCCGCCCCCTGTTCCTGCGGCAGGCCCGCGGCGTGACCCCGACGAGCATCGGCGACGAACTCGCCCACAAGGCCGCACCGCATCTCGACGCCCTTGTGGAGATCACCGAGACCGGCCTCGACGACGACTCCTCCTTACGGACGCTGCACCTCGCCGGGCCTCCGGAGTTCACCGCCGAACGAGCCCTGCCCGCACTCACGGAGCTGACCGGCGAGGACGGCCAGGGCTTCGCCCTGCGGGCCTCCTTCGGAAACGCGGAGGAAACGCTGGAAGGACTTTCCGCCGGGCATCACGATCTGGCCATCAGCACGGCCCGGCCACGCGGCGCCCTGCTCACGGCGACTGCGCTCTGCGACGAGGAGCACGTCCTGGTCGCCGCCCCGCGCTGGGCCGAACAGCTCGGCGCCGGGCAGCCGGACCGCAAGCCGGAGCCGGCCCTGGAGCAGGTGCCCGTGGTGGAGGTGCACGAGTCGCTGCCCTTCGTCTCCCGCTACTGGGCCTCCGTCTTCGACTCGCGCCCGGCCGCCCCGGGCACCGTCGTCGTCCCCGACCTGCGCGCGGTCCTGGCCTGTGCGGTCGCTGGCGCGGGGCTGGCGGTGCTGCCGCGCTATCTGTGCGCGGCGGCGCTGGAGCGGGGTGACGTCGTCGCCCTGCACGAGCCGGCGGTGCCGCCGCTGCGGACGTACTTCCTGGTCGTGCGGACCGGGACTCTCGCGATGCCCCATATCGCCCGTGCTCATGAGTGGTTGCAGCGAGCAGCGACCGACTGGTGCTGAGGCGCTCGGGGCGGGCGCGGAGTCGCTCCGGCGGGCGTGCGGGGCGCCCCACCACCGTGCCTCACTCTGGGAGGTCGGCCGGTGACCTTTCGCGATGTTTCACGTGGAACCAGCCGGGCCACATTTCACCCATGACCGTCCGACCCGTGGTCAAGCGCACCGCCCGCGCCGTTCTGCTGGACGGTGACGACCTGATCCTGATCAAGCGCACCAAGCCGGGCATGGATCCGTACTGGCTCACTCCCGGCGGTGGGGTGGAGCCCGGCGACTCGACCGTCGTCGACGCCCTCCACCGAGAGGTGTACGAGGAACTCGGCGCGAAGATCACCGACGTCGTGCCCTGCTTCGTGGACACCGTGGAGCACATCGGGGAGGACGGCGGCGCGACCGGCGTGAAGGTGCAGCACTTCTTCGTCTGCCGCCTGGAGTCCATGGACCCCTCGCTGCGGCACGGCCCCGAGGTGGACGAGCCCATCGGCGAGTACGAGATCGTGCGCATCCCCTTCACCCGGGTCGGGATCGCCTCCGTCCACCTCGTCCCGCTGTCGCTGCGGCACTACCTGGACGGCAACATCGAGGGCGTACGCGCCATGCACGCCCCCGACCTGGGCTGAGACCGGCGGCGGGTCAGGGCCCGGCCGCGACCAGTTCCTCCACGGAGTCGTGCCGTATGCGGTCCGACGGGATGCCGATGTCCCTCAGGGCGTCCACACCGCTGCGAATCATCCCGGGCGGGCCCGAGAGGTAGGCGTCGTACTCGTTCCACGGCCCGTAGGCGCGTATCGCGTCCGGGAGCTGCTGGTGCGCCTGCTGGTCGATGATCGCGCGGACCGAGAGCCAGGGGTGGGTCTGCTGGAGGCGGAGCATCGTGTCGATGTCGTACAGGTCGTGGTCGGTGCGGGCGCCGTAGAAGACCTCGACCGGCCGGCGTTCCCCGTGCTCGGCGACGTCCTCGACCAGTGCCTTGATGGGCGCTATGCCGGTGCCGCCGCCCAGGCAGAGCAGGCCGCTGTCGGTGGTGTGGTCCACGGTCATGGTGCCGGCGGGCGGGCCCAGCCGGATGATGTCACCAGGGCGGGCGCGGTGCACCAGGGCGTTGGAGACCCAGCCGGCCGGGACGGCCTTCACGTGGAACGACAGCAGGCCGTCGGAGCGGGGCGCCGAGGCGAAGGAGTAGTGCCGCCAGATGCGGGGCCACCAGGGAGTCTCCACGCTCGTGTACTGCCCGGCGAGGAAGGGGTACGGCTGGTCGGGCCGGACGGTGACGACCGCGACGTCCGGCGTTCTCAGGTCGTGCGTGACGACCTCGGCGTACCACCAGGCCGGGGCACGCAGCTCGTCCGCGGCCGCCGCGTCGATCATGATCTGGGAGATCGTGGTGTAGGTCCGGACCCAGGCCGCCTCCATCTCCTCGTTCCAGACGGCGGCGGCGTACTTGCTCAGCGCGCCGATGAGGCATTCGCCGACGGCCGGGTAGTGCTCGGCCCGCGTTCCGTACTTCCGGTGGCCCCGGCCGAGGTTCTGCAGGTAGTCGACGAGCACCTCGGTGTTGTCGATGTGCTCGGCGGCCGTCAGCAGGGCCCTGAGCAGCCGGTCCCGCTGGGTGTCCATCGCGGCCGGGAACAGCGACCGCAGGTCGGGGTGGCGCACGAAGAGCAGGGCGTAGAAGTACGAGGTGACCTTGTCGGCCACGGGGGCGACCTCGGTCATGGCCCGGCGGACGAGGACGGCGTCCGGAGACGCTTCCTCGGCCGGGGCGGAGGCGGCCGGTCCGGGAGGCGATGCCGGTACGGGCCGCTGGGCGGGAACGCGTGGCTCGGCTGCGGCACTGGCGGGAGAAGCCGCGGTGGAGGTGATGGACTCCTCGGCCGGGGCGAACGCCATGGGCGCGGGGCGCGGCGATGTGGCCGCGGCGACTCCCGAGGTCACAGGGGTGGGGGCTGGCGGTGTGGATGCGAGGGCGGGTGCGGATATCGCGTCCTGAGACTCGCCCTCCGGCTCCCGGCCACCGGTGCGCGTGCTGCCGGCCGTCGCGTCGGGCGGCGCGGCTGTGTCGTCCGCCGGCGCTTCCGGATCGGTGGCGTGTCGACCCACCGGGCGTATCGCCGCCGGTCGACGCCCCTCTGCCGTACCGGGCTCGCTGCCCGGCTCCGGCTTCTTGCGGGGCGTGAACCAGCCGCCCCCGCCGCCAGAAGTGCCGTTGTCGGCCGACGTGGTGGTCGGAGCGTCCATGGTGTGCCTCGCCTCGAGCATCTTTCGGTCGGTCTGCGCACTTCCCCGGTCGGAAGGTGCCTGCTTTCCCCCGTGGACGGACTGCTTCCCGTCCTGTGTCGCGGCCAATGCCGCCACATTTAACCCGTATTTCGGCTCCGTACGGACAAGTAGGCGAGAGTGTGACATTGGCCGCAGTACTCTCACCGAGCTTCCCACTCGCCTGGACGGCTCAGTCGCATTAACCGGAAACGCGGGTCTTCGATCTCTCCGTCCCGTTAGGCTGCAGTGCCCTGCACTCGGCCGCACGGGACGGGTCACCTCGCCCCAGACGCGAACCGGAGTCGACCCTACCGGCCGTCGCCTCGCACACAAGTCCCCCCTTCCCTCGTCACGAATGCGGGCACGACGCGAATCAGCAGTTCCGTGAACTACGGGACAAGAACCCCTCGTTCGCCGTCCCGATCGGACACTCGCTGTTCTTACGTGTTTCACGTGAAACACCCAGCGTCTGTCCACGCGCTGTGCATGCGGCTACAACTGGCCAAAAGCTCGTATGTCTCCGCTGAAAGCGGTGGACGGCAGGGGTCCCTGTCGGACAGCCTGACCTGCGTGTCGACTCCTTCCCTTGCCTCTTTGCCCATCCGCCGTCTGACGCTCCGCGATCTCGCCGCCTGCGCCGACTTGTCCGAGGACCGGGGGTGGCCACGGGAGGAGCACAAGTGGGGCTTCCTCCTCACAGCCGGGAAGGGCTACGGCATCGACGACCCCGACGGCGGCCTGGTGAGCGCCTGCGTCGTCACCGAGTACGGACCTCATGAGCACCCCGCCCTCGCGGCGATCGGCATGGTCCTCGTCGCCGAACGGCACGCTCGGCAGGGCGTGGCGCGCCGGCTGATGCGGCATGTCGTCTCCGCGATGGCCGCCACACCCCTCACCCTGCACGCGACTCCGTACGGCCGCCCCCTCTACGAGGAGCTCGGCTTCAAGGTCACCGGGCGGGCCGAGATGGTGCGCGGGCACTTCACTCCTGGCGGACCGGAGCCGAAGGTCGCCACCCGTGCCGCGACCGCCGAGGATCTCGCCGCGATCCTGCGACTCGACGAGCAGGCGTTCGGGACCGACCGCACCCACATCGTCACCCGGCTGCCCGCCTTCGCCGACCAGCTGCGCGTGGCGGAGGAGGACGGACGGATCGTCGGCTACGCGGCCGCCTGGCCCAACATGGAGACCCACGTGGTGGGCCCGCTCATCGCACGCGACACGTCGGTGGCCCAGGCGCTCATCGCCTCCCTCGCCGCCCACACCGACCGCCCGCTGCGCACCGACATCGACGTGCGGCACGAAGAACTGCTCGCGTGGGTGAAGGCGCGTGGCCTGGCGTCCGTCGCCTTCAATTCGGTGATGACGTACGGGATCACCGAGCTGCCCGGAGACTGGAGCCGGCGGTTCGCACCGGTGACGGTCGCGGCGGGCTGACGGCCCCGACACGACGACGCCGACTCCTCGGGGGATCGGGGAACCGGCGTTGTCTCGCGGAAGGGCCCGGTCAGCCGAGGGCCTCCACGGCGGCCGTGGCGAAGGCGTGGTCCTGCTCCGTGGCACCGCCGCCGACACCGACCGCGCCGATGAGCCGGCCGTCGCGGTGCACCGGCACACCGCCTGCGATGAACAGCAACGGCCGGTCGAGCGCGGTGGGCAGCGTGTGGAAGAGGCCTCCGGGCTGCACGGCGTCGACGAGATCCGCGGTGGGCGCGTCCAGTTGGAGCGCCGTGTAGGCCTTGCGGGTGCTGGTCTCGCCTGAGATCAGCACGGCCCGGTCGTCCCGCCGGAAGGCGAGCAGGTGCCCGCCCGCGTCCAGCACGGTGACGCTGACGGTGGCTCCCGCGGCCTCGGCGGCCCGGCGGGCTGCGGTGACGAGGACGTCGGCGTCCTGGGTGGTCAGCGGGGCGACAGCGGTGGTGGTGCTCATCAGGGTGTTCTCCTGGAAGAGTTTCGGGTGACGGGTCGTGGTCCCGGGCGGCCTGGTTGCTCAGTGGTGCACAGCGGTCCGCTGCTCGGCCGGCGCGGATCCGGTGACGACCGTGCTGGGGGCACCTCGGCGCTCCAGAGCGGCCGAGAGGAAGGCCAGCAGCAGGGCTCCCGCGGCCAGGGCGGCACCGACCCAGTTGGGGGCGGTGTAGCCGAGTCCCGCCGCGATCACGAGGCCGCCGAGCCAGGCGGACAGCGCGTTGCCGAGGTTGAAGGCGCCGATGTTCACGGCGGAGGCCAGGGTCGGGGCGCCGTGCGCCTGGTCGAGGACCCGCTTCTGGAGCGGCGGCACGGTGGCGAAGCCCAGGGCACCGATCAGCGCGATGGTGACGGCCGACAGCAGCTTGTCGTGCGCGGTGAGGGTGAACAGCGCCAGCACGACGGCCAGGGCGCCCAGGGAGACGTACAGCATGGGCATCAGGGCGCGGTCGGCGAACTTGCCGCCGACGAGGTTGCCGCCGACCATGCCGAGGCCGAAGAGGACCAGCAGCCAGGTGACGGAGCCGTCGGCGAAGCCGGCGACGTGGGTCATCATCGGCGCGATGTAGGTGATGGCAGCGAAGACACCGCCGAAGCCGAGGACGGTCATCGCCATCGCGAGCAGCACCTGCACGTTCTTGAAGGCTGCCAGTTCGTGCCGCAGACGCACGCCCTCCGGCTTGGGCATGTCGGGGACGAGCCGGGCGATGCCCAGCAGGCCGACGACACCGAGAGCGGCGACGATGCCGAAGGTCACCCGCCAGCCGACGGACTGCCCGACGAGCGTGCCCAGGGGGACGCCGACGACGTTGGCGACGGTCAGTCCGGTGAACATCATCGCGATGGCTCCGGCCTTCTTGTCCGGGGCCACGAGGTCGGCCGCGACGACCGAGCCGATACCGAAGAAGGCACCGTGGGCCAGCGAGGCGACGATGCGGCCGATCAGCATGACGGCGAAGGCCGGGGCGAATGCCGAGAGCAGGTTGCCGACGATGAACAGGCCCATCAGCAGCATCAGCATCCGCTTGCGGGAGACCTTGGTGCCGAGAACGGTCATCAGCGGGGCACCGAACATGACACCAAGCGCGTAGCCGGTCACCAGGTATCCGGCGGTGGGGATGGAAACCCCGTAGTCGGCCGCGACCTCGGGCAGCAAGCCCATAATCACGAACTCTGTCGTTCCGATCCCGAAGGCCCCGATCGCGAGGGCCAGAAGCGCGAGAGGCATGGAGGGGTTACCTTCCCAGACGATTGCAGGAGCGCTTAGCGTGCGTCCACAATAGTTGCGCACGCGGACTATACGCAAACGCCTTCAATTGCGATCCTGCTCTATCCTGGGTGTCAGCCGCTCCGGGACGGAGGAAACGCCAATGACAGCGACGGACCCCGCGCTCACCGCTCTGGCCCAGGGCTGGTGCGCCCTCTCCCTGCTGCACGGGAGGATCGAGGCCCACATCGAGCGCGCCCTACAGGCCAAGCACGACCTGAGCGTGCGCGAGTACTCCCTGCTCGACGTGCTCAGCCGGCAGCACGACGGGGACGGCGGCCATCTGCAGATGAAGCAGGTCGCCGACGCGGTCGTCCTCAGCCAGAGCGCCACCACGCGCCTGGTCACCCGGCTCGAGGACCGCGGGCTCCTGGAGCGCTACCTGTGCCCCACCGACCGCCGGGGCATCTACACGAACGTCACCGAGGCCGGCCTCGAGCTGCTGGAGGCGGCGCGGCCGACCAATGACGCCGCCCTGCGTGAGGCCCTCGACGAGGCGGCCAAGAACCCGGAGCTCGCCCCGCTGGTCCGGGCCGTGGAGACACTGAAGGCCCCGGTGCCCGCGTAGAACGTCTCCGTAACCGGCCGCCTCTGCATAGGGTGCGGTCATGGGAGACCTTGAGATACGTGCCGCCGTCGCCGACGACGTCCCGGCGATCGTCGCCATGCTCGCGGACGACCCCTTGGGCGCACAGCGCGAGTCGCCGGACGACCTCGCCCCCTACCTGACCGCGCTGGAGCGGCTCAGCGCCGACCCGAACCAGCACCTGGTCGTGGCGGTGCGGGAGGGCCGCGTCGTCGGCACGCTCCAGCTCACGATCATTCCCGGACTGTCCCGGCGCGGTGCGACCAGGTCGATCATCGAAGGCGTACGCATCCATGCCGGTGAACGCGGCAGCGGCCTCGGAACACAGCTCATCGAGTGGGCGATCAACGAATCCCGTGACCAGGGCTGCCAGTTGGTCCAGCTGACCTCCGACAAGACACGCACCGACGCCCACCGCTTCTACGAACGGCTCGGCTTCACGGCCTCCCACACGGGCTTCAAACTTCAGTTGTGACCGCCGTGAAGGGGCGCCCTGTTTCACGTGAAACAGCCGTGAAACAGGGCACTGAAGCAGGGCACTGAAACAGGGTGCCCCTCCATGTCACCGCCTAGCCGATCCCACGCCACCCCTCGGGGTCGATCCCACCGGGCACAGGAGCCCCTTCGTCGTACGGCTGACGCGTGAACACGAAGGACCCGAGGTCCAGGTGGCTCACGGATCCGTCCGGCCGCCGTACGGCCTTCAGGAGCTCGCCGGCGTAGTAGCCCTCCAGCCCGGTCCAGGTGCCGTCGCCGTTCGAGCGGAACCGCGAGCGACGGCCGCTGCCGGACAACGGCCCCAGCGAGACGAGCCCCTCGGCCGTGAGCCGCAACGCGAAGGCATGTGTTCCCCAGTACCACTGACCCGTGAGTTCCAGCACGGACGGGTCGACCTCACGCAGCGGTTTCCACGGGGTGGGGATGCGCGGTTCCGCCTCGGCGACGATACGGACCAGGTCGGAGGCGACGGGGAACAGCAGCGGGCCGGAGGTGCAGTTGGCCAGGACGATCGCCGCCACGTCGTCCTCGACACCGATCATGAGGCAGGCGAGGAAGCCGGGCAGCGAACCGGTGTGGCCCACGAGGGACCGTCCGTCCCGGCGCCGGATCTCCATGCCCAGGCAGTAGGCGTAGCCGCTCGCCACGTCCGACGCGTCGTGCGGCGCTGCCGGTGTCCGCATCTCCCGCAGCGACTCGCGGTTCAGCACCCGCTCGTCGCCGTGGGCCAGGAAGGCCGCGAACCGCGCCAAGTCGCTCGCCGTCGACCAGAGTTGGCCGGCCGGGGCCATGCGCCCCAGGTCCTCGGCGGGCTCGGGCAGCATCACGTCGGCCCAGGGATGCACGGCCCAGCCACCCGCATGCGGCGGCTGCGGCCGCACGCTCGTGCGGTGCAGCTCCAGGGGTTCGAGCACTTCACGCCGAAGGACCGCCTCCCATGAATCGCCGCGCAGCTTCTCGATGAGTGCGCCGAGCAGTGCGTAACCGGGGTTCGAGTAGTGGAACCGGCGCCCGGGTGGGGACAGCGAGGGCCGCTCGCCCAGCACGTCGGCGAGTTCGGGCCGCAGGGATCCGGGGCTCCGCTCCCACCACGGCCCCGGGGTCTCGGCGGCCAGCCCTCCCGTGTGCGCCAGCAGTTCGGCGACGGTCGCCTCCCCCACGCCGGTGCCCGGCAGATGCCTCTCCAGTGGATCCCCGAGATCCAGGGCGCCCTCGTCACGCAGCCGCAGGACGAGAACCGCCGTGAACGTCTTGGTAATGGAGCCGATCCGGTACTGCACGTTCTCGTCCGGCGCATGCCCTTCCACTGAGCTCCGCGCGCCTGTCCACACCGGTTTCCCGTCCCGCACGACGGCCGCGACGAGCGACGGCGCCCGCCCTTCGGCCTGCGCGACGGCGATCCGGTGCAGCAGCGCGCGGCGCGTGCCGGGAAGCAGCTCTCCCTGAGATGTCGTCATGGACCCCAGTCCACCCGGCCCGGGGTCCCCGCGTCGAGCACAGGAGGCGCAGGTTCTCTCGGCTCATGTCATGACGCAGCACGCGGCTGAGCGACGGACGCTATCGGGACAGTGATCGGCGACGCAGACACGGCTGAGCAAGCGATCGCCTTGGTGACAGGCGGTCTGTCGACCGACTGCGGTCCGGCTGTTACCGGCACTGCGAATGATCTAGGCAACCAGCGTTCTTCGTGCTCGGCTAACCATGCCTAGAGCCTCTGCGGCAGCTCGACCGAGACGCAGCGGCCTTCTCGGGCTTGTCTCATGGCTGAGCGATGAATCCTGCGGATCGGTCGAGCCGGAAAGGAGAACCGGACCGGGTCGGATCCCAGCCTTGCTCCCGGGCTTCGCGAATGCTGGCACCAAGGTGAGCTGGAAGAAGAGGCTCTGCCTCGACACCCACCCAGTTGCTGGGATGGGCCTGGCCGCTGGTAATGATCAAGGTCGTCCCCGACTGGCTGCCATGGGCCGCCTCGACCGCGTAGGTCATCGGTGTCCAGCAGAGTCCCTGCGTGTAGGAGGGCTTCCTCCGGATCCGCCAGCGGTACTCGATCCCGTCAACAGTTATGCGCCGGGACCCCTTCTTGTTCAGCGCCATCAGTCCCCCTCTTCGGTCGGACTGTAGCGCCCTGCAACTGCCCGTCCCACGGGCATTCCTGGGTGCGGCGGCCTGCTGTGGACGGGTATCAGCAGCCGTCCGCTCCCGCCCACTCGCGCACGGTCACGGCATGCTCCATACGGTTGACGATGTCCTTCCTGGACGCCGTGTCCAAGGTCTCCGGGATCTTGTCGAAGGTGTCGGGAAGGACATCGAGCAAGCCCCAGATCTGTTCGCCGGTCCTGACGGTCAGCAGTTGCTGACACCTCCACTGCAGCGGCACCTCGGGACGGTGCCTCAGCTGCTGCACGAGTGTGGGGAACAGGTAGTGCGTCGCCTCTGCGGCCAGGTGATCTTGGAGCCAGTCGACCGGAAGCCGCTGGCTGAAGCCGTACACGGCGGTCTCCTGGGCCAGGTTCAGGAGCTGAGCGGTGTCGACGGCTCGGACGGTGCGGGGAAGGGCCGGGATCATGCCGAGATGATGCCAAGCATCCGACAGCGGCGACGAGACCGAATGAGAACCAACAGCTTCAACGCGACAGGACACCGCCGCGGTCAGGTCTGCGCCATGTCCACGAACCGCGAGTAGTGCCCCTGGAAGGCGACCGTGATCGTCGCCGTCGGGCCGTTCCGGTGCTTGGCCACGATCAGGTCGGCCTCGCCCGCACGCGGCGACTCCTTCTCGTAGGCGTCCTCGCGGTGCAGCAGGATGACCATGTCGGCGTCCTGCTCGATGGAGCCGGACTCACGCAGGTCGGAGACCATCGGCTTCTTGTCCGTGCGCTGCTCGGGACCACGGTTCAGCTGGGAGAGCGCGATGACCGGGATCTCCAGCTCCTTGGCCAGCAGCTTGAGGTTACGGGACATGTCCGAGACCTCCTGCTGACGGCTCTCGGCCCGCTTGGACCCGCCCGACTGCATCAGCTGGAGGTAGTCGATGACGACCAGCCTGAGGTCGTTGCGCTGCTTGAGGCGGCGGCACTTGGCGCGGATCTCCATCATCGACAGGTTCGGCGAGTCGTCGATGTAGAGCGGCGCCGCCGAGACGTCCGGCATCCGCCGGGCCAGGCGCGTCCAGTCCTCGTCCGTCATCGTGCCGGACCGCATGTGGTGAAGGGCGACCCGGGCCTCGGCGGACAGCAGACGCATCGCGATCTCGTTGCGCCCCATCTCGAGGGAGAAGATCACGCTCGGCAGGTTGTTCTTGATCGAGGCGGCCCGCGCGAAGTCCAGCGCGAGCGTGGACTTGCCCATCGCGGGACGCGCGGCGATGACGATCATCTGGCCCGGGTGCAGCCCGTTGGTGAGCGAGTCGAAGTCCGTGAACCCCGTGGGCACACCGGTCATCTCACCGCTGCGCGAGCCGATCGCCTCGATCTCGTCGAGCGCGCCCTCCATGATGTCGCCGAGCGGCAGGTAGTCCTCGCTGGTCCGCTGCTCGGTGACCGCGTAGACCTCCGCCTGGGCGCGGTTGACGATCTCGTCGACGTCGTCGTCGGCCGCGTATCCCATCTGCGTGATGCGCGTGCCGGCTTCGACCAGGCGGCGCAGGACGGCCCGCTCGTGGACGATCTCCGCGTAGTAGGCGGCGTTGGCCGCCGTGGGGACCGTCTGGACGAGGGTGTGCAGGTAGGAGGCCCCGCCGACCTTGTTGATCTCGCCGCGCTTGGTGAGTTCGGCGGCGATCGTGATGGGGTCGGCCGGCTCGCCCTTGGCGTAGACGTCGAGGATGGCCTGGTAGATCGTCTCGTGGGCGGGCTTGTAGAAGTCGTGGCCCTTGAGGATCTCGACGACGTCGGCGATCGCGTCCTTGGACAGGAGCATGCCGCCGAGGACGGACTGCTCGGCCTCGATGTCCTGTGGCGGTACGCGCTCGAACGCCGTGCCCCCGCCGCCGCCGTCCCACACCCCGTTATCACTGCCGCGCTCGTGCTGCTCGTCGCGACCCCGCGGGCCGTCGCCACGGCGGCGGGAGGCGGGCAGACGATCACTGGGACCGCTGTCGGCCCACGGGTCGTCCAAGGGCTCGGAAATGCTCACCGAGCCACCTCCTCCCGTCCGCCGCAGCAGACCTCGCCGTGCCCCTCTTTTCTACGGCACGGCACTGACAAATGAGAGGCCCAACTCCGGTTAGCGGACGCCGGGTTTGTGGCGTTTTGAAAACCGGCGGACGGAGCGGGCGCCGGACCACCGTAGGCCCGTCGGCACCGTCAGCCAATCTGGTTATCCACAGGCCATGTGGACGACGGCCCAGATGCTGTGGAGAACTCCGCGAAACCTGTGCACGACCCGGTGGACAGGCCTGTGAACAAGCACCGAGCCGCCTTGAGGGAACCGCTCTGACCTGCAATTTTGCCGTCCACGGGCTGTGCAGAAGAAAAACTTCCCCACCCGGGCCAAGATCGCTTCGAATGGTGCACAGCAGTGCGCACGACTAGACGGAAAGTAAGGGTCACAAAAGGCTTCCATCTCTTACCTGTGGACGATTAGATTGGTGCACATGACACAGGCCCCCGCGCGCCGCCGAGCCGACCGGAGACAGCACGACAGAGAGATCGTCGCGCTGGCCGTGCCGGCGTTCGGCTCCCTCGTCGCCGAGCCCCTCTTCCTCATGGCCGACACCGCCATCGTGGGCCATCTGGGCACGGCCCAGCTCGCCGGCCTCGGCGTCGCCTCGGCCCTCCTGATGACCGCCGTCAGTGTCTTCGTCTTCCTCGCCTACGCCACCACGGCAGCGGTCGCCCGCCGTGTCGGCGCCGGCGACCTCCCGTCCGCCATCCGCCAGGGCATGGACGGCATCTGGCTGGCGCTGCTTCTGGGCGCCGCCCTCGTCGCCGTCGCACTGCCGACCGCGCCTCACCTCGTGGATCTCTTCGGCGCATCGGACGCGGCAGCCCCCTATGCGACGACCTACCTACGCATCTCCGTGCTCGGCATACCGGCCATGCTCGTCGTCCTCGCCGCGACCGGTGTCCTGCGCGGTCTACAGGACACCAAGACCCCGCTCTACGTCGCCATCGCCGGCTTCGTCGCCAACGGCGCTCTCAACGCGGGACTCGTCTACGGCGCCGACCTGGGGATCGCCGGCTCCGCCTGGGGCACCGTCATCGCCCAGTGCGGCATGGCCGCGGCCTACCTCGTGGTGGTCCTGCGCGGGGCGCGCAAGCACGGCGCCTCACTGCGGCCGGACGCCGCCGGGATCAGGGCCTGCGCCCAAGCCGGTGTTCCCCTGCTGGTCCGTACGCTCTCCCTGCGGGCGATCCTGATGATCGCCACGGCGGTCGCCGCCCGTCTCGGAGATGCCGACATCGCCGCCCACCAGATCATCCTGTCCCTGTGGAGCCTGCTCGCCTTCGCCCTCGATGCAATCGCCATCGCGGGTCAGGCCATCATCGGGCGCTATCTCGGAGCCGGTGACGCCCAGGGCGCCCGCGAGGCATGTCGTCGCATGGTGGAGTGGGGTATAGCTGTCGGCGTCGTCCTCGGCGTCCTGGTGGTCATCACCCGACCGGTGTTCCTGCCCGTCTTCACCAGTGACCCGGCGGTCAAGGATGTGGCGTTGCCCGCCCTCATCATCGTCGCCCTCTCGCAGCCGATCTCCGGCATCGTCTTCGTCCTGGACGGAGTCCTGATGGGCGCCGGCGACGGACCCTACCTGGCCTGGGCGATGCTGCTCACCCTGGCCGTCTTCAGCCCGGTCGCCCTGCTGGTTCCGGTGCTGGGCGGTGGGCTCACCGCCCTCTGGGCGACGATGACGCTGATGATGACCGTGCGGATGCTGACCCTGTGGCTCCGCACCCGGTCGGGCCGCTGGATCGTCACAGGCGCGACCCGCTGACCGTTTCACGTGAAACGCCGACTGTTTCACGTGAAACGGCGTGATCCACAGATCGCGGTGTTTCACGTGAAACACAGAGGCTGGCCCGCCTCGCAGACACGACGATGGGGCCGTACCCCGAAGGGCACGACCCCATCGCTCACTGCTTCAGCGAGCGCGGCACTCAGGCCGCGACGACCTCGATGCTGACCTTGGCGGCAACCTCGGGGTGCAGACGCACGGACGTCTCGTGAGCGCCCAGCGTCTTGATCGGCGAGCCCAGCTCGATGCGGCGCTTGTCGACCTCGGGGCCACCGGAAGCCTTGATCGCCGAGGCGATGTCGGCCGGGGTGACGGAACCGAAGAGGCGACCGGCGTCGCCGGAGCGGACAGCCAGACGGACCTTGACACCCTCGAGCTGGGCCTTGACCTGGTTGGCCTGCTCGATGGTCTGGATCTCGTGGATTTTGCGAGCACGACGGATCTGCTCGACGTCCTTCTCGCCGCCCTTGGTCCAGCGGATCGCGAACTTCCGCGGGATCAGGTAGTTGCGAGCGTAACCGTCCTTGACGTCAACGACGTCGCCCGCGGCACCGAGGCCGGAGACCTCGTGGGTGAGGATGATCTTCATGAGTCGGTCACCCTTCCCTTATCGCGCGGTGGAGGTGTAGGGCAGCAGCGCCATCTCACGGCTGTTCTTGACGGCCGTGGCGACGTCACGCTGGTGCTGCGTGCAGTTGCCGGTCACGCGGCGGGCACGGATCTTGCCGCGGTCGGAAATGAACTTCCGCAGCATGTTCGTGTCCTTGTAGTCCACGTACGTGACCTTGTCCTTGCAGAAAGCGCAGACCTTCTTCTTCGGCTTGCGCACAGGCGGCTTCGCCATGGTGTATCTCCTGTGTGATCAAGAAGTTGGGGTGCGAGCCCGCCCTAGAAGGGGGGCTCGTCCGAGTAGCCGCCGCCCTGCTGGCCGCCGCCGGAGCCACCGCCCCAGCCGCCGCCACCCTGGTTGCCACCGGCGGGAGCGCCGGTCGCCCACGGGTCGTCAGCGGGAGCGCCGCCGCCCTGCTGGCCGCCACCGGGGCCGCCGCCCCAGCCGCCGCCACCCTGGGCGCCGCCGCCACCGCCGCCGTAGCCGCCCTGGCCACCCCGGCCGCTGGTCTTGGTGACCTTGGCCGTGGCGTTGCGCAGGCTGGCGCCGACTTCCTCGACGTCCAGCTCGTAGACCGTGCGCTTGACGCCCTCGCGGTCCTCGTAGGACCGCTGCTTCAGCCGGCCCTGCACGATGACGCGCATGCCTCGCTGGAGCGACTCAGCGACGTTCTCCGCCGCCTGACGCCAGACCGAGCAGGTCAGGAAGAGGCTCTCGCCGTCCTTCCACTCGTTCGTCTGACGGTCGAAGGTGCGGGGAGTGGACGCGACACGGAACTTCGCGACGGCCGCACCGGAGGGGGTGAAGCGCAGCTCGGGGTCGTCGACAAGATTGCCGACCACCGTGATGACGGTCTCGCCTGCCATGGGGGAACCTCTCGGCGGGTTTGCTCTGGCTGCTTGCTACTCGAATCCCGGATTCAGCTGAGCGTGCGAGCTCAGTGGGTCTCGGGACGGAGGACCTTGGTCCGGAGGACCGACTCGTTCAGGTTCATCTGGCGGTCGAGCTCCTTGACGACCGCAGGCTCAGCCTGCAGGTCGATGACCGAGTAGATGCCCTCGGGCTTCTTCTTGATCTCGTACGCGAGACGACGACGGCCCCAGGTGTCGACCTTCTCGACCTTTCCGCCGCCGTCACGGACGACAGAGAGGAAGTTCTCGATCAGCGGGGAGACAGCGCGCTCCTCGACGTCGGGGTCGAGGATGACCATCACCTCGTAGTGACGCATGTGGAACCCACCTCCTTTGGACTCAGCGGCCACGGTCGTTCCGTGGCAGGAGGGTTGTGATGCGTAGCAACGGTATCGGCCACCACTGACAATCGGGGTTCTGTGGAGAAGCCCTTGCCGTGACATGGGCAGACACCGGTGCGGACGGTACAGAGTACCCGCACAGCGGCTTGCGGTTGAAATCCGGCCGCCAGGGCAGCCAATCTGTACACATCGGGTGTGTATGGCGCTACGATGCGCCGACTTTCGCAGGAGGTGCCCTATGGCACAGGCATTGCGACCCAACACCGCCGGCGGCCTCTTCGCCACGGACGGCAAGCCCCACCCCCTCCAGGACACCCTGCTCGCGGTGACCTTGGTGCTGGGCATCACGTCGTTCATCACGGCACTCATCGACGAGGACCTGCATCTGCTGAGCTCCTGGACCGGCCTGGTGGGCATTCTCACCGGCGCGTACGGCCAGTGGATCTCGGTGACCACCCGTGAACGCTTCGGCCTGATCCTGGGCCTGGGCGCCGCAGGCGTCGGGTTCTTCCTGGGCATGGCGCACGGCGGCCTCTTCGGCGGGCTCATCGACTGACGCCAGGGACACCCCCCTTCTGAACACCGCGTGACGCCACGGCCGGCCACGGGCCGTGGCGCAGGTTCCGTACGCCCAACCGGCGCGCTCCCAAGGCGCAGTAGGCTTCGCGCGAGAGCCGGAGCCCCTGAACCCATGGGGACACACCAGCCCGAGGAGCGCCCCGAATGAGCCTGACCCTGAGGACCATCAGTCGAGAGCAGCATCTGGCCTACATCCAGAGCCTGCCGTCGGCGAGCCACATGCAGGTCCCGGCCTGGGCTGACGTCAAGGCGGAGTGGCGCTCCGAGAACCTCGGCTGGTTCGACGACCGGACGGGCGAGCTGGTCGGTGTCGGTCTGGTCCTCTACCGGCAGCTGCCCAAGATCAAGCGCTACCTCGCGTATCTGCCCGAGGGCCCGGTCATCAACTGGTTCGCGCCGAATCTGCAGGAGTGGATCGAGCCGATGCTGGCGCACCTGAAGCAGCAGGGCGCCTTCTCCGTGAAGATGGGTCCGCCGGTGATCATCCGGCGCTGGGAGGCGGCCTCCATCAAGGCGGGCATCCAGAACCCGGACGTCAAGCGCCTGCGGGACATCGAGGCCGACCACATCGAGCCGCGGGCCTTCGAGGTCGCCGACAAGCTGCGCCGCATGGGCTGGCAGCAGGGCGAGGACGGCGGCGCCGGCTTCGGCGACGTCCAGCCCCGCTACGTCTACCAGGTGCCGCTGGCGAACCGCTCCCTGGAAGAGGTCCACAAGAACTTCAACCAGCTGTGGCGCCGCAACATCAAGAAGGCCGAGAAGGCCGGCGTCGAGGTCGTCCAGGGCGGCTACCAGGACCTCGAGGAATGGCAGCGGCTGTACGAGATCACGGCCGTTCGCGACCACTTCCGGCCGCGCCCCCTGTCGTACTTCCAGCGCATGTGGACGGCCCTCAACTCCGAGGACCCCAACCGCATGCGGCTGTACTTCGCCCGGCACAACGGCGTGAACCTGTCGGCGGCGACGATGCTGATCGTCGGCGGGCACGTCTGGTACTCCTACGGCGCCTCCGACAACATCGGCCGCGAGGTCCGGCCCTCGAACGCCATGCAGTGGCGGATGCTGCGCGACGCCTACGCGCTCGGCGCCACCGTCTACGACCTGCGCGGCATCTCCGACTCCCTGGACGAGACCGACCACCTCTTCGGCCTGATCCAGTTCAAGGTGGGCACGGGCGGCCAGGCCGCCGAGTACCTCGGTGAGTGGGACTTCCCGCTGAACAAGCTGCTGCACAAGGCGCTCGACATCTACATGTCGCGCCGCTGATGTCACGTTCAGTGCTTCTATACCTCTGATACACGGCAACCACCGATACACGGCAACCACGAGAAAGGTTCCAGGTCCGGCCATGGCGCTCACGCTCTACGTCGACACCGCGCGCTGGCGGGCGCACCACAAGCACGTGCAGGAGCAGTTCCCGGGCCTCGTGCCGGTCTGCAAGGGCAACGGCTACGGCTTCGGGCACGAGCGGCTGGCGGAGGAGGCCACGCGGCTGGGCTCGGACGTCCTCGCCGTCGGCACGACGTACGAGGCCGCCCGGATCAAGGACTGGTTCGGCGGGGACCTGCTGGTGCTGACGCCCTACCGCCGCGGCGAGGAGCCGGTACCGCTGCCGGACCGGGTCATCCGCTCCGTGTCGTCGATAGACGGTGTGTACGGCCTCGTCGGTGCCCGCGTGGTGATCGAGGTGATGTCCTCGATGAAGCGGCACGGCATCAGCGAGCAGGACCTGCCCCAGCTGCACGCCGCCATCGAGAACATCCGGCTGGAGGGCTTCGCCATCCACCTGCCGCTGGACCGCACCGACGGCTCGGACGCCGTCGAGGAGGTCATCGGCTGGATGGACCGGCTCCGTGCGGCCCGGCTGCCCCTGCACACCATGTTCGTCAGCCACCTCAAGGCCGAGGAACTCGCCCGGCTCCAGCAGCAGTTCCCGCAGACCCGGTTCCGGGCCCGCATCGGCACGCGGCTGTGGCTGGGGGACCACGATGCCACCGAGTACCGCGGCGCGGTCCTGGACGTCACGCGCGTCGCCAAGGGCGACCGTTTCGGCTACCGGCAGCAGAAGGCGGCCTCCGACGGCTTCCTGGTGGTCGTGGCGGGCGGTACGTCCCACGGGGTGGGCCTGGAGGCCCCCAAGGCGCTGCACGGCGTCATGCCGCGCGCCAAGGGCGTCGCCCGCGCCGGCCTGGCGACGGTGAACCGGAACCTTTCTCCGTTCGTCTGGGGCGGCAAGCAGCGCTGGTTCGCCGAGCCGCCGCACATGCAGGTCTCGATCCTTTTCGTGCCCGCGGACGCGCCGGAGCCGAAGGTCGGCGAGGAGCTGGTGGCCCATCTGCGGCACACCACCACCCAGTTCGACCGGATCGTGGACCGCTGACCGGCACGGTTCACTGCTTCAATGACCGACGCGCTTCAGCGCAAAGGCCGTACACGACTTCTCGTGTACGGCCTTTCGGCTTTCTGGAGACGGCCCCGGGGCCGTTCGCTCAGAGCGAACCGCCCGAGGCGCCCCGCCTGCCCCACTCGACCAGCGGCCCGTCGAACTGGGCGGCCTCGTGCTGCCGGGGCCGGGCCGCGGGGCCGAAGACGAAGACGTCCTCCGCACCGTCGAGCACGCCGCCCGAAGGATCGTCGTCGCCGGACCTGCGCACCGGATCCCGCTCCGGCATGAAGATGTCCCGCACGACCATGACGCACAGGTACAGCGTCCCCAGCAGATGCATGCCGATGGCCCAGTGGTAGCCGTCGGTGGGCAAGCCCTTGTGAGCGTCTCCGCTGGTCGTGTACGCCAGGTACATCCAGATCCCCAGGAAGTACGCCACCTCGCAGGCCTGCCAGATCAGGAAGTCCCGCCACTTCGGCCGGGCGAGGGCGGCCAGCGGCACCAGCCACAGCACGTACTGCGGCGAGTAGACCTTGTTGGTGAGGATGAACGCCGCGACGATCAGGAAGGCGAGCTGGGCGAACCGCGGACGGCGCGGTGCGGTCAGAGCGAGCGCCGCCACAGCCGCGCAGCACACCAGCATCAGCAGCGTGGCAAGCGTGTTGACGGTCTCGGTGCTGAGCGGGTTGTCCGAGTTCTGGGCCATGATCAGCCAGAAGGAGCCGAAGTCGACGCCCCGTTCCTGGCTGAACGTGTAGAACTTCGACCAGCCCTCGAACGCGAAGAGCATCACCGGCCCGTTCACGACGACCCAGGCGATGATCGCGCCGCCCAGAGCCGTGCCGAACTCCCGCCACCTGCCCGCGCGCCAGCACAGCACCAGCAACGGGCCGAGGAGCAGGAAGGGGTAGAGCTTGGCTGCCGTGGCGAGCCCCAGCAGGACACCGAAGGCGAGGGAGCGGCCACGCGACCACATCAGCATCGCCGCGGCCGTCAGAGCGACCGCCAGCAGGTCCCAGTTGATCGTGGCCGTCAGTGCGGCGGCGGGCGCCAGGGCGACCAGCAGGCCGTCCCAGGGACGCCGGGCGTGGGTGCGGGTCACGCAGACGGCGATGACCGACGCGCACACCATGAGCATCCCGGCGTTGACCATCCAGTACCACTGCTCCTGGTACTGGATGGTGCCGCTGCCCGGCGTGAGCCAAGCGGCGACCTCCATGAAGACACCGGTCAGCACCGGGTACTCCAGGTACTGCATGTCCCCGGGGAGCCTGTCGAAGTACGGCACGAGCCCGTCGGCGAAGCCGCGCCCCTGGTAGAGGTGCGGGATGTCCGAGTAACACGCGTGCGTGTACTGGGAGCTGGCGCCGAAGAACCAGGCGCCGTTGTAGCAGGGCGCCTTCTGGACCAGGCCGAGGGCGAACATGCCGATCGCCACCAGCGCGATCACTCGTACCGGAGTCCACCAGGACGCCCCGAGCAGGGCACGCCGCCCGAGCGGGCCGCCGATCAGCTCGCTGCCGGCCGCGGCGACCTCGTCCTCCTTGGTCGGCCGCACCGGCTCCGGCTCGTGGACGCTCGCTCGCGTCGATTCTGCACTGGGCATGCCGCACATCCTGCCGTACGTGTCTAGTCATACGCCGAGGGCCGCCGTACCCGAGTGGGTGCGGCGGCCCTTGTTTCACGTGAAACAGCCTTGCGTTTCACGTGAAACACCCAAGCCGGGCGATCGGTCGGCTATCCGGCAGGGCCTCCGAAGATGCCGCCGTTGCCGTTACCCCTGCTGTTTCCGTTCTCGCCGGTATCCGAGGGTGAGGGTGAGGGGCTCACTTCTCCGCCGGTGCCCCCGTTCTCCGCGCCACCGTCGCTCTCGCACCCGAAGAACCCACAGGTGTCGCTCGGCGAAGGCGACGGAAGCGTCGGGCTCTCGCTGGGCGTGGCGCTCGGCGACTCGGTCGGAGTCTCGCTGGGCGTGGCGCTCGGGGTCGGGGTCGGCGACGGAGCACCCACCTCGTCCTGGATCTCGCCGATCGTCTCGGCCTCCGGGAAGCCGGGGTCGGGCTTGCCCTTCAGCGCGGCCTTCATGTACTCGGTCCACACCAGCGTCGGGACGTCACCACCGTGGATGGACTCCTCACCCGCCGTGCCGTTCATGGAGAGCAGCCTGGCGCTCTTGGGGTCCTCACGGAACATCGCGACCGAGGTCGACAGTTGCTGGGTGTAGCCGACGAACCAGGCGGACTTGTTCTCGTCCGTGGTGCCGGTCTTGCCGGCCGCCGTACGTCCCAGGGACAGCGCGTTCTGACCCGTACCGTTCTGGATGACGTTCTCCAGGACGTCCGTGACGTTGTTCGCCACCTTCTCGGGCATCGCCTGAGTGATCCTCGGCTTGTCGAAGCCGGCGATTTCCTGCCCGTTGAACTTGACGCTGGTCACCGAGTACGGGGCGGCCTGCTTGCCCGCGGCGGCGAACGTCGCGTAGGCGTCGGCCATGCGGATCGCGCTGGGAGTCGACGTACCGAGCGCGAACGACGGGTTGAGGGTGGCGAAGCTGGCGTCCAGGATGCCGGCCTTCTCGGCCACGTCCCGCACGTTCCTCATCCCCACGTCCATGCCCAGCTGCACGAACGGGGTGTTGACGGACTGCTCCATCGCCTTGCGCAGGGTGATGTAGCCCCAGGGGCGCGGACTCTCGTTCTTCTGGCGGAAGGGCGTGTTGTCCTTCTTGAGAACGTAGGAGCCGTCGTTGTTCCTGACCTTCAGATTGTCGTTGCCGTTGTACTTGCTGAGCGGCGAGAGGGGACCGTCACTCCGGTAGGTGCCGTGCTCCATGGCGGCGGCGAGCACGAAGGGCTTCCACGTCGAACCGACGGGGACACCCGAGGTGTCCGCGTTGTTGTTGAAGTGGCCCTTCTCGTAGCCCGCGCCACCGTAGAGCGCGACGATCGCGCCGTCCTTGGGCTTCACCGACGCCGCGCCGAACTGGACGTGCTTGTCCAGCTCACGGTTCTCCGGGTCGAGCTTCTCCTTCTCGATCTTCTTGACAGCCTTGGCCAGCGCCTCGACCTTGTCCTTCTCGAAGGTCGTCTTGATCTGGTAGCCGCCCTGGTCGAACTGCTGCTCCGTGATGTTGGAGTGGTTCAGGACGTACTTCTTGGCGGTGTCCACCAGGTAGCTGATCTGGCCGCTCATGCCCTTGGTGGCCTTCCGGCCCTGCGGCATGGGGTACTTGCTGATCGCTTTCTGGTACTGGGTGTCCGTGAGCCTCTTGTCGTTGTGCATCTGCTGGAGGATCCAGCCCCAGCGCTCCTTGGACCGCTTGAGGTTGTCGTCCTTGTTCGCCGAGGGATCAAGGCTCTCGTTGCCCGCGGGGTCGTAGTACGTCGGGCCCTTGAGCAGGGCGGCGAGGAAGGCGCATTCACTCTCCGTGAGCTTGTCCGCGTCCTTGCCGTAGTAGGTCTGGGCGGCGGCCTGGAGGCCGTAGGCACCACGTCCGTAGTACGAGGTGTTCAGGTAGCCCTGAAGGATCTCCTTCTTGGAGAGCTTCGTCCCCACCTTGATGGAGATGAACATCTCCTTGAACTTACGAGTGATCGTCTGTTCCTGGCTCAGGTAGGTGTTCTTGACGAACTGCTGGGTGATCGTCGAACCACCCTGCGTGTCCCCGCCCCGGGCCATGTTCGCCAGCGCCCGGGCGATGCCCATGGGGTCGACGCCCGAGTCCTGGTAGAAGGTCTTGTTCTCGGCCGAGATGACCGCCCACTGCATGGCCTCGGGGATCCGCTCGATCCCGATGTTCTGCCGGTTCTGGCCGCTGCCCGTCGCCACCATCTGCTGGCCGTTGGACCAGTAGTAGACGTTGTTCTGCGACCGGGCCGCCGCGTTCTCCTCGTTGGGGACGCCGACCATGGCGTACCCGATGCCCGCCACGGCCACCAGGCTGCCGAAGAAGCCGATGCACAGGCCGGAGACGAGCTTCCAGGAAGGCAGCCAGCGCTGCCAGCCGTACTTGCCGGCCCGCGGATAGTCGATCAGCCGCTTCTTGTCGGGGACGGCCGCGCGCCCTCGGCCCCGCCCTGGTCCGGTCGGACCGCCGGGAGCGGCGCGCCGGCCGCCGCGGGTCGGTTCGGCCGCTCTGCGGCGGCCACCTCCGCTTCTCTGCGCCGCACGCCGGGCCTCGGCACGGCCGCCGTACGGACGCTCCTCACCCCCCGAGCCGTAGGAACCCGACCCATAGGAGTCGGACGGAGACTCGGTGGCGCCTCGCGGTGCCGCGCGGCGGCCGGAGGACGAGCCGGGCTGGCCGCGTCGGGCCGCGGCACGTCCGCCTCCCTGCGGCTGCGGCGGTTTGCGACGGTGCTCGCTCATCGAACGACTACTCCTCGGGCAGGCGCACTCCTGCGCGCCTGGAAACGGCGGCTGGTTTCCGGTCCCCCCGAAGTACGGATGCGGTCGGCTCCGCATTCATCGGTCCCGCATGCACCCGTACTACACCGAAGACAACGACGCCCTCAGGCGCCACTTGGTTCCCGGTGATGTGCATGGCGCACAGACTACGCACCGCCAAAACCTGCCGAGCCCCGAAGTTCACCTCAAATCAGGCAACTCGCGTCCGATGAATCGGTGATGTGACCCCGTTCACCACACCCCCTCTTGTCGCATCCGGAAGGCCGTTCTATCGTCGTGATGTATCGAGTCGATACATCAGCGCGACACATCGGCCCGAGACATCGGACCGATACATGCGCACCGCGGCAGAGAGGAGGCGACGATGAGCCGGCGTTCCGGGATCCTCGAGTTCGCCGTCCTCGGCCTGCTCCGCGAATCTCCGATGCACGGCTACGAGCTGCGCAAACGACTCAACACGTCACTGGGCGTGTTCCGTGCGTTCAGCTACGGGACGCTCTACCCCTGCCTCAAGACGCTGGTCGCCAACGGCTGGTTGATCGAGGAACCGGGGAACGAGTCCGAGGCCGTGCCCCTCACCGGCCGCCGCGCCAAGATCGTCTACCGGTTGACGGCAGAGGGTAAGGAGCACTTCGAGCAGCTGCTCTCGCAGACCGGGCCCGACGCATACGAGGACGAGCACTTCGCGGCCCGTTTCGCTTTCTTCGGGCAAACCTCACGCGACGTCCGCATGCGCGTGCTGGAGGGCCGCCGCAGCCGGCTGGAGGAGCGCCTGGAGAAGATGCGCGTCTCCCTGGCCCGGACGCGGGAGCGCCTCGACGACTACACGCTTGAGCTCCAGCGCCACGGGATGGAGTCCGTGGAGCGCGAGGTGCGCTGGCTGAACGAGCTCATCGAGAGCGAGCGGGCGGGGCGGGACCTGAACGGTTCCGCCCCGGGGGAGCCCGATTCGCGTGACACCACATCTGGAGCGTCGGGCGGCCTGCCCCGGCCGGGGGACGACCCCCGTCCGGATACGCCCGGCGACACCGCCACGTGAGAGCCCGCTCAGGGCCTCACTCGTACACACAGGGAGCAACCGGAATGGGTTCGGTTCGCGTAGCCATCGTCGGTGTGGGCAACTGTGCCGCATCGCTGGTGCAGGGAGTCGAGTACTACAAGGACGCCGACCCGGCGTCCAAGGTGCCGGGCCTGATGCACGTCCAGTTCGGCGAGTACCACGTCCGCGACGTCGAGTTCGTCGCAGCGTTCGACGTGGACGCCAAGAAGGTCGGTCTCGACCTCGCGGACGCCATCGGCGCCTCGGAGAACAACACCATCAAGATCTGCGACGTCCCCCGCACCGGTGTGACGGTCCAGCGCGGCCACACCCTCGACGGCCTCGGCAAGTACTACCGCGAGACCATCGAGGAGTCCGCCGAGGAGCCGGTCGACATCGTCCAGGTCCTCAAGGACAAGCAGGTCGACGTCCTCGTCTGCTACCTGCCCGTCGGCTCCGAGGACGCGGCGAAGTTCTACGCCCAGTGCGCCATCGACGCCAAGGTCGCCTTCGTCAACGCCCTTCCGGTCTTCATCGCCGGCACCAAGGAGTGGGCCGACAAGTTCACCGAGGCGGGCGTCCCGATCGTCGGCGACGACATCAAATCGCAGGTCGGCGCGACTATCACGCACCGCGTCATGGCGAAGCTGTTCGAGGACCGGGGCGTCGTCCTGGACCGCACGATGCAGCTGAACGTCGGCGGCAACATGGACTTCAAGAACATGCTCGAGCGCGACCGCCTCGAGTCGAAGAAGATCTCCAAGACGCAGGCCGTCACCTCCCAGATCCGTGACCGCGACATGGGCGCGGACAACGTCCACATCGGCCCGTCCGACTACGTGGCCTGGCTCGACGACCGCAAGTGGGCCTACGTCCGCCTCGAGGGCCGCGCCTTCGGTGACGTCCCGCTGAACCTGGAGTACAAGCTCGAGGTCTGGGACTCCCCGAACTCCGCCGGCGTCATCATCGACGCCCTGCGCGCCGCGAAGATCGCCAAGGACCGCGGTATCGGCGGCCCCGTGCTCTCCGCGTCGAGCTACTTCATGAAGTCCCCGCCGGTCCAGTACTACGACGACGAGGCCCGCGAGAACGTCGAGAAGTTCATCAAGGGTGAGGTCGAGCGCTGACGCGCCGCAACTGATCGCTCCTGCCAGGGCTGTGAGGGTCCCCGGGTCGTACGACCCGGGGACCCTCCCCGTATGTGAGGCTGGGCCCCATGGCCGTCGTTCGTGACCTGCGCGTCCTGTTGCGCTTCCAGGGCTTCCGGCGCCTGCTCGCCGTGCGCCTGCTCTCCCAGGGTGCCGACGGCGTCTACCAGGTCGCGCTCGCCGCCTACGTCGTCTTCTCGCCGGAGAAACAGACCTCGGCGGCCGCGGTCGCCTCCGCGATGGCGGTGCTGCTGCTCCCGTACTCCCTCGTCGGCCCCTTCGCCGGTGTCCTGCTGGACCGCTGGCGACGCCGCCAGGTCCTGCTGTACGGCAGCCTGTTGCGCGCCCTGCTCGCCTCCGCGACGGCCCTGCTGATGCTCAGCCCGGCTCCGGACTGGCTCTTCTACGTCTCCGCCCTGTGCGTCACCGCCGTCAACCGCTTCGTCCTGTCGGGCCTGTCCGCCGCCCTGCCGCGCGTGGTCGACGCCGAGCGCCTGGTCATCGCCAACTCCCTCTCGCCGACCGCCGGGACGCTGGCGGCGACCGCGGGCGGCGGCCTCGCCTTCGTCGTCCGCCTGGTGGTGGCGGACTCCGACGCCGCTGTGGTGCTCGTGGCAGCCGCGCTGTATCTGTGCGCCGGCCTCACGTCGCTGAGCATGGCGCGGGAACTCCTCGGCCCCGACCGGACCTTGGCGCGCGTGCGGATCGGGACGGCGCTCACCGGCACCGTTCGCGAGTTGGTGGCGGGCGTGCGTCACCTGGCCGCGCCACCGCGCCGGGAGGCCGCCTGGGCGCTCGCCGCGATGTCGCTGATGCGGTTCTGCTACGGCGCCCTGCTGGTCATGCTGCTGATGCTGTGCCGGTACGCGCTCACCACGACCACGGACGACGGACTCGCCCTGCTGGGACTGGCGTTGGGCGTCTCCGGCGCCGGGTTCTTCGCGGCGGCCGTGGTGACGCCCTGGACCGCGGGGCGGCTCGGACCCGGCCGCTGGATCGTGGTGTGCGCGGGGGCCGCCGCACTGCTGGAGCCCGCTCTCGGCCTGCCGTTCGCCACCGCCCCGCTGCTGGCCGCGGCCTTCGTCCTGGGCCTGACCACCCAGGGCGCGAAGATCGCCACGGACACGATCGTCCAGTCCTCCGTCGACGACGGCTTCCGTGGCCGGATCTTCTCCGTTTACGACGTCCTCTTCAACGTCTTCTTCGTCGGCGCCGCCGCCGTGGCCGCCCTGATGCTGCCGCCGGACGGCCGGTCCGTGCCTCTGGTGATCACGATCGCCGTTATCTACGCGGCAGTAGCTGTGGCTATGGCCCGGTTTGGCCGCCAGTAAGTGTCACATCAATGACACAGAGCCACTCCTGGTTACTGCGTTGTCAGTGGGGACCGCTACCTTACGTGGGTCTTATCTCGCGACATGTTCGCGTCACTCATCCATGTTTGAGGGGGACCCCCAAGTGTCTACTCCGCCGCCCCAGGGCAACCCGTTCGCACAGGGCCAGCCCGCGGGTCAGCCCCAGGCCCCGTATCCGCCGCAGGGCGGCTACCCCCAGCAGCCCGGCCAGCCCGGCTTCCCGCCCCAGGGCGCGGCTCCCTATGCCCCGGTCCCGCCGCAGCCGTCCGGCCGCAAGCTCAGCTTCAAGACCATCAAGAACATCGTGATCGTCGTCGCCGTGGCGAGCGTGGCCATCGGCGGTTACATAACCAGCCGGGACGACGCCAACACGGCGGCTGTCGGCGACTGCATGCACCGCGGCAGCACCAACGACAGCAACCCGGACCTCGAGGTCGTCGACTGCGGTGACGCGAAGGCCCAGTACGAGGTGCTGGCCAAGATCGAGGGCAAGTTCCTCTCGGACACCATGGCCTCCAGCAAGTGCGAGACCGAGGCGAAGGACTTCCAGTACGTGTACACCGAGAGCGGTGACGGCAAGGACTTCCTGCTCTGCCTGAAGGACTACAAGAAGTAGGACAGACGCAGAAAGGGGCGGTGTTTCACGTGAAACACCGCCCCTTCGAGCTGCCCCCACAGGGTCATGTTTCACGTGAAACATGGCCCCGTTTCACAGCATCAGCCCTCCTGCTCGGTCCACCACTCCTTGAGCGCGGCCACCGCGGCGTCATGCTCCATCGGCCCGTTCTCCAGCCGCAGCTCCAGCATGTGCTTGTACGCGCGACCGATGACCGGACCGGGGCCGATGCCGAGGACCTCCATGATCTGGTTGCCGTCGAGGTCCGGGCGGATGGAGTCCAGCTCCTCCTGCTCCTGAAGCTTGGCGATCCGCTCCTCCAGCCCGTCGTACGCCCGCGCCAGGGCCGCCGCCTTGCGCTTGTTGCGCGTGGTGCAGTCCGAGCGGGTCAGCTTGTGGAGCCGGTCGAGGAGCGGGCCGGCGTCACGGACGTAGCGGCGGACCGCCGAGTCCGTCCACTCTCCGGTGCCGTAGCCGTGGAAGCGCAGGTGGAGTTCGACCAGCCGTGAGACGTCCTTCACCAGCTCGTTGGAGTACTTCAACGCCGTCATGCGCTTCTTGGTCATCTTCGCCCCGACCACCTCGTGGTGGTGGAACGAGACCCGGCCGTCCTTCTCGAAGCGCCGCGTGCGCGGCTTGCCGATGTCGTGCAGCAGGGCCGCCAGCCGGAGCGTCAGGTCGGGGCCGTCGTCCTCCAGCGCCATCGCCTGCTCCAGGACGATCAGCGTGTGGTCGTAGACGTCCTTGTGGCGGTGGTGCTCGTCGCGCTCCAGACGCAGAGCCGGCAGCTCGGGCAGCACGTGGTCGGCGAGGCCGGTCTCCACGAGCAGCGACAGGCCCTTGCGCGGGTGCGGGGAGAGGATCAGCTTGTTCAGCTCGTCCCGGACCCGCTCGGCCGAGACGATCTCGATGCGCCCGGCCATGTCCTTCATCGCCGTGACGACCTCGGGGGCGACCTCGAAGTCGAGCTGAGCCGCGAAACGCGCAGCCCGCATCATCCGCAGCGGGTCGTCCGAGAAGGACTCCTCCGGGGTACCGGGAGTGCGCAGCACCCGCGACGCGAGATCCTCGAGCCCGCCGTGCGGGTCGACGAACTCCTTCTCCGGCAGCGCGACGGCCATCGCGTTCACGGTGAAGTCACGGCGGACGAGATCCTCCTCGATCGAGTCGCCGTACGACACCTCGGGCTTGCGTGAGGTCCGGTCGTACGCCTCCGACCGGTACGTGGTCACCTCGATCTGGTAGCCGCCCTTGTGGGCGCCGACCGTGCCGAAGGCGATCCCGACCTCCCAGACGGCGTCCGCCCACGGGCGCACGATCTTGAGCACGTCCTGGGGACGGGCATCGGTCGTGAAGTCGAGGTCATTGCCGAGCCGGCCCAGCAGCGCGTCCCGGACCGAGCCGCCGACCAGGGCGAGTGAGAACCCGGCCTCCTGGAAGCGGCGGGCGAGGTCGTCGGCGACAGGAGCGACCCGCAGCAGTTCACTCACCGCGCGGTGCTGCACCTGGCTGAGGGCACTGGACTTTTCTTCGTTGGCGTTCGGCACAACAGAAGAGGGTACGTGGCCCGGGCGACCTCGGGCTCCCTCATTACACGTGCGGACACGTCCCTCAATACGCGCACAAGCCGCGCCCTTGCGATGTAAGGGATCGCTCACCTCCATAGTGGGCATACCAGACAGCACGTCATCGGCCCGCGATCTTGTCGAGCGGACCGCGGCACTTCCTCTCAGCGCGCATCGTTACCATGCGTGGACGCACATTCCGACGACCACTGACGACGACGAGGGACGGGCGAGCGCGTGGCCGAGGCGGCAGACTTCCAGGGGACCAGTGCCTCACCTGCCCGCCGGTGGCTACGGCGCACCGGGGCACTGCTCGCCGGTGCGCCCCTGCTGGCCGGACTCCTCCAGTTGCCTGCCGCGCCGCCGGCGGACGCGGCCGGGCAGGAGTCCCCGCAGGCCGCCTCCGGAACGGGTTCGGTGTCCGTCGCGATCGACTCGCTCAGTCCCAGCGCCCCCACGGAGGGCGACACGGTCACCGTGTCGGGCACGGTGACCAACAACGGCAAGCAGGCCGTCACCGACGCCCACGTCGACCTGCGGGTGGGGCCCTCCCTCGACACCCGCTCCGCCATCGACGCCCTCGCCAAGAAGAGCGACGACGTCCAGGGCCCCGTCGGCGAGCAGGTCGGCGGCAAGTACGCCGAGAAGTTCTCCCAGCTCACACCCGGCGTCGCGGAGCCCTTCGACATCTCCGTGCCGATCGACGAGCTCGACCTCGGCCCGGACGGCGTCTACCAGCTGGCCGTCGCGCTCTCCGGGGAGACCGCCGCACAGCCCTGGGACCAGGTCCTCGGCATCCAGCGCACGTTCCTGCCGTGGCAGCCGGAAGAAGCCGGTACCAAGACCAGGACCACGTTCCTGTGGCCGCTCGTCTCCACCGTCCACATGGCGGCCGAGACGGGGTCGAACGAGCAGCAGACACCGGTCTTCCGCGACGACGAGCTCGCCGAGGAGATCGCCCCGGGCGGCCGCCTCGACCAGATGGTGTCGCTGGGCAAGGACCTCGACGTCACGTGGGTGGTCGACCCGGACCTGCTGGCGTCCGTCGACGCGATGACCAGGAGCTACCAGATCCGCGCCGCGGACGGCACCACCACCTCCGGCAAGAACCAGGAGATCGCCAAACACTGGCTCGCCGAACTCCAGCAGGCGGTCACGGGCAGGGAAGTCGTCGCCCTGCCGTTCGGCGACCCGGACCTGGCCTCCCTCGCCCACAACGGCACGAGCGTCACCGGCTCGCTGAGCCACCTCAAGGAGGCCACCGACGTCATCGACGACACGGTGGAGACGATCCTCCACGTGAAACCGTCCACGGACTTCGCCTGGCCCGTGGATGGCGCCGTCGACCCGTCGATCGTGAAGGTCGCGACCTCCGCGGGCGCCGACAAGGTGATCGCCCGCAGCGACAGCCTCCAGGACAACCTGTCGTACACGCCCTCCGCGGCCCGGCCCATCGGCGGCGGCACCACGGCGGTCGTCGCCGACTCCAGGCTGTCCACGGCGTTCCAGGGCAACCTGACGAAGGCCTCCGCCTCCACGCTCGCCGTGCAGCGCTTCCTGGCCCAGAGCCTCACGCTCGGCCTCCAGACCGGCAAGCAGCGCAGTGTCGTCGTCGCCCCGCAGCGCATGCCGTCCGTCAGCCAGGCCCAGACCATGGCCGAGGCTCTTTCCACCCTCCAGGACGGAAACTGGTCGGAGTCGCAGGACCTCTCGGCCGCCGCCAAGGCCAAGCCGGACCCCGCGGCCAACACGAAGGTGCCCTCCGGGTACCCCCTCTCCTTGCGCAATCAGGAGCTGCGGCGCTCCGCCTTCGAGCAGATCGCGAAGACGCAGGACAAGCTCGACAAGTTCAAGGTGATCCTGACCCGCCAGTCCCGGGTGGTGACCCCCTTCGGACGGGCCATGAACCGCGAGATGTCCACGTCGTGGCGCGGCCGGGGCGCCGCGGCGCTGGAATACCGCGACGGCATCGAGTCGTACCTCGAAGGGCTCATCGACGGGGTCAAGCTGATCGACAAGTCGGAGACCAAGCTCTCCGGCCGCAGCGCCACGATCCCGGTGACCGTCCAGAACAATCTGGTCCAGGGCGTCGAGCACCTGAAGCTGCGGCTCACGTCGACGAACCCGACGCGACTCAAGATCGGCGGCGCCGCCTACGAGGAGCAGCGCGTCGCGGTCAACGGCGGCCACAGCCAGTCGGTGAAGTTCACCACATCCGCCAACGCCAACGGCCGGGCCGAGGTGGTCGCCCAGCTGTACACGGAGGACGGCCGGCCGTACGGCGCCGACGTCACCTTCGAGGTGAAGGTCACCGAGGTCACGCCCACCGTCATGCTGGTCATCGGCGGAGGCGTCCTGCTCCTGGTCCTGGCCGGCTTCCGGATGTACACCCAGCGCAAGCGCGCCGCCGCACGCGAGGCCACCGAGGACGGCACCGCAGAGACGGACGACGACGCCGACAGCCCGCAGGGCCCGGCCGCCGCTCCGCGGAACCCTGAGGCCCCCGGCGACCGTCCCGAGGAGGAGTCCGAGGCCGGCTCCCGGGCAGACGCCCCGCAGCAGCCGAGTGACCCGGCCCCGGACACCGCAGCGGAAAGCGCCGACCCGTCCGGCACGGGTGAGAGAGTGGACCGTTGAGATGTCGTGGCCGGTGGGCCCGGGACGATGAGGTGGGGTAACCATGAACGCGCCGTACGACGGTGACCACGGCCGTGCCGTGGGCAGCTCGGGCGACCCCGAGTCGGGCGGGCCCGAGGGTTCGCCGCCCCAGCACGGCCAGGTGCCGCCGCAGCCACCCGCGGACATGTACCTCCAGGACGCCTACGCCCAGGACCCCTACCGGGCGCAGGACCTCTCCGCCCAGGACCCGGTCGCCGAGGCGCTCTACGACCGCTCCGCGCATCCGCCGCCCCCTCCGGGGACGTACCCGCCGCACCAGATGTACGCCCAGCCGCCCCAATCGCCGTACGCGCCCGACCCGCGGGTGTGGGCCCAGACGCCCGCGCCGGAGCCCGAGGGCCCGACGCGGCACCTGCCGTACGGCGACGACCCCCGGACCACCCAGTTCGTGGGAGTGGACGACCTCGTCTCCCACGCCGGCGAGCCGCGCCAGGAGCCGGACGCCTTCGCGCACCTCTTCAGGGACCAGCAGCAGGGCAGCGGTCACCCGTCGTACGAGTCGCCGTCGGTCCCCGGACCGTCCCCGGCCCCGATGACGCAGGGCCAGTACGCGACGCCCGACCAGACCGCGGCGACGGCACCCCTCGTCGACGAGACGCCCACCCCGGAGCCCGCCGCCTCACCCGCCCCGAAGAAGGCCGGCCGCGCCGCGGGCCTGATGAAGTCCAGCGCCGTGATGGCCGCGGGCACGATGGTCTCCCGCCTCACCGGCTTCATCCGCTCCGCGCTGATCGTCTCGGCCATCGGCGTCGGCTTCCTCGGTGACACCTTCCAGGTCGCCTACCAACTGCCGACGATGCTCTACATCCTCACGGTCGGCGGCGGTCTCAACTCCGTCTTCGTGCCTCAACTCGTGCGGGCCATGAAGGAGGACGAGGACGGCGGCGAGGCGTACGCCAACCGCCTGCTGACCCTCGTCATGGTGGCGCTCGGCGCACTCACCGCGCTCGCGATCTTCGGCGCGCCACTCCTGATTCGCGTGATGTCCCCCTCGATCGCCAGCGACCCCGCGGCGAATCAGGTCGCCATCACCTTCGTCCAGTACTTCCTGCCCTCGATCTTCTTCATGGGCGTCCACGTGGTGATGGGGCAGATCCTCAACGCCCGCGGGAAGTTCGGCGCGATGATGTGGACCCCGGTCCTCAACAACATCGTCATCATCGTGACGCTGGGCATGTTCATCTACGTCTACGGCACCGCCGCCGACTCGGGGATGAAGGTCACCACCATCCCGCCGGAGGGCCAGCGCCTCCTGGGCATCGGTGTGCTGCTCGGCCTCGTGGTGCAGGCGCTGGCGATGATCCCCTACCTGCGCGAGACGGGCTTCCGGCTGCGGCTGCGCTTCGACTGGAAGGGTCAGGGCCTCGGCAAGGCCGTCACGCTCGCCAAGTGGACGGTCCTGTTCGTCCTCGCCAACCAGGCGGGCGCCATGATCGTCGTCTGGCTGTCCACCGCGGCGGGCAAGGCATCGCCCGTCGACGGCACCGGTTTCTCCGCCTACGCCAACGCGCAGCTGATCTGGGGCCTGCCGCAGGCCATCATCACGGTCTCCCTCATGGCCGCGCTGCTGCCGCGCCTGTCGCGCTCGGCGGCCGAGGGCGACGGCGGCGCCGTCCGCGACGACATCTCCCAGGGCCTGCGCACCACGGCGGTCGCCATCGTGCCGATCGCGTTCGGGTTCCTCTCGCTCGGCATCCCCATGTGCACGCTGATGTTCGGCTCCTCGGGCACCAGCGAGGCCACCAACATGGGCTACATGCTGATGGCGTTCGGTCTCGGCCTGATCCCGTACTCCGTGCAGTACGTGGTCCTGCGCGCCTTCTACGCCTACGAGGACACGCGAACTCCCTTCTACAACACGGTCATCGTGGCCGCGGTCAACGCCGGCGCCTCGGCGGTCTGCTTCTTCGTCATCCCGTCCCGCTGGGCCGTCGTCGGCATGGCCGCCTCGTACGGCCTGGCCTACGCGATCGGTGTCGGGGTCGCCTGGCGCCGGCTGCGCAAGCGGCTGGGCGGGGACCTCGACGGCGCCCGGGTCCTGCGGACTTACGCCCGGCTGTGCATCGCGTCGGTCCCGGCCGCCCTGCTCAGCGGCGCGGCCTGCTACGGCATCGGCCACACGCTAGGCCAGGGCGTCGTGGGCTCGCTCGCCGCGGTGTTCGCCGGTGGGGCCGTCCTCCTCGGGATCTTCTTCGTCGCCGCCCGCCGCATGCGCATCGAGGAACTCAACTCGCTGGTCGGCATGGTCCGCGGGCGCCTGGGACGCTGAGACGGGGGGTAGGCGCACAACCATCGTCAGCCACCGCGTGTCGTGCATAGCGGCGGACTGTGGGCACAATTGGTTTCGGCGTCGGACGGCGCGCATCGGATGCCGGCCGGCGCGCAATGGATGGGGAGGCAGGAACGACGGTGGCGGAACGGAGTACGGCTGCCGTCGACGTGGCAGACAACAGCGACGAGACGTCGCTGACCGCACAGGCGGACCAGTCCACGGCCGACGGGGTGGCCAAGAACCGGGAGCGGGACACGGACAGCGACGAGGCACAGGAGAGCACCCGGACCGACGGTTCCGGAAAGACCTCGCCGCCCGAACTGCACAGTGGTCACAAGCTCGCCAGACGCTACCGCCTCGAGGAGTGCGTCACCCGTCTGGACGGTTTCAGCAGCTGGCGTGCCGTGGACGAGAAGCTCCGCCGCGCCGTCGGCGTGCACATTCTGCCCGCGGACCACTCGCGGGCCCGCTCCGTCCTGGCCGCCGCCCGCTCCTCCGCCCTCCTCGGTGATCCCCGCTTCGTCCAGGTACTGGACGCGGTGGAGGAGAACGATCTCGTCTACGTCGTCCACGAGTGGCTTCCCGACGCCACGGAACTGACCACGCTCCTCGCCTCCGGGCCGCTGGAACCGTACGACGCCTACCAGATGGTCAGCCAGGTCTCCGCCGCCATGGCCGCCGCTCACCGTGAGGGCCTCGCCCATCTGCGACTGAACCCCAACGCCGTCCTGCGCGCCTCCACGGGCCAGTGGCGCATCCGCGGCCTCGCCGTGAACGCCGCGCTGCGCGGCGTCTCGTCCGACACCCCGCAGCGCACCGACACCGAGGCCATCGGAGCCCTGCTGTACGCGGCGCTGACCCAGCGCTGGCCGTACGAGAGCGACGCCTACGGGCTGTCGGGCCTTCCGAAGGACATCGGCCTCATCGCCCCGGACCAGGTGCGGGCCGGGGTGCACCGCGGCCTGTCCGAGCTCTCCATGCGCGCACTCGTCAACGACGGAGCCACCGCCTCCCGGCACGAGTCGCCGTGCACCACGCCGGAGGAGCTGGTGAAGGCGATCGGCGAGATGCCTCGCATCCGCCCGCCGGAGCCGGCGTTCACCGCCCCGCCCGAGTACCAGCGCACGACGTACCAGCAGGGCACATACGGCCGTCAGACGCCGCGCCCCGGCGCCACCCAGCCCGTCCCGTCTCCGCCGCCCCCGCTCCAGAGCCGCACCGGCAAGGCGCTGAAGTGGGCCGTGTCCGCGCTCCTGATCGCCGCGCTGGGCCTCGGCAGCTGGCAGCTGGCGGACGCGCTCATGGACCAGGGTGGCAAGACGGATGACCCCAACAAGACGCAGAACACCGAGGACAACGACAAGAACGCCAAGTCCGAGGCACCGAAGCCCATCGCCATCAAGGACGCCGAGGAGTATGTCGCCAAGGGCGACGCCCAGCATCCCGCCGACGTGGACAAGACCTACGACGGCAACACGTCCACGGGCTGGCGCACCAGCAGCTACCTGGACGGCCCGAAGATGGTGATAAAGCCGGGCGTCGGCATCGTCTACGACCTCGGATCCGAAAGGGAAGTGTCGACCGCGACGCTCTCGCTGCGGTACGGCGGCCCCCACACCACGATCGAGCTGTACGCGACCGACTCTCTCGGATCGTCCACACCGCTGAGTTCCATGGAGAAGCTGGGCACGGTGACGACGAGCAGCACCTCCGCGAAGGTGACCGTGGACAAGCCCGTGAAGAGCCGGTACCTCCTGGTGTGGCTGACGGCCCTGCCGTACTCCGGCGACGACCCCGCCAACTACAGCAACCCGGGCTACAAGCAGGCCATCACCGAAGTGAAGTTCGCGGGCTGAGAGCCGACAGCGGGAAGGGGGTTCGATGGCGGACCGCGCCGAGCACGGCGGTGCAAGTGATCAGGACCTCCTCGCCCGGCATGTCGAGGGTGATCCCGACGCCTTCGGCGAGATCGTGCGGCGGCACCGCGACCGGCTCTGGGCCGTCGCCCTGCGGACCCTGGGGGACCGCGAGGAGGCCGCTGACGCGGTACAGGACGCCCTCGTATCCGCCTACCGGGCCGCCCACACCTTCCGGGGCCAGTCGGCCGTCACGACGTGGCTGCACAGGATCACGGTGAACGCCTGCCTGGACCGCGCCCGCAAGGCGGCCTCCCGCAAGACCTCGCCCGTCGACGACACCGAGCGCCTGGAGCAGCTGCTGGAGCCGCACGAGTCGGCGTCGGCACCCGCGGAGCGCAACGATCTCCACCGGCAGCTCATCGAAGCCCTGGGCACCCTGCCGGCCGACCAGCGAGCGGCGCTCGTCCTGGTGGACATGCAGGGCTACCCGGTCGCGGAGGCGGCCCGCATCCTCGACGTGCCGACCGGCACGGTGAAGAGCAGATGCGCACGCGGCAGAGCCAGACTCCTGCCGCTGCTCACCCATCTCCGGCCGGATGGCAACGGTGGGGAGAAGAAGCCGGGCGGGGAACGGAACCGGACGCAGGGGCCGACCGTCCCACCCGCAGCGGGACCGCACCGAGCGGAACCACCGGACACAGGACCGAGCGACCCAGCTGCACTGAAGGGCGGAGGTGGACGAGCGTGACGTCGACGACAGACATGGCCGGGCACCCGGACGTCGCGGAGATCTCCGACCTCGCCGAGGGCCTCCTCCCACCGTCCCGGACCACCGACGTACGCCGGCATCTGGACGAGTGCGAGCTCTGCGCGGACGTCTTCGCCTCCCTGGAGGAGATCCGCGGGCTGCTCGGCACGCTGCCGGGCCCGCCGCGCATGCCCGCCGATGTCGCGGGCCGCATCGATGCCGCTCTCGCCGCCGAGGCACTGCTGAACGCCACGGAGCCGGAGGCCCCGGAGAACCCTGTGCCGGTGAGTGCTCCCGGTACCGGGTCCGAGGACGACAGCGGTGCGCATGTTTCACGTGAAACATCGGCGCCCACCGACCGGCCCGCCGGGCGTCCCCGCTCTTCCACCACCGGCCCGGGCCGCAAGGGCCGCACGCGGAACGGGCGCCGCAGGATCGCCGTCCTGGGGACCGTCTTCACGGTGGCCGCCCTGGGGCTGGGCTCCGGCCTGCTGTCATCACTCGGCGACAACCAGCCGCCCCGCGACACGGCGGGCGGCCGGCAGACCACTCCTGCGGACACCTTCTCCGAGGGGAAGCTGCAGAAGCAGGTCACCGATCTCCTGGCCGAGAACAAGACCGAGGGAGGCGGTGGCTCCCGCTCCCCCTACGGCACGGAGACCGCCCCCGGCACCAACCACACCAAGGTCGCCAGGGAGGCCGTGGTGCCCGGCTGCGTCCGCGACGGCATCGGGCGCGACGACGCCGCCCTCGCTGTCGAGAACGGCAGGTACCAGGGGAAGAAGGCCATGCTCGTGCTGCTTCCCGATGCTTCCGACGCCACCCGGGTCACCGCCTACATCGTCGACGCGACCTGTGTGGATCACCATGCGTCAACCACCGACGGCAAGATCCTCCTGGAGCGCTCCTACCCGTCCTCCTGAGTGAGTGCCTCGTCTTCTCCTCAAGTGAGTGCTTCGCGTTCTCCCTGTGTGGTGTCCGGCACGGTGCCGCATCTCCGTGTGCCCGGACACAGTGGGAATGCGCGCCCCTTAGGATCCGTTGGGTGGGGTGAGAGTTCCGAGAGAAGCTCCCACCGGTCGAACGACGCAGTCCAGAGACGAGGAATCAAGCCGTGAGCGACGTCCGTAACGTGATCATCATCGGCTCCGGGCCCGCCGGCTACACGGCGGCGCTCTACACCGCGCGCGCGTCGCTGAAGCCACTGGTGTTCGAGGGCGCCGTCACCGCGGGTGGCGCGCTCATGAACACCACCGACGTCGAGAACTTCCCGGGCTTCCAGGACGGCATCATGGGCCCCGAGCTCATGGACAACATGCGCGCCCAGGCGGAGCGCTTTGGAGCCGAGCTGGTCCCGGACGACGTGGTGGCCGTCGACCTGGCCGGTGAGATCAAGACCGTCACGGACACGGCCGGTACCGTCCACCGGGCCAAGGCCGTCATCGTCGCCACCGGCTCGCAGCACCGCAAGCTCGGTCTGCCGAACGAGGACGCGCTGTCCGGCCGGGGCGTGTCCTGGTGCGCCACCTGTGACGGGTTCTTCTTCAAGGACCAGGACATCGCCGTGATCGGCGGTGGCGACACCGCGATGGAGGAGGCCACCTTCCTTTCGCGGTTCGCCAAGTCCGTGACCGTCGTCCACCGCCGCGACACCCTGCGCGCCTCCAAGGCCATGCAGGAGCGCGCCTTCGCCGACCCGAAGATCAGCTTCGTGTGGGACAGCGAGGTCGCCGAGATCCAGGGCGACCCGAAGCTCTCGGGCCTGAAGCTGCGCAACGTCAAGACCGGTGAGCTCTCGGACCTGCCGGTGACCGGTCTGTTCATCGCCATCGGCCACGACCCCCGCACCGAGCTCTTCAAGGGTCAGCTCGACCTGGACGAAGAGGGCTACCTGAAGGTGGACGCGCCGTCGACGCGCACCAACCTGACCGGTGTCTTCGGTGCCGGCGACGTGGTGGACCACACCTACCGTCAGGCGATCACCGCGGCCGGGACCGGCTGCTCCGCCGCTCTCGACGCCGAGCGCTACCTCGCCGCCCTCGCGGACGAGGAGCAGCCCGAGCCCGAGAAGACCGCTGTCTGACCCTCCCTACCCGCCCCACGCATCAACCAGTTAAGGAGCCCGCCGTGGCCGGCACCCTGAAGAACGTGACCGACGACTCCTTCGAGCAGGACGTCCTCAAGAGCGACAAGCCCGTCCTCGTGGACTTCTGGGCCGCCTGGTGCGGTCCCTGCCGCCAGATCGCGCCGTCCCTGGAGGCGATCGCCTCCGAATACGGCGACAAGATCGAGGTCGTCAAGCTGAACATCGACGAGAACCCGGGTACGGCCGCCAAGTACGGCGTCATGTCCATCCCGACCCTGAACGTCTACCAGGGTGGCGAGGTCGCCAAGACCATCGTGGGCGCCAAGCCGAAGGCCGCGATCGTTCGCGACCTCGAGGAGTTCATCACCGAGTGAGGCGACTGAGCCGTCACACCGACGGTGCATGTTTCACGTGAAACACGAATGGGCCAACCCGGAAGGGTTGGCCCATTCGTTTGACTGCGGGCTCTACAGCGGTCGCAGCGCCGGCTCCTTCTGTACGGCGCCCAGGAGCCGGTCCAGCGCCATCTCGACGTCTTCCTTCCAGGAGAGCGTCGACCTCAGTTCCAGCCTCAGCCGAGGAACGGTGGGGTGCTGTCGGACCGTCTTGAAGCCCACCGCCAGGAGATGATCGGCGGGCAGCACACAGGCCGGTTCCTTCCAGCGCGCGTCTCCGAACGCCTCGATCGCCTTGAAGCCGCGCCGCAGCAGATCCTTGGCGACCGTCTGGACCATCACCCGGCCCAGCCCCTGCCCCTGGTAGCCCGGCACGATGAACCCGGTCATCAGTTGCACCGCGTCAGGGGAGACGGGGCTCGTGGGAAACGCCGTGGAGCGGGGCACATAGGCGGGCGGGGCGTACAGCACGAAGCCCACGGGCACGTCGTCGACGTAGACCACCCGACCACAGGATCCCCAGTCCAGCAGGACCGCCGAGATCCAGGCCTCCTTCTCCAGCGCGGGCGTGCCCGCCTTTACCGCGGCCTCGCCGCTGACTGGGTCGAGTTCCCAGAAGACACACGTGCGGCAACGCTTGGGAAGGTCCTGAAGGTTGTCCAGCGTGAGCGGTACGAGCCGACGCCCCATGAAGGCTGTTCCTCGCTTCCTTCGCCCGCCGCATCGCGGGCGGCTGTCAGAACGCTCCGTTCCCTGAGGAGACTGCCGATGAATCCACCGACGGCTCCCAGCCCCAAACCGGCGCTCACCAGTCCGGTGCGGCTCATCGTTCGCATGGCCCCTGCCTCCCTCTCAGAGGTGCTGCCGGGTGGTCGCGCCGTACCCGAACGCATCGTATCCACGATGCGATTCCATCGATACCGCCAGAAAGGAAAGAGCGGGCCACGTTCCGGTACACACCGGACACGGCCCGCTCTGTCGGATGCACAGGGGACGCTCCTGCCGGAGGCTCAGGACTCGCTCTCCTCGGAGTCGCCCTCCAGGAGACTCTTCTGCAGGACCGGTCCCTCGCCAGGGGCGAGAGAGCCGAGGATCCGCTCAAGGTCCTCCATCGAGGCGAACTCGACGGTGATCTTGCCCTTCTTCTGCCCCAGGTCGACCTTCACCCGCGTCTCGAAACGGTCCGAGAGCCGGGTGGCGAGCTCGGACAGCGCGGGAGAGACCCGGGCACCGGCACGCGGGCCCTTGGGCCGCTGGGCCTTCTGCGGCCGTGACCCCATCAGGGTCACGATCTCCTCCACCGCCCGCACCGAGAGCCCCTCGGCGACGATGCGGTGGGCCAGCTTGTCCTGCTCCTCCGAGTCCTCGACCGACAGCAGTGCCCGCGCATGGCCGGCCGAGAGCACCCCGGCGGCGACCCGGCGCTGTACGGCCGGCGAAAGCTTCAGCAGACGCAGGGTGTTGGAGACCTGTGGGCGGGAACGGCCGATGCGGTCCGCGAGCTGGTCGTGCGTGCAGTTGAAGTCCCTCAGCAACTGGTCGTAGGCAGCTGCCTCTTCCAGAGGGTTCAGCTGGGCGCGGTGCAGGTTCTCCAGCAGAGCGTCCAGGAGGAGCTTCTCGTCCTCCGTGGCCCGCACGATCGCCGGGATCGCCTCCAGCCCCGCCTCACGGCAGGCCCGCCAACGGCGCTCGCCCATGATGAGCTCGTAGCGGGCGGGACCCACCTGCCGCACGACGACCGGCTGGAGGAGCCCCACTTCCTTGATGGAGGTGATGAGTTCCGCCAGCGCGTCCTCGTCGAAGACCTCACGCGGCTGCCGCGGGTTCGGCTTGATGGAGTCGAGGGGGATCTCGGCGAAGTGCGCACCGATGGGTGCCGCAGGCGCGGCCGGAGCACTGGGCTGCGCCGGCTCCTCTGTTTCACGTGAAACAGTCGGCAGAGTCGTCACCTTCGCCGCGGCCACCCCACGGTCGTTCGGCAGCGCGGGCACGGCCGCAGGGGATGTGGAAGCGGCACCCCCCGCCGCAGCCTGGGCCACCGACTTCTCCGTCGGGGCGGCAGGGATCAGTGCGCCGAGACCACGGCCCAGCCCCCTCCGTCGCTCGCTCACTGGATGCCCTCCACCATGTTCGGGTCGTTCTGCTGTACGCCGATGTGAGCGTGGGTCGCGTCATAGCTGACGCCCACGCCCTTCAGCGCGATCTCTCGTGCCGCCTCAAGATAGGAGAGGGCACCACTCGATCCAGGATCGTAAGTCAGTACCGTCTGCCCATAACTCGGCGCCTCCGAGATACGGACGGACCGAGGGATGCTCGTCCGCAGTACCTCGTCGCCGAAGTGGGTGCGCACCTCTTCGGCGACCTGGGACGCGAGTCGCGTCCGGCCGTCGTACATGGTGAGCAGGATGGTCGACACATGCAGGGCGGGGTTGAGGTGCCCCCGCACCAGGTCGACGTTGCGCAGCAGCTGTCCCAGGCCCTCCAACGCGTAGTACTCGCACTGGATCGGGATCAGGACCTCCTGGCCCGCCACCAGGGCGTTGACCGTCAGGAGACCGAGCGAGGGCGGGCAGTCGATGAGGATGTAGTCCAGCGGCTGCTCGTACGCCTGGATGGCGCGCTGAAGCCTGCTCTCCCGTGCCACCAGGGATACCAGCTCGATCTCCGCACCGGCGAGATCGATCGTGGCGGGGGCGCAGAAGAGACCCTCGACATCCGGGACCGGCTGGACGACCTCGGAGAGCGGCTTGCTCTCCACCAACACGTCATAGATGGACGGAACTTCGGCGTGGTGGTCGATGCCCAGTGCGGTGGACGCGTTGCCCTGTGGGTCGAGGTCGACCACCAGAACGCGGCCACCGTGCAGGGCCAGCGACGCGGCAAGGTTGACGGTCGTCGTCGTCTTGCCCACGCCGCCCTTCTGGTTGGCGACCACGATGATTCGGGTCTGCTCGGGCCGTGGCAGGCCCTCGCCGGCGCGGCCTAGAGCCTCCACCGCCAGTTGGGCAGCACGACCGATGGGAGTGTCGTCCATCGGAGGCGGTGTTTCACGTGAAACATCCGCCCCCATCGACTCGGTACGGGGACCGGGGACCGGATCGGTCATCGGTCCCGCGATGTTGGCGTCGGACCGCAAGGATTCACTCTCCTCGACTTCAGGCTCGCAATGAACAGAGCCTCCCATGTCTTCGGGGTCATGAACCAGTGAGGCCTTGCGTTCTGTGGAGAAATCCACCTCTGTGGACAACTCCGGTCCCTCATCGAGTGAACCGAGAGGCTTACGGTCGCGGGGTTCGGCCGCAGCGCGGCCACGACTGATGATGCCGTGCAGCAGTGAGCGACGTTTCACGTGAAACACGATGCACAGCAGCGGTGGCCGTACTGTCGCGACACTCCGGCATGCGTAGGTTTGGCAGCTTGTGTGGAGTACGTCTCGTCCTCAGGACGGATCAGCGTCGCCGCCTCGCACGACCCGTACGAGCCGCCTTGGCGCGCTTCGCGGCGAAGCGCACACCGCCGGGACTCTCCCCGACCTCGACGCGCACGACCGTGGACATCGGGTCCACCACGCCCTCACCGACATGCAGGATGGACGTCTCCACAGCACCCAGCTTGCTGAGAGCCGCCGACGCGCTCTTCAGCTCCTCCTCCGCGGCATCGCCCTTGAGCGCGAGCATCTCCCCGTACGGCCGCAGCAGCGGGATGCCCCAGGTGGCGAGTCGGTCGAGGGGCGCGACGGCACGGGCGGTCACGACGTGGACGGGCTGGATCTTCCCCATGACCTCCTCGGCCCGGCCGCGTACCACGGTCACATGATCGAGCCCGAGCAGTTCCACGACCTCGGTGAGGAAGTTGGTGCGCCGCAGCAGCGGCTCCAGCAGCGTGATCTTCAGGTCCTCCCGGACCAGCGCCAGCGGAATGCCGGGCAGGCCGGCGCCCGAACCGACATCGCAGACCGTCACGCCCTGGGGCACCACTTCCGAGAGCACCGCGCAGTTCAGCAGGTGCCGCTCCCACAGGCGGGGCACTTCACGCGGGCCGATGAGACCGCGCTGCACGCCCGCCTCAGCGAGCAGTTCGGCGTACCGCACCGCATCCGCGAAGCGATCACCGAACACCGCGCGCGCCTGTTCGGGCGCGGGGGGAAGCTCCGCTGCCTCCGTCACGGGGGGACCGTCCTTCCGTACCGCGTCGGCGCACCCCGCGCCGACACCAGAACCACCAGAACTATCAGGCTGACAAAGTTCGGCCCCGCCTGCGCAACAGACGGGGCCGGGGAACGTACGGGCCGATCAGGCGGGAAGCACGACGACGAACCGCTGCGGTTCCTCGCCCTCGGACTCGCTGCGCAGGCCCGCGGCCTTGACCGCGTCGTGCACGACCTTGCGCTCGAACGGAGTCATGGGCTTCAGCTTCACGGCCTCACCGCTGCTCCTGGCCTCGGCGGCGGCCTTGGCGCCCAGCTCGGACAGCTCGGAGCGCTTCCGGGCGCGGTATCCCGCGATGTCGAGCATCAGGCGGCTGCGGTCACCGGTCTCGCGGTGCACGGCCAGACGGGTGAGCTCCTGGAGTGCCTCGAGCACCTCGCCGTCGCGGCCGACCAGCTTCTGCAGGTCACGGCTGCCCGTGTCGCTGATGATCGAGACGGAGGCGCGGTCGGCCTCGACGTCCATGTCGATGTCGCCGTCGAGGTCGGCGATGTCGAGCAGACCCTCCAGGTAGTCCGCCGCGATCTCGCCCTCCTGCTCCAGGCGGGTCAGGGTGTCTGCACCCTCGGCAGCGGCGGAGGTGGTGCCTTCCGTCACGGGATGGACTCCTTCTTACTTCTTGGACGGGGACTTGGGCCGCTGCGGACCCTTGCGCTGTCCGGACTGGGCCTTGCTGCGGGTACCGCTGCCGGGCTTCGCGCCGCCCTTCTTGGCAGCGGCTGCGGGCTTGGTGTCCTCGGGCTCGTCGGCCTTGGTCAGCGACGTCTTCGGCTCGTGTTCACCGGCCGCCTTGGCGGTGCCGGACTGGCGCTGGGCCTTGGTCTGCCGCTTGGGCTGCTGACGCTTCGGGGTGCCGACGGTGGTCGGCGCACCGTCCTCGGCCTGGGCGGCGGCCGCGGTGTCGCTCTTGATCACCGTGCCATCGGCCTGGGCGGCGAGGCCGGCCTTGCTGAGGCCGTTGATGAACTTGCGCTCGAACTCGTTGCGGTCGCGGCCCTTGGCGACGATCGCCTTGATGATGGCCCGGTCACGGCGCCGGCTGACCTTGTTGCGGTCCGTGACGTGCTTGTGCAGGCGCTCCAGGTAGGAGGCCTGGGCCTTGGAACCCGGGGTCGGGTTGTTGTGGATGACGTACATCTGCTGGCCCATGGTCCACACGTTGGTGGTCAGCCAGTAGACGAGGACACCGACCGGGAAGTTGATGCCGAAGACGGCGAAGATGATGGGGAAGACGTACATCAGCATCTTCTGCTGCTGCATGAACGGCGTCTTCACCGTGGTGTCGACGTTCTTCGTCATCAGCTGGCGCTGGGTGAAGAACTGCGACGCCGACATCAGGATGATCATGATGGCGGTGACGACCCGGACGTCGGTCAGGGTGGCACCGAGCGCTTCCACCTTCGACGAGCTGTCGGTGAACTTCACCGCCAGCGGCGCCCCGACGATGTGCGCCTTCTGGGCGCTCTCCAGGAGGCTGTTGTTGATCACGCCGATGGTGTCGTTCGACGCGATGCTGTTGAGCACGTGGTACAGGGCGAAGAAGAACGGGGACTGCGCCAGGATGGGAAAGCACGAGGACAGCGGGTTGGTGCCCGTGTCCTTGTACAGCTTCATCATCTCTTCGGACTGACGCTGCTTGTCGTTCTTGTAGCGCTCCTGGATCTTCTTCATCTCGGGCTGGAGCGTCTGCATCGCCCGGGTCGCCTTGATCTGCTTCACGAAGAGCGGGATCAGGCAGATACGGATCAGGATCACCAGGGACACGATCGACAGGCCCCAGGCCCACCCGGTGTCGGGGCCGAAGATGGCGCCGTACACCGTGTGGAACTGGACGATGACCCAGGAGACGGGTGTGGTGATGAAGCTGAAGAGGCTGGCAATCGTGTCCACTAATCATGCTCCTTGGGCATGGGACGGTGTCTCTGCGGCCGGGCTCGAAGGACTGGACGGACTTGTGGGAGAAGTCTGTCCCTCGGTGGCCGGTTCGGCGGCGGAGGGCCCGCCCTTGCGTGCACGCCACGCGTTACGCAGCATTTCGTGCCACCGCGGGCGCTTACGCGGCGGGACATGGTCTACTCCGCCCAGCGACCACGGGTTGCACCGCAGGATGCGCCAGGCCGTGAGTGCCGTTCCCTTGATGGCACCATGCCGGTCGATGGCCGTGTAGCCGTAGTGTGAGCACGACGGGTAGTACTTGCAGACCGGCCCGAGCAGCGGACTGATCGTCCACTGGTAGAGCTTGATCAGAGCCAGCAGCGGGTACTTCATCGCGCGCCCCCTCCCAGCAACCGCTGGAGAGCGGCATCCAGGTCTCGGGCCAGCTGTGCATGGTCGGCGTCGCCCGATCCGGGCAGCGCTCGTACGACTACCAGGCTACCGGGGGGCAGCTGGGCGACTCGCTCGCGCATCAGGTGGCGAAGCCTGCGCTTCACTTTGTTGCGCACGACCGCGCCACCCACGGCTTTGCTCACGACGAAACCCGCACGCGTCGGGGGAGCGCTCTCCCCAGGCGCGTGCGGGTCCGTGGCACCGCTTCGAAGGTGGACGACGAGGGTAGGGCGTCCAGCCCTACGACCTCGTCGCACCGCGGTCGCGAAGTCCTCGCGCCGCCTCAGCCGGTTCTCGGTGGGCAGCACGACGTCATGACCTGATCGGAATCAGGCGGACAGGCGGGCGCGACCCTTGCTACGGCGGGACGCGAGAATCGCGCGGCCGGCACGGGTGCGCATACGCAGCCGGAAGCCGTGGGTCTTCGCGCGACGACGGTTGTTCGGCTGGAAGGTGCGCTTGCTCACTCGGGGGCTCCAGAAGAAATCGGTAGTTGCGGGGTGCCGTCCTGGCTGTCACCGTGCGCCCACGAGTAGCTCGCAGTTACGCCCGAGTGCACCGCTTACCGATCACCCAAATGATCTGTGCCCATCGGAGGCAGGCGGCAGCAGCCATCGACAACTCGACCTGGTTACGGTACGCGCGGCTACGCCATCCGGTCAAACCGGGAGCCGCCGGGAGACACTTGTCCACAGGCTGGGGACAACAACTTGAACCGCACCGGCCGCCCTGACTACCGTGACGGAACTCCGATTCGTTCCCTTATCCCTGACCCACCCGATTTACATCCCGACCCGTCCCAGAACCACACGTTCGTGGGACCTGTGAGAGAGCGTGCCCTGTGGCTGACGTACCTGCCGATCTTGCCGCAGTGTGGCCACGCGTATTGGAGCAGCTCCTCGGGGAGGGCCGCGGCCAGGGTGTCGAGGCCAAGGACGAGCACTGGATCCGGCGCTGCCAGCCGCTCGCGCTGGTCGCGGACACCGCCCTGCTCGCCGTACCGAACGAATTCGCGAAGGGCGTGCTCGAGGGCCGTCTGGCGCCGATCGTCAGCGAGACGCTGAGCCGCGAGTGCGGCCGCCCGATCCGGATCGCGATCACCGTCGACGACTCCGCGGGCGAGCCCCCGGGCCCGCCCGCGCCCCCGGCCCGCTCCCAGCCGCGCTATGAGGAGCCCGAGCACCCGGCCCCGCGCCAGGACCGCGACGGATACGACTCACGCCAGGACCGCGACGGATACGAGGGGTACGGCCGCCACCGCGCCGACCAGCTGCCGGGAACCGCCGGCGACCAGCTTCCGCCTAAGCGCGGAGATCAAATCCCCACGGCCCGTCCCGCGTATCCGTCCGAGTACCAGCGCCCCGAGCCCGGCTCCTGGCCGCGGCCGACGCAGGACGAGTACGGCTGGCAGCAGCAGCGCCTCGGCTTCCCCGAGCGTGACCCGTACGCGTCACCGCAGCAGGACTCGTACGGCTCTCAGGACTCCTACGGGTCCCAGGACGCGTACGGATCCAAGGAGAAGTACGGCTCGCAGGATTCGTACGGTCAGCAGGACACCTATGGGTCGAAGGACTCCTACGGTCCCCCCTCCCAGGACTACCGCCCGCAGTCCATGGAGCGCCCCTCCTACGAGCCGCCGCGCTCCGACTACGAGACGTCACGCCCCGACTACGACCAGCGCGACCCGGTCCGCCGGGAGCTGCCCGAGCCGCCGCCCGGCTCGGGGCACGTGCACCGGGGCGGCCCCGTCGGCCCGAACCTGCCCACCACCGGTGCGCCCGGCCCGCTGGCCGCGCAGCCCGCGCCGGCGACCGGCCCGGGTGAGCCCACCGCGCGTCTGAATCCGAAGTACCTCTTCGACACGTTCGTCATCGGCGCGTCCAACCGCTTCGCGCACGCGGCCGCGGTCGCCGTCGCCGAGGCGCCGGCGAAGGCGTACAACCCCTTGTTCATCTACGGGGAGTCCGGGCTCGGCAAGACGCACCTGCTGCACGCGATCGGGCACTACGCGCGCAGCCTCTACCCGGGCACGCGGGTGCGGTACGTGAGCTCGGAGGAGTTCACCAACGAGTTCATCAACTCCATCCGCGACGGCAAGGGCGACAGCTTCCGCAAGCGGTACCGCGAGATGGACATCCTGCTCGTCGACGACATCCAGTTCCTGGCGGACAAGGAGTCGACGCAGGAGGAGTTCTTCCACACGTTCAACACGCTCCACAACGCCAACAAGCAGATCGTGCTGTCCTCCGACCGGCCGCCGAAGCAGCTGGTCACGCTGGAGGACCGGCTGCGGAACCGTTTCGAGTGGGGGCTGATCACCGACGTCCAGCCGCCCGAGCTGGAGACGCGGATCGCGATCCTCCGCAAGAAGGCGGTGCAGGAGCAGCTGAACGCGCCGCCGGAGGTGCTGGAGTTCATCGCGTCGCGGATCTCGCGCAACATCCGTGAGCTGGAGGGCGCGCTGATCCGGGTCACGGCGTTCGCCTCGCTCAACCGGCAGCCGGTCGACCTGGGGCTGACGGAGATCGTCCTCAAGGACCTCATCCCCGGCGGCGACGATTCCGCTCCCGAGATCACGTCCACGGCCATCATGGGCGCGACGGCGGACTACTTCGGGCTGACCGTCGAGGACCTGTGCGGCACCTCGCGCGGCCGCGCACTCGTCACCGCCCGGCAGATCGCCATGTACCTGTGCCGTGAGCTGACCGACCTGTCGCTGCCGAAGATCGGCGCGCTGTTCGGCGGGCGCGACCACACGACCGTCATGCACGCGGACCGCAAGATCCGCAACCTGATGGCCGAGCGCCGCTCCATCTACAACCAGGTCACGGAGCTGACCAACCGCATCAAGAACGGCTGACAGCGACGACAGCACACCGCTGAGGGCGCCCCGGAGGACTCCGGGGCGCCCTTCTTCTCGTTCCACCGCCACCTGTCATCCCCCTGCCGAAGCCCATCGCCGGGCACCCTCCCGCAACCCCCTGTTCGAATAGCCACCGCGTTACGGCCTCCCTCCACAGATTCGGGGACTTTCTGCCGTCCACATCCTGGGGACCGGGGAGTTGTCCAGACCGTGTCCACAGAAGGCGCTGTTGAAAGACCATCAGACCAGCTCAGGTGGTTGTGGATCCGTGGACGGAGGATCTCCACAGACTGTGGACGGAGCGGGGATCCACAGGCTGTGCACCGAGTTGTCCACCGGCCGCCCACAGGCTGGGGGCCGTTGTCCCCAGCGATCAGCCGCTTCTCCACATGCCTGTCCACTGTTCGGCAACGCGACGCGCCTCCTCACCGGGTCGAGTGAAAGGCGTCACACAAAGCTGCCGGGTTGGGCTGTGGGAAAGGTGGGTAAAGCTGGGGACAGCACTGGGGAAAACTCGCCCCACCCTGTGCACGGTGTGTGCAGAACTTTCTGTTCTCCACAGCTACACCCGGTTGTCCACCGCTCGCGCCCACAGGCCCGGTGGACAAAATTCGCGCTCTGAGCTGGGCAAACGTGGTTATCCACGGTATCCACAGGCCCTACTACTACGTCCGACTAGAGAGAGAGCGGAATTCGTTTCGAAGCGGGTCCTGTGCACAACTCGCCCTCCGGTGCCCGACCGCCCCTCGTCACGACTTGACCCCGAGAGGCACCTACTGTCAGTGCCGTGCGTCAGACTGGTCCCCGGTGTCCTCCCCATCACAGGGGCCGGAGACACCGAGTCAGACGACGAAGGCGAAGCAGGGCGAGAACGCCGGCAACAGCAGGAGGCGGCTTACGGTGAAGATCCGGGTGGAACGCGACGTACTCGCGGAGGCAGTGGCCTGGGCGGCGCGCAGCCTCCCGGCCCGTCCGCCGGCGCCTGTCCTCGCCGGCCTGCTGCTGAAGGCCGAGGACGGCCAGCTGAGCCTGTCCAGCTTCGACTACGAGGTCTCCGCACGCGTGTCGGTGGAGACGGAGGTCGAGGAGGAGGGCACGGTCCTGGTCTCCGGCCGCCTGCTCGCGGACATCTGCCGCGCGCTCCCCAACCGGCCGGTGGAGATCTCCACAGACGGTGTACGGGCGACGGTGGTGTGCGGCTCCTCCCGGTTCACACTCCACACCCTGCCTGTGGAGGAGTACCCGGCCCTGCCGCAGATGCCGAACGCTACGGGCACGGTCCCCGGTGAGGTCTTCGCCTCCGCGGCCGCCCAGGTGGCCATCGCGGCGGGCCGCGACGACACGCTGCCCGTCCTCACGGGCGTCCGCATCGAGATCGAGGGCGACACGGTCACGCTGGCGTCGACCGACCGCTACCGCTTCGCGGTCCGCGAGTTCCTGTGGAAGCCGGAGAACCCGGAGGCCTCCGCGGTCGCCCTGGTCCCCGCCAAGACGCTTCTGGACACCGCCAAGGCCCTGACGAGCGGCGACCAGGTGACCCTGGCGCTGTCCGGCTCGGGCTCGGGCGAGGGCCTGATCGGCTTCGAGGGCGCCGGCCGCCGTACGACGACCCGCCTGCTGGAGGGCGACCTCCCGAAGTACCGCACGCTGTTCCCGACGGAGTTCAACAGCGTCGCCGTCATCGAGACGGCCCCCTTCGTGGAGGCCGTCAAGCGCGTGGCCCTGGTCGCCGAGCGCAACACCCCGGTGCGGCTCAGCTTCGAGCAGGGCGTCCTCATCCTGGAGGCGGGCTCCAGCGACGACGCACAGGCTGTGGAAAGGGTCGACGCCCAGCTGGAGGGCGACGACATCTCGATCGCCTTCAACCCGACGTTCCTGCTGGACGGCCTGAGCGCCATCGACTCCCCGGTCGCCCAGCTCTCCTTCACGACGTCCACGAAGCCCGCGCTGCTCAGCGGCAAGCCGGCGCTGGACGCCGAGGCGGACGAGGCCTACAAGTACCTGATCATGCCGGTGCGGCTCAGCGGCTGAGGTCCGGCGGCTGTCCACAGGCTGGGGACAAACCCGCAGGTGAGGGCGTACGACTGAGCGCGTATGCCCACAGATGTGCGCGAGCGTCCGGGTTTAGGCTCGGCACGGTACGAAAGTGCCGCAACGCCACGTCGGACACCTGCAAACCTAAGGAACACAACTGATGGAGCTCGGTCTCGTCGGCCTCGGCAAGATGGGCGGCAACATGCGCGAGCGGATCCGCCGCGCGGGCCACACCGTCTACGGATACGACCGCAACCCGGACCTCGCCGATGTCCACAGCCTCCAGGAACTTGTGGGCAAGCTCAGCGGCCCGCGCGTGGTCTGGGTGATGGTCCCGGCGGGCGAGCCCACGCAGTCCACGATCGACGAGCTCGCCGAGCTGCTGGAGCCGTGCGACGTCGTCGTGGACGGCGGCAACTCCCGCTGGACGGACGACGAGAGGCACGCCGAGGAGCTGGCGGCCAAGGGCATAGGCTTCGTCGACTGCGGTGTCTCCGGGGGCGTCTGGGGCCTGGAGAACGGCTACGCGCTGATGTACGGCGGCGACAAGGAGAACGTCGCCAAGGTGCAGCCGATCTTCGACGCCCTCAAGCCGGAGGGCGAGTTCGGCTCGGTGCACGCCGGCAAGGTCGGCGCCGGCCACTTCGCGAAGATGGTCCACAACGGCATCGAGTACGCGATGATGCAGGCCTACGCCGAGGGCTGGGAGCTGCTGGAGAAGGTCGACTCCGTGACCGACGTCCGGGAGGTCTTCCGCTCCTGGCAGGAGGGCACGGTCATCCGCTCCTGGCTGCTGGACCTCGCGGTGAATGCCCTCGACGAGGACGAGCACCTGGAGGGGCTCCGGGGTTATGCACAGGACTCCGGCGAGGGACGCTGGACTGTGGAGGCCGCGATCGACAACGCGGTGCCCCTGCCGGCGATCACGGCGTCGCTGTTCGCGCGGTTCGCCTCCCGCCAGGAGGACTCGCCCCAGATGAAGATGATCGCGGCGCTGCGGAACCAGTTCGGCGGCCACGCGGTCGAGAAGAAGTAACCGAGCACCGAGGGAGGTCGGCGAAACGACCATGCACGTCACGCATCTGTCGCTGGCCGACTTCCGCTCGTATCCCCGGGTCGAGGTCCCGCTCGACCCGGGGGTGACGGCCTTCGTCGGGCCGAACGGGCAGGGCAAGACCAACCTCGTCGAGGCCGTCGGCTATCTCGCCACCCTCGGCAGCCACCGGGTCTCCTCCGACGCCCCCCTGGTCCGCATGGGCGCCGACCGCGCGATCATCCGGGCCCAGGTCCGGCAGGGCGAGCGGCAGCAGCTGGTCGAGCTGGAGCTGAACCCGGGGCGCGCCAACCGGGCCCGGATCAACAGGTCCTCACAGGTCAAGCCGCGTGACGTGCTGGGGATCGTACGGACGGTCCTGTTCGCTCCGGAGGATCTCGCCCTGGTCAAGGGCGATCCCGGGGAGCGGCGCCGCTTCCTCGACGAGCTGATCACCGCGCGCTCCCCGCGCATGGCCGGGGTCCGCTCCGACTACGACCGCGTCCTCAAGCAGCGCAACACCCTGCTGAAGTCGGCCGCGCTGGCCCGACGGCACGGCGGCCGCAGCATGGACATGTCCACGCTCGACGTATGGGACCAGCACCTCGCGCGCGCGGGCGCCGAGCTGCTCGCCCAGCGCCTGGACCTGATCGCCACGATCCAGCCGCTCGCGGACAAGGCGTACGAGCAACTCGCCCCCGGTGGCGGCCCGATCGCCCTGGAGTACAAGCCGTCCGCGCCGGGCGAGGCGCACACGCGCGAGGACCTCTACGAGCAGCTGACGGCCGCGCTCGCCGAGGCCCGCAAGCAGGAGATCGAGCGCGGTGTCACCCTGGTCGGCCCGCACCGGGACGACCTCCAGCTCAAGCTCGGCCAGCTGCCCGCCAAGGGCTACGCCTCGCACGGCGAGTCCTGGTCCTACGCGCTGGCGCTGCGCCTGGCCTCGTACGACCTGCTCAGGGCGGAGGGCAACGAGCCGGTGCTGGTGCTCGACGACGTTTTCGCCGAGCTGGACACCCGCCGGCGTGAGCGCCTCGCCGAGCTGGTCGCACCGGGCGAGCAGGTCCTGGTGACCGCCGCGGTCGACGACGACGTACCGCATGTGCTGTCCGGGGCGCGGTTCTCCGTGTCCGAGGGGACGGTGGAGCGCGTATGAGCACGCAGGAGCCGAAGAAGACCCCCGAGCCCTCCGGCGTCGACCTCGCGCGCGTGGCGCTCCGCGCGGCCAAGGACGCGGCACGCGCGCGTGGGGACGCGGCGCAGCAGAAGAAGCAGGCGCGCCGCGGTGGCGGGCTGCGCTCCGGCGCGCGCGCCGACGGCCGCGACCCCATGGCGCTCGGCTCCGCGATCAACCGGCTGATCACCGAGCGCGGCTGGGAGGCCCCGGCCGCGGTGGGCGGCGTGATGGGCCGCTGGCCGCAGATCGTCGGCGAGGACGTGGCCAAGCACTGCGTGCCGGAGAAGTACGACGAGGACGAGCACGTCCTGACGGTGCGCTGCGACTCGACGGCCTGGGCGACGAACCTCAGGCTGCTCGCCCCGACCCTGGTCGCCCGCCTCAACGAGGACCTGGGCCACGGCACCGTGCGCCAGATCAAGGTCATGGGACCCGGTGGTCCCGCGCGCCGCTACGGCCCTCTGCGTGTCCCCGGCAGCAGCGGACCGGGCGACACCTACAGGTGACTTACGTCACGTCTCTCCGGCCCGGGTCGGCGGGCGCGACCCTCCCGTCATGCCACCGCACACGGTTGCGAATCGCGACCTGACTCCGAAGTAGCCAAGGGTTGACGGCCGGAAGCGCTGAGTGCCTCCGTGAGCCTCTTGGAGCCCCCATCCGTATATCGGGAGTCGGACAAGACCCGTCGAGGGCGGCACATGCGGACTCAGGTACCGGCAAACCCCCATCAGTGTCAGTGCTACCGGTAGACTGGAAGTAATCCCGCCCCACTCGTGGGGACCGTCCGGGAAAAGCTGAGCAACGCTGATCAAGGCTTACCAACGCAACATGCCGCAGCCGCTCCGGCAACCCGCCGACGAGCCTGGCTCGTGCTGTGCCAGAAAGGGCGCTTCGTGGCCGATTCCGGCAACCCCAACGAGAACATCCCGTCCACCGAGGCCCCGGCCGGAGTCGCCGAGGCCTCTGTAACGGCGTCGTACGACGCCAGTGCCATCACCGTCCTCGAGGGTCTGGACGCGGTCCGCAAGCGACCCGGCATGTACATCGGTTCGACCGGTGAGCGAGGACTGCACCACCTCGTGTACGAGGTCGTCGACAACTCGGTCGACGAGGCACTGGCCGGCCACGCGGACACCATCGACGTGACGATCCTCGCCGACGGCGGGGTCCGCGTCGTCGACAACGGCCGTGGCATCCCGGTGGGCATCGTCGCCTCCGAGGGCAAGCCGGCCCTCGAGGTCGTGCTGACGGTGCTGCACGCGGGCGGCAAGTTCGGCGGCGGCGGCTACGCGGTCTCCGGTGGTCTGCACGGCGTGGGTGTCTCCGTCGTGAACGCGCTGTCCTCGAAGGTCGCCGTCGAGGTCAGGACCGACGGCCACCGCTGGACGCAGGACTACAAGATGGGCGTCCCCACGGCGCCGCTCGCCCAGCACGAGGCCACCGACGAGACCGGCACGTCGGTCACCTTCTGGGCCGACCCGGACATCTTCGAGACCACCGAGTACTCCTTCGAGACGCTCTCGCGGCGCTTCCAGGAGATGGCGTTCCTCAACAAGGGCCTCACGATCAGGCTCACCGACGAGCGCGAGTCCGCGAAGGCCACCTCCGGGGCGGACGAGGCGGGCGCGGACGAGACCGCCGAGGTCAAGACGGTCACGTACCACTACGAGGGCGGCATCGTCGACTTCGTGAAGTACCTCAACTCCCGCAAGGGCGAGGCGGTGCACCCCACCGTCATCGACCTGGAGGCCGAGGACAAGGAGAAGCAGCTCTCCCTCGAGGTCGCCATGCAGTGGAACGGCGGCTACACCGAGGGCGTGTACTCCTTCGCCAACATCATCCACACCCACGAGGGCGGTACGCACGAAGAGGGCTTCCGGGCCGCGCTGACCTCGCTCATCAACAAGTACGCGCGCGACAAGAAGCTGCTGCGCGAGAAGGACGACAACCTCACCGGTGACGACATCCGTGAGGGTCTGACCGCGATCATCTCGGTCAAGCTGAGCGAGCCCCAGTTCGAGGGCCAGACGAAGACCAAGCTGGGCAACACCGAGGCCAAGACCTTCGTGCAGAAGGTCGTCTACGAGCACCTCGCGGACTGGCTGGACCGCAACCCGAACGAGGCCGCGGACATCGTCCGCAAGGGCATCGCGGCGGCCACCGCGCGCGTGGCGGCCCGCAAGGCCCGCGACCTGACCCGCCGCAAGGGCCTGCTGGAGACGGCGTCCCTGCCGGGCAAGCTCTCCGACTGCCAGTCGAACGACCCCACCAAGTGCGAGATCTTCATCGTCGAGGGTGACTCCGCCGGCGGCTCGGCCAAGTCCGGCCGGAACCCGCAGTACCAGGCGATCCTCCCGATCCGCGGCAAGATCCTCAACGTCGAGAAGGCGCGCATCGACCGGATCCTGCAGAACCAGGAGATCCAGGCGATGATCTCCGCGTTCGGCACGGGCGTGCACGAGGACTTCGACATCGAGAAGCTCCGCTATCACAAGATCATCCTGATGGCGGACGCCGACGTCGACGGCCAGCACATCAACACCCTGCTGCTGACCTTCCTGTTCCGCTTCATGCGGCCCCTGGTCGAGGCTGGGCACGTGTACCTCTCCCGCCCGCCGCTCTACAAGATCAAGTGGGGCAAGGACGACTTCGAGTACGCGTACTCCGACCGCGAGCGCGACGCCCTGATCGAGATGGGCCGCAACGCCGGCAAGCGCATCCGCGAGGACTCGGTCCAGCGCTTCAAGGGTCTCGGCGAGATGAACGCCGAGGAGCTGCGCATCACGACCATGGACCAGGAGCACCGCGTCCTCGGCCAGGTCACGCTCGACGACGCCGCCCAGGCCGACGACCTGTTCTCGGTCCTCATGGGCGAGGATGTCGAGGCCCGCCGCGCGTTCATCCAGCGCAACGCCAAGGACGTCCGCTTCCTCGACATCTGAGTCGGTCTCAGCTGACCGCACCAGGAAGGACCTTCACCAGCAATGACCGACGAGAACACTCCCGTGACGCAGCCCGAGGGTGACGCCCTGGCCATGCGCGTCGAGCCCGTCGGGCTCGAGACCGAGATGCAGCGCTCGTATCTCGACTACGCGATGTCCGTCATCGTCTCGCGTGCGCTGCCCGACGTCCGCGACGGCCTCAAGCCCGTCCACCGCCGTGTGCTGTACGCGATGTACGACGGCGGCTACCGCCCCGAGCGCGGCTTCTACAAGTGCGCCCGCGTCGTCGGCGACGTCATGGGCAACTACCACCCGCACGGCGACTCCTCCATCTACGACGCGCTGGTGCGCCTCGCGCAGCCCTGGTCGATGCGCATGCCGCTCGTCGACTCCAACGGCAACTTCGGCTCCCCGGGCAACGACCCGGCCGCGGCCATGCGGTACACCGAGTGCAAGATGGCGCCGCTGTCGATGGAGATGGTCCGTGACATCGACGAGGAGACCGTCGACTTCACGGACAACTACGACGGCCGCTCCCAGGAGCCGACCGTCCTGCCGGCCCGCTTCCCGAACCTGCTGATCAACGGCTCGGCCGGTATCGCGGTCGGCATGGCGACCAACATCCCGCCGCACAACCTGCGCGAGGTCGCGGCCGGCGCCCAGTGGTACCTGGAGAACCCCGAGGCTTCGCACGAGGAGCTGCTCGACGCGCTCATCGAGCGCATCAAGGGCCCGGACTTCCCGACCGGCGCGCTCGTCGTCGGCCGCCGGGGCATCGAGGAGGCGTACCGCACGGGCCGCGGCTCCATCACGATGCGCGCGGTCGTCGAGGTCGAGGAGATCCAGAACCGCCAGTGCCTGGTGGTCACGGAACTGCCGTACCAGACCAACCCCGACAACCTCGCGCAGAAGATCGCCGACCTGGTGAAGGACGGCAAGATCGGTGGGATCGCCGACGTCCGCGACGAGACGTCCTCGCGCACGGGCCAGCGCCTGGTCATCGTCCTCAAGCGGGACGCGGTCGCCAAGGTCGTCCTGAACAACCTGTACAAGCACACCGACCTGCAGTCGAACTTCGGCGCCAACATGCTGGCGCTGGTGGACGGCGTGCCGCGCACGCTCTCGCTGGACGCGTTCATCCGCCACTGGGTGACGCACCAGATCGAGGTCATCGTCCGCCGTACGCGCTTCCGGCTGCGCAAGGCCGAGGAGCGGGCGCACATCCTGCGCGGTCTGCTGAAGGCCCTGGACGCCATCGACGAGGTCATCGCGCTGATCCGGCGCAGCGACACCGTCGAGATCGCTCGCGGCGGCCTGATGAGCCTCCTGGAGATCGACGAGATCCAGGCCAACGCCATCCTCGAGATGCAGCTGCGCCGACTGGCCGCCCTGGAGCGCCAGAAGATCGTCCAGGAGCACGACGAGCTCCAGGCGAAGATCAACGAGTACAACGAGATCCTGGCCTCTCCGGTCCGCCAGCGCGGCATCGTCAGCGCGGAGCTGGCCGCGATCGTCGAGAAGTACGGCGACGACCGCAAGACCAAGCTGATCCCGTACGAGGGCGACATGTCCATCGAGGACCTGATCGCCGAGGAGGACATCGTCGTCACGGTCACCCGGGGCGGCTACATCAAGCGCACCAAGACCGACGACTACCGCGCCCAGAAGCGCGGCGGCAAGGGCGTGCGCGGCGCGAAGCTCAAGGAAGACGACATCGTCGACCACTTCTTCGTGTCCACCACGCACCACTGGCTGCTGTTCTTCACCAACAAGGGCCGCGTCTACCGCGTCAAGGGCTACGAACTGCCCGACGCGGGCCGGGACGCGCGCGGCCAGCACGTGGCGAACCTGCTCGCCTTCCAGCCGGACGAGGCGATCGCCGAGATCCTCGCGATCCGCGACTACGAGGCCGTTCCGTACCTCGTCCTCGCCACCAAGGCCGGACTTGTGAAGAAGACGCCTCTGAAGGATTACGATTCGCCCCGTTCCGGCGGTGTGATCGCGATCAACCTCCGTTCCATGGAGGACGGTTCGGACGACGAACTGATCGGTGCCGAGCTTGTCTCGTCCGACGACGATCTGCTTCTGATCAGCAAGAAGGCACAGTCGATCAGGTTCACCGCCTCGGACGAAACCCTGCGTCCCATGGGCCGTGCCACCTCGGGTGTCAAGGGCATGAGCTTCCGCGAGGGTGACGAGCTGCTCTCGATGAATGTTGTTCGACCCGGTACGTTCGTGTTCACTGCCACAGACGGCGGGTACGCGAAGCGGACCAACGTCGACGAGTACCGCGTCCAGGGTCGCGGCGGCCTCGGCATCAAGGCCGCCAAGATCGTGGAGGACCGCGGATCTCTCGTCGGCGCTCTGGTGGTCGAGGAGACCGACGAGATCCTCGCCATCACGCTGTCGGGCGGTGTGATTCGTACGCGAGTCAACGAGATCAGGGAAACCGGCCGTGACACCATGGGCGTCCAACTGATCAATCTGGGCAAGCGCGATGCCGTCGTGGGCATCGCTCGCAACGCCGAGGCGGGACGCGAGGCGGAGGAGGTCGACGGCGACGTGGTCGTCGACGACACCGCCGAGGGTGTCGCTGCCACCGGCACGGACGAGGGTGAGGCGCCCTCGGCCGAGTAGGCACGAGGAGTGAGTCAGCGTGAGCGGAGCCACGGGCGCCGGACCGAGCGGTACCTCGACGGGTACGGACACGGACGACGGCGGCCGTGGCTCCGCCGCGCGTGCGGCGGACCCGCACACGACCAACCTGAAGGCGATCAAGTCCCCGACCAAGGACGCGCCCTCGCCTGACGCGCAGGAATCCCAGGGGGGAACCGTGACGGACACCCGAGGTCCGCAGACACAGCAGCCCAAGGCGGGCGCGGGCCCGGCCGCGTCCGGCGCCCAGCCCCAGCCGCAGCCCCAGCCGGCCGCGCGGGAGCAGGGCACCGCCGCGGCCTCCCCGCTCCCCGGGGAACGGCAGACGCAGCAGCCGGCCGGGCCGTACCACCCGCCGCAGGCCTACCCGGCGCAGCAGGGGGCGGCCGCCGGTGCCGGTGCCGCCGCGGCTGCCGTACGGCGCCCGCGCACGGGCGCGCGCACCACGCCCCGCGTCCGCAAGGCGCGGCTGCGGGTGGCGAAGGCCGACCCGTGGTCGGTGATGAAGGTCAGCTTCCTGCTCTCCATCGCGCTGGGCATCTGCACGATCGTGGCGGCTGCCGTGCTGTGGATGGTGATGGACGCGATGGGCGTCTTCTCCACGGTCGGCGGCACGATCTCCGAGGCCACCGGCTCGAACGAGTCCAACGGCTTCGACCTCCAGGCCTTCCTGTCGCTGCCCAACGTCCTGATGTTCACGTCGATCATCGCGGTCATCGACGTCGTCCTGGCGACGGCCCTCGCGACGCTCGGCGCGTTCATCTACAACCTCTCCGCGGGCTTCGTGGGCGGTGTCGAGCTGACGCTCGCCGAGGACGAGTGACGTCGCTCTGACGTGCTGCGGGTGTCCCGGTGACGGTGCTCCGACAACGGATTTTGGGACTGCCCATGTCGTGCGCTAATCTTCAGGAGTCAGCGCGCGGGACACACACCGCAGAGCGCGGCGGGGCTATAGCTCAGTTGGTTAGAGCGCATCCCTGATAAGGATGAGGCCACAGGTTCAAATCCTGTTAGCCCCACCAGCGAGAAGACCCCCGGTCCATCAGGACCGGGGGTCTTTGCCATCTACGGCGACAGCAGCCGCGCGGCCTGTGCTGTATGAGCGCGTGCTGTCCGCTTCTCAGGAGACGTGCGAAGGCCCCGACCGGTGGCAGTCGGGGCCTTCGGGGTCTCCGGTGTGTCGTGGTGAGTACGCAAGATCGCCAAGACGTACCAGGGATCGCGGCTTCAGCGCTGGAGGGGCGTGAGGTGGTCCGCCTCGGGGTCGGGGTCCGCGTCAGGGTCGTCGTCGGCGCAGGTGGTGCTCGGTGAGGCCGCCGTGTCCGCGAGCGGGCGGTGGCGGCAGCGGGGGGACTTGCCGTGGGCCTCGGCGCGGATGCGCTGTTTCATCGTGGGGGGCAGGGCCCTGGCGTGGGCCCAGGGGAGCGTCGCCGGCGCCGTCCGCTGCTGCGGGATGCTGATGCCGTTGCTGTTGCGCTCCTGCTCGGCCTGCGGTACCGCCGCGGCGGCGGTCGTGGTGACGAATCCGAGCGCCGTGCACAGGGCGAGGAAGGCGGTGACGATGGCGGTCCACAGCTTCATGACCTTGTTCCGGGCCATGGGCCCCTCACTTTCGGGTTGGGCGATTTGCGTACTTTCCTCATGATGTGTATGGGGGGCGAAAAGTGGTGGACCGACGCCCGGGGCGCGTCGATGTTCCGATGAACACCACCCGGATGGATGCAAGCAGGGTGAAAAGGTGAGAAGAGTGGAGGAGGAGGGTCAAAATCACCGTCCGTCGCGGTGTGATCACCCTCCGATCGGAGCGGCGAACTCCGCTTCTATCCGGGCTTCCCGGGCGGGAGTTGAGAGCCGACGCAGGTCACCGATCGGTATCGGTCGGTGTGTATAGTCGGGCGCCAGAGGTCCCCTACGTCAAGGAAAGACGAGGTCGCGCGGTGAAGAAGCTTCTCCTGGTCGCACTGGCCGCCATCGGCGGGCTCCTCGTGTACCGCCAGATCCAGGCGGATCGCGCCGAGCAGGATCTGTGGACGGAGGCGACTGACTCCGTGCCCACGGGTTCGTGAGTCACGACATCCCGAACTGAGCACACCCCGGCCGCCTCGCGGTCGGGGTTTTGTGTTCCAAGGGACAGTCGTGATCCTCGTCGGCGGGGCAGGATGGGCCACGGTGCACGGTTCCGCGGTCCGGCGACGGTGAGGGGTGGCGCGTGAGGGGACGGTGTCGTACGGCGTGGGGGCGTGCGGGCGCGTGGCGCGGTCGTCCGCCGGTGGCCGTGCGCCTGGGCGTCGTGGCGGTGGTACTGGGGACGACGGCTGCCGTGGCGCCGGGCCAGGCCGCCCTGGCCGCCAGCGAGGCCTCCGGTACGGCGCTGACGCCGAGCTCGTACGCCTTCGCCGACGGCGCCCGGAGCATCGAGGGCGCCAGGAGCACCGCGGACGCCCTGCTCCTGAAGCCGGGCACGGCCTACAAGAGCTCCCTCCCGAGCAGCGGCGAGGTCAACTACCGCCTCGAACTCGACGCCAGCTCGAACGCGTACGTCTCCGTCACCGCCGTCCCCTCCCCCGGCAGCACCGTCTCCGTCATCGACGGGGTCAAGGTGTCCGTGCAGGACGCCGAGGGCAACTCCTGCTCCGACAACACCGAGAGTTTCGGCGCCGCCCGCAGCCCCCACCCGATCGCGGCATGGGGCAGGCGTGAGATCGCGCCGAACAAGTCCCTGTGCCAGAAGAGCGGTGCCTACTACGTCTCCGTCGAGCGCGCCGACCCGGAGGGCGAGGGCTCCTCACCCGACACCTGGGCCCTGGAACTCCTCGCCACGACGGAACCGCGGACCGCGAGCACCGGGGCGACCACCGCGCCCGAGGTGTGGAACTCCGCCACGCCCCAGCCGCTCCAGGGAGACTCGCAGCGCCGCCCGGGAGGTGCGGGGTTCAGCGAGGCGCGGCCCCTGGACCAGGGCGTCTGGCGGGACGACATCCGGCCCGGCCAGACGCTCTTCTACGAGGTGCCGGTCGACTGGGGACAGCAGCTCGCCGTCACCGCAGAGCTGGGCAGCTCCGACTCCGGCGGCACGGGCTACGCGGCGGACGCGCTGGACCTGGCCCTCTACAACCCCGCGCGCGGTCCCGTCGCCGACGTCGGCGTCGGCTACGACGGCGACCAGAAGTCCGGCAGCCTGCCGCCCCTGCCGCCGGTCGACCATGCCAACCGCTACGCCGTCATCGGCCAGGTCGGCGCCATGCGCTTCGCCGGCTCCTACTACCTTGTCGCGCACCTCTCGGAGAGCGTCGCCGACAGCTTCGGGGACGGGCCGTTCAAGATGACGCTGCGCGTCCGGGTGAGCGGGGAGCCCCGGGGCGGGCCCGCGTACGCGGGGGAGTCCGAGCCGACGGGCGTCTTCGAGGTCTCGGACCAGGACCGGGAGGCAGCGGCGGAAGGCGTGGCCGCGGGCGACGACACCGCGATGAGGGTGGTCGCCGTGGGCGGGATCGGCACCGGGAGCGCGCTGCTGGTGGGGCTCGGGGTGTGGACCGTGGTGGCCCGGCGGCGGGGTACCGCGTAGGGCGGGCGCCCGGGCAGCGCGTGGGGTGGGTGCTGGGGCAGTGCGTGGGGCGGGTGCCGGGCTTGCGGTGACCGCGGCTGCTCAGAGGCGGGTCAGGGCCCAGAATCCCACCGCGTAACAAGCCAGGGCGAGCAGCAGGAGCGGGACCGCCACCTTGGCCGGCGGGCCGGGGCGGCGGCGTGGCCGTTCCGCGCGGTGCCGCGAGGCCGCCCGGGCGGGCGGTGGACTCTGCGGGGACTGGGCGGTGTAGGAGGCCGTGGAGGCGTCGGCGCGCTGCTGTGCCGCGGCGGGCAGGGGCTGACTCGCCGGGTAGACCTGGGCGCCGGGGTACGGCGGCGGCAGCGGCTGGGACGAGTGCAGTGGGTACGTGGGGTCGTAGGGGGAGACGGGAGCCTGCTGGCGCGGGGCCTGAACCTGTGGCTGCCCGGGCGCGGGGGAGGAGGTGACCGTGGCCTGCGGAGGCGGCAGGTGGAAGCTGCCGGTGTCCGACATGGAGGACGGCTGCGCGGGGGTGGCCGGCGGGCCGGTGACCTGGCTGGGGCCGGGCTGTGCGGTCTCCGCGGCCGGGACGTTGCCCAAGCCGGAGGCGTCGGCGCGCTGCCAGGAGTCCGTTCCTGCCGGAGCCTGCGCGTCCTGCCGGGACCGCAGCCCGCCCGTTCCCGGGCCGGACGGCACCTCGCCCGAGGCCGGGCCGGTGCGCACATCGCCCGTGGCTGGACCGGGCCGCACCTCGGCTGACGCCGGGCCGGGCCATTCCTCGCCTGACGCCGGGCCGGGCCGCGCATCGCCCGTTCCCGGGCCAGACCGCACCTCCGCCGGCGCCGGACCCGACCGCTGTCCAACCGACGCCGGACCCGGCCGCTGTCCCCCCGACACCGGGCCTGAGCGCTCTTCTCCCGGGCTCAGCCCCCGTGCTCTCTCCAGCGGGCCCTCGGGCGCGAACCCCGGTGGCAGCGGGCCGAGTTGATCGAAGATCTCGATCAGCTCGTCGTCCGGGCCCGGCTCCGGGAGGAGCTCCGCCGCCGCGGCGAGCGCCTTGCGCGCCCCCGTGGCCGTACGGAACCGCGCCTGCGGGTCCGGCTGGAGCAGCGTGGCCACCACCTGCCACAGCGGCTCCGGAATGCCCTTGGGCGCACCGGGCGTCCCGTGCTCGGCGAAGTACTGGATCAGCGCCTTGCTGTCCGGCTTGGCACCCTCCAGCAGGTACAGCGCGACCAGCCCTACGGCGAACAGGTCGGCGGGGAAGTCCGGTTCGGCGCCCATCATCTGCTCGGGCGCGAGGTAACCGGGCGTCCCCACCACGAGGTTGGTCTCCGTCAGCCGGGGCTCGCCCAGCCGCATCGCGATGCCGAAGTCGGACAGCCGCAGCCGCGGCCGGCCCGTACCGGTGGCCTCCAGCAGCACGTTGGCGGGTTTGACGTCACGGTGCACGACGTCCTCCGCGTGCACCGCCGCGAGCCCGGACAGCAACTGGTCGAGCAGGGTGCAGACGAAGGCGGGCGGCAGGGGGCCGTAGTCCCCGACGAGGTGCACCAGGGAACCGCCGGCGACCAGGTCCATGGTGAACAGGACCTTGTCGTCGTCAGCGGCCCAGCTGGTGGGGGCGAGGACATGGGGGTGGTCGATCCGCAGGGCCTGTTCGCGGACGAAGCGCAGCAGTGAGTGCGCGTCGCTCTGGAGCAGGACCTTGGCGGCCACGTAGCGGCGGCGGCGGTGGTCCCAGGCGCGCCAGACGGCGCCGACCCCTCCGCGCCCGATCGGGTCGACCAGTTCGTACCGGCCGGCGAAGACCTCACCCATGGCTGTACGTCGCTCCTCCCCCAGTGGCTTCCCCCCTTGCTTCCCCCTCGACGGGCGCTACGACTCCCCGACAGGCGGTACGACTCCCCCGATGAGCGATACACATCCCCCTCGCGTCGACCGGTCCCCCGTACGGCACACGCCCCTTCGTGCCCGCCCGTACCGCGACGCGTCCCCCGTCACCTCACCCGCGCCCGCTGCCGAACCCCCTTCGGCGGCCGGGCGGTGGGATCAGCTCTGGTGGGACTGGTAGTGCGCGACCGCGTCCGAGGTGCGGCCGGCGCCGTAGACCCGGAGGAACTCTGCCAGCTCCGGATGGGTCGGGGCGAGGGTGTCGGCGGCGTCGATGATGTCGCCCGCCGCCGCCACCGACCTCAGCAGCGACTGGATCTCGCGGACGACGCGCTTGACCGTGGGCGCCCCCGAACCGCTCGTCGTCTGCGTGGTGTTGCTGAGCACAGAACCCCCCTGTGACTTCTTGATCTCGTCCATGCGCTCGGTGGCCTCGGCCGCGCTCACGCTGCCGTCCGCGACCTGCCCCGCCAGGTCCTGGAGCAGCTGCACCCGCTGCACCACGGCCGGGTTGCCGATCTTCGCCCGCTGACCGCTCATCAGCTGCGAGAGCATCGGCGCGGACAGTCCCAGAACCCCCGCGAGACGAGCCTGGTTGAGACCAAGATCGTCGATGAGCTTACGGAAGAGCGCCCCCAACGGCTCCCCGTACCAGTTCCGCTGCAGTTCCCGCGCTCTTGCGGTCGCTTCCTGCTGTGCGGCGTCCATTGCGTCTCCCCATCGCTTCCCCATGTACGGCGGTTCGCGGTAGCGAACCACGCGGAGCATCTTACGGAGAGTGGTCGACGACGGGGACCCCCAATCCTTTTGCGGAATCACCGGGGTGACCCGGTACTCTGGTCTCCGACGCCCGCCGGGACGCGGTTTCTCCGGACGGACGTCCTCTTGAGGGGCCTTAGCTCAGTTGGTAGAGCGCTGTCTTTGCATGGCAGATGTCAGGGGTTCGACTCCCCTAGGCTCCACTTCCCGAAACGCCCTCCGAACTGCGGAAACGCGGTGCGGAGGGCGTTTTTGCGGGCTAGGCGCTCTGGTCGGTCAGCATCGCCAGCCTGTCGCGGGTGGTGCGGGTGGTGGGGTGGTCCTCGCCGAGCTGCGCGCGGTAGCCGGTCAGGCAGCGCCGCAGCAGACGGACGGCCTCTGCTTCGCGGCCGTCGTCCCGGGCGACGAGGACGGTGGCCAGGTTGTCCCGGGTGCGGTGGGTGTCGAGGTGCTCCTCGCCCAGGGCACGGGCGCGGCCGGACAGGACGGCGCGCAGCAACGACTCCGCCTCCTCGAAACGGCCGAGGTCGTTCAGCACCTTCGCCAGGTTGTGCCGCGTGGCGAGCGTGTGCCGGTGCTCCGGGCCCGACCGGCGCTCCTGTTCGGCCAGGACGGCTCGGAACTCGGATTCGGCCCCCTCCCGCTTCCCCTGGAGGTAGAGGGCGGTGGCCAGGTTGGCGCGTACGTCGACCAGGGGGTGCTCGTCGTCCTCACGCGGTCCGCTGGTGCGCAGCAGGAGGCGGCAGATGCTCTCGGCCTCCGCCGGCTGTGCGGTGTCGAGCAGGGACACCGCGAGATTGTGCAGGGCGGTCCGGGTGTCCGGGTGCTTCTTGCCGAGCTTGCGTCTGCGGTGGTCGACGACGTGCCGCAGCAGGGCCGCCGCTTCCGGGGCGCGGCGCAGTGCGTTCAGTGCCCTGGCGAGGCCGCAGGCGGCGGACAGGGTGTCCGGATGCGCCGGGCCGAGGTCCCGCTTGCGGACCTCGAAGACGTACCGCCACAGCTCCTCGGCCGTGGTGGGCTGTCCGTCGACGTGCAGCAGAGCCGCGCACTCCGCCATGACCGCCAGCGTCTCGGGGTGGGTCTCGCCGAGGGTGTCGGCCTTGGTGCTCATCACCTGGCGGAAGAGATCGAGCGCCTTGGCGTGGTGTTCCGGCTTGTGCGCGAGGACGACGGCCAGCTGGTGGCCCACCTTCACGGTCTTGGGGTGGGAGGGGCCGAGCCGCTCGATGTGCTCGTTGAGCATCAGGGGCAGTACCTGCTCGGGCGGCAGCCGGATCTCGATGGTCTCCGGTGGGGCCGGCTCGTCGCCGCCCTGCCGGAACAGGTTTTTCAGCTTCATGGATCCCCCGTTGCGCTCTCGATACACAGGGTGACAGGTCGAGTACGGTGCGCACAAGCGAGTTGGTCAGGCTCCCGCGTGGACATGCGCGGCCCACAGGCTCGGGCTCCTCTCGTACCGAGCGCGGCAGGCGCGCACCGCCCGGTGCAGCGCCACGGCCGCGCGCCCGGTGTCCAGTGCGGGAGTGCCCGGGAGCCGGGGCCCGGCGCGCAGCTCGCGGTAGAACCCCGTCGCCACCCGCCGCGCCACCGCGTCGTGCACCGGCCACAGCGTGCCGACGACATGCGGGTAGCCCGCCACCTGGAAGGCCGAGGTGATGTGGATCGCCTCGTCCGCCAGCGGTCCGGCCGTGCGGGAGGTCTCGCACGCCGACAGCACCGCCAGCCGCGCCGCCGACAGGTCGAGCCGCGAGATGTCGCGTACGGTCAGTGGCCGTTCGGCGTGGTCGTGCAGGAGCAGTTCGCCGGCGGACGGATCGGCCAGGTCGCTGACGCCGTGGCAGGCGAAGTGCGCGTACGGGTGCTGGGGCAGCGCCGCGTACACAGCGTCGAAGGTGGCTTCCGGACCGGCCAGTTCGCATGTCGGCAGCAGCGTCCCGATCGCCTTCGCCTCACGCTCCGCCCCGCGCAGCGGGTGCCGGTTGCCGACCGCCTCGCTCTGTACGACGGCCAGCAGGGAGTCCGGTGTGGCCACCGGGCGTCGTTCCCGTGCGCGGGCGTGGCGCAGGGCTCGGAGGGCCGGGGTGTACGAGGAGACGACGCGGTCCAGGGCCGTGCGTGTGGGGTCGCCATGGTGGCCGGCCGCGTGCAGCGGCAGGGCGGACAGCGCACCGCTGGGTGACCACCACAGGCGCTGCGGCGGGGCTGAGGGCGGGGCGAGAGCGTCGAGCACGGGGCCGACCGCGTTGTCCCAGAGCCAGGCCAGCACCTCGTGCAGGACCCGGTTGGCGTCCTGCTCCTCACCGGGCGAGCGGGAGGCGGTGAGCGCGTCGCGGAACCGGGCCGCCTGCCGTGACACGGCGGCTTCGCCGAGCGCGGGGAGTGCGAGGTGCCGCACGGGGGCGCCGGGGCCCGTGAGGATCAGTGCGTCACCGCGCCGCGGCCCGCCGTACAGCAGGACGACCGGCCCCTGGTCGGCGCAGGCCATCAGCTCGTCGAGGGAGGGCAGGGCCAGGAAGGACGCGAACCCGGGCAGTCGCCGGACTCTCCTCAGTTCCTCCTCCCAGCGCGCGCCGAGGGTGTGGCGTTCGTCAGAGGTGCCGGGGGCTTCGTCCGGGCCGAGGGACAGGTCGTCCATGCGGTCGCGCAGGTCGGTGAGGCGGGCAGCCGCCTGCGGGTGGGCCGCGCGCAGTTCCGTCATCTCGCCGCGGGCTTCGAGCAGGTGGCCGAGGAGCGTGCCGCGCCCCTGCTCCAGGAGCCGCACGGCCAGCCGTACGTCGCCCGTGTCGACCGCGCAGGCGGCGGCGCGGGCGGCCAGGCCGCTCAGCCGGGCCAGTGTCTGCTGCTGGTCGGCGCGGGCGAGGTGGCGTGGGGCGACCTGCGGCAGCAGGTCGACGGCGAGCCGGTAGGCCTCGAGTGCGGCGGTCGCGCTTTCGCACTCCACGGCGGCGTCGCCCCAGGCGCGGGCGGCGGCCGCGCGTTCGAGGGGTGGTGCCTGGACGGTGAGAGCGGCCTGGCGGTACCCGTGCGCGGCGGTCCGCAGGACGCCCGGGTCGCCCTCCCAGTCGTACAGCAGACGCAGCGCGTCGGCGTGGTGGAACTCGTGCTGTGCCCGTCGGCCGGGCCACGGTTCACCGGCGATCACCGCCCGGCCGAGTGCGATGATCGCCTGCTCGGCGGCCGCGCGGTCTCCGATGAGTTCCGCCTTGCGGAGCCAGGTGGCGCCCAGATCCCTCAGTGTGCCGGCGAAGTCGGGGGAGTCGGGCGGCAGCAGGTCCGCGGCTTGTTCGAGCAGAGTGACGGCTTCGTCGAGGTCGGCGTGCGCGTCCGGGCCCGGATCGCCGGGCCTGGCCCGGACCGTGAGGGCGTTGGCCAACGTGTTGAGCCGGTCCGCTCGCACCACGGCCCGGTCCGGAGCGCGGCGCAGCGCGGCGCGGGCCGTCTCGACGGCCTCACGGGCGGCGTCACCGGCCTCGGGATCGGCCGCGGCCAAGGTCTGGAAGACGGCGCTCGCGTTACTCAGGCCGTTGCTGTCCCGAGCGAGCCGGGTGGCCGAACCCATCAGCTCCCGGATGACGGCGGCGGACTCGCGCAGCGAGGCGAGGTCCCCCGTGACCAGGTGGCGCCGGTGCAGGGCCGCGGCCAGATTGACGCGCGCCCCGTCACGGTGGTCGTGCTGCGACGGGAGGCCGGCGAATCCGGCGACGGCCTGTCGCAGGCAGTCGATCGCCTCGTCCAGCAGGCCCGGCTCCCGCGCCAGGAGCGAATGCCGGTGCAGGACGTTGCCCAGCCGCATCAGCCGCTCGGGCCGGTCCGGGTGGTCTGCCGGCGTGCTGCCGACCGCCTTCCGCAGCACCATCGCGGCCTCCCCCAGGGCATCGACACCGAGTTCGCCGCCTTCGACCGCCAGCCGCAGCAGGACACCGAGGCAGCTCAGGAGGCTCCCGTGCTCGGGGTGGCCGGCCGGGGCGAGGGCGAGTCCCTGCCGGCAGACGAGGATCCCCTGGAGCGCGGCCCCCGGCACCCTCGCGTCGGCGGCCGACGCCAGAGCCTCGCCCAGATGACGCAGCATCGCGGGCCGCTCAGGAGACCCGGCCGGGAGCCCCGCGATCGCCTCGCGATACAGACCGACGGCTTCTGTCAGGGCGGTCGGCCCGTCGTCGGCCCGGTGGCGGAGAAACCGGACGTTGGCGAGGTTGCCCAGCACCAGGGGCCGCACGCCGGGACCGGCGTCCGGAAGGGCCAGCGCCCGCCGTAGATCGGCCTCCGCAGTGGCCAGGTCGGACAGGCGGCCGGTGCGGTGAAAACGGGCGAGCAGTGCCACGGCCCGGCTGTTCAGCACGGTCATGAGCCGGCCGTCCGGGTCCGGCAGAGTGGCGGCACGGCCGAACACCTCGATGGCCTCGTCGAGTTGGCCCGGCGTGCCGGTCCGGTCGTGGCTCTCCGTCAGCGCCTGGCCGAACAGCAAGAGGTCCTGAAGGCTGGGCGATCCGGCCGCGGTGGTGCGGCCGAGTACGACCAGGCCTCCGAGGTCGCGCGGGTCACCGGTGGCGGACCAGCGCAGCGTGAGGGCGGCCAGGAGATTGCTCCGGCAGCTCGTGTGTTCCCGCCCGCCCCGGGGCGTCTCGCCCAGGCCCTGCCGGAGCAGCGTGACGGCCAGATCCAGTGCGGTGCGCTCGCCGCGCCGCAGGTAGTGCTGGAGGAGGGCCGCGCCCCGCTGTGCCGCACTGCTCACGCCCGTCCTCGCCAGAGTTCCGCGGTCCTGCCCGGTCGCGTTCATTATCCTCGTTTGTGAGCAGCAGTGACGCACCGTAACCGGCGAGGAGTTGACGGGTGGCGGAACAGCACGAGCAAGGACGACGCGATGCCCGCCTGGCCGCGCTGTGCAGCCGCCTCGCCACCCCGGGCGGACCCCTGGCCGAGGACGCGGAACTGCGGGCTCTGGTGGCGAACGTGCTGGCCGGAGTGCGGGAGGGCAGGCCCTGGGAGGAGGTCGACGAACAGCTCGACGACCTTGAGGACCGGCTCCTGGTGACCGGCCACACGGCGGGCCTCGGCGCGTACCGCGGCGGAGTCCCGGTACCCGGAAACTCCGCCTACGAGCCGCTGCCCGGACTGGGAGGCGGGCGCGCCCTGCTGGAGGTGCGGACCTGCCCGCGTGGCCGCTGCACCCGCGTCGAAGCACCGGCCGGGACGTCGGCCACGGCCGCACCGTCGCGCTGCTCCGTGTTCGACGAACCCCTCCGACTGCTCGACATCACGCCGTGAGCCCGGCGTGAGTGCCTTCCTCGGCACGCTGGGCGGAAAGCTCGCCGAGCGCTGGAGCGCGCTGCTCGTCCTGCCCGGGCTGCTGTACCTCGGGGTGCTGGCCGGTGCCGTCGTGCTGGGCCGGGAGCGGTGGTACGACGTGGACCGGCTGCGTGACGTCCTCGACGAGCTGGCGGCGGCGCCCGCGGGCGACTCCCCCGGCGTCATCGTGCTCACGGCGGCAGGGGTGCTGGCCGGGGCCTTCGGCGTGGACCAGGTGGCCAGGGCCCTGGGCGCGGGGATCGAGGGGCTGTGGCTCGCCGAGGGCCGGGGACCGGTGGCCCGTCGGCTGACCGCGCGGCGGCTGCGGCTCTGGCGGGCGGCCGACGACGCCTTCCGGGAAGCCCTGGTGGCGGCGGGCCGCGCCCGGGTGACCGGGGACACGGATACCACCGCCCTGGCCGAGCACGCGGCGCTGCTGAACGCCGAGCGCAACCGCATCGCCCTCGCCGCCCCGAGCCGGCCCTTCTGGGTCGGGAACCGGCTGGCCGCCGTGGAGCAGAGGGTGTGGGGACAGTACCGGCTCGACCTGGCCTCGGCATGGCCCAGGCTGTGGCTGCTGGTCGAGGACGGCGCGCGGCTGGAGCTCCACACGGCTCGCCAGACGCTGGCCGCCGCGCATCGCCTCCAGGCGTGGGGCGTGCTGTACGGGGTGCTCGCCGTGGTGTGGTGGCCCGCGGTGGTGCTGGGAGCCGGGGCCGTCGTGGTGGGGGTGCGTCGGGCGCGAGTCGCCGCGGCCGTACTCGCCGAGCTCGTCGAGTCGGCTGTCGACCTGCGGATCCGTACGCTCGCCGCCGACCTGGGCCTCGACTGCCCGGGGCCGGTGGATCAGGCCACGGGTGAGGCGCTGACCCGGGCCCTGCGCAAGGGCACATGACAGGTGCGGCATCCCGCGGTGCCCCGAGGCTTGTCGCCGCCGACGCGTGTTTCACGTGAAACAGCACGGCGGGGCGGGAGACCCGCAAGGGCTGAGCCCCAGGTCTCCCGCCCCGCCGTGCTGAGGGGACCGGCTGCCGTCAGGAACGGTCGTCGCGCCGGGCGGCCTCTTCCTCCGCCTGCTTGGCCTCGACCTCCGGGTCCAGAACCGACTGGCCGCTGCCGTCCACGGAGGACAGCCGGCCGGACTCGGGGACCTCCGTCGCGGCCGGCGGCTCCACCAGCCAGTCCGGGTTGGCCTGCTTGTCCCACCACTTCCAGGCGGCGAAGGCACCGCCCGCGACGGCTCCCAGAATCACCAGCGTCTTCATGGCCCGGCCGGCCCTCGCCCGCCGTTCCTGCCTGCGGACCAGCTTCTGGATCTCCTTCGACGAGACCTGACCGCGCAGCGCGGCCATCGCGGCCGCACTCCGGGCCGCGGCCTCGGTCGTGACGGGCACGGCCGCGGCCATCGCCTGCTCGATCCTCGGACGGGAGTACTCCGCCGCCTGACGGGCGGCCTTGCGAGTGCGGACGGCGGCCTCGTGGGCGGCCTGGTCGACCTTCGGCGGCACATGCGTGCGGGCCTGCTCCAGATACGGCTGCACATGACTGCCGTACTGGACGCGTGCCTGCCCGGCGGCCTGCGTCACCTTGGGCGCTAGCCGTACGCGTGCCTCGTGTGCGTAGTGCGCGGCCCTGTCCTTGGCCGTGTCGGCGTAGGGCGCCACCACTTCCGCGGCGTGCAGCACGCTGTCCTTCGCCGAACCGGTCGCGGCGCGCACGCTGTCGATGCGGGTCACGGGTTCCTCCTCCTCGGTGGCGTACGGTATTTCGACTTTCCACCCTTTTACGGATCATGCCTGCCCGGGCGCATCCCGCCATGCGAGGCGGGCATACGGGTGCCGATGGAGTTGATCGAGTACAAGAACGGATGAATGGGGGGAACATGAGCTTGTCGTCGACAATGCCACGGATCGCCGCCGCGCGCCCCCGCCCCGGGACTACTCGACTGGTTTTCCGCAGCCGTTCGGCCCGGTTTCCCCCGGGTGAACGGAGGTCGGGCGACGCGGGGCCCCGTCCATGCGAGGATCAGGGAGTCACGGCAAGACAACGGAAGGCAGATCGTGGCTGAGCAGCTCTACGCCACCCTGAAGACCAACCACGGCGACATCGAAGTCCGGCTTCTGCCGAACCACGCCCCCAAGACGGTCAAGAACTTCGTCGAGCTCGCCCAGGGCGAGCGGGAGTGGACTCACCCCGAGACCGGGCAGAAGTCCACGGACAGGCTCTACGACGGCACGGTCTTCCACCGGGTGATCAGTGGCTTCATGATCCAGGGCGGTGACCCGCTGGGCAACGGCACCGGCGGTCCCGGCTACCAGTTCGAGGACGAGTTCCACCCGGACCTGCGCTTCGACAAGCCCTACCTGCTGGCGATGGCCAACGCCGGCCCGGGCACCAACGGCTCGCAGTTCTTCATCACCGTGTCCCCCACGGCGTGGCTGAACCGCAAGCACACCATCTTCGGCGAGGTCACCGACGCGGCCAGCCAGAAGGTCGTGGACACCATCGCCTCGACCCAGACGAACCCGCGCACCGACCGCCCGGTCAACGACGTGGTCATCGAGTCGGTCGTCGTCGAGACCCGCTGAGTGCGAAAGCTCCCACAGGGAACCAATCGCCCCGCTCATCCGTAAGGATGAGCGGGGCGGGGCTTTTGCCCACCACGGCTCTTGCGCCCAGCATGGCATTCATCACGACTTAGGGGATCTCATGGACGACCAGGCTGCGGGCAGCCCGCAGGACGCCCACAGCGTCCCCGTGTGCTACCGCCACCCGGACCGTGAGACCGGTATCCGCTGCACCCGCTGCGAGCGGCCGATCTGCCCCGAGTGCATGGTCAACGCCTCGGTCGGCTTCCAGTGCCCCGAGTGCGTCCGCACCGGCTCAGGCACCGGCCACGCGCCCACGGCCGCCATGCCCCGGACCATCGCGGGCGGCACCATCGCGGCCGATCCCCGCCTGCTGACCAAGATCCTCATCGGCATCAACCTGGCGGTGTTCATCGCCGTCCAGGTCCACGAGTCCCTGCTGAACGACCTCGTCCTGTTCGGCGCCTGGCCGCTCGCGCCCTACACGCCCATCCAGGGCGTGGCGGGAGGCGAGTGGTACCGCATGGTGACCTCGATGTTCACGCACCAGGAGATCTGGCACATCGCGTTCAACATGCTCAGTCTCTGGTGGCTCGGCGGCCCGCTCGAAGCGGCGCTCGGCCGCGTCCGCTATCTCGCGCTCTACTTCATCTCGGGTCTCGCGGGCAGCGCCCTGGCCTACCTGCTGACCTCCCCGGACACCTCCACCCTCGGCGCCTCCGGCGCGATCTTCGGCCTGTTCGGCGCGACGGCCGTTCTGATGCGCCGGCTCGACTACGACATGCGGCCGATCATCGCGCTGCTGGTGATCAACCTGATCTTCACCTTCAGCCCGGGGCTCAACATCTCCTGGCAGGCCCACATCGGCGGCCTCGTCGCCGGTGTCGCCGTCGGGTACGCCATGGTCCACGCCCCGCGTGAGCGACGCGCCCTGGTCCAGTACGGCACATGCGCCCTGGTCCTGGCTGTGGTCGTGCTGTTGACCCTGGTGAGGACGGCCCAGCTCAGCTGAGCGCGACCGTTGTCCACAGCGGGTGTCGGATCTTGTGCATAGTGTGCGGGAACACATGTGCCCCCTGTCACCGACCTGTGTTTCCGCAGGTCAGACAGGGGGCGAACAGGTTTTCGAGTGCCGGTACTTCCGTCATGCTGGCGTCAACGCTCAGCGAGTTATCCACAGATCGTCGTTTCTTTTCCACCTGTGGACAACTGCTGTGGATAACTCAGCGAACAGCCGTGGGCAAAGCTGCGTTCACCTCCCGGTGACCGCTACTTCCACTGGGTCGAGACGCCGAATCCGGCCGCGATGAAGCCGAAGCCCACCACGATGTTCCAGTTGCCCAGCGAGTCGATGGGCAACGAGCCGTCGGTGACGTAGAAGACGACGATCCAGGCCAGACCGATGAGGAACATGGCCAGCATGACGGGCGCGACCCAGGCACGGCTGTTCAGCTTGATGGCGGTCGCCTGCTTCGACGGCGGCGGCGTGTAGTCGGCCTTCTTGCGGATACGTGACTTCGGCACGAGGGTCTCTCCTGTCGATGCGCTGCGTGGCCGCGCAGGTAACTGGGTCGGTCTCGGGGCAGCGTAGGGGGACTCCGACTGCTCCCCCGGGCGTCCGTTAGCGTAGTGCTTCCGCCGCGCCGAAGGAGATAAGGGTACGTTGAGCAATTCTGCCGACTCCCCCGGGACGGGATCCACCCCTGGGCGCGCGCGCCGTTTCCGGCCCGTGCGGATCCTCACAGCGGCCGTCTTCGCTCTGGCGGGACTCATCTTCTTCACCAGCTTCAACACCGCCAAGGGCACCGACATCCGCACGGACGCCTCCCTGCTGAAGCTGTCCGACCTCATCCAGGAGCGCAGCCGGGAGAACGGCGTGCTGGACGAGACCAACGCGGCCCTGCGCAAGGACGTAGAGGCGCTCGCCGAGCGCGACGACGGCAGCACCAAGGCGGAGGACGACAAGCTCGCGGCCCTGGAGAAGCGGGCGGGCACCCAGAAGCTCAAAGGCGAGTCGCTGACGGTCACGCTCAACGACGCCCCGCCGGACGCCACCGCCAAGCTCCCCGGCTACCCCGAGCCGCAGCCCGACTACCTGGTCATCCACCAGCAGGACCTCCAGGCCGTGGTGAACGCGCTGTGGCAGGGCGGGGCCAAGGGCATCAAGGTCATGGACCAGCGGCTGATCTCCACCAGCGCGGTGCGCTGCGTGGGCAACACCCTGATCCTCCAGGGCCGCGTCTACTCACCGCCGTACAAGATCACGGCGGTCGGTGACCCCGGGAAGCTGCAGAAGGCGCTCGCGGCCTCGCCGGCGATCCAGAACTACATGGTCTACGTCAACGTCTACGGGCTCGGCTGGAAAGTCGAGGAGAACGGCCCGGTGACTCTGCCCGGCTACTCGGGCACAGTGGATCTGCACTACGCGAAGCCCGTGGAGTAGGAGCCAGGCCGGGGGAGCTGCCGGTGCGCGTGATCGTCAGGACCGTCAGCGAACTGTGCATCACCGTCGGCAACCTGATCGTGCTGTTCGTCGTCTACGTGCTGTTCTGGACCGGTGTGCAGGCCGACGACGTCATGGACGACCAGATCGAGCTGCTCCGGGAGGAGTGGTCCAAGCCCCGTCCGCCGGCAGGCCCCGCCGCGGGTCCGGCGAAGCCCAGGCCGTACGCCGAGGGCAAGCCCTTCGCGATCATGTACATCCCGCGTCTTGGTTTCACGTGGAACAAGCCGGTGCTCGAAGGCACCGCCACCGGCACCCTGAAGAAGGGGCTCGGGCACTACGCGGAGACCGCCCAGCTCGGGCAGAAGGGGAACTTCGCGGTCGCCGGCCACCGCCGGACCCACGGCGACCCCTTCAAGGACTTCCCCAGGCTGCGGCGCGGTGACGCCGTGGTGCTGACCGACGGCACCACCTGGTTCACCTATCGGATCGACAAAGGACCGTACAAAACAGTGCCCTCGGACATCGAGGTGATCGACCCTGTCCCACGTACATCCGGGTACACGCGTTCGGGCCGCTATCTGACGCTGACCACGTGCGAACCGGAATGGGGACACAGTCATCGGCTGATCGTCTGGGCGCACCTGGACTCCACCCAGCCTGTGGAGGCCGGGAAACCTGAGGCGCTGCGCCGTTAGTCTGGTGGCTGTACGGCGTAGGTCTGGTGCCGTGGTACGACGGAAGGGACGGCATGTACGGCTGGATCTGGCGGCATCTGCCGGGGAGCACATGGGTGAAGGCGCTGATCTCACTCGCCCTGGTCGTGGCCGTGGTCTACGTGCTTTTCCAGTACGTCTTCCCGTGGGCGGAACCGCTGCTGCCCTTCAACGATGTGACGGTGGACAACCAGTGAGCGCGCGCATTCTCGTCGTGGACAACTACGACAGCTTCGTCTTCAACCTGGTCCAGTACCTGTACCAGCTGGGCGCCGAGTGCGAGGTCCTGCGCAACGACGAGGTCTCGACGGCGCACGCCCAGGACGGCTTCGACGGCGTCCTGCTCTCCCCGGGCCCCGGCACGCCGGAGGAGGCGGGCGTCTGCGTCGACATGGTCCGGCACTGCGCCGCCACGGGCGTCCCGGTCTTCGGCGTCTGTCTCGGCATGCAGTCGATGCAGGTGGCGTACGGCGGTGTCGTGGACCGTGCGCCCGAGCTGCTGCACGGCAAGACCTCGCTGGTCGAGCACAGCGGTGCGGGCGTCTTCGCGGGTCTCCCGTCGCCCTTCACGGCGACGCGCTACCACTCCCTGGCCGCCGAGCCGGCCACGGTTCCGGCCGAGCTGGAGGTCACGGCCCGGACGCACGACGGCATCGTCATGGGCCTGCGGCACCGCGAACTGCCGGTCGAGGGCGTGCAGTTCCATCCCGAGTCGGTGCTGACCGAGCACGGGCACCGGATGCTGGCCAACTGGCTGGTGGAGTGCGGCGACCAGGGCGCGGTGGCGAGGTCGGCCGGGCTCGCCCCGGTGGTGGGCAGGGCCACGGCGTGACGGCGCTGCGCCCCGAGCGCGAGTCCGACACCTCGTACGGGCAGCAGTCGTACGGGGTGCCGGGTGCGTTCGAGGACTGGTCGGGCGGAGGGGCGCACGGTGCGTCTCCGCAGCCGGGGGCGCAGCCGCAGTCGTACCGGCAGGAGCCGCAGCCGTACGCGTCCGTCCCGGAAGAGCCGTATCTGCCTCCGGTCGACGAGGAGACGGTGGCGCTGCGGATACCGGATCCGCCGCCCGCGGCCGGTGACGCCCTGACGGGCTCTGCGGCCTCGTCCGGCGCACGGCACGGCGGAGGGGCCCACGGCGGCCGTGCGGCCCGCAGGAAGGCCGCCAGACGCCGTCACGGGCGCCATGGGGGCGCGGACACCCGCTCGCCGGACACCCGCTCGGAGGAGAAGTCCCGGGCGCCGCTGTCGCGGGTCGAGGCGCGGCGGCAGGCGCGGGCGCGCAAGCCGGGCGCGGCGGTCGTCGCCAGCCGGGCCATAGGTGAGGTCTTCATCACGACCGGCGTGCTGATGCTGCTGTTCGTCACCTACCAGCTGTGGTGGACGAACGTCCGGGCGCACGCGCAGGCCGGCCAGGAGGCCAGCAGCCTCCAGGACGACTGGGCGAACGGCAAGCGCAACCCCGGGGCGTTCGAGCCCGGGCAGGGATTCGCCATCCTGCACATTCCGAAGCTGGACGTCGTGGTGCCGATCGCGGAGGGCACCAACAGCAAGGGCGTGCTCGACCGGGGCATGGTCGGCCACTACGCCGAGGGCGCGCTGAAGACCGCGATGCCCAGCGACAAGACCGGGAACTTCGGACTCGCGGGCCACCGCAACACCCACGGAGAACCGTTCCGGTACATCAACAGGCTCACTCCGGGCGACCCGATCGTCGTGGAGACGCAGGACGAGTACTACGTCTACAAGATGGCGTCGATCCTGCCGGTGACCTCGCCGAGCAACACGAGCGTCCTGAACCCGATCCCCGCGGGGTCGGGATTCACCGAGCCCGGCCGCTACATCACGCTGACCACGTGCACGCCGGAGTTCACCAGCAAGTACCGGATGATCGTCTGGGGCAAGATGGTCGAGGAACGGCCGCGCAGCAAGGGCAAGCCGGATGCGCTCGTCAGTTAAGGGCAGATGACCAGTGGCAGCGACCACCGACACGGACCACGAAGAGCACACCGGCGCGGCGTCGCGGCGACCTGCGGCGCGCCGCGGGCCCGGCCCGTTCGCGCGGGCCGTCAGCGTCTTCGGGGAACTCCTCATCACCGCGGGCCTGGTCCTCGGCCTGTTCGTCGCCTACTCCCTGTGGTGGACGAACGTCGTCGCCGACCGGGCGGCCGGCCAGCAGGCCGACAAGGTCCGCGACGACTGGGCGCACGGCCGGGGCGGGCCCGGGGTGCTGGACACGAAGAACGGCATCGGCTTCCTGCACGTGCCCGCGATGAGGAACGGCGAGGTCCTGGTCGAGAAGGGCACGTCGAACAAGATCCTCAACGACGGTGTGGCCGGTTACTACACCGATCCCGTCAAGGCGACGCTGCCGATGTCGGGCAAGACCGGGAACTTCTCCCTCGCGGCCCACCGTGACGGCCACGGGGCCAAGTTCCACAACATCGACAAGATCAAGAAGGGCGACCCGATCGTCTTCGAGACGAAGGACAAGTGGTACGTCTACAAGACGTACGCCATCCTTCCCGAGACCTCGAAGTTCAACGTCAAGGTCCTCTCGAACATCCCGAAGGAGTCCGGCAAGAAGACGCCGGGCCACTACATCACGCTGACGACCTGCACGCCGGTGTACACGAGCACGTACCGGTACATCGTGTGGGGCGAGCTGGAGCGGGTCGAGAAGGTGGACAGCGAGCGGACACCGCCGAAGGAACTGGGCTGAGGGCCCTCCTTGGCGGAGATCGGTCGCTAGCGGTGTACGGGGCTGGTGATGGAGAGGTGGGGCGCGAACCTCTTGCACTGGACGACGATGCGCCGCCCGTCGGCCGTGAGCGCGGTGATGTCGATGCCGCGGTCCCTTCCGCCGCCTTGAACGACGACGCGGCGTCGGTCGGGGCAAGGTTTTCCACAGGCTGTGTGCGCGCCAGGTACTCCATGTCGAGGAGGAAGACACGCACCTGACGTTGCGACTTCGAAGTACGCCGCCAGCATCGCCGTCGTCACATGCATCCCGTCCGGCAGCAGCGACAGCGCTTTGACTCGTGCTGCGGCATGGCGGCATGGAAGAGCCCCGGCGCCCTGTGAAGGGTGCCGGGGCTCTGCCGTGAGCGGGCTGGGGCGTCAGTCGTCGCCGTTGAGGCCGCCGAAGATGCCTCCGTTGCCGCCGCCACCGCCGTTGTTGTTGCCGCCGTTGTTGTTGTTGTTGTTGCCGAAGCCGACGGTCTGGAGCGTGACCGTGGTGTTCGCCGGGTCGTCGACCTCGGAGTTGGCCCCCGGGTCCTGCCCGGCGACGATGGCGTTGTCGCTCTGGTCGCTGCCGTTCGCGAACTGGATCTTCGTGAAGCCGGCCTGCGCGAGGATCTGCTTCGCCTGGCCCACGGTCTGGCCGACGACCTGCGGCACGCGCGCCTTCTGCTGTTCGCTCTTCTTGCCGATCTGGATGGTGACCGACGAGTTCTTGTCGACGGAGGTGCCGGCCTGCGGCGTGGTCGCGATGACCTTGCCGACCTGGTTGTCGTCGCCGGTCTCCACCTCGGTGCAGGTGCCGACCAGGCTGCTGGCCTGCATCTGCTGCTTGGCCGCGTCACAGCTCTGGCCGAGCACGTCCGGGACGGTGGACTTCTCCGCCTCCTTGGCGACGGTCAGGGTGATCGTGGAGCCTTTCTCCTGCTCCGTGTCGCCGCTGGGATCCTGCTTGATGACCACGCCGGGGGTGCGGTCGGACTCCTCGGTCTTCTGATCGACCACGAAGCCCTTGTCCTCGAGTTCGGCCTTGGCCTTCTCGTAGGTCAGACCCGTGACGTCCGGGACCGTCACCTTCGGCGCCCCGGTCGACACCACCAGGGCGATGGTGTCGCCCTTCTTGACGTCCGTACCGGCCGTCGGGTTCTGGGAGCAGATGTTGCCCTTGGCCTGGTCGTCGCAGGGCTTGCTCGTGAAGGACAGTTCCAGGTCGGCGTTGGTCGCCAGCTTCTTCGCGTTCTGCTGGGTCTCGCCGACGAAGTTGGGCGCCGCGATCGTGTCGTCGCTCGCGCCTCCGCTGCCGCTGAACGCCCACCGGCCGATCAGGATCGCTCCGACCAGCACGAGGATGCCCGCCACCACGAGGAGGATCGTCGAGGTGCTGGACTTGCGCTGCTGCTGGCGGCGCCGGTCGGGGCGGTCGTCGTAGCCGTAGCCGCCGTCGTCCGGGCTCATGGGCGGCAGCATGGACGTGGCGCCGGCGCCGGAGTCCGCGCGCAGGGCCGTCGTCGGCTGGTCGTCGGGGTAGCCGCCGTAGCCCACGGCGCCCATCGCGGCCGTGGCCGCGACCGGCTGGCCGTCCAGGCAGGCCTCGATGTCGGCGCGCATCTCGTCGGCCGACTGGTAGCGGTAGTCCGGGTCCTTGACGAGCGCCTTCAGCACGATCGCGTCCATCTCGGGCGTGATCTCGGGGTCGAAGACGCTCGGCGCCTGCGGTTCCTCCCGGACGTGCTGGTAGGCCACGGCCACCGGGGAGTCGCCGACGAAGGGCGGGCGGACGGTGAGCAGTTCGTAGAGCAGGCAGCCGGTGGAGTACAGGTCGGACCGGGCGTCGACCTGCTCGCCCTTCGCCTGCTCCGGCGAGAGGTACTGGGCGGTGCCGATGACGGCCGCCGTCTGCGTCATCGTCATGCCGGAGTCGCCCATGGCGCGGGCGATGCCGAAGTCCATCACCTTGACCTGGCCGTTGCGCGTCAGCATGACGTTCGCGGGCTTGATGTCGCGGTGGACGATGCCGTTGCGGTGGGCGTACTCCAGGCCCTGGAGGATGCCGATGGTCATTTCCATCGCGCGCTCGGGCAGGAGCCTGCGGCCGCTGTGCAGCAGCTCTCGGAGCGTGGAACCGTCGACGTACTCCATCACGATGTACGGGATCGACACGTTGTCGATGTAGTCCTCGCCCGTGTCGTAGACCGCGACGATCGCGGGATGGTTGAGCGAGGCGGCCGACTGGGCCTCCCGGCGGAACCGGGCCTGGAAGGAAGGGTCGCGCGCGAGGTCCGCGCGGAGCGTCTTCACCGCCACGGTGCGGCCGAGGCGGGTGTCATGCGCGAGGTAGACCTCCGCCATGCCACCACGCCCGAGCACCTGGCCCAGTTCGTACCGGCCGCCGAGGCGACGCGGCTCTTCCATAGCTACCTACCAGCCCTCTCCGTCGGTCCCGACCGGCACGCTTGTACGGTCGGAGGCTGCCGTCCGGGCCTACCGTACCCGGCTCGCTTTGTGTGACCTGGCCAAGCCCGTCAGCCGATACAGGACCGGTATCGCAACGTGCACCAATGTGAAGCAGACGTGAGCGGGGTCACTGCTTGCTCTTGATGACCGCCTCCATCACGTTCCTCGCGATCGGCGCCGCGAGGCCGCCGCCGGAGATGTCGTCACGGACGGCGTTGTCGTCCTCGATCACGACCGCCACGGCGACCGGCGAGCTGCCGTCGTCGCCCTTGGCGTACGAGATGAACCACGCGTAGGGGTTCTCGCTGTTGTCGACGCCGTGCTGGGCGGTACCGGTCTTGCCGCCCACCTTGACGCCGTCGATCTTGGCGTTGGAGCCCGTGCCCTTGTCGACGACCGTCTCCATCATCGACTGGAGGATCTGGGCGTTCTTCGCCGACAGCGGCTGGCTCAGCTCCTCGGGCTCGGTCTTCTCGATGGTGTCGAGGTTCGGGGCCTGGAGCTCGTCGACCATGTACGGCTTCATCAGGGTGCCGTTGTTGGCGACGGCCGAGGCCACCATGGCCATCTGCAGCGGGGTCGCGGCGGTGTTGAACTGGCCGATGGAGGACAGCGCGGTCTGCGACGGGTTCATGTCGTCGGAGAACACCGACGCGCTGGAGCGGACCGGGGTGAACTGCTCCTCGGTGAAGCCGAACTTCTTGGCCGCGGCGAGCATCTTCTCGTTGCCCAGGTCCGAGCCGATCTTGCCGAAGACGGTGTTGCAGGAGTACTGGAGCGCCACCCGCAGAGTCGCGTCCTTGCAGGGGATGTTGCCCTCGTTGGGCAGCTTGGTGGTGGTGCCCTCCATGACCCACGGGTCCGGCGAGTCGGTCTTCGCGTCCGGGTCCGTGTACAGGCCGTCCTCCAGGGCGGCGGCCGCGGTGACCACCTTGAAGGTGGAGCCGGGCGGGTAGGTCTCGCGCAGCGCCCTGTTCATCATCGGGTCGTCCGGGTTGGCCGCCTTCTGCAGGCCCTTCCAGGCCTTCGCGTCCGAGGTGTTGGAACCCGCGATGCTCGCCGGGTCGTACGACGGGAAGGAAGCCAGCGCGAGGATCTTGCCCGTGGACGGTTCGAGGGCGACGACGGCGCCCTTGCCGCCCTGCTGCTTCAGTCCGTTGTAGGCGGCCTTCTGGGCGGCGGCGTCGAGAGTGGTGACGACGTTGCCGCCCTCGCGGCTCTCGCCCGTGAACATGTCGAGCGTGTTGCGGAAGAAGAGCCGGTCGTCGGTGCCGGTGAGGATGCCGTCCTCCACCTTCTCGAGCAGGCTGCCGTCGAAGGCCTGTGAGGCGAAGCCGGTGACCGGGGCCCACATGGGCCCGTTCTTGTAGGTGCGCTTGTACTTGAAGTCGCCGCTCGTCGTTTCGGTGGACCCGGTGATGGGCCTGCCGTCGACGATGATGTCGCCGCGCGGATACGCGTACCTCTCGATGGCGACCCGGCGGTTGTTCTTGTCCGAACGCAGTTCATCGGCGTTCGCGTACTGAATCCAGTTGCTGCGGATGAGCAGGGCGAGGACCAGAAGTCCACAGAAGATCGCGATCCGGCGTACGGGCTTGTTCACGTCCGGCCTTTCCACAAGCCAACAGCTCTGCCTGCTGTTTCACAGTCTCGGTGTCGTTGCTGCTGGCGCTCATCCATGACCGGTGACAGTCTAGAGGCACGCTTCGGGCGGGGGCAGAGCGGCAGCAAACCCGGGGAATGGACGTGCCGGAAGCCGTTCCGGTTCCTCAAAGCCGGACGGCTTCCCACCGGCTCTCGCCGACGGGAAGCCGTTTACCGGGTGGTTTGCCCAGGTGTGCTTCTCAGCACCACGGCGGATTGGCACCGCCGGCCACGGTGAAGTAGTAGTCGGACGTGTAGCCCCACTTACCGGTGTTGGAATTCACATTCCGCACGTAGTACCAGATGTCGTTGCCGAAGACACCCTCGCCGCGCGCCTTGCACTGCACGGCGGCACCGTCGCCTATGTAGCCGCGGTCGACGATCGCCGTGTTCGTGCTGGGACCCTTGCGGATCTTCACGTCGTTGGCGGTCCAGTTGCCCCCGTACGAGGCGGCCTGAGCGCTCGACGCGCTGGTCAGCGTGAACAGGGCCGCGCTCAACGTCGCAGCCGCGCCTGTTGCGATTCGCTTGGTTCGCGAGCTCACGCGAGCCATGAATCCCCCTTTGGTCATCCCGTGAGTACGGGCTGTGATGGTCGAAGGGAACTCTAGTGCGAAGCGCTGCGGAAGATGATCACTTCGGACGTGCTTCGGTCGTGATGACGATCACATGCCGGCAGGGTCTGAGTTCCCGGGGCGGACCACCTGGGTCATTTCGGCGTCGGGGCTGGTGGCGGGAGCGGGAGCCGGGCGGCGAGCGGTGTCGCTGATGCGCAACAGGATGCCGATCAGGGCCCAGTTGGCGATCACGGAGGAACCGCCGTACGCCACGAAGGGCAGCGTCATACCGGTCAGCGGGATGAGGCCCATGACACCGCCGGCCACGACGAAGACCTGGAGCGCGAAGGCGCCGGACAGGCCGATGGCCAGCAGCTTGCCGAACGGGTCGCGGGCCGCGAGGGCGGTGCGCACGCCTCGCTCGACGATCAGACCGTAGAGCAGCAGGATCGCCATGACGCCCGCCAGGCCCAGCTCCTCGCCGAAGGTGGCGAGGATGAAGTCGGAGTTGGCGGCGAAGCCGATGAGGTCGGAGTTGCCCTGTCCGAGTCCGGTGCCGAGCGTGCCGCCGGAGCCGAAGGCCCACAGGGCCTGCATGGCCTGCTCGGAGTGGACGATGCCGTCCTGGACGCCGGCGCGGGAGAGCTCGAACTCGCGCATCGGGTCGAGCCAGGCCTGCACACGCGTCTGGATGTGCGGCTCGAAGCTCGCCACGCCGACGGCGCCGACCGCGGACATCAGCAGACCGAAGACGATCCAGCTGGTCCGCTCGGTGGCGACGTACAGCATGATGACGAACATCCCGAAGAACAGCAGGGAGGTACCGAGGTCGGTCTCGAAGACCAGGATGAGGATCGAGATCACCCAGACGACGAGGATCGGACCGAGGTCACGTCCGCGCGGCAGGTACAGGCCCATGAAACGGCGGCTGGCCAGTGCCAGGGCGTCTCTCTTGACCATGAGGTAGCCGGCGAAGAAGACCGCGAGGATGATCTTCGCGAACTCACCGGGCTGGAGCGTGCCGAGGCCGGGGATCTTGATCCAGATCTTGGCGCCGTAGATGTTCGCGCCGAGTCCGGGCACGAGCGGCAGGATCAGCAGGAACAGCGCACCGGCCATGGAGATGTACGTGTAGCGCTGCAGGACACGGTGATCCTTGAGGAAGATCAGCACGACCACGAGCAGGGCGACGCCCATGGCGGAGTACAGCAGCTGGCGGGGTGCCGCCTCGACGAACGAGCTGGACGCCTGAAGCCGCTTCGACTGGTCAAGCCGCCAGATGACGACCAGGCCGATGCCGTTCAGCAGCGTGGCCAGCGGCAGCATCAGCGGGTCCGCGTACGGGGCGAACTTCCGTACGACGAGATGGCCGACGCCGGCGAGCAGGCCGAGGCCGACGCCGTAGCTCAACAGGCCGGGCGGCACCGAGTCGTTGATGGCCAGCCCGACATTGGCATAGGCGAAGACCGGGATGACGACGGCGAACACCAGCAACGCGAGTTCGGTGTTGCGTCGGCTCGGTGCGCCGATCGCGCCGATCGTGGACGTGTGGTGCGCCGGCGGGTTCGTAGTACTGCTCATCGTGTGACAGGGCCTCTCACGGCTTGCCTACTGCTTACCGCACAGCGAGACGACCTTCTGCTCTTCCTCCGAGAGGCTGGGGCCGGGGCTGGGAGTGGGTGCGGTCGTGGGCGGGGGCGTGGACTTCTCAGGCGTCGACGGCGAGCCCGACGGGGTCGACGGGTTCGGCGTGGGTGTGGCCTTGGACGTGAAGGAGGCGGGAGTGGTTCCCGTGGTGCCCCCGGCCTCGCCTTCGCCGGTCCTGGCGTTGTTCTGGCTCTCGGCTTGGCGCCGCTGCGCCTCCTTCTTGCACGCGGAGGCCTGCACCGACAGTTCCTGGATCTTCGCCTGGGCGTTCTTCAGGCCGCCCTCGGCGATGGTCGCCTTGACCAGCTTCTGCTGGTAGGGCGGCAGGTACTTGAGTTCGATCTCGGGGTGGTCCTTCTCGACCTTCGAGAGCGACACCCAGGCCAGGTCCTGGCTGATGCCCCGGTACAGCGCGACGTGCTCGCCCTGGGCGCCGACGTAGTACTGCGTCTGCGTCCAGCGCCAGCCGCCGTACAGGGCGCCGCCGACGACGGCGAGCGCGAGGGCGCCGTAGAGGGATCTCTTCAGCCAGCGGCCCTTCTTGCGCGGCTTGGCGAAGTCGTCGTCGCCGTAGCCGAAGCCGGCCGCCGGGATGTAGCCGGTGGTGTCGCCGGAGCCGGGCGGGCCGAACTCGCCGCCCCCGCCCTGGCCGTGTCCCTGGCGGCCGAGCCCGGAGGCGCGGCCGGCGGGGGTCTGCATGATGCCGTTGTCGTGCAGCTGGTGCTGGTTCTCGGCGACGGCGCCGACCACGACCGGGGTGTCGGAGAGCTGGCCCGCGAGGGTGTCGCCGGTGTCCAGGTCGAGGACGTCGGCCACGATGACCGTGATGTTGTCCGGGCCGCCGCCGCGCAGCGCCAGCTCGATCAGGTTCTGGACGGTCTCCTGGGGGCCCTGGTAGCTGGCGAGGGTGTCCTCCAGGGTCTGGTGGGACACCACGCCGGACAGGCCGTCGGAGCAGATCAGGTAGCGGTCGCCGGCGCGGACCTCGCGGATGGAGAGGTCCGGCTCGACGTGGTCGCCGGAGCCCAGCGCGCGCATGAGGAGCGAGCGCTGGGGGTGGGTCGTGGCCTCTTCCTCGGTGATGCGGCCCTCGTCGACCAGGCGCTGCACCCAGGTGTGGTCCTGGGTGATCTGGGTGAGGACGCCGTCCCTGAGGAGGTACGCGCGCGAGTCGCCGACGTGCACCAGGCCGAGGCGCTGGCCGGTCCAGAGCAGGGCGGTGAGGGTGGTCCCCATGCCCTCCAGCTGGGGGTCCTCCTCGACCATCGAGCGCAGCTGGTCGTTGGCGCGCTGCACCGCCGTGCCGAGCGAGGTGAGGATGTCGGAGCCGGGGACGTCGTCGTCGAGCGCGACGATGGTGGAGATGGCCTCGGAGGAGGCGACCTCACCGGCGGCGGCACCGCCCATGCCGTCGGCGATGGCGAGCAGGCGCGGGCCGGCGTACCCGGAGTCCTCGTTGCCCTCCCGGATCATGCCCTTGTGCGATCCGGCCGCGAAGCGCAGTGACAGACTCATGCGCACCTCGCCTGTCGGCTCCGGGTACAGCCGGTCGTGTCGAGCCACACTGCCCACCCTCCGGTCGGGAGCGCGCCGGGGCCCGGGGTGGGGCCCGCCACTGCGTGCTCGCTCCGCTCGCGCCTATCCATGATGTAGCACTACTTCCGCAGCTCGATGACGGTCTTGCCGATGCGGATCGGCGCGCCCAGCGCAATCGGTGTGGGAGTCGTCAGCCGGGTCCGGTCCAGGTACGTGCCGTTGGTGGAGCCGAGGTCCTCGACGATCCACTGGCCGTCGCGGTCCGGGTAGATCCTGGCATGGCGGCTGGAGGCGTAGTCGTCGTCCAGCACGATCGTCGAGTCGTGCGCCCGGCCCAGGGTGATGGTCTGGCCCTGGAGCGCGACCGTGGTGCCGGTGAGGGTGCCCTCGGTCACGACCAGCTTGGTGGGGGCGTTACGGCCGCGCCGGCCGCCGGCGGGCTGCTGGCGCTGCTGCGGCGGCGCCTGGCGGGCGGCCTGCTGCTGCCGGCCGGCCTCGCGGCGCGCTCCGCGCTGGGTGACCCGCGTACCGAACAGGTCGCTCCGGATGACCTGCACGGCCACGATCACGAACAGCCACAGAACGGCCAGGAAACCCAGCCGCATGACCGTGAGGGTCAGCTCTGACATTGCCCCCGCTTCACCCTTCGGCTTGCCGGTAAATGATGGTGGTGCTGCCCACGACGATCCGCGAGCCGTCGCGGAGCGTAGCGCGGGTGGTGTGCTGCCCGTCCACCACGATGCCGTTGGTGGATCCGAGATCCTGGATCGTCGAGGGCGTTCCGGTCCGGATCTCGCAGTGCCGGCGGGAGACGCCGGGGTCGTCGATCCGCACGTCGGCGTCGGTGCTGCGGCCCAGCACCAGCGTCGGGCGGGAGATCTGATGGCGGGTGCCGTTGATCTCGATCCAGTGGCGGGTGCGTCCGCCGGGGGCCGGGGCGGCCGGGGGCCGCTGGGCGCTCGCGGCCGGCGGGTAGCCGTACCCGCCGGGGCGGCCGCCGGGCGGTGGCGCGGCCGGCATGGGCGGGGCGCCGGCGGGCGCGGCGGCCGGTGGGTAGCCGTAGCCACCGGGGCGTCCGGCCGCCGGGGCGGCGGGCGCGGCGGCGCCGCCCGCGGGGCCGGCCTGGCTGCTGGAGGAGGCGAGCGTACGGCTGCGCACCCGGTACAGGCCGGTGTCGAGGTCCTCCGCCTTCTCCAGGTGCACCTTGATGGGGCCCATGAAGGTGTAGCGCTGCTGCTTGGCGTAGTCGCGCACCATGCCGGCGAGCTCGTCCCCGAGCTGGCCGGAGTACGGGCTGAGCCGCTCGAAGTCGGGCGTGCTCAGCTCGACGATGAAGTCGTTGGGTACGACCGTGCGGTCGCGGTTCCAGATGGTGGCGTTGTTGTCGCACTCGCGCTGGAGCGCGCCGGCGATCTCCACGGGCTGGACCTCGGACTTGAACACCTTGGCGAAGGTGCCGTTGACCAGACCTTCGAGACGCTGCTCGAACTTCTTCAGGACTCCCATGGGGCACCTCCTCCGTCGCTGCCGTCCTGTGTACTGCCCTGCGGGCCGCTTGCCTGGTACTGCTTACTGATCGTATCCACGCGCCGGTCGATCGGCTGGTTCCCCCTGTCAGCCCGGCCGACGGGTGTCGACGCTTGACGAAGTTCCCTGTGGAGCTCCTCTTCGAACTCCGGTGGGAGTACCGCCGCGCGCAACCGCTTCAGGTACTCCTGCCATGGATCGTAGAGGCGGCTGAAGACCAGTGTCCCGCACCCGGCTGTGGACCCCGACCGCCTCCTGGGGAGACAAGGGGTACCGGTACGAGGTTGATACCTGAAGCGGCAGGCGTTGATACGTGGCCGGGGCACCGAACGCTCGGCGGGGGCCCTGCCTGCGGGAAGAAGGGATGTGAACCCACCCCGCCCCGCGTGCTAATGTTCTGGGTGTCGGAAGGCGCCAGCCCCCAAGGGGCAGGGGCCCAGGACACACCCAATGCGCGGGTGGCGGAATAGGCAGACGCGCTGGATTCAGGTTCCAGTGCCCGCAAGGGCGTGGGGGTTCAACTCCCCCCTCGCGCACCGTCGGAACGGGCGGCATCGATCAGATGCCGCCCGTTCTTCGTGTCTGCGGATGTGACGGTTGTCTCGGTGTTTCGCCGTGTGAGGAAGCTCTCAGGACTGGTCGCCTCCGGTGCCGCCCAGGGGTCGGCCGGGGGCGAAGCGCTCCCGTACCGCCGGGTCGTCGAGGTGGCGGTACGGGTAGCCGGGGCCGGTGCGCGCGGTCAGGTCCTGGTGGCGCAGCGGCTCGCCGCAGGAGGAGCAGACGACGCGGGCCTCGGTGTCGTGGTCGCAGGACGTGTGGTGCAGGACCACCGGGGCGCCCTCGTCGCCGGCCAGCCAGCGGTCGCCCCAGGCGTTGATCGCGGCGAGGACACCAAAGAAGTCGCGGCCCTTGTCGGTCAGCAGGTACTCGTGGCGGACCGGTTCGCTCTGGTAGGCCCGCCGCCGCAGCAGGCCCTCGGCCTCCAGGCGCCGCAGCCGGTCGGTGAGGGTGTTGCGGGCGATGCCGAGCGTGCCGATGAAGCCGTCGAAGCGGGATTCGCCGTAGAAGACCTCGCGCAGCACCAGGAGGGTCCAGGCGTCGCCCAGGATGTCGGCGGTGCGGGCGATCGAGCAGGGCCAGGTGTCGAACGAGGTCCGTCTCATGGCTCCACTGTATGGGTCTCATGACGAGATCGACCTGTCCCCCGGGGGTCACTCCCGCAGGCCCGCCAGGTCCACCGGGCGGCGGCGCAGGGCGAGGGCGGCGGGGACGACCGCGGCGGTCAGGGCGAGGAGGGCGCAGGCGGTCACCGTCGTGCCCAGGGCCTGCCACGGGAGGGTGAGGGCGGGCCGGACCGACAGCAGCGCGAGGGCGCTCGCCAGGCCGGCCAGGTTGACGGCGGTGACCAGGAGGCCGAGGAGCGCGCCGGCCGCGACGACCGTCAGCGCCTCGGCGCCGGTCAGCCGCAGCACCTGCCACCGGGTGGCTCCGGCCAGCCGCAGCACGGCCAGGTCGCGGGTCCGGTCGGAGGCCGCCATGACCGTGGTGTTGGCCACGGAGATGCCCGTGTAGAGCAGGGCGATGCCGAGGACCAGCAGGAGGCCGAGGCGGGTGGTGCGGTTGGTCTCGGGATGGGTGGCCCGGAGCCATGCGTCGCGGGTGAGGACCTGGCCGGTGCCCACGGCCTTGTGGAGGGCTGTGGCCACGGCGGCCGGGTCCGCGCCGTCCCTGAGGGCCACGTCGATGCGGTCGACCGTGGCGCCCGGGGCGTTGCGCGGGGTGACGTAGACGCCGTTGCCGCCGGTGCCGGTGGGCATCACGGCGGCGATGCGCAGGGTGCGGGGCGTCCCGTCGCCGAGCCACACCCGTACCCGCTCGCCCACCCGGTGCCGCTGCCACTCCTCGTTGACGATGATCGAGTCGTCGTCCAGGTCGCTCACCCTGCCCGCGGCGAGCGGGAGGCGCGTGGTGGCCGCCAGGGCCCCGGGGGTCGCGGCGCGGGCCTCGGAGCGGACGAGGGCCACGCCGTCCTCCAGGGCGTGGACGGCCGTGGAGGACGTCGGTGACATCTGCGTGCCCGGTACGGCGCGGAGTCTGCGCAGGGCGGTTTCGTCGAAGCCCGTTCCGGCCGCCGGGGTGAGGACGAAGGCGGCGGTGGTGCGCTCGCTCGTCTCGGTGCTCTTCGCCTGGTTCAGGGTCGCTGTGGTGCCGAGCAGGGAACCCGCGAGGGCGACGGTGACCAGGACGGGGGCCGCGAGGGCAGCGGTGCGGCGGACTGCGGTGGCAGTGTTCGCGCGGGCCAGCCGGGTGACGGTCGTGGGCAGGCAGGTCAGCAGCCGGGCCAGGGGGCGCAGCGCGAGGGGTGCGAGCAGGGCCGTCGCGGTGATCAGCAGCAGGGGGCGGCTGATGTACGTCTTGCGGTGGAGGAGGTCGCCCGGGTCGCCGGCCAGGGAGAGGACCAGGGTCGCGGCGGCCGTGAGGAGGAGGGCCGTGCCGCACAGCAGGCGGCCGGGGGTGATCCGCCCGCTGTCCTCGCGCAGGGCCTCGGTGGGGGCGGTGCGGCCGGCCCGCCAGGAGGCCGCGGTCGCTCCGGCCAGGGCGACGAGCAGGCCCGTCCAGAAGGCCGCGTGGTAGGGCCAGGTGTGGTCGCCGATGGTGAACCAGGCCGGGGCGAGGCCCTCGTCGGCCACCCGGGCCGCCAGCAGGGGTGCCCCGTGGGCACCGAGCACGCAGCCGGCGGCCGAGGCGAGCGCGCCGACGGCGAGGGCCTCGGCCAGGACGGTGCGGCGGATCTGGCCCGGGGTGGCCCCGGTGGTGCGCAGCAGGGCGAACTCCCGGCGGCGCTGGGCGACCGCGAAGGCGAAGGTCGAGGCCACGACGAAGACCGAAACGAAGGCGGTGACGCCGCCGGCGGTGCCGAACAGGGCGTTCATCGCGGTGAGCGCCTCGCCGTCCCGGCCGGGGTCGGCGTCGGCGAGGCGGCGGGCGTCGCCGGTGAGCACCTGGGCGCTGTCGCCCACGGCCTTCCGCACGGCCGCCGGATCGGCCTCGACGACCACCTGGTGGACCGCGGGGGACAGCCGGGCGGCGCGGGCGTCCGTGAAGAACACGGCGTTCTCGAAGCCGCGCGGGGTCAGGGTGCCGACGACGCGTACGGTGCCGTTGTCCGTGCGGAGCCGTCGGCCGAGGCGCGTCCGGTCGCCGGTGACGGCGACCTCGTCGGACGCGTGGGGTGCCCGGCCGGCGGCGAGGACGTAGGGGGCGAACGCGGCGGTGGACCAAGGGTGGCCCACCAGATCGGCGGGACCGCCCCGCACGGGGAACGACCGGTCCTCGACGACCCGGCCCAGCGTCCGCAACTCCGCGACCGTCGCCGCGGGGAGGGGGCGCGGGTGGGCGAGCCGGGCCGTGCGGTCGCCGATCGGGGTCGGTACGCGCAGGGTGTCCCGGCCCTTGACGACGACCGGCGCGGCGGCGAAGCGTTCGGGGCCGCGCTCCGGGGCGGTCGCGGACGAGGCCAGGGCCAGGCCCGTCACGGTGAGCAGGGCCACGCCCAGGCAGAGGGCGACGAAGCTGCCGGTGAAGGCGGTCCAGTGGGTGCGCAGGGTGCGCAGGGTGACGCTCAGCACGGCACGGCCTCCAGGCGGGTCATGCGCGCGGCGATGGCGACGAGGCTGCCGGTCACGGCGGTCCAGCGGGTGCGCAGGGTGCGCAGGGTGACGCTCAGCACGGCACGGCCTCCAGGCGGGTCATGCGCGCGGCGATGGCGACGAGGCTGCCGGTCAGGGCGGTCCCGCGGGTGCGCAGGGTGCGCAGGGTGACTCTCAGCACGGCACGGCCTCCAGGCGGGTCATGCGCGCGGCGATGGTGTCGGCGCCGGCGCCGGTCAACTCCCCGTTCACCCGCCCGTCGACGAGGAAGAGCACGCGGTCGGCGTACGCGGCGGCGACCGGGTCGTGCGTGACCATCACGACCGTCTGGCCCTCGCGGTCGACCATGCCCCGCAGCAGCCCCAGCACCTCGCGGCCGGTCCGGGTGTCCAGGGCGCCGGTCGGCTCGTCGCCGAACAGCACGTCGGGGCGGGTGATCAACGCCCGGGCCAGGGCGACGCGTTGCTGCTGCTCGCCGGACAGCTCCCCGGGTCGGTGCCGGGCCCGTTCGGCGAGGCCGACCTGGGCGAGGGCCTGGCGCACCCGGGCCTTCGGGACGCGGCGGCCGGCCAGGCGCAGGGGCAGGGCCACGTTCTGCTCGGCGGTCAGCGCGGGCAGCAGGTTGAACGCCTGGAAGACGAACCCGACGCGCTCGCGGCGCAGCAGGGTCAGCCGCCGCTCGCTCAGGCCGGTCAGTTCGGTGCCGCCCACGGTGACCGACCCGGAGGTGGGCCGGTCCAGGCCGGCGGCGCACTGGAGCAGGGTCGACTTGCCGGAGCCGGAGGGGCCCATGACGGCGGTGAACGTCCCCTGGGGGAACGCGAGTGAGACGTCGTGGAGTGCGGTCACGGGGCCGTAGGTCCTGGTGACCGAGTCCAGCCGGACGGCGTCGGGTGTCATGGGTTCCCCCTGGGGTCGGTGTCGCTTCCACGAAACCGGGTGGGGGCGGGCCGGCGCAGTGCGGCAGGGCCTAGACCTGGGGTAGGGCCAGGCCTACCCCGGGACCTCCCTCTGGACCCATGGCCGCGGCTGCGGAGGGCTCCTACGGTGATCCCCATGCACCCTCGGAACGTGTGGCAGGCCATGTCCCGGCCCCACTACCTGCTGTCGGCGTGGCCCTGGCGGTCGGCCGGTTACCTGCTCAGCGGCGCGGTGTTCGGCGCCGTCGTGCTGGTGGCGATCGTGGCGTCGGCGGCGGCCAGCGGGGTGCTCGCGCTCGCGCTGGTGGGGCTGCCCCTGCTGCTCGGGACGGCTCTGGCGGGGATTCCGGTGGCGGCGGTGGAGCGGCTGCGGCTGCGGCTGGTCGACGCGGAGCGGGCGTCCGACCCGCACGAGCCGCCCGGGGAGCCGGGGCTGCGTCCGTGGCTGGCGGCCCGGCTGCGGGAGCGCGCCACCTGGCGGGAGTTCGGCCACGCCCTGCTGTTCGCGGGGCTGTTGTGGCCGGTCGACGCCCTCGCGTTCGCCGTCTTCCTGCTGGGACCGCTCTCCGTGGTGGCGACTCCGGTGCTCCTGGCCGTCTTCGGCGAGGCGAAGGTGCTCAAGGTGTGGCTGGTCTCCACCTGGCCGGCCGCCGCCGGGTGGGCCGTCCTGGGGCTGGTCCTGCTCGCCCTGGGCGCCTATCTGCTGGGCGTCGCGGCCGGGGCCCGGGCCGGGCTGGCCCGGCTGCTGGTCGCCCCGCGCGAGGCCGACCTGGGGGCCAGGGTGGTCGAACTGAGCCGGTCCCGGGTGCGGTTGGTGGACGCCTTCGAGGCGGAGCGGCGGCGGATCGAGCGCGATCTGCACGACGGGGCGCAGCAGCGGCTCGTCGCCCTGACGATGACGCTCGGCCTGGCCCGGCTGGACGCCCCGCCCGGTCCGCTCGCCGACCAGCTCGCCAAGGCGCACCAGGAGGCGGGCGCCGCCCTCGCGGAACTGCGCGAACTCATCCAGGGCATCCACCCCAAGGTCCTCGCCGACTACGGCCTCGAAGCCGCCGTGGCCGACGCCGCCGACCGCTCGGCCGTGCCCGTGGACGTCGACCTGGAGCTGCCCGGGCGGCTTCCCCAGGCGGTCGAGGCCGCCGCGTACTTCGTGGTGTGCGAGGCGCTCGCCAACGTGGGCCGGCACAGCGGGGCGCGCCGGGCGGAGGTGAGCGGCGGGCACCGCGACGGGCGGCTGGTCCTGCGGATACGCGACGACGGGTGCGGCGGTGCCCGGGCCGGGGAGGGCAGCGGGCTGACCGGACTCGCCGACCGGGTGTCGGTGCTCGATGGCAGACTCTCCCTGTCCAGCCCGCCCGGCGGACCGACCCTGCTGCGTGTGGAGATCCCTTGTGAGCCTGCGAGTTGACCGGCCGCTGCGGGTCGTCCTGGCCGAGGACAGCGTGCTCCTGCGGGACGGGCTCGTCGGGCTGCTCGAACGCTGCGGGCACGAGGTCGTCGCGGCCGTGGGGGACGCCGAGGCGCTGGTCGCCGCCGTCGGGGAACACGGGCCCGACGTGGTCGTGACGGACGTGCGGATGCCGCCCGGCTTCCAGGACGAGGGCCTGCACGCGGCCGTGCGGCTGCGCCGGGACCGGCCCACGCTGCCCGTCCTGGTCCTCAGCCAGTACGTGCAGCGCCGGTACGCCGCCGAGCTGCTGGACTCCGGCGACGGCACGGGCATCGGCTATCTGCTCAAGGACCGCGTCGGCCAGGTCGAGGAGTTCGTGACGGCGCTCGGCGAGGTGGCGGGCGGCGGCACGGTCGTCGACCCCGAGGTCGTACGGCAGTTGCTGCGCCGCCGCCGCGACCCGCTGGAGCGGCTCACCCCGCGCGAGCGGGAGGTGCTGGCGCTGATCGCACAGGGCCGGTCGAACAGCGCGATCGCCCGCGAACTGGTCGTCTCCGAGGCGGCCGTGGGCAAGCACGTCTCCGGCATCCTCACCAAGCTGGACCTGCCACCGGCGGACGACACCCACCGCCGGGTGCTGGCCGTGCTCGCCTACCTGCGGGGGTAGGCCTGGCGGTGTGGCGGCGCGTTGTGGAAAAACCAGCGAGTTGGTTTCATTGCGTCGCCAGCAGAGCCCCAGGGGAGCCACGGGTGACGAAACAGGACCGGGCCGTCCGGACCCGCCTCGCGCTGATCCGGTCGGCGGCCGAGCAGTTCGAGGCGCGGGGGTACGTCCGGGCCAGCCTCGCGGAGATCAGCGCGGGAGCCGGTGTCAGCTCCGGCGCGCTGCACTTCCACTTCGCGAACAAGGCCGCCGTGGCCGAGGCCGTCGAGCACGCCGCCGCCCGTGCCCTGCGCCGGGTCGCGGCCCGGGGCCGGGGCGGCGAGGGGTGCGCCCTGCAACGCCTCGTCGACGTCACCCACCAGGTCGCCCGGCTGCTGTGCGGCGACGTCGTGGTGCGGGCGGGGTTACGGCTCAACGCCGAGGCGGTCGCCGGGCGGGTGCGCGACCTGCGCCGGGAGTGGCGGGAGTGCGTGCACGAGCTGCTGGCCGAGGCCGAGCGGCGGGGCGAACTCGCGGCCGGCGCGCCGCCGCACCGCACCAGCGCCGTCGTCCTCGCCGCCACGACCGGCATCGAGGTGCTGTCCCGGGAGGACCACGGCTGGCTCGCGCGGCCCTCGCTGACCGACCTGTGGCGGCTGCTCCTGCCGTGCCTGGCGGCGCCGCACCTGGCCGACGCCCTGGACCCGGCCGGGACCGGGCCGGAGGTCGCGGACTTCGAGGCGGGCACGGCCGTGGGCGGAGACCTGGAGGAGGCGAGTCCGGCGGGGCTCGCGCTGCGGTAGCGGGCCCCCGGCTCCCCCTCCATTGGCTGACACTGTGTGAAGCGGTGGCCAAAACAAACCGGATGCCAAGTTTTTTCCCTGGCCAGATCGCACCATGGTGTCCCAGCCTCTGGACCAAGGAGCGATGAGTCATGGCACAGCAGGCCTGCCCCTTCCTGGCGATCGACCCGTCCGGCCAGGACCTCTACGACGAGATAGCTCGGATCCGCGCCCAGGGCCCGGCCGTGGAGGTGGAACTCCCCGGCGGCGTAAGGGCGTGGTGGATCAACGGCCTGGAGCTGAACAAGCGGCTCCTGGCCGGCCCCGAGACGAGCAAGGACGCCTACCAGCACTGGCCGGCCTGGATCAACGGGGACATCTCCCGCACCTGGCCGCTCGCCATCTGGGTCTCGGTGCGCAACATGGTCACCGCCTACGGCACCGACCACAGCCGGCTGCGCAAGCCGATGGCCGCCGCCTTCACCAAGCGCCGCGTCGACGCGCTGCTGCTGCGCGTCCAGGAGATCGTCGACCGCGCGCTGGACGACCTGGAGCGGGTCCCGGAGGGCGAAGTCGTCGATCTTCGCGCGGCGTTCGCGGCGCCGGTGCCGCACGAGGTGGTGTGCGAGCTCTTCGGCGTACCGCACGGCGAGGACGGTCCGCGGGGCGCGCTCTACCGCATCATCAACGGCTTCTTCGACACGGCGATCTCCCTGGAGGACGCCCAGGCCAACGCCGTCGAGCTCTACGCCACGCTGACCGCGTTCCTCCAGGACAAGCGCGAGCACCCGGCCGACGACCTGACGACCGCCCTCATCGCCGCGCGCGACGAAGGAAGCCTCAGCGAACAGGAGTTGATGGACAACCTGATCCTGCTGCTCACGGCGGGATTCGAGACGACCGTCAACCTCATCGACAACACCGTGCACAGCCTGCTCGCCCACCCCGACCAGCTCGACCTCGTCCGCTCCGGGCGGGTGTCCTGGGAAGACGCCATCGAGGAGTCGCTGCGCTACGAGGCGCCGGGCGCCATGTCGGGCCTGCGCTACGCCGTCGAGGACATCGAGATCGAGCCGGGTCTCACGATCCCCAAGGGCGACCCGGTCGTGGTCTCCTTCGCCGGTGCCGGACGCGACCCCGAGCGGCACGGCCCGGACGCCGACCGGTTCGACGTCACCCGCGCCACCAGCCGCGACCACGTCTCCTTCGGCCACGGCGTGCACCACTGCCTGGGCCGGCCCCTGGCCATGGCCGAGGCGACGGTGGCCCTGACCTCCCTGTTCGACCGTTTCCCGCGGCTGGCCCTGGCCGATCCGGCCCGTCCGCCGAAGCGGCTGCGGTCGATCATCTCGACGGGGCACGAGTTGTTGCCCGTACTGCTGCACGGCCCGCACCAGGGCCCGGACCAGGGCCCGCGGCCGGAGGAGGCGGAGGCGATCAGGAAGCTGTCCGGTCGCGCAGGAACGAGCGGTACCAGGGTGCCGCGCGCCTGAACTCGGCCGCGAAGCCCTCGCCGGGGGAGCAGTCGAGGTCCTTCCAGAAGGCGTCGTCCACGAACCAGTGGTCGACGGTGAGCATGCCGAGGTGATGGAGGGCGAGCGGCGACCCGGCGGCCCGGTCCAGGGCGGTGGCGACGTCCACCGCCGCACCGCCGCCGGGGTTCCCCAGGTGCTCGCGCACGGCCCCGAGCAGCTCCGGAACCGCCACCGGCTCGGGATGGCTCACGTGGTGCACTCCGCCGCCGTGCGCCGGGGACAGCGCCGCGGCCACGACCGCACGGCCCAGGGTGCCGACGTCGATCATCGACTGGAGCGCCGTGCAGCCGGTCACGGTCGCCGACAACTCCCGCAGCAGCCAGACCAGTCCGGGGACGACCCAGCGGTCGCCCTCGCCGTACACGAGGTGCGGCCGCAGCACCAGGCCGCCCGCGTCCAGGACGTGCTGTTCGGCCGCGGCCCGGGTGCGGCTGGTGACCGAGGCGGGCGCGATCGGCACCTCGCCGGGGCGTACGCCGCGGAAGGGGCCCCGGCCGTGGACGGCGGCCGTGCTCACGTACACGATCCGGCGCACGCCGGCGCGCACGGCCTCCTCGACCAGGGCCCGTGTGCCCCGGTCGTTGACGGCCTCCACGGCCTCGGGGTCGCCGTCGATCCGCGTGGCGCAGTGCACCAGCACGTCGGCGCCCGCGCAGGCGCCGCGCAGGGAGGGCGGGTCGGACAGGTCGCCGTGGACGGCCTCGGGTCCGGGCATGGCCCGCCGGGACAGCGTCCGCACCCGGACGCCGGGCCGGCGGCGGGCCGCGGCGGCCGCGTGGTGGCCGATGAAGCCGCCGGCGCCCGTGATCAGAAGGGTGACGGTCACGACAGGGACCGTACCGGCGCCGTCCGCGCGGAGGTCAGCGTGGCGGTGAAGACGGCCTCGCCGTCCTGCCGCCCCGACACGCGCACGGTCACCTCCTCCGGGTCCTCGTCGAGCAGCTCCGTCTCCAGCCGGCACGGGCTGTGCAGCTCGGCGTACCGGTTGAAGGAGGCCGTCATCGTGCGGGGCAGGAAGGGGTGTTGACCGGACGCGGCGGTCGCGGCCTGGCGGGCCGCCTCGAACAGGACCATGCCGGGGACGTGGTCGTTGGGCCGCGGGAAGAGGACCGGGTGGCCGGTGTCCACGCGCAGCAGCCAGACGCCGGGGCGGTCGGCGGGGGCGAGGACGACGTCCTCGGCGCGGGAGCGGCCGGCGAGTTCCGGCGCGATGCCGGGCAGCAGCGGCACGGGCGTGTCCATGGCGTCCAACTGCCGTCCGCGCAGGCGGCGGTAGGCGGGCGGCGAGGTGCAGCCGGTGCTGCCCGTGCCGCGGGCCACGAAGCGTCCCGCGCGGCGGAACTCCATGGTGGTGCGCATGCTCGCCAGGCCGCGACCGCGGCGGCGGATCTCGGAGCACACGACGTCGACCTCGACGGGTTCGGCGGCGTCCGACAGCAGGAGCGCGGACGGGTCCACGGAGACCGTCAGGTCCCACATGACGAAGTGGGTGTCGGCCGGGGCGCCGAACTCGGCGTGCGCGAGCACCATCGAGGCCTGCCGCAACGTTTCGCCCACGACCATCGGGTCCTGGTGGCGGTCGTCCACGGGGCCGAAGAAGCGGTGGGCGGCCGGCCAGTGCGCGGTGAGGCGGAAGCGGGTGTCGGAGACTCTGCGCCACCGGGTGGGGAAGACGTCCGTCTCGGTGGTGCGGTGGGCGAGTTCCTTGGTGACGGGGGTGTCCGGGGCAGGGTGTCCGGCTGTGGGGTCTTCGGCCGTGGTGGCGGCGGGATCTTCGGCGGTGGCCGCTGAGGCGACCTCGGCGGTGGCGGCGGCGGGCGGCGCGGCGTGCGTGGTGACGGCCGTCTGTGGCGTGTTCTCGACGGTCGCAACGGTTCTGTTTGCCGGACGGCCCTCTCGTCCGGTCTGATCGTCCGTGAGTGCGCTTAAAGGTCCCGTCTGCGGCATGAGAACCCCCAGGATCGGCTGCCTCGCTGCGGTCGGCGTCTGACTAAGATACGGACGAGCCGGTTTTTTTCAAAGGGTGAGCCAAGCCGCCGGAACAGGCCCTCGCGCCCTCGCCGCACAGCGACTTCACAGGGATCGACGGAGATCAGGAGGCACCCGATGGCGCGACAGGAGCGCGCGATCCGCACCCGGCGGACCATCCTGGAGGCGGCGGCGGCCGTCTTCGACGAACGCGGCTACACCTCGGCGACCATCGGGGAGATCCTGGACCGGGCCGGCGTCACCAAGGGCGCGCTGTACTTCCACTTCGGCTCCAAGGAGGAGCTGGCGGTCGGGGTGTTCGAGGAGCAGCTCGCGATCACGCTCCCGCCCCAGTCCAGCAAGCTCCAGGAACTCGTCGACTCCGGCCTGGTGCTGGCCCGCCGGCTGCGGTCCGAGCCGCTGGTGCGGGCCAGTGTCGGGCTCGCCCTCGACCAGGGGGCCATGGACCTCGACCGCACACCGGCCTTCCGCATGTGGTTCGACCAGAACGTGCAGCGGCTGGCCGACGCGCAGGCACAGGGCGAACTGCTGCCGCATGTCGACGTGGCGGAGACGGCGGAACTGCTGGTGGGCAGCTTCTCGGGTGTGCAGCTGCTGTCCCAGCTGCGCTGCCAGCGGCGCGATCTGGAGCGCCGTGTCGTCGTGATGTTCGAGCACTTCCTGCCGAGCATCGCCGTCCCCGCGGTGCTGGCCCGTCTCGACATCTCGGTGGGCCGGGCCGAACGGGTGCTGGCCCAGGGACGGGTGGAGCAGGGGGCGGCCGTGCCGGCGCAGGCTTCGTCGGGGACGTGAGGGGCGGGTTTCCCGGGGTGTAGCCGTTGACCTGGCACGGGTTGTCCACAGCTGTGGAGTTGTCCACAGGGTCTGACGCGTTTCGGCCGTCGGCTGTACGGTCGGCACGAGTTGATGTTCGTGCGCGTGCGGGGGAGGCGGTCGGTATGACCAGGGCTGAGGACGGGGCCGGGACGACGGCCGGGGGCGGGACCACGGCCGATGGCGAGGCGGCGGCCGGGGGCGGGGCGACGCGTCGGCTGCCCCGGGTGCGCGGCTTCGCCGAGTGGCCGGCCGAGGGCTCGCCCAAGGACGAGGGCAAGGCCCTGCGCCGACGCGTCCCGCGCAGCGCGCACGCCACGCTCGACCTGGACGCGACCCGGCCCGACGCGGTGAGCGCCGTCGAGGAGTCGGGCCGCGGCCGCCTGCCCGAGCTCACGCCGATACGGGTCGGCCGCATGGCCGCCACCCCCTTCACGTTCCTGCGCGGCGCCGCCGGACTCATGGCGTACGACCTGGCGCGCACGCCCATGACCCGGATCCGGGCCCAGATCTGCGGCGACGCCCATGCGGCCAATTTCGGCCTCTACGGCGACGCCCGCGGCGGCCTGGTCATCGACCTGAACGACTTCGACGAAACGGTGCACGGCCCCTGGGAGTGGGACCTCAAGCGTCTCGCGGCCTCCCTGGTGCTCGCGGGCCGGGAGGCGGGAGCCGACGAGGACCGGTGCCGCAAGGCGGCCTACGACGCGGTGGGCGCCTACCGTCGCACCATGCGGCTGCTGGCCAGACTTCCGGTGCTGGACGCGTGGAACGCCATCGCGGACGAGGAACTCGTCTCCCACACGGACGCCCATGACCTGCTCGGCACGCTGGAGCGGGTCTCCGAGAAGGCCCGCCACAACACCAGCGGTCGCTTCGCGGCCAAGTCGACCGAGGCCGTCGAGGGCGGCGGGCGGCGCTTCGTCGACGCCCCGCCGGTGCTGCGGCGCGTCCCGGACGAGGAGGCCGCGGTGGTGGCGACGTCCCTGGAGGAGTACGTCGGCACACTGCCCGAGGACCGCCTGCCCCTCCTCGCCCGGCACGCGGTGCACGACGTGGCGTTCCGCGTCGTCGGCACCGGCAGCGTCGGCAGCCGGTCCTACGTCGTGCTGCTCCTGGACCACCGGGGTGAGCCGCTGGTGCTCCAGGTCAAGGAGGCGCGGGCCTCGGCGCTGGTGCCGCATCTGCTGACCGCCGGTTTCGAAGTGCCGGAGACCGGCCACGAGGGCCGGCGGGTCGTGCTCGGCCAGAAGCGGATGCAGGTCGTCAGCGACAGCCTGCTGGGCTGGACGACGGTCGACGGGCGCCCCTTCCAGGTCCGCCAGTTCCGCAACCGCAAGGGCAGCGTCGATCCGGCCGCCCTGGCCGCCGACCAGATAGACGACTACGGCCGGATGACCGGCGCCCTCCTGGCCCGGGCCCACTCCCACAGCGCCGATCCCCGCCTCGTCGCCGGGTACTGCGGCAAGAGCGAGGAACTGGACGAGGCGATGGCGGCGTTCGCCGTGGCCTATGCGGATCGGACGGAGGCGGATCACGCCGAGTTGGTGGCGGGGGTGCGGGCCGGGAAGGTCGCGGCGGAGATGGGGGTGTGACCGCGATACCGGGGTGGGCAACGTCCCATCTCGGGCCGCAAGGGGTGCAAGAGGGCCGGGTCCCCAGAAGGGCAGGGGCGCGGACGCGGTCGGCCCGTGGCCTACGCTGGTCGGGTGACGACCCCCGAAGCTGAGCAGGACGGTGGCGACGCCGCCCGGCCCGAGGCGCGGCTGGAGCGGGCCGTGCGGGCCGCCGAGCAGGCGTTGATCGAGTACGAGATCGCGGTGGAGACCTTCCGCGTCGAGGTCGAGAACTTCTCCCGGCTGCACGAGCAGAAGCTCGGCCCGCTGTACGCCCGGCTGGAGGAGCTGGACGCCCGGATCCTGGAGGCCAGGGCCGCCCGCAGCGGCGACCCCGAGGACCGGCGCCGGGCGGAGGAGGCCAGGGCCCGGCTCGCGCCGATCCCCGGCGTCGAGGAGCTGCTGCACGGCTGGATGGACGACAGCGGCCTCTTCCCGGAGGCCGTGGCCATGCTCACGGACCAGGCGGTCCGGCCCCCGCAGCGGGTCCGCCCCAGCGAGGAGGCCCGCAAGCTCTACCGCGACCTGGCCCGCAAGGCCCACCCGGACCTGGCACAGGAGGAGAAGGAGCGCGAGCGGCGCGAGGAGTTCATCACCCGCGTCAACGCCGCCTACGCCCGCGGCGACGAGGCCGAGCTGCGCGAACTCGCCGAGGAGTGGGCCAAGGGACCCGAGCTGAAGCGGGGCCCCAGCCGCGCCGAGGAGCTGTACGCCCGCCTCGAATGGCTCGCCCAGCGCAAGGAGCTGCTCGCCCTGCTCGCCCGGGAGCTGGAGGAGAGCGCCATAGGCCACATGCTCCAGCTGGCCCCGGACGACCCGGACCGTCTCCTGGACGAGATCGGGCAGGGGCTGCTCACCCAGCTCGCCGAGCGCGAGCGGGAGCTGGTCGCGCTGCTCGGCGAGGGCTGAGCCGCGCCCCGGCCGTCCCACCGGGCGGTTCGGGTAGCGTCGGACACATGAGTTTTGGAGCTGGTGTGCCCACGGTCGAGGTCGCGGACCTCAAGGACGGCGACTTCCTGCTGGACGTCCGGGAGGACGACGAGTGGCAGGCGGGTCACGCCGAAGGGGCGCTGCACATCCCGATCAGCGAGTTCGTCGCCCGGTACGGCGAGCTGACCGAGGCCGCCCCGCAGGACGGCCGGGTGCACGTGATCTGCCGCTCCGGCGGCCGGTCCGCCCAGGTCACGATGTACCTGGCCCAGCAGGGCATCGACGCGGTGAACGTCGACGGCGGCATGCAGGTGTGGGCGGCGGCGGGCCGTCCCGTCGTGACGGACGACGGGAAGCCGGGGTTCGTCCTTTAGCGCCTGACGCCTGACGCCTGACGCCTGACGCCTGACGGCTGAGGCCAGTGCCCAGCGCCCAGCGCACGCGTCGGGCGGTCAGGCCAGTGGGTGGGCGGCCAGCAGGTCGCCCAGGGCGTCCTCGTGCGCCGCGGCCGGGCCGAGCGACAGCTCCAGGTGCTTGGCCCAGGCGTGATAGCGGTGCAGCGGGTAGTCGACGTCGGCGCCGAACCCGCCGTGCAGATGCTGCGCGGTCTGCACGACCCGGCGCACGCCCTCCGCCGCCCAGATCTTGGCGACGGCGACGTCACCGGCGGCGGGCAGCGCGCCCGGTGCCCCCGAGGCGATCCGCCACGCCGCCTGCCACAGCGTGGCCTCCATCGCGCGCAGGTCGATGTACCGGTCGGCGGCCTGCACGGCGACGGCCTGGAAGGTCGCGATCGGGAAGCCGAACTGCTCCCGCTTGCTCGTGTACTCACCGGTCATCCGCAGCACGCGCTCCCCGAGCCCGAGCGCCAGCGCGCACGTCCCGGTGGCCAGCAGGTCCCGCAGCCACTCCCAGGCGCCCTCGGCGTCGATCACGTCCCGGGCGGCGAGCCGCGCCGAGTCCAGCCGCAGTTCGCCGAGCCGCTCGCCGCTGGTGGAGAACTGCTCGGCGAGGACGGCGCCCTGGTGCCCGCGCGGGACCAGGGCCAGCACGGTCCGGCCGGTCCCGGTGTGCGCGGGGACGACCGTGACGTCCGCGTCGTAGGCCCACGGCACCGCCGTCTGCACGCCGTCCAGCACCCAGGCCGCGCCGTCCCGCCGTGCGGTCACGGCGAGCTCGGCCGGGTCGTGGCCGGTGCGGCCGTGCGCGGCGACGGTCAGCACGGTCTCGCCCCGGCCGGCCCCGGCGAGCAGGGCGGCCTTCGCCGCGCCTCCGCCGTAGGCCTGGACGGCCGCCGCTGCCGCGCTGCTCTCCAGCAGCGGCACCCTGGCCAGCACCCGGGCCGACTCCCGCAGCACCAGGCACAGCGCGATGGCGTCCAGGCCGGCCCCGCCGTACTCGGCGTCGAGCAGCAGGCTCAGCAGGTCCGCGTCGGCGAGTCTGGCCCACAGGGCGCGGTCGTAGGACTCGGCGACGGCGCCGGGGGTGAGGGCCGGGCTGGGTACGGCGTCCGGGGCGACCCCGGCGAACACGCCCTTCGCCGCCTCGGCCGCCGCCTGCTGCTCCTCGGTGAAGGTGAAGTCCACGGTGCCTGTCCTCCCGGCCGGTCCCGCTGAGCTGACGGTGCGTCAAGATAGAACAGGTTCTAGAAGAAGGGAATGGGCGTACGGGCGGGCGCCGTAGGGTGTCACTCCTGCGGGCCACCCGCCGGGGTGCCCTGTGGATAACCTGCGGGGGTCCCCTGTGGACCAGGGGGGCCGCGCTCCCGGGCGGTCGCGGGCGCCGTACGGTCGGCTCTCGCGGTGTGGTGACGGCCACGGCCCGGGCCGGCGGACAGGGGCTGTGCCGGGGTGGGCGGCCTGAGTACCGTGCCGGTGCCGGCGCGCGCGGCGGTGCGCGGGCGGTACGACGCCCTCCGCGGCCGGGCGGACGGAACGAGGACCGTGATCGGGAACGGGGCGGAATGAACGCGTACGACGAGGGCCCGAACGCCCGGCACGGGCCGGGCACGCCTGCCGAGCCCGGTCAGCCTGCCAAGCCTGGTCAGCCTGCCGAGCCCGGTTCACCTGCCGAGCCCGGCCCGCCCCTGGAGTCTGGTCCGGACGCAGGCCCCCGTACCGGCGTCGCCGCGCTCTCCCTCCGTTACCGGATCGTCGTCGCCGTGGCGCTCGCGGTCGTCGCGGTGGGGGTCTGCGCGCATCTGGGGATGACGTTCCTGCATGTCGCGCCTGCGAATACGGTCACCAAGGAGCACGGGAAGGCCGTCGACGACTGGATCTATCCGGAGTTCGAGCAGAACTGGAAGCTCTTCGCGCCGAACCCGCTCCAGCAGAACATCTCGATCCAGGTCCGCGCCCAGGTCCGGGGGCGGGACGGCATGACGCTGACCACCGGCTGGTACGACCTGTCCGCCGAGGACGGCCGGGCCATCGACGGCAACCTGCTGCCCAGCCACACCCAGCAGAACGAGCTGCGCCGCGCCTGGGACTTCTTCGTGGCGACGCACGACGGCGAGAACCGCCCGGTGGGCCTGCGCGGCTCGCTCTCCGAGTCGTATCTGCGCCGGATCGCGGTGCTGCGCCTGGACCGCGATGACGCGGTGCGGGCCACGACCGGGGGCGGCGGTGTGATCGAGCGCGTCCAGGTCCGCTCCCGTACGAGCAACGTGCCCGCGCCCGAGTGGAGCCGGGAGAAGGTCTCCACGACACCGTCCTACCGCGAGCTGCCGTGGTGGAAGGTGCCGCGGGACGAGGCCGCGGGAGGCGTGCGGTGAACCGCTGCTCCCTGGCCGTCTCGCGCGGTATCGCCCGGGTCACCGAGGCCGCCCTCGGCCCCTACCAGACCGCCGTCGTCCGCATCGGCTTCAGCGCGACCTGGCTGCTGTTCCTGCTGCGCGAGCTGCCCCACCGCCATGAGCTCTACGGCCCCGACGGCCCGTGGAGCTGGGATCTCGCCGAGCAGCTGATCCGGACGAACGGGGCGTTCACCACGCTGATGTGGTCGGACGGCCGCATCTGGTTCGAGATCGTCTACGCGCTCGCGGTCCTGGCCAGTGCCCTGCTGATGCTGGGCTGGCGCACCCGCACCATGTCGGTGCTGTTCATGGTCGGCGTGCTGTCGCTCCAGAACCGCAGCGTCTTCATGGGCGACGGCGGCGACAACGTGCTGCACCTGATGTCGATCTACCTGGTGTTCACGCGCTGCGCCCAGGTGTGGTCGCTGGACGCCCGGCGGGCCTCGCGGGCCCGGGCGGCACGCGCGCGTGGCGAGCGGGTCACGGACCGGACCGGGCCGGTCCTGTGGGGCGTGCTCGGGTTCGTCCTGGTCGCGGTGACCCTGGCCGGCCGGTTGGAGGGCGACTGGCTGATACCGGCGCTGCTGTGGACGGTGTGGGCGGCGCAGGCCCTGTGGTGGCTGGTCGGGCGCCGCGCCCGGTCCGCTGAGCCGCGGATCCTGCTCGACGTCGTCGCCAACGTCGTGCACAACGGCGCCCTGCTCGTGATCATGGCCGAGGCGTGCCTGATCTACGCGACGGCCGGCTGGTACAAGATCCAGGGGTCCCGCTGGCAGGACGGCACCGCGGTCTACTACCCGCTCCACCTGGAGTACTTCTCGCCCTGGCCCGCGCTCGCCGGCCTGCTGTCCGCCAGCGGCACGCTGGTGATGCTCGTGACCTACGGGACCGTCCTGGTGCAGGTCGCCTTCCCGTTCACCTTGTTCAACCGGCGGGTGAAGAACGTCCTGCTGGCGGTGATGATCACCGAGCACGCGGTGATCGCCGTCGTGCTCGGCCTGCCGTTCTTCTCGCTGGCGATGATCGCGGCGGACGCGGTGTTCCTGCCGACGACCTTCCTGCGCCGCCTGGGCGGCTGGGCGGCACGCGCGCGTGACCGCCTCCTGAGCCGCGCCCGGCGGCGGAGCCCGGTCCCCGAGCAGCGGGCCCACGAGAGCCCCGAGACCACGCACGTAGGCTTCGGGACATGACCGACCCCGTGACCGCCTGGCACCGGCTCGCCGGCGACACCGTCCTGCTCGACGGCTTCCACGCCCTCAAGCACGCGCTGCGGTTCCGCGCCGAGGTGCCCGTGGCGGTCACCGCGGACCGGACCGCCGCGCTCGCCCTCGCCGACGAGCTGGCGCCCGACGTCCGGGACACCCTGGCCGCGCTGCTGGCGGAGGTCCCGCACGAGACGTACACGTCGCTCGTGCCCCGCCCGCACCCCACCGCGGTGGCCGCCCTGGCGGTACGCCCGTCCCGGGCGTCCAACCTGGCGAAGCTGGCGCACACGCCGCGCACGGCCCCGGTCGTTGTCCTGGACAACCCGCGCAACCTGGGCAACGCGGGCGCGGTGATCCGCCTGGCCGCCGGCTTCGGGGCGACCGGCGTGGTGACGACCGGGACGGTCGACCCCTGGCATCCGACGGTGGTCCGCGGCGGTGCGGGCCTGCACTTCGCGACCGCGGTGGAGCGCCTGGACGTGACCGACCTGCCGCCCGGCCCGCTGTTCGCCCTCGACCCGGAGGGCGACGACATCCGGGGCATCAAGCTCCCGGACGACGCCGTCCTCGCCTTCGGCTCGGAACGCACGGGCCTGTCACCCGAACTGCGCGCCCGTGCCGACCACTTGCTGGCGCTCCCGATGCGCCCCCAGGTCAGCAGCTACAACCTCGCGACCAGCGTGGCCATGACCCTGTACCACTGGAGCTCTGGTGCGTCCTGAGGGACGCGAACGGACTGCCCCTCCTCGTCGGTGTCTCGGCCGCCAACACCCACGACAGCGAAGGGCTGAAGCCCATGATCGTTGATCTCGCGCTCGCGCCTGAATACTGTCGTGGTCACGGGGCTCTGTACGGCCTGACGGGGTGCCGTTGCCGAGGGCGCCGGATGGTCGGCTGGTGCTGGCTGTGGAGTCTCGCCGTGGCTGCGGCCGGGATACGTGGTAACTGCTGGTCACGGATGAGATGATCTTTCCGTGTCTGTTGTGATCACGGCGTCGGAGCCCTCCTGGATAGCCCCGTTCACCGGGCTGAGCCCGCGCCAGTTCGGCAAGCTGATCACCGCTCTGCGGCGCGAGGGTGCGGACCCGGGGCGCAAGGGCCGTCCCTGGAGCCTGCCGCTGGAGGACCGCGTGCTCCTGGTCGCCGCGTACTGGCGGACGAACCTGACCCTGCGCCAACTCGTGCCGCTCTTTGGGGCGTCCGAGTCGGCCGCCTACCGCATCATCGACCACCTTGGGCCCGCGCTCGCGCTCCAGCAGCGCAAAAGGTTCCGCAAGGACACCAGGCTGATCGTGGACGGCACCCTCGTCCGACCCGCGATCACACCGTCACCGAGCAGTCGAAGAACTACCGGTATTCCACCAACCACCAGGTCGTCATCGACGCCGACCCCCGCTCGTCGTCGCGGTCGACCGACCAGTCACCGACAATCGCAACGACTGCAAGGCGTGGGAGCTGCCCGGCGCAAGGAGGAACACAACGCCTCCCACCGCAAAGTCCGCGCTCGCGTCGAGCACGCCTTCGCCCGCATGAAGACTGGAAGATCCTCCGCGACTGCCGGCTGAAAGGCGACGACGTCCACCACGCCATACTCGGCATCGCCCGCCTGCACAACCTCGTCATTGCCGGGTGACACAGTGCCCTGACCAGCATGACCATTGTTTGAACGCAGACTTGGCAACTGCGCGCGGCGAATGCAGCAATGTTGCACTCAAGTTGCATAAAAGGGCATAATGTGCTCGCTTGTTATCCGGCACCCTTGATCGTCGCTTTTTGTATTGCCGGACGCAAATCGAGGGTGGGGCTTCCCAAGCCTGGATCTTGGTCGGTACGATTACCCAGAGACGGCATCTCTGGCCGACTAAAGTCGAAGGGAAGTATGGAATGCGCCTTAAGAGAACCCTTGTCATGGGTTCAGTGGCCCTGACTGCTGTGATGGCGACAGCGGGCAGCGCATCAGCGTTCACGTACCCTGCCGCAGAATGCGATCCGGGTCAGGTGTGTCTCTACTACAACTCCAGTTCGTCGGGGTTCGGAGCTGTCTTCAAGCAGAGTTCCAACATTCCAAACTACTCGGGCTACTACTTCTCGGCCGGCAGGAATGGAAGCTCCGGTGCCGGCGTTTCGGTGAAGAACAACGTGGCTGCGGTGGACAACCGTGCAAACGGGCGCTACTTCTCTCTGTTTTTCAATAGCGGCTACGACTGCTCTGTCGCCTGTATGCAAATCGGGCCCAACAACGCGGTCGACATCCCTGAGCCGATGAAGAACGACAATGCATCGGGTAGGTACGGACAGCCCTAACCGTTTGGTAGTTCCACGGCGATCCCTGGCCATCCGTACTGGCGGCCAGGGATCCCTTGATGCGATGTGCCACTACTCATCCTGCACTCGGTTACGATCCGCGAAAGAGATCATGCAAGTGTCCAGCCGCTCGTATCGCACAGCCGCCGTCTTGATCGCCCTTCCACTCCTGCTGGCTGGTTGCACGGGTGCGGACCGAGAGGATCCCGAGTCAGACGACAGGGCGGAAAAACAGCCAAGCGTGAAGGTGCCGGCGCTCGTTTTTGCCCCACCAAGAATTGATTCCGCCAACGACAGGCCGCTGCCCCTCGATAAATACCTGGTCAATCCAGAGCAGCAGTCAATCATCACCAAAGCGTATGCGAGGCTTGTCTCCGACTGCATGGCGCGCTTCGGGTTCGAGTACAAAATTCCGACGCCCCAGGAGCGGCGGGACAGCGATGCTCCCACCACTCGGGTAAGTGGCCACTATGGGCACCAGAACTCCGCGTTGATGGCCAAGTGGGGTTACCATCCGGAGGGAGGTGTACCCGTAAGTCAATCCGGTGCCGCAGATTCTATTCCGAAGGTAACAGCGAAGCAGAGGGTTGCCGAGCGTGGTACGTCCGACCCCAGACAGAGTTTCGGTCCTGGCGGCCAGGTCATCCGTGGCCGTACTGTACCGAATCATGGCTGTATCGGAGCGGCGACCGAGAGGGTGACGGGAACTGTGGACGGCGAACTGCTTGATCCGCAAATCGCAGTCAATATCAACCTCGAGACCATGTATGCGGCCCGTCAGGATGAGAGGACCAGATCTGTATTCGTTAAGTGGTCGCTGTGCATGAAGAACAAGGGCCTCAATTACAAGGATCCTTTGGCTGCCATAAGTGATCCAGAGTGGCAGAAGTCTTTGAAGCCTACGGCGCACGAACTGAAGGTGGCTACAGCGGACGCGGCATGTCGGCACAAGGAGAATGTGGTGGGCGTCTGGTATGCGGTGGACTATGCCTATGAGAAGCAAGCCCTCGCTGCCAACGTTGCGGCCATGGCCAAGGTAAGAGCTGACCTGGAATCCAAGGTAAGAATCGCGACGCAGGTGATGGCTGAGTAAAGGTGTCCTCGCATGACGCGGTGCATTGACCGCTCGGGGCTGGCTGGCGGGCAACGGCCGGGGCTGTTCAGGATGCCCCCCGGGGAGGGGGCGGCTTATGGCCAAGCTCATCGGCTACCGGATCACCGCAGCCGAGGTGCGCGGTGAAATCGCCGGTGTCGTCGTCCGGTGTAGCCGTAGTCACCGTCACGGCCAACAGCGGTCGGAGAGGAGCCATCACGCTGTGCCGCTTGCGGCCGTTGGCTTTCTTCCACCGTCGAAGCCCCTGGTCGCGGCAGGCACCGACGCTGCTCCCCTCACCGACCGCGCGTCGCGGGTACCGGCCGTCGGCTCCGGGGCCGGCACCGCATCTAGTACGACCGCCTACTCGGCATCGCTCGTGTGGGACGCCTCAGCCGCCTGCACGGCCGGTCCCCCGGACTTTCCCGAACCGGTGAGCGAGACGATCACCCTCCAGGGAGGCCCAGCTGGACGACACTCCCCGACGCCAGCATGGTGCACAGAGGGGCCTGCCGTCGCTCGGTTGGATTCGACGCGGGGCACGGGGCCCTCCTACGCCTCCCGCCGCACCTCGACCACCCGGAACCGGTTGGCGACGAACGCACCGTCGCACAGCGCCGCACTGGCCGCCGGATTACCCCCCGAGCCATGGAAGTCGGAGAACGCGGCCGTCTGGTTCACATACACCCCGCCCGTCAGATTCAGCGACAACTGCGCCGCCTCCTCCAGACAGGCTTCCCGCACGTCCTGCTCGACCTCCGGGTCGGTCGTGTACGCCCCGACGGTCATCGCGCCCTTCTCCCGGACGGTGCGCCGCAGCAACTCCACCGCGTCCGAAGCCGAGTCCACGGCGACGGCGAACGACACCGGCCCGAAGCACTCGCTCATGTACGCGGCCTCCGCGTCCGGCTTGGCCCCGTCCAGCTTCACGATGACCGGCGTACGGACGACCGCCCCCGGGAAGTCCGGGTTGGTGATCTCCCGGGACGCCAGGGCGACTTCGCCCAGCCCGGCCGCCTTCTCCAGCCGCGCCTTCACGTCCGGGTTGACGATCGCCCCGAGCAGCGCGTTCGCCCGGGCGTCGTCGCCGAGCAGGCCGTCCACCGCCTTGGCGAGATCCGCGACGACCTCGTCGTACGACCTGGGTCCCTGGTCCGTGGAGATGCCCTCCCGGGGGACGAGCAGGTTCTGCGGGGTCGTGCACATCTGGCCGCTGTACAGGGACAGCGAGAACGCCAGGTTGGAGAGCATGCCCTTGTAGTCGGACGTGGAGTGGACGACGACGGTGTTGACGCCGGCCTTCTCCGTGTAGACCTGCGCCTGGCGGGCGTTGGCCTCCAGCCAGTCGCCGAACGTGGTCGAGCCCGTGTAGTCGATGATCCGGATCTCGGGGCGCAGGGCGAGCGTCTTGGCGATGCCCTCGCCGGGGCGCTCGGCGGCCAGCGCCACCAGGTTCGGGTCGAAGCCGGTCTCGGCGAGCACCTCGCGGGCGACCTGCACGGTGAGCGCGAGCGGCAGCACCGCGCGCGGGTGGGGCTTGACCAGGACCGCGTTGCCCGTGGCCAGGGAGGCGAACAGGCCCGGATAGCCGTTCCAGGTCGGGAAGGTGTTGCAGCCGATCACCAGGCCGATGCCGCGCGGGACCGGCGTGAACTGCTTGCTCATGGCCAGCGGGTCGCGCTTGCCCTGCGGCTTGGTCCACTCGGCGTTGTCCGGCGTGCGCACCTGCTCCACGTACGCGTACGCCACCGCCTCCAGGCCGCGGTCCTGCGCGTGCGGGCCGCCCGCCTGGAACGCCATCATGAACGCCTGGCCGGAGGTGTGCATGACCGCGTGCGCGAACTCGTGCGTCCGGTCGTTGATCCGCTTGAGGATCTCCAGGCAGACCACCGCGCGCTGCTCCGCGCCCGCATCCCGCCAGGCCCGCTGCCCGGCCTTCATGGCGGGCAGCAGCACGTCGAGGTCCGCGTGCGGGTACGTCACGCCCAGGTCGATGCCGTACGGGGAGGTCTCGCCGCCCACCCAGTCGTCCGTGCCCGGCTGGCCGAGGTCGAGGCGGGTGCCGAGCAGGGCGTCGAAGGCGGCCTTGCCCGCGGCCGCGTCCAGGCTGCCGTTCTCCCCGTAGGCCTTGGGGTGCTCGGGGTGCGGGGACCAGTACGCGCGCGTGCGGATCGCTTCCAGCGCCTGGTCGAGGGTGGACCGGTGCCGGGCGATCAGCTCGTGCGCCGAGAGTGCGGCGGTCATGGGTGACCAACTCCTCGTCTCAAGAACTCCTCGTCGAGTTCATGACCTGGGCAGAAACCTGGGCAGGAACACTCGGACAGAGCTAGAGTAACCGAACGATCGGTCGGTTCAAGGGGGTCCGCCGCATCTGTGGAAAACCCCGTGCGGGAGGATCGCGCACATGACAGCACTCGACCTCAGCAGCCCCGTGGCCGTCGTCGGCACCGGCACCATGGGCCAGGGAATCGCCCAGGTCGCGCTGGTCGCGGGCCATCCCGTACGGCTGTACGACACCGCCCCCGGGCGGGCCCGGGAGGCGGCCGACGCGATCGGCGGCCGCCTGGACCGGCTCGTCGAGAAGGAGCGGCTCACCGCCGCCGACCGGGACGCCGCCCGGGCCCGGCTGCTGCCCGCCGGGAACCTCTCCGAGCTGGCCGACTGCGCCCTGGTCGTCGAGGCGGTCCTGGAGCGGCTGGACGTCAAGCAGGAGCTGTTCCGCGAGCTGGAGGACATCGTCACCGACGACTGCCTGCTCGCCACCAACACCTCGTCGCTGTCCGTCACCGCCATCGGCGGCGCCCTGCGTGTCCCCGGCCGCTTCGTCGGCCTGCACTTCTTCAACCCGGCGCCGCTGCTGCCGCTGGTCGAGGTCGTCTCCGGGTTCGCCACCGACGTCACGTACGCCACGCGCGCGTACGAGACCGCCCGCGCCTGGGGCAAGGCACCGGTCGCCTGCGCGGACACCCCCGGCTTCATCGTCAACCGCATCGCCCGGCCCTTCTACGCCGAGGCCTTCGCGGTGTACGAGGCGCAGGGCGCCGACCCGGCCACCATCGACGCCGTGCTGCGCGAGTCGGGCGGCTTCCGGATGGGCGCGTTCGAGCTGACCGACCTGATCGGCCAGGACGTCAACGAGTCCGTCACCCGGTCGGTCTGGCAGTCCTTCTTCCAGGACGTGCGCTTCACGCCGTCCCTCGCCCAGCGGCGCCTGGTCGAGTCCGGCCGGCTGGGCCGCAAGACGGGCCAGGGCTGGTACGACCACCGGGACGGCGCCGAGCGCCCCGAGCCGGACACGGCCGAGAGGCAGCAGCCGCCCGCGTACGTCGTCGCCGAGGGCGATCTCGCCCCGGCCGGCGACCTGCTCGCGCTGATCCGCGAGGCGGGCATCCCGGTCCGCGAGGAGGACGAGGACAACGGCACCCGCCTGGTGCTGCCGAGCGGCGGCCAGCTCGTCCTCGCCGACGGGCAGACCTCCGTGGAGTTCCGGGACGTCGTCTACTTCGACCTCGCCCTGGACTACCGCAAGGCGACCCGGATCGCCCTGTCCGCCTCCCAGGACACCGCCCCGCAGACCCTCGCCGAGGCCACCGGGCTCTTCCAGGCGCTCGGCAAGAAGGTCAGCGTCATCGGCGACGTGCCCGGCATGATCGTCGCCCGTACGGTCGCGCGGATCATCGACCTGGCGCATGACGCCGTCGCCAAGGGCGTCGCCACCGAGGAGGACGTCGACACCGCGATGCGCCTCGGCGTCAACTACCCCCTGGGCCCCTTCGAGTGGAGCCGCCGGCTCGGCCGCTCCTGGGCCTACGCCCTCCTGGACGACCTGCACCTGCGCGACCCCTCGGGGCGCTACGCGCCGTCCCTCGCGCTGTACCGCCACGCGCACGCCTCCGACAAGCGGGAGGGCACCGCCTCATGACCACCGCCAAACGCGACACCTACACCCCGGACACGCTGCTGTCCGTCGCCGTCCGGGTGTTCAACGAGCGCGGCTACGACGGCACCTCCATGGAGCACCTCTCCAAGGCGGCCGGCATCTCCAAGTCGTCCATCTACCACCACGTCACCGGCAAGGAGGAGCTGCTGCGCCGGGCCGTGAGCCGGGCCCTGGACGGCCTCTTCGGGATCCTCGACGAGGAGCACGCGCGCGTGGGGCGTGCCGCCGAGCGCCTGGAGTACGTCGTCCGGCGCATGGTCGAGGTGCTCATAGCCGAACTGCCCTATGTGACCCTCCTGCTGCGCGTGCGCGGCAACACCGACACCGAGCGGTGGGCCCTGGAGCGCCGCCGCGACTTCGACCACCGGGTCGCCGACCTGCTGAAGGCCGCGGCGGCGGACGGGGATGTGCGCGGCGACATAGAGGTCCGGCTGGTGACCCGGCTGGTCTTCGGGATGATCAACTCGATCGTCGAGTGGTACAAGCCGGGCGGGCGGGGCATGAGCGAGCGCGAGGTGGCCGACGCGGTGGTGCAGCTGGCGTTCGGCGGGCTCCGGAAGGACGCCTGAGCTCAGCTCTGCGGCTCCAGGTCCTCCTCCTCGAACACCAGCAGCGTGCGCGTGCTCAGCACCTCCGGGATCGCCTGGAGCCGGGTCAGCACCAGCTCGCGCAGCGCCCGGTTGTCGGACACGTGCACCAGCAGCAGCACGTCGAAGTCCCCGCCCACCAGGGCGATATGGGAGGCGCCGGGCAGCTGTCTGAGCTGCTCGCGGACCGTGCGCCAGGAGTTCTGGACGATCTTCAGGGTGATGTAGGCGGACGTGCTCTGCCCGGCCCGCTCATGGTCGACGCGGGCGCCGAAGCCGCGGATGACGCCGTCCTCGACGAGCCGGTTGATGCGCGCGTAGGCGTTGGCGCGCGAGACGTGGACCCGCTCGGCGACCGACCGTATCGAGGCGCGGCCGTCCGACTGGAGCATGCGCAGGATGTCCTGATCGATGGCGTCCAGGGGCCGCGGCGGCGGCAGCACACCGCTGTCGTCCTGGCTCTCGGCCATTTGTTCAGCTGCCACCCGCGCCCGCCTCCCTACCATGGACGTACTGCGTCCATCACAGGCTGTGGAGAACCGTTTGTCCACAGCCTGAGGTCAGCCGTAGCCAAAATGTGCCGACGACCGAACAATCGGTAGGTGAGGCGCATCACATCCGACGTGCCTCTCGAAGCCGCTCCCACGAGGAGGTGCCGTCATGACGGTCATGGAGCAGCGGGGCGCGTACCGGCCGACCCCGCCGCCCGCCTGGCGACCCCGTACCGACCCCGCGCCGCTGCTGCCCGACGCGGAGCCGTACCGCGTCCTCGGCACCGAGGCGGCCGCGAAGGCCGACCCGGAGCTGCTGCGCCGGCTGTACGCGGAACTGGTGAAGGGCCGCCGCTACAACGCGCAGGCCACCGCGCTCACCAAGCAGGGCCGTCTCGCGGTCTACCCCTCCACCACCGGCCAGGAGGCCTGCGAGGTCGCCGCCGCGCTGGTCCTGAAGGAGCAGGACTGGCTCTTCCCGAGCTACCGCGACACGCTCGCCGTCGTGGCCCGCGGGGTGGACCCCGTCGAGGCGCTGACCCTGCTGCGCGGCGACTGGCACACCGGCTACGACCCGTACGAGCACCGGGTCGCCCCCCTGTGCACCCCGCTCGCCACCCAGCTGCCGCACGCCGTGGGCCTCGCGCACGCCGCCCGCCTCAAGGGCGACGACGTGGTCGCGCTGGCCATGGTGGGCGACGGCGGCACCAGCGAGGGCGACTTCCACGAGGCGCTGAACTTCGCCGCCGTCTGGCAGGCCCCGGTCGTCTTCCTCGTGCAGAACAACGGCTTCGCGATCTCCGTCCCGCTCGCCAAGCAGACCGCGGCCCCGTCGCTGGCCCACAAGGCCGTCGGCTACGGCATGCCCGGCCGCCTGGTCGACGGCAACGACGCCGCCGCCGTGCACGAGGTGCTCGCCGACGCCGTACGGCACGCGCGCGAGGGCGGCGGCCCCACCCTCGTCGAGGCCATCACCTACCGCGTCGACGCCCACACCAACGCCGACGACGCGACCCGCTACCGCGGTGACGCCGAGGTGGAGACCTGGCGCGCGCACGACCCGATCCAGCTGCTGGAGCGGGAGCTGACCGCGCGCGGCATGCTCGACGAGGCCGCCATCGAGGCCGCCCGGCAGGACGCCGAGACCCTGGCCGCGGCCCTGCGCGAGCGCATGAACCAGGACCCGGTCCTCGACCCCATGGACCTGTTCACCCACGTCTACGCCGAGCCCACCCCGCACCTGCGCGAGCAGCAGGAGCAGTTGCGGGCCGAGCTGGAGGCCGAGGCCGAGTCGGAGGGGAGCACGCACCGATGACCACCGTCGCCGTCAAGCCGGCCACCATGGCGCAGGCCCTCACGCGCGCGCTGCGCGACGCCATGGCCGCCGACCCCGCCGTGCACGTCATGGGCGAGGACGTCGGCACCCTCGGCGGCGTCTTCCGCGTCACCGACGGACTCGCCAAGGAGTTCGGCGAGGACCGCTGCACGGACACCCCGCTCGCGGAGGCGGGGATCCTGGGCACCGCGGTGGGCATGGCCATGTACGGCCTCAGGCCGGTCGTCGAGATGCAGTTCGACGCGTTCGCCTACCCGGCGTTCGAGCAGCTCATCTCCCATGTCTCGCGGATGCGCAACCGCACCCGCGGCTCGATGCCCCTGCCGATCACCATCCGCGTCCCGTACGGCGGCGGCATCGGCGGCGTCGAGCACCACAGCGACTCCTCCGAGGCGTACTACATGGCGACTCCGGGGCTCCATGTCGTCACGCCCGCCACGGTCGCCGACGCCTACGGGCTGCTGCGCGCCGCCATCGCCTCCGACGACCCCGTCGTCTTCCTGGAGCCCAAGCGGCTGTACTGGTCCAAGGACTCCTGGAACCCCGAGGAGCCCACGCCCGTTGAGCCGATAGGCCGCGCGGTGGTGCGGCGCTCGGGCCGGAGCGCCACGCTCATCACGTACGGGCCGTCCGTACCCGTCTGCATGGAGGCGGCCGAGGCGGCCCGGGCCGAGGGCTGGGACCTCGAAGTCGTCGACCTGCGCTCCCTGGTGCCGTTCGACGACGAGACGGTGTGCGCCTCGGTGCGGCGGACGGGACGCGCGGTCGTCGTCCACGAGTCGGGCTCCTTCGGGGGCCCGGGCGGGGAGATCGCTGCCCGGGTCACGGAGCGCTGCTTCCACCACCTGGAGGCGCCGGTGCTGCGGGTGGCCGGGTTCGACGTCCCGTATCCGCCGCCGATGCTGGAGCGCCACCACCTGCCCGGTGTGGACCGGATCCTGGATGCGGTGGGGCGTCTGCAGTGGGAGGCCGAGAGCTGATGGCACAGGTGCTGGAGTTCAAGCTGCCCGACCTCGGTGAGGGGCTGACCGAGGCGGAGATCGTGCGCTGGCTGGTCGAGGTCGGCGACGTGGTCGCCGTGGACCAGCCGGTCGTCGAGGTGGAGACGGCCAAGGCGATGGTCGAGGTCCCGTGCCCCTACGGCGGCGTGGTCACGGCCCGCTTCGGCGAGGAGGGCACGGAACTGCCCGTCGGGGCGCCGCTGATCACGGTGGCGGTGGGGGAGCGCCCGGCGTCCGGTGACGGCACGGCGGGAACCGAGGCCGAGGGCTCGGCTGGAGCCGGTGGCTCGGGCAACGTCCTCGTCGGCTACGGCACGTCCGAGGCACCCGCGCGGCGACGCAGGGTCCGGCCGGGACGGCCGGTGCCGGGCGTCTCCGCAGGGGCCGGGGAGAGCGGCGCGCGTCCCGGCGCGGGCGGGAGCGGTCGTGCCGACGCTGCCGCGCGCGGTCGTGCCCAGGCGGCTCCGGGCGGTCGTGCCGACGCGGCGGTACAGGCCGATGTCCGTGGCTCCACCGGAGTGGTGAACGGCCACACCGGCGACCCTGAGACCGACGACGGCCCCGTCCCCGTGATCTCGCCCCTGGTCCGCCGACTGGCCCGGCAGAACGGCCTGGACCTGCGCGAGCTGACCGGCTCCGGACCGGACGGGCTGATCCTGCGGGCGGACGTGGAGTACGCCCTGCGTGCCGTCGGCCGATCCGCCGCGACAGAGGCCCCCGCGGTCCAGCCGTCGACGACGGCGGCCCCCGGCGAGACCCGCACCCCCCTCAAGGGCGTCCGCGGCGCCGTCGCCGACAAGCTGGCGCGCAGCCGCCGGGAGATCCCGGACGCGACCTGCTGGGTGGACGCCGACGCCACGGAGCTGATGCGGGTGCGCACGGCCATGAACGCGGCCGGAGGACCGAAGATCTCCCTCCTGGCCCTGCTGGCCCGGATCTGCACGGCGGCGCTCGCCCGCTTCCCCGAGCTGAACGCCACGGTGGACGCGGAGGCCAGGGAGGTCGTCCGGTTCGACCACGTGCACCTGGGCTTCGCGGCGCAGACCGACCGGGGGCTCGTCGTCCCGGTCGTCCGGGACGCGCACGCGCGCGACGCCGAGTCGCTGACCGCCGAGTTCGCCCGGCTGACCGAGGCGGGCCGCGCCGGAACGCTGACTCCCGCGGAACTCACCGGCGGGACCTTCACGTTGAACAACTACGGCGTCTTCGGCGTCGACGGCTCCACGCCGATCATCAACCACCCCGAGGCCGCCATGCTCGGCGTCGGCCGCATCGTCCCCAAGCCCTGGGTGCACGAGGGCGAGCTGGCGGTGCGGCAGGTCGTCCAGCTCTCGCTCACCTTCGATCACCGGGTGTGCGACGGCGGCGTGGCGGGCGGCTTCCTGCGCTACGTGGCGGACTGCGTGGAACAGCCGGCGGTGCTGCTGCGGACGCTGTGATTCCTGTTCCTGGCGTGAGCAGGCGTCCTTGATCGCGCCGGTTCCCCCGCGTTCCGTGTGATCGCGGGGGCACGCATACTCGGGGTGTGACCGCCTTCGAGACCTCCGGAGAACCCGGCGCCGGCACCGGCCCCGGGCAGGGGTCGGACCCCGCCGCGTACGACGCCGTCGTGCTGGCCGGCGGTGCCGCCCGGCGTCTCGGCGGTGCCGACAAACCCGGAGTGCGCGTGGGCGGGCGGGCCCTGCTCGACCGTGTGCTCGCCGCGTGCGGTGGCGCCCGCACCACCGTCGTCGTCGCCGCGCCCCGGCCGACCGCGCGGCCCGTGACCTGGGCCCGCGAGGACCCGCCCGGTGGCGGGCCGCTCGCCGCGCTCGCCGCCGGGCTGCGGCCCACCACGGCGGAGCACGTCGTGGTGCTCTCGGCCGACCTGCCGTTCCTCCGGGAGCGGACGGTCGGACGGCTGCTGGGCACGCTCCGGGCGGGCGGGGCCGACGGCGTGCTGCTGACCGACCCCGACGGCCGCGACCAGCCGCTCGTGGCCGCGTACCGCACGCGGCGCCTGCACGAGACGCTCGCACGCCTCGCCGGCCGGCACGGCGGTCTGGACGGTCTGCCGCTGCGGCGCCTCATCGCCGAGCTGGATCTCACCCGCATCTCCGACCCCGTGGCGTCGTTCGACTGCGACACCTGGGACGACATCGCCACCGCCAGGGCACGCATCAGGGAGCATGGTCACGTGCTGGATGAATGGATTTCCGCCGTCAAGGACGAACTGGGGATCGACCTCGACGTCGACCCCCGCGGCCTGCTCGACCTCGCCCGCGACGCCGCCCACGGTGTGGACCGGCCCGCGGCGCCGCTGACCACCTTCCTCGTCGGCTACGCGGCCGCGCGGGCCGGCGGAGGCCCCGAGGCGGTCGCCGAGGCCGCCCGCAAGGCCGCGGCCCTCGCCGCCCGCTGGGCGGAGGAGAGCGCTGCGAGCACGGAGCAGGGCGCCGCGGGCGCGGAGGGCACCGCCGGTTCCCAGCCCGCCCGCCCCCAGGCCGACGTCGCCCCCGACGCGACGCCCGACACCCGCCCGGACGCCGGATGACCCCGCACGGCACCCGCGCCGGCGAGGACGCCGAGGACCTCGACGTCGAGGAGGTGCTCGCCCTCGTGAAGAACAGCAACGACAGCCATCCGCCCGCCCCCGCCGCACACGGTGAGACGGACCGCACCCGCACGCCGAACCGGCCGGACACCCGCCACCGCGCCACGCCCTGGCCCGAGGCCCGTGCCCACGCCGAACGCGCCGCCCGGAACACCATCCGGGCCGCCCGCCGCGCCCCCGTCTCCGTACCACTCAGCGCCGCCCTCGGCCTCACCCTGGCCGCCCCGCTCGACGCCCTCACCGACCTGCCCTCCTTCGACACCTCCGCGATGGACGGCTGGGCGGTCGCCGGCCCCGCCCCCTGGGCCGTACGGGACGAGGGCGTCCTGGCCGGACACGCCGCGCCCGAGGCCCTCACCGACGGGGAGGCCGTCCGGATCGCCACCGGCGCCCGCATCCCGCCGGACACCACCGCCGTCCTGCGCAGCGAGCACGGCCGCACTGACGACAAGGGCCGCCTGCACGCGACCCGAGAGGTCGTCCCCGGCCAGGACATCCGCCCGCGCGGCCAGGAATGCCGCGACGGCGACCAGCTCCTTCCCGTCGGCACCCTCGTCACCCCGGCCGTACTCGGGCTCGCCGCGGCGGCCGGATACGACACCGTCACCGCCGTCCCCCTGCCCCGCGTCGCGGTCCTGGTCCTCGGCGACGAGCTGCTCACCGAAGGGCGCCCGCACGACGGCCTGATCCGGGACGCCCTCGGCCCGATGCTGCCGCCCTGGCTGCGGGCGCTGGGAGCCGAGGTCACCGCCGTACGGCGGATCCGCGACGACGCCGACGCCCTGCACGAGGCGATCGCCACGGCCGACGCCGACGTCGTCGTCACCACCGGCGGCACCGCCGCGGGCCCCGTCGACCACGTCCACCCCACGCTGCGCCGCATCGGCGCCGAACTCCTGGTGGACGGCGTCAAGGTGCGCCCGGGCCACCCCATGCTGCTGGCCCGCGTCACGGAGACCCAGCATCTCGTCGGCCTGCCGGGCAACCCGCTCGCCGCGGTCTCCGGCCTGCTGACCCTCGCCGAGCCGCTGCTGCGGACCCTCGCGGCCCGCCCGGCCCCGGAGCCGTACACGCTGCCGCTCAGGGACGCCGTGCAGGGCCACCCGTACGACACCCGGCTCGTCCCCGTCGTGCTGCGCGGCGACGAGGCCGCGCCGCTGCACTACAACGGCCCGGCCATGCTCCGCGGCATCGCGGCGGCCGACGCGCTGGCCGTCGTACCACCGGGCGGCATCCGCCCCGGGCAGGAGGCGGAACTGCTCGACCTGCCCTGGGCGTCCGGAGGAATCGGGGTGTGTTTCACGTGAAACTTCCGGGCCAGGACGCGATCGCCCGCCAGGCGGACGAGCATCTGGTGACCCATCGGGTGAAACTCCCGAGGAAAGTGGTGGAACATCCGATCCGCCAGGTCGCCAAGCGGCTCTCCATGGCCCTGGTGGTCCTCGTCGCCACCGCGCTGATCGTCTACGCCGACCGCGACGGCTACAACGACAACGCGGGCGGCGGCCTCACCCTCCTCGACGCCTTCTACTACGCGACCGTCACCCTCTCCACTACCGGCTACGGCGACATCACCCCCGCCGGCGATGCCGCCCGGCTCACGAACATCCTCATCGTCACGCCTCTGCGCGTGCTGTTCCTGATCATCCTGGTCGGCACCACCCTCGAGGCCCTCACCGAACGCACCCGGGAGGAGTGGCGACTGACCCGCTGGAGGTCCACGTTGCGCGATCACACCGTCGTCATCGGCTTTGGCACGAAGGGCAGGTCGGCGATCCGGACCGTCTGCGCGACGGGCCTGAAGAAGGAGCAGGTCGTCGTGGTCGACCCGAGCTCCAAGGTGATCGATGCCGCGACCGCCGAGGGCTACACGGGCATCGTCGGGGACGCGACCCGCAGCGAGGTGCTCAAGCGGGCCGAGGTCCACAAGGCACGGCAGATCATCATCGCGACCCAGCGCGACGACACGGCGGTCCTGGTGACGCTGACGGCCCGACAGCTCAACCGCGGGGCGAAGATCGTCGCCACGGTGCGGGAGGAGGAGAACGCGCCGCTGGTCAAGCAGTCCGGCGCCGACGCCGTCATCACCAGCGCCAGCGCCGCAGGGCGTCTGCTCGGCCTGTCCGTGCTCAGCCCCTCCGCCGGCATGGTGATGGAGGACCTCATCCAGCAGGGCAGCGGGCTCGACATCGTCGAACGGCCGGTCGTCAAGGCCGAGGTGGGCAAGACGCCTCGGGAGGTCGCCGACCTGGTGGTGAGTGTCATACGCGGGCACCGGGTGCTCGGCTACGACGATCCGGCCGTCGGGAGGCTGGAGTTGACCGACCGGCTCATCACGATCGTGCGGAAGACACCGGCCACCCAGGTCACGCCCGACATCCGCCCCATGTCACGCGACTGACCGGCGCGGCACCGGACAGCCGGCCGCCCGCACCCACCTCGTGCGCGACGGCCGGCCAGGGTCCCAGGGCTACTTCCGGTTGTACAGCCGCATCGTGACCGGCCCGAAGACCAGCAGGAACAGCCCGGCCCAGCCCAGCGTCCAGGCGACCTCGCCGGCCGGCCAGTCGCCGCCCATCAGACCGCGCACCGCCGACGCCAGATGGGTGATGGGGCTGTTGTTGACGAAGGCCTGGAGCCAGCCCGGCATGGTCTTCGGGTCGACGAAGACGTTGGACAGGAAGGTGAGCGGGAAGATCACCATCATGCTGACGCCCATCACCGACTTCTCGGTGCGCAGCATCAGCCCGAACATCGTCCAGATCCACGAGAACGCGAACGAGAACAGCACCAGCAGGGCGATCCCGGCGAGCACACCGGCGATCCCGCCGTCCGGCCGGTAGCCGAGGATGATGCCGACGGTGAGCATCACGACCGACGCGATCGTGTAGCGCAGGGCGTCGCCGAGCAGATAGCCCACCATCGTGGACGGCCGCCAGATCGGCAGGCTGCGGAACCGGTCGAAGACGCCCTTCTCGATGTCGGTGTTCACCGAGACGCCCGTGTACATCGTGATCATCACGACCGACATCACGAGGATGCCCGGCAGCAGGAACTGGATGTACTCCTTCGGCGAACCGGCCAGCGCCCCGCCGAACAGGTACGTGTACATCAGCACCATCATGATCGGGAACGCCGTGACGTCGAAGAGCTGCTCCGGCACGTGCTTGATCTTCAGGATCGCCCGCCAGCCGAAGGTCATCGAGGCCGACCAGGCGCTGGGCCGCGGCGGCCGCTCCTTGGCGATGAGCAGCGCGGCGAGGGACTCGGCGCTGACCGGGGCGAGTTCCTTGCTCTCGGTGGTCGTCGCGGTGCTCATGCCGCCACCTCGTCCTTCGGGTCGTCGGAGCGGTCGGAGGAGTCGTGCGTGTCATGGCCGGTGAGGGCGAGGAACACCTCGTCCAGGCTGGGCTGGCCCAGCGAGAAGTTGTCGACGGTGATCCCGGCACGGGCCAGCTCGCTCAGTGCGCGGGCCGCCTGCTCGGCCGCGGTGTCGTCGCTGGCCGCCGTACCGAGCCGGGCGGTCAGGGCCACCGGGTCGGGCTCCTGCTGCACCTGCGCGTCCAGGGCCCGGCGCAGCAGGTCGGCCGCGACGGTCCGCTGCCCGGGGTCCCGGAGCCGCAGATGGACGGATCCGGCGCCGACGGACGACTTCAGCTCGCCCTTGGTGCCCTCGGCGATCACCCGGCCGCGGTCGATGACGGCGATCCGGGACGCCAGCTGGTCGGCCTCGTCCAGATACTGCGTGGTCAGCAGCACCGTGGTGCCCTGGGCGACCACGGCCCGCACGATGTCCCACACCTGGTTGCGGCTGCGCGGGTCCAGGCCGGTCGTCGGCTCGTCGAGGAACAGCAGGTCCGGGGTGTTGAGGATGGACGCGGCGATGTCGATGCGGCGCCGCATGCCGCCCGAGTAGTGCTTGACCTGCTTCCCGGCCGCCTCCGTGAGCCCGAAGGCCTCCAGCAGCTGGGCGGCACGCTCGCGGGCGGCCTTCTTGTGGTGGCCGAGCAGCCGGCCCAGCAGGACCAGGTTCTCGGTGCCGGTGAGGTCCTCGTCGACCGAGGCGTACTGGCCGGTGAGGCTCACCCTGCCGCGCACCTCGTCGGCCTCGCGGACGATGTCGTGGCCGAAGACATGGGCCTCGCCGCCGTCCGGCCGCAGGAGCGTGGCGAGCATCTTCACGGTGGTGGTCTTGCCGGCGCCGTTCGGGCCGAGGACGCCGTAGACCGTGCCCGCGGGCACGGACAGGTCAACTCCGTCGACCGCCCTCGTCTCACCGAAGGTCTTCACCAGGCCGGCGGTCTCGATCGCCAGACCGGACGTCTGCGTGCTCATACTTCGGGTCCTTCCGAGTACCTGGGCTACGCATGGGGAGACCTTCACCGTCGCCCAAACTCATCGGTCCCGCACAGGGAAGTTCGCCAGGACCGGTCCAATGACGTAGGCGGGCGGGCCCGGGGACGGAGCGGACTCGGTCCGGGGACCTAGGGGTAGCGTCCTTCTCATGCATGCGATCACGATTCCCGAACCCGGTGGGCCCGAGGCGCTGGTCTGGGACGAGGTCCCGGATCCCGTGCCCGGCGAGGGCGAGGTCCTGGTCGAGGTGACGGCCGGCGCCGTCAACCGGGCCGACCTCCTGCAACGGCAGGGCTTCTACGACCCGCCGCCCGGCGCGTCCCCCTACCCCGGCCTGGAGTGCTCCGGGCGGATCACCGAGATCGGCCCCGGCGTCTCCGGCTGGAACGTCGGCGACGAGGTGTGCGCGCTGCTCGCCGGCGGCGGTTACGCCGAGAAGGTGGTCGTCCCGGCCGGACAGCTGCTGCCCGTGCCCGAGGGGGTCGAGCTGACCCACGCCGCGGCCCTGCCCGAGGTGGTCTGCACCGTCTGGTCGAACGTCTTCATGATCGCCCACCTGCGCCCCGGCGAGACGCTCCTCGTGCACGGCGGCTCCAGCGGCATCGGCACCATGGCCATCCAGCTCGCCAAGACCGTCGGCGCCCGGGTCGCCGTCACGGCCGGGACCAAGGAGAAGCTGGACCGGTGCGCCGAGCTGGGCGCCGACATCCTGATCAACTACCGCGAGCAGGACTTCGTCGAAGAGATCAGGAAGGCCACGGACGGCGCGGGTGCCGACGTCATCCTCGACAACATGGGCGCCAAGTACCTGGAGCGCAACGTCAAGGCCCTCGCCGTCAACGGCCGGCTCGCGATCATCGGCATGCAGGGCGGCGTCAAGGGCGAGCTGAACCTCGGAGCCCTGCTCGCCAAGCGCGCCGCCATCACCGCGGCGTCCCTGCGCGCCCGGCCCCTGGAGGAGAAGGCGGCCATCGTCGCGGCCGTGCGCGAACACGTCTGGCCCCTGTTCACCGGCGGCCGTCTCCGCCCGGTCGTCGACCGCGAACTCCCGATGCCGGAGGCGGCCGCCGCGCACCGCGTCGTGGAGGAGAGCGGCCACATCGGAAAGGTGCTGCTGATCGCCCCGCAGGGGGCCTGACAGCCGAGCCATGCCGACAGCGGCGTTTCTGGGACCGTCCCTAGACCCGCCGCAACCGCAGCGCGACGAACGCGAGGCCCAGTCCCAGCCCGATCAGCACCAGCCCGCCGCCCAGCGGCAGGATGCGCAGGACCGGCCCGTTGGGACGCTCGGTGGTCGCGGCCTCGCGTACCGGCTGCTCCGTCGGCGCGGAGGGCACCGGCGCGGCCTCCCGGGACGCCTCGGGTGCGGCGCTGGGGGCGTCGGCCTCCGGCCGCTCCTCGGTGTCCTGCGGCCGCCCCGGCCGCTCCCGCCCCTCACCCGCCCTGCTCCCGGCCCTCGAGGGCTCGCCGGGCGCGGAGGGGGCGGACGGCGCGGGCAGGGCGGACGGCGCGGACGGTGCAGTGGGGGCGGCGGCGACCGCACCGGCCCCGGCCTCTATGTCGTACGTGAGAACAGCGTCGTACGTGAGAACAGCGTCGTACCTGAGAACAGCGTCGTACGTGAGAACAGCACCGTGGGACGGAACGGATCCGTAGGGTGAGACGACCGCGCCCGCCCCCAGGGCGGCCACCAGTCCGGCCGCCCGCAGTGCGCGTAGCCATGGAGTCACGTTGGTGACCCCCTCCCGCCGTGCCCGGTAGGGCAGATCGGCAAGTTCGGTCATATCGAGGCAATCAGCCTCACATTCCCCCGGACATCCGGCATTCCGGGTTCGGCCGACGGGCGGAATCGCTGCACAATCCGGTTATGTCGATACGTCACGGGCTGCTGGCGCTCCTGGCGGCCGGCCCCCGCTACGGCGCCCGCCTGCGCACGGACTTCGAGACCCGCACCGGCGGGACCTGGCCGCTGAACATCGGGCAGGTCTACACGACGCTGGGCCGCCTGGAGCGGGACGGCATGGTGGTCCAGGACGGCGTCGACGAGGCGGGCAGGGCGCTGTACACGCTCACCGAGGCGGGCCGCGACGAGCTGCGGTCCTGGTACGCGCGCCCCGTGGAGCGGGCCGGGCCGCCGCGCGACGAGCTGGCGATCAAGCTGGTCATGGCGGTCGGCGCGGACGGCGTCGACGTACGGGAGGTCGTCGAGGCCCAGCGCCGGCACGTGACGCGGGCGCTGCACGACCATGTGCGGCAGCGGGCCGAGGCCCTGGCCGGGGCGCACGAGCACCCCCAGGAGATGGCCCGGCTGCTCGTCCTCGAACAGCTCGTCCTCCAGGCCGAGGCCGAGGTCCGCTGGCTGGACCACTGCGAAGCCCGCCTGATCCGTTTCACCCGCGAGGGGGAACCGCCCGCCGGGGAGCAACCCGGGGCCTGAGGAACACGTCTCCTCCAGCACGGTGGATCAGCCTCCCGTGGGGGCACCACGGAGGTGAGGTGCAGGCGTGCGAGAGAATGGCGGCATGGAGATGCCGAGGAACGAAAGGTCGCCGGAGAACCCGCAGATCCTGGTCGTGGGCCAGGACGGCATGGCGCTCGGCGGCGGCAGCGGAGACGAGGAGTCCCGCGAGACCCCGGTCACGGAACAGGTGGAGCAGCCCGCCAAGGTCATGCGCATCGGCAGCATGATCAAGCAGCTTCTCGAAGAGGTGCGCGCTGCTCCCCTGGACGAGGCAAGCCGGGTCCGGCTCAAGGAGATCCACGCCAGTTCGGTGAAGGAGCTGGAGGACGGTCTGGCGCCCGAGCTGGTCGAGGAGCTGGAGCGGCTCTCCCTGCCCTTCACGGACGAGGCGACCCCGAGCGACGCGGAACTGCGCATCGCGCAGGCCCAGCTGGTCGGCTGGCTGGAGGGGCTGTTCCACGGCATCCAGACCACGCTGTTCGCCCAGCAGATGGCGGCCCGCGCCCAGCTGGAGCAGATGCGCCGCGCCCTCCCGCCGGGCATGAGCCACGACGGCCTCGACGAGCAGCACCCGGGCGGCCGTTCGGGCGGCCCGTACCTGTAGACCGCCAGGGACCCTGTAGACCTCCAGAGACCCTGTAGACCTCCAGGGACGAAAAAGGGGCCCGGCGGCCGAAGCCGCCGGGCCCCTTCTCATGTCCGGGCCGTCATGTCCGGGCCGTCAGGACGGCGGGTTGCCCGTCGAGACGCTGAGCTCGATCTCGGGCATGTTCTCCGGGTCGACGTCGGTGTCGGCGGACGGGAACTGGTTCATGACGGTGCCGTCGCCGTAGGTGTTCTCGTCCACGTCCGTGGTCTTCAGCTGCCAGCCGGCCGCCTGGAGACAGGCCTTGACCGACGTGATGTTCTTGAACTTGAAGTCCGGGATCTGGATCTTGTCGGGGTCGTTGTACGACTCCCGCGGCTCCGTGCACTCCTCCGTGTCGATCGTCTTGGCGGTGTCCGGACCGCGGTAGCCGGGCTTCTTGGCCGCGGAAGCCGACGCCGACGCGCTCGCGCCGCCGCCCCCGCCCTGGTTGTCCTCGCCGCCGCTCAGCAGGAGCGCGGTGACCAGGCCGCCGACCGCGACGACGGACACGATGATCGAGCCGATGATCACCGGCCGGTTGCCCCTGCCACCGCCCGAGGCGGCCGGCGCGGTCTGGGGCGTGAGGTTGTACGGCGGCGGCGTCGACGGGCCCGGCTGCGGGGAGTACGCGGCCGGGGACGGCGTCTGGTAGCCGCCCTGCTGCGGATAGCCGTAGGCCGGGGACGGCGCCGACGGGGCGGGCGTGCCGTACGGGTTCGGGGGCGGGGTCGGCTGGTACGGCGTCTGGACCTGGCCCGAGGGCGCCGGGGTCGCCTGGTCGACCGGCGGGAAGACGGCCGAGCCGACGCCCGCGCCGCTCGGGGTCTGCGCCCCCGGGACGATGCTGGGCGGCGCGGCCCGGAAGGACGCCGCCACGCGCAGGCACTCGTCGCGCATGGCCTCGGCGCTGGGGAAGCGCTCGTTCGGGTTCTTCTTCAGCGCGCGGGCGATCAGGGCGTCCACGGCCGGCGGCAGCGCGCGGTTGACCGAGGACGGAACCGGCGGTTCCTCCTGCACGTGCGCGTAGGCGATGGCCAGCGGCGAGTCCGCGTCGAACGGCAGCCGCCCGGTGACCAGTTGGAACAGCATGATGCCGACCGAGTAGAGGTCGGAGCGGGCGTCCACGCCGCGGCCGAGGGCCTGTTCCGGCGAGAGGTACTGCGGGGTGCCGACGACCATGCCGGTCTGCGTCATCGACGTCACACCGGACTGCATGGCGCGGGCGATGCCGAAGTCCATGACCTTGACCACGCCGCGCTTGGTCATCATCACGTTGCCCGGCTTGATGTCGCGGTGGACCAGCCCCATCTCGTGGCTGATCTCCAGCGCGGCCATCACATCGGCGGTGATCTTCAGTGCCTTGTCGGCGGGCATCGCCCCCTGCTGCCGGATGTCCTCGTCGAGCACCGAGCCGAGCGGGCGGCCCTCGACGTACTCCATGACGATGTACGGCGTCGTCATGCCGTCGAGGGTGTCCTCGCCGGTGTCGAAGACCGAGACGATGTTGGTGTGCGTGAGCTTGGCCACGGACTGGGCCTCGCGGCGGAACCGCTCGCGGAAGGCCTGTTCCCGTCCGAGATCGGTGTGAAGTGTCTTGATCGCGACCTGTCGGTCGAGCACGCTGTCGTAGGCGAGGTGCACCGAGGCCATGCCGCCCTGGCCGAGGAGGTCACGCAGCTGATAGCGGCCACTGGCGAGCGCCCGCCCCGTGTACTGGCCCTGTGCGCCGTCCTGGCTCATGTTCCCTGTCCCCCGTAGCCCTTGAAGGCGCCGCCGACCGTCGCTGATCCGTCGTTGATCCAACCGCCATTCCCGGCCAAGTCTGCCCCAGGGCACTGACACGTCAAGCGCGGTGCCCGTTCCGTGACCGTACGCGAAGGAAGCGTCGCGGAAGCGTTACAGGGGGCGTACGGCCGGTGCACAGAATTTGCACGACAGTGCGGAGTGAAGGTTTCATGGCCGGTCCGTCCCGTGCCGGTCCTGGCACCCGTCTCGGACCGGAGGCTTGCGCGGAGGCTGTAGCGTGGCCGACGGAGACCGTAACAACACCGCGCGCACCGCGGGCAGAAACGACGGCGAGGACTGATGGCACAGCAGCAGCGCGCTCAGGGCCCGTCCGACCCCGAGGCGACTGGCGGCGGCATGTCGGACGCGCCGGAGTCCTGGGGCAACGGCGGGCTGGTCGGGGACGGCCGGTACCGGCTGACCCACAGACTCGGCCGGGGCGGCATGGCCGAGGTGTTCGCAGCCGAGGACGTCCGCCTCGGGCGCACCGTCGCCGTCAAGCTGCTCCGCTCCGACCTCGCCGAGGACCCGGTGTCCAAGGCGCGCTTCACGCGCGAGGCCCAGTCGGTGGCCGGCCTCAACCACCACGCGATCGTCGCCGTGTACGACTCCGGCGAGGACTTCGTGGGCGGCCAGTCCGTGCCGTACATCGTCATGGAGCTGGTCGAGGGCCGCACCATCCGCGACCTGCTGCTGAACGCCGAGGCGCCCGGTCCGGAGCAGGCGCTGATCATCGTCTCGGGCGTCCTGGAGGCGCTCGCCTACTCGCACCAGCACGGCATCGTGCACCGCGACATCAAGCCGGCCAACGTCATCATCACGCACAACGGCGCCGTGAAGGTGATGGACTTCGGCATCGCCCGCGCCCTGCACGGCGCGTCCACCACGATGACGCAGACCGGCATGGTCATGGGCACCCCGCAGTACCTCTCCCCCGAGCAGGCCCTCGGCAAGGCCGTCGACCACCGCTCCGACCTGTACGCCACGGGCTGCCTGCTCTACGAACTCCTCGCGCTGCGCCCGCCCTTCACCGGCGAGACCCCGCTGTCGGTGGTCTACCAGCACGTCCAGGACATCCCGACGCCGCCGTCCGAGGCCTCCGACGCCTGCCCGCCGGAGCTGGACGGCCTGGCCATGCGCGCTCTCGCCAAGGAGCCCGACGACCGCTTCCAGACGGCCGAGGAGATGCGCGGGCTGGTCCAGTACGCGCTCCAGATGCTCTACGACCAAGGCGGCCACACCGGCACCTGGAACACCGGCCCGGTCGACATGCACGAGGGCCGGCACACCCCCTCGGGCGGCTTGGCCGGCACGGCCGTAATGGGCCACCCCGGCGACGCCTCGGGCACCACGCAGATCCCCTCGCCGATCCTGCCCGGCGGCTACGGCAACAGGGACGACGGCGGTTTCGAGGGGCAGGGCAACCGGGGCAGCGGCCGCGGCAAGCTGTGGATCCTCGCCGTGCTCGCGGTGATCGCCGTCGCCGCGGGTGTCGCCCTGGCGCTCCAGAACACCGGTGACAACCAGGACGACCCGAGCAAGAAGCAGTCGCCGACCTCCTCGCAGACGACCGAGGAGAAGACGCCCAGCGAGACGCCGAGCGACGAGGTCACCGACGAGCCGACGGACACCTCCACGGACGGCGGCACGGGCGCGGGCTCCGGCAGCGGCGACTGGACGCCGTCGTACTCGCCGTCCTACACGCCGTCGCAGAGCGCTCCCGAGTCGCCCACCGGCGAGCCGACGGACCAGCCGACGACCCCGGCGCCGACCGACGAGCCGACCGACCCGGAGCCCACGGACCCGGCCGGCACGCCGACGCCCCCGACGGGCGGAGCCGACGGCGGTGTGACGAACGGGGCCGTCGGCGGCCCGGGCGGCGAAGGCGGCGGCTGACCGCCGCGGAAACGCATGATCCACGCGCGCGTGGGTCCCGGAGACGGGGCCCACGCGCGCGTGCCGTTCCGGCACGCCGAGAAAAGAAGTCTTCCCGTGACCTGGGTCACCGGGTTAACGTGCGGTAGCTCCGGCCTCCTGCAAGGCTGTGACCAGGGCCCCTTCCGGACCTCCCCGATTTACTTGGATATCCAAGCAAAATCGCAGGTCAGGAGAGGTTTCACAGACATGTGACGCACTGGGTAACGTGCCTTTTGCAGGGCGCTCGCCGGGGCACCTGTCCCGCCTGTTCCCGGTCGAGTGGCACCCACCCCGTGCCCGGTGGTCGGAACAGGTGAGCCGCACTGGCCTACCGGTAACCCCGGGGGCCGGACCGACGGAGGAGCACACGTGACCGTGGAGAGCACTGCCGCGCGCACACCGCGACGCAGCGCCGGAAGCAAGGCCGGCACCACCGGCACCAAGCGCACCACCCGCACAAAGAAGGACGCCGGCACCGAGCCCCAGCTCGTGCAGCTGCTGACGCCCGAGGGCAAGCGCGTCAAGAACGCCGAGTACGACAAGTACGTCGCCGGTGTCACCCCGGAAGAGCTCCGCGGCCTCTACCGCGACATGGTGCTCACCCGCCGCTTCGACGCCGAGGCGACCTCCCTCCAGCGCCAGGGCGAGCTGGGCCTGTGGGCCTCGCTGCTCGGCCAGGAGGCCGCCCAGATCGGCTCCGGCCGGGCCCTGCGCGACGACGACTACGTCTTCCCCACCTACCGGGAGCACGGCGTCGCCTGGTGCCGCGGGGTGGACCCGACCAACCTGCTCGGCATGTTCCGCGGTGTGAACAACGGCGGCTGGGACCCGAACGGCAACAACTTCCAGCTCTACACGATCGTCATCGGCTCCCAGACGCTGCACGCCACCGGCTACGCCATGGGCATCGCCAAGGACGGCGCGGACAGCGCGGTGATCGCCTACTTCGGCGACGGCGCCTCCAGCCAGGGCGACGTGGCCGAGTCGTTCACCTTCTCCGCGGTCTACAACGCCCCGGTCGTGTTCTTCTGCCAGAACAACCAGTGGGCCATCTCCGAGCCGACCGAGAAGCAGTCCCGCGTCCCGATCTACCAGCGCGCCCAGGGCTTCGGCTTCCCGGGCGTCCGCGTGGACGGCAACGACGTGCTCGGCTGCCTCGCGGTCACCCGGTGGGCCCTGGAGCGGGCCCGCTCCGGCGAGGGCCCGACCCTCGTCGAGGCGTTCACCTACCGCATGGGCGCCCACACCACCTCCGACGACCCGACCCGCTACCGCGGCGACGAGGAGCGCCAGGCCTGGGAGGCCAAGGACCCGATCCTGCGCCTGCGCCGCTACCTGGAGGCCTCAAACCACGCGGACGAGGGATTCTTCGCGGAACTGGAGGCCGAGTCCGAGGCGTTGGGCAAACGAGTGCGCGAGGCGGTCCGTGCCATGCCGGACCCGGACCACTTCGCCATCTTCGAGAACGTCTACGCGGACGGACACGCGCTCGTCGACGAGGAGCGCGCCCAGTTCGCCGCGTACCAGGCGTCGTTCGCCGATGAGGGGGGCAACTGACATGGCCGACAAGATGGCTCTGGCCAAGGCGATCAACGAGTCGCTGCGCCGCGCTCTGGATTCCGACCCCAAGGTCCTGATCATGGGCGAGGACGTCGGCAAGCTCGGCGGTGTCTTCCGCGTGACGGACGGCCTCCAGAAGGACTTCGGCGAGAGCCGCGTCATCGACACCCCCCTCGCCGAGTCGGGCATCGTCGGCACGGCGATCGGCCTGGCCCTGCGTGGCTACCGCCCGGTGGTGGAGATCCAGTTCGACGGCTTCGTCTTCCCGGCCTACGACCAGATCGTCACGCAGCTCGCGAAGATGCACGCCCGCTCGCTGGGCAAGGTCAAGCTCCCGGTCGTCGTGCGCATCCCGTACGGCGGCGGCATCGGCGCGGTGGAGCACCACTCCGAGTCGCCCGAGGCGCTCTTCGCGCACGTGGCGGGCCTGAAGATCGTCAGCCCGTCTAACGCGTCGGACGCGTACTGGATGATGCAGCAGGCCATCCAGAGCGACGACCCGGTGATCTTCTTCGAGCCCAAGCGCCGCTACTGGGACAAGGGCGAGGTCAACACCGAGGCGATCCCGGGCCCGCTGCACAGGGCCCAGGTGGTCCGCGAGGGCGCCGACCTGACCCTCGCCGCCTACGGCCCGATGGTGAAGCTCTGCCAGGAGGTCGCGGACGCGGCCGCCGAGGAGGGGCGGAACCTGGAGGTCCTGGACCTGCGCTCGGTCTCCCCGATCGACTTCGACTCGATCCAGGCGTCGGTGGAGAAGACGCGCCGCCTGGTCGTCGTCCACGAGGCCCCGGTGTTCTTCGGCTCGGGCGCGGAGATCGCCGCCCGGATCACGGAGCGCTGCTTCTACCACCTGGAGGCCCCGGTGCTCCGGGTCGGCGGCTACCACGCGCCGTACCCGCCGGCCCGCCTGGAGGAGGAGTACCTGCCGAACCTGGACCGGGTGCTGGATGCCGTCGACCGCTCGCTGGCGTACTGAGGAGAGGGTCGTGACGACGATGACGGAAGCGTCCGTACGCGAGTTCAAGATGCCGGACGTGGGCGAGGGGCTCACGGAGGCCGAGATCCTCAAGTGGTACGTCCAGCCCGGCGACACGGTCACCGACGGCCAGGTGGTGTGCGAGGTCGAGACGGCCAAGGCGGCCGTCGAGCTGCCCATCCCGTACGACGGTGTCGTCCGGGAGCTGCACTTCCCCGAGGGCACCACGGTCGACGTGGGCACGGCGATCATCGCGGTGGACGTGGGCGGAGGGGCCGCACAGGCCGAGCAGCGGCAGGCGGCTCCCAAGGCCGTCGAGGCCGTCGAGTCGGTCGAGGAGCCGAAGGCGGAAGGTTCCGGCTCCGGCAGGCAGCCGGTCCTGGTCGGCTACGGGGTGGCGACCTCGTCCACCCGCCGCCGCCCCCGCAAGGGTCCGGAGGTCCCGGTCCAGCAGGCCTCGACGGCGATCCAGACGGAGCTGAACGGCCACGCGCCGGCGGCCCCGGCCCCGACCGCCCCGGCCCCGGCCGGAGTGGACCGACCGCTGGCCAAGCCCCCGGTCCGCAAGCTGGCCAAGGACCTGGGCGTCGACCTGGCGACGGTCGTCCCGACCGGCCCGGACGGCATCATCACGCGCGAGGACGTGCACGCGGCGGTGGCCGCCACCGCGCCGAAGGCCCCCGAGCCGGAGGTGGCGCCCGCCCCGACAGCCGCCCCGGCACCGGCGTCGTACGACACCGCGCGCGAGACCCGTATCCCGGTCAAGGGCGTCCGCAAGGCGACGGCGGCGGCGATGGTCGGCTCGGCGTTCACGGCGCCGCATGTCACGGAGTTCGTGACGGTCGACGTGACGCGCACGATGAAGCTGGTCGAGGAGCTGAAGGAGGACAAGGAGTTCGCGGGCCTGCGCGTGAACCCCCTCCTGCTGATCGCCAAGGCCCTGCTCGTCGCGATCCGGCGCCACCCGGAGATCAACGCGTCCTGGGACGAGGCGGCCCAGGAGATCGTGGTCAAGCACTACGTGAACCTGGGCATCGCGGCGGCGACCCCGCGCGGCCTGCTCGTGCCGAACATCAAGGACGCCCACGCCAAGACGCTGCCGCAGCTGGCCCAGGCGCTGGGCGAGCTGGTGGCGACGGCGCGGGACGGCAAGACGTCCCCGGCGGCCATGCAGGGCGGCACGGTGACGATCACCAACGTCGGCGTCTTCGGCGTCGACACGGGCACGCCGATCCTCAACCCCGGGGAGTCCGCGATCCTCGCGGTCGGCGCGATCAAGCTCCAGCCGTGGGTCCACAAGGGCAAGGTGAAGCCCCGTCAGGTCACCACTCTGGCCCTCTCCTTCGACCATCGCCTGGTCGACGGCGAGCTGGGCTCGAAGGTCCTGGCGGACGTGGCGGCGATCCTGGAGCAGCCGAAGCGGCTGATCACCTGGGCGTGAGCCGACCGACGGCGGCTCCCTGTCCCACCTCGGGGCGGGGGGCCGCCGGCGTCTGTCCGCGAGGGTGAACCGGCGGGGGCCCGAAGCGCACAAGAAGCTGCTCGGATCCGCCCAAGTACCCCACAGTAAGAGGTTTAGCCGGACATACGATCACGTTCATGCGCGACGCGATGGTGCTCAAGGCCCAGAGATTCGTGAACTCCGTCTACGGCAGCCGTATCGGCACGACCGTGGAGGAGACCGGCGAGGCCGACTGGGCGACCATGTACGCACTGACCCGTGCCCTCCAGTACGAGCTGGGCATCACGGCACTGTCGGACAACTTCGGCCCCACCACGCTCTCCACGCTGACCGCCAAGTACCCGAAGCTCGACGCGGACACCGTCCCCTCGCCCGACTTCTGCCGCATCATCCAGGCCGGCCTGTACTGCAAGGGCTACGACGGCAGCGACCTCGACGGCACGTACGGCGCGCGGACCCAGGCGGCCGTCACGAAGCTGAAGACGGACATGGGCGTCGAACAGGCCTTCCCGGGCGCGGATCTGACGCCCAAGGTGTTCAAGGCGCTGCTGACGATGGACGCCTACGTCCTCGGCCCCACGGGCACCCGGCAGGCGCGCGAGGTCCAGCGCTGGCTCAACGGCCGCTACCTCCAGCGGCAGGACTTCTTCGTCATCGCCTGCGACGGACGGGTCTCCCGGGACACCGCCAGGGCGCTGGTCCTCGGCGTGCAGTACGAGGTCGGCATGGCGGACGGCACCGCCAACGGCAACTTCGGGCCCGGCACCCAGTCGGCCCTGAAGGCGCACCCGGTGAAGCAGGGAGACACGGGCGTCTACGTCCAGCTGTTCTCCGCCGGGATGGTCGTCAACCGGCGGCCCGTCGCCCTCACCGACACCTTCGACTCCTACCTCGCCTCGGCCGTCCGGGCCTTCCAGACCTTCGTCGCGCTCCCGGCCACGGGAGAGGGCGACTTCTCCACCTTCGCCTCTCTCCTGGCGTCCTACGGCGACCAGTCCCGCCCGGGCCGGGCGTGCGACACCGTCTCGAAGGTCACCCCGGCGCGCGCGGCGACGCTCAAGGCGGCCGGCATCACCTACATCGGCCGCTACCTCACCAACCCGAGCGCCACCTCCCTGCCGGAGAAGGCCGTCCAGCCGGGCGAGCTGGCCATCATCGCCCAGCACGGACTGCGCTGCTTCCCGATCTACCAGACCGTCAACAACGACGCCTCCGACTTCGACTACGTCGCCGGGCGCACCGCCGGGTACGCGGCGGTCAACGCCGCCCGGGACCACGGCTTCAAGCGGGGCACCCGGATCTTCTTCGCCGTCGACTTCGACGCGATCGACGCCGAGATCACCGCGAACGTCCTGCCCCACTTCAAGGGCATCAAGGAGGCGATGGCGGACTCCGGGCACCCGTACGAGATCGGCGTCTACGGCTCCCGCAACGTCTGCGCGCGGGTCGGCGCGGCCGGCTACTCCACCGCGAGCTTCGTGGCCGACATGTCCCCGGGCTTCGACGGCAACGCCGGGCGCCCGCTGCCGCAGGACTGGGCCTACGACCAGTTCGTCATCCGGACCCTCGGCTCGGGCGACGGCCAGCTGGAGGTCGACGTCGACATCGCCTCCGGGCGGGACACCGGCCAGGGCTCGTTCGACCGGCCGCGGCCCGCCGTCCCCGACGTCGCCTTCGACACCCGCCAGGTGCCGGCGCTGCGGGCCGATCTCGCGCGCTACATGCGGTCGATCGGGCGCCCGGACATGGGCGGCGTCGGCGGCGACGCCAAGCTCTACACCAACGCCCAGGCCGTGGAGGCGATCCAGGACCAGGACGCGCTGATCACCCAGCTGTCGAACACGTACCAGATGCGCAAGGCGCTGATCCAGACGGCCGTCTACTGGGCCATGCGCGACTACAGCCTCGCCGACCAGGCCACCGACCAGCAGGTCGCCGACCACCACCTGTCGGGCTCCGGCTCGGTCCGGGACTCGCACACCGGCATCGGCGAGATCAGCGCGGCCGACGCCATCCAGGCCTGGAACCACTGCATCGGCTGGGGGTTCGCCACCGGCGACCACCGCGACCCGGCCAAGGACGCCGACCTCTGGGCCGTGTGGCAGCAGTTGAGCAAGGACAACGCGTTCAGCGTGCGCACCGCGGCCCTGGTCCACCTGTGGGGCACCCGCGGCAGGCCCGGGGGCCAACTGCCCCCCGGCGACCGCGTCACGACCCCGCGGTCCATGCGCCTCGACCTCGCCGAGTTCGAGATCACCGAACTGCTGCGCCGCTACCGGGCCTGGGATCCCGACGTGGAGTCCCAGACGCACCAGAGCCTGGCCGTCTACCAGATCTTCGAGAAGTACAACAGCATCGCCCGCAACGCGTGAACCTTCCGGAATGAGATCCCGTTGAAGCTCAGTCTCCCCGGCATCCCCCGCAGAGGGGCCCGGCCCGGCGCCGCGCACCGCCGCGGCCTGTCCCGCCGCGCCCTGCTCGGCCGGATCGCCGCGATCGGCGGCGCCGTGGGCGTCGCCGCCCTGCCCCTCTCCCACTTCCTCTCCCAGGCGTACGCCGACGCGAACAACCCCATCCCGGGCCGCGTGCGGGACGCGCTGCGCAGCGCGCAGGACCGGACCCGGCGCGTGCTGGCCGGCTCGCGCTCCCACAACGGCTGGGAGATGGAGAACGTCGCCGACGACGGCGGCACCGTCTACACCCGCCCCGTGCCCGGCACCCCGCTCAAGGGCGTCGCCGTGCGCATGGGAGACGTGGAGACCGTCCTCGTCCATCTGCTGCGCCGGTTCCACTACGAGGTCGAGGCCCTGCGCCGGGGCGACGTCGTCGGCTGGCACGACCCGTCCGAGGTCGGCAGGGCCCGGCCGGAGTCCAACCTGGCGTCCGGCACGGCGGTGCGGATCCGGCCGGGCTCCTATCCGCGCGGCGTCCGGGGCGGCTTCTTCCCGCAGCAGGAGGTCGTGATCCGCGACATCCTCGCCGAGCTCGACGGCGTGGTCCGCTGGGGCGGCGACGACCGTACGCCCGACGAGTCCCTGTTCTCCATCGACGTACGGCCCGGTGACCAGCGGCTGGCCGAGGTCGCCGCGCGGATCCGCGGCTGGCAGCTGGAGCCGGGAGCCGGTGCGGGCTCCCCCGTGAACGTGCTGGCCGGCGCCCGGCGCAAGGCGGCCCGGGCGCTGGAGCGCCGCCAGCGGACGGCGGCGTAGAGCTCCGTAGAGCTCCAGGGCGCGCGAAGGGGGGCTCGCCACCGGCTGCGGCGAGCCCCCCTTTCGTGTGCCCGTGGTGCTTGTTGCGTGGGCTCCGCTACTTGGCGAAGCCGTAGTTCAGCAGCTTCGTCGCGTCCGACTTCCGGGTGGTCCCGTTGGTCGAGGACAGGACCGTGCCGATGACGGTCTTGCCGTTGCGGGTGGCGGCGAAGACCAGGCAGTACCCGGCCTCCGGACCCGAGCCGGTCTTCACACCGATCGCGCCGGTGTAGCTGGACAGCAGCGGGTTGGTGTTCTCCCACGGCGCCATCGTCCGCGTGCCGCCGGACTTGGTGGTCGTCTTGGCCGTGTACTTCTTCGTCTTGACGACCGTGCGGAACGTGGCGTTCTTCATGGCGTTGCTGGCGAGCTTCGTCAGGTCGCGCGGCGTGGAGTAGTTGGCGCCCTTGCCGATGCCGTCGAACGAGTCGAAGTGGGTGTTCTTCAGACCCAGGTCCTTGGCGGTGGTGTTCATCTTGCCGATGAACGACTTCACGCGCGCCGCCCGCGTCGAGCCCGAGCCGAACTTGTCGGCGAGCGCGTACGCCGCGTCGCAGCCGGACGGCAGCATCAGCCCGTACAGCAGCTGGCGGACGGTGACCTTGTCGCCGACGATCAGCTTGGCGTTGGACGCCCAGTTGTTGTCGACGATGTAGTCGCTGTACGCCTTCTGGATCGTGACCTTGCTGTCCAGGTTGAGGTTCGGCTGCTTCAGCACGACCAGGGCGGTCATGATCTTGGTGGTCGAGCCGGTGGAGCGAGGCGTGTCGGCAGCCTTGTTGTAGAGCGACGTGCCGGTCGCGTTGTTCATCACGTAGCCGCCCTTGGCGGCGATCGTGGGCGCCGTGGCGGCCTGCGCCGGCGCGATGGTGAGGGCTCCGCTCGCGAGCATGGCCCCGGTGGTCACGGCGACGGCCGCGGCTCTGCGGAGACGGGTGCCCTTAATGCCGGTTATCAAGTGAAGTACCCCGATTGCGTTGAATGCCCCATCGATGCGGCCGAGTTGAGGACGAGGGGAAAGGGGCCGCACGTGTCTGACTTGTAACTAGCACACCTGGTTGTGCCCTTGCCGAACGGGGCCCCTGTTTTGCCACAGACGTGTGACATTCGAGTCCGCATCCTGGACGTATCCATCCATGCGTACCTGTTGTATCTATGCTGTCGGCATGACCCTGGCCGTGAAGCAACCGCCCGCCGCCGACCGCGTCTACACCCACGTCAAACAGGGCGTCCTGGAACGCCGCTACGAGGGCGGGACCCTCCTCACCGAGGGCGAGCTCGCCGAGGCCGTCGGGGTCTCGCGCACGCCCGTGCGCGAGGCGCTGCTCCGGCTGGAGGCCGAGGGTCTGATCCGGCTCTACCCGAAGAAGGGCGCCCTCGTCCTGCCCGTCTCCGCGCAGGAGATCGCCGACGTCGTCGAGACGCGGCTGCTCGTGGAGGAGCACGCGGCGCGCAAGGCCGTCCCCGCGCCCCCCGGGCTCATCGAGCGCCTGGAGGAGCTGCTGGCCCGGCAGAAGAAGCAGGCCGCCGCCGGAGACCTCGCCGGGGCCGCCGTCACGGACCGCTGCTTCCACGCCGAGATCGTCCGCAGCGGCGGCAACGAGATCCTCTCCCGCCTCTACGACCAGCTGCGCGACCGCCAGCTGCGGATGGGCGTCGCCGTCATGCACTCCCACCCCGACCGGATCGCCAAGACCCTCGCCGAGCACGAGGAGATCCTCGAAGCGCTGCGCGCGGGGGACGCCGAGGCGGCCGTCGGGCTCGTCCACCGGCACATCGGCTGGTTCTCGCACCTGGCCCGGGGGGAGGTCCGATGAGCGCCACCGCGATGCCGGGCGATCCTCCGGGCGGCCGGCGGGCGCTGGCCGTCTGGGGCATCGGCGTCTCCGTCTACTTCGTCGCGGTCATCTTCCGCACGTCGCTGGGCGTCGCCGGCCTCGACGCCGCCGACCGCTTCCACGTCAACGCCTCCGCGCTCTCCACCTTCTCGATCCTCCAGCTGCTGGTCTACGCGGGCATGCAGATACCCGTCGGCCTGCTCGTCGACCGGCTCGGCACCAAGAAGGTGCTGGCGCTCGGCGCGGTGCTGTTCACGGCCGGGCAGCTGGGCTTCGCGTTCTCCCCGTCGTACGGCATGGCGCTCGCCTCCCGGGCACTGCTCGGCTGCGGTGACGCGCTGACGTTCATCAGCGTGCTGCGCCTCGGCAGCCGGTGGTTCCCGGCCCGGCGCGGGCCGCTCGTCGCCCAGTTCGCGGGGCTGGTCGGCATGGCGGGCAACCTCGTCTCCACGCTCGTCCTCGCCCGGCTGCTGCACGGCATCGGCTGGACGGCGGCCTTCGCGGGCAGCGCGGCCGCCGGAGCCGTGGTGTTCGTGCTGGTGCTGCTGTTCCTGAAGGACCACCCGGAGGGCCACGAGCCGGAGCCGCTCCCGCACCAGGGCGCGGCCTACGTACGGCGGCAGATCGCCGCATCCTGGCGGGAGCCGGGGACGCGACTGGGCCTGTGGGTGCACTTCACCACCCAGTTCCCGGCGATGGTGTTCCTGCTGCTGTGGGGCCTGCCGTTCCTGGTCGAGGCCCAGGGGCTGTCCCGTGCCGTCGCCGGTGAACTCCTCACGCTCGTCGTGCTGTCGAACATGGTCGTCGGCCTGGTCTACGGCCAGATCGTCGCCCGGCACCACGGGGCGCGGCTGCCGCTCGCGCTCGGCACGGTCGGGGCGACGGCGGTGCTGTGGGCCGCCACGCTCGTCTACCCCGGCGCGCACGCCCCGATGTGGCTGCTGGTCGTGCTCTGCACGGTGCTCGGGGCGTGCGGGCCCGCGTCGATGATCGGCTTCGACTTCGCCCGCCCGGCGAACCCGCCCGAGCGGCAGGGCACGGCGTCCGGCATCACCAACATGGGCGGCTTCCTGGCCTCCATGACCACGCTGTTCGCGGTCGGGGTGCTGCTGGACGCGACCGGGGACGACTACACCGTGGCCTTCTCGGTGGTGTTCGTGCTGCAGGCCCTCGGGGTCACCCAGATCCTGCGGCTGCGCAGGCGGGCGGCCCGGCGGGAGCGGGAGCGGCTGGTGACGAGCCGGGTGGAGACGGTGCACGTGCCGGTGTAGCCCGCCGGGTCATCGGGTCATCGGGCCCACCGGTACGAGGGTGAGGTACGCGAGTCCGAGGACGCCGCGGTAGGTGAGCCAGGCGGCGCGGTGGCGGTCGGCGCGCTGCCGTGTCTCCTGTGCCCGGGGGTGGTCGGGGTGCTCGGCGAGCCACACCTCGGTGTCCGCGAGGTACGCCGACTCGAACTCCTCCCACTCGTCGAGGCTCGCGGTCTCCGTCCACTCGGGCCGGAACCCCGCCTCGATGGCCAGGTCGACGAGGGTCGCGAGGTCGGGGTGGTCGGTGGCGGCGGCGTCCGGCCACATGCGGGACAGTTCGGCCGGGGTCGGGGTGCGCTGCCAGAACCCCTCGCCGAGCAGGACGCGACCGTGGTCGGAGACGAGGCGGCGTAGGTCGGCGAGGGCCTTGGGGAGTTGGTCGCCGAGGGCTTGGCTCGCGCCTACGCACAGGACGAGGTCGGCGGGGCCGTGCGCGGTGCCGGTGGCGGACTCCTCGAGGAAACGGACCCGGTCCGTGAGCCCGCGTGCCTCGGCGGCTTGCCGGCCGCGGGCCAGGTCCTCGGCGTTGAGGTCGATGCCGGTGCCGGTCGCCTTCGGCGCGGCGGCCAGGACGCGGAGCATGAGCTCGCCCCAGCCGCAGCCGATGTCCAGGACGGTCGCGGGGGTGTTGCTCGCGAGGCGTTGTACGAGGCGGTCTGCGCGGGCCTCGGACAACGGGCCGTGGAAGGTGAGGCGGGTGCGGGTGCGGGTGCGGGTGCGGTGGGGTGGGGTCATGCCGGGGGACGCTACGGCGGGGGGTGGGGCGGGGGCATGGGGATTTCCGGTGCTGGGCGTTGGGGCGGGGCCGGGTGGGTGCGCAGCTCGGCGCGACGAGGTGCCTCCCCCAAGCTCTTCGAGCAGGGGGTACCCCCAGCGCCCACCCGTGCCGCCCTTAGCGGCACGATTGCCCGCAGCTCAAGCTGCCTACCGCGTCACCGTGAAGTTCCTCAGAATCGCCGCCGTCAGGTCCGCGTCGCCCTCCAGCTTCAGCCTGTCGGAGACCGACTCCGGCGTCACGCGGCCGCAGGCCAGGCGGACGTACGTCTCCCAGTCGAGGGTGAGGGTCGCGGCGGGGCCGAGCGCGGGGGCCGTTTCGAGGGTGCCGCGGCCCTGGATGTCCACGCGGATCGTGCGCAGGAACTCGACGGGGCCGTGGACGTCGAAGACGATGGCCGAGCTGCGCGGGGCCTGCGCGTCCTCGGCGACCACGCGGGGGAGTTCGCCGAGCAGCACGTCGCGGGCGACCAGCGCGCCGGGGGAGTCGAGGTTGCCGGGGCGGCCGAGGGCCGTGCGCAGGTCCTGCTCGTGCACCCACACGTCGAACGCGTGCCGCCGCATCGACTCCTCCAGGGTGAGCTCCTGGCCCAGCGGGCCCCGCACCTTGGTGCCCGGGTCACGCGAGTCGTTCCGCAGCTGGCGGTTGCGGCGGATGATCACGTACTCCAGCTCGGAGGTCATCTCCGGCGCCGTGTGGTGACGGCGGACGTCGACCTGCATCTCCATGTAGCGCTGGTGGTCGTTCGTGACGTGGAAGAGGTCCCGCGGGAGTGTGTGGATCGGGCGCGGGTCGCCCAGCATCTCGCAGTCCAGGCCTATGACATGCGACACCACGTCCCGCACCGACCAGCCGGGGCACGGTGTGCGGCGGTTCCAGTCGGCCTCCCCGAGCGGCTGGAGCAGCTCGGATATCGCTTCGATGGAGTGGGTCCAGGCGTCGGCGTAGGGCTGGAGGGTGGGATGCAGACTCACGGAACGGGACCCCTCGGCGGTCGGTACACGGGCAGGTGGTGGCGGCGTTGCCAGTGGGAGGTGGCGGCTGTCGGCGGGTGTCTTGGCAGCTAAGTTACGCTGCTGTGAGGCACCCCGGCAGTGCTTTCGTGTGACGATCGTAGGCCCGTGGGGACCGCACGTGTGGACGGCCCGAATGCCAGGACGGTGGTAGTGTGCGCGCCTCTGTGATCCAGATCGCCGTAGACGAGGGCGAATCGGTCGAATCGCGCCGCCGACGGGCGGCCCGGCTCGTCCGGGACCAGGCCGGGGCCGATCTCGTCGTCCTGCCGGAGCTGTGGACCACGGGTGCCTTCGCCTACGAGGAGTTCGGGCGCGAGGCCGAGCCGCTCGAAGGCCCGACGTACGAGGCGATGGCGAAGGCCGCGAGCGACGCGGGTGTGTGGCTGCACGCGGGCTCCGTTCCCGAGCGTGACCCTGAGGGGCCGCTGTACAACACCTCCCTGGTCTTCTCCCCCTCCGGTGACCTCGCCGCCGCCTATCGCAAGATCCACCGGTTCGGCTTCGACAAGGGCGAGGCCGTGCTGATGGGGGCGGGCACGGAGCTGGTGACCGTCCGCCTGCCGTCGACCGTCCTGGGCCTCGGCACCTGCTACGACCTCCGTTTCCCCGAACTCTTCCGCGGTCTCGTCGACGCCGGTGCCGAGACGCTCGTCGTCCCGGCGGGCTGGCCGGAGCGCCGCCGGTCCCACTGGACGCTGCTGGCTCAGGCGCGGGCGGTGGAGAACCAGTCGTTCGTCGTCGCGTGTGGAACGGCCGGGACGCACGCCGGAGTTCCCCAGGCCGGTCACTCGATCGTGGTCGACCCGTGGGGCGAGGTGCTGGCCGAGGCGGGCGCCGGCGAGGAGGTCCTGACGGTGGAGTTCGACCCGGGGAAGGTCGCCGCGACGCGGGAGCAGTTCCCGGCGCTGAAGGACCGGGTGCTGGGGCTCCAGCCCCCGCGCAGGCCCTGACCAGTCCCCGGGAAGGCTGACCGGGCGCTCTCAGTCCTCCCGCTCCTTCTCCGCCAGGTGGATCACGCACACCGCCACGGCGATCAGCAGCGCCGGATCCGCGTCCTCGCGGACGACGTCCACACCGTAGGTGTCCCGTACGGTCAGCCACCGCCGGGAGATCACCGCCAGCAGCTCCCCGTCGTACTCGACGGCGAACTCCCGGTCGAGGACCTTGCCGCTGACGTCCAGTTCGTTGCCGTCGGCCAGGGACACCCGGTAGTGGTTGCGCAGCAGGGACAGCCGTTTCCGGCGGACCGTCGCCAGCGGCTCCCCGCCCCGCTGGAGCACCATCGTGTCGCGCAGGGCGAGCATCTTCTGGTGGATCTCGACGAGGACGTGACCCTGGGGGTCCTTCAGTTCCCAGGTGTCCCGCAGCCGCAGGGCCTTGCCGTCGACGAGGAACACCTTGGTGCCGTGCTCGTCCTCGATCCAGTAGTCGTCACCGAAGCCGAGGAGCCGGTCGTACACGAGGAATCTCATGAGACCAGGGCTTCCCCGCCGCGGGTTCCGAAACGCCGCCGATAGGCCGACGGGCTGAGCCCGGTCGCCCGCCGCAGCCGCGCCCGCAGGTTGGCGGCCGTACCGAGCCCGCTGCGGGCCGCCACCACGTCCAGCCGCTCCTCGCCCCGCTCGATGAGTCGGCAGGCCAGCGCCACCCGCTCCCCGGTGAGCCACGCCAGCGGTGTCGTCCCGAGCTGGGCGCGGAAGCGCCGGTGGAGCGTGGCGGGGCTGACACGCGCGCGTGCGGCCATGTCCGCCACCGTCAGCGGCTCGCCCAGCCGCTCCTGCGCCCAGGCCAGCAGGGGCGCCAGGGACTCGTCCCGCACCTGAGGCACCGGCCGCTCCACGAACTGCCGCTGCCCGCCGTCGCGGTGGGAGGCGAACACCAGGCGTCGGGAGACGTGGTTGGCGATCTCGGCGCCGTGGTCGCGGCGCCAGATGTGCAGCCCGAGATCGAGCGCGGCCGCGCTGCCCGCGGCGGTGAGGATGTCGCCCTCGTCCATGTACAGCACGTCCGGCTCCAGCAGCACCTTCGGGTGCAGCCGGCGGAAGGAATCCGCCCAGCGCCAGTGGGTCGCGGCCCGCCGCCCGTCCAGCAGCCCGGCCTCGGCCAGGGCGAAGGTGCCCGTGCAGAAGCTCATGACCCGGGCGCCACGCGCGTGTGCCCGCCGGATGGCGTCGAGCACGTCGGGGCCGCGCGGTACGACGTTGTCCGGCCGGCCCGGCACGACCAGCGTGTCCGCCTCCGCCACGGCGTCCAGGCCACGGACGCCGGTGAGCGTGAAGAAGCCGTGGTTCATCCGGATCTCCGGCGCGGGCGCGCACAGCGTCACCTCGTACAACGGCCCCGGCAGCCCCAGCTCCGGCCGCGGCAGCCCGAACAGCTCGGTGGCCACCCCCACTTCGAAGGGGTTGGTGCCCTCGTCCACGATCACGGCGACCCGGTGCGGACGGTGCGGACGGTGCGGACGGTGCGAGGATCCTTGCGACATGTGCGATTCCTAGCACTCGCACGACCCGTACGGCACCCCGCAGGATCACCTCATGACCAAGGAACCCGTCTCCCTCGCCCACGCCCTGGCCTCCTTCTCCGAGCAGTGGAGCCCCCGCATCGTCACCGCCGTCAACGACTACGACGTCCGGATCGCGAAGGTCGAGGGCGAGCACCTCTGGCACGTCCATGACGACACCGACGAGTTCTTCCTCGTCCTCGACGGCGAACTGCACATCGGCCTGCGCGAGCCGGCCGGAGAGCGCACGGTCGTGCTCCCCAAGGGCAGCGTCTTCACCGTCCCGCGCGGCACCGAGCACAAGCCGTACGCCCCCGTCCCGACCGCGATCCTCGTAATCGAGCCCACCGGCACCCTCACGGTCGGCGACCGCCACGACGAGATCCCGGACCATGTCGAAGCCACGACGGGGCACGCCCTGCGGTGACTGTCAGTGCCGGATGACACCCTGGACGCATGAACCACTCCGCACCCCGACGCGTCCGCGTCCGCGCCCCCGAGCTGACCGGCAGGGGCGGCTGGCTGAACACGGGCGAGGGCGAGTTAGCTCGATCGTGTGATGGCCCGCTCGCGAGCTTGCGGCGCACTGGGCCGACCGGGTTAACGTGATCGTGCGATCTGGGACGCCGGGCACGGCGCCAGCGCGCGGAGCCCCCGCTCCACCAGAGCGATGGTCCGGGGCCTCTCCGTCGCCTCTGGCCGCGTCCATCAGGCCAGGTCGCGCAGGGAACTGGCCTCCCGGGATCGGACCACGCACAGGATGCGTGTCGCCGCCCTGGGGTCGAGTACGCCGGGGACCAGTGCGCCCAAGACCGTTCGGGGCGTGCGGCTGAACAGGCTTACTCCTGCTCAGTCTTCAGGAACGGTACGTCGTCGCCCAGCACGCCGGTGAGGGGCATGTGCACGCCATCGAGCGGCTCGTGGCGGAGCTGGAGGCCGAGCACGCGGCGAAGGGCACGCTGCGGCGCGGTGACGGGCCGTACGTGGCGCCCGAGCCGGAGCCGACGGTGCTGCGCTTCCCGGGGAAGGCCCTGCTGCTGCCGGGTGGGACCTTCCTGGTGAGCGACACCACCCGGCACCAGCTGGCGGAGCTCGCCGCGGACGGGGAGAGCGTCGTCCGGCGGATCGGCTCGGGTGCGCGCGGATTCGCCGACGGCTCCGCCGGAACGGCCCGCTTCAACGAGCCGCAGGGGCTCGCCCTCCTCGACGACGGCTCGGTGGTCGTCGCCGACACCGTCAACCACGCGCTGCGGCGTCTGGACCTCGCCACCGGCGAGGTCACCACCCTCGCCGGCACGGGCCGCCAGTGGTGGCAGGGCTCACCCACCTCGGGCCCGGCCCGCGAGGTCGACCTCTCCTCCCCCTGGGACGTGGCCTGGTGGCGGGGCAGGGTGTGGATCGCCATGGCCGGCGTCCACCAGCTGTGGGCGTACGACCCGGCCGAGGGGACGGTCGCGGTCACGGCCGGCACGACCAACGAGGGGCTGGTGGACGGGCCCGGCGCCGAGTCCTGGTTCGCGCAGCCCTCCGGCCTCGCGGCGACGCCCGACCGGCTCTGGCTCGCGGACTCCGAGACGTCCGCCCTGCGCTGGGTGGAGCCGGACGGCTCCGTCCACACCGCCGTCGGCACCGGCCTGTTCGACTTCGGCCACCGGGACGGCGCCGCCGAACAGGCCCTGCTCCAGCACCCGCTGGGCGTCACGGCCCTGCCGGACGGCTCGGTCGCGGTCAGCGACACCTACAACCACGCCCTGCGCCGCTACGACCCGGCGACCGGCGAGGTGACGACCCTGGCCACGGACCTGCGCGAGCCCAGCGACGCGGTGCTCGCCGGCGACGACATCGTGGTCGTGGAGTCGGCCCGGCACCGGCTGACCCGGCTGCGGCTGCCGGAGGAGGCGGTGAAGGTGCCCGAGGTTGCCCACCGCACGCGGCGCGAGGCCACCGAAGTCGCCCCCGGGCGGCTCCGGTTGGACGTCGTCTTCCAGGCCCCCGCGGGCCAGAAGCTCGACACCCGGTACGGCCCCTCCACCCGCCTGCTCGTCTCCGCCACCCCGCCGGAGCTGCTGCGCAGCGGCGAGGGCGCGGGAACCGAGCTGTCCCGCGCCCTCGAACTCGACCCCTCCGTGCCGGAGGGTGTGCTGCACGTCTCCGCGATGGCCGCCTCCTGCGACGACGATCCGTCGAACGAGTATCCGGCGTGTCACGTCCACCAGCAGGACTGGGGCGTCCCCGTCCGCCTCACGGAGACCGGGACGGACCGGCTTCCCCTGGTGCTGGCCGGGATGGACGCCTGATCGTCCGGGGCGTCACACCCCGTATCCGTCGCTGTAGCCGTCCCGGCGGTGGTGGACCGCCGGGTCCTCGACGACGCCGGGCGTCGTCGGTGGCACCACCACACGACGGCGCCGGGCGATGCTGCTGAAGGTCGTGACGCCGATCAGTCCGACGATCATCAAGATGACGCCGACCAGATCGAGGTTGACCCCCTGCATGTCCCAGTCGGTCGCGAACGTGAGGATGGCTCCCACGGCGATGAGAATGATGCATCCGCCGAGGCCCATGAGTGTCGCCTCCCTGTACGGTCCGGTCGTTCCGGTCCGCACACCGGGTACCCCGGCGGGGAACACCCATGCGGCGGTGGCCTGTTCTACGCCTCCAGGAACGCGGCCAGCGCGTTGGCCAGCAGGAACGGGTCGTCGGCGCCGCACAGTTCGCGCGCGCTGTGCATCGACAGGATGGCCACGCCGATGTCGACGGTCCTGATGCCGTGCCGGGCGGCCGTGATCGGGCCGATCGTGGTGCCGCAGGGCATGGAGTTGTTCGAGACGAAGGACTGGAAGGGCACGTCGGCCGCCTCGCAGGCCGCCGTGAACTCCGCGCGGCCCGAACCGTCCGTGGCGTAGCGGTTGTTGACGTTGACCTTGAGGATGGGGCCGCCGTTGACGCGCGGGTGGTGCGTCGGGTCGTGCCGCTCCGCGTAGTTGGGGTGGACGGCGTGGCCCGTGTCGGAGGACAGGCAGACCGTGCCGGCGAAGGCGCGGGCCCGGTCCTCGTAGGAGCCGCCGCGCGCGTACACCGAGCGCTCCAGCACATTGCCGAGCAGCGGCCCGTCCGCGCCCGTGTCCGACTGGGAGCCGTTCTCCTCGTGGTCGAAGGCGGCCAGGACCGGGATGGACGTCGGCTTGGCCGCCCCGGAGGCCACGGCCGCGAGGGCCGCCGTGCCGGCGTGCACGGACAGCAGGTTGTCCATGCGGGGGCCGGCCAGCAGCTCACGGTCGCGGCCCAGGTAGGCGGGCGGTTCCACGGAGTGCGTCATCAGGTCCCAGCCGGTGACCTCGCCCGCCGGGATGCCGGCCGTCTCCTCCAGGAACGCGATCAGGTCGCCGTCGCGTACGTCGTGGCCCAGGCCCCAGACCGGCTGCATGTGCCGCTGCTTGTCGAGCTTGAGGCCGTCGGCCGTCACCGAGCGGTCCAGGTGGATCGCGAGCTGCGGGACGCGCAGCAGCGGGCGGTCGACGTTGACCAGGCGCGTCGAGCCGTCGCGCAGGGTCAGCCGGCCCGCGAGGCCCAGGTCGCGGTCCAGCCAGGAGTTGAGCAGGGGTCCGCCGTAGATCTCGACGGCCACCTGGCGCCAGCCGTGCGCCCCGCTGTCGGGGAGCGGCTTGACGCGCAGGTTGGGGGAGTCGGTGTGGGCGCCGATGATCCGGAACGGCGTGTGCGGCGCGGCCCCCTCCGGCACGTACCAGGCGACGATCGCGCCGCCGCGCAGCACGTACTTGCCGCCACGGGTCCCGTCCCAGGCGTCCGTCTCCGCGACCTGCTTGAAGCCGGCCTTCTCCAGCCGCTCGGCGGCGTTCGCCACGGCGTGGTACGGCGACGGGCTGGCCGCCAGGAAGGTCATGAGGTCGTCGGTGTGGCCGCGGTCGAAGCGGGCTGGTTCGCTCATGGGTTCACCTTAACGACGGACGAGGGCCTGTTCCCGTTGAAGGGAACAGGCCCTCGAACAGAGGACGTGAGGATCAGAACGCGGCCTCGTCCAGCTCCATCAGGTCCAGCTCGACGCCCTCGGCGACCTTGCGGGCCAGCGTGACGCCGGGCAGGACGTTGGCGGCGAAGAACTTCGCCGCGGCGATCTTGCCGGTGTAGAAGGCCTTGTCCTTGGCGGAGGCGGTCTCCAGCTTCTCGGCGGCGATCGCGGCGCCCTTGAGCAGCAGGTAGCCGACGACGACGTCACCGGAGGCCATCAGCAGGCGGGTGGTGTTGAGCCCGACCTTGTAGATGTTCTTGACGTCCTGCTCGGTGGCCGCGAGGTCGGTGAGCATCAGGCCGACGATGGCCTCCAGCTCGACGGCGGCCTTGGCGAGGTGCTCGCGGGCCCCGGCCAGCTCCTCGCCGCCGGTGCCGAGGGCGAGGAACTTCTTGATGTCCTCGGCGAGGGAGTTCAGCGCGGCGCCCTGGTTGCGGACGATCTTCCGGAAGAAGAAGTCCTGGCCCTGGATGGCCGTGGTGCCCTCGTAGAGGGTGTCGATCTTGGAGTCCCGGATGTACTGCTCGATCGGGTACTCCTGGAGGAAGCCGGAGCCGCCGAAGGTCTGGAGCGACTGGGCGAGCTGCTCGTAGCCCTTCTCGGAGCCGTAGCCCTTGACGATGGGCAGGAGCAGGTCGTTCAGCGCGTGCTCGGTGGCGGCGTCCTCGCCGGCGGCCTCCTTGATCTGGATCGCGTCCTGGATCGAGGCGGTGTACATCACCAGGGCGCGCATGCCCTCCGCGTACGCCTTCTGCGTCATCAGCGAGCGGCGCACGTCCGGGTGGTGCGTGATGGTGACCTTGGGCGCGGTCTTGTCCATGAAGTTGGCCAGATCCGGGCCCTGGACGCGCTCCTTGGCGTACTCCAGCGCGTTCAGGTAGCCCGTGGACAGCGTGGAGATCGCCTTCGTGCCGACCATCATGCGGGCGAACTCGATGATGCGGAACATCTGGCGGATGCCGTCGTGCTTGTCGCCGATCAGCCAGCCCTTGGCGGGGTGCTGGTCGCCGAAGGTCATCTCGCAGGTGTTGGAGGCCTTCAGGCCCATCTTGTGCTCGACGTTCGTGGCGTAGACGCCGTTGCGCTCGCCCAGCTCGCCGGTCTCGAAGTCGAAGAGGTACTTCGGGACGAGGAAGAGGGACAGGCCCTTGGTGCCGGGGCCGGCGCCCTCGGGGCGGGCCAGCACGTAGTGGAGGATGTTCTCCGACATGTCGTGCTCACCGGAGGTGATGAAGCGCTTCACGCCCTCGATGTGCCAGGAGCCGTCCTCCTGCTGCACGGCCTTGGCGCGGCCGGCGCCCACGTCGGAGCCCGCGTCGGGCTCGGTGAGCACCATCGTGGAGCCCCACTGCTTCTCCGTGGCGATCTTGGCTATGTGCTTCTGGACCTCGTTGCCCTCTTCGAAGAGGATGCCGGCGAAGGCCGGGCCCGAGGAGTACATCCACACGGCCGGGTTGGCGCCCAGGATCAGCTCGGCGTACGCCCAGATCAGGGAGCGGGGCGAGGTCGTACCGCCGATCTCCTCGGGCAGGCCGAGGCGCCAGTACTCGGAGTCCATGAAGGCCTGGTAGCTCTTCTTGAAGGACGCCGGGACCGGCGCGGTGTTGGTCTCCGGGTCGAAGACCGGCGGGTTGCGGTCGGCGTCGGCGAAGGACTCCGCCAGCTCGTTCTCCGAGAGGCGCGTCAGCTCCTCCAGGATGCTCTTCGCGGTCTCGACGTCCATCTCCTCGAACGGGCCGGTGCCGTACACCTTGTCGCGCCCGAGTACTTCGAAGAGATTGAACTCGATGTCGCGGAGATTCGACTTGTAGTGCCCCATGGCGACGGCTCCCGGCTCCGTAGAGAGATCGGCGAGGCACTGGATCCTCGCGCTAGTTCACGTACCAACAAGTAGCTCCGATGATGCTACCCGCCGGTAATAAGAAGCAACCCCGATCTCGTCATCTGTGACAGGTCACACCGGAACGGTCAGTGTCGCGGTGTAGCCCTGCCCGACGCTGCCCCGCACCGTCGCCATCTGCTGTGCGTGGCTGTCGCTGAAGATATTGTCCGTCTCCAGGGAGAGGCTGCTCAGGTTCCGCACGCTCGCGTCGTAGCCGTCCGTGGCGTACACCGTGTCGCAGACGTCCTTCGGGAACGCGAGCTGCGAGGTGTTCGTGATGGACGTGGCCGCCGTGGCGTCGGCCAGGCTGCCGTAGACCTCGAAGTGGATGTGCGGCCAGCGTCCCTGGTAGCAGCCGGGGAAGATGCTCGTGAAGGTGACCTGCCCCTTGTCGTCCGTCTCCTGGACGCCCCGCAGGTAGTTCTCGTCGGTGACGCCCTCGGAGTACAGGGAGTAGTTGCCCTCCCGGTCGCAGTGCCAGAGGTAGACGGCGGCCCCCTTCTTGGGGGTGCCGCAGCCGGAGGCCGCGTCCACCACCGTCAACGTGATCGTCAGGGGCACGCCCTCGGCGGTGCCGCCCGCGGAGTCGCCGAAGCTCTTCGTGATGTCGCCGCGCACGACACCGCTCTCCTTCAGGACGTTCACGCCGTTGGAGCCGTCGCCGGGGAAGGGGCCGGCCGTCTCCTCGGGGATCTCCGCGCAGGCGGCGGACGACGAGGAGGAGGACGAGGCCGACGCGGACGACGGGGTCTGCTCCTGCGAAGTGCAGCCCACCAGCGGTATCAGGCTCGCGCCGGCCATCAGCCGGATCATCCGGCGGCGGGCGAGGACGGGAAGGTCGTAGGAGAGGCCTCGGTCGTGCTCGTGCGGGCCGTCGTCGTGGCGTTCGGTCATGTTCCGACGCTATGAGCCGTGGCTGTGCCGATCCATAGCCGCGGCTGTCAAGTGGCTGTCGAGTCACTGTCGGTTCCCCGTCACCGCCGTACGGCACCGTCCGCCCGGCCGCTCTCGGTACGCTTGCGCCCATGTACGGCTACGACCAGACAGCGGGCGCGCAGCAGCAGTACGCCCCTCCGCAGCAGCCGATGTCCGGCGGGTACGGGCAGCAGCCGCCGCTGTACCCCGAGCCGTCCCCGCCCTCGCTCGCGGACGCGGTCCGGGCCTTCACCACGGGGCAGATGGCCGCCGAGGACTTCCAGCAGGTCTTCGCGACGTCGAAGGTCTACTGCCCGCGCGGCGACAACCCCGGCTTCCTCGCCCTGCACAACACCCAGCAGCCGGTGATCCCGATGTTCACCACGCTCAAGGAGCTGCGCCGGTACGCGGGCAAGGAGTCCAAGTACTTCGTGATCACCGGCGCCGAGGTGCTGGACCTGCTGCCCACCGGCTACGGCTTCGTCCTCGACATGGAGGGCGAGCACCGGATGGTGTTCGACGCGAAGGCCGTGGAGCAGATGGTCGAGTTCGCGATGCGCCGCATGTATGGCGGCTGACCCTACTTCGCGAGGCGCAGCGCCAGGCCGTCCAGGACGACCTCCAGCCCGTAGGTGAACTTGTCGTCGCGGAGCTTCGCGGGGTCGGCGGCCTGTGCGCTGGTCTCGGGGCCGGCGGCCGCCAGGTGGTCGTAGTCGGCCGAGACCTGCTGGGCCGTGGGCAGCAGGCGCGCGACGAACTCGGACTCCGTCTCGCCCGAGCGGGCGACCGTGGTGAGCCACGCGGCCTCCGTGGTGGACATGCCGATGACGTACGAGAAGACGGTGTCGATCGCCCGGCTCGGCTCGGGGAATCCCGCGGCCGTGAAGAGGGCCGCCAGCCGCTCCGAGAAGCTCATGTAGTTCGGCCCGAGGTAGGCGAGCCCGGCCTGCCCCAGTACCAGCGTCAGCCACGGATGCCGTAGCGCCGTCGTACGGAAGGACCCGGCCGCCTCGGTCACCGCCGCGCGCCAGTCCGGGCTGTCGGACGGCGGGACGTGGATCTCGGCGGCGACCTCGTCCACCGCGAGCTCCATCAGCTCGTCCTTCGTGGCGACGTGCCGGTACAGCGAGGTCGCGCCGGCGTTCAGGCGGGCGCCCAGCTTGCGCATGCTGAGCGCCTCGATGCCCTCGGCGTCGAGCATCGCGATGGCCTCGCGGACGATCGCGTCCCGGCTGAGCGCGGGCTGGTCGGTACGGCGCTGCTCGCGGGCCCATACGGACGGGATCCGGGTCTTCTCCGTGCCCTTGCTCCTGCTCATCGGCGCTCCTCCTGGCTTCGTGCGAACGGCGTGCGCAATCAGCGTACAGAACTCAGCGGTTGCGCACACTGTTCCGCTGTGCGTACAGTGTGCGCATCGAAGGAACGGTGTTCGCGGGAGGGGAATCTCAAAATGGACGCTCGTCATCCACGCCGCTGGTGGATCCTGATCGTGCTCTGCCTGAGCACGCTCGTGCTGGTCGTCGACAACATGGCGCTGACGGTCGCGGTGCCCGCGCTCACCGAGGACCTCGGGGCGAGCGCCCAGGACATGCAGTGGATCCTCGACTCCTACACCCTGGTCTTCGCCGGGCTGCTGCTGACCTCCGGCAGCCTGGGGGACCGGTTCGGGCGCCGGAAGGTGATGCTGATCGGCCTGCTGCTGTTCGGGGCGGCTTCGCTGGGGGCGGTGTTCTGCTCCAGTCCGGGTGAGCTGATCGCGGTGCGGATCGCGATGGGCGTCGGCGGGGCGCTGATCATGCCGTCCACGCTGTCGATCCTGATCACCGTCTTCGACGAGGACGAGCGGCCCAAGGCGATGGCGGCGTGGGGCTCGGTGTCGATGCTGGGGCTGGTCGGCAGCCCGGTGCTGGGTGGTGTGCTGATCGACCACTTCGCCTGGCAGGCGATCTTCCTGATCAACGTGCCGATCGTCGGTCTCGCGCTGCTGGCCGGTGTGCTGCTGATGCCGGAGTCGAAGGCGCCGTGGCAGAAGCCGGACCCGCTGGGCGCGGTGCTGTCGGCGGTGGGCATGACGGCCCTGGTGTGGTGGATCATCGAGATCCCGCAGCACGGCGCCTTCGAGGGCCGTTCCCTGCTCGTCCTGGCCGTCGCGGTGGTCGCCCTGGTCGGCTTCGTGATCTGGCAGAACGTCACCTCCGCGCCGATGGTCCCGCTGGTGCTGTTCCGGCACCGCGACTTCAGCGGCGGCTCGCTCTCCCTGGCCCTCGTCCAGATCGGCAACGCCGGCCTGCTGCTGGTCCTGACCCAGTACCTGCAGTTCGTGCTCGGCTGGTCCGCGGTCAAGGCGGGCCTGGCCTTCCTGCCGCTGGCCGTGGCCGCGCTGGCCGGCAACGCGGCCGGGGCGCAGCTCGCCGTGAAGACCGGCAACCGGCTGGTGATCCTCAGTGGGATGCTGCTGATGGCCGTCTCCTTCGGGCTGCTGACCACGCTCACCGCCGACAGCGGGTTCACCGTCCCGGCCGTGGCGCTGGGGATCCTGGGCCTGGGTGCCGGTCTGGCGATGCCGGCCGCGGTGGCCGCGCTGATGGGCACCATCCCGGAGGAGAAGGCGGGCGTCGGGTCGGCCCTCAACGACACCATCCAGCAGTCCGGCACCGCCCTCGGCATCGCGATCCTCGGCTCCCTGCTCTCCGGCGGCTACGCGGACGAGATGCCGGCCGGCGCCCCCGAGCAGGCCAGGGAGTCCATCGGCGGGGCCCTGGCCGTGGCGGGCGGCGACTCGGGCCTGGTGCGGGCGGCCCGGGAGGCCTTCACCGCCTCGATGTCGACGACCTTCACGATCAGCGCGATCGGCGTCCTGGCCGCGGCCGTCGTCGCCACGCTGGTGATGCGGGGCCGCACGGCGGAGCCCGCCGGGGACGCGAGCGAGGAGCGCGAGCTGGTCGCCTGACCAGGACGGACGAAGGCCGGTGCCCCCGGGGTGCCGGCCTTCGTCCGTTCCGGGGCCGGATCCTCCGTCCGCCGGGAATGCCCTCCCGGGTTTCTCTGTTGGGGGTGGCAGAAAGTTCAACGCTCAACTAAACTGGGCGTACACGAGGAGGAACCACGTACATCATCGACGGGATCTTCGACCACCAGGACTCCAACGGCGGTGGCGGAACCATCACCAACGGGGACACCCAGTGGATGACCGCGGGCTCGGGCCTCCTGCACATCGAGGCGCCACCCGAGCACCTCGTCATGTCCGGCGGGCTCTTCCACGGTCTCCAGCTGTGGGTGAACCTCCCGGCCCGGGACAAGATGATGGCCCCGCGCTACCAGGACATCCGCGGCGGCTCGGTCCAGCTGCTCACCACCCCCGACGGCGGCGCGCTGCTCCGCGTCATCGCCGGTGAGCTGGACGGCCACCAGGGCCCCGGCATCACGCACACGCCGATCACGATGATCCACGCGACGCTGGCGCCGGGTGCGGAGCTGACCCTGCCGTGGCGCGAGGACTTCAACGGCCTGGCGTACGTGCTGGCCGGGCGCGGCAGCGTCGGCGCCGAGCGCCGGCCGGTCCACATGGGCCAGACCGCCGTCTTCGGCGCCGGCTCCTCGCTGACCGTCCGCGCGGACGAGAAGCAGGACTCCCACACGCCGGACCTGGAGGTCGTCCTGCTCGGCGGGCAGCCGATCCGCGAGCCGATGGCCCACTACGGCCCGTTCGTGATGAACACCAAGGACGAGCTCATGCAGGCCTTCGAGGACTTCCAGAAGGGCCGGCTGGGCACCGTCCCGGCCGTCCATGGGATGACTGAGGGCGGGCCGCAGGGCTGACGCGGCAGGTGGGGCTGACGCTCCGTCACCCGGGCGGGCCGTCCTGACGGGACGGTCCGCCCGGGGCGTGTTCGGGTGGAGGCGTGCAGGTCTCCAAGCCGCCCCCTCCCGCCCCCGGGCCGCCCCTCCCGGACCCCCTCCGGCGCCTCGCCGCCTGGTGTGCGCTCCTCCTGCTCGTCTCCGGAGTCGTCTACGTCGGGATCCGGCTGTGCGACGAGTTCCGGACCGCCGTCGTGCCCGTGCTGCTCGCGCTGCTCGGGACGGCGCTGCTCCGGCCGCTGCACCGGCGGCTCGTGACGGCCGGGGTGCACCGCTCGGTCGCGGCCGCGCTCACCTGTGTCGCCGTCGTCGCCGTGGTCGGCGGGGCCGTGTACATCGTGGTCGCCGCGCTCATCGACACGGGCGACGAGATCGTCGCCTCGCTCAGACAGGCCGCGCGCGGCGTCTCCGAGCACTTCGGGGCGGCCGGGACCTCGCTGGACGACATCGCCTCCAACGCCCGGGAGCTGCTGGGCCGGTTCGGCGGTACGGCCGCCTCCGGCGTGATCAGCGGGGTCAGCGTGGTCGGCGAGTCCCTCGCCATGGCCGTGCTCGCGCTGCTGCTGGTCTTCTTCTTCCTGCGCGACTCCGACAAGGCGTCCGGCACGCTGCGGGCCCTGTCCCCGCGCGGCTCGGCCGACACCCTGGAGGCCATGGCGCGGCGGGCGTTCCACGCCGTCGAGGGGTTCATGCGCGGCACCACCTTCATCGCCCTCATCGACGCCCTCTGCATCACCGTCGGGCTGCTCGTCCTCGACGTGCCCGGGGCGGCCGGGCTGGGGGCGCTGGTCTTCGTCGGGGCGTACATCCCCTACCTCGGCGCCTTCATCTCGGGAGCCGTGGCCGTGCTCGTCGCGCTGGCCGACCGGGGGTTCGTCATCGCGCTGTGGGCGCTCGGGGTGGTGCTCGCCGTGCAGGTGCTGGAAGGGCACGTGCTCCAGCCGGTGATCCAGAGCCGGACCGTGCAGATGCACCCGGCGGTGGTGATGGTGGCGATCACGGCCGGGGCGTCGGTCGCCGGAGTCCTCGGCATGCTGCTGGCCGTGCCGCTCACCGCGGCCGCCTTCGGCGTGGTCCAGGAGCTGCGCGTCCGCTACGGCGACCAGGAGCCGGCGCCGGCCGAGAAGTCCTGACCCCTCACGGCACTACGGCGACCAGACGCCGTCGCCCGAGCCGTCCACCGACTCGTAGAGCTCGAACCAGATGCTCTTGCCCTCGCCGCGCGGATCCACCCCCCAGGTGTGCGCGAGCAGTTCGATCAGCACCAGGCCGCGGCCGGAGGACGCCAGCTCCCCGGGTCTGCGCTTGTGCGGCAGGTCGTCACCCGCGTCGGTGACCTCGATCCGCAGCCGCCGATCGCCCGGCTCGCCGGTCACCTCGACGACGAGCAGCGCGTCGGAGTCGGTGTGCACGAGGACGTTCGTCAGCATCTCGGACAGCAGCAGCACCGCCGAGTCGACCTGGTCCGGCCAGGCCCAGTCGTGCAGCAGCTCGCGCAGCTGCTGCCGGGCCACCGCGACCCGCTCGGGCTCGGCCTGCGCGACCGTCAGCACCGAGCGCCGCACCGGAGGCCGTACGGCCACGGCCTCACCGCAGCCGCAGCCCTCGCCGTCCCGGCACAGCAGCAGCATCGCGATGTCGTCCTCGCGGCGGTCGGCCAGCGGGCCGGTGGTGTGGTGCGAGGACGGCCCGTGCACGGCCTGCACCAGGGTGTCGGCGAGCTCCTCCAGATCGCCCTTGTGCTCCTCCAGGATCGCCCGCAGCCGCCGCCAGCCGGTGTCCAGGTCGTGGCCGCCGGTCTCGATCAGGCCGTCCGTGCAGATCAGCATCGTCTCGCCGGACTCCAGGGCGAGCCGGGTCGTCGGGTAGTCGGCGTCCGGGTCGATGCCCAGCGGCAGACCGCCCGAGGTCGGCCGCGTCAGCACCGTGCCGTCGGCCATCCGGATCGCCGGGTCCGGGTGCCCGGCACGGGCGATGTCCAGCACCCCCGTCGCCGGGTCGACCTCGACGTAGACGCAGGTCGCGAAGCGCGGGTCGGCCGGGTCCTCGTCGCTGATGCCGTGCAGGAAGCGGGAGGCGCGGGACAGCACCGCGTCCGGCCGGTGGCCCTCCGAGGCGTAGGCCCGCAGGGCGATGCGGAGCTGGCCCATCAGACCCGCCGCCCGCACGTCATGGCCCTGGACGTCCCCGATGACCAGCGCGAACCGTCCGCTCGGCAGCGGGATCACGTCGTACCAGTCGCCGCCGACCTGGAGCCCGCCGCCGGTGGGGACGTAGCGGGCGGCGACGCTCATGCCCGGGATGCGCTGCGGGCCGAGCCTCGGCAGCATCGTGCGCTGGAGCCCGTCGGTCAGGGCCCGCTCGCTCTCGGCCACGCCCGCCCGGGTCAGGGCCTGGGCCAGCATCCGCGCCACCGTCGCCAGCACGGACCGCTCGTCCGGCGTGAACGCGACCGGGTAGGCGAAGGCGGCCATCCAGGCGCCCATCGTGCGGCCGGCCACGGTCAGCGGCAGGAACGCCCAGGACCGGCGGCCGAACCGCTCGGCGAGCGGCCAGGTCAGCGGATAGCGGGCCTTGTACTGTTCGGCGGAGGACAGATACACGGCCCGGCCGGTCCGGGCCACCTCGGCGGCCGGGTAGTCCGTGTCCAGCGGCATGTCCGAGAACGGGTTCTCGTCGCCCTGCTGCTGCCCGTGGTGGCCGATGACCGTCAGCCGGTCGCCCTCCACGCCGAACACCGCGAGACCGTCCGGCGAGAACCCCGGCATCGACAGGTTGGCCGTGACCCGCAGGACCTCCTGCGTGGAGCGCGCCTCCGCCAGCGCCCGGCCCGCGTCCAGCAGGAACGCCTCCCGCGAGCGCCGCCAGTCGCCCGTGACCGCGCTGCGCCCGGCCGGGGTGCCCGGCGTCGGCTCGGTGACCTCCTGGAGGGTGCCGATCAGCCGGTACGCCTTGCGGGCCCGGTCGAAGGACGGCTTGGAGCGGCTGCGGACCACCCGGACGACCCGGCCCTGCTCGTCCATGATCCGGATCCGCACCTCGGCGAGGGTGCCCTCGGAGACGGCGAGCTGGACCACGCCGGTGATCTCGTTCCAGTCGACCGGGTGCAGCCGGGCCCGGGCCTGGGCCTCCGTGAGGCTGACCTGCTCGGCGGGCAGCCCGAGCAACCGTGCCGCCTCGGCGTCGACCGTGACCAGCCCGGTGGCGGTGTCCCAGTGCCACAGGCCGGTCGCGAGGGCGGCGAGAGCCTCCCCCACGGCGGGCAGGGGCTCGCCAGTGCGCATTGCCCTACTTTAAGAAGAGTCGATCGAACACTGCCACCGAAAGCGGAACCGTGCTCGATCGTTACCCGTGGAGAACTAGGGAGAGCCGATCTTCGCCTGCCCGGTACGCTGGGGACCAGTTTCACGTGAAACACAGACCCCGATCAGCGAAGACTGGATGAACGACGATGCATCGGTACAGGTCCCACACCTGCGGCGAGCTCCGCTCCTCTGACGTCGGCACCGACGTCCGGCTGAGTGGCTGGCTGCACAATCGGCGCGACCTGGGCGGCATCCTCTTCATCGATCTGCGCGACCACTACGGCATCACGCAGCTCGTGGCCCGTCCCGGCACCCCCGCCTACGAGGCCCTCGACAAGCTCTCCAAGGAGTCGACCGTCCGCGTCGACGGCAAGGTCGTCTCCCGGGGCGCCGAGAACATCAACCCCGAGCTGCCGACCGGTGAGGTCGAGGTCGAGGTCGGCGAGGTCGAGCTGCTCGGCGCCGCCGCCCCGCTGCCGTTCACGATCAACACCGAGGACGGGGTCAACGAGGAGCGGCGCCTGGAGTACCGCTTCCTGGACCTGCGCCGCGAGCGCATGCACCGCAACATCATGCTGCGCACGGCGGTCATCTCCGCCATCCGCCACAAGATGACGGCCCTCGGCTTCAACGAGATGGCGACGCCGATCCTGTCCGCGACCTCCCCCGAGGGCGCCCGCGACTTCGTCGTCCCGTCCCGCCTGCACCCGGGCAAGTTCTACGCCCTCCCCCAGGCGCCCCAGCAGTTCAAGCAGCTGCTGATGATCTCCGGCTTCGACCGCTACTTCCAGATCGCGCCCTGCTTCCGCGACGAGGACGCGCGCGCCGACCGCTCGCCGGGCGAGTTCTACCAGCTCGACATCGAGATGAGCTTCGTCGAGCAGGAGGACGTCTTCCAGCCCGTCGAGAAGCTGATGACGGAGCTGTTCGAGGAGTTCGGGGGCGGCCGCCACGTCACCTCGCCGTTCCCACGGATCCCCTTCCGCGAGGCGATGCTGAAGTACGGCTCCGACAAGCCCGACCTGCGCGCCAAGCTCGAACTCGTCGACATCACCGACATCTTCGAGGGCTCGGAGTTCAAGGCGTTCGCCGGCAAGCACGTCCGTGCCCTGCCGGTGCCGGACGTCTCGGGCCAGCCGCGCAAGTTCTTCGACCAGCTGGGTGACTACGCCGTCTCCCAGGGCGCCAAGGGCCTGGCCTGGGTCCGCGTCGCCGAGGACGGCTCGCTGTCCGGCCCGATCGCGAAGTTCCTCACCGAGGAGAACGTCGCCGAGCTGACCAAGCGCCTGTCGCTGGCGGCCGGCCACGCGGTCTTCTTCGGCGCGGGCGAGTTCGACGAGGTCTCCAAGATCATGGGCGCGGTGCGGGTGGAAGCCGCCAAGCGCGCCGGGCACTTCGAGGAGGGCGTCTTCCGGTTCTGCTGGATCGTCGACTTCCCGATGTACGAGAAGGACGAGGAGACCGGCGCGATCGACTTCTCGCACAACCCCTTCTCGATGCCGCAGGGCGGCCTGGAGGCCCTGGAGACCCAGGACCCGCTGGACATCCTCGGCTGGCAGTACGACATCGTCTGCAACGGCGTCGAGCTGTCCTCCGGCGCGATCCGGAACCACGAGCCGGAGATCATGCTCAAGGCCTTCGAGATCGCCGGATACGACCGCGACACGGTCGAGGAGAAGTTCGCCGGCATGCTGCGCGCCTTCCGCTTCGGCGCCCCGCCGCACGGCGGCATCGCCCCGGGCGTCGACCGCATCGTGATGCTGCTCGCCGACGAGCCCAACATCCGCGAGACCATCGCCTTCCCGCTCAACGGCAACGCCCAGGACCTGATGATGGGCGCGCCGACGGAGCTGGAGGAGGCGCGGCTGAAGGAGCTGCACCTGTCGGTGCGCAAGCCGCAGCCGAAGTAGGCGACCTGTAGGGAGTGGCTCGGAACCGGCGCCGGTTCCGAGCCACTTTCGTACCCAGGGCTCCCACCCAGCTCTCGCCCAGGCTCCTGACAGGCGGGCTCCCTAGCTTCCCTTCCCATGACGGGACAGGAAACGGCCCACGGGCCGAAACACAAGCGGGATCTGACACGCCGCAAGGTCATCGCCGCGGGCGCCGGCGCGGTGGTGGCGGCGGGCGTCGGAGGGACGTTCGCGGCGGGCGCGTTCGCCGGGGAGAAGACTGCGGACACGAACGGGAAGACCGCCGGCGAGGTCTGCTACAAGCTGACCTCCGAGACCACGGAGGGCCCCTACTACATCGACGCCGACAAGCTCCGCCGGGACGTCACCGAGGACCAGGAGGGCATCCCGCTCACCCTGCGCCTGAAGGTGATCGACTCCGAGACGTGCAGGCCCCTCGCTAACGCCGCCGTCGACATCTGGCACTGCAACGCGCTGGGCGTGTACTCCGGGTACGAGGCGATGGGCAGCGGCGGGGGCGGAGGCGGCGGGGGCGGTACACCGCCCTCCGGGACACTGACCGGCACTCCCACGGGTACGCCCACGGGTGCGCCTCCCGGAGGCGGCGGGGGCGGCCACGAGGAGCCCACCGACGACGAGCGCTATCTGCGCGGCACCTGGCGGACGGACAAGAAGGGCGAGGTCGTGTTCCGCACGGTCTTCCCCGGCTGGTACCAGGGCCGCTGCGTGCACATCCACACCAAGGTGCACGTCAACGGCACCTGGACCGACGCGGGCTACGAGGGCGGCACGACCTGCCACACCGGCCAGCTCTTCTTCGATGAGGAGTCCGTACTGGCCTCCGCCGAGGTCGAGCCGTACTCCACCAACAGCACGACCCGCACCACCCTGGACGAGGACACCATTTACCCGGGCAACGGCACCGAGGGCGGTCTGCTGACGCTGAAGTACAAGAAGGGCGCCATCGCCCGGGGCGTCGTCGCCACCCTCACCATGGGGGTCGACCCGGAGGCGACGCACGACGGCACGGACGGCTCGGTCCAGCCGGGCGCGTCGGCCTCGGCGTCCACGGCCTGACGGAGGTCTGCGGGGCGGACGCATACAGGCCGTCCGCCCCGCATTCACATATATGTACTTCTACTCAACCCGTTGACCCAGAACCGGAGCCTCCCTAAGGTCCCTTCGAGAACGCGTACGTGATCTCTGTTCATGTACGTGTACAGCAAGGGAGACAACGATGTCAGAAGCCGCGACAGCCATACCCGAGGCCGAGCAGCGTGCGGTCAGTAAATTCCTGCGCCGCATGCTGCCGATCCTGGTCCTGATGCTGCTGGTCAACCAGATGGACCGGACGAACGTGGGCTTCGTCCAGGACGAGTTGCGGGCCGACGTCGGAGTGAGCGCCACGGCCTACGGGCTCGGCGCGGGCCTGTTCTTCATCGGCTACGCGTTGTTCGAGGTGCCGAGCAACATGTGGCTGGAGCGGTTCGGTGCCCGGATCTGGCTGACCCGGATCATGATCACCTGGGGTGCGGTGATCGTGGCGATGTGCTTCATCCACAACGTGTGGATGTTCTACGCCCTGCGCTTCCTGCTCGGTGTCGCGGAGGCGGGCTTCTTCCCCGGTGTGCTCCTGTACTTCACCCAGTGGCTGCCGGACTCCAGCCGGGGCCGGGCGAGTGCGATCTTCCTCGGCGGCTCGGCCACGGCGTACATCGTGACCGGCCCGATCACCGGCGCGCTGCTGGAGCTGCACGGCGCGGGCGGCATCGCCGGCTGGCGGTGGATGTTCGCGCTGGAGGGGGCCTTCTCCATCCTGGTCGGCTTCGTCGCCGGGTTCTTCCTCGTCTCCCGGATCCAGGACGCCAAGTGGCTCACGCAGGAGGAGAAGGACGCGCTGAGCGAGGCGGTGGCCCGGGACCAGGAGGCGCGGGACCGGGCGCCGTCGGTGTCGCGATGGAAGCTGATCTTCCATCCGCAGGTGGCGGTGCTGACCGCGGTCTTCTTCGCGATGGCGCTCACCGGTTACGCGATTACGTTCTGGCTGCCGAGCCTGGTGGAGGAGATCGGCGGACTGTCGCCCTTCCAGATCGGGCTGCTGTCGGCGATCCCGTGGATCTGCGCGGTGATCGCGATGTACACGATGAGCCACTTCACGGACCGGGCCCCGGACCGCCGCCCCTACCTGGCGATCGCCCTGGTCCTCTCCGCGACCGGCACGTTCCTGGCGACTCTGGGATCCCCCTGGTTCGGCCTCGCCGCCCTCACGTTGGCCGCGGTCGGCGGCAAGTGCGCGGCGACTCTTTTCTGGCCGATGGCCCAGTCGGGCCTGGACCTGAAGATCGCGGCACCGGGGCTGGCCCTGGTCAACTCCATCGGCAACCTGGGCGGGTTCGTGTCACCGACCCTCTTCGGCTACCTGAAGGACACGACGGGCAGTACGAACGGGGGGCTGTACACGTTGTCGGCGGCTTCTGTGCTGGCGGTGGTGGGGGTGGCGTTTGTACGGCATACGAACCGGGGGGCGCAGGCGGGGCCTGGCGGTAAGACCGCGGCAGTGACGGGGGAGCCTGTTGTGGGGGAGGCGCGCTGAGCGGCGCCCGGCGCCTCAGGGCCCGAGCCCTTGCGAGGACTCGGGCCGTGCGGCGAACAGTTCCCTGGCGTCCGTGACGGTGAGGGCAAGGTCCAGATAGTCGGTGAGGGCTTTGAGATCGGTGCGGGTGGTGAGGAAGCCGTCGATCTCGTCGGAGACGGATACGTCGCGCTGCTCCAAGACCCGCAGAATGGCCACGGCCAAGCCCTCCGCGTAACCATGGGCCCAGCCGGCCGCGTGGTCGTCGGTCCAGCTGCCGAGCCGGGCGCGCGTCTCGCTTCAGCCGCTGTCTCCGCGTCCATCAGCACAGGCTATGGCGAGGGAGAGAGGAGGGCCGGGGCTTGGGAGACGATCACTCGATCAGGGACGTTCGGTGCGGGTGCCTCGCCCGGAGGTGATGCGGTTCCGGGTGGCTCACTACTGCTCCCTGGTCCCGCCTTCGTAGCGTGGGAGATCCTCGCTGGAGATCGTCCAGTCGGCGATGGTGACGTCCTCGCCGTAGACGAAGTCCTTGCGGGTGGCGTAGCGGGGGCCGTCGGGGGTGGCGTGGATGTCGCTGAGGACGGTTCCGGTGCCGGTGCGCGGGTCGAAGATCGCGTATACGGGGATGCCCATCAGGGGGTAGTCGCGCATCTTGGTGACCCAGTCGTTGTCCGGGTTGGAGCGCGAGATGATCTCCACTGCGGCGACGAGCGACCGGGGGTCGAAGGAGCCCTCTCCTTCCATGTCCGCCTCGGCGATCACCATCACGTCGGGTCGGCGCATGATGCCCTCGGGCTCGTCCTCCACGTCGGGCTCACCCGTGTGGGCAACGATCTCGGCCGGCATCACCTTTTCCAGACGCCTCCGGACGCGCAGCACGGTGAGTTCGTGCGGCTTCATGGGCGACATCATGTCGAGGACGATTCCTTCCTTGGTGATCTCGAACTTGCCGGGGAGGTTGTCGTCCGCCGACTGAACGAAATCCCGCATGACCCGGTACAGCTGGGAGGCGCCCTGCCGCGCGTTCTCCGGGGCGATAGTCATGGCGCTCGCTCCTCGTCGTCTGTGCCCAGGGGCAAGGATCGTCCCGTTCATGCTAGGCGGCCTCCGGCGAGAACGGATCGGCAGTCGCGGCAGCGGCCGGGGGCCGGGGCGCGGAAGGGTCGGTCGCAGCCGTCACAGGTCTGGAAGGGGTGTCTGGGCTCCGGGGCCGTTGGCGCCGGTGGCCGGACGGGTGGCAGGGGTGGCAGCTGTGCGGTGAGGCGGTGGGCCAGGAAGGCGGCCGGGCGGCGCAGGGGCTCTGGTGGCAGGTCGCTGGTCAGGGCGTGGCGTACGGCGGTGGGGGTGAGGTCCCGTTCGAGCCAGGCGGCGACGCCCGGCGCGAGGTGTTCGGCGTCGGTGGCGGAGAGGAGTAGGCGGGGGTCCGCTCGGCGGAGGCCTGCGAGGACTTCGGTGGCTGTCTGGAGGAGAGCGGGAGAGATGTACGCGGGTTTCGGTACGGCGGGGAGGGCGCGGCGGCGTGCGGGTTCCTGGTGCGCGGCGGTGGTGGCGCGGCGGGCCGGGGGCCTGGGCGGTGCCCCGTCGGACGTGGCCCGGTCGCGTCGGCGGCCCGGCTGGTTGCAGGAGACGGTGCGGGTGACGATTCGGCCGGCCGGCGTGCGTTCGCGGGTGCGGTGCAGGTAGCCGTGGGTCTCCAGCTCGCGCAGGGCGGCTGCGATGCGGGTGGGGCCCTCGGGGAAGCGGGCGGCGAGGGACTTGATGTCGACACTGGCGCCGGTGGGCAGTGACTGGATGTGGCAGGCCAGTCCGATCGCGAGGAGCGACAGGTCCGGGTGCTGGGTGAGGTGGTTGCCGATCACCGTGAACCGGGAGGTGTGGCGGGTGTTGTCGTGGATGACGCCGCCGCCCGGGTGGGCGTGCCCGTTGGTGTGCCGGTGCGGGTGGTTTTTGCCGCTGTTTCGGGACTGGGCGTGCGGGCGCACGCTAGTGTCTTGGGTGTCCATCGGGAAGGTTGCTGCTTCCTTGGTGGTCAGGCCCTCGCATTGGGATGCCAGTCCCGGCGAGGGCCGTTGCATGTCTGGGGTTGTTCGTGCCGCTTGGTGTTGCGCTGAGCGTAGGGCAGGCAACCGGTGCGGAATCCAGCTCAGTTGGCGATGTTCACTCGCGGGAGTGAGCGTGCGCCGTGGGCGGGAGGGGTGGGGCTTGGTGCGGTTTCTTTCCCTCTCGTGTTCCTTGGGGAAGACCGCCGACGGCACCGGAGCACACGCGGTCGCGCTCCGGTCTTGCAGGGGGACGGGTGGACATTTCCTGGTTCTCGTCACTGAGCGTGGCGGTGCGCTTACCTTTGCGGCACGGCGGTACGAAGGAGGGTGCGGCATGTCGGTGGACGGCGAGGCGCGACAGCTCAAGGACGAGGAGTGAGGCGGTGGGGATGCGGGCTGCCGAGTTCGGGACGGCGGTCGGGTACGGGGAGGACCTTGTCTACAAGGTCGAGGGCGGGAAGCGGATCCCTCGGCAGGAGTACCTGGACAGGGCCGACGAGGTGTTGGGAGCGGGTGGGCTCATCGCGGCGGCTTGGGAGGACGTGAAGAAGGTCCGGTATCCGAAGAAGGTTCGGGAGCTGGGCAAGTTGGAGGCCAAGGCGATCGAGATCGCTCTGTACGAATGCCACATCATCGCTGGGCTGCTGCAGACATCAGAGCACGCACGATCGGTGATCGGGGCAGCACAGCCGCCGTACTCGCCGGACGATGTGGAACGCATGGTGGCCGCTCGTCTGGCGCGCCAGTCGGTTTTCGAGCGCTCGCCCGCACCAGCGCTCAGCTTCGTCCTGGAAGAGGGGGTCCTGCGGCGCCCCATCGGGGGCACAATGGTGTGGCGTCAGCAGCTTGAACGTCTGCTGGAGGTGGGGCGGTTGCACAACGTCGTGCTTCAGGTGATGCCGATGAACTGTGACACCCATTCCGGCCTGGACGGCAGGATCGAGCTGCTGAAGTTTCCGGACGGTACGGCCGTGGGGCGCTCGGATGGTGCCTTCAATGGTCGGCCGGTCTCCGAACCCAAACACCTGCGCATCCTTGAGCTGCGGTATGGCACCATCCGGGCTCAGGCGCTCTCTCCACGGGAGTCGCTGGCCTTCATCGAGCAACTGCTGGGAGAGACATGATCCGCAAAACCACTGCCGGGGACAGCTGTGAGCTGGCGTGGTTCAAGAGCAGCTACAGCGGCGGCAACGACGGAAACTCCTGCGTTGAACTTGCCTTCACCCCCGGCACCGTGCATGTTCGCGACTCCAAGGACGTCTCAGGCCCCCGTCTGGCGATCACGCCCGGTGCGTGGGCGGACTTCGTGCCTTACGCCGTGAAAAGCTGACGCCTCTACCTCGCCACGAACTGGGTCAGGATGGCCTGGACCTCGTAGATGTCGACGCCCTTGGTGAAGGTTTTCTCGATGGGGGTCGGGGTGCCGGAGATCCAGATCTTCAGTTCGGCGTCGAGGTCGAACGTGCCGGCCGTCTCCACCGCGAAGTGGGTGATGCTGCGGTAGGGGACCGAGTGGTACTCGACCTTCTTGCCGGTGATGCCCTGTTTGTCGATCAGGATCAGGCGGCGGTCGGTGAAGAGGATGGTGTCGCGGATCAGCAGGAACGCGGCGTGGACCTGTTCGCCGTGGCCGAGGAGGCGGGCGTAGTCCTGCTGGGCGGAGGCCGGGTCTACGGTGTGGGCGTTGCCGAACAGTGCCATGGAAGGTCCCCCAGGTGTGTGGCGGCGGTTTTGTAGCCGCTTTCCCGCGATCTTCGCAAAGCGCGGGGCCCGGGAGAAGGTTCTCGTTCTCCCGGGCCCTGTGCTGTAGCGAGCGTGTTACCGCTGTTACGCGGTCGGCTTCTCCTCCAGGCGCGGGAAGAGGACCGCGCCCTTGGTGACCGTCGTGCCGGCGGGGAGCCTGCCCCACTCACCGGCCTCGCCGATCTTCTGCTCCGCGAGGGCGCCGAGGGAGGTCTCCGCGCCGAGCGAGTCCCAGAGCTTCTGGGAGGTCTCCGGCATCACCGGGTTGAGGAGGACCGCTACCGCGCGGAGGGACTCCGCGGCCGTGTAGAGGATCGTCGCGAGGCGGGCCTTGCCCTCGTCCGACGTGTCCTTCGCGACCTTCCAGGGCTCCTGCTCGGTGATGTAGCCGTTGACCTGCTTGACGAAGTCGAAGACCGCGAGGATGCCGCCCTGGAAGTCCAGGTCGTCGCCGATCCGGCGGTCCGCCTCCGTGACGGCCTTCCTGAGGCCCTCGTGGATCGCCGTCTCCGCCTCGCCGTCGGCCGTCGACGCCGGCAGCTCGCCGCCGAAGTACTTGCCGACCATCGCCGCGACGCGGGACGCCAGGTTGCCGTAGTCGTTCGCCAGCTCGCTGGTGTAGCGGGCCGAGAAGTCCTCCCAGGAGAAGGAGCCGTCCTGGCCGAAGGCGATCGCGCGCAGGAAGTACCAGCGGTACGCGTCCACGCCGAAGTGCGAGGTCAGGTCCTGCGGCTTGATGCCGGTCAGGTTCGACTTCGACATCTTCTCGCCGCCGACCATCAGCCAGCCGTTGGCCGCGATCTTGCCGGGGAGGGGGAGGCCCTGCGCCATCAGCATCGCGGGCCAGATCACCGCGTGGAAGCGGAGGATGTCCTTGCCGACCAGGTGGACGTCGGCCGGGAAGGTCTCCTCGAACTTGGCCTGGTTCTCGTTGTAGCCGACGGCCGTGGCGTAGTTCAGCAGCGCGTCGACCCACACGTAGATCACGTGCTTGTCGTCCCACGGGATCGGGATGCCCCAGTCGAACGTGGAACGGGAGATGGAGAGGTCCTGGAGGCCCTGGCGTACGAAGTTCACGACCTCGTTGCGCGCGGACTCGGGCTGGATGAAGCCGGGGTTCGCCTCGTAGTGGGCGAGGAGCTTCTCGCCGTACTCGCTCAGCTTGAAGAAGTAGTTCTCCTCGCTGAGGATCTCCACCGGCTTCTTGTGGATCGGGCAGAGCTTCTGACCTGCGAAGTCGCCCTCGCCGTCGAGGAGCTCGCCGGGGAGTTTGTACTCCTCGCAGCCGACGCAGTACGGGCCCTCGTAGCCGCCCTTGTAGATCTCGCCCTTGTCGTACAGGTCCTGGACGAACTCCTGGACGCGGTCCGTGTGCCGCTTCTGCGTGGTGCGGATGAAGTCGTCGTTCGCGATCTCCAGGTGCTCCCAGAGAGGCATCCACGCTTCGGTGACGAGTTTGTCGGCCCACGCCTGGGGGGTGAGCCCGTTGGCCTCGGCCGTGCGCATGATCTTCTGACCGTGCTCGTCCGTGCCGGTGAGGTACCACACCTTCTCGCCGCGCTGGCGGTGCCAGCGGGTGAGCACGTCGCCTGCGACGGTCGTATAGGCGTGGCCCAGGTGAGGAGCGTCGTTGACGTAGTAGATGGGGGTCGAGACGTAGTACGCCTTCGCCCCCTGCTTCTCGGATCCAGTGGCCGCCATGGTCGAAATCCTACTGGTCCGCTGAAGATCGACTCACACGCGTTTCGGGGGGTGGACGGCTTGCTGTGCGCTGTCCACCCCCCGGGGTGCTACGGGCGCCAGTTCGCCAGTACGCCGTCGTAGAGCTCCTTGTCCGTGAGCTCTCGGGGGGTTTCGCCGGCGAGGAAGTGGGACGTGTTGGGGGTCTTGAGCTTGCGGAGGTAGTCGAAGGCCTTGTTCTCCGGGTCGCCGAAGGCGACGAAGGAGAAGAAGACGGTGGGGTGGGTCTTGGCGGCGTTGGTGAGGGACTGGGTGGCGGGGGTCTTGGCGTCTGGGGCGCCGTCGGTCTGGAAGACCACGAGGGCGGGGGTGCCGGGGGCTTCCTTGTCGTGGTGGGCGAGGACTGCTTCGACCGCTGCGTGGTAGCTGGTGCGGCCCATGCGGCCGAGGCTGGCGTGCAGGTCGTCGATCTTGTTCTCGTGGTCGGTGAGGGTGATCTCGCCGGTGCCGTCGAGTTCGGTGGAGAAGAAGACGACCGGGACGGTGGCCTCGGGGTCGAGGTGGGCCGCGAGGGCGAGGGTCTGTTCGGCGAGGGCCTGGGCGGAGCCGTCCTTGTAGTACGGGCGCATGGAGGCGGAGCGGTCGAGGACGAGGTAGACCTTGGCTCGGGTGCCGGTGAGGTTGTGGGTCTTGAGGGTGGTGGCGGCGGCGCGGTAGGCGGTGGTCAGGCTGGGGGCGCGGGTCTTGAGCTGGGTGAGGGTGAGGGCGGGCTTCTCGGCCTTGGCCTCGGCTTCGCCTTCGGCCGTGTCGTTCCCACCCGCACCACCCGTGCTGCTTTCGTTGTCGGGTGCGGGTGGCCCCTGTGGGGGCTGGGCGCCGTCGGCGGCTGCGGCTTCGGCTGCGGGTTCGGCTGCGGGTTCGGGGGTGACCGGCGGCTCCGCCTTGGCCGCGGGCTCCGTGTCGGCCGTCGGCTTTGCCTCGGCCTCAGGTGCCGCCGTCTCCGGCTCGGGCGTCGGCTCCGTCGTCGGGGAGGCGGTTGCTGCGGCTGCCGGTTCCGGTGTTGCCGGCTGGGCCGGGGTGGGCTCGGGCTCGGCTTCCGCCTTCGGGGCGGTTTCCGTCGCCGCCGGGGCGTCGGACTCGGCCGCAGTCTTCGCCTCCGGCTTGGCCGCGGGCTCGGGCTGCGCCTCGCCCTCCGGGCCGGCCTTGGACTTCTCCGCCGACGTCTCGGACGCCGATGACTTCTCGGGGTCCTCGGTCGTCTGAGGCGCCTCGGTCGTCTGGGGCTCGGCGGTGGTCGCAGCTTCCGCCTCGGCCGGGGTCTCTGCCTCGGCCGGGGTCTCTGCCTGGGCCGGGGTCTCCGCCTCGGCCGCAGCCTCCGTCGGCTCCGCAGCCTCCGTCGGCTCCTCTGCGGCCGACGGCTTCTCGGCGACCGGCTCCTCGACGATCTCCGGCTCGTCGGCCTTCGGCTGCTCGACCTTCGGCTCCTCGACGGCCGGCTTCTCGTCCGTAGCCGCCTCCGCCTCCGGCTCCGCCTGGGCCACCGGCTCCTCGACGGCGGACTCCGCAGCGCCCGCCGGCTCCTCGGCAGCCGTCGGCTTTTCCGCGACGGTCGGCTCGTCCACGCCCTCCGGCTCCGCGATGGTCGGCTCCGCGGAGCGGTCGGCAGCCGTCGGCTTTTCCGCGACGGCCGGCTCGTCCACGCCCTCCGGCTCCGCGATGGTCGGCTCCGCGGAGCGGTCGGCAGCCGTCGGCTTCTCCGCGACGGCCGGCTCGTCCACGCCCTCCGGCTCCGCGACGGTCGCCTCCGCGGAGCGGTCGGTAACCGTCGGCTTCTCCGCCGTCGGCTCCTCGGCCATCCCCGGCTTCTCGACACCCCCCGCCTTCTCCCCCGGCTCCCCCTCAGCCGAGCGCGTCGGCCGGGGGACCGCCACCCGGTCGAAGGCCGCTGATACGAGGTCGTGTGCCTCGGGGGACGTCGGGCGGGGGTCGGGGACCGTGGCCGAGTGGTGCGGGGTCGGCTCGGGGGAGGGGGACGGGACCTTCGTGTCCGGGGAGGGGGGCGTCGGGGTCTCCTGGGACGGGACCGTGTGCTGGGGTGCCGGCGGCTCCTGCGCAGGCGCTGTCCCCGTGGTCGTCGTCTGCGCCGCACCCTCCGCCTCGGCGGTCCGTGACTTGCGTGACCGTCCGAACGCGTTCCGCAAGAGAGTGAGAATGCCCATGTGCGCGCAACCCTTCGCGTGAGTTGATGCCCGTCAATCCCTGGCCAGGACGGACACGTAAGGTTAGCGGCCCTCCTGCGCGATCTTGGGCAGGGTCAGGTGTGCGGGGTCCACCCTGTCAAGAGGGACATCCGGCCTGCACAGGTGTCGCCGCGCCGAATCGCCGTAACCCCCGTACGGCTGCTGTGGGTTCACTCGTTGTTCACCAGGGCGCCCGGCTCCCGCACGTATGTGCCCCTACGGTCACGCTGACACCATGGGCATCCAAGGAGAGATCAAAGTGCGAAAGCTGCTGCCGTTGATCGGAACGCCGTCCGGATCGCACCCCGGCGGCCGGTCCGCGATGACCTGTCGTTTCCGGTGTGGTGACGCCTGCTTCCACGAGGTGCCCAACACCAGCACCAACGAGTACGTCGGTGACGTGATCGCCGGTGCCCTCAGCCGGCGGTCGATGATGCGCGCCGCGGCCGTGGTGACCGTGGCCGCCGCCGGGGCCGGTGCCGTCGGTGTCGGGCAGGCTCCCCAGGCCGGTGCTGCCGCCGCGGCCGTCCCGGCCGGCGCCGCTTCCGATGCCGCCCGCCGTAAGTCCGGCGCCCGCGGGCTGCGCTTCTCGCCCGTCGCGCCCAACACCGCCGACGCCGTGACCGTGCCGGAGGGGTACCGGCAGAACGTCGTCATCCGGTGGGGCGAGCCCATCCTGCGCGGGGCGCCCGCCTTCGACCCGGAGAAGCAGACCGCCAAGGCCCAGGCCGGTCAGTTCGGGTACAACTGCGACTTCCTCGCGCTGCTTCCGCTGCCGGGTGAGCGGGGGCGGCAGCTCCTCGTCGCCAACCACGAGTACACCGACGAGATTCTTATGTTCCGGGGGTACGACGCCGCCAACCCGACGCGGGAGCAGGTCGAGATCGCCTGGGCCGCGCACGGGCTTTCCGCCGTGGTGGTGGAAGGGGACCGGAAGACCGGGAAGCTCACCGCTGTTTCCCGGCATCAGCTGAACCGGCGTGTCACCGCCACCACCGAGTTCCGGCTCACCGGGCCCGTCGCCGGGTCCGACCTCGTGAAGACCTCCGCCGACCCGAGCGGCACCAAGGTGCTCGGCACCCTCAACAACTGCTCGGGCGGTGTCACCCCGTGGGGCACGACCCTGCACGGCGAGGAGAACTTCAACCAGTACTTCGCCAACAGCAGCCGGGCGACCGACAAGCGGTACGGCATCGGGACCGGGGCCAGCGAGCGCAAGTGGGAACGGTTCGACAAGCGGTTCGACGTCGCCCAGGAGCCGAACGAGGTGCACCGGTTCGGGTACGTCGTGGAGCTCGACCCGTACGACCCGGACTCCACGCCCCGTAAGCACACCGCGCTCGGGCGGTTCAAGCACGAGGCCGCGACCGTGCGGCTGACGCACGACGGGCGGCCGGTCGTGTACTCGGGTGACGACGAGCGGTTCGACTACTTCTACAAGTTCGTCAGCAGCAAGCGGATGAAGCGCGGGACCTCCCGGGCCGTCCGCGAGCACAACCTCTCCCTGCTCGACGAGGGCACGCTGTACGTCGCCAAGCTCACCGGTGACTCCCCCGCCATCGAGATCGACGGCACGGGCAAGCTCCCGAACGACGGCGAGTTCGACGGGAGCGGGGAGTGGATCCCGCTGGCCACCGCCACCGCCACCGCCGACGGTGCCGTCTCGCACGTGGAGGGCATGAGCGCCGACGAGGTGTTCGTCTTCACGCGGCTCGCCGGTGACAAGGTGGGCGCGACGAAGATGGACCGGCCCGAGGACATCGAGCCCAACCCGGTGACCGGCAAGGTCTACGTCGCCCTGACGAACAACAGCAACCGTGGTGTCGGCTCCAACGCCAAGGCGGACGAGGCCAACCCCCGCAACGCCAACAAGCACGGGCACGTGCTGGAGCTCACCGAGCGGTGGAACCGGCCCGAGAGCACGAAGTTCGCCTGGTCGCTGTTCCTCGTCGCCGGTGACCCGGACGACCCGGCGACCTACTTCGCCGGCTTCCCGAAGGACGGCGTCAGCCCGATCTCCTGCCCGGACAACGTCGCCTTCGACCCCTACGGCAACCTGTGGATCTCCACCGACGGCGCCCAGCTCGGCTCGCACGACGGCCTGTTCGGCGTGGCGACCCGGGGTGAGCGGCGCGGTGAGCTGAAGCAGTTCCTGACCGTGCCGAAGGGCGCCGAGACCTGCGGTCCGATCATCCAGGACCGGCGCGTCCTCGTCGCCGTGCAGCACCCGGGCGAGATCGACGGCGCGTCCGTGGAGAAGCCCGCCAGCACCTGGCCCGACGGGCCCGGCACGTACGTCCGGCCGGCGGTCGTGGCCGTGTGGCGTGCCGACGGCAGCGACATCGGCTGCTGAGCGAGCAGCCGCACAGCAGGTGACAGGGGGTGCCCGCCGGGCGCTCCCTGTCTGCTGTCCCCGGGTGTCCCTATCCGCCGTCGTGCAGCGTGAGGTCCGTGACGACCGCCCGGTGGTCGGTGTCGGCCAGGTCCAGGAAGCGGGTGCGGTCGGCCGCGAAGTCCCTGGACACCAGCACATGGTCGATCTGCGTGCCGAACGTCGGGGCGGTCGCGGCCGGCCAGGTGGCCGTGCGGTCGGCGCCGTCCAGGCGGGCGGCGTCGTACAGGCCGGTGTCGAGGATGCGGCGGAAGGCGGCGTGGTCCTGGGAGGCGTTGAAGTCGCCGGCCAGGACGAGCGGGGTGCCGCGGTCGGCGGCGGCCGCGTCGCGCACGGCGTCGAGCTCCCTGTTCCAGAGGTCCACCTGGCCGGGCAGCGGGGGCATGGGGTGGGCGAGCTGGAGCCGTACGGGGTGTCCGGCCACGTCGGCGATCGCGCCGGGCATGCCCATCGTGCCGGGGATGCCGTCCTCGGGGCGGAGCGGGAAGCGGCTGAGGATGACGGAGCCCTCGGAGCCGCCGCCCTCCACGGCGCGGCGGTGCGGGTAGTCCCGCCCCAGGTCCCGCTTCAGCCGGGCGTCGCAGGTGTACTCGCATTCCTGTACGAAGACGACGTCCGGTTTCTCGCGGCGGACGGCGGCGACCAGGGACCCGGTGCCCTGGCCGAACTCGACGTTCGAGGTCAGCACGCGCAGGTCGGCGACCGGACGGCCGGCGGGGTCGCCGGTCTTGCCGTACGGCTCGGTGAACCAGGCCAGCAGGCCGAGCAGGACCACTCCCCAGAGCGTCCCGGGCCACCAGCGGGACAGCAGGGTGAGCAGCAGCGCCAGGGCCGTGGGCGCGAGCAGCCAGGGGAGGAAGGCGAGGACCTGCGGGACGGGCGTGATGCCGTCGCTGTCGGCGGCCCGCAAGCCGACGACCACGCTCACCCCGGCCAGCAGCAGGCCCGCGCACCAGGCGCCGAGCCGCCGTCCGGGCGGACGGTGCTGCGGCTCGTCGTCGGTGGCGGTCCACTCGGCAGCGGCGGTGTCCAAGGCCCGGCCTTCCGTTCGCGGGGTGGGATGCCCGAATCCTCCCTCAAAGACGGGGCGCGGCGGGGGAAGGTTGCCGTCCGTCGACCCGGGCGAGGAACTCCCCCAGTGCCGTGTCGAACTCCTCCGGGCGTTCCAGGTTCGGCATGTGTGCCGTGCCCTCGATGACGTGCAGGGCCGCGTCCGGGAGGGCCGCGTGCATGGCCCGGGCGTCGGAGACCGGCGTGTAGGTGTCGTCGGCGCCCACCACGACCAGGGCCGGGACGGTGACGCGGGTCAGCAGGGCGTTGTAGTCGGGGCGGCGGGCGCGGGCGCGCAGGGCCGCGGCGGCGCCCTCGGGGGAGGTGGCCGTCATCATGCGGTGGACGTGCGCCTTGACCTCGGCGGACGCGTACGGCGCGACCATCCGCTCCAGGACCTCGTCGGCGTAGCCGCGCATGCCCTCCGCGAGGAGGCGGTCCGCCATGGCGTCGCGGGCGCGGACGCCCTCCGGGGTCTCGGCGGAGGGGAAGGTGTCGGCGAGGACCAGGCCGCGGACGCGCTCGGGGAACAGGCGGTAGCAGTCCATGACGATCTGGCCGCCCATCGACAGGCCCGCCAGCACGCAGGACTCCACCTTCAAATCGTCCAGCAGGGCCTCGATGTCCCGGGCGAATCCGGAGAAGTCCGTGACGGCCGGGGCCGTCGGGGAAGCGCCGTAGCCGCGCAGGTCGGGGACGATGACGCGGCGCGTCGCCGAGAACGTCTCGACCTGCGGGGCCCACATCGTGCGGTCGAAGGGGTGGCCGTGGACGAGAACCAGGGGGACCGGGGGGACAAGGGGCTGCCGAGGAGAAACGGGGCCTTTGTCCTCGTATGCGAGGAAGGGTGCCATGGGGACGACCCTAGGGCGCCCAACTACTCGGTGCAATAAGATCTTTGCTCTCGGTGCAATGCAAGAGGGAGGCCGACCGATGGGTGACTACCGGCGCATCGCCGACCGGATCGCCGACGACATCGCCACCGGCCGGCTCAAGCCCGGCCAACGGCTGCCTCCGCAGCGGGCGTTCGCGCGGCGCCGGGGGATCGCGTCGTCGACGGCCGGGCGGGTGTACGGCGAACTCGTACGGCGCGGGCTGGTCGTCGGCGAGGTCGGGCGCGGCACCTTCGTACGGGCCGCTCCCGCCGGACCGGCGGGGCAGGCGCTCATCGAGGCCGGTCCGGCCGCGGCGCCCGTCAACCTGGAGCTCAACTACCCGTCCGCGCCCGGCCAGCCGGAGCTGCTCGCCCCCGTGCTCGCGCCGCTGCTGCGGCCCGACGTACTGGCCGAGGCCCTGCGGCCGGCGGCCGCCACCGGCACCGCGTCCGCCCGGGAGGCCGCGGCCGGCCTCCTCGCCACCCCGGGCTGGCGCCCCGGCCCGGAGCGGCTGCTGTTCACCGGCAACGCCCGCCAGGCCATCGCCGCCGTGCTGGCCTCCCTGGTCCGGCCGGGCGGCCGGGTCGGCGTGGAGCAGCTGACGTATCCGCTGGTCAAGGAGATCGCGGTCCGGCTCGGCATCACCCTGGTGCCGCTGGCCGGTGACGCGGCCGGACTGCTCCCGGAGGCCGTCGCCGCCGCGCACCGTACGGCGCCGCTGTCCGCCCTCTACGTGCAGCCGACCCTGCACAACCCGACGTCCCTGACGACGAGCCGCACCCGGCTGCTCCAACTCGCCGCCTTGGTCCATGACTTGGACCTGCCGGTCGTGGAGGACCGCATCTGGTCCTTCCTCCACACGCCCGGCGACCCCTTCGCCGTCCACGCCCCGGCCCTCACCCACGTCGTGGACGGACTCTCCAAGCGGGTCGCCCCCGGGCTCACCGTCGGCTTTCTCGTCGTGCCGCCGCACCGGGCCGGTGCCGTGGCCGACGCCGTGCGGTCGGGCGGGTGGAGCGCGGGGCGGTTCGCGCTGGAGGCGGCCGTGCGGTGGGTGGTGGAGGGGACGGTGGCCCGGCTGGTGGAGGCCAAGCGGGCCGACGCGGCCCGGCGGCAGCGGATCCTCGCCGAGGAGCTCGCGGGCTTCGCCGTACGGTCCGCCCCGCACGCCTACTTCGCCTGGTGGGAGCTGCCCGCCCCCTGGCGCGCGGACACCTTCACGGGCGCCGCCGCCGCGCACGGCATCGCCGTCACGCCCGGCCCCGCCTTCGCCGTCGCGCCCGGCCACACGCCCGACGCGGTCAGGCTCGGGCTCGCGTCGGCTCCGGAGCCGGATCTGCGGCGGGCCCTGCGGACCCTGGCGCACGTCGCCGCGCGGCGAGCCGGGGACCGTAGCGGCCCGTGAGCCACGCGCCGAGCGCCAGCGCGAGGCCCAGGGCGCACAGCAGCCAGGACACCGTGCGCAGGGTGGCCGTGAGGGCGTCGTAGACCGCGCCGGCGGCCGGGCGGTGCAGGGCGTCGGGCAGGTCGGCGAGGGTGAGGCGGCGGCCGATCGAGAGCGCCAGGACCAGCAGCGCGCCGCCCAGGGCCGTGCCGAGGCCGAGGGCGGTGACCGCGCGGCGGCGGCACGCGGCGACGCCGATCCCGGCGACGGTGAGGACGGCGGCGGCGAGCGGCAACCAGAAGGCGGCGGTGTCCAGCACGTGGAACCCCCTGCGCAGTCGGTCCACGTCCGCGGCCGGGAGCACCGGGACGCGGGTGTGCGTGACCGGGATGCGGTGGGCGAACGGCACGTGGTCGGCGGAGAGCCGGTGTTTGACGCTGGTGAGGACCGGGGCGACGTCGACGGTGACCGGGCCCGCGTGCGGGCGGTCGTCGCGCAGGGCGCGCAGCACGGCGGCGTGGACCGCCCGGTTCGCCGCGTCCCAGGCCGTGCGGTAGGCCTCGGTCCGGGTGAACGAGCGCGCCGCGTCGTGCACGAAGGGCCCGACCGCGCCCCGCAGCGGACCGGTGTCGAACTCGTGTCCGGTCTCCCGCATGAAGCCGTCCCCGACGGCGTCCGCCACCGCGTGCCGCACGTCCGGGTCGGCGGCGAGCGGTGCCATCGTCCGGACGTAGCGGCCGGTGTCGGTCAGCCCGTGCGCCGCCCAGGACGCGAGCGCCGCGAACGGCAGGAGCAGGCACGCGAGGGCGAGCAGAACGGCCGACAGGCGGTTCCGCAGCCGTGGGGGCGCCTTCTCGGGTACGGACACCCCTCCAGGCAAGGCGTGACGGGCCGCTCCCGCGAGCGGTGTGACTGCATTCGGCCTCACAGGTCGAGCCGAACGGGCGCCCGCGCGAGGCCGGTACCGGTACGGGATGAGCCGGCATCAGTCGACGCGGTGGCCCGCGGCGTCCTCGTGCGTGTAGTAGCGGTAGAACAGCGTCACGAGGACGCCCGCCCCGACCACCACCCCCAGCCCGGCGGACTCGAGCACGGACTCGTCGGACTGGCTGACGAGGAAGCCGACCGCGCAGCCCGTGAACACGAACCAGACCAGGGCGTGCAGCTCGCGCTTCAGCCTCGGGGCCACCTTCCACAGGGCGGCGAACAGCACGGCGAACACGAGCGCGGTGAGGAAGCCGAACAGCAGGTTCCAGCCCGTGATCGGCCCGGAGTCGCGCCGGTTGGCCGCGGCCCAGTAGCCGTAGACCAGGCCGAGGACGACGGGCAGCGCGACCTTCGCGGCGGCGTGGGTGCGCGCGCTGAAGACATCGGGCCTGCGCCGCCGCCCGGTCACCTCGCGTGAGGCGGGTGCCGCATGAGCCATGAGAGCTCTCCTCTCTCCCTGCCCCTGCCTCCAGGGCACACCGCCGCGGAGCCGCAGGCAACTCGGCGGAGATCCATCAGAAGGGCCCTAGGGGGCGAAGCACCCGAAGGCGGGCGTTTGCGGTCCTGGGGCCCACCTGTGCAGCCGCAGCGGTTACGGTGCTGACGTACGTGATCGACACAGGGGGAGGGACGATGCCCGGAACCGTGCTGCTGCTGGCGGCCTCGCCGGTGGGCAAGGGGCGCCTGGTGGACGCCGCCTCCGTCCTCCCCGTCCTGGCCGCCGTGCCGCCCGCCGTGCTGGCCGGCACGGACACCGCGAACGTCGTCGAACTCGCCGACCCGCTGGAGCCGCAGGCCGTCCTCACCCGGCTGCGCGCCGCCGCCGCGGCCCCCGGGCCGCTCACCGTGTACGTCACGGGGCAGCTCCAGCTCGACCGCCGACAGCGCCTGCCCCACCTCGCGCTGGCACGCACCACCCCCTCCACCGCCCGCTACACGGCCTTTCCCTGGCACTGGTTCCGGGAGGAGCTGCGGCTGAGGCCCGCCGGGGCCACGACCCTGCTGCTCGACCTGCACGCGGACGCCGAGACCTGGGAGCTGCTGCGGAGCACACCGCTGGACTCGGGCCGCGGCAACGCCGTCCACGGGCGGATCGCGCCGCCGCCGTCCAGACGCACGGTCGCGGCACCGGCGTACATGAAGGCCGTCGCGACGATCCTGCGCAGCGGGGTCCGGCCGCCGGCGGAGCAGTTGCACCAGCAGGCCCTGAGCCGGATCGCGCCCGAGAGCGCGGGCACGGACCTCGTGCTGAGCACGCCGGGCCCCTCGGCCGGTGATCCGCACGCCGCCATCACCGCCGCCGTCCAGGCGGGCCGCCACTCCGACGCCGACGCGCTCGCCGCCCGGTACGAGCAGGCCGCCGTCGCCGCGCACGGGCCCGCCTCCGAGGAGGCCCTGCACTGGGCCGAGGTACGGGCCGACCTGGCGATGTTCGCCGGGGACGCGGCGCGCAGCTGCCACACCTGGCTGACGATCGCCACGGCCCGCCTGAACGCCGGGCAGGCGCCGGACGCTCCGGCCGTCGAGGCCGCCGTGGACCGTGCCCACCACCAGTGGGGGCAGGTCCGCGACACCACGCGGGCCCGCGAACTGGGCGCGGCCCTGGCCGAGTTGCGGGGGCGGGTCCCCGGGCGGCGCGAGGGGGCGCTCGATCATGTGCAGCGGCAGTTGAGGCAGTTGCAGACCCAGCCCTGAACATGCGTGCGCCGTGTGCGCCTGGCGTGAAGGGGGCGTGCAATCGCTTGCACGGGTCGCGTCACAGGTCTGCCGCCAAGGCCTGACCCGGTGTCATGATGTCGGGCATGACAGAGGGGGACCGAGTGGCTGTCTTAGGCGTACGCGTGCGGCTGGGCGCCGGCGCGACCGTGGACGATGTCAGAGCCCTGAAGACGTGGCTGGAGCGGGAAGAGTCGCTGGAGGGACTGGTCTCCAGGGGGAAACTGAGTATCGAGGAGCAGGCCGGCACGGACGCGGCCGACGGGCGGCTCGGGCCCGACATCGAGCTCGTGCTGAGAGTGCTCGGTGACGTCGTCACGCTCGTGGCCCTGACCGAGTACACCGCACGCGCGGTCAAGACCTGGACGAACAACCGCCGCAGACTCCAGGACGGCGATCCCGATCCACAGATCCGCCCGCTGGACCCCGACGGGGAGTAGGCCGGTGAGCCGCTTCGACCCGCGCGGCAGAGCCAACCGGGCGCTGCTGGTCTGTGTGTCCGAGTACGACCACACGGTGCCGGATCCCCAGGGCGTCAACGGCCAGCTCCCCGCCGTGCGGCGCAACCGGACGACCCTCCAGGACGCCCTGAACCGGGGCAACGTGTTCGGCGCGGGTGAGGTGCGGGCCCTGGCCTCGCCGACCCCGGACGACTTCACGGGGGCGCTGCACCAGGCCTGCGAGGAGGCCAGAGGGCTGCTGCTGCTCTACTTCGCCGGGCACGCCGTCACCTCCACCTCCGGCAACGAGCTGCACCTGCAGATGCGCACCGCGCGGGTGCTCACGGGCGAGGGCCTGCCCGGCTCGGTCACCTTCAGCCAGGTGCTGGGCGAGCTCGCCGAGAGCAAGGCCGAGCAGGTGGTGGTCATCCTCGACTGCTGCTACGCGGGTAACGCCGCGGGCATCTGGCACCGCTTCGACGACCCGAAGCGGAAGAAACACAAGATCCTGCTGCTGATGAGCGTGCAGCCCAACCGCTGCATCCTGGGCGGGGACGCCGACATCGCGACGCCGTTCACCCGCGAGCTGGTGCACGTCCTCGGCGGCGGCGGGGAGGTGTGGCTCTCCAAGCTGTACGACGCGGTGAAGCAGCGGATGGCCGAGGCGAAGTACAAGGCGGAGGCCAACGACCCGCAGCGGCCGCAGGCGCTGGCCCCTCCCTGGAACAAGGACGACGTTCTGCTGGCGGCGGGCCCACGGCCCTGGACTCCGCCGGTCGATCCCCCCGGCCGGTTCGCCTGGCTCCGGCGTCTGCTCGTCCGCGCCCGGAAGGCCGTCGACCGGCTCGGCCGTACCGCCCTGTCGGTTCTCCTGGCGCTGCTCGTCACCGGCGCCGGCGGCTACGTCGTCCTGGCCCTGACCGGCGACTCCGGCCCTTGCGAACCGCCCCTGGAGCTGCGGGTCCTCACCGATCCCGACCTGGAGCCGGCGATGCGGGCGGGGGCGGACGCCTACCTCGCCTCGGCGGCCAACACCACCGACGAGGGCTGCCGGCGCAGCGGCATCACCGTCTACAGCGCGGGTGCCGCCCACGTGGTGACCGCCCTGGGCGAGCGGTCCGACCCGTGGCAGCAGCCGCGTGAGGACGTCAACCCGCAGCGGGACATCGGACCGCAGCCGGACGTGTGGATCCCCGCGACCCGCGCGGACGTCGGCCGGGCCACCGAAGCACAGGTGGAACGCGTCTTCGCCCGGCTGGAGCCGGACGCCGAGCCGTTCGCGTACTCGCCGGTCGTGCTGGCCGTCCCGGAGGGCCTCGGTGCCGACCTGCCGCCCACCCGGCAGTCGCTGACGGAGCTGGTCAGCGCGCTCAAGCAGGCCGACCCCAAGGCCGAAGTGCGCAGGCCCGACCCCGAGTTCAGCGACTCGGCGCTGCTGGCGACGGTGGGGCTGTACGGCGACGGGGCCGATGTGCGCGGCGCCGAGCAGTACATCGCCCGGGCCGGGCGGCCCGAGCCCTCGGCCGTCAGGCTGCTGTGCACGCTGCCCGAGGACGACGCCGCGGACGGCCGCAGCGCGGTCCTGGTCCCGGAGTTCCTGCTCAGGAGCGGTGTCGGCTGCCACTCGGTCAGGCGCGCCGAGCGCACCGCCGTCTACCCCGACGACGTACCCGGTCTCGAGCCGACGTTCGTGCGGGTGCGCTGGGAGGGCGGTGACCAGGACGCGCAGGCGCGGGACGACGAGGTGGACCGGTTCCGCGACTGGCTGACGGGCGAGGGCGGCCGGAAGGTGCTCGGCGAGCACGGGTTCAGGTCCGCGACGGGCGAACGCGGCCTGCTCGGCGGGGAGGCGGCCGGCCACGGGCTGACCGCTTCCGTTCCGCCGGCGGACTCCGCGGACGCGACACAGCTGGACAGGACACTGGAGTGGTACGCCAACGCGCACGGACCCGGCCGGGTGCTGTACCTCCTCGACAGCTCCGGTTCGATGGCCGGCCTGTGGGACGGCCCCAGCGGCGGCCCCGGCATCCTCAAGCAGACGCTGACGGGGCTCGGCCGGGGGGACGAGTACGGGGTGTGGGCGGTGCACGGCATCGAGGGCCGCACGCATACCGAACTGCTGGACTTCGGCACGCATCCCCGCGCGCGGGCGGAGAAGGCCCTCAAGACCGGCAGGGGAGGTGCCGAGGTGCGGGACGCGGAAGCCGATCCGGGCGCCGCCCTGCTGGACGCGCTGGCGTTCATGCGGGAGCGCGGTGCCTCCGACGAGCGGCCGCAGCTGATCGTGTACCTCACCGACGGCGAGGACGACGAGCGCCTGGCCGGCGGCCGCCTGCGCGAGGTGGAGGAGCGGGCACGCGCCTCGGGTGTGCCCGTGGTCATGGTGACGCTGAACAGCGGGGGCTGCGACCGGGACCGCCCCGGCACGCGCGTCGCGGAGGCCGCCCAGGGCCGTTGCCTGGACGCCGGGGACGACCTCGTGCCCGCGCTGCGCGACGAGGTCGCCCGCACCGGAACGGGGGAGGAATGATGGCCCGACGCCTGCCGGCCGCCGTACTGGCGCTGCTGTCCCTGCTGGCACTGGCCGCCTGCACCGGCGGTGACGTGCGGGACGAGCCGACGGCGGCGGCCGACGACCGCCGCCGGATCGTGGTGGCCAGCGGCCAGGACGTCACCGGCAAGAACGGCATACGACAGCAGCTCATCGACGCCTGGAACGCCGAGGAGGCCTCGCAGGGCTACGAAGCCCGCCTGGTGGAACTGCCCGGCTCCGCCGACCAGCAGCGCAGCCAGCTGCTCGGCGCCCTCCAGTCGGGCAGCGCCGACTACGACGTGGTGAACCTGGACGTCACCTGGGTCCCGGAGTTCGCCGCCGCGGGCCTGATCCGCCCGCTGACCGACGCGGCGGTCAGGTCCCCCGGCGACATCATCCCGTCGGTGGACAGGACGGCGCACTGGAACGACAAGCGGTACGCGGTCCCGTTCAACAGCGACGCCGGCCTGCTGTATTACCGCAAGGACCACCTCCGGAAGGCCGGAGTCTCCCGGACAGACCTCAGCGACGGGGTCACCTGGGACGAGCTGCGGGAACAGATCGATGTCGTCAAAGACCGCCTCGGCTCCCAGGACCACGAGGGCTGGACCACCCAGCTCGCGCCGTACGAGGGCCGTACCGTCAACGCGATCGAGGCGTTCACCTCGGCCGTGCCCGGACTCCGGCTGACCGACGGCGACGGCGAGTACGCGGCGACCGTGGAACAGCTCACGGCGGGCGTGGCCGAACTGCGTGCGCGCACGACCCCGGCGTACACCCTCGACGAGGCCGCCGAGTCCCGCGAGGCCGAGTCGCTCAGCGCCTTCGCGGAGGGCCGCACCACCTTCCTGCGGCACTGGCCGTACGTCTACCCCACCCTGCACGAAACCTTCGGGGAGAACCTGGGCGTGACCCGGCTGCCCGGCAAGGCGGTCCTCGGCGGGCAGAACCTGGCCGTCACCTCCGCCACGTCCGAGCAGCGAGCCGCGAAGGCGGCGGAACTGATCGCGTTCCTCACCGACCCGGACAGCGAACGCTGCCTGCTGCGTGCCGGGTTCGCCGCGACCCGCGACTCGGCCTACCGGGAAGCCGGCGCCGCTCCCCGGTGCCGGCACGCCCGGGCGTACGCCGAGACCCCCGCGGCGTCGCCCACCGGCGAGGGCACCGTCCGCCTGCCCCCCGACCGGATCGCCGACGGGGTCGGCTTCGGCCGCGACATCCTGCTCCCGGCCCTCCGTGAGGGCGTGGACCGCCCGCGCACTCCGCTGTACGGCGCCGTGACGCACACCGTCATCACCGAACTGGACGCCCTGTACGGCCCGAGCCCGAGTGAGGGCCGGCCGGACGACGCGGAGATCGCGAAAAGCCTTGACGAGGCATTGAGGAAAATTCTGCCCGGTTGAATCTCCTCCCGGTGATGTTCCCGTGTAGACACCCCACCAGGCGGAGGCGGGCGGACGAGTGCTCAGCCGTGCCGGTGGTGCACCGAGTCGGCCGCCTCGTGTGCGGGCGGTGGCTCCGACGCTCTCGCCGGTCCCGCGTTCGCCGCCAGCAGCAGTGTCGCGACGGCGACGACGGCGGCGGCGAAGCCTCTGGCGTACCGCTCGGCGGAGCGTGTGCGTTCGAGCACGGCGACCTCGCAACAGGGGCGGTGACTACGGGCGGCAGCGTATTAAGCGTGTCCCACACTCCTGCTTAACACTGCGTTTAACCTAGAGGCTGTCCAGGCCGAACGGCAAGAGGCGCAGGGGGAGTTGGCGTGGGGGAACGTGACGACCCGGGGACCATCGGCCGCCGGGTGCAGCGACTGCGTGCCGAACGCGGGCTGACACAGCGGCAGTTGGCGGAACCCACGTACACCCCCGCCTACATCTCCACCCTGGAGTCGGGCCGGGTACGGCCCTCCGACGACGCGCTGCGGCATCTCGCCGAGCGGCTCGGCGTCGCCTTCGACGAGCTGGCGACCGGGCATTCGGCGCGGCTGGTGACCGAGCTGCGGCTGCGGCTGACCGAGGCGCAGCGCTCCCTCGCCGTCGGTGAGGCCGAGGCCGCGGCGGAGCAGTACGCCGAGCTGCTCGGCGAGGCCGAGACGCACGGCCTGGCCGCCGAGCAGTCCGCGGCCCTGCTCGGGCTCGGCGAGTGCGCGCTGGAGACGGGCGAGCTGGTGGCGGGCCGGCAATACTTCGAGCGGGCCGAGGACCGTCTCGCCGACGCGCCCCTGCCCGCCCGGGTCCCGGCCCTGCGCGGGCGGGCCGTCGCGCACTACCTCGCCGGTGAGCTGCGGTACGCCGTCTACCTGCTGGAATCCACCCTCGACGAACTGAACCGCGGCGGCCTGCACGACCCCGACGCCCTCCTGCTGCTCTACGCCAGCGCCATCGGGCCGTACATGGACATGGGCGCGCACGCCCGCGCCGCCCAGGCCGCCGAGTTCGCCCTGGCGCTCGCCCCGCGGTCCGGCGACCCGGCCCTGGTCGCCCGTATGCACCGGTCGGTCGCCCGCACCCTGGTCGCGGAGGGTCGCCTCGCCGAGGCCGACGCCTCGCTGGCCAAGGCGGCCGAGCTGTACCGCGGCCTCCAGATCCGCACCGAACTCGCCAACTGCCACTGGATGCGCGGCTACGTCTACGCCCAGGACGGCCAACTGGAGCGTGCGGAGGCGGAGTTGCGGGAGGCCCTCGGCATGCTGTCCGCCCGGCGCGCCGCCCTCTACAGCAGCCAGGTCGCCGTGGAGCTGGCCGACGTGCTCCACCGGCGCGGCAGGTCCGACGAGGCGGCGGCCCTGCTGCACGACGTCCTCGGGCACCTGTCCTCCGAGCGCGGCGCCGTCCACTCCGCCGCCGCGCACCGGCTGCTCGGCATCATCGCCGAGGACGCCCGCCGCACCGAGGACGCCGAGGAGCACTACGTCCGCGCCCTGAGCCTGCTGGAGCGGGCGGGCGCGGCCGGGGACCTGGCCGACCTGTGCCGGCTGCTGGGCGACCTGCTGCGGCGCACCGGGCGGGTGGAGGCGGCCCTGGACGCCTACCGGACGGGGCTCGGACACCGTACGGCCCCCGGCACCACCACCCTCGGGCCCGCGCCCGCACAGCCTCCTCTGTGAGGAACCACGGTCCTCGCACAGGGGGGCGGGTTAGCCTCCTGCGGGGATGTGAACGACCAGGGCGGGGAACGTGGAGAACCGACGGACGGTGGCCGACGGCATACGGCTGGGCCTGCGGGCCGTGGTGTACGCCGTCCTCGGGGGCGCCGCGCTGATCGTCGTCGTGACGGTGGGGTCCGTGCTCGGGCCCCTGCTGGCGCTCGATCTCTCCACCCCGCCGGTCGCGGCCTGGTGGACCGTGTTCACCGCGATCACCGTGCAGGGCGTGCCCTTCCTGCTGCTGGGCACGGTCGTGTCGGCGGCGATCGGGGCGTTCGTGCCCGAGCGGGTCTTCACCCGGCTGCTGCCCCGGCGCGAGGTGCTCGCCGTGCCGGTCGCGGGGGCGGCGGGGGTCGTGCTGCCCGGCTGCGAGTGCGCGTCCGTGCCGGTGGCGGGCAGCCTGATGCGAAGGGGTGTCGCCCCCGCCGCCGCGCTCGCCTTCCTGCTGTCGGCGCCCGCGATCAACCCCGTCGTCCTGGTGGCGACCTCGGTCGCCTTCCCGGGGCAGCCGGAGATGGTCCTCGGCCGGCTGGCCGCCTCGCTCGCCACGGCCGTGGTGATGGGCTGGCTGTGGGCGCGGTTCGGGCGGGAGGAGTGGCTGCGGCCGCCGAAGCGCAGCGGCGGTCATGAGCCGGGCGGCGGTCCGCGCGCCTTCGTCTCCGGCCTTCAGCACGACTTCCTGCACGCGGGCGGCTTCCTGGTGGTCGGCGCGGCGGCCGCGGCGACCTTCGCCATCGTCGTGCCGCGGTCGCTGCTGGAGGTGTTCACCGGGTCGCCCTGGCTGTCGGTGCTGCTGCTCGCCCTGCTGGCGGTCGTGCTGTGCGTGTGCAGTGAGGCCGACGCGTTCGTGGCGGCGTCGCTGAGCGGCTTCTCGCCGACCGCGCGGCTGGCGTTCATGGTGGTCGGGCCGATGGTGGACCTCAAGCTGATCGCGCTCCAGACGGGCACGTTCGGCAGGGCCTTCGCGGTGCGGTTCTCCGCCGCGACGTGGGTGGTGGCCGTGGCGAGCAGCGTCCTGGTGGGGTGGTGGCTGCTGTGAGGCGCTACGGACCGGCCGTGCTGCTCGCCCTCGTCGGCGCGGCGATCCTGCGGGTGTCCCTCTTCAGCGAGCTGTACCTGCGGTACGTCCAGGAGGGGCTGCGGCCCTACCTGGTGGTGTCCGGCGTGGTGCTGGTGCTGCTGGGGGTGGTGGTGGCGGTACTGGTCCGGACGGACGGGGAGGACCCTGAGCACGGCCACGCCCACGGCCCCGCCGGCCCCCGTGTCGCCTGGCTGCTCACCCTTCCCGCCCTGGCCCTGCTCCTCTTCCCGCCGCCCGCCCTCGGCTCCTACAGCGCGGAGCGGGAGGCGGCCCAGCGGGCGGCCCAGGGCGTCGGCAGCTTCCCGGCCCTGCCGTCCGGGGACCCGGTCGACCTCACCCTCGGCGAGTTCGGCTCCCGGGCGGTCTACGACAGCGCCCGCTCCCTGAAGGGACGCACGATCCGCCTCACCGGCTTCGTCACCCGCGGCGACGGCGGCACCTGGTACGTCACCCGCCTGCTGGTCTCCTGCTGCGCCGCCGACGCGACGACCGCCAAGGCCGAGGTGCGTGGCGCCGACGCCCCGCCCGTCGACACGTGGGTGACGGTCACCGGCACCTGGCGTCCCAGGGGCGCGCTGGGCTCTTCCGCCGCCTGGCCGCCGGTCGTCGACGTGACGTCCGTACGGCGCGTGGCGCAGCCGGACAACCCGTACGAGAAGCGCTGAGCCCGAGCCCCGCGGCGACGGCCGCACGGAGTGGTTTCGCCCCACCGGCCTCGGGTAGTCGGGGCACGATTCCGGGAGGGCTCGGAGCACGGCGGTCGGGCGAGTGGCGGCTGGTCGGTGCGTGTGCGTGTGCGTGGTGTCGGCCGGCCGGTGGGTGGTCGTGCGTGTGGGCCCGTCACCGCACCCATCCAGTGGGGCCGCCCCGGAAGACCGTCAGACGTGAAGGCCGCGGTGATCAGAGGAGGCGGTTGTCGTGCGGCCCAGGGACGACCCAGGAGGCGCCCCCGGCGGCGACCCCGGTCCCCGCCGCACCGGGGGCGGTGACCTGGACCTGGACGGGGTCCGGGCCGCCGACGTGATCGCCAGGGGCGTGCACGGCGCCGAGCCCGGAGAGGTGCCGGGCCGGCTGTGCGAGGTGGCGGTCGAACTGCTGCCGGTGATCGGCGCGAGCGTGTCGCTGCGCAGCCAGGGCATGCCCGTACAGCTGAGCGCGAGCAGCCCGCACGCCGCCCACCTGTCGGAGATCCAGGCCACGCTGGGCGACGGCCCCTGCCAGAGCGCGCTGGAGGAGGGGGCGCCCGTGCTCGCCCGCGACCTGACCACGGGCCGGGACGCCGGGCGCTGGCCGGTCTTCGCCCAGCAGGCGACGGCGGCCGGGGTACGGGCGGTGTACGCCGTGCCGCTCGGCAGCGACGCGGTGTACGTGGGGACGCTCGACCTCTACCGCGACCGCCCGGGCGGGCTCACCGACCGCCAGCTGCACGTGGCCCGGCTCGTGGCCGGTGTCATGACGGTGGCCCTGATGGCGCTGCCCCGCGAGGACGAACCCGGGGCGCAGGACGGGCAGCCCTGGCTGAGCGGGCTGGCCGCGGAGCACGACGAGGTCTACCAGGCCGTCGGCATGATCATGGCCCAGCTCGGCGTCGGCGCGGACGACGCCCTCGCGCGGCTGCGGGGCGACGCCTTCGCCCGCGGGCGCACGGCCCTCGACGTGGCACGCGAAGTGATCGCCCACCGCAGACACTTCGACCGGGACTGACGGGACGCCCGCTGGGCTGATCCGGGACGCCCGCTGGGCTGACGCCCGGGGCGCCCACCGGCCTGACGCCCGGGATGCCCGCTGGGC
>NZ_BMWC01000009.1 GCF_014651035.1 Streptomyces lomondensis
AGTCGTGTGCGGTCATCAGATGGCGGCGGGGCCGGAAGTGGGGTGAGATGCCGCTGAACGCGGACAGGAACCGCTGGGCTGCGCCGGTGCTGCGGAAGCCCTTCATCGCCCGTTCGCACTGCCTGGTGGGCTGGTGGCTGTTCTCCGCCCGATTGTTCAGGCCCTTGCCCTGGGAGCGGTGCTCGACGGAGGGCATGACCTCGCGGTGAGCGGCGCCGTATGAGCGCAGCTTGTCCGTGACGATCACCCGCGGCACCGCGCCTGCCGTCTTGAGGAGTCTGCGGAAGAATCGCTTCGCCGCGGTCTTGTCCCGCCGGTTCTGCACCAGGATGTCCAGCACCATGCCGTCCTGGTCGACAGCCCGCCAGAGGTCTTCTGCTCGCCGTTGATCTTGATGAAGATCTCGTCCAGGTGCCACTTGTCACCAGGCCGGGGCTGGCGGCGGCGCAGCGAATTGGCGTAGGTCTGCCCGAACTTCATGCACCAGCGGCGGATGGTCTCGTAGAAGACGATCACGCCGCGCTCAAGCATCAACTCCTCGACCTCACGGAAGCTGAGCGGGAACCGGAAGTACAGCCACACGCAGTGGGAGATCACCTCGACCGGGTACCGGTGCCCCCTGTACGACGGCGACGCGCTCCCCACGGATGATCCCCCTTCACCGTGATCAACACGAAGATCATCCCACCCACTCAGCCAACGTGACAGCGCCCGCCGGAGTCATCGAGCAGCACCGGATCGATAGCCGCAAGTACCGGCGCGTCCACAACACGCTGCAGAACCTCATTTTGATCGGTTCCGCGTCCACAACGGTCGTCGCGGCTCTGGACACCCCCAACCAGTACACGTGGCAGAACATCACCATCGTGTCCATCGGCTTCACCGGCACGGTGGCAGCCGCCTTCACCGGCTACTACAAATACCGCGAGCGTAGCTACTCCCTACTCCAGACCGCCGACGCCATCGAGGAAGAGGCCAACGCCTTCACACTTGGCGTCGGCCCTTACAGTGATTTCGGCGAGGACCAGGAGCAGCAGGCGCTGAAGCTGTTCACCCAGCGCGTCGAGGAGCACCGCAACGAGCAGCGGCGCCGCCAGCAGCAGCTGGACCAGCCCGCCGACCAGGCCGCCCCCGGAGGAGCTCGCCGACATGGTCGCTACGCCAAGCCGCCCCCGACGTGTGAGCCTGGGGCAGATCATCGCCCTGCCCACGCGGATGGCACAGCAGCGTGGCGGAACGGTCGGTCCTTCCTCAATCGCGAGGAGGGACCACCTGGCCAGGCATGCCGGCGGCCTGCTTGAGGACCGACAACGAGTCATCCTCGTGTCAGCCGCCAGGTGAGGAGCCCGACTCGTAGCGCTGGCTCAGCCGGTCATGTCCAGATCGAGCCGGCCCGGCGCCGCGCGGCGCCGACGTCTCGGGCGGTGCCGAGGATCAGTCCATGTACGCACGCGTGATGCGCCGGTCTCGCGCTCGTCCACGTCATCGGTCAGCTGATAGCTCCACCCGCCCTCTCTCAGTACCTCTCCCTCTGTCACTTCGGTGGTGAGGACCTGCCCGTGCCGGGCCGTACATCAAGATCACTGTCGTCATGGCGCAAAAGGTAGAAGGCTCTTTCCCGTAGCGTCACGTGCACGACCGAGGCCAGGCGCGCACATGCGGCGGCGGTCGAGGAGAAAGCGCATGAGGACTTCCCTCTGACCCGGCTTCTGGGGCTGTTCCGGGGGGATGTGCGTCCAGGCGTGGGCGAGGGCTGCCTCGTGGAAGGCGGAGGCGGACTCTGCGTCGGGGGCCGCGGACTGGACCAGGACGTGGTCCGGCTCCGGTGCTGGTGTGCGGCGGGTGGCCATGTCGTCGTCTTCGATCGGTCGGGCGGGCAGAGGGCCTGCGGTGGAGTCGGTGCAGTCGTCGCGCGGGTCGGTGAGGGCCGCGAGGATGATCTGCAGTATTTCGGCGAAGTAGGGGCCGGGGGCGGGGATTTCGATGTCGGGGTGGCGGCGGTATCCGTCGGTGACGGCTGCGGTGGTGTAGGACATGACGGCGAGGGTGGTGTCGCTGTAGGTGCGGTCGCTGTCGGCGGTCATCTACGCGACCATGCGCAGGACGGTGGCGGTGCTGGCCGCGCATCCATCGTCGGTGTCGGTGTCGTCGCGGGTCTGGTCGAGCCAGAAGTCGGCCGTCTGGTCGTCGCCTCGTGCCCGGTGGTGGAGGGACAGGCAGTAGCCGGCGCCGCGGTCGCCGGCTCCGGCGGCGTACTGCCACCAGTAGCGTGCTCCGTCCTGGGCGCCGGCCAGGTGCAGCAGGCAGCCCAGGATCCAGGCGCCTGCGGGGCCGGGGAGCTGTTCGGTGATGAAGTCGGTGATCTGGGGTGCGCTGGCGTGGGTCACTGCGACTTCGCACAGGGAGCGCAGGTGCTCGGCGGCCGTGTCGTCGGCGAAGGTCTCCTCGATGAGGATGCTGGATTCGTCGGGCGGGGAGGTGGGGTCCGGGTGGGTGTCGAGGAAGGGGACCGTGTCCGCGGGGATGCGGGGGTTCTTCAGCAGGGCTGCGCGGGCGAGGAGGTCGTCGATGGCGCTCATGTCGGGGTGATCACTCCCGGGCTGTGGGACGGTGGTGGAGCAGTTCGAGGGCTCCTCGTGCGTGGTGGTCGAGGGTGTGGACGTGGGCCGGGGACAGGCCGGTGGCCTCCTGGACCTCGTCGGGGGTGAACTCGCATAGGTAGCGCAGGACGACGACGTCGAACTGGTCTGGCGGCAGGCGGCTGATCGCGTCGAAGAACTCGGCGACTTCACTGATCTCGACGAATCTGGCCACCGGGTCTTCGATGCGGCTCTGGGCGACGGTCATGAACGCGGCAGGGCGCAGATCGGGGCGGCCGTCCGGGTGTCGTCTGACCCCCAGCAGCACCCGCGAGCGCAGCAGCCGCCACGCGTAGCGGGGAAGGTTCGGGCCGGCGGCCGCTTCTGCTTCGTCCCAGCCGGCCCACAGGATGTCGAATGCCTCGTCGACGATCCGCTCCGGCCGCTCGATGTGCAGCAGCGCCCGGGCGTAGGAGACGTAGTAGTGCCCCATCTTCTCGATGAAGCCGCGGTGTTCCACGGGCCGCTCCTCGGGCCCCAGCGGCCGGACGGCCGCGATGCGTTGCGTGATCCACGTGGTGGACTTGACGGCCTCGTACGCCCCTGCGGTCCACAGGCGGCACAGGGGCCAGGGCGGCAGTCCCAGGGCGTGGACCACGCTGTAGGTGATCTCCCAGCTCGGGTAGTACTCGATGCCGCGCAGGAGAGCGGAGATGCGGGTCTTGGAGAAGCCGGTGCGCCGGGCAAGCTCGTCGAGGGTGAACCGCTCCGGGTCTGATGGAGGCTCGATTCCCTGAGAGGATCGAGTCATGGCACGTCCGTCCCCCTATCCTGCTGAGCTTCGTGAGCGTGCGGTGCGCATGGTCGCGGAGATCCGTCCCAACTACCCAACCGAGTGGGCGGCGATGAAGGCGGTCGCCGCAAAGCTGGGGATCGGTGCGGCGGAGACGGTGCGGACCTGGGTCCGCAAATCCCAGGTCGACGCCGGTCAGCGGCCCGGCGTCACCTCCGACGAGGCTGCGGAAATCAAGCGGCTGCGGGCCGAGAACGCCGAGCTGCGGCGGGCCAACGAGATCTTGAAGGCGGCGTCGGCTTTCTTCGCGGCCGAGCTCGACCGGCCGTCGAAGCGCTCGTAGCGTTCATCGACGCACACCGCCAGGTGTTCGGAGTCGAGCCGATCTGCCGAGTCCTGACCGGCCACGGACTGAAGATCGCAACGAGCACCTACTACGCCGCCAAGAAGCGCACCCCCAGCGTCCGGTCGCTCCGTGACGCGGAGCTGAAGAAGCAGATCAGCCGCGTCCACTCGGACAACTTCGGCGTCTACGGGGTGCGGAAGGTCTGGCGGCAGCTGCACCGCGAAGGCATACCAGTGGCCCGCTGCACCGTCGCCAGGCTGATGCGCGACCTCGGCCTCCAGGGCGCCCGACGTGGGAAGAAGATCCGCACCACGATCCGGGACGACGGCCGGGAGAGGGCTGGTGACCTGCTCAGGCGCGACTTCACCGCGTCCCGTCCGAACGAGCGGTGGGTGGCTGATTTCACCTATGTCGCCACCTGGTCCGGGATCGTCTACGTCGCGTTCGTCGTGGACGTGTTCTCCCGGGCGATCGTGGGCTGGTCCGCTGCAACCAGCAAGCGGGCCAAGCTCGTCCTCGACGCCCTCGACATGGCCTTGTGGCGCCGCGACCGCGCCGGAACTCCCGCTGGACCGGGGCTGGTTCACCATTCGGACGCGGGCAGTCAATACACGTCTTTCGCGTTCACTGCCCATCTCCTCGAGGCCGGCATCGATGCCTCGATCGGAGACATCCCACCCCACGAGCACGAGACCAGCTACTACGCTCAACAGCAGCCCCAACCGGCGGCTGGAGTCAACGCATAGAGCCTCCACCGATCCCTGAGCGATTCAGAATCCGTCGATACGCTCGACGCCCACGTCACCCACGGCAACCTTGACACCGGCCTCCGAAACGACGGTCGCGTCGCCGCACATCACTGGTCTGCTTCTTGGTGTTGATGACCGCGCCCAGCCGCTCGCGGGTGCGAGCGCCGACCAGCGCACGAAGTCCTCGTCCTGTGCGGCCACCCAGGCGACAGCCAGCTGGGCAGCGGTGCACTGCTTCGCCTCGGTGGCTGTGTCAGTCCCAGCGGAGTCGTTTGGAGGTGACGTTGGGAGTCGTTGCGCGGCGCTCATCATGATCAATGTCAGTGACGTTCGATGCCGTTCGCGTGCCGGCGGCAGGACCTGTGCCCGGTGAATCCGCTCAGGCGCAGTAGCGGGGCAGCCAGTAGGCACAGGGCGGCTGCGAGCGCCGCGACGGCAGTCATGGCTCCCCGTAGCCCTGTGGCTTCGGCCCAGAGACCGACGTAGACGGGGCCGAGGAGGAAGCCCAGGTAGGAAATGGTGGTGATGACGGACGTCGCGCGGCCTCGGTGGGACTCTTTGACGTTGCGCGACATGATGCCCAGGAGAGCGGGGAAGAGCACGGCGGTTCCGGCGCCGGCGGTCACCAGTCCCAGGATGACGACAGACAGCGTGGGGGCGGCGGCGATGGTGAGTGTCCCGCAGGCCGCGGCGAGCGAGCCCACCACGATCACGGACTGGGCGTGGGTGGCCTTCAGTGCTCCGGCCGCGAACCGTGTGATGGCGACCGTTCCCGCGAAGACGGCGGGTGCCACTGAGGAGAGCCCGGATCCGGCGTGCAGCTCGTCCTGGGCGAAGACGGCGCTCCAGCTCTGGTGGGCGTTCTCGCTGGCGAAGGCCAGCGCCCCTAAGGCCCCCGACGGGCAGGAGCGGGAAGATGCCGAAGCGGCCTGCCGGGGGCGCTGTCAGCGCGGTGTCGTCGCTGCTCGCGAGGCGGTGGGCAGGCGGCGTCGTGAGTGTGACGGCGCCAGCGGTCAGGCAGAGAGCGGCGACGCCGAGGAAGGGCACGGTGAGCGGCCAGGCGGCGGCTGCCGCGGCGCCGGTGCCGAGGCTGGTGAGGACCACGAGCGTGGAGAACGTGCCGTGGGCACGGACGATGACCGGGCGTCCCGTGTCCTTCTCGGCTCGTCCCGCCACCGCGTTCATGGTCACGTCGGCCGCGCCGCTGGAGGCACCGGCGATGGTGAGCCCGACGCACAGGCTTGGAAGGCTCACGGCCGTCAGCGCCAGGGCGACTCCGATGATGCCCAGCAGCCCAATCGCCCCTGCGGCGATCCTCAGCCCCCAGCGATCGAGTGCTCTGCCCGCCAGCAGCATGGCGGGCAGAGCACCGGCGCCCACGAAGAGCAGGGCGAAACCGAGCTGCCCGTCGCTGACCTGGGCTTGGTCCTGCACTCGGGGTACGGAGGCTCCCCACACCCCCCAGAACGAGCCGAAGGCCCCGAAGGCGGCGAACGCAGAGACGGCCAAGCGGCGTGAACTGATAACGACTCCTTGGACGCTGACATGGCGAACGCGGTCAGATGGCGACTCCCACGGTCACGTCGATACGACTCCCGCAGTCACGTGCATAGCCGCCTCGGTTACCCGGCGCAGAGCAATAGTCGAGACCTGTGGATGGTCGTGTCGCTGGGTCCTGAGGCGTGCTCGATCCGGGACTCGTCATACCGGCGCGGCGGAGTGCGGATCGTCCCAGGGCTTCGCCATCAGCGCGGTTACCAGTTCGTCCAACCCGTTGAACCGCCAGTCGAACGCATCGGAGCTCGTCGGGGGATCCCCGACCGGTCGCTGGACGTAGGCGGTCCGCATGCCCTTCGCCTGAGCTCCGCGGAGGTCCCAGGCGTGGGCGGCCACCATGAGCACGCGTTCTGGTGGACACCCGGCGGTGTCGATGGCGAACTGGTAGACCTCCGGCGTCGGCTTGTAGGCCAGGACGGCTTCGCTGGACAAGGCCTGGTGCCAGCGCAGCCCGGCATGTGCGTTGAGTCGCAGCAGAGCGGTGCGGCTGGCGTTGGAGAGTCCAAGCACGGGGAAGTACTGCGCGAGCCGCTCGAGAGCGGCGACAGAGTCGCTCCAGGGGGGAAGGCGCTGACCTGCTGTGGCCAGTCGGCCGATGATTGCCGGATCGGCGAGTCCGGCATGGTCGGCCACCCGTTGAGCAGCCTCTCCGTCGATGATCTCGGTGTTGACGTACGCGCGGTGTCCTTGCGCGATGCGTTGCTGCTCGAACTCGACATGCTGCTGCCACACGGTGAGCAGTTCGTCGACGGGCGCATCGTCGGACGCGGGCACCGCGGCGCGGATTTCCGCTCGAAGCCCGCTGGGTTCGTCAACCAGTGTTCCGAGGACGTCGAAGACGACGACCTCGATGTCGCGGATCTCGGCCATGCATTCTCCTGTTCGCCCTGGTGTCACCGGTTCAGCAGGCGACGATGTTGCTGTCGGCATCGTCGCCGTTCAAGATGGTGACGCATTTTCACGGTGGTGAGCGGTAGCCCAGCCCTAGATCTGGTCGGCACCGTGGGGTCTCGTCGGGACGAGCCCATCGACCTCCTGGCCACGCCTGCGGACCTCGAGGCGGTGGGGGGCGAGTGTGACGGGTTCCCCGATCGTGTCACCGCCGACCTGGCAACCTTCGAGTCGGCGCTGTCACCGCGAGAAGCGATCTACCGGCTTGCTCGCGGTCGCGTGCTGGATCGGCCCTTCGATCCGGGCAGCCTCCAGATCGTCAACGACACGGCCGCCGGGCCGGTGCCCACGGTCAAGCTCAGCGACGCAGGGCTTGATCTCCCTGATCCGCAGGGAACTGCATACCGACGTCACCTACGGGACTTCCTCGCCGAGCCCGCGGTCGCCCACCTCGCCGACCTCGTCGCACAGGGACGCACGGAATCGGCCGGAAAAGGCCGCTGACAGCACTGCGGAGCGAGCAGGAGAGGAACCGACGACCGTCGAAAGGGACCGTACGATGCCCGCCAGGCCGACCGGACCACCCACCGTCGACCGGTCAGAGGAAGCGGAACGCCTGTGGACCGACCGGCGCTGGCTGCTGTACACCGCCGCCGCGGCCTCAGCACGCCTGCCCGCCACCATGCTGCCGCTGGGCCTGGTGTTGGCGGGGCAGTCCGCCACCGGCTCCTTCACCGCAGGCAGTGTGCTGGCCGGCGCCTACGCAGGCGCCGCCGCCCTGACCGCGCCCTGGCGCGGTCGGCGACTCGACCGCACAACCCTGCCGGACGGACTCACCCTTCCGCTGATCGGCGGGGCCCTGATGCTGGCCGCCGTCGTCGCTGCACTGGCCGTCCGTGCACCCGTGGCAGTCCTGGCCGCGGCAGCGGCCGCCGCCGCGGTAGCCACGGCCGGAGCACCGGGAGGAATGCGGAGCCTGCTGCCGGTGCTGTGGGGCGAGCGGACCTCGACCCGCGCCTTCGCCGGGGACTCCGCCATCACCGAGATCACCTGGGTGGCCGGCCCCGCCCTTACCGCCGTCCTGGCCACCGGCCTCGGCACCACCGCTCCGATCGCCTGCGCGGCCCTCTTCTGGGCGACGGCCTGCCTGCTGGTGCGGCGCATCCCCGGCCGCCGCACACCCCCGATGTCCCCGGCGGCACGCCAGAACACCGTGGGGCTGGTGCGGGCCGTGCTGCCCCTGCTGGTGCTGAACCTCAGCGTCGGGGTCAACCTGGGGACCCTGGACGTCGCCCTGCCCGCTCTGCTGCACGACCGCGGTGAGGCACCCGCCGGCAGCGGTCTGCTCATCGCGGCGCTGTCCCTGACCAGCGCGGCCACCGTCCTGCTGCTGACCGTGCCAGCTGCGGAGCGCTACCTCGCCCGGGGCGCGGAGGCCCGCAGGTCGGTGCTCTGCCACGCCTGTTACGGGCTGGCGTTCCTGGCCCTGGTCACGCTCCCGCCGTACGCCGGTGTACTGGTGGTCGTCATGGCCGCCGGCTGCTTCCTCGGCCCCGCGGTCAGCTTCACCTTCGCCCTCGTCCCGCGACGAGTCGCCCCCGACCGGCACAGTGAGGCCTTTGCCCTGTTCATGTCCACCAACGCCGTGGGCACGGCGGCCGGCACCCTGACCGCCGGCCTCTTGACGGAACACCTCTCCATCTCCTTCGCCCTGCTGGTGGCGGCCCTCCCGCTACCGGCCGCCCTCGCGGCCGCCCCCGCCCTGCGCCGCTCCCGCCCTTCTCACCTGCCTGGCGGAACCCCGTGAAGGTTCATCGCGACAGGCGCGATCGGGTCGAACACCGGGTTCCTGGCGTGCGTCGGTGCGTCGGTGCGTCGGTGCGTCGGTGCGCCGAGGCCGACGACCAGGCCGTTCGCTCCGGCGGCGAAGGCCATGTTGACGTCGATGCCGATCAGGTGCCGCATGGTGCATTCGGCGTCCGGCATCGGCCGCGCCCGGTCGTACGCCTGCTCGAACAGCTTCTCGCCGGGGCCGCGGACGTGGAAGCGTGGCAGGTCCGCCAGGAGCGGGTGCCCGTGGGGGGGGCTTCGCACGGGGCGCAGTCCACCGGGTTCTTGCCCAGCGAGCCGGGGTTGTGCTCGGAGTGCCGCCTACCCGTCGCGTCGGGCTTGGACGCGCGGGTCGGCGGGTGCAGCGAGGTCATCAGCTCTAGGCCCGTGACGCGGTCGATCCGCGCGGTGTCATCACCCGGGACGCGTGCACGCCCAGCACGCGGGCGAGTTCCGCCGGCGGAAGCTGCCCGGCCAGGCCCCAGTGGCGGGAGTCGAGCGCGTGCCAGGACGGGATGTGCAGCTGCACGCAGTTGCGCTCGGAGCCCTTGGCCGGGCGGTAGATCCGCGCCCACGGCCCGAACCCCCGCTTCGTCAGCTTCCAGTCGGCACGGGGCAGCTGCTTGATGACCTTGTGGCCCTCCGGGATCCGCCCGGCGAGCCGCTCCTCGTCCGGGAGGGCGACGGGGAGGCCGTAGTGCTTCAGCGCGGCCTCGGTGAGCACCAGCAGCGGGTCGGCGTCCTTGCCCGGGCCGGACAGCTTCGGCTGTCCAACCCTGCCACAACGCCGCAGGACCTGACGCAGGAGCCGGACAGTGCGGACGCTGACGCGGCCGACGCCTCGGGGGAGCCGAGGTGGCAGACGCGGACGCCCTCGCCGCCCCGGGCGCCCGCAGCGACGGTGCCTACTCAACGGCAGACCGCAAGGAGTACGGCACGTACAACTGGTACATCGGCGACGGCGGTATGCCCGGCGGGCTGTCCCGCACGGACGCCAAGTGGGCCTTCTACGATGCCATCAACAACCTCACCGACAGTTACAACAACTGCGGATACGGCGACTCGGTCGGAGCGAAGACGAACTTCCTGTCCCAGACCAACTGCGAGGCCGATATCAACAGCAGCTTTAAGTGCACCGACCGGGACGAACTCAGCACCTGGGACGCGGGGGCCTCAAGAGCAACCACGTCGCCGTGACCTGCTCCTGGACCTGGCTCCGGACACGAAAACCTCACCATGTACACCAACTCGTTCACCTGTACCACGGACGCCAGGACGCTCGGCAAGGGCGACGTCCTCGCTGTTCGCAACACCTACTGAGGAGGCCGTTCATGAGCTGGGCCAAGCGATCCATGAGCGCACTGCTGACGGCAGTCGCAGTGACGTCGGGTGCCGCCTGCACATCGGACCACAACAGCGCAGAGGACTCGGCGTCGTGCGTCTACCAGGTGACCTACGAGGGTCGGACCTACCGGGACGTTGCGAACGTTGAGTTCACAGTCGCAGACAAGCTCGGCGCAGCGACCAAACCGCCCTGTGACGACACCGGCGGCCAGGGAGAGGGCGAGGAGCCGGCCACCACGACAGAGACCGCCTACGCCGTGGACGGCATCTCCCCGAAGGTGGCCATCGCTGTCGGGGACACACCCGGCGACGTCACGTTCGTCGCCGCCTACTCCGGAAACGAACTGCCGACCGAGGTGAAGAAACTGATCGCCAACCCGTGAACTGCGAAGCGCCTCGTCCCCGGCAGTTGGAAGACACTGTTGGCGAATCCAGTGCCTGAGCGCGACATGGCCTCCGCGGCCGTGTCCGACGAGCGCGAACCGGACATGGCCGAGAGAACGCATCACCTCGACCACGTCACCGGCGACGGCGCCGGCTGTAGCCGCCTCGGGTGGAGCCCCTGTCGAAGGCCCCAACGTCGGCGGCCGAGGCCGGATGCCCCGCCGCCGGGCTCAGTGAACCCCGGGGCCGGTAGCCCCTGCCTCAGGTCCGGCTACGTGCCGACGGTCACGAAGACCGGGGTCACGGGCCGCAGATGCGCTGGGTCCGTGAGAGGCCGACCGTGGCCTGGACGGTACCCGGTAGCAGGTCCAGTCTGCTGGTGCTGACGCCCCGGGCCGCCAGAGTGCTGCGCTGCAACCGCCCCCGGGCGTTCGACGAGCTGGCCCCCTTCGGGCTCGGCTGGGCAACGTTAAGGGGGGAAGCCGGGATGCGGAGTGCTGATGACTGGTGTCGTTCAGCCGGCCCGCAGGACCTCGTTGCACAGTGCGCGCAGCAGGAGCAGGGCGTCCTGGTTCTCGGCGGCGGTGATCTAACGCATGGACCGCCATCAGGATGGGGCGACGAGCTTCGCGGTGGCGGGTCGTCGCCTGCGAGAGCGGCCTGATCGTGCAGGGCGTCGGTCAGGACAAAGACCATGCGGGCCATCGGATCACTGTCGATCTCCGCGCCCAGCGAGGAGTGTGTGCTGCCCGTAGGCGGCCAGCAGCATCAGCAGCGGGCGCTCGCCAGCACCCGCCCGCCAGGACCGCCAGGACCGCCAGGACCGCCAGGACATCGTCGTCGTTTCCGACATCGGCCTGCAGCGCGACCGGTGCCCCCAGGTGCTCATCGTCAGTCAGCTCGATGCCCGTGGCACCGCAGGGAAGGCCAACGACCAGAACGGGCGGCGGCGTTCGCCGCGGCACCACCCGCCAGTGTCCGGCGACCGGCAGCCACCGGCCATAGTTCAGTGGCACCGGACAGCAGACACAGCCGCCGCCTCCGCGCCAGCGTGTCCGTGATGGCCCGCCTGCAGCGCCAACCTCTCGGGAGGGGTCCCGGACAGAGCGAGGCACTCTGCACATCTGCCATGGCTGACGAACCGCCCCGTCGATCAGAATGACAAGGCGGCGGCTCAGTGAAGGGGGAATGCAGTGGTATTCGCAGCGACTACCTGCAGCAGGCGGCTCTTTCTCACGTTGTGTAGCTGCTTCACGCTCATCGCGGTACCCGCATGCACTGGCAACTCGTCCCAGGATCAGCCGGAAGCAGAGGCACCTCCGACGCGGACCATCACGATGGCACCAGAGAAACCTTCGGTTTCTCCGTCGGACGAGGAAACTCCTGGTCCGGTCTCCACCGCCGTGTGTCTAGGTGAACGGCCCTACAACCCCGACAGCGCACCGTACGCAGGCAAGGGTCCGCATCCGATGACGATCATTCACTATGACTCCGGCCCCGCCACGCTCGAGCTGCAGTACGTCACCCTGCCCGACGGTTGGGACCCGGAGGTCGACTTCGACTGGTCGGACGAGGAAGAGGATCACAACAAGGTCCAGCTGGTGGTCTGCGACGACGCCGTCGCCACCGGAGGCGTCATAGGCACCTGCGAGTTCGATTATCCGGGAATGTCCGGGAGCATGGATGTCGTCCAGGCGGATCACACATTCGTGGTCAGGGAGGCGCGCACCGGCCGCGAAGTTGCCGACTTCAGGATGCAGGGCACCGCTGGGGCTGAGGAATCATGTCCCAGCTCAGCAATGGACAGCGGCAACACACAGATCGCCCAGGCGGTGAACGACGACGCCGTTGCTGCGAAGCTGCGCTCCCTGTATGAAGGGCCGGCCAGGAAGTCGTGAACTGGGGCGAGTCAACGATTCCTCTCGTTCACCACTCGGCGGCCCAGTCCTTCGTCAGGTGCAGGACCCGGCCGATCAGAGCACGGCCGACGCGGTGGGGCGCAGTCCAGGCGCACGGCGACCAGGCACAGGCCGGTCCCACCCGGCATGGCCTCGATGATTCCTTCACCACGGAGAATCCTTCACCACGACCACCGCCTTCGTCCTCGGCTTGGGCACCGTGAGTCCGACACACGACAGCAGCCCGACCGGACCTGCCGGAATGGCCAGAAACCACCAGCCGTGGCCGACTGCCCAGGCGTGGATCAGTTCGGAGCGCCAAACCGGACCAGATCAGGTGAGACAGCAGCCAGCATCCAGTCACCCAGGACCACATCAACCGCAATCCTCGGCCTCAGGTCTCAGGTCTCGGCTGATCTCGTCGGCCCAGGCCACAGCTCTGGACCAGGGCCAGGTCCTTTTAGGCAGGACACATCGCGACCCGGACCGGCCTCCGGCCGAACAATTCCTCGCCACCTTCTGACAGCCTTCATTTGGCTCAGCCCAGCGCGTCCATCAGGAGGGTGACGTAGGCATCCAGCCGCTCCTCCACGGCCCGCGTCGTCAGCTCTGTCCTCCCTGCCTCCCGCCATGGCTGCGACACCAACTGCACTTCTTCCGAGCACGCCAGCCCGTCACGCACCTGCCAGTACAGCCGCTCGCTCGCGTCCGCGGCCAGCACCCCGCCGGCCTCTTCATACGCCTCAGCGAACCGCAGACCCCACGCCGGGCCGTGCAGCAGCGCGAGATTGGTGGAGCAGTGCGCCACATCGAGATCGGCCGGGCCCCAGGAGGTCGCTGCCCAGTCGACGACGCCGGTGATCCGGGCACTTGCCGGCCTTGCGGGCGGCACGTCGAACAGCACGTTGCCGGGTTGGAAGTCCCGGTGCAGGAATCGCCCTTCATAGGGCGGCGCGGTCCTGCGGATCACGTCGATCGTCGCGGCCCATGCCGCCGCGTCGGCGCCCCTCGGAGTCACGACGGTGTCGGCGGTCGTCAACGCCACGTACTTCCGGGGCCGCTCGGCGGGTCGCAACGCGTGGATCGCCACGAGTTGACGGGCCAGCAGAGGAACGCGCGTCTCCAATCCCTCATCGTCGAGAACCGTCCGGCCTGCCAGATGTGTCATCAGGAGCGATGGATACTCGCAATGCGCGGCGGTCGGATCAACCGCGACCAGTCCAGGGGCCGGCACGGCGGTCCCCGTGAGCAGGGACAGGGCGCCGGCCTCCCTGTTCAGCCAGTCCTCGGCGTGCTCGACGTCGACGAAGGTCCGCAGCACCAGGTCGCGAGTCCCTCCGTCCCGCCTGCCGATCGTCAGCCGCCGCATTTCGGCGGTGATGCCGCCATGCAAGACCTCGGTTTTGACGACCCGTTCACCGACCTCCAAGTGCCGGTTCACCCAAGCCAGTGTCAACGGTCGGACAGCCGCCGCATCATCGTGGTTGGTCACCGTGCCACCTCATCGCCCGGACTACGGCACGCGCAAAGCCTTTCGTTGGAGGCGATGACAACCCTGCTCTATTCGTCGTGTCCGCTCAACGGTCCAGGGTGAATCCGGCCGGCACGGCGTCGAAGTCGCGGATACGCCGGGCGGAGGTGTCCAGTTCGGGGCAGCGGGCCAGGACGTCTTTCAAGCCCGCTCGGTCCTCCTAGCTGAGGGCGGGGGCGGCCCGTCCGGTGGAACAGCGCGCAGGGTGGCGATGGAGGCGCGGACCATGCCGTAGGCGAGCGGGGCGACTTGGGCGACCAGCTCAGGGTGGAGCTGTGTGACGCTCGTGCAGCCCTCGGTGAACCGGCGGTCCAGGTGGGACTTATGGCGGTCAAGGCGATTGGGGCGGGGCTGGTTGTCGTGGAGGGTGTCCTGCCGGCGCATGGCGCTGGCGTAGCGCAGCACGGTGCTGAGGCCTCAACCCAGGTGACGGGCGATCGCCCGGCGGGAGCGGGCCTTGGGCGAGGAGTTCGTGGACCACGGCGGGCGCAGCCTTCTTGCGCTGGGCCCTTTGGCCGACCGATCCGGGCGGGAGGCCTGCCGGCGGGGCCGGATGCGGATGCTGGAAGGCGACTCGGGCCGACCTCGGGATGCGCAGGCACTCGCGGTGGGCGGCGACGCAGGTCTCCACAGCCCGGCCCAGGCCCTGCCACAGGTGGAACCGGTCGGCGACCTGGAGAGCGGCGGGGGCGCCGAGCCGGGCCCCTTCGGCGTAGCGCCGGTCCAAGCCCGGCAGATGATCTCCACGCCGGAGTGGAGGAAGGTGAGCCAGGCCGCGGGCGGTGGAGTAGATCTGCGTGCTGAACAACGGGGGCGGCAGCGCCACGACCCTGCGGAACAAGGTCATCCGCCCCGCGCTAATGCCGAGTTGACTCACCTAGCGGGCGTCGGCCCGCCCGGCGAGCGCGAGCCCGACCCGTTCCAAGAGGTGATTGAGGGGCGTGGTGAAGCGCGCGTACGAGCGGGTCAGTTGGGCGAACGGCTCGGCGAAGGTACGACGCGAGCAGTCGCCCGCATCGCAGATGAAGCGCCGGACCTCAGCCGGGTCATGGCGCTGTCTGCCCGCCAAGCGGAAGATCTTTCAGCCTGCGCTGGTAGGAGTCGCGCACCGGGCCTGATACGTGGCCGCGGTCGGGGCATGTCGCCACGGACGCCCGGCCTCGCGCCGTCACCTCGACCGTGCCGGGCTCACACGAACTCGGCCCCCACACTCGAGGTCTGCGAATTCTGCGAGGCGCCCACGACCCTGGAGTGAATTCCGGGGCAACCGGCCTGGTCATGGGCCGTCCACCGGTGGCACTATCCGTGGGATGCCCCCTTCCATTCAGGTCGGCCCCTACACCGTCATCGCGCTCGCTGACGGCGCGGGCCCCTTCTTCTCCCCCAGATCAGAGGCGTTCCCCGGCGCCACCACCGAGCAGTGGGCGGCGGCCGACGAGCTCGATCCCGGCGCGCTCGACGCCGACGGGCGCTGGCGGCTCCAGTTCCGCGCGTTCGCGATCCGCAGCGACCAGGGCGTGACGCTGGTCGACGCGGGGATCGGCCCGGCCGACAGCCCGGCGGCCTCGTGGGCGCCCGTGCCGGGGGTGCTCCCGGCTTCGCTGGCCGCCGCGGGTATCGAACCATCCGAAGTGGACACCGTGGTGCTCACGCACCTCCACACCGACCACGTGGGCTGGGCCGTCGTCGGCGGCGAGCAGACGCGGCCGTTCTTCCCGAACGCCGAATATCTGTTGCAGCAGGCCGAACTCGACGCGATCGAGGAGGTCAACCCCCAGCTGCGGTCCGCTGTGATCGACCCGCTGCGGAAGACCGATCAGCTACGGCTGCTCCACGGCGACACCCCGCTGCGCAGCGGCGCGCGCGTGTTCGCCACGCCCGGTCACACGCCCGGGCACCAGAGCGTGCTCGTCGCGTCCGGGCGCGAACTGGTCGCCGTCACCGGTGACCTGCTCGTGCACGCGATCCAGCTGCTCCACCCCGAACTCGCCTACGCCCACGAGATGGACTCTGAGCAGGCAAGGGCCTCAAGGGAACAGGTGCTCCACAGCGGGGCCGCCAGTACCCTCTACCTCGCGACCCCGCACCTGACCGAGCCGTTCATCGCCCGCTGATCCACCTGGCGGGGCCGGTCATTCCGCGAGCGCGCAACATCTGTTCAAGTCGGCGGGCAGCGCTGCGAGGCGCAGGTGAAGGAGATCGGCGGCCCGGCACAGGGAGCCGGTGGCGCAGTAGGCGTCACAGCGTCTCGTAACAGTTGTCGGCTAGCCGTAGCCGACCTTCCCTGGCGGCTCGCCCAGGTCATCACGTCGCGCCGCTCGGGTTCGGTGCTCGAATCGGTGGGTGCAGAGGACGGTCGGTCGCTGCTGTCCGGGTGCCGGTTTTCCCGCCCTACGGGGTGAAGAAGCCGAGGGTTCACTAGGACGTCGTAGCCCTCACCGCGGTCCTCCCCTTGAGCGGGGGGCGGTGTCCGGAGATCGTCGCGACCTTGGCTGCGACAGTTCCCTTGCGTTGAAGCGCGCTTCAACTCGTACGGTCGTCGTGTGGCGACCGAACGGATCGACGCGACTCTGACCATTGCCGAGACGTCCGAGCTGACCGGGCTCAGCCCCTCCACTCTCCGGTACTACGAACGCATCGGGCTGATCGACGGCGTGCAGCGCGGGCCGGACGGGCGGCGCCGTTATCAGGCAGCGGATCTGGCCTGGATGGCGTTTCTGCTGCGGCTGCGGACGACCGGGATGCCCATCCAGGGGATGTTGGCGTTCGCGGAGCTGCGCCGGGGCGGAGACGCCACCGTGCGGGAGCGGCTGGAGCTGTTGCGGAGGCACCAGGCACAGGTCAGGAGGAGGTATGAGGCCGTCATGCGCAGCCTCGACGCCATCGACAAGAAGATCGGGCACTACGAGCGACTGGTGGAGGAACGGGATGGGGACAGCGGACGAGAGGCGTGACGCACGGCGGGGGGACGAGGCGGGCAGGGGCAGGCGGGCCCTCCTGCGGTACGGAGCTGTTGGAGGGGTCGGTGCGATGGCGCCCCTGACGAGGCCTGGCGTGGCGGTGGCCGACAGTGCGGATCGTGGGCCGTCCAAGCGGTACGCGCGGGGCGCTGCCCGTATGAGGGAGATCGCCGGGGAGGATGCCCTCGCCACGGTGGAGGCGCTGGAGGACATCGCCCCGGATCTGGGGCGCTTCGTGGTGGAGTTCGGGTACGGGGATGTGCACGCACGGCCCGGACTCGACGTGAGGCAGCGGCAGTTGGTGAGCATCGGCGCACTGACCGCCGCCGGGGACACCGCCCCGCAGTTGCGGTTCCACATCGGCGCGGCGCTGCATGTCGGACTGGATGCGGCGCAGGTGGTGGAGGCGCTGATCCACCTGGTTCCCTTCGCGGGGTTCCCGCGGACGCTCAACGCGCTGGCCGCCGCACGCACCGTGTTCGAGGAGCGGGGCGTACGCATCGAGCCGATCGAGGTGGAGCCGGGCGGGGACCGTTATGCACGGGGCGAGGACAAACTGCGGGAGGTCGACGGCGAGCACGGCCTCGAGGTGATCGAGTCCCTGAACGACGTGGCGCCGGATCTCGGCCGGTACATCGTCGAGTTCGCCTTCGGAGACGTCTACTCGCGACCGGGGCTCGACCTGCGGCAACGGCAGCTTGTCACCCTGGGCGGACTGATCGCATTCGGTGACACGGCGCCCCAGCAGAGGGTGCACTTCAACGCCGCGCTCAGGGTGGGACTCTCACCGCGGCAGGTGATCGAGACGGTCATCCAGGCCGTCCCGTACACGGGATTCCCCCGTGCGCTCAATGCCGTCGGTGTTCTGCGCGGGGTCTTCGAGGAGCGCGGGATCCGTCCCGTCTGCGGTACCGGCACGATGGAACGGATGGCGGGCCGCCCGGCTCATCGACTCGGCCCATTTGCCCGAGCGCCGGGCCGTGGCTGAGGGTCGCGGCCCCCGCCTGTCGGTCGAGACATGAGCAGGATCGTCGTCTTCGGAGCCGCTGGGGAAGGCCGGCTCGGCTCCCGCGTCGTCGCCGAGACCGCCGCGCGCGGTCACGAGGTCCCCGCCGTCGTCGCGACATCGCGCGACTCGTTGAACTCCCCGACGGGGTGCGGCCGGTAGCGGGTGACGTTACCGACAGCGAGTCGGTCGCCCCTCCCTGGTCCGAGAGGCCGACGCGCTGGTGCGGACCGTCGGCGGCCCCGACGCGCCGCTGTACACCGAGGCAGTGGCCACCGTCGCCGCGGCCGTCCGTGCCCTCGGCCCCAAGGGACCGCGCATCGTGCACACGGGCGGCGGGGCCAGCCTGCTGAACGAGGACGAGGTGCGCCATTTCGACTCGCCCCACTTCCCGGAGGAATTCAAGCCGTACGCCATCGGCCAGATTTAGGCCCTCGACGACTACCAGGCGCTCGGCGATGACGTCACCTGGACGTATCTCTCCCCGTCCCCGGTGCACTTCGCCCCCGGCGAGCGCACCGGCAGCTACCGCACCGGCCTCGACCACCCGGTCGCAGGCGCCGTCGGGCAGGCCCGCATCTCCTACGAGGACTACGCCGTCGCCCTCCCCGACGAGATCGAAACCCATCGGCACCTCAACCGGCGCTTCATCGTTAGTTACTGACCCGTGCGGCAACGGCGCGGACGGCGGTCGGCAACGCGCTGGTGCGCGCTGCCGACCGCCTGGGCGGGGTCCGTGCCGCCCGGGCGGTCGCACCGGTACGCGCCGGTACGCGCCCGTGGCGAGGAAGGAAGCCGTGCTGCCACGTGCGTCGTCGACGTCACCAAGGCCGAGGACCTGCAGCGCCTGGTCTCCACCACCATCGACCAGTACGGCCGCCTCGATGTACTGGTGAACAACGCCAGCATCGCCCCGATCAGCCCGCTGGCCGACCTCGACACCGAAGGCTGGTCAGCCATGATCGATGTCAATCTGCGCGGCATGCTCAACGGCGTCGCCGCCGCGCTGCCCGTCTTCCGCGAGCAAGGGTCGGGCCACCTGGTGAGCATCGTCTCCGTGGCCGGCCTGTACGGCGTGTCCCCCACGATGGCTGTTTACGCCGCGACCAAGAACGCGGTGCGCACCGTGCATGAGGGGCTGCGCACGGAGTCCACCGACGGGGTGGTGCGCACGACAGCCATCTCGCCGGGATACATCCGCACCGATCTCGCCGACTCCATGGCAGAACCGCACATCCGCGAGCAGACGCGCCAGGCCATGGACGCGGTGGGCATCCCACCGTCGGCGGTCGCCCGCACGGTGGCCTTCGCCGTCGAGCAGCCCGCCGACGTCGAGATCGGCGAGATCAGCGTTCGCCCCACCGTCCAGGCATGACACGAGAACTCCGTGTCCGAGCGGCGGTCGACGCCGGCCACCCACCGGATCCCGCACTCCGGGCACTCCACTGCGCCCGTGCCGTCCCGGACCGGCCGCCAGGCGCTGACGCAACCGCCGTTCCTGACGCCGCTGCCTGGACCGGCACGCCGGCGAACAGAACTGCGCCCCGCGCCGGGCAGCCGGCCTCAGCCGCTCCCCGCAGCCCTCCCGCCCGGCGCTCCGATCCGGACAGCATCGCCCGTAGCCCGCCGTGGGCGACCCGCAGGCGCCACGATCGCGATCACGATCTACCGCTGGAGTGTCAGAGCTCCGGAGTAGGCTGAGGCATCAGGCAGTCAGTCCCATGGCGCGAGTGACGCGAGTGAGCGGTCGGCTGGACCTCTGAGTTCAGGCCAGCGATAGGCTGATCAGCATGGAGTCCGAGGCGGCCGGAGGGCCGGTTGTGGTGACGTGTCCGAGGTGCGGCGGTACGGACGTCCGGACAGTCGAGCAGGCCCGCGGCGGTAAGGGCGCGATGCGTGACGACCTGTACGGTCGACTGGCGCCTGGGCCGGACAAGACCGGCGACGGATGCATGCACTTCGCGGAAGGCATGCTGCTGACCGGTATCGGCATCGCCCTCGCGTGCGTCGGTGTTCAACAGGAAAAGTCGCTGTACACGGTCGGCGGCGCCGCGCTCGCTCTCCTCTGCATCATCGGGACCCTCGTGGTCGTACGTAGTGACGGGCGAGAGAAGGCCGCCGTCGAGGCGGGGGCTGCTCGCGCGGAGCGCCTGTGGCGGCCGGCGCACTACTGCTCCGGCTGCGCCTCGGTGTTCTGCCCGGGCGGCGCCCCGTGGCGGGGAGCACTCACCCCGGAACAGTTCAAGAAGTTCGTGTGGACTGAAGCCGGCTACGCCGACCAACTCCCCGCGGGGGACAAGGCGAAGGGCGCAAAGATACCGTCGGACGCCTTGCCGGAACGGCTGTAGCGCCGGCCAGGACCTCACCCTTGTTCGTGCCCGCCCCTCCCCGCCGAACGCTGTCACTGCCTGGCCCGCTGGACCTACCGTGAAACTCCAGTGAGGGCCTGACCGTGGACCCGACCGAGCGCTCCCGGACCGCCCTGTTGGCCAGGTCGCCGGTGGGACCGCCTCTGCAGGGGATCCAGCCATCGCGGGTAGTCGCGCCTTGCCCTTGGTCGCAGGAAAGGCGTACTGCCGAACCTGATCGCGGGTCAGCAGGGCCCTGCTAGCCTTTTCGGTGTCCTCGCCGCGTGGTGATCTCATTGCTGATGAAGACGACGATACCGAGGGCGCTCAGGCCCACCCCGGCGTAGCCGACGAGTTCTCCACGGGCTTCGTTCTGCTTCTCCTCGTCGTAGCTGAGGGATTCGCCGCCGCTGAAGCTCACGCACCACTGACCGGGTCTCATCGGGCTGCCGTCGCACTCGACGGCGTCGCCGTTCATCAGCGCCTCGGCGTTGATGAAGAACATGGTCATGCCGACGATGAACAGAGCCCAGCCCAGGATCCTTAGCCATGGCTGCCCTGAGCCGCGCATTCAAAAATCCTTTCCGTCCCGGTGTCAGAGGGCAACGCCCGCGCGCCCACGGGTTCACTGGAGGACCTCAGCTCTTTCGGAACTGTCCCCGCGTGACCGGCGCCCTCGTACGGACCGTGAGGGAGCCAGGCCCAAAGGGCCGAGCCGTAAGTCACCCAACGGGTTCGATACGGAGGACGGCGGCGGTGTCGAGGATGTCGACGACCTTCAGGCTCATCGCGTCATTGATGGTCGCGGCGGGTCCCTCGCCGCAGCGGAGCACGACGCCGCCTCCGCCTTCCGATGACACGCCGCCGCCACCGGAACAGCCCGAAACGCTGTAGCCCGACCCCGTCAGCGGCGCGACCATCTCGACCTCGCCGCCGGTGATCGCCTTCACCTCGATCGGCCCGAGGCCGTACCTTTCCGGCACTGTCACGACGTCCCCCACGGCGACCTCTATCTCGCACGTCCCGTCAGCGCATGGCCCGGTCGGCGAGGGCGATGGCGTGGCCGTCTCCGTGACAGTCGGTGTGGGGGCGGACGCCGGTGTCCCGGCCTCGGACCCGCTGGGCCGGCCCTCAGCGGGGGAACCGTCCGAAGAATCCGAGGAACACGACGTGAGAGCGGCGAACACGACAGCGACGGCAACGGCGACGACGGCGGATGACGTTCTACGCATCATGGTCACCATTGAACCCCGCCATGACCGGGACCCCTCCCCGCCGCCACCCACGGCGGCCCCAACTCCGCAACGGCGTCGGGCCTCATGATCGCACTCCAGGCTGCCGATAGTCCGGGGTCGAATTCGCCGGCGCGCGCCACGCAGTGAGGGCGCTGCGCGGTCGTACAACCGATACAGGACGCGGTGCGGGGCAGGGAAGAGGTTGCGCCGCGCGCAGCGGCGCGTCAGCTACGAGGTGACGCTGCGGGGGCTTTCCGCGCCGGCGCCGCGGCGGCCCGCCCTGCTCATGCACCCGGCGGGAGACCAACCAGGATCTGGCCAGTTGCCCAGGCGCTCGCGGATCGCACGACGTTCCGCCTCCTCGCGGGCGAGTGTCTGCCCGCTGGAGGATGACACCCCGCCGTGTGGCTGGAGCTGCCGCTGGTCGGATGGAGAAGACCGCCGTCCGGTCGCGCCGGATCGAATCGGGACGAGGGGCCGCCGGTCGGCGGGGCGATGCACGCCGACCGGCGGGGCCGTTACCGAAGCCTGCCGGATGGTCCGTCCCCTGACGTCCACGCGAGATTCTCCGGATGACAAAGTCGCAGCCACTGCAGGAGACGTCAGCTCCGCAGGGCAACTCGCCCACGTGCCGTCGAGGCCGATCCCGGATCGACCCCGGGAGCGTCGGAGTCAAGGGCCGAGCGGGGCGTGAGCCTGCCGTGTTCGGGCGTGAAGCTCTCGAAACAGCGGGTGAGCATGCGCGACCCCCCGGATGATCGGGTTGACGATCGGCCTGCCGCGCGACCGTGGTACCGGAACTCTGATCGAAATTCGGGCTGTCAGCAGGTGGAATTGGGCCCGCGCCGTCCCCACGGCACCGACCCCGGTCAGCAGCGCCGCCATCAGGGCGGTCACCGCGGCGAGCACTCCCGCACGCCTCCCACCTCCCCACCATGGAACCCTGCGTGCCCTGAGCATGCCCTTCATCTGTCTCTCCTTTGCCGGAGGCGGCTGCCCGTCCGTCGGGCACGCCCGTCTCGCAGGACGTCGTCGCGCTCGAACAGTTCGGATGCCTCGTCGGCGGCTACCGGGACAGGGGTTGGCGGCCAGGCCGTCGTAGCCGGTGGAGTCGGCGGTGAGCTCGTAGTTGCGCAGGTCGGCGTTGCTTGCCGGATGCGGGGGTGACTTCGTACGGTCACCACCCACAGCATACAGTCAGCATGTCCACGTCAATAGCTACTCGAGGTAATACATCCCATGCCCCTGGACCGTATCGCGGCATCCGGTGCACCGTGGCGGCAGCGACCGCCCGTCAGTTCTGCGCTGCCGCTCCGAGGGGCAGGGGTTCGCCGGAGCGCAGGTGTTTCCGCAGCCACTGCTCGGTGTTGCTCACGTGGAGCAGCGCGGCGGCCTGGCTGAGGGCGGCGTCACGGGTGGCGAGCGCGTTGAAGATCGCCTCGTGCTCGGCGAGGGTGCGGCCCGCGGCCTTGTCGTCGACCAGACCGCGCCAGATGCGGGCGCGCAGGGTGCGGCCGGAGATCCCTTCCAGGAGGGTGAGGAGGGTCTCGTTGCCCGTGGCCGAAACCACGGCGCGGTGGAACGCGGCGTCGTGGGCGTTGAGCTGTGCGACGTCGTCGCGGGCTTCGCGCATGGCGTCCAAGTGCCGCTTCACGTCGGCCAGTTGGGCATCGGAGATTCGGGTCGCGGCAAGGGCCGTGGCCATCGGTTCGAGGAGCCGCCGCACCTCCATGAGGTCCTGCAGGGCGACCGAGTCACCCTGCAGCAGTTCCACCGCGCCGCCGAGACCCTCCAGCAGCAGGCTCGGCTGGAGGCTGGTCACATACGTGCCGTCGCCCCGCCGGACCTCCAGGACGCGTGCGACGGCCAGCGCCTTGACCGCTTCGCGGGCGAGGTTGCGGGACAGGCCCAGCTGGGCGGCCAGGTCCGGTTCCGGTGGGAGCTTCGAGCCCGGAGGAAGGGCACCGGTCCGGATCAGCTCACGGATCTGCTCGATGGCCTTGTCCGTCAGTGACACCGTTCATCCCTCCCCCTACGTGCCCCCATGAGCACGTCCGACCTGATCAGCCCTGAGTACGGAGATCATCCCAGAGACCGTCCGGGACGTGCTGATCATGGAGTTCACGTTTCGTCCGACCTGTTCCGGAGTCCGCATGCCGAGGGTGACCTGATGATACTGGGATGCGTCTGCGGGAAGGCGATCGCGGCGGCGGGACGTCCTGGTAGACATGCCATGTTTCCGTGATCGCGATACATGCCAGATGGGGGCAAAACAGGCAGCTCCCCCAAAGCTATGGCCACTTTCATCCCTGCACACTGGTTGACATCCCATGGCGACATGACGGACCTTCAGGCGTGGCCCCTGCATTCCCCTTGCCCCCTTCCGCATCAGGGATGTGTCCATGTCGAGTTCGATCAACCGACGTCAGTTCGTGGCCTCCGCAACCTGCGTGGCCGCGGCGGCCGTTGCCGGAGGTGGGCTCAGTGCCGGTGCCGCCGAGGCGGCGCCCAGCACGTACACGCCCGACTGGAACTCGCTCGACCAGCACCCGCCGGCGCCGGAGTGGTTCCAGGACGCGAAGTTCGGGATCTACTTCCACTGGGGCGCCTTCAGCGTCCCCGCCTTCGACAACGAGTGGTACCCGCGCAGCATGTACCAGGCCGGGAGCTCACCCAACAAGCATCACATCGCGACCTACGGCCGGCCATCGGCGTGGCCGTACCACAACTTCATCGACGGAGCGAAGGACCTGGCGGGCAACACCGTGAAGTTCGCCCCGGAGCTGAAGTCGGCCGGCGGGAAGTTCGACCCCGACGAGTGGGTGCAGCTGTTCGTCGACGCGGGCGCCAGGTTCGCCGGCCCGGTCGCCGAGCACCACGACGGCTTCTCCATGTGGGACAGCCGGGTCAACGAGTGGAACTCGGTGAAGAAGGGACCAGGACTGGATCTGCTGAAGCTCTTCTCCACGGCCATCCGCGCCAAGGGCCTCAAGCTGCTGGTGGCCATGCACCACGCGTACAACTTCACCGGCTTCTACGAGTACGCCCCCGCCCAGACGGACCCCAGCCTTAAGAAGCTCTACGGGCAGCTGGACCCGGCCGCCGCGAACCAGCTCTGGTTCGACAAGCTCAAGGAGGTCATCGACCGCGCGCGGCCCGACATCCTGTGGCAGGACTTCAACCTGGACGCCGTCGACGAGCAGCAGCGCCTGAACTTCCTGGCGTACTACTACAACCAGGCGAACAGCTGGGGCCGTGAGGTCGTCGCCACGTACAAGGACGGCATGAACGGCAAGGGCGAGGTCTTCGACTACGAGCGCGGCGGTCCGGCCGACCTCACCACCCCGTACTGGCTGACCGACGACAGCGTCTCCAGCAGCAGTTGGTGCTACACGCAGGGCATCGGCTACTACAGCATCCAGCAGATGCTGCACTCGTTCATCGACCGGGTCAGCAAGAACGGCAACGTGCTGCTGAACATGGCGCCGATGGCCGACGGCACCATCCCCCAGGCACAGAAGGACATCCTGCTCGGCATCGGCGACCATCTGAAGCGCTTCGGCGAGTCGGTGTACGCGACCCGCGCCTGGACGGCGTACGGCGAGGGCCCGACCAAGATGGGCGGCGGCTCGTTCACCAGACCGACGGCCGGCACGGCGCAGGACATCCGCTTCACCCGCAACAAGGCGAACGACGTCCTGTACGCCACCGCCCTGGGCTGGCCCGGCGGCTCCCTGACGATCAAGACCCTCGGCTCGGACCGGATCAACCTCTCCTCGCTGACCTCGGTGAAGCTCCTCGGCACCACCGCCGGTACCTACATCGACCTGCCCAAGCCGGCCCAGCACGCCTCCGGCCTCACGGTCACCCTGCCTTCCTCCGCGCCGTACGGCGCCCACGCCTACGTCCTGAAGCTCGCCTTCTCCGGCACGATCCCCGGCCTGCGGCCGCTCGCTGGCGCCGTCGCCTTCACGGACGTCGACTACACCGGCGACTGCGCTGTCCTCACCCTCGGCGACTACACCGCGGCAGACCTCTCCGCGGCCGGGCCGGGCACGCGTACCCTCTCCTCCCTCCGGCCGGCCCCCGGCTATCAGGTGATCGGCTACTCCGGGGACAACTTCACCGGCACCTCCTGGACCTTCACCGCCGACAACCCCGACCTCAGGGTCACCGGCAGCAACGACCAGATCGCCTCGCTGAGAGTCCAGTTCGACCCGGCGACGTACTTCCGGATCACCAACGCCACCAGCGGCCTCGCCCTGGACAGTGGCGGCGACGTCGCCTCCGGCTCCCACCTCAAGCAGTGGACCTGGGACGGCAGTTCGAACCTGCAGTGGCATGCGGAGGCTGTCGGAGGCGGCTACTACAGGCTGGTCAACCGCACCAACGGCATGGTCGCCGACGGCTGGGGCGCCACCGCCGACGGCTCCGCCGCCAGGCAGGCCGCCTGGAACGGCGGCCCCAACCAGCAGTGGACCATCACCCATCGGGGCGGTGACCGCTATTCGATCGCCAACCGCACCACCGGTCTGGTTCTCGACGGCGGCGGCAACGTCGACTCGGGCTCCACCACCAAGCAGTGGACCTACGGCAGCAGCACCAACCTGCTGTGGACCTTCACCGCGCTGTAGCCGGCGGAGACTCAGTGAGAGGGGAACGACTTCTCGACGGCCGTCAACCCTGGTGAGCCGTGGACGTCCGACAGCCTCGCGGCCGCCTACCGCAGCGCCTACGGCGACTTCCAGAAACTCCGGACGCGCAACGACGCCGGCGACAGCGGAGTCCGCTGCTGGTTCCTCGACAGCTCGGACCTGGACTTCCTCGGCTGCCACCGGCACTACTCGGCCCGCGACGACCGAGTCGTCTCCGACCGGCTCACCTCGTTCATCGCCGGACTGCCGATGAACTGGTGACGGCACCGGCCGCCGCTCGGTTCCGCACCCGGCGGTCAGGCACTCACTGGCGGGGGCGCCGTGGAGCGGAAGCGGACCTAGGCTGGAAGCTGCGGCTGCAGACCGGCCCTGACGGGCGCGGCTGTCCGGGCGGAGGTGAGGCGCGTGGACATGGGCGGCACGCAGGACGCCCGCGCTGCCGCGCTGGTCGTGGGCCCGGACGGCGTGGTGAGCGGCTGGAGCGAGAGCGGACGGCTGCTGCTGGGCTGGACGGCGGAGGACGCCGTCGGGCGCCCCGTGACCGACCTGCTGGCCGCTCCCCCACCACCCGGCTTCCCCGAGAGCTCCGGCAGCGGCCCCGACCATATGGGGCTCCTCCCCCTGCGACACCGGGACGGTTCCACAGTGGACGCCCTGGTGTCGGCTCATCCGCTGCTCGGCGCCGGTGGCCGGGTGCTGGGCCACGCGATCACCGTCCATCGCTGGGAACGCCGCCCGGTGATCGCCGACCTGGCCTTCGAACAGTGCCCCTTCGCCCTGGGCGTCTACGACCCTGAGCTGCGGTTTCTGTGGGTCAACGCCTCCGCGTGCCGGGTGATGGCGCACTCCGAGGAGCAAGTGCTCGGGGAGAAGTACCGCGAGCTGTTCCCCGAACTGGACGACAAGGCCTACACCGACCAGCTCTCCGAGGTGGCGAGGACAGGTGAGCCCGCGCGGCTCATCACCGTCTTCCGTCCGCTCGGCAGCGACTACGCCAATGCCTGGGCCACCAGCATGTGGCCCGTACGGGACGCCGAGGGCAGGGTCCGCGCGGTCGCCAACTGGGGCTTCGACATGAGCGCCGAGTACTGGGCCCGGCAGCGCCTGCTCATTCTCAACGAGGCCAGCGGCGGCATCGGCCGGACACTCGACGTGCTGGGCACCGCCCAGGAGCTGGCCAGGACCCCGGTCCCGGGATTCGCCGACCTCGTCACCGTCGATCTCTTCGACGAGGTGCTGCGAGGAGAGGAACCGCCCCTTTCCCCCGCCTCCGGCGAAGCCATCGCGCTCAGCCGCGCCGCCCGGCACAGTGCGACCCATGACACCGACCGGGCTCCCGGGCACCCGGTGCCGGTCAGTCACGCTCCCGATTCCGTCGCCGCCCGTTGCATGGCCACCGGCAGGTCCACCGTTCAGGTCGCGGCCGAGCCCGGCCCCGGCGGCGAATGGGCCTTCGGACCCGGGCTCGCCGCAGACCCGGCCCACTGGCCGCCGGGCAACCCGCTGATCGACGAGTCCCTCGCCGCGGAGGGGCTGACCGGCCGGCTCACCGTGCCGCTCCGGGCGCGGGGCGCGCTGCTCGGCGTCGTCGCGTTCTCCCGCAGCAACCGGCCCGAGGCCTTCACCGCCGACGACCTGATCCTCGCCGAGGAGCTGACCGCCAAGGCGGCCGTCGCCATCGACAACGCCCGTCGGTATGCGCGCGAGCGCACGACCGCGCTGACCCTGCAACGCAGCCTGCTGCTACAGCGGCTGCCGAGCCAGGAGGCGCTCGAGGTGGCATCCCGCTACCTGCCCGCCGGCACCGGCTCGGAAGTGGGCGGTGACTGGTTCGACGTCATCCCGCTCTCCGGGGCCCGGGTCGCCCTGGTCGTCGGCGATGTGGTCGGCCACGGCCTGCACGCCTCGGCCAGCATGGGCCGGCTGCGCACGGCGGTCCGCACGCTCGCCGACGTGGACCTGCCGCCGGACGAGTTGCTGACGCACCTGGACGACCTGGTCATCCACCTCGCCAGCGATCTTCAGCCCGCCGGGCACTTCCAGCCGACCGGTGAGTTCGGGGCCACCTGCCTCTATACCGTCTACGACCCGGTCTCCCGCCGCTTCACACTGGCGAGCGCAGGTCATCCGCTGCCGCTGATCATCTCCTCGGACGGCGCCAGGGCCCCGGTTCCCGTACAGCCGGGACCACCGCTCGGCCTCGGTGGACTGCCCTTCGAGGCGGCCGAGCTCGAGCTGCCCGAGAGCAGCCTGCTCGCCCTCTACACCGACGGACTGGTGCAGGGCCGTGAGCGCGATGTCGACCAGGGCGTCGCCGAACTGCTGCGGGCCCTGAACCGTTCGACCACCTCGCTGGAGGGCCTCTGTGACACGGTCATGGACGCCATGCATCTGGAACGCCGCACCGACGACGCCGCCCTGCTGCTCGCTCGCACTCACGCGCTGGATCCCCAGCATGTCGCCGACTGGGACGTCGTACCCGACCCCGCAGAGGTGCCGCGCGCCAGGAAGTTCGCCCTCGACCAGCTGGAGGCCTGGGGTCTGGGGGAGGTGTCGTTCGTCACCGAACTGGTGGTCAGTGAGCTGGTCACCAACGCCATCAGATACGGCGAGCCCCCGATCATGCTGCGGTTGATTCGCGACACCTCCCTGATCTGCGAGGTTTCCGACGCCAGCAACACGGCGCCGCACCTGCGCCGGGCACGCGCCTTCGACGAAGGCGGCCGGGGCCTGCTGCTCGTCGCCCAGCTCACCCAGGGGTGGGGCACCCGGCACACCACCGAGGGCAAGACGATCTGGTGCGCGCAGCCCCTCGCCGAGCCCCAGCCGCTGTGAGATCCGAGCCTGGCGGGCCGCCGCCGGGTTCCCGGCAGGGCGGCGACGGTGTTCACCAGGGGCGATGTCGAAGCGCTTCAACGCTGCATTCACTCCGATGGACTGTCAATGGTCCAGCAAGAGAGAGCCAGTTGCGGTAGAGGCCCTTGTTTCACACGGAAATCGTCCGTTAACTTGCGTCTGTCGGTGAAGCGCTTCGACAGCTGCCGCCACCGGCAGGTTCTGCTCCACCCCGGCCCCGAGGCCGTGCTCTTGCCGGACGCCGCCCACGACCTGCTCACCGATGCCCTCGCGCACGAACCGCCGCCCGGCGGTTGAGCGGGCATCGACCTCGAAGGGGCCGACATGACCAAGGAACAAGGGGCCTTCCACTGGGGGCACGAGGCACTTCACCTCGAGATCGTCCTCGATGACGACGGCAGCCCGCGCCTCACGCACCTCGGGCTGCCCGGCGAAACGCGGAGAATCCCCGGTGCGTCCCTGCCTCTGGTGGAGGTGACGGCCGCCGGTCATGGCCGTGGCTGGTCGGGCGGCCACCTCGTGGGCACCGATCTCGGCGGGCGTCTGCGCCACCGGACCCACCACGCGACCCGCGACGGCGACTGGCACACACTGGCCGTGCACCTCCACGATCCGGAAACGGGGCTCGTCGCGGAGGTGACCTACCGGTCACCGGACGGCATCCCCGTGCTCCGCGGCGAGGTGACCCTGCGCAACGAAGGGCGGACATCGCTGCACCTGGAGTCGGTCAGCTCGCTCGCGGTGGGCGGCCTCACCCCGCAGGACCCGGCGGCCATCGACGCCGCGGATCTGCTGTGGGCGGAGAACGACTGGCTCACCGAATGCCGCTGGCAGCGACAGCCGATGCGCCTGACCACACCGGGCCGCAGCGGACGGGTGAGCTACGCGCACGGCAAATCCGGCTTCGTCCTGAACGGACAGGGCACCTGGTCCAGTTGCGGACACCTCCCCATGGGCGGCCTGACCGACCGGCGTACCGGCCGCACCTGGGTGTGGCAGATCGAGCACAACGGCGGGGGCTGGCGCTGGGAGTGCGGCGAGCGGGACCGGGCGGCCTATGCGGCGCTGTTCGGACCCACCGACACCCACCACGGCTGGCGGCACCCCCTGGAACCCGGCGCCGTCTTCCGCACCGTACCCGCCGCCTTGTCCTTCAGCGCCGACGGCGGCCCCGACGCCGCGTTCGCCGCGCTGACCCGCTACCGCCGCGCCCAGCGCCGCCCGCACGCCGACCATCAGCGCCTGCCCGTCATCTTCAACGACTACATGAACTGCCTGATGGGCGACCCCACGACCGAGAAGCTGCTGCCGCACATCGACGCGGCGGCCGACGCGGGCGCCGAATACTTCGTGATCGACGCCGGCTGGTACGACGGCGACAACGGCGGCTGGTGGGACAGCGTCGGCGTCTGGGAGCCCGCCGCCTCCCGGTTCCCCGGGGCGCGCGGGATCCACGAGGTGCTGGACCGCATCCGGGAGCGCGGCATGGTTCCCGGCCTGTGGCTGGAGCCGGAGGTGATCGGCGTACGCAGCCCCATGGCCAAGTCCCTGCCCGAAGAGGCGTTCTTCCGCCGCGACGGCGTCCGCGTCACGGAGACCGGCCGGCACCACCTGGACCTGCGCCACCCGGCCGCCCGTGCCCACCTGGACCAGGTCGTGGACCGCCTGGTCGGCGAGTGGGGCGTCGGCTACCTCAAACTCGACCACAACATCGACCCCGGCTCCGGCACCAGCGCCCACCCCGGCGAGACCCCGGGCGCCGGTCTGCTCGGCCACAACCGGGCGCACCTCGACTGGCTCGACGGCGTCCTCGACCGGTACCCGCACCTGGTGGTGGAGAACTGCTCCTCCGGCGGCATGCGCTGGGACCACGCCCTGTTGTCCCGGATGCAGTTGCAGTCCACGAGCGATCAGCAGAACCTCCACCTCTACGCGCCCATCGCGGCGTCCGCGCCCACCGCCGTCACGCCCGAACAGGGTGCCGTCTGGGCGTACCCCCAGCCGGAGGACTCCCTCGACGAGGTGGCCTTCACCATGGCGGGCGCGCTCCTCGGCCGGATCCATCTCTCCGGCCGCATTCCCGAACTCGAGCCGGAGGTCCGCGCCCTGGTGCACGAGGCGGTAGCGGCGTACAAGGCCATCCGCGCCGATCTGCCGCACGCCGTGCCGTCCTGGCCACTGGGCCTTCCCGCCTGGGACGACCCCTGGATCGCCCTCGTCCTGCGCACTCCCGCCACCACCTACCTCACCGCCTGGCGCCGCCCCGGAACCGACGCCACCGCGACGCTCCACCTGCCCCACCTGCGGGACACCGCCGCCCGTGTCGACCTGCTCTACCCCTCCGTCAGCCGGGCCGATTCCGCCTGGAGGCCCGGCACGTCCGAGCTGAGCCTGACCCTGCCCAGCGCGCCGTCCGCCGTCCTGCTCCGCATCATCCCCACGGCCGCCGGCGCTTCCTGAACCACCCCACGCCCACATCACTCACAATCGACGAAAGGACCTATCGGGTGCCCCCTCTGCGCCAGCCGGACGGACGCGTCACCAACCCCGTGATCCCCGGCTTCCACCCCGACCCGAGCGTCTGCCGCGTCGGCGACGACTACTACCTGGCCTGCTCCAGCTTCGAGTACTTCCCCGGGGTGCCCCTCTTCCACAGCCGTGACCTGGTCCACTGGACGCAGATCGGCAACGTCCTGGACCGGCCGGAGCAACTGCGGCTGCCTGCCTCCATGTCGTCCTCCGGCGGGATCTACGCCCCCACCCTGCGCCACCACGACGGCCGCTTCTGGCTGATCGTCACCAACTGCAGCGAGGGCGGCGGCAACCTGATCGTCACGGCCACCGACCCCGCCGGACCGTGGTCGGACCCCGTCTGGGCGCCGGGTGTCCCCGGCATCGATCCCGACCTGGTCTGGGACGAGGACGGCACCTGCTGGTGCACGGTCGCCGGGGTCGCGCAGGTCCGTCTCGACCCGTCCACCGGGCAGACGTACGGCACACCGCACAGGCTCTGGTCCGGTGGACCGGGCGCCAAGGCCCCGGAGGCGCCGCACCTGTACCGGATCGGTGACTACTGGTACCTGCTCATCGCCGAGGGCGGCACCGAGCGCGGGCACGGTGTCTCGATCGCCCGCGGCCGTACGCCCGCCGGCCCGTTCGAGCCGTGCCCGGCCAACCCGATCCTCACCCACCGGGGCACCGACCACCCCGTCCAGAACACCGGGCACGCCGACCTGGTCCAAGGCCCCGACGGATCGTGGTGGATGGTGCTGCTCGGCGTCCGGCCGGGGGGCGGCACCCCGGGCTGGCACGTACTCGGCCGCGAAACGTTCCTGGCGCCCGTGACCTGGGTTGACGACTGGCCGGTCGTCGGCGAGGTCGCCCTGGACCTGCCCGAACTGCCGTGGCCGCTCTCCCCCGGCCCTGTCGAGGAGCACCGGGACGACTTCGAGCTCGCCGAACTGCGACCGTCCTGGCTCTCCGTGCGCGACCGGACCGCCGAACACTGCACCACCAAGGAGCGCCCCGGCTGGCTGACGCTCCGCGCGCGGGGCGGCTCCCTGGACGAGCCGGACGTGGTGTTCACCGGCCGGCGCCAGCAGCATCTGTCGTGCCGGGCGCGGACTCTGGTCGATGCCGCGGAGGGAAGCGGCGGCCTCGCCGTCCGGCTCGACGAGCGGCACCACTACGCGATCGAGGTGTCCGGCACACGGGTGCGGGTGGTCGCGCGCGTCGGCTCCCTGCGCACGGTCGTGGCCGAACAGTCCGTGCCCGCCGGGCCGGTGGTCCTCGCCGTCACGATCGCGGAACCGCCCTCTCCGCACGGGCCGTGCACCGGACCCGACGTCGTCTCCCTCGGCGTCGAGCAGTCCGACGGCACGCTCACCGAACTCGCGACCCTCGACGGCCGCTACCTGTCGACCGAGGTCGCCGGCGGCTTCACGGGCCGGGTCATCGGCATGTACGCCGCGGCAGGCACCGTCCGCTTCGACTGCTTCGACTACGAGCCCCTCGACGGCTGAACCAGGCCTCCCTCCCACTGCTCGACCGAAGGGCATCACCGATGAAGAACATACGCAGACCCGCACACCACCGCAGCCGCGGCCCCGGACGCCTGGCCGGCCTGCTGATGGCGCTGCTCGTCGTCCTGGGACTGTCCGGCAGCACCGCGCTCGCCGCGCCCGGCGGCACGGCACAGCAGGCAGCCTCCACGGTCAGGGTCCCGGCCCGCGCCATGGACGCCGTCGCCGCGATGCAGCCCAGCTGGAACCTGGGCAACACGCTGGACGCGATTCCGGACGAGACGTCCTGGGGCAACCCCAAGGCCACCAGGGAGCTGTTGAAGACCATCCGGGCGCAGGGCTTCCGCAGCGTCCGCATCCCGGTGACCTGGAGCGCACACCAGTCCACCACCGCGCCCTACACCGTCGACGCCGCTTACATGAAGCGTGTCAAGGAGGTGGTCGACGGGGCGCTCGCCGAGAACCTCTACGTCGTGGTCAACGTCCACCACGACTCATGGCAGTGGATCGAGAAGATCTCCACGGACCACGACAACGTGCTCGCCCGCTTCAACGCCCTGTGGACCCAGATCTCCGCGGCGTTCCGGAACGAGCCGCGCACCCTGCTCTTCGAAGGCGTCAACGAACCGATCTTCGCCGATGCCACGGCCGCGCAGAAGACCCGGCTCATGGAGGAGCTGAACACGTCGTTCCACAAGGTCGTGCGCGCTTCGGGCGGCGGGAACAAGGACCGCCTGCTCGTCCTGACCACACAGGTCGGCACCCCCTCCCAGGACCTCATGGACGACCTGCACACCACGATCAGGGCGCTGCGCGACAGCAACCTGGTCGCCACCGTGCACTACTACAGCTGGTACCCGTTCAGCGTGAACATCGCCGGCGGCACCCGGTACGACGAGGCCGCCCGCAACGACGCGGACGACGCCTTCGCCCGCATGCACGACACCTTCGTCGCCAAGGGCATCCCGGTCTACGTCGGCGAGTACGGCCTGCTGGGCTGGCCCGACCACAACCACCCTTCCCGCATCGAGCGGGGCGAGGCGCTGAAGTACTACGAGCACGTCGGACACCTGGCGCGCGTCGCCGGTGTCACCACCGCCCTGTGGGACCCCGGAGCTTGGGCCTACCTGAACCGCGAGACGCTGAAGTGGACGGACCCCGCCCTGTTCGCCTGGATCAAGTCGAGCTGGACCACCCGCTCGGGAACCACCTCCTTCGACAAGGTCTACGTGGCGAAGTCGAGCCGGATCACGGCCCAGTCGTTCACACTGAACCTGAACGGCACCAAGTTCCGAGGTCTGTGGCACGGCGACACCAAGCTCGCCGAGGGCCGGGACTACACCGTCTTCGAGGATCGGCTCACCCTCACGGCACCGGCCCTGACCCGGCTGACCGGCGATCGCGGTTACGGGGTCAACGCGACGCTCCAGGCCCGGTTCTCCAAGGGGCTGCCCTGGCAGATCGACGTCGTCACCTACGACACTCCGGTGCTGTCGAACGCCACGGGCACGGCCGAGAAGTTCGCCATTCCCACGAAGTACCAGGGTGACTCGCTGGCGACCATGGAGGCCACGTACGCCGACGGCACCAACGCCGGCCCGACCAGCTGGACTCCGTACCAGGAGTTCAACAAGGCCTTCTCGCCGGACTACGCGAACGGCGCGATCATCCTGACCACCGAAACACTCAAGTCGCTGCGGGACGGCGAACCGGCGACGCTGACCTTCCACTTCCACAGTGGCGCCGAACTGAAGTACAAGGTCACGAAGTCCGGCGACTCGGTCACCGGTACGGCTGTCAAGGAATCCTGACCGCCCGGTGCTCGCCCTGGTTGCCCACCTCCCCGGCAACCAGGGCACCGGCGTCTGTGCGCAGCGCCTCACTCCCGCAGCGTGAGGGTCTTGAACTGCGTGAAGAACTTCCACACCTCTCCCGGCAGCCACGTCCTGGAGCCGCTGTCCCCTGGGGCTCCGTCCTGCGGAGCGGCGATGTGTCCTTCGTCGAACGCGGCCCAGGCGACCGGATGGCCGGCCGAGCAGCCCGAGTAGGTGGTGACCCGGTGCGTCAGGCTGCCCTGCGCCGGTTCCGGCGGGTTCTGGGCGGTGCAGCCGTTGTTCCTGACGAACCTGTCCCGCATCGCCCGCCCGCCGGAGATGCCGAGGACGCTGTCCCGCAGGCCGTGCACCCCGAGATAGGCGATGGGCCGGGTGCCGCCGCTGCATCCGCTGAGCTGTCCGCCGCTCTGGATGGCGACCGCGCGGAAGACCCTCGCCCGGGAACACGCGAGCGCGTACGACATGGCGGCGCCGTAGCTGAAGCCCAGAGCGAAACGCTGTGTCGTGTCCACACACAGGTCCGCTTCGATCCGCCTGATCATGTCGTCGACGAAGGTGACGTCCTCACCGCCGGAGTTGGCCCAGCCGTTGTCGAGGCCTTGCGGTGCCACGAAGATGGCGCTGTTGTTCGCGAGCCGCTGGAGCCCGTAGTAGGCCCAGGTGCCCGTTTCCACGGTGCGGCCCGTGGCGACGTCGGTGGAGGTGCCGCCCCACCAGTGGAACCCGAAGACCAGCCGGTAGCCGCGGTTGCGGTCGTAGCCGTCCGGGACCCGCAGGATGAAGCTGCGGTTCTTGCCGCTGCTCCGGATGGTGTGCGTGCCGCTCGTCAGAGTGGGCGCCCTGCCGCATCCGGGGCTCGCGGCAGCGCCGCCGGAGGTGGCGCGTGGAGTTTTCTCGCCATGGCCGGCCCCCAGTGCCGTGCCGCCCATGCTCAGGACGACCAGCACCGCGATCATGGCGGGCCATAAGAGGGATCTCGTCCTTGTCATCGTGCAACTCCCTTCTGTTCACGGTGGCGCCGTGGCCGGGGCGCGACGCCCCTCACACGCGGTTCCACTTCTGGCCGGCCTGGCCGTTGCAGGTCCACAGGACCAGCGGGGTTCCGTTGGTGGTGCCGGCCCCGTTGACGTCGAGGCACAGCCCGGCGTGGACGTTGCGGATCGACCCGTCGGAGCCGACGGTCCACTTCTGGTTGTCCTGGCCGTTGCAGGGCCAGGTGATGACCCGGGTGCCGTTGGCGGTGCCCCGGTCGTAGGCGTCCAGGCACTTGTCGCCGAAGACGCGGATCTCGCCGCCGGCCCACGTGGTCCACAGCTGGTTGGCGGCCGTGTGGCAGTCCCAGATCAGGACCGTGGCCCCGGCCGCGGTGGAGGCCTTGTCCACGTCCAGGCAGCGGCCGGACGCGGTGCCGCGCAGCCGCGAGGTGGTGGCCGCCAGCGGGCTGCCACCGCTCACCCGGAACACGGCCACGCCGTGCGCGGGGACGCTCGCCGAGATCTGCCCGGATGTGCTGGACGTGCCGCCGCTCCACACATCGGTGAGGGTGAACGGCCCGCCGGACAGGCCGACTTGCGCGGCCGTGGTGGTGACCGTCGCCGTGCCGCCTCCCCGGTTGAACAGGCCCACCGCGACCGAGCCGTCGGACAGGGGCTTGGCGAACACCTCGGTGCCGCCGTCGTCGCGCACCCGGCGCCCGCCCGCGCCCAGCGGGTCCTGGTTCACCGCCAGCAGACGCGGGTTGCGCAGGATCGCGCTCACATCGGCGGACATGGTGCGGATGTCGTTGCCGGCCATGAGCGGTGCGCCCAGCAGCGCCCAGAGGGCGAAGTGCGAGCGGGATTCGGTCAGTGACAGGCCGGGGCGGCCTACGACCAGCATGTCGGGGTCGTTCCAGTGTCCCGGGCCCGACTGCGCCGCCAGCGGCGCGGTGACGTCCAGGACGTTGCCGACGCCCATCGGGTAGCTGTTGGTGTTGCCGTTCTGCCAGATGTCGAGCAGATCTTCGGTGGTCCGCCACAGGTCGGCGACCTCGCCCCAGTTGTACGTGGCGCCGGTGATGGCGTGGAGGCTGTTGGGGTTGATGCTGTAGACGATCGGCCGCCCGGTGGCGCGCAGGGCGTCGCGCATGAGCGTGAAACGCGCGACCTGCTCGTCACGGGTGCCGCTGGGGGAACACCAGTCGTACTTGAGGTAGTCGACGCCCCAGGAGGCGAACGTGGCCGCGTCCTGGGCCTCGTGGCCCCTGCTGCCCGTGGATCCCGGGTAGCCGCCCGTGGCCTGCGCGCAGGTGCGCTCGTTCGGTGCCTGATAGATGCCGAACTTCAGGCCCTTGCTGTGGATGTAGTCCCCGAGCGCCTTCATCCCGCTCGGGAACTTGGCCGCGTTGGCCCGCAGGTTGCCCGCCGCGTCCCGCTGGGGGTCGAACCAGCAGTCGTCGACCACCACGTAGCGGTAGCCGGCGTCCCGCATGCCCGAGGACACCATCGCGTCGGCGGCCTGACGAACCTGGGTCTCGGTGATCCCGCACCCGAAGCTGTTCCAGCTGTTCCAGCCCAAGGGTGGGGTGAGCGCCGGGCTGCCGGGCGCGGCCGAGGCGGTGGAGTGAGCGGAGGCCGTCAGGCACGCCGTGACCGTCAGCACGGCCGCCGCGAGGAGGTGGAGCAGTCGTCTTCCTGATCGTGTGGGCACCGGGGCTCCTTTTTCATCACATCACCAGGAGGGGGCGAGGTGTTCGCAATTTCGATCACCATTCGGAAAGCAGGGGCCTCACGGATACTAGGGAGACGTTCGAACATGTCAACACCGTCCGCCCGTTGGGCTGCTTCTGGCAGCCCAACGGCACAAGAAGACTCAGTTGATCTTCCGAATGTTTCGGAGCTGCAGACGAATCATGCGAGATGTATTGACGGTGACGACTAGCCTCCTATCATCCAGGATGCTCGACAAGCCGATGTGCGTCCGACATTTCGAACAGTGATGGGATCACTTCGGTTACTTCACACCGCATGAAGGAGGGGCTGCATAAGGAGAACTTCACTCATGCATCTGTCATGCCCCCATCAATTTGGTGAAGGAGAACCATGAACCCGCTGACACGGCTCGGCCGTCGCCGAGCGTCGGTGTTATCCCTGCTGGCCATCGGCGCCCTGGTGACGCCCGGTGCCGCGACCGCCGCGCCCGACGCCGACCGGGCGTCCACGCTCGGGGCCCAGGCGGCCCAGTCCGGGCGGTACTTCGGGACCGCCGTGGCCGCCGGACGGCTCGGCGACGGCACCTACACCAGCATCCTGGACCGCGAGTTCAACTCGGTCACACCCGAGAACGAGATGAAGTGGGACGCGACCGAGCGGTCCCGCGGACAGTTCACCTTCGGCGCCGCCGACCAGATAGTGAACCGCGCGGCGGCCCGCGGCCAGCGCGTCCGCGGCCACACCCTCGTATGGCACTCCCAACTGCCCGGCTGGGTCAGCTCCATCAGGGACGCGAACACGCTGCGCGGCGTGATGAACAACCACATCACCACGGTGATGAACCGCTACAAGGGCCGGATCCACTCCTGGGACGTGGTCAACGAGGCCTTCGCCGACGGGGGCAGCGGCCAGATGCGCAGCTCGGTCTTCCGGGACGTCCTGGGCACCGGCTTCGTCGAGCAGGCGTTCCGCACCGCGCGGTCGGCCGACCCGGCGGCCAAGCTCTGCTACAACGACTACAACATCGAGGACTGGAACGCGGCCAAGACCCAGGGCGTCTACCGCATGGTGCGCGACTTCAAGTCACGCGGCGTGCCCATCGACTGCGTCGGCCTCCAGGCCCACTTCGGTGCCGGCGGCCCGCCCGCCAGCTTCCAGACGACGCTGTCGAGCTTCGCCGCCCTCGGCGTCGACGTGCAGATCACCGAACTGGACATCGCGCAGGCACCGCCGAACGCGTACGCGAACACCGTCAGGGCCTGTATGAACGTGGCCCGCTGCACGGGCATCACCGTCTGGGGCATCCGCGACAGCGACTCCTGGCGCAGCCAGGAGAACCCCCTGCTGTTCGACCGCAACGGCAACAAGAAACCGGCCTACCAGTCGACGCTCACCGCGATGGGCGGCTCGGCCGTGACGAAGCGGGCTGACGACCCTTCGCCCCGGTCCGCCGCCGCGCTGCCCTCCCGCTTCTCCTGGAGCTCCAGCGGAACACTGATCTCCCCGAAGTCGGACGCCACCCACAACATCGCCGGCATCAAGGATCCGACGGTCGTCCGGTACAACGGCAAGTACCACGTGTTCGCCAGTACCGCGAGCTCCTCCGGATACAACCTGGTGTACCTGAACTTCAGTGACTGGTCCCAGGCCGGTTCGGCCACGCACCACTATCTGGACCGCAGCGCCATCGGACGCGGGTACCGGGCCGCGCCGCAGGTCTTCTACTACGCGCCGCAACGCCTGTGGTACCTCGTGTACCAGACCGGCAACGCCTCGTACTCCACGAACCCGGACATCAGCAACCCGAACGGGTGGAGCGCCCCGCGCCACTTCTACTCGTCGATGCCGGACATCATCAAGCAGAACATCGGCAACGGCCACTGGGTCGACATGTGGGTGATCTGCGACAGCGCCAACTGCTACCTGTTCTCCTCCGACGACAACGGGCACCTGTACCGCTCCCAGACGACCGTCGGCCAGTTCCCGAACGGCTTCACGAACACCGTCATCGCGGCCCGGGACTCCAAGTACGCCCTCTTCGAGGCGAGCAACGTGTACAAGGTGCAGGGCAGTAACCAGTACCTGCTCCTCGTCGAGGCCATCGGATCGGACGGCCGACGCTACTTCCGCTCCTGGACGACAACCAGCCTCGCCGGCTCCTGGACACCCCTGGCCGCGTCCGAGAGCAACCCGTTCGCGAGGTCGAACAACGTCACCTTCCCGTCAGGAGCCTGGACCAGGGACATCAGCCACGGCGAGATGATCCGTGCCGGTTACGACCAGACACTCACCATCCCCGCCTGCCGGCTCCAGTACCTGTACCAAGGCATGAACCCCAACGCGGGCGGTGACTACAACCTCCTCCCCTGGCGGCTGGGCCTGCTGACCCAGACGAATTCCACCTGCTGACCCGGTGGGCCCCGCCGCTCGTGCGGGGCCCACGCCGGACCGGCTTCGGCCCGGGTGTGGACGTCGCCGATGGTCTCGTTGCCGGGCATCCAGCGCTTGGTGCAGGCGATCCAGTTGTGGCCGCCGGGCATGACGTTGTCCTGCCAGGTGCACCCTTCTTGAAGTGCCGCTGGACGCAGGGGGAATTCGACGTACCTGGCGGGCGGACCCTCTCCGGGGGAGCGACTGTGGCGCGAGGCTGGCCGAGGGGGCTTCATGCGGCTCAGCGCCCGTCACGTTGACGCCACCAGGTGCAACAAGTGTCGTCGTATCGCCAGTTCAGGTGAAGCCCGGCTGCAGCCGGCCCGGCAGGTCCCGTTCCGGGTGCGGTAGGAACGTGTGGCGATCTGTCACAGCGGTTCCTCCACTCATGGGTTGGCCGGCGCCCGGGCGGCGGGGCTGGGGCGCGAGCCGGTCACCGGTGTTGCGCCGTGCCCAGCTCGTCGGTGTACCGGCTGAGGGCGTCCTCGGCCGTGGGGACGGGACCGAACAGCTGTTCCTGGCGGCGGGTGTCGGCGACATAGCGGCCGGTGTCGAACCAGCCGAACATCGCGGCCATGTCCTTGACCAGGGGCATGAAGCGGCCGGTGACGGCTCCCGCGGAGCGGGCGACGGCGGAAGGGACGGCCCACACCTTGATCTTCTTTCCGGCCCGGTTGCCCATCAGGTCGGCCATCTCGCGCATGCTGACCGGACGGTCCCAGCCGATGTCGATGCGCTCACCTTTGTCGGCCTCGGCGTCGACGGCGGCCGCCAGGTACGCCGCGAGATCGGAGGTGTGGACGAACGTCAGCGGGACGGTGGTCCTGCCGATCCACATCAGGCGGCCCTTGTCGATCGGATCGCCCGCCATGGTCGCGATCTGGTCGAGGAAGGCCCCCGGGCGCAGTGCGACGAAGGGGACGCCGAGCTGTTCGAGCTTGTCCTCGGCGACCTTCTTGTGCCAGAAGTGCGGGACCTGGGGCGTCTGGTCGCTGGTGAGGATGCTGGTCAGGACGAACCTCCGGATGCCGGCGCGGCAGGCGGCCTCGGCGAGGTTGGCGTTGCCGACGGTGTCGATGTCGTGCGCGTTCTTGCCGCCGCGGGTGTAACCGGCAGCGGTGGTGATGACGGCGTCGGCACCGTTCATGGCGGCGACGAGCGAGTCGAGGTCGAGCATGTCGCCGCGGGCGATCTCGACACCCCGGCTGTCGAGCCTGCTCGCGTCGGTGGTCGGCCGGACCAGGGCGCGGACGTTCTTACCGCGCTGGAGCAGTTCGTCGACGACCTTGCCCCCGAGGAAGCCGGTCGCGCCGACGACGAGGACGGGAAGGGTGGTGGTCATGGGGGATCTCACTCTCCATCAGGTCAGTAGTGGGGGACACGTGGGCGGGACAGTGCAGGCCGCGGACGTGGACGCCGTCGGCCCGGGTCTCTCAGAGGGCTGGCCTGTGGACGCGGGTGTTGCGTCCGTCCTCGATGTGCGGCCGGTCCGGCGCCGGGGAAGGGCTCGTCGTCCCCACGGGCGTGTTGCCCCGCTCCCCTGAATGAGTTCCGGCCTGCTTCCGTCGGCCGGCTCGGCTCGACCCGGGTTTCTTCCGACAGCCGGGGAACCTTGCTCCGTCCAGCTCGGACCGGAGCTTCGTGAGCCGAGTGCGCTGCGGCACTGTCCACTTCGCAGGAACGCCGGAAACGCTTCGCACTCCAGGCCGGAACCGGGCTGCAAGCCGAGAGGAGTTACTCGGACTCTTCCCGCGGAAGAGCGCGGCTGTTGATCGCGTCGGCGATGGCGTAGGCGGTACGGACGAAGGACTCTGCCTGCTGCGCCGAGAGGTTCCGTGCGGAGGTCTCCTCCAGGGCCCGCCACATGGCTGCCAGGGGGCCGCGCATGGCACGGCCCTTGTCGGTGAGGTGGACGACCATGACGCGCCGGTCGTGTTCGGCCGGCTCGCGGACGAGCAGGCCGGCGTCCTGCATGCGGCGCAGGGACTTGGAGACGGTGGAGTGATCCAGGCCGACGCTTTCGAGCAGCTCCGACTGGGTCTGGCCGTCCCGGTCCAAGAGGTGCATCAGCAGCAGTTCCTGTCCGGGATGCAGGTCCATCTCACGGAGCATGGCGGCGGCGCGGGCCCGGTGAGCACGGGCGAGCTGGAAGATCGCGTAGCTCATCGGCCCGTCGCTGGCCGTGGTGGGGGTGCGGGGCGTGGGGGCGGGCATGGTTGGGTTCCTCAGACGGTGTAGGTGGGGTAGTCGGTGTAGCCGGCCACCCCGCCGCCGTAGAAAGTCGCCGGGTCGGGGGTGTTCAGCGGCGCGTCAGAGCGTAGCCGCTCGACCAGGTCCGGGTTGGCGAGCGCGAGGGCGCCGACGGAGATCAGGTCGGCCGTGCCGTTGTCGATGTCCTTGGCGCGGGTGGGCAGGTCGGTGCCGGCCCGGTTGCGGATCAGCGTGTTCGGCCACAGCGTGCGCATGGTGCCCAGCAGCTCCTCGTCGCCCGCGTGGAGGATGTGGAGGTAGGCGAGGCCGAGCGGGCTGAGGGCGCGCACCAGCGCCGGATACAGCTCGACGGTGTCGGACTCGGCGATGTCGTTGTAGGGGTTGCCGGGGGAGATGCGCAGGCCGGTGCGGTCGGCGCCGATCTCGTCGGCCACGGCAGCGGCGACCTCGACGGCGAAGCGGATGCGGTTGCCGAGGGAGCCGCCGTAGCGGTCGGTGCGCTGGTTGGTGTTGTCGGACAGGAACTGGTGCACCAGATAGCCGTTGGCGCCGTGGATCTCCACGCCGTCGGCGCCTGCCGCGACGGCGGCCGCCGCGGCGCGGCGGAAGTCGTCGACGGTCGCCGCGACCTCCTGCGTCGACAGAGCACGAGGTGTCGGCATCTCCTGGGGCCCGGACGCGCTGAACATCGCGCCCTCCGGCCGGATCGCCGAAGGGGCGACCGGCCGGCGCCCGTGGGGGGTGTTGTCGGGGTGGGCGATGCGTCCGGTGTGCATCAGCTGGATGACGATCCGGCCGTCGGCCGCGTGCACGGCGTCGGTGACCTTGCGCCACCCGGCGATCTGCTCGTCGTTGTGGATGCCGGGAGTGAGGAGATAGCCCTGGCCGTCGGCGTTCGGCTGGGTGCCCTCGGTGATGATGAGCGCGTGCGAGGCCCGCTGGGCGTAGTACTCGGCGTTCAGCTCGGTCGGTACGCCTTCGGGGGTGGAGCGGTCACGGGTCATGGGGGCCATGACCAGGCGGTGCGGGAGGGAGATGTGACCGACGGTGGTCGGTGTCCACAGGGCGTTCAGCATGGATGGTCCTTCGGTGCGGTGGTGAGCAGGTGGTCATCGGGACATGCGGCGGGTGTGGTGGGTGCAGCGGCGGGCGTGATCAGTCGATGGTGAGAACGAGCTTGCCCCGGACATGCCCGGCGTCGCTGACCTGCTGGGCGCTGGCGGCCTGGTCGAGGGGGTAGGCGGTGACGGTGGTGACGACCTTGCCGGTCGCGGCGTCCTGCGCCAGCGCGGCCAGGCCTGCGGCGGAATGTTCCCGGGGACTGCTGGAGAAGGTGATGCCGAGCTGATGCGCGCCGAAGTCGGCGATGGTGACGATGCGCTCAGTGCCGCCGCGCAGGGTGATGGAGTCCTCCAGGGCTCCCTTCCCGGCCAGGTCGAACACCGCGTCCACGCCATCGGGGGCGAGCGCCCGGACCCGCTCGACCAGGCCCTCGCCGTAGAGGGTCGCGGTGGCGCCGAGCGAGGCGAGGTGGTCCTGGTTCGCGGGGCCGGCGGTGCCGATCACACGCGCTCCGCGGGCCGTGGCGAGCTGGACCGCCAGGGTGCCGACCGCTCCGGCCGCGCCGTGCATGAGTACGGTCTCCCCGGCGGTGACGCCCAGCAGGTTCAGAACCCGCTCGGCCGTCGCGCCCGCCACCGGCAGCGCGACCGCGTGCTGCCAGTCGAGGCCGGCGGGCTTGGGGGCCACGGTGGTGGCGAGCGCGTACTGGGCGTACGAGCCGGTGTCCGACCAGCCCAGCACCTCATCGCCGACCTGCACGTCCCGCACGCCCTCACCCAGGGCGTCCACCACGCCGGCGAGCTCGCCACCGGGGACGGCGGGCAGCGGCGTCGGGAACACGGCCTCCAGCGCCCCGGAGCGGATCTTGCCGTCCAGCGCGTTCAGCCCGGCCGCCTTGACGCGGACGCGGATCTGCCCCGGGCCGGGCTGCGGGACCTCGATGTCCGCCTCGCGCAGCACTTCCGTGCCCCCGAAACGGTCGAACAGGATGGCTTTCATGACGACTCCTCTCGTGCCACCACCCATTTAGGTGGCTGGACACATAATCACCGTAACAGCAAACATGTGGCTAGCCAACTATTTCTGCCGCCGGCGCTGCGCAAGATCGGTCACGGCCGCGTCGGTCTCCTCGGGACGGTGGTCGAAGCGGGCAGCGCCTGCCGGAGCGCGCCTTGCGCGGCCAGGCTGCCTCGGCCGGAAGCCGGACGACGGGGCCGGCCAGACCCTGGCGGTCCGCGTCACTCTCCTCCATCTGCGCCAACAGCCCGGTGTTCGCCTGTTCCAGGCGGGAGACCTGGCGCTGAAACTCCTCTTGATCGGCGGGGGCACCGAAGCCCGACTCACGCCACGCCTGCTCGCCCATCAGACCGACGCCGGGCTGTCGTAGTACGCGTTGCCCGCGGTGACGTCCAGGCTGTCGGTGAGTTCGTCGTCCTCCAGGCCGGGAGACCAGTAGGCCAGGCACGTGGTGACGAACTGGCCCGGCCTCGCGTACCCGCGCACGATGCCGGCCTGCCAGGCGATGAACTCGGTGGTCTGGCGCGCCTGGAACGCCTGCCAGGCCAGGTCGTACTGCGGCTGCGCGTTGCCCTCCGGGGTCCACAGGTCAGCCCAGGCGGACAGCCGGTGCGACCAGTACCCCAGCCCCCATGCGCGGTTGAGAGTCTCCACATCGCCGTACCGCTGCCGCAGGTCGTCGACGAACCGCTGGAAGACGCCGTGGTTGTGCGGCAGTCGCGGGCCGGGCTCGTTGTCGACCTGGAAGCCGATGACCGCCGGGTGGGCGGCGTAGCGGGCCGTGATCGCGCGGATCACCAGCTCCGCGTGGAAACGGAAGGCCGGGTGCGTGATGTCGACCTCTTGCCGGCCACCCCACGCGGCGAGGCGCCCGCTGGCGTCCTCGGCGGCGATCTCCGGTACTGCCGGGCCAGCCACGGCGGCACCGCGTAGGTGGGAGTTCCGAGGACGACGGAGATGCCGCGCTCGTGGGCGCCGTCGAGGACAGGTTGCAGCCAGTCGAGTTCGAACCGGCCGTTCTCCGGTTCCCAGGTGGACCAGGTGGACCAGGTGGACCAGACCGACTCGCCGACGCGGATGACGGTGAACTTCGCCTCCGCCATGAGATCGAGGTCGGTCTCGAGCCGCTCGTACGGCTGGTACTCGTAGTAGTAGGCGGCGCCGAACAGGACGCGCACGGGCAGGTCAGTCATGCGAGGCCCTAGAGAATCGTAGGGGTCCCGGCCGCCGGGATCCGGTCGTGGATGCCGACGGCCGGAGCGGGGCCGTGCCACAGGCCCCGGAAGCGGCGTCGCCCTGCGGCTTTGGCGGGAGGCGGGGCGCAACGCAAGGCTGACCGGTCCACACGGAGATACAGGAGGGTTGGCCGTTCGCCCCCGCCGCACGGGGCCTCCCCTTCTTCGTACCGCGGTACGAAGAAGGGGAGGCCCGTCAGGCGCTTGAGCGGGTGACCAGTCGGGTGGGCAGGATCAACGGGGTGGGGTCCTGTCCGTTGATGAGCGTGACGAGCATGCGCGCCATCTCCCGTCCGAGAGCCGTTATGGGCTGATGGACGGTGGTGAGGGGCGGATCGGCGACCCGGGCAACGGTCAGGTCGTCGAAGCCCACCACGGCGACGTCGGCGGGGACCGCCCGGCCTGCCTCACGCAACGTGCGCAGCGCCCCCGCCGCCATGTTGTCGTTGGCGGCGAACACCCCGTCCAGGTCGGGATGGTTCGCCAGCAGTACGGCCATGGCGGCGGATCCGCTGGGCTCGGTGAAGTCCCCCTCCTGCGGCGGCAGCGGATCGAGGCCGGCCGCCAGCAGGGCGTCCCGGTAGCCGCGGTACCGAGCGCGCCCGGCCTCGGTGTCCAGACGCCCGCAGATCACAGCCACGCGAGTCCGGCCGAGCGACACCAGGTACTCGGTGGCCTCGCGCGCTCCGCCGACGTTGTCGACATCCACGTACCACCGGGGAGCCGAACCGACCGGGCGCCCTCCGAACACGACAGGCATCTCCGCCTCCTCCGCCACACCGGTCAGCGGATCGTCCTCGCGCAGCCCCATCAGCATGACGCCGTCGGCACCCTTGGACCGGAAGAGCTCCTCCACCCGCTTGCGGCCCCGGTCGGAAGCGGCCAGGCACAGCATCAGATGCAGATCGGCCTCCTCCAAAGCGGCCGACGCCCCCACGATCACCTGGGCGTAGAACGGATCCGCGAAGATCGACGGATCCTCTCCCGAGATGACCAGGGCGGCCGCTCCCGTCTGACGCGTGGCCAGAGCACGGGCGGTCGGATTCGGCACATAACCGAGCTGCCGGACAGCCCGTTCGACGGCCTCCCGCTTGGCACGGCTGACATGCGGAGCGTTGTTGAGGGCGCGGGAGGCCACCGATCGGGAGACACCGGCGCGTTCGGCCACCTCGTCGAGCGTCGGGTGCCGACGCGGCGCACCTTCTGTCATCAACCACGAGCCTTTCCCTCACGACCGGACGGGAAGCGTCTCACCCCGGCCCAAGGCGCTGCCACTCCGCCTGGGGGACGTGGCAGGGCAGGCCGAGGGTCCTAGGCGCCCACCGACTGGGAGCGCTTCCAGTTCCGGCTCCCCGGAGGCTGGTTCTCGCCATGCAAATCGGGTCGCGCATCGCCCCTTGACAGTTCACCTACCCCGCCAGACCATACCGAGCACACCCCAACGATTCTCCGGTGCTGTTGGGAACGCTTCCAGTGGGAGCGCTCCCAGATCAGGTCGTATCACCGCTCCCTCTCAGGTCGCAGGCTCGGGACCAGAGCGTGCGACACTCCCCTGCCAGGAAGTTGAGGTTCCGTCATGCGCCACAGACTCCGCGCCTTGGCCGCAGCACTCCTCGCTCTGCCGCTGGCGCTCGCCGTCGCACCGTCCGCGCACGCGGCCGACCCGACGACCATGACCAACGGGTTCTACGTGGACCCGGACTCCAGTCCGAAGAGGTGGGTGGCCGCCAACCACGGCGACGGCCGAGCCGCCGCCATCAACGCCTCCATCGCCAACACCCCGATGGCCCGCTGGTTCGGCTCCTGGAGCGGCGCCATCGGCACCGCCGCGGGGGCGTACGTGGGAGCTGCGGACCGCGTCGACAAATTACCCCTCCTCGTCGCCTACAACATCTACAACCGCGACTACTGCGGCGGGCACTCCGCGGGCGGCGCCGCCTCACCGTCCGCCTACAAGAGCTGGATCGCCCAGTTCGCCGGCGGGATCGCCAACCGCCCGGCCGTCGTCATCCTCGAACCGGACTCCCTCGGGGACTACGGCTGCATGACCCAGGCCCAGATCGACGAACGCGAGGGCATGCTCACCGGCGCACTCGCCGAGTTCAACCGCCAGGCCCCCAACACCTGGGTGTACCTCGACGCCGGCAACCCGGCCTGGGCGGACGCGGCGACCATGGCCCGGCGCCTCCACGAAGCAGGCCTCCGGCAGGCTCACGGCTTCTCACTCAACGTCTCCAACTACCTCACCACCGCCGAGAACACCGCCTACGGCAACACCGTCAACAGGGAGCTGGGCGCCCGCTACGGCTACTCCAAGCCGTTCGTCGTGGACACCAGCCGCAATGGCAACGGCTCCAACGGTCAGTGGTGCAACCCCGCAGGCCGTCGTATCGGCACGCCCACGCAGCTGGGCGGAGGCGCCGAGATGCTCTTGTGGATCAAGACACCGGGCGAGTCCGACGGCAACTGCGGCGTAGGAGCGGGCTCCTCGGCCGGGCAGTTCCTCCCCGAGGTCGCCTACAAGATGATCTACGGCTACTGATCCGAGACTCCCGTGGCCCGGTACGTCCCCGCTCCGCGACCGGGCCACGGGCGCCGCACCGCCGGTCCCAGGATTCTGGGTGTCCGGTGCGGGGCGGCGACGCTCACGCGAAAACACCTGCACCAGTCCCCTACCCGGCCGGACCAGCCGCTGGAACAGCTTGGCAGAGGACCGCCGCCCAGATGGTCGACAAACGACAATGTGGGGACTATCTTGAGCCACCACGCGGCAGTAGTGACGGCCGTCAAATGGTCGACAAAGGACAATGTTGAAGGAGAACCGGGCACAGATGATCGAGATACATACGAAGTGGGTTCTCGGGGCCGACTCCGGCGACTCGTGCCCCGCGCCGGTTACGGCGGTGGCGCGGTGAGCCGGCCTGCGATCTCGGCCCCTGAGACCGGCTCGGCCAGGGATCGGCTCCATGCCCTCGGCCTGGACCTTCCCAGCCTCGGCAGTAACCGGTACTACGTGGACCACCGGACGGTGGGCTCCAGCATCCACATCTCGGGCCAACTGCCTTACCAGGACGGTGAGCTGCTGGGTCAGGGGGTTGTCGGCCGGGACGTCGAGCTGGAGACGGCGCGGGAGCTCGCGCGCCATGCCGTACTCAACGCGCTCGCCGCCGCTGTGCAGGCGGTGGGAGACCTGGACCGGGTCCGGATCGTGCAGATGCTGGTCTGCGTGGCCAGTACGCCGGACTTCGGTCTGCAGTCGCGGGTCGCCGACGCGGCCAGTGAACTGCTCATCGAGGTGCTGGGCGAGAACGGACGGCACGCTCGCACCGCGATCGGTGTCGCGGGGCTACCGCTCAACAGTCCGGTCGAGATCCAGATGGTCTGCACCGCGGTGTAGGGGCGGGCACGACGGCGGAGCGGCGCGAGCGCGCCTGATGGTGCGGGCCACGCACATTCGGTATTCGAGGGAGTCGGCATCCGCTCCCCTCGTTCATTCCGGACACAAGCAAGAGGAGTGCAGCGTGAACCGGCTCCAGCGAGCACTCGACGCTCTGGTCGAGCGGGTCGACACCCCCGCGCCGATCGTGCTGGTCGACGTCATGCAGGACAACATCGACCGCATGCAGGGCTTCGCCGCCCAGCGCCACCTCGATGTCAGGCCTCACGTCAAGACCCACAAGTGTGTGGAGATCGGCCGACGGCAGATCGAGGCCGGGGCGGTCGGGATCACCGCGGGCAATGTCGGTGAGGCCGAGGTCTTCGCCGGGGCCGGATTCGACGACATCTTCCTCGCCTACCCGGTCTGGCCCGCGGGAACGAAGGGGGCCCGGATCCGCCGGCTCGCCGGGTCCGTCCGGCTGCGGGTCGGCGTCGACAACGTCGCGGCGATCGAGGCCCTCGCCGACGCGATGGGAGACGAACCGGACCGGCTGCGGGTCGTGGTCGAGGTCGACTGTGGTGCCCGTCGTTCCGGGGCGCCGCCCGAGGCCGCGGGCGACCTCGCGCTCGCCGCACGCAAGCGCGGCCTGGTCCCGGTGGGCGTCTTCACCTATCCAGGTCACGGCAGCTCCGGCCCGGACGCTCGCGAGCGCGCCGCGCAGGACCAGGACGCCGCGCTCACCACCGCGGTACGCAGCCTCGGCGGCGTCGGGATCACCGCGGAGGTGGTCAGCGCCGGCTCCACTCCTACCGTCGAGTTCTCCACCAGCAGCGTGATCACCGAGATACGTCCCGGCGAGTACGTCTTCGGCGACCTGAACAACGCCCGCCTCGGCGCCTGCACGGACGATCAGATCGCGTTGTTCGTCGCTGCCACCGTGGTCAGCGACTGGGTGCCCGACCAGGTCATCCTCGATACGGGCACCAAGGCCCTCAGCCGCGAAGGCAGCGTCGAGCGCGGCTACGGCCGGGTCGCCGGCACGAAGGCCGTCCTGTCCAAGCTCAACGAGTACCACGGATTCCTCGCGCTGCCCGCGGGCGGGTTCCGTCCCAGGGTCGGCACCGTGGTGCCGGTGGTGCCGAACCACGTCTGCCCGGTCGTCGTCAATTTCGAGGAGCTGATCGTCACCGACAGCGCGGGCACGTCGCTGCGGCGGTGGCCGGTCGACGCCCGCGGATTCCTCAGCTGACGAGCCCCGGGACGAGACCCTCGTCTCCGAGCCCGCGACCCGACCGCCCCATCTTTGTAGAGGAGTGCCTGACATGAGACTCAAGAACGTCGCGGCCATGGTGACCGGTGCCAGCAGTGGCATCGGAGAGGCAGTGAGTTCCCACTTCCGCCGCGAGGGCGCGCGACTGCTGCTCACCGGCCGCAAGGAGCGACTCCCCACCGTCCAGCCCGACGACCTGTACGTCCCGGGAGACCTCAATGACGAGGCGTTCGTCGAGGCCCTGGCCAACCAGGCCGCCGAGTCCCTCGGCACCGTCGACGTCGTCGTCCTCAACCACGGCCTGCAGGCCAGCAGCCCGCTCACCGAGATGCCGTACGACGACGCGAAGAGCGTGCTCGACAGCAACCTGCTCAGCGCGTTCCTCGTGATGAAGCACTTCGCGCCGCTGATGCCCCGCGAAGGAGGCTCGTTCGTCTGCGTCAGTTCACGGCTCGGCATGGTCGGCAAGCCCGGGGAAGTCCTGTATTCCGCCGCCAAGGGAGGCCTCATCATGCTCGCCAAGGGCGCGGCGATCGAATGGGCCCCCCGCAACATCCGCGTCAACGTCGTCGCCCCGGGTCTGACCGCCACCCCGATCATCGAAGCGGCGATCCAGCGCAGCCCCGACCCCGAGGCCTACCGCCGCGAGCGCGAGACCCAGATTCCGCTCCAACGCCTCGCCACCCCCGAAGAGGTGGCCGACGCGGTCCTCTTCTTCGCATCGTCGGAGTCGTCGTACGTCACGGGAGCGGTCCTCCCCGTCGACGGCGGGTACACCGCCTTCTGAACACCCTTGCCGAACATCACGTCAGCATCGGGCTGAACGGCCTGTCCTGCGCCTCACCTTCCGACTCGGGCGACCACCGACGGCAGCATGACCGATCGACCACATGATCGAGCGCATGCTGCAGGAGAGGTGACGTAGGGACGTCGCGCTCCACGCGGTGGTGCGACGCCCGGCGCATCACCTTGCCCCTGGCAACCCCTGGCCTCATCGCCGCCGCAGTGTTCTCCTTCATCACCAGCTTCGACGAGTTCTTCATCGCCCAGTTCCTGTCCACACCCGACACCCGAACCCTGCCGGTCCTCGTCTTCAACGCCCTCCAGTACGACGTCGACCCCACCGTCACCGCCATCAGCGCCGTCCTGATCGCACTCGCCCTCGTCGCCGCCGTCCGCAAACTCGGCGGCCACCGCAACGGCCAAGGCGCCCTCCCTGTCGAACCCCTCACCTGACCCACGATCCCCTGGCAACCCCTGGCCTCATCTCGGAACCAGGATCTTCGTCAGTGGCATGCCACCATCCGCACCTTCGACGAGGAGGCCAGGCCGTCGCCGTCGCCAACGACGCCGAATTCGGCCTGGCCTCCTCTCTCGTCACCCAGAACCTCGACCGCGCCTGCACGCCGCTGACTCACGGGCATCCTCATCTGGACCCGACGCTGACCAAAGGGACAGAACCTAGCGGTGAACAACAGGGTCTGGTGCAAGGGGTGGCCCCCAGTCCGGCGGCAGCAGGGCCCACGAACCGTGTTCCAACCACTCCCGGAATTGGACAGGCCGGGCGCCAGGGACGTGGTCCAAGGAGAGCGGGACGATCCGGTCGCAGGTAGCCCGTCCGTCCCACCACACCGTGCCGGCCAGCGAGCCGGTCAGCGCCAACAGGGTGGAGAAGCCGCAGCCGTGCTCCTGGATGACGACCGCACCGGCCGTCTTCAGGTCCTCGAACCTGTCGGCCTCGTCGGCCCAGGCACGCCAAGCTGTCCGATACGCGGCGTCGTCCTCAAACGCCTCAGCATGTGGCTCACGCGCCATCAGTTCGTCGTCCCTCTCGGCATAGGAGTCGGGGTGCGGAAAGGGAATGGCCAGCAGCTCGCGCCGCCCCTCATCGTTCCCGGCCCACCACCAACCACGCCCGGTCCGCTCAAGCCGGGCGAGCGCCCCGCCCGCGCTCACCTCGCGCAGACACATCACCCGGCGTACGCCGTGGTGGGAGGAAGGGGGTGAGCCGATCACCACGCAGGAGTGGGAGGCGGTGGTCGCTGCCGATCCTGAACTGGTGATGGTCCAAGTGGCCCGGGTTTCTCCGCCCGGCCAGGACGCGGGGTTGGAGTACCGGCACAAGTGGCTGGCGCAGATGGCCACCCATCCCGAACGGGACACCCAGGGCGCCTGGTTGGACTGGCGAGACGGTCGGGTCGTGGTGAAGAAACCCGGACGAGATTCTGCTCAAGAAGATGCGGGAGGTCGCTGGGGTGCTGGGCGCGCGTGTCCAGGGCGGCGATGGTGACTATTACGACGAGTGAACGCTGTCGGCCTGCAGCAGGAACGACCTCCGCGTGATCATCGGGAGTTGTGTGGACTCCTGAAGATGGTGCGATGGCCGTCGGGCGACAGAGTAGACCCTGCCCCTCGGCGGGCGGTGTTCGACCAGGGCATGGCCCGGATCGCGGGACGGTTCAGCGGAAGAACTGCCGGCAGCTGGTCGAACAGGCCGGACACGCCCGGCCCGGGCCGATGCAGCGCCTGCTGCGCTATGCCCGCTGGGACACCGATGCGGTCCGCGACGACCTCCGCGCCTACGCCGGCATGTTCCTTGCTCACGCCACCAGCCGGGGACGGGCAGGAGTGCTCCAGCAGTCCCCGAAGGCGAACCGGGCACTGGCTGAGGGTGGCGTACTCGTGGCTGGCGCAACAACACAGTCGCACTCCGCAGCGGCGCATCCGACCACCCAGCCCGGCGGCATCGTCGAGCACAGCAGGCCGCAGCGCCACGGCCACGTCGTCGGCGGTGCCGGGGGGAAGGCCACGGCCGTGGCTGCGGCCGGTAGTTGGAGGCGTCGCAGGCGTAGCCCGTAGCCCGTAGCTCCCCAGCCGGTGCCCAACCGCAGACCGGGCGCGCTCCGGCGAGAGGTACGGCCACGGGGGTTCCGTCGGTACCGCCCGTCCGCTCAGCCTCTCTGTCCCACTTACTTGATGAGGTCCTTGAACTTGTAGAAGCCGCCCGCGAAGGGCAGGAACCACGGCGGACCGAAGTGTCCGGGGATCCGCTTGAAGGGCAGGTCGCTCCAGGGGTTGGCGCCCGAGTCGCCGTTCATGTACTCGGCCATCTGCTTGCCCATGTGGGTCGCCATCTGGACGCCGTGGCCGGAGTAGCCGAGCGAGTAGAACAGCCCGTCGTGCTCACCGGCGTGCACCATCCGGTCCATGCTCATGTCGACCAGACCACCCCAGCAGTAGTCGACGCGCGCGTGCGTGAGCTGCGGGAAGACCTCGGTCATCGCCTTGTGCAGGATGCGCCCGCTCTTCGCGTCCGACTGCTGGTTGGACATGGCGAACCGGGCGCGGCCGCCGAACAGCAGCCGCTGGTCGGGAGTGATGCGGAAGTAGTTCAGCAGGTTCATGGTCGTCGATGCCATCCGCCGGTTCGGCAGCAGCAGGTCGCACACGTCCTTGCCCAGCGGTTCGGTCACGATGATGAAGCTGCCGACGGGCGCGATCCGCACCTGCTGCCAGCGGAACGGCCGGCGGGTGTAGCCGCTGGTCGCGACGAGCACCTGGTCGGCGCGGACGGTGCCGCGCGGGGTGACCAGCTCATGTCGCGTGCCACCCAGCCGCTTGACCTTCTCGACCGGCGCCTTCTCATGGATGGTGACGCCGATCCGCGCGGCGGCCTCGGCCAGCCCCTTGGTGAACTTGCCGACGTGCAGCCCCGCGCTCCTGGTCTCGACCATCGCCCCGTGGTAGGAGTCGGAACCGATCTCGGAGTGGAGTTGGCTCTTGGGGATCAGATGGGTGTCCAGCCCCAGCCGGCCCGACATGATCTCGTGGGTCTTGCGCAGACCCTCGAAGTGGGCCGGCTTGGACGCCAGGTTCAGCTTGCCTGTGCGGGCGAAGTCGCAGTCGATGTTCTCGTCCGTGACGAGCTTCTCAAGGGTGTCGACCGCGTCGTGGTAGTCCATCAGATAGGCCTTGGCGGTGTCGAAGCCGTAGCGGGAGATCGCGTCGCGGAAGCCGATCGACATTCCCGTGGTGGCCATGCCGCCGTTGCGGCCCGAAGCGCCGAAGCCGACGGTGTCCTTCTCGAAGATGTGTACGGAGGCGCCCTTCCGAGCCAGGTGAAGTGCCGCCGAGAGGCCGGTCAGGCCGGCTCCGATGATCGCCACGTCGACACTCCCACCGATCTGGGTCCGTGACCGGTCCGGACCCTGGGGAGCGGTGTCGAGCCAATAGGGCGTGAACTTCATAGCGTTGCTCTCTCCTGCCAGTGCTGTCAGCCGCTCTGAACGCACGTGGGTCAGGCCCTCTCAAGATCCGCCGTCGGAAGGTGGCTCACTGCCGCCCCGAGACGGGACGCGGGAGCAAGCCTGAGGGGAAGTTCGGGGCCCGTTGACAGTTGTCGACCATAACCATATGGTCGACAATCGACAAGAGACCGTCCACCCCTCGACCCATTGACAACCAAGCAAAATGGTCGACAATCGACCATTACCGAGGCGTCGCCGACGCCCCAGGGGCAGAACACCGTTGGAGGACCCCATGGCATTTGACGTCAAGCCCAAGTTCGTCTCGTTCGACATGAACGGGACCCTGATCCACTTCCGCATCGGCGAGGCGATCCGCCGGGTACTGGGAGACCGGCTGCCGCCGGAGCTCGCCGACGCCTTCACCCGGGCCGGCAACCAGTACCGGATCGACGAGTGCATGGGCGAGTACAAGCCGTTCCACCGGATCGTCACGGACGCACTCGTGCGCACCTGCGCGCGGTTCGGCGTGGAGTACCGGGAGGGCGACGGCCAGGCGGTGTACGAGGAGATCCCCACCTGGACGCCGTACCCGGGAGTGACCGAGGCGCTGAGGAGGCTGGCGGAGGAGTACCCCCTGGTGATCCTGACCAACAGCGACGATGCGTTCGCGCCGCAGCTGGTGGAGAACCTCCAGGCGCCGTTCGAGGTCGTGATCACCGCAGAGCAGATGGGTGTCTACAAGCCCCGGCTTCGCGCGTTCGAGTACATGCTGGACAAGCTGGGGGCGGCACCGGACGAGATCGTGCACGTCTCGGCCAGCCCGAAGTACGACCTGCGCTCCGCCGCCGCCCTCGGCATCAAGCACACGGTCTACATGGACCGGGGCTTCGAGCCCGACGAGCCCTGGCTCGGTTACGAGCGGATCACCGATATCGCCGACCTGCCGGTCCTCCTGGGCCTGCCGCGTCCGTGACCGGACGGTCCTCCACCGCCTGGCCCGAGGTCCCGTTCGACAGATCCGTGCGGCACGGACGGACTGTAGCCTGTGTGGTCGACAACCGACCAGAGAGGTGACCGGGATGGACTCCAGGTTCGGAGGGTTGGAGCGGACGACGACTCCGGAGGGTGTGTACCGCGTGCTGCGCGGAGCGATTCTCGACGGGACGGTGCCTCCCGGTGGACAACTGCGTGAAAGGGATATCGCGACTGATCTCGGGATCAGCCGATCTCCGCTGCGGGAGGCACTGACCAGGCTCGAGGAAGAGGGCCTGGTCGTGAAGGTCCCGTTCCGTGGAGCGTTCGTCGTCGAGGTCAGCGCTCAGGAGATCGCCGAGATCGCCTCGATCCGCTTGCTCGTCGAGCCCTACGCCGCAGAGCTCGCCATCGAGGCGCTCCGTGGACCCGAGCGGTCCAGGCTGACGCAGACGATAGAGGACCTTCACCGCGCGACGGAGAAGAGCGACATCCCGGCCAGCGTCGATGCGCACCTTCAGTTCCACAGGCTGTTCTACGACCTGTCGGGACACGGCACGTTGCGCAGCCTCTGGAACGGCTGGGAGACCAAGCTGCGCCTCTACCTCCTGGTCGACCACCCCTCCTACAGCGACCTGCACGACATCGCCGTAGAACACGCGAGGCTGGCCGAGGTCGCCCTGGAGGGCGACACGGATGCGTTCAAGCGGGAACTGGCGCAGCACTTCTCCTCAGCGCTGCGAGGTCAGGCAGCAGGCGACGCGAACGCGCCGACCGGACCCTGAGGCACACCCCAGGGTCCGCTGACCACGCCCACTCGCTGGCGAGGGCTGTTCGACGCTGACGCCCATACGCTGGCGGGGACGCGGCAGAGCGAACAGGCGGGCTCGACGGAGCGGTTCGCTCATGCCGCCCAGTTCATGTCCGTGCGGTCGCCCTGGCGGGCCGCCGGCGTGGAGATGCCGTAGGCAGCACACAGTCGGGCTCGGTGTTCGTTCTCTCGGCGTGCCGGGCGGCAAGGGCACGTACGCGTGCGCATCGGCCTGGGCAGGCGAGGTCGCGCAGCCCGGGATCGTAGCGTGATGCACGTCACATCCAGATTCTTTGCCGGATTCCCGGCGTCCCGGGGCCGAGAAGGGAAGCTGATCCCGATCTCGGAAGGAGCCTGGTCCGTGACCGCCCGCCCTGTCGCAAAACCCTCCACCTCCTCGGTGGCCTTGCGCATACCCACCGGCGCTCCGCTTCTGCAGTACTTCTCGGCAAGCATGGACCGGCGCAGCCTCATCACGGTGGCCAGCGGCCATCATCGGCCCGTCGTGGTCGCGGTCGAGGCGGACGGCTCGCTGTCGAAGAGGCTGTTCGCCAGTGACCCCGCTCTCCCCGGCATGCCCGGCCCGACCAATGCCCCGGAGGTGTCAGCGCCGTCCTTCAAGTCGCTGGAACGTGGCACGATCCAGCTGGCCCACGCGCTGCGCGCCCGGCAAGCGGCATTGGAGGGAGGCGAGCACCTGGTGGACCGCTTCACGCTGGAGGTGCTCGGCCGGCGTGGTGCACGGTGGCGGGAGGCGGTGTCGACCGCACTTCTGGGCGACTGGGCCGCGCCGCTGAATGGTCAGGGGCGGCTGGGGCTGGACGCCCTGGCGGGCCTGCGGCGGGAGGCGGAAGCCCTGCACCGGCAGTTGATGCCGCTGTGGCGTCGCCGAACCCTGGGGCACCGGTGGCTGCTGCTGGACACTCCGCTCGGCGACGGGCTGACGCTGTACGACCTGGTGGCCGACCGCGCCCCACACCGGGGCGATCCGGCCGGATGCGGCCCGGACGACGCCGGGCTTGCCGCCGTCCTGAGCGCCTTGCACCCGGACGAGCGGGCGGTGGCCATGGCCCGGGGCCAGGCGGGCGTGATGACGTGGGCGGAAGCCGCGCTGGTCGCCGGGGCCACCGACCCGGTGGCCGCCGGGGAACGCGTACGGCGCAAACTCAGGCGTCTGGCGGCCCTCCACCGACAACGCACTGCTGCGGCCACCGCCACCCGGGCGGCCGCGGCATGAGCATCCTCACCGCCGCGGTGCCGGAGTTTCTCGGCGGGCTCGCCACCGCCGCCGTCATCGCCCTGGCCGGCCGAGTGCGGCAGCGTCTACGCGCGCGAAGCTCGCGCGGAAAGTCGCCGAAGTGCCGCAGGAGCGGCAGGAGCCGCGGCCTGCCACCGCGTGGCGCCTGACGCGCACTGTCGTCCAGCAGTACGAAGCCACATGCCTGGCCCCGGGGGGCGACTTCTCCCCCGGGGCCCGTGGTGTTGTGGGCCTGATCATGCTTCATGGCGAAGGCCCGGGACGGGCCCCAGGCCTTCGCCATGGCCTCACAGCCTTCGCTCCGTCCGGCCACTGCTTCCTGTTGCCATGTCCCGTACCTCGTGCGCGAGGCCCGCGTCCTGCGGTGCGGTCACGGGACGCGGCATTCCGCCGCCGGTACACCAACCCGGCTGCCGCGTACCAGGGTTGTGTCGTGGAGCGGTGATACTCACGGAAGGGCCGGGCGCTGATCAGCGGGCGGAACGTGTGCGCTACATTTTGCCTCGCCTTGACCGCGATCACTCACGATCTCTCACGCTACGGAGCCGGCATCCCCATGAGCGACATCATCAACGGACTCGGGCGGGCCACCGCATACGGCGGCCTGGGTCTGGTCCTGTTGGTCCTTGGGATCATCCTGGTCGACGTGCTGACGCCTGGAAAGCTCGGCCGGCAGATCTGGGAACAGCGCAATCGCAACGCCGCCATGGTGCTCAGCTCCGCACTGCTCGGTATCGGCGGCATCGTGTTCACGTCCATCTGGACGACCTACGAGGACTTCGGCAAGGGACTGGTCTCGACTGCGGCGTTCGGGCTGCTCGGGCTGGTGATGATGGCCGTGGCGTTCCTGGTGGTGGACCTGATCACGCCGGGGCGCCTGGGTGCGACGCTGGTCGAGGCAGAGCCTCATCCTGCGGTCTGGGTGACGGCGTCCTGCAACCTCGCTGTCTCCGCCATCATTTCTGCGTCGATCGCCTGAAGCCGCTGGCCCTGCCGGACGGCCCAGCACCCCACGCCGTGGAGTGGTCCTGCTCCAGGTGCCGGCACGGCACGTCGAGTCGGCGAATGTTCCCGGACTCCTCGCCCTGGTCAGCCAGGGGCGAGGAGACACACGTCGAAGCGATCGGGACGATGCACCATGACAGTGGCTTACCGATGCGTCGCGACAGCTGTCGATCAGTTGGAGATGCCGAAATCCGAGACCGGTGACGTGATGCCGAACACTGCCTGGGTGCTTCGGGTCGGGCATGCGCGATCATGACTGGATGAAGGCTCGTTTCCTTGGCATCACCGAACTGTCCCAGACCCCGCCCGTGGCGGTCGTGGTCGACGTCATGCGCGCCTTCACGGTGGCCGCATGGGCCTTCGCCCAAGGGGCGGAAAAGATCGTTCTTGCCGAGTCGCTCGACGAAGCCCTGACGCTCAAGGCGCGCCACCCGGACTGGGTCGCCCTCAAGGACGGTCCGCCCGCGCCCGGATTCGACACCGTCAACTCGCCGGGGCTACTGCGCTCTGTCGACCTTGGCGGACGGACCGTGGTGCAGAAAACCACGGCAGGGACGGTCGGCGCACTCGCGGTCAAGGAAGCGCCGCTGGTGCTGTGCGCCGGCTTCGTGGTGGCCGAGGCAACGGCCCGGCTCCTGCGCACACGTGAGTGCGACAGTGTCACCTTCGTCATCACCGGCGAGGACGGGCATGCCGATGAAGACCTGGCATGCGCTCAGTACATCGCCCGCAGGGCCACCGAGCCCGGCACGGATGCGGCCGAGTTCCTCCGCCGCGCCGGCGAGTCGCGTGCCGCCGCCGAACTGAGGGAAGGGGTGCGTCAAGGAGTCCACCCTGACGACGTCGCCCTCTGCCTCGAACTCGACCGGTTTCCCTTTGCCATGGTGGCGACCCAGGAAGACCCGCTCATGGTCCTCCGCCCGTGTACTGTGCCTGCGCTGACCGACCAGGCTTCCATCTGACCACTGTTGAGAACCGACCCGCACCATGCCAGAAGCGGCATCCGGGCGGGTATGCGGCATCATCCAGCCCTTCGAGCGGTACACGGCAGCACCGGCCGGTCGGCCAACGCAGAGCCGCCCGGCGTCGATCCGTGCCCGGGAAAATGAGCGCGGACACTCACCACATCGCCCCCCCCCGCGCAGGCAGCGGCCGTCCGAAGACCACCATGGGGTGGCCAGGGCCGTTGTAGTCCTCGACGACCTGCGCCCGGAAACCGAGGCTGCTATGGAAGGCGATCGAACCGGCATTCCCCACAGACGTGATCGCTTTCAACCGCTTCGTGCCCTGGCGACGCGCAGCCTCCTCAAACGCCGCGTAAAGACGCCGTCCGAGACGCCAATAAGGTACCCGCGGATAGCGTCTCCGGCACGGGCCACCAAGCAAGTCGAACCGAACTCCTGCACCAACGCGGACAGGTGCAGCGACCGACCGGGTGACCTCCTGGCGACACTCGATCAGGAAGGCCAGACGACGGATCCGCAGAATCCGCACTGGCCTCTCCCCAGCGCTGCCCCGGGTCAGTGGTCCAGTGCGGGCAGGTGGGTGAGGCCGGTGTCGGACATGATGCGGTCGACGGTCTCGTGCAGGGAGCTGTCGGCGCCGATGACGGTCTCGTGGCCGTCGGGCAGCAGATCGCGCGGCCGGTACCAGTCGCGTAGTTGGCTTTCGTCGACATCGTCGGCGATCGGCTTGGTGGCATGCCGGATGAGGGTTTCGTCGAACGGCACGTCCAGGTAGTAGCCGTGGGTCGGGCCGCGGTGGTCCGCGCGCAGCCGGGCCAGCATGGCGCCGTAGCGGTCTGCGTAGAGGATGCCTTCGACGATGACGTGATATCCGGCGTCCAGGGCGTAGCGGGCGGTCAGGTCGATCAGGCCGATGTTCGCGGCGCCGGGCCGGTCCCGTTCCCGGAGCACGATGCGGCGGAGGTTGTCCTGGCCGACCAGGGCCAGGCCGCGGCCGAACCTCTCGCGGATGCCGGCCGCTACGGACGACTTCCCCGAGGCGCTGTTGCCGCGTAGTACGACCAGCCGGGTTTCTTCGGTTCCCACCATCACGGTGGTCACGCTACCGACGGTCGGTGACACCGACTGGGCGTTCTGTACACAAGTACGCCGCGTGGGCACAGGAGAGATGGGGGCCGGGTGAGTTTCAGCAGCAGTCGCAGCCTGACTTGGCGTCGCGGGCATCGGCCTCGGTGGGCGTCGAGGGAGTGGCGGTGGGGAGAGGACCGCAGCAGGTGTCTCCGCGCCAGGCTTCGCGGCCTTCCTTGACGGCGACGGCGGCGATGACGAGGGCGGCGACCGGGTCGGCCCAGGACCAGCCGAAGAGGCTGTTGGTGATGAGGCCGACCAGGAGGACGGCGGAGAGGTAAGTGCAGAGCAGGGTCTGCTTGGAGTCGGCCACGGCGGTGGCGGAGCCGAGTTGGCGTCCTGCCTTGCGCTGGGCGGCGGACAGGAACGGCATGATCGCCAGCGACAGGGCCGCGAGGACGATGCCGGGGGTGGAGTGCTCGGCTTGGCCGGGGCCGGTCAGGGCCCGGATGGAGTCGATGGTGACGTAGGCGGCGAGCGCGAGGAACGAGACGGCGATGATCCGCAGGGTGCGCTTCTCGCGGGCTTCGCGGACGTCGTGGTCGGTCGCGGAGAACTGCCAGGCGACCGCCGCGGCGGAGGAGACCTCGATGACGGAGTCGAGTCCGAAGCCGATCAGGGCGGTGGAAGAGGCGAGTGTGCCGGCGGTGATGGCGACGATCGCCTCGATCACGTTGTAGGTGATCGTCGCGGCGACCAGCAGCCGTATTCGCTTGGTCAGCGCCTCGCGGCGGGCCGGGGACGGTCCGAGCGATATCGCGGTCATCTCAGCAGCAGTCCTTCTCGTCGGCGTCCACGCAGGTCCGGTCCGTCTGGACGGCGACGACCGCGGTGCGGAGGTCGTCCAGCGCGTGACCGAGCCGGGGATCGGCGAGTTCGTAACGGGTGCGGCGGCCGTCCGGGACCGCGACGACCAGGCCGCAGTCACGCAGGCAGGCCAGGTGGTTCGACAGCCGGGGCCGTGAGACGCCGATTTTGTCGGCGAGGTCGGAGGGGTAGGCGGGGGCGTTCCGCAGGGCCAGCAGCAGCTGGCAGCGGATGGGGTCGGCGAGGGCACGGCCGAAGCGCGCGAGCACTTCGACCTCCGGGGCGATCGTCAGCACGCCTCGACAATACAGATAGCCGTGAATTCAGGGAAGTTTGAACTGTGGGTGTTCGGCAGCGGGTTGCGGTCGGCCCGTGTCGATCTCGGCCTCCGAGGCACATGCATTGGGCGAGCTGGGCGGAACGCGCTCCGGCTTCTGACGACGGACGCGGCTGTGTCTGCCACGTCCTCGCCCAGAAGGCCCCGTTCGACCAGGCCGCCGAGGCGAAGGCGCTGGACCGGCTCGGTGATCCCGAGTGGCTCGGTGCGGCGGTCGGCCAGGACCTGCGTCGCGCACCTCGTGGTACGCGCCCCAGGGCAATCGCCCGGTGGAGGTGACCATCCGGAGCCCCGGCATCCGAGCGGCGCCCGAGATGTACCTCACGAATGCACTTTTGGGTGTGTGACCGAATAAGCCGCCCTATTTTGCCTTCTACAGGACCGGGTGTAACGCGGCGGCGATTGCGAGGCGCTGTAGTGGGCAGAAAGGGCCGGCCTTGGCTGAATCTCACTGCCGTGGGCGACCGGCCGACGAACCGACGCGTCAGGCGGGATTTCTTGTGAACAACACTGGACCGGCTTCCGGATACCAGACGTACGACCAGCCCTCGGGGCCCGGCGGCCACTCCGCGGATCGCCGGACCGCCGCACGGAGGACAGCCCTGGCGATCTGCACGATCGCCGACGTTGCGGCCGGCCTGCTGGCCCTGTGGATCGTGCTCTATCTGCTCGACGCCAACCAGGCGAATCCCTTCGTCGAATTCGTGCGTGGAGCGGCGAACTGGCTGTCCGGATGGGCGCAGGATATTTTCACGATGGACACAGAAGGTCTGCGCGTCGTCCTCAATTATGGTCTTCCGGCCGTCATCTATTTGCTGATCGGTCACGGCATCGCTGCGCGCATCAACCGGGCCTGACTGAACTCGGCCACCCCAGACCGTTCAGCCGTGTCCCGGAACCTGATCGCCGAAGGAGTTCTTGCCACGCAGGTCCTTCGGGACACGGCTGTCGGCCGCGGCCGAGGGGATGGGCGGACGGATGCGCGCACAGGGCCCGCGAGCCGCGATGAGTTCTGCGGTGTCCGGCGGTCATACTGTCCAGCCCCACCGGGAAGGACTTCTGATGCGCAGCGTGACCTATTCGATGAGCGTCTCGCTCGACGGCTATATCGCCGGGCCGGACGGCGGCTTCGACTGGACGGCGCCCGACGAGGACGTGTTCCGTTTCTGGATTGACGACATTCGAGAGGTCGGCGTCCACCTGTTGGGACGACGGCTGTACGAGACGATGCTGTACTGGGAGACCGCCGACCAGGATCCCTCGCTCGACGACTCGATGCTCGAGTGGGCCGCGCTGTGGAAGCCGCTCCCGAAGGTGGTGTTCTCCACGACGCTGTCGGCGGTGCAGGGCAATGCCCGCCTGGCTTCCGGCAGCGTGGCGGAGGAGATCGAGCGGTTGCGAGCCGAGCCGGGTGAGGGCGACATCGCGATCGGCGGCGCGACTCTCGCCGCCGAGGCGGCCGCATCGGGTCTGATCGACGAGTACCGGACCATGGTCTACCCGGTGCTGGTCGGCGGTGGCATTCCGTTCTTTCCCCGGCACGAGCGCCGGGTGGATCTCGAACTCGTCGAGACCCGCCCCTTCAGTGCGAGAGTCGTCTACCTCCGCTACCGCGTGGCCCGCTGACAGGCGTCAGGAGCCTCGACGCGGACCTCACAGGTCGAACTCGAGGTGCTCGACGTCGGTGAACTCCACCAGCAGGCCCTGCGCACGGCGGCCACGGTCCTTGAAGTAGATCTCCTGGAGGCCCTCGGCCGCGATGTCCCGCAGTTGCTGCTCACTGCCGCCGGCCTCCTTCGCCTCGAACAGGCGCGCGGCGTATTCGGGGGGCAGTGCCACGGTGAGGTGGCGCAGGCGGGCGTCGTCGGTGGTGCCGGGGGCGGCGGTGTAGCCGAACCGGGCCCGTGTGTCGATGACGATGCCGGCCGTGGTGGCGGCGGTCCGCCTGGCGTCGGCCCTGACTCGGGGCTGCCACCGCCTGACCACCTCGCGCTCCAGGCGCTGCGCCAGGTCGGGGCGGGGGTGTCTGAGCTGGTCCCGGACGTACCGCTCGACCGTACGCCGGGTGACGCCGAGCAGCTCCGCCACCGGCCCGGTGCCCCTCAACTGCCTCACCAGGAACCGCATGCGCGCTCCCGCACTGCGCGGAATCGGGCGTGTGAACGCCTTCTGCAGCGCGGCATCCAGACCGTCGCCGACCCTGTCCACCGACCTGCCCCCTCTACTCTCCGTCGTCCCCGGCGGTGACCTCGCCCGTCTTGATGTAGCGCGCGAGGTTGAGGTCCTGGCCGTACTTCTCGCGCACCTCCTCGGCCCACAGCGTGGTCTGCGTGCCCTCGTGCTTGACCATGCCGGGCGACACTCCGATCCGGAAGGAGCCGGGGACCGTCCTGCCGTCGGGGCCGTAGGGCAGCACGTCCAGCGGGGACGGGCCGTCAGCGGCGTAGACGGCGCAGTCGGACAGTACCGCCACAGGGTAACGGCCGGTCTCGGCGGCCAGGTTGAGCATCTTGCGGTGCATGTTGACGCGGGCGCGGGAGATGACGGCGGCGCGGATGTCGGGGCGCCATGTCGGGCGGGACAGGGCCGGCCAGGCCTGTCCCGGCTTCCAGCCGCCGCCGCGCGCCCGTTCCCTGAGCTTGCCGATGCCGCCCTTCACGGTCGACTTGACCGCGTCCAGGACCATCGCCATCTCCGGGTCGCGCCGCCGGTGGCCGTCCATCGCCTTCAGGAACTCCGCGGGCGGCAGCTTCTCGCCCACGCCCAGGTCGCCCATCGTCTCGATGTAGGCGTCGCGCAGCCGCTTGTACCAGCCGTCCAGGAACCGGCCCTTCTCCTCGCGGACCCAGGCCTCGACGGGGGCGACGTCGTAGCCCAGCTCCACGGCGTAGGCCACCGTCGGTGTCGCGTACCAGGCCGGGCCCGTGGGACGCTCGCCCGTCGGGGTGAACGGGTTCGGCAGCAACTCGCCCCGCAGCTGCCGCCACTGCTTTCCCACCAGCACACGGGAGAGGTCGACGTGGGAGAGGTCGACCAGCCAGGCCCCTGGCAGCGCGGCGTCGAAGGCGGGGTGGGTGACGTGCACGGGCGGCGTCGCCAGGCCGACCACCGCGCCGTTGGCGGCGGCTCCGAAGGCGAGGTTGACGTCGATGCCGACCAGGTAGCGCCGCATGCACTCGTCGTCGGTCAGCTCCCGCGCCCAGTCGTAGGCCTCCTCCAGCAGCATCTCCGCCGGGCCCCGCTGGTGGAAGCGGGGCAGGTGCGCAAGGAGCGGATGACCGTCGGGGGCTTCGCACGGCGCGCACTCGATGGGGTGCTCCCCCAGCGAACCTGGCCGGTGCTCCTTGTGCCGCCGGCCGGACTCGTCCGGCTCGCCGGCACGCGTCGGCGGGTTCAACGCCGTCATCAGCTCCAGGCCGGTGACAGCCGCCGAGCCCCTCGGCGTCATGACCCGAACCGCGTAGGCGCCCAGCACGCGGGCCAGTTCCGCCGGTTCGAGCTGTGCGGCCTCGCCCCAGGTACGGGGGTCGAGCGCGTTCCAGGACGGGATGCACAGCTGCACGCACTGCCGCGTCCGGCCCTCGGCAGGACGGTAGACCCGCGCCCACGGGCCGAAGCCGCGCTGGGTCAGACGCCAGTTCGCCCGGTCGAGTTGCTTGAGGACCTTGTGGCCGTCCGGGAGTCGCCCAGCGAGCCGCTCCGGCTGCGACAGCCGCACCGGGAGGCCGTAGCGCTCCAGCGCGGACTCGGTGAGCACCAGCAGGGGGTCGGCGTCCTTGCCGCTGCCGTGCAGCCTGGGGGCGCCCAGTCGGGCTTCGGTCAGCGTCCATTCCACCAGTGCGGGAAGGGACTTGGCGGGGACGTCCAGCATCAGGCCGCCGACGCCGTATCCGGTCACCCGGCGTTCGGCGTCCGCGTCGAGGACCAGGAGCGGTCCGTTCGCGAACCGGTCGGCGGCGGCCTGCGGCGGGGTCGTGTGTGCCGCCCGGTCGGCGTCGCGGCGGCGGGATGCCGGTGACGGGGCCGAGCCGGACGGGCGTGCCCCGGGGACCGTCCCCGGCTCTCGATCCGGTCGCGTCTCGGGGGTCTCGGAGGGCGGGGGTGCGGTGGCCGTGTCCCGTGCCGTGTCCGGTTCCGGAGCGGCGGCGTCGGGGTCGGCGGGGTAGAGCCGGGCCAGCTGCTCCAGCAGGCGGGCGTACGCGTCCCGCTCGGGAGGCCGCGGTTCGGTCTTGCCGGCTTCCCAGCCGCTGAGCGTCGCGCGCCGCACCCGCAGGGCCGTGGCCACCTCGTCGAGCGTCAGCCCGTGCGCCTGCCGCAGGCGCTTGCGCTCCGCGGGCGGCGGCAGCGGGGAGCGGGAAGCGACCAGTGCGTCGACCGCGTCGAACAGTTCGGACATGCAGGACCTCCTGTCGGCAACCGTATCGCGAAGCGCACTTATCGCGTACGAAATCCCGTACGAAACACGCACCTACGGCGTACCGTTCACGCCGGAGACCCGTCGCGGGCGGACCGGTGGAAGCAGGAGAGGACGACCACGAAGGGCCAGACCGACTGGATCGTCGTCACGGCGCGCTCGGCGGCACCGGCGGCGCCCTGGTGGTGCAGTTCGATCAGGAACCATGCCGCGCCCAGGGCCATCACGGCGGTCGCGCCCAGGGAGGGCAACGGGCGCAGGGCCCAGGGCGCGGCCGCACCGGTCCGGGCGGCGAGGACGGGCCATGCCGCCAGGACGACGAAGCCCACGGCGGCCACCGAGCCGTGGCTGAGGGAGCCTCCGCTGCTCGGTGCCGGGACCAGGGCCACCGCCAGTGCCGAGATGCCGCCGGCCGCGAGCATCAGGCGTCCCGCGGTCGCGGCCGGGCGCAGTCCCCAGGCGGTGAGCAGATGGCAGACGCCCAGCGCGATGAACGCGGCCGTCATGGCCCAGGAGCCCGAGCCTCCGGGCGCCGCCAGGACGCTGATCGTCTGGGCGGCCGGGTCGTAGGCCGGGCCGTGTAACGACGCCGCCACCAGCCAGCCCAAGATCAGGACGACAGGCGCACACCCCGACGACAGCAGGGCCCAGGTAGGTACAGATCGCACCAGGACACCGTAAAGCGGGGTATTCGCTCCTCGTCGGATGTGGCGTCCGGCGGGCGATGGCCGTGTGCAGGGGCGCCGGGTTCGGGCACGGGGCGCCCCCGCGTGGCGTAGTCGTCCGGCCCCGTCCGCGGGTCGGGGCGCACGATGGAACCGTGCGGGTGCGCGGCGAAAGGTGACCGGTCATGGAGCTCACTCTGGTGGTGCTCATCATCATCGTGGGGCTGACGTTCGACTTCACCAACGGCTTCCACGACGCCGCGAACGCGATCGCCACCTCGATCTCGACCAGGGCGCTGACGCCGCGTGTGGCGCTGGCCATGGCCGCGGTGATGAACTTCTTCGGCGCCTTCCTGGGGACCGAGGTCGCCCAGACCGTCGGCAGCGGCATCATCGGCGCGCCCGAGGAGATCTCGGGTCTGCTGCTGGTCATCTGCGCGCTCATCGGCGCCATCGCGTGGAACGTCTTCACCTGGTGGCGAGGGCTGCCCACCTCGTCCTCGCACGCCCTGATCGGCGGGCTGGTCGGTGCCGCGCTCGCCGCCTCCGCCACCGTGCACTGGTCCGGCATCGTGGACAAGGTCCTGCTGCCGATGCTGTTGTCGCCGCTGGTCGGCGTGGCTCTCGGGTACACGCTGCACGCGACCATCCTGTGGGCGTTCCGGCGTGCCATGCCCCGGCCCACGATGCGCCGCTTCCGCATGGCGCAGACCGTCTCCGCCGCCGCCATGGGGCTGGGCCACGGATTGCAGGACGCGCAGAAGACCATGGGTGTCATCGTGCTCGCCCTGGTCACGGCGGGGTGGCAGGACGACTTCTCCGTCCCGGTGTGGGTGATCGTCGCGGTGGCGGCCGCCATGGCCGCCGGCACGTACAGCGGCGGGCGCCGGATCATCACCACCCTCGGGCGGCGCATCGTGCATCTCGATCCGCCGCGCGGGTTCGCCGCCGAGACCGCCGCCGCGGCCGTCCTCTACACCACCGCGTTTCTCGTGAAGGCACCGATCTCCACCACGCAGACGATCACCGCGGCCATCCTGGGCGCCGGTGCCACGCAGCGCGCCTCCGCCGTACGCTGGCAGGTGGCGCGTTCCATCGTCACCGCCTGGATGCTCACGTTCCCCGGCGCCGGGATTCCGGCCGCCGCGATGTACCTGTTCCTGCACGCCGTCACCGGCCTGTGAGCCCCGCCGGAGGCCGTCCATGACCGCCCTTCCCCCGCACCGGCCGTCCGGGCAGTCCCGGGCCGCGGCCCCGGACGGGCTTCCGATACCCGGCCGTTTCGCCCATCTGCATCCCGACGACGGCGCCTGCCTGATGGAGGCCGCCGCCCTGCTGGCCACCGGCAGGTTCACCGACAGCCCGGCGGGTACGCATCCGGCGCTGGCGGCGCTGGCCCGTGCGGTCAACGACAGTGTCGGCGACGCGACCCGGCTCGCCCTGTGGCCGCTGGCCGCCGAGCTCGCCGACGCCCGTCCTCCGGGCCGGGCGTACGCGCCGCTGCTGGTCGGTACGGTCGTGGACGCGGCCCGCGAGGCGCGTCCCGCGTCCCGGCGCCTGGCGCGGCACGGCCGCGCCTGCCGCCGGCGGGCCGAACGCCTCGCCGGCGCCCGTGCGGGCGGCCTGCCGGAGCGCGTCGTCGACCTGCTGTGGTGGCGCGGGCCGGGGCGTCGCCACCTCGAGCACGCGCTGCGGGTGCTGTGCGCCGCTCCCGACGCCGATCAGCGGCTGTCCCGGCTGTTGCGGCAGGCCGTGGCGGAAGCCCGGGACGGTGAGGTGCGGGCCAGGGCCCGGGTCGTCGTCGACCCCTCCGGCTGAGTATCATCCTATGGACGCAAATGGGGGGATTTCCCTTCGAGGGTCGGTCACCGACCGTGGCCATCCTCGCCGGAGTGATCAATGTTCCGCACCGGCACGACGGACGACGGCGACGAGCTGCTGACCAGGCTCGGGGCCCTGACGGCGCAGGCGCGTGCGCAGGCCGAGATGCAGCGGTCCCGCGTCGAGCTGGCCATCGCGCTCCAGCGCGGCATGCTCCCGCGGGATCTGCCCGTCGCCCGGCGGCTGCATCTGGCCGTGCGGTACACGCCCGCGTGCCAGGGCCTCAACGTGGGCGGCGACTGGTACGACGCCTTCACGCTGGGCGACGGCCGGATCGGGCTGTCCATCGGTGACGTCCAGGGCCACAACATCGAGGCGGCCGCGTTCATGGGGCAGGTGCGGGCGGGGCTGCGGGCCCTGGCCTCCGTCACCAGCGAGCCGGGCGAGGTCCTGGCCCGGACCAACGAGCTGCTGCTGTCGCTGGGCTCCGACCTCTTCGCCACCTGCACCTTCATGCGGCTCGACCCGTGTGCCGGCGTGCTGGAGAGCGCGCGGGCGGGGCATCTGCCCTGCGTCTGGGCCACGGCAGACGGGAAGTCCGGTGTCACGGAGGACGAGGGCGGCCCGCCGCTCGGGGTCCAGGCGGGCACGCCGTATCCGGTGACCCGGTACGAGCTCACGAACGGCGGCGTGTTCGTGCTGCTCACGGACGGTGTCGTGGAGGGGCCGTCCATGCGGCTCGAGGAGGGCCTCGACCAGGTGACGCGGCTGGCGGGCATCGCGGCGGTGGCGGGCATGGACGTGGACGCGCTCGCGGCCGCCGTGATCAAGGGCGCCGAGCGGGTGGGGCATGACGACGACGCCGCCGTCCTGGTGGTCGGCATGGACGGACCGGACGCTCAGCCATAGGGCCGCAGGGCCCCGCTCTCACCTCGCCGCCGCGGCGGCCTCGGTGTCTCATGGCTGCTGTGGTGGGTAGCCAGGATCTGCGTACGCCGGTCGTCCTCGCTCTGCAGACGCTGGCCGTCGCCGCCTGCTATTACGCGTCGGGGCAGCTGGGCCTGTTGCGGGAACTGGTCGTGGAGGGCGCGGTCGTCACCCCGATCTGGCCTCCCACCGGCGTCTCGGTCGCCTTTCTGCTGATCTTCGGGCTGCGCTGCTGGCCCGGGATCGCCCTGGGCGCCTTCCTCGTCATCCTGTCCCTCACCTCCCTGCGGCCCGCGGTGTTCGGCGTCCTGGCCGGCAACACCGCCGCGCCGATCGCCGGGTACCTGCTGCTGCGCCGGGCCGGTTTCCGTACCGATCTCGGGCGTCTGCGGGACGGTCTGGCCCTGGTGTTCCTGGGCGCGTTCACCGCCATGCTGATCAGCGCGACCGTGGGCGCCGGCCTCCTGATCGTCACGGGCCGGCTCGACGGGCCGAGCTTCTGGGCCGTGTGGCTGGCCTGGTGGGTGGGTGACGCGATGGGCGTGCTGATCGTCACGCCCGTGCTGCTCCTGCTGTACCGCGTCCGCCGGCCGCTGCGCCTGTCGCGCTGGAAGGAGGCCTCGGGCCTGGCGCTGATCGTGTGCTGTGTCGTTCCGCTGGCCGCGCACAGCTCGGTCAGTCTGCTGTTCCTCGTCTATCCCCTGCTGATCTGGGCGGCGCTGCGTTTCCAGCTGGCGGGCAGCATGCTGTGCGCCCTGTTCGCCTCGGTGATGGCCACGGTGGCGGCGACCGATCGGTCCGGGCCGTTCGAGCGGCTGACCCGGGTGGAGGTGATGATCAAGCTCCAGGCGTTCAACGGGGCGATGGCCCTGACGGCCCTGATCCTGTCGGCGGTGATCACCGAGCAGATCAACACGCGGCGTTCCGTGGAGCGGGCGTGCCAGGAGCTGGTCGAGGTTCTGGAGCACCTGACCGCGGGCGAGGCTCCGGACGGCCGGGCCTCCCTGGAGGACGAGGGGATCGGGCGGCGGCAGGGCGAGTGACGGGCCGCGGTCCCGTACGCCCTCGCCGGCCGGCGGGCACGCGTCCGGCCGTGGTCACCGCGAAATAGGGTGGGTGCCATGAGCGAGGTGGAGGTGCTTCAGCTGCTGGTGTCGCCGTCGCACCGGCTGGCCGGACGGCCGTCGGACGGCCCTTCCCCCGGCCCGTCCGACGAGCGTGTCACCCGGGTGGAGGTCCGCCGCGGCCTGGGACTGGTCGGCGACCGCTACTACGCCCGGCCCGCCCACCGGAACGCGGCGGTCACCATGATGGCCGCGGAGGGCCTCCCCGCGGCCGCCGACCTTCGGCACACGCGGCGGAACGTCCTGCTCCGGGGCGTCGACATCGACGCGTACGTCGGCGCGACGATCGCCCTCGACTGCGGCACCGGGCCGGTGGAGTTCGCCGTGAACCGCCCCGCCCGGCCCTGCGCCTGGATGGACGTCACGGTCGGCCCCGGCGCACAGGGGGCCCTGCGCGGCCGGGGCGGTGTGCGGTGCACTCCCCTGAGCGACGGGGCGCTCACGGTCGGCCCGGCGACGTTCCGTGTCGTGGCCGGGGCCGAGACCGTGTCCTGGGGCTCCTGCGGCCGTCAGCCGGCGGACGGTGGCGTGCGGATGGCGGCGATGTCGAACTGAAGGCGCACCTTCTCGCTCACCATCGCGCCTCCCTCGGCCAGCCTGCTGTTGTACGTCAGGCCCCAGTCGGAGCGGTTGATGGTGGTGGTGCCGTCGAATCCGACCCGGTCGTAACCGAAGGGGTCGGTGACGTGGCCGATATAGGTCATGTCCAGTACGACGGGACGGGATATGCCCTTGATGGTGAGCTCACCCGACATGCGATACAGGTCGGAGCCCGCGTGTTCCACCGAGGTGCTGGTGAAGCGCATCCGCGGATAGGTCGCGGCGTCGAGGAAGTCCCGGCCGACCAGATGGGCGTCGCGTTGTTCCACTCCGGTATCGACACTGGACGTGAACAGGGTGATGTCGGCCCGTGACCGGGAGGGGTCGCGGGCGTCGAAGTAGAGCCGGCTTTCGTACTCCAGGAAACAACCGCGCACGGTGGTCACCATGGCGTGCCGGACGGAGAAGCCGATCCTGCTGTGCGCGGGGTCGACGACCCATTCACCGGTGAGATTCGCCAGGCTGGGGTCCGGCAGCACGGCAGTGGATGATGCCGGTGCGCCGCCGGGGCGCTGTGGGGGGACGGTCGGCGCCTGCCGGCGGGACGGCACGACGCGGTTGAACAAGTTCATGATTCATCTAGGTACTTGAGTTTGGTTAACGCCGCAAGTCCCCTACCGATTTGCGGCCACTGAAGAGGAGCGCCTGACCTTTTTGCCACCGCTTTGCACAGAATCCACACATGGCTGTCGCTTCGCGGTACCGAAACAACCATCCGAAGCCCCATGGATTTTCATTTCGGGCATATCGGGGAATCGGCCTGCGTCATCTCGATCGCGAGGTCGTTGTCGACGGTGTAGTAGGGGCGCAGAGTGGATCCGTTCCGCGTGATCGCCGGGTAGACGTACACGTGCTTGCGGTCGGCGACGTCGTCGAGCAGGCGGCCGATCCTGATCTGCGGAGCGCCGGCGGTGGGCCGGACGAAGGCGTCCCAGATCCGGTCCGCCCGCCCGCCGTCGTCCGCCAGGTCCTCGGGGCCCGCGGTGAAGGAGAAGCCCCTGCCGTCGTCGTCGATGCGCGGGCGGAGGCTCCGTACGGTGTCGGTGCCGCGCAGGCGCAGGCGCACGGTGGCGTCCTCCTGGAGGAGCGCGCCGTGCAGGCGGGCGGCGACCGTCATCGACCGGTCCGTGACGTCGAGGGTGCGGGCCTCCGCGTGGGCGGTGCGCAGCCACGCCCGCAGCGCGAGGAAGCCGTCCTTGGTGACGTACGGGATCCGGACGGCGACCGGGGCGGGCCGGTCGCGCAGGTGCCCGTCGACGAGGGCGCGCAGGTCCCGCAGGCCGGGTCGCAGCCGGAGGCGCTCGGCTCCTGGTTCCGGCAGGAGACAGACGTCCCAACGGCCTTCGTCGAGGGCCGGGTCCGGTTCCAGTACGGCGCGCAGGTGGCCGTCGGAGTCGTCCGGCGCCAGATCGAGGAGGTGGCGGGTCGTCTCGGGCCGGCCCTTCTTGGGACGCAGCCGCAGGAGCAGCTGGGGGCGGGCGGCCGGGGTCGGCGGGAGGCGGAAGGTGATCCTGCCGTCGGTGTCGATCGCGCAGTGGATGCGCGGGTGGGTGTCGGGCTGCGTGCCCGTCGTCGCGCCCTCCGGCGTTCCCATCGTCGTGCCTTCCGGCGTGGCCGTCGTCGCGCCTTCCGGCGTTCCCGTCGCCGTGCCTTCCGGCGTTCCCATCGCCGCGCCCTCCGGCGTACCCATCGCCGCGCCCTCCCGTGCGCCCGTCGCCGCGTCCTGTGGCGTACCCGACGCCGCGCCCTCCGGCGTGCCCATCGTCGGCCCTTCCTGCGTGCTCATCGTCGTCCCTTCCGGAGCGTGCGCAGTACGCCGACGGCGGTGGCGTGGGCCGCGTCGCGGGCGGCGTGGCCGTGGCCGGTCAGCGGGCCGAGGGGCCGGTGGTCCTGCGGGGTGGTGGGCCGTCGGCCCGTGGTCCTGGCCGTGACGGCCTCGTCGAGGATGCGTTCGGCCTGTGCGACGACGGGGCCCGGGGCGAAGCGGCGGGCGTTCTCCAGGGCCGCGCGGCCCATGCGGCGGCGCCGTTCGTCGTCGCCGACGAGTTCCAGCAGGGCCGAGGCGAGGGCGTCACGGTCCCCGACCGGCACCAGACGGCCGTCGAATCCGTCCTGGATGATCTCGCCGGGGCCGTAGGGGCAGTCGGTGCTGACGACGGGCAGTCCGCAGCGCATCGCCTCGACGATCGTCATGCCGAACGGCTCGAAGTCGGAGGCGGCCGCGCCGATCGACGCCTTGGCCCACTCCGCCTCCATGGGCGTGGCGGCCCCCATCAGGAACACGTTGTTCCACAGGCCGAGCTGTTCGATGAGCTGCCGCAGCCTGGGCTGCTCCTCGCCCTTGCCGTAAATGCGCAGCTGCCAGTCCGGGAACGCGGCGGCGACCTGGGCGAACGCCTCGATGAGCAGGTCGTAGCGCTTGACGCGGACCAGCCGGCCCGCGGCGGTCACGATCTTGGCGTTGCCGTCCGCCGGGGGCAGGACCGGGTCGGGGACGCTGTTCGGGAGGGCTTCGACGTGGACGCCGGGCAGCCACATCTTGCGCCGGTAGGCGGCGGCGTCCGCCTCGGTCACGGTGGTGATCACATCGAGGTGGCGGTAGGCGCGGCGCAGCGCGGTGCGCAGCCGCGGCGAGTGGTGGTCGAGGGTGAGGTGCTCCTGGCCGACGCGCAGCACGTGCCGCGGGGCCTGGCGGGCGATGTGCACGTTGAGGCCCGGCCGGGTGCCGATGACGACGTCGGCGTCGAGGGTCTCCAGGCACTCGCCGATCCGCTGGTCGGTCAGCTCGCTGTACTGGTGATGGCGGTACTCGGCGGGCGGGAACACCGTCGCCGGTCTTCGGTGCAGCGGATGGTCCGCCTCCTTGCGCAGGTCCACCAGGGCCCGCAGCCGCACCCGGGGATCCAGCGTGAAGGTCGGGTGCTCCCGGTGGCGTAACGCGGAGACGATCTCCACGTCGTGCCGTTCGGCGAGCGCTCCGGCCAGGTTGAACGTGGTGGTGATCGTGCCTCCGATCCCGTAGGCGTTGTGGATCAGGAAAGAGATCTTCATAGTGGCCTAGACCGCGTCAACCACCGGACAGTTGTTCGCCGTTACCACTCTGTGGCCGCGCCTGCGGGGCGGGCCGGTCCGGCCGGTTCCGGCGTGATCTCGGACATAAGTGGTCTGGGCCATACCGTTGTGCCGCACTTGTGTGGATAGCTTGGTGTGCTTGCCCGCAGCAGCGTCGCGTCATCGGGTGCCCCCTCGTACCGATTTCCAGGAGACCCATGCGCCCCCGAATATCCTCCGTCCCGCGCATCACCTCCCTCCCGCCCCTCGCCCTGGCCGGCGGCGCGCTGGTCGTGGGCGTGGGCGGTCTGTATCTGGCCGGGCTGCTGCTCACGGGCGGCGAGATCGACTCCGGTACGACCGTGCGCGGCGTGGAGATCGGGGGGCTGAGCCGCGCGGAGGCGGTGCGGAAGCTGGAGCGGCGGCTGGGTCCGGCCGGCGCGCGGGAGCTGCCCGTGCGGGTCGGTGACCGGACCAGCACGGTCGATCCGCAGCGGGCCGGGCTCTCCTTCGACGTCCGGGAGACCGTCGACCGGGCGGCCCGCACCGGCAACGATCCGCTGAGCGTGTTCGAGGGGTTCTTCCGCTCGGGCGGTGCCATCGAGCCGGTCGTACGGTTCGACGAGGACAAGGCCCGGGCCGCTCTCGGACAGCTGGCGAAGGGGCTCGACCAGAAGGTCCGGGACGGTGCCGTCGCCTTCGACGACGGCCGGGTGAAGGAAGTCGCGCCGCGCACGGGATACGCGCTCGACGTGGACGCCGCGGTGCCGCCCCTGCGTGCCTCCTTCCTCCGGGGGGACGCCGACGCGGTGACGGCCCTGCCGACGCGCGAGACCCGGCCGAAGGTCACCGCCGGGGAGGTACGGCGGGCGGTGCGCACCTTCGCGGAGCCGGCCATGTCGGCGCCCGTCACCCTCACCGCGGCCGGCCGGCGGTTCACGGTCGGCCCGGAGGTGCTGGGCGAGCATCTGACCATGCGGCCGGACGGCAGCGGCAGGCTCAGACCGGAACTCGACGCGAAGGGGCTGCGCGCCGCCCCCGCCGTCGCCGGGCCGCTCAACGACGTCACCACGACCGCCGAGAACGCCACACTGCGGCCGGACGGCGACAAGGCCGTGGTGGCCGAGGACGCCACACCCGGTCAGGAGGTCACCGACAAGGCGCTGGGCAAGGCGGTGCTGCCGCTGCTCACCCGGTCGGGCGCCGGGCGCAGCGGCGCGGTGGAGGTGCGCAGGATCCAGCCCGAGGTGACCCGGGAGAACACCGCGGAGCTGGGGCTGACGGAGACGATGTCCTCCTTCACCGTCCACTTCGAACCGGCCGAGTACCGCACGAAGAACATCGGCCGGGCGGTGGAGCTCATCAACGGCTCCCTCGTGAGGCCGGACGAGACCTGGAGCTTCAACCGGACCGTCGGCGAGCGCACCGAGGAGAACGGCTTCGTCGAGGGCATCATCATCCTCGACGACAAGTTCACCAAGGCCTCCGGCGGCGGCGTCTCGGCCGTGGCGACCACGGTGTACAACGCGCTGTTCTTCGCCGGGGTCAAGCCCGTGGAGCACGGCGCGCACTCCTTCTACATCGAGCGCTACCCGGAGGGCCGCGAGGCGACGGTCGCCTGGGGCAGCCTGGACCTGAGGTTCACCAACGACTCCGGCAAGGCGATCTACATCCAGGCCGAGTCCACGGACACCTCCGTGACCGTCTCCTTCCTCGGCACCCGCAAGTACGACGAGATCAAGTCGGTCAAGGGTCCCCGCACCGAGGTGAAGAAGCCCGAGAAGAAGGTGAGCGACGACAAGGAGTGCGTGCCGCAGACGCCGCTCGAAGGGTTCGACGTCACCGTGGAGCGGGTCTTCTACAACGACGGCAGGGAAGTGAAGCGCGAGCCGTTCCGCACGCACTACACGCCGCGTGACGAGATCGTGTGCGAGTGATCCGCCCGCCGTTCGCCCTGCTCTGCAACTCTCGATTCCGACCGGAGCGTTGACCCTCCCCCGGAGCGCCAGCACAATGAGCGCGCATTGCTGAGAGCGCTCTCAAGGGGAGATCCATGACTGGCAGACAAGGCCCGGCGGTCAGCCGGCGTTCGCTCATCGGGGCCGGACTCGGCATCAGCGCCGCGGGGTTCACCGCCGTCTGCTCGGGCCAGGCCCTGGCGGCCGGTGCCGCCGCGGCGCGTCCCGCGTCGGCCCCGGCCCGTGGGCACGCCTTTCTCGCCGCCGCCATGGACGCCTACCCCGACCACGGCGGCATCCGCCTGACCCAGAGCTACACCGACCAGGCCGGCCTGTTCAGCACCGCGTTCACCTACGACAACGCCCTGGCGATCCTGGCCCACCTCGCCGCCCGCAGCGGCAACGGCCTGACCCGGGCCGAGGCGCTGGGCGACGCTCTGCTCTACGCCCAGTCGCACGACCCGGCGTACGACGACGGCAGGCTCCGGCAGGCCTACAACGTCGGGCCGTACACCTTCTACGACGGCTCGCCGCAGCCCGACGGCTTCGTACGGCCGGACGGCACCGTCAACGTGGGCACGCAGTTCGGCTTCACCGGCACGGCGGTGGGCGACATGGCCTGGGCCGGTATCGCGCTGAGCGCTCTCGCCCGCCGCACCGGGGCGCGCCGCTTCCTCACCGGCGCCGTACGGATCGGCGAGTGGATCGAGCGGACCGGCCGTACCGACGAGCCCCTCGGCGGCTACAAGTTCGGGGTCGACGGGGCGAACCAGAAGCTGCCGTTCACCTCGACCGAGCACAACACCGACCTGGTCTGCCTGTTCGGCCGGCTCGCCCGGCTCACCGGCGACCGGGTGTGGCTGGAGCGGCGTGCGCGGGCCGAGGCCTTCGTGCGGCGGATGTGGGAGCCGTCCGGCGGCTTCTTCTACACCGGCACCAACGACGGTGTCACGGTCAACAAGTCCCCGATCCCTGAGGACACCCAGACCTGGACGCACCTCGCACTCGGCTCGCACCGCCACTCCCGTTCGCTGGACTGGGCCGTGGCGGAGCTGGCCGTCCTGGACCACTCCGGCCGCACCAACAGCACGGTTCCGGCCGGGCAGTCGTACGAGGGCGTCACCTTCAGTTCGGCGAGCCTCCTCGCGAACGAGGACGCCCCGATCGCGGCGGGGCAGCCCAAGCCCGATCGCAACGGCGTGTGGTTCGAGGGGACGGCCCACCTCGCGCTCGCCCTGCGCGACCGCGGGGCGCGGGGTGACGACGCGCGGGCCCGCCGTCTGATCGCGTCGACCGAGCAGGCCCAGGATCTGCTGGGCGGCGGTCAGACCGTCGGCGGGAGGGCGCTGCCCGAGCGCTGCGGGGTGGTGTCCGCGAGCAGCCCGCTGGACACCGGATTCGGCTTCGGCTACTACCCGTACCGGCACACGGGGGCGACCGCCTGGTACCTGATGGCGGCGGCGCGGTACAACCCGCTGCGGGCCTGACGGGTCGGCCCGGTCCGCTGCCGTGTGCGGCGGACCGGGCGGGTTCGGGTTCTCAGGCGACGCGGTGGACGGCCTGGCTGGTCAGTTCGTAGCGGGCGCCGACGATCGCCAGCCGGCCGGTGTCGATCCTGGCGGCGAGGTCGGGCTCCGCGACCAGCCGGGAGCGGACGAGCCGGACGTTGGCGTCCACGGTCGCGTCGATCCGCGCGTCCCCGTCCTTGCCGTGGTCGATGGCCGGGCTGATCTGGTCGGCCAGGTACTGGATGTGGGCGGGCAGTTGTCCGCCGGACTGCTCCGCCTCGCAGGTGGCACGGACCGCGCCGCACGACTGGTGCCCGAGGACGACGACCAGGGGTATGCCGAGTTCCAGGACGCCGTAGGCGACGCTGCCGAGCACGGCCTCGTCCAGGACCTCGCCGGCGGTGCGCACGGTCATCAGGTCGCCGAGCCCCTGGTCGAAGACCAGCTCCGGGGGCACGCGCGAGTCGATGCAGCCGAGCACGACCGCGAAGGGGTGCTGGGCCGTCGTCAGGGTCCGCCGGATCTCGGGGGTTTCGTGCGGGTGGCGTTCGCGGTAGGCGCGCCAGCGCTGGTTGCCCGCGGCCAGCTCCTGGAGGGCCTCGCCCGGGGTGCTGGGCCGGGGGCCGGTGCCGGGGCCGGGGGTGTGGGGGGCGCCGGGGGCGGCGGTGGCCGGCCGGGCGGCGCCGAGGCCGGCGCCGAGGGCTGCGGCCCCGGTCAGCACGGTGCGCAGGAGGGTGCGGCGGACGGGGCCGCCGGTGGTCGGCCGTGAACCGTCGAAGGGGTGCGGTGCACGGCCGGCGCCTCTGTGGGCAGCGGAATCTGTCTTCACGAGCAGAACGTATGCCCGAATCCGGGCGCGGCCGCAGGTCCTTGCCGTTTCATGGTGAGAGTTGGGTAAGTGATGTTCTTACGTTTAACGGTCTTTGACGATCCATCAGAAGACACGGGGGACGCCCCGGGCCGGCCGGCCCGGGGCGTCCTGTCACGACGGGGTCGATCAGACCAGGTCGAACCGGTCCAGGTTCATGACCTTGACCCAGGCGTCGACGAAGTCCTTCACGAACTTCTCCTTGGCGTCGTCGCTCGCGTAGACCTCGGCGAGGGCCCGCAGCTCGGAGTTCGAGCCGAAGACCAGGTCGGCGCGGGAGCCGGCCCACTTGACCTCGCCGGTGGCGGCGTCGCGGCCCTCGAACGTGGTCTGGTCCTCGGACGTCGACTTCCACTCGATGCCCAGGTCGAGCAGGTTGACGAAGAAGTCGTTCGTCAGCGAACCGGGCGTCTTCGTGAGCACGCCGAGCTGGGTCTGCTGGTAGTTGGCGCCCAGCACCCGCAGGCCACCGACCAGGACGGTCATCTCGGGGGCGCTCAGGGTCAGCAGGTTCGCCTTGTCGAGCAGCAGGTACTCGGCCGGCAGGCGGTTGCCCTTGCCGAGGTAGTTGCGGAACCCGTCGGCGGTCGGCTCGAGCGCCTCGAAGGACTCGACGTCGGTGTGCTCCTCCGTCGCGTCCACCCGGCCCGCGGCGAAGGGAACCTCCACCTGGAAGCCGGCTTCCTTGGCGGCCTTCTCGACGGCGGCGGTGCCGCCGAGGACGATCAGGTCGGCCAGGGAGACCTTCTTGGCACCGGCGCCGGAGTTGAACTCCTGCTGGATGCCTTCCAGGACGCGCAGGACCTGGGCCAGCTCGTCGGGCTCGTTGACCTCCCAGCCGCGCTGCGGCTCCAGGCGGATGCGGGCGCCGTTGGCACCGCCGCGCTTGTCGCTGCCGCGGAAGGTGGAGGCCGAGGCCCAGGCGGTGGACACCAGCTGCGAGACGCTCAGACCGGACTCGAGGAGCTTGGTCTTGAGGGTCGCGATGTCCTCGGCGTCGATGGGCTCGCCGTCGGCCTCGGGCAGCGGGTCCTGCCACAGCAGGGTCTCCTCCGGGACCTCCGGGCCGAGGTACAGGGACTTCGGACCCATGTCACGGTGGGTCAGCTTGTACCAGGCGCGGGCGAAGGCGTCCGCGAACTCCTGCGGGTTCTCGTAGAACCGGCGGGAGATCGGCTCGTAGATCGGGTCGAAGCGCAGCGCCAGGTCGGTGGTGAGCATCTTCGGGCGGTGCTTCTTGGTGGAGTCGTGCGCGTCGGGCACGATCTCCGGGGCGTCCTTGGCCACCCACTGGTGGGCACCGGCCGGGCTCTGCTCCAGCTCGTACTCGAACTCGAAGAGGTTCTTGAAGAACCCGTTGCTCCACTGGGTCGGCGTTGCGGTCCAGGTGACCTCCAGGCCGGAGGTGATGGCGTCGCCGCCCTTGCCCGTGCCGTAGGTGCTCTTCCAGCCCAGGCCCTGCTCCTCCATGGAGGCGGCCTCGGGGTCGGCGCCGACGTGGTCGGCCGGGCCGGCGCCGTGGGTCTTGCCGAAGGTGTGGCCGCCGGCGATGAGGGCGACGGTCTCCTCGTCGTTCATCGCCATGCGGCGGAACGTCTCACGGATGTCGCGGGCCGCGGCGATCGGGTCCGGGTTGCCGTTCGGGCCCTCCGGGTTGACGTAGATGAGGCCCATCTGGACCGCGCCGAGCGGGTTCTCCAGCTCGCGGTCGCCGGTGTAGCGCTTGTCGTCGAGCCAGGTGGTCTCGGGGCCCCAGTACACGTCCTCCTCGGGCTCCCAGACGTCCTTGCGGCCGCCGGCGAAGCCGAAGGTCTCGAAGCCCATCTGCTCCAGGGCGACGTTGCCGGTGAGGATCATGAGGTCGGCCCAGGAGATGCTCTGGCCGTACTTCTTCTTGACCGGCCACAGCAGGCGGCGGGCCTTGTCCAGGTTGCCGTTGTCCGGCCAGCTGTTGAGCGGGGCGAAGCGCTGCTGGCCGGCGCCGGCACCGCCGCGGCCGTCGCTGATGCGGTAGGTGCCCGCGCTGTGCCAGGCCATCCGGATCATCAGCGGGCCGTAGTGGCCGAAGTCGGCGGGCCACCATTCCTGCGAGGTGGTGAGCACCTCGGCGATGTCGCGTTTCACGGCCGCGAGGTCGAGGGACTGGAACGCCTCGGCGTAGTCGAAGTCCTCACCGAGGGGGTTGGCCACCTCGGGGTTCTTGGCGAGGATCTTCAGGTTGAGCCGCTCGGGCCACCACTGGCGGTTGCCGCCGCCCTGGGTCGGGTGCAGCGCGCGGTCGTGCGCCACGGGGCAGCCGCCGCTCGTCTCCTTCGGGTCGGTGACGATCGCGTCGTGGTTCTCGGTCATGGAAATCCTTCCGGACGGGGTGGAGCACGGTGCTCGGGTGGATCGCGTGTCAGGAACTGCGAGCGGTGGAGCAGGAGGGGCACAGGCCCCAGTAGATGACCTCGGCCTCGTCGACGGCGAAGCCGCGGTCGTCGGACGCGGTCAGGCAGGGGGCGTGCCCGACCGCGCAGTCGACGTCGGCGACGGCTCCGCAGGACCGGCACACGAGGTGGTGGTGGTTGTCGCCGACCCGCCCCTCGTAGAGGGCCGGGCTGCCGGGTGGTTCGAGGCGGCGTATCAGTCCCGCCGCGGTGAGTGCGTGGAGCCCCTCGTAGACGGCTTGGACGGAGATGTGGCCGACGCGGCCGCGCACCTCGGAGGCGATCGCCTCGGCGCCGAGGTGGTCACCGTCCCGCACGGTCTCGAGCAGCGCGACGCGGGCGGCCGTCACCCGCAGGCCGGCACCGCGCAGCTCTTCTGCGGTGGTCGGGTTCCGGGAGGCGGTCATGCGGGACAACCTAGCGGCATAAACACGACTGGTTCAAGAAAACGAACGGTTCAATTTTGGTGTCGTATGCGTGAGGCTCTGGGAGGGGCGGCTGCGCCCGCCGGTACGTGAGCCATGTCACATGGCTGATGATCGTGCCCGGCCGATGTCAGTTCGAGCCGTGACCCGCCGGTCCGGGCGGGTTCAGGAGGAGGTAAGGCGTGCGAGCCGGGCGGCGGCCGTCGCGGCCCGGCGGTCGGCCTCACGGAGGCGGCGGTCGGCGTCACGTGCCCGTTCCCGGGCCGACCGCTCGGCGAAGCGGGCCTGCTGGTGCTCTCCCCTGGTGCGCTCCAGTTCCTCGGTGAGCTCGCCGATGCGCTGCTGGAGGCGTTCCGCCTGCCGGGTCGCCTCCTCGGCCGCCCGCCCCGCCGCCGCTGCCTCGTCCTTCCGGGCCCGCAGCTCGCGCTCCGCCTCCTCGGCGTCCTGCCGGGCCTCCGCCAGCTGTCGCCACTGCCGCTCGTCGGCCTTCCTGTCCGGGCGGGAGGGGGCCGCGGCCGGTGTGCGGCGCCGCGGCGGGGCCCCCTCCGCGGCGGCCGGGAAGCCGACAGCGGGGCTGAGCGGTTTGGCCAGCCGGCCGCTCGCCCACGCCTCGGCGGCCTCGGGGTCGGCCAGGACGGCGTGCAGGGTGTTCTCGACCTCGCGCTGCACGCTCTCGCCGATCGGATGGCCGGCCTCCTGCGCGAGCTGCCGGGCCTGGGCGGACAGGGCGCGGATGAGCGCGTGCTGCCGGCGGCTCAGCTCGCGCAGCTGTGTGCCGTCCAGGTTCTGATGGGCCTGCCGCAGGCCCTCCCCCAGCCGGAGCAGCGGCTCGATGTCGCCGGGCCGGCTGCGGACCAGGAGGTTGCTCGCCCAGGCCGCGAGGCTGGGTTTGCGCAACGCGCCGATCCGCTCGGCGAGTTCCCGGTCGCCTGCGGTGCGGGCGGCTGCCGCGGCAGAGGCGCGGGCGACGGTGAAGTCCTCCGGCCGCAGGGCGTACAGCTCGTCGGCCACAGCGTCGAAATCCATGCGCGTCCCTTTCGCGCGGATGCTCCGGTTCGATCGTCTCAGGCCATGCCCTCATGGGCGCGCGGAATGCCGGCCGAACGCCCCGGAGGGACCCCGTTCATGCTCAGGAAATCGACGGTTTAACATATGAGCGCCGCCTAGCTCGAAAGATGGATTCGTGACTGTCAACGACGACTCGTTCACCAACTGGAAGAACCGCGAGGAGATCGCGGAGTCGATGATCCCGATCATCGGGAAGCTGCACCGGGAGCGGGACGTGACGGTCCTGCTGCACAGCCGCTCCCTGGTGAACAAGTCGGTGGTCAGCATCCTCAAGACCCACCGGTTCGCCCGGCAGATCGCCGGCGCGGAGCTCTCCGTCACCGAGACGCTGCCGTTCCTGCAGACCCTCGCCGAGCTGGACCTCGGGCCGTCCCAGATCGACATCGGCATGCTCGCCGCGACGTACCGCGAGGACGACCGCGGCCTGTCGGTCGCCGAGTTCACCGCCGAGGCCGTCGCCGGTGCCACCGGCGCCAACAAGATCGAGCGCCGCGAGGGCCGGGACGTCGTCCTGTACGGCTTCGGCCGTATCGGCCGGCTCGTGGCCCGGCTGCTGATCGAGAAGGCCGGTTCGGGCAACGGCCTGCGGCTGCGGGCCATCGTCGTGCGCGGGGGCGGCGAACAGGACATCGTCAAGCGCGCCTCCCTGCTGCGCCGGGACTCCATCCACGGCCAGTTCCAGGGCACGATCACCGTCGACGAGGCGAACAGCACGATCGTCGCCAACGGCAACGCGATCAAGGTGATCTACGCGAACGACCCGTCCGAGGTCGACTACACGGCGTACGGCATCAAGGACGCCATCCTCATCGACAACACCGGCAAGTGGCGCGACCGCGAGGGCCTGTCGCAGCACCTGCGGCCGGGTATCGACAAGGTCGTGCTGACCGCGCCGGGCAAGGGCGACGTCCCGAACATCGTGCACGGCGTCAACCACGACACGATCAAGCCGGACGAGCAGATCCTGTCCTGCGCGTCGTGCACCACGAACGCCATAGTGCCGCCGCTGAAGGCGATGGACGACGAGTTCGGTGTCCAGCGCGGCCACGTGGAGACCGTCCACTCGTTCACCAACGACCAGAACCTGCTGGACAACTACCACAAGTCCGAGCGCCGGGGCCGGTCCGCGCCGCTCAACATGGTCATCACCGAGACCGGCGCGGCCTCCGCCGTCGCCAAGGCGCTGCCCGAGCTCAAGGCGAAGATCACCGGCAGCTCCATCCGGGTCCCGGTGCCGGACGTCTCGATAGCGATCCTCAACCTCCAGCTGGCGCGCGAGACCACCCGCCAGGAGGTCCTCGACTACCTGCGCGAGGTCTCCCTGACCTCGCCGCTGAAGCGCCAGATCGACTTCATCAGCGCTCCCGACGCGGTCTCCAGCGACTTCATCGGCTCGCGCCACGCCTCGATCGTCGACGCCGGCGCCACCAAGGTCGAGGGCGACAACGCGATCCTCTACCTCTGGTACGACAACGAGTTCGGCTACTCGTGCCAGGTCATCCGGGTCGTGCAGCACGTGTCCGGGGTGGAGTACCCGACGTACCCGTCTCCGGCGGTCTGATCCGGGCGTGCCGAGGAAAGCGCGGGGCGTGCGGGCCCCGCGCTTTCGTGTGTCAGCGGCGGGTCAGCTCGATCCGGTACTCCCGGGTCTGTGAGCCGTCTTCGGCTGTCACGGAGACGACGTGGACCGTCCGGCCCCCGGTGGTGTCCTTACGGACCGTCACGTTCGCGTAGGGGTCACGCGGGGTGGCGGTGACCCGGGCCCGGTCCGGGCGGTCGACCGCCGTACGGTAGCTCGTCCGGTCCGGCTCGAAGCCGCTCAGCGGCACGCCGTCCACCTCGATCGAGGCCGCCGCGGCGTCCGAGGAGGCGCCCGGGGCCTTGGCGTACACCTCGATCTCCCCGAGGGTGAGGTAACCGCCCGGCCGGGCCGTCATGACCACGCGCACGCCGGTCGCCGGGCCGCTCGCGCGGACCGGGACATCGGCCACGGGTGTGCCCTCGGTGCCGACGGCGACCTGGTCGCTCGCGTCGGCCCAGGTGCCGTCGGCCCCGCGCACCTGCACCTTGAGCGACTCCGCGAAGCTGACGTTGGTGCCGTCGCGGTGGAAGTGGGTCACGACCCGGGTCAGGTCGCGTGCCTCGGGCAGGGTGAAGGTGACGGTGTCGGACGGGTTCTTCGTGCCGGACCTCCAGTTCGACCAGGCCTTCTCGGACGTGGTGCCGTTGCGCAGGCCCTCGGCGGAGTACCCGCTCTCGGTGTACGTCGCGCCGGCCGTCACGCCCGCGTCGCGCGCGGCGTTCGTCTCCCGGGGCGCGGTGACCTGGACGCGTACGGTCGCCGCCGCCGTCGTTCCGCCGGGGACCCGGGCGGTGCCTCGCAGGGTCACCACGCCGGCCTCGGCGAACGCGCCCTCGGGCGCGGGGTCCCAGGTGACCGGCAGGTCGGCGGTTCCACCGTGCCGTCCGACGGCGGTGACCGTGGCGGGCAGGCCGGGCCGTCCGCCGGTGTAGGTCTTGGCGCGGGCCGGGAGCGTGGCGGCGACGGTGTCCACGGTGACGACCGCCTCGGCGGGGACGGTCCGGCCCAGCGCGTCGGTCGCCCGGCCCTTCACCCGCACGGTTCCGGGCTCGCGCCAGCGTGACTCGGAGGGCGGCGTCCACTCGACGGGGAGCGCGCCCCGGGCGCCGTCGCGGTAGACGGGCGTCACGGTCGCGGGCAGTTCGGGCGCGCGGCCGGGGACGGTGAAGGCCTTGGCGGGCTGCGTCCGGAGCACCGTCTCGTCGGTGACGCCCCACCGCTGGTTGGCGGCGGAGGTCGGCAGGAAGGCCGACACGCGTGCGCCGTCCGCCGTGGACTGCCCGACGACGTCGAGCAGACGGCCGGTGGCGGCGTTGACGAAGGTCCAGGTGCCGTCTCCGGTGGTCGACATGATCCACTGTGCGGCTGTCGTCGCGGGTGTGTCCGCCTCTTCGAGGACGGCCTCGTCGTCGCGTACGGCGAGGCGCCTGCCGTCGGAGGCGTTGACGAGGGCGTAGCGGTCGCGGTTGCCGTCGCCGCGGGTCAGCCGCTTCACCGACCAGAGCTGGGACTTGGCGGCCGGGTCGTTCGTGCGGACGACGACGCCGTCGCCCTCGGCGGCCGGGGCCAGGGACTTGCCGCTCTGGGCGCCCTGGAGGCGGTAGACGTGGCCGGGCCGGACGAGCGCGGCGTCCTCGGCGGTGCCGGACACGCCGTCGACGAGGAGGGTCGTGACCGACTTGGCCGGGACGGTCACAGTGGCGGAGTCGTCCTTCACCTTCACGGGCGTGCCGCGGACGAGTGCGCCCTCGGCGCTGGTCACCACGGGTGTCACGGTGGCGCCGGGGGCGACGCGCCGGAACTTCGAGAGGTCCAGGGTGACGGCGCGCGGGGTCGTGCCGCTGTTGACGTGCACCACGGTCGCGCCACGGCCGGACTTGCGCACGGCGGCGACGCTGGAGGGGTCGTCGGCCTTCACGAAGTGGTCGCCGGGCCGGATGTGGTGGGTGAAGTTGCGCAGGGTGTGGAACTTGGTGTTGGCCTTGACCGGGCAGGTCTCCAGGGTGTCCGCGGCCGTGCAGTTGAACGGGATGTGGATGCTGCCCCAGTTCTTGCCTGCCGCCGCCTGGGGGATGGAGTCCTCGATCGGCTGCCACAACACCCAGGCGGACGGCTCCAGTTCACGGATGTCGTCGACGACCCGGGTGGCGATGCCGAGCCCGGGCTCCATGCCGGTGAAGTCGGTGCCGGTCCCCCAGGTGCCCTCGACCTCGCTCATCCAGAACTTCTTGTCCGCGGCCTTGGCGCTGTCGCGGGCGCTGGTGCGCATGCCGGTGCCGTAGGTGTGCACGTTGAGCTGGTCGACGGCGGCGCGGGCGGAGCTGTCGTAGGCGTTCCAGTTGCGGACGAAGGTGCTGGGGTTGGTCTCGTCCATCGCGGAGACGGTGGCGCGGGTGCCGGCGTTCTGCAGGGCGCGGTGCAGGGCCAGGACGACCTTTTGCTGGAGTTCGGGGCCGGCGTGCGCGCCCTCCTGGCGGCCGCCCGTGGGCTGTCCGTCGGGGCCGATCTGGGTGCCCCAGTAGTTGGTGTTGGGCTCGTTGAGCGGGGCGATGGTGTCGAAGCGGATGCGGTGCTTCTTCTCCAGGTGCTCGGTCACCTTGACCAGGTAGGTGGCGAAGTCGTCGACGCGGTCGGGCCGGATCTGGTCGGTGTTGGCGTCGAACCCTCCGGAGACGTAGCCGCTGACGGTCTGGAACCAGGGCGGGGAGTTGCTGAAGGCCTCCCAGCGGGTCACCTTGCTCTTGACCTGGTCCACCCACCAGCGCTGGTTGGCGTCGGCGGACCAGTCCCAGTGGGCGGGGTCGTCCGGGTTCCACCAGTCGGTGTCCTCCCTGGTGGTGCCCTCCGGGGCCTTCCAGAAGCCCTCCATGGTCGCGCCGGTCTTCATGTAGTCCTTGCGGACGTCCGGGGCGTTGCCTCCGCCGATGTTGTAGCGCGCGATGTTGAGGCGGAGACCGTCCTCGCCGAACAGCATGTCGACGAGCTTCCGGCGGATGGGTTCCGGATAGCCGCCGGTGATGTTGGCGAACCAGACGAGGCTCGTGCCCCACCCTTCGAACTCCTGCTGCCGGTAGGACGGGTCGATCCCGACCGTGACCGCGCTGCCGGGCGGTTCGGCGGCAGCGGCGGGCGGCACGGCCATGAGCCCCGCGCCCAGTGCCAGGGGGACGGTGGCCGCCAGTGCCTGGGCGAAGCGATGTCTGCTGGACATGGATTCCCTTCGGGAGCAAACAGAACCGCGCAGAACCAATCGAGCTTCCCGAATATTTTAGGACGGCAATCAACACGTCAAGAGCTGGGACGAGTTGGGAACAGGCGCACACCTCTTGACGCGTTCCGCCTCGCCACCCCAATAATGACCGTCCATATATCTAAACGACGTTCTCTGTTGTGTACGGGAGCGAACGCGGAGGCACAGTGGCCGGTTCAGGCGCAGCCCGCAGTCATGCGATCGTCACGTCCCTCGTCGTCCTGCTCGCCGTCTCCGGTTGCTCGGTCGCCGGTGCCGATCCCATCGGCGGCGGCCCGGACGCCTTGCGCATCGTCCTCCCCGAGGAACCGCCGACACTCGAACCCTGCGACGCCTCGCTGACCGCGACGGGCCGGGTGACGCGGGCCAACATCACGGAGGCCCTCACCGAGCGCGACGCGTCCACCGGGCGCCTGCAACCCGCCCTCGCCACCAAGTGGACCCGCACATCGGCGACTTCATGGACCTTCACCCTCCGCGAGGGCGTCACCTTCCACGACGGCTCCCCGTTCACGGCGGCCGCAGCGGCGTTCTCGATCGAACGCGCCACGGACTCGGGGATCGACTGCAACGTCGACGGCTACATCTTCGCGGACAGCGAGCTGACCGCCACGCCCGTCGGCGGGACCACGCTCCGGGTCACCACGAAGGAGCCCGACCCGATCCTTCCGCTGCGCCTGTCCTTCGTCGAGATCGTGCCGACGACCACCGACCCCGACTCCCGTGTGCGCGAGCCGGTCGGCACGGGCCCCTACCGGATCGACGAGTGGAACCAGGGCCGTTACCTGCGGCTCAAACGCTTCCCCGGCTACTGGGGCAAGACCCCCGACTTCACCGCTGCCACGTATGTCTGGCGCGCCGAGGGCAGTGTGCGGGCCGCGATGGTGACGAACGACGAGGCGGATGTGGCGATCGGGCTCGCGCCCGAGGACGGGGCCGGCGACCGGGCCGTGGAGTTCGCCACCAACGAGGTCTCCTACCTGCGGATGGACGCCACCGAGCCGCCGCTCGACGACATCCGCGTCCGACGGGCCGTCAACTACGCCATCGACCGGGAGGGCCTGACCACGGCGGTCTTCGCCGGCCGACCCACCGGGCAGCTCGTGTCGAAGGGCGTCACCGGCTACAACCCGGGCGTCCGGCCGTGGCCCTACGACCCGGAACGCGCCAGGCGACTGGTCGCCGAGGCCCGTGCCGACGGGGTCCGCACCGACACCACCCTCACCCTCATCGGCCGCACCGGCATCTACCCGAAGGCCGCCGAGGCGATGGAGGTCGTCCAGGACGGCCTGATCAAGGCCGGGCTGAAGGTCAGGATCAGGATGCTCGACGTCAACGCCTGGCTGGAGTACCTGCTGCGCCCCTTCCCCGCCGGCGACACCGGCCCCACCCTGCTCCAGGCGCAGCACGGCAACCAGGCGGGCGACGCCGCGTTCACGATGGGCCAGATCTACGGCAGCGAGGGCGCCCAGAGCAGCTACGGCACCGCCGAGTTCGACACGCTCATCGAGCAGGCCGAACTCGCCTCGGGCGGGAAGCGGCAGAAGGCGTTCGCGGACGCGTTCGCCCACCAGAACGACAAGGTCGTACGGGACGCCGTGATGGCCAACATGACCGGTCTGCTGGCTCTCTCCCCCAAGGTCCGCTACCGGCCCGACTCCGCCACCAACGACGAGATGCGGCTCGCCGACATGCGCCGCGCGGGCTGAGGGGGGGACATCACATGCTGACCCTGCTGCGCCGCCGCGCGGTCTCCAGTGTCATCCCGCTGCTGTTCGTGGTCCTCGGCGTGTTCTTCCTGGCCCGCCTCACCGGAGACCCCGCCAACCTGTACCTGCCGCTGAGCGCGACGCCCGAGATGCGGGCCGAGTTCGCCGCCCGCAACGGCCTGGACGACCCGCTGATCACCCAGTTCGGCGACTATCTCGCCCAGGTCGCCCACCTCGACTTCGGCGAGTCGCTGCGCACGGCGCAGCCGGCGGGCGAGGCCGTCCTGCGGGCGTTCCCCGCGACCCTGCAACTGGCCGGCTGGACGATGCTGCTGGCCATCGCGGGCGCCGTCGTCATCGGGAGCCTGGCGGCCTACCGCCCCAACTCGGCCACGGACCGGATCGCAAGCTTCCTGTCCTCGACGGCGGCCAGCGTGCCCGACTTCTGGATCGCCATCATGGGCGTGCTGGTCTTCGCGGTCACCCTGGGCTGGCTGCCCACCTCGGGCACGAGCGGCGCGGCGGCGTGGGTCCTGCCCGTGGCGACCCTGCTCATCCGGCCGTTCGGGGTGCTGGTCCAGGTGGTGCGGGGCGCCATGGTCTCCGCGCTGTCCGCCCCGTATGTGAAGGTGGCGCGCGGCAAGGGAGCCTCCGAGGTCCGGGTGGTCTTCGGGCACGCCCTGCGCAACGCGGCCGCGCCGGCGCTCACCGTCGCCGGTGACCTGGCCGTGGGGCTGGTCAACGGGGCGGTCGTCGTCGAGACGATCTTCGGCTGGCCCGGGATCGGCAAGCTCATGATCGACTCGGTGCTCCAGCGCGACTTCGCGGTGCTGCAGGCGGCGGTGCTCGTGACCGCTCTGGCGATCTTCGCCCTCAACATCCTCGTGGACCTCTGCCACGCGCTCCTCGACCCGCGGATACGGCAGCGGGCGGCGGCATGAGCCAAGGACGGGACATGCTCGACACTTCCGAGGCCGGCGGTCCGGCCGTACGGCGGCGGTGGTTCGCCCTGCTGCTCCGGGACCGGTTCGCCTGCGCGGCGGCCCTGGTGCTGGTCGTCGTCGCACTGTGCGCGGTCCTCGGGCCGCTGCTGGCGGGGGAGCTGGCGACCCGTCAGAACCTGCGCGCCCCGGGCCGGCCACCGTTCAGCCTCGACCACGGCTGGGCCTTCGTCCTCGGCAGCGACTCGCTCGGCCGGCCCGTCGCCGCGCGGCTGCTGGCCGCGGCCGGGACGACCCTGGCCGTGGCGGTGCCCGCCGTGCTGTGCTCGCTCGTCATCGGCTCGGTGTGGGGCATGTGGGCGGGATACCACGGTGGTTGGCGCGAGAACGTGTCGCTGCGGGTGGCCGACGTGATCCTCAGCTTCCCCTCCCTGCTGCTGGCCGTGGTCGTGCTGTACGTCTTCTCGCCGAGCGCCGCGAGCCTGGTGCTGGTGCTGGCCGTGGCCCGGATCCCCGTGTACCTGCGCACGGCCCGGGCGGAGGCGGCGGAGCTGCGCAGCCGGCTGTTCATGGACGCGGCCCGTACGTTCGGCACGGGCAGCTGGGCGGCCATCCGGCGGCATGTCGCGCCGAGCGTGCTGCCCACGCTGCTCACCGTCGCCGCGCTCGACTTCTGCTTCGTGATGCTGGCCGAGTCGTCGCTGAGCTTCCTCGGCATCGGCATCCAACCGCCGGACGTCAGCTGGGGGTTGATGGTGGCGCAGGGGCGGCAGGAGTTGCAGAGTGCGTGGTGGATCGCGCTGTTCCCGGGTCTCGCGATCGTCGTCACGACCGTGTCGGCGACCGTTCTCGCCTCGTGGGCCCGGCTGACGACCGACCCGGGACAGCGCTGGCGGGAGGCACTCGGGCGGCGTCCGCGGGGGGCGCGTGGCGACCGGGGGCGGTCGGGGGCGGGCCGTGCGGTCGAAGACGGGGAGCGTGCCGCGGCCGGCAGCGCGGCCGAAGACGACCGGCGCGGCGCCGCCGACAGCCCGGGCGGAGGGGGCGAGCAGGCGGCGACCGGCAGCGCGGCCGGAGACAGCGAGCAGGCGGCGGCCGACAGCACAACCGAAGACCACAAGCACGCCGCGGCCGACAGCACAACCGAAGACCACAAGCACGCCGCAGCCGACAGCACAGCCGAAGACCACAAGCACGCCGCAGCCGACAGCACAACCGAAGACCACAAGCACGCCGCAGCCGACAGCACAACCGAAGACCACAAGCACGCCGCAGCCGACAGCACAGCCGAAGACCACAAGCACGCCGCAGCCGACAGCACAGCCGAAGACCACAAGCACGCCGCAGCCGGAGACGGCGGGCGTGCGGTGCCGGGGAGCCTTGGTGGTCTCGCCGCGGCTACGACGGGCAAGGCCGCCGGCGGTGGCGATGTCCTGGTCGTGGACGGCCTGTCCGTGGACGTCCACACCCCGGCCGGCCCCGTCCACGTCGTCCGCCGGGTGAGCTTCGCCGTACGCTCGGGCGAGACGCTGGCGCTGCTGGGCGAGTCCGGCTGCGGCAAGAGCATGACCGCGCACGCCGTCGCCGGTCTGCTCGACCCGGTCGCGGAGGTGGTGGGCGGGCAGGTGCTCCTGGACGGCGTGGACCTGCTCGGGCTCGGAGCACGGGCCAGACGCCGGCTGGCGGGCCCGGGTCTCGCCATGGTCTTCCAGGACGCGCTCAGTGCGCTGAACCCCGTCCTCACGGTCGGCACCCAGCTCGCCGAGCCGTTCCGCATCCACGAGGGCCTGTCCCGGCGCGCGGCGAGGGCCAGGGCGGTGGAGCTGATGGAGCGCGTGGGCATCCCGGAGGCCCGCTCCCGGGCGGACGCCCACCCGCACCAGTTCTCCGGCGGGATGCGGCAGCGCCTGCTGATCGCGACGGCGGTCGCCCTGCGGCCGAAGGTCCTGATCGCCGACGAGCCCACGACGGCACTGGACGTCACCGTGCAGGCGCAGATCATGGACCTCCTCGGCGAGTTGCGCGGCGAACAGCGGATGGCGCTCGTCCTCATCACGCACGACCTCGGACTCGCCGCCGAGCACGCGGACCGGGTCGCCGTCATGTACGCCGGGACGGTGGTGGAGACCGGGCCGGTCGCCGAGGTGCTCGGCAGGCCCCATCACCCGTACACCCGTGGCCTGCTGGCGTCGGTACCGGCCGAGCAGCAGCGGGGCGCTCGCCTGAGTTCCATCCCCGGGAGCCCGCCGGAGCCGGGTGCGGTGCCGGCCGGCTGTGCCTTCCGTACGCGCTGCCCCATGGCCCGGGAGCGTTGCGCCACGCACCGGCCGGCGCTGACCGGCACCGCGGCCGGACGGGCCGCCGCCTGCCACTTCGGGAAGGAACTGGCCGATGCCTGAGCACGCGGCACTGCTGGAGGCCACCGGCCTGGCCAAGAGCTTCACGGTCCGGCGGACGCTGCGGGGCGGCACCCGGCTGCGGGCCCTGGACGGTGTGGACCTGACCCTGGGGCGCGGGGAGACGCTCGGGCTCGTCGGCGAGTCCGGCTGCGGGAAGTCGACGCTGGCCAGGGTCCTCCTGCGGCTGGAACGGCCCGACGCGGGCCGTGTGCGGTACGACGGCGTCGACCCGTTCGCGTTGTCGGGTGCGGAACTGCTCGCCTGGCGCCGGAGGGTGCAGATGGTGTTCCAGGACCCGTTCGGTTCGCTCGACCCGCGCCTCACCGCCGCGGATCTGATCGGCGAGCCCTGGCTGACCCACCGCGTGCTCGTGCCCGCGCCAAAGCGGGCGGCGCGGGTGGCCGAACTGCTGGAGATGGTCGGCCTGCGCGCCTCGGACGCGCGCCGCCTGCCGCACGAGTTCTCCGGTGGGCAGCGGCAGCGGATCGGGATCGCCCGGGCCCTGGCGCTGGAGCCCGAGGTGATCGTCTGCGACGAGCCCGTCTCCGCGCTGGACCTGTCGGTGCAGGCACAGGTGCTCAACCTCCTGTGCGACCTGCGGGACGAGCTGGGGCTGTCGTACGTGTTCATCTCGCACGACCTGTCCGTGGTGCGGCACCTCGCCGACCGGGTCGCCGTGATGTACCTGGGCCGGATCGTGGAGACGGGCCCGACGGAGGAGGTCTACGAGCGGCCGCGCCACCCGTACACGGAGGCGCTCCTGTCGGCGGCCCCCTCCCCCGTCGCCGGCGGCGGGCGCCGGAGGCAGCGCATCGTGCTCACCGGCGAGATCCCGTCACCGGCCGACCCGCCGTCCGGATGCCGGTTCCGGACCCGGTGCCCGCAGGCGCGGGACGTGTGCGCCGAGGTCGTCCCCGCGCCGGTGCCGCGTGCGCCGCTCCACGGCGCGGCATGCCACTTTCCCCTGGAGGAGACCCACGTGGTCACGGCCTGACGCGGGTGTCAGTCGGCGGCCTCCACCAGGAACTCCTGATCCCGTGCACCCGTGCACCGCTGCTGGGCGATCTCGGCGCCCGCCGCCCGGTCGTCGGTGCCGTTGACGCCGAGGCACATCCCGTTCTGCACCACGTGGATCCGATAGCCGTCGGCCTCCGTGTCGCCGGCCGGGTCGAAGTAGAAGTGCTGGCTGGTGCGGTCCGCCGAGCAACTCTCCCAGGGCCAGGGTTCGAGCAGCCCCTCGACCACGTGGCCGCTGCCCAGTGCGGTGAGACACGCGTCGCCGTGCACGGGGTGGCGCCACTGGATGTAGTACGAGCCTGTGGTGCCGACAGCCACCAGGGAGAGGTCAGGCGGTGTGGCGTCGGCGCAGGGGCGTTGGACGGCGACCTGGCTCCGGTAGCGGCCCTTGCGGTCGTGGCCTTCGGTGACGCACAGCTCGGGTGCCAGGGCCGGCCGGATCCGGGACCGTCCCGCTGCCGGGCCGTCGACGTCGGTGGTGGAGTGGGGGGAGGCGGAGGGTGCGGGGCGCGGTGCCACGCCGGCGGCGTTCGTCGTCCCGTCCCGGTCGCCCGTGTCGTCGGGCAGCAGCGCCCAGGCTCCTACGGCGGCGAGCAGCAGGGCGGCGCCGGCCGAGGCGGCGAGGGTCCGCCGGTTCGTGATCCGGGCCGCGACCGACGGCCGGACGGCGGGTGCCGGCGCCGGTTCCTCGTCCCCGGGCGGCGGCTCGGCGGCGGTCAGCCGGTTTCTGGCGTCCAGCCAGTCGGCGGTCTCCTCGCCCCTGCCGCAGGCCCGGACGAACGCGGCGACCACTTCCGCACGGGGCAGCGTGTCCCGCCGCAGCACATCGGCCACGGTGCTGCGCGCCAGCACGTCCCCGCGTTGTTCCGCGTTGGCCTCCAACTGCCGGTAGGTCAGTCCGGCCTCTTGCTTGAGCGCTCGCATGCAGGCCACGAACTCGGCGGCGCTGCGCGCCTCGTGCGGGAACGGACGCCGTCTCTCCATGTCCGGCCATACTCGTCCTGCCACCGGCCCTGGACAATCCGGGATTCTGCCAATCCCTGTCCGTCACCTTCGTTCCGGACAACCGCCGCGACGCGGCCCGACATGGTCCTGTCCGGGCTGTGACCAGCCCGGACAGGTTTCATGATCTCAGTGCTTGAAAACTCAGTGCTTGAAGACGTCCTTCGTCTTCTCCTTGGCCTGCCGAGCGTCGCCCTTCGACTGCTTCGTACGGCCCTTGGCCTCCAGCCGCTCGTTGCCCACCGCGCGGCCGACGGCCTCCTTGGCCTTTCCCTTGGCCTGTTCCTTCTTCGCCTTGGCCTTCTGCTCTCCAGCCACGGTTCGCTCACTCCCAGCCGTGTCCGACTTCGGGGTCACGGTCCGAGTGACCTTGGACACGGCAACCCAAACATGCCGGGGCGCTGACGGTCAGTCCAGCAGTTCACGTACCAGCGCCCCGCACCACCACCGCTCGACCCGGTCGGGCGCCCAGCCGCGTTCTCCGGTCAGCACGGTGTAGACGTCGATGTTGCACAGCGCGGCGTAGACGTCGACCGCGGACGGCACGTCGAGGCCGGGGCGCAGGACACCGGCCGGCCAGGAGGAGAAGACCTGCACCCTCGTCTGATCTCCGCGGACACGGCTGTCGTGGTAGAGCGTGGCCAGCTCCGGCTCGGAGCGGCCCGCTTCCCGGACGAGCCTGATGATCTCGCCGGCGCGCTCGTACAGGCGCCGGTCGTAGCGGGCCATCGCGGCGAGCTGCCGGGCGGGGTCCGTCGTGGCGGCCTCCAGCTCGGCGACCAACTGCGGCACGTCGGCCGAGAGATCGGCCGCGTCGGCCAGCGCCCGGGTCAGTCCGGACTTGTTGCCGTACGCGGCGTAGACGGTCGGTACGGACACCCCCGCCTCGCGGGCCACATCCCGCACCGTCGTCGCCGCCCACCCGTGGGAGACGAACAGCCGCAGCGCGGCGCGGGCGACGTCGGCGCGGGTCTGCTGCGCCTGCGCCGTCCGGCGCAGCGAGTCGTACCGCCGCCGCCCCGGTCCCTCGGTCATGCCCGGCCCCTTTCTCTCGTTCTCTCATTCGCTTTACGCAGTCTATAATCAATATATGTTACGTACCCAGTCGGGGACCGCCCCGGCCTCCGCGAACTTCGCCCGGGTCAGCGGCCTCGCCGCCCTGGGCTTCGCCTTCCTGATCGTCGCCGGAAACGTGGTCCTGGTCCCGGCCGGCCTGCCGCGCACCGGCGCCGGTATCGGGGAAGTGGACGAGTTCTTCCGAACGCACGGGGACCTGGTCGGCATCGGGTCCGCGGTCACCCCAGTGGCCTGGGTACTGGCCACGTTGTTCGGCGCGGGGGCGGTGCGTGTGCTGTGGCGGTCTGAGCGGGACCGGGGCGAGGCCTGGGCCCTGCTGGGCTTCGCCGGGCTCCTCCTCCAGAACGCCGTCTTCGCCGGGGTCGTCGCGATCCGGCTGGCGCTCGCGTCGACAGCCGCGGACGGCGTCGGCGCGGCCACGAGCCTGTGGGCCCTGCACGACGCCCTGTTCACCCTCAACGGCACCTTCCTGGCGGTCGCGCTGGCCGGCCTGTCCCTGGCCGGCCTGCGTGCGGGGCTGATCCGGCCGTGGCACGGCCGTTGGGGTCTGGTGTCGGCCGCGCTGCTGTCCGGTTCGGCGGTCCTCACCCCGCTGGTCATCGACCACGCCGGCCCGCTCGGTCTCCTCGGCCTCGTCGGCTGGCTGATGTGGGTGGTGTGGCTCGTCGTGTACGGCGTCGTCCTGATGCGCCCGCTGCCGGTCCGGCCGTCGCCGGCCGGGGGTTGAGCGAGGTCAGTGGCAGCACCCCTCGGCCTGCTGGGGCCCGGGGGCGGTGTCCAGGCGGCAGAAGCAGGACGCCTGGATCGGTACGTCGGCCAGCGCGCTCGCCAGCTTGAGCTGCTGGGCCACGAGGGCCGCCTCGCCGGTCCTGCCCGTCCGCAGCAGGCACTCGTGGAAGCCGTGCAGGGACCAGACGTTGCCGGGGTGCTGGAGGGGGCGGGGCAGCGTGTCGTCGAGGCCGAGGTCGGCGCGGTAGACCGCCTCGGCCTCCGCCACCCGGCCCTGTTCCAGCAGCAGTGCGCCGTAGGCGTGGCGGGTGGGCTGCATCCAGCCCCAGGGCTCGTCGTAGGGGAGGTTGTCGTCCAGCTCGATGGACCGCTCCAGGGCGGCGAAGGCGAGGTCGTGGTTGCCCCTGCGGTATTCGAGCTCTCCGTCCAGCATGGCCGCCGCGATGGCGAGGATGTCCCGGCAGGTGTTGTTGAACAGCATCCGCGTCTCGGGCACCCGGCTCACCGCCGCCCGGAAGAGCTCGCGCTCGGCCTCGGCCCGGGCGACCTCGCCGGTGGCCGAGAGGGCGACACCGCGGGCGTAGTGCCGCATGGCGGTGGTCACGGAGTACAGCTCCGGGTCGGCGGGGGCCGGCAAGGCGAGGATCTCGGTCCAGCGGCCGAAGCGGATCAGTACGTGGACGCGCATGGCCAGGAAGCCTTCGAGCCAGTCGGCCATGGGCGGGCTCTGCACCCGGAGCAGTTCCTCCGGGATGGCGGCTTCCAGCCGGGCGGCGGTGTCCAGGGCGACCTGCCCCTGCCCGAGGAACATCGCTCCGTAGATCTTGAAGTGGTAGTTGTGCGCCCGGTAGAGGGTGTAGAAGTTCATGGCGCCGGCCCGCTGGTGGAACTTCTCGTCGGCGGCGATCGCGTCGCTGTTGGCCGCCACGACCCGGCGGTAGTCGCCGCACAGGACGTCGAGGTGCGAGGGCATGTGGTGCAGGTGCCCGGCGTCGGGCACGATCCCGCGCAGCCGGTCGGCGACGGTGAGCGCCTGTTCCGGCGTCGGGGACATCTCCATCAGGTGGATGTACAGGTGCAGGACGCCGGGGTGTCCCGCCCCGGCGTCGGTGCCGAGCGCGCTTTCCAGTACGGCCCTGGCCTCCAGGGTGCGGGCGCCCTCGGCCGGCTGTCCGGTCCTCAGGTCCCACAGCTGCCAGGGGGTGAGGTTCATCAGGGCGTCGGCGTGGAGGGTGGCGATGTCCGGGTCGCCGGGCGCCAGTTCGTACACCGCGCGCATCGCGTCCGCGTAGGGCTCGTTCCACACCGAGCAGTCCTCGACGGCCTCCGCCTGTGGGTAGCGGGCACGCAGCGCGCCGATGAGGGCGTGTTCGACCGGGGTGGCGCGGGCGGCTCTGTCGTGGGCCCGTTCGACGGCGTGGTGCGTGCGCTCGACGGTGCGTACGAGTTCGTCGTCGTCGAAGAATTCCCAGGGCTTGTTGTAGTTCGGGCCGAGCGCGTAGGCGATACCCCAATAAGCCATCGCGCACTCGGGGTCGGCCGCGGCCGCCTTTTCAAAACAGGCGACGGCTTCCTCGTGGTGGAAGGCGTACGTCCACACCAGGCCGCGGTCGAACCAGAGTTGGGCTTCGGCTGAGGACGTGCTGACGGGACGGCTGTGGGTCCCGAGGTCGTAATAGTCGCCCATGATTTCTCCTGGGAATGCGGCCGGAGCCAGTGAGAATAGCGGTTTCCTGCAGACCGTCCTCGACTCCCGATGAGTTCTCGGACTCCCGATGAGTTCTCGTATTTCCACATTAATGCGCCGGACGGCAGCCGCGGAGCAGTGGCGAAGAGTGACACAGCAGGCACGCTGCGCCACCGAGAGGATCATCTTGTCGTTCGATCGAGGGCAGTTCGCCGGTGGGCTGGCACGGCCCAACTCCCGCTCCCTAGGATGTACTTCCTGTCCAGCCAGACCGTTGGCGCGGCACCTTGCAGGGGGAACGATGCATTCCGACAAGCAGTTGTCCACCGAGATCGACGCGAACGTGCCGACGGCAGCGCGCATGTACGACTACTACCTGGGCGGCAAGGACAACTACGCGGCCGACCGCGCCGCGTGCGAGGAGCTCGACAAGGTCGTGCCGAGCACGCGCCGCCTGGCCCTGAACAACCGGCGCTTCCTCCAGCGGGTCGTGCGGACCCTGTCCGAGGAGTACGGCATCCGGCAGTACCTCGACCACGGCTCCGGCCTGCCGACGCAGGACAACGTGCACCAGGTCGCCCAGCGCATCGACCCCACGACCCACGTGGTGTACGTCGACAACGACCCCATGGTGCTGGTCCACGGCCGTGCGCTGCTGGAGCAGGACGAGCGCACCGCCGTCATCCACGCGGACATGCGCGAGACCGACCTGATCCTCGACCACCCCGACACCAAGCGGCTGATCGACTTCTCCCAGCCGGTGTGCGTGCTGTTCAACTCGGTGTTCCACTGCATCCCGGACAGCGACACCGACGGGCCGCTCGCGGTGGCCCGCCGCATCCGGGAACGGCTCGCGCCGGGCAGCTTCATGGTGATGTGCCAGCTGGTCAGCGAGGACCCCGAGGTCCGCGACTTCGTCACGAACTTCATGGACCAGGCGACCCAGGGGCACTGGGGCCGGGTGCGCGAGGAGAAGGACGTGGCCGCCTACTTCGAGGGCCTGGAGATCCTCGAACCGGGCCTGGTGGAGGTGTCCACCTGGCGTCCGGACACGGAGGTGGCGCCCCGCCAGCTCACCCACGAGTGGATCGAGTTCGGCGGTGTGGGGCGGGTTCCCCTGGAGAAGTGAGCGAGCTGCCTCGCGCGGGACGGCCGGCGTCCCGCGCGAGGCAGCCGCGCGTCACGGGTAGCGCTGCTCCATCGTCCGGCGCAGCAGTTCGAGGGAGTCACGCGGCTTGAGCGCCTCGTCGGCGAGGCGGTCCAGCGCGATCCGGTACTCCTCCGTCTCGTCGCGGTCCTCCAGGAAGTTGGCGCTTCTGATGTGCTCCAGGTAGACCACGTCGGGAAGGTCGAGGCCGCCGAAGCGCAGATACGTCACCGGGATGGCGGGCGCGGAGGCGTTCGTGACGCTCAGCGGCACGATCTGCACCGTCACGTTGCTGCGCTGGGCCATCTCGACGAGGTGCGCGAGCTGTTCGCGCATCACGTCGGTGCTGCCCAGGACGCGCAGCAGGACGGACTCGTCGATGATCGCCCAGAGCTGCGGAGCGTCGGACCGGAACAGCAACTGCGTCCGGTTCCTGCGCAGTTCGACGCGCCGCTCGACCTCGCCGGCGGGCGCGTTCGGCAGGCCCCGCTCCACCACGGCCCTGGTGTAGGCGGGGGTCTGGAGCAGGCCGGGCACGTACTGGATCTCGAAGGTACGGATGGTGGCGGCGGCCTCCTGGAGTCCGACCAGCCGGTCGAACCACTCGGGCATCAGCCGCTTGTCGTACCGCTGCCACCAGCCCGGCTCACCGGCGCGCTGGAGCAGCTTGATCAGCACCGAGGCCTCGTACGCGTCGGTGCCGTACAGCTCCAGCAGCGCCCGGACGTCACTCTCCGTCGGCGGGCGGCGGCCCTTGCCGGACTCGATGCGGGACAGTTTCGCGGCACTGAACCCGACAGCGCGCGCCGCCTGGTCCTGGGCGAGCCCGGCGTCCTCACGGAAGCCGGCGAGCTGCACACCGACCAGCATCTTCAGCAGAGTCGGCGCCGGCTCGGGCCTGTCCAGATAGGGTTCCAGACGGGAGAGGCGATGCGACGCGGCGGACATCCTGACTCCCAGCAGACCGGCACAAGGGCGACTTACACTATCGCAATCGGCCGGGCCGGCGCCGCCGCTCACACCAGATGGTCGAACTCGCCGTCCTTCGCCCCGGCCAGGAACGCCGCCACCTCGGCAGCCGTGTAGACGAGGGCGGGCCCGTCGGGGTCACGGGAGTTGCGCAGGGCGATCCCCCCGTCGACGAGAGGGGCGACCTCGACGCAGTTGCCCTCGGCGTTGCTGTGCCGGCTCTTGATCCAGCAGGCGTCCAACGAGCTTGCCTGCACTCCGTTCCGCACTGGTGCCACCGCGGTCTCCTTGCTCTCCGGCCGTGTTCGTCCCGGCTTGCGTACCCACAACGGCTCGATTTTCACGCAATTTCTCGTGCAATTGCACGCGAGCGCCGTTCAGCGTGGATAATAGCTGCGGCGTCAACCCCCGGGCTGGCGCCGCGTCCTGACGTCGCATCGGGGAGATGCCGTGTCATCACCTGCGCAGCATGTGCTCCGGCCGCCGAATGGGGCTGCGGCACACGCAGGCGCATCCGGGACGGCCGACGGCTTCCCGCCCGGCCCCCGCACGGTGACGCCGTACGAGGCGACGCCGTACGGGAGCCCGCCCCCGATGCCGGAGACGGTGCCGCGGCTTCCCGCCGCCCTGTCCGCCTCGGCCGTCCTCAGCGTCGAGTGCAGCCGGGAAGGCTTCGCGCGCGTCCGGTCCTTCACGCGTGACACCCTGCACGTGTGGTCGCTCGACCACCGCTGTGACGACGCCACCCTCGTCATCACCGAGCTCACCGCCAACGCCGCGACGCACGCGGCGCCGAGGGCGTCGGGTGCGGTGGGTGTCGCGGGTGCGCCGGAGATCCGGCTCGGATTCCTCCTGGACCCCACGTACCTGCTGGTCACCGTCTCCGACCCCGACGACCATCCGCCCGTGTACGCGCCTGCCGGCTCCTCCCTGGAGGAGCACGGCCGCGGCCTGTGCATCGTCGACGCCCTCTCCGAGGAGTGGGGCTGGGCCCCCAGTCCCCCGGCGGGCAAGACGGTCTGGGCCAGGTTGTCGACCTGTCCACCCATCTGACACGACTGCCGCGGAAAGGCCCCACGCCATGCGCAGCGCTTCGACGGAACACCCGAGCGGCGAGCGCCCCGACGCCCCGACCGGGGTGGCCCGGACCACGCCGCTCACGGCACTGGACCGCGTGCCCTGGGGCGACATCCAGGACTCCACCGGTTCGGCGGCGGCCATTCCCCTGCTGCTCAACGGCATCGCCTGGGGTGACGCCGACACCGCCCGGTCCGCCCTCGACGACCTGCGCAAGCGGATCTGCCAGTTCGGCTTCGTCGTGGAGCAGGCGACCGCCGCCACGGTTCCGTTCCTGTGGGAGCTGGCGAAGCTGCCGCAGGTGACCTGCCGCGCCGAGATCATCAAGCTGCTCAGGAGCATCGCCGAGGCCCGTCAGTGGGAGAGCACCGCCGCCGTCTATCCGAAGCTGCTGAACCACCGGGAGAACCCGGTGGCGTGGGAGCGTGCGGCGCGCCAGGCGGTGCGGGACCGGCGCGCCGACCTCGGCCGGCTGATGGCGGACGAGGACACGGAGATCGCCCGGGCCACGACCGAACTCGCCCGCTCGCTGGGCGCCTGAAGCCGTCGTACCTTTTCCGGAGGGCCGCGAGCCCGTGCCGGCCCGGAGTCGTGACGAAACCGTGAGGGCCCCCTGTCACCATGGGTGATGCCCCTCGCCTCCCGGGGCCGGGCAGTGTAGACATGGCACATGGTCCGACTCTTGGGTCGATCCGGGACTCGATCGCCCCTGCGGCCCGGCGCTGCGCCGTCCGCACGGCAGCGGCGGGAGGCGGGCCCGTCACGGTGGCATCCACTGGCGGGGCTGCGGTCGGTGCTGGGCGGGCGCAGTGTCGCCGGACAGGTGTTCCTGCTGGTCGTGGTGATCGTGCTGCTGCTGGTCGTGGCGGCCGTGGTGGCCCTGGTGCTTCAGGTGCGGCACGACACGACGCAGGAGGCCCGCAACCGTTCGCTCGCCGTCGCGGAGACCTTCGCCAACGCGCCGGGCACGGTCGAGGCGCTGGAGAGCCCCGATCCCACGGCCGTGCTCCAGCCGCGTGCCGAGGCCGCCCGTGAGCGGTCCAAGGTCGACTTCGTCGTGGTGATGAACACCGACGGGATCCGCTACACCCACCCCAGGCCGGACCGGATCGGGAAGCAGTTCGTCGGGACGCTCGCGCCCGCGCTGGCCGGGGAGTCGGTGACCGAGGAGATCACCGGCACCATCGGCCCCCTCGTGCAGGCCGTGGTGCCGGTGAAGGACCCCGACGGCCGGGTCGTGGGCCTGGTGTCGGCGGGAATCACCACCGCGAACGTCGGCGGCACCGCCGACCAGCAGCTGCCGCTCGTGCTCTCCGCCGCCGCCGCGGCGCTCGCCCTGGCGACCGCGGGTGCCGCGCTGGTGAGCAGGCGGCTGCTGCGCCAGACACACGGCCTCGGGCCGCACGAGATGACCCGGATGTACGAACACCACGACGCCGTGCTGCACGCCGTCCGCGAGGGCGTGCTCATCGTCGACGACGGGGGCACCCTGGTGCTCGCCAACGACGAGGCGCACCGGCTGCTCGGGCTGCCCGCCGATGCCGAGGGCCGGCACGTCCTCAGCCTGGGCCTCGACCCGGGAACCGCCGAGCTGCTGGCCTCCGGGCGCGTCGCCACGGACGAGGTGCATCTCGTCGGGGACCGGCTTCTGGCCGTCAACCAGCGGACCACGGACCGTGCGGGCGGCCCGCCCGGCAGTGTCGCCACCCTGCGCGACTCCACCGAGCTGCGTGCCCTGTCCGGCCGGGCCGAGACCGCGCGCGAGCGGCTCAACATGCTGTACGACGCCGGAGTGGGCATCGGGACGAGCCTGGACGTGACCCGTACGGCCGAGGAGCTGACCGAGCTGGCCGTGCCCCGGTTCGCCGACTTCGCCACCGTGGACCTCTTCGACGCGGTGCTGGGCGGCGGGCAGCCGGACGCGGCGGCCGCCCTGAGCCGGACGGCGCTGGGCGGCATCCGCAAGGACGCTCCGCTGTACGCCGTCGGCGAGCGGATCAGGTTCGTCGACTCCTCTCCGCAGGGCCGCAGCCTGGCCACCGGCCGGCCCGTCCTGGAACCACGGCTGAGCGACGCCCCCGGCTGGCAGGCACAGGACCTGGAGCGCTCGGCGCAGATCGTCGACTACGGCATCCACTCCTTGATCACCGTGCCGCTGCGGGCCGGCACGCTGGTGCTGGGCGTGGTCAGCTTCTGGCGCTCCGAGAAGCCCGAACCCTTCGACGAGGACGAGCTGGCCCTGGCGGAGGAGCTGGTCGCGCGGGCCGCCGTCTCCATCGACAACGCGCGCCGCTACACCCGCGAGCACAGCATGGCCGTGACGCTCCAGCGCAGCCTGCTCCCCCGGAACCTGCCCGAGCAGGGAGCGCTGGAGATCGCCTACCGCTATCTGCCCGCGCAGGCCGGGGTGGGCGGCGACTGGTTCGACGTACTGCCGCTGTCGGGCGCCCGGGTCGCGCTCGTGGTCGGCGACGTCGTCGGCCACGGCCTGCACGCCGCGGCCACGATGGGGCGGCTGCGCACCGCCGTGCACAACTTCACCGCCCTCGACCTGCCGCCCGACGAACTGATCGCGCTGCTGGACGAGCTGGTCGGCCGCATCGACCAGGACGAGACGGAGGCGGAGGGCAGCGCCCCGGTCACCGGCGCGACCTGCCTGTACGCCGTCTACGACCCGGTCTCCCGGCGCTGCACCGTCGCGCGGGCCGGGCATCCGCCGCCGGCCCTGATCCACCCCGACGGCACCGTCGAGTTCCCGGAGGTGCCGGCCGGGCCCCCGCTCGGGCTCGGCGGTCTGCCGTTCGAGACGGCGGAGCTGGAGCTGGCCGAGGGCAGCCGGCTCGTCCTCTACACCGACGGGCTGGTCGAGGACCGGGAGCGGGACATCGATGTCGGCCTGGACATGCTGCGCGAGGCCCTGAGCCGGGCCGGCCGGTCCCCCGAGGACACCTGCCGGACCGTGCTCGACTCGCAGCTCACCGCCCGCTCCAGCGACGACATCGCCCTGCTCGTCGCGCGCACCCGGGCGCTCGCCGCCGACCGGGTCGCCGAGTGGCCGGTGCCGGCCGACCCGGCGGCCGTGGGCCAGGTGCGGGCGGCGGTCACCCGGCAGCTGTCCGAATGGGGGCTGGACGAGCTGTCGTTCACCACCGAGCTCATCCTGAGCGAGCTGGTCACCAACGCGCTCCGGTACGGCGACGGCCCCATCCACGTGCGGATGCTGCGCGACCGCAACCTGATCTGCGAGGTGTTCGACAGCAGCAGCACCTCGCCGCACCTGCGGTACGCGACCATGACGGACGAGGGCGGGCGGGGGCTGTTCCTCGTCGCACAGCTCGCGGAACGCTGGGGGACGCGTTATCTGCCCGCGGGGAAGGTGATCTGGGCGGAACAGCCGCTGCCGTGAGCGGTCACCGGGCTGTGCCCGCCCGGGCAGCTGCGACGGCCGCGGTGGCCGTCGCGGCGATCGCGGTCCGCAGGGCGCGCCGCCGGGGGAAGGCGCCGGCCGGGGTGGCGCGCGAGCTCTCGGCGCTGACTGGGCGGCGACCCGGTCCGCCAACGGCTCGGTGTCGCCGCTCCGTTCACCCGATGTCTGTGAGGCGGCCGAAACGGGCGCTGGACGGCTGCTCATAAAGTCGCCTTATGAGCTCATAGACCGGACCCGCATACCGACTTAGGCTTGCCTTAGTTTAGGCTTCCCGTCGAGATCGCTTGTCGCCGCTCGAAGGGAACCTGACCATGCCCCGCCCCCTGCGGGTAGCCATCGTCGGATCCGGCCCCGCCGGGATCTACGCCGCCGACGCCCTGCTCAAGTCCGAGGTGGCCGCCGAACCCGGCGTGTCCATCGACATCTTCGAGCGCATGCCGGCGCCGTTCGGCCTGATCCGCTACGGCGTCGCCCCCGACCACCCGCGGATCAAGGGCATCATCACGGCCCTGCACCAGGTGCTCGACAAGCCGCAGATCCGGCTCTTCGGCAACGTGGACTACGGCACGGACATCGGCCTGGACGACCTGCGCGCGTTCTACGACGGCGTGATCTTCGCCACCGGCGCGATGGCCGACCGGGCACTGTCCATCCCCGGCATCGACCTCGACGGCTCGTACGGCGCCGCCGACTTCGTGTCCTGGTACGACGGCCACCCGGACGTGCCGCGCACCTGGCCGCTGGAGGCGGAGAAGGTCGCCGTGCTCGGCGTCGGCAACGTCGCGCTCGACATCGCGCGCGTGCTGGCCAAGACGGCGGACGAGCTGCTGCCGACGGAGATCCCGCCGAACGTCTACGAGGGTCTGAAGGCCAACCGGGCCAAGGAGATCCACGTGTTCGGCCGCCGCGGCCCGGCGCAGGCGAAGTTCAGCCCGATGGAGCTGCGGGAGCTGGACCACTCCCCCAACATCGAGGTCATCGTCGACCCCGAGGACATCGACTACGACGAGGGCTCGATCGCCACCCGGCGCGGCAACAAGCAGGCCGACATGGTCGCCAAGACCCTGGAGAACTGGGCGATCCGCGACGTCGGCGACCGGCCCCACAAGCTCTTCCTGCACTTCTTCGAGTCGCCGGTGGAGATCCTCGGCGAGGACGGCAGGGTCGTCGGCCTGCGCACCGAGCGCACGGAGCTCGACGGCACCGGCAACGTCAAGGGCGCCGGCACGTTCAAGACCTGGGACGTCACCGCGGTCTACCGTGCGGTGGGCTACCTGTCCGACAAACTCCCCAAGCTGCCCTGGGACATCGACTCCGGCACCGTCCCGGACGAGGGCGGCCGGGTCATGCAGGAGTCCGGCGAGCACCTGCAGTCCACGTACGTCACCGGCTGGATCCGGCGCGGCCCCGTGGGCCTGATCGGTCACACCAAGGGCGACGCGAACGAGACGGTGTCGAATCTGCTGGACGACTACGCGAACGACAGGCTGCACACGCCCACCTCCCCCGGCCCGGAGGCCGTGGACGCGTTCCTCGCCGAGCGCAACATCCGCTTCACCACCTGGGACGGCTGGTACCGGCTGGACGCCGCGGAGAAGGCGCTGGGCGAGCCGGAGGGCCGCGAGCGCGTGAAGATCGTCGAGCGTGAGGACATGCTCCGCGCCAGCGGCGCCTGACCTTCTGTACACCCGCGGGGCGGGTCCGGTGGCAATGTCACCGGACCCGCCCTTATGCGCACTTGAACCGTGTACGATCCAGACGCTTCACCGAACCATCACATCGCCTTCACCAGAGGGCCATGCAAGGGGGGACGAACGTCCATGCGTATACGCCTTGTCGTCACCACGGCCGCCGCTGCCGGAGTGCTGACCGCCCTGACGGCGGTTCCGGCCCAGGCCGCCGAGTACAACTCCGCACTGAAGATCGGCGGTGTCCAGTACGACGCTCCCGGCCGCGACTCCAACAACTGCCGGACGGGGAACACGGACGAGGAGTACCTGAAGATCAAGAACTACTCGCGCTCGACGACGGTGAACCTCAAGGGGTACGTCGTCAAGGACGCCGCGGGGAACAAGTTCACCTTCACCGCGAGCCACACCCTTCAGCCGGGTGACTACGTGAAGCTGCGCGGCGGCAACGGGTCCGACTCCGACGCGAACAACGTCGTGTACCGCGACAACTGCAACTTCATGTGGAACAACGACAAGGACACGATCTACGTGTACAAGCCGTCCGGCAGCCCCGCCGATGTGCACTCGTACACCAAGAGCGGATCCGACAGGGACGGCAACGGGTACATCACGTTCCACGGCTGAGCCCTTTGCCGAACCGGCAACAGGCTTCGTGTGGGTCGCGGCGGGCGCCGCATGATCGATGGACCGAGCGCCTCTTTCCTGATCGCGGGAGGATCCATGCCGCAGACGTCCGCCGTCGACCGCACGCACCGCCTGGTGCCTTCACCGGCCGGCCGTATCCACCTCGTGGAGCAGGGTGAGGGGCCGCTGGTGCTCCTGCTGCACGGCTTTCCCGAGTCCTGGTACGCGTGGCGCCACCAGCTGCCGGCCCTGGCCGCGGCCGGCTACCGCGCGGTGGCCCTCGACGTGCGCGGCTACGGGCGCTCGTCCCGGCCCGCGGAGGTCGGCGCCTACCGGATGCTCGAACTGGTGGCGGACAACGTCGCCGTCGTGGAGGCGCTGGGCGAGCGCTCCGCCGTGCTCGTCGGGCACGACTGGGGCGCGACCATCGCCGCGACCTCCGCGCTGGTCCGGCCGGACGTGTTCCGCGCGGTGGGACTGCTGAGCGTGCCCTACACGCCGCCCGGCGGCCCGAAGCCGAGCGAGGTCTTCGCGCGGATGGGCGGCGACGAGGAGTTCTACGTCTCCTACTTCCAGCAACCCGGCCGGGCCGAGGCGGAGATCGAGCCCGATGTGCGCGGCTGGCTCGCGGGCTTCTACGCGGCCCTGTCGCCGGACACGATGCCCGAAGCGGACCCGCATTTCGTGGCGCGCGGGGGCCGGTTGCGCGACCGGTTCCCCGTCGGCCGGCTGCCGCATTGGCTGAGCGAGGCCGATCTCGACGTCTATGCCGGGGAGTCCGAGCGCACCGGGATGACCGGCGCCCTGAACCGGTACCGGAACATGGACCGGGACTGGCAGGACCTGGCGGACTTCGCCGGCGCGCCCGTCACGCAGCCGTCGCTGTTCGTCGGCGGCGGCCTGGACGCGTCCACGACCTGGCTGGCCGACGCGATCGAGGCGTACCCGACCACGCTGCCCGGACTCACGGCTTCTCACGTCCTCGACGGCTGCGGTCACTTCCTTCAGCAGGAGCGTCCGGCCGAGACGAACCGGCTGCTGATCGAGTGGCTCGGGGGGCTTCCGGCCTAGTCGACGGAGAGCGCGGTGCCCTCCGCGCCGGGTCCGTCGCGGAGGGCTCCCGTGTAGTGGTGCCGGTTCAGACCTCCAGCTCGGCTTCGATCCTGCGGAGCTGGTGGCGGGCCATCGCCAGGTTGGCCCGGCTCCCGTCGAGCACGAGGTAGAGGAACAGCCCGCTGCCCCCGCGGCCCTTGAGCAGGCGGATGAGGTGGTACTGGGAGTTCAGGGTGATCAGGATGTCCTCGATCTCCTCCTTCAGTCCCAGGTGTTCCATGGTGCGCAGCTTGGCCCGTACGACGTCGGTGTTGCCGGCGGCGGCGACTTCCAGGTCGAAGTCCTTGCTGCCGCCGAGGGTGCCGAGGGCCATGCCGCTGGTGTAGTCGACCAGGGCGGCGGCCGTGGCTCCGTCGATGGAGCTCAGGCATTCCTTCAGCGCGGTCTCCGTGTTGGCCATGCGGTCGGTTCCTTTCGTGCGGTGACTCTTCGGTCGGTGGCTCTCGGTCGGTGGTCTTCGGTCGGTCCGGGGTTCGGGCGGCTCAGGTGCCGGTCTGCGGACGCGGCGGGTGGGTGGGCCGCTGCGGGGTGCGTACCGGGAGGGTGCCGATGGGGCGGGCCGTGGCCGGGGGTGCCGTGGCGAGGTGCTCTTCCGGCGCGGGGCCGGGAGCGGGCCCGGGAGCGGGGGCGGGAGTCGGCGTCGGCCGGCCGGCGTGGCGGCCGGTGCCCGGGCCGACGCGTGTGGCCACCAGATCCGCGATCCGGGCACCGCTGCGCCGGCCCTCCAGGTGGAGGCGGCCGACGTTGACGCGGTCCTCGGCGAGGAGGGTGAGGACGGCGGTCGCCCCGGCCGCGTACGTCGCGACGTAGCCGTGGGAACCCCGCACGAGCAGTTCGCGGAAGTCGCCGCGGGCGGCGGCGTCGGCCATGCGGTACGCGACGCCCAGGGCGGCGGCGGTGAGCGCCGCGAGCCCCTCCGGCTCGGTCTCCGGCACGTCGTGGGCGACGACGAGTCCGTCGACGGTGGCCGCGAGCGAGCCCGTCAGCCCGGGTACGCGGGTGCGGAGCCGGCGTAGTTCGTCCAGGACGTCGGTCTCGACGGCCATGAGCAGTCTCCTTTCGGCACGCTGTCGTCGCGCGCGGATCACAGTGCCTCCAAGGCGTGCAGGACCCGTCGCAGCAGTGCGGTGTCGGGTTCGTCCGGTGTCCCCGGCAGGGGGGCGGGGCCCGGCTCGGCGGACGCGGTGGCGGTGGCGGTGCCTGCGGTGCCTGCCGGGACGACGAGCCCGACTGCGGCCAGGCGGCGGAGTTCGACGAGGGTGTGGAAGGTGCGGCAGGCGAGGGCGGTGGCGATCTGGGCGGCGGTGCGGGCGCCGTCGACCTGGGCGAGGGTCCGTCTGCGGCGGGCCGGCAGGTCCACAGGGTCGCCCGGCACCCGGGCGAGCGGGGCCAGGTCGATGGCGGGTTCGGGCCAGATGCGGTGCAGCAGTTCGCGGCGGCGTCTCGACTCGCGCAGGACGGTGTCCACGGGTACGGAGCGGACCGCGCCGAGCCAGTGCGCGACTCCGGGGCGGAAGCGGAGCACCGGTCCGTCGTGGGCGAGGACGAAGTACGCCGCGTCGAAGAGGGCGCCGAGATGGCACAGTTCCAGCGCGCCGGCGGCAAGGTGGCCGCTGTCGACCAGGTGCCGGCCGACCCGGCAGCGGCGGCCGGCCTGGTCGATCGCCTGCCACCAGCCGTCCGGGGCGAGCGCGCCGCTGTGCGTGAGCAGGTCGCCGAGGTCGGGCGTGACGGCGGATTCGACGTGGACGACGTGTCCCGACGCGACGTAGACGATCCCCGACTCGGTGGACATGGCGCCGCTCGCGCGCTGTGCCGCCAGGGTGCGGAGCAGGGCCGAGGCCGGCTCGTCCGTGCGTGGGACCAGGGCCGACGCGATCATCCGAGCACCAGTCGGTCCGCCAACTCGGCCAGCCGGATGCGGGCCAGGGCCAGGTTGCCGTCCGCGCGGTCGAGCCATAAGTGCAGGAACACGGTGCTGTCGAAGGTCGTGGTGACGAACCTGAGCAGGTGGTACGAGTCGGCGGTCGTGATGATCAGGTCCTGCACGGGTGGTTCCTTGCGGGACGGTCCGCCCGGGGCGCCAGCGGCCGGGGCGAGGGCGCCCGGGGCGAGGGCGCCGCTCTCCGTGGCGAGGCGGGCGAGTTCGGCGGTCTCCGCGGCCGTCGCCTCCGGGTCGCCGCCCGGTGCGTCGCCGACCGTGCCCAGGGCAAGACCGCTGATCCAGTCGACGACCGAGGCCCCGCGCGCACCGGGCAGCCGCATGGCCTCCAGCAGACTTTCGTCGATTCCGGGCACGCCGAATCCCCTCCCCCTGCACGGCTGTTCCCGCGAACGTGAGCACGACACTACGGAAAGTGCTGGGCCCAGGTGAACGCTTTGGCATTTTCCAAAGGAATGTGCAGGGAAGCGGGCAGTGGTTGATCGGAAGCGGGCAGGATGCATCGCGGGGCAGCGATGCCGGCCGGCCCAGGCGTCGGCTCCCGAGACCTGCCGCTGCGGCTCAGGCGGACCTTGTCACGGGGAACCAGATCTGGCTGGAGATCGTCCAGATCGCTCTGGACCGCCGGGCCTGGGATCGAGGCTAAACAGGCACCTCATGTCTGTTGAACCCCTGTTTATCGCGTATTGATCCGTGCGACCTACGATCTCCCAGCCGACCATGCCGAATGGGGGACGCCATGCTCCGCATTCATTTCAGCGATACAGATCTGGCGAGAACCAGGATTGCCGCCGCGCCTGATCCGCTCTGGGAAGTCGCCGCGAGTCTGCACCGATTGCAGTCGCGCAGAGGGCGGTGGGCCTACGCCGGGTGGTACCGCATGGCAAGGCAGCAGACGCGGGAGAGGGGGCTGGGGCGTGTCCTGCGGAGCGTCTTCCTGCCCTTGTATCCAAGGGCCGCTTACTTTCCGGACTTTCTGACGCCCGCTGACGCGGTGGGTGATCTGGACGCTGGACTGGAATCAATTCTGGCCACGCCTCCGCGACGAGTCCTGAAGGAAGTGACCATCCTGGACCGGACCGTCGGAGCTCCCGCGTGGGCCGGGCAGCTGGCCCGGCTGGAGGCGCGCAAGGAGTTCGTGGGGATGCTGCGGGCGTACCACGACGCGGTGATCGCCCCGTACGAGGAGCAGGCACAGGCCCGGATCGAGGCGGAGCGAGCGGCGCGTGCCCGTGGGCTGCTGGACGGCGGAGTCGAGGGCATGCTCTCGGGACTCGGGCCGATGCTGCGCTGGCGCCCGCCCGTCCTGGAGGTCGTCTACCCCAAGCAGGTCGAGGATCGGGACCTGTATCTGAACGGACGTGGGCTCACCCTCGTCCCTTCGTACTTCAACTGGGGTGAGCCGGTCACCTTCGCCGACCCGGACATGCCGCCCGTGCTCTGGTACTCGCTCCTCCACGAGCCGGGCCCCCCGGATGCCCCGCATGGCGTCGATGCCCCCGAGAAGTCCTTGATCACCCTGCTCGGGCGCGCCCGAGCGGTCGCCTTGCGCGCCGCGTCCACTGGTGCCACGACCGGCGAGATCGCCCGTGCCGCCGGAGTCTCGGCATCCTCCGCCAGCAGACACGCCACCGTGCTGCGCGCCGCAGGCCTCATCACCACCACCCGGAACGGCCCGAGCGTGCTGCACACCCTCACCCCGGCGGGGGCGTCCTTGCTGCGCGCCGTGAGCCGGATGGAGTGACCAGCACTGGTTCGTCGCCGTCGGCACGAGCATGAAGCGGCCCGCCGGTTGTCCACCGGCGGGCCCGCCCCTCACGTACCCACAAGTCAGTGCGGTTGTTGCGGTCAGGCGGCGTATGAGCCCGACGCGGAGTCGGTGGTCTGGAAGAAGAACACGAACTCCTGGGAGTCGCGGACGTCGGTGGCGATCACCTTCCAGGAGCCCGAAGGTGCCCACTTGTAGTCGCTCTGGCAGTCGAAGGAGCCGCTGCTGAGCTTGAAGCACACCATCACGTAACGGCCGCTGGAGCCCATCTTGAGGTTGATGTCGTTGCACCTGGTCGACGTCTTGAAGACGCTGGTCGTGTGCCGGCCGGACGCCTTCGAGAAGGACGAGGCCCCGTCGTAGCAGCTGACCTGGGCGCTCACGTCGCCCTGCGGAGCGGCGACAGCCACCGTCGATCCGCCGAGTGCCAGAGCAAGACCGCCGGCGGCCGCGGCGAGCGTCTTGAGGTTCTTCTGCACGTTTTCCCCCTAGGACTGTTGTACATGGCGAAACCCACTCTGCTGAGTGGCACCGCGTCCGGCCATGCTGTTGCGGCGGGCCGCAACAGCCGAGTTCACCGAGGGAGAACGGATGTCGTCGCGGACGGCGTCGGCGTCCCGGCGGGCGTAGCGCAGCAGGCGCTGCATCGGCCCGGGCCGTGCGTGACCGGCCTGTTCGGCCAGCCGCCGGCAGTTCTTCCGCTCGGCCTTGGACAGCAGCCCGAGCAGGTAGGCGCGGGCAGTCGCCCGGGGCTCAACTCGGGCCCCTGGCGGGCTTCACCGGCCGCGAGAGGGCCGGAGCGAGATCATCTCCGGGGGCTCCGCGAACCGGTCGCGGCCTGGCGCGAACGAGTTCGACTTCAACTCTCCTGAGCCGCGGTACGGGTTGTGAGTCTCCGGCCTCCTCCGGCCTCCTCCGGCGTCGCCGGAGGAGGCCGGAGGAGGGGCTGGAGCCGCCGTCAGGTCAGTCCTTGCCGGTGAGCCTCCAGATCTGGTTCCTCTTGGTGGTCAGGGCGCTTGCCGCGTCGCAGGTCCACTGGTGGATGAGGGCGCCGGGTGCGGTGGAGATGGTGCTGACGTCGACGCACTTGCCGCTGTGCACGGCGACGAGCTGGTAGTCGTGGCTGTTGCCGAGCGCCGTCACCGCCCTCAGCCTGAACCGCTGGTTGTTGCCGTCGTTGCAGGTCCACTGCTGGACGGCGGCGCCATCGGCCGTGGAGGCGTTGTTGACGTCCAGGCACTTGCCGCTGTGATGGTTGACGAGTGTGTACGTGTCGGTCGTGCCGGTGACACGGTGGAAGTCGAAGATCTGCTCCTGGCCGCTGCCGCAGGTGTTCTGCTGGTACTGGGTGCCGTTGGCGGTGGACTTGGCGGGGTCTTCGAGGCAGAGCCCGCTGTGCTGGGCGACGGCCGTGGAGGAGAAGCCGGACGAGGCGCCGATGTGCAGGCTCGCGGGTGCGAAGGACACCTGGTCGAGGTGGGGCGCGGAGCTGGACCGCATGGGCTCTCCGATGTCGCTGCCGCCGCCGGAGTAGACCACGCCGATGGTGGTGCCGTCCCAGTTGTACAGCTGTGAGGCGGTGAACTTGACGGTGTTGGCGCCCTTGGTGAGGGTCACGGGGACGGTGTAGTCCTGGAACTGGTTCCAGTGCAGGGTGCTGGCGAAGTTGACGCGAGTGGCGGCGCCGCCGTTGACGCTGACGTCGGCGTGCTCGGCGTACAGATCGGGGTTGTAGTGGTTGGAGGGCAGTTCCTCGTTGTTGGCGTAGCGCATGGTCATGGCGTAGGTGCCGGCCGAGGGCGCGTCGACGTTGAGGGTGAGCGAGTTGGCGGTTCCGTTGCCGATGCCGGTGACGACGCCGCCGTTGGCCTGGCTGTAGCTGGTGTCCACGGCCGCGGTGCCGGTCAGCGTGCCGTCCTCGGCCTGGTAGGTGACGACGTTGCCGGTGGTGACGGCGGAGGTGGCGCTGAACGGGGTGACGTCCAGGTCGTCCAGGGCGAGGGTGCCGCTGGTGCCGGTCACCTTGACCTTGTTGATGCCGCCCTTCAGGTACACCCGGTTGGTGGAGGTGGACCAGGCGCCGGTCGTCGCGCCGGAGAGGGTCTGGTCGACGGCGGCCTTGCCGTTGACGGTGAGGCCGGCCTGGCCGGTGTTGCGGAAGCGGGCCGTCAGGTCCGCGTATCCGTCCCGCGCGGAGTAGACCCAGAACGTCGCGGACTTGCCGGAGGTGAGGTTCACCGCACCCGCACCGGACTGGCCCTGGGAGGTGTAGGCGGTACTGCCGTTGTCGGAGAGGGTGGCCTGCTCGGCCTCGTAGCGCGTGGTGCCCTGGACGTCGGCGTCCTGGTACTGGAGGTCGATCTTGTCGATGATGGCGTCGCCGACGGTCTTCGCGCCGTTGTCGCCGGTGGTGGCCAGGGTGATGGTGTGGCTGCCCGCGGTGAGGCGCACGGTGGTGTCACTGTGCCCCCACACCACCCACTGGAAGCCCACCGGGATGTCGATCCTGGTCGAGGCGCCGCCGTCGACCCGCATGTACACGTTCGTCGGGCCCTTGACGTCGGCGTCCTTGGCGTAGCTGTTGCCGAACACCGAAACGTTGTAGTCGCCGGTGGTGGGGACGGTGACGGGGAAGGAGATCACCGTGGTCGAGCCGGTGCGCAGGCCCCCGACGTCCTTTGTGCCCGAGGTGGCGAACTTGTCGAGCCTGCTGGGGGTGCCTTCGGTGTTGATGTTGTAGCCGCTGCCGCTGAGCGTGGCGTTCTCGGCCTCGTAGGTGGCCCGCCATGTGTTGTCGGAGGCGGTGGTGCTGCCGGTGCCGCCCGGGGAGAGGATCACCTGGTACGCGGACATCGCGTCGAGGGTGATGGGGACGGTGATGGAGCCGTCGGAGCCCACGGCGACGTCGGCGTCGGAGAGCCGGGTCGGGGTGGCCGCCGCGCCGATGTAGCCGCTGTAGCGGTTCTGGAAGACGCTGACGTGCACGGTGCTGCCGAAGACCGCGGGGTCGATGTTCTTGATGACCGTGTCGGAGGCACCGCTGGTGCCGCCCCCGGCGAGGATGACGCGGGCCTGCTTCTTGGCCGTGTCCAGACTCGCCAGGCCCTGGAGGGTGTACGCGGCGTTGGACGCGGCGCCGTCGACCTTGACGGTGTTGCCGGTCATGGAGCTGTACCAGTTGTAGAGCCACCACTGGGCATTGGGGGTGTTCTGTGCCGCGGCGGAGTCACCGAGGTTGCCGTTGATGTTCCAGTACGGCAGGTTGCCGTCGACCTTCTTGTCCTCCAGGGCCGCGATCCACTGCACCATCTGGCCGGGGTCGGTCAGGTGGTAGCGGAAGGCGTACTCGTTGAGGTTGATCGGCAGGTGCGAGGTGAGTCCCACCGAGGTCTCGGCCGCCCGGAAGTTGTCGACGGTGCTGCGCACGTCAGCCGGGCTGCCCAGGGTGTGCCAGGTCATGACGTCCGGCAGGCAGTTGTTGGCCTTGCAGTACGTGAGGAAGCCCTTGTAGGCGAACTCCGTGTAGCTGGAGAAGTTGGGGCCGGCCAGCCGCGCCTGGGGCCAGAGGCCCTTGAGGAAGTCGTAGGTCTTCTTCCACTCGGCGTTGAAGGCGGCCAGCGGCGACGACTGGGTGCGCGCGCCCGGGAACCACATACCGTCGGGCTCGTTGTAGGGGACGAAGACCACCCGGTCCTTGTAGGGGCTGGCCATCACCTGCTCGACCTGCGTCTTCATGGCTGCCTGGTAAGCGGCGTAGCTGTCCCGTTCGTAGCCGAACGTGCGGTACACGTCCGTCATGTAGATGTAGACGTCCTTGCCACCGCTGTCCACGAACGGCTCGGCGACCTCCAGCGCGTCCGAGCCCGGGTGCTGCTGTCCGTCCTGGGCCTTGGTGTTGGTGGTCTGCACCCCCATCCCCTCGATGAGGTTGTTGGTCGGCACATCCGGGCCGTACAGGCCGTACAGCACCCCGGACGCTCCGCCGTGGAAGGCTCCGGTGGTGGTGCCCAGGTCGACGGTGAGGGTGGGGGTGGCGGCGGAGGCCGGCGTTGCCATGACGGTGGTGAGGCCGGCTATGACGGTCAGCGGGAGCAGCGTCCTGGTGATGCCGTGGAGAAGGCGCCTTGTGGTCGAGCGCCTTTGCCCGAGTCTTCGCATGTGCTCACGTTCCTTCAGGGATGAGGCTTGTCGGTGCTGCGCCGGCCCCCGTGCCGGACGTGTGGGTGGGTTCTCGCTCGTGGGGTCAGGCGACGGGGTCGTCGATCCCGGCGTCCACGCGCAGGTGGTGGTCACGGGCGAGGAGGAGGTAGCTGCTCGCGGTCCAGGTGTAGGCGCGGTCGCGCAGGCCGGTGCCGGTGAGGGCGTCGAAGTTCTCGGCGAACCCGTGGGTCTCGCACAGGGCGCGGAAGCGGGCGCTGATGTCGTCGGCGAGCCGCTGGTGGCCGGCGCGGCGCAGGCCGTCCTCGATGAGGACCGTGGCGGGGGCCCAGATGGGGCCGCGCCAGTAGCCGTCGGCGAGGTAGTGGGGTGAGGTGGGCAGTTCGGTGGCCAGGCCGTGCGGCGTCAGGTGGGCCTTGATGTGGTCGGCAAGCGTGCTGCCGATCTCGGCGGGCAGGTGCTCGCCCAGCGCGATGGGCATCAGGTCGAGGAGACTGGCGCTGCTCCAGGTCTCCCCGGTGCCGGCCGAGCGGGCGACGAACCTGTCCCCGGTCCAGAGCTGGTCGAGCAGCGCCGTCTGGATCTCCTCGGCGACTCCCGCCCACCGGCCGGCCTCACCCGGCCTGCCCAACTCCGATGCCAGATCGGCGAGTTCATGGAGCTGGAGGACGAGGAAGGCGGCCAGGTCGGCGGTGACGACCACCCGCCCGGGGTCGAAGGTGGTGGCGTTGTCCCAGCCGCTGTCGTTGCCGTGCTGGTAGTAGGGCAGTTCGGCGCCGGGAGCGCGGCGGGCGGTGAGCCAGAAGCCGGTCCAGCGCTCCAGCCGCTCGTACACCTCGGTGAGTTCGGCCCGGCCGAGGGGTGCCGGCAGACTGCGGCGCAGGCGGCCGAAGGCCCAGCCGTGGATGGGCGGTTTGACGAAGTTGTGAAGGACCTCGGAGTGGGTGACCGAGTCCGGCAGGGCGCCGCTGTCGTCCTGGTGGTCGAACGGCAGCTGGAACTGGTCCCAGGCCAGCGCGGGCGCTCCGGGCGCCAGGGCAAGGGCGTTGAAGCAGTGGTCCCAGCTCCAGACCTTGTCCATCCAGTGCTTGGACATCAGCACGCCGGGCCGGGTGACCAGGCCCTTCGCCGCCACGGTCGCCGACCAGACGACGTAGGCGGCGAGTTCGACGGCCGGGGTGGCGGGCGTACGCCAGGGCGCCACGGCGTCCACGAAGTCCGCGAAGGCTTGCTGGGCCGCCGCCACGATGTCGTCGAAGGCCGCCGAGGGCGCGTAGGGCGGGCGGGCGGTGCCGAGTTCCTCGATCGCGAGTTCCCAGACGCCGTCGCCCCGCGCGGTCACGGTGACACCACGGTCGCTGCCGCCCAGGGCCTGGTCTCCGGCTGTGCCGGCGAGGGTGCCGGACAGCACGGTGACGCGGTACCGGCGGCCGGTCTCGTACGAGGTGAACACGTGCGCGTTCGCCGCCGGGTCGTGGAAGAAGTACGTGCCGCTGAACGGGGTGAGGGTCCGCGCGGCAGCGAAGACGCCGAAGTCCAGGCCGCTGCCCCGCAGGCGTACGGTGTCCGGCGACTCGTAGGCGAGCTCGACGCGTCCCTCTCCGCCCGCCCAGCCGAGCAGGCCCGGTGTCGCCTCGACGCGGGTCTCGGCCCGCTCGCCTCTCGCCGGGACCAGGGGAACCAGGCGCAGGACGCCGTGCATGCCGTTCTGGTGCGACACGACGTGGAGATCGTCGGCGTATGTCTTCTCCGCCACCACGGGCGAGATGTCGAACCAGGAGCCGTACGCGCTGAACGGGATGTCGTGGACGGAGAAGGCCGGGCCGGCAGGCGAGGCGGCGGTCATGTGGCGTGACTCGTTTCTGGAGCAGGGGGCGCCGGCCGGCGTGGCAACGCGCCGACCGGCGTGGTGGGTTGGGGGGGACTCAGTCCTTGACGGCGCCGGTGGTCACACCGGCTGCGACGTAGCGCTGGGCGAGGACGAGGATGACCGCGGCGGGCAGTGACGCCACGACCGCGGTGGCCATGATGGCGTTCCACTCCTGGTTGTTGTTGCCGATGTAGTGGTAGATGCCGAGGGTGATCGGCTCGTGGGTGCCGCCGTTGACCAGGGTGTTGGCGAAGACGAAGTCGGACCAGGACCACAGGAAGGCGAACAGGGACACCGTGACGACGGCGTTGCGGCTCATCGGCAGGACGATCGACCAGAAGGTGCGCAGGGTCCTCGCTCCGTCCATCTGCGCGGCCTGGAGCAGCTCGCCGGGGATGCCCGACATGAACGCGGTGAAGATCAGCACCGCGAACGGGACGGCCAGGGTGGAGTCCGCGACGATGAGGCCGGGGACGGACTGGAGCAGGCCGAGCTGGAGGTAGATGGCGTAGAAGCCCATCGCCATGATGATGCCGGGGATCATCTGGGCGGCCAGCAGGACGAAGCTCAACAGGCCGCCGCCGCGTGGGCGCAGCTTGGCCAGGGCGTAGCCGGCGGGCGCGGCCAGGGCCACGGTGAGGACGACGGTGCCGAGGGCGACCACGAGGCTGGTGCCGAGGTAGGGCAGTTGCTCGTCGAGGACAGTGCGGTAGCCGGCCAGGGTGCCGTGGGTCGGGAACAGGCCCGGCGGGCTCTTGCGCATGTCCTGGTCGCGGGTGAAAGAGACGTTCAGCATCCAGTAGACCGGGAAGAGCATGACGGCGGTCAGCAGGACGCCGACCGTGGTCTTTCCCCACGTGCGGCTGCGGCTTCGGCTCATGACAGCGCCTGCTTTCTCTGCACCCGGAGGTAGACCAGGCCGAACACCAGGGCGGCGACCACGAGCAGGTTGCCGACGGCCGCGCCGGGGCCGAAGGCCGGCAGGAGGTTGCCGAAGCCGAGCTGGTAGGACCAGGTGGCGAAGGTGGTGGACGAGTCCGCCGGGCCGCCCTTGGTCATGATCCAGATGATGTCGAAGACCTTGAGCGTGTAGACCAGGCCCAGCAGCAGGGTGATCGCGGAGACCGGGCGCAGCAGTGGGAAGGTGATGCGCCTGAAGCGCTGCCAGGCGTTGGCCCCGTCGAGGGCCGCGGCCTCGTACAGGTTCGCGGGGATGGACTGCAGGCCGCTGTAGAGCACGACCAGGTTGAAGGGGACGCCGATCCAGATGTTGGCGATGATCACGGAGGTCAGCGACCAGGACGGCGAGGTCAGCCAGTTCACCGGGCCGATACCGACGGCGTGCAGGGCGGCGTTGACGATGCCGGAGTCGCTGTTGAGCATCCACGACCAGGTGGAGGCCGACACGATCAGCGGCAGCAGCCAGGGCACCAGGAACAGGGCGCGCAGGGTGGCCGAGAGCCGGAAGTGCTGGTTGAAGAAGACGGCGAGGGCCAGGCCGATGATGTACTGGAAGACCAGGCACACGGCGGTGAAGACCACGGTGTGGAGCAGGGCCGGGGCGAAGGTCGGGTCCTTGAAGACGGTCAGGTAGTTCTGCAGGCCGGTGAACGGCGCGTCGCCCTGGACGAAGGAGCGCACCGTGTAGTTGCGCAGGCTCAGGTCGAGGTTGCGGTAGAGCGGATAGGCGTAGAAGAGGACGAGGTAGAGGGTCACCGGGGCCAGGAAGGCCCAGGCGGCCCACTGCTGGGAGGTCGGACGGCGCCGTTCTCGCATCGGGGCCGGGGGCGGGACGGCGGTGGCCGCCCCGCTCCGGCCGTGCGCGGACCGGCGGTCCGAGGACTGTTTCGTGTCGTTCATCTGCGGACCGCGCATCCCTGGTTACTTGGCGGCCGACTGGGCCTTGGCCAGCGCGTCCTTCGGCGACGCGGATCCGCTGAGGGCGGACTGGACGGCCTTCCACATCTGCTCGGAGATCTTGGGGTACTTGGTGCCGAGGTCGTCGCTGGTGCGTCCCTTGGCCGCCTTGACCGCGTCGACCCAGGGCTTCAACGCGGCGTTCGCGGCCACCTGCTTGTCCTGGACCTCGCTGGTGGGGGCCACGTAGGAGAGGGTGGTGTCGGTGTCGTACAGGTTCTGCGTGCTGGTCAGACAGGTCGCCAGCTTCTGCGAGGTGGCGTAGCGGCCGGTGTCGCCCTGGACGGGGAGGGTGACGAACTCGCCGCCGGTCGGAGCCGCGGCATTCCCACCCGAGGCGCCGGGGATGGGCAGGACGCCGTAGTCGAAGCCGGCCTTCTCGGCGTTCGCGAGCTGCCATGTGCCGTTCTCGGCGAAGGCGTAGTCGCCGCTCGCGAACTCCTGCCAGCTGGTGGTCTGGGTGTTGTTGATGACCGAGTTGGGGGCGTAGCCCTTGTCGAGCCAGCCCTTCCACAGGGACAGCGCGGAGACGCCCTGCGCGGAGTCGAGCTGGGTCAGCTGCGCGCCCGAGCCCCAGAACCAGGGCAGGAACTGGAAGCTGCCCTCCTCCGTGCCGATGGCGGAGAAGGTGATGCCCTTCTTGCCCGCCTTCTTGACCTTCGCCAGGGCCGCCGTCAGCGACTTCCAGTCCTTGACCGAGGCGATGTCCACCCCGGCCTCCTTCAGCACGTCCTTGTTGTAGTAGAGGGCGAGGGTGTTGGCGCCGATCGGCGTGCCGTAGGTCTTGCCGCCGGACTGGCCGGCCGCGAGCAGGTTGGGGTCCACCTTCGAGGTGTCGAGCTTGTTGTCGTCGGTGGTGGTGAGCACACCCGCGTCGGCCAGGGTCGACACCACCGGGTTGTCGACGATGAGGACGTCCGGGGAGTTGTCCTGCTGCGCCGCCAGCAGTGTTTTGTTGGCCAGGTCGCTGGTGTCGAAGCCGGTCCGCTTGATCTTGACGCCGGCCTCGGTGCCGCAGTCGTCCAGCAGCTTCACCCACGCCGAGCCCTTGGCGAACTGCGGGTAGGGGTCCCAGATGGTGTACGTGCCGCCGTCGGAGTCCTCGGCCGCGGAGCTGCCCGAGCCCGAGGAGCAGGCGGTGGCGCTGACCGCCACGGCCAGGGCGGTCAGCGCCACGGCGGTCAGACGGCGTTGTCTGGAGGTGCTGTACATGGTGGGTCCTTCGTTTTTGGCAGCGGTGTGCCGTCGGAGGGATGACGGGGGGAGAGCCGGGCACGCCGAACGGCGTCGGTGAGGGATTCGGGTGCTCGGTGCCCTGGGTCGTCGGACGCCCGTGGGGTCGGGGTCGGGACTATGCCCGTGTTGTCGTGGTCGGAAGTGGGACGGAGGCCGGGGCCTTCGGCTTCAGAAGGTGCCGAGCACGGGTCCGGTGCTGGCCCGCAAGGAGATCGGCGGTGCGAGCAGGTGGTGCCGGGGCGACGCGTCGGGGTGGTCGAGCCGCTCGACGAGGAGGTCGACGGCGCGGCGTCCCATTTCCTCGGCCGGTACGTCCGCCGCGGTGAGCTGCGGGGTCACCGTCTCCGCCCAGCGGCCGGCCACGACCCCGGTGACGGAGAAGTCGCGCGGCACATGGCGGCCCGCCTGCGCGAGCCCCCGGTACAGGCCGCCCAGGGCAGCCTCGTTCAGCGTGACCAGGGCCGTGGTGGCCGGGTCGTCGTGCAGGATCCGCTCCAGGCAGGCCTGGCCCGATGCGGCGTCGTCCCCGCAGCAGTACGTCCGCACCGTCAGCCCGCGCTCGGCCGCGGCCTTGGTGAAGCCGTCCAGTCCCCGGTGCGCCGACTCGTACCCCGCCCGCAGGAGCTGCTCGGGCCGGTTGACGAAGGCGACCCTGCGGTGGCCGAGGTCCGCCAGGTGGTGCACGCACGCCTCCACCAGCGCGGTGTGGTCCAGGCCCACCCACCAGCCGTTCTCCGGGTGTGCGGTGCGGCCGATGGCGACGGAGGGGAAGTCCAGCGCGGCCAGGTGATCGACCCGGTCGTCCTCCAGCCTGATTTCCATCAGGATCGCGCCGTCCACCCGCCGCTCCCCCAGCAGCCGCTGGAACGAGCGGTCGCTGTCCACGCCGCTCGGCGAGAGCAGCACGTCGTAGTCGTAGGCCGCGGCGGCCTCCACCACACTGCCGATGAAGTCGAGCTGCATGCCGGTGTAGTGGTTGCCGGCCGGCGGGAAGACCAGGCCGATCGTGCTGGTGCGGCCGTTGGCGAGGGCGCGTGCGCTCGCGTTGGGCCGGTAGCCCAGTTCGTCGATGACCCGCTGGATCTTCGCGCGGGTCTCGTCCGACACCGGGCGCTTGCCGCTCAACGCGTACGACACAGTGCTCCGCGAGACACCGGCTCGCCGGGCGATCTCACCGATGTTCAAGGAGAACTCCTTCCTCGAACCGGTTCGATGCTCCCAAGGGGGCAGAGCGTCCGACTCGCGGGGGTGCTGGGATGAGGAGAGAACAACCACCGGTCGTCGAACCGGTTCGGTGAAGTGAAGGTAGGAACAAGCCGGACGCCTGTCAACACCTGAAACGACACTTCTTGTGCAGCACGGGAATCCCGGACGATCCGGGACTGCGCTTGCGTCAGAGGCATTGCCGGGAGATTTCCCCGGTGCTAGCTTCCTGCGAACCGGTTCGATGAAGCGATCCTTCCGGCGACCGGGGCCCGCTCCTCCCCAGCCCTTGCCGTGCGGAGCGCCGACACTGCCACCTGGACAAGCCCCTTACCTCTGGGGCCCAAGTGATCGATCCGGTTCGACACCACGTCATCCCGGAGCCTCCTCGCCGGTGCGGCCATGCGCACGAGCATCCGGCCGAGGCGGCCGACCGGGACCCGTTACTCAAGGATTGAGGACGCGATCCATGCCATCCGCTGACAGATCCGCCCGGCGCCGGGCATCGGCCGCCGTGGCCCTGGCGCTCGGCGCCGGCGTACTGGTCGCGCCGGCCGCCCCCGCACAGGCGGCCGACACGCCCCGGCCCACGGCCCGCTACACCTTCGACGAGGACGACCTCGCGTCCGGGAAGATCATCGACACGTCCGGCAACGGTCTGACGGCGAGCCTGGTGAACGGCTCCACCGCCCGGTCCGTCGAGGGCCCGGACGGCGGCAAGGCGCTCGCCCTGCCCGGCGGGGCACCCACCTCCGACGGCGCGTACGTCCGCCTGCCCCGCGAAGTGGTCGGAGACGCGACCGACCTGACGGTGTCCGCCCGCGTGAAGTGGAGCGGCGACACGTCGTCCTGGCAACGGATCTTCGACCTCGGCACCAACACCACCAAGTACCTCTTCAGCACCCCGTACAACGGCAACGGGCTGTTCCAGACCTCCGTGACCACCGGCGGAGGCGGCGCGGAGGACCAGGTCCGCGGCTACGCGGCGCTCCCCGCGAACGAGTGGCGGACGGTCACCGTCACCCTCGACACCACCGCCGGCCGGCTCACCACCTACCTCGACGGCGTGGCGGTCGCCTCCGCCGCGACGCCCATCAAGGCCAGGGAACTGCTGGACGGCTCGGCCACGGCCGCCGGCTACATAGGCAAGTCCTTCTGGCCGGACCCGCTGCTCAAGGGCGCGATCGACGACTTCACGGTGTGGCACTCGGCGCTGAGCGCCGAGCAGGTGGCCGGTACGGTCGGGGCCATGCCGACGGTCCAGGATCTCTCGAAGACATCCTTCGAGGTCCGTACGACCACCGGAACCGCTCCGTCCCTCCCCACCGCCGTCCGCGCCTCCTTCTCCGACGGCTACGACCGCGATCTGCCGGTCACCTGGGACGCCGTACCGTCCGACCAGTACGCCCGGCCTGGTTCCTTCACGGTGTCAGGCACGGCAGCCGGACGTGACGTCAAGGCGACGGTCACCGTGGTCCGCGAGGGGCAGCTCACCGTCGACCTCGGCTCGGACACCGGCGCGTTCCACGGCGGTGCCTCCGGCACGCTCTACGGCGTGTACGGACCGGACGTCCCCAGCAACAACCTCATCGAGGGCATGGGCCTGCGCACGGTCTCCACCAAGGCGCAGGACGGCCCGCAACACCCCGGTGCCGACGCGCTGGAGGTGGTGAAGCCGCTGGCCGACTCCACCGACGGTGACGTCTACATCTACATGACCGACATCCACCGCGGGTTCCCGTACGAGTGGCCGGGCGACTCCCCCGCGGAGAAGCTCAAGCTCTACGAGGAGAAGATCGCCAAGCAGGTGGACCAGGTCCTGCGACTGCCGAAGCAGTACCAGGACAACATCGTCTTCGTGCCGTTCAACGAGCCCGAGGGCAACATGTTCGGCACCGGCCAGTGGAGCTACAACAAGGTCAGCTGGCTCAACGACCCCGACGACTTCTTCGCCGCCTGGGACAGCGCCCACAAGCTCATCAAGGGCAAGATGCCCGACGCGCGCATCGCCGGCCCCAACACCAGCGTCCTCTACGACCAGGTGAAGGGCTTCCTCGCACACACCCTGGCCGCCGGCACCGTCCCCGAGGTGATCACCTGGCACGAACTGAGCCACCCCGAAGCGGTACGCGCGAGCGTCGCCAAGTACCGGGCATGGGAGAAGGAACTGTTCCAGGGCACCGACCGTGAGGGCACCCAACTCCCCGTCAACATCAACGAGTACGCCTTCAACTACCACACCTCGGTCCCCGGCCAGATGATCCAGTGGGTGTCCGCGATCGAGGAGTCCAAGGTGGACGCCGACATCGCGTACTGGAACATCGACGGCAACCTCTCCGACTCAGCCGTGCAGTCGAACCGCGGCAACGGCCAATGGTGGCTGCTGCACTCGTACGCCTCGATGAGCGGGCACACGGTGACGGTGAACCCGCCGTTCCCCGGCGAGAACTACACCATGCAGGGCGTCGCCACCCTCGACGAGAAGAAGAAGCAGGCACGGCTGATCTTCGGCGGCTCCGCGGGCAAGGGCCACATCACCTTCGCGGGCGTTCCGAAGAAGCTCTTCGGAAAGAGCGTGCACGCCTGGGTGCGGGAGATCGAGTGGACCGGGCAGGTGGGCGATTCCTCCGGCCCGAAGCTGCTCACGGAGACGAACCTTGAGGTCGGTGACGACGGCGAGGTGGTCGTCGACTTCGGCGACGGCGCGCTGCCGAAGCTGAAGGAGTCCTCGGCGTACGAGATCGTCCTCAGCCCGGCCGGTGAGGCGAAGGGCACGCAGTCCCCGTCCACGCGCTGGCAGGGCTCGTACGAGGCGGAGGACGCCGCCCACACCGGATCCGGCTGGTCGAAGAACGGCCCCGAGGGCTCGCCCCGCGACGTGTCGAAGTTCTACACCTCAGGCGGCTACAACGTCGGCGGCCTGCGCACCGGCTCGGACGTCACCCTCGACTTCACCGTGGACGTGCCCGAGGACGGCACCTACGACCTGAGCGTCTTCGCCAACTCCCTCAACACCTTCGACAAGGTGAAGGAGCAGGGCCCCACCAACGTCTTCCTGCGCGTGGACGGCAAGGCGGACAGCGAGCAGGAGCTGTACCTGCCCCTCGGCTACAAGTGGGTGGTCTGGGACCACACCGACACCAAGGTGAAGCTCACCAAGGGCAAGCACACCCTGACTCTCGCCGCGAAGAGCGCCGACGGCAAGGGCGTCACCAAGGGCGACGCCATCGTCGACCGCCTCACTCTCTCCCTCCCCGAGGCATCCTCGAGCACCCAGGTGTACGAGGGTGAACTGGCCTGGCTGGACGGCGGGGCACGGCCCGTCTACGACCTGCCGAAGCGGCCGGACACGGGATCGGGCGCGGCCCGGCTCAAGAAGGGCCAGACGGCCACCTTCTGGGTCTACTCCCCCGCCGACCGCGAAGCCACCCTCAGGATCGACACCCTCGGCGGCACGGACGCCCGCGTCTCCGTCAACGGCCAGAGCGTCCTGCGCCTGGACAAGGGCGGGAACAGCGTCGCGGTCTCCCTGTCCGGCGGCGTGAACAAGGTGACGGTGACCGGGGGTTCGTCGACCACCCTCGTCGACCGCCTGACGGTCACCCCGACCGAGGGCACCCTCACGGCGCGTACGTACGAGGCGCAGGACGCCACCCTTGCCGGTTCGGCCACGCTCAGCCCGCTCTCGCTGGCCACGGACGGCACCGCGATCACCGGCATCGGCGGTGACCCGGGCAACGGCAACACGGCCACGTTCACCGTCGCCGCGGACAAGGCGGGCCTGTACGCGCTGCGGATCCGCTACTCCAACCCCGAACAGTCCCCGGCCACCCACTACAACCCTGACCCGCTCGCCCGCCACGCCGACCTCTCCGTCAACGGCGGCGAGCCGCGACGCGTCGGCTTCCCGCACACCTTCCACCAGAACAACTTCTGGGAACTGACCGTCCCGGTCCAGCTCAAGAAGGGACAGAACACGCTCACCTTCCGCTCCGAGGAACTGCCGAACTTCGACGGCACGACCTACGCCTCGGAAACCTTCCCCGGGGTGCTGCTCCGCTCCCGCTACGCGCCACTGATCGACCGGATCACGGTCGCGCCGTACGCGAAGAAGGTGCGATGAGGTGATCGGCGTCCGCGGCGAGGTGACACACCCGAAGACCGGGTAGCGGAGCACCGCATCCCGCCGCCGGGGCACGCCCACCTCGCCACCGACACCGCGAGCAGGCGCCCGGGCCCGTCAGACCGACGGACCCGGGCGCCGCGCTGTTCGAAGCCCGCAACGCCCCACGCCTGCCGCCGAGGCCACGGACAGCGCGGGTGTCAGGGGCTGTGTACGGGCAGCACGAGGACCTGTCTGCCGGTGGGTGGCAGACAGGTCCCGTGAGGTGTTCCGGCAGGGCGTGACCCGGTCAGGCGGTGACCCAGTAGGTGCGGGTGTTGGTGAACTCGCGGATGCCGGCGGCGGCCAGTTCGCGGCCGTGGCCGCTGCGCTTGGTGCCGCCGAAGGGCAGACGGGGGTCGGAGGCGACGATCGCGTTGACGAAGGCCGCTCCGCTGGTGATACGGCGGGCGAGGGCGACGCCACGGCTCGGGTCGGCCGTCCAGATGCTCAGGCCGAGCCCGTACGGCGTGGCGTTCGCGAGCCGTACGGCGTCCTCGTCGTCCCGGGCGACGGCGATGGCGGCGAGCGGGCCGAAGGTCTCCTCGTCGAAGGCGGGCATTCCCGGGCCGGTGTCACCCAGGACGGTTGGCTGGTAGAAGAAGCCGTCGCCGGGCAGGGGCCTGCCGCCGGTCAGGAGGCGGGCTCCGGCGGCGACGGATTCCTGCACCTGCCTGTGGATCGCGGCCCGCAGGTCATCGCGGGCGAGCGGGCCGACCTGCGTCTGACGCTCGCGGGGGTCGCCGACGCGCAGGGCTTCGACACCGGCCACGAACGCGGCGGTGAACGCATCCGCCACGGAGGCGGCGACGATGAACCGCTTCGCGCATACGCAGCTCTGCCCGGAGTTGGTGAAGCGCGCCTTCACCGCGGCCGCCGCGGCCACTTCGACGTCGGCGTCGTCCAGGACCACGAAGGCGTCCGACCCGCCCAGTTCCAGCACGGACTTCTTCGCCGCGCGCCCGGCCGCCGAACCGACGGCCGCGCCGGCCCGGTTGCTTCCGGTGAGGGTGACGGCCGCGACGCGGTCGTCATCGATGAGCCGCGCGGTCACGTCGGGCACGTCGGTGTCGGCGATCACCAGTGTGGTCACCAGGTGCTCGGGGAAACCGGCTGCCACGAAGAGGTCCTGGAGTGCGAGCGCGCTGCCGGTGACGTTGGAGGCATGTTTGAGCAGGACGCCGTTGCCGGCCACCAGGGAGGGGATGGCGAAGCGCATGACCTGCCAGACGGGGAAGTTCCACGGCATCACGGCCAGGACGAGTCCGGCGGGCTCGTAGGCCACCCAGGCTTGTGCCCCGTCGATCTCGACGCGCTCGTCGGCGAGGATGCCGGGGCCCTGCCGGGCGTAGTACTCGGCCGTGACGGCCGACTTCTCGACCTCGCCCTCGGCCTCGCCGACCGGCTTTCCCATCTCGGCGACGGCCAGGGAAGCGAGATGGTCCTTGTGCTCGCGCAGGGTCTGAGCAAGGCGGTCGGCGCGCGCGGCCCGCTCGGTGACCGGCACCAGGGCCCAGGCACGGCTCGCGGCGTGGGCCCGTGCCACAGCGGTCTCGATACGGTCCGCGTCCCAGCCTTCGTACGTGGCGGTCGGCTCACCGGTTGCCGGGTCGACGGTCTGCAGGATGCCGCTCATGCGGTGGGTGCCCCTCCCCTGTCGTGCTCCGAGAGGTGCTCGAAGGTCTCGCCGGTGGCGGTGATGGTGCGGGTGACGTCCCGGCCGCCGTAGACCCAGTAGATCCGCATGACACCCTCGCCGCGGTTGAAGAAGCGGTGCGGTGTCCCGGCCGGCACCCAGGTGGCCTGGCCGGGCTCCAGGTCGAAGAACTCGCCGTCGATCTCCGCGGTCGCCTCGCCTTCGAGGATCAGCACGGACTCCTCGACGTTGTGGCTGTGCAGGGGCAGGCCGGTGCCGGGCTGGAAGACGGTCTGGCCAGTTGTGATGACGGCCTTCTCCGAGTTCCACTTGCCGACGTAGGGGAGGGTGGCCACACCGCCGCCGCGGTCGAAGCGTTCGACCTCGTCGGGGTGGATGAGCAGATTCGGCTCGGTGGGGTGGTCGGTGCACATGGAAGCTGCCCCTTCAGGAGTTCAGGAGTGGTGGAACAGGCGCCGGGAGAGCGTGTTGACCTGGCTGCCGGGGACGACGTACTTCTCCGCGGCCTCGCGCCAGACCTTGAAGTGGGGTGCGGCGCGGTGGGCCTCTACGGCGGCCTCGTCGTCGTAGATCTCGTGGAAGACGAAGTGGTGGTCGTCGGCCAGGTCGCAGACGACGTCGAAGTAGCGGCAGCCGGGCTCGTCGGTGAAGGAACGCTCGGCGTTCTCCTCGATGGCCTTGAGGAAGTCTTCACGGCAGCCGGGCACGACTTGGAGGGACACGGTCAGGGCGATCATGCGGGCAACTCCTGGGGAGTGACGGAAAGGGGCAGGGGTACGGCGGTGGCGTCGGCGATCCGTGCGAGGGCGGCCCAGGTGTCGTCGACGAGCGTGATGCCCTCGGTGCGCAGCCGCTCGGCGGTGCGGATCTCCGGCTCACCGGGGACGAAGATCTCGTCGGTGCCGGGCGCGGTCGGGGTGGACTTGGTCTCCTCGATCAGGGCTTCCATCCGCTGTTCGAACTCGGCCGGGTCGGCCATCGACCCGATGTCGACGCACATCAGCAGATGGCCGACGCCGCTGCGGCCGGTGGACCGGTAGGGGCCGACGACCGCCGAGCCGAAGGAGCTGCCGGTCAGCACGCCCGCCAGCACGTCGAACATGAACGAGATGGCGTAACCCTTGTGGCCGGCCATCGGCAGGATCAGGCCCTCGATCGCACGCCGCGGATCGGTCGTCGGCACGCCCGCGGCGTCGGCCGCCCAGCCCTCGGGAATCGGCTCACCGCGCTCCTTGGCGTGGTAGATCTTGCCGCGCGCCACGGCTGTGTTCGCGATGTCCATCACGACCGTGCCGTAACGGCCGCCAGGGGCGGCGATCGACCACGGATTGGTGCCGACTCGCTTCTCCGTGCCGCCCCAAGGGGGCATCGCCGGGCTGGCGTTGGTGGCCAGCAGTGCCACGCAGCCCTGCTCGGCGGCCCTGCGCGTGAAGTACGCCGCGGTCCCGAAGTGACCGGAGTTGCGGACGGCGACCGCGCTGATGCCGTGCCGACGGGCACGCTCCACGCCCAGGGCCACCGCGCGGTCGGCGAGCACCTGACCGAGACCGTCACGGCCGTCGACCACGAGGACGGCGCCGTTGTCGCTGACGACTTCCGGGTCCGCGACGGCCGTGGTGGCCCCGCTCGCGAGGCGGTCGAGGTACCAGGGCAGGCGCAGCATGCCGTGGGACGCGTGTCCCCACAGCTCCGCGGTCACCAGCGTGTCCGCGAGCAGACGGGCGTCCGCGGGCGGAACGCCGTGTGCCTCGGCGGTGGCGGCGGCGAAACCCAGCAGGTCGGCGGCGCCGACGGTATGCGGCATGAGGCGGCCTCCCGTATCGAGACGTAATGTATCCACTCCTGTATACAGCACGCCTCGCGGAGAAACCACAGGCCGGAAGGCGCGAGGCTCAGGCGCCGTCGTCGGACGTGAAGAGGTGTCTCAGCCTGCGACGTCCAGCGACACATCCGTACCGAGTGTCAGATCCTGGCTGGTCAGACTGTCGATGAGTGCCTGCAGGGTCTGCGCGAGGTGGTGCCGGCAGGCCGCCTCCGCCGCCTGGGCGTCCCCGTGCGTGACCGCCTTCAGCATGGCGCGGTGCTCCTCCAGCGAGGTCAGCATGCGACGCGGGCCGCTGTGCGAGAGGTGTCGCAGGCGTACGGTCTGACTGCGCAGGTCGCGGATCGTGCGGGCGAGGTAGGGATTGCGGCAGGCCGCGATGACCGCCTGGTCGAAGGCCTCGGTGATGTCGTAGAACTCCTGGTACGAGCCCGCCTGCGCGGCGGAATCCAGCGCGCGGAAGGACTCGTCGAACACCTCCAGCCGCTCCAGCAGTTCACGGAACGGCGCCAGCACCCGCTCGTCGGCCGAGCCCGCCGTGGCGACCGAGGCGGCCGCCCGGGGCTCCAGCAGCATCCGGAACTCGAACAGGGCACGCACGCCGCCCAGGGAGATGGCGGCCACCCGGGCCACCTCCCCCGGCACGAAGTCGACCAGCCCTTCCCGGGCCAGCCGCCGGATCGCCTCCCGGACCGGCGTCCGTGAAGCCCCCAGCTCCTCGCCCAGCTGGACCTCACTCAGCTTGGCCCCCGGCCGCAACCGCAGTGACTCGATGTCACCCTTCAGCCGCTCGTAGACCGCCTCGCTCTTGCCAGTCGCCCGGGCCACTACCACACTCCTGTCTACCGATCCGCGCACCCGCCTGTATACAGGCTAGGTCATGGAGGGCACCCGGTGCCGTTCCGTTGTTGCCGCAGCCGATGGGTCAGGTCGTCCGTCGGTCAGCGCATGGCCGGCCGGTCCCGCGTGCGTTCAGCGCGCGTCGGCCCGGCAGGACCGGGGTGCCGTCGGTGACCAGGACGAAGCGCTCGGCGCCGGGGACGAGGACGTTGACCACGGCCAGATGACCGGTGACGTGGTGCTCGCGGGCCCAGGCGGCCATTCCGCAGGCGCGGAAGCGCTCCAGGAGGCGCGTCAGGTGCTCGGCCGGAGTGGCGGGGCTGGGGGTGTCCGTGAAGGGGACGGTGCGGGCCGAGGAGAGGCGGGTGGAGAAGTCGGCGAGGTGGCAGCGGTGCAGCGCCGGGTACTTCTCGGTGCACGCCTTCGGCCGGCGCACCGTTCCGGGGCGGGCGGTGAGCACGGAGTGGATCTGGACGAGTTCGCTCAGGGCCCGTTCGGCGGCGTAATGGGCCGACAGGGAGGAGCCCGCGCCGCGCAGCCGTGCCGCGGCAGCGGGTGGAGCGGGGGTGTAGGCCCAGTAGGCAGGGATGCTGAGGTCGGTGGTCATTTCCAGCAGGCTGACCGGACCGGCGACGCGGTCCTCGGCATCCTGGTGGAGGGCGGCGAGGTCGGCGGGGAGGGTATTCGGGTCCACCACCCGCAGGGGCGCGGGGCGGGGAGTGAGGAACTGCCGCGCCAGCAGCAGTGACATGGCGTCCCGCTCGTTGATCTCGTTCAGGGCGTGGACCAGGGCGTCCGTGACGGTGGCGCCTGCGGCCCAGCCGTTGTTCATCGAGTAACGCCCGGCCGCCTCGTACGGGTAGTGGTCGCCGAGCGCTCCGCGCCGGTGGGCGGACGCGCTGATGTAGCCGGGCACGTTGTAGAAGAGAGGAACGTCCGTCGGGTCGCCGTCGCCCAGCGGCCGGTACGGCAGGCAGGCCAGCGGAAGGTCCGGGCCGTCGGCCAGGGCGGTCATGACCGCCTCGCCACCCAGCGGGCCCTCGGCGAGTTGCCGCGGGCGACGCAGCACGAGCTGTGCGGGCGGGGGAAGAGTCCCGCAGAGGTGATGCTCCAGCGCCTCGAAGACCGCCCCCACCCGGGCGGCTGGCTCCTCGCCCTTCCCGGCTCCGTAGCCCTGCGGCACGGGCACACCGTCCCGCTCCAGGGTGCACCACCACGCACCGGGCCGCTCCCGTGGCAGCGGCTCCAGTCGGGCTGTCAGCCCCAGCTCGGCCACGGCGGCCGATCCGTGCCGCAGGGCCGTCTCCAGATCGGCCTCACGTTCACCACGCTGACAGTTGACGGCGGACGGAGCTGAATGAGGGAGCATCAAGTCGCCTTCCTCTGGGCAACTATGCGGCGGTCCGGCCGCGGTGCGAGGCCGGACCGCCGCCGGTCAGGCGTCGGAACTCTCCGACTCGCCGGGCTCCGCCTGCTGTTCGATCGCCGCGAACAGCGTCTCCTCACCGTCCGTGATCAGGTTGTTGGGCCCTTCCGACATCCAGTCGCCCGCTCCCATGAACCTCTCCCTTCACAGCGCAGCGGCCAGGGCTTCCGGCCGCACCTTGACGTGGCCTGGATGCCCTCGCGTGGAGCAGGAAAAACGGTCACGGACGGCTGTCACCGGAAGGTATCGAGGCTCGAACACGCAGATGCGGCGCATGTCGGTGCCCCGGCATGGCGCGTGTGGGAGCGCACGCCGCCCCATCCCTCATCCGTCCTTGCTTGACCCCCCGCCGTATCTGCCGATTGCTGCCCCCCTCCTAAGCGTCAGCGGGGCCCGCTCGCCGAGGCGGGCGTTGGGGGCGGATCTGCCTTTGGACGAGGGGCACGAGACCTCGGTGGAGGAACCGCATTGGGGAAGTGCGTCGAGCCGTCCGTCCCGCCATCGAGGGAGTCTCTTGCACCGCACGCGAGGGGTCCCGGACGGCCTCCCGCTATTGCAGTGCGATGGCTTCGAGCCAGTCCTCGACGGCGACGACATCTGCCCACTGCGGGAACAGCTTCTCGATGAGCATCTTGTGCACCTCGGGGTCGGTGTCGAGGCAGGCATCCGCCAGGACGGTGAGGCCGAAGTCCAGATCGATGGCGTGCCACAGGGTGGACAGCACCACAGCGCTGGTGGCGATGCCGGTGAGAACGAGGCTGTCGATATCGCGAGCCCTGAGCACCAAGTCGAGGTCGCTGCCCGAGAACGCGCTCCCCCGCCTCTTGGTGACCACCACGTCGCCCTGCTGGGGCGCAACATCGTCGTGAATCTCGGTGCCGGGGGCGCCCTCGGTGAACAGGCCGGCCCGCACGGCGTTTGTCATCACCCTGTTGCGAGGGCTGACCTCCGGATCGCCCGGCCGTAACCCCATCACCACGTAGATCACGGGGATGCCGGCAGCCCGGGCACCGTCGATCGCCCTGCGCAAGCGCGGCAGATATCCAGAACCGTCATCGGCGATGGCCACGACGTCCCGTTGGACGTCCATCACCAGAAGTGCGCTGTTCGCCATGCTTGCCGTCCCCTTCTCCATTGGGAAACAAGAGCAAGTCTGGTGGATCAACCGAACCGCGGTGGAGGTTTCGGAGATCCTCGTCAGCGTCGCGCCGCAGTGCGCCCATGACCGGTGTCACGTGCTTAAGCGCTGTCGCCCGTCAGTTGCGAAGCCAGGGCGGTTTCGGCGAGCGCGCCGACGAACGGCAGGTCCTCGCTGACGAAGCCTGCGGTGCTGTTGGCCAGGGCATGAAGGAGAGCGGCTGCTCCACCCACCGACGCCACCGAACGCGCCGCCGCCTGCCCTGTCAGCTACACACCCGTCCCGTGAAAGGCCCGGCCCCGGGCCGGCAACCTCTTGCTCCGGAGGCTGAGCTGTGGCTGACTGGCAGCGGCGCCGAAGGAGTGGGGCATGGGCAACTGGGTCGTGATCGCGGAGTACTACAGCGACGTGTACAGGACCGAATTCATCTGCCGTGGGCTGGAAACGAAGGACCAGGCGCTGAAGGAACTTCGTGCCGCCCTCCACACGTATGTGCCGAGCAAAAACATCATCGAAAAGCGGCGTCACGTGTACCGCTTCGCCGACCAGGAGAGTTACCTGGTGGTGATCAAAGGCAAGCTGACGGAGTGGGAGTGCAGCCTGCGCATCGCGGAGCTGGTCTCGGACTCGACCGACCCGACCGTAGCCAAGCGGGCGCAGACGGGCGACGGCGCGGCAGAGGTGGCTGAGGGGCCGCAGGACGGGATCCCGCCCGGCTACTGAGCAGCGGACCGCAATCCGCTCAAGCCAGTCGCCCCACTGAAACCGCGGCCAGTCGTTGCGGACCACGTACGGGATCTTGAGACCACGAGCAGCCCATGGCAAGCTCATGCCACATGATCGATGAATTCGCGAAAGACAACCTGTACGGGAGACTGCGGCGGGACCGCAAGGCGCTGCTCTGGAAACTCGACGGCTTGTCCGAATACGACGCCCGCCGACCTTTGACAGCGACCGGGACCAACCTCCTCGGCCTGGTCAAACACGTGGCCACCGTCGAGGCCAGGTACTTCGGCGAGGTCTTCGACCGCCCTTCCCCGGAACCGCTGCCCCGGTGGCAGGACTCCGACGGCAGCGATCTGTGGGCGACCGAGGACGAGACCCGCGATCAGATCATCGGGTTCTACCGGCGCACATGGGAACACTCGGACGCGACGATCAACGAGCTTCCCCTCGACGCCCCCGGCCACGTGCCGTGGTGGCCGGAGCCTTATGCCGACACGAACCTGTTCGCCGTCATGGTCCATGTCCTCGGCGAGTCCATCCGCCATGCCGGACACGCCGACATCCTGCGCGAGGGCCTCGACGGCCGGACCGGGTTGCGCCCGGAACACGAGGAGCCGATCGACGAGGAAGCCCGCGCAGCCCACTGCGCGAAGATCGAGCAGGCTGCCAGGTCGGCCGCACCGGTCAAGGCTTAGAGGTTGTCTCACGTGACTTGATGTTCGTGCGGCATGATGCCGGTCGTGGGTCCTGAGCTAACGAAGCGTCTGGTTCCTGATGAACTCTGGGAGCCAGCCGCCCGCGGGCCGTGTTCACGGCATTGGTGTACGCGCTGACCAGCGGCTGTGCCTGGCGGCATCTGCCTATGGCGTCGGCTGCATCGGGCGCTGCTGGGTCGCGGCAACGGGAATCGGGAACCCGGCGCTCCGCGCGCTAACCCGCTCCGGCGAGTTCGAGGTCGTCGAGCTGGCCCTGGACGCGGTCAGCGAGCGCGTGGCGGTGCTGGTCCCGGTACATCGCCGCCGCCTCTTCCCAGGTGATGCGCGCCCGGTCGGGTCGGCCGAGCGCATGGTAGGCGTAGCCCAGGCGGTTGAGGGTGTCGGCGGCCCAGTAGTCCCCGCCGAGGGCGCGGTAGCGGGCCGCGGCGAGCTGGTAGTGGTCCACCGCTTCGAGGTGGTGGCCGGTGTGGTCGGCGATATAGCCGAGGCTGTCCAGGATGTCGGCTTCCAAAGAGTCGTGCCGGATGCGGCGGGAAAGCTTCAGTGCCGCCTCGCAGTGGGCGCGGGCCTGGTCGTAGCGTCCGAGCCGGGCGCTGTACCAGCCCACTGAGTTGAGCGCGGTGGCCTTCGTCACCGGCTGGTCCACTCGCTGGTGCAGTTGCAGGGCGCGGGTGGCGTGGTCCAGTGCCGGAGGGAGATGGTCCTGTTGCCCGTATGCCTGCGCGAGCGAGATGTGGATGCGGGCCTGAGTACCGTGGTCGTCGGCCTGCTCGGCCAGGCTCAGCGCATGCATCAGGTGCTTGGTGGCTTCCTCGTGCGCTCCGACATGGGCTGCGGCGTGTCCGAGCTGCCGATGGACCATCACATGGACATCAAGTGTGTCGTCGGGGTCGAGTGCCGCGAGGGCGGCTCTGCACATCGCCATTCTGTCGCGGACATGCCCGAGTAGGCTGTGGAAGTGGTCCAGGCTCCAGACGAACTGCCACACGAGTTGCCGCCAGCCTTGGTCGGCCGCCAGGCTCTGGGCGGCGAGCAGATTGGGCAGTTCTCCGGCGAGCCACTGCACCGCCTCGGCCTGCGTGGTCATCCGCTGCGGTCGGCAACCCGGTATGGGTTCGCGGAGTCCGGGAGGCGACTCGTGCGCCTGCATCAACGGGCGGGTCGCGCACGTGGTGTGCAGGTAGAACTCGATCAGCCGCCGTAGGGCCGCGTCCCGGTCCTCGGGCGAGAGGTCCTGGCGGCCCCGGTCAGCGGCGTACAGGCGTACGAGGTCGTGCATGCGCCATCGGCCGGGCTCGTACTGCTCGATGAGGTGCAGGCTCTCCAAGGCGCGCAACGCCGCCCGGGCCGTCGGTCCGGGCAGGTCGGCAAGGGAAGCGAGCGCGAACAGGCCGATGTCGGGGCCGGATGCCAGTCCCAGCAACGCGAACAGCCGCGCCTGTACGGGTGCCAGGGCGTTGTACGACCAGGACAGCACCTTCGGCAGGCTCGCCGTGGGCGTGTCGTCGTCGAGGACGTCCAACCTGGTCGTGGACTCACGCAGTTCAGCGGCGAGCCGGGCCAGGGGAAGTCTCGGTGCGCATGCCGCGCGGCCGACGATGATGCCCAGCGCGAGGGGATATCCGTCGCACAGGGCCAGCAGTTCGTCGACGGCGTCCGGCTCGGCGGCAGTCCGCGTGGTGCCCAGCCGCGTGTCCAGGACGCGGCGTGAATCCGCTGGGCTCAACGCCTCGAGCGCGATGGGCCGGGCGCCGTGCCGGATGGCCAGCTCGGTCAGCTTGCGGCGACTGGTGATCAGCACCACGCAGTTCGGGTTGCCGGGCAGCAGGGGGACGATCTGATCCGGGCTGCCCGCGTTGTCCAGGACCACCAGCATCCGTTTGTCCGCCAGTAGGCTCCGGTACAGGCCGGCCTGGCCGTGCAGCGTGGACGGCACGGCACTTGGGGCGACGCCCAGCGCTTCCAGGAAGCCTCGCAGGGCCGTGGTCGGTTCCATGGGTGGCATGGACGGGTTGAAGCCCAGCAGATCGACGAAGAGCTGACCGTCGGGGAAGTGCTCGGTATGGCGGTGCGCCCAGTACAACGCCAGCCAGGTCTTGCCGATGCCGCCCGCACCGGCGATCGTCGAGATGACCAGCGTGGCCGGCCACTCCGCGTCAGCGGCCAGGATCGCGTCCAGCTGGGCCAGTTCCTCCTCCCGGCCGGTGAACCCCGCTGCTCCCAGAGGCAGTTGCGCCGGAACCACCTGAGTCTGCGCCGCCTCGGCAGGTGGCAGCGCGGCGCGGGCCGCGGGCAGGGCGGCTTCGCCGCGCAGGATCGCCTGATGCACCTGCTGCACCTCGGCACCCGGATCCGCGCCGAGTTCCTCGACCAGTCGGTTCCGCAGGTCGGCGTAGCAGGCCAGCGCCTCCGGGCCGCGCCCGGCAGCGTGCAGTGCCCGCATGAGCGCCACGGCGAACGGCTCGACCAGCGGATGCTCGGCGAGCAGACCGGTCATCGCGCCGATCACCTCCGCATGACGGCCCATGAGAAACTCGGCATCGGCCCACGCCACCACCGCCTCGATGCGCTGCTGTTGCCAGCTGTGCCGGGTGCGCTGCGCCCACGCACCGGGCAGCTCCGCCAGCGGCTCACCGCGCCACAGCTCGAGCGCCTCACGCAGCATCGCGACCCGCTCGGCAAGCGCGCGGTCGGCACCGCGGGCCTGTTCGACCAGTTGCCGAAACCGGTGCACGTCGACCCGGTCGGGCGGTACGTCGAGCAGGTAGCCTCCAGGACCGCGCCGCAGCTGCGGTCGCGCGGCAGCACCGTCCACGCTCTCGCACAGGGGTGCGGCCATGCCTGCCAGCGTCCGGCGGACCCGGGCGATGTGGGCGTACAGCGAGGGGCGTACCTGAGCGGGCAGGTCCTGCCCCCAGACCCGGTCGATCAGGGTCTCCGCCGTCACCCAGCGGCCCGCGTCCGCCAGCAGCGCCGCCAGGACCGTGCGCTGCTTGGCCGGCCCCGGGTCCACGGCCGCGCCGTCCGCGCCACGTAACTCGACCGTGCCCAGCAGCAGAAAATCCGTCATGCGCTTCCCCCCGAGGTCACTCCGGACAACCCCGCCTACGGGGTTGCTTCCCGCACCAGTCGGCCCACTGCTGACCAGTGAAGCAAGGTTTGCGCAAGGTTCCTGCCCATATTCACGCCACACCGTGGGGACCGCGGTCAACCAGACCTCAACCCAAGGAGAAGCTCATGAGGAGACTGTCCATCGCACGCACAGCGACGGCATTCGGTTCCATGGCGGCGATCATGCTGGGAGGGGTCCTGGCCGCCTCGCCCGCTTCGGCTGCCGCCAACTGCCCGTCGGGCTACCACTGCGTGTTCAAGGACATCCAGGGCGACAACCAGCGCGTCAACTACTTCAACAGCGACTCCAATTTCACCAATGACTACTTCAGCAACAGCGGTGGAGTGGTCAACGACAACATCACCGCGGCGAGCAACTCCTCGACCGGCGGCTACGAGAGCCACTACTACCGGGACATCAACCACGCGAACTTCCTGTTCTGCGTGAACCCCGGCAGGCAGACCGGGACGTACCTGCCTTCCGGGATGAACGACCAGGCGAGCTCGCTCCTCCTCAGGGGGACGACGAGCATCACATGCTTCAACTGACCGTCACCGGACGGGAGGACCTCGGCGGCCGTCGGCCGCCGAGGCGCCTCGCCGTGACCACGCTGCTGTTGCCGGTGGTCGTAGCGCTGGGCACCGCATGCTCGGGTGCTCCCGCCGACGACCCGGCCCCGCTGCCGAGCGCAGCCCCGCCCCACTTGCTCCCGCCCATTTACTCCGCGGTCTACGACACCGAGGAAGTGGGCCGACAGATCAGCGCGGCGCAGGGGCAGCTGATCGCGCGCTGCATGAAGGAGGCGGGATTCACCTATCCGGCCATGGACCCTGCCGAGGTCGGGGCCCCTGACCGGCCCAAGCCGTTCGGACTGGAATCTCTCGAACAACCCCTGGCGACGCGGGAGAGCCCGGCCTCGGAAAAGCCGGGACGCGTGGACAAGGCCTACATTCGGGCGCTCTACGGTGACGAGTCCGACCGCATCACGGCCAAGGGCGCAACCATGCAGGTGAGCCGGCCCGCGCACGGCTGCCAGACGCAGGCCGACACGCGGCTGCTCGGAGAGAAGAAGAATCTGAAGCGCTGGTCGGAAACCCGCATCAAACTGTACGAGGCGGAAGTGGAAGCGCAGAGCCTGGTCCGGCAAGACCCCGAATTCAAGTCGCTGAACGCCAGATGGGCCACCTGTATGAAACGGGCGGGATTCACGTTCCGGGATCCCTTGCAGGTGCTGGAGAAACTCCCCGCGAAAGCGGTGTTCAGGACCGAGCCGTCCGCACGGGCCGATCTGACCTGCAAGGACGAGACCGACTATCTGCGGTCGGCGTACACCGGTCTCGCCAGGGCCCAGCGGCACGTGCTCACCGAGAGCCCGGAGCTCCTCACCACCTGGAAGAGCCTGCTGCGGCGACAGTCCGATGCCGCGCGGCAGGTGCTGGCACGTTAGTCACTTCCCCCACAGCTTCCGGTATGCCTCCCGGTAGCCCTTCGGGTCCCAGGACGAGGCGCCCGCGCTGTTCCGGGCCGTGGCGATGTGCGGGGGCGAGACATAGCCGCTCGCGGGCTTGCCGGCGAAGGCCCGGTTGAACTCGTCGACGATCTGCCAGCCCTGTTCGTTGAGGGGTTCGGGCACGGTCGCGGCCTGGAACTGCCTGGTGTTGATGCGCTGGAACGCTGAGGAGTCGCCGTCGCCCGCGCCGATGTTGAACGGCGCGCCACCGCCCTGCTTCCCGCCCGAGCGCAGCGCGGGTGCCGCGTCCCCGAAGTAGAGGTCGTTGATGGCGACGGAGTACGTCCACTTGGTGCGGTAGCGCGCGAGCAGGGAGGAGACCTCGGTCGGTGTGCGGCTGCTGGAGTCGGGGATCGGGATGTTCTCGGTCGCCAGCAGGTGCACGTCGGGGCAGGTGGCGAGTTCCTTCTCGATCAGCTTGGCCTTCATGTCGGCGAAGGGGATCGAGGCGTCGGTGAAGACCACCACGCCCGCGGTGCCGTTGGACTGCGCGATGACCCAGTCCGCGCTGATCTTCGCGACGTCGCCGACGTCGGTGGTGACGTTGGTGTACAGCTTCGGGTTCGTGCTGGGTCCGGGGTTGTTGACGGCGTGCCAGCCGATGAGGGGGATGTTCTTGGCGTTCGCCTGACGGACCTGTTCCGACGTGGTCTTCGGATCGAAGCCGCCGATGACGATGCCGGAGGGGTTCAGCGCGATGGCCTGACTGAACGCCTTCTGGACGCCGGCGGGAGAGCCCTGTCCGTCGATCACCCGGACCTTCCAGCCCATGGTCCGCGCGGCTTCCCGCACTCCCTCGGCCGCGCCGGCGATGCCCGGGTTGGTCATGGTGTTGGCCACGTAGACGAGGGTCCGGGGGCCGGAGACGGCTCGGGGGCCGGTGGTCGGGCCGCGCCAGGGGACGTCGACGGCTTCGGCGTCGCCGACGGCCTTCTTCGCCTTCGCGAGGACGCCGGGGCAGCCGGCCTTGCCGGATCCGGCGGTGCCGGGGGTGGCCATCTGCGAGCCGCGGACGCAGCCGGTGAGGGAGGCGGCGAGCACGGCCAGGGCGGCCACGGCTCTGACGGTCTGCTTGCGGGTGCGGTGGTACGGCACGTACGGCTCCTTATGACGTGCGGGGAACTGAGGGGAGGTGTGCGGGGGCGAGGCGGCTACGCCACCCGGTGGCGCGGCTCGTCGTTGGGCGCCGGTTCGGTGGCCACGGGTGCGGCGGGCGGCTCGCCGTCGGCGCTGAGCGAGCGGCGGGTCGCGGCGGCTCCGGCGCGCAGCCGGCGGCGTGCCGACAGGCCGGCGAGTCCGACGGCGATCAGCAGGGTGCCGCCGTTGAACAGGGGCGTGACCCAGAAGTCGGCGCCGGCCAGGGTGATGCCGGACAGGCCGACCGCGAGGATGGTGACGGCGACGATGGTGCCCAGGGCGTTGGCGCGGCCGGGCTTGATGGCGGTGGAGCCGAGGAGCGCGCCCACGAAGGCCGGCAGCAGGTAGTCCTGGCCGCCGCTGGGGTTTCCGATCTGCTGCTGCGCGGCGAGCAGGACACCGGACACGCCCACGACGAATCCGGAGCCGGCGAAGGCGTAGATGCTGTAGCGGCGGGTCGGGATGCCGACGAGGTCGGCGGCGCGGGCGTTGGACCCGATGACGTACAGGTACCGGCCCAGCGGCAGGCGTTCGAGGACCAGCCAGAGCACGAAGGCGAGGACCAGGACGTAGAAGGCGGGCACCGGCAGGCCGAGGAACGTCGAGGTGTAAAGGTCGGTGAACCAGGCGGGCAGGCCCTCGGGGCCGGGGACGATGCGGGCGCCGTTGGTGATCCAGAGGGTGACGGCGTAGAGGACGCTGCCGGTGCCGAGGGTGGCGATGAACGAGTCGATCTTGGCGAGTTCGACGAGCAGGCCGTTGAGGACGCCGACCAGGGTGCCGCCGGCGATCGTCACGAGGCAGGCGAACTGCCAGGGCCAGCCGCCCACCACGATGAGCTGCATCGTCAGGACGTGCCACAGGCCGAGGCCGTAGCCGATCGACAGGTCGAACTTGCCGGTGACGATGGGGATCATCGCGCCGAGCGCGAGCATCGCGGGGATGGCGTTGGTGGAGAGCAGGGAGGTGAGGTTGTCGGCGGTGGGGAAGGAGCCGGGCAGCGCCACGGTGAAGGCGAGGAACAGCAGGGCGGTGAGGGCCAGGAGACCGTAGGTGCCGATCAGGTGGCCGCGCAGTCGGCCGGTGCCGCGCCGGGGGCCGTCGCCGGACGGGGTGCGGGTGCGGTCCGGGGAGGGTTCGGTGTGCGTGGCCATCAGTCGTCCGCCGTTCCGGTGAGCGCCGGCATCGCCGACGCGGCGTGGGTGAGTTCTGTGACGGTGAGGGAGACGCCGGCGAGTTCGGCCGTCACGGTGCCCCGGGCGAAGACCAGGGCGCGGTGGCACACGTCGGCGACCTCTTCGAAGTCGGAGGAGATGAGCAGGACGGCGAGTCCCTGGGCGAGGGCCTCGTCGAGGAGGCGGTAGATCTCGGCCTTGGCTCCGACGTCGACGCCGGCGGTGGGTTCTTCGAGGATCACCACGCGGCGGCCGATGCGCAGCCAGCGGCCGATCATGACCTTCTGCTGGTTGCCGCCGGACAGGGTGGCGATCGGGGCCTCGGAGTCGGCGGGGCGGACGCCGAACCGCTCGATGAGCGCTGCCGCCTCGGCTCGTTCTCGCCGTGGGCTGTTCCAGCGCCATGGGGAGCGGCTGTCGGCCCGGGGGTTGGCGAGGAAGTTCTCGCGGACGGTGAGTTCGAGGGCGCAGCCCTCCTCCTGGCGGTTGCTGGTGACGAAGCCGATGCCCGCGTCGACGGCCTCGGTGACGGAGCGGGGGCGGTAGGGCGCGCCGTCGAGCAGTACCTCGCCGTCCAGGAGGGTGCCTGCCCCGGCGAGGGCGCGGCCGAGGTCCATGTGGCCGGCGCCGGTGAGGCCGACCATGCCGAGGACTTCACCGGCGCGCAGGTCGAGGTCGACGGGACCGGCGCCGTGGGTCGTGACGCCGGTGAGGCGGAGCACGGTGGCCCCGTCGCCCTGGCCTCGTTGCGGCCGGTGGCTCTCGGGTTCGCGGCCCACGATGTCGTGGACGATCCGGTCGGGGCCGTGGTCGGCGAGACGGCCCTGGCTGATGAGCCGGCCGTCGCGCAGGACGGCGAAGCTGTCGGCGACCTGGAAGACCTCGTCGAGGCGGTGGCTGACGTAGATGATGCCGTGGCCGCGGTCGCGCAGGGTGTGCAGGACGTCGAAGAGGCGCGCGCAGTCCGCTGCGGGCAGGCTCGCGGTGGGCTCGTCGAGCACGATCAGCCGGGCCCGGGTGGACAGGGCGCGGGCGAGGGCGACGAGGGAGCGTTCCGCGCGGGTGAGGTCGGCCACCGGCGCGTCCGGGTCGAGGTGACCGGCGACGATGTCCAGGGCTTCGACGGCCCGCCGGCGGACCTGCCGCCAGGAGACGAGGCCGCCGGTGCGCGGGTAGCCGGTGCCGAGGGCGATGTTCTCGGCGACCGTCATCCACTCGACCAGACCGAGGTCCTGGTGGATGAAGGACATCTCGGCACCGGCGGCGTCGGTGCCGAGCGGGTGGCCGGCCACGGTGACCTCGCCCTCGTCCGCGCGGTGGACGCCGGCGAGGATCTTGATGAGGGTGGACTTGCCCGCGCCGTTGTGGCCGAGCAGGGCCAGGACGCTGCCCGCGCGGATGTCGAGGTCGACGTCGGCGAGGGCGAGGGTGCCGCCGAACCGCTTGCGCAGTCCGCGGATGCTCACCAGGGGGGATGTACCGCCTGGTAGGGGTGTTTCTTCGCGAGGTGCTGTGTCATCGTCGGAAGCGTCATACACGGACTTCTCCGAAGGATCTGCCAGCCGAGGTCACTCCATCGGCTCGACCAGAATCCTGTACACCGCGCAACATGTTGGTCAATAGGTCAGACTTTATTGATTGCCTCAAAGTTACGGCGGCCGTACGGAGAGATGTCTCCGTACGGCCGCCGTGACGGTTCCGGCCTCGCGCCGCGCGTCAGCCCCTGCCCTGCGGTGCCCCCTTCGGCAGCATGGGGTTCTCCAGGCCGGCGGCGATGGAGCGCAGGTCCTTCAGCAGGGCCTCGCGGAACTCGTCGTCCAGCCGGGCCTTCAGCACGGTGACACTGATCGCGAACGGCGCCGAGTCGGTCCGGAAGCCCGTGACCGGCACGGCCAGGCAGAGGATGCCGGCCGTGGTCTCCTCGTCGTCCACGGCGTAGCCGCGCTCGCGGGTGAGCTCCAGGTCCGCCATCAGGGCGGGCACGGAGGTGATGGACCGCTCACTCAGGGCGGGCAGCGGCCGGCCGCGCAGCCGGTCCTCGGCCACCGCGGGATCCAGCGCGGCCAGGATCGCCTTGCCGGTCGCGGTGCAGTTGGCGGGGAAGCGGTCGCCGATGTTCGCGGTCAGCCGCAGCGGCTGCGTCCCGTCGTACCGGCCCAGGTAGAGCACGTCCAGGCCGTCGAGCACGGCCACGCGGGCGGTCTCCCGGGAGATGTGGGTGCTGCGGCGGCACAGCTCGTAGAAGTCGCGCAGCTGGTCGACCGTGGCCAGGTAGCGGCCGCCGAGTTCGACCAGCTTGCGTCCCAGCGTGAAGCCGGTGCCGCTGCGGGTGATCATGCCCGCCGCCTCCAGCGAGGCGCACAGGTTGCCCGTCGACGACTTGGGCAGGCCCAGCGCCCGCGCGATCTCACTGACCGAGAGGGGGCGCCCCTCCGCCTCGCCGAGCGTGTCGAGGATCGCCACGGCTCGGGTCACCGCCGGGACGAGACTCCCCGGATCGCTTGCGCTCACCAGCAACTCCACCCATCATTCTGTTCGTCGTTCAGCATATTGTTATTGTCTCTCGTGTGTCCCCGAACGGCAATGCCGTCGGCGCACGCTTCGCCGTCGAGTTCCCTCGTCGCTGTGCCGGGGCCTCTCGACCGTAGCGCGCCTTCCGGGTCGGCCGACGGCACCCTCCGAGCCTTGGAGCGCTGAGCAAGCCCATGACCAGCAGCCCGCACGATCCTCCTTCCTCCCCGTCCGTTCCCGACAACGGGCCGCCTCTCACCCGCGCGGAGTTCGACGCCCTCTTCGAGGCCGTGCGCACCTGGGGCCGCTGGGCCCCCGAGCAGGCCGACCGCGGCGCCTGGAACCGGGTCACGCCCGACCACGCGCGCCGCGCCGCCGCGCTGGTCCGCACCGGCACCACCGTCCCCATGGCCCTGCCGTGGAACACCGTGCCGGGCCCGGACAACGGCAAGCCCGCCCTGCACTACATGTCCGACCTCGGCGACGTCGAGGCCCCCGAACCGTCCTGCCACAAGGACTTCATCGCCGTCGACTACCACGGCAAGGGCGTCAGCCACCTCGACGCCCTCTCCCACATCGCCTACCGCGGGCAGCTCTACGACGGCCGCACCGCGCGCGAGGTCGTCGACGCCGCCGGTGCCCGCTTCGGCTCGGTCGCCGCCCTCGGTCCCCTGGTCACCCGGGGTGTCCTCCTGGACCTCCCGGCCGTCCTGGGCATCGACTGGCTGGAGCCGGGCCGGGCCGTGCACGCCGAGGACGTCGTGGCCGCCGAGAAGGCCCTCGGGGTGAGCATCGGCGAGGGCGACGCCGTCCTGCTGCGCTCCGGGCACTTCCGGCGCCGCGCCGAGCTGGGCGCCTGGAACCCGGACGCGGCCAGTGCCGGTTTCCACGTCGACGCGATGCCGCTGCTGGCCGAGCGCGGCATCGCGCTGCTCGGCGGTGACGGCGACAGCGACGTCCGGCCCTCGCCGGTCGAGGGCCTGCACTCCCCCGTGCACGCGCTCGCCATCACCGCCATGGGTGTGCCGCTGCTGGACAACCTGGACCTCGAAGCGCTCTCCGCCGCGTGCGCGGAAGCGGGCCGCCACGAGTTCATGCTGGTCGTGGCTCCGTTGAACGTCCCTGGCGGCACCGGCTCGCCCGTCACCCCGGTGGCGGTGCTGTGATGGCCGGCGACCGTTTCACCGTCGGCGTCAGCCGCGACTTCCTGGACGCCGACGGGCGCAACGTATGGGGCGACATCCGGCTCGGCGAGCTGACCGCGGCGCCCGGTGTGGACTGGCACTATCTACCGCGTACGACCGGCGAGTTGGCGGCCGCCGACGTCGACGGGCTGGACGCCGTGCTGTTCGCCGCGCCCGCCGTCACCGAGCGCACCTTCGCGGGCTGCGCCCGGCCGCCGGTGCTCTTCGCCCGGTTCGGCGTCGGCTACGACACCGTCGACCTCGACGCCTGCACCCGGCACGGCGCCCTGGTCACCATCACCCCCGACGGGGCCCGCCGTCCCGTCGCCACCGCCGCGCTCGCCCTGCTCCTGGCCGTCCTGCACAACCTGGTCGCCAAGGACCGCCTGGTGCGCGAGAACCGCTGGGCCGAGAAGGAGCAGTGGATGGGGCTCGGCCTCACCGGCCGCCGTATCGGTCTGCTCGGGCTGGGCAACACCGCGCGGGATCTGGTCGGGCTGCTGCGGCCGTTCGAGGTGGAGATCGTGGCGTACGACCCGTACTGCCCGCCGGCCGCCGCCCGGGAGCTCGGGGTGCGGCTCGCCGACGCCGACACGGTGATGGCCGAGGCGGACGCCGTGATCGTGATGTGCGCGCTGACCGAGGAGACCCGCCATCTCGTCGACGCGCGGCGGCTGTCCCTGATGAAGCCAACCGCCGTGCTGCTCAACGTCGCCCGTGGTCCCATCGTCGACGAGGCCGCACTGGTCGAGGCGCTGCGGACGCGCCGCATCCGGGGCGCCGGCCTCGACGTCTTCGAGTCCGAACCCCCCGCGCCGGACCACCCGTTGCTGACCATGGACCAGGTCGTGCTCAGTCCGCACGCCCTCGCCTGGACCGACGAGATGTCCGCCGGGAACGGCGGCAGCGCCGTACAGGCCGTACTGGACGTGGCGGCGGGCCGGATCCCGCGTTTCGTCGTCAACCGTGAGGTGACCGAGGCGCCCGAACTGCTCGGCCGGCTACGTGAGTTGGTCGCGCGGACAGGCGTCCGGGCATGAGCCCGGCACCGCCGGCGGTGGGCTTCGTCGGGCTCGGCGCGATGGGGCTGCCCATGGCGTCGAACCTCGCCCGGGCCGGCTTCGACGTACTGGCCTGGAACCGTAGCCCGGCGCCACGGGAGGCGGCGCGGGCGGCCGGCTGCCGGACTGTCGCCCAGCCGGAAGAGGTCACGGCCCCGGTCGTCCTCACCATGCTGCCCGATCTGCCGCAGGTCGCGGACGTGCTGGAGGCGCTGCTCGCCCCCGGCCGGGTCATGGAGACCCTGGTCGTGATGGGCACCGTGTCCCCGGTCGGGGTACGGCAGTTGGCCGACGAGCTGCGCCCGCGCGGTGTCACCGTCGTCGACGCCCCCGTCAGCGGAGGCGTCACGGGTGCCCGCGACGCCACCTTGTCGATCATGACGGGCGGGCCGGACGACGCCGTCGAGCGGGTCCGCCCCTACCTGGAGGCGATGGGCTCGACGGTCCGGCGCATGGGCGGCACCGGCGCCGGATCGCTCGCCAAGGCGTGCAACCAACTCGTGGTCGCCGGAACCCTGGTGGCGCTCGCCGAGGCCGTCCTGCTCGGCGAGCGCGGCGGGCTCGAACCGGCCGCACTGCTGGACGTACTGGCGGGCGGCCTGGCCTCCTCCGAAGTGCTCGCGCAGAAGCGCCGCCACCTCGCCGAGTCGGACTTCGCCCCGTCCGGCCCGGCCCGCTACCTCCACAAGGACCTCGGCTTCGTGCTGCACAGCGCGGCCGCCGAGGACACCACCCTGCCGCTCGCCACGACCGTCGCCCGCCTGTACGCGCGGGTCGAGGCGGAGGGGCTCGGCGACCTGGACAACAGCGTCGTCCTGCACCTCCTGCGCGGCCCCCGCTCCCACCAACGTAAGGACTGAGACCCACATGCAGGTAGGAATCGTCGGGCTGGGCCGCATGGGCGGCAATATGGCAGCCCGCTGGCGGGACGCCGGCCACGAGGTGACCGGCTACAGCCGCACCTCCCCCGACCGTGACGTGACGTCCCTGGAGGAACTGGCCGGCAAGCTCGCCGCCCCGCGCGTGGTGTGGCTGATGCTGCCCGCGGGCGACGCGACCCGCCAGGCCCTGCGGCAGCTGTCCGGGCTGCTGTCGCCCGGTGACGTGATCGTGGAGGGCGGCAACTCCCGCTTCAGCGACGACACCGAGCACGCCCGGCTGCTCGCCGAGCGCGGCATCGGCTACGTCGACTGCGGGGTGAGCGGGGGCGTCTGGGGCCGGGAGAACGGCTACGCCGTGATGTGCGGAGGCGAGGACGAGCACGTGCGGCGCGTCCGGCCGCTGCTGGAGTCGCTCGCTCCCGACCGGGACGGCCTGTGCCACGCGGGCCCGGTGGGCGCGGGCCACTACGCCAAGATGGTCCACAACGGCATCGAGTACGGCATGATGCAGGCGCTCGCCGAGGGCTACGAACTGCTGGAGGCCTGCGAGTACGTGCCCGACGTGCCGAAGGTGCTCGCCTCCTGGCGGCAAGGCACGGTCGTCCGCTCCTGGCTGCTCGACCTCCTCGTCCGTGCCCTGGACGACGATCCGGGCCTGGCCGCGCTGTCCGGCCGGGTCGACGACTCCGGCGAGGGCCGCTGGACGGTCGAGGAGGCCGTACGCCTCTCCGTCTCCGCGCCCGCCATGACGGCGGCGCTCTTCGCCCGCTTCGCCTCCCGCAAGCCGGACGCGGCCCAGCTGAAGGCACTCGCGGCGATGCGGCAGCAGTTCGGCGGCCACACGGTGCACGCCGCCGAGGCGGCTACCGACGGCAACAGCTGACGCCCCCTGACGGCCCCGACCGAAGGACGGCATGGAAGACGCACGCAACGCAACACACTTGAGCCGTCGGACACTTCTGGCCTCGACTGCCGCCGGTGCACTGATCGTGGCCGGCGAGAAGGCCGCACCGGCGGTGGAAGAGGTGGCAGAAACCGGTCCCGCCACGGCCCCGGCCAGAACCCTCACCCCTTACCTCGACCCGCTGCGCATCCCCCGGACCGTCGCGAAGACCCGCGCCGACGGCGTCTCGTACGCCACCGCCCGGATGCGTGCCGCAGCGGTGCGGCGCCACTCCCAGCTTCCACCCACGCCCGTGTGGACCTACGACGGGCACCTGCCGGGCCCCACGTTCGAGGTCCGCAGGGGCGAGCGGCTGCGCGTCACATGGACGAACAATCTCTCCGGAGCGTTCCCGCTCACCGCGGTCGAGGTTCCCGCCACCGAGCAGACGCCCGCGGTCTGGGACCAGCCGGGCCGCGGCGGATACCCGGCCCGTGACCGACGTCGCCGCCCTGCGGCCGTGGACCGTCGTCCACCTGCACGGCGCCCTCCCCGGCAGCGGCAACGACGGCTGGCCGGAGAACGGGGTGCCGCCGGGCGCGTCGCAGCTGTCGGAGTATGAACATCTGCTCCGTGCAGACCTGGCTGGCCCGCCCCGGCATCGCGGCCTACGCGGCCTCGAAGGGCGGACTGGCGATGCTGACCCGCGGCATGTGCGCGGAGTGGGCGGGGTCCGGGGTGACGGTCAACGGACTCGCCCCGGGCTACGTGGTCACCGAGCTGACCCGTCCGCTCGTGGACGACCCCGCCTTCGACTCATGAATCCGGGGGCGCACGCCGGCCGGGCGCTGGGCCCGTGTCGAGGATCTCGTCGGAACGCTGGTGTGGCTCGCCGCGCCCGCCTCCGACTTCGTCAACGGGCAGGTCATCGCCGTCGACGGCGGCCTGACCGCGGTCATCTGAGACACGCCGCGGCCATTCGGGAACGATGCGCCGCGGTGATTGGAGAGCGAGGCACCGCGGCCATGCGAGAACGACGCGCCGCGGTCATTCGAGAACAAGGAGACAGACATGCGAGCAGTGGTCGCGCACGGCGCCGGAGACCTGCGGCTGGAGGAGCGCCCGGTGCCGGTTCCCGGCCCCGGCGAGGTGGCGGTCGACATCCGGTACGGCGGCATCTGCGGATCCGACCTGCACTACTGGCGGCACGGCGCGGTCGGCGAGTTCCGGCTGCGCGAACCCCTCGTCCTCGGCCACGAGATCGTCGGCCGGGTGCGCGAGACCGGGCCCGGCGTCCAGGCGCTCCCGCCCGGCACGCAGGTGGCGGTCCATCCGCTGGCGTCCTGCGGCACCTGCCGCCAGTGCCGGGCAGGCCGGCGCAACACCTGCCTGGACGCCGGCTACCTGGGCAGCGCGGCCCGGAATCCGCATGTGCAGGGCGGCTTCGCCGACGTCCTGGTCGTCCCCGCGGAGCGGGTGCTGCCGCTGCCCGAGGGCCTGGACCCGCGGCTGGCCGCCCTCGCCGAGCCGGCGTCGGTCGCCTGGCACGCCGTGCGCCAGGCCGGGGACGTACGGGGGAAGCGGGTGCTGGTCACGGGCGCGGGTCCGATCGGCTGTCTGGTCGTCGCGGCGCTGCGCGCCGCTGGCGCCGGGGAGATCACCGTCACCGACGTCCACGAGGCACCTCTGACGGTCGCGAAGGCGGTGGGCGCCACCTCGGTGGTGCGGGTCGGCTCGGGGCCGGACGAACTGGACGGTCTCGCCGCCGAGATCGCCGTGGAGTCCTCGGGCAGCCCGGCGGGACTGCGCACCTGCGTGTACGGCGTGGACCGGGGAGGTCTGGTGGTCGGGCTCGGCCTGCTGCCGCCCGGGGACACTCCCGTCGCCGCCAACGCCGTCATCACGCGGGAGCTGCGGCTCGTCGGCTCCTTCCGCTTCGACACGGAGCTGGGCGAGGTGCTCGGGGCGCTGGCCGACGGGCGTCTGGCGGCCGACCCGGTGGTCACCTCGGTGGTCCCGGTGCCCCGGGTGGACGAGGCGTTCCCGCTGGCCGCCGACCCGGCCCGTTCGTGCAAGGTCCTGCTCGACTTCGGCGAACCGGCCGCCTCCTGACCCCGATCCGCGTCAACAGCCCTGCCGAGAAACGGAGTTCAGCATGACCGACCTGCCCCAGCCCCTCCCCCGGGTCGCGGTCAGCCGCACAGGGCTGCCGGGAACCGGCGTCGCACACCTCGCCTCCCGCTACGACGTCACCGCCTGGCGGGAGGAGACCCCGCCCTCCCCTTCCCAACTGGCCGGGCTGGCCCGCGACTGCGCGGCACTGCTCGTCCTCGGCTCCGACCGCGTCGACGCGGAACTGCTCGACGCGGCCGGACCGCAGCTGCGTGTCGTGGCCCTGGCGTCGATGGGCTACGACGGTGTCGACGTGGCAGCCGCCGCCGCACGCGGTGTGGTCGTCACCCACACGCCCGGCGTGCTCGCCGAGACCACCGCGGACGTGGCGATGGCGCTGATCCTGATGGCGCGCCGCCGCCTCGGGGCGAGCATGGACGCCCTGCGGCGCGGCGAGTGGGGCGCCTTCCGCATGGAGGCCTTCCTGGGCCTGGACGTGCAGGGCGCGACCCTCGGGCTGATCGGCTACGGACAGATCGCCCGCGCGCTGGCCCGCAGGGCGGCCGGTTTCGGCATGCGTGTCCAGCACCACCACCCGCGGCGCCGGGAGGACGACGAACTGTCCCGCTGGGTGTCGTTCGACCACCTCCTCCGCACCAGTGACGTGGTGTCCGTGCACACCCCGTTGACCGCCGAGACGGCCGGTCTCATCGGGGCCGCGGAGATCGCCCGCATGAAGACGACGGCGACCCTGGTCAACACCGGGCGGGGCGGAGTCGTCGACGAGCACGCCCTCCTCGACGCGCTGCGCTGTGGGCGGCTGCACTCGGCGGGCCTGGACGTGATGGTCGACGAACCCCGCACCGACCCCGACGACCCACTGTTCGCCGAGCCCCACCTGGTCGTGCTGCCGCATGTGGGCTCCGCCACCGAGGCGACTCGCGCGGCGATGGTCGACCTGGCCGCCCGCAACATCAGGGCCGTCCTGGACGGATCCGCCGCACCCACCCCGCTGCCCGGGACACGGAACCGGCCGGCAGCGGGCGTGGTGCTCCGGTGAGCATGCCGTCGTGGCCGCGCTGCTCGCCCGACCGCGGGCCGCCGTAAGCTTCAGGAATTCATCTCGGCCCGGTCGGACTCGCTCCGGAGAACGCAGAATTCGTTGCCTTCGGGGTCGGCGAGGACCGCCCAGCCGGAGCCGTCGGGGTTCCGGTGATCGCTGACGAAGGTGGCACCGATCCCCAGCAGCCGTTCCACCTCCTGGTCACGCGAGGTCTCCGGGCGCAGACACAGGTGGATACGGTTCTTGACCTTCTTGGGCTCGGGCACCTGGTTGAAGTACAGCACTGGGCCCTCCGCCAGCTGCACCAGAGTCTCCCGATGTCCCGGTCTGCTCTCCGGATGCAGGGGTCGGCCAGTCACCCTGCTCCAGAACAGGGCCAGTTCATAGGCATCCGCACAGTCGATCGCCACGTTCTGCAGTATCGAAACCATGCGCGCCAGCCTAGGCCGCCGACCAGCACCTCCCGGCCTCCCCCTCCCCGGTGTCAGGCCGCGAGGACGCGGGCGCGGCAGGCCGCCGGTGTTCCCCAGGCGGTGCGCAGGGCGCGGGCCTTGCGCAGCCAGAGGGAGAGGTCCAGTTCCTCGGTGTAGCCGAGGGCACCGTGGCACTGCAGGGCCACGCGGGCGGCCTGGTAGGTCGCCTCGGAGGCCGCCAGCTTCGCCGCCGCGATGTCGCGGGCACAGCTCGGCCGGTCGGCACCGGCCGTCAGGGCCACTGCCGCCGCGTGGACGAGCGGCTGGGCGAACTCCAGCGCGATCAAGGTGTCCGCAAGGTGGTGCTTGAGCGCCTGGAAGGAGCCGATGGGCCGGCCGAACTGGGTGCGTTGCTTCACGTAGTCGACCGTGCGGTCGAGCAGGGCGCGGCCGACTCCGAGGGCCTGGGCGGCGGTGGCCAGCGCCGCCACGTCGGCCGCGTGGGCTGCCGCGGCCCGGACCTGCGGGCCCTGCGCCAGGGGCGTTCCGCCGAGCGGCCGGGCCAGTCGGCGCGCCGGGTCGGCCGACGGCTGGACCGGACCCGCCGACTCCGCCACGCGCACGGTGTCCTCGGTGACGACGAGGACGAGGTCGGCGGCGTCCGCGTCCAAGGCGTAGGGGGTGCCGGGTGTCAGCAGGCACAGGGAGGCGACCGTCTTGCCGGAGGCGATGCCCGGCAGCCAGTCCGTCGTGTCGTCGAGGCGGTCGAGCAGTGCGGCCACAGCCACCGTCTCCACCAGCGGACCAGGCACCGCGTACCGCCCCAACTCGGCGAAGGCGACGGTCAGTTCCACGGGGCGGGGCCCCAGCCCGGCGTGCTCCTCCGGGACGGCCAGGGCGAAGACGCCGGCCTCGGCCAGGCGGGCCCAGAGCGCGCGCCCGGGGCCGTGGTCTCCGGTGGACCAGGTCCGGACGACCGCGGGGGTCCCGGCCGCGGTCAGCAGGGCGTCCAGTGAGCGGGCGAACTCGCGCTGCTCGTCGTCGAGGAGGAACCGCATCACCGGCGTCCCTTCGGCAGGCCGAGCAGCCGCTCGGCGATGATGTCCCGCTGGATCTCGTTGGTGCCGGCGTAGATCGGCCCGGCGAGGGAGAAGGTGTACCCCTCGGACCAGCTGCCGTGCGCGGGCGCGTCCGCGGCGTCGTCGGCGAGTTCGCCGTAGGGGCCGAGGAGGTCCAGGGCGGTCTCGTGCAGGGCGATGTCCAGCTCGGACCAGAACACCTTGTTCAGGCTCGACTCCGCGCCGATCGATCCGCCCGCCGCCAGACGGGAGGCGCTCGCGTACGTGAACAGCTGGTAGGCGCGGGCCCGGACGACCGCGTCGGCGACCCGGTCGCGCAGTGCCGTGTCGGACGGGTCGCCGGTGGCGCGCCACAGTGCGGCGAGGCGGTCGGCGGCGGCCGTGAAGCGGCCGGGGCTGCGCAGGGTGAGGCCGCGCTCGTTGCCGGCCGTGCTCATCGCCACCCGCCAGCCCTGCCCCACCTCGCCGATGACATCCTCGTCGGGCACGAAGACGTCGTCGAGGAAGAGTTCGGCGAAGGCCGGCTTGCCGTCCAGGCGCCCGATGGGGCGTACGATCACGCCGTCCGCATCCAGTGGGAACATCACGTAGGTCAGGCCCTGGTGGGGCCTGTCGGTGTGCGGGTCGCTGCGGAACAGGCCGAAGGCGCGGTCGGCGAAGGCGGCCCGGGAGGACCAGGTCTTCTGGCCGGAGAGCAGCCATCCGCTGTCGGTGCGTCGCGCGGTCGAACGCAGCGCGGCGAGGTCGGATCCGGCCTCCGGTTCGGACCAGGCCTGGGCCCAGACGGCCTCGCCGCTCGCCATCGGCGGCAGGACGCGGGCGCACTGCTCCGGCGTGCCGTGCTCGAAGAGGGTGGGGGCCAGCAGGTTGATGCCGTTCTGGCTGACCCGGCCCGGCGCGCCGGCCGCGTAGTACTCCTCCTCGAAGATCAGCCACTCGGTGATCGAGGCGCCCCGGCCGCCGTACTCCTCGGGCCAGGAGACCACCGACCAACGGTCCGCGAACAGGGTGCGCTCCCACTCCCGGTGGGCCGCGAAGCCCTCCGCCGTCTCCAGGGAGGGCAGCGGGGTGTCGGGGACATGGGCGGTGAGCCAGGCGCGGGCCTCGGCTCGGAAGGCGTCCTCGGCGGGCGAGAAGGAGAGGTCCATCAGGGGGCCGTCCTCTTCATGACGTCGGGCGCCGTCCAGGCGGTGGGCATCCCACCCCCCCTTCCCTAACAAGTGTTTGGTAGGTTAACGTGCGGGACGTGAGCCCGTCGAGAGCTGTCCGGAGCCGGAAGGGGGCCCGCCCGTGACCGCACCGCCGCCGTACGTGCCCGGCCACGGGCTGCTGGACGGCCGGGGCGCCGTCGTCACCGCCGCCGCGGGCGCCGGGATCGGTGGTGCGACCGCGCGGCGGCTACTGGAGGAGGGCGCGCGGGTCGTCGTCTCCGACGCCCACGCGCGCCGGCTGAAGGAGTCCGCAGCCGAACTGGCCGGCGCCTTCGGCGCGGACCGGGTCGCCGCGCTCCCCTGCGACGTCACCGACGAGGCGCAGGTCGCCGCGTTGTTCGACCTCGTCGAGGAACGGCACGGGCGGCTGGACATCGTCGTCAACAACGCCGGTCTCGGCGGCACCGCCGACCTCGTCGAGATGACGGACGAGCAGTGGGAGAAGGTCCTCGACGTCACCCTGAACGGCACGTTCCGCTGCACGCGTGCCGCACTGCGCCGCATGAAGGCCGTGGGCGCGGGCGGGGTGATCGTGAACAACTCGTCGGTGATCGGCTGGCGGGCGCAGCGGGGGCAGGCGCACTACGCCGCCGCCAAGGCCGGGGTCATGGCGCTCACCCGGTGTGCCGCGCTGGAGGCCGCCGCGTTCGGGGTCCGGGTCAACGCCGTCGCGCCGAGCCTCGCCATGCACCCGCACCTTGCCAAGGTCACCACCCCCGAGCTGCTTGAGGAACTCACCGCCCGGGAGGCCTTCGGGCGGTACGCCGAGCCGTGGGAGGTGGCCAACGTGATCGTGTTCCTGGCCTCCGGCTACTCCTCGTACATGACCGGCGAGGTCGTCTCCGTCAGCAGCCGGCGCGCGTGAGGCGAGAATGATCCGGTGCCGAACAGCAGCAGTGACCGTAAGAAGACGGCGATGAACACCGCGCCCGAGCGGCGCGAGGAGATCCTGGCCACCGCCGCCGAGGTGTTCGCCGCGCAGGGCTACCGCGCCACCACCGTCCGCCGGATCGCGGACGCGGCGGGGATGCTCGCGGGCAGCCTCTACTACCACTTCGACTCCAAGGAGTCGATGCTCGACGAGATCCTCTCCGGCTTCCTGAACGAGCTGTGGGCCCGCTACGACGCCGTGCTCGGTTCCGGCCTCGGGCCCAGGGAGACCATCGAGGCGCTCGTCACCGAGTCCTTCCGGGAGATCGACCGGCGTCGCGACGCCGTCGCCATCTACCAGAAGGAGGCCAGGCACCTGCAGGACCAGCCGCGTTTCGCCTATCTCGCCGCATCGCAGGTGAAGTTCGAGAAGGCGTGGCTGGGCACGCTGGAGCGCGGGGTGGCCGAGCGGGCCTTCCGCGCCGACCTCGACGTCCGGCTCACGTACCGCTTCCTGCGCGACACCGTCTGGGTGGCCGCGTCCTGGTACCGGCCGGGCGGACAGCACAGCCCGGAGGAGATCGCCCGCCAGTACCTGTCGATGGTGCTGGAGGGCATCACGCTCCGGGAATGACCCCGACAGGCTTCAAAGGAGTGGCCATGGCCGAGGCATACATCGTCGAAGCGGTCCGCACCCCGGTCGGCAGGCGAGGCGGCGGGCTGTCCGCCGTGCATCCCGCCGATCTCGGCGCGCACGTGCTGAAGGCGCTGATGGAACGCTCGGCCGTCGACCCGGCGGCCGTCGAGGACGTCGTCCTCGGCTGCCTGGACGCCGTGGGGCCGCAGGCCGGGGACATCGCGCGGACCTGCTGGCTGGCCGCCGGGCTGCCGGAGGAGGTGCCGGGGGTGACCGTGGACCGGCAGTGCGGCTCCTCGCAGCAGGCCGTGCACTTCGCCGCCCAGGCGGTGCTGTCGGGCACGCAGGACCTCGTGGTCGCGGGCGGTGTGCAGAACATGTCGATGGTCCCGATCGCCTTCGCGACCCGGCAGGCCGCCGAGCCGCTCGGCCTGACCCAGGGCCCCTTCGCCGGCTCGGAGGGCTGGCGGGCCCGGTACGGCGACCGGCCGGTCAACCAGTTCGCCGGCGCCGAGATGATCGCCGCCAAGTGGAGCATCTCCCGCCGGGACATGGAGGAGTTCGCGCTCCGCTCCCACCAGCGGGCCCTGCGCGCCATCGACGAGGGCCGCTTCGACCGCGAGACCGTGCCCTACGGCGACGTCACGACCGACGAGGGCCCGCGCCGCGACACCAGCCTGGAGAAGATGGCCGGGCTGAAGCCGGTGATCGACGGCGGCAGCATCACGGCGGCCTGCTCCTCCCAGGTCTCCGACGGCGCCTCCGCCCTGCTGCTGGCGAGCGAACGGGCCGTGCGGGAACACGGCCTGACGCCGCGCGCCCGTATCCACCACCTCTCGGTGCGCGGCGAGGACCCCATCCGGATGCTGTCCGCGCCGATCCCGGCGACGGCGTACGCGCTGAAGAAGTCCGGGATGACGCTCGACGCCATCGACCTGGTCGAGATCAACGAGGCGTTCGCGCCGGTGGTGCTGGCCTGGCTGAAGGAGACCGGCGCCGACCCGGAGAGGGTCAACGTCAACGGCGGCGCCATCGCGCTCGGCCATCCCCTGGGCGCCACCGGCACCAAGCTCATGACGACGCTGCTGCACGAACTGGAGCGCACGGGCGGCCGCTACGGTCTCCAGACGATGTGCGAGGGCGGCGGGCAGGCCAACGTCACCATCATCGAGCGGCTGTGAGAGAAGTGACAGGCGCCCGGTGCCCCGAGCGGGTCAGCCCGCGTCGGGCAGCCGGTGCAGCACGGCATGCGCCTCGGCCATGATCCGGTCGACGAGTTCGGCGCAGGACGGCAGGTCGTCGATCACCCCGGCGACCTGCCCGGCGGCCATCACGCCGAGGTCGGTGCGGCCGTCGACCATCGCCGCCCGGAGCAGCATGGGGGTGCTGGCGGCGAGCAGGACCTGGCTCCAGGTCAGTTCCCTGCCGTGCTTCATCGCCAGGCCGTCGCGGACCATCGCCGCCCAGCTCATGCCGGTCTCGCGCCGGAAGGCCGCGGCGTGGCGGACCGCGCGCCACAGGGACGCGGCCCGGCCGGACCGCTCCAGCGTGTCGACGAGTTCGCTGCGCAGCATCCGGTGGGGCAGGCCGTCGACCTGGGTGGTCACGGTGACGTCCTGGACGGCGGCGGCCAGGTAGCGGGCCTTGACCGGGTCGGGGACGGTGCTGTCGGAGGTGAGCAGGAAGCGGGTGCCCATGGCGATCCCGGCGGCGCCGTAGGCGAGGGCCGCGACCAGACCGCGCCCGTCGTGGAAGCCGCCCGCCGCGATCACCGGGATGTCCACGGCGTCCACGACCTGGGGCAGCAGCACGGTGGTGGCCACACTGCCGGTGTGCCCGCCGCCCTCCCCACCCTGCACCACCACCGCGTCCGCGCCCCACGCGGCGACCTTCTCGGCGTGCCGCCGCGCGCCGACGGACGGGATGACGACGACACCGGCGTCCTTGAGCCGGGCGATCAGCTCCCGCGACGGCGCGAGCGCGAACGAGGCGGCCTTCACTCCCTCGTCGACGATGATCCGGGCCCGCTCGGCCGCGTCGCCCGCGTCCGCCCGCAGGTTGACCCCGAACGGCGCGTCCGTACGGGACTTGACCTCGCGGACCGCGGAGCGGAGCTGCTCCACCGTCATGGTGGCGGAGGCGAGGATGCCGAGGCCTCCGGCGTTCGCGGTGGCGGACACCAGGCGGGGGCCGGCCACCCAGCCCATGCCCGTCTGGACGAGCGGGTGCCGGACACCGACCAGCTCCGTCAGGGGGGTGTCGATCGTCATGCCGCCGGCACCTCGCGTTCGCGCAGCCCCTTGGGGTCGATGACCTCGCGGATCAACCGCAGCTCCTCGGGCGTGGGTGCGCGGGTGTACGGCATGTCGTCCGGGATCGTGAGCGTGAAGCCCGTGGCGTCGGCGACCTGTTCGGCAGTGACACCGGGGTGCAGGGAGCGCAGCCGCATCGTGCGGTCGGGTGTCGCGAAGTCGAACACGCCCAGGTCGCTGACGACGTCGGCGAGATGGTGGTAGCGGGTCGCGGAGGGGCCGGCCGCGGCGGCACGGTCGTGACCGACACCGCAGACCATGTCGACCCGCTCGACGAACACCCGCCGGGAGTGCCGGGGGATCCAGTAACTGGTCGGATTGTTCAGGGTGTTGACCGGGGCGCCGCGCACGCCGAGCAGCTGCCGCTTCGGGCGGGTCCAGTCGCCGATGCAGGAGATGTTCTGGTTGCCGTACCGGTCGATCTGGCCGGCGCCCATCATCACGTGCCGCCGCCCGGTGGCCACCAGGGCCAGGTGCCGGCGGTACGGCAGCCAGCCCTCGACCACCTCGGCCTTGGCGCCCATCGCCGGCACGTCCGCCGTCAGCAGGGCCTCGCCGTCGGTCAGGAGCAGGTCGGGCGCGAAGGTCAGCTTGGCGAGGCGGGCGCCGATCGCCGGGACCGTGCCCATGGGGCCGGCCAGGATCTCGCCCGCGTCCCGCCAGGCTTCGGCGCAGGCGACCACGCAGTACTCGGCCCTCGTCACCGTCATCGGGCTTCCTCCTCGTGGAAGGCGGCGACCGCGGCCTGGTAGGCGTCCTCGTCACCGGAGAGGAACCACTCGGCGAAGACCCGCCAGGTCTCCGGGTCGCCGGCGGCCTGCGCGTAGGCACGCTGGAAGGGCTCGTCCCGGTCGTGGTCGGGGGCGCAGGAGGTGAAGTGGGCGCCGTTCGGCGTCTCGGCCACGCCGGTCACGAAGGGCCGTTCGACCAGCAGGGTCTGCGGGCCGGCGTCCTTCAGCAGGTCCGCGGTGTCCACGATCCGCTCGCAGGAGACGTAGGCGGCGTCGGCGGCCTGGCAGAACAGATCGTCGAAGTACGGGTCGGGGCCCAGGTATTGGGCGTTGCCGTGCGCGTCCGCGCGGTTGAGGTGTACCAGGGCCGCGTCCAGCCGCAGAGCCGGAACCGCGACGAGTTCCTCGCCGTCCTCGTAGGGCGAGGTGACCGTGCGCAGGTGGGGGTTGACCCGCATCACGTCCGAGCCGAGACCGGCCCGGACCGGCAGGAAGGGCAGGCGCTGCGACGCGGCGGTCAGGCCCCACATGACCATGGCCTCGTCCAGCTCCACCAGTTCGAACGCGCCCCGCTGCCGGGCCGCCGTGAAGTGCGGCTCCAGGGGGATGGAGTCCAGGGTCGCGAAGGCCGCGACCAGCTTGCGGATCTTGCCCGCGGCGGCGAGGAGGCCGACGTCCGGGCCGCCGTAGGAGACGACGGTAAGGTCGGTGACGTCGGAGCGCAGCAGGGCGCGCACCAGTGCCATCGGCTTGCGCCGTGCTCCCCAGCCGCCGATGCCGATCGTCATGCCGCTGCCGAGGCGGCCGACGACCTGCTCGGCGGTCATCGTCTTGTCCCTGCTCACGCCTGCTCCTGCCCGCCGTCTGCGGTGGTGCCGAAGGTGGCGCGTACGCGGTCGGCGACGCCGCCGAGGTTCGCCTCGAAGGTGAAGCCCTGCTCGTAGCGGTAGCTGCGGCGGACGTCGACCGGGTCGATGCCGTTGATCGCGGCCTTGGCGAGGCGGAGGAGGGAGCCGTCCTTGGCGGCGATCTCGCGGGCCAACTCCAAAGCGGCCTCATGGAGTTGATTGCGCGGGACCACCTGCCACACCGATCCGTGCCGGTGCAGTTCGGCGGCGGTGACGGTGCGCGAGGTGTAGTACAGGGTCCGCATCAGGTGCTGTGGGACCAGCCGGGCCAGATGGGTGGCGGCGCCGAGCGCGCCCCGGTCCAGCTCCGGCAGGCCGAACGTCGCGTCGTCGCTCGCCACGATCGCGTCCGCGTTGCCGACCAGGCCGATCCCGCCGCCCACGCAGAAGCCGTGCACGGCCGCGACCACCGGGACCTCGCAGTCGTAGACCGCGGCGAACGCCTCGAAGCAGCCGCGGTTGACGCCGATGAGGGCCCCGTGGTCCCTGCTGCGCTGGAGCTCCTTGATGTCGACGCCGGCGTTGAAGCCGCGTCCCGCCGCGGTGAGCACCACGCAGCGCACCTCGGGATCAGCCCCGGCGGCGCGGACCGCCGCGGCCAGGTCGTACCAGCCCCGCACCGGAAGGGCGTTGACGGGCGGGAAGTCCACGGTGACGACGGCGACGCCCTCTTCCGGGGCGGTGGTGGAGACACCCATGAGCGGATCAGCTACCTTTCCACCAAACGTTTGTTAGGTGGAAAGGTAGCAGCGGTCCACGCGCCGCGGGAGGTGTCCATTGGCAGCGTTCATCGATCTGTCGGGGTCCGTCGCCGTCGTCACCGGCGGCACCCGGGGCGTCGGCGCGGGCATCGCCCGGGCCCTGCTGGAGGCCGGTGCCGAGGTCGTCACCTGCGCCCGCCGTGCCCCTGAGGAGCCGGTCGAGGCGGGCGGGCGCACGGCCCGTTTCCTGCCGGTCGACCTGCGTGACCAGGAGGCGACGGTCGCCTTCTTCGACCGCGTCCGGGAGGACTACGGCCGTCTGGACACGCTGGTCAACAACGCCGGCGGCACCCCGTACCGCAAGCTCGACGAGGGCGCAGCCGAACGGCACGCCCGGGTCGTCGAGTTGAACCTGCTCGCTCCGCTGACCGCCTCGCTCGCCGCGTACGAGGTGATGCGCGACCGGCCCGGCAGCGGGTCGATCGTGATGATCGGCAGCGTCAGCGGCAGCCGCCCCTCCCCCGGCACGGCGGCGTACGGCGCCGCCAAGGCCGGTCTGGAGCACCTGGCGCGGTCGATGGCCGTCGAGTGGGCCCCGCGGATCCGCGTCAACACCCTCGTCCTCGGCATGGTCCGCACCGAACTGTCCCATCTGCACTACGGCGACGAGGACGGCATCGCGGCCGTCGGGCGCACCGTGCCGCTCGGCCGCCTCGCCGAACCGTCGGACGTCGGCGACGCCTGCGTCTTCCTCGCCTCCGACCGCGCCTCCTACATCAGCGGCGCCGGCCTCCTCGTGCACGGCGGCGGGGAACGGCCGGCCTTCCTGGACGCGGCCACCGCCCACACGTGACCCACCGTCGGAAGGACATCCACACCATGACCGGACTGTGCACCGGACGCGTCGTCGCCGTCACCGGAGCGGGGCGCGGACTCGGCCGCGCGCACGCCCTCGCCTTCGCCGCCGAGGGCGCCAAGGTCGTCGTCAACGACCTCGGCGTCGGCCTCGACGGCACCGGAGGGACCGCCGGACCCGCGCAGCAGACCGTCGACGAGATCCGGGAGTCGGGCGGGGACGCGGTCGCCCACACCGGCGACATCACCACGGCCGACGGCGCCGCCTCCCTCGTGCGCACGGCTCTGGACACGTACGGCCGCCTCGACACGCTCGTCAACAACGCCGGGTTCCTGCGCGACCGCATGCTGGTGAACCTCGACGAGGACGACTGGGACGCGGTGCTGCGGGTCCATCTCAAGGGCCACTTCCTGCCGTTGAAGCACGCCGCCGCGCACTGGCGGGCCGAGGCGAAGGCGGGCCGCACGCCCGAGGCCCGGGTGATCAACACCAGCTCGGGCGCCGGGCTCCTCGGCAGTGTCGGGCAGGGCAACTACTCCGCGGCCAAGGCCGGCATCGTCGCCCTGACCCTGGTCGCCGCCGCCGAGCTGCGCCGCTACGGGGTGCGGGTCAACGCCATCGCGCCGGCCGCCCGGACCCGGATGACCGAGCGGACCTTCGCCGACACCATGACCGCGCCCGACGACGGCGATTTCGACGCCATGGCGCCGGAGAACGTCTCCCCTCTGGTCGTCTGGCTGGGCTCCGCCGCCTCGGCCGGGGTGACCGGCCGGGTCTTCGAGGCCGAGGGCGGCCGCATCACCGTCATGGAGGGCTGGCGCCCCGGCCCGACCGCCGACAAAGGCGCCCGCTGGAGCCCCGCGGAGGCGGGCGAGACCGCCCTGAAGCTGCTGGCGGAGGCGGAGCCGCCGCGGCCGGTGTACGGGGCGTGAGCGTACGTATCCGTCACCCCACCCGAATGCCCACGAGGCACGTGTCGTCGTCGGTGTCCGACTTGCTGTACGTCAGCAGGCGGTCCAGTTGCTGGTCGAGGGTGCTGGGTGCCGTGCGGGCGGTGGTCAGCAGGTGGGTCAGGGACTCCTCCACGGGGCGGTCGCGGCGTTCGATCAGGCCGTCCGTGTACATCAACAGGGTGTCTCCGGCGGCCAGTTGGATCTCGGTCTCCTCGTACGTGGCCTCGGGCACCGCTCCGAGCAGAAGGCCCTTGACCAGGGGCAAGGGGGTCGCCTCGGTGTCGCGGACGAGTACGGGCGGCAGATGACCCGCCCTGGCCCAGCGCAGCGTCCGGTCGGCCGGGTCGTACAGGCCGCACACCGCCGTCGCGGTGACGGCGCCCGTCAGATGGTGCGCCACGATGTTGAGCCACGACAGCAGCTGGCCCGGCCCGGCGCCCGTCACCGCCAGGCCGCGCAGCGCGTTGCGCAGGACGACCATGCTGGTGGCGGCCTCGATGCCGTGCCCGGCCACGTCCCCGACGCACAGCAGCACCAGCCCGGACGGCAGGACGACGGCGTCGTACCAGTCGCCGCCCACCAGTTGCTCGGTCTCCGCGGGCCGGTAGCGGACCGCCGCCTGGAGCCCGGTCACCCGCAGGGGCGCCTGGGTGGGGGGCATGATGGCGTGCTGCAACTGAAGGGTCAGCCGGTTGCGTTCGGTGGCCTGCTGCTCGGTGTGGGCCAGCTGGTCGCGGGTCGCGGCGAGGGCCACCTCGGTCCAGTGCTGGGCCGAGATGTCCTGGCAGGCGCCGCGGACCAGGAGCAGCCGGCCGTCGGTGTCGAGCACGGGTTCGGCGACGATCCGGATGTGCCGGGTCACCCCGTCCGGCCGCTGGAGCCGGAAGGCCGCGGCCGCCGGCCGCCGGTGGTGCAGCAGCGTGCGCAGGAAGCGGCGGATGGCGACGCCGTCGTCCGGATGGGCGTGGGACGGCAGCTCCTCCAGGGGCACCGGCGTGCTCGACTGCGGGCGCCCGTAGAGGTCGAACAGCTGCCCGTTCCAGGTGATCTCCCCGGTCAGCACGTTCTCCTCGAAGCCGCCGATCCGGCCGAGACGCTGGGCGTGCTGAAGCAGGCTCGCCAGGCGCGCCGTCTCGTCCTCGATGCGCCAGATGAGGAGGACGGCGGTGCCGTGCCGGCTGATGCTGATGTCCGCGACGGCCGAGAGGGGGACCTGGTCGACGAGGGCGGTGAGGTTCATCCGGCGGGCCCTGAAGGGCTCGCCGGTGGAATAGACGCGCTCGATGCGATGGAACAGCTCGCTGTCCCCGGCGGCCATCGGGTAGGCCTCCAGCAGCAGCGCGCCGCTGACGACCGCCCGCGGCCGCCCGGCCGGATCCAGGAAGCGGCTGTTCACGTGCTGGATGCGGAAGTCCGCGAGGTTCCCGGCGCCGTCCAGGTGCGGCACCAGGACCAGGGCGGGGTCGTGCAGCCCGTCGGCCAGGTCCATCAGCTCCGCGGCGTCCGGCAGGACCCGCGGCTCCTGGGCTCCCGCCTGCGGCGGCGTGTACGTCTCCAGCGTGTGGGCGCACAGTTCGGCGAGGGCCTCCACCTGGCGGACGATCTGCGGGGGCTGCGGCGTCAGAGGCGTCGGCCAGGCGATCTCCAGCACGCCGTGGATGCGCCCGCCGGTGCCGGCGGGCAGCGCGGCCCTGCCGCCGTCCGGGTGGTAGTGGAGGCCGATGCTGGGCAGTCCGGTCTCCCCGAGGGAGGTGATCCACTGGCCCTCGCGCTCGAGGAGGCCCCGCCGCGCGACGGTCGCCACGTCCGGTGGGACGTAGCGCCAGCGCGCGGCCTCGGCCGGTGAGAAGCCGGCGCTGCCCGCCAGGGTGAGCGAACCGTCGGAGCCCGCGGCCCAGACGGCCACGGCGACCGCGCCCAGGGGGCGCAGCGCCTGCTCCAGCAGGGCGTCGGCGACGGCCTGGGTGTCGTCCGCGGCCAGCACGCCGCTCTCGGCGGCGCGCAGCCGTACGGCGGCCGACTCGGGCTCCGCCCCGTCGGCGGCCTGCGTGGCGGCGAGGAACGCGTCCGTCACCTCCGACACCCGGTCCCGGGCGGCCTGGTTGATGACGTCGACGGCCAGTTCCAGGGGGGTGACCTGGGCCTGCTCGGCCAGCTCGGCGAGCTGCCGGGCGGCCTGGACCGGCCCGCACTTGAGCCGTTCGACCAGGACACCCTTGGCGAGCTCGATCAGGGCGCGCCCCTCGGCCTCCGCCTGGGCGGCCCGCACCTCCCGGCTGAGCCGCTCCACGGTGGCCGCGAGCCGGCCCACCGGGGAGGAGGACGGGGCACCGCCGGGTTCCGCGAGCGGCCCGTCGGGAGTCACCGGCAGCCCCTCAGGCGTCACCGGCGGGACGGAGGACGCCGGGCCTGCGGCGGAGTCGCGCTCGGTCTCACCGCGCGGACCCGGTTCGGGCGGCTGCTCGGACGTGCTCACGGTGTGGATGCTCCTCGGCTGGAGCGCCCTGGGGCGCGGAACGGCGGGCGCTGCGGGGCGGGCGCCGGCGTGCTCATGCGGGCAGCCAGCGCCGGACGCAGGCGATGAGGTCGCGGGTGTCGACGGGCTTGGTGACGTAGTCGCTGGCGCCCGAGGCGAGGCTCTTCTCCCGGTCGCCGGGCATCGCCTTCGCCGTGACGGCGATGATGGGCAGCTCCGCGTACTGCGGCATCCTGCGGATCTCGGCCGTCGCGGTGTAGCCGTCCATCTCCGGCATCATCACGTCCATCAGCACCAGCGCGACATCCGGGTTGTTCACGAGTGTCTCGATGCCTCTGCGCCCGTTCTCGGCGTGCAGCACCCTGAAGCCGTGCAGCTCCAGGATGCCGCTCAGCGCGAAGAGGTTCCGCGCGTCGTCGTCGACGACGAGGACGGTGCGGCCCGCCGACGCCTCGTCGAGGAGGCCCGGCGCCGGATGCCGCGGTTCCTCGGGCCGGACCAGGGAGAGCACGTCGCCGGGTTCCTCGGCGGACAGGTGCAGGGCGATGCGCTCGCGCAGTTCGTCGAGGCTGGACAGGAACTCCAGTGCCCCGCCCGCCGAGCGGGACCGCAGCGTCTCGTCCAGGGAGGCGTCCGCGGGGTGGCTGCTGTGCACGAGCACCGGGACGCTCGCCAGCGCCGAGTCGCCCTCCAGGGCCTGGAGGAAGCGGGACGCCTCGGCGTCGCGCATGCCCAGTTCCAGGACGACGCAGTGGCACGGCTCGGCCGCGAGGGCGCCGGCCGCCTCCTGCGCGCCGACGGCGGTGATGATGTCGATCGCGGGCCGCTGACCGCCGTCGGCGCGGCCGTGTGTGAGGTCCGCGACCACGCTCTCGGCGACGAGGGTCAGCAGACCGCGCGGCCGTTCCTCCACGACGAGCAGGCGCCGGGGCCGCGGTCCGGGCCCGATCTGGGGCACCGGCACCGGGCGGGACGAGCCCTCGGGCAGGGGCCCGGCCGAAGCCCGCTCCGGAGGGCCGCCGTGGCCGAGCGCTGCCTCGAAGTCGGGACGGGCCACGGGCAGGAAGAGCGTGAACGTACTGCCCTGGCCGGGCGTGCTGCGCACCGTCACGGCGCCCCCGAGCAGCTGGGCGATCTCCCGGGTGATGGACAGGCCGAGGCCGGTGCCGCCGTACTTGCGGCTCGTCGTGCCGTCCGCCTGCTGGAAGGCGCCGAAGATCGTCTCCAGGTTCTGCTCCGGGATGCCGATGCCGGTGTCCTTCACGCGGAAGGCCACCACGGCGCCGCCCCGGATCACACCCGCGGGCACCTCGTCGTCCGCCGCGGGCTCGATGCTCAGTTCCACGCCGCCCTGCTCGGTGAACTTCACGGCGTTCGACAGGAGGTTGCGCAGCACCTGGCGCAGCCGGGAGTCGTCGGTGAGCAGGTCCGCGGGCGCGCCGGGAGCGGTCGTCACCGTGAACTCCAGGCTCTTCTGCGTCGTCATCGGCCGGAAGGTGGCCTCGACGTACTCGATGAGCTGGCGCAGCGTCACCCGCTCGGGCGTGACGTCCATCTTCCCGGCCTCGACCTTGGACAGGTCGAGGATGTCGTTGATCAGCTGGAGCAGGTCCGATCCGGCGGAGTGGATGATCTGCGCGTACTCGACCTGCTTGGGCGTGAGGTTGCGGGACGGGTTCTGCGCCAGCAACTGGGCGAGGATGAGCAGGCTGTTGAGGGGCGTGCGCAGTTCGTGGCTCATGTTCGCCAGGAACTCCGACTTGTACTTCGAGGCCAGCGACAGCTGCTGGGCGCGGGTCTCCAGCTCCTGGCGCGCCTGCTCGATCTGGAGGTTCTTCGCCTCGATGTCGCGGTTCTGGGCCGCGAGCAGCGAGGCCTTGTCCTCCAGTTCCGCGTTGGAGCGCTGCAGTTCCTCCTGCTGCACCTGCAACTCCGTGGAGCGGGCCCGGAGTTCGGCCGTGAGGCGCTGGGACTCGACGAGCAGCTCGTCGGTGCGGGCGTTGGCCACGATGGTGTTGACGTTGACGCCGATGGTCTCCATCAGCTGCTCGAGGAAGTCCCGGTGGATCTGGGTGAACGGGGTGACCGACGCCAGTTCGATGACACCGAGGACCTGGCCCTCGACCACGATGGGCAGCAGCACCAGCGCGGTCGGCACGACCTGGCCGAGTCCCGAGGAGATGGTGACGTAGCCGGGCGGCAGCTCGTCCACGGTGATGGTGCGCCGGCTGCGTGCGGCCTGGCCGACCAGGGTGCGGCCGAAGGCGATGCGGGTGGGCCGGCTGCTGTCCTCCGGGTAGCCGTAGGAGCCGACGAGCCGCAGTTCGGGTCCGTCGTCGCCGTCCTCGGCGAGGTAGAAGGCGCCGTACTGGGCCGACACCAGGGGGACCAGCTCGTCCATGATCAGCTCGGCGACCACGGGCAGGTCGCGGTGGCCCTGCATCAGGCTCGAGATCCGGGCGAGGTTGGTCTTGAGCCAGTCCTGCTCCTGGTTGGCCCGGGTGGTCTCGCGCAGGGACTCCACCATGGAGTTGATGTTGTCCTTGAGCTCGGCGACCTCGCCGGACGCCTCCACGGTGATGGAGCGGGTCAGGTCGCCCTCGGCGACGGCGCTCGCGACCTCGGCGATCGCGCGGACCTGCCGGGTCAGGTTGCCCGCCAGCTCGTTGACGTTCTCCGTGAGGCGCTTCCAGGTGCCGGAGACGCCCTCGACCTCGGCCTGTCCGCCGAGGCGCCCCTCGGTGCCGACCTCGCGGGCGACCCGGGTCACCTCGTCGGCGAACGCGGACAGCTGGTCGACCATCGTGTTGATGGTCGTCTTGAGTTCGAGGATCTCGCCGCGGGCGTCCACGTCGATCTTCTTGGACAGGTCGCCCCTGGCCACCGCGGTCGTCACCAGCGCGATGTTGCGCACCTGGCCGGTGAGGTTGTTGGCCATCGAGTTGACGTTGTCGGTGAGGTCCTTCCAGGTGCCGGCGACGTTCGGCACGTGCGCCTGGCCGCCGAGGCGTCCCTCGGTGCCGACCTCGCGGGCGACGCGGGTGACCTCGTCGGCGAAGGCCGACAGGGTGTCGACCATCGTGTTGATGACCTCGGCCAGCGCCGCGACCTCGCCCGCGGCCTCCACGGTGATGCGCTGCGACAGGTCGCCGCGCGCCACGGCGGTGGCGACCTGGGCGATGGAGCGGACCTGGCCGGTGAGGTTCGACGCCATCACGTTGACGTTGTCGGTGAGGTCCTTCCAGGTGCCCGAGACACCGCGCACCTGGGCCTGTCCGCCGAGGCGTCCCTCCGTGCCGACCTCGCGGGCGACCCGCGTCACCTCGTCGGCGAACGCGGAGAGCTGATCGACCATCGTGTTGATGGTGCTCTTCAACTCCAGGATCTCACCGCGCGCGTCGACGGTGATCTTCTGCGACAGGTCGCCCTTGGCGACGGCGGTCGCGACCAGCGCGATGTTGCGGACCTGGCCGGTGAGGTTGCCCGCCATGAAGTTCACCGAGTCGGTGAGGTCGCGCCAGGTGCCCTTGACGCCCTTGACGTCGGCCTGGCCGCCGAGGCGCCCCTCGGTGCCGACCTCGCGGGCGACCCGGGTCACCTCGTCGGCGAACGCGGACAGCTGATCGACCATCGTGTTGATGGTGCTCTTCAACTCCAGGATCTCACCGCGCGCGTCGACGGTGATCTTCTGCGAGAGGTCGCCCTCCGCCACCGCCGTGGTCACCTGGGCGATGGAGCGGACCTGGCTGGTGAGGTTGCCCGCCATGTGGTTCACGGAGTCGGTCAGGTCGCGCCAGACGCCGGCCACGCCCGGCACCTGGGCCTGGCCGCCGAGCCGTCCCTCGCTGCCGACCTCGCGGGCCACCCGCGTCACCTCGTCGGCGAACGCGGACAGCTGATCGACCATCGTGTTGACGGTCTCCTTCAGCTGGAGGATCTCGCCGCGGGCGGGTACGTCGATCTTCTGGGAGAGGTCGCCCTTGGCCACCGCCGTGGCCACCTGGGCGATGTCGCGGACCTGGGTGGTCAGGTTGCCCGCCATGGCGTTGACCGAGTCGGTCAGGTCGGCCCAGGTGCCCGAGACGCCCGGCACCTCCGCCTGCCCGCCGAGCGTCCCCTCGGTGCCGACCTCGCGGGCCACCCGGGTGACTTCGGAGGTGAACACGGACAGCTGGTCCACCATGCCGTTGAAGACCGTGGCGATGTCGCCCATGAGGCCGTCGGCGTCCTCCGGCAGGCGGGTGCCGAAGTCCCCGTCCCGGACGGCTGTCAGGCCCGCCAGGAGTCGCCGCAACTCCTGGTCGCCCGGCACCGCGTCGACCGCACCGGTGCTGTCGCTGGTCATGCGCACCCTCGTTCCGCTCCCCAGGAGTCCTCGGCACCGAGGACTCGGAACCACCCCCCGGACCGCGTCGGCGGCCCGGCTGTCGTGCGTGCATTTCCGCGGTCACGGATCTGCGCGACGAGAAAATACGCCGCAGGTTAACGCAGGTCCCGGGGCCGGAACAAAGCGCGGGCCGCGGTGCGGACGAGGCGCCCGCACTGGTCCGCACCACGGTGCGGTTCCGCGTCAGACGTCGGCGCCGACGCGCCCGGCGGTGCCGCCCGCGACCGCCTCGATGGTGTCCGCGGACTCCCCACGACGAGGTACACCTTCCACCGGCCGGTCGCGCTGATGACCTGCCCGGCGACGGTGGAGGCGGCCGCCACCAGGGCTGCCGGGTCGCCCCGGATGAGCGGCAGCACAATCAGGGCATGGACGTCCGCGAGCTGCTGGAAGCGGCTTCACTGCTGGTTCCCGAGGAGACCGCCGCCGAGAACGGCCTGACGGTGAACGACGTCTGGGAGTATCTGGTCCACGACGAGTGGGAAGTGGCTCTCGGGCTCTTGGAGGAACTCGGTGACGTGCGTCCGCTCCCGCTCGCCTTCTGGCAGGCCCTCGCCACCGCCGCCGAGCAGTCGGGGCTGGAGCGGAGCGCGGCCTGGTGCCATTGGCGCTGCTCCGAGACCCGGTACGGCGTCATCCGGGCCGACCTTTCCCTCAGGTCCGCCGAGGAGGCCCGTCGGCAGACGCCCCTCCCCGGCGCCGGCGTCCTGCGCCCGATGTGGGACATCGGGGATCGGACCCTGAGCGGCGCACCGGACCTCCGCGCAGCGCGTCTCTGGGTGGAGCGCGTCCCCTTCATGGGGCCCGGCGAGCGGGCCGTGGTGCGGCTGGCTCCGCTCGACCCGTCGCGGTGGTGGCGTCTTCGCCCCGGCCAGGTGATCACCATGCACGAGGACCGGACCGTCGCCGGAACAGCGGTCCTCCTGGAGGTTCGGCGCCCGTAAGCCCCCGGCGGCCGCTCAGCACGAGCCCGGGCAGGGCCCGTTCAGGTGTCTGCTCTACCCTCACGTGCGGGGCCGATGGTGCATTTTCGGCCTGCAAGGCGATCGAATCAGTCACGCGCGCCGAGGCGGGCGCGGGCGCGAGCCCCCGTCCCCGCGGTTCCACGAGTTGCTGCCCTGCCGCAATCCCTGCCAGGAGGACCCTTGTACGACGACCAGCGGGCAGAGCGCCCCGGAAGCCTCGGAGAGCACCAGATCCAGCGCGAGTTGGGCACCGTCGAACGCGCCGACCGGTTCTACGACGAGCAGGTGCTGGACCGGCTCAATCCGCGGATGCGGGAGTTCGTGGCCCGCCAGGAGATGTTCTTCCTGGCCACGGCGGACAGCCGCGGGGAGTGCGACAGCACCTTCCGGGCCGGCCCGCCCGGCTTTCTCCGGGTCCTCGACGACGCGACCCTGGCCTACCCGGAGTACCGCGGGAACGGCGTCATGGCCTCGCTCGGCAACATCCGGGAGAACCCGCACATCGGCATCCTGATGATCGACTTCTCCCAGGACCGTATCGGCCTGCATGTCAACGGCAGGGCCCGCCTGGTCACCGACGACGCCATGCGCCAGAGGTACCCGGGCCTGCCGGTCGACCCGGTGCCCGGCCGCCGCCCCCAGATGTGGGTGGAGGTCGAGGTGGAGGAGGCGTACATCCACTGCTCGAAGCACATACCGAGGCTGGTCCGCGCGCCGTTGCGGCAGCACGTCGGCGGCGAGGGCGGCGCGGCCGCCGACGGCGAGCAGGCCTGGGGCACCGACGACGTCCGCCGCAAGGGCGGCGACTACTTCGGGGCGGCGGCCGAGCGGCACGGGCTGGCCTCCCGCTGACGGAGGGCGGCCGCACGCACCCAGGCGATCACCGGTCAGCCGTCGCCCTGGGGAAGGGTGGACGACACTCCGATCAGGTCGGCCGCCGTCCGGGCCGGCTCCGCGTGCGGGCCGATCCATTCGCAGATCAGGACGGTGGCATCGTCCTGGAGACGGCCGTCGTGGTACTCGAGGACGGCGTGGATGAGGCGGCGCAGCGTTTCCGGGACGGGCAGGCCGTCGGCGTGGTGGCGGATGAGGAAGTCGGTGAACCGGTCCAGGCCGAATTCCCGGTCACCGGAGCGGCGCGCCTCGGTGATGCCGTCGGTGTAGAGCACGACGCGGTCGCCGGGCTGGAGGTGCTCCTCGCACACCGTGCCCGGCAGCCCGAGGTCGGTGCCCATCGGGTGGGCCGGCCGGCAGGCCAGGTGGGTGGTCCAGCGGTTGTCGCGGATGACGATCGGCGGATGGTGCCCGCGGTTGACCCACTTCAGGCTGCCGGTGCGGGTGTCGAGCGTGGCCAGCACACCGGTGACGTAGCGCCGGCGGTCGTACTGCTCGATGAGGGCCGCCTCGACGGCGTCCGCCTCGGCGACGAGATCGGCGCCCTGGCGGCGGGCATTGCGGCAGGCTCCGAGGGCGAGGGCCCCGGACAGGCCGGCCGCGGTGTCGTGGCCCATCGCGTCGAAGATCGTCAGATGGACCAGGGGCCCGTCGATGGCGTACTCGAAGACGTCGCCGCTGATGTCGTAGGCCGGTTCCAGGGACGCGGAGATCGCCACCCTCCCGTCGGCGTAGGTGCGCGGGGGCAGGAGGTTCCACTGCATCTCCGCGGCCACGCTCATCGGCCGGGCGCGGATCAGCCTGGCCAGCGCGTCGCTGGTGCCCCGCTTGCTGACGATGATCAGCGAGATGAGCGCCGCCAGCGCCTCCATGTCCGCGCGGGCACCCGGGTCGTCGCGCCCGGCGCTCACCCGCAGCAGCCCGATGCGCTCGGTCCCGTCCAGCAGCGGCACCCACCACTCGAACGTGTCGCCGCCCGGGGGCGCGGCGGGCAGCACGTCGCCGTACTGGAAGGCCCGCCCGGCGACCGTCCCCTCGACGTGCAGCTCCGCCTCGTGCCCGCGGGCCGCCGCCTCGTCGCCGGCCAGCAGGCGCAGGGTGTTGCGTTGCAGGTCCGCCAGGTAGATCAGCACGTGGTGGAAGGCGGCGGCCCGCGCGCACTCGGACGCCTTGGCCGGCAGCAGCTCGACCGGCATGAGGTGACTGGCGTCCAGCAGATCGGTGAGCATCCGCCGTCCGCCCTCGCCGGTGCGCTCGCTCACGGTCCACCTCCGTTCGTCGCACTGGACGGCTACCCGCGGCGGCGCCTCGGACGCAGGTCCGCGAGGACGGCAGCGCCGCTCATGCGGTGCTCGTCCGCACGGTGCGCCGGCGGCCGGCCGGGGGAGCCGTCACGGCATCGTGCTCTGGGCGCTGATCAGCTCGGTGACCGCCCGTAGGCCGCCCTGGGCGAAGGCCGCGCGCTGCCGGTCCGCGCCGGTCCCGTGCTGGAGCAGGCGGTGGATCAGGGACGTGACCTGGCGGGTGTCGCCGGACGCGTCGAGCGCGGGAGCGACGTGGCGCAGGAACTCGTACAGCACGTCCCCGGCACGGTGCGGTACGCCGCCCGGGCCGACCAGGGTGTCGTCGAGACCGTGCCGGGCGGCGTGCCACATGGCGGCCTGGAGCATCTCCGGGGCGCAGTCGGGCACGGGCGCGCCGGCGGCCGTTTCCGCCAGGGCGGTCTCCACCAGTCCCCGGGTGATCGCGGCGAGCATGACCGCCTCGTCCACGCGCAGCTGGACATCCAGGCACCGCACCTCGACGGTGGGGTAGCGCGAGGACAGACGGGCCTGCCAGTAGAGCTGGCCGGCGTCGGAGATCAGGCCGGCCTCCGTCAGCCGCTCCACGCGCCGGTCGTAGTCCGTGGCGTCCCGGAAGGCCGGGGGCATGCCGCTGACGGGCCAGCGGCTGAAGATCACCGTGCGCCAGCTCGCGAAGCCGGTGTCGTGGCCGTCCCACAGCGGGGAGTTCGCCGCCATGGCCGTCAGGACGGGCAGCCAGGGCCGGATCCGGTTCAGGACCTGCACACCCGCCTCCCGGTCGGGCACGGCGACGTGCACATGCGTGCCATTGACCAGTTGCTCCGCCACCAGCTGCGGTGCCTGCGTGACCATGGCCCGGTATCGGGCCTGGTCGGTGACGGCCACGGGACGGCCGTGCCGCACCGGCGGTGTGCCGCAGGCGGCGATCCGGCAGCCGTGCTCCTCGGCGGCCACGCCGACGGCGTGCCGCAGACGCAGCAGGTGTCCCCCGACCTCCTCCAGGGCGCCGCACACCGGGGTGGCCACCTCGACCTGCGCCTGGAGCAGCTCGTACTGCACCTCCTGGTCGGCCACGAGACGCCCGACGCCCGCGGCGGCGCGCACCTTGTCCGCATGAGGCACCGGCAGGCCGGTGACCGGGTCGAGCAGCAGATACTCCTCTTCCACGCCGATCGTCCTCATCGACCACCCTCTGTTCCGCCCGGCTGCCGGGCGCCGGACCTTCACCCGAGTGCCGCAGTTGCTTCACGACAAACCCATGTACAGCGGATGAACCGGCCGATCGGCCGCTCAGCGGTGGCGGAGAACGCGACGGCGCCGCCCGGACGAATGGATCATTCGGCCGTTCGGCCCAGTGGACCGCGATGACACGCGAGGGTGACGGATCGGCAGGGCTAGTTTCCTCCGAGCCGGACACGACTCGTCCCGTTTTCCACACACCCTTGCTGCCGATCGAGGAACTCATGGCGACCTATACCGAGCCCGTTGCGCCGGTGCCCGCGGCGGAGCGCCGCGGCAGGGGGCAGGTGATCGTCACCTGGGTGACGACCACCGATCACAAGAAGATCGGGCACCTGTACCTGATCACGTCGTTCCTGTTCTTCCTGATCGCCGGGGCCCTGGCGATGGCGATCCGGGCGGAGCTGGCACGGCCGGGACTGCAGATCCTGTCCAGCGAGCAGTACAACCAGGCGTTCACGATGCACGGCACGATCATGCTGCTGCTGTTCGCGACGCCCACCTTCGCCGGTTTCGCCAACGCCGTCATGCCCCTCCAGATCGGCTCGCCCGACGTGGCCTTCCCCCGGCTGAACATGCTGTCGTACTGGCTGTTCCTGTTCGGCGGCCTGATCGTGCTCGGCAGTTTCCTCACCCCCCAGGGCGCCGCCGACTTCGGCTGGACCGCCTACACCCCGCTCAGCGGCGGGGAGCGCACCCCCCACGTCGGCGGAGACCTGTGGATCATGGGGCTGGCGCTGTCCGGCTTCGGCACCATCCTCGGCTCGGTCAACTTCATCACCACCATCATCTGCATGCGCGCCCCCGGCATGACCATGTTCCGGATGCCGATCTTCACCTGGAACGTGCTGCTCACCTCGGTGCTGGTGCTGCTGGCCTTCCCGGTCCTGGCCGCGGCGCTGCTGGTGCTGGAGGCGGACCGGCGGTTCGGTGCCCAGGTGTTCAACGCGGAGAACGGCGGCGCGATCCTGTGGCAGCACCTGTTCTGGTTCTTCGGCCACCCCGAGGTCTACATCCTGGCGCTGCCGTTCTTCGGTGTGATCAGCGAGATCATCCCCGTCTTCGCCCGCAAGCCGATCTTCGGTTACAGCGGCCTGATCGGCGCCACGATCGCCATCGCCGGCCTGTCGGCGACGGTGTGGGCGCACCACATGTTCGCCACCGGCGCGGTGCTGCTGCCGTTCTTCTCGTTCATGACGTATCTGATCGCCGTGCCGACGGGCGTGAAGTTCTTCAACTGGATCGGCACGATGTGGAAGGGCTCGCTGTCGTTCGAACCTCCCATGCTGTGGGCGGTCGGCTTCCTCGTCACCTTCCTCTTCGGCGGCCTGACCGGCGTGATCCTGGGCTCGCCGCCCCTGGACTGGCACGTCACCGACAGCTACTTCGTGGTCGCCCACTTCCACTACGTGCTCTTCGGCACGATCGTGTTCGCGATGTTCGGCGGGTTCAGCTTCTGGTGGCCGAAGATGACCGGCACGATGCTCGACGAGCGCCTGGAGAAGATCCACTTCTGGACGCTCTTCACCGGCTTCCACACCACGTTCCTGGTGCAGCACTGGCTGGGCGCCGAGGGCATGCCCCGCCGCTACGCCGACTATCTGGCCGTCGACGGCTTCACCGCTCTCAACACCGTCTCCAGCATCGGTGCCTTCCTCCTCGGCCTGTCGACCCTGCCCTTCCTGTACAACGTGTGGAAGACGGCCCAGAAGGGCGAGAAGGTCGAGGTCGACGACCCGTGGGGCTACGGACGCTCCCTGGAGTGGGCCACCTCCTGCCCGCCGCCCCGCCACAACTTCCTCACCCTGCCCAAGATCCGCTCCGAGTCCCCCGCCTTCGACCTGCGCCACCCGGACCTGGCCCACCTCGACGAGGCGGAGAACACCGGGCGGCGCGATGTGCTCGACGCCCGCGGGCACAAGGGCGAACGGCCGTGAGACGCGGCAGACGCGAGGCGCCGGCCGGCGGGCCGAGGGACGTCCTGGCCGACCAGGTGGAGGGCTTCCTTCTCGCCCGGACCCATCACGACCAGGCACGGCGTGAGGCCGAGGACCTCTGCGCCCGGATGCCGTGGCTGACCACCGCCCAGGCCGAGGAAGTCGCCGGGCACTACGTCCGCAAGCGCCTCGACGTCACCCGTGAGCTGCTGCTCGGCACGGTTCAGCGGGCCGACCAACTGCGGCACGAGTACGAGAGCCGCTACGCCGCCCTCCGGCACGCCCTGCTCCGACGCCACGCGGCCGGTGCCTGCGCCGTCCTCGCCTGTGCGGCCGGGGTGGGCGCGCTGGCCTCTCTGCCGACGCGCTGAAGGGGCGGCATCCGACGCCCGCCGCGCCCGGCGCGAGCGTCACGGGCCGCACCTCCCGGCGAGCGAGCAGGACCCGCCCCGATGCGGATGGTGGGCGGGCCCTGCTCGTGCGCACCATTGTCGGGAAGCCGTGGTGGCCGGGACCACGAGTGAGATCCACGTGTACGCGCGCGGCGCGCACACCCCGCGCGCAGGGCGCACTCCCCGCACCCCCGCCCCTGCCCCAGGGCGCTGCCCGGGGCCGCAAGGCGCTGCCCGGGTCCTCACATGGCACGGTTCGGCAGGGGTACGCGGTGCCTCATGACCGACGGCAACTCTTCAGAACCGAACGACCGGACCCGGCAGCCGGAGAGCACCGAGGAGGAGCGGGCCGCCGCCCGTCCCTTCAGCTATCCGCACCCGGAGCGGCGCGCGGGTGTGCGCGCCACCCGCCACATCAGCCGCGACCAGGCCGACGCGGACAGCGTCCCCGGCGTCCCGGGCGGCTACGGCACCACGAGCGGCGGTCAGGCCGGCGGCCGGAGCGCGCCCCGTCCCGGCGGGGAGGACACCGCCGAGGAGTCGGGCGTGACCGACGTCGTACCCGGACGCGAGCCGCGTCCCGACCGGGGAGGTGAACGCTCGTAGGTACGTACGGGACGGGCACCCCGAGCCCGGCGCGACCCCGGGTGATCCCCGCCGGCCTGCGGCGACGATACTGGCAGGCACACGTACCCCTGCTCACAGATGGACCCATGCCGACCTCCCCCACCGTCCGCCCTTTCACCCCCGCCACGGTGTGGCTGGCCCGCGGCCGCCGTCCCGGGGGCGCCGCGGAAGACGTTCTCCGGCGCTCGCTCCAGCAGCGCAAGGACAGCCAGGACATCGACGACTTCCTGGAGTTGCCCGACGACGGGGCCGCCCCCTCGGAGCGGGTCTTCCAGGCCCGCTGGCGGGTGGACGGGACCGTGACCGTGCGCGCCCGGCTGAGCCTGGCCCCCGGTCCGGACGACGGGCAGGAGTGGATGCTGGTCGCGGAGGCCGAGCAGCCGTGGCGGGAGGCGTGGCCGTCCCCCGCCGGCCTGTTCTGGCCGGAGGAGCCGGACACCGCCTGGGTCCAGGACGCCGCCACGGATCTGTCCCTGCGGGAGATCAACCGGCTGCCCCAGGACGACAAGGAGACCCGCCGCCTGCTGCGCAACGCCGTGCGCGGCGGGTGGCACATCCACGTGGTCGTCCACGAGGCGATGACCACCGACGACCGCGGCCGGGTGCCGCTGGCGCGGTGGCTCCCGCCGGGCCTGCGGCACCGCGTGGTGGAGCACCGCGCCGCGCCCCAGCAGCACCGGGGCCTCAACTGGGCCCTGCGCGACCTCGGTGTCCAGGTGCCGCGCGGCGGTGCCGCGGTCCTGCCCGGCAACCCGGCCCCGGAGGGCTACGACGCCGAGGACTTCTCCGTGCGCGCGGTCTTCCTCGACGGCTCGGAACCGGCCGACCTCGTCGAGGCGGTGACGCGGTTCGCGGCGCTGCCGAGACCCCTGCCCGACGGTGCTGAGGACGCCCTCACCGCGCTGCGGGAGGACTGGCATCTGCTGACCCTCCAGGAGGAGCTGGAGCGCCAGCGCGGTCTGGTGGCGATGTACGCGGAGGCGCTGGAGGCCATGACGAAGTCCCGTGACCTGTACCGGGAGGCGGCCGAACGCGCCCACGAGGCCCTGGCCGCCTACCAGGAGTCCGCCGGGATCGCCCCGGCCGGACCGCAGCCGCCCGGTCCGCCCGCCGCCTCCCCGCTCCAGCAGCTCACCCGGACCTTCGAACGCCTCAAGAGGGTGAAGTCGGAACCGTAGCGTCTTCCTCGTGGGGCGCACGTGTCAGTCGGGGCTTCGTGGATACGCGGTCCGTACGGCAGTACGGCCCGCCCCGGAAGGTCCTCCACGACATGGGCAACCACGAGCACCACTCGGAGACGACGCTCCGCGTCAACGGCAAACCCCACACCCTCACGGTCGACCACCGACGGGTCCTGCTGGACCTCCTGCGGGAGGATCTCGCCCTCACGGGCGCCAAGAGGGGCTGCGACCACGGCCAGTGCGGCGCCTGCACGGTCCTGGTGGACGGGCGGCGCGTGAACAGCTGCCTGCTGTTCGCGGTCGCCCTGGACGGCCGCGAGGTCACCACCGTCGAGGGGCTCTCCGGCGACGGGGAGGAACCGCACCCGCTGCAACGGGCCTTCCTGGAGCGCGACGCCTTCCAGTGCGGCTACTGCACCCCGGGCCAGATCTGCTCCGCGGCCGGTGTGCTCGCCGAGGCGGCGGCCGGGCACCCCTCGTACGTCACCGATCCGGCGGCGCCCTCGGGTGAGCCGGTGCCGCTGGACCGGGAGGAGATCCGGGAGCGGCTGAGCGGCAACCTCTGCCGGTGCGGTGCGTATCCGCGGATCACCGAGGCGGTGGAGGACGTGATCCCGTGAAGGAGTTCGCCTACGTCCGCGCCGGCAGCGTCGAGGAGGCGACCTCCGCGTACGCCTCGCACGCCGGCGCCCGTTATCTCGGCGGCGGCACCAACCTCGTCGATCTGATGAAGCTCGGCGTCGAGAGGCCCGCCGCCCTCATCGACGTCACCCGCCTGCCGCTGGACGCGGTGGAGGAGCTGCCCGACGGCGGGCTGCGGATCGGGGCGATGGTCCGCAACAGCGACCTCGCGGCCCACCTCCTCGTGCGCGACCGGTACCCGGCGCTGTCGCAGGCGGTGCTCGCGGGTGCCTCGGGGCAGTTGCGCAACGCGGCGACGACCGGCGGCAACCTGCTCCAGCGCACCCGGTGCCCGTACTTCCAGGACCTGTCCAAGCCGTGCAACAAGCGCGAGCCGGGCAGCGGCTGCGGCGCGCGGGACGGTGTGCACCGCGACCACGCGGTGCTGGGGCACTCCGCGCACTGCATCGCCACCCATCCGTCGGACATGGCGGTGGCGCTGGCCGCTCTCGACGGGCGTGTCGAGCTGTACGGGCCCGAGGGCGCCCGGCGTGTCGCGGCGGCGGACTTCCACCGGCTGCCCGGCGACCGGCCCGATCAGGACACCGAGATCCGGCCGGGCGAACTGGTCACCGGCGTGGTGCTGCCGGCCGCGGCGGCCGGGCTGCCGTCGGCGTACCGCAAGGCCCGCGACCGGGCCTCGTACGCCTTCGCGCTGGCGTCCGTCGCGGTGGTGCTGCGGCTGGAGGACGGCGTGATCGGCCATGCGGGGCTCGCCTTCGGGGCGCTGGCGCACCGGCCCTGGCGGGCCCGGCGGGCGGAGGCGGCGCTGCGGGGCGCGGCCCCCACCCGCGCCGCGTTCGAGCACGCCGCCGACCTCGAACTGTCCGCCGCGCAGCCGCTGCGGGACAACGCCTACAAGGTGCCGCTCGCCCGGAATCTCGCCGTGGACGTGCTGTCCCGGCTGACGGACACCGCGCTTGCGAGGAGGGCCTCATGACCGGCAGCGTGGGCGCTCCCGTCGAGCGCCGGGAGGGACGGGAGAAGGTCGGCGGCAGCGCCCGCTACGCCGCCGAGTACCACGTCCCCGGCCGGGTCCAGGCGTGGCCCGTGCCGGCGGCTGTCGCCCGGGGGCGGGTGACCGGCGTCGACACGGCGGCCGCCCTGGCCGTGCCGGGTGTCCTCGCCGTCCTCACCCACGAGAACGCGCCGCGGCTCGCGGAGCCGGACGATCCCACGCTCGCCGTGCTCCAGGACCCGCGGGTGCCGCACCGGGGCTGGTTCGTGGCCCTGGTGGTGGCCGAGACCCTGGAGGCGGCCCGGGCCGGTGCCGCCGCCGTCCGCGTCGACTACGACGCCGAGGAGCACGACGTGGTCCTCACCGCCTCGCACCCGGGCCTGTATGTGCCCGAAGAGGCCACCGAAGGTCAGCCGGGCGTCCGTGAACAGGGCGATCCCGACGGGGCCTTCGGTTCCTCGGCCGCCCGGGTCGACGTCGCGTACCGGGTGCCGCCGCTGCACAACCACCCCATGGAGCCGCACGCCAGCACCGCCCGCTGGGAGGACGGCCGGCTCACCGTGCACACCTCCAGCCAGGGCGCGGGCGCCGTACGGACCGTGCTCGCCGGGCTGTTCGGCCTGCCCGAGGAGCGGATCGTCGTCACCGCCGAGCACGTCGGCGGCGGCTTCGGCTCCAAGGGCACGCCGCGGCCCGACGTCGTCCTCGCCGCGATGGCGGCACGGCAGACCGGGCGGCCGGTCACCGTGGCACTCCCCCGCCGGTACCTGCCCGCCGTCGTCGGCCATCGCGCCCCCACCCTGCACCGGCTGCGGCTGGGGGCCGACGCGGACGGCCGCCTCGCGTCCCTCACGCACGAGGTCGCCACGCACACCTCCCGCATCAAGGAGTTCGTGGAGTACGCGGCGGTCCCGGCGCGCATGATGTACGCCGCGCCCCACAGCCGTACGGTGCACCGGGTCGCGGCGCTGGACGTGCCCTCGCCGTCATGGATGCGGGCGCCGGGCGAGGCTCCCGGCATGTACGCGCTGGAGTCCGCCATGGACGAGCTCGCGAGCGAACTCGGCATGGACCCGCTCGAGCTGCGCGTCCGCAACGAGCCGGACGTCGAGCCCGACAGCGGCAGGCCGTTCAGCAGTCGGCATCTGGTCGAGTGCCTGCGGGAGGGCGCCCGGCGCTTCGGCTGGGCCGGGCGCGATCCCCGCCCGGGCACGCGCCGGGAGGGACCTCTGCTGCTGGGCACGGGCGTGACGGCGGCGACGTACCCCGTCACGGTGGGGCCCTCCACGGCGGCGGTCCGCGCCCTGCCCGACGGGACGTTCCTGGTGCGGATCAACGCCACCGACATCGGGACGGGCGCCCGGACCGTGCTCGCGCAGGTCGGCGCCGACGCGCTCGGCGTGCCGCTGGAGCGGGTGCGGATCGACGTCGGCAGCACGGAACTGCCGTCGGCGCCGCTGGCCGGCGGATCGTCCGGCACCGCCTCCTGGGGCTGGGCGGTCCACGAAGCCTGCGCCCGGCTGGCCCGGCGGCTGGCCGAGCACCCGGGGCCGCTGCCCGAGCAGGGGCTCGACGCCCACGCCGACACGACGGGCACGGCGGACGCCGGGAGCGACCGGGCGCGGCACGCCTTCGGGGCGCACTTCGCCGAGGTCGCCGTGGACACGGTCACCGGCGAGGTCCGGGTCGGCCGGCTGCTCGGCGTGTACGCGTCCGGGCGCATCCTCAACGCCCGTACCGCACGCTCCCAGTTCGTCGGCGGCATGACGATGGGTCTGGGCATGGCGCTGACCGAGGGCAGCACGATGGACGCCGCGTTCGGCGACTTCACCGAGTCGGACCTCGCCTCGTACCACGTGCCCGTGCACGCCGATGTGGGCGAGATCGAGGCGCACTGGCTCGACGAGGACGATCCCTGGCTCAACCCTATGGGCAGCAAGGGGATCGGGGAGATCGGCATCGTCGGGACGGCCGCGGCGATCGGCAACGCGGTCCATCACGCCACCGGCGTCCGCCTGCGGGAACTCCCGCTCACGCCGGACCGGGTGCTGGCCGGGCTGCTCGGCGGGCGGGCGTGGGCGTAGGACGCGGGCGGGACCGGACCCGCCGGTGAGCGGATCCGGTCCCGGTCCGGTCCGGTGCGCTGCGCGTGGGCGTCACTCCGTCGTACGGCCCGCCTCGGGCGCCGGCGCGGGCGCCCACTGTCTGCCCGCGATGGGCGCGAGCACGCGGAAGACCAGTGCGACGAGCGCCAGCAGGGCCGCGCAGACGGAGACTCCGGCGGCGAGCCAGGGCGGGGCGAGGGCGAGGTCCACGGCCCGGGACAGGGATGCCGACGGGAAGGAACTCCCGTAGGCCTGGGCGCCGGCCAGCACCGTGGGCACCACCACCGCCCCGGCCAGCACGACGGCGACGGGGCGCAGGGCCAGCAGCAGCGCGAGCACCGTGCACAGCACCGACAGGCCGAGGGCGAAGGCGTGCAGGCGCAGGGACGCGTCGCCGCGCTGGAGCGGGAAGTGGGCCACCGCGCACATGGCGAGTGCCAGGGCGGCGAGCCAGCCCGACCAGGACACGGACCGGGCGAACCGCTCCTGTGCGCGGTCGCGGTCCGGGGGCGGGGAGTCGAGGGTCCGGTGGGTCTCGCCGGCGGAGGCCCTGCGTGCCGCGCGGCGCCTGCCCGGCCGGCCGGGGGTCGCGGGCTCCGCGGCCTCGCCGACGGGACGTGAAATCCCGCTCGCCAGGCGGCCGTCGCGGTCCAGGCGCTCCAGGCCGAGGCGGTCGATCAGCTCGACCAGTTCCCCGACCGAGCGGCCGGTGGCCGCCGCCCGCAGCGCCTCTTCGCGGACGTGGGACTCCTGCGGCTCCTTGTGCAGCAGGGTGACCAGCCGGGTCACCTCCTCCACCGGGCGATGGGCGGCCGCGGCCCGGATCGCCTCGTCCGCGCAGTCGGCGTCGCGCGGGGGCTTGGTCAGCAGGGCGATCAGCCGGGAGACGTCCTCCACGGACCGGGCCACCCCGGCGGTGTGCAGCGCGTCGACCTTGGCCTGCGTGTGGTCGGGCGACTCCTCCAGCGAGGTGATGAGGTCGACGACCTCCTCCAGCGGCCGGTCGGCCACGGCGGCGTGCACCAGGTCGCTGACCGCGTCGCCGTACGGTGCGCCGCCGGGGCCCTGCCCGGTGCCGGGCCGGAGCTCCACCGGGTTGTCGTCCAGCGAGCGGATCACGAACGGCCGCGGACCGGTCTGGTCCGCCTCTTCCGCCCCGGCCGCGGCGGACGCCTGGCCCCTGTCGCCCGGGGCGGGAGCGCCGGGCTGTGTGCCCGTCAGGCCGGTCCGGTCCGGGCCGGGGGTGGTGCCGGGCTGCGCGTCCGTCAGGTCGGCCCGGTCGAGGCCGGGGGTTCCGGGCTGTGCGTCCGTCAGGTCGCCGGGGGCGGGGCGCGCGGGCGCGCGGCCCGCGGGCTCCGGGTCGGGGGCGGACGGCCTCGCGGACGCCTCGTCCGAGCCGGGGAAAGCGGCCCGCGCCGGTGCCTGATCCACCTGGTCAAGGCCCGGGGCGGACGGCCGCGCGGACACCGAGTCCGCCCGGCCGAAGCCCGGGGCGGCGGCAGGCCGCTCGGAAGGCTGCTCCGAAACAGGGGAATCAAGCCGCACGGCCGCCTCGTCCGAGCCGGGGGAAACAGCCCGCGCCGGTGCCTGATCCACCTGGTCAAGGCCCGGGGCGGACGGCCGCGCGGACACCGAGTCCGCCCGGCCGAAGCCCGGGGCGGCCGCGGGCCGCTCGGAAGGCTGCTCCGAGACAGGGGAATCAAGCCGCACGGCCGCCTCGTCCGAGCCGGGGGAAACGGCCCGCGCCGGTGCCTGACCCGCCTGATCGAAGCCGGGGGCGGACGGCCGCGCAGACACCGAGTCCGTCCGATCAAAACCCGGGGCGGCGGCAGGCCGCTCGGAAGGCTGCTCCGAGGCAGGGGAAGTAATCGGCGCCGGTGCCTGATCCGCCTGGTCAAAGCCGGGGACGGCGGGCCGCGCCGCCGGGTCCGTCTGGCCCGGGCCCGGAGCGGCGGGCCGGGCGTGGGACGGATCCGCGTCGTTCGTGCCAATGCCAGGGGCGGCGGGCCGGTCCGTGCCGTCAGGGCCCGGCCCGGCCGCCGGGTGGGAGCCGGGGGCGACAGGTTCGGCGCCCGCCCGGTCGGCCTGGTGGGCGCCGGCGGCGGGCTGCGTGCTCGTCTGCTCCACCTGGTGCGTGCCGGTGGCGACGGTTGTCTCGGCGGACGGCTGGGCGGACCCGTTCGGCTCGTTGGGTATGGCAGGTTCGTTCGAGCGGGGTGATGAAGAGCAGGTGGTCATACTCGCCTCCGTGGGAAGAGTGCGGCCGCTCCTGCGCCCCCCGTCGTGTGACGAGCGACGTTACGCTGACCATTACTAGGCGCCCCCGTCACACCGTGCCACTCGGGTGAGCCACCGGGATGACCGCCCGCACGGGAAAATCCGCCGACCCGCCGACATGTCGGGCCCCGGCCGCAATACAGCCGCCGGAAACGGGAATCCAGGAAGGGACACCCCGTGTCGCGGCACGCCAGGAGGAGGGCAGCCCGTGGATACGACCACAACGGTGATCACCCTGGCCGCGGTACTCGCGGCCGTCGTCCTCGCCTTCGCCGTCGGCGTCCTCGTGCGGCTGGTGCGGACCCGGCGCGAACTGCGGCGCGCGGGACTGCCCACGGGCCCGCGCTGGGTCTTCTGGGGCGCGGTCCTCTATTTCGTGCTGCCCGCCGACGTGCTGCCCGACCCGGTGTACCTGGACGACATCGGCGTCCTGCTGCTCGCTCTGCGCACCGTCCGCGGCTCCCTCGGCGAACGGGAGCGCAGCACGGCACCCCCGCCGGACCGGCAACCGGCCCGATAACTACGGAAAGTAAGGAAACCAACCACCCGTTCGATTCGTATAAGTCTCTGGAAGCCGAAACGAGCCGGCGGACCGGGTGGCCGCGCCCCTGGACCCGCGCTTGATCGGCGCAGTACCGACGAGGGAGAGACGATGCAACCGTTCGCGCTCAACTACGCGCGCCCGGCAGTGGAGTTGGAAGCTGCCATTCCGTACGTGTACGACGCCGGACAGCAGTTGAACGTGCTCCGCGACGGCCGGGTAGCCGCCTGTGACTTCGCCCTGCTCAGAGAGTTCGGCACCACCACGTCCACCGCCGGCTCCAAGACCCACTTCGACGACTGACCGCGGGCCGCCGAAGATGACCGTACTGATCCTCACCTGTGAGGAGGACGTGACCGCGGACATGGTGGTCGTGCACCTGAACGGGGCCGGGGTTCCGGTGGTCCGGGTCGACCCCGCCGACCTGACCGGGAGCGTCGCGCTGTCCGGGGAGTACGTGCACGGCCGGTTCCGCGGCCATCTGTCCGCCGGGGGGCGGCTGGTGAGCATCGGGGGGCTGCGGTCGGTCTGGGTACGCCGGCCCGGCACCCCGGCCGCGCGGGCGGCCCAGCCGTCCGCGTGGCTGACCGAGGAGGCCGCGCAGGCGCTCTACGGCATGCTGCGGGGCTCGGACGCGCGCTGGATGAACCATCCCGACGCGGCCCGCCGGGCCCGGCACAAGCCCTGGCAGCTGCGTCTGGCCCAGCAGTGCGGCCTGCCGGTGCCCGCGACGCTGATCACGACCTTCCCGCGCGCCGCGCGCGAGTTCGCCGAGCGCTACCCGGACCTGGTGGTCAAGCCGGTGTCGGGCGCGCATCCGCAGGACCCGCCCCGGGCGGTGCCGACGAGCCGGGTAGCGCCGGACACGGACTTCTCCGCCGTCGCGTTCGGGCCGACGCTGTTACAGCGGCGGATCGCCAAGCGGGCCGACATCCGGCTCACCGTCGTGGGCGAGCGGATGCTGGCCGCCCGCAAGGCGACCGCGGCGGACGCGGATCCCGACGAGGTCGACGTGCGCTTCGCGGCACCCGGTGCGCCGTGGCGGCCGGCCGACGTCCCGCCGCGCGTCACGACGGCCGTCCGGGCCTATCTGCGCGAGGCCGAACTGGCGTACGGCGCCTTCGATTTCGCGGAGGACGCCGACGGGACGTGGTGGTTCCTGGAGTGCAACCAGTCGGGGCAGTTCGGGTTCGTCGAGGTGGAGACGGGTCAGCCGATCGCCCGCACGATCGCCGAGTGGCTGGCCCGGCCCGTCCCCGAGGAGCCGTCGCGCGTCAACGGATCGAACGCGACGGTCCGTTGAGCACCGGGCCCGGCATCCACCGGGCCCGCTGCCGGGTTCACTGCGGTCGGGGGCCGGGGAGCATGCCCGCGCGCTGCCAGCCCGCGCCCGGGGAGTGCGGCCGGTCGTAGCCGAGGGACTGTGAGGGCCGCATGACCAGCTCCAGTTCCCTGCTCACACGTTCGGCCTCGCGGCGCACCTGTGCGGGTACGTCGCCGCGCTCCGCGATGAGTCGGTCGTAGATGGGGGAATCCTGGAACACCCGTCAACGTGCCTTTCTGCTCGTCGGCCCCGTGGGGGGCGAGACTGCGAGTGTAGGCGGCACGGTGTCCCGGAGTGTGAATTCCTTGGGATGACTTGACGCAGACCGGACATCTGTGACAGGCGAACGCGGTATCTCAGGCTCCGGTCGTGGAGCCCGGCCGGACGATCATCAGGACGGTGACGGTGGCCCAGAGGAGGTTGAAGACGCCGGTGAACATGGCGAGTTGCACGGTGTGCCGGTGGTCGAAGGCCTGCTCGCCCTTCAGCTGACCGAGGACCTCCTCCTGGCGGGGCAGGACGAACGCGGCCAGGACACCGGCGGCAGCGGCGGTCAGGGCGATGGAGGTCACGAGCCATCCGCTGCCCAGGACGCCCATCGCGGCGCCGGTGGCGAACCCGAACAGCGGGACGGTCAGCCCGATACCGGCGTAGACGCGGCAGATGCGGTGCAGCAGGGCGACCGTGCCGAGGGCCGACGGGTCGGGGCCCTCGCCGCCCGCGGCAGCCGCGCGGCGCGCCGCCGGCGGGAACATGCTGGCCGCGACGGTCACGGGACCGATGGCGACGATGGCGGCCAGGACATGGAGGGACAGCAGGATCTTGGTCACCGGGGCTCTTTCCGTGAAGGCGATCGACAGCGCCCACGCTAGGAAGCCCCGACGTGATCTCCCAGGGGCTGGAACGACAGCTTCCAACGGGTTCTCGCCAACTCCCCTGACCTGCGCTCACCCTGCCTGAGCCGCCGCGATCCCCGCTTTACCGGGCTGGCGGGAATGCACCTAGGGTGGCCGTCATGCACTCCGTGGCGATCCTGGTTCTCGATCACGTGGTCCCGTTCGACATGGCGGCGCCCCAGCAGACGTTCGCCTGGACCCATCTGCCGGACGGGCGGCCCGCCTACCGGGTCCGGTTGTGCGCCGAGACACCGGAGGTGCGGGCGGACGGCGGTTTCACCCTGCGGGTCGACCGGGGTCTTGAGGCCCTGGCGGAGGCCGACACCATCGTCGTGCCGGGCTGCTCCCCCGAGGCCGCGCCGCCCTCCGCCCGGGTGCTGGCGGCCCTGCGGCAGGCGGCCGAAGCCGGTACCCGGATCGCGTCCGTGTGCGTGGGCGCCTTCGTGCTGGCGGAGGCCGGGCTGCTGGACGGGCTGCGCGCCACCACGCACTGGGTGGCCGCGGGCGACCTGGCCCGCCGGTTCCCGCGGGTCGAGGTGGAGCCGGACGTGCTGTACGTGGACAACGGGCAGATCCTCACCTCGGCCGGCGCCGCCGCCGCGCTGGATCTGTGCCTGCACATGATCCGGCGGGATCTGGGGTCGGCCGTCGCGGCGAACATCGCCCGGATGTCGGTCATGCCGCTGGAGCGGGAGGGCGGGCAGGCCCAGTTCATCGTGCACGAGCACCCGCCGGTGCCCCGGGGGTCGGCGCTCGAACCGGTACTGGAGTGGATCGAGGACAACCTCGCGCACGAGGTGACGCTGGGCGCGCTGGCGGCCCGGGCGGGGATGAGCGAGCGGACCTTCAGCCGCCGCTTCCGCGAGCAGACCGGCACCACGCCGCTGCAGTGGCTGCTGCGGGCCCGTGTGCGGCGCGCCCAGTACCTGCTGGAGAACACCGACCACTCCGTCGAGCGGATCGCGCGGCAGGCCGGGTTCGGGTCACCGACCGCGTTCCGGGAGCGGTTCCGCAAAGTGGTCGGCACCACGCCGTACACATACCGCACGGCGTTCCACGGGAAGACCGCTGCCCCGGCGGCCCGTTCCCGGACCGCCGGGGCAGCTCCGGGTCCGGGCCCGGGCTCCTGATCTCAGCCGACCAGCGTCAGACCGTTCTCCCCGTCCGTGTCCGCGGCAGCGGACCGCTCCTTGGTGAGCAGCAGCACATCCGCCTTGGCGATGGCATCGCTGATGTCGGACGTCCCCATCATCACGCACAGCGTGTAACTGACGTCGTCCAGTTCGCGTGCCGTCGCCGGCGTGTGCCTCTCCGCCTGAGCGATCCTCAGCGACGCATACCGCGTCAGCAGCTCTCTGACGGCCTTCCGGTCCGGTACGAGCACGTAGCGCCCCTCTCTGTGGTTTGCGCTGCGTATGCCCGAACCACGCGGAAACATTCACACCTTTTTCTCAGCAGTGACGGATCTGACGAGAAATGACCACCCGCTGATCGCCGTCAGGCGGGCTGGCCGCTGTGCAGGGCCGTGTAGGCCCCGCCCCGGCGCAGGAGTTCCTCGTGGGTGCCGACCTCCCGGATCCGGCCGTCACCCATGACCACGATCCGGTCGGCGCCCTGGACGGTGGACAGCCGGTGCGCCACGACGAAGGTGGTGCGCCCGTGCAGCAGCCGGGCCAGGGCCTGCTGGACGAGGGCTTCGGAGCGGGTGTCGAGCGCCGAGGTCGCCTCGTCCAGGATCAGCACCCTGGGGTCGCGGATCAGGGCCCGGGCGATGGCGAGCCGCTGCCGCTGCCCGCCGGAGAGCCGGGCGCCGTGCTCGCCGACCAGGGTGTCGAGGCCCCTGGGGAGCCGGTCGACGAACTCCAGCGCGTTGGCGTCGCGCAGGGCCGCCCGTACCGTCTCCTCGTCGGCGTCGTCCATGCCGTAGGCGACGTTCTCGCGGATCGTGCCGTCGAAGAGGATCGACTCCTGCGGCACGACCGACACGAAGCGGCGGTAGGTGCGCAGGTCGAGGGTGTCCATGTCGGTGCCGTCGAGCAGCAGGCGGCCCGAGGTGGGGCGGATGAAGCCGATGACGAGGTTGAGGACGGTGGACTTGCCGGCGCCGGACGCCCCCACGAGGGCGATGGTCTCGCCCGGCGCGACGTCGAGGGTGAAGTCCCGTACGGCGGCGCGTCCGTCGGTCTCGTAGGCGTAGTCGACGTGCTCGAAGGTGACGGCTCCGCGCAGGGCGGTGAGCTCCGCCTTGCCCGCGTTGTCCTCCAGTTCGGGGGCCTGGAGGACCTCGCCCACCGAGCGGACGGACTCCAGTCCCTTGGTGATGACCGGCGCGAGCCCTGCCAACGTTGTCGTGGAGTTGGTGAGGGTGGTCAGGAACGCGCTGAGCATCACGACGTCTCCGGGGGTGACGCCCCAGACGCCGTGGTACGAGATGAGCGCCGCGCCGGCCAGGACCAGCACGCCGACGACGTTGAGCACGACCCAGGCCAGGGAGGCGAACCGGCCGTTGAGCAGGTCGAGGCGGAGGCCGGAGGTGAGCAGCCGGTTCAGGGTGCCGTTCATGCGGCGCAGCGCCTTGCCCTCCAGGCCGTGGGCGCGGGTGACGGGGATGAGGCGGGTCATCTCCGTGACGCGGGAGGACAGGGTCTCCACCTCGTGGCGGAAGTGCTCGTTGTGCGTGCGCAGCCGTGCCCGGAGCCGGGCCACGAGGAGGGCGGCGGCGGGCACGACGACGAGGAAGACCGGGAGGAACTCGGGCGTGCGGACGGCGATGATGACGAGCCCGCCGGTGAGCACGGTCGTCGCGCCGAGCCCGATCTCGGCGGTCTGCTGGACCATCTGCTCGACGGTCTCGACGTCCCGGACGACCTTGGCCTGGAGCACCCCGGCGCTGACCCGGGAGTGGTAGCCGATGGAGAGCTGCTGCATGCGGGTGCACAGGGCGGAGCGCAGGGCGGTGCCCATGCGGCGGACGCTGCCGTACAGGAGGCGGACGTACAGCACGTGCAGCGGGTAGTTGACGAGCAGGATGAACAGGATGAGGCCGGTGCTGGTCCAGAGCCGGCCGAGGGGCTGGTGCTGGACGACGGTGTCGATGATGGACGCGGTGATCAGCGGCAGCAGCCAGACGGGGCTGTGCTTGACCGTGAAGACGACGACGGCGGCCAGGAGCCGCCGCCGGTCGGCACGGAACAGGTAGGCGAGGGTGCGGATCGGGTGCTCGCCCCGGTAGCGGTGGTCGAGCGGTCTTTCCCACGACGAGGCCATCGGGTGGTGGTCCTCCAGGTTGCCGGTACGGATGGCAGGCGCTTACTTCCCTTGCGCGCCAGGAGTACACCGATGGCGACGGACGTGCCCGCGGAGGCGGACCGGCGGCGTGCTCAGGCCCCGTCGAGTTCCGCGAGTTCCTCGGGCGTCAGGGTGAGGTCCACGGCGGCGGCCGAGTCGCGGATGGTCTCCGGGCGGCTCGCGCCCGGGATCGGCACCACGACCGGCGACTTGGCGAGCATCCACGCCAGGCACACCCGCTGCGGACCCACCCCGTGCGCCTCGGCGATGCGGGCGAAGGGGGCGTGGGACGAGCCCAGTTCACCGGCGCGGGAGATCCCGCCGAGGGGGCTCCAGGGCAGGAAGGCGATGCCGAGTTCGTCGCACAGGCGCAGCTCCGGCTCGCTGGAGCGGAAGGCCGGGGAGAACTGGTTCTGCACGGAGACCAGACGGCCGCCGAGGATGTCGCCCGCCTGCCGGATCTGCTCGGGGTTCGCGTTCGAGATGCCGGCCATGCGGATCTTGCCCTCGTCGAGGAGGTCCCGGATCGCGCCGACGGACTCGGCGTAGGGGACGCGCGGGTCGGGGCGGTGGAACTGGTAGAGCCCGATGGCCTCCACGCCGAGCCGGCGCAGCGACGCCTCGCAGGCGGCCTTGAGGTGGCGGGGGCTGCCGTCCAGGGTCCAGCTGCCGTCGCCGGGGCGCAGATGGCCGCCCTTGGTGGCGACCAGGACGTCGGCGCCGCGGTCGTGGGAGGCGAGGGCCTTGGCTATGAGGGTCTCGTTGTGACCGACCTCGTCGGCGTCGCGGTGGTAGGCGTCCGCGGTGTCGATCAGGGTCACTCCGGCGTCGAGCGCGGCGTGGATCGATCGTGGCGAGGGAGCGGTCCTCGTCCGGTCGTCCCTCGATGGACATGGGCATCGCGCCCAGTCCGATCGCGCTGACCTCGACGTCACCGATACGGCGGTTGTGCATGTGCTCGTGACCTCTTCCGGCTGTCGTTCCGGCTGTCCGGCGATGGTGCAGTCCAGCCTGGACGCCGCACGCCCGGACGTCCAATAGAAGAAGGAGAACGCATTCAGCACCCGGGCAGCTGAATCGCGCCCGGCGGTGCGTTGTCACACCGGTATGAAACCCGGCGCCGGAGCACTCAACTCCCCCACACAGAACGGCGATCCGCACGGCACTCCCCCGCCTCACTGCCATATTCGAGAACCGCTTCGGAGGTGGTTGTGAGCACAGAGGTGACAGCATCCGGCCCGGGGGAGACGGCGGCGCACGCGCCCGGGACCACCGCGGAACGGGTCGCCGGCCTGAGGCGCCGCCGGGACCAGGCGGTGACCCCGGGCGGACCGCGCAGACGTGGGGAGTTCTCGGCCCGGGAGCGGATCGAACGGCTCCTGGACAAGGACTCCTTCACCGAGACCGGCCTGTTCGTCCGGGCCCGGGCCGCCGGGGAGGACGCCCGCCGCCCCTGCGGCGACGGGGTGGTCACCGGGTACGGCACGGTCGACGGCCGCCCGGTGTGCGTGTTCGCCCAGGACTCCACGGTGTTCGGCGGCAGCATGGGCGAGGCCTTCGGCGAGAAGACCGTCGCCCTGATGGAGCTCGCCCTGAAGACCGGCTGCCCGGTCGTCGGGCTGAACGACGGCGGGGGCGCCCGCATCCAGGAGGGCGTCGCCGCGCTCGCCCTCTACGCCGAGCTGGTGCGCCGCAACGTCAAGGCGTCCGGGGTGATCCCGCAGATCTCCGTCGTGCTGGGGCCGTGCGCGGGCGGCGCCGCGTACTCGCCGGCGATCACGGACTTCACGGTGATGGTGGACGGCGCCTCGCACATGTTCGTCACGGGCCCCGACGTCATCGAGACGGTCACCGGCGAGCGGACCACCGCCGAGGAGCTGGGCGGCGCCCGCACCAGCAACACCGTCAACGGCAACGCCCACTTCCTGGCCGCCGGCGAGGAGGACGCCCTCGACACCGTGCGCGACCTGCTGTCGTACCTCCCGGCCAACAACCTGGAACGGCCCCCGGAGTACGCCCCGGGGCACGCGCCGCCCGGGGCCGGGCTCGACGGGATCGTCCCGGACCGCCTGGGCCAGGCCTACGACATGCGCGACATCCTGCACGCGGTCGTCGACGACGGTGAACTGCTGCAGGTGCAGGAGCTGTTCGCGCCGAACATCATCTGCGGCCTGGCCCGGATCGAGGGCCGCTCGGTCGGTGTCGTCGCCAACCAGCCGCTGCACGCCGCCGGAGTCCTCGACATCGACGCCTCCGAGAAGGCGGCGCGGTTCGTGCGGTTCTGCGACGCGTTCGGCATCCCGCTGCTGACCTTCGCCGACGTGCCCGGCTATCTGTCCGGGGTGCGGCAGGAGCAGGCGGGGATCATCCGGCGCGGGGCGAAGCTGCTGTACGCGTACGCCGAGGCGACCGTGCCCAAGGTGACGGTGGTGGTGCGCAAGGCGTACGGCGGCGGATACGCGGTGATGGGTTCCAAGCACCTGGGCGCCGACGTCAACCTCGCCTGGCCCACCGCCCGTATCGCCGTGATGGGCGCCGAGGGGGCCGTGGGCGTGCTGCACCGGCGCGACCTCGCCGCCGCCGACGACCCCGAGGCGCTGCGCGCCCGCCTGCTCGCCGCGTACGAGCGCACCCACGGCACCCCTTATCTCGCCGCCGAGCGCGGCTACGTCGACGCCGTCATCGCGCCGCGCGAGACCCGGGAGCAGGTCTGCCGCGCGCTGCGCGCCCTGCGCGGCAAACGCGCGCCGATGCCGGAACGCCGGCACGGCAACATCCCCCTCTGACCGCCTCCCCTCTGACCGCCCTTTTCGCGACTCGTCAGCCGATCCGCGCCGTGAGGAGCCCCGCCCGATGGACAGCCGTCGCCCCCCGCTCGCGCCCGTGTGCCCGACGCTGCCGGAGTTCGTGCGGCACTGGGCCGAGACCGCCCCGGACCGCCGGGCCTTCACCTTCGTCGAGCATCCCGCGCCGCACTCGCGCGGCGTGCACCGCACCCTGACGTGGCGCCGGCTGGACGTGCGGGTGCGGGCGCTCGCCGCGTGCCTCGCCGAACAGGCCGGGCCGGGAGACCGCGTCGCGGTGCTGTGCCCCCAGGGCACGGAGTACGTGACCGCGTTCCTCGGGGCCCTGGCCGCCGGGCTGGTCGCCGTGCCGCTGTATCCGCCGGGGCTGCCCGGGCACGCGGACCGGCTCGCGGGCGTCCTGGCCGACGCGCGGCCTTCGGCAGTGGTGACCACGGGCCGGGCCCGGGACGAGGTGCGGGACTTCCTCGGTCCCGACGGTCCGCGCATCGTCGTCGCGGACGAGGTGCCCGACGACGCCGGCCGGACCTGGCAGCCGGTCGCCCCGGACCCCGGGGCGACCGCGTACCTCCAGTACACCTCCGGTTCCACCCGTGCCCCGGCGGGCGTGGAGATCAGCCACGGCAACGTCGTCGCCAACGCCCGCCAGGCGCTCACCGCCTACGGTGCCGACGCCCGCCCGGTGACCTGTGTGGGCTGGCTGCCGCTCTACCACGACATGGGGCTGGTGCTCAGCGTCGCGGCGCCGGTGGTGCGCGGGCTGCTGTCGGTGCTCATGGACCCGGCGGCGTTCCTGCACGAGCCCGTGCGCTGGCTGCGGCTGCTCGCCGCCCATCCGAACGCCGTGAGCGCCGCGCCCAACTTCGCCTACGACTACTGCGTCGCGACCGTCACCGCCGAGCAGAAGGAGGGCCTGCGGCTGGACGGCGTCACCGCGCTGATCAACGGCAGCGAGCCGGTCCGCCCGGGCACGGCCGACCGTTTCCACGCGGCGTTCGCCGGCCAGGGCCTGGCGCCGGGGACGCACTGCCCGTCGTACGGCCTGGCCGAGGCCACGGTGTTCGTGTGCGCGGCCCGGCCGGGTGAGCCGCTGCGCCGGTTCGCGCTGGACCGTGACGCCCTGGCGGCCGGCAAGGCGCTGCCCGCGCGGCCGGACGATCCCCGGGCCGTGCTGCTGGCGGGCTGCGGCACCCCGGCGGGCCAGCGGGTCCGGATCGCCGACCCCGTGACGCGGGCCCTGCTGTCGGAGGGCGAGGTCGGCGAGATCTGGGTGCAGGGGCCGAACGTGGGCCGCGGCTACTGGAACCGGGGGCCGGGGGACGTCTTCGGCGCCGAGTTCGCGGACGCCGCGGCCGGTCCGGGCGGCTGGCTGCGCACGGGCGATCTGGGGACGGTGCTGGAGGGGCAGCTCGTCGTGACGGGGCGGTGGAAGGACCTGATCATCGTGGACGGCCGCAACCACTATCCGCAGGACGTCGAGGCGACGGCCCAGGAGGCGCACGAGGCGGTGCGCCGGGACCGGCTGGCGGCGTTCGCCGTGCCGGGCGGCGCCGGCGGCGAGCGGGTGGTCGTCGTGGCCGAGCACGCGCGGACGGCGCGCCTCGCCGAGCTGGACGTGCCGGCCGTGGTGCGTGCCGTGCGCGGTGCGGTCTCCGCCCGGCACGGGCTGCGGCTGGCCGACGTGATCCTGGTGCCGCCGGGCACGGTGCCGCGCACCTCCAGCGGGAAGGTGTCGCGGGCGCTGACCCGGGCCCGGTACCTGGAGGGCGCGTACGGCGGTCAGGACCGGGCGGGTGCCGAAGGATGAGGTCTGTCGACGAGAAAACGCTGCGCCGGCTGATCGCCGGGCGGGTCGCCGTCTGGTACGGCACCGCCCCCGAGAACGTCCCCATGGACCGGCCGCTCGCGGATCTCGGCATGTCCTCGCGGGACGCGGTCGCCCTGGCCGGTGAGCTGTCCCGGGCGACGGGCCGCGAGCTGCCCGCGACGCTGCTGTGGGAGACGCCCACCGGGGACGCCCTGGTGGCGCGGCTGTGCGGCGCGGAGGCCGAGGCCGCCCCGGTGTCGCGCCCGGGACTGCCGGGCGGGCCGGGCGGGCCTGCCGAGCCGGTCGCGGTCGTCGGGGTCGGTTGCCGGCTGCCCGGCGGGGTGCACGGCCCGGACGGCTACTGGCGGCTGCTGAGCGACGGTGTCGACGCGATCCGGCGCGTCCCGGAGGACCGCTGGCGCGACTTCACCGCTTTCCCGCCCGCCGAGGCGCATCCGTTCGGCGGCTATCTCGACGACATCGCCGGGTTCGACGCGGACTTCTTCCGCATCAGTCCGCGCGAGGCCGCGGTGATGGACCCCCAGCAGCGGATCCTGCTGGAGGTGGTCCACGAGGCGCTCGACCACGCCGCCGTGCCGGCCGGGTCCCTCGCGGGCACCGCCACCGGGGTGTTCGTCGGCATCTCGGCACCGGAGTACGGGCAGCTCACCGGTGCCGATCCGGCCGCCGTCGATCCCTGGGCGCCGGCCGGGGGCGCCCTGAGCGTCGCCGCCGGACGGCTCGCCTACGTCCTGGACACGCGAGGGCCGAGCCTGGCCGTCGACACGGCCTGCTCGTCCTCGCTGGTCGCCGTGCACCACGCCTGCGTCAGCCTGCGCACGGGCGAGAGCGACACGGCGATCGCCGCCGGCGTCAACCTGCTGCTGTCGCCCGCCGTCACCGTCGCCTTCCGCAGGGCGGGCGCCCTCGCGCCTGACGGGCGGTGCAAGCCGTTCTCGGCGGCGGCCGACGGCATCGGACGCGGCGAGGGCTGCGCGGCCGTGATCCTCAAGCGGCTGTCCGACGCGGAGCGGGACGGCGACCGCGTGCTGGCCGTCGTCCGCGCCTCCGCCGTCAACTCCGACGGCCGTTCGAACGGCCTGATGGCGCCGAACCCGGCCGCCCAGCAGGCGCTGCTGCAGAGCGTGTACGCCCGGGCGGGGCTGGCCGCGGCGCACGTCGACTACGTGGAGGCGCACGGCACCGGCACCCCGCTGGGCGACCCGATCGAGGCGGGCGCGCTCGGCACGGTGCTCGGCGCGGGCCGCGACCCGGACCAGCCGCTGCTGCTGGGTTCCGTCAAGGGCAACCTCGGTCACCTGGAGTCGGCCGCGGGCATCGCCGGCCTGGTGAAGACCGTGCTGGCCCTGCACCATGACCGCATCCCGCCGTCCCTGCACTGCGCGGAGGGCACGTCCCTCGCCGATGCCCGGCTGCGGGTGGTGAACGAGCCGGAGCCCTGGCCCCGCTACGGCGGCACCGCCCTCGCGGGGGTCTCGGGGTTCGGCTTCGGCGGCACCAACGCCCATGTGGTGCTGGAGGAGGCGCCGCCGGGCCTGGTCCCTGCCCGGGCGGACGAGGAACCCGTCGCGCGTCTTCATCTGCTCTCCGACCTCGACGCCGAGCGCGTCCGCGACACCGCGGGCCGGCTCGCCGACTGGCTGCGCGGCGGCGCCGCCCGTCCCGCCGACGTGGCCCGCACCCTGGCCGGGCGGACCGGCCGGGGTCCCGTACGGGCCGCCGTGGTCGCCCGTGACCGCGCCGAACTGGCCGACGCCCTGGACGCGTTGGCGGCGGGACGTCCGGACGCGCGGGTGGTGACCGGGGACCGCGACCGCGTGGGGCCCGGCACGGTGTGGGTCTTCTCCGGCTACGGCAGCCAGTGGCCGGGCATGGGGCGCCGGCTGCTGGCCGAGGAGCCCGCGTTCGCCGCCGCCGTCGAGAAGCTCGACCCGCAGCTCGCCCCGGAGTGCGGCCTGTCCCTCTACGACCACCTGTCCTCCGGGGCCGGCCTCGACCGTCTGGAGGTCGCCCAGCCCGTGCTGTTCGGGCTCCAGCTGGCCCTGGCCGAGCTGTGGCGCTCCCACGGGGTCGAGCCCGCCGCGGTCATCGGCCACTCCATGGGCGAGGTGGCGGCGGCCGTGTGCGCGGGCGCGCTGGACGTGGCGGACGGGGCGCGGGTCATCGCCGTACGGGCCCGGCTGCTCAGCGGGTTGCGGGGCGGGGCGATGGCCGTGGTGGACCTGGACGACGCCGAACTGGAGTCTCTGGAACGGGACTTCCCTGGTGTGCACGTCGCCGTGCACTCCTCACCCCGGCAGAAGGTCGTCACGGGCGAGGATGCGGCGGTGACCGGGCTCGTGCGCCGGCTGGAGGGGCAGGGCCGGGCGGCCCGGGCCATGCGGGTCGTCGGCGCCGGGCACTCCCCCCAGGTGGACGGGCTGTTGCCGGAGCTGGTCGAGGCGCTGTCCGGCATCCGGGGCCGGCGGCCGGTCGTCCCGGTCCACTCCACCGTCCTCGACGATCCGCGTGGCGACTGCGTGTTCGACGCCGAGCACTGGGCGGCCAACCTGAGGCGGCCCGTGCGGCTGGACCGGGCGCTCGCGTCCGCCGCGGCCGACGGCCACACCGCGTTCGTGGAGATCTCGCCCCATCCGGTGCTGACGGCCGCCGTCGTCGACACCGTGCCCGGCGCCCTCGCCCTGGCCACGCTGCGCCGGGACGCCGACGGGGCGCAGGCGTTCGCCGGGCAGCTGGGCGCCCTGTACGCGGCGGGCCAGCGGCTGCCCGTGCCGCCCGGGCGGGTCGTCGACCTGCCCGCACCCAGGTGGCGGCACGTACGGCACTGGTGGACGGACGGCCGGGCGCGCACCGCGCCGGCGCCGACCCAAGTCCCGGCACGCAATGAGCTGGTGCCGACCGACGCCCCGGCGCGCACGGAAGCCCACGCCCGGGCGCGCACGGCACCGGTGCCGGAGGAACCTCCCGTCGAGCCGGCGGAGCCCTCCTCGGTCCTGGCCCGGCTGACCCACCACATCACCGCCGTCACCGGCCACCCGCCCACCCGCCTCACCCCGGGCACCGCCCTGGCCGACCTGGGCCTGGACTCGCTGATGGCCGTCCGCGTCCGCACGGCCGTGGAGCGCGAGTTCGGCATCGCACTCCCCCTGCGGGCCCTGTTCGCCGCCGTCACCGTCGAGGACGCCGCCGCCCGCGTCCAGCTCGCCCTGGACACCCCGCTGCGCCCGCTGCGCGCGACCGGCTCCCGGCCCCCGATGTTCCTGGCCCACGCCGCCGGCGGCCCGGTCACCGTCTACCGGACGCTCGCCGAGCGCCTCGGGGACGACCAGCCGGTGTACGGCCTGGAGCGGATCGAGGAGGCCGGGACCGTGCCGGAGAAGGCCCGGCGCTACGCCGAGGCCATCACCACCGCCCACCCCGACGGGCCCTGCGTGCTGGGCGGTTGGTCCTTCGGCGGTTTCGTCGCCCAGGAGACCGCGCGGCAGCTGACCGCCGCCGGACGGGACGTGCGGCTGGTCGTGCTCATCGACTCCGTGCGTCCCCTCCCCCGCCCCGGACTGACCCGCGCCGACCGGATCCGGACGCACTTCGAGGGCTTCGCCCGGCACGTCGCGGACGCCTACGACGTGCGACTGGAGCTGCCGTACGACGAGTTGGTGGCCATGGACGACGACCGGGCCCGCATCGACGCCGTACTGCGGGCGCTGCGGGAGGCCGCCGACGTGCCGGCCGCCGCGCTGGAGCACCAGCGGGCCTCCTACCTGGACCTGGGCATCGGGGAGGCGCACCGGCCCGGCGGCTACGACGGGCCGGTCGTCCTCTACCGGGCCGCCGAGCCCGCGCCGCACACCGTGCGCGACCCGGCGTACGAGCGGGACGACGAGGCGCTGGGCTGGGACGAGGTGTGCCCGCGTCTGGAGGTCGTACGGGTGCCCGGTCACCATCTGTCGCTGCTCGATCCGCCGCACGTCGACGAGATAGCCGCCCATCTGAGCCGGGTGCTCGCCGAGCGGGCCCCCTGAACCGCAACCCGAGGAGCCGCCATGCCCGACCTGCCGCCGAAGCCCGCCACCGGAGTGTCCCGGCGCACCCTCGCCCGGGCGACGGCCGCCGCCGGCCTCGCCGTCCTGTTCGGGGCCGCGAGCGGCACGGCCCGCGCCCGGGCGGCCACCCGGCTGGGGCCGCGCACCCTGGACGTGTCCGTGCCCTCCGCCGCGCTCGGCCGCAGCGCGCCGGTCCGGCTGATCCTGCCGACGGACTTCGGCACCCGGCCCGAGCGGAAGTACCCCGTCCTGTATCTGCTGCACGGCGCCCACGACGACTACACGTCCTGGACCCGGGAGACGGACATCGAGGCCTTCACGGAGGGCCGCGACCTGATCGTGGCGATGCCGGACGCGGGCCCCACCGGCATCCCGAGCGTGTGGCGCGACGGCCCCGACTACGAGACGTTCCAGGTGAAGGAGGTGCCGGCGCTGCTGGCCCGGGACTACCGGGCCTCCGGCGTCCGGGCGGTCGCCGGAGTCTCCACCGGGGGCTACGGCGCGATGGCCCACGCGGCCCGCCACCCCGGGGCGTTCACCGCCGCGGCCTCCTACAGCGGCATCCTCGACACCACCGCCCCGGGTGTTCCCGCCATCATGGACGCGATCGTGGCCCGCGAGAACCTGCCGGCCGACTCCCTCTGGGGGCACCCGCTGCTGAACCTCCTGACCTGGCGGGACTTCAACCCGCGCGCCCGCGCCACCGGGCTGCGCGGCACCGCGCTGTACGTCTCGCAGGGCAGCGGGGTGGGCGGCGGCGGTGATCCGCTGCCCGGGATCCTGGAGAGCGCCCTGTGGCCCTCGGCCCAGGGCTTCGCCCGCGCGCTGACCCTCCTGGGCATTCCGGCCACCACGCACCTCTACTCGGGAGGAGGACACGACTGGCCTTACTGGAAGCGGGAGTTCACCGCCTCGTGGCCGATGCTCGCCCGTGCGCTGGGCGTGCCGGAGTGACGGGGGTGCCGTCGGGGCACGGAACGGAGCGGAAGGGTCGTCCGTCCAACACAGGACTTCCCCCTCGTCCCACAGGCAACAGCCCGCGGGTGAGCCGCTTCCGGTCGAAAGGAGTGTCCGTGATGGCTGTGCCCACTCCGCACGGCGTGCCGGACCGTCCCGCCGCGCCCCCGGTGCCGCCCGGGCTGGCGGAGCTGCTGCGCGCCCAGCTCGCCGCGGTCGCCGACGAGGTGGAGGAGGAGGTCCGCCGCCAGGTCCCCGAGTACGCACGGCCCGCGGACGGGACGTACCGCCAGAACCTGCGGTCGGGGGTGGTGCAGGCGCTGACCCTGTTCGTCGACCACATCGCCGGCCCGCGCGACGACGGCGGCGCGATCGCGGCCACGTACTACGAACTCGGGCGCGGCGAGGCCCTGGAGGGCCGCAGCCTGGACGCGCTCCAGTCCGCGCTGCGGGTCGGGGGGCTGCACGCCTGGCGGCTGATGGGGCGTACGGCGGAGGAACTCGGTCTGGACTCCACGGTCGTGGCCGCCCTCGGGGAGCTGGCGTTCCGGACCGTGCACGAGGTCGCCCAGGCGGCCGCGGCCGGCTACGCGGAGGCCCAGCTGCGCAGCTCCGACGAGCTGGAGCGGCGCCGCAGGCGGCTGCTCGACCTGCTCCTGGAGGACGGCCCGGTGGCGCTGGAGGCCGTGCAGGACCTGGCGCACAGCGCGCGCTGGCCGGTGCCCCGGACGGTCGCCGTCGTGGCGCTCGCGGCGGCGCCGGACCGGCGGGAGGAGGACCGGCCGCTGGCGGCGGCGGGCGCGCTGGTGGACATGGAGTCCCGGCCGCCGCGCATGCTGGTGCCCGACCCGGACGGCTCCGGACGGTTCGGCGGCCGGGCGTTCACGCTCGCGCTGCGGGGCCGGCCCGCCGCGGTCGGCCCGACGGTCGCGGTCACCGAGGCCGCGCAGTCGCTGCGCCTCGCCACCCGGGCACTCGGCCTGATGGGGCGCGGGGTGCTCCCCCGCCAGGGCGTGGTGCGGTGCGCCGACCATCTGTCGACCCTGCTGCTGTACGGCGACGAGCCGCTGCTGGAACGGCTCCAGGCTCGGGTCCTCGCGCCCCTCGACACCGTCTCGGCGGGGCAGCGCGACCGGCTCGCCGAGACGCTGCTGGCCTGGCTGCTCAGCGGCAGCAACGTGCCCGACGTCGCCGTGCGGCTGCACATCCACCCGCAGACGGTCCGCTACCGCCTGCGCCAGCTGGAGAAACTGTTCGGCGACGCCCTGCACGATCCGGAAACCCGCCTCGACCTCATTCTCGCGTTGCGCGCGGAATCACTGGGTGCCCGGCAGGTCTGAATACCGGTACTCAATCGGCGACAAAAAACCGCGGCGATTCCATAATCCCGTCCATAACACCGGGCGAGGGACAGCGAATACGTTCGGGCCGTCCTTTTTCGCAGGCGCTCGACGCGCCTCACACGCGGAGGATCCCCCATGCGTATCCGCTTGTCCCTCGCCGCGCTCTCGCTGGCCGGCGGGGCCGGACTTGCCACCCTCTCGGCTCCCCCGGCCGCCGCCGCGGCCTGCTCGGACGTGGAACTCGTCGCGGCCCGCGGCACCTTCGAGCCGGGCACGCTCGGCTTCATCGTCGGCGACCCGGTGTTTTCCGCCCTGCAGAAGAAACTGACGGGCAAAAGCCTGTCCAGCTACAAGGTGAACTATCCCGCCGACCTCTCTCCGACCTCCGCGGCACAGGGCAATCTGGACCTGGTGAACCACGTGAAGAGCCAGGCCGCCGCCTGCCCGAACCAGAAGTTCGTTCTCGTCGGCTATTCGCAGGGCGCGAACGTCGTCGACAACTCGATCGGCATCAGCAGCGCGGGCGCGGTGGTGGGCAGCCCCATCGTGGCCACGCTGCCCGCCGCGGTCGAGCCGAAGGTCGCCGCCGTGCTGCTGTTCGGCAACCCGATCCGGGCGCTCGGCAAGAGCGTCACGGGCACCTACCAGAGCCGCACCCTGGACATCTGCGCCAAGGGCGACCCCGTCTGCGAGAGCGGCGGCGGCGACGTCGGGGCCCACCTCGGCTACCGGGACGACGCCGAGACGGCGGCCACGTTCGCCGCGGGCAAGCTCTAGCCACCGCGCACACCAAGGGGCCCGGGAGGAGATCCTCCCGGGCCCCGTCGCGCTGGTTGCGGAGGGTCTAGCGCGGCGCCTGCGCGAAGGCGGCGAGGCTGGTGGAGACGGGCTCTGGCCTGCCGTTGTTCTGCTCGGGCGCGGCGGTCAGCACGTCGAGGTGCTGGTAGCCGTCGGCGATCACGGGACGCAGCTCGGGCGGGACCCGGCCGGCGAGCAGTCCCTCACCGGCGAGGACGGTGAGCACCGGGTTGGCCTTGAGCCCGTCGGGATGGACGACGAGCTTCTTCACCTGCGGCGAGGTGGACATCTGTATGTCCGTCACGAGCTTGGTCGGGAAGTACTGCTCGGTGAAGTCCAGCGGCTGCTCGGCCAGGCTGCGGGCCAGTTGCCGGATGTCGGTGACCTCCTCCCCGGGGCCGGTGAACGGGGTGCCGTCGGCCGACCGGTAGCCGGGGTCGTCGGGGTCACCGACGCGGTCGTAGTTGCGCCAGGTGTAGAGCGGGCCCTGCGGCCGGTCCGGGATCGCCTTGTACGCGGTGCCGTACAGCCCGGGCTGCTGCGTACCGCCGTTGGCGACGGGGAAGCTCTTGTCGGCGATCGGCCCGCCGTCGAAGAAGCCGACGCTGGTCTGGAGGAACGCCAGCGGTACGGAGTTGTCGTCCAACAGGGCGCCGAGCACCGCCCCGTTGGTGAGCCGGAAGTCCTTCACGGCGGGCTTGCCGGTGAGGAAGGCGGCGGTGTCCTTGGAGAACAGGACGCGGTGGGTGGCCTCGATGTTGAGGTTGGAGGGCAGGTAGCGCGGCAGGCTCGCCTCGGCGTCCGGGTCCTTGAGAGCATCCATTCCCGCGATGCCGAGCAGGGTCATGGTCTCGGGGTTGAGCAGCACCGGCGCGGACAGGGTGCGCGAGAGCGCCCCGCTGTCGAGCCCGGCCTGGACCACGCCGTACCCGAGGCCGATGTCGGGCAGGTTGGTGTCGTCGGGCAGGCTGCCGCTGAGGTCGGCGAGCGAGGTGGAGACGGTCGTGTCGAGGGCGAAGTAGCCGGCGCACTGGTTGTACCCGGCGTCCGCGGTGGTGGCCCGGTCGCCGTCGAAGTCGGCGGCGGCGAAGTACCCGGTGATCACACCGCCCAGCGAGTGCCCGCCGCACAGCACCTTGCGCTTGCGCTGCGCCTGGTTCGGCAACTCGGCGGCGAGCAGGTCGTACTGGTCGCGCACGGTCTGCTCGATGCCGAGCTTCGCCATCCAGCCGAGCTGCCCGTTGCCGACGAAGCCGGCGAAGGTCCGGCCGTCGACCTGCTTGCCTCGGTAGTAGTAGTCGACGGCGGTGTGCTGGTCGCCGGAGGCGATGCCGGTGCGGTCCTCCAGGCAGTTGGAGCGCCGGTCCAGCGCCCAGAACTCGATGTGCCGGCCCTGCTCGGCGGCGCGCGCCACGGTGTTGCGGGCGACGCTGTCGAACGCCCCCGCCCCTTCCAGGATGCCGGGCTGGGCGACGAGGATCCGGTCCGCGTCGGCCGAGGCGGCGGGCCCGTCGGCGGAGCGGTAGCGCAGGTACGACAGCCAGTCGCAGGCGGCCGGACGGGGCCCGGCCGACTCCGGCAGCGGCACCTTCACGCGCACCACCGACTCCGTCACCCCGGTCACCGGCGACGTCGACGCCACCGGCGTCTCGGTCCGGGCCCCGTCGGCCCGGGCGCCCGGGGCGACGGCCGTGAGCGTCCCGGCGGTCAGCAGCACCGCCAGCGCGGCGCCGCGCCACTTCCCTCTACTCCTACGGTTCATGTCCATGCCACGGACGCTAGGGCTGCGGCGCGGGGGCCCTCAGGGAGTGCTGATGAGAACTCAGCATCCGGATCGCGCCTTGTCACCGGCGCACAGGGGCGCCCGGTGACCGGAGGCCCGGGACGGGTTCTACCGCTTCTGGGCGCCACCGAGCTGCGAACCGGCCGTTCGGGGCGCATGGTGGGGTCATGGACGGTCAACCCCCTGTGGTCGTGCAGCCGCCCGCGTCGGACGGCGGACGGCTGGTGACCATCCACGGCGAGAACATGGGCGTCGCCTACAGCCTGTTCGACGTGCTGGACTTCCTGCACCGCGAAGGCCTGCCCACCACCGACACGGCCGTCGACGACACCGAGCTGATCGAGTGGCGCGGCGGCGGCCCGTACGACTGGAACAACGGGTCCTCCGACGAGGCGTGACCCTCCGCGCGACAGCCCGCGGCCCCACCCATGCCCCGTCACAGTCGGCCGGCACTGCGGCCCATGCCCCGTCCCCGTCTCAGCCCGCCGGCGCCACGGCCCGCGGCCCTGTCTCAGTCGGCCGGCCCTGCGGCCCATGCCCCGCCTCAGCCCGCCTGCGCCGCGGCCCCCGCCCCGTCGCCCAGCCGGTCGAGGCGCTCGCGATGGGACGGCGTCAGCTCCAGTCCGGCCGCGGCGAGGTTCTCCTCCAGGTGCTCGATCCGGGCCGTGCCGGGGATCGGGAGCACCACCGGCGAGCGGTCGAGGAGCCAGGCGAGCGCGACCTGCGTGGGCGTGGCACCGAGGTCGGCGGCCACGGCGGCGATCTCGGCCTCCGCCCCGGTCTTCCCCCAGGCGGCGGGGCGCCAGGGCAGGAAGGCGATGCCGGCCTCCGCGCACGCAGCGAGCACGGGCTCGTGCTCGCGGTCGAGCAGGTTGTAGCGGTTCTGCACGCTCACCACGTCGACGATCTCCCGGGCCCGCTCCAGCTCGGCGACGGTGACCTCCGACAGCCCGATCCGGCCGACCAGGCCCTCGCTCTGGAGTTCCCGCAGCGTGCCGAGCTGGTCGGCGAGCGGCGTGTCCGGGTCGATGCGGTGCAGCTGGAGCAGTTCGATCCGCTCGACCCGCAGCCGCAGCCGGGCCTGCTCGACCTGGGAGCGCAGGATCTCGGGCCGTCCGTCGAGTTTCCACTCGCCTCCGGGGCCGGTGCGTGCGACACCGACCTTGGTGGTGATCAGCAACCCCTCCGGATAGGGGTACAGGGCCTCGGCGAGGAGTTCCTCGTTGGCTCCCCCGCCGTACAGATGGGCCGTGTCGATCAGCGTGACGCCCAGCTCCACGGCCCGCCGGGCGACCGCGAGGGCGTTCTCCCGCTCCGGGCCGGGCCCGGCCGGCAGATGCATGGCGCCGAAACCGAGCCTGCGTACGTCCAGATCCCCGCCGATGCGGAACGTGCTCGGTGTCATGAGCCGCGGTCCTCCCCCTCTGCTGAGGGGCCACGCTAACAGCGCGGTCGATCCCGGCGCGGGTCGCCCGGTCACGCCCCCCCGGGGGCCGGACGCGCTCGGCGAGCCGTCGTCAGCGCCCGGCGTTACGCTGCGCGCAAATGGCCCCTGCCCCCTTTTGGGAGGTTCTCATGGTCTCGCGTCTCAATCCGTACCTGACCTTCAACGGCGATGCCCGACAGGCGATGGAGTTCTACAAGGAGGTCTTCGGCGGCACCCTGTCCCTCAACACCTACGGCGACTTCGGCCAGGCGGACGCCCCGAACGCCGACAAGATCATGCACGGCATGCTGGAGACCTCCAGCGGCTTCACCCTGATGGGCGCGGACAATCCGCCGGGCATGGAACCCCCGCAGGGCAGCGCCTTCTCCGTGAGCCTGAGCGGCGACGACGACGCCGAGCTGCGCGGCTACTGGGAGAAGCTGTCCGGGAGCGGCTCGGTGTCGGTACCGCTGGAGAAGCAGATGTGGGGCGACGAGTTCGGCATGTGCACGGACCGCTTCGGCATCCCCTGGATGGTCAACATCAGCACCTCGGAGAGCTGAGCAGGACGGATCGGGACGGTCCGGGACCGTCCGCCCGAGGCCGCCCGCACCCGCCGGTCACCACCGGCGCGTGCGGGCGGCCCTGTTTTGTTGGAACGTCCTGACAAAGCTGTTGACATCACCCGAAGGCGCCCGCATAGTACCTGCCACTAGAGCGCGCTAGTGACGCGTTCCGGCCACGAGATCGCAGGGTCCGCACCCAGGACCGCCGCATACCCCATGACCGCCGCCGCCCAGGGCACCCACCCACCGCCCGTCTCACCGGCCCGGGCGCGGCCCCCTCGTCCCAGCACAGTGAGGTGCACCCGACATGCGCAGACACCACAGAGCCGCCGCCCTGACCACCGCCGTCCTCGCGGGCGCCCTGCTCGCCGCCGGCTGCTCCAGCGGCTCCGGCGGGAAGAAGTCCGAGGCCGGTGGCACCGACGCCGCCGCGGGCAAGGCCACCACCCCGCGGATGACCGTCGCCATGATCACCCACGCGGCGCCCGGCGACACCTTCTGGGACCTGATCCGCAAGGGCGCCCAGGCCGCGGCCGCGAAGGACAACATCAAGCTCGTCTACTCCAGCGACCCCGTCGCCGGGAACCAGGCCAACCTGGTGCAGAACGCCATCGACCAGAAGGTCGACGGCATCGCGCTCACCGCCGCCAAGCCCGACGCCATGAAGGCGGTGGTGGCCAAGGCCGAGGCGGCCGGCATCCCCGTCGTCGGCTTCAACTCCGGCCTGGACGACTGGAAGAGACTCGGTATGCTCGAGTACTTCGGCCAGGACGAGAACATCGCGGGCCAGGCCTTCGGCGAGCGCCTCAACGAGCTGGGCGCCAAGCACGCCGTCTGCGTGATCCAGGAGCAGGGGCAGGTCGCGCTCGAGGCCCGCTGCGCCGGCCTGAAGAAGGGCTTCAAGGGCACGACGGAGAACCTGTACGTCAACGGCACCGACATGCCGTCCGTGAAGTCGACGCTGACCGCCAAGCTCCAGAAGGAGTCGTCCATCGACCAGGTGGTCACGCTCGGCGCCCCGATCGCGCTGACCGCCGTGCAGTCGGTGAAGGACGCGGGCAGCAAGGCCAAGGTCGCCACCTTCGACCTCAACAAGGACCTGGTCGGGGCCATCCAGGGCGGCAGCGTCGAGTTCGCCGTCGACCAGCAGCCCTATCTCCAGGGCTACCTTGCCGTCGACGCGCTGTGGCTGTACAGGACGAACGGCAACTTCAGCGGCGGCGGCACCGCTCCCGTGCTCACCGGTCCGGCCTTCGTCACGAAGGAGAACGTGGACAGCATCGCGGAGTTCGCCAAGAAGGGGACGCGCTGAGAGGTCCTAAGGAGCCGGCACCGGCCCGCTGGTCCCGCGCACCACCAGCTTGGGATCCAGCACCGCCTCCCGCGGCTCCAGCTCCCCGTTCTCCAGCCGTTCGACGGCGAAGCGGACGGCATGCTCGGCCATGAGGGCCGCGTCCTGGCGGACCGTGGTCAGGCCGATCGGCATCAGGTGGGAGAGGTGGCTGTCGTCATAGCCGACGACGGACAGGTCGCGCGGGACCTCGACGCCCGAGCGGGTGAGGGACATCAACAGGCCCATCGCACAGCGGTCGTTGCCGGCGAGAACGGCTGTCGGCAGCGGCCGCCCGCTGTCGTGCTCGGCCAGGAGCAGGCGGCCCGTCTCGATACCGGACTCCTCGGTGTGGTGGCCGGGAATCACCCGTGCCTCCCCCTCCAGCCCGTGGCGGCGCATCGCGGCCCGGTAGGCCCGCCGCCGTTCCGCCGAACCGGGGCCGCGTCCGCCGTCGATGTGCACGATCCGGCGGTGCCCCAGCTCCACCAGGTGGTCCATCGCCTGCCGGACACCCTTGGCCTCGGCCGAGTGCACGAAGTCGACCCGGGCCTGGGGCACCCGGCGGCTGACCGAGACGGCGACCGTGCGCTGCCCGAGCGCGTCGAGGTAGGCGGGCTCGGCGTCCGGGCCGAGCAGGATCACCGCCTCGCAGCGGTGGCTGAGCAGCGCCTCGACCGCCTTGGCCTCGCTGCGGCCGTGGGTGGCCCCGGAGAGCAGGACGTCGTAGCCGAGGCGCTCGGCCTCGGGGTAGATGCCGGTGATGAGGTCCGTGTGGAAGGTCTGGTGCACGGTGAACATCACGCCGAGCGTGCGGCTGCGGCCCCGGGCCAGCAGCCGGGCCGCGCTGTCGGGACGGTAGCCGATCTCGTCGGCCACGCGCAGGACCCGCTCCCGCGTCTCCCGGCTGGCCCCCGCCTGGTTGCGGAAGATGATCGAGACGAGCGCGCGGGACACGCCCGCCTTCTCGGCGACGTCCGCCATCGTGGGCCGCTGCCTGCCCGATGCATCCACCTGTGAACCCACCCTCCGACGCCGATCACCCTACGGGGTGCCCCGCACGGGGAGCCCTGCGGGATCCGTCCGGACCCCCGTACAGGGATCCTGCAATCTCCCGGCAACAAGCTATTGACATGACATTTGGACCGGGGTCATCGTACTCGAACTAGAGCGCGCTAGTAGAGCGCGACAGAGAGGGGAAACGCAGCGTGATGCCGTTCGATGTGCTGACCATGGGCCGCGTGGGAGTGGATGTGTATCCGCTCCAGACAGGCGTGGGGTTGGCTGAGGTCACCTCGTTCGGCAAGTACCTGGGCGGCAGTCCGACCAATGTCGCGGTGGCCGCCGCCCGTTACGGCCGTTCGGCCGCTGTGATCACCAAGACGGGCCGGGACCCGTTCGGCGACTTCGTCCGCAAGGCCCTGGAGGGCTACGGCGTCGACAGCCGGTTCGTGGGGACGTCCGGGATCGCGCCGACGCCGGTGACGTTCTGCGAGATCTTCCCGCCGGACGACTTCCCGCTGTACTTCTACCGCCTGCCCAAGGCTCCGGACCTGGACATCCGGCCGGACGAGCTGGACCTCGGAGCGGTGCGGGAGGCACGGATCTTCTGGATCACCGGCACGGGCCTGAGCGAGGAGCCGAGCCGTCCGGCCACCCTCGCCGCCCTGGCGCACCGGGCGAAGGCGGGCACGACGGTGTTCGACCTCGACTGGCGGCCGATGTTCTGGGCCGACCCGGCACAGGCGCGGCCGTACTACGCCGAGGCGCTGCGCCACACCACGGTCGCGGTCGGCAACCTCGACGAGTGCGAGGTCGCCACCGGCGAGCGCGAGCCGTACGCCGCGGCGAAGGCGCTGCTGGCCGCCGGGGTGGAGCTGGCGGTGGTCAAGCAGGGCCCGAAGGGCGTGCTGGCCATGGACCGGGACGGGACGGCGGTGGAGATCCCGCCGGTGCCGGTGGACGTGGTGAACGGGCTCGGCGCGGGCGATGCCTTCGGCGGGGCGCTGTGTCACGGCCTGCTGTCCGGCTGGGACACCCGCCGCACGGTGTCCTTCGCCAACGCCGCCGGAGCGATCGTCGCCGGCCGGCTGTCCTGCTCCGACGCTATGCCGGCCCAGGCCGAGGTCGAGGCCGCGCTGCGCGAGGTGAACCATGCCCTCTGAGAAGATCTCCCGCATCGTCGACGCGCGGGTGAAGGACCCCGGCGCGGTCGCGGCGGCTGCCGCACGGCGGGTGCCGGCCCCCTCGTTGCTCGGTGAGCACGGCAAGGCGATGATCATCGCCGCGGACCATCCGGCGCGTGGCGCCAACGGGGTGGGCGGCGACGCGAACGCCATGGCGGATCGCTTCGAGCTGCTGGACCGGCTCTGCGTGGCCCTGGCACGGCCGGGTGTGACGGGTGTGCTGGGCACGGCAGACATCCTGGAGGACCTGCTGCTGCTCGGTGTCCTCGATGGCAAGAGCGTCTTCGGCTCCATGAACCGGGCGGGGCTGGCCGGTTCGGTCTTCGAGATCGACGACCGCTTCACCGGCTACGACGCCGAGACGATCGCCGCGATGGGCTTCGACGGCGGCAAGATGCTCACACGCATCGCGCTGGCCGATCCCGCCACGCCTTCCGTACTGGAGAACAGCGCGCGGGCCATCGACGATCTCAACGACCGTCGGTTGATCGCGATGGTCGAGCCGTTCATGTCGGTGTGGCAGGACGGCAGGATCCGCAACGACCTTTCGACCGATGCCGTGGTCAAGTCGGTCACCATCGCCTCGGGGCTGGGCCGCCGTACCGCGTACACCTGGCTGAAGCTCCCGGTCGTGGACGGCATGGAGCGGGTGCTGTCCGCTTCGACACTGCCGGCGCTGCTGCTGGGCGGCGAGGTCACCGACCCGGACGCGGCCTTCGCCTCCTGGGGCAGGGCGCTGAAGCAGCCCACCGCGCAGGGGCTGGTCGTGGGCCGTTCCCTGCTCTACCCCTCGGACGGCGATGTCGCCGGTGCCGTGGACAAGGCGGTGAGCCTGCTGTGAACGGCGAGTACTACGCGCCCAACGGAACCGCGGCCGACGGGCAGGCCTTCGAACTGGCTGGGCGGGCGGGCGTGTTCGCCTCGGCCACCGACTTCGCGTACGTGCCGCGTGACTCGGAGGCCGTCATCAGCAGCGCGGCCGGCAAGCACGACGAGGCCCGTCCCGGCGAGGAGTCGGAGCTGGAGCAGGTCTACTACTTCGAGGTCTCCGGCGGTGAGAACGGCTTCGGCTACCAGCGGGTGTACGGCACCGCCGAGCGGCCCATCGACGTGCTCGCCGAGGTCCGCTCCGGCGACACCGTGCTGATCCCGCACGGCTGGCACGGCCCGTCGATCGCCGCGCCCGGCTACGACCTCTACTACCTCAACGTCATGGCCGGTCCCGGGCATGAGCAGGCCTGGCTGACCTGCGACGAACCCGCTCATGGCTGGGTGCGCGGCACCTGGCATGGCGGGGCATGAGCAGGCCTGGCTGACCTGCGACGAACCCGCTCATGGCTGGGTGCGCGGCACCTGGCACTCCCTGGACGTCGACGACCGGCTTCCCTTCGGAGAGAACCGATGAACACCGTCCGACTCACCACCGCCCAGGCACTCGTCCGCTTCCTGGCCAACCAGTACAGCGAGCGCGACGGCCAGGAGCAGCGGCTGATCCCCGGCGTGTGGGGCATCTTCGGGCACGGCAACGTGGCCGGGATCGGCCAGGCCCTGCTCCAGGCCGCCGTCACGCAAGAGGCCGATCTCCCCTACTACCTGGCCCGCAACGAGCAGGGCATGGTGCACGCCTCGGTGGCCTACGCGAAGATGCGTGACCGGCTGGCCACCTTCGCCTGCACGGCCTCCACCGGGCCGGGCTCGACGAACATGATCACCGGTGCGGCGCTGGCCACCACCAACCGGCTGCCCGTGCTGCTCCTGCCGTCCGACATGTTCGCCACCCGCGCCGCCGACCCCGTGCTCCAGCAGCTGGAGGACACCCGGGGCGGAGACGTCACCGTCAACGACGCCTTCCGCGCCGTGTCGAAGTACTTCGACCGCATCTCCCGCCCCGAGCAGTTGATCCCGGCCGCGCTGGCGGCGATGCGGGTGCTGACCGACCCGGTCGAGACCGGCGCTGTGACGCTGGCGCTGCCGCAGGACGTGCAGGCAGAGGCGTATGACTGGCCGATCGACTTCTTCCGGCGTCGGGTCTGGCATGTGGGCCGCCCGGTGCCGGAGCCGGCGGCGGTCGAACGGGCCGCGCGCCTGCTCCGCACCGCCAGGAAGCCGCTGATCGTCGCCGGTGGAGGCACCGTCTACTCCGGTGCCGAAACCGCCCTGCGCGCCTTCGCCGAGGCCACGGGCATCCCGGTCGCCGACACCCACGCCGGCAAAGGGGCAGTCCCCTGGGACCACCCCTACGCGGTCGGCGGCATCGGCTCCACCGGGTCGTACGCGGCGAACGAACTCGCGCGCGAGGCGGACGTGGTCCTGGGCATCGGCACCCGCTACTCGGACTTCACCACCGCCAGCCACACCGTCTTCGGCAACCCGGACGTCACCTTCGTCAACCTCAACGTCGCCCGCCTCGACGCCGTCAAGCACTCCGCCGAGCCGCTGGTGGCCGACGCCCGCCTCGGCATCCAGGCCCTCGCCGGTGCACTCACGGACTGGGAGGTGGACCAGGCCTACCGCGACCGAACACGCCAACTCATCGCCCGCACCAGGCAGATCGAGGAGGAGTGCTTCCACCGGGGCCACGGCCCGCTGCCCGCACAGACCGAGATCCTCGGCGCTCTCAACGACGTCCTGGACGACCGGGCCGTGGTCATCAACGCCGCCGGTTCCATGCCCGGCGACCTCCAGCAGCTCTGGCGGGCCCGGGACCCGAAGGCCTACCACGTCGAGTACGCCTACTCCTGCATGGGCTACGAGGTCGCCGCCGGCGTCGGCGCCAAGATGGCCGACCCCTCACACGAGGTCGTCGTCCTGGTCGGCGACGGCTCGTACCTGATGATGGCTCAGGAGATCGTCACCATGGTCTCCGAGGGCCTGAAGGTCATCATCGTCCTCGTCCAGAACCACGGCTTCGCCTCCATCGGCGCCCTGTCGGAGTCGCTCGGCTCGCAGCGGTTCGGCACCAAGTACCGCTACCGCGACCGCGATTCGGGCCAGCTCGACGGCGGCATCCTCCCCGTCGACCTCGCCGCCAACGCCTCCAGCCTGGGCGCGGACGTCCTGCACGCCGCCACCGTCGAGGAGTTCCGTTCGGCGATGGAGAAGGCGAAGGCCGCCACGCGCACCACGGTCGTGCACGTCGAGGCCGACCTCTACGGCCCCAACCCGCCCGGCCACGGCTGGTGGGACGTCCCCGTCAGCGAGACCTCCGCCCTGGACTCCACCCGCACCGCCTACGAGACGTACGCAGCCCAGAAGCAGTCCCAGCGCCACTACCTGTAAGGACCCGCTCCCGTGAACACCATTGCCCACTGGATCGACGGCCAGGCCGTCCCCGGCACCGACACCGCCCCGGTGTTCAACCCGGCCACCGGTGCCGAACAGGCCCGGGTGGCCCTGGGCGGTTCCGCCGACGTGGACACCGCCGTCGCCGCCGCCACCCGCGCGTTCGAGGCCTGGTCGGAGTCCTCGCTCTCCCAGCGCACCCAGGTCATGTTCGCCTTCCGCCAGCTCCTCGTCGACCACGAAGAGGAACTCGGCCGGATCATCTCCGCCGAACACGGCAAGACCGTCGACGACGCCCGCGGCGAGATCACCCGCGGCCGCGAAGTCGTCGAATTCACCTGCGGCCTCGGCGACGTGTTGAAGGGCAACTTCTCCGACCAGGTCTCCCGCGGCGTCGACGTACACGACTTCCGCCAGCCCCTCGGCGTCGTCGCCGGCATCACGCCGTTCAACTTCCCCGCGATGGTGCCGCTGTGGATGCACCCGATCGCCATCGCCACCGGCAACACCTTCATCCTCAAGCCCAGCGAGCGCGACCCGTCAGCCGCGAACTTCGTCGCCGAGCTCTACCGGAAGGCCGGCCTGCCCGACGGCGTCTTCAACATCGTCCACGGCGGCAAGCCCGCCGTCGACGCGATCCTCACCCACCCCGGCATCCGAGCCGTCTCCTTCGTCGGCTCCACCCCCATCGCCAAGTACGTCCACGAGCAGGCCACCGCACACGGCAAGCGCGTCCAGGCCCTCGGCGGCGCCAAGAACCACGCCGTCGTCCTGCCCGACGCCGACCTCGAATACGCCGCCAACCACATCACCGCCGGCGCCTACGGCTCCGCAGGTGAGCGCTGCATGGCCGTCTCGGTGGCCGTCGCCGTCGGCGACGCCGCCGACGGACTCGTGGAGGTCCTGGCCCGCAAGGCCCGCGAGGTGAAGGTCGGCCCAGGGAACGCGCCCGGCACCGACATGGGCCCCCTGGTCACCAAGGCCGCCCAGGAACGCGTCGAGAACGCCGTCGGCACCGCCGCCACGCAGGGCGCCACCATCGTCGTCGACGGACGCGGCCTGAAGATCGACGGCCACGAGGACGGCTTCTTCACCGGCCCCTCCCTCCTCGACCACGTCACCACCGACATGGACGCCTACCGGGAAGAACTCTTCGGCCCGGTCCTCGCCATCGTCCGCGTCGACACCCTCGACCAGGCCATCCACCTCATCAACGCCAACCCCTACGGCAACGGCACTGCCCTGTTCACCACCTCCGGCGAAGCCGCCCGCCGCTTCCAGCGCAACGTCCACGTCGGCATGATCGGCGTCAACGTGCCGGTGCCCGTCCCGATGTCCTACTACTCCTTCGGCGGCTGGAAGGACTCCCTCATCGGCGACTCCCCCATCCACGGCCCCGAAGGCATCCGCTTCTACACCCGCCCCAAGGTCGTCACCACCCGCTGGCCCCAGCAGGCCCAGTCCGCGGCCGCGGGCTTCGACTTCCCCACGTCCGACTGACCGTCCCTGTCCCTCTCCCAAAGGACACGCACCATGGCAACGGCGCCTCCCCCTCTCCGTACCACCGTCGGCAACCTGTGCCTCGGCTCCGCCCCCGACTCCTGGGGTGTCTGGTTCCCCGAGGACGAGCACCAGGTGTCGTACACGCGCTTCCTCGACGAGCTGGTCCAGGCCGGCTACGAGTGGCTGGAGCTCGGCCCGTACGGGTACCTGCCCACCGACCCGCAGCGGCTGAAGGCCGAGCTGGACGCCCGGGGGCTGAAGGTCTCCGGCGGTACGGCGTTCGGCGCGCTGCACCGGCCCGAGGCGTGGGACGAGATGCTCGCCCATGTCCGGCAGGTCGCCGCGCTGACCGCCGCCGCGGGGGCGCACCACCTGGTCTTCATCCCGCCGATGTACCGGGACGAGAAGACCGGTGCGTTCACCGAGTCGCCCGAGCTGACCGCCGAGCAGTGGGCCGGGTTCGGCCGGGCCGCGGACCGGCTGGGCAGGCTGCTGCTGGAGGAGTACGACGTACGGCTGGTCGTCCATCCGCACGCCGACAGCCACATCCAGACCCAGCCGGAGATCGAGCGGCTGCTGAACGAGTCCGACGGCCGGTACACCAACCTGTGCCTGGACACGGGGCATGTGGCGTACGGCGGCGGGGACAACCTCGATCTGATCCGCCGGTTCGGTGAGCGGGTCGGGTACGTGCACATCAAGCAGATGGATCCGGAGATCCTGGCCCAGGTCGCCGCCGAGGACCTGTCGTTCGGTGAGGCCGTGAAGCGCGGGGTGTGCGTGTCGCCGCCGGCCGGGGTGCCCAAGCCGGCCGATGTGGTGGCCGAACTCGCCCGGCTCGACGCGGAGTTGTTCGTGATCGTCGAGCAGGACCTGTACCCGTGCGCTCCCGAGGTGCCGCTGCCCATCGCGGTCAGCACCCGTGAGCACCTGGCCGGCTGCGGCCTGTCGGGTACCCGGCGCCCGAACATCGACAGGTAAGGAGCGGCCATGGACGTCAGGGACGACACGACACCGGCCCCCACCCCGCCCCCCGCCACCGCCGTCGCGGACGACGCCCCTCCGGCGGTCAGGCGGCGGCTGCGGCTGATCACGATCATCGCCACGTTCGGTGGTCTGCTCTTCGGCTACGACACGGGCGTCATCAACGGCGCCCTGCCCTACATGACCGACGACCTCGGCCTGACCCCGGTCACCGAGGGCATGGTCACCAGCTCGCTGCTGCTGGGTGCCGCGCTGGGCGCGGTGACCGGCGGCCGGCTGTCGGACGCGCGGGGCAGGCGGCGCAACATCCTGCTGCTGGCCGTGCTGTTCTTCGTCGGCGCGCTCGGCTGCACGCTCGCGCCGACGACCGAGGTGATGATCGTGGCACGGTTCGTGCTCGGTCTCGCGGTCGGCGGTGCCTCGGTGACCGTGCCGGTCTATCTCGCGGAGGTGTCGCCCGCCGAGCGGCGCGGCGCCCTCGTGACCCGCAACGAGCTGATGATCGTCACCGGTCAGCTGCTGGCGTTCACCTCCAACGCGATCATCGCCCAGATCGGCGGCGAGTCCGGCGGCGTGTGGCGCTGGATGCTGGTCATCGCCACGCTGCCGGCCGTGGTGCTGTGGTTCGGCATGCTGGTGATGCCGGAGAGCCCGCGCTGGCTGGCCTCGCAGAGCCGCTTCGGCGAGGCCCTCGACGTCCTGAAGCAGGTGCGGTCGCAGGTGCGGGCCGAGGCCGAGCTGAAGGAGGTCACCGCCCTCGCCGTCAAGGACCAGCGGGAGAGGCTCGGCGGCTGGCAGGACATCAAGAGCACGCCGTGGGTGCGGAAGCTGATGTTCGTCGGGTTCGGCATCGCGATCGTGCAGCAGATCACCGGCGTCAACACGATCATGTACTACGGCACGCAGATCCTCACCGACGCCGGTTTCGCCGCCGACAGCGCGCTGACGGCGAACATCGCCAACGGTGTGATCTCGGTGCTCGCCACCTTCGTCGGCATCTGGCTGCTGGGCCGCGTCCCGCGCCGCCCGATGCTGATGACCGGTCAGGTGGGCACGACGGCCGCCCTGTTGCTGATCGGCGTCTTCTCGCTGGTGCTGCCCTCCGGTGATCCGCGGGCCTTCGCGGTGCTGGCCATGACGGTCACGTTCCTCGCCTTCCAGCAGGGCGCGATCTCGCCGGTGACCTGGCTGATGCTGTCGGAGATCTTCCCGATGCGGATGCGCGGCTTCGGCATGGGCGTCGCGGCCGTGGTGCTGTGGCTGACCAACTTCGTGATCGGGCTGGTCTTCCCGTCCCTGGTCTCCGGGATCGGGATCTCCAACACCTTCTTCCTGTTCGTGGTGGCGGGTCTGCTGTCCCTCACCTTCGTGAAGCTGTACGTCCCCGAGACCAAGGGCCGCACCCTCGAAACCCTCGAAGCCGAGCTCCGGACGCGCTTCTCCTGACCACTCCCGAGGAGTTCACCATGACCGTACGTGTAGGCGTCATCGGCGCCGGAATGATCGGCCAGGACCACATCAGGCGGCTCACCGAGGTCGTCACCGGGGCCAGGGTCACGGCCGTGACCGACATCGACGCCGGGCGCGCCGCCGAGGTGGCCGCCCGGACCGGTGCCACCGCGCTGCCCACCGGCGCGGACCTGGTCGCCTCCCCCGACGTGGACGCCGTGCTCGTCACCTCCTGGGGACCCACCCATGCCGAGCACGTCCTGAACGCGATCGCGGCCGGCAAGCCGGTGTTCTGCGAGAAGCCGCTGGCCACGACCGCCGAGGACTGTCTGCGGATCGTCGAGGCCGAGCGGGCGCACGGGCGCCGGCTGGTGCAGGTCGGCTTCATGCGCCGCTTCGACCCGGGCTACCGGCAGATGAAGGAGGTCCTGTCGACCGGCTCGCTCGGGGCGCCGCTGATCGTGCACTGCGCCCACCGCAACCCGACCGTGCCCGAGTCGTACCACTCCGCCATGGCCGCCCAGGACACGGCCGTGCACGAGATCGACGTGCTGCGCTGGCTGCTCGACGACGAGATCGTCTCCGCCCAGGTGGTCACCCCGCGCGCCACGAGCAAGCGGTTCCCGCACCTGAAGGACCCTCAGATCATGATCTTCGAGACGTCCGAGGGCGTCCGGATCGACCTGGAGGTCTTCGTCAACTGCCAGTACGGCTACGACATCCAGTGCGAGGTCGTCGGCGAGGACGGGCTGGTCCGGCTGCCCGACCCGGCGGCCGTCGGGATCCGCACCGCCGCCCGGCACGGCACGGGCGTGCTCCAGGACTGGAAGGACCGGTTCGCGGAGGCCTTCGACACCGAGTTCCGCGAGTGGGTCGCCTCGGTCGCGGCCGGCACCGAGCCCACCGGCCCGTCCGCCTGGGACGGTTACGCCGCCACCGTCATCACCGACGCCGCCGTCCGGTCCCTTGAGTCCGGCGGCGAGATCGTCACCACCGACATGAAGCCCCGCCCCGCGTTCTACGGAGGGACCGCGTGAAGATCGCCCTCGACCCCTATATGTTCCGTGCCCTGCCGATCGACGAGATGGTGCGCACGGTCGCCGAACTCGGCTACGAGTACATCGAGTTGTCGCCGCGCGCGGACTTCATGCCGTTCTTCCTGCACCCGCGTGCGGACGACGCGCGGGTGGCGGAGCTGAAGAACTCCCTGCGCAGGCACGGCGTGCGGCTGTCCTCGGTGCTGCCGCTGTACAAGTGGTCCTCGCCGGACGAGACCGAGCGGCAGGCGGCCGTCCGCTACTGGAAGCGGATGATCGAGATCACCGTCGAGCTCGAATGCCCGCTGATGAACTCGGAGTTCAACGGCCGCCCCGAGCGGGCCGCCGAGAGCGAGGCCGCGTTCTGGCGCTCGCTGGAGGAACTGCTGCCGGTGTTCGAGCGCGAAGGCATCGCTCTGAACCTGGAGGCCCACCCGGACGACTTCTGCGAGGAGAACACGCCCGCCGTCGATCTCGTCCGCGCGATCAACAAGCCGTGGGTGAACTACCTGTACTGCGCCCCGCACACCTTCCATCTCTCGGGCGCGGATCCGACGGCCGACATCGCGGCGATGATGCGCTACGCCGGTGACAAGCTCCAGCACGTGCACATCGCGGACTCCTTCAACCACAAGGGCTCCAGCGGCCTGCGCTACATCCTGAACCCGCCGGGCACCCCGGCCCGGATCCACCAGCACCTCGACATCGGTCAGGGCGAGGTCGACTGGGACGCCTTCTTCGGCACCCTGCGCGAGCTGGGCTTCGACGGCGTCGCCACGGCCTGCGTCTTCGCCTGGGAGGAGCGGGCCCGGGAGTCGTCGGCGTTCATGCTGGACCGCATCCGCAAGGAACTCGCCGCGTAGCACTCCGGCCGGGGCGGCTCAGCAGCTCGTGAGCACCACGAGCTGCCGGGTCGCCCGGGTCATCGCGACGTAGTGGTCGACCGCGCCCTCGATGCCGGTGCCGAAGTCCTCCGGGTCGACGAGCACGACCAGGTCGAACTCCAGCCCCTTGGACAGCTCCGGCGTCAGCGACCGCACACGGGCCGAGGTCGGCCGGAACGTGGGATCGCCGATGACACAGGCGGTCCCCTCGGCGTGTGCGGCCAGCCAGGTGTCGAGGATCGCGGGCAGGTCCGAGACGGGTCCGTGGACGACGGGGACACCGCCGCTGCGGATGGAGACCGGCACGTTGGCGTCCGGGAGCACGGCCCGGATGACCGGCTCGGCCTCCGCCATGATCTCCTCCGGCGTCCGGTAGTTGATGCTCAGCGAGGCCATCTCGACCCGGCCGAACCCGACCCGCTCCAGCCGTTCCCGCCACGACTCCGTGAACCCGTGCCGGGCCTGGGCGCGGTCCCCGACGATGGTGAAGCTGCGTGAGGGGCAGCGCAGCAGCAGCATCTGCCATTCCGCGTCGGTCAGTTCCTGCGCCTCGTCCACGACGATGTGCGCGAACGGCCCGGCGAGCCGGTCCGGATCGTCGGCGGGCAGGGCACTCTCGTCGACCAGGGAGTTGCGCATGTCCTGTCCGTGCAGCATGACCAGCACGCCTTCGCCGTCGTCGTGGGTATGGGCCTCCAGCAGGTTGTCGATGACCTTGTCCATGCGTTCGCGTTCGGTGGCGACGGCGGCGGCGTGCCGGCGTTTGCGCCGTGACGCCTCCGGGTCGCCGAGCCGCTGCCGTGCCGCGTCCAGCAGCGGCAGGTCGGACACCGTCCAGGCTTGGGGATCCTCGCGCTGGAGCTTTCGCACGTCGTCGCGGCCGAGCCAGGGGGCGCACATCCGCAGATAGGCCGGTACCGACCACAGGTCCCCGACGAGATCGCTCGCCTCCAGCAGCGGCCAGGCTCGGTTGAAGGCCGTGAGCAGGTCCCTGTTCCGCGACAGCGACCTGCGCAGCAGGGCGGCCGGCGCGTCGCCCTCGTGCTTGTCCTCCAGGATCGTGAGCAGTTCTTCCCAGACCTGGCCGCGCGCGTCGTTGTGCGGGGTGCCGGGTTCCGCCGCCGCGAACGCCACGAGCCAGTCCTCGGCACTGAGCCGGATGTCGGACCAGTGGGTCGTGACCGTCATGCCCTCGGTGGGCGGCTCCTCGTAGAACGTGACGGCCTTCTCGAGCGCCTTCACCATGTCCGCGGACGACTTCAGGCGCGCGACGTCCGGGTCGGTCTCGACCGCCGCTTCGGCTCCCTCGTCGACGAGGTCCCGCAGGACGCAGGTCTGCACGCCCTCCTCGCCGAGGCTGGGCAGGACGTCGGAGACGTACGACAGGTAGGGCCGGTGCGGGCCGACGAACAGGACGCCGCCCCGGCGGTGGCCGAGCCGGGGGTCGGAGTACAGGAGGTAGGCGGAGCGGTGCAGGGCGACGACGGTCTTGCCCGTGCCGGGCCCCCCGTCGACGACGAGGGCGCCGCGGGAACCCGCGCGGATGATGGCGTCCTGGTCGGCCTGGATGGTGCCGAGGACGTCCCTCATCCGGGGCGAGCGGTTGGTGCCCAGGCTGGCGATGAAGGCGGACTGGTCGTCGAGCGCGGCGTGGCCGACGACCCCGTCCGGGGTGAACACCTCGTCCCAGTAGTCGCTGATCCGGCCGTCGGTCCAGCGGTAGCGGCGGCGGCTGGCCAGCCCCATCGGGTTGGCGTGCGTCGCCCCGAAGAACGGCTCGGCGGCCGGGGAACGCCAGTCGACGAGCAGGCGGCGTCCCTCGCTGTCCGTGAGGCCGAGGCGTCCCACGTACACGGGCTCGGAGCCGTCCGCGGCGACCATGTGCCCGAGGCACAGGTCCAGTCCGAAGCGGCGCAGTGCGCGCAGGCGAGCGGTGAGCCGGTGGATCTCGGCGTCCCGGTCCATCGCCTGCCGTCCCTTGCCGCCGGGCGCCCTGCGCTCTGCTTCGAGACGGTCGGAGAGTTCGGCGATCGACTGCTCCAGGCAGTCGGCGACGGCGGCGAAATGCCGCTCGTCGCGGGCGATCAGCGCCGGCGCGGCTTTGTGCGCGAGGCGGTCGGGAAGATCGAACGCGCTCGTGGTCAGGGGGGTCACGTCATGCTCCCGTTTCCGCAGGTCCTGGGCCTAGGCCCGACAGTGTGCGGGAGACAGGGGGCCTTGCCGCAAGGCCCCCTGTGCGCTATAGGTTGAGAGTGGCGAGGAGAGTGCTCCTTGCCCTTCTTGTTGCCCTGTCGGTCACCGGCGTACGGGGACGTTGACGTCGTCCACGTTGATGTGGCCCCAGCCGCCCGTCGCCCGGTCGACGATCTCGACGTAGATCCGCTCGCCGATGTGCTCGGCCAGGTCGAAGGCTACACGTCGGTACTGCTCGACGCCGCGGCCGGTCGCCTTGGCCAGCACCTTGCCGTCGTCGGCGCGGACGACGGCGGCGTAGAGCCGGTCGGGGTCGTTGCCGCCGGAGACGAGCAGGTCGACCACGCCGTCTCCGCCGAGGACGACGGTGGCCGAGCGGAGCACCCCGGTCGCCTCGTCACCACCGGCGTCCGGGTTGAAGCCCCAGAGGTGGTGGCCGGCCGCGTCGTCGCCGGTCTCGGCCTGGTAGAAGGGTCCGCCCCAGCCCCAGTCGGTGCGGGTGGTGACGTTGGCGTCGCCGAAGGTCGTGCCCGAGACGACGGTCCAGCCGGTGAGGTCGCCGGTGGCGAAGTCGTGGTTGGGCAGGGCGTCGACGTCCGCCGGGCGCGGCGGGTCGTAGGCGGCCGGGGCGACGGGGGTGTCGTAGGCGCCGTTCATCCGCCAGACGTCCAGCTCCAGGACATGGGCGTCGCCTCCCTCGGTGGTCAGCCGCAGGCCGGTGGCGTCCTTTCTGGTGGGATAGACGCGGCTGGTGAGGCTGTTGGTCCCGTTGACGTACGCCTCCAGCATCGAGCGGTCGAGCAGGACCCTCAACCTCAGTTTCCCGCCGTCCAGTTGGACGGTTCCGCCGTGCACGCCCTTGCGGACGTCCGGGTCGAGGCTGGAGCGGCCGCGGTCGAGGGAGAAGCGGCGCTCGGCGACGGAGTAGGAGAGCAGCGTCTCCTCGGTGCCGTCCTCGCAGGCCCGCACCGCCAGGGTGATGCTGCGGGCGTCGCGCGGCTCGATGACGGCGGAGATGTCCAGCAGGTCCCCGGAGACGTCGGCGAGCCGCCGGTTCGCCTCCTCGACCGAGGCCTGGCGGATCCGGGCGAGGCGCTTGCCGCGGAGGCCGGCCGCCTCGGCGATCGGTTCGACGCCCAGGCGGCCGTCCGTGCGCAGCGAGACGCTGACGGGCATCCCGGCGTTGTGCGCCCAGCCGGCCTGGGCGTGCTGCTGTTCGCTGCGGCGGTCCTGGGTGATGCTGAAGAGCACGGACCGGCCGTCGGGGGTGACGAAGCCGGACGGGCCGGTGAAGTGCTCGCCGAAGTCGAACTCGCGGGGCTCGACGTGGTCGGGGACGAAGCGGCACGTGTGCTTGTCGAAGGTCCCGATCCAGTAGTAGGTGTGCTTGACGGCGTTCGGGTGGAACGCCTCCCACCAGGGGCTGACCAGCAGGATGTGCTTGCCGGTGCGCTTGCCGGTGGGCCCGGGGAGCGGGAGGAGGACCGGCAGCTCCCACACCTCTCCGGGTTCGGGCACCGTGGCCAGGTCGTTCCAGTGCAGCGGGCCCCGGTACGTCCACGGCCCTTCCGGTCTGCGCGCGGTGTAGACGAGTGCGGTGCCTCCGTGCTTGCGGGTGACGCGGGTGCCGTCGTAGTCGACGATGCCGCTGCCGACCAGCTGGTACCAGACGCCGTCCTCCTCCCAGACGAACGGGTCGCGGAAGTTCTCCGCCCAGGCCGTGCCCGGTCCCGCGGGGAGGCCTGCCGGGGCCTCGGTGACCGGCTCGGACCTCATCGTCCAGGTAGCCAGGTCCGTGTCGCCGTCGGCCGCGTACGAGGACACGGCAAGGCCGGTGCGCTGGCGGTACGGCAGCCGGTCGTCGCCGCCGGTGAAGAAGAGCACCGGCCCGCGGTCGCCGTCCACGTACGCCGAGCCCGACCAGATCCCGTCCGGTCCGGGCGAGTCCGCGGCGGGCGCGAGGGCGACGGGCAGGTCCCGCCAGTGCACCATGTCGGTGCTGACCGCGTGCCCCCAGTGGATCTGGCCCCAGTACGGGCCGAACGGGTCGTGCTGGTAGAAGATGTGGTACTTGCCCTTGAAGTACACGGGCGCGTGCGGCTCGTTCATCCAGTGCCAGGGCGGCAGCATGTGGAACTGGGGGCGGTGCCGGTCGCCGTCGAAGCGCGTCCGGTGCTGGACCAGGTCCGGCCGGGGCGCGCGGCCCCCGGGCAGCGCCGCGATCGTGTCGGTGTGCTCCTGCCGGGCCGTCTCGTCGTCGAGGGTGCCCGGGCGGATCACGAGGCTGTCCATCAGCCCGATGTACATGTTGGCGTGGAACTCGCCGTTCAGCAGCGTGGGCCGGTTGTGCCGGCCTATGAGCAGCGGCTCGTCGGGGGCCGGTTCGGGGGCCTGGCCGGGGGTGGTGGCGGTGCCGATGCGGCGGCCGTCGCGGTAGAGGCGCAGTTGCCGGGCGGCGGGGTCGTAGGTGGCCGCGACATGCGTCCAGGTGCCCTTGGCGGCCGGCTGGTCCGCGGCTCCCTGGACCTCGATCAGCTCGGTGCCGAAGCCGAGTTGGAAGACGATCCGCCCGAAGCGGCGCAGGCCGAGCAGGAATCCCGTCCTGGCGTCGGGGTCGTGCTGGTTGACCAGGGCCTGGGGCTTGCCGTCGATGCCGTGCTCGTAGGCGTAGGGCGCGATCCACACGTCGAGGGTGAGGCCGCGGGTGAGGTCGAGGCCGCCGGGGCCGCGGGCGGTGACGACGGTGGAGTAGCCGTCGAAGTACAGCGCCCGGCCGCGCACGCCGCGGCGGCGCACGGGGTCGCTGTCGGGCTTGTAGCGGGCGTCGGTGAAGACGTAGTCGACGGGGTCGGCGGTGCCGGACACGGCCTCGCGGGTGACGGTGCCGGCCCGTTCGTCGAAGTCCCAGCGGGCGGCGGGGCCTCCGGGCAGGCGCCGCTCCCGGGCGGTGGCGGCGGGAGCGAACGAGAACGGGACGACGGCGCCGCCCACAGCGGCGGACACAACACTGAGGGCCGTTCTTCTCCTCATGGCAACTCCTGGGCGCTGCGGCAGGCGTGACGCCATGCCAAATCGGTTTAGTCGGCGGGGTTGGCATGGTTCGCGTGCCGTGCCTGCTAAAGCAAGAGCTAACGCGCTCCGATTTACCCGGGCGTTACCTCAGGACTGGACAAATCGCCCTATATAGCCACCGTTGGTGTCCCGGGTGTTGACAGCGACCGAAGAGCGCATCACTCTCATCGCATCTTGCTAATCCGATTTAACAACGGAGCTGAGCCGCTGATGCCTGAACGCCGTGTGACCATGGCCGACGTCGCCCGCAAGGCGGGCGTCTCGCCGACGACCGCGTCGTTCGCCCTCTCCGGCCGCACCGACATGCGCATCTCCGACGCCTCCCGCGAACGCGTCCTGGAGGCCGCGCGGGAGCTGGGCTACCGCCCCAACGTCACGGCGCGCAGCCTGCGGACGAAGTCGACCCAGACCATCGGGTTCGTCTCGGACCGCATCACGACGACTCCGTTCGCGGGCGATGTGATCCGCGGCGCGATGGAGGCCGCCCGGGAGCGGGACAACCTGCTGTTCATCACGGAGGCCGGCGGCGACCGCGCCGCCGAGTCGTCACTCGTCCACGCGCTGCTGGACCGCCAGGTCGACGCCGTGATCTACGCGTCGATGTTCACCCGGTACGTCACCCCGCCCAAGGAGTTGTTCGGGCGCCGGGTGGTCCTGCTGAACTGCCTGGCCCCCGGCTTCGACGCGCCCTCCGTCGTCCCGGACGAACTGGAGGCCGGCCGGGACGCGGCCCGTGCCCTGCTCGCCGCCGGCCACACCGAGGGCATCTGGGCGATCGGCGGCCACCAGGCCGTGCCGGCCACGCCCGAGGGGATCATCGCCGGCAACGAGCGCATGCGCGGCCTGGAGGAGGTCCTGCGCGCGGGCGGGGCCCGGCTGGACGGGGTCGTCGAGTGCGACTGGGACACGCGGGACGGCTACCGGGAGGTCTCCGCGCTGCTGGCGGCGGGGCATCGGCCCCGGGCGCTGGTGTGCCTGACCGACCGGGTGTCCATGGGCGCCTACCAGGCGCTCGGCGAGGCGGGTCTGTCGGTGCCCGGTGATGTGTCGGTGGTGTCCTTCGACGACCAGGACATCGCGGCCGTACTGCGCCCGGCGCTCACCACGCTGAAGCTGCCGCACTACCGACTCGGCCGTCTGGCCGTGGAGTTGATTCTCGGCGAAGGGCCCCTCGAAGCGGCCGTGCACCGGGTGCCGATGCCGTTGCAGGACCGTGCCTCCATCGGCACCCCGGCGACGCGCTGACGCACCGAAGACAGGCCGTCCCGCCGCCCGGGGCTACGACCCCCGGGTGGCGGGACGGCCACCAGGAACAGCGACCGTCGCAACCGGTCGCCCAGGCGGGTCCGGCAAGACCCGTCTCAGTGAGATGGAGGAACCTCGTGGTGTTCAGAACCAGGCGCCTCGCAGTCGCGAGTGTAGCCGCCCTGGCGGCGACCGCGCTGGTCGCCGGCTGCGCGACCGGAAGCGGCGGCAGCAGCACGTCCGGAGCCAAGGGCGACACGCTGACCCTGTGGACGCACAACGCCGGCAACTCGGCCGAGCTCGACGTCGTCAAGAAGATCATCAAGGATTTCAACGGCTCCCAGAGCACGTACAAGGTCGAGCTCCAGGCGTTCCCGCAGAGCGACTACAACAACTCCGTCGTGGCCGCCGCCTCCGCCCGCAAGCTGCCCTGCCTGCTCGACGTGGACGGCCCCAACGTGCCGAACTGGGCATGGGGCGGCTATCTGGCCCCGATCGACGTCTCCGGCAGCGAGGTACCGCTGTCCGCCCAACTCCCCAGCACCGTGGGCCGTTACCAGGGCAAGGTCTACGCGTTCGGCTTCTACGACGTCTCCCTGGCCTTCTTCGCCCGCAAGTCCGTGCTGAAGGAGTACGGCATCCGCATACCGACGCTCGACAAGCCGTGGACCAAGGCCGAGTTCGACTCCGCCCTGGCGAAGCTGAAGAAGAGCGGGAAGTTCCCGTACCCGCTGGAGATGGGCACCGGCAGCCTGGGCGAGTGGTACCCGTACGCCTACTCACCTCAGCTTCAGAGCTTCGGCGGTGACCTGATCGACCGCGACGGCTACCAGACCGCCTCGGGCACCCTCGACGGCAAGGACGCCGTGGAGTGGGCGACCTGGTTCCGCTCGCTGGTGGCCAAGGGCTATCTGTCGAAGAAGTCGGGAGCCGACCCCAACAAGGACTTCCTGGCCGGCAAGAGCGCCCTGCAGTGGGACGGCAGCTGGAACGCGGCCAAGAACGCGGCGAAGCTCGGTGACGACCTGGCGATCATCCCGCCGGTGGACTTCGGTCACGGGCCGAAGATCGGCGGTGCCTCCTGGCAGTGGGCGATGAGTTCCACCTGCTCCAACAAGGCGGGCGCGCAGGCGTGGCTGAAGTTCGCCCGCCAGACGAAGTACTTCGTGGACTACGCCGAGGCCACCGGCACGATCCCGGCGACCGACGCCGCCGCGCAGCAGGTCGACGGCTACCAGCCGGGCGGGAAGTTCAGTGTGTTCACCCGGTTCGCCCGCGAGTACGCGGTGGTGCGCCCGGTCACCCCGGCCTACCCGTACATCTCCACCGAGTTCCAGAAGGCGGTCCAGGACATCCTGGCCGGGGCGGACCCCGAGAAGGCGCTCGGCCAGGCGACGAAGGACATCGACACCAACCTCAAGACCAACAGGTACTAGACCGGCCGACCCGCTCCGGTCCGGTTCGAGGCCCCGACCGCGCTCCCCGAACCGGACCGGCTTCCCCTGGAGCCACACCGTGACCACCCTGACCGCAGCCCGCGAGCGGCCGCGTCCGGTCCGGCGAACCCGCAAGACGCACGCCCGTCGCCGTGAGGGCCTCACCGCTCTCGGCATGGCCGCTCCGGCCGTGGTGCTGCTGATCGTCTTCGTCGTCGTACCGCTCGCCCTGACCTTCGCCCTCGCCTTCACCGACGCGAGGCTCATCTCGCCCACGCCGGCCCGCTTCGTGGGCCTGGACAACTTCACCCGCCTCTTCCAGGACCCGGTCTTCTTCAAGTCCCTGCGCAACACGGCGTACTTCGCCGCCGTCGTCGTCCCGCTCCAGGGCGGGCTCGCCCTGGTGCTGGCCCTGCTGGTCAACGCGAAGGTGCGCGGCGTCAACTTCTTCCGCACCGTCTACTTCCTGCCGGTCGTCACCTCGATGGTGGTCGTGTCCCTGCTGTGGACCTTCCTCTACCGGCAGGACGGCCTGGTCAACCACGTGCTCTCGGCGCTCACCCTCGGACACGTCGAGGGCCGGGACTGGCTGGGCGACCCGGCCACCGCGATGCCCGCCATCATCCTGATGTCGGTGTGGCAGGGCGTCGGCTTCCACATGATCATCTGGCTGGCCGGCCTCCAGACCATCCCCGCGGAGCTGTACGAGGCCGCCGACCTGGACGGGGCCACCCGGTGGCACCGCTTCCGCCATGTCACCTGGCCCGGACTGCGCGCCACCCGGACGTTCGTCCTGATCACCATCACCATCCAGGCGCTCGGCCTCTTCACCCAGATCAACGTCATGACCGAGGGCGGCCCCCTCGACTCCACCACCACCGTCGTCTACCAGGCGATGCGCACCGGCTACGAGCAGCAGCAGACCGCGTACGCGGCCTCGATCTCGCTGGTCTTCTTCGTCCTCGTGCTGGCCGTGTCCCTCGTCCAGCGTTTCCTGACCCGGGAGAAGGACTGACATGACCTCTTATCTGCGGTTTTTCGCCGGTCACGTCGGACGGGTCGTCCTCGCCCTGGTCTTCGCGCTTCCGCTCGTCTTCATGCTGGTCTCGTCGTTCAAGCCGGACGACCAGATCTTCGGCGACCTGGGCTCGCTGCGCGCCTTCCTGCCGGTCGGCGCCCTGTCCCTGGACAACTACACGGGCGTCTTCGAGCGCGTCCCGGCGGCGCGGTTCCTGCTGAACTCGGTGCTGATCTCCTCGATCACCGTCGTGCTCGGCGTCATCGTCAACAGCCTGGCCGCCTTCGCCCTGTCACGGATGCGCTGGCCCGGCAGGAAGCTCGTCCTGACGGCCGTCATCGCCACGCTCATCGTGCCGTTCGAGACCTTCGCCCTGCCGCTGGTGTGGTGGATCAACCAGCTGCCGCTGCTCCGCGTCAATGGCTTCCACCTGGAGTGGACCACCGGCTGGATGGACACCTACCAGGTGCAGATCCTGCCGCTCGTCGCCAACGCCTTCTCCATCTTCTTCTTCCACCAGTACTTCCAGAGCATCCCCAAGGAGATCGACGAGGCGGCGATCGTCGACGGCGCGGGCTGGTTCACCATCTACCGCCGCATCGTCATGCCGCTGTCCGGCCCGGCCGTGGCCACCGTGGCCATCCTCACCTTCCTGCCCGCCTGGAACTCCTACCTGTGGCCGCTCATGGTCGTCCAGAGCGAGGAGCTGCGGCCGGTGATGGTGGGCCTCTCCTACTTCTTCCAACTGAACGTGAGCTGGGGCCAGATCATGGCGTACTCGTCCATGATCACCGTGCCGATCCTGGCGCTGTTCGTGGCCTTCCAGCGGTCGTTCGTCAACAGCATCGCCTCCACCGGCGTCAAGGGCTGACCGCGCGCCTTCGACTCCCCCACACCGAAAGGACCCCTGCGTGTCCGTCCTGCCCGCAGACCCCCACCGGCCCGTCGCGCACCTGCGCCCGCCCCGCAACTGGATCAACGACCCCAACGGGCTGGCCTTCCACGACGGCCACTACCACGTGTGCTTCCAGTACAACCCGTACGGACCCGAGCACGCGCACATGCACTGGGGCCACTTCCGCAGCCCCGACCTGCTGGCCTGGGAGGAACTGCCCGTCGCCCTGACCCCCACGCCGGGCGGCGAGGACGCCGACGGCTGCTTCTCCGGCAACGCCGTCTCCGACGGGGACCGCCTGGTCGCCTTCTACTCCGCCTTCCGCACCGATCGCTGGGCCCAGCCGGTCACCACCGCCGAGTCCCGGGACAACGGTGTCACCTGGACGCCGCGCGGCAGCCTGCTGATCCCCGACCCGCCCGAGGGCACCACCATGTACCGCGACCCGTACGTGTGGCGCGAGGCCGGCCGCTGGCGCATGCTGGTCGGCTCCGCCCTGGCGGACGGCCGGGCGGCGGCGCTGCTGTACGAGTCCGCGGACCTGGAGCGGTGGGAGTACCGGGGTCCGTTCCTGGACCGGGCCCCGCAGCCGGTGGCGCCGGGCGCCGACACGGGACTGGGCTGGGAGTGCCCCCAGTACCTGCACACGGACGGCCGCGGCGCGCTGATCCTCAGCGCCTGGGACCCGGAACTCGGGCCGCGCCGGACCGTGGTCCACTCCGGCCGCGAGGAGAACGGCCGCTTCCGCGCCGGCGCCCCCGCCCTGCTCGACCACGGCCCCGACTTCTACGCGCCCGCGCTGCTGCACGCGCCCGACGGCCGGTGGCTGCTGTGGGGCTGGTCGTGGGAGGCCCGCGACCCGGAGTGGGTACGGGAAGCCGGCTGGGCCGGGCTGCTGACGCTGCCGCGCGAGGTGACCCTCGCCGACGACGGCTCCGTACGACAGCGGCCGGCGGCGGAACTGCTCGCGCTGCGGGGCGGGCGCGCGGTGACCGCGGCCGGCGTGACCGACGGGACGGCCGTGCTGGGGACGGTGAGCGGGAGCTTCGATCTGACCGCTCGTCTGGAACCCCGGGCTCCCGGGGCGGCGGGAGGGCTCCGGCTGGTCACCTCGGCCGACGGCGGCGAGTACCTCGACCTCAGGCTGGACCCGGCGGCCGGTGAACTCGTCGTGGACCGCGACCACGCCTCCCTCGACGCGGGCGCCCACGGCGGCTCGTACCGCGTCCCCTGCCCCGGGGCGAGCGTGGAGCTGCGTCTCGTGGTGGACCGGTCCGTCGCCGAGGTGTATCTGCCGTCGGGCCGGACGCTGACGCTGCGCTTCTACCCCACCGGCGGCGCGCCCTGGCGGATCGAGGCGCGGGGCGGGGGCGAGGGCGGCCTCGGTTACGCGGTCAGCGCGTGGGACCTGCGGCCGTACACCGTGCGGTCCCTGGCCGGCGCCGCGCCGGATCTGACGGACACCGGTCTCGTGCGGCCCTGACCCCTGCCCGGACTCCCCGGCGGCCGGTTCCGTGTGACACGCTCTTCGACGAGCGGCGGCGGGGAACCGGCCGCCGGCGGTTTTTCGGCACCGTGGAGAGGCGGCGGCATGCGCATAGGACTGCTCGGCACCGGACCCTGGGCGCAGATGGCCCACGCACCCGCCCTGGGCGGGCACGACGAACTGGACTTCGCAGGAGTGTGGGGCCGCCGCCCCGAGGCCGCCAAGGAGCTGGCCGAGCGGCACGGCGTCCGCGCGTACGACGACACCGACGAGCTGTTCGCCGACGTGGACGCGGTGGCCGTGGCGCTGCCGCCGGACGTGCAGGCGGGGCTGGCCGCGCGGGCGGCGCGGGCCGGGTGCCATCTGCTGCTCGACAAGCCGCTCGCGCCGACGGTGGAGCAGGGACGGGCCGTGGTCGAGGCCGCCGAGGAGGCCGGGGTCGCCTCGGTCGTGTTCTTCACGACCCGCTTCCAGCCCGGACCGCAGGCGTGGATCACCGAGCAGGCGGCGGTACCGGGCTGGTTCACCGGGCGGGCGCAGTGGCTCGGGGCGGTGTTCACCAGCGAGAGTCCCTTCGCGACGCCGTGGCGGCGGGAGAAGGGCGCCCTGTGGGACGTCGGACCGCACGCCCTGTCCGTGCTGCTGCCGGTGCTGGGCGATGTGCGACGCGTGACGGCGGCGGCGTACGGTCCCGGGGACACGGCGCATGTGGTCCTCGACCACGCGGGCGGCGCGTCCAGCACCCTCACCCTGAGCCTGACGGCACCGCCCGCCGCGGCCGGTGCCGCCGTGGAGCTCCGCGGGGAGGCCGGGGTCGCGGTCCTGCCGCAGAGCTCCGACGGAGCCGTCCCCGCCCTGAAGCGGGCCGCGGACGCCCTGCTCGCCGCCGCCCGGACGGGCCGCCCGCACGCGTGCGACGCGGCGTTCGGCCTCCGGGTCACGGAGATCCTCACAGCGGCGGAGGACCTGCTGAACGGCGGCGCGCGCTAGGCGACGTCGCTGCCCGGGTCCCAGGCCGGGTGGAAGTTGACGCGTTCCTTGACCACCGGGAATCCGGCCTTGGCGAAATTCGCGGCCATGGGGGTGTTCCCCCGGTCGGTGGCGGCGGCGATGAACTCCGCGCCCTGTTCGGCCAGGAAGTGGGTGCACTCGGCCAGGAGGTCGTAGGCGTAGCCGCGGCCCCGCTGGTCGGGCAGGACGCCGATGAAGCCGATGCACGGGCCCGAGGGGTTGTGGGCCGGGATGTGGATGCCGGCCATCTCGCCCCCGGGCGTGTACGCGATCTGCCACCACTCGCGGGGTGAGGGGCACCAGTGGAAGAAGTCGAGCTCCTCCTGGGCCGCCTGGTCGAGTCCGCCCTGCTCGATGGCCTTGAGCGCGTGGGCGTCCAGGGTGGCGGAGTGGATGCGGCGCAGCGCGTCGAAGAACACGGCGTCCTCCGCCTCGGCTCGGAACTCCAGGCGCCCGGGCCGCTCGGGCAGGCCATGGCCGGGAGTCCAGCGGTACAGGAGGCGTTCGGCTAGCAGGTCGTAGCCCGCTGTGCGCGCGGCGGTGAAGCGGGTCTCGGCCGCGGTGCGCAGGGCCGGGTCGTCGCGCCAGCCCGCGGGCAGGTCCAGCTCCAGTTCGACCTGCCAGGGCGCGGAGCGCAGGAGCGCGGCGCCCGCTTCCTCCTCGCCGTCCGCCACGTCGAACCAGTTGAGGTTGACGGGCTCGGTGTCGTCGGGGCCGCCCCACCAGGCACCGCGGGCGACGACGCGGCCGTCGCGCAGCGCCACGCGCTTCCAGTCGGGGCGGTGCCGGGTCAGGCGGTGGCCCGCACGGTTGCCCAGCGGGTCGGGCAGGGTGTCGAAGAGAGCGGCGTCGCTCGTGTCGAGCGCGCGGATGACCGGATCGGTCATGGAAATTCCTCCGGGAGGCGAAAACTGCGGAGAGCGCTCCCGGTCGGTCAGTCGAGGCACGCCGGGACGGCGGGGAGGGAGCGCGGGAACGGTGTGAACTGCACGGCTCTGCCCTCCTTCCGCTGGTCTCGGGGCGTGGCGCGCCACACGTTACGGGATCACCGGCGGGCCGTCCATCGAATTCGCGGCTGAGCTCAAGTGGCCCTTAAGAGCCGGTCAAGCGATCCCTGAGGCGCCAACTGGGTGCCGTTTCAAGGGATGTACTCGGCGGCGCCGTGGTCGCCGCTCCGGCCGTCGCCGCGCTGGCCCCCCACGCCCTCGCGGAGACGGCCGTGAGCACGGCGAAGGCAGCGGCCGCCCTGCCGCTGACGCGGCCCAGCCGACGACCGACGCGGCGTCCTTCTACCGGACCGGCCTCGCCAACCACTACGCCAAGGCCATGCACGCGGCCAGCCAGGACGGCAGGGCGTACGGCTTCGCCTTCGACGACGTGGCCGACTTCGCCTCGTACATCCAGGACACTGCGCCCACGGGCATCCGGCTGACGCTCACGCCCTTCTAGCGGGCACGGGCCCGGAGTGCGGCGGTCCGCCGGGAGTAGCAGCGTGGTGGTGTGAGCAGTGCGCACGGCCGGTTCCGCCGGGCCCCCGACCGGGGCGGGCCCGGCTGGCTGCGCGGCGCACCGCCGCCGGTCTGGGCCCGGATGCTGCCGTCCGCGCTGCTGGCCGGCGTGTGCGCGGCGGAGCTGATCAGCCCGGAGCCGCTCGACATCGGCTTCCTGCTGGGCGCCATCCCGCCACTGGCCGTCCTGGCTCACGGGCCGGCGGCGACGGCGGTGCTGGGCGCGCTGGTGGTGGTCGTGCTGAGCGTCCCGGTGTTCAACCTGAACGCCCCCGGCAGCACCGATTTACTGACCGTGTGCTTCGTCTCGGTGCTGAGCGTGCTGCTGTCGTTCGTCCGCAGCAGGCGGGACGCGCAGCTGGTCACCGAGCGCGCTGTCGCCGAGGCCGCGCAGCGGGCCGTCGTGCCGCCGCTGCCGGAGCGGGTCGGACCGGTGCGGTGCGCGGGGCTGTACCGGGCCGCGCAGCGCGGGACGCTGGTCGGGGGCGACTTCTTCGACGTACGGGCGGGCCCCTACGGCGTACGGGCGGTCATGGGCGATGTGCAGGGGCACGGGCTGTCGGCCGTCGCCACGGTCGCGTCGCTGCTGGGGGCCTTCCGGGAGGCGGTGCTGGACCTGCCCGACCCGGAGGCGGTGGCGGCCCGGCTCGACCGGAGGATGGCGGTGGACTCCGCGGACGAGCCGCATGCCGAGCTGTTCGCCACGGCGGTGCTGCTCGACTTCTCCCCCGACGCGCGCGTGGTGCGGATCGTGGCGTGCGGGCAGCAGGGCCCGCTGCTGCTCCGTGACGGGCGGGCCGTCGAGCTGGACGTCGAGCCGTGCACACCGCTCGGGCTGGGCCTCGCCGGGACGGCTCCGCGGGTCGTCTCGGTGCGGCTGCGCGCCGGTGACCGGCTCTTCCTCGCCTCCGACGGTGTCACCGAGGCCAGGGACGCCGACGGGGCCTTCTATCCGCTGGCCGAGCGGCTGCCGGGCCTCGCCGCCGAGGACCCGGCCGCCCTGGCCGAGCGGGTGTGGACCGACCTCGTCCGGTACAGCCCGGACGTACGGGACGACGTCACGATGCTCGTACTCGCGCCCCGCCCGCGAGGCGGGCCCTGACGGCGGCCGGCGGCGGCCCGCGATGTCCGCGGGCCGCCGCGGCAGGCCGTACGACCGGTGCGTCAGTCCTTGATCACGCACTCGTTGCCGAACGCGGGGTTGAGCAGCCCGACCACGTTGATCGAGTTGCCGCAGACGTTGGCGTTGATGTTGACCGGGATCTGGATGACGTTGCCGGAGAGGACGCCGGGGCTGTGGCTGGCGATACCGACGGTGCCGTCGTCGGCGCTCGCCGTACCGGCGAAGGCCAGCAGGGCGGCGCAGGCCAAGCCGACCGCGGCGGTCACACGTGACGCATGGAAAAGCTCTGTCATTCGCAGGGACACGTGTTCCTACCGTCACCCAGAGTTGCGCGACGCGACATCGGTGGGCGTTTCGAACGGGGTGCGGACGGTCTCCAGGGGCCTCTCCCGCGCTCTCCGGGTGCACGCCGGGCTCCTGGGGGGAATGGTGATATCGGACCCGTTTTTTCAGCACCGGGGCCGCACCAGCGATCCGGACCCTAGGAGCAGAGAACATGTCGACGTCACAGCCCCCCGCGTCCCGGCCGCCCGAGGACCGCACCACCCCCGACCGCCTGCTCCACGCCCGTACGGGCACCGACGTGTCACCGGAGGACCTGGTCCTCGCCTCGGGCAAGGACCTCACCCCGCGCAACCTGGAGTGGGCCAAGCGCAAGCTGGCGGCGGAGGGGTCCGCGGCGCTGGAGAAGATCCTGCCGTAGCCCCTCGACATGCCGTAGCCCCTCGACAAGCCCGAGAGCACCGGCCCGGCGCGGGGTGTGCGCGGGGGTGGTGGCTCGGGCGTGGTCACGGGGGCGGCAGGGGATGCTTTGTGCCGAAAGGCCGGACCCCGCCGCGGCTCAAGCCCTGTCGTTCTCCTCCGGCAGGACCCCGTCGTCCTCCACCACGTGTACCGCCGCCTCCTCCGCGCCGGCCGCTCCGCCGTCGATGCCCACGTCGGACGCGATGGTCTCCTTCGTGGTGTCGGGGTGGGCGCCCTCGTCCGGGGCGACCAGGCGGCCGGCGCGGGCGGTGCCCGCCTCGGGGTCCACCGGTTCGCCGTCGCCCTCGGGGGTGTCGCCCACGCCGTCCCCGACCGGTTCGGCGGACACGTCGGGGACCTCCTGGGACAGCCGTTCGTCGAGGGTCTCGCCCTCGTGCTGCTCCGCGGCGGTGGTGCCGCGCTTGGTGACGCCCAGCGGCTTCTCCGGCGGGGAGTAGCCCTCGTCGAGGGTGTCGTCGTAGGTGCGTTCGTCGACGGCGTCCTGAAGGTCCAGCGGCGCGGCGTCCTCCTGCTCCTCGTTCGTCCCGGTGGGCTGGTACACGTCGTCCGCCATCGGTTCGGAGCGCATCGGTTCCGTGCCCATCACTTCTGCCTCCCTGTCGCGCTGCGTCGACTCGTTCGTCTCACCTGTCCGTTCCGCGTTTCCCGTTACGCCGTCTCTAACCTCGGCGGACGAGGTTACCCACCCGTCACGACAGCGGGCGGGCCAGGTCCGCCGACCACTTCTCCTCGATGCGCCCGAGCTTCCACACCAGCAACGCCACCACCCAGGTCGCGAAGAACAGGGCGACGACGACGTAGCCGAGGATGTTGAGGTCGAGGCCGGAGATCCAGTCCCAGAAGGGACCGTGGAGGCCGAACCTCTCGGCGAGCAGGCCGAGGAGTTCGACGGTGCCGATGAGGAGGGCCACGGCGACGGACAGGCCGGTGATCGTGAGGTTGTAGTAGACCTTGCGCACCGGCTTGGAGAAGGCCCACCCGTAGGCGAAGTTCATGAAGGAGCCGTCGATGGTGTCCAGGAGGCACATCCCGGCGGCGAACAGGACGGGCAGGCACAGGATCGCGTACCAGGGCAGTCCGGAGGCGGCGCCGGAGCCGGCCAGGACGAGCAGGGCGATCTCCGTGGCGGTGTCGAAGCCGAGGCCGAAGAGGATGCCCAGCGGGTACATCTGCCAGGGCCTGGACACCGACTTCATGACGCGGCCCAGCAGGCGGTTCATGAAGCCGCGGTTGTCCAACTGCTCCTCCAGGGCGGCCTCGTCGTAGCGGCCCGAGCGCATGGCGCGGAACACCTTCCAGATGCCGGCCAGGATCACCAGGTTGACGGCCGCGATGAGGTACAGGAACGTCCCGGAGACGGTCGTGCCGATCAGGCCGGTGACGTCGTGCAGCGCGGAGCCGTCGTCGCGGACCGGTCCGGCGAGGGTCTTCACGCCGAGGGTGAGCAGGAAGGCCAGGGCGAAGACGACGCTGGAGTGGCCGAGGGAGAACCAGAAACCGACCGACAGCGGCCGCTGTCCCTCGCCCATCAGCTTGCGGGTGGTGTTGTCGATGGCGGCGATGTGGTCCGCGTCGAAGGCGTGCCGCATGCCGAGCGTGTACGCGGTCACGCCGATGCCGACGCCGAAGGTCTGGGTGCCGATGGCGTGGTGCTCGGGGGCGACGATCGCGACGAGGGTGAACCAGCCGATCACGTGCAGGGCCACGATGAACGCGGCCATCCCCCCGACCCTGGTCCACTCCCGCCGCGTCATGGAGGTGCGGACGCGGTGCCAGGCCGTGCGCTGGGCGGGGAGGGGCGGAGTGGACTCAGGGGCGGCCGTCATCGGGGGGAAGGTCTTTCTGTCGGACGGACGGCTGCGGTGAACAGCCTCGCGTCATCCTCCAGCACCTGCAAGTGATGTGCAGTAAAGCCCGCGACAGGTCTTGCCCATGGAACCGAAAACTCTGGTCGCGGAGTCGTCGTCGGCCGCGTCGTACAGCGCCTGAAGGTCAGGCGAGTCCTACCTGTCCTGCCTGAACCGGGCGGGCGGGAAACGCGGACGAGGTCACGGTGTTCTGGGGGGCGCCTGCGGTGCGACGCGGACGTCCAGGTCCGAGATGCGGTGGACGGGCCAGGCGCGGGCGTAGCCGGGCGGTGTGCCGCCGGCCGGTGCGAGGTGGGCGACCGGGAGGCGCTCCGCGGTGCGCAGGATGTCCGCGGCGGTGGTGTTCTCGTTGTGGCCGGCGGTCGCACCCGAGGAGCAGCCCGCGTAGTAGCCGATCGGGAGGGCCTCGTGCCCGGTGAGCAGGCAGGGCGGGCGGACGCCGAGGCGGTGCAGTTCACCGGCGGTGCGGTCCCAGTCGCGGCGGCTGTCGGTGTTGCGGGCCACGGTGCGTTCCAGGACGGCGATCTGCACCGCCAGATGCCCGGCCAGGCCGACGGCGACCAGCGCGGCGGCCACTGGGCGCCACTTCCCGCGGGGCGTCTTGACCAGGTACCACAGGGCGTCGGCGACCGGGATCGCGAGCAGGGCGTAGGCCGGCTGGAGGAAGCGGGGCGCCGCGTAGCCGATCATGAAGAGGTAGGGCAGGGCGGCTGTGGCGGCGCAGGCCAGCGGGATCAGGGTCCGTCCCAGGCGCCGGGCCCGGGCCGCGACGAGCAGGCCGAGGCCGGCCAGGACGGGCAGGACGAACCACCAGAGGGTGACCAGGGGGTGGGGCATCGTCCCGGTGCACGGCCGGCACAGGGCCCGGCCGCCCAGGCTGCGCAGCTGGTCGTCGACGGCGATCTGCCAGCCGAGTCCGCCCTGGATGCGGGAGGCGTCCGACAGCCGCTGCCCCAGGCCGCCATGGCCGAGGTACGCCTCGATCACCCACGGGACGGCGCCCGCCGCGAGGCCCGCCACGAGCGCGAGGAGCGGGCGCCAGTGGCGGCGGGCCAGGGCGAGGACGAGCAGCGGCACGGTGACGTAGACCGCGTCGGTGGGCCGCATCCACGCCATGAGCGCGGCGCCTGCCGCGACGCCCCACAGGGCCGCCCGGGCGGAACGTTCCGCCCGGGCGCGCAGGAAGCAGCCCACGCTGATCAGGGCGCCGATCGCCACCCAGTAGTTGGGCATGGCCTGCGGGCCGTAGAAGAGGGTCACCCACAGGGAGGCGAAGAGGGCGCCGCCGACGACCAGGACGCGGGTCGGGAACAGGCCCCGCCAGGTGCGCAGGGCCAGGTAGAGGGCGAGGCCGGAGAGCAGGGCGAGGTAGACGCGCAGCAGCGGCGTGGACGACGACCAGGACGCGATCGGGGCCACGAGCAGGGAGACGCCCCGGGAGCGCGGTGCGCTGAAGAAGGCGGCCGGGGTGTGGGAGGTGACCTGGCTGACGTAGACGATCTCGTCCCAGCCGAGGCCCAGTACGGGCCGTACGAGGACGAGCTGGGCGAGCGTGAAGACGCCGGCCAGCGCGGCGAGCGGCCGGTCGACGCGCCGTCTGCGGGCCGTCCCCGTCGCGTCGGTCTGCTCGCGTCTTCGCATCCGGACGAGGATGGCGTTCGCGCCGTCGGCCATCGTCCACCCCTTCCCCTACCTGCCGTAGGGCCGCTACGACCTCCCACCCGTAGGGCTGAAAGCCGGATGATCAGGAAACACGGCCAAGCTAACCCGCGGGGTGGGGCGATGCAGGGTGGGATACGGCCAAGTGCGTGACCGGAACTCGCGAGGTCAGTGAGTGTTCGGGGCCCGGTGCGGGGGCTGGCTCGGGGCCGGGCGCCGGGCCGGCGGGGGGACGGGCCGGGTGACGGGGGCGTCCTCGCTCACCGTCAGCTCGGTGCCGTGGTGACGGATGGTCAGCGGAGGTCCGGAGCGCAGGGTGTACGTGGCCCGGTCGGCCGTCAGCTCCACGCGCAGGCACCTGCCGAGGAACCCGACCGTGAAGGCCAGCCGGCTGTACCGCTCGGGCAGGCGGGGGGCGAACCGCAGGGTGCCGTCCGTGCACCGCATGCCGCCGAACCCGGCGACCAGCGCCATCCAGGTGCCGGCCAGCGAGGCGATGTGCAGTCCGTCGCGGGTGTTGTGCTCCAGGTCCCCCAGGTCCATCAGCGCGGCCTCGGCCGTGTAGTCGCAGGCCAGGTCGAGGTGGCCGGCCCGGGCGGCCATGACGGCCTGGACGCAGGCGGACAGGGAGGAGTCCCGTACGGTCAGCGGCTCGTAGTAGGCGAAGTTGCGGGCGATCTGCTCCTCGGCGTCGTTGTCGAAGGCCTCCTCGAAGAAGCTGCCGCAGGTGTACATCGCCAGTACCAGGTCCGCCTGCTTGATCACCTGCTTGCGGTACAGGTCGAAGTACGGGAAGTGCAGCATCAGCGGGTACTGGTCCGGGCCGGTGCGCTCAAAGTCCCAGCGCTGGTAGCGGGTGAAGCCGGCGTGCTGTTCGTGCACGCCGAGTTCGTCGTTGTAGGGCACGTGCACGGCCTCGGCGGCGTCCCGCCAGGCGGCGCGCTCCTCCTCGTCGGCGCCGAGCCGCGCGGCCTCGTCGGGGTGGCGTTTGCAGGCGTCGGCGGCGGCCAGCAGGTTCGCCCGGGCCATGAGGTTGGTGTACGTGTTGTCGTCGGCGATGGCGCTGTACTCGTCCGGTCCGGTGACGCCGTCGATGTGGAAGACGCCCCGGTCGTCGTGGTGGCCGAGGGAGCGCCACAGGCGGGCGGTCTCCACCAGCAGTTCCACGCCGACCTCGCGTTCGAAGTCCTCGTCGCCGGTGACCGCGACATACCGCACCACGGCGTCCGCGATGTCGGCGCCCACGTGGAAGGCGGCCGTGCCGGCCGGCCAGTACGCGGAGCCCTCCGAGCCCTCGATGGTGCGCCAGGGGAACGCGGCGCCGCGCAGGCCGAGTTGGGCCGCGCGCTCCCGGGCGGCGGGCAGGGTGTCGAGGCGCCAGCGCAGGGCTTCGGCGGCGGCGTGCGGCTCGGTGTAGGTCAGCAGGGGCAGCACGAACGCCTCGGTGTCCCAGAAGGCGTGGCCGTCGTAGCCGGAGCCGGTGAGTCCCTTGGCGGGGATGGCGCGCTGTTCGGCGCGGGCGCCGGCCTGGAGGACGTGGAAGAGGGCGAAGCGGACGGCCTGCTGGATCTCCTCGTCGCCGTCGATCTCGACGTCGGCGCGCGCCCAGAAGTCGTCGAGGTAGGCCCGCTGGTCCTTGAGGAGCCCCCACCAGCCGCTGTGCGCGGCCGCCGCGAGCGCCGCCTCGACCTGGTCGCTCATCGCGGGCCGGGAGCGGGCGCCGGACCAGCCGTGCGCGACCAGTTTCTCCACCCGCAGCCGCTCCCCCGGCTCCAGGACGGAGGTGATGGTCAGCCGGGCCACGTCCACGTTGCTCTCGCTGCTCGTGGTGGTGCGTTCGGGGCCGGTGACGACGTGGTCGGCGGCCACGGCGACCCGCAGGCCGCTGCGCCGGGTGCGGTGGACCAGGCGCAGCCGGTTCCCGGAGGCCATGTCCTCCTCCGGCTCCAGCGGCGACTTCAGCGCCCGGGCGGCGCGCGGGTCGCCGTCGGGCTCGGGCAGGCTCTCGTTGGCGACCAGTTCCGACTGGACGACCACGCGGGTGCGGCTGTCGACGGGCTCCACCTCGTACGCCACGGCGGCGATCGCCCGCTGGGTCAGGGACACCAGCCGCGTGGAACGCACCCGGACGGTCGAGCCGGCCGGTGAGGTCCACTGGCAGACCCGTTCCAGGACGCCCCGGCGCAGGTCGAGGGTCCGCTCGTGGGTGACGAGCCGTCCATAGCGCAGGTCGAACGGCTCGTCGTCGACCAGGAGGCGCAGCACCTTGCCGTTGGTGACGTTGATCGACGTCTGGCCGGACTCGGGGTAGCCGTAGCCGGCCTCGGCGTAGGGCAGCGGGTGCAGTTCGTGGACGCCGTTGAGGTAGGAGCCGGGCAGGCCGTGGGGTTCGCCCTCGTCGAGGTTGCCGCGCCAGCCGACGTGGCCGTTGGACAGGGCGAACACGGACTCGCTCTGCGCCAGGAGGTCCAGGTTGAGTTCCGTCTCACGCACGGTCCAGGGTTCGACGCCGTACGCCCGCTGTGCGATCACTTCGTCTCCCCCAGGTCGGCGAGGTCCTTGACCACGATGTCGGCGCCGTGCGCGTACAGCGCGTCGGTCTGCCCGACGCGGTCGACACCGACGACGTATCCGAACCGGCCGTCGCGGCCCGCGTCCATGCCGGCAAGGGCGTCCTCGAAGACGGCGCAGTGGGCCGGTTCGACGCCGAGGTCCTCGGCGGCGGCCAGGAACGTGTCGGGGTGCGGTTTGCCGGGGAGCTTGCGCTCGGCGGCGACCACGCCGTCGATCCGTACGTCGAAGAAGTGCTCGGCGCCGATCGAGCGCAGCACGTCGCGGCAGTTGGCGCTGGAGGAGACGATCGCGGTGCTCAAGCCGTGGGCGCGGACCGCCTCCAGGTAGCGCAGGGTGCCGTCGTAGGCCTCGACGCCGTCGGTGCGGATCTTCTCCAGGACCAGCTCGTTCTTGCGGTTGCCGAGCCCGTGGACGGTCCGCGCGCCGGGTGGGTCGTCGGGGTTCCCGTCGGGCAGGTCGATGCCGCGGGAGGCGAGGAAGGTGCGTACGCCGTCGGCGCGTGGCCGGCCGTCGACGTACTCGTCGTAGTCGGCCGCGTCGAACGGCCGGAAGTCCGCGCCGTCCCGCTCGCGCAGGAAGGCGTCGAACATCTCCTTCCAGGCGGCCGCGTGCACGACGGCCGTCCGGGTGACGACGCCGTCGAGGTCGAAGAGGCAGGCGTGGATGTCGTCGGGTAGGCCGAGCTGCGTCATACAGGTCCGGTTCCCCGACCGGAGAGGTCCAGTGAGTGGCGCACGCCACACGCGCGGGGGTACGTAGGGGTGCGGAGCTCTCGGCGCACCTGCGCGGACCCGGGTGACACACTTTCCTCTGTGCGGCTCACCTTCGACGACCTGGTCCACCGCGCCCGGGCCCTCACCGAGGGCGGCCGGCGCGCGATCCTCGGTATCGCCGGCAGCCCTGGTGCGGGCAAGTCGACGCTCGCCCGGCACCTGGTGCGGGAACTGAACGGAACGGGCGATCCCTGGGTGGCGCATGTCCCCATGGACGGCTTCCACCTCGCCGACGCCGAGTTGGAGCGGCTCGGCCGCCGTGACCGCAAGGGCGCGCCCGACACCTTCGACGCGGCCGGGTACGCGGCGCTGCTGCGGCGGCTGCGCGAGGACCCGGGCGACGAGGTGGTGTACGCGCCCGGCTTCGAACGCGTCCTGGAGCAGCCGATCGCGGGGGCGATCCCGGTGCCGCCGGCGGCCCGGCTGGTCGTCACCGAGGGCAACTACCTCCTCCTGGACACCGGCGCCTGGGCCCGCGTCCGGCCGCTCCTCGACGAGGTGTGGTTCTGCGAGGTCCCGGAGCGCGAGCGGGTCCGCCGACTGGTCGCCCGGCACGAGGAGTTCGGCAAGAGCCACGAGGAGGCGGTGGCGTGGGTGCTGCGCTCGGACGAGCGCAACGCCGAGCTGGTCGCCACGACCCGGGACCGCGCCGACCTCGTGGTGCCGGAGTCGGCGCTGCCGCGGGTGGACGCGCGGGCGTGACCTGGCCGGCGGGCTCCGCTTCCGGCCCGGCCCGCCCGCGCATCGTCACCGCGGGCCGCCACAGGCCGTCAGCGCGAGCTCCGGCTCCGCCTCAGGCTGTCAGCGCGAGCTCCGGCTCCGCGTCGGTGCCGCCCGCCGCGTCGCCGATCAGCGCCGTGAACGCCTCGGTACGGACCCTCAGGGCCGTTCCCTCGCGCTCGAACGCGGGCGTGAACGCGTCGTCGCCGGGGCCGTAGCGCACGGCGAAGACGTGCAGGTCCTCGGGGGCTCCGGGGACCGGCGCGGCCTCCAGAGCCGTGGAGGCGACCAGGTGGCGCCAGCCCTCGTCGGGGTTGCCGTAGCCGCGGGGGTCGGCGGCCAGGGCGAAGGCGGCCTGCTCCTGGGTGAGGTCCGCGCGGGCGTCGAAGTGGTGCGGGTCGTCCGGGGCGGGGTGGGTCAGCCGCAGCCCGGCCGCCGACGCCGCCCGGGGTTCGGCGGTCCTGCGGACCCGGTCGCCGTCGTCGGTGGCGTACGGCAGCCCGGCGAGCAGGTACGGCGTGCCCGGGAGGCGCTCCACCGCGACCGTCGTCCACAGGGTCGTGCCGTCGGTGACGTACAGGGACTGGACGTGCCGCAGGACGTGGTCGCGGCCCACGACCGGCTTGGTGACCAGCTTGGCCTTCAGGCCGCCGGACGCCACGTCCCGCACCCGGACCTCACCCATCGGGCGGCACAGCAGGAAGCCGTCGGTGACCGGGCCGAAGCCGTGCTGGCGGTTGACGGCCGCGGGCAGGTAGTACGTGCCGGCCGCCTCGACCAGGGACGGGGTCATACGGTCGTCGAAGGCCACCGACACCGAGCCCGCGCGCAGTTGGTGGCGGGCCGGAGCGGCCGAGGGGGTGCGGTGCCAGCGCGTGGTGTCCTGGATCTGCCAGACCAGCATCCACGCGAAGTGGCCGTCGACCCCGCCGTCCGCCTTGCACGCGTGCCGGGCCCAGCGGCTGTCGCCCCGGTAGCGGCCCAGGTCGGAGCCGACGCGGGCGCTGAAGTAGCGCAGGCCCAGCACCGACTCGAAGGCGGAGTGCTGCTCGCTGTAACGGGGGCCGCCGTTGTCGAAGCCGCCGCTGGTGAGGCGGGCGTCGATGTAGCGGGCGAGCGCGTCGCCGTCCTCGGCGAAGACCTCCTCGCCGCTGACCCGGTGGGCCTGGGCGAGGAACGACAGGGAGATCGGGCCGTAGTTGTTGTCGTAGGCGCCGCCGTGCTCGGGCGGCAGGAGCGCGCCCCGGTCGGCGACCCGGTGGGCGCGGATCTCGTCCTGGTACAGCCGCAGGGCCGTGCGCCGCACGGCGTCGCCTTCGGCGGACGGCAGATGCCGGGCCAGCATCAGGCCGCCGACGACGCAGCCGATGGCCTGGTTGCCGGCCTCCTGCGGGTTGAAGAACGTTGCCTCCGTCAGCCAGCGCCAGTAGCCGTGGGCCACCTTGAGGAGTTCGGCGCGCTGTCCGTCGTCGACGAGACCGTCCGCCGCGTCCAGGATGTTGACCGCCTGGAGCAGCGCCCACACCGTGCTGGGCCAGTCGCCGATGGGGTGCGCGCCGGCCGCCAGGGTGTAACGGGCGTACGGCAGCCCGGAGCCGCGAATCCGCAGGTTGGGATAGCCCGGGTTGTCCTCGGTGTACACCCGCTCGCTCAGGTGGAAGGCGAGGCTGCGGCGCACCGCCTCCGGCAGTCGCGGGTCCTTGTTCCGCTGCCAGGCGAGGGCGAGCAGGGAGGTGACCCCCAGGGAGGTGTCGCCGATGTCGTCGACGCAGTCGGGGTGTTCGAGGCTGCCCTCGGGCGTCATCCGGGCGAGGGCCTGCTCGGTGACGTCCGCGAGGACGGCGTCGTACGCCTCCGGAGTGTCGGCGAGGTCGTGCAACGGACCGCGCTGATGAGGGAGATGCACGGGTGGGTCAGTCCTTCAGTCCGGCGTTGATGTTGGCGTTCATAACGTAACGCTGGAACACCAGGAAGACGACGATCAGAGGGATCATGGAGATGACCGATCCGCCGAGCACCACCGACCAGTTGATGTTCTGCGCCCCGACGAGGCTCTGGATGCCGATCTGCACGGTGAACTTCTCGGGGTCGTTGAGCATCAGCAGCGGCCAGATGTAGTCGTTCCACCGCCACTGGAACGACAGGATGGCGAGCGTCAGCATGATGGGCCGGGAGATCGGCACCATGATCCGCAGGAAGATCGACAGTTCCCGGGCGCCGTCGATGCGGGCGGCCTCGATGAGCTCGTCGGGGACCGTCAGGAAGAACTGGCGGAACATGAAGCACCCGGTCGCGGTGAGCACGGCCGGGAGGATGATGCCGGCGAGCGAGTTGTAGAGGCCGAGGTCGCGGACCACCAGGAACTGCGGGGCGAGCATGACCTCGCCCGGCAGCATCGTGGTGGCCAGGATGCCGACGAAGAAGACCTTGAGCCACTTGTTGTCGTACTTGGCCAGCGCGTACCCGGTGCAGCAGCTGACCCCCACCGTGAGGATCGTCGCGATCACGCACACGATGGTCGTGTTGATGAAGTACTGGGAGAAGTTGGCGCCGTCCCACGCTGCCTTGTAGCCCGACAGGGTGGGGTCGTCCGGAAACAGCGTCAGCGAGGAGAACAGGTCTCCCGCCGGTTTGAAGGAGCTGAGGACGAACCACAGCACCGGAAACCCGTAGACGGCCGCCAGGACCCACAGCAGTGTCGTCGCGGGCACCGCCCGCCGAAGCCCGCCGCTCGCCGCGCCGCGCGACCGCTTCCTGGGAACCGCCCGTCCGGGCCCGGCGTCGACCTTGCGTGGCATGTCTGTGGTTGTCATCGGTTCTCCACCCGCCGGTTGACGACCAGCTGGATGATCGCGACGGCCATCAGGATGAGCATGAGCACGAACGACGCGGCGCTCGCGTAGCCGATCTGGCCCGATTTGAAGCCGGTCTGGTAGATGTACTGGACAAGCAGGTTGTTCGACGTTCCGGGTCCGCCGTTGTTGAGGGAGGCGAACAGCGGATATTCCTTCATCGCGTGGATCGTGTTGAGCAGGATGACGATGAAGGACGTGGGCGCGATGCTCGGCAGGGTGATGCTGACGAACTGGCGCCAGGGACCGGCGCCGTCGAGCGAGGCCGCCTCGTAGTACGACACCGGTACGTTCTTGATCGCCGCGATGAACAGCAGCATCGAGAAGCCCGTCCAGGCCCAGGATGCCGCCACCACCACCACGATCAGTGACAGGTCCGCGTTCGACTGCCACGGGACGGCGCTTCCGCCGAACTTCTCGATGAGGTAGTTGACCAGTCCGAAGTTCTCACCGAACAGCCACCGCCACAGGACACCCACGACGATGGGCGACAGCAGCCACGGGATGAAGAAGAAGACGCGGGCGACCGACGCGCCCTTGGCGTGCCTGCTCACCAGCACGTTGGCGATGAGCAGCGAGAACACGAAGTTCAGCGGGACGAAGAGCACGGTGTACAGCAGCGTCCGGGTCAGCGCGTCGAAGAAGGTGGAGTCCCCGAACAGGCGCTGGTAGTTGTCCAGTCCGATGAACTGGAACGCCCCCACGCCCGTGTAGTTCGTGAAGGAGTAGACGAGCCCGATCACCGCCGGCCAGAGGAAGAACAGCGCGAAGAGCACGACGTTGGCCGCGATGAGGACGAGCGGCGCAAGGGTGTACTTACTGCGTCTCCTGGGCGGGCTCGCGGACACGTCCGGGGCGCGTTTGGTCATCTTCCTGACTCCGTGCTGGTGGAATGGGTTCCTGTGGGCTCGGGCCATGAGCCCGGCATCGCGTGGGTCCCGAGGCCGGGCGGCGGTGTCTCGACCCCGCCGCCCGGCCCGTCGGCCTACGATCAGCCGCCGACCTGCTGGTTGTAGCCGGCCACGATGTTCTCCAGGGCCTTGTCGGCCGACTGCTGGCCGTTGATCGCCTTGCCGAGCTCCGTCTTGGTCGGGTCCTCGGTGAGGCTCTTGCCCTTCAGCACCCAGTTCGTCTGCGCGGTGTTGAAGTAGCCGGAGATCGGGGCGTACAGCGGGATCGACTCGTTGTACAGCTTGAACGCCGCCTGCGCCGCCTCGGACTTGAAGGGGTACTTCGGGGTCAGACCGCTCTCGACGGGCAGGAACCCGGACGCCTCGCACAGCGCCTGGTAGTGGGCCGGCTCGTACAGCCAGGACATGAACTTCTCCGTGGCGGTGGCCGCGGCTCCGTTGTTGTTGAACCCGACCATCATGCCGCCGCTGTTGACGTCGCTGGCCTGCACCGGCTCGGCGGGAGTCGGGACGCTCGCCCACTCGAACTTCTTGATGCTCTCCGCGAAGGCGGGCACCTGCCACACACCGGACCAGTAGGCGACCACGTCACCGCTCTGGAACATGGCCGACGGGTCGGCGCCGCTGGTCCACACCGACTTCGGCATGGTCTTGTCGTCGTTCATCGCGACGAAGCGCTGCACGGCCTTCTTGGTCGCGGCGTCCACCGAGAACTTGCCGGAGGAGTCCGCGTGGACGTACTTCCCGCCGAGCTCGTACACCATGGCGCGGAGCCGGGACGGCGACTGGTCGAACGTCAGGGAGTACTTGGCGCCGGTCTTCTCCCGAACCTGGTCCGCCGCCTTGACGAACTCGGTCCAGGTCCAGGTCTTCTGGGGCGAGGTCGGGAAGGAGACGCCAGCCTTCTCGAACAGCGACTTGTTGATGAACAGGCCGGACGCGGTGATGTCCGAGGGGATGGACAGCACCTTCCCGGACGAGTCCTTGGCGATGAAGTTCTTGTTGATCTTGTTGCTCTTGTTGTTGGCGATGGAGCTGAGGTCGATCAGCTTGTTCGCCCAGATCGGGTCCAGCTTCGGCACCGCCGCCACGTCGGGCAGGGAGTTCGCCTGCGCGGCGTTGCGCAGCTTCGCGTCGTACCCGTCGTAGGGGATGTTGACGAGGTTGACCGTGACGCCGGTTTCCTTCTTGTACTGCGTCACCATCTTCTTCCAGCCCGCGTCCTGCCCCGGAACCGTGGAGATCCAGAACGTCAGCGACTTGGACGTCCCGCCCGAGCCGGAGTCCGAGCCGCCGCAGGCGGAGAGCAGGAGGGCACCTGCCGTGGCGACGGCAGCGAGGGGAACAACGCGGCGTATGCCGCCGTGGCCGAGCCGGCGGGAGCGCCGTACACCCAGACTGGTCATCTTCAGTCCCTTTTCGTCGTAGCGGAAGAAGCACGGCGCCAGCCGAGGCGGCACAGGTGCATTTTGCGGGAGATTTCGCTTTCCGGGGGCACGGCCTCGCCCGGCCGCGTCGCCCTGACGGGTGGGGTCCCCGGCCATGACGGCCGACGTCGCACAAGCACGCCCTCGTGCGGCTGCCGTACTTCGCGTACGAGCGGGAGGCTCACCCGGAGTCGGTGTCCCGACCGACTCAGAAAGCGCTTGTCCGGACATTGGCAGACCGATGGCGCACCCGTCAATGCTTCGCCCGCACAGCTCCGGTCACGGTTTGAATTCCATGGGCCACGGCCAGCCTGCTGGCGCCCGCCACCGTGCCGGTGTCCCCCACGACGCTGCTGACCACCTCGGTGGGCCAGCTCAGCCGGGCCAGCTCGGCCCGCACACCGGGCAGGAGCTGCGGATCCGCGCCGGTACCGCCGCCCAGCACGATCAGCCCGGGGTCGAGTACGGCGGCGACGGCGGCGGCGAGCCGGCCCACGTCGGCGGCGTGCGCGTCCACCACGGCACGGGCTGTGGCATGTCCCTGCCCGGCGAGGGCGAGGAGCCGGTCCGCGGTGCGCGGGCGGGGGCCGTCGGCGTCCCGCCAGGCCTCCGCGGCCCGGCGGAGCAGGGTGCGCGAGCCCATGCGCTGCTCCAGGCCCTCGTGGCGCGGGGCGCGGTCGTCGTCCCAGGGGTAGGGCAGCCGGGCCACCTCTCCGGCGGCGCCGTTCGCACCGCGCAGCACCCGGCCGCCGATGACGACGGCGAGACCGATGCCGACGCCGATGCGCAGGTAGCCGAAGGTGTCGCGGCCGACGGCGGCGCCCTCGTGCAGTTCGGCGAGGGCGGCGCAGTTGACGTTGTTCTCCAGGTGGACGGGGACGCCCTCCGGGAGGGCGACGGCCATGGCGTCGAAGACGGGGCCGGCCTTGGCGGTCGCGGGGCGTTCCCCGGCGCCCTCCCGGTCGCGGGTGGTGACGTCGCCGACGGCGACGACGACGGCTCGCAGCGGGGCGCCGGCGGGCAGCGCGTCGAGGACCTTGCGGACGGTGTCGGCCGCCTCCGGCCGGGAGCCGGTGCCCTCGGCGAGCAGGGTGCCGTCCAGGGCGCAGGCGCGCACCCGTGTCCTGGCGGGCCCCAGGTCGACCGCGAGCACGGCACCGGCGGCCGGGCCGAGCCGGTAGACCGCGGCGCTGCGGCCCGTGGAGCCGGAGGCGCGCCCGGAGTGGGCGGCGAGCTCGACGGCCTCCAGTTCGGCCACGGCGGTGGAGACGGTCGGCTTGGAAAGGCCCGCACCGGCCGCCAGCTGGGGCCGGGTGGCCGTGCCCGCCCCGGCCAGGACATCGAACACCACACGGGCACTCTCACTCAGGTGCATGGTCTCCCCAGGTCGTGCTGCGGCCGTGGAGGGTGGCCGCGAGGGTCGCGTGGCACCGGGAATTCCGTGCCTCTTGACGCACCCTACTTCGTTAGTTAACTTCCTAACGAACTTCACGGTACTCGCCTGCCGTGGCCCGCAGAAGCCCGTCCCGGGGCTTCCCTACCTCTTCAACCGCCGTGGTCCGACGTACGGTTCGCCTGCCGTCCGACGGGACCGCGCAACGACGAAAGAGGACCCGTGCAGGACTCCACGCCCTCCGTGGTCGGCATCGACGTGGGCGGCACCAAGACGCAGCTGCGCGCCCTCGCGGACGGCGGGACCGTCACCGACCGCGTCCGCGGCAGTACGGGCTGGCGGCCGCACGACCCCGGGGCCGCCGCCGACTGGCTGGCCGCGCTGGTCCACGACGCCCTGCCGGCGGGCGCACGCCCGTCCGCCGTCGCCGTGGGCGGTCACGCCTGTGAGACGCCGCGCCAGTGCGCGGGGATCCGGGCCGCGCTTCAGGAGCGGCTGCGGGTGCCCGCGCTGGTCGTGGGCGACGCCGAGCTGCTCGTGCCCGCCGCGGGGCTGGAGAAGGGCGTCGGCCTGGTGGCCGGCACCGGTTCGGTCGCGGTGGGTCGGCTGCCCGACGGCGGCCCGGTCCAGGTCGGCGGCTGGGGCGCCGTACTCGGTGACGAGGGCGGCGCGGCGGGACTCGTCCGCGAGGCCGCGCGGGCCGTCTGGGCGGCACACGACCGCGGCGAGGAACCCGACGCGCTGGCGACCGGACTGGTCGAGGCCTTCGGTGTGGCCGAGGTGCCCGCGCTCGGCGCGGCGCTGGAGGCCGCCACGGACGTCTCCGCCGAGTGGGGCCGGCACTCACCGGTCGTGTTCACGGCCGCCGCGGCGGGCTCGCCGCTCGCCCGCGCGGTGATCGCCGACGGCGGCCGGGCGCTCGCCGCGCTCGTCGTACGGCTCGCGGCGCGCGGGGTCGCGGTGGACGACGTGGTCGTGGCGGGCGGCACGGTACTCGCCCAGCCCGCGCTGTACGAGGCGTTCACCGCCGCGCTCGCCGAAGCCCTGCCCGGAGCCCGCCCGCAGCCCCTGCGCGTGCCGCCGGTCGAGGGCGCGGTGGCGCTGGCCCGTTCTCTTCTGTGACCCGGGCGGTCGCCGTTCACGTTCCGGACACCGCTCCGTGGCCGGACCCTCTCCGAAGGGTCACGACACGGCCGTAGATCTTCGCTCGTCACCCCGGCCGCACGGCCGAAGTCGCGCAGCAGAACCCCTTGGCAGAACTCAAGAGAGGCACCCCCATGCCGTCATCAGCCGGGCACCGCACCGCCGCCGTCAACAGGCGGGGTTTCCTCAAGACCTCCCTCGGGGCCTCGGCGGGCGTGCTCGCCGCTCCGGCCTTCGTCACCTGGCTGGGCGCCGCGGACGCGAAGGCTGCCACGGGCTTCGCCGCGTTCGTCGACGACTACAAGTCGAACGTCGTGGCGAACCAGACCCCCGAGACCAACGCGGTCGTCCGGATCCTGGGCGGCATGGCGAAGGTGTGGAAGACCGGCGACGCCTGGGACACCGGCCTGGTCCTGGACCGCGAGGTGCTGCGCGCCAACATGCGCTACTGCGCCCGCGTCACGCAGGCCCGCACCGAGGCGCAGGCGAAGGAGGCCTTCCTCTACGACCGCCAGCACCAGAGCTACGCCATGATCGCCGGCCTCGGCCCGCTCGCCGACCTGTACAAGGCGGGCGCCAAGGCGGTCACGTCGATCACCGGCGCCCCGGACGGCACGCCGCCCGGGAAGATCAGCGACACCCTGCCCGCCGACGCCCCGGCCGGGTCCGCGCTCGGGGCGGGCTCGTACGACTCGGAGCTGGGCCGGGTCGCGAAGCTGGTCGACACCGTGCGCGGCCCGTTCGCCTCGGGCAACCCGGCCAAGTTCGCCTTCCAGTACCCGCGTCCGTGGCGCATGAACGAGGACAGCGAGGTCGTCGACACCGGGAAGAAGGACGCCTTCGGCTACCCGGTGTACGACTCGGACGTCGTCGTCGCCCCGCAACTGCTGCGCCAGCGCTCCGAGAACGCGGAGGAGGACGGCGGCTTCCCCAGCGGCCACACCAACGCCTTCCACCTGGCCGCGCTGGCCTTCGCGTACGCGGTGCCCGAGCGCTTCCAGGAGCTGGTGACGCGTGCGTTCGAGCTCAGCCACACCCGGATCATGGCGGGCATGCACTCCACCGTCGACGTCGTCGGCGGCCGGATCATGGCCACCGCGCTGACCGCAGCGGCGCTGGCCGACCCGGCGAACGCGGAGCTGAAGGCGGCGGCACGCACCCAGGCCCTCGCCTACTTCACGCGGCGGACCGGCACGACGGCGGACACGCTGTACGCCTACGCCCACCCGGGCGCCGGGGACGCGTACGCCGACCGCGAGGCCAACGCCCGTGCGGTCGGGCCCAAGTTGACGTACGTCCTGCCGCGCCGCGGCCGCAAGGACCCGCTCACCGTGCCGAAGGGCGCGGAGGTGCTGCTGGAGACGCGGCTGCCGTATCTGACCGCGGCGCAGCGGCGCGAGGTGCTGCGCACGACCGGGCTGCCCTCCGGGTACGTCCTGCTGGACGGCTTCGAGCAGTGGGGCCGGCTGAACTTGTTCGCCGCGGCGGACGGGTACGGCGCCTTCGACACCGACGTCACCGTGACGCTGGACGCGGCGGCCGGCGGCTTCCACGCGGCCGACAGCTGGCGCAACGACATCGAGGGCGACGGCGCTCTGACCAAGCGCGGCACGGGCACGCTCACCCTCACCGGCCACAACCGCTACCACGGCGGGACGGTCGTCGAGGCCGGCACGCTGGTCGCCGGGTCGCCCAACGCCCTGGGCCAGGGCGACGTCCGGGTCACCGGCGGCACGCTCCGCGCGGACCAGGTCCTGCGGGTGCGCGGCTCGTACGTCCAGGAGGGCGGGGCGACGCTGGAGTTGCTGCTGCGCAAGCACCACGGCCCGGCCCTCACGGTCAGCCGACGCGCCCTGCTGGGCGAGGGCAGTGTGCTGTCGCTGCGGCTCGACACCGAGCGGCCGCCGGTCGCGGGCACGACCGTCCCGGTGCTGTCGGCTCCGTCACTGCGCGGCCGGTTCGACCGGGTCGAGCTGGACTCGACGACCCTGCGGGCCGTGCCCGTCCACACGGCTGACGGACTGTCGGTGCGACTCGTGCGGCGGTGACGCCGTGCGCGGCGGGGGCTGATGCAGAGTGGGTCCATGAGGGACCTCTGGACCGCTCCCGCCGTCCCGCGGCCGCTGTCGCTCCCGCCCCCGGTGCCCCCGGAGGCCGTGCGGCGGACGGGCAGGCGGTGGCCGGTGCTACTCCTCGTGGTCCTGCTGCTCGGGCAGATGGCCCTCGCGATGGTGACGGCCGCCGTGCGGCAGACGCCGACGATCGACGAACCGGTGTACGTGGGCGCGGCCGCGGAGTACGTCCACGAGCACCGGCTGCGCCACAACCCCGAGCACCCGCCGCTCGGCAAGCTGGTCATCGGTGCGGGAGTCGCCCTCGCCGATCCGCACATCGACTCGTCCTTCACCGGGGACCAGGGCCGGGTGGGGCGGCAGCTGCTCTACGAGTCGGGCAACGATCCGTGGCGGTTGACGCTGTGGGCCCGCCTTCCGGTGATCGCGCTGACGTTGCTGTTCGGGCTGGTGGTGTTCGCCTTCGCCCGCGAACTGGCCGGGCCCGTCGGCGCGTTGGCGGCGCTCGCCCTGTACTGCTTCTCCCCCGACGTCATCGCCCACGGCTCCCTCGCCACGCTCGATGTGCCGGCCGCCGGGTTCGTGCTGACGTCGGCGTGGCTGGCGTGGCGGGCCCGCCGGAGGCCCGGGCTGTACGTCCCGCTCGCGGGGTGGCGCTGGGCGCCGCACTGGCTACAAAGATGAGTACGCTGCCCGCCGCTCCGGTGCTGATGGCGCTGGCCGCGGTGTCGGTGTGGCACGGGTGCGCGGGGGGCCGGCGCCTGGTACGTGCGGTGGCCGGCGCGGGGTTGGTGGCCCTGGCCGCGGTCGCGGTCGTGTGGGCCGCGTATCTGGTCGTCGATCCTCGGCTGCGCTGGACTCCGGAGCAGCATGTGCCGGTGGTGCACGGGATGCGGGGTCTGCTGGTCGAGGCGCTGCCGTTCCCGGAGGCCTACCGGGACGGGATGCGCGTGCAGTTCGCACTGGAGAACCGGCCGTGGCAGGGGTTTCTGTACGGGCGGCTGTACGACGGCTCGCTCTGGTACTACCTGCCGGCCGCGCTGCTGGTGAAGACGCCGCTGGGTGCGCTCGCGCTGTGGGTCGCCGGTGCCGTTGTGGTGGTGGCGGTACGGCGGCTGCGACCTGCCGCTCCTTATGTACTGGCCGCTCCCCTGGTGCTGCTGGCTGCGGCCATGCAGGGGACGCGGGATCTCGGGACCCGCTACGCGGTGTTCCTGCCGTTGTTCCTCGCGGTGGCGGCGGGGGGCCTGCTCGTGGTGCGGCGGCGGTGGGTGCCGGCCGGGGTGGCCGTGCTGGTGGCGTTCGTCGCGGTCAGCTCGCTGCGGACGTTTCCCTACTATCTGCCGTACTCCAACGAGGCGTTCGGGGGGCCGGGCAGGACCCGGGAGTGGTTGCACGACTCCAACGTGGACTGGGGGCAGGATCTCGGGCGGCTCGCGGATCGGCTGCGGGAGCGGTATGCGGGTGAGCGGGTGTGGCTTGTCTACAAGGGGAGTGGGGTGCCGGGGTTCTACGGCATCAGGAGTGCCGATCCTCGCGGGGTGCCTGTCGGCGACGTGCGCGGGGTGTTGGTGGTGTCGGACTCGGCTGCCGCGAAGGCTACGGGGCGGCTGGCCGAGTTGATCGGCAGTAGCCGCCCCGTTGATCATGTCGGGTACTCGATCACGATCTATCGCCGTTGAGCGTCCCTTACTTGTCGGCTGCGGGTTCGCTGTGGCTGGTCGCGCAGTTCCCCGCGCCCCTAAAAGAAGGGCGTTTCAGTGTGCGGCGTGGAAGAAGCCGTCGGTGCTTACGTTGGGCATCACCCTGCTGGCCACCTTGTAGCGGCCGTTGGGGACGTCGGGGCACCTCGCCACGTGGACCGCCAGGGGGCCCGCCCACTCGTAGCCACGGCGTTCCGCGTGGCGGGCCAGGCTGTCGGTGAGGGCCTGGCCCACGTCGGTACCGCTGCGGGTCAGGTGTTCGTGTACGTCGTCGGGCAGTTCCACGTCGTAGGCGTTGGGGACCATGACGCGGCCCTCACGGCACACCACGGCGTTCTCGTCGCACTCGCGTCGCAGGGCGTCGACGACCTCGACCGGTTCCTTGTCGAGGACTCGCGCCCACAGCGCCTCCCATCGGCTCTCCAGGGTCTCTTCCAGCGCGCTCAGGGCGCCCATGCGGTCTCACCTGCCGGAAACGTCGTCGGTTCGGTTGCGGTGGCCGGGGGTGTGCTACCGCTTGTCGTAGTCGTCGGGGCGCACCTCGGCCTCCTCCAGGGCCTCGCGCATCGTGCGGCCGGTCGCGCCCGGCGGCCGGTTCCGGTTCTCGTCCTGGTGTTCCAGGACCTCGTCGGTCGTCGCCGTCTTCGGCCGGTTCTCCTCGGGGACGGTCATGCCGGTGGCTCCTCGTCCGTCGTACGGGATCTTCTGCGGCGGCGGGTTCCCGCCCGGCGCTCGGGTATCCACCTGCCGGGCACCTCATGTGCTCCCGTGAAGAAGCCCTGGTCACCACGGTGCGTGAGCTATGTTGAACGTCCCTGGGAGACGAAGGAGGCGCACCGGTGCCATCGCCGCAGCAGGCACGCGCACAGGCATCCGCGATCACCTCGGGGAAGGCCGCCCCGGAAGCGGAGGTCTCCCCGTCCGCCCAGCTCAGGACGCTCTTCGACCGGCCCCGGCTGTCCCCGGGCCAGCGGCGCATCGCCCAGTACCTGATCGAGCACATCACCGAGGCGGCGTTCCTGTCGATCACGGATCTCGCGGACCGGGCCGGGGTGAGCCAGCCCTCGGTGACGCGGTTCGCCTCCGCGGTCGGCTTCAGCGGCTACCCGGCGTTGCGGGAGAAGCTCCAGTCGATCGCGCTCGGCACCCTCGCCGGCGGGCCGGCCGAGGAGAACCGGGGCAACGAGCTGCAGGCGGCCGTCGACGCCGAGATCGAGAACCTGGAGAACCTGCGGCGGGACTTCGCCGACCCGGACCTGGTGATCGACATCGGCCGCAAACTGTCGTCGTCGACACCGCTGACCGTCCTCGGCCTGCGCATCTCCGTCTCGCTCGCGGAGTACTTCGCCTACGCCGCCCGCCGGATCCACCCCGACGTCAGGCTCGTGACCCGCGGCGGCAGCGTCGCCTACGACGCGCTGCTGCAGTCCCGCGAGGCGGGCGGCACCTGGGTGCTGGCGTTCTCCATGCCCCGGCACGCCCAGGAGACCCTGACGGCCGTCCGGGTGGCGCGGGGCGCCGGGCTGAAGGTCGCCCTGATCACCGACCTGGCGCTCGGGCCGCTCGCCGACGAGGCCGACGTCGCCTTCGCCACCGGGACCGGATCGCGCCTGGTCTTCGACTCCTACGCCGCCCCGGGCGTGATGTGCTCGGCGCTGCTCCAGGCCATGACGGACGCGGATCCGGAGCGGACGCAGGCCCGGCTGGAGGAGTACGAACAGGTCGCCGACCAGCACCAGTTCTTTCTCCGGGACTGACCTCCTCCGGGAAGAGCGGCAGCCACCCGACTACTCACGTGGAGCATCCACAACAAAGCACGCATGAATGTTTTCATGCTCCTTGAAAACCGGATGGCATATATAAATACTGCTCACGGATCGAGACCCGGCCGTTCCGGATCCGTTCCGCACCCGAGGAGGCCGGGTCCTACCCGCTTCGGCGCCCCGGGTGTCCGTGGCGGCCCCGGTCATCCCCTAGGCCGGGGCCGCCCCGACCCCGTCGTCCACCCTCACGACGCCGCACACCCGGAAGCGATGATCATGCCCCTGACGTCCACGCGCATCAGCCCGGACTGGCCCCGCCAGGTCAAGACCCCCGGAAGCTACGACTGGGAGCGCTCTGCGGCCAAGTGGCTGCGCGAGCTGGTCCCCGCGCGCTACGCCGGCTACCCCGTGTTCATCCGCCACCCCGTGCTCCTCGCCCGGCACGCCCAGATCCAGGTCCAGCACGAGATCCGGGTCGCCCGCACCGCCCTCCAGACCGCCCGCGCCGACCTGCCCGGGCTCGGACTGCACGAGGGCGTCATCGAGCACACGATCAAGCTGTACGCGGCCGAGGTCATGCAGCTCCAGCACATCGCGCGCGGCGTACGGGCGGTCACCCAGGCCCTGGTGGAGGCGAACCGCCAGCCGTGACCGGGCGGGCATGATCCGGGCCGCGCGTGGCACCCGGGAGTGAATGAGCACCACAGAAGTCCGCCGCGGCGAGCCGGTGACCACGGTCCTGACCTGGCAGGTGCGACCCGGCCGGGAGCGGCAGTTCGAGGAGTGGACGCGCGGCATCACCCGCTGCGCCAGAGAGTTCCCGGGCAACGAGGGCGTCTCCTGGCTGACGCCGGAGGACGGCCACCGCTACCACGCGGTGCTGCGCTGGTCCGACCAGCACCGGCTCGCGGCCTGGCTGGAGTCCGAGGAACGGGCGCACTGGCACCGGCGGATCGAGGGCATCGCCGCCGAGGTCAGCAGCGAACGCCAGTCGACGACCGGCATGGAGACCTGGTTCAGCCTGCCGGGCACCACCGTGCAGGCCCCGCCCCGCTGGAAGATGGTCCTCACGACCTTCCTCGGGGCCTATCCGTTCGTCGTGCTCATCCAGTGGCTGGTGACACCGCACACCACGGGCTGGCCGATGCCGCTGCGGGCCGCCGTGTTCCCGCTGGTGCTGCTGCCGGTGCTGACGTACCTGGTGATGCCTCGGCTCAGCCGGCTGCTGCGGCAGTGGCTCTACCCACACGACGGCCACTGAGGCACCGCCAGGGCCGATGTGACGGATGGGGCCCCAGGGTTGCGTGAGCACTCCGCGAGCACGAGGCCGTCTCGAATCGGGCCGCGTGTGCGATGCTCAACGCGTGACGAGCGAGCCCGTGACACCGGCCGAGCCCGGTGCCGCACCGGACCTGGCCGAACTGGCCAGAGTCGTCGCCCGCCAGCGGGCCGAGCTGGACCGGCTGCGTGACCAGGCGGCGACGTCGGCCGTCGTGGAGCGGGCCAAGGGCGCGGTGATGGCGCTGACCGGGTGTTCCGCGGACGCCGCGGGCGAGCGGCTGCTCCAGCGGGCCAAGGCGGCCCGTCGCACCCTGCTGGAGGAGTGCTGGATCACGCTCGGCAGCCTGGGCCCGACGGCGCCCGCCCCGGGTGAGGCGAGCGAGCCCGTCGGCATCGACGCTCCCGGCTCGGATGCGGGCCTCCTGGAGTCGTCGGGCGCACCGGACGACGTCGCCGCCGCTCTGGCCCGCCTCGGCCAGGCCCTCGTTCGGGTGATGACACCGCACGACCTCGCCCGGTGCCTGCTGGAGCATCTCGCGCCGGACATGGCGGCGGACGCCGTCATGATCTACGCCCGCAGGCCCGACGGCGGCCTCGAACTGATCGGGCACGCGGGCATCGACGACAAGCTGGCCTCCCAGTGGCGCCGGGTGCCGCCGCTGAGCGGGATCGCTGCGCTGGAGGCGCTGCGGGCGGGCGAGCCGCGCTGGCTGGAGGACTTCCCCTCGGACGTGGGGCGGTACCTGCTGATCGGGGATCCGCCCGAGCGGTGGCGGTCGCGGGCCTGGCTTCCCGTGTTCAGTGCGGGCTCGGCCGAGGTCTGCATCGGGGTGCTCCGCGTCCGTGCCGGGTCGTTCACCCCTCGCGACCGCGCTCACCTGCGGGGCGTCACCGGGCTGTGCGCCGGCCGGCTGCGCGCCCTCGACGCCCCGGCCGAGCGGTCCGGCGACGCCGCCACGGTCGCGGTCCAGGCGCTGTTCGATGCCCTGCCGGTCGCGGCGATGCTGCTCACGCCGGTGCGGGCCGCGTCGGGTGAGACCGAGGACTTCCGGGTGGAGGCCGCGACCGCCCAGGTGGGCGACCTGCTGGGCCGAGCCGGCGAGGAGCCGGCCGGGCGGCGGCTGCTGGAGTTCCGGCCGGCCCTGGCGGGCGGGCCACTGTGGCGGGGCTGCCTGCGTGTACTGGCCACCGGGGAGCCGTACGAGGGCGAGCCGTACGCGCACGAGGAGGAGGCGGCGGGCGTCGCGGAGCTGTTCATGTACACGGCCCGGGTGGCGCCGCTGGGCGACGCCCTGGTCGTCTCCTGGATCCGGCACGGCTCCTCCGACCGGCAGGAGCAGCGGCTGGCGGACCTCCAGCGGCTGGGCAATCTCGGCTGGGCGAACTGGAACCTGGTCACGCTGGAGGGCTCCTGGTCGACCCAGGTGTTCACCCTCCTCGGCCGGGCCCCCGCGGACGGCCCGGTGCGCCTCACCGAGGTGCCGGAGCTGGCCCTGCCCGAGGACACGCCCGCGCTGACCCGCGCCGTCGGTGAACTCGTCCGCGAGGGGCGGGCGTTCGACGTGCCGTTCCGCATCAGGACGAGCGGCGGCATCCGGCATCTGCGGCTGGTGGCCGAGGCGGTGGCCGACACGCAGGGCACGCCCGTCGAGGTGCACGGCTTCGTACAGGACATGACCGCCCGGCGGCGGGCGGAGCTGGCCCTGGTCGAGAGCGAGCGGGCGATCCTCACGCAGCACGACGTGCTCCAGGCCGAACGGACCCTGGCCTCCCGGCTCCAGCACGCGCTGCTGCCGATGGCGAACCGGCCGGTGCACCTGGCCGGGCTGCGCGTCGAGGTCGCGTATCTGCCGGCCCAGTCGGACGTGCACGTCGGCGGCGACTGGTTCAGCGCGATCGAACTGCCCGACGGGGACGCGCTGCTGGTGGTCGGCGACGTCGCCGGGCACGGCGTCGACGCGGTCGCCACGATGGCCCAGCTGCGGTTCACCGCGAAGGGCATGGTCATCACGGGCTCGTCGCTGACCGGCGCGCTCGCCCGGCTGAACACGCTGCTGCTGCACTCCCGGGACTCCCACGCGACCGCGACGATGGTGCTGGCCCGCTACGAACGGCGGCGCCGTCGCCTGGTCTGGGCGCAGGCCGGGCATCCTCCGCCCCTGCTCCTGCGGGACAGCGCGGCCCGGTATCTGGACCGCCCGAGGGGCATGCTGCTCGGGGCGACCGCGACGCCGGTGTTCGAGGAGGCCGAGTGCTCTCTCGCCCCGGGCGACCGGCTCATCCTGTACACCGACGGCCTGGTCGAGCACCCTCCGGAGAGCATCGACCTCGGTCTGGAGCGTCTCGCCGAGGCCGTGGCGGCCCCGCACACCGACGGGCCCGCGTCGCTGGGGCCGCTGCTCGCGCGGATGCTGCCGGAGGAGCGGCGCGACGACGTGTGTGTCGTGGACGTCCGGGTGCCGGGGGTTCAGGAACCGTAGGCGCGGGCGTCGAGCCCGCGGTCACGAGTCACCGCGATGCCGCCAGTACCACCACAGGCCCACGACGAGCGCCAGCAGGAACAGGACGGGCAGCACCAGGCCGGGGATGCGGGAGCCGTTCATGGGCGTGGCCTTCGGTTCGTGGCGGATCGGGCGCCTCGCGCGTCGCCCCGGCCCAGGGTGACGCCGGGCGGGGCCGCCGTTCCGCCGCTTTTCCCAGCCCTTGCCCCGCGTTCGATATGCGGGACGCGAGGTCAGTCGACCGGGTGACCGGGCGGGATGGAGACGGCGTCGGAGAGGCGCAGCAGCGGCCCGTCGTAGGTCTCCTGTCCGCCCCACTCGACCGGGTCGAGGACGAAGCCGATGTGGTCGCCGCCGCCGGCGCGGGTCATGATCCGGCCGACGAACCAGGCCGGGGCGTCCTCCAGGACGAGCGCCCCGCCGTACGCCTCCCGCAGCCGCACGTCCTGGAACTTGTCCGTCCGGTCGCCGGTGCGGCCGCCGAACAGCTCGGCGAGGCCGCGCTGTTCGCGGGCGAGCAGGTGCACGGCGAGCACCTCGGCGTTCCGGGCCACCCGGAAGGTGTGGTTCAGCTCGGACAGCCACACCACGAACCGCACGGGCCGGATCGAGCACTGGGAGGCGAACCCGACCAGGCAGCCCGCCCGTTCACCGCCCGCGACGGCCGTGACCACGCACATGTCCGGGTCCAGCCGGTCGATGAACGCCTCCATGCCCGCCATGTCGACACCGCTCCTTCACCCTGACGTCTGCCGAGCCTCGGCTTCACCTCACCATGCCGGGCGGGTGGATGCCATCCGGGGGGGGTGGTGCCGGGCGGGCGAGACCGGTCAGCTGGTGGTGGGCGGGGTGCGGGATTCCAGTGCGGCGCGGGTGTCGTTGCCGTAGACGCCGGTCTCGTCGCCGCGGATGCCGTACCAGAGCTGGAAGCGGGCCACCGCCGCCGTGAGGGTGGGGTCGTAGCGGCCGCTGGTGGAGCCGTCCCGGTAGACGTCCGGGATGCGCAGGAGGCGCTCCTGGAGCTCGGTGACCTCGGGGCCGGTGGCTCCCTCGCGGAGCGTTCCGGCGCCGTCGGGGTCCACCGGTGCCGTGGCCGGCGGGGTGGGGGTGGGGGCAGCGGCGGAGGCGGAGGCGGAGGCGGGCGGCCTGGGTGCGGGGGCCGCCTTGTCGTCCGTGTTCTCGCCGCGCAGCAGCAGCGCGCCGCCGAAGCCGATCACCGCCGCCGCGACGACGGCCACCGCGACGGCGGCACGGCGCAGTCCGGCTCCCGGGAGTCCCGCGGAGCCGTCCCCGTACCGGCGGGTCTCCCGGGCTACGGGCGGGAGTTCCTGGGTCAGGGCCTCTGAGCCGGCCGGCGGTCGCGGCAGGGCGACGGACTCGTAGCCGCCCGGCTCGTGGCCGCGGGACGCTGAGGAGGCCACGCCGGTCTCCTCGCGGAACTCCCGCATCAGCTCCGCGAGCGCGTCGGTGCGGCGGGGCCGCAGGACGCGGATGGGTTCCAGGGCCGGGCCGTCGTGCGGCGGCCGGGGCTCGGACGGTGTCGACACGCGTGCTCTCCTTGCGTCCGGGCTCGGGGGCGCCCGTCTTCTGGGATCGTCCTGCCGCTAGATACGCGGCTCCCGCGCCGGGAGTTCAGAGAGCACCCGGGTCCGGGGCGCGGAGCACTCAGTTCCTTCCGAAGAGTGCACTGAGTGCCATGCGGGACTCCGCGGGTGCTACGTTCCAGGCCATGAGCTCCGAGAAAGCCGGCGCCGGGACCGGAAAGCCGCCCATGCGGGACGCCTTGGTGGCTGCGGCCTTCCAGTTGTTCCTCGAGCGGGGGTACGAGCAGACCACCGTCGACGACATCGTGGCGCTCGCCGGGGTGGGACGGCGCTCCTTCTTCCGCTACTTCCCCTCCAAGGAGGACGTGGTCTTCCCCGACCACGAGCGGTGCCTGGCCGACATGACGGCCTTCCTCGCGGCGGGCGCGGACGACGCCGAGCCCGTGCGGCGGGTCTGCGACGCGGCCCGGCTGGTGCTGCGGATGTACGCCGAGAACCCGACGTTCTCGGTGCAGCGCTACCGCCTCACCAGGAAGGTCCCCGGGCTGCGCGCCTACGAGCTGTCGGTGGTGTGGCGCTACGAGCGCGCCCTCGCCGCCTACCTGCGCCGGCGCTTCGCGGCCCGCCGGGACGGGACCCTCCAGGCCGATGTGATCGCGGCGGCGGTGGTCGCGGCGCACAACAACGCGCTGCGCTCCTGGCTGCGTTCGGACGGGCAGGGCGAGGCGAGCGCGGCGGTGGACCACGCGCTGGCGTACGTGCAGTCCGCCTTCGGCGAGGCGCCGGTGCCTCCGGCCGGGGAGCGGCCCGAGGACGTGGTGGTCGTCGTCTCGCGGCGCGGAGCGCCCCTGTGGCGGGTGGTGCAGGAGATCGAGGCGACGCTGGGGCGGTCCTGAGCGCCCCAGATTGAGGGTACGGAGTGCCTTTACGAGTGGCACTGAGTGCCATACGCTGTGCTCCGTGCACGGTGGCACGGCGAACCGCGCACGCCTGTGCGCGGGTGACCGCGCCCACGGGATTCCGGCCGAGTGCAGGGAGTTGACCAGCGTGTACCACCACTCAGGAAGCGTCGCTCAGCAGGCAGCCGGCTCCGCGACGGGTCTCCTCGACCCGAGGGGCCAGGACACGGAGGCCATCCTCTTCCAGCGCTGCACCTGGTGCGGCACCGCCATGTACCACCGGCTGCTCTGTCCGGTCTGCCGGGGCAGCGAGCTGCGTACGGAGCGCGCCGAGGGCACGGGCACGGTGCGCCACTCCACGGTGGTGCACCGCAACACGCCCGCGGCGCGCAACGTGTCCCTGATCGAGATGTCCGAGGGGTTCGTCGTGCGCGGCCGGGTGATGGGCCCGCCCATCGGCATCCACAGCGGGGACCGGGTCCGGCTGTCCACGGCCAAGGACCCGGTCCGGGGCGAGCCGGTCTTCCAGTTGCTGGACGAGCCGTACCGGGCCTGGAGCTGACGTCCCCTCAGCCCGGGATCAGTTCGCCGGTGCGCACGGGCCGTCCGGTCTCGAAGCTCCGGTTGGCCGCCAGGCCCACCGCCAGGGCCAGCGCTCCGTCGCGCTCGGTGGCTGTCGGGTGGGTCGCTGCCGCGGCGTCCGCCGCACGGGTCGGGTCGGCGGGGCCGAACAGCGCGTCGAGCATGCGCGGGTCACCGCCGCCGTGGGCCTCGTGGGCGACCGCGAGCGGCACGTCGACCGGAGGCCGCCACAGCGGGCGCAGGGTGAGGCGGGCGCCGCCCGCGTGCTCGGCCGCCGTGTCGCCGTGCACCGCGCCGGCCGCCGAGGTGGCCCGGGTCAGGGGCGGCTGCCAGCGGCTCTCCTCGACCTCCAGCTCCAGCCGGCCCCCGCTGCCGTTGAACATCACCCGGTAGCCCTCCCACGGGGAGTAGGCGGTCAGGTGGTACGTCATCGTCGCGCCGCGCGCGTAGCGCACGAGGACGGACATGTCGTCCTCGATGGTGATCGGCCCGTCGAAGACGTTCCGGTCGCGCAGGTAGCCGTCGTCGCGTTCGGCGTCCAGGTAGAGGGCGCGCAGGGTGTCGTTGCCCGCGAGGTCCAGGGCGAAGGGGTCGTCGGCGGCCCGGTCGGAGCCGTGGGCGCGGTCGTACTCCCGCCGCAGTCCGTGCCGCTGCCCGGCCTCGCGGCCGTAGAAGCCGAGCCGCCCGTAGCCGAAGGCCTCCTCGGGCGCGTCGGCGAGCCACCAGTTGACGAGGTCGAAGTGGTGCGAGGACTTGTGCACCATGAGGCCGCCGCTGTGGTGCTTCTCCCGGTGCCAGCGGCGGAAGTAGTCGGCGCCGTGCCGTACGTCGAGCAGCCACTCGAAGTGCACCGACAGCACCTCGCCGATCGCGCCGCCGGCGAGCAGGGCGCGGACCTTCTCGTGCACGGGGTTGAAGCGGTAGTTGAAGGCGACGGTCAGGGAGTTGCCGGTCTCGCGGACGGTGTCCAGGATGCGGGCGCAGCGCTCGGCGTCGACGGTCATCGGCTTCTCGGTGACGACCCGGCAGCCCGCCTTCAGGGCCGGGACGATGTAGCGGTCGTGCTCGGCGTCGACGGTGGTGACGACGACCTCGTCGATGTCCTCCTTCGCCAGCAGGTCGGTGAAGCGGTCCGGCTCCCACGGGGTGGCCGCGGGGGCGCCGGCCTCGGCCAGCAGGCGGTTGTGGAAGGCCATCCGGGTCGGGCTGGGGTCGCACAGCGCGGCCACGACGTGGCCGGGGCGTTCGGCGAGGCCGCGGGTGAACAACCGGGCCCGGTGGCCGGTGCCGACGACGGCTGCGCGCAGGACGGGAGTTCGGCTCATGGCAGGTGGCCTTTCCCGGGGACGGGGCGTCCACTCCCCCGGGCGCGAAAGCGCTTGCCGAGCGGGGGTCAGAGCGTCACGCGGATGCCCACGGTGCCGTCCAGGCCCCGGCGCAGCCGGCTGCCGAACAGCGTGAGCCGGCCCGTGAGGCCGTACTTGCGGGCGATCAGCCTGCGGTAGCGGGCGGTGGTGGCCGGGTCGCAGATCTCGGCCGTCGCGGGCACCTGGTCGCCGGTGGGGTTGCCGCGCCGGTCGCAGGGGCCGACCAGGACGTCGGCGCGGTTGCGGATCCGCTTCACCTTCCAGGAGTCGGCGGGGGTCCAGACGCCGAGCGCGTCCCCGTCCCGTACCACCCAGACCGGGGTGGCGACCGGCGTGCCGTTCCGGCGGTAGCTGGTGATCAGCAGGTAAGTGCCCGCGCCCAGTCGGTCCAGCGCCGTGTCGTCCATGGCGGGCAGTGTACGAGCGGGTGTTCGTGTGGCGTACCCCCCGGGTCAGTGCAGTGCCGCCGTCATCCTCCGCACCGCCTCCGTGATCACCTCCGTCGAGGTCGCCAGGTTCAGGCGGGCGTGGCCGGCGCCGCCGGTGCCGAAGGGCAGGCCGGAGTTGAGGGCGACACGGCCGCGGTGCAGGAAGACGTCCGCCGGGTCGTCGCCGAGGCCGAGGGCGCGGCAGTCGAGCCAGGCGAGGTAGGTGGCGTCGCCCGGGCGGTAGCGGATCCCGGGCAGGTGCTCGGCCAGCAGGTCCGCGAGCAGCCGCCGGTTGGTGTCGAGCCCGGCCAGCAGGGCGTCCAGCCAGGCGACGCCGTCGCGCAGGGCGGCGGTGTGGGCGATGATGCCGACGTGGCTCGGCCCGTGCCCGACCTCCTCGGGCATCCGGGCCAGGTCGGCGGCGGCCCCGAGTCCGGCGATCGCGAGGGCGGCCTTGAGTCCGGCCAGGTTCCACGCCTTCGAGGCCGACATCAGCGACAGGCCGCGCTCGGCGCCCGGGACGCTCAGGTACGGCACGAAGTCCGCGCCGCCCACCACGAGCGGCGCGTGGATCTCGTCGGCGACGACCCGCACGCCGTACCGCTCGGCGAGCGCGGCGACGGCGGACAGCTCCTCGGCGCTGTGCACGGTGCCGGTCGGGTTGTGGGGGCTGCACAGCAGGTAGGCGGCCCGCCGCCCGTCCGCGACGGCCTGCCGGAAGGTCTCCTCCAGGACGCCGAGGTCGATGCGCGCATCCGCCCCGAGCGGGGCCTCCACCACCCGCCGGTCCAGGTGCGCGACGAAGTGGTAGAACGGCGGGTACACCGGGGAGTTCACGACCACCGCGTCCCCGTACCCGGTGACCAGCTTGAGCATCTCGACGACGCCCAGCATGACGTCGGGCACGATCGCGGTGCGCTCCACCGCGAGCCCGTCCCAGTCCCATCGCTTCCCGGCGAAGGCGGCCAGTGCCTCCGCGTAGGCGGTGCCGGCGGGGTAGCCGGTGTCACCGAGTTCCAGCGCGTCGGTGACGGCGCGCAGGACGGGCTCGGCGAGCGGTACGTCCATCTCGGCCACCCACAGGGGCAGCACGTCCTCGGGGTAGGTGCGCCACTTCATGCTCGTACGGCGCCTGAGGCCGTCGAGGGTGAGGAGTTGCAGGGGATTCGGTTCACCGGACGTCGCGTGCGGGATCCTGGTCATGGGCACACGATAGGGGGCCGTGCGGTGACCGGGAATCTTGAGGACGGGGAGCGGGAAGGGGCCACGGGCCCGTTCCTGGAGATCGCCTGCGACGAGTCGGGGTCGGACGGCGAGAACCTCACCGGCGGGAACACGGACGTGTTCGCGCACGCCAGTGTGTCGCTGTCCGTGGCCGAGGCCGCGGCGGCCGTACGGGAGATCCGGGACCGGATCCGGTCACCGGCCGAGGAGTACAAGGCGAACCACCTGCTGCGGGAGAAGCACCGCGCGGTGCTGGAGTGGCTGCTCGCGCCGGACGGCCCGATCCACGGGCAGGCGCGGGTACATCTCATGGAGAAGACGTTCTTCGTGGTGGACCGGGCCGTCGGCCTGCTGCTGGACGATCCGGCCGCGGCCGTCGCCCTGTTCCGGGCCGGACCCCCCACCTTCGGGGAGGAGGGCTGGCGGACGTTCCTGGAGGCGGCCAACCGGCTGCTGCGGGTCCGCGGCGACGGGGAGCCCGTGAACGCCTTCTACGGCACGGTGGACGCCCTGCGCCGCGCGCACCCGGGCACGGACGCGGCGGGGATCCTGGAGCGGCTCGCCGCGACCCGGCCCCGGGCGGTCTCCTACCGGGCGGGGTTCCTCGACGGGCCGCCCCTGATCCCGGTGCTCAACCCGCTGCTCCCGGCAATCGTGCGGACGGCCGCGCTCTGGAGCGGGGACGGCCGGCCGGTCCGGCTGGTGCACGACCGGCAGAACATGCTGACGCCGGACCGCATCGCGTGGCTCGAGGAGGCGGCCCGGCGGGCCGGGGTCGGCCTCGCCGGGCTGCGGCTGGTCGTCGCGCGCGAGGACGCGCGGGTGCAGGTGGCGGACTTCCTCGCCGGGATCGCCCGCAAGATCGCCTCCGACGAGCTGAACGGGCGCTCGGACCCGGCGCTCACCGCCCTGCTGCGGCCCTATGTCGACCCCGCCTCGGTATGGGGCGACGCGCGGAGCCGGGCCCTGCTCGCCGCCCCGGTCGCCGGCTGACGGCTCAAGAGATCACGCGTGCGCTGAACACGGCACGGCTGCGGCCCGTATGGATGAGGGGCGCTCAACTCAAGGAGGGCCCCGCGGTGTTCACACCGTGATGTTCGGGTTCGGGAGCCATGCATGAGGCACGCACGACGACGGGTCGTCCGGCGAGTGACACGGCTGGCGGCCGTCGGCGGACTCCTCCTCGGAGGAGCGATGGTCACACGCGCCGTGGCGAGCGAGCCCCCGGATCCCTCCATCGGCGTCCCGTATTCCGCGCAGCCCGCCACCGGCATGGGCACCGACCTCGTGTCCCGGCTCGGGGCCTCGCGCACGGCGGGCAGCTGGGTCGACTCGGCCGGGCGGCCGGTCGTCGCGGTCACCGACGAGAAGGCCGCCGCCGAAGTGAAGCGCGCCGGGGCCCAGGCGAAGATGGTCCGCCACAGCATGAGCGACCTCAAGTCAGCGACTGCGACGCTGCGTTCGGCACCCAGGGTCGCCGGGACGTCGTGGGCTCTGGACTACAAGAGCAACCAGGTGGTGGTCCGGGGCGACAGCACCGTCTCCGCCGCCGACTGGTCCCGGCTGACCGAGGTCGCGGAGGACATCGGCGGCTTCGTGCGCATGGAGCGCACCGAGGGCACGTTCACGACGCGCATCAACGGCGCGGAGCCGATCCTGTCGACCGCCGGGCGCTGTTCGGCGGGGTTCAACGTGACCGACGGGAAGAGCGACTACATCCTGACGGCCGGGCACTGCGGACCGGACGGTTCCGTCTGGTTCGCCGACGACCGGGGCCGGAAGCAGGTCGGCACCTCGCTCAGGGGGAGCTTCCCCGGCGACGACTACTCGCTGGTGAAGTACGACAGCGGCCGGGCGGGCGAGGGCGCGGACGTCGTGGCCGTCGGGGAGGGCAAGGGCGTGCGGATCACGGGCGTGGCCGACCCGGAGGTCGGGCAGAGGATCTTCCGCAGCGGCAGCACGAGCGGGCTGCGCGAGGGCGAGGTGACCGCGCTCAACGCGACGGTCAACTACCCCGAGGGCACGGTCACCGGGCTCATCGAGACCAATGTGTGCGCCGAACCGGGCGACAGCGGCGGCCCGATGTTCGCCGACGGCATCGCGCTGGGCTTGACGTCCGGCGGCAGCGGGGACTGTTCGGCGGGCGGTACGACGTTCTTCCAGCCGGTGACGAAGGCGCTGACGGAGCTGAACGTCAAGCTGATCGTGGCCAAGCAGGCCGGCGGGGGCGGCGGCACCGGTGCCTCACCGGCGCCGTCGGCCCCGCAGGGCGCCGCCGCCTCGCCGGGCTCGTCTGCTCCGGTGACGGGCGAGGACGTGTCGGGCCTGCTGACCCGGCTCAGCGATCCGCGCAACGTCGGTCCGGGCCTGCTGGTCATCGCGGGCAGCCTGGTCGCCCTGGTGGCGACCCGGTGGATCCGCGCCGAGCAGGACCGCAAGGCGTACCGGCAGTACTACTCGGCCACCTGGGGGTGATCCCGGTTCCCGTGTCCCGGTCACCCCAGGGTGAGCAGCACCGTCGCGACCCCCGCCCCCAGCAGGCCCATCATCTGGCGGCGGCTGATCCGCTCGTGCAGGAGCGCGAGGCCGAGGACGACCGGGAGGGCCGGGTAGAGGGAGGCGAGGACGACGGCCACGGCCAGCAACTGCCGCTGGGCGGCGAGCAGATACAGCACGAGGCCCAGTGCCGCCCCGGCCCCGATGAGGACGGCCTGGAGGCAGCGCAGCGGCGGCAGCTTCAGCCGGCGGACGTGGCGGGCGGCGTCCGGCAGGAGGACGAGGACCGCGGCGACACGGCCCGCCGCGACGGGCCACAGGCCGCTCCCGGAGGCGGCCTGGCCGAGGGCGAGGTACTGCACGGCCACGCCCGCGCTGGCGAGCAGTCCGTCCGCCGTGCCCTTGCCCGCGTCGGCCCTGCCCCCGGCGACGAACCACAACGCGGGGACCGTGACGGCGATGCCCAGCCAGGCCACGGCTCCGGGACGGTCGCCGAGGACGAGCACCCCGCACAGCACCGACAGCGCGACACCGGTGACGGCACTCACAGGAACGACGACGCTCATCGCGCCGCGGCTCAGCCCGCGGTTGAGGAACCGCATGGCGACGCCGCTGCCGACGCCGGACAGCGCCCCCCACAGCAGGTCGGCGGTGCGGACGGCGTCGGCGGGCAGGAGGAGCGCGGCGGCGCAGGCGAGCAGCAGCCCGCCGAGCTGGCCGAGGAAGGTGACGGCGGCGTGGTGGATGTGCCGGGACAGCAGGCCGCCGGTGAAGTCGACGATGCCGTAGACGACGGCCGAGGAAAGTGCGAGAAGGGCACCCATTGGATCAGGGGTGCCCCGGGACGAGGGTCCGATGCGTCAGCGGACCTGGATGACGCTCAGGCCGCCGGCTGCGACTGCGGGACCGCGGCGGCCCACTCCAGGACGAGCCGCTGGTACTCCTCGCGCTGCTCGACGCTCAGTGTCCCGCCCGACCGGCGCCACAGGGCCCGGATCTCCTCGTTGACCTCGTCAGCCGTCCGCCGGGAAGAGGATTCAACAGTGGTGGACATGATGTGAAGCATACGTCGCCCGAGGTGAAGACGATGTGAGTAATCGTGAGTTAAACGGTCATTCCGGACAGTGTTGCTGATCACGTCCATCTCCCAGTAAACGTGAGCCTGTTCACGCTTCGGCCGATCCCAGCACCAGCACCTTGATGGCCAGGACGGCCGCGCCGCGCGCCCAGTCGTGAAAATCGGACACCTTCGTCTCCACTTCGACCGGGGCGGCCAGGGGGTGCCGGTTGTCGCGGACGGTCTCCTCGACCGTCTTGCCGGCCACGTCCATCAGCCCGACCCCCTCCCCCGCGAGCAGGATCTTCTGCGGCATCACGAAGTTGGAGATCTGCGCGACGAGCGTGCCCAGCGCGCGGGCCGCCTCGTCGATCACCCGGGCGGGCATCGGATCCCCGGCGGCGGCGGCCGCGAGGATCTCCTCGTACGTCCGGTCGCGTCCCGTGGCGGCCCGGATCTGGTAGCGGATGTTGGGGATGGTCAGCAGCGAGACGGCACTGCCGCGCCGGCCGTCCGGGGTGAGCGGGCCGCTCGGGTCCACGATCCAGTGGCGGCCGAAGCCGCGGTCCTCCTCCGCGTAGGGCACCCGCCTGCCGCCCAGGACGAGTCCGTAGCCGAGGCCGGCGCCGATGGTGAGGACGACGAACCGATCCAGGCCGCGTCCGGCGCCGAACCAGGTCTCGGCCTCGACCAGGGCGGCGACGTCGTTCTCGACGACCACGGGCAGCCCGGTGCGCTCCTCGACGAGTTCGGCCAGCGGGACATCCCGCCACAGCAGGAAGGGGGACTCGCCTACGACGGCGCGGTCCTGGACGAAGCCGCCGACGCCGATGCCGATCCCGGCGAGCCGGGGGTGGTCGCGGGTCAGCTCGGCGGTCATCTCCCCGAGCACATCGGCGACTTCGGCGGGGTCGTGGGTGGTGAGCGGACGGTCGTGGCGGGCGACGATCTCGCTTCTGAGCGTGGTGACGACGCCGTAGACCATGTCCTCGGTGATCTTGAAGCCGAGAAAGGACCAGGAGTCGGCGACGACGTCGAGCGGTGTCGAGGGGCGGCCCTGGCGGGCCTCCGCCGGCACTCCCGCCTCGGCCACCTCGACCAGGAGCCCCGACTCGATCAGCGGCTTGGTCAGCCGGGTGAGGCTACCGGCCGAGAGTCCCAGCCTGCGGGCGAGCTCGGTGCGCGACAGCGGACCGTGCACGAGCACCTCGATCGCCACCGAGCGCTCACCCGGGCTCAGCGGCGGCCAGCTGGCGATGCCTGCGGTCATCTCGCTGCGACCCCCCTCGCCTTTTTTTCGCCCTGAAACCAACATGACCACTCTAAGGCGATGGTGGTTCCTGCGAAAAGATGTTTGCACCACTCTTGACGGCGCAATTGTTTCGCACCAAAAGTAAGTCCCGCCAGAGGACGAGCCGCCGCATGCGAGGGAGTCTCCCGATGACCATCGCCTCCAGCAGTCCTCCGTCGCGTCTGCCCACGGGCGGCGCGGCGGAGGCCCGCAGCAGGACCAGGACACGCCGGACCGAGGTGGGCGAGAACCGCGGGGACGGGCGGCTGGCCGCGGTCTTCATCGCGCCGGCGCTGCTCGGCTTCGTGGTCTTCCTGCTCTGGCCGACGCTGCGGGGCATCTGCCTGAGCTTCACCCGCTTCAACCTGCTGACGCCGGCCGAGTGGGTGGGCCTGGACAACTACGTCCGCATGGTCAACGACCCCATCTTCTGGGACTCGTTGTGGGTCACCGTCGAGTACGTCGTCATCAACATCGGCGTCCAGACGGTCGCGGCGCTCGCCATCGCCGTCCTCCTTCAGCGGCTGACCCGGTCGGCGATGCTGCGCGGCATCGTGCTCACGCCGTACCTGATGTCGAACGTGGTGGCCGGTCTGGTCTGGCTCTGGATCCTCGACACGCAGCTCGGCATCGGCAACGAGATCATCAGCGCCCTCGGCGTCGACCGCATCCCGTTCCTCGCCGACGAGACCTGGGCGATCCCGACGATCGCGCTCATCAACGTGTGGCGGCACGTCGGGTACACCGCCCTGCTGCTGTTCGCCGGTCTCCAGGCGATCCCGAACGACATGTACGAGGCGGCCCGGGTGGACGGCGCGAGCGAGTGGCGGATGTTCTGGCGGATCACCATGCCGCTGCTGCGGCCGGTGCTCGCGGTCGTGCTGATCATGACGGTGATCGGGTCGTTCCAGGTGTTCGACACCGTGGCCGTGACCACCGCGGGCGGTCCGGCGAACGCGACCAACGTGCTCCAGTACTACATCTACGGCTCGGCCTTCGGGCGCTTCCAGTTCGGCTACGCCTCGGCCATGTCGGTCGCCCTGCTCATCGTGCTGAGCGCGATCACCATCCTCCAGTACCGGCTCACCCGGGCCGGCCGGACCGACCTCGGCTGACGGAAGGGAGACACCGGCATGGCTGCCGTGACGACAACGACGCCGACGCATGTGCGACCGGCCCGGCGCAGGTTCCCCTTCGGGCGGGCCGTCGCCTGGACCGTGATGGGACTGATCGTCCTCATCACCCTGCTGCCGTTTTACTGGATCCTGCGCACCGCGCTCTCCACCAACGCGGGGCTGAACGCCGACCCCACCAACCCCCTGCCGGTGGGCCTCACCACCAGCGGCTTCGAGCGGGCGCTCGGCCTGCAGTCGGCCGAGGAGGCGATCGCGCAGGGCGGCGCGGGCGGCGGGCTGGACTTCTGGCGCTACCTGCTCAACTCGGTGCTCGTCTCGACCCTGATCACCGTCTGCCAGATCTTCTTCTCGGCGATGGCCGCGTACGCCTTCTCGCGGCTGCGGTGGCGCGGGCGGGACAAGGTGTTCGGGCTGTTCCTGGCCGGGATGATGGTGCCGGCCATCTTCACGCTGCTGCCGAACTTCGTGCTCATCAAGCAGCTCCACCTGGTCGACACGCTCCTCGGCATCGCGCTGCCCACCATGTTCATGACGCCGTTCGCGGTGTTCTTCCTGCGCCAGTTCTTCATGAACATCCCCAAGGAGGTGGAGGAGGCGGCGCTGCTCGACGGCGCCGGGAAGGTCAAGATCTTCTTCCGGGTGGTGCTGCCGATGGCGTCCACGCCGATCGTCACGCTGGGCGTGCTGACGTACATCACCTCCTGGAACGACTACTTCTGGCCGCTGATGGTCTCGTACAGCGACAGCTCGCGCGTGCTGACCGTGGCGCTGGCGATCTTCCGGGCGCAGACCCCGGCGACCGGCGTGGACTGGTCCGGGCTCATGGCCGCGACGCTCATCGCCGCGCTGCCGATGCTGGTGCTGTTCGCCTGCTTCGCCCGGCGCATCGTCAGCTCCATCGGCTTCACCGGCATCAAGTAAGGGGACTGTGATGCGAATTCGTACGCTCGTCGCGGCGGCCGGAGCGCTGGCGCTGTCCCTGGTCAGCGGATGCGCGCAGCAGGGTGCCGCCGGATCCTCCGCGAACACGGTCACGTACTGGCTGTGGGACGCCAACCAGCTGCCCGCCTACCAGGCCTGCGCGAAGGGGTTCGAGAAGGAGAACCCCGGACTGAAGGTGAAGATCACCCAGTTGGGCTGGTCGGACTACTGGACCAAGCTCACCGCCGGGTTCATCGCGGGCACCCAGCCGGACGTGTTCACCGACCACATCCAGAACTTCGGCCAGTACGCCGACCTGAAGGTCCTCGAACCGCTCGACGACCTGGGCATCGAGGACTCCGACTACCAGCCGGGCCTGGCCGCCAACTGGGTCGGCAAGGACGGCCACCGCTACGGCGCCCCCAAGGACTGGGACACGGTCGCGCTGTTCTACAACGAGAAGATGACGAAGGACGCCGGTCTCACCGCCGACGAGCTGAACAACCTCTCCTGGAACCCGAAGGACGGCGGCTCCTTCGAGAAGGCCGTCGCGCGCCTCACGATCGACAGGAACGGCAAGCGGGGCGACGAGCCGGGCTTCGACAAGAACAACGTCAAGGTGTACGGCCTGGCCACCAACGGCGGCGGCTTCGGCGACGGCCAGACCCAGTGGAGCAACTTCGCCGCGTCCGCCGGCTGGAGCTACCTGGACAAGCCGCGCTGGGGCACGAAGTACCAGTACGACAGCAAGGTCTTCCAGTCGGTCATCAAGTGGTACTTCGGCCTGGCGGAGAAGGGTTACATGCCGCCGCTGTCCGACTACAACGTCCAGTCCAACCAGGCGAACACGCAGATCGCCGCCGGGAAGGCCGCCACCGCGTTCGACGGGGCCTGGATGATCTCGTCCTACGCGGGCTTCAAGGGGCGGGACATCAAGACCGCCCTGACGCCGGTCGGGCCGACCGGCAAGCGCGCCACCATGATGAACGGCCTCGCCGACTCCGTCACCAAGGCCTCCAAGAACAAGGAGGGCGCCAAGAAGTGGGTGGCGTATCTGGCCTCGGACAAGTGCCAGAAGGTCGTCGGCGGTTACGGCGTCGTCTTCCCCGCCACCAAGGCGGGGACCGAGGCGGCCGTCGCCGCGTACCGGAAGAAGGGCATCGACGTCTCGTCGTTCACCGAGCCCGTGGCCGACAAGAAGAACTTCCGGACGTTCTCGTACCCGATCGCCAGCTACTCGGCGGACATGACGGCGCTCATGATGCCCGCGATGGAGGACATCTACGGCAACGGCAAGCCGGTCAGCAGCCTCGACCAGACGAACGAACAGATCAACCTGATCCTCTCGCAGTGATCCCCCACCAGTGAAGGGCACGCCTCACATGACGTTCTCCATCGGCATCGTCGGCGCCGGGCAGTTCTCGGGCCAGTTCGCCACCCTGTTCCAGGCCCATCCCGGCGTCCGGGACGTCTACGTCACCGACCTGCTGCCCGAGCGGGCCGAGCAACTCGCCGCCGCCCAGGGGCTGGCGGGCACCTTCCCGTCGTACGAGGCGATGCTCGAGTCGCCGGCCGTCGACGCGGTCGCGATCTTCACGCAGCGCTGGACGCACGGTCCGCTGGTACTCCAGGGCCTGAACGCCGGCAAGCACGTGTACTCCGCGGTGCCCATGGCGATCAGCACGGAGGAGATCGCGGCGATCATCGACGCGGTCAAGGCCACCGGGCTGACGTACATGATGGGCGAGACCAGCGAGTACAACCCGGCGACGGTGCACGCCCGCAACCAGATCGCCGAGGGCGCCTTCGGGCGGCTGTTCTACGCCGAGGGCGACTACGTCCACGACATGGACCTGGGCTTCTACGAGGCGTACCAGTACAGCGGCGGCGAGAACTGGAAGGCGACCGCCAGCTATCCGCCGCTGCTGTACCCGACGCACGCGGTCGGCGGCGTGCTGGGCGCCTGGAAGACGCACGCGGTCAGCGTGTCGGCGATCGGTGTCGTCGACGACCGGGGCGACGGCGTCTTCGACAAGGAGATCAGCCAGTTCGGCAACGACTTCTCCAACGCCACCGCGCTGTTCGAGGTGGCGGGCGGCGGCTCGTTCCGTACCAACGAGTTCCGGCGGGTCGGCTACCCCTCGCACATACGGGAGTCCCGCTTCCGCTTCTTCGGCACCGAGGCGAGCATGGAGCAGCTCGCCACGGTCGCCCTGTGGCAGGACAAGCAGGGGGTGAAGGACATCAGCGAGCTGCTGGAGCCCAAGCCCACCATGTCTCCCGACGACCCGTCGCTCCAGCACATCGCGCCGGAACTGCGGGCCGCCTTCACCTCCGGCTCGGCTCCCGTGCACGACCGCGCGCGGCTGCCGCGGGAGTTCGACCATCTCCACAACGGCCATGAGGGCAGCCACCACTTCCTGGTGGACGACTTCGTGACCGCGGTGAACGACCGCAGCCTGCCGTCGGTGAACGCCTGGGTGGCCGCCCGCTACACCCTGCCGGGCATCATCGCGCACGAGTCTGCGCGGCAGGGCGGGGTACGGCTGGAGATCCCGGACTTCGGGGACGCGCCGCAGTAACGGGCAGGTCCGAGCCGGGTGCCTGGATCAGGTGCCCGGCTTGCGGCCGTACACGAAGACGTCGTCGTTCTTCTTCAGCAGCGACCAGTACTTCTTGGCGTCGGTCTTGGTCATGTTGACGCAGCCGTGCGAGCCCGGCGGGTTCCACATGCTGACCCCGACCGAGTGGAAGGCCTGGCCGCCGTCGAAGAACTGGGCGTAGGGCATCGGCACGTCGTAGATGGACGAGACGTGGTCGATGTTGCGCCAGTAGATCTTCTTCAGGCCGGTGCGGGTCTCGTAGCCGTCGCGGCCGGTGCGGACCGGGACGGGGCCGTAGACGAGCTTCTTGCCGTCCTGGATCCAGCTCAGCTGGAGGCTCAGGTTCACACAGGCGATCCGGCCCTTGTTCACCGGGCACTTGCCGTCCTTGTTGGGGTTCGTCCCGACGGCCTTCTGCTTCAGCATCAGGTCCATCACCCCCCAGGTGACGGAACCGGCGTAACCGATGTTCGGAGAGATGCCGTGCTTGGTCTGGAAGGCGCGGATCGCCTTGCAGTCGGCGGCGGACTGCTTGCCGTCGACCGGGCGGCCCAGGAACTTCTCCACCTGCTTCTGGTACGGGCCGGTCTGCGTGGTGCAGCTCGCGGCCGCGGCCGGTGTGGCGCCGAGCGCGAGCGTGAGCGGTGCCACCAGTGCGGTGATCCCGAGTGTGACGGCACCCCGTCTGCGTACGTCCCCCATGGCTGGTCATGCCCTTTCGCGGAAGTGGTCTGCGATGTCTGCCAACTAGACGGACGTGCGGCGGTTCCGGTTGTGCGCTCGGCCGCGCCGGGACGGAACAGTGACATTCCCCATGCGACAGCACCGCCCGTAAGTTGCACGCATAGGCTTACAAAGTGAACTTACGTACATCACGTACTGATTCTCCAGGCACGTCGGAGCATGTGATGATCGAGACGTCCCCGCCCACAGCACCACCTCGGGTGACCGTGCTCGTGCCGGCCTACCGGGAGGTGGACTCGCTCCCGCAGGTGCTGGCGGCGCCGCTCCGGCAGACGCGTCCGGCGGACCGCGTCGTCGTGACGCTCGACCCGCACAAGGAGAGCGGGCGGACCGCGGAGCTCCAGCGGATCGCCCACGAGGCGGGGGCCGAGGTCTGGCATTCGGCCGGCAACCGGTACAAGAAGGCCGGCAACCTCAACGGGGCCCTGGGCTGCTGCCGGAGGTCTCCGATCAGGACGCGATCCTCGTCCAGGACGCCGACACCTACCTGGACCCTCACTTCATCGAGGTCACCCTCAAGAAGATGGCGCAGGGCTACGGCGCTGTCGGCGGGAACTTCCGCGGCCGTTCCGGCGGCAGACTCTGCGGGGCGTTCCAGCGCAACGAGTACGCCCGGTACGCACGGGACACGGCGCACAAGAGAGGCAAGGTGCTGTGCCTGACCGGCACGGCCTGTCTCTTCCGGGCCGGCGCCCGAAGGACGTCCTCGCGGCGCGCGCATCAGGCCGCCTCCCTCCGGCCCAAGGCGTCTACGACACGAAGGCGCTGACGGAGGACAACGAGCTCACACTGGCTCTGAAGCACCTCCACTACCGCATCGTCGCCCCGTCGCGGGCGACCATGACCGCCGAGGTCATGGAGACCTGGAGAGCCCTCGCCAAGCAGCGGCTCCGCTGGAAGCGCGGCGCGCTGGAGAACCTGATCGACTACGGCCTCACCCGCTACACCGCGGAAGGCTGGGCCCGGCAGGTCGTGGCCTTCCTCGGAGCGTCCGTCTCCGCTGCCTACGTGGGTTCCGTGATCTGGTTCCTCGCTGCCGGCTCGGGCATGAGAATCGCTCCGTTCTGGATCGCTTTCACGGGCTTCTACGCCATCGAGCGCGCGATCACCGTGAAATCGCGGGGCTGGCGTGTATCGGTCGCCTCGATGCTGGTGCTCCCCGAGTGGTGCTACGACCTGTTCCTCCAGGGCGTCCACGTCCGCGCCCTCGCGGACACGGCCCTGCGAAGGGACCGCAGCTGGTGAACACGAACGACTCACAGAAGAAAACCCGCACAGAGAAAGGACAAGGTCATGGCGAACTATGTAGGCGCGGGCACCACAGCAGGCGGGACCAGCGGCGCGGGGCTGCTGCCGGTCACCGGCGGCCCCGGGAGTGTCTGGTTCTGGATCGTCGTCTTCGTGCTGGTCGCGGCGGGTTGCGCCGCCCTGCGGCTGATCCCGCGCAAGATCAGGGACGACGCCTGACGAAGGTCGCCCGAGCGGGGCCACGGCAGTGGCCCCACCGCCCTTCAGGAGGTCGGGTATGAGAAGGGTGATCCGTCTTCTGAGTCTCGGCCTGATCCTCGCCGGACTGGCCCTGGGCGGCTTCAAGATCCTTCAGGACCGGCAGTCCGACGACGTCTACGACCACACCCAGCAGGCACTGCGCAATGAACTGCGGCAGTCGGCCGCCCCACGGGACGTCGCGGTCGAGGAGGAGAAATCCGCTCCGCGTCGCGACGGAGAGGCTTTCGCGGTGCTGCGCGTTCCGCGCTTCGGCCCGCACTACGCACCGGTCATCGTCGAGGGCGTGTCGCAGAAGGCACTCGAAAAGGGCCCGGGGCACTTCCCCGGGACGGCACAGCCGGGTGAGAAGGGCAATTTCGCGGTCGCGGGCCACCGGACCGGGTGGGGGCAACCCTTCCATCGGCTCCCGGAACTGAAGAAGGGCGACGCGATCGACATCGAGTGGCAGCGGACGACCTACACCTACCGGGTCACCCACAGCAAGGTCGTGGAGCCCTCCGACGTCGGTGTGCTTCTCCCCGTCCCCGGCAAGCCGGGGGTTCGGCCCGACAAGGCCCGGATCACGCTGATCACGTGCACGGACCGCGGCTGGGACGGCTCGTACGTCCATAGGTTCGTCGTCTGGGGGGAACTGGAGAGGCCGGGCAGGTGATGGTGCACGACGAGGGGCCGGGCGCCGACGACGACGGCCGCCACGGCAGGCTCAGCCGCGAGCGGGTGCTCGCCACCGCTCTCGACCTGGTCGACCGCGAGGGCCTCGCCGCCCTGACCATGCGCCGCGTGGGGGCCGAACTCGGCGTGGAGGCCATGTCCCTGTACCGCTACGCGCCCGGCAAGAACGCCCTGCTGGACGGGGTGGTGGAGGCCCTCTTCCGGCAACTGGAGGACCGTCTCGCCCGGGCCCCCGCCCCGGAAGCGGCCGCCCGGGCCGGGACGCCCGAGTGGCGGGCCGAACTGCATCGCATCGCCCTCGTCACCTACCAGGTCTGCCTCGACCACCCCGAGGGCGCGCCGCTGATCATCACGCGCATGACCGAGGTGCCGCTGGCCCGCAGGGCGCCGGCGGTCCTCAGGGATCAGGAGCGTGTGCTCGGCGCCCTCTGGGAAGCGGGCCTCGACGACGCCCGCGCCGCCTCGGTCCTGCGTGCCTTCACCGCCTGGGTCCTCGGATACGTGTCGGTGGAGCTGCGGGCCATGGTGGACAACCCCGACGAGCCCGATCCCGCCTTCCGGCTCGGTCTGTACCGCATGCCGTTCCGGGAGTTGCCCCGGCTCCGGGCGACCGCCCCCGCCCTCGCCGAGCGGGGCGGTCCGGAGGGCCTGGCCGCCGGGCTGGACGCCCTGCTCGACCGCTTCGTCGACCTGCGGGAGTGACGGCCGGCCCGGCGGGCCCGTCGGTGAGCCTCGCCGTCAGCGGTAACCGGTCGTGTCCGCCGGCTTGCCCGCGTCCTGGACCTCTACGAGGTAGCGCCAGGCGTCCGGGCGGCTGCCGTCGAGGTCGGTGAAGCCGTACACCGGGGCGAGGCCGCCGCTGGAGAGGGAGCGGCCGTTCCAGCGCGCCACGTCCGGGTCGGCGGCGAGCGCGGCCACGGCCCGGCCCACGTAGCGCGGGGTCTCCGAGATGGCGAAGTGGGGGACGCGCTCCAGGGCGTCACGCCAGTTCTCCTCCCGGACGCCGTAGGTGTCGAGCATGATCTCCGAGCGCAGCCAGCCGGGGGTGAGCGCGACGGCGGTGGCGCCGCGCGGGCCGAGTTCGTGGCCCAGGGCGAAGGCCATGCGCAGGACGGACGCCTTGGCGAGGTCGTAGAAGAAGTTCACGCGGTAGTGGGCGCCGTTGTATTCGGCGGTGCCGTCGGTGACCTCGACGACCAGGCCGCCGGGGTGGCGCAGCAGCAGGGGCAGGGCGTGGTGGCTGGTGACGGCGTGGGTCTCGACGGCGAGCCGGAGCAGCCGCAGGCCGTTGTCGAGGTCGTGCTCCCAGAGCGGGCTGTCCCACTCGAAGAGGAGCTCGCCGCCCCAGATGTCGTTGACGAGGACGTCGAGGCGGCCCTGTTCGTCCGCGATGCGGTCGACGAGGGCGCGGACCTGCGCCGGGTCGAGATGGTCGGTGGGGACCGCGATGCCCCGGCCGCCGGCCTCGGTGACCAGGTCGGCGGTGTCCTCGATGGTCTCCGGCCGGTCGTACTCCGAGCGGCGCTCGCGGGTGGTGCGGCCGGTGACGTAGACCGTGGCGCCGGCCGCGCCGAGTTCGACGGCGATCCCTCGTCCCGCGCCCCGGGTCGCCCCGGCGACCAGTGCGACCTTGCCCTTGAGCGGAGCTGACATGTCCGGCCTCCCGTGCCCTCGACTGTGTGACGGTCTCAGGGTGACGGGTAAGCCGGACATCTTCTGTCGCCTTTTACGGCGACACGCGATCAGTGGCCCCGGGCGATCCATTCCTCCAGGTGCGGGGCCTCAGCGCCGATCGTGGTGGAGTCGCCGTGGCCGGTGCGGACGGTGGTCTCCGGCGGCAGGGTGAGCAGCCGGTCGCGGATCGAGTCGATGATCGTCGGGAAGTGCGAGAAGGACCGGCCGGTGGCGCCGGGGCCGCCCTGGAAGAGGGTGTCGCCGGTGAAGACGGTGGCCAGCCCCGGGTCGTACAGGCACACCGCGCCGGGCGCGTGCCCCGGGGTGTGCAGGACGCGCAGGTCGGCGCCGCCGGCCTCGATGACCTGGCCGTCGACCAGCCAGGCGTCGGGTTCCCGGTCGGGGTGCGTCTGCTTCCACAGCGGCAGGTCGTCGCGGTGCAGCCAGATGGTGGCCCCGGTGCGCTCGGCGAGGGCGGGGGCGGCGTCGATGTGGTCGTTGTGGGCGTGCGTGCAGACGATGGCGGTGAGCCGGCGGTCTCCGACGGCCTCGGCGATGGCGTCGGCGTCGTGGGCGGCGTCGATGACGATCGCCTCGTGGTCGTCGCCGACGATCCAGACGTTGTTGTCGACGTCCCAGGTGCCGCCGTCGAGGCTGAACTGGCCGGAGGTGACGAGGTGTTCGACGCGTGTGGTCATCACAGCACCACCACCGAGCGCAGGACGTCGCCGTGGTGCATGCGCTCGAACGCCTTCTCCACCTCGTCCAGCTGAATGGTCTCGGTGACGAACGCCCCGAGATCCAGGCGTCCTTGCAGATGCAGGTCGATCAGCATCGGGAAGTCCCGGGAGGGCAGGCAGTCGCCGTACCAGCTCGACTTCAGTGCTCCGCCGCGGCCGAAGACGTCGAGCAGGGGCAGTTCGAGTTTCATCTCGGGGGTGGGCACGCCGACCAGGACGACCGTGCCGGCCAGGTCGCGGGCGTAGAAGGCCTGCTTGTAGGTCTCCGGGCGGCCGACGGCCTCGATGACGACGTCGGCGCCGAAGCCTCCGGTCAGCTCGCGGATCGCCTCGACCGGGTCGGTCTCCCGCGAGTTGACGGTGTGCGTGGCGCCCATGGTCCGCGCGGTCTCCAGCTTGCGGTCGTCGATGTCGACGGCGATGATCCGCGCCGCTCCGGCCAGGTGCGACCCGGCGATGGCCGCGTCCCCGACGCCGCCGCAGCCGATGACGGCGACCGTGTCGCCCCGGCCGACGTTCCCGGTGTTGATCGCGGCGCCGATGCCGGCCATCACACCGCAGCCGAGCAGGCCGGCCACCTGCGGGGCGACGGCCGGGTCGACCTTGGTGCACTGCCCGGCGGCGACCAGGGTCTTCTCGGCGAAGGCGCCGATCCCGAGGGCCGGGGACAGCTCGGTCCCGTCGGTGAGGGTCATCTTCTGCTTCGCGTTGTGGGTGTCGAAGCAGTACCAGGGCCGCCCGCGCAGGCACGCCCGGCAGGTCCCGCAGACCGCACGCCAGTTGAGGATGACGAAGTCACCGGGCTCGACGTCGGTGACGCCGTCGCCGACCGCCTCGACCTCGCCCGCGGCCTCGTGGCCGAGCAGGAAGGGGAAGTCGTCGTTGATGCCGCCCTGCTTGTAGTGCAGATCGGTGTGGCACACCCCGCAGGCCTGGACGCGCACGACCGCCTCGCCCGGGCCGGGGTCGGGCACGAGAACCGTCTCGATCCGCACCGGCTCGTCCTTGCCGGGCGCGATCACACCGCGTACTTCCTGCGCCATGGTGCTGACTCCTTCGTCGGCCGGGGTTCGTACCCTCCGACCCTACGTGCGACTGATCGGTAAGGGGCGCTGATCGGCCACCTGGCTGTCCGTGAAAGGGCAGGCCGGGCGGGTCGGCGCCGACGTAGCCTGAACGCTCCGCCCGACGCCGAAGGAGCGACGTGAGCATCGCAGAGACCGAGACCGCCCCACCCCCCTGGCGGCAGCTCCTCGGATACGTACGGCCGCACCGCTGGTCGCTGATCGCGGGTGCCGCGCTCTCGCTGGTCACCGGGGCGACCGGGCTGCTGCTGCCGCTGGTGGCGCAGGGCCTCATCGACGACCTGGCGCACGACCGGGCCATCACCGGGGCGCTGCTGGCGATGTCGGCCCTGATCGTGGCCAACGCGGCGGTGGGCGCGCTCGGTTCGTACGTGCTCCAGCGCACCGCCGAGTCGGTGGTGCTCGGCGCGCGGCGGGCCCTGTCGTCGTATCTGCTGCGGCTGCGGATCACGGCCGTGGACCGCACCGAACCCGGGGACCTGATGGCCCGCATCACCTCCGACACCACCCTGCTGCGCGCGGTCACCACCGACTCGCTGGTCGGCCTGGGCACGGGCGGTCTGACGCTCGTCGCGACGGTGGTGATGATGGGCCTGGTGGACGCCGTGCTGCTGGGCGTCACGCTGGCCGTGATCCTGGGCGCGGGCGTGATCCTCGGTGTGATCGTGCCGCGGATCAACAAGGCGAGCCGGCAGGCGCAGGACGCGGTGGGTGTCATGGGCGCCTCGCTGGAGCGGATCCTCGGCGCGCTGCGCACCGTGAAGGCGTCCGGTGCCGAGCACCGGGAGGAGATCATGCTGCACGAGGCGGCGCAGGAGTCGTGGCGGCAGAGTGTGCGGGCCGCCAAGTGGTCGGCGGCCGCGGGCAACACGGCGGGGCTCGCCATGCAGATCGCCTTCATCACCGTGCTCGCGGTGGGCGGCGCGCGCGTCGCGACCGGCGCGATCGACGTGGGCACGCTGGTCGCGTTCCTGCTGTTCGTCTTCTACCTGATGTCGCCGATACAGCAGGTCGTCGGCGCCGTCACGCAGTACCAGACGGGCGCGGCGGCCCTCACCCGCATCCAGGAGGCGCTGCGGCTGCCCGCCGAGCCGGCCGCCGCGTCCGCGCCGCTGCCCTCCCCCGGTACGCGCCCGGCGGAGCTGGCCTTCGAGGACGTCCGCTTCCGCTACGCCGAGGACCTGCCGTACGTCCACCACGGCGTGACGTTCACCGTGCCCGCGCAGGGCATGACGGCGTTCGTGGGCCCGTCCGGCGCGGGCAAGACCACCGTCTTCTCGCTGATCGAGCGGTTCTACGACCCCGACTCCGGCGTGATCCGGCTGGACGGCCGGGACCTGGCCGACTGGGAGCTGCCGCAGCTGCGCGCCGCGATCGGCTACGTGGAGCAGGACGCGCCGGTCCTGTCGGGCTCGCTGCGGGAGAACCTGCTGCTGGGCAATCCGGAGGCGGACGACGACGCCCTGGCGCGGGTGCTGAAGACGACCCGTCTCGACGGGCTGGTCGCGAAGCTCCCCGCCGGTCTGGACACGCTGGTCGGGCACCGGGGCACCAAGCTGTCGGGCGGTGAGCAGCAGCGGGTCGCCATCGCCCGGGCGCTGCTGCGCCGCCCCCGGCTGCTGCTGCTCGACGAGGCCACCTCGCAGCTGGACGCGGTGAACGAGGCGGCGCTGCGCGACACCGTGGCCGACGTGGCCCGCACGACCACGGTGCTGGTGGTGGCGCACCGGCTGTCGACCGTGACGATGGCCGACCGGATCGTGGTGATGGACGCGGGCCGGGTCCGGGCCGTCGGCACCCACCGCGAGCTGGTGACGGCCGACCCGCTCTACGCGGAGCTGGCGGCGACGCAGTTCCTGGCCGCTGCGGACTGACCCCGGACGTGGGTGAGGGCTGCCCGATCCGGGCAGCCCTCACGCGGCGCGCGGCCGTCAGCGGACGTTCGGAACAAGGCCGAACACCGGGGCGACCAGGCCGACGACCTGGTTCAGCTGGTTGAGGTCGTTGAGGCGGTTCAGGCCGGCCAGCTGGGAGGAGGGCCGCGGGATCTCGTCCTTGTGCTCGGCGGGGATGTCGCTGACGGTCAGCGAGTCGAGCGTGGCCATCGGGCTGAGCGGGCTCTTCGCTTCGGCGTCGGCCGCGTTCGCCATCGGCGCGGCGAGGCCGGTGACACTCGCGGCGAGACCAACGGCGGCGACGATACGTCGTGTTGAGATCCTGCCTATCGCAACGCCGGCGGGGCCTCGGCGGACACGGGCGTGCGGCCCCGCTCACCCGTCAGGCCCAGCGTCCCCTGCGCTTGCCGAGCCCGCCGGGCGGGTGGAGGCTCGGGAGGAGAGGCCCTTCGAAGGAGGTCATCATGGGAACCGCCGCAGAGCCAGCCTTCGACAGAGAGACACTTCGCCGGGGCTTGGAAGGGGAGAACCCGGACATCCTGCTCTCGCTCTACGCCGACGACGCGAAGTTCCGCATCGTGGACCACATGACCCAGCCCAGCCACCCCAAGGTCCTGCACGGCCGGGACGAGATCGGGCGGATGCTGGAGGACGTCTACAGCCGCGACATGACGCACAAGCTGGAGCGGTGCGTCATCCAGGGCGACGAGGCCGCCTACAGCGAGAGCTGCGAGTACGCGGACGGCGTGCGCGTCCTGTCCGAGTCGATGCTCTCGCTGCGGAACGGCAAGATCGCCGAGCAGACGCTGGTGCAGGCCTGGGACGAGTAGACCGGCAGCCCGGTGAGCCCGTGGGTCGCGTCGGGCCGGCCCGCTCAGTCCCCCGGCGCGGAGCGCAGCACCTCGATCAGGCTGGCGTAGCTGTCCTGTCCGTGGCCCGCGGCGCTCGCCTTCTCCATCGCGGTCTTCAGCAGTTCGGGGAGGGCGTTGTCGATGCCCCGGGCCGCCGCCGCGTGGATCAGATGGCCGATGGCCGCGATCTGCACGTCGACGGTGGCGTCGTCGCCCGGGTAGCGGCCGGCGTCCACCTGGGGCGCGTACGTGGTGAGGAAGCCCGCCACGGCCGTCAGCCAGCGGATCGCGACAGGAGTGAAGTCGGTCGCGGCCGTGCCCTCCGCGCCGACCAGCGCGGTGCCGTGCAGCCAGCCGGTCATGGTGGACCACATCAGGCCGAGCAGGGCGGCGTCGTAGAGGGAGGCGAGGCCCGGGTCGGCGCCCAGGTACAGGGGGTCGCCGAGGGCCGCCAGAATGGGGCGGTGGGTCTCGAAGAGCTCCTGGGAGCCGCTGTAGAGGAACATCATGGCGGGGTCGCCCACGCCGGGCGGGGTGGTCATGATGGCGCCGTCGAGGTAGTCGGCCCCGTGGGAGCCCGCCCACGCGACGGCCTCCCGGGCCTGCTCGGGAGAGCCGGAGGTGAGGTTGACCAGGGTTCTGCCCTTGAGCGCCGCCGCGGCGGGGTCGACGACGGTCCGCAGCGCCTCGTAGTCCAGGACGCAGGCGATGACCAGCGGGGCGGCGGCGATCGCCGCCTCGGGTGTCGCGGCCGCGCAGGCGCCGCGCTCGACCAAGGGCTGGGCCTTGTCCGGGGACCGGTTCCAGACCGTGGTCGGGTGGCCCCGGTCCAGCAGCGCGGCGGCCAGGGCCGAGCCCATCGAGCCCAGTCCGAGGACGGTGACGGCCTGCTGTCGTGCGGTCATGCTGCGACTCCTCGCGTGTACAGGGGTGTTCGTACGTGCCGTGTGATCACGTACGAACACGCTCGCAGGGCGCGGAGATCCGGAACAGTGACAGTGGTGACGGCCTCCACCAAATTCCTGCCATACGCTTCGGGGCATGAGCGCCGGTTCCGTGGCCGTGGTGGTCACCGAGGAGATCGGGATCCCCTCGTGGGATCTGTACGAACTGAGCATCCCCTGCACGGTGTTCGGCACACCGCAGCCCGATCTCGGCGATCCCTGGTACGAGTTGAGACTGTGCGCGGCCGGGGCCGAGGAGGCGACCGGTCAGGGCCTGAGTCTGCGCACGCCCTACGGGCTGGACGATCTGGTCGGCGCCGACACCGTCATCGTGCCCTCCGTGCCCGACCCGTGCGTCGAGGAAGGCAGGCCGCTGCCGCGGGAGCTGACCGACGCCCTGCGCCGCGCCCATGCGGCGGGTGCCCGCATGGTGTCCCTGTGCACCGGCGCCTTCGCGCTCGCCGAGGCGGGGCTGCTCGACGGGCGGCGCGCAACCGCCCACTGGATGCACACCGCCCAACTGGCCGAGCGCTACCCGAAGGTGGACGTCGACGCGTCGGTGCTCTACGTGGACGACGGCGACGTCCTCACCAGTGCCGGACTGACCGCCGGACTCGACCTGTGTCTGCACCTGGTGCGGCGCGACCTCGGCGCGCACGTCGCCAACCAGCTGGCCCGCCGCATGGTGGTGCCCGCCCACCGGCCGGGCGGGCAGGCGCAGTTCATCGAGCTGCCGGTGCCGGCCGGCGACGACGAGGGGCTGGCCCCCGTCCTGGAGTGGGCGCGGGCCCGGCTGGACCGGCCGCTGACGGTCGCGGACCTGGCGCGCCGGGCCTCGATGAGCCCGCGCACGTTCTACCGGCGGCTCCAGGCGGCCACCGGGACGACCCCGCTCCAGTGGCTCCTCGACCAGCGGCTCGGGCGCGCCCGGTCCCTGCTGGAGTCGACGGATCTGCCGATCGAGAAGGTCGGCGAACTGAGCGGCCTGGGCACGGCCAACAACCTGCGCCACCACTTCCTCAAGCACCTCGGCGTGTCGCCCGGGGACTACCGGCGGGCCTTTCCCGGGGCGCAGGCGAGCGGGCGCGCGCACCTCCGGGTCTGACTCAGCTCCGCGGAGCCCATCCCGGCGGCCGGAGGATCCCCAGCAGCTGCCGGACCAGTTCGTCGACGACCTCGTCCAGCGTGGCGTCGACCCAGCCGGCGCTCCAGTCGTGCAGCAGGCCGTTGACGCTGCCGATGAAGCCCGTCGCCGCGAGGCGGTAGTCGCGGGGTGCCGCCTCCCCGCGCGCGGCGGCCGCCTCGGCCTCGGCGCAGATGAGGTCGATCCAGCCCGCGCGGCGGGCCAGCCGCTGTTCCTCCAGGCGCGGGCTGACGCCGATGATCTCGACGAAGGTGATGCGGATCCGGCGCGGATCGGCGGCGACGTTCCCGGCGTAGGCGCGGAAGATCGCGGTGGCGCGCTCGACGAGCGGCAGGTCCGCCGCGCCGGCGGCGGCCTCCAGCACCGCCGCCTCGGCCCAGCCGTTGACCTGGAGGTGCAGCGCGGCGAGCACGTCCTCCAGGGTGCGGAACTCCTCGTAGAACTGTCGGGTGGACAGCCCGGCCGCCTCGCTGAGCGCCGCGACGGTGGTGGCGCGGAAGCCGGGGGTGTCGCCGAACAGTTGGAGCGCGGCGTCGAGGAACCTCCGGCGCCGCTCTGCCTGCCGCTCCTGGGCGGTCTTGCCGCCGTAGCGGCCGGTCGGCGCTTTGAGTCTGCCCGGCACCGGCTCCCCTTTCGTTGTTCGAACACTGATTTTGTCGTGCACGTGGTCTTGTGGAGAAGGCCACCCCTTCCTTACTTTTCAGTAAGTTGACTCTGAAAGCACGTGTGTTCAGATTCCTCACCCCACCGCAGAGGAGGGATCAGCCATGCCCGTCTTCCGACGACGGCACTTGTGCTCCCTGGGCGCCGCCCTCGCCCTGACCGCCACCGTCCCCGCGACCGCCGCCCAGGCGGCCACCCCGGGCGCCGCCGCCGCGTTGCGCGAGGTGATGTTCGTGGGCAACAACTGGGACGGCACGGCCGATGTCATCAGATCGTCCGGTGACTTCGGGAAGATCGGCCGCATCAACGTCATCCCCGACAAGGACGAGCGGATGGCGGAGATCAACGCCGATCCGATCAAGTGGATCTACTTCATGGCGATCCGCAACAGTGTCGGCGAGGGCCACGACCAGTTCGTCGACGACATGTACTCCACGCCGGACGGCGGCTCCATGGTCGTGTCCCGGCCGAGCTTCGCCGACGTCGTGTCCATCGATCTGGCCACCGGCGACATCAACTGGCGCTTCCCCGTGACCGGTTACCGCTCCGACCACATGGCCGTCTCCCCGGACGGCAAGCGGGTCGCGGTGTCGGCGTCGACCTCGAACACCGTGCACGTGCTGGACATCGTCACGGGCAGGGAGCTGGGCAGGTTCGCCACCGGTGACAAGCCGCACGAGAACATCTTCACCCAGGACGGCAAGTACATCTACAACATGGCGATCGGCGACGTGAACACGCAGACCGACGCGCCCTGGCTGGACTGGACGAAGGGCGACCGGCGCATCACGGTCGTCGACGCGAGCACGTACAAGCAGGTCAAGGTCATCGACATGCGCCCGCATCTGGACGCGCTCGGTCTGAAGGACCACTCCGACGCCGTCCGGCCGGCCGTGTTCTCGCCGGACGAGTCGAAGCTGTACTTCCAGGTGTCGTTCTTCAACGGCTTCTTCGAGTACGACCTCGCCACGGACAAGATCACCCGGACGAAGACGCTGCCGAAGAACCCGGCGACCAGCGACGACCGCACCACGTTCGTCAACGACTCCCGCCACCACGGCATCTCGATGAGCCCGGACGGCCGCAAGCTGTGCGTCGCGGGCACGATGGACGACTACGCCACGGTCGTCGACCGCGCCACCCTCAAGGAGGGCCCGCTCGTCACCGCCTCCAAGCCCTACTGGGCCACGGTCAGCGGTGACGGCAGGTCCTGCGTCGTCTCCGAGAGCGGCACCGACCAGGTCACGGCCATCGACTTCGCCACCGGCAAGAAGGTCGTGTCCGTGCCGGTCGGCGACCACCCGCAGCGGGTACGGCTGGGTCACGTGGCGGCCGGCTGGACCGGGCCGTCCGCTAGCTGACCTCCTTCGCGGCCCACGCCGCCAGTTCGGAGCGGGCCGCGGCGAGCAGGTCCGCCGGGGGAGCCGTCGCCCCGTTGGTCACCAGCGCGTAGTGCAGGACGTTCGAGTCCGGCGCGGTGAGCAGCAGGCGGCGGCTTCCCGTGCCGCCCGGCTCCTCGGCCACGCCGACCGGGGTCGTCGAGGTGTACGCCGGCGGGGCGTGGACCGTGCCCAGGTCGGAGACGACCGTGGTGGACGCGGTCGGGAAGCTCGCCGGCAGATGCAGCTCGGTGGGCGCCGAGCCGCCGTTCGAGCGCCACAGCAGCAGCCCGTACTGCCCGGACCCCACCAGCCGCTGCACGTTCGGCAGCGAACTCGGCACCGGGTTCCAGGTCAGGGTCGTCGAGCCGTCCCGGGAGCGGTCCTCGTAGGTGAAGCCGACGGTCGTACCGGCCGTGGCGCTCGGGTAGAGGCGGTCCAGCAGCCGGGCGTCCTGGCGCAGCACCGGCTTGCCCGAGTCGTCGAGGCGTACGGCGGACAGGTCCTCGTCGTTCCAGGCGTCGCCCTCGGTGAGCACCTTGTCTGGGTTGCCGTTCATCAGCTCGCGGTGCCGGCCGTTGTAGATGTCCCACTGCCACTGGGAGCCGGAGAGGACCGGCCCGGAGGCCGCCGGGTCGGACCACCAGTCGGCTCCCTTCAGGCGGGAGTCGAGGGCCTGGTACATCCCCTTGAGGACGGTCGGCGCCTTGTCGGAGACGTTGCCCGCCAGGGGATGCCCGAACTCGCTGACCACGGCGGCGGTCTGCGCGGCGGCGGCCCGGTCGCGGACCGTGCGGAAGTCGTTCACGTACTGGCCGTCGGCCGCCTTGCCCCACATGAAGACGCCGGAGATGGCCTTCTGGTCGTAGAAGTGGGTGTTGAACACATAGCGCGGTCCGAGCTTGCCGGCGTCCAGCAGGCCGCCCTCCTGCTTCTGGAAGTCGAGGTTGGCGTTCCAGAACAGGTTCGGTTCGACGAAGGCGGGCTTGTCGCGCCAGCCGGCCGCGTCCATGCGGGCGCGGAACTTCTCGTAGAACGGCCAGAGCACGTCCTTCTCCCAGGCGCGGCTGGTCTGCCCGGAGTCGTAGACGCCGGCGTGGGGCTCGTTGTAGGGGTCGAAGCCCGCGACGCCCTTGAACTGGTCGGCGCTCACGTGCTGCCGGACGTAGTCCATGGTCTTCTGGGCGGTGGCGAGGAAGGCGTCCTGCACGCCGTGGGCGTTGTGCCAGAAGTCGTACGACGCCCGCTTCACGGCCTCGTTCTGGGTGATGTTCTGCCCCCAGAAGAGGCAGATGCCGCAGGACTCGTCGGGGTAGTTCCCGGCGTCCACGGCCCACTTGGGCGCGCCGTCGCCGGTGTACCAGCTGTCGGCGTCGAACAGGTACCGGGAGTAGAGGTCCTGGTGGAAGTCGGGGTAGACGCGGATGCCGGCGTCGAGGAAGGCCTTCATCTGGTCGGTGGCGGCGGCGAGGTAGGCCGTGTCCACCCGGCCGCGCTCGGGTTCGGCGTACGCCCAGGAGAGCAGGAAGCGGACGGTGTTGCCGCCGCCGAGGGCGCGCAGCGCGGTCGCCGACTTGCGGGCGTCGGCGACCGAGGCGAAGGGCAGGCCCTTGTTCTCCGCGAGCTTGGTCTCACCGGAGACGTTGTAGCCGCGCAGCACGATCTCGCGGCCGTGGGCGTCGGTGAAGCGGCCGCCCCGCACGGTGACCGTCGGGTCGTCGAACCACAGGGAGCCGGCCGGGGGCGCGGCGGTGGCGGGCGGGACGCCCGCCACCGACGTGGAGCCGAAGAGGACAGCCAGGACAACCAGCAGACGCACTCGGATAGTCGGCATGTCCACTACAGTCCGGTAATTTCAGGACACCGTCAACACCCCTGACTCTGGAGTAAGTTCCCGCTCGGCCGGCGCGCACACCTCAGCCGCCCACTCTTCGTGTCACGTTCAACAAGTACTCCCTCCGGTTCAGCGGGTTGTGGTCGGTACGCGGGCGCTCGGGGACCGTGCCGTGCGTGACCCGCGCATAGTGAGCGAAGGCGCTCTCCAGCTCGCCCTCGCCCCGGGTGAGCCCCGGCAGCCGCTGTTCGAGGGCGTGCACCCGGGCCGCCGGCACGGTGCCTTCGAGGACGCAGACGTCCCCCCGGTTCCGCGTCGTCTCGGGTACGGCCGCGAGCCCGGCCAGGACCGGCAGCAGGGCGCCGAGGGTGTCCGCCGGGGCCTCGACACGGAAGCGGTGCATCGGCTCGTGGACCCGGGTCCCGGCCCGCCGCAGCGCCTCGACGAGCACCAGCGGGGTCAGGCCGCGGAAGTCGGCGCCCGTGCTCGACATGCTCTTGTCGAAGCCCTGGTGGGCGTGGCTCTGGCGGGGCGAGTAGCCGCTGTGCGTCATGGTGACCAGGCAGTCGGGGACCTGCCAGCCGTGCAGGCCCTGGTCGAGGGTCTCGCGCACGGTGTCCTCCACGGCCTTGAAGAAGGCGTACGGCATGGATCCGAGCTCCACCTCCAGCCGGAAGGCGACGCCCGACCCGGCCGGTGCGGGCTCGACGCGCAGACCGACCGTCGCGAGGAACGGGTTCTCGTCCTTCTTGTTGAACTCCACGGCGTGTCCGGTGCCGACGAGCCGTTCGACGCACAGCGGCGTGGTCTCGCGGAACGTGACGTCGAGGCCGTACTCCTCGGCGAGGGTGGCCTGGATGACCTCCTTCTGCACCTCGCCGTAGAGGGACACGGAGGTCTCCTGCCGCCGTTCGTCGTGGCGCAGGCCGATCAGCGGGTCCTGTTCGGCGAGCTGGGCGAGCGCGAGGTGGAGTGCGCCCCGGTGCGTGCCCGGGCCGGGGACGACGACCGTCTCCAGGGTGGGCGGGGCGAAGACGTGCTCGTACGCCTTGCGGGGCTCGCCGAGGGCGTCGCCGATCCTGATGTCGCCGAGACCGGTGAGGCGGGCGATCTGACCGGCGACGACGGCGTCCGCGGGGGTGGCCGTGCCGTGGCCGAAGACGCTGATCGCGGTGACCCGGCCCTCGGCGCCGTCCGCTCCGCAGGGGATGCGGTCGCGGACGCGCAGGGTGCCGGAGAAGATCCGGGCGTAGGCGACCTTCTCCCCCGCCGGGCCCCGCTCGACCTTGAACACGGTTCCGGAGACCGGCCCGTCCGGGTCCCCGTCGGCCGCCGGGAGCAGTTCCCCGACGCCGGCCAGGAGCGCGTCGACACCGGCGCCCGTGGCGGCGGAGCCGAAGTACACCGGGTGGACCAGGGCCTGACGGGTCTGGGCGGCCAGGGCCCTGCGCAGGAGGGTGTCCGTGACGGTGTCCTCGACGTACGCGGACAGCAGGGCGTCGTCGTGGTCGGCGAGGACGTCCAGGGCGGCGGCCGGTCCGGGCCCGGGGACGAAGCGGGCCGCGCGGGTGCCGAGGCCGGTGGCGGTGCCCATGGGCACGATCGCGGGTGTCAGCCGGGCCGAGATCTCCCGCAGCACCTCCTCGTGGCGTGCCCCGCGCCGGTCGATCTTGTTGACGAAGAGCAGCGTCGGGATGCGCAGCCGCCGGAGCGTCCGCATCAGCACCCGCGTCTGCGCCTGCACCCCTTCGACGGCGGAGACGACGAGGACGACACCGTCCAGCACGCCGAGCACGCGCTCCACCTCGGCGATGAAGTCCGGGTGACCGGGGGTGTCGATGAGGTTGACCGTCACGCCGTCGAGCGGGAAGGAGACCACGGCGGACTTGATGGTGATGCCGCGCTGCCGCTCCAGCGCCAGGGTGTCGGTGCGGGTGTTCCCGTCGTCGACGCTGCCGATCTCGTCGATCACCCCGGCCGAATGGAGCAGCCGCTCGGTCAGGCTGGTCTTACCGGCGTCGACATGGGCGAGAATTCCAAGGTTGAGCAACTGCACGAAGCGTCATGTCCTTCGGAGAGAGAGGCGTTCCGGACTGGGGGGACATGGACGCAGTGCGCATCTGAAGCTCCTCGGGACTCGGCGACGTCGTCGTCCCGTGCAGTGCAGCAGAACGGCCCGGGGAGCCACAACGGAATTAACCGCGCCGGGGTACCCGGCGGGGGTGCGCCAAGGAGAGGAGCGGCTCGTGCGTGACGTTCTCCCGGTGCTCGGGCGCTGGTACGCGGCCGGGCTCCCGTTCGGCCTCGCGACGGTCGTCGAGGTGAGCCGCAGCGCACCGCGCGACCCGGGTGCGGCGATGGCGGTGGGCCCGGACGACGAGGTCGTGGGCAGTGTGTCCGGAGGCTGTGTCGAGGGCGCGGTGTTCGAACTGGCGAAGGAGGTCGTGGCGAGCGGCGAGGCCCGGCGGGCGACCTTCGGCTACAGCGACGAGGACGCCTTCGCGGTCGGCCTGACCTGCGGTGGTGAGATCACGGTGCTCGTCCGCCCCGTCACGCCCGAGCGGGATCCCGCGTTCGGCGCGGTCGCGGAGTCGGTCGCGGCGGGAGAGCCGGTGACCGTGGCCACGGTCACCGACGGCCCGGCGCGGCGCGGGGCGGTGCTGGCCGTCTGGCCGGACCGGGTCTCGGGCACGCTCGGCGCGCGGGGCCTGGACGCCGCCGTCACCGCCGACGCGCGCGGCGAACTCGCCCTGGGCGCCACCGGCCTGCGGCACTACGGGCCCGAGGGGCAGCGCCGCGAGGACTCCGTCAGCGTGTTCCTCCAGTCCTTCGCGCCGCCGCCGCGGATGCTGGTCTTCGGCGCGATCGACTACGCGGCGGCCGTGGCCCGCATCGGGGACTTCCTCGGCTACCGGGTCACGGTCTGCGACGCCCGCCCGGTCTTCGCCACGCCCCGGCGCTTCCCCGAGGGCGTCGAGGTGGTCGCCGAGTGGCCGGACCGCTATCTGCGCGACACGGACACCGACGAGCGCACGGTGATCTGCGTCCTCACGCACGACCCGAAGTTCGACGTGCCACTGCTGACCGAGGCGCTGCGCCGGCCGGCCGCGTACATCGGGGCGATGGGCAGCCGCCGTACCCACGCCGACCGGGCGGCGCGGCTGGCCGAGGCCGGGCTGACGGAGCACGAGCTGTCGCGGCTGCGCTCACCGGTCGGCCTCGACCTCGGGGCCCGGACGCCCGAGGAGGTGGCGGTGTCCGTAGCCGCCGAGATCGTGGCCCTGCGCTGGGGCGGCACCGGCGCGCCGCTCACGGCGACGGAGGGGGCGGTGCATCCGCGCCCGCCCCGCTGACTCAGGCGTCGCCGAAGGGCTTGCGGCCCCACGCCGAGATCATCGGTGAGGTGGCGAGACCGACGAGGAGCTCGACCGGCGCCCGACCGCCGTGGAGGCCGGACGCCTGGAGCGCGCTCGGCCACGTGGACCAGGACGAGACGGGCGTGCCGCGTCCGGGAGGTACCCCTCGTCCTGCCCCATGAGCCGGTCATGTCACGGGCCTCTCCACGGCCGTCAGCGCGGTGTGCGGGGCGGCAGCCGGTGCAGTTCCACGTCGGTGAGCCGGCCGTCGGCGACGGTGGCGGTCATGTACGTGCAGTGCGGCTGGCGGCGGCGGTCCGTCGGGGAGCCCGGGTTGAGCAGGCGCAGGCCGGTGGGTGCGGTGGTGTCCCAGGGGATGTGGCTGTGGCCGAAGACCAGCACGTCGAGATCGGGGAAGCGGGCCGCGCAGCGCTGCTCCCGGCCCTGCTTGGGACCCGTCTCGTGGATCACGCCGAAGCGCAGCCCGCCCAGTTCCGCGTACGCCACCTCCGGCAGCCGGGCGCGCAGGTCCGGCCCGTCGTTGTTGCCGTAGACGCCGACGAGCCTGCGGCTGCGGGCCTCCAGCAGGTCGAGGGTGGCCGTGTCGACCCAGTCCCCGGCGTGGAACACGACGTCGGCGTGCGGGAGTTCGGCCAGCAGGGGGGCGGGCAGTTCCCTGGCCCGCTTGGGCAGGTGGGTGTCGGACATCAGGAGCAGGCGCACGTTCCTCACCCTAGAGGGTGGCGGCGCAATATCCACTTATACGGATGAACCGGCATTCAGGTTGCCCCCCCCGCCTGGGGCCACGGCGTGGACGTCCCCGGCTGACGCGCATCCCCGGCCGCGAACAGGCCGACGGCACAGCCCAGTTGCCCTCCGCCGAGATGATCACGGCACGGTCTCGGCGGGGGTCCGCACGTGAGACCGCCCACCCGACCGGGTTAGCATCGGGCAACGCGCAGTACAACAGGACGTCTACGGCAAGCGACCCGAAGGGGCCCGGAAACCCGATGCCGGTCAAGGTCAGCGTCATCGTCCCCGTCTACAACCCGGGGATCTACATCGAGGACTGCATCTCCTCGCTCCAGAGGCAGTCGCTGCCTCCCGACGAGTACGAGGTGATCTTCGTCGACGACGGCTCGACCGACGAGACCCCGGCCCGGCTCGACCGGCTCGCCGCCGAGGATCCCCGGGTGAAGGTCATCCACCAGGAGAACTCCGGCTGGTCGGGCAAGCCCCGCAACGTCGGCATCGAGGCCTCCCGGGGCGAGTTCGTCATGTTCGTCGACAACGACGACTACCTGGGCGACGAGGCCCTGGAGCGGATGTACGACTACGGCGTGGCCAACGGCGCCGACGTCATCGTGGGCAAGATGGCCGGCAAGGGCCGCGGGGTGCCGGTGGAGCTGTTCCGCCGCAACCACCCGCGCGCCACCGTCGAGAACGCCCCGCTGATCGACAGCCTCACCCCGCACAAGATGTTCCGCCGTGCCTTCCTGGACCGCATCGGCCTGCGCTTCCCCGAGGGCAGGCGGCGCCTGGAGGACCACGTCTTCATCGCCGAGGCGTATCTGCGCGCGGAGAACGTCTCCGTGCTCAGCGACTACGTCTGCTACTACCACCTGCGGCGGGACGACGGCTCCAACGCCGGTTTCGAACGCTTCGATCCCGTCGGCTACTTCAAGAACCTCCGCGAGGCCCTCGACGTCGTCGAGCGGTACACCGAGCCCGGACCGGTGCGCGACAAGCTCTTCCGGCGCTGGCTGCGCGTGGAGATGGTCGAGCGGCTGCGGGCCCGGCGCCTGCTGAAGCTGCCGGACGACTACCGCAGGGAGCTGTTCGCGGAGATCCACGAGGTCGTCGTCGAGCGGTTCGGTCCCGGTGTGGCGGCCGGGCTCCAGCCGACGCAGCAGGTCGTCGCCGCGCTGACCGCGGCCGACCGGTACGACGACGTGGTCTCCTTCGCCGAGTGGGAGGCCGGTGTCGCGCCCCGGGCGACCCCCGCGGACGTGGAGTGGCGGGAGGGTTCCCTCCGGATCGCCTTCACGGCCGAGTACCTGTCCGGCGGCGAGCCGATGACCTTCCCCGCCGACGCCGGGGCGACGCCGCTGGACGACGCGCCGAAGGACGTGTCCGAGGCGGTGGCGTGGGTGGCCTCGGAGACCGCCGCACGGTTCCCGCAGGCGACGGCCGATCTGCTGCTGCGGGAGCGCTCCAGCGCCGCGCAGTACTTCCAGCCGGTGGAGTTCAGCCGGGAGACCGTGCCCGTCGGGGACGGCGAGAAGGTCCGGCTGGTGCTGCGGGCGACCGCCACCGTCGATCCCGCCGGCCTGCCGGGTGACGGCGTCTGGGACGCGGTCGTCCGGGTCAAGCTGGGCGGCTGGACCAAGGAGTGCCAGCTCGGTCCGGCGCCTCGCGCGAGCCGGCCCACGCCGGACGTCGCAGTCGTCGACGACCGGCCCGTCCTGCCGTACTGGACCGAGCCGCACGGCAACCTCTCCCTGGAGCTCGGCGCGCGGGGCAAGCGGCTCGGGCTGGGCCGGGTGCGGCCGGCGGACGTCACCGTCGCCGGGGACGGTTTCCGTGCCCGGCTTCCGCTGCACGTCCCGGGTGACAGCGAGGTGCGGCTGCGGTTCGTCTCCGCCGAGCGGATCCTCGACGCGCTCGGCACGCTCGTCCCCGCGCCGGACGGACGGGGCGCGGTGCTCGTGGCGGACCTGCCCGCCCGGGACGTCTCACGCGGCGTCTGGCGGGTGGCCCTGTGCCCGACCCCGGGTGCCGATCAACCCCGCTTCACCGGCCTGCCGTTCGCCCTGCGCGTCACGGGCGGCACGGTGCAGGTCGTGCCGGTGCCGGGGCCCGGTGTCGCGCTGAAACTGGCCAAACGGGCTCGGCGCGTGCTCGGCGCGGCGCGCCGGAAAGTGATTTCCCGTATCAGGACCGGAGGGCAGTGACAGCATGCGACCACTGGGGATAGAGGGCGCCTGGGTTCTGGAGCCCAAGATCTTCCCGGACGACCGGGGCAGCTTCCACGAGTGGTACCGGGGCGAGGAATTCCGCGAGGCCACGGGCTACGACCTGTCCCTGGCCCAGGCCAACTGCTCGGTCTCCCGGCGGGGCGTGCTGCGCGGTGTGCACTTCGCGGATGTGCCGCCCAGCCAGGCCAAGTACGTCACCTGCGTGCGCGGCGCCGTCCTGGACGTGGTGATCGACATCCGGGTGGGCTCCCCCACCTACGGGCGGTGGGAGGCCGTACGCCTCGACGAGGACACCCGGCACGCGGTGTTCATCGCCGAGGGCCTGGGGCACGCCTTCATGGCCCTCACGGACGACGCCACGGTGGTGTACCTCTGCTCGGCGGGCTACGCCCCGGAACGCGAGCACGGCATCCACCCGCTCGACCCGGCCCTGGGCATCTTCTGGCCGGAGGGCATCGCCCCGCTCCTGTCCCCGAAGGACGAGCAGGCGCCGACCCTGGCCGAGGCGGAGCGGCAGGGCCTGCTGCCGTCGTACGAGGCCTGCCGGGCGTATTACGAGGAGCTGCGGGGCGGCCGGGGAACCGGCTGACCTCTCCCCCACCACCAAGCCCGTGCCGTGGCACGGCGAGAACGTCGACGAGGCGCCGGCCGCTGGATGGCGGCCGGCGCCCGTGTTCAGCGGCTGACCCCGACCTGTTCCACGGCCCGGCGCAGGGGCTCCCAGCCCACGGAGCGGGGCAGGCCGCGGTTGCGGGCCTGGGTGAGGGGGCGCCAGAAGCGGGCTCCGAGGAGGTCCTCGGGACGTACCGCTCCGGCCCGTTCCAGGATCGCCTCGGGGACCTTCTGCGGGTCGGGCACCTTGTACTCGGCCATGATCTCGTCGTACTTGTCGTGCAGGACCCGGTTGTCCGGGTCGGCGCCGAAGACGACCAGCTGGCCGGTGGGGGCGGTGTCCACCAGGACCGTGACCAGGTCGGGGCGGTAACGCGCCAGCACCTCGGTGATCTTGTAGACGTCACCGGTCCAGGCGTTGGTGTGCCGGTCCCGGGCCGCCTCGTCGACGCTGCGCGGCAGCATGTCGTCGAGGACGATCACGCTGGACCAGTCCGAGTACTTCTCGACGTTCATGAAGTCGCGCAGCGCGAACTCGAACAGGTGCATGCCGTCGATGAAGGACAGGTCGAGCGTGGTGCGGCGCCAGTAGCCGATCGGGCTGCGGCCGCGGCGCAGGTTGCGCAGGGGGTGACGCCCGCCCTTGAGGTGCTGCAGCGGGTTGTCCCGGGCGAAGAAGTCGTCGCTGGTGGCCTTCACCAGGTGGACGTCGCACTTCAGCTCCGAGACCACCTTGAAGGCGGGGTCGATCGCGATGCTGGGGACGCGGGACAGCGTCAGGCTGCGCCCGTCGTTGACGCCGATCTCCAGGTAGTTGCGATTGGCGCTGACCTTGTGCAGTTCCCGGAGGAACTCATGGCGTTTCACGAGGGAGACCTTCCTTGCGGATGCGGGGCAGTGCTTCGTGCAGGGCGGAACGCCACTCGCGCGGCAGCGGCAGGCCGATCTCCTGCCACCGGCGGTGTGCGAGGGCGCTGTACGCCGGGCGGGGCGCGGGCCGGGGGAAGGCCGCGCTGCTGGTGGGGCGTACCCGGTCCGGGTCGGCGCCGATGAGGGAGAACACCTCACGGGCCAGCTCGTACCAGGTCGCCTCACCCGAGCTGGTGGCGTGGAAGACGCCGTGCGCGTCGGGGCCGAGCCGGGGTCCGAGGTCGGCGATCCGCTCGGCGACGTCCGCGCTCCAGGTCGGCTGCCCGCGTTGGTCGTCGACGACGTCGACGGTGTCGCGGCGGGCTTCCAGACCGATCATGGTCCGCACGAAGTTAGCGCCGTGGACCCCGTAGAGCCAAGCCGTGCGCACGACCGCGCTCGCCCCGGGCAGCTCTTCGAGCACGGCCCGCTCCCCGGCCAGCTTGGTGCGGCCGTAGGCGGTGCGCGGGCCCGTCGGGTGGTCCTCCGGGTAGGGGGAGGTGCGGGCCTCGCCGGAGAAGACGTAGTCCGTGGAGACGTGGACCAGGCGGGCGCCGTGTGCGGCGCAGGCCCTCGCGAGCAGGCGCGGGCCGTCGCCGTTGATCGCCAGGGCGCGGGCCTCGTCGGTCTCGGCGTCGTCGACGGCCGTGTACGCGGCGCAGTTCACGACGAGGTCGGGGCGGTGCTCCCGCACGGCCGCGTCGACGGCTTCGGGGCGGGTGATGTCCAGGGCGGCCCGGTCGAGGCCCACGACGGTCGCGCCGCGCCGGGTGAGCTCGTCGACGACGTCATGGCCGAGCATCCCGCCCGCTCCGGTGACCAGCCACCTCATGCGCGCTCCTGGGCGACGCGCCGCTTCAGGGGCTCCCACCAGGCGCGGTTGTCGCGGTACCAGGCGACCGTCTCGGCGAGGCCGGTGGTGAAGTCGTGGCGGGGCCGGTAGCCGAGTTCGTCGCGGGCCTTGCTCCAGTCGACGGAGTAGCGCAGGTCGTGGCCCTTGCGGTCCTCGACGTACTCCACCCGGTCCCAGCCCGCGCCGCAGGCATCCAGGAGCAGGCCGGTGAGTTCCTTGTTGGTCAGCTCGGTTCCGCCGCCGATGTTGTAGACCTCGCCGGGCCGGCCCTTGGTGCGGACCAGGTCGACGCCCTGGCAGTGGTCGTCGACGTGCAGCCAGTCGCGGACGTTGCGGCCCTCGCCGTACAGCGGCACCTTGTGGCCGTCGAGGAGGTTGGTGACGAACAGCGGGATGACCTTCTCGGGGAACTGGTGCGGGCCGTAGTTGTTGGAGCAGCGGGTGACGCGCACGTCCAGGCCGTGGGTGCGGTGGTAGGCGAGGGCGAGCAGGTCGGAGGAGGCCTTGGAGGCGGAGTACGGGGAGTTGGGCTGGAGCGGGTGGTCCTCCGGCCAGGAGCCGGACTCGATGGAGCCGTAGACCTCGTCGGTGGAGACGTGCACGAAGGGGCCCACGCCGTGCCGCAGGGCGGCGTCCAGCAGGGTCTGGGTGCCCAGCACGTTGGTGCGGACGAAGTCGGCGGCGCCGGTGATCGAGCGGTCCACATGGGACTCGGCGGCGAAGTGCACGACCTGGTCCGCGTCGGCCATGAGCTTGTCGACCAGCTCGGCGTCGCAGATGTCGCCCTGGACGAACTCCAGCCGCGGGTGGGTCAGTTCGAGGTTGTCGAGGGTGCCGGCGTAGGTGAGCTTGTCCAGCACGGTGATGCGCGGCGCGTCGGGCGTGTCCGGGGCGAGGGTTGCGCGGACGTAGCGGGAGCCGATGAACCCGGCGGCGCCGGTGACGAGGAGATTCATGAAGTGATCTGCACCTTGCTGTGGTCTCCGAGGACGAGGCGGTGGGCACTGGGGACGCTGGGGGCCGGCGTCACCTCGACGTGCCGGCCTATCAGCGAGGCCTCGATCCGGCCGACGCCCAGGATCGAGGAGTCCCGCAGCACGATGGAGAACTCCAGTTCGCTGTCGGTGATGCGGCAGTTCTCCGCGACGGAGGTGAAGGGACCGATGTAGGAGTTGCTCACGAGGGTGGCCGAGCCGATGACGACGGGCCCGACGATGCGGGAGTTGACGATCCGCGCGCCCTCTTCCACGACCACCCGCCCGATGGTCTCCGAGGCGTCGTCGACGTCGCCGTCGATGCGGCGCTCCATGACTTCGAGGACCGTGCGGTTCACCTCGAGCATGTCGCCGACGTTGCCGGTGTCCTTCCAGTAGCCCTTGATGACCGTGGAGCGCACGTCGGCGCGGGAGTCGATCAGGTGCTGGATGGCGTGGGTGATCTCGAGTTCGCCGCGCCAGGACGGCTCGATGGCGCGGACCGCGTCGTGGATCAGGGGCGTGAACATGTAGACGCCGACCAGCGCGAGGTCGCTCTTCGGCTGGTCGGGCTTCTCCTCCAGGCCGATCACCTGGCCGGACGGGTCGAGTTCGGCGACACCGAAAGCGCGTGGGTCGGCCACGCGCGTGAGCAGTATCTGGGCGTCGGGCCGGTGTCTGCGGAACTCGTCGACGAGGCCGGTGATACCGCCGACGATGAAGTTGTCGCCGAGGTACATCACGAAGTCGTCGTCGCCGAGGTAGTCACGGGCGATCAGTACCGCGTGGGCCAGCCCCAGGGGCCGCTCCTGGGGGATGTAGGTGACCTTGAGGCCGAACGTCGACCCGTCGCCCACCGCTTCCTCGATCTCCGCGGCCGTCTCACCGACGATCATCCCCACGTCGGTGATGCCGGCCTCGGCGATCGACTCCAACCCGTAGAAGAGCACAGCCTTGTTGGCCACTGGCACCAGTTGCTTGGCCGACGTGTGTGTGATCGGCCTCAGCCGTGTTCCTGCACCGCCGGACAGCACGAGAGCCTTCATTCAGCTCACCTTAGTCGCGATCCGGCGGATGTGAACATCACTTCGTCGGGTTGTCGACGCGCGGCGTTACCCGGAACGTCACCGCGCGGCCTCCTGGGAAGCGGTCAGTCCTCGCCCCTGACGATGTTCCACTCGGGCCCGGAACGCGCTGTCGCGGGGGCGGCCCGGTCCTCGACGGCGGGGAGGCAGGTCCACAGTGCGGTCTTTCCGCGCAGGCGGCGTGCCTTCGACCAGCCGGTCTCGGGCCGACGGGCGGGGGGCTTCTCAGTGGTCTCCATGGACGTCACGGCTCATCATCTTCCTTCTGCATCCGCTGCCGTTCGAGTCCCCAGGGACAAACCGAACAAACCCGGGCCGGGACGCCTGTGCCGCGACGCCGAACTCGCGCCCCCGGCACGGCTGTTCGCGCGACGTACGACGGTCCCGCGCACGGGAGCGTGCGCGGGACCGTCCGGTGGGCCGCCGCCGTCAGGTGTTGGGGCGCGCGGCGCTGATGTCGCCCAGCGCCGACTCCGGGTCGCGCTCCATGGCCATGTCGCCCAGGGAGACGATGCCCACGGGGTGCCCGTGGTCGACGACCGGGATACGGCGCACGGAGTGCTCGCGCATCAGCTGCACCGCGTGGTCCAGGTCCTCGTCGGGGCCGACGGTGACCAGGTCGTCGCTGCACGCGCCGGCCACGGTGGTCTGCTCCGGGTCGCCGCCCTGGCTGATCGACCGGACCACCAGGTCGCGGTCGGTGACCACGCCGCGCAGATCGTCGCCGTCCGTCACCAGGACGACTCCGAGATCCTCGTCGCGCATGATGCGCGCCACCTCGGCGACGGAGGTCTGTGGCTCGACGGTGACCGGGTCGCCGGTCATGATGTCGCGGACATGCTGAGCCATGACGTTCCTCTTTCCTCGGCTCTTGCTGGTTTCTCCGTCCTGCGCGCCCCGGGTACCCGGTCGATCCGCGGGGTCACCAGGTGCGGGCGGCCTCCAGCAGACGATCGCGGACGAGGGTGACGTGCGGGTTGTCCGAGGTGCCGGGCCGCTGGACGAGGAAGCCGGTGTTGATCGGCGCGTCCTCGGGAGCGTGGAGAGGGACCAGGGCGCCGGACGCCAGGTCGGCGGCGCACAGGTAGCGCGGCAGGACGCTGAAGCCGGCACCGGCCGTGACCAGCGCCAGCACGGCCCGCAGGTCCGGCACGGAGACGGCGGCGCGGCAGTTCAGGCGACGGCCGAAGACATGCCGCCAGTAGCGGCGCACGATGGGCAGGTCCTCGGCGTACGTGATCAGCGGTACGTCGTGCAGCGCGGCGGGCCCGTCGGCGGCCAGGCGCTCGGCGACGCGGTCGGCCCAGGCGGGGGCGGCGACCAGGACGAACTCCTCGTCCGTCAGCGGCACCGCGGACAGGGTGCGGCCGCGCGGCCGGGTGGTGGAGATGACCAGGTCGTGGCGGCCGGCGCGCAGTTCGTCGAGCAGGGGCTCGGTCAGCCCCATGGCGACGCGCAGCCGTACGCCCTCGGTGACGAGCGGGGCCAGGGCGGGCAGGGCCCGGGTGGACAGCAGCTCGGCGGGCCCGGCCAGGTGGACCGGGTCGGCGCGTGCCGCCTCCCGCTCGCCGTGCCCGGTGGCCTCGGCGAGCGCGTCGAGGGGTGCCGCGACGCGGGCCGCGAGGTCGTCGGCCACCGCGGTCGGGGCGACGCCGCGCGGCAGCCGTTCGAAGAGCTGCCGGCGGGTCTGCCGTTCCAGTGAGCGGATCTGAACGGTGACGGTGGGCTGGGACAGGCCCAGGAGCTGTGCGGCGGCCGTGAAGGAGCCGGACCGGTAGACGGCCAGGAAGGTGCGCAGGAGGTTCAGGTCGGGCTGCGCGGGCGGGCCGCCGGCGCCGAGAGGGTCGATGGGCCTCACACGACCCGACCCTACCGAGCTCCGCCATGAAGAACCCTATGGCTGCCATGGGATCCGCCATTGGAAAACCGGCGGTCCGAGGGCCTACGGTCGGGAGCGTCCCAGTCATCGCCGCGCTGTCCGGCCGCGGCCCGCCCCCACGGAGATGCACCCACCATGTCGAAGATCCTCTTCGTCGTCACCGGCGCCGACACCTGGACCCTGGCCGACGGCACCGCGCACCCCACCGGCTTCTGGGCCGAGGAGGCCGTCGCCCCGTACGAGGCGTTCCGGGCCGCCGGCCACGAGGTCGTCGTGGCCACGCCCGGCGGTGTCGTGCCCACCGTCGACCGGGCCTCCCTGGCTCCCGAGGTGAACGGGGGCCGGGAGAACGCCGACCGGATCGCGAAGGCGCTGGAGTCCTTCACCGAGCTGCGGCATCCCGTCCGTCTCGAGGACGTCCGGCTGGACGACTACGCGGCCGTCTTCTACCCCGGCGGCCACGGCCCGATGGAGGACCTCGCCGTGAAGGCCGACTCGGGCCGGCTGCTCGCCCGGGCCCTGGAGTCGGGCAGGCCGCTCGGTGTCGTCTGCCACGGGCCCGCCGCGCTGCTGGCCGCCGTCGGGGCCGACGGCGCCAACGTCTTCGCCGGCTACGAGGTCGCGGCCTTCACCAACGCCGAGGAGATCCAGGGCGGCCTCGCCGACCGTGCGAAGTGGCTGCTCCAGGACCGCCTCACCGAGGCCGGTGTGACCGTGCGGGCCGGCGAGCCGTGGGCCCCGAACGTGGTCACCGACCGCAACCTGGTCACCGGCCAGAACCCGGCGTCGTCCGCACCGCTCGCGGAGGAACTGCTGAAGCGGCTGGGCTGATCCCGGGGCGCCGGGGCGCCGCCGGGCGGGCGGCACGGGCCGACAGCTGGCCACACACCGGACCAGCCCCGTCACGCCGCTCAGCGGCCCAGCGTCAGTTCCGCCCACACTTGCTTGCCGCCGCTGACCGGCAGGGTGCCCCAGGCCGCGGAGAGGGCCTCGACGAGGAGGATGCCGCGGCCGCCCGTGGCCTCCCAGCCGATGCTGGTCGGGCGGACCGGGCTGCGCGGTGAGGCGTCGGCGATGGCGACGCGCAGGCGGTTGTTGACGAGGGTGAGGTCCATGCGGACCCGGCCGTCGGTGTGGACGAGGGCGTTGGTGACGAGTTCGGAGACGACGAGGAGGACGGTGTCGAGGTCCTCGGTGACGCCCCAGGCGCGCAGGGTGCGCCGGGCGAAGCGGCGGGCGTGCCCGACCGCCTGCGGCACGCGCCACACCGTCCAGCTCTCCCGCAGCGGCCGGAGGGTCAGGCCGTCGTAGCGCAGGAGGAGCAGGGCGACGTCGTCGCTGCGCCGGGCGTTGCCGAGGAGGGCGTCGGCGACCAGCCCCAGGTCGGCGGGGGTGGCGGCGGCCAGCCGGGCGGCGAGGCGGTCCATGCCCTCGTCGATGTCGGCGTCCGGTGACTCGACGAGCCCGTCCGTGGCCAGGGCGATCACGGTGCCGGGCGGGAGCCGCAGCGGGCTCATGGGGAAGTCGGCCTGCGTGATCACACCGAGGGGCGGGCCGCCCTCGGCCTCGGCGATCTCCGTGCCGCCGTCGGGGTAGCGCAGCACCGGCGGCGGGTGCCCGGCGCGCACGCACCAGGCGGAGCCCTCCTCCAGGTCGACGTCGACGTAGCAGCAGGTGGCGAAGAGGTCGCTCTCCATGTCCATGAGCAGCCGGTTGGCGTGCGCGACGACCACGTCCGGCGGGTGCCCCTCGACGGCGTAGGCGCGCAGGGCGGTGCGCATCTGCCCCATGAGGGTGGCGGCCCCCGCGCTGTGGCCCTGGACGTCGCCGATGACGAGGGCGACGTGGTGGTCGGGCAGCGGGATCACGTCGTACCAGTCGCCGCCGAGCTCCAGCCCGGCCGTGCTGGGCAGGTAGCGGGCGACGGCCACCGCGCCCGGCAGCCGGGGCAGGCGGCGCGGCAGCAGCTGGCGCTGGAGCATGCCGACGAGTTCGTGCTCGGCGTCGAAGGCGCGGGCCCGCACCAGGGCCTGCCCGGCGAGGCCCGCGCAGGCGGTGAGCAGGGCGCGTTCGTCGGAGCCGAAGTCGTGCGGGGTGTCCCAGCCGATCAGGCAGCACCCGGCCATCCGGTTCCCGGCGGGCAGCGGCAGTACGGCGAGGCCGCCGGGGCCGACCTCGCCCAGGGCGGGTTCCAGGGGCGTGCCGGCGGGCCAGATCCGGGCGCGGCCCTCGCGCAGGGCGGCGGCGAGGGTGGGCATGGCGCGCACGGGCGCGTCGGGCCACTCGCCACGCCACTCCGTGCGCCACAGCTCGGGCCAGGCCTCGGGTTCGGGCGGGTCGAGGACGGTGACGACGAGCCGGTCGCTCTCCAGCTCGGCGAGCGCGATCCGGTCGGCCCGCAGCGGCCGGCGCAGGGCGGCGACCACGGCCTTGCCGACGTCGCGGACGGTGACGGCGGTGGCCAGCGCGGCGGCCAGGCGCTGGACGCGGGCCACGTCGGTGACGTCGGAGCGCAGTGTGGAGGCGTCGGCGACGGTGCCCACGAGCCGTGCCGGACGGCCCTCGCCGCCGGGCAGCAGGCGCCCGCGCAGCCGGAGCCACTTCGGCGGCCCGGTGGGCTGGAGCACCCGGAACTCCAGCTCGCGGTCGCCGATGGACATGTGGTCGGCCTCCACCACGGACATCAGCGAGGGCAGGTCCTCCGGCACGGTCAGGCTCAGCAGGGTCTCGACGCGGCCGTCGAACTCCACGGGGTCGAGGCCGAACAGGTCCAGCAGGTCGTCCCCGACGCGGACGCGGCCGGTGTCCATGGCGAGGCTGAACGCGCCCGGCGGCAGTTCACCGCCCTCGGCGGGGGCGGCCGGGGCGGGGAAGGCGACCGCCTCGGAGATGAGTTCCAGGCACTTGCGGTCGTCCGTGTCGAATCCCCCGGGGCGCTCGCTCACGGCGAGCAGGCAGCCGCCGCCGTCGCCGTGCACGGGCAGGGCGGTGAGGAAGAAGTCCCCGGAGGGGACGCGCCGCGCCTGGGCGTGCTCGGCGAGTTCCGCCGGGCTCAGTGACACCGTCCGCCCGTCGCGGTGGGCCTCGGCGACCGGGGAGCGCCCGGCACGGGGATAGCTGTCGCGCAGTCCGTACAGCGTCCTCGGCACCCCGGCCGACTCCATCAGGCACAGCAGTTCGCCGTCCTGGCTGGGCGCGTACACGGCGGCGAGGGCCGCCCCGGCGAAGACGAGGGCCTGTTCGAGCACGCGGCGCACCCGTTCGGGCGACTCCTGATCGACCGCGATCGCTTTGAGGGCACCCTCGGCACGCAGCGTTCGCGTTCCGCGCTCCTGGGCGCCCCGACTGACCACGTTGGCCATTACAGCGCTTATGAGACACCTGCGCAGCCCCTGTGAGCGTTCTGTGGGCCCGCGCGCACAGATGCGCTCGAAACACACCGAACAAGTCTTGACGCATGCGTTCCGCACGGCGACGTCGTGACAGCCGTGACTGTCCGGCCCCGGCGGGTGGCTGGAAGGCTCGGTGCCCGTCACGGAGGGGGACGCATGGACAAGCGGTACGAGGTGTACGCGCTCGCCGACCGGCACTTCTACGAGACGCCGGACCGGCTGGCGCGGGACGGGCAGCAGGCCGCTCACCTCTACGAGACGGCCCGCCGGCCGGTGCCCGAGGGCTGGGAGGCGGCACGGATCGGCGACTGGCTGACGATGACGCCGCTCGGCCCGGACGGGAAGCCGGTGCGGGGCCCGGCGCAGGGCTGGAAGATCCACGCCTCGGCGACCCGGGCGAACGCGGAGGAGGTCGCCGGGATCGTCTGGGACTACTGCGTCGAGCGGCGCGTCCCCTTCAAGTTCGTGCCGGGCCCGCACCTGCTGCACCTGCGCAACACCAAGTACGCGCCCCGCGACGGCAGCGGCAAGTTCGTCACCGTCTACCCGGACGGCGAGGAGCAACTGCACCAGGTGCTGCGCGAGCTGGGCGCGCTGCTGGAGGGGTTCGAGGGGCCGTACATCCTCACCGACCTGCGCTGGGGCGAGGGGCCGTTGTACGTCCGCTACGGCGCCTTCGCGCGCTCCTTCGTCGTGGACGACCGTGGCTCGCTGGTGCCGGCGGTGCGCGACGGCCAGGGACGGCTGGTGCCGGACCGGCGGGCGCCGTCCTTCCAGGTGCCCGAGTGGGTGACGCTGCCGCCGTTCCTCCAGCCGCATCTCGACGCCCGGAACACCACGACGGTCGGCGAGCTGCCGTACCGCATCGAGAAGGCGCTGCACTTCTCCAACGGCGGCGGGGTGTACGCCGGCACCGACACCCGTGACGGGCGCAAGGTCGTCCTCAAGGAGGGCCGGCCGCACGCGGGGCTGGCCTCGGACGGCGCCGACGCGATCGCCCGGCTGGAGCGGGAGAAGCGGGCGCTGGAGCGGCTCGCGGGCACGGGCGTGGTCCCGGAGGTGCGCGACTGGTTCGAACTCGGCGGCCACCGCTTCCTGGTGATGGACTTCTTGGAAGGCCGTCCGCTCAACTCGTTCTTCGCGGAGCGGCATCCGCTGCTCGCGCGGGATCCGGACCCGGAGGCGGTCGCCTCGTACACGGCCTGGGCGCTGCGGATCCACCGGCGCGTGGCGGAGGCCGTGGCGGCGGTGCACGCGCGCGGCATCGTCTTCAACGACCTGCACGTCTTCAACATCATGGTCGCCCCGGACGAGGAGTCGGTCTTCCTCCTCGACTTCGAGGCCGCGGCCCGGGCCGGGGAGGACGGCCGCCAAGTGGTCGCCCACCCCGGCTTCTTCGCCCCGCCCGACCGCCGCGGCGCCGACGTCGACCGCTATGCCCTGGCCTGTCTGAGGCTGGCCCTGTTCCTGCCCGTGACCACGCTGTTCGTGGTCGACCGCGGCAAGGCGGCGCATCTGGCCGAGGTGATCGCGGAGCAGTTCCCGGACGTGCCGCGGGAGTTCCTCGACGAGGCGGTCGCGGAGATCACGCGGGAGGTGTCCGGCCGTGCCCCGGCCGCCGCCTCCGCGCCGGTCGACCCGGGCGACTGGCCGTACAGCCGCGACTCGATGGTCAAGGCGATCCTCGCCTCGGCCACCCCGGAGCGCGTCGACCGGCTCTTCCCCGGCGATGTCGCCCAGTTCTCGGACGGCGGCGGGCTCGGGCTCGCCCACGGCGCCGCGGGGGTGCTGTACGCGCTGGACGCGGCGGGCGCCGAGCGGTACGAGGAGGGCGAGCGCTGGCTGCTGGACCGCACGGCACCGGCCCCGGTCGGCACGCCGCTCGGCCTGTACGACGGGCTCGCGGGCGTCGCGCTGGTCCTGGACCGGCTCGGTCACCGGCAGCGGGCGCTGGACCTGGTCGAGGGCATCCTCGCGGAGCGCTGGCAGAACCTCTCCTCCGACCTGCACGGCGGACTGGCCGGACTGGGCCTCGTCCTGGGGCACCTGGCCCGCGCCACCGGCGAGAGCGAGCTGCGCGAGCGGGCCGACGACGCCGCGCGGATCCTCGTGCACCGGCTCGCCGAGCCGCCCCCGGCCGCGCCCCGGCGGCGCGCCGGACTGCTGCGGGGCGCGACGGGACCGGCGCTGTTCCTGCTGCGGCAGTACGAGTGGACCGGCCAGGACGCGTGGCTGGAGGCGGCGGCCGTGGCCCTGCGCCAGGACCTCGGGTCCTGCGTGACCCGCGAGGGCGGGGCGCTGGAGGTCGACGAGGGCTGGCGGACCCTGCCCTACCTCGGCGACGGCAGCGCCGGACTGGGCATGGTCCTCGACGACCTCGTGGCCCACTCCCCCGCTCTCGCCGGGGAGTTCGACACCGCCCGCGCCGGCGTGCTCACCGCGGCCACCGCGCGCTTCTACGCGCAGCCCGGGCTGTTCCAGGGCCGCGCCGGCATGATCCTGCACCTCAGCCGCACGACCACGCCGGGCGCGACCGCGGACCGGCTGGCCGGGCAGATCTCCGGGCTGGGCTGGTTCGCGATGGCGTACCAGGGCCAACTGGCCTTCCCCGGGCACCAGATGATGCGGCTGTCCATGGACCTCGCCACCGGAACGGCGGGGTGCCTGCTGGCGCTCGGCGCGGCCCTCGCCCCGGCGACCGGCGCCCACCTGCCGTTCCTCCCGCCGCTACAGCGGCGGCCCACATGACGCGGTTCCGCGATCCCGCGGAGTCGTGACACCACCCCGTCCCCACGGATGACCACGGACGGACACCCAACGGAAGGACAGATCATGGCACTTCTCGACCTGCAGACCATCGAGTCCGAGGAGCGGACGGACGGCGCCGGCGCCAGCACCGTGAGCCTGCTCTCCTGCATCAGCGCCGCGAGCGTCCTGCTCTGCCTCTGACCGGAGGTCCGCACCACGGCTCCGGGCGGCTCTCTCCCTTCGGGGAGGGGCCGCCCGGGGTCCTCCCGTCCCACGGAAGGCCCGTATGAGCACGCGTGCCGACGACGACGCGGCGGCCGGACACGCCCGCGCGCTGCTGCGTACGGCCACCCGGTACAGCGGGCCGCGCTGCGCGGCCCTGTGCCTGGTGAGCATGGCGGCGACGGGTGCCGGGCTGCTGCTGCCGACGGCGCTGGGCCGAGCCCTGGATCTGCTGCTGGCGCAGGCCCCGGCGACCCGCTGGGTGCTGTCCTGCGCCGCCCTCGTGCTGCTGCTCGCCCTGCTGGACGCGGCCCAGACCGTGCTGACCGGCACCGTCGACGCCCGCAGCACCGCGTGGCTGCGCCGCCGGCTGACCGGGCACGTCCTGGGTGTCGGCCCGCGGGCCGCCGACTGCTTCGGCTCCGGTGACCTCGTCGCGCGGCTGGTCGGCAACGCCGCCGAGGCCGGGACCACTCCGGCGGCCCGTGCGGCGCTCCTGGCCGCGCTCGCCGGACCCGTCGGGGGTGTGGTCGCGCTCGGCCTGATCGACTGGTGGCTCGCGGCCGTCTTCCTCGCCGGAGCCCCCGTCCTCACGTTCCTGCTCCGCGCCGTGGCCCGGGACACCACGGAGAGCGCGGGGCGCTACCAGCGGGCGCAGGGCCGGATCGCGGCCGCGCTGGCGGAGGCCGTCGAGGGCGTCCGTACCGTGCGGGCGGCGGGTACGCAGGACAGGGAGACGGCCCGCGTCCTCGGGCCGCTGCCGGAACTGTCCCGCGCCGGGCACCGCATGTGGCGGGTGCAGGGGCGGGCCGCCGCGCAGGCGGTCGCCGTGGCCCCGCTGCTGCACCTCGGGGTCGTCGCGGTGGCCGGTGTGCTGCTCACCCGGGACCGGCTGTCGGTGGGTGACGTGCTCGCCGCCTCGCGGTACGCGGTGCTCGCGACGGGCGTCGGCGTCCTGGTCGGCCGGCTCGCGGGCCTGGCCCGGGCCCGGGCGGCGGCCCGGCGCCTCGGCGAGGTCGAGGCCGAGCCCGCCACCGCGTTCGGCGCACGCCCGCTGCCGGACGGCCCCGGGCGGCTGGAACTGCGCGGGGTGACGGCCCGGCGCGGCGGACGCGCCGTGCTCGACGGAGTGGACCTCGTGGTCCCGGGCGGCACGACCCTGGCCGTGGTCGGTCGCTCCGGCGCGGGCAAGTCCCTGCTGGCCGCGCTCGCCGGGCGGCTGGCCGACCCGGACGCGGGCGAGGTGCTCCTCGACGGGGTGCCGCTGCGCGAGCTGCCGCACGACGACCTGCGCCGCGCCGTCGGCTACGCCTTCGCCCGCCCGGCCCTCCTGGGCGGCACGGTGGAGCAGGCGATCGGCCTCGGCCTGCCCTCCTCCTCCCCCGGCCGCATCCGAAAGGCGGCCCGCGCGGCCCTCGCGGACGACTTCGTCCGCCGCCTCCCGGGCGGATACGCCACGCCGGTCGCCGACGCCCCGCGCTCGGGCGGCGAGTCCCAACGCCTCGGCCTGGCCCGGGCGTTCGCGCACGGCGGCCGGCTGCTGATCCTCGACGACGCCCTGTCCAGCCTCGACACGGTGACCGAGCGCCGCATCACCGACGCCCTCCTCGGCGACGGCCCGGGCACCACCCGGCTCCTGGTGGCCCACCGCAGTGCGACGGCCGCGTGCGCCGACGCGGTGGCCTGGCTGGACGGGGGGCGGGTGCGGGCGGTGGGGCGGCACGAGGAGCTGTGGCGGCTCGCGGAGTACCGGGCGGTGTTCGGGGAGCCCGCCGGAGCCGTGAGCGGAGCGGAAACATGACCGGCGCACGGCGTACGACCCTGCCCGCGCGGGGCCTGCGCTTCCTGCTGGCCCGGCGGCGGGTCCTGCTGCGCCTCGCCACCTGGTCGGTGCTGGAGACCGGGCAGACCTTCCTCATCGGGTACGGGCCCGCCCGCGCCCTGGACGCGGGGTTCCTGCTGGGGCGGCCGGATACCGGTCTCGCCTGGCTCGCGGTGACCGGGCTCGGTGTCCTGCTCGGCGCGTACGGGACCGCGCGGGTCTACACCGCCGTCGCCGAGCTGGTCGAACCGCTCCGGGACCGGCTCGTGGAGCGGGTGGTCTCCCGGGGGGTGCGCACCGGTGACGCGGGGTCCTTGTCGGGGCTCACCCAGCAGGTGGAGATCGCCCGGGACACCTTCGCCGGACTGGTCATGGTCTCCCGCTCCTTCGTGTTCACGGCCGCCGGCGCCCTGGCCGGCCTGTTCGCCCTCGCCCCGCCGCTCCTGCTGGTCGTCGGGCCGCCCCTGGCCGCCGGGGTGGCGCTGTTCGCGGCGACCCTGCGGCCGCTCGCCCGGCGGCAGGAGGCGTTCCTGGTCGCCGACGAGGCCCTGGCCGGCCATCTGGGCACGGTCTGCCCGGGCCTGCGGGACATCACGGCGACCGGCGCCGAGGCGCACCTGTCCGCCGCCACCGGTGAACGGGTCGAGGCGGAGCTGCGGGCGGCACGCGCCCTGGCCCACTGGGGCGTGCTGCGCGTGGCGTCCCTGGCGCTCGGCGGTCAGCTGCCGATCGTGCTGCTGCTCGCCGCCGCCCCGTGGCTGCTGGCCCAGGGCGTCACCACGGGCGCCCTGGTCGGCGCCCTCGCCTACGTCACCCAGTCCCTGCTGCCGGCCCTGCGCAACCTGGTCCACGGCCTGGGCGCCAGCGGCTCCCGCCTGACGGTGGTGCTGCGCAGGTTGGCCCCGGCGGAGCCGGAGGCGCCCACCGGGAACGCCGTGCCCGCACGACCGGAACCCACCGCGGAGCCGCCCCCGGCCCTCGCCCTCTCCGCCGTCACCTTCGCCTACGGCCCGGCGAGCACCCCGGTCGTCGACCACCTCGACCTCACCCTCCCGCCCGGCTCCCACCTGGCCGTCGTCGGGCCCAGCGGCGCCGGGAAGTCCACGCTCACCGCCCTCGCCGCCGGGCTCCTCACGCCGGACCGGGGCACGATCACGGTGGGCGGACACCCCGTGCCCGGGCCGGAGGCCGCCGCCGCGCGCGTGCTCATCCCCCAGGAGGCGTACGTCTTCACCGGCACCCTGGCCGAGAACCTCGCGTATCTGCGGCCGGACCCGGTGCCCGAGGAGGAACTGCTCGCCGCCGCCGAGGCGGTGGGCCTCGCCCCGCTGGCCGACCGGCTCGGTGGTCTCGGCGCCCGGGTCGACCCGGCGGCCCTCTCGGCCGGCGAACGGCAGCTCGTCGCCCTGACCCGGGCCTATCTGTCGTACGCCCCGCTCGCCCTGCTCGACGAGGCGACCTGCCATCTGGACGCCGAGACGGAGGAGCGGGCGGAGCGGGCCTTCGCCGCGCGGCCGGGCGGGACCCTGGTGGTCGTCGCCCACCGCATCAGCTCGGCCCGCCGCGCCGGCCGGGTGCTCGTCATGGACGGCCGGAACACGGCGTACGGCGGCCACGAGGAGCTGATGCGGTCCTCGGCGCTGTACCGGGACCTCGTCGGCAGCTGGACGCCCGGGCCGGCCCGGCGGCGGTCAGAGCCAGCCCTGACCCTGGGAGATGCGGATCGCGTCGATGCGGTTGCGGGCCCCGGTCTTGCGGGTGATGGCCGCCATGTAGTTGCGCACGGTCCCGTGGGACAGGTGCAGGCTCCCGGCGATCTCCGCGACGGAGGCTCCCTCGGCCGCGAGGGATAACACGCTCAGCTCTCTTCGGGTCAGCGGCATCTCCGCCGCCTTGAGGAAACCGAAGCCCAGCGAGTCGTTGACGAAACGTTCCCCCTCGGCGACCCGCCGGATTCCGCGCAGCAGGTTGTGCGGCGAGCCCTCCTTGTCGACGTAGCCGAGCGCCCCCGCCTCGACCGCCCGTCTCAGCAGCCCCGGCCGGTTCGCGGTGGCGAGCACGAGCAGCCGCGGGCGCGTCCGGTCCGGCCCCGGCCGGCACAGCTCGCCCAGCGGCGGAATGCCGTAGGAGTCCGCGCACTCCAGGTCCGCCGCGCACACATCCGGCCGCACGGACCGCACCATGCCCGGCGCACCGCGCCACGAGGTGTCGTGCACCGCCAGATCGGACTCCCCCCGCAGCCACTCAGCCAGCACCGATCGCACCAGACACGCGTCGTGCACCAGAAGCACCCGGATCAACTGCCACCCCCTCGGCTCGCCACGCCCCCTCGTCCTGTGGAGCGCGTGCCCCATTGTTCGCGATCGTGACCCTGCGTGGGCGCGAAGAACCGGCCATCAGGGTGCGTGGGGGCGCACACGCGGCGCCTGTACGCCCAGCCGCGCTTCGACTTCGGGGGCATGGGTCGCGGCGGCCGGGGTACGCGGGCGGCTTTCTGGGGACCCGTGGGCTCGTGACCGACGGTGACCACGGCCCGTCCCCGGGCCGCTCGTCGTGCGCGACGGGCCGCCAGGGGGGAGATTTGTTCCTGGGCCCGGTCGCGCGGCCGTGCGAGGAGGTGGTCGGCGTGTCCGACGGGCAGTCGTCCGCGCAGGCGCCGGCAGCCGCCAGGTCGCCGGTCGGCCGTCCGCTGCTGTCCCTGGCGCTGGCCTCGATGATGGACGAGGTGCACGCCCACTCCGGCGCGGTCTACCTGCTGGCGCCGGACCAGCCGGTGCTGGAGATGGCGGTGATGGCCGGGCTGCCCCGGGCCTTCGCGGCGCCCTGGGAGCGGGTGGGGCTGAGCGCGCCGATCCCGGTCGCCGACGCGGCGCGCGAGCGGCGGCTGGTCTGGGTCGGCGGCGAGGAGGAGATGGCCCGCCGCTATCCGCGGATCGCCGTGGTGCTGCCCTATCCCTTCGCCCTGGCCGCGGTGCCGGTGGCCACCGACTCCAAGGTCTACGGCGCGGTCTTCGTGACCTGGCCCGGCGGGCATCCGCCGGAGCTGTCCGACCGGGAGCGCGAGCATCTGACGGCGGCCTGCGGCCGACTGGCGGTCCGGCTGGAGCGGGCCGCCGAGCACAGCGTCCCGCCGCACACCGAGACCGATCTGGTCGCCTCTCCCCTGGTGGGCGGCATGGCCGGCACGCTCGGCACGGTCGAGGCGGCCCGGATGGTGAGCCGGCTGCCCTACGGGCTGGTCTCGCTCGATCTGCACGGACGGGTCGGCTTCGTCAACGCGGCGGCGGCCGAGCTGCTGAACGTCCCGGTCAGCCGGCTGCTCGGCACCCAGCTGTGGGCGTCGGTGCCCTGGCTCAACGACCCGGTCTACGAGGACCGCTACCGGGCCGCGCTGATGAGCCAGCACTCCACCTCGTTCGTGGCGCTGCGCCCGCCCGGCGAGTGGCTGTCGTTCCGGCTGTATCCGAGCACGACGGGCCTGAGCGTCCGCATCACCAGGTCGCGGGCCGTCTCGGAGATGAACCGGGGCGTACCGCCGCCCGACGGGAAGCCGTACCGGCTGGTCACCATGTCGCAGGTGCTGGACCTGGCCAGCGCGCTCACCGAGGCGGTGGGGGTGCAGGACGTGGTGCAGCTGGTCGCGGACGAGATCGCCCCGGCCGTCGGCAGCCAGGCCCTGGTCGTCCTCGGCTCCCGGGCGAACCGGCTGCGCGTGCTCGGGCACCGCGGATACCGGGACCCGCACGTGGTGGAGCGGTTCGACGGGATGCCCCTGACCGAGCCGACGCCCGGCACACAGGTGCTGCGCACCGGCGTGCCCGCGTTCTTCGAGTCGCAGGAGCAGCTGGAGCGCCTGTACCCGGCGCGGCTGATGACGCCCGACGGGTTCGCGGCCTGGGCCTATCTGCCGCTGATCGCCCAGGGGCGCCCGGTGGGCACGTGCGTGCTCTCCTACGCCGAGCCGCACCCGTTCCCGACGGAGGAGCGGGCGGTGATGACCAGCCTGGCCGGGCTGATCGCCCAGGCGCTGGAGCGGGCGCTGCTCTACGACGCCAAGCACCGGCTCGCGCACGGACTCCAGGAGGCGCTGCTGCCGCACTCGCTGCCGTCGCTGCCCGGCATCGAGGCCACCGGCCGGTATGTGCCGGCCACGCAGGGCATGGACATCGGCGGGGACTTCTACGACCTGGTGCGCACCCAGGGCATGGCGGCGGCGGTGATCGGGGACGTGCAGGGCCACAACGTCACGGCGGCCGGGCTGATGGGGCAGGTCCGCACGGCGGTGCGCGCGTACACGGCCGTGGGGCAGGCACCCGAGGAGGTCATGCGCAGCACCAACCGGCTGCTGCTCGACCTGGGCTCCGACCTCTTCGCGAGCTGCCTGTACCTGCGGCTCGACCCGGCGCACGGCCGGGCCGTGATGTCCCGGGCGGGCCATCCGCCGCCGCTGCTGAGACGCCCGGACGGGCGGGTGCGCGTCCTCGACCTGGCCGGCGGTCCGCTGCTGGGCATCGACGCCTCGGCGGTGTACCCGACGACGGAGGTCGCCCTGCCCCCCGGCTCCCTGCTCGTCCTCTACACCGACGGGCTGGTGGAGGCCCCCGGCACGGACTTCGAGGAGGCCCTCGCGGCCCTGGGCGGCCGCCTGGCCGACGCGGGGGAACAGCCGCTGGACGAGCTGGCCGACGATCTCGTCCGTCACCAGCCGCTCCACACGGACGGCGAGGAACGGCTCGACGACATCGCCCTGCTGCTGCTCAGGGCCCTCGGGTAGGGGGCCGGGCGGCCTGACCCCTCCTCGGCACGCCGGGCGGGACCGACTCCGCTGACGCACGGACGGGCCGGTCCTCCCGCCGGAGGGCCGGCCCGTCCACCGCCGGCCGGAACCGCGTCCGAAGCCGGACGGTGCTGGGAAGGCCGGTGGCCGGCCCGGTCCCGCCAGGAAGGGGGCGGGACCGGGCCGGCGGCGTCGGACCGGCTGCCGACGTCTTCGGTCAGCGGGACTCGGTCAGCCCCGAGTTGTCCTCGATGCCCTGGCCCGCGTCCTGGCCGGCACCGGCTCCGGCACCCGCTTCCTCGCCTCCGGCCTGCTCACCGGCCCCGGCACCAGCGCCGGCACCCGCTTCCTCACCGGCACCCGCGCCGGCCTCTTCACCGGCACCGGCCTCTTCACCAGCGCCCGCTTCCTCGCCGGCACCGGCACCCGCGCCGGCCTCTTCACCGGCACCGGCCTCCTCACCGGCCCCGGCCCCGGCGCCGCCGCCCGCGGCACCGCCCGCGCCGAGGGTCGCGCCGGTCGCCTCCAGGGCGGTGGTGACCGGCTGGAAGAAGGTCTCGCCGCCGACCGTGCAGTCGCCGCTGCCACCGGAGGTCAGGCCGATCGCGAGACCGTCCTGGGTGAACAGCGAGCCGCCGCTGTCGCCGGGCTCGGCGCAGACGTTGGTCTGGATGAGGCCCGTGACCGTGCCCTCCGGGTAGTTCACCGTGGCGTCCAGCCCGAGGACCTGGCCGTCGGAGAGCCCGGTGGTGCTGCCCATCCGGAACACCTCCTGGCCGACGGTCGCCTCCGCGGCCTCGGTGATCTGGACGGTCTGGTCGCCGAGGTTGACCTCGCTGGGCGCCTCGGTCGCCGGGTCGTCGTACTTCACGAGTGCGAAGTCACCGGCGCCGGGGAAGGTCGACTGGTCGACGGTGGCGATCGGCTGGCCGCCCTGGGTGTCGGACCACTCGTTGCCGCCGAGGGTGCAGTGACCGGCCGTCAGGAAGGCGGGCGAGCCGTCTCCCGCGGTGACGTTGAAGCCGAGGGAGCAGCGGGAGCCGCCCGCGAAGATGGCGTCACCGCCGGAGACGAACGGCTTGAAGGTGCCCGCGGACTTCTTGATGGTCGCCATGTCGGAGCCGAGGCTCTGCACGGTGGATTCCAGTCTGTCCCACTTGGCGCCGGTCACGGTGCTGTCGGCGGTGACCAGGATCTTGTTCGTGCGCGGGTCGATCGACCAGGAGGTGCCCGCGATGGTCGCCTCGGACTTCAGCGTCGACGCCCCGTCCTGGAGCTCCGACCAGCTGTTGTCGACCTCGCGGACCTTCGCGCCGGCCGCCTTCGCCTGCACGATCACGTTGTTGTTGTCGCCCGGTACGACGTTGACGACGAGCTGCTGGCTGTCGCTGTCGTAGTAGGAGCCGCCGAACGCCTCACCGAGGAGCCCGGAGAGCTGCGAGGCGAGATCCGAGGCGTCGCCCGCCTTCAGGGTCTTCGGCGCGGCCGCCGCGTCGCCGGACGAGCCGTCCTGCGAGGCGTTGGCGTTGGGGAGCAGGATCGCGGCCGCGCCGAGCGCCACCACGCTGCCCGCCGCTATCGCGGCCTTGCGCTTCGGAATTCGCTTGTGACTCAAACTTCTCTCCTCCTGGGGAACGGAGTAGGTGCCGCCGTCCGGCAGCTTCTGGGGGGCGCCTGGATGGCTGTTGGTACGCACGGGTCACGCGGGGCGTTCAATTCCGTTTGCGCGCGATCCCTTCGCATCCCGGAATCAGCCAACTCCCGCCGCCCGCGCACCGACCACGTGGTCTGCGACTTCCCTGGTCACAGCGGTCCGCCCCGGAGGAGGGGTCCGGCCGACGCCCAAAGCCTCATGGCCGGATGACGGCGTTTCAGCCGGGGGCTCCAGTCCGACCCGCCGAACGAACACGATCCGTATCCGCATGGAAACGATCTGTTGCGATCGTCGAGTTGAATCCCGACTTCAGCGAATCTGCACATCGAATGCTCAACCCGGTCACCAAGCAGAGGGTTGTCCACAGGCCGACCGGTGCAGTCACGCCTTTGGGGCGGGAGTGCCGGATTCGCCGTCCCGAGGGGCAAGGGATCGGATGAGCCGATGCCGTGCCGCATGTGAAGAACTCGCCACCAAGACGTGCACGCGCCTGCACGGACAGGGGCTTCTGCGACGCAAGTTCCCTGGTGAGACAGGTGGTTGATTGGAAGCCCGGACCCGCAGCGTGCTTTGATCCATCGCACCGCGGGGGCCGCGAAGGGCACTCGGAAACGGATGCCCGGCGCTCGCGGTCGCGGCCGTCATCTGTCCCCAGAGGGGGCCGCTCCCCCCTTGTGAAATATCCATACGGAAGGAAGTTCCATCATGAACTCCACCCCCCAGGTTGAGACCATCGAGATCGCCGACGCCGAGCTCGACGCCGTCTCCGGCGGCCTGTCCGTGAACGCCGTGAACACCGTCACCGACACGGTCGACAGCATCGCCCCGGTCTCCGGCCTGGTGAACACCGCTGTCGGCACCGTGGAGGGTGTCACCGGCCTGAACACGGCCCCGGTCACCAACCTGGTCGCCGGCCTCTGATCTGGCCCCAGTGCCGTTGACTCCCGGAGCCGCAGCCGGCGGTTCCGGGATCTTCGGGTGCCGTGGCAGCCTCTGCCACGGCCGTCAGAACCTCTTCTACGGGTGAGGGAAGTTCCTTGCAGTTCCGCCAACAGGCCCTCGCCAAGCTCCAGTCACCGGAGGAACTCGACCTCCCGGTGCGTTTCGCCCGCCCGCAGGGCTGGCTGGTGCTCTCGGTGACGGTGGTCGCGATGGCGGCCGCCTCGGTGTGGGCGGTGACCGGCTCGGTGACCTCCACCGTCAGCGCACCCGCCATCCTCACGCACGGGCAGGGCAGTTACGTCCTCCAGAGCCCCGTCGCGGGCCAGGTCACCGCGGTGCTCGCGAAGCAGGGCCGGCAGGTGGCCGCCGACTCCCCCGTGCTCAAGGTCCGTACGGCCAAGGGCGAGACCGTCGTCCGCTCGCTCGACGCGGGCCGCGTCTCCGCACTCGCCGCGACCGTCGGGCAGATCATCCAGACCGGCGCGAACGTCGCCGCCGTCGAGAAGGTCGCCCGCGCCAAGGACCCCCTCTACGCGACCGTGTACGTGCCCGCCGAGAACGCCGCCTCGATCCCCGACGACGCCGCCGTGGACCTGACCGTGCAGTCGGTGCCGACCCAGGAGTACGGCGTGCTGCGCGGCCATGTGAAGTCGGTGGACCGCTCGGCCCAGTCCCCGCAGCAGATCGCCGCGTTCCTCGGGGACAGCCAGTTGGGCGAGCAGTTCACGAAGAAGGGCAGGCCGGTGGCCGTCACGGTCCGGCTGGACAAGTCGTCCGCCACGAAGAGCGGTTACAAGTGGTCGTCCGCCGACGGGCCGCCGTTCAAGCTGACCTCCATGACGCTGGCCACCGGTTCCATCCGGCTGGCCGACCAGCGTCCCGTCGACTGGCTGCTGCCATGAGCGCGACCGCTCAGGAGACCCGGGGCAGGCGCCGCGCCGCCCCGCCCAAGCGCAAGGTGCCCAAGAGCGGGGCGAAGACCGTCCGCACGCCCACCGTGCTCCAGATGGAGGCCGTGGAGTGCGGCGCCGCCTCCCTGGCGATGGTGCTCGGCCACTACGGCAAGCACGTCCCGCTGGAGGAGCTGCGCATCGCCTGCGGTGTCTCGCGGGACGGCTCGCGCGCCAGCAACCTCCTCAAGGCGGCCCGCAGCTACGGCCTGACGGCCAAGGGCATGCAGATGGACCTGGCCGCCCTCGCCGAGGTGAAGTCGCCGGCCATCCTGTTCTGGGAGTTCAACCACTACGTCGTCTACGACGGCATGGGCCGCCGCTTCGGGCGCCGCGGCGTCTACATCAACGACCCCGGCAAGGGCCGCCGTTTCGTCCCCATGGAGGACTTCGACGGCAGCTTCACCGGTGTCGTGCTGGTGATGGAGCCCGGCGAGGACTTCAGCCGGGGCGGGCGCAAGCCGGGCGTCCTGGGCGCGATGCCCGCCCGGCTGCGCGGCACGGCGGGCACGATGCCCGCGGCCGTCCTGGCGAGCCTGCTGCTGGTGGCGGTCGGCGCCGCCGTGCCCGCGCTCAGCCGCACCTACATCGACGAGTTCCTGATCGGCAACCAGACCTCGCTGCTCGGCGTGCTGTTCGCGTCGATGGCGGCCTGCGTGCTGCTCACGGTCGTGCTGACCTGGCTCCAGCAGGCCAACCTGCTGCACGGCCGCATCATCTCCTCCACCCTGTCCAGCGCCCGCTTCCTGCGGCATCTGCTGCGGCTGCCGGTGACGTTCTTCTCCCAGCGCAGCCCGGCCGACCTGGTGCAGCGGCTCCAGTCCAACGACGCGGTCGCCGAGACCCTCTCCCGCGACCTCGCGGCGGCGGGCGTGGACGCGGTGGTCGTCGTCCTGTACGCGGTGCTGCTGTACACCTACGACCCGCAGCTGACGTTCGTCGGCATCGGCGTGGCCCTGCTGAACATCGTCGCCATGCGGGTCGTCATCCGGCTGCGGGCCACGCGCACGGCGAAGCTGCGCGCCGACACGGCCCGGCTCACCAACACCGCCTACACCGGCCTGCAGCTGATCGAGACGATGAAGGCGACCGGCGGTGAGGACGGCTACTTCCGCAAGTGGGCGGGACAGCACGCCACCACCCTGGAGGAGCAGCAGCGGCTCGGGGTGCCGAGCGCCTGGCTGGGCGTGGTCGCGCCGACGCTCGCCACGCTCAACAGCGCGCTGATCCTCTGGATCGGCGGCATGCGGGCGGTCGAGGGCCACATCTCGGTCGGCCTGCTGGTCGCCTTCCAGGCCCTGGTCACCCGGTTCACCGCCCCGCTGACCCGGCTGAACGGCGTCGCGGGCCGCATCCAGGACTTCGCCGCCGACGTCGCCCGGCTGAAGGACGTGGAGAACTTCAAGGCCGACCCGCTCTACGGCCGCCCCGGCGGCGGTGAGTCGACGCGCCGCCTCCAGGGCCATGTCGAGCTGGAGAACATCACCTTCGGCTACAGCCCGCTCGACAAGCCGCTGCTCACGGGCTTCGACCTGACCGTCGGCCCCGGGCAGCAGGTGGCGCTGGTCGGCGGCTCGGGCAGCGGCAAGTCCACGGTGTCCCGGATGATCTCCGGCCTGTACGCGCCCTGGGAGGGCGTGATCCGCATCGACGGGCAGCGCATCGAGGACATCCCGCGCGGGGCGCTGGCCGCCTCCGTCTCCTTCGTCGACCAGGACGTGTTCCTCTTCGAGGGCACGGTCCGCGACAACGTGGCGCTGTGGGACCCGTCGATCCCGGACGACGCGGTGGAGGAGGCGCTGCGGGACGCCGCCCTGTACGACGTGATCATGCGCCGCCCCGGCGGTATCCGGAGCAAGGTCGAGCAGGACGGCCGCAACTTCTCCGGCGGGCAGCGCCAGCGTCTGGAGATCGCGCGGGCGCTGGTGCGCCGGCCGAGCATCCTGGTGCTCGACGAGGTCACGAGCGCGCTGGACGCGGAGACCGAGCTGGTCGTGATGGACAACCTGCGCCGGCGCGGCTGCGCCTGCGTGGTGATCGCGCACCGGCTCAGCACGGTGCGCGACAGCGACGAGATCGTCGTCCTCCAGCACGGCACGGTCGTGGAGCGGGGACGGCACGAGGACCTGGTGGCGCGTGGCGGCGCCTACGCGGCACTGGTCAGGGAGCGGTGAGATGACGGCCGTTCACGAAGGACACGGCGGCGACCTCGTGCTGGGCGCCTTCGGGCAGCTGGGCTCGCGCATCGACTGCGCCGGGTTCAACCGCCTGGACCTCGAAGGCCCGCAGGTGCTGTGGCTGGTGGCGTCCGGCGCCATCGACCTGTTCGCGGTCGACGCCGGCCAGCAGGGCCACTGGCACCACCTGGGCCGGCTGGAGGCGGGCTCGCTGGTTCTCGGCCCGGTGGCGGGACCGCAGCACACCCTGGTGGCCCGCCCGCTGCGGGACTGCGTGGTGCGCCGCATCGGCCTGCGCGAGCTGTACCAGCCCGCCGGCACCGCGACGTGGTCGTACGACGAGTACGGCAACCCGCAGTACGTGCCGCCGACGACGAGCCCGCTGGAGTACGCGCTCGCCCTCGGGGTCGGCCGCAGCCTGTCCATCCTCTTCCAGGCGCCGATGGCCACCGAGCGGGCCGCCGCGCCCACGGACGACGACGTGTTCTGGATGCAGGTGCCGCCGGGCAGCGTGCAGTACGGCTCGCTGTACGGCGCGGAGGCGGCGGCCGACCTGCTGATGGATCCGGCGCAGTGGCAGTCCCTGGTCGACCAGCAGTACCGGCTGCTGACCACGCTGGACCGCTGGATCGAGCAGCTGGAGCGCACCCACGAGACGCGCACGGCCGAGGGCATCAAGGCCGGTGAGGCGGTGCGCGCCCAGGCCGACCAGACGCTGCTCGCCTCGATCGGCAAGCGGTCGTCGAAGCGGACCACCGCGGCCGACGCCGACGCGACCTACGCGGCGTGCAAGCTGGTCGCCCGGGCGGCCGGGATCAGCCTCTCCGAGCCCACCCAGAAGGGCACCGGCGGCGACCGCCTCGACCCGGTCGAGCAGGTCGCGCTGGCCTCCCGGGTCCGCACCCGGGCGGTACGCCTGGACGGCCGCTGGTGGCGGGACGACGTCGGGCCGCTGGTCGGCCGGCGGGCCCTGTCGGGCGCGCCGGTGGCGCTGCTGTGGCGGCGCGGCGGATACGTCGCCGTCCATCCGTCGACCGGGCGTGAGACGCCGGTCGAGAAGGCCAACGCGGACGAGTTCGAGCCGCGTGCGGTGATGTTCTACCGGCCGCTGCCCGAGCGGGGGCTCAGCCCGCTGCGGCTGCTGCGGTTCTGCGTGCGGGGCATGCGCGGCGACCTCACGGCGCTGCTGCTCAGCGGCCTGGTCACGGTGGCGATCGGCGCGCTGGTGCCCATCGCCACCGGCAAGGTGCTCGGCGAGTTCGTGCCGAAGGCGCAGACGGACCTGATCGTGCAGGTGTGTCTGGCGGTGATGCTGAGCAGCGTGGTGTCGGCGGCCTTCATGCTGCTGCAGAACCTGACCATCCTGCGGCTGGAGGGCCGTATCGAGGCCACGCTCCAGCCGGCCGTGTGGGACCGGCTGCTGCGGCTGCCGACGAAGTTCTTCACCGAGCGCTCCACCGGTGAACTGGCCAGCGCGGCCATGGGCATCAGCTCGATCCGCCGGCTGCTGGCGGGGGTCGGGCCGACGGTCGCCCAGTCGGTGACGGTCGGGGCGATGAACCTGGGGCTGCTGCTGTGGTTCAGCGTGCCGATGGCGATGGCCGCGATCGGCATGCTCGTCGTCATCGCGGCCGTGTTCCTGGGGCTCGGGCTGTGGCAGGTGCGCTGGCAGCGGCGGCTGGTGGTGCTCTCCAACAAGCTGAACAACCAGGCGTTCCAGACCCTGCGGGGCCTGCCCAAGCTGCGGGTGGCCGCCGCGGAGAACTACGCGTACGCCGCGTGGGCGTCGGAGTTCGCGCGCAGCCGGGAGCTCCAGCAGAAGGTCGGCCGCATCAAGAACCTCACGGCGGTGCTGGGCGCGGTGTACCTGCCGCTGTGCACCCTGCTGATGTTCATGCTGCTGGCGGGTCCGGCCCGGGGTTCGATGTCGGCGGCCGCGTTCCTCACCTTCAACACCTCGGTGACGATGGTGCTGACCTCCGTCACCCAGCTGACGGGCGCGTTCGTGTCGGCGGTGGCCGCGCTGCCGCTGTTCGAGGAGATCAAGCCGGTGCTGGACGCCACCCCCGAGGTGCGCACGGCGAGCACCCGGCCGGGTCCGCTGACCGGGGCGATCGAGGCCCGTCGGGTGTCGTTCCGGTACTCGGACGACGGTCCGCTCGTCCTGGACGACGTGTCGTTCGAGGTACGGCCGGGCGAGTTCGTCGCGATCGTCGGCCCGAGCGGCTGCGGCAAGTCGACGCTGCTGCGCCTGCTGATCGGCTTCGACCGCCCGGTGTCGGGCAGCGTCCTCTACGACGGTCAGGACCTGGCGGCCCTCGACCAGTCGGCGGTGCGCCGCCAGTGCGGGGTGGTGCTCCAGCACGCGCAGCCGTTCACCGGCTCCATCCTGGACGTCATCTGCGGCACCGAGCCGTACACCCCGGAGGAGGCGATGGCGGCTGCCGAGATGGCCGGGCTCGCCGAGGACATCAAGCGCATGCCGATGGGCCTGCACACGATCGTTTCGGGCAGCGGGGCCGTCTCCGGCGGCCAGCGCCAGCGGCTGATGATCGCCCAGGCGCTGATCCGCCGCCCGCGGATCCTCTTCTTCGACGAGGCGACCAGCGCCCTCGACAACGAGACGCAGCGCACGGTCATCGAGAGCACCAAGGCCCTCAACGCCACCCGGATCGTCATCGCGCACCGCCTGTCGACCGTGCTGGACGCCGACCGGGTCGTGGTGATGGAGGACGGCAAGGTCATCCAGCAGGGCCCGCCCGCCCAGCTGCTCGCCGACACCGGCGGCCGGCTGCACGAGCTGGTGCGGCGCCAGATGGCGTGACGTGACGTGCCGGGGCCGCCGTGCGCAGGGACGCGGCGGCCCCGGCGCCCCCGCGTTGGCGCGTCTTCGCCCCACCCGGCGGACCGACCCGTTGGTCTGCCGCAGAAATGGGTACCCACCGCGCATGCGAATCAGCGTCGTGGATGTGGGATCGAACGCGGTCAGACTGGTGGTCGCGGACGCGGGGGACGGGGTACCGCTGCCCGTGCACACCGCCAAGTGGCGGCTGCGGCTGGCCGAGCAGGTCACACCGGGGGGACCCATCCCGGAGCAGGCCGTCGAACAGCTCGTCGACGCGGTCACCGAGGGGAGCCGGACCGCCACCCGGTGGGGCGCCGCAGGCCCGCTCGCCTTCGCGACCGCCGTGGTGCGCAACGCGCCGAACCGGCACGAGGTGCTGCACGCCGTCCGGGCCCGTACGGGCGTCGACCTGTGCACCCTGCCGGGTGAGGTCGAGGCCGAACTGACGTTTCTCGGGGCCCGGCGCTGGATGGGCTGGCGGGCGGGGCCGCTCGCCCTGCTCGACATCGGCGGCGGCTCGCTCGATGTCGCCTTCGGGCGCGGCCGGCTGCCGGACTTCGTGGCGTCGCTGCCGCTCGGCGCGGGGCGGCTCACCCACGAGTTCTTCGAGGGCGAGGACCCGCCGTCGCCGGAGCGGGTGCGGGCGCTGCGCCGCAGGGTGCGCCATCAGCTGCGGGACGTCGCCGCCCGGATCCGCTGGGAGGGCCCGCGCACCGCGGTCGCCACCTCCCGCACCTTCCAGCAGCTGGGTCGGCTGTGCGGTGCCGCACCCGGGCGCCACGGCCCGTTCGTGGACCGGCAGATGCACCGCGCGGACCTGCGGGAGGCGATCGTGCAGCTGGCCGCCCTGCCCGCCGCCGAGCGGGCGCGGCTGCCCGGCATCTCCGCGCCGCGGGCCGCGCAGAGCCTGGCCGGCGCGGTGGTCGGGCACACCGCGATGAAGCTGACCGGCATCAGGTCCCTCACGGTCTGCCCCTGGGCGATCCGCGAGGGAGTGCTGCTGCGCCATATCGAGGACGGCCCGTCCTGGTGGGCGGAGGTGATCCGCCGCAACGCGGAGGCCGACCTGCCGGATCCCGTGCCGCTGCGCATCGCGACCGCCTCCAGCTGAGCACCGGCAGGCGTGCACGGACGTACCGAACGCAGGAAGGAGACCCCCGTGTCCCACCACAAGGACCACGACCGGGACCAGGACCGCGACCGCTCCGGCAAGCCGCCCGAGACGGCGCTCGAGGAGGTCCTGCGCGAGATCGAGGACGCCGAGAAGCGCACCGAGGGCTCCCCCGAGCAGCGACGCCACCTGGGCGAGGCCGGGGAGGCCATCACCCCCAACACGCGCGCCCAGGAGAAGTCCGAAGGGGACTGAGAAGGGGACTGAAGGGAGCTCCAGGAGACCGAGCCGGGCCCGCGCCACGCCGGAACGGGGCACCGGTACCGCGCGGGCGGGTGACCAGGCGCCGGGCGGGTACCCGGCGGGCATGGAGCACGACCGCGAAGAACCACGACTTCCCCGCCCGCGCGGCCCGCTGAGCAGGGGCGTCGCGACGTACCTGCGGGGCGCGGGCGGACTGCCCCGCCTCGAGGAGATCGTCCGGGCCGAGGTGTACGGCGAGGACCTCCAGCTCGCCCTGTACCTCTGCTACGAGCTGCACTACCGCGGCTTCGCGGGCGTCTCCCCGGACCGCGAGTGGGACCCCGGCCTGCTGCGCGTCCGCGCGGCCCTGGAGCAGCGCTTCCTGTCGGCCCTGCGCACCGACGCCCGGGTCCACGACAGCCTGGACGAGGCGCTGGCGGACCTGCTGGTCGAGCCCGTCGACGGCACGGGCGTCAGCCACTTCCTGCGCGACGAGGGCGAGCTGTGGCACCTGCGCGAGTACGCGGCGCAGCGCTCCCTGTACCACCTCAAGGAGGCCGACCCGCACGCCTGGGTGCTGCCGCGGCTGTGGGGCCGGGCCAAGGCGGCGATGGCGGCGGTGGAGTTCGACGAGTGGGGCGGCGGGCGCGCCGAGCGCGTGCACGCCCGGCTGTTCGCCGACCTGATGGCGGACCTGGGCCTGGACACCACCTACGGCCGCTACCTCGACGCGGCGTCCGCCGAGGCCCTGGTCACGGTGAACCTCATGTCCCTGTTCGGCCTGCACCGGGCCCTCAGGGGCGCCCTGGTCGGCCACTTCGCGACGGTCGAGATCACCTCGTCACCGGGATCGCGGCGGCTCGCCGAGGCGATGCGCCGTACCGGCGCCGGCCCCGCGGCCGAGCACTTCTACGACGAGCATGTCGAGGCCGACGCGGTCCACGAGCAGGTCGTGCGCCACGACGTCATCGGCGGGCTGCTGGAGCAGGAGCCGTATCTCGCCCCGGACGTCACCTTCGGCATCGACGCCACCGAGTTCGTCGAGGAGCGCTTCGGCGCCCGGCTGCTCGCCGACTGGCGTGCATCCCGTTCGTCACTGTCTGCACCGCTTGACCGTGAAACGACCCATACCTCCTGAATGGCGGGGTACCCGAGGTCCGTGAATCCACTGGTACTCCCGGGCGTGTACGCCCCGCAGGAAGACACCGAGCTGCTGGTCGGCGCCCTGTCCGACGAGCCGCTGCCCCCGGGCGCCGAGGCCCTCGACGTGGGCACCGGCACCGGCGCCCTGGCCCTGGAGGCGGCGCGCCGCGGCCTCAGGGTGACCGCCGTGGACGTGTCCCGGGGCGCCGTATGGGCGGCGCGGCTGAACGCCCGGCTGGCCGGGCTTCCGGTCCGCATCCGGCAGGGGAACCTGTTCGAGCCCGTCCGCGGGGAGTCGTACGACCTCATCCTGGCCAATCCGCCGTACGTGCCGGCGCCGGACGACCACCGTGAGCCGCGTGGTGCCGCCCGGGCCTGGGACGCGGGCGGCGACGGACGGCTGGTCGTCGACCGGATCTGCCGGGAGGCGCCCGGCCTGCTGCGTCCGGGCGGTGTGCTGCTGCTGGTGCAGTCCGCGCTGAGCGGCCCGGACCTGACCGTGGGGCAGCTGCGTGCCGCCGGCCTGAAGGCCGCGGTGACCCGCCGGCGCCGGATCCCGTTCGGGCCGGTACTGCGCGGCCGGGAACGCTGGCTGCGGGAGCGGGGGCTGCTGCCCGCCGCCGAGGACAAGGAAGAGCTGGTGGTCGTCCGTGCCGAACTCCCCGTCTGACCGGTCCGGGGCGCGGCGCCGCATCGCGGTGCAGCGCAAGGGCCCGCTGCTGGTGGAGGGTCCGGTGGAGGTGGAGCTGGAGGACGGTTCCGTCGTCACCTCGGACCGCTTCCGCGTGGCCCTGTGCACCTGCCGCCGCAGCCGCCGCTATCCGTGGTGCGACACGAGCCACCGCGACCGGGCCTGAGCGCCGACCGGACCTGAGCACGGACCGGGCCTGAGCGCCAGGGCCCTTCTGCTGACCCTGAAGCCCGAAAAGCCCAGGGGCCGGCGGGCGGCCCCACTCCGCCCGCCGGCCCCCTTGCGCGAGACCGCGGCTTCCCGTGACAGCGGCCCGGCTCCCCAGCAACGAGCCGCCGTGCTTCACGGGAACAGCGCGATCCCGGTCCTCGGGAGGGCTGCCCCTGAAAGGGTCCCTAGAAGGAGAAGACGCCCGTGCCGTGGGCGTTCTTCATGCACTCGTTGGAGAAGACGCGCTCGTAGGAGACCCGCTGCCCCTGCCAGACGCCGTCGACGGTGACGACCACGGGGTCGTACTGCTTGGTGCACATCACGCCCTCCGTGGCGGTCAGGGCGTCGAAGTCGCCGCCGACGCCGCGCAGTTCGGCGCAGGCCGGGCCGGCGGCCGGGTGGGTGCCCGCGGGCCTGGGGGCACAGGTCAGGGTGACCGCGCGTTCCGGAGGCGCGGCGAGCGCGCTCTCACCGTGGCCCACCGTGAGGACGAGGGCCGACGGGGCGTAGAGCGCGGTGGGGGCCGGACCCGGGGTGGCGAGCGCGGCCCCGGAGAGGGGTCCGCAGACGGCTGTGGCCGTCAGGCCGAGGGTCATGGCCCAGCGCGCGGTGTTCCGCATTGTGTGCATCCTTCCGCTCGATTACAGAGTGTGCCGGCCCGTGCTCGGTCGGCGCCCGGGACGGCGAGCGCGAGTCTGCCGAGTCCGCCGCCGAAACACACATCGACCCCACGGGTTTCAGTAACATTGCGTATTGAATCAGTGGCGTGAAGTTACGGAACGGGCGCGCGTGAAGCCCGTAACCGCACGGGCTCCGGCGGCATGAAGCGGCCAGATGGCCGATTTCCCCATGCTCGTTAATAGGCCTGAAACATTCCGATTCCGCTCTCAGCCGACCACTTTGCAACCGCTTGCGTTCATGTTCCGGCCGAGTAATCGTCATTACATGATTACGAACGAGCAGCGAGAGAAACTGCGCGGCTGGTTCGCCGGCCGCCTTCCCGACGACCTCTTCGAGGAACTGACCGAGATCACGGTCGACCGCGAGGAGATCACCGTGATCGGCCGCATTCCCGAACCGCGGCTGGCCGAGGACGCCCCGGCCGCCGAGCGGGAGGCGGCCCTGGAGAGCCGGGTGCAGGAGTTCCGGGAGCGCACCCGCGAGGACCGGATGGCCGTGGCCCGGGAGGCCGAGCACCGGTTCCGCCGGAAGGTGTCCTGGGGCGTGGAGTGCGGCGGGCGGCGCGCCCTCTTCACACACGTGGCCGCGCCCGTCATGACGCGGCTGCGCCAGCCGGAGCGCCAGGTCCTCGACACCCTGATCGCCGGCGGCGTCGCCCGCAGCCGCAGCGACGCGCTGGCCTGGTGCGTGCGTCTGGTCCAGCGTCACGCCGACGACTGGCTCGCGGAGTTGCGCGACTCCCTGGAGCACGTGCAGCGGGTACGGGCGCAGGGGCCGGACGCCGGGCCGGATCAAACGCCGCACACGGACGACGAGTCATGACCGAAGTGGAGGATTCGTCCACCGACAGCACCGAGAAGGGATGAACCGTCCTCTGGCGGGGCTCGCCCGGGCCGCCTTACGGTCGGCACACCCCCAGAGGACGGCTTCCGCACGCCGCCGCACACCCCGGCGCCGGCGGGCGGCCGTCCGCCCCTCCGCCGCGTCACCCCGCGCTCCACCGCCCCGTCCCCGCTGGAGCCCCCTTGCCTTCGTCGGCCGACCGCCCCTCCCCCGCCGCGTCCGCCCCGTCCCTGACGGAGGTCGAGACCCACGGCGTCGACCGCATCCCCGACGCCGAGCGCACCGCGACGCCGTTCGATCTGTTCCGGCTGGCCTTCGGTGGTGCCAACACCTTCTCCACCTGCGTCCTCGGCGCCTTCCCCATCCTGTTCGGCCTGTCCTTCCGGCAGGGCCTCGCGGCCATCCTCCTCGGAGTGCTGGCGGGCGCGCTGATCCTGTGCCCGATGGCGGTGTTCGGCCCGGTCAACGGCACCAACAACGCCGTGTCGTCGTCCGCGCACCTGGGCGTGCACGGCCGCGTGGTCGGCTCGTTCCTGTCCCTGCTGACGGCCGTCGCGTTCTTCTCCCTGTCGGTGTGGAGCTCCGGCGACGCGCTGGTCGGCGGCGCCCACCGGCTCTTCGGGCTCGGCCGCGGCGACCTGTCGTACGCCGTGGCGTACGCGCTGTTCGCGGTGCTGGTCCTCGCGGTGTGCGTGTACGGCTTCCGGTTCATGCTGTTCGTCAACAAGATCGCGGTGACCTCGGCGAGCGCGCTGTTCCTGCTCGGCGCCGTGGCGTTCGCGGACGACTTCGATCCCTCGTACGCGGGCGTCTTCACCGACGCGGCGGACGCGGCGACGTCGGCCCTGTTCTGGCCGTCGTTCATCGCGGCGGCGCTGATCGTGCTGTCCAACCCCGTGTCGTTCGGGGCGTTCCTGGGCGACTGGTCGCGCTACATCCCCGCGAGCACCCCGCGCCGGAAGGTGGTCGGGGCCGCGTTCCTGTCGCAGCTCGCGACGCTGCTGCCGTTCCTGTTCGGCCTGACGACGGCGAGCATCATCGCGCACCAGGCGCCGGAGTACGTCGATCCGGCGGCCCCCGACTTCGTGGGCGGGCTGCTCGCGATCTCCCCGGGCTGGTTCTTCCTGCCGGTGTGCCTGCTCGCGCTGATCGGCGGTATGGCGACGGGCACGACGGCGCTGTACGGGACCGGGCTCGACTTCTCCTCGGTGTTCCCGAGGCTGTCCCGGGTCCAGGCGACCCTGCTGGTCGGGGCGTTGTCGATCGCGTTCGTCTTCGCCGGCCGGTTCGGGCTGGACCTCGTGCGGTCCATCTCGACCTTCGCGACCGTGATCATCACGTGCACGACACCCTGGATGGTCGTGATGATGCTGGGCTACTGGACGCGGCGCGGCTGGTACGACCCGGAGGCGCTCCAGGTCTTCAACCGCCGTCAGCGCGGCGGCCGTTACTGGTTCGCGCACGGCTGGAACTGGCGGGGCCTGACCGCCTGGTGGGTGTCGGCGCTGCTCGGCGTGCTCTGCACCAACATCCCCGGGCAGTTCGTCGGCCCCCTCGGCGACCTCGCCGGCGGTGTCGACATCAGCCTGCCGCTGTCGCTGGGGGTGGCGGCGGCGCTGTTCCTGTCGCTGCTGCGGCTGTTCCCCGAACCCCGGGCGGCGTACGGGCCCGAGGGCGCGCGGCTGGCCCGGACCGTCGACGTGCCGGTGCCGCCGATCACCGGGCCCGGCGCCGAGGGGGCGGTGCCGGACCCCTCGGCGAAGCTGCCGGCCTGAGGCGGCCCGCCCCTGGACCGCCGTCGCGCCTACCGCTCGGTATCGTCGGCGCCACGGCACGGTCTCGACGAGGAGACGACGAGAGGCGGGGCGTACGTGGGCAGGCACTGGGCGGACTTCCAGTACGAGATCTATCTGAACGGGATGACGGGTGCCGTACCGCGGCTGCCCACCGATCTGACCCGGCTGGAGGAGCTGACCGAGCGGCGGCTCGGGCCCGGCCCGGTCGGCTATGTGGCGGGCAGCGCGGGCAACGGCAGCACGGCCCGCGCCAACCGGGCGGCCCTGGAACGCCGCCGGATCATGCCGCGCATGCTGCGGGACGTCCACGAGCGGGACCTGTCGGTCGAGGTGCTGGGCCGTCCCCTGCCCGCCCCGCTGGCGCTGGCCCCGGTGGGGGTCCTGTCGATCATGCACCCGGAGGCCGAGTCCGCCGCCGCCCGGGCCGCCGCCGCGCACGGCGTGCCGTACATCCTGTCCTCCGCGTCCAGCACGCCCATGGAGCAGGTGGCCGAGGCGATGGGCGACGCCGAGCGGTGGTTCCAGCTGTACTGGCCCAAGGACCCGGAGGTGGCCCGCAGTTTCCTGGCCCGGGCGAAGGCCGCCGGCTTCGGCGTGCTCGTCGTCACGCTGGACACGCCGCTGCTCTCCTGGCGCCCGCGCGATCTCGACCAGGCCTATCTGCCCTTCCTGCACGGCGTCGGCACGGCCAACTACTTCTCCGACCCGGCCTTCCAGGCGGGTTTGGCCAAGCCGGTGCACGAGGACCCGGACGCGGCCGTGACGCACTTCGTCGGTATGTTCTCCGACCCGGCCAAGACCTGGCCGGACCTGGCGTTCCTGCGGGAGAACTGGGACGGCCCGATCGTCCTCAAGGGCGTCCTGCACCCGGACGACGCCCGGCTGGCCGCGGAGGCCGGCATGGACGGCGTGGTCGTCTCCAACCACGGCGGCCGCCAGGTCGCCGGCTCGGTCGCGGCGGCCGACGCGCTTCCGCGTGTGGCGGAGGCCGTCGGCGACCGGCTCACCGTGCTCTTCGACAGCGGCATCCGCACCGGTGACGACATCGCCAAGGCCCTCGCCCTGGGCGCCCGGGCCGTCCTCGTCGGCCGCCCGTACGTCTACGGCCTCGGCCTCGACGGCCAGTCGGGCGTCGAGCACGTCATCCGGTGCCTGCTGGCCGAACTCGACCTCACCCTCGCCCTCTCGGGCCATGCCACCCCGAGCACGATCGGCCCGGCCGACCTCGCCGAGGACCCGGACTGACGGGTGGGCCGCGCGGCGCAGCCCACCCGGGGCCTCAGGGGCCCGTGGTCACGCCGTCCGGCCGTGGGGCAGGGTCACCTGCCGTGCCGTCGGGGCGTCCTGCTCCTCGATGGACAGGGAACCCGCCGTCGTCGGCATCGGCTCCGGCTGCCAGCGCTGGTCGTCGGAGCGGTCGCGGACCTTGACGACGAGGTCGGCGTCCGGGTCGTCGTTCGTGGCGGCGACGGCGAGCCGCTCGTCCCAGCGGGGCAGCAACTCGCCCTGCACGGTGAGGTCGTAGCGCACGTCGTCGCCCCGCTCGGCGTCCTCGTCGGCGCAGCTGCCGAGGACGACGACGCCGGCGTCCTTGTGGGAGTCCAGGCACAGCCCGGGATCGGCGACGCTGCGCAGCAGACCGTCGTCCTCGTACGTCCACTGCTGGGTCCACACCGTCGAGCACTCCGCCAGCTTCGTCCCCGCGCCCTCCTTCGGCAGGTCCCGGATGTCCAGGCACAGGTCGGCACCGGCGTTGCGCAGCCGCGTCACGCCCGGTGCCGTGGGCAGCCCGGCGGTGCCGGGCGGCGTCACGGACGCGGTGCCGTCGGAGCCGGCGGCACTATTGGAGCCGGCCGGGTCGGCCTGGCCGCCGTCGTACGACGAGGCGCTGATGATGAGCACGGTCGCCAGCACCCCGGCCGACACCGCGCCGACGCCCGAGAGCAGCGCCCGGGAGGACCGCAGCGCGTCCGGGACCCGGCGCGCGGGCAGGGGGATCCTGGACAGCAGGCGGTGCCGCCGGTCCGCCCGCGTTCCGTCGCCGCGCCGCCCGCCACCGCGCCGGCCGGCGCGACCGCCCCGGCTGCCGTGCGAGGACCGGCCCGGACGTGAGTCGAGGTACCGGCGGGCGCCCCAGCCGAGCACCGCTTCGGCGATCAGCGGGCCCAGCGGCCCCTCGAAATGGCTCAGTTGGTCGGCCGCGTTCCGGCAGTAGCGGCACTCCGCGAGATGCTCCTGGACGTCCGGCAGCAGGGTGCCGCCCCGGCGGATCGGGACGTCGAGCAGGCGGTTGTAGAACCGGCAATCCTGGGTCGGCGCGAGTTCGCGATGGGCATGTACACAACCTTTGCGGAATGTGTCACGCGCCTGTTCGAGCGCGGCCGACGCGAGGTCGGTATCCATGCCGAGCAGGCCGGCCGGGACGCTTAAAGGATCGGCCTCGACCTCGACGTGCCACAGCAGACAGCGCGCGGCGGCGGGAAGTGCCTGGAATGCCCGCTCCGCGAGGACGCGGTTTTCGGGCGTCATGGAGGTCGCCGCGCGCAGCCCGCGCCCTCCGGCCGGTTTCTGCAGGGCGGGCAGGACGGCCGATATTCGGTCGTCGCCGGACCACTCCCGGATCGTGTCGCGCACGGTCACCAGAAGGGCCGGGCGCAGCGCGACGGCCGACTCGCCGAAGGCGAGCCGGTTGAGGGTGCGATGGAAGGCGGTCCCGGTGACCATCGCGGCGACCTGCGCCGACGAGGCGAGACAGATGACCGCGTAGTCGTACACCGGCTGCCAGTGCCGCGCCATCAGCAGCGCGACGGAATGGGCGGCGACCTCGCCCTCCGGGCTGCCTCTCAGCGGCGCGGCGAGGCTTTCGTCGGATTCCCCCGGATCCCCGCCGGGCGGGGGATACGGAGGACGAGGGGGGTGGGGGGTGGGCACTGAGATGGTTCCTTCCCACGCATGTGACACACAGAAGTCCTGCCGCCGAAAAAGGAGCCCGGTTGGTGCGTACCTTTTTTGGCGCGGCGCGGGAGGGACGAATTCGCCGGCGGCGAATCGGACCCGGTCAACAAATCACGTGCGACACTCGGCCATTCCCCCCGCACGCGTGTTTCACTCTTGCACAACCCCCACACGGCCAACAAGGCGCATGGGCGACATCCGCGCCTTTGACACGAAGTCAGAAACGGGAACGGGCGTACGCGCCTCGTACCGGTTTTCGACATTTCCCTGCGGCCGGTGTGAATCGGGCACGATTCAGATCTGCCAGGAGCGCAGCCGGTCCGCCGCGCCGTAGACGTCGGTCGTGCCGGACATCAGGTCGCGGGCGAGGTCGACGAGGGCGCCGTAGGGCGGGTCGATGCCGGCGCCGCTGACGAACATGTACGCCACGGCGGTCGCACAGGCGAAGCGGGCGTTGGCCGAGGGCAGCGGCCGGAGCACGGCGAGGGTGTGCAGCAGCGCGGCGGCCCGCCAGGCGGGGTCGGAGTTCACCCCGAGGCGCGGCGGGTCGACGCGGTGCCGGGCGACGGCGGCCACCAGCGCGGAGAAGTCGTTGATCGTGGGCTGGTCCGGCAGGACCTCTTCGTGGCGCTGGAGCAGCCAGGGCACGTCGATATGGAGGACGGGTGCCATCGGTCAGGCGGCCCGCCCCTCGCCCTTGGTGGGCGGTTCGTCGTCAGGGAAGGCGGCGGCGAACTCGTCGGCGTGGGTCGCGAAGAACCGGCGGAAGGCCTCCGCGCCCTCCTGGAGCGCCCGGTGGCGGGCTATGTCGGCCGCGGCGGCCTCCCGTACGAGTGCCTTCATGGACGTACCGCGCTCCTTGGCGATCTGCCGCAGGTCCTCAAGTTCGCGGTCGCTGAACTCGACGTTGAGAGCTGGCATGTCTTCACGGTACCGCTCGGGTACTGACTCGTAAATACCCCCAGGTCACAGCAGCAATCGGACGGTACCGGAGAGGCGGGCGGACGGGCCCGCCGCTGAGATGTGGGTCACATCGCACGGCGCGATGTCACATTCCGGGTCCCTCGGCGGCTCGCAGGAGTGAGCGCGTCTCAGGGAGGACCCCGCATGACCGAGATCCCCGTACCCGGCACCGACGCCCCGTTCGACGAGGCGACCGGGGTGTTCGTCGACCATCGCGAGCTGCTGTTCGGCGTCGTCTACAACATGCTCGGCAGTGTCGCCGACACCGAGGACGTCCTCCAGGAGACATGGCTGTCCTGGACGGCCCGCGGCGGGGGCGCTCCGCTGGCCGGCGTGGACAACCCCCGCGCCTATCTCGTCCGGGTGGCGGTCAACCACGCGCTGCGCCGCCGTGCCGTGATCAACCGCCGGCGGGAGACGTACGTGGGCGCGTGGCTGCCCGAGCCCCTGGTCGCCGAGGCGGACCAGGACACCGCCGACGGCCCGGCCCTGCGGAGCGAATCGGTGTCGCTGGCGATGCTGGTGGTCCTGGAGTCGCTGACCCCGCTGGAACGGGCCGTGTTCGTCCTGGGCGAGGTGTTCGGCTACCCGCACGCCGAGATCGCCGAGATCATCGACCGCTCCCCCGCCGCCGTACGGCAGTTGGCGCACCGGGCCCGGGAGCACGTGCACACGCGGCGGCCGCGGTACCGGGCGCATCCGCGGGTGCGGCGGGAGGCGACCGAGCGGTTCGTGCGGGCGGCGCTCGGCGGGGACATCGCCGAGCTGATGGAGGTGCTCGCGCCGGACGTCACGGCGTGGACGGACGCCGGCGGCAAGCGCAGGCCGGCGATCCTGCGCCCGGTGCACGGCCGGGACAAGGTGGCCCGCCTGCTCACGTCCGGGCGGGGCGGCCCGCGCAACCCCGTGTTCCGCTACCGGCGCGTCAACGGCGACGACGCGGCGGTGCTGTTCGACGGCGACGCGCCGTTCGCCGTCCTGGTCCTGGACCTCACGCCCGAGGGCGACCGGGTGCGCGGCATCTACGTCGTGGCCAACCCGGACAAGCTCACCAGCGTGCCCAAGGACGCGGCGTGAGCGCCGGGCGCGGCGAGCGCCTGGCCGACTGGTTCGACGGCCGGCTCGGCACCCACACGCTCGGCCGCAAGTACCTGCGCAAGGTGTTCCCGGACCACTGGTCCTTCCTGCTCGGCGAGATCTGCCTGTACAGCTTCGTGGTGCTGGTGCTCACGGGCGTGTATCTGACGCTGTTCTTCCATCCGTCGATGAACGAGGTGGTGTACGACGGGAGTTACACGCCGCTGAACGGCGTGCGCATGTCCGAGGCGTACGCCTCCACGCTGGACATCAGCTTCGACGTGCGCGGCGGGCTGCTGATCCGGCAGCTGCACCACTGGGCGGCGCTGGTCTTCGTCGCCGGGATGCTGACGCACATGATGCGGCACTTCTTCACCGGCTCGTTCCGCAAGCCGCGCGAGGTCAACTGGCTGTTCGGCTGGCTGCTGCTGTTCCTCGGCCTGTTCGAGGGGCTGTTCGGCTACTCGCTGCCGGACGACCTGCTGTCGGGCACGGGCCTCAGGTTCGTGCACGGCGCGCTGCTGTCGGTGCCGATCGTGGGGACGTATCTGGCGATGTTTCTGTTCGGCGGCGAGTTCCCCGGCGACGACATCGTGGCCCGGTTCTACTCGCTGCACGTGCTGCTGATCCCCGGGGTCATGGCGGCGCTGATCGTGGTCCATGTGCTGCTGGTCGTGTACCACAAGCACACCCAGTTCGCGGGCCCCGGCCGCACCGAACGCAACGTCGTGGGCGCGCCGTTCATGCCGGTGTACCTGGCGAAGGCGGGCGGCTTCTTCTTCCTGGTGTTCGGGGTGCTGGCGCTGATCGCGGCGGTGGCGACGATCAACCCGGTCTGGTCGTACGGCCCCTACCGCGCGGACCAGGTGTCGACGGGCGCCCAGCCGGACTGGTACCTCGGCTTCGCCGAGGGCCTGGTGCGGATCATGCCCGGCTGGGAGATCACGCTGTGGGGGCACACGCTGGTGCTGGGCGTGCTGATCCCGATCGTGGTGTTCCCGCTGCTGCTGGTCTTCATCGGTGTGTACCCGTTCCTGGAGGCCCGGTTCACCGGTGACCGGCGCGAGCACCATCTGCTGGACCGGCCGCGCAACCGCCCGGTCCGCACGGCGATCGGGGCGGCCTGGATCAGTCTCTACCTGGTGCTGCTGGCGGGCGGCGGCAACGACATCGTGGCGACCCGCCTCCATCTGTCGATCAACACGGTGACGTGGGCGGTGCGGATCGGGATGTTCGTCGTCCCGGCGGCCGTCTTCGTCGCCACCCGCCGAATCTGCCTGGGGCTGCAGCGGCGCGACCGGGAGCTGGTGGCGCACGGCCGCCCCACCGGGGTGGTCAAGCGGCTGCCGCACGGCGAGTACGTCGAGGTGCACGAGCCGCTGAGCCGGGCCCGGCTGCACACCCTGACCGCCCATGAGCGGCCGGGGGAACCCGTCGGGCACGAGCCGCCGCGCCGGGCCGTGGCCGGGCAGGTCAGGACCGGGCGCGGCAGAACTCCCGGACGGTCCGGTTGAAGGCGTCCGGGGCCTCCATGTTGCTGAGGTGCCCGATGCCGGGGAGCACGACCAGCGTGGCCTCGGGGATCGCTTCGAGGAACCGGTGGGCGACGGGCTCCACCGGGGAGCGCGCGTCCAGCTCGCCCCACAGCAAAAGCGTCGGCACCTCGATCGCGGGCAGCAGGTCGCGCTGGTCGGTCCCGGCCATGATGGTGGCCTGGGTCCGCATGCTCTGGGCGCGGGTGTCGGCCGACATCACGGACAGCAGCCGTACGGCTTCGGCGGGTGGCTCGGCGGCGAACAGGCCCGGCATGGTCGGGGCGAACTCCTCGGCCGGGACCGCGAGCATCCGCTCCGCCCCCTCGACCCGCGACCGCACCTCCGCCGCGGACAGCGAGCCCTTCCAGCCGGCGAAGGTGTCGACCAGGAGCAGCGTCCGGACGAGGCCGGGATGGTTCCGGTACAGCTCCAGCACGACGGTCCCGCCCCAGGACAGGCCGAGCACATGGGCCGGGCCCAGGCCCACGTCCTCGATGACCGCCGCCAGGCAGCGGGCGTAGTCGGCGAGGACGAAGGAGGGCGGGACGTCGGAGGAGCGGCCGGCGCCCGGTTCGTCCCAGGCGACGACCGTGAACTCGTCGGCCAGGTCCGCGAGCTGCGGGCGGAACAGGCGGGCGTCCGTCGTGGCGCCGTGCGCGAGCACGAGGGGCGGGCCCTGGCCCACCCGGTCGTACGCGACCTCGATGCCGTCGACCCGCACCGCGTGCATGACACCAGGCTACGCGCGGGTGCCGGGGGCGTCCTGTCGGCGGACTCCCCCGGCACGCGGCTGGGGCGCAGCGCCCCTATCCCTGGTCCGCCACGAAGGAGGCCATGCGGGTCAGGGCGGCGTTCCAGTTGATCGTGTGCTCGTTGGTCGACCAGGACTGGATGTCGTCGATGTAGCAGAACTGCCCGACGCACCCCTGGAGTTTGCTCTGCGCGTAGGGGTCCTGGATGCTCGAGTTCGGTCCGCCGGCGAGGGTGCCCTTCGGCGGGTTCGGCAGGTTCGGGTCGAGCTGGCGGGCGTACCAGCGGCTGTGCTGGTTCTGCGCGCTGACCTCGCCGTAGCCGGTGACGTAGGAGATGTTCAGCGCGTTGCGGCCCAGGATGTAGTCCATGCTCTCCAGTGCGCCGTCCCGGTACTTGGCGGCGCCGGTGAGGTCGTACGCGGTGGCGAGGACGACGGCGTTGTTGAGGACCTGGTGGCTGGAGCCCCAGTCGTAGACGTTGCCGTCCGGCGCGTACGGCATGCCGTAGGGGTGTGCCTTCAGGGTGGCCAGGTAGCGGTCGGCGCCCTTGACGACGGACTGGCGGACCTTGTCCCGGCCGGGCAGCTTGTTCGGCACCGTGGCGAGGTCGAGCCGTCCCGCCGCGCCCGTGCGGGCCCAGTCGAAGCCGACCGGGCTGAAGATGTCGGCCGTGTGGACCGGGGACTTCAGGACGTACTCCTCGAACCGCTTCTCGCCGGTGCTGAGGTACAGCTCGGCCGCCGCCCAGTAGAAGTCGTCGGTGACGTCGCGGTCGGGGTAGGCGCCGCCGCCGATGCCGTCGTTCTCCGAGGCGTAGCGGTCGGGGTGGGCGAGCGCCGCCGACCAGGCCTTGCGGGCGGCCGCCAGCGCCTTGTCCGCGAACGCCTTGTCGTAGGGCCGGTAGAGGCGGGCCGCCTGCGCGGCCGTGGCCGCCAGGTTCAGCGTGGCGGCGGTGGACGGCGGGTGCAGCTCGCGCTTCTGCGGGTCGTCATGGGGCATCAGCGGCAGGCCGGTCCACTGCTCGTCGTGCATCTTGTGGTGGGCCATGCCGGCCAGCGGCTTGCCGTCGGGCACCTGCATCTTCAGCAGGAACTCCAGCTCCCAGCGGGCCTCGTCCAGGATGTCCGGCACCTTGTTGCCGCTCTCCGGGATGGCGAGGCTGCCGTCACCGAGCTTGCCGGCGTCGCCGGTGCGGGCGTGCAGCGCGCGTTCGTGGGTGCTCAGCACCTCCCAGACGGAGATGCCGCCGTTGACGACGTACTTGCCGTGGTCGCCGGCGTCGTACCAGCCGCCGCTGACGTCGAGCGTGTAGCCGCAGACGCCGGGCTGGCAGGGCACGGCGGTGTCGCCCTGGTTGGGTGCCACGCCCACGTGCCCGGCCTTGCGGCCGTAGCCGGGCCGCAGGTCCTCGCGTATCGCGATGCCGCTGCGCTGGGTGTAGTAGTACTTCGCCGAGTCCAGCCGGAGCCGCTCGTAGACGCTCGCGTCGATGTCGAAGGGGCGGCTGGTCTCGCCGTCGGCGACCAGCGTGAAGCCGGTGCCCTTCGTGCGGTGGGCGCCGAAGTCGATCGAGTGGACGTTCTGCCCGGAGGAGCCGTCGACACCGCGCGGCACGGTCGTGCCCCGGGCGACGACCGTGCCGCCGGAGTTCCTCAGCTCCCAGGGCAGCTTCGCCGTGGCGTCGGTGACCAGGGTGGCGTTCTTCGGCCCGGCCGGCAGGTAGGCGACCTGGTTGACCCGGACCCGGGGCCCGGTGTCGGGCTCGTACGGCTCCGGCGCGACGCCGCCCAGCAGGGAGACGTCGTCCAGGCAGAAGCGCCAGGCGTCCGCGCTGCCGCCGAGCTGGAAGCCGACCTGGGCCTGGGTGGTGTCCACGGGCGAGGTGAAGGTGTAGGAGTAGCTGTCGCCGGAGACGCTGAGCTGCGGTGTCACCTCGTGGTAGGTGTCGTACGGCGACACCGACAGGCCCACGATCGCCCGCACCACGTGCCCGGCGGGGGTCCCGGTCGCGCTGAACGAGAAGCGGTACGACTGCCCCTTCACGAGGGTGATGTCGTTCTGCCCGACGGCGGCGTCCCAGCGGTTGGTGGTGCCGCCGGGGACGTCGGCGCAGAGCCGGCCGTCGGACAGGCCCGCGGTGACGTTGCTGGTCGTCCACCACGGATCGGTGGAGGTGTCGAAGGTGCCGTTCCTGACCTGCTCGACCTCTTCGGCGCCGGCCGGTGCGGAGGGCAGCGCGGTGAGCGCGGTCGCCAGGAGGGCCGTCAGGGACAACAGGGCGGTTCTGCGTCGTTTCACGTCTGGGCTCCTCAGGGGAGGTGCGGGTGGCGCTCCTGTGGGAGCGCTCCCAGATGCGGACGCAGGCCATGCTTGTGGCAGATGTGACACGCCGTCAACGGTCCGGACGGGACTGGCCGTTCCCTGCCCGTCCGGACCGCGCGGCTTCGGGCTCAGGCAGCCGGCGCCTCCAGCCGGCTGATGCGGATCGCGCCCCGGGCCTCGTCCGGGTGGCGGCTCGTCAGCGTGAGCCGGACGCGGGAGCCGCGGACCGCCCTGAAGGTGATCACGGTCGGGGCGTCCGAGGCGGTGGCCCAGTCGATCGCCGTGCCCTCCGCGGCTCGCCACGCCCGGCCGTCCCACACCGCCACCTCCACGGCCGCGGGCAGGCTGTGCGTGGCGTCCACGGTGAAGGAGACGTCGACCCGGTCGAAACCGCGTGCGCGCCCGAAGTCGACCGAGACCCAGTCCTGCGTACGCGCCCCGTCGAAGGCGGGCAGCAGGGCGGTGGCCTGCTTGAAGAAGCCGTTGGACCAGCCGGTGGCCGGGTCGCCGTCGAGCATGGCGGCGGGCAGGGTGTCCGGGCGGCCGGAGTAACTGGCGTCGGCGTGCGGGTAGGTGACCGGTGCCGGATGCTCCGGCCGGAACGCGGGCGGCTCGGTCTCGGCCCGGTCGCGGGCCGGTGTGGCGCGTACGGTCGCGGTGCCGGGGCGCAGGCCGTCGGCCCAGGCGGTCACCTTCACCGCGCCCGTCCTCGTGCCGGACCGGACGATGGCGAGGGCCTTGCCGTGGAAGGCGGTGCGGGTGCTCGCCTGGTAGCGCTCGGCGCTCTCCTGGCGGCCGTTGTCGAGCCCGGCGAGGGAGCCGTTCGCCACCTCGAAGGAGAGCAGGTGCTCCGCGCCGGGCACCACGACACCGCGCCGGTCGACGACCTCGGCGGTCACGAAGACCAGGGAACGGCCGTCCGCGGCGAGGGACGCGCGGTCCGGGGTCAGGCGTATGGCGTGCGGGGCGCCGGCGGTGCGCAGCACATCCGTGGCGACCACCCTGCCGTCCTGCCGCGCCACGGCCTTCAGCTCGCCCGGCCGGTAGGGCACCTTCCAGGTCAGGTGGAGCTTGCCGGCGCTGCCGTTGGGGCTGGTGTAACTGCCGGGGTAGGGGCCGTCGGTGAAGGTCTTGTCGTCGCCGGTCGCCTCGGTCGTCTCCAGGTACGGGCGGCCGTCGACGGTCTTCTTGGTGTCGAACCGCCTCACGCCCAGCGACTCTCCGTTGAGGTACAGCTCGACGGTGTCGACGTTCGAGTAGGCCCAGACCTCGACGGTGTCGCCCTCGGCGTGGTTCCAGCTCATCGGCAGTAGATGGACCATCGGCTCGCTGACCCACTGGCTCTGGAACAGGTAGTACATGTCCTTCGGGAAGCCGGCCGTGTCGACCGCGCCGAAGAAGGACGCCTTCACCGGGAAGACGTCGTACGGCGTGGGCTCGCCGAGGTAGTCGATGCCCGACCAGAGGAACTGGCCCGCGAACCACTTGCGGTCCCGGTCCTTCTTGTGGCCGTACTCGCCGCTCATGGTCCAGGAGGCGAGGTTGTTGTCGTAGGAGGAGGTCCCGCGCTTGCCGGGCGTGTGGTTCTCGCCCGTGTTGAGGTGCTCGGGTTCCTGGTACTCGCCCCGGGTCGAGGTCTCCGACGAGGACTCGGACTCGAAGAGGAACAGGTGCGGGTAGGCCGCGTGCAGCTGGTCCACCGACTTGGCGGTGTTGTAGTTGAGGCCGAGGCCGTCCAGCTTGGCCAGCATCAGGTCGGCCGCGGAGCCCTTGGCGGGCAGGCGGCGGTACTTGTCGGAGCCGATGACCAGCGGTCGGGTGTCGTCGGCGGACTTGATCGCGGCGATGATCCGGTCGGCCATGGCGAGGCCGGCGGTGGAGGTGGAGTCGGGGACCTCGTTGCCGATGGACCACATCAGCACGGCGGGCGAGTTGCGGGCCGCCAGCACCATCTCGGTGGCGTCCTTCTCGCCCCACTCGTCGAAGAACCGGCCGTAGTCGTACCGGTTCTTGCCGGTGCGCCAGCAGTCGAACGCCTCCACCAGCATGATGACGCCCAGCTCCTCGCAGACCTGGATCACCTCGGGCGCGGGCGGGTTGTGGGCGGTGCGCAGGGCGTTGACGCCCATGGACCGCATGATCTCCAGCTGGCGGCGGACCGCGTCGATGCTGACGGCGGCGCCGAGTGCGCCGAGGTCGTGGTGGAGGTCGACACCCCGGATCTTGTGGTGGGTGCCGTTGAGGAAGAAGCCCTCGTCCGGGTCGAAGCGGAAGGTGCGGATCCCGAAGACCGTGCGGTAGGTGTCGGTGGTCCGGCCGCCGACGCGCAGCTCGGTGTGCAGGGTGTAGCGGCGGGGGCTCTCGATGTCCCACAGCTCGGGGCGCCGGACCGTGAGCTCGTGGGTCTCGGTGTGCTCGCCGGTGACGGCGGCCGTGGAGGAGGTACGGGCGACCGTCCGGCCCTTCGGGTCGACGATCCGGGAGACGACCTCGACGTCCGCGCCGGTGCCCGACGCGTCGACGACCGCGGTGGCGACCCGTACGACGGCCCGCTCGGCGGAGATCTCCGGCGTGGTGACACGGGTGCCCCAGCGGGCCACGTGCACCGGGTCGGTGATCACCAGGCGGGCCTCGCGGTAGATGCCGCTGCCCGAGTACCAGCGGCTGCTGGGCAGGCGGTTGCGGACCTCGACCGCGAGCACGTTCTCCGTCGTGCCGTCGGTGTGCACCAGATCCGTGAGATCGAGGGCGAAGCCCGTATAGCCGTAGGGGTGGCGGCCGGCCTCCTTGCCGTTGCAGTAGACGGAGGAGTCCATGTAGACGCCGTCGAACTCCACCGAGATCCGCTTCCCGGCGAGAGCGGACGGCAGAGTGAAGGCGAGGCGGTACCAGCCGAGGCCGCCGGGGAGGAAGCCGGTGCCGCTGGTGGTGCCGTGCTCGGTGGTGGGGGTCTGCTCGATGCTCCAGTCGTGCGGGACGGCGATCTCGCGCCAGCCGGAGTCGTCGTACCCGGGGAGGGCGGCGTCGGCGAAGGCGCCGGTCGGGTCGGTGATCCCGCCCGGGTCGGCCAGCGCGAAGCGCCAGCCGTCGCGCAGGGGGACGGTGCGGCGGCCGGACGCGCCGCTCGCCTCCTCGGCGGCCCACGCCTCCGGGGCGCCGAGCAGCGCTCCGGCCGCGGGGGCTGCCGCGGAGGCGAGCAGGACCGATCTACGACTGACCGACATGGCGGCTCTCCCTCATCAGGGCCCAGAAGTACTCACAACTCATCGAGAACAAACAGATTCTGTCGATGCGTCACACCGGGCCGTCAAGGGTGCGGGAGTGGTCTTCTGCCCCCGAGGGCACATCGGCCGGATGCGCACCTCGACCGCGTGGGCCGGGCGGCAGGGGGGTTACCGGTCCACGCCGGGCGTCCACGGACTAGTCTGGAACTCAAGTGACCTCCCTGTTTACTGTGAGTGTCCGTATGGAGTGGCGACGATGAGCCCGGACGAGCCGTTCGACGATGGCGTGGCCGCCCGTGCCGTCATCGCCGCCGACGGCACGCTCACCGAGTGGAGCGAGGGCGCCCGCCGTCTGCTGGGCCACCCGGCCGCCGAGGTCGTGGGCCGCCCGGCCGCCGAGCTGCTGGCCGACGGCGCGGACCCGCCGCCCGTGCCCCTGGACGCCCGCTGGAGCGGCACCCTGGCGCTGCGGCACCGGGACGGCCACACGGTGTCCGTGTGGGTGCTGGCCCACCGCAGACCACCGGACGGCCCGGAGACGACCGACTGGCTCGCCGTGTCCCCGCCGCGGGCACCCGACCAGGAGCTGCCGGACGACCCGCTGGTGCGGGCGGCCCTCAGGCAGTCGCCCTGCGCCATGATGATCTTCGACGACCGGCTGCGGCTGCGCGGCGTCAACGACGCCATGGCGGACCTCGTCGGGCTGCCGGCCGACCGCCTGTGGGGTCTGAGGCCCACCGACGTCGGCAGCCGGCCGCAGAACGCGGAGCTGGAGGAGTATCTGCGCCAGGTGCTGCGCACGGGCCGGCGGCAGGAGATGCAGACGTACATGAAGGCCAGCGGCGAGAGCCGGGGTGCGCACGCCTGGCTGGCCCGGATCGCCCCCCTCTCCGACGACTCGGGGCGGGTGCGGGGCGTGTGCGTGACCGCCCATGACTTCACCGACCAGTACCGGTCACGGGAGCGGCTGCAACTGGTCAACGAGGCGAGCGTGCGCATCGGCACCACCCTCGACGTCACCCGTACGGCCCAGGAGCTGGCGGACGTGTGCGTCCCGGCGCTCGCCGACTTCGTCAGCGTCGACCTGCTCGACACCCGGGAGCACGGCGGCGAGTCCGCGGGGCCGCCCGCACCGCCCGTGAGTCTGCGCCGCGCCGCCCACCAGTCGGTCAACCCGGGCAGCCCCGAGGCCGTCGCCAAGCCGGGCCAGGCGGACGTCTACCCGGAGACCTCCCCGCAGGCCGCCTCACTGCTCGCGGGCCACACCGTCGTGGCCTCCGGGTCCTCCGGGGACCTGGAGCAGTGGCTCGCCTGGGACCCGGTCCGCTTCCGGCGGGTCCAGGAGTACGGCATCCACTCGACGATGTCCGTCCCGCTCCAGGCCCGGGGCACGACCCTGGGCGTCGCCGTCTTCACCCGCTTCCGGCGCCCCGAGGCCTTCACCGACGACGACGTGCTGCTGGCCGAGGAGGTCACGGCCCGGGCCGCCGTCTGCATCGACAACGCCCGCCGCTACTCCCGCGAGCGCGAGACGACCCTCACGCTCCAGCGCAGCCTGCTGCCCCGCGTGCTGCCGCGCACCGCGGCGGTGGAGGCGGCCTCCCGCTATCTGCCCGCGACCCGCTCCGGTGTGGGCGGCGACTGGTTCGACGTGATCCCGCTGTCCGGGATGCGGGTCGCCATGGTCGTCGGGGACGTCGTCGGCCACGGCATCCAGGCCTCGGCCACCATGGGCCGGCTGCGCACCGCCGTGCGCACCCTCGCCGACATCGACCTGGCCCCCGACGAGCTGCTCACCCACCTCGACGACCTGGTCGTACGGCTCTCCCAGGAGTCCGGCGGCGACGCCGGCACCGGCGAGGTGGGCGCGACCTGCCTGTACGCGGTGTACGACCCGGTGTCGCGGCGCTGCACGCTGGCCCGGGCCGGGCACCCGCAACCCCTGCTGGTGCCGCCCGGCGGCCCGGCCCGGCAGCTCGACCTGCCCTCGGGTCCCCCGCTGGGCGTCGGGGGGCTGCCGTTCGAGTCCGCCGAGGTGGAACTGCGGGAGGGCAGCGTCCTGTCGTTCCACACGGACGGGCTGCTCGCCCACCTCGAGCGGGACGTCGACGCGAGCCACCGGATGCTCCGCGAGGCCCTGTCGGCCCCCTCCGACTCCCTGGACGAGACCTGCGACCGCGTGCTGCACGCCCTGCTCCCGCCGGGCGGCTCCGCCGACGACGTCGCCCTGCTGCTGGCCCGCACCCGGGGCCTGCCGTCCTCCCAGGTCGCGACCTGGGACATCCCCGCCGACCCGGCGCTGGTCGCCCCCATCCGCAAGCAGGTCGTCGACCAGCTCGAACGCTGGGGGCTGCTGGACGCCACGTTCACCGCGGAGCTGGTGGTGAGCGAACTGGTCACCAACGCCATCCGCTACGGCGCCCCGCCCATCCGGCTCCGGCTGATCCACGACGCCTCCACGCTCATCTGCGAGGTGTCCGACACCAACCACACGGCGCCGCACCTGCGCCGGGCCAAGACCTGGGACGAGGGCGGCCGGGGTCTGCTCCTGGTCGCCCAGCTGACCCAGCGCTGGGGCAGCAGGCACACGGCCGAGGGCAAGACGATCTGGGCGGAGCTGGCACTGCTCGACGAGATGTGAACCCCCGCCTGTTTTCCCGCGCATGAGGCGGACACCCGGGACGGCATGGCGAAAACGTCCCAGCCCGTACGCCGGGCGGCCCTGCTCGCGAGCGCGGTGGCGGTCCTCGGCTCGCTGACCGCGTGCGGCACGGAGCAGCACACCGAGACCGCGTCGCGGCAGCTGCCCGCCACCGGCGGCACCACCCGCTGCCACACCTCCGAACTGCGCGCCTCCGTCGGCCGGATGGATCCAGGGGCCGGGCAGCGGAACTTCCCGGTCGTGCTGACCAACGTCTCCTCCCGCACCTGCACCCTCCACGGCTATCCGGGCGCCGCGTTCACGGACGCGTCCGGCAGGCAGCTCGGACCCGACCCGAAGCGCACCCCCGAGAAGGCGGCGACCGTGACGCTGGCGCCGGGCAGGAGTGCCTGGGCCGGGCTGCGGTACGCCAGTCCCGAGGTCAGCGGGGCCCGCGCCGCCACTCCGGCGGCACTGCTGGTGACACCGCCGGACGAGCGGGAGCAGCTGAAGGTGCGGTGGACCGGCGGTGAAGTGCCGGTCGGCGGGAACGCGTCCTCGGTGTTCCTCACGGTGCTCGCGCCGGGCAGCGGGCCCTGACCGGCGGGCCCCTGACGCGGACGGCGAGGCCGTCGCAGGGCTCTTACCGGCACCTGGTTTCATGGGCGGGCACGGCCTGATCACGTCCCGGAGGACCCCGTCCTGAACACCCCGCTCGCCGAAGTCCTGTCCGTGACGCTGCTGGTCGCCGTGCTGGTCTGGGCCGTCGCCCGCCCCAAGGGGCTGCCCGAGGCCGTGCTGGCGGTTCCGGCCGCCGGGCTCGCCGTCGCCGCCGGAGTGATCTCGCCGGCCCACGCCTGGGAGGAGATCCAGCGGCTGGGGCCGGTGGTCGGGTTCCTCGCGGCCGTGCTGGTGCTCGCCCACTTCTGCGACGTCGAGGGGCTGTTCTCGGCGTGCGGGGCGTGGATGGCCCGCTGGGCGGCGGGGCGCCCGGGGCGGCTGCTGACCGCGGTGTTCGGGCTGGCCTCCGTCATCACGGCGGTGCTCAGCCTGGACGCCACGGTGGTCCTGCTGACCCCGGTGGTGCTCGCCACCGCGGCCCGGATGGGCGTCGAGGCCCGGCCGCACCTCTACGCCTGCGCCCACCTGTCGAACACCGCCTCGCTGCTGCTGCCGGTCTCCAACCTGACGAACCTGCTGGCGTTCACGGCGAGCGGGCTGAGCTTCACCCGGTTCGCGGCGATGATGGCGCTGCCGTGGCTGGTGGCGATCGGCGCCGAGTACCTGGTGTTCCGGCGGTTCTTCGACCGTGAACTGGCCGCCCCGCTCCCCTCCCCCGCCCCCGCGGAGTCGCCCGAACTGCCGCTGTTCGCAGTGCTCACCGTCGGGTGCACGCTCGCCGGGTTCGTCGTGGCCTCCGCCCTCGGGATCGCGCCCGCGTGGGCCGCCCTGGCCGGTGCGGTGGCGCTGGCCGGTCGGGCGCTGCTGCGGCGGCGGGCCACCCCGCTGACGGTGGTGCGGTCCGCGGCCCCGGCCTTCCTGGCGTTCGTGCTCGCGCTCGGCGTCGTGGTGCGCGCGGTCGTCGACCACGGGCTCGCCGACGCGCTCCACCGCGTGCTGCCCGACGGGTCGGGCCTGGCCACGCTGCTGGGCGTGGCCGCGCTGGCCGCCGTCCTGGCGAACCTCATCAACAACCTGCCCGCGGTGCTGGTGCTGCTGCCGCTGACCGCCGGGGCCGGTCCGGGTGCCGTGCTGGCGGTGCTGCTCGGCGTGAACATCGGCCCCAACCTGACCTACGCCGGATCGCTGGCGACCCTGCTGTGGCGGCGGATCGCGCAGCAGCACGGGCACCGGGTCGACCTCGGGGAGTTCACCCGGCTCGGGCTGCTCGCGGTGCCGGCCGCGCTGGTGCCGGCCGTGGTGGCGCTGTGGCTGTCCCTGCGCGTCGCCGGCGGCTGACCCCGCGCCCGGTCAGCGGCGGCCGCCTCCGCCGTAGCCGCCGGATCCGTAGCCGCCGCCGTAGCCGTAACCGTCGCCGGGATAGCCGTACCGACCGTCGGCGTCGCAGTAGTAGCCGTAGTGGTAGCAGTCCGGGGAGCTGGAGGGCTGGCTGGTCGGTGTCGGCTGCGGCTGCGGCGTCGAGGGGGTCGCGGACGGGGTTGGTGCGGGCTCGGGCGTCCTGGAGGGTGTGGGTGTCGGCGTGGGCGTCGGGTGCGGGGCGGGAGCGGGGGCCTGCCAGTTGACGGCCTCCATCTGGAGGTCGGTCTTGGAGGTGTCGATCACCCAGCGCTGGGCCTCGTCGTCCGCCCGGGCCTTGAGGACCAGGGCTCCCGAGCCGTCGGTCGCGGCCGGCGCCAGGGCGAGGTCCTGGTTCCAGCGCGGCACCAGGGCGCCCTGGAGGGTGAAGTCGTAGCGGACGTTCTTCGTGTCCGGCTGGGACGCGCCCGTGCAGGGGGCCAGTCGCAGCGAGTAGCCGAGGTGCGAGTCCAGGCACAGGTCGGGGGCGCCGACGTTGCGCAGCAGCCCGTCGGTCTCGTACGTCCACTGCTGGGCGGCGGTGGAGGAGCAGGAGGTGAGCACGGCCTCGGCATCCTCGACGGCCTTCTTGCCCTCGATGCCGACGCACAGGCCCGAGGCGACGTTGTGCAGCCGGCCGCGCAGGGTGCCCTTCTCGGCGTCGCCCGACCCCGCCCAGGACGGGTCGACGGCCGGCTCGTCCGCGCCGGAGCCGGGTGTGTCGGAGGGCCGGCCCGCGCCGGCCGACGGGGCACTGTCGCCGGAGGTGCCGGTGGACCACAGGACCAGCGGGAGGACGACCAGGCCGCTGACGGTCAGGATGCCCGCGGTGAGGTTGCGGCGGCGGACGGCACGGCGGGCCGCCTTGTGGGCGGATCTGCTGCGGGCACCGGTGCGGGAGCCGGGGCCTTCGGGCCGGGGGCCTGGAGGCGCGGTGACGGGTGGGGCGGGGACGCTCCCGGGTGCCTGGACCGGTGCCTGGGCCTGGGCCCGGTCTTCGGCCGGGTGCGTGCCCTCGGCCGGGTCCGGGCCCGCCACGGGACCGGCCTGCGCGGCCGTCGTGGCGTCGGGGCCGGTGAACGACTCGCCGATCGCGCCGGCGAGGGCGACCGGGTCCGGGAAGGCCTCCTGCGCGGTCCCGGCCGGTTCCGTGCGGGCCTCACCGGGCGTGCCGCTCTGCGGGGACGTCTCCGCCGCCGCGCTCGGTCTGCTCTCCGCGTAGTCCCGGCCGCCCCAGCCCAGCACCGCCTCCGCGAGGGCGACGCCGAGCCCGTGGTTGAACCGGTCGAGCTGGTCCGCGGCGGCGCTGCAGTGCCCGCAGCCCTCGATATGCGCGCGTAGATCGGGGTCGATGTCGAGACCGCCACGCCGGTACGTCACGTCGAGCAGCCGCAGGTAGCGCCGGCACTCCTCGTCGGGGGCGAGTTCGCGGTGCAGTTGGAGGCACTCCTCGCGCAGCCGGTCACGGGAGCGGCCCAGTTCGACGCGCGCGCCCTCCTCGTCCAGGCCGAGGAGTCCGGCGGGGGCGGCGAGCGGTTCGGCCTCGACCTCGACATGCCACAGCAGGCAGCGGGCGGACTGGGGCAGCCGCTGGAAGGCCCCGGAGATCAGGCGCCGGTGCTGCGTCGGCAGCAGACGGGCGGCCGGCCGCTCCCCGCCGGCCCCGGACAGCAGGACCGGGTGGAGCATGTCGCGTCTGTGGTCGCCGGCCCACTCGGCCGCGATGCGCCGGACGGTGACCAGCAGATGGGGCCGCCATGCGGAGGTCGGGCCGGTCCGGCGCAGGGTTTCGCCGAAGAGGCGGGTGAATGCGGCGGTGGTGAGAATTCCCGCGGACCGCGAACCGTCGGTGCACAGCCGGGCGTAGGCGAATCCGGCCTCCCAGTGCCGGTCCAGCAGTTCGCCGACAGGGTGGAGTGCGGGGGTCGCTCCCGTCCACTTCCTGAGCTCGGCGCTCAGCTGCTCGTCCGTCGCACCGAACCCGCGCGCCGGAGCAGGGGAATTCGACGGGCCTGCGTCATTCACGGCTGCATTCCTCTCAAGGACATGCGGGAAAAGTCCATACCAAGGGGTATGCCGGCTGATGGCCTCGCGCATACGGAAGAAAGGTGTGTTGTCCGCACACCAACAAGGCACACCTTTGCACAGGTCAAGGAAGGGAACAAGGGATCTCGTGGTTTCGTGCTTTACGTACGCGGGAAGCGCCTTTTGACAAAACGTCAATCAGCGGCGCGAAAGGGATTTCCGTGCACTCCCCCCGGCTTTTAGTGGTGCGTTCGGTACGCGCCGGGCGGTATCCCGTAGCGCTCGCGGAAGACGCGGTTGAAGTGGAACGGGCTGGCGAAACCCGAGGCCGCCGCGACGCGTTCCACGGGCAGGTCGGTGCTCTCCAGCAGCCGGGCGGCGTGCCGGAGCCGGGCCTCGCGCAGGGCGCGCATGGGCGACTGGCCGAGCTGCCGGCTGAACAGGTGGGCGAAGCGGGACGGCGACAGGGCGACGTCCGCGGCGAGCGAGCGGACGGTGTGCGGGGCGCCGGGGTCGGCGTCGATCAGTTCCTGGGCCCGGCGGATCCGCGCGTCGAGTCCGGGCCGGGGCGCCGCCGGCCGGGCACCGGCGGTGGTGAGGAGGACGATCTCCTCCAGTGCGCACAGGGCCAGTTCGCGGGCCGCGCTGCCGTGCGCGACGGCGATCTGCCCGTCCGGGATCGCGGGGGCGGGCGGCGCCCCGGTCCCGGTCCAGCGGGCGTCGGCGTGCATCCGGCGGAACGCCGCCTCGACGCGGCCGTGCACTCCGGCCGGGGTGGGCGTGACCACGTACACCCCGTCGCCCGTGTCGTACGGCCGCAGCCAGGCGGCCCAGGACGGGCGGGCCTGGCAGTGGGCCCACCAGAAGCGCCAGTGCCGGGCGCCGGGCTCGACCGCGTAGCCGTGCGGGACGCCCGGGGCGAGCACCACCAGGTCGCCCGCGCCGGCCGAGGTCTCGGCACCGCCCTGCCACAGCCGTCCCCGGCCTGCCGTGGTCCAGGTAAAGAGCCAGCTGGCGGATCCGCGCGGCCGGTCGACGCCGTAGCCGGGCGGCTGGTCGAAGTGGCCGAGCACGACCAGGCCGGGCGGCGGCGCGGGGTCCCCGCCGTCCTCGCGGCCGGCAGTGCCGGGCAATCCCACAGCACGCACGGGCATCCTCCTCGACGGCTGGGCAGCCTAGCGTTCTGGACCGAGGACATCTGACCGAGGAGTGCGCTCATGACAGTCACGGGCAACGGCGCCGGCGGCGCTTCCGTCCTGGACCCCGCGGGGCTCCGGCGGTACCGGGAGGGATTCGAGGAGGACGGTTTCGCGGTCGTGCGCGGGCTCTTCGGGGCCGGCGAGATCGGCCGGCTGTGTGACGAGTTCGAGGCGCTGCGGGCGGCGGGCCCGGTGCCCGGGCACTTCCAGCCGCGCGCGTCCGGGCCGGACGCCGATCCGCTGCATGTGTGGCCGCGGGTGATGCATCCGCACGAGATCAACGACCTGGCGCGCGAGGTCCTGCTGGACGCCCGGCTCCGGACGGTCCTGGAAGTGCTGCTCGGTGAGGAGGTGCTGGCCGCGCAGAGCATGTTCTACTTCAAGCCGCCGGGTGCCCGGGGGCAGGCGCTGCACCAGGACAACTTCTATCTGCGGGTGGAGCCGGGTACGTGTGTCGCGGCGTGGGTGGCCTGCGATGTGATCGACCGGGAGAACGGCGGGCTGGAGGTCGTGCCGGGCACGCACCGGATGGACCTGTTCTGCCCGGAGACGGCCGACGCGGAGGTGTCCTTCGCCCGGGAGTACGTGCCGCCGCCGCCCGGGCTGGCGCCCGTGCCGGTGGACATGGAGCCGGGGGATGTCCTGTTCTTCAACGGCAGCCTGGTGCACGGGTCGCAGCCGAACCGTTCGGTGGACCGGTTCCGGCGGTCGTTCATCGGGCACTATGTGGGGCGGTCGGCCGAGCGGATCGGGGGGTTCTACCGGACGCTGACGATGAGCGGGGCGCGGGTTGTGCTGCCGGAGAGTGAGGGAGCGGGGCCCTGTGGGACGGAGTTTGCGCCGCGGGGGCCCCACTGATTGCAGGGCCGTTCAGTGCCCGGCGATGGGATGTGCTGTGTACGGGCGCTCCAGTTCCTCCAGCTCCTTGTCGTTCAGCCGGAGCTCCACGGCTGCCACGGCATCCTCCAGATGCCGGGGCTTGGACGCGCCCACGATCGGCGACGTCACCGTGTCCTGGTGCAGGAGCCAGGCCAGTGCGACCTGGGCGCGCGGTACTCCCCGCTCTTCGGCGATGCGGGTGACCGCCTCGACGATGGTGCGGTCGCCCTCCTGGTACAGCTTGCCGGCGAAGGGGTCGGTGGTGCCGCGCTCGGTCGTGGCGTCCCAGTCGCGGGTGAGGCGGCCGCGGGCGAGTGGGCTCCAGGGCAGCACTCCCACCCCCTGGTCCGCGCACAGGGGCAGCATCTCGCGCTCCTCCTCGCGGTAGATCAGGTTGTAGTGGTTCTGCATGGAGACGAAGCGGGTCCAGCCGTGCAGCCGGGCGGTGTACTGCATCTTGGAGAACTGCCAGGCGTACATCGAACTCGCCCCGATGTAGCGGACCTTGCCGGCCTTGACGACGTCGTGCAGGGCCTCCATCGTCTCCTCGACGGGGGTGTGCGGGTCGAAGCGGTGGATCTGGTAGAGGTCGACGTAGTCGGTGCCGAGGCGGGTGAGGCTCTGGTCGAGCTCGGTCATGATCGCCTTGCGGGACAGTCCGCCGCCGTTCGGCCCGGGGCGCATCCGGCCGTGCACCTTCGTCGCGAGCACGATCTCGTCGCGGCGGGCGAAGTCACGCAGGGCCCGGCCGACGATCTCCTCGCTGGTGCCGTCGGAGTAGACGTTGGCCGTGTCGAAGAAGTTGATCCCCGCCTCGACCGCCTGCCGGATCAGCGGGCGGGAGGCCTCCTCGTCGAGGGTCCACTCGTGCGCGCCGCGGTCGGGCAGCCCGTAGGTCATGCACCCCAGACAGATCCGCGAGACGTCCAGGCCCGTCGAACCGAGCTTCACGTACTGCATCCTTGCTGCTCCTGCCTTCGGGACGGTTACCAGGGGAGCGTACGTGCTCGTGTGCGCTCGAAGGCGTGTCGGACCGGGCGGGCTGACGGGCCGTCGTCACTGCTGCCGTCATCGTTGCTGCCCCCAGGTGACCGCCCGGCGTGGGAGCGGCGGGGCGGCCCGCCCGTTGCCGCATCCTCGGCGCAGGCGACCGGTGCCGGGCCGGTCGGTGGCGCACGGGAGGACGCGTGGCGGCACGACGGAGGACACTCAGGATCCTGACCGGGGCGGCCGCGGTGTCCCTCGCCCTCGCCTCGACCGCCTGGAGCCGACCAGTACCGCCGCAGCCCGGGGCCCAGGCCCCGGCGGCCGACGGGCCGGCGACTCTGTGCGCACCCGCGGGCGTCCTGCGCGACGCGCAGGGCGCGCGGGCCGACGTCAGCCTGTGCGCGGGCAGCGGCACCCCGGTGATGGCCCTCTCAGCGCCCGCGACCTGCCGCCGCCCGGGGACCTCCGTCCGGTACGCCTGTCTGACCTCCGGCAGCTGGACGGCGAAGCGCGAGGGCGCGACCGTCGCCTCAGGGACGCTGCCCGGGTCGCAGCCGTTTCCCGGCCCGGGCACCTACGACGTCACCGCCACCGTGCGCGTCCGCTCCGCGCCGGCCGGTGTGGACCTGCGCGGCACGGTCCGGGCCACGCTCACCCTGACCGCGCCGAAGCAGCGGCCCACGCACCGCGTCGAGGTCGACCGGCAGCGCCTGCGTCCCGGCACCACGACCACGCTGACGTACACCGTGTACCGCGACAGCGAGCAGGGCGACGGCAGCGCGCGGTTCGGGCTGATCGGCGAGGAGACCACGGGGGTGCGGATCAGCACGGCGGACGCCCGGTGCGTCAACCCCCTCATCGGCCGGGCCCCGTCCGAGGACCGGCTGACGCACTCCGTGGACTGCGCGCTCACCGACCTCCAGCCGGGGCGTCCGGCCACCGTGCGGGTCCGGGTCACGCTGGCCTCCGCCTGCTCGACGGTGGTCTCCAAGCTGGGCTACTGGATGCCGCGCGGGCAGGCGCTCCACACCGGCGGCATGGTGGAGGGACCGACGGTCGGCTGCGACTGACCGTGCCGGAAGGCCCGCTCGCCACCCCCTCCGGCGCCCGTACGGTCAGCCGCGTTCCACCAGGTCCAGCGCCCGCTCCCACCCGAACTCCGGCCGGCCGCCGCCCGCTGTCGGCTCTCCGGCGTACGGATCGCCGAACCGTACGCCCATCCCCCGCAGCCGTTCGAGGCTGTCCCGGTAGGCGGGGTGGGCGGCCAGCGCGTCGGCCACGCACGGCAGGACGGCGATCGGCACACCGAGGCCGGCGGCCTCGCAGAGGGTGCCCAGGGCGAGGGTGTCGGCGATGCCGGCCGCCCACTTGTTGACGGTGTTGAAGGTGGCGGGCGCGACGACCACGGCGTCCGGCGCCGGGAACGGGCGCGGCTCGCCCGGGGCGCGCCAGGCGGACCGGATGGGGCGGCCCGTCTGGGCTTCGACGGCGGCGGTGTCGAAGAAGCCGTTCATGGCGACCGGCGTCGCGAAGACACCGACCTCCCAGTCCCGCTCCTGCGCGGCGGTGATCAGTTTGCTGACGTCCGCGGCGATGCCGGCGGCGCAGACGACGACGTAGAGGAAGGGCTTCTGAGCGGCGGCCTGTTCGGTCATCGGGGAAACCCTAGCGACTCCCCCGGGCTCACCGTTACCGGGGAAGGTGTCTCCCCGTTCGCGGCCGGGCTGCCCGCCGCGGTGGGCGGGCAGCTGTTCCGGCCGGCCGAGGCGGCGTCAGCTCACGGTCTCCGACACGGTGATGGCGCTCACCGGGCAGGCGCGGGCCGCCTCCCGCAGCAGCGGACTGCCGCCGCCGTCCTCCCGGCCGGGCAGCAGGGTGCTGTAGCCGTCGTCGTCCTGGGTGAACACGTCCGGGGCGGTGAGGGCACACTGGCCCGCGCCGATGCAGACGTCCTTGTCGATGTCGATACGCATGCCCGAAGCCTCTTACCAGCTCACGGGGAGTTCCAGCATCCCCTGGATCGTGTCGCCCGGCTTGAACGGGATCTCCTCGGCCGGGGCGGCCAGACGCAGCGTGGGCAGCCGGTCGAAGAGGGTGCGCAGGGCGATCTCCAGTTCGGCGCGGGCGAGGTTCTGCCCGAGGCACTGATGGATGCCGAAGCCGAACGCGACGTGGTGGCGGGCCGGGCGGTTCCAGTCGAGCGTGTCCGGCTCGGGGTAGACCGACTCGTCGCGGTTGATGACCGAGGTCGCGAAGACCACGCCGTCGCCCTTGCGGATCGTCGTCCCGGCCACCTCGATGTCCTCGACGGCGAGGCGCAGCAGGCCGTCCGCGATGGACAGCATCCGCATCAGCTCCTCGACCGCGGCCGGCACCAGCTCCGGGTCGGCGCGCAGCTCGGCGAGCCGCTCGGGGTGCTGGAGCAGGGTGAAGGTGCCGAGCGAGATCATGTTGGCGGTCGTCTCGTGGCCCGCGACCAGCAGGATGAGGGCCAGGGCGATCAGGCCCTCGCGGTCGAGCGGTCCGTCGCTCGGCTGCCGGTGGACCAGGTCGTCCAGCAGGCCGGTGCCGGGGGCCTTCCGCTTGCGGTCGATCAACTCGCCGAAGTACGCCTCCAGCCGGCCCCGGGCGTCCAGCACGTCGGCGGTCTCCGGGCCGCGCAGCAGCCGCCTCGACTGGGTCTCGAAGAAGTCGTGGTCGGCGTACGGGACGCCGAGCAGGGCGCAGATCACCATGGACGGCACGGGCAGCGCGAAGGCGCTCACCAGGTCGGTGGGCGGGCCCTGGGCGATCATCGCGTCGAGCCGTTCGTCGACGATCCGCTGGATGCGTGGCCGAAGCTCGACGGCACGCTTGAGGGTGAAGTCCCCCGCGACCATGCGCCGCTGGGCGCGGTGCTCGGGGTCGTCGACGCCCAGCAGCGCCGTCCTGCGGTTGCGGACCCCGGCGAAGCGCGCGGTGGGGGCGGGAAAGCCGGGCCGGTCGCGGTTGGAGGACAGGCGCGGGTCCGCCAGCAGGGCGCGGGCGGTCGCGTGCCCGGTGACGAGCCAGGCCTCGCGGCCGTCGAAGAGGGTGATACGGGTCAGGGGGCGCTCGGCGCGCAGCGGCTCGTAGCCGGCGGGCGGGTGGAAGGGGCAGGTCCGGCTCTGGGGGAAGGCGACGGGTGCGGTCGTGTCCGTCATGAAGACCTCGCAGACGAAGTGTGCGTCGTGCCGATCTTCATTAGATGCCCCGGGCATCTATGGGGCGATGTGAAGTTCGGCCAGATCGACTGTGATGTGCACTTTGGCCGAGGAGTGCCGTCTTCCCGTTCGAACGCGGGGCGAGCGGCCGGCTTCGCCGCAGCGGAAGCCTCCGCTCTGGTGCGGGCGGGCCGGGGCGGGATCGAAAACCGGTTGTGGGTACGGCGGGGCAGGGCGCAGGATCCAGCCATGTCTGCCTTCGATGCCTGCCGGTCGCTGTCCGTCGCCGCTCCTGCCGCGCGCCGACAGCAGCAGTCCGGCCGCCGTGGAGGGCCGACCCCGCAGCGGTCATGACCGCGGCGCTCGTCGCCGGGCTGCTCGCCGGGTACGGCATCGCCGTCCCCGTCGGCGCGGTCGGCACCTACCTCGTCTCCCTCACCGCCCGCACGTCCCTGCGCACCGGTGTCTGCGCCGCGCTCGGCGTCGCCACCGCCGACGGGCTGTACGCCCTCGCGGCGACGCTCGGGGGGACGGCCCTGGCCGCCGCGCTGCGGCCGGTGCTCGGGCCGCTGCGGTGGGTCTGCGTACTGGTGCTGCTCGCGCTGGCGGCGTGGGGCACGGTCACCGCCCTGCGCGAGTACCGCGGCCACCGGCTCGCCACCCGGCAGGCGCCCGCTCCCCCGAGTCCCGCCCGGGCGTTCTGGGGGCTGCTCGGCATCACCCTGCTCAACCCCACCACCGTGATCTACTTCGCGGCGCTCGTGCTCGGCTCGCGGGCCACGGGACCGGCCGGGCCGCTGGAGCAGGGCGTGTTCGTACTGGCCGCCTTCGCGGCCTCCGCGAGCTGGCAGGTGCTGCTCGCCGGGGGCGGTGCGCTGCTGGGCAGGGCGCTGACGGGGCATCGGGGCCGGCTGGTGACGGCATGTGTCGCGAGCGGGGTGATGACGGCGCTGGCCGTGCGGATGGCGGTGGCGCCGGGGTGAGGTGCCGGCCCGGCCGGGATCCGTCGCGGGGAGGATGATTCCCGGGCGTACGGGTGTTGAAGGCGGCAGTCAGTCAGCCGACGCGAACGATGGGACGGATGCCATGCCGCTTGAGGGCGAGTACGAACCCAGCCCGACGCAGTGGGTGCGCGAGCAGGTGGAGCTCTACGAGAGCTCCGGGGGTACGCAGGGGACGACCCTGCCGGGGTCGAAGATGCCGGTGGTGGTGCTGACCTCGCGGGGTGCCAGGAGCGGGAAGCTGCGCAAGTCACCGGTGATGCGGGTGGAGCACGAGGGCCGGTACGCCGCGGTGGCCTCCCTCGGCGGGGCGCCGAAACACCCGGTCTGGTACTTCAACCTCAAGTCCGACCCGCATGTGGAGCTCCAGGACGGTCCGGTCAAGCGGGACATGACGGCCCGTGAGGTCACGGGTGCGGAGAAGGCCGAGTGGTGGGAGCGCGCCGTCGCGGCGTATCCGGCCTACGCCGACTACCAGAAGAAGACGGACCGGGAGATCCCGGTGTTCGTACTGGAGCCGGCGCAGGCCGACTGACCCGGGCTGCGGGACCTCCGGCCGGGTGCCGCGGGGGCGGCGGGGTCGGCGGGGCCGGCGGGGGAAAATCTTCCGTCGGTGTGCATGAACCGGCGCCGGCGGGGCACGCGTGGGTCAGGCCCCGCCGCGTTCCCCCGTCGCGGCGGGGCTTTCCGCTGCCTCCCGCGCGAGGCGGTCGGTGACGTCGAGGAAGATCTGGCCGGCCTCGGGCACCGTCCTGGCGATGGAGCGCTTGATGCGGACGGCGACGTCCTCGACCCGCTCGCTGTCCAGACCCGGCACCAGGTCGACCCGGGCGGCGACCAGGACCGAGTCGAGGCCGGTCTTCATCGTGAACAGCGCCTCCACGCTGTCGATCTCAGGCTGCGCCCGCAGCAGTGACCGGATCCGCCCGCTCGCCTCCGGATCGGCCGCCTCCCCGATCAGCTGGTCGCGGGCGTCGCGGCCCAGCCGGTAGGCGACGTACACCAGCAGCGCGCCGATCGCGAGCGAGGCGGCGGCCTCCCACACCACCTGCCCGGTGACCATGTGCAGCGCCATGCCAGCCATGGCCAGCGTGACGCCGAGCACCGCCGTGCCGTCCTCGGCGACGACCGTCCGCAGGGCGGGGTCCCGCAGCCCGCCGAGCCCACCGCCCTGCCGGCGCACCTGGTACAGGGCCCGCAGCAGGGAACCGCCCTCCGCGAGGAGGGCGATGCCGAGCACGACCAGGCCGGCGACATAGCCGCCGAGCCCCTCCTCCGCTCCGCCCGTGAGGGCTTCGACGCCCTGGAAGAAAGAGAAGCAGCCGCCCATCACGAAGATCCCGACGGCCGCGAGGAGCGACCAGAAGAACCGCTCCTTGCCGTAGCCGAAAGGGTGACGCCGGTCGGCGGGGCGACGGCTGCGGCGCAGGGCCGCCAGTAAGAACACCTCGTTCAGGCTGTCGGCCACCGAATGGGCCGCCTCCGACAGCAGGGCGGGTGATCCGGCGGCCAGGCCGCCGACGGCCTTGGCGGCCGCGATCACCAGATTGGCCGCGAGCGCCACCAGCACGGTGACGCGTGTCCTCCGATCAGTTCCTTCTTCAGTCACCCACGCCGATTGCCCCGGTCGGCGGTGCTCACACCGTGCCGTCCGCGGAAAACGGGGAACGCGTTCACCAGGGCACACGCACGACAGGCAGGCCCCACGTACGGCAAGGAGGTCATCCCCATGAGCCGCGACGACGGCGACGACGGCAACAGCGCCTACGGAAGGAGGGCGTTCAAGCGGTCCAAGGCGCATTTCACGGACCGGATCACGGCGGACGGCCGGGACGGCTGGCCGGTGGCGGCCGGCCGCTACCGGCTGGTCGTCAGCCGCGCCTGCCCGTGGGCGAGCCGGTCGCTGGTCTCCCGGCGGCTGCTCGGGCTGGAGGACGCGCTGTCCCTGGCCGTCGCCGACCCGATCCAGGACGACCGCAGCTGGCGTTTCACGCTGGACGAGGACGGCCGCGACCCGGTCCTCGGCATCCGCTATCTGAGTGAGGCGTACGACCGCCGGGAAGCGGACCATCCGGGCGGTGTCAGCGTGCCGGCGATCGTGGACGTGCCCAGCGGGAAACTGGTCACCAACGACTACCAGCAGCTCACGCTCGACCTCGCGACCGAATGGACGGCCCTGCACCGGGACGGAGCGCCCGACCTCTACCCGGAGGCGCTGCGCGACGAGATCGACGAGGTGATGGCGGACGTCTACGAGGACGTCAACAACGGCGTCTACCGGGCGGGGTTCGCCACCGAGCAGGCGGAGTACGAGGCCGCCTGCACGGGCGTGTTCCGGCGGCTGGAACTGCTCGCGGAGCGGCTGGAGCGGCAGCGGTACCTGGTCGGCGACACGATCACGGAGGCCGACATCCGGCTGTTCACCACGCTGGTCCGCTTCGACGCGGTCTACCACGGCCACTTCAAGTGCAACCGCTGGAAGCTGACGGAGAACCACGTGCTGTGGGGGTACGCCCGCGACCTGTACCAGACGCCCGGGTTCGGCGACACCGTCGACTTCGACCACATCAAGCGGCACTACTACCAGGTGCACACGGGCATCAACCCGACCCGTGTCGTACCCCTGGGGCCGGACCTGTCCGGCTGGCTGACCCCGCACCACCGCGAGGAGCTGGGCGGCCGGCCGTTCGGTGACGGCACACCGCCGGGACCGGTCCGCCCCGCGGAGCGGGTCCCGGCCGCGAGCACACCCTGACCACCTCGATCCACTCTTCTCACCGACCTAGGAGATCCACGTGGCCAAGAAGAAGAAACTGCCCCTCGCCTACCAGCCCCTGGGATTCGTGCTGGGCTGGTCGAGCGGCTGGCTGGCCGGGCTCGCCTTCCGCAAGACGTGGATGGCGATCCGGCACGAGGAGGACGCGCCCGACGCGCTGGACCGGGACCGCAGCTGGGGTGAGATCCTGCTGGCCGCCGCGGTCCAGGGCGCCATCTTCGCCGTGGTGCGCAGCGCCGTGGACCGCGCGGGCGCCAAGGCCATCGAGCGTTCGACCGGCACCTGGCCGGCCGGCGAGAAGGGCGGCCGGGACTGACAGCTGCGCGGCCCCGCCCGGCGGCGTGCCGGGCGGGGCCGGCCTGTGCGCTCAGCCGTCCGTCTTGATCGTCTTCATGGTGAGGTGCGACTCGAGACGCAGGACGGCGGGCAGGCCGCTGAGTCTGCCGGTGGGGAAGGCCTCGCAGGCGGCGTGGTCGGCGACGGCGACGCGCAGGAAGCAGTCGGGGCGTCCGTACATCCGCCGGAACTCGATGACCTCGTCGTAGGAGGCCGATCTACGGCGGCTCGTTCGAGTTCCTGCTCATCGGCATGGTCACCGCCGCCGCGCCGCTGCTCTCCATCACCGTGGCAGTTCTTCATGCACCTGTACTGGGCCGGCAGCGCCACCGCCGCCACCTCGCCACCGGCAGAAAGCCCGCTCATGTCTGACACCGGCTACGCCGTTCTCGCGGTCCTCGTCACCGCCGCCGTCACCTGGTCCCTGCGCGCCCTGCCCTTCGCCGCCCTGGCCCCGCTGCGGGCCGGCGCCACCGTGCGGTACCTCAGCACCCGCATGCCGGCCGGGGTGATGGTGATCCTGGCCGTCTACTGCCTGCGCGATCTGCCGGTCACCGAGTCGCGCGCGGTGGCGCCGCTGGCCGCCCTGACCGTCACCGTCGGCATGCACCTGTGGCGCCGCAACGCCCTGTTGAGCATCCTCGCCGGCACGGTCGTCCATGTGGCGCTGGCCAGCCCGTCTTCGCCCACTGAGGCGGCCGGTTCAGCCCTGCTTGGGTGCGGTCGGCGCGGTGCGGCGCAGGATGAAGGAGTGGCCTGCCGGGTCGGCGTAGCCGCGCTCCTCCAGGGGGCCCGAGGCCTCCTTGGCCTCCAGGGGGCGGCCGCCTAGGCCGATGACCCGGCGTTCCACCGCGTCGAGGTCGTCGACCACGAACTCCAGGTGCGCCTGGAGGGAGTTCTCGGGCCGTGGCCAGCTGGGCGGGGTCGCGTTGACGTCCCGGCGCAGGGCGATCCGGAAACCGTCGGCGCTCCTGATCTCCACCCGGTTGGCCGTCGCGTCCGCCTCCTCCCCCTCCAGCAGTTCCTTGTAGAACACGGCGAGCTTCTCGGGCTCGGCACAGTCGAGCACGAGGACCCCCGCTTTCACCAGTGCCATGTCTCCTCCGCAGGATCCCGGCCGCGGGACGGTCGTGCCCCACGGCCCTGTACCTTGCGGATATCCCCGTCCGGCCGATTCAGTCGGCCGTCAACCACCGTCCGTCGCACATGAGTTCGCGGCCGTCCAGTTCGCCGGGCTGGACCGTCTCGACGGCGCCGTCGACCAGGACGACGTCCAGGAAGGACAGCGGGGCGAGGTACGGCGTCCCCGACGCGCTGTCGGCCGTGGCGCCCCAGGCGTCCACGTCGTGTTCCAGACGATGGAGAGTCGTCGAACGGACTCCCACCCGTGTGGCGTTCCGAGGCTTCGGAGGCTCGCCGGACGAGCCGGTGCCGGTGAGGGACGAGGGAGTATACGCAGCTCATGCGGTTCGGACAGTAACGGAGATCACGGCAGGGTCACGGAATGGCTTATTCACGCCCTGGGCAGTCTCGTACCGCTTCTCGGTTCAACTTTCGGACTGCGAAGCCCAGTTCGAGTGTGCGGGCGGCCCCGGCGCCGTCCGCTCGCAGGGGTGGGGGGACTCCGCGTTCCGTCTCCCGAAAGGAAACGCATGCCTCAGGACGTCCGGTTCGACCTGCCCTTCGACACCCCTGCCAGCTCCCCACACGCCTCGGGCGAAGCAGCGCATCTCGGATCCAGTGGTCGCGCTACGCCTGACGGGCCGCGAGTGCTTCCTGATCAACACAGCTGAGGCGGAAGTCCGGCTGTCCGGCGAGGCCGTCGCAGAAAGTACAGAACATTCCCGGACTCGGCCGGTCAACGACCACGGTCGATCGATTCCGTTGCCAGGACCAAAGCTCATTGGGAGACCGGTGTGAAATCTCGAGTCGCAGGTGCTGTTCCGAAGGCGTCCGCCGACAGCTCGCTCCCGGCGCAGCCAAGCGCCCAGCTGCAGCCCACGGAGGCGGGGAACACCCTGGCCCGCCTCCTGGTGAAACACATCAAGGGGAGCACGGAGCAGTACCGAAGGGCCCAGAACGCCGCTCAGCAGCGGCTGAACGCATTCGGCTCCCCCCACTCCAGCACCACGCTGCATGTGGAGGGAGCCCTCCATCTGGCGCGGCCCGCGTTCCTCCCGCCCGACGAGGAGGGCTACGCCAGGTTGAGGCACCTCGACACCAGCCTGCGCATGATCGAAGCAGCCTTCCCCCAAGTCGGCACCGACATCGAGGTCTGCAGACTGACCTGCACGATGCTGGAAGGAGCCTGGAGGAGCCGGGCACTCACCCCGCCGCGCGAGGAGGAGCAGACAACCGTCTGCGCCTGCCCTCTGTGCCGTCGGCTGCCCACGCCCCCCGCACGCACGCTGGACGACTACCGTTGGCGGCAGAGCGCCGGTCGTCCCCTCGCCGTCAAGACCTGGCCACACCGCCGGGAACTCGACAGCGTCCTGACCGGTGGATGGTCCTGGACCCGGCAGATGAACGACCTCGAACGAGACCTCGGCCACCGCCATCGCTTCGAGGACGACATACTCGTCTTCCACGAATACAAACGCGTGATCGACACCATCGACACAACACGCCTCACCCAGCACGTCGAAGGCCGCCTGGCCGAGAACTTCAGCACCAACAGCGCACGGGCCCTGGTCTCCGGACTCTTCGCAGCGCATAAACGATCCGTCGACGAGTACTGGCTCCAGCAGCACGACGCGGGCAACGTCATGCTCCCCCAGAGCAACCCCCTCAACCAGAGCACCTACTCGATCCTGCAGATGCTGGACTGCCTGTTCTGGCACGTCGCCCCCGACACCGAACTCTGGCAGGAGGAGAACCTCGCCTCCCTGCTGCTGTGCCGCGCCATCGACGACATGGCCGACGTACGAGCCGACGCCCTCACCGGCGAGATCAGCAACTTCTGGCTCGCCGACATGCCCACCCACACCAAGGCGCTCTACGCCGCCTGCGCGATAGCCATCGTCAAGTACGGCTGCATGCCCGAGGCGCACAGCCCGATGTGGAACACCTGGCTGATGACCACCACCGTCGTCTGGATGGGGCTCACGGGCCGCCACGCCCTGTGGTTCGACGGCATCACCCAGGGCCTCCCCCCGGCCGAGGACTGCCCGCTCTGCGACCTGCAGCCCAACCCCTGCACCGGCATCCTCACCCACGGCACCACCCTCACCATCGCCCCGCGGCCCACCGCACCGGCACTGAGCCCCCGGGCCGCCGAGCTGTCGGCACGCTGCCGGGCCCAATACCCCGAGACATGGCCCCTCTTCGACGCCGAGCTCCATGCCTTCGAAGCACTGCACGGCCCGTGGTACGGCAACACGGACAGCACATGGGAGATCTTGCGCCGCACCTACATCGCCGCCGTGGAGGCATCCAGCGCCGCACCATCGCCGGACCGCGCCCGTCATGTCCAACAAGACGCCGGCGTAGTCGGATCCGCGAGGTTCCACACCCTGCACGACCCTCAGACCGGGAGGGAAGACACCGCACTGCTCGCCTACATGTTCGGCTGTGCCCACCCGCATTTCCTCTGGAACGCCACGGGATACCGTCCCACGGGCGTCGCAGGCGACTGGCTCGACGGCTGACACGCACGGCTTTGCCCGGCCGGAAGCCGGCCGGGCAACGGTCTGCCGGCGTGACCTAGGGCCTGTCGTTTGGATCACGCCGCAGACGCGGGGTCTGGCACGCGCATCTGCCGCGTTGTCGTCGGTCCCCGACGCTCCGCGTCGACTCCCTCCTCCGCCTTGCAGCTGCACGCTCCCCCAAGCTCTCGGCTGCGCTCGAGCAGGGAGGTACCCCCATGACCCCGCTCACCGGCACTGAACAGCACCGTCACTTCCCTGCGACCTGATCCAAACGACAGGCCCTAGACGGCGAACTCGACCGGCAGGCTGTCCAGCCGGGACTCCCACGTGGAGGCGGTCGAGGTCAGTTCTTCCGGCGGTACGGCCAGGCGCAGGTCCGGCAGCCGGTGCAGCAGGACGTCCACGCCGATCTCGATGATGGACTGGCCGATGTTCTGCCCCGGGCACTCGTGCGGTCCGGAGCTGAACGCCAGGTGCGACTGGTTGCCCTGCACGGCGACGGCCGAGTCGGGCCGTACCTCCGGGTCGAGGTTGCCGGCGGCCAGGCCCAGGATGAGCAGTTCTCCCTCCTGGACGTGATGGCCTCCGAGCTCCAGGTCGGCGGTTGCGAACCGGCCCGGCAGCACGGACAGCGGCGGGATGTCCCACATGACCTCTTCCACCACTGAGGAGATGTTCAGCTCCCCGCTGACCAGACCGGACAGCCGGGCGGCGTCGGTGAGGACCCGTTGCAGGACCCGGGCCAGCAGGTTGCTGGTGGTGGTGTGCGCGGCGATCAGCACCAGGCGCAGATGGCTGACGACCTCGTCGTGGTCGAGGCCGGCCGGGTGCTCCAGCAGGGCCGTGGCGAAGTCGGAGCCCGGCTCGGCCCGCTTGCGCTCGGCGAGTTCCGCGAGGATCTGCATGATCCGGTCGTTGTGCTCGAGGGCGCCCTCACCGCCCTTGAAGACCTGGGCGCACGACTCGATCAGGCGTAGCCCGTCCGCCGCGGGAAGGCCCAGCATCCTGGTGAGCACGAGCATCGGCAGTTGCTCGGCGTAGTCGGCCACGAGGTCGGCGCGCCCGGCGTCGGCGAACGCGTCGATCTGCTTGTTCGCGAAGCGCGTGACGTGCCGGCGGATGCCCCGGGCGGCCGCCGCCTGCAGCCCGTCGGTGACGGCGCCGCGCAGCCTGCGGTGCGGTTCGCCGTCCTGGGACACACAGTCGGGGCGCCAGCCGACCATCGGCATGATCGGCGAGGTCTCCTCGATCCGGCCCTCCCGCCAGTCCCGCCAGATCCGCGCGTCCCGGCTGAACTGGCGGGGGTTGTCGAGCACCCGCCGGTTGTCGCGGTAGCCGAGGACCAGCCAGGCGGGCACGTCGCCCTCCAGCAGGACCGGCGCGACCGAGCCGTGCTCCTTGCGCAGCCGCTCGTAGATGCCGACCGGGTCGGTCGCGGCCTCCGGTCCGTACAGCCGGGTGAGATCGGCCCCGTGGTGGGCGACGGGGCAGCCCCGCCCGGCCTGGAGGGCGTTGTCGGTCGAATCGTTCATCGGGGCTCCAGGGCCACGGCCGAGCGTTCCTTCAGATGGTGGATCAGGGCGACGAGGACGTCCCGGCTGGAGGCCCGGTCGCGGGCGTCGAAGGCCACGACCGGTGTGTGTGCGGGGATGTCCAGCGCGTCCCTGATCTCCTCCGCCGGGTAGTTCTGGGAGTCGGGGAAGACGTTCAGCGCGACGACGAACGGGACGTCCTGCCGCTCCATCTCCTCGATCGCCCGGAAGCTGGACTCCAGGCGGCGCGTGTCCACCAGGACGATCGCGCCGAGCGCCCCCTTGAACAGCCCGTTCCACAGGAACCAGAACCGCTCCTGGCCGGGCGTGCCGAACAGGTACAGCACCAGGCTCTCGCTGATGCCGATCTTGCCGAAGTCCAGGCTGACGGTGGTCTGCGTCTTGTCGGCGACGCCGATCAGATGGTCGACGTCGACGCTGGCCTGGGTGAGGGTCTCCTCGGTGGTGAGCGGCTTGATGTCGCTGACCGACCGGACCATGGTGGTCTTCCCGGTGCCGAACCCGCCGGCGATCATCACCTTCACCGAGCGGGTCTCCCCGGCCGCCCGCCCTCCGGGTTGGTCAAAGCCTTTCAAGTCCACTGAGTACCTCCTCAAGGAGCGCGAGGTCGGGCCCGCGGCCGGCGTCGTGTGCCGGGATGGGGTCACGGGCTTCGACGCGACCTGCGTCCAGCAGGTCCGACAGCAGCACTGCGAGAATGTTGAAGGGCAGCCCGAGGTGAGCGCCGAGTTCGGCGACCGACAGCGGGTCGCGGCAGCGGCGCAGGATCTCCTCGTGCTCGTGCTGCATGCCCGGTAACGGGGCGGCGCGGGCGATGACCAGGGTCGCCACGTCGAGGCTCGACGCCGAACCGCCCGGTCCGCTGCGCCCTCCGGTGAGGACGTAGTAGCGCTCGAGACCGGACGGGTCCGACGGCCTGCGGGGAGCACTCATCCAGAGTGCTCCTCCAGGCGCGGAGTGGTGCCGAGGAGCTCACCCATCCTGCGGGCCAGGTCCCGCATCTGGTGGCCGAGCAGGCCCTGGTCGAGGCCTTCCCTGGCCAGGACGCCGAGATACGTCTCCACACCGGCGCGGACGACGAAGAGGTGCCCGCCGTCCACTTCGATCATCGCGAGCCGCAACTGCCCGGCGTACTTGGGGAACTGCTCGGCGACCGGCTGGGCCAGGGCCTGGAGGCCGGCCACCACGGCGGCGAAGCGGTCGACGTCGTCGGGGTCTTCTGCGCCGTAGGAGGTGATGGCCTTGCCGTCGCTGGAGGCCACGAGGGCGAAACGGATCTCCTGGATGCTCTCGACGAGATCGCGGAGCGCCCAGCTCACATCTGTTCCTTGTTGCGTCATGAGGACTAGTCGCTCTCTTCGATGCGTTGCTCGGTGGACTCGCGTCCGGCGGGGGTGTCGCGGTCGTCGGCCGCCTTCGAGGCCTCCGCGGCGTCACGTCCGGCGGTGGCGAAGGCGGCGAGACCGGAGAAGGAGGCGTCGGGCGGGACCGCGGCGACCGTGCTCCGGTCGGTCCGCTCGGCCTGCCCGGGCCCGTCCGCCTCGTTCCGCTTGCTGCGGCGCCGGGGCAGTCCGCCGGGCGTGGTCTCCGCGGCCTCGGCCGGCGCGGCCGGTGCGGGTGCGGTGTCCGTCTCGCGGGCCGGAGCGGCCGCGGCGGTGCGGACCTCCGGGGCGGGGGCGGCCGGGGCTGCCGTGGTCTGGGCGGTCGCGGCCGTGGGCAGCGGGCTGAAGTACTTGTGCGGGACCACGACCACCACGGAGGTGCCGAGCCACGGCGAGTCCGCGAAGGTGACGCGGATGCCGTAGCGCCGGGCGAGGGCGCCGACGACGCGCAGGCCGATGCTGGCGTCCTCGGTGATGCCGCCGAGGCCCGCGCCGGGCGCGGTGCCCGCGAGGGCGTGCTCGGCCTCGCGCTTCTTCTCCTCGCTGAGGCCCTTGCCGGAGTCCTGGATCTCGATGCCGACGCCGTTGGGGACCTCCTTGCCGGAGATGAGCACCGGTTCGGTGGGCGGCGAGTAGCGGGCCGCGTTGTCCAGGAGGTGGGCGAAGATCAGCGTGAGGTGGTCCACGAGGCCGCCGTCGACGCCGAGTTCGGGCAGGTGGCGCACCTGGATGCGGTGGAAGTCCTTGATCCGGCCGATGCCGCCGCGCACCACGCTCAGCAGCCGCTGCGGCTCCTGCCACTGCCGGCCGGGCCGGTCCGAACCGCCGAGCACGCCGATGCTGGCGGCGAGACAGTCGGCGGGGCCGATCTCCTGGTCGAGCTCCATCAGGCCGCGGGCGACGGCCGGCAGCCTGCCATGCTCGCCCTGCATCTCGTGCAGCCGGCCGCGCAGCTTGCTGGTCAGGACGTGGATGCGGTTGCCGATGCTGATGACGGCCTGCTCGGCGGAGGTGGAGCGGTCGAACTCCGCCTCCAGGCCGATCAGGGCGGTGCGCAGCAGCTTGCGCAGCTCGGCCTGGAGGTCGGCGCTGACCTTGGCGCACTGGTTGACGGTCGGCAGGATGTCGTCGATGGCCTCGCCGGAGCGGAGCTTCTCCATCGCGTCGGGCAGCTGCTCGTCGGCGAGCCGGGCGACCGCGGCGAGCTGGTGGGAGAGCTGCTCCTGCCAGATCTCGGCCTGGTCGGCGAGCTGGGCCTCGTAGGACCTGGCCTGCTCGGTCAGCCGTTCCTCGTAGGCCCGGGACTGGTCGGCGAGCTGCGACTCGTACGTGGAGCTCTGTTCCGCGAGGCGCTGCTCGTAGGCCGCGTTCTGCTCGGTGAGCTGGGACTCCAGGGTGGCGCGCTCGGCGGAGAACTTCCGTTCCAGGCCCGCCACATGCTGCTGCCACTGCTGGTTGTGCTCGGCCTGCGTGGTGCGGAAGGAGCCCTCCGCGCGGTGCAGCTGTGCCCGGGTGCGCAGCAGCAAGCGTACGCACACGGCGCTGGCCGCCGTCGCCGCGACACCGGCGACGGCCGCGGTTATTCGCTCCGAGCTGATGAACGTGGCGGCAACCGTCCCGCCTCCCAAGCCCAGCGGCATCAACCACCAGCTGTACCAGGCGACAGGGGCCCGCGCCGCCGGTGGCGGAGTGGCGAGTTCCATCTGCATCCTTAGAAGCAACACGATCGAACAGGGGGTGTGAACCGCACTCATGAGTACGCACCGCGAGTCGACCGGACACGATCGCGTCAACTCGCAGCGCCGATCGGAACCTTATCGGGTTTGAACCCGAAAGGATCAACCTCGGCTCCTGCCGGACGTGAGGGTTCCGTCACGCTCCGACAGAAAGCCACACGTCGACAAATGGCTTTGCTGCCCGGCCAGTTGGGCGGCACCGGGCCGGGCCCGGGTCAGCGGGTGGCCCGATCCTATCGAAGAGTGGCAATCCTGCCATTGGCGCGCGGACCGACGGACCGGCACGCTGGATGACCATGAGCACACAGCACACCATGCGAGCCATCAGCCAGGACGTCCTCGGTGGTCCCGAGGTCCTGAAGGAAGTGGAGGTCGAGCGCCCGGTACCGCGGCCGAACGAGGTGCTGGTCCGGGTGCGGGCCGCCGGGGTCAATCCGACCGACTGGAAGCACCGCGCCACCGGACACTTCCTGGGCCGGCCGCCCTTCGTCCTGGGCTGGGACGTCTCCGGCGTGGTGGAGGCGGTCGGCGTCGGCGTGGCGGCGTTCGCGCCGGGCGACGAGGTCTTCGGCATGCTGCCGTATCCGTTCGGGCACGGCTCGCACGCCGAGTACGTCACGGCTCCGGTCCGCGCCCTCACGCACAAGCCGGACGGTATCGACCACGTCCAGGCAGGCGCGCTCCCGCTGGTCTCGCTCACCGCGTGGCAGGCGCTGACCGAGCACGCCGGCCTGCGGTCCGGGCAGCGGGTGCTGGTCCACGCCGCGGCCGGCGGGGTCGGGCACGCGGCGGTGCAGATCGCCAAGGAGCGCGGCGCGTACGTGATCGGCACGGCAAGCGCGGGCAAGCACGAGTTCCTGCGCGGGATCGGGGTCGACGAGGCGGTGGACTACCGCGAGACGGACTTCGCCGAGGTCGTGAAGGACGTCGACGTCGTGCTGGACACGATCGGGGGCGAGACCGCCCTGCGCTCGCTGCGCGTACTGCGCCCGGGCGGTGTCGTGGTGTCGATCCTGCCGGTGGGCTCGGACGACTTCTACGAGGAGGCCGAGCGGCTCGGTGTCCGGGCGGTCCGGATGCTGGTCGACGCCGACCGCAGCGGGATGGAGACGATCGCGAAACTGGCCGGAACGGGCAAGCTGCGCGCCACGATCGCCGGGACCTTCCCACTGTCCGCCGCCGCCGAAGCACACGCCCAGGGGGAGACCGGCCGGACGACGGGCAAGCTGGTGCTGGTGAACGACTGAGTGACTCCTGCAGCCTCGTCCGGCCGACACGCCCCGGGCCTTGATCCGGACCGGACCGGCCGGGCGGCCGACCGACCACGCCGGACCGCCACTGGCGTGGCCGGGCCCGGCTGGGCGCATGGCATGCACGCCCCGGCTCCGTCGGCCGCCGAGCGGGAAGAGGCGCCGGGCGGGGCCGGTGCCCTGCCCGTTCGCGGGGAGAGCCACGTGCGGCATCCGGGCGGGCGGGCCGCGGTTGAGGCCGCTCGCCCAACTCGGTGCCGGGGACACACGCCCGACGCGCTCACAACGTCAGCACCAGCTTGACCGGTCCAGCCCAGTCGCGGGAAAAGCCCCGACACGGCCTACCGGACGAACCAGCCACGGCTGAGGCCGCTCACCCGACCCAGTGCCGGGGACGCACGCCCGACGCGGTCCGAACGTCAGGACCGGCTTGACCGTTCGGCCCGGTCGCGGGGAGAGCCCCGGCGCGGGATACCGGGCAGGTGGGTCGGCTGCGGCTGCTCGCCCGGCGCGCTCAGAACGTCAGCACCGGCTTGATCGTTTTGCCCGACCTCATGTCCTGGACCGCCCGGTCGATGTCCCCGAAGGGATACGTGCCGATCAGGCGGTGCAGCGGGAGGCGGCCGTCCTTCACCAGGCGAACCAGGGCCGGGATCATGGTCTGGGTCTCGCTGTCGCCGAGGGTGAGGCCGACGATCCGCTTGCCGCCGAGCAGGCCGTTGACGTCCAGGGCGACCTCCGTGCCGAAGGGCGGGGCGCCGACGACGACCAGGGTGCCGCGGGCGGCGAGTGCGTCGACGCCCTGGCGCAGGACGCCGACGTTGCCGGTGGTCTCCACGACACCGTCCGCGCCCTGGCCGTCCGTGATGCCGGCGAGCGCCTCGGCCAGTTCCGCCGTGCTCGTGTCGACGGTGTGCGTGGCGCCCAGCTCGCGGGCGAGCGACAGGCGTTCGGCGACGCGGTCGACGGCGACGATCCGGGTGGCGGGGGTGAGCGCCGCCGCCATCACGGCCGACAGTCCGACCGCTCCGGCGCCCAGGACGACGACCGTGCTGCCGGTGTCCGGCTTCAGGACGTTCCAGACGGCACCGACGCCCGTCTGCACACCGCAGCCCAGCGGGGCGATGGACTCCAGCGGCACGTCCGGGTCGACCTTGACGAGGCTGCGCTCGTCGGCCAGGGCCCGCTCGGCGAAGGAGGACTGGCCGAAGAAGTGGCCGCCCAGGGCCTCGCCGCCCCGGCTGATCGTCGCCGAACCGTCGGCCCGGCTGCCGCCGAGCAGGTTCAGCGGCAGCCAGGTCGCGCAGTAGGCGGGGTGGCCGCCGCGGCAGTTGCGGCAGTCGCCGCAGGAGGTGAAGGAGAGCAGGACGTGATCGCCGGGCGCGACGCCGCTGACGGCGGAGCCGACGGCCTCGACGACGCCCGCGCCCTCATGGCCCAGGACCCCGGGCAGCGGGAAGGGCAGCCCGCCGCTCGCCACGCCGAGGTCGGTGTGGCACAGGCCGGTGGCGACCATGCGGACCAGCGCCTCGTGGGGGCCGGGCTCGTCGAGGACGACGTCGGAGAGGGTGAAGGGCGCGCCGCCGGTCTCGACGACCGCGGCACGGGTGGTGGTGGGCATCGCGATGACTCCTTGACGGTGCTCAGTCGAGCGAGACGACGACGGACTTGACCTTGGTGTAACCGGCGAGGGCCTCGGGGCCGTACTCGCGGCCGTAGCCGGAGTCCTTGACGCCGCCGAAGGGCACCGCGGGGTCGAGCATCGCCCAGTCGTTGATCCAGACGATGCCGGCCTGGAGCCGGTCGGCGACGCGGTGGGCGCGGGCGAGGTTGGTGGTCTGCACGCCCGAGGCCAGGCCGTACGGCGTGGAGTTGGCGAGGGCGACGGCCTCGTCCTCGTCGTCGAAGGGCTGCACGGTGAGGACCGGGCCGAAGATCTCCTCCTGGATCACCCGGGAGTCGTTCGACAGGTCGGCGATGACGGTGGGCCGGTAGTAGTAGCCGCCGTCCAGGTCGAGCCGCTCTCCGCCGCAGACGATCCGGGCGCCCTCCTTGCGGGCCAGGGCGACGTACTCCTCGACCTTCTTCAGGTGCTTCTCGGCCGCCATCGGGCCGATGACGGTGTTCGGGTCGCGCGGGTCGCCGACCGGCACGCCGGGCACGGCCTCGGCGAGGATGCCGAGCAGCGTGGGGTACACCGAACGGGCCACCAGCAGGCGCGGGCCGCCCATGCAGAACTGGCCGGTGTTGAAGACGAAGCCCTTGATGACGGAGCCGACCGCCTTCTCCAGGTCGGCGTCCTCGAAGACGATGTGGGCGGCGTTCCCGCCGAGTTCCATGGTGACGGGCTTGAGCGCCTCGCCCGCGACGCTCGCCACATGGCGGCCGATCGCGGTGGAGCCGGTGAAGGCGACCTTGTCGACACCGCGGTGGCGCAGCAGCGCCTCGCCGGCCACCGGTCCGGTGCCGGTCACGACGTTGACCACGCCGTCCGGTACGCCCGCCTCCTGGAGCAGCCGGGCCATGTAGAGGGCGCTGAGCGGGGTCTCGTCGGCGGGCTTGTGGACGACCGTGTTGCCGGCCGCGAGCGCCGGGCCGATCTTGGAACCGGCGAGGATCAGCGGGAAGTTGAAGGGGGTGATCGCGGCGACCACGCCGAGCGGCTCGCGCTTGGTGTAGGCCAGGGCGTTCATGGGGGTGTCGCGCAGGGCGCCGTCCTGGCTCTGGGCGAGGTTCGCGTAGTACTCGTAGTCGTTGGCCGCGTTCGTCACGTCGACCGCGCCGCACAGGGTGATCGGCTTGCCGACGTCGAGGCTCTCCAGTGCGGCGAGTTCGTCGGCGTTCTCGCGGATCAGCTGGGCGACGCGGTGCAGCACCCGGCCGCGCTCGCGGCCGCTCAGACCGGACCAGGCGCCGTCGTCGTAGGCCTCGCGGGCGGCGCGTACGGCCGCGTCGACGTCGGCGGGGCCCGCCTCCGCGACGGTGGTGACGACCGTGCCCCGGGACGGGTCGACCACCTCGGTACGCGCCCCGTCGGCGGCCTCGCGCCACTGCCCCCCGACGAACAACTGTCCGGGTTCCCTCTCGAAGGTGGTCATCGCCACTCCTCAGCGTCGTCGCCAAGTTTTCAACAAACAGGATTCCTGTTTGTGCGCAGTCTCTTTACAGACAGGTTTCCTGTCAATGCTCTAGCCTGCATCCATGCTCGACACACAGGCGACCAAGGCACCCCCCTCCCTGCTCTACATGGTCAAGCAGGTGGAGCTCGTGGTGCGCTCGCACCTGGACGAGCTGGTCAGACCCTCCGGGATCACCGCACTCCAGTACACCGCGCTGACCGTGCTGGAGCGGCACGACGGGCTGTCGGCGGCCCAGCTGGCGCGCGACTCCTTCGTCACCGCGCAGTCGATCGCCGATCTCGTCCGCTCCCTGGAGGGCCGCGGCCTGGTGCGCCGGGAGCGCAATCCCCGCAACCGCCGTGAGCTGCTGATCCTGCTCACCGACACCGGCCGCGAGCTGCTCGCGCGGCACGCCGGGCCCGTCAGGGAGCTGGAGGAGCGGATGGTGCGCGACCTCACGGCACACCAGACCGAGCAGTTCCGCCAGGCGCTCACCAAGGCCTGGCACGCCCTGTCGTAGCCGGGAACACCCGCCCGGGATCACACCCGGGATCACACCGGGATCACGCCCGCGCACGCCCCGGCGTGAACCTCGGCCAACTCGGCCGCAATTCAGAGACATATGTCAATCGAACATGCTCAAATTCATTCGTTCGGGGGTAACTTGCAGGGCGGGGAACGGTGTTGAGGACCGTGGCCCCTCCCCCACGCACGGAGCAGGCTGGAGGCGATCTCGTCGTGCGGCAGGAACCTGCACCGCTCACCCGGCATCTGCGCGTCCGCCAGGAAAGGGGGCACACGGTGCTGGAGTTCCGCGGCGAGATCGACCTCGCCGCGGCCACGGAGATCGCCCCGCACCTGGACCGGGAGACGAACCGCCCCGCCGCCCGGCTCGTGATCGACCTCAGCCGGATCGAGTTCTTCGACTGCTCGGGCCTGCGGCTGCTGTACCGGGCCCGGAGCCGGGTGCTCGACCGGCAGGGGTATGTGCTCCTCGTCTGCGCCCACCCGCTGACGCTGCGCGTGCTGCGGATCACCGGCCTGTCCCGGCTGCTGCCGCCGCAGCCGACGCTCGACGCGGCGCTGGAGCAGCCGGAGGCGACGTCCCGTCCCTGAGGGGCCGGGTGTGCGCCCCGCATGCTTCAGCCGGACTGGTCGAATCTTCAACTCCGCGGTCTGGCAGGGGGCGTGGCGGGCATCCGGTCAGTAGGAAGGAGGGCCGTCGCATGACGACTCCCGTCAAGCGCCTCCCCAGGCGCATGCCCGGCTGGGCGAAGGTGGTGGCCGCGCTCGTGCTGGTGCTCGTGGTGTTCTTCGCCGGGATCCGGCTGAGCGTGGTCCCGGGCCTGAAGGACCTGTTCGGCACCGACACCCACGACCGGTCCGGCCCCGCGCTGCTGAAGTCCATCCAGGACATCAGCCGTTACGACGCCGCCTCCGGCAACTTCCAGGTCGTCGTGGACCTGGAGAAGGACGCCCGGTTCCTGCCCGACGCGATCCGCGGCACCCGCACCCTGTACGTCGGCGCGGGCACCGTCGACGCCTACGTCGACCTCGGCAAGGTCGGCGAGAACGACGTGCAGGTCAACGGCGACCGCACGTCCGCCACGCTCCGGCTGCCCCACGCGCAACTGGGCAAGCCGGCCCTCGACCCCGACCGCTCCTACGCCGTCTCCAAGCAGCGCGGCCTCTTCGACCGCCTCGGCGACCTCTTCTCGGACAACCCCAACGGCGAACAGGCCGTGCAGAAGCTCGCGGTACGGCACATCGGCGACGCGGCGAAGGAGAGCGAGCTGACCGCCCGCGCCGAGTCGAACACCACCGGCATGCTCGAAGGCCTGCTGCGCTCCCTGGGCTTCAAGGAGGTGCGGGTCTCGTACGGGAGCTGATCGACTCCCGAGGATGCCGGACAGGGCCGCCGCCCCCGGCCGAGCGGCGGGAAACCGTGGCTTGGAACGGCCGGTGGCGGCATCGTCGGGCCGCCCGTGGGTAACCGGCTTACTACTCAGGGAAGTTGAAGACTGGAGGACCAATGGCCGGTGCAGCCTCACGTCCCCGGGCGGGCGCGCCCGGGAGCGAGCGACGCCCGCTTCCGCTGCCCGTTCGGCTGCTGGCGATGCTGTGCGCCTTCGCGTTCATGGTCGCGTTCGCCGTGGTGCTGGCGAAGCTGACCCTCCAGCCCTCGCCCGCCTCGGAGGCGCTGACCCACAGCAACCTGCGGCCGGGCAGCTCCCTCAAGGCCTATCTCGACCAGCCGGAACTGCGGGACGCCGTCCGGCAGATCGGCGGCAACATCCTGCTGGGCGTCCCCTTCGGCATCCTCGTCCCCGTCGTCGCCCCCCGCACCCGCGGCCTCCTGCGCGTCCTGCTCCTGACGGCCGTGGTGATGCTCCTGGTGGAGTTCGCCCAGGGCGCGCTGGTCACCGGCCGCGCCTTCGACATCGACGACGTCATCCTCAACACGGCGGGGGCGCTGATCGGTTACCTCCTCCTCGGCCGCCGCCTGAGCAGGGCGGTCCACGCGCGCAAGCCCCGCCGAGAGCGGGCGGGGAAAGCGACCGCGAGCAGCTGACCTCCCGGGCTCTACCGCGGGTTGTCCGTCCGGACGAGCCCTTCGATGGAGTCCAGACGGGCCGGCAGCGCCGGGTCCCCGACCGAGGTGGTGGTGAGCAGCAACACCCAGTCCGCCGGGTGTTCCTCGGCGTAGAGGTCGTCCTCGCCGTCGTCACCGGGGATCGCGTTGGGCTGGACGGTGATCCGCCCGCCGGGCATGTCGGCGACGTGGTGAACGCCGAGGAAGAAGCTGTCGCGCTCGGTGAAGACCAGCCCGAGGCGGTGGCTGACGAGCGAGACCAGCTCGTCGGCCGAGTAGGCGCTGGTGCCGTGAACGTAGTCGGGCATGATCGGGGGATCGTATGCCACGGCGGTGAGGGCTAGGGCCTGTCGTTTGGATCAGGTCGCAGGGAAGTGACGGTGCTGTTCAGTGCCGGTG
>NZ_BMWC01000010.1 GCF_014651035.1 Streptomyces lomondensis
CGCTCGGGGGTGCCCTCGGAGCGGGGGAAGAACTCGTACCAGGAGCCGTACAGCGCCCGTTCCCGCTCCACCAGCAGGGGCAGGGGCTCGGAGGTGGTGACCAGGTCGCGCAGGGGATGGCGGGCCAGGACCGCGTCCACCTCCGGCGTCAACGCCGCCGCCAGCCGGGACGCGGCCGGGCGGTGCTCGTCCCGCAGGGCGCCGACGGCGGCCAGGACCACGTCCCGCAGGCCCTCCTCCACGGGCACGCCCTCGGCCGCCCGCTCGTACAGGCGCGCGCCCTCCTCCAGGACGACGTCCGTGTCCATGCCCGCCGGGATCTTGATCTGCGCGTGGTGGCGCCAGGTGCTGACCGGGTCGCCCCAGGCCTCCACGGTGAACGTCCACAGGCCGGGCTCCCCGGCCGTGACCGTGGCGCCCCACCGGTCCGTCCCGGGCGCCAGCTCCCGCATCGGCGTCCACGGGCCGGGGCGGCCCTCGGGATCCGTCAGGACGACATTGGCGGCGACCGCGTCGTGCCCCTCCCGGAACACGGTCGCCGAGATCTCGAAGGTCTCGCCGGTCACGGCCTTGGCCGGCCGGCGCCCGTGCTGGACGACCGGGCGGACATCGAGAAGGGGTATCCGCCCGACGGCGGTCGCCCCGCCCACGGTGGGTGGGAGCGAGCCCGGCGGACCGGCGTCGGCCGGGCGCACGGGGCGTGCTTCACCACCGGGCGCGTGCGCCCCGGTGGTGCGGCGGTTGGGGGGTGCTGGCGAATGGTGCTTGGCGGGCATGACCGCTCCTGTCCGCGTCAACGTGGGTGGGCGGATGTGTGTGGGGAGGTGGGTCCTGCTTGGTGCTCCTGAGAGGGGTACCCGGAGGAGCCTTCCCACCCTATTCGGGTGGGCAATCCGGCACGTTGTTAACTACTCGCGCGTATGTCGACACACAAGACCGGCCTCGCCCGCGGCGGACGAGGCCGGCCCCTGCGCGTCTTCGCTGCTTCCGCCTACCCCCGCGGCACCCGCAGTAACTTGTCCGGCGAACCGAGGCCCCGGCCGGAGACCTTCCCGGTCGCCGCCCCGGCGACCAGGGCCCGCGTGACCTGGGCCGGAGGCGCCTTCGGATGGTCGGCCAGATAGAGGGCGGCCGCGCCCGCGGCGTGCGGGGACGCCATCGAGGTACCCGAGAACGCGGCCCGCGCGGTGTCGCTCGCGGCGGACGCGGAGGTGATGCCGACGCCCGGGGCGAACAGATCGAGCGCCGGGCCGTGGTTGGAGAAGGCCGGTTTCGCATCCCTCCGGTCGGTCGCGCCGACGGTGAGCGCCTCCTTGACGCTCCCGGGGGAGTACAGGCCGGCCGGCATGCCGTCGTTGCCCGCGGCGACCGTGTAGGTCACGCCGGAGGCGATGGAGGCGCGCAGCGCGGCGTCCAGCCGGTCGTTGCGGGGCCCGCCCAGGCTGAGGTTGGCGACCGCCGGCTTCTTCGCGTGCCGGGTCACCCAGTCGATCCCGGCGATCACCCGGGCCGTCGTGCCCGCGCCCGCGGCGTCCAGGACGCGCACGGCGACGATCCGGGCCTTCTTGGCGACGCCGTACGACGTCCCGGCGACCGTGCCGGCGACGTGCGTGCCGTGGCCGTTGGCGTCCGCCGCGATCTTGTCGTTCCCGACGAAGTCCCAGCCGTGGCCGGCCCGGCCGCCGAAGTCCCGGTGGGTGGTCCGGACGCCGGTGTCGATCACGTACACCGTCACCCCGGCGCCCGCCGAATCGGGCCAGGTGTAACGGCCGTCCAGCGGCAGCTTCTGCTGGTCGACGCGGTCCAGGCCCCAGGAGGGCGGGTTCCGCTGGGTGTGGTCCAGCCGCACGCGCGTGTCCTGGACGACGGAGGCGACCCGGGGGTCGGCGGCGAGCCGCCTGGCCCGTCTCTCGTCCGCCCGGACCGCGTAGCCGTTCAGGACCGTGCCGTAGGTATGGCTGATCTCCACCCCGTACCTCTGGGCGAGGCTCCTTCCGGCCGCCGACGCTGCCCGCGTGCCCTCCTCCAGTGTCACCAGGTAACTTCCCCGCACGGCACCGGGTCCTCCGGCGCCGAGTATCCGCCCCTCCGGTACGGCGTGCGCGGGCAGGGTGATGGCCGAAAACACCACGGCGGAGATCGCCGCGGCCAGGCCCCCCGTCCAGCGCAGACGCCGTCGTCGCGTCCGTGCCATGCTCCGAGTTCCCCTCCTCGACTCGGCGTACGGCTGCCGCGCGGTGCCGCGTGCGGCCGGCGCGGGCCGGTACGCCAGGGGCAGCCTCTCGTGGCGTGTGAAGCACCACAAGGACGCCTATGGGGGCGGAATCGGCCAAATCCGTGGATGGTGCTGTTCAGGTCGATCGTGTATCCGGTGGCGGAGCCTCAGCGGAGGCGGCACCGACGCCGGTACTGTCGTAGGAGACGTCGATGAAGCCCTGCGTCATCCAGCGAACGCGCCGAGGTGGAACCCCGTGAAGGCGATCCGTCGATTCACCGTCCGACCCGTTCTCCCCGACCCCCTCCGGCCGCTCAGCGATCTGGCCCGCAATCTGCGCTGGTCGTGGCATGCGGAGACCCGTGACCTGTTCCAGTCCGTCGACCCCGAGCGCTGGGCCGCCTCGGGCGGCGACCCGGTCCGGCTGCTGGGCAGCGTGCCGCCCGCGCGGCTCGCCGAGCTGTCCCAGGACCGCCCTTTCCTGCGCCGCCTCGCCGCGGTCGCGGGCGACCTGAACGACTACATGACCGGCGACCGCTGGTACCAGACCCAGCCCGAGGAACTGCCCGCCGCGGTCGCCTACTTCTCGCCCGAGTTCGGCATCACGGCCGCCCTGCCGCAGTACTCCGGCGGCCTCGGCATCCTGGCCGGCGACCATCTGAAGGCGGCCAGCGACCTCGGCGTCCCGCTGATCGGCGTCGGCCTGCTCTACCGGCACGGCTACTTCCGCCAGACCCTGTCCCGGGACGGCTGGCAGCAGGAGCACTACCCGGTTCTCGACCCGAACGAGCTGCCCGTCGTCCAGCTGGAAGAGCCCGACGGCACCCCCGCCCAGGTCGCCCTCGCCCTGCCCGGCGGCAAGCAGCTGCACGCCCGGATCTGGCTGGCGCAGGTCGGCCGGGTCCCGCTGCTGATGCTGGACTCGGACGTCGAGGAGAACGACCTCGGCGAGCGCGGCGTCACCGACCGGCTCTACGGCGGCGGCAGCGAACACCGGCTGCTCCAGGAGATGCTGCTCGGCATAGGAGGGGTCCGGGCGGTACGGACGTACTGCCGGCTGACCGGTCACCCCGAGCCGGAGGTGTTCCACACCAACGAGGGACACGCCGGGTTCCTCGGCCTGGAACGCATCGCCGAACTCTGCGCGGAGGGACTGGACTTCGACTCGGCGCTGGAGGCGGTCCGCGCGGGCACGGTCTTCACCACCCACACCCCCGTCCCGGCCGGCATCGACCGCTTCGACCGCGAGCTGGTCGCCCGGCACTTCGGTCCCGACGCCGAGCTGCCCCGCATCGACGTCGACCGCGTCCTCCGGCTCGGCATGGAGACGTATCCCGGCGGGGAGCCCAACCTGTTCAACATGGCCGTGATGGGCCTGCGCCTGGCCCAGCGCGCCAACGGGGTGTCCCTGCTGCACGGCAACGTCAGCCGCGAGATGTTCTCCGGCCTGTGGCCCGGCTTCGACGCCGACGAGGTGCCGATCACGTCCGTGACGAACGGCGTGCACGCGCCGACCTGGGTCGCCCCCGAGGTGTTCCGGCTCGGCGCCCGGCAGATCGGCGCCCAGCGCGCCGAGGACGCGCTGACCGTCGGCGGCTCGGACCGCTGGGACACGGTGGCGGACATCCCCGACCAGGACATCTGGGAGCTGCGGCGGGTGCTGCGGGAGCAGCTCGTCACCGAGGTGCGGGAGCGGCTGCGGGCCTCCTGGCGGCAGCGCGGCGCCCACACGGCCGAGCTGGGCTGGGTCGACGGGGTGCTCGACCCGGACGTCCTCACCATCGGCTTCGCCCGGCGCGTCCCGTCGTACAAGCGCCTGACGCTGATGCTGCGCGACCGGGACCGGCTGATGGATCTGCTGCTGCACCCCGAGCGGCCGGTCCAGATCGTCGTGGCGGGCAAGGCGCACCCCGCGGACGACGGCGGGAAGCGGCTGGTGCAGGAGCTGGTGCGGTTCGCGGACGATCCGCGGGTACGGCACCGGATCGTGTTCCTGCCGGACTACGGCATGGCGATGGCGCAGAAGCTCTACCCCGGCTGCGACATCTGGCTGAACAATCCGCTCCGGCCGCTGGAGGCCTGCGGCACGTCCGGCATGAAGGCGGCGCTCAACGGCTGTCTCAACCTGTCCGTCCTGGACGGCTGGTGGGACGAGTGGTTCCAGCCCGACTTCGGCTGGGCGATCCCCACGGCCGACGGGGTCGGGACCGACCCGGACCACCGCGACGACATAGAGGCCGCGGCGCTGTACGACCTGCTGGAGCAGCGGGTGACGCCCCGCTTCTACGAGCGCGGGCAGAGCGGGCTGCCCGACCGGTGGATCGAGATGGTCCGCCAGACGCTGAGCCTGCTCGGGCCGAAGGTGCTGGCCGGGCGGATGGTCCGCGAGTACGTGGAGCGGCTCTACGCGCCCGCTGCGCTCTCCCACCGGTCCATGGGCCTGGACGCGGCGCGCGATCTCGCCGAGTGGAAGACCAGGGTGCGGGCGGCCTGGCCGGGGGTCACCGTCGACCATGTGGAGACGTCGGCGTCGGAGGTGCTGGCGGAGCTGGGTACGACGCTGGGGCTTCGCGTGCGGGTCGGTCTCGGTGAGCTCGGGCCGGACGACGTGGAAGTGCAGGTCGTTTCGGGGCGGGTGGACGAGGAGGACCGCATCGCTGACGCGGCGGTCGTTCCGTTGAAGCCGGTGGGGTCTCCAGACAAGGACGGGCGCTGGGTTTATGAGGGGCCCTTGTCCCTGGATCGCACCGGGCCTTTTGGGTATACGGTGCGGATCCTTCCCGCGCATCGGCTGTTGGCGTCCAGTGCGGAGTTGGGCTTGGTGGCCGGGCCTTCTGAGGAACTGGTGGAGGCTGCGGGGTTGTTGATGCGGTGAGTTCGCCGTCCGCGGGTGCGTGGGGGCTGGTCGCGCAGTTCCCCGCGCCCCTTTAGGGCGATTCACCACCCTGCGTTGCCAAGTTTCGTAGGACGGTGCCGCACCTGCGTGCGTACGCGTGTTGGAGGCCCCGGGTTGCCGGGCCTCCAGCGCGTGCGTACCACTTCGCGCCACGGCTGAAGGCGTTCACCGTCAGCCAGACCGTGCCGTCTCCCGTGCGGTCGACCACGAAGGACTCCTCGCCGGACTCGGGGTGGCCGGTCAGGGTGCCGTAGGCCCAGCCGGCGCGGCGGGGTTCCTCTACCGTCCAGACCACGCGGCAGGGGGCCTTGATCATGCCGGCCAGGGTGACGGTGACGTCGACGCCGGGGGCGGCCCGGTCGGCGGTCGCGTCGATGCCGACGCCCATCGCCCGGTGCATCTCCCACGTGAGGACGGCTTCCGACGCCCGGCGGAAGACCTCCTCGCCCTCGCCGAGGCGGGTACGGACGTTCATGGGATGGAAGCCCGGCGGGCAGAAGCCCTGGTCGCGGGTGGCGCCGACGTCGGCGTAGGTGAAGTCCTTCGAATCCGGATGAGACACGGTCACCAAGAGTAGGGCGGCACCCGGACCTGCCTTCGTTCCGGGTACCGCCCGTAGGGCGTGCTTCGGTCAGCCGACGTTGACGGCCGACCAGGCGGCCGCGACCGCCTTGTACTCGGTGCTGTTCGCGCCGTAGAGCGCCGAGGCCGCGTTGAGGGTCGCCGTGCGGGCGCCCGCGTACTTGGTCGTCGACGTCATGTACGTCGTCAGCGCCTTGTACCAGATCTGGAGCGCCTTGGTGCGGCCGATGCCGGTGACCGTGGTGCCGTTGGAGGTGGGCGAGTTGTAGGTCACGCCGTTGATGGTCTTCGAGCCGCTGCCCTCGGACAGCAGGTAGAAGAAGTGGTTGGCGGGGCCGGAGGAGTGGTGGACGTCCAGGCCGCCCAGGCTCGCGGACCAGGCGTCGGCGGATTCGCCGTCCTTGCTGGGCTTGTCCATGTAGCGCAGCGGGGAGCCGTCGCCGTGGATGTCGATCTCCTCGCCGATGAGGTAGTCGCCGACGTCCGTGGAGTTGCCCGCGAAGAACTCCGCGCCCGCGCCGAAGATGTCGCTGGTCGCCTCGTTCAGACCGCCGGACTCACCGCTGTAGTTCAGGCCCGCCGTGGCCGACGTCAGGCCGTGGCTCATCTCGTGCGCGGCCACGTCGAGCGAGGTCAGCGGGTGGGTGTTGCCCGCGCCGTCGCCGTAGGTCATGCAGAAGCAGCTGTCGGACCAGAAGGCGTTGACGTAGTTGTTGCCGTAGTGGACGCGCGAGGAGGCCGCCTTGCCGTCGTTGCGGATGCCGCTGCGGCCGAAGGTGCTCTTGTAGAAGTCCCAGGTCACCTGGGCGCCGTAGTGGGCGTCGGCGGCGGCGGTCTCCAGGTCGGCCGGGTTGCCGGTGCCCCAGACGTCGTCGGGGCCGGAGAAGAGCGTGCCGGTGCCGGAGGTGCCGCGGTTGAGGTTGTACGTCTTGTGGCCGCCGCGCGTGCCGTCCGTCAGGGTGTACGAGGACCCGGACTTCGTGGTGCCGATGGTGACCTTGCCGCTGTACGTGGTGTTGCCGGTGCCGGTCTCGATGCCCTGGTACTCGTAGAGCTTCTTGCCGGTGGCGGCGTCGGTGATCACGTGCAGTTCGTTCGGGGTGCCGTCCTCCTGGAGGCCGCCGACGACCGTCTCGTAGGCGAGGGTGGGCTTGCCGTCGGCCGCCCAGATCACCTTGCGGGGCGTGGAGTTCGCCTCGGTCTTCTCCGAGCCGGCCGCCTTGGCGAGGGTCACGGCCTGCTTCTCCGCCTTGGCGGCGGTGACCGCGGGCTTGAGGGAGGCGACCTTGACCGCGGCCTTCGTGGCTCGGGTGACGCCCTGGGGCTTGCCGGACTTCGACTCGTGCACGACGAGGTCGCCGCCGAGGACCGGCAGGCCCGCGTAGGTGCGCTCGTAGCGGGTGTGGACGGTGCCGTCGGCGTCCTTCACGACGTCCTTGACGACCAGTTCCTCCTGGTCGCCGAGGCCTATCGCGTCGGCGGTCCCGGCGGCGTCCGCCTGCTGCTCCTTGATGAGGGCCGTGCGGGCGGGCGCGGTGAGCAGGACGGGGGCGGCGGCGAGCGTCGGCTCGCTCGCGGAGTCGGCGGCGACGCTGCTGCCGGAGGTCAGGCCGGTGGTGAGCAGGGCGCCGGCGGCGACTGCGGTGGCGATGGCCAGCGTGGTACGCCTGTGACGCGCGTAGCGGGGGGTGGTCACACAAGCTCCTAGGTGTGGGGGAACTGCTGTGGTGCTGTGCGGCAGGTGGGGGAAGAGTGGCACCTGGGGCGTGTGCATGTCAGGAGCGTTCGGTGATGTTGGCCGGAATTCGACGGCGAGGTGTACGTCCGGAGCGTGAAACGGGCGCCGCTCCGGGGGATTTGAACCCACCGGGGCGGCGCCCTGTCGAAGGGGCCTACGGGAAGGTGAGCTTCCAGCTGTTGATGTGGCCCGTGTCGCGTGCCGCGTTGTCCTGGACCCGCAGCTGCCAGACGCCGTTGGCTGCCTCGGAGGACGCGTTCACCGTGTACGTGGTGTTCAGGTTGTCCGCGCTGCCGCCGGTGCCGTACCCCTTGAGCGTGTACGCCGTGCCGTCGGGGGCGACCAACTGCACCTGGAGGTCACCGATGTAGGTGTGGACGATGCCCACCGCGACCTGGAGGTCGGACGGCGCGTTGCCCGTCCGGCCGGAGACGGTGATCGACGACGTGACCGCCGCGCCCCGGTCCGGGATCGCCACGTCGGTGGTGTTCTCGAAGGACGTGCCGCCGCCTCCGCCGCCGGAGCGGGCGCCGACGTTCACGCCCGCCCACGCGTCCTGGACCGCCCTGTACTCGGCGCTGTCGGTGCCGTAGAGCTCACCGGTGGCCGCGAGGGTGCCGGTGCGGGCGCCCGCGTAGTTGGTGGTCGAGGTGAACTTGGTGGTCAGCGCGCGGAACCAGATCTTCTCCGCCTTGTCCCGGCCGATGCCGGTGACCGGAAGGCCGTCCGAGGTGGGCGAGTCGTAGCTGACACCGTTGATGGTCTTGGTGCCGCTGCCCTCGCTCAGCAGGTAGAAGAAGTGGTTCGCGGGGCCCGAGGAGTAGTGCACGTCGATCGAGCCGATGCCGGAGTACCAGGCGTCCTTGGAGTCGCCGTCCTTGCTGGGCTTGTCCATGTAGCGCAGCGGGGTGCCGTCGCCGTTGATGTTGATCTCCTCGCCGATGAGGTAGTCACCGACGTCGGAGGAGTTCTTGGCGTAGAACTCGACGGTCGCGCCGAAGATGTCGGAGGTCGCCTCGTTGAGGCCGCCCGACTCGCCGCTGTAGTTGAGACCGGCCGTGTTCGAGGTCAGGCCGTGGGTCATCTCGTGCGCGGCGACGTCGATCGACGTCAGCGGGTTGGCGTTGCCCGAGCCGTCGCCGTACGTCATGCAGAAGCAGCTGTCCGACCAGAAGGCGTTGACGTAGTTGTTGCCGTAGTGGACGCGGGAGTACGCGGCCACGCCGTCGCCGCGGATGCCGCTGCGGCCGTGCACGTTCTTGTAGTAGTCCCAGGTCAGCGCGGCACCGTAGTGCGCGTCCGCGGCGGCCGACTCCAGGTTGGAGGGGCTGCCGTTGCCCCAGACGTCGTCGGGGCCGGAGAAGAGGGTGCCGGTGCCGGAGGTGCCGCGGTTCAGGTTGTACGTCTTGTGGTTGCCGCGGGCGCCGTCGGTGAGGTTGTACGTCGACCCGGACTGGGTGGTGGTGAGGTCGACCGTGCCGGAGTACACCGTGTTGCCGGTGCCGTTCTCGATCGCCTCCCACGCGTACAGCTTCTCGCCGCTCGTGGCGTCCGTGATCACGTGCAGTTCCTGCGGGGTGCCGTCGTGCTGGAAGCCGCCGACGACCGTCTCGTACGCCACGACCGGCTTGCCGCTCGCGGCCCAGATCACCTTGCGGGGCTCCCGGTTGATGCCGGGGCTCCTGGCCTCCTCGGCCTTCCCCGCGGCCAGGGCCTGCTGCCGGGCCTTCGCGGCGGGCACCGCGGTCTTCGTCGTGGCCGGCTCGATGGCGGCGCGGGTGGCCTTCACGACGGCGGCGGTCTCGTCCGCCTTCGTGCTCTGGACGACCAGGTCGCCGCCGAGGACCGGCAGGCCGTCGTAGGTGCGCTCGTAGCGGGTGTGCACGGTGCCGTCCCGGTCCTTCAGGACGTCACGGACGACCAGCTTCTCCTTGGCGCCGAGGCCCAGGTCCTTCGCGGTCTCCGCCTTGGCGGCGTCGGCCTCGCGGATCAGCGCGGCGCGCTGGGCGGGGGTGAGCCTGACCGACTCCGAGCCGGGGTTCGCCTTGCTCGCGGCCTGCGGTGCCTTCTCCGGGGCCGCGGTGGCGGTGCCGCTCTGCACGGCGGCGGCGATCAGCGCGGCGACGCCGGCGAGGGCCACGGCCGCGGTGCGGCGGGGGGTGGTGCGGGGAGTGCGTCTGTGGGAGGTGCCTCTTTCCGAGGAACTGCTTCTCAACACTGACTCCTTCTGCGGGACCGGGGATCGCCCGGCCTGGGGAGGTGGAGGTGTTGCCGTGGGGTTGCCGTGGAGCAGTCGTGGGAAGCGTGGCAGGGGAGCGCGCTTTCTGTCAGGGCCGTGTCAAGAGGATGGCTGGAAACGGTTCGTTGACCGGAAGTTCATGTTCGCTATACGGACGCTCGGCGTTCTCCGGGCAGGTCCCCGTGCCAGGAGTGCCACAGCGCCGCGTAGGCCCCGCCGGCCGCCACCAGCTCGTCGTGCGTGCCGAGTTCGGTCAGCCTGCCGTCCTCCATCACGGCCACGCGGTCGGCGTCGTGCGCGGTGTGCAGCCGGTGTGCGACGGCGATGACGGTGCGCCCTTCGAGGACGGCGGCCAGGGCGCGCTCGGTGTGCCGGGCGGTCGTCGGGTCGAGCAGGGCGGTCGCCTCGTCGAGGATCAGCGTGTGCGGGTCCGCCAGCACCACCCGGGCCAGGGCGAGTTGCTGGGCCTGCGAACCGTCGGTGCGGCAGCCGCCCTGGCCGAGCGGGGTGTCCAGGCCCTCCGGCAGCTCCCGCACCCACGGGTCGGCGCCGACCACGGCCAGCGCCTTCCACAACTCCTCGTCCGAGGCGCCCGGTTCGGCGATGCGCAGATTGTCCCGGACCGTCCCGAGGAACACGCGGTGCTCCTGGGTGACCAGAACGACCTGGCGGCGCAGCCGCTCCGGGCCGAGACCGACGACGGGCACGCCGCCGACCGTCACCGAGCCGGCGGTCGGCGCGTCGATGCCCGCCATCAGCCGGCTCAGCGTGGTCTTCCCGGCCCCGGACGGCCCGACCACGGCCAGCCGCTCCCCGGGCGTCACCGTCAGATCGACCCCGCGCAGCACCTCGACGCCGCCGTCGTAGGCGTAGCGGACACCGGTGACGTCGATGCGGTCGCCGTCCGGATCGGGGCAGTCGCCCTCCCCGGCGGCCCGCGGCACCCGGGCCAGCCCCTCCACCCGGGCGAAGGAGGCCCCGCTGCTCTGCAGTTGCTCGACCCGGACCAGGATCTCGTCGAGCGGCTGGCTCAGCTGGTGCAGATACAGGGCCGCCGCCACGACCGCCCCGAGGCTCAGCGCGCCGGACGAGTGCAGCGCCCCGCCGATCACCAGCACGCCGGCGACCGGGAGCACGTACGACACCTCCACCGCCGGGAAGAACACCGAACGCAGGTAGAGCGTGTGGAAGCGGGTGCGGCGGGACGTCTCCAGGGCGTCCCGGCTCGCGGCCGTCCGCCGCTCCTGGAGCCGGAACGCCTCCACCGTGCGCGCCCCGGCCGCGGTCGCGGCGAGAATCTCGGCGACGTCGGAGGTGGCCGCGCCCTCGGCGAGATAGCCGTCCCGGGCCCGGCGCAGGTACCAGCGCAGCGCCCACCCGATCGGGGTCAGACCCAGCACGCCGAGGACGCCGAGCAGCGGGTCCAGCAGGAAGACCGCGGCGACCAGGAACAGGGCCTGCACGAGGTTGACGAACAGGACCGGACCGGCGTCGCGCACGGTGTTGCCGACGGTCGTCACGTCCGACGTGCCGCGGGCGGTCAGGTCGCCGGTGCCGGCCCGTTCCACGACCGAGGCGGGCAGGGCGAGGGCGCGGTCGACGAACCGCTCCCGCACCCGGGCCAGGGTGCGTTCGCCGAAGCGGTGGCCCACGTAGCGGGCCCAGCGGGCCAGGAGCAACTGGGCCAGGGCGCACAGCAGGAGGGCCAGGGCGAGGCGGTCCACGGCGGTGACGCCGTGCCCGGCCCGTACGTCGTCGATCATGCGGCCGAGCAGCCACGGTCCTGCCAGACCGGCTGCGGCGGCCAGGGAGTTGAGGGCGAGGGCCGCCCCGAAGGCCCGGGGGTCCGCCCGGACGAGGTCCAGCAGGGCGCGCCGGACGTCCCGCCGTTCGGCGACGGGGAGATGACCGCGGCTCATCCCGGGGCCTCCTCGCTGTCCCTCGCCACGACGGCTCGGTAGCCGGGGGTGGTGCCGAGGAGTTCGTGGTGGGTGCCGGAGGCCGCGACCTTGCCGTCCTGGAGGTAGAGGACCGTGTCCGTGTGGTCCAGGACGAGGGGGGAGGTGGTGGTCACGACGGTCGTGCGGCCCTCTCTGGCTTTTCCGAGCCGGGCGGCGACGGTGGCCTCCGTGTGGGCGTCGAGGGCGGAGGTGGGCTCGACGAGGAGGAGGATCTGCGGGTCGGCGAGGAGGGCTCTGGCCAGGCGGACGCGTTGGCGTTGGCCGCCGGAGAGGGTGCGGGCCTGGGGGGTCATGGGGGTGTTCAGGCCGTGGGGGAGGGCTTGGGCGATGTCTTCGGCTGCGGCGGTGTGGAGCGCGTTTTGAAGTGCCGCTTGTTCGCCGTGCGCGGGTGCGGGTTGTGTGTGGCTGGTCGCGCAGTTCCCCGCGCCCCTGAAAGAAGGGCTGATCATGTCCTGCAGAGTTCCGGCGAAGAGGTCGGACTCGTGGTCGGCCAGCAGGATGTGGGCTCGGATCTGAGGAAGCGCGATGTCGTCCAGGCGTACGCCGCCCCAGGTCACGTCCGAGGGGGTGTAGCGGGCGAGGCGGTCCAGGATCGCCGTGGCGTCCGCCGGGTGGTCCGCCACCAGGGCCGTCAGGCGGCCCGGCAGGATGCGTACGCCGGAGTCGGGGTCGTACAGGGCCGAGGGCTCGGACGGGGCGTCCCGGATGCCCGTGTCCGGCATCGGCTCCAGGCGCAGGAAGCGGACGACCCGGCGCGCGCACACCAGACCGCGGCTGATCTGGTAGCCGCAGTCGACCCAGAAGGACACCGGGCCCACCAGGACCGCCACATAGCCGTAGACGGCCACCAACTGGCCCACGGTGATGTCGCCCTGCGCGGCCAGGCGGGCCGCCAGCCAGGTCACCACCGCGAGGAACAGGGTGGGCAGGCCGATGCCGAGGGCCTGGACCCAGCTGGTCACCGCGCCGACCCGGTAGCCCTGTTCGCGCAGCCGCTGCGAGTCGCGGCGGAAGGCGTCCGCCACCAGGCCCTTGCCGCCCAGGCCGCCGAGGACCCGCAGGCCGCCCGCGAGGTCGCCGATGCGGGCCGTCAGGACGCCCTGCCGTTCGCGGTACTCCGTCTCGGAGCCCTGCAACCGGCCGAGCAGCGGGCCGACGAAGAGGACGATCGCGGGGATGCCGAGCAGGACGACCGCGGCGATGAGCGGCGAGACCGAGACCAGCAGGGCGGCGACCACCAGGTACGCCACGACCGCGCCAACGCCGGGGCCGACGACCGTCAGGGACTGGCTGATCGTCTGGACGTCGCCCACGCCGATCGTGACGACCTCGCCGGCGCTCATCTGCCGGGACAGGGCGGAGCCGAGCCGGACCGCCTGGCCGACGACGACCTTCACCGTGCGGAAGTTGGCGTCCATGCGGACCCGGGTCATGGTGCGGTGTCGCATGATGCCCAGCCAGGCGTTGAACGCGCCCACCGCGAACAGCGCCCCGCTCCACAGCACCAGCGCGCCCATGTCGCCGGGCTCCAGACCGTCGTCGATCGCCCGGGACATCAGGTACGGCGTGGCCGCGAGCAACACCATCCACACGCTGCCGAACATCGCCCCGGCGGCACACCGCCCGGGCTGCCGGGCGACCAGCCACCACAGGTAGCGGGCCCCGCCGCGGTGGTCGGGGGTGCCGGGGTCCTCGTACGCGTCGATCATCCGCCCGCCCTCCACCCGTGCCCTACGCCAGGCTGTCCCGCCAGGCCCGGTGCAGATCGGCGAACCTGCCCGTGCCCGCGACGAGTTCCGCCGGTCGGCCGTCCTCGACGATCCGCCCGTGCTCCATCACCAGGACGCGGTCGGCGATCTCCACGGTCGACAGCCGGTGCGCGATGACGACCGCCGTACGGCCCTTCAGCACCGTCGCCATCGCCCGCTGCACCGCACGCTCGCCGGGGATGTCCAGCGAGCTGGTCGCCTCGTCGAGGATCAGCACCGCCGGGTCCGCCAGCAACGCCCGTGCGAACGCGACCAGTTGCCGCTGGCCGGCGGAGATCCGGCCGCCCCGCTTGCGGACGTCGGTGTCGTAGCCGTCGGGCAGGGCGCTGATGAAGTCGTGCGCGCCGATCTCCTTCGCCGCCTGCTCTGTCTCCTCCCGGGTGGCGTCCGGGCGGCCGATCGCGATGTTGTCGGCGACCGTGCCGGAGAACAGGAACGCCTCCTGCGTCACCATGACCACCCCGCGCCGCAACTCGGGCATCGGGAGGTCGCGCAGGTCGACGCCGTCGAGCAGCACCCGGCCGTCGGAGGGGTCGTAGAACCGGGCGAGCAGCTTGGCCAGCGTCGACTTGCCGGCGCCCGTGGAGCCGACGACGGCGACCGTCTGGCCGGCCGGGAGCGTCAGGTCGAAGCGGGGCAGGACCTCGCCGCCGGTGCGGTAGCCGAAGCGGACGCCGTCGAAGACGACCTCGCGGCCCGGGTGCTCGCTCTCCAGGGGCGGGAGCTGCCGGGGGCTCGACGGCTCGGGCACGGACGGCGTCTGGGCGAGCAGCCCGGCGATCTTCTCCAGCGAGGCCGCCGCCGACTGGTAGGAGTTGAGGAACATCCCGAACCGGTCGATGGGGTCGTACAGCCGCCGCAGGTACAGCACGGCCGCCGCCAGCACACCGAGGGCCAGGGTGCCGTCCGCGACCCGGTAGGCGCCCCACAGCACGATCGCCGCGACCGCCGTGTTGGCGACCAGCCGCGAGCCGGTGACGTACCGGGCCATCTCCAGCAGCGCGTCGCCGTTGGTCCGCTCGTGCCGCCGGTTCAGCGCGCCGAAGTCCGCGTCGTTGGCGGCCTCGCGGCGGAAGGCGCGCACCGGGCGGATGCCGTTCATGGTCTCGACGAACTTGACGATGACGGCCGCGATGGCCGTGGACCGCGCCCGGTACACCCGCCGGGCGCGCCGCTGGTACAGCCGCACCAGCGCGTAGAGCGGCACCAGGGACGCCACCGCCACGCCGCCGAGGCCCAGGTCGAGCCAGAGCAGCATGGCCGAGATGTAGACGAAGGACAGGATGACCGTCACGAGTTCCTGGAGGCCCTCGTCCAGCAGTTCGCGCAGCGACTCCACGTCCGTCGTGGAGCGGGAGATGAGCCGGCCCGAGGTGTAGCGCTCGTGGAAGTCGACGCTCAGTGCCTGCGCGTGGCGGAAGATCCGGCCGCGCAGGTCCAGCAGCACGTCCTGGTTGACGCGGGCCGCGGCGGCGATGAACGCCCACTGCAGTCCGCCCGCGGCCACTGCGCACGCCAGGTATCCGACGCCCACCGCGATCAGCGGCCCGTGGTCGTGCGCCCGGAACGCCGGTACGGCACGGTCGATGGCGTACGCCACGAACAGCGGGCCCGCCTGCACCACCGCCTGCTGGAGCAGCAGGAGCAGCGTCGTGACCGCGACGCGGGCCTTCCTGGGCGCGAGCAGGGAGCGGAGGAGGGCGGCGGTGGCGCCCGGGGGAGTGGGCAGGACGTCCTTGTCGAAGGGGTCGCCGGTATCGCCGGTGCCGGGGGATCGGTCGTCGGGTTTGCTGCCGGCCGGTGCGGTGGTGGCCGCCGTCATCGTGCGTCCTCCTGTTCCCCTGACTCTTCCCGTGACTGTTCCCCGGACATCAGGTGCGCGTACTCGGCGTTCGTCCGCAGCAGTTCCTGGTGGGTGCCGACCGCGGCGATCCGGCCGCCGGACAGCAGCGCGACCCGGTCGGCGAGCAGCACCGTGGACGGGCGGTGCGCCACGATCAGGGCGGTCGTGTCCGCCAGGACCTGCCGCAGGGCGGCCTCCACGGCGGCCTCGGTGTGCACGTCCAGGGCCGACAGCGGGTCGTCCAGGACGAGGAACTCCGGCCGTCCGACCACGGCCCTGGCGAGGGCGAGGCGCTGCCGCTGGCCGCCGGAGAGGCTGAGGCCCTGCTCACCGACCTGGGTGTCCGTCCCCTGCGGCAGCGCGTGGACGAAGTCGGCCTGCGCGACGGCCAGGGCGCGTTCCAGCTCGGTGGTACCGGCGGTGTCGCCGGCGCCCATGAGAACGTTGTCGCCGACCGAGGCCGAGAAGAGCGTGGGTTCCTCGAAGGCGACGGCGACCTTGGCGCGCAGGGCCTCTCGGGACAGGTCGGTGATGTCGACGCCGTCGAGCGTGATGCGGCCCGAGGTCACCTCGTAGAGGCGGGGGACGAGCGCGGTGAGGGTGGTCTTGCCGCTGCCGGTCGCGCCGACCAGGGCCATGGACTCGCCCGGGCGGATGTGCAGGTCGATGCGCTGGAGGAGGGGCGGGGTGCCGGGTGGGGCGTCCGGGTAGCGGAAGGTGACGCCGTCGAAGCGAAGTCCCTTGTCGGCGCCCCGTGTTGAGGGGGGACTCGGGTTGGTCGCCGCCCCCTCGGCCTCCTCGTCCATCACCTCGAAGTACCGCTCCGTCGCCGTCGCCGCCTCCTGGCTCATCGCCAGCAGGAACCCGATCGACTCCACCGGCCACCGCAACGCCAGCGCCGTGGACAGGAACGCCACCAGCGTCCCCGCCGACAGCTCCCCGTCGGCCACCTGCACGACCCCCACCACCAGCGCCGCCCCGATCGCCACCTCCGGCAGCGTCACGATGACGCCCCAGATCGTCGCCAGCAGCCGCGCCTTGCGCAGCTCCGTGCCGCGCAGCGTCCGCGACAGCTCCCGGAACGCCCGGGCCTGACTCCGGTGGCGGCCGAAGCCCTTGATGATGCGGATGCCGAGCACGCTCTCCTCGACGACCGTGGTCAGGTCGCCGACCTGGTCCTGGGCGCGCCGCGCCACCTCGGCGTAGCGCCTCTCGAAGATCACGCAGGTGACCATGACGGGCACGGCGGGCCCGAGGATGACCAGCCCCAACGTCCAGTCCTGGAGCAGCATGATGACCACGCCCACGAGGATCGTCACCCCGTTGACCAGCAGGAACGTCAGCGGGAAGGCGAGGAACATGCGCAGCAGCATCAGGTCCGTCGTCCCCCGGGAGAGCAACTGCCCCGAGGCCCACCGGTCGTGGAAGGACACCGGCAGCCGCTGGAGGTGCCGGTACAGGGCCGCCCGCATCGACGCCTCGACGTGCGACAGCGGGCGGGCCACCAGCCAGCGCCGCAGACCGAACAGCAGGGCCTCCGCGAAGCCGAGCAGCAGCAGGTACAGCGCGCCGAGCCACACCCCGGCCGGGTCCCGGTCGGCGACCGGCCCGTCCACCATCCACTTCAGGACGAGCGGGATCACCAGTCCCATGCAGGAGGCGAGTATCGCCACGAACGCCGCGGTGAACAGCCGCGCCCGCACGGGCCGCACGTACGGCCACAGGCGCAGCAGCGTGCGCACGGCGGAACGGTGCTGGGCGGGGGCGGGTGTCGTGGCCATCAGCAGCGAGCGTACGGATCGCCACTGACACTGCCCACCGAGTTTCCGCCGGACCCGGATCGGCCGTTGGTCCTACGACCTGCGTGTTCGAGCGGCCGCACGGCGGCACCACACCGAGTCGCACGGCGGCACCCGCCGAGTCGTAACGACGCGTCGACCGATCGGCTGATGCCCGTTCGAGCGCGACGGCCGACCCGAAACGGGACCCGATACGCGAGCCGAAACGATGCCTCAGTCCGCCACCCGCAGCAGCAGCACCGCCCGCGCCGGCATCGTGATCTCCGTCCCCGCCCGGTGCTCCACCCCCGGCGCCTCCCCCTGCTCCTCCAGGCCGGTGTCGACGACGACCTCGTACCGCTCCGCCCACGGGGGCCCGGGGAGGACGAAGCTCACGGGCGCCTCGCCCGCGTGCAGCACGGCCAGGAAGCTGTCGTCGAGGATCTGGTCGCCGCGCGCGTCCCGGCCCGGGATGTCCCGGCCGGACAGGTACATGCCCAGCGTGGCGGCGGGGGCGTACCAGTCCTGCTCCGTCATCTCCGTGCCCCGGGAGGTGAACCAGGCCAGGTCGCGCAGGCCGTCCGCGGTCTGGGCCCGGCCGGAGAAGAACGCCCGGCGGCGCAGCACCGGATGCCGGTGGCGCAGCTCGATCAGCCGGGAGGTCAGCTCGAACAGGGCCTTCCAGCCCGGGTCCGCCAGCAGCCCCCAGTCCAGCCAGCTGATCTCGTTGTCCTGGCAGTAGGCGTTGTTGTTGCCGCGCTGGGTGCGGCCCAGTTCGTCGCCGGCGACCAGCATGGGCACGCCCGTGGACAGCAGCAGCGTGGTCAGCAGGTTGCGGAGTTGCCGGCGCCGCAGGGCCAGCACGCCCTCGTCGTCCGTCTCGCCCTCGGTGCCGCAGTTCCAGGCGCGGTTGTCGTCCGTGCCGTCCCGGTTGCCCTCGCCGTTGGCCTCGTTGTGCTTGCGCTCGTACGACACGAGGTCGCGCAGGGTGAAGCCGTCGTGCGCGGTGATGAAGTTGACGGAGGCGTAGGGCCTGCGGCCGCCCCAGGCGTACAGGTCGCTGGAGCCCGACAGGCGGTAGCCCATCTCCCGTACGTCGGGCAGCGCGTGCCGCCAGAAGTCCCGTACGGCGTTGCGGTACCGGTCGTTCCACTCCGTCCACAGCGGCGGGAACGCCCCCACCTGGTAGCCGCCCGACCCCACGTCCCACGGCTCCGCGATCAGCTTCACCCGGCGCAGCACCGGGTCCTGGGCGATGACCGCCAGGAACGGGGAGAGCATGTCGACGTCGTGCATGGAGCGGGCCAGCGCCGCCGCCAGGTCGAAGCGGAAGCCGTCCACGCCCATCTCCGTCACCCAGTACCGCAGCGAGTCCGTGATCAGGCGCAGGACGTGCGGCTGGACCACGTGCAGGGTGTTGCCGCAGCCGGTGTAGTCGGCGTAGCGGCGGGCGTCGTCCTGGAGGCGGTAGTAGCCGCGGTTGTCGATGCCCTTCAGGGAGAGCGTCGGGCCGAGCTCGCCGGCCTCGGCGGTGTGGTTGTAGACCACGTCGAGGATGACCTCGATCCCGGCCGCGTGCAGAGCGCGCACCATGCGCTTGAACTCGCCGACCTGCTGGCCCCTCGTGCCGGAGGCGGCGTAGGCCGCGTGCGGGGCGAAGTAGCCGATGGAGTTGTAGCCCCAGTAGTTCCTGAGCCCTCTGCGCAGCAGGTGGTCCTCGTGGGCGAACTGGTGCACCGGCAGCAGCTCCACCGCCGTCACACCCAGCTTCACCAGGTGCTCTATCGCCGCCGGGTGCGCGAGGCCGGCATAGGTGCCGCGCAGCTCCTCGGGGATGTCCGGGTGCAGCTGCGTGAAGCCCTTGACGTGCAGCTCGTAGATCACCGAGTCCGCCCACGGCGTCTTCGGGCGGCGGTCGTCCGCCCAGTCGTCGTCATCGTGGACGACGACGCCCTTCGGCACGTACGGCGCCGAGTCCCGGTCGTCGCGCACCGTGTCGGCGACGTGCTGCTGCGGCCAGTCGCGGACGTGCCCGTACACCTCCGGCGGCAGGCTGAAGTCACCGTCGACCGCACGCGCGTACGGGTCGAGGAGCAGCTTCGCCGGGTTCCAGCGGGCACCGGTCCAGGGGTCCCAGCGGCCGTGCACCCGGTAGCCGTAGCGCTGCCCGGGCAGCACGCCCGGGACGAAGCCGTGCCAGATCTCGTGGGTCAGCTCGGCCAGCCGGACCCGCGACTCCTTGCCCGCCTCGTCGAACAGGCACAGCTCGACCCCCTCGGCCCCGCCCGCCCACAACGCGAAGTTGGTCCCGGCCACCCCGTCCGGGCCGACCCGGAACCGGGCGCCCAGCGGCGTCGGCGCGCCCGGCCAGGCGGGCACCGCGGGCGGCGGCGCGGCCCGCCGTACGCCGTTCGCGGCGGCGGCCTGGCGCCCGTTCCCGGTGGCCTGAGGACCGGCCACCGCCTCCTGCTCGGCTGCGCTGGACACCTGTCAGCCTCCCGCGGCTCGTGGGACGACGGGGGGCAGAGGGGTGCGGCCCTGCTGCGGCCCGGTCCGCGGCTCCCCTGCGCGTCGTCCTCCCCACTGTTCTGCCCAGAGCGTAGGTCGCACTCACGTTTCCCTGGGGGCGGGCATGGTCGTTTCCCGGGGACGCGCCCGGTCGTTGGGCACCTCGTGAGGCACGTACAAGGGCGCGCGCGGCGCGCGAGGGCCGCGCTGGCCGCCGTAGTGACATGGGCAGGGCTCCTGGCCGGGGCCACGGGCTGTACCTCGGACGACGCGGGCGGAGTCACCGGGGCGTTCGGCGCGCCCCCGGCGCCCGAGGACGTCATCCGGGTGTCGCCCGACGACGGCAGCAGGGGTGTGCGCCCCGGGAAGAAGCTCCGGGTGCGCGTGCCCGACGGCCGGCTGGAGTCGGTGCGGGTCGTCAGATCGCAGGACGCCCAGGAGTCCCGTGTGCCCGGGCGCATCTCCGCCGACGGCCTGTCCTGGGCACCCGACGAGGAGCGGCTCGCGCTGGCCGCCAAGTACACGATCGACGCGGTGGCCGTGGACGGCGACGGACGCCGCTCGGCCCGGCACACCACCTTCACCACGTACGTCCCCGAGGAGCGCTTCATCGGGTACGTCGCCCCGGAGAACCGTGCCACGGTCGGCACCGGCATGATCGTCTCCCTGGAGTTCAACCGGGAGATCAGGCACCGCGCCGCCGTCGAACGCGCGGTGCGGGTCACCGCCCGGCCGGCCGTCGAGATCCGCCCCCACTGGTTCGGCCGGTCCCGCCTGGACTTCCGCCCCGAGCACTACTGGAAGCCCGGCACCCAGGTCACCGTCGCCCTGCGCCTGCGGGACGTCGAAGGAGCACCCGGGGTCTACGGCCTCCAGCACAAGACGTTCTCCTTCACCGTCGGCCGCAGCCAGGTCTCCGTCGTCGACGCCGCCCGGCACACCATGGAGGTCCGGCGCGACGGCGAGCCGCTCGCCACCGTGCCGATCACGGCCGGCGCCCCGAAGACCACCACGTACAACGGCAAGATGGTGGTGACCGAGATGCTCGAGGTCACCCGGATGAACGGCGCCACGGTCGGCTTCAAGAAGCGCAACGGCAAGGGCGAGTACGACATCCCGGACGTCCCGCACGCCATGCGCCTGACCGACTCCGGCACCTTCCTGCACGGCAACTACTGGGCGCACCACACCGTCTTCGGCCGCACCAACGTCAGCCACGGCTGTGTCGGGCTGCGCGACGTGAAGGGCGGCGGCTCGGACACCCCGGCCGGCTGGTTCTTCGACCGCAGCCTCATCGGGGACGTCGTCGAGGTCGTCAACAGCAATGACAAAAAGGTCGCTCCCGACAACGGGCTCGGAGGCTGGAATATGGGCTGGAATGCATGGAAGGCGGGCAGTGCGGTGAAGTAGGCCGACAGAGGGGCGGATCGGCCCGAGATCCCGTTGGGACTGAACAGTGACAATCATGGGCCGCCGGGGCCCCGCACCCTGTGGTTACTATTCGCCGGTGCGCGGGGGACGCGCAGGGGTGCGGGCCTGACCAGGCCCGGGGAGGGGAGAACAACTTGAACGGGCGACCGATATCGGGGGCGTCGGGTGGGGGCAGGAACGGACTGCTCGCGCTGATACTCGGCGTGCTGCTCCTCGCCGTCACGGCGTGTGGCGGCGGAGAGACCGGTTCCGGCGCGGACGACGGCAAGGGCAAGGACGCGGACACCGCGCAGAGCAAGCAGTCCGAGGCCGTCGTCAGCATCACCCCCAAGGACGGCGCCAAGTCCGTCGACACCAGCGGCGCGCTGAAGGTCACCGCCGCCAAGGGGAAGCTGACCGAGGTGGAGGTCAAGGACGCCGAGGGCAAGAAGGTCGACGGCGAGATATCCGGCGACGGCGCCAGCTGGACGCCGTCCACCCACCTGGCCGGCGCCACCAAGTACACGGTCCACGCGGTCGCCAAGGACTCCGAGGGCCGCACGGCCGCGGAGGACGCCGGCTTCACCACGCTGACCCCGAAGAACACCTTCATCGGCACCTTCACCCCCGAGGACGGCTCCAAGGTCGGCGTCGGGATGCCGTTCTCGATCCGCTTCTCGCGGGGCATCACCAACCCGGACGACGTCGAGCGGGCCATCCGCATCAGGACGGAACCGGCCGTGGACGTCGAGGGCCACTGGTTCGGCAACGACCGGCTCGACTTCCGCCCCGAGAAGTACTGGAAGCCCGGCACCAAGGTGACCGTCGACCTGAACCTCGACGGCGTCGAGGGGCGCCCCGGCGTCTACGGCGAGCAGGACAAGACCATCGACTTCACCATCGGCCGCAACCAGGTCTCCGTCGTCGACGCCAAGAAGCTGACGATGAAGGTCATGCGCGACGGCAAGGTGTTCAAGACCATCCCGGTCACCACCGGCAAGCCCGGCATGGAGACCTGGAACGGCCAGATGGTCATCAGCGAGATGCTCACGGTGACCCGGATGAACGGCGAGACGGTCGGCTACGGCGGCGAGTACGACATCAAGGACGTCCCGCACGCCATCCGCCTGACCACCTCCGGCACGTTCTTGCACGGCAACTACTGGGCGGGCGGCGCCTTCGGCAACTACAACGCCAGCCACGGCTGCATCGGCCTGCGCGACGTGCGCGGCGGCTGGGACAAGAAGGCTCCGGCCGCGTGGTTCTTCAACCACTCGATGATCGGCGACGTGGTGATCGTCAAGAACTCCGAGGACAGGATCGTCGACCCGGACAACGGGCTCAACGGCTGGAACATGTCGTGGGAGAAGTGGAAGAAGTAGGTCTGAGCTGACGGCGAGGGGCCCCGGTGTGACGGACCGCACCGGGGCCTCTGCCGTTAGCCCCCGTTAACCTGCTGCCTATGACCGTCTCTCTCGAAGTCGCTGAAGGCGTAGGCACGCTCCGTCTCGACCGCCCGCCCATGAACGCGCTGGACATCGCCACGCAGGACCGGCTGAAGGAACTCGCCGAGGAGGCCGCGCGCCGCGAGGACGTGCGGGCCGTGGTGGTCTACGGCGGCGAGAAGGTGTTCGCGGCCGGCGCGGACATCAAGGAGATGCAGGCGATGGACCACACCGCGATGGTCCTGCGCGCCCGCGCCCTCCAGGACTCGTTCACGGCGGTGGCCCGGATCCCCAAGCCGGTCGTCGCGGCCGTGACCGGCTACGCGCTGGGCGGCGGCTGCGAACTCGCGCTGTGCGCGGACTTCCGCATCGCCGCCGAGAACGCCAAGCTCGGCCAGCCGGAGATCCTGCTCGGCCTGATCCCCGGCGCGGGCGGCACCCAGCGCCTGGCCCGCCTGGTCGGCCCCTCCAAGGCCAAGGACCTGATCTTCACGGGCCGGATGGTGAAGGCCGACGAGGCGAAGGAGATCGGCCTGGTGGACCGGGTCGTGCCCGCCGACGAGGTGTACGCGCAGGCGCACGCCTGGGCCGCGAAGCTGGCGCAGGGCCCGGCCCTCGCGCTGCGCGCCGCGAAGGAGTCGATCGACACGGGCCTGGAGACGGACATCGACACGGGCCTCGCGGTCGAACGGAACTGGTTCGCAGGGCTGTTCGCCACCGAGGACCGCGAGCGCGGGATGCGCAGCTTCGTGGAGGAGGGGCCGGGCAAGGCGAAGTTCCTGTGAACCTCCCTCCGGGTGCTTGCAATTGACGACCTGTCTGATCCGCGTCCCTCGAAGGGGCGGTTTATGGCAGCCTTAAGGCACCCTTAAGCGTGCCCGGCCGAGGGAGTCCGTCGCTTGCCCCGAAATGGTCCGTTCCAGCAGGTCGGAGGGGGTGCGGGCGACTCCGAAGCGTCGTTGGCATATGACGGTGGGTCTCCGGCGGGCGGTCCGCACCCGGCGGCGTATTCCCCGGGAACGGCCCCGTCGGGCCCTCCGGGCGGCGATGATGGGGGCATGGCGGGGCTGGAGGGTATGGAACAGCCGCGGGGAGACGCACATGCGGCCGCGGCGCGCTGGTCGCCGACCGTCGAGGACGAACACGCGCTGAAGGCGCTGGAGTTGTACGGCAACCCGACGGAGGCAGAGGTCCCCCTGCCGTCCCGCCCCGAGTCCGCGGCCACCGCCAGACGCCTCACCCAGGTCGTGGTCCTGCGCCACTGGGGGCTCACGCCCAAGACCACCGAGGATGCCGTCCTGCTCGTCTCCGAGCTGGTCGGCAACGCCGTACGGCACACCGGCGCCCGCGTCTTCGGGTTGCGCCTGCACCGGCGCCGCGGCTGGATCCGCGTCGAGGTCCGCGACCCCTCCCGGGGGCTGCCGTGCCTGATGCCGGTCCAGGAGCTGGACGTCAGCGGCCGCGGCCTGTTCCTCGTCGACAAGCTGGCCGACCGCTGGGGGGTCGATCTGCTGCCCCGGGGGAAGACCACGTGGTTCGAGATGCGGGTCGCCGACCGCTGAGGGCGCGGCACGGCAGGGCCCGCGACAGCCCAACCCGGCCGCCGATCGGGCGAATAGCCGGTTTCCCGGCGAAGCGCACCTTAAATGGTGCAATGCACCGTCACCTCGTCAAGAGCACCCTCGTCGCGGGTGCCGCCCTCGCCGTCCTCGCCGCCTGTGGCACCCAAAGCGGGGAACGGACCTCCCAGGCACACGGCACCAAGGCCGCCGTGCCCGCCCCGCCCGAGAAGAAGCCCGTCGAGGGCCTGCCCGGCATGCCGCCCGTCCTGGACCCCGAGGACGTGTACGCGGCCGACCGCCCGAACAAGCTGTCCCCGGTGGTCAAGGACTTCCCGTCCCGGGTCTACGTGCCCAACACCGAGTCCGACACGGTCTCCGTCATCGACCCGAAGACGTACGAGATCATCGAGACGATCCCGGTGGGCCGGCAGCCCCAGCACGTCGTGCCGTCCTGGGACCTGAAGACGCTCTGGGTCAACAACAACCGCGGCCACACCCTCACCCCGATCGACCCGAAGACCGGCAAGGCGGGCAAGGAGGTCGAGGTCCACGACCCGTACAACCTCTACTTCACGCCCAACGGCAAGTACGCCGTCGTCATGGCCTCCCTCGACCGGGAGCTGGTCTTCCGCGACCCGCACACCATGGAGCGCAAGAAGACCGTCCCGGTCTCCTGCTACGGCGTCAACCACGCCGACTTCTCCCTCGACGGCCGCTACTTCATCGTCTCCTGCGAGTTCAGCGGCGAGCTGCTCAAGGTCGACACCGAGAAGATGAAGGTCGTCGGGCAGCAGCGGCTGCCGTTCGAGGGTGCCATGCCGCAGGACGTGAAGGTCTCGCCCGACGGCAAGAAGTTCTACATCGCCGACATGATGGCCCACGGCATGTGGGTCCTGGACGGTGACAAATTCACCGAGCCGACCCTGCTGCCCACCGGCAAGGGCTGCCACGGCCTCTACGTCAGCCGCGACTCCCGCGAGATGTACGTCTCCAACCGCGGCGAGGGCACGATCTCCGTCTTCGACTTCACCCAGGACAAGCTGACCAAGAAGTGGCGGCTGCCCGACGGCGGCAGCCCCGACATGGGCGGCGTCTCCGCCGACGGCAAGGTGCTGTGGCTGTCCGGCCGCTACGACGCCGAGGTGTACGCCATCGACACCCGCACCGGCACCCAGCTCGCCCGCATCCCCGTCGGCAGCGGCCCGCACGGCCTGGCGGTCTACCCGCAGCCCGGCCGCTACTCGCTCGGCCACACGGGGATCTTCCGGTGACGCCCATCTGCCGTCCACCCGGGGGAAGTTGACACGCCACCGATCGGGTGAGGGTCCCGGGCCCGCCGCAGCGGAACCGCGATCGTGCTGCGCATGATCACTCTCCGTCTGCGGCGGCGCGCCACGGCCGCCGCCCTCTGCCTCACGGCCGTCCTCACGACCACGGCCGCCGCGCCCGCCCAGGCGCCCGCCAAGCCCGCGGCCCCCGCACCGGCCGCCTGTCCCGTCCGGTTCGACGACGAGATCAAGGCCGCCGCCGACCGCCGTGTCGACGTCGACCGCATCACCCCCGACCCGTCCTGGCGCACCACCTGCGGCACGCTCTACCGCGCCGACGGCCGCGGCCCGTCCGTCGTCTTCGAGCAGGGCTTCCACCCCAAGGACGTCGTCAACGGTCAGTACGACCTGGAGAAGTACGTCCTGGTCAACCAGCCGTCCCCGTACGTGTCCACGACGTACGACCACGACCTCTACAAGAAGTGGAAGCCCGCCTTCAACTACTACGTCGACGCCCCGGGCGGCATCGACGTCAACAAGACCATCGGCGACACCCACAAGTGGGCCGACCAGCAGGAGGTCGCCTTCCCCGGCGGCATCGCCCGGGAGTACATCATCGGCGTCTGCCCGGTGGACAAGCAGACCAAGACGGAGATCATGAGCGAGTGCGAGAGCAACCCGCACTACAAGCCGTGGCACTGATCAGCACCTCCGAGCCCACCGTTGTGGCCGCCGCGCTGGAGGTTCGGGCGGGCGGTTAATCTGACCTGCGTCAGTACGACGTACAGCACGAGATGAGGGGCGGACCGGTGGCGGACATCGAGGAAGCACGCAAGCAGTTCGAGCAGATCGATACGGACGGTGACGGATACATCACCGCTGCCGAGTTCAAGACCGCCCTGGCCCGGTCGGGCGACTGGAACGTCACCGAGTCGGTCGCCGAGGTCGTCATCAAGACCCGCGACCTGGACGGCGACAAGAAGCTGAGCTTCGACGAGTTCTGGGCCTACCTGAGCAAGTAGTCGCCGGGGCGCCCGCAGCTGAGCGAAGGGGCCCGGTCCACGAACGGACCGGGCCCCTCGTCATGCCCGGCGGGCGGTGCGCACACTCCACCGGCCCTCGTGCCGTTCCAGCGTTGGCGGCAGGTCGAAGCACTTGCCCAGCCGGTCGGCGGTGAGTACCTCTCCCACGGGGCCGCCCGCGAGCGGACGGCCCTCGCGCAGCAGCAGGGCGTGCGTGGTGTGGGCCGGCAGCTCCTCCAGGTGATGGGTGACCAGGACCGTGGCGAGACGCGGATGCTCCCGGCGCAGGTCCTCCAGCGCCCCGATGAGCCCCAGCGTCCCGATCAGCCGCTCCGCCCGCGCGGCCTGCTGCGGCTCCGGACGCCACCGGGGCAGCGGCTCCACCGAGTTGGTCAGGCCGGTCAGCACGACGTCCCGCACCCGCAGCGGCGAGGCCGGCGGATGCCGGGGATCGACATGCCCCACGTGCGCGCGCAGCTCCCGCAGGTCGACCCGGCCCAGCCGATGGCCCAGCACCTCCACGGTGCCCCGGGTGGGGTGGACCAGCGCGCCCAGCAGGCGGAGCAGGGTGGACCCGCCCGCGCCGTTCGCACCGAGCAGCGCCCAGTGCTCCCCTGCCCGGACGGTCAGGGACACCTCGGCCAGGATCGGCCGGCCGTCGCGGACGACATGGACGTCCTCGGCCCGCAGGACGACCGCCGTCACCGCAGGGCCCTGTTGACGGCGGACAGCACCGCCCGCACGGACGCGGCCAGGGCCGAGGCGTCCCGGCCCGCGCCCCAGCACGTCGCGGAACCGACACGGCACTCGGCGAAGGCGTCCGTGCCCTCGTCGCCGGCCCGCTCGCAGAAGTCGAGGACCTCCACGGCCACCCCGGCCCCCGCCAGCGCGTCGACGAACGCGGAGACGGGACCGCTGCCCGAGCCCTCGTAGTCGCCGGTGCGCTCGCCGGTCCGCAGGGTGCACACGAAGCGGTGCGCGCCCGTGGCCTCGTCCCGGTGCACGGACCAGGCGTCCAGCGCCGCCTCCCCGTCCTCCACCACGTACGTCGCCCGGAACAGCGCGTACAGCTCCTTCGCCGTCATCTCCCGCCCGCTGTCGTCCGTGGCCCGCTGCACGACCTGGGAGAAGTCCGGCCGCATGCGCGCCGGCAGGTCGACGCCGTGCGCGGTGCGCAGCAGGTACGCCGTGCCGCCCTTGCCCGACTGCGAGTTGACCCGGATCACCGCCTCGTAGGAGCGGCCCACGTCGGCCGGGTCGATGGGCAGGTACGGCACCGACCAGGGCGCCCGCCCCTCGGGCACCCCCAGCTCCCGGGCCCGCTCGGCATGCCGGGCCAGGCCCTTGCTGATGGCGTCCTGGTGGGTGCCCGAGAAGGCCGTGTGGACCAGGTCCCCGGCATACGGGTGGCGCGGGTGCACGGGCAGCCGGTTGCAGTGCTCGACCGTCTCCCGTACGGCGTCGAGGTCCCGGAAGTCGAGCATCGGGTCGACGCCCTGGGCGTACAGGTTGAGCGCGAGGGTCACCAGGTCGACGTTGCCGGTGCGCTCCCCGTTGCCGAACAGGCAGCCCTCCACCCGCTGGGCGCCGGCCAGCACGGCCAGTTCGGCGCAGGCGACGCCCGTGCCGCGGTCGTTGTGCGGGTGCACGGAGAGGATGACGCTGTCGCGGCGGGCCAGGTTCCGGTGGACGTACTCGATCTGGTCGGCGTAGACGTTCGGCGTCGCGATCTCCACCGTCGCGGGCAGGTTGTGGGTGACCGGCCGGTCCGGGCTCGCGTCCCACAGCCCGGTCAGCCCGTCGCACAGTTCGAGCACGAAGTCCGGCTCGGTCAGGTTGAAGGTCTCCGGGGAGAACTGGAAACGGACGTACGATCCCCGGTCCGCCCGGCGGGCCATGTGCTCGGCGGCCTCCCGCACGGTCCGCCACACCGCCGCCCGGTCACGCCCCAGGACGACGTCCCGCCACACCGGCGAGGTCGCGATGTACAGGTGGACGACGGCCCTCGGCAGGCCCTCGATCGCGTCGAAGGTGCGGTCGATCAGATCCCGGCGGGCCGGGGTGAACACGACGGGCGTGACGTCGTCCGGTACGGCGCCGCTGGTCACCAGGTGCCGGACGAAGTCGAAGTCGGTGCGGCTCGCCGACGGGTAGCCGACCTCGATCTCCTTGAAGCCCATGCCGGTCAGCAGGTCGAAGAAGCGGCGCTTGCGGGGTGTGTCCATCGGCTCGGCGAGGGCCTGGTTGCCGTCGCGCAGGTCGACGGGGACCCAGAGGGGAGCGCGCTCGATCCGGGCGGCGGGCCAGGCGCGGTCGGCGGCGGGGACACGCACGCGGTCCTGGAAGGGGCGGTAGCGGTGGTACGGCATGGGGCCCGGGCGCTGGGGGTTCCAGGCCGGGGCGGGGGTGGTGGTCATCGTCGGCTGTGGCCTTCGGCTCGGTCGGACGGTGACCGGCAGCACGGCGACCCGCGGCGGGGTGCCGGTCGCGTCAGGCCCCGCCGCGGCAGCCGAGGAGAAGGAGACCGCGAAGCGTCACGCGCAGTACGCTAACCACTGGTCAGGTCCTCAGACAAGTGGAATTCCCGTTCCCCTCAGACAAGTTGGTGAACCCATGCCGCTCGGTGCCGTCCGCCCCAGCCCCCTGGTCGAGCAGGCCGCCGCCCGGCTGCGCGAGCAGATCACGGGCGGCCACTGGCCGGTCGGCACCAAGCTGCCCGGCGAGACGACCCTCGCGAAGGAACTGGGGGTGGGCCGCTCCACCGTCCGCGAGGCACTGCGCGCGCTCGCCGGCGCCGGGCTGGTGCGGCCCCGCCAGGGCGCCGGCGTCTTCGTCATCGCCACCGAGCCGGTCGAGGACTGGCCCACCCGGCTGCGCCGGGCCGCCGTGACCGACGTCTACGAGGTCCGTATGGCGGTCGAGGTCCACGCGGCCCGGCTGGCCGCGCGCCGCCGCACGCCGGAGGACGTCACGGCCCTGTGGGCGGCACTGCGGGCCCGCCGGGCCGCCACCCCGCTCGACGACCCCGCCTTCGTCGACGCGGACATCGCCTTCCACGCCGCCGTCGTCGCCGCCGCCCACAACCCCGTGCTCGCCGACCTGTTCGCCGAGTTCACACCCGTCCTGCGGGAGGGCCTGATCGAGCTGCTCTCCCTGACCGGCCTGCGCAACGACGACCCGAGCACCGGCGACGAGGCCCACGAGGCGCTCGTCCGGGCCGTGGAGGACGGGGACGCGGAGGCGGCGGCGGAGGTGCTGCGGCAGGAATTGGAGGACCCCTTCGCACCCGCCCGGAACCCGGAATAGCCCGCCTGCCCCGGGGGTTGACCCTGATCACCAAGGCTCCGCGAGGCGCTGTCCACATCCCGAAAGGCGAGGCGAGGACATGAAGATCGGCATCATCGGAGCGGGCAACATCGGCGGCAACCTGACCCGGCGGCTCACCGCCCTCGGCCATGACGTGTCCGTCGCCAACTCCCGCGGCCCGCACACCCTCACCGCCCTGGCGGAGGAGACCGGATCGACGCCCGTGACGGTCGAGGAGGCGGCGCGGGGCGCGGAAGTGGTCGTGGTGACCATCCCCTTGAAGGCGGTCCCGGACCTGCCGTCCGGTCTCTTCGACGGAGCGGCCGACGGCGTCGTGGTCATCGACACCGGCAACTACTACCCCCGGCAGCGGGACGGCAGGATCGCCGGGATCGAGGACGAGGGCCTCACCGAGAGCCGCTGGACGGAACGGCAGATCGGCCACCCCGTGATCAAGGCCTTCAACGGCACCTATGCCCAGGACATCCTGGACCGCCCGCTCCCGGCCGGCGACCCCGGCCGCATGGCCCTCCCTGTGGCCGGCGACGACGAGGCGGCCAAGCGCAAGGTACGGGAACTGATCGACGAACTCGGCTTCGACACCGTCGACGCGGGCGGCATCGACGACTCCTGGCGCCAGCAGCCCGACACCCCGGTCTACGGCCTGCGCGCCGGCACCGAGACGGTCACGAAGGCCCTGGCGGAGGCGTCTCCGGAACGCCCGGCGGACTTCCGCGGCTAGGCCACGCGGAAAATCAGGCGTCCTCGGCCCACTTCCGCAGCGCCGCCTTGCTCTCGAAGTCGGCGACGTTCTTGTCCAGCGGGTCGTCGGTGTACTGGTGGAAGCGCCACTTCGCCTTGATACGGGGCTTGCCCGCGCTGACGTAGTCGGCTATCCACAGCCCGTCGCCCGCGTAGGAGGTCGTGTCGATGTTGAGCCAGAAGTTGCGGTTGCAGTAGAGCACCACCTGGTTGTTCGGCCGGAGATCCTTCAGCTTCCGTATGAACAGGTCCTTCTCCGCGTTGCTCGCGTGCGTGCCGTTGCTGGTCGTCTCCCAGTCGACGGCGAGGATGTCGCCCGCCCGGTCCGGGGCCTTGCCGACGAAGTACTCGGCCTGGGCGGTGAGGTTGCCGGGCCACAGGAAGTGGTAGAAGCCGACGACCAGCCCGGCGTCCCGCGCCCGCTTCGTCTGGGCGGCGAGCTTGGGGTTGACGTAGGAACGGCCCTCGGTTGCCTTGACGAAGACGAAGGAGAGGCCCTCGGTGCTGTAGGAGGAGGACTGGTACGCGCTCACGTCTATGCCGCGCAGCATAGGGGCTCCCTGAAGTGCCGGTGGAGAGGGGGAGTTGGTGCCTACCACCATGACACGGGCTGCTGTGACCTGACGTGGAAATTTCAACTTCGGCGGGGTGCGGGGCGGGTGTCGGCGGCCGTCGCGGCGATCCGGTCCGCCAGGTCCGCGACGGCCGACAGCAGCTCGGCCGGTGGGCGGGCCAGGTCCAGGGCGTGGGCAGTGACGGTGATGCCCGCGCGGCGGATGACGTGGTCCGTGGGTCCGTCCCGGTCGGTGGCGGCGTAGACCAGATGGCCGTGCGGCAGGCCGAGCGCGGTGCAGTAGCCGAGCAGTTGGCCGAGGTGGTCGGTGGACGGTGCGGGTGTGCCGAGGAAGACGTACTTCGCGTCCACGACGGAGACCGGACGGCCCGCCCGGTACAGCACGAGGTCCGGTCGCAGCCGCACCCGGCGGGCCTCGTCCAGGCGGTGGTGTCCCTCCTGGGCGGCGCACCGGATCCCCTGGCGGGCGAGGACCTCGCCGAGCGCCACCGTGAGGAACCTTTCGAACACGTCCGGCATGTCGAGCAGGAAGCCGTCCGCCGCGGTGGGGGTCCGGCCGTCCGGCTGGACGGAACGGGCGGAGAGCACCAGCTCCGCGAGCCGCAGGACGCGTGCGTAGCGGGAGTTGAGGCGGTTCGGCGTCCAGCGGGGCAGGGGCGCGCCGGGAGGGAGGGGCTGGACTCCCGTGAGGTGGTCGGAGAGGTGACGCAGGGTCCGGCGGGTGGGCCCGGGGACGCCCGGGAGCCGGGCGGCCAGGTGCAGGGCCGTGAGCAGGATGCGGTTCTCGACGATGTCCGGGGTGTGGTCGTCGTAGCGCACGGCGACGGGCAGCGGGAGGCCGACGCGGCGCAGCTGGTCCGCCGTGCGGATCCGGCCGCGGATCAGGGGCAGCTCCTCCTCGACCGTGCGGTAGCCGTGCAGCACTCCGGCGTCGAGGGTGCGGCGCGCGGTGCGGGCGAGGAGATCGGCGACGGCGGGCAGGAGTTCGTCCGACTCGGCGGCGGTGACCGGCTCGGGCCGCCAGGGGTCGCCGGGGGAGTAGGAGAGCAGGAACAGCAGGTCGCGGACGGGGAGTTTGGGACGCAGGTGGAGCTGGACGGCTCCGCCGGACGGTGTGCGCAGCCGGACCAGGCCCACCTTCTGGTTCCCCCGCAGACGCCAGCGTCCGCCCGCCGCCGGGGTCAGCCGGACCAGGCCCGGCACGCCGAGCAGCCCGGCGATCTGGTCACCGGTCAGCTCGCGCACGGTGCCGGGGCCGGTCTCCGGGACGGTGAGGTCGAGGCCGGCGGCGACCGGGCCGGGGGTGGTCACGCCTCCTCCGGGTCCGGCCCGAGCGCCGCACGCAGGGCGGGCAGGCCGTACTCCTCCTCCACGTCGACACCGGTGCCGTAGAGCTGGTCCTCCAGCAGGGGCAGGATCTGGGTGCGCCAGACGAGGCCGAGCCCCTCCGGCCGGGCCGCGGCGGGCTTCATCAGGTACGACGGCCCGATCGCGCGGTCGGCGTCGCCGAGCCGGGCGTTGAGCTCGTCCAGCAGCCGGGCGGCGGTGTCCGGCAGGCCGCGCTCGCGCAGCCAGCGGTCCAGCAGCCCCTTGACCGGCGGTTTCTCGGGGGAGAGGCGGCGGAAGGCGAACCGGCGGCGCATCGCGGCGTCGACGAGGGCGATCGAGCGGTCGGCGGTGTTCATCGTGCCGATGAGGAACAGGTTGCCCGGCAGGGTGAACGGGGCGTGCGGGCTGTACTGGGTGGTGACGGGCTCCTCGCGGTACTCCAGCAGGAAGTACAGCTCGCCGAAGACCTTCGCCAGATTGGCCCGGTTGATCTCGTCGACGATCAGGACGTACGGGTTCGCCGGGTCCTTCGCGGCGCGCTCGGCGAGCAGCCGGAACGGCCCGGGCACGACGTCGAACACCACCGAGCCGTCCTCGCCCCGGACGGGACGGAACCCCTCGAAGAAGTCCTCGTACGTGTACGAGGGGTGGAACTGCACGAGTTCCACCCGGTCGGGGCCGGCGAGATGCCTCGCCAGGGCACGGGCCAGGTAGGTCTTGCCGGTGCCGGGCGGGCCGTGGAAGACGAGCTGCCCCTGTTCCTGGAGCTGTTCGGCCGTCTCCCGGAGCCACTCCAGCGGCATCAGCAGGCGGGCCGCCAGCTCCTCCGTGACGGGCGGCAGCTCCAGCGGCTTGGTGACGTCGACGTCGACGAGCTCCTCGGCGACGGCGTCCTCCAGGCCCGCACGCTCGGCGAGTTCGGCCGCGACGGTGCTGATGTCGTACAGCGTGGGCGGCAGGGGCAGCCGGGCCTGCACCCGCTCGGGCAGCTCCGCGCGGACGAGCGGCCGCTCGGCGGTGGCCCAGTTCACCGGCCGGCGCCGGGCGTTGTCCGGGCCGTCCGACGCGTCGTACGCCGCCGGGCCCTGGACCGTGCCGACGTGGACCTCGTCCGGCGTGACGGTGACGACCAGGTCGCCCGGCTGCATGAGGGTGAGGAAGGCGTGCAGCTGGTAGGCGGCCTGCCCGCGCAGCTGGGCGCTGGCGTCCGGCATGGCCTCGGCGACGGCCCGCTGGACGTCCTGCTTGGCGGAGCCGGCGGGGATCTCCGGCATCTCGCGCCAGGACAGCGAGCAGTAGCCGCGCCGGAGCCAGTCCGGGATGAAGTCCCGGCCGTCCACGTTGTATCCGCGGACGAGCCAGCCGCGCTGCTCGTGCTCCACGGCGCCCTTGCGCCACCTGCGCACCCACGGCTCGTCGTAGAAGTCGACCGGTTCCCCGGTCTGCGCCCGGAGCGTCCGGCACAGCTCCAGCAGATCGCGGTCGGCGTCGCCGCTGGGCTCGGGGAGTTCGTCCGCGAACGCCTTGACGATCTCCTGCTTGTGACCGGCGCTGGCGATCGGCTGGTACGTCTCCGGAAAGAGCAGGAACAGCAGGACGTGGATCTGCGCGCGCCCCTTCTTGTGCCCGACCGACTGCTGGACGGCCAGACACTCCTCCCTGAACCGCCAGGGGTCGTCCAGCAGCGCCTTCCGCTCGGCGTCGCGCAGGGCGGCGAGCCGCTCCACCAGCAGCACCAGGATCTGGAACTGCGCCCACCGGTAGTTCAGGAAGCCCTGGCCGCCGTGCAGGAAGCCCTTGAGGCCGGGCTCCAGCTCCGCCGGGACCGCCACCGGGCGGTCGGCCCAGGACAGCACCTCGCCCAGGATCTGGCGCTTCTTGGCCAGCCCGATCTGCTCGGGCACCAAGGGCGCCATGTTCACGAACAGCAGTTCGGCCGCGAGCACGACCGTCGCGTCGGGCGCCCCGTCGAGCTGGCGCCGCAGCTTGACCAGGAAGGTGTCCGAGGACTCGTCGGGCTGGTCCACGAACCGCACGCGCAGATCGGCGGCCGTGGCCTCACCCCAGGCCGGCACCTCCCGCGCGAACGCGGACTCCCCGCTCAGCAGCCCGTCACGGAAGACCCTCCGCACCGCCGCCACGACATCGCCACTCTCCGGCCGCCTCGCCACTGCGCCCCACCCCCTGGTGCTCGAAGGGCCCAGCTTAGGAGGGGGATGTGACAGCCGTCAGGCGGTCGGCCGGGAAGGGTCAGCACTCGATGATGTTGACGGCCAGTCCGCCCCGGGCCGTCTCCTTGTACTTCACCGACATGTCCGCACCCGTGTCCTTCATCGTCTTGATGACCTTGTCCAGGGACACCTTGTGGGAGCCGTCGCCGCGCATGGCCATGCGGGCGGCCGTGACGGCCTTCACCGCGGCCATGCCGTTGCGCTCGATGCACGGGATCTGGACGAGGCCGCCGACCGGGTCGCAGGTCAGGCCGAGGTTGTGTTCCATGCCGATCTCGGCCGCGTTCTCGACCTGCTCGGGGGAGCCGCCGAGGACCTCGGCCAGTGCGCCCGCGGCCATGGAGCAGGCGGAGCCGACCTCGCCCTGGCAGCCGACCTCGGCGCCGGAGATGGAGGCGTTCTCCTTGAAGAGCATGCCGATCGCGCCCGCGGCGAGCAGGAAGCGGACCACGCCCTCCTCGTCGGCGCCCGGCACGAAGTTCATGTAGTAGTGCAGGACCGCCGGGATGATGCCGGCCGCGCCGTTGGTGGGGGCGGTGACGACCCGGCCGCCGGCGGCGTTCTCCTCGTTCACGGCCATCGCGTAGAGGGTGATCCACTCCATGGCGAGGGCCAGCGGATCGCCCTCGGAGCGCAGCTTGCGCGCGGTGTTCGCGGCCCGGCGGCGCACCTTGAGACCGCCCGGCAGGATGCCCTCCTGGGACAGCCCGCGTGCCACGCAGTCCCGCATCACCTGCCAGATCTCCAGCAGGCCTGCGCGGATCTCCTCCTCGGTGCGCCAGGCCCGCTCGTTCTCCAGCATCAGCGCCGAGATGGACAGGCCCGTGTCCTGGGCCAGGCGCAGCAGCTCGTCGCCCGTGCGGAAGGGGTACTTCAGCACGGTGTCGTCGAGCTTGATGCGGTCCGCGCCGACCGCGTCCTCGTCGACGACGAAGCCGCCGCCGACCGAGTAGTAGGTCTTGGTGAGCAGCTCCGCGCCCGAGGCGTCGTACGCCCACAGGGTCATGCCGTTCGCGTGGTACGGCAGGGCCTTGCGGCGGTGCAGGACCATGTCGTCGTCGAAGGAGAACGCGATCTCGTGCTCGCCCAGCAGGTTCAGCCGGCCGGCGGTCTTGATCGACTCCACTCGCTCGTCGGCCGTCGCGACGTCCACCGTGCGCGGTGAGTCGCCCTCCAGGCCGAGCAGCACCGCCTTGGGCGTGCCGTGGCCGTGGCCGGTCGCGCCGAGCGAGCCGTACAGCTCCGCGCGGACCTGCGCGGTCGGGGCCAGCAGCTCCTCGTTGCGCAGCCGCCGGGCGAACATGCGGGCCGCCCGCATCGGGCCGACGGTGTGGGAGCTGGACGGGCCGATGCCGATCGAGAACAGGTCGAAGACCGAGATGGCCACGGGGGACTCCTGACTACGGGGTGGTGCAAGGGGCAGGGCGCCGCGCCCGCGCGGAGCGGGGCGCCCTGAAAGGTTTCTTCGTTACTTGTTCAGACCCGGGTACAGCGGGTGCCGGTCGGCCAGGGCCTTCACCCGGGCCTTGAGGGCCTCCGCGTCGTACGACGGCTTCAGCGCCTCGGCGATGACGTCCGCGACCTCCGCGAAGTCCTCGGCCTGGAACCCGCGGGTGGCCAGGGCCGGCGTGCCGATCCGCAGACCGGACGTCACCATCGGCGGACGCGGGTCGTTCGGGATCGCGTTCCGGTTGACCGTGATGCCCACCTCGTGGAGGCGGTCCTCGGCCTGCTGCCCGTCCAGCTCCGAGTGGCGCAGGTCGACCAGGACCAGGTGCACGTCCGTGCCGCCGGACAGGACGTCCACGCCCACGGCCCGGACGTCGTCCTTCACCAGACGCTCGGCCAGGACGCGGGCACCCTCCAGCGTACGGCGCTGGCGCTCCTTGAAGTCCTCCGAGGCGGCGACCTTGAAGGCGACCGCCTTGGCGGCGATCACGTGCTCCAGCGGGCCGCCCTGCTGACCGGGGAAGACGGCGGAGTTGATCTTCTTGGCCAGTTCGGCCGTGGAGAGGATCACACCGCCGCGCGGGCCGCCGAGGGTCTTGTGGGTCGTGGTGGTGACCACGTGCGCGTGCGGCACCGGGTTGGGGTGCAGCCCGGCCGCGACGAGACCGGCGAAGTGGGCCATGTCGACCATCAGGTACGCGCCGACCTCGTCCGCGATCCGGCGGAACTCGGCGAAGTCCAGCTGCCGCGGGTACGCCGACCAGCCGGCGACGATCAGCTTCGGCCTGGACTCCTTGGCGAGCCGCTCGACCTCGGCCATGTCGACCCGGCCGTCCTCGCCCACGTGGTAGGCGACGACGTCGTAGAGCTTGCCGGAGAAGTTGATCTTCATGCCGTGGGTCAGGTGACCGCCGTGCGCGAGGTTCAGGCCCATGATGGTGTCGCCCGGCTTGAGCAGCGCGAACATCGCGGCCGCGTTGGCCTGGGCGCCCGAGTGCGGCTGGACGTTGGCGTGCTCGGCGCCGAACAGCTCCTTGACCCGGTCGATCGCGATCTGCTCGACCACGTCGACGTGCTCGCAGCCGCCGTAGTAGCGGCGGCCCGGGTAGCCCTCGGCGTACTTGTTGGTGAGGACCGAGCCCTGCGCCTCCATGACCGCGACCGGGGCGAAGTTCTCCGAGGCGATCATCTCCAGCGTGGACTGCTGGCGGTGCAGCTCGGCGTCGACCGCGGCGGCGACGGCCGGGTCGAGCTCGTGCAGGGGTGTGTTCAGGACGGACATACGGCTATGACTCCTCAGCCGGCGGAGAACGCGGTGTACTCGTCGGCGGAGAGCAGGTCGCCCGGCTCGTCCGTGACCCGCACCTTGAACAGCCAGCCGCCCTCGAAGGGGGCCGAGTTCACCAGCGACGGGTCGTTCACGACGTCCTCGTTGACCTCGGTGACCTCACCCGAGACGGGGGAGTACAGGTCGGACACCGACTTGGTCGACTCCAGCTCGCCGCAGGTCTCGCCCGCGGACACCGAGTCACCGACCTCGGGAAGCTGGACGAACACGACATCGCCGAGCGCGTTCGCCGCGTGCTCCGTGATGCCGACCGTCGACACGCCGTCCTCGGCGGCCGACAGCCACTCGTGCTCCTTGCTGTAACGCAGCTGGTGGGGGTTGCTCATGGCCTGGATTCTCCTGTACGCGCGGGAGTGCTGGGGAAGGGGGACTGCTGTTGAGCTGGGACGACGGTCGCGAGGCCGCTGCCGCGGCCCCTGGCCAGTGTCTACTTCTGGCGCTTGTAGAACGGCAGCGCCACGACCTCGTACGGCTCGTGGCTGCCCCGGATGTCCACGGCCACGCCGGGCGTGCCGGGCGCGGCGTGAACGGCGTCGACGTAGGCCATGGCGATCGGCTTGCCGAGGGTGGGGGAGGGGGCGCCGGAGGTGACCTCGCCGATCACCTCGCCGCCCGAGACGACGGCGTACCCGGCACGCGGGACCCGGCGGCCCTCGGCGACGAGCCCGACGAGCACACGCGGCGGGTTCTGCTCCGCCCGGGCGGCGGCCTCGCGCAGGGCCTCGCGCCCGACGAAGTCGCCCTCCTTCTCGAACTTCACCACGCGGCCGAGCCCGGCGTCGAAGGGCGTGAGGGAGGTGCTCAGCTCGTGCCCGTACAGCGGCATGCCCGCCTCCAGGCGCAGCGTGTCGCGGCAGGACAGGCCGCACGGGACCAGTCCGGCGCCCTCGCCCGCCTTGGTCAGGGCCTGCCACAGCTCGACGGCGTGCTCCGGCTTCACGAACAGCTCGAAGCCGTCCTCGCCGGTGTAACCGGTCCGGGCGATCAGGGCCGGGACCCCGGCGACGGTGCCGGGCAGACCGGCGTAGTACTTCAGGCCGTCGAGATCGGCGTCCGTGAGGGACTTCAGGATCCCGGGGGACTCCGGGCCCTGTACGGCGATCAGCGCGTAGGCGTCCCGGTCGTCGCGCACCTCGGCGTCGAAGCCCGCGGAACGTTCCGCCAGGGCGTCCAGCACGACCTGGGCGTTGGAGGCGTTGGCGACGACCATGTACTCGGTCTCGGCCAGCCGGTAGACGATCAGGTCGTCCAGGATGCCGCCGTCGGCCCGGCAGATCATGGTGTAGCGGGCGCGGCCCGGCTTGACGCCGCCGATGTTGCCGACGAGCGCGAAGTCGAGCAGGGCGGCGGCCTGCGGCCCGGTGACGGTGATCTCGCCCATGTGGGAGAGGTCGAACAGCCCGGCCTTCGTGCGCACGGCGGTGTGCTCGTCGCGCTCGGAGCCGTAGCGCAGGGGCATGTCCCAGCCGGCGAAATCGGTCATCGTCGCACCGAGCGAACGATGCAGGGCATCGAGCGCGGTGTGGCGGAGTTCTCCTGTACTGCTCATCGGACGGTTGTCTCCCAAGGCATGACGGGCGAGGTCGTTCCTCCCCATCTGTCATCGGGACCTGAGAGGTTCGCCATGACCGCGCTGGTCCATGGCTTGCACCTTGGGTGGGGCCGCTGTCGCGGCGGCCCGCTTTTCAGATGTGCCTCGCCCGCGCGGTAACGGGGCCTGAGAGATTCAAGGGAGGGACTTGCTCCTTCGGCGCCCCAGCGTCAACGGTGCTGGGAACTCTCCCGCGCGGATTCAAACGGCCGGTATGCAGTTGGCGCGCACATCATTGCACGCATCCTTCCGACGCGGCAGGGGGACCTTTCCCAGGGAGTGCACAGCGTCCCCCGCGCCGGACACAGCAACCCGCAGCAACCCACAGCACCCTGTAGCAGCCCTGTTGCAGGACATGGACCTAAACGAGAGCCTGCGGCATTACCTTCTCTTTACACTCGGCGGGGATGGGACTCCGTACCTGGCCCCAGGGGAGGACGATCACGGTGAACAGGACCATGGCGTACGCCACGACCACGGGCATCGCGCTGCCCGAGCAGCCGGCCGCACCGGCACGGGCTGCCTGCGGCCCGGTGCCGGCGCCGGTCGTCCGCGATCTGCGCGACCGCGCCGGCCGCGGCCCGCACGCGCTGCTGTTCGGCCCTCGCGACCTCGTCGTGGTCACGGGCCTGCCCGGCAGCGGCAAGTCCACACTGATGCGGCGCACGGTGCCGGGCCCGCGCGTCGACTCCCAGGACACCCGCGACCGCTGGGACCGCCGCATGCCGCGCTTCCTTCCCTACGCGGTCTACCGCCCGCTCGTCCGGCTCGCCCACTACGCCGGTCTGCGGCGCGCCCTGCGCACCGGCGAGGGCATCGTCGTGCACGACTGCGGCACGCAGGCCTGGGTGCGCCGCTGGCTGGCCCGCGAGGCCCGCCGCCGGGGCGGCACCCTGCATCTGCTGCTGCTCGACGTCACCCCCGAGGAGGCCCTGGCCGGCCAGCGCGACCGCGGCCGCGGCGTCTCGAGCTACGCGTTCCTGCGCCACCGCGCGGCGACCACCCGCCTGCTGCGCGCCGCGGAGCGCGGCGAACTGCCCAGCGGCTGCGGCGCCGCGATCCTGGCCGACCGCGACGCGGCGAACACCCTGCGCCGCATCACGTTCACGGGCTGACGGTCCGGGGTGCGTGGGTCGTGTCCCTCGCGGACCGGCGGTTTGGCGGGCGCGGGTGGGATGCCTCGGGGGGTGGCGGTTTGGCGGCTGTGGGTCGTGTGCCTGGAGGGCCGGCGGTTTGGCGGGACGTGGGCCGTGTGCCTCGGGGGCTGGCGGTTTGGCGGGGCGTGGGTCCGGTGCCTGGACGGCTGACGGCTTGGCGTGCGCCATCCGTCGGAGTCCCGGGTCGGCGGCTCGGCGGGCCACTCGCCGTGATTCCCGGGCCGGCGGCTTGGTGTGCCGTGTGCCGTCGGCCTCGGCCGGGCGGCTTGGCGGGCCGCGCACAGTGGTTCCCCGGGCGGACCGTGCAGGGTCGCCCCGGGCCGGTCACCCCTGTCCTCGCACCGCGGTTTCCGGGCTGGTCGCCGGCGGCCGCACACTGGGGCTTCCGGGCGGACCGCCCGCCTACGTGCCGCGGCGCTCCCGGGCTGGTCACCCTGTCCACGCACCGCGTGCTGCCGGGGCTGACCACCACCAGCCCGCGTACCGCGTTCCATCGGCCGACTGCCTGCGCTCGGCCGCGTGTTCCAATGGCCGACCGCACACGGTACGGAGCCGTGGCCCCCGGCTGGCCGCCCCCTGCTCCGTTGCCGTGGTCCCCGGCTGGCCGCCCCCTGCTTCGCAGCCAGGGCCCCCCGGCCGGCCACCCCCGCTCCCCATCCACAATCCCGGGCCGGCCACCCCCGCTCCCCATCCACAGTCCCCGGCCGACCACCCCCGCTCCCCATCCACGGTCCCCGGGCCGCTCGCCCGGTGGTCCTGAGCCGCTAGCCTTTTGGGCCACAGCAGTGTTTGAGGCAGGCGGTAGGCAGATGGACTTCCCGGCGGACTTCTCCGCGGACTTCCCGGCGCAGACGCAGACCCACCCGCACGGCGGATGGCCCGGCAACGAGCTGGAGGAGGTGCTCTCGGCCTCCCTCGGCGCCGGGCCGTCGGCCGGCGGGCGGATCGTCGAGGTGCTCGGCCGGAGTTTCGTGTGGGTCCCGCTGCCCAACGGCGGCGGCCCGCACAGCGGCCCCCTCGACCTGCCCGGCATCGAGATCGACGGCCAGGCGTACGTGCCGGTGTTCAGCTCCGAGGAGCAGTTCCGCCAGGTCGCCGGCTCCCACATGCCGTACACCATCGCCCCCGCCGTGGAGTTCGCCCGCGGCCTGCCCCCGCACGCGGGGATAGCCGTCAACCCGGGCGGCGTCGTCGGCATCCCGCTCCCGCCGCCCGCCGTGGCCGAGCTGTGCCGGGCCGGCCGGACCCCGCTGGACGGCCCCGCGAGCGGCGGCCGGGTCCGCCTCTTCGAGCCCGACTGGCAGGACGACCCGGTGGACTTCCTCGCCGCCGCCTCCGCCGAGTTCGAGGCGATCGGCGTCGTCCTCACCGCCCGCCGCTGCCTCGCCGCCATCGAGACGGCCGACCCCGTGATGTTCGTGGGCGTCGAACTCTCCCAGTGGGAAGGCGACCTGCGGGCCCTGCCGCTGGAGGCCCTCACCCGGGCCGTCACCAAGTCCCCGGCCCCCTGGCCGGTCAACCTCGTCCTCCTGGACGTGGCGGAGGACCCGGTGGGCGACTGGATGCGCAACAGCGTCCGGCCCTTCTACCAGCGGTAGACCAGCAAACCCAGGGGCGCGGGCTGTAGCATCATGCGGCTCCGCCGCGTGGGCGCGACAAGCCCCATACGACCCGCGCCCGCGAACCGGCACCAAGCCCCGAGCTCTGGGCGGGCTTAAGCTAGGTCACGGTCGAGGCGTTGTACGAAGGGGCGGTAACTGTGAGCGCGAGCGGCACGGCCGCGGCCGGACAGGTCGAGCACATGCTGCGCCAGGTCACGCCCGGGCGTTACGACGCCTACGAGGCCCTCCTGCGCGCGCTCGCCACCCCGCACACCGGCCAGATCTGGATGCTCCTGTGGCACGGCCAGGCCGGCTCCCCCGACGCCCAGTACGGAAACATGGAGGTCGACGGCTTCGGCTACGCCCCCTGTGTCACCTCCGCCCAGGAGCTGTCGGCCAGCGGCTGGAACCGCTCGTACGAGGTGGTCGACGGAGTCGACGTCGCCCGTGCCCTCTACCCCGACCACTACGGCCTCTGGCTGAACCCGCACGCCCCCGGCGGCGGCGTCGGCATCCCCTGGCTCGACCTGCGCCGGATCGCCACGGGCCTGGACCGCCAGCCCGCCGGGCCGCTGCGGCTGTCCGAACCGGCCATCGAGATCCCGCAGTTCTACGCCCTGCTCGCGCAGAACGCCCACCGCACCCCGGCCGTCCGCTCGCTGCGCCGCGCCTGGGTGCAGCCCGCGCTCGGCGCGCCGTACCTCGCCATCGGACTGGACGTGTACGACACCTCGCCGCCGGCCGTGGATTCGGTGCGCGCGATGATGCAGCAGTCCCTCGGCGCCGTGCCGGACGGCCTCCCCGTCTCGACCGTCGCGATGGCCGACGAGCACGACCCGGTCGCCATGTGGCTGCGCGCGAGCGCCCGGCCTTTCTACGACCGCGAGGCCCACGCCACCGCCCCCGTCCAGGCCCCGGCCTCGGGCTACGGCTACCCGCCCGCGCAGGGCCGGTACTGACGTAGTCGGCCCCGGCCGTCGCCCCGCCGGCTGTCCCGCTTTCGCGGATGCCGGGTGGTATTGGGCGCAATCCGTACGTTCCAACGCCGTATCGTCCGGATCACGCGCCTGCGTGTCCGGATAACGGAATCCGCCGGTCGGCATCACGGTTGCGCATACTTTCTCCACCAGGCCTGGCGTGTGATCGTGAGCGCGTTGAAGACTCGCCTCTCAGGCGCGAGGCCGTCGATCCTATGAGCGATACCAAGCGAAGGATCGGCCTGACGGTGGCCGTACCATCTGCGGACGCCACGCCATAGCCAAAAGTGGATCAAGCCACCGACAACGGTGGGCAAGGGGGCCGGTGACCACCGGCGAGAAGGGGCAGGGCACTTGTGACGGCACCGATCGAGACCACCGGATCGCAGGCCGAGGCCCAGCCGGAGGCCGTGCTGGCGGGTGTGAAGTCCCAGAACATCGAGGGCCGGTCTCTCGGGCAGATCGCCTGGACGCGCTTCAAGCGCGACAAGGTGGCGGTGGCGGGCGGCGTCGTCGTCGTGCTGCTCATCCTGACGGCCGCCCTGTCCCGCCCGCTGCAGTCGCTGCTGGGCCTCGACCCCAACGCCTTCCACCAGGACCTCATCGACCCCAACACCACCCTTCCCAAGGGTGACTTCGGCGGCATGAGCTGGGACCACCCGCTCGGGGTGGAGCCGAAGTTCGGGCGCGACATCCTCGCCCGCATCCTGGAGGGCTCCTGGGTCTCTCTCGTCGTGGCCTTCGGAGCGACGGTGCTGTCCAACGTGATCGGTACCGTGCTCGGCCTGATCGCGGGCTACTACGGCGGGCGCGTCGACGCGGTCATCAGCCGGCTCATGGACACCTTCCTGGCCTTCCCGCTGCTGCTCTTCGCCATCGCCATCTCGGCGACGCTCCAGGGCGGCGCGTTCGGGCTCGAGGGCCTCCCGCTGCACATCCTCGTGCTGATCTTCGTCATCGGCTTCTTCAACTGGCCCTACATGGGCCGCATCGTCCGCGGTCAGACGCTGGCGCTGCGCGAGCGGGAGTTCGTCGACGCCTCCCGTGGGATGGGCGCTTCGGGGCCGTACATCCTCTTCAAGGAGCTGCTGCCGAACCTGGTCGCGCCGATCATCGTCTATTCGACGCTGCTCATCCCGACCAACATCCTCTTCGAAGCCTCCCTCAGCTTCCTCGGCGTGGGCATCCAGCCGCCGCAGGCGTCGTGGGGCGGCATGCTCAACCAGGCCGTCGACTTCTTCGAGGTCGATCCGCAGTACATGCTCGTCCCCGGTCTCGCCATCTTCATCACCGTACTGGCCTTCAACCTCCTCGGTGACGGCCTCCGGGACGCTCTCGACCCCCGCAGCCGCTGACGTCTGCGGTCGCGGCCGGTGCCGCGTCCAGCCCAAGTGTTCGACTTAAGAAGGGGAATCCGACCATCATGCGAAGGTCAGCAATTGCCGTCGCCGCGGCCCTCAGCAGCGCCAGCCTCCTGTTGGCGGGCTGCAGCAAGGCCGACGACAACGGCGACGACGGCGGCAGCAAGGCGACCGCCGACGCCGCCACGAAGTCGGTCGTGAACGCCTCTGCGGAGAAGGGCGGCACGGTCACCTACGCGATGTCCGACGTCCCGGACTCGTTCGACCCGGGCAACACGTACTACGCGTACATGTACAACTTCAGCCGCCTCTACGCGCGTCCGCTGCTCACCTTCAAGCCGGCCCCCGGCGAGAAGGGCAACGAGATCGTGCCCGACCTCGCGCAGGGCAAGGGCCAGTCGTCCGACGGCGGCAAGACCTGGACGTACAAGCTCCGCCAGGGCGTGAAGTACGAGGACGGCACCGAGGTCACCTCGGCGGACGTCAAGTACGCGGTGGAGCGCTCCAACTTCGCCCGTGACGTGCTCTCCCTCGGCCCGAACTACTTCGCCCAGTTCCTGGACGGCGGCGACAAGTACAAGGGCCCGTACAAGGACAAGAGCGGCAAGGGCCTGGCGTCGATCGAGACGCCGGACAAGTACACGATCACCTTCAAGCTCAAGCAGCCGTTCACGGACTTCGACTACCTGGTCACCGCCCCGCAGACGGCTCCGGTGCCGAAGGCCAAGGACACCGGCGTCGACTACACCAAGAAGATCGTCTCCTCCGGCTCGTACAAGTTCCAGAGCTACGAGGAGGGCAAGTCGGTCACCCTGGTGCGCAACCCCGAGTGGAACGCCAAGACCGACCCGCTGCGCAAGCAGTACCCGGACAAGATCGTGGTGAACCTGAAGGTCAACCAGGCCACGATCGACAAGGACCTGATGGCCGGCACCACCACCGTCGACCTCGCGGGCCGCGGCGTGGACACGCAGACCCAGGCCCAGCTGCTCAACAACAAGGACCAGAAGGCCAACACGGACAACACCTACGGTGGCCGTCTCGTCTACGCGGCGCTCAACACCACGGTCAAGCCGTTCGACAACGTCGAGTGCCGCAAGGCCGTGCAGTACGCCATCGACAAGGTGGCCGTGCAGACCGCCCAGGGCGGCCCGGTCCGCGGTGACATCGCCTCCACGGTCCTGCCGCCGGACGTCATCGGCTACCAGAAGTTCGACGCGTACCCCACCCAGGGCAACAAGGGTGACGCCGCCAAGGCCAAGGAGCACCTGACGGCCTGCAAGCAGCCGAACGGCTTCAAGACCTACATCTCCGCGCGCAGCGACCGTCAGCAGGAGGTCGACGCGGCCACGGCGATCATCGACTCGCTGAAGAAGATCGGCATCAACGCCGAGATGAAGCAGTACCCGTCCGGCAAGTACTTCACGGACTACGCCGGTGTGCCCGCGTTCGCCAAGAAGCAGGGCATCGGCATCATGATGATGCAGTGGGGCGCCGACTGGCCGACCGGCTACGGCTACCTGAACCAGATCCTCAACGGCAAGGCCATCAGCGCCTCCGGCAACACCAACCTCTCGTCGTTCGACAACGCCGAGGTCAACAAGCTGCTCGACGAGGCCATCCAGAACCCCGACGAGTCGGCGCGCAACGCCGCCTACGCCGAGGTCGACAAGAAGACGATGGACGAGGCCGTCATCGTGCCGCTGACCTACTTCAAGGTCCTGCTGTACCGCTCGCCGAACGCCACCAACGTGGTCTCCTCGGCCGCCTGGAGCGGTCAGTACGACGCCCTCAACCTCGGTACGACGAAGAAGTAGCGCGAAGAGCAGCCCTGGAAGGCAGGTGAAGGCATTGGCGCCCGTGGGTCTCACCCCCCGCGGGCGCCGGCGCCGGTCCCCGTGATCTCGTACATCATCCGCCGGGCGATCGCGGCAGTGATCCTGCTGCTGGTCGTCACCGCGGTCACCTTCGGCATCTTCTTCCTGTTGCCGAGACTGGCCGGGCAGAGTCCCGACCAGCTGGCCGCCCAGTACATCGGAAAGAACCCTTCGCCCGAGGACATCCTCGCGGTCAAGCAGAACCTCGGGCTCGACAAGCCGGTCTACGAGCAGTACTGGGAGTTCATCAAGGGGATCGTCTCCGGCGCCACCTACAACCTCGGCCCGACCACGGTCAAGTGTGAGATGCCCTGCTTCGGCTACTCCTTCAAGAACCACATCGAGGTCTGGCCGCAGCTCGTGGACCGGCTGCCGGTGACCATCTCCCTGGCCGCGGGCGCCGCCGTGCTGTGGCTGCTGTCGGGTGTCGCCGCCGGTGTGATCTCCGCGCTCAAGCCGGGCTCGGTCTTCGACCGCGCCGCGATGGGCGTGGCCCTCGCCGGTGTGTCGCTCCCCATGTTCTTCACCGGCCAGCTGGCCCTGCTCGTCTTCAGCTACCAGCTGGACATCTTCGGGCGGACCTATGTGCCGTTCACCGAGAACCCGTCCCAGTGGGCCAACACCCTGTTCCTGCCGTGGTGTTCGCTGGCCCTGCTGTACTCCGCCATCTACGCGCGGCTCACCCGGTCCGGCATGCTCGAAACCATGAACGAGGACTTCATCCGCACCGCACGGGCCAAGGGCCTGAAGGAGCGCAAGGTCGTCGTCAAGCACGGCCTGCGGGCGGCGCTCACGCCGATCGTGACGGTCTTCGGCATGGACATCGGCCTGCTGCTCGGCGGCGCGGTGATCACCGAGTCCGTGTTCTCCCTGCCCGGCATCGGCCAGTACGCCGTCCAGGCCATCACCGACAACGACCTGCCGCCGATCCTGGGGGTCACCCTGCTGGCGGCCTTCTTCGTCGTGCTCTGCAACCTGGTGGTGGACGTGCTGTACGCCACCGTCGACCCGCGCGTGAGGCTCTCGTGACCGAACTGACCAAGACCGGGGCCGCCGTGGGCGAGCCGACGCCCAGCGGGGAGGTCCCCCGGGCGTTCCTCGACGTGCGCGACCTCAAGGTGCACTTCCCGACCGACGACGGCCTGGTCAAGTCCGTCGACGGGCTCTCCTTCCAGCTGGAGAAGGGCCAGACCCTCGGCATAGTGGGCGAGTCCGGCTCCGGCAAGTCGGTGACCTCGCTGGCCATCATGGGCCTGCACCGCCTCGGCAACCGCGGCAAGAACGTGCGGATGTCCGGCGAGATCTGGCTCGACGGCAGGGAACTCGTCTCGGCGAGCCCCGACGAGGTGCGCCGGCTGCGCGGCCATGACATGGCGATGATCTTCCAGGACCCGCTGTCCGCGATGCACCCGTATTACACGGTCGGCAACCAGATCGTCGAGGCGTACCGGGTCCACAACGACGTCGACAAGAAGACCGCCCGCAGGCGCGCCGTCGAACTCCTCGACCGGGTCGGCATCCCCGAGCCCGACAAGCGCCTCAACAGCTACCCGCACGAGTTTTCCGGCGGTATGCGCCAGCGCGCCATGATCGCCATGGCGCTGGTCAACAACCCCGAGCTGCTGATCGCGGACGAGCCGACCACCGCGCTCGACGTGACCGTGCAGGCGCAGATCCTCGACCTGATCCGGGACCTGCAGAAGGAGTTCGGCTCCGCGGTCATCATCATCACCCACGACCTGGGCGTGGTCGCCGAGATCGCCGACGACATCCTCGTGATGTACGGCGGGCGCTGCGTGGAACGCGGACCGGTCGACACGATCTTCTACCAGCCGCAGCACCCCTACACCTGGGGCCTGCTCGGCTCGATGCCGCGGATCGACCGTGAGCAGACCGACCGGCTCATCCCGGTCAAGGGCCAGCCGCCCAGCCTCATCAACGTCCCCTCGGGGTGCGCGTTCAACCCGCGCTGTCCGTACGCGGACGTCCCCAAGGGCGGGATCACCCGCACCGAGCGGCCCGAGCTGCGCGAGGTGGGCGGCAGGCACTTCACCGCCTGCCACCTGTCGCGGGAGGACCGCACCCGGATCTGGAACGAAGAGATTGCGCCGAAGCTGTGAGCGAGACCGATACCCGGGCAGGGACGACGGCCGTGACCGACGATGAGAAACCGCTGCTCAAGGTCGAGGGACTGGTCAAGCACTTCCCCATCAAGAAGGGCCTGCTGCAGCGGCAGGTCGGGGCGGTCAAGGCCGTGGACGGCATCGACTTCGAGGTGCGCCGCGGCGAGACCCTCGGCGTCGTCGGCGAGTCCGGCTGCGGCAAGTCGACCATGGGCCGTCTCATCACCCGGCTGCTCGAACCCAGCGGCGGGAAGATCGAGTTCGACGGCAAGGACATCACGCACCTCGGCACGAGCGGCATGCGCCCGCTCCGCCGCGACGTGCAGATGATCTTCCAGGACCCGTACGGCTCGCTGAACCCCCGGCACACCATCGGCACCATCGTCTCGGCGCCGTTCAGGCTGCAGGGCGTGGAGCCCGAGGGCGGCGTCAAGCAGGAGGTCCAGCGGCTCCTGGAGCTGGTGGGCCTGAGCCCCGAGCACTACAACCGTTACCCGCACGAGTTCTCCGGCGGCCAGCGGCAGCGCATCGGCATCGCCCGGGCACTGGCCCTGAAGCCGCGGATGGTCGTGGCCGACGAGCCGGTCTCCGCGCTCGACGTGTCGATCCAGGCGCAGGTCGTGAACCTGATGGACGACCTCCAGGACGAGCTCGGCCTGACGTACGTGATCATCGCGCACGACCTGTCGGTCGTCCGGCACGTCTCGGACCGGATCGCGGTGATGTACCTCGGCAAGATCGTCGAGTTGGCCGACCGCGACTCGCTGTACGCCAGTCCGATGCACCCGTACACCAAGGCCCTGCTGTCGGCGGTGCCGATCCCGGATCCGCGGCGCAGGGCGGCCAAGAGCGAGCGCATCCTGCTCAGGGGCGACGTACCCTCGCCGATCGCCCCGCCGAGCGGGTGCCGCTTCCACACCCGGTGCTGGAAGGCCACGCAGATCTGCAAGAGCACCGAGCCGCCGCTGATCGAGCTGCGGCCCGGCCAGCGCGTCGCCTGCCACCACCCGGAGAACTTCGAGGACCAGGCCCCGCAGGACACCGTGCTGCTGTCCGCCGCGAAGGAGGCGGCCGCACTGGTCGCCGACGAGGTGCTGGCCGAGTCGGCGCAGACGTCGGCGGCGGTGGCGGCGGAGGCGGCGGAGACCTCCGCGGAGGAAGCGGAAGAGCCTGTCTCCAAGGAGCCCGGGGACAAGTGACCCAGCCCTGCCAGAGCGCCTCTGCCTTGACAATTAAGGCAGAGGCGCTCTGGCAGGTAAGAATGTTCGGGTGCTCCAGCAACTCTTCAGTCCGTCCGTCCAGCACACGCTCGACCTGATCGGCATCTTCGTCTTCGCGATCTCCGGCGCCCTGCTGGCCGTGCGCAAGAACTTCGACGTGTTCGGCATCGCCGTCCTCGCCGAGGTCACCGCGCTGGGCGGCGGGCTCTTCCGCGACCTGGTCATCGGGGCCGTACCCCCCGCGGCCTTCACGGACCTGGGGTACTTCCTCACCCCGCTGCTCGCCACCCTCCTCGTCTTCTTCCTGCACCCCCAGGTGGAGCGCATCCAGGTCGCCGTGAACGTCTTCGACGCGGCCGGCCTCGGCCTGTTCTGCGTCGCCGGCACGATCAAGGCCTACGAGTACGGACTCGGCCTGACCGCCTCCGCCGGCCTCGGTCTGACCACCGCGGTCGGCGGCGGTGTGCTGCGGGACGTCCTCGCCAACGAGGTGCCCTCCCTGCTGCGCTGGGACCGGGACCTGTACGCCGTCCCAGCGATCGTCGGCGCCGCCCTGGCCGCCGTGTGCATCCGCTACGACGCGCTCAACCCGCTCACCAGCGCCCTCGCGGTGATCACCGCCTTCGTACTGCGCCTGCTCGCGATGCGGTACCACTGGCGAGCTCCGCGGGCCTGGCACCGGCGGTCGACGGTGAGCGAGGAGGAGCAGCCCGTCCTGCCCTGACGTGACCGAGGCCCGTCACCTCGGTCAGCCAGCGGAACGCCGGGACCACCTGCGGCCGCCACAGCGCCATGGTGTGCCCGCCCGCGCTCCTCGGGATGTACACCACGTGCACGGTCGTCGGCGCCTTCGCGGCCTGTTCCAGGGCGATGGCCGCCTCGTAGCCGTCGTGCGGCTGGCCGGAGAGGTAGAGCGAGATGCGCGGCGGGACGGGCGCCTTGCGCAGCAGCAGATAGGGGTTGTTCTCGGCCCGGAGGGTGGGGTTCTGCGCGGCGAGCGAGTCGCGTTCGCCGATCGGGTCGTTGTAGCCGGACAGGCTGACGGCTGCCCCGTAGCGGTCGGGGTGGGCGACGGCGAGCTTGGCCGCGCAGTGCGCCCCGGCCGAGTAGCCGGCCACCGCCCAGCCCCGCGGGGCGGACTCGGCACGGAAGTTGTCCATGACCATCATCGGCACGTCGACGCTCAGCCACGTGTCGGCGTTGACCGTGCCCGGGATGTTGGCGCAGCCGGTGTCCACCCCGGCCAGCAGATTGGTGCGCGGCGCGACCAGGATGAACGGGGCGATCTGTCCGTCCCGCATCAGCGGCTCCAACTGCTCGTTCACGTGCAGCGAGCCGAACCAGGCCTTCGCCGAGCCGGGGTAGCCGGGCAGCAGCTCCACGACCGGGAACCTGTGGTGCCGGTAGGCCGGCTCGTCGTACTGCGGCGGCAGCCAGACGTAGACCTCGGCGTTCACGCCCGACACCCGGCCCTTGAGCTGGGTGACCCGCACCCCGCCGGCCGCGCGCATCCCGGGCCCGGTGGCGGGCTCGAAGGTCTGCCGCATCTTGGGCAGCCGCTTCAGCGCGATGCCGCCGGTGCCGTCGGCCCCCAGGTTCGCCGCCTGCTGCACGTGGTCGCCGGTGCCGAGCAGGTCGGCCCAGTTGTCGTACAGGTTGTTGGCGTTGTTGACCACGACGAAGACCAGCGCCACGGCCGTCCCCTGCGCGAACAGCAGCATCAGCGTCCGGGCGGCGGCACGCAGCAGCCGGGGTCCGCGGACGCGCGACCAGAGGGCCAGCGGCAGCGCGAGGGCCACGACGGAGAGCACGACCAGTGTGTAGAGGAACGGGGTCCCGGTGAGGCTCATGCCCCTACAGAGGGCGGGGAGGGCTCCTGGGTTCACGGACGAGTCGGACACTTACCGAGAAATTGCCCGCGTCTCACTTGGGCACCCAGAGGGAAAGCTACCGCTTAGTAGTTGGTTCTTGTACTGTTCAGCCATGCCTGAAGCAGCCACCGCCCCGGCCGTCCGGGCCACGATCGGCGACAGCGAGTTCGACCGCGACACCGCGCTCACCCGCCGCGCGCCCGGCGTCTACGACATCGACCTCTCCGCCGGCTGGACGATCATCAGCGCCGTCAACGGCGGCTACCTGCTGGCCGTCCTGGGCCGCGCCCTCGCGGACGCCCTGCCGCACAGCGACCCCTTCACCGTCTCGGCGCACTACCTGACCGCGTCCCGGCCCGGCCCCGCGGTCGTCCGCACGGAGACCGTCCGCACCGGCCGCACCCTGTCGACCGGCCAGGCCTCCCTCTTCCAGTACGACGACGAGGGCCGCGAGGTCGAGCGCATCCGCGTCCTCGCCTCCTACGGCGACCTGGACGCCCTGCCCGACGACGTCCGGACGACGGCCCGGCCGCCCGCGATCCCGCCGATGGACCACTGCTTCGGCCCCCAGGACGGGCCCGCCCCCGTCGAGGGCAGCTCGGCCATCGCCGACCGGCTGATGCTCAAGCTCGACCCGTCGACCGTGGGCTGGGCCCTCGGGCAGCCCTCCGGCAAGGGCGAGATGCGGGCCTGGTTCGGGCTCGCGGACGGTCGTGACCACGACCCGCTCTCCCTGCTGCTGGCGGTGGACGCCCTGCCGCCCACCGCCTTCGAACTCGGGCTGAAGGGCTGGGTGCCGACCGTCGAGCTGACCGTGCACGTGCGCTGCCGCCCGGCGCCGGGTCCGCTGCGCGTGGCGATCACCACCCGCAACCTCGCCGGCGGCTTCCTGGAAGAGGACGCCGAGGTGTGGGACGGCGCGGACCGGCTGGTGGCGCAGTCCCGGCAGCTCGCGCGGGTCCGGCTGGGCTGAACTTTGCCCCGCTGACAGGTCGGTCACAGGGCGGTCCGAGGGGAGTCCTGGGCGGAGTTGGTTGAGTGCCTGCCTCAGGACTTCCTCATCCTCCCTGGAGCTGTCTCTCATGAACCGTGCGCGTCTCGTTCCCGCCGTGGCCCTGCTGGCGCTGTCTCCCCTGGCCCTGGCGGCCTGCGGGTCGGGTGACTCCTCGTCGTCCTCGGGCAGTGGCGGCGGGTCCGGACAGCAGGGTCAGGCCTGCCAGGCGCCGTCGGGTGCGCCCTCGGGGGCTCCCTCCGGTGCGCCTTCGGGGGCTCCTTCCGGTGCGCCCTCGGGTGCGCCCTCGGGTGCGGCTTCGGGTGGTGCCAAGCCGTCGGGAGCGCCGTCCGGGGCGCCCTCGGGCATGCCCAGCGGTGCTCCGGGCGGCGGGCAGGGCGGCCCCGGTGGCGGTCAGGGCGGCGGCTGCGGCGCTCCGGGCGGTGCCGGTCAGGGGCAGACGCAGCAGGCGAAGTAGGCGGCACCGGCCCCGGCGCGTCCGGGCACGGCAGGGGCGGCGCGTCCGGCGAACGGGCGCGCCGCCCCCGGGCGTTGTGCGGTGCGAGTCAATCCAGCCAGTGGTGGCGGCCGAGGCTGATCAGCCGCATCTGGCGGGTCGCCACCTGCGCGACGTGCCGGGTCCGCTCCTCGCGCTCCTCCTCCGGCCCCTCCAGCGCCTCCAGGAAGAGCGACGCCGTGATCAGCATCTGGTCGACGTAGAGATGGGCGAGCATCAGCAGGTCGTCCTCGGTCCAGCCCGCGGACACCGGGTCCTTGGCCAGCTCGGCCTTGACCTCCTGGGCGAACCGGGCCAGTTGGTCCCGTATGGCCGCCCGCACCGGCTGGACTCCGCCATGCCGTTCACGGGCGATGAACCGGACGTGTGCGGGGTACCCGTCGACGTGACGGCGGATCAGCTCGATGGTGCCCGTGATGCGCTCCGCGCTGTCCCCCGCCGTGGACACCGTCGTCCGGATCATCGGGTGCAGGCTGCCCAGCGCCTCCTCGACCAGGGCCACGCCGAGGTCCGCCGTGGAGCGGAAGTGCCGGTAGAAGGCGGTCGGGGCGACACCGACGGCGCGGGTGACCTCGCGCAGCCCGAGGCTGCTCAGGCTCTGCTCCTCCAGCAGCCCCAGGGCCGCGTCCAGGAGTGCCTGCCGGGTCTTCTGCTTCTGCGCCTGCCGGATGCCGAGGGTGTGACTCATACCATGCAGTTAACAACTGTTCTCTGGAATTGGAAAGCCATGGAAGACGCTAGACTGGGAAGTCAGTGAACAACTGTAACCACAATCGTTCACCGAAACCCTGGGGGCCGTTTCCCATGCTGTTCATCGTCGCCGCACTCCTGCTGCTGGGCGTGGTCCTGGGCACCGTCGCCCACGCGCCGCTCTCCTTCTCCCTCGCCGCCGGCGTCGTCATCGCCGCCTGGCTGGGCATCTTCGCGCTGCGCGAGCGCAACCGCCGGCGCCACACGCAGGCCCACTGACCGCCGCACCTCCGACCCGACCACGGGAGTCGATCACCATGCAGCTCACCGCTCCGGCCTCGCGCCACACCGGTATCCGGGACACCGACGGCATGGCCGTCGCGTCCTTCATCCTCGGCCTGCTCGGTCTGCTCGTCCTCAACATCTTCCTCGGCCCCATCGCCATCGTGCTGGCGAGCATCGCCCTGTGGCGCGGCACCAACCGCCGCGGCCGTGCGCTGCTCGGCCTGGGCCTGGGCGTCGCCGACCTGCTGGTCCTGGCGGCGTTCATGGAGGCCGACAGCACCGTCTCGTGGAGCTTCTGAGCCGCCGTCGGACCACCCATGCCGGCACACCGCGGCCGGGCCCGGGGACGACGGGCCGCCGCCGCGCCGAAAGCGGTTCACGTTCGGCCAGCCTTGATCTGAGGGCCGCGGCAGCGGAGCCGTAGAATCGGGCTCACCATGGCTTACCTCGACCACGCCGCGACCACCCCGATGCTCCCGGAGGCGGTTGAGGCGTTCACCGCCCAGCTGGGTGCCACCGGCAACGCGTCGTCCCTCCACGCATCCGGCCGGCAGGCCCGCCGCACCGTCGAGGAGGCCCGCGAGACCCTCGCCGAAGCCCTCGGCGCCCGCCCCAGCGAGGTCGTCTTCACCTCGGGCGGCACGGAGGCCGACAACCTCGCCGTCAAGGGCCTGTACTGGTCACGCCGCGACGCCGACCCGGCCCGCACCCGCGTCCTCGCCAGCCCCGTCGAGCACCACGCGGTCCTCGACGCCGTGCACTGGCTCGGCGAACACGAGGGCGCCACCATCGAGTACCTGCCGGTCGACGCCCACGGCCGCGTCCACCCGGACGCCCTGCGCGAGGCGATCGCCCGCAACCCCGACGACGTGGCCCTCGCCACCGTGATGTGGGCGAACAACGAGATCGGGACGATCCTGCCCATCCGCGAACTCGCCGACGTCGCCGCGGAGTACGGGGTCCCGCTGCACTCGGACGCCGTCCAGGCCTTCGGCCAGGTCCCCGTCGACTTCGCCGCCTCCGGGCTCGCCGCGATGACGGTGTCGGGCCACAAGATCGGCGGCCCGTACGGCATCGGCGCGCTGATCCTCGGCCGTGACCACACCCCCGTCCCCGTCCTGCACGGCGGCGGCCAGGAGCGGCATGTGCGCTCCGGCACCCTCGACGTGCCCGCCATCGCCTCCTTCGCGGTCGCCGGGCGACTGGCCGCCGAGCAGCGCGAGTGGTTCGTCCGCGAGATCGGCGCCCTGCGCGACAGCCTGATCACCGCGGTCCGCTCGGCCGTCCCGGACGCGATCCTCGGCGGGGACCCGGATCCGGAGGGCCGCCTCCCGGCCAACGCGCACTTCACCTTCCCCGGCTGCGAGGGCGACTCCCTGCTGCTCCTGCTCGACGCCCAGGGCATCGAGTGCTCCACCGGCTCCGCCTGCACCGCCGGCGTCGCCCAGCCCAGCCACGTCCTCCTCGCCACCGGCACCGACCCCGACCTGGCTCGCGGCACCCTCCGCTTCTCCCTCGGCCACACCTCCACCGAAGCCGACGTCGAGGCCCTCGCGAAGGCCATCGGCCCGGCGGTGGAGCGGGCGCGGGCGGCGGGGCTGACGTAGGAACCGGCGCGTGCCCTTGCCCGGGGTCGTCCACGGCGGACGCGCCCCGGTCCTCTATCAGGCGGGCGCCGTCCGCGCCTCGCGCACCAGCCGCATGTATCTGTCCCAGTCCCAGTGCGGCCCCGGGTCCGTGTGGTCCGTGCCCGGCACCTCCACATGGCCGATGATGTGCTCGCGGTCGACGGGTATGCCGTAGCGGGCGCAGATCCGGGCCGTGAGCCGGGCCGAGGCCTCGTACATCTCGTCCGTGAAGTCCTGCGGGCGGTCCACGAAGCCCGCGTGCTCGATGCCGACACTGCGCTCGTTGTAGTCGCGGTTGCCCGCGTGGTACGCCACGTCCAGCTCGCGGATCATCTGGGCGATGTGCCCGTCCTTGCGGACGATGTAGTGCGAGGCCGCCCGGTGCGCCGGGTTCTGGAAGGCTCTCACCGCGCTGTCGAAGCTGCCCTGTGTGACATGGATGACCACCATGTCTATGCCGTAGTCGTCGGGGCGGTCCGCGCGGCGCCAGTTCGCGTCCGACGCCGCCACCCAGCGCGCGCCCGTGTAGTCCACCTCGCCGTCCTTGCGCGGCTTCTCGACGCCCGGGGTCCGCCACCACAGGCGCGCGAGCTCGTCCCGGGCCAGCGCGGCCGAGCCCGCCGCTGCCACCGTCCCACCGATCAGCAACGCGCGGCGCCCGACCTTTCGGTCGCCGTCCTTCGGAGCCTTCCGCTGTCCCATGTGATCGTCAACGGATACCCGGGGGCCCTGGTTCCCGCGCCCCCGTACCCTGGAAGGGTTATGACTGAAACCCCGCAGCGCCCCCGCCCCCTCCGCGTCCTGGCCGCCATGTCCGGAGGCGTCGACTCCGCCGTCGCCGCCGCCCGCGCGGCCGAGGCGGGCCATGACGTGACCGGCGTCCACCTCGCGCTCTCCGCCAACCCCCAGTCCTTCCGGACGGGCGCGCGGGGCTGCTGCACGATCGAGGACTCACGCGACGCCCGCCGCGCCGCCGACGTCATCGGCATCCCGTTCTACGTGTGGGACCTCGCCGACCGCTTCCGCGAGGACGTCGTCGAGGACTTCGTCGCCGAGTACGAGGCCGGCCGCACCCCCAACCCCTGCCTGCGCTGCAACGAGAAGATCAAGTTCGCCGCCCTCCTCGACAAGGCCCTCGCCCTGGGCTTCGACGCGGTCTGCACGGGCCACTACGCCAAGGTGATCGTCCGCGAGGACGGCACCCGAGAGCTGCACCGCGCCTCCGACATGGCCAAGGACCAGTCGTACGTCCTCGGCGTGCTGGACGACCGGCAGCTCGCCCACGCGATGTTCCCGCTCGGCGACACGGTCACCACGAAGGACGAGATCCGCGCCGAGGCCGAACGCAGGGGCCTGGCGGTCGCCAAGAAGCCCGACTCGCACGACATCTGCTTCATCGCCGACGGCGACACCCAGGGCTTCCTGGCCCAGCGGCTCGGCAGGTCCGAGGGCGACATCGTCGACGAGTCCGGCACGAAGCTCGGCACGCACGAGGGCGCGTACGGCTTCACCATCGGCCAGCGCAAGGGCCTGAGGATCGGCACCCCGGCCCCCGACGGCAAGCCCCGCTACGTCCTCGACATCTCCCCGGTCACCAACACGGTCACGGTCGGCCCCGCCGACGCGCTGGACGTCGGCGCCCTGACCGCCGTCAAGCCGCGCTGGTGCGGCGCCGCCCCCACCGGCCCCGGCACCTACACGGCCCAGCTCCGCGCCCACGGCGGCGAGACCGAGGTGACCGCCGAACTCGTCGACGGCACCCTGGAGGTCACCTTCACCGAGCCGGTCCGCGGCGTCGCCCCCGGCCAGGCGATCGTGCTGTACGACGGCACGCGCGTGGTCGGCTCGGCGACGATCGCGTCGACCCGCCGGGCGACGGCCGGCGTGGCCTGACCCGGAGGACACCGGGGGCTCCACGCGCGCGTGGAGCCCCTCACCCGCGGCTGAAGAACTCCGTCAGCACCGGCGTCAGCACATTCGGCTCCACCATGTGCGTCTGCCCCTGGAGCGTGCGGTACGAGCCGTCGGGCACGGAGTCCGCGATGGCCCGGGCCGCCTCGCGCAGCCACGCGGGGCTCGCGTCGCCCGCGACCGCCAGGACGGGGGCGGCGACCGAGCCCAGCCGGTCGCGGGGCACCCGGCCGTCGCGCATCACGGCGTCGTCGTAGGCGAGGCTCGGGGCGATCGCCTCCATGGCCGCCCACATGGGGGACTGGCGGGCGCCCTGGATCATCCCCTCGGCCAGGCCGGTCAGCCGCAGGAACAGTTCGACCGCGTCCCCGCGCCGCCCCTCGCCGAGCGCCTGGGTCAGCCGCTGGGTGTACTCCGCGCGCTCCTTGGCGCCCTCCTCCGACATCGCGAACGGTGTCTCGTACACGGCGACGCGCCGCACCGGCAGTCCGCTCGCCGCCGCCTCCAGCGCCAGGGCCCCGCCGGAGGAGATGCCGTACAGGAACGCCTCGCCGCCCACCGCCTCGATCACCGCCGCCAGGTCCTCGACCTCACGCTCCACGGCGTAGGGCGCCGTGTCCCCGCTGGCTCCGCGGCCCCGGCGGTCGTACACGACAGCCTGGAAACGCTCCGAGAGAGACACGGCCAGCGGCGCCAGGGTGCCGCCCGTCGACATCGCACCGCTCACCAGGACGACCGCGGGACCCCGGCCGGTGCTCTCGTAGGCGATGCGGGTGCCGTCGCGTGAAAGGATCTTCTTGTCCATGCCTGTTGAGACTGCCGCACAGCACGGTCTTCATGGGTGAGGCGGGCCGTGCGTCAGCCGATCACATCACTTCCACGTCGTAGAAGCACAGGTGGTCCCTGATCTCCGCCACGTCTGGCTTGGGGTCCGGATACGCCCAGACGAGGTCCGCCGCGTCCGGCAGCGACCAGTAGGACGCGGTGCCCTTGAACCGGCAGTACGTGTGCGTGCCGGACGGTGTCAGCAGGTCCAGGCGTACGTCCTCGGCCGGGATGTAGTACCGCTCGGGGCAGCCCGTCTCCCGCAGGACCAGCGGCCGGTCGCTCTCCGCCAGGACCTGTTCGCCGCGCACCACGCGCACGTGCCGGCTGCTCCGTTCGATGGTGATGCGATGCCCTGTGGTCACGATCGCCCCTCCTTGGGTAGCCGAGTCCTCCCGTACAGCGCAGGCTGAAGCGGAGTTCTTCCCTCGCCGCAGGAGGCCCCCATGCGCGCCAAGGAACCGGCCGGAAACCGCGGCAGCCTGGCCCACCAGGTCCGGTACGCCCTGCGCCACCCCGAGCGCGTGCCCGCGCACGCCCGGCGCGCGGTGCGGGACGCCTGGCTGCGGCTGCGCTACCGCGACCACATCGCGTACTACCGGGCCGTGATGGCCTCGGACGCGGCGCGCAGCGCGGAGGCGGCCGTGGCCGAGTGCGATGGCCGCCTCGGTGCGCACCACCGTGGGGCACAACCCCTCGCGCGAGTCGTGGACGCGCACAGCGTCTTCTCGCACTCGCCGCTGCACGTCATCGAGGAGTGCTTCGCGCACGTCGGCCGGATCCTCGCCCCGGGCGGGTTCTTCGACTTCACGTTCGACCGCACCGAGGGCGAGGAGCACCAGGTGCTCCACGAGGACTTCTACTACCGGACGCGGACGCTGACCGAACTCGCCGCCCGGTACGGCCTGGACGCCCGGTTCATGGACGACTGGGAACAACTCCCGCACCGGCAGTCCAAGATGCGGCTCACCATGGCGGCGGACCGGGCCCGTACGGTGGGTTCATGAACATCTGTGTCTTCCTCTCCGCCGCCGACCTCGACGAGCGCTACACCCGTCCCGCGCGTGAGTTCGCGAAACTGCTGGGCAAGGGCGGTCACACGCTAGTGTGGGGCGGCTCCGACGTCGGCCTGATGAAGGTGGTCGCCGACGGCGTGCAGGAGGCGGGCGGCCGGCTCGTCGGCGTCTCCGTGCAGTTCCTCTCGGCCAATGCCCGCCCGGGCGTCGACGAGATGGTGGTCGCCAAGGACCTCGCCGAGCGCAAGAAGCTCCTGTTGGAGAAGGCCGACGCCGTGGTGATCATGGTCGGTGGCACCGGCACGCTCGACGAGGCGACCGAGATCCTGGAGCTGAAGAAGCACGGGCACACCGACAAGCCGGTGGTCCTGCTCAACACGGCGGGCTTCTACGACGGCCTGAAGGAGCAGTTCCGCCGCATGGAGGACGAGGGCTTCCTGCCCCGCCCGCTCACCGACCTGGTGTTCTTCGCGGAGGAGCCGGTCGGGGCGCTGGCCTACCTGGAGGAGAGCCGGGGCATCGAGTGACCCGGCCCTGATGCGAGCATGGCGGGCATGGCTACTCATGTGATCACCGGAGCCGGTTCCGGCATCGGCGCGGCCGTGGCCCGCCGCCTGCACGCGCGCGGGGACGACCTCGTGCTGCACGCGCGCGACGCGGGCCGCGCCAAGGAGCTGGCGGCCGAGTTCCCCGGGGCGAAGACCCTGGTGGGCGACCTCGCCGACCCCGACAGGCTCTCCTGGGCCTTCTCCCACCAGTCGCTGCCGGACCGGGTGGACTCGCTGCTGCACATCGCCGGCGTCGTCGACCTCGGCCCGGTCGGCGAGCTCACCCCCAAGACCTGGCGCCACCAGCTCAACGTCAACCTCGTCGCCCCCGCCGAGCTGACCCGCCACTTCCTGCCCCAGCTGCGCGCCGCCCGGGGCCACGTGGTCTTCGTCAACTCCGGCGCCGGCCTCAACGCCCACGCCGGCTGGTCCGCGTACGCCGCGTCCAAGCACGGCCTGAAGGCCCTCGCCGACTCCCTGCGCCACGAGGAGCACGGCAACGGCGTCCGGGTCACCTCGGTCTACCCCGGCCGCACCGCCAGCCCCATGCAGGCCAAGGTCCACCAGCAGGAGGGCAAGGAGTACGACGCCTCGCAGTGGATCGACCCGGAGTCGGTCGCCACGACGATCCTGATGGCCCTGGACCTGCCGAGGGACGCGGAGGTCAACGACCTGACGGTACGACCGGGGAGCTGACCGGCCGGGCCGCTGCGTAGGCTGCTGCGGTGAGCGAAAACAGCCAGTTCAGGTTCGGTGCCGCCACCGGTGTCGGCTCCATGCCCGGGGGCGACGCCCGGGAAGCCGTCAAAACGGTCACCGGAACCTTCGAGGACTTCCCCTTCCTGCCCGAACTGCCCGCCCGCGGGCCCGGCGCGGACATGATCGGCCGGACAGCCGGCCTGCTCGTCGAGCTGTACGCGCGCGTGGAGCCCAGCGGGTGGCGGCTCGGGGACCGGCCCGGCCGGGACACCAAGCGGGCCCGCTCCTGGCTCGGCGAGGACCTCGACGCACTGGAGGAGTTCACCCAGGAGTACGAGGGGCCGCTGAAGGTGCAGGCCGTCGGGCCCTGGACCCTCGCCGCCAACCTTGAGCTGCGCAACGGCGAGGCGGCCCTCTCCGACCCCGGGGCCTGCCGCGACCTCGCCGCGTCCCTCGCCGAGGGGCTGCGGCTGCACCTCGCGGAGGTACAGCGGCGGATCCCCGGCGCGCAGCTCGTGCTCCAACTCGACGAGCCGTCGCTCACCGCCGTCCTGCGCGGCCAGGTGAAGTCGGCCAGCGGCTACCGCACCCACCGGGCCGTGGACCGGCAGGTCGCCGAGCAGACGCTGCGCGACCTCGTCGGGACGCACGCCGGCGGCCCGGTCGTCGTCCACTCCTGCGCCCCGGACGTCCCGTTCGCCCTGCTCCGCCGGGCGGGCGCGGCGGCCGTCTCCTTCGACTTCTCCCTGCTCACCGAGCGTGACGACGACACGATCGGGGAGGCCGTGGAGGGCGGCACCCGGCTCTTCACCGGTGTCGTCCCGTCCGCGGAGGGCCCATTGTCAGACCCTGCCGGTAGCGTCATGGGTGTCAGGACGCTGTGGCGCAGGCTGGGGCTGTCACCGGGGCTTCTCGCGGAGGCGGTCACCCTCACCCCGGCGTGCGGACTCGCGGGGGTCTCCCCGGGGTACGCGCGCACGGCTCTCGCCCACTGCGCCCGGGCGGCGAGATCCCTCGCGGACAACCCAGAGTAACGGGAGGACGACACGGTGGCCGGCGACAAGCAGGCGGAGACGACGGCGGTGCCCGCCGAGGCACGGGAGAAGCACGCGCGCCTCGCGGAGCAGATCGAGGAGCACCGCTTCCGCTACTACGTGAAGGACGCTCCGGTCGTCAGCGACGCGGAGTTCGACGAGCTGCTGCGTTCCCTGGAGGCGCTGGAGGAGGAGCACCCGGAGCTGCGCACGCCGGACTCGCCGACCCAGAAGGTCGCCGGTTCGTACGAGACGGAGTTCACGGCGGTCGAGCACCGCCAGCGCATGCTCTCGCTGGACAACACGTTCAACGACGAGGAGCTCGCCGCCTGGTCGGAGCGCATCGCCCGGGAACTGGGCGAGCAGGACTACCACTTCCTGTGCGAGCTGAAGGTCGACGGCCTCGCCGTGAACCTCACCTACGAGCACGGCCGCCTCACCCGCGCGGCGACCCGCGGCGACGGCCGCACGGGCGAGGACATCACGCCGAACGTCCGGACGATCGCGGAGATCCCCGACCGCCTCAAGGGCGACTCCGTCCCCGACCTCGTGGAGATCCGCGGCGAGGTCTACTTCCCGATGGAGAAGTTCCAGGAGCTCAACGCCCGCCTGGTCGAGGCCGGCGACAAGCCCTTCGCCAACCCGCGCAACGCGGCGGCCGGTTCCCTGCGCCAGAAGGACCCGCGCGTCACGGCCACCCGCCCGCTGCACATGGTGGTCCACGGCATCGGCGCCCTGGAGGGCTTCACCGGCCTGACCCGCCTCTCCCAGGCCTACGACCTGCTCAAGACCTGGGGCCTGCCCACCTCCCGGCACAACAAGGTGGTCGACGGCCTGGAGGGAGTCCGGGAGTTCATCGCCTACTTCGGCGAGAACCGCCACTCCGTGGAGCACGAGATCGACGGCGTGGTCGTCAAGCTCGACGAGATCCCCCTCCAGGGCCGCCTGGGCTCCACCTCGCGCGCCCCGCGCTGGGCCATCGCCTACAAGTACGCGCCGGAGGAGGTCAACACCAAGCTCATCAACATCCGCGTGGGCGTCGGCCGCACCGGCCGGGTCACGCCGTACGCCCAGGTCGAGCCGGTCACGGTCGCCGGCTCCGAGGTCGAGTTCGCCACGCTGCACAACCAGGACGTGGTCAAGGCCAAAGGCGTCCTCATCGGCGACACGGTCGTGCTGCGCAAGGCCGGTGACGTCATCCCCGAGATCCTCGGGCCCGTCGCCGACCTGCGCGACGGCACCGAGCGCGAGTTCGTGATGCCGAGCGAGTGCCCCGAGTGCGGTACGGCGCTCAGGCCGATGAAGGAGGGCGACGTCGACCTGCGCTGCCCGAACGCCCGCACCTGCCCGGCCCAGTTGCGCGAGCGCCTGTTCTACCTCGCGGGCCGCAAGGCGCTGGACATCGAGCACTTCGGCTATGTCGCCGCGGCCGCCCTCACCGTCCCGCTGGAGCCGAAGACGCCGCCGCTGGTGGACGAGGGCGACCTGTTCGACCTCACCATCGAACAGCTGCTGCCCATCAAGGCGTACGTCCTGGACCAGGACAGCGGCCTGCCCAAGCGCGACCCGAAGACCGGCGAGGAGAAGGTCGCCACGGTCTTCGCGAACCAGGAGGGCAATCCCCGCAAGAACGCGCTTGCCATGCTGGAGAACATCGCAGCCGCCAAGCAGCGCCCCCTCGCCCGCATCCTCACCGGCCTGTCGATCCGTCATGTCGGGCCCGTCGCGGCGGAGGCGCTGGCCCGCGAGTTCCGCTCGATCGAGCGCATCGACCAGGCCACCGAGGAGGAGCTGAAGAACACCGACGGAGTCGGCCCGATCGTCGCCGCGGCCGTCAAGGAGTGGTTCGCCGAGGACTGGCACCGCGAAATCATCCGTAAGTGGAAGGCCGCGGGCGTCCGCATGGAGGAGGAGAGCACCGGCGAGGACGAGGGGCCGCGCCCGCTCGAAGGGCTCACGGTCGTCGTCACCGGCACCCTCGAACACTTCACGCGGGACGGCGCCAAGGAGGCCCTCCAGAGCCGCGGAGCGAAGGTGACCGGCTCGGTTTCGAAGAAGACGTCATTCGTCGTCGTAGGTGACAGCCCCGGATCGAAATACGACAAGGCGATGCAGCTGAAGGTGCCGGTCCTGAACGAGGAGGGTTTCGGCGTCCTGCTGGAGCGGGGACCGGAAGCGGCGGCCGAAGTCGCCCTTTCGGCCGAGGAGTAGGGGTTGAAGGCCACCCGATCGGCGCATACCAGATGCATACGGGTGGCCGGGGCGCATTCGGGCAACCGTCGGCGACCGCTGCCCGTGGAAGCCTTCTGCGGCCTACTGTTGAGATGTGCGCCTGCCGTGCCCAGCTGCGGTCGGGGCATCTTCGTGCTCGCGCAGAGCACGGGGAAGGGTTTGCCGGCGCGGGCCGTTGAGGGTTGTCGGGCACCGGGCCGCGTGGCGTGGGCACCGCCGGCTGTGAGAGGGACGGGAATGGAACCGACCGAGAGCGCCGTGCCGGGCTCACGGCTGCGCCTGCGCCGCATGGCGGTGGCATGGCGTGCAGTCCGTGGGGCCGGCCGGCCGGCGGGGCGTCCGGGCGCGGAGACACGCGCCGTCGGACAGTACACCGCGGACGGGCGCGCCGCCGGGGGGCGCGCCGCACAGCCGGTCAGCGAGCACACCCCCGGACTGACCGGCGAGGACACGGAGACCGAACGGCACCTGACCTGGCCCGCGCTGCCCGCGGCGGTCGTCGCGGCGGCCGGATTCGTCCTGGGCGCCGGCTTCTACCGCGCCTTCACCGGCGGCCACGCGCTCTTCCCGTCGGGCACGGCCGGCTGGGCGCTGGCCGTGCTCACCGGCATCATCGTCGGACACCTCGTCATGCTCGGCCGCTCCCGCTGGTGGGGCGGCACCGGCTCGGGCGCCGCCCTCACCCTCGCCGTGCTGCTGCTGTACGGCTGGGTCCCGGCCGGCATGGTCAGCCTCACGGTCGTCGTGCTGGTCGGCATAGCCCGCCGCGCCCGCTGGCGCCAGGGCGTGCTGCACGGGTCGGTCGACCTCCTCGGCATCGGGGCCGGCGCCCTGGTGCTGGGCTCCTTCGGGACCGTGCCGTCCGTCGAGTCCCCCGCGGAGCCCGGCGCCTGGACGCTCGGGACCGCGCCCCAGGTGGCCCTGGTCGCCGTCGCCTACCTGGCGGTCACCCGCGTGCTGCTCTGGTACCTGCACGCCCCGCGCCGCGGCCTGCCCACGGTCGCCCGCACCGCCCTGGTCAGACAGGGCCTGGTCGCGGTCGCGCTGCTGGGGATCGCGCCGCTGGTGTGCGTGGTGGCCGTGGCCAAGCCGATCCTGCTGCCGCTGTTCTCCATCCCCCTCATCGCCCTGGACTCCACGCTGTGGATAGCCCGGGCCCGGGCGGAGGAGCAGCTGCGCGACCCGCTGACCGGGCTGCCCAACCGCCAGTGGCTGCTGGAGCGCATCTGGACCGCGCTGGACGACGCCGAGCGGATCGACGCCCGCGCCGCCCTGATGCTGATCGACCTCGACCGGTTCCGATCGGTCAACGACACGCTCGGTCATCTGGCCGGTGACCGGCTGCTGCTCCAGATCGCCGACCGGCTGCGGGTGGCGCTGCCGCGGGGGGCCGAGGCCGCCCGGCTCGGCGGGGACGAGTTCGCCGTCTTACTGCCGGTCGCCGACTCCACGACGTCCGCGACCCGGGTCGCCCGCAATCTGGTCGCCGCGCTCAGCTCCCCGCTCGACCTCGACGGCCTCACCCTCGTCCTGGAGGCCAGCGCCGGAGTCGCCGTCTTCCCCGACCACGCCCTGGACGCCGAGGGGCTGCTGCGCCGGGCGGACGTGGCGATGTACCAGGCGAAGCGGGACCGTACGGGCGTCGAGGTCTACGAGTCCAAGCGCGACTCGAACACCCCCGACCGGCTCGGTCTGCTGGGCGATCTGCGCCGCGCCCTCGACGCGCACGAGGTGCATCTGCACTACCAGCCCAAGGTCCGCTTCGACGGACAGGTCGCGGGCCTGGAGGCCCTGGTCCGCTGGGTGCACCCGGAGCGGGGCAAGGTGCCGCCGGACGAGTTCATAGCGATCGCCGAGTCCTCGGGCCTGATGCCCCACCTCACCGAGTACGTCCTGGAGACCGCGCTCGGCCAGGTCGCCCGCTGGCGCGCCCAGGGCCTGTTCGTGCCGGTCGCGGTGAACGTCTCGCCGCGGGATGTGCACACCCCCGGCTTCGCGGGTTCCGTCGCCGCCCGGCTGGCCCGGCACGGCGTCCCGGCGGGAGCGCTCCAGCTGGAGATAACGGAACACGTCCTCCTGGAGGACCCGCAGCGCGCCGCCGACACGCTCAACGGGCTGACCGGGCACGGCGTGAAGATGTCCCTGGACGACTTCGGCACGGGCTACTCGTCGCTGGTGCACCTGCGCAAGCTCCCGGTCAGCGAGCTGAAGATCGACCGCTCGTTCGTGGCCCGGCTGGCGGTCGACAACGAGGACGCGGAGATCGTGCGCTGCACGGTCGACCTCGCCCACTCCCTCGGTCTGCTCGTCGTCGCCGAGGGCGTCGAGGACGACGAGACCTGGGAGCGCCTGCGCGACCTCGGCTGCGACGCCGTGCAGGGCTGGCTGGTCGCCGCCGCGATGCCCCCCGAGGAGACCACGGCCTGGCTCCGCGCCCGGGGCTCCCGGGGCTGGCAGCGCCCTCGGGCCGCGCTCCCGGCGGCCGCCGCGGACGACTCGGGCCGGGTGGGCTGACCCGGGCCTTCGGCCGGGGCGGAAGACACGGTCGGCCGCCTCTCCTCGCGAGGACCGGCAAACCGTTTCACGGGCACCGCCCGCCGCCCCATAGGATTGGGCCAAACCACATTCACTCACCCCCAGAGGATCGCTGCATGCCTGGCATCACGCGCGAGGAGGTCGCCCACCTCGCCCGGCTGGCGCGTCTGGAGCTGAAGCCCGAAGAGCTCGACCACTTCGCGGGACAGCTGGACGACATCATCGGCGCGGTCGCCCGCGTCAGCGAGGTCGCCGACCAAGACGTACCGCCGACCTCGCACCCGCTCCCGCTGACGAACGTCATGCGCCCGGACGAGGTCCGTCCCTCGCTCACCCCCGAGCAGGCGCTCTCCGGCGCCCCGGCCCAGGAGCAGCAGCGTTTCAAGGTGCCGCAGATCCTGGGGGAGGACTAAGACCGTGACGGACATCATCAAGCTCACCGCGGCCGAGACCGCCGCGAAGATCGCCTCCGGCGAGCTCACGGCCGTCGAGGTCACCGAGGCCCACCTCGCCCGCATCGAGGCCGTCGACGAGAAGGTGCACGCCTTCCTGCACGTCGACCGCGAGGGCGCCCTCGCCCAGGCCCGTGCCGTCGACGAGAAGCGGGAGCGGGGCGAGAAGCTCGGCCCCCTCGCCGGCGTCCCCCTCGCGCTGAAGGACATCTTCACCACCGAGGGCGTGCCCACGACCGTCGGCTCGAAGATCCTGGAGGGCTGGATCCCGCCCTACGACGCGACGGTCACCCAGCGGCTGAAGGCCGCCGACGTCGTCATCCTCGGCAAGACCAACATGGACGAGTTCGCCATGGGGTCCTCCACCGAGAACAGCGCCTACGGCCCGACCGGCAACCCCTGGGACCTCACCAAGATCCCCGGCGGCTCCGGCGGCGGTTCGTCCGCCGCGCTGGCCGCGCACATGGCCCCGCTCGCCATCGGCACGGACACCGGCGGCTCCATCCGCCAGCCCGCCGCCGTCACCGGCACGGTCGGCGTGAAGCCGACGTACGGCGCGGTGTCCCGGTACGGCATGGTCGCCTTCTCCTCCTCCCTCGACCAGGGCGGCCCCTGCGCCCGCACCGTCCTGGACGCGGCGCTGCTGCACGAGGTCATCGCCGGGCACGACCCGCTCGACTCCACCTCCATCGCCGAGCCCGTCCCGCCGGTCGTCGAGGCCGCCCGCAACGGCAGCGTCGAGGGCATGCGCGTCGGCGTCGTCAAGCAGTTCCGCGGCGAGGGCTACCAGGCCGGCGTCATCCAGCGGTTCGACGAGTCGGTCGCGCTGCTCAAGGAGCTGGGCGCCGAGGTCGTCGAACTGGACTGCCCGTCCTTCGACCTGGCGCTGTCGGCGTACTACCTGATCGCGCCCTCGGAGTGCTCCTCCAACCTCGCCCGCTTCGACGGCCTGCGCTACGGCCTGCGCACCGGCGACGACGGCACGCACTCCGCCGAGGAGGTCACCTCCCTCACCCGCGAGGCCGGCTTCGGCCCCGAGGTCAAGCGCCGCATCATGCTCGGCACGTACGCGCTGAGCTCCGGCTACTACGACGCCTACTACGGCAGCGCCCAGAAGGTCCGCACGCTCATCAAGCAGGACTTCGACAAGGCGTTCGAGCAGGTCGACGTCATCGTCTCCCCGACGACCCCGACCACCGCCTTCCCGATCGGCGAGCGCGCCGACGACCCGATGGCGATGTACCTCGCCGACCTGTGCACCATCCCGACCAACCTGGCGGGCAACGCGGCCATGTCGCTGCCGTGCGGTCTCGCCCCGGAGGACAACCTCCCGGTCGGCCTGCAGATCATCGCCCCTGTCATGAAGGACGACCGCCTGTACAAGGTGGGTGCCGCCGTCGAGGCCGCCTTCGTGCAAAAGTGGGGCCACCCGCTGATCGAGGAGGCTCCGTCGCTGTGAGCGCACTGTCCAAGGCCAAGGGCTTCAAGAGCTCCAAGTCCGGTCTGTACATCTCGATGGCCACGTCGGCCTTCGGCGCCGTCGGCGTCTACAAGCAGATCAAGAAGGCCCGCGGAGACAACGACACGCTGCGGCTGCTCGACGCCGTCGTGACCGGAGCGGCGGTCGTCACCAACCTGGCCATTCTCTACCGCGAGCTGAAGCGGCTGGGCGACGACGACGTCCTGCTGGGCTGAGAGGGAAGTTTCACCGTGACCACCACGACCGACCTGGTGTCGTACGAGGACGCACTCGCGTCGTACGACCCCGTCATGGGCCTCGAGGTCCATGTCGAACTCGGCACCAAGACGAAGATGTTCTGCGGCTGCTCGACCGCCCTCGGCCAGGACGCCAACACGCAGACCTGCCCGGTCTGCCTCGGCCTGCCCGGCGCGCTCCCGGTCGTCAACGCGACCGGCGTCGAGTCCGCCATCAAGATCGGCCTCGCGCTGAACTGCGAGATCGCCGAATGGTGCCGCTTCGCCCGGAAGAACTACTTCTATCCGGACATGCCGAAGAACTTCCAGACCTCCCAGTACGACGAGCCGATCGCCTTCAACGGCTACCTCGACGTGCAGCTGGAGGACGGCGAGACCTTCCGCGTGGAGATCGAGCGCGCCCACATGGAGGAGGACACCGGCAAGTCGACGCACGTCGGCGGTGCCACCGGCCGCATCCACGGCGCGTCCCACTCCCTGCTCGACTACAACCGCGCCGGCATCCCGCTCATCGAGATCGTCACCAAGCCGATCGTCGGCGCGGGCGACCGTGCCCCGGAGGTGGCGAAGGCCTACGTCCGTGAGCTGCGCGAGGTCATCCGCGCGCTCGGCGTCTCCGAGGCCCGGATGGAGATGGGCCAGATGCGCTGCGACGTGAACCTGTCGCTGCGCCCGCACGGCACCGAGAAGTTCGGCACCCGCTCGGAGACGAAGAACGTCAACTCGCTGCGGTCCGTGGAGCGCGCGGCCCGCTACGAGATCCAGCGGCACGCGGCCGTGCTGAGCGGTGGCGGCACGATCATCCAGGAGACCCGGCACTTCCACGAGGACACGGGGTCCACGACCTCGGGCCGCGTGAAGGAGGAGGCCGAGGACTACCGGTACTTCCCGGAGCCCGACCTGGTGCCGGTCGCCCCGTCCCGCGAGTGGGTCGAGGAGATCCGCGCCGGTCTGCCGGAGCTGCCGCTGGTCCGCCGCAACCGGCTCCGCGAGGAGTGGGGCGTCTCGGCCACCGACATGCAGGCGATCCTCAACGCCGGTGCGCTGGAGCCGATCGTCGCCACGATCGAGGCCGGGGCGGACGCCGCCTCCGCCCGCAAGTGGTGGATGGGCGAGCTGGCCCGCAGCGCCAACGAGTCGGGCAAGGCGCTCGACGAACTGGCGATCACGCCGGCGCAGGTGGCCCGGGTCACCGAGCTGGTGGCCAAGGGTGACCTGAACGACAAGCTGGCCCGTCAGGTCATCGAAGGCGTCCTCGCGGGCGAAGGCACCCCGGACGAGGTCGTCGACAAGCGCGGTCTGAAGGTCGTCTCCGACGAGGGCGCCCTCACCACCGCCGTCGAGGAGGCCATCGCCGGCAACCCCGCCATCGCGGACAAGATCCGCGGCGGCAAGGTGGCCGCGGCCGGCGCGCTGGTCGGCGCGGTCATGAAGGCGACCCGGGGCCAGGCCGACGCGGCCCGCGTCAAGGAACTGATCCTGGAGAAGCTGGGCGTCAGCGAGGGCTGAGCCCTTCGCGGACCCGACAGAGGGGGATGCACCGAACCCGGTGCATCCCCCTCTCAGCTGTTTACAGGCGACGCCCCACGACCCGGACGAAGCCCAGCGTGCCGCCCTGGTCGAGCCGCAGCATCTCGGCGCACTGTCCGGCCATCCGGATGTGGAACTCGTCCGTGTGCTCCTCGGCGACGACCTCGCACCAGCGCAGCCAGTCGCGCCAGCCGTCCTCCAGCCAGTCCGCGGTCTCGACCTCCACAGCCCCGCTGCGGGTCCAGTGGCGCCGCCACCAGCCGGCGGTGTGGAAGGACCAGAATCCGGGCTCCCAGTACGGCTTGAGGTGCTCCGGCGGCTCGACGCCGTCGATCTCCTCGCGCAGCGCCGGTACGACGACCCCGATCCGCCCGCCCGGCTTCAGCAGCCGGGTCAGCTCGGGCAGGTACAGGTCATCGGTGCCGAAGTAGTGGTAGGCGTCGACGGAGACGATCGCGTCGAAGCTGTGTTCGCCGAACGGCAGGTCGTGCGCCTCGGCGAGCACGGGCAGGACGCGGTCGGCGAGGCCGGCCTCGGCGATGCGCCCGGCGTTCTCGCCGGGCTTGACCCACAGGTCGGCGGCGGTGACCTGGACGTCGTACTCCTTGGCGAGGAAGATCGACGTCATGGCACGGCCGCAGCCCAGGTCGAGCACGCGCGAGCCGGGGCTCAGGGTGTCCAGCCCCAGGGCGGGGGCCAGCCACTCCAGCAGCCACAGCGCGTGCGGGCCCATCTGGTTCTCGACGGTCCAGCGGGCGTCGTAGCCGTTGCTGCGCGGGTAGCCGGGGTGGCTCACACGGTCAGCGAGGGGGATGTTCGAGGTCCGGGAAGTGATGTCCGACATCGGTGAACGGGCTCCTTGAGTCCTTGAGGGAGAAAGGGGATGCGTCGGAGCTCGGTCGGACCGTCAAACAATGCACCTGCTTCGGCCGGGCGGCGAGATGCCGCGGGCGTTCCTCGGACCAGCGGACGCTAACAGCCGGCCCGTCGGCCCCGCACCCGGTTTTTTCCATCCGACGCGCTACCGTCTCGGCCATGAGTGGACGCACTGATTCCGACACCGATCCAGAGATAGCGGACTCGGAGGCGACCGCCGAGCAGGATGATGCCGAAGACCTCCTGGAAGACGCCCGCCGGGCCCGCTGGACCGCCGTCGGCACCGGTGCCGCCCTGACCCTCGCCGGCCTGGCCGCGGCACTGCTCCGCCTCACCCGCTCCGCCCCCGCGCTGGTCCCGGCGGCGTACGCTTCCGGAGCCGCCGTCTGCGCCGCCGCCGCGGTGCTGGGCTCCCGGGGCCGCACCCGGCGCGCGCTGTGGCTGCTGATCGCCGGGGTGATGGTGATGGCGCTGGGGGACCAGTTCGACTGAGTGCGCCCGCTGTGAATAAGCCCACGAAAGCGACAAATGATCTTCTGAGCCTGTAAGAGTGATTTCGCATTGCTCATGCGATCTTTGCGGGCTGTTCAGTTCATGGACGACTGCTCCCGGTCAAAGATCCACAAAAAGTAACTCTGGGAGCACGATTCGTGGCAGCCCTCGCACGCTGGTGTGTCCAACGCCGTCTGGTCACCGTTCTGCTGTGGCTCCTCGCCTTCGCGGGGGTCACCGCGGGCGCCGCCGTCGCCGGCACCACGTACTCGAACGACTACAAGGTCCCCGGCACCGAATCCGGCCGCGCCACCGAACTGCTGCACGAGGGCTTCCCGCAGCTCGGCGGCGACAGCGACACCGTCGTCTGGCACACCGCGTCCGGCAGCGTCCGCGCCGCCGACGTCGAGCAGACGATGAGCCGCACCCTGGACCGGATCGAGAACCTGCCCGGCGTCGCCTCCGTGACCAGCCCCTACGACGGTCCGGGCACGGGCCGCGTCAGCGAGGACGGCCGGACCGCCTACGCCACGGTCACCTTCGAGGACCAGGCCCAGGACATCGACAAGGGCGAGGCCCAGGCCGTCGTCGACACCGCCAAGAGCGCCGAGACCGACGGGCTCCGGGTGGAGCTCGGCGGCAGCGCCGTCGGGCTGACCGAGGACTCCGGCGGGCACCTCGCCGAGATCGTCGGCGTGGCGGTCGCCGCGGTCGTGCTGTTCCTCGCCTTCGGCTCGCTCGCCGCCTCCCTGCTGCCCATCGCCACCGCCCTGGTCGGCGTCGGCACCGCCTACGCCGGGATCGTGCTGCTCGGGCACGCCATGACGGTCGCCGACTTCGCCCCCATGCTCGGCATGCTGATCGGGCTCGGCGTCGGCATCGACTACGCGCTGTTCATCGTGACCAGACACCGGCGGGGGCTGAAACGCGGGCTGTCCGTCACCGAGGCGGCCACGAACGCCGTCGCGACCACGGGACGGGCGGTCGTCTTCGCGGGTGCGACCGTCTGCATCGCGCTGCTGGGCATGCTGATCCTTCAGCTCGGCTTCCTCAACGGGGTGGCGATCGCCGCCTCGCTCACCGTGATCCTGACGGTCGCGGCCTCCGTGACCCTGCTGCCCGCCCTGCTGTCCTTCATCGGCATGCGCGCCCTCAGCCGCCGCGAGCGCCGCCGCCTGGCGGAGCACGGGCCCGAGCCCGAGCTGCCCACCGGGTTCGCCGCCCGCTGGTCGGCGTTCGTCGAGCGCCACCCGAAGGTGCTCGGCGCGGTCGCCCTGGTCGTCATGGCGGTCCTCGCGCTGCCCACGTTCTCCCTGCACCTGGGCACCTCCGACCAGGGCAACGACCCGAAGACGGCCACCACCCGCCAGGCCTACGACCTGCTCGCCGACGGCTTCGGCCCCGGCGTGAACGGCCCGCTCACCCTCGTCACCAAGGTCGACGGGGCCGAGGACAAGCTCGCCCTGGACAACCTCGACAGCACGCTCCACGCCACCGAGGGCGTCGCCTCGGTGACCCCGGTGACGTTCGACTCCGGCGGGCACACCGCCTACCTCACCGTCGTACCGGAGTCCTCCCCGCAGTCGAAGCAGACCAGCGACCTCGTCGACCGGCTGCGCGACGAGGTGCTGCCGCGCGCCGAGGCGGGCACCTCGCTCGACGTGCAGGTCGGCGGTGTGACGGCGGGCTACGACGACTTCGCCGACGTCATCGTCTCCAAGCTGCCCGTCTTCGTCGGGGTGGTGATCGGCCTGGGCTGTCTGTTGCTCCTGCTCGCCTTCCGGTCCATCGGGATCCCGCTGAAGGCCGCCGCGATGAACGTCGCCGCCGTGGCCTCCGCCTTCGGGGTGGTGGTCGCGATCTTCCAGTGGGGCTGGGGCAGCGAACTGCTCGGCCTCGGCAGCGCGGGGCCCATCGAGCCCTTCCTGCCCGTGATCATGGTGTCGGTGCTCTTCGGCCTCTCCATGGACTACCAGGTGTTCCTGGTCAGCCGGATGTACGAGGAGTGGCTGGAGACCGGCGACAACCGGCGGGCCGTCCGGGTCGGCCTCGCCGAGACCAGCCGGGTGATCAACTCGGCGGCGGTCATCATGATCTCCGTCTTCCTCGCCTTCGTGCTCAGCGGCGACCGCGTGATCGCGATGTTCGGCATCGCGCTGGCCGCCGCCGTCGCCCTGGACGCCTTCGTCCTGCGCACGCTGCTCGTCCCCGCCCTGATGCACCTGCTCGGCGGCGCCAACTGGTGGCTGCCCCGCTGGCTCGACAAGCGCATGCCGCGCATCAGCATCGAACCGCCCGAGAGCCGTGCCGCCCATGAGAGGCTGGCCGCCGCGACGGACGCCGAGGCGGCGGACGTCCTGGCGGAGGAGGAGCGGCAGCGGGATGTACGCGATATCCCTGGGTGACGACGCCGAACTGCGGCCCCTGGAGCCCTGGCACGCCGGGGAGTTCCTGGCGCACCTGGAGCGGGGCCGGGAGTTCATCGGGCAGTACATCCCGTTCGGGACGACCGAGACGGACCTGGCCTCGGCCCGGGCGAAGCTCCAGCGGTACGCCGACATGCGGGCCGCCGACACGGGGTCCGTGCACGGCCTGTGGCTGGAGGGGAAGCTCGTGGGCGGGGTGCTCTTCCTGAACTTCGACGCGGCGAACGGCAGCTGCGAGGTCGGCTGCTGGCTGGAGCCCGCCGGAACCGGCCGCGGGCTCGTCACGCGCGCGATGCGGGTGCTGATCGACTGGGCGGTCGAGCAGCGCGGCATCCACCGCGTCGAGTGGGTCGCCGCCGCGGGCAACCAGCCGAGCCTGAACGTGGCGCGGCGGCTCGGTATGACCCGCGACGGTGTGCGCCGCGAGGCCCACCACTACCGTGGCGTACGGCACGATCTCGAAGTCTGGTCGCTGCTGGCGCCCGAGTGGCGTGCCGCACGCGCGCGTGCCGCTCACGACGATCATTAAGAGACTTCTCAGACAGCGACCCTACGGTGCGAGACATGGCAACGAACGCAGTGGACGAGACCGAGGCCACCGAGGCCACGACCGACGAGAAGGCGGTGGACACCACCGAGTCCGACAAGGTGACCCGGACCGAGGTCCCGGCCGGGGCCGCGGCCCCGGAGACCGACGCGCAGACCGACTCGGAGACCAAGGAGGAGAGCTCCTACGGCGTCGGCCAGGGCGCCGGTGCCGTGGTCTCCGCCGCGCTGGGCGTCGTCTCGCTCACCGGCAGCTGGGTCGGCACCGTGGCGGCCGCCCGCCGGAACCTCATCGGTCAGCTGGAGACCGCGCAGAACGCGAGCGTCGCCAAGCAGATCCAGGCCGTCTACGGCGACGCCTGGCAGACCACGGCCCTGTGGGGCGGCCTGTTCGCCCTGACCGCCCTGGTCGTCGGCGTCGTGGTGCTCGCCCGGCCCGCCTTCGGCACGCCCGGCAGGATCCAGGCCCCCTGGATCAAGTCCGTCGCCTGGGCCGGTGTCGTGCTCGGTGTCATCGGCCTGTTCCTGGCCGTCCTGAAGTACACCGGCATCCTGCTCGGCCTGCCGTCCGCGAGCTGAGTCACCGCAGGTCCTGAGGGGTCTTAGGACGTTCCGTAAGCACCTTACGGAGGTCCTAAGACCCCTCACGCGCGTCTAAGGTCCCGCCCGCCGCCGAAGATGCGGAACTCTCCCGATGTGGCCGCCCCGCCTGGGAGACGAGGGTGGAGGCATCGCGGCGAAGCCCCGCCGCGACCGCCCTCTCACCAAGGACACGCCATGTACGAGTACGAGCTCCAGCAGATGCGCGCCGCCGACCTCATCCGCCGGGCCGAGCACGAGCGCCTCGTCCGCGAGGCCGCCCGCGCCGCCCGCCGTGAAACCGCGGTGAGCTCCGCCGAGCACGAGAGCCATAGCCGCCGCTCCCACCGGCCCCGGTCCGCCCGGGCCACGTGAGACTCGGGGCGGGACGGGCCGTTGCCGTGACCGTTCGTACGGGAATCGCGGCCGGTGCCGTGGCCGTTCGTGCCGGATCCGGATCCGGTGCCGTGGCCGTCGATACGGCGGCCGCGGCCGGTGCACTCGCCGGTCGCCGGAAAACCGGTGCCGCGCTGTCGGACCCTCATGCGATGCTCGGGGCCGTGGAGACCAGGTCCGTCAGCCCCGTGTTCGTCGGCCGTGCCGAGGAGTTGGGCACACTGAACGACGCGCTCGTACGTTCCTGCGGGGGAGAGCCGCAGGCCCTGCTCATCGGCGGGGAGGCCGGCGTCGGCAAGACCCGCCTGGTCGAGGAGTTCGCCGGCGCCGCCCGCCGCCGGGGGGCGGTGGTCGCGCTCGGCGGCTGCGTGGAGATCGGCGCCGACGGACTGCCCTTCGCCCCCTTCTCCACCGCGCTGCGCGCGCTGCGCCGCCAACTTCCCGGCGAGCTGGCCGCCGCTGCCGCCGGACAGGAGGAGGAACTGGCCCGGCTGCTGCCCGAGCTGGGGGAGTCGGGCACCGGGCGGCACGACGAGGACGGCATGGCCCGCCTCTTCGAGCTCACCGCCCGCCTGCTGGAGCGCGTCGCCGCCGAGCACACCGTGGTCCTCGCCCTGGAGGACCTGCACTGGTCCGACGCCTCCACCCGCCACCTGCTCTCCTACCTCCTGCGCACCCTGCGCACCGGCCGCCTGGTCATCCTGGCCACCTACCGCTCCGACGACATCCACCGCCGCCACCCCCTGCGGCCCCTGCTCGCCGAACTCGACCGGCTCCGCACGGTCCGCCGCATCGAACTCGCCCGCTTCACCCGCGAGGAGGTGGGCCGCCAGGTCGCCGGCATCCTCGCCCACGAACCCGACCCGGACCAGGTCGACGCGATCTTCGAACGCTCCGACGGCAACGCCTTCTTCGTCGAGGAACTCGCCGTCGCCGCCGAAGAGGGCTGCCGCACGGGCCTGACCGACTCCCTGCGCGATCTGCTGCTCGTCCGCGTGGAGGGGCTGTCGGAGACCGCCCAGCAGGTCGCCCGGATCGTCGCCGAGGGCGGCTCCACCGTCGAGCACCGGCTGCTGGCCGCCGTCGCCCAGCTCCCCGAGGACGACCTCATCGAGGCGCTGCGGGCCGCCGTGAACGCCGGCATCCTCAGCCCCGCACCCGGCGGCGACGGCTACCGCTTCCGCCACTCCCTGGTCCGCGAGGCCGTCAGCGACGACCTGCTCCCCGGCGAACGCTCCCGCCTCAACCGCCGCTGCGCCGAAGCCCTGGAGGCCGACCCGGGCCTGGTCCCCGCCGACCAGCGGGCGACCCGTCTGGCCAGCTACTGGTACCACGCCCACGACGCCGCCAAGGCCCTGCCCGCCGTCCTCGACGCCGCTGTCGAAGCCCGCCGCCGGCACGCCTACGCCGAGCAACTGCGGCTGCTGGAACGGGCGATGGAACTGTGGGACACCGCCCCCGACGACGTCCGCCGGACCCTGCGCCCCGTCGACTACGCCGAGGCCTACCCTCCCTGCGGCTGCGACCCGGCCACCACCGCGCTGCGCCACCTCGACCTGCTGGCCGAGGCCGCCGTGGCCGGACGCCTCTGCGGGGAACGGGAACGCGCCCTGAAGATCACCAAGCGGGCGCTGCGCCTGCTGGACGACGAGGGCGACCCGCTGCGCGCCGCCTGGTTCTGGATCCAGCGCTCCCGGCTGGTGCAGGGGCTCGCGCGCGGCGACGGCTGGAAGGAGATCGCCACCGCCCAGGACCTGGTCAGAGGCCTGCCGCCGTCCGAGGTGCACGCCGAGGTGCTCGCCACGGCCGCCCACTGGTCGATGCTCCACGAACCCGGACCCGAAGCCCTGACGGCCGCCGAGCGGGCCGTCGAGTACGCGCGCATGGTGGGCGCCGACGACATCGAGTCCCACGCCCGGCTCACCCTCGGCGGACTCATGGTCGACGCCGGGCAGATCGAGGCCGGGCTCAGGCACATGTACGAGGTCAGGGACGAGGTGGTAGCCCGGGGGCTGGTGCCGGTCGTGGGCCGCAGCCATGTGAACCTGCCCTCGGTCCTGGAAGGCGTCGGCCGCTCCGAGGAGGCCGTCGGCATCCTGCACGAGGGCCTGCGGCTCACGGAGAAGATGGGCCTGCGGGACGCCGAGGCCTGGATCTGGAGCAACCTCGCCGAGTCGCTCATCTCCCTGGGCCGCTGGGACGAGGCGGCCGAGGCGGCGGTCAACGCCCAGCGGCGCGGGCAGACGGCCGGGCCGCACGGATCCGGGGCCAACAGCCTGGCGTTCCTCGCACTCGCCCGCGGCCTTGTGCCCGAGGCAGCCCGGTATCTCGCCGAGGGCCGGGCCGCCTACGGGCCGCACGATCCCATGCCGCAGCACGACCTGCCGATCTCCTGCCTCACGATCGCCGTCGCCGTCGCCGAGGACCGCCTGCCCGACGCCCGCGCGGAACTGGCCCGCACCCTGGAGTCCGGCTTCCCGCCCGGCACCCAGCGCTACGCCTGGCCGCTGCTGCTCGAAGCGGCCACCGCCGAGGCCGACGCCCGCGGGCTGCCCGCCGCGCGGGACGGCCGCGGCGAGGTGCTCGCCGGCATCTTGAGCACCGTCAAGCGGCTCACCACCAACGCCCCCGTGTGGCTCGCCCACGAGCAGTGGGTCCGCGCCGAACTCCACCGCGCCGAGGGCCGGTGCACCCCGGGCACCTGGTCGGAGGTGGTCACCGCCTTCGAACCCCTGGAGCGGCCCTACGACCTCGCCCGGGTCCGCTACCGGCTGGCCGAGGCCCTGCTGGCGGACGGCGGCGAGGACGAGCGCGACCGCGCCACGGAGCTGCTCCGCCTGGCCCACGCCGTCGCCCGGCACCTCGGTGCCCGGCCGCTCGCCGACGCCGCCACCGCGCTCGCCCGGCGCGCCCGCCTTCCGCTCACCCCCGCCACGGAACCGGCCCTCGCCCCCGCCGACCCCGCCGAGGCCCTCGGCCTCACCAGCCGGGAACGGGACGTACTGCGCCTGGTCGCCGCCGGCCACACCAACCGCCGGATCGCCGAGGAGCTGTTCATCTCCCCGAAGACCGCGAGCGTCCACGTCTCCAACATCCTCGCCAAGCTCGGCGTCTCCGGACGCGGCGAGGCGGCGGCCGTGGCGCACCGGCTGGGGCTGTTTCCGGCCGAATTCCTCACGTCCGGACGGGCGGGCTGAGGCATACGCTGTCAGGGACGTCGGGGGTGTCGCGGCCCAGGGAGGGCTCCGTTGTTCAACGTGTTCGAGGAACTGTTCTCACCGGGCCGCAAGCACACCCGCGACGAGCAGAAGCGCCTGGAGCTGACCCGGGAGGACGTCGGGGACGGCGATCCCGGACGCGGCCCGATAGACCTGGCGTCCGGGAAGGTCGTCGTCCGCCCGCCGCGGGAGGAGGAGCCGGAAGCCCCCGAGGACTCCTAGAGCCCGCCGTCACGTCACCCGCACTTCCAGGATCCGGTCGTCCCCGTCCTGCGGACTGCCCCGGCCGTCCGTGTTGCTGGTCACGAGCCACAGTCGGTCGCCGCCCGCCGGGACCACCGTGCGCAGCCGGCCGTACTCGCCCTCCAGGAAGGCCTGCGGTTCGGCCGAGGCCTCCGTGCCGTTCAGCGGGATGCGCCACAGCCGCTTGCCGCGCAGGCCCGCCATCCAGATCGAGCCCTCGGCGTAGGCGATGCCGCTGGGGGACGCCTCGGCCGTGGTCCACTGGTCGACCGGGTTGTGGAAGTCCCCGTCGTCGGACCGGCCCTCGGCCTCCGGCCAGCCGTAGTTGTCGCCCGGCTTGATCGCGTTCAGCTCGTCCCAGGTGTCCTGGCCGAACTCCGAGGCGAACAGCCGCTGCTTGGCGTCCCAGGCGAGGCCCTGCACATTGCGGTGGCCGTACGAGTACACCGGCGAGTCCGGGAACGGGTTGCCCGGCGCCGGCTCGCCCTCCGGGGTCAGGCGGAGGATCTTGCCGCCCACGGAGTCCTTGTCCTGGGACAGGCCGGTGTCGCCGCTCTCGCCCGTGCCGACGTACAGCATCTTGTCCGGGCCGAACTCGATCCGGCCGCCGTTGTGGACGAAGCCCTTGGGGATGCCCCGGAAGACCGTGTCGGGCGCGGCGAGCTGCTCGCCCGGGGCCTTCTTCTCGTCGTAGATCATGCGGACGACGCGGTTGTCGGAGACCGAGGTGAAGTACGCGTAGACCATGCGGTCCGAGGCGTAGTCGGGGGAGAGGGCGATGCCGAGGAGGCCGCCCTCGCCGGCCGCCGACACCCCGGGCACCTCGCCCAGCTCGGTCTTCCTGCCGGTCTTCTCGTCGACCCGGACGATCGTCCCGTCGTCCCGCGAGGAGACGAGCAGGCCGCCGCCCGGCAGGGGAGCGAGCCCCCAGGGGGAGTCCAGGCCCTCGGCGACCGTCCGCACCACCCGCACCGAGCCCTTGGCGGGCGGTGTCTCCTCGGCGGCCTGCCGCGTCGGCGCGGAGGCTCCCGGTGTCGTACGGCTCGGTGAGGCGCTCGCGTCGCTGCCGGACGTTCCCCCGCCGTCGGAGGAACAGCCGGCCGTCAGCAGGAGCGCGGCGGCGGCCGACACGGCCGGCGCGGCTCGACGTTGCACGATCTTGGTCCCTTCGACGGGGGTGTCTTCTCCCTGTCATACACCGCCCGCGCCTCCCAAGTTCCCGATCACCGAAGGCCGAACCGCGAACACCGGGTTTGCCCGAAACGCCCCGGGGGTCACTCCCGGCTCAGTCCCACGAGCCCTGCGCCGCCGGAAGGTCCGCCACCTCTTTCAGATCCTCGGGCGTCAGCCGCAGCGCCGCCGCGGACGCGTTCTCCGTGACCCAGCGCTCCTGCTTCGTGCCCGGGACCGGGACCACGTGCCGGCCCTGGGCGAGGACCCAGGCGAGGGCGACCTGGGCGGGCGTGACGTCCGGGCCGTGCCGGCCGGCCACCCGGCGCAGGCCCGCGACGATCGGCTGGTTCGCGGCCATCATCTCGGCCGTGAAGCGGGGGTGCCGGGCGCGCAGGTCGTCCGCCTCGAAGCCCGCGCCGGGCCGCAGCCTGCCGGTCAGGAAGCCGTTGCCCAGCGGCATCGCGGCCAGGAACCCGACGCCCCGCGTCTCGCACCACGGCAGCAGCGTCTCCAGCGCCTCCGGCGACCACACCGACAGCTCCGCCTGCACCGCGCTCACCGGGAAGACCTGCTGCACCCGCTCCAACTGCCGGACCGTCGCGTCGTGCAGCCGGGCCCCGCCCCTGCGCGACGACCGGGCGCCCACCGCGCACAGCCCCAACGCCCGTACCTTCCCGGCCTGAACGAGCTCCGCCATCGCGCCCCAGGTCTCCTCGACAGGCACCTCGGGGTCGGCCCGGTGCAACTGGTAGAGGTCGATGACGTCCGTCTGAAGGCGCCGCAGCGACGCGTCACAGGCCCGCTTCACATACCCCGGGCGGCCGTTGGCGACGATGTGCTGGTCGCCCACGAGCAGCCCGACCTTCGTCGACACGAACGCGTCGGACCGCCGCTCCTTCAGCGCCCGGCCCACCAGCAGTTCGTTGGTGAAGGGGCCGTACATGTCGGCCGTGTCCAGCAGGGAGGAGCCCAGGTCGAGCGCCCGGTGCACCGCCCTGAGCGACTCGTCGCCACGCTGCCGCGACGCGCTGTAGGCCCAGCTCATCGGCATGCACCCCAGTCCGACGGCCCCCACCGCGAGCGCCGCCGCGCCGATCGTCCTGCGCTCCACCTGGTCGTGACCCTCCCTGTTCCGGCCACCCCAACCTAACCTCTGCCGTGGCGCGCTCCTGACATAGCCTCCAGAGCATGACTGCTGACGTGTGGCTGCCCATCCCGCCGGACGAGATCGACGGACTCCCCGAAGGGCTCGACTACCGCTTCTGGAACGGCGAGGAGACCTTCCCGGCGGACCCGGCCGACTGCGCCTTCTACGTCGTCCCTACATGAAGCCCAGCCCGCTGTGCGTACGGCCCCTGCCCCGGATGAGCCACGTGCAGGTCGTGCAGACGCTCTCCGCCGGGATCGACCACGTCGAGCCGGGGCTGGGGCACCTGCCTCCCGGCGTGCGGCTCTGCAACGCGCGCGGAGTGCACGAGGCCAGCACCGGGGAACTCACCCTCGCGCTGATCCTGGCCTCGCTGCGCGGTGTCCCCGACTTCGTCCGCGCCCAGGACCGGGGGGAGTGGCTCGGCGGATTCCGTCCCGCGCTCGCCGACAAGAACGTCCTCATCGTGGGATACGGATCGATCGGCGCGGCCATCGAGGACCGGCTCGTTCCGTTCGAGGTGGCGCGGGTGGCGCGCGTCGCGCGCTCCGAGCGCACCACGGCGCGCGGGCCGGTGCATCCGCTCACCGAACTGCCCGCCCTGCTCCCGGAAGCGGACGTCGTCATCCTGTCCACTCCGCTCACCGAAACCACCCGTGGCCTGGCCGGAGCCGACTTCCTGTCCCGGATGAAGGACGGCGCGCTGCTGGTCAACGTCGCCCGCGGCCCCGTCGTCGACACCAAGGCCCTGCTCGCCGAACTGGAGACCGGCCGCATCACCGCCGCCCTCGACGTCACCGATCCCGAGCCCCTGCCGCGCGAACACCCCTTGTGGCGTGCGCCGGGGGTACTCATCAGCCCCCACGTCGGCGGTCCCACCTCCGCGTTCCTTCCGCGCGCCAAGCGGCTCCTGGTGGACCAGTTGAACCGTTATGTGAACCGGGAGCCGCTCCGCAACGTGATCCTTACGACGGGTGCACCAACCGGCTGATCCCGCTCGGGTACCGTCCGCAATCCTTCGGGTGCGGTGGGTACTCATATATCTGTCGATCGTCACGGAGAGTAGAGAACCTATGTCCCTGAGTGACGAGACTGGTGTATCGTCCCGACAGGGGATGCGCCGCGGACCGTTCGGCGCCGGGGATGAACACTTCGGACTGTGAGGGGGGCGACAGGCGATGCACGGCCTATGGACGAGCGATCCGACGGGGCGGGGCTGCCGGCGGCGACCCTGGCGGACGGCCGCGAGCAGACGCGGTCACCACGCCGATCACGGCGGCCACCACACCCAGCACAGCGACCACCACACCGACCACAGCCATCACCACCGCAGGCCCGGCAGCCGCAGAAGGCATGCCCAGCCGGCGCACAGGGGCCCGCGGGACCCGGGGGCGACACGGACCGGGAGGGTCCGGTGAGCGCGCCCCCGACCCCCACGCTGAACGGAGCGCTGCGGGCACAGCCTCCGTCCCCGGGAGCCCTGCTGCCCCGCACACCGGCCGCCGGCCACCGGCCAGGCGTGGCCCTCCAACTCGCCCTCACCCTGGCCTGCGCGGGATACGCCGTCGGTTCCGCGCTCGGCTGGGGCTCGTACGAAGCGGCCCTGATCATGGGCGACTTCGGGCTGAGCGCCGCGGCCGCCACCGCCGCCGTCTCGTGCTTCCTCTACGCCCGCAGCCGCCGCACCCGCTTTCGATCCGCCTGGCTGCTGTTCGGCCTCTCCTCGGCCATGGCGTCCCTGGGCAACCTGGTCTGGGGGTGGTACGAGGTGGTCCTCGGACTGCCCGTGCCCAGTCCCAGCTATGCCGACCTGTTCTTCCTCTGCTTCGCGCCGCCCGCGATCGTCGGGCTGCTCGTGCTCGCCAAGCGGCCGGTGACCAAGGCCGGCTGGGTCTGCCTCGGGCTCGACGCCTGGCTGATCGGCGGCTCGCTGCTCACCCTGGCGTGGAGCCTCGCCCTCGCCCAGGCCGCGAAGTCGGAAGGCCCGAGCGTGGCACACACCGCGCTGTCGCTGGCGTATCCGCTGCTCGACATCGCGCTGGTCAGCATGGTGCTCGCGCTGCGCTTCCGGCGCTCGGCGGTGAACCGCTCGGCGGTCAACACCGCCATCGGCGCGCTCGCGCTGACCGTCATGTGCGACGCCCTGTTCACCTCGCCGCTGATGCACCACGACTACCGCTCCGGCCATCTGCTCGACGCGGGCTGGTTCGCCGGCTCGCTGCTCCTGGCGTACGCCCCCTGGGCCGCGCCCCGCGCACCGGAGACCGACCGGCACGGCACGGCGGGCCACACCCGCGTGGTGCACGAGCACGTGCCGGGCCAGCGCAGCGGACCGCACCCTCTGCCCCCGCCCGCAGGCGAGCACAGCCGGTACCCGGCCTCCCGGCCCATCGCCGGCTCCCTCGCCGCCCTCACGCCCTATCTCGCGGCCGCCGTGTGCACCCTGGGGATCCTCTACAACGTCCTAAACGGCCGCAGCGTCGACCGCGTGGTCCTGCTGACGGGGGGCACGGTCGTGCTCGCGCTCGTCGTACGCCAGGGCATCATGCTGCTCGACAACATCACCCTCACCCAGGAACTGGCCCAGAAGGAGAACCACTTCCGCTCCCTGGTGCAGGGCTCCAGCGACGTCATCATGATCGCGGCCCCCAGCGGCGTCCTGAGGTACGTCTCCCCGGCCGCCGCCGGCGTCTACGGCCGCCCGGCGGAGGATCTGGTGGGCACGGAACTGGCCGACCTCATCCACCCGGAGGACCTGGGCTGCGTCGTGCACGAGGTGCGCAGATTCCTCGCCGCCGACCCGGTCGAGGAACCCACTACCCGCATCGAGTGCCGTTTCCGCTCGGGCGGCGGAGGCTGGCTGAACGTCGAGTCGACCGTCAACCGCCACCACGGAGGCCTCATCTTCAACAGCAGGGACGTCACCGAAAGGGTGCGGCTCCAGGCCCAGCTCCAGCACAACGCCGAGCACGACCCGCTCACGGACCTGCCCAACCGCGCCCTGTTCACCAAGCGCGTCCAGCACGCGCTGTCGGGCCGCCGCGCCTCCGACCGGGGCGTCGCCCTGCGGAACACGGCCGTGCTCTTCATCGACCTCGACGGCTTCAAGGCCGTCAACGACACCATCGGACACCAGGCCGGGGACGAGCTGCTCGTCCAGGCCGCCCGTCGGCTCCAGGACTCGGTCCGGCAGGGCGACACCGCCTCACGGCTGGGCGGCGACGAGTTCGCCGCCCTGATCGTCGGGGACAACACCCGCGACCGGGACGCCCGGGAGCGGCACATCGTCGAGCTCGCCGACCGCCTCAGGACGACGCTGTCCCAGCCGTACCTCATCGACGGCAACGATGTCCGTGTCAACGCCTCCATCGGCGTGGCCTTCGCGGAACAGGGCCTCGGCGCGGGCGAGCTGCTGCGCAACGCCGACCTGGCGATGTACCGGGCCAAGGCCGGCGGCAAGGGCCGGGTCGAGCTGTACAAGCCGCAGATGCAGCAGGACGTCGTACGCAAGGCGGAGCTGGCCACGCGTCTGCGGGCCGCGCTGCACGACGGCGAGTTCGCCCTGCTGCACCAGCCGGTGGTGTCCCTGGAGGACGGCCGGATCACGGCGGTGGCCGCACAGGCGCGCTGGCGCTCCTCGCAGGGGGTGCTCTTCACCCCGGCGGAGTTCCTGCGCGTGGCCGAGGACAGCGACAAGACCGCCGAGCTGGGCCGGTGGATGGTCGAGGAGGCCGTCGAACAGGCGGCGGAGCGGCACGCGACCGGGCTGTCCGTGCCGGTCGTCGTCCGGATGAGCGCCCGCCGGCTGCTGGACAAATCGATGCCGCTCGGCTCGGTCGAGGCGCTGCTCACCCGGCACGGGCTGCCGTCCGGGTCGCTGGTCATCGAGCTGTCCGACGCCGACCCCAGGGTCTCGCTGGACGAGCTGGAGCGGCGCCTGGGTGCCCTGCGGCGGGTCGGCGTGCGGATCGCGCTCGACGGGTTCGGCAGCGGCTGCGCCGCGATCACGGCCCTGCGGCGGCTCCCGGTTGACGTCCTGAAGCTGGACCGCGGTCTGGTCGAGGGCGTCGTCGAGTCCGCGCGCCTGCACAAGATCACCAGCGGGCTGCTGCGCATCGCCACCGACCTCGGGCTGAAGTCCGTGGCCGAGGGGGTCGACCTGCCCGAGCAGGTCGTCGCCCTGCGCGCGATGGGCTGCACGCACGGCCAGGGCATGGCGTTCTCCGGGCCGCTCGACGAGTACCGGCTGCGCCGGGCGCTCGCCGGCGGCCACTATCCGGTGCCGCACGGACCGGTCGAGCCGGCGTTCGCGGGCGGTGGCCCGCGGGTGTACAGCTCGGGCGTGTCCGCCGTCATCGGAGGCGGCACGGCCCTCCGCTCACATAATGAGACTCCCGTCCCACCCACTTGACAGTGAGTGCGTGCCGGGGAGAGGGTCTGTGCCATGCGCACCCGAATTCTCGTACTTGGACAGCGCGTCGGCTGACGCTGAGCCTCGACCGCTCAGCGACTCCACCCGGCGCGCTCCCCTCGCTTGCCTTATGGCACGAGGGGTTTTTTGTTGCACAGGCGCCTTCCGTGCAACAGCCGAAAATCGCACAAACCTCGCAAAAAACCCCCTCAGTATCTGAGAAGAGAATGCCGATGACCGAGCAGGCCACCGGGGCCCACCACCCGCAGCCCCGGCCCCGATCCGGAGGACAGCACTCCGCCCCCGAGCAGGTGACGGGCGCGCAGTCCCTCATCCGCTCTCTCGAGGAGGTCGGCGCCGACACGGTATTCGGCATTCCCGGCGGTGCGATCCTCCCGGCCTACGACCCGCTGATGGACTCCACCCGGGTGCGCCACGTCCTGGTCCGCCACGAGCAGGGCGCCGGGCACGCCGCCACCGGCTACGCGCAGGCCACCGGCAAGGTCGGCGTCTGCATGGCCACCTCCGGACCCGGCGCCACCAACCTGGTCACCCCGATCGCCGACGCGCACATGGACTCCGTGCCGCTGGTCGCGATCACCGGCCAGGTGGCGTCCAAGGCGATCGGCACGGACGCCTTCCAGGAGGCGGACATCGTTGGCATCACCATGCCGATCACCAAGCACAACTTCCTCGTCACCAAGGCCGAGGACATCCCGCGGGTCATCGCGCAGGCGTTCCACATCGCCTCCACCGGCCGCCCCGGCCCGGTCCTGGTCGACATCGCCAAGGACGCCCTCCAGGCGAAGACGACCTTCTCCTGGCCGCCCACCATGGACCTGCCCGGCTACCGCCCGGTGACCAAGCCGCACGCCAAGCAGATCCGCGAGGCCGCCAAGCTGATCACCCAGGCCCGCCGGCCCGTGCTGTACGTCGGCGGCGGCGTGCTCAAGGCCAAGGCCACCGCCGAGCTGAAGGTCCTCGCGGAGCTGACCGGCGCGCCCGTCACCACCACGCTGATGGCGCTCGGCGCGTTCCCCGACAACCACCCGCAGCACCTGGGCATGCCCGGCATGCACGGCTCGGTGGCCGCCGTCACCGCCCTGCAGAAGGCGGACCTGATCGTCGCCCTCGGCGCCCGCTTCGACGACCGCGTCACCGGCAAGCTGGACAGCTTCGCCCCGCTCGCCAAGATCGTCCACGCGGACATCGACCCGGCCGAGATCGGCAAGAACCGCGCCGCCGACGTGCCGATCGTCGGGGACGCCCGCGAGGTCATCGCCGACCTGATCCAGGCCGTGCAGAAGGAGCACAGCGAGGGCCACCAGGGCGACTACAGCATGTGGTGGAACGACCTGAACCGCTGGCGCGAGACCTACCCGCTCGGCTACGACCAGCCCGACGACGGCTCGCTCTCCCCGCAGCAGGTCATCGAGCGCATCGGGCAGCTCGCCCCGGAGGGCACGATCTTCGCCGCGGGCGTCGGCCAGCACCAGATGTGGGCCGCCCACTTCATCGAGTACGACAAGCCGGGCACCTGGCTGAACTCCGGCGGCGCCGGAACCATGGGCTACGCCGTCCCGGCCGCCATGGGCGCCAAGGCCGGAGCCCCCGAGCGGGCCGTCTGGGCGATCGACGGCGACGGCTGCTTCCAGATGACCAACCAGGAGCTCACCACCTGCGCCCTGAACAACATCCCGATCAAGGTCGCCGTCATCAACAACGGCGCCCTCGGGATGGTCCGCCAGTGGCAGACCCTCTTCTACAACCAGCGGTACTCCAACACCGTCCTGCACTCCGGCCCGGACGACGTCAACCCCGAGGCCCGCGGCACCCGCGTCCCCGACTTCGTGAAGCTGTCGGAGGCCATGGGCTGCTACGCCATCCGCTGCGAGTCCCCGGAGGACCTGGACAAGGTCATCGAGGAGGCGAACTCCATCAACGACCGCCCGGTCGTCGTCGACTTCATCGTCCACGAGGACGCGATGGTCTGGCCGATGGTCGCCGCCGGCACCTCCAACGACGAGATCATGGCCGCCCGGGACGTCCGCCCCGACTTCGGCGACAACGAAGACGACTGAGCGAGAGAGACCGAAGAGATCATGTCCAAGCACACGCTCTCCGTCCTGGTGGAGAACACCCCCGGCATCCTCGCCCGGATCGCCGCGCTGTTCTCCCGCCGCGGCTTCAACATCGACTCGCTCGCCGTCGGTGTCACCGAGCACCCCGACATCTCCCGCATCACCATCGTCGTGGGCGTGGAGGACCTGCCGCTGGAGCAGGTCACCAAGCAGCTCAACAAGCTCGTCAACGTGCTGAAGATCGTCGAGCTGGAGCCGTCGCAGGCGGTGCAGCGCGAACTCGTCCTGGTGAAGGTGCGCGCCGACAACGAGACGCGCTCCCAGATCGTCGAGATCGTCCAGCTGTTCCGCGCCAAGACGGTCGACGTCTCCCCGGAGGCCGTCACCATCGAGGCCACCGGATCCGGCGAGAAGCTGTCCGCCATGCTCAAGATGCTGGAGCCGTACGGCATCAAGGAACTCGTCCAGTCCGGCACGATCGCGATCGGCCGCGGCGCCCGTTCCATCACGGACCGGTCGCTGCGCGCCCTGGACCGGTCGGCGTAAGACCCGAAACGGGCGGTCGGCGCGTCGTCGGCCGCCCGTATTCCGAGACCCTCAGACTTCCCTTCCGCCCTCCGTCATACGGTGGGACGCAACACCTGCACTCCCGAGGAGAGAACCCAAAGTGGCCGAGCTGTTCTACGACGCCGACGCCGACCTGTCCATCATCCAGGGCCGCAAGGTCGCGGTCATCGGGTACGGCAGCCAGGGCCACGCCCACGCGCTGTCGCTCCGTGACTCGGGTGTCGACGTCCGCGTCGGTCTGCACGAGGGCTCCAAGTCCAAGGCCAAGGCCGAGGAGCAGGGCCTGCGCGTGGTGACCCCCGCGGAGGCCGCCGCCGAGGCCGACGTCATCATGATCCTCGTCCCGGACCCCATCCAGGCCCAGGTCTACGAGGAGCACATCGCCCCCAACCTGAAGGACGGCGACGCGCTGTTCTTCGGCCACGGCCTGAACATCCGCTACGGCTTCATCAAGCCCCCGGCCGGTGTCGACGTCTGCATGGTCGCCCCGAAGGGCCCGGGCCACCTGGTGCGCCGCCAGTACGAGGAGGGCCGCGGCGTTCCGTGCATCGCCGCCGTCGAGCAGGACGCCTCCGGCAACGCCTTCGCACTGGCCCTGTCGTACGCCAAGGGCATCGGCGGCACCCGCGCCGGCGTCATCAAGACGACCTTCACCGAGGAGACCGAGACCGACCTGTTCGGTGAGCAGGCCGTCCTCTGCGGTGGTACGGCCGCGCTGGTCAAGGCCGGCTTCGAGACGCTGACCGAGGCGGGCTACCAGCCGGAGATCGCCTACTTCGAGTGCCTGCACGAGCTGAAGCTGATCGTGGACCTCATGTACGAGGGCGGCCTGGAGAAGATGCGCTGGTCGATCTCCGAGACCGCCGAGTGGGGCGACTACGTCACCGGCCCGCGCATCATCACGGACGCCACCAAGGCCGAGATGAAGAAGGTCCTCGCCGAGATCCAGGACGGCTCCTTCGCCCAGCAGTGGATGGACGAGTACCACGGCGGTCTGAAGAAGTACAACGAGTACAAGAAGCAGGACTCCGAGCACCTCCTGGAGACCACCGGCAAGGAGCTGCGCAAGCTCATGAGCTGGGTCGACGAGGAGGCGTAAGCCTCACGGCCAAGGGGCCGGAGCGAGCTGCTCCGGCCCCTTCGGTCAACCCGGGGTAACGTCGGAGGTACGGCGTTGTCCATCCCGTCCGTCCACGGACGGGTGATCCTTCCGCAGCGGCGTAAGACGACGCCCCATGCGCCACTAGACTGCTGCACTACATACGCGTCAGGCCCACAGCGTCGTGCGTCTTCCACGCGGCAAGCACCCCTCCACCGCCTGCGGCCGTCGGGACGGCCGTCCGCAGCACTGGACTTGTGAGGACTCACGTGAGCTCGAAACCCGTCGTACTCATCGCTGAAGAGCTGTCGCCCGCCACCGTCGACGCGCTGGGCCCGGACTTCGAGATCCGGCACTGCAACGGCGCGGACCGCGCCGAGCTGCTCCCCGCCATCGCCGACGTCGACGCGATCCTGATCCGCTCGGCCACCAAGGTCGACGCCGAGGCGATCGCCGCCGCGAAGAAGCTGAAGGTCGTCGCACGAGCCGGCGTCGGCCTGGACAACGTGGACGTCTCCGCCGCCACCAAGGCCGGCGTGATGGTCGTCAACGCCCCCACCTCGAACATCGTGACCGCCGCCGAGCTGGCCTGCGGTCTGCTCCTCGCCACCGCCCGGAACATTCCGCAGGCCAACGCCGCGCTGAAGAACGGCGAGTGGAAGCGCAGCAAGTACACGGGTGTGGAGCTCGCCGAGAAGACCCTGGGTGTCGTGGGTCTGGGCCGCATCGGCGCGCTCGTCGCGCAGCGCATGTCCGCCTTCGGCATGAAGGTCGTAGCCTACGACCCGTACGTGCAGCCGGCCCGGGCCGCGCAGATGGGCGTCAAGGTCCTGTCGCTGGACGAGCTGCTGGAGGTCTCCGACTTCATCACCGTCCACCTCCCCAAGACCCCCGAGACCCTCGGCCTGATCGGCGACGAGGCGCTGCGCAAGGTCAAGCCGAGCGTGCGCATCGTCAACGCCGCGCGCGGCGGGATCGTCGACGAGGAGGCGCTGTACTCCGCCCTCAAGGAGGGCCGGGTCGCCGGCGCCGGTCTCGACGTGTACGCGAAGGAGCCGTGCACGGACTCCCCGCTGTTCGAGTTCGACCAGGTCGTGGCCACCCCGCACCTCGGTGCCTCCACGGACGAGGCGCAGGAGAAGGCCGGTATCGCCGTCGCCCGCTCGGTGCGCCTCGCGCTCGCCGGCGAGCTGGTGCCGGACGCGGTGAACGTGCAGGGCGGTGTCATCGCCGAGGACGTCAAGCCGGGTCTGCCGCTCGCCGAGCGCCTGGGCCGGATCTTCACGGCGCTCGCCGGTGAGGTCGCGGTCCGTCTGGACGTCGAGGTGTACGGCGAGATCACCCAGCACGACGTGAAGGTGCTGGAGCTGTCCGCCCTCAAGGGGGTCTTCGAGGACGTCGTCGACGAGACGGTGTCCTACGTCAACGCCCCGCTGTTCGCCCAGGAGCGCGGTGTCGAGGTGCGTCTGACCACCAGCTCCGAGGCGAGCGAGCACCGCAACGTCGTCACGGTGCGCGGCACCCTCGCCGACGGCGAGGAGGTGTCGGTCTCCGGCACGCTGGCCGGTCCGAAGCACCTCCAGAAGATCGTCGCCGTCGGGGACTACGACGTCGACCTCGCGCTCGCCGAGCACATGGTGGTGCTGAAGTACGAGGACCGCCCGGGTGTCGTCGGCACGGTGGGCCGCATCCTCGGCGAGGCGGGCATCAACATCGCCGGCATGCAGGTGTCGCGTGCGGTCGCCGGCGGCGAGGCGCTGGCCGTGCTGACCGTCGACGACACGGTGACCTCCGGGGTGCTGGCCGAGGTGGCGGCGGAGATCGGCGCGACCTCCGCTCGTTCGGTGAACCTGGTGTGACCTTCCCGGGGGCTCGGCCCCCGGGCCCCCGTTCGCCCTGAACGGGCTCGTCCTCAAGCGCCGGACGGGCTGAGTCGGTCAGCTCGTCCGGCGTTTTTCGTGCCCGGCTCCTCGGGGCCGGGCACCCGCCGGAGCATGATCGCCGCGAGTGCCGCCGCGCCCAGCAGCAGGGCCGCGCCCGCGATCGCCGCCGCGTGCATGCCGCTGGTGAAGGCCTCGCGGGCCGCCGTCGCCAGGACGTCCCCCGCGCGTCCCGGCAGTTGCTCGGCCACGGCCAGGGCGCCGCCCAGCGTCTCGTGGGCGGGGGCCGGGGCGGAGCCGGGGATCTCCTGGCGGTAGACCGCCGTGCCGATCGAGCCCAGCACCGCCATGCCCAGCGCCCCGCCGAACTCCGCGCCGGTCTCCATCAGGGAGGAGGCGGTGGACGCCCGTTCCACCGGGGCGGCGCCCATGGCGAGGTCCATGATCTGGGTGGTCGCCAGGACGATGCCGCAGGCCAGGACGCCACACGCGGTCAGCAGCAGCCACAGCGACCCGGTGCCGGCGAGCGCCAGCAGGACATAGCCGCCCGCGGCGATGGTGAAGCCCGCCGCGACGACGGTGGCGCGGGAGACGCCCTTCGCGACCAGTCGGGTGCCGAGCGGGGCCGCCAGGCCGATCGGCACCGACGGGAGCAGTGCCCACAGGGCCGCCTCCAGCGCGCTCTTGCCGGCCACCGACTGGATGTACTGGGTCGTGAAGTACGCCGAGCCCATCATCGCGAACAGGGAGAGCAGGTTCAGCACGACCGCGGGCCCGAACCCCCGGCGGCGGAACAGCGCGGGCGGGATCATGGGCGAGGCGGCGGTGCGCTGGCGGTGGACGAAGAGGGCCGCGAAGAGCAGGCCGACGGTGATCGAGACGACGTAGCGGACGTTCCAGCCGTCCGTCGTGATCTCCTTCAGGCCGTAGATCACCGGGAGCACCGCGGCCATCGACAGCGGCACGCTCAGCCGGTCGAAGCGGCCGGGGGAGGGGTTGCGCGACTCGGGCAGCAGGATCGGGCCGAGGACCAGAAGCAGCGCCATCGCGGGCAGGTTGACCAGGAAGACCGAGCCCCACCAGAAGTACTCGACGAGCAGGCCGCTCATCACCGAGCCGAGCGCGACGCCGCCCGTCATCACACCGGACCACAGGGCGATCGCCTTCGCGCGCTGCGCGGGGTCGGTGAACATCGTGCGGACCAGCGCCAGCGTCGACGGCATCAGCGTCGCGCCGCCGATGCCCAGCACCGCGCGGGCCGCGATCAGGGCCTCGGCGCTGTGGGCGTACGCCGCGGCCAGTGAGGCGGCACCGAAGGCGGCGGCGCCGATCAGCAGGAGCCGGCGGCGGCCGATCCGGTCGCCGACCGCGCCCATCGTCATCAGCAGGCCGGCCAGGACGAAGCCGTAGATGTCGAAGATCCACAGTTGCTGGGTGCCGGTGGGCTCCAGGTCGGCGCTGATCTCGGGGACCGCGAAGTAGAGGACCGAGACGTCCATCGAGACCAGCAGCAGCGGGAGCATCAGCACGCCGAGAGCCGTCCATTCACGGCGGCCGGCGAGCGAAGGAGGGTGCGGTGTCGTCGTCATGGGCAGGACTGTACGAGCGTCTTAAACGCTTGTCTAGTACGGTCGTTTAAGACGCTCGTCTGGATGCTGGAGTAGGGTGAGGCGGCATGGGACACCGTGAGGATCTGCTGGCGGGCGCCAAGCGCTGCCTGCTGGCGAAGGGCTTCCTGCGTACGACCGCGCGCGACATCGTCAAGGAGTCGGGGACCAACCTGGCGTCGATCGGCTACCACTACGGATCGAAGGACGCGTTGCTGGCGCAGGCGTACGTCGAGATGGTGGAGGGGATGTCCGACGCCTTCGAAGGGAGCGGCGAGCTGCGGGGGGAGCCGGGGTCGCCGGAGCGGTTCGCCGAGGTGTGGGCGAACATCATCGGCACCATGCGGGAGCCCGGCTCGCTGTGGCGGCTCAGCATGGAGATCGTGGCCATGGGCGACCAGCTGCCGGAGGTGCGCGAGCATCTCGCACGGGCCCAGCGGGAAGGGGCGCGCGGCATCGTCACGCTCTTCCACGGCGGGCACGAGGACGACGTCCCCGAGGAGGACGTGGACACCCTCGGCTACTTCTATCTGACCCTGATGATGGGCCTCATGGCGCAGTGGACCATCGACCCCAAGAGCGCGCCCGAGGCCGGCCAGCTCGCCGAGGGGCTCCGCAAGGTGATCGACGCCGCTACCCGGACGTGACGCGCCCCTCGCGCATCTCGATCACCCGGTCCGCGACGTGCCGGACGACCGCCCGGTCGTGGCAGATGAACAGGTAGCCGAGGCCCAGGTCGTCCTGGAGGTCGGCGAGCAGGTTCAGCACGCCCGCGCGCACCGACGGGTCGAGCGACGACACCGGCTCGTCCAGGACCAGCAGGCGCGGGTCGGAGGCCAGGGCGCGGGCGATGCCGGCGCGCTGGCACTGGCCGCCGGAGAGCTCGTGCGGCCGGCGGTCGCCGTACGCGGGGTCGAGGCCGACGCGGTCGAGGAGTTCGGCGACGCGGGCCGGACCCTTCTCCGGGTCCCAGCGGCCCTGGACCTTCAGGGGCTCGGCGATGGCGTCCCGGATGCGGTGGCGGGGGCTGAGCGAGCCGTACGGGTCCTGGAAGACGGGCTGCATACGGGGCCGCAGCGGGCGCAGCTCGGGTTCCGGGAGGGTCGTCAACTCCCGGCCTTCGAAACGGACTTCGCCGCTGTCCGGGCGGCGCAGCTGGAGCACCGCGAGGGCCGTGGAGGACTTGCCGCAGCCGGACGGGCCGTTCAGGGCGAGGGTCTCGCCGGCGGCCAGGGAGAACGAGACGCCGTCCACGGCGGTGACCTGTCCGTAGCGGACGACCAGGTCGCGGACGTCGAGCAGGGGATCACTCATACGGGCTGCCGCTCCTTGAGGAACAACTCGGTCGCCGGGTGGGGCAGTTCCTCCCAGCGGTGGCAGGCGACCAGGCGTCCGGCGGCCTGCCGGGGCTCCGGTTCCGCCGTGTGGCAGGCCTCGGCCGCGAGCGGGCAGCGCGGGGCGAAGGCGCAGCCCGGCGGGAGCGCGCCCGGGACGGGCGGGGTGCCGCGCAGGGCGGGCAGACGGCGGCCCGGGGGCGCGTGCTGCGGGAGGGACGCGAGCAGACCGGCAGTGTAGGGGGCGCGGGGACGGGCCAGCACCTCGTCCGCCGGGCCGAGTTCGGTGAGGCGCCCCGCGTACATGACCAGCACGCGGTCCGCGTGGCCCTGGACGACGTCCATGTCGTGCGTGACCAGCACGAGCGCGGCGTCGACCGCCGCACGCTGCTCGGCGAGCAGCCGCAGCACCTGGTCGCGGCGCTCCTCGTCGAGCGCCGTGGTGGGTTCGTCGGCGACGACGATGTCGGGTTCGTTGATCGTCGCCATGGCGATCACCGCGCGCTGCCGCATGCCGCCGGAGTACTCGTGCGGGTAGGCCCGCGCCCTGCGCGCCGCGTCCGGGATGCCGACGCGGTCCAGGGCCGCGACCGCCCGGGCCCGGGCCTCCTTGCGGGAGACCCCGGCCACCGACCGTACGGCGGCGGCGAGCTGGTCGCCGACCGGGTGCACGGGGGACAGGGCGGACAGGGCGTCCTGCGGGACCAGGGAGATGCGGCGGCCGCGGTGGGCGGAGAGGTCCGGGCTGATCGTCCCGCTCGTGGTCGCGCCGCGCGGCAGCATGCCGAGGAGCGCGCGGGCCGTGAGGGACTTGCCCGCTCCCGACTCGCCGACGATCGCCAGCGCCTCGCGCGGGCGCACGTCGAAGGACAGGCCGCGCACGGCCTCGACCCCGTCGAAGGCGATCCGGAGATCGCGGACGGAGAGCAGTGCCTCAGACGCCAACGGGGGCCTCCTTCCTGACCGGAGCCGGGGTGGCTCGCCGTACCCGGCGGCCCTGTGTGAGCGCCGCGCCCGACACCGCGAGCCCGGCCAGCAGGGCCAGCGCGACCGCCGGGGCGAGGGCCGCCCAGGGGGCGCGTTCCACATAGGCTCGGGACTCCTCCAGCAGCAGTCCCCACTCGGGGGCGGGCGGCTGGGCGCCCAGGCCCAGGAAGCCCAGCGAGGCCAGGGCCAGGGCGATGCCCGGCAGGCGCAGCAGGGCGTGCCGGGCGACCGGGCCGGCCACGGACGGCAGGACGTGCCGGGTGAGGATCCAGAACGGGCTCGCCCCGATGGCGCGTTGGGCGGTGAGGAACGCCGACGCCCGCACCTCCTGCACCAGCGCCGCCGCGTGCGCGGACAGGGCCGGCCAGGAGATCAGGGCGACCGCGAGGGCCGCGCCGCCGGTGCCGGGTCCGACGGCCGCCGCGACCAGGATGCCGACGATCACCGGGGGCAGGGCGTTGGCGATGTCCGCCGCGCCCGCCGCGATCCCCGGCAGAAAGCCCAGCAGAAGAGCGATCAGCAGGCCCAGCAGGCCGACGGCCGTCGCCGTGCCGACCGTCGAGGCGGCGCCGTGGCCGAGGCGGGCGAGCACGTCACGGCCGAGTCCGTCGGTGCCCAGCGGGTGCGCCCAGGAGGGCGCGGCGAGCCGGACGGTGGTGTCCACGGCGTAGGGGTCGCGCAGCAGCCCCCAGCCGATGGTGAGGAGCAGGACGGCGGCGAGCGTCACCGGTACCGCCGGGTGCGCGCGGACCGGGCGGGCCGGCGGCAGCGTCAGACCGGCGTCCCGCAGCGCGGGCCCGAGCAGCCGGCGCCGTACGCCCGCCGCGAGCGCGCCCGCGACCAGGCCGAGCAGCAGCAGCGCGAGGACCGCGCCCTGGAGCAGCGGCAGGTCCTGCGACCGGGCCGCGCCGAGGGCCGTACGCCCGATGCCCGGCACCGCGAACACCGTCTCCACGGCCACCGCGCCGCCGGTCAGGCCGACGGCGACCATCCCGAACTGCGGGACCAGCGGCGGCAGGACGCGCCGCAGCGCCGCCCCCGCGATCCGCGCCCGGCTCACTCCGGCGCCGCGCCACAGCTCCACCCACCGCTCGTCGAGCACGGCGGGCAGCGCGTCCGCCACCAGCCGCCCGAGCAGTCCGCCCGCGGGGACGCCGAGGGCGAGCGCGGGCAGCACCATGTATTCGGCGCTCTGCCAGCCGGACGTCGGCAGCCACCCGAGCCAGACCCCGAACACCAGCAGCACGACGGTGGCCAGCAGGAACTCGGGCACGGCGGCCAGCATGGCGGCGAACGCCCCGGCCGAGCCGCGCCCGCGCACCAGCACCGGCGCCACCAGCGCGGCGGCCAGCAGCACCGCCACGGCGAGCGCCGCGCCCATCAGCCCCAGGGACACCTGGAGTCCGGCGAGCACGGACGGCAGGACCTCGTGGCCCGACACCCAGGAGGTGCCGAAGTCGCCGCGCAGCAGGTCGGCGGCCCACCTCCCCAGCAGGGACAGCGGACCGGCGTCCAGCCCGAGGTCCGCGCGGATCGCCGACAGCGCCTCCTCGGTCGCCTCCTGCTCGGCCGACCGGGCGCGCAGCACGGTGAGCGCCGGGTCGCGGTGGGAGAGCCAGGGCAGGAGCCCGACGACGGCCAGGACGGCGACCAGACCGGCGCAGCGGGTCAGCCCGGCCGCCTTCTTCGCTGCGAACCTCACTTGATGTAGGTCTCCGCGGTGACGAGTTCCCGCTCGCGCGGGTCGTGCGCGGCGTTCACGACACCGGCGGCGTCGCCCTGGATCACCCGCTCATGGAGCATGGGGACGGCCGCGTCCTGGGCGAGCACGGCGGCCTCGGCCTGGACGATCGCCTTGCGGCGGGCATCCCCGACCGGCGTGTCGGCGGCCTTCCTGAGGGCCTTGTCGGCCTCCGGGTCCGCGAAGCGGGAGAGGTTGAAGCTGCCGTCGGAGGCGAAGTCGCTGTAGAGGTACGCGGCCGGGTCGCCGGAGTCGAGGACGGTGGCGCGGGAGAGGACGAACGCGTCGAAGCGGCCCGCGAGCGCGTCGGACTCGATGTTCGTGTACTCGCGCACGTCCAGCTTGACCTTGAACCCGGCCTTCTGGAGCTGCTGTTGCAGCGCGGCGGCGACCTCGGGCATCTCGGAGCGGTCGGTGTACGTGCCGATGGTGATGGTCTGGCCGTTCGCCTTGCCGGCCGTGGCGTGCTTCACGGGCGTGCGCAGCTCGGCGGCCCAGGGTAGCGCGGGGCCGAGCAGGCCCTCGGCGACATCGGCGCGGCCTTCGTAGACGCCCTCCACGATGGCCTTGGCGTCGATGGCCTCGCGGGCCGCCGCCCGCAGCGCGGGGTTCTTGAAGGCGCCCTTCGCGGTGTTGAGGTAGAGGGTGTTGGTGCGCGGCATCGGGACCTCGGTGATGAGGTCCTGGTCGAGGACGGCGGCCTGGGAGACGGGGATCGCCTCGGCGATGTCGGCCTCGCCGCTGCGGAGCGCCGCCGCGCGGGCGGTGCCGTCGGGCACGAACTTCACGTCGATACCGGGGGCCTTGGCCTTCTCGCCCCAGTAGTCGTCGTAGCGGTCGAGGGTGGCGGAGGAGGTGCCGTTCACCTTCGTCAGCTCGAACGGGCCGGTGCCCGCGCCGACGGGGTCGACCGTCTTCCCCTTGTACGCCCTGGCCGCCAGGATCGACAGCTGCGGGGAGCTCAGGCGCTGCGGGACCAGGGGGTCCACGGTGGCGGTGGTGACGGTGACCTGGTCGCCCTCGGCCTTCGCGGTCAGCTCCACGCCGTCGAGGATGCGGGGCTTGGGAGAGGCGGTGGCGGCCTTGGTGAGGGAGGCGACGACGGCCTCGGGGGTGAGCTTCGTACCGTCGTGGAAGGTGACGCCGTCGCGGAGGGTGAAGGTCCAGCTCTTCCCGGACTGCTTCCACTCGGTGGCGAGCGCTGGCTGGGCGTCGCCCTCCTTGTCCAGCTTGACCAGGGTCTCGGCGGTCGACCAGCGCGACAGCTTGAACGCGTCGTCGGAGAGCGGGGAGAGGCCGGAGCGGGGCGGCTGGAGCATGGCGACGCGTATGCGTTTGCCTCCCGGCCCGGAGTCGTCCGCGGCCGGCTCCGAGCCGCTGAAGCAGCCGGTGAGCAGGGCGGAGACCGCGGTGAGGGCGGTGAGGGGGACGAGACGAGCGGGGACGCGCACGGGACACCTCGGTCAAGGCCTGGTAAATGGTTGAACTCGCCATGACCGTAACATGATGACAATCGTTTTCAGAAGAGGGGTCTCGTGAGGCGCCCCCGACGTGCCTTCGTCAGGGGAGAGGACGGAAGTACGTCCGCAGCGCCCAGGCCGCGAGCCGCCGACCGGTGTCGCTGCCCACCTCGTCGGCCGTCCGGGTGTGGATCCCGCCCCAGACCCGGGCGTCGACGACGTCCCGTTCGTACTCGTGCGCATCGCGGTAGTGGCGGGTCGCGCCGGTGGTGATCGACCGGATGCGCAGGTCGACGCGGGAGGTGCCGAGGACCCCGGTCAGCATGCGCATCAGCGCGCCGCCCATGGTGGCGTGGCCGCTGAGGTAGTCGGGGTGCGCCGGGGTGACGAGCAGCGGTTCCCAGTGCCGGTCCGCCCGGGTCGCCGGGTTGCCGTCGGTGTCCGCCTCCCGGATGGCGGTCACGGGCCGCCAGGTGCCGTAGTGGAGTTTGGCGTCCCAGGCGGCGATGACCGCGTCCGCCTGGGCCGTGTTGGCCGCCGCGTACAGGCGTGCCGTCTCCGCGATGTCGAAGCCGTGCCGGCCGGCGTGGTCGGCCAGGGCCCCTTGCAGGTCCAGGGCCACGAAGTACCGTGCCGTTTCCGTCTGTTCGGGGGACCGGAGCGAGCCGGTCCGGCCTCCGTAGTGGGCCAGTTCGGCGAGGTCCTTCGCGTACCGGGCGGAGCGGAGCGCCGGCGGCGGGCCGGGGCGGAACTGGTGCGGGGAGTCCATCAGCAGCGGCCGGACCCTGCCGATCCAGGCACTGGTGAAGGGCTCGTGTCCGGGCGGGGTGGGCCGCCAGACGCCGGGGCGCGGGTGGACGGGGAAGGGCACCGACGCGCCGCGGCCGTCGTCGCGGCGGAGGTCGATGATGTGGTGGGCGGCGAGCTTCCCGAACGCGACGCCCTGGTCCTCGGCCTCGCCGTCGGGGATCGTCGCGAGGGTGCCGGTAAGGGCGGCGTCCAGCCGGGGCGCGGCCCCGGGGAAGTGATGGCGCAGCACCTGGTGCGCCGCCGCGGCGGCGGCCGCCGCGGACGAGGCCGTACCAGGCGCCCGCTCGTCCCACTTGTACGGGGTGAAGCGGCCCTCGACGCCGACGACGGCGTTGTAGACGGCGGTGGAGACGTAGGCCTGCCAGATGAAAAGCTCGCCCGGGGTCGGGCGGGCCTCGGCCTCGATGGTGGCATCCGCCGTGCGCATCCACTCGATGACGGCCGAGGGGCTCCGTTCGCCCTGGCCGGTGTACTCGGGCCCGGACGCCGCTCGGGCGGCAGGGCCGGGACCGGCACTCGCGGGGGCGCCCGGCAGTCCGAGCGCGAGCACCCCGCAGGCCAGCCCCGCCACCACCGTTCGCGTCGCAGACCAGGCGCGTCGGTTCCGCACGTGCACTCCTCCCAGCCGATGGCACACCGGGAGAACCGTGACCACGCGCGGCGCCGGAGGGTGTGGGCCCGTCCCGCAAACCGCCCGTTCGGGCGACAGGTCTCACCCGGACGGCCCGCCGGCCTCGCCGTGGGTGAGCCGCGCCCCCTTCAGCGTCATGTGGAGGAGCAGCCGGTCCTCCCCGTCGTCCAGGTCCAGGCCCGTGAGCTTCTCGATCCGGGAGAGGCGGTAGTAGAGGGTCTGGCGGTGGATGCCCAGCTCGGCGGCGGCCCGGGCGGCCTGGCCGGCGCAGTCGAGGTAGACCTCGGCGGTCCGGGCGAACTCCTGGTGGACGGGGAAGAGCAGGGTGTGCACGACGGGGTCGCGGGCCACCTCCGGCGGCAGGGCGGTGAGCAGCCGGAACGGCCCGATCGACGCCCACTCGGCCACGGGCCCCAGCCGGGGCTCCGCCAGCGCGGCCCGCGCCGCCGCCGACGCCTCCCACCAGGCCGTTCCCAGCTCGGCGAGGCCCGAGCGGGGGGTGGCAACACCGGCGGCGGCCTCGCCCGCTCCGCGCGGGGCCGTACCCGTCCGCCCCCCTGGTGGGACGCCCGGGCCGGCTCCGCCGCGCGCCCGTTCCAGCAGCCGCCCCGCCGCCGTCATGGCCGGCGTCGGTACGTCCGTGGAGCGGAGCCGGATCAGCACGGCGACGCACTGGGCCGTCGCCCCCCACGGCAGGGTGCACAGCGCGGTCGCGCCCGGCATCGCGCGGACCGACGGGGCGTCGTCGGGGTCGGCCGAGGGCCAGGGGGCGACGCACACCACCGTGTGCGGGACGTCGGCGCGCGGGCCGAGGGCGGTGCGGAGTTCCGCGATGGCCATGTCGCGCTGCCAGCCGCGCTCGGCGGTGAGCACCGCCCGCAGCTCGCGGCTGAGGTCGGCGCCGTGCTGGGCCTCGTCGGCGAGCAGGGCGCCGATCCGGGCCGTGACCCCCATGGCGGCGGACAGCTGCCGTTCGCTCGGACCGGGGTCGTCGTCCAGCAGCCACACATAGCCGTGGACCACGCCCCGGTGACGGACGGGCAGGCAGATCCGGCCCCGGTAGACGCCGGCCTCCGGAGTCGGAGGGATACGGACCGGGCCCGTCGCGCGCGTGATGCCGAAGCCCTCGAACCAGGCCCGGACGGCCGCCGTCGAGCGGCGGGTGAGGATCGAGCGGGTGCGCACCGGGTCCAGGGCCGACGGATCGAGGTCGCCCTCGCTGTCGTACGCCCCGAAGGCGATCAGCTCGAAGTCCCGGTTCTCCAGCGTCGCGGGCGCGCCGAGCAGCTCCGAGATCTCGTCGACCAGCTCCTCGTAGTCGCCCCTGTGTTCCGACGTCATGCGGGCATTGTCCCGCACTCCAAAGGCGGCCTTCATACATCTGTCTGAGATCTGCGGCACGGATGCGTGACAGCTGTCGATGGCCGACGATCGGAGGGATCCTTAGGTTTCACGGTGGTTCTCCGTGCCGTACCCGACGCCTCACCCGCGAGGGGTCCGGCCGTCACGTTGCTTGTGCTCTGGAGGTGCCCCGTGCTGGGTCCCGTGATTCTCGCCGCGTCACGCAGCGACCGGATGCGACGCCTGATCTCGGCCGCCCCGGTGACCAAGCAGGTCGTCGACCGCTTCATCCCGGGCGAGGACGTCGACGACATCGTCCCGGTCGTCCGGGACCTCACCGACCAGGGCCTGGAGCTGACGATGGACGTCGTCGGCGAGGACATCACCAACCCCGCGCAGGCCGCCGCCGCCCGCGACGCCTACCTGGAGCTGGTCGACCGGCTCAAGCCGCTGGAGCTCGGCACCCGCGCCGAGATGTCCGTGAAGCTGTCGATGTTCGGGCAGGCGCTGGAGGACGGTCACGAGCTGGCCCTGAAGAACGTCCGCCCGGTCGTCGAGGCCGCCGCCGAGATCGGCACCACCGTCACCCTGGACGCGGAGGACCACACCACCCTGGACTCGATGTTCGCCATCCACGAGGAGCTGCGGAAGGACTTCCCGCAGACCGGCTGCGTCATCCAGGCGTACCTCTTCCGCACCGAGGCCGACGCCCGCCGCCTCGCCGCGAACGGCAGCCGGGTGCGCCTGGTCAAGGGCGCGTACAAGGAGCCCGCCTCGGTGGCGTACCAGGACAAACACGAGATCGATCGGGCATACGTTCGTATTCTCCGGACGTTGATGGAGGGGGAGGGGTACCCGATGATCGGGTCCCACGACCCGCGCCTGATCGCCATCGGCCAGGAACTCGCCCACCGCGCCGGGCGAAAGCTCGACGAGTACGAGTTCCAGATGCTCTACGGCATCCGCACCGAGGAGCACCTGCGGCTGGCCGCCGAGGGGCACCGGATGCGCGTGTACACCGCGTACGGCACGGACTGGTACGGCTACTTCATGCGGAGGCTGGCGGAGAAGCCGGCGAACCTGCGCTTCTTCGCGCGCAGCATGATCACCAAGGGCTGACAGCCTTCAAGGGCTGAGACCGACACACCGCTCAGTAAGGAGTTACGGAAACCATGGACGCTGTGACCCAGGTCCCCACCCCCGTCAACGAGCCGGTGCACGGCTACGCCCCCGGCTCGCCGGAGCGGGCCCGGCTGGAGGCCAGGCTGAAGGAGCTGGCCGACAACCCCGTCGACCTGCCCTGCACCATCGGCGGCGAGAAGCGGATGGGCGGCGGTGAGGCCTTCCAGGTCGTCCAGCCGCACAACCACCAGGCCGTGCTCGGCACCTACCGCAACGCCACGCAGCAGGACGCCCAGGACGCCATCGACGCGGCCCTGGCCGCCGCGCCCGCCTGGCGTGCCATGAAGTTCGACGACCGCGCGGCGATCATCCTGCGCGCCGCCGAGCTGCTCGCCGGCCCCTGGCGCGAGACCCTCGCGGCCTCCACCATGCTCGGCCAGTCCAAGACCGCCCAGCAGGCCGAGATCGACACGCCCTGCGAGCTGATCGACTTCTGGCGCTTCAACGTCTCCTACGCCCGCAAGCTCCTCGCCGAGCAGCCCCCGGCGAACGCCCCCGGCGTGTGGAACCGTCTGGACCACCGCCCGCTGGAGGGCTTCGTCTACGCGATCACGCCGTTCAACTTCACCGCGATCGCGGGCAACCTGCCGACGGCCCCGGCCCTGATGGGCAACGTCGTCGTCTGGAAGCCGTCCCCGACGCAGACCCACGCCGCCGTGCTGCTGATGCAGCTGCTGGAGGAGGCCGGTCTGCCCAAGGGCGTCATCAACCTCGTCACCGGCGACGGCATCGAGGTCTCCAAGGTCGCCCTGGAGCACCGGGACCTCGCCGGCATCCACTTCACCGGCTCGACCAAGACCTTCCAGTACCTGTGGAAGACGGTCGGCAACAACATCGAGAAGTACCGCACCTACCCGCGCCTGGTCGGCGAGACCGGCGGCAAGGACTTCCTCGTCGCCCACCCGTCGGCCGACCCGGCCATCCTGAAGACGGCGCTGACCCGGGGTGCCTTCGAGTACCAGGGCCAGAAGTGCAGCGCCACCTCCCGGGCGTACATCCCCGCCTCGATCTGGAACGCCGGCTTCAAGGAGGAGTGGGCGGCCGAGGTCGACGGCATCAAGATGGGTGACGTCACCGACCTGTCGAACTTCATCGGCGCCGTCATCGACGAGCGTGCCTTCGCCAAGAACAAGGCCGCCATCGACCGCGCCAAGGAGGACCCGGCCTGCACGATCGTCGCGGGCGGCACCTACGACGACTCCGAGGGCTGGTTCGTCCGCCCGACCGTCATCGAGTGCACCGACCCGGAGAACGAGGTCTTCCGCACCGAGTACTTCGGCCCGATCATCGCCGTGCACGTCTACGAGGACGAGAAGTACGACGAGATGCTGACCCAGATGGAGTCCGTCTCCGACTACGCCCTCACCGGCTCGGTCATCGCCAACGACCGCGCGGCGGCGGCCTACACGGCCGACAGGCTCCGCTACGCGGCCGGCAACTTCTACATCAACGACAAGTCGACCGGCGCCGTCGTCGGCCAGCAGCCCTTCGGCGGCGGCCGGGCCTCCGGCACCAACGACAAGGCCGGCGCGCCGCAGAACCTGATGCGCTGGACCCTGACCCGCGCCATCAAGGAGACGCTGGTCCCGCCGACCGACTACACCTACCCGCACATGGGCTGAGCCCTTGGGCGAACCGACGGGCCAGGTCGTACGACCTGGCCCGTCGGCGTACCGGCTCAGGGATGCGGTACCAGCACGATCCCGCCCCGCGCACGGCCCTCCTCGCCCAGTTCGTGGGCCTTGGCGGCCTCCGCCAGCGGCAGGGTGGTCGTCACGTGGACGCGGACGCGGCGGTCGGCGAGCAGCGGGGCGGTCCGCGCCAGGAGGTCGCCCGACGGGCCGGTCGGGACGAGGGCGAAGCGCAGTCCGCGGGCCTCCGCGTCCTCGGGGGCGAGGCCCAGGTCCTCGGGGACGGTGCAGAGCAGGATGCCGTCCGGGCGCAGGGTGTCGAGGGTGGGCAGGGCGTGGTCGCCGCCGACCAGGTCGAGGGCGGCGTCGATGCCGTGGACGGACTCCGCGAGGTCGCCGGCCGTGTCGTCGACGAGTTCGTCGGCGCCCAGGTCGCGCAGGAAGCCGTGGTCCTCGGGGCGCGCGACGCCGACGACGTGGGCGCCCTCCGCCTTGGCCAGCTGCACCGCCACGTGTCCGGCCCCGCCGGCCGCCGCGGGGACCAGCACGCGGCTGCCCGGGCCGACCCGGGCGATGTCGATCAGGGCGTGCCAGGCGGTGAGCGTCGCCGTCGGGGCGGCGGCCGCGTGGGCGTGGTCGAGACCGGCCGGTTTCGCGGCGAAGTGGCCGGCCGGCGCGGTGACGTGCGTGGCGTGGCCGCCGCCGTCGATCCGGCCGAACACCTCGTCGCCGGGCCGGAACCGGGTGACGTCGGCGCCCACCTCCTCGATCTCCCCCGACACGTCCTGCCCGAGCGTGAACGGCGGCTCCCCGAAGAGCGGCGCGGCCCCGGAACGGGCCAGCAGGTCCGCCGGGTTGACCCCGGCCGCGTGCACCCGCAGCAGCACCTCGCCGGGGCCGGGCTCGGGCCGGGGGCGTTCCTCGATCTCCAGGACGTCCGGGCCGCCGAAGCGGTGCTGGGTGATCATCTGCGCGCGCGGCTCTGCCGTGGTCATCGGGTCTCCCTCCCGGAGCCGGACCCTTCCATCGTGCTCGCATATCGGGTCGAGAGCCACCCGGCCCGTTCGCATACTGGGCCGATGACCCTCCGCGTCCGCACCGCCCACACCGCCGACCTCGACCCCGCCGAACTCGACGCCGTACGGGCCCTGGTGGAGGCCGCCTTCGACGGCGACTTCGGCGACGAGGACTGGGACCACGGCCTCGGCGGCCTGCACGCCCTCGTCCTCGACGACTCCGGGCTCGCCGCGCACGGGGCGGTCGTGATGCGCCGGGTGCGGCACCGCGGCCGGTGGCTGCGCACCGGGTACGTCGAGAACGTCGCCGTCCGCGCCGACGCCCGCCGCACCGGCCTCGGCGGGCGGGTCATGGCCGAGCTGGAACGCGTCGTCGACCGCGCCTACGACCTCGGCGCCCTCTCCGCCAGCGACGCCGGCGCCCGCCTCTACACCGCACGCGGCTGGCACCTGTGGCGCGGCGCGGTGCACGCCCTCAGCCCGGACGACGGCATCGTCCGCCTGCCGGAGGAGGAGGGCAGCACGTACGTCCGCGCCGCTCTCGCAGGCTCCCTCGATCCCGCGGGCGAGCTGGTCTTCGACTGGCGCGACGGCGATGTGCTCTAGGAATCACCGCAGGTCAGCGGGGTGTGACCCAGTCCACTGTCTCAGATAGTAGGAAGTCCGAGTAATTGTGGAGACAGACGCTCCGGACTCCCTTAGTTTTGTAGGAGCCGAACGTCTCGCTCGACCAAGCGAATGGCGGTCGTGAGCCGGGCCCCGCGCAGGCAATCCCTGCGGCACCGCTCCCCGCCCCATCCGGCGTCTCAAAGCCCCTTTTTCCGCACTCCGTGCTGTAGCGAAGGAGTCGATTTCCCATGGCCGAGACGACCGTCCGCCGCCGAGTCCGTCACGTCTCCCGGACGAGCGAGTCCGAGCGCAAGAACGCCGCCGCCGCGCTCCAGCGCGCCCTCGACCGCAGAGACAACGGCGGATCCACCGGCCACTGAGCCGCACCAGGACCGGGAGCCGCACCCGATCGAGGCGCGGTGCGGGGCCTCACGCCCCGCGCCGCACCTCGAAATGGTCGATCCGCTCACCGCCCGACGTCAGCGCCGACACCTCCAGCCTCGGCGCCGCGCCGCTCACCGCCTCCACCGAGAGGAACGAGAAACCGCGGTAGCGCACCCGCGACCACTCGACCGACTCCGCCCTGGTGTCCCGGGACTTGGTCCACCGGAACGTCGCGACCGACTCCCGGTCGGCGGTGTTCCCCTCGTAGCTCTCCTTCACGCCGTCCGGGAAGCCGTACAGTTCCTTGCCGCCGCCGCCCGCGGTGACGTACACGATCCCGTCCCGCCGCGGATCCGTCGTCCCGCCGACCGGCACCGGCCTGCCCACCTCACCGTCGCGGATGGCGTCGGTCCGCTCGTAGACGTGGTTGTGCCCGTTGATCACCAGGTCCACCTGGTGCCGGGCGAACAGCGGCAGCCACTCGGCGCGCACCCCGCCGTCGGAGGCGTGCGTGGACGTCGAGTACGCGCAGTGGTGGAAGAAGACGACGATGAAGTTGACGTCCTTCGAGGACCTCAACTCGCCGAGCTTCTCGTCCAGCCACCTCGTCTGCCGGCCCTCCGTGTAGCCGAAGTTGGCGGGGATCTCGTACGAGACGTCGTTCGCGTCCAGCGCGACGACGCCGACGTTGCCGTACGTGAACGCGTACACGCCCGGTGCCGTGCGCGCGTCGAAACCGCTCTCCGGCAGGGAGAAACGGGCGAGTTGGCCGCCGTAGCCCTCCGGGGAGTACCAGGCCTCCATGTCGTGGTTGCCGGTCGTCACCATCCACGGCACCGACCTGGCCACCGGCTCGGTCTGCTTGAGGAACCGGTCCCACTGGCTCGCGTCGAAGACGTCCGACTCCTTGCCCTTGCCGGTCGGGTCGGCGTAGCAGATGTCGCCCGCGTGTAGATGGAAGGCCGGGTTCCGGCGCAGCAGCGTCCGGTCGTTGAGGGCGGCCTCCTCGCCCACGCCCTGGTCGCCGAACGCGGTGAACACGAACCGCCCGGGCGGGCTCGCGGGTGCCGTGCGGAAGGAGGTGAGGGCCGACCGGTGCCGCGGGGACGCCGGGTCGAAGCCCTCGTGGCCGACGCCGTAGTAGTACGTCGTGTCCGGGCGCAGGCCGTCCAGCGCCGCGTGCAGGTAGTACTGGTCGACCGCCGGGCGGACGCCCTTCAGCTCCGGGGTGTGCAGGTCGCGCAGCTCGGCTTCGATCCTGCGGCCCAGGTCGTCGGGGCGCAGGCCGACGCGGACGTACGGCTTGCGCACCGCGAGCGGCACCTGCCAGGAGATCCGCATCTGCGTCCTGGGGTCGGCGCCGAAGGCGAGATGACGGCCGAAGGGGGTGACGTAGGAGCCGGGGGCCTTCGACGTGCTCGGCGACGGGCTCCCGCTCGCCGTGCTGCCCGGCCCCGAGCCGGAACAGCCGGTCAGCAGCCCGCCCGCCACCGCGCCCGCCGTCACCAGCGTGCGCCGCCGCGACAGCCGGGTCCGCAGGTACTCGTGCTGTTCCGCCATGCTCATCCGGCGCGCGAGCTCGGGCGGGATGCCGAAGTGGGGGATCTCCATGTCCAGTGAACTTCCCAGCGGAGCCCAACAGCCGCACCACATACGGGTGAACGGAAGCCGACGGGCGCGTGCGGCCCGGGCCGGGTACCCGGATCACCTGTCCGCATCACGGACAGCCCGTGTCATTCCATGGGACGAGGAGTAGGGTGCCCGCATGTCTCGCAGCATCAATCTCGCAGTGATTCCCGGTGACGGCATCGGCCAGGAGGTCGTGGCCGAAGGTCTCAAGGTCCTCTCCGCCGTCCTTCCGCAGGATGTGAAGCTGGAGACCAAGGAGTACGACTTCGGCGCCAAGCGTTACCACGCCACCGGTGAGACCCTCACCGACGCCGACCTCGACGCCCTGAAGAAGCACGACGCCATCCTGCTCGGCGCGATCGGCGACCCGAGCGTGCCCTCCGGCGTCCTGGAGCGCGGCTTCCTGCTCAAGCTCCGCTTCGCCTTCGACCACCACGTCAACCTGCGCCCCTCGAAGCTGCTCCCGGGTGTCGCCACCCCGCTCGCGGGCGAGCCGCAGATCGACTTCGTCGTGGTCCGCGAGGGCACCGAGGGCCCGTACACCGGCAACGGCGGCACGATCCGCAAGGGCACCGAGCACGAGGTCGCCACCGAGGTCTCCGTGAACACGGCCTTCGGTGTCGAGCGCGTGGTCCGCGACGCCTTCGCCCGTGCCCAGGCCCGCCCGCGCAAGAAGCTGGCGCTGATCCACAAGAACAACGTGCTGACCTTCGCGGGTCACCTGTGGACGAACATCTTCAACAAGGTGGCCGAGGAGTTCCCCGAGGTCACCACCGAGTACATGCACGTGGACGCGGCGACGATCTACCTCGTCACGCAGCCCGAGCGCTTCGACGTGATCGTCACCGACAACCTCTTCGGCGACATCGTCACCGACCTCGCCGCGGCCGTCGCCGGCGGCATCGGCGTCGCCGCCAGCGGGAACATCAACCCGTCCGGCGAGTTCCCCTCGATGTTCGAGCCCGTGCACGGCTCGGCCCCGGACATCGCCGGCCAGGGCAAGGCCGACCCGACCGCCACGGTGCTGTCCGTCGCCCTGCTGCTGCGCCACCTCGGCTACGAGGCCGAGGCCGCCCGGATCGACGAGGCGGTCGCCGCCGACCTGTCGGAGCGCACCGGCAAGCCCGCCCGCTCCACCTCGGAGATCGGCGACGCGCTCGCCGTACGCGTAGCCGGCTGACCCGCCGCTGCTTTTCCGCAAGCCGCCGGGTCGCATCCGCACCCGGCGGCTTCCGCATGTCCCCGCCGGGTGTCACCATCGACCACCGGGCCGCATTCACCCCGTTCCGTCCTCCGTCGCCCCCGGGCGATAATCGAACGCGAGGCCGCGCGGCGAGGGAATGCTCGGACGTCCTAGCACTGGTCACCATCAGAGCTGTACCGAGCGCGGCCCGTCACTACAACCGGTGAAGGACTTCAACGCATGACGACGCCCACGATCGAGCTCAAGCCGTCCGCCAACCCGCTCTCCGCCGCGGAACGGGAGGCAATCCTGGCCAACCCCGGGTTCGGCCGCCACTTCACCGACCACATGGTGACGATCAAGTGGACGGAGGGCCGCGGCTGGCACGACGGCCAGCTCGTGCCGTACGCGCCGATCTCCCTCGACCCCGCCACCACGGTCCTGCACTACGCGCAGGAGATCTTCGAGGGGCTGAAGGCCTACCGCCGCCCCGACGGCTCGGTCGCCACGTTCCGCCCGGAGAAGAACGCCGAGCGCTTCCAGCGGTCCGCGCGGCGGCTGGCGATGCCCGAGCTGCCGGTCGAGACGTTCATCGAGGCGTGCGACGCCCTGGTGAGGCAGGACAAGGCATGGGTCCCGGCGCACGGCGGTGAGGAGTCCCTCTACCTGCGCCCGTTCATGATCGCGACCGAGGTCGGGCTGGGTGTGAAGCCGGCCAACGAGTACCTGTTCCTGGTGATCGCCTCCCCGGCCGGCGCGTACTTCCCGGGCGGTGTGAAGCCGGTCTCCATCTGGGTCTCCGAGGACCGCGTCCGCGCCGTCCCCGGCGGCATGGGCGACGCCAAGACGGGCGGCAACTACGCGGCGTCCCTCCTCGCGCAGGCCGAGGCCGCGACCAAGGGCTGCGACCAGGTCTGCTACCTCGACGCCGTGGAGCACCAGTGGGTCGAGGAGCTCGGCGGCATGAACCTGTACTTCGTGTACGGCGACAAGATCGTCACCCCGTCCCTCACCGGCTCGATCCTGGAGGGCGTCACGCGCGACTCCCTGCTCACCGTCGCGCGTGACCTCGGCTACGAGGCCGAGGAGGGCCGGATCTCGGTCGACCAGTGGCAGCGGGACTCGGAGAACGGGTCGCTCACCGAGGTGTTCGCCTGCGGTACGGCCGCGGTGATCACGCCGGTCGGGACGGTCAAGCGGGCCGGGGCGGAGTGGAAGCAGAGTGGGGGTGAGCCGGGCGAGGTCACGCTGCGGCTGCGGCAGGCGCTGCTGGATATTCAGCGGGGTACGGCTGCGGACCCGCACGGCTGGATGCACCAGCTGGGCTGATTCCCCCTGGCCACCGGGGGCTCCGCCCCCGGACCCCCGGCCTATGCCCACCCGCCACCCGAAGCGGTTGGGCTGGACGTACGACTTGCCTCATCGGCTCCGCGCTTCGCTGAAACCGTGCCCGGAGCCGACAGCCCATACGCCGCCCCGCCCACCAGCCCCGACAGCAGGAAGCTCACGTCCACCCCGCCGGTGAGCGCCAGCAGCGGGCCCTCGTACGACGGCAGGGACACCGCCAGGACGCCGACGGTCGCGCCGGCCGCCCAGGAGAGGGTCGCCGGGACGTTCCAGCCGGCGCGGTACCAGTAGACGCCGCCCCGCGCGCGGCGGTTGAAGACCTGGAGGGCATCCGCGTCGTACACCCCGCGGCAGCGGGCGAAGCCGATCAGGGTGATGACCGCCCAGGGTGTGCCGATCGCGGTCAGGAGGAGCACGAAGGACGTCATCGCGTCCTGGGCCGTCGAGAACCAGTGCCCGGCGAAGACCGCGGCCGTGGCCACCACGGCGACCACGTACGTCGCCCGGGCCCGTGACGCGCGCGGCAGGATCGCGTCCAGGTCGAGGCCCATCGAGTACAGCATCAGACCCGCGTTGCCGACCGAGCCCGCCGAGGCCGCGAGCAGCAGCGGGACGAGGTACCAGCCGGGCGCGGCGGCGACGAGCGGACCCGCGTAGTCGAGGGCCGCCCCGGCCGCGTACGCCGTGAACGTGCCGAACAGCTGCGGCACCAGCAGGCCCAGCATCAGTCCCAGCCAGGTCGCGTGCAGCACCCGGCGGGAGGAGTGGCGGGCCGGGGAGATGTAGCGGGTGTAGTCGCCGAGCAGGGTGATGAAGGCGATCGGGCCGGACAGCCCGGCCGCCACGGCCGCGAGCAGCCAGGTCGGCCAGAACCCGCCCAGCAGATAGCCGCCGGCCTCCGGCAGCGCGCCGGTCGTGAAGTCGGGGGCGTAGGCGATCACACCGAGCGCCAGCAGTGCCGTCATGCCGAACGCCAGGGCCCGGGACATGGCGAGCAGCACCCGGTAGCCGTAGATCGCGCCCGCCACCGTGGCCGCCGCGAGCAGCCCGTAGACGATCCCGTACGACAGGTCGCGCTGCGGCAGACCGGCCAGCCGGCCCAGCACGCCCACCATCACGTCACCGCCGATCCACACGGTCAGCGCGGTGTAGCCGAGGGCCAGGAGCAGGCCGACCACCGAGCCGACCAGGCGGCCCCGGACGCCGAACTGGGCGCCGGAGGAGGTCGACAGGTTGGTGCCGGTGCGCAGCGAGACCAGCGCCAGGGGAGCCGTGAAGACCACGCCCACCACCGTGCCCGCCACGACCGCGCTGACCGACGACCACCAGTCCAGGCCGAAGGACGGCGGCAGCCAGCCGAAGACGATCACGCCCAGGCAGAGGTTGGAGCCGAGCAGGATCGAGACGAGGTCGCGCGGCCCGCTGGTCCGCTCCTCCTCGGGGATGGTGTCGACTCCGCGCTGTTCGATCGGCATGCTTGTCTCCCTCGGTTAGAGCGACGTTCAATGTGATAGGCGCGGTGGTCCGCCGTCAACCTTTCGGGCAAGGGGAATTTATGTTTAGAGTGACGTTCTAAACGGAGGGAGTGACATGCGGCTGACCCCGACCGAACGCGACCGGCTGCTGCTCTTCGGCGCCGCCGAGCTCGCCCGCGCCCGCAGGGCCAGGGGACTGCGGCTCAACGTCCCCGAGGCGACCGCGCTCATCGCCGACACGGTGTGCGAGGCCGCCCGGGACGGCAGGCGGCTCGCGGAGGCCGTCGAGGCCGCCCGGTCCGTCCTCGGTCCCGGCGACGTGCTGCCCGGGGTCGCCGACGTCGTCACCGAGGTGCACGTCGAGGCGGTCTTCGACGACGGCTCGCGGCTCGCGGTCGTCTCCGACCCCCTCGGCGGCGGATCGGGGCCGGACGCCCCGGGCGCCCTGCTGCCCGGGCCGGAACACGCCGAGCCGGAGCCGGTCGAGCGGCTGACCGTCACCAACACCGCGACCGTGCCCGTCTCCGTCACCTCCCACTTCCACTTCTTCGAGGCCAACCCGCGCCTCGACTTCGCACGGGAGAGGGCCTACGGGATGCGGCTCGCCGTGCCCGCGGGGTCCTCCGTGCGGTTCGGGCCGGGGGAGAGCGTCGAGGTGTGGCTCGTGCCCATCGGGGGCGAGCGGATCGCGATCGGGTTCGCCGGACTCGTCGACGGGCCCCTGGACGCGCCGGGCGCCCGCGAGGAGGCGCTGCGCCGCGCCGCCGCCTGCGGCTACCTCGGCGCGGCGGACACACCTGACCAGGAGGTCGAGCGATGAGCCGCCCAGGAGGCCACCCCGCCGAGGCCCGCCGCCTCACCACGTACGAGTACGCCGCCACCCACGGCCCCCGCGCCGGCGACCGTATCCGCCTCGGCGACTCCGGGCTGACCGTCCGCGTCGAGTCCGACTCCCAGCGCTACGGCGACGAGTTCCTCGCCGGGTTCGGCAAGACCGCCCGCGACGGGCTGCACCTCAAGGCCGCCGCCGTCCGGGACACCTGCGACGTCGTGATCAGCAACGTCGTGGTGATCGACGCCGTGCAGGGCATCCGGAAGGTGTCCATCGGCATCCGCGAGGGCCGGATCTGCTCGATCGGGCGGGCCGGGAACCCGGACACCCTCGACGGGGTCGACGTCGTCGTCGGGACGGGAACGTCGATCGTGTCCGGGGAGGGGCTCATCGCCACCGCCGGGGCCGTCGACACCCACGTCCATCTGCTGTCGCCGCGCGTCATGGAGGCCTCGCTGGCATCCGGCGTGACCACCATCATCGGGCAGGAGTTCGGGCCCGTGTGGGGCGTCGGCGTCAACTCGCCCTGGGCGCTGCGGCACGCGTTCGGCGCGTTCGACGCCTGGCCGGTCAACATCGGCTTCCTGGGCCGGGGTTCGTCGTCCTCCGCCGCGCCCCTGGTCGAGGCCCTCGCCGAGGGCGGCGCCTGCGGCTTCAAGGTGCACGAGGACATGGGCGCCCACACCCGCGCCCTGGACACCGCCCTGCGCGTCGCCGAGGAGCACGACGTCCAAGTGGCCCTGCACAGCGACGGCTTGAACGAGTGCCTCTCCGTGGAGGACACCCTGCGCGTGCTGGAGGGCCGGACCATCCACGCCTTCCACATCGAGGGCTGCGGCGGCGGGCATGTCCCCAACGTCCTGAAGATGGCGGGCGTGCCGAACGTCATCGGCTCCTCCACCAACCCGACCCTGCCCTTCGGCCGGGACGCCGTCGCCGAGCACTACGGCATGATCGTCTCCGTCCACGACCTCAAGACCGACCTGCCCGGCGACGCCGCCATGGCCCGGGACCGCATCCGCGCCGGCACCATGGGCGCCGAGGACGTCCTGCACGACCTGGGCGCGATCGGCATCACCTCGTCGGACGCGCAGGGCATGGGCCGCGCGGGCGAGACGGTCCGCCGTACGTTCGCGATGGCCGGGAAGATGAAGGCCGAGCTCGGCGCCCCCGACGCGCACGACAACGCACGCGTCCTGCGCTACATCGCCAAGCTGACCATCAACCCGGCCATCGCGCACGGACTTTCGCACGAGGTCGGGTCGATCGAGACCGGCAAGCTCGCCGACATCGTCCTGTGGCGGCCGGAGTTCTTCGGCGCCAAACCGCAGCTGGTGCTGAAGGCCGGCTTCCCGGCCTACGGCGTGACCGGCGACCCGAACGCGGCGACCGACACCTGCGAACCCCTCGTGCTGGGCCCGCAGTTCGGCGCCCACGGGGCGACACCGGCCGACCTCTCGGTGGCGTTCGTCGCCCGGGCCGCCCTCGACCAGGGGCACGACTGGCTTCCGACCCGCCGCCGCCGGGTCGCCGTGCGCGGCACGCGCGGCATCGGCCCGGCCGACCTGCGCCTCAACTCCCGTACCGGGGCCGTCGACGTGGACCAGCGCACCGGCCTGGTCACCCTCGACGGCGAGCCGCTGCGCTCGGAGCCCGCCGAGTCCGTCTCCCTCAACCGTCTCTACTTCCTCTGAGGATCAACGATGTCCGCAGCCGCCGACGGCTTCCGCATGCCCGCCGAGTGGGCCCCGCACGAGCGCACCTGGATGGCCTGGCCGGGCCCGAACCCCACCTTCGACGACCCGGGAGGTCTCGCCGCCGCCCGGGTCGCCTGGGCCGCGGTCGCCCGGGCCGTCCGCCGCTTCGAACCGGTGACGGTGGTGTGCGGGCCGGGCCAGTCCGGTGAGGCGCGGGCGCTGCTGGGGGAGGGGATCGAAACGGTCGAGCGGGACCTCGACGACGCGTGGATGCGGGACATCGGCCCGACCTTCCTCACCGACGGCAAGGGCCGACTGGCCGCCGTCGACTGGACGTTCAACGGCTGGGGCGCCCAGGAGTGGGCCCGCTGGGAGCACGACGCGAAGATCGCCGCGCACGTCGCGGACCTCGCGGGGGCCCGGACGTACGCCTCCCGGCTCGTCAACGAGGGCGGGGCGATCCACGTGGACGGCGAGGGCACGGTCCTGCTGACCGAGACCGTCCAGCTCGGCCCCGAGCGCAACCCGGACTGGACGCGGGAACGGGTCGAGGCCGAGATCCACGCCCAGCTCGGCACCCGCAAGGCGATCTGGCTGCCACGCGGCCTGACCGGCGACTATCCGCCCCACGGCTTCGGCACCCTCGGCCACGTCGACATCGTCGCCGCCTTCGCCCGCCCGGGTGTCGTCGTGGCGCACACGCAACCGGACCCCGCCCACCCCGACCACGAGGTGACCAAGGAGGTCGTCGGCCTGCTGAGGTCCCAGACGGACGCGCGGGGGCGGCGCCTGGAGGTCGTGGAGGTCCCCGCCCCGACCGTCCTGGAGGCCGACGGCCACTGGGCCGACTACTCCTACATCAACCACTACCTCTGCAACGGCGGGGTCGTGCTGTGCGGCTTCGGCGACCCGCGCGACGAGATCGCGGCCGGGATCTTCCGCCGGCTGTTCCCCGAGCGGACCGTGACGCTGGTGGACGCCCGTACGATCTTCGCGGGCGGTGGAGGCATCCACTGCGTCACGCAGCAGCAACCAAGGATCTAGGAGCGCACATGGCCGGTGGGCGAAGGCAGGCCCCGCCCCGCGAGGACGTCCTCGCCGCCGCCATGGAGATGATCGCCGACCGCGGTCTGGAGAAGCTCACCATGGCGGCGCTCGGCCGCGAGGTCGGGATGAGCAGCGGGCACCTGCTCTACTACTTCGGCTCCAAGGACGAGTTGCTGCTGCGCACCCTGGAGTGGAGCGAGGGCCGGCTCGGTGCCGAGCGCGGACGGCTGCTGACCCGCCCCGCCACGGCCCGCGAACGCCTCGACGCCTACGTCGACCTGTACGTCCCCGACGGCCACGGCGACCCGCACTGGACCCTCTGGCTGGAGGTCTGGAACCGTTCGAAGAAGGCCGACGACGACGCCCGCGACCGGCAGGCCGCCATCGAGGGCGCCTGGCACCGCGACCTGGTCGCCCTGCTCGCCGAGGGCATCTCCCGGGGCGAGTTCCGCCGCGTCGACCCGGACCGCTTCGCCGCCCGCCTGCGGGCGCTGCTGGACGGCTTCTCCATCCACGTGGCGATCGGCCTGCGCGGCACGGACCGGGCCCAAGTCCTGGCGCACGTGCACGAGTTCCTCGCCGACAGCCTCCTCGCGGACGCCTGAACGCACGCCCGGGTTGTACTCAATACGACGGATTGACCGTGTGGTCCGTGGTGCTGTTGGCTCTGGGGAAGCCCTCGGCGCGGGGCCGGGGGAGAAGCGTCAACGGGGAAAACAGGGGGAACAGCAATGACCAGCACCAGGAGGGCCACGTCGACCGCGCTCGGCGTGGCCCTGGCCGTCACGCTCGGCGCCGCCGCCGCGCTGCCCGCGACCGCCGTGCCCACACCGGCGCCGCGGACCGAGAAGGCGAGCGTCGCCCCGGACGGTACCGACGGCAACGGCCCCTCGGGCGGGCCGAGCCTGAGCGCCGACGGCCGCCATCTGGCCTTCGTCTCCAGCGCCGACAACCTCGTCGCCGGTGACACCGACGGCGCCGCCGACGCCTTCGTCCGCGACCTCAAGACCGGCACGACCCGCCTGGCGAGCACCGCGCCGGACGGCGGCTCCGTCGACGACGTCGCCCTGAGCGGCAACGGCCGCCACCTGGCCTTCAGCGCCACCGACCCCGGAGACGGCCGCAGCCACATCTGGGTCAAGGACCTGAGGACCGGCGCACTCCAGCGCATCGCGGACACCGTCGACCCGGGCTACGACACCGGCCGGCAGCCCGCCCTCAGCGCCGACGGCCGCTACGTCGCCTTCGTCGCCCAGCAGTCCGGCCTCGGGGAGGGCGAGGACCGCTGGGGACGGGTCTACCGCGTCGACCGCACCAGCGGCGAGGCCGTCCGCATCAGCCAGGTGCCCGCCGCGGGCGACCGGAAGACCGCCGCCACCCACCCGTCCATCAGCGCCGACGGCACGCGCGTCGGCTACCAGCTCTTCGTCCCGCACCCCTCCTCGGGCGACTGGAGCGACGCCTACGTGCGGGACGTGCCCAGCGGCGAGCTGTTCCAGGCCGACCGGGCGCCGGACGGCCAGAAGTCCGACGGACAGACCGAGGCCCCGCAGGTCAGCGCCGACGGCCGGTACGCCGTCTTCAACTCGCTGGATTCGCGCCTCACCCCGGGCGACACCAACAAGGGGCACAACGTCTTCGTCCGCGACCTGAAGACCGGGGAGCTGCGCCGGATCGACGCCGCCGACCCGGCCGCCTACACCGGCTCTCCGCAACTCAGCGCCGACAGCCGGTACCTGGCCTTCGTCTCGGCCGACCCGGGCGACACGAACCACACCACCCGCGCGTACGTCCGCGACCTGCGCACCGGCCGCACGACCCTCGCCAGCCCGGACGCCGGCGGCGGCCCGAACGACCAGGACGTGTCCGCCGCGGTGCTCGACCGGCACGGCCGCACGGTCGCCTTCCGCAGCGCCTCACCCGACCTGGTGCCCGGCGACACGTACGACACCACGCATGTCTACGTCCGCCACATGAGGTGACCGACCGCATCCTGAGACAACCGTGAGCGAGGCGCGGAGGCTGTGCCACACTGCCTCCGTGCTCTCGTTCGCCACGATTATTGGCAGCAGGCGCGCCGGTCCGCAGTGACCGCCACGTACGACCAGGTACGGGCGGACACCGTCGTCCTCGACCCGCGCGCAGACCTCTCGCACCCGCGAGAGGTTTTTCGCATTTCTGGCCCACCCACAGCCGGAGGCGAGAGCGCGAGGGAGTATGTGAGGGCGGTGGAGCCGGTCATTCCGGTACGACCGAGATCCCATCCTCAGGAGCCTTGACACCATGACCGCTACCAGCGACCTCGACGATTCGTTCCACGTCTTCGACACCACCCTGCGCGACGGCGCCCAGCGGGAGGGCATCAACCTCACCGTCGCGGACAAGCTGGCCATCGCACGGCACCTGGACGACTTCGGCGTGGGCTTCATCGAGGGCGGCTGGCCGGGCGCCAACCCCCGCGACACCGAGTTCTTCGCCCGCGCCCAGCAGGAGATCGACTTCCGGCACGCCCAGCTGGTCGCGTTCGGCTCCACCCGCCGCGCCGGCACCACCGCGGGGCAGGACCCGCAGGTCAAGGCCCTCCTGGAGTCCGGCGCGCAGGTGATCACGCTGGTCGCCAAGTCGCACGACCGCCATGTCGAGCTCGCCCTGCGCACCACCCTCGACGAGAACCTGGCGATGGTCCGCGACACGGTGTCCTTCCTGCGGGAGCAGGGCCGCCGCGTCTTCGTCGACTGCGAGCACTTCTTCGACGGCTACCGCGCCAACCCCGAGTACGCGAAGTCGGTCGTCCGTACGGCGTCGGAGGCCGGCGCGGACGTCGTCGTCCTGTGCGACACCAACGGCGGCATGCTCCCGGCGCAGATCCAGGCCGTCGTCTCCACGGTCCTCGCCGACACCGGCGCCCGGCTCGGCATCCACGCCCAGGACGACACCGGCTGCGCGGTGGCGAACACGCTGGCCGCCGTCGACGCGGGCGCGACCCATGTGCAGTGCACGGCCAACGGCTACGGCGAGCGCGTCGGCAACGCCAACCTCTTCCCGGTCGTGGCGGCCCTGGAACTGAAGTACGGCAAGCAGGTCCTGCCCGCGGGCCACCTGCGCGAGATGACCCGCATCTCGCACGCCATCGCCGAGGTCGTCAACCTCACCCCCTCCACGCACCAGCCCTACGTCGGCGTCTCCGCCTTCGCGCACAAGGCCGGCCTGCACGCCTCGGCGATCAAGGTCGACCCGGACCTGTACCAGCACATCGACCCCGAGCGGGTCGGCAACACCATGCGGATGCTGGTCTCCGACATGGCCGGCCGCGCCTCCATCGAGCTCAAGGGCAAGGAACTCGGCATCGACCTCGGCGGCGACCGCGAGCTGGTCGGCCGGGTCGTGGAGCGGGTGAAGGAGCGCGAGCTCAAGGGCTACACGTACGAGGCGGCCGACGCGTCCTTCGAACTCCTGCTGCGCACCGAGGTCCAGGGCAAGCCTCTGCGCTACTTCGAGGTCGAGTCCTGGCGTGCCATCGTCGAGGACCGGCCCGACGGGTCCCACGCCAACGAGGCCACCGTCAAGCTCTGGGCCAAGGGCGAGCGCATCGTCGCCACGGCCGAGGGCAACGGCCCGGTCAACGCCCTGGACCGGGCCCTGCGCGTGGGCCTGGAGAAGATCTACCCGCAGCTCGCCAAGCTGGACCTGGTGGACTACAAGGTCCGCATCCTGGAGGGCGTGCACGGCACCCAGTCCACGACCCGCGTCCTGATCTCCACGTCCGACGGCTCCGGCGAGTGGTCGACGGTGGGCGTCGCCGACAACGTCATCGCGGCGAGCTGGCAGGCCCTGGAGGACGCGTACACATACGGGTTGCTGCGCGCGGGGGTCGCTCCGGCCGAGTAGCGCAACGGCCTCCCCGGGGCCCGGTTCACATCGCCGTGTCCCGGGACCGCGGCCCCGGCACCTCGCCGCCCCGGTCGCGGCCCGGTGCGCGGTCGAGGCGGAAGAGGCCCGCGGAGTGGGGGCGCTGGCCGGTGGCGTGGGCCGTGGAGCGGGTCAGCTCCTCCACGCCGTCGGCCAGATAGCCGACCCAGGCCGTGCCCTCCTCCTCGATGATCCGCTGGGCGTCCGTCCGCAGCCGCTCGATCACCCCGAGCAGCGCGGCCTGCTCCTTGTCGCTGGGCGAGTCGGTGGTCCTCAGGAACGCCTGCGCCCAGTCGGACTGGGCCTTCTTGAGGATCTGCTGCAACGCCAGTTCGGTACGGATATAACGCGTCCAGGACGCCGAGAAGCCGAAGATCCGGTCGAAGAGGACGCAGCCCGCCCCGCCGGCCAGGAACACGAAGCCCCACTCGGGCTGCACGGTCGTCGGAGCGGCGGCGTGCACCAGCGGGGTGAGCGTGCCGACGATCCCCAGCAGCGCCGCGAGCGCCCGCAGCGAACGCGACCACAGCGCCGGCCCCCGGCGCCGGGCCAGGTACCAGCCGATCGCCGACGTCACCTCCGCCTCGGCATGCCGGAACAGCTCCCACAACAGATCGGCCCGCGTCCGCGACCGGTCCAGCTCGGTGAGTGCGGACACCGTCATGTCCGCGGCTCTGCGTCGTCCGACCATGCCCCTGTTCCCGCCCCTTCCGCTGCGGCCGGCGGGCCGACCGGCCCACGGCAGTAAGTCCGAGGGCATCGTAGGCGCAGCGGCCTCCCGAAATCCCCGCCCCGACGGATATCCGTTTCTGTACCGATTCGGGTAGCTTCGAACATATGAAGGCCGCACTGGTGCGTACCGTCGTACGTCTGCTGATCGTGCCGGTCGCCGCCGTACTGGCGGTGCTGCTGGCCGGTGCGCCGGGCGCGCACGCGGCCACCGACCTCTCGAAGGTCGCCCAGGAGCTGCGCGAGAACCCCGTCTACGTCGATCCGGCGGCCTCCGGCCAGCTGGCCGCGTCGGACGCCGAGGCGCTCGCCGACAAGATCAAGGACGCGGACAAGCCCGTCTTCGTGGCGGTCCTCCCGGCCGACTACCCCACGCAGGACCTCTTCCGGAACCTGCGCACCGAGACCGGCGTCACCGGCCTGTACGGCATCCGCGTCGGCGACGAGTTCGACGCCCGCGCCGACAGCGCGGTGATGAGCCGCCAGGCGGTGTCCAACCTGGTCACGGCCGTCCAGGGTGCGGGTGACGTCAAGGCCCAGCTGAACGACTTCGTCGACGACGCCCTGCGCAACGTGGGCGGTTCGGCGCCGAGCAGCTGGAGCGACGGCTCGGGCACCGACGTGCCGGTCGGCGGCCTGATCACGGTCGGCGCCCTGGCCGCGGCCGGCGGCGCGGGCGCGTACGCCCTGGTCCGGCGCAACCGGCGCCGCCACGCGGAGGAGCAGCGGGCCGCGCTGGAGAAGCTGCGGGTGGTCGTCGACGAGGACATCACCGCCTTCGGCGAGGAACTCGACCGCCTCGACTTCCACCCCGGGGAACCGGGCGCCGACGACGGGATGCGCGCCGACTACGAGCATGGCCTGGACGCCTACGAGCGGGCGAAGTCGCTGATGGCGGCCGCGACGAAACCGGAGGACGTCCGGGCCGTCACCCAGGCCGTGGAGGACGGCCGGTTCTCCCTGGCCCGGCTCGCGGCCCGCCGCGAGGGCGCACCGCTGCCGGAGCGCCGCCCGCCCTGCTTCTTCGACCCGCGCCACGGCCCCTCGGTCGCCGACGCGAGCTGGACGCCCCCGGGCGGTGCCGCGCGTGAGGTCCCGGTCTGCGCGGCCGACCGGACGCGTCTCGCCGAGGGCCGCGACCCGGTGGTCCGCGAGGTCGACACCGACTACGGCCGCCGCCCGTACTGGGAGGCGGGCCCGGCGTACGGCCCCTGGGCCGGCGGCTACTTCGGCGGCGGCATCCTGCCCGGCCTCCTCATCGGCACCATGCTCGGCAGCATGATGGCCGGCCCCGCCTACGCGGCCGACTACGGCTCCGGCTACGGAGACTTCGGCGGCTACGAGGGCGGTGACGTCTCCGGCGCGGACTTCGACACCGGCGACTTCGGCGGCGGCTTCGGAGGGGGCTACGGCGGAGGCGACTTCGGCGGCGGGGGCGGCGACTTCGGCGGCGGCTTCTGACCTCCCTGCTGCCGGTGCCACGGGGTGGGGACCTCCAGGGCGGTTCCCGGCACTCGGGCCGTTCAGCTCAGCGGCCCGTGGTCCCCGCCCGCACACCCGAGCCGGAGCTCAGCTCCGTACCACCTCCCTGCCCACGATCCGCTCCCGCTGCCGCCATGCCACCCCGGCCACGGCGCCCGCCAGCACGACCAGCCCCGCGCTGACCCACACCGGTGACCGGTAGCCGAACCCGGCGCCGATGGCCACGCCGCCGGCCCAGGGGCCCAGTGCGGCGCCCACGTTGAACGCGGCCGTGGCGAAACCGCCGGCCAGCGTGGGCGCGCCCGGCGCCGCGTACAGCACCTGGGAGATCAGCGTGGAGCCGACGCCGAACGACAGCGCCCCCTGTGCGAAGACGAGCCCGAGGGCCAGGACCGGGTGCCCGGCACCGAGCGCCAGGGCGCACCAGCCCACGCACACCGCGACGCCCCCGCCGACGAGGACCGCCGCGGGACGCCGGTCGGCGAACCGGCCCGCCGCGCTCACCCCCGCGAACGACCCGGCGCCGAACAGCGCGAGCACCCCGGGCACCCAGCCGCTGCCCAGCCCCGTCACCTCGGTGACCAGCGGCGCGAGATAGGTGAAGGTGCAGAACGTCGCGCCGTTCACCAGGGCGCCCAGCAGCAGCGTGACGACCAGCCGGGGGCTGCGCAGCGACCGCAGTTCACCCCGCAGCGCGGGCGGCGCGCCCTCGGCCCTGCCCCCGGGCACGGACCGCGCCACCGCCACCAGCGCGGGCACCGACACCAGCGCCACGGCCCAGAACGCCGTACGCCAGCCCCACAGTTCGCCCAGCACGGCCCCGGCGGGCACCCCGGCCACACACGCCAGCGTCACCCCGCCCAGCAGCATGGACGTCGCCCGCCCCTTCGCGTCCGCCGGGACCATGCCCACGGCGGCCACCAGGGCGACGGCGAGGAACCCGGCGTTGGCCAGCGCCCCCACGACCCGTGTGGCGAGCAGCACCTCGAAACTGCCGGTGAGCGCACCGACGACATGGACGGCGAGGAAGACGCCGAGGAACGCCAGCAGCGCACCCCGCCGCGGCCAGCGCCGCGCGAGCCCCGCCACGAGCGGCGCCCCCACGACCATCCCCACCGCGAAGGCGGAGGTCAGCGCCCCCGCCGCGGGAACGGACACCCCCAGATCCCGCGCGATGTCGGGCACCAGCCCGGACAGCATGAACTCGGACGTGCCTTGCGCGAACACGGCAAGGCCCAGCAGAAGAACAGCGAATGGCATGAAAGAACTCCGCACCCGGAAGTCGACGACGGACATGACACGTCGGACGGCAGACCGGCAGCGGAGCGAGCGGGCCTCAGCGGCCCGGCATCAGCGTCACGAACAGCCACCGGAAAGCCGGTGGCCGCAGTCTGGACGCTTCGGGGCTGGACATGGGCGCCAGGCTAGGTGGACCCGGGGGACCGGGTCCACCGGTTTTCCCGCCGCTCTCCCCGGGCGGTGGCCGGGCCCGTGCTCCGCCGGCCGGCACCGCGATGGACGATGACGACGGCCGCGAGGCAGACGGCCAGCCCCAGGGCGGTCTGGAGGCCGAACGGCTCACCGAACATGAGCGCGCCCCAGACGGCCGTGACCGGGGCCATCAGGAACATCAGCGTGTTGACCTTCGTGACGCCGGAGCGCTCCAGGATCAGCCAGTACAGCCCGTACCCGCCGAACGTGGACAGGCCCACGAGCCAGGCGACCGCCACCCAGAACGCACCCTCGGCGGGCGGCGCGGCGGCTCCGGTGCCCAGGGCCAGCGCGGTGAACAGGACGGCGCTGGTGGCGCAGTGGACGGTCAGCGACACCGAGGGAGCGACCCGCGCGCGGGACCGGCTCTCCAGGAACGTCGCCGCGACCAGGGACAGCATGCCGAGCAGCGGGACGGCGTACGCCCACCAGGCCACGCCGGTGCCCGCCGCGGCGTCGGCCAGGGTGACCACGGCGACGCCGCTCAGCCCCAGGCCCAGGCCGATCCACTGCCGGCCCGAGACGTACTGGCCCAGCAGCGGCCCCGCGAGGGCACCGGCGACCAGGGGCTGGACGCCGTCGATCAGGGCCGTCGTGCCGCTGGAGACGCCGAGCTGGATGGCGTAGTAGACGCTGAGCAGATAGCCGCTCTGCGACAGTAAGCCGATCACGGCCTGCCGGGTCACGTCCCGGGCCGTGAGCCCCCGCCACGCGCCGCGCATGAGGACGGCGACGGCGAGCAGGACGACGGCCAGCGGCAGGAACCGCCACATCAGGACGGTGATCGCGGACGCGCTGCCGGCGCCGAGCTTGGCGCCGATGAACCCGGAACTCCAGCACAGGACGAAGGCGAGGGACAGGAGGATGTTCACGACATCACAACCACTAGACAGATCGGTATACCCGTTCCGCGCCCACTATACAGATCGGTATAGTCGGATGCCATGGGCACCACCTCACCGAACCCCCGCCGCGTCACGATGACGCCCGCCGCCCGCCGCGTCCTGGCGGCCGCCGCCCGGCTGTTCTACGAGCGCGGCATCCACGCGGTTGGGGTCGACCTCATCTCCGCCGAGGCCGGGGTGACGAAGAAGACCCTCTACGACCGGTTCGGCTCCAAGGAGCAGATCGTCGTGGAGTACCTCGCGGACCGTGACGAGCGCTGGCGGGCCTTCCTCGCCGAGCACCTGGACGCGGCGGGGCCGGACCCCCGGGAGCGCGTCCTGGCGGTCTTCGACGCCTCGCGGGCCTGGGCGCGGGAGCTGAGCCCCAAGGGATGCAGCATGGTCAACGCCCACGCGGAGATCAGCGACCCCGCCCATCCGGCCCACCCGGTCATCACCGGCCAGAAGCAGTGGATGCTCGCCCTGTTCACGCGCCTCACCGCGGACATCGCGCCCGAGAGGGCGGACTCTCTGGCCCGGACGCTGATGCTCCTGCACGAGGGCGCCCTCGTCGCCCACGGGCTGGCCGTCTTCCCGGACCCCATCGCCCACGCCCGCGACCAGGCGCGCGCGTTGCTCGCATAGCGGACGGAATCTGTCCTCTTTCCTGCCTACGGTGGTGCCATGACCACCTCCGACGGAACCGCCCCTCTCGCCTTCGCGACCGTGGCCGCGCTGGACTCCTGGCTGACCGCCCATCCCGCCCCGCATCCCGGCCTCTGGGTCAAGGTCGCGAAGAAGGGCTCGGGCATCCCCTCCGTCACCGCCGCCGACGTCAACGACGTGGCGCTGTGCCACGGCTGGATCACCGGGCAGCGCAAGGGACTCGACGACTCCTGGTATCTCCAGCGGATCACCCCGCGGCGGCCCGGCAGCCTCTGGTCCATGGTCAACGTCCGCCGGGTCGAGGAGCTGACCGCCGCCGGGCGGATGCGGCCCGGCGGGCTCGCCGAGGTGGCGGCCGCGCGGACGGACGGGCGCTGGGAGGCGGCGTACGCGTCCCAGAAGGAGGCCGGGGTCCCCGAGGAACTGGCGGCGGCGCTGGAGCGGAGCCCGCGCGCCGCCGCGGCCTTCGAGGCGCTCGGCCGGACAGACCGGTACCTCGCGATGCTCGGCGTGCTCCGGGCCCGCACCGCGCGCAGCCGGCAGGCCCAGGCGGAGGCGGCGGTGCGGAAGCTGGAGTCAGGAGGGACGGACCGATGAGGCCGGCGGAGGCCGTCACCTCGCACGCGTCGGGCCCGGCGCCGAACGGCACCGGGCCCACAGGCTGCCGGAGACGGGGCGGGTCAGAGTGAGGACGCCGCCGAGGCTATGGCGGAGGCGAAGGTCGAGACCTCCGTGTAGACGCCGGGGGCCTCGGGCCGGGCGCAGCCCTCACCCCAGCTGACGATGCCGACCTGGATCCAGTTGCCGGCGTTGTCCTTGCGGAACATGGGGCCGCCGGAGTCGCCCTGGCAGGTGTCGACACCGCCCGCGTCGAAGCCGGCGCAGATCTCCTCGTTCGCGACGAGACCGCTGTACAGGCCGCCGTAGGCCTTGCAGGCGGCGTCGCTGACGAACGGCACGGTGGCCTTCAGCAGGTAGCGCTGCTGGGCGCCGCCCTCGCGGTTCGCGCCCCAGCCGGCGACGGTGAAGTCACCGGTGTTGTACTGCGTGGTCGTGGCGATCTTCAGGGTCGGCAGGTTGATGGGCTGGGCGAGCTTGATGAGCGCCCAGTCCTTGCCGGTGCCGTTGTAGCCGGGGGCGCGCAGCACCTTGGTGGAGCGGACCTGGACCCGGCCGCTGGTGGACTGGAGGTCGACGACCCCCGCGGTGGCGGTGATGCTCGTGTTGTTGCCGGAGCCGCTCACGCAGTGCGCGGCCGTGAGCACGATCTGCTGGGTGTAGAGCGCGCCGCCGCAGCCCATGGAGAGCCGGACCATGAACGGGAACTCGCCCTGCGCGGCCCGCGTCCCGCCGACGACGGGCGACGGGGCGGCCTGGGCGGCGGAGACGGGCTGGAGACTGGCGATCGCGAGCGCGGCGGCGCCGAGGACCGCGCATCTCTTGAGCGCCGTGAGAAGTCTCTTCAACGTGATGCCTTTCGTGGGGGGTTGACCTGGGGACGTGCAACCGAAGCATCAGATTGACGAGGGCATGTCAGCAGCAAGGCAAAAGAAACGTCCATGTGCTGGCATGGACTGGTCAAATTCTGCTGCTGGATTATGGGAACGCCGACAGTTCTCGCACAAGGGGCGCGATTCGGCCACGCCGCACGACCTCGGCCGTGCGGCGTGGCCGCCGCGGTTCAGGCGTTCCTGATCGCCGAGACGTCGAAGTTCAGCTTGATCTTGTCGGAGACCAGGACGCCGCCGGTCTCCAGGGCGGCGTTCCAGGTCAGGCCCCACTCGGAGCGCAGGATCTCCGCCTTGCCCTCGAAGCCGACGCGCTCGTTGCCGAAGGGGTCCTTCGCGGCGCCGTTGAACTCCAGGTCGATGGTCAGGGGGCGGGTGGTGCCGAGGATCGTCAGGTCGCCGGTGATGCGGTAGTCGTCACCGCCGAGGGCCTCCGCCTTCGTGGAGCGGAACGTCATGGTCGGGAACTCGTCCGCCTTGAAGAAGTCCGCGCTCTTGAGGTGGCCGTCGCGGTCCGCGTTGCCCGTCTCGATGCTGTCCATCACGACGTCGAGGGAAGCCGTGGACCGGGACGGGTCGGTGCCGTCGAGGTGGAGCGTTCCGGAGAAGTCCTGGAAGCTGCCCTTGACGTTGGTGACCATGGCGTGCCGGGCGACGAAACCGATCGTCGAGTGCGCGGGGTCGATCGTGTAGTCGCCGGTCAGGGCGGCGAGGTCCGGGGTCACGGCGGCGCCCGTGGCGGCGGCGGTCTCGGTGTCGTTGCGGCTGAAGATGCTCATGGAGTACGCCTCCTGCGATTGATGTTGAATGTTTAACTACATCAACGCGACCCACCGTAGACCTATTCCATTCAACGTTCAACATCATCGGATGCGGTGTCGCGATTGCTTCCGCGGCCCGCGTGGTACCCAGTGATCATGTCCTCGGTCGCGGTCCTGGTCGAGCTGGAGCGGAACGGCACATCGGGTGGCCATGTGAAGTGCTGGGAGCGTCTGGCGGAGAGCGCCGCCCGCCTCCCCGAGCGCCTGCCCGACGGCTCCGGGTCCGGCCTCGATCTGACCGTCTACTTCCTCGGCGAGCGGGAACGGGTCGAGGTCCTCTCGCCCCGGGTGCGCCTCGTCATGCTCCGCCCGGTGCTCCGCACGGCCGCGCTGGCGTCGGCCGACGGCGCGGAGGACGTCACCGACCTCGCGCCCCACCACCCCCGGCTCGCGGCCCTGCTGCCGCGCCACGACGTCTGGCACTGCACGCACAGCTTCGCCTACGCCACCACCGCCGTCCGCCTCGCCCGGCGCGCCGCCCGCGGATCCGGCCCGCTGCCCCGGCTGCTCGCCTCCGTGCACACCGACGTCCCGCTGCTCGCCTCGGTCTACGCCCGCTACCTGGCCGGCCGGTGGCTGCCCGGCGACCGGCCGGGGCCGGGCGCGTTCCTCGCGGACCGGGCCGAGACCTTGCTGCGCCGGCGGCGGGACCGGCTGCTGGACAGCTGCGAACGGGTGCTGGTGCCGACCTCCGCGGGCCGGGCGGAACTCGGCCGCGTCCTCGGGCCGCACCGGGTCGCCCCGCTCCGCCGGGGCGTCGACCACGAGCGCTTCCGCCCCGACCCCGGCGCCCGGGGCCGGCTCGGCCGGGAGTACGGCGTGCCGACCGACCGTCCGCTGGTGCTGTTCGCGGGGCGGCTGGACGCGACCAAGGGCGTGCCGCTGCTGACCGCGAGCGTGCGGCTGCTGCGGGAGCGGGGCCGGGCCGTGCACCTCGTCATGGCCGGCGCCGGCGCGGAGGCGGGGCCCGTCCGGCACGCCCTCGGCGCCGACGTCAGCCTCCTCGGGCCGCTCCCTCAGGACCGGCTGGCGCGGGTGTACGCCGGCTGCGACGTCTTCGCGTTCCCGTCGCGCACGGAGACCTGCGGCAACGTCGTCGCCGAGGCGATGGCCAGCGGCCTCGCGGTGGTGCTGCCCGAGGGCGCGCACACCGCCGAGTGGCTCTCCGCACCGGGCCGCGACGGCATCGTCGTACGCCGCGACGACCCGGGGGAGTGGGCGGACGCCCTGGCCGCGCTCCTCGACCACCCGCCCCTGCTGTCGGCGGTACGCCACCGCGCGGCGGCCACGGCCCGCGCCACCCACCCGACCTGGGACCGGGTCCTCACCGAGGACCTGCTCCCCGTCTGGCTGCCCCAGCCGCCGTCCCGGGACCGGGAACGCCCACGGGCGGCCTGAGAAGCGGGTCCCGGAGTCCCACCTCACCGCCCCTCCCCGGCCCCCCGCCCCCGCAACGCCGCGATCACCGGTGACGCGTCCAGGCTCACGATCCCCGCCCCCACCAGCACCAGCCCCGCCACTGTCACCGCGGAGACCGGCCAGCCCGTGTGGATCGCCTCGCCGAAGACGGCCGTGCCCACGGTCACGGCGACCACCGGCTCCGTCGCGTCCAGGACCGTCATGCTCGACGCGAGCGGCCCCTGCTGGAAGGCGCTCTGGATGAGGAGGAGGCCGCCGACGCTGGCGAGGACGAGGGCGTAGGTCTGCCAGGCCGAGAGCGCCGCGAGCAGGCCGTGGCGGAGGCGGTCCACCGTCGCCGCGAGCAGGACGGACTGCGTGCCCATGACCGCCCCGGCCGCCAGGGCCGTCGCCGAGGCCCGCCACGGGCCGGACAGCAGCCGTGCCGTCGCCAGCGCGCCCACCACGAGCGCGGCGGTCGCGCCCACGATCAGCAGCCAGGACACAAGGTCCGCCGCGCCCGGCCGGCCCCCGTGCGGCCGGGCCGAGACCAGGGCCATGACCAGCCCCGCCGCCACCGCCAGCGTGCCGAACCACTCGCGGGGCCCCAGCCGCATCCGGTGCAGCCGCGCCGACAGCGGCACGGCGAAGACCAACTCCGCCACGATCAGCGGCTGCACCAGACTGAGCGGCCCGTACGCCAGCGCCAGCGACTGGAAACCGTAGGCCAGCACGGCCAGCCCGATACCGCCCAGCCACACCCGGTCCCGGACCAGATGGGCCAGCAGACGCGGCGACAGCGCCTCCGCGTCCGGGCGCCCGCCCGCGGCCCACTGCTGGAGCACACCGGCCACGGCGAAGCAGACACCGGCGGCGAGGGAGGCCAGGACCGCGATCGGCATGCCGGGCGCGGGGACCTAGTCGGTGGTCCGGCGGGAGGGCGCGCCCTGCGTCGCGCCCCGGGTGTGCACGTACAGCTTCCGCCGGTCGCCGACGTCCAGGTGCTGCGGCAGGGGCAGCTCGTAGCGCACCGGCATGCCGTGGTCGGCGAACTGCCGGCGCGGGTTGTAGACCTGGTTGAACTTCCACAGCATGCGGGCGAAGTTCGTCTGCCCGTGCAGCAGGTTGCGGCCGAGGGCGCGCGCCGCGCCGACGGCGGTGCGCAGCCCCAGGTGCTTGCGGTTGATGACGGCCTGGGTGCGCACCAGTTCCTCGTAGAAGCGCTCCAGCGGGAGCGTGGTGGGCACGACCGCGTGCTGGATGTCGAAGAGCCGGTAGTCGCGCGTGGTCAGGCGCCGCGACTCGGTGTGCCAGATCTCCGTGCCGGGGTAGGGCGTCATCACCGTGAAGTGCACGATCTCCGGCACCGCCAGCGCGAACTCCCGTACCACCCGGAAGCGTTCCTCGTCCCAGGCCGGATCGACGATGAGGTTGATGGCGACCTTGATGCCGAGCCGGCGGGCCGTGTCGAGGGCGCGGAAGTTCTCGTCGGGGCTGACCCGCTTGCGGTACAGGTCCAGGCCCTCCGCGTCGATGGCCTCCATCCCGAGGAACATGTACTTCAGCCCCAGCCTGGCCCACCGCTCGAAGACCTCGGGGTGGCGCAGCAGCACATCGGCCCGGGTCTCCAGGTAGTAGCGCTTGCGGATGCCGCGCCGCTCCACCTCCGCGGCGATGGCGTCCCCGTGCTCGGGCCGGATGAAGGCCACGTCGTCGACGATGAAGACGTTCGGCTCCCGGATGTTCGCCAGGTCCTCCGCCGCCGCCTCGGGCGAGGCCTTGCGGTAGCTGCGGCCGTAGAACGTCCACGCCGAGCAGAACGAGCAGTCCCACGGGCAGCCGCGGGTGAACTCGATGGACGCGCACGGGTCCAGCTCGCCGATGAAGTACCGCCGGCGGCTGCGCATCAGGTCCCGCGCGGGCAGCGGCGTGTCGATGCCGTGCAGCATCAGCGGCGCGGGCCCCCGGCCCGAGGCCGTCACGATTCCGGGCACCTCCTCCACACCCCCGTCGCGGACCGCCTCCAGCAGGGGCGCGATCGCCGGCTCGCCCTCGCCGCGTACCACCGCGTCCACCGACCCCTCCGCCTGCTCCAGCACCTCCTCGGCGACGAACGAGACGCTGTGCCCGCCCAGGAACACGAAGCAGCCCGGCACGGCCCGCTTCACCTCCGCCGCCAGCTCGATCGCCTCCGGGATGTTCGCCAGGTAGTTCAGCGAGATGCCGAGGGCCTCCGGCCGGAAGGAGCGCACCTCACCGCGCAGCCGGCGGCGGCTCAGCACCTGGAGGTCCACGACCCGCACCTCGTGGCCGGCCTCGCGGGCGGCGCCCGCGACCCGTTCGAGCCCCAGCGGCTCCAGCCGCAGGAAGATCTCGGAGTACATCAGGGCGCTGGGGTGGACGAGCAGCACACGCATGGTCACCTCGCCACGGGGAGCCGTACCGGACACGGAAGGGTGCCCCCTACGTAACCCGAGGCCGCCGCGGCGCGTGCTGCCCATACCGCCGCCTGGCGGCACCGCGCGGCCCGCAGGGGTGGTCCTGCCCGACACGGTGCGCAGGGGCCCGGCCCGCAGACCGCCCACGGGAGGGGCGCGTCGGATCGGGTGAGCCCGGTCCGCGGGAACGGCCCCAGCACTGGCGCGGGGCACCGCGGTGGCGGTGTCCTGGAAGAGGAGGTTCCGTTTCACGGGACCGCAGGGAGACAGACGAGACAACGAGACCACGGCGGACGTACAGCGCAGGGAGACCGACTCGTGACACTCACCGGCTCCGGCTCGGCCCACGACCCACCGGCGGGCGCCACCCCGCGCCGTGCCACGGCACCCGTCCCCTCCCGGCTGCGCGCGTACGGGCCGCCCCCGCGCCTGGACCGGCGCGTGGCCCTGGTCACCGGGGCCTCCTCGGGCATCGGGGCGGCCACGGCACGGCGCTTCGCCATGGCCGGCTGGCAGCTGCTCCTCAGCGGACGCGACCGGCGCCGCCTGGAGCAGACCGCCTCCGGCACCTCGGCCATCGTGCTGCCCGCCGACCTCGCCGCCCCGGACGGCCCCCGCCTGCTGGCCCAGTCCGCGCTGTACACCACCGGCCGGATCGACGTCCTGGTCGCCGGGGCGGGCATCGGCTGGGCGGGCCCGTTCGCCACCATGCCGCACACCGACATCGACCGGGTGCTGACCCTCGACCTCAACGCCACGCTGCACCTCGTGCGCGAGGTCCTGCCCTCCATGATCGCGGCCGGGCGGGGCCGCGTGGTGCTGCTCGGCTCGATCGCGGGCTGCGTGGGCGTACGGGAGGAGGCGGTCTACTCCGCCGCCAAGGCCGGCCTGGCCGCCTTCGCCGAGGCGCTGCGCCAGGAACTGCGCGGCACGGGCGTGGGCGTGACCCTCGTCGTGCCCGGCCCCGTCGACACGGCCTTCTTCACCCGCCGCGGCAGGCCCTACGACCGCTCCCGCCCCCGGCCCACCTCGCCCGGCCACGTCGCCGGCGCGATCTGGCAGGCCGTGCGCCAGGGGCGCGACGAGGCCTACATCCCCACCTGGCTGACCCTCCCAGGCCGGGTCCGCGGCCTGGCCCCGGGCCTCTACCGCCGCCTGCTCGACCGCTTCGGCTGACCGGCCTCACCCCCCGCCGTCCCGCCTTCGCGGTCCCTCGGGCCAGGTGCCCGGTCCACGTGGCCGCCTCCCTGCTGGTAGGGGGTTCCGGGCGTAACCCCGGGCTCCAGCTCCGCCTGCCGGACCGCTTTGGCTGACCCGGCCTCACATCCAGCCGTCATGCCTTCGCGGTCCCTCGGGCCAGGTGCCCGGTCCACGTGGCCGCCTCCCTGCTGGTGGGGGGTCCCGGGCGTAGCCCCGGGCTCCAGCTCCGCCTGCCGGACCGCTTTGGCTGACCCGGCCTCACACCCCGCCGTCCTGCCTTGGCGGTCCCTCCGGCCAGGTGCCCGGTCCAAGTGGCCGCCTCCCCGCTGGTGTGGGGGCCCGGGTGTGGCCCCGGGCTCGAGCTCCGCCTGCCCGACCGCTTTGGCTGACCCGGCCTCACATCCAGCCGTTCCGCCGTTCCGGTCACCGCGGCCGGATCCCCCGTTCAGGGGCCCGCCTCCCCGTGGTAGGGCAGGGGCATGACTCCCCAGCGCCGCGTCTTCCCCCGCCGCACCACCCGGGCCGCCGCGCCCCGGCCCGGCCGCCGCGCCCTGCTGCTGGCGGCCGCGGCCCTGGCGGCGACCGGCGGTGCGACGCCCGCGGCCCGGGTCACCGGCGCTCCCGCCGAGGCCGCCGACCCGTACGACACCCTCCGCGGGCGCTGGCTCGGCATCGCCCTCGGCACCGGCTACAACCCGGCCGCACAGCCGTACGCCTCCCGTCTCGCCCGGACCGGCGAACGCGCCCGCACCCTGCGCGCCACCATGGCCCCGGCGGCGCACTCCCTGTGGCCCGGCCACCCCTTCGACCCGCCGGCCGGCATCACCCACAGCTACGGCCGCCTGTGGACCATGACCCAGGCCTACGTCCAGCAGGGCACCGGCTCGACCGCCGACCCCGCCCTCCTCACCGGCATCCTGCGCGGCCTCGACCACCTCTCCGCCACCGTCTACAACCCCGCCACCACCCGCTACGGCAACTGGTGGGAATGGCAGATCGGCAGCCCGCGCCTGCTCATGGACATCACGGCCGCCCTCTACGACGAGCTGGGCGACGCCCGGATCCAGGCCGCCTGCGCCGCCGTCGACCACTTCGTCCCCGACTCGGCCCTCGGCGACTACGCCGGCACCTCCACCGGCGCCAACCGCGTCGACCTGTGCCGCTCCGTCGCCCTGCGCGGCATCCTCGGCCGCGCCCCGGCCAAGATCGCCCTCGCCCGTGACGCGCTCTCCCCGGTCTTCCCGTACGTCACCCGCGGCGACGGCCTCTCCGCCGACGGCTCCTTCGTCCAGCACACCTGGGTCGCCTACTCGGGCACCTACGGCCAGGTCATGCTCGACGGCCTCGGCCGGCTCTTCGCCCTGCTCGCCGGATCCGACTGGGAGGTCACCGACCCGAACCGGCAGATCGTCCTCGACAGCGTCGAACGGGCCTACGCGCCGCTCATCCACGACGGGCTGGTCATGGACAGCGTCAACGGCCGGGCCATCAGCCGGGGTCACCTCACCTCCGACGACCGGCAGGTGCTGCGCTCGGACCACTTCCACGGCGGTCAGCTCATCGCCGCCATCGCACTCCTCGCGCAGGCCGCGAGCCAGGCGGAACGCGACCGCTGGCACGCCCGGATCAAGGGCTGGATCGAACGCGACACCGTGACACCGCTCCTGACGGCACCCCAGTTCGGCGTCGCCGACCTCGCCCGGCTGCACGCGATAGCCGCCTCGCCCGTCCCGGCCGCGCCCGAACCCACCGGGCACCACCTCTTCGCCGCCATGGACCGCGCCGTCCACCGCCGCCCGGGCTTCACCGTGAACATCGCCATGGCCAGCGACCGCATCGCCCACTACGAGTGCGGCAACGGCGAGAACCCACGCGGCTGGCACACGGGTGCCGGGATGGTCTACTGGTGGGCCGGCGCGAGCGACCAGTACACGGACTGGTTCTGGCCGACCGTCGACTGGTACCGCCTGCCCGGCACCACCGTCTCCACCAGGCGGCTGGCCGACCGGGAGGGCGGCGAGTGGGGCACGGCCCGCCCGGACGCCCGCTGGGTCGGCGGCACCACCGACGGCACGTACGCCGCGCTCGGCCAGCACCTCAAGGGCCTCGGCTCCACCCTCCAGGCCCGCAAGTCCTGGTTCTGCGCCGCCGACGCGGTGATCTGCCTCGGCGCCGGGATCACCTGCTCCGACGGCGTCCCCGTCGAGACGATCGTCGACAACCGCAACCTCGGCGAGCACGGCACCCAGCGCTTCGTACGGGGCCCGGACTGGGCCCATCTGGAGGACCACGGCGGCTGGGTCCTGCTCGACGGCGAGCCCGAGGCGCTCCGCGAGGACCGCACCGGAGCCTGGTCCGACATCAACACCGGCAGCACGCCGGAGCGGCGCACCCGCCGCTGGCAGACCCTCTGGCTCGACCACGGCACCGACCCTGCGGACGCCACGTACGCCTACGTGCTGATGCCCGGGGCGTCCCGCCGTGCCGTGGCGCGCCGCGCCGCCGACCGCCGGTGGCTGTCCGTCCTCGCCAACGACGCCGGCCGCCAGGCGGTCGCCGTGCCCGCCCTCGGCCTCACGGCCGCGAACTTCTGGCGGGCCGGCAGCGCGGGCCCGCTCACCGCCTCCGCCGGCGCGAGCGTGCTGGCCGTGCGCCGGGGCCGTACGGTTACGCTCTGCGTGAGCGAGCCGCCCCGTACGGGCGAGCCGCTGGAGATCACCCTGAACCGCCCGGTCCGCCGGGTCCTGCACGCGGACGAGACGGTCGAGGTGCTCGCCACCGGCCGCCGGCTGCGCCTGCGCGTCACCCCCGGAACGGCCTGCGCCACCCACCGATGTGAGGTGACACTCAACTGAGGCCCTTGTGCGACCCCTACAAGCCGCACGCCCTCTGAGCAGTCGGAAAGGCTGCACCGGCCCATGGTTCTGTTCAGGGGTACCAGGAAAACACGCCGGAGACTGTGAGGAGTCGACGGCCCGGATTCCTTGCTCGGCTTCGTAAGGTCGCTACATGACCGTTTTGGATGAGGCGCCGGGTGAGCCGACCGACGCGCGTGGACGCGTGGCCGAACTGCACGAGATCCGTGCGCAGGCGGTGGCCGGCCCGAGCGAGAAGGCGACCCAGGCGCAGCACGCCAAGGGCAAGCTGACCGCGCGGGAGCGCATCGAGCTTCTCCTCGACCCCGGTTCCTTCCGCGAGGTCGAGCAGCTGCGCCGGCACCGGGCCACGGGCTTCGGCCTGGACGCCAAGAAGCCGTACACCGACGGTGTGATCACCGGCTGGGGCACGGTGGAGGGCCGGACGGTCTTCGTCTACGCCCATGACTTCCGCATCTTCGGCGGCGCGCTCGGCGAGGCCCACGCCACGAAGATCCACAAGATCATGGACATGGCCATCGCGGCCGGTGCCCCCCTGGTGTCGCTCAACGACGGCGCGGGCGCCCGCATCCAGGAGGGCGTCTCGGCCCTCGCGGGCTACGGCGGCATCTTCCAGCGCAACACCAAGGCCTCCGGCGTCATCCCGCAGATCAGCGTCATGCTCGGCCCGTGCGCGGGCGGCGCGGCCTACAGCCCGGCCCTGACGGACTTCGTCTTCATGGTCCGCGAGAGCTCGCAGATGTTCATCACGGGCCCGGACGTCGTCAAGGCGGTCACGGGCGAGGAGATCACGCAGAACGGCCTGGGCGGCGCGGACGTGCACGCCGAGACGTCCGGCGTCTGCCACTTCGCCTACGACGACGAGGAGACCTGCATCGCGGAGGTCCGCTACCTCCTGTCGCTCCTCCCGCAGAACAACCGCGAGAACCCGCCCCGCACCGAGTCCGCGGACGCGGTGGACCGCCGCTCGGACGTCCTGCTCGACCTGGTCCCGGCGGACGGCAACCGGCCGTACGACATGGCCAAGGTCATCGAGGAGATCGTCGACGACGGCGAGTACCTGGAGGTCCACGAGCGCTGGGCCCGCAACATCATCTGCGCGCTGGGCCGGATGGACGGCCAGGTCGTCGGCATCATCGCCAACCAGCCCCAGGTGCTGGCGGGAGTCCTGGACATCGAGGCCTCCGAGAAGGCGGCCCGCTTCGTCCAGATGTGCGACGCCTTCAACATCCCGATCATCACTCTTCTGGACGTCCCCGGGTTCCTGCCGGGCGTCGACCAGGAGCACGGTGGCATCATCCGCCACGGCGCGAAGCTCCTCTACGCCTACTGCAACGCGACCGTGCCGAGGATCTCCCTGATCCTGCGGAAGGCCTACGGAGGTGCGTACATCGTCATGGACAGCCAGTCCATCGGTGCGGACCTGACCTACGCCTGGCCGACCAACGAGATCGCCGTCATGGGCGCGGAAGGCGCGGCCAACGTCATCTTCCGCCGCCAGATCGCCGAGGCCGAGGACCCCGAGGCGATGCGGCAGAAGATGGTCAAGGAGTACAAGTCCGAGCTGATGCACCCCTACTACGCGGCGGAGCGCGGCCTGGTCGACGACGTCATCGACCCCGCCGAGACCCGCGAGGTGCTGATCAAGTCCCTTGCGATGCTCCAGACCAAGCACGCCGACCTGCCCTCCCGCAAGCACGGCAACCCTCCGCAGTAACCCGGCGGACATCTCTCTCACGGAGACTGACACCCATGGACATTCCTGATATCCGCGTCGAGAAGGGCCACGCCGAGCCCGAGGAAGTCGCCGCCATCACGGCGATCCTCCTGGCCCGCGCCGCCGCCCGCCCTGCCGACCCCACCCCCGCGCACCGCGGCCGCGTGAAGGCCGGCTGGCGCCGCCTGGAGCGCGAGCCGGGCTTCCGCGCACCGCACAGCTGGCGCTGAGCAGCTTCAACGCCTTACGGCCCCGTTCTCCTTCTGGAGGACGGGGCCGTGGTGTGTGGTCAGAGGATGGTGAGCTTCACGCCGGGGAAGTCGAGCGCTGCGGGGTCGTCGGGGAGGACGCACTGGTTCAGATGCAGGTGTGTCACGCCGGCCGGGGGGAAGGATCCCGCCTCCATCCAAGCGGCCACGTCGATATGCATGAGAGCCAGGCTTCTCAGCCGGGGCAGCGCGGACAGGGCGTGGACCCCCTGGGGCAGACAGGTCTTCCCGGCCATCAGCCCCAGCCACGTGATGTGTTCGTGCTGGAGCAGAGCGAGGTCGATGGAGGCGTCTAGGTTCAGCAGGCACAGGTAGTCGAGAGTCGGCGGCAGGCTCAGCTCACGGAGGTTCGGCAGGCATTCGGATCCGAGGTAGAGGATGTCCAGCGCCGGGAGTTCACCCAGGACATCGATGTTCTTCAGGGACGCACGGCCGCTCAGCGCCAGCTCGACCAGCGAGGACTGTGTCCCGAGCGGCGACATGTCGACCTCGCCGTGAAGTGCGACCAGGGTGAGTTCCTCCAGCGGGTGCAGCCCGGTGAGGACCGTGAGATCCGTGACGGGGTGGCTGACCCACAGGTTGTCGACGGCGGGCAGGCGCCCAACGGCACGCCACTGCCCCGTGTGGGTGACCGTGACCTTACGGCCCTTGAGCGGCACCCCCGCCAGAACCCGGTCGGCATACGCATCGGCGTCGAAATACCCCCACGCCTCGATGAGCGCGTCGACCACCTCGTCCCGGGTGTCCTGCGCATACCCCGCCAACAGCCCCAGCGCCTCCGCCCCACCGATCAACGCCACCGTCCGCACCGTCTGCGCGGCAGCCTTCTCCGTCAGCTCTCCCAAAGAACTCGGCAGCCTCCGCAGCAGACTCGTCCCCACCGCCGCCAACGCGGGCGGATCCGTCGGCCGACGCGCGGGCAGCAGATGCGACACCGCCTCCTCCAACCGAACGGCCAACCCGTCGGAGACCTCCGGCAGCGTCTCCTGGCAGGAGGCCGCCAGCAGCCGCAGAACACGGGCGTGCCGGGGCTCCCGGTCGGCCCGGTCCAGGATGCCGCCCAGCAGCTCCTCCCGCTGGCGCGCGTTCGCATGGCCCGCCGCCATGATGACCGTCTCCCGCCACAGATCCAGATGCGCCCGCTCGACGAGGTTGCCCATCCGGTCCTCCTCCGCCGCCTCGGCGGAGGCCAGGTACTCCTGGAACGTGCGGTGCACGAAGTCCAGACGGCCCTCGGCGGGGGAGCGGAGGATGCCCGAGCGGTGCCGCAGCTGGTCCAGCACCTGCCCGCCCTCCAGGCCGTCCAGATGCCGCATCGCCCGCAGCTTCCCGCCGACGTGCACCGCGGCCTGCTCCACGGAGATCTCGCTGCGGTTGTTGTCCGACAGCCGCCAGGCCAGGTCCCGCAGGATGACGAGCTTGTCGCTGAGGCTCAGCTTGCTGTCCACCGCGCTCGGCACGTTCCGGTCGGCGTCCCGGTCGTGGACCAGGGTGTGCAGCGCGTTCCGGTACAACTCCATGCGGTCCCGGGGCAGTTGCCGGCCCCGGTTGAGGTGCATGGCGCACAGCATCGCCGCCAGCAGGGGAGTGCCCGCCAGGGACTGGAGGTGCGGGCGGTCCTTCAGGCTGGTCAGCAGGGACTGCTCGTACAGCGGCAGGTCGTCCACGGGACAGGGCAGGTCCTCGCCCAGCTCCCGTACCGCCTGGTGCCACTGCCGGACGAACGCCGCCAGGTCCGGCGGGCTCATGCGGTCCAGGTGCATCGCGGTGAAGTGCTCCCCGCGCAGCCAGTCCGCGCCGGCCGCCGCCGGACGGGAGGTGACGACCACCCGTACCCCGTCGTACGCCACCAGCAGCCTGCGCAGCCAGTCACGGACCGCCCGGCGCTCCCGGTCGAGCAGTTCGTCCACCCCGTCGATCAGCAGCAGCGCCCGGCCCGAGTCGAGCTGCCGCTCCACCCAGCCCTTGGGCATGATGCCGGTGATCGGCCCGGCGATCCCGTCGAGCATCGCGTCCGCATTCGGCGGTGTACGGCCGCTGTACTCCCGCAGCTTGACGAAGACGGGCGTCAGGCCGTTCCAGTCGGACAGCTCCCCGGAGAAGGCACCGCGCGCCGCCGTCACGGCCAGCCAGCGCAGCAGGGTCGTCTTGCCCGAGCCCGCCTCGCCGCGCAGCAGCACCCGCGAGGCACCGCTGAGCCCGGCCTCGACCCGCATCCCGGAGCTGTCGCCCCCGGCCTCCTCCCAGTCGCTCATGTCGGGCCGCAGCCGGGAGAAGGGCCGGGCGGTGCGCCGCCGGGTCCCGTCGTCACCGGTGGCGCGCAGACTCACGTACGCGACCGACAGCCGCACCCGGGGCCCCGCCGCCTGGTCCGACGTACGCCGGAACAGCTCCACCTCGTCCAGGTCCCGGCTGACCAGCTCCAGGTACCGGCGCCGGAACGCCGTGTCCTGGTCCGTGCCGTCCGGCGCGAGCAGGGAGCGGTCCGGCAGCCGCTCCAGGAGCCGGGCCACCTCGGCGCCGAGCGTGGCCGTCCGGGCGAGAAGCTCCGTCGCCGCCCGTTCCTCGAAGACGGGCAGGCTCCGCACGATCCGCACGTAGTACTCGACGCACTCGGCGAACAGCACCTCGTACAGCCGGGACTCCGCCTCGTTCAGCCCCACCGGCGCCGGCACCGACCCGGTGATACGGCGGATCAGCTCAGCGGCGTTGGCATCCGCCGCGAGCACGGCCTCGTCGGAGAGGTCCGCCCGCGCGAACGTGTCGCACACCGCGTCGATCACCGCCTGCCGGCCGGCTTCGTCCAGCCCCCGGAACTCGTGCTCCAGATACGGCTCCAGCCGGTCGAACACCGCGTCCGTGATCTGCCCGAACTGGCGCTCCACGCTCCGGCGCAGCCGCAGTCCCGGCACCCGGACCCGCAGCAGCTCGGCCATCGTCAGATGGCGTTCCTGTTCCCGCCGCCTGCCGCCGAGCCACAGGTCGGCCGCCGTCTTCGCCACAGTCGTGCCCAGCCGTAACGCCGCCGCCTCCGCGCTCATCGCGCCCCCTCCCGAGAAACACCTGCGGCCCCCACTCCTCCCACAGGAGGAACGGGGGCCGCAAGGCGAACGTGCCGATTACCGCAGGCGGGCCATCAGCGCGTGCTCGACGAGCGTGATCAGCGCCGACTTCGCGTCCGCGCGGTGGCGGGCGTCCGTCGTGATGATCGGGGTGTCCGGGCCGATCTGCAGCGCCTCGCGCACCTCGTCCGGCGTGTACGGCTGCTGGCCGTCGAAGCCGTTGAGGGCGATGACGAAGGGCAGGCCCGAGTTCTCGAAGTAGTCGACGGCGGGGAAGCAGTCGGCGAGCCTCCGCGTGTCGACGAGCACGATCGCGCCGATGGCGCCGCGCACCAGGTCGTCCCACATGAACCAGAACCGGTCCTGACCGGGCGTACCGAACAGGTACAGGATCAGGTCCTGGTCCAGGGTGATACGGCCGAAGTCCATGGCGACCGTCGTGGTCGTCTTGTCCCCGGTGTGGGTGAGGTCGTCGATGCCCGCCGAAGCGGACGTCATGACGGCCTCTGTGCGCAGCGGATTGATCTCCGAGACGGCGCCGACGAACGTGGTCTTGCCCACGCCGAAGCCGCCAGCCACCACGATCTTCGCGGACGTGGTGGAGCGGGAAGGCCCTCCGCTAGAGCTTGCGAAGTCCACTGAGCACCCTTTCGAGCAGTGTCACGTCTGGCTGGCCGCCGGCGTTCTCGTCGCCGCCGGGCTGATGGATGGCGACCAGTCCCGCCTCCGCCAAGTCGGCGACGAGGATCCTGGCCACGCCGAGAGGGATCGTGAGGAGCGCCGAGATCTCGGCGACCGACTTGATTTCCCGGCAGAGGTTGCAGATCCGCTGATGCTCGGGCAACTGGCCCTGCATCTGGTGCGGCTGCGCAGTGGTGTGCACCAGCGCCTCGATGGCGAGCTGGTAACGCGGGCGGGTCCGGCCACCGGTCATGGCGTACGGACGCACCAACGGATTGTGATGGTTCGACGCCCCGCCGGGCGCCGGCTCGGGGGTGCGGCGCTGCGGCTGCACGGGCTGGATGCGCGGGGCCGGCGGCTGGTCGTACGGCGACGGGCCGGGGCCCTGTGGCGCGTACGGCTGCCGGTGGCTGGGCGCGGAGGGGAAGTTGTAACGGTTCGGGTTCTGACCACCGTCGCCCTGACCCTGGGCAGGGCCGTACGACCAGTTGCCCGAAGACGAACCGCCTGGGGGTGTTGCCACTTTCTCCTCCTCCGACTGTGCCTGGCACCCATCGCTGTGGAGCCGCGTCCCAAGACCTTACGGCCATGGGACGCCAAAACGCACCGTCCGTCTGTTAGTTGAGCAGGCTCCCCTGGAGCTCCGCACGAAGGTCCGGGGTCAGGACCGTACCGGCTCGGTCCACGAGCAGCGCCATCTCGTACCCGATGAGACCGATGTCCGCCTCCGGATGTGCGAGAACCGCGAGCGACGAGCCGTCGGAGATGGACATGATGAAGAGGAATCCCCGCTCCATCTCCACAACCGTCTGGTTCACGCTGCCGCCCTCGAAGATCCGGGAGGCGCCTGCCGTCAGAGACGTCAGACCGGAGGCGACGGCCGCGAGCTGGTCGGCGCGGTCGCGGGGAAAGCCTTCGGACATCGCCAGAAGGAGTCCGTCGGCGGAGACCACCACCGTGTGGGACACCCCCGGGGTGTTGTCCACGAAGTTGGTGATCAACCAGTTCAGGTTCTGTGCCGCCTGGCTCATCGGGCTCACACTAACGCTCCTGGTTGTAGGTGCTGTCAGGACCGAAGCCCTGGCCGTTCGTTTCACTGCCTGCGTTGCGGCCGCGTTGGACACCGCGACGCAGGTTGCTCAGCCTGCCCCGGACGTCCTCCGGGGCGCGGGAGACCTGTGGGCCTCCCTGGGGAGTGCTCTCGGCGGAACCCTCGATCAGGTTGGCCTTGGGTACCCGCCTCGGCAGGCCGGAGGAGGTGACCCCGCCCGCCTTGGGCTTCCGGAGCTGCGAGGCCTGCTGCCACCGCTCGTCGTTGGCCGAGCGCCAGTCGCTGTCGCCGTTGCTCTCCTGAGTGGAGGCCGGCGGCTCCTGGCTCGCGTGCCGTGCGCCACCTGTGCCGTTCGCACCGCTCGCGGTGGATCCGCGGCGGGGAAGCCCGGCGTCGGTCAGCGCATGGGCGGCGGAGGGGGCCGGTCCCGGACGGTCGAAGCCTACGCGGTCCTGCTCACTCGCGTCAGCGGCCTGCGCAGATTCCGTTTCCGGAGCCTGAGCAGGGTACTGGTTCGGGTAGCCGTTCTGGTAGCCGTCCTGCTGCGGCCAGTCGTCCTGGTAGCGCCGCTGCTCGAAGGCGGGGAAGTTGTCGGGCACACCCGCACCCGGCGCCGCGGGCTCCTCCTGGGCCGGCTCCGCATAGGAGGGCTCCGGGTAGCCGCCGTTCGGCGAGAAGGCGTCGTTCTGCGGCAGGCCGCCGTTCGGCGCGTAGTACTGCTCCTCGTACGACTGGCGCTGCTGCTCCTCGTACGTCTGCTGCTGCTCGCCGTACGACGCCTGCTGCTGCTCCTCGTACGGCGCCTGGCGGTCGTACGCGGAGGGCTGCTGCCCGGGGTAGCCGCTCTGGCCGGTGTCGTAGGCCTGGCCGGTGTCGTAGCCCTGCTGCCCGTTGTACTCGTCGGAGTACGCCTCGGCGGACTCCTGGGCGTTCTGCTGCCCGGGCAGGGCGGGCTGCTGGTGCGCCTGGGCCTCCAGGGCCGCCCGGCGCTCCTCGCGCATCAGGGAGCGGCCGACGGGGTCCAGCTCGCGTATGTCGTCGGGGACGTCCGCGTACCGGCTGTCGTCGAAGCCGAGCTCCGCCGCCGTGCGCATGGGCTGCTGGTTGAAGTTCTCGCCGCCGAAGTTCTGCTCCGGGATGATCTGCGAGACGGTGAACTCGTCGCGGTCCACGTGCTGCTCGCCGCCACCGCCGTGGGTGATCGCGTCGGGCAGCATGACCAGCGAGGTCGTACCGGCCTGCTCGCCGGAGGGGCGCAGCTGGACACGGATGCCGTGCCGGTCGGACAGCCGGCCGACCACGAACAGGCCCATGCGCTGGGAGATCGCGGCGTCCACGGTCGGCGGGTTGGCCAGCTTGTGGTTGATGTCCGCGAAGTCCTCGGCGGTCAGGCCGATGCCCTTGTCGTGGATCTCGATCATGACCCGGCCGTCGGGGAGACGGGTGGCGGTCACACGGACCTTGGTCTGCGGCGAGGAGAACGTCGTGGCGTTCTCCAGCAGCTCGGCGAGCAGGTGCACGAGGTCGGTCACGGCCCGGCCGTGGATCTCGGCCTCCGGCACGCCCGACAGCTCGATGCGCTCGTACTGCTCCACCTCGGAGGAGGCGGCGCGCAGCACGTCGACCAGCGGCACCGGCTGGTCCCAGCGGCGGCCGGGCTCCTCGCCGGCGAGGACGAGGAGGTTCTCGCCGTTGCGGCGCATACGGGTCGCGAGGTGGTCCAGCTTGAAGAGGTTCTCCAGCTGGTCCGGGTCGGCCTCGTTGTTCTCCAGGTCGGTGATCAGGGTCAGCTGGCCCTCGATCAGCGACTGGTTGCGGCGCGAGAGGTTGGTGAAGATCGCGTTGATGTTGCCCCGCAGCAGGGCCTGCTCGGCGGCGAGCCGGACGGCCTCGCGGTGGACCTGGTCGAAGGCGCGGGCGACCTCGCCGATCTCGTCCGTGGTGGTGATCGGGATGGCCTGGACGCGGGTGTCGACGCGGCCGGGGTCGGTGCGGGACAGCTGGTCGACCAGCATCGGCAGGCGCTGCTCGGCGATGCCGAAGGCGGCGTTGCGCAGCTGGCGCATCGAGCGGCTCATCTGGCGGGCGACCGCACCGGCCAGGATGAAGGCGAGGAGCAGGGCGACCACGACGGCGGCACCGGTGATGATGGCGTCGCGCTTGGCGTCGTCGGCGATGTCCGAGGCCTCGTTCACCGCGGTGTCGGCCAGTTCCGTCTCGATCTTGTTGTACGCGTTGAACTTCAGCGTGGTGACCGCCCACCAGTTCTGCGCGGTGATGCCCTCCTGGGCTAGGTCGGCGCGCTCGCTCGGGTCCGTGGACGGCAGCGCCGCGAGCCTCGCGATCATCGTGGTGGGGTTGGCGGGCGGCGGAACGTAGTCCGGGTCCTTGGCCTTGGCCTCCGCGGCCATCTTCGCGCCCTCGGCCTTGATCTGCTTCTCGGCCGCCGTCAGCTTGGCGTTGTCCGCCTCGGTGCCGCCGCTCTGGTACTCCTGGATGGCGATGCGCTCCAGGTAGGCGTACGAGGACAGGGCGATGCGCTGGCTGGCCAGGTTGCCGCCGTCCGGACCGGGCTTGATCAGCATGTGCATGCCGATGGAGCGCTGGAGGGAGAGCGCGCCCTTGGTCAGCGAGATGGCGTAGACGGTACGGCCGTAGCTGGTGATGTTGCCGGTGCCCAGGCCGAGCTCGTTGGCGAACTCCAGCAGCCTGTGCTCGGTCTCGACGTAGCCCTCTTCGGTCTGCACGCCCTTGAGCTGGCTGGTGTAGGCGGCCGCACGCAGCTGCGCCAGCTGCGGCTCCACCTCGCGGAAGCGCTCCAGGCGCCGCACCAGGTTGGGCCGGTCGGGCATGTTCTTGACGGCCTCGTCGAAGGCGTCGGCCGCCTTGTCGGTGTTCGCGCGGGCCTTCACGACCGTCGGGTCCTTCGCGCCCTTGCCCTGGAGCAGGGGCGCGGCGGTCACGTCGCGCTCCACCAGCAGTTCGTTGCCGTAGGCCAGTGCGGCCCGCACCAGGCGCGCGGTGTTCTCCGCGTCCTCGGCCTCCTGCCAGGTGTCGATCGAGCTCTTCACCTGGAAGCCGCCCATGACCAGGCCGACCAGCACGGGTATGAGCAGGATCGCGTTGAGCCTGGTCGCCACGCGCCAGTTGCGCGGGGAGAGACGGCCGCCGCTCGGAGCGGGTGCGGCCGTCGGCTCCGAACCGGGCACGGGGGCGGGCGCCGCTGTGCGCGGCGGCGGGGTGAAGTTGCCCCGGGCCGACGGCTCGGGACTGTTCTTGCTTCGCCTCACTCGACCAACAACCTCTCGGCGGTCGGCACCAACGTTGTGCCGCAGTGTCTCAGAGCCCAACACGCCATCGACGGACGAGGACGCCATTGACTATTGGGCAGTTCAGGCATTCCAGCACGTCGACCTGCGCTCTTCCAAACAGTCCGGGGCCGGGATTCCGAGTGGTGTAAGCCCCAGATAAAACGGTCATAAAGAGCGAGCCCCGCCAAAAGGCGGGGCGATTGTGCGCGCAGCGAGACCGGATGTGCGCGACGCGTGGCCGTACCACCAGATTCCTCTGCCGAAACGTTATGAACACCTTGGCCGACCGTGTCAAAGGACACAGTCGGCTCCGGAGTATCTACGACAACTGCCGTATGGCGCTTCTGAATTGGGTGCTACCTCAGCCGTGCCATCAAAGCGTGCTCGACCAGCGTGATCAGGGCACTCTTCGCGTCGGCCCGATGCCGGGCGTCGGTGGTGATGATCGGGGTGTCGGGGCCGATCTGCAGCGCCTCGCGGACCTCGTCCGGCGCGTACGGCTGCTGGCCGTCGAAGCCGTTGAGGGCGATGACGAACGGCAGGCCGCTGTTCTCGAAGTAGTCGACGGCCGGGAAGCAGTCGGCCAGGCGGCGGGTGTCCACCAGGACCACCGCGCCGATGGCGCCGCGCACCAGGTCGTCCCACATGAACCAGAAGCGGTCCTGACCGGGCGTACCGAACAGGTACAGGATCAGGTCCTGGTCCAGGGTGATACGGCCGAAGTCCATGGCCACCGTGGTGGTGGTCTTGTCCCCGGTGTGGGTCAGGTCGTCGATGCCCGCGCTGGCGGAGGTCATCACGGCCTCCGTGCGCAGCGGGTTGATCTCCGAGACGGCGCCGACGAACGTGGTCTTGCCCACGCCGAAGCCGCCCGCCACCACGATCTTCGCTGACGTGGTGGAACGACCCGCGTCAGAGCTTGCGAAGTCCACTGAGCACCCTTTCGAGCAGTGTCACGTCCGGTGCACCGGTGGCCTCGTCGCCGCCCGGCTGGTGGATCGCGACGAGACCGGCCTCCGCGAGGTCGGCGACCAGGATCCGGGCCACCCCCAGTGGCATGTTGAGCAGGGCCGAGACCTCGGCCACCGACTTCACCTCACGGCAGAGGTGGCAGATGCGCTGGTGCTCGGGCAGCAGCCCCATGAGCGCGGCGGGGTCCGCGGTCGTACTGATCAGTGCCTCGATGGCCAGCTGATAGCGCGGCCGGGTCCGGCCGCCGGTCATGGCATACGGCCGTACCAGCGGCTGGTCGCCCTCGTCCTCGTACGGCTCCGCGTACGGATCATGAGAGGCGGTGGGCGGGGTCATGAGTCCTCCGGGCGGGACAGCAAGTCGGTCGGTCGAGCCGTCTGACGAGCCCTGTGTGGGGTGTGTGGCGGCCGGACGGTGATGTGGTGAGACGGGTGGTGCCGGGGCCGATCAATGGAGCAGACTGCCTTGGAGCTCAGCCCGCAGGTCGGGGGTCAGGACCGCGCCCGCGCGGTCGACCAGGAGCGCCATCTCGTAGCCGACCAGGCCGATGTCGCACTCGGGGTGGGCGAGGACCGCGAGGGAAGAGCCGTCCGAGACGGACATCAGGAAAAGGAACCCTCGCTCCATCTCCACGACCGTCTGCGCCACCTCACCGCCCTCGAAGATCCGGGAGGCGCCCGCCGTCAGGGACGTCAGGCCCGAGGCGACGGCCGCGAGCTGGTCCGCGCGGTCGCGTGGGAAGCCCTCCGACATCGCCAGGAGGAGACCGTCGGCGGACACGACGACGGTGTGGGACACCCCGGGGGTGTTGTCCACGAAGTTGGTGATCAACCAGTTGAGGTTCTGTGCCGCCTGGCTCATCGGGCTCAACTAACGCTCCTGCTGGTGAGTGGGTCGTGGGAAGCTGCCGGTCTGGGTGGAGCCGGCCTGTCGACCCTGTGCGATACCCCGACGGAGATTGGTCAGCCGGCCGCGCACGTCATCGGGGGCGCGCGAGACCTGAGGACCGCTCTGGTGCGATTGCTGCTGAGCCATGCCCGGAACGAGGTTCGCCCGGGGCACCCGGCGAGGCAGGCCGGAGGTGGTGACACCGCCCGCGGCGGGCTGCCGGACGCGCTCGGCCTGGCGGACGAGGTCGTCGTTCGGCGAGGTACGCCAGCCGGCGGGGGCGGACCGCTGGGGACCGGTGGGCCCCTGCGGCTGCTGCGGGGCCGGAGCCGAGCCGCTGCTCTGCGGCTCCTGCTGCTCCTGCTGGCCGTGGAACCAGTTGGTCTCCAGCGTGTCGTACAGCGGCGTACGGCCGTCGCCCGGGCCGGACGCCGGCGGCAGGGCCTCGGGCTCCTGCCGGACGGGCCGTGCCTGCGGGGCGGGCGGACGCGGGGCGCCGAAGTCGGACCCGCCCCGGGCGCCGCCCGCCTGCGGCCGCTGGAACTGGCCCGTGCCCGCCGGGTCGGCCGGGGTGGCCGGACCCGGGAGGGTGGGCCGGCCGGAACCGTTGTCGTGGCGGGGCGCCGGGTACTGGCCGGTGGAGTTGTCGTCCTGGCGGGGTGCCGGGTACTGGCCCGTGGAGCCGTTGTCGTAGGACGGCGAGCCCTGCGGCGCCGGGTACTGGCCGGTCGTCGACGAGGCGTCGCGGCGGCCGCTCGGGGCGCCGAAGACGTCCGGGCGGACGAACGGGCCCTGGGGGCCGTTGGCGCCCGGGGCGCCGAACGGGTCCGCGGTCTGGGGGCCGCCGAAGTCGGCCGGCGAGCCGGGGCCCTGCCGGTCGTCGTCGCGGGGCACGACCGGGATCTCCGCCGTCGAGCCCGGGCCCTGGCGATCGTCGATCCGCGGCAGGGCCGACGTACGGGAGACGTCCGGCTCCTCATGACCGCGCGGGGCGTCCAGCGAGGCGCGCGGCACCGGCGGCTGGGCGTTCTCGTCGCTCCAGCTCGGCACGCGCGGCTGCGAGTCGCCGCCGGGCAGCTCGGCCCGCGGGCCACCGCGCGGCGGCAGCTGCGGCCGACGGCCCTGGCCCTGCTCGGCGTTGCCGCCCTGCTGACGGCCGCGGCCGCCGCCGTAGGAGTCCTGGCCCTGCGGCCCGTTGGTGCCCGCGGCCTGAAGGCCCTGCGGGGCACCCGGAGCCTGCCCGAACCCGGCGCCCGCCGGAGCCGGGCGGCCCTGCGAGGGACCACCCTGTTCGAAGGAGGAGTTGCCGGGACCCTGCTGTCCGCGCGCTCCGCCCGGCGCTCCCGGACGGCCACCGTCCCCGTCCCGGCCGGGCAGCGCGGCCCGCGGGCCCTGGCCCGGACCGAGCCGGCCCCCGCCGGACGCGCCGCCGCCGAAGGCACCGCCACCGGACGGACCGGCCCCGAGGGCGCCGCCGCCCTGGCCGGCACCGGCGGCCCGCCGGGCCGCGGCCGCACCGGCGGCGGCCTGCGCGGCGGCCGGACCGCCACCGCCGACCTGCGGCTGACCGCCCTGCTTGGGCTGGGGCTTCTTGCCGCCCTGGGCGACATCGACGGGCAGCATGACCAGCGCGGTCGTACCACCGGAGTCGGACGGGCGGAGCTGGATGCGGATGCCGTGGCGCTGGGACAGCCGACCGACCACGAACAGGCCCATGCGGCGGGAGACGGAGACGTCCACCGTCGGGGGAGAGGCGAGCCGCTCGTTGATCGCCGCCAGGTCCTCCGGCGACAGGCCGATACCGGTGTCGTGGATCTCGATCAGCACCCGGCCGTCGGGCAGCGCGTGACCGGTGACCTTGACCTTGGTCTGCGGGGAGGAGAACGAGGTCGCGTTCTCCAGCAGCTCGGCGAGCAGGTGCACGAGGTCGTTGACCACGCGGCCGGCCACCTCGGTGGTCGGCACGGAGGCCAGCTCGATGCGCTCGTACTGCTCCACCTCGGACGCGGCGGCGCGCAGCACGTCGACCAGCGGGACCGGGCGGGTCCACCGGCGGCCGGGCTCCTCACCCGCGAGGACGAGGAGGTTCTCACCGTTACGGCGCATACGCGTCGCGAGGTGGTCGAGCTTGAACAGCGAGGACAGCTGGTCCGGGTCGGCCTCGCGGGACTCCAGTTCGGAGATGAGCGACAGCTGGCGCTGGATCAGGCCCTGGGAGCGGCGCGAGAGGTTGGTGAACATCGCGTTGACGTTGCCCCGCAGCAGGGCCTGCTCGGCGGCGAGGCGGACCGCCTCGCGGTGCACGTCGTCGAAGGCCGCGGCCACCCGGCCGATCTCGTCCCGGGAGTGCACGCCGACCGACTCCACGGAGGTGTCGACGTCCTGCGGGTCGGACTCGGACAGCTGCTTGACCAGCTCGGGCAGCCGGTCGGAGGCGACCTTGGTCGCGGTCTCCTCCAGGCGGCGCAGCGAGCGGATCATGGAGCGGGCCACGACGAAGGCGCCGACCAGCGAGACACCGAGCACGAGCAGGATCAGCGCACCGGAGATGATCGCGTCGCGCTCGGTGGCGCTGCGCAGCTCGCGGGCCTTCTGCTCCATCTCCTCGAGCAGCGTGTGCTCGATGTTCTTCATCTGCTGGATCTTGGTGGAGCTGTCGTCCAGCCAGTCGCGGTAGGACCGCTTGTCCTGCTGCGCGAGTCCGCTCGCGGAGACCAGGGCGCGACCCGCGTAGGTGTCGGTCGCCTTGATCGTGGAGTTGCCGCCGTCCTCGATCGGCTTCAGCAGCTCGGCGGCGGCGTCCTCGCCGTAGATGCTCTTGAAGCTGCGGATCTCGGACTTCTGGCTCTCCAGGGCCGACTGGGCGTAGAGCCGGTCGTTCGGGGAGAGCCTGCCGGTCGTGGTGTTGCTCGCGGGCAGCGCCGCGGCGAGGGCCGCGCGCTGGATCGAGGAGTACTCCTTGGCGGAGGAGAACGCGGCCAGCGCACGGGTGCGCTGGATCATGTCCGGGTTGCTGGTCGCCTCGGCCATGTCCTGGGAGAGGTCGATCAGGTTCTCGATCAGACGGTGGTACGCCTCGATCGTCTGCGTGGAGTTGCCCTCGGAGGCGTAGGCGCTCTTGCGGATCTGCGCCAGGTCGCCCAGCTCGCCGGCGAGCTGGATCAGGTACTCGCGGACGCCCTTGAGGTTGCCGTCCTTGCTGGCGCTGTCGATCTCCTCGGACGAGTCGAGGAAGTTCTTCATCGCCCGGTCGGTCTTCTCGCGCAGGCCCTTGACCGTGAAGTCGGTCGGCTTGCCGCCGTGCGCGAGCGGGCCGGCCGACTGGTCGCGCTCCTCCTGGAGCGCGGCGGACAGCTCGGTGGCCTGCTTGGTCATGTCCGTCAGCAGCTTCATGTTGTCGAGCTGCTGGATGTCGTCCATGGACTGGTTGATACGCAGTGCGCCCAGCGAGGTGGCGGCGACCACCGGGAGCGCGAGCAGCGAGACCAGTCGGGTGGAGATGCGCCAGTTGCGCAGGGCTATTCGCGGGCCGGGGCCGGAAGGGCCCGCCGGCGGCTTCAGGGGCGGGGCCGGGCTCGCGGACCCCGAGGGGGCCGACGCACCGGGGCGCCCGGAGCGCTCACCGCCGTCGCCGGCCGGGCCCGGGTTCTGGGCGTGCTGGGGCGAGGGACCTCGGTCGGTCCCGCCGTGCGGCTCCGGCTCCGCCGAAGCGCTGCCATCCCTCTTGAAACGTCCCTGCACTAGCGTCGCAACCTCTGGACCAGGCACCCCGTCGTAGGAACGGCGGAGCACGGTGTCGGCGTTCTGGGGACGCCCTGAGTACGCCCCCGTGGTGGTCGTGGGTGACCGGCGCTGGCTCCCCCTTCTCGCCGCCACTCGGCGCGTCTGTGCGCCCCCTGTGCGCCGGCTCGATCCTGCGGCGGTCCGTGAGATTCCAGCACAGCACAGGATCTCCAACAAGGCCCGTAGGCCAGGCCGTGACATAGGTGACACCACGTGAGGGGCGGATCACCGGACGTAGAAAGCGAGTTCGTCCATTTCGGACGTATGCCCGCGAGTCGTCGAGCCGTGACGGGTGTCCCAGTCGCCATGATCAGGAGCGGAATGAGGGCTTCAGTGGGCCAATGTCCGTTTCGTTGGGGCTACTCGCGAGTCCGGATTGGTCGATTTGCCCTCTGATTCGTGAGAAAACTCACATGCTGATCATGTGCTCACGGCAACTGCGCCGGGAATCCCATGTTTAGCCTGACGCTTTACAGAGATGGCAAAATCGACAACCCGCGCCCCCCGCGGGGGTCTCGCACCCTCCGGGCGCCCGTCACAGGACAGGGTCAAGTAAACAGTGAAGACGACGACGATGTTCCACAAGATCGCCAACCCGCGACGCACGACGCTGGCGCACCTGGACGACGCCGACGAACTGCAGACGCCGGAACAGCCGGAGCACCGCGTCGAACTCCCCGCACAGACCGCCAACCCCAAGCGCACCATCCTCACCGAGGTCCCCGTCGCGGCCGCCGCTGCCGCCGAGTGACACCAGGGAGTACGCGCGCCGGCCGCCGGATGCTCACGGCGGCAGGATACGAACTTCGAGGGGCGCTCCCCACGACGGGGGCGCCCCTTCATCATGCGCGCGGCGCGGGCACCTCCCCGCGTTAGCCTGGAGCGTCAGACTCCAGCCGCTTCAGTCAAGGGGCCAAGCATCCCGTGCGCATCGCCAGATTCTCCATCGACGGGAACGTCGCCTTCGGCGCCATCGAGGGCGAGAAGCAGGACGAACTCGTCCTGGACATCATCAAGGGCATCCCGTTCGCGGACTTCGAGCTCTCCGGTACGAAGGTCCCGGTCAGCAAGGTCAGGCTGCTGCCCCCGGTGCTCCCCAACAAGGTCGTGGCCTTCGGCCGCAACTACGCCGAGCACGCGAAGGAACTGGGCAACGAGGTACCCGACGCCCCCTTCGCCTTCTTCAAGCCCTCCACCTCGGTGATCGGCCCCGGCGACGAGATCCAGTACCCCTCCTTCTCCGCGGAGGTGCACCACGAGGCCGAGCTGGCCGTGGTCATCGGCCGGATGTGCCGCGAGGTCCCGCGCGAGCGCGTCAAGGACGTCATCTTCGGCTACACCTGCGCCAACGACATCACCGCCCGCGACGTCCAGAAGCGCGAGAAGCAGTGGGCCCGGGCCAAGGGCTTCGACACCTCCTGCCCGCTCGGCCCCTGGGTGGAGACCGACCTGGACCCCTCGGACCTGACCATCCAGCTCACGGTCAACGGCCAGCAGCGCCAGCTCGGGCGGACCAGCGAGATGATCCACTCCATCGAGGATCTGATCGTCAACATCTCCGAGGCCATGACGCTGCTCCCCGGCGACGTGATCCTCACGGGCACCCCGGCTGGGGTCGGCCCCCTGAACGTCGGCGACGAGGTCGCCGTCACCATCGAAGGCATCGGCACTCTCACCAACAAGGTTGTCAAGCGTGGCTAGCGCACCCGGCTCCCCCGTACGCGTCCGTTTCTGCCCCTCGCCCACCGGTAACCCCCACGTGGGCCTGGTGCGCACCGCCCTGTTCAACTGGGCGTTCGCCAAGCACCACCAGGGCACCCTGGTCTTCCGCATCGAGGACACCGACGCGGCCCGCGACTCCGAGGAGTCGTACACCCAGCTGCTCGACTCGATGCGCTGGCTGGGCTTCGACTGGGACGAGGGCCCCGAGGTCGGCGGCCCGCACGCGCCGTACCGCCAGTCGCAGCGCATGGACCTGTACAAGGACGTCGCGGCCAAGCTGCTCGACGCCGGCCACGCCTACCACTGCTACTGCTCCCAGGAGGAGCTGGACACCCGCCGCGAGGCCGCCCGCGCCGCCGGCAAGCCCTCCGGCTACGACGGCCACTGCCGCGAGCTGACCGACGCCCAGGTCGCCGAGTACAAGGCCCAGGGCCGGGAGCCGATCGTCCGCTTCCGCATGCCCGACGAGACGATCACCTTCACCGACCTGGTCCGCGGCGAGCTGACCTTCACCCCGGAGAACGTCCCGGACTACGGCATCGTCCGCGCCAACGGCGCCCCGCTCTACACGCTGGTCAACCCGGTCGACGACGCCCTGATGGAGATCACCCACGTCCTGCGCGGCGAGGACCTGCTCTCCTCCACCCCCCGCCAGATCGCCCTGTACAAGGCGCTGATCGAGCTGGGCATCGCCAAGGGCATCCCGCAGTTCGGCCACCTGCCGTACGTGATGGGCGAGGGCAACAAGAAGCTCTCCAAGCGCGACCCGCAGTCGTCCCTCAACCTCTACCGGGAGCGCGGCTTCCTCCCCGAGGGCCTGCTCAACTACCTCTCCCTGCTCGGCTGGTCCCTCTCGGCCGACCAGGACGTCTTCACGATGGACGAGATGGTCGCGGCCTTCGACATCGCGGACGTCAACCCCAACCCGGCCCGCTTCGACCTGAAGAAGTGCGAGGCCATCAACGGCGACCACATCCGCCTGCTGGACGTGAAGGACTTCACCGAGCGCTGCCGCCCCTGGCTCCAGGCGCCGTTCGCCCCCTGGGCCCCGGAGGCCTTCGACGAGGTGAAGTGGCAGGCCGTCGCCCCGCACGCGCAGACCCGCCTGAAGGTGCTCTCCGAGATCACCGACAACGTCGACTTCCTGTTCCTGCCGGAGCCGGTGGCGGACGAGGCCAGCTGGGCGAAGGCCATGAAGGAGGGCTCGGACGCCCTGCTGCGCACGGCCCGCGAGAAGCTGGAGGCGGCCGACTGGACCTCCGCCGAGTCGCTCAAGGAGGCCGTCCTGGCCGCCGGTGAGGCCCACGGCCTCAAGCTCGGCAAGGCCCAGGCCCCCGTCCGTGTCGCCGTCACCGGCCGCACGGTCGGCCTGCCGCTCTTCGAGTCCCTGGAGGTCCTGGGCAAGGAGAAGACGCTGGCACGGATCGACGCGGCGCTGGCGAAGCTGGCCGCGTAACGCTCGGCACCTCATACGGCGAGGGCGGCGTCCGGTTCGGGCGCCGCCCTCGCCGTGTCCGCCCAGCCGTCACCCGGAATTCACCGTTCCGGTCAACTCCCGTCCCCGGGAGAGACGTTGGATGCCCCCTGAGCACACCGTAGGCGTGTGCGCCCTGATACCGGGGGAGGGAACATGAGCCGTTCACGAAGACTTGTCCACGCGGCCGTCGGCGGGGTGGTGGCCCTGTCCTGCACCGTACTGACCGCACCCGCGCAGGCGGCGCCCGAGGCCGACGCGCCGGCCGGCACGGTGCGGCTCGTCACCGAGAAGCGCGTGACCGTCGACTACCCGTGGGCCGGCGCGTCCGGCTTCCAGTACCGGCCGGGGACCAGTTCGGTCACCACGGTGGACTACCCCGACGTGGCCCCGCCCGCCCACGCCGGCCCGGACGACCTGACCACCGGCACCGACGTCCTGAACACCCGCGACGGCCAGACCGTCACCCAGCGGCACCGCTCCACGGGCGTCACCGCCACCGTCACGATCCCCTCCGGCCAGGCCTACCGGGCCGCCGTCGGCTGGAGCGTGCTGACCATGGACGGCACCGGTGCCCTGCACGTGCTGCGCGCCGCCGCCGACGGCACCACCGCCGACACCCCCGTCACCGGCTTCCCCACGGGCGCCCGGCCCACCGCGTACCGCACCGGCGGCTCGGTCGGCCGCCTCGCGATCGTCTCCGTACTGGACGACAAGACGTCCGTCGGTCTGGTCAACCTCGCCGACGGCGCCTTCCGCACGTACGTCACCAGCGAGACCGCGACCCCGGAACTCGCCTTCAACGACCGCTGGCTCGTCGCCGACTGGAAGGCGATCCGGGTGGACACCGAACCCGGCACCGAGCCCACCCAGCTCACCAGGGCCGGCGCCCAGCCCGAAGCCGTCGTCGGCGACCAACTCCTCATCGGCAACCCGGACTTCGTCCAGGCCGGCACCGACGCCGCGCTGGCCGCCCGCAACCTCGCCACCGGCGCCACGAGCACCGTCCTCACCTCGTCGTTCGGCGGAATCGGACCGACCTTGGACGGCGGCGCCCTGGCCACCACCGGCCCCTCCAGCCTCGACTGGAACATCCACCGGATCACCCTCACCGACAGCGGCGGCCTCACCACCACCAAGGTGGCCCAGGTCCCCGCCGCGGCGGTCGGCGTGCAGGGACTGGCCGTCGCCGGCGGCGAGTTGTTCCTCTACGGAGCGACGCCCGGCGCCTCGCTCCGCTACAGCAGCTTCCAGCTGGACGCCACCGGCCGGCCCGCCGGCCCCCAGACCCGCCGCAGCCCGGGCCTGAGCCCCTCCACCTGCCTCACCGGCGACGCCGCCTGCCCCCAGCTGGAGGCCCTGGGCGACGGCCGGGTCGGCTACCTGTGGACCAGCGACACGGGCCAGGAATCCGTCCTCAACGTCGGCCTCGACACCAGCACCATCGTCAACGAGCCCACGGACGGTGACTCGGGCGGCCGCGTCGCCGGCAGCACCGGCCGCTACGTGCTCTACAACGGCGGCTCCGGCAAGCAGCGGGTCGTGGACTTCCCGCGCGGCGCGACGAACGGCGAGACCACCCTCACCCGCGACCGCACCGCCGCCGCCGTCTGGGGCCAGACCCTGTGGACCCCGGGCAGCACCCAGGGCGCGGTCACCGGCCGCAACCTCAAGACCGGCACGACCACCACGATCGCCACCGGCGCCCCCTGCACCCCCACCGACATCCAGGCCGTCAACACCTGGCTGTACTGGTCCTGCGGCGGCACCGCGGGCGTCTACGACCGCGCCACCCACCGCAAGATCACGGTCCCGGCCGACCTCGGCCCGGCCCGCCTCGCCGACGGCTTCCTGCTCCGCGAGAACCGCACCACCCACGAGCTGCTGCTCACCGACTTCCACACCGGCACCGCGACCACCCGCACCCTGGTCAGGCTGCCGGCCACGGACCAGAACACCGGCGGCAGCAACGGCCGCTGGGCCGTCGACCGCTTCGGCGGCCACATCGCTTACCTCAACGGCACCTACGGCGAGGTGTCGATCGTCCCCAGCGGCGTCCCCACCTCGCCCCTCGCGCAGATGGAGGCCCAGGTCTACTCGCCGTCCGTGATCGGCAAGTCGTTCCCCTGGGCACCGGTGTGGCAGCTGAACAAGCCCTCCACCTGGACCCTCACCCTCACCAACGCCTTCGGCACCGTCGTCCGCACCCTGACCGGCGCCTCCACCGGAGCCGCCGTACGCCCCGCCTGGGACGGCACCACCGACAACGGCGGACCCGCGGGCGGCACCTACACCTGGAAGCTCACCGCCCACCCCCGCGACGACCAGGGCCCGGACCTCACGCTCTCCGGCACCATGACCCTGGGCTGAGAACCGGTCGCGCTGGGTACGGTCGGACCATGAGCATCCACGCCGTGGTCTGGGACGTCGACGACACCCTCTTCGACTACACCACCGCCGACCGCCTCGGCATGCGCGCCCACCTGGCGGCCGAGGGCCTGCTCGACGACTACGAGAGCGTCGACCAGGCCCTCGCCCGCTGGCGGGAGATCACCGACCTCCAGTGGGCGCGCTTCGCGGCCGGGGAGGCCACCTTCGAGGCCCAGCGGCGCGACCGCGTGCGGATGTTCCTCGGACAGGAGCTGACCGACGCCGGGGCCGACGCGTGGTTCACGCGGTACATCGCCCACTACGAGGCGGTCTGGGCCCTCTTCCCGGACGTCCTGCCCGTCCTCGACGCCCTCGCCGCCAGCCACCGGCACGCGGTGCTGTCCAACTCCAGCCTCCAGGTCCAGGACCGCAAGCTGCGTGCCCTCGGCGTCCACGACCGCTTCGAGACCATCCTGTGCGCGGCCGAGCTCGGCGTCTCCAAGCCGCAGGCCGGCGCCTTCCTCGCGGCCTGCGACTTCCTCGGCCTGCCACCGCACCAGGTGGCCTACGTCGGCGACCACCCGGAGATCGACGGGCGGGGCGCCGCCGACGCCGGGCTGCTGTCGGTGTGGATCGACCGCGGCGGTCTGTACGCCACCGTCGACCCGCCCGTGGGGCCGCACCGCATCGCCTCCCTCGCCGAACTGCCCTCCCTCCTCGGCTCGGATACTCGTTTTGGAGCCCAGTCCACCTTCAGGTAATGTTCTTCCTGCGCCGCCGGGGAGCGGGCCGAAAGGCCGAAGCCCGGAGGAGCGAACTAGAACAAAGACCCCCTCGGGGACTTGCGTTCCAGTGGCCTATGGTGTAATTGGCAGCACGACTGATTCTGGTTCAGTTAGTCTTGGTTCGAGTCCAGGTAGGCCAGCTCGCAGAGCTCATCTGCAAAGCCCCCGTTGTGTAGCGGCCTAGCACGCTGCCCTCTCAAGGCAGTAGCGCCGGTTCGAATCCGGTCGGGGGTACTGGTTCCGATCTTGTCGGAATCGCTAGGGCCCCCGTTGTGTAGCGGCCTAGCACGCCGCCCTCTCAAGGCGGTAGCGCCGGTTCGAATCCGGTCGGGGGTACTGACTGGTCTAAACCACGTTGGTCTATGGTGTAATTGGCAGCACGACTGATTCTGGTTCAGTTAGTCTTGGTTCGAGTCCAGGTAGACCAGCTCGGACCTGCGGAAACGCAGAGTCCACGCCCCCGTTGTGTAGCGGCCTAGCACGCCGCCCTCTCAAGGCGGTAGCGCCGGTTCGAATCCGGTCGGGGGTACGTAAGAGGAAGGCCCTCCACGTCAGTGGGGGGCCTTCTTGTTTGGGGGCGCGGGGAACTGCGCGATCAACCACGGACGGCCCGCAGCCGACGACGAAACCCAACTGATACGGCGCCTGGTCGGGGAAAGCCTGCCGCGGCGTTGAGGCCGACCTTCCCCGAAACGCTCAGCCAGTGCGCCGCAACGCCTCGGAGAGACGCCCCGCGGCATCGATCACAGCCTGCGCATGCATCCGGCCAGGGTGCCGCGTCAGCCGCTCGATCGGCCCGGAGACGGACACCGCGGCCACCACACGGTTGGAAGGACCCCGCACCGGCGCGGAGACCGACGCGACGCCCGGCTCCCGCTCGCCGATCGACTGGGCCCAGCCCCGGCGCCGTACGCCCGACAGCGCCGTCGCTGTGAAGCGCGCCCCCTGGAGGCCGCGGTGCAACCGCTCAGGCTCCTCCCAGGCCAGCAGGATCTGCGCCGAGGAGCCGGCCTTCATCGTGAGCGTCGAGCCGACCGGGACCGTGTCCCGCAGGCCGGACAGACGCTCCGCCGCGGCGACGCAGATGCGCATGTCGCCCTGGCGGCGGTAGAGCTGCGCGCTCTCGCCCGTGACGTCACGGAGGTGGGTGAGCACCGGGCCCGCGGTGGCGAGGAGACGGTCCTCGCCCGCGGCCGCGGCCAGCTCTGCCAGGCGGGGGCCGAGAATGAAACGGCCCTGCATGTCGCGCGCCACCATGCGGTGGTGTTCCAGGGCCACGGCCAGGCGGTGGGCCGTGGGTCGTGCCAGTCCGGTGGCGCCGACCAGGCCCGCGAGGGTGGCCGGACCGGACTCCAGAGCGCTCAGGACGAGGGCCGCCTTGTCCAGAACGCCGACGCCGCTACTGTTGTCCATGAAACGATACTCGCGTCTCACTCTGTGAAACGCAAGTTCAAATTTCCGTGGAACCCGCCACTCTGGAAGACACGAAGTCACAACGGCCCGTGACGTACGGGCCTGGCGGCGGATGCCCGGGATCAGGGGCACGGGCCCGCCTCCTCAAGATCTCTAGTTGGGTCGGCGGACGGTCGCCGGCCGGAGGGAACAGCGATGGGTAGGACACTCGCGGAGAAAGTCTGGGACGACCATGTCGTCCGGCGCGCGGAGGGCGAGCCCGACCTTCTCTTCATCGATCTGCACCTGCTGCACGAGGTGACCAGCCCGCAGGCCTTCGACGGCCTCCGCAAGAGCGGGCGCACGGTCCGGCGCCTCGACCTCACCATCGCCACCGAGGACCACAACACCCCCACCCTCGACATCGACAAGCCCATCGCCGACCCGGTCTCCCGGGTCCAGCTGGAGACCCTGCGCAAGAACGCCGCCGAGTTCGGCGTGCGCCTGCACCCGCTGGGCGACGTCGAGCAGGGCGTCGTGCACGTCGTCGGCCCGCAGCTGGGCCTGACCCAGCCGGGCATGACCGTCGTCTGCGGCGACTCGCACACCTCCACGCACGGCGCCTTCGGCGCGCTGGCGTTCGGCATCGGCACCTCCCAGGTGGAGCACGTGCTGGCCACGCAGACGCTGCCGATGTCCCGCCCGAAGACCATGGCGATCACGGTCGACGGCGAGCTGCCCGAGGGCGTTACCGCCAAGGACCTGATCCTGGCGATCATCGCCAGGATCGGCACGGGCGGCGGCCAGGGCTACGTCCTGGAGTACCGCGGCGAGGCCATCGAGAAGCTCTCGATGGAGGCCCGGATGACCATCTGCAACATGTCGATCGAGGCCGGCGCCCGCGCGGGCATGATCGCCCCCGACGAGACCACCTTCGCGTACCTCAAGGGCCGCCCGCACGCCCCCGAGGGCGAGGAGTGGGACGCCGCCGTCGCGTACTGGAAGACGCTGAGGACCGACGACGACGCCGAGTTCGACGCCGAGGTCGTCATCGACGCCGCCGAGCTGTCGCCGTTCGTCACCTGGGGCACCAACCCCGGGCAGGGCGCACCGCTTTCGGCGTCCGTCCCCGATCCTGCTTCGTACGAAGACGCATCGGAGCGCTACGCCGCCGAAAAGGCCCTGGAGTACATGGGGTTGGAGGCCGGCCAGCCGCTGCGCTCCATCAAGGTGGACACCGTCTTCGTAGGCTCCTGTACCAACGGACGCATCGAGGACCTGCGCGCCGCCGCCGAGCTGCTCAAGGGCCGCAAAGTCGCCGACGGCGTACGGATGCTGGTCGTCCCGGGCTCCGCGCGCGTCGGTCTCCAGGCCGTCTCCGAGGGGCTGGACGTCGTCTTCAAGGAGGCCGGCGCCGAGTGGCGGCACGCGGGCTGCTCCATGTGTCTGGGCATGAACCCCGACCAGCTGGCCCCGGGGGAGCGCTCCGCGTCCACCTCCAACCGCAACTTCGAGGGCCGGCAGGGCAAGGGCGGCCGTACGCACCTGGTGTCGCCGCAGGTCGCGGCCGCTACCGCCGTGCTGGGCCACCTGGCCTCCCCGGCCGACCTGTCCGACGCCGACGTCCGTACGCCCGCTGGAGTCTGATCAGTCATGGAAGCATTCACCACCCACACCGGCCGGGCCGTCCCGCTGCGCCGCAGCAACGTCGACACCGACCAGATCATCCCCGCCCACTGGCTCAAGAAGGTCACGCGCGACGGTTTCGAGGACGGGCTGTTCGAGGCCTGGCGCAAGGACCCGTCGTTCGTGCTCAACCAGCCCGAGCGGCAGGGCGCGACCGTCCTGGTCGCCGGACCCGACTTCGGCACCGGCTCCTCCCGTGAGCACGCCGTCTGGGCGCTGCAGAACTACGGCTTCAAGGCCGTGATCTCCTCCCGCTTCGCCGACATCTTCCGCGGCAACTCGCTCAAGAACGGCCTGCTCACGGTGGTTCTGGAGCAGAAGATCGTGGACGCGCTGTGGGAGCTCACCGAGAAGGACCCGCAGGCCGAGATCACCGTCGACCTGGAGAGCCGCGAGGTGCGGGCCGAGGGCATCACCGCCGCCTTCGAGCTGGACGAGAACTCCCGCTGGCGGCTGCTGAACGGCCTCGACGACATCTCGATCACGCTCCAGAACGAGCCGGACATCGCCGCGTACGAGGCGAAGCGCCCGTCGTTCAAGCCGCGGACGCTCCCGGTCTGATCCGGAGCACGATCCGCCGCCTGCGAACAAGGCGACTTTCGGCCACCGCAACACCCCCGCTGTACCCCCGATCAGCCCGATCGGGGGTACAGCTGTGTCTACACCCGAACGGCCCTGCACGCCCCGACCGGGGCCGTCAACTTCCCACGTTATGCCGGTGGTTGCTGGGGTACGCGTGTGGTACAGCCGTGACTTCCGTGAGTGCCCGGAAGGCCGTTTGAGGCGGCAGTTGTCCCCTGCGCAGGCGACAACTCGCCCCAGATGGCACAATCTGTGCATGGAACACGACGGCCAACTCGAGCTCTATACGGCAGTCGCGGGCCAACTCAAGGAAGCGCACGCAAGGGTGCGCGCACTGCAAGTCCCGGAGGGCGTACGGATGGCGCTGACCCGGAAGCTGCTGGTCATTACGGCCGCGGCCAAGCACGATCTCGCCGACGCGGCAAGGCGGCTGGAGCGGTTCACCGCGGACCTCGACGAGGGGCGTCTCCCCGACGAGGAACGCTGAACCCGTCGACACCGTCGAGTTCGTTGCGGCGCAAGGGTGATAAGCCCGTTTCGTGTTTGATTTGCGGTATATATCTGCCTAACGTGCGAAAAAGCTTGAACACTTTCGTTCTGGCGATGTCTCCGAAGGGGAAGACGTGAACAAGGCGCAGCTCGTAGAAGCGATTGCCGACAAGATGGGCGGCCGACAGCAGGCCGCCGACGCTGTCGACCATGTACTGGACGCCATCGTCCGCGCGGTCGTCGCAGGTGAGAGGGTCTCCGTCACCGGCTTCGGTTCCTTCGAGAAGGTCGACCGTCCGGCCCGCTACGCCCGTAACCCCCAGACGGGCGAGCGGGTTCGGGTCAAGAAGACCTCCGTTCCGCGCTTCCGCGCGGGCCAGGGCTTCAAGGACCTGGTCAGCGGCTCGAAGAAGCTCCCGCGCGGTGGTGAGGTCTCCGTCAAGAAGGCGCCCAAGGGCAGCCTGACCGGCGGTGCCGGCGCGACGGTCAAGAAGGCCGCCGCGAAGAAGGCGACCACGAAGACGGCCGCCGCGAAGAAGACCACCGCGAAGAAGACGACGGCGAAGAAGGCCACCACCAAGACGGCGGCCGCGAAGAAGACGACGGCCAAGAAGGCGCCCGCCAAGACCACGGCGGCGTCCAAGACCACCGCCGCGAAGAAGACCACCGCCAAGAAGGCCCCGGCGAAGAAGGCGACGGCCAAGAAGGCGCCCGCCAAGAAGTCGACGGCGCGCAAGACCACCGCCAAGAAGACCACCGCCCGCAAGAAGTAGGGCCGCTGGGGTACTCACGCGACGGGCCGGACTCCGCATGGAGTCCGGCCCGCGGCGTGTTCATGGAGTGGTCAGAGCGTCTGGAGTGTCACCAGAGTGATCCGGAGGCTGTCCTTCGGGCCCTCCACCTCGATGCGGACCCGCTGCCCCGGGCGCAGCAGCCTGAGGCCGCCCGCGTCGAACGCCGCCGCGTCGAAGGGCACCGGGGTGCCGTCGTCCAGAAGCACCTGCCCGCTGCGGCTTTCGGGGTCGTACGTGTACGCGGTCGCCTGCATGGCCGCAGCCTACTGCCCGGGGATCAGCAACCGCGCGGCGGCCGCGGCCGTATGTGGGCCGACCCCCAGGGCCAGCGCGCTGCGCAGGTCGTCGCCGGTGTCCACGTCCTGGCGTACGGAATCCACGGCGGCGAGGGACAGTTCCACGGCCCCGGACGCGCGGTGCCGGGCCCGGGAATCGGTGCCGAAGGCCGGGTGCAATTCGCGGCCCGGGGCGGCGGCCAGCAGAGTCGTGCCGATTGCGGCCGCGTCCGGGAGAAAAGCGCGCGGGAATTCCGCGGCGGAATCCAGTACCCGGGACAATTCCCGCGGGCGCAGCGCCGGCAGGTCGGCGTTCAGCGCGGCCACCGCACTTCCGGGACGGGCGGAACGCACGACCCCCGTCGCGTGCGCGAGGGCGGCGTTGAGGCCGCCGCCCGGCTCGTCGGGAACGATCGCGGCGCCCAGTGCGGCCAGCTCGCGGCCCGCCCGCGCGTCGTCCGTGACGACTGCCACATCACGCACCGCCGGGCAGGCCAGCGCGGCCGCGACCGTGTCCTGGGCGAAGGCCAGCGCCAGGTCCGGCCGCAGCCCGTCGTCCGCGGTGTCCGCAAGCCTGCTCTTGGCCTGGGCCAGGGGCTTCAGGGGTACGACCAGGGTCCACAGCACAGGTGTTCCGTCCTCCTCTTGTCGCGGTCATTGTCACCCGGGGCATCGGGCGGGCGGCGTGTCGGGGCGTACGGTGTTCTCGACAGACCGGCGGCCTGGGGCGACACTTGTGCGGCCCCCCGAGGCCTCCGCTTCAGGCCCTAGAGGAAGGTGTCCGCGTGCCCCGCCGCAGAATCGGCTTCTGGTACCGCTTCGCCGCGGTGATCTGCAAACCGCCGCTGGTGGTTCTGCTCAGGCGGGACTGGCGCGGAATGGAGCACATTCCGGCCGAGGGTGGATTTATCACCGCGGTGAACCACAATTCGCACATCGACCCCTTCGCTTACGCGCACTTTCAGTACAACACCGGCCGCGTCCCGCGATTCCTCGCGAAGAGCGGGCTTTTCAAGAAGGGATTCGTCGGGGCCGCGATGCGCGGTACCGGGCAGATCCCCGTCTACCGCGAGAGCACGGACGCGCTCAGCGCCTTCCGGGCCGCGATCGAGGCCGTGGACCGCGGGGAATGCGTCGCCTTCTATCCCGAGGGCACCCTCACCCGCGACCCGCAGGGCTGGCCCATGACCGGCAAGACCGGGGCCGCCCGCGTCGCCCTCCAGACCAAGTGCCCGGTGATCCCCGTCGCCCAGTGGGGCTGCAACGAACTGCTGCCGCCGTACGCGAAGAAGCCGCACCTTCTGCCGCGCAAGACGCACCACGTGCTCGCCGGGCCGCCGGTGGACCTCACGCCGTTCTACGACCGTGAGATGACCGCGGAGCTCCTGAAGGAGGCGACCGAGGCCATCATGGCCGCCATCACCCGCCAGCTGGAGGAGATCCGCGGCGAGAGGGCGCCCGAGACGCCCTACGACCCGCGCCGGGAGCGGATCGAGCAGCGGCGCCGCACGCAGGCGCAGACACAGACGCACCAGAAGGCCGGGCAGACCGTGCAGGAAGAGGGGCTGGGCAAGTGAGCACACCGGTCAAGGCGGCGGTTCTGAGCGCCGGTTCGTGGGGCACGGCCTTCGGCATGGTGCTCGCCGACGCGGGCTGCGAGGTCACCCTGTGGGGGCGTCGCCCCGAGGTGGTGGAGGCGATCAACTCCACCCGGACCAATCCCGACTACTTCCCGGGCGTCGAGCTCCCGGAGAACGTGCGGGCCACGACGGATCCGGCGGAAGCCGCGGCGGACGCCGACTTCACGGTCCTGTCGGTCCCCTCGCAGACCCTGCGCGGCAACCTCGCCGAGTGGACCCCGCTGCTCGCCCCGAACACGGTCCTCGTGTCGCTGATGAAGGGCGTCGAACTCGGCTCCGCGATGCGGATGAGCGAGGTCATCGACGACGTCGCCAAGGTCGGCCCGGACCGGATCGCCGTGGTCACCGGGCCCAACCTGGCCCGCGAGATCGCCGCGCGGATGCCCGCCGCGGCCGTGGTCGCCTGCACCGACGAGGCCGTCGCCCAGCGGCTCCAGGCCGCCTGCCACACGCCCTACTTCCGCCCGTACACCAACACGGACGTGGTGGGTTGCGAACTGGGCGGAGCCGTGAAGAACGTCATCGGCCTCGCCGTCGGCATCGCGGACGGCATGGGCCTCGGCGACAACGCCAAGGGCTCGCTCATCACCCGCGGCCTCGCCGAGACCACCCGGCTCGGCATGGCGCTCGGCGCCGACCCGCTGACCTTCTCCGGACTCGCGGGCCTCGGCGACCTGGTGGCCACCTGCTCCTCGCCGCTGTCGCGCAACCACACCTTCGGCACCAACCTCGGCAAGGGCATGACCCTCCAGGAGACCATCGCGGTCACCAAGCAGACCGCCGAGGGCGTCAAGTCCTGCGAGTCGGTGCTGGATCTGGCCCGTCGGCACGGCGTCGACATGCCGATCACGGAGACGGTCGTCGGCATCGTGCACGAGGGCAAGCCCCCGGTGGTGGCCCTCAAGGAGCTGATGTCGCGCAGCGCGAAGCCCGAACGACGCTGAGCGACGCGAGGCCGCGGGCGCTGTCTCCGGGCCCTACCAACGGGTACCCTCATCGCGATATGAGCACCGAGAACCTCCCCCAGAGCCCCGAGCAGCCGCCTCGCAAGCCGCGTGTGGCCGTCGTGTTCGGCGGGCGCAGCTCCGAACACGGGATCTCCGTGGTCACGGCCGGCGCCGTCCTCAAGGCCATCGACCGGACGAAGTACGACGTACTGCCGATCGGCATCACCCAGGACGGCCGTTGGGCGCTCACGACGGACGAACCGGAGCGGATGGCGATCGTCGACCGGCGCCCGCCGAGCGTCGACGCGCTCGCCGAGTCCGACGAGGGCGCGGTGATCCTCCCCGTCGACCCCGCCAACCGCGAAGTCGTCTACAGCGAGCCGGGATCGGTCCCCAAGGCGCTCGGCGAGGTCGACGTGGTCTTCCCGGTGCTGCACGGCCCGTACGGCGAGGACGGCACCCTCCAGGGCCTTCTGGAGCTGTCCGGCGTCCCGTACGTGGGTTCGGGGGTGCTCGCCTCGGCCGTGGGCCAGGACAAGGAGTACATGAAGCGGATGTTCACCTCCTTCGGGCTCAAGGTGGGCCCGTACGTGGTGATCCGGCCGCGGGAGTGGGAGCGCGACGAGGCCGCCGCCCGCAAGAAGATCGTCGACTTCGCCGGGGAGCACGGCTGGCCGCTGTTCGTGAAGCCCTCGCGCGCCGGTTCGTCGATCGGCATCACCAAGGTCGACGACCTCTCCGGTCTGGACGAGGCGATCGCCGAGGCCCAGCGCCACGACCCGAAGATCCTCGTGGAGGCGGCCCTGCGCGGCCGCGAGATCGAGTGCGGCGTCCTGGAGTTCGAGGACGGCCCCCGGGCCTCCGTCCCCGCGGAGATCCCCTCTCCCGAGGCGCACGCGTACTACGACTTCGAGGCCAAGTACATCGACTCCACGCCCGGAATCGTGCCGGCGCCCCTGACGCCCGAGGAGACGGCCGAGGTGCAGCGCCTGGCGGTCGACGCCTTCGAGGCGGCGTCCTGCGAGGGCCTGGTCCGCGCGGACTTCTTCCTCACCGAGGACGGCGAGTTCGTGATCAACGAGATCAACACGATGCCCGGCTTCACGCCCATCTCGATGTACCCGCAGATGTGGCAGGCGAGCGGGGTGACGTACCCGGAGCTGATCGACCGCTTGGTACAGGCGGCCCTTCGCCGCTCGACGGGCTTGCGCTGACCCACAGATCCAGACGTGCGCGCTAGGAGGCGATCCCCTCGGGGATCGCCTTTTTCACAGCAGAGGCCAGATCGATCAGAACACCGGAACTGTCCACACCCCCCGGCACCGCGACCTCCACATAGGCCTCACGGTTCGCCGTGGTGAACCGGTACCCCCCGTCCCCCTGCTTCTCCATCAGCCAGTCCACCCCGTTCACACCCCCGGCGACCGCATCCGCGTCCCGCCCCTCCGCCACCTTCGGATCGACCATCTTCGGCGGCTGCGGCACACCGCAGCGAAGTATGATCGCCGGGCTGCCCCAGCCCGCCGTCAGCGCCGACGCGGGCTCGGGATCCTCGCGACGCTCACCGCCCACCTTCGCGGGCAGTACCTTGTCCAGGTTCCGGCACAGTTCCGTGACCTTCGCGTCCGGACTGGGAACCGCCGCCGACGCGCTGTCGTCTGCTGAGGAGCAGCCCGCGGCAGTGATCAACAGCGCGACAGCGGGCAGGCGGAGGACACCGCGGAAGACACAGCGGTGCCGGTGACGGAAAGAGTTCACCGGCACAGGGTAGACGGGGGCTACAGATGCACGACCGGGCAGGTCAGGGTGCGGGTGATGCCGTCCACCTGCTGAACCTTGGCGACCACCATGCGGCCGAGGTCGTCGACGGTGTCCGCCTGGGCCCGCACGATCACGTCGTACGGTCCTGTCACGTCCTCGGCCTGGATGACCCCAGGGATCTTGCTGATCGTCTCGGCGACGGTCGACGCCTTGCCGACCTCCGTCTGGATCAGGATGTACGCCTGTACCACGGAACCTCCAGGGCGGCCACGAGGATCATGTGGGGAAAAGGAACGCCACGGTATCGCGTTGCCGCTCGCCGCGGGGAGACCTGCGGGTACCGGGTCTTGCGCGCCGGGGTGCAGGTCCGGCAGAACGTGACGGTCACTTCGACCGTAGCGAGGACTGAGATGCCTCGCGACCGGGCACGGACAGGGACAGAAGGGGAGAAAGGGAAATGAAGGGCACTGTTGGTGAGCTCGGTGAGTTCGGGCTCATCAGGGAGCTCACCTCCCGTCTGACCACCACCCCGGCGGTCCGGGTCGGCCCCGGCGACGACGCCGCCGTGGTGGCCGCGCCCGACCGCAGGGTCGTGGCCAGTACGGACATCCTGGTGGAGGGCCGGCACTTCCGGCGGGACTGGTCGACGGCCTACGACGTGGGACGCAAGGCGGCCGCGCAGAACCTCGCCGACATCGCCGCCATGGGCGCCGTACCGACCGCGCTGCTGCTCGGCCTGGTCGTCCCGGCCGAGCTGCCGGTGACGTGGCCGAGCGAGCTGATGGACGGCCTGCGCGACGAGTGCCAGGTGGCGGGCGCCGCCGTGGTCGGCGGTGACGTCGTACGCGGCGACTCGATCATGGTGTCGATCACCGCGCTCGGCGATCTGCGCAACCAGGAGCCCGTGACGCGGGCGGGCGCGCAGCCCGGCGACCTCGTCGCGGTGACCGGCTGGCTGGGCTGGTCGGCGGCCGGGTTCGCGGTGCTGTCGCGGGGGTTCCGCTCGCCGCGGGCGTTCGTGGAGGCCCACCGGCGCCCCGAGCCGCCGTATCACGCGGGTCCGGCCGCCGCCGGGCTCGGGGCGACCGCGATGTGCGACGTGAGCGACGGGCTGATCGCCGACCTGGGGCACATCGCCGAGGCGAGCAAGGTGCGCATCGACATCCGCTCCCAGGCGATCGACATCCCGTCCCAGATGAACGACATCGGGCAGGCCGTCGGCGTCGACCCGATGCAGTGGGTGCTGACCGGGGGAGAGGACCACGCGATCGTGGCGACCTTCCCGCCGGACGTGAAGCTGCCCGCCCGCTGGAAGGTCATCGGCGAGGTCCTCAACCCCTCGGCGCTGCCCCAGGTGACGGTCGACGGGGCGCCGTGGACCAGCAAGGGCGGCTGGGATCACTTCGGGGACCTGGACTCATGATCCCCAACGTCCTCACGGTGGCGGGCTCCGACTCGGGTGGCGGCGCGGGCATCCAGGCCGACCTGAAGACGATGCTCGCGCTCGGCGTGCACGGCATGAGCGTCGTCACGGCGGTGACCGCGCAGAACTCGCTCGGTGTGCAGGGGGCTTGGGAGCTGCCGGTGGAGGCCGTGCGGGCCCAGTACCGCAGTGTCGTCGACGACATCGGCGTCCAGGCGGTCAAGACCGGGATGCTCGCCTCCGCGGAACTCGTCGAGGCGGTCGCCGAGTTGATCGCGGGGACGGACGCCCCGGCGGTCGTCGACCCGGTCGGCGTCTCCAAGCACGGCGACGCCCTGTTGGCCGCCTCCGCGCTGGACTCCGTCCGTACGAAGCTGCTGCCGGCGGCGACGGTCGCCACCCCGAACCTCGACGAGGTGGCCCAGCTGACGGGGGTGCGCGTCGAGTCGGAGAAGGAGCTGCGGCAGGCCGCGGCGGCCGTGCTCGCGTACGGGCCGCGCTGGGTGGTGATCAAGGGCGGTCACCTGTCCGGGGACGCCGTGGACCTGCTCACGGACGGCTCCGAGGAGCACTGGCTGCGGGCCCCGAGGCTCGACAACCGGCACACTCACGGCACGGGCTGCACCCTGGCCTCCGCGATCGCGTCACAGCTCGCCAAGGGGCACTCGGTGCCTGAGGCGGTGGCGGCGGCCAAGGAGTACGTCACCGGGGCGATCGCGGCCGGGTTCGCGCTCGGCGGGGGCATCGGGCCGGTGGATCACGGCTGGCGGTTCCGGGCCGGTTCCTGAGCAGCCGGACACGGCAAAGAGCCGGTCCACCTGAGGTGGACCGGCTCTGTAAGCGAACCAGCAGTGGCCGCGCGCTAGCTGAGCGTCAGCGCGAGACCTTGCCGGCCTTGATGCACGAGGTGCAAGCGTTCACGCGCTTCGGCGTCCCGCCCACCACGGTACGCACACGCTGGATGTTCGGGTTCCAGCGACGGGACGTACGGCGGTGCGAGTGCGAGATGTTGTTGCCGAAGCCCGGCCCCTTGCCGCAGACGTCGCAGTTGGCAGCCACGGGTCACTCCAAAGACTTCAGATGCACTTACGGTTAATCCCGGCATGCCGGGATCGAGATCTTGGGGCTCCAGGAGCCGGTCGAGATCTGAGTGGCGCTGCCAGGGGGAAGGCCCGATCAGATCGGGCAACCGGAGCAGCATACAACGGCTGCACCCGTAGAGCGAAACTACCATGGCAGCTCAGGGGCCCGTCCCCGGCCCTCTTCCGGTGGACACCGTCTCGGGGTCTACGCTGCCTGCCACGTCCAGCAGCTCAGGGAGGCGCAGTGGCGCAGGTGCCGCAGACATTCCTCGATGCTCTCGCGGTGCGCACCTGGTGCGGTCTCGCGCTCGAGACGCTGGGGCGGGCGCGTGAGGAGATCGACGCGATCAACGTGTATCCCGTGGCGGACGGGGACACCGGCACGAACCTGTACCTGACGGTGGAGTCGGCGGTCGCGGCCGTCGAGGCGGTGTTCGCGGGGCACGCGGCGGGCTCCGGCCCGGAGGAGCGGCCCACGCTCTCCGACACCGTCCGGGCGATGGCGCACGGCGCGCTCATCGGGGCCCGCGGGAACTCCGGGACCATCCTCGCCCAGCTGCTGCGCGGCATGGCCCAGGTGCTGGCCGACGACGCGACCGCGCGCGCCGACGGCCAGGGCCTGCGGCTCGCCCTGCGGCACGCGGCCGACTCCGCCCGCCAGGCCGTGGCCCACCCCGTCGAGGGCACCGTCCTCACGGTCGCCTCGGCCGCCGCCGACGCCGCGGGCGACGCCGAGGGCGACTGCGGGACGGTGGCCCGGGCCGCCTACGACGGTGCCCGCGCCGCCCTCGCCGCGACCCCGGGCCTGCTGCCCGTCCTGGAGCGCGCCGGGGTGGTCGACGCCGGCGGGCGGGGGCTGGTGGCGGTGCTCGGGGCGCTGGTGGAGACGTTCACGGGGGAGAGGCCGCGGGCGGTGATCACGAGTGCCGTGCGAGCCGGGGCGGGGGTGGCGGGCACGACGGTCGTGACCGAGGCCGGGATGTCTGGAGGCGTGGCGCTGGAGGGGCCAGCGGCGGCGCACGCGCGCGTGGCACCGCCCGACGGCCCCGAAAGGTCACATGCACCTGTGGCGCCCGCAGGCCCTGTGGGTTCGCATGTACCTGTGGTGCCCGACGGCCCCGTGGGGTCGCACGCGCCCGTGGTGCCCGGACAGGCGGACGGGCCGCCCTCGGACGTGCCTCCCGGGCCGGTCGAGGGGGCGCAGCCCGGTGACGCGGGCGAGTGCGCCGATGGTGCCGCCGGGCCCGGCCGGGACGGGCCCGCCTTCGAGGTGATCTACCTCCTGGAGGCCGAGGACGCGGCCGTCACACGGCTGCGGGAGCGGCTCGACGCCCTCGGGGACTCCCTCGTCGTGGTCGGCGGCGACGGGCTGTGGAACGTCCACGTCCATGTCGACGACGCGGGCGCCGCCGTGGAGGCCGGCATCGAGGCCGGGCGGCCGTACCGGATCCGCATCACCCACTTCGGCGCCGGTGACGTGCACACCACCGGTGCCGAGCGGCCGCCCCGGGAGCGCGCCCAGCGGGCCGTCGTGGCAGTCGTGCCCGGGGAGGGGCTGGCCGGGCTGTACACCGAAGCCGGCGCGACCACCGTGCTCGCCCGACCTGGAGAGCCGCCCGCGAGCGGCGAGCTCGTCCAGGCCGTACGGCGGGCCCACGCGCGCGAGGTCGTGCTGCTGCCCAACGACGCCGAGCTGCGCCACACCGCCGCGGCGGCGGCCGAGCAGGCCCGCACGGAGGGCATCCGGGTCGCCCTCATCCCGACCCGGTCGGCGGTCCAGGGCATCGCGGCCCTGGCCGTGCACGAGCCGGAGCGCCGCTTCGACGAGGACGTCGTGTCGATGACGTCGGCCGCCGGAGCGACCCGCTACGCCGAGGTCACCGTCGCCGAACGCCAGTCCTGGACGATGGCCGGCATCTGCCAGGCCGGGGATGTCCTGGGCCTGATCGACGGCGACGTGGCCGTGATCGGCTCGGATGTCACAGCGACCGCCGAGACCGTCCTGGACCGCATGCTCGCGGCCGGGGGCGAGATGGTCACCCTGGTACTCGGCGACGAGGCCCCCGACGCCATCGCCGAGCACCTGGAGGGCCGGGTCCGCGAGGGGTACCTCGCCGTCGACACCGTCGTGTACCGGGGCGGACGGCAAGGATCCCTGCTGCTCATCGGAGTGGAGTAGGGCCTGAGCCTCCGTCCGGCCGGTCCGCCAGGAGCCGGAGCAGCTGCTCGGCCTCCGCGCGCCGGGCCCGCACGTCCTCGCTGTCCCCGGTCTCCTCGTCGCCGTTTTCGTCGTCGCCGTGTCCCTCGTAGGCCGCGAGTACGCCACGCGCGCGTGCCACCGCGTCGGCGGACCGGCCCAGGTCGGCCTCCAGCCGGCCTGCGGCGAGTTCGGCTCCGGTACGGCTGTGCAGCGCGTCCGCCCCGAGGGAGGCGAACACCTCCGCCGACCGGACGACTTGGGACAGGGCCTCCTCCAACACGGCCAGGACCGCCTCCTCTTCCAGACCCTCGGCGACGGACCGGGCCAGCAGGTCGCCGAACTGCCCGTGCGTGTGGCCGAGTTCGGCGACGAGTTGGTCCCGGGACTCCTCGTCGGGGGCCGTCTCCCGCGCCGCCTCGCACTCCCGGACCGCCTCCGCCATCAGAGCCCGGGCCTCCGCCAACCCGTCCTGCGCGCGCAGCGCCAGCCAGGCCCGGGCGCGCAGGGAGCGGACCAGCCCGTGGACGTTGCCGAGTTCGCGCCACAGGGCGCCCGCGCGGGCGTAGGCCTGGTCCGCCTCGGCGGCCAGCCCGGCCTGCCCGAGGGACTCCCCGGCCAGGTGGGCGAGGGTCGCGTGGTCGTGCTGCTCGGGCCAGTGCCGGGCGATCTCGGCCGCCTGGAGGCGCCGTTCGGCGGCAGCGCGGTGCTCGCCCAGTTCGCTCAGGCAGTCGCCGAGCCACCACTGCGTCTGCACGACCGCCCCGTCGCCGTGCGTCTCGGCGGTCAGATCGGGCAGCGCCGACTCCAGCACCTCCGCGGCCTCGGCCCACCGCCCCTGCCGCAGCAGGAACCCGCCGAGCTGCTGCCGCGCCCAGGCGCCCAGCGTCGCGCCCTCGCCCGCCTCGTCGGCCCAGTGCGCGGCCTCCAGGGCGTGCTCGGCGGCCTCCACGGCATCGTCCCGGCCGCCGGCCACCTCTGCGAGCTGAAGGTGCAGCTGGGCCCGCCCGGGCGCCTCCAGCTCGGCGCCGCCGTGCTCCAGGGCCGCCCGCAGCGCCCGCTCCGCCTCGGCCGTGTCGCCGAGGTGGTGGGCCAGGGAGGCCAGCCGGGCCTCGTACTCCACCGCGAACCAGGGCAGCCCCGCCGCGACGAACGCCGCCGCGCCCCGCGCGAACAGCTCCGCCGCCGTCTTCAGGTCCCCGGCCAGTCCCGCCGGCTCGGCGAGCATCGCCTGGGCCTCGGCGGCCCGCGCGGCCAGCCGTACGTCCTCCCCGGTCCGCCCGTCGACGAGCGCCAGGACCTCCCGGACGGCGGCTTCCGCCTCGGCGCGCACCGCGTCCGACCCGGGCTCCTCGTGCGCCCGGCGCATCAGGATCCGGGCCCGTCCCATCAGGACCGACGCCGTCTGCCGTATCCCCGTGCCGCCGGCGGCACGCAGCGCGAGGATCTCCTCGTACGGGCCGGCCACGGCCGCGACCGCCTCGTCCACCTCACCGGCCAGCGCGCGTACGTACGCCGCACGCGTGCGTGCCGCCAGGGCCTCGCCCGGATCGCCCGCCTCGGCGTAGAGCCCGGCGGCCCGTTCGAAGAGCGCGGCGCCCTCCGGGCCGAGCGCCATCGCCTCATGGTCGGCCATCTCCGCCCGGTCGCGCGGGTCCAGCTCGACGCCCTCCGCGGCCCGGGCGGCCGCCGCCCACGCCTCCACGGCACCCGGCCGCAGGGTGCCCGACAGCCGCCGCGCCTCGGCCAGCAGCGCGGGCAGATCCGGCCGGCCGGCGACGGGGGCCGCGACCACCGGGGGAGCGGGCGGCGGGACCGGCCGTACCGACCGCACCCCCAGCGGCAGCCGCTCCACCAGCGGCTCCTGCGCCATACGCGCGCGTGCCCGCTCACTGACGTAGGCCGTGCCGTTGCGCTCGTCGAAGCGCGCCGCCAGCGCGAGGGCCTCCGCACGCGCGTGTGCGGCCAGTTCGCGGGCGGTCCACTCCCGCCCGGCCGGGCCGGGCACCTGCCGCTCGCCCAGACCGAGCGCGGTCAGCCGGTCCATGAGCAGGGCCACCACGCTCATGAACTCCAGCTTGCTCTGCGGATGCCCGTCGTCCGTGAAGTACGCCGGCCGCTCCGCGAGCAGTTCGAGCCCCCGCGCCTCGTTGCCGGTCAGCGCGCAGAACTCCACGTGTTCCGCGTACGCGCCCCGCATGCTCTCCATGGCCCGCACGAGCCGGAAGCCCCGCAGGTGGTTGGCCCGGGCCTCGTCCTGGCGGCCCAGCCGCAGCAGCGGCACCAGGGAGGACGCGAGGGCCGTGTGCGGCTCATGGGCGCAGGCGTACTCGCCCTGCAGCACCGGCCGCCACAGCTCAAGCGCTTCCGAGTCCCGGCCCAGCTCGGCCTGCCACCAGCCCTGCCCGTGCAGTTCGCACGCGTGGCAGTCGGCCATGGCGTCCCGGTCGGCCGCCAGCCACGCGGCGTACGCCCGCTCCGCCCGCGCCACGTCCCCGACATGCGCGGCCACGCTGTGCTCGGCGCTGCGCACGGCCCGCTCGGAGTACCCGGCGAGCCGGTAGCGGTGCTCCATCTCGCCGAGCCACTTCTCGATCGAGGCGAGCGGGATGTGCGGCTGGTCGAGCATGCCGGACGACACCCACTTGAAGACCCAGTGCAGCGAGTGCGTCTCGTACTCGTCGAAGTCCTCGGGCCGTTCGTCCCACATGCGCAGCAGCCGCGCGAAGGGGACGAACATCTTCCCCTTCTCGGAGCTGTAGTTGTAGACCTTCAGCTGGTGTCCGAGCGCCTCGATCACGGCGAGCGGGATGTTCAGCTTCTCGGCCGCGGCCAGCAGTTCCTCCGCGCGCGCGTTGCGGGCCGGTCCCTCCGGCTGCTCGGCGTTCTCCGCCATCGCCCCGCGCAGGGCGTCGAAGTCCGTGATCTCGCTCATGCCCGACCGTCCTCGCTGTGCGTGGCCCACTCCAGGAGGCCGATGAACGCCCGGTTTAGCAGCGCCGAGTCGGCCGGCCGGAGCGGCCGCTGCGCCATCAGCAGCGCCTGCCCGTACAGCGACTCCGTGGCGGTGCCGATCAGCTCCGGGTCGGGCAGCGCGCTGATCCGCCGGACGAGCGGGTTGAGGTGGTTGAGCACCAGACGCGCGCGGGGGGCGCTGCCCCGCAGGGAGCCGAGGATGCCCGCCCACAGGTCGTCGGCCCGCGCCTCGGCGTCCGCCCGGGCCTGTTCGTGCCGGGCCTCCCGGTCGTCGAGGTGCAGCGCGGGCACGGAGAGCGGGTGGAAGGCCCGCAGCACCACGTCACAGCCCAGCGGGTCGAGCCGGGCCCGCGCGGCCGCCAGGAAGCCGGACAGGGCCAGCTCCTCGGCCGGGTCGACCGCGTCCAGATGCGCGGTCACCGTGTCCGCGTCCAGCTCGGCGACCACCGTTCCCGGCCGCACCGACGGCAGCGCCTGAACCAGCTCGCTGTCGTACGTGTAGCCGCCGTTGACCACGCCGATGCCCTGCGCGGACGCGATCGGCGCGACCTGCCGGTACTCCTCGACGGTCCGCGTGAAGTGCACCACCGGGTGCCGCTGCGCGAACTCCTCCAGGGACAGCCGCCCGTCGGTCGTCTCGAAGGGCAGCCACGGCAGCATCGTGCGCAGCATCTCCCGGTCGTGCCGGGCCAGCGACTTCACGCCCAAGTAGTGCACCGACAGGAACGCCGCCAGCCGCTCCGGATCACCGGCCGCCAGGCCCGTCAGCCACGCGCGGATCCTTTCGCCCAGTGCCTCCCGTACGGCGGCCAGCGTCTCGTCCTCGTAGAGCGACTCGCGCGAGGCCGTGGGCCGCAGGCTGTCCGTGTCGAGCACGCAGCGCACGAAGAACGCCCAGTCGGGCAGCAGCTGTTCGGCCCGCTCGGTCAGCAGCATGCCCTTGAGGTGCACGCGGTGACCGGCGCGCTGGGCCGGGCTGACCGCCGACGGCAGCACGTACGCCACCCCGCGTACGCCGGCCAGCGGCACGGCCAGGTCGATCGTGTCCAGCGGGGTGAAGCCGAACAGGTCGTGGCAGTGCCGGGCGAGGGCGACGCGGCGGGTGGCCGGGCTCGGATACGGCCGGTCCCAGGGCGCGGGCAGGTCGGTGACCGCCTCGTCGCCCACCCGGACGTCGTACGGCAGCAGCGACCCGAAGTCCCGGGCCAGCGCCTCGACCCGCTCCGGCGCGAGCCACTCCGCGGCCCCCGCCCGGGCCACCAGATGCACGGTCGTGCCCGGTTCGGGCCGCTCGGCGTCCGGCAGCGTCCGCACGGTGTACGAACCGTCGTCGGACGCCGTCCACTCCACCGGCGGCGCCCCGGGCGTACGGGCGCTGCGGCTGACGACCCGGATCCGCTCGGCGACGACGAAACACGCCAGCAGGCCGATGCCGAACTGCCCGAGGAAGTCGGACCTGGCCTCCTGAAGCCCCTCGGCCCGCTTGGAACTGCGCCCGATCGTGGCCAGCAGGCTGTGCACGTCCGCCTCGGTGAGCCCCACGCCGGTGTCCTCGACGCGCAGGGTCCCGCCCGCCGCGTACAGCCGCACCCGGGCCGGGGCGCCGGGCTCGTCCGCGCGTCGGGCCGTGATGGCGTCCACGGCGTTCTGGAGCAGCTCCCGCAGATACACCTTGGGACTGGAGTAGAGGTGGTGGGAGAGCAGGTCCACCAGACCACGCAGGTCGACCTGGAACGTATGAGGTGATGGAGGTGAGTGGGGTGCCTGGGATGCCTGTGAGATCTGGGAGTCCATCATCACGGCGCCGGTGGGGGACTCTCGACGGCGCGGGGTCGGGCGGTCCCGGTGAGGCGGTGACCGCGAGGAAGGGCCGGGGGCGCGTCATCCTAAGGCTCCAACCAGCGGTCTGACCAGGGCTTTCCGGGATGTATACGGCGACCTCCGCCGTGGCCGGGGCGCCATTGTCAGTGGCGTGGTGTGCAATGGATCTCGTGCCCGCACTGGAAGAACCCCTGCGACAACCGCTGAAGTCGGTGCTCGGCCCCGCCACCGCGAAGGTGATGGCCGAGCACCTCGGCCTGCTCACCGTCGGAGACCTCCTCCACCACTACCCGCGCAGATACGAGGAGCGCGGCCAGCTCACCCATCTCGCCGACCTCCCCATGGACGAGCACGTCACGGTGGTCGCCCAGGTCGCCGACGCCCGCCTGCACACCTTCGCCTCCGCCAGGACCCCGCGCGGCAAGGGCCAGCGCCTGGAGGTCACGATCACGGACGGCAGCGGCCGGCTCCAACTGGTCTTCTTCGGCAACGGCGTTCACAAGCCCCACAAGGAGCTCCTGCCGGGCACGCGCGCGATGTTCGCGGGCAAGGTCTCCGTCTTCAACCGCCGGCTCCAACTCGCCCACCCGGCCTACGAGTTGCTGCGCGGCGACCCGGAGGAGTCCGTGGAGACCTGGGCCGGCGCCCTGATCCCCATCTACCCGGCCACCGCCAAGCTGGAGTCCTGGAAGATCGGCAAGGCGATCCAGACGGTCCTGCCCACCGCCCAGGAGGCCACCGACCCGCTCCCGGACTCGCTGCGCCGGGGCCGCGGCCTGGTCCCCCTCCCCGAGGCCCTCCTCAAGATCCACCGCCCGCACACCAAGGCCGACATCGAGGACGCCCGCTCCCGCCTCAAGTGGGACGAGGCGTTCGTCCTCCAGGTCGCCCTCGCCCGCCGCCGCCACGCGGACGCCCAACTCCCGGCGGTCCCCCGCAAGCCCACCCCGGACGGCCTCCTCACGGCCTTCGACGCCCGCCTCCCCTTCACCCTCACCGACGGCCAGCAGCGGGTCTCCCGGGAGATCTTCGACGACCTGGCGACCGAGCACCCGATGCACCGGCTGCTCCAGGGGGAGGTCGGAAGCGGGAAGACGATGGTCGCCCTGCGCGCCATGCTCGCCGTGGTCGACGCCGGCGGCCAGGCCGCCATGCTCGCGCCCACCGAAGTGCTCGCCCAGCAGCACCACCGGTCCATCGTCGAGATGATGGGCGAACTGGCCGAGGGCGGCATGCTCGGCGGGGCCGAGCAGGGCACCAAGGTCGTGCTGCTCACCGGCTCCATGGGCATGGCCGCCCGCCGCCAGGCCCTGCTCGACCTCACCACCGGCGAGGCCGGCATCGTCATCGGCACGCACGCGCTGATCGAGGACAAGGTGCAGTTCCACGACCTGGGCCTCGTCGTCGTCGACGAACAGCACCGCTTCGGCGTCGAGCAGCGCGACGCCCTGCGCGGCAAGGGCAAGCAGCCCCCGCATCTGCTGGTCATGACGGCCACGCCCATCCCGCGCACGGTCGCCATGACCGTCTTCGGCGACCTGGAGACCTCCGTCCTCGACCAGCTCCCGGCCGGCCGCTCCCCGATCGCCAGCCATGTCGTCCCGGCCGCCGACAAGCCCCACTTCCTGGCCCGCGCGTGGGAGCGGGTCCGCGAGGAGGTGTCCAACGGCCACCAGGCGTACGTCGTCTGCCCGCGCATCGGCGACGAGGAGGAGGACCCGAAGAAGGCCGGCAAGAAGAAGTCCCCGGAGTCCCCCGAGGACGCCGAGAAGCGCCCGCCGCTCGCGGTCCTCGACGTGGCCGACCAACTGGCCAAGGGACCGCTCCAAGGCCTCAGGGTGGAGGTCCTGCACGGCCGCATGCACCCCGACGACAAGGACGCCGTCATGCGCCGCTTCGCCGCCGGCGAGACCGACGTCCTGGTCGCCACGACAGTCATCGAGGTCGGCGTGAACGTCCCGAACGCCACCGCCATGGTGATCATGGACGCCGACCGCTTCGGCGTCTCCCAGCTCCACCAGCTGCGCGGCCGGGTAGGCCGTGGCTCAGCCCCCGGCCTCTGCCTCCTGGTCACCGAGATGCCCGAGGCCAGCCCCGCCCGCCAGCGCCTCAACGCGGTCGCCGCCACCCTCGACGGCTTCGAACTCTCCCGCATCGACCTCGAACAACGCCGGGAGGGCGACGTCCTCGGCCAGGCCCAGTCCGGTGCCCGGACCTCCCTCAAGGTCCTCGCCGTCATCGAGGACGAGGAGATCATCGCGGAGGCGAGGGAGGAGGCGACGGCGGTGGTGGCCAAGGACCCGGAGCTGACCCACCTCCCCGCACTGCGCACGGCCCTGGACGCCCTCTTGGACGAGGAAAGGGAGCAGTACCTGGAAAAGGGCTGAGTGATGCCAACTAAGGGGCGCGGTCTGTAGTCCATATGCGGCTACCGCCGCGCGGGCGCGACCAGCCACACTGATACCTGAAGCCGCCCACAACCAAGGACCACAGATGACCCGCGTGATCGCCGGCACAGCCGGCGGACGCCGCCTGGCAGTACCCCCCGGCACCGGCACCCGCCCCACCTCGGACCGCGCCCGCGAGGGCCTCTTCTCCACCTGGCAGTCCCTCCTCGGCGGCCCCCTGCAAGGCGAACGCGTCCTCGACCTCTACGCGGGCTCAGGAGCCGTAGGCCTGGAGGCCCTCTCCCGCGGCGCCGGCCACGCCCTCCTCGTAGAGGCCGACGCCAAAGCCGTCCGCGCGGTCCGCGAGAACGTGAAGAACCTCGGCCTCCCCGGCGCCGAGGTCAGATCAGGCAAAGCGGAACAGATCATCCGCACCCCACCCCCCGGCGACCCGTACGACCTCGTCTTCCTCGACCCGCCGTACGCCGTCACGGACGACGATCTTCGCGAGATCCTGCTCACACTCCGCTCGGAAGGGTGGCTCGCCGAAGAAGCCCTCGTCACCGTGGAGCGCAGCACCAGAGGCGGCGAATTCCGATGGCCCGAGGGTTTCGAACCCCTGCGGGCCCGTCGCTACGGCGAGGGAACGTTTTGGTACGGTCGCGCCGCCTCTACGTGCGAAGACGCACGATGACCGGACCGGAGAGCGAGGGATCACAAGTGCGCCGCGCCGTCTGTCCCGGGTCGTTCGACCCGATCACCAACGGACACCTCGACATCATCTCCCGCGCCTCCAGGCTGTACGACGAGGTCTACGTCGCGGTGATGATCAACCAGGCCAAGAAGGGCCTGTTCGAGATCGAGGAACGGATCGACCTGATCCGCCGGGTCACCGCCGAGTACGGAAACGTCCGCGTCGAGGCCTTCCACGGCCTGCTCGTCGACTTCTGCAAGCAGCGCGACATCCCCGCCATCGTCAAGGGCCTGCGCGCGGTCAGCGACTTCGACTACGAGCTGCAGATGGCCCAGATGAACAACGGCCTCTCGGGCGTGGAGACCCTCTTCATCCCCACCAACCCCACCTACAGCTTCCTGTCGTCCTCCCTGGTCAAGGAGGTCGCGACCTGGGGCGGCGACGTCTCCCACCTGGTGCCCGAGGAGGTCCTCCAGGCCCTCACCGAGCGCCTGCGGAAGGACTGAACGCGCCCCGGGCGCCCCGCCAGAGCCTGACAAGCCGTCACCCGGTGTCCCCCCAAGACCCCATGGCCGTACAGTCGTCCCGTCCGTCTCCAACGCATCTGTAGAGAGTGGCGAGCACACGGTGGACGTGCAGAAGAAGCTCGACGAGATCGTCGCCGCGGTCTCCGGCGCCCGGTCCATGCCCATGTCGGCCTCGTGCGTGGTCAACCGCGCCGAACTGCTCTCCATGCTGGAAGAGGTGCGCGCGGCGCTGCCCGGCTCCCTCGCCCAGGCCCAGGAGCTGATCGGCGGCCGTGAGCAGATGGTCGAGCAGGCCCGCCAGGAGGCCCAGCGGATCATCGAGAGCGCGCACGCCGAGCGCGGCTCGCTGATCTCCGACACGGAGGTCGCCCGCCGTTCCCAGGCCGAGGCCGACCGGATCCTCGCCGAGGCCCGCCAGGAGGCCGAGGAGATCCGCGCCGAGGCCGACGACTACGTCGACTCCAAGCTCGCCAACTTCGAGGTCGTCCTCACCAAGACCCTCGGCTCCGTCGGCCGCGGCCGCGAGAAGCTCCTCGGCACCGGCCCCGGCACCGACGAGCAGGGCTACGAGGACGAGGACGCCCCCGAGCGCAGCCACGACCCGGACACCCAGCGCCGTACCGCCGACGAGTACGTCGACGCCAAGCTCGGCGCCTTCGAGGCGGTCCTCGCCAAGACCCTGGAGGCCGTCGGCCGCGGCCGGCAGAAGCTGCACGGCCGGATCGCCACCGACGACCTCGGCGCCCTCGCCGACGACACCAGCACCATCCAGCACTCCAGCGACGCCGACTACCTCGCCGACCTGGCCGCCCTCGCGGAGGAGAAGCCCCCGGCCGAGCGGCCCGCCCAGCAGCAGGACTACGCACAGCCGCAGCCGGCGTACGGCTACCAGCAGCAGCCCGACCCCTACGGCGGCTACCAGCAGCCGGCCTACGCCGCCCAGCAGGACCCGTACGGCTACCAGGCCGATCCCTACGGCTACCTGGGCTACGACCCGCAGCAGGCCGCGTACGACCCGAACCAGGCCCAGCAGCAGACGCAGCAGGCGCAGCAACCGCAACAGGGGCACCAGGACCACCAGGGATACGCCCTCGACGAGACCAGCCTGTTCGACACCAGCATGATCAGTGCCGAGCAGCTGCGGGCCTACGAGCAGGGCCGCGGCAACGGCTGAGCACCGGATTGGGCCGACGGCGAAAGGTCCAGTATCCTGGCTCTTCGGTCGCGCGTACGTCCGCGATCAACGCTGCCCGGGAACACCGAAGGGCAGTATCCCTCTGAGCTCGAAGACCGAAAGCAGGAATGGCCCTGAACGCCCGCCTCGACCACCGCAACCCCCTCGTGTTCGACACGCACGAGCTGGGCCGGCGGCCTGGTGCGCTACAGCGCCTGACCCGCACGGTCGACGCTCCCAAGGACTTCGGTATCAAGGGAGTCATCGGAGTGCCGGAAGGCGCCCCGGTCGAGCTCGAACTCCGCCTGGAGTCGGTCATGGAAGGGGTGCTCGTCACAGGCACCGCCCGTGCCACGGCCGAGGGGGAGTGCGTAAGGTGTCTGGAGCCGCTGGAGCAGGAGCTCGAAGCGGACTTCCAGGAGATGTTCTCGTACCCTGACGCCGACGACCGGGGCCGCGTGACCGCGGAACCGGGCGACGACGCCGAGGACGACGAGGACAGGCTCTTCCTCGAGGACGGCCTGTTCGACCTCGAGCCCGTGCTGCGTGACGCGGTGGTGCTCGCACTGCCGATGCAGCCGGTGTGCCAGGAAGACTGCCCTGGTCTGTGTGCCGAGTGCGGCGCACGGCTGGCGGACGACCCGGACCACCACCACGACGCCGTCGACATCCGTTGGGCGGCATTGCAGGGACTCGCCGACACCATGTCGGACGGCGAGAAGGACGAGATGAGCGGCGCCGAAGCGGGCGTCGACGAGAAGCAGGAGAAGTAGCCGTGGCTGTTCCGAAGCGGAAGATGTCGCGCAGCAACACGCGCCACCGCCGGTCGCAGTGGAAGGCTGCGGTCCCCACCCTGGTTGCGTGCGAGCGCTGCCACGAGCCCAAGCTGCAGCACATCGCGTGCCCGTCTTGCGGCACCTACAACAAGCGCCAGGTCCTCGAGGTCTGAGCGGCTGGTGAGAGGCACTGTGTCCACGCCTAAGAACAAGTCCTCCCGCGTGAGCGGGAGCGCAACGGCGGACAACCAGGCCTCGTCCCACACGCTTCTGGAAGGGCGGCTCGGCTACAAGGTCGAGTCCGCCCTTCTGGTGCGAGCACTGACCCACCGGTCGTACGCATACGAGAACGGCGGTCTGCCGACCAACGAGCGCCTGGAGTTCCTCGGGGACTCCGTCCTCGGCCTCGTCGTCACGGACACGCTGTACCGCACCCACCCCGACCTGCCCGAAGGCCAGCTGGCCAAGCTGCGGGCCGCGGTGGTGAACTCGCGTGCGCTCGCCGAAGTGGGCCGCGGGCTCGACCTGGGCTCCTTCATCCGGCTCGGCCGCGGTGAAGAGGGCACGGGCGGCCGGGACAAGGCGTCCATCCTCGCCGACACCCTCGAAGCGGTGATCGGCGCGGTCTACCTCGACCAGGGCCTGGACTCGGCGGCGGAGCTGGTGCACCGCCTGTTCGACCCCCTGATCGAGAAGTCCTCCAACCTCGGAGCCGGCCTGGACTGGAAGACCAGCCTCCAGGAGCTCACCGCGACCGAGGGGCTCGGCGTTCCCGAGTACCTGGTCACGGAGACCGGCCCCGACCACGAGAAGACCTTCACTGCTGCCGCCCGCGTCGGAGGCGTCTCGTACGGCACCGGCACCGGCCGCAGCAAGAAGGAGGCGGAGCAGCAGGCCGCCGAGTCCGCCTGGCGGTCCATCCGGGCCGCGGCGGACGAGCGCGTCAAGGCGGCGAAGGCCGCCGAGGCGACGCAGACGGCAGCCGTGCAGGCCGCCCAGACGGCCGTCGACAGCAGCGTCGACGGCTGACAGGACCGCCGCCTCCGGGCGACGGCCGCAGAGCGCACCCGAGCGCCCGCCCCTGCCCGGGGGCGGGCGCTCGCTTCATCCAAGGTTTGTGACGGGGGACCCCATGCCCGAGTTGCCCGAGGTCGAGGTCGTACGGCGCGGACTTCAGCGGTGGGTCGCCCATCGGACCGTCGCCGAGGCCGAGGTGCTGCACCCGCGCGCGGTGCGCCGCCACCTCGCGGGCGCCGACGACTTCGCGCACCGCCTGAAGGGCCACCGCATCGGCGTCCCGAGCCGTCGCGGCAAGTACCTGTGGCTCCCCCTGGAGGACACGGACCAGTCGATCCTGGCCCACCTCGGCATGAGCGGTCAGCTGCTGGTCCAGCCGCACGCGGCGCCGGACGAGAAGCACCTGCGCATCCGCGTCCGCTTCGCCGACGACCTCGCCACCGAACTCCGGTTCGTCGACCAGCGCACCTTCGGCGGCCTGTCGCTGCACGACAACACCCCCGACGGCCTGCCCGACGTCATCGCGCACATCGCCCGCGACCCGCTCGACCCGCTCTTCGACGACGAGGCCTTCCACCGTGCGCTGCGCCGCAAGCGGTCCACGATCAAACGGGCCCTGCTCGACCAGTCGCTGATCAGCGGCGTCGGCAACATCTACGCGGACGAGGCGCTGTGGCGCGCCCGCATCCACTACGAGCGCCCGACCGCGACCTTCACACGCCCGCGCACGCTGCTCCTCCTGGGCCATGTGCGGGACGTGATGAACGCGGCCCTCGCGGTGGGCGGCACGAGCTTCGACAGCCTGTACGTCAACGTGAACGGCGAGTCGGGCTACTTCGACCGGTCGCTCGACGCGTACGGCCGCGAGGGCCTGCCGTGCCGGCGTTGCGGCACGCCCATGCGCCGACGGCCCTGGATGAACCGGTCGAGCTACTTCTGCCCGACGTGTCAGCGGGCGCCACGCGTCTCGTCGTAGCGCCGGCGGGCCGCGAGCACGTCGTCCATCCGGCCCTCCACGAAGTGGATGAGGCTGAGCAGCCGCTCGGCGATCCCGCGCCCCAGCGGTGTCAGTTCGTAGTCCACGCGGGGCGGGTTGGTGGGCTGTGCCTCGCGGTGCACCAGGCCGTCGCGTTCCAGCGCGTGCAGCGTCTGGGACAGCATCTTCTCGCTGACGCCGTCGACGCGGCGGCGCAGCTCGTTGAAGCGCAGCGAGCCCTCGTACAGGGCGCCGAGCGTGAGCCCGCCCCAGCGGCCCGTGACGTGCTCCAGCGTGCCGCGCGAGGGACAGGCCTTGGCGAACACGTTGTACGGGAGGTCGTCCAGCCCCTCCCTGGGCTCCTGGGTGGTGGTCATACGCCCAGCCTACGCCAGCACAGCGCTAACCGACAGATTGCACTAACTGTGGGTTAGCGCAACACCGAGGAGCCGGAGTGCCGGCAGCGGTTCAGTAGCCGAAGTTCTGGGTCCACCAGGGGCCGCCGGACCCGAACTCGACGCCGACGCCCAGCGTCTTGAAGTCGCAGTTCAGGATGTTGGCGCGGTGGCCGGGGCTGTTCATCCAGGCGTCCATCACGGCCGCGGCGTCGGCCTGGCCGCGGGCTATGTTCTCGCCGCCGAGGTTGGATATCCCGGCCTGCTCGGCCCGGTCCCACGGCGTGTGGCCCTCCGGGTCGGTGTGGTCGAAGAAGCCCCGCGCGGCCATGTCCTCGCTGTAGTTCTGAGCCAGCTCGGTCAGGGCGCTGTTCGCGGCGAGCGGGCTGCACCCCACCTTGGCCCGCTCCTCGTTCACGAGGCTGAGCACCTGGGCAGCGGCGGCGGACTCCCCGGACAGGGCGGCGGAGGCCCCGGGCGTCCGCGGCGCCCTCGTCGCCGTACGGGAGGGCGTGTTGTCCGGCTTCTCGCTGGGGGTGGCCGCCGGAGTCTTCTTCTCCGGGGTCTTCTCCCGAGTCTTCTCCGGCTTCTCCGGCGTCTTCGTTGGCGCGGCCGACGACTTCGACGCGGACGGCGACGGCGAGACGGAGCGCTCGGCGTCCCGGCTGGTGGGCGCGCCGCCCCGGCTGTCGGCGCTGCCGGAGGTGCCGCCCTGCTCGGTCGGCGTGTTCGTCGGCGTGTCCCCGGCCTGGACCTTGTCCGCGCCGCCGTTTCCGCCGAGCTTGTAGTTCTCGAGGCCGGGCACCGCGCCCGTGGCGACCGCGACCGTGCCGAGGGCGACCGCGGCGGACACGCCGAGCAGCCCGGTGCGCATCGGCCGTGCGGCCTTCTTCCGGCGGCGGTGCGCGCCGGCGCGGCGGGCACCGTTGTCGGGAGCGAAGCCGTCGCTCGGGTAGGCAGCCGTGTCCGCGTAGGGGTCACCCGCTGCGGACGCCTCCGCCCCGAACAGGTAGGCCTCGCTCTTCGCGTAGGTGTCGGCGTACGCCTCCGGGTTCAGGTAGGGCGCGATGCCCATCGTCGGGGCGTCTCCCGCGGTGGAGTGCAGCGGGTCGTGGCCCTCCGCGGGGCCGTCGGCCTGCGTGATCCCCGTGGCGGCGCGGCCGGCGGCGGAGCGTCGGTGGCGTCCCATGTCCTGGCCTTCCTCGTCCTGGCGGTCGACTCGTCCTCGAGATCAACACCAAACTCACTCGATCGTGTGAGTTTCATATGAGATTCGTTGAGGGGGGACGGTACCGCATGGCGCAAGTGGAGGAAGTGCCTGGAGCGAGACAGGGCGGTTAGGTTGCAGTCATGAGCGAGGATGTGCGACTGGTCGCCTGGGTGCGGGGACGCGTCCAAGGTGTGGGTTTCCGCTGGTTCACCCGGGCCAAGGCCCTGGAGATCGGCGGCCTGAGTGGTTTTGCTCTCAATTTGGGCGACGGCCGGGTCCAAGTGGTCGCGGAGGGCGCGCGAGAGGGCTGTGAAGGCCTGCTGGAGTGGCTCCAGAGTGACGACACGCCCGGCCGCGTGGACGGTGTCACCGAGACCTGGGACACACCTCGCGGCGGCTACGACGGCTTCGCCATCCGCTGACCCCGCACCGCCGGGCGGCCTCCGAGCCGCCCGAGAGCGGGCCGCGGGCAGCCGCCCGGGAGGGAAACTTGCTGGTGATTGCCGAGAACCGCTTGCCTTGGCAGGCTCCACACGCAAGGATGATCGCCACGCCCCACGGGCCCCGCAGAAGCCGCCGCGCCGCCGTTCCAGGCCGCGTGCGCCCGGGTTGCCCCCAATACGGGGCGTGATCGTGTTGACCGTCAAACTTTTTGGTGAGACGCTGAAAGCACCCCGCGCACCTTAGCTGTTTGGCATGGCTGAACGGCAGCACAACTGAAGGCCCTGCCAAGCTGCGGGTGCGAATCCCTCACGACCCACACCGCATCGGTCGGTCACTCATTGTGGAGGACCATCCATCATGGCAAAGGCGCTTCTCGGTTACGTCGGCGGCTCCGACCCTCGACTCCTCGCCGAGATGCGACGGCTCCAGCAGCGCGTCCAGGACCTGGAATCCGAGCTCGTACGGATCCAGGCCGAGAACGAGGCGCTGACGGCTGCCGCTTCTCACGACAGGATCATGGAGAGCGTTGACGCACACCAGGCGGAGCCTGCGCTCACCTGATCACTGCACCGCTCCACATCGGCACAGCAGTGGTTGGGCCGCCCGTCACAACCGCCACGGTTCAGAAGTGCAAGGGACGCCCTAGGCGTCCCTTCTTTCTTGCCCCCGCGCATCCTTTCACCGTCTTTAACGTCTGGTGTGCCCTGCGCGTTCAGCGGCGAAACCGTGGGTTCATGGAGTGAGACGAACCCGGGCGGTAGAGTCCGGCGGCGTGCACCTCAAGGCCCTGACCCTCCGCGGGTTCAAGTCGTTCGCCTCGGCGACCACACTCCGGTTCGAGCCGGGGATCACGTGCGTCGTCGGACCGAACGGCTCGGGCAAGTCCAACGTCGTCGACGCGCTCAGCTGGGTCATGGGCGAGCAGGGCGCCAAGTCGCTGCGCGGCGGCAAGATGGAGGACGTCATCTTCGCCGGCACCACGGGCCGCCCGCCGCTGGGCCGCGCCGAGGTGTCCCTGACCATCGACAACTCCGACGGGGCCCTGCCCATCGAATACGCCGAGGTCACCATCACGCGGATCATGTTCCGCAACGGCGGCAGCGAGTACCAGATCAACGGCGACACCTGCCGCCTCCTCGACATCCAGGAACTGCTCTCCGACTCCGGCATCGGCCGCGAGATGCACGTCATCGTCGGGCAGGGCCAGCTCGACTCCGTCCTGCACGCCGACCCCATGGGCCGCCGCGCCTTCATCGAGGAGGCCGCCGGCGTCCTCAAGCACCGCAAGCGCAAGGAGAAGGCGCTGCGCAAGCTGGACGCGATGCAGGCCAACCTCGCGCGCGTGCAGGACCTCACCGACGAACTCAGACGCCAGCTCAAGCCCCTCGGCCGCCAGGCCGCCGTCGCCCGCAGGGCCGCCGTCATCCAGGCCGACCTGCGCGACGCCCGGCTGCGCCTCCTGGCCGACGACCTCGTACGGCTCCGGGAAGCTCTCCAGGCCGAGGTCGCCGACGAGGCAGCGCTGAAGGAGCGCAAGGAGGCCGCCGAGCAGGAGCTGCGCAGGGCCCTCCAGCGCGAGGCCCTCCTGGAGGACGAGGTACGGCAGCTCATGCCGCGCCTCCAGCGGGCCCAGCAGACCTGGTACGAGCTCTCCCAGCTCGCCGAGCGGGTGCGAGGCACGATCTCGCTGGCCGACGCCCGCGTGAAGAGCGCCACCTCCGCGCCCCCCGAGGAGCGGCGCGGCCGCGACCCCGAGGACCTGGAGCGCGAGGCCGCCCGCATCCGTGAGCAGGAGGCCGAGCTGGAGGCGGCCCTGGAGGCGGCCGAGCGTGCCCTGGAGGACACGGTCGCCCACCGCGCGGAGCTGGAGCGCGCACTGGCCCAGGAGGAGCGGCGTCTGAAGGACGTCGCCCGGGCCATCGCCGACCGCCGCGAGGGCCTGGCCCGGCTCAGCGGCCAGGTCAACGCGGCCCGCTCCCGCGCGGCCTCCGCCCAGGCCGAGATCGAACGCCTGGCCGCCGCCCGCGACGAGGCGCAGGAACGTGCCGTCACCGCCCAGGAGGAGTACGAGGCCCTCAAGGCCGAGGTCGACGGCCTCGACGCCGGCGACGCCGAACTCGCCGAGCGGCACGAGGCCGCGAAGCAGCAGCTCACCGAGGCCGAGGCCGCCCTCACGGCGGCCCGCGAGGCGACCACGGCGGCGGAACGCAAGCGCGCCGCCACCCAGGCCCGCCACGAGGCCCTGGCGCTCGGCCTGCGCCGCAAGGACGGCACCGGGATACTGCTCGCGGCGAAGGAGCGCCTCTCCGGCCTCCTCGGCCCGGCGGCAGAACTCCTGACGGTGACCCCCGGCTACGAGGTCGCCCTCGCGGCTGCCTTCGGAGTGGCGGCGGACGCGATCGCGGTGACGAGCCCGTCGTCGGCAGCAGACGCGATCAGACTCCTCCGCAAACAGGACGGAGGCCGAGCAACTCTGCTCCTGGCAGGAGATCCTCGCCCCAGGGGCGCGGGGCTGTGTCAGACATGCGGCTGCCGCCGCGTGGGCGCGACCGGCCACGACGGTCCCGCAGACGCACGACACACCTTCGCAGCAGACCTGGTCCGCGGCCCCTCAGAACTGATGCCTGCCGTCCGACGGCTGCTCCACGGCATCGTCGTCGTCAACACCCTCGAAGACGCCGAAGACCTCGTCTACGCCCACCCCGACCTCACCGCCGTAACCGCCGAAGGCGACCTCCTCGGCGCCCACTTCGCCCACGGCGGATCGGCCGGCGCCCCCAGTCTCCTTGAGGTGCAGGCCTCCGTCGACGAGGCCGCCGCCGAGCTGGAAGAGCTGGCCGTCCGCTGCGAGGAGCTGGCCGAGGTCCAGCAGACGGCCGTCGAGCGGCGCAAGGAGTGTGCCGCGCTGGTCGAGGAGCTGGGGGAGCGGCGCCGGGCCGCCGACCGGGAGAAGTCGGCCGTCGCCCAGCAGCTCGGCCGCCTCGCCGGGCAGGCGCGAGGCGCGGCCGGGGAGGCCGAGCGGTCCACCGCCGCCGCGGCCCGCGCCCAGGACGCCCTCGACAAGGCACTCCAGGAGGTGGAGGAACTCGCCGAGCGGCTCGCCGTCGCCGAGGAGATGCCGATCGAGGAGGAGCCCGACACCTCCGTACGGGACCGGCTCGCCGCCGACGGCGCCAACGCGCGCCAGACCGAGATGGAGGCCCGCCTCCAGGTCCGTACGCACGAGGAACGGGTCAAGGGCCTCGCCGGGCGGGCCGACTCCCTCGACCGGGCCGCCCGCGCGGAACGCGAGGCACGCGCGCGTGCCGAGCAGCGGCGGGCCCGGCTGCGGCACGAGGCGGCCGTCGCCGAAGCCGTCGCCTCCGGCGCCCGGCAGCTGCTCGCGCACGTCGAGGTGTCCGTCGCCCGCGCCGATCAGGAACGCACCGCCGCCGAGGCCGCCAAGGCCCGGCGCGAGCAGGAACTCGCCCGCGCCCGCACCGAGGGACGCGATCTCAAGGCCGAACTCGACAAGCTGACGGATTCGGTCCACCGCGGTGAGGTACTCGGCGCCGAGAAGCGGCTGCGGATCGAGCAGCTGGAGACCAAGGCGCTGGAGGAGCTGGGTGTGGAACCGGCCGGGCTCGTGGCGGAGTACGGACCGCACCAGCTCGTGCCGCCCTCGCCCCCCGCCGAGGGCGAGGAGCTGCCGGAGGACCCCGAGCACCCGCGCAACCGGCCGAGGCCGTTCGTCCGGGCCGAGCAGGAGAAGCGCCTGAAGGCAGCCGAGCGTGCCTACCAGCAGCTCGGCAAGGTGAACCCGCTCGCCCTGGAGGAGTTCGCGGCGCTGGAGGAGCGCCACCAGTTCCTCAGCGAGCAGCTGGAAGACCTGAAGAAGACCCGTGCCGACCTGCTCCAGGTCGTCAAGGAGGTCGACGAGCGCGTCGAGCAGGTCTTCACCGAGGCCTACCGGGACACCGCACGGGAGTTCGAGGGCGTCTTCAGCCGGCTGTTCCCGGGCGGTGAGGGGCGGCTGGTGCTGACCGACCCCGACAACATGCTCACCACGGGCGTGGACGTCGAGGCTCGCCCGCCGGGCAAGAAGGTCAAGCGGCTGTCGCTGCTCTCCGGCGGGGAGCGGTCGCTGACCGCCGTCGCGCTGCTCGTGTCGATCTTCAAGGCGCGGCCCAGCCCGTTCTACGTCATGGACGAGGTCGAGGCCGCCCTCGACGACACCAACCTCCAGCGGCTCATCCGGATCATGCAGGAGCTCCAGGAAGCCTCCCAGCTGATCGTGATCACCCACCAGAAGCGCACGATGGAGGTCGCCGACGCGCTGTACGGCGTCTCCATGCAGGGCGACGGTGTGTCGAAGGTCATCAGCCAGCGTCTGCGCTGACTCCAGCTACCTGCGCCTTACCTTCAAACAGTGAACACAAAACAGCCCTCTGCGTCCCGAACCTCACACCACCCTGCCTATTGACTTCGAAACTTGAAGGAATAGTCTCGGCAACGTTCCTTTTACCTTCAGGTACCTTCAGGTGGCACCTCGAAGGGCTGACCCCCTCCGGCAGCGTTGCCGGTGGCCCGAGGAGTACACGTGACCAGCACAGCGCAGGCACCCAAGTCAGGAGCCAGGACGGCTCATCCCGATCATCTCGGGCACGTCATCTTCATCGCGGCGGCGGCCGCGATGGGCGGTTTCCTGTTCGGCTACGACAGTTCCGTGATCAACGGCGCCGTCGAGGCCATCCGGGACCGCTACGACGTCGGCTCCGCGGCCCTCGCCCAGGTCATCGCCATCGCCCTGATCGGCTGCGCCATCGGCGCCGCGACCGCCGGCCGCATAGCCGACCGCATCGGCCGCATCCGGTGCATGCAGATCGCCGCGATCCTCTTCACGGTCAGCGCCGTCGGCTCCGCGCTGCCCTTCGCGCTGTACGACCTCGCCTTCTGGCGCGTCGTCGGCGGCTTCGCCATCGGCATGGCCTCCGTGATCGGCCCGGCCTACATCGCCGAGGTCGCCCCGCCCGCCTACCGCGGCCGGCTCGGCTCCTTCCAGCAGGCCGCGATCGTCATCGGCATCGCCGTGTCCCAGCTGGTCAACTGGGGTCTGCTGAACGCCGCCGACGGCGACCAGCGCGGCAAGCTGATGGGCCTGGAGGCCTGGCAGGTCATGCTCGGCGTCATGGTCATCCCGGCCATCCTCTACGGGCTGCTCTCCTTCGCCATCCCCGAGTCCCCGCGCTTCCTGATCTCCGTCGGAAAGCACGAGCGCGCCCGCGAGATCCTCACCGAGGTCGAGGGCAAGGACGTCGACCTGGACGCCCGCGTCGCCGAGATCGAGGGCGCCATGAAGAGCGAGCACAGGTCGAGCTTCAAGGACCTGCTCGGCGGCAGCTTCTTCTTCAAGCCGATCGTCTGGATCGGCATCGGCCTGTCGGTCTTCCAGCAGTTCGTCGGCATCAACGTCGCGTTCTACTACTCCTCGACGCTGTGGCAGTCGGTCGGCGTCGACCCGACGGACTCGTTCTTCTACTCCTTCACCACGTCGATCATCAACATCGTCGGCACCGTCATCGCGATGATCTTCGTCGACCGCATTGGCCGCAGGCCGCTCGCGATCATCGGCTCGGTCGGCATGGTCGTCGGCCTGGCCCTGGAAGCATGGGCGTTCTCCCACCACCTGGTCGACGGCAAGCTGCCGGCCACGCAGGGCTGGATCGCCCTGATCGCCGCGCACGTCTTCGTCCTCTTCTTCGCCCTGTCCTGGGGCGTGGTCGTCTGGGTCATGCTCGGCGAGATGTTCCCCAACCGGATCCGCGCCGCCGCCCTGGGCGTGGCCGCCGCCGCGCAGTGGATCGCCAACTGGGCCATCACCGCGAGCTTCCCGTCCCTGGCCGACTGGAACCTGTCCGTGACGTACGTGATCTACACGGCGTTCGCCGCGCTCTCCATCCCGTTCGTCCTGAAGTTCGTGAAGGAGACGAAGGGCAAGGCCCTGGAGGAGATGGGCTGAGCCCGTCCCGCGCACTCGGGGAGGAGGGCCTGAGTCCCCGCTGCCCCTCTCCCCGTAACCCACCGCCGCCCCGGTTCGGCCACTGCCCGAGCCGGGGCGGCGGTCCGTCGTCTCACCAGACGATGACCCCGCCCTCGATCATCCGGGCGTGCAGGGCGGCCACCTCCAGGTTCCGCAGCCGTCTCACCAGGCCCCGCCGGTGCTCCTCGAGCTCCCGCGGGCCCCGCGTGCTCTCGGCGATCGCGTCGAGCCGGTCACGCAGCAGGGCCACCTCGCGCAGAAAGTCCGCGACGTGCTCGGCCTCGATCTCCAGGTCGTCGTCGGCCAGCACCGGCAGGAAGCGGGCGCCCGCCGCACGCACCGCCTCCGACCCCCACACCACGGTCCGCCAGGACTCGAACCCGGCCGAGTCGTCGCGCCCCTCGGGGACGTCGAGGATCCGCAGCCGTCCGTCCGGCTCGCGCAGAAACACGTCGACCGACAAGCTCATGGCCACAGTGGATCACCGGGCAGCTGCGGCGGGCCACCGGTCAAGCGCCGGCATCAGCCCTCCAGGCCCGGCAGCACATGCTCGCAGAACAGCCGGAGACTCCGCCACCCCTCCTCCACCGGCATCCCGCCCGACAGCGGATGCAGCACGTAGGAGTCCAGCCCCAGGCCCACGCACTGCTCCGGGGTGAGGATCCGGTACACGCCCTCCGCGCGCAGCTCCTCGACGTTCGTCGCCGCCGACTTCACCGCCGAGCGCACACCGCCCGACTGCCAGGCGGCGTACGTCCGGGCCTCGTGCAGGAAGTGCCGGCCGTACTCCGCCCAGGCCCGGTCCGGGTCCTCGGCCACGTGCAGCAGTGGCGTCTCGGCGCCGGGCATCATGACCCAGCCCTCGGTGCCGTACTCCACGAGCCGCTCCTTGTAGTACGCCTCCAGCTCCGGCAGATGCGCGCTGGGAAAGAAGGGCAGGCCGAGGCGGGCGGCCCGGCGGGCGGCGGCCTTGGAGGAGCCGCCGACCAGGAGCAGCGGGTGCGGGTCGGTGAACGGGCGCGGGGTGATCCGGACCGTGCGGCCCCGGTAGGAGAACGGCTCGCCCGTCCACGCCTGCAGCAGCGTCTCCAGCAGCTCGTCCTGGAGCTTCCCGCGCCGGGCGAAGTCCACCCCGAACAGGTCGTACTCCTCGGGCCGGTACCCGATGCCGGCGACCGTCACCAGCCGGCCGCCGCTCAGCAGGTCCAGCACGGCGATCTCCTCGGCGAGCCGCAGCGGGTCGTGCAGCGGGCCGATGATCGCCGAGACGGTGACCGCGACACGCCGGGTCGCGCCGAAGACGGCTCCGGCGAAGGCGAACGGAGACGGCAGCCAGTTGTTGTCGGCCCCGTGGTGCTCCTCCGTCTGCACGGTGGTGACGCCCCGGTCGTCGACGTACGCGGCCATCTCCAGGGCCGCCCGGTACCGGGCGCCGAGCTCGGCGGGGGAGGCCCCGGGAGCGACGAGGTTGAAGCGTGCGACCGTGACAGGCATGGGGGCGTCTCCCTCCACCGGGCGGTGTCCGGGGGACCATAGCTGACGGGTCGTCAGGCTGCCAGGGGCTCGCTCATGGAAAAGAAGGGTGTGTCACGACCCACCGCATGGGTCGTGACACACCCTGGGGGCGCTGCTCGCGCACCCTACGAGTCCAAGCTGATACTGGACGCGTTGTGACTCCGCATCGAGGGGCTTCCGGCCGACGGAAGGTCGGACCGCGGGCCAGCCCGGCCCGGTGGGGCTTTCGCGGCCCCGCGTGGACAACGAACGGCCGGGCGGGCGGTCACGCCATACTGGGCTTGTTATGGAAATCGTCATCCTTGCTGTAGTCATCGCCGTGGTCGTGCTCGGCGCGCTCGGTGGGCTCATCGTCGGCAGCCGACGCAAGAAGCAACTGCCCCCGCCCCCGCCCGCAGCGCCCGACATCACCGCCCCACCGGCCGAGCCGCATGTCGGCGACGAGGCCGAGACGCCGCGGGAGGAACCGCGGCGCACGATAGAGGAGGTGGATCTTCCGGACGGCTCGGCTCCGGTCGTCGTCGAGGAGCCGCCCACCGCCGCTCCCGAGATCGAGATCCCGGAGCCCACCGAGGGCCGCCTGGTCCGGCTGCGGGCCCGGCTCTCCCGCTCGCAGAACGCCCTCGGCAAGGGCCTGCTCACCCTGCTGTCGCGTGAGCACCTGGACGAGGACACCTGGGAGGAGATCGAGGACACGCTCCTCACCGCCGACGTCGGCGTGCAGCCCACCCAGGAACTGGTCGAGCGCCTGCGCGAGCGCGTGAGGGTGCTCGGCACCCGCACTCCCGAGGAGCTGCGCACCCTGCTCCGCGAGGAACTCATCACCCTGGTCGGCCGCGACATGGACCGCGCGGTCAAGACCGAGCCGGAGGACCGCAAGCCGGGCATCGTGATGGTCGTCGGCGTCAACGGCACCGGCAAGACCACCACCACCGGCAAGCTCGCCCGCGTCCTGGTCGCCGACGGCCAGAGCGTCGTCCTCGGCGCCGCCGACACCTTCCGGGCCGCCGCCGCCGACCAGCTCCAGACCTGGGGCGAGCGCGTCGGCGCCTACACCGTGCGCGGGCCGGAGGGCGGCGACCCGGCCTCCGTCGCCTTCGACGCGGTCAAGGAGGGCAAGGAGATGGGTGCGAACGTCGTGCTCATCGACACCGCCGGCCGCCTGCACACCAAGACCGGCCTCATGGACGAGCTCGGCAAGGTCAAGCGGGTCGTGGAGAAGCACGCCCCGGTCGACGAGGTGCTGCTCGTGCTCGACGCCACCACCGGCCAGAACGGCCTGGTCCAGGCCCGGGTCTTCGCCGAGGTCGTCGACATCACCGGCATCGTGCTCACCAAGCTGGACGGCACGGCCAAGGGCGGCATCGTGGTCGCGGTCCAGCGCGAGCTGGGCGTGCCGGTCAAGCTGGTCGGGCTCGGCGAGGGCGCGGACGACCTGGCGCCGTTCGAGCCGGAGGCGTTCGTTGACGCCCTTATCGGGGAGTGAGCTCGGCACCTGCCGAGGAGCGACCTTTCGAGAATCCGTACGTGCGCACGAAGCGCCCGCCCTCGAGGTGCAGTCGGGGACGGGCGCTTCGCTGTGTGCGTCAGGGCCGCGGCTCGGCCCGTGACCGGTGCGCCACATACGCCAGCGTGCCCAGCACCAGGCGGGCCTCCGGCGGCCGGGACGCCGAGTCCAGGGCGGGGGAGCGGAGCCAGCGCACCGGGCCGAGGCCGCCGCGGTCCGAGGGTGGTGCCGTGATGTGCGAGCCGGGGCCGAGGCCGCGCAGGTCGAGGGCGGCCGGGTCGTCCCAGCCCATGCGGTAGAGCAGGCCGGGCAGGTCGGCCGCCGCTCCGGGGGCGACGAAGAACTGGGCGCGGCCGTCCGGGGTGGCCGCGACCGGGCCGACGGGCAGGCCCATGCGCTCCAGCCGGGCCAGGGCGCGGCAGCCGGCGGGCTCGGCCACCTCGATGACGTCGAACGTCCGGCCGACCGGCAGCATCACCGAGGCGCCGGGGAACTCGCTCCAGGCCTCGGTCACCTCGTCGAGCGTCGCCCCGGCCGGGATCACCGGCGCGAAGCCGAGCGGATGCGCGCCCGGCGCCGGGCAGTCGCGGCGGCCGCAGGAGCAGGCGCCCGCCGCGGCCCGGGCGCCCGGCACCACGTCCCAGCCCCACAGCCCGGTGTACTCGGCCACGGCCGTGCCGTCCGACGTGCGGCTGCGGCGGCGCGAGCCGGTCCTGATGTCGCGCATGCCCCGGCTGATGCCGATCGTGAAGCCCATACCCCCTCCAACGGGTCCGACGCACCCTTGGTTACGCTGCGGACGCGATGCGTGACTCTCTGTTCCCGCCTTCCCGGTGGCGGTCGGTTCACTCAGCGCCCGGGAGTGTCCAGGGTGGTGTGCTGGACGACGCGCGCCCCTGAGTGCATCGCTGCACCCGCTCCTGGTTGTCCTGTGTCAAGTGAATCGCGCGCAGCCGTACGTGAGTTCATTCGATGGGGTGGCGAATGGTGGCGTTTCCGTGTGAGCCGTGGCTGGACGGGTGATCGTAGGATTACTTTGTGTGCACGAGTCCTGGGGGCACATGCACTCGTGGGTATGCCGGAGGCAAGTCGGCTTTCCGTTCGAAGGGTGACAAGGGCCGGACGGACGGCCGTACGAACCGGCATGCTGATAGGGCTTGGCGCACTCGGCGACAAGTGGTCTCAGGGATGGGGGCGTTCCAGTGAGCGGCAACGGCGGAAGCGGGACGAACGCTGCGAGCGCGACGCACCCTGACAAGCGCCCGAACGAGCTGCTCACCTCCTGGTTCGTGCGCAGCGGCTGGTCCAAGGGCGAGCTCGCCCGCCAGGTCAACCGCCGGGCCCGCCAGTTGGGCGCCAACCACATCTCCACGGACACCTCCCGCGTGCGCCGCTGGCTCGACGGCGAGAACCCCCGCGAGCCGATCCCCAAGATCCTGTCCGAGCTGTTCTCGGAGCGCTTCGGCGTCGTCGTCTCCGTCGAGGACCTGGGGCTGCGCACCGCGCGCCAGTCACCCTCGGCGACCGGCGTCGACCTGCCCTGGACGGGCCCGCAGACCGTGGCCCTGCTCAGCGAGTTCTCGCGCAGCGACCTGATGCTGGCGCGGCGCGGCTTCCTCGGGAGCTCGCTGGCCCTGTCCGCGGGCCCGGCCCTCATCGAGCCGATGCAGCGCTGGCTCGTCCCCTCGCCCCCGGCGCCGCGGTCCGAGCCCGACCCCGCGGCCGGTGCCGGGCGCGCCCGCGGCCGGCTCTCCAAGCCGGAACTGGACCTGCTGGAGTCCACGACGGTGATGTTCCGCCAGTGGGACGCCCAGTGCGGCGGCGGCCTGCGCCGCAAGGCGGTCGTCGGCCAGCTGCACGAGGTGACCGACCTGCTCCAGGAGCCCCAGCCCGAGGCCACCACCCGGCGCCTGTTCAAGGTCGCCGCCGAACTCGCCGAGCTGGCCGGCTGGATGTCGTACGACATCGGGCTCCAGCCGACCGCGCAGAAGTACTTCGTCCTCGCGCTGCACGCCGCCAAGGAGGCCGGCGACCGGCCGCTGGGCTCCTACGTCCTGTCCAGCATGAGCCGCCAGATGATCCACCTCGGGCGGCCCGACGACGCCCTGGAGCTGATCCACCTCGCGCAGTACGGCAGCCGGGACTGCGCGAGCCCGCGCACCCAGTCGATGCTGTATGCGATGGAGGCCCGCGCCTACGCCAACATGGGGCAGCCCGGCAAGTGCAAGCGGGCGGTCCGAATGGCCGAGGACACCTTCGCCGAGGCCGACGAGTGGGACGAGCCGGACCCCGACTGGATCCGCTTCTTCTCCGAGGCCGAGCTGTACGGCGAGAACTCCCACTCGTACCGCGACCTGGCCTATGTGGCAGGCCGCAGCCCGACGTACGCCTCGCTGGCCGAGCCACTGATGAAGCGAGCCGTGGAGCTGTTCGCCGAGGACGGCGAGCACCAGCGGTCGTATGCGCTGAACCTGATCGGGATGGCCACGGTGAACCTCCTCCAGCGCGAGCCCGAGCAGTGCACGGTCTTCGCTTCCCAGGCCATGCAGGTCGCCAAGAAGGTCCGCTCCGAGCGGGTCAACACTCGTATCCGAAAGACGGTCGACACGGCCGCGCGCGACTTCGGCGACCTCGGCGAGGTCGTCGACCTCACCGAGCGGCTCGCCGCCGAGCTGCCCGAGACCGCCGAGGCGGTCTGAGCACCGTCCCAGCCCTGAACCCCGGCCGCGGCCGGCCCTCCCGAACTGCCCGACTCGGCTCCCCCATGCCAGGTCATCGGAAGGCCGACCGCGGCCGGCCCGTGTGTCCACGGCCGCCCGGACCGAAGGTTGCGCCACGATAACGATCGGCGCGCCCGCAATCCGGCAGTTCATCGACGCGTAACACAGCAGGCGCCTTCGTCACGCCCGCGAAACAACGAGGGGCCTCCACCGAAACGGCGCTGCGCCAATCTCGTGGCGCATAACCGGCCCACCCCTCATTCCGCTCGAGGCTTCGCCCGCACGGGGCCGTACCAACGACGAGGAGACGCCGATGGCACCAGCCATCACCCTTGCCGCAGAAGCACCCAAGCTGTCTGCCGCCAACACAGGGTTCATGCTCATCTGTTCCGCCCTGGTGATGCTCATGACCCCGGGCCTGGCCTTCTTCTACGGAGGCATGGTCCGCGTCAAGAGCACCCTGAACATGCTGATGATGAGCTTCATCAGCCTCGGGATCGTCACCATCCTGTGGGTGCTGTACGGCTTCTCCATGGCGTTCGGCACCGACTCCGGCAGCCTCATCGGCTGGAACTCCGACTGGGTCGGCCTCAGCAACATCGGCCTGACCGAGCTGTGGGACGGCTACACCATCCCGGTGTTCGTGTTCCTGGTCTTCCAGCTGATGTTCGCGGTCCTCACACCCGCCCTGATCAGCGGTGCGCTCGCGGACCGCGTGAAGTTCAGCGCGTGGGCGCTGTTCATCGCCCTGTGGGCCACGGTCGTGTACTTCCCGGTCGCGCACTGGGTCTGGGGCGCCGGAGGCTGGGCCTTCGAGCTGGGCGTCATCGACTTCGCCGGTGGTACGGCGGTCCACATCAACGCCGGTGCCGCCGCGCTCGGCGTGATCCTGGTCATCGGCAAGCGCGTCGGCTTCAAGAAGGACCCGATGCGCCCGCACAGCCTGCCGCTGGTCATGCTCGGCGCAGGGCTCCTGTGGTTCGGCTGGTTCGGCTTCAACGCCGGCTCCTGGCTCGGCAACGACGACGGTGTCGGCGCGCTGATGTTCGTCAACACGCAGATCGCCACCGCCGCTGCCATGCTGGCCTGGCTCGCCTACGAGAAGATCCGCCACGGCGCGTTCACCACGCTGGGCGCCGCCTCCGGCGCGGTCGCCGGTCTGGTCGCCATCACCCCCGCCGGTGGCGCGGTCTCCCCGCTCGGCGCGATCGCCGTCGGCGCCATCGCCGGTGTGCTGTGCGCCATGGCCGTCGGCCTGAAGTACAAGTTCGGCTACGACGACTCCCTCGACGTCGTCGGGGTCCACCTGGTCGGCGGTGTCGTCGGATCCCTGCTGATCGGCTTCTTCGCCAGCGGCAAGGGCCAGTCCGACGTCGCGGGCCTCTTCTACGGCGGCGGCCTGACCCAGTTCTGGAAGCAGTGCGCCGGTGTCTTCGCGGTGCTCGCCTACTCCCTGATCGTCTCCGCGCTCCTCGCCTTCATCCTCGACAAGACCATGGGCATGCGGGTCACCGAGGACGACGAGGTCGCCGGCATCGACCAGGCCGAGCACGCCGAGACCGCATACGACTTCAGCGGCGCCGGTGGCGGTGCCGCCAAGACCGCCGCCGTCGCGGCCGCAGTGGCCGGCGCCGAGAGCAAGAAGGTGGACGCATGAAGCTCATCACCGCCGTCGTGAAGCCGCACCGGCTCGACGAGATCAAGGAGGCCCTCCAGGCCTTCGGCGTACACGGCCTGACGGTCACCGAGGCCAGCGGCTACGGTCGTCAGCGGGGCCACACCGAGGTCTACCGGGGTGCCGAGTACACCGTCGACCTGGTCCCCAAGATCCGCATCGAGGTCCTGGTCGAGGACGACGACGCCGAGCAGCTGATCGACGTCGTGGTCAAGGCGGCCCGCACCGGCAAGATCGGTGACGGCAAGGTGTGGTCCATCCCGGTCGACACGGCCGTACGGGTCCGGACCGGCGAGCGCGGTCCGGACGCGCTCTGAGGCAGGAAAACAGAACAGGAGTCGCTGGGTGACGGGTACGGACGTGCAGAAGGAAGCAGAGGACTCGGGACCCAGCGGCTACGCGGCGGCCCGGCTGCGTCTCCTCACCGAGGAGGCGCGGTCCGGGCCGCCGCGCCGTGCGGCCCTGGCCGAACTGACCGACGACTGGCTCTCCGGCCTGTTCAGCGCGGGCGCCGAGGGACTGCGCGGGGCCTCTCTCGTCGCCGTGGGCGGCTACGGCCGCGGTGAGCTGTCCCCCCGCAGCGACCTGGACCTGCTCCTGCTGCACGACGGCAGCGACACCAAGGCGGTCGCCGCCCTCGCCGACCGGCTCTGGTACCCGGTGTGGGACCTGGGCCTGGCCCTCGACCACTCCGTCCGCACGCCCGCCGAGGCCCGCAAGACGGCCGGCGAGGACCTCAAGGTGCAACTCGGCCTGCTGGACGCCCGGCACATCGCCGGCGACCTGGGCCTCACCGCCGGGCTGCGGACGGCCGTGCTGGCCGACTGGCGCAACCAGGCGCCCAAGCGCCTCCCCGAACTCCAGGAACTGTGCGCCGAGCGCGCCGAGCGGCAGGGCGAGCTGCAGTACCTGCTGGAGCCCGACCTGAAGGAGGCCCGCGGCGGGCTGCGCGACGCCACCGCCCTGCGCGCCGTCGCCGCCTCCTGGCTCGCCGACGCCCCGCGCGAGGGCCTCGCCGACGCCCGGCGCCGCCTCCTCGACGTACGCGACGCCCTGCACCTGGCCACCGGACGGGCGACCGACCGGCTCGCCCTCCAGGAGCAGGACCAGGTCGCCGCCGAACTCGGCCTGCTCGACGCGGACACGCTGTTGCGGCAGGTGTACGAGGCGGCGCGGCTCGTCTCGTACGCCAGTGACGTCACCTGGCGCGAGGTGGGGCGCGTGCTGCGGTCGCGCGCCGTGCGGCCCCGGCTGCGCGCCATGCTGGGCGGCGGGAAACCGGCCCCGGAACGGTCGCCCCTGGCGGAGGGCGTGGTGGAGCAGGACGGCGAGGTGGTGCTCGCCCGTGCCGCGCGCCCCGAGCGCGACCCCGTCCTGCCCCTGCGCGCCGCGGCCGCCGCCGCGCAGGCCGGACTCCCGCTCTCCCTGCACGCCGTACGGCGCATGGCGGCCACCGTGCGCCCGATCCCCACGCCCTGGCCCGCCGAGGCACGCGAACAGCTCGTGACCCTGCTCGGCTCCGGCCGCCCGACCATCGAGGTCTGGGAGGCACTGGAGGCCGAGGGGCTGATCACCCGGCTGCTGCCCGACTGGGAGCGGGTGCGCTGCCGGCCGCAGCGCAACGCCGTGCACATCTGGACCGTCGACCGGCACCTCATCGAGACCGCCGTGCGCGCCTCCGAGTTCACCCGCCGGGTCAGCCGCCCCGACCTGCTGCTGGTCGCCGCGCTGCTGCACGACATCGGCAAGGGCTGGCCCGGCGACCACTCGGTGGCCGGCGAGATCATCGCCAAGGACGTCGCCGCCCGCATCGGCTTCGACCGCCACGACGTGACCGTCATCGCCACCCTCGTACGCCACCACCTGCTGCTCATCGAGACGGCCACCCGGCGTGACCTGGAGGACCCGGCCACCGTGCGCGCGGTCGCCGAGGCCGTCGGCTCCCCGGGCACCCTGGAACTGCTGCACGCACTCACCGAGGCCGACGCCCTGGCCACCGGCCCGGCCGCCTGGTCGTCCTGGCGCGGGTCGCTCGTCGCCGACCTGGTCAAACGGGTCTCGGCGGTGCTCGCCGGGGACGCCCCGGACGACCCCGAGGAGGCCGCGCCGACCGCCGAGCAGGAGCGGCTCGCCATCGAGGCCGTCGCGACCGGCAGCCCGGTGCTCGCCCTGCGGGCCCAGACCGAGCCGCCCGCCGGGCAGGAGCCGTCCGGCGACCCCGAGCCGCTGGGCGTGGAACTGCTCATCGCCGTGCCCGACCAGCCGGGCGTGCTGCCCGCGGTGGCCGGTGTCCTCGCCATGCACCGGCTGACCGTACGGACCGCCGAACTGCGGTCCCTGACCCTCCCGGACGGCGTCGACGGCTCCGTCCTGCTGCTGGACTGGCGGGTGGCGGCCGAGTACGGCTCCCTGCCGCAGGCCGCCCGCCTGCGCGCGGACCTCGTCCGGGCCCTGGACGGCTCCCTGGACATCGCCGGCCGCCTCGCCGAACGGGACGCGGCCTATCCGCGCCGCCGGGGTGTGGTCGCCCCGCCGCCGAGGGTGTCGGTCCACCCGGCCGCCTCCCGGCTGGCCACGGTCATCGAGGTCCGCTCCCAGGACGCACCCGGCCTGCTGTTCCGCATCGGCCGCGCCCTGGAGGACGCGAGCGTCCAGGTGCGCAGCGCGCACGTCTCCACGCTCGGCGCCAACGCCGTGGACGCCTTTTACGTGACCGGCCCGGAGGGCGCTCCGCTGCCCGGCGACGAGGCGGCGGCGGTGGCGCGGAAGCTGGAGGAGACACTGCGTGGGTGAGGCCGACCCGGCGACTTGTCACGCCGGGATACCCTGGAGGGCGATTCCCCAGTCTGTCTCCGACCCCGAGGACCGCGAGCGCCGTGTTCGATACTCTTTCCGATCGCCTCTCAGCGACCTTCAAGAACCTGCGCGGCAAGGGACGGCTCTCCGAGGCGGACATCGACGCCACGGCGCGCGAGATCCGGATCGCGCTCCTCGAGGCGGACGTGGCGCTTCCGGTCGTCCGGACGTTCATCAAGAACGTCAAGGAGCGCGCCCTCGGCGCCGAGGTCTCCAAGGCGCTGAACCCGGCCCAGCAGGTCCTCAAGATCGTCAACGAGGAACTGGTCACCATCCTCGGCGGCGAGACCCGGCGCCTGCGCTTCGCCAAGCAGCCGCCCACCGTGATCATGCTGGCGGGTCTCCAGGGTGCCGGTAAGACCACCCTCGCGGGCAAGCTCGGCCGCTGGCTGAAGGAGCAGGGCCACTCGCCGCTGCTGGTCGCCTGTGACCTACAGCGCCCGAACGCCGTCAACCAGCTCAGCGTCGTCGCCGAGCGCGCCGGCGTCGCCGTCTACGCGCCGGAGCCGGGCAACGGCGTGGGCGACCCGGTCAAGGTCGCCAAGGACTCGATCGACTTCGCGAAGTCGAAGGTCCACGACATCGTCATCGTCGACACCGCCGGCCGCCTCGGCATCGACCAGGAAATGATGCAGCAGGCCGCGGACATCCGCGACGCGGTCTCCCCGGACGAGATCCTGTTCGTCGTCGACGCCATGATCGGCCAGGACGCCGTCAACACCGCCGAGGCCTTCCGCGACGGCGTCGGCTTCGACGGTGTGGTGCTCTCCAAGCTCGACGGCGACGCCCGCGGTGGTGCCGCCCTGTCGATCCGGCAGATCACCGGCAAGCCGATCATGTTCGCGTCGAACGGCGAGAAGCTCGACGACTTCGACGCCTTCCACCCGGACCGGATGGCCTCCCGCATCCTCGACATGGGTGACCTGCTCACCCTGATCGAGCAGGCGGAGAAGACGTTCGACCAGGCCGAAGCCCAGAAGATGGCCGAGAAGCTGGCCTCCAAGAAGGGCCAGGACTTCACCCTCGACGACTTCCTGGCCCAGATGGAGCAGGTCAGGAAGATGGGCAGCATCAGCAAGCTGCTCGGCATGCTCCCGGGCATGGGCCAGATGAAGGACCAGATCAACAACCTCGACGAGCGGGACGTCGACCGCACGGCGGCCATCATCAAGTCGATGACCCCGGGCGAGCGCCAGGACCCGACGATCATCAACGGCTCGCGCCGCGCCCGTATCGCGCGGGGTTCCGGTGTCGAGGTCAGCGCGGTGAAGAACCTGGTCGAGCGGTTCTTCGAGGCCCGCAAGATGATGTCCCGCATGGCCCAGGGCGGCATGCCGGGGATGCCCGGGATGCCGGGCATGGGCGGCGGTCCCGGCCGGGCGAAGAAGAAGCAGAAGCAGGCCAAGGGCAAGCAGCGCTCCGGCAACCCGATGAAGCGCAAGCAGCAGGAGCAGGAGGCCGCCGCCCGCCGCGCGGCCGCCGCCGAGGCCGGAGGCGCCTTCGGGCTGCCGCAGCAGGGCGGCAAGGACTTCGAACTGCCGGACGAGTTCAAGAAGTTCATGGGCTGACGCCGGCCCGTCCCGCACAACGGCGCTGAGGGCGCCCCCTTGCGCGAAGGGGGCGCCCTCAGTGGTCCGCCGGTCGGTCAGCCGTTCGGGAACTTCCAGATGTACGGCTCGCCGTCCTCCTCGGACCAGTGCACCTCGATGCTCTTGGCGTTCGCCGGGACCACATAGGTCTCGCAGAAGACATGGCTCTCGCCCTGCTTCCAGCTCTCGACGTCGTACGGGTCCTCGCAGCCCGGGGCGTCCTCGGACGCGCCGATGAGGACGCTGCCGCGCTGTCCGTCGGCGAAGACCGTGGTGGCGTCGTGCACGTCGGAGCCGTCGGTGAGGGCGGGCCCGCCCTTGTGCGTGTACTTCACATGCGCGACGGCCAGCACCTTGCCCTTGACCTTGTCCGGCTCGGAAACGGCCTTGGCGGCCTCCGCCTCGGTGCCCAGGTCGACCTTCTGCGCCAGGACCTCGTAGGTGACCTCGCCCGGGTCCTCGGCGACCTTGCCCGTGGCGCTCTCGCCGGTCCCCAGCTCGCCGCCGGAGGTCGGCTCCGGCGACGGGGAGGCCTTGGCCTGGGCGGTGGCCGCGCTCTTCGCGTCCGCCGTGTCGTCGCCGCCACCGCAGGCGGTGAGCGTCAGGGCGAGAACGGCGACGGGCGCGACGAGGCGCAGCGCGGTCTTGTGGTGCGGCAAAACAACTCTCCTGTATGCAGATGTGTAGTCCCCCGAGCGGTGGATCACCCTAAGCGTTCAAGATCCACTTGGCGAAACGAAAAGCACCCCATGGTGCTTTCTTCACGCCATTCACACCTGCATCGAACAAGAGAGGCCAGTCAGGGTGTCCGGGCGATCAGATAACGGAACACGTTCGGCATCCACACCGTCCCGTCCTGCCGCTGGTGCGGGTGCAGCGCCTCGGTCAGCTCCTTGTCCACCTGCACCTGGTCCGTCGCCGTCATCGCCGCGTCGAACAGCCCCGTCGACTTCAGGCCGCGTACCGCGCTGTCCACATCGGCGTATCCGAACGGGCACGCCACCCGACCGGACCCGTCCGGCTCGAGGCCGGCCCGCTGGGCGACCTCCTCCAGGTCGTCGCGGAGGGCGGGGCGCCAGCTGCCCGAGGTGCGCAGCGGCTCGGCCAGCTTCGTGGCCACCCGCAGCACGGACGTCGTGGCGCAGCGCTCCGGCGGGCCCCAGCCCGCCAGCACCACGGCCGCGCCGCGCTCGGCGAGCGGCGTCGCCTCCGCGAGCAGCCCGCCCAGCCCCTCCGAGTCGCCCGCGAGGCACCCGATCGGCTCGAAGGCGGTGACCAGGCTGTACGCGGGAGCGCCGGGCTCCCGCGTGTCCCGGGGCGAGCCGTCGACCAGCCGGGTGTCCGTACGCGCGCGCGTGCTCCCCGCCTCGGGCAGCAGCCGCTGCCGTGCGAGGGCCATTCTTTCGGGGGAAGCGTCGACACCGGTGACCGCCGCTCCCCGGGCGGCGGCCATCAGCAGGGCGAGCCCGGAACCGCAGCCGAGGCCGAGCAGCCGCGTGGTGGGACCCACGTCCAGTCGCTGGTAGACGGCCTCGTAGAGCGGTACGAGCATCCGCTCCTGGATCTCGGACCAGTCACGCGCGCGTGCACGCAAATCCACGCGGGGTGCGGTCCCCGCGTGAGGCAGGTGCTGCCGCACGAGCGTAGGTGTCATAAGTAAGCGCCCCAATCCGCCGAGAGTTGCCTCTTGCCCGATTCCATGGCCCCCGTGACAGTGCGCTCGCACTACCCCCGTATGCCAGGAAACTCCCCCCTCGACCTGTCGTCCAGTGGAATGCGGCACGGCATATGAGTTGTCATGTGCCTATGGCGAGATTTCACATTCCGGCAACCCGGGCCAGTACCATCGCGCCATGGCCAAAGCACCTGTTCTCACTCCCCGGGCGGACGATTTCCCGCGCTGGTACCAGGACTTGATCAACAAGGCGGAGCTCGCCGACAACGGTCCGGTGCGCGGCACCATGGTCATCCGACCGTACGGGTACGGGCTGTGGGAGCGGATGCAGTCCGAGATGGACGCCCGCATCAAGGAGACGGGCACCCAGAACGCGTACTTCCCGCTGCTGATCCCCCAGTCGTACCTGACCAGGGAGGCGGACCACGTCGAGGGTTTCGCGCCCGAGCTGGCCGTGGTCACGCACGGCGGCGGCAAGGAGCTCGAAGAGCCCGCCGTGGTCCGCCCCACCTCCGAGATGATCATCAACGACTACTTCGCCAAGTGGGTGCAGAGCTACCGCGACCTGCCCCTGCTCATCAACCAGTGGGCGAACGTCGTGCGCTGGGAGCTCAGGCCCCGCCTCTTCCTGCGCACGACCGAGTTCCTCTGGCAGGAGGGCCACACCGCGCACGCCACGTACGAGGAGGCGCGCGATTTCGCCGCGCACATTCACCGGCAGGTCTACGAGGACTTCATGGTGAACGTCCTCGCGATGGACGTCGTCCCCGGCCGCAAGACCGTCAAGGAGCGGTTCGCGGGGGCCGTCAACACCCTCACCCTCGAAGGCATGATGGGCGACGGCAAGGCCCTCCAGATGGCCACGAGCCATGAACTGGGCCAGAACTTCGCCAAGGCCTTCAACACCCGGTACCTGTCCAAGGACGGCCGTCAGGAGCTGGTCTGGCAGACCTCCTGGGGTTCCACCACCCGCATGATCGGCGCCCTGGTGATGATGCACGGCGACGACAACGGCCTGCGCGTCCCGCCCCGGCTGGCGCAGATCCAGGCCGTGGTCCTCGCGATCAAGGGCGACGAGGCGGTTCTGGCCAAGGTCCGCGAGCTCGGCGACCGGCTGAAGGCGGCCGGTGTCCGCGTCCACGTCGACGACCGCACCGACACCCCGTTCGGTCGCCGCGCCGTCGACTGGGAGCTGAAAGGGGTCCCCGTGCGCATCGAGGTCGGACCGCGCGATCTGGAGAACGGCACCGCGATGCTGGCGCGCCGCATCCCCGGAGGCAAGGAGCCGGTGTCCCTGGACGACCTGGCCGAGCTGCTCCCCAAGGTGCTCGAAGAGGACCAGGCGCTGCTGCTGGAGCAGGCCCGCGAGCGCCGGGAGTCCCGTACGGCCGAGGTGTCGACGATCGAGGAGGCCGTCGAGGTCGCGACCGCCGGCGGCTGGGCGCGCATCCCCTGGGCGGTGCTCGGCGAGGAGGGCGAGGCCGAGCTCGCCGAGCACGCCGTGACCGTACGGTGTCTGGTCGCCGAGGACGGGTCGGTGCCGGACGCCGACGACGCACCCGGTAACGTCGCCGTCGTCGCACGCGCTTACTGAGCCGCGGCACGCGCTGACCGAGTGGGGCGCAAGGCGGCCGGAACGCCTCTTGCGCACCTGCGGATCTCTGGCTCCCCGGCGCGCGGACATCGTCTACGCGCCGGGGCGTACGCGGGGCTACGCACCACCTTGTGGTGAGCTGCGAGGCTTCTCCACAGATCAGCGCACGCGCCCTCGTCGGGACGCATCAGAGGCAACTGACGGGTACGTGCAAATTATTTGGGATGCCCCGGAATCGGAACACTGGGGCACCCCGGCTCGTTGTCATTACGTGAGCACGACACAGACACCACCTGTTCTCGCCGCAGAGCTGGCACAGGCGTGGGCCGACATTCAGCGGTACCACCCCGAGCTGCCCGACCTTGCCGCGCCAGAGTCCCTGATCGGGGAGTCGTCGTCCGCGTGCGGTCACGAACTCTCCTTCGAGCGACTGCTCCATGAGGCAGTCCATGGCATCGCCGCCGCGCGCGGCGTCCGCGACACCTCCCGTGCCGGCCGCTACCACAACCGCAGATTCCTCGCGATCGCCGAGGAGCTGGGCCTGGACCACCCCGAGGAACCGCACCCCAGCAGCGGCTTCTCCCTGGTCACGCTCACCCCCGAGGCGAAGCGCCGCTACCGCCCGACGATGGAACGCCTCCAGCGCGCCCTGAAGGCCCACACCGCGGCCACCTCCTCCGACACCTCCCGCACCTTCCGGGGCCCGGCCGCCCGGCACGGCTCCTCCGGCGGCGGCGTCCGCGTCAAGGCGGTCTGCGACTGCGGCCGCAACGTCCGCGTGGTGCCGTCGGTCCTCGCCCAGGCCCCCATCGTCTGCGGCGGCTGCGGCAAGCCGTTCCGGATCCCGGAGGTCGTGGGGGCGGGAGCGGTGGCCGGCTGACGTCCACCACCGGCATCTCGTGGCTGCCGGTCGGGACAGCACCGCCACTGCCGGGCAGGGCACCCGACGTACTTCACCTCCACGCCGGGTGCCCCCTCAGCGTGCCCGCACGACGCCGCACCCCTGGCCAAGAGCGACCCGCAGGGTATGGCACAATGGCTAGCTGTACTCGACAGCCGCACAGGACCCCTCTCTCCTCCGGCTGACGCGTCCATCGGGCACTCGGGTACCGCAACCCCACGCGGCTTTCTCGCCGTGCCCAACCACGTCAAATCCAGGAGAACCCACTCCCGTGGCAGTCAAGATCAAGCTGAAGCGTCTGGGCAAGATCCGTTCGCCTCACTACCGCATCGTCGTCGCCGACTCCCGTACCCGTCGTGACGGTCGTGCGATCGAGGAGATCGGCAAGTACCACCCGACGTACAACCCGTCGGTGATCGAGGTCGACGCCGAGCGTGTGGCGTACTGGCTCGGTGTCGGCGCCCAGCCGACCGAGCCCGTGATGGCCATCCTCAAGAAGACCGGCGACTGGCAGAAGTTCAAGGGCGAGCCCGCCCCGGCTCCGCTGCTGACGCAGCCCGAGAAGGCCGCGCGCCCGTCGTTCGAGGCTCTCGGCGGTGACGACGAGGGCAAGGGTGAGGCGATCACCCAGAAGAAGAAGGCTGAGAAGAAGGACGAGGCCGCTGCCGAGTCCGCTTCGACCGAGGCCTGAGCATGCTCGAGGAGGCTCTCGAGCACCTCGTGAAGGGCATCGTCGACAACCCTGACGATGTGCAGGTCGCCTCGCGCAACCTGCGCCGCGGGCGAGTGCTCGAGGTCCGGGTCCACCCGGACGACCTCGGCAAGGTGATCGGCCGCAACGGCCGCACCGCACGTGCCCTGCGCACCGTCGTGGGCGCCATCGGCGGTCGCGGTGTCCGCGTCGACCTCGTCGACGTGGACCACGTCCGCTGACGCTGAACGCAACCGGCTAGGGCCGGGGAGGGCCTGAGGGCCGTCCCCGGCCCGTAGTCGTATGACAGGAGATTGCACACGTGCAGCTGGTAGTCGCACGGATCGGCCGTGCCCATGGCATCAAGGGTGAGGTCAACGTCGAGGTCCGTACGGACGAGCCGGAGCTCAGGCTCGCCCCGGGCGCCGTACTCGCCACCGATCCCGCCTCCGCGGGACCCCTCACCATCGAGACGGGCCGCGTCCACAGCGGCCGTCTCCTGCTGCGCTTCGAGGGCGTCAGCGACCGCACGGGCGCCGAGGCTCTGCGCAACACCCTCCTGATCGCCGATGTCGACCCGGAGGAACTGCCCGAGGGCGAGGACGAGTACTACGACCACCAGCTCATCGACCTCGACGTGGTCACCGCGGACGGCGCGGCGGTCGGCCGGATCACGGAGATCTCGCACCTGCCCACCCAGGACCTGTTCATCGTGGAGCGCCCCGACGGCAGCGAGGTGCTGGTCCCCTTCGTCGAGGAGATCGTCGCCGAGATCGATCTGGAGGAGCAGAAGGCCGTCATCACCCCGCCGCCGGGCCTGATCGACGACCGCGCCGAGATCGCCTCCAGCCGCGAAGACGCTTCCAGCCGTGAAGACGCCCCCAGCCGGGAAGAGCCGTAATGCGCCTCGACGTCGTCACGATCTTCCCCGAGTACCTGGAACCGCTGAACGTCTCCCTCGTCGGCAAGGCACGCGCGCGTGGACAGCTGAACGTGCACGTGCACGACCTGCGCTCCTGGACCTACGACCGCCACAACACCGTCGACGACACGCCCTACGGCGGCGGCCCCGGCATGGTCATGAAGACCGAGCCCTGGGGTGAGGCGCTGGACTCCGTCCTGGCCGACGGCTACGAGACCGGCTCCCGCGAGCCGGCCCTCATCGTGCCCACGCCCAGCGGCCGGCCCTTCACCCAGGAACTCGCCGTCCACCTCTCCGAGCGCCCCTGGCTGATCTTCACGCCGGCCCGCTACGAGGGCATCGACCGGCGGGTCGTCGAGGAGTACGCGACACGGATGCCGGTGTACGAGGTGTCCATCGGCGACTACGTCCTGGCCGGCGGTGAGGCGGCCGTGCTCGTCGTCACGGAGGCCGTGGCGCGGCTGCTGCCGGGCGTCCTCGGCAACGCCGAGTCCCACCGGGACGACTCCTTCGCACCCGGCGCCATGGCGAACCTCCTGGAAGGGCCCGTCTACACCAAGCCGCCCGAGTGGCGCGGCCGGGACATCCCCGACGTGCTGCTCAGCGGCCACCACGGGAAGATCGCCCGCTGGCGGCGGGACGAGGCCCTGAAGCGTACGACGGCCCACCGGCCCGACCTCATCGAGCGGTGCGACCCCAAGGCCTTCGACAAGAAGGACCGCGAGATGCTCTCCATCCTGGGCTGGGAACCGGACCCGGCGGGGGAGCCGTACGGCCGATTTTGGCGCAGGACCGACGGCGTGGAAGAATAGCCAGCTGTTGTGCGTCCGTCCGGCGTGCGCCCCTGCCACAGGGGGAGACGACGCCCGTCCCGACCCGCACAGCCCTGATCCAGAACACCTAGTTTCCGTTGATGACCTGTGGCATCAGCGAAGAAAGCAGACGAAATGTCTCACCTGCTCGACACTGTCGACTCCGCCTCGCTGCGCAGCGACGTCCCCGCCTTCCGCCCGGGCGACACGGTCAACGTGCACGTCCGCGTCATCGAGGGCAACCGCTCCCGTGTGCAGCAGTTCAAGGGCGTCGTGATCCGTCGCCAGGGCTCCGGCGTGCGCGAGACCTTCACGGTCCGCAAGGTCTCCTTCTCCGTCGGCGTCGAGCGCACCTTCCCGGTGCACACCCCGATCGTCGAGAAGATCGAGCTCGTCACCAAGGGTGACGTCCGCCGCGCCAAGCTGTACTACCTGCGCGAGCTGCGCGGCAAGGCCGCGAAGATCAAGGAGAAGCGCGAGAGCTGAGCGCTCTCCGGGGTTCACACCGGGGCCGGATAGCATCTGGCTCCGATGGACACCGAAGCACAGCCGACGGAGCGCGACCGCTCCTCCCGCCCTTCCGACTCCGAGCAGACCTCGGACCCCGGAGAGCCGGAGGGCCGGTCGCGTTTCGCGTTGGTGTCGCGTGTCAGCGCATGGGTCCCGGGTGGCCGGATCACTCTCACCCTGCTGACCTGCCTGCTGTTCCTGCTCTTCCTCAGCACGTTCGTGATGCGGCCGTTCCAGATCCCCAGCGGATCCATGGAGCGGGGATTGAGGGTCGGGGACCGGGTTCTCGTAAACAAGTTGGCGTACCGTTTCGGTGCCGAGCCGCAGCGGGGAGACATCGTCGTGTTCGACGGGACCGGGTACTTCGGGCACGCGGACTACATCAAGCGCGTTGTAGGCGTGGGGGGAGACCACGTGGTGTGCTGCGACAAGGAGGGGAGGATCCAGGTGAACGGCCGGCCGGTCGACGAGTCGGGCTTCCTGTACCCCGGCGACAGCCCGTCCACGGTGGCCTTCGACGTCGTCGTCCCCGGCGGCACCCTGTTCCTCCTCGGCGACCACCGCAGCCGCTCCAGCGACTCCCGGAACCACCTCGGCTCACCGGGCGGCGGCATGATCCCGGTCGGTGACGTGATCGGCCGCGCCGACTGGATCGTCTGGCCCTTCGCCCACGCCACCCGGCTGCACCGCCCGGACGTCTACGCGCGCGTGCCCGCCGCCGGAAGGGCGGGCGCCCATGGGTAACCGCGGCAAACCGCGCGGCGTCCCCGCCAGCCCCGCGGACAACCTGCTGCCCACCGGCGCCCGGCGCGCCGCCAGCCCGGCCGGCGGCCGCACGCGCGCCGAGCGGCGCAAACTCCAGAAGAAGGTCAAGCGGCGCCGCAGGCGCGGTGCCGTCAAGGAGATACCGCTCCTCGTCGGCGTCGCCGTCCTCATAGCCCTCGTGCTGAAGACGTTCCTCGTCCAGGCCTTCGTCATCCCGTCCGGCTCCATGGAGCAGACGATCCAGATCGGCGACCGCGTCCTGGTCGACAAGCTCACCCCGTGGTTCGGCTCGAAGCCGCAGCGCGGGGACGTCGTCGTGTTCAAGGACCCCGGCGGCTGGCTCCAGGACGAGCAGCCCACCACGCAGAAGGACGACCCCGTCGTCATCAAGCAGGTCAAGGAAGGGCTCACCTTCATCGGCCTGCTGCCGTCCGAGAACGAGAAGGACCTCATCAAGCGGGTCGTCGGCGTCGGCGGCGACCGCGTCAAGTGCTGCGACGCGCAAGGGCGCGTGACCGTCAACGGCATCCCGCTGAACGAGGACTACCTGTACCCCGGCATCGCCCCGTCCGACACGCCGTTCGACATCACGGTGCCTCCGGGGCGGCTGTGGGTGATGGGCGACCACCGGAACAACTCCGCGGACTCCCGCGCCCACCAGGACACCGACTACGGCGGCACGGTCTCCGAGGAGGAGGTCGTCGGCCGCGCCATGGTCATCGCCTGGCCCCTCGGCCACTGGAGCACCCTGGAGGAACCGAACACCTACGCCTCCGTGTCCGACTCGGCCACCGGGTCGACCGCTGCTCCTCCGCTGTCGCATAGGGTTGCCTCCGAAGATTCGAACGGAACGATCCAGCTCCCGACCCCTGCGGAACTCCCGCTCGTTATGGGAGTGGTGGGCCTGCGTCGTGTATGGGGCAGGCGGCGGCACAGAGTGAGGAGTTGGCGTGGGGGATGTGGCGGTTGGCGCACGGTCCGGACACGACGGCGAGGAGCACCGCGGACGCCCCGCGGAATCCGCCGTCCCGGCCGCGGACAGCGCCGTGACCTCCGGGAATGACTCCGGGGCAGCCGAAGGTGACAGGGTGACAGGCGAGCACACGACAGCCGAGGACCAGGGGCCGGGCGGTCCGGCCCGGACACCGAAGAAGCCGCGCTCCTTCTGGAAGGAGCTGCCCATCCTGATCGGTATCGCGCTGGTGCTGGCGCTGCTGATCAAGACCTTCCTGGTGCAGGCGTTCTCCATCCCCTCCGACTCGATGCAGAACACCCTCCAGCAGGGCGACCGCGTCCTGGTCGACAAGCTCACCCCCTGGTTCGGCTCCGAGCCCGAGCGCGGCGAGGTCGTCGTCTTCCACGACCCCGACAACTGGCTGGCGGGCGAGCCGACCACGGACCCGAACGCCCTGCAGACGTTCCTCAGCTGGATCGGCCTCATGCCGTCGGTGGAGGAGAAGGACCTCATCAAGCGCGTGATCGGCGTCGGCGGCGACACGGTCGAGTGCAAGAACACCGGCCCGCTGACGGTCAACGGCAAGGCCCTGAACGAGACGTCATACGTCTACCCCGGCAACACGCCGTGCAGCGTCGACGACCAGGGCGGCCAGTTCAAGGTGAAGGTCCCCGAGGGCTACATCTGGGTCATGGGCGACCACCGGCAGAACTCCCGGGACTCCCGGTACAACCAGTCGGACAAGAACCACGGCATGGTCCCGGTGAAGGACGTCGTCGGACGGGCCATCGTCATCGCCTGGCCGATCAACCGCTGGGACACGCTGCCGGTGCCGGACACCTTCGACCAGTCCGGTCTGAACGCGCAGCCGGCCGCCGCCGGCTGGTCGGTCGCGCCGCAGGGGCTGGCGCTCGCCGGTGTGGTGCCGGTGGTGTGGTGGCGGCGCAGGAAGCGGTAGTGCGGCCTGGGGGCGGAGTGATCCCCAGCCGGGAAGCAGCCTCCCCAGCCGGGAGCAGTGATCCCCAGGCCGGGAAGCAGTGATCCCACCCGTCTGCTGACCCCGGCCGGTACCCCCGGGTAGGGTGCGGACCCATGGGTGGCGAGAGCATGACGCACACGGCCCCGCGCAGCGGCGGCACAGGGACGGGCCCGGTGGGCAGCCGGACCGGACAGCGGTTGTCCGGGCTGGCCGTCGCACTGGGCCTCGTGCTGTTCCTCGGCGGTTTCGCCTGGGGAGCGGTGGTCTACCGGCCGTACACCGTGCCCACCAGCTCGATGACCCCGACGATCGACGCGGGCGACCGGATCCTGGCGCAGCGCATCGACGGCGCCGACGTGCGCCGCGGTGACGTCGTCGTCTTCAAGGACGCGAGCTGGGCCAATGTGCCCATGGTCAAGCGCGTGGTCGCGATCGGCGGCGACACGGTCTCCTGCTGCCAGGACGGCAAGCTCGAGGTCAACGGCAAGGAGATCGACGAGACGTACCTGCCCAAGGGCACACCGGCCGAGATGAGCGACTTCCCGACGGTGACCGTCCCCAAGGGCCGGCTGTTCCTGCTCGGCGACGAGCGCGGCAACTCCGTGGACTCCACCGCCCACCTGACCGACGCCGCCAGCGGCACGGTGGCCCGCTCCACGGTGGACGCCCGCGTCGACGCCGTCGTCTGGCCCATGAAGGGCATGCTGGAGCGCCCCACCGGCTTCGAGCCGCTCGGCAGCCTCTCCTCGCCCGGACCGCTGCGGACGATCACCGCCCTGGTGATCGCCGGCGCCGTGCTCGTCCTGGGCGGCGGCGCCTACGGCCCGATCGCCAAGCGCGCGGACGCGGCCCGGGCCCGGCGGGCGAACGCGGAGCCCGCGAGTGCCCGCTGAGGCCGTGAGGGCGGGCCAGGACGGCTCCGAGGGCGGGCTGCGCAAGGTCGCCCGGGTCGTGCTGCTCGACCCGCGGGACCGCATCCTGCTGCTGCACGGGCACGAGCCGGACGATCCGGCCGACGACTGGTGGTTCACGCCCGGCGGCGGTGTGGAGGGCGACGAGACCCGTGAACAGGCCGCCCTGCGGGAACTCGCCGAGGAGACGGGCATCACCGAGGTCGAGCTCGGCCCGGTGCTGTGGCGGCGGAGGTGCTCGTTCCCGTTCGCGGGCCGCCGCTGGGACCAGGACGAGTGGTACTTCCTGGCTCGGACGGACCGTACGGCGATCGCCGCCGCCGGGCTGACCGAGCTGGAGCGGCGCAGTGTCGCCGGAGCGCGCTGGTGGACGTGTCCGGAACTGACCCGGGCACATGAGACGGTGTATCCGACCAGACTCGCCGGGCTGCTGCGTCAGCTGCTCGACGAAGGTCCCCCGGCCAGGCCCGTGATCCTTGACCCGGAAATCGTCTAGGGGCTCACGGGACTGGCGCACAATGGTGGGATCGCACGGCTGAAGGGGAACATGCCATGAGCGCCGAGGACCTCGAGAAGTACGAGACCGAGATGGAGCTGAAGCTCTACCGGGAGTACCGCGATGTCGTCGGTCTGTTCAAATACGTGATCGAGACCGAGCGGCGCTTCTACCTGACCAACGACTACGAGATGCAGGTGCACTCGGTCCAGGGTGAGGTGTTCTTCGAGGTGTCGATGGCGGACGCCTGGGTGTGGGACATGTACCGGCCGGCGCGGTTCGTGAAGCAGGTCCGGGTCCTCACGTTCAAGGACGTGAACATCGAGGAGCTGAACAAGAGCGATCTGGAGCTGCCGAGCGGGTGAGGTTCACCCCGCTGGGTGACCAGGTTGTCCACAACCGCTGAGCCGTCCACCAAGATCCACTTCGTGGGGGCGGCTGCGTGATCGTTGGCACCGGAGGTGGTGCCGACATGAACGCACGCAGTGCGATGGGCAGGTACGGAGAGAGCCTGGCGGCCCGGCGGCTGGCGGAGACCGGCCTGACGGTCCTGGAGCGCAACTGGCGCTCGGGCCGGGCCGGGGAGATCGACATCGTGGCCAGGGACGGGGACGTCCTGGTCGTCTGCGAGGTGAAGACCCGCAGGGAGGGTCCCTTCGAGCATCCGATGGCGGCCGTGACCCCGCAGAAGGCGGAGCGGCTGCGGGACCTCGCCGAGCGGTGGATCCAGACCCACGGGGGCGCACCGCCCGGCGGGGTCCGCATCGACGTGGTCGGGGTACTGCTGCCGGCCCGCGGCGCGGCCGTGGTCGAGCACGTGCGGGGGGTGGCCTGATGGCATTCGCCCGTACGTGTTCGGTGGCGCTGGTGGGCGTCGAGGGCGTGGTCGTCGAGGTCCAGGCCGACCTCGAACCGGGCGTGGCGGCGTTCACGCTGGTGGGGCTGCCCGACAAGAGCCTGACGGAGAGCCGGGACCGGGTGCGCGCCGCCGTCGTCAACTCGGGCGCCGCCTGGCCGCAGAAGAAACTCACGGTCGGCCTGAGCCCGGCCTCCGTACCGAAGTCCGGCAGCGGCTTCGACCTCGCCGTCGCGGCGGCGGTCCTCGGCGCGGCGGAGCGCATCGACCCGCGGGTCCTCGCCGACATCGTGATGATCGGCGAGCTGGGGCTGGACGGGCGGGTGCGGCCGGTGCGGGGGGTGCTGCCGGCGGTGCTGGCGGCGGCGGATGCGGGGTACGAGCAGGTGGTGGTGCCGGAGTGCGCCGCCGCCGAGGCGTCCCTCGTGCCCGGGGTCTCCGTGCTGGGCGTGCGCAGTCTGCGGCAGCTGATCGCCATCCTGGCCGACGAGCCCGTGCCCGACGAGGAGCCGGACGAGCTGGGGCGCCCGGATCCGCTCCTCGCCGGCCTGCGGATGCCGGGTACGGGCGCGGCCACCGGCATGCACAGTGTCGGCGCGGCCCAGCACGACCACGGCCACGACCTGGCGGACGTCGTGGGGCAGATCTCGGCGCGCACGGCGGTGGAGGTGGCCGCGGCGGGCGGGCACCACCTCTTCCTGGAGGGGCCGCCCGGTGCCGGCAAGACGATGCTCGCGGAGCGGCTGCCCACCATCTTGCCCCGGCTCGCCCAACAGGAGTCCCTGGAGGTCACCGCGGTCCACTCGGTGGCGGGCCTGCTGCCTCCCGGCAAGCCGTTGATCGACGTCGCCCCCTACTGCGCCCCGCACCACTCGGCCACGATGCAGGCGCTCGTCGGCGGCGGCCCGGGCATCGCGCGGCCCGGCGCGGTGTCGCTGTCTCATCGCGGAGTGTTGTTCCTGGATGAAACGCCGGAATTCACCAGCCAGGCCCTAGACGCGCTGCGCCAGCCGCTGGAGGCGGGGCACGTCGTGATCGCGCGCAGTGCGGGAGTCGTGCGCTTCCCGGCGAAGTTCCTCATGGTGCTCGCGGCCAACCCCTGCCCGTGCGGCCGGTTCTCCCAGCGGGACGACCTGTGCGAGTGCCCGCCCTCGGCGATCCGCCGTTACCAGGCCAGGCTCTCCGGCCCGCTGCTCGACCGGGTCGACCTGCGCGTCGAGGTGGACCGCGTCACCCGTACCGAGCTGACCGCCTGCGGCGCCCGGGGCGAGTCCACCGCGATGGTCGCCGACCGGGTCCGGGCGGCCAGGGAACGGGCCGCGGAGCGCCTGGCCGGCACTCCCTGGCGGACCAACGGCGAGGTGCCCGGCCGCGAGCTGCGCAGCCGCTGGTACGCCGTGCCCGGCGCGATGGACGAGGCCGAGCGGAACCTGGAGCGGGGCGTCCTGACCGCCCGAGGACTCGATCGCGTGCTGCGGGTGGCCTGGACCGTCGCCGATCTCGTCGGCCACGACCGGCCCGACGCGACGGACGTCGCCCTCGCCCTCCAACTGCGCACCGGGGTGCCGAGGGGCGTCCCCATGGCCATCGGGGCACTGACGTGAGCGTCCACGACGAACCGGACGACGAACTGCTCGCCCGCGTCTTCCTCACCCGTGTCATCGAGCCCGGTGACGAGGCCGGCGGGCGGTGGGTGCGGGAGTTCGGGGTCGGGGAAGTGGTGCGGCGGCTGAGGGAGGGCGGGGCGGCTCTGCCCGGGGTGAGCGGGAAGCGGTGGGCCGGGCTGCTGGCCAGGGCCGGGGCCGCCCGGCCGGAGCGGGATCTGGAGGTCGCCCGGGACGCGGGGGTGCGGTTCCTGTGCCCGGGGGACGCCGAGTGGCCGGGGCAGCTCGACGATCTCGGGGATGCCCGGCCCCTGGGGCTCTGGGTGCGCGGCAGGCCCAGCCTGCGGATGTGGGCGCTGAAGTCGGTCGCCGTCGTCGGCGCCCGGGCCTGCACCGAGTACGGGGCCCACATGGCGGCCGGCCTCGCCGCCGGCCTCGCCGAGCAGGGCTGGGTCGTGGTGTCCGGCGGGGCCTACGGCGTCGACGGCGCCGCCCACCGCGGAGCCCTCGGCGCGGGCGGCGCCACCGTCGCCGTCCTCGCCTGCGGCGTCGACCGGCCCTACCCGCGCGGACACAGCCGGCTGATCGGCAGAATCGCCGAACAGGGCCTCGTCATCGGCGAGTTGCCGCCCGGTGATCACCCGACGCCGAGCCGGTTCATCCTGCGGAACCGGGTGATCGCGGCGCTCACCCGCGGCACCGTGGTCGTCGAGGCCGCTCACCGCAGCGGCTCCCTGGTCACCGCGCGGGCGGCCCAGCGCCTCGGCCGTCACACGATGGGCGTACCGGGCCCCGCCACCAGCGCGCTCTCCGCCGGGGTGCACGAACTACTGCGCGGAGAGGCGGCCCTCGTCACCGACGCCGCCGACATCGTCGAGCTGGTCGGCGACATCGGGCAGCTCGCCCCCGACCGGCGCGGCCCCGTCCTGCCCCGGGACCTGCTGGAGCCGGCCGCCCGGCAGGTGCTCGCCGCGCTGCCGGGGAGCCGGGCCGCCCGGCCGGACGAGATCGCGCGCCGCGCGCAGACCGCACAGGACGACGCGATCGCGAGACTGTACGAACTCCGAGCACTCGGTTACGTCGAACGACACGGCGACGGCTGGAAGTTGACACGCCAGGCGGTGATGTCGGTCCGCGGTGGTCCCGAGCCATGAGGACCGCCCCTGTTCGGCCGTCCGGGGGAACCCCGACACCCCTTGGAAATTCGCCCAGTTGGGGTTCTCCGGTGATCACCCCGAGCGATCGCGGCGCCCTGGTGGGACGCCTTCCGGAACGTATCTGCGCCCGCTTCGGCCTCCCTCCTTCGCGCACCGCGACACCGCAGTCACGCTACGCTCACGAGGATCCCGACACGGACAGGCAACTCGACATCAGACAGACAGCTCACCCCAGCAGCACCACTCCGCAGCAGAACGGCACAAGGCGACGAATGCCCCAGCACACCTCCGGGTCCGACCGGGCGGCGATCCCCCCAGCCGCCCGTGACGGTGGCAGCGTGCGGCCGCCCGCTCCCTCGACGCTCGACGAGCTGTGGCGGTCGTACAAGGCGACGGGGGACGAGCGGCTGCGGGAGCAGCTGATCCTGCACTACTCGCCGCTGGTGAAGTACGTCGCGGGACGGGTCAGCGTGGGCCTGCCGTCCAACGTCGAGCAGGCGGACTTCGTCTCGTCCGGGGTGTTCGGGCTGATCGACGCGATCGAGAAGTTCGACATCGACCGGGAGATCAAGTTCGAGACGTACGCGATCACCCGGATCCGCGGCGCGATGATCGACGAGCTGCGGGCGCTGGACTGGATCCCCCGCTCGGTGCGGCAGAAGGCGCGCAACGTGGAGCGGGCCTACGCCACGCTGGAGGCGCGGCTGCGGCGGACGCCGACCGAGGGCGAGGTGGCCGGCGAGATGGGCATCGCCGTGGAGGAACTCCACGCGGTGTTCAGCCAGTTGTCGCTGGCCAACGTGGTGGCCCTGGAGGAGCTGCTGCACGGCGGGGGCGAGGGCGGCGACGGGCTGAGCGTCATGGACACGCTGGAGGACACGGCCGCCGACAACCCGGTCGAGGTCGCCGAGGACCGGGAGCTGCGGAGGTTCCTGGCGCGGGCGATCAACACGCTGCCCGAGCGGGAGAAGACCGTGGTCACGCTGTACTACTACGAGGGCCTCACGCTGGCCGAGATCGGGAACGTGCTGGGCGTGACGGAGAGCCGGGTCAGCCAGATCCACACCAAGTCCGTGCTCCAGCTCCGCGCGAAACTGGCGAGCTTCGGCCGCTGACCTGGCCGGATGGCGACGGCTCGCAGGGAGCCACTCCCGCCGTGCCCGGTGCGTCCGTACAGTGTTGACGTGCCAAGGATTCGAGCGGCCTCCGTGGCCGAGCACCGGTCGATGCAGCGAGCCGCCCTGCTGGACGCGGCTCGTTCCTTGTTGTCCGAGGGCGGTACGGAGGCGCTGACCTTCCCGGCCCTCGCCGAGCGGACGGGCCTCGCGCGCTCGTCCGTCTATGAGTACTTCCGGTCGCGGGCGGCCGTGGTCGAAGAGCTGTGCGAGGTCGACTTCCCGGTCTGGGCGGCGGAAGTGTCGGCGGCGATGGAGCGGGCGGACACGGCCGAGGGCAAGGTCGAGGCGTATGTGCGGCAGCAGTTGGAGCTGGTCGGGGACCGGCGGCACCGGGCCGTGGTCGCGATCTCCGCGAGTGAGCTGGACGCGGGGGCCCGGGAGAAGATCCGCGCGGCGCATGGCGGGCTCGTCGCGATGATCGTCGAGGCGCTGGGGGAGCTGCGGCATGAGCAGCCCCGGCTCGCGGCGATGCTGGTGCAGGGGGTGGTGGACGCGGCTGTGCGGAGGATCGAGCTGGGGGCCGCGGAGGAGCCCGGGGCGATCACCGATGCGGCTGTGTCGATGGCTCTGCGGGGTGTGCGGGGCTGAGCCCTGTGGAGGCTGGGGTCGGGTGGGTGCGCAACCCGGCGCTGCGGGGTGCCGCTGCGCCCACCCGTGCCGCCCTTGGCGGCACGATTGCCCGCAGCTAAGCGAGCGGCAGTAGCCGCGACGGGCCCCTCTGAAGGAGCCAGGGCGGCAGGAGTGACAGCGGGTTCAGGTAGGTCTCGCCCCGCCGCAGACCCCAGTGCACGCACGTGGCCGTGCAGTGCGAGCCCGTCGCGTCCACCGTGCCGATCACCTCGCCCGGTGCCACCTCCTCGCCCTCCTCCACGGACGCCGTCACCGGCTCGTAGGTCGTGCGGAGCGGGGGATCGCCGGTCCCCTTGAGGTCCACCGAGACGACTCCCTTGCCGGCCACCCGGCCCGCGAAGGAGATCCGGCCCGCCGCCACCGCCCGTACCGGTGTCCCGGGTGCTGCCGCCAGGTCCACGCCCCGGTGGCCCGGGCCGTAGACCGTCGCCGGGGGCTCCCAGCCGCGCAGGACCGGGGGCCGTAACCCCACGGGCCAGGCGCGGCCGACGGCCGGCACAGTGGCATCCGTGCCGGTCGCGGACAGGCTCGGCGGCGGGGACAGCAGGGCCGTCACCGTGACCACCAGCAGCAGGATCAGCCGCGCGCACACGCGCACACATCGCTTCGCTCGCATGCGGACAGCGTCCCGGATCACCGTCGGTCACCACCCGCGGCTGTGGACCGTCGCCCGGTTGTGGACAACGGCGTCACCCGGTGCCCCGCGGGTCCCGTACACTTCTGGTGGCGATCCGGGTCACCGGGTCGACTTCGCACGCCCCGATACGCACCCCGGCAACGGGCCGTATCAGCGCCCCTCGGTCCCTCGTGGCACGGCGCGCAGTGGGCGTCAGGCGCGGAAGCCGTCCGGCATCCGCGGCACAACCGAGAAGCACAAGGAGATACGGCCATGGCCGTCGTCACGATGCGGGAGCTGCTGGAGAGCGGCGTCCACTTCGGTCACCAGACCCGCCGTTGGAACCCGAAGATGAAGCGCTTCATCTTCACGGAGCGCAACGGCATCTACATCATCGACCTGCTCCAGTCGCTGTCGTACATCGACCGCGCCTACGAGTTCGTCAAGGAGACCGTCGCCCACGGCGGCACGGTCATGTTCGTCGGCACCAAGAAGCAGGCGCAGGAGGCCATCGCCGAGCAGGCCACCCGCGTCGGCATGCCCTACGTCAACCAGCGCTGGCTGGGCGGCATGCTCACCAACTTCTCGACCGTCTACAAGCGCCTCCAGCGCCTGAAGGAGCTCGAGCAGATCGACTTCGAGGACGTCGCCGCGTCCGGTCTGACCAAGAAGGAGCTTCTCGTGCTCTCGCGCGAGAAGGCCAAGCTGGAGAAGACCCTCGGTGGTATCCGCGAGATGCAGAAGGTGCCCAGCGCCGTCTGGATCGTGGACACCAAGAAGGAGCACATCGCCGTTGGTGAGGCCCGGAAGCTGAACATTCCGGTCGTCGCGATCCTCGACACCAACTGCGACCCCGACGAGGTCGACTACAAGATCCCGGGCAACGACGACGCGATCCGCTCCGTCACCCTGCTCACCCGCGTCATCGCCGACGCCGTCGCCGAGGGCCTCATCGCCCGCAGCGGTGTCGCCACCGAGGGCAAGGGCGAGAAGGCCGCGGGCGAGCCGCTCGCCGAGTGGGAGCGCGACCTGCTCGAGGGCGAGAAGAAGGCCGACGAGGCCGCTCCGGCTGCCGAGGCCCCCGCCGCCGAGGCTGCTCCGGCCGCCGAGGCCGCCCCCGCCGAGGCCGAGGCCGAGAAGCCGGCCGAGGGCGAGAAGGCCGCCGAGGCCGAGCAGGCCTGACCCGTCAGTCCGAGTTGACGGCGGGAGCGGCACTACAGCCAAGAGCGCCTTCGGCGTGGTGAAGTCCGCTCCCGCCGTTCACCCGTAGGTCAGCGGAAGGACAGCGTCCTCCGGCTCCATGGGCGCATCCGCAGATCTTCGATCTTCCAGACTTCGAGAGAGATTCACAGACTCATGGCGAACTACACCGCCGCCGACGTCAAGAAGCTCCGTGAGCTCACGGGCGCCGGCATGATGGACTGCAAGAAGGCGCTGGACGAGGCCGAGGGCAACGTCGAGAAGGCCGTCGAGGCGCTCCGCATCAAGGGCCAGAAGGGCGTCGCCAAGCGCGAGGGCCGCTCCGCCGAGAACGGCGCCGTGGTCTCGATCATCGCCGACGACAACTCCTCCGGTGTCCTCGTCGAGCTGAAGTGCGAGACGGACTTCGTCGCCAAGGGCGAGAAGTTCCAGGCCGTCGCCACGACCATCGCCGAGCACGTCGCGAAGACCGCCCCGGCCGACCTCGACGCCCTGCTCGCCTCCGAGATCGAGGCCGGCAAGACCGTCCAGGCGTTCGTCGACGAGGCCAACGCCAACCTGGGCGAGAAGATCGTCCTGGACCGCTTCGCGCAGTTCGCCGACGGCTTCGTCCTCGCCTACATGCACCGCACGATGCCCGACCTGCCCCCGCAGATCGGTGTCCTCGTCGAGCTGGACAAGCCCAACGCCGAGGTCGCCAAGGGCGTCGCCCAGCACATCGCCGCCTTCGCGCCGAAGTACCTCTCCAAGGACGACGTCCCGGCCGAGGTCGTCGAGGCCGAGCGCCGCATCGCCGAGGAGACCACCCGCGCCGAGGGCAAGCCCGAGGCCGCCCTGCCGAAGATCGTCGAGGGTCGCCTCAACGGCTTCTTCAAGGACGCCACGCTGCTCGGCCAGCCGTACGCGCTCGACAACAAGAAGTCCGTCCAGAAGGTCCTGGACGAGGCGGGTGTCACCCTGAAGCGCTTCGTGCGCATCAAGGTCGGCATCTGAGTCCGTACCGCGATCGACGCCCGACCCCGATAGGGTCGACAGCAGTCGTCCGCGTACGCCGTCACACCGGTGGCGGACGACAGCAGATCTGACGAGGAGGCCATTGCCGTATGGGATGCGAAACACGCCCCACCGGCAATGGCCTTCCTCGCATGTGCACCACGTGAAAGAGGCGGGATCCCCCATGACCACCAAGGCCCAGAAGAGCGACGACGGCAAAGTACGCGGCCGGTTTCTGCTGAAGCTGTCCGGAGAGGCCTTCTCCGGCGGTGGGGGCCTGGGCGTCGACCCCGACGTGGTGCACAAGATCGCCCGCGAGATCGCGGCCGTCGTGCGCGACGGCGCGCAGATCGCGGTCGTCATCGGCGGCGGCAACTTCTTCCGCGGCGCCGAACTCCAGCAGCGCGGCATGGACCGGGCCCGCTCCGACTACATGGGCATGCTCGGCACGGTCATGAACTGCCTCGCCCTCCAGGACTTCCTGGAGAAGGTGGGCGTGGACTGCCGGGTGCAGACCGCCATCACCATGGGCCAGGTCGCCGAGCCCTACATCCCGCTGCGCGCCGTACGCCACCTGGAGAAGGGCCGCGTGGTCATCTTCGGCGCCGGTATGGGCATGCCGTACTTCTCCACCGACACCACCGCCGCCCAGCGCGCCCTGGAGATCGACGCCGAGGCGCTGCTGATGGGCAAGAACGGCGTGGACGGGGTCTACGACTCCGACCCGAAGACCAACCCGGACGCAGTGAAGTTCGACCACCTCGGCTACGGCGAGGTCATCACCCGCGACCTGAAGGTCGCCGACGCCACGGCCGTGACGCTGTGCCGCGACAACAAGCTCCCGATCGTCGTCTTCGAGCTGCTGGCGGAGGGCAACATCGGGCGCGCCGTCAAGGGTGAGAAGATCGGCACGCTGGTGGGGGAACCCGGCAGCCGGGACTGATCGCCCCGGGAACAACCCCGTCCGGGGGACGGACGGGACGGAGCCGGGCCGGGGGATGGACAATGTCCTGCCGGTCGGGAACCGTGCAGGAAGAAGACGCGACGCAGCCGGCCGCCGCCCCACATGGAACCGCAGCCGGGCCTACTCAAGACACGCAGGAGCAAGTGGTGATCGAAGAGACCCTCCTCGAGGCCGAGGAGAAGATGGAGAAGGCCGTCGTGGTCGCCAAGGAGGACTTCGCCGCGATCCGCACCGGCCGTGCGCACCCGGCGATGTTCAACAAGATCGTGGCCGACTACTACGGTGCGCCGACCCCGATCAACCAGATGGCCTCGTTCTCGGTGCCCGAGCCGCGCATGGCCGTGGTGACCCCGTTCGACAAGAGCGCGCTGCGCAACATCGAGCAGGCCATCCGCGACTCCGACCTGGGCGTCAACCCGAGCAACGACGGCAACATCATCCGGGTGGTGTTCCCCGAGCTGACCGAGGAGCGCCGCCGCGAGTACATCAAGGTCGCCAAGAGCAAGGCTGAGGACGCCAAGGTCTCCATCCGTTCCGTCCGCCGCAAGGCCAAGGACGCGATCGACAAGCTGATCAAGGACGGCGAGGTCGGCGAGGACGAGGGCCGCCGTGCGGAGAAGGAGCTCGACGACACCACCGCGAAGTACGTCGCGCAGGTGGACGAGCTCCTGAAGCACAAGGAAGCGGAACTGCTCGAGGTCTGATGAACGACTCTTCCTGGGGCGCGCCGCCGCAGGCCGGGTACTGGGGGCCCACCGACCACGGACCCGGCCACGGACACGGCCAGGTTCCCGGCCACGGGCAGGTCCAGGGCCACGGCCACGGGCACGTCCAGGGGGCCGCTCCGGCGGGTCCCGCATACGATGCGCATGACGCGCCTCAGACTCGGCCCATGCCCATCGTGCCCGGCGTAGCCACATACGGCGGAAACCAGGATGACGACCGAGGGGCTGCTCGGCGGAGCGGCTCCCCGGTCCGGAACGACACGAATCCGGAGCCCATGCCCGACTCCTCGCAGCCGGCGCCCAAGCCGCAGAAGAAGAGCGCGGGTCGCGACCTGAGTGCCGCGATAGGGGTCGGGGTCGGGCTCGGCGCGGTGATCGTCGCGTCCCTGTTCGTCGTCAAGGCCGTGTTCGTGGGCGTCGTCGCGGTCGCCGTCGTGGTGGGTCTGTGGGAGCTGACCAAGCGGCTGGACGAGCGCAAGGGCATCCGGGCGCCCCTCGTGCCGCTCGCGCTCGGCGGCGCCGCGATGGTCGTCGCCGGGTACGTCCGGGGCGCCGAGGGCGCGTGGGTCGCCATGGCGCTCACCGCGCTGGCCGTGCTGGTCTGGCGCATGACGGAACCCCCCGAGAACTACCTCAGGGACGTCACCGCGGGCGTCTTCGCGGCGTTCTACGTGCCGTTCCTGGCGACGTTCGTCGCGATGATGCTGACCGCGGACGACGGGCCGCAGCGGGTGCTCACCTTCCTGCTGCTGACGGTCGTCAGCGACACCGGTGCCTACGCCGTCGGCTGGCGCTTCGGCCGGCACAAGCTCGCCCCGCGCATCAGCCCCGGCAAGACCCGCGAGGGCCTGGCCGGTGCGGTCTCCTTCGCCATGGTCGTCGGGGCGCTGTGCATGCAGTTCCTCATCGACGACGGTGCCTGGTGGCAGGGGCTGGTGCTGGGCCTCGCGGTCGCGGTCAGCGCCACGCTCGGCGACCTCGGCGAGTCCATGATCAAGCGGGACCTCGGCATCAAGGACATGGGCACGCTGCTGCCGGGTCACGGCGGCATCATGGACCGGCTGGACTCGCTGCTGCCGACGGCTCCGGTGGTGTGGCTGTTGCTCGTGCTCTTCGTGGGGTCCGGCTGAGCGGACCTGTGTCCGGCGAGCCCCCGTCCATCTGGGCGGGGGCTCGCCGTCGTTCCAGGGAGGCATCGAGCGGTATGGAGTGGGACGATTCAGATGAAGGCCGCAAAGGGGGTCATCATGACCAGCATCCGACAGTCCATCGATGTCGACCGCGCACCCGCGGATGTCTACGACTACGTCATGGACGCCCAGCACATGCCGGAGTGGCAGCTGAGCGCCGTGTCCGCGGAACGCCTCGACGAGGGGCCCGTCCACGTCGGCTCCCGGGTCCGGGTCACCCGGCACATCGGTCGCCGCACCATGCCGATGACCATGGAGGTCACCGAGTACGAACCGCCGTACACCTGGGGTCTGCGCGGTGTAGACGGCCCGGTGCGGGCACGCGTGCACGGCGAGGTAGAGCCGTTCGACGAGGGGCGGCGCTCCCACGTCACGATCGACATCGACTTCGAGGGCCACGGCATGGGCAAGGTCCTGGTACCGCTCGTCGTGCGCCCGCAGGTCCGCAAGGAACTCCCGCGCAACGAGCAGCTCCTCAAGGACCGGCTGGAGCACACGGGCGAGTAGGGCGTCTCCCTCCGGGTGCCGCAGGCGGGGCACGGGCCACCGTGAACGATCTGCGACACTGGTTGAGCCATGCCTAAGCCCGGAGAACTCACTTTCGTCGCCCCGCGCGGAGCCAAGAAGCCGCCGCGGCATCTCGCCGACCTCACTCCTGCCGAGCGCAAGGAGGCCGTTGCCGCTGTCGGGGAGAAGCCGTTTCGTGCCAAGCAGCTCTCGCAGCACTACTTCGCGCGGTACGCGCACGATCCGGAGCAGTGGACCGACATCCCGGCCGGTGCCCGCGGCCGGCTCCAGGAGGCGCTGCTGCCGGAGCTGATGACGGTCGTCCGGCATCTGTCGACCGACCAGGGCACCACGCGCAAGACGCTGTGGCGGCTGTTCGACGGGACGCTCGTCGAGTCGGTGCTGATGCGCTACCCGGACCGGGTGACCATGTGCATCAGCTCGCAGGCGGGATGCGGCATGAACTGCCCGTTCTGTGCGACCGGACAGGCGGGTCTTGACCGGAACCTGTCCACCGCCGAGATCGTGCACCAGATCGTGGACGGGATGCGGGCGCTGCGGGACGGCGAGGTGCCGGGCGGTCCGGCGCGGCTCAGCAACATCGTGTTCATGGGGATGGGCGAGCCGCTCGCGAACTACAACCGGGTCGTCGGCGCCATCCGGCGGCTCACCGATCCCGAGCCGGACGGGGTGGGGCTGTCGCAGCGCGGGATCACCGTGTCCACCGTCGGTCTCGTCCCGGCCATCCACCGGTTCGCCGACGAGGGCTTCAAGTGCCGTCTGGCGATCTCGCTGCACGCGCCCGACGACGAGCTGCGCGACACCCTCGTGCCCGTGAACACGCGGTGGCAGGTCCGGGAGGTGCTGGACGCGGGCTTCGAGTACAGCGCCAGGTCCGGGCGGCGGCTGTCCATCGAGTACGCGCTGATCCGGGACATCAACGACCAGGCCTGGCGCGGTGACCGGCTGGGCCGGATGCTCAAGGGCCGGCCGGTGCACGTCAACCTGATCCCGCTCAACCCGACGCCCGGCTCCAAGTGGACCGCCTCGCGGCCCGAGGACGAGAAGGCGTTCGTGGAGGCCATCGCCGCGCATGGTGTGCCGGTGACGATCCGGGACACCCGTGGTCAGGAGATCGACGGGGCGTGTGGTCAGCTCGCGGCCACCGAACGGTAGTCTGACCGTCGTAAGCACATCTGCATATTCGACACCTTGCATATTCCGACAGGGGAGCGCCACAGCGCTGAGAGTGCGGCACACGGCCGCAGACCCTCCGAACCTGGCCCAGGTCATTCTGGGTAGGGAGATCGGTCACCACTCGAGCTGTTGCGCCCTGCCCGGGACCCCCAGAAGTCCCGGGCAGGGCCGCGTCTTCTCCTGGTCACTCCAGGAGGAATCCAGTGAGCACCAACAAGAAGCGGCTGACGGCGGTGGTCGTCGGACTCGGCATGGTCGGCACGCTCGCCGCATGCGGGTCGTCCGACGGCTCCCAGGGGTCCGGCGACTCCAAGACCGTGACGCTCGTCAGCCACGACTCGTGGGTCGCGTCGAAGGACGTCATCGCGGCCTTCGAGAAGCAGTCCGGCTACAAGGTCGACGTCCTCAAGGACGGCGACGCCGGGCAGGCCGTGAACAAGGCCATCCTGACCAAGGACAACCCGCAGGGCGACGTCTTCTTCGGCGTCGACAACACGCTGCTGTCCCGCGCCCTCGACAACGGCCTCTTCCAGCCGTACGAGGCGAAGGGCTCCGACCGGATCAAGCCGGAGTACCGCGTCGACCAGGACCGGCACCGGGTCACGCCCATCGACACCGGCGACATCTGCGTCAACTACGACAAGAAGTACTTCGCCGACCACAAGCTGGAGCCGCCGCGCAGCTTCGACGACCTGGTCAAGCCGCAGTACAAGAACCTGCTTGTGACCGAGAACGCCTCCGCGTCCTCGCCCGGCCTCGGCTTCCTGCTCGGCACCGCCGCGAAGTACGGCGACGACGGCTGGCCGGACTACTGGAAGAAGCTCAAGGCCAACGGCGTGAAGGTCGTCGACGGCTGGGAGCAGGCCTACAACGAGGAGTTCTCCGGCTCGGCCGGCGGGAAGAAGGCCAAGGGCGACCGGCCGCTCGTCGTGTCGTACGCCTCCTCGCCGCCCGCCGAGGTCGTCTTCGCCGACCCCAAGCCGAGCACGGCACCGACCGGGGTCGCCGAGGGCACCTGCTTCCGGCAGGTCGAGTACGCCGGGCTGCTGAGCAACGCCGGCAACCCCGAGGGCGGCAAGGCGCTCCTCGACTTCCTGATCAGCGAGCGGTTCCAGCAGGACATGCCGCTCAACATGTTCGTGTACCCGGTGCGCGAGGGCGCCCAGGTGCCGGCGGAGTTCGCGAAGTACGGGCCGCAGGCCAAGGATCCCGAGACCATGGACCCGGCGAAGATCGCCGACCACCGCGACCAGTGGGTCAAGTCGTGGACCTCACTCGTACTGAAGTAGCCGTCGGGAAGCGGGGCGCGGCGGCGCGGCTCGGGCTGATCGCCGTGCCCGTCGCGTTCTTCGCGGTCTTCTTCGCCTATCCCGTCGCCGCGATCGTCGCGCGCGGCCTGAAGGCCGACGGGGCCTGGCACCTCGGGCGGATCGGGGAGGTGCTGGCGCAGTCCGACGTCCGGCACGTGCTGTGGTTCACCACCTGGCAGGCGCTCGTCTCCACCGCGCTCACGCTCCTGATCGCGCTCCCCGGCGCGTATGTCTTCGCGCGCTTCGACTTCCGGGGCAAGCAGGTGCTGCGGGCGGTCGTGACCGTCCCGTTCGTGCTGCCGACGGTCGTCGTCGGTACGGCGTTCCTGGCGCTGGTCGGGCGCGGCGGACTGCTCGACGAGCTGTGGGGCGTACGGCTGGACACCACGGTGTGGGCGATCCTGCTCGCGCACGTCTTCTTCAACTACGCGGTCGTCGTCCGGACCGTCGGCGGGCTCTGGGCGCAGCTCGACCCGCGGCAGGAGGAGGCCGCGCGGATGCTCGGGGCGTCACCGCTGAGGGCCTGGCGGCAGGTGACCCTGCCGGCCCTCGCCCCTGCCGTGGCCGCCGCCGCGCTCATGGTCTTCCTGTTCACCTTCACCTCCTTCGGTGTCGTCCAGATCCTCGGCGGGCCCACCTTCTCCACCCTGGAGGTGGAGATCTACCGGCAGACGTCCGAGATCTTCGACCTGTCCACGGCGGCCGTGCTGACGCTGATCCAGTTCGTCGCGGTGGGGGCGGTCCTCGCCCTGCACGCCTGGACCGTGCGGCGGCGGGAGACCGCGCTGCGGCTGGTGGACGCCGCCGGGACCGCGCGCCGGCCGCGCGGTGCCGGGCAGTGGGCGCTGCTGGGCGGGGTCCTGGTCACCGTCGTCGTGCTGCTCCTGCTGCCGCTCGCGGTGCTGGTGCAGCGGTCCCTGGATGCGCCCGGCTTCGGCTACTACCGGGCGCTGACCAGCGACGACGGGGGAGTGTTCCTGGTCCCGCCGATCGAGGCGATCGGCAACTCCCTGTCGTACGCCGTCGCCGCCACGGCCATCGCCGTGGTGATCGGCGGTCTCGCCGCCGTCGCGCTCACCCGCCGGGACGCCGGGCGGTTCGTGCGCGGCTTCGACGCGCTGCTGATGCTGCCGCTCGGGGTGTCCGCGGTGACCGTCGGCTTCGGGTTCCTCATCGCCCTCGACGAGCCGCCGCTGGACCTGAGGTCCTCGTGGATCCTCGTGCCGCTCGCGCAGGCGCTGGTCGGGGTGCCGTTCGTCGTGCGGACCATGCTGCCCGTGCTGCGGGCGGTGGACGTCCGGCTGCGGGAGGCGGCCTCGGTGCTGGGGGCCTCGCCGTGGCGGGTGTGGCGGGAGGTGGACCTGCCGATGGTGCGGCGGGCGCTGCTGATCGCGGCCGGGTTCGCCTTCGCGGTGTCGCTCGGGGAGTTCGGGGCGACGGTGTTCATCGCGCGGCCCGACAGCCCGACGCTGCCGGTGGCCGTGGCGCGGCTGCTGGGGCGGCCCGGAGACCTCAACTACGGGCAGGCGATGGCCCTGTCGACGATTCTGATGGTGGTGTGCGCCGTGGCGCTGCTGGTGCTGGAGCGGCTGCGGACCGACCGGACCGGGGAGTTCTAGATGCTGCTGAGTCTGCGGGGCGCGACGGTCCGTTTCGGCGGGCGGGCCGTGCTGGACGCCGTCGATCTGGAGGTCGCCGAGCACGAGATCGTGTGCGTGCTCGGGCCCAGCGGCAGCGGCAAGTCGACCCTGCTGCGGGCGGTGGCCGGGCTCCAGGCCCTCGACTCCGGGCGGGTGTCGCTCGACGGGCGCGACCAGGCGGGCGTGCCCGCGCACCAGCGGGGCGTCGGGCTGATGTTCCAGGACCACCAGCTGTTCCCGCAGCGGGACGTGGGCGGCAACGTCGCCTTCGGGCTGCGGATGCGCGGCGCGCCGAAGCGGCAACAGGCCGAACGTGTCCAGGAGTTGCTGGATCTCGTCGGGCTGCCCGGGGCGGCGCGCCGGGCCGTGGCCGAGCTGTCCGGCGGTGAGCAGCAGCGGGTCGCGCTGGCCCGGGCGCTGGCGCCGAGCCCCCGGCTGCTGATGCTGGACGAGCCGCTGGGCCAGCTCGACCGGTCGCTCAGGGAGCGGCTTGTCGTCGAACTGAAGGAACTGTTCGGCCGGTTGGGCACGACCGTGCTCGCCGTGACGCACGACCAGGGGGAGGCCTTCGCGCTCGCCGACCGGGTCGTGGTGATGCGGGACGGGCGGATCGCCCAGTCCGGTACGCCGCTTCAGGTGTGGCAGCGGCCGGCCGACGCGTTCGTGGCCCGGTTCCTGGGCTTCGAGAACGTGGTCGAGGCGACGGTCGGGGCGGAGGCCGCGGACACGCCGTGGGGCAAGGTGCCGGTGCCGGAGGGCGCCCCGCAGGGCACCCGGACCCTGCTCGTGCGGCCCGCCGGAGTGCGCCTGGTGCCGGCCGGCACGGGCCTGCGCTGCACGGTCACCGCCCGCACCTTCAAGGGCACCCATGTCGCCGTCCACCTCCAGCCGGAGGACGCCCCGCGCCTGGAGGCCGCCTGCGCCCTGCGGGCCGCGCCGGAGGTCGGGGGCGAGGTCGGGGTGGAGTTCGACGCGGCCGAAATCGCCGTGCTCGACTGATCGGCTCCGGCCTAGGGTGCGGGGCATGACGTTACTTGCACACGACCGTTACTGCGACGAGATCGCCCTCCAGGTAGGCCTGTTGAGGTCGGTGGTGACCTCGGGTGCCGATCTGTCCGCCACTGTGCCGACCTGCCCGGACTGGTCGCTGGAGCAGTTGGTCCGGCACCTGGGCGGTGCCCTGCGCTGGGTGGAGCTGATGGTGCGGACCCGGGCCGCGGAGGAGGTGCCCGAGGAGCGGGTGCCGGGTGCGGCCGGGCCCGGGGCGCGGGGGGACGCGGCCGCGCTGGACGCGTGGCTGGGGGAGTCGGGCGAGCAGGTCGTCGCCGCGCTGCGGGAGGCCGGGCCGGACGCGAAGGTGTGGGGCTGGGCGGGGATCCACAACGCCGGGTTCTGGGCCCGCCGTGTCACCCACGAGATCACCGTGCACCGCGCGGACGCCGCGCTCGCCGCCGGGCTGCCCTACGAGGTCGCGCCCGATGTGGCGGCCGACGCGATCGACGAGTGGCTCCAGATCGTGCAGCACGTGCAGCGGACGGTGCCGCACGACGAGGCGGGGGAGCTGCGCGGCCCGGGTCACAGCATCCATCTGCACGCCACCGATGCCGGGGCCGGCCTGAACGCCGAGTGGCTGGTGGAGCTCACCGAGGACGGTGTCACCTGGCGCCGCGGCCACGAGAAGGCCACGGTCGCCCTGCGCGGGCCGCTCACCTCCGTGCTGCTCGCCTTCTACCGGCGGCTGCCCCTGGACGCCCCGGACGTCGAGGTGCTCGGCGACCGCGAGCTGCTGGAATTCTGGCTGGAGCGGGCGAGCTTCGGGTGAGACGGGTGTGGCCCGCCCCCATGGATCGGGGACGGGCCACAGCGCGCTGTGCGCGGGCGTCAGCTGTCGCTGTTCGCCCCGCGGCGGCGCATGCCGAAGAACACCGCACCGCCGCCGACGACGACCAGGGCCGCCGCGATGCCGGCGATGATGCCGGTGTTGGAGTCGGCGCCGGTCTCGGCGAGGTTGGAGTCACCGGCCGCCGGGGCGGGCGCGTTGCCCGCCGGCGTGCTGCTCTCGCTCTCCGACGGCGTCGGGGCCGGGGTGCCGGTGTCCTCGGCCGGCTTCGAGGGGGAGGCCGACGGGGTCGGCGTGGCCGGCGGAGTCGACGGAGTCGCTGAGGGCTCCTCCTTCTTGCAGGCCGTGGCCGGGGTGACGAGGTTCGGCTTGATGTCCTCGTCGACGTACGGGGTGGCCTTGACGTGGATGCGGTACTCGGCGTTCGGCTTCCAGTTCTCGGCGAAGGTGATGGTGGTGCCCTCGCGCGAGCCCTTGACCACCTGCTCGCCGACCTTCTTCACGTCGGCGCCGTTGTTCTCCAGGTACACGGTGACGGTCGCCGGGATGCCGGCGGGGTCCACGTCGGTGACGGTGATGACGCCCTTGTCACCGTCGCACTTCGCCTCGGCGGAGAACTCGTTGATGTTGCAGGCGAGCGCGTTGCCGGCGGCACCGAGTGCGAGCGCGGCCGAGGCCGAGACGACACCGAGGATCCGCACGGAACGGCCGACGGTACGGCGCGAAGCCGTACGGCGGGATACGGACAGAACTGCCACGTTTGTCCTTTACAGGATGCGCAAATGCGGGGGGTGGAGGCAGTGTTGACTGAACATCAGCACTACCGGAGGCTCACAGGTCTATAAGCGCCGCATAAGTAGTGTCAACGCATATGCAGGGTGCAAGCACTTGCTTTGCCAGCTTATTAACCGCCGAGACGTTTCAACGCCTCGGGCGCCTCCTCGATCCGGTCGACCAGCGCGATCCGCGCCTCCATCGACCGCCCCCGGGCCAGCGACCGCAGCAGCGGCCACGTCGGCAGCTTCTCCGTCCAGTGCGCCCGGTTCACGAGCACCATGGGTGTCGGTTCGCCGCGCGACTCGTAGTAGTTCGGCGTCGCGTTGTCGAAGATCTCCTGGACGGTCCCGGCCGCGCCCGGCAGGAACACCACACCCGCGTTCGACCGGGCCAGCAGGCCGTCCTCGCGGGTGGCGTTGGCGAAGTACTTGGCGATGTGGGAGGCGAACGCGTTCGGCGGCTCGTGGCCGTAGAACCAGGTCGGGATGCCGATGGAACGGCCGCCCCGGGGCCAGCGGCCGCGTATCTCGAAGGCGGCCGTCGCCCACTGGGTGATCGACGGCGTGAACCGCGGGGCCTTGGCGAGGAGTTCCAGCGACTCGGTGAGCATGTCCTCGCCGAACGGGGCGGCGTACGCGCCGAGGTTCGCCGCCTCCATCGCGCCTGGGCCGCCGCCGGTGGCGACCGTGAAACCCGCACGGGCCAGCTCCCGGCCGAGGCGCGCCGCCCCCGCGTACTGCTCCGTGCCGCGGGCCATCGCGTGGCCGCCCATCACGCCCACCACCGGGGCGCCGGACAGGAGTTCGTCGAGCGCGTCCGAGACGGAGTCGTCGTGGACCGCGCGCAGCATGGAGGCGTAGATGTCCCCGTCCGCCTTCGTGCGCTGGAACCAGGCGTAGGTGCGGGCGTCGGGCGTGGCCTCGTAGCCGTCCGGCAGGGACGCGAAGAGTTCGTCCGGTGAGTAGACCAGGCCGCGGTACGGGTCGAAGGGCAGGTCCGGGACCGGCGGGAAGACCAGGGCGCCGTCGCCGCGGATCTTCGCGGCCGCGTCCTCGCGCATCGCGCAGCCGAGGAAGATCGCGCCCGCCGTGTCCGTGCTGAGCAGTTCGCGCGTACGGTCCGTCAGGTCGACGGCCTGGACGCGGTGGCCGGCGAGGGTGCCGCGCGCCGAGACGGTCGCGTCGAACTCCTCGAGTGTCTCGATCTCACGGTCGTCGTGGTGGGCCGCATGGGCGGGCATCGTCTGCACCCGCCCATGCTGGCACAGCCATGTCTCAGCCCTCGACGGCCGACGGGTCCATCCACACGACCTCGAAGGTGTGGCCGTCCAGGTCGTCGAAGGAACGGCCGTACATGAAGCCGTAGTCCTGGGTCTCGCCGCTGACGGAGCCGCCCGCCGCGACCGCCTTCTCGACCATCTCGTCGACCTTCTCGCGGCTTTCGGCGCTCAGCGCGATGAGCACCTCGCTGGTCCTTCTCGAGTCCGCGATCTCCTTCTTGGTGAACTGGGCGTACTTCTCCTTCGTGAGCACCATCACGACGATGGTGTCGCTGATCACGACCGAGGCGGCCGTCTCGTCGCTGAACTGCTCGTTGATCGAGTAGCCCAGCTCCGTGAAGAACTTCTTCGAGGCGTCGAGGTCGTTGACGCACAGGTTCACGAAGATCATCTGCTGGTACATCTCGGGTCGCTCCCATCGGGTCCGTGTCGTTACGCGGGGATAGACCGGGGTACGGCGCGGAACTCATCGCCGTTCGAAGATTTTTCTCGTACGGGTTTTCTCGGTGGTCCGGCGGTCCGGTGGTCCGGCAGTCCTGCGGGCTCAGCGGGCCAGCGGCAGTGCCGCCAGCTCGGCGACCGTCAGGGTGAGCGGGCCGAACAGGGCGAGCAGCGCGCCCGCGCGGAGGGCGGCGGCGCCGCGCAGCATCGTCGCGGGAGCGCCGAGGCGCAGCAGGGCGGCGGTGGTGTCGGCGCGGGCCTGCCGGGCCTCGACGGCGGCCGTGAGGAGCGTGCCCATGGTGCAGCCGGTCACGAGGAACACGCCGAGGAGGGTGAGCGGGCCGAGGGACAGCCCGTCCGGGGCGTGCAGCAGCGCCATGGCGTACGCGGCCGACAGCACCGCGCAGACGACGCCCAGGGGGCGGCCGATGCGGGTGGCCTCCGCCATGAGGATGCGGCCGGCCAGCAGCCGCAGGGCGCCCGGGCGGGCCGACTGGAGCAGGCGTCCGCACAGGTGCGTCAGGCCGGGTCCGGCCAGGGCCAGGCCGACGGCGGCCAGCGCCCAGCCGGCCAGGACGCCGGGGGAGGCGCCGGAGAAGGTGAGGTCGGGGGGTGTGGGGGAGGTGCGGCTCGTGTAGGTCTCGACGGCGAGGCCCGCGGCCAGCACGGCGATGCCCCAGGGCAGGCCGGAGGGGGCGGTGGCTGGGGCGTCGGTCGCGGGGGTGTCGCGCAGGGCCGCGTCGAGGGCGGCGGGGTCGTCGGCACCCACGGCGGCCACGGCGTCCGGCGCCGCCGGGTGCGGAGCGGGCAGCCGGGCGGGGTCGCCGACCGGGCTCATCGCGTCCGGGGCGACGGGACCAGTGGCGTCCGGGGCGGCCCGGTGGGTGGCGTCCCCGGCCGGGCTCGTCGCGCCCGGGTGGGGAGCGGCCGTCTGTGAGGGGTCCCCGGCCGTACGGCCCGGCAGCCGTGCCGGATCCGCGACCGCGGTCACCGTGCCGCCGGCGCCCCCGGCCGTCGCCGCCGAGGCCGGTTCGCTCGTCCGGGCCGCCGGCGGGCCGCTCTTCGCGGCGGACCGCGGGCCGGGAGCGCCGTCGGGCCGGATGATCTGCCGGCCGAACCTGCCGTACGCCCCGAAGGTCTCCCGCTCGCTCCTGCGCCGGTACGCGCCGAAGCGGCCGTACATCCGGACCGCCCGGGACGTGGCCGGGCCCGCCTCCCTCGGCCGCAGGGCCAGTGCCACCGCGATCGACGTGCCCGTGGGCACGATCGCCAGCAGCGTCAGGGCCCCCGGCAGCGGCAGCGGTTGGCCCGCGGCGAGGAACCCGGCGGCCGCGCCGTCGAACGGCATGCCCGTCAGGTCGCCCCGCAGGTGCAGGAAGACCAGCAGGGCGAGCATCGAGCCGAGCGTGCAGGACAGGGCCGTCGTCGCCGCCGAGACGACCATCAGGCGCAGCGGGCCGAGGCCGATCGCGGAGAGGCCGGGGCGGGGCTTGGTGCCGGGGTCGGTGCGGGCGACGGCGACCGCGAAGTACACCGTGGCGGCCAGCGGGGCCGCGCACCAGGCCAGGCGCAGCAGGGAGTCTCCGGTGGCGCCGGGGTGGCCCAGCGCGTGGCCCAGGGCGCAGAGCAACAGGAAACCCGTGCCCGCCGAGGCCGCCGCGACCAGGAGGCGGCGCAGCTGGACGGCGGGGTGGGCGCCGCGGATCAGACGGAGAGCGAGCACGCGGCCCGGCCTTCCGGCTCGGCGTTCTCGGTGACGGGCGGCAGGTGCACCGTCTGCACGCGCCGCCCGTCGAGCAGGGACACCGTGCGGTCGGCGAGGGCCGCGGTCTCCGCGTCGTGGGTGGCCAGGACGACGGTGATGCGGTGGGAGCGGGCCGCCGTGGTGAGGGTGCGCAGGACGTGGGCGCGGTCGGCGCGGTGCAGCGGGGCCGTGGGCTCGTCCGCGAACAGCACCGACGGGGCGGGGGCGAGGGCGCGGGCGATGCAGACCCGCTGGCGCTCGGCCTGCACCAGCTGGTGGGGGCGCTTGCGGGCGCCGTCCCCGATGTCCAGGCGCTCCAGCCACTCCAGGGCCGCGGTCTTGGCGCGGCGCCGGCTCGTGCCGCGCAGCATCAGCGGCAGGGCGGTGTTCTCCCAGGCGTTGAGCTCCGGGACCAGGGCGGGGGCCGGGTCGATCCAGCCGAAGCGGTCGCGGCGCAGCCGCTCGCGGGTGAGGGGGCCCATGGTGTGCACGGGCACGCTGTTGAACCAGACCTCGCCGCGCCGCACGGGCACCAGCCCGGACAGGCACCGCAGCAGGGTCGTCTTGCCGCTGCCGCGCGGGCCGCTGACGGCGAGGATCTCGCCCTCCCGGACGCCGAGCGAGACACCGCTGAGCGCGGGCGAGCCGTCGTCGTGCTGGAAGTGCAGGGCGCGTGCCCAGAGCACGTCGTTGTCCGGAGGAGCCTCCATGGGCGTACACCTCGGTTCAGATCCGTAGTTCCCGTGCCATCCCCCGTGCGGGGGAACGAAGGCAGGGCCGATCGGTCACTGGGCACGCTAGGCAGAAGGCGGCGGGACGCCGGACAGCACGCGGCCCCGGGACGCCGTTTCTCACTCGAACGGGCGGCACCGGGGCCGGTGTTGATCATCCATGCAGACGATCGGAGCGACGATCGCGGCGAGGATCAGAGCTTCGTCCACGCCTCCGAGAGGGTGGCGCGCAGGATCTGCTCGATCTCGTCGAACGTCGACTGGTCGGAGATCAGCGGCGGGGCGAGCTGGACGACCGGGTCGCCGCGGTCGTCGGCGCGGCAGTACAGGCCGTTCTCGTAGAGCTTCTTGGAGAGGAAGCCGTACAGGACGCGCTCGGTCTCGTCCGCGTCGAAGGACTCCTTGGTGGCCTTGTCCTTGACCAGCTCGATGCCGTAGAAGAAGCCGTTGCCGCGGACGTCGCCGACGATCGGCAGGTCGTACAGCTTCTCCAGGGTGGCGCGGAAGGTGCCCTCGTTGTCCAGGACGTGCTGGTTGAGGTTCTCGCGCTCGAACAGGTCGAGGTTGGCCAGGCCCACGGCCGCGGAGACGGGGTGGCCGCCGAAGGTGTAGCCGTGCAGGAAGGTGTTGTCGCCCTTGTAGAACGGCTCGGCCAGGCGGTCGGAGATGACGCACGCGCCGATCGGGGAGTAGCCCGAGGTCATGCCCTTGGCGCAGGTGATCATGTCCGGGACGTAGTCGAACTTGTCGCAGGCGAAGTACGTGCCCAGGCGGCCGAAGGCGCAGATGACCTCGTCGGAGACCAGGAGTACGTCGTACTGGTCGCAGATCTCCCTGACCCGCTGGAAGTAACCCGGCGGGGGCGGGAAGCAGCCGCCCGCGTTCTGCACCGGCTCCAGGAAGACCGCGGCGACCGTGTCCGGGCCCTCGAAGAGGATCTGCTGCTCGATCTGGTCGGCGGCCCAGCGGCCGTAGGCCTCGGGGTCGTCGCCGTGGATCGGCGCCCGGTAGATGTTCGTGTTCGGGACCTTGTGCGCGCCCGGCACCAGCGGCTCGAAGGGGGCCTTCAGGGCGGGCAGGCCGGTGATGGACAGGGCGCCCTGCGGGGTGCCGTGGTAGGCGACCGCGCGGGATATGACCTTGTGCTTGGTGGGCTTGCCGACCAGCTTGAAGTACTGCTTGGCGAGCTTCCAGGCGGTCTCGACGGCCTCGCCACCGCCGGTCGTGAAGAAGACCTTGTTCAGGTCGCCCGGGGCGTGGTGCGCGAGACGCTCGGCCAGCTCGACGGCCTTGGGGTGGGCGTACGACCACACGGGGAAGAACGCCAGCTCCTGCGCCTGCTTGAAGGCGGTCTCGGCGAGCTCGACTCGGCCGTGCCCGGCCTGCACCACGAACAGGCCGGCGAGGCCGTCCAGGTAGCGCTTGCCCTGGTCGTCGTAGATGTACGTGCCCTCGCCCCGGACGATGGTGGGGACGGGGGACTTCTCGTACGACGACATGCGCGTGAAGTGCATCCACAGGTGGTCGTACGCGGTCTGGGAGAGGTCCTTGCTCACGGCTATCGGGTCCTCACGGTTATCGGGTTCCCCACATGTAGGTCTGCTTCTTGAGCTTGAGGTAGACGAAGCTCTCGGTGGAGCGCACTCCGGGGACGGCCCGGATGCGTTTGTTGATGACGTCCAGGAGGTGGTCGTCGTCCTCGCAGACGATCTCCACCATCAGGTCGAAGGAGCCTGCGGTCATCACCACGTACTCGCACTCGGGCATGGCCGTCAGCGCGTCCGCGACCGACTCCACGTCGCCCTCGACGTTGACGCCGACCATGGCCTGTCTGCGGAAGCCCACGGTGAGCGGGTCCGTGACGGCGACGATCTGCATCACGCCCTGGTCGAGCAGCTTCTGGACGCGCTGGCGTACAGCCGCCTCCGACAGGCCCACGGCCTTGCCGATGGCGGCGTACGGCCGGCGGCCGTCCTCCTGGAGCTGCTCGATGATGGCGAGGGAGACGGCGTCCAGCTGGGGCGAGCTGCCGTTTCTGGACTCTCGGGAGGACTCGCGGTGCTCCCGCGAGCCCTTCTGGTCTGCGCTTCGACTGGCCACGAGGTCACTGTGCACGAGGTCTCGTCACTTCCGCAAGCCTCGATCGATGAAATCCGTTGTTTGGATCCCCTGCTCCTGCGGATTCCGCACGAACGAAGGGAGCGGGGGTGTTGAAAACGTGGGGCGGCCGACTAGGGTGGGTGTCTCAAGTACTGGACATCCGAACTGGAGGGCCGGCAGTGAGCACCGAGCTGCGTCGTCTGCGCAACTACATCGGCGGTGAGTTCCGGGACGCCGCCGACGGACGGACCACCGAGGTGGTCAATCCCGCGACGGGCGAGGCGTACGCGACCGCTCCGCTGTCCGGGAAGGCGGACGTGGACGCCGCGATGGCGGCGGCCGCCGAGGCCTTCCCCGGCTGGCGCGACACCACGCCCGCCGAGCGGCAGAAGGCCCTGCTGAAGATCGCGGACGCCTTCGAGGAGCGCGCCGAGGAGCTGATCGCGGCCGAGGTGGAGAACACGGGCAAGCCGGTCGGGCTGACCCGCTCCGAGGAGATCCCGCCGATGGTCGACCAGATCCGCTTCTTCGCGGGCGCGGCGCGAATGCTGGAGGGCCGCTCGGCCGGTGAGTACATGGAGGGTCTGACCTCCATCGTGCGCCGTGAGCCGGTCGGCGTCTGCGCGCAGGTCGCGCCGTGGAACTACCCGATGATGATGGCCGTGTGGAAGTTCGCCCCGGCGATCGCGGCGGGCAACACGGTCGTGCTCAAGCCGTCCGACACCACTCCGGCGTCCACGGTGCTGATCGCGGAGATCCTCGGCGGGATCCTGCCGAAGGGCGTCTTCAACGTCATCTGCGGCGACCGCGAGACCGGCCGCATGATGGTCGAGCACGAGATCCCGGCGATGGCCTCCATCACCGGCTCGGTGCGCGCCGGCATTCAGGTCGCCGAGTCCGCCTCCAAGGACGTCAAGCGCGTCCACCTGGAGCTGGGCGGCAAGGCGCCGGTCGTGGTCTTCGAGGACACCGACATCGCCAAGGCCGTCGAGGACATCTCGGTCGCGGGCTACTTCAACGCCGGCCAGGACTGCACGGCCGCCACGCGCGTGCTCGTCCACGAGTCCATCCACGACGAGTTCGTCTCCGCGCTGGCGAAGGCCGCGTCCGAGACGAAGACCGGGCAGCCGGACGACGAGGACGTGCTGTTCGGCCCGCTCAACAACCCCAACCAGCTCAAGCAGGTCGAGGGCTTCATCGAGCGGCTGCCCGCGCACGCGCGCGTGGAGACCGGCGGCAAGCGCGTCGGCGACAAGGGCTACTTCTACGCGCCGACCGTCGTCTCGGGCCTGAAGCAGGACGACGAGATCATCCAGAAGGAGGTCTTCGGCCCGGTCATCACCGTGCAGTCCTTCCAGGACGAGGACCAGGCGGTGCAGTGGGCCAACGGCGTCGAGTACGCCCTCGCCTCCTCCGTGTGGACCCGGGACCACGGCCGCGCCATGCGGATGTCCAAGAAGCTCGACTTCGGCTGCGTGTGGATCAACACGCACATCCCGCTGGTCGCCGAGATGCCGCACGGCGGCTTCAAGAAGTCCGGCTACGGCAAGGACCTCTCGGCGTACGGCTTCGACGACTACACGCGGATCAAGCACGTGATGACGTCGCTGGACGTGTAGCGGGACCGGGCACGGCGGGGCGGCCCCGGACGGCTGGATTCCGTCCGGGGCCGCCGCATGCTCAGGTCCGGTTGGCGCTCGACGGGCCGAAGAACTCGATCTCCGCGATGGCGACCTGCTTCTTCGCCGAGATGCCGTGGGCGGACTCGATGGTGAACCGGACGGCGGTGACCTCGCCCACGCGGAAGGCGCGGCGCTGAGGGCCGGCGCCCTGGTCGAGGGTCAGCCGGCGGGTCGTGGTCCTGCCGTCGGCGCCGGTGACGGTGGCCGTGACGCGGTGCGGGAGCGCCTCCTTGCGGAGGTCCGCGGCGCGGGTCGAGACGCCCGGCGTGATGATCAGGTCCAGCAGCCGGGTGGGCTGGGCGAAGCGGGCCTCTATCCACTGGCCCCGGCCCGACTGGGACACGCCCGGGCCCCACCACGTGTCGTTGAGCTTGTCGAAGGCCAGGTCCGGCTTGTGGCCCGGGTAGGAGCGGGAGGCGGTGAAGCGGTCCGGGGAGACCGGGGCGCGCTTGGCGAAGTGGTCGCGGGTGGCCTGGATGCCGTCGGGGAGGGTGAACGCCAGCACGGCCAGCAGGGCCAGGACGACCGCGATGCCCAGCCAGGACAGGACGCGGTCGAAGGCGCGGCGCAGCCGGGGGCGGTCGCCCGCCCAGGGGGCCTCCCGGCTGCCGGAGGGGCCGAGCCGCCGCCACCAGGGGAGCCGGCCCGGGGCGGCCGGTCCCTCACCGGCCATGGGCATCGCGCACCGGGTGCAGAAGTGCCGCTCGGGACGGTTGCGCGTGGCGCACCAGGGGCAGGGCGCGCCGCCGTCGACGCCGGGTTCCTCGCCCGGGGCTCTCACGGCCTGCGGGCGCTGGGGGGTGGGGCGGCCGGGCAGGACGGGGGCGACGGAGGGCGGTGCGGTGGGGGCGGGTTCGGGGTCGCCGACCGGGATGAGGAGGCTGCGGGCGCGGTCGGTCATGCCGTGGGGGTCGGCGGGGTGCGGAGGGTGTGCTGCCGGGGGGACAGGCTGGGTGGGGGCGGTGTCGTCCGGGGGCGGTGTGGCAGGGGTGTGGCCGGGGGTGGCCGGGTGGTGGGCGGCTGCTTCGGCGCCGGCACCGGATGTGGGGGGAGCGGTGGTGGGCGCGGTGCCGGGGGTGCTGGCGTGCGTCACACTGCCCGCGCCCAGCCGGTCCCGGGGGGTGGGGGGCAGGCCCGCCCTGCCGTCCGGGCGGGAGAAGGCGTCCCAGTCCGGGCCGGGTCCGGCGGAGGCGGCTGGGGTGGCGGGCGCCGCCGTCGGGGTGGAGGGCTGGGGGGGAGGGGAGGCGGGGCCGGAGGTGTAGCGGCTGGCTGGAGGTGTCGTGGAGGAGGCCTCGCCCGGGGTGACAGCGACAGCTTCGGCGGGAGGAGGTATCCCTGGACCGCCCGCAGGGGCGTCCCCGCTGGCCGGGTTGTCGATGCCGGACCGGCCGGCTGCTTCGTGCATGCCGGAGCGGCCGGCTGATTGGTCCAAGCCGGACCGACCGGCCGGGCCATCCGCCCCGGTGTACGCCGGGCCGATAACCGGGGCGCCGGCAGCCGGAGGAGAGGACCCGTCGGCACCGGCAGGTGCGGGCCGATCGGTGTCGACAGTCGCGGACCGGTCGGTTCCCGCACCCGCATGCGGCGACCGGTCCCTGCCGGACGCCCCGGAACCTCCGGCCGGTCGGGAAGCCGGGGGCCGGGAATCCCCGTGAGCCTCGGCGGCCCGGGAAGGCGCGGGTGTCGCGGCCGTTCGTCGGGGTTCTGCCGGGCGGTCTGTCCAGCTGAGTACCGCGCCGCACGCGTCGCAGAACGACTGGCCCGGCTCCGCGCGGGTGCCGCAGTCGGCGCAGTTCTGGGGGGTCGTCATCTCTCCGGGGTCCTTTCGGCGGTCGCGGTCACCTGGACCGTGTACGGCATGTGGGCGGGGCGGGCGGCGGACACGAGGGCGTCCAGGCGGTGGCGGTCCGCGGGAGTGGGCGCGGGGAGGCGCAGGTGGACGCGCAGACGGGGGCGCGGGTCGCCCGGGAACGGGCCCAGCGGTCGGGCGTTCCAGGACGCGGCGCCGCTCTCCGTGATCTCGGGCTCCACGCCGAACGCGAGCCGGACCGCCTCGGACAGCCCGCGCCGGGTGCCGCGGATGCGGTGCAGATACGCGGCGGCGGCCACGGCGGCCCGCAGCAGCGGCTCGGGCTCGCCGCCCTCGGTCTCCGCGCCGACCCAGTGGCCCAGCCACTGGGTGAAGTCGAGCGGTGCGAGGGACGGGCGGAAGTAGGTGTCGAGACAGTCCAGCACGCTCAGGATCGGGGCGATCACGTCGTCGAGCCCGGCGACGAACCGCTGGGCCAGGTCGTCGTCGGCGAACACGGCCGGCAGCATCACGCCGATCGGCGCGGAGGATCCGAGGCCGTCGATCGAGCCCCTCATGTGCCGCTCCCCCTCGGGATCCGTTCCATCAGGATCCGTCCCCGATCACCCGGACGCGGTGGTCGAAGGAGAACACCAGCGACGGCGCCGACAGGTCGATCCGGTCCGTCGGCTCGCCGCGTTTGCCGGTGAGCGGGTCCGCGGGGTGCAGGACCACCTCGTCGACCAGCTCCACCCCCGGCACGCGTTGCAGCACCGCGAACACCTCCCCGGCCTGGACGGGCCGCCCGAACGGCCAGCCCGTGCCGTCCGCGCCGCCGGTCAGCGGGTCGAGGTGCCGGTAGAGCGCGTCGTGCGCCTGCCGGCGGACCCGGTCGGTGTCGACACCCCGGAAGGCGTGCACGGTGGCCACCACCGTGACGCCCTGGTAGTAGGGCGGGCCCACCGCCAGCCGGGTGCCGATCAGGCGCCGTTCGTCCAGGTGCCGGGTGATGCGGTCCAGCAGCGCGTCACCGGGCACCAGTTGCTCGAAGCGCAGGCGGCCGCCGGGGTCCGGGACGGCCTGCGGGACCACCAGGACCCGTACGGCGTAGGCCCCGTGCTCGCCCTCCTTGCCCTCCAGGCACGTGATGCGCGCGGTCTCCGGGGCGGCGCGGCGGGCCAGCTCCTCGTAGTCGCGCAGCGTCACCGCCCGTTCCTGGGCGCGCAGGGTGATCGGGGCCCGGACCTTCGCCTCCTCCACCGTCTCCCCGTCCACCCCACCGCGCGCGGCCTCGCGGTTGACGACCTCGGAGACGTACGGGATGGAGGTGCGCAGCACCCGCACCGCACCGCGCGCCACATTGCCCGCCCGGCCGCCGCCCGTGCGGTAGCGGCGGGCCCGCACGGGTGCGCCCTTGGGGGCGACCATCCCGTACTGCCGCAGGGATCCGTCGGGTTCGCGCACGGCCGGGCCGAACGCGATCTCGCCGGTCGTGGCGTCGAGGGTGATGTGCCGGTCGTACGGTCCGGAGCCCGCGAAGTTCGGCACCACCCGCCAGTCCGTCCAGCCGTCGTGCTCGGCGGTCTGGAGCAGCACCGGCGGGTCGTCGCCCACCACCGGCGCGTGCGCCAGCCGCAGCCGCTGGCCCGGCAGCCCGGTGGACTCGCCGAGCGCCTCGTCGTACACCGTCTCGGCGTGCACGGCGGCGGTGGTGCCGCCGATCGTGAAGGCCTCCACGGCGCGCACCGTGGGCGAGGTGGTGTAGAAGGGCTGGCCCGGCAGGGGTTCGGTGACCCGGCAGCGCAGCCAGCCGGCCTCCTGGCCCGCGTTGCGGGACAGCACATGCCCGCCGGGGACGTGCAGGACGACCTCGCCGGGGCGGTTGAGGCCGCCGGTGCCGTCCCGGTCGACCTCGCAGGGCTGCCAGCCGTCCGCGGTCCACGCCTCCCACACCAGCGGCGGCTGGCGCGGGTCGACGCCGACGCCGTCCACCCGGCTGTCCAGGTCCAGGGCGAGCGCGCAGTGCGGCACCGCGGCGGTCAGGCCGAGCAGCATGCAGTCACCGGGCGCGGGCGACGCGGCGAAGCACGGCAAATCCTTGTCCCGCTCGGCGAGGTCGGGCGTCCGGTCGACCACCGGCTCGCCCCGGTGCTGCACCAGCAGATGGCGCAACGCGCTGGGCACCACCGTCAGTTCGCGTTCGGTCGCGAAGACGACCGCCTCCTCGCTCTCGGTGCGCAGCGTGGCGACCTCCGTGCCGACCGGCACCCGCACCGGCTCCTCCTGCGGAGCCGACAGCCAGAACGTCACGTCGGTACGGGCCGCGGAGGGCGGGAACAGGGTGATCCCGACGAGGTCCAGGAACGCCAGGTGGTTCTTCTCCGGCACCCGGTTGAGCCGGTAGACGATCTGGTCGGCCATGTGGGCCACCGTCTCGACGAGGGTGACGCCCGGGTCGGAGACGTTGTGGTCGGTCCACTCCGGGGCGCGCTGCTGGATGTAGCGCTTGGCGTCGTCGACGAACTGCTGGAAGCGGCGGTCGTCGAGGTTGGGGGAGGGCAGGGCCATCAGCGGTCGCTTTCGGGGGCGTCGCCCGCGCCGGGGGCGTCGGGCTCCTCGTGGGACGGAATGACGTAGAAGGGGAAGACCAGGCTGCGCGGGTTGTTGGTGCCGCGGATGGAGTACCGGACGTCGATGTAGAGGACGCTCTGGTCGGTGCCGGCGGTGACCTCGACGTCCTCGACCTCGATACGCGGCTCCCAGCGGTCCAGGCTGACGTACACCTCGTGCTGGATACGGCCCGCGGTCTGCTCGTTGACCGGCGCGAACACCAGGTCGTGGATCGCGCAGCCGAAGTCCGGGCGCATCGGCCGCTCGCCGGGCGCGGTCGACAGCACCAGCCGGATCGCCTCCTCGATCTCCCGCTCCCCGCTGACCAGGGCGATCCCGCCGGTCGGCCCGATGCGCAGCGGGAACGACCAGCCGGAGCCGATGAACTGCTCGGCCATCAGCACCACACCTCGCCTTTCATGGAGACGGTCACGGGATCGGCATCGGGACGGGAATGGTGGTCACGCCGAACGTCTTCGAACCGATCAGGGTGGTCGGGGACTTGATCGTCGTGTTGACGAGCGACGTGATCTGCACGGTGCCCTTGCCGGTGAGGCTGGCGATGCCCGTGGCGTCCAGGTTCAGGGCGCCGACCGCGTTCACCCCGATCGCGCCCGCGGCCCGCACGTTGACGGCCCCGCCGCCCCGGATGCTGAGCGGGCCGCCGCTCTTGATCGTCAGGCTGCGCCGGGCGCTCAGCGTGAGATCGGCGCCGGCCTCGACCGACACCGAACGGCTGCCCTTGATCGTCACCGAGCCCTTGCTGTCCACGACGATCTCGGTGTTGGTGCGGTCCAGGCTGATCGTCAGCTGCTTGTCCCCGGAGACCAGCCGGACGCCCTGCTTGCGGCCGCCGGTCTTCTGGCTGAGCAGGTCCATCCGGTTGCCGTCCCGGTCGGAGACGGTGTGCCGGCTCGCCTTCCTGCGCACGGTGTCGTGCAGCGGCACGTCCCCCACGGGGGTCGGCTTGTCCCGCCCGTTGTAGAGACCGCCGATCACGAACGGATGGTCGAGAGCGCCCCGGTCGAACGCGACCAGCACCTCGTCGTTGACGTCCATCGGGAACACCCCGCCGCCGCCCAGACCGCCCAGCTGCACGGTCCGCGTCCAGTCGCTGACGTAGGTGTCGTCCAGCCACGGGAACTGGAGCCGCACCCGCCCCTGCTTGAGCGGGTCGTTCACGTCCGTGACGAGCGCGTTGGCCACGCTCGGCAACCGGGGCGCCGCCTGCTGCCCGCCCGAGGCCAGTCCGTACAGCGAGCGCCACTGCCGTCCGCTGACCGTCACCCACGCCTCGTAGTGCTTGCCGTCGCCGAAGTCGTGCCGCACGGACGTGACGGTGTACTTGCCCTCGAAGGGCACGCCGACGTGCGCCAGCGCCACCGGAACCCCCGGGCGCAGCCTGGGGTTGCCGCGTACGACGACCTCCAGTTCGGCGAACGAGCCGGTGACGTCGTCGGCGAGGGCGCCGGCGGCGAACCTCACCTCGCTCTGCTTGTCGTAGGGCGTGCCCGTCTCCACCAGCTTCGCGGCCTTGAACTTCCCGGCGGCGGCCCCCGGGGAGGTGCCGATGGTGATGCCGGGGTTGCCGGTCGCGGGCGAGGTGGCGGTCAGCTTCTTCTTGGTGGTCACGTCCCACCCGCGGGACTCGACCTTGGCCACCTGGTCGGCGGCGGTGACGGCGGCCCGCAGGCGCAGGATGTCGCGCCCGGCCTCGAGGACGAAGGGGCTCTTGTCGCCGCCGGTGCCCGGGGAGGGCGCGCCGGAGGCCGACTTGGGCCGCACGAACCGGAACCTGCCCTTCGCGTCCACCGACATGACCATCTCGTTCTCGTCGGCGAGCCGCGCGAGGAAGTCCCAGTCGGTGACGTTGGACTGGCTGATGAACTCGTACACCGTCCTCGTCGACTCGATCCGCCCGATCGGCACGCCGTCCTGGGCGGCGAGCTTGCGGGCGATGTCGGAGGCGCTCTGGTTGCGGTAGGCGGCCACCCGGCGCTGCCGCAGCAGGCGGTGGCCGAGGTCGTAGCCGCGCACGACGGTGTAGCTGCCGGTGCCGTCGTAGTCGGCCTCCAGGCCGGTGACCTCGCCGGTCAGCAGCGGATCGCCGGCGCCCTCGCCGTCGGCCACGGGCGCGAACACCACCTGGGTGCCGAAGGTGATGCCCAGCTTGCCCAGCAGCAGCCGGTACGGGTCGCGGAAGGTGAGCCGGAACGCGGCCGGGACGCCGACACCCTGGTCGACGTGGCTGTCCACGAGGTCCGGGGCGAACTCGGGCGGCAGCGGGGCGCCGCCGATCCTCACCTCGACGACGCTGGAGAACGCGGACTCCACCATCAGGAACGCACCTCCTCGGCGGCCGGCAGCACCAGTTCGACACCGGTCGGCAGCCGCGCCGGGTCGTCGATGCCGTTGGCCTCGGCGATGGCACGCCAGGCGGCCGCGTCGCCGTACTCCCGCCAGGCCAGCGACTGGAGGGAGTCGCCCGCCACGACCCGGTGCACGCGCTGCGCGGTGAGCGCGCCGGAGGTCGGGTTCTGCCCCTTCGTCTTCCGGGGGATCTCGTGCAGGTGCAGCCGGCAGGTGGCGCGGATGGGCACGCCGGTCGTCGAGAACAGCGTGTAGTCGGCCTCCACGGAGCTGACGTACGCCGTGAACCGGGCCGTCGAGAACGACCCCCACTGGAAGACGACCCACGGCGGCGACGGCTGCTTGGCGGCGAGGCTCTTGGCCGTCACCTCGCAGCAGGCGAGGAGCGAGTCGACCTTCTTCAGGACGGTGTTGCTGTTCGGTTCGTCGGAGGAGTCGAGGAAGATCTCGACACTCATCTCGCGCGGTTCCGCGCCCATGAACTCCGGGAGCGGGCCGCTGCGTTCGATCTGCGCGGGGGTGGCCTTCCACTGGGCCCGGCGGGTCAGCGACAGCTGGGCCGGGTTGAAGTCGAAGTCGAACGTCTTGATGATCCCGCCGGGCGCCCTGCTCTTGCCCTTCGGCGGTTCGTGGATGGCGAGCGTGGCGCGGATCAGGCTCTTGCCCGCGCCTCTCCTGCTGCCCTTGGCCATGATGTTCCGGTCCCTCCCCGCAGTCCGTCCGGTCCGTCCGGTCCGTCCGGTCCGTCCGTTCCATCCGATCCGTCTGGTCCGTCGCGTCCGCTCAGTCCGTGAATCCGTGGTGGGTGATCTCCAGCACCTCCGTCGCCACGGCCGGGTTCGCCGGGTCGAGGGAGGGGCCCGTCCAGCTGACGGGCAGTACGTCGATGAGCCCCCACCGCGCGACCTCCGAGCCGTCCGCGCGCAGCGCCGCGATCTGGGCGGTGGGCCGCTTGATCCCGGTCTGGAGCGACGAGATCCACTTGGCGACCTTGGTGGTGTCCGGGGTGAGCGGGCGGGTCAGCCGGATCGTCGAGAACGACACCCGGGTCGGCAGCTGCCAGACGAAGCCGTTGTTGCCGCCCTCCTGGCGCTGCTCGATCTCCACCTGCGAGGACAGCCCTTCGCATCCGTTGAAGTAGCCGAGGCTCTCGCCGTCGATGCTGAGGGTGAACCAGATGGTGGAGCCCGGATCCTGGCGGGACATCGCGGGTGGGCCTTTCTGTCGTTCCTGGTCGGTCGTTCCTGGTCGGTCGTCGGGGTGTGTGCTGGGGCGGGGCGTCAGTGGCGGGGGTCGCGGAGCCTGCCGATCCGCTCGCGGTCCAGCCGGAGTTCCGTGCGGATCAGCCGGGTGATGCGGCCGATGATCCGGTGCACGAGTTCGTCGAGCTGGAAGTCGGTGAGCTCCCGGGGGTCGAACGCGCCGGTGGGGACCTCCTGGTAGGCGGGCGGGGGTGGTTGCCGGTGCGGGGGTGGGGGGTCGGCGTGTCCGGAGGTGGGGGGTGGTGGCTGTGCGGTCTGGTTGGCCAGGGGCGTGGCGGCGGTGGCCGCGGCGGCTGCGGCGAGGGTGCCGATGGCTGATGTGGCCGGTGTTTTCGGGGGCCTGCCCGTGGGTTTGGACTTCCTGCCGAAGCGCTGGACGACGGGCAGGGGAGTGGCCGGAGGTGAGGCCGGTGAGGGAGGCCGGGGTGAGGTGAGGGGGGCGACTGGGAGGGACGGTCGGGCCGTGGGGGTGGTGGTTCGGGGGGCCGGTCGCTGTGGAGGGGCGGGTTGGGTGGGTGCCGGTGTGGCGGGCTTGGTGGTCATGGGGGCGCCCAGGGCTGAGCGGCGGTGGGAGGTGGGGGTGCGCTGGATGGTGGGGGCCGGGTTCTGGGACGGGGGGTGGTTCGGGGGCGGAGGGTTGTGCGGGGGCGGCGGGCTCGTGGGGGTGGTCGGCGTGGGGTTCGCCGCCGTCGGCTCGGGCCTGACGTCCCTGACGTCCCTGACGGGCTGTGCGGTGATCGGGGCGCCGAGGCCGAGGCGGGGGGCACGGCGGGGGGTGCCGGTTGGTGTGACGGGTGAGTGTGCGGACTCGGGGGGCCGCCGCATTGGTTGGCCTGTGAGGCTTGGGGTGGGGCCGGTCGCCGGGGAGTTGTGGGCGGTGGGTGCTGGGGTGTGCGTGGGGGCGGTCGCTGGGGTGGTGGGAGGGAGCGCTGTCCGCTGTACCGGCGGTGGGGTGGTGGCGGGTGTTGAGGGGATGCCCTGGGTACGAGGGGTCGGCTCGGTGCCGGTTGCCGGTGTGTGGTTCCGGTCGACCGGCGGTGGCGTGGGGCGGGAGGGCATCGCCGTAGGTACGCCGTCGGGCCGTGCTGGTGTGGGGCCGGCGGGGGGCTGAGACAGGGCGGAGTCGGCCGGGCGCCGTCGCTGGACGACGGGGTCGGGGGCGCCTGAGTCGGCGGCCGTTCCGGACGCAGCCCTGCCCGGGGTCGACGGGCCGCTCGTCGGGTTGCCGGGCCTGGTCCGGGCCGGTGCCGGGCCCGCGCCGGTGGCGGTCGGGTCGCTCGCCGGGCTGGTCGCCGTAGGGCCGGGTGGGGTTCGGCCGGGGGTAGGGGGCGGTACGTCGCCACGGCCCGGGGTGACCTGGCCGTGGTGGTGCCCCACATCGCGCTGGACGGGGGCTGCCGGATGCGCCGGGGTGCCGAGGTTGCCGGGGTCGGTGCGCTCGGGCCCCTTGGTGGAGTCGGTCGCCGGGTTGCCGTGGGACGGAGCCGCCATGCGCTGCACTGCGGCGCCACTGACGTCGGGTTTCGTGCTCTGGGAGCCCTGCATCGGGCCGGTCGTTGGAGTGCCGGCGGGCGGGAGGGCGGTCCGCTGCACTGGGGCGGCTTCTTCGACGCCCGTGTTCTCCACCGGGCCCTCGGGCCTGGCGGCCCGGCGCGTCGCAGGCAGTGTCCGCCGCTGTACCGCCCCGGCTGCGGCCCGAGCCTTGGTCAGGGACGCCGGCCGGGACGACGGGTTCGCCGGCGCGGGGGTCACTCGGAGGCCTGAGACGGGCGGCGGTGAGGCCGTTTCCCGCGTGGGCGTGGGCGTGGGCGTGGGCGGGGGCGACGGCACCACGGCTGCGGTACGTGGTGACGCCGAGGAGAGTCCTTGTGCTGCTGCGACAGGGGTCGTCGGGGGCACCGGCCCACGCGCGGGAGCCGAGCCGCCCGTGTCCGTCCGCGGATTCGGGCGCGTGGGCGTGGCCGACGGCGTGCCGGTCCGAGCCGGTGCGGAGCCCGCACGGGTCCCCGAGCCGTCCGCACGGCCCGGGGAGGCCACGGGCCTCACCACACGCCCCGCCGCCGACGAAGCGACGGGCGCGGCGATGGCCGCCGGTGCCGGGGGTGCTCCTGGTGTCGCGGGCGGCGTGCCCTGCGCTGTTGCCCGGGGTGGTCTCGGTGTCGCGCCCGAGTGTGCTTCCCGGGAAGCTTCTGGCGGCGTGCCGGGCGCCGTTGCCCGGGATGCTGCTGGCGGCATGTCCGAGGGTGTGCCCGGCGTCGCTGTCCGGGCTGCTCCTGGCGACGTATCCGATGCCGTTGCCCGCGATGTTCCCGGTGTTATGCCGGGCGCCGTTGCCCGGGATGCTGCTGGCGGTATGTCCGAGGGCGTGCCCGACGTTGCTGCCCGGGCTGCTCTTGGCGGCGTACCCGACGCTGCTCCCCGCGATGCTCCCGGCGTCATGCCCCCCGAGGGCGTGCCCGGCGCCGTTGCCCGGGATGCTGCTGGCGTCATGCCCGAGGGCGCGCCGGACGTCGCTGTCCGGGCTGCTCCTGGCGACGTACCCGACGCCGCTCCCCGCGATACTCCCGGCGGCGTGCCCGGCGCCGCTCCCCGCGACGCACCCGGCGCCCCGACCGACGCCGCTCCCCGCCCCGCTCCTGGCGCCCCACCCGACGCCGACGCCGACGCAGCTCCCGTCGAAGCCGCCCGCCCCCCACTCGCCGCCCGCTGTACGACAGCCCCCCTCCCGGCGCCCCGCAGACCACCCACCACCGAACTTCTGCCCACAACTCCCACCGCAGGAGAAGCAGAGGTCGTACCGTCCACCCCCGGCCCCCTCGGCGGAATCGCCCGCAGCGGTACCGCCGGGGGCCGCTGCGGTACCGGCTCCGGGCCGGCCAACGGCAAGGCGCCAACGGGGCGTTCGAGGCCGGACACCGGCCGGGCCGATGACGGGCGCGGCGCGTCGCCGAGCAGGGCGCTCGACTGCCCGTCCAGGACCGTGTGGGACGCCGTACACGTGAAGGACGGGTTCTGCCACGTCGGCAGCCGCCCGCCGAACCCGGCGTCCGCGACCCCGGCCCGCTGCCCCGGCGCGAGGGCACGCTGGATCGGCGGCACCTTCGACCAGGAAGCGGTCACCACAGGCCCCGCCCCACCCGCAGCTCCTACATCGCCGACACCCGGCCCCGCGCCAGCAACCGCCGAGACTGCCGTAGCCGCCGTAGCCGTCCCGTCCTCGTTAGTCCGGCGCCGCAGCCGGTCCAGGAACCCCATCGTTCAGCCCTCCGCCCCGGCGCGCGTGACCAGGGACGCGATCTGCTCCGTGAAGCGGCGGCGGTCGTGGTGTTCCAGGTCCAGGATCTCGTCCATGCTCCAGTGGAAGTGGTAGGCGACGTACGCGATCTCCTCGTGCAGCCGGTCGGTCGCGTACGTCACGATTCCCCCAGGCGGCTCCCGCCGAGTTCCACTTCGAAGGGCTCCGCGCAGTGCGGGCACTCCACGGCCGCGCGGGTGTGGCCCTCCGCGTTGATCTGGCGGTAGAAGTCCTGGAGGAACGCCAGATCGGAGGCGAACATGTTCTCCACGATCCCGTCGTGCACCATCGGCAGCGTGCCCAGGCGGGTGATGACCCGCCCGAGCAGGACGACCGACAGGTACGCCGGGTTCTCCTGGACCCGCACGTCGCGCAGCGGCACGAGTTCGTCCCGCGCCGTCGACAGGCGCATCACGCCGTCCCGGTGGACGGTGCCCGACTCGTCGACGTAGCCGCGCGGCAGCTGGAAGGGGAACTCGGTACGCAGCGCCTCCTGCTGCGGCGCCGCGTCCGCTCCGGCCTCCGCCCCCGCCTCCGGCACGGCCGCGGCGGCGTCCGCACCGGAGTGCAGGACGGCGCCGCCGGCCTTCGCAGCCGTACGCCGCATTACTCGATGACCAGTTCTTCGAACACGATGGTGACGGTCTCCGTGAGAGCGGCGGCCTCACCGGCCTTCACCGTGCTCGTGTCGATCTTGCTGCACCAGGCGTTGCGCAGGTTGTACCGCTTCACCGGGTTGTCCTCGAAGTCCATCATGATGATCGAGGCGTTCTTGCGGGCCGTGGCCATCCGCCCGGCGATGGAGTCGTTGATCCACTGGGTGAACGACGCCGACTGGGTCATGCCGCGCACGACGGTGCACTGCCCGTTCTTCTGCACGCCCGGCAGCAGCGCCACCTCGGCCCTGCCCTGCGCGGTGTTCTGCTGGTAGGTGATGACGTCCTGTTCGAGGGTGAGGCCGCTGACCTCGGCGAGGTACTCGACCATCACACCGTCGATCTGGAGGCCGAAGTTGTGTGAGGTGAGGGCGTCACCCGGCTGGAGACTCATGAGTTGGCTGTCCTTGTGAGGGAGGTCGTGAGGGACGTACGGCGGTGGGGGCCGGGCGGGCTACTCCTCCAGCTCCCCGCTGCCGCTGGAGAACTGGGCCAGCCGGAAGATCACGAACTCGGCGGGCTTGACGGGCGCGATGCCGATCTCGCACACGACCCGGCCGAGGTCGACCGACTCGGGCGGGTTGGTCTCCTCGTCGCACTTGACGTAGTAGGCCTCCTCGGGCCGCTGCCCGAAGAGCGCGCCGCCGCGCCACTCGTTGACCAGGAACGCCGAGATGTTGCGGCGGATCCGGGCCCACAGGTTGTGGTCGTTCGGCTCGAATACCACCCACTGGGTGCCGATCAGGATCGACTCCTCCAGGTAGTTGAAGTACCGGCGGATGTTGAGGTAGCGCCAGGCCGGGTCGGAGGAGAGGGTGCGGGCGCCCCAGACGCGGATGCCGCGGCCGGGGAACGCGCGGATGCAGTTGACCCCGATCGGGTTGAGCAGGTCCTGCTCGCCGCGGGTGATCTGGGTCTCCAGGTCCACCGCGCCGCGCACGACCTCGTTGGCGGGCGCCTTGTGCACACCGCGCTCGGAGTCGCTGCGGGCCCAGATGCCGGCGACGTGGCCGCTCGGCGGCACCAGCCGGGCCTGGCCGGTGGCCGGGTCGAAGGTCTTGATCCAGGGGTAGTACAGGGCCGCGTACTTGGAGTCGTAGCCGGCCGTCTCCTGGCGCCAGACCCGGATCTGGCGGGCGTTCATGCCCGGCGGCGGGTCGATCACGGCGACCCGGTCGCCCATCAGCTCGCAGTGCGCGATCAGCCCGAGCTGGACCGCCTTGACGGCCTCCAGGTCGATCGCGCCGCGCTGGTAGGCGGCCATCAGGTCGGGCACCGCGACCATGGAGATCTCGTCGACGGCCTCCAGACCGCCGAAGCCGGTGCGGTCGGCGGAGTCGCCGAGGTACTGGGCCGGGCCGGGGTGCGAGGCGTCCGGGTTCCCGGCGGGAGCGGCCGGCGGGGCCGCCAGGGCCACCGTCTGGTTCTCCGGGCGGGCCAGCTGCGCGGCCGGCGCGGCCTCGGCGACGGCGATGAGCTTGGAACGCTCCTTGACCTGCGTGACGACGTAGTTGCGGCCGCCCTTCTTGGCGCTCACGTCGAACGTCTCGACGGGCTTCCCGCCGTCCTTGACGATCAGCCTGAACCGCTCCGCGGGACCCTCGCCCTCCGCGTCGGCGACCTCGACGCTCAGATCACCCTGGCCGACGGCGGTGACGCTGAACGTGCCGAGCTGCCGGGGCTCGCCCGCGGGCAGCGCGGCCGGGGCGTCCGAGCGGCCGGTGACGGCGGCGGGACCCTGGTCCGCCTCGGCGGCGCCCTCGGGGGAGCCGCCCACCCGCACGACGTACGCGGCGGAACCGCCGTTGTTGAAGAAGCCGTAGACGGAGTGGGCGAGGTAGTACCCGTCGGTGAACTCACCGAAGGCCGCCACGTACTGCGTCCAGTTGGTCACCAGCGTCGGCTCGTTCAGCGGACCGGTCGGCGCGAGTCCGACGAAGGCCGCCACCGAGGTCCCCACCCCCTCGATCGGGCGCGAGCCGCTGGCCACCTCCTCGACGTAGACGCCGGGCGACAGGTAGGACGGCATGCTCTGCTCTCCTCGGGGTACGAGTCAGGAACGCTTCCCACCCTCGGGCGCGCAGCGCGCCGCCCGGAACGGCCTCCGGTGCCGCGCCGAGGGCAACTCCACTGCCCCCAAGGGCAGCCCGCCGGGCCGGTACGCCCTCCCGTACGGCACGCCTGCCCCCGGAACTGCCCCTTCGGCCCTGCCCGGCCCCGGCGCCCGCCCCTAGCGTGACGGCGTGAGCCTGTGGACCTCCCTGGAACCCGCCTCCGCGACCGTCGACCCGGGCGGCGTGACGCGCGTCCGGCTGCGCTTGCGCAACACCGGTGACGTCGTCGACGAGTACCGCTTCGAACCGGTCGGCCCCGTCGCCCCCTGGACGACGGTCGAGCCGGCGTCCCTGCGCCTGTACCCCGGGACGACCGGCACGGTGGAGCTGACGTTCGCGCCCCCGCGTACGCCGGACGCCACCGCGGGGCCGAACCCGTACGCGGTACGGATCACGCCCACCGAGCACCCCGAGGCGACGACCGTTCCCGAGGGGAACCTGACCATCACCCCGTTCACGGAGGTGCGGGCGGAACTGGTGCCGCCCACGGTCAAGGGGCGGTTCCGGGGGCGGCCCCGGCTCGCGGTCGACAACGTCGGCAACACCCGGCTGACCGCCTCCCTCAGCGGCAGTGACAACGGCGACGAGCTGTCGTACGACCTCCACCCGGCCAACGTCCAGATCGAGCCGGGCCGGGCCGCCTTCGTCAAGGCCACGCTCAAGCCGAAGGACATCATCTGGTTCGGATCGAAGGAGCAGCGGCCCTACACGCTCAGCGTGCAGCGGTCCGGTGCCGCGGCCCTGCCCGTGGAGGGGACGTTCGTCCAGCGCGGGTTCCTGCCGCGCTGGCTGGCAACCTTCTTCGGGGTGTTCTTCGCCCTCGCGCTCACCTTCGTCATGCTGTGGCTCGCCTACAGGCCCGCGGTCACCAGCAAGGCCACCCCGGGGGCCGTCGAGGCCGGCAGCACACTCGCCCCCTCCCCGACCCCCACTCCGGCCCTCAGCTCGGCCCCGCCACCGCCCTCGCCGACTCCGCCGGAGCCGGAGGCCGGTGCCGGGCAGGGCGACGGCGGGGGCGGCGGCGCCCCCGAGCAGACCAAGAAGCCCCCGAAGCCCGTGGTGCCGGCGGAGAACGTCCTGCTGCGCAACACCACCACCGACAAGTGCGCGGACCTGCCGGGCTATGAGGAGGGCCAGCCCGACGGCCCCGTACGCCAGTTCACCTGCGACGAGACGGCGCAGGACAACCAGCTGTGGAACCTCGAGGTGAAGTACCCGGAGAAGGGGCCGGGCGGCAGCGCGCTCTTCCAGATCCGCAATGCCAAGGACCAGCTGTGCATGGACCTGCCGGACCTGGGCGCGGCTGCCGTGACGTCCCCGATCACGGAGTTCCCCTGCGACGGCACGACCGGCGACAACCAGCTGTGGTGGCTCGACAAGCAGGACAGCGGCGCCTACTGGATCCGCAACTTCGCCAGCAACAACAAGTGCCTGGACGTCTCCGGCTACAGCACCGGGGGCGACGATGCCGACCTCACCCTCTTCGACTGCTCCAACACGGACGACCAGGAATGGCTGATCGTCCGCCCGTCGGAGGGCTGAGGCCCCCGCGCCGCGGGCCGGCCGCTACCAGGTGCCTTCCCCCGGCACCAGGCGGCCGGCCTTGCGGTACTCGCGGCGCGCCCCCTCCAGGAGGTCGGCCGCGGTGACCCGGTCCCCGCGGCCGGCGGCCAGGTACGCGGCGGTCACGACGGCGCTGCGGATGGAGCCGCCCGCCAGCTCGAAGCCGGCGGCCAGCGCGTCGAGTGCGATGCCGTCCGCGCCGGGCACGTGGGACAGGCTGTGCCGCCACAGCGCGAGGCGCTGCCCGGCGTCCGGGAACGGGAAGTCCACGACCAGGTCCAGGCGCCGGGTGAACGCCTCGTCGATGTTGGCGCGCAGGTTGGTGGTGAGCAGCGCGATGCCGTCGAAGGACTCCAGCCGCTGGAGCAGGTAGGCGCTCTCCAGGTTGGCGTACCGGTCGTGCGCGTCCTTCACCTCGGACCGCTTGCCGAAGACGGCGTCGGCCTCGTCGAAGAGGAGCACCGCGTCGGTGCGGTCGGCCTCGGTGAAGACGCGTTCGAGGTTCTTCTCGGTCTCGCCGACGTACTTGTCGACCACGGACGACAGCTGGATCACGTAGAGGTCGAGGCCGAGGTCGGCCGCGACCACCTCCGCCGAGAGCGTCTTGCCGGTGCCGGAGTCGCCCGCGAACAGGGCGAGGACCCCGCGCCCGCGGCCGCCGCCCGCGCTGAGCCGCCAGTCGCCGAGCACCCGGTCGCGGTGCCGGGCGCGCAGGGCGAGTTCCCGCAGCTGGGTCAGGGGTCCCTCGGGCAGGACGAGGTCCCGCCAGTCCACGGCGGGCCGGATCCGGCGGGCGTGCTGCTCCAGGCCCGAGGCGGACTGCCGGCGGGCGGCGAGGCGCAGATGGGCGGGGGAGAGCGCGGTCCCCTCGAACTCGGCGAGGACGCGCGCCGCGCGGGCGGCCCGGGTGAGGTGGTCACCGGCGAGGCGGTAGGGGGCGACGGCGGCCGCCAGGTCGAAGTCCGGTTCCCCGCCCAGGGCGGCCGACCAGGCGCGCACCGCGCCCGCGCGCCGCGGGGGAGCGTCCAGGACGAGCGGGTCCTGCTCGCACCACTGGGGGTCGTAGGCGCGCGTCCCGGTGACCAGCACGGGGACGTCGGCCGCCGCGGCCAACTGCCGGAAGAGCGGCCCCGGGTGGTCCGGGAGCCCGGTGACCACGACCGCGCGCCCGCTCAGCCGGGCCTCGCGCACCAGGTCCGGGACGCGGTCCTCGGGGCCCGAGAAGCGCACGGCCGCGACGCCCGCGGCGTGCAGGGCGGCGGTGACGCAGGGGAGTCCGTCGCCCTCGCGGCGCTCGCGGAGATACCCGGTGAACGGCCGTCCGGCGGTGAGCCGGGCCGCCAGCCGGTGGACGAAGCGGGCGAACTCCTCGTCGTCGTCGCCGGGGACGGTGTCCGGCGGGGGCAGCGGATGCAGGTGCCCGGCGAGCGCCGCGTCGGGGGTGTCGTCGCCGAGCAGATGCGCCACGAGCCGGTCCGGCACCCGCAACGAGCGGCCGAGGAAGGGCCGTTCGGGTTCCTCCACGCAGAGCAGGCCGAGCGCGGACAGCGGGGCCGTGGGGTGCAGCCGGGCCCGCGCCCCGGCCAGGTGGACGGGGACGCCGCACAGGTCGAGGGCGAGGGCGACGGTGGCCCGGCGCCTGCTCACGTCGTCGTTGAGATAGCCGTACAACGGCTCGAAGCCGCGGTCCAGGTCGGGGGCGAGGGCGATGAGCAGCAGCGCGGTGTCGAGCTCGGTCAGGCCCAGCCGCGCGGAGAGCCCGGCCAGCCGGTCCCCGGGCGGCCCGCCGGGGACCGGGCGGGCGAGCGGCAGCGGCTCGGCCGGTCGCAGCAGATGCCGTACGGCCTCCTGAGAGAGGTACAGGCCGCGCAGCGGGTCACCGGCCGTGGGGTCGTCGGCGGAGCGGTGCCCGACCAGCAGGGCGACCCGGTCCCGCAGCTCGGCGAGGCGGGCGAGGAGCGCGTCGGCCGGGCCGGACCCGGACGGACCGCCCCGGGGCGGGGACATCGTCTCGGGGCCGGGGGTCTGCGGGGGCACGTCGCTCCGGGGCGGGGATGTCGCCTCGGGGTCCGGAGTCTGCGGGGGCACGTCGCTCCGGGGCGGGGACGTCGCCTCGGGGTCCGGGGTCCGCGTGGTCACGTCGCCGGGTTCCGTCCCCGTCCGCGGGCGTGGCGCGCCGCCTCCCGGGCCTCCCGGGCCGTCGCCACCTGCCGGGGGCCGTGGCCGCGTTCCTCCGCCCCGGGCGGGGTGCCGTCCAGGGACCGCACGCGGACCGCCGCGCCCTCGGTGACCGGCGGCCCGGCGTCGTATTCGGGGTAGGCCGGGAAGGGCGCGGTGATCACGAGGTCGAGGGAGGGCTTGAGCTCGCCGCCGAGCGCGGACCAGATCTCCGCGAGGGAGCGCGACTCGGTCTGGATGCCCGCCACCGACACCGGGATCGTCAGGCCCAGCGCGGCGAGGGACCCCGGCAGTTCGGAGGGCGGCAGCAGCTCGCGCGGGATCAGCGTGGCCAGCACGGCGGACAGCAGCCGGTGTTCGTCCTGCGGCTGTTTCGTCCAGGCCGTCACCAGGTAGGACAGCCGGAACCAGCGCGGCGGCTGACGGCGCCTGACGATGACGTCCCGGTCGTCGTGGACCGGGACGTGGCCCCGCTGGCGGCGGTTGACGTCCTCCCGGATGTCGTACAGGTAGGCGTTGATCGTGGGCGCGTTGCGGCGGGCGGCCCAGTCGCGGGTCGGGGCGTCGAGGGCGACGTCGATGCCGGAGCCGGCCAGCGCGCCGCCGCTGAGGAGGCCCTTGAGGACCTCGTCCACTTCGTGGATCACCGATGCGCTCCCGCTTCCGCCCTGCCGTGCCCGTCCCCGCGCGTCACCCGCCGCAGCACCCGGTCCTGCCCTCCGGACCCGATCCTGCCCTCCGTCCGGCCCGTGCCCGCAGGGGCGCCGGGGCGGGCGGCGGGGCAGAACCCGCTGCCCGCCGGGGCGAATTCGGGTGCCTGTTCGGTCAGATGTAGCCTTCCCGCAGGGCGTGGGCCACGGCGTGCGCCCGGTTGCGCAAGTGCAGGCGTGTGGTCAGCCCGTGCATCACGTTCTTGACGGTGCGTTCGGAGTAGGACAGCTTGCTGGCGATCTCACCGGTGTCGAGCCCCTCGGCGACCAGCCGCAGCACGTCCACCTCACGCGGTGTCATCCCCGAGGCCGGAACGCCGGGGCGGCCGGCGGCGCCGCGGTGCAGGGTGCCCACCTGGTCGATGAGCCGGCCGAGCAGGTCGGCGGGCAGGTCACCGTCGCCGCGGGCGGCGGCGAGCACGGCCTGCACCAGCCGGCCCGCGGTGGCCTCCCGCCGCCACACGATGGCACCGACCCCGCACTCGATCACATCGAGCAGCTCCGCCTCCCGCAGGGCGCCCACGACGAGCACCGCCCGCGCTCCCTCGCCGCGCACCAGCCGCCGCAGCCGGGCCAGCGCCGTGTCGTCGAGGACGTCGTCGATGAGCAGGGCCACCGTGCCGGGACCGGACTCGGTCTCCTCCCGGAGGTCGATCTCCGGGAACCGGCGCAGCTGGCTGACCGCTCCCTCGCGGGAGATCGGGTCCGAGGCGTGCACCGCCACGGGGATCCGAGCCGCGGAGCCGGCCGTGCCGGGGCGTGTGGTCCGCGCTGAGCTGAGCAACCGTTTCCCCCAAGTCCACGTGCGCGCCACCCCGGTGGGAGGGGTGGCGGAAGTGCACCCCTCACATTTCTGGGACGGGCGGGACCGGCGCAATCGTGGAGCACCACGAGCAGCACCACGAGATCGGCCCCCAAGCACACCACGAGACCGGCCCCGGCGGGACCGCGAACGATCCTGCGGCGACCAAGACGTGACGGCCCGCCCGGCTCCACCGGCGCCGGACCCCGTCGGCGTGTCGGTTGTCACAGCACCGGCCCCGCCCACCGGCCGTCTCGAATCGGGGGACGACATCACGTCCGAGCAAGGAGGCAGGATGCCCGATCCGCAGCACCAGCGGCCCCAGCGTCACCAGCCCGACGAACACCGCGAAGCCGCCGCCCTGCTGGCGGCCGGCATCGCGCGCGCCCGGTCCGGAACGGGCGGCGTCGTCCTGCTGCGCGGCGCCACCGGCACCGGCCGGACCAGCGTCCTGGAGGCCGCGGCCGAGGCCGCCGCCGCCCAGGGCGTGCGGGTGCTGCGCGCGCGCTGCGCACCGGGCTGCACGGCCGTGCCCTTCGCGACAGTGCGCCAACTCCTCGGCCCCTTACCCGGCCTGGAACAGCCAGGTCCGGCGGGCGGCGGACGCGACGAGGCAGCCCTGCCGTGGCGGGTCCTGCCCGCGTACGCCGACCAGTCCCCGCTGCTGCTCGCCGTGGACGACGTCCACCTGGCCGACGGCCCCTCGTACCGCTGGCTGGTCGAGGCCGCACGGCACGTGGACCGATTACCCCTGCCGGTCCTGCTGGCCGTCACCGAACGCACCCAGTACGACATCGACCCGCCCGCCCCCGGCTTCGCCCACACCCTCCCGCCCGCCCTCGTCGACACCCTCACCCTCGCCCCGCTCACCGCGGACTCGGCCGCCGGTCTGGTCCGCGCCGAGTACCCGCAGGCCCCCGCGGCGTGGGTCGACAGCTGTGTCCGGGCCGGCGCGGGCAGCCCGCTGCTGCTGCGGGCCCTCCTCGACGACCTGGGCGCGCCCGGGCAGCACGACGGCCTCGCCGCGTACCCGGAGCTGCCGGAGACCTCGGCCGCGCTCTACCAGGCGTCGTATCCGGCCGCCGTGCGGTGGTGGCTGGACAGCGCCGGGCCCGGCACGACGGAGGTGGCACGGGTGCTCGCCGCCCTCGAAGAGGCCTGGGACCAGCAGGGATCCGCGCCGGGCGGCGCCGACCCCGGCGCGGACCCGGCCGGCCTGCCGGCCGAGCTCGCCGGTGCCGACCCGGCCCGGGTGGCGGGCTGGCTCACCGCGATGACCGGGCTCGGACTGCTCCGCCCCGGCCCGGACGGCCGCCCCCGCTTCGCCCACCCGCTGCTGCGCGACGCCGTACTCACCGGCGTCCCCGCCGCCCGGCGGCGCGCGGTGCACCGGTCCGCCGCCGAGGCGCTGCTGCACCGCGGCGCCCCCACCCGGACCGTGGCCCGGCATCTGCTGCTCTCCGGCCCCGTGGGCGCCGCCTGGACCCCGGCCGTGCTGCGGGACGCCGCCTCCCTCGCCCTGCGCGACGGCCGCTGCGACGACGCCGTCGCGTTCCTGCGCCGGGCCCTGGACGAGCCGCTGCCCGATGACCAGCGCCAGCGGGTCCTGACCGAACTGGGCTCCCTGGAGTGCGCGGGCCGGGACTCCTCGGCCGGGATCCCCCGGCTCACCGAGGCGCTGCGGCTGCACGGCACCCCCCAGGACCGGGTGCGCGCGGCCGTCGCCCTCGGCACCGCGCTGGCCGGACGCGGCCGGGCCCGGGCCGCCGTCGAGGTGCTGCGCACGGTGGACGGGCAGCTCGCCGGCCACCCCGACCTGAGCGCGGCCCTGCGGACCGCCTCCGCCCTGCTGTCCGACCAGGACCAGACGGTCCGCCGGGACGTGTACCGCTGCCTGTGCGAGACCGCCGAGCGCTCACCGGAACTCGTCGGCCCGGCGCCCCGGGCGCTGCTCGTGCGGTACGCGGCCACCGCCGCCCTGACCTCGGCACACGACGCGATGCGGCAGGTGCGCGCGCTGCTCGCCGAACCGGCCCACCCGCTGACCGAGCCCTTCCTGCTGGGCACGGCCGCCGCGGTCGCCCAGTGGGCCGACGAACTCGACGAGGCCGACCGCCTCGTGGAGCGCGGCCTGGCCGGCCAGCGCCCCGACCTGCTGCACCCGATGCACGCCGCGCTGCTCAACACGCGGGCCGACATCGCCGCCGCGCGCGGCGAGTTCACGCTGCTGCCGGCCGAACCCCCCGCGCCCGCCGACGGGCCCTCCAACGTGCACGCCACCACCCTGATCGCCCTCGTGGAGACCGGGCGCCCCGCCGAGGCCCGGCGCCTGGCGGACGGCTTCGACCTGGGGGCGGCGCCCGACAACTGGGAGCTGAACCGGTTCCTGTACGCGCGGGGCGTGCAGCGCGCCGCCGCGGGCGACCCGGCCGGGGCCCTGCACGACTTCCTGGAGTGCGGCCGCCGCCAGACGGCCCGCGACGTGGTCAGCCCGGTCGTCACGCCGTGGCGGTCCGCCGCCGCGGAATGCCGGCTGGCCCTCGGCAGCCCCCAGGAGGCGCTCGCGCTGGCCGAGGAGGAGCTGCGCCTGGCCCGGGTGTGGGGCACGCCCCGCACGGTGGGCCGCGCCCTGCGGGTGCTCGCCACGGTCACCGGCGGCCGCCGCGGCCTGGAGCTGGCGGAGGAGGCCGTACGGCTCCTCACGGACGCGCCGCCCGCCACGGAGCCGGAGCTGGTGGCCGCGCTCCTCGCGCAGGGCCGGCAGCTGACCGCCGCCGGGGAGCGCGCCCGGGCCCGGGACTGCCTGCGCACCGCCGCCGAACGCGCCGAACGCCTGGGCGCGGTGCGGCTGCGGACGCTCGCCGAGGACGCCCTGCGCGAGGGCGGCGCCCGTCGCACCGGCACCGCCCGCACCGGCTCCGGCGCCCTCACCGGCAGCGAGCTGCGCATCGCCCAGCTGGCCGCCGGCGGCCGGACGAACGCCGAGATCGCCGGTCTGCTGCACCTCGCCAGGCGCACCGTCGAGACCCATCTGACCAGCGCGTACAAGAAGCTGGGCATACGGCGGCGGGGCGAGCTGGGACAGGCGCTGAGCGGGGACCGGCCGAGCCGCGTCTGAGGAGGCCCACAGGGCGCCGGCGCGCAAGAAAAGCGTTGCTGACGTGCAACAAGTGTTGCCGACGCGCAAAAAGTGTTATCGCCGTCCCTTCACGCCGTCTCCACCTTGTGATCCCCGACATAGCGAGGAACCCGGGACCGGCTGAGAGGGTGCGTGCGGAACATCAGTGAACCCAGGCGTCGAGAGGCCACCGTGGACAGTCAGCACTGGCGCGCCACCATCACGGCGGCGCAGTCCGGCGACCGGCAGGCGCTGGACGAGCTGGTCGCGGGCTGGCTGCCGCTGGTCTACAACATCGTGGGCCGGGCCCTGAACGGCCACGCCGACGTCGACGACGTCGTCCAGGAGACCATGCTGCGCGCGGTCGGCAACCTCGGCTCGCTGCGCGACCCGGACAGCTTCCGGTCCTGGCTGGTGGCGATCGCCATGCGGCAGATCCGGGACCGGGCCCGGCGGCGGACCCCGGACCGGCTGGAGGAGACGGCCGCCTCCGACTTCGCCGAACTGACCGTGCTGCGGCTCCAGCTGGAGGGCCAGCGGCGCGAGGTCGCCGAGGCCGCGCGGTGGCTGGACGACGAGGACCGGCAGCTGCTGTCCCTGTGGTGGCTGGAGGTCGCGGGCGAACTGACCCGGCGCGAGCTGGCCGCCGCCGTCGGCATCACCCGGCAGCACGCCGCCGTGCGCGTCCAGCGGATGAAGGAGCGCCTGGAGACCTCGCGCGGCATCGTCCGCGCCCTGGACGGCGCCTGCCCCGACCTGCGCGAGCTGACCGGCCGCTGGAACGGCAGGCCCGACTCGGTGTGGCGCAAGCGGCTCGCCCGGCACATCCGCGGCTGCGGCTACTGCGGCGACACCCGCGAGTCCGTCGTACCGGCCGAACGCCTCCTGGTCGGCATCGCGCTCGTCCCGCTGCCCGTCGGATTCACGCTGTCGCTCGCCTTCGGCGGCAAGACGGCCGTGGCCGCCACATCGGCCGGCTGGTCCGCCAAGCTGCTGGGCGCGCTCACCAAACCGGCCGTCGCGATGACGGCGGGCGCGACGATCGTGGCGGGCGGCACCTACGTCGTCACCCAGCCACCCGACGCCCCACCGCCCCGGGCCGCGGTCACCCCCACGGCGACGGCCGCCCCGCAACCGCCGCCGTCCGCCGCGCCCGCCCCCACGCCCTCCCCGTCGCCGACGCAGAAGGCCGACCTCTACGGCACGGTCGTCGACGCCGTCGACCGCGCCCCCGATCCGAACGCCCGGCCCGCCGCCCTGCCGCGCCGCCCCGAGTCCGGCCTCACCAGCACCGGCGGACCGAGGGCCGTCATGCAGCACCGTGGCGACAGCGTGACGCTGAGCGGCCAGGGCTATGTCCTGGTCCGCTGGCAGATCTCGCCGCACTCCCGGCCCGGCGCACTGGTCATGCCCACCTGGACCGGCCTGAAGGGCAAGCTGTTCCACGTCGCGTCCGGCGGCTGGCGCCGCATGGACGACCCGCTGCCCGGCGCCTCGAACGGCTACGCCACCGGCATGGGCGGCCCCGACATCGGATACGCGGTGCTGCCGCCCGGCACCCAGCAGATGTGGCAGAACGAGTACTTCTACGTCGACGGCACCGTCACCCTCACCCAGAACGAACGGGGCTGCGACTACGGCCTGACCGTCTTCCCGTCGAGCTGGCAGGCCGTGGACAAGGACATCAACGAGGGGCCCGACCAGGGCGCCGTCCGCTACGGCCTCGTCCGCGACACCGGCACGGACAGCGCGCCGGTGCCGCAGTACGTCACACGCGCGACCCCGGCCGATCCGGCGACGGTGCCGCAGCGCTCGCGCGTGTAGCGCACAGCATGTCGACGCGGTTGGTCGTGATGGAGTCCACCCCCGCGGCCAGGAGCCGTCGCATGGAGCGGCGGGTGTCGGGGGTCCACACGGACAGCAGGTAGCCGTCGCGGTGGACGCGGTCGGCGAGGGGGCGGTCCACCAGCGAGAACCGGTAGTTGAGCCAGCGCGGGCGGATCGCCTCCAGCAGCACGGGCCGCGGCGGCGCCAGGGTCGTCCAGGTGAGCGCGATCTCGGCGTCCGGATCCGCCGCGCGCACGGCGAGCATGGCGTCGGCGCCCGCGCAGTAATAGGCGCGGTCCGCCGCCCCGGCCTCCCGTACGGCGTCCATGACCCGGCGCACCGCCCGCACGTCGGGCGAGCCGGGCAGGTCGACCATCACCCGGTGCCCGTCGGTCGCGGCCAGGGCCTCCGCCAGGGTCGGCACCCCGCCGCCGGTCAGCCCACGCACCTCATCGAAGGACAGCGCGAGCACCGGCCGCTCGTGCTCCCAGAGCCGCTTGAGCGTCGCGTCGTGCAGCAGCACCGGCACGCCGTCCCGGGTGAGCCGTACGTCGATCTCCACCGCGTCCGCGCCCCGGCCGAGCGCGGAGCGCAGCGAGGCGACGGTGTTCTCGCGGACCCGGTAGGGGTCGCCCCGGTGGGCCACGGCGGTCACGGGCCGCCCGGGCTGCTGTGGCGTGGACGTCACCGGTCGAGCCACCCCGCGGTGTACGTGTCGATCTCGCCCTTGATCCGGGCCTTGCCCGCCGCGTCCAGGAAGGACGCGTCGACGGCGTTCTTCGCCAGGTCGGCCAGGCCCCGCTCGTCGAGGTCGAGGAGCCGGGCGGCGACCGCGTACTCGTTGTCGAGGTCCGTGCCGAACATGGGCGGGTCGTCGGAGTTGATCGTGACGACGACCCCGGCCTTCACGAACTCCTTGACCGGGTGCTCGTCGAGGGTGCTGACCGCGCGCGTGGCGATGTTGGAGGTCGGGCACACCTCCAGCGGGATCCGGTGCTCGGCGAGGTGCGCGAGCAGCTTCGGGTCCCGCGCGGAGCTGGTGCCGTGCCCGATGCGCTCGGCCCGCAGATGCGTCAGGGCGTCCCACACCGTCTCCGGGCCGGTGGTCTCACCGGCGTGCGGTACGGAGTGCAGCCCGGCCGCGATGGCCCGGTCGAAGTACGGCTTGAACTGCGGTCGCGGCACGCCGACCTCCGGCCCGCCGAGCCCGAAGGAGACCAGGCCCTCCGGGCGCAGCCGGTCGTCCGTGGCGAGCCGGGTGGTCTCCTCGGCGGCTTCGAGGCCCGCCTCGCCGGGGATGTCGAAGCACCAGCGCAGCACGGTCCCGAACTCGGCCTCGGCGGCCTTGCGGGCGTCCTCGATCGCGTCCATGAAGGCCCGCTCGTCGATGCCGCGGCGGGTGGAGGAGAACGGCGTGATGGTCAGCTCGGCGTACCGCACCTGCTGCCGGGCCAGGTCCCGGGCCACCTCGTAGGTCAGCAACCGGACGTCCTCCGGGGTGCGGATCAGGTCGACGACCGACAGGTACACCTCGATGAAGTGCGCGAAGTCGGTGAACGTGAAGTAGTCGACCAGGGCCCCGGGGTCGGTCGGGACCTTGGAGTCGGGGTGCCGGGCGGCCAGCTCGGACACGATCCGGGGGGAGGCGGAGCCCACGTGGTGCACATGCAGTTCGGCCTTGGGCAGTTCCGCGATGAACGCCGTGAGGTCGCGCGGGGCGCGGGCGTCGACGAGATGCTGGGTCAAGGTTCCTCCCCGGAACGGCGCCCTGGGCCGGCGCGTGGCGGGCGGGGCGCGGGTGATCGGCTGATCGGTGACTCGGGCTTCATCCTAGGCGGTGGTGCAGCGCCCCCAGGGGCGCGGGGAACCACGCGACCAGCGCCCCCACGCACCCGCACTGTGGCACGCACCGAAGCGCCCCGTAGCATGGCGGGACGATCGACCCAGGGGGGATGCACAGATGACGGACCCGACGCAGCCCGGCTCAGGCGGCGGCCACGACCCGTGGGCGCCCCCGGAGAACAAGCCGTCGCTCGACAAGGACCAACAGCCCACGCAGGGGCCGCCCTCCGTGCACGACCAGGCCACGGTCACCTCGATGCCGAGCGCGGGCTTCACCCCGCCCACCGGCACGCCGCAGTTCGACCACACCGGCGCCGGGGCGGTCCCGCCCCCGCCCGTCGCCCCCGGCGGCTACGGCTACCCCGGTTACCCCCAGGCCGGGGCCGGTTACCCCCAGGCCGGGGCCGGTTACCCCCAGGCCGGCGCCGGCTACGGCTGGCCCGGCATGCCGCCGACCCCCCAGAACGGCATGGGCATAGCGGCGATGGTGCTCGGCATCGTCTCCTGCACCCTGTTCTGCCTGTACGGCGTGGTCTCCCTGGTCACCGGCATCCTCGCCGTCGTCTTCGGCATCAAGGGCCGCAAGCGGGCCGAGGCCGGCGTGGCCACCAACCACGGCCAGGCCCAGGCGGGTCTGATCATGGGCATCATCGGGATCATCCTCGGCATCGCCGTGATCGTCCTGATCGCCGTTGGCATCACGGCCGCCATCAACAGCGACGAGCCCTACGACGACCCGTACTACGGCGCCCACGCCCCCGCGGCCACCGCCCCGTCCCTCCGCTGAAACAGCCGTACGCCACGGCGGACTCGGCCACTACGATTCCCTGGTCTGACAACGGAGGGGAGATCGTCCATGTCCAACACCAATCCCGCGCCCGGTGGGTTCGGTCCGCCGTCCCAGCCCCCGCAGCAGCCGGCCCCCGGCTACGGCTACCCGCAGCAGTCCGGCCCGGGCTACGGCTACCCCCAGGGCGGCCCCGGCTACCCGGCCGCACCGCCCGCGGGCTACCCGCAGGCCCCCGGCTACGGGATGCCGGCCCAGCCGAACAACGGCATGGGAACCACGGGACTGGTGCTGGGCATCATCGGCGTGGTGTGCAGCGTGACCTTCCTGCTGTGGTTCTTCGGCGTGATCCTCGGCATCCTCGCGATCATCTTCGGCGCCATCGGCCGCGGCAGGGCCACCCGCGGTGAGGCCACCAACAAGGGCGCGGCGACCGCCGGCCTGGTCTGCGGCATCATCGCCACCGTGATCCTGCCGCTGCTGGGCTTCCTGCTCTTCGCCAGCGTCATGGGCGGACTCGGCGCGGCTTCCTGAACGACGCCGCACAGGGGGGCCGGTCCCGGGGCCGGCCCCTCCGCTCATGCCGTGCGCAGCCGCTCCCGCGCCGCCATCAGCGCGAACCCCAGCAGATTCGGCCCCCGCCACCGCTCCGGATCCGAGGCAGCCGCGTCGTCCGCGGCCAGCCCGATGCCCCACACGCGGTCCACGGGACTCGCCTCGACCAGCACCCGATCACCCGTGCCCAGCAAGTACGCCCGCAGCGTGGGGTGGGCTCCGAACTTGTGGACGGATCCCTCCACGACGATCCGGAACCGCTCCCGCTCCCATATCGCCTCGTCGAAACCGCGCACCAGCCGCCCGGCCTTCTTCGCCTCGGCCGGATGCGCCGCGGCCAGCACGGCACGCTCCGCCGCCGCGTCCTCGAAGAGCCGGGCCTTGGCCGCCATCATCCAGTGCTCGGCCGTCGCGTACGCCACGCCGTCCACCGTGAACGGCGCCGGCCACCACTGGCTCAGACAGCTCGCCCCGATCCGGCCGTCCGGCCGCGGGCGGTGCCCCCAGAAGTGCAGATACTTGATCCTCGCCCCCGCGCGGACCGCCCTGACCAGGGCGTCCCGGGAAGCGGGCGCCCCCGTGATCTCCTCCATGCCCGCGAGTCTGGCACGCACCACTGACACAGCGTCCTGCCTTTTCCCGGCGGACTCGCCACCTGGTCGACAGATTCCGTCGCGTAACCAAAAATCAACAACGGAATCCCTTGTTGGAGTGCCATCCCTCTGTCAGGATCGGCACTCAAATCGAGCCTGAGCCACGCCGGCCCCCCTCGCGGGGACACGGAGGAGAGCGACATGCACAACCCGGGCACCGCCACCCCGGACCGATTCCCGGCCGAGGCGCGCTTCGAGGAGGGCGCGCAGTACATCGCGGGCCGTCTGACCAGCGGCACCTCGGGCCGTACGCACGCGGTCGTCGACCCGGCGTCGGGTGCGGAGGTCCTCCGTTACGAGCTGGCGGGCGCGGCCGACGTCGACCGGGCCGTCGCCGCCGCCCGCGCGGCCTTCCCGGACTGGGCGGGAGCCACTCCCGGCGAGCGGTCCGACGCCCTGCACCGGTTCGCCGCGGTCCTCGCCGACCGCGCCGAGGACCTCGCCCGCGCCGAGTCGCTCCAGTGCGGCAAGCCGCTGAAGCTGAGCCGGGAGTTCGACGTCCCGGGGACGATCGACAACACCGCCTTCTTCGCCGGTGCCGCCCGGCACCTCCAGGGGCAGTCCGCCGGTGAGTACTCCGGCGACCACACCTCGTACGTCCGGCGCGAGCCCATCGGGGTCGTCGGGTCGATCGCGCCTTGGAACTACCCCCTCCAGATGGCCGCCTGGAAGATCCTCCCGGCGATCGCCGCGGGCAACACCATCGTCCTGAAGCCCGCCGAGCTCACCCCGCTGACCTCGCTGCTCTTCGCCCAGGCGGCCTCGGACGCCGGGATCCCGGACGGCGTCGTCAACATCGTCACCGGCACCGGCAGGGAGGCCGGTGAGCACCTCGTCGGCCACCCGGACGTGGCCATGACCTCCTTCACCGGCTCCACCGCCGTCGGCAGGCGCGTCGCCGAGGTCGCCACCGCCACCGTCAAGCGCCTCCATCTGGAGCTGGGCGGCAAGGCGCCCTTCGTGGTCTTCGACGACGCCGACCTGGAGGCCGCCGCCCACGGCGCGGTGGCGGGCGCGCTCATCAACACCGGGCAGGACTGCACGGCCGCCACGCGCGCGTACGTGCAGCGGCCGCTGTACGACGCCTTCGTGGCACGGACCGCCGCCCTCATGGAGACCGTCCGGCTCGGCGACCCCTTCGCCCCCGGCACCGACCTCGGCCCGCTGATCTCGCACGTCCACCGCGACCGGGTCGCCGGTTTCGTGGACCGGGCGCGGGCCTACGCGCGCGTGGTGACCGGCGGTGTCGTACCCGAGGGGGAGCTCGCCAAGGGCGCCTACTACCGGCCCACGCTCATCGCCGGCGCCCCGCAGGACAGCGAGATCGTCCAGTCCGAGATCTTCGGCCCGGTCCTGGTCGTGCTGCCGTTCGACACCGACGACGAGGGCATCGCACTCGCCAACGACACCCCCTACGGCCTCGCCGCCTCCGCCTGGAGCCGGGACGTGTACCGGGCCAACCGGGCCACACGCGAGATCAAGGCCGGCTGCGTGTGGGTCAACGACCACATCCCGATCATCAGCGAGATGCCGCACGGCGGCTACAAATCGTCCGGCTACGGCAAGGACATGTCCGCGTACTCGTTCGAGGAGTACACCCAGATCAAGCACGTCATGTTCGACAACACCGCGGTGGCCGCCAAGGACTGGCACCGCACCGTCTTCGGGGACCGATAGTCGTACGCAGGCCGCCTGACCAACGGCCGCCCACCCTCCGAAAGGGCAACCACGCGCATGGAGCAGTACGAGCCCGACCGCCTGTCCCCGGCCCAAGTGGCCGCCGTGCGGCGCAGCTTCAGGAACGGCAGGGCCGCGCTCACCCGGCGGTCCCTGCTGCGCGCCTCCGCGGGCGGTGCGCTCGCGGCCGGCGGACTCGGGACGCTGAGCGCCTGCGGCATCCCCGCGGCCGGCAAGACGCGGGGCGGGGTCTCCGCGGACGACCTCTCGGCGAAGGAGAAGACCGTCACCTTCTCCAACTGGACCGAGTACATGGACGTCGACGACAGCGGCAAGCACCACCCGACGCTGGAGCAGTTCACCCGACGCACCGGCGTCAAGGTCAAGTACACCGAGGACATCAACGACAACAACGAGTTCTTCGGCAAGATCAAGCCGCAGCTCGCCGCTGGCCAGGACACCGGCCGCGACCTGATCGTCCTCACCGACTGGCTGGCCGGCCGCCTGATCCGCCTGGGCTGGGTGCAGAAGCTCGACCCGGCCAACCTGCCGCACGCCTACGCCAATCTGTCGGCCCAGTTCCGCAGCCCCGACTGGGACCCGGGCCGCGCCTACTCGTACGTCTGGCAGGGCATATCCACCGTCATCGCCTACAACAAGAAGGCGCTCGACGGCGTCGAGGTGAAGTCGATATCCGACCTGCTCGACAACCCCAGGCTCAAGGGGCGGGTCGGTTTCCTGTCGGAGATGCGCGACAGCATCGGGATGACCCTGCTCGACATGGGCAAGGACCCGGCGAAGTTCACCGCCGACGACTACGACGCGGCCGTCGCCCGCCTCCAGAAGGCCGTCGACAAGGGCCAGATCCGCCGCTTCACCGGCAACGACTACACCTCCGACCTGACCAGCGGCGACTTCGCGGCCTGCGTCGCCTGGGCCGGGGACGTCGTCCAGCTCAAGGCGGACAGCCCCGACATCGACTTCCTCATCCCGGACAGCGGCTACATGACGTCGACCGACAACCTGCTGATCCCCAACAAGGCCCGGCACAAGACGAACGCCGAGCGGCTCATCGACTTCTACTACGAGCCGAAGCCGGCCGCCGAACTCGCCGCGTACATCAACTACGTGTGCCCCGTCGACGGCGTGAAGGCCGAGCTGGAGAAGATCGACGAGGACGCGGCGAACAACCCGCTGATCATCCCCGACAAGGCCATGGCCGCCAAGTCGCACGCCTTCCGCTCGCTGAGCTCGAAGGAAGAGACCGAGTTCGAAGCGAAGTTCGCGAAGCTGACGGGGGCGTGACCACCATGACGAACCAGACGGACCCCACCGGCGACGTCCGCCTCACGGGCATATCCAAGACCTACGGCGCCTTCACCGCCGTCCACCCGCTCGACCTGACCGTGCCGCAGGGCTCCTTCTTCGCCCTGCTCGGCGCCTCCGGCTGCGGCAAGACCACCACCCTGCGCATGATCGCCGGCCTGGAGGAACCTTCCTCCGGCACCGTCTTCCTGGGCGACCAGGACGTGACCGCCCTCCCGCCGTACAAGCGGCCGGTGAACACGGTCTTCCAGTCGTACGCGCTCTTCCCGCACCTCGACATCTTCGAGAACGTCGCCTTCGGCCTGCGCCGGCGCGGATGGAAGTCGGTGAAGAAGCAGGTCGAGGAGATGCTCGACCTGGTCCAGCTCGGCGAGCAGGCCCGCAAGAAGCCGCACCAGCTGTCGGGTGGCCAGCAGCAGCGCGTCGCCGTGGCCCGCGCGCTGATCAACCACCCCAAGGTGCTCCTGCTCGACGAGCCGCTCGGCGCCCTCGACCTGAAGCTGCGCCGCCAGATGCAGCTGGAGCTCAAGCGCATCCAGACCGAGGTCGGCATCACCTTCATCCACGTCACGCACGACCAGGAGGAGGCCATGACCATGGCCGACACGGTCGCCGTGATGAACGCGGGCCGCGTCGAGCAGCTCGGCACACCGGCCGACCTCTACGAGAACCCGCGCACCACGTTCGTCGCGAACTTCCTCGGCACCTCCAACTTCATCGAGGCCGAGGTCGACTCCAAGAGCGGCGACGACATCGTGCTGAAGGCGGGCGGCGGCAAGCTCCTCCTGCCCGAGGCGCGGTGCGGGGCGCCCACGACGACCGGCGGCAAGGTGCTGGTCGGCGTCCGCCCGGAGAAGATCTCCCTCACCCATGCCGACGACGCCGGCGAGATACCGGAGGGCCGTAACCGCATCACGGGCCGGATCGCGGACTCCAGCTTCATCGGCGTCTCCACGCAGTACGTCGTCGACAGCCCGGTCTGCGCCGACTTCGAGGTCTACGCCCAGAACCTCGACCGCGACCCGCGCCTGGTGCCCGGCGCCGAGGTCGTCCTGCACTGGAACCCGGCCCACACCTTCGGCCTGGACGCCACGCAGGACGCGGATGCCGGAGTGGAAGAGGCGGCCTGATGTCGACACTCACCGAGGCGCCACCGCCGCTCGCACCGGAAGCACCCGGGCCGAAGCCCCCGAAGCGCCGGGGCCGCTGGACGCCGTATTGGCTGCTGCTCCCGGGCATCCTCTGGCTGCTGGTCTTCTTCGCGCTGCCGATGGTCTACCAGGCCTCCACGTCCGTGCAGACGGGCTCCCTGGAGGAGGGCTACAAGGTCACCTGGCACTTCGCCACGTACTGGGACGCGCTGTCCGCGTACTGGCCGCAGTTCGTCCGCTCGGTGCTCTACGCGGGCACGGCGACCATCCTCTGCCTGCTGCTGGGCTACCCGCTCGCCTATCTGATCGCCTTCCGGGCGGGCCGCTGGCGGAACCTGATCATGATCCTGGTGATCGCGCCGTTCTTCACCAGCTTCCTGATCCGCACCCTGGCCTGGAAGACGATCCTCGCGGACGGCGGCCCGCTCGTCGGCGCGCTCAACACGCTGCACGTCCTGGACGTGACCAGCTGGCTGGGCCTGACCGCCGGCGACCGCGTGCTGGCCACCCCGCTGGCGGTCATCTGCGGCCTGACCTACAACTTCCTGCCGTTCATGATCCTGCCGCTCTACACCTCGCTGGAGCGCATCGACGGCCGGCTTCACGAGGCCGCCGGCGACCTGTACGCACGGCCCTGGACGACCTTCCGCAAGGTCACCTTCCCGCTCTCCATGCCGGGTGTCGTCTCCGGCACGCTGCTGACCTTCATCCCGGCGGCCGGCGACTACGTCAACGCCGACCTGCTCGGCTCCACCGACACCCGCATGGTCGGAAACGTCATCCAGACGCAATTCCTCAGAGTGCTCGACTATCCGACCGCCGCGGCACTCTCCTTCATTCTCATGGCGGCCATTCTCCTCATGGTCACCCTCTACATCCGCAGGTCCGGGACGGAGGATCTGGTCTGATGCCCTTCGTCAACTGGCTCAAGAGAAACCTCGTCGTCATCGCGGGACTGCTGACGCTCGCCTATCTGCTGCTGCCGAACATCATCGTGACGGTGTTCTCCTTCAACAAACCGAAGGGGCGCTTCAACTATGAATGGCAGCAGTTCTCCCTGGACGCATGGAAGGACCCGTGCGGCGTCTCCGACCTGTGCGGCTCGCTGTCGGTCAGCCTCCAGATCGCGTTCTGGGCGACCCTCGGCGCCACCCTCCTCGGCACGCTGATCGCCTTCGCCCTGGTCCGCTACCGGTTCCGCGCCCGCGGCGCCGTGAACTCGCTGATCTTCCTGCCGATGGCGATGCCCGAGGTCGTCATGGCCGCCTCGCTGCTCACCCTGTTCCTCAACATGGGCGCGCAGCTCGGCTTCTGGACGATCCTCATCGCGCACATCATGTTCTGCCTGAGTTTCGTGGTCACGGCCGTCAAAGCACGCGTGATGTCGATGGACCCAAAACTGGAGGAGGCGGCGCGGGACCTGTACGCCGGGCCGTTCCAGACCTTCGTCCGGGTCACCCTGCCGATAGCCGCCCCCGGAATAGCGGCCGGCGCGCTGCTCGCCTTCGCCCTCTCCTTCGACGACTTCATCATCACCAATTTCAACGCCGGCTCGACCCTCACCTTCCCCATGTTCGTCTGGGGCTCGGCGCAGCGCGGAACGCCCGTTCAGATCAATGTCATCGGCACGGCCATGTTCGTCGTCGCCGTACTGTTCGTGCTGGCCTCCATGGCTGTCGGTCATCGCCGCAACAGACAAAAGGCATAACCGTAGGGAGTTGAAATCATGGCCCCGAGCGCCATGAATCAGCGGTACAAATGGATTCGTTCGCTCTCCGACGCCCAGCCGGTCCCGTACTGGCTGGACGACCCCGGCCGGCCCCGTCCCGAACCCGCCCTCACCACCTCCGAGACCTGCGATCTGCTGGTCGTCGGCGGCGGCTACAGCGGACTGTGGACGGCGCTGGTCGCCAAGGAACGCGACCCGCGGCGGGACGTGGTGCTGGTGGAGGGCCGCGAGGTGGGCTGGGCCGCCTCGGGCCGCAACGGCGGATTCTGCGCCGCCTCCCTCACCCACGGCCTGCCCAACGGCCTCGCCCGCTGGCCGGACGAGATCCACACGCTCCAGGAGCTGGGCACCCGCAACCTCGACGAGATCGAGGCGGCGGTCGCCCGGCACTCCATCGACTGCGACTTCGAACGCACCGGCGAGATCGACGTCGCCACCGAGCCGTACCAGGCGTGGGAACTGCGCGACTGGTACGAGGAGACGTCCCGCCGGGGCCTCGCCGACGGTGTCGAGTACCTGGACACCGAAGCCGTACGGGAACAGGTGAACTCACCGACCTTCCAGGCGGGCCTGTGGGACCGCAGGGGCGTGGCGATGCTGCACCCGGCGAAACTGGCCTGGGGCCTGAAGCAGGCGTGCGTGAAGCTGGGAGTCCGCGTCTACGAGCACACCCCCGCGCTCACGCTGAAGCCGTACGGCCCCGGTATGGCCGTCCGCACCCCCTACGGCCGGGTCCGCGCCCGACAGGTCGCCCTCGGCACCAACATCTTCCCGAACCTGGTCAGACGCGTCCGCTCCTACACCGTCCCGGTCTACGACTACGCCCTCATGACCGAGCCGCTCACCGCCGACCGGCTGGCGTCGATCGGCTGGAAGAACCGCCAGGGCCTCGGCGACAGCGCCAACCAGTTCCACTACTTCCGCCTGTCCGCCGACAACCGGATCCTCTGGGGCGGCTACGACGCGGTCTACCCCTACGGCGGGCGCGTCCGCGCCGAGTACGACGACCGCCCCGAGACCTACGCCAAGCTCGCCGGGCACTTCTTCACCTGCTTCCCGCAGCTGGAGGGCGTCCGCTTCACCCACGCCTGGGGCGGCGCGATCGACACCTGCTCCCGCTTCTCGGCGTTCTTCGGCACCGCCCACCAGGGCAAGGTGGCCTACGCGGCCGGGTACACCGGCCTCGGCGTCGGCGCCACCCGGTTCGGCGCCGAGGTGATGCTGGACCTGCTGGCGGGGGAGCGCACCGAGCGGACCGAGCTGGAGATGGTCCGCAAGAAGCCGCTGCCGTTCCCGCCCGAGCCGTTCGCCTGGACGGGCATCGCGCTCACCAAGTGGTCCCTGGCCAGGGCGGACGCGCACGGCGGCCGACGCAACCTGTGGCTGCGGACCATGGACCGGCTGGGGCTCGGCTTCGACAGCTGAACCGGCGGGGTGTGAGCCGGTTCACTCCAACGAGGAGCCGGAACCCGCGTAATGACAGCGAGGAGACCCTCTTCTCCCTCGTGACGCCCTCGGGACGCGCCGCGCGTCCGCGAGGTTCACGAGATTCACGAGAGAGAAGGGGTCTTCCCGATGACCGGTCCGAAGACGGCGGTCGAGTGGCTCGCATCCGTCGCACCCGACCCCGAGGCCTGCCGCTGGGAATGGGAGCGCAACCCGCTCGGGGTCGCGCTGCTGCCGGCCGGCAGCGCCTGGGACGTGCTCATCCTGCCCGGTGAACTCGGCTACGCCACGCTCGACGTGCTCAGCCGCGTCCTTGACCGGCCGGGCCCCGTGCTCGTCGACTTCGGCGACGCGCGCATGGGGTTCTTCGTGCCGCCGGGCACCGTGGCCCGCTGGCTCGGCACGGGCATCCGCACGGCGGGCGCCGGCACCTGGATCGTCGTGCCGTACCCGGGCCGCTCCTCACCCGGCGGCGTCCGCTGGCTGGTGCCCCCGGACGGCTCGGGCCTGCTGACGGACCCGGCGCTGCTGGAACTGGCGATGCACGAGGCGGCGGCGGGGCTGGCCACGGAGCCCGACGATTAGGCCCTACCGGGGTTGCTGGGGCGGTCGCGTCCGCCGGAGGAACAGCCACAGCGACGACAGCAGCACCGCGCACAGACACCAACTGGCCACCACGTCCAGCGGCCAGTGGTAGCCACGGCGGACCAGGCCGTAGCCGACGCCGAGGACCAGGACGGCGCAGACGGCGACCAGGGCGCGGCGGGCGAGGGGCGTGCGCAGCAGCGGGAGCAGGAGCAGGGTCGCGCAGCCGTAGGCGACGGCGGCCGTGGCGGTGTGGCCGGAGGGGTAGTAGCCGGTGCCGGGCGGGACGGCCGGGGTGCCCGGGCGGTCCGTGAGTTCCTTGAGCGGGACGACCAGCGCCGGCACCAGGGCCATGAGGAGAGCAGCGGCGGCGACCGGCAGCCACCAGCGGTCCGTACGGCGGGTCCGTACGGCGACGTACCCGAGGGCGACGGCCAGGACCGGGACCGCGACCTGGACGTTGCCCAGGTCGGCGAGGAGTTCGGAAGCGCGGTCCGGGTCGACGAGGCCGCGGCTGACGCGCTCGTCCAGCCCGACGAGCGGGCCGTCGGCGACGACCTGCCAGGTGATCAGGGCGAAGAGCAGGACGGGAAGGCCGAGCAGGAGGGCCAGGGTGCCGGGGCGTGTTCTCCCGCCCCGCGCGGGGGACGTGGTGCGCTCCTGGTTCGCGGGGATCGGCATGGGGCACAGCTTGGCACGAGCACAGACGCCCACTCGCGGCCCCCTGCGGAGGAACACGTGAACCACCCGGCGAACGACGACAGCCTCTTCGACCACTGCCCGTGGCTCTTCGCCGAGCAGGCGTCGGACGGGCAGCGGGCGGCACAGCAGCAGCGCCAGAAGCGGCTGCTGGCGACGCCGGGTTCGGTGCGGCTCGGTGCGGACTGCTTCGTCGCGGAGACGGCCGCCGTGCACCCGGACGTCCTGCACCTGGGCGACCGCTCCTACATCGCGGCCCACGCCTACGTCACCGGCGTCATACGCACCGGCGCCGACTGCACGATCAACCCCTTCACGGTGGTGCGCGGCACCGTCACCCTGGGGAACGGGGTGCGTATCGGCGCCCACACCTCGCTCCTCGGCTTCAACCACGGCTTCGCACCCGACCTGCCGGTCCATCAACAGCCGGTCACCAGCCGCGGGATCACGGTGGGCGACGACGTGTGGATCGGCTCCCACGTGGTCGTCGTCGACGGCGTCACCATCGGGGACCACTGCGTCATCGGGGCGGGCGCGGTGGTGACGAAGGACCTGCCGGCCTGGACGGTGGCAGCGGGGAATCCGGCACGGCACATCCGGGACCGCCGGGAGCCGGGCGCCCCGGGCCGGGGCGACGCGGAGGGGCTTGAGCGGGAGCGTCGTGAGCCGGAGGGGACGGGGGGCGGCGTGGCGTCGGAGGGCGGTGGGGCCTCGGGGCCTGGTGACGGGGCCGCACCGGCCGGTGGGCCCCCGCCTGGTGACCGGGCTGCACCGACCGGTGGACCCCAGCGCCCCGCCCCCGCGCTCGGCCAGGGCCATGGCGGCCCGTGCGACCACCCGGACCAGCCACCGGCCGCCCCGCTCCGCCACGCCCCGCGCGCACCGGCACCGTCCCAGACCGGCGCCCCGGCACCGTCCCCCGCTGGCGCCCCGACCCTCGCCGGCGCCCCGGCCCTCGCCGCGCAGCTCGCCGCGTTCGCCGAGACCGCCCGGGCGCAGGCACCCGACCTGCTCGACCGCTGCCGGTGCCCCGACACCGGCCGCTACGTCGACCGGTCCGGCGCCCGGCCGACCGTGCGGGCCCACTGCGACGCCGTCGAGATCGCCGACCTCCTGCTCGGGGACGTACCGCCCGGCCTGCCCGCCGCCGCACACGTGGCACGACTGCGCGGCCTCCAGGACCCGGCCACCGGTCTCGTCCCGGAGTACGGCGCGGCCCCGCCGCTCCCCGGCCCCGCCGGGCTCCCGGACGACGACGGTGCCGCGGCCTATCACGTGCTGTGCGTGGGCTACGCGCTGGACCTGCTCGGGAGTTCCTTCGCCCACCCGGTCCACACGGTGCGGACCACGACAGCCGACCGGCTGGTCCGGCACCTGGCCGCACTGCCCTGGCGCGACCGCGCCTGGCACGCCGGGGCCTGGGTCGACTCCTGGGCCACCGCCGCGCACTGGAACCTGCGCCTCGGCGTCGAAGCGGCCGCGCCCGGGGCGCTGGAGGCGCTGTTCGGCTGGCTGCACACCCACGCCGACCCCTGGACCGGCATGTGGGGCTCACCCACCCCCGAGGGCGGACGCCTTCAGATGGTCAACGGCTACTACCGGCTCACCCGGGGTTCCTTCGCCCAGTTCGCCCTGCCCGTGCCGTACGCGGAGCGCGTGATCGACACGGTCCTGGACCACGCGCGCGACCCCCGCCACTTCGCCCCGGGCCGCGAGAACGCCTGCAACGTCCTGGACGTGATCCACCCCCTGTGGCTCTGCGCCCGGCAGACCACCCACCGTTTCGAAGAGACCCGAGCCTGGGCGGCGACCCAGCTCACCGCCGCCCTGGGCCGCTGGCACCCGGGCCGGGGCTTCGCCTTCGGCCCCACCCCCGACGGCACCGGCCCGGGCCGCGAACCCGGCCTCCAGGGCACGGAGATGTGGCTCGCCATCATCTGGCTGCTCGCGGACGTACTGGGCCTCGCCGACGTCCTGGGCTACCGCCCCCGCGGCATCCACCGCCCGGAACCGGCACCACCCGCCGGAAAACCGTCCTGACGCCGACTCACGGAATGGCCTCGATCCGCTCCAGATTCTCCTCGCCCCATTCCCCGAGCGGCGCCAACGCGGCATTGAGGGAATGACCGAATTCATCCGGCCCTCCACACGAACAAAACGGCGTTCCTGGCGGCGGGACACCCGACAATCGTCTGGAACCGCACCCCGGGCCGGGCCGCGCCGCTGGTGGAGAAGGAGCCGTGCACGCCGGGTCGGTCGCGGACGCGGTCGCGGCGAGCGGGCTGGTCGTCATCTGCCTGACCACCTTCGAGGACACCCGCGCGGCACTGGAACCGGCCGCCGGGGCGTTACGGGGCCGGGCCCTCGTCACCCTGAACAGCGGCTCCCCGGCCGGCGCCCGCCTGCTCGCCGGCGGGTGCTGGGAGGCGACACCGTCCATCTCGGGGACGAGCCCGATCTCGCCGCGCTGTACGAGATGGCGGTGGGCGCGATGCTGCTGCCCGCGCTCGTCGGGTTCTTCCAGGGCGCCGCCGCCCTCCAGGCGCGCGGACTGCCGGCCGACTCGATGGTGCGGTTCGCCGGCAAGTGGCTGGACATGATCAAAGGGCTGCTGCCGGTCTACGCCGCGGAGATCGACAGCGGTGACTACAACGACGCCGCGAGTTCGGTGAACCTCTTCCTCGCGGGCGCGGCCCATGACGACGACCGGGGAGCACAGCATCTCGGCACTGACCGAGCTGCTCAGGAAGGGGGCGTAGAGGGAGGTCGGCCGCCCCGGAACAGGGGGGGTGGTTCCGGGGCGGCCGTCCGGACCGGAACGTCGCCGCCCCGGGGGGTTTGGGGCGGGCGACTGTCCGATCGGTGAGGAGATCCAGAGCCTCAGGCTCCGGTTGTGTGCGCGAGGGCACGACCAGGTCGAAGCTGGGGAGGCCCCGGCCTGATGTCACCCACAGTCCCCTGTGGGCGGGGTGTATCTCTCATCTGGGTAGAACCTACGACAGGGGCTCGGCGGAGGACAGGCCGCAGGGCCCGCTGTCATCCACCTCGCACACCTTCTTCACACGCTCTGCCGCTCGCCGCCCCGGTAGCGGAACGGGACCGGCTCAGATGTGGGAGAACGCCTGCTCGATGATGTCGAGGCCCTCGTTCAGCAGGTCCTCGCCGATCACCAGCGGCGGCAGGAAGCGGAGCACGTTGCCGTAGGTGCCACAGGTCAGGACCAGCAGCCCCTCGGCGTGACAGGCCTTGGCAAGTGCGGCGGTCGCCTCCGGATTCGGCTCCTTGGTGGCGCGGTCCTTGACCAGCTCGATGGCGATCATCGCGCCGCGTCCGCGGACATCGCCGATGATGTCGAACTTCTCCTGCATGGCGGACAGGCGCGCCTTCATCACGGCCTCGATGGTCTTCGCCCGGGCGTTGAGGTCGAGCTCCTTCATCGTCTCGATCGAGCCGAGCGCACCGGCGCAGGCGACCGGGTTGCCGCCGTAGGTGCCGCCCAGGCCGCCGGCGTGCGCGGCGTCCATGATCTCGGCGCGACCGGTGACGGCGGCGAGCGGCAGCCCGCCGGCGATGCCCTTCGCCGTCGTGATCAGGTCCGGGACGATCCCCTCGTCCTCACACGCGAACCACTGGCCCGTGCGGCAGAAGCCCGACTGGATCTCGTCGGCGACGAACACGATGCCGTGGTCGGAGGCGAACTTCCGGATCGCCGGCAGGAAGCCCTTGGCCGGCTCGATGAAGCCGCCCTCGCCGAGCACCGGCTCGATGATGATCGCGGCCACGTTCTCGGCGCCGACCTGCTTGCTGATCTGGTCGATGGCCTGCGCGGCGGCCTCGGGGCCGGCGTTCTCCGGACCGGTCGGCCAGCGGTAGCCGTAGGCGACCGGCACCCGGTACACCTCGGGCGCGAACGGCCCGAAGCCATGCTTGTACGGCATGTTCTTCGAGGTCAGCGCCATCGTCAGGTTGGTCCGGCCGTGGTAGCCGTGGTCGAAGACGACGACCGCCTGGCGCTTGGTGTACGCACGGGCGATCTTGACGGCGTTCTCGACGGCCTCGGCGCCCGAGTTGAACAGGGCGCTCTTCTTGGCGTGGTCACCCGGGGTCAGCTCGGCGAGCGCCTCGGCGACCTCGACGTACCCCTCGTAGGGCGTGACCATGAAGCAGGTGTGGGTGAAGTCGGCGAGCTGCGCGGTCGCCCGCCGTACGACGGCCTCGGCGGAGGCGCCGACGGACGTCACGGCGATGCCCGACCCGAAGTCGATGAGCCGGTTCCCGTCGACGTCCTCGATGATCCCGCCGCCCGCGCGTGCCGTGAACACGGGCAGCACGGAGCCCACACCCTGCGCGACCGCGGCGGTGCGGCGGGCCTGAAGCTCCTGCGACTTCGGTCCGGGGATGGCGGTGACGACGCGACGCTCCTGCGGAAGTGCGGTCATGCGAGGCTCCTGGGGTGGTGCGGATGGGGAGACACGGACACGTGGCTTCTTTTCTCGCAGGCTAGGGCGGGGTGAGGGGGGTGGGCATGCTCCATGTGGGCGTTGTCGGCGGGGCGCGTTGTCCGGGGTGGACATGGCACTCTCCGGGACCGGTGCCCACGACCCGGCCGTGTAAGCGGTGAACTCCCCAGGGGAGGGCGTTAGATTGGCTCGCTGATGGTGGACGGAGCGGCTGGTCAGGGGGCAAGGGCGATGGACAGCGACGGGACGCAGGAGGCCCGGGGTACGCACGCGCATCCCGTGCCGCGTCCGGCGGGGCCGCCGGAGGTGCCCGCGATGCCTCCCCGGCCGCCCCAGGCACCGGCGACGCCGCCGCCGGACGGGTCGGCCTTCCTCGCCTGGCTGCGCGCGCCACGCCCCGACGCGGCGCCGGGCGTGTGGCGGTTCGGGCACCGGCCGCGGCCCGCGGAGGAGCCCGAGCAGGTCCCCACCCGGCAGCTGCTGAGCGGGGCGCTGATCGCCTTCCTCGTAGGCTGGCTGATCTGGTCGCTGCTCCAGAACGGGTACCTCGGCAACTGGTGGTGGGTGCCGTTCGACCTGATCGTTCCCGACGCCTGGCGCGGCGCCGACAGCGATCTCGGCGAGACCGGCACGTTCCTGGTGTACCGGGGGTACGAGCTGCTCGTCGCCCTGGCGATCATGGTCGGCGTTGCGCGGCTCGGCCGCTGGGGCGAGGTGTGGCGCCGCTTCGTCGTCCCCCGCTTCCGCCGGCCCGAGCCGCAGACGGCGCATCCGGCGCCCCAGGAGGACCCGGCCCAGTGGAACGAACTCCGTGCGGCCGGGGCCGTCGACGCCGCCGAGCGGCTCGCCGCCGAGGCCCGCGCCGGGCTCATGCGGGACGTCGACCACGCCCGGATCCTGCGCGCCTGGCAGGGCGTGCGCACCGGACGGCACAGCCTGGCCACCTTCAGCGGTGCCGTGCTCAAGGACGGCGCCGCCGCCTGCCTCCACCCCTCCGGGGAGCGCGATCTGCCCGCCCGGCTCGCCCGGCACGACCTGGTCACCGGACAGGTGCGGCTCGGGACCACCGTGGACGACGCCCGCAACCCCTACGCCTACCGCGGGGCGGGGCTGGCCCTCGGCCCCGACCTGCTCGGCACCTCGCTCGTGGCCGTCGGCCCCGCCGGCTCCGGTAAGACCGGTACCGTCGTCCGGCCGCTCGCCGAGTCGCTGTGTCTGCACGCTCTCGCCGGGCGGGCCGCCGTGGTCGTGGTCGGGGCGGCCGGGGCGGGGCTCGGTCCGGCCGACGCGTACGACGTCGTCGTACGGATCGGGAACCAGGAGTCCGAGTACGACCTCGACCTGTACGGGGGGACCGCCGACCCGGACGAGGCCGCGGCCGTGCTCGCCGAGGCGCTGGTCGGGGATCTCGCCGACCCGCATCCGGGCAGTGACAGCCGGCGGTCCACCACCGTCCTCGCGCAGCTGCTCGGGCCGTTCCGGGCCGTGCACGGGCGTTTCCCCTCCGTACCGGAGCTGCGCCAGCTGCTGGACGGTGCGCCGGGGCCGTTCGCCACGCTGCGGCAGGGGCTGCAGGACGCCGGGCAGGACTCGCTGCTGCGGGAACTCGACGCCCGGGAGCGGCAGATGGGGCAGCCCGGCGATGTCGGCGGGGTGCTCGCCGACCGCGTGGCGCTGCTCGACCGGCCCGCGTTCGCCGGGTTCTTCGACACCTCCGGGCAGTCGCGGCCGTTCACGCTCAAGGCCCTCGACCACCCCGTCCGGGTGCGCATCGACCTGCCCGAGCGCGGGCACGCCGACGCCTCCCGGATGCTGGCGCGGCTGGTGCTCGCCCAGTTCACGGCGAGTGTCGCCGTACGGGAGGACCGGTCGCTGTTCGCCTGCCTGGTGCTCGACGACGCGACCGGTGTGGTGACGCCCGAGTCCGTGCGCGGCATCCAGCGGCTGCGGTCCGGCAACGCCGGCGTCGTGCTGACCCTGCGCACCCTGGACGACGTCGCCCGGCCCCTGCGCGGGCCGCTGCTCGGGGCCACCGGGTGCCGGATGGCGCTGTCGGGGGTCACGCCCTGGGACGGGCAGGATTTCGCCGAGGTGTGGGGCAAGGAGTGGACCGAGGCCCGGGACGTCACCGACCGGCAGATCATCGCCGAGACCCCGGCGGGCAAGGCGCTGCACGCGGTGCGGCGGGTGATCACCGGCAAGGCCCCGACCGCGCGGGCGGTGACCGTACGGCAGGTCGAGCGGGAGCGCTGGTCCGCCTCCGAGCTGGCGCACGGCGTACCGGCGGGGCACGCGGTGCTGTCGCTGACCGATGTGAAGGGCGAGCACGCGCCGCCGCTGCTGGTGGATCTCCGGGGCTGACGGCTTCCCGCCGGTGCGGGTACGCGGGGACCGTACGGTGAGGCAGAATCGTCACAGGTCGTTCATACGCGGCGGCCAAAAGACCACAAAGATCACACAGCCCTGACGCAGAAGGCCTCATGCCCCCGACGCTCGCCTCGCTCGTCCACCACTCCGCGCTGAAACTGACCGTGCGGGCGGGCGAAGACCGCCTCGACGTGCCGGTCCGCTGGGCGCACGTCAGCGAGCTCGCCGACCCCGTGCCCTACATGGAGGGCGGGGAACTGCTGCTGATCACCGCCCTCAAGCTGGACGCCGAGGACCCGGAGGCCATGCGCCGCTACGTGCGGCGGCTGGTCGCGGCCGGAGTGGTCGGGCTCGGCTTCGCCGTCGGCGTCAACTACGAGGAGATCCCCAAGGCGCTCGTCGACGCGGCCGAGGAGGAGGGCCTGCCGCTGCTGGAGGTGCCGCGCCGGACCCCGTTCCTCGCCATCAGCAAGGCCGTCTCCGCCGCGATCGCCGCCGACCAGTACCGGGCCGTCACGGCCGGGTTCGCCGCCCAGCGCGAGCTGACCCGGCAGGCCCAGACCGGCGGTCCGGAAGGGCTGCTGGCCGCGCTCGCCTCGCAGGTCGACGGCTGGGCGGCGCTGTACGACGCCTCGGGCGCCGTCGTCGCCGCGGCACCGGAGTGGGCCGGGCGGCGGGCCGCGCGGCTCACCGGCGACGTCCAGCGGCTGCGGGAGCGGCCCGCACCCGCCTCGTCGGTGGTCGGCGGGCCGGACAACGAGGACCGGGTCGAGCTGCACACCATCGGCACCGGCCGGCGCCCCCGGGCGGCCCTCGCCGTCGGGACCGCCGCCGCCCTCGGCACGGCCGAGCGCTACGCCGTCCACTCCGCGATCGCGCTGCTGACCCTGACCACGGAACGCTCCCGGTCCCTCCAGGCGGCCGAGCAGCGCGTCGGCACGGCGGTGCTGCGCATGCTCCTGGCCGGGGAGCCGGACCACGCGCGGGCCGTCGCCGGGGATCTGTACGGCGGGCTGCTGGACGCGCCGTTCCGGATGCTGGTCGCGGAGCGGGTGCCGGTGTCGGCGTCGGCCGCCCTGGCCCGTGCCGAGGCCGGGGCGCCCGCCCGGGCCGCGGACCGGCCCTCGGCCGCCGCGCTCGCCGCGGCCGACACGGGCGGCGACCCCCTCGCGGCGCTGGCCGACGTCATGGAGTCCGCCGCGGCCCGGGCCGGCGAGGCCGTCCTCGTCGTGCCGGAGGGGGAGCGGCTGGTGGTGCTGGCCGCGGACGGCGGTGCCGCGGCGGCGGCCTGCGGGGAGTACGCGGCCGCCCTGGAGACGGCCCGGGCCGGGGCGCGCGAGAAGGCGCCGGGCGGCGAGGAGGGCGAACTGGTCGTGGGCCTGTCGGCGCCCGCCGGGCCGATCGCCGCCTCCGCCGCGTACAAGCAGGCCGAGCAGGCGCTGTCGGTGGCGCGGCGGCGCGGGCGGATCCTCGTCGAGCACGAGCAGATGGCGGCCGGTTCGGTCCTGCCGCTGCTGGCGGACGACGCGGTCCGGGCGTTCGCCGACGGCATGCTGCGGCCGCTGTACGAGCACGACGCCACGGGCCGCGGCGACCTCGTCGCCTCCCTGCGCGCCTGGCTGTCCAAGCACGGCCAGTGGGACGCGGCGGCGGCCGACCTCGGCGTCCACCGCCACACCCTGCGCTACCGCATGCGCCGCGTCGAGGAGATCCTCGGCCGCTCCCTGGACGACCCGGACGCGCGGATGGAGCTCTGGCTGGCCCTGAAGGCGACCAACACCGACTAGCCAAAACGTAGTGCCCCCGGCCGCCACTGCTACACCCCGGACAAGCACCCTTCGGCCACCCCGCGCCTACCGTTGGTCCCGCAGCACAGGATCACCCCCAACGCCGAAGGGCCGGAACACACATGACTTCCACCCACGCCTTCTGGCTCGCCGGCCGCCAGGCCACCGGCGAGGACACCTTCGACGTCACCTCCCCGTGGGACGGGCGGCTCGTCGGCCAGGTCAGCGTGCCGACGGACGCGCAGGTCGAGGAGGCCGTGGCCGCCGCGTACGCCGTGCGGGACGAGTTCGCCGCGACTCCGGCGCACGTGCGCGCCGCCGCCCTCGACCACGTCAGCAAGCGCCTCGCCGAGCGCACCGAGGAGATCGCGCGGCTGATCTCCGCCGAGAACGGCAAGCCCATGAAGTGGGCGCGGGGCGAGGTCGGCCGGGCCGTCTCGGTGTTCCGGTTCGCGGCCGAGGAGGCCCGGCGGTTCAACGGCGGCGAGGCCCAGCGGCTCGACACGGACCTCGGCGGCCAGGGCCGGCTCGCCCTCACCCGCCGCTTCCCGAAGGGCGTCGTGCTCGGCATCGCGCCCTTCAACTTCCCGCTGAACCTCTGCGCCCACAAGGTCGCACCGGCCATCGCCGCCGGCGCCCCGATCATCCTGAAGCCGGCCCCGGCGACCCCGCTGTCCGGCCTGATCATCGGCGACCTGCTCGCCGAGACCGAGCTGCCCGAGGGCTCCTGGAGCATCCTGCCGGTCGCCAACGACAAGATGCCCGCCCTCGTGCAGGACGAGCGCCTGCCCGTCATCTCGTTCACCGGCTCCGAGAAGGTCGGTTACGCGATCATGGACTCGGTGCCGCGCAAGCACTGCACCCTGGAGCTGGGCGGCAACGGCGCGGCCGTCGTCCTCGCCGACTGGGCGAGCGACGAGGACCTGGACCGGGCGGCGAACCGCATCGCCACCTTCTCCAACTACCAGGGCGGCCAGTCCTGCATCTCCGTCCAGCGGGTCATCGCCGACGCCTCGGTGTACGACCGGCTGCTGCCGCGCATCGTCGCCGCCGTCGAGGCCCAGGTCACCGGCGACCCGAGCGACGACGCCACCGACGTCGGCCCGCTGGTCAGCGAGGACGCCGCCAAGCGCGTCGAGGCCTGGGTCCAGGAGGCCGTGGACGCCGGTGCCCGGCTGCTCACCGGCGGCAAGCGCGACGGCGCCTCCTACGCGCCGACCGTCCTGGCCGAGGTCCCGGCCGACGTGACGCTCTCCTGCGAGGAGGTCTTCGGGCCGGTCCTCACCGTGCAGAAGGTGAACGGCGAGGCCGCGGCCTTCGCCGCCGTCAACGACTCCAAGTACGGCCTCCAGGCAGGCGTGTTCACCCACGACCTTCAGACCGCCTTCCGCGCCCACCGCGCCCTGGAGGTCGGCGGCGTCGTCATCGGCGACGTGCCGTCCTACCGCGCCGACCAGATGCCCTACGGCGGCGTCAAGCAGTCCGGCGTGGGCCGCGAGGGCGTGCGGTTCGCGATGGAGGACTACACCTACGAGCGCGTGATGGTCCTGGCCGGAATCACCCTCTAGCTTATGGGAACCATTTTCATATAGGCTCTGCGAAGAGGCCCGGCACCGATGCCTTCCGGTGCCGGGCCCCTTCTCTACGCCGGCCTGCTCCGGACCCTCAACCGGAGAAGCCGACGTGCGCGAGCCGCAGCGGGCCGCGCAGCCTGAGGTGCACGTCGTGGACGCCCGCGGCGGCGACGGACGCGCCGAGGGAGACGTAGTCGTACGGGCCTGATGTCGGTGCGGCCGTCGACAGCACCGCGAGCGCCGGGCCGCCGTCGAGGGACAGCTCGACCGTGCCCTCGCCCGCCACCTCCACCGTCACCCCGGAGATGCCGCGCCCGAAGTCGCAGGCGCCGTAGACCAGTTCGCCGGAAGCCGCGTCCGCCGGCGTCACCGCGTCGCCCGACACCTTCGTCCGGTCCACGATGTCGATGCCGCGCTGCTCGTCGAAGCCGGCCGCGGCCAGACCGTGCGCCAGGACCGGGCGCGGCCCGGCCGGCTCGCCGTCGAGCGTGACGGTCGTCCGCAGCCGGACGTCCTCGCTGGACGCTCCGGCCAGCAGCTCGTAGGCCCCGGGCTCCACGCGCCACCGGTCCTGGGCGACATCCCAGAACGCGAAGGCGGACAGCGGGACGTCGAAGCTCAACTCGGCCGTCGCGCCAGGGGCGAGGGTGACGCGGCGGTGGTCCAGCAGCTCGCGGCGCGGACGCGGCACGGACGGGGCGACGGCCCTCGTGTACAGCTGGGCGACCTCGTCGGCCGTGACCTCACCGGTGTTGGTGACGGAGAAGGCGACACGCACCGCCCCGTCCTCGACGCTGGCCGTCAGGTCGCCGTAGGAGAAGGACGCGTACGACAGGCCGTGTCCGAAGGGGAACAGGGGCGTGCCCTCGAAGTAGAGGTACGTCTGGCGGCTGCCGATCACGTCGTAGTCGAGGAGGCCGGGCAGGTCGGCGTCGTCGGCGTACCAGGTCTGCGGGAGGCGGCCGGCGGGGGAGACGTCGCCGGCCAGCACGCGGGCCAGGGCGGTGCCGGCCGCCTGGCCGCCGTGCGCGGTCCACAGTACGGCGGGGAGATCGGACGGGTCGACGGCGTACGGGTAGGCGGAGACCAGCGCGAGCACGGTGGCCGGGTTCGCCGCCCTTGCCGCCCGCAGCAGCCGCTCCTGCTGCCCGGGCAGGCGCAGGGTCGTGCGGTCCTCGGTCTCGCGGCCGTTGATGTGCGGGTCGTTGCCCGCGACCACCACGACCACGTCGGCCGCCGCGGCGGCACGCGCCACCGCCTCCTCGCCCCGCTCGGTGACGACCAGTTCGAAGACCTCGGGATCTTCGTCGGCAACCTTCAGGCCGTCGGCGGAGACACAGACATGGCGACCCGTCCCCAGATGCTTCAGGAGGTGCCCGTTCCCGTGCGGTTCCAGGCTGAACGTCTCCTGGACGACCCAGCCGCCCGGCTGGTCGGCGGAGGCGCGGACGTAGCCGTCGTCGGCGACCGAGAGGTAGCGGCCGTCGGGCGCGCGCAGGGTGAGGACGCCCTCGCCCCAGTCGGCCAGGGCCAGTTCGGTGCCGGTCGCGTCGGTGGTGAGCGCGGGCAGGTCGGTGCGGCCCGCGAGCAGCGCCGGGTCGAGCGCGCCCTCGGCGCCGCGCACCGCGTCGTCGGCGTCCTCGGCCGCCGGCACGTGCAGGAACGCGCCCGCCGAGGTCCTCAGCCGGACCCGGTCCACGCCCTCGGCGAACTCCACCCGCTCCGCGCCGAACCGCTCGTACAGGCCCTCCAGCGGGGTCGAGCGGTGCAGGAGCGTGCCGCTGTACCAGTCGAGCTTGCACTCGTCGGCGAGCAGCCCGACCACCGCGATCCGGGTGTCGGGGGCGAGCGGCAGCACGCCGTCGTTCTTCAGCAGCACGATCGCCTGCTCGGCGGCCTCCTGCGCGAGGGCGCGGTGCGCCGGGGTGTCGAACTCGCTGGTCGCGTCGTGCGGGTCGTACTCCGGGTCGAACTCGCCGAGCCGGAAGCGGACCGAGAGCTGGCGGCGGACGGCCGTGTCGACGTCGGCCTCCGTCAGCAGGCCGCGCTCCAGGGCGCCGCGCAGGCGCCCGATCATCTGCGCGGAGTCCGTGCCGTGGTCGGTGAAGCTGTCGACCCCTGCGACGAGGGAGGCGGCGGTGGCCTCCTCGTGGGTGTCGTAGTAGTGCTCGGAGTCGACCAGGTTGCTCGGCGCGCCCGCGTCCGAGCAGACCAGCAGATCCTCCTCGGTCCAGGCCCGCAGGTGCTCGCGCAGATACGGGGAGACGTGGTTGGGCCGGCCGTTGACCAGGTTGTACGCCGGCATCACGCCGGCCACCGCGCCCGCCTCGACGGTCTCGCGGAAGGCCCGCAGGTCGTACTCGTGCAGCACGCGCGGGCGCACCGAGCTCGACGTCGTGGCCCGGTCCGTCTCGTTGTTGTGGGCGAGCCAGTGCTTCAGCACGGGCGCGGTGCGCCAGTAGGTGGGGTGGTCGCCGCGCAGGCCGTGCGTGTAGGCGGTGGCGATCGCCGAGGTGAGCTTGGGGTCCTCCGAGTAGCCCTCCTCGTTGCGGCCCCACAGCGGGTGGCGCAGCAGGTTGACGACCGGCGCCCAGACGTTGAGGCCGACGCGCTCGTCCTTGGCGCGCATCGCCCGGACCTCCTTGGACACCGCGTCGCCGACGCGCCGCACCAGCTCCGGGTTCCAGGTGGCGCCGAGGCCGACCGCCTGCGGGAACACCGTCGCCGGGCCCATCCACGCCACGCCGTGCAGGGCCTCCTGGCCGGTGCGGAAGGCGGCGACGCCCAGCCGTTCGACGGCGGGCGCGAACTGGTGCAGGAACGCGGTCTTCTCCTCCAGCGTGAGCCGCGACAGGAGGTCGTCGACGCGGTTCGCGAACGGCAGGCGCGGATCGCGGAACGGCGGCACGGGCGGCGTGGGTGCGGTCACGTGGGATTCCCTTTGCAATGGAGCGGCAAGGCCCTTTCGAAGCGCTTCGATGCTCATTCGACGTGGGGGCGGGTGTCAAGACACCTCGATGCAACAACTCCGACCCATCGGCGCCATTCCAAGCGACATATGCGTCCGGTCGCGATCGCGCACAGCCCGGAGGAATCTTGTAATCGCCCCTTGTGCACCCCTGGGCCTTCACTTAACCTCGCAGCAACATCGAAGCGCTTCGACTGTGAAGTCCGCCACCTGCTGGTGTGCATGCCTCGTCACGCGTCGGAGTATCGCTTCGGCTCAGCCAGTTCCACTCGAGACACCACAGCCGACGGCCCTCCGCCGGGTGTCCTGGTGCGCCATGAAGGGTTGACGCAATGACGCCGAACGCCGCCTCCGCCTCCTCCGGACCGAGCCGGAGAAGTTTCCTCGCCTCCACGGCGGTCGCCACCGCAGCGGTGGCGGGCGGGATGCCGCTGCTCGCCGCGTGCGGGGGGTCGGACAGCGGGTCCAAGGACGGCACCACGTCCGGCAAGAGCGCCAAGAAGCTGCTGCCGGCGTACGTCGCCAGCAACGTGGTGACGCCGGACATCCCGTCCAAGAACGGCTCCGCGATCGGCTTCACGAGCAAGCTGGACCTCGCCGACCTCAAGACCTCGGTCTCGAAGAAGCTCGGCAAGGGCAGCTCCATCAAGATCATGTCGCCGTTCTGGGGGACGCCGCCGAAGGGCGACAACCCCTACTACAAGGCGATGAACGACCTGATCGGCGTCGACATCACCTGGCAGAACCAGGACGGCATCACCTACGACGAGAAGCTCGGCGCGGTCCTCGCCTCCAGCGACGTGCCGGACGTCGTGGTCATCCCCAGCTGGAACATGGGCGGCAAGATACCCAGCGCCATCATCAGCAAGTTCGCCGACCTCGGCCCCTACCTGTCCGGGGACGCGGTCAAGAAGTACCCGAACCTCGCCGCCATCCCCAGCGAGGCCTGGCAGTACTCCATCTTCGGCGGCAAGCTGCGGGGCCTGCCCCAGCCCGCCCCCTCCGTCGTCGGCATCGTGCCCTTCTACCGCAAGGACGTCTTCGACAAGGAGGGCTACGAGCTCCCCAAGTCGCCGGACGAGTTCCTCGCCCTCGCCAAGGAGATCACCCGGCCCAAGGCCAAGGTGTGGGCCTGTGACGACATGAAGTGGACGGCCTTCAACATCTTCGGCGTGCTGTCCGGCAGCGAGAAGCCGCTCGGCTGGAACCAGGTCGACGGCAAGCTGGTCTACCGCGTGGAGACCGAGGAATTCCTCGAGGCCCTGGAGTGGACGCGCAAGCTCTACGCTGCGGGCGTGGTCCACCCGGACGCCAAGGCGGTGAACCAGGGCACCGCGGGCGACCGCTTCACCTCCGGCCAGGTCCTGATGTACAACCAGAACATCTCGGACTGGTGGGGCAAGATGGCCGAACAGGCCGCCCAGAACAGGGACTTCCGCATCTCCGGCATGGACATCTTCGGCGCGGACGGCGGAGACCCCACGCTGTGGGCGGGATCCCCCGCGGGCATCTTCGCCTTCGTCAACAAGAAGGCTTCCAAGGCCGTCATCGAGGACGTCCTGGCCGCCGCCAACGTCACCGCCGCCCCGTACGGCACCAAGGAGTACATGCTCACCAACTACGGGGTGGAGGGCACGCACTACACCGTCAAGGACGGGGTGCCCACCAAGAACGACAAGGGCAACCAGGAGGTCATCAACGCCTACGTGATGCTCGCCAGCCCCGCCCCGACCATCGCGCACCCGGACTTCCCGGACATCGCGAAGGAGCAGGTGGAGTGGCAGCAGCGGATGGGCGCCTTCACCAAGAAGTCCGCCTTCTGGGGCATGCAGATCACCGAACCGGCCCGCTACACCAACCTCTCCAACGACTTCGAGCAGCTGGAGGACGACGTCGTCCGCGGCCGCAAGAAGATCAGTGACATGCAGCAGGCCGTCTCCGACTGGAAGAGGCAGGGCGGCGACAAGCTTCGCGACTGGTACCAGAAGCTGCTCGACGACAACGGCTCCGCGCAGTAACCCGGGCCCGAGGCAAGGAGACGGCCGTGTCCAACAGCACGGTGCCTCGCAGCAGGGCCGAGGCGGAGACGAGTGAGACGGCTTCCCGGGCGGCGGACGCTCCAGGGGGGCGGCCGGGGAAGAAGAAGCCCTCCGGCAAGCTGAGCCTCCGGCTGCGGCTGCGCCGCGACCGCACACTGATCCTGATGACCCTGCCGGCCGTCGCGCTGGTCCTGGTCTTCAACTACATACCGATCCTGGGCAACGTCGTCGCCTTCCAGGAGTACGACCCGTACGTCAGCGACAACGGCTTCATCGCGATGCTGGAGAGCCCCTGGGTGGGCTTCGAGCAGTTCCAGCGGGTCTTTGCGGACTCGGCGTTCTGGGACGCCGTGCAGAACACACTCGTGCTGTTCTTCCTCCAGCTGGTGCTGTTCTTCCCGGTCCCCATCCTGCTCGCGCTGCTCATCAACAGCGTGATCAGGCCCCGGATCAGGGCGGTCTCGCAGGCGATCCTCTACCTGCCGCACTTCTTCTCCTGGGTGCTCGTCATCACCGTCTTCCAGCAGATCTTCGGCGGCGCGGGCATCATCGCGCAGACGCTGCGGCAGCGCGGGTACGAGGGCTTCGACCTCATGACCGACCCCGGGATCTTCAAGTTCCTGGTGACGGCCGAGGGCGTCTGGAAGGACGCGGGCTGGGGCATCATCGTCTTCCTCGCGGCGCTCGCCTCGGTGAGCCCCGACCTCTACGAGGCGGCGGCCATGGACGGGGCCGGGCGCTGGCGCCGTATGTGGCACGTCACGCTGCCCGCGCTGCGGCCCGTGATCGCCCTGCTGCTGGTGCTGCGCGTCGGTGACGCGCTCACGGTCGGTTTCGAACAGATCCTGCTGCAACGCGACGCGGTGGGACCAGGGGCGGCGGAGGTCCTCGATACCTACGTCTGGTGGAACGGCGTCCGCAACCAGGACTTCAGCTACGCGGCGGCCGCGGGGCTGATCAAGGGCCTGGTGAGTGTGGCGCTCGTCCTCGCCGCGAACAAGGTGGCCCACTTCATGGGCGAGCAGGGGGTGTACAAGAAGTGACCGCCGTCATCGACAAGGCCGCCATCGAGGAGGCGGCGCGTGAACCCCGCTGGTGGGAGGCGCCGCCGAGGCCCGTCTGGGAGGAGGAGCCCAGCAAGGCCGGGGTCGCGGGCAAGGGCATCGTCCTGGCCGGCGCCTGTCTCGCCGTGCTGTTCCCGCTGTGGATCGTCATCGTCACGAGCCTGTCCTCGAAGAAGACCATCACCGAGGCCGGCGGGCTGGTGATGATCCCGAAGGACATCACCTTCATCGCCTACCAGGAGCTGCTGAGCGGCGGGCAGGTGACCCGGGCGGCGATCGTCAGCGTGGGCGTCACGCTGGCCGGCACGCTCTTCTCGATGGCGGTGTCGGTCCTCGCGGCGTACGGGCTGTCCCGGAGCGGGTCGCTCGGGCATCGCTGGTTCCTGATGACGTTGCTCGCGACGATGTTCTTCGGGGCCGGGCTCATTCCGACGTATCTGCTGGTGCAGTCGCTGGGGCTGACGGACACCTATCTGGCGCTGATCCTGCCGAGCGCGGTCAGTGTCTTCAACATCCTGGTCCTGCGCGCGTTCTTCATGGGGATCTCCCCGGAGCTGATCGACAGCGCGCGGATCGACGGGGCGGGGGACTGGCGGATCCTGTGGCAGATCGTGCTTCCGCTCTCGCGGGCCGTGGTCGCGGTGATCACGTTGTTCTACGCGGTCGGGTACTGGAGCGCGTGGTTCAACGCGTCGATCTACCTCAGCGACCAGGACATGATGCCGTTGCAGAACGTCATGATCCAGCTGGTGCAGAAGCAGGAGGCGCCGGTGGGGGTGAGCCAGGCGATCAAGACAGGGCAGATCTCCGGGCTGGCCATCCAGATGGCCGTGATGGTGATGGCGTTGCTGCCGGTTGCCGTGATCTCGCCGTTCGTCCAGAAGCACTTCAAGAAGGGCATGCTCACCGGGGCCGTCAAGGGGTGATGACCCCTGGATGAGTTCTCCCCGTAGGGCTGTCGGTTGTTTGTCGTGTGCCGCTGCGTCGTGGCTTGTCGCGCAGTTCCCCGCGCCCCTGAGGGCATCCACTTCCTCCCTTTGCATGAACCGAGGTATGTCATGAGCACGTTCCACCTCAGCAGACGCGCCGTGCTGGCCGGGACCGCCGCCACCGCCGCCGTCGCCGCCCTTCCGGTCCTCCAGGGGCACGCCCAGGCCGCCGTCCCCGCCGCAGGGGCCGCCTACCGCTGGCGCAACGCCGTCCAGGGCGGCACCGGCTTCATCACCGGCGTCCTGTTCCACCCCACCGCCCGCGGCCTCGCCTACGCCCGTACCGACATCGGCGGCGCCTACCGCTGGGACGACCGGACCGGCCGGTGGAGCCCGCTGACCGACCACCTCGGCTGGGACGACTGGAACCTGCTCGGGGTGGAGGCCATGGCCGTCGACCCGGCGCACCCGAACCGGGTGTACCTCGCCCTCGGCACGTACGCGCAGTCCTGGGCCGGCAACGGGGCCGTGCTGCGGTCCGAGGACCGCGGGGCCACCTGGAAGCGCACCGACCTGACCGTGAAGCTCGGGGCCAACGAGGACGGGCGCGGGTGCGGCGAGCGGCTGCTCGTCGACCCGCGCGACAGCGACACCCTGTGGCTCGGCACCCGGCACGACGGGCTGCTCAAGTCGACCGACCGGGGCGCCACCTGGCAGGCCGCGAGCTTCCCGGCGACTCCGAGCGCCACCGGCCAGGGCATCACGTTCCTGGTCGCCGCGGGCCGTACCGTCTACGCCGGCTGGGGCGACTCCGACGGCACGGCCGGCAAGCCGAACCTGTACCGCACCTCCGACGGCACCACCTGGGAGGCCGTCCCCGGGCAGCCCACCGGCGCCGCCGCCAAGGTGCCGATCCGCGCCGCGTACGACCGGCACACGTGCGAGCTGTACGTGACGTACGCCAACGCCCCCGGCCCCAACGGCCAGTCCGACGGCAGCGTGCACAAGCTGCGCACCAGCAGCGGGAAGTGGACCGAAGTCACGCCGGTGAAGCCCGGCGGGACGACGAGCGACGGCGGGACCGACGCCTTCGGCTACGGCGGTGTCGCCGTCGACGCCCGCCGCCCGGGCACGCTCGTCGTCTCCACCAACAACCGCTGGGCCGAGATCGACACCGTGTTCCGCTCCACGAACGGCGGCCGCACCTGGACCTCCCTGAAGGACACGGCCGTCTTCGACGTCTCCGAGACGCCCTACCTCAAGTGGGGCGGCGACAAGCCCAAGTTCGGCTGGTGGATCCAGGCCCTCGCCCTCGACCCGTACGACTCCGAGCACGTCGTGTACGGCACGGGCGCGACCCTCTACGGCACCCGCGACCTCAGGAACTGGGCCCCGCAGATCCGCGGCCTGGAGGAGGCGTCCATCCGCCAGCTCGTTTCGCCTCCGACCGGTGAGGCGCACCTGATCAGCGGGTCCGGGGACATCGGTGTGATGTACCACGAGCGGCTCACGGCGTCCCCGTCGCGCGGCATGGCCTCGAATCCGGTGTTCGGCACGTCGACGGGCCTGTCGCTGGCCGCGGCCAAGCCGTCGTACGTGGTCCGCGCGGGCTGGGGCGACAACGGCAACGGGGCCTGGTCGAACGACGGCGGCAAGACGTGGGCCCCGTTCCAGGCTCAGCCGAGCATGGCCAAGAGCGCGCCGGGGCCGATCGCCACCAATGCCGACGGCAGCGTCCTGCTGTGGTCCTTCGGCACGAGCAACCCGGGCTTCCGCTCGGCGGACAACGGCGCCACCTGGTCGGAGGTCGCCTCCTTCCCGAAGGGCGCCGCCCCGGTCGCGGACCCGGTCGACCCGAAGCGCTTCTACGCCTTCGACACCACCACCGGCACCCTGTTCGCCAGTACGGACGGCGGAGAGACCTTCACCGCGCGGGCCACCGGCCTGAGCTCGGGCGACACCGAGTTCCAGCTCGTCGCCGCCCCGGGCCGCTCCGGCGACCTGTGGCTCAGCCTCAAGTGGAACGGGCTGTACCGCTCCACCGACGGCGGCGCGGCCTTCACCAAGGTCGCCAGCTGCTGGGCCTCGTACACCCTCGGCTTCGGCAAGGCCGCCGAGGGCGCCTCCTACCCGGCGGTCTACATGGTCGGCTCCACCGAGAGCATCACGGCCGTGTACCGCTCGGACGACGAGGCGAAGAGCTGGGTGCGCGTCAACGACGACCAGCACCAGTGGGGCTGGATCGGCGCCGCCATCACCGGCGACCCGCGCGTGTACGGCCGGGTCTACATCGCCACCAACGGACGCGGTGTGCAGTACGGGGAGCCCGCCTGATGCCCGACCTGAGCGACGCCACCCGGGGCCGCCTCCTCTACGGCGGCGACTACAACCCGGAGCAGTGGCCCGAGGAGACCTGGCACGAGGACGTCCGGCTGATGAAGGCCGCCGGCGTCAACTCCGTCACGCTCGGCGTCTTCTCCTGGTCGACGCTGGAACCGGAGCCGGGTGCACGGGAGTTCGGCTGGCTGGACACGCTGATGGACCTGATGCACGACAGCGGCATCGGCGTCGTCCTCGCCACCCCGACCTCCGCGCCCCCGCCCTGGATGGGCCGGCTGCACCCCGACACCCTGCCCGTCACCGAGGAGGGCCGCACCGAGTGGTGGGGCGGCCGCCAGCACTTCTCGCACTCCAGCGCCACCTACCGGCGCTACGCCGCCGCCATCACCGAGGACCTGGCCGCCCGCTACGGCGGCCACCCGGCCCTGATGATGTGGCACATCAACAACGAGTACTGCACCTTCGACTACGGCGACGAGGCGGCCGCCGCCTTCCGACGGTGGCTGCGGGAGAAGTACGGCACCCTCGACGCCCTCAACGAGGCCTGGGGCACCGCCTTCTGGAGCCAGGGCTACGACACCTGGGACGGCATCCTGCCGCCCCGCCTGCCGCACTACATGCGCAACCCCACCCAGGTCCTGGACTTCCGGCGCTTCACCTCCGACATGCTCCTGGAGTGCTACACCGCCGAGCGGGACATCGTCCGCCGGCACACCCCGCACCTCCCGGTCACCAGCAACTTCATGCCGTTGTGGTTCGGGCAGGACGCCTGGCGCTGGGCCGAGGAGGAGGACGTCGTCTCCGTCGACCTCTACCCCGACCCGCGCGACCCGCTCGGCGCGCAGAACGGCGCCCTGGTCCAGGACATGACCCGCTCCCAGGCGCGCGGGCCGTGGATGCTCATGGAGCAGGCGGCCGGGCCGGTCAACTGGCGGGGCGTGAACCACCCCAAGCCCCGCGGCCTCAACCGGCTCTGGTCGCTCCAGGCCGTGGCCCGCGGCGCCGACGCCGTCTGCTACTTCCAGTGGCGGCAGTCCCGGCAGGGCGCGGAGAAGTTCCACTCCGGCATGGTCAGCCACGCGGGGGAGGCGGGCCGGACGTACCAGGAGGTCAAGCAGCTCGGCGCCGACCTGGCGCGGATCGCTCCGCAGGTGACCGGCCGGCACCTCACCGCCGACGTCGCCGTCCTGCACGACTGGCACGCCTGGTGGGCCGGCGCCCAGGACGGCCGCCTGTCCAGCCAGGTGGAGTACCCGGACGTGCTGCGCGCCTGGCACCGGGCCCTGTGGCAGGCGCACCTCACCACCGACTTCGCCCACCCCGAGCACGACCTCACGCCGTACTCGGTGGTCGTCGTGCCCCAGCTGTACGCGCTCACCGACGCGGCGACCGAGAACCTCCTCGCCTACGTACGGCAGGGCGGCACCCTGGTCTGCGGTTTCCTGACCGGCGTCGCCGACGAGGACGACCGGGTGCGCCCCGGCGGCATGGACGCCCGGCTGCGGGAGCTGTTCGGCATCCGCACGCTGCACGAGTGGTGGCCGCTGGACGCCGGGGAGACCGCCGCGTGCGAGGGCTTCCGGGGCACCCTGTGGTCCGAGGAGCTGGAGGCGGACGGCACCGCCGAGGAGACCGTCCCGTACAAGGGCGGCGAGCTCGACGGACTGCCCGCCGTCCTGCGCAAGGGCCGGGCCTGGTACGTCTCCACGCTCCCGGAGCCCGAGGCGCTGCGCGACCTGCTGGCCCGGATCGCCGAGGGCGCGGGCGTCCGCCCGGTGCTGGACGGCCTCCCCGAGCAGGTCGAGGCCGTACGCCGGGGCGAGGTGCTGTTCGTGCTCAACCACGGCCGCGAGCCGGTGACCGTCGAGGTGCCCGGCACCCACCACGACCTGCTGACGGACACGGCCGTCACCGACCGGATCACCCTCGGCCGCTACGGGGCGGCGGTGCTCCGGCCATGACCGCCACCGCACCCGTCCACGGCACCTGGGAACCGCGGCCGGCCGCCCGCTGGGAGGACGCCTTCCTGAGCGGCAACGGCCACCACGGCGCCCTTGTGTTCGGTGATCCGAACAGTGAGCGGGTCATCGTCACGCATCACACCCTGGTGCGGCCCAACGGCAGCGACACCCGGCCCCCGCAGCTCGCCGCCGACCTCCCCGCCCTCCAGGACCGCCTCCTGGCGGGCGACCGGGCGGCCGCCGAGAGCTTCACGGACGGCCGCCCGCACCAGTGGGTCCAGCCCTTCCACCCCGCCTTCCAGATCCGGCTGAACCGGGCGTCCGGCGACCTGCGCGACTACCGCCGCGACGTCGACTTCACCACCGGCGTGGTGAGCGCGACCTGCACCGGCTGGACCGGCCGCGTCTTCGTCTCCCGCGCCGACGACGTGATCGTCCAGCACGTCACCGGACCCGGCCTCACCCTCGACATCGACCTGGACCACCGGCTGCCCGGCGCCCCCGCCGGACTCGGCATCGGCCACGGGGCCGTCCTCACCCCCGAGGGCGCCCTGCTCAGCCTGCGCTCCCGCTACCCGGACAGCGACCGGGCCTTCACCGGCGTCACCCAGGTCACCGTCACCGGCGGCACGACGACCCTCGTACCGCCCGGCGTGCGCGTCGAGGGCGCCCGGTCCGTGCTGCTCCTCACCCGGGTGCGCCGGCACACCGGCGAACTCGACGTGGTCGCCGAGGGCCGCGCCCTGCGCGCCCTGCCCCCGGAGTACGACGAACTCCTCGACCGCCATGCCGCCCCGCACCGCACCGCCTACGAGCGCGTCACCCTCGACCTCGCCGCAGACCCCGCCGAACGCGCCCTGCCCGGCTCCGAGTTGCTGACCCGGCCGCGCAGCGCCGCCCTGCTGGAGCGCCTCTTCGCCGCCGGCCGCTACCACCTGCTCTCCGCGAGCGGCCTCTGCCCGCCCCGCCTGACCGGCCTGTGGACCGGCGACTGGAACACCGCCTGGTCGGGGGCGTTCACCAACGACGCCAACCTCAACCTCCAGACCGCCTCGGCCGCTGCCGCCGCCCTCCCCGAGGTCACCGAGGCCCACGCGAACCTGATCCACCGCCAGCTGCCCGACTGGCGCGACAACGCCCGCACAATCTTCGGCACCCGGGGCGCCGTCGCACCCGCCCACACCGACGGCGAGTCCGGCCACGCCTACCACTACAGCCGCGAATACCCCCTGCACCTGTGGACCGCCGGCGCCGACTGGCTGCTCAAACCCCTCGTCGACCACGACGAGACCCACGGCACCCGCGACCCGCGCACCGCCGCGGCCCTCGCCGAAGTCGCCCTCTTCTACGAGGACTTCCTCACCAGGACGGACGAGCACGGCCACCTCGTCGTCGTCCCGTCCTACTCACCCGAGAACCGCCCCGCCAACGCGAGCTGGGGCACGATCAACGCCGCGATGGACCTCTCCGCGGCCCGCCACGCCCTGCGCACGGCCGCCGCCTACCACCCCGGCCCCGACGCCGACCGCTGGCGCGCCCTGGCCGACCGGCTGCCGCCGCACCGGGTCAACGAGGACGGGGCCCTGGCCGAATGGGCCTGGCCGGGCCTTGCGGACTCCTACGACCACCGCCACCTCAGCCACCTCTACGGCGTCTGGCCGCTCGACGAGATCACCCCCTACGACACCCCCGACCTCGCGGCCGCCGCCCACCGCGCCCTCGAACTGCGCGGCGCCGAGAACGACTCCGCGCACGGCCACCTGCACCACGCCCTCATAGCGGCCCGGCTCAGGGACGCCGACCGCGTCGCCCACGCCCTCGGCCAGGTCCTGGACGGCGACTTCTTCCACGCCTCCCTGATGAGCGCGCACTACCCCAAGCGCGACGTCTACAACGCCGACGCGGCGCACACCCTGCCCGCCGTGCTGATCGAGATGCTCGTGCAGTCCACCCCCGACCGGCTGGTGCTGCTCCCCGCGCTCCCGGCGGCGTATCCCAGCGGGGCGCTGCGCGGTGTGCGCACCCGGTTCGGGGCCGAGATCGACCTCACCTGGACGCGGGACCGCGCCACCGCGGTCATCAGGCCGGGCCGCACTCACCGCGTCGAACTCCGGACTTCCTCCGGCGCAGAATCCCTCCACCTGGTCGCCGGAGAAGACCACGTCCTCACCCTGAGGGCGTGGTAGTTCCCCCCACCCCCCCACCCATGGAAGGGACACCATGGCATCACGCACGCTGAGCAGGGTCACCAAGGCCCTGCTGGCCCCCGCTCTGGCCCTCGGCGTCACCGTCGGCCTCGGCTCCGCCCCCGCCTCCGCCGCCGTCTGGAACTCCTGCGACCAGTGGGGCAACACCAGCCTGAACGGCTACACGCTCTACAACAACATCTGGGGCTCCGGCGCCGGCAGCCAGTGCATCTGGGCCAACTCCGGCACCAACTGGGGCGTCTGGGCCAACCACCCCAACACCGGCGGCATCAAGTCCTACCCGAACCAGACGAAGGCGATCAACAAGTCGATCACCTCGCTGGGCTCGCTGTCCAGCAGCTACAACGTCAGCGTCCCGTCGTCCGGCGCGTACAACACGTCGTACGACATCTGGGACACGGACCACGACTACGAGATCATGCTCTGGGTCAACAAGACCGGAGCCGTCGGCCCGATCGGCAGCTCGCAGGGCAGCGTGACGCTCGGCGGCCACACCTGGAACGTCTTCAAGGGCACCAACGGCGCCAACGAGGTGTTCTCGTTCATCCGCACCTCCAACTCCAACTCCGGCACCGTGAACATCCTGCCGATCCTGAAGTGGATCAAGGACACCAAGAAGTGGATGGGCAACGAGACCATCGGTGATGTGCAGTTCGGCTACGAGGTCACCTCGTCGTCCGGCGGTCTGAACTTCACCACCAACAACCTCACGGTCAGCAGCAGCTGACCCGAAGGGCCGGGGCCGGCCGTGCCGTCAGGCGCGGTCGACCTCGGCCCGCAGCGCGTTGTACTCGGCGAAGGCCGACTCGACCCGGGCCCGGGTCAGGCCGTAGCGGGACAGGTCGTAGGTGTGCTTGCGGGTGCCCTTGGGGCGGGCGACGGCCGCGGGCAGCCGGGCCGCGTCGGCCTCGGTCCAGGGGGCGCCGACGGCCGCGTAGAGCTTCGGGGCGCCGGTCGCCGGGTCGGAGCCGAGCCAGGAGTACGGGACGTCCACCAGCTGCTCCGCCGGGACGGCGGCCCGGGCCGCGAGACCGCGCGTCATGGCCCGGCTCAGCAGACCCAGCCAGGTGGTGCCGATGCCGGCCAGATCGAGGGGGCGGGTGCTGACGGCCATGCCGTGCTCGATCAGGCTGCAGAAGGACGCGACGACGGTGACCGGGTCGCGGTGGCACCACACGAGCGTGGCGTCGGGGAAGACCCTCAGCAACGCGTCCAGGTTCTCCAGGTGCATGGGCGACTTCAGCATCCAGCGCCGCCGCGGACGGCCGTACTGGAGCACCTGGTAGACCTGCTTGAGGTACCGGTAGTCGGCGGTGAAGTCCCGCGCGCAGTGCCACGCCAGGTACTCGGGGATCCGGGCCTGGGAGAACGGCATCAGGGCGTGGGGCAGCGCGAACGTGCACTCTTCGGGGCCTTCGGCGGCCATCGCGTGGATGTCGCGGAAGCGGGGCGCGAACAGGTCCGTGCCCTGGACCAGCCGGCGCCCGGCCGCGACCGCCCTGCGCCGCTGCCGGGGCGGCAGCTCCAGGTCGGGTCCCAGCAGTTCCCACAGCAGGGGACACCGGTGCTCGTCCGAGATCGACAGCACCGCGTGCGTGACCGTGGTCGCCGTGCGCGGCAGTCCCACCACGAACACGGGTCGCTCGATCGGCTCCCGCTCGATCTCCGGGTGCTCGGCGATCAGCCGCCGCACCCGGGCCCGGTTGGCCAGGTGCCGCCGGACGTGCGCCTGCGCGGACTGCCAGCCGACCGGCGTGAGGTTCTCGGCCTTCGCCCACCAGCCCAGCAGGGCCCGGAAGTCGTCGGTGAACTCCCGGTCTCCCGGGGCCTGACCGGCCTCGGCCGCGATGCGGTCGAAGATCCGGCCGGGGTCGCGGCGGGAGCCGAAGGCGGGCCGCAGCAGCAGGTTGGCCAGAGTGAGGGCGAGCGGAGACGAGGACACGCAGGGAACCTATCCCGTCCAACCCGCCCGCGCCGCACGGAAGTTGGCCGAAGAAGTGGAAGGGGTGGCCGGAAGACCTCCATCGATCCGGCCACCCCGTCCGGCACGGCTACTCCGCTACGGGCAGCCGCGCCCCGTCCCGCAGGAACAGCGGGATCCGGTCCAGCGGGGCGTCGACCGTCACGGCCTGACCGCCCTCGTACGTCTCACCCGTCCACGCGTCCGTCCACGTCGCCCCCGCGGGCAGGTACGCCGTACGGGCCGTGGCGCCGGCGGTCAGCACCGGGGCGACCAGCAGGTCCGGGCCGAACAGGTAGGAGTCGTCGACCGACCAGGTCGCCTGGTCGCCGGGGAACTCCAGGAACAGCGGCCGCATCACGGGCAGGCCCTCCTCGTGCGCCTCCCGCATGACGCGCAGGACGTAGGGCTTCAGCCGCTCGCGCAGCCGCAGGTACTTCTCCAGGACGGCCCCGGCCTCCTCGCCGTACGACCACACCTCGTTCGGGCCGCCGGTCATCTCCGGACCCAGCGGCATGCCCGGGTCGCGGAAGCCGTGCAGGCGCATCAGCGGGGACAGCGCGCCGAACTGGAACCAGCGGACCATCACCTCCCGGTACGCCGGGTCGTCCGGGTCGCCGCCGTGGAAGCCGCCGATGTCGGTGTTCCACCACGGGATGCCCGACAGGGCCGTGTTGAGGCCGGCCGCGATCTGGCGGCGCAGGGTCGGGAAGTCCGTGCCGATGTCCCCGGACCACAGCGCGGCGCCGTAGCGCTGGCTGCCCGCCCACGCCGAGCGGTTCAGCGTGACGACCTCGTCCTCGCCGGACGCCGTCAGGCCCTCGTAGAACGTGCGGGCGTTCTCGGCCGGGTAGATGTTGCCGACCTCCAGGCCCGGGCCCGCCCAGTAGCGCAGGTTCTCGGAGAAGCCCGGCTTCAGCTCCGGCTCGCAGGCGTCCAGCCAGAACGCGGTGATGCCGTACGGGTCGAGGTAGTTCTCCTTCACCTTCGACCACACGAACTCCCGGGCGTCGGGGTTGGTGGCGTCGTAGAAGGCCACCTGGACCGTGGAGGCGACCTCCTTGTCGGGCCAGTCGGCGTGCGCCATCGGCCCGTACTGGGTGCCGATGAAGTAGCCGCGCTGCTCCATGACCGGGTGGTTCTCGCTCAGCGGCGACACCGACGGCCAGACGCTCACCACCAGCTTGATGCCGAGCTCCGCCAGCTCGCGCACCATCGCCGCCGGGTCCGGCCACTCCTTCGGGTCGAACTTCCACTCGCCGAGGTGCGTCCAGTGGAAGAAGTCGCAGACGATCGCCGAGATGGGCAGCCCCCGCCGCTTGTACTCCCGGGCCACCGCCATCAGTTCGTCCTGGGTGCGGTAGCGCAGCTTGCACTGCCAGAAGCCCGCCGCCCACTCCGGCAGCATCGGCGTCCGGCCGGTCACCGCGCTGTAGCGGCGCTGGGCGCCGGCCGGGTCGCCCGCGGTGATCCAGTAGTCGATCTGCCGCGCCGAGTCGGCCACCCACCGCGTGCCGTTGTGCGCCAGCTCCACGCGGCCGATCGCCGGGTTGTTCCACAGCAGGGTGTAGCCCCGGCTGGAGGTCAGCACCGGGATGCCGACCTCGGCGTTGCGCTGGACCAGGTCCAGCACCAGGCCCTTCTGGTCGAGCCGCCCGTGCTGGTGCTGGCCGAGGCCGTACAGCTTCTCGTCGTCGTAGGCGGCGAAGCGCTGCTCCAGGCGGTGGTGGCCGTTGCCGACGGCCGTGTAGAGGCGGGAGCCGGGCCACCAGAAGTGGGCGCGGTCCTCGGCGAGGATCTCGCCGCCGTCCTCGGTGCGCAGGAAGCGGATCAGGCCCTCGGCGTTCACCTCGACGGTGAGCGCGCCGACGGTCAGCCGGCCGCTCCCGTCCTCGATCTTCACCGTGGACGGCGTCGGGGGAGCCGCGTCGAGCAGGGCACCCGGCAGCCCTTCGAGGACCGGGCCGCCGAGCCGGGCACGCACCCGGACCGCGTCCGGCCCCCACGGCTCGATCCGTACGGTCTCCTGGCGGCCGCTCCACTCCAGCGCGCCGTCCCGCTCGCGGAACGTGCCGACGGTGGGGGAGGACTGCGCCAGGCTCACCTGGGGCTGGGTTTCAGCAGGCTGGTTCACGCGGGCTCCTGTGCTCCTGGAGGAGTGCGGACAGAGGTGTGCGGACATGGGGGCGCCCTGGGAGGAGGGCGGTGGTGAGAAACGCAGCGAGGAGGAGGGGTGCCTACGACCGGCTGGGCGCCGGCCCCGTGCTCGTCCGGACCGTCAGCTCGGGGGCGATCAGCACGACGTCGTCGCTGCCGCGGCCCTCCAGCTTGGCGACCAGGTGCTCCACCGCGTGCCGGCCCATCTCCTGCGCGGGGATGGCGACCGACGTGAGCCGCACCGAGGCCTGCATCGCCACCTGGTCGGGGCAGATCGCGACCACCGACACGTCCTCCGGCACGGCCCGGCCCTGCTGCCGCAGCAGCGCGAGCAGCGGCTCGACCGCCGACTCGTTCTGCACGATGATCCCCGAGGTCCCCGGGCGTTCGTCGAGGATCCGGGCGAGCGTCACCGCCATCGCGTCGTACCCGCCCTCGCACGGCCGGTGCAGCAGCCGCACGCCCAGTTCCCGCGAGCGGGACCGGAGCCCGTCGAGGGTGCGCTCGGCGAAGCCCGTGTGCCGCTCGTAGACGGCCGGTGCCTCCCCGATGACGGCGATGTCCTGGTGGCCCTGCTTCGCCAGGTGCTCCACGCACAGCGCGCCCGTCGCCCGGAAGTCCAGATCGACGCAGGTCAGCCCGGTGGTGTCGGCGGGCAGCCCGATCAGCACGGACGGCTGGTCCGTCGCGCGCAGCAACGGCAGCCGCTCGTCGTCGAGTTCGACGTCCATCAGGATCATCCCGTCGGCGAGCCCGCTGCCCGCGACGCGGCGCACCGCGTCCGGCCCCTCCTCGCCGGTGAGCAGCAGCACGTCGTACCCGTGCGTGCGCGCGCAGGTCGCCACCGCGATGGCGATCTCCATCATCACGGGCACGTACATGTCCGTGCGCAGCGGGACCATCAGCGCGATGATGTTCGACTTGCTGCTCGCCAGGGCGCGGGCCCCGGCGTTCGGGTGGTACCCGAGCTCGCGGATGCTCCGCTCGACCCGCTGCCGGGTGGTCGCGGAGATGGACCGCTTGCCGCTGAGGACATAGCTCACCGTGCTCGCCGAGACTCCGGCGTGCTGGGCGACCTCGGCGAGGGTGACCATCCAGCTCTCCAAGCTTTAGTGAAGCGCTTCGACAGCGCGCAGTGCTGATAACGGCGAGTGAGGGTGGTTCGACAGTAGCTCCAGCGGTCGTGGGTGTCCATAGGTTGTCGAAGCGCTTCGATACCGAATTCCCAGGGCGGCGGCCGGACTCCTGGGAGGCACCTCGATGCAACACCGTCGTCAGGCGCGCGACAAGTACTGCGCGCGCTCCGCCCCCTTCGGCTGAACGGACGCGCGAGGACTGGTGGGACCGTCCGGTTTCGGGTACCAACGATCCAGTAGCACTGGTCGGTAACGTACGGTCCTCAACATCCTAGATGCGGCGAGGTGCCCCTCATGTCCGCTTCCACCCCCTCTTCTCGTCCCGCCGTCACCGAGCGGGAGGCCCGCGAGGTGGCGGAGGCCGCCCGGGAACAGCACTGGCGCAAGCCCAGCTTCGCCAAGGAGCTGTTCCTCGGCCGCTTCCGGCTCGACCTCATCCACCCCCACCCCCTCCCGGCCGACGACGCCGCCGAGCGCGGCGAGGAGTTCCTCGCCAAGCTCCGCGACTTCGTCGAGACGAAGGTCGACGCGGCCCGCATCGAGCGCGAGGCCCGGATCCCCGACGAGGTGATCGACGGCCTGAAGGAGCTCGGCGCCTTCGGCATGAAGATCGACACCAAGTACGGCGGCCTCGGCCTCACGCAGGTGTACTACAACAAGGCGCTCTCCCTGGCCGGCTCCGCCAGCCCGGCGATCGGCGTGCTGCTCTCCGCGCACCAGTCGATCGGCGTGCCCCAGCCCCTGAAGCTGTTCGGCACCCAGGAGCAGAAGGAGCGCTTCCTGCCGCGCTGCGCCCGCACGGACATCAGCGCCTTCCTGCTCACCGAGCCCGACGTCGGCTCCGACCCGGCCCGCCTCGCCGCCACGGCCGTGCCGGACGGGGACGACTACGTCCTCGACGGCGTGAAGCTGTGGACCACCAACGGCGTGGTCGCCGACCTGCTGGTCGTCATGGCCCGGGTGCCGAGGAGCGAGGGCCACAAGGGCGGCATCACGGCCTTCGTCGTGGAGACCAACTCGCCCGGCGTCACCGTCGAGAACCGCAACGCCTTCATGGGCCTGCGGGGCATCGAGAACGGCGTCACCCGCTTCCACCAGGTCCGCGTCCCGGCCGCCAACCGCGTCGGCGAGGAGGGCCAGGGCCTGAAGATCGCCCTGACCACGCTCAACACCGGGCGGCTCTCCCTGCCCGCGTCCTGCGTCGCGGCCGGCAAGTGGTGCCTGAAGATCGCCCGGGAGTGGTCGGCGGCCCGCGAGCAGTGGGGCAAGCCCATCGCGCACCACGAGGCGGTCGGCTCCAAGATCTCCTTCATCGCGGCCACCACCTTCGCCCTGGAGGCCGTGACGGACCTCGCCTCGCAGATGGCCGACGAGGACCGCAACGACATCCGCATCGAAGGCGCCCTCGCCAAGCTGTACGCCTCCGAGATGGCCTGGCTGATGGCCGACGAGCTCGTCCAGATCCGCGGCGGCCGCGGCTTCGAGACGGCCGAGTCCCTGCGGGCCCGCGGCGAGCGCGGCGTCCCCGCCGAGCAGGTGCTGCGAGACCTGCGCATCAACCGCATCTTCGAGGGCTCGACGGAGATCATGCATCTCCTCATCGCCCGCGAGGCCGTCGACGCCCACCTCTCGGTCGCCGGCGACCTCATCGACCCCGAGAAGTCCCTCGGCGACAAGGCGAAGGCGGGCGCGAACGCGGGCGTCTTCTACGCCAAGTGGCTCCCCAAACTGGTCGCGGGCTCGGGCCAGCTGCCCACCTCCTACAGCGAGTTCAAGCGCGAGGTGGACCTCTCCGGGCACCTGCGCTACGTCGAGCGCACCTCCCGCAAGCTCGCCCGCTCCACGTTCTACGCCATGTCCCGCTGGCAGGGCCGGATGGAGTCCAAGCAGGGCTTCCTCGGCCGGATCGTCGACATCGGCGCCGAGCTGTTCGCCATGAGCGCGGCCTGCGTCCGGGCGGAACTGCTGCGCAGCCAGGGCGACCACGGCCGCGAGGCCTACCAGCTCGCCGACGTCTTCTGCCGCCAGTCCCGGATCCGCATCGAGGAGCTCTTCACCCGCCTGTGGACCAACACCGACGACCTCGACCGCAAGGTCGTCAAGGGCGTCCTGTCGGGCACGTACGAGTGGCTGGAGCGCGGCATCGTCGACCCGTCGGGCGAGGGCCCGTGGATCGCGGACGCGACACCGGGACCGTCCCAGAAGGAGAACGTCCACCGGCCGATCCGGTAACCCGGCCCTCGTGGGGGCGCGAGCCGGTGCGGCGCGCGCCCCCAGGAGAGGGACGCGCTGTCCTCACACACGGTGCTTACGGCAACAATGGAGGAATGAGCGACAGTCCAGCCCCCCTCGCCGACCCGCACCTGGTGTACGACCCCGTAGCGGGCGACGGCCCGAAGGACGTGGTGATCCTCGGCTCCACCGGGTCCATCGGCACCCAGGCCATCGACCTCGTGCTGCGCAACCCCGACCGGTTCCGGGTCACCGGCCTCTCGGCCAACGGCGGCCGGGTCGCCCTCCTCGCCGAGCAGGCCTACCGGCTGCGGGTCCGCACGGTCGCGGTCGCCCGCGAGGACGTCGTACCGGCCCTGCGCGAGGCGCTCACCGCGCAGTACGGCACGGGCGAGCCGCTCCCCGAGATCCTCGCCGGCCCGGACGCGGCCACCCAGGTCGCGGCGTCCGACTGCCACACCGTCCTGAACGGCATCACCGGCTCCATCGGACTCGCCCCGACCCTGGCCGCCCTGGAGGCGGGCCGCACCCTCGCGCTCGCCAACAAGGAGTCGCTCATCGTGGGCGGCCCGCTGGTCAAGGCCCTCGCCAAGCCCGGGCAGATCATCCCGGTCGACTCCGAGCACGCCGCCCTCTTCCAGGCCCTGGCCGCCGGCACCCGCGCCGACGTCCGCAAGCTGGTCGTCACCGCCTCCGGCGGCCCCTTCCGCGGCCGCACCAAGGCCGAGCTGGCGAGCGTCACCGTCGAGGACGCCCTCGCGCACCCCACCTGGGCCATGGGCCCGGTCATCACGATCAACTCCGCGACCCTCGTCAACAAGGGCCTGGAGGTCATCGAGGCGCACCTCCTCTACGACATTCCCTTCGACCGCATTGAGGTGGTCGTGCATCCCCAGTCGTATGTCCACTCGATGGTTGAGTTCACGGATGGATCGACACTGGCCCAGGCGACCCCGCCCGACATGCGCGGGCCCATCGCCATCGGCCTCGGCTGGCCCGAGCGCGTCCCCGACGCGGCGCCCACCTTCGACTGGAGCAAGGCCTCGACCTGGGAGTTCTTCCCGCTCGACAACGAGGCCTTCCCGTCGGTGAACCTGGCGCGGCACGTCGGCGAGCTCGCGGGCACCGCCCCGGCGGTGTTCAATGCGGCCAACGAGGAGTGCGTGGAGGCGTTCCGCCAGGGCGCACTGCCCTTCAACGGGATCATGGAGACCGTCACGCGGGTCGTCGAGGAGCACGGCACCCCGCGTACGGGAACCTCACTCACCGTGTCGGACGTCCTCGAAGCGGAGACCTGGGCGCGGACCCGGGCCCGGCAACTGGCGGCACAGACGGCGGAGGCCCGTGCATGACGACCCTGATGTTCATCCTCGGCATAGGTCTCTTCGTGGTCGGCCTGCTGTTCTCGATCGCGTGGCACGAGCTGGGGCACCTGTCCACCGCCAAGCTGTTCGGCATCCGCGTGCCGCAGTACATGGTCGGCTTCGGCCCGACGCTCTTCTCGCGCAGGAAGGGCGAGACCGAGTACGGCATCAAGGCCATCCCGTTCGGCGGCTACATCCGCATGATCGGCATGTTCCCGCCCGGCCCCGACGGCCGCCTGGAGGCCCGCTCCACCTCCCCGTGGCGCGGCATGATCGAGGACGCCCGCACCGCCGCGTACGAGGAGCTCCGGCCGGGCGACGAGAACCGCATGTTCTACACGCGCGCCCCCTGGAAGCGCGTGATCGTGATGTTCGCGGGCCCCTTCATGAACCTGGTCCTGGCGGTGGTGCTGTTCCTCACCGTCCTCATGGGCTTCGGCATCACCCAGCAGACCACCGCGGTCAGTTCGGTCTCCCAGTGCGTCATCGCGCAGAGCGAGAACCGCGACAAGTGCGAGAAGGGCGACCCGGCCTCCCCGGCCGCCGCGGCCGGACTCAAGGCGGGCGACCGGATCGTCTCCTTCGACGGCGTGAAGACGGACGACTGGAACCAGCTGTCCGACCTCATCCGCTCCGCCCCCGGCAAGGAGGTGCCGATCGTCGTCGATCGCAAGGGCCAGGACGTCACCCTGCACGCGAAGATCGCCACCAACCAGGTCGCCAAGAAGGACTCGAGCGGCCAGATCGTCGAGGGCCAGTACGTCCAGGCCGGCTTCCTCGGCTTCAGCGCCGCCACGGGCGTGGTCAAGCAGGACTTCGGCGAGTCCGTGACCTGGATGGGCGACCGCATCGGCGAGGCCGTCGACTCCCTCGCCGCCCTCCCCGGCAAGGTCCCGGCCCTGTGGAACGCGGCCTTCGACGGCGCCCCGCGTGAGGCCGACTCCCCGATGGGCGTGGTCGGTGCGGCCCGCGTCGGCGGCGAGATCTTCACGCTCGACATCCCGCCCACCCAGCAGCTGGCCATGGCCCTCATGCTGGTCGCCGGCTTCAACCTCTCCCTGTTCCTGTTCAACATGCTCCCGCTGCTGCCACTCGACGGCGGCCACATCGCGGGCGCCCTGTGGGAGTCCCTGCGCCGCAACACGGCCAAGGTGCTGCGCCGGCCCGACCCCGGCCCCTTCGACGTGGCGAAGCTCATGCCGGTCGCCTACGTGGTCGCGGGCATCTTCATCTGCTTCACGATCCTCGTGCTGATCGCGGACGTGGTTAACCCGGTGAGAATCTCGTAGTCATACGGAGTTCGCGGCGGCCCGGCAGGCTTTCCGCCGGGCCGCCTCCCATCGGGTGTCACCGCGGGTGGGATGTGCCCCCGCCCGTGCCTGTGCCGTAATCTCGAAGCTCGGAGCCCGCTGCTCACGGGACCGGACCTTGATCCACGACTTGGGGTTGCACAGCAGATGACTGCGATTTCTCTCGGCATGCCGTCCGTTCCGACCAAGCTCGCCGAGCGCCGGAAGAGCCGCCAGATCCAGGTCGGGTCCGTGGCCGTCGGCGGAGACGCCCCTGTCTCGGTGCAGTCGATGACCACCACGCGCACGTCCGACATCGGCGCGACCCTCCAGCAGATCGCGGAACTCACCGCCTCCGGCTGCCAGATCGTCCGCGTCGCCTGCCCGACCCAGGACGACGCCGACGCCCTGGCCACCATCGCCCGCAAGTCGCAGATCCCGGTCATCGCCGACATCCACTTCCAGCCCAAGTACGTCTTCGCCGCGATCGAGGCGGGCTGCGCGGCGGTCCGCGTCAACCCCGGCAACATCAAGCAGTTCGACGACAAGGTCAAGGAGATCGCCAAGGCGGCCCGGGACCACGGCACCCCGATCCGCATCGGCGTCAACGCCGGCTCCCTCGACCGGCGCCTCCTCCAGAAGTACGGCAAGGCGACCCCCGAGGCGCTGGTCGAGTCGGCCCTGTGGGAGGCGTCCCTCTTCGAGGAGCACGACTTCCGCGACATCAAGATCTCCGTCAAGCACAACGACCCGGTCATCATGATCGAGGCCTACAAGCAGCTCGCCGAGCAGTGCGACTACCCGCTGCACCTCGGCGTCACCGAGGCGGGCCCCGCCTTCCAGGGCACGATCAAGTCGGCGGTCGCCTTCGGCGCGCTGCTCAGCCAGGGCATCGGCGACACGATCCGCGTCTCGCTCTCCGCGCCCCCCGCCGAGGAAGTGAAGGTCGGCATCCAGATCCTGGAGTCGCTGAACCTGCGCCAGCGCGGCCTGGAGATCGTCTCCTGCCCCTCCTGCGGCCGCGCCCAGGTCGACGTCTACAAGCTCGCCGAAGAGGTCACCGCGGGCCTCACCGGCATGGACGTCCCGCTCCGCGTCGCCGTCATGGGCTGCGTCGTCAACGGCCCCGGCGAGGCCCGCGAGGCCGACCTCGGCGTCGCCTCCGGCAACGGCAAGGGCCAGATCTTCGTCAAGGGCGAGGTCATCAAGACCGTCCCCGAGTCCAAGATCGTGGAGACCCTCATCGAGGAGGCCATGAAGCTGGCCGAGCAGATGGAGAAGGACGGCGTGGCCTCGGGCGAGCCGTCGGTGGCGGTCGCGGGCTGAGCCTTTCCACGTCGTCGGCGGGATCGCGCTTTTGGGGGCGCGGGGAACTGCGCGACAGGCCACAACGGACCCGCAGCCGCCCGGCAACGAGAACCCCGGGCTCCGAGGCGCCCCGCCCGGGCAGCGCAGCTATAGTGCGGGGAATCAGCCGACCCCAGTGTGTGAGGCCCCGCCACGTGTTGACGCAGACCACCTCACGGGTCCTCGAACCGAGCGACCTGGACGCCGCGCTCGCCGTACTCGACCGCGAGCCGGTCGCGAACGCCTTCGTGACGTCCCGGGTGCAGATCGCCGGTCTCGACCCGTGGCGGCTCGGCGGCGAGATGTGGGGCTGGTACGAGGACGGCATGCTGACGTCCCTGTGCTACGCGGGCGCCAACCTCGTCCCGATCTGCGCCGGCCCGCGCGCCGTCCGGGCCTTCGCCGACCGTGCCCGCCGGGCCGGCCGCCGCTGCTCCTCCATCGTCGGCCCCGCCGGAGCCACCTCCGACCTGTGGCGACTGCTGGAACCGCACTGGGGCCCGGCCCGCGAGGTCCGCCGCCACCAGCCGCTCATGGTCGCCGACAGGCTGCCGGCCGGCATCGCCCCGGACCCCTACGTCCGCCGCGTCCGCAAGGACGAGATGGAGACGATCATGCCGGCGTGCGTGGCGATGTTCACCGAGGAGGTCGGCGTCTCCCCGCTGGCCGGCGACGGCGGCCTGCTCTACCAGGCCCGCGTCGCCGAACTCGTCGGCTCCGGCCGCGCCTTCGCCCGCTTCGACGCCGAGGGCAAGGTCGTCTTCAAGGCCGAGATCGGCGCCGCGACGGACCGCGCCTGCCAGATCCAGGGCGTGTGGGTGGCCCCCGAATACCGGGGGACCGGCTTGGCGGCCCCCGGCATGGTGGCCGTACTGCGCTACGCCCTGGCCGACGTGGCCCCGGTGGCCAGCCTCTATGTGAACGACTTCAACACGGCGGCCAGGAGGACGTACCAGCGAGTGGGCTTCCAGGAGGTCGGCGCCTTCATGAGCGTGCTGTTCTGACAACGCAAACGCCCCTGTAGGCTCCCCGCCATGGACCTGGTGATCGGCCCCCTCGACCTCTCCGCCCACGTCGACGAGGCCCTGGCCGTCCAGGCCGTGGCCTTCGGTCTCGGTCCCGACGAAGTCGCCGTCCGCCGCCAGATCGTCCTCCGCCACATGACCTACCCCGGCGCCCGCGCCCTCGGTGCGACAGCCGGCGGCGAACTCGTGGGTTTCGTCTACGGCATGCCCAACGACCGCACCCACTGGTGGTCCACCGTCGTGGAGCCCTACCTCCGCGCCCAGGGCCACGACCACTGGCTCGACGACTCCTTCGTGATCACCGAGCTGCACGTCCACCCCGCCCACCAGAACCGCGGCATCGGCCGCTCCCTGATCACCACGATCACCGACGACGCCGCCGAGCCCCGCTCGATCCTCTCCGCGATCGACACCGAGAGCCCCGCCCGCGCCCTCTACCGCTCCCTGGGCTACCGGGACCTGGCCCGCCAGGTCCTCTTCCCGAGCGCCCCGAAGCCGTACGCGGTGATGGGCGCACCGCTCCCGCTCCTGCGCCGCTAACCGATTTCCACCGCCCGGTACCCCCCGGATAACCTCCTGCCATCACCTACACGCAGCAGGAGCAGAAAAGCCATGGCGAACGCACCGGTCCAGCGCATGTCCCAGTTGTTGGCGAAGACGTTGCGCGACGACCCGGCGGACGCCGAGGTCCTCAGCCACAAGCTCCTCGTCCGCGCCGGGTACGTTCGCCGTACGGCCGCCGGCATCTGGAGCTGGCTGCCCCTCGGCAAGAAGGTCCTCGCCAACGTGGAGCGCATCGTCCGCGAGGAGATGGACGCCATCGGCGCCCAGGAGGTACTGCTCCCCGCCATCCTGCCGCGCGAGCCCTACGACGCCACCGGCCGCTGGGACGAGTACGGACCGGAGCTGTTCCGCCTCCAGGACCGCAAGGGCGGCGACTACCTCCTCGGCCCCACCCACGAGGAGATCTTCACGCTGCTGGTGAAGGACCAGGCGTCCTCCTACAAGGACCTGCCCGTGATCCTCTACCAGATCCAGCACAAGTACCGCGACGAGGCCCGGCCCCGCGCGGGCATCCTGCGCGGCCGCGAGTTCCTGATGAAGGACTCCTACTCCTTCGACACCGAGGACGAGGGCCTCGCGCAGTCCTACGCCCTGCACCGCGAGGCCTACCAGCGGATCTTCGCGCGCCTCGGCCTCGACTACCGCATCTGCGCCGCGACCGCCGGCGCGATGGGCGGCTCCAAGTCCGAGGAGTTCCTCGCCCCCGCCGAGGCCGGCGAGGACACCTTCGCCGACTGCCCGAACTGCGACTTCGCCGCCAACACCGAGGCGATCACGTACGAGTTGAAGCCCGTCGACGCCTCGGACGTGCCGGCCGCCGAGGACATCCCCACCCCCGACACCCCGACCATCGAGACCCTCGCCGCCTCCCTCGGCGTCCCGGCCTCGGCCACGCTGAAGAACCTCCTCGTCAAGGTCGACGGCGAGATCGTCGCCGTCGGCGTCCCCGGGGACCGCGAGGTCGACATGGACAAGGTCGAGGCGCACTTCGCCCCGGCCACCGTCGAACTGGTCACCGAGACGGACTTCGCGGCCCGCCCCGACCTGGTCCGCGGCTACGTCGGACCGCAGGGCCTGGACAAGGTCACCTACCTCGCCGACCCGCGCGTCGCCCCCGGCACGTCCTGGATCACCGGCGCCAACAAGGCCGGCACGCACACCAAGAACGTCGTCGCCGGCCGCGACTTCGAGGTCGACCAGTACGTCGACGTCGTGGTCGTGCAGGAGGGCGACCCCTGCCCGAAGTGCGGCACGGGCCTCGTCCTCGACCGGGCCATCGAGATCGGCCACATCTTCCAGCTGGGCCGCAAGTACGCCGACGCCCTCAAGCTCGACGTCCTCGGCCAGAACGGCAAGCCGGTCCGCGTCACCATGGGCTCCTACGGCATCGGCGTCTCCCGCGCGGTCGCCGCCCTCGCCGAGCAGAGCGCCGACGACAAGGGCCTGTGCTGGCCCAAGGAGGTCGCCCCGGCCGACGTCCACGTGGTCGCCGCCGGCAAGGCCCTCCAGACCGAACTGGCCCTCGACATCTCCGGGAAGCTGGCCGCGGCCGGTGTCCGCGTCCTGGTCGACGACCGCGCCGGCGTCTCCCCGGGCGTGAAGTTCACGGACTCCGAGCTCATCGGCGTACCGCAGATCCTGGTCGCCGGACGGCGCGCCGCCGAGGGCGTGGTGGAACTGAAGGACCGCCGCACCGGCGAACGCGAGGAACTGACGGTCGAGGAGGCCGTGGCCCGTCTCACGGCCTGAGTTCCCGTGCTCTGTGAGTGCTCCGGCCCTGCGGAGCACTCACAGCCAGCCCGCGAACTCCAGCAGCAACTCCGCGTCCCGGGGCCGCCCCACCCGCCCCGCACGCACGCCCGACTCCACGGCCCGGAACAGCGTCCACCCGCGCAGCCGCTCCTGGTCCACGTCCAGGGACTCGGCCAGCCGCTTCACCCGGCGCCGGGTCGTGGCCGCGCCGGACGGCTGGGCGATCAGGTCCTCCACCCGGTCCCGGACCAGCCGGGCCAGATCGAACGCACACTCGCCGACCACCGGGTCCGGTCCCACGGCCAGCCACGGCATCCGCTCCCCGGCGAGCACCTTGCTCTGCCGGAACGTGCCGTGCAGCAGCCGGTGCTCGGGCGGCGCGGCCAGCAACTCCTCGCGCGCCGCCAGCGCCAGGTCGACCAGCGGGGCCACCTCGGGCTCGGTCCGCGCCCGGGTCCGCATCGCCTCGGCCTGCCGCCCGGTCCGCTCGGCCACGGTCTCGAAGGGGAAGCCGGCGGGCGGCTCCACCCACAGCCGCCGCAGCGTCCCCGCCGCCTCCAGCAGCGCCTTCGCCTCCGGCAGCGACCGCACCGACACATCCGGATGCAGCCGCTCCAGCAGCAGCACCCCCTCGTCCGATGCGGGTGCCTCCCCGCTCGGGGGAGTCTCGAGCAGCTGTACGGCACCCCGTCCGGCCCAGTGCGCCAGCGCGGCCCGCTCGGCCTCGGGGCGGGCCCGGCCCGGCGCCAGCTTCAGCACGGCGGGCGTCCCGTCGGCCCTGCGCACCAGCACCACCAGGCTGCTGCGCCCGCCCGGCACCTGCACCCGCTCCACGGTCAACTCGCGTAGCGCGACGGCCCGCCGCGCCGCCTCGGGCAGCCGCTCCAGCCAGTCGTCACCCTCCGGTGCCGTCTCACCGAGCGCCCTGACCAGGCGCTTCGGCGGTTCGAAAGCCATGCGCGAGTCGTTCCCTTCGTGCTGTCCGCGGTGCGTGCCCAGCGGGTCACGCCGTCGGCGCCGCCGAGGGCGGGGCCGTGCCGGCCCGCTCGGCGAGCCCAGGGAAGGCTACGCTCTCCCCGCGCCAGCGCACCGCCCGCACCGCCGCCTCCCGCAGCGCCTCGGCGGCCAGGGCCCGCCGCCCGCCACCCGCCGCGCGCACCAGGTCGGCGTAGACCCCGGCCACCCGGTCCTCCAACTCGGCCGCGAGCCGCACGGCCGCCGCCGCGTCCGGCACCGGGAACGGCAGCGCGTACCCGGCGGCCGCCGCCACGGGCCTGCCCCCCAGGTCCTTCACCTCGCGCACCAGCGCGTCCCGGCGCGCCCGGTGCGCGTCGTACGCCGTCCGTGCCTCGACGCGCTGCCCGCCGCCGATCTTCCCGCCGACGACGCCGTACCCGTACACCGCCGCGTGCTCGGCCGCCAGCGCCGCCTGGAGGGCCCGCAGCTCCCGGTCCTTCGCCTCGCTCACGCGCCACCCTCCGTCAGCAGATACACGTGCGCCGCCCCGGCCGCCGCCACCGAGGCCAGCAGCCGCGCCAGCTCGCCCGGCGCGCCCAGCAACTCCTCGGACCGCCGGTCGGCAAGCTCCCGCTCCGCGGCGGCGAGCCCGGCCAGGGCGTCCTTGTCGTTCCCCGGTACGGCGGCCGACGGCGAGGCCGACCCCGAGCCCGACACCGAGGGGGACGCTTTCCGGCCACCCCCGAACGCCTGCGCGTGCCGTACGACGTTCTCCCGCAGCGGTCCCAGCCGCTCCGCCAGCGCCGGCCGGGCCGCGATCACCGCGTCGTAGCGCTCCACCAGTCCCTCGCTGTCCCGCGCCGCACGCGCGCGTGCCCGGCGCTCGGCGGCCGACGGGCCGTCGCCCGGGCCGGCCGGGTCCTTGCCGCCGGCGGTGCAGCCCGCCAGGGCTAGGGCCGTCGGGCCGAGGGCGAGCAGACTCCTTCTGCGGGGCCCCGAGCGGGCGCGCGGGGATGAGGGCAACGGCACGTCAGACGTCCTCGGGGGCTCGTTTCGAGAAAGATGCGCATGGCAGGGCTGCACGCCCGTGATCACGGTACCCGGGCCCCCGCCCGGGACCACTCAGCGGCACCGTCGGTGACCGGGTGGACGGCAACACTCCCCGCGACCGGATACCCTTTGACCAGACACGCGACCCATCCCACAACAGCACACGCGGCCGAGGAGTCACCCGGATGAGCACCACCCAGAGCGAGAGGCTGCGAGAACTGCTGGAACCGCTCGTCACCTCCCAGGGCCTGGACCTCGAAGAGATCGCCGTGGACTCCGTCGGACGCAAGCGTGTGCTGCGCGTCGTCGTCGACTCGGACACCGGGGCGGACCTGGACCAGATCGCCGATGTGAGCCGCGCGCTCTCGGCGAAGCTCGACGAGACGGACGCGATGGGCGAGGGGGAGTACACCCTCGAGGTCGGCACCCCGGGCGCGGAGCGCCTCCTCACGGAACACCGGCACTTCGTCCGCGCCACGGACCGGCTGGTGAAGTTCCAGCTGGCCGAGGGCGGCGAGCTGGTCGCCAGGATCCTGAAGGTCGACGACGACGGCGTCGACACCGAGGTGCCCGGGGTCAAGGGCCGCAAGGCCACCGCGCGCAGACTCGCCTTCGACGACATCGCCCGGGCGCGCGTCCAGGTCGAGTTCAGCCGCAAGGACAACAAGAAGGAAGAGGAGGCGTAGCCGTGGACATCGACATGAGTGCCCTGCGGGGCTTGGTTCGGGAGAAGGAGATCTCCTTCGACCTGCTGGTCGAGGCGATCGAGTCGGCCCTCCTCATCGCCTACCACCGCACCGAGGGAAGCCGCCGCCACGCGCGCGTGGAGCTCAACCGGGAGACCGGCCATGTGACCGTTTGGGCGAAGGAGGACCCGGACGACCTCGAGGAGGGCCAGGAGCCCCGCGAGTTCGACGACACCCCGTCCGGCTTCGGCCGGATCGCCGCCACCACGGCCAAGCAGGTCATCCTCCAGCGCCTGCGCGACGCCGAGGACGACGCCACGCTCGGCGAGTACGCCGGCCGCGAGGGCGACATCGTCACCGGCGTGGTCCAGCAGGGCCGCGACCCGAAGAACGTGCTCGTCGACATCGGCAAGCTGGAGGCCATCCTGCCGGTGCAGGAGCAGGTGCCGGGCGAGACGTATCCGCACGGCATGCGCCTGCGGTCGTACGTCGTCCGGGTGGCCAAGGGCGTCCGCGGCCCGTCCGTGACGCTCTCCCGTACGCACCCCAACCTGGTGAAGAAGCTCTTCGCCCTGGAGGTGCCGGAGATCGCCGACGGCTCCGTGGAGATCGCCGCGATCGCCCGTGAGGCCGGTCACCGCACGAAGATCGCCGTACGGTCCACCCGCTCGGGCCTGAACGCCAAGGGCGCCTGCATCGGCCCCATGGGCGGCCGGGTCCGCAACGTGATGGGCGAGCTGAACGGTGAGAAGATCGACATCGTCGACTGGTCGGACGACCCGGCCGAGATGGTGGCGAACGCGCTCTCCCCGGCCCGCGTCTCGAAGGTCGAGATCGTGGACATGGCGACCCGGTCCGCCCGGGTGACCGTCCCCGACTACCAGCTGTCCCTGGCCATCGGCAAGGAGGGGCAGAACGCCCGCCTCGCGGCCCGGCTGACCGGCTGGCGGATCGACATCCGCCCGGACACGGAACCGGCCGCGGAACAGGTCCGGGACCGATCCGGGGAATAGATCCAAGCCGCAGGCCGTTCAGATCACGACAGGTTCTTGCGCGGCAACTGTTCGAGTCCTGCCCTAAAAGGGGTGAGGCGCGTACGGGGAGGTAGACTTAGCAGTGTCTGGCCGGACGCGCGCCCGCGCATGCCCTGAACGCACCTGTGTGGGGTGTCGGGAGCGAGCGGCCAAGGCGGAACTGCTGCGGATCGTGGCGATCAAGGGCGCATGCGTCCCTGATCCTCGCGGTACGCTGCCCGGCCGGGGTGCGTACGTTCACCCCGCCCCGGTCTGTCTCGACCAGGCGGTACGCCGCCGGGCGTTCACGAGGGCACTGCGCGCCCCAGGAGCGCTCGACACAAAGGCGTTGCGCCGATACGTCGAGCAGACAACAGTTGCCGAGAAGGCAACACCGTAAGACGTGCCGTACGGAACCCCGTGCGGTGTAGGTACCTCGCGAGTCGAAAGCAGGTCGAGATTGCGATGAGCACTCGATGAGTACGCGATGAGTACGCCCATGAACTAGCGACGGTCCGGACGCAACCCGGACCTCAAAGGAGCGAAGTGGCTAAGGTCCGGGTCTACGAACTCGCCAAGGAGTTCGGCGTCGAGAGCAAGGTCGTCATGGCCAAGCTCCAGGAACTCGGTGAATTCGTCCGTTCGGCGTCTTCGACGATCGAAGCGCCTGTAGTACGCAAGCTGACGGACGCCCTCCAGCAGGGCAACGGAGGCGGCAAGTCCGCCCCCGCACGCAAGGCTGCCCCGGCGAAGCCGGGCGCCCCCTCTCCCGCGCAGGCTGCCCGTCCGGCCGCCCCGCGCCCGCCGGCCCCCAAGCCGGCCGCCGAGAAGCCCGCGGCTCCCGCCGCGCCGGCCGCTCCCGGCCCCCGTCCCACCCCGGGCCCGAAGCCCGCGCCGCGGCCCGCCCCGGCGTCCCCGGCTCCGACGACGCCCGAGTTCACGGCGCCGCCGTCGGCTCCCGCCGCGCCGGCCTCGTCCCAGGGTTCCGGCCCGCGTCCGGGCGCCCCGCGTCCGGCCGGCCAGTCGCCGCGTCCGGGTGCTCCCCGTCCGGGTGGTCCCGGCCAGGGCGGCCAGGGCCGTGGTGAGCGTGGCGACCGTCCCGGCGCTCCGCGTCAGGGTGGCGGCGCGCCGCGTCCCGGTGCCCGTCCGGCGGGTCCCCGTCCGGGCAACAACCCGTTCACCTCTGGTGGCTCCACCGGCATGGCGCGCCCGCAGGCGCCCCGTCCGGGCGGCGCCCCGCGTCCGGGCGGCCCCGGTGCCCCCGGCGGTGCCCCGCGTCCGCAGGGCCAGGGCCAGGGCGGTCCCCGTCCCCAGGGTGCGGCGGGCGGTCCCCGTCCGCAGGCTCCGGGCGGCGCGCGTCCCACGCCGGGCGGCATGCCCCGTCCGCAGGGCGGCGGTCCGCGTCCCGGCGGCGGTCCCGGCGGTCCGCGTCCGAACCCCGGCATGATGCCGCAGCGTCCGGCTGCCGGCCCGCGTCCCGGTGGCGGTGGCCCCGGCGGCCGCGGTCCCGGTGGCGGCGGTCGTCCGGGTGGCGGCGCCGGTCGTCCCGGTGGCGGCGGTTTCGCCGGTCGTCCCGGTGGCGGCGGTGGCGGTTTCGCCGGTCGTCCCGGCGGTCCCGGTGGCGGTGGCGGCGGTTTCGCCGGTCGTCCCGGTGGTCCCGGTGGCGGCGGTGGCCGTCCCGGCTTCGGTGGTCGTCCCGGTGGTCCGGGTGGCCGTGGTGGCACGCAGGGCGCCTTCGGCCGTCCCGGCGGTCCCGCGCGTCGTGGCCGTAAGTCGAAGCGGCAGAGGCGCCAGGAGTACGAGGCCATGCAGGCCCCGTCGGTCGGCGGCGTGATGCTGCCTCGCGGCAACGGCGAGACCATTCGCCTGTCGCGCGGTGCGTCGCTCACCGACTTCGCGGAGAAGATCAACGCCAACCCGGCGTCGCTCGTCGCGGTCATGATGAACCTCGGCGAGATGGTCACGGCCACGCAGTCCGTCTCCGACGAGACGCTGCAGCTCCTCGCCGACGAGATGAACTACACGGTTCAGATCGTCAGCCCCGAGGAGGAGGACCGCGAGCTGCTCGAGTCCTTCGACCTGGAGTTCGGCGAGGACGAGGGCACCGAGGAAGACCTCGTGGTCCGTCCGCCGGTGGTGACCGTCATGGGTCACGTCGACCACGGTAAGACCCGACTGCTCGACGCCATCCGCAAGACGAACGTCATCGCGGGCGAGGCCGGCGGCATCACCCAGCACATCGGTGCCTACCAGGTCGCGACCGAGGTCAACGACGAAGAGCGCAAGATCACCTTCATCGACACCCCGGGTCACGAGGCGTTCACCGCCATGCGTGCCCGTGGTGCGAAGTCGACCGACATCGCGATCCTGGTCGTCGCGGCCAACGACGGCGTCATGCCGCAGACGGTCGAGGCGCTCAACCACGCCAAGGCGGCCGACGTCCCGATCGTCGTCGCGGTCAACAAGATCGACGTCGAGGGCGCCGACCCGACCAAGGTGCGCGGTCAGCTCACCGAGTACGGGCTGGTGGCCGAGGAGTACGGCGGCGACACGATGTTCGTCGACATCTCCGCCAAGCAGGGTCTGCACATCGACTCCCTGCTGGAGGCCGTGATCCTCACCGCCGACGCCTCGCTCGACCTGCGGGCCAACCCGAACCAGGACGCGCAGGGCATCTCGATCGAGTCCCGTCTCGACCGCGGCCGCGGTGCCGTGGCGACGGTCCTCGTGCAGCGAGGCACCCTGCGGGTCGGCGACACGATGGTCGTGGGCGACGCCTACGGCCGGGTCCGTGCCATGCACGACGACAACGGCAACAACGTCACCGAGGCGGGCCCGTCGACGCCGGTCCAGGTCCTGGGCCTGACCAACGTCCCGGGCGCGGGCGACAACTTCATCGTGGTCGACGAGGACCGTACGGCCCGTCAGATCGCGGAGAAGCGCGCCGCCCGCGAGCGGAACGCGGCGTTCGCCAAGCGCACGCGCCGTGTGTCGCTGGAGGACCTGGACAAGGTGCTGAAGGCCGGCGAGGTCCAGCAGCTGAACCTGATCATCAAGGGCGACGCTTCTGGTTCGGTCGAGGCTCTGGAGTCCTCCCTGCTCCAGCTGGACGTCGGCGAAGAGGTCGACATCCGCGTCCTGCACCGCGGTGTTGGTGCGGTCACGGAGTCCGACATCGACCTGGCGATGGGCTCGGACGCGATCGTCATCGGCTTCAACGTCCGCGCTGCCGGGCGTGCCCAGCAGATGGCGGAGCGCGAGGGCGTGGACGTCCGCTACTACTCGGTCATCTACCAGGCGATCGAGGAGATCGAGGCGGCCCTCAAGGGCATGCTCAAGCCGGAGTTCGAGGAGGTCGAGCTCGGTACGGCGGAGATCCGCGAGGTCTTCAAGTCGTCCAAGCTGGGCAACATCGCGGGTGTGCTCATCCGCTCCGGCGAGGTCAAGCGGAACACCAAGGCCCGCCTGCTGCGCGACGGCAAGGTCATCGCGGAGAACCTCAACATCGAGGGCCTGCGTCGCTTCAAGGACGACGTCACCGAGATCCGCGAAGGGTTCGAGGGCGGTATCAACCTCGGCAACTTCAACGACATCAAGGTCGACGACGTCATCGCGACGTACGAGATGCGCGAGAAGCCGCGGGTGTAACCCACGGTTCGCCACCGACCGGCCGACGCGGCACCCGCCGCGTCGGCCGGTCGGCCGTTCGCCCATCCCACCGAGGAGCCTCGGTGGGCAGGGAAACCCGATCGAGCCCCCACCCGATTCGGGGTAACGTTCCTGATGTCCCCGCCACCCGACACCGGCAGGGCCTTCGATCCCGTACCGGCGGGTCATCCGGATACACACATGTACGTGGGGACGCTGTCCTTCGACCTGCTCCTCGGCGACGTACGGTCGCTGAAGGAGAAGCGCTCCGTCGTCCGCCCGATCGTCGCCGAGCTCCAGCGCAAGTACGCGGTGAGCGCGGCCGAGGTGGACCACATGGACCTCCATCGCAGGGCCGTCATCGGCCTCGCGTTGGTGTCCGGCGACGCGGGGCACCTGAGCGATGTGCTCGACCGGTGCGAACGGCTGGTCGCCGGCCGCCCCGAGGTGGAGTTGCTGTCCGTCCGGCGGCGCTTCCACGGCGAAGACGACTGACGACCGACCAAGAACGACCCAGACAGGAAAGAACGGGAGACGGACCAGTGGCCGACAACGCGCGGGCTAAAAGGCTGGCGGACCTCATCCGAGAGGTGGTGGCCCAGAAGCTGCAGCGCGGGATCAAGGACCCGCGGCTCGGCTCGCACGTCACCATCACGGACACCCGGGTCACGGGTGACCTCAGGGAGGCGACCGTCTTCTACACGGTGTACGGGGACGACGAGGAGCGCGCGGCGGCCGCCGCCGGTCTGGAGAGCGCCAAGGGCGTGCTCCGTTCCGCGGTCGGCGCGGCGGCGGGCGTGAAGTTCACGCCGACGCTGACCTTCGTGGCCGACGCGCTGCCCGACACCGCCCGGACCATCGAGGACCTCCTCGACAAGGCCCGCCAGTCCGACGAGAAGGTGCGCGAGGTCTCGGCGGGCGCCAAGTACGCCGGTGACGCCGACCCGTACCGCAAGCCGGACGAGGACGACGAGACGGACGACACCGCCGAATGACCCAGAAGCACACCACGCCCGACGGCCTCGTCATCGTCGACAAGCCGTCGGGCTTCACTTCGCACGACGTCGTCGCCAAGATGCGCGGCATCGCCAGGACACGACGCGTCGGGCACGCCGGCACCCTCGACCCGATGGCGACGGGCGTCCTTGTCCTCGGCGTCGAGAAGGCCACCAAGCTCCTCGGCCACCTCGCGCTGACCGAGAAGGAGTACCTGGGCACCATCCGGCTCGGGCAGAACACCCTCACGGACGACGCCGAGGGGGACATCACCTCCGCCGCCGACGCCTCCAAGGTCACCCGCGACGCCATCGACGCCGGCATCGCCAAGCTGACCGGCGACATCATGCAGGTGCCGTCCAAGGTCAGCGCCATCAAGATCAACGGCGTGCGCTCCTACAAGCGGGCCCGCGAGGGCGAGGAGTTCGACATCCCGGCCCGGCCCGTCACGGTCTCCTCCTTCGGCGTGTACGACGTCCGGGACGCCGTCGCCGAGGACGGCACGCCCGTACTCGACCTCGTCGTGTCGGTCGTCTGCTCCTCCGGCACCTACATCCGGGCCCTCGCCCGCGACCTGGGCGCGGACCTCGGTGTCGGCGGGCACCTCACCGCCCTGCGCCGCACCCGCGTCGGCCCCTACAAGCTGGACGCGGCCCGCACCCTCGACCAGCTCCAGCAGGAGCTGACCGTGATGCCGGTCGCCGAGGCCGCCGCGGCCGCGTTCCCCCGCTGGGACGTCGACGCCCGGCGCGCCCGGCTGCTCACCAACGGCGTACGGCTGGAGATGCCCGACCAGTACGCGGGCTCCGGCCCCGTCGCCGTCTTCGACCCGGAGGGCCGCTTCCTCGCCCTCGTCGAGGAGCAGCGGGGCAAGGCCAAGAGCCTGGCCGTCTTCGGCTGACCGCCCGCCCGGGGCGGTCCGCCCGTGGAGCGGCGACCACGGGGTACCTCCACTGCCGCCGCTCCACGGTCCCCCCTCGGTTCCCCCACCCCTAGGGTGTATCCAGCAGCCCCGCTTCCTTCACCCGTCTGTGCAGGCGCTCGGAGTGAACCGGGGGAGCGGAAGGGGGCGCTTTCGCAGAGCGATCTGTCCCGCTGATCATCTCGCCCCTACCGTCGAACACAAGGGCACGGGTGTACGGCGGGGAGGCTCGACGATGACGTCGCGGAACCGGTCCCGGGAGACACACGACAGCGCACCAGGCTCCCAGGACCACCCCGGAACAACGGAACGGATGACAGCAGCGGCGGAGCACGGAGACCGGGCGACCCCCGGCGAGGCGCTCGTCCGCATCCACGACCTGGCCGGCCGCCCCCGCGGCACCGGCTTCCTGGCCGACCACCACGGCACGCTCGTCACCAGCCACGAGGCCGTCGACGGACTGTCCCGGCTCGTCCTGCACGGGGCCGGGGACCGGCACCGGGTCGTGACCGCCGACGCGGTCACCCCGCTGCCCGCGCTCGACCTCGCCCTCGTCCGCACGGAGGGGCTGGGCGTGCCGCCGCTGCCCGTCACCGTGCGGGAGGGGGCGGGGACCGGTGCCTATGTGCGGATCGCCGCCGGGGGCTGGCGCGAGGCGCGGGTGCTGGGCCGGACGGCCGTGACGTACGCGGCCACGGACCGCTTCCACCACCTCGACAACGCGCTGGAACTGGCGGTCGGCACGGCGGGGCGGGACGCGCTGCGACTGGGCGGCGGAGCGGCCGGCGGCCCGGTGCTCGACGCCCGGACGGGCGCCGTCGTCGGTGTGCTCGGCACGGCGCTCAGCTCCGGCCACCGCGACGTCGGGTTCGCCGTACCGCTGCACCCCGGTGCACCCGGCGTGGCGGGCCCGCTCGCCGACCTGCTCGTCGAGAACGCGGCGACGGTCCCCGCGTACGGCGCCGACCTCAACCTGGCCGGGGTGCTGGAGCTGACCGGCACGTCGGTGGGGCTGGACGGCCCGCCCGGCGGGACCGGTGTCCCGGAACCGGTCGAACGGGCGGCTGTGGCCGACGGGTTCCACGCCTTCACGGCGGGTCCGGCGGCCGTGCTCGGCCTCGTCGGGGCGCCCGGCAGCGGGCGTACGACGGAACTCGCGGCGCTCGCCGCCCGCCGCGCCCGCAGCGGGCAACCCACCCTGTGGCTGCGCGGCTGCGACCTGCGGGACGGCGACGCGTCGGTGGCGGACGCGGCCTACCGGGCCCTGAACCGGGCCGTCCCCGTGGTGGCAGCCGCACGAGTTCCCTTCCCCGCCGAGCCGGGCGAGATCACGCCCGAGCGCCTCGCCCGCCTCGCCGGTGCCCTCGGGCGTCCCCTGCTGCTCCTCCTCGACGGCCCGGAGGAGATGCCGCCGGCCCTGGCACGCCGCCTGGCCGACTGGACGGAGGGGACGCTGCGCTGGCTGCGGGAGACGGGCGTACGACTGGTCGTGGCGTGCCGGACGGAGTACTGGGAGGAGGTGGCGGACCTGCTGCACCGGCCCGCGTGCGTCCACCTCGGCGACCTCACCGAGGACGAGGCCCGGGAGGCCCGCCTGCGTCACGGCGTCCCGGAGAGCGCCCTCGTCCCGGCCGACGCCCGGCACCCCCTCACCCTCCGGCTGCTCGCCGAGGTCAGAGCCGCCCTCGCCGACGACCCCGGAACCCCGGAGGTCGCCGCCGTCGACCGGCACGAGGTCTTCGCCGCCTACCTGGACCTGATGTCCCTGCGCATCGCCCTCCGGCTGGCCGCCGGGAACGGCCTGCGCGGCAGTGCCGTACGCCGGCTGGCCGCCAAGGTCGCCGGGCAGGTGCACGAGGCCGCCCGGCGCAGCCTCGGACCGGGGCCGGGGGATCTGGACCGGGAGGCGTTCGAGGCGGTGTTCCCGTGGGGGCCCGCCCCGGCGCGGCTCGGCGGCGGCACCGGCTGGGCGTCGGCCGTCCTCGCCGAGGGCCTGCTCGTGCCCGCCGGGCCCGGCTACCGCTTCGCCCACGAGGAACTCGCCGACTGGCTCCAGGGCACGCACCTCGACCTCGACGAGGCCCTGCACGCCCTCGTCCACCGCCGCCGGGACCCGCGGTCCGAACCCGTCCCGCACCATCGCATCGGGCCCGTCGTCCAGGCCCTGCTGTGCCTCGCCCGCCAGCACGGCACGGACCGGTCGGCCTCCCGACTCGCGGAGCTGGTGCACGCCCTGGACACCGGCCCGCACTCCTGGTGGGCCGCCCGGCTGCTCGCCGAGACCCTGACGGCCGTGCCCGACGCGACGCCCTACACCGAGGTGCTGCGGCTGCTGGCCGACCGGATCGTGGCCTGGCGGCGACAGGAGCGGCCCGTGCCGGGGGAGTTCGGGCCCGCCTTCTGGACCGGTCTGCGGCTGCCGGAGGACGTGCGCCTCACTCTGCTCAGGCGGCTGGTCCACGCCGACGGCCCGCCGTGCGAGGCCGGCCCGCGCTTCCTGGACGCCGTCGCCGGGCTGCTCACCGCCGACCCCGCCGCCGTGCAACCGCTGCTCACCGACTGGTTCGACGACGAGCAGCCCCTGCCCGCCACCCCGCACGCGACCGTGGCCACCGCCGCGCAGGCGCTGCTGCACACCCACCGCCATCGCGCCCTGGACGACCTGACGGACGTGCTCGTCGACCGCGCCCACCGGCGGGCGAGGGAACTGCTCGCCGTACTGGCCGAGGAGGAACCGTCGGCCGTGTGCCGGGCCGTCGACCGGTGGGCGCGCGACGAGCGGCCGGCGCGCCGGAGCGCCGCGGTGACGCACGGACTGCGCGTCGCGCCGCACGTGAGCACCGGAGGCGACCGCGCCCTCCTGCGCTACGCCGCCCGTACCCTGCTCGCCCGCCCCGCCGACCGCGCCCTGCACGGTGGAGCGCTCGCCCTCCTCGTCCAGGACCCGCAGACCCGGGCCCGATACCTCCCGCGGGCGCTGGAGCACTTCGCGGCGGGTGATCCGCAGCTCCCGCCGGACGCGCTGGCCGGTGCCCTCCCGGCCTGCCCCGAGCCGGTCCTCGGTGCCTTCGCCGCGCGGCTGGAGCGGCCGGACCCGGAGGAGCCCCTGCGGGCGCTCGCCGACGCCACCCCGCCCGGCCTGGCCCGCCGGGTCGCCGTGCTGGTCCGGGAGGCGGCGCAGCGGCGGCCGGAACTCGCCGGGCAGGTGGCCGCGTACGTCGACCAGCGGCTCGACCGGGGTCCCGCCGCCCGGGCCGTGCTGCTGCCGCTGGTCACCGGCCTGCTGGAGGGCGGCCCGGTACGGCTGCGGTGCGCCCTCGCCGCCGTCCTCACCCCGCCCGGCATCCCCGCCTCCCGCCCGCTGCGCCGCGAACTGCGCGACGCGCTCCTCGACCGCGAGCACGACACGGACGTCCTCGACGCGCTGCTGCACGCCGCCGCCCGCAACGGCGGCGACGACCTGCGCGACCTCGTCCACCGCATCGGCCTGCGCCTCGCCAACACCCCGGAGGGCGCGGGCCGCTTCGACCGCGCCCTGGTCGACCTCGGCCGGCACGTGCCCGGCTTCGCCGCCCGCGTGGCCGGCTGGCTGGCCGACGCGCCGGGGGAGTGGGCGGCGCTGGTCGGGCCGAGCGCCCACCGGACGATCGAGAACCTGGCGGGCGTACGCGTCCCCGCGTGACACGGTCCCCGGCGGCCGGGCCGGAGTACGGTGCCCGTGCGCCCTGTCACAGCCCCCATGCCGATGCGGGGCGGAAGCACCCGGCATGGCACCCTTAGACCTGCGCACGAGGCAACCCCGGACAACCGGCCGGACACGGGTTCGACGAGCTTTCGACAAGGAGCAGGCACAGTGCAGCGCTGGCGTGGCTTGGAGGACATCCCCCAGGACTGGGGGCGCAGCGTCGTCACCATCGGTTCCTACGACGGCGTCCACCGCGGACACCAGCTGATCATCCGGCATGCCGTGAACCGCGCCCGGGAGCTGGGCGTGCCCGCCGTCGTCGTCACCTTCGACCCGCACCCCAGCGAGGTCGTCCGCCCCGGCAGCCACCCGCCGCTCCTCGCCCCGCACCACCGCCGCGCCGAACTCATGGCGGACCTGGGCGTGGACGCGGTGCTCATCCTGCCCTTCACGACCGAGTTCTCGAAGCTGTCCCCGGCCGACTTCGTCGTCAAGGTGCTCGTCGACAAGCTGCGCGCCAAGGTGGTCGTCGAGGGCCCCAACTTCCGCTTCGGCCACAAGGCCGCGGGCAACGTGGAGTTCCTCGCCACGCAGGGCAAGACCTACGACTTCGAGGTCGACGTCGTCGACCTGTACGTGACGGGTGAGGCGGGCGGCGGTGAGCCGTTCTCCTCGACCCTGACCCGGCGCCTGGTCGCCGAGGGCGACGTCGAGGGCGCCGCCGAGATCCTCGGCCGGCCGCACCGGGTGGAGGGCGTCGTCGTCCGAGGCGCCCAGCGCGGGCGCGAACTGGGCTTCCCGACGGCCAACGTCGAGACGCTGCCGCACACGGCCGTCCCGGCCGACGGTGTGTACGCCGGCTGGCTGCACGCGCAGGGCGAGGCGATGCCGGCGGCGATCTCCGTGGGCACGAATCCGCAGTTCGAGGGGACCGAGCGGACGGTGGAGGCGTATGCCATCGACCGGGTCGGGCTCGATCTGTACGGGTTGCATGTCGCGGTCGACTTCTTGGCGTTCGTGCGGGGGCAGGCGAAGTTCGAGTCGGTGGATGCCTTGTTGGAGCAGATGGGGCGGGACGTCGAGAAGTGCAGGGAGTTGGTGGCGGCTGACGAGGCTGCCTAGTTCGCTTGTGGGCCGTCTGCGGGTGGGTTGTGGCTTGTCGCGCAGTTCCCCGCGCCCCTGGGTGAGGACGCAGTTGCCCAGTGGCAGGCGACCTGGGACGTGGCGCTGCCGTCGAGGATCTTCAAGTCCTGGTTCCTGCATGCGTCTGCCACGCCCGCTGTCTCCGCCTCGCCGCTCGACAGGATCTGGCAGCGGGCGTGGAAGCGGCAGCCTGAGGGGACGCGGGAGGGGTCCGGGGGTTCGCCGGTGAGGACCACCGGCGTGCCCGGGGCCTCCGGGAGCACCGACAGCAGGGCCTGGGTGTAGGGGTGCCTGGGTGCCGTGAGGACCTGCTCCACCGCGCCCGTCTCGACGATCCGGCCCAGGTACATCACGGCCACCCGGTCGGCGATGTTCCAGGCCAGGCCCAGATCGTGCGTGACGACCAGCGCGGACAGGCCCAGGTCGGTGCGCAGCCGGAGCAGCAGGGCGAGGATCTCGCCGCGTACGGAGGCGTCGAGGGACGCCACCGGCTCGTCGGCGACGAGGAGTTCCGGTTCCAGGACGAGTGCGCCCGCGATGACGACGCGCTGGCGCTGTCCGCCGGACAGTTCGTGCGGGTAGCGCAGGAAGAAGCGCTCCGGTGGGCGCAGACCGGCCCGGGCCAGGGCCTCGGCGACCGCTGTCCGCTCGTCGCCGCCGTAGCCGTGGATGCGCAGGCCCTCGGCGACCGCGTCGTACACCGTGTGCCGCGGGTTGAGCGAGCCGCTCGGGTCCTGGAGGACCAGCTGGACGCGCTTGCGGTAGGCCTTGAGGGACCGGCCGGAGTAGTCCAGCGGGCGGCCGTCGAAGGCGACCCGGCCCGCCGTCGGCTCGACCAGGCCCAGCAGACAGCGGGCCAGGGTCGTCTTCCCGCAGCCGGACTCGCCGACCAGGGCGACGATCTCGCCGGGCCGGATGTCGAGGTCCACGCCGTCCACCGCGCGGGCCCGGGGGCCGCCGTGCCGGCCGGGGAAGGTGACGTACAGGCCCTGGGCGCTCAGCAGCGGGGCCGTGGTGACCTCGGGGGCCGTGGGGGAGATGGTCATGGCGTGCTGGGCCTCGCTTCCTCCAGGGCCTCCGGGTCCTCGGCCGGCCGGTCCCCTTGGGCCGCCGGGGTCTCGGCCGACGGCCCCTCGTCCGGCCGCGGCCCGACCAGCACACACGCCGCCCGGCGTTCCGGACCGGCCGCGCGCAGGGCCGGGTCCTCCTCGGGGCAGGTCTCCAAGGCCACCGGACAGCGCGGATGGAACGTGCACCCGGACGGCAGCGCGGCCGGATCGGGCGGGTCGCCCGCCAGCCCCTGCGGCGCGAACCGGGACGCCGGGTCGCCGATGCGCGGGAACGCGGCCGACAGCGCCCTGGCATACGGGTGCCGGGCGTCCTCGTACACCTGCCGGGCCGGGCCCTCCTCGACCACCCGGCCCGCGTACATCACCGCCAGCCGGTCGCAGGTGTCGGCCAGGACGGCCAGGTCGTGGCTGATCATGATCAGGCCGAGGTCCTGGTCGGCGACCAGTTGCTCGATGAGCCGCAGGATCTGGGCCTGGATCATCACATCGAGCGCGGTGGTCGGCTCGTCGGCGATGATCAGCCGCGGGTCGCAGGCCAGCGCCATGGCGATCATGACGCGCTGGCGCTGCCCGCCGGACAGCTCGTGCGGGTAGGCGTCCGCGCGGGCGGCGGGCAGGCCGACCTGCTCCAGCAACTCGCCGGTCTTCTTCTTCGCCCCGGCCGGGGTCGCCTTCCGGTGCAGCAGGATCGGCTCGGCGATCTGGTCGCCGATGCGGTGCACGGCGTTCAGGGAGTGCATCGCGCCCTGGAAGACGACGGACGCCCCGGCCCAGCGGACCGCCCGCACCCGGCCCCACTTCATCGTCAGCACGTCCTCGCCGTCGAGCAGGACCTCCCCGGTGACGCGGGTCCCGGACGGCAGCAGCCGCAGCAGGGCCAGTGCCAGCGTGGACTTGCCGCAGCCGGACTCGCCGGCCAGACCGAGCTTGCGGCCCGCGTCCAGGCGCAGGTCCACCCCGCGCACGGCGGCGGCCCCGCCCGGATACGTCACGGTCAGGTTCCTGACGTCGAGCAGACTCAACGCGACACCCCCAGCCTGGGGTTGAGGACGGACTCCACGGCCCGCCCGCACAGCGTGAACGCCAGCGCCACCACGGCGATGGCGATGCCCGGCGGCACCAGGTACCACCAGTCCCCGGCACTGACCGCGCCCGCCTCCCGCGCGTCCTGGAGCAGCCCGCCCCACGACACGACCGTCGGATCCCCGAGGCCGAGGAAGGCGAGCGTCGCCTCGGCGAGGATCGCGGTGGAGATGATCAGGGTCGTCTGCGCCAGCACCAGCGGCATGACGTTGGGCAGCACGTGCCGGGACATGATGTGCCAGTGCCCGCCGCCGAGCGCCCTCGCCCGCTCGATGTACGGCCGGGTCTCCACGGCGAGGGTCTGCGCGCGCACCAGCCGGGCCGTGGTCGGCCAGGTGGTGACGCCGATCGCGACGACGGTCGTGGTCAGCGAGCGGGACATCACGGTGGCCAGGGCGATCGCCAGCACCAGCGTCGGCATGACCAGGAACCAGTCGGTGATCCGCATCATCACGGTCGCGTACCAGCCCTTGAAGTGCCCGGCCGTCACTCCGATCAGGGTGCCGATCGCGACCGACAGCACGGCGGCGAGCAGCCCGACCAGCAGCGACACCCGCGAGCCCCAGACCACCAGGCCCAGCAGGTCCCGCCCGAACTGGTCGGTGCCGAGCGGGAACCCGGCGCTCGGGCTCTGCATCGGACGCCCCGGCGCGTCGGTCACACTGCTCACGTCGGAGCCCACGAACAGCGGTGCGAACAACGCCAGCAGTGCGCACAGGGCGAGCACGGCCAGTCCGTACAGCCCCGCCCGCTCCGCGCGGTACTGCCGCCAGAAGCGGGCGACGGAGGCCCGGCGCCGCTGCCGGGCGAGGGTGCGCGGGCTCAGGGCCGGATCGGTCGTCGTCATCGGGCCACCCGGGGGTCCAGCAGCGGATAGACCAGGTCGGCGAGGGTGTTCATCACGATCACCGCGGCGGCGAACACGAAGAACAACCCCTGCACCAGCGGCAGGTCGGGCACGCTCAGCGCCTGGTAGAACAGCCCGCCGAGCCCCGGCCAGGAGAACACCGTCTCCACCAGGATCACGCCCGCCACCGTCCGGCCGAGGTTGATGAAGATCAGTGTCACGGTCGGCAGCAGCGCGTTCGGCACGGCGTGCCGGCGCCGCACCAGGTCGTCCCGCAGCCCCTTGGCCCGGGCGGTCGTCAGATAGTCGCTGCCCATCTCGTCCAGCAGCGCCGACCGCGTGACCAGCAGCGTCTGCCCGTACTCCACGGCCACCAGCGTCACCACCGGCAGCACCAGATGGTGCGCCACGTCGACGACGTACGCGAAGCCCTCCTTGCCGCCCGACTCCATGCCGCCGGTGGGGAACATCCCGGGGATCGGCCCGATGCCCACCGACAGCACGATGATCAGCAGCAGCCCGAGCCAGAACGACGGGATGGAGTACAGCGTCAGCGCCAGGCCGGTGTTGACCCGGTCGCCGAGCCCGCCGCGCCGCCACGCCGAGCGGGTGCCGAGGAAGATGCCGAGCGCGGTGTAGAGGACGAAGGCGGTCCCGGTGAGCAGCAGGGTGTTCGGCAGCGCCTCGGTGATCTTGTCGACGACGGGCGCGCGGAACTGGTACGACGTCCCGAAGTCGCCGGTGAGCGCCTTGCCGCAGTAGTCCGTGAACTGCCGCCACAGCGGCAGGTCGAGCCCGAACTCGCGGCGATAGGCGGCCAGCTGCTCGGCCGACACCTGACGGCCACCGGTCATGGTCTTCACCGGGTCGCCGGGGATCAGCCGGAAGAGGAAGAAGCTGGTCACGAGGACGGCCAGCAGCGACACGGCCGCACCGGCCACCTTGCCGGCCAGGTACCGCGGGTACGCGGAGCCCTTGCGTACCCGCGGCCCGGCCGCCGTCTGCTGCTTGTCCTCGACCAGCGCGGGGGTCGCGTCAGCGGTCATGAGTGCCCGTTCGCCGCTCTACTCGCGGTCCTCGGCGGTGGCCCGCCGCCGCATCGCCGCGAAGGCGCCGAGCCCGCCCAGGATCACGACCCCCGCGACGACCCCGACCACGACCCCCGTGGACGACGCGTTGTCCGAGGAACCGCCGGAGTCCGCCGGGACCGCCGACCACCAGCTCCAGTAGCCGTCCTGGCCGTAGATGTTGCCCGCCTTCGCCGGCATGGTCGTGATCGACTTGATCTGGTCCGTCCGGTAGGCCTCGACCGCGTTCGGATACGCCATGACGTTCATGTACCCGAGGTCGTACAGCCGCGACTCCATCTGCTTGACGATGTCCGCCCGTTTGGCGGGGTCGTACTCGGCGAGCTGCCGGGCGTAGAGCTCGTCGTACGTCTTGTCGCAGATGAAGTTGTCGGTCGCGCCCGTGTCCTCCGGGGTCGCCGGGAGCGCCCCGCAGGTGTGGATGGACAGCACGAAGTCCGGGTCGGGGTTGACCGACCAGCCGTCGAACGCCAGGTCGTACTTGCCGGCGAGCCAGGGGTCGGTCACGTTGTCCAGGCAGTTGAGCCGGACGCCGATGCCGAGGTCGCCCCACCACTCCTGGAGGTACTTGCCGACCGCCTTGTCGTTCGGGTCGGTGGCGTGGCACAGGACGCGGTAGGTGATCGGCTTGCCGTCCTTGCCGACGCGCTTGCCGTCGCCGTTCTTCTTGTAACCCGCCTGGTCGAGCAGCCGGGCCGCCTCGGCCGGGTCGTACGCCAGCTTCTGGCTCGCCGTCGGCTTCCAGAAGTACTGCGAGAAGCGCGGCGGGATGTAGCCCTCGCCCTCGACGGCGTGCCCCTGGAACACCTTGTCGATGATGGCCTTGCGGTCCACGGCCATGAACAGCGCGTTGCGCACCCGCTGGTCCAGCAGGGAGGGATGGCCGTCGCCGAACTTCTTTCCGTTCTTGGCCTTCGCGCCCGGGTTGGTGGCGAGGGCGTAGAAGCGGCGGCCGGGGGCGTCGTTGACCTTGATGTTCTCCGCGCCCTCCAGCGACGCCGCCTGAGCGGGCGTCAGGGACGGGGACCCGGCGACGAAGGACACCTCGCCCTTGCGCAGCGCGGACACGGCCGCGTCCTGGTCCTTGTAGTAGCGGAAGACCAGCTCGTCGAACTTCGGCGCCCCGCGCCAGAAGCTCTTGTTGGCCTTGAGGCGGACGTAGCTGTCGGCCTTGTAGCCGGTGAGCACGAACGGCCCGTTCCCCACGATCGGGAAGCTCTTGTCGTTGTTGAACTCGGAGAAGTCCGAGACCTTCTCCCACACGTGCTTCGGGACGATCGGCACGTCGAGCGCGGTCATCGTGGCCTGCGGCTTCTTCAGCTCGATGACCAGCTTGGTGGGGCTCGGGGCCGTCACCTTCCTGAAGTTCCCGACGTAGCTGCCGTTCGCCGTGGCCGCCCCGTCGTCGGTCATCATCTTGTTGAACGTCCACGCCGCGTCCTCGGCGGTGGCCTGCCTGCCGTCCGACCACGTCGAGTTGGAGCGGATCGTGTACGTCCAGGTCAGCTTGTCCGGCGACGACTCCCACTTGGTGGCCAGGCCCGGGATGGCGTGGTTGTCCTTGGGGTCGTAGTTGGTCAGGTACTCGTACATGAGCCGGTGGATGCTCGTGCTGAGCAGCCGGACCGCCAGGAACGGGCTGAGCGAGTCCACGCTCTGCGCGACCGCGACGGTCAGCACCTTCTTGCCGTCGTCGGCCGCCCGGGCCTGCCGGGGCGCCGGATCGAGCGGGGTCGCGAGACCGGCGGTGAGGGTGAGCGCGGCCGCCCCGGCCACGGCGACGAGCCGGAGGCCGCGCGGGAGGCTGCGTGTCTGATCGTTCGTGCCCATGGTCGGACCTCGCGTCATCGCTCGGACGGGAAGGACGGGTTGATCAGCTGTCAGTGGATGCTGAGTGTGTATCAGCGGCCGTCTCCACCCGTCAACGGCGCATTCACCCCTTGTGGCCTGCGGAAATAACGAATTGGCGAGCTTTTCGTGCCCATTGGTGGAGACCACTGACGCGCTCCTGGCCAGGGCCTGGCAACGGATTTCGCCCATGGACGCGCCGCGGCCCGCGCCGAGACGGAACGGCGCGGGCCACAAAGGGACCGGCCCCTCGAAAGGGGCCGATCGGGTGAGCTGATTACTGCGTCGGAGGCGGGGGCGGCGGGGTCTGCCCGTCGGGCTGGGCCGGGTATCCCGGCTGCCCGTGCTGACCGGGCTGGGGATAGCCGTAGCCCGGCTGCGGGGGCGCGGCCGGGGGCTGTCCGGGCTGGGGATACGGCTGCCCGGGCTGGAACGGCGGCTGCCCCGGCTGTCCCGGCTGCTGCGGGTAGGGCTGGCCCGCGGCCTGCGGATACGGCTGACCCGGCTGGGCCGGGGGCTGCTGGCCCGGCTGGGCGTACGGCTGGCCGGGCTGCGGTTGCGGTTGCGGCTGCGGCGGGTACGGGCCGGGCTGCCCGGGGATCTGCTGGCCCGGAGCCGGCTGGCCGGGGCCCGGCTGCTGGCCGGGATACGGAGGCTGGGGTTGGCCCGGGACGGGCTGGCCGGGCAGCGGCGGGGCGGCCACCGGCGGCGGGTTGCCGTCGGACGTCCACAGGCCGTGCATCTGCTGGTGGCGGACGAAGTCCTCGGCGACCATCGCCGCGAGGTTGAAGTACGCCTCCCGCACCTTCGGCCGCATCATGTCGAGGTCGACCTCGGCACCGGCGGCCAGATGCTCGTCGAACGGCACGACGATGACACCCCGGCAGCGCGTCTCGAAGTGCGCCACGATGTCCTCGACCTTGATCATCTTGCCGGTCTCGCGCACTCCGGAGATGACGGTGATGGACCGCGAGACGAGGTCGGAGTACCCGTGCGCCGACAGCCAGTCCAGCGTCGTGCTCGCGCTGCTCGCCCCGTCCACGGACGGCGTCGAGATGATGATGAGCTGGTCGGCGAGGTCCAGCACACCGCGCATGGCGCTGTAGAGCAGACCGGTGCCGGAGTCGGTGAGGATCACCGGGTACTGCTTGCCCAGCACGTCGATCGCGCGCCGGTAGTCCTCGTCGTTGAAGGTCGTGGACACGGCCGGGTCGACGTCGTTGGCGATGATCTCCAGCCCGGACGGCGCCTGGGAGGTGAACCGCCGGATGTCCATGTACGAGTTGAGGTACGGGATCGCCTGCACGAGGTCACGGATGGTGGCCCCCGTCTCGCGCCGCACGCGGCGCCCGAGAGTGCCCGCGTCCGGGTTGGCGTCGATCGCGAGGATCTTGTCCTGCCGCTCGGTGGCGAGTGTGGAGCCCAGCGCGGTGGTGGTCGTCGTCTTGCCGACACCGCCCTTGAGGCTGATCACGGCGATCCGGTAGCAGGAGAGCACGGGCGTACGGATCAGCTCCAGCTTCCGCTGCCGCTCGGCCTCCTCCTTCTTCCCACCGATCTTGAACCGACCGCCGCCGGCCACCGGACGGCTGCTCTTCGCCTTCTGCTTCTTGCTGTTGAGCAGCCGGTCGGACGACAGCTCCACGGCGGCGGTGTAACCGAGCGGCGCGGCACCGGGGTTGGTCGGCTGCCGCTGGTCGTGCTGCATGGGCTGCGGCCAGGCGGCACCGGTGCGGGGATCCACGGGCTGCTGCGGCTGCCCGGGATGCGCGGGCTGCCCACCGGGCTGCGGCTGGGCCTGCGGGGGCACGCCGGGGTGGGCCTGGGCCTGGGACTGCTGGGCGGACGGCTGCGGGAAGCCGTATCCGCCTTGGGCGTTGGGGACGCCGGGGTGGGGGAAGCCGTAACCGTCCTGGGGGTTGGGGGCGGCCGGGGCGGGGGCGCCCTGCTGCGGGAAGCCGTAGCCGCCCTGCGGGTCGGGCGCGGGGGCGGGCGGGGTGTCGGGCTGCCGGGCGGGGGACTGTTGTGCAGCCGGGGCTGGGGCCGGGGCCGGGGCGCCGGGGTGCGGGAAACCGTAGCCGCTCTGCGGGCCGTCCTGCTGCTGGATCCGAGGCTGCTGGACCGGAGGCTGCTGGGCGGGTGCGCCCGGGTGGGGGAAGCCGTAGCCGCCCTGCGCGTTCGGTGCCGGGGCGCCGGGGTGCGGGAAGCCGTAGCCGCCGGAGTGCGGCGCGGGCTGGGCGGGCGGCTGGTTCGGCGGCGTCGGTGCGGCCTGCGGGTTCCACGCGGCGGGCGCGGGCTGCGGCACCTGCGGCTGGAACGGCGGCTGCTGGGCCGGTACCGACGGCTGGGGCGGCACGGGCGGCTGCCCCTGGGCGGCCGTCGGCTGCGGTTGCGGTTGCGCGGGCGCGTTCGGGTCCGTGGACTGTGTCTGCGGCTGTGGCTGGTGCTGCGGCTGCGCGGGCCACTGGCTCGCGGGCGCAGGGGCGGCCGGCTGGTACGACGGCGGCAGCGGCGGCACGCCCTGCGGTGCCGGGGGAGTCCAGGCGGGCTGGGCGTCGGACGGGCCCGGCACGGGGGCATCCTGCGGGGTGCTGTCCTCAGGTGCGGCGTCGGTGGCGGGCACGGCGTCCACGGGCGACGGGGCGTCGGCCGGCTCGGGAGCAGCCGGGGCGGCATCCGCGGGCACGGCATCCTGAGGTTCGGCGTCCTGCGGCTCGGCGTCGTCAGCCTCCGCCTTCACCTCCGAAGCCGCGTCCTCCGACGCCGACACGGCAGGTTCCACGTCCTCCGGGTCGGCGACATCCGAGGCAGGGGCGTCCGCAACGTCATCGGCATCATTGGCCTCGGAGGAACCACTGTCGCCGTCCTCGTCGGCATCGACGGGCGCGCCCTCGACGTCACCACCGGAGTCCTCGTCCGGCACGACCGAGTCGTCTTCGTCCTTGACCTGGCCCTCGGCCTCGTCCTCGTCCTGGGCCTCGGTCTTGGCCCTGTCCTCGTCCTGGTCGTCGTCGGTCGACTCCAGCCGCGCCTCGACCGCCGCGGCACGCTCCGCGATCTCCCGCTTCAGGGCGACGGCGGAGAAACGCATGGTGGCGCCGCTCTCCAGATCACCGTTCCCGGACTCCGCTTCGTCGGAAGCCGGAGCAGGCGGAGTGTCCGGAGCAGGAGCAGCCGGAGCCGGCGGCGTCCACTGCGCCTGATACCCGCCGACCGGGATGTTCGGCACGGCCGTAGGGGAGGCCGGATCAGCCGCAGGCGCCTCGGTCCGTTCCTGAGGCTCTGCGCCCTGCGGTTGCGATCCCTGCTGCTGTGCCCCCTGCGGCTCGAAGCCCACCGGAAGCCTGGGCACGGCGGCGGGCCCCCCGGTGGACGCCGCGGGCGGGGTGAACGGCGCACCCGGCGCGGGCGCGGCAGGCGCGGGCGGTGTGAACGGAGCACCGGGAGCGGGCGGCGGCGCGGGCGGCGTGAAAGGCGCCCCGGGCGCCGGAGCGGGCGTGGCGGCCGGCCGCGAACCGGACGAGTGCCCTCCAGAGGGATTCGCGTGCGGCGGCGGAGTGAGCCCCGGCAGCGGCGGAACCGGCCCCTTCGGCGCAGCGGGAGCCCCAGACGCACCGGAACTCGCGGACGCACCTGAACCCGCGGGCGCCCCCGAAGCACTGGAGTCCTCGGACGCCCCCGCCCCCTGCCCCGAGCTCGAACTCCCCGAGGCGTTCTGCGTGTACCAGGCAGGCGGCGCGTAGTCGATGGTGAACTCGCCCGTCACCTCTGCTGCGGACTCCGCGTCGGGCTGGTCATCGCCGGGTGTCGCCCAGCCCCCGCGGATCCCGTCCCGATCGCTGCTCACAGTGTTCCTCCTGGTGTGGTCGAGCACCCTCATGCCGTGCTGGGGCGACCCTTGCTTGTCGTCCGACGTCGTGCGAAGTCGTTTGAGGCGTACCGAGGTCGTCCGAGGCAGTCCGCTCCACCGGATCCCCCGCTCTCCCCCTGGGACACCGACGCCCACTCCACGGGTTCTGGCGTCGCGCCCCGTCCCAGCCTAATCACCACAAGCCCCGCCCCGGCAGGCCCGTCCACCCCCGAGCAGCTGTCCGCCGCGTCACAACCTGCCCAGAAGCTGCCCGGAAGTGACGTACCCAGCACACACTTTGGTGAACAAAAGGGGCGATAACCGTGAAGAACTCGAACCGCCTTGCCCTCTGGGCGCTTTGACGACCGCGCCGGGAAACGCGACGAGGGGCGGCCGCTCACCGGCTCACCCCTCGTCGTGCACCACTGCGCCTGCTGCCCGCGCGCCTACTGCCCGTGGCACCTACAGCCCGCGCACCTACTGCCCGGCCTGGAGCCCTCCGTCGGACGACCGCGGTTCCAGATCAAACTCCCCGTCCCGCGCCCCCAGCACGAACGCCCGCCACTCCGCGTCCGTGTAGCGCAGCACCGTGTCCGGGTCGAGCGAGGACCGCATGGCCACGGCCCCCTCGGGCAGGTAGGCGATCTCGACCCGCTCCTCGTGCTCCTCGGTGCCCGGCGCGCAGTGCCACTCGACACCGGAGATGTCGAGGGCGTAGAGCTCGTCCCGCTCCCGCTCCTTGCGTGCCTTGATCTCCTCAGCCGTCTCCGCCATGCCGCAGCGACCCCTTCCCGACGTACGAACGATCAGCCCGCCCACCCTAGTGGCCCGCTCCGCCCCGTCCGGGAGGTTCGGGGGCCAGGGCAAAGAGGCCCCCGACCGCCTGGTACCCTGGTCGACGGCCGTTTGTGTACGCACCCCCGGAGCCCATCGCCCTGGAGGCCGCGCCCAGCGGATCCCCGCCTTCCGAGTCATGGAAGCTCCCCCGAGAAGCAGACCGGGGGCACTCGGTGGCTATCCACAGTATGAGGAGTACGCGTGTCGCTCGACGCCGCTACGAAGAAGCAGATCATGTCCGAGTTCGGTACCAAGGAGGGTGACACCGGCTCCCCCGAGGTCCAGGTCGCTCTGCTGTCGCGTCGGATCTCCGACCTGACCGAGCACCTCAAGACCCACAAGCACGACCACCACTCCCGCCGTGGCCTGCTGATCCTGGTGGGTCAGCGCCGCCGCCTTCTCCAGTACCTGGCGAAGAAGGACATCCAGCGCTTCCGTGCGCTGGTCGACCGCCTCGGCATCCGCCGCGGTGCGGCGGGCGCCAAGTAAGACGCCGTGAAGGGAGCGGTTCCCGGGAGAAACGGGACCGCTCCCTTTGCTGTACGTGGGTACCTGTACGTGCGGAGTGTCACCACCCCTTTGTAGTGTGGTAGCACAACGCAATACGGACGACACAGCACGACAAGAAGAGGAGAGGCGCTCCAAGCCGCCGCCGGTCCTCGGTAGTGGCCCCCGGGGGAAAGCGAACCCCGGGTGCTTCGATCGAAGACCGGCCCGCACAGCACGGCGCGCTTCTCCGCAACCGTCCCCCTGCCACACGGGCAGCGGGGACGAAAGACGACAAGTAACGGAGAAAACGCTAGTGGAGAACGAGACCCACTACGCCGAGGCCGTCATCGACAACGGCGCCTTCGGCACCCGCACCATCCGCTTCGAGACGGGCCGCCTGGCCAAGCAGGCCGCCGGCTCCGCCGTGGCGTACCTGGACGACGACACCATGGTGCTGTCGGCCACCACCGCCTCCAAGAACCCCAAGGACCAGCTCGACTTCTTCCCCCTCACGGTGGACGTCGAGGAGCGGATGTACGCCGCCGGCAAGATCCCCGGCAGCTTCTTCCGCCGCGAGGGCCGTCCCTCCGAGGACGCGATCCTCACCTGCCGCCTGATCGACCGCCCGCTGCGCCCGTCCTTCAAGAAGGGCCTGCGCAACGAGATCCAGGTCGTCGCCACGATCATGGCGCTCAACCCCGACCACCTGTACGACGTCGTGGCGATCAACGCCGCCTCCGCGTCCACGCAGCTGGCCGGCCTGCCCTTCTCCGGCCCGATCGGCGGCGTCCGCGTCGCGCTGATCCGCGGCCAGTGGGTCGCGTTCCCGACGCACACCGAGCTCGAGGACGCCGTCTTCGACATGGTCGTCGCGGGCCGCGTCCTGGAGGACGGCGACGTCGCGATCATGATGGTCGAGGCCGAGGCCACCGAGAAGACCATCAAGCTGGTCGAGGGCGGCGCCGAGGCTCCGACCGAGGAGGTCGTCGCCGCCGGTCTGGACGCCGCGAAGCCCTTCATCAAGGTCCTCTGCAAGGCCCAGTCGGACCTCGCCTCCAAGGCCGCCAAGCCCACCGGCGAGTTCCCGATCTTCCTGGACTACCAGGACGACGTCCTGGAGGCGCTCACCGCCGCCGTCAAGCCCGAGCTCGCCCAGGCGCTCACCATCGCCGGCAAGCAGGAGCGCGAGTCCGAGCTGGACCGCGTCAAGGCGCTCGCCGCCGAGAAGCTCCTGCCGGAGTTCGAGGGCCGCGAGAAGGAGATCTCCGCCGCGTACCGCGCGCTCACCAAGCAGCTGGTCCGCGAGCGCGTGATCAAGGAGAAGAAGCGCATCGACGGCCGCGGTGTCACCGACATCCGCACCCTGGCCGCCGAGGTCGAGGCCATCCCGCGGGTCCACGGCTCCGCCGTGTTCGAGCGTGGCGAGACCCAGATCCTGGGCGTCACCACCCTGAACATGCTCCGCATGGAGCAGCAGCTGGACACGCTGTCGCCGGTGACCCGCAAGCGCTACATGCACAACTACAACTTCCCGCCGTACTCCACCGGCGAGACCGGCCGCGTCGGCTCCCCCAAGCGCCGCGAGATCGGCCACGGCGCCCTCGCCGAGCGCGCCCTGATCCCGGTCCTGCCGACGCGCGAGGAGTTCCCCTACGCGATCCGCCAGGTCTCCGAGGCGCTCAGCTCCAACGGCTCGACGTCCATGGGCTCGGTCTGCGCCTCCACCATGTCGCTGCTGAACGCCGGTGTGCCCCTGAAGGCCCCGGTCGCCGGTATCGCCATGGGCCTGATCTCCCAGGAGATCGAGGGCGAGACGCACTACGTCACCCTCACCGACATCCTCGGTGCGGAGGACGCCTTCGGCGACATGGACTTCAAGGTCGCCGGCACCAAGGAGTTCGTGACCGCCCTCCAGCTCGACACCAAGCTGGACGGCATCCCCGCCTCCGTCCTGGGCGCGGCCCTGAAGCAGGCCCGCGACGCCCGCCTCCACATCCTCGACGTGATGATGGAAGCGATCGACACCCCGGACGAGATGTCCCCGAACGCCCCGCGGATCATCACCGTCAAGATCCCCGTGGACAAGATCGGCGAGGTCATCGGCCCCAAGGGCAAGATGATCAACCAGATCCAGGAGGACACGGGCGCCGAGATCACCATCGAGGACGACGGCACGATCTACATCGGTGCCGCCGACGGCCCCTCCGCGGAGGCCGCCCGCGCCACGATCAACGGCATCGCCAACCCGACGATGCCCGAGGTCGGCGAGCGCTACCTCGGTACGGTCGTGAAGACGACCACCTTCGGCGCGTTCGTCTCCCTGCTCCCCGGCAAGGACGGTCTGCTGCACATCTCGCAGATCCGCAAGCTGGCCGGCGGCAAGCGCGTGGAGAACGTCGAGGACGTCCTCGGTGTGGGCCAGAAGGTCCAGGTCGAGATCGCCGAGATCGACTCCCGCGGCAAGCTCTCCCTGATCCCCGTGATCGAGGGCGAGGAAGATTCCGCCGACGACAAGAAGGACGACGCCGAGCAGTGACGTCCCGTGGCTCCAAGGCGACGGCCCGCACCTCCTCGGAGGCGCGGGCCGTCGCCCGTACCCAAACCCTCATCCAGGGGCAGAACGGCATCGGCACGGTCCGCAAGACCACCCTCCCGGGTGGCCTGCGCATCGTCACCGAGACCCTGCCCTCGGTCCGCTCGGCGACCTTCGGCATCTGGGCGCACGTCGGCTCCCGTGACGAGACGCCCGCGCTGAACGGCGCCACGCACTACCTGGAGCACCTGCTCTTCAAGGGCACGACGCGCAGGTCCGCGCTGGACATCTCCTCCGCCATCGACGCCGTCGGCGGCGAGATGAACGCGTTCACGGCGAAGGAGTACACGTGCTACTACGCGCGCGTGCTCGACACCGACCTGCCCCTCGCCATCGACGTCGTCTGCGACATGCTCACCGGCTCGCTCATCCTCGAGGAGGACGTCGACGTCGAGCGCGGCGCCATCCTCGAAGAGATCGCCATGACCGAGGACGACCCGGGCGACTGCGTGCACGACCTGTTCGCGCACACGATGTTCGGCGACAACCCCCTCGGCCGCCCGGTCCTCGGCACGGTCGAGACGGTCAACGCCCTCACCGCCGACCGCATCCGCCGCTTCTACAAAAGGCACTACGACCCGACCCACCTGGTCGTCGCCTGCGCGGGCAACATCGACCACGCCACGGTCGTACGGCAGGTCCGCGCCGCCTTCGAGAAGGCCGGCGCTTTCAAGTCCCCCACCGCCGAGCCCGTCGCCCCGCGCAGCGGCCGGCGCGCCCTGCGCACCGCGGGCCGCGTCGAGCTGATCGACCGCAAGACCGAGCAGGCGCATGTCGTGCTCGGCATGCCGGGCCTGTCCCGCACGGACGAGCGGCGCTGGGCCCTGGGCGTGCTGAACACCGCCCTCGGTGGCGGCATGTCCTCCCGCCTCTTCCAGGAGGTCCGCGAGAAGCGCGGCCTGGCCTACAGCGTGTACTCGTACACCTCCGGCTTCGCCGACTGCGGCCTGTTCGGCGTGTACGCCGGCTGCCGACCCTCCCAGGTGCACGACGTGCTGAAGATCTGCCGCGACGAACTGGACCACGTCGCCGAGCACGGCCTGACGGACGACGAGATCGGGCGCGCCATCGGCCAGCTCCAGGGCTCCACGGTCCTCGGCCTGGAGGACACCGGCGCGCTGATGAACCGTATCGGCAAGAGCGAGCTGTGCTGGGGCGAGCAGATGTCCGTCGACGACATGCTGTCCCGGATAGCCTCGGTCACCCCGGACGACGTCCGCTCGGTCGCCCGCGAGATCCTGGGACGGCGGCCCTCCCTGTCGGTCATCGGCCCGCTGAAGGACAAGCAGGCGGCCCGCCTGCACGACACCGTCGCCTGACAATCCCTGGTTAAGGAAGCACAAGAGATGAGCAAGCTGCGCGTGGCGGTCCTCGGCGCCAAGGGCCGGATCGGCTCGGAAGCCGTACGGGCCGTCGAAGCCGCCGAGGACATGGAACTGGTCGCCGCCCTCGGCCGCGGCGACAAGCTGGAGACGCTGACCGAAGCCGGCGCCCAGGTCGCGGTGGAACTGACCACCCCCGACTCGGTCATGGCCAACCTCGACTTCTGCGTACGCCACGGCATCCACGCGGTCGTCGGTACGACGGGCTGGACCGACGAGCGCCTCGCGCAGCTGACGGGCTGGCTGAAGCAGTCCCCGGAGACGGGCGTGCTCATCGCGCCGAACTTCTCCATCGGGGCCGTGCTGACCATGAAGTTCGCGCAGATCGCCGCCCCGTACTTCGAGTCCGTCGAGGTCGTCGAGCTGCACCACCCGAACAAGGTCGACGCCCCCTCCGGCACCGCCACGCGCACCGCGCAGCTCATCGCCGAGGCCCGCCGCAACGCCGGCTCGGCCCCGGCCCCCGACGCCACGGCCACCGCCCTGGACGGCGCCCGCGGTGCGAACGTCGACGGCGTCCCGGTCCACGCCGTCCGGCTGCGCGGGCTGCTCGCCCACCAGGAGGTGCTGCTCGGCGCCGAGGGCGAGACCCTGACCGTCCGGCACGACTCGCTCCACCACAGCAGCTTCATGCCGGGCATCCTGCTGGGCGCCCGCCGCGTGGTGAGCACCCCGGGCCTGACCTTCGGCCTGGAACACTTCCTGGACCTGAGCTGAGCCCCTGACCGTCATGCGCGCGAAACTCTCCTACGCCCTCACGGCCGCCGTCCTGGTCGTCTACTTCCTCCTGGTCGGCAGCCGCGGCGTCCTGCTCATCGAGACCGGCACGCCCCTCACCGTCACCTTCGGTGTCGCGGTGCTGATCCTGCCGGTCATCGGCGTGTGGTTCCTGTGGAAGAACACCCAGTTCGTCCGCAGGGCCAACGCGCTCGCCGCGGAACTCGACGCCGAGGGCGGTCTGCCCGTGGACGAGTTGAAGCGCACCCCCAGCGGCCGTATCGACCGCGACTCCGCCGACGAGGTCTTCGCCAAGCGCAAGGCCGAGACGGAGGCCGCCCCCGACGACTGGCGCACCTGGTTCCGCCTCGCCGTCGCCTACCACGACGCCCGCGACACCCCACGCGCCCGCAAGGCGATGCAACGCGCGATCGCCCTGCACGACGGCAAGCAGCCCGAAGCCGCCTGAACCTCACCCCACTCATGCCGGCGGGGCCGGACCGCGTACGGTCCGGCCCCGCCGGCATGAGAACGACGACCTCAGCGCGGGCCGTACTCGTCCGTCCAGGCCTCCACCGAATCGGCCGCCCGGTCGAAGGCCTCCGTCCGGCCCAGGAAGTCCGCGTTGTGCGTGGTCAGCAGCGGCGGCACGCCGTCCGCCGGCCGCCCCTGCCGCTCGAGCAGCAGCGCCTGACCCTGCACCGTCCGGGGCAGTCCCAGCCAGCGCACCGGCTGCTGCACCGTACGCACGGAGGCGACCTGCTCCCAGGGGGCCGTACGGGTGGTGAGGAAACCCACGTGCCGCAGCCCGCGCGCGCTCACCCACACGCCCATGCGCAGCAGCCGCAGCGCCGCGGCGATGACGAGCAGCGCCAGGACGAAGACCAGTCCCGCCGAGGTGAGTTCGGCCGTCGCCGCGATGATGACGCCCGCGAACAGCACGAACGAGGCGAGCAGCAGCGCCAGCGCCGCCACCCCCACCCGCCACGGACCGGGCCGGTACGGCCGCCGCCAGCGATCACGGTCGTCGTAAGGGAGCGGAACGTCGTCCGCCGCCTCGAAAACGCGGTCGGCCGTCAGGAAGGGCAGGGGCACGGCTGGTCCTCACTCGATCCATGCGTGGGCTGTGCCCGGTGAGGCTACCGATCTGTGTCGCCGGTCACCACTGGCGGGGGGCCGGATGGAGCCATGGCCGGCCCTGGGCGGTTCAGTGCTTCTCGGACGCCTGCGACTGCTGAGGCTGACCGGCCGAGTGGTCGGGCGACAGCGCGGGCGTCCCGATGACCAGGGACCCCACGAGCCCCGCCACGATGGTGAGCCCCATGAGCCATCGGCCGGCCATCTGGCCGACGGACAGCCGCTCACGCGGTGGGGGAGTGACATTGCTGCGGAACCTGTCGGCCTCGGCGACGAAGGCGAACGGTACGGGTTCACGCCGACCGGACATCAGGGGTGCGTCTCCCTTCAAGGGTGGAACGGATCACTTTCATCTGTAGAGACGAACGAACTCCCACAGAGGTGCCCTGTTTCACCAACTTCATTGCGGCACGTCACTAAACGTAGAGTGGCGTCGCCAAGAGACGCGATGGGAAGGCCCTGCGAACCGTGACCGAGACTCCCGACGACGACTTCAAGATCGACTTGCGCAGTGATGTCACCGTTGAGCTGGTGAAACACAGCGCGGCCGACTCCGACGTGCTGTTCGCAGCACGGGTTTCCACCCTGGGGGAGCAGTCCCTGGAGGAGCTGCGGAAGGACCCTGAGCGCTCGAAGGGCCTGATCAACTTCCTCATGCGGGACCGGCACGGCAGCCCGTTCGAGCACAACTCCATGACCTTCTTCGTGAGTGCGCCGATCTTCGTCTTCCGCGAGTTCATGCGACACCGCGTCGGCTGGTCGTACAACGAGGAGAGCGGCCGCTACCGGGAGCTCCAGCCGGTCTTCTACGTGCCGGACACCTCTCGGAAGCTGATCCAGCAGGGCAGGCCGGGCAAGTACGAGTTCGTCGAAGGCACTCCCGAGCAACACCAGCTCGTCGGCGAGGCCATGGAGGATTCCTACCGTCAGGCCTACAAGAAGTACCGGCAGATGCTCGCCGCCGGCGTCGCCCGCGAGGTCGCCCGCGCGGTCCTCCCGGTCGGCCTGTACTCCTCGATGTACGCCACCTGCAACGCCCGCTCGCTGATGCACTTCCTCGGCCTGCGCACTCAGCACGAGCTGGCGAAGGTGCCGTCCTTCCCGCAGCGCGAGATCGAGATGGTCGGCGAGAAGATGGAGGCCGAGTGGGCCCGGCTCATGCCCCTCACGTACGCCGCGTTCAACGCGAACGGGCGCGTGGCGCCGTAGCGCGCCCCGGTCCCGCGATCAGGTACAGATGTACGGTTCAGCCGTGCGAAGTGTCCGTATTGCGGCATTTGGAGAAGTTCATCTAGCCTGATCAAACGGGTCCGGCACTGCTTGAACCCCCGAGCAGGCAGTGCCGGGCTCCACCTTTGTCGCGACTTGTCGCCTGCCCCTAGGGCAGACCCGGTCCTGAGCAACGAGTAGCGTGTAACCCATGGCTCCGACCTCGACTCCGCAGACCCCCTTCGGGCGGGTCCTCACCGCCATGGTCACGCCCTTCACGGCGGACGGCGCACTCGACCTCGACGGCGCGCAGCGGCTCGCCGCCCACCTGGTGGACGCAGGCAACGACGGCCTGATCATCAACGGCACCACCGGCGAGTCCCCGACCACCAGCGACGCGGAGAAAGCGGAACTCGTACGGGCCGTTCTCGAGGCGGTCGGCGACCGAGCCCACGTCGTGGCCGGAGTCGGCACCAACGACACGCACCACAGCATCGAACTCGCCCGCGCGGCGGAGCGCACCGGCGCACACGGCCTGCTCGTCGTGACCCCGTACTACAACAAGCCCCCGCAGGAGGGCCTCTACCGGCACTTCACGGCCGTCGCCGACGCCACCGGCCTGCCGGTCATGCTCTACGACATCCCCGGCCGCAGCGGCGTCCCGATCAGCACGGAGACGCTCGTCCGCCTCGCCGAGCACCCCCGCATCGTCGCCAACAAGGACGCCAAGGGCGACCTCGGCCGCGCAAGCTGGGCCATCGCCCGCTCCGGCCTCGCCTGGTACTCCGGCGACGACATGCTCAACCTGCCCCTGCTCTCCGTCGGCGCGGTCGGCTTCGTCTCGGTCGTCGGCCACGTCGTCACCCCCGAGCTGCGTGCCCTGGTCGAGGCCTACACCTCGGGCGACGTCCAGAAGGCCACCGAGATCCACCAGAAGCTGCTCCCGGTCTACACGGGCATGTTCCGCACGCAGGGCGTGATGACCGCCAAGGCGGCGCTCGCCCTCCAGGGCCTGCCCGCCGGGCCCCTGCGCGCCCCCATGGTCGAATGCGCGCCCGAGGAGATCGAACAACTCAAGATCGATCTTGCCGCCGGCGGGGTACAGCTCTGACACCAGACTTCGCGCGGACCCCGCGCAGTGCTTCACAACTGAATAGGCGGGCCACCGGTGCCCGCATCCCACACGACAACTGCTTCTGCACGAACGTCATGCGCGCCACGTGCCCCACCGGTACGTGGCGCGTGTGGTGAGGAGAGTCTTTTGAGTCATCCGCATCCTGAACTCAGCCCGCCCCCGCCGCTCCCCGAAGGCGGCCTGCGGGTCACCCCGCTCGGCGGTCTCGGCGAGATCGGCCGCAACATGACGGTCTTCGAGTACGGCGGCCGCCTGCTGATCGTCGACTGCGGAGTGCTCTTCCCCGAGGAGGAGCAGCCCGGAATCGACCTGATCCTGCCGGACTTCTCGTCCATCAGGGACCGCCTCGACGACATCGAGGGCATCGTCCTCACCCACGGCCACGAGGACCACATCGGCGGCGTCCCCTTCCTCCTGCGCGAGAAGCCGGACATCCCGCTGATCGGCTCCAAGCTGACCCTCGCCCTCATCGAGGCCAAGCTCCAGGAGCACCGCATCCGCCCGTACACCCTCGAGGTGGCGGAGGGGAACCGCGAGCGCATCGGTCCCTTCGACTGCGAGTTCATCGCGGTCAACCACTCCATCCCGGACGCCCTGGCCGTGGCCATCCGCACCCCGGCGGGCATGGCGGTCCACACCGGCGACTTCAAGATGGACCAGCTCCCGCTGGACAGCCGCCTCACGGACCTCCACGCCTTCGCACGCCTGAGCGAGGAGGGCATCGACCTCCTCCTCTCGGACTCGACGAACGCCGAAGTCCCCGGGTTCGTCCCGCCCGAGCGGGAGATCTCCAACGTCCTGCGCCAGGTCTTCGCCGGTGCCCGCAAGCGCATCATCGTGGCGAGCTTCGCCAGCCACGTGCACCGCATCCAGCAGATCCTGGACGCGGCGTACGAGTACGGCCGCCGGGTCGCCTTCGTCGGCCGCTCCATGGTCCGCAACATGGGCATCGCCCGTGACCTGGGCTATCTGAAGGTCCCGCCGGGCCTGGTCGTGGACGTCAAGACGCTCGACGACCTCCCGGACAACGAGGTGGTCCTGGTCTGCACGGGCTCCCAGGGCGAACCGATGGCGGCCCTGTCCCGCATGGCCAACCGCGACCACCAGATCCGCATCGTCCAGGGCGACACGGTGATCCTGGCGTCGTCCCTGATCCCCGGCAACGAGAACGCGGTCTACCGCGTGATCAACGGCCTGACCCGCTGGGGCGCCAACGTCGTCCACAAGGGAAACGCCAAGGTCCATGTCTCCGGCCACGCCTCCGCGGGCGAGCTGCTGTACTTCTACAACATCTGCCGCCCGAAGAACTTGATGCCGGTGCACGGCGAATGGCGCCACCTGCGCGCCAACGCCGAGCTGGGCGCCCTGACCGGCGTCCCGCACGACCGCATCGTCATCGCCGAGGACGGCGTCGCCGTCGACCTCATCGAGGGCAAGGCCAAGATCTCCGGCAAGGTCCAGGCGGGCTACGTCTACGTCGACGGCCTCTCCGTCGGCGACGTCGGCGAGCCGGCCCTGAAGGACCGCAAGATCCTCGGCGACGAGGGCATCATCTCGGTCTTCGTGGTCCTCGACTCGTCCACCGGCAAGATCACCGGCGGCCCGCACATCCAGGCCCGCGGCTCCGGCATCGAAGACTCCGCCTTCGTCGATGTGATCCCGAGGATCACGGAGGTACTCGAGCGCTCCGCGCAGGACGGCGTGGTCGAACCCCACCAGATGCAGCAGCTCGTACGCCGCACGCTGGGCAAGTGGGTCTCGGACACGTACCGGCGCCGGCCGATGATCCTGCCTGTGGTGGTGGAGGTCTGACGGCCCGTCGGGTCTGAGTTCGCGCCAACTGGGAGCGGGGCGCCTCGATTTGCATCGAGGCGCCCCGCTCCAGTAGGTTTACAACTCCTTCCGAAGGGGCACCCGGCCAACTCAGCGCCGGGAACCATGCCCGGACGGGGAGGGAAATCCGACTCAGAAACCTCTGATAAAGTCGGATGCGCCGGAAAGGGAAACGCGGAAGCGGGAACCTGGAAAGCACCGAGGAAATCGGATCGAGAAAAGATCTGATAGAGTCGGAAACGCAAGACCGAAGGGAAGCGCCCGGAGGAAAGCCCGAGAGGGTGAGTACAATGGAAGCGACCGTTCCTTGAGAACTCAACAGCGTGCCAAAAGTCAACGCCAGATATGTTG
>NZ_BMWC01000011.1 GCF_014651035.1 Streptomyces lomondensis
CGACAACGCGGCAGATGTGCGTGCCAGACCCCGCGTCTGCGGCGTGATCCAAACGACAGGCCCTAGACCGCCTCGTACGCCGCCAGTCCCTCGAAGGCAGGTCCGCCGTACGCCACCGCGCCGCCCCCGCACGACGCCGTGACCTCGCGGGACTTCGCGCAGCGGTCCAGTTCGCACCAGATGCGCTTGCCGGTGCTCTCGACGCTCCAGCCCCAGCGGTCGGCGAGACCGTCGACGAGGGCGAGGCCCCGGCCGCCGGTCGCGTCGTCGTCGGCGCACCGGGGCACGGGGGCCCGGCCGCTGTGGTCGGCGACCTCCAGGCGGACCGTGGCCTCCTCCGTCACCGCCGGCGGCAGGGACAGTCGCAGCACCGCCGGACGGCCGGTGTGCACCACGGCGTTGGTGACGAGCTCGGAGACGAGCAGGACCAGCGTCTCGGCGAGCGGCTCATCGGCCTGTATGCCCGACCCGGCCAGGCGGGAGCGGGCCCACCGCCGGGCACGCCCCACCTCTGCGGGGTCGGGCCGGATCTCCAGCTGCACTTGAAGCACCTGCACCGCTCACACCATCCGAACCGGCGGACACTTAGGCTCGCGCCTCACGAGGGCCACGATCGTAGCCATTTTCTGCATGGCCAGAACAACGGCCGGGACAAGGATCACGGAACGTGAATCCGTTGTGGGACAGCATGGTTGACGTACAGTCACCCCAACAAGCGCTTCGGGCATATTCCAGCGCGAAGGAGTACCCGTGCGGCATACTGTGCGACGCCCGTCGCGGGCAGTCGAACAGGCGGCGTCACTGGGTCGCGCTGCGCTCAGAGCCACTCGCATCTCACACAAGGTACCGGAGCGCGCTGTCGACTTCGGGCCGTGACGAGTCACGCAGAGGACACAAGCCGGTATCAACGCTCCGTGACCCCCGCGTGCCACGATCCGTGACATCTCCGCAGGCATATTCGGCGATGCCGCAGCCAGAGGGCCTGTCAGGCCTCTTCCGCCGTCAGAGCGGCCGCGAGGATTTCCTCACTCTCCGTGACTCCGCCCGCACGTTGGGTTCGAACCCATGCCCGTTTCAGATGGAGATGGACCTCGGACTCCCAGGTGAAGCCCATGCCGCCGTGGACCTGGAGACAGTCGCGGGCGCCGCGCACGGCGGCCTCGTCGGCGAGCAGGCGGGCGGCGGCGATGTCGACCGGGTCGCCGGTGACGGCCGCCGCGTACACCGCGGCACGGGCCGTCTCCGTCCGCACCAGCATCCCCGCGCACAGGTGCGCGACCGCCTGGAAGGCCCCGATGGGCCGACCGAACTGTTCGCGCGCCCGGGCGTGTTGCGCCGCGAGTTCGCCGACGCGGGCCGCTGTGCCGAGCTGCTCGGCGGCGGTGAGGAGCACCGCGACGGGGTCATGCCCGGGACGCCGCGCGGGCACCCGGTGCAGGGGTGTCAGCGGGTCGAGCGAGCGCAGCGGAACGGCCCCGGTGGCGTCCCCGCGTACGACGTCCGCCTCCGCCAGCCACTCCACCAGCGCGCCGTCGACGGCCGCCACGACCGTCTCCCCGGTCGCCGCGCCCGGCACCGCGCCGGCCGCGAGGTGCGTGGCGACCAGCGGCCCGGGCAGCAACGCCCGCCCCGCCTCCTCGAACACCAACACGGCCTCCGGCAGCCCGAGTCCGACCCCACCGTCCGCCTCCGGCAGCCGCAACGCGAAGAACCCGGCGTCACCGAGGGCCCGCCACAGGGCCCGGTCGAGCCGCACCGGGCCCTCCGAGGCGGCCCGCAGTGCCTCCCGGTCGAAGCGCCGGGCAAGCAACTGCCGTATGCCCTCCCGCAGTGCCCGCTGGTCGTCCGTCAGCCGGAAGCGCACGGTCACCGCCCCTTCGGCAGGCCGAGGATCCGCTCGGCGATGATGCTGTGCTGGATCTGCGAGGTGCCGGCCGCGATGGTGTACGAGAGGGAGGAGAGGCGGTCGAGCGTCCAGGGGCGGTCCAGGTCGAGGCAGTCGGCGCCCAGTACCTCGGCGGCGGCGTCGTACAGCTCCTGGCGGGCGTGCGAGTAGCGGAGCTTGAAGACCGAGCCGCCGACGCCGGGCACTCCGCCCGAGGCCTCCGCCGCGCTGACGTTCCACTGCGTCAGCCGCCACAGCGCCCGGAACTCGGCGTGGAGCCCGCCCAGCCGGCGGCGCAGCGCCGGGTCGTCCCACCGGCCGTTCTTGCGGGCTTCGAGGGCCAGTTCGCCCAGCACGCGGCGGCAGGCGACGACCTCGCCGGCGAAGGCCGTGCCGCGTTCGAAGGACAGCGTCACCATGGTCACGCGCCAGCCGTCGTTCTCGTCCCCGACCCGGTTGCCCACCGGCACCCGCACCTCGTCGAGGAAGACCTCGGCGAACTCGGCGGACCCGGCGAGCGTGCGCAGCGGCCGTACGGTGATGCCGGGCGCGTCCATGGGCATGGCCAGCCAGGTGATGCCCCGGTGCTTCGGGGCGCGGGGGTCGGTGCGGACCAACAGCTCGCACCAGTCGGCGACTTCCGCGTGGGAGGTCCAGATCTTGGAGCCGGTCACCACGTAGGCGTCGCCGTCGCGCCACGCGCGCGTGCGCAGGGCCGCCAGGTCGGAGCCGGCCTCGGGTTCGCTGAAGCCCTGGCACCAGACCTCCTCGCCGCGCAGGATCGGCGGCAGCCAGCGCGCCCGCTGGTCCGCCGTGCCCTCGGCGGCGATGGTCGGGCCCGCGTGCAGCAGCCCCACGAAGTTGGCGCCCACGTAGGGCGCGCCCGCCTTCTCGGTCTCCTCCAGGAAGATCAGCCGGGTCGTCGGGGAGGCGTCCCAGTGGACGTCGGCGTATCCGGCGTCGTACAGCATGCGCTGCCAGCCAAGGTCGTACGCACGCCGCCCGGGCCAGTCGTCGGGGTGCGGCCTGGGCGGGAGGCCGGGCAGCACCCGGGCGAGCCAGTCCCGCAGCCGGGCCCGGAACTCCTCCTCCTCGGGCGTGTACGACAGGTCCATCAGCGGGCCTCAGCGGTCCAGGTCCAGGCCGAGCATGCGGATGGCGTTGCCCCGCATGAGCTTGTACACCGTCTCGTCGTCGAGGCCCTTGACGTGGTCGAGGGCGACCTCCTTGGTGTGCGGGAAGGTCGAGTCGACGTGCGGGTAGTCGGTCTCGAAGGTGGCGTTGTCGCGGCCGACCACGTCGATCGAGGCGACGCCGTGCTTGTCGCGGAAGAAGCAGCAGAAGATCTGCCGGTAGTAGTACGTGGACGGCGGCTCGGGGATCGTGTCCCGGACCCCGCCCCAGGCGCGGTGCTCCTCCCAGACGTCGTCGGCGCGCTCCAGGGCGTACGGCACCCAGCCCATCTGGCCCTCGGAGTAGGCGAGTTTGAGGCGCGGGAACCTCACGAGCACCCCGCTGAAGAGGAAGTCCATCATCGAGGCCATCGCGTTGTTGAAGCTGAGCGAGGCCTGGACGGCGGGCGGGGCGTCCGGGGAGGCGGCCGGCATCTGGGAGGACGATCCGATGTGCATGTTGACGACCGTCCCGGTCTCCTGGCAGGCCGCGAAGAAGGGGTCCCAGTAGCCGGAGTGGATGGACGGCAGTCCGAGGTGGGTGGGGATCTCGGAGAAGGTCACCGCCCGGACCCCGCGCGCGGCGTTGCGGTGGATCTCCGCGACCGCCAGTTCGACGTCCCACAGCGGGATCAGGCACAGCGGGATGAGCCGCCCGCCGCTGTCGCCGCACCACTCCTCGACCATCCAGTCGTTGTAGGCGCGCACGCAGGCGAGGGCGACCTCCTTGTCGTGCGCCTCGGCGAAGGTCTGGCCGCAGAAACGGGGGAAGGAGGGGAAGCAGAGGCTGGCCTCGACGTGGTTGAGGTCCATGTCCGCAAGCCGTGCCTTGGGGTCCCAGCAACCGCGCCGCATCTCCTCCCGGGTGATGCCCTCCAGGGTCATCTCGTCCCGGTCGAAGCCGACGGCGGCGATGTTGCGCTTGTACGGGAACTTCAGGTCCTCGTAGACCCACCAGTCGGTGGGCGGGCCGTCCGGGTCCATGGTGATCCGGTACTTGCCGCCGGTGTAGGCGAGTTCACCGATCCCGGCGGTCAGCGGCTTGGGGCCGCGGTCGCGGTACTTGGCCGGCAGCCAGGTGTCGAAGAGGTGGGCGGGCTCGATCACGTGGTCGTCGACGCTGATGATGCGGGGCAGTTCGGTCGCCATGGGTCCCCTCCGCCGGACGGTACTTATCTGATGCAGCGTCAGATAGCATCCCATCTGACGACCCGTCAGCCAAGCAGCAGGGGGCATCCGTGAACGAGACCCCGCACGCCCTGAGCTCCTCCCGCACCCTGTGGGAGCTGGTCACCCGCCGCGCCGCCCTCGCGCCCGACCGCCCGCTCTTCCTCCAGGACGACCGCACGCTCACGTTCGGCGAGCTGGCCGCGCGTGCCGAGCGGGTCGCGGCAGGGCTGTACGGCATGGGCGTACGCCCCGGCACGGTGGTCGCCTGGCAGCTGCCCACCCGTATCGAGACGGCCGTGCTGTCCTTCGCGCTGGCCCGTCTCGGCGCCGTGCAGACCCCGGTGATCCCCTTCTACCGGGACCGCGAGGTGGGCTTCGCGCTGCGGGAGTCGAAGGCCGAGTTCTTCGCGGTGCCGGGCGTGTGGCGCGGCTTCGACCACGCGGAGATGGCCCGACGGCTGGGCGCGCGGGGCGTCTTCAAGGCCTACGACGACCTGCCCGACGGCGATCCGTCCGTGCTGCCTCCCCCGCCCTCCGACGGCACCGCGGTCCGCTGGATCTACTGGACGTCCGGCACGACCTCCGACCCCAAGGGCGTCCTGCACACGGACCGTTCCCTGCTCGCGGGCGGCTCCTGCCTCGCGCACGCCCTGCGGCCCTCGGCGCACGACGTGGGGTCGATCGCCTTCCCGTACGCCCACATAGGCGGGCCCGACTACACCGTGATGCTGCTGCTCTACGGCTTCCCGGCGGTGCTGTTCGAGCAGTTCGCGCTGCCGGACGCGCTGGAGGCCTACCGCGCGCACGGGGTGACGATGGCGGGCGGGTCGACGGCGTTCTACTCGATGTTCCTGGCCGAGCAGCGGAAGCAGCCCGGGGTGCCCGTGGTGCCGTCCCTGCGACTGCTGGCGGGGGGCGGGGCGCCCAAGCCGCCGGAGCTGTACCACGCGGTCGTGCGGGAGATGGGCGTGCAGCTCACCCACGGCTACGGCATGACCGAGGTACCGATGATCACCATGGGGTCGCCGGACGACAGCCCCGAGCTGCTGGCGACGACCGAGGGGCGGCCGCCGGAGGGCATGGAGATACGGATCGTGGACGGGGAGGTGCGGTTGCGCGGGGAGGCCGTGTGCCGGGGGTATCTGGATCCCGGGCAGACGGCACAGGCCTTCGACGAGGAGGGGTTCCTGCGCACCGGCGACCTCGGGCGGCTGACGGAGACCGGGCATCTGGTCCTCACCGGCCGGCTGAAGGACGTCATCATCCGCAAGGGCGAGAACATCTCGGCCCAGGAGATCGAGGCCCTGCTGCACCGGCATCCGGCGGTCGGGGACGTGGCGGTGATCGGGCTGCCGGACGCGGCGCGCGGGGAGCTGGTGTGCGCGGTGGTGGAACAGCCGCCCGGAGCCGGGGCCTTGACGCTGGAGGCGGTGACCTCGTACCTGCGCGCCGAGGGACTGGCGGTGCACAAGCTGCCGGAGCGGCTGGAGGTGGTGGACGCCCTTCCGCGGGGCGAGACCCTGCGGAAGGTACTGAAGTACAGGCTGCGCGAGCGCTACTCGGGCGGCTGACAGGCTCCTCAGGGGCGCGGGGAACTGCGCGAGCAACCACGGACAGCCCGCAGCCGCCCATCCGAGAACAACCCCTACGGCGAAGGGGCGCGAGCGCGGGAACCTACTCGGGCACGGTGAAGTAGCGGGCGAAGGCGGGGACGACATCGGCCTCGCCGACCTTGCCGTCGCCGTCCGCGTCGAGCGTGGCGGCGGCCGGTCCGGCCATCTCCTCGGCAGCGCCCAGGCACTTCAGTACGCGCCCGGCCTCCTCGACCGTCACGGCGCCGTCACCGTCGGTGTCGGCGACGTCCAGGGCCGCGTGCAGGAACGGGCGGGCGATCTCGGCGAACCGGTCGGGGTTGTCGCGCAGGCGCTTGACCGCGCCGGTGACGAACTCCTCGCGCGTGATGCGCTGGTCGCCGTCGCGGTCCGCTATCCCCGCCATGCCCTGCCAGAACGCCTCGGCGCCGCCGTACAGCGCCTGCCCCTTGTCGGAGCGGGCCGCGACGGCGAACTCCGCGAGCAGCGCCTTGGCCGCCCCGTAGAAGTCCTCGCGGTCGATGTAGCCGTTGCCGTCCTGGTCGAAGGTGGCGAACCGGGCGGCGATCCTGCGCTCGTACTCGCTGCTGACCATGTCTCTTTCGGGCCGCCTTACGTCAGGTGGGGTGCGTCTCGGTCGGAGCGTACGACGGAGGGGGGCGTTCGGTCGCGGGAAAACGTCACTTGTGCCAAGACCGGGGGAATTCCGGGACAACAGCGTGTCGGAACGGCAACACTCGGCCTACCGTGCGTGGTGGCCCCGTCACGCGGACAGGGGTTCGCCCTCGTCGCCGAGGGCCGCGTCCAGATCGCCGTACACGTCGAACAGGCGGCGGACCCCCAGCGCGCCCAGGACCCGGTTGACATGGGACCCGTCGGCCGCGCCCCGGGCGGGCAGCACCAGCCGCAGCCGGCCCTGGCAGGAGCGGATCAGGCGGCGGGCGGCGATGAGCACGCCGACGCCGCTGGAGTCGCAGAAGAACACCTCGGACAGGTCCAGGACGAGACAGTGGTGCCCCTCGGCCACCACGTCGTGCACCCGCTGACGCAGCACCGGCGACGTCACCAGATCCAGCTCGCCCGACACCTGGAGCACGGCCCATTCGCCCTGCTCGCCGCCGGTCACTTTGAAGGTCACCACCACGCCCCTCGCTCGCCAAAACGGAAGCAGTCCCTACGCTTCCTTGCAGCGCGGCTGCCCAGCGGCCGTTCCCTGAAACACAACCCGAATAACGGATCCCCCGCGGAAGAGGCTTGTTTTAGTCGACTTCGATCCTGTTCGATCCTCTTCAGTCAGGTCTGATCGGAGGGCGGGTGGGTAGGCGCGGCCCCAGGACACCCGGTACGGGCGCCCGCGACCCTCTACCACCTGCGGCCGGTCAGGGGGCGCACATTGCCACAAAGGGGCGTGCGCAACCGGACGTGCCGACTACATTCGGGGAGACGGCGAGCACAGGCTGAACAGGTCACGGGCGCGGGACACGAGCAGGGGGTGAGGGGGCCGCATGGCGAAAAAGGACGTACCGCCGCGCTGGGACCGCAAGATGCAGCAGCGGCTCGCCCGCGGGGAGGCGGCCGCCCTCGGTGAGCTCTACGACCGCTTCGCCTCCCTCGTGCACGGCCTCGCCCACCGCGTGCTCGGCGACGAGCGCGCCGCCGACGGCATCACGCGCGAGGTCTTCGTCCACGTCTGGGAGCACCCCGACTCCTACGACCCCAGGCAGGGCCCGCTGCGCACCTGGGTCGCCACGCTGACCCACCGGCTGGCGGTGCAGCGGCTGCGCGCCACCGAGACCGCCGCCCTGGCCCGCGCCGGCTCCGGCACAGCGGAGGAACTGGAGCACAAGGTGCGTCACGCCGCGGTCGCCGCCCGCGCCGACTACATCGTCCAGTCGATGCCGGTCCCGCTGCGCTCGGCCCTGGAACGGGCCTACTTCCAGCGCCGCGACTACCGCCAGACCGCCGCCGACCTCGGCATCACCGAGGACGAGGCCCGCCGCCGCCTGCGCCTCGGCCTGCAACTGCTCTCCACCGCCCACGACACCGAGGCACCGGGCGCACCGCCCGGATACGGGGGTGCGGTGTGAACGGGCCGGACCGGTTCGAGGCGTACGACGACCACGAGGGAGAGGGCGCAGGCGGTGCGAGCGGGCATGGCCCTGGAGTCCCGGAAGGGCCGGACGGGCCCGAGCCCGGCCAAGGGCCGGGGCCGGGCCGGGCGCCGCGGATCCCCCTGCCCCGGGCCTCCGTCGAGGACAGCGGGCTGCCGCTGCCCGCGCCGGCGGACCTCGGTGACGCGGCCCCGCCGCCCGTACGGCCCGTGTTCGAGCACCGCGTGCTGAAGACCCTGCTCGGCGCCTGGGCGCTGGCCGCCTGCTCGGCCGAGGAGGCCACGGCCGTCGAGGAGCACCTCGGCGAGTGCGGTGCGTGCGCCGACGAGGCACGGCGGCTGCGCGAGGCGGTCGGGCTGCTCCAGCGCCCCGAGAGCCTCGACCTGGACCCGGGCCTGCGCACCCGGGTCCTGGAGACCTGCCTGGAGCGGCGCCCGCCGCGCATCCCGGTGCCGGACTGGGCCGCCCCGTACGACGCCGAGGCAGCCCGCCTGGACGCCCTGCTCCAGGACTTCGGCGACGCCGAGTGGCACGCGCCGGTACGGCTGCGCTGGTTCCGGGGCGACGAGCCGACGAGCCGCCGCACCACCGTCGCCGGGGTGATCGCGCATCTGCTCAGTGTCGACGGGCTGGTGGCGGTCGCGCTCGGCCTGGACGACCCGCTGGGCGACGTCACGCCCCGGCGCCCGACCCCGGCGGCCCGCACCGAGGCGTACTGGCACGCCTCCCACTTCCCGCCGACCCGCGCGGTGCGGGCGCCCTGGCGGGAGCAGAGCCACCACCTCGTGCGCACGGTGTCCTTCACGGGCAGCGGCGTCGGCCGCATGCCGGTGTCGTACGGCGACTTCGAACTGCCCCTGCACGACGCGATGCTCGACCGGGCCTTCGAGTGCTGGGTGCACGCCGAGGACATCGCGGACGCGGTCGACTACCCCTACGATCCGCCCTCGCCGCGCCACCTGCACCGCATGATCGACCTGGCTGCCCGCATGCTGCCCACGGCCCTGGCCGACCGCCGCCGCGCCGGCCTCGCGGCCCCCGCCCACCACCGCCACCTCGTGGCGGCGGGCGAACCGGGCCGCAGCCTCCGCCTGGAGATCGAGGGCTCGGGCGGCGGCGAGTGGCTGATCCCCCTCGACTCCCCGCGGCCAAGGGCTCCGCCGAACACGAGGTGGCCCACGTGGCCCTGGACGGCGTCGAGTTCTGCCGCCTGGCAGCCGGCCACGTACCCCCGCAGGAAGCGGCGGCAGGCCAGGTAGGAGACAGAGAGGCCATCAGAGACGTCCTCCACGCCGCCGCTTCACTGAGCAGGATGTAGAACCCACCTCAGGGGCACGTCCTCAGGGGCGCGGGGAACTGCGCGAACAACCCCCACACACCCGCACGCGCCCACGAAACAGGAACGACCCGAGCTCCTAGGCGAAAATCACAGTCCGCCGCCCATTGAGCAGAATCCTCCGCTCGGCATGCCACTTCACAGCCCGCGCGAGCGCCTGGCACTCCACGTCCCGCCCGATCGCGACCAGCCCCTCCGGCGTCACGTCGTGCCCGACCCGCTCGACCTCCTGCTCGATGATCGGCCCCTCGTCGAGATCGGCCGTCACATAGTGCGCCGTCGCACCGATCAGCTTCACACCCCGGGCATGAGCCTGGTGATACGGCTTCGCCCCCTTGAAGCTCGGCAGGAACGAGTGGTGGATGTTGATGATCTGCCCGGCCAGCGCCTTGCACAGGTCGTCCGAGAGCACCTGCATGTACCGGGCGAGAACGACCAGCTCCACGCCCTCCTCACGCACGATGTCGAGCAGCCGCGCCTCCGCCTCGGCCTTCGTCTCCTTCGTCACCGGAATGTGGTGGAAGGGAATGTTGTACGAGCCCACCAGCTCGGCAAAGTCCGTGTGGTTGGACACCACACCCGCGATCTCCACCGGCAACGCCCCGGTCCGCGCCCGGAACAGCAGGTCGTTCAGGCAGTGCCCGAACTTGCTGACCATCAGCACGACCCGCATCTTCTCCTCGGCCCGGTGGATCTGCCAGTCCATCTGGAAGGAGTCACCGATCGCCGCGAAGCTCGCCCGCAGCTTCTCCACGGTCACCGGCGGGTCCGCCGAGAAGTGGACCCGCATGAAGAACAGTCCCGTGTCGTGGTCGCCGAACTGCTGGCTGTCCTCGATGTTGCAGCCGGTCATGAACAGATAGCTCGACACGGCGTGCACGATGCCCTTCCTGTCCGGGCAGGAAAGGGTGAGGACGTACTGGTCGGCCGGGACCGCGGCGCTGGTGGACTGCTCGTTCATGCAGGACAGGTTCCCACAAGGAAAGACGGCACCGGCAATCGTCCCGCTAGGCGGACCTGGTCATGATCCGCAGTACCTCCAGGCTGCGCGGCGGTGTGTCCGGCTCCTCGCCGTCGCTCGCGGCGAGCCGCACATGCGCGTCCCGGGCCGCCCGGACCGCCTCCGGCCACCCCTGGTGCTCCAGGTACGCGGCGACCGGCGCGTCCGGCCCGACCTGGTGCATGATCCGCAGCACCCGCAGCACGGCGGTGTCGACGAGGGCCGCCTCCTGGGAGTCGCGGAAGATCGTGCCGACGTACTTCTCGGCGGACCAGTGGTCCAGCCAGGTGTCCTCGACCAGCCGGTACACCGCGTCGGTCACGTCGCCGTAGCCGTCCACGCCGGCCAGCCAGACGTCCCGCTGGAACACGGGATCGGAGAGCATGTGCAGCGCCGAGCGCACGTTGCTGCGCCAGCGCCACCACGGCATGTCATTGACAGGCATGCCGCCCATGGTGGATGAGCGACGGCCACGACGGGAAGAGTTCTCCGAAGCTTGCACGGTCATCGATCGTACGTTCCCCTCCACATGATCCCCACCGACCCCTGCAATTCACCTGCGCGTCACCAATTGTTGACCAAAGATCACTCGCCGGTTAGCCGTGTGACGGAATCGTGCGGAACCATGACCGGCAGGCGACGCACCCCCAGCACATACCTCCCCGGCCTCCTCACCCGTCACGCCAAAAAAGGCGTCCTGTCCGCGGGCACGGCGGTCGCGTGCGCGTCCCTCCTCGCCGGCTGCGGGGTCGTCCCCGGTACCACGGGGGGTGCCGGGGACGACGCGATCACCGTCATGACCTGGGCGCCGGAGAACACCAAGGCCACCAACAAGCCCGGCATGCCCGCCTTCGCCCGCGCCTACGCCCGCTGGATCAACGCCCACGGCGGGATCCACGGCCGCGAGCTCAACGTGCTGACCTGCAACGACCACAACGACAGCGTGGCCGCCGCGAAGTGCGCCCGGCGGGCCGCCAAGGAGAACGTCGTCGCGGTCGTAGGATCCTACAGCCAGTACGCCGACTCCTTCTTCCCCTCCCTGGAGGGCGCGGGCATCCCCTACATAGGCGGCTACGGCGTCACCAACGACGAGTTCACCAGCCCCCTGTCCTACCCCGTCAACGGCGGCCAGCCCGCGCTGCTCGCCGGTCTCGGCAGGGCGCTCGCCGACTGCGGGCCCGTCACGCTGATCCGACCCGACACCATCGCGGGCGACCAGCTGCCCCCGCTGCTCGACTCCGGCCTGAAGGCGGGCGGGCACGAGGCCGCGAACGACCAGCGGGCGGCGGAGGACGCCACCGAGTACGACGGCCAGGCGGCCCGCGCGCTGCGCGCGACGACCGGCGACCCCACGGACAAGGGATGTGTGGTGCCCGCGCTCGGGGACCGCAACGGCACTTTCATGGACTCCTTCCGGCGCGCCCGCGTGGACTACCCCGAGGTACGGACGGCCACCGTGCTCGGCAGCGTCGACCAGACGGTGATCGACGCGACCGGCGGGGCGTCGGGGCCGTACGAGGGCTCGTACATCACCGGGTGGTACCCGGTGGCGAGCGATCCGCGCTGGGACGGGTTGAAGAAGGTGATCCGCGAGCAGGCCTTCGGCGACAACCGCATCGACCCCGCGGACGCCGGCGTGCAGACCACGTGGATCGCCTACACCGTCTTCAAGAAGATAGTCGAGTCGCTCGGCAGCGGAGAGGTGACCGCCGACACGGTGACGGAGGCCCTCGACGACGGCCTCAAGGTCAGCACGGGCGGGCTCACGCCGACACTGCAGTGGAAGTTCCAGGACAAGCTCGCCTCGGCCGGCTTCCCGCGCATGGTCAACGCCAACGTGACCCTTCAGGTGGTGCGGGAGGGGCGGCTGGTGTCGGCGCGGAAGGGCTTCGTCGACACCACGAGGACGCTCCAGGACGCCGACGTGCACTACTGAGCGGCCCGCTCGGCAGTTCACGCCCGGACCGGCTCCGTCACAGCTGCGTCGGCTGACGCTCGGTCAGGCCGTAGGTCTTCGCGATCCCGTTCCACAGCTTGGCCGCCTTGGCCTTCTCGGCGCTCGCCACACCGCTGGCCCGGTTGCCGGCCTGGGTCTGGCCGGTGACCCGGGCCTGGCCCTTCCTGCACCCCTTCTTGCCGGCGGTCTGGTCGGCCCAGGCCGCGTAGTGGTTGTCGGCCGAGGCCGAGGCCTGCCACGCCTTGGTGAGGGCGGTGGTCAGCGCGGCGTGGTCGGGCAGCTGGTCGACCTTGATCCCGCCGAGCCGGGTGACCAGCTGGGTGCGCTGCTTGGCGGCGTCGCGCAGGTCCTTGGCCGCCTGGGCGAGGTTGTCGCAGCCCTTGACGTCGGCCACCGCGTTGATCACGGTGCTGCGGCTGTCGCCGCTGTCGGCCAGGAGCTTGTCCAGTTCGACGGCCTGGGCCCGGGCCGGGTCGGCGGACGGCGAGGCGGAGCCGTCCGTGGCGGGCGCGGAGGCGGCCACGGTCTTGTTGTCGCCGCCGTCGTCGCTCCCGCCTCCGCCGCCGGCGAGCAGCGCGCCGGCGCCGACGCCGAGGACGGCGATGCCGATGCCGACGGCCGCGATCACCGGCACGCGCGAGCCGCCCCGGCCGCCGTGGGACCGGCCCCCGGCGGCCGGGGTGTGGGACGGCTGGGGAGCGCCGTACGAGGGCTGCGGCTGCTCGAAGCGGGGGAGCTGCTGTGTGGCCCCGGCCGGGCTCTCGGCACCGTGGTCGCTGCGGAAGAGGTTGTCGAACTCGGCGGGCGGGTGCTTGTCCCCGCCCGGCACCGGCGGGATGTACTGCGTGGCCTCGGCGTCCGGGTTCGAGGCCGGCGGCAGCGGCCCGGCTCCCGCGCCGGCCCGGGGGCCGGTCCCCAGGAACCGCGTCGTCTCGGGGTCCTCGGCGGCGGGCCTCTCGGGCGGCAGGGCGCCCGGGCCCACCGGGGGTATGTACTGCGTCGCCCCCTCGTCGGCGGCCGGGGCGACAGGCGGCAGGTACTGCGTGGCCGCGGCGGCCCCGTCCGCTGTGACGGGCGGCAGGTACTGGGTGACTCCCTCGGCGGAGGCCGCGGGCCCCTGGGCGCCGCCCGAAGCGCCGCCGTGGGCGTCGGAGGCCGGCGGCAGCGGGGCGCCTCCGGCGGTGTTGCCGTGCGCGTCGGACGCCGGCGGCAGCGGACCACCGCCGGCCGGCCCGTAGGCGGCGGGCGGGTACGCCTCGTTGGCCTGCGGCAGGCCGCCCCCGGTGTGGGACCCGTACCCGGCACCGGCCTGCTGCGACGGCCCACCGGCCGATCCGGCCCCGTGCCCACCGTGTGAAGTCTGCGGCAGCGGACCCCCTCCGGCCGAGGAACCGTACCCGTCGGCCTGCGGCAACGAACCGCCGCCCGGTCCGGACCCGTGCCCACCAGGCGCCGCATGCGGCAGCGAACCCCCTCCGCTCGGGGAGCCGTACGCGGCGGTCTGCTGCGACGGTCCGGCCCCATGCCCACCGTGTGAAGCCTGCGGCTGCGAGCCCCCTCCGGCCGGAGAGCCGTACCCGTCGGTCTGCGGTGGTGGGCCGCCCGCGGCGGGGCCGTAGGCGTCGGAGGCCGGGGGCAGGCCGGTGCCGGGGTGGGACCCGTAGCCGGCAGGCGCCTGGGGCCGGGGGCCGCCGTACGGGCCGTTGTCCGCGGGCTGCTGCGTCCCGGCGTAGGGGTTCGGGGGCTGCTGCGTCCCGGCGTAGGGGTTCGGGGGCTGCGTGCCCTCCGGGGGGAGCGCGCCCGGGCCCTGTGCGCCCCAGGCCGGGGGTTCCGGCGTGGACCACTGCTGGGGCGGTGGGGACTGCCAGGGCTGGCCCGGCGGCGGGGGCGGGGTCTGCTGGTCCGGGCCCCACGGCTGGCCCCAGGTCTGGCCCTCCGCCGGGGCGGAGGCCGGAGCCGGGCCGGGACGGCGGCCCGCGGGAGCGTCACCGGGTCCGCCCGTCATGCCCGGCAGCAGCGGTTCGCCACCGTCGGAGGGCAGCACGATGCCTTCGCGCGCGGGGCGCGCCGAGGGCTCCTCGCCCTGTCCACTCTGCGTCACCGGGACTCCTACTAATGGGGGACCTTGTGAATCGTCGGCTCACGCTACCGGGTCCCCTGAGCCCGGTGCCACGCAGCACAGGGCGCAACCTCCTGCCCTGTGAGCGCGGTAACAAAACCGGGTCACGGCACGCTGTTCATGTCACCTCCCGCGCGCCGAGCAGCCGTTTCCCGCACGTTCACGCATGCGGGGACCTTGTGTTCACGCCGCCGCCTGGAGATCCAGCCGCGCCCCGAACTCCCTTACCACCGCCTCGTCCCGGTACGGCTCCAGCCGCTGCTGGAAGTCCTCCAGATACTCGGCGCCCCGGTTGGAGCGCAGCCCCTCCAGCAGCTCCACGGCCTTCATGCCCGTGCTGCACGCCTCTTCGATCTCGCGCTGCTGCACCTGCGCCGTGGCGAGCAGCACATAGCCGATGGCCCGGCGGCGCGCCCGCGTCTCGGGGTGCCCGGCCAGCGACTCCTGCGCGCACCGCGCCGCCGCCTCGGCCTGCCCCAGGTCGCGATGGCAGTGGGCCAACTCGTCGGCGAGGTAGGCCTCGTCGAAGTGCTTGATCCACACCGGGTCGTCCCCGGCGGCCGGGTCGGCCGCCTCCAGGGCGCTCACCGCGCGCCCGGCCGCGGTCTGGGCGGCGCGCGCGTCGCCCATCAGGGCGTGCCCGCGCGCCTCCGCCGCGTGGAACATCGACTCCGCACGCGGCGTCACGCGCCCCCGCGCCCCCTCCTGCGCCGCGCGCGCCAACTGCGCGATCTCCCGCGGGTTCCCGAGCTGCGCGGCGAGATGGCTCATGGAGGCGGCGAGGACGTACCCGCCGTAGCCGCGGTCCCCGGCCGCCTGGGCCAGTCGCAGCGCCTGGATGTAGTAGCGCTGGGCCAGGCCCGGCTGCCCGGTGTCCACGGCCATGTACCCGGCGAGTTCGGTCAGCCGGGCCACCGCGGCGAACAGGTCCCGCCCCACCGCCTCCCGGTACGACCCCGCCAGCAGCCCGGAGACCACGCTGTTGAGGTAGTGCACGACAACCGGGCGCACATGCCCGCTGCCGTACTGGTGGTCGAGGTCCACCAGCGCCTGCGTCATGGCCCGCACGGCCTGCACGTCGGACTGCCCCACCCGCGGCCCGGCCGAGCGCGACACCTGCGAGTCGGGCGCGGAGATGAGCCAGTCCCGGCTGGGCTCGACCAGCGCCGAGGCGGCGACGGAGGAGCCGGACAGGAAGTCCCGCCGCCCCACGTCACTGCGCCACAGCTCGCAGACCTGCTCGATGGCCCCCAGTACCGTCGGCGAGAACTGGAGGCCCACCCCCGAGGCGAGGTTCTTGCCGTTGGCCATGCCGATCTCGTCGATCGTGACCGTACGGCCGAGTTTGCGGCCGAGTGCCTCGGCGATGATCGCCGGAGCCCGGCCCCGCGGCTGCTGCCCGCGCAGCCAGCGCGCCACGGACGTCTTGTCGTAGCGCAGGTCGAGGCCGTGCTCGGCACCGCACATGTTGACCCGGCGGGCGAGGCCGGCGTTGGAGCATCCGGCTTCCTGGATGAGTGCCTGGAGCCGTTCGTTCGGCTGCCGGGCGACGAGCGGCCTTGCGGCCATGGCGTACCCCCTGTGGCTGCGGTGCCTGCCCACGCACCGAGTTGACGTGTCTTCCGCGGCCGGGGTCCCTCGCGTCCCGGCGAAAAGATCCGGCCGTGAAGATCAATGCCCCGCCGACCAGGCGAAAATGCGAGGCATGTGAGGATTGCCGGGGTATCGGCTGCTGCCGGCCCCACTCCTGGCTACCCACCTCCGGCCACGGATCCTCCTGCGCGCCCCCGCACATGCACCCATGCGCCCCGGCCACGGAAGCGATGCTCCTCCCCGCGCACACGGGCGGGCGTAACCCCTGGTGACGACCAGAGTTGTGTTCATCGTGGAAGAGACGATCGCCGGCACCGAAGCCGCTCAGATCCCGAAGCAGCGCGGGGAATCGCTGCTGGAGACCGCTGTCCGCTACGCCGAGGAGCGCCACTGGGACGTGTTCCCCGGCACCTGGCTGGAAGCCGCCGACGGCGCTCAGCGCTGCTCCTGCGGTGACGCCGAGTGCCCGGCGCCCGGGTCGCACCCGGCGCGTCCGGACTGGGAGTCGCAGGCGACGGGCAGCGCGACCGTCGCGCGGCGGATGTGGCAGAAGCAGCCGACCGCGTCGATCCTGCTGCCGACGGGGCGTACGTTCGACGCGATCTCCGTGCCGGAGACCGCCGGGTTCCTGGCGCTGGCGCGGATGGAGCGGATGGAGCTGACGCTGGGGCCGGTGACGCTCACGCCGGATCGGCGGATGGAGTTCTTCGTGCTGCCGGGGGCTTCCGTGAAGGTGCCTGATCTGGTGCGGAAGCTGGGGTGGTCGTTGTCGTCGCTGGATCTGACGGTGCTGGGTGAGGGCGCGTATGTGGCTGCGCCGCCTACGCGGTTCGGGTCGCGGGGGGCTGTGCAGTGGGCCTGCCGGCCTACGCCTGCGAATCGGTGGCTGCCGGATGCGGAGGAGTTGATCTCGCCGTTGGCGTATGCGTGCGGGCGGGATCGGTGAGCGCCTGATCGTCTGTGTGGCTCGTCTTCGTCGGCGGCTGCGGGTCGTTCGTGGTTGATCGCGCAGTTCCCCGCGCCCCTTGGGCACGACCGAAACCGTAGGGTTCAGGGTGACGGAGGGAGTTGCGGTGGGAACCAGCGCTGTGCGGGTGCGGGGGCTCTGGAAGCGGTTCGGGCAGCAGGTCGCTGTCGCCGGGATCGATCTGGAGTTGCCCGCGGGCAAGTTCATCGGGCTTGTCGGGCCCAACGGGGCCGGGAAGACCACCACGTTGTCGATGGTGACCGGGCTGCTCCGGCCCGACCACGGGACCGTCGAGGTGGTCGGGCACGACGTGTGGCAGGACCCCGTCGAGGTGAAGGCGCGGATCGGGGTGCTGCCGGAGGGGCTGCGGCTGTTCGAGCGGCTGTCGGGGCGGGAGCTGCTGGCGTACACCGGGCGGTTGCGCGGGCTGCCCGGTGCCGAGGTCGACAAGCGCGCCACGCAGCTCCTCGACGTCCTCGACCTGGCCGGGGCCCAGCACAAGCTCGTCGTCGACTACTCGACCGGCATGCGCAAGAAGATCGGGCTCGCCGCCGCGCTCCTCCACAACCCCGAAGTGCTGTTCCTGGACGAGCCGTTCGAGGGCGTCGACCCCGTCTCCGCCCAGACCATCCGGGGCGTCCTGGAGCGGTACACGGCCTCCGGCGCCACGGTCGTGTTCTCTTCCCACGTCATGGAGCTCGTCGAGTCGCTGTGCGACTGGGTCGCGGTGATGGCCGCCGGGCGGATCCGCGCCACCGGCACCCTCGCCGAGGTGCGCGGTGACGCGCCGTCGCTCCAGCGGGCGTTCCTCGAACTCGTCGGCGCCCAGAGCCGGGACGCCGGGACCGACCTCGACTGGCTGGGCGGCGGGCCCCGGTGAGCGCCCCCGCGATCACCCCCGTCTTCGTACGGCTGAAGCTGTCGCTGCTGCGCAACGGGCTGCGGCAATCCGGCGGGCGCAAGGCCGCATACATCGCATCGGCCGTCTTCGCCTTGCTGTTCGCCGCGCTCCAGTTGATCGGCCTGATCGCGCTGCGCGGCCAGGCGCACGCCGAGTCGCTGATCGTGCTGGCCGTCGCGGTGCTGGGGCTCGGCTGGGCGGTGATGCCGCTGTTCTTCCCCAGTGGTGACGAGACGCTGGATCCGACCCGGCTCGTGATGCTGCCGCTGCGGCCCCGGCCGCTGATCCGGGCGCTGCTCACCGCCTCACTGGTCGGGATCGGGCCGCTGTTCACCCTGTGCCTGCTGGTGGGTTCCGTGGTCGCGGTGGCCCGGGGTGGGGCGGCGTTCGCGGTGGGTGTGGTCGCCGTCGTCCTGGCGCTGCTGGTGTGCGTGGCCCTGGCGCGGGCCGTCGCCGCCGCCAACGTACGGCTGCTGACCAGCCGCAAGGGACGGGACCTGGCGGTGCTGAGCGGACTCGTCATCGCGATCGGGGCGCAGGTCGTCAACTTCGGGGCGCAGCGCATCGGTGCCTCGGGTCTTGGCGAGCTCGACCCGGTGGCGGAGGTGCTTCAGTGGGTGCCGCCCGCGTCGGCCATCGCCGCCGTGCACGCGGTGGGCGAGGGGTCGTACGGCCTGGCCACCGCCCAACTGGCGCTGACCGCCGGCGCGCTCGTGGCGCTGCTCGCCGTGTGGTCCCGGCATCTGACGCGGCTGATGACCTCGCCCGACGGGTCCACGCTGGCCACCGCCGAGACGGCCGCCCGGGAGCGGTCGTCGACCGGGCTCGGACGGCTGCTCCCCGCGGGCCGTACGGGCACGGTCATGGAGCGCAGCCTGCGGTATGTGTGGCGCGACCCGAAGATCAAGGCCGCCTGGGTGACCTCGCTGGCCATCGGGCTGATCGTGCCGGTGTTCAACGCCTGGCAGGGCACCGGGTCCGTGTACTTCGCGTGCTTCGCCGCCGGGATGCTCGGCATCCAGATGTACAACCAGTTCGGGCAGGACACCTCGGCGTTCTGGATCGTCGCGATGACGATCTCCTCGACGCGTGACGCGTACGTCGAGCTGCGGGCCCGGGCGTACGCGCTGCTGCTGATCACCCTGCCGTACGCCACGCTGGTGACGGTCGTGACGACCGCGATGCTCGGCGACTGGCGGCGGCTGCCCGAGGCGCTCGGGCTGTCCTTCGCGCTGCTCGGCGCGATGCTCGCGACCGGGGCGTGGACGTCCGCCCGCTTCCCCTACTCCATCCCGCAGGAGGGCTACAAGAACGTCGCCCCCGGGCAGACCGGGCTCGCCTGGATCTCCATCTTCGGCGGGATGATCGCGGCGGCCGTGCTGTGCGCGCCCGTCATCGCGCTCACGATCTGGCTGAACGTGAGCGCGGAGGGCGACGCCTGGACATGGCTGCTGCTGCCGGTGGGCGCTGCGTACGGGGCGGGGCTGACGGCGGTGGGACTGCGACTGGCCGCTCCGCAGACGGCTCGGCGGTTGCCGGAGATCCTGGTGGCGGTCAGCAAGGGCTGACCGGGGCGGGGCTCAGCCGTGGTCGAGGGAGTCCAGGAACGGTTCGATGGCCGCGCGCCAGGCCTCCGGCTGGTCGTAGTGGACCAGGTGACCGGCGTCGGCGACCTCCGCGTACTGGCCGCGGGGCAGGACGCGGACCATCTCCTGGGCCTCGGCGCGGCCCAGCTCGCCGTCCAGGCCGCGCACGACCAGGGCGGGGCACTGGACCTGGGCCAGCTCCTCCCAGTGCGCGTCGTACACCCAGGTCTCGCGGGAGCGGAGCATCTGCTCCGGTTCGAAGACGGGGCGCCAGCCGTCCGGGGACTCGGCCATCACCTCGGCGTAGAACGCGCCGCGGGCCGGATTCGGCCGCTCCACCCAGGGGTCGTCCTCGCCGAACCACTTGCGGACGTCGGCGAGGGTGGCGAAGGGCAGCGGCCAGGACTTGAACCACTGGTCCCACTCGCGCTGCGACGCGGCGCCGAGGGCGGAGGCCCGCATGTCGCAGATGACCAGTCCGCGGACCAGGTCGGGACGCTTGGCTGCGAGCTGCCAGGCGGTCAGCGCGCCCATGGCGTGGCCGATGAGGACGACCGGGGCGAGGCCGAGCTGTTCGAGAGCGGCCTCGGCGTCGTCGACATAGGCGTCACGCGTGAAGGCCCCCTGCGGGGGCTTGTCGCTGCGGCCGTGGCCGCGCTGGTCGAGGGCGACCGGGCGGTACCGCCCGGAGAGCCAGCGCGCGGTGGGGGCCCAGTGCGAGGCGCGGCCCATGAGGCCGTGCAGTAACAGCACGCCCGGGGAGCCGTCCGGTGCGGTCCGCGCGTCCCGCGCCGCATCCGGTCCGGCCGGTCCGGCCGGATCGACGCCGGCCGGATCGGTCTTGGGCGGGTCGCCGAACTCCCAGGCCGCGAGGCGTACGCCGCCCGTCCCGGTCACGTCGATGCGTCGCGCCATGTCCTGGCACCCCCCAAGCTTCGCGCGGACCGCGGCTCCCTCGAGCCGGCCGGTCCTGTGAACCGTGTTCTGCCTGCTGTGCCTGTCGTGCTCTGTCCGCCGGTGGATCCGTGCAAATCCGTGCCTTGCGTCATCCGCAGACTATCGAATGCGCTTTCGAAGATGCCGTTCTCGCGGGCAACACCCCTCCTTCGAGTGACCGCCCGCGGGGATTGATCCCCGCTGCCGAGGGGAGATCTTCAGCGGGAGGCGGACCGCTCGGGGAAAAACGGTCCGAGGGGGATGACCCTGAGAGCTCGGGGCTCCGGGTCAGCACAGGGGAGGACAGGCCCCGGCGCCACACGGCGCCGGGGCCCTCCACTTCTCCACGGCACATCCTCCCGCCCCCTCCCCGGCCGGGCGACATCGCTGTCGAGCCGCGGCCCAGAGCCCCTCAGGTCATATGCCTCACGCGACAGCGTCGCACGGGAAGCGACCGAGCGCTGCCATTCGGCGGACTGAATACGGGATCCCGGTACGGATCACGCCAACACGGCAGGACTACCGCCCCCCGGCGGCAGCCGACGACGGCCGGCGGCGGCCGGCGGCTGCTGCCGGCGGCGGCCGGCGACAGCCCGGCGCGGCTCAGGGCTTGGCGACGAACACGTGGGAGGCGACGTCCGACTCCAGCTCGGCCGCCTCGCCGCCGCTGCCCACCAGCACCCCGCCCGCCGACTCCGTCACGCTCACCACCGAGCCGGGCTGCACGCCCGCCCGCCGCAGCGTGTACATCAGCTGCGCGTCCGTCTGGATCGGCTCGCCGATACGGCGCACCACGACCGTCTTGCCCTCGGCGCCCGGGTCGAGACTGGCCAGCGACACCATGCCCTCGTCCAGGAACGGGTCGGCGCCGTCCTTCTCGCCGAGCTCCTCCAGACCCGGGATCGGGTTGCCGTACGGCGACTCGGTCGGGTGCCGCAGCAGCTCCAGCACGCGGCGCTCCACGGCCTCGCTCATCACGTGCTCCCAACGGCACGCCTCGGCGTGGACCTGCTCCCACTCCAGGCCGATCACGTCGACGAGCAGGCACTCGGCGAGCCGGTGCTTGCGCATCACGCGCGTGGCGAGGCGGCGGCCCTCGTCGGTGAGCTCCAGGTGACGGTCGCTGGCGACGGACACCAGGCCGTCGCGCTCCATCCGCGCCACCGTCTGGCTGACCGTCGGCCCGCTCTGGTCGAGCCGCTCGGCGATACGGGCGCGCATGGGGACCACACCCTCTTCCTCCAGCTCGAGGATGGTGCGGAGATACATCTCCGTGGTGTCGATCAGTCCGGACATACGTGCCCCTCGAATGAGATCTGCCGGAGGCTGGACGGCTCACCGGCTCGTGCGCTGGCCCTGCACCCAATTCTGCCGGATACCACCGACAACCGTGCCGCGGGAGGGACAGCGAGGGGTTACGAGGGCCGGCGGACGGGTACGAACGTCTCTTTCGGGGCCCAGAAGCACACCAGAAGCGCTCGCGGCGCCGCTCTCCCGGCCGTATTGACACCGCACTGGTCCAGACCGCACCGTGATGCGCGACATCAGCCCGCGAGGCCAGCCTGAAGGGACCCCGTATGAGCGACCGCGCGCCGGCCGGCCAGTTCCTCGACGCCGCCATCGGCCTGCTGCGGCGGGTGCGCGACGAGGAGGCCGACAGCATCGCGGCGGCCGGCACGCTCCTCTCCGACACCGTCGAGAACGGCGGCCGCCTCTTCGCCTTCGGCGCCGGGCACTCCTCCCTCGCCGCGCAGGACCTCGTCTACCGCGCCGGCGGTCTCGCCCTGATGAACCTGCTCGCCGTGCCGGGCGCCGTCGGCGTCGACGTCATGCCCGCGCCGCTCGGCTCCGCCCTGGAACGCGTCGACGGCCTCGCGACCGCCGTCCTCGACAACTCCCCGCTCCGCGCGGGCGACGCCCTGCTGATCATCTCCCTCTCGGGGCGCAACGCCCTCCCCGTGGAGATGGCCATGACCGCGCGCGCCCTGGGCGTACGGGTCATCGGCGTGACGTCGGTGGCCTACGCGACGGAGACCAAGTCCCGGCACTCCTCGGGGACGTACCTGAAGGACCACTGCGACCTCGTCCTCGACTCGAAGATCGCGGTCGGCGACGCGGAACTCACCCACGACAAGGTGCCCGCGCCCTTCGCCCCCGCCTCCACGGTCGTCACCTCGGCCCTCCTCCAGGCCGTCATGGCGACGACCGCCGCCGCCCTCGCCGACCGCGGCATCGAGCCCCCGCTGCTGCGTTCCGGGAACGTCGACGGCGGACACGACTGGAACGCGCGGGTGATGGACCAGTACCGGGACCGGATCTTCTACCGGCACTGAGGGGGGCCACGGCGCCGGCCCGCTCACACCTCCTCGGACTCGGACAGCCCCGCCAGATCCAGTGCCGCCGCGATCCGTAGCGCCACGTCCTCCGCGTACACCGCGTCGGACCGCTCGAACGCGCTGCGCCCGGCACCCCGCAGGAACGTCACGACGCCCAGCGTCCGCCCCCGGCTGCGCAGCACCGCGCACAGCGCGTGCACCGCGTCCGGCGGCCACTGGCGGGCCAGCGCCCACTCCCGGGCCTCCTCGGGCCGCACGGCGCCCGCGCTCGCCCGCAGCGCGCCGACCCGCTCCACGCACTGGAGGGCGGGATGCCCCTCGGCGTACCGCACGGGCAGGCCCGCCCGGTCGGCGAGCTTGCTCGGCCCCGGCGCACCGGAGGGCGTCGCCGCGACCCGCACCAGCCGAACCGGCCCCTCGGCCTCCGCGTCGGTGAGCGCGCCGCCCGCCACCCGGTCGATCAGCGCGTGGTCGGCGAAGCCGGCCAGCGCGAAGTCCAGGTGGACGGTCGCCGCCTCCGCCGGGTCCTCGCACTCGGCGGCGGCCCGCGACGCCCGGTGCAGCTGCTGCGTACGGAACCGCAGCAGCGACGCCTCCTGCTCGCTCTGCCTGGCCTCCGTCACGTCCTGGAACAGCCAGCCCACACCCAGCGGAACCGGCTCCTCCGCGAGCGGCGAGGCCAGCCGCAGGAAGCCGCTGCGCCAGCACCGCCGCTTCTCGCCCTCCGGCGTGCGCACACTCACCCACATCTCGGCGGGCGCGGGCGGCGCACCCTCCGCGAGCACATGCTGGAGCGCGCTCTCCAGCTCCTCCACACCCTGCGCGAGCAGCTCCCCGAGCGGCCGTCCCAGTACGGACGTACGCCCCGTGCCCAGCGCCCGGGCCGCGTGCGCGTTCACCACGGCGGGCCGCAGATCGACGTCCACGAGGACGACACCCCAGCTGGCGTCCTCGAACAGCGCCTCACTCAGCGCGATCGACCGCTCCAGATCGATCTGCGCGTGCACCTCGCTGAAGGCGCAGTACACACCCGCCGGCTTCCCGTCAGGCCCCCGCACGGCCGCCGACTGCGTCCGCACGAGCACCCGCCCGCCGTCCTTCGTCAGCAACGCGAACTCGTGCACCTGCCGACCCGGGGCGTGCATCGCGGACAGCAGCCGGCTCTCGACCTCCTCGGCGTCCGCGCTGCGCACGGCCCACCCGGCCAGGCCCCGCCGCCCCACGGCCTCGTCCGCGCTCCATCCCAGGATCCGCTCGGCCTCGCGGTTCCAGTGCGTCACGACACCGTCGGCGTCGAACGCGCACAACGCTGCGTCCATGCCGTCCAGCAGCGCGGCAAGCAGATCCGAACCATCCGAACTGTCCCGCTCGGGCTCGTCCGGCCCCAGCTCGTCGGTGGTCCCACTACGCCGGGAAGCACTCACCTGGACCCCCTGCAGGCTGCGTCCGCACGTACGGCACGTCGGTTCGCTACTTGCAATCATTCAACTGGAACGTGACCCAGCGCACACCGAGTTCCCACAACATTGAGGGAATCGTCGTACGACGGCAATCCCCACGTCAACGCCGCGGAGGCCGGGCCGGTGCCCCTCGGCGCTCCCCCGCCGCGCGTACACCTCGGTCTCGGTTCGCACGAAGGAGCGTTTCCCGGCCCGTGCAGCACCTTCCGCACAGCACGGACCACTAATTTCGACGGCATACACGAGACGGGAGGTCACCCGCTCCCCGGCCGAAGGCCGTCGGGTGACCAGCTCCAGTCCTCACGATCCGAGGGATCAGGGAGGTGCGACCCGATGACTACGTTTCCTGTGGGCGAGCAGACCCACCAGGCTGTGCTTCCTCAGCAGCCTGCTCTGGAATCCGTGGGAGCAGACACCCCTGGGAGCAGGGACGAAACGGCTCACGGCCACTCCGCCGCCGTGCGGGGCACCGGCAGGGAACATGGGCGAGGGGAGACCGGCGGGCGTGGCACCGCGGCCCGTCGGCGTCACGCCAAGCGCGCCGTTCCGGCGGCGCAGGCGGCAGAGACCGGGAGCGGTGACGTTCCCGCCTTGGACCGGAGCGGCCGACCGTATACGGGCGGGACCGGCGCGAGCAGGGTCTTCGTGTTGTCCCGGGACGGGCGACCTCTCATGCCCTGCCATCCCGCCCGTGCCCGTGAACTGTTACGCAAGGGCCGGGCTGTGGTCGTCCGGCAGGTGCCCTTCGTGATCCGTCTGAAGGACCGCACGCACGACGAGTCGGAAGTCGAAGGGGTGCAGTTGCGCATCGATCCCGGCTCCAAGGGCACCGGCCTCGTCCTCACCGATGAGAAGAAGGAGTCCGGCGACCAGGGCGCCGTCATCACCGTCCGGCGTGGCCTGGTCTCCGTCGAGCTGCGGCACCGCGGCGACCAGATCCGCGCCGGTATGCGTCAACGCGCCGGGTACCGACGCCGTAGACGCAGCGCGAACCTCCGCTACCGGGCAGGGCGGTCGGACAACCGGGCTCGCCGAGCAGGCTGGCTGCCTCCGTCCGTTCGCCATCGCGTCGATACGACCTTCTCGCTGGCCGACCGACTGTGCCGCTGTGCGCCCGTGACGGAGATCCACGTGGAACACGTCGCCTTCGACACGCACTCACTGAGCGCGGGCAGGCTGCTCAAAGGAACCGAACACCAACGAGGTCCTTTGGCTGGAACCAGCGTCCGAGATCATCTGCGTGTCACATGGGACGGTTCGTGTGCCTACTGCGGCGTGTCCGGCGTGCCCTTGAACGTCGAACATGTCAGGCCCCGCAGTCGAGGAGGGTCAGACCGGATCTCCAACCTTGTTCTGGCCTGCTCTCCGTGCAACAAGGCCAAGGGCAGCAAGCCGGTCGAGGCCTTCCTGGCGGATAGCGCCGACCGTCTTACGGCGATCCTTACCCAGGTCAGGGCACCACTCGACGACGCCGCCTCCATGAACGCCACCCGCTGGCAACTCACGGACGCGCTGTCCGCCCTCGGCAAGCCCGTGCACACCTGGTCCGGCAGCCTTACCAAGGCAAACCGCGTCGCCATGGGCTTGGACAAGACACACACCCTGGATGCCCTCTGCGTCGGGCCTCTTGATCACGCGGTCGGCGACCGGATCGTGAGGTTCCCCCAGCATGTGCTGACGGCCCGAGCCACTGGCCGAGGTTCTTACGCCCGTACCACTCCGGACAGATACGGGTTTCCCCGTCTGCTGAGGACTCGAGCCAAACGGCACTTCGGATACGTCACCGGAGACCTGGTGCGTGCGGTCGTGCCTGGCGGCAAGTGGGCGGGGACATGGACCGGGAGGGTCTCCGTCCGCGCCAGGGGCCAGCACAGCCTCTCTACGCCCCGGGGCCGGATCAACGTCTCCCACCGGAATCTGCGACTGCTTCAGCGGGGTGACGGATACGGCTGGGCCATGCGGCCCGAATCGCCACAGTCACCCTCTCCGAAAATGGGTTGAGCGGCGACCGAGCAGTTCTTAGTGTGTGGGTCACACTGGAAAGGAGGTGATCCGGCAGATGTATGAATCCCGGACGCGTGAGGTGGCTGCGGGCTAGCGGCCCGACACCACACTCAGTGCGGTGCCGGACCAGCACGTGAGCGAAACGTGCAGCCGGCCCAATCTCAGGCAGTCACCCGACCCGCGAGTCGCCGGTACGTCCGGCCGGCTCCTCCTAGGAGGACCCAGACTCGCGGGTCGTCTGCGTTTCGGGGGGCGATCGTGACGGGTGCGTGGCGCACCGACCGGGTCGGCAGTGCCCTGCGGGGCGAGAATCCGGCCGTCATGCGGAGACTGGACGCCGGGTTCGCGGCGATCGGTGATACGCAGTTCCTGCCCGGCTACTCGGTGCTGCTGACCGATGATCCGGCGGTGGAGCGGCTGTCGGAGCTGCCGCGGGGCAGGCGGCTGGCGTTCCTGAGCGACATGGACCTGCTCGGGGAAGCGGTGGAGCGGGCCTGCCGGCGGGTGGAGCCGGGGTTTCGGCGGGTCAATCTGGAGATCCTGGGGAACACCGACGGGTTCCTGCACGCGCATGTGTGGCCGCGGTACGCATGGGAGCCCGAGGATCTCGTACGGCGGCCCGTGTGGCTCTATCCGCGGGAGATGTGGAGTGAGGAGCGGTACGCGCTCGGGCCGCGGCACGACCCGCTGCGGGAGGCTGTCGGTGAGGAGCTGGACCGGCTCGCGGGGCGGGACAGGCGGACGGCCCCACCCGGAGCCGGGTGAGGCCGTGGGTGGGGCGGGTCAGTGGGCGATGTCCTCGTAGCCCTCGATCTCGCGGGGGTCGCGGGTGCCCGGGCCGACGTAGCGGGCCGAGGGGCGGACCAGGCGGCCCGTGCGCTTCTGCTCCAGGATGTGGGCGGACCAGCCGGCCGTGCGGGCGCAGGTGAACATGGACGTGAACATGTGGGCCGGGACCTCGGCGAAGTCCAGGACGATGGCCGCCCAGAACTCGACGTTCGTCGCGAGGACGCGGTCGGGGCGGCGGGCGTGGAGTTCCGCCAGGGCCGCCTTCTCCAGGGCCTCGGCGACCTCGAAGCGGGGGGCGCCCAGTTCGCGGGCGGTGCGGCGCAGGACCCTGGCCCTGGGGTCTTCGGCGCGGTAGACGCGGTGGCCGAAGCCCATGAGGCGCTCGCCCTTGTCGAGGGTCTGCTTGACGTAGGCCTCGGCGTCGCCCGTGCGCTCGATCTCCTCGATCATGTGGAGGACCCGCGAGGGGGCGCCGCCGTGCAGCGGGCCGGACATCGCGCCCACGGCGCCGGACAGTGCCGCGGCCACGTCCGCGCCCGTCGACGCGATGACCCGCGCCGTGAACGTGGACGCGTTCATGCCGTGTTCCGCAGCACTAGTCCAGTACGCGTCCACCGCCGCCACGTGCTTGGGGTCCGGCTCGCCCCGCCAGCGGATCATGAAGCGTTCGACGACGGACTGCGCCTTGTCGATCTCGCGCTGCGGGACCATCGGCAGGCCCTGGCCGCGGGCCGACTGGGCGACGTACGACAACGCCATGACGGCCGCGCGGGCGAGGTCCTCGCGAGCCTGCTCGGCATCGATGTCCAGGAGGGGTTTCAGGCCCCAGACCGGGGCCAGCATGGCCAGCGCGGACTGCACGTCGACGCGGATGTCGCCGGAGTGCACGGGGATGGGGAACGGCTCGGCGGGCGGCAGGCCGGGGTTGAAGGCACCGTCGACGAGCAGGCCCCAGACATTGCCGAAGGAGACATGTCCGACGAGGTCCTCGATGTCGACGCCCCGGTACCGGAGTGCGCCGCCCTCCTTATCCGGTTCGGCGATCTCCGTCTCGAACGCGACGACTCCCTCGAGCCCGGGTACGAAGTCGGACATCAGGCGGCTCCTCGTGATGTAAGTGACAGATGGTGTTGTGGGGTGTGCGGAAGAACCATGTGTCAGTCAGCTTGCGCAGCGGGCGGACGTCCGGTGGATCCACGGTCGTGTGCGGCGACTCGCGGTCCCGGCCGGTCTCCCCTGTGATGCCCCGTGCGGCTGGCGGTCACCCAACCGGAACGGCACGGAAACGATATCCCCGAGTGCCATCCTTGGGGAGGGTTCACGGCACTCAGTGCCACTCAGTGACGAAGGACACCGTCCATACGGCAAGATGACCGGGTGACCGACCGCGACGCCGTCCCCTTCGATCTGGCCTCGATGCGCAAGCAGTACCGGGCCGAGGGGCTCTCCGAGAACGAGCTGGCCGCCACCCCCGTCGAGCAGTTCGCGCGCTGGTTCAAACAGGCCGCGACGGACGGCGGGCTGTTCGAGCCGAACGCCATGATCGTCTCGACGGCCGACGCCGAGGGCCGGCCCAGCGCCCGTACGGTGCTGCTGAAGCACTTCGACGAGCAGGGGTTCGTCTTCTACACGAACTACGACTCCCGCAAGGCGCGCGACCTGGCGGAGAACCCCTACGTCTCACTGCTGTTCCCCTGGCACCCGATGGCCCGGCAGGTCATCGTGACCGGGCTCGCGCGGCGCACCGGGCGGGACGAGACGGCGGCGTACTTCCGGACCCGGCCGCACGGCTCCCAGCTGGGGGCGTGGGCCAGCGCCCAGTCGTCGGTGGTCTCCACGCGTGCCGACATCGACGGGGCGTACGCCGAGCTGGCCGCCCGCTACCCCGAGGGCGAGCAGGTGCCGGTGCCGCCGAACTGGGGCGGTTTCCGCGTGGCGCCGCAGACGGTGGAGTTCTGGCAGGGCCGCGAGAACCGGCTGCACGACCGGTTGCGGTACGTGGAGCAGGCCGACGGGAGCTGGCGGGTGGAGCGGCTCAGCCCCTGAGGGCCGGGGCGTCAGCCCAGCGCCTCGTCCAGCAACCCCGCCCACTGCGCCACCACCCGTTCCCGTCGTGCCGTGTCGTCCGTGAGGAGGTTGGCGAGGCCCAGGCCGCGGGCCATGTCGAGGAGGCCCTGGACCGTTTCGCGGACGCCGGGGACGGACTCGTCGGCGGACAGGAGGTCGACCGCGATGCGGTGGGTCTCGCGGCCGACGCGGGATTCGAGTTCGGTGACGCGGGAGCGGAGCTGGTCCTCGTTGGAGGCGGCGACCCAGAGGTGGAGGGCGGCGCGGAACAACGGGCCCGTGTAGAGGTCGACCAGGGCGGCGACGACCGCGTGGCGGTCTCCGGACGCGCCCTCGGGGAACAGGGCGCGCAGGGCCGTGGAGCGTTCCTCGGCGACGTACTCGACGGCCGCCGTGAACAGGTCCTCGCGGGTCGGGAAGTGGTGCTGGGCGGCACCGCGGGAGACGCCGGCGCGTTCGGCGACGACGGAGACGGTGGAGCCGGCCCAGCCGTGTTCGGCGAGGCAGGCCACGGCGGCTTCCAGGAGCCGCTGCCGGGTGGCCCGGCTGCGGTCCTGCTTGGGGACTCTCTCCGCACGGTCGACCGTGCTCACACCACCCATGCCGGATCCCGTCGTTCGAGGAAGGCCGTCATCCCCTCGCGGGCCTGCGCGGAGGAGAACAGCCGGGCCGAGAGCGCGGTCAGGTCGGCCGCGTCCCGGTCGAAGGCTTCCAGCACCCTAGCCGTGAGCAGCCGTTTCGTCTCGGCCAGGGCGTCGGGGGCGGATCTGCGCAGGCCGTCGAGGATGGGGGCCAGGGCCGTGTCGACGTCGTCGGCGTGGGTGGTGAGCAGGCCTGTCGCGGTTGCCTCGGCGGCGTCGAAGAGTTCGCCGGTGAGGTAGTGGCGGGACAGGGCGCGTGCGTTCGTGCGGGGCAGGAGCGGCAGGGAGATGATCGCGGGGGCTACGCCGATGCGGACCTCCGTGAAGGCGAAGGTGGACTCGGTGGAGGCGGCGGCGATGTCGCTGGCGGCCAGGAGGCCGAGGCCGCCCGCGCGGACGTGGCCCGTCACCCGGGCGACGACCGGTTTGGGCAGTTCGATGATCTGGCGGAGCAGGGCGACCAGGGCCTCGGGGGGCGGGGGGTCCTTGAGGTCGGCGCCGGCGCTGAAGGTGGTGCCGGTGTGGGTGAGGACGACGGCCCGGACGGCGGTGTCCTCGCCGGCGTCCGTGAGTGCCTCGGCCAGTTCGGCGACCAGGGCCGCCGACAGGGCGTTGCGGTTGCGGGGCGAGTCGAGGGTCAGGGTTTCCACGGCACGCGCGCGCGTGCGGGCTACGAGGGTCATGCGCGCTCCCTGAGCCGGCGGCGGAGGATCTTGCCGGAGGCGGCCCGGGGGACGCCGTCGATGAAGGTGACCTGCCGGATCCGCTTGTAGAGGGCGACGCGTTCGGAGAGGTACCCACGGCGACGGCTTGGTTTTCGCTGTGCCGCCATGCACCGGGCTCCCGAGGAAGCTCTTGTACTTGTTGACCTGCCCCCACCGCGAGCGGCAGGAGACCGACCCTCACGGATCGGCCTTTCTGCTTCGACGCCAGTCGCTGCCCCGGTGGCGATCTGCCGGTGGGTGAGCATCACGCCCTTGGGGGTGCCGGTGGTCCCGGAGGGGTACGGGAGGGCGGCGGCGTCCTCGGCGGGGTCGATGGCGACCTGCGGCTCGGGGGCGGTGGTGGCCGGCATGTCGATCAGGGGGCGGTGGCCGGTCGCGCTGTCGCAGACGTCCTGCGCGGTGGCGAGCGGGTGCACGGTGGCACCGGCGCGCGTGGCGGCGTAGAAGGCGGTCGGGAAGGCGACGGTGTCGGGGCTGTGCAGGGCGAGGACGTCGCCGAACTCGGCGGCCCGGGCCAGGACGGCGTCGTGGATGGGGAGGTCGACGGGCGGGACGTCTGCGTACTCGCTGCGGAACATGGCGGTTCCTCCTCGCGCGCGGGTCGTCTCAGTACGACTTGGGCAGGCCCAGGGTCTGGTGGGAGACGTAGTTGAGAATCATCTCCCGGCTGACCGGGGCGATCCGAGCCACGCGCGCGGCCGTTATCAGCGAGGCGAGTCCGTACTCGCGGGTGAGGCCGTTGCCGCCGAGGGTGTGCACGGCCTGGTCGACGGCCTTCACGCAGGCCTCCCCGGCGGCGTACTTGGCCATGTTGGCGGCCTCGCCGGCGCCCATGTCGTCGCCCGTGTCGTACAGGTGGGCGGCCTTCTGCATCATCAGGCGGGCCAGTTCCAGGTCGATGTGCGCCTGGGCGAGGGGGTGGGCGATCGCCTGGTGGGCGCCGATGGGGGTGGTCCAGACGGTGCGGTCGCGGGCGTACGCGACGGCCTTGGCGAGGGCGTGGCGGCCCATGCCGATCGCGAAGGCGGCCGTCATGATGCGTTCGGGGTTGAGGCCGGCGAAGAGCTGCAGGAGTCCGGCGTCCTCGTCGCCGACGAGCGCGTCGGGGGGCAGGCGTACGTCGTCCAGGACCAGTTCGAACTGCTTCTCCACGGCGTGCAGTTCCATGTCGATGGGGTGGCGGGTGAAGCCGGGGGCGTCGCGCGGGACGATGAACAGGCAGGGCTTGAGGCGGCCGGTGCGGGCGTCTTCGGTGCGGCCGACGATGAGGGTCGCGTCCGCGATGTCGACGCCGGAGATGAAGACCTTGCGGCCGGTGAGGATCCAGTCGGCCCCATCGCGGTGAGCTGTGGTCGTGATGCGGTGTGAGTTGGAGCCGGCGTCGGGTTCGGTGATGCCGAAGGCCATGAGGCGGGTGCCGTCGGCCAGGCCGGGGAGCCAGTGTTGTTTCTGGGCGTCTGTGCCGAAGCGGGCTATCACCGTGCCGCAGATCGCCGGTGAGACCACCAGCATGAGGAGGGGGCAGCCCGCGGCGCCGAGTTCTTCGAGGACGATGGAGAGTTCGGAGATGCCGCCGCCTCCACCGCCGTAGGCCTCCGGCAGGTTGACGCCGAGGTAGCCGAGCTTGGCCGCCTCGGACCAGAGTGCTTCGCGGTCGTAGGCGGGGCCGTGACGTTTGCCGAGGGCGGCGACGGCTGATCGGAGGGTCTTGTGCTCGTCGGTTTCGGTCGTGGGCATGTGGCTCCTTCGTTGTGGCTGGTCGCGCAGTTCCCCGCGCCCCTTAGGTTTCCGACACGACCGCCAGCAATATGCCCGGCTCCACTTGTTGTCCGGGTACGACCGGCAACGCCGTCAGCGTTCCTGTGGCCGGGGCCGTGATCTTGTGCTGCATCTTCATCGCCTCCAGCCAGAGGAGGGGCTCGCCTGCCTTGACGGGCGTTCCTACGGTGAGTCCTTCGGCCACGCGGACGACCGTGCCGGGCATGGGGGCCAGGAGGGAGCCGGGGGCGTGTTGCGTGGTGGGGTCGGGGAAGCGGGGCAGGGCCGTCAGGGCGGTGGCGTTGACGTACACCTGGTCGCCGTAGCGGGAGACCTCGAACCGGTGCTGGACGCCGTCCACTTCGAGGATCACGAGACGCGCGTCGGCGTGCACCACCCGCGCCCCGTCCGCCTCCAGGCCCTGCCTCGTGTGCCGGTAGCGGGCCTCGTGTTGTTCGCCCGCCATCAGGTAGCGCTTGGTCTGCGGCTGTGAGGGGACGTTGCGCCAGCCGCCGAAGCCCGGGCGGGAGCGGCCGTGGGCGTCGGCGAGGGCGGCGGCCAGGGGGGCGTGCGGGTCGGGGGACGGCTCGGTCAGGTCCGGCAGGTGGCGGTCGTAGAAGCCGGTGTCCATGCGGGCCGCGGTGAACTCCGGGTGGCGCAGGGAGCGGACGAGGAGATCGCGGTTGGTGAGGGGGCCGTGGATCGCGGCCCGTTCCAGGGCGGCGGCGAGCTTGCGCAGGGCCTCCGGGCGGGTGGGGGCGTGGGCCACGACCTTGGCGATCATCGGGTCGTAGTGGACGCCGATGGTGTCGCCGTCCGTGTAGCCGGTGTCCAGGCGGACCGAGCCGGGCACCGTCAGGCGGTGCAGGGTGCCGGTCTGCGGGGACCAGTCGCGGGCGGGGTCCTCGGCGTACAGGCGGGCCTCGACGGCGTGGCCACGCGCGCGTGGCGGGTCGGGTTCGAGGGCGTGGCCCTCGGCGATGCGGATCTGCTCCGCCACCAGGTCGAGGCCGAAGACGGCTTCCGTGACGGGGTGTTCGACCTGGAGGCGGGTGTTCATCTCCAGGAAGTGCGCCCGGCCGTCGGCGACGAGGAACTCGACCGTGCCGGCGCCGACGTAGTCGACGGCCCGGGCGGCTCGTACGGCCAGGGCCCGCACCTCGGCGTCGAGTTGCCCGGGCAGGCCCGGGGCGGGGGCCTCCTCGACGACCTTCTGGTGGCGGCGCTGCAGGGAGCAGTCGCGGGTGCCGAGCGGCCACACCGTGCCGTGCGTGTCGGCGAGGATCTGCACCTCGACGTGGCGGCCGTTCTCGACGTACGGCTCGACGAAGACCTCGCCGTCGCCGAAGGCGCTCGCCGCTTCGGCGCGGGCGGCGGCCAGTTCGGCGTCCAGGTCGGCGAGGCGGCGTACGACGCGCATGCCGCGGCCGCCGCCGCCCGCGGCCGCCTTCACCAGCACGGGCAGGTCGGCCTCGGTGACCTCGGTGAGCGGCCGGATGCCCATGAGCTGCTTGGCGCGGGTCTTGGACGCCATGGCCTCGATGGCCTCCGGGGGCGGGCCGATCCACCGCAGGCCGGCGTCCTGGACGGCCCGGGCGAAGTCGGCGTTCTCGGAGAGGAAGCCGTAGCCGGGGTGCACGGCGTCCGCGCCGGCCGCGACGGCCGCCTTCACGATCAGGTCGCCGCGCAGGTAGGTGTCGGCGGGCGCCTCCCCCGGAAGTCGTACGCTCGCGTCGGCCACGCGCGCGTGGAGGGCGTCCTGGTCGGCGTTGGAGTGGACGGCGATCGTGCGGATGCCCAGCTCGCGGCAGGTGCGGAAGACGCGGCAGGCGATCTCGCCCCGGTTGGCGACGAGCACAGAAGTGATCACTGCAGGTTCCTCACATCCGGAAGACGCCGAAGCCGCCGCGCGCGCCCTCGTAGGGGGCGGTGTGGATCGCGGACAGGCACAGGCCGAGGACGGTGCGGGTGTCGCGCGGGTCGATGACGCCGTCGTCGTAGAGCCGCCCGGACAGGAACATCGGCAGCGACTCGGACTCGATCTGCTGCTCGACCATGGCGCGCAGCGCGGCGTCGGCCTCCTCGTCGTACGGCTGTCCCTTGGCCGCCGCCGACTGCCGGGCGACGATCGACAGCACGCCCGCGAGCTGCTGCGGGCCCATGACGGCCGACTTGGCGCTGGGCCAGGCGAAGAGGAAGCGGGGGTCGTAGGCGCGGCCGCACATGCCGTAGTGGCCGGCGCCGTAGGAGGCGCCCATGAGGACGGAGAGGTGGGGGACTTTCGAGTTGCTGACGGCGTTGATCATCATCGCGCCGTGCTTGATGATGCCGCCCTGCTCGTACTCCTTGCCGACCATGTAGCCGGTGGTGTTGTGCAGGAAGAGCAGCGGGATGTCGCGCTGGTTGGCGAGCTGGATGAACTGGGCGGCCTTCTGGGACTCCTCGCTGAAGAGGACCCCTCGGGCATTGGCCAGGATGCCGACGGGGTAGCCGTGCAGGGTCGCCCAGCCGGTGGCCAGGCTCGTCCCGTACAGCGGCTTGAACTCGTCGAAGTCGGAGGCGTCGACGATCCGGGCGATGACCTCGCGCGGGTCGAAGGGGCTCTTCAGGTTGCCGGGGACGATGCCGAGGAGGTCGTCGGCGGAGTACTCGGGCGGCTCGGCCGGTCCGGGATCGCCGTAGGCCTTGCGGTGGTTGAGGCGGGCGACCACGCGGCGGGCCTGCCGGAGCGCGTCGTGCTCGTCGACGGCGAAGTGGTCGGCGAGGCCCGACACGCGCGCGTGCATCTCGGCGCCGCCCAGGGACTCGTCGTCGCTCTCCTCCCCGGTCGCCATCTTCACCAGCGGCGGACCGCCGAGGAACACCTTCGCCCGCTCCTTGACCATGATCACGTGGTCGGACATGCCGGGGACGTAGGCGCCACCGGCGGTGGAGTTGCCGAAGACGACGGCGAGGGTCGGGATCCCGGCGGCGGACAGCCGGGTGAGGTCCCGGAAGATGGCGCCGCCGGGGATGAAGATCTCCTTCTGGGACGGCAGGTCGGCGCCCCCGGACTCCACCAGGCTGATGCAGGGCAGCCGGTTGGCCAGGGCGATGTCGTTCGCGCGCAGGGCCTTCTTCAGTGACCAGGGGTTGCTCGCTCCCCCGCGCACGGTCGGGTCGTTGGCCGTGATCAGGCACTCGACGCCCTCGACGACACCGATGCCGGTGACGAGGGAGGCGCCGACGGTGTGGTCGCTGCCCCAGGCGGCCAGCGGGGACAGCTCCAGGAAGGGCGTGTCGGGGTCGAGGAGCAGCTCGATCCGCTCGCGGGCGAGGAGCTTGCCGCGCCTGCGGTGCCGTTCGACGTACTTCTCGCCGCCGCCCGCAAGGGCCTTGGCATGCTCGGCGTCGAGTTCGGCGAGCCTGGCGAGCATCGCCTCGCGGTTGGCCCGGTACTCGGGACTGTCGAGGTCGAGCGCCGAGGTCAGGACGGTCACAGCAGGGCCTCCGGTATCTCCAGGTGGCGGGAGCGCAGCCATTCGCCGAGGGCCTTGGCCTGCGGGTCGAAGCGGTGCCGGTCGGCGACGCCGGCGCCGAGGATGCCCTCGACGACGAAGTTGAGGGCGCGGAGGTTGGGCAGCGCGTGCCGTACGACGGTCAGCTCGCCGCTCTCGGGGATCAGCTGCCGGAACCGGTCGACGGTCAGCTCGTGCGCGAGCCAGCGCCAGGCGGCGTCCGAGCGGGCCCAGACGCCGACGTTGGCGTTGCCGCCCTTGTCACCGCTGCGGGCTCCGGCGACCAGCCCGAGCGGGGCGCTCCTGCGGGGCCCGGGCGGCAGCGGCTCGGGCAGCGGCGGCTCCGGCACCGGGTCGAGTACGGCGGTGTCCTGGGGCGGGGGCACGGAGACCCGACGTCCGTCATGGAGGACAGCCACATGGTCGACGGCACCATGGGGGACGTACACATCCTCGAAGACCCCATAGGGCGCGCCCTTCCCCGGTGGCGCCAGCACATGGAAGCCGGGGTAGCTGGCCAGCGCGAGCTCCACCGCGGCCCCGCTCAGCGCCCGTCCGACGGTCTCCCGGTCGGGGTCCCGTACGACGAGCCGCAGCAGCGCGCTCGCCGTCTCCTCGGTGCCGGCGTCGCGCCGGTCGGTACGGACCAGTTCCCAGCGGACGTCGGCGACCTTGCCGAGGGCGGGTTCCATCTGCTCCCGCACCAGGGCGGCCTTGGCCTCGATGTCGAGGCCGGTGAGCACGAACACGACCTCGTTGCGGAAGCCGCCGAGCTTGTTGAGCCCGACCTTGAGGGTGGGCGGGGGTGCCTCGCCGCGCACGCCCTCGACACGGACGCGGTCGGGGCCGTCCTGGGTGAGCCGTACGGTGTCCAGCCGGGCGGTGACGTCCGGCCCCGCGTACCGGGCGCCGGCCGTCTCGTACAGCAGCTGGGCCGTGACCGTGCCGACGTCGACGAAGCCGCCGGTGCCGGGGTGCTTGGTGATGACGCAGCCGCCGTCCTCGTGGAGCTCGGCGAGCGGGAAGCCGGGGCGGCGGACGTCGCCCTCCCGGAAGAAGGCGTAGTTGCCGCCGGTGGCCTGCGCCCCGCACTCCAGGACGTGCCCGGCGACGACGGCACCCGCGAGCCGGTCGTGGTCCGCCGGTGTCCATCCGAAGTGGGCGGCGGCGGGCCCGGTGACCAGGGCCGCGTCCGTCACCCGCCCGGTGACCACGACGTCGGCGCCCGCCCGCAGACAGGCCGCGATGCCGAAGCCGCCGAGGTAGGCGTGGGCGGCGAGGCTCCCGGGGTGCGCGGCGGTGAGGTCGTCGCCCTCGACATGGGCGACGCGTACGGGGATGCCGAGCCGGTCGGCCAACTGCCGTACGGCGTCGGCGAGTCCGGCCGGGTTGAGCCCGCCCGCGTTGGTGACGATCTTGACGCCCCGCTCGTGGGCGAGCCCGAGGCAGTCCTCCAGCTGCCGCAGGAAGGTCCGGGCGTATCCGGCTGCGGGGTCCTTCAGCCGGTCCCGGCCGAGGATGAGCATGGTCAGCTCGGCGAGGTAGTCGCCGGTGAGGACGTCGAGTTCGCCGCCGGTGAGCATCTCGCGCAGGGCGTCGAAGCGGTCGCCGTAGAAGCCGGAGGCGTTGCCTATGCGCAGGACCGTCACAAGGCGGCCTCCCCACCGGTGCGCGACGCCGTCACGAGGTGGCCCCCTTCGGCGGGCGTCCGCCGCCCGGTGGTCCCGCGAAGGCCTGCGCGATGTCCAGCCAGCGGTCGGCGTCACCGCCGTCGGCGCGCAGGGCGAGGTCGGCGCGGTGGGCACGCTGGGTGACCAGGAGGCAGAAGTCGAGGGCGGGTCCGGTGACGCGCTGCGGCGCGTCGTCGGGGCCGTAGGTTTACAGGTCGCCGGAGGGCGCGCGGAGTTCGACACGGAAGGGGTCGGCGGGCGGATTCAGTCCGTGCACACCGTAGGCGAAGTCCCGGGTCCGCACCCCGAGCCAGGCCACATGCCGCAGCCGGTCGGTGGGGGTGCGCACCACACCCAGGGCGTCGGCCACATCCTGCCCATGGGCCCAGGTCTCCATCAGACGGGCCGTCGCCATGGAGGCGGCCGACATGGGCGGGCCGTACCAGGGGAAGCGCGCCTTGGGCGGTGCGGCCCGCAGGGCTTCCTCCAGTGCCGCACGGCCCGCGCGCCACCGTGCGAGCAGTTCGTCGGGCGGGAGCCCCGCGTCCTCCTCGGCGCCCTCGTCGACGAACGAGCCCGGCGCGGCGAGCGCCTTCTCGACCAGGGCGCGGAAGCCGTCGGCGTCCGTGACGGCGAGCAGGGCCGAGCGGTCCGTCCAGGCGAGGTGGGCGATCTGGTGGGCCACGGTCCAGCCGGGCGCGGGCGTCGCGAGCGCCCAGCGCGGTGTGCTCGACCCGGCCACGAGGCGGTCGAGTTCCTCGCTCTCCTCGCGCAGGTCGTCGATCACGGACGTCGGATCGGACACGGGCGCTCCCCTCGGGGCACGGCGGTGTGCGGGGTGGTGGGGGGTGGTGCGGCGTGCTGAGGAGCATGACAGCGGGGCCAGAAACAATCAAGCGTGCTTGCATGAAATTAGCACCGGCTGAGGGTGCATTACGGGATCGCGGTACGCGGGACCCTGGTGCGCCGAGGACCGGCCACCAGAGGGCGCCCGATCACCAGGGGCGCCCGATCACCGATACGACGCGACCAGCCTGGCCAGATGCCGCCCCGCCACCTCCAGCGGTGTCCCGCTGCGGGCGACCTGGGCCGCCAGCTCGGCGCCCTCCAGGGTGGCGATCACCGTGTGGGCCAGCTCGTCGGCGTCGGTCTCGGAGAACCCGGCGGCGACCAGCTTCCCGGCGACCACGCCCCGCCAGCGCGTGAACGCCTCGGCCGCCGCCTGCTGGATGCCGGGGGCGCTGGTCGCCGTGCCCACGACCATGGAGGTGACCGGGCAACCGTCGAGCCAGTCGGAGTCGCGCAGACCCTGGGCGAGGGAGGCGGTGAGAGCGAGCAGGGCCTTCTCGGGTTCCGGCTCCGCGTCGAGCGTCTCGCGCAGCAGTTCGGTGAACTCCTCGTCGCCGAGTCGTACGGCGGCCGTGCCGAGCTCCTGCTTGCCGCCCGGGAAGAAGTGGTAGAGGGAGCCGAGCGTCGCCCCGGCCTCGCGGGAGATCTGCTTGATGCCGGTGCCCTCGTAGCCCTGGCGCTGCATCAGGCGGGACGCCGTACGGACGATCCGCTCGCGGGTGCCGGCGGTGTCGAGGTCGTGCGGGGCCTTGGTCTTCACCCCGCCACTCTACCGAGCTAGAACGATCGCTCTAGCCGCTGTGCTAGGTTCCTCACTGGATAGAGCGTTCGCTCTAGTCCCAGTATCTGAGGGGGATCTCCATGAGTACTTCCGTGACCGTCATCGGGCTCGGGCCCATGGGCCGGGCCATGGGCGGTGCCTACCTGGACGCCGGCTACCGGGTCACCGTGTGGAACCGCACCGCGAGCCGCGCCGACGAGTTGGTGGCCAGGGGCGCGGTGCGTGCCGCCACCGTCGAGGAGGCGCTGGCGGCGAACGAGGTGGTCGTGCTGAGCCTGACCGGCTATGCCGCGATGTACGCCGTCCTGGAACCCGCCGCCGCGGCACTGGAGGGCCGCGTCCTGGTCAACCTCAGCTCGGACACCCCGGAGAACACCCGCGCGGGGGCGGTCTGGGCGGCGCGGCACGGGGCACGCCATCTCACCGGCGGGGTCCAGACACCGCCGTCCGGCATCGGCTCGCCGGAGTTCGACACCTTCTACAGCGGCCCGCGCGACCTCTTCGAGCGGTACGAGGACGTTCTGAAGGTCCTCACGGGCACCGACTACCGGGGCGAGGACCCGGGTCTGGCCGCGCTCTACTACCAGCTCCAGATGGACCTCTTCTGGACCACCCTGACCGCCTGGCTGCACATGCTGGCGCTGGCGGACGCGAACGGCATCAAGCCCTCCGAGATCACGCCGTACGCGGCCGGGACGCTGGGCGGGATGGGCCAGTTCCTCGACTTCTACACGCCGCGGATCGAGGCGGGGCGGCACTCCGGTGACGTCGAGCGGATCTCGATGGCCGTGGCGAGCCTGGACCACGTCGTGCACACGACGCGCGACTCGGGCGTGGACCCGGCGCTGCCCGCCGCGGTGCTGGAGACGTTCCGGCGCGGGGCGGCGGAGGGCTACGAAGAGGACAGCCTGACGCGGCTGGTCGAGGTGTTCGGCGGGGGCGCGGCCGCCTGAGACGGCGGGGACGCGGCCGCCTGAGTACGAGCGAGGGCGCCCCGCACACGCGGGGCGCCCTCGGTCACGTACGCGAGAAGGGTCAGAGCTTCTCGATCACGTAGTCGACGCACTTGGTGAGCGCCTCGATGTCCGCCGGGTCGATCGCCGGGAACATCGCGACGCGCAGCTGGTTGCGGCCGAGCTTGCGGTAGGGCTCGGTGTCGACGATGCCGTTGGCGCGCAGGACCTTGGCGACGGCGGCGGCGTCGACCTCGTCCGTGAAGTCGATCGTGCCGATGACCTGCGAGCGCTTGGCCGGGTCGGTGACGAACGGGTTGGCGTACTTGCTGTCCTCGGCCCAGCCGTACAGGGTGCGCGCGGAGGTGGCCGTGCGGCGGACCGACCAGTCCAGGCCGCCCTGGCCGTTGAGCCACTCCAGCTGCTGGTTCAGCAGGAAGAGCGTGGCGAGGGCCGGGGTGTTGTACGTCTGGTTCTTGCGGGAGTTGTCGATCGCCGTCGGGAGCGAGAAGAACTCCGGGATGTGACGGCCGGAGGCGTGGATCCGCTCGGCGCGCTCGATCGCGGCCGGGGAGAACACGCCGATCCACAGGCCGCCGTCGGAGGCGAAGGACTTCTGCGGGGCGAAGTAGTAGACGTCGGTCTCGCTGATGTCGACGGGCAGGCCGCCGGCGCCCGAGGTGGCGTCCACGAGCACCAGGGCGCCCTCGTCGGCACCGGCCACGCGCTTGATCGGCATGGCGACACCGGTGGAGGTCTCGTTGTGGGTGAGGGCGTAGACGTCCACGCCCGCCTCGGCGACCGCCTCCGGGTGCGTGCCCGGGTCGGCGGAGATGACGTCCGGGTCGGCCAGCCACGGGGCGAGCTTGGCAGCCTTGGCGAACTTCGAGGAGAACTCGCCGAAGCTGAGGTGCTGCGACCTGTTCTCGATCAGGCCGTGGGTCGCGATGTCCCAGAACGCGGTGGAGCCGCCGTTGCCGAGGATCACCTCGTAGCCGTCGGGGAGCTGGAACAGCTCGCTGATGCCCTCGCGGACCTGGCCGACCAGGTTCTTGACGGGTGCCTGGCGGTGGGAGGTGCCCATGAGGGAGGTGCCGGTGGCGGCGAGGGCGTCCAGCGCCTCCGTCCGCACCTTGGAGGGACCCGCGCCGAAACGTCCGTCCGCGGGCTTGATGTCAGAGGGAATCTGGATCTCAGCCACGGAGGGGAGCGTAGCCGTTCACGGAAACGCGGGCGAAACGTCGTCCGTCGGGTGAGACGCGATAGGGACGGTGGTGGGCCGGGCCGACGGCCGCGGGGTCGTTACTGTCAGTGGTCGCGTGCATGCTGGAGGCATGACGGATCTTCAGCACGGCCGGGACCTGACGGCCCTCGAGGGCGAGTTGCGCGCGGCCGTCCGCGGTGACGTGGGGTTCGGTGTCATGGACCGCGCGCTGGTCACCATGGACGCGTCCAACTACCGGCGGGTCCCGCACGGGGTCGTCGCCCCGGTGGACGCCGACGACGTGGCCGCCGTGCTGGCCGTCTGCCGGGAACACGGCGTGCCCGTGGTCGCCCGCGGCGGGGGCACGTCCATCGCGGGGCAGGCCACCGGCGCCGGTGTCGTGCTGGACTTCACCCGGTACATGAACCGGCTGGTCGCCCTGGATCCCGGGGCGCGGACGGCCGTCGTGCAGCCGGGGCTGGTGCTCGACCGGCTCCAGGAGGCCGCCGCCCCGCACGGGCTGCGGTTCGGGCCCGACCCCTCCACCCACAGCCGGTGCACGCTCGGCGGCATGATCGGCAACAACGCGTGCGGCGCGCACTCGGTGGCGTGGGGGACGACCGCGGACAGTGTGCGCGAGCTGGACGTCGTCACCGCGCGCGGGGAGCGGCTGCGGCCCGGGCAGGGCTGGGCCGGGGCGCCGGACGGGCTGCGAGCACTGGTGGAGGGCGAGCTGGCCCGGCTGCGCACGGGCTTCCCGGAGCTGCCCCGCCGTATCTCCGGGTACGCGCTGGACGCCCTGCTGCCCGAGCGGGGCGCCGACGTGGCCCGGTCCTTCTGCGGTTCCGAGGGCACGCTCGGCGTGCTGACGGAGGCGGTGGTACGGCTGGTCGAGGCGCCACGCGCGCGTGCCCTGGCGGTGCTGGCGTACGCCGACGAGAGCGCGGCGGCGGAGGCCGCTGCCGGGCTGCTGCCGCTCGGCCCGTTGACGGTGGAGGGCATGGCGGCGGACCTGGTGCCCTCGGCGGCCGCGCTGCCGCGGGGCGGCGCCTGGCTGTTCGTGGAGACCGGCGGGGAGTCGGCCGGGGAGGCACGCGCGCGTGCGGAGGCGATCGTGCGGACGGCCGACGTCGTGGAATCCCTGATCGTCACGGACCCGGCAGGGCAGCGCGCGCTGTGGCGGATCCGGGAGGACGCGGCCGGTACGGCGACGCGCATGCCCGACGGGAGAGAGGCGTGGCCGGGGTGGGAGGACTGCGCGGTGCCGCCCGCCCGGCTCGGGGCGTATCTGCGGGACTTCCGGGCGCTGCTCGGCGCGCACGGGCTGCGCGGCACACCGTACGGGCACTTCGGGGAGGGCTGCGTCCACGTCCGGATCGACTTCGACCTGCTGACCGAGGCCGGTGTCGCCCGTTTCCGCCGCTTCTCGGAGGAGCTCGCCGAGCTGGTGGTGGCGCACGGCGGGTCGCTGTCCGGGGAGCACGGGGACGGGCAGGCGCGGGCGGAGCTGCTGCCCAGGATGTACGGCGCGGAGCTGGTGGGCCTGTTCGAGCGGGTGAAGGGCGTGTGGGACCCGGACGACCTGCTCAACCCCGGGATGCTCGTGCGCCCCGCGCCCCTGGACACCGGCCTCCGCTTCTCCGTCCTGCCGCGCGAGCCCGTCGACGTGGCCTTCGGCTATCCCTCCGACGGCGGTGACTTCTCGGCGGCGGTGCGGCGCTGCGTGGGCGTCGCCAAGTGCCGTACGGCGTCGGTGTCCGGCTCCGCCGTCATGTGCCCGTCCTTCCGGGCGACCGGCGCGGAGGAGCACTCCACGCGCGGGCGTGCCCGGCTGCTGCACGAGATGCTCGCCGGTGAGGTGGTGACCGACGGCTGGCGCTCGGCCGAGGTGCGGGACGCGCTGGATCTGTGCCTGTCCTGCAAGGGCTGCCGCTCGGACTGCCCGGTCGGGGTCGACATGGCCACGTACAAGGCGGAGTTCCTGCACCACCATTACGCCGGGCGGCGCCGGCCCGCCGCGCACTACGCGATGGGGTGGCTGCCGGTGTGGCTCCGGGCGGTGGCGCGTACGCGCACGGCGCCCCTGGTCAACGCCCTCGCTCGCGTCCGGCCGTTCGCCTGGGCGGCGAAGCGGCTGGGCGGGATCGCGCCAGAGCGGGAGATTCCACGGCTGGCGGCACGGACGTTCAGCCGGTGGTGGGAGCGACGGCGCGCACACCGGGCCACCGCGGACGGCGACCTGGTGATCCTCTGGCCGGACACCTTCACCGAGCACCTTTCGCCCTCGGTGGGGCGGGCGGCCGTACGGGTGCTGGAGGCGGCCGGGCTGCGGGTGGCGCTCCCGCCGACCGTGCGTCTGGAGAAACCCCCGGTGGGCGACGGCAGGACGGTCGCCCTCGACCCGCTGTCCCTGCTCCGGGGCCGGGGCCGGGTCTGCTGCGGTCTGACGTACGTGTCGACGGGCCAGCTCGACCGCGCCCGCGCGGTCCTGCGCCGCACGCTCGACCTCATGGAACCGGTCCTGGACACCGACGCCCCGGTCGTGGTCCTGGAGCCGAGCTGTGCCGCGGCCCTGCGCACGGACGTCCCCGAGCTGCTGCACGACGACCCGCGCGCGGCCCGCCTGGCCGCGAAGGTCCTCACCTTCGCGGAGACCCTGGAGCGCCACGCCCCGGGCTGGACGCCGCCCCGCCTGGACCGCCCGGTGGCCGGCCAGACCCACTGCCACCAGCACGCGGTCCTCGGCGACGCGCCCGACCGCCGCCTGCGCGCGGCCGCAGGCCTCACCGGCGAACTGAGCGGCGGCTGCTGCGGCCTCGCGGGCAACTTCGGCTTCGAGAAGGGCCACTACGAGGTGTCCACGGCGTGCGCGGAGGAACAGCTCCTGCCGTCCGTACGAAACGCCCCGGACGGGACGGTCGTCCTGGCGGACGGCTTCTCCTGCCGCACGCAGCTGGGGCAGCTGGCGGGGGTGCGGGGGAGGCATCTGGCGGAGGTGCTGGCGGAGGGGCTGGAGGGGGCGGGGGATGAGAGATGACGCGGCCACGGGCGTGGCCGTTCTCCGGGCCGGCGAGGCCGGACCCGCTTGAGGCGTTCGGGCCACGCGGCGGGCGGACCCGAGTGTCTGAGCCGGGGAAGGGCCGGGGCCGCTCCTAGGCTCACGGGACCAGCCACTGCCCGTCGAGGGCCGCTGCTCGAAGGAGCCCGCGCATGAGCGTCCGCGTCCAGCCCATCACCCGCGACGAGCACCTGGCGTTCGTCTCGGCCCGCCCCTCCGCCAGCCACACGCAGGTCCCGTCCTGGGGCGAGGTGAAGCCCGACTGGCGGGCGGAGAGCCTGGGCTGGTTCGACCAGGGCGGGCAGCTCGTCGGCGCGGGACTGGTCCTGCTGCGCCCGCTGCCCGGCCCGCGACTGCCGGGACTGCGTCGGTACCTCGCTTACCTGCCCGAGGGCCCGCTGATCGACTGGCACGAGCCGGGCCTGGAGCGCCTGCTGGAGCCGATGGTCGCGCACCTGGGGCGGCAGGGCGCCTTCGCGGTGCGGATGGGCCCGCCCGTGGTGGTGCGCCGCTGGAGCGCCGAGGCGGTCAAGGCGGCGATCGCGGACCCGGCCGCCCGGCGGCTGCGGGACGTGCGGGCGACCTCGTACGAACCGCGCGCCGGCCAGGTCGCGGACAGCCTGCGCCGGATGGGCTGGCGGCAGACCGAGGCCGGCGGCGAGGGCGGCTTCGCCGCGGGCCAGCCCCGGTACGTCTTCCAGGTGCCGTTCGCCGGACGCTCGCTGGACGACATCCACAACGGCCTGAACCAGCAGTGGCGGCGCAACATCAAGAAGGCGGAGAACGCCGGCGTGAAGGTCGTGCGCGGCGGCTTCGAGGACCTGCCGGCCTTCCACGAGCTGTACACCGAGACCGCCGAGCGGGACCGTTTCGTCCCGCGCCCGCTGCCGTACTTCCAGCGCATGTGGAGCGCGCTCACGGCCGAACACCCGGACCGGATGCGGCTCTACCTCGCCTACCACGACGGCGAGGTGCTCGCCGCCGCCACCATGCTGACCGTCGGCGACCACGTCTGGTACTCCTACGGCGCCTCCACCAGCCGCCGGCGCGAGGTGCAGCCGAGCAGCGCCGTGCAGTGGCGCATGATGAGCGACGCCCACGAGCTCGGCGCCGCCGTCTACGACCTGCGCGGCATCACCGACACCCTGGAGGAGTCCAGCCACCTGCTGGGCCTGCTCCGCTTCAAGGTGGGCACCGGCGGCGAGGCCGTCGAGTACCTCGGCGAATGGGACTTCCCGCTCAACCGGCTGCTCTACAAGGCGCTGAACCTGTACCTCGCGCGCCGCTGAGGAGCCCGCATCGCGAGACAGTGGCATAAACGGTTTACGCGCCTGACCCAGTCCATTACTCTGGACTCGGCAGTACACCTTGATGCACATGCGCGTGCAAGACGGTGTACGCACCCAGCAGCCTCAAAGCCGAGCCGCGCCGAGCCGAGTACAGGACCGCCCGTGACCACCCCTGACAGCGCCACCTCACCCCAGCCCGCGACCACCGCCGCCGCCCCCGCCCCGGCGACCGGTCCGGGTCGGCTCGGCTCCCTCGGGCCCCTGGGCCTGGTGCTCGCGGGCGGGATCTCGGTGCAGTTCGGCGGCGCGCTGGCGGTGACGCTGATGCCGCGGGCCGGTGCCCTCGGGGTGGTGGCGCTGCGGCTGCTCGTGGCGGCGGTCGTCCTGCTGCTGGTCTGCCGCCCGCGGCTGCGCGGCCACTCGCGCACCGACTGGGGCACGGTCGTCGTCTTCGGCATCACCATGGCCGCGATGAACGGCCTCTTCTACCAGGCCGTCGCCCGTATCCCGCTGGGCCCCGCGGTGACCCTGGAGGTCCTCGGCCCGCTCGCCCTCTCGGTCCTGGCGTCCCGCCGCGCGATCAACGTCGTGTGGGCGGCACTGGCCCTCGCCGGCGTCTTCCTCCTCGGCGGCGGAGACTTCAGCGGTCTCGACCCCGTAGGAGCGGCCTTCGCCCTGGGCGCGGGCGCCATGTGGGCCGCCTACATCATCTTCAGCGCCCGCACGGGCCGCCGCTTCCCGCAGGCGGACGGGCTGGCCCTGGCGATGGCGGTGGGCGCGGTGCTCTTCCTGCCCCTGGGCATCGCCGAGTCGGGCGCGAAGCTGGCCGACCCGGTGACGCTGGGCCTCGGCGCGGCGGTGGCGCTGCTCTCCTCGGTCCTGCCCTACACCCTCGAACTCCTCGCCCTGCGCCGCATGCCCGCCTCCACCTTCGCGATCCTGATGAGCCTGGAGCCGGCCATCGCCGCGACGGCCGGCTTCCTCCTCCTCGACCAGACCCTCACCACCCCGCAGGCCGCGGCGATCGCCCTGGTCATCGCGGCGAGCATGGGCGCGGTGCGGACCCAGGTGGGCCGGGGGAGGACGAAGGGGCTGGAGGGGGCGGGGCTGGAGGGCTAGGGCGTGTTGCGCGCCACGCGGAACCCCACATCGTCGATCCGGAACGTCGGATGGCTCCGGCGCCGTACCGAAGCGCGGCAGCTCCAGTGCTCGTCGGACCAGCCGCCGCCGCGCAGCACCCGGTAGCTGCCGTAGACCTCGGGGTCGTAGAGGTCCCAGCACCAGTCCCAGGCGTTGCCCAGCATGTCGTACACGCCCCAGGCGTTGGGCTGCTTGGCGCCCACGGGGTGGATCCTGTCGTCCGAGTTGGCGCGGTACCAGGCGATCTCGTCGAGGGGGCCGTAGCGCGGGCCCGTGCCGCCGGCGCGGCAGGCGTGCTCCCACTCGGCCTCCGTCGGCAGCCGGTATCCGTCGGCGGAGGTGTCCCAGTCGGGCGTCTCGCTGTCGCTCCGCAGGTGATACGCGGGGGCCAGGCCCGCTCGACGGGACAGGGCGTTGCAGAAGCGGACCGCGTCCCACCAGGACACGCCCTCCACCGGCAGCCGGTCGCCGCCGGCCGTGCTCGGCCGCTCGCCGGTGACCTCGGCGTACCACTCCTGGGTGACCGGGAACGCCGAGAGGCGGAACGGCGTGACCTCGACCGGCCAGCTGCGCTGCGTCCGCCGGTCCGACAGCGTCACCCGGCCGGCCGGGACGGCGATCATCTGGTTCTGCGAGTCCCCACCCATGATCGGCCACCCTACGGGTGGGGGCGCCCGGAGCACACCGGGCGCCCCTGTCACGCCGGCGTCACGTCGCCGTGCAGCTCACACCCGGCGCACCCCCGCCCCCGGGCGCACCCCCGAATCCGAAGCTCGCCGAACCACCCACCGGCACGCTCCCGTTGTGCGCGGCGTTCACCGCCGTGACGCTCGCGCCGCTCTGCGTGTACGACGCGTTCCACATGCTCGTGACCTTCTGGGAGCCGCTCCACGTCCACGTCACCTTCCAGGACGTCAGCGGAGCGGTGCCCGTGTTGGTCACCTTCACCTCGGCGTTGAAGCCGCCGCCCCAGTCGCTGCTGACGGTGTAGGCGGCGCTGCACGCGGCCGCGCCGCCGCCGGGGCCGCCAGGCCCGCCCGGGTCGGTGCCGGGGTCGCCGGTCGCGAACGCCGGGGCCTTGATGGGCGCGAGGTAGGCGTCCTTGGCCGTGTCGACGGTCTGCCAGTCGTCCTTGAGGATGCCGCCGGTGTCACCGGAGTTGGGGTTCCAGGACCAGAACGTCCAGTGGAAGCTGTCGGCGCCGTACGCCGAGGTCGAGCGCAGGTACTTCACCAGCTCGGCCAGCCACTTCCGGTCCACCGCCGGCTGGAGCGTCGTACCGAACTCACCGAGCCACACCGGCGCGATGTTCTGCTTGAAGACGTAACCCCAGTACTTGTCCCAGATGCCCGGCATGTTGGCGGGGAAGGACGGGTCCGAGAACCAGGGCTGCTGGGCCACCGACGTGGCGTAGTCGTGGGCCGAGTACACCAGCCGGTTCGCCACGTCCAGCCGGACCGGGTGCTGGGCCACGCCCATGAGGTTGCCGCCCCACCAGCCGTTCACGCCGTTGTACGACTGCACGCCCTCGACCATGATCAGCAGCTCGGGGTTGACCGAGAGCACCGCGTTGCCCGCGCGCTGGGCGGCCAGGCGCCAGTCGCGGGAGGTGTCGCCGCAGCCCCAGCAGGCGGGGTCGTGGGGCTCGTTGTGCAGGTCGATGCCGACCACGGTGGAGTTGCCCTTGTAACGGGACGCCAGCGCCTTGAGGTTGGTGATCCACGTCGACTCGGGGACCGCGTTCGTGTACCAGAGGGCCGACTGGCCCGCCGCGTCCGGGCGGTGCCGGTCAAGGACGATCTTGAGGCCGGACTGACCGGCGTACGCCACGATCCTGTCGAGCACCTGGAGCGAGGTCAGGCCCCGCAGGTCGGTGTTCTTGCCGTCGTAGCTGATGCTGTCGGGCATCATGCCGGGCTTGAGGATGTCGTCGCTGTAGGGCATCCGGATGGTGTTGTAGCCCAGCGACTTCATCTGGTCGATCATGCTCTTGTAGTCGCGGGCCCACAGGCCGTGGACGACGTGGTTGGCGGTCTCGAAGCCGAACCAGTTGACGCCTGCGATACGGACCGGCTGCCCGGCCGCGTCCAGGATCTGGCGGCCGCTGGTGTGCCAGTAGCCGGCACCGGCGGCCTTCGCGTCCACGTCGGCGTGTGCCGACTGCACACCCGCCAGCGGTAACAGGAGTGCCGCGGCAACACACAGCGCTCTGCGCAGAGTGCGGAACATGTGGCTGCTTCCTCTCGGGGGAGGCGCGGCGTCCGGAACGAATGGGAGCGCTCCCATAAACGCCGCGCACCTCCCAGAGAACTGACGCACCATGAGCACGTCAAGACTCCGGGAGGTGCGCGACTCCGCGTACTACCGGCTGAGCTTCTGGAACCGCCGTACCGCGAGCGGCAGGAAGACCGCCGTCAGGATCACCGGCCACACCCCGGCCATCAGCAGCGCGTGCTGCTCCACCCAGGAGTCGCCGCCCCCGACCGGCGTGCCGAACAGCTCGCGGGTCGCCGCCGCCGTGGAGGAGATCGGGTTCCAGGCCGCCACCCAGCCCAGCCAGTCGGGCATGAGCTGCGGCGCGACGAAGATGCTGGAGATCATCGTGAAGGGGAAGGCGACCGCGAACAGGCCGCCCGCCGCCTCCGGGTTGGGCACGATCAGGCCGAGCCACACACCGATCCAGATCAGCGAGAAGCGCAGCCACAGCAGCAGCCCGAACGCGCCGAGGAAGCCCAGGCCGCCGTCCGGTCGCCAGCCCATGGCGAGCGCGGTGAGCATCATGATCGCCAACTCGGCGCAGGCGACGATCAGGTCGGTGACCCCGCGCCCCGCCACGACCGCGGAGGACGCCATCGGCATGGAGCGGAAGCGGTCGATGACGCCCTTGGTGGAGTCGTAGACCACGAGCGTCGCGGTGTTGATGAAGCCGAACGCCATGGTCATCGCGAACATGCCCGGCATCAGGAAGTCCTTGTAGTCCCCGCCGCCCGGCACCTTCATCGCGCTGCCGAAGACATAGCCGTAGAGCAGCACGGACAGGATCGGGAAGCCGAGCTGCCAGGCGATGTTGACGGGCTGGCGCCGGTAGTGGGTCAGGCCGCGGCGGACGATGTTCCAGCAGTCGGCGAGCAGCCAGTACGCCCCGCTCCGCGTGCCCGGCGTGCCCAGGTCGACGGCGCTCATGCGGCGGCCTCCTTCTCGGTCCGGTGTCCGGTCAGGCGCAGGAACACGTCGTCGAGGCTCGGCCTGCGCAGCCCGATGTCCTTGACGCGGACGCCCTCGTCCTGGAGGGTCCGCGCCACCTCAGTGAGCGCCGTGACCCGGTCGGTGACCGGGGCGTGCACCCGCAACTCGGTGTCGTCCTCCTCGGGTTCGCGGTCCGCGACCCGGGCGACGACCTTCACCACCTGCGGGATCTCGGACCGCTCGGCGACCACGACCTCGATGCGGTCGCCGCCGACCAGGTTCTTCAGCCCGTCCGGGGTGTCGTCGGCGATGGCCCGCCCCTGGTCGATGACGGTGATGTGCGAGGCGAGCTTGTCGGCCTCCTCCAGGTACTGCGTGGTCAGCAGCACGGTCGTGCCGCCCGCCACCAACGCCCGGACGGACTCCCAGACTTCACCCCGGCTGCGCGGGTCGAGGCCCGTGGTCGGCTCGTCGAGGAAGAGGACGGCCGGGGCGAGGATCATGGACGCCGCCAGGTCCAGGCGGCGCCGCATGCCGCCGCTGTACTTGCCGACGCCCCGGTCGGCGGCGTCGGTCAGGTCGAACTGCTCCAGCAGCTCGGCCGCCCGGAGCTTCGCGCGCCTGCCGCCCAGGTGGAACAGGCGGCCGAACATCTCCAGGTTCTGCCGGCCGGTGAGCACCTCGTCCACCGCCGCGTACTGGCCGGTGAGCCCGATCCGGGCCCGCACCCCGCGCGGCTGCCGGGCCACGTCGAGACCGGCGACCGTCGCCCTGCCCCCGTCCAGCCGGATCAGCGTCGACAGGACGCGCACCGCCGTGGTCTTGCCCGCGCCGTTCGGCCCGAGCAGGCCGTGCACCGTGCCCTCGCGCACCGCCAGGTCGAAGCCGTCGAGGGCGCGTTTCTCGCCGTACCTCTTCTCCAGCGCCTCGGCCCGCACCGCGTATCCGTCCATGCCGCCCTCCCTGTGTCCGTGCTCTCCCGGCACCGAACTGAGTACAGCGTACCCTATTACGCGTACGCCGTACCCAGTTTTTTGCGCGGGGACTTAAGCTGGGCACCATGACGAGCGGCACGAGTGGCACGGGCGGTACGGAGACCAGCGGCAGCGGCGATATCGCCCGCACCCTCGAACTGCTGTGGGACACCGGCCGGCGGCCCAGCCGGGGTCCCAAGCCGACCCTGACCCTGGACCGGATCGTGGAAGCCGCCGTCCAGGTGGCGGACGCCGAGGGCCTCGAGGGGTTCTCCATGCGCCGCGTCGCGGCCGAACTCGGCACCGGCACCATGTCGCTGTACCGGTACGTCCCCGGCAAGGGCGAACTGCTCGACCTCATGCTGGACCGGGTCCAGCGCCCCTCCGGCGACCCGGCCGCCCTCGGCGACGGCGGCTGGCGCGCGGCCCTGGAGGCACTGGGCCGCGAGACCCTCGCCCTCTACCGCCGCCACCCCTGGCTGCTCCAGGTCAACCAGTCCCGCCCGATCCTCGGCCCGAGCGCCCTCGACGGCATGGAGAAGGTCCTCACCCGGATCCGCCCGATGGGGCTGACCGACCCCGAACTGATCTCGGCGATCATCATGATCGACGGATACGTCGTCGGGGCCGCGCGCACGCAGCTGTACGAGCAGGAGGCGGAGCGCCGCACGGGCCTGACGGACGCCGAGTTCTGGCAGGCGCAGGTGCCGGTCCTGGAGAAGGTCCTGGCCTCGGGCCGCTACCCGGTCATGGCGTCACTCTCCGAGGACGCCTTCGGATCCGACTTCGACCACTTCGAGTTCGGCCTCCAGCGGATCCTGGACGGCCTGGAGGTCCTGGTGGCGCGGCGCCGGGCCTCGGAACCGGATACCTCGGAAGGGCGACCCTAGTCCCGCCGCCTCAGCCGCCGCAGGCCGAACAGGACGACCAGGGCGGCGGCAGCGGCGATGGCGCCGGTCTTGAGGTTGCCGGTCAGCCCGTCGCCGCCGGTGCCGCCGTCCGAGGCGGCCGAACCGCCGTTGCCGGAGGGCGAGTCGGAGCCGTCGGCCCCGGGGGCGTCCTGCGGCTCGACGGGACTGTCGGCACCCTCGGCGCCGTACATGAGCTTCATCCCGTCGGCGGTGTAGGTGACGGACTCGCCCTGCCCCAGGAACGGCACGCCGAGCCGCTCCTTCCGCTTGATCTCGCCGCCGTTCCAGTCGTACGCGATCGCGCCGAAATAGCTGCGTACGACGAGGTGTTCGCCATCCGGGGAGAGCGTGGCGTCGGTCGCCTCCAGGTCGGGGACGGCGGCGACGGGCCGGAAGACGTTCGTCCCGGACGGGGAGAGGTCGGCCGGGCCCTCGTAGAGATGCCCGCCCTTCTCGTTCTTGTCGACGATGTAGACCCGGCCGGTCTTCGGGTGCACGACGAGCGACTCGGCGTCCCGCGCGCCGTCGGAGTACTTCACGACGTACTGCGTGGCCCGGATCGTCTGGTCGCGCAGCTCCTTCGGCTCCGGCAGCCGGTAGATCCAGACGTGCGGCCAGGTGCCGCCGAGGTTGTCGCCGATGTCGCCGACGTAGATCTGGTTGCCGGGCCCGATGGAGATGGCCTCGACGTCACGTGGGCTGCCCACGCCGGTCATGGTGACCGTCGCGACCGTCTCGCCCGTCGCGCTGTCGACGGCGTACAGGTACGCCCCGTCGTCGCTGTCGTTGTGCGTCCAGTAGATGCCGGGGTGCTGCCGCGAGGCCGCCAGGCCGCTGGACTCGGTGATGCGCGGATCCTTGATCGTGAACTCCTCGTCCCCGTCGGCGGCTGAGGCGGGCACGGCGAGGACGCCCACGAGAAGGGCCGCGGCGAGAAAGACGGAGGGTCTGCGCATGCCCCCAAGCCTGCCATCCCGCTCCGCGGTTCATGGGGTGCTGTTCGGGGACGGCTGCTCTCTACAGTCGGTGACGGCTGCTCTCTACAGACGGTATACAGATCCGCCATCGGGCGGCGGGGGCTTTGGCTCCGCTCTTGGCTGCCACATGGCCTGGGCAGTGAGGGCGCATCACGCCGGTCGGCGTCCGATCGCCAGCAGGTGGGAGCTCGCTGCCAGCAGCTCGGGGTAGGGCTCGGCCATGCGCGCTGCGGTCAGTGCCGACTCGAAGAGGGCCGAGTCGCGGAAGTCGCCGCCGGTGTTGCGCTCGGCTGCCGCAAGCATCGACCAGGCAGGGCCCTCGATGCCGAAGACCTCGGCTCCCTCGAACCCGGCCGCGGCGACCTCGTTGCGCAGTTGCTCGCCGCTGTGGAAATAGGCAGCGGTGAACGCCTTCTTCCCGTCGTGGATTTGGCTGCGCAGGATGCCGCCGATGCTCACCTGTACCGCCTCTTTGTGGAGGTGGGCGAAGGCGGCGTGTTCGAACAGGGACGAGTATCGGTTGATGCCCGCGGCCGCCAGGAGGCCGCCTGGCTTGAGTACGCGGTACGCCTCGGCGAGGGCTCGGTCGCGGTCGGCGCGTTCGATGAGGTGGTAGAGGGGGCCGAGCAGGAGCACGACGTCGTATGAGGCGTCCTCGCCGGTGAGCCGGCGGGCGTCCCCGAGCTCCACGGTGGCGCCCGTGTCCTTGGCCTGCTCGATGTGGCGTGGGATCGGGTCGACGAGGTGCACGGTGTAGTCGTCCTTCACGAGCCAGCGGGCGTGGGCGCCGGGGCCTCCGCCGACATCGAGGACCCGGGCTGGTGGCTGGGGGAGGTGTCGGCGCAGCAACTCCTGCGTGCGTACCATCTCCAGGCGTCCATCGGCAGTGGTGGTCAGCCTGTCCGCCTCGTCGATGGTCTCGCTGTAGAACCGCGTGATCTCCGGCGCTAGCTCAGGGCGCGTCATGCAAGCATTCTGGTGGCCCCCGGGTTCCGCCGAGTGCGAGGGCGGCCCGGCCCCCTGCCGCGACTACTGTGGCCCCAAGAAGTAGACGCCCGGCCCTTGTTACGCACCTGACTTGCTCTGTCACGTGACTTGCTCTGTCACGGACGGCTCTTGAGGCAGTTCCACGGCCGAGGCCGATCATGGCGCGTGGCCCGACTCACACCCCTCCGCACCCCGCCGGAGGCCGTGATCGTCCATGATGAGCGGATGCTCAGGTTCATGCCCGTCGGTGACTCCATGACGATCGGGAGCGCGGGCGACCACACATGGCGCTACCGGCTGTGGCAGCACCTGTGCCGTTCCTACGGCGGCACCTTCACCCTCGTCGGCCCCCGCGAGACGCTCTACGACAAGCTCGCCGAGGCCCCGACGTCGTACGCCTACGCCGAACCGGACTTCCCGCGCGCCCACCTGGCCGGCTGGGGCGAGGGCTGGCTGCACATGGCGCCGCTGATCGGCGAGGCGGTGCGCTCCTGCCGGGCGGACGTCCTCCTGGTCTCTCTCGGTCTCATCGACCTGGGCTTCTACACGAACGCGGAGCAGACCGCCGAGAACGTCCGGGCCTTCGCCGCCGAGGCACGGGCCGCGAACCGGCGGGTGCGGATGGTGTGGCTGCCGGTCACCCCGAACGTGCGGGCCGAGACGGACGCGGCCTTCGCCACCGAGGTCGCCCGCTTCAACGAACTGCTGGCCAAGACGGCCGCGGACCTCGACGAGCCCGGCTCCCCCGTCCTCCTCGCCTCGCCCCCGCCGTCGTACGACGTCGACACCGACACCTACGACGGCACCCACCCCGGCACGAGCGGCGAGCACAAGATCGCGGCGGCCTTCGCGGAGGCGATGTACCAGGGCTGGGACCTCGGCGAGCCCTACGAGGCGTGACTCTCGGTGATCATCCGGGTCAGGAACTCCGCACAGGGCCGGGGCGCCAGGTCGTCCCAGCGCTCCGTCTCCTCCCCCAGGTAGACGGCGCGGGCGCGGGCGAGGACGGGCCGGTGCTCGGCGGGGAGCCGGTCGAGCGCCCACGCGGCTGCCGCGTCCTTCGAGCGGATGGTCCCGGTGGTGAGGGTGGTCCAGATCCGGGCGAGGGTGAGCAGCACGTTGCGGGTGTCGGTGTCCAGCTCGTCCATGAGTTCCGGCACGCCGGCGACGATGGCGCGCCTGAGGTCGTCGTGCGGCACGGGGTCGAGGAGCTCGGCGGGCGGCGGCCCGTGGAGCGGGGCGTCGGCGCGCAGGACCATCGTGAGGAGAGGCGCGAGGTCGGGGCTGGGCTCCGGGCCCGGGATCACTCCGCGCTCGTAGTCCTCGCGCAGCCAGTCGCCGTAGAGGAAGTCGCAGGTGGGCGGGTAACGCCAGGGCCGTACGTCGTCCTGCACGACGACGATCAGCTCCACGTACCGCCGCCCGTCCACGCCGGACACCTTGAGCAACTCCTCTACCAGGGCCCGGCGTTGGCCCTGTGTCGTGCGGTCCCGTACGACGGCCAGGACGTCGATGTCGCTGTGCGGTCGTAGGCCGCCGAGGGTGGCGGAGCCGTGGAGGTAGATGCCGAGGACGGAGTCGCCGAGGGTGGTGCGGAGCAGCTGGACGAGGTGGTCGGTGGTGGGATGGTCTGGCATATGCGCTCTTTCCCGTGTCCTGGTCACCGTGCGTATCGTTGTACTGCGCGGCTGCCCACGTCCATGGGGTGGCCGGGGAGGAGCGCCACGATGACCGTCCTTGAAGACAGGATCGAGATGGCCGAGGCAGACGACGAGCTGACTTTGGACGAGCTGTTCGAGTCGCTCGAGCGGACCACCCCCGAGGGTTACAAGGTCGAGATCGTCGAGGGGGCCATCTTCATGTCGCCGCAGCGGGACACGCACTGGGAGATCATCCTGGACATTGTCGAGCAACTGCGCACCAAGTACCCGCGCAAGCGCGTGAAATCGGACGTCCGCGTCGACTACCCGGGGCACCTCAACGGCTTCGCCTCCGACGTGACCCTGGTGGCCGAGGGGGCCGAGAAGAACGAGAAGGGCCTCTGGCGCTGCCAGGACATCGAGTTCGTGGCCGAGGTGATCTCGAAGGGCACGGCGCACAACGACTACGGCCCCAAGAAGACCGCCTACGCCCTCGCCGAAGTCCCCGTCTACCTCATCGCCGACCCGTACCAGGGCAAGTGCCACCTGTACACCCAGCCCAAGGACGGCGACTACCTCACGGAGACGACGGTCGTCTTCGGCGGGGGCGTCGATCTCAACGTCACGGACATCGGCCTCACCCTCAAGACCGACGAGTTCCCCCGCGACTGACTTCCGGGCCCCCGAGGTCAACACGTGCTTGCTTGGAGCGCACTTCAACACGTTGGCTTGGGCAGCATGGAGTACACGCAGCTCGGACGCACGGGACTCAAGGTCAGCCGGCTCGTCCTCGGCACCATGAACTTCGGCCCGCAGACCGACGAGGCCGACAGCCACGCCATCATGGACGCGGCGCTGGACGCGGGCATCAACTTCTTCGACACCGCCAACGTCTACGGCTGGGGCGAGAACAAGGGCCGTACCGAGAGCATCATCGGCACCTGGTTCGCCAAGGGCGAGGGCCGGCGCGACAAGGTCGTCCTCGCCACGAAGGTGTACGGCAACATGGGCGCCGACGGCCCGGCCTGGCCCAACCACGACAAGCTCTCCGCCGTCAACATCCGCCGGGCCGTGGACGCCAGCCTCAAGCGGCTCCGGACCGACTACATCGACGTCTACCAGTTCCACCACATCGACCGGGCCACCCCGTTCGAGGAGATCTGGCAGGCGATCGACGTCCTCGTGCAGCAGGGCAAGATCCTGTACGTCGGGTCGTCGAACTTCCCCGGCTACAAGATCGCCCAGGCCAACGAGATCGCCGCCCGGCGCGGCGGGACCATCGGGCTGGTCAGCGAGCAGTGCCTGTACAACCTCGCCGAGCGGCGCGCCGAGATGGAGGTCATCCCGGCCGCGCGGGAGTACGGCCTCGGCGTCATCCCCTGGTCCCCGCTGCACGGCGGTCTGCTGGGCGGTGTCCTCAAGAAGGAGGTCGAGGGCGGCCGCCGCACCTCGGGCCGGGCGGCCGACGCCCTCGCCGACCCCGCCACCCGCGCGCGGATCCAGTCCTACGAGGACCTGCTCGACAAGCACGGCGTCGAACCCGGCGAGGCCGCACTGGCCTGGCTGCTCACCCGCCCCGGCGTGACCGGCCCGATCGTCGGCCCGCGCACGGCCGAACAGCTCGCCTCCGCCGTGCGAGCGTCCGAGCTGGAGCTGTCCGAGGAACTCCTGACCGGCCTCGACGAGATCTTCCCGGGCCCGGGGCCGAGCCCGGAGGCCTTCGCCTGGTAAAACGCCTGTTCTTCAGGGGCGCGGGGAACTGCGCGACCGGCCCCCCACCGGCCCGCAGCCGAACAGCGACGGGCAGTCCCCGCCCCCTCACCTCCCCAGCACAGAAGCCAGGGCGACAACGAGGAACATCAGCACAAGCACACCGGCCATGATCCGGTTCCGGGTTTTCGGGTCCACGCTCCGAGCCTAACCGGCACTCCCGAGCGCCCAGCGCCCGACCGCCTCGTACCGGGGCTGCTCCCCCGGAACCCCCGACGTCGGCAGATTGCTCCGCACCAGCGCCAGCTCGTCCACCGTCCAGGTCCGGCTGACGAACGCGTTCAGCGCGTCGAGGCAGGCCCGCACATCGCGTGCCTCCCGGCTCCGGGCCACGGTCACATGGGCCTTGTACCGCCGGTGCTCCCCCATCGCCACCCCCGCCTTCCGCGCCGCCGCCTCCGCCCGCTCGGCCAGCAGCCGCAGGGTCGCCAGGTCGCCTTCGGCCCCGGCCCACAACGCCTTCCCGTGCCCGAACTGGCCTCCACCCCGCACGGCCAGCGAGAACGGCTCGGTACGGTGCGCGGCCCGCGCCAGCCGGGCCGACAGCTCCGGCACGAGGTCGTCGTCGACCTCCCCGTAGAACGCGAGGGTGAAGTGCCACCCGGCCCGCCCGGTCCACCGCATCCCGTCCGCGCCGGGCAGCCCGCGCAGCTCGTCGACCACGGCACCGAGTTCACGACGCACCTCGTCGGGGGGCAGCACGGCGGCGAAGAGTCTCATGCGTCCAGTCTGCCGCCCCCGTCCCGCGGGACCGGGCGTGTCCCGGTCACCGTGCGAGACTCACTTCGAAATCACCTTCGACATCCTGGAAGAGGTACGCGCGAGGACACCGCCGCGAACGACTACGGCCCCAAGAAGGCGGCCTATGCCCAGGCGGGAGTCCCGGTGTACCTCGTCGCCGACCCGTATGAGGGCACGTGCCACGTCTACACGCAGCCCCACAAAGGTGACTACGCGACCGTGACGAAGGTGCCCTTCGGTGACGAGGTCGACCTGACCGGCACCGTGGTCGGCCTCGTCCTCAAGGCCGACGAGTTCCCCCGCGACTGACCCCGCCGAGCCCGTCGACCTCTCGCCGACCCCGCCGACCTCGCCCTACGCCGCCGGAGCCAGTTCCTCCCGCTGCTCCCGCGGCACGAACCGCACCCGTGGATGCCCGCCGTGCCAGCCGATCGACAGGCGCAGGTTGCCGACCCGGGCCAGGATCAGGCCGACCACGGCCGCGGCGACGACCGCCACCGCGCCGCCGGCCGCCAGGCCGACCCGAGCACCGTAGGTGTCGGTGATCCAGCCCACTATCGGGGCGCCGACCGGGGAACCGCCGAGGAAGACCATCATGTAGAGGGCCATGACACGGCCGCGCATGGCCGGGTCCGTGGACATCTGGATGCTGGTGTTCGTCGTGACGTTGACCGTCATGCCGAACAGGCCCAGCGGGACCATGAGCAGCGCGAACATCCACAGCGCCGGCGTCGTCGCCGCCACGATCTCCAGCGCGCCGAAGACCAGGGCCGCCGCGATCAGCAGCCGCAGCCGGGCCGTGCCCCGCCGCGCCGCGAGCAGCGCGCCCGCGACCGAGCCGACCGCCATCAGCGTGTTGAACATGCTGTACGCGCCGGCGCCCGCGTGGAACACGTCGTCGGCGAAGGCGGAGAGGTAGACGGGGAAGTTGAAGGCGAACGTGCCGACGAAACCGACCAGGACGATCGGCCAGATCAGCTCCGGACGGCCGGTGACATAGCGCACGCCCTCCCGCAGCTGCCCCTTGCCGCGCGGGGCGCGTTCGACGACGTGCAGCTCGCGGGCGCGCATCAGCAGCAGGCCGGTGAGCGGCGCGATGAAGGACAGGCCGTTGAAGAGGAACGCGTAGCCCGTGCCGACGCCGGTGATCAGTATGCCCGCGACGGCGGGGCCGACCAGGCGGGCGGACTGGAAGTTCGCCGAGTTCAGGCTGACCGCGTTCTGGAGCTGGCCGGGACCGACCAGCTCGGAGACGAAGGACTGGCGGGCCGGGTTGTCGACGACGGTCGCGAGACCGACCGCGAAGGCGGCGACGTACACGTGCCACACCTGGACATGGCCGGTGAGGACGGCGACGGCGAGGGCGAGGGCGGTGAGGGCCATCGACGACTGCGTGACCAGCAGCGTGGGCCGCTTGCGCAGCCGGTCGACGAGGACACCGCCGTAGAGGCCGAAGAGCAGCATCGGCAGGAACTGCAGGGCGGTCGTTATGCCGACGGCGGCGGAGGAGCCGGTGAGGCTGAGGACCAGCCAGTCCTGGGCGATGCGCTGCATCCAGGTGCCGATGTTGGAGACGACCTGCCCCATGAAGAACAGGCGGTAGTTCCGCACCTTCAGGGAGGAGAACATCGAGGACTTGCGGGCGGGGCGCCCGGCGGGGGCGTCGGAGGTGGGCGGGGAGTCGTGGGGATCAGGTGCGGGGACGGAAGCTGCTCCGGGTCCCGAACTCAAAGGGTTCGCCTCCTTGCGACGTACGGCTTACAGATGCGCGAGCTTCTCCAGCACGGGGGCGGCGGCGCGGAGTTTCGCCCACTCGTCCTCGTCGAGGTTCTCCACCAGCGTGGCCAGGAACGCGTTCCGCTTGGCGCGGCTCTCCTCGAGCATCACTTCTGCCTGCTCGGTGCGCGTGACGACCTTCTGGCGCCGGTCCTCGGGGTGCGGCTCCAGCCGGACCAGCCCCTTGGCCTCCAGCAGCGCCACGATGCGGGTCATCGACGGCGGCTGCACGTGCTCCTTGCGGGCGAGCTCGCCCGGGGTGGCCCTGCCACACAGGGACAGGGTGCCGAGCACCGACATCTCGGTGGGGCTGAGCGACTCGTCGACCCGCTGGTGCTTGAGCCGACGGGACAGCCGCATCACGGCGGAACGTAGGGAGTTCACGGCGGCTACATCGTCGCCATGGCTGAGGTCCGGCATGTTCTTTAGCGTAACTCATTACTCTAACTAAGGACCAGCGCTGACACACAGGAATGACCGTGACACCCGCCACTGAACCGTGACATCACCCATATGGGTGATCCGGTAGCGGAACGCGACACACTGCACCGAAGGGTGCCGCGACCCTCATGGTCATGGGGACCAGTGTGCTCAGCCTACGAATAGACCACGACCTGCTCGAACGGCTCCGGCACCATGCCGCGAAAAGGGGAATGAGCGTCCAGGACTATGTCGTCCGGACGCTCATCCGAGATGACTTCGACGAACGGTTCCAGACCGCCGTCGAGGAGACGGAGAGGTTCTACGGCTCGTCCGACTCCGGCGACGAGGATCAGGTCAGGCCCAGTGCCGGCATCAGGTAGTAGAAGGCGAACACCGCCGCCACCGCGTACATCGCCGACGGCACCTCCCGGCCCCGCCCGGCCGCGAGGCGCAGCACCACGAAGGTGATGAAGCCCATGCCGATGCCGTTCGTGATCGAGTAGGTGAACGGCATCATCAGCATCGTCACGAAGGCCGGGATCGCGATCGTGTAGTCGGCCCAGTCGATCTCCTTCACCGACCCGGCCAGGATCAGGAAGCCGACCGCGACCAGGGCCGGGGTGGCCGCCTGGGACGGGACCATCGTGGCGATCGGGGTCAGGAAGAGCGCGACGGCGAAGAGACCGCCGGTGACGACGTTCGCGAGGCCGGTCCGGGCGCCCTCGCCGACCCCGGCCGTGGACTCGACGAAGGCCGTGGTGGCCGAGGACGAGCTGGCACCACCCGCGGCGACCGCGAGGCCGTCGACGAACAGCACCTTGTTGATGCCGGGCATCTGACCCTGCGCGTCGGTCAGCTTCGCCTCGTCGGAGACGCCCATGATCGTGCCCATCGCGTCGAAGAAGCACGACAGCAGCACGGTGAAGACGAAGAGCACGCCGGTCAGCGCGCCGACCTTGTCGAAGCCGCCGAACAGGCTGACCTGGCCGATCAGCCCGAAGTCGGGGCTCGCGACCGGGTTGCCGGGCCACTTGGGCGTGGTCAGGCCCCAGCTCGGCACCTTCGCCACCGCGTTGATGACCACCGCGACGACCGTCATGGCGACGATCGAGATCAGGATCGCGCCGGAGACCTTGCGCACGATGAGCGCGAGGGTCAGCAGGACGCCCAGGACGAAGACCAGCACGGGCCAGCCGTTCAGATGCCCGTCGCCGCCGAGCTGGAGCGGGACGGTGGTCTGGGCGGCGTCCGGGATCCGCGAGACGAAGCCGGCGTCGACGAGCCCGATCAGCATGATGAACAGGCCGATGCCGATGGAGATGGCCTTGCGCAGCCCGTAGGGCACGGCGTTCATGACGCGCTCGCGCAGACCCGTCGCGACCAGCAGCATGACGACGAACCCGGCGAGGACCACCATGCCCATCGCGTCCGGCCAGGACATGCGCGGGGCAAGCTGGAGGGCGACCACCGAGTTCACGCCGAGGCCGGCGGCGAGCGCGATCGGCACGTTGCCGATGACGCCCATGAGGAGGGTGGTGAGCGCGGCCGTGAGGGCGGTCGCGGTGACCAGCTGCCCGTTGTCGAGCTGGTGGCCGTACATGTCCTTCGCGCTGCCGAGGATGATCGGGTTCAGCACGATGATGTAGGCCATCGCGAAGAAGGTGGCGAGCCCGCCCCGGACCTCGCGGGGCAGGGTGCTGCCCCGCTCGGAGATCCGGAAGAAGCGGTCGAGTGCGCCGTACGTGCGCCCGGCTCCCGGCTGTTCAGGGGCGGGGACCTTGGCGGGAGCCGAGGAGGACATGTCTTGGTGGTTCCTACGAAGAGAAGTGGTCAGACACAAACCGTTTCAGTATGAACATATAAGGCCCCGAACGGCCATCTCCGCGCGTAGACGTGATCGCCTCGTAAGCTGTCCCTCATGGCAGGCTTTTTCTCGGGATCACCCCGACACGAGGCTCCGGAGCCCCTGGAGGGTCCCGTGGTGGCCACCGTCGTCGGCGGCACGATCATCTGGTTCGTGCTGTTCCTGGTGCAGCTGCCCTTCTACGGCTGGTTCGAGGACCACGGTCACACCTGGTGGGTGTGGACCTGCCTGGCCGGGGCCGGGCTCGGCCTCATCGGCATCTGGTACGTCCGCAGGCGCGACGCCGCGATCAAGCGGGCCGCCGCCCAGGAGACGACCCCGGCACCGTCGGCCGACTGAGCTGCTCCCTAGGGCTGCCCCGTACCGCTGCCCGTACGGCTCTCCTCCGTACGGCTCCTCCGGCGAGAAAGGCTCCCCCCGCGTCCCTACGCTCGAAGAAGCGGCGGCGCGGCCGGCGCGTGGAACCGCAGCCGAACGGGTGAGGAGCGCAGCCATGACGAACGGGAACGGCTCGGCCGAGGCCGACCGCACGCTGAAGGCCAAGCACCGGGCGATGTGGGCCCAGGGCGACTACCCGTCCCTGGCCGCCGAGGTCATCTCCGAGCTGGGCCCGGTCCTGGTCGAGGCGTGCGGGGTGCGCTCGGGGCAGCGGGTGCTGGACGTGGGCGCCGGCACCGGCAACGCCGCGATCCCGGCGGCCCTGGCCGGTGCGGAGGTGGTCGCCTCCGACCTCACCCCCGAGCTGTTCGAGGCCGGCCGGCGCGTGGCCGAGGAGCGGGGCGCGCGCCTCACCTGGCAGGAGGCCGACGCCGAGGCGCTGCCCTTCGGCGACGCGGAGTTCGACACCGTGCTCTCCTGCGTCGGCGTCATGTTCGCCCCGCACCACCAGCGGGCCGCCGACGAACTCGTCCGGGTCTGCCGGCCGGGCGGCACGATCGGGCTGCTGAGCTGGACACCCCAGGGCTTCATCGGCCGGATGTTCGCCACGCTGAAGCCGTACGCCCCACCGCCCCCGCCGGGCGCGCAGCCGCCCCCGCTGTGGGGCGACGAGGACCATGCGCGCGCGCTCCTCGGCGACCGGGTCACGGACGTCCGCGCCGAGCGCCGCACCGTCCGGGTCGACCGCTTCGCCACGCCCGAGATGTTCCGCGACTACTTCAAGGAGCGCTACGGCCCCACCATCACCGTCTACAAGAACATCGCCGGCGACCCCGACCGCGTCGCCGCCCTGGACCGCGACCTGGTGGCCCTCGCCCGCGACGCCGACCTCGGGACCGGGCAGGGCGGGACGGTCATGGACTGGGAGTACCTGCTGCTGACCGCCCGCCGGGCCGGCTGACAGGCGGAACGGCACCAGGGTCCGACGACGTACAACTGCCGTACGACCACGGCATGAAGTCGGTCCTTCCCAGGTCGGATCTTCCCCGCATTCGGCAGGTGAACCCGCAAATCCGCACGTACCGTCGAATGCATGACGCATCTCGACGCGGGTGCCCGGCCCGACTCCGCGCGGCCGGCGACGGTCACCTCACGCGAGACCGGACTGACCAGCGCTCAGGTCGCCGAACGGGTGGAGCGCGGCCAGGTCAACGACGTGCCGGTGCGCAGCAGCCGCTCCACTGTCGACATCGTCCGCGCCAACGTCTTCACCCGCTTCAACGCGATCATCGGCGTGCTCTGGCTGATCATGCTGGTCGTAGCGCCGATCCAGGACAGCCTGTTCGGCTTCGTGATCCTCGCCAACACCGGCATCGGGATCATCCAGGAGTGGCGGGCGAAGAAGACGCTGGACTCGCTCGCGCTGATCGGTGAGGTGCGTCCCACCGTCCGCCGGGACGGGGCCTCCGGCGACGTCAGCACCTCCGAGATCGTCCTCGACGACCTGATCGAGATCGGCCCGGGCGACAAGGTCGTCGTCGACGGCGTCTGTGTCGAGGCCGACGGGCTGGAGATCGACGAGTCGCTGCTCACCGGCGAGGCCGACCCGGTGGTCAAGCGCCCCGGCGATCAGGTGATGTCCGGCAGCTTCGTGGTCGCGGGCGGCGGGGCCTTCCAGGCCACCAAGGTCGGCCGTGAGGCGTACGCCGCGCAGCTCGCCGAGGAGGCGTCCCGGTTCACCCTCGTCCACTCCGAGCTGCGCTCCGGCATCTCCACGATCCTCAAGTACGTCACGTGGATGATGGTCCCCACCGCGATCGGCCTGATCATCAGCCAGCTGGTCGTGAAGGACAACGCCTTCAAGGACTCCGTGGCCCGCACGGTCGGCGGCATCGTCCCGATGGTCCCCGAGGGGCTCGTCCTGCTCACCTCCGTCGCCTTCGCCATCGGCGTCATCCGGCTCGGCCGCAAGCAGTGCCTGGTGCAGGAGCTGCCCGCGATCGAGGGGCTGGCCCGGGTCGACACGGTCTGCCTGGACAAGACCGGCACCCTCACCGAGGGCGGCATGGACGTCACCGAGCTGCGGCCCCTCCAGGGCGCCGACGAGACGTACGTACGGCAGGTGCTCGGTGCCCTCGGCGAGTCGGACCCGCGGCCCAACGCCTCCCTGAAGGCGATCATCGACACCTACCCGGCCGTCGACGGCTGGCGCTGCACCCAGGCCCTGCCCTTCTCCTCCGCCCGCAAGTACAGCGGCGCCGCGTTCAGCGAGGGCGACGGGCAGAGCAGTACGTGGCTGCTGGGCGCGCCCGACGTGCTGCTGCCCGACGAGGACCCGGCCCTCGCCGAGACCGAGCGGCTGAACGAGCAGGGCCTGAGGGTGCTGCTGCTCGCCCGGGTCGAGCGGGACCTGGACGATCCGGAGGTCGCGGAGGGCGCGAAGCCCACCGCCCTGGTCGTGCTGGAGCAGCGGCTGCGGCCGGACGCCGCCGACACGCTGCGCTACTTCGCCGACCAGAACGTCCGGGCCAAGGTCATCTCGGGCGACAACGCGGTGTCGGTCGGGGCGGTCGCCGCCAAGCTCGGGCTGTCCGGGACCACCGTGGACGCGCGGCGGCTGCCCGCCGACCAGGACGGGATGGCCGAGGCCCTCGACGACGGCACGGTGTTCGGGCGGGTCACCCCGCAGCAGAAGCGGAACATGGTGGGCGCGCTCCAGTCCCGCGGGCACACGGTCGCGATGACCGGCGACGGCGTGAACGACGTCCTCGCGCTGAAGGACGCCGACATCGGCGTGGCGATGGGCGCCGGCTCGGAGGCCACGCGGGCGGTCGCGCAGATCGTGCTGCTGAACAACAGCTTCGCCACGCTGCCGTCGGTGGTGGCGGAGGGGCGCCGGGTCATCGGCAACATCACGCGGGTCGCGACCCTGTTCCTCGTCAAGACGGTGTACTCGGTGCTGCTGGCCGTCCTGGTGGTCTGCTCGCAGGTCGAGTACCCGTTCCTGCCGCGCCATCTGACCCTGCTGTCGACGCTGACGATCGGCGTCCCGGCGTTCTTCCTGGCGCTCGCGCCCAACAAGGAACGCGCGAAGCCGAACTTCGTCCGGCGGGTCATGCGGTACGCGATTCCGGGTGGGATCCTGGCCGCGGGGGCGACCTTCGCGACGTATCTGATCGCCCGGGGGCACTACACGGGGGCGGGGGCGCTGGACGCGGAGACCAGCGCCGCGACGCTGACGCTGTTCCTCATCTCGATGTGGGTGCTGGCGATCATCGCCCGGCCGTACACCTGGTGGCGGGTCGCGCTGGTGGCCTCGATGGCCGGGGCGTTCCTGCTGGTGCTGGTGGTGCCCTGGCTTCAGGAGTTCTTCGCGCTGAAGCTGGTGGGGATGACCATGCCGTGGGTCGCGGTCGGCATCGCGGCGGTGGCGGCGGCCGCCCTGGAACTCCTGTGGAGGTGGGTGGACCGCCGCTTTCCCGCTTAGCGCCGTCGTGGTTGTTCGCGCAGTTCCCCGCGCCCCTTTCGGGGCGCTTTTACTTCACGTCGACGTAGTCGCCGGTGGCGTTGACGGCCGGGGTGGTCGTCGTGCCGGCGAAGCTGAAGCGCCAGTAGCCGTCGTACTGGGCCGTGGCGGTGGCCTTCAGGTTGCCGTACTGGTCGGAGTACACGGTCTTGACCGTGGTGTACGTGCTGGTGCCCGCCTTGCGGAACTGGAGCTTGACCGGCTGGTTGGTGTAGCCGTGGTAGGCGTTGTCCTCCCAGTTGGCGCGGGACAGCTTGCCGGTGGACGTGATCGTCTTGCCCTTGGAGACGGGTTCGGGGCCGGCGTTGACGGTCAGCTTGGAGTAGCGCTGCACCTTGGTGGTGGCCAGGCCGCCCTGCTCCTTCTCGTCGCCGTTGCTGGTGACGGCGAGGGCACCCGCGCCCCAGGTGCCGGCGTCGGAGTTCCACAGGTCGCCGTCGGCGGGGTGGATGCTGATGACGCCCTTGCAGTTCAGGACGGTCGACGAGACGGCGGTGCAGGTGGCCGGGTCGTCGCTGATGAAGATGTTGTCCGCGGTGTCGATCGAGGAACCGTGGTAGATCAGCGGGCCCGTGGCGAAGTTGTCGGAGCTGGTGTCCAGGTCCGCGGCGTGCGTCACGGTGTACGTGACGGGGAAGCTGACCACGTTCGTGGTGCCGACGACGATGTTCTTGCCGCTGTTCACCTTCATGTCGGAGAAGGTGACGTCGAGGTTCGACGCGGTGGTGCTGCCCGAGTCGGCGTCGGCCGCGGCGGAGCTGAAGGCCGCCTTGCCGGACGGCGCGTCGGCGGCCTGGGCGGCCGGGACGACGAGGGCGGAGAGGGCCAGGGCGCCGGCGACGGCGGCCACGGTGGCTCGCATGTGCATGTGTTCCCCAGGTGGAGAAGTGATCGTGGAGTCTGTTGACTCACGCGATCAGATACCTCAGCACTGCGCTTGGTTGTACGACAGGTGAAAAATATGTGCGGAAGTTCTCACCTGCCGTACGTCACCACCGGATCAGTCGAACCACCGGTCCCGCGCCAGCTCCTCCGTCCGTGACGGGTCCTCCAGCAGCGCCGCCACCTCGAACCGCCGCGGCCACTGCCCCGCCGCCCAGGCCAGCCCAGCGGCGACGCCCTCCAGCGTGGCGGCGTGCAGGACGTCGTCGTCCGTGAGCCGCCAGTCGATCTCCACGCCGTCGACGACGAGTTCCTCGTGCTCGACGTAGGAGGCCGGGGTCCGTCGGCCGAGCAGCACCCGCACCGCCTCGGGCACGTCGTGCTCGACGCCCTCGGAGGTGACCTCCCCGGTGACGGACTCGCTCAGCCGCCGCACCTGGAACAGCTCGGCCAGCTCGGCGGCGCGGGACGGCCGTACGGGCAGCAGCGGGACGCCCTCGGTGAACGGCAGCAGGTCGGGCGAGTCGCACACCACGGCGTCGGCCGCGTCCACGACCTCCACCCGGCCGTCGACGACCGCGCGCAGCTCGTCCGGCAGGGTCACCTGCTCCGGGTCCAGCTCGGCCAACGCCCCGTACAGGGCGTGCAGCTGAACCCCCGTCACCTCGCGCTCGGGGTCGGCGAGCCGGTCGAGCAGCTCGGCGGCCCCGCCGGGCTCGTCCAGCAGCGCGGCGACCGAGGTGCGCACGCCGAGCGCGCGCAGCACCTGCTCGTCCTCGAAGCCGGTCGCGTCGGCCTCGTCGTACAGCCCGCGCAGGAGAGGGTCGCCGCCGGCGGCCCGCAGACCGGCCGGGCGGCGGCCGTCGAGGACCGGGTTCCCGCGCAGCCACCACGCCGTGTACGGCCGGACGACCTCGTGCGTCCCGTCGTGCAGCAGGATCCGCACGGGCTGCGCGATCGCGTCCCGCAGGGGCGGCCGGGACAACAGGGCCAGCGCCTGCGGCCACTTGTCCTCGTCCACGAGATCCAGGTCCCGTACGGCGATGATCTCAGTCGCGACCGGCGGCACCGGGCTGTCCGGGAAGCGGTCGAGGATGTCCTCGCACCACACGTCCACGGCGTCCAGCAGGCCCGGGTCGTCGGGTTCGGCGAAGTCGCCCTCGCGGGGCTCCAGTTCGTCCGGGTCGAGGACGACGTCGGTGGCCCGGACGACGGCGAAGTTCACCAGGACCCCGCAGGCGGCCAGCGGCTGCTCGCCCCACTTCGCGGCCAGCTCGGCGTCCACGGCGGCCAGTTCGCCCTCGCGCATTACCTGGGCGAAGGGGCCGCCGGGGAAGACCAGTTCGCAGGCCGGGGCCGGTTCGCCGTCCTCGTCGGGCAGCGCGAGCGCGCCGAGCCAGGGCTCGTCACCGGGCTCCAGGCCGGCGTCCCGCACCAGGGCCAGCACGGTGTCGGCCAGTTCGTCGGCGTCGAGGGCGTCCTCCTCCCAGTTCACCCCGCCCTCGTCGTCCAGGGACGCGGCGACGGCGGCCCGGACCTGCGGGGTGGTCAGGACGGCCCGCGGGGTGGCGGGCAGGGCGCCGAGCTTCTCCAGGATCGGATGGGCGGCGTCCGGGTGGGCGACCTTCAGGCCGAGCCGGGCCAGCACCTCCGGGTCGATCCGGGCGGCCTCCCCGCCGGGCAGCAGGACCTGCCGGGGCCCGATGGTGGTACGGCCGTCCGCGAGCGGCACCGGCAGCCCCGACAGCCGGTCCGGGTCGACCCCGGCCAGGCTGTCGTAGAGCCGCCGCCACCAGCCCGGGTCCTTCTCCAGCCCGGCCAGCCGGTCGATCGCGTCGGTCAGCGGGACCCGGGCGACGCCCAGGGTGCGCAGCTCCGCGCGGCGTTCGAGCCCGGCGGGCAGCAGGGTGGGCAGCACCTCGGCGAGGACCCGCACGGTGTCCGCGCCGGCGCCCTCGACGACCTCGGCGTCCCGGGGCCGCAGCGATTCCGGCAGGTCGTCACCGTCGCGGGGCGGGACCGCGGGCGGCAGGAAGGAGGTCCGGGGCAGCCGCTCCAGGATCGCCTGGCGCAGGGCGCCGTCCAGCTCGCCCTTGCCGAGCGGGCCGGGCACGAGGCCGATGATCCCGGCGGTGACGGGCCGCCAGTCGGCGAGGAGTTCGGCGTAGGCGTCGGCCGCGCGCTGGACCAGGAAGTCGGTCAGCGGGCCGGGGGCGGCGTGCCGGCGGGTGGAGTCCAGCGGGAACGAGGCGATGAGCAGGGCCGGGACGCCGAGCGGCTCGTCGCTGGGTGTGGGGGCGTGCACGACCGGGCTGGTGCGGGGCCGGACCGGGCTGCCGTCGCTGTCCACGGGCACGGCCCAGGTGACCGACCAGTGGGGCCGCAGCCGCTCCTCGACGGGCCGGTCGGCGAGCAGGTCGGGGGTGAGGGGGCCGTGGGCGGCGGCGGTACGCCAGTGGGTGACGCCGTCGCCGGAGTCGTCGACGACCGTGAAGGGCCCGTCGGTGCGGCGGGTGAGGGTCCGGGGGCTCTCGCCGTTCACCTCGACGACGAGCTCTTCGAGGCCCGGGAGGGTGAGCAGCAGGGCGTCGTCGACGGCGTGCAGGAGCCGCTCGGCGAGATCGGCGGCGGCCGCGTCGCGCAGCGGCAGGATGACGGCGGTGTCGTACGAGTCGGGGGCCGTGCCCTCGGCGGCGAACGGCAGCCGCAGCAGCGGTACGTGCCCGTCCCGCCGCCGGATCTCGTCCCCGAGGCCGGGGCTGTGCCGGGCGGTCTCGGCGGCCCGCTCCCGGGCCTCGGCGAGGGACCAGCGGACCCCGCCGTGCCGGCCGACGACGGCGGGCTCGTCGGTGACGGCGAGGACGGCGGCGAACCCGACGCCGAACCGGCCGACGGCCCGCTCGTGGGTCTCCCGCTTCGCGGAGGCGCGCAGCGTGGACAGCGACTCGACGCCGGCCGCGTCCAGCGGGGCGCCGGTGTTGGCGGCGACGAGCACCCCGTCGCGCAGGGTGAGCCGCAGCTGCCCCGGCACCCCGGCCCGGGCGGCCGCGTCGGCGGCGTTCTGGGCGAGTTCGACGACGAGCCGGTCCCGGTAGCCGCCGAGGACGAGGTCCTCCTCGGCGTTGGCGTCCTCACGGAACCGGGCCGGGCTGGTGGCCCAGGCGTCGAGGACCCCGCGCCGCAGACGTGCCGTACCGAACGGGTCGGCACCCTCGGCGGCCGGGTGCACGAACTTGCTCACGTTCACTCTCCTCATCGGCGGCGTGGGCCGTGAGGTTGAAGGTACCGCGACCGGAAGGGGCCCTCGGACCAGGTCCTAGGAGTGCCCCAGCTCCGCGGACGACTCGTCCTCCGTGACCGGCACCGAACCCGAGTCGGAGGCCGGGCGCAGCGGGAACGGGTCCACCCGGGTCTCGTCGATCACCGGCGGGGCCGGCTGCGGCGGCTTGGGCATGACGGCGGCCTCGGAGTGGCCGCCGCAGCCGTAGGCCAGGGAGACCATGCGGCCGTCGGCCGGGGAGAACTCGTTGGCGCAGACGCCGAAGGCCTGGCCCAGGGAGCCGCCGACGGGGACGAGGAAGCCGCAGGTGACGCAGGCCGCGGGGGCCGACTGGGCCATGGGGGTCTTGGGCCCGAACGCCTCCTCCCAGCGGTCGGCCGCGGTGTGCAGCCCGTAGCGGGAGAGCACCCGGGCGCGGCGCATGCCCAGTTCCTCGGCGATCGCCGCGATCGACCCGCGGGACGGGGTGACCGGCAGGCGGGACGGGGGGCCCTCGGTGACGTCCGCGTCCTCGGCCTCCACCAGGTCGGCCATCTCGTGCGACACGGCGGAGTTCGGCGGCGGCTCGTCCTCGCCCGAGTAGCCGGGCTCCAGGCGCAGGTCCTCGGCGTCCGTGGGGAGCAGGTCGCCCGGGCCCATGTCGCCGGGGCGCAGCCGCTCGCTCCACGGCACCCACTCGGGCGCGAGCACCGCGTCCGGGCCGGGCAGCAGCACCGCCTCGTCCACCGTGACGATCTTCGCGCGGGACGCCCGGGCCACCGTCACGGCCCAGCGCCAGCCCCGGTAGCCGAGCTCCCGGCACTCGAAGAAGTGCGTGACAACGCGGTCCCCCTCGGAGACCAGCCCCACATGCTCGCCGACGATCCCTGGCGCGGCGGCCTCCTCGGCTGCGGCGCGTGCGAGGTCGACGGCCTCGGCGCACAGACGGTCAGGGGTGCGGCTTCGCGTTGTCGCTGCGCTCACAGGTATCGCTTCTCTCCATACGCCGTCTCACGGGTGCGCCACTCCCAGCGCGGGGGCGGGGACGGAGCGGACCGGAGGACCGCGTCGACGTCCTTCATCCATTCTGCGGGATGGCTGAGATACGCACGCTACCCTTCCGCCCCACTTCGCGTACACCGACGGTTGTGTTCGCCGTCGGCCCGGTCATGAGCCGCCGCCCGGCCGCCGCCCCCGGACAGTCACCCCACAGGCCCTATACAAGCGGTAATGGCACTACCCACAGCCGTATCGGGGCACTATGACGTCGTGGCAGCCGCGAAGACACCCCAGGACGCCACCGGGACCGGTGGGTCGAAAGGGGTCAAGGGAAGCAGCCGACCGCGCGGACCGGGCCGCCTGGGCGGCTCCCTCCGCGCGGTCGGCCGTGCCCTGCACTTCCCGGTGACCGGCACCGCCCGCGGCATCCGCAAGGCGACCCACGCGCACGGCGCCGGTGAGTCGGGCCTGGGCAAGCTGATCGAGCTGCACGGCGTGAACGGCGCCGGCGACGTGATGATCACCGTCGCCCTCGCCTCGACCGTCTTCTTCTCCGTGCCGACCGACGAGGCCCGCGGGCGGGTCGCGCTGTACCTCGCCATCACCATGGCGCCCTTCACCCTCCTCGCCCCGGTGATCGGGCCCCTCCTCGACCGCATCCCGCACGGCCGCCGCGCCGCGATGGCCGGCGCGATGCTGGCCCGGGCGCTGCTCGCGATCGTGCTGTCCGGCGCGGTCGTCAGCGGCAGCATCGAGCTGTACCCGGCCGCGCTGGGCGTCCTGGTCGCGTCGAAGGCGTACGGCGTGGTCAGAAGCGCCGTCGTGCCCCGGCTGCTGCCGCCCCGCTTCTCCCTCGTGAAGGCCAACTCGCGCGTCACCCTCGGCGGCCTCCTCGCCACCGGCATCGCCGCGCCCATCGGCGCCGGCCTCCAGCAGATCGGCCCGCGCTGGCCGCTCTACGGCGCCTTCGTGATCTTCGTGGCGGGGACGGTCCTGTCGTTCACGCTGCCGCCGAAGGTCGACTCCGCCAAGGGCGAGGACACCGCACTGCTCGCGGCCGACGAGCAGCACCTGCACGGGCCGCACCGCAAGCCGGTCAAGCGCCCCGGACTGCGCACGGTCGGCCCGGCCGTCACCCACGCCCTGGCCGTCAACGCCTCCATCCGCTGCCACACCGGCTTCCTGATCTTCTTCCTGGCCTTCCTGCTGCGCGAGCACCCGATCTCCGGCCAGAGCGCCGCCGTGTCCCTGGGGATAGTGGGCGTCTCGGCGGGCGCGGGCAACGCCCTCGGTACGGCCGTCGGGGCGTGGCTGCGCTCCCGGGCGCCGGAGCTCATCATCGTGACGGTCGTGGCGTGCGTGCTGGGCGCGGCGATCACGGCGGCGGTGTTCTTCGGGGCGGTGCTGGTGGCCGGCCTGGCCGCGATCGCCGGCTTCGCGCAGGCCCTGGCCAAGCTGTCCCTGGACGCGCTGATCCAGCGCGACGTGCCCGAACTGGTCCGCACCTCGGCCTTCGCCCGCTCCGAGACGCTGCTCCAGATGTCCTGGGTGCTGGGCGGCGCGGTCGGCATCGTCATGCCGCTCAACGGCACGCTCGGCCTCGCGGTGGGCGCCGCGATCGTCGGCACGGGGTGGCTGACGACCGTACGGGGGCTGCTCGGGTCGGCCCGGCGTGGGAGTACGGGGCGGCCGCGGGTGGCGTAACGCTATGGGCACGGCCGACCCCACGTGGGAGTGGGGCTATGCGCGCCCGATAGCCTTCGCCCATGAACACGTTGCAATCCGCTGTGCGACGCCGCCGCGCCGTCGCCGCCGCCGGCGTCGTTTCCGCCGGACTGCTCGTCCTGTCGGCCTGTGACAAGCCGACGGCGATGGCCACGGTCACCGTGGGCAGCTCCTCGGTGAACTCCGAGGCGACCTGTGGCGGCGAGGGCAAAACCCTGAAGTCCGCCGACCTGACCCAGTGCCTGAAGGACAAGGGCATCAAGAGCATCTCCGTCGACCCGGACGAGACCGTCCGCTTCGGCGTCGACCCGGAGATCGCCGACAAGGGCTGGACGATCCTGATGAACGGTCAGCCGCTGACCGACGCCAGCACGAAGACCTACCGCACCATCCCGGGCAGCGTGTTCTTCAACGCCCAGTACGGCGCGCAGGGCAACTCGACGCTGGTGTCCATCAAGGAGGGCGAGAAGGACACGTCGGGGCTCTGGAACTTCAAGCTCGAGAAGGACGCCTGATCGCTGCCGCTGGGCTTGGCCGGGTGCTTGTCGCCACCGCGGTTTCCGTGGAGAGGGACGCGGTGGTTCGGGCGCTGTCCACGGGGTCCGATGACACGGAACTCGGCGTTGCAGGCCGTGCCCACCCGTGCCGCCCCAGCGGCACGACTGCCCACGGCGGGACAAGCGGTGCCGCCGGCCACGGCGGGACCAGCGGTGCCGCCGGCCACGGCGGTGGCTGGGATGTGATCGTCGCCGGGGTCGGGGCCGCTCTCGCCGCCGCCAATACCGCTTCCGCTCTCACCGCCGCCGCCCTGAACGGCACCCCCTACGACCTCGTCGTCTCGGCCGGGATCGCGGGCGGGTTTGTGCCCGACGCGCCCGTGGGGGCGCTCGTCGTCGCCGATGAGATCGTCGCGGCCGATCTGGGGGCCGAGACCGAGGACGGGTTTCTGTCGGTCACCGAGCTGGGGTTCGGGACCGTCCGGCATCGGCCGCCCGGGGAGCTGGTGCGGCGGGTCGCCGAGGCCGTGGGGGCGCGGGCCGGGGCCGTGCTCACCGTGTCGACCGTGACCGGGACGGCCGAGCGGGCCGCCGTGCTCCGCGAGCGGCATCCCACCGCCCTCGCCGAGGCCATGGAAGGGTTCGGTGTCGCCGAGGCCGCCATCGCGCAGGGTGTGCCCGTGCTGGAGATCCGGGCGATCTCCAACCCGGTCGGGCCGAGGGACCGTGCCGCCTGGCGCATCCCCGAGGCCCTGGCGGCCCTGACCGAGGGCTTCGGGAAGCTCGTGCCCGTACTGGAGGGTTGGAACCGGCATGACAGTTGAGCAGCTGAAGACCGCCTACTCCCCCTGCCCGAACGACACCTTCGTCTTCGACGCCCTGGCCCACGGCCGCGTCCCCGGCGCCCCCGGCCTTGACGTGACCTTCGCCGACATCGACGTCACCAACGGCATGGCCGAACGCGGCGAGTTCGACGTGCTGAAGGTGTCGTACGCCGTGCTGCCGTACGTCCTCGACGAGTACGCGCTACTGCCCTGCGGAGGCGCGCTGGGGCGGGGCTGCGGCCCGCTGGTGCTCAGCCGGGAACCGGGGCTCGACCTCACCGGGCGGACCGTCGCCGTGCCGAGTGAGAAGTCGACCGCCTATCTGCTGTTCCGGCTGTGGGCCGCGGACACCGTGGCCGACGGGGTCGGCGAGATCGTCGTCATGCCGTTCCACGAGATCATGCCGGCCGTGCGGGACGGGAAGGTCGACGCGGGGCTCGTGATCCACGAGGCGCGCTTCACGTACCGCACCTACGGGCTGCACAAGCTCGCCGACATGGGCGAGCACTGGGAGAACACCACCGGGCTGCCGATCCCGCTGGGCGCGATCATCGCCAAGCGGTCACTGGGCGAGCAGAAGCTGCGGCTGCTGGCCGACTCCATCCGGACGTCCGTACGCGCCGCCTGGGACGACCCCGAGGCGTCCCGGCCGTACGTCATGGAGCACGCCCAGGAGATGGACCCGGCCGTCGCCGACCAGCACATCGGGCTGTACGTCAACGAGTTCACCGCCGACCTCGGCGAGGACGGCTACGCGGCCGTACGCGGTCTGCTGACACGCGCGGCGGCCGAGGGGCTGGTGCCGCCCCTCGGCCCGAACGCGCTCGCTTTTCCCTGAGTGTTTCCCTGAGCGGCGGTCACACGTCCAGCTGGTCGGCGACCGCGCGCAGCAGGCCGGCGATCTTCTTTCCGGCGGTCTTCTCGGGGTAGCGGCCCCGCTCCAGCATCGGGGTGATGTTCTCCAGGAGCGTCGTCAGGTCCTGGACGATGGAGGCCAGCTCGTCCGGCTTCTTGCGCGTCGCGGCGGCGACGGACGGGGTCGGGTCCAGGATCGTCAGGGACAGCGCCTGGTCGCCGCGCTGTCCCGCCACGACCCCGAACTCCACTCGCTGCCCCGGCTTGAGCGTCTCGACTCCGGCGGGGAGGACCGAGGAATGGACGAAGACGTCACCGCCGTCGTCGCGGGAGAGAAAGCCGAAGCCCTTCTCGCTGTTGAACCACTTGACCTTGCCGGTAGGCACGTCTGTCCTCGTCCTCGTACTCGTCGGAAAACTGCTTCTGAAACGGCTCTTGATAGCACTCGGGCGGGTCGTACGGACCCGCCGGTACCAAGGCTAATGGTCTTCAGGCCGGTGACAAGACGTCACCCGGTTGTTCCTTCGCGCTGGGAACTACCCTGGTCCGGTGCGTGACAAAACCCAAACGAATTCCGCCGCTCCCGGTGACCGCCTGGTCCGTGCCGGTGCCGTCGTCTTCTTCATCGGCGCCGTGGCCACACTGGTCACGGTCGCCCCGCTGTTCCTCGGGACGACACCCTTTCCGACGTACATGTTCGGATTGAGCATGCTCATGGCAGTCGGATTCCTGATGGCCGGTGCGGGAGTGCTGCGTTCCGTGGCGGCCGGACGGCGTCAGGCGCGCGCGGGGCGGTAGTCCGAAAGCCACCCGGGGAATTCCGTCAGGTCGGTGAGGACGACGTCCGCGCCCGCCGCGCGCAGTTCCTCCGGGGAGCAGGGCCCGGTGGCCACCGCGACCGACAGCGCGCCGGCGACCCGGGCGCCGCGCACGTCGCCGACGTGGTCGCCGACGTAGACACCCGCGTCGTGCTCGCGCAGCGCCTCCGCCTTCTGCTCGGCCCACAGGTCGCCGATGACCGCGTCGGGCTCGATGCCGAGGTGGGCGAGGTGCAGCTTGGCGTTGGGCTCGTACTTGGCGGTGACGACTATCGCGCGCCCGCCGGCCTCCCGTACGGCCGCGATGGCCTCCCGGGCGCCGGGCAGCGCCGGGGTCTCGGCGATCGCGATCGCCGGGTACATCTCCCGGTACACGTCCGCCACGGTCTCGACCTCCTCGGCCGGGAACCAGTTGATCAGTTCCTCGGCCAGCGGCGGCCCGAGCCGCGTGACCGCCAGATCGGCGTCGATGTACCTCCCCGTCCGCTCGGACAGCGCCTGGTAGCAGGCGCGGATGCCGGGGCGGGAGTCGATGAGGGTCATGTCGAGGTCGAAGCCGACGGTGAGCGCGGGCGAGGTCGTGGAGGCCATGGGGGCCATTGTGCCCAGAGGGTGTGAACGGCAGTCGTCACCCTGTGAACGGCTATCGCGGGCGCTGTGAGCGCCACACCAGGAACAGCGCCGACGCCACCGCCGCCCCGCGCACCACCCACGGCCACGTCTCCGCCACCGCGGCGTTCATGTGGCCCTCGGCGATGGGCGCGCCCCAGCGGCCGTTCATCCTGCCCCACAGCCAGACCAGGCCCCCCGCCACCGAGAGGCCGGGCAGGATCACCACCGCCCACTTCGTCTCCGCCTGGGTCAGCCGGCGGGAGGCGTACGCGATGAGCCAGCCGAGGAGCAGCACGAACCAGTTGCCGAGCACGGCACCCGCGACCAGGAGCCCGGCGGCGACCAGCAGGAGCGGGTTGCTCCAGCCGCCCGCGGGCAGGCGCGGCAGACGGCGGCGGGTCCCGGTCTCCTCGGCCTTCTCCACCGCCTCGACGACCGCGGCGGGTTCCCCGGCCGCCTGCTCCTCGACCGGCTTCCTCGGCTGCGGCGGCTTCAGCAGGTCCGGCAGCTCCACCCCGCCCACGAAGCCCGGCACCTCCTCGCCCACGCCGAACGGGCTGCTGTCCACCCGCCACCAGTCCGGCTGGACGACGCTGTCCCCGAGCTCGTGCCCGGCGGCCAGGTGCGGCGGCGCGGCGCCCTCGGCGGCGGCGGGGCTGGGCTCCTCGGCGGACCGCGCCGGGCGGGGACGCGGTACGACGCGCCGCAGCACCCCCTTCGCCCGCTCGCCCCGCTCCTCCGGCTCACGCTGGACGGGGACGGCGGCGGGGGAGGCACTGTGCGGCTCACCGCCCGAGCCGGAGCCCGTACCGCCCGCTGCCGCCGCCACGACCTCGTCGGGGCTGCCGAGGCGGGACAGGATGCGGCGGACGGCGGCGGGCGAGTCGACGGGGGCCTTCGCGCGGCGCCGGTCGATCTCGCCGCGCAGGTCCGCGACCAGGCGCATGCGGGTGGCCGACGACAACTGCCGCTGCTGGGCCACATCGCCGACGCGGCTCAGATACTCGTAAACGACCTGGTCGCTCTCAATCCCCACGAAGTCCCCTCCGGGGCGGGTGCGTTGCGTGACGCCGTCGGACGACGGTACCGCGAGGACCAGCGGCGCTACCAAAAAGCCGACCGCGCACAGTCGGCTCACCCGCCGGAGGCGACCCGCTACCGTGGACCGGATGAGCACCGAGGACACGCCTTCGGCCCCCCGCTCCCTCGCGGAAGCGCTCCGCGCGCGGGGCGACGCCGCGCTGGGCGCGCTGCTGCGCAGCCGACCGGATCTCATCACGCCCGTGCCCACCGACCTCACGCAGCTCGCGACCCGCGCCGGCACCCGCGCCTCGGTCGTGCGCGCCCTGGAGCGGCTGGACCGGTTCACGCTGCAGACGGCGGAGGCGCTGGCCGTGGCGGCGGACCCGGCGACGTACGGGGAACTGCTCGGGCTCACGGCCGGGGACGACGCCGACCCGGCCGTCACCGCCGCCCTGCCGCACGCCCTGGACGTCCTGCGCGAGCAGGCCCTGGTCTGGGGCGGCGACGACCGGCTGCGGCTGGTCCGCACGGCCCGTGAGCTGCTGGCTCCCTCGCCGCAGCACCCCTCGCCGACCGGGCTCGGCCCCACCGTCCAGGAGGCCACGGCCGGGATGTCCCCGGGGCGCATCCAGGAGATCGTCGCGGCCGCCGGGCTGCCCTCCACCCATGACTCGGTCTCCGCGGTGGCCTCCCTGACCGGCCTGTTCACGGACCGGAAGCGGATGGCGGCCCTGCTCGCCCAGGCCCCCGCCGATTCCCTGGAGGTGCTGGAGCGCCTGGTGTGGGGGCCGCCGTACGGCCAGGTCACGGCCGATCCGGCGCCCCGGCTGCGCTGGCTGCTGGACCGCGGGCTGCTGCTGCCGACGGCGCCCGGGACGGTCGTGCTGCCGCGCGAGGTCGCCCTGCATCTGCGGCGCGGGCTGGCGCACCGGACGCCCGAGCCCGTGCCGCCGGCGGTCGAGACGGCCGCCGCGCATCGTCCACAGGTTGTGGACAGCACCGCGGCCGGGCAGGCGTACACCGCCCTCGCGACCGTCGAGGAGCTGCTGAAGGACTGGGACGAGGGCGGCCCCGCAGTGCTGCGCGCCGGCGGGCTGAGCGTTCGGGACCTGAAGCGGACCGCCGTCGCCCTCGACGTGCCCGAGCCGGTGGCCGCGTTCTGGGTGGAGCTGGCGTACGCGGCCGGTCTGATCGCCTCGGACGGGGAGGCCGACGAGCGGTACGCGGCGACCCCCGCCTACGACGAGTGGCTGGAGCGGCCCGCCGCCGAGCGCTGGGCGCGGCTGGCCACGGCGTGGCTCGCGGCGACCCGGACGGCCGGGCTGGTCGGCGGGCGGGACGCGAAGGACCGTACGTTGTCGGCGCTCGGGCCCGGCCTGGACCGCTCGGCGGCGCCCGAGGTGCGGCACCGGGTGCTGGCGCTGCTGGCCGGGCTGCCGGAGGGGGCCGCGCCGGAGGCCGAGTCGGTGCTGGCCCGGCTGCGCTGGGAGCGCCCCCCGCGCGGCGCCCGGCAGGAGGACGACCTGCGCACCCGCCTTGCCCGGTGGGCCCTGTCCGAGGCGGAGCTGCTGGGCGTCACCGGCCGGGGCGCCCTGTCGGCCCACGGCCGGGCTCTGCTGGGCGCGCCCGCGGCGCCCGTGAAGGGTCCCGACGCGGAGCCTTCCGGGCCGGGGGACAAACTGCCCGTCCACCACCACCGGTCCGCCCCGCTCACTCCCCTCTCCCCCGCCGGGCAGGCCGTCGCCTCCGCCGCCGCGGCCCGGCTCCTCACACCCCTCCTGCCCGAGCCGCTGGACCACGTCCTGCTCCAGGCCGACCTGACGGCGGTGGCGCCCGGTCCCCTGCAGCGCCCGCTCGCCGACATGCTGGGCGTGCTCGCGGACGTCGAGTCCAAGGGCGGGGCCACCGTCTACCGGTTCACGCCCGGTTCGGTGCGGCGCGCCCTGGACGCCGGGCAGGCCGCCTCCGACCTGCACGCCTTCCTCGCCGCGCACTCCCGTACACCGGTGCCGCAGCCGCTCACGTACCTCATCGACGACGTGGCCCGCCGGCACGGGCACCTGCGCGTCGGCGCGGCCTCGGCGTACGTCCGCTGCGACGACGACGCGGTACTCAACGAGATCCTCGCCGACAAGCGGGCCGCCGCCCTGGGCCTGCGCCGGCTCGCCCCGACCGTGCTGGCCGCGCAGGCCGACCCGGCGGGGCTCCTGGAGGGCCTGCGGGCGATGGGGTTCGCGCCGGCCGCCGAGTCCGCCGAGGGCGATGTGCTGATCACCCGCGCCCTCGCCCACCGCACCCCGCCGCGCACCGCGCCCGAGCCGGTCCCGGACGGCCCGCCGGTCCCCGACGACACCCTGCTCGCCGCCGCGCTGCGCGCCATCCGGGCCGGCGACCTCGCCTCCACCACCCCGCGCAAGCCCGGCACGGCTCCGGCGGTCGACGGCGAGCTGCCCCGCACCGGTTCCGCCGAGACCCTCGCCACCATGCAGGCCGCCGTCCTGACCGGCGAGGCCCTGTGGATCGGCTACGTCAACGCCGAGGGCGCCGCCAGCCAGCGGGTCATCGCCCCCATCCGCGTCGAGGGCGGCTTCGTCACGGCGTACGACCACACCGCGGACGAGGTCCGCACGTACCCGCTGCACCGGATCACCGGGGTGGCGGAGCTCGCCGACGACGCGGGCTGACGGCCTCGACGCCGCAGGCCGGGCGTGTCTCACCCGTTCGGGTGCACGCCGGGGTTCATGCACGCCACGCCGGGGATGTCCCACGCTCGGGCGACCTTCCCGGGCGTGCCGCATCACGCCGCGCACGCGGGGGCAGCCACCGGGTGTCCTGTGAGCCTCACCGAAAGGAAGTCCCAGCATGCGCGCTGTCCGTCGAGTCGCCGCCGTCCTGGCCACCGCCGCCCTGATGACGTTCGGTGGGCTGGCCACCCCGGCCGCCGCGGTGAGCATCGATGTCGCCGGCCTCGTCGTGGAGACACCGCAGATCTGATCCGCGTCCCGCGCACCCGTGGGCCGGCCCCGGTGTCTTCCGGGCCGGCCCGGGGTGCGGTGTCCTCGTCTCTCAGCCCGTGAAAGGCCCTGTCGTCCTCATGCGTGAAAAGCTGCCCGCCGCCGCCCTCTGCGCCGTCGCCCTCGTGGGCGTGCTCGCGCCGTCCGCCGCCGCGGCCCCCGCGCTGCCGCTGCCCCTGCCGGCCGCCGGCACCGAGCCCCTGCTCTCCGAGGCGATCGGCATCGAGGGCCCGCTGATCCAGAACGTCAGTCTGCCCACGCTGAAGTAGCGCGCCGCATCCGGTAGCTGTCGCCGTCCAGCCGCACGATCTCGGCGTGATGGGCCAGGCGGTCCGCCATCGCCGGGGCACAGGCGCCGAAGACCTCGTCCCAGCGGCCGAGCGGGCGGTCGCTGGTCACGATCAGCGAGGCGCGCTCGTAGCGGTGCGCGACCAGCTGGAAGAACAGGCCGGCTGTGGCCGCGTCGAAGGGCGTGTAGCCGACCTCGTCGACGATCAGCAGAGCGTGTTCGTCGAGAGCGGCCAGCTCCGCGTCGAGCCGTCCGGCGGCCCGGGCCTCGGAGAGCCTGGTGGCCCACTCGGCGGCGGTCGCGAACAGCACCCGGTGCCCGGCCTGGCAGGCCCGCACGCCGAGGGCGATGGCCAGATGGGTCTTGCCGGTGCCGGGCGGGCCGACGAACACGACGTTGCGCCGGGCGGCGACGAAGTCCGCCTTGCCGAGCCGGGCCACGGCCTCCCGGTCGAAGCCCCGGGGGTGCTGCTCGTCGAAGTCCTCCAGCAGCTTGCGGGCCGGGAAGCCGGCGGCGCGGATCCGGGCCTCGGCGTCCGCGTCCGGCTCCGGCTGCCGAGGGAGGGGCGGCAGGGCCGCCGGGGTCTCGGGCTCCGGCGGCCGGTGCCGCTGGTCTCCGTGCCCGGGCTCGGCCTGCGGGTGCTGGGCCGGAGCGCGGTCGGCGTGCCCGCGATCCCCGTGGGCGGCCATCGGTCCGGACATGTACGCGAGGATCGCGGCCGAGGCGATGAACGCCATGTGGATCACCGTCCCCCACAGCAGGGCGTGCCGGGAGGTGTGGTGGACGTCCACGAACATCTGGAGCAGATGGACGGAGGAGATGCCGACGATCGCCGTGGCGAGCTTGACCTTCAGCACGTTGGAGTTGACGTGCGAGAGCCATTCGGGCTGGTCGCGGTGGCCCTGGAGGCCGATGCGCGAGACGAACGTCTCATAGCCGCCGACGATCACCATGATCAGCAGGTTGGCGATCATGACGACGTCGACCAGCTTGAGCACCGCGAGCATCACGTACGTCTCGGTGGCGTGCCCGCTGACGCACATGAGGATTAAGGTCCAGAGCTCCTTGAAGAACTTGTAGACGTAGACGCCCTGGGCGGCCACGAGCCCGAAGTACAGCGGGGCCTGGAGCCAGCGGGTGGCGAACAGGGCGTATCCGAGCGTGGTGGTGGTGGGGTTCCGCACAGTCGGCCATTCTTCGGGGCCGCGCCGGAAAACCTGAATTCACACCACACGTTGGAATGAAAAGGCATTAAGTACGACCGGACGCGCAGATCACACCACCGGGCGCGGTCGATCAGGCACACTGGACGTTTGGCCGAGGCGTCGAGCTGTCGAGCCGTCCGAGCCGTCCGGCCCGAGAAAGGGTGCCCGCGCGTGAATGGTCCGCTGATCGTCCAGTCCGACAAGACCCTGCTCCTGGAAGTCGACCACGAGCGGGCCGACGACTGCCGTCGGGCCATCGCCCCGTTCGCGGAGCTGGAGCGGGCGCCGGAGCACATCCACACCTACCGGGTGACCCCGCTGGGCCTGTGGAACGCGCGCGCGGCGGGCCATGACGCCGAGCAGGTCGTGGACGCCCTGGTGGAGTACAGCCGCTACCCGGTGCCGCACGCGCTGCTCGTCGACATCGCCGAGACGATGGACCGCTACGGGCGGCTGTCCCTGGTCAAGCACCCGGCGCACGGGCTGGTCCTGACGTCCACGGACCGGCCGGTGCTGGAGGAGGTACTGCGCTCGAAGCGGATCGCTCCGCTGGTCGGCGCCCGGATCGACCCGGACACGGTCGCCGTGCACCCCTCCGAGCGCGGGCAGATCAAGCAGACGCTGCTGAAGCTGGGCTGGCCGGCCGAGGACCTCGCCGGGTACGTCGACGGCGAGGCGCACGCGATCGAACTGGCCGAGGACGGCTGGGCGCTGCGGCCGTACCAGAAGCAGGCGGTGGAGAACTTCTGGCACGGCGGGTCGGGCGTCGTCGTCCTGCCCTGCGGCGCCGGGAAGACGCTGGTCGGCGCCGGGGCGATGGCGCAGGCGAAGTCCACGACGCTGATCCTCGTCACGAACACGGTCTCCGCCCGGCAGTGGAAGCACGAGCTGGTGCGGCGGACGTCGCTCACCGAGGAGGAGATCGGCGAGTACAGCGGGACGCGCAAGGAGATCCGGCCCGTCACGATCGCCACGTACCAGGTGCTGACCACCAAGCGGAAGGGTGTCTATCCGCATCTGGAGCTGTTCGACTCGCGCGACTGGGGGCTGATCGTCTACGACGAGGTGCACCTGCTGCCCGCGCCGGTCTTCAAGTTCACCGCCGACCTCCAGGCGCGCCGGCGCCTCGGCCTGACGGCGACCCTGGTCCGCGAGGACGGCCGCGAGTCGGACGTGTTCTCCCTGATCGGGCCCAAGCGGTTCGACGCGCCGTGGAAGGAGATCGAGGCGCAGGGGTACATCGCGCCCGCCGACTGCGTCGAGGTCCGGGTCAATCTCACGGACGCCGAGCGGCTCGCGTACGCCACGGCCGAGACGGAGGAGAAGTACCGCTTCTGCGCGACGACGGACACCAAACGGAAGGTCACGGAGGCGATCGTCCGCCGCTTCGCCGGGCAGCAGATCCTGGTGATCGGCCAGTACATCGACCAGCTCGACGAGCTGGGTGAGCACCTGGACGCGCCCGTGATCAAGGGCGAGACGTCGAACGCGCAGCGGGAGAAGCTGTTCGACGCCTTCCGGGAGGGCGAGATCAGCGTGCTCGTGGTGTCCAAGGTCGCGAACTTCTCGATCGACCTGCCGGAGGCGACCGTCGCCGTCCAGGTCTCGGGCACCTTCGGCTCGCGCCAGGAGGAGGCCCAGCGCCTCGGCCGGGTGCTGCGCCCCAAGTCGGACGGCCACCAGGCGCACTTCTACTCCGTGGTCGCCCGGGACACCATCGACCAGGACTTCGCCGCCCACCGGCAGCGCTTCCTGGCGGAGCAGGGGTACGCGTACCGGATCATGGACGCGGACGAGCTGCTGGCCGAGGAGGCGTAGCGCTCGGCGGTCCGGTCACCGGTGGCGCCGGACCACGCCCACTTCCTCTTCGTACTGGCCGAGGATGATCACGTCGAAGTCGGCGCCGGCGAAGACCCTGACCGCGCGCAGGGCGTCGCCGAGGGGGTGCCGGTGGCTGCCCGTCGCTGCGGTCGCGCCCGGAGGGCGGCCCGATGCCGGGGCGGGGGAGATGGTTGCTGCGCTCATGTCTCCATAGTGCGTTTTCGCACGTAAAGCCCGCGTCGGCCTGGGGGCCCACTCTCGGTACCGCGCTCGTACGCCTGCGGGCCGACTCCTGCCCCTCCGGGAGGAGGGTCTCGTCCCCTAGGGGATGAGAAACAGGGGATGAGAAAACCGTTCGCGGCCACCGCCCCCGCTCCTCTAAGATCTCCGCTCTTCCCGCCTCCCCCACGGAGTGCCGCCGACCGGACGGAAACCGGCCGGCATCTCACCGCCCTCTCCTCAGCAGGTCCTTCCGGAGGCACCCCCGTGTCCACGCCCGTCGGCGACCCCCTTTCCCGTGAGCGCTCCCACCTCGCCGCGTCCCGCTCCGCCCTGCGGGCGATGCGCGAGGACGTCGAGGCCCTCGACATCAGCGACGTCACCGCGAACTGGGTCAACGCCGAAGTCCTCGCCCACCAGATCGACGAGCGCATCAAGGCCCTGGCCGACCTCAGCGACACCCCGCTGTTCTTCGGCCGGCTCGACTACCTGCGGGCGCCCGGCGCTTCACAGGCGGAAGGCGCCGAGGGCGAGCGCTTCTACATCGGGCGGCGGCATGTGCACGACGCCGACGGCGACCCCATGGTCATCGACTGGCGCGCACCGGTCTCCCAGCCGTTCTACCGGGCCTCCAAGAAGGACCCGATGGACATCGCGCTGCGCCGCCGCTTCGGCTACACGGGCGGCGACCTCACGGCGTACGAGGACGAGCACCTCTCCGATCCCGCGGAGGCCGCGCGGACCAGCAAGCTGCTCCAGCAGGAGATCGAGCGGCCGCGTGTCGGCCCGATGCGGGACATCGTCGCGACGATCCAGCCGGAGCAGGACGAGATCGTACGGTCCGGCCTAGCCGGCTCGGTGTGCGTGCAGGGCGGCCCCGGCACCGGGAAGACCGCCGTCGGCCTGCACCGGGTCGCCTACCTCCTCTACGCGCACCGCGAGCGCCTGGCCCGCACCGGCACGCTGGTCATCGGCCCGAACCGGTCCTTCCTGCACTACATCGAACAGGTGCTGCCCGCGCTCGGCGAGTTGACGGTGCGGCAGGCGACCGTCGAGGACCTCGTGTCGCACGTCGAGACCAAGGGCGCGGACGACGCCACGTCCGCGGTCGTCAAGGGCGACGCCCGCATGGCCGAGGTACTGCGCAGAGCCCTCTACTCCCACGTCACGATGCCCACCGAGCCGGTCGTGGTCGTGCGCGGCTCCCGCCGCTGGCGGGTCCCGGCGTACGAACTTCAGGACAGCGTCCGCGAGTTGCTCGACCGCGACATCCGCTACGGCGCCGCCCGCGAGGCCCTGCCGCAGCGCATCGCGCACGCGGTGCTGGTGCAGATGGAGCGCTCGGGTGAGGCGCCGGACGACCGGGTGCAGGACGCGGTGGCCCGCAACAGCGCGGTGAAGGCGGCGGTCAAGGCGGTCTGGCCTGCCGTCGACCCGGCGAAACTGGTGCTGCGGCTGCTGGCGGACGCGGACTTCCTCGCCGCACACGCGGACGGGATCCTCGACGAGGACGAGCAGAAGGCGATCCTCTGGGCGAAGCCGGCGCGCAGCGTGAAGTCGGCGAAGTGGTCGGCGGCCGACGCCGTCCTGATCGACGAGGCCACCGACCTGATCCAGCGCACGCACTCCCTCGGGCATGTCGTCCTCGACGAGGCGCAGGACCTCTCCCCCATGCAGTACCGCGCGGTCGGCCGCCGCTGCACGACCGGCAGCGCGACGGTCCTCGGCGACCTGGCGCAGGGCACCACGCCGTGGGCGACGCGCAGCTGGCAGGAGGCGCTGACCCACCTGGGCAAGGGGGACGCGGTGATCGAGGAACTGACGGCCGGTTTCCGCGTACCGACGGACGTCATCACGTACGCCTCCCGCCTGCTGCCGCACATCGCCCCCGGCCTCACGCCCGTCGTGTCGATCCGCGAGAACCCGGGCCGCTTCGAGGTCCGCGAGGTCTCCGGGACCGCCGACGTGGTCACCGCCTGCCGCGAGTCCCTGCGCCACGAGGGCTCGACGGGCCTGATCGCGGCGGACGCGCGCGTACCGGAACTGGCCAGGGCCCTGACGGAGTCCGGCATCCCGTACCTCGGCCCTGGCGAGGAAACCACCCAGGACACCCGCCTGACCCTGGTCCCGGCGTCCCTGGCGAAGGGCCTGGAGTACGACTACGTCGTCCTGGACGAGCCCCGGGCGGTGGTCGACGGCGAACCGGACGAACGGACGGGGTTGCGGCGCCTGTACGTGGCACTGACGAGGGCGGTATCGGGCCTGACGGTGACACACGCGGCCCCGCTGCCGCCCCAACTCACCGCTTAGCTCGCGCAGCTCGCAGCTCGCAGCTCGCTTAGCTGCGGGCAATCGTGCCGCTAAGGGCGGCACGGGTGGGCGCAGCGGCACCCCGCGGCGCCGGGCTGCGCACCCACCCGCCCCCAGCCACAACACCGGGCACCCTTCAAGCCCCGTCCACCGCAGCCCGCCACTCCGCAACGGCATCGGCAGACACCGGCTCGTCCCAGCCCCCGGGACGAGCCGCCCCACCGATGTGAAACCCGTCGACCCCGGCCTTCAACAGCACCGGCACATGACCGAGCCGCAACCCACCCCCCACCAGCAACTGCTGCTCATACCCCGGCTCCCCCGCCCGACCCGCCTCCGCGAGCAGCACAGGCAGCCCGTCATCGACCCCGCCCACAGCCCCCGCCGTCAGATACGTGTCCAACCCCGGCATCCCATCCAGCTGCTTCCGCAGCGCATCCCGGTCCGCGGCCCGGTCGATCGCCCGGTGAAACGTCCAGGGGCACCCGTCCAGCACCCCCACAACCCGCTCCACAGCCCCCAGATCCACGCCACCCCCCGCGTCGAGGAACCCGAGCACGAACTCCTCCGCCCCGGCCTCCCGCAGCTCCCCCGCCACCCGCACCAGCCGGTCCACGTCCCCCGCCGCGAAACCGTCGGCCGACCGCAGCATCACCCGCAGGGAGATGTCGACGGCCCGGCGGATCCCGGCAACGGTGGCGGCCGACGGCGTCAGCCCGTCGGCCGCCATGTCGGTGACCAGTTCGAGGCGGTCCGCGCCTCCCGCCTGGGCGGCGACCGCGTCCTCGACGCCGAGGGCGATCACCTCCAGGACTGCACGCTTGCTCATGGGGCCCCTTCGTCGGTCGGCATGGCGTCGGCGTTCGGCGACAGGTCTAGTCCAATCAAAGACTACGCTGCCCACTCCCGCCGACTCCCAAGCCCACAGGGCCACGCCCTCACCCGAAGATGTTCAGCTCCTTCGCCTCCACCCCGGCCAGCTCGAACGCCGGCGCCCCGTCGACCGGCCGCCCCGTGTACAGCCGGATCAGGGTCGGCCCGTCCCCGATGAACCGCCCCGGGGGCCGCTCCCCGCCGCTCTCGCCCAGCCGCAGCGGCTCGTCCCGGTCGTCGAGGTCGGCGTGCAACGGCACCTGCCCCCGCTCGCGGGTGATCCGGGCGAGCAGCGCGAGCGCGTCCGGCAGCCCGGCCCCGCCGTACGCCCCCGGCTCCCCGAAGGCCTCGCGCACGTCCCCGGCGTGCACCCACTCCCCCAGCGCGATGGCGTCCAGCTTCCCGCCGGCCCCGGCGATCACGGGCCCGGCCTCGGTCATCCCGCGCTCCAGCTCGTCCACGATCCGCGCGTTGCTCCAGCCGTCCCGTTCGGCGATGTCCCGGTCGTTCGACTCGGGCGAGAACACGCCCTTCTCGAACCGGTTCTCCACCACGCGCGTCAGCGCGGCCGAGCAGTGCGCCAGCACCGCCCGCACCGTCCAGCCCGGACACGCGGCGACCGGCAGGGCGAAGTCGTCGTCGGCCCTGCCCCGCAGCAGCGGAACGAGAGCGTCGCGCTCGGTCGTGAGCAGCCGCCCGGGCTGCTCGGGGTCCCGTACGTCGTGCACATCAGCAGGAGTCGTCATGCACCCCACGCTAGGTCGTGTCCCCCGGTCGGCGGGAGAATGACCCCATGGCCGATCTCGACACCCTGCGCACCCGCTTCGCCCGCGCCCTGGAAGCGGCCCGGGGACCGGCCGGCGGCCCGGACCCGGCGCCGTACGCCGACAACCTGCTCACCCGCTGGCAGGAGCCGCAGCGCCGCTACCACACGGTCGGGCACCTCGCGGCGGTCCTGGACCGCGTCGACGTGCTGGAGAAGTACGCGCACGACCCGGACGTGGTCCGCCTGGCCGCCTGGTTCCACGACGCGGTCTACCTCCCCGACCGCTCCGAGAACGAGGAACGCTCGGCCCGCCTCGCCGAACGCGCCCTCACGGAAGCCGGCGTTCCGGCCGCGAAGACCGCCGAGGTGGCCCGCCTGGTCCGCCTCACCGCCGGCCACGACCCCGCCGACGACGACCCCGACGGCCAGGTCCTGTGCGACGCCGACCTGTCGATCCTGGCCTCGCCGCCGTCGGCGTACGCCGCCTACACGGCCGCCGTCCGCGAGGAGTACCACTTCGTCCCGAACGACGCCTTCCGCACGGGCCGGGCCGCGGTCCTGCGCCAACTCCTCGCCCTCCCGCGGCTGTTCAGGACGCCGTACGGAGCGTCGGAGTGGGAGGCGACGGCCCGCTACAACCTGCGGTCGGAACTGGAACTGCTCCAGGACTCGCCCTCCGGGCCCTAAGGTTGGCCCCACCGCACTACGGGGAGGGGAGCACGGATGGACGACACCAGCGAGCCCGAGGTCATCGAGCCGAGCCTGCCGTTCTGGGTCACCGTCACCGAGGAGGGCGACGACGACTCGATGGGCCTGTTCGGCGGCGGGGGCGGCGAACCGGCCCTGCGGTCCGTCCCGCTCGGCCCCCTGCGCAAGAACCTCACGGAAACCGTCGACGCCCTCCAGCAGCTGTTCGAGGACGCCGCGGCCCGGGGCGGCACCCTGCCGCTCGCCGAGGCCCAGCTGTCCTTCCAGGTCACCGCGAGCGGCGGCATCCAGCTCGTCGGCACCGGCCAGATGCAGGGCACCCGCGGTCTGACCCTGGTCTTCAAGCGGCCCTGAGAACAGGGTTCATCGAGGGACGCAACGGCCGTCCCGTGAACTAAAGTTGTCGGACGAACGGCCGAGGGTCAGGGGGACGGCATGAGCGGCGACGCGGCGAACCGGAGCAGGACGGCGACGACGGCCGCGGGAGCCGAGCCGGTCCACCCCGCCTGACCCCGCCGCGCATGCCCCAGCACAAGGCCCTGCTCATCGGGGCGAGCGAGTACGACGACCCGCGCATCCAGGACCTGCCGTTCGTCCGCGACGACCTGCAGCGGGTCCGGGACGCGCTGGTCGAGCGCGGGTTCCAGGCCGCGGACATCGTCGAGAGCAAGCGCGGCATCACACCGAACACCGTCAACGGCAGGATCCGCGGCTTCCTGCGCGACGCCGGCCCGGGCGACACCCTGCTGGTCCTGCTCAGCGGGCACGGCCAGCACTTCGAGGGCAAGGACTTCCTGATCCCGGAGGACGCCACCTTCGACGTCGGCGTCTTCGCCGACAGCTGTATCGAGATCGGCTGGGAACGCGAGCTGGAGGACTCCCCGGCGAGCCATGTCGTCTTCCTCGTCGACGCCTGCCGCGAGGGCGTCGACCGGGACACCATGGCGGCCCCGCCCGGCGTGCAGCCCTGGCCCCGGCGCAAGGTCGCCAACGCGCTGCGGCGCAAGGTGGCGTACGTGTACGCCTGCACGGCGCCCCAACTGGCCCTGTTCGTCGGCGAGAAGGAGACGGTCCGGCCGGGCTTCGACCCCGGCACGCAGCCGGGCGAGTCGTTCAGCCTGTTCTCCCGCGCCCTCGCGGACACGATCGCGGCCGACCCGCACGCCCTGCGCCTGCGCGAGTTCGCGGCGCGGATCCAGACCCGGGTCGAGGAACTGCACCGCGCCTACGGCAAGACGCGCCCGCCGCAGCAGATCACGGTCGTCACGGAGACCGCGGCCGCCCCGGGCGGCGAGGACTTCCCGCTGCTGCCGGGCCCCGACCGCCGCGCCGAGACCCACCCGTGGATCCGCTCCACGGAACGGCACCCCATCTGGCAGCGCACCCCCGACGGCCCCGCCCGCCACCTGCTCCAGGAGACCTGCACGGCCCTGGCGGCCCGCCTGGCCACGGCGTACGAGGGCACGGCCCACGCCCTGCGCGACGACCCGTGGCACGACGCCGAACTGGCCCAGCGCACCCACGCCAGACTGGGCTTCCTCACCCGTCTGCTCGCCGACGGCGTTCAGCTGTCTCCCTCCGAGGCCGCGCTGGCGGTCCTGCTGCCCCTGGTCGAGCAGACCTTCTGGGCCCAGGAGGCCGCACAGCGCGTCGGCGTACTCGGCACGGACCTGTGCGCCGGCGGGCCCGACCACAGCCGCTTCCGCAAGTTCGGCCAGGGCTTCCCGCGCCTGAAGCGCCGGCTGCTCACCCTGCACGACAAGACGGCGGCGCGCGGTTCCGTGGAGCGGATCCGCTGGTGGCTGTTCCACCGCTGGCTGATCCAGCAGCCCGAGCTGTACGCGGCGGAGGCGCTCAAGTCCCTCCTCGGCGAGGTGACGAGCGGTTCCGACCAGCCGCCGTGGGTGGCCGACGCGCTCTCCGCGGACCGCCTGATGCGGCTGCTGAAGGACCACCGCACGTCCCCCTTCTCGGTACGCCGCACCCCCGCCCACCCCTCGAACAGTGCCTCCCACGAGGACCACGACGTCATCGCCGCCACCACGGGCGACGAGCACGAGGTGCGCGCGCCCCTGGTCTCCGCCCTGCTCAAGGCGGCCTACGCCATGGCCGTGGACCCCGTCGACCTGCCCGAGATCGTCGTGGAGCACATCGGCATCTACGACAGTGTCGACCTCGGCGAACTCATGGTCACCGTGCGGCGCTCCGACTGGCGCCACTCCGGTGTCGGCCGCTCCCTGAACGCGGTGTGCACCCACCCGGCGGTCCAGATCGCCCTGCGGGACCACGCCACCCGCGTCGACACCCTCCTCCGCGAGATCAACCGCGGCGACAACCCGGCCCTGGCCCCGCTCGGCGCGCTGCCGCCGTACGCCGACGGCAGCCGGGTGCGCCTCGACGGCAACACGCCCGACCAGCTCTCCGACGGGATCCGCTTCCAGCTCGCCGAGGACCGCGTCCAGGAACTCCTCATGGGCGAACAGCTCTACGGCGACCGCGAACTGGCCGTCCGCGAGCTGTACCAGAACGCGCTGGACGCGCTGCGCTACCGAGACTGCCGCACGCAGTACCTGCAGCGCACGGGCCGGCCGACGGCCTCCTGGGAGGGCCGGATCGAGTTCGTCCAGGGGGTCGGCTCCGACGGGCGCCCCTACCTGGAATGCCGCGACAACGGCATCGGCATGGGCATCACCGAACTCGGCAGCGTCTTCTCCCAGGGCGGCACGCGCTTCGTCGACCTGCCCGAGTACATCGAGGAACAGGTCGCCTGGAGCGAACTCCCCGAACCCAAGCTCCGCCTGTACCCCAACTCCCGCTTCGGCATCGGCGTCCTCAGCTACTTCATGCTCGCCGACGAGATCGTCGTCCGCACCTGCCGCATGGACCGCGACGGCCGCCCCGGCCGCCTCCTCCAGGTGACGATCGCGGGCCCGGGGAACTTGTTCCGGGTGGAGGACCTGGGCGAGGGCACCGAGCCGGGGACGACGGTCCGGCTGCTGCTCTCCCGCCAAGGGAAGCACGTGTCGTGCGTGGACGCGCTGCAGCGGTTGCTGTGGGTGGCGCCGTATCGGACGTCGGCGGTGCATGGGTCTCGGGGGCATGAGTGGGTGCCGGGGGAGTTGTCCCTTACGGGGCTTGCGATCGAGACGTCGAAGCATCAGCCGGGCATGCGGAACGAGGACCATGTGTGTCTCGCATCGGACTCACCCGACCTGTGGTGGATCGACCGCTCGGGCATCCTCCTGTCGGACGGCCTGTTGACGGAGTCCCACTCGGCCCTTCAGGCGGTGCACCTGTTTCCGCACGGGGTCATCGTGAATCTGCATGGCGAGCACGCGCCGGTCCTCACCGTGGACCGGCGGAAGGTGCGCTCCTTCGACCGCGATCACGTGAGAGCCGTCGTGACCGCCGCCGCCGCGAGCTTGACACGTCCCGGTCTGCCCCTTCCGACGGTCGACTGGCTGACCTCGGTCAGCGCAACCACACCCTGGTTCGGTGACCTCGTGGCGGACCACGCCCGGCGTGCCGGTCTGGAGTGGCGGATCGAGAACATTTCGATGCCCTTCCGCGAGGTCGGCTACTTCCTCCCGGATGCCGACCTCGCGCCCCTGGTGACCGGCAACTTCCCGGGAGGACCGCAGCCCCTGGCCGCCCGCTACTTCTGCACCATGCCGGCGGCAGTGCTGCGCTGGCGGCTGCGCGCGCTGTACCGCGCGGGCCTTGGGAGCTCACTGCCCCGGCTGGAGGCGCACTTGTCCGACGAGTTGTGTGCACGGCCCTCGGACATGCTGCTGCTCACCCGGTCCCGTCAGCAGCCCTGGGACACGTTCTACCGCGACTGGCAGAGGCAGCTACCGTGGGACCACACGGTGAAGCTCGTCGGCCTCCTCTTCGACTGGCGCCACCCCACCCAGCCGCTTAGCGCCACCGACATCTTCAACCTGAGCCAGAAGTCGCAGCGCCCACCGGGGGAGGTGGCCGATCGGCTCACGGCTCTGGGCTATCAGGTCGGGCCGCTCTCGGGATGCGCCGCCGCCGGGTACGACGATCTTCCGCTGTTGCGGAGTATGGGGTCCTTGTGGGCCTGGCTGACTCCGGGAACGGCGCTTTCCGGGGTCCAGGTCTGCATCAGTGCGATGCGCCGTGGCTGCTCCACTCGTCAGGCCGCGCAACGCCTGCGAGAACTGGGCTTCACCGTGTCGGCAGACCACCCGGTCCGGGAACGCTGGATCGACGAGGAGCGGCAGATCCTCAGGTGCCTGTGGTCGTCTCACTCCGAGCCGCTGGAGCCGGAGGCGGCTTTGCACGTCTCCCAGGCCCAGCTGGTCTCGGTGGCCCGTCGGGCGGACACCACCGTGCGGCGCGTCACCGAGTTCCTGTCCGAGCTGGGCTTCGTGTTGCCCGCCAACGCCGCGAACAGCCCCGACCTGACCGAGGACGACCGGTCGATCCTTCAGTACAACGCACAGGAACCCTGGGTGGATCAGGAAGTCTCGCTCCTCTACATGACGGCTGTCGCCCGCTACCTCCACAGGCCCGTCCAAGCTGTCGCGGCGCGGCTGGAGGAACTCGGCTATGCCGTGGCTGCCGTCCCCGGTGATGGGGACCAGCTGCCCTCGCCGGAGCAGACAGCACTCGTCAACGCCAGCGTCAGACTGGACGTGAACCGTCCCCTCCGCGTGCGTGATGTGGCCCGCAGTGCGCAGCAGGCGGGGATCCCTCTGGCCCGGGCGATCTCTCACTTCGAGGCATGGGGCTACCGGTGCTCCATGACCGCCGAGGCCGCCGCCAGCGTGGAGGAAACCGACCAGTCGCTGTTCTCGTACGGCCCGTTCTCCGATCCTGTCGCGTTCGGTCCGGTGCCCCCATTCGTCGTGCAGGCCTTGAGCGACCGAGCCTCTTCCCTCACCCAATTCGGCTACGACGTCGTACGTCCCTCTGCGGCCTGGGTGAGAGAACGCCAACTGGAGAAGGACCTTGTCCTCACGCTCACAGACCCAGCCCACTCCCCGCCCCCCACCCACCCCGACGACCCCCCACTCACCCTCGTAACCCTGGCCGTCGTAGCAATGTCAGCCGCCAAGACGCTCCGCGAGACCGCCCTCAAAGCCACCGAACTCGGCATGCGCCACGAGATCGAGGACTGGTTCCCGGCCCCGGAAAACCCGTCGCCCTGACCCGGCACCCCCCGTAGCCTGCCCCCCATGTGGGCAACAGGCGCGGAACAGGTGGAGCAAGCCGTCGACGAGTGTGTCGGGCTGCTGGGGACGGTCGCCGGGCGGGACTGGGAAGGGGTCCGGGCCGGGGGGCTGGAGTGGAGTTGTCGGCAGACCGCCGTGCACATCGCCGAGGATCTGATCGCGTACGCGGGGCAGCTCGCGGGCCGGGAGCCCGAGGGGTACACGCCGTTCGAGATCTCGCTGGAGGAGGGGACCGACAATGCCGGCGCGCTGCGCGTCATCCGCACGATGGGCGCGCTGTTCGCCTCCGCGATCCGGACGGCCCCGCGCGAGGTCCGGGCCTTCCACCCGTACCCGTTCCGCAGCGCGAACCGCGAGGGCTTCGCCGCGATGGGCGTGGCCGAGGTGCTGCTGCACACCCATGACATCGCCGAGGGCCTCGGCACCACCTACGAACCCGACCCCGCGCTGTGCGACTTCGTGCTCACGCGGATCTTCCCGCACGTGCAGCCCGGGCCCACGCCGTGGCGGACCCTGCTGTGGGCCACCGGCCGCGGCGAGCTGCCCGGGCGCGCGCCCGTCACCGCGTGGCGCTGGAGCAACAACCTGGTGATCGAGACCGACCGGCTCACCCTCGAGGGCGTCACCCCGGCGGCGGCCACCGACCTGTCCACGGTCGGCGACGGCGGCTTCGCATGGCTGGAGGGCGGCCCGGTCGAGGGCACCCGGGTGGGCGCCGGACTGGTGTACAAGCAGTACGAGGACGGCGTCCACCGGCCGGAGTGGGGCATGTACGTGATCGTCCGCAGGGAGGACGACCGTGCGCTCGGCGCCATCGGGTTCCACAGCGTCCCGGACGAGGCAGGGCGGGTCGAGGTCGGCTACGACCTCGTGCCGGGCGCTCGCGGCCAGGGCTACGCCACCGAGGCGCTGCGCGCGCTGTCGGCCTGGGCGCTGGCCCGGGACGAGGTGCGGACCATCGTCGCGAACGTCGAGCGGGACAACCAGCCGTCGCACAACGTCCTCGCCCGGGCGGGCTTCACGGCCGTCGCCGAGGACGCCGAACAGGTCACCTACGAACTGCGCGAACCCGGCGCCCCGTAACGCCCCTTCGGCCGCCGCAGCCCCGCCCCGTGCAGCAGCCGCACCACCTCGCGGCTGCTGACCTCCACCGCCCCGGCGGCCACCACGTCCGCGTACCGCTGCGCGGGAATGTCGTAGTGGTCGCGTTCGAAGGCCCGGCGCGGCACGCCCAGGCGGGCGGCGAAGGTGTGGAGTTCGTCGTAGGAGACGTCGCTGATCAGGTGGGACCACATGCGGCCGTGGCCGGGCCAGGTCGGCGGGTCGATGTAGATCGTCACCGGGGCCTCACGAGGACGCCCCCGCCCCGCCGATGGCCTCGCCCAGCGATCCCACCGCCGCGACCTTCACGCCCGCCTCGCTGCACACCCAGTGCGGGTCGGGCCCCAACTCCGGTTCCACGTCCAGCGCGTGCGGGTCGCCCGTGCCGCACACCGGGCACAGCGGCCAGCGCCCGTACCGCTCCAGCAGGGCGTCCTGGACGTCCTGCGCGACCAGTCCGGCGACGTACTGCGCGCCCTCCGGCCACTGCTCGACCCACCACCGCCGCTGCGTGACGGACTCCTCGACGAGCGACACGACGTCCGCCTCGGCGACGCGTCCCGCGACGAGGTCGGCCAGCACGAGGGCGCGCGCGGCGTGCAGTGCCTGCTCCAGGGGGCTGATGGGGTCCATGCACCCATTGTGCGCACTCTTGACCACAACGCCGAGCCGAAAATATCTTTCAGTAGTGACCCGAAGAGTGAAGGAAATTTTCGCCAGCGACCGCGACGGCTCGGGTGGCGCGGGTGGCACCCCGCCCGCCCCCGCCGCCCTCGCGGCCAAGGTCCGCACCCTGGCCCCGTCGATGACACGCTCCATGCAGCGTGTCGCCGAGGCCGTCGCGGGCGACCCGGCCGGCTGCGCGGCCCTCACGGTCACCGGCCTCGCCGAACTCACCGGCACCAGCGAGGCGACCGTCGTCCGCACGGCCCGCCTGCTCGGCTATCCGGGCTACCGCGACCTGCGCCTCGCCCTGGCCGGCCTCGCCGCCCAGCAGCAGTCCGGCCGCGCCCCGGCCATAACGACGGACATCGCGGTGGACGACCCGATCGCCGACGTGGTCGCCAAGCTCGCCTACGACGAGCAGCAGACCCTCGCCGACACCGCCGCCGGCCTCGACACGGCCCAACTGGCCGCGGCCGTCACCGCGCTGGCCACGGCCCGCCGCACGGACGTGTACGGCGTCGGGGCGTCGGGGCTGGTCGCCCAGGACCTCACGCAGAAGCTGCTGCGCATAGGGCTGGTCGCCCACGCCCACAGCGATCCGCACCTGGCCGTCACGAACGCCGTGCAGTTGCGGGCGGGCGACGTCGCGATCGCCATCACCCACTCGGGGTCGACGGGGGACGTCATCGAGCCGCTGCGGGTCGCCTTCGAGCGCGGGGCGACGACGGTGGCGATCACCGGCCGCCCGGACGGACCCGTCAGCCAGTACGCCGACCACATCCTCACCACGTCCACCGCGCGCGAGAGCGAGCTGCGTCCCGCGGCGATGTCGTCCCGGACCGGACAGCTCCTTGTGGTGGACTGCCTGTTCGTGGGGGTGGCGCAGCGGACGTACGAGTCGGCGGCGCCGGCGCTCTCGGCGTCGTACGAGGCGCTGGCCCACCGGCATCGTTCCTGAGGCAGCCGCCCCGCCCAGCACCGGAAAGACACGGAAAGAGCCGTCCATGACCTCCACCTCCGACCCCCGTGAGCTCAGAGCCGAGTTGGAGTCCCTGACCACCGAGGCCTTCCGGCCGGACCTGGCGGACATCGACCGGCTGCCCACCCTGGACATCGCGCGGCTGATGAACGGCGAGGACGCGACCGTGGCCGGGGCGGTCGCGGCGCGGCTGCCCCGGATCGCCGCCGCGATCGACGCCGTGGCGGAGCGGATGGCGCGCGGCGGCCGCATGGTCTACGCGGGCGCGGGCACAGCGGGCCGGCTCGGCGTCCTGGACGCCTCGGAGTGCCCGCCCACCTTCAACACCGACCCCTCCCGGGTCGTCGGCCTGATCGCGGGCGGTCCGCAGGCCGTGGTCACCTCGGTCGAGGGCGCGGAGGACTCCCGGGAGCTGGCCCGGGCCGACCTGGAGCCCCTCGGCCTGACCCCCGACGACACGGTGGTCGGCGTCTCCGCTTCCGGCCGCACGCCGTACGCCATCGGCGCCGTCGAGTACGCCCGCGCCCGCCGCTCCCTCACCATCGGCCTCGCCTGCAACCCCGGCAGCCCGCTCGCGGCCGCCGCCGACCACGGCATCGAGATCGTCGTCGGCCCCGAACTGCTCACCGGCTCCACCCGCCTGAAGGCCGGCACGGCGCAGAAGCTCGTCCTCAACATGATCTCGACGATCACGATGATCCGGCTGGGCAAGACCTACGGGAACCTGATGGTCGACGTCCGCGCCTCCAACGACAAGCTCCGCGCCCGCTCCCACCGCATCGTCTCCCTCGCCACCGGCGCCGCCGACGAGGAGATCGAGCGGGCCCTGTCCGCCACGGACGGCGAGGTGAAGAACGCGATCCTGACGATCCTGGCCGACGTGGACGGCCCGACGGCGGCCCGCCTGCTGGAGCAGTCCGACGGCCACCTGCGCGCGGCCCTCGCGGCGGCGACGACCGGCTAGCCAGGGCCTGTCAGGTCACCGGAACACTCTGCGTGACCCGCCACAGCCGCCGCGGCAACTGCCCCTCCTCGAAAGCGTGCACCTCATCAAGGACCCAGTCCCCGGCGAGGGCGTCGACGAGCTCCCGGGAGAAGAAGTGCACGGCGAACCCCCCGTGCTCCCAGATGTCGTCGCCGTGCCCGGTCCCGGCACCGAAGTGGGCGTCACCGGTGTGGCGCACGGTGTAGACGAACACCCCGCCGGGCCGCAGCACCCGCCGCACCTCCCCCACCAGCCGGTGGATCTCCGCCGTGGACAGCGCCATGCACAGCAGCATGTGCGCGAACACGGCGTCGAAGGACGCGTCCGGCAGGCGCAGCGGCTCCCGGACGTCCTGCACCGCACCCGTCACGCGCCGGGCGATGCCCTGCTCCCGGGCGGCGGCCCGCAGCTGCTCGATCGCCACCGGGCTGAAGTCGGTGGCGTGGACGGAGAAGCCCTCCCGCGCGAAGAACAACGCGTCACGCCCGTGCCCGGCGCCCAGCTCCAGCACGTCAGTGGCCCCGGCGTCCAGGAACACCCCGGCGGCATGGACGGCGGCGTCGGACGGCCGCTCCCCGTACATCCCGGGGTGCTCCCCGTACGTCCGCTCCCAGTGCGCCCGCTGGCCCTCGCCGAGCGTCCCGTCATCCGTCACGCTGTCCACCCTAGGACCACCGCGCCACCGAGTTCACGACATGCACCGCCCCTCCCGGTTCAGCTGCCGTACCCGCGCCCGCAGCGCCTCACCCACCGGCAGCGAGCGGAGCACGTCGGTCAGGTGCTCGGCCGTGCGTACGTTGCAGCGCCCCAGGTCGACCAGCGCGAACGGCTCGTCGCTCGCGGCCGTGACCGGATCCACGCACAGGGACGGCAGCACGACACCGACTCCCGCGAGAGCTTCTCGCAGCGACTCCACGATCTCTTCGGTCGAGCGCACCTTTTCCTACCTCCACGCTGAGTTTGTGATTCACCACACAGCGTGGTCGCCGGGCGCCTAACCTGGCCATACACGGCGTTCCAACAACCCCAGGTGTACGACAGGGAGTTGCCCATGCCCGGATCCAGGGACCTCGACCCGTCCTCCTCCCCTCGGGCCCTCCTCGGCGCCGAACTCCGCCACGCCCGCGAGAAGGCCGGCCTGAGCCAGGAGGAGTTGGGCCAGCGGTTGTTCGTCAGCGGCTCGTTCATCGGCCAGCTGGAGGCGGGCACGCGGCGGATGCAGCGGGAGTACGCGCGGTTGCTTGACGAGGTGCTGGGGACGGAGGACTTCTTTCAGCGGAACTGTGCCGCGGCAGCCAAGTCGAAGTACCCGGAGCATTTCGCGGAGGCGGCGGAAGCGGAGGTGCAGGCGACCGAGATCCGGGAGTACGCGCCACTCCTGATCCCCGGCCTGCTCCAGACGCCCGCCTACGCGCGGGCCGTCTGCCGGGCTTACCAGCCGACGGCTCCCGAGGAGAAGATCGAGGAGTTCGTCGCCGCGCGGATCGAGCGCGCCCGCCTCCTCAGCGATCCAACAGAGCCTCTGTTGTGGGCGGTACTCGACGAAGCCGCACTGCGGCGGGTGGCAGGGGGACCCGAGGTGATGGCGGAGGCGTTACGCCACATCGCAGACCTGGGCCGCCGTGGCCGGACCATCGTCCAGGTGCTGCCGTTCGACGCGGGACCGCATGCGGCCATGGAGGGCTCGATCAAGCTGATGGACTTTGAGGACGCTCCTCCGCTGGTCTACTTCGAAGGCGTTGGCACCGGACGGCTGGAGGACGACCCGGCCGTCATCAAGCACCAGAGATTCACCTACCAACTCCTCACGGCCAGCGCACTCTCCCCCAAGAACTCCCTGGCCGTCATCGAGGCGATGGCGGAGGATTACGCCCATGAGGAGCATCACTGAGGCCAGCTGGCGCAAGTCCAGCTACAGCGGTGGCAGCGGCGGCAACTGCCTGGAAGTAGCCGGCGGCCACCCCACCGCCGTCCCCGTCCGCGACTCCAAGAACCCCCACGGCCCGAAGCTCGTGTTCCGGACCACCGCCTGGGCCGCGTTCGTCGCAAACCTCAAGGACGAGACGGCCTGAGCTTCGGGCTCCGAGCTTCGAGCCCTCTTTCCAAGGAACGGGTGGAGGGTCTCAACCCACCCTCCCACCCCGCGAGTTGACGTGACGCGTTCGGCTTGCCACGGACAGTGACAGACCTCTAACGTTCGTGCACAAGCAACAGCCCCCGCCAGGTGCGCCAACACCTGCGGGGGCTTAACCAACGAGATCGAAGGACAAGTTCGATCCCATGGCTGAGACCCAGCTTAGTGCTGCCTCCCTGCCCGCGCACCCGATGGCCAACCCCGGCTACGGAAAGCGCTCCGCCCCCGACCAACTCCCCCGCACGAAACACGACTTCGCCCACCTCCCACCCCGCGAAGCCGCCATCGCCGCCTACCTCGACCGGCTCCCCGACGGCGCCGACATCTCCGTGAAGACGCTGGCCAAACAGCTCCCGTACGGACAGTGCGCCCTCGGCACGGCTCTCAACCACCTCCAGCGGGCAGGACACTTACGCCGAGGCCGGGAGTGCGTGACGGCGGACGACGGCAGCTCCCGCTGGATCACCCGTTCGTGGTGGTCCCGTACCGCCCGGGACGACGACTGGTGGGCCGCCTTCACCCGGGGCGACGTACCGCGGCAGCGGCAACGTCCCACCCGCTCCCGCGCCCACATCCTCCTGGCAGCCCTCGGCCGCACCGCGCCCGTGCTGTCGCTCTCCCAGGCCGATTGCGGCGCCCTCGCCCCGCTGGTGGAGGAGTGGTTCACGCGGGGCGCCTCGGAGGAGGCCGTACTGCGTGCGCTCACGGCCGGCCTGCCGACGCCCGTCCACCACCCCGCCGCACTGGTCCACAGCCGCCTGACCAGCAAAATCCCGCCCCCGCCCGCCCCGCGTCCACCCCTACGGGTCCTGGAATGCGCGACCTGCGGCGCCCCGGGGCGTCCGGAAACCCTGCCGGGGGGTCGTTGCAGCGCCTGCCGGGGCGAACGCACCCCCGCACAACCCGCCGCACCCCTTTCCGCCCCTACGGTCCACGCCCGCGCGGCCGAGATCCGCGCCGCGATGTCCCAACGACGCCGAGAGAAGGCATCCACGTGACAGCTCCTACGGTCCGACGCCACCAGCCCGGGGCACGATGGAGGGAAGGAGGCGACGCCATGACCCGAGACACGACCGACCGCCCGCAGATGGATGCCGAGGACTTCGACGAACTCGTTCGCAGGGCCCCGAGGGAGATCCGGAACAGGCTGGAGTTCCTGGGCGGGCGGCTGTGCATTCGGCACGGCCCGCTCGACGTGGACGAGTTCGAGGAGCTTGCAGCGGTGGCCCCCGAAACCGTGCGGCTGGAGTACATCAATGGGAAGGTAGAGGTCAAAGCCATGCCGGACGGCAACCACACGTCGATCTTCATGTGGCTGTTGCGCCAGTGCATGCAGCAACGACCTGACCTGGATCTCGCGCCTGAGCGGGGTGTCAAGGCAGAGGCTTACCGCAAGGGGCGGGCCCGCACGGATGGATTCCTGGCGCCAGTGGACCACTTCAAGGGCGACCGCGAGTGGTCCGACCCTGATGGTTCCCTCATGGCCGTGGAGATCACCTCCCACGACCGCGACACCGATCAGCGCGACCGCATCGACAAGCCCCTCGGCTACGCGGCCGCCGACATCCCCGTCTACCTCCTCATCGACCGCGACAACCACACCCTCACGGTCTTCAGCGAACCGAAGGACGGCCGCTACCAGCAGATCTCGCCGTACCCCTGGGGCGCCACCGTCGAGCTCCCCGCCCCCGTGGACATCACCCTGGACACCGAGAAACTCAAGGACTACGCCGACTGAGGACAATAGGCAGCATGAACCACGCCCAGCTGACCGCCCTAGGCCGTGCCCTCCGGCTTCTCGGTGAACACGGGGAAGCCCTCACCGCCGACACCCCGGACGCCAAGCTGCACGAGGTCAAGGCGGATCTGCGGCGGGCCCTCGACCTGCTGGAGGAGAGCGTCTCGAACGCCGCCCCCAGCACCCGGTGCCCCGAGCACCCGAACGGCCCCGTCGACGAGGCCGCCCCCGACCTGTGCCTGCTGTGCGAGACCCGCCGCAGGGCCGCCCGCCGGGCGGAGTTCAACGGACCGGCCCCGCACCACCCGCAGCCCACCGAGCCCGTCCAGTCCCGCTACGGCGCCCGCGGCGACCGCCCCCAGCCCCAGCAGCGCTGGCTGCCGGAGCTGTGGAACGGCCAGACGTGGCAGCTGTGCGGCACCCCGCGCCGGGACCGCCGCGAGGCCGAGCTGTACATCGCCGCCCAGCGCCGCGCGCCCCGGGCCGCCATGGCGTACCGGCTGGTGCACGAGTTCACCGACTACGAGGTGCTGCGCGTGTGGGGGACGCCGGTCCGGGTCGACATCGAGCCGATGGGCAACCTGTAGCCCGTCACAGCAGGGGCAGCGGAGTGAAGTCGTACCCCTCCCACAGGCGCCGCGAGGCCTCCTCCGGATACGCCGTGACCACCGGCTCGGCGTCCAGCACCTGCACCAGCCGCCGCTCGTCGTCGTACGCCGGCCAGCCCGGGTCGCCCGTCCTCGCGAACGCCGTCCAGGAGGCACGGAAACGGGACGACAGCGCGAGGGCTTCGGCGGGTGGCTCCGCGCCCGCGAACAGCAGGGCCCCGAGGTCCGCCCCGTACGTGCCGAAGAGCAGCGGGATGTCCAGACCGTGGCAGGCGCCGAGCGCGCCGCCGTTGCCGGGGGCCGGCCAGGTCAGCTCGTAGAGGTGCGCGCTGCCACCGCCCGCGCGCTGCGCCTGGGCCAGGTGCAGGGAGGGCATGTTGAACAGCCAGTCCGTCTGGACGCGTTCGTACAGCTCGGTCGGGGAGGCGTCGGGGAAGGCCGCTCGGTAGGCCTGCTCGCCGTCGGGGCCCGGGGCGAACAGGCGCAGGGCCGAGGCCGCCCGCTCGTCGGTGATCCGGCCCAGTTGGTTCGCCAGGGCGAGGAAGAGGCGGTACTCGTCGCGGTTGTGGCCGACCAGCAGGTCGATGTCCTTCGCGGCACCGGCCGCGAGCGCCTGCCAGGGGGTGGTGGGCAGGATCTCGCCGTCGACCACCGGGGAGAAGGGCGTGACCGTGGGGGCCGCCTGACCCCAGCGGTCGAGGTACTGCGGCATCTTGGGGCCCAGTGTCTCGCCCGCCGAGGTCAGCCGGTGCGGGGGCAGCGTCGAGAGGTCGGCGACCGTGGGGCGCAGGCCCACCTCGGCGGCGAGGGCCGTACCGATGTCCCGGGCCAGCTCGGCGGAGAAGAACGTCCCCGGCACGCTCTGCGCGATCGCCCGCCGGAACAGGCCGGACGCGCGGTCCATCACGAGCAGCGAGGCCACCGACCCCGCACCCGCCGACTCACCGAAGACCGTGACCTGCTCCGGGTCGCCGCCGAACGCCTCGATGTTGTCGCGCACCCACTCCAGGCCGGCCACCTGGTCGAGCAGGCCGCGGTTGGCGGGCGCCCCCTCGATGTGGGCGAAACCCTCCATGCCGACGCGGTAGTTGAGGGACACGACCACGAGGTCGCCGTCGGTGGCGAGGTGCCGGGCGTCGTAGCCGGGGCTGCCGGAGTGGCCGAGCTTGTAGGCGCCGCCGTAGATCCACACCATCACGGGGCGGCGGGCGGCCGGGTCGGGGTCGGGGGTCCAGACGTTGACCGTGAGCCACTCGTCGCCCTCGGGCACGTCGAACAGGCCGGGTCCGCCCATCAGCCCGAGGTCTTGCGGGGGCGGCGGGCCGAAGGCGTACGCGTCCCGTATGCCGTCCCAGGCGGGGGCGGGGCGCGGAGCCATGAAGCGGGCTTCGCCCACGGGGGGCGCGGCGAAGGGGATGCCGCGGAAGACGGCGAGCCCCTCCTCCCTGCGGCCCCGGACCGCCCCGGCAGTGGTGCGCACCACCGGGGCGGGCTGCTCGGCCGGACCGTCCGTGGGCGGGCGGGACTCGGTCGTCGTCATCTGGATCTCCTCACGTGGCCGGTGAACAGGCGCTCGGTCAGTGTCCTTGACTGACGCAAGCAGATCCAGAGCCTCGGGTTCCGGGGTCAGCCGAGGCGTCAGCTGAGCGACTTCAGCGACGCCGGGTCGTACGGCGCCAGGTCCTCGAAGCGCCCGTCCAGGACCTTCCGGGCCCACTCGGGGTCCTGGAGCAGGGCGCGGCCGACGGCGACCATCTCGAACTCGTCGCGCTCGAAGCGGTCCAGGAGGTTGTCGAGGTCGCCGACCTCGGCGCCCTGGCCCTGGAAGGTCTTGATGAAGTCGCCGTTCAGGCCGACCGAGCCGACGGTGATGGCGGGCTTGCCGGTCAGCTTCTTGGTCCAGCCGGCGAGGTTGAGGTCGGAGTCGTCGAACTCGGGCACCCAGTAGCGGCGGGTGGAGGCGTGGAAGGCGTCGACACCGGCCGCGGCGAGCGGGGTCAGGATGGCCTCCAGGTCCTCGGGCGTCTCGGCGAGGCGGGCGTCGTAGGCGTCCTGCTTCCACTGGGAGTAGCGGAAGATGACGGGGAAGTCGGGGGAGACGGTCTCGCGGACGGCGGCGACGATCTCCGCCGAGAACCTGACGCGGGCGACCGGGTCGCCGCCGTAGGCGTCAATGCGGCGGTTGGTGCGCTCCCAGAGGAACTGGTCGAGCAGGTAGCCGTGGGCGCCGTGCAGTTCGACGCCGTCGAAGCCGATGCGCTCGGCGGCGGCAGCGGCCTCGGCGAACGCGCCGATGACGGCGTCGATGTCGGCCTGGGTCATGGCCTTGCCGGTGCCCTCGGTGCCGTCCGTGCGGATGCCGGAGGGGCCGACGGCCGGGGCGTCCGCGACCGGGGGCTCGCCCTGGTTGCGGACCATGCCGATGTGCCACAGCTGCGGCACGATCGTGCCGCCCGCGGCGTGCACCGCCTCGGCGACCTTGGCCCAGCCCGCGAGCTGCTCCTCGCCGTGGAACCGCGGCACGCGGTCGCTCTGCCCGGCCGACTCGTGCCCGACGTAGGTGCCCTCGGTGACGATGAGGCCGACTCCGGCCGCCGCGCGGCGCGCGTAGTACGAGACGACGTCCTCGCCGGGGACGCCGCCCGGGGAGAACATGCGGGTCATCGGCGCCATCGCGATCCGGTTCGGAACGGTCAGGCCGCCCAGCGATACGGGCCGGGACAGGATTTCGGCGGCGCGGGAGGCGGCGGCGAGAGTCACGTAGGGGCTCCTCTTTGGATACCGGAAGGTATGTGCACACGCATAAGTCATACGTTTCAACCACCCGGCCCCACCCCGGCATCCCGCTCCCCCTGTGATCCCGGACACGCCCGAGGGCGGCACCCCCTGTTCCCAGGGAGTGCCGCCCTCGATGCTGAAGGACGGTGATCGACCGGAGTCGATCAGAAGTCCATGTCACCGCCCGGCATGCCGCCGCCGGCGGGCGCGGCGGCCTTCTCCGGCTTGTCGGCGATGACGGCCTCGGTGGTGAGGAACAGCGCGGCGATGGAGGCGGCGTTCTGCAGAGCGGAACGGGTCACCTTCGCCGGGTCGATGATGCCTTCGGCGATCATGTCGACGTACTCACCGGTCGCGGCGTTCAGGCCGTGGCCGACGGTGAGGTTGCGGACCTTCTCCACGACGACGCCGCCCTCGAGACCACCGTTGACGGCGATCTGCTTCAGCGGGGCCTCCAGCGCGAGCTTCACGGCGTTGGCGCCGGTCGCCTCGTCACCCTCCAGCTCCAGCTTCTCGAAGACCTGGGAGGCCTGCAGCAGGGCCACGCCACCACCGGCGACGATGCCCTCCTCGACGGCCGCCTTGGCGTTGCGCACGGCGTCCTCGATGCGGTGCTTGCGCTCCTTGAGCTCCACCTCGGTGGCGGCACCGGCCTTGATGACGGCCACGCCACCCGCGAGCTTCGCCAGGCGCTCCTGGAGCTTCTCGCGGTCGTAGTCCGAGTCGCTGTTCTCGATCTCGGCGCGGATCTGGTTGACCCGGCCCTGGACCTGCTCGGCGGAGCCGGCACCGTCGACGATGGTGGTCTCGTCCTTGGTGATGACGACCTTGCGGGCCTTGCCCAGGAGGTCGACCGTGGCGTTCTCCAGCTTGAGGCCGACCTCCTCGGAGATCACCTCGCCGCCGGTGAGGATGCCGATGTCCTGCAGCATCGCCTTGCGGCGGTCACCGAAGCCCGGGGCCTTGACGGCGACGGACTTGAACGTGCCGCGGATCTTGTTGACGACCAGGGTCGACAGGGCCTCGCCCTCGACGTCCTCGGCGATGATCAGCAGCGGCTTGCCCGACTGCATGACCTTCTCCAGGAGCGGGAGCAGGTCCTTGACGTTGGAGATCTTGGAGTTGGCGATCAGGATGTACGGGTCGTCGAGGACGGCCTCCATACGCTCCATGTCGGTGGCGAAGTACGCCGAGATGTAGCCCTTGTCGAAGCGCATACCCTCGGTGAGCTCCAGCTCCAGACCGAAGGTCTGGGACTCCTCGACGGTGATGACGCCTTCCTTGCCGACCTTGTCCATCGCCTCGGCGATGAGCTCGCCGATCTGGGTGTCGGCGGCGGAGATGGAGGCCGTGGAGGCGATCTGCTCCTTGGTCTCGACGTCCTTGGCCTGCTCCAGCAGGGCGGCGGAGACGGCCTCGACGGCCTTCTCGATACCGCGCTTGAGGGCCATCGGGTTGGCGCCGGCGGCTACGTTGCGCAGGCCCTCCTTGACCAGGGCCTGGGCGAGGACGGTCGCCGTGGTCGTACCGTCACCGGCGACGTCGTCCGTCTTCTTGGCGACTTCCTTGACCAGCTCGGCGCCGATCTTCTCGTACGGGTCCTCGAGCTCGATCTCCTTGGCGATGGAGACACCGTCGTTGGTGATCGTGGGGGCGCCCCACTTCTTCTCGAGGACGACGTTGCGGCCCTTCGGGCCGAGGGTCACCTTGACGGCGTCCGCGAGCTGGTTCATGCCGCGCTCGAGGCCGCGCCGCGCCTCCTCGTCGAACGCGATGATCTTGGCCATGTGAAGTGGTCCCTCCAGGACTGGGGGTGATTCCTTCGGACCGCGCCCGCGCCCGCGACGGACGGCTCGCCTGCCTCGTGGTTCCTTCCCACCCGGCCTGCGGGCCTCACCGACCCGGTCCTTCGTTGTCACTCTCACCTTCAGAGTGCTAACGCAATGATTAGCACTCGGGCATGGCGAGTGCAAGCGCCTCCCCGGGATCGGGCCGGGCCGTCAGCCGCCCGCGAACACCGCTCGAAGGGCCTTCGAACAGGCCGAAGGGCCCGCACCCCGGGGGGTACGGGCCCTTCTGAGAAGACCGGTCGCTTGCGGTTGGTCGTGGAACGCGTTCAGCCGGCGACGCGAACCATGTCGGCCTGCGGACCCTTCTGGCCCTGCGAGATCTCGAACTCAACCCGCTGGCCCTCTTCCAGGGTGCGGTAACCGTCCATCTGGATCGCGCTGTAGTGGACGAAAACATCCGCACCACCGTCGACCGCGATGAAGCCGTACCCCTTCTCCGCGTTGAACCACTTGACGGTGCCCTGAGCCATGCCTAACTCCCCTATTACTGGCCCTTGCACAGATCCACACTTCGCGGATCCGGGTCAGACCTCACCCCCCACGGTTGGGGGCGTGCGCCGGAACGCGTCGACCGCGGCTGAATGTATCTGTCCAACTGCCGTCTGCAACAGGTCAATCGGACGAGAATTCTGGACGCGCAGGGTCCGGAATGTAGGGAGAATTCGCCCGAATTCAGGGCAAGTCGGGCCACACAAAAGGAACAAAAGCCGCGAAAGATACACACACTTTGGCTACATCTTGTCGGGCGTGCGGCAGGAATTCAGGGTGCGCGATCAGGGGAGCGGCATCGCGTTCCCCAACTGTACCGCGCTCAATCACACTGAATTGCCCCCTCCGCTTCTCTCACGGAGGGGGCAATTCGATGAACTCTCGGTGACGACCGTTACCGCAAGTAACAATCGGGCCGGTCGACTGGTTCAGCCGCCGGCGACGGCCGGGATGATCGACACACCGGCACCGTCCGGCGTCGCCGTCTCCAGCCCCTGCTCGAACCGCACGTCGTCGTCGTTCACGTACACGTTGACGAACCGGCGCAGCTTGCCCTGGTCGTCCAGCACCCGGGCGGCGATCCCGGTGTGGTTCTTCTCCAGATCGGCGATGACCTCCCCGAGGGTCGCGCCCTCGGCGGACACCTCGGCCTGACCGCCGGTGTAGGTACGCAGGATGGTGGGGATGCGAACGGTAACGCTCATGACTTCAGAACCTCCGGTTGGGTAGCGGACCTGCCTTTAGGGGCGCGGGGCTGTGTCGATATGCGGCTCCGCCGCGTGGGCGCGACCAGCCCCCACCGGCCCGCAGCCGACAACGATCAGACGAGCCCAGCCTCACGGAACGACTCGAGGTTGGGACGAATGGTCGCGGTAAGCCCGGTCCCCGCCACCGCATCCAGCGTCTTGAGACCATCCCCGGTGTTGAGCACCACGGTCGTCTTCGACGGGTCGAGCACCCCGTTCTCGATCAGCTTCTTCGTCACGCCCACGGTCACCCCACCTGCGGTCTCCGCGAAGACACCCTCGGTCCGGGCGAGGATCTTGATCGCGTCGACGACCTGCTCGTCGGTCACGTCCTCCACGAACCCACCCGTCCGCCGTGCGATGTCCAGCACATACGGCCCGTCCGCCGGATTGCCGATCGCCAGCGACTTGGCGATCGTGTCCGGCTTCTGCGGCCGGACGACGTCGTGCCCCGCCTTGAACGCCGTGGACACCGGCGAGCACCCCTCGGCCTGCGCACCGAAGATCTTGTACGGCTTGTCCTCGACAAGACCGAGCTTGATCAGCTCCTGAAGGCCCTTGTCGATCTTCGTGAGCTGGGAGCCGGAGGCGATCGGCACCACGATCTGGTCCGGCAGCCGCCAGCCGAGCTGCTCGCAGATCTCGTACGCCAGGGTCTTGGAGCCCTCGGCGTAGTACGGCCGCAGGTTGACGTTGACGAAGCCCCAGCCCTCGCCCGCCGGGTCGCCGATCAGCTCGGAGCAGAAGCGGTTCACGTCGTCGTAGTTGCCCTCGATGCCGACGAGCTCGCCGCCGTAGATCGCGGCCATGACGACCTTGCCCTGCTCCAGGTCGTGCGGGATGAACACGCAGGAGCGGAAGCCCGCGCGGGCCGCGGCGGCACCCACGGCGCCGGCGAGGTTGCCGGTGGAGGAGCAGGAGAGGGTGGTGAAGCCGAAGGCGCGGGCGGCCTCCAGGGCCTGGGCGACGACCCGGTCCTTGAAGGAGTGCGTCGGGTTGCCGGAGTCGTCCTTGACGAAGAGCTTGCCGGCGTCGACACCCAGCTCGCGCGCCAGGTTGTCGGCCTTGACGAGCTTGGTCCAGCCCGGGTTCAGGTTCGGCTTGTCCGCCACGTCGGCCGGGACCGGCAGCAGCGGGGCGTAACGCCAGATGTTCGCGGGACCCGCCTCGATCTGCCTGCGGAGCTCCTCGGCGTCGTACGCGGAGAAGTCGTAGGCGATCTCCAGCGGGCCGAAACACTCCTCGCAGGCGAAGACCGGGCCGAGGGGCACGCGGTGACCGCACTCGCGGCAGCTCAGGGCGGCGGCCGGGCCGAGGTCTACGGTGGAGTTCGTGGTGCTTGCAACAGTCTGCACAGCCATGTGAGGCGAGGCCCTTTCTCCTCATCTTCCTCACGACGCATCTCGCCGTGAGACGGATTTGGCACCTTCCCTAGCCGGGAGCCTCGCGCTGTGGTCGCCAGTGACCTACGAGTACCGACTGGAGGGTTGCCGGGGCTTCATCGGGCCGTATCCCTCTGCCCCTCTGGATGAGCTGTATGTGGTTGTAAACGACGGACGACCTCGGACATGCGATGGTCATCCGCGTTGTTCAAGACTGTAACCGACGACCAGGACCCTTGAGATAGTCGTCCGAACCGCGAGATGGCTCACAGTCCGTCCCGCCGAGAGAACGCTAAGGAGCCGCCACGGTGCTGGAAGAAGTCGAGCGCTGGCTGAGCACCCGTTCCTGGTCCGCGACCGAGCGTCCGCTCCACCGGATCCTGGCCGCCAAGCAGCGCACGGGCCAGACGGTCAGCGTCGTGCTGCCCGCGCTCAACGAGGAGGAGACGGTCGGCGACATCGCCGCCGTCATCCGCCACGACCTGATGCGGCAGGTCCCGCTCGTCGACGAGCTGGTCGTCGTCGACTCGGGCTCGACCGACCGCACGTCGGAGGTGGCCGCCGCCGCGGGCGCGACGGTGGTGCACCGCGACGACATACTCCCGCGGCTGCCCGCCGTGCCCGGCAAGGGCGAGGTGCTGTGGCGCTCGCTCCTGGTCACGCGCGGGGACATCGTCTGCTTCATCGACGCGGACCTGAGGGACTTCTCGTCCGACTTCGTCTCCGGGATCGTGGGCCCGCTGCTCACCGAGCCGGACGTGGACCTGGTGAAGGGCATGTACGACCGCCCGCTCGGGGGCGCCGCCGGGCAGGGCGGCCGGGTCACGGAGCTGATGGCGCGCCCGCTGCTCAACATGCACTGGCCGCTGCTGGCCGGCTTCGTGCAGCCGCTCGGCGGGGAGTACGCGGCCCGCCGCTCGCTGCTGGAGCAGCTGCCGTTCCCCGTCGGGTACGGCGTCGAGCTGGGCATGCTGGTCGACGCCCTGCATCTGGTGGGCCTGGACGCCCTCGCCCAGGTGGACATCGGGGTGCGCAAGCACCGGCACCAGGACGGGCAGGCGCTGGGCCGGATGGCCGCCGCGATCTACCGCACGGCCCAGCTGCGGCTGGCCCGCGGGCATCTGATCCGGCCGTCCCTGACGCAGTTCGAGCGGAGCGAGGACGGCTTCGAGCCGCGGACGTACTCGGTGGACACCGAGGAGCGTCCGCCGATGGTGGAGATCGCCGAGTACCAGCGGCGGAGGGCGGCCTGACCGGAGTCGTTTTCGGCCGGACACGGCAGGCCCGTACGTTTGAGCGTTTACAGGCCGGGCTAGGTTGAGGCGTATGGCTTCAACGTACGGTGCTCCACAGGTGCTGGTGGCCTCCAACCGCGGTCCGGTCTCCTACGCGGTGGGCGAGGGCGGTTCGCTGAACGCCAAGCGGGGCGGCGGCGGGCTGGTCTCGGGGCTGTCGGCGATCGGGGCGGACGCGGACGCGCTGTGGGTGTGCTCGGCGCTCTCCGACGGCGACCGGGAGGCGGTCCGGCGCGGGGTCGGCGAGGACGGCGTGCGGATGCTGGACATCCCGGCCGACGTGCACGCCGACGCCTACAACGGCATCGCCAACTCGGTCCTGTGGTTCGTGCACCACATGCTCTACCAGACGCCGCTGGAGCCGGTCTTCGACGCGGAGTTCCGGCGCCAGTGGGCGTCGTACGAGACGTACAACCGGGCGTTCGCCGAGGCGCTGGCCGAGGAGGCGGCGCGGGGGGCGGTGGTCGTGGTGCAGGACTACCACCTGACGCTGGTCCCGGGCATGCTGCGCGAGCTGCGCCCGGACCTGAGGATCGGCCACTTCTCGCACACGCCGTGGGCGCCGCCCGAGTACTTCCGGATGCTGCCGGACGACGTGGCCGGGCAGGTGCTGCGCGGCATGCTGGGCGCGGACCGGCTGGGCTTCCTCACGCAGCGCTGGGCGGACGCGTTCACCGCGTGCGCCGAGCAGTTCGCGGGCGGGCTCGGGGGCACGCGGATCGGCGTGCACGGGCTGGGCGCCGACGCGGACTTCCTGCGCAAGCGGTCGCACCAGCAGGACGTCGAGGAGCGGATGGCCGCGCTGCGGGAGGAGATCGGCGAGGGCCGCCGCACCATCGTCCGGGTCGACCGCACCGAGCTGTCGAAGAACATCGTGCGCGGCCTGCTGGCCTACCGCCGGCTCCTCGAGACCCACGCCGAGTGGCGCGAGCGCGTGGTGCACGTCGCCTTCGCGTATCCGTCGCGGCAGGACCTCGCGGTCTACCGGGACTACACGGCCGAGGTGCAGCGGCTGGCGGAGGAGATCAACGCCGAGTACGGGACGCCCGGCTGGACGCCGGTCGTGCTGCACGTCAAGGACGACTTCGCGCGCTCCCTGGCCGCGTACCGGCTGGCCGACGTGGCGCTGGTCAACCCCATCCGGGACGGCATGAACCTGGTCGCCAAGGAGGTCCCGGTCATCTCCGACGCGGGCTGTGCGCTGGTGCTGTCGCGGGAGGCGGGGGCGTACGAGGAGCTGGGCGAGGACGCGATCACGGTGAACCCCTACGACGTGACGGGCACGGCGGCGGCCCTGCACGAGGCGCTGTCGATGCGCCCGGAGGAGCGGGCCGAGCGCAGCAAGCGGCTGGCCGCGGCGGCCACGGCGCTGCCACCGGCGCGGTGGTTCCTGGACCAGCTCCAGGCGTTGAGGGGCTGATCGGCGGATGAGCGGCACGCTGCCCACGCCCACCACACAGGCCGGGAAGGAGGGCCTGGACGCCCTCCTCGCCCGCCCGGGCAAGGCCCTGATCGGGCTCGACTTCGACGGGACGCTCGCTCCGATCGTGGCCGACCCGGAGCGGGCCCGGGCCCATCCGGAGGCGATGCCGGCGCTGGCCGCGCTCGCGCCGAAGGTGGCCGCCGTGGCGGTGATCACGGGCCGGCCCGCCGAGGTCGCGGTGCGCAACGGCGGGTTCGCGGACGTGCCGGGGCTGGAGCACCTCGTCGTCCTCGGGCACTACGGCGCCGAACGCTGGGACGCCCGCAGCGGCGAGGTCAGCGCCCCCGAACCGCATCCCGGTGTCGCGGCCGTCCGCACCGAGCTGCCCGGGCTGCTCGAAGGGAGCGGTGCGGGACAGGGCACCTGGGTGGAGGAGAAGGGCCGGGCCGTGGCCGTGCACACCCGGCGGGCCGCCGACCCGCAGGCCGCCTTCGAGGCCCTGCGCGCGCCGCTCACCGACCTGGCGGCCCGGCACGGCCTGATCGTCGAGCCCGGCCGCATGGTCCTCGAACTCCGCCCGCCCGGCATGGACAAGGGCGTTGCCCTGAGCGAGTTCGCTCGGGAGATCGGCGCCGGGTCCGTCCTCTACGCCGGCGACGACCTGGGCGACCTGCCCGCCTACGCGGCGGTGGACAAGCTCCGCTCGGACGGCACCCCGGGCCTGCTGGTGTGCAGCGGCAGCGACGAGGTGACCGAGCTGCGGGAGCGGGCGGACCTGGTGGTGGACGGTCCCGAGGGTGTCGTACGACTGCTGCGGGATCTGGCGGACCGGCTCGGCTGACGGCGCGCACGCACTCAGGGGCGCGGGGCTGTGTCGATATGCGGCTCCGCCGCGTGGGCGCGAACAACCACGACGCACCTGCACCCGGCAGCGCAGGCCAGGCCCCCCGGGCCCTCACCGCTCCGCCCGGCGGGCCTCCCGTATCCGCCGCAGCCGGTTGACCGTCACCGGGTCGTGGGCCAGGGCCCGGGGGTCGTCCAGCAGGGCGTTGAGGAGCTGGTAGTAGCGCACGGGGGCGAGGCCCAGCTCCTCCCGTATGGCCCGTTCCTTCGCGCCCGGGCCGGAAAAGCCCCGGCGTTCGAGCGCGAGGATGTCCTGCTCCCTGCGCCCGAGCCGGGCCCGGTCGGTCTCCTCGTCCATGCCCGGCACCGTAACGCCTGCCACCGACAGCGGGGCCGGCTACTCGGCGCTCTCCGCCCGGACGGCCGTCGCCTGGAGGTGGCCCAGGACGCCCGAGGGGCTGCCGCCGGGGGCGACCGCCTTGCCGATCTGCTGCTTGACCTGGGCGCTGACGTCGGCCCAGGAGGTCTTGCCGACCGGGTAGAGCTCGGAGGCCGGCAGCTCCTCCAGGAACGGCCTGAGGTGCCGGTCCCGGTCGGAGGCGGCCATGGTCGCGGACGCGGAGGTGGTGACCGGCAGCAGGTCGTACTCGCGGGAGAAGGCCAGCACGTTCTTCTCGCTGTAGACGAAGTCGAGGAAGTCGCCGACCTGGTCGCGGTTGCCGTTCTTCCGGAAGGCCGTCATCCAGTCGGCGACACCGAGCGTGGCCTTGCTCGTGCCCTCCTGGCCGGGCATGGGCACCATGCCGTACTCGACGCCCTTCTTGGCGGCGATCTTCATCAGGGAGGGGTGGCCGTTGACCATGCCGACCTCGCCCTTCGCGAAGGCGGCGAACGCGTCGGCCCGGTTGAGCTCGCCCGGCGGGACGGGCCCGGTCAGGTCCTTGCCGACCAGTTCGTTCTTCAGCCAGGAGAAGGTGTCGATGTTCTCCGGGGAGTCGATGCCGTAGCTGTCGACGCTGTCGGTGTAGCCGCCCCCGCCGCTGAGCATCCACTGCATGGTCTCGGCCTGCGCCTCCTCCGGGCCGAGGGGTAGGGCGTAGGGGTACTTCACGCCCTCGCCCTTGAGCGCCTCGGCGGCGTCGGCCAGCTCGTCCCAGGTCTCGGGCGGGGTGATGCCGGCCTTGTCGAAGAGGGCCTTGTTGTAGAAGAGCACCCGCGTGGAGGAGGCGAACGGCATGCCGTACTGCACGCCCTTCACCTGGCCGGCGGAGGCCAGCTGCCCGACGAAGTCGGCCTGCACGGGTATGGAGAGCAGGTCGTCGGCCTTGTAGAGCTGGTTCTGGGCCACGTAGTCGGCGTACGCGCCCATCTGCGCCATGTCCGGCGGGTCACCGGCGGCGACCATCTCCCTGACCTTGCGGTCGACGTCGTTCCAGGAGTAGACGCTGACGTCGATCCGGACTCCGGGGTGGTCGGCCTCGTACTCCTCGACGAGCTTGTCCCAGTACTTCCGGGAGCTGTTGGCCGCACTGTCGCCGTAGTCGGCGGCGACCAGTTCCAGGGTCACGTCGGCCGAGCCGCCCGTGATTCCGCAGCCGCCGAGGACCGCCGTCATGCCCAGTGCGGACACCACCGCGATCGTTTCTGCCATCCGCCGCCGCTGCACCGCTGTTCTTCCCCAACCCTGGCGTCGCCGCCACTGAAACTTTTCGATATGCGGACCAAGGTCTACACCACGTAAGTGGACTAGACCTCTCGCGGGTCCCCGGGTCACACTGTTCCCCGTGAGACATGTCATCGCCCTCGACGTGGGCGGCACCGGAATGAAGGCCGCCCTGGCCGGGCCGGAGGGCGAGGTCCTGCACCGGGCCCGCCGGGCCACCGGCCGCGCGCAGGGCCCGGACGCCGTGGTCGCGGGCATCCTCGACTTCGCCGCCGAGCTGCGCGCGTACGGCGCCGAGCACTTCGGCACGCCCGCCGTCGCCGCCGGGGTGGCCGTCCCCGGCATCGTCGACGAGGCGCGCGGCGTCGCCGCCTACGCGGCGAACCTCGGCTGGCGCGACGTCCCGCTGCGCGACCTCCTCGTGGAGCGGCTGGGCGTCCCCGTCGCCCTCGGCCACGACGTGCGCACCGGCGGCCTCGCCGAGGGCCGGGTCGGCGCGGGCCGGGGCGCCGACCGGTTCCTGTTCGTGGCGCTGGGCACCGGCATCGCGGGCGCCATCGGCGTGGACGGCCGGGTGGAGGCGGGCGCGCACGGCTTCGCGGGCGAGATCGGCCACATCGTCGTACGCCCCGGCGGCACCCCCTGCCCCTGCGGCCAGCGCGGCTGCCTGGAGCGCTTCGCCTCGGCGGCGGCCGTGAGCGAGGCCTGGGCAACGGCCTCCGGCGCCCCAGGCACGGACGCGGCGGACTGCGCCAAGGCGGTGGACTCCGGCGACCCGAGGGCCCGGGCGGTCTGGCAGGAGGCGGTGGACGCCTTGGCCGACGGCCTGGTCACCGCCCTCACCCTGCTGGACCCCCGCACCCTGATCATCGGCGGCGGACTGGCGGAGGCGGGGGAAACCCTCTTCACACCCCTGCGGGAAGCGATCCGCAGCCGCATCACCTTCCAGAAGCAGCCGTCGATCGTCCCCGCGGCGCTGGGAGACGGTGCCGGTTGTCTGGGGGCGGGCCTGCTCGCCTGGGATCTTCTGCTGTCGACCGACCGTTCGGAGGTAACCACCTGATGGCAACGCCCCCAGGGGCGCGGGGAACTGCGCGACCAGCCCCACACCACCCGCACCCCGCAACGGCCGAACACCCCACGGTCCTCACCGGCGCAACCGTGGTCCTCCCCACAGGAACCGTCCACAACGGCCGGTTGATCATCGACGGCACCCGCATCACCGCCACCGCCCCGCAAAACGCCCAGATCATCGACGTAACAGACCACTACGTGATCCCCGGCTTCGTAGACCTCCACAACCACGGCGGAGGCGGAGCCTCCTTCACCTCGGGGTCGGTCGAAGACGTACTGCGCGGCATCCACACCCACCGCCTGCACGGCACGACCACCCTGGTCGCCTCCACCGTCACCGGCGACATGGACTTCCTCACCCGGCGCGCCGGCCTGCTCAGCGAACTCGCCGAGCAGGGCGAGATCGCCGGCATCCACTTCGAGGGCCCGTTCATCTCCCCCTGCCGCAAGGGCGCCCACGCCGAGGACCTGCTGCGCGACCCGGACCCGGCCGAGGTCCGCAAGCTGATCGACGCGGCCCGGGGCAGGGCGGCGATGGTCACGCTGGCCACCGAACGGCACGGCGGCCTCGACTCCGTACGCCTCCTGGCCGAACACGGCGTGATAGCCGCGATCGGCCACACGGACGCGACGTACGAGCAGACGGTCGAGGCCATCGACGCGGGCGTCACGGTCGCCACCCACCTCTTCAACGCGATGCCGCCGCTCAGCCACCGCTCCCCCGGCCCGATCACGGCCCTCCTGGAGGACGACCGGATCACGGTCGAGCTCATCAACGACGGCACGCACCTGCACCCGGCCGCGCTCCAGCTGGCGTTCCACCACGCGGGCGCACACCGGGTGGCGTTCATCACGGACGCGATGGACGCGGCCGGTTTCGGCGACGGACGCTACTGGCTCGGCCCGCTGGAGGTGGAGGTCGCGGACGGCGTCGCCCGTCTGGTCACGGACGGCACGATCGCCGGCTCGACCCTCACCCTGGACCGGGCCTTCCGGCGGGCGGTCACGGTCGACGGCCTGTCCGTCGAGGACGCGGTGACGGCCCTCTCGGCCACCCCGGCCCGGCTGCTCGGCATGGACGACACGATCGGCTCATTGGAGCCCGGGAAATCCGCCGACCTGGTGCTCCTGGACTCCGCGTTCGAGCTCAAGGGCGTGATGCGCCGGGGCGAATGGGTGGTCGGTCCCCAACTGGGCTGATCCCTCCCGCAGTCGGGAGACGGTGGCCGACTCCAGGACTGGGCCGACCGCCGTCTCTTTGGCATGATCGGGTTTCCGGGGACTCACGGCAGGAGCTTCCGGACGTCACGGCAGCAAGCGCGTTCTCGGGGGAGGTCGGCCCAGGTGATCCTCACCGTCACGCTGAACACCGCTCTCGACATCACCTACCGCGTACGGTCCCTCAGGCCGCACGCCTCCCACCGCGTCTCCGAGGTGACGGAACGCCCCGGCGGCAAGGGCGTCAACGTGGCCCGGGTGCTGGCGGCGCTCGGGCACGAGGTGACGGTGACCGGTTTCACGGGCGGGGCGACGGGCCGGGTCGTGCGGGAGAAGCTCGCGGCGGTGCCGGGCGTGGTGGACGCCCTCGTCCCGGTCACGGGCGCGACCCGCCGCACCATCGCCGTGGTCGACGATCGGACGGGCGACACGACCCAGCTGAACGAACCCGGCCCGACGATCACACCTGCCGAGTGGTCGGCCTTCCAGGAGGCGTACGAGGACCTGCTTCCCGCGGCCTCGGCGGTGGCCCTGTGCGGCAGCCTGCCGCCGGGCCTGCCGGTGGGCGCGTACGCGGGCCTGGTCCGCACGGCACGAGCCGCCGGCGTCCCCGTCCTCCTCGACACCAGCGGCGAGGCGCTGCGCCGGGGCGTCGCGGCCCGCCCCGACATCATCAAGCCGAACGCGGACGAACTGGCGGAGCTGACCGGCTCCCACGAGCCGCTGCGCGCCACCCAGGACGCCCGCCGCCGAGGCGCCGCCGCGGTCGTCGCGTCCCTCGGCCCCGAGGGCCTCCTCGCCGCCACCCGAGAGGGCCGCTGGCGAGCCACCCCACCCACCTCGATACGAGGCAACCCGACAGGCGCCGGCGACTCGGCGGTCGCGGGTCTGCTGTCGGGCTTGGTCGACCATTTGCCCTGGCCGGACCGCCTCACCCGGGCGACGGCCCTCTCGGCGGCGACGGTGCAGGCGCCGGTGGCCGGGGAGTTCGACCGGGGGGTCTACGAGGAGCTGCTGGGGAGGGTGGCGGTTTCTGGGGAGGTCAGCGCCGCGTGAGCGGAGCGCTCACTGCTGCAGCCAGAGCTGGTCGAGCACCGCGTCGCACTGGTTGCCCTGGTTGCAGGCGAGCTCGATCGTGTTGGTGCCCTTGGTCAGGGTGACGTTGGACCAGGTTTCCTTCCAGCCCTTTTCCCAGTCGCCCTTCGGCGTGTTGCCGAAGTTCTTCATGTTCACGGGCCGGGACTGGGCCTCGCCGTTGACCACCAGCGTCGCGTTGGCGTCGACGCCCGGGATGCCGTAGCGCACGTAGAGCCGGTAGGTGCCGGCCTTCTCGATGCCGTCCACCGTCCACGTGACCTTGGCGCCGACCTGGTTGAAGCCCGTCACATAGACGCCGCCGTCGGCCTGCGCGCCCTTGATGTCCGACGCCGTCGTCACACCGGGGCTGAGCCGCAGGGCCTTCGCGTCGATCTTCGGAAGCTCCTGCTGGGCCGCGCCGCTCTCGCTGCTCGACGGGCTCGGCTTCGCGTCCTGGGACTGGGACGGGGGCGTGTTCGCCTCGTTGCCCGAGTCGCCCTTGTCCTTGTCCCCGCCCAGCATGGCCACGCCGATGCCGATCACGACCGCGGCGACCACCGCGATCGCGCCGATCAGCAGGCCCTTGGTGTTGGGCCCGCGACCGCCCCGGCCGCCATGGCCGCCGGACGCCATCGCCGTCTGCGTCGTGGGAGCACCGCCGGGCAGCGTCTCCGGTGCCGCGTAGTGCGCGTTCGGCTGGCCGTAGCCGCCCTGCTGCTGCGGGACCTGGCCGTAGGGCGCCGCCTGCGCGTGCTGCGGCTGCTGGCCGTACTGGCGTGTGCCGACCGCCCGCACCCGGTTGACCGAGTTCGGGTAGCCGTAGCCCCCGGACGGCGGCTGGGCCCCGTTGGCCTGCCCGTCGGCGTAGAGATAGCCGAACGGGTCGTCGTCCTCGGGCGTGCTCGCGCCGTTGTTGCCGGGCGTCATCCCTTGGTCTCCTCAGTCAGGTGCGGTGCGATGCGGTACGGGTCGTGAGAGGGCGAGCCTACCCGCTCCCAGTGACCCAAACGGGTGACTCAGACCGCATCAACTCGCTGACCTGGGGTTCACCCCGCGCGTCTGTGTTGTTTGGGACGAGATCGTTTCTCGACGTACATCCGCTCGTCAGCGGATTTCAACACTTCGTCCGCCGTCATTCCACAGTGTGCCCATCCGATGCCGAAGCTGGCGCCCACCCGGACGGCCCGCCCCTCGGCGCGGATGGGCTGGATGATCTCGTTGCGGAGGCGGACCGCGAGGTCCTGGGCGTCGGCGCGGCCGAGCCCGTCGGCGAGGATGACGAATTCGTCACCCCCGAGCCGGGCGACCGTGTCGCCGTCGCGGACGCCGTTGCTCAGCCGCCGGGCGACCTCGATGAGCACCGCGTCACCCGCGTTGTGCCCGAACCGGTCGTTGATCGACTTGAAGCCGTCGAGGTCGCAGAAGAGCACGGCGAGGCCCTTGGTGCCGTCGTCGTGGTCGCCGTCCGGGGCGACGGTGTGCACATGGTGGTCGTAGGCGTCGTACGGCTCGGCGCTCTGCCGGAAGTCGAAGCCGGGCCCGACGACGTCGAAGGCGTGCCCGTAGGCGGCGTCGTGGGACTCGACGGCGGCGGCCGGCGGCGTGGCCCGCTGGCACAGCCGCGCGGACAGCCGGGAACGCAGCTCCGCGGAGTTCGGCAGGCCGGTCAGCGAGTCGTGCGAGGCGCGGTGGGCGAGCTGGAGCTCGCGGCGCTTGCGCTCCTCGATGTCCTCGACGTGGGTGAGGAGGAAGCGCGGGCCGTCGGCGGCGTCGGCGACCACGCTGTTGCGCAGGCTGACCCACACGTACGTGCCGTCCCGGCGGCCGAGGCGGAGCTCGGCGCGGCCGCCCTCGGCGGAGGTGCGCAGGAGCGTGCCTATGTCCTCGGGGTGGACCAGGTCGGAGAACGAGTAGCGGCGCATCGCGGACGCGGGGCGGCCCAGCAGCCGGCACAGGGCGTCGTTCGTGCGCAGGATCCGGCCGTGCTGGTCGCCGCCCATCTCCGCGATGGCCATGCCGGACGGGGCGTACTCGAAGGCCTGCCTGAAGCTTTCCTCGCTCGCCCGCAGGGCCTGCTGCTCGCGCTCCAGCCGGACGAGGGCGCGCTGCATGTTGGCGCGCAGCCGGGCGTTGCTGATCGCGATGGCGGCCTGGAAGGCGTACATCTGGAGCGCCTCGCGGCCCCAGGCGCCGGGCCGGCGGCCGTTGCGCGGCCGGTCCACGGAGAGCACGCCGATCAGCTCGCCGCACGCCGCGTTGCCCTGCGGGCCCGGCGCGTACATGGGCGCGAAGAGCCGGTCGGCCGGGTGCCACTCGTTCTCGAAGCGGGGGGCGGGGCCGTCGGTGTACCACTGCGGGACGTCGTCGTCGTCGAGGACCCAGCCCTCGGTGTGCGGTATGAACACCAGGTCGCCCCAGTGCTCGCCCATGCCGAGGCGGCGCTCCCAGGACTCGCGCGAGCCGACGCGGCCGGTGATGAGGGCTTCGGCCGCCGGGTTCCCGGCGAAGGCGGCGACGACGAGGTCGCCGTCCGGCCGTACGAGGTTCACGCACGCCAGCTCGTACCCGAGGGCGGCGACCACGCCCTCCGCGACGGTCTGCAGGGTGTCCGCCAGGCTGCGGGCCGTGTTCATGTCGGCCATGACCTGGTGCAGTTGTCGCAGGGACGCAAGACGGACGTAGGGCTCCGACTCGGTCTCCATGCTCGCCCTCCCCCCGAGTACCTCGCAGCGAATCAAGGGTTCTCATCGGCGTATCGTCCTGGCAGCTTCCCCGCCACTGAATCACAGCGCGCTGCCCACTCGGTACACAGGGTCAACAATTCCTGCCTCTTGTGACTCAAGTCACAGGCAAACCTGAACAATTGAGTGGAGTTTCTGCGTTCTTCACGTGCGTCTACCGAACGCAAAGTTTGTCAGGTTGCGCACATCTATTTCCCGGGTGTCCGTCGGGAGCCCATTGGGCAGTCTGTCGGGGAGTCCGTCGGGAGTCCTAGGACCGTGATCGGGCGGGAGCCCGATGCGGGGCGGGCGGGACGGAGATTAGCGTTTCCGGTGTGCCGAACACTCCCCCTGCCACGTCCCCGATCATTCCGAGGCCCGCCTCCGGGCATGCTGAGGGGGTGAGCAACGACGAGTTCCGCGCCGCCATGTCCCGGCTGGCCTCGGGCGTGGTCCTGGTGACCGCGCAGGAGCCGCCGCTCGACCCGGACGACCCCGGCGCGCCGGGCAGCGAGGACGTGGGCATGACGGCCACGGCCTTCATGTCGGTCTCCCTGGACCCGCCGCTGGTGCTCGTCAGCCTGCGCGACGGTTCCCGCATGGACGAGCTGCTGGAGGAACAGGACCTGTGGGCGGTCTCGGTCCTCTCCGAGAGCCAGCGGCACATCGCGGGCCGTTTCGCCATGAAGGGCCGCCTCAGCGACCGCCTGCTGTTCGCCGACATCCCCTACACCCGCGGCGCGTACACGAACGCGCCCCTGGTGGGCGGCGCCCTGGCCGTCCTGGAGTGCCGCACCGAGCAGCGCGTACGGGCCGGCGACCACACCCTGGTGATCGGCCGGGTCCTGACGGCCGGCGTACCGAGCGCGGAGGGCGGCCCGCTGACGTACTTCCGGGGCCGCTACCGGCGCTTGGGCTGAAGAGACCCTGGGCTGCAGAAACCATTGGCCGGGGGGTGAGCCGCCCGCCTAGGGTGCGCGCATGACGACGACCGGCCCGCGACTGGAAGAGATCACCCCGGCGAACCTGGACGCCGCCCTCGGCATCCGCGTCCATCCCGCCCAGGAGCACGCGGTCGCCCCGGTGGTGAAGTCCCTCGCGGAGGCGTACGTCCATCCCGGTGTCGCCTGGCCCCGCCTGATCGTCGACGGCGACCGCCCGGTCGGCTTCCTCATGGCCTTCCTCGACATCGACTGGTACGAGGACGGCAGCGTGCGCCGCTCGGGCCTGTGGCGGCTGAACATCGCGGCCGGGGAGCAGGGCATGGGGTACGGCCGTTTCGCCGTCGAGTCGGTCGCGGAGGAACTGCGCCGGCGCGGCACCGAGCAGCTCTACGTCTCCTGGCACCCGGGCCCGGACGGACCCGAGGGCTTCTACCTGGGGCTCGGCTTCCGCCCGAACGGGGAGACCAGCGGGGATCAGACGGTCGGGGTGCTGGACCTGGCCTGAGCCGGACCCCCGGCTCAGTTCCAGTTCTGCGGGGAGCGCCCCCGCTTCGTCTCCGAGCGCTGCTTCTTCTCGCGCAGCCGGCGTTCGTTGATGCCGCGCGGGATGCGGGTCGGTTTGCGGGGCTTGGGCGGGGGTGCGGTGGCCTCGGCCAGGAGCGCGGCGAGGCGTACGGCGGCGGCCTCGCGGTTGCGCCACTGGGAGCGGTGCTCGGAGGACCGTACGGTGACGACCCCGTCGACCAGGCGCCCGGCCAGCCGCTCCAGCGCCCGCCGCTTCCACACCTCGGGCAGCGCCTCGGTCCGCGCCAGGTCGAAACTCAGCTCGACCTTCGAGTCGCTGGTGTTGACGTGCTGCCCGCCCGGCCCCGACGACCGCGAGAAACGCCACATGAGCTCGGCCTCGGGCAGGGCGACGGAGCCGCGGATGACGTGGGGACCAGACATGCCGTCCATGTTCCCGCTCCTGTCCCGTCCACGTCATCCGAATATCCGCGGGTAAAGAAAGTAAAGGACCTGGAACCTCGTGTACCCCTCTCCACGTTCATGGGGGTAGCTGTAGCTTCGGTGCCGCAGCTTCTTTGCCGCACAAACGAGGGAAGGGACTCCCAACAATGGCTGTAAGCCTGTCCAAGGGTGGCAACGTCTCGCTCACCAAGGAGGCTCCGGGCCTGACCGACGTCACCGTGGGCCTCGGCTGGGACGTCCGCACCACCACCGGCACGGACTTCGACCTCGACGCCTCCGCGATCGCGGTCAACACGCAGGGCAAGGTCTACTCGGACGCCCACTTCGTCTTCTTCAACAACAAGCAGACGCCGGACAACACGATCGTCCACACGGGCGACAACCGCACGGGTGAGGGCGCCGGCGACGACGAGGCGATCAAGGTCAACCTCGCCGCCCTCCCGGCCGACATCGACAAGATCGTCTTCCCGGTCTCGATCTACGACGCCGAGAACCGCTCGCAGAACTTCGGCCAGGTCCGCAACGCCTACATCCGCATCGTCAACCAGGCCGGCGGCGCCGAGATCGCCCGCTACGACCTGTCGGAGGACGCGGCCACGGAGACGGCCATGGTCTTCGGCGAGCTGTACCGCAACGGCGCCGAGTGGAAGTTCCGCGCGGTCGGCCAGGGCTACGCCTCGGGCCTGGTCGGCATCGCCCAGGACTTCGGCGTGAACGTCTGACGGACACCTGAGCGTTGTGAGGAGTCCCCCGGGCCGGACCACCGGCCCGGGGGACTCCTCGTCAGGAGCGCGGGGCTGTATCGACCTGCGGCTCCGCCGCGTGGGCGCGACAAGCCACAACCAGCCCGCACCGGACGCAGCACCCGAGCCCCTACGGCGCGTCGAAACACTCCCCACCCGGGATACGTTTCCCACGTGATCCTCGACCCCCTGCCCCCGGCCCCCCTGGGGGACTCCCTCCTCGCGGAGCTGACCGCCCTCTACGCCTCCAACCACGAGTTCCACACCCTCAGCGGCGACTTCCCCGACCCGAAGGACATCCGCCCCGAGCAGGTCGCGGCCGCCCTGGCCGAGGAGTGGGAGCAGCCCGGCACCGACATCCTGCTCGCCCGCAGCTTCGGCCGGCTCATCGGTATCGCCGTCACCCTCGCCCACCACCCCGACCCCGCCGACCCGGACCCCTGGATCGGCCTGCTGATGGTGGACGCGAGCCTGCACGGCCAGGGCCACGGCCGCCGCCTGGCCGGCCTCGTGGAGGACCGCCTCCGCGACTCCGGCCGCACGGCCGTACGCCTCGCCGTCCTGGCGAACAACCCCAAGGCCCTCGCCTTCTGGACCGCCCTCGGCTACGAGATCATCGACGACCGCCGGGACCTCCGGCTGGACCGCCCGTGCGCGGTGCTGCGCAAGGAACTGGTCACGCCGTAAGGAACTGGTCACGCCGTAGGGGGCTCAGGCCCGCTCAGGCTTGCCCTCCCCGTACAGCCAGTCCTCCCAGACCGCCTCGAAGTCCACGCCGGGCGCCTGTTCCTCGACGTACGCCGTGAAGTCGGCCGTGTCGGCGTTCCCGTGCCGGTACTCGGCCGCCCAGCCCTTCAGGATCCGCCAGAACGCTTCGTCGCCGACGGCCTGTCGGACCTTCTCCAGCACCATCGCGCCCCGCCAGTACACCGGCGGCTCCGAGATCCGCGCGGCGCTCGGCGGCTCCGCCGGCGGGAACGCCCAGACGGCCTCGCCGGCCTCCTCGGTGGCGAAGTAGTCCCCCGAGTACAGCGCGTCGAACGTCTCCCGCGCGCTCCGGCCGCCGTGGTCCTCCTCCCACAGCCACTCCGCGTACGTCGCGAAGCCCTCGTTGAGCCACATGTCCCGCCAGCTCTTCGGCGAGACGGAGTCGCCGTACCACTGGTGGGCGAGTTCGTGGACGAGGAGGGTCATGCCGGGGGCGCCGGGGAAGACGGGGCGGTTCTGGGTCTCCAGGGCGTAGCCGAGGTCGGCAGCGCGGTCGACGATCGCGCCGGTGGAGGAGAAGGGGTACGGCCCGAACCGCCGCTCCGCCCAGCGCAGCACCTCGGGGATCCGCTCCAGCACCGGCCGGCTCGCCGCCGCCTCCACCGGGTCGACGGCCGTGTACACGGGCAGTCCGCCCCCGGCTCTGGAACGGCTGATGTCGAAGCGGCCGATCGCGAGCGTGGCGAGGTAGCTCGCCATCGGCTCGCCGGTGCGCCACACGAACGTCGTACGGCTCCTCGCGGTCGTCTCGCTCCGCAACTCCCCGTTGGACACCGCCCGCAGCCCCCGCGGCACGCTCACCGTCAGGTCGTACGCCGCCTTGTCGGAGGGGTGGTGGTTGCCGGGGAACCACGTCATCGACCCGGTCGGCTCGCCGAGCGCGAGCACCCCGTCCGAGGTGCGCAGCCAGCCCTCCCGGGAGCCGTCCGGGTCGGTGACGGTCTCGGGGGCGCCGGAGTAGCGGACGGTCACGCGGAACGTGTCGTCCCGGTCGATGTCGCCGTGCGGCCGGACGGTGAGCTCCTGCCCGGCGCGGTTCCAGCGGGCGGTCTCACCGCCGACGGTGACCTTCTCGACCTCCATGCCGAGCAGGTCGAGGTTGAAGGCGGAGAGGTCCTGCGTGGCCCGTGCGGTGAGGGTGGCCGTGCCGGTGAGGCGGTGGGCGTCCGGGTCGTAGGCGAGGCGCAGGCCGTAGTGGCTGACGTCGTAGCCGCCGTTGCCCGCCTTCGGGAAGTACGGGTCGCGTACGCCCGAGCCGCCCGGGGTGCCGTGCACTCCGCCGCCGCACGCGGTGAGGGTGAGGACGGGGGCGAGCAGGGCGGGGACGAGACGTACAGATCGGGCCACGCTCGCGATCCTACGATCGCGTGACACCATCACCTCCGTGCTCGACATCGGCTACGCCCTCTCCAACCGCTTCCCGGACCCGCCCCAGACCGACTACCGCCGCGCGGACGTCCGCGCCCTGCGGCACGACCTGTTCTGCGGTGACGTCTACCTGGCGGACACCAGGACCGACCACGAGGTGTCCACAGCCTGGGGATGGGTGCCGGTGCTCGACTTCGCGTGGGCGCTGTGCGACATCGTGGAGCGCATCGACCGCGACCCGGCGGGCTCCCGGGCGTCCCGGCCGCAGCGGGCGGAGCTGGACTTCACCGAGTCGACCGACCGGATGCTCTTCGAGCGCCGCTTCGGGTGGGTGGACATCGAGGCCGACTGGATGCGCGCGGAGGAGCCCCCGCTCACCGTCTCCCACGCCGAACTGCGCCGCGAGGCCCGGGACTTCCTGCACGACCTGATCGCCGACCTGACCGACCTGCACGACGACCTCGCGGAGAACCCGGCGATCTGGACCCTCCAGGCCCGGTTCCCCAGGGTCCCGTAACGAGCGTCGACGGCACGGTGACACCATCACCCGTGATCGATACCTGACACGGGGAGAAGCAGGAGCATGGCGCAGGGGCGTGTGACCTACCGGCTGGACTACCGGGTGCATCCACCGGCCCTCGTGGGCGACGGCGGACCGGGCCAGGGCACCTCCGCCCGGCTCTGCCGGGACCCCGACAGCCCCGCGCCGGACCGGCTCCGCTCCCTGCGGGCCTTCCACCTGCGCGCCGAGGACGGAGCGCCGGTCGCCCGCGTGGTCACGGAGCAGGCCCTGGGTTCACGGCTGAGCGGGCGCCCGGCGGTGTACCACGTCCTTGATCCCTACGGTGCGCCGCTCGGGCGGATCACGCTGCGGCGCCGCCGCGCCTTCCGCTGGGGCCGCAGACGCTGGACCGTCGAGCCCGTCGCCGGACCCGTCCTCCAGGGCTACCAGGGCCGACTGGTGTGGTGGGTGCTGTGGTGGCCCTTCGGCCTGCCGGTCTATCTGCTGTTCCTCCTCTGGGTCCTCATGGCGGAGGCCGACGACGGCTTCCGCCCGCCGCGGCGCATCATCTGGCGCGACCCCGCACGCCGCGCCCACCTCGTCTTCCGCGCGGTGGCCGAGGACTACCGGCTGCTGAGCCAGGACCTGGACCCGCGTCTGATCAACGCCCTCATCGCACTGCACCAGTCCTACGACTGCCCGGAGGAGGCGGGGACGGGAGGCTGGTACGGAGGGTGAAACCCGCTCACGCTCACCCCTCCACCCTGATCCCCCACTGCGCCGCCAGCACCGGCGCCAGGTCCAGCAGCTGCGCCGTACTGATCACCGCCCCCGAAAGCCGGTCCAGACCCCGGCTGATCTCCAGCGACGCGGCCCCGCGCAGGTCGACGTCCACGAGGGTCGCCGCGTGCAGGTCGGCGCCCTTCAGCGCGCAGTCCACGAACTCCACCCGCTCCAGGCGGGCGCCGCCGAAGTCCGGCTCGACGAGGACGCAGCCCTCGAAGACGACGTCTCTGAGCCGGGCCGTGCGCAGGTTCAGATAGTCGATCTTGCCGCCGCGGATCAGCACCCGCTCCAGCACCGCCCCGTGCAGCTGCGGTCCGCCGAGGCGGGCGTCGGTCAGCTCCACGTCCCGCAGGGTCGCCTCGGCGAGGTCCGTGCCGACGCCCCGGACGCCGCTGAGGGTCGCATCGAGGACCCGGGCGTGCCGCAGCCGGGTCTCGTCCAGCGCGCAGCCCGTCAGCGCGCAGTCCATGAAGCGGGCGCCCGACCCGTCCTGCCCGGTGAGGTCCGCGTCCCGGAACTCCAGCCCGTCGTAGTCCCCGTCCGGCTCCAGCCCCCCGCCCTCGTACGGCTCCAGCGCGGGCAGCCGCACCTCCGGTCGCCGCGCGCCCTTCACTCCCGTACCGCCCGCCGCTCTCCTCGCCATGCCCCCATGCTGCACCCCACCACTGACAACAGGCCTTGACCTGCACAAACACCCTCGATGTCACATTCCGGCGCCCCCGACCGGTCGTACTCCCAGAAGGCCACCACGACGACCGCAGGGAGACCCCCAGCCATGCACCGCATCACCGTGATCGGCGGCGGCTTCGCCGGACTGACCGCGGCCATCACCGCTGCCGAGGCCGGCGCCAAGGTCACCGTCCACGAGGCCCACCACACGCTCGGCGGCCGGGCCCGCACCACCGAGGGCCCCTACCGCACGAACGAGGGCCCGCATGCCCTCTACAACGGCGGCCCGCACTGGGCCTGGCTCCGGCAGCGCGACCTCATCGGCCCGCTCGCCCCGATCCCGCCCCTGGAGGCGGCCCGGCTGCGGCTGCGGCACCACGGCGTGCTGCGCCGCACCCCGCCCTTCCCGATGCTGAAGCTGCTGCGCCGGACCGCCGAACAGGCGCCCATGGACGTCGACTTCCTCACCTGGGCGACCGCCATCGCGGGCGAGGAGGGGGCCCGGGCCGCCGCGCACTACTCCGCCGTCGCCCTCTTCCACCACGACCCTGGATCCCTGTCGGCCGCGTTCGTGCAGGAGCGCCTGCGCCGCGCCACCAAGCTGCCGCCCGAGGCGCACTACCCGCGCGGCGGCTGGGCGAGCCTCATCGACCGCATGGCCGCCCGCGCCTGGAACCTGGGCGTGCGGATGGAGACCCTGTCACGCATCGACACGCTCCCCACCGACACACCGGTCGTCGTCGCCACCTCCCTCGACGCCGCCCGGCGGCTGCTCGGCGACGACTCGCTGAGCTGGCCGAGCGGCCGTACCGTCCTCGTCGACCTCGCCGTGCGCACCCGGCGCGGGGACGCCTTCGCGGTCTCCGACCTCGACGCGCCCGGCTGGCTGGAACGGTTCACCGCCCAGGACCGCAGCCTCGCCCCCGCTGGGGAGCAGTTGATCCAGGGCCAGATCCCCATCGCCCCGCACGAGTCCAAGGCCGACGGCACCGCCCGCGCCGAGCAGCTGCTCGACCTGGGCTTCCCGGGCTGGCGCGAGCGCGTCACCTGGCGGCGCGAGGCCGTGGCGCACGGCCGTACGGGCGCGGTCGACCTGCCCGGCACCAGCTGGCGCGACCGGCCGGCCGTGGACCGGGGCGACGGTGTCTACCTCGCCGGCGACCAGGTGGCGGCCCCCGGCGTGCTGTCGGAGGTCTCCTTCAACAGCGCCCTGACGGCGGTGTCCCTGGCCCTCGGCCGACGGGAGCTTGACCTCAAGCAAGCTTGAGGTTGAAAGCTGGGGCGCAGACCACGGCAACGCGCGGACCACGAGACACCGCACAGCCCACGACACCGCGCAGCCCATGACCCCGCGAGGAGCCCCATATGCACGCCATCCGCCTGCACGCCTTCGGCCCGGCCGAGAACCTCACCTACGAGCAGGTCGAGGACCCCCGCCCGGGCCCCGGCCAGGTCCGTGTCGCCGTCCGGGCGGCGGGCGTCCACCTCCTGGACACGGCCCTGCGCGAGGGCATGCAGGGGCCCGCGCCCGAGCCGACGCCCCTGCCCACCATCCCCGGCCGCGAGGTCGCCGGGGTCGTCGAGTCCCTGGGCGAGGGCGTCGCCGGCCTGTGGCTCGGCAAGCGGGTCGTCGCCCACCTCGGCTTCGCCCCCGGAGGCTACGCCGAGCTGGCCGTCACCGCAGTCGAACGGCTGCACGAGATCCCGGAGAACCTCGACTTCGCCGAGGCCGTCGCTATGATCGGCACGGGCCGTACGACGATGGGGATCCTCCAGTTCGCCGACCTCGGCCCCGACTCGGTCGCCGTCGTCCCCGCCGCCGCGGGCGGCATCGGCACCCTCCTCGTGCAGTACGCCAAGAACGCCGGAGCCACCGTCGTCGGCCTCGCGGGCGGGCCGGAGAAGGTCGCCCGCGTCCAGGCCAACGGCGCCGATCTCGCCGTCGACTACACGGACCCCGGCTGGCCGGCGAAGGTCCGCGCCCACCTCGGCGGCCGGACCGCCACCGTCGTCTTCGACGGCGTCGGCGGCGACGCGGCCCGCGAGGCCGTCGCCCTGCTCGGCCCCGGCGGGAAGCACATCGTCTTCGGCTGGTCCGGCGAGGGCCTCCACGACGGCGAGCCCTACCTCGTCGACGGCGTCTCCGAGCAGGTCCTCGGCCCGGTCATGCTCCAGAAGGCCGGCGGCCCCGACCCCGTCCGCACCCTCGAACTGCGCGCCCTCACCGAGGCCGCCGCCGGCCGGCTCACCCCGGCCGTCCACCGCTTCCCCCTCGCCCAGGCCGCGGCCGCGCACCGCGCGCTGGAGACCCGGGGCACGACGGGAAAGGTGGTCCTGGAACCGTGACGCCCCGCCCCGGATAAATCGCATGCTCAGCCCGCCCCGCCCCCACTACCGTGCCAAGGGTGATCGACATCCCCCGGGAACTGGCGGCATCACAGGAGAAGTTCAACGGCGAGGCGGGCCGCGCCTTCATCGCCGGGCTGCCGGACCTGACGGCCGGCTTCCTCGACCGCTGGGAACTGGAACCCGACGGACCACCCATGCACGGCGTCTCCGCCCTGGTCCTCCCGGTCCTGTGCCGCGACGGCACCCCAGCGGTCCTCAAACTCCAGATCCTCGACGAGGAGAGCGAAGGCGAACCGGTCGCCCTGCGCGTCTGGGACGGCGACGGGGCCGTCCGCCTCCTCGACCACGACGAGCCCACCGGCACGATGCTGCTGGAACGCCTCGACGAGACCCGCATGCTGTCCTACGTCCCGGACCCCCACCAGGCCGTCGTCACCATCGCGGAGCTCCTCGCCCACCTCACCTCCTTCCCCGCCCCGCCCGGCATGCGGCGCCTCGGCGACATCGCCCGGGCCATGCTCGACCAGACACCCTGGGCACTCGACCGCATCCCCGACCCCGAGGCCCGCCGCCTGTTCGCCGACTGCGCCGCCGCCGTACGCGAGGTCGTCGACGAACCGGGCGACCGGCTCCTCCACTGGGACCTCCACGACGAGAACGTCCTCGCCTCCGACCGCGCCCCCTGGCTCGCCATCGACCCCAAGCCCCTGGCAGGCGACCCCGGCTTCGAACTCTGGCCGGCCCTCGCCAACCGCTACGACCCCGACGACATCCTCTGGCGCTTCGACGCCATGACCGACATCCTCGCCCTGGACCGCGCCCGCGCCCACGCCTGGACCCTCGGCCGCCTCCTCCAGAACGCCCTGTGGGAGATCGAGGACGGCCGGCCCCTGGACACCGACCAGCTGGAAATCGCCCGCCGCCTGAAAAGGCCGAGGTCCGGAGCGGGCCGGCCTGGGCGATGAAGAGGCCCCTGTCGGATTCGAATCGACGGCCTACGCATAACACGGGCCCAGGATCACCGCAAATGTCACATGTATACCCTCGGCAGGATTCACATATGCGGTTCTCCCCCGTGCAGGAAACTGCGCTCCGCGGCAGAGTATCTGATGCGGAGCGCAGTCGTTCCTGATGCCTACTTGGCTAGTTCATCGATCCGCCAACCAATGATTCCGGATGATCCCGCAAGTCCATCGACATCGATCTCGATTTGCGCCGTGACATCCGTAATACGTTGACGGACTGGGACACTGTCGCATGCCACGGTCTGCCGCTCTGGACGTTTCATGGTCACAGTGAGGCGGACCTCCCCTACCCCTGAGCAGACAACAGCAAGCGTGTAGGACTTGCCGCTCGACAGGACCGGGCGGTGATGGATTCCGTCGCTTACGCGCTCCAATCCCGACTGTACGAACAGGTCGCCAAGTTCGTCGATTTCTACAATCCCTAGCGCCTCTTCCGCCCGCTTCTCGAGAACCTTCCTCTGGCCACTTGTCGCAGAGGGGGAAGCGCTGGGTTTGGGATTCTTTGACGGCCCGCCGTTATCCTCAGACTCGCCACTGCATCCAACGAGGAAGGCAGCAGAAAGGATCGGGACGAGGAGGGTAGCACCGCGGCGCGTGAACCAATTTCCGTAGATCATGTCCGAGTTTCCCAGTAACGCCACCCTTCCTCCTTGGTCGGCATCTTCACGCTACCGGACCCAAGCTTCTTCTTGCCGCAGCGGTTGGCACTAGTTTCGTACTTTACCCAGTTATACTTCTCACCCCAGGAGCCGTACCGCATGTGCCCGTAGTACCCGCTCTTGATGCGTTGGGTGTACTTGTGCCCCGTTCCAATTCCGAGCTCGCCAACCACCTTGGCGCCAAACTCCGTCTTGGCCTTCGCGAGGAGAACGCCGGCCTCGGCCGAGATGGTCCCGCTCAGCTCAAGGCTGATCTTGCCGGATTTCGTGACCTCGACCGTCATCGTCCCACCCGGCCCATCCTTGTATGAGGTGCCGTTCCACCAGGACGGGATGTGATAGTTCTTCTTCCGACCCGAAAGCGCGTACCACTTCTTGTAGGGGTTGTCGCAACGCTGCGTCCCTACATCACCCTCGCCCGTCACTTCTGGCAGAGCGTTGAGCTCCCTCTCGGCGGCCATCTCTTGGGCCGACATCACAGGCCCCTCGACCGCAGTGCTGCTCGTCTCCTGGGTGACAATTTGATCTGGCGTGACCTCCTCAGGAGGTGTACCAACCGGCTCCTCAACCGCATAGGAAGTAGCCGTCATTACTGCCCCGAGGGCCAACACTGTGGCCGAAACGAGTAAGCGTCGCACCGGTGCTCTACGCAAGTGGATTCCCCTCCCTTGCCGCCTGGATTGGCGGGCTGAGAGGAATATATAGCGTGACAGCTGTGACAGTCCGTCGATAGTAGATCTACTGAGGGAAACTTGAGGTTGGCGAAGCAGTTGATTCACAGCCTCAGCGGCCTGGCAGTCGCACGGCGGACGGATCCTCGCCCTGCGCATCACCTCCGGCGAGCGCCTGGTCCGCCGACTGCGACCCGGGGTCGAAGCTTGGGCTAGGCGACGAGCTGAGAAATTGGGAGGGACAGCACGTGTCGCAGCAAGCCAGCCCTCGGGGGCCCTTTCTTATGATTGCGGACGCTTTGAAGGCCCGGATTGCAGCCGACCCGGACATGACGGAGCTTCCATCCCTGGCTGAGGTCATGCGCGACCACAAGGTCTCACGCGGGCTCGCCCTCCGCGCATTCGGCGTGCTGCGGCAGGAGGTGTGGCCGAACCGGCACCGGGTGCGGATGGTGGCGCGTCGTGCGTTCGGGTACTCGAATCGACCGGCGTCCGCTCGATCAGCGCATCGCCGGCATCATCACGGCTGAAGGGCTCGAAGTGGAAGAAGCCTTCCCGAGCGCTTCCGCGCTGGCCGACCGGTTCGGGGTGTCACGCCCCCGAAGGGCAGGTCCCACCTCGCCAAGGCTGCGATGCGCCGCATGGGAGACGCCTTCATGCCCGGCCAGAGACCCGCATCCGAGACCACAACTGAGACCCAAGACAGCCGCGCGGCCCGCGCCAGGCGCCGCCGCCGTATCCCCTGACGACGAAACCCAAAGTCAGAAGCACATCCAACCTGGGGTCCCACCAGAGCCCCCTGTCGGATTCGAACCGACGACCTACGCATTACAAGTGCGTTGCTCTGGCCAGCTGAGCTAAGGAGGCACGCGTACTACAACGCCGTACGCGAAGGCGGCACCACTGTACACAGAGCCCGTTACCCCGAGCCACGAAGTTCCGCTCCGCCCGGTCTCCCGGCCGGTCTCACTCCATCTCGTACTCGAACCGGTACGCCACCGCCGTCTCCCCGTGCCGCGCGGTGAACGTGCCCTTCCCCTTCAGTCCGGACAGCTCGCCGCTCCCGGAGCCCTCCACCACCTCGAAGGAGCAGTGCACGGTTCCGTCCTCCCCGAACCAGCCCCGTTCCTCGACGGCGAAGCTCCCCTCCCGGCCGTCGAGGCGGCCGGTGAGCAGTTCCATGCCGGCGAAGGAGCCGGTCTTGGCGGTGACGTAGGCGATGGTGTACTCGCAGAGCGTCCCGGCCGCCTCGATGCCGCCGCTGAAGGTGTTCCGGACGGAGGCGTGGGCGAGCCGGGGGTTCGTGTCCTCGTCGGGGCCGATCACGCGTTCCTGCCAGTCGGCGAAGGTGAAGTGGCCGGTGGTCGTGGTGGTGCGGGGGCCGGGCATGGAGAGTCCTCTCGGTCAGGTGGTTCAGGCCCCGGGCGGGCCCGTGGAAGCGTCCGGGATCCAGCCTGATCGCCGTACCTGACATCTCCTGTCAGGTACGGCGGCGTACGCCGGACAATGGCCGCCATGCGCGCCGACCGGCTCCTCTCCCTGCTCCTGCTGCTCCAGAACCGCGGGCGCATGACCGCGCCCGAGCTCGCCGCCGAGCTGGAGGTGTCGGTGCGGACGGTCTACCGGGACGTCGAGGCGCTGGGCGCGGCCGGTGTGCCCGTGTGCGCGGACCGGGGGCCCGAGGGGGGCTACCGGCTGGTCGACGGCTACCGGACGCGGCTGACCGGTCTGACCGACGCCGAGGCCGGGTCCCTGTTCCTCGCCGGGATGCCCGGTCCGGCGCGGGACCTGGGGCTGGGGGCGGTGCTGGCCAGTGCCCAGCTGAAGGTGCAGGCCGCCCTGCCCGCGGAACTGGCCGGGCAGGCGCGGCGGGTCCAGGAGCGGTTCCACCTGGACGCGCCGGCGTGGTTCCGGGAGGCCGATCCGGTGCCGTGCCTGGAGGCGGTCGCGGCGGCCGTGTGGGAGCAGCGGGTGCTGCGGATCCACTACCGGCGGTGGCGCGGCGAGGTGCACCGGGAGGTCCGGCCGCTGGGGCTCGTCCTGAAGGGCGGCATCTGGTACCTGGTCGCCCTGGCGGAGCAGGCCGTCCGGACCTACCGGGTGTCGCGCGTGCTGGAGATGGAGGAGACCGGGGAGGGTTTCGACCGTCCGGCCGGGTTCGATCTTGCCGCCTACTGGGAGGAGTCGTCGCGGCGCATGGAGGCCGCCGTGCAGCAGGGCGTCGCGCGGGTGCGCCTGTCGCCGCGGGGGCGGCGGCTGCTGCCGATGCAGTTCGGGGCGGCGGGTGCGCGGGCCCTGGAGAGCGCGGGGGCGCCGGACGGCGACGGCTGGGTGGAGGTGGAGCTGCCCGTCGAGACGGAGGCCGTGGCGGTCGGTGATCTGCTCCGGCTGGGCGCGGAGGCGGAGGTGCTCGGCCCTCCCGAGCTGCGGCGGGCCGTCGCCCGGACGGTGGCGGAGCTGGCGGGCCGGTACGGGGAGCCGTGAACCATGCCTTCGAAAATTTCCGCGAAGTTCACAGGCCCGGAGGTACTGACAGGGACGTGAACGCCAGGTACCGTCCTGAGCCAGTTCACACGCGTGGACTACACCACAACGGAACCTCCGTCGTGGCACCGCCTTCCTACTCGGATCGTCCGGCACGTTCCTGCCGGTAGAAGGGGTTCAGTCACCATGGCCACAGTCTCGTTCGACAAGGCGACCCGGATCTACCCGGGTTCCACCAAGCCCGCTGTTGACGCGCTCGACATCGACATCGAGGACGGCGAGTTCCTCGTCCTCGTCGGCCCGTCCGGCTGCGGCAAGTCCACCTCGCTCCGCATGCTCGCGGGGCTCGAGGACGTCAACGCCGGCGCCATCCGCATCGGCGACCGCGACGTCACGCACCTGCCGCCGAAGGACCGGGACATCGCCATGGTGTTCCAGAACTACGCGCTCTACCCGCACATGACCGTCGCCGACAACATGGGCTTCGCGCTCAAGATCGCCGGCGTCAACAAGGCGGAGATCCGGCAGAAGGTCGAGGAGGCCGCGAAGATCCTCGACCTCACCGAGTACCTGGACCGCAAGCCGAAGGCGCTCTCCGGTGGTCAGCGCCAGCGTGTCGCCATGGGCCGCGCCATCGTGCGTGAGCCGCAGGTGTTCCTCATGGACGAGCCGCTGTCCAACCTGGACGCCAAGCTCCGTGTCTCCACGCGTACGCAGATCGCCTCGCTCCAGCGCCGCCTGGGCATCACCACCGTCTACGTCACCCACGACCAGGTCGAGGCCATGACGATGGGCGACCGCGTGGCGGTCCTCAAGGACGGTCTGCTCCAGCAGATCGACACCCCGCGCAACATGTACGACAGGCCCGCCAACCTCTTCGTGGCCGGCTTCATCGGCTCCCCGGCCATGAACCTGGTCGAGGTGCCGGTCACCGACGGCGGCGTGAAGTTCGGCAACTCGGTCGTGCCGGTGCAGCGTGACGCGCTCTCCGCCACCAGCGACAAGACCGTCACGGTCGGCGTCCGCCCCGAGCACTTCGACGTGGCCGGCCCGGAAGCCGAGCTGGGCCTCGCGGTCACCGTCAACGTCGTCGAGGAGCTCGGCGCCGACGCCTACGTCTACGGCACCGCGAAGGTCGGCGAGGACTCCAAGGACCTCGTCGTCCGCGTCAGCGGCCGTGACGTCCCGGAGAAGGGCAGCCAGCTGCGCGTCGTGCCCCGCTCCGGCGAGACCCACGTGTTCTCGACGTCGACCGGCGAGCGCCTGTCGGACTGACCCGTCACCAAACGCACAACCCCGGGTGATTCACCCAGGTTGACGAAGAGGGCCCCGCAGAATGCTGCGGGGCCCTTCTCGTTGTCGACAAATACCCCGGCAGACCGGACGTTTCGAGCGGTGTGCGTCAACGCCTTACCCAAAAAGTAGTGCTCTCTCATCCCCCGAACCGGTGACTAAATGTCTACAAACCATTACCCCGCGCTACCCTCACACGCGTGAAGCACTCCAACACCCAACAGACGCGACGCGGCCGGGGCCCCGCCCGCCGGATCGGCCGCACCCTCGCTTTCGTCCTGCCCGTCGTCCTGGTGCTCTCCGGGACCCTCGCGGTCACCCGAGTCAACTGGTCGGGGAACTCCACCGACCCGGTGCTCACGGCCGCGGACGCCTCCGTCGGCACTCCACGGGCCGCCAAGCGCGCCCCGCAGGACGTCCTGCGCGACAAGCTGCTGACCGAACTCCAGGAGGAGAACCCGGGCGTCGCCCTCACCCACCTCCAGCAGGCCGTCAACGGCCGTCCGTCGCTGGCCCGGCACTGCAAGTCCATCGCCCGAGCCCTCGGCCAGGCCGCCGTCCGGGTCTACGGCCCGACACGCGCCCAGTCCTACGCACGACCGGTGTGCGACACCGCCTTCGCCACCGGCGTCGCCGCCGCGCACGGCTGAGCGCGGCCGAGCACAGCGCCCTGGCGCCGGGTGAGGAGGGTGGGAAGTCGGTAACGGCCGACGCCGCAAGAGTCGTCCGCCGTTGCCCCGGGCGGGACGCCACGTACAGTTCGGCTCATGAGCGATCCGAACGCCGCGTCCCGCCCCGTTCAAGCCGTCGTTCTGGCCGGTGGCCAGGGTTCCCGGCTGCGTCCGTACACCGACGACCGGCCCAAGCCGATGGTCGAGATCCCCGGTACGGGGACTCCGATCATCGGCCATCAGCTGTCCTGGCTCGCCGAGGAGGGCGTGACGGACGTGGTCGTCTCCTGCGGCCACCTCGCCGAGGTCCTCCAGAAGTGGCTGGAGACGGCCGATCTGCCCGTCTCCGTCACCACGGTCGTGGAGTCGGAGCCGCTCGGCCGTGGCGGCGGCCTCAAGTACGCCGCGGCGCATCTTCCCCACCCGGACCAGCCCTGGTACGCCACGAACGGGGACATCTGGACGCGGTTCTCGCTGCGGGACATGGCGGACTTCCACGCCGAGCGGGACGCGATCGCGACGCTGGCGCTGGCGCGGCCCCGGCTGCCGTGGGGCGCGGTGCAGACGGACGGCTTCGGGCGTATCACCGACTTCATCGAAGCACCGCCGTCGACGTTCGAGATCAACGCGGGTGTGTACGTCTTCTCGCCCGAGTTCGCGGGGCTGTTGCCGCGTCGGGGCGACCATGAGCGGACGACGTTCCCGCGCCTCGCCCGGGAGCGGCGGCTCGCCGGGTTCACGATCCCTCAGGGGTCGTATTGGCGTGCCATCGATACGGCGAAGGACCTGACGGAGGCCGCGAAGGAACTGGCGGCGTTGGGGCGCTGAGAGCTCGGGGGGTTGCTGTCTGCCGGCGGCTGCGGGTTGTTCGTGACTTGCCGCGCCGTTTCCCGCGCCCCCGTCAGATGCCGAGCATCCGGTTGAGCTCGTCCAGGGACTTCACCGGCACGTAGTCGTAGCCGTGGGTCACCGGGTCGCAGCCACGGTCCAGGAGGACCAGGTTGCGGAAGCCCATGTCGTGCATCGGCATCAGGTCGTAGCGGGTGTGCGAGGAGACGTGCACGAAGTCCTCGGGCGAGGCGTCCAGCTGGTCGAGCATGTACTCGAACGCGGCGTAGCGGGGCTTGTAGTAGCCGGCCTGCTCGGCGGTGAGGACGGCGTGGAAGTCCGCGCCGAGCCGGGGCACGCTCTCCTCCAGGAAGGAGTCGTCGGCGTTGGACAGGATGACCAGCTTGTAGTGCTCGCCCATCTTCTTCAGCGGCTCCGGCACGTCCGCGTGCGGACCCCAGCTGCGCACGCCGTCGGCAAAGCGCTTGCCCGCGTCCGGCGCGGCCTGCACACCCCACTTGCGGCAGACCCGCTCGAAGGAGTCCTGGAGCACCTGCTCGTAGGGGTAGTACGCGCCGCGGACCTGGTCGTAGCGGTAGCCGCGGAACTCGCGCACGAACTGGTCCCACTGCTCGGCCGGGATCTGGTCGCCGACGAGCTCACGCGTGATGGGGGTCATCGGCCACTCGATCAATGTGCCGTAACAGTCGAACGAGACGTACTTCGGACGGAAGGAGGGGTTACTCATGATGGTGCTCCAGTCTTTGCAGCGAGGAAGTCGGCGGGGTGGTCCGTGGTGCCGTCGAGCGCCAGGTCGGCGGCGATCTCGCCCATCGCGGGCGAGAGCTTGAAGCCGCTGCCGGAGAATCCGGCCATGACGACGATGTCGTCCTCGCCGGGGAGATGACCGACGAGCGGGTTTCCGGACTCCGTGTAGCCCTCCATGTAGGCCGACAGCCTGACGGGGTCGGGGTTCAGGTCGGGCATGAGTTCACGGATGAGCTCGCGGAAGGTGCCGAGTTCCTCGGGGCGGACCGTACGGTCGAGCCGTTCGGGCTCGGGCACCGGCTGATGGCGTGCGAAGGAGAGACCGAGCTTGACGGAGATGCCGTCGGGCGACGGAATCCCGAAGCAGTCATGGGGTGTGCTGCGCACGAACGGTGGGGCCCCGCCCGCGAACCAGTCATGGCGGGTGGGCAGGTGCCAGGAGCAGATCACCCGGCGGACGTCGACGGTCCGCGGGAGGTCCGGGAGCAGTGTGTTGATCCAGGGGCCCACGGTCACCACGGCGGCGTCCACGTGGTCCGTGCCGTGGTCGGTGACGATCCGCACGCCGCCGCCCGCCGCGGGGGCGATCTCCCGCACCGGGGTGTAGCGGTGCAGCCGGGCGCCCAGCTGCTCGGCGCGGGCGGCGGCGGCCTGGATCGACGCCTCGGGCCTGATGACGGCGCCCATCCGGTCGAGCACGGCGGTGTGCCCGTCCGGGAGGCGGTGCTGCGGGTAGCGGCGGCCGAGTTCCGCCCGGTCCAGGACCTCGTGGTCCAGCCGGTGGGTGGCGCTGGAGGAGAGCAGGAGGCGCATGGACGGCGATGCGGTCTCCCCCATCACGAGGCAGCCGCTGCGGCGTCGCAGCGACCGGCCCGTCTCCGCCTGGAGCTGCTCCCACATCCGGTCCGCGAGTCGCAGCAGCGGAATGTACCCGTGTTCGCCGAGGTGGGCGGCCCGGAAGATACGGGTCTCGCCCCCGGCCGCGCCGCGGTCGTGACCCGGGGCGTACCGGTCGTAGCCGATGACCTCGGCTCCGCGGGCGGCCAGTCGCCACATGGCCTGGCTGCCCATGCTGCCGGCACCGATCACGGCGACGCGCTTCGAGGTGCGCATGAGGTCGCTCCTTTCGATGGTGTGGTCTGGGTGGTGGTCGGGCCCCAGCACCTGTCCCTGCCCCCCGGCCGAGGAGGAGATGGCTCAAAGGAGCTCGATCAGCTTGTCGGTGAACTCGGCGGTGGTCGCGGTTCCGCCCAGGTCGCGGGTGCGGGTATCGGTTTTGGCCAGGACCGAGGCGATCGCGTCCGTGATGTCCCTGGCCGCGGCGGGATGGCCGAGGTGGTCGAGCATCAGGGCCGCGGACCAGATCGCGCCCAGCGGGTTGGCGATGCCCTGGCCCGCGATGTCGGGCGCGGAGCCGTGCACCGGCTCGAACATCGAGGGGAAGTCCCGCTCGGGGTTGAGGTTGGCCGCCGGGGCGATGCCGATGGATCCGGCGACCGCGGCCGCGAGGTCGCTGAGGATGTCGCCGAAGAGGTTGGAGGCGACGACGACGTCGAAGCGGGCCGGCTCGAGGACGAACTTGGCCGCGAGCGCGTCGATGTGCTCCTGATCCCAGGCGACCTGCGGGAACGAGGCGGCCCGCTCGGTGACGAGCTGGTCCCAGAACGGCATGGTGTGCACGATGCCGTTCGACTTGGTCGCCGAGGTCAGGCGGCCGCCACGCCGGGAGGCGAGCGCGAAGGCGTAGTCCAGCACCCGTGTGACGCCGGCCCGGGTGAACACGGCCTCCTGCACCGCGATCTCGTCCGGGAAACCGCGGTTGAGCCGGCCCCCGACCTCGCTGTACTCGCCTTCCATGTTCTCCCGCACGACGACGAAGTCGACCTCGCCCGGCCGTGCACCGCGCACCGGACTGTCGATGCCTTCGAAGACACGGATGGGCCGGAGGTTGACGTACTGGCGGAAGCTGCGCCGGATCGGGATCAGCAGCCCCCACAGCGAGACGTGGTCGGGCACCCCCGGGTATCCCACCGCGCCCAGCAGGATCGCGTCCTTGTCGCGCAGCTGGTCGATCCCGTCGGCGGGCATCATGGCGCCCTCCCGCAGGTACCGCTCGCACGACCAGTCGTCGTACGACGTGTAGGAAAGGCTGAAGCCGTGGCGGCGGCCGAGAACATCGAGCACCTGCCGTGCCGGGGGCAGTACCTCGGCGCCGATGCCGTCACCGGGAATCAGGGCGATGCGGTGGTTCGTCGTCATGCCGTCGATTGCAGCAAGGCGGTCCGCGGCACGTCCAAGACGCAAAGCGGATCTCCCTTATAAGCGGCACCTATCAGCCCTCGCCGTCGCCGGCCGAAGTCGCGGCCGTGACGAACGCGGCGGCCGCGGGCGACAGGCTGCCACGGCGGCTGACAAGGGCGATGTCCAAGCCGGTCTCCGGCTCGATGTCCAGCACGCGAGCGCCCAGCCGCCGGGCCAGGTCCCGCCAGGAATCCGTGACCACCGCCAGCCCCACCCCGGCCAGGACCAGAGGCATCAGCGACACCCGGTGCTCGGTCTCGGCGGCCACGGTGAACTCGATGCCCCGCTCCCGCAGCCCGTCGACATAGGCCCGCATCCCGGTACCCCGCTGCCCGACGATCAGCCGCTGCCCCACAAGCTCCCGCCACTCCACCGCCGTCCGACCAGCGAACGGTCCCTCGGCCGGCACCACCAGCACAAAACGCTGCCGCCCCAGCGCATGGGAGACGACCTCCTTGTCGGAGACCGGACCGGCGGACGCCAGGAGCCCCAGCTCCACGGCACCCGTGCGCACCATGTCGATCACATCACGCGGCGTGAACGCCGCATGGATGGCCACCGAGACGCCGGGATACCGGTGGCTGAAGGCACTCACCAAGGTCGTCAGCGGCTCCACCGCCTGCGACGGCATCGACGCCACATCCAGGCGCCCCGCACGCAGCTCATGCACCGCCGCGACACTCGCCCGCGCCGTCTCCAGACTCCGCACGGCCTCCCGGGCAGGCTCGATCAGGGCCCTTCCGGCCTCCGTCAGCACGGCCCTGCGCCCGATGCGATGGAACAGCTCGGAGCCGAGATCACGCTCCAGAGCCCGCACGGCCTGCGACAACGACGGCTGCGACACGTACAGAGCCGCGGCCGCACGGTTGAACCCCCCACGATCGACAATCGCAAGGAAGTACTCCAGCTGCCGAATGTCCATACGCGCCTCTGCCCTCAAGAAACGAACCGACGACTCGATCGACGACTCGATCGGTCCCGACCATGGTTGCTTGAAGGATCGCCTCGACGAAGGCAAGGGCCCCGCACCTCGAAGGTGCGGGGCCCCGTTACCCGAGTCGGCCGGTCAGCCCAGCAAGCCGCCCACCAGGCCGGGGCGGCCGGTGGAGGAGGAGCCGCCGTCACCCGAGCCGCCGGTCGAGCCGGTGCCGCCCGTCGCCGTGCCGCCGGAGGTGGGGCCGGACGTGGTGCTGGGGGCCTGGCCCGCCGGGGAGGACTGCTGGGGCGGGGCCTGGCCCGCGCTGCCCTGCGTCTGGCTGGGGGAGCCGCCGGTGACGGTGCCCGCGTCCCGGGTGGCGCCCGGCGTGGTCGTGCTGCCCGCGCTGGGGCTGGCCGAGCCGGCCGTGGCGCCCTGGGTGGGCGAGGTGGAGGCCGACGGGGTCCGCTTGTCCCGGCGCTCGCCGGGCTCCTCCGGGAGCGGGGAGCCGGGCAGTTCGTTGCGCGGGGCCTCGCCGGGGCCCGGGACGACGACCCGGTCGGCGTCGCGGACGGCGCCGCCGAGCAGCGAGCCGACGAGCAGGGTGAGGCCGGTGGCGATGGCCGTGACGAGGGCGCCCCGGCGCAGCACGTAGCGACGCAGGTCCCAGATGTCGGCGCGGGGGCCGAGGCGGCGCCAGGCGCTGCCGGCGAGGCGGCCGTCGACGGAGTAGACGGGGGCGCCCGCGATGATCAGCGGCGACCAGGCGGCGAGGTAGATGATGTCGGGCGTCTCGTAGACGGGGACGCTCTTCCAGCTGACGGTGACCAGCAGCGCGGCCGAGAGCAGGGCACCGAAGGCGGCGGCGACGCGCTGCCAGCAGCCCAGGACCGTCAGGACGCCGACGATGACCTGCGCGAAGGCGATGACCAGGCCGGACCCGACCGGGTGCTCCAGGGCGAACTGGCGCAGGGGCTCGGCGACTTCCCAGGGGTGCAGGGTGTTGAGCCACTTGACCATGGAGCCGCGCTTGCCGCCGTCGAAGTAGACGGGGTCGCACAGCTTGCCCATGCCGGCGTAGATGGAGATGAAGCCGAGGAAGACGCGCAGCGGGAGCAGGACGACGCCGAGGTTCATCCGGCGGCCCGGGTAGTAGGCGTGCCGCGCCGGGTCGTCGCCGTGCCGCCTGACGGGCCGTTCGGTCTCGTCCGCCTCGGCGGCGAGGTCCTCGAACCGCCCGTCCGCGTAGGCGGGTTCGTCGTAGGCGCTGCCGACGGTGCGCATGGGGGGCAGCAGCCGGGTGCCGTCCGCCGGGTCGTGGGTGCGCTGGGGGCCGACGACAGGGGTCTCGACGGTCTGGGTGAGGTCGTCCTCGTAACCGTCGCTCCCGTAGCCGTCACCCTCGTAGCCGCCGCTGTAGCCGGCGCCCTGGTAGCCGGGGTTGTCGTAGCCCGGGCCCACGCGGTCGATGACCTGGGTGGCTCCCGTGTCGGAGGCGGGCTCGTCGGCGTGCCGGACGCTCTCGTGCCGCACGGCCTGGAGGAGGCGGTGGGCGCCGGTGTCGTCGGGCGCGGATCTGCCGCTCCAGACGACGGGCCGGCGGCGGGCGGTGGCCCCGTCCGCCTCGCCCCCGGCGACGATGGGGATGCGGGCGGTGTCCTCGGTGGCGGTCAGATGCCGTGCGACCCGGGGGGACTGGACGCGACGCGTCGATACGCCCAACTGCACGCGGAAACTCGCGTGATTGACGATGACCTGCGCCGGGTCGCTCGGCACCTTCACCATGCTCAGCGCGGGAGCGTCGTCGAGTCCCGACGAGCGGTCCCCCGTGGGTGTGCGGGGTGTTCTGGTGTCCACACTCATCTAACCGAGTGACGTCGGGATAGGACACTGCTTTGACCCGCCGGATCTGTCCGGACCCCGTCAAGCTTGTCCTCGTCGCCCCGATGACCCCGGAATTACCCCGTACGGGTGAAGTGTTCGGACGTCTGTTCAGGCGCGCCTGCGGGCCGCCTCGTACAGCACGATCCCCGCCGCCACACCGGCGTTGAGCGACTCGGCGCCGCCCGGCATCGGGATCCGCACCCGGAAGTCACAGGTCTCCCCGACCAGCCGGGACAGTCCCTTGCCCTCGCTGCCGACGACGATCGCGACGGGGCCCTCCAGGGCGTCCAGCTCGGTGAGTTCGACGTCCCCGTCGGCCGCCAGACCGACGACCACGACGCCGGCCTTCTTGTACGCCTCCAGCGCGCGCGTCAGGTTGGTGGCGCGGGCGACGGGCGTCCGGGCGGCCGTGCCCGCGGACGTCTTCCAGGCACCGGCCGTCATCCCGGCGGCCCGCCGCTCGGGTACGACGACGCCGTGCCCGCCGAAGGCGGAGACGGACCGGACGACCGCGCCGAGGTTGCGCGGGTCGGTCACGCCGTCGAGCGCGACGATCAGCGGGTCCTCCCCCGCGTCGGCGGCGGCGTCGAGAAGGTCCTCGGGGTGGGCGTACTCGTACGGCGGGACCTGGAGCACCAGGCCCTGGTGGTTGAGCCCGTTGGTCATCCGGTCGAGCTCGGGGCGGGGGGCCTCCATGAGGTTGATCCCGCCGCGCTCGGCGGCGAGTTGCAGGGCCTCGCGCACACGCTCGTCGTTGTCGATGAACTGCTGGACGTACAGCGTGGAGGCGGGCACGCCCTCGCGCAGCGCCTCGTAGACCGGGTTGCGGCCCACGACCAGCTCGGAGGTGGACTTGCCGCCGCGGCCCCGGGGCGCGGGGCGGCGGGCTGTCTGCCGCGCCTTGGCACTGGCGACACGGTTCTTCTTGTGTCCCTTGCGCATCTCGGCGGGCGGGGTGGGGCCCTTGCCCTCCAGGCCCTTGCGCCGCTGGCCGCCACTGCCGACCTGCGCGCCCTTCTTGCCGGACATGCGGCGGTTGTTGGCTGCCATGACCTACCTGTCTCTGCTGTCGCCGTGAGGCGGTGAAGTGCGTACGTCTATGAAGTGTGCCGCCCGGAGGCCCGAGCGGCACAATCGATCTTCGGATCGGGGTCGGGGCTAGCGCGGGCCGAGGCTCCAGCGCGGGCCCTGCGGGCTGTCCTCGATGACGAGGCCGGACTGGCTCAGCTGGTCGCGGATGGCGTCCGCGGTGGGCCAGTCCTTGCGGGCCCGGGCGGCCTCGCGCTGGTCGAGGACCATCCGCACGAGCGTGTCGACCACGCCGTGCAGGTCCTCGCCGCGGTCGGTCTCCCCGGCCCAGTGCGGGTCGAGCGGGTCGAGGCCGAGGACGCCGAGCATCGAGCGGACCTCGGCGAGCCGGGCCACCGCGGCCTCCTTGTCGTCGGCGGCCAGCGCGCTGTTGCCCTGCCGGACGGTGGTGTGCACGACGGCGAGCGCCTGCGGCACGCCCAGGTCGTCGTCCATGGCCTCGGCGAAGGCGAGCGGCACCTCGGCGGCCGGCTCGACGGCACCGGCCTTCTCCACCACGCGCTGCACGAAGCCCTCGATCCGCGCGAACGCCGACTCGGCCTCGCGCAGCGCCTCCTCGCTGTACTCGATCATCGAGCGGTAGTGCGGGGTGCCGAGGTAGTAGCGCAGCACGATGGGCCGCCAGCGCTTGACCATCTCGCTGACCAGGACCGAGTTGCCGAGCGACTTGGACATCTTCTCGCCGCTCATGGTGACCCAGGCGTTGTGCACCCAGTACCGGGCGAAGTCGTCGCCGTAGGCCTTGGCCTGCGCGATCTCGTTCTCGTGGTGCGGGAAGACCAGGTCGAGGCCGCCGCCGTGGATGTCGAAGGCGGTCCCGAGGTACTTGTGCGCCATCGCCGAGCACTCCAGGTGCCAGCCCGGGCGGCCGCGGCCCCACGGCGTCTCCCAGCTCGGCTCCCCCGGCTTCGCCGCCTTCCACATGGCGAAGTCCCGCGGGTCGCGCTTGCCGGTCTCGCCGGCGCCGGACGGCTGCTGGAGGTTGTCCAGCTCCTGGTTGGACAGCGCCAGGTACTCCGGGAAGGAGCGCACGTCGAAGTAGACGTTGCCGTCGGCCTCGTAGGCGTGCCCGCGCTCGATGAGGCCGCGCATCATCTCGACCATCTCGGTGATGTGGCCGGTGGCGCGCGGCTCGTAGGTGGGCGGCAGGCAGCCGAGGGCGTGGTAGCCGTCGTTGAACGCGCGCTCGTTCTCGTAGCCGATGGCCCACCAGGGGCGGTTCTGGTCGGCCGACTTGGCGATGATCTTGTCGTCGATGTCCGTGACGTTCCGCACGAACGTGACGTCGTAGCCGCGGTAGTCGAACCAGCGGCGCATGATGTCGAAGTTCAGCCCGGACCGGATGTGCCCGATGTGCGGGGCGGCCTGCACGGTGGCACCGCACAGGTAGATCGAGACACAACCCGGCCTGAGCGGGGAGAAGTCACGGATCTGCCGGGCGCTGGTGTCGTACAGGCGAATAGTCACGGTTCCTAGGGTAGTGGGCCCCGGGGGGTGGGTGCGGCCGGTCGGCCCACCGGCACGACCAAGGCCGTCGCCACCGCCATGAGGCCCTCCTCGCGGCCCGGGAAGCCCAGGCCGTCCGTCGTCGCGCCCGACACGGAAACCGGTGCTCCGGCCGCCTCCGACAGCAGCTTCTGCGCCTCGTCCCGACGCTTGCCGATCTTCGGGCGGGGACCCACCACCTGTACGGCGATGTTGCCGATCCGGAAGCCGGCCTCGCGGACGATCCGGGCGGCCTCGGTCAGGAGGGTCACGCCGGACGCGCCCGACCACTCGGGGCGGCCCGTGCCGAAGTGCTGTCCGAGGTCGCCGAGGCCCGCCGCTGAGAAGAGGGCGTTGCACGCGGCGTGCGCGACGACGTCCGCGTCGGAGTGACCCGCCAGCCCGGGCCCCTCGCCCTCCCACTTCAGGCCGGCGCACCACAGCTCGCGGCCCTCCTCGAAGGCGTGGATGTCCGTGCCGATGCCGACCTGGGGCAGGGGGATCTCGTCAGAAGCCATCGTTGAGCCTCCTGCGGGCCAGGACCGCCTCCGCGAGGACCAGGTCCAGGGGGCGGGTGACCTTGAAGGCCTCCTCGTGCCCGGGGACGGCGACGACCGTGAGGCCGAGTTGCTCGACCATGCCGGCGTCGTCGGTGACCTCGCCGGTCACCGTCTCGTGCGCCCGGACGAGCGTGGCCCGGTCGAAGCCCTGCGGCGTCTGCACCGCCCGCAGCAGCGCGCGCTCCGGCGTGGCGACGACCGGCTCCGGCTCACCGGGCGTCGCGGCGGGCTCGACCTGCTTGACGGTGTCGGCGAGCGGCAGCGCCGGGACCACGGCCGGGGCGCCTTCGCGTACGGCCTCGATCACCGCGTCGACCGTGTCCACCGGGACCAGCGGCCGGGCCGCGTCGTGCACCAGCACGATGTCGTAGCCGGGCGGCAGGGCGTCGAGGCCGAGCTTCACGGACTCCTGGCGGGTCTGCCCGCCCGGTACGACGAGGAAGTCGGTCCGCTCGGGCAGCGCGTGCGCGTCGAGCAGCGACTTGACCTCGGCGGCGCCGTCCGGCGGGGCCACGACCACGACCAGCGAGACGGCGCGGGAGGCGGCCATCGCGCGGACCGCGTGGATGAGCATGGGGGTGCCGCCCAGCGCGCGGAGCGCCTTGGGGGCGCCCGGGCCGAGCCGTACACCCCGGCCGGCGGCCGGGATCACGGCCGCCGTACGGGCCGCCGCGGGGGTGGCCGGCGGTGAGGGACGCGAATCGTCAGACATCGGTTCCTGTCAGGTTTGTGTGCTGGCCTGGCGTGGGTATGGCCTGGAGGAGTGCCGGGCGCGACGCGCTCGACCGGACCCTTCCGTGACGCTGGTCGAGCCGGCTGCCCGGGCCCGGCACGCCAGGCAACCGGGTCGTGAGTGATAACACATCCCGGGCGGACGGCGCATCGGCGTCCGAGTGTGAACATGCCGCAGCGCCCGGCGACAGAAGATATGTCATCGGGCACCGCGGCATTTCGATGTGCAGGCGCTTGAAAAGCAGTGCTGAGCGACCGGCCTCGCCTCAGGAGGCGAGAACCTCGTCGAGCAGGGCCTCGGCCTTGTCCTCGTTGGTGTTCTCCGCGAGGGCGAGCTCGCTCACCAGGATCTGGCGGGCCTTGGCGAGCATGCGCTTCTCTCCGGCGGAGAGTCCGCGCTCGCGCTCACGACGCCACAGGTCACGCACCACTTCCGCGACCTTGATGACATCGCCCGAGGCGAGCTTCTCCAGGTTTGCCTTGTATCGACGGGACCAGTTCGTGGGCTCCTCGGCGTACGGCGCGCGCAGCACCTCGAAGACCCGGTCCAGCCCGTCCTGACCGACCACATCACGCACGCCGACGAACTCCGCATTGTCCGCTGGCACACGTACCGTCAGGTCACCCTGGGCGACCTTCAGCACCAAGTAGGTCTTGTCCACGCCTTTGATCTGGCGAGTTTCGATAGCCTCGATCAGCGCGGCCCCGTGATGGGGATAGACCACGGTGTCGCCAACCTTGAACGTCATGTGACAGGTACCCCTTCCGTGGCTATCCAGGGTAACACGGAAACTGCGGGTTCTGAATGGCGTTTTCGCAGGTCAGGGCATATCTCGGGGCTTGACAAGTCCAACCGGAACGTGCTTCGGACAGGGAGTGGAAGAAGGTATTCGCAGGTCGGAGCGGCTCTCCGGGGTGAGCGAAACGCGTACGTTACACGCATCCGGACCCCCCTCCAGATGGCCGAACATCCCCATATGTCCGCTTCCAAGTGATCGACTTCCGCTACTCCGTTCGGCGGCCCGAGCCGGGTTCCGGTCGAATCCGGAATTGATCACGAGGCCCCCGGGTGTGCCGCGGGTGATCAATTCCCGGGCCGTCGCGCATTCCTTCACGGAAAATTTGCCCTGCTGCCCGGACTCTTATGTGAATGCCGGACGAGCACCTCGCCAATGTGACGCAGGAGTCACATGTGACAGCTGAGTCAGTCGTGGCTGACGAGACGAGCGGCTTGTGGCCTACGCGGGATCCGAGGTGCCGGGGGGTCGGGTGCGGCCGGGCGGGAACGGCTCGGTAACCTAAGGCCCGCTGACAGACACTTAGGGCGGCTTTATCGGCCGCTCCGCTCGAGTCAAGGAGTTGCCGCCGCCGTGAGCAGCAGCCTTCGACGCGGCGTCCTCGCCGCGGCCGCCATCGCGTTCTCCGTTGCCTCGCTCGCCGCGTGCGGTGCCGGCAACAACGCGCAGACCCTCCAGATCCAGCCGGACCACGCGGCGACGAGCGTCGGCAACATCAAGATCCAGAACGCGATCGTGATCACGCAGCCCGACCGCGAGTCGACCGGCCCGGCCGCGATCTCCGCGACCTTCTTCAACTCCGGCAGCACCGCCGAGACGCTGGAGTCCATCACCCTGCCCGGCACGGGCAAGACCGCCGAGCTCAAGCCCGCCAAGGGCGGCAGCCTGAGCATCCCGGCCGGCGGCTCGCTGATCCTGGGCGGCAAGGACAACGCCACCGCCCTGCTGCCGAGCAGCCGCGAGGCCGTCCAGGACGGCAACGCCCAGCGGGTCACCTTCACCTTCAGCAAGACGGGTGACGTGAGCCTGCGCGCCTTCGTCGTCCCCGCCGAGCACTACTTCGCCGAGTGGGGCCCGACCGAGGTCCCGGCCGCGCCGGGCGCCTCGGCGTCCCCGTCCGGTTCGCCGTCGGGCAGCCCCTCGGGTTCGCCGGCCGGCACCGAGAGCCCCGCCGCCGGCGAGACGCCGGGCGGCCACGAGTCGCCGGCCACGCCGACCGACGCGGCCTCCGCGAGCGCCACGGCCGGCGCCGGGCACTGAGCCCCGCGGGACGGTCGTAGCGGAAAAAGGGCGGGACCTCTCCTGGGAGAGGTCCCGCCCTTCGTGGTGCCGTCGCCGGTCTACGGCTCGAACTTGTAGCCCAGGCCGCGGACCGTCACCAGGTAGCGCGGGGCGCCCGGGTCCGGCTCGATCTTGGCGCGCAGGCGCTTGACGTGGACGTCGAGGGTCTTGGTGTCACCGACGTAGTCGGCGCCCCAGACGCGGTCGATGAGCTGCATGCGGGTGAGCACGCGGCCGGCGTTGCGCAGCAGCATCTCCAGCAGGTCGAACTCCTTCAGCGGGAGGTCGACCTTGGTGCCGCCGACCGTGACCACGTGGCGGTCGACGTCCATGCGGACCGGACCGGCCTCCAGGGCCGCCGGAGTGACCTCCTCCGGCTCGCCTCTGCGGCGCAGCACGGCCCGGATGCGGGCGACCAGCTCGCGCGAGGAGAACGGCTTGGTGACGTAGTCGTCGGCTCCTATCTCCAGCCCGACGACCTTGTCGATCTCGCTGTCCTTGGCGGTCACCATGATGACGGGGACGTTGGAGCGGCCGCGCAGCTGGCGGCACACCTCGGTGCCCGGCAGGCCGGGCAGCATCAGGTCGAGGAGGACGAGGTCGGCGCCGTTGCGCTCGAACTCGTCGAGTCCGTCGGGCCCGGTGGTCGCGACGGCGACCTCGAAGCCCTCCTTGCGGAGCATGTACGACAGGGCGTCGGAGAAGGACTCCTCGTCCTCGACGACGAGCACACGGGTCACGGAAGGACCTCCGGGGCGGGAAGCGTTTCGTACGCGGTTGATTCAGGGGATGTGGGGGTGGACCGCCCGGCCTCCTCTTCGAGGCCCGCGCCTCCTGCGCGTTCGTCTCGGGCGGGCTGCTGATGTGCGCGGTCGCGGGCCGCACCGGCCTCCGGCAGCCGCAGGGTGAAGGTGGAGCCCTGGCCTTCGGCGCTCCACACCGTGACCTCCCCGCCGTGCGAGGCGGCCACGTGCTTCACGATCGCCAGCCCCAGTCCCGTACCACCCGTGGCACGGGAGCGGGCGGGGTCGACGCGGTAGAAGCGCTCGAAGATGCGCTCCTTGTCCTTGTCGGAGATGCCGATGCCCTGGTCGGTGACGGCGATCTCGATGTGATCCGCGCCGGCCGCGGTCACCCTGCGGGCCGCTATGCCGACGCGGGTGCGGGCGGGCGAGTAGTTGACCGCGTTCTCGACGAGGTTGCCGAGCGCGGCGGCGAGCTGGCCGCGGTTGCCCCACACGTGCAGGTCGGCGGTGCCGCCCGCGGCCATGGTGATCTGTTTGGTGCCGGCCTGGTGCCGGCAGCGGTCGATGGCCTCGGCGACGAGCTCGTCGACGCGGACGGGTTCGGCGTCCTCCAGGGGGTCGTCGTTCTGCACCCGCGAGAGGTCGATGAGCTCCTGCACCAGGCTGGTGAGCCGGGTCGCCTCGATCTGCATGCGCCCGGCGAACCGCTCCACGGCCTCGGGGTCGTCGGAGGCGTCCATGACGGCCTCGGAGAGCAGGGAGAGGGCGCCGACGGGCGTCTTCAGCTCATGGCTCACGTTGGCGACGAAGTCGCGCCGGACCGCCTCGATGCGGCGGGCCTCAGTCAGGTCCTCGACGAGCAGCAGCACCAGGCGGGAGCCGAGCGGCGCGACCCGCGCGGAGACGGCCAGGGCCTCTCCGCGTCCGGTCCCGCGCCGTGGCAGGTCCAGCTCGACCTGGCGTATCTCCCCGTCGCGCCTGGTGTCGCGGGCCATCCGGAGCATCGGCTCGACGGCGAGCTTGCCGCCGCGGACCAGGCCGAGGGCGTACGCCGCCGAGCTGGCCTTGACCACCGCGTCCGCCTCGTCGAGTACGACGGCGGAGGACCTGAGGACCGACAGGACGGTGTCGACGCCCGGCGGAAGCACCGGGTCCGTGTGCAGGGAGGTACGTGTGGGGCGCTTCTGCTCGCGCTCGCTCCAGCGGAACGCCAGCATGGCGATGACGCCGGTGAGTACCCCGGCGATCGCTGCCGCTGCGGCGACCGCCGCGTTCACGTCCATGCACCCAGGTTAGGCATGGGTCGGGCACGGACCACAGCCGTCGGGCTGCCGGCTCGAACACTCGTCGCCCAGAGTTCACCTTGGAGCCAGTATTGATTCATTTGGGATGCCGGAAACGGACGCGTACGGGCCGGAACGTGGGAGCGTGGGGTTCGGACCGTTGGTTATAAGACGGTCGTACCGCCGGTTTGTCGGTGGGCCCCGGCCCTTGGACCCCCGACTTGAACGCACGAGAGGGACACCTGATGCGGGACGCGTACCACGAGGAACTGGACTCGATCGGCGACGGTCTGGTGGAGATGGCCCGGCTGGTCGGGTCGGCGATCGGGCGCGCCACGACCGCCATCCTCGACTCCGACCTGAAGCTGGCCGAGAACGTCATCGAGGCCGACCAGAAGGTCGACGAACTCCAGCACGACCTGGAGGCCCGGGCGATAGCCCTGCTGGCGCGGCAGCAGCCGGTGGCGACCGACCTGCGGATCGTCGTCACGTCGCTGCGGATGTCGGCCGACCTGGAGCGCTCGGGTGACCTCGCCCAGCACGTGGCGAAGCTCGCGCGCCTGCGCTACCCGGAGCGCGGGGTCCCGAGCGACCTGCACGCCACCATTCTGGAGATGGGCCAGCTCGCCCAGCGCCTGATGGCCAAGGCCGCCGAGGTGATCATCACCAAGGACGTCGACCTGGCGCTCCAGCTGGAGCAGGACGACGACGCGATGGACCTGCTGCACCGCACGCTCTTCCAGCACCTGATGGACGACCGCTGGAAGCACGGCATCGAGACGGCCGTGGACGTCACGCTGCTGGGCCGCTACTACGAGCGGTTCGCCGACCACGCCGTGTCGGTCGCCAAGCGGGTGGTGTACCTGGTGACCGGCGAGCACGCGGACGAGCTCCAGACGGATGTGCAGCCGGAGATCCAGGCGGTGCCCGGGGCGGAGAGCGCCTGACCTCCGGTCGTGCGAGGGCTTCGGTCTTGCGAGGGCTTCGATCCAGGGCTTTGATCCTGCCAGGGCTGCGATCCTGCCAGGGCTGCGATCCTGCCAGGGCGTGAAAGGGTCGGGTGGGGGTCGGCCGGGGCGCGCGGGCGCCTCAGTGCGCCGTTGATGCGCCCAGGGGAACGGGCATCCAATGGGCACAGGCACCAGCCTTGAGGAGGGACCCATGGCCGAATCCCCCAGCACCATGCCCGACCCCACGCAGGACCGCGAGACCGAGCAGCCCGCCGAGATCAGGAGCCTGCCCCTGGTCGCCGCGTGCGGCTGCGGCTCGGGCTGCGGCTGCGGGTGCCAGTCGGGCAGCCCCTGCCAGTGCGGCTGACGCACGTTTTTGTACGACCTGTACGACCTGTCTGTCTGTAGGGCTCCGGCTGGGTGGCCGGGGCCCTACGGCGTTGTGGGTCGCCTTTGTGGCCGTACGGGCGGAGCATGGAACGTACGGGGGCGCCACAGCAAACGCCGTAGCGGGCCGTACGGGAAGGAGGCGCGGGCCATGGCCAAGTTCATGGATGTCCACCACGGCATGAAGGGCATCACGGAAGAGCAGCTGCGCGAGGCCCACGACGCGGACCTCGCCATAGAGAAGGAAGAGCGCGTCCACTTCGAGAAGGCCTGGGCGGATCCGGAGTCCGGCCTCGTCTACTGCCTCTCCGAGGCCCCCTCGGCCGAAGCGGTCCAGCGCATCCACGAGCGGGCGGGGCACAAGGCGGACGAGGTTCATCCGGTGCCGTTGTCGGTTCAGTGAGGTGGTCGGTTCAGTGAGGCGGGGGTGAGGGCCGGGGCTCGGCCCCGGGCCCCTGCCCCGACCGTCGGTAGGGGCCTTACGCCGAGGCGCGGTACTCCGCTCGAGTCAGCGACCAGACCTGGACCGGCTGCCCGTGGGCGGGGACGCGAGTGGTGCGGTCGTGGGCCAGGCCAAGCTTGGCTATGACGCGCGCCGAGGCGTGGTTGTCGACGTGACAGACGCTGACGACGCGCTCCAGACCCACGGCGTCGAAGGCGAACGCCAGGACCTCCCAAGCCGCCTCGGTGGCATAGCCCCGGCCCCAGGAGCGGCGGCGCAGCCGCCATCCGATCTCCACCGCGGGCATGATCTCGGGCAGATAGGCCGGGACGGCCAGTCCCACCCAGCCGATCAGCTCACCGGTCGCGGTCTCCTCGGCGGCGAACAGGCCGTAGCCGCGCTCGTCCCAGCACGCGCGCGTCCGAGCCAGTGCCGCGGCGGTCCGCTCCCGGGTGCCGGGCGAGCCGTCCCCGATGTACCGCATGACCTCCGGGTCGGCGTCCATCTCCGCGAGCGGGTCGAGGTCGGCCTCGGTCCACTGACGCAGCCGGAGCCGTTCGGCGTGGCGCTCAGGGCGCTCGGGGCGCTCTGGGGTGGTGCGTCGGCGCGTGATCACTGCCCTACTCGGCCGTCGATCCGCTCGCGCAGGAGGTCGGCGTGGCCGCAGTGGCGGGCGTACTCGGCGATCTGCGCGAGCAGGACATCGCGCAGTTGGAGTTGTCCGCCGGGTTCCGGGCCGAGGTCGGAGTGGCCGGCGTTGAGGGTGCCGAGGTCGGTGACGCCGGCGAGGTAGCGGTCGGTGAGCTCCGCCTCGGTCCGCCACTGCCGCCAGGCGTCCTCCACGATCGCCGGGTCCGGGAGCGCGCCGTTGAAGGCGCCGTCGCGGTCCTCGTCGGTGCGGTACAGGTTCGGCGCGTCATCGCCCGCCATCACCCGGCGGAAGTGCCGCTCCTCCTCGGTCAGGTGCCGCACCAGCCCGAGCAGGGACATCGTGGACGGCGGTGCGGAACGCCGGGCCATCTGCTCGGCGTCCAGGCCCGCACACTTCATTTCCAGGGTGAGACGGTAGGCGCGCAGGTAGTCGAGGAGAATCCCGCGTTCGTCGGCAGGCGCGGCGTCGGTCTCGCGGGGGTCGTCGTCGGGGTCGACCCACATGTCGGGGTAGATGGTCGACTGCGTCCAGCGCGTCGTCGCTTCTTCACCGGCGTGCTCGTCTTCACCGGCGTACTCATCTGCAGTAGCGTGCTCACCCGGGACCATGCGGGCATGGTGGACCGGGTCGGTGCGGGCCCGCCACCCAATATCCGTCCCGTCAGCCGGTATCGCGCCCTCAGCGGAGCTGCTCGGCCAGGGTGACGATGATGCCGCTGGGGCCGTGGACGTAGCGGAGCCGGTACAGGTCCTCGTGCTGGGCCACTTCACCGACGAGTTCGGCACCGTGGGTGCGCAGGCGGGCGACTGTGTCATCGATGTCGTCGACGGCGAACATGAGGCGCCGTAGGCCCGGGGGGCGGTGCGATCTCCGGCTCGGTACGGATCGCCGCCGGTCAGTGGAACTTGGTCAGCTCCAGCAGGCCGCAGCCGTGCGGGGTCCGCATCATCGCGATGTCGCCCCTAACGCCGTCGAGCCCTACGACCTGGGCGGCCCAGGGTCCTCCACGGGCATGGTGGCGGGGAAGTCGGTTACAACGATGCCGATGTGGTCCATGTGTAACGCCATGAGCTTGAGGGCAGCACGGGTGCTGCCTGGTGTGGTGACACTCTGATGTCGATCAGCAGGCTGCTCATCGAAGTCCATACTGGCGCAGAGCATTTGTTTTTCAGCTGCTGTATTCCTGGGCGAGAAGGTTCGGTGGCCCCTTCTGCGTGGCCCCTGAGCTGTAGGAATTCGCTGGTCAAAACCGGGTCGGTACGGGATGCTGCACGCGTGATCGAGCGAGAAGCCGCCGTTCGAGCCGTCGAAGAGCAGCTGGAACGCGACTATCAGCAGTGGCGGGCTGTGAGCGCGGAAGCAGTGAGGATGGCTGTGGTCCGTGTCAAGGAGCACGAGCTGGTGTGGATCGTCTCCTGGCAGTCCGAGGACTTCGTACGCACCCGGAACTCGAAGTACGCGCTGATTGGCAACGGGCCGTATCTGGTCGACCGCGTCGACGGGGGATTGCACCGGATCGGCGTCGTCTCCGCGGTAACCGGAGAGTGGGAGGCCGACTACCGGGTCCGGATACGCGGGCTGCCGGTGCACACCGCAGTGGACGATCTACACGATGCGCTCCGCGAAATCGCGCCTACGCGCGGACGCATGCATGCTGTGCGGACACTGCGCCAAAGACTGCCCGTGCTCTCGCCCGCGGAGGCCATCGAATACGTGAGCGCGTTGTTGGAGGGTGATGCACCCGCCCGCCTCGTGGCCGTCGCCACCAAGGAACTTGTGGAGCCTCTCAACCCGGTACTTGCGGTGAAGACCGTTCTGAGCGGGACGACGATCCGAGCCGGTCAGAGACCCGAGGGATGACTGGAAAGCCAGTCGGCATGCCAATCGCGCATCTGGTCCCGCTCGTCGGGCGTGGCGAGGAAGATGTCGGCGCCACCGTCGTAGGGGTGGTGGATGCGCTGCATGCGGGTGTCGGTGATGAGGATTCCCGCCACCTTGTCGTCGGCGGTATCTCAGAGCAAGTCGTCGATACAGCCGCGCTGCCAGAGCCAGCGGGCAGCGAAGACGTGGCAGTACGTGCGGAACTCAGGGTCTGGATCGTCCTCCACCAGCATGCTCTGCCAATTCTCGTGACGGGTTCCAATGACGGAACCTCGGCTTCGGTCGTCCAGAGGGGAGTGATGACATACACGTCCGCACCAGCGACAACTCATCGAGGACGGTGTTGTAACGCTCCAGGACGACGTGTACTCGCTCTCGTCCTCCGCACGCACAGCAACAAGCCCCCTACCAACGGAGACCCGCAGGCAGGGGGCTTCTTCAGCTCTCGAGTTACTTCTTCTTGCCCTGGGTCTTGTCGGGGATCTTGGTGGCCTGCGTTTTCGCTGTTCAGGAGCAATGGGCACGTGCGCCTGGTAGTCGACGTTGGTCATCATCGGCCACTGTCGAGCGACCTCGGACGGCCCAGGGACGGCCCGAAAGCTGGGACTTACTCGTCGCTGCCGGCCACCTGGACCACTACGCGCCGGGGGCCCGGTACTGGACTTGCCCGGCCTTGCGCAGGGCATCCATGGTTTCGTCGATGCTCAGGAGGACGGTCGTCTCAAACGAGCTGAGTGCGCCGCCTCCGCTGATCGCCAGGGCGACCGCGGCCATGGAGACGTTGTCGGGGGCCTCCCACAAGTTGTAGCCGTCGTGTGTGCCGAACGCGTACCAGAAGCCGTGTAGCTTGCCGCCGACGGACTCGATGTACGACTGAGCGGCCTTTGCACGGTCCTCGGGGTGGCCGATGAGTCTCGCCCAAGTCTCCGGCGTGTAGCTGAACCTTGATAGATAGAGCGGCATCATGTCTCCCTTTCGTCCCAGCAAGGGATGCCCCCGCAGGGTGAGAGACGCCCCAAAGGGCGCGCGCATCTCCCCCGAATGGCCGGGATGATGACCGGCATAGCCACTGCCGTGAGCGACTCCACCCGCATCGGAACTACAGCATCGAAGCCCTCAGCTTGGGAAGCCTGGGTTGTCTACGAGTGGTCGCTGAGCTGACGTGCGGTGGCGCAGCCCCGGAGCCTGACAGGCTGGCGCCCTGGTCCCCGCCATTCCCCGTGGTTCCCTGCACGATCTGGCACGGTTCTGGCACGATCTCTTCGTCTGCTTGTAGCAGTACTGGGCCGGTGCCTGGCCGGTATGCGAAGGCTGGGCAGTGGCCACGCGATGGGGAGGGGCAATGAGGATCAAGGACCCGGAGTACCCGACAGCGGTCGAAGCGGCTGTGGAGATCCTGCGGGAGTGGGCCCGTCGGGGACAGACCGTCACGTACGGGGAGTTGAGCGCCGAGTTGGCGGTACGGGGCTTCGACTCCATTCCGCCTCACCGCGGAGTTATGACCTACCTGCTCAAGGATGTCTGCCTCCACCGTAACGAGGACGGACGAGCACCGATGCTCTCGGCGATCGTGGTGAACAAGGCGAGCCGAGAGCCATCCGACCAGTTCTCCGGCCTTGCTCGAAGCCTGCCCTTCTCCCGGCCGGCCAACTGGACCTGGCGGGACGAGCAGCAGCAGGTGTTCGCTCAGCACCGCGAGGAATGACGTCAGCCCTCGCCACTCGCTTCAGGAGTTCGATCCGATTCCCCTTCGGTGCGGCCAGCGACTGGTGCGATGACTGGACAGAACCATTGGTGGCCCCGGACCTGGCGGCCGACGAGCGGATGCGGCTGGAATGCGTGCGGCTGTCGGCACAGGGTCGGATAGCGCCCGAGATCGCGAAGATCGTCAACCGGCACGTGGCCACCGGCGTGCCGGGCTGCGCCGGTTCCTCGACGGCGGATTCGATGCGCTGGCGGATGCGCCCCGTTCGCACTGGCCTGCGTGCCGCCCTATCCTGACCAGCCATGCGCCGCGATGCCCGGCCTGACGTGTGGCCGGGTATCGCGGGCTCAGCGCCTCTGACGTGTGCGCACTGCTACCGCGAATTTTCACTTCGCTGGCAGGAGATCTCATGCCCACAGGCCCAAAGCACCAACGCTTTATCTTCGTCGAGTTCAACGAAGACGGGCGGGAGAGCGGCTATTGCGAGGACTGCCGTTAATGATCGAGGAAGACCATGACGGCGACGGAGGCAGCGAGTCGCTAAGCGTGCATGACGCGGCAGACATCTGGCTGTCGAAGGGGCTGAACGAGGACTACATGTTCGGCTACAACGACTCTGAGTTGAAGCGCGCCGCCGGTCTCAGCTGAACTACGACTCGCTGCGTCGGCCTTCGGTTCCCGCACTGGCCTGGGTGCCGCTCCCATGCGAGCGGTCACCTGAGAACACCGCTCCGAGGCGAAGGCCCTTCCTCAATCACGGTGAGGGTGTGCCTTCGTCATGTTTCTGATGAAGCTAGCAATATGCCCGTCTTCGACTCGCGGCGTCGTGCCGCCCGGTGCTTAGAAGAAGCGGGAACATGGTGTGGTGGCAGTCAGCCAGCACGCCGTCGGCGCCGTGCCGGGCTGTTGAGTGCCGCTGGCGTCCGCCGTAGTTGCCGTCACTGCCGTCGGCGTCGACGGCGTCTGACCACCGCATTAGGAGTTCGATCCGAGCCCGTTTCGGCTGCTGCCGTCGCCTGGTGCGACGGCCGGACCGGGGCGCTGGTGTGCGCCCCGGTCCGGCGTCGTTGATGTCAGCCGTGGATGTCAGGTCGCTCCTCGATGCGAACTACGGGCAGGGAGGTCGCTGAGGTCATTCGCGCTGGCCATGAGGTCGCTAGTGACTCCTGGCCGTCACCTGCAGTTGCCGCAGTTGCTGTACTTCCGTGCTGTACTACAACAGCTCCACGCCGCGCGCATCTTCAGCATGAATCCCGCGGCCTCGGCGGCAGTTCCTGACACATTACCAACTGGAATTCATTGTAGGCGTCAATGAACCGCTCTTCCTGGAACTCAATACGCGGGCTTGTTGGAGGTGGGTCCCACAGCGATTTCGGGAGCGAAGCGGAGACTGCACGGCTCGCATTCACGGCGTCATAACTTCCGTAGACATACACGGAATTCAGACTTCCCTGATACGCCGAGCGAGCCTCATCCCATGCACTCCTGTCAAATTTACAAGGAATCTTCTTGGTGCAGTTTGAAATTGCATCGCTCGTTTCAACGGCGAACCGGTCGGCCGAGTTAAGGAATTTGCTGTAGACTTCCGCACGCTTTTCTCGCTCTTCCGACCTGCGCTCTTCCTGAGCCTGAGACTCCTGCGCCTTCTCGGTCGACCTAGATTGCTGCCATGCCGCAAGCCAGGAGAAACCTCCGGCTATTACAGCACCAACCACAATCCCTATGAGACCGATTAGGACATCCGATTTCTTGCCGTCTGAGACGGATGCATTACCGCCCGATGAGCTCGAATTGGTGTTACTGGAATCGGTAGAAGCATCATCAGCAGTAGCGTCCTGGCTAGGCGATCCCGACGCATCATCCGGCGAAGTCATGCGTCAGATTATAAGTGTCAACCGCATGACCGCCTCATCAGTTCCTTTCTGCGCGCTTGCATCTGTCCACCGAGGTCGGCGTAGCGACTTTGGCCAGGAGCTGCTTTGGCGCGAGTGATCATGGCCCCGTAAGCTTCCGGCGCGTCGGGCAGCCTGTTGACCTGCCCGTTAAAGCACAACGTTGGGGCCATGATCTTCGAGGCTCGCGCCAAAGTGGCTGGCTAAAGTCGCGGAGTCGACCGCCCCAGCCGAAGAGGGTTTCTCCCGTCCCATGCCCGCACTCGCCAGCGCGCCGCCTGGCGCGGCCAGCCGGGGCGAAGACAGAGGCGGGCCGCGCAGCGGCGGCGCGCGCCCGCGCCGTGCGCGGGCCTTGAACCAGTAGAGAAAGTTGTAACTCAGTCGGGGAGCCGGGGCCGTCGTGCCCGGATGGCTACTCGCTGCGGGCGCCGTCGTAGCACTCGGACGCCATGGTGTGCCGACGCGACGGCGCCCCGATCCGACGAGAACCCCGAACCCTCCGCAGTCTGCGGCCTCGGACCCGCAGCGCAGGATGTACGCCTAGGCCGCCTCGACGACCTCGTCCCGCATCGCAGCGGCCCACTCCGCGACCAGATGCTCGTACCGGCCGCGCTGTTCGCCGTAGAGCCAGCCGCCGCACGCTACGACGAGCACACGGATCTCCTCGTTCACGACGGCAGCAGACCGCGCGGAACCGGGGAGTGGGGAGTGGTGGACAAGTCGTAGAGCCACGGCCACGCAGTGACGGCGAATGCCCCGGGGTCAGTCGTCGAGGTCGATGCGGAAGTCGACGATGGTGGTGTCGCCGCGCCGTACGATCGGGTGAGCCACCTCGACAACGCGGCCGGTGTCGGCGATGTGCCTGCGGGTGTATCGCAGCACGGGCACGCCGGCGCCGATCCGGAGCGTGGCGGCCTCCAGTTCCGTGGGCATGGCCGCTGTGAAGGACTCGGTGATCTGCGTGACGCGGATGCCGAGGCTGCCCAGTTGGGCCCTTGTGCCGCCCGGCCAGGGCTCGTTGATGGGGTCAGCGACGGGGGTGTCGGCGACATCGGCCCAGCGCAGGTATGAGGTGCTCATCTGGGTGGGCTGATCGTTGTCGTAGAAGACGAAGTGCCGCGCGAGCAGCTTCTCGCCCGGTTCGCACTCGAACTGCGAGGCCAGCTCGGCGTCTGCCTGGACCCGCTCGAACCTCTTGTCCAGCCGGTATTCGGACCAGCCGATGCCCTGGTCCTTGGTGTACGGGGTCGACTTGGCGCCCGGTGTGGAGCGGTACCGGTCGGCCGCCATGCGGTGGATCGCTGGCCGGGGACGGACGCGCGTGCCGGCGCGTGCCGGCGCGTGCCCGGCTCTCAGTGAGGCCCTCGCTGGCGAGTAGGCGCAGCGCGCTGCGGACGGGCGCTTCAGATACGCCGTACTGGCGGCACAGCTCGGGGATTGTGGGGATCTGGTCGCCCGGCCCGTACTCTCCGGAGGAGATGCGGCGCCGCAGGTCGGCGGCGATCCGCAGGTACTCAGGCTGTGCCACCACGGCACCCCCACTTCGGCCGATCCGTCAATCCGGATACACATACTCTCCCGTCCCGCTTGACCGGCGCCAATCACCCCGACAATCTGGATACAGATAAGAGGTACCCGTATCCGGAAACCAGCGAAATCCGGGGGACAGTCATGCCCGAGTCGGGACATTCGTGGCAGAAGCCGTTCAAGGCAGAGCCCATCGAGGCCCGTCACGTCCGCCTGTGGGTGGCCGGCCGCGTGAGGCACCCCGATGCCCCGACTGTCGCGTCCGAGCTGTACGTCGCGATCCTCAGCTCTGGCGCCCCCGCCGTGGAGATGACCCTGTCGACGGCAGGGCCGCGCATCCGCATCACGGCGCTCGGGCCGGACCCGCTCCCGCTCCTCTGCAGCCACGGACCCGGCTGGCAGATCATCACCGGCCTCGCCACCTCCTCCGGGCTCACCACCGACGAATGCGGACTGTGGGCGCAGTTAGGGACGAGCCGGTGACCTACCCCCCGGGGAACCGCCCCCGCCGACCAGCAAGCACGAGGGACAGCCGATGAGCAGCACACACACCGAGACCACCCCCGTCGAGCAGGCGCTGGCGCTCCTGGCTCTGCCCAGTCTCGACGACCTCACCACAGACCAGGTCCGCGGCATCGCCTGCGTCTGGGACAGCAGCGAGAAGGTGCTCACCGAGGAGGGCGCCGTCGTCCTCGGGCCGCGCCGCAGGAAGTGCCCAGGCGGTGAGGACGAGTGGCACCCCCGCGGCTGCCCGGAGCACGTGGCGTCCGCCGCATACGAGGCGCTGTTCGCCCACTGCATGGGGGACTGCGAGGCGTGCAGCCGACCGGAGGAGACCGGCGTGGACGGAGGCGCACAGGAGACCTCGTGCGAGGTCGGCGTCACCCTGCGCCGTCTGGTCATCCGGAAGGGGCGGCTGTGACTCCCCGCCCCGTCCACCTCGGCCTGCCGCTCATCGACCCGGAGCCGGTGCGTGGCTGCAAGGAGTGCGCGCGGCTGGCCCGCGAGCGAGAGGAAGCGCGGACAGTGGGCGACGCGGCGCGCGTCTCCGACTGCAACGTCTGCATCCGACGCCACCCGCACGAAGCACCGGTACCCCAGTGACCCCCGGTGCCGGTGCGCCGCCGACCGCGCCGACGGCGGGATGGCTCGTCCCCTCCCACCTGGACTGACGAGCGCGGGCCCTCGCCCTGACGGCACACAGGCGGCCCCGGAGTGCGAAAACGCCCCCTCCCAGCGGAGAACCCGCAAGCAGGGGGCGTGTCCGTGCCGGCTTACTTCTTCTTGCCCTGGTTCTTGACCGCCTCGATCGCTGCCGCGGCCGCCTCGGGGTCCAGGTACGTGCCGCCCGGGTTCACCGGCTTGAAGTCGGCGTCGAGTTCATAGGACAGCGGGATGCCCGTCGGGATGTTGAGGCCCGCGATGTCCGCGTCGGAGATGCCGTCCAGGTGCTTGACCAGGGCGCGGAGGGAGTTGCCGTGCGCCGCGATCAGGACCGTGCGGCCGGTCAGCAGGTCGGGGACGATCGCGTCGAACCAGTAGGGGAGCATGCGGACGACGACGTCCTTCAGGCACTCCGTGCGCGGGCGCAGCTCGGGCGGGAGGGTCGCGTAGCGCGGGTCGGAGAACTGGGAGTACTCGGCGTCGATGTCCAGCGGCGGCGGCGGGGTGTCGTAGGAGCGGCGCCACAGCATGAACTGCTCCTCGCCGAACTCGGCGAGCGTCTGCGCCTTGTCCTTGCCCTGGAGGGCGCCGTAGTGGCGCTCGTTCAGGCGCCACGAACGGTGGACCGGGATCCAGAGGCGGTCCGCGGCCTCCAGGGCCAGCTGGGCCGTGCGGATCGCGCGCTTCTGGAGGGACGTGTGAACCACGTCGGGGAGGAGATCGGCGTCCTTCAGGAGCTCGCCACCGCGGACTGCCTCCTTCTCGCCCTTCTCGTTCAGGTTCACGTCCACCCAGCCGGTGAACAGGTTCTTCGCGTTCCACTCGCTCTCGCCGTGGCGGAGGAGGATCAGCTTGTACGGTGCGTCGGCCATGACCCAGAGCGTAATCCACGCATTCGCCCGTTCGCGTGGCTGCCCGGCAGGCGGACGTTTGACGGGATCTGTTAATTGAGTGGTCCCCGTCAACCGGCGGATTGTAACGTTCGATTACCGCCAGCGCCGCTTACATCCTGTTGCATCCGGGGGAGTCCATGCCGTACGCCACGCGCGCCCGACGGGCCGTTCGAGAGACGGTCTCGGGGCTGCCCCGCGAGTTCTGGTGGCTGTGGACCAGCACCCTCGTGAACCGGCTCGGCGGCTTCGTCGCCACCTTCATGGCGCTGTACCTGACCCTCGACCGCGGCTACTCCGCCACGTACGCCGGCCTGGTCGCCTCCCTGCACGGGCTCGGCGGGGTGATCTCCTCGCTGGGCGGCGGGGTGATGGCCGACCGGCTGGGGCGGCGGCCGACCCTGCTGATCGCGCAGGCCTCGACCGCCGTGTCCGTGGCGCTGCTCGGGTTCGTGCGTGACCCGGTCGCGATCGCGGCCGTCGCCTTCCTGGTCGGTATGGCGAGCAACGCGTCGCGGCCCGCCGTGCAGGCGATGATGGCCGACATCGTCCGGCCCGAGGACCGTATCCGCGCCTTCTCCCTCAACTACTGGGCCATCAACCTCGGCTTCGCCGTCTCCTCCATGGCCGCCGGGTTCATCGCCGAGGTCAGCTATCGCGCCGGGTTCCTGATCGAGGCCGCGATGACGATGGCCTGCGCGATCCTCGTCTTCCTGCGGCTGCCGGAGTCCAAGCCGGCCGAGGCGGTGAGGACGGCCGCCGCCCGGTCCGACGACTCCGTCAGCCTCGGGACCGTGCTGCGTGACGGGCGTTTCATGAGCGTCGTCGGACTGTCGTTCCTCGTCGCGCTGGTCTTCCAGCAGGGGTCGGTGGGGCTGCCGGTGGCGATGGGCGAGGCCGGGTTCACGCCGGCCGAGTACGGCATGGCGATCGCCGTCAACGGCGTACTGATCGTCGTCCTCCAGATCCCGGTCACCCGGTTCATCGAGCACCGTGACCCGCGCCGGCTGCTCGTCGTCTCGTCCCTCCTCGCGGGGTACGGCTTCGGGCTCACGGCCTTCGCCGGGTCGGTCGGCGTCATCGCCCTCACGGTGTGCGTGTGGACGCTCGCCGAGATCGTCAACGCGCCGACGCAGACCGGGCTCGTCGTACGGCTCTCCCCGCTGCACGGGCGCGGGCGCTACCAGGGCATGTACACGATGTCCTGGTCCGTCGCGGCGCTCGTCGCTCCGCTGCTGTCCGGCTTCGTCATCGACCGGTTCGGGGCGGAGTGGCTGTGGGGGCTGTGCGCGGTGGTCGGGACCGTGGCCGGGCTGGGGTACGGGGTGCTGATGGGGCGGGTGCCGGAGGAGAAGGCGGCGGCGGTGGTCGAGCCTGAGGTCGGGGTGCGGGCGCAGCCGGAGGTCGGCACGGGATGAGCCGGAGGAGGAGGGGGCCTGTGGTGACAGCGACGGTCCGTGAGTGGGACGACGGGCAGAAGCGGCAGAGACCCGCCTTACCTCCGGCGTAATCGACGCCCCCTACCGCCCCGGGCAAAGCTGGCCCCATGACGACAACGACAGCAGCAGCCGCCACCGCAGAAGCCACCCGCGCGACCGTCCAGAAGTTCCTCGAACTCCGTCTCGCCGGCGACACCGCGGGCCTCACCGCGCTCTTCGCCGACGAGGTCGACTGGATGCTGGCCGAGAACCCGGGGGTTCCCTGGATCCGGCCGCGGTCCACCGCCGCCGAATGTGCCGCTCAAGCCGAGGAGTTGGCCCGGTACACCGTGCCCGAGGACGCGCGCGCGTCCGTCGACGCCTTCCTCGTCGACGGTGCCGACGCCGTTCTGCTGGGGCAGCTCTCGGGGACCGTCCGGGCGACGGGCAAGTCCTTCTCGGGGCCGTTCGCCCTGCGGCTCACGGTCGAGAACGGGCGGATCACCCGGCACCACCTGTACGAGAACAGTGTGTCGATCGCCGCGGCTTGTACCCCCTGATGCCCGGAGGTCTGGGCGCCTATTCCCCGCTGTCGCCCCGGCGCAGCGCCCTCGCGCAGGTGCCGATGATCGCGGCGTTGACCAGTGCGCCGACTGCGACGGCGGTGATGAGCATGGAGCCGTGGTCCGGGAGGACGAGCAGGACCAGGCTGGCCGGGGCCGTCGCGAGCAGGGGGATGACGCCCGCCATCGACTCGTCCGAGCTGTCCATCAGGGTCACCGTCAGCGCCCACGCGAGCAGGATCGCGCAGACGGCGAGGTAGACGAGGGCGGCGGGGTGCCGTAGGGCGTGGCCGAGGCGGCGGGCCGCTTCCTGAGGGAGCGATCGGCCGGAAGCTGGGGTTGTCATGGCGTGGACTCCTGGTCGGGCGGTCAGAGGTGGGTGCCGGGTGGGTTCGGGCGGGCCAGGCCCAGGTCGTACGCGAGGATCGTCGCCTGGACGCGGTCGCGCAGGCCGAGTTTGCGCAGGAGCGCGTTCACGTGGGACTTGACCGTGCCTACGGTGATGCCCAGTGACTCGGCGATCTCCGCGTTGTTGAGGCCCGCGGCGACCAGGCCCAGGACGTTCCGCTGGCTCGTGGTCAGGGTGTTCAGTTCGCGGGGGCCGTCCGTGTTCGGCCGCTCGGGGGTCGAGGCGTAGTGGGCGATCAGGCGGCGGGTCGCCGACGGGGCCAGCACCGACTCGCCCGTGGCCACGACCCGGATGCCGTCCAGGAGTTCGGAGGCGTGCACGTCCTTCAGGAGGAAGCCGGAGGCGCCGGCGCGCAGGGCGTCGAAGACGTAGGCGTCCAGGTCGAAGGTGGTCAGGACGAGGACCCGGGGCGCGTTCTCCCGGCCGGTGATGATGCGGGTGGCGGCGATGCCGTCCAGCTCGGGCATGCGTACGTCCATGACGACGACGTCGGGCGACAGCTCCCCGGCGAGGCGTACCGCTGCCGCGCCGTCGGCGGCTTCGCCCACGACCGTCATGTCGTCCTCGGCGTCGATCACGGCCGCGAACCCCGCCCGGACGATGCCCTGGTCGTCGACGACCAGCACCTTGAGGCTCATCGCTCGGTTCCCTCTTCTCCGGACAGGGGCAGCCGGAGGCGGAGCGTGCCTCCCGGGCCCGTGGTCAGGGTGCCGCCGAGGGTCCCGACCCGGGTCGCCAGGCGCTCGCGCAGGGCGGGTCCGGCCGCGTCGGGTACCCCGGTGGCCGTGAGGGTCAACGTATCGCCGTCCGCGTCGAGTTCGAGCAGGGCCGGTTCCCCGCCGCCTGCCGCCAGCACCGTCTCGGCGGCGTGGTAGGCGGCCAGGTCCACGGCGGTGGGCACGCGCTCGGGGACCCGGTCGGTGCGTCGTATCTCCACGTCCCTGCCGGTGGCCCGGCACTGGTGGGCCAGCAGGTCGAGGGCCTGGAGGGTGGGCTGCGGGCGGAGGCCGGGCGGTGCCGCCTCGCCCTCCGCGACGGTGTCCAGCAGGGCGCGCATCGCCGCCAGGGCCTCGCGGGCGCGTTCCGCCGTCGCGTCGAGGCGGCCCGCCTCCGCCTCGGCGACCATGTCGGCGGTGCGGGCCAGGACGGTGGTCTCCAGGCCGGTGGCGATGCGGCGGCGCTCCGCCCAGGCCTCCCGGACGGCCTCCTCGGTCCACAGGGCCAGGCGTTCGTCGCGCGTTCCGCGGTCGGCCCGGACGCGGCGGCCGCGCCCGGTTCCGTACCAGTGGGCCGTGCCGAGGGCCAGGGCCGCGCCGGCCGTCGCGCACACCGCGACCGCCCAGGCGGGCAGCGTCGTACCCCGGTTCAGGACGGCGGCGGTCGCGGCCGTGGCGTGCGCCGCCACGGCCGCGCACCAGGCCGCCGCGCACCAGGCCACCGCCGCGCGCCGGTGCGGGGCGGTGGCCGGCGACGGGCCGGCCGCCCGGCGCGCGGCCGCCAGCCCGATCGCCCCGCACATGGGCAGCATGCTCAGCAGCGGCGGCAGGACGACCGGTCCGCCGTACTCGCCCAGGGCCATCGCCGGCGGCCAGAGCAGGGCCAGCCCCAGCAGGGCCCCGAAGGCGGCCCGGGGCGCCCGCCGCAGCCACAGCAGCGCGACGCCCTGCGCCGCCGCCAGCAGCGCGAAGAGGACACCCGCGGACACCTGCGGCCCGCTCGGCGTGCTCTCCGCGCGGATGACCAGGACCGGGAGCAGCGGCTGGAGGCACAGGCCGAGGGCGGCCGTCAGCTGGGCCACGCGGTGGGCGCGCGGCACGGTGCGTTCCACGGGGGCGGCGATCCGGCCGGGCAGGACCGCGCGTACCTCCCAACCGCCGTCCGGTGTCGGGCCGCTGGTGAGGGTGCCGCCCGCCTCGCGGGCCCGGGAGCGCAGGAAGCCCTGGCCCCGGCCCGAGCCGAGACCCGAGCCGTGCGAGGGCGTTCCGGTGGGTGGGGCCGCGCTCGTGATCACGACGTCCGTGCGGGTGTCGCCGTACCGGCACAGGACGGTCGTGTGCGCCCCGGGCGCGTGCCGGGTCACGTTGGTCAGCGCCTCGCGGACGATGCCGTACGCCGCGTCCGCGACGGTGCCGTCCGGGAGGGGGTCGATCGCGCAGTCCACCTGCTGGTCGAGCCGGCGGAACCCGGCGACCAGCGCCCGCAGCCGTTCCTCCGGTGACGGCAGGTCCTCCCGCGACGGCGCAGGTGCCCGGACCGCTCCGAGCGCCCGGGTGACCTCGCGGCCGGTGTCCCTCGCGAACTCCAGGGCCTCGGCGGCCAGTTCGGGGCGCCGGTCGCGCAGCCCGAGGGCCGCCCCGGCGGTGACGACCACGGCGGTCAGATGGTGGGCGCTGACGTCGTGCAGCTCCCGTTCCATACGGCGCCGCTCGGCCGCCGGGAGCCGGTGGCGTTCGGCCTCGGCCCGCCGCAGCAGGTGCTCGGCGGCCCGCCGGGCGCGACGGGTGCGCCGGACCAGCAGGCCGGAGCCGCACGCGGCGGCGTACAGCAGGGCGGTCAGGGCGAGGTCGAGGCCGTCCGGGGCGCTCAGTCCGTGCAGGGTGAGGCCGTGCAGTGACTGCCAGGCGGCGAGCGTCACGACGCACAACACGGCGGTGAACGTGTCACGTTCCGCCGCCACGGTGAACAGGGCCAGGGCGGCGCCCGCGGTGCCCAGGACCGCCACCGCGCCCGTGGGCAGCGGACCGGCGCCCAGTGCGCAGGCGGCCGCGACGACGACGAGGGCCGTCACCGGGCGGGTCCGGCGCAGGGCGAGCGCGGCCGTCACCACGCCGCCGGCCAGGGCCGCCACGAGCAGGGCGGACGCCGGCGGTACGGTGCCGCGCGACAGCACCGCGCCGGGCCACACGACGGCCTGGGCGCAGAGCAGTGCGACCGGGAGAAGTCGGTCGTCGGTTCGATTCATGAGGTGACCAGGCTAGGACCGCAGGTCGGCGAACCCCCTCCGGCTGGGGGCGGATTCGGTTCTCTTACCTGGGTTACAGACGCCGCGGAAACGACCCTCCCGCAGCCCGATGGCTGTGCGGGACGCCGTCCATAGGCTCGATCACATCGACATCTCGCCTTGAGGAACGTCGAGTTCATCCATCGCGATTCACCCACCGCGATTCACCCATCGCGATTCACCCATCGATTCCGGAGGACTCCCCATGTCCAAGCGCAATGTCGTGTCGTCACTCGTCGCCGTCGCCGCCATCGGGGGGATCGCCGCCGGCGGCATCGCCGTGGCCTCGGCCTCCGGCACCTCCGAGCCGGCCCTGAAGAACAGTTCGGCCCGCTTCAGCGGCACGGGCACCGGCACGCTCACCTTCACCACGGACGTCACGGACGACTCGGGTGTCCGCGGCCTCAAGGTCCTGGCCTGGCCCGCGAGTTCGAAGCTCGACCCGACCGAGGCGGAGCTGCGGTCCGTCGAGAGCGCCACGTGCGAGAGCACCGGCGAGGAGACGTCCCGCTGCACGTACACCGTGCGGGCCACCAAGGAGGAGGCGGCGGAGCTGGGCACCGGCACCTGGTACGTCTCCGCGCTGGCCACCGCCAAGGACGGTGACACGACGTTCGTGCCCCGGGCCGCCACCTTCGAGGTCACCCGCTGACGTCACGACACGTCGACGTCAAGACAGGTGGGGCTCACGGGTGCATCCGCGCCCCCTTCACCACCTTGTCCACCGCGTTCTTCGGGCCGTAGACCGCCAGACCCACCAGGTCCAGGTCGGCCGTCGGCACCGCCCGTACGGCCGCGCGGTTGTCGCGGTCGTTGCCGGTGGCGAAGAGGTCGGCAGTGAAGACCGAGCGGATCAGGGAGCGCGACAGGGCGCGGGCGTGGGCCGTGGTCAGGGTTTCCTTCGTGGCCTCGAAGACCAGCACCGGCTGACGGAACATCGGCAGGTAGGGCACGCCGTCCGCGTCCTCGTACGGCTCGCCGATCACTTCGGGTACCTGTGTTCCCAGGCCGCTGACCAGGAACGATGTCACGTTGAGACGCTGCCAGGTCTCCAGGTCCGCGCGCAGCAGCACGGCGATCTTCGTGTCGAAGCGGATCGGTTCGGTGTTCATGGTCCGAGCGTGCCCGGCGGTGAGTACCGGGGTCTTGTACGTTCTTTGCATGGCCGCACAGCCCTCCCGCACGCCCCTGCCGGACCGGCCGGTCCGGCCGGACCGGCAGCGGATCGTCTCCGCCTGGCGGCCCGAGGTCCGGGGAGTCGTCGAGGTCTTCCACGCGCGGTTCACCGAGTACGCGTATCCGATGCACGTCCACGAGGCCTGGACGCTGCTGATCGTCGACACCGGCGCCGTCCGTTACGACCTCGACCGGCACGAGCACGGCACCCCGCACGACACGGTGTCGCTGCTGCCGCCGCACGTGCCGCACAACGGCTCCCCGGTCACTCCGGAGGGCTTCCGCAAGCGGGTGCTGTATCTCGACGGCACGTACCTCGGGGACGAGCTCATCGGGGCCGCCGTCGACCGGCCCGATCTGCGCGATCCGCTGCTGCGGCGGCGCGTCGGCCAGCTGCACGGCGCGCTGCTGCGGCCCGGCGAGGAGCTGGAGGCCGAGAGCAGGCTGATGTTCGTCGGGGAGCGGTTGCGCGCGCATCTGCGAGGGGAGAGCGACAAGCCCCGTCCCGCCGATCCCGTCCTCGCGCGCCGGCTGCGGGAGCTGCTGGACGAGCGGGTCGTCGAGGGCATCGGGCTGCACGAGGCCGCCGGGCTGGTGGGCGCCCATCCCGCCCATCTCGTACGGGCGTTCAGCACCGCGTACGGCATCGCACCGCACCAGTACCTGACGTCCCTGCGCGTGGGGCGCGCCCGGCGGCTGCTGCTGGAGGGGCGGTCGCCGAGCGACGTGGCGGTGGCGACCGGGTTCTACGACCAGTCGCACCTCACCCGGCACTTCCGGAAGCTGGTGGGTGTGCCGCCCGGGCGTTACCGGGCCGGTTAGCGCTCCGGGCGTTGCGTGAGGTGCGCGAACGCGTCCAGGTTGCGCGTCGACTCGCCCCGGGACACCCGCCACTCGTACTCCTTGCGGATCGCCGAGGCGAAGCCCAGCTCCAGCAGCGTGTTGAAGCTGCCGTCGGAGGCCTCCAGGACCTGGCCGAGCAGCCGGTCGAGTTCCTCGGCGGTCACGGCGGACAGGGAGATCCGGCCGGTGACGTAGACGTCGCCGTGCTGGTCGACGGCGTAACTCACGCCGTACAGCTTGAGGTTGCGCTCCAGGAGCCAGCGGTGGACGCCCTGCTCGTTCTCGTCCGGGTGGCGGATGACGAAGGCGTTCAGCGACAGGGAGTGGCGGCCGACGATCAGGGAGACCGTCGTCTTGAGCTTGCGGGTGCCGGGGAGCTGCGCCACGTAGGTGCCGGGCTCGGGGCTCTCCCACTCCAGGTCGGCGTCCTTCAGCACTCCCTCGATGACCTGTGCCGCACGCTGTTCCAGATCGGTTTCACCCATGCAGCGAGCGTACGTGACGGCGGTGTGCCTGCATCGCGGCCGTGTAGACGTCCGCCGTGGCGGCGGCCGCGGTGTCCCAGCCGAAGGACTGGGCGTGGCGGGCGGCCCGCGCGCCCATCCGGGGCGACAGCCGCGGGTCGTCGGCGAAGTCGCGCAGCACGCGCGCGTAGTCGGCGGGATCGTGGCCGCGGACGAGGAAGCCGGTGTGTCCGTCGCGCACGGCGACCGGCAGACCGCCGACCGACGCGGCGAGCACCGGGGTGCCCGCCGCCTGGGCCTCTATGGCGACCAGGCCGAAGGACTCGCTGTAGGAGGGCATGACCAGGACGGAGGCGGCGCGGAACCAGTCCGCGAGCTGCTCCTGGCCGACCGGCGGGTGGAACCGTACGACGTCCGCGATGCCGAGGCGCGCGGCCAGCTTCTGGAGGCCCTCGGGCTTGGCGAGGCCGCTGCCGCTGGGGCCGCCGACGACCGGCACGAGGATGCGCGAGCGCAGCTCCGGGCGCTCGTCGAGGAGGACGGCGACGGCGCGCAGCAGCACGTCGGGGGCCTTCAGGGGCTGGATACGGCCCGCGAAGAGCGGGATCAGCGCGTCCTGGGGCAGGCCCAGCCGGACCCGGGCGGCGGCGCGGCCGTCGGCGGGCGAGAAGCGGCTCAGGTTCACGCCGGGGTGGACGACGGCGACCTTGTCGGTGTCGGCCGCGTAGTGCCGGACGAGTTCGTCGGCCTCTTCGGTGGTGTTGGCGATGAGCCGGTCGGCGGCGTCGACGATCTGGGTCTCGCCGATGACGCGGGCGGCCGGTTCGGGGGTGTCGCCGTCGGCCAGGTTGGCGTTCTTGACCTTGGCCATGGTGTGCATGGCGTGCACCAGGGGGGCGCCCCAGCGCTGGGCGGCGAGCCAGCCGACGTGGCCGGAGAGCCAGTAGTGGGAGTGGACCAGGTCGTAGTGGCCGGGGCGGTGGCCGGCCCAGGCCTGCATCACGCCGTGCGTGAAGGCGCACAGCTGGGCGGGGAGGTCCTCCTTGGCGAGGCCCTCGTAGGGGCCGGCGTCGACGTGCCGGACGAGGACGCCGGGTGCCAGCTCGACGGTCGGCGGGAGGGCGGCGGAGGTGGCGCGCGTGAAGATCTCGACCTCGATGTTGATCGCGGCGAGGCGCTGCGCGAGTTCCACGATGTAGACGTTCATGCCGCCGGCGTCGCCGGTGCCCGGCTGGTGGAGCGGGGAGGTGTGCACGGAGAGCATGGCCACGCGGCGGGGCTTGCGGTGCAGCCGCAGGCGCGCGGGAGCGGACGCGGACCGCCTCCCGAGCCTGCCGATGTACTGGCTCACGTGGCGTTCCTCCTCGCTCCGGGCATGCCTTTGCAGGGCGCACGTGCCCTTCAGGGGGTGGAACACCGGAGGGGTGGACTCCATTTCCTGATTCGCGAGTTTTACCGAATCATTACCGCTTCTCGCTCAACCGTTCGAGGGAGTGGGGCGAAGGGGTAAGCCTGAGGGAGAGAGGGATGAGGTGGTGCGTGATGAAGCTGGTGGTGCAGGAGTTTCTGTCGCTCGACGGTGTCTCCCAGGGGCCGGGCGCCCCGGACGAGGACACCAGCGACGGTTTCGAGCGGGGCGGCTGGTTCGTGCCCCATCTGGACGAGGAGTTCGAGCGGCTGGCCGGCAGCTGGCTCGGCGAGGCGGACGCGTTGCTGTTCGGGCGGCGCACGTACCAGAACTTCGCCCGGGACTGGCCGGCGATGACCGACCATCCCCTCGCCGGGATCATGAACGGCCTGCCGAAGTACGTCGCCTCCCACAGCCTCACCACGGCCGGCTGGAACCCGACCACGATCCTGTCCGGCGACGTCCCCGCCCAGGTGGCGGAGCTGAAGCGGCGGCCCGGCCGGGAGCTCCAGATCCACGGCAGCGCCCGGCTCGCCCAGTCCCTGCTGGCCGCCGGGCTGATCGACACGCTGCGGCTCGTGATCGCCCCGGTCGTGGTCGGCCAGGGGCGTCGCCTCTTCCCGGACGGCGGCGCACCGGCGGGGCTGCGGCTGACCGACCACCGGACGACGCCGGGCGGCCTGTCGGTGCATGTGTTCGAGTCGGCGGGAGTTCCGGAGTTCGGGACGTACGGGGGCGGGGCCGGGTCCTAGGGGGCGGCTCAACCCTGAGGGCCGTTCAACCCTGGGGGCCGTTCACGCCTCGGGGGCCGCTTAACCTCGTACGCATGACCCGCGCAGCTTCCCGCCCCGTGGGAACGGTGACGCGCGGGACGACCAACCCCAACCGCCTGCGCCGTATGGACCGCTGGATCGCGGCCACCCACGGCGCGGAGCTGCGCCGTGCCGCCGACCCCGTGGCGGTCGACCTCGGGTACGGCGCCGCCCCCTGGACGGCCGTCGAGCTGCTGCACCGCCTGCGTACGGTCGCGCCACGCGCGCGTGTCGTGGGCGTCGAGATCGAGCCGGCCCGGGTCGCGGCGGCACTGCCGTACGAGCGGGCGGGGCTCGTCTTCCGGCACGGCGGGTTCGAGATCCCGGTCCCGCAGCGGCCGCTGCTCGTGCGCGCGGCGAACGTGCTGCGGCAGTACGCGGAGGGCGAGGTCGCCGCCGTGTGGCAGCGGCTGTGCGCGCGGCTCGCACCGGCCGATCCGGCGGCCGGTTCGCGCGGCGGGCTGCTGGTCGAGGGAACCTGCGACGAGATCGGCCGCCGGCACGTGTGGGTCGCGCTCGGCCCGGAGGGGCCCCGCACGGTCACCTTCGCGACCCGTCTCGGCTCCCTGGAACGCCCCTCGGACCTGGCGGAACGCCTGCCGAAGGCGCTCATCCACCGCAACGTCCCGGGCGAGCCGGTGCACGCCTTCCTGCGCGACTTCGACCGCGCCTGGGCCGCCGCCGCGCCCTACGCCTCCTACGGCGCCCGCCAGCGCTGGATCCGGGCGGTGCGCGACCTGACGGCCGACTGGCCGGTGGCGGACGGGCCGGTGCGCTGGCGGCAGGGTGAAGTGACGGTGCGGTGGGAGGCGTTGGCGCCGCGGACCTGAGACCCGGGGCACGCGTCGCGAACTCCCCGGCGGGACCCGCGGGGAACGATCTCTTTGAGTCGTTCGTCACACACGCGGGGAGATCGTCATGCCGGAGGCATACCGGGGAGGGGGCGGCGGGAAGCACTACCTCTGTCGCTTTGGGCGCCGACGTGGCAGCATCCCCACGCGAACCGGAAGTTACTGACGGTTAATCACTTTGGGGGCCGAGGTATGGGTACGGGCAAGCGTGGCCTGATCGCGACGGCGGTGGCCCTGGTCTGCGCGGTCACCGTGCTGGCGGCACCGGGCACGGCGTTCGCGAGCCCCAGCCCCGACCCCAGCCCCTCCCCCACCCCGAGCACGGGCCCGACGCTCGCACCCGGCAGGGACCTCGAAGCCGTACGCAAGAAACTGGACAAGCTCTACCGCGCCGCGGCCCGGGCCACCGACGAGTACAACGCCGCCGAGGAGAAGGCGGACAAGCAGTCCGCCGAGGTCGTGAAACTGGCCAGGAAGATCGTCAAGGGCCAGGAGCGGCTGGAGAAGCTCAAGGACCGCGCGGGCGCCGCGGCCGCCGCCCAGTACCGCGGCGGCGGACTGCCGCCCGAGGCCCATCTGATGCTGAGCGACGACCCGCAGGAGTTCCTCGACGGCGCGGGCCGGGTCCGCCAGGGCCAGCACGCGGCCAAGGGCCTGATCGGCGAACTGACCCGCACCCAGGAGGACCTGAAGCAGTACGCCGAGGACGCCACCGCCCAGTGGAAGAAGCTGGAGGCGGGCCGCAAGGCCAAGGCCGTCGCGCAGAAGAAGATCGAGCAGCAGATCGCGCAGGCGGAGAAGCTGGAGTCCGAGCTGCGGAAGGAGGAGCAGGAGCGCCTCGCCGAGCTGGAGAAGGAGGCCGCGCACCAGGCGCAGACCGCCTGGCTCGACTCCGGCATCCTCGAAGAGATCAGCGGAAAGGCCACCGAGCAGGGCAAGGAGGCCGTCGCCTACGCCACGGCCCAGATCGGCAAGCCGTACCAGTGGGGCGCCGAGGGCCCGAAGAGCTACGACTGCTCGGGGCTCACCTCACAGGCCTGGATATCCGCCGGGCGCGGCATCCCGCGCACCTCGCAGGAGCAGTGGAAGCAGCTGCGCCACATCGACGTCCGGGACATGCGGCCCGGCGACCTCATCATCTACTTCGACGACGCCAGCCATGTCGCGATGTACGTCGGCGACGGCGCGATCGTGCACGCGCCCCGGCCCGGGCGGGACGTGACCCTCGCGGGAGCGGGGTCCATGCCCATCCTCGGGGTGGTACGGCCGGACGCCGGCTGAATCCCCGACCGCACACCGGTTATCGGACACGGGGCGCACTCGCGGTGACCTGGCCCACGTGACCCACCCCACCCCGAACCGGCCGCCAAACGCCGCGTTGACGTGACGTTCGTCATCCCCGCAGCATCCCGGGGCTGTCCAACTGCGGTACATATCGCGGCATATGACACTGGCCGATGGCGCAGCGGCGTGGCTCACACCATTCCAATGCGGCGCCGACACCCGCTATGGTCCCGGTCGGTGGGTCGAGGTCCCTCGCCCCCGCCATGCCCTCGGGGGGAGGGAAGGAACCCAAGACGATGCCCGTACCCATACCGCGGCAGAGAGCGATCCCGGCCGTGGAGAGTGGTCAGGCGCAGGCCGCGTCCCCGTGCGACGGCCACGCCGAGCAGTCCGCCCCGGACACCTCGGCAGCGGTCCCGCGTACGCCCGACACCACCGGGAACACCACGGACAAGGCCGGGAACACCACGGACAAGGTGGAGACCAACACCGCCCACACCAACCTGACCCTGCTGCTGATCGAGGACGACCCGGCCGGTTCGCCGATCGTGCCGGACATGCTCGACCAGGCAGGCAAGCCGATCCGCGTCCGCACGGCCCGCAACCTCACCGAGGCCGGGCGGCTGCTGACCGACGACGTCCACTGCATCCTGCTGGACCTGGCGCTGCCCGCGCCCGGCCGCAGCGACTCCGACGACGAGCTCGCCGTGCTCAAGCACGTGCTGGAGCTCGCGCCCCGGCACGCCGTGCTGGCGCTGACCGCGTCGGGTGACGCCGAGCGCGGTGCGGAGGCGGTGCGCGTCGGCGCCCAGGACTACCTCTTCCGCGACGAGCTGGACGGCCGGCTGCTGAGCCGCGCGATCCGCTACGCGGTGGAGCGCAAGCGCTCCGAGTCGGCCGAGCGCCGGCTCGCCGAGGGCCGGCTGCGCGCCCAGGAGAACCGCCGCCTGGAGCGCGGTCTGCTGCCGACCCCGCTGCTGGACGGCTCCCCGCTGCGGTTCGCCGCCCGCTACCGCCCGGGCCGCTCGCGCGCCCTGCTCGGCGGCGACTTCTACGACGTCGTCCGCACACCGGACGGCACCGTGCACGCCATGATCGGCGACGTCTGCGGGCACGGCCCGGACGAGGCCGCCCTCGGGGTGGAGCTGCGCATCGCGTGGCGCGCGCTGACGCTGGCGGGCCTGTGCGGCGACCAGCTGCTGGGCACGCTACAGCAGGTGCTGGAGCACGAGCGGGCCGACGACGAGATCTTCGCGACCCTGTGCACGGTGGACATCGCGCCGGACGGCCGCCGCGCCGGCCTGTGCCTCGCCGGTCACCCCTCGCCGCTGCTCGCCGGCCCGGGCCGGCCGGCCCGCCTGCTGCCGTACGACAACAACGGCCCGGCGCTCGGGCTGCTGCCCGGGGCCCGCTGGCCGCGGATGCAGGTGGAGCTGGGCGCCGAGTGGAGCCTGATGCTCTACACCGACGGCCTGATCGAGGGCCGGGTCGGCGAGGGCCGGGAGCGGCTCGGCCAGGACGGCATGACGGAGATGGTCCGCCGCCAGTTCGCCGAGGGACTGCGGGGCGAGGAGCTGCTGCGGGCGGCGGTGAACGAGGTCCGCGACCTCAACGGCGGCGAGCTGGCGGACGACGTGGCGGTACTGCTGCTCGACCGGGTGCCGTAGCCCCCGGCTCCCTGACCGCTGAGGGGCCCTACCGGCCGCCGTTCCACGGGCCGTACGGGCCGTCGCTGCTGGAGCCGCGCCGGCTGCGGCCGCCGCCCGGGAGCGCCCGGATCGCCGGCCGGACGTCGACCATGTACACGATCGTCGCGATGAGGCCGATGATCGGCAGGAACGACAGGATCGGGAAGAGCAGGTTCACCACGAAGGCGAGCCCGAGGATGATCAGCCAGAACGGCTTGGTCTTCTTGTCCGCCGCGCGGTAGGCGTCCTCCCGGCGCACGGCCGCGTCGATCAACGCGAAGCCGCTGAAAACGATCAGGGCCATGCTCAGAAGCCACATCAACCCTGCGAAGCCCTGCATCAGCACTACGTCCACCACCTGACTCGGCTGGTCCCTACGCGGTCACCGTACCCGTACAACGGGCCGGGCACCCCCAGGGTGCCCGGCCCGCGTGCGCCTGCGTGCCTACTTCGCCGGCGGCGTGGTCTTCTTCGCGGTGGTGGGCTTGCGCGCCGGGGCCTTCCGGGCCGGGGCCTTCTTCGCCGAAGCGGTCTCGGCCTTGGCGTCGGCGGGCTTCGCCGGCTCCTCCTTGACCGCGACCGGCTCGCGCTTCGGCTCGACGGCCACGGCCAGCTCCTCGACGCCCTCAGCGATGTCCTCGATGCCCTCGGCGGCCTCGCCGCGCCAGGTGCGCACGGCCTGCTCGCCGTGCTCGGCGACCTTCTCGTAGGTCTCCCGGGCCTTGACGGCGTACTCGGCGGCCACGCCGACCCCGCGCAGCGCGAGGTCCTGGGCCGTCTCGCCGACCTTCTTCAGGTCCGCGTCGATGGTGCTGCCGAGCTTCTTGATGTCGACGTCGATGGAGCCGATGAACTCCGTGACCTTGTTCTGGAGGGTCTCCTGCGTCTCCTTGACGCGGGCGGTGGCCTCCCTGGCCCGGGCGGACGCCTTCTCCTGGACGGCCTTGGTGTCGGTGTTGCGTACGGCCTCGATCCGCGCGGGGGCCTCGGAGCGCAGCTGCTCCACCAGGGCCGGCACCTTCTTGGCCTGCTGAAGGGCGAGGTCGGCGGTGCCCGCGGCGAAGTAGAGCGGGGTCGGGTCGCTGAGGGTCTTGCGCAGGTCGTCGGTGATGGCCATGGTGATGGTCCTCCCGGATTCTGTCTCGCTTGAGGGTTCGGCTGAGGGTTGTGTGATCCGCAGTCGGCGGCCGGTGCCCTGGTCCGGCTCAGCCGGCCGTCTGCTGCGGGTCGGTGTCGCTGCCGCCTTCGCCCTTGCGGGTGCGGCGGGCGGTGGACGTACCGCCGGTTTCCTTGCGGGTGCGGCGGGTGGCGGACGTACCGCCGGTGTCCTTGCGGGTGCGGCGGGCGGTGGGCGTACCGCCGTCGTCCCCGCCGGTACGGCGCGCGGCGGGCGGTCCGCCGTCGGCCGTGCGGGTCCGTCGTATCCCGGTGCCGCCGTCGGGAGCGTCCCCGTCCGCGTCCGCCGCGTCCTCGCCGATCACGACGCCGACGACAGCGGAGCCGCCCGAGCCATCGGCGCCGTCGGCGCCGTCGCCGGTCCCGAACCCGTTCTCCTTGCGGAAGGACTCGTAGATCTGGAGCAGCACCTGCTTCTGCCGCTCGCTCAGCGTCGGGTCCGCGAGGATGACGGCGCGCGTCTCCACCTCGTCCCGGTCCCGCTCGGCGTCGAGGATGCCGGCGCGGACGTACAGCGTCTCGGCGGAGATCCGCAGGGCCTTGGCGACCTGCTGGAGCACCTCCGCGCTCGGCTTGCGCAGCCCGCGCTCGATCTGGCTCAGATACGGATTGGACACCCCGGCGGCGTCGGCGAGCTGCCGCAGCGACAGCTGCGCGTTGCGCCGCTGCTCGCGCAGGTAGTCACCGAGATTGCCGACGTTGAGCGATGCCATGCCTCCACAGTGCCCCACCCCGCTAACTATTGCAAGCACCCGCTTGCAATAGTGCGCCACGCCACCCTCGGCCGGATCGCCGTGTCCGGTCCCAGCGATGTGTAGGCAGTCCCGCTCTTCTGTGGGCAAGCGGGCCAGGGATCCGGCGGACGTTCGTCGCCGGGGGCCGTTGAGCGGGCTGTGGTCGGTGCGGTTCGAGGGCGTACGGCCTGAGCGCCGGTTTCCGGCTTTCCGGGGACAAGGCAACTGGTGCGGCTTGACACCTCCACCGAGGATGGCCGCGGCGCCGGCAACGGTTCCCGGATGGCCGGCCCAATATCCTGCGCGACGTATGGACTGGAGGTTCCGGTCGGCGGCGGAGACCAAACACTAATGATCACCGGAGTCACCAGGGGGAGCCTGCAGCATGACCGGCACCACGGAGGCCCTTGGCGGGTCGGCTGCAGTCGACGATGCAGCACGAAGTGTCACGCGCCCGTTCTACGTATACGCCGTGCTCGCCAACACGCTGTTCCAGCGCGGCGTATTCGTCCTCTTCCTTTATCAGCGCGGCTTCTCCGTCGGGCAAGTGGCCCTACTGCAGACACTGCTCTACCTGGTCAGTGGACTTGCGGAGTTGCCGACGGGAGTCATCGCCGACCGAATCGGCAGGCGTGCCGGCATCGTGATCGGCCAGATGCTGATAGCTGGATGTCTGCTCGGTCAGGTGGCGTTCTCCAACTACTGGGTGTTCCTGGCGCTGTTCATCGGGCAGGGCGTGGGCATGGCATGTGTGTCCGGTTCGGACACCGCCCTGCTGTACGACCTGCTCGTGCGTCGTGGTGCAACGGCCGGCTACGTCAAGATCAAGTCCCGGTTCACCATGCTCGGGACGGTCACCTCGGGAGCCGCCATCGTCCTCGGCGGCCAACTGCAGCAGATTTCCTGGGGAGTCGTCTACGTCGGTTCGGCGGCGTGCCTCGTCCTGGCCATGGTGGTGCTGATGTCAGGGGTGCCCGAGATCCGCGGCGCGGACGCGGTGGACGAGCAGGACGGAGCCGGGGAGCACGGCGACGCCACAGCATGGCGGGCGATGCTTCGGGTCGCCACGCCGGCGCTCGTGACGCTTGTCGTGGTGTCCGGATTGATGCACGCGACGTTGACGCCGTACATCATCTTCACGCAGAAGACCCTCTCCGATCAGGGAGCGGGCACCGCATGGGTCAGCGTGGTCATGTCGGCGGGATTCTTCGCCGGCGGGCTCACTCCATTGCTGTCGGACCGCGCGGACCGGCGCATCGGGTATCGGGTCATCGTCCCGGTGTCTCTCCTGACGCTCGCCGTGGCGCTCGGCCTGAGCGGCCTCGGCCTTGTCTGGGTCACCATCGCCGCGTTCCTGGTCCTGGCCGGGATTCCCGAGATCACCGCCGTGATCGTGGACAACGTGTTCAACGAGGCAGTGCCCTCGCGCCACCGGGCGAGCCTGCTGTCGATGATCGCATTCGTGGAGTCGGCGCTCATCGGCATCGGCTATCTCGTCCTCGGCGCGCTCATGGACGGGTTGGGCTCCAGTGTGGGCATGGCCACCTACGCCGCGGTCCCCCTGCTGGCATGTCTCCTGTGGCTCCCGGTGCTCTTCCGAGGGGCACGGGTGACCACCGAGATCGAGAAGCCCGCCGACCAAAAGGCACCCTGAACAGGTCATCTCGCGCAACGTCCTGCCCGATGGCAGGGGCGCTGCTCGTTGACATGCCGCTCCCAGTCAGCGACGAAACCGTCTAATTGCGTGTCCGCTTCTCGATCTTCCGCTGTACGTGGACGATCGCGGTGCGCGCGGCTTCGAGCCTGATGCCCTGCACGCGGGCGAGAGCGAGGTGATCGTCCAGCAGGCTCTCGTCAGCGGCGAGCCTGTCGGCGTGGTTCTGTGGCAGCACGTTCGCCCGGTAGCCCTCCAACTCCGCGACGATCACACCGAACGGCAGTTCCGGGGAGCGCTGTTCGGCGATCCTGAGCCGGCTGACCACGTCGACCAGCTCACGCAGCTCGGCCGTGACGCCCTCGACGGCCGTCGTGAGCGACAGCCGGTTCAGCACGAGGAGCGCATCGCTCGCCGTGTCGTAGTCGGGCTGGTGCCACTGGACGGTCTGGTCACGGTGGCGGTGGTGGACGACGAGCCAGGTGCTGACGACCAGGGCGACGAGGGCGATCACCGCTCCCCAGGTCCAGGAGGAGGAGAAATCGCCGGCGCCGGGAGAAGTAGTGGAAGAAGCAAGGGGCAGCATCGTGTTGTCCTTCCTGAGGATGGATGCTCACCAGGTCGCCACTTCCACAGGGTCTGGTGAGCGTCGGTGCTCTCCACACCGGTACACGGTGTGTTCCGGCCGCGGCCTCGGGCTCTCGCACAGTCCGGGGCCGCGGTGTTCTAGGGAGTGCGGCGGCCCCGCATCATCGGCGGGTACAGCAGGTCCGCCGTGCCCCGGCGGAACAGGGCAGGCGGTTTCCCGGGCCCTGACCTGCGCACCTTGTCGGTCCTGACCACGAAACCCGCGGTCTCCTCCACGACCTTGCGGTGGAAGTTCCCCGGGTTGAGCTCGTATCCCCACACCGCCTCGTAGACCTTGCGCAGGTCGGTGATGGTGAAGAGGTCGTCGCAGAAGGCGGTCGCGACGGTGGTGTGTTCCAGCCGGGTCCGGGTGTGTTCGAGCCCGTGCTGGAGGATCTTGCCGTGGTCGAAGGCGAGGCTGCTGTTGGGTCCCCACAGCGATTCCTCGACCTCGACCCAGTCGGCATCGCGGGCGTCGCTCGCGCCGGTCACCTCCGGCGGGTCCGGCATGACCGCCAGAAAGGCGGTCGAGATGATCCGGCCCCGGGGGTCACGCTCCGGGCGCGAGTACGTGTGCAGTTGTTCCAGCCGGATCCCGGAGCCGTTCAGCCCGGTCTCCTCCCGGAGCTCCCGCTCCGCCGTGTCCTCCAGGGACTCTCCCGGCCGGACGAAACCGCCGGGCAGGGCGAGCATCCCGCGATACGGCTTCTTGCCGCGCCGCACGAGCAGGACCCGCAGTTGCCCCTCGCGGATCGTGAAGATCACGATGTCGGCCGTCGGCTGCGCCGCGACCCGTGGCCGCCTGACCGGGGCGGGTCCCGGATCGCTCCCGGCGATGATCTCCACCAGGCGGCGCGCCTCGACGACTGTTCCCTCCGGGACGGCGATGGGGAGGTCCTTCGGCGGCTCCGCGTAGTAGACGGCCATGCCGCGTTCGTGGACGCACCCCAGTTCGTACGCGGTCGTGCGGCCGATGTATCCGCCGGGGTTCACGACGTACACCAGGTCCGAGGCGAAGATCTTCTTCAGCGTCGCCGCCTGGAGTTCTTGGTCCGAGGACTCCGGAGGGTCGGACTCGAAGCGCACGAACTCATGGCCGTGATTGACGATCCGGCAGATCGGCGGGCTTTTCACGGTCAGCCCGGCGTCCGCGAACGTCCGGGCGGCCGCCAGGACTTCGGGGTAGTGCTGCCGGAAGCTCCCGATGAGAGCGACAGAGCCCTTGGTGGAGGTACGCATAACGGGACTGTGCCAGTCGAACGCCGCCGACCCGAACTCCCGATAGTGCCGCCCTGACAAGAATCCGGGAGTTGTCCGAGGTGAGAGCGGGTTTTCCGGCAACGTGTCAGAACGAAAAGAACCAGCTCCGGTTGCTGTGCTGGTGACCGGCTCGGCAGTTCGAGACGTACGAGATCCAGGCGCGGAACCTCGGACACGCCTGGGTAGGGCAGCAGCAAGAGCGGTGGTCCGGCCCGTCTCTACGATCAATGGTGCGCAGGCGAGTGCGTCTCAAACGTCCGCTGCGGCGGGCAACAACAGCGATGTCACACTGTCCCGCAGCGACTGCGCAGGAGTCCCGCACCGGCGCCTTCGAGTGCGTCGCAGTACGTCGCGCGTCCGGTCATGGCCATCACCAAGGCCACGGTGGGGCCGGACACGACCGGCCCCGAACCGGTCGTGAAAGGGCCGTCGTCCGCAACGAGTCTCAGCCCGTTGATGCGTCCCTTGGCAACGACCACGAGGTCCGAGCCCTGGTAGTACTCGGCGACCCGAGTGACGACCTCGATCGGGTAGTCGCGGCGGATGCCCAGCGGACGCCGGATGTCTTCCCCGTGCACGATCGTCTCGCCCAGCATGGCCATGGCAGGCAAGGGAGGCTTGGTGGTGCTCGGGATGATGCGCCGGAATCGCTCAAGGGTCTCGGCCGGGGTCGTGCCCAACTGCTCGGCCAGCCGCATGGCCACCTGCTTGTCGAAGTCGAACCGGCAACGGATCACCCCTGCCATCCAGCGCACGGCGTTGAGGCTCGCGCCCGCGGTGAGGTGCGCGACCACCTCACGCACCGTCAAGCCAGTGCAGAGCGAGGGCGTTTCCCACTGCGCGTCGGTCATCTCCGCGAGATCGGCCGCCAACGCGGATCGCTCAGCGCGGATCAAGGGCCAGGCCCCGGTCGTGCGGCCACGGGCCGCTGTCACCGCCGGATCAGTCATACGGGAGAGTCTCCTGCCACGAGTCGTGCTCCAACGTCGCTCCCGGGCCGGTTTGGGCGTCTGGCACGGGCGTTCGTGAGGAAGACTGGTACTCCAGAGCAAAGTCATCGCCCCTGAGCGGCTTTCCTCCGTGCGGCCCAAGCACCGCACGGCAGGCCGACCCCGGCCTCGGCGCCGACCGCCGCCGCGAGTTCGGTACGGCGGTCCAAGGGCAGCAATGCGGTGGGGAAGCCGTCGGTGCCGTAGAACGCATGGCACAGGCCCGCGAGCTGGAGGGCGGGGCGTGCGTCCCACAGGGCGAGTTGCTCCTGGACGCGCTGGAGGTGCGCGAGGAGAGTCCCTCCAGGATGCGCGATCTCGGCGCCACCAAGCTCGCAGGAGCGCGATCGCCGCGCCGGAAGCGGCAGGGGAATCAGGCACGGGGCGGGATCCTTCCGTCGCTTGGGTCGGCACCCGTCCGTGCCTTCGCATGAGGTCCGGACCCGCGCACGAAAGCGCCGGACGGGTTGCCGCCTGAGCCCTGTGCCGATCACCGCGGGCGCCGCGAACCCCAGTCAATCCTAGGGACTTCTAGCGATACCCAAGCTGTAACTTGGGGCCGCAGCGCCCCGTCGTCGACCTGCCCTGGGTCTTGGCCGTCCGGGCCGACGATCCACTCGCACGCCGGACTCGTATAGACGCGGCCGACCTTGCCGGCATCCGACTCATCCGGCTGCCCCAGAACTCCACCTCAGGTGCCCGCCTCGACGCCGCGTTCGCCGAACGGGGTGTCCGGAGCAGCTCCGACACCAGTGTCGCCGACTGGGACACCGCCCTCCTGCTGGCCCCTCCGTCTCATCCCCCTTCCCGACCTGCCTCCGCTCCCCGTGGGTGGGGCCGTGCGCCGGTGGGACGCCCTCACCCCACTCGCCCGGGTCTTCGCCGACACCGTCGCCCGCAGCTGTACGGAGAAGGCCGCCGATGTCCATCGTGAGCGAGACGACTGCCCGACGGACGCTGCTCAGTAGGCTCGGCCCACGATGCAGAAGGGATGCCCGGCCGGATCGGTGAGGACCCGCCACCTGCCCTCCTCCGGCTGCCGGTCCGGCCTGCCCGCGCCCAGCTCCAGCAGCCGGGCCTCGGCCTCGTCCAGGTCGACGACCCGGAAGCAGCAGTGCAGTTGCTGGGGAACGGCCGGGTCGGGCCAGCTGGGCGGCCGGTGGTCGTCGACCCGCTGAAAGCCCAGGGTGAGCCCGTCCGCGCCCTCCAGAGCAGCGAAGTCGCCGTTCGACTCCGGGTGCGGTGCCAGGCCGGTGGCCTGCTCGTAGAACGCCGCCAGGGCGAGGGGGTCGGGGCAGTCCAGGGTTATCGCGCTCAGCTTCATGTGCACGGGCATGCCGCCTTTCGGGCCGATCCGATCAGTGGGGACTCTCGCGAGGCACACACCCTAGAAGCGACCGTCGGGCCGACGGCCGGTAAATCGCTCGACGGGCCGGGCGCACGCGGTCATGATCCGCACTCGTGACGACTTCCCAGCGGTTCCTCGTCCGGGCGGCCGCCCGCGACAACGCCGAGTGGTGCGCGGCGATGTGCCGGGCGCACGGGATCGACGGGGAGTTCGGGGAGGAGGCCTGGGCCGCCGCGGCGCGCACGCCGCTCCTCTACCCCGACGCCGTGACGCTGGCGCCGGGCGCCGACCGGGACGCGCTCCTGGCCCGGATCGACACGGCGTCACCCGGCGCCTCGGTCAAGGACAGCTTCGCCGACCTCGATCTGACGGAGGCCGGCTTCCGGGTGCTGTTCGAGGCACAGTGGATCCACCGGCCGCCCGGGCCGCCCGCCGTGCCCCCGGATCTCACGTGGGACGTGGCGGGCGACCCGGAGACGCTGCGCGCCTGGGCACTGGCCTGGGACGACGGCGCCGGCCACGCGGACCTCTTCCGCACGGGGCTGCTCACCGACCCGGACGTCCTCATGCTGACCGGGCGGTCCGCCGACGGGCGCGTGGTCGCCGGAGCGGTGGCCCGGCGCGGCGACCACGTGGTCGGAGTGTCCAACGTCTTCGGACGGGACGGCGGGCCCGACGCCGCCTGGCCTCTCGTCCTGCACGCGCTCGACCGGCTCTGCCCCGCCCTGCCCGTGGTCGGATACGAGCAGGGCGACGACCTGGCGGCCGCCCTCCGGCACGGATTCGAGGCGGTCGGGCCGTTGCGGGTGTGGCTGCACGACCCGTCCGCCTGATCCGGGCCGGGGTCACTCCGGCTTGTACGCCAGGAACGTGCCGACCTGCCGCTTGGTCTCGCCCTCCGGTTCCTGCACCATCCGTGTCGTGACCACCAGCCCGGCCCGGTGCAGCAGGTCGGCGATCCGGTCCGGCGGCAGCAGGTACGACTCGTAGGACACCGGATGGCCGCCGTACGCGTGCGTGGGGCGCAGGTGCTCGTCCTCGCCCACATGGCCGGCCAGCATCAGCCGGCCGCCGGGCGCGAGGGTGCGGTGGAACTCGGCGAACACGGTCGGCAGCCACTGGGGCGGGGTGTGGTGCGTGGTGTAGTAGGCCAGGATGCCGCCAAGATCGCCGTCGCCGATGTCCAGCGCGGTCATCGAGCCGACGGTGAAGCGCAGTTCCGGGTACGCCGCCCGGGCCAGCTCGATCATCCGCGGCGACACGTCCACGCCGAACGCCCGCACGCCCAGGGCGGCCAGATGTGCCGTCACCTTGCCGGGGCCGCAGCCCAGGTCGGCGACCGGGCCCCGGTCCCGTACGAGATCGGCGAAGGCGGCCAGCATGGCGCGGGACACCGGGTCCAGCTCGGCCGGTTCCTTGACGCGCCGGGCGTAGTCGGCGGCGACGGCGTCGTAGGAGGCGCGGACGGCGGAGAGGTGGGGAGGTTCGGTCATGCCGCGACGCTAGGGGACGGCACTGACACAGCCTGCGGCACGCCCGTACGCCGAAGGAGTACACCCGGTTACTCCCGCCGTAAGACGACCCCGCCGCCCCGGCCCGGCACCGTGGTCAGCGTGAATCCGAAGCCGATGCCGAAACTCAGCCGCCCGGCGCGCCGGGCCGTCCTCGTCGTCCATGTCACCGCCTCCGCGAGCTGGCTCGGGCTCACGCTCGGGCTGCTCGCCCTCGGGACCACCGCGGTCACCACCGGGTCGGCCCCGACCGTGGAGGCGTCCGTCCGGGCCATGAAGCTCTTCGCCGACTGGCTCCTGCTCCCCGTCGCGCTCCTCACGCTCCTCAGCGGTCTGGTGCTGTCGCTGGGCACGGCGTGGGGCCTGGCGCGGCACCGATGGGTCTGTACGAAGTTCTGGCTGACCCTCGCCACGACCACCGCCACGGTGTTCGCCCTGCGCCCCGGGGTGAACTCGGCGGTCACCGCCGTCGCCGCGGGCGGGCCGCTGCCCGACGCCGGTGACGTGCTGTTCGGGCCGGTCGTCTCGCTGTCCGCGTACGTCTTCATGACGGTGATCTCCGTCCTGAAGCCGTGGGGCCTGACCAGGCGGGGAAGGCGACTGCGCACACCCGCCCGGCGCGCCCTCCAGGACGCCTGAGCCGTAACCGGATCCGTAACCGAATCTGTAACCGGATTTGCCTAAAGCTATTAGGCAGATGCACACTCTCTTCAGGCAGAAGGGAGTCGCCATATGGCACGGGTAGGCCTGACCGCGGAGCGTCTGACCCAGGCGGGCGCGGAACTCGCCGACGAGGTCGGCTTCGACCAGGTGACCGTCTCGGCGCTCGCCCGGCGGTTCGACGTCAAGGTCGCGAGCCTGTACTCGCACGTGAGGAACTCCCAGGACCTGAGGACCCGCATCGCCCTGCTCGCCCTCGCGGAACTCGCCGACCGGGCCGCCGACGCCCTGGCCGGACGGTCCGGCAAGGACGCGCTGACCGCCCTCGCGAACGTGTACCGCGACTACGCCCGGGAACACCCCGGCCGGTACGCCGCGGCCCAGCTGCGGCTCGACCCGCAGACGGCGGCGGCCAGCGCCGGCGTCCGGCACGCGCAGATGACCCGGGCCCTGCTGCGCGGCTACGACCTGACGGAACCGGACCAGACCCACGCGGTCCGGCTGCTGGGCAGCGTCTTCCACGGGTACGTGAGCCTGGAACTGGGCGGCGGCTTCAGCCACAGCGCCCCCGACACCGACGTGACCTGGATCCGCGTCCTCGACGCCCTCGACACCCTGCTGCGGAACTGGCCCCCGCCCCCCACGGAACCCCAAGGCTGACACCATGCGCACCGAGCACGACTGGATCACCACCCCCCTCACCCTGGAGCTGCTGCGCGGCGCTCTCGACCTGGAGCGCACCGAGCACGGGCTGCTCCCGCACCGGCTGCCCGCCCGGGCCCGCGCCCAGAACACCGACGCGCAGCTGGCCATGGCCGAGGCGCAGCCCTCCGGCGTCCGCCTGGCCTTCCGCACCGCCGCGACCGCCGTGGAACTGGACACGCTGCGCACCAAACGCGACTACATCGGGGCCCCGCCCCGCCCGGACGGGCTGTACGACCTGCTCGTCGACGGCCGTCCGGCCGGCCAGGCCGCCACGACCGGCGGCAACGTCCTCACGATCGACATGGCCACCTGGAACGCCGAGCTCACGCCCGGCCCGGTCGGCACCGTCCGCTTCACCGGCCTGCCCGAGGGCGACAAGGACGTCGAGATCTGGCTGCCGCACAACGAGACCACCGAGCTCGTCGCCCTGCGCACCGACGCGCCGGTCGAGCCCCTGCGGGACCGGGGCCGCCGGGTGTGGCTGCACCACGGCAGTTCCATCAGCCAGGGCTCGGACGCCGCCAGCCCCACGGCCATCTGGCCCGCGATCGCCGCGTCCCTCGGCGGGGTGGAGCTGATCAACCTCGGAATGGGCGGCAGCATGATGCTCGACCCGTTCACCGCGCGGACCATGCGGGACACCCCGGCGGACCTGATCAGCGTGAAGATCGGCATCAACATCGTCAACGGCGACGTGATGCGGCTGCGCGCCTTCGGCCCGGCCGTGCACGGTTTCCTCGACACGATCCGGGAGGGACACCCCGACACGCCGCTGCTGGTCGTCTCCTCCGTCCACTGCCCCATCCACGAGGACACGCCCGGCCCCAGCGCCCCGGACCTCGGCGAGATCGGCAAGGGCCGGCTGCGGTTCGCCGCGATGGGCGACCCGGCGGAGAAGGCCGCGGGCAAGCTCACGCTGGGCGTCATCCGCGAGGAGTTGTCCCGCATCGTGCGCCTGCGGGCGGCCGACGACCCGAACCTCCACTACCTCGACGGCCTCGACCTCTACGGCGCGTCCGACGCCGCCGAACTCCCCCTGCCCGACAACCTCCACCCGGACGCCGCGACCCACCGCCGCATCGGCGAACGCTTCGGCACCCTGGCCTTCGGCCCGGGAGGCCCCTTCACGGAACAGGGCTGAGCGGGGGCGGGTGTCAGGCGGGCTGGATGACCAGGGCCGTGACGGCGGCGCAGATTCCGGGCGGGTCGTCCGGAAGGCCCGCGAGGAACACTTGCCGCCCGGCCGCTGGGCGGGTGTGGGGGCCGGGGAGGGAGTAGTCGAGCGCGTCGGCGGTCACGGGTGGGGAGCGTAGGGAGCGGGTCGGCGGTCACGGGTGGGGAGCGTAGGGGGCGGGTCGGCCTGACCGCTCTCGACCCGGCCCCGCAGCACCACCCCCGCACCCCGGGGAACCGGGTCGTCGGCACCTCCCGCCACTTCGCCACCCTGACCTGCGCGCTACTGCGGGCCAGGGGCGCCCCCGCCCGGGCCCGCCTGTTCACGGACCCGCACTTCGCTGCGCCGCGGCAACTCGCCCCGGGCGGCCCCGCCGGCACCCACTTTTTTGTGGGTACTGGGCAACGCCCGAAGTCCCGGCCAAGCTGGTCGCAGGGCGGCCGGTGGGGCGGCGGAGCGGGACAGGACGGGGGTGACGTACAGGTCAGGAGGCCGGCCGGGTGGCCTCCGCCAGTTTCTCCAGGCGACGGTGGCCCCAGTCGGACAACGGGGCCAGCGCCTCGGCGAGTTCGCGGCCGAACGCGGTCAGGGAGTACACCGTCTTCGGCGGCAGGACGTCGTACACCTCCCGGTGCACCAGCCCGTCCGCCTCCATCTCCCGCAACGCCTCGGTCAGCACCTTCTCGGTGAGGCCGGGCAGTTGCCTGCGCAGCTCGCCCGGGCGGCGCGGACCCGACTCCAGCTGCCAGAGCAGGGTCGTCTTCCACTTGCCGTCGATCACGGCGATCGCGGCCGTCACTCCGCAGACGTTCGGATCCTGGCGCCGGCGCGTCATCCTCGCCCCTCTTCGTCATCCATGGTCGGCCCTGGAAAGCCATGGTCATCACTCTCGAAGGCGTTTCCAGCGTGTCCACGTACAGCACCTCCCCGTCCACGGGGTATTCCGGCCACCTGCCCGCCGAGGGCGCCGGCACGGTCACCGTCCTCGGTCTCGGCCCGATGGGCCGGGCCCTGACCGGGGCGTTCCTGGACGCGGGCCTGCGCACCACGGTCTGGAACCGCACACCGGGCCGGGACCGGGAGCTGCTCGACCGCGGTGCGGCAGGCGCCGCGTCGGCGGCGGAGGCGGTCGCCGCGAGCGAGGTGACCGTCGTCTGCGTGGTGAACTACGACGCCGCCGACGCCGTCCTGCGCCAGGACGAGGTCGCCGCCGCCCTCAAGGGCCGTACGGTCGTGAACCTGACGGCCGACACCCCGGCCCGGGCCCGGGACACCGCCGGCTGGGCCGCCGCGCACGGCATCCGCTACCTGGACGGCGCGATCATGACCCCGACGACGACCATCGGCACCCCCGACGCCGTCTTCCTGCACAGCGGACCGGCCGACCTCTACGAGGAACTGGCGTCCGTGCGCCAGGCGTTGGGCGGCACCCACACCCACCTGGGTGAGGAGCCGGGCCGGGCCGCGGCCTACGACATCGCTCTGCTCGACATCTTCTGGACGGCGATGGCGGGCTACGCGCACGCCCTGGCGGTGGCCCGCGCCGAGGGCGTCTCCGCGACCGAACTGGCGCCCTTCGCCCAGGGCATCGGCGCGATCCTGCCGCCGGTGTTCGCGGAGACCGCCGCGGACGCCGACGCCGGCACCTACTCCGGCGAGGGCAATCCGCTGACGTCGGCCGTGTCGTCCATGGCCCACATCGTCCACGTCTCGGAGGCGCACGGCATCGACGCCGGCGTCATGCGCGCGGCCGAGGGCATGGCCCGCCGAGCCATCGGCCTCGGCCACGGGGAGGACGGCTTCATCCGCATCGCGGAGGTCATCGGACGGCGGTGAGACAGGGCCGGGCAGTGTGGTGGTGGGTGCCACCCTGATCAGAAAGGCAGCGGCCTCCCCCGCACCACCTCCAGCCGCGACACCGCCCGCGTCAGCACCACGTACAGCCGGTGCAGCCCCCGTTCCTCCGCCTCGGCGACGGCCGCCGGCTCGACGGCCACGACATGGTCGTACTCCAGGCCCTTCACCACGCTCACCGGCACCAGGGACACCCGCGCGCCGGGTTCCTCGGGGCCCGCCGCCGCGATGCCCGCCGCGTCCAGTGCCGCCCGGACGCGGGGCACGTCCGCGTCCGCCGCGACGACCCCGACCGAGCCCTCCCGCCCCAGCGCGTCCCGTACGGCGTCCACGACCGCCGCGGGCACCCCGTCCGGAGTGGTCTCCCGCATCCGCAACTCGCCGTCGCCGCGCAGCGAACGGGCCGCCGGCACATCGACGTCCAGCCGCTCCAGCAGCCGGTTGGCCAGCCCGACCACCGCCTGCGGCACCCGGAAGCCGGTGGTCAGCTCGACCACGGCCGCGTCCGGCTTCCCCAGATGCGCCAGGACGGTGCGCCACGAGCGGGCCGCCCACGGCGTCGTCCCCTGCGCCAGGTCGCCCAGCACCGTCAGCGACCCGAAGGGCGCCCGGCGGGCGATGGCCCGGCACTCCATCGGGGACAGATCCTGTGCCTCGTCGACGACGACATGCCCGTACCCCTCCGGGTGCTCGATCAGCCCGGCCACCTCGTCGAGCAGCACCAGGTCGGCGGCCGACCAGCGCGCCGACTTCCACGACCGCGGCGGCCCGGCCCACAGCAGCGCCCGCTGCTCACCGGCATCGAGCAGCCCCTCGGCAGCGGACGCCAACACCGCCGGGTCGCCGAGCAGTTCGGCCACGACCTCCTCGGGCCGTACCCGGGGCCAGACGGCATCGACGTACGCCGACACCGGCCGCGCCCGCTCGACCCGGCGCACCCAGGCGTTGCCCGGCGGCCCGGCCCGCCGCTCGACCTGCTCGCGCAGACACCGCACGATCCGCGCCCGCACCCGTTCCCGCCCGACCCCGTACGGCGGTTCCTCCTCCCGCACGTCCGACACGATCCGCGCCAGTTCCGCCTCCGGCACCCGCCACCGGTACGACCCGTCCGGCACGGCCAGCGAACCGGCCCCCTCGGCGCGCACCCGCGCGTACAGCGCCCGCCGCAGCACCTCGGCCATCCGGGCGTCGTGCTTGACCACGGCGGCCGGCGTCTCGTCGACGGCCCGGACCGGATGCCGCGCGATCTCCTCGCCCAGCGTCGACTGCCGTACGCCGGTCTCGCCGAGGGCGGGCAGGACCTCCGCGATGTACGACAGGAAGGTGCGGTTGGGCCCGAGGATCAGCAGGCCGCCGCGCCGGACGCGCTGCGGGTGGGTGTAGAGCAGATACGCGGCCCGGTGCAGGCCGACGGCGGTCTTGCCGGTGCCGGGCGCGCCCTGCACGCACACCGACAGCGCGAGGTCCCCGCGTACGAGGTCGTCCTGCTCGGGCTGGATGGTCGCGGCGATGTCCCGCATGGGCCCGACGCGGGGCCGCTCGATCTCCCGGGCAACGATCTCGCTGGTCCGGGTCTCCCCCCGCCCCAGGTACTCGTCCTCCAGGCCGGTGAGATCCCCGGAGTCGCCCCGGCTGCCGGGCGCCCACCCGAACCGGCGGCGCACAGCGACGTCCTGCGGGTCACGGGCGGAGGCCTGGTAGAAGGCGCGCGAGACGGGGGCGCGCCAGTCCACGACGAGGGGCGGTTCGGCCGGGTGCTCGGAGATGCGCAGCCGCCCGATGTGCAGGCGCCCGCCCGCGCCCTCGAACTCCAGGGCCCCGAAGAACAGGGGCCCTTCGGGAAGCTCCCGCAGTTCCTTGGCCCGGCTGCGCAGCCGGTACCCGAGGACCTCGGCGTCGGCACCCGACGCGGAGACGTCCTCCCCGATGACGACCTGTTCACCGGCGCCCTCGACCATCGCGGCGAGGGCGGCCCGGCAGCGGTCGTGGTGGGCGCGTTCCTGGGTGAGGGCGTGCTGGAGGGCAGGTTCGGTCGACGTCATTCCACCGATCGTAAACGAAAAACGTGACCGAGTTAAATAAATTACCGAGTATTACGAGCGCTGGAGGCGCGGCGGCATCCCGGCCGCCAGCCTCCCGAAGGCCCGCTCGGCCGCCGCCACCGCCTCCGCCCGCACGTCCGCCGCCCGCTCCCCCGCCGCGATCCGCCGCCAGTTCTCCAGCGCGAGGACCCGCTGCACGGCCATGATCTGCCCGGCCGCGAGCCGAGCGTCCAGATCACCCCCGAGCACCTCGGCGAGCGCGGCCTCGGACCGCTCCTGGTGCGTGTGCGCCCGGGCGACCAGGGAGGGCGTCCCGTAGAGCAGGGCGTGGAAGGCCAGCACCTGGGGATCGTCGTTGAGCCCGGTCACGGGATCACCCCGCTCCAGCCCCGCCAGGAAGTGCCGCCGCAGCGCCTCCACGGGCGGCTCGCCGGACTCCGCCACCACCCGCGCGGCCTCCCCCTCGTGGTCGGCGATCCGGTACAGCACCAGATCCTCCTTGGCCGGGAAGTACCGGAACAGCGTCGGCTTGGAGATCTCGGCCGCCGCCGCCACCTCGGCGACGGACACCGCGTCGAAGCCCTTCTCCATGAACAGCCGGATGGCGATGTCCGACACGGTCTCGTACATCCGCCGCTTCTTGCGCTCACGCAGGCCGGTCTCGCTCATGGGGCGAGCCTACGCAGTGGGGCGACGAGCGCCCTAGGCGAGGGCGCGGGCGGGGCCGACGCCGGCCGGTCCGGCCTGGGGCAGGGCGCGGGCCAGCTCGACGGGCCGGGCCGGCAGGCCGAGGGAGGCTGTGGCGGCCGCCAGGGTCATGGCGTACGAGTCCACCGCCCTGCGCACGTTGGGCGCGTCCAGGCCGGCGCCCGTGACCAGCCGGTCGAGATCGACGTAGGCGGACCGGACGATCTCCACCCAGCGGTAGACCCGCCAGTCCCGCCGCCAGTCCCGGGTGTACTCGGCGGGCAGCGTCTCCTCCCACCGCCGGACCATGCGTTCCCGGATCTCCGGCCTGGTCGGGGTGAGGTGGATGTGCCGCACCAGGTCGTACAGCGGGTCGCCGACCATCGCCATCTCCCAGTCGATGATGGTGAGGGCCAGACGGTCGCGCCGGGAGTGGCGGACGAGGTTCCAGGGGTTGAGGTCGCCGTGCAGCAGGGCGTGCCGGCGCGGGGTGACGCGGTGCCGGGCGAGGATCTCGCTCAGCCGGTCGGCGTCCGGCAGCCCCAGCGCCTTGGCCAGCTGCTGCGACTCCTTGGGCAGCCCCCGGACCAGGGCGACCAGCTGCTGGCTGAGCCAGGTGTAGAAGTCCCACGCCCCGGCGAGGGGGTCGAGCCCGGTGTAGTCGACCCGGGTCAGCTGCCCGAGCTGGTACACGAGCCCGTCCGCCTCGTGCGGCAGCAGGCCGTTCACCGGGTGGCTGGGGGGCCGGTCGCTGTGCAGCGGTCCGACGTAGGTGTGCACGGCGAAGGCGTCCCCGCCGTGGCTCCTGCCCAGTGCCAGCACCCGGGGGGCCGTCACGTCGACCTCGGAGCGCGCGATGGCGCGCAGCACGGCGTGCTCGCTGAGGTGGCTCGGCTCCCGGCGGCAGAACGAGGCGATCCTCCGCCGCACCACCACGGGCACGTCGACGCCCGGCACGCGGACCACGGAGTTGAGGTGCGCGGTGCCCTTGAAGACCCGGCCGGCCGGGGCCGTGCCCTCGGCGACCAGGGCGTCGCGTACGGCGGTGTACGGGAAGTCGGGGTGCTCCGGCACGCGCTTGTCGGGCGTCCAGGTGAGCGTCGGGACCGGGCGGAAGCCGGTGGGCCGCCGGTGCCGGGAGTCCCGCCGGCGCAGCAGCACCCGCTCGATCTCCGTCTCGGACGGCACCCTGGCCAGCCCGAGCGGCTCGGCGGCGGACTCCAGCGCCCGGTGCACGGTGGCCGTGGCCTCGGCCAGGCTCCGGTCGTCGAGCCGGTCGTCCAGCGACGTGGCGGCACGCAGCACGTCCGGATAGACCGACTGGGCCCGTTCGAAGGCGACGTAGTGGCGCAGGTCCCTGGCCAGGCCCTTGACCGCCGAGGGCCGGCACTCCTCCATGGCCTCGGCCCAGGCCTGCTGGACCTCGTCCCACTGCGACGCCGGGTACCGCATCCGGACCAGGTGCGTCGCGAGCTCGTGCAGCGGGTCGCCGTAGGTGGCCAGCTCCCAGTCGACGCAGGCGATGGACCGGTCCTCCGCGGCGACGATGAGGTTGGCGCGGTGCAGGTCCGTGTGGAGCAGGGTGTACGGCCGTCGCGCCATGGCGGGAATCCGCTCGGCCAGCCTGGTCAGGGCGTCGGCGGGCACTCCCAGGGCCTCGAACATCCCGCCGAAGGCGCTCCAGTTGGGCTGCCGGATCTGCCGGTCGGCCAGGTGGGCCAGGGTGCGCAGGAAGCCCCGGCTGTCCTTGTCGCTGCTCGGCCGTACGCCCGGCACGGGCGGCAGGGCCTCCCTGCGGACCTGGGACATCCGGGCGACCGTCCGCATCAGCGACGTGATCAGGGGGCGTTCGACCGGTTCGCCGTTCCCGCGGAGGCGGGAGAGCGGGACGCCCTCCACATAGCTGTGGACCGCTGAACCGTTCCGCCTGGCCAGGCATTCCGGCGTCCTGGGCAGCACGCCGTTGATGGCCCGGAGGACGTCGGGCTCTTTCCAGGTCCGGATCACCACGGGCAGCGCGTTCCGGACCCGCACCCGCACTATCGCCGGGGTACCCGCCTCACGCCGCACGTACCGGGCCATGGGCTCGGTCAGGGGCAACACGAAGTTCCGGTTGTGATGGCCGTCGTACATCACGCCGTCTGTCTTCGCCCGCCGCACGAACTCCCCGTAAGGATCGTGCGCGGGGAACCTCCCCGGGGGAGGTGGGGGAACCGGCTGCGCGGGCACCGGCTGCTCCTGGATCAAAGTGCGAGGCTCCGGAAAGTTTTGCAGAGCCTATCGCCGCACCGATGCCCCCACGACTCGAGCCCGGCGATCCCTGGTCTCAATGAGGTAACCGTGACGGTGGGTCACCTGTGTGCGGATCAGCCCATGCCCTTCAGCGCGACCAGCACCTCTTCCAGGGAGCGCACGATATGGGTCGGGGCGACGCCCGCGGCCACCAGCGCGTCCGCCTTCCGGTCGTCGCGCGCGTAGCCGAGGAACGGGACGTGCAGTTCCTGCGCCGCCTGGTAGTCCGTCCTGGCGTCGCCCAGCATGAGCGCCTGCGAGGGGTCCGCGCCCAGGGCCTTGAGGGCCTGGGACAGGCAGTGCGGGTGGGGCTTCATCTGGTCGAGGTCCTTGGTGCGCCCGTATATGTAGGGGAAGCAGCCCTTGAGGTACCGGGTCTCGATGTAGGAGGCCGCCGCGAGCGCGGAGTTGTTCGTGGTGATGGCGAATCTCGCACCCAGCGCCGACCACGTTCTGATCAGCGGATCCGCGTACGGCGTGGGCAGCGCGGTGGGAACGGCGGTGAGTTCCTGCTGGGTCAGCCAGTCCTCCAGCAGGGTGATCAGGTCGCTGTCCGGATGCCGTTCGTTCACACCCAGCAGCACGGCCTGGGGATCGGGGTCGAAACGTTCCTTCTCCTTGAGCAGCCCGCCCAGCCCCAGCCGTTGGATCAGCTTCACCAGCTCCCGGGCCACGTCGTCCGCCGGGTGACCGGCGAACAGCCGGCAGATCGGCCCGTCCAGGTCCCAGAGGACGTAACGAACAGGAGCGAGCAGCTTCCGCAGTTCTTCGGTCGATGCCATCACCGGACCAGTCTGCGTCGTATCAGAAGTCACTAGGAGAGTGTCAGGTCCGTCGTGATGGTTTCCCAGAGGGCGTCGAACCACTTCTGGGATTCCTGCACGAACGCCGCGTCCCGCCGGCCCGACCGCTTCACGAAGGAGAAAAGGAGGGACTGGGAGCCGAGGACGTCGTACATGTCCAGGGTCTGGCTGCCCCACTCCTCCGCGCGCCTGGTCAGCATGTAGTAACCGATCAGCGCCTCCTCCCCGTTGAGGAGGTACAGCTTCACCGGCGGGGTGAAGGGCAGCGCCCGGAAAGTGACATGGACGTCGATGCCGTGCGTGGAGCGCAGCGCCAGCAGGTTGTGCTGGAGCACCTGCCCCTGCGCGTTGCGCATCGACAGCCAGCGCTCGTGGACCGGGTTGTCGTCGCCGTGCGCCTCCACGGGGACAGGGAAGGCCAGTTCGATGTCCCGGGACGGGACGAGGATGCGGACGTCGATCGACTCGGGGCGGATGCGGCCCTCGTGGATCAGCCGGAGCGGCTCGCCGATGGCGACCATCAGCGTCTCCGCGGTGTGGCAGACGACGTCGACACGGACCCGCGGGGCCGAGAACGCCTCCGTCAGCCGCGGCGCCAGCCCCACCATGGTCGGCTGGGGCTCGCCCCGGGCCGGGGCGGGTGCGGCGATGCGCGGCGGGCTGCCCTTGCTGACGTTGGTCAGGAGTCCGTCCTCCTGGAGTGCCCGCAGGGCCTGGCGGACGGCACCGCGTTCCACGCCGAACTCCTCCGCCAGTTCGGCCTGGGTGGGCAGGCGGTCCCCCGGCTTCAGCTCACCGGCGCGGATACGTTCCCGCAGGCGGTCGGCGATCTCCTGGGGCGAGAGCCTTCTGCTGCCGTTCACTGCCACGTTCTCCTGAGTCACGACCAAACGCTACAACTCTGATCCATCTGGCGGGAGATGCTTGAAAGTTGTTTATAGCTAGGAGCCAAGTGGGGACAACTTAAGCATAGTTGGTTGCCAACTTCTCAGAGTTGGCGGAAGTTTTGCTTCCGAACTTCCGAAGGGGGAACACCGATGCCAGCCCTCGCTCTCCTCTCCGCCGCCTTCGTCGTCGCCTTCGAGCAGCTCGTCGAGTGGAAGTACGGCCCGGCCGGCATCGTCGGCCTCCTCCTTCTCACCGTGGGCATCAAGGCCAAGAGCCCGGCGGTCAGCTCCGCCGGAGCGGTCGTGCTCGCGCTGCTGATGACCGGCCCTGCCCGATAAGTCAGCTGGTGAGCACCAGCTCCGAACTGATCGTCTCCCACAGTGCGTTGAACCACAGGTGCGACTGCTCCACGAACGTCGTGTCGCGCAGGCCCGGCCCCTGCCGGAAGGAGAACAGCATCGACTGGGTGCCCTGGGCGTCGTACATCTCCAGGTGCTCGTGGTCGATCTCGGCCTCCCGGCGCGTCAGCGTGTAGTACGCGAACAGCGCCTCCGTGCCATTGAGCAGGTACAGCTTCACCGGCGGCGTGAAGGGCAGCGCCCGGAAAGTGACATGGACGTCGATGCCGTGCGTGGAGCGCAGCGCCAGCAGATTGTGCCGGAGCACCTGCCCCTGCGCGTTGCGCATCGACAGCCAGCGCTCGTGCACCCAGTCGTCGCCGCGCCCCTCGACCGGCACCGGGAAGGCGAGGTCGATGTCCCGGCTCGGCAGCAGGACCCGGACGTCGACCTTGGCCGGTTTCAGCCGTCCGGCGTGGATCTGGCGCAGCGGCTCGCCGATCGCGAGCGTGAGGGAGATCGACGTCAGGCACACGGCGTCGATCTCCACGTGCTCCGCCGCGAACGCCGCCGCGATCCGGGGCGCGAGGGCCACCGTCGTGGGCAGCGGCGGGGCTTCCGGGCCGGTCAGCGCCCCGGCGGGGTCGGGAGCGACGGTCGCCGGGCTGCCCTTGGAGACGTTGGTGAGCAACTGCTCGGACTGCAGGATGCGCAGCGCCTGGCGCACCGCACCGCGCTCGACGCCGAACTCCTGTGCCAGCTGAGCCTGGGTGGGCATGCGTTCACCCGGCCGCAGCGCCCCTGACCTGATCCGGGCGCGCAGCTCGTCGGCCACCTCGTGATGTGTCCTCTGTGGCCGTTGCGACCTCTTCCGTCCATTGACGGGGGCGTGTTCCGGGTCCACACTCCAACGCTACAACTTCCCGCCATCTTTCGGCAGTTCACGGGAAGGTGGTTATGAGCCGCTTCCAAGCGGAGATAAGTACAGTGAAGTTGGTCGCCAACTTGAGCGACATGGTCAGACCTTCAGGAGGTTGGCCACCCGCCACGGGACTCCCTTCCGGAGGGGAGCCGGGAGCCCCGCCAGATCAGCACCACCGCACAACAACCACAACCGAACAGCTCGCTACGGATGCGGGTCCCTGTCCACCGGCAGAAGGGAGCGGCTCAGAACAGGTCCGGGCACCACGGCCGCCTGGACGTACGCAGCAGGGCGTCGGCCTTCCGGGCGGCGCCCGCTCGTTCTTCCCGCACCCGCCCCGCCGCCGCCAGCCGCACCGCCGACTCGTCCCCGAGCCACAGCGCCCCCAAGTCACCGAGACCGAGCGCGAGTTCCGCACTCCGCGTCGTCGGCGTACAGGACGCCCCCGCGGCGGAGGCCTCCAGCCGGTAGCGCCCGCCGGTCAGTCCGTCCACGCCGGCGACCTCCAGCACCAGCGTCCCCTCCCCCTCGTACGTCCGCGCCTCCAGGGCCCGTTCGACGTCGAGGATCCGCACCCACAGCCAGTCCGCCAGCGACGTGATCCCGGCCGCCCGCGGATCCGGCAGGAACAGCGGGAGCAGATCGTCCGGCGCCCGCCGGCCGCTCCTGACCCGCACGACCCAGTCGATGGAGCAGAGGTACTGCCACAGGGCCCGCTCCGCGGCCGGGGTCACGCCGATCAGCCACCTCACGGTCGCCGTGTTCAACGGCTGCTTGGCCTCACCCCAGTTGTCGTCCACGTCGTACGCGGCCATGCCTTCGACCTCGCCGGACGCCGAGCGGTACACGGCGAAGAAGGGCAGCGTCCACGACGGGTCGACCCGTACGGCGCCGGTGTCCCACTTCCACCACGACTCGTCCCGGTCGACGGCGCCGGGCTGGACACGGCACAGCCGCTCGTGCAGGTCGGGGCCGAGCTTGCGGACCTCCTCGCCGTCCACCAGGTCGATCCGCCCGCCGTCCGCAGGGCCCGCCCAGCGGGCGTCGAGGCCGGCGCGCGGCACGTCGACGGTCCACTCGGCCGTCCAGGCAGCCGGCCCGAAGCCGTACCGGCCGTAGATCGGGTACTCGGCGGCGATCAGCGTCGCGACGACGTCACCGCGGTCCTTGGCGGCCGCCAGGTCCCGCGCCATCATCCGGCTGAGCAGCCCGCGGCGCCGGTGCGTGGCGGTGACGGTGACCCCCGAGACGGCGTGGGCCGGGACGATCACCCCGCCCACGGCCGTGAGCCTCTGATCGAAGGAGCGGAACGTCGCCACACACCGGCCGCCGTCGAAGGCACCGAGGTAGCGGCCCGGGACGAACCGCGCGCGACGCCCCTCGATCTCCTCCTCGGACACGGCGGGCACCCGCAGGAAGCCGGTGTTCACGGCCCGCAGCCAGTCGGCGAACTCGGCCTCGGTGATCGGGCGTACGTCGATGCCGTCGGCACCGGAAGTGGGGGCCATGGCCTCACGCTAAGGGGAGGGCCGGTCGGTGTCGCGTCAATATCCGACCGGCCCTCCCCGACGCCCCAAGGCGCTCACACCAGCAGGTCGTCGACCTGCGCCTCCCCTTCCCGGTACCGGCGGGTGATCTCCGCGCTGCACTCGTCGGCCGTGCGCTGGAGCCGCTGGCGGCGCCGGGAGACCTGCTGCTCGTAGCGCACGAGCCGCCCGAGCCCGGTGTTCAGCTCCAGGTCCGTGCGCGCGCCCAGGTCGGACAGCTCGACCTCGGCGAGCATCTCGGCGGCCAGCCGCCGGTACTCCTCGCCCTGGGGCGTGCCCAGGGTCACGTGCCGGGCGGAGGAGCGGTGCCGGGCCGGGGCGTCCCGCAGGATCTCCGCGAGCCGCTCGACGACGGACGCCTCCGCGGGTGCCGTGACGGAGGCGGCGCCCTGCGGGGTACGGCGTGCCAGTTCCGCGCGGAGGATGTCGATCCGCCCCTGGAGCAGCCGCCGCAGGTAGCTGAGGTCGGCCTCGTCGCGCTGGGCCTCGCGGCGCAGCGTGCGCAGCTCGGTCAGGCGCAGCCCGGTCAGGTCGTGCTCGGGAGTGTCCGAGGGCAGCCGCGGGCTGTCTGTGCGCTGCGTGGGGGGCCGGTGGTACTCCGGCGCCCCGATCCCCGTGTACGTCGACCAGACAGCCCCCGGCTGCTGCCCGGTGCTTGGTGTGCTCATGTGCCTCAACCGTCCCCTCGACCGGTGTGTGAATGCATCGTGCCACCCCAACTGGCCGCTATGGGAACGAGTGCCCCCGATAGACCCCAGATGGGCGGTTAAGCAGCAAAATACGGCCGTGCGCGGCCCGTTGGCGCCCGGCGCAAACCACCCTTTCGGGCCATGCGCGCACCGACCGCGGCGCCGACATCACCGCCCTGCATGATGGACGTATGCGAGCAGTGGTGCAGAGGGTGGACGGCGCGAGCGTCGTCGTGGACGGCGAGACCGTGGGGGAGATCGAGGGCGAGGGGCTGTGCGTCCTCGTCGGCGTCACCCACGAGGACACCAAGGAGAAGGCGGCCCAGCTGGCCCGCAAGCTCTGGTCGATCCGCATGCTGCACGAGGAGAAGTCGTGCAGCGACATCGACGCCCCGCTGCTGGTGATCAGCCAGTTCACCCTCTACGGAGACGCCCGCAAGGGCCGCCGCCCCACCTGGAACGCGGCCGCCCCCGGCGACATCGCCGAACCCCTCGTGGACGAGGTGGTCGCCCAGCTGCGCTCGCTGGGCGCGACGGTGGCCACGGGCCGCTTCGGCGCGGCCATGCGCGTATCACTGACGAACGACGGCCCGTTCACCGTGCTGATCGAGATCTGACCCGAAAGAATGACAAGCTCTACGGCTCGACGACGACTTCCTGGGCCGCGGCCGTGTCGCCGGCCACCAGGGGCGCGTCCACGGGCACGTTCCGCTTCACCAGGGCGAGGGCGACCGGGCCCAGCTCGTGGTGACGCGCGGAGGTCGTGATGAAGCCGATCTTCCGGCCGTCGGGGCCGTCCTCCGCGAGCCGCAGCTCGGTCCCGGCCACCGGCAGGTGGACCTCGCTGCCGTCCAGGTGCAGGAAGACCAGCCGGCGCGGCGGCTTGCCCAGGTTCTGCACCCGGGCGACCGTCTCCTGGCCCCGGTAGCAGCCCTTCTGGAGGTGCACCGCCGAGCCGATCCAGCCCAGCTCGTGCGGGATGGTGCGGTGGTCGGTCTCGAAACCGAGCCGGGGCCGGTGCTGCTCCACGCGCAGCGCCTCGTAGGCGAGGATCCCGGCGGGCGGCCCGGCCTGCGCGGCGTACGCCTCCAGGTCGGCGCGGGGCAGGAACAGGTCCCGGCCGTGCGGTGTCTCCCGTACGACCACGCCCTCGGGCACCTCGGCGATGGAGCCGGCCGGCAGGTGCACCACCGCGATGTCGGCCGTCCGGTCGGCGACCTCGACCTTGTAGAAGAACTTCATCGACTCCAGGTACGCGATCAGCGCCTCCTGGGTGCCGGGCTCCACATGGGCCCAGACCGTCCCGCCGTCGTCGACGAGGTACAGCGCGTGCTCGATGTGGCCGTTCGCGGAGAGGATCAGCGACTCGGTGGCCCGGCCCGGGGGCAGCTCGCTGACGTGCTGGGTGAGCAGCAGGTGCAGCCAGGTGAGCCGGTCCTCGCCGGTGACGGTGACGACCCCCCGGTGCGAGAGGTCCACGAAGCCGGTGCCGTCGGCGAGGGCGCGCTGCTCACGGAACAGGTCGCCGTAGTGGGCGGCGACGCCTTCGTCCACGCCCTCGGCGGGGACGGCGCCGGGCAGGGTCAGCAGGGGGCTCTTCATATCCGTAAGCCTACGACTCGGTAGTTGAAGCCTTGAGCGTGCAGTCCTCGCACCGGCCGAAGATCGCGAAGTGCTTCATGTCGGTGTCGAACCCGAACTCGGCACGCAGCTTGGCGGTGAACTCGGCGGCCACGGAGACGTCGGCCTCGATGACGTTCTGGCAGTCCCGGCACACCAGGTGGATGTGGTGGTGCCGGTCCGCGAGGTGGTACGTCGGCGCCCCGTGCCCCAGATGCGCGTGGCTGACCAGCCCGAGCTCCTCCAGGAGCTCCAGCGTCCGGTACACCGTGGAAATGTTGACCCCCGACGCCGTCTTCCTCACTTCCACGAGGATGTCGTCGGGGGTCGCGTGCTCCAGGGTGTCCACGGCTTCGAGCACGAGTTGCCGCTGCGGGGTCAGCCGGTAGCCGCGCTGCCGCAGATCGCTCTTCCAGTCGGTGCTCACCACACGGACGAGTCTAGAACTACTTGAAGAAAGCGATGCCGTCGTCCGGCAGGTCGTCCGGCAGGGCCTTGGCCCAGCGCTCGACCTCCTCCGGGGTGACGACCTTCTTCAGGTGGGCCGACATGTAGGGGCGCAGCTCGACCTCGGGGGTCTGCTTCTCGCCGACCCACATCAGGTCGCTCTTGACGTAGCCGTACAGCCGCTTGCCGCCGGTGTAGGGCTGGGAGGCGGCCGTGCGGGCCACCGCGTCGGTCACGAGGTCGATCTGCGGCTTCTTGTCGGCCAGCTCGCCGTACCAGATCTCGATGACGCCGTCGTCGCGGGTCATCGTCACCTCGACCTTGCGGTCGGCGTCGACGCGCCAGTAGCCGTGCTCGGACTCCAGCGGGCGGACCTTGTTGCCGTCCTTGTCCAGCACCCAGGTGTGGGAGTGGTACTCCAGGAAGTCCCGGCCGTCGTGCGTGAAGGTGACCTCCTGCCCGAAGTTGCACTTCTCGGAGCCGGGGAAGTCGTGCACACCGGCCCCCGCCCAGTTGCCGAGCAGGAAGGCGAGCGGGACGAGGTCCTTGTGGAGGTCGGACGGGATCTCGATCATCAGAACTTCCTAGACGTGGGTCAGCGCTGGCCCTGGTACAGCTTCTTCACGGTCAGTCCGGCGAAGGCGAGGACGCCGACGGCGACCAGGACCAACAGGATTTCGAAGAAAAGCTCCACGGGGTGCTCCTTGAGCGGGGTGCGGATGTGTGCACAGGGCCGGCCCCAGCTTACGCGGGCCCCTTCGGCCCTACGATTCCGGACTACGATTCCGGCTATGGCGAAGAAGCTCGTGATCAAGGTGACGGCCGGGGCGGACGCCCCCGAGCGGTGCTCCCAGGCGTTCACGGTGGCGGCGGTGGCGGTGGCCAGCGGCGTCGACGTGTCCCTGTGGCTGACCGGCGAGTCCTCCTGGTTCGCCCTCCCCGGCCGCGCCGCCGAGTTCGAGCTGCCGCACGCGGCGCCGCTGCCCGACCTGCTCGACTCGGTCCTCGCGGCCGGCCGCGTCACCCTGTGCACGCAGTGCGCGGCCCGGCGCGAGATCACGGAGAAGGACGTCATCGAGGGCGTCCGTATCGCGGGCGCGCAGGTCTTCGTCCAGGAAGCGCTGGCGGACGAGACTCAGGCGCTCGTCTACTGAGACTCCTGCGCCGTCTCCGTGTAGAGGCAGAACGGGTGGCCCACCGGGTCCAGGAGCACCCGGACGTGGGCCTGCGGCTGGAACCCGGCGAGACGCGCGCCCTCGGCGACGGCCCGCGCGGTCTCCCGCTCCAGGTCGTCGACCTCGATGTCGAGGTGGGTCATCATCTGCTGCCGGTCCGGGCGGCTCGGCCAGACGGGCGGCACGAAGACGGGCTCGCTCTGGAAGGACAGCCCCGTACCGCCGTCCGGCGGCCGGATGTGCACCCAGTCGGGGCCGTCCTCGTCCCGCCAGACGCCCCAGCCGGGCAGCAGCCGTAAGTAGAAGTCCGCGAGTTCCCGGGCGTTCGGTGCGTCCAGCACTGCCGCTGTCAGTCTCATGAGGCCGGGATACCCCCCGCGGGCGAGAAGACGCCGCTCACCTCGGCCGCTTCTTGCCGTCCAGCTCGTCCCACCACTCGTCGGACTGGGGGTCGCCGGAGGGGTCGTCCCACCAGCGGTCCTCGGGCCCGCGCCGGTTGGCGACCATGGCCGCCACGGGCGGGATGACCATGGCGACGACGCACATCCCCACGGCCACGGGAATCGACCACAGCCGCACGACACCCCACGCCAGGACGAAGAGGCCGATGCAGAGGCCCATCATCGCGAAGTACGTGTGCCGTCGCCGTGCGTACATACGTCCAGCGTAGGTCCGGGCACGCCGAAGGGCCGCACCCCAGGCGTCCAACCCGAGGGGTGCGGCCCTTCGAGGACCGGTCGCCGTCAGACGGCGATCGCGACCTCCGCCAGGCCGCCCTTCTGGGCGACGACCGTGCGGTCGGCGGTGGCGCCGGGCACGAGGGCGCGGACGGTCCAGGTGCCCTCGGCCGCGTAGAAGCGGAACTGTCCGGTCGCCGAGGTCGGCACCTCGGCCGTGAACTCGCCGGTCGAGTCCAGCAGACGGACGTAGCCCACCACGGGCTCGCCGTCCTTGGTCACCTGACCCTGGATCGTGGTCTCACCGGGCTTGATCGTCGAGGCGTCGGGGCCGCCGGCCTTCGCACCACACATGTCGTACTCCTGAAGAGGTCTGGAAAGGTCGGTCGGGTCTCTTACTTGTTGGCGCCGAGCTCGATCGGCACGCCCACCAGGGAGCCGTACTCGGTCCAGGAGCCGTCGTAGTTCTTGACGTTCTCCACGCCGAGCAGCTCGTGCAGCACGAACCAGGTCAGCGCGGAGCGCTCACCGATGCGGCAGTAGGCGATGGTGTCCTTGGCCAGGTCGACGCTCTCCTCGGCGTAGAGGGCCTTGAGCTCCTCGTCCGACTTGAAGGTGCCGTCGTCGTTGGCGTTCTTGGACCACGGGATGTTGCGGGCGCTGGGCACGTGGCCGGGGCGCTGGGACTGCTCCTGCGGCAGGTGGGCCGGGGCGAGCAGCTTGCCCGAGAACTCGTCGGGCGAGCGCACGTCGACGAGGTTCTGCGACCCGATGGCGGCCACGACGTCGTCGCGGAAGGCGCGGATCGACGTGTCCTGCGGCTTGGCCTTGTAGTCCGTCTTCGCGCGCTCCGGCACCTCGGTGCCGTCGACCAGCTCGCGGGCGTCGAGCTCCCACTTCTTGCGGCCGCCGTCGAGGAGCTTGACGTTCTCGTGGCCGTACAGCTTGAAGTACCAGTACGCGTAGGAGGCGAACCAGTTGTTGTTGCCGCCGTAGAGGACCACGGTGTGGTCGTTGGCGATGCCCTTCTCCGACAGGAGCTTCTCGAAGCCCTCCTGGTCGACGAAGTCACGGCGGACCGGGTCCTGGAGGTCCTTGGTCCAGTCGATGCGGATCGCGTTCTTGATGTGGTTCTTGTCGTACGCGGACGTGTCCTCGTCCACCTCGACGATCGCGATGGTCGGGTCGTCCAGGTGCTCCTGAAGCCAGTCGGCGTCGACCAGGACGTCGCTGCGGCTCATGCTCTTTCTCCTCCGGGGCAGTTACGGCGGGGCGTGCGAGGTCTGCGGGGCGCGCGCCCATGACGAGGGCGGCGCACGGGTGCCCTTGATGCAGGGCGGCGGGGATGCGCGCGCCGGCTCACGGGCCGACGCGGTCGCTCAGAAGGTGCGACAGAGCATGGCGGCGACGCGGCACAGGTCTACTGCCCGCCGCTTCGTGAGATCCGCCTGTCGCTTCATGCCGTCGATCGTAGGGACGGCAGGGCGGGCGTGTCACCGGTGTGTCGCATACTGAGACGAGATGGTCCGGGATGTGGGATCAGCAGACTGTCAAAGCGGTCACCGCAAGGGCTCCCGCCGACTGTATCCGCCGTCACATCTACGCTGCGGACGCCGCCGTCTCGCCCACCGGACAGGGCGGGTCGATCCCGCCGTGCCCGTTCCTACCCGGCGAGCCGGACGTCGGAACCCTTCACCGTGATCTCGACGCCACCCGGAGCCGCCTGGACCTTGTCCAGCTGGATGCCGCCGGGCAGGCCGTCGATCTTCTGCTGGAAGTCGGTGATCGCCCGGACCCGGTTCTCGGCGAGGTCGACACCGGCGAAATCGGGCAGGCCGTCGGCCTTCACGCGCACGGTGTCGCCGTCGACCACCGTCACCGTGCTGAGCACCGAGACCGGCTCGGGCAGCTTGGTGCCGAGCACGGTGGCCTCGACGGTGACCTTGATCTTGCCGTTGCCGCCGTCGGAGAGGCCGACGACGTTGGCGGTGACGCCCGGGGCGACCTGGGTGGGCTCGGACTTCGCCGTCTTCAGCAGCTCGTCGTAGGCGATGGTCGCGGTGCCGGTGGCGCTGGTGGCGGTGGCGGAGCTGTAGTCGCCGGAGAACTCGACGCCCTTCATGTCGGCCCGGAGGTCGTCGATACGGATCTTCTGGGCGCCGTTGCCCGCGGCGGCCTCGTAGTTCTTGATGCCGACCTCGATGTCGTCCAGGGAGCCGCCGACGACCTGGGTGAGGAACGGGAAGCCCTTGATGCTGACGTCGGGGGTCGTCGCGAGGTTCTCCGTCGTCTTCAGCCGGTCGGCGGCCTCGCCCTCGGCGAAGTTCACGGCGACGCGGTCGGCGATGACGAAGAGTCCGCCCAGGATCACTATGAAGATCAGCAGTATTCGCAGTGCGCGCATGCGGTGTTTCCCCCACCTAGGCGGTCGTGACGGCGGTCATCCCTGACGACCCGGGTGGCCGTCCCAGCGTGAGGGTAACTCCGTGTCCGGTGAGGGGCCTGGGATTGTCGATCACCTGTGACAGCTGCGAGGCGTTGATGCCGGGGCCGGGTGGGTGCGCAGCCCGGCGGAGCGGGGTGCCGCTTCTTTGGGACGGGCGCCGCCCTTAGCGGCACGATTGCCCGCAGCTCAGCGGACCCGCAGCGGTTGGCGCGTCAACGGACAGTCAGTCGGCGTCCGACCCCATCGCGCCGTTCCGAGGACGGACACCCCCCGGCGCGGCCCCGACCCACACCCGGCGAATAGGCGCTACGCCAGCGCCCGCCCCAGCACGTAGACGACCGGCGCCGCCCCCGCCAACGGCAGAGCCACCCCCGCCGTGAAGTGGACGAAGCGGGACGGGTAGTCGTAGCTCGCGACCCGGTGGCCGATCAGGGCGCAGGCCGCCGCGCCCGCGCCCAGCAGGGCGCCCGACGTGCCCAGGCCCGTCAGCGAGCCGGCCGCGACACCACCGCCCGCCGCCGCGAGCAGCGCCACCACCACCGACGCCACCGTCGGCAACGGCAGGGCGCGCGCCAGGACGGCGACGGCCACGGCCACCGCACCCACCGTCACCGCGTCCGCGTCGGCCGCGAGGTACCCGCCCGCCACGATCGCCAGCGCCGACGCCGCGACCGTCGCCATCAGGCCGTACATCCGCTCGTCCGGGTCGGCGTGGGACCGCAGCTGGAGCACCAGCGCGAGCAGCACCCACACCCCCAGCGTCCCCAGGATCGCCGCCGGCGAGCGTCCCGAGGCCAGCAGCGCGGCATCCGCGGCCAGCGCCCCCGCGAAGCCCAGCGCGATGCCCTGCCGCGCCGGCCACATCCCGTTCAGCCGGAACCAGCCCGCCGCGGTGACGGCCTGGAGCACGACGAGCGGCACCAGCAGCGCGTACGTCCCGACCGCCGCGGCACCGGCCAGCAGCAGCCCCAGCAGCGCGGTCAGCGCGGCCGGCTGCATCCCGGGCTCGATGATCGGCGACCGCCCCTCCGCCCGGGCCCGCTGCGCGTCCGTGACGCGGGTGTTCCCGCCGAGGGAGGGTGGCCCGTACTCGGGAGCGGGGCCGGAAGCCTCGGCGACCTCAGCAGGAGCCGGGGCCGGAGCGGGCGCCGGAGCCGCGTACCCCTGCTGCGGCAGATACGCGGTCTCGGCGGCAGCCGGCGCGGACACCGGCTGGTGCGTCTGCGTCTCCCACGTCTGCCCCTGCCACTGCTGCGTGTACTGCTGCGCGGCGTGCGGATCCTCGTACGCGGGATACCCCTGGTTCCCCTGATACCCCTGGTTCCCCTGCCCGGGCCACGCCTGCTGCTGCCCATAGGAGCCGTAGCCGTCATAGCCGTCGTAACTCTCGTAACCGTCATACGGCTGGTTGGTCATCGTCACCCTCCTGCGAACGGCGGGAGCACCTCGACCGTGCCGCCGTCGGCCAGCCGTACCGTCTCATGGTCGCGGGTGCCCACGGGGTCACCGTCCACGAGGAACGAGCATCGCCGCAGGACGCGCTCCAGTTCCCCGGGGTGTCGCGCGCGCACCCCCGCGAGCGCCTCGGCGAGCGTGGCCGCCTCGTACGGCTCCTCGGCCACCCCGGCCGCGGCCTTGGCGGCGGCCCAGTAGCGCACCGTGACCTTTGGCATCTGCTTCCTCAATCGCACAGTCACAACGGACTCACCCGATGGTGGCCACCGTCAGGCTAGCCCGCCCGGCCGACGACCCACTCCCCGATCCGGGCCAGCAGCTCGTCGCTCGCCGCGTGCTCGGCATGCCCCATGCCGGGCTCCAGCCACAGTTCGCCCTGGTCACCGGCGGCCGCGGCCAGCATGCGCGGATGGTCGACGGGAAAGTAGCCGTCGGCGTCGCCGTGCACGATCAGCAGCGGGGTGGGGGCGATCCGCGGCACGGCCTGCACCGGCGACAGCGGCACCGGGTCCCAGTCCCGGTGGTGAATGCGCGTACGGAAGCCGTACCGCCCCACCACGCGCCCCTCGGGCCGCGTCACCAGCCAGTGCAGCCGCCGCATGGGGGCGGTGCCCCGGTAGTACCACCGGGCCGGCGCGCTCACCGACACCACCGCGTCCGTCCCCGTCCCGCCGCCCGCCTCGTGCAGCGCCGCGTGCCGCAGCGCCACCGAGCCGCCCATGGAGAACCCCACCGTGCCCACGCGCGCGTGCCCGAGCTCCCGCGCCCAGCGCACCGCCGCCGCCAGGTCGAGCACCTCCCGGTCCCCGACCGTGGACCGCCCGCCGGACGCCCCGTGTCCCCGGAAGGAGAACGTGACGACGGCCCCGTACGGGGTGAAGGCCTGGGCCACCCGCCGCACGTGCGGCCGGTCGACGGCACCGGTGAAGCCGTGGGCGATGACGAACACGGGGTGAGCGGAAGGCGTCCGGGAGCCGTCGTATACAGCCGCTCCCGGGTCGTATACGGCGTCGATCGTCACGCCGTCCGAGGTGCGCAGAAACCTCCGCGCGGGCCTCCGCACAGACGCTCCACAAGTCGTCTCGGAGTGCGGACGATCGATGGAACGCGCCACATGACCTGCCGGACCAGAGCTCATGTGGGCTATTCTGCTGGGCAGAGGACTCGGGCAGCGTAGCCCCCGGGTCCTTTTGTGCTTTCGGAAGCGTTGTATACGACGCGGGAAACCGCAGGTGTACGGGCCTTCGGGATCGCAGAGCAGTGCTGTGCCAACAAACGTCCTCGCAGGGACCGAGGAGGAACCAGACGTATGAGTTCTCTGCTGCTCCTGACCAACGCCCTCCAGCCGTCGACGGAGGTGCTCCCCGCCCTCGGCCTGCTCCTGCACAACGTGCGGGTGGCCCCCGCGGAGGGCCCCGCCCTCGTCGACACCCCCGGCGCCGACGTCATCCTCGTCGACGGCCGGCGCGACCTGCCGCAGGTGCGCAGCCTGTGCCAGCTGCTGCGCTCCACCGGGCCGGGCTGCCCGCTGATCCTCGTCGTCACCGAGGGCGGTCTCGCCGCCGTCACCGCGGACTGGGGCATCGACGACGTCCTGCTCGACACCGCCGGCCCCGCGGAGGTCGAGGCGCGGCTGCGGCTGGCCATGGGCCGGCAGCAGATCGTCAGCGACGACTCCCCGATGGAGATCCGCAACGGCGACCTGTCGGTCGACGAGGCGACGTACTCGGCCAAGCTCAAGGGCCGGGTCCTCGACCTCACCTTCAAGGAGTTCGAGCTGCTGAAGTACCTCGCGCAGCACCCCGGCCGCGTCTTCACGCGCGCCCAGCTGCTCCAGGAGGTCTGGGGCTACGACTACTTCGGCGGCACCCGCACGGTCGACGTGCACGTACGGCGGCTGCGCGCCAAGCTCGGCCCCGAGCACGAGTCGCTCATCGGCACCGTCCGGAACGTCGGTTATCGATTTGTTACGCCGGAGAAGGTCGAGCGCGCCGCCGAGGAGGCGAAGGCCAAAGCAGCCAAGGCAAAGGCGGACAAGACGGACGAGTCGGCCGCCCTGGACGCCGCCGAGGTCCGCGCCGAGGCGTGACAGGCATATCCCGGCGCCGACCTGGGCATCGCTCTCCGCGGAGCGTGCGCCGGACGGCGGTCGGGATATCGTACGGATCCTCCTTTACGCCCTGCCCAGAGCGGGTATATCCGCGTAGACTCCGCGCGTGGCCAAGGTGACTCGGGATGATGTGGCGCGGCTGGCAGGGACTTCCACTGCCGTGGTCAGCTATGTCATCAACAACGGACCCCGGCCGGTCGCCCCGGCCACGCGCGAGCGTGTCCTCGCCGCGATCAAGGAACTGGGGTACCGGCCCGACCGGGTGGCCCAGGCCATGGCCTCCCGGCGCACGGACCTCATAGGCCTGATCATCCCGGACGCGCGCCAGTCCTTCTTCGGGGAGATGGCGCACGCGGTCGAACAGGCCGCCTCCGAGCGCGGAAAGATGGTCCTCGTCGGCAACACGGACTACGTGGGCGAGCGCGAGGTCCACTACCTGCGGGCGTTCCTGGGGATGCGGGTCTCGGGCCTGATCCTCGTCAGCAACGCGCTCAACGACCTGGCCGCCGCCGAGATCGAGGCCTGGGACGCCCGGGTGGTGCTGCTGCACGCGCGGCCCGAGGGCATCGACGACGTCGCCGTGGTGACCGACGACCTGGGCGGCGCCCGGCTCGCCGTGCGCCACCTGCTGGAGCACGGCCACGAGTACGTCGCCTGTATGGGCGGCACAGCGCAGACCCCGGAGGTCGGCGACCCCGTCTCCGACCACGTCGAGGGCTGGCGGAGCGCCATGGCCGAGGCCGGGATCTCCACCGAGGGCCGCCTCTTCGAGGCCCTCTACAGCCGCTACGACGCCTACCAGGCCGCCCTGAAGATCCTCTCCGGCCCCGACCGCCCGCCGGCGATCTTCTGCTCCACCGACGACCAGGCGATCGGCCTGCTGCGCGCGGCGCGCGAGCTGCGCATCGACGTCCCCGGCGAGCTGGCGGTGGCCGGCTTCGACGACATCAAGGAGGCGGCGCTGGCCGACCCGCCCCTGACGACGATCGCCTCCGACCGCTCGGCGATGGCCCGGGCCGCGGTGGACCTCGTCCTCGACGACGGGCTGCGGGTCGCGGGGGCGCGGCGGGAGCGGCTGAAGGTGTTCCCCTCGCGGCTGGTGGTCCGCCAGTCCTGCGGCTGCGCGTAGCCCGCCGGGGCCCTGCGGGGGCGTCTTTATATCGGGCATACGAGGTTCTGTCGGGCTTCTCAGCAAGCACTCAGGAAGCTCTCATGGTCGGGCGCCAAGCTCGGTTCCATGACCGAGAGCTTCCACCGCAGTGGCGAGTACGAGAACCCTTACGAGGGTCAGCAGCAGGCCCCGGTGAACCCCGAGTGGCCGCCCCCGCCGGCGTACGCCCCGGCGCATGCTCCGCATTCGAAGAAGCGCAACCGCGGCCCCGTCGCCCTGATCGCCGCCGTGGCGATCGTCGCGGCGGCGATCGGCGGCGGCACCGCCTACGGCATCCAGGAGCTGACCGGCCACGACACCGTCGCCTCCAGCTCGACCAGCACCAACGTGGTGCCGTCCAGCCAGAAGGGCACGGTCGCCGGGGTCGCGAAGGCGGTCAGCCCCAGCATCGTCGAGATCAACGCCGACTCCAACGCCGGGTCCTCCACCGGCTCGGGCGTGATCATCACGAGCGACGGCGAGATCATCACCAACAACCACGTCATATCCGGCGCCTCGCAGATCAAGGTGACCACCAGCGACGGCAGGTCGTACACCGCGAAGGTCGTCGGCACCGACAGCAAGAAGGACCTGGCGCTGATCAAGCTGGAGAACGCCTCCGGCCTGAAGGCGGCGACGCTCGGCGACTCCGCCGGTGTCCAGGTCGGCGACCAGGTCGTGGCGATCGGCTCCCCCGAGGGGCTGTCCGGCACCGTGACCAGCGGCATCATCTCGGCCCTGAACCGTGACGTCACCGTCCCGACCGACCAGGACCAGGGCCAGCAGCAGTTCCAGCAGGGCGACGGGTGGCCGTTCGAGTTCGGCGGCCGGCAGTTCAACGGCGACACCGGCTCCGACACGACGACGTACAAGGCGCTCCAGACCGACGCGTCCCTCAACCCGGGCAACTCCGGCGGCGCGCTGATCGACATGAACGGCAACATCATCGGGATCAACTCCGCGATGTACTCGCCGGCGGGCGCCGCCTCCTCGTCCTCCGACGCGGGCAGCGTCGGCCTGGGCTTCGCCATCCCGATCAACACCGTCAAGGCCGACCTCGCCAAGCTGCGGGCCGGCTCCACCGACTGAGTCCCACCCGACCGAGTCCCGTCCACCGAGGAGTACGGCGATGATCCAGCAGGTTGCGCACACGGAGCCCGGCACCGACCCGGCGGGGGTCGCGCTGGCCCTGGCGGTGGCGTACGCACTGCACGCGCCGGCGGGCCGGGCGCCCGAGGTGGCGCCCGCCGCGGCCCGGTCCGGCCGCGGGGCCGCCGAGCCGACCGCCGAGCGGGCCGCCACGCGGACCGCGGCCGGCAAGCGTGCCGCCCACCGGCGCCGGGCCGCCCGGCGCCGCACCGTACGGGGCTGACACCGCTCCCGGCACCGCCCGCCGCCGTGCGAGGCTGAGAGCGTCAGACCACCCCTGCCCTTCCACACCCGAGGACCCCGACCCATGAGCCCCGCAGACGGCGACCGTGACCCCCAGCGCATCCTGATCGTCGACGACGAGCCGGCGGTACGCGAAGCACTCCAGCGCAGCCTCGCCTTCGAGGGGTACGGCACGGAGGTCGCCGTCGACGGCGCGGACGCCCTGGAGAAGGCCGCGGCCTACCGCCCCGACCTGGTCGTCCTCGACATCCAGATGCCCCGCATGGACGGCCTGACGGCAGCGCGCCGCATCCGCGCCACCGGCGACACGACACCCATCCTCATGCTCACGGCCCGCGACACGGTCGGCGACCGCGTCACCGGCCTCGACGCCGGCGCCGACGACTACCTGGTCAAGCCCTTCGAACTCGACGAACTCTTCGCCCGCATCCGCGCCCTGCTGCGCCGCAGCTCCTACGCGGCGGCCGTGGGCGCGGGCGGCGCGGGCGACGACGACGCCCTCACCTTCGCCGACCTGCGCATGGACCTCACCACGCGCGAGGTCACCCGGGGCGGCCGCCAGGTGGAACTGACCCGCACGGAGTTCACGCTCCTGGAGATGTTCATGGCCCACCCGCGCCAGGTCCTGACCCGCGAGCAGATCCTCAAGGCGGTCTGGGGCTTCGACTTCGAGCCGTCGTCGAACTCCCTGGACGTGTACGTGATGTACCTGCGGCGCAAGACCGAGGCGGGCGGCGAACCCCGGCTCGTGCACACCGTGCGGGGCGTGGGCTACGTGTTGCGGCAGGGCGGCGCGGAGTGAACAAGGTGGTACGCCGCTTCCGCTCGCTGCCGATCCGGTCGCGCCTGGCGCTGCTGGTGGCGGCGGCGGTGGCGTTCGCCGTGGCGGCGGTGTCGGTGACCTGCTGGTTCATCGTGCAGGGGAAGCTGTACGACCAGGTGGACGGGGATCTGAGGTCGTCCTACCGGACCATCCAGGAGGACGACTTCGAGGCGCTGGTCAAGACGTGCCCCCAGACGCCGTCCAGCACGCTCGGCGGCGCTCCTCGCCCGCAGACGTACGCGCAGCTGGTGCGGGTCGACGGCAGGGTCTGCCTGTTCAGCAACCTCATGCCGCAGGTGAAGGTCACGAGCACCGACAAGGCCGTGGCGCGGAACCCCGACCCCAGGACGGCCCAGCTGCGCAACGGCAAGGACAGCGACGGCAACTCGGTGCGCGTACTGACCACGGCGGTCATCGTCAAGGACGGCCCGTTCGACCAGGGTGTCGCAGCCGACTACGCGCTGGTCATCGCGGTCCCCCTCAAGGGCACGGAGTCCACGCTCAACGAACTGGCGCTGATCCTGCTGCTGGTGTCGGGCATCGGGGTGGTGGGCGCGGGGGCGGCCGGTCTGACGGTGGCCAGGGCGGGACTGCGCCCGGTCGACAAACTGACGGAAGCGGTCGAGCACGTGGCCCGCACGGAGGACCTGGACGTCCGTATCCCCGTCGACGACGACAGCGACGACGAGGTGGCCCGCCTGTCCCGCTCGTTCAACTCGATGACGTCGGCCCTGGCCAGCTCCCGCGAACTCCAGCAGCAACTCATCGCGGACGCCGGCCACGAGCTGCGTACGCCGCTGACGTCGTTGCGTACCAACATCGAGCTCCTCACCCGCAGCGAGGAGACGGGCCGTCCCATCCCCGAGGCGGACCGCAAGGCGCTGCTCGCGTCGGTGAAGGCGCAGATGACGGAGCTGGCCGCGCTCATCGGCGACCTCCAGGAACTGTCCCGGCCGGACACGGGCCAGCACGCGGGCCGGACCCAGATCGTCGCCTGGCACGACACGGTCGAGTCGGCGCTGCGGCGGGCCCGGCTGCGCGGCCCGGAACTGACGATCACGGCGGACGTCGAGCCCTGGTTCGTCCGCGCGGAGCCCTCCGCGCTGGAACGGGCGGTGGTGAACATTCTGGACAACGCCGTGAAGTTCAGCCCCGAGGGCGGCACAGTCGACGTACGGCTGTCCGAGGGTGTCCTCACGGTCCGCGACCACGGCCCGGGCATCCCCGCCGACGAACTCCCCCACGTCTTCGACCGCTTCTGGCGCTCCCCGAGCGCGCGGGCACTGCCGGGCTCGGGGCTGGGGTTGTCGATCGTGGCACGGACGGTGCAGCAGGCCGGGGGTGAGGTGTCCTTGTCCCCGGCGGAGGGCGGCGGCACGGTGGCGACGGTACGCCTGCCGGGGGCGGCGGTACCTCCGCCGGAGGAACCGCCTACTGCGTGACGTAGGCGAGGAACGACGCCCAGGGGTTCGGGCCGAACACGAGTATCGGGCCGTGGGGCTGCTTGCTGTCTCGGACCGGGACTGTGCCGGGGCAGTTGTCGGCGACTTCCAGGCAGTTCGAAGCTCCCCCGTCGCTGTAGGAGGACTTGCGCCACGCCGCGGTCATGAGGTCAGGGGTTCGGTTCATGGTCTGCACTCCTCCAGAAGGCGCTTCATGAACGCCGTCGACTCAGCCGGGGTCAGCGCCGCGTCCCGGACGAGATCGTAGGACAAACGGAAGCGCAGCACCTTGTCCGGATCCTGGCTGCCAGAAGAGCCAGAGGTGACTGTCCATGAGGTCGTGCACGCCCGCCGTGAAGGGGAGCACCTGGATGACGACGTTGGGCAGCTCCGCCGCGTCCACCAGATGTGACAACTGCTCTGACCACACCTTCGCGTTGGGCACCGGCCGCCGAAGCGCACCCTCGTTCAGGATCACCCGCACGTTCGGTGCCGGGTCGCGAGTCAGCAACTCCTGCCTTCCCATGCGCGCGGCCACCTGTTCCTCGAGATCATCGCCGTTGCCAGCTGTTGTCTGAGCTCCGGACAACCCTGACAACACCGTGCGGGCGTAGCCCTCGGTCTGCAAGAGACCCGGCACCCTGAGCTAACTGTCCAGGTCCTCCATGACCGTCCGCTTGGAGAGCCGGTCCCCCTTCTCCAGGCGGCTCAGGTAGCTCTTGTCGTAGCCGGTGTCCTCGGCCAGCTGGCCGAGCGACTTGCCCGCCTGCTCCCGCAGGAACCTCAGCGTCCGGCCGAGTGCGGCACGCCCCGACTCTTCCTGTTCGTCCACGACTCGTTCTCCGCTCCTAGCTGTCAATGTCCTGTCATACCCGTCGGTAGCGCGAACTCCCGCTCGTGGTCTGACATCTTCATCACCGTCACAGAACCGCAAGCAGGAGTGAGCCCCCCACATGCGTCTCACACGCAAGTCAACTCTTAAGAAGTACGGCGTAGTTGTCGCTTCCACCGCCCTCGCGATAACCGGTCTGCTGGCCGGCGCGGGGACCGCCACCGCCGGGCCCGCCGGGGCCACGAACATCCGGGGTGTCGACCCCGGTGACACCGACCGGATGATCGAGCGGCTGTGCAGCCAGGAGACGAGCCTGACCGGCGTCTACGGCGCGCTGAACGTCGACACCGGCGAGTTCAAGACCCGCGACGAGTACCTGCGGGACGTCTTCGGGCTGTGGAAGCCCGCCGGGCCGTGGGAGCTGTTCCGCGGCTGGTGCGGGTACGCCGAGGCCTCCACCTGGTCGATCAAGGGCGACACCGTCCGCACGTCCCGGTGGATCGGCAACAAGGGGTCCGCCGACGACAAGGAGACCTTCGTCAGCAGCTACAGCACCAAGACGTTCGCCAAGAAGAGCGTCGGCGGCACCATCAGCCTCTCCCTCGCCAAGAGCATCTTCTCGGGCACCGTCGGCGGCAGCGCCGGCTACGAGTGGGGCTGGGAGAAGGAGTCCCGGTTCGAGACCCGCAGCGAGAAGACCATCCCGCCCTGCCGGCAGGTCGCCGTGACCTGGACGCCGTACCAGCGGGTCGTGCGCGTCAACCCCGTCTTCCACGTCGAGGACTACCAGTGGAACAAGGGCGACGGCGACCGGACCGTGCACAGCTGGCGTGACCGGGGCTACCAGACGATCTACTCCCACGGGTACTACATCGACGGCATCTCCGACAAGCTCCTCCCCAACGGCCAGCCCGACGGCCGCGAGGACAAGATCGAGGAGAAGCTCGACCCCAAGTCCTGCACCTCGTAAGGAACATACGCACGGCACGGCAACCTTTCCGTGCGGGGCGGCGACCCACTCCCGGATCATCCCCCCGCACGGAACGGATTCGCCGCATGAGTGAGCTGCGCAGCACCCCCAGGCACCGCAGAAGCCGCACAGCCCTGGCGGCCGGGGTCCCCCTGGCCCTGGCCGCCGCCGGCACCCTCGCCTACGGCGCCGACCTCGGAGCCCTCGGGCTCACCGCACAGCGGGCCTCCGCCGCCGCCCCCTCCTGGGCCGCCGACACCGCCGACGGGTTCGCCTCCGTCAACTCCCTCGGGCAGAACGGGACGTACGGCGGGCGCGGCGGCCAGGTCGTCACCGTGAGGACGCAGGCCGAGCTGGAGAAGTACGCCACCGCGACCCAGCCGTACGTCATCGTCGTCGCCGGGGCGATCACCATGAACCCGGTCGGCAAAGAGATCAAGGTGCAGTCCGACAAGACCATCGTCGGGGCCGGGACCTCGGGGCACATCGTCGGTGGTGGGTTCTTCCTCGGTTCCGGGGTCCACAACGTGATCATCCGGAATCTGACCATCCGGGACTCGTACCAGGGGATCTGGAACGACAAGGACCATGATTTCGACGCCATCCAGATGGACGGCGCCCACCATGTGTGGATCGACCACAACGACCTGCGGCACATGGCCGACGGGCTCATCGACGTCCGCAAGGACAGCACGAACGTCACCGTCTCCTGGAACAAGCTGAGCGACAACAACAAGACGTTCGGCATCGGCTGGACCGAGAACGTCAAGACCGACATCACGATCCACCACAACTGGATCCGCGAGACCGAGCAGCGCAACCCGTCCACCGACAACGCCGCCCACGCGCACCTCTACAACAACTTCCTGGAGGACGTCCCGGGCACGGACATCTGGTCCTCGTACGGCAACTACGCGCGCGGCGCGACCAAGATGGTTCTGGAGAACTCCTACTTCCAGGGCGTCAAGAACCCGGTCATCAAGGACAGCGGGGCCGCCGTCGTGCAGCGCGGCAGCGTCTTCTCCGGGACCAGCGGGCGTAACGAGAGCGGCGGCACCGCCTTCGATCCGAAGGCGTACTACCCCTACAGCCTCGACAAGGCCGCCGATGTGCCGGGGCTGCTCAAGTCGGGGACGGGGCCCCGCGCCTCCATAGGGACGACGGCCGGTACCAAGGCCGCGGCCGCCACCACCCTCACCGTCGCCCAGGACGGCTCCGGCCAGTACCGCACCGTGCAGGCCGCCGTGAACGCCGTACCGGCGAACAACCCGTCGCGGGTCGTGATCGCCGTCAAGCCGGGGACGTACCGGGAGACCGTGAAGGTCCCCTCCAACAAGCCGCACGTCACCATCCAGGGCACCGGCGGCAGCCGCAAGGACACGACGATCGTCTACAACAACGCCGCCGGTACGCCGAAGCCCGGCGGCGGCACGTACGGCACGAGCGGCAGCGCCACCGTCGCCGTCGAGGCCGACGACTTCCAGGCCCGCAACCTGACCATCTCCAACGACTTCGACGAGAAGGCCAACCAGGGCCTCAGCGGGCAGCAGGCCGTCGCCCTGCGCACCGCCGCCGACAAGGTGTTCCTCGACAGGATCATCGTCAGCGGCGACCAGGACACGCTGCTCCTCGACACGGCGGCCAAGGACCGGCTGGGCCGGGTGTACGTCAGCGACTCCTACGTCATCGGCAACGTCGACTTCATCTTCGGGCGGGCCACGGCCGTCGTCGACAGGTCCGTCATCACGCTGAAGAAGCGCTGGAACGGCGCCTCGGGCGGTTACGTCACCGCCCCGAGCACGGCCGCGAACCGCAAGGGCATCCTGATCGCCAACTCCACCGTGAACGGGGACGTCTCGGCCGGCAGCTTCCACCTCGGCCGGCCCTGGCACGCGGGCGGGGACGCTTCCCTCGACCCGCAGACCACCGTCCGCAACACCAACCTGAGCGCCGCGATCAAGTCCACGCCGTGGACCGACATGAGCGGCTTCTCGTGGAAGGACGACCGGTTCGCCGAGTACAAGAACAGCGGTGCGGGCGCCGGTTCGGCGAGCGCGAACCGGCCGCACCTGACCGATGCGCAGGCCGCCGACCAGGAGGTCGCGGACTGGCTCGCGGGCTGGACGCCTTCGGCGTCCTGACGGCTCCCTTCCGGGTTCGGCTGACAAGCGGCGCCGAACCCGGAAGGGCCACCATCCTTACTGGTTCCAGGCGTAGTGCAGCCGGTCCAGGCCGCTCTGGTTGTTCACCTTCAGGCTGAGGTTCGTGCCCGTGCCCTGGAGGGTGGTGAGGGAGTAGGTGTCGCCGTTGCGCAGGCCGGGCCAGTAGACCGAGCCCAGGCCCAGCTCCCGGATGATGTCCGTCGCGGCCTGTATGTAGGCGACCTCGTTGGAGCCGTTGACCGGGCCGTTGTAGTCCAGGCCGGTGGTCATGGAGGCGCCGAACTCGTCGAGGATCGTGCGCGAGGCGCAGTCGCCGATACGTGCCTTGAAGTCCTGCTTCCACTGGTCGACGCTGGTCCAGTCGGTGTGCCAGAAGCCGTAGTTGTGCAGGGCCAGGCGGGTGCCCTTCAGGCGCGGGTCGGCGCACACCGGCTTGACGTCCTCGCTGTACTTGTACCCGCCGATCAGGACCCGGTCGCGGGGCACGTTGTTGTGGGTGGTCACCCACTTCGCGGCGATGTCCGTCCACTGCTGCGCGGTGTAGCCGAACGGCTCGTTCATCGGCTCGAAGTACACCTTGGAGTTGCGGGCGTAGGAGGAGGTGATCCGCGCCCACATCTGGTCCCAGGACGCCTGGTTGTCGATCTTGCCGTCCTTGGCGTTGTCGGCCTCCCAGTAGCCCAGGATGACCTTGAAGCCCTTGGCGGTGGCGGCGTCGATCGCGCCCCGGTACGACTTCCAGAACGGGCCGTTCACCGAGGTCGGGTTGACCGGGAGGCGGACCGTGTTGGCGCCGAGCTTGGCGAAGCCGCCGATGATCGCCTGCGACTTGGCGTAGGTGGTGGCGTAGCTGTCGGACGTGGACAGGCCCGAGGGCACGACCGCGTCGTCGGCGTAGTTGTCGCGCGGGTCGGCCCAGTTGACGCCCTTGAAGTCGCTGACGGGCGGCGGTGCGCTGGGCGAGGCGGCTGCGGGGGTGGCGAGGGCCCCGCCGAATGCCGTGGCGCAGGCGAGCAGCGCCCCCAGGCCGGCTGTCCCCCGATGAGTCTTTCGTGACACGACATCCCCTTCTGAGCAGTTGCGTGCGCGAGAACTCGCGTACAGATCGGCGGCTCGTTGGCTCCCGCAAACTAGAAGAGGCCTCGAACAGAGGTCAACACATCTGCACATCAAATTTCATCAAGAACGCAGGCGCTGCCGACGGCAGCTCACCGCCCCACCGTCAGCCCCGACCCCGACACCCGCACCCGGATGCCGTCCTCCTCCACCCGTACGTCCCGCAGCCGCACCTCGCCCTGCTCCGGCTCCGGCAGTTCGAACGCCAGTGACAGCCGGTCGGCCAGGACCGGGCGGGTCAGGCCGGACAGGGAGTCGAGGAGGGCGGGGTCGAGACCGAGGCGGCGGAGCACCTCGGGGTTGTCCAGGGCCAGGTCGATGAGGTTGAGGCGCTGGGCCTGGCGGGCGAAGCGCGGGGAGCCGGTCAGCTCGGCGAGCTTGCCGTCGTCGGCCAGGGCCTCGCGGACCGTCGCCTCGGGCACGCCCATGCGCCGCACGATGGCCGGGACCGACAGCAGCGCCTTGGCCTTGCGGGTCTCCCGGGCCAGATCGGCGGACCCCTTGGGCGTCAGGTGCAGGCCTTCCGAGGGGCGGGTGCCGGGGCGGTAGGTGGCCAGGTCCCCGATGTCCAGGCGCATTCCGCCGATCTCCGTCGTGATGCCCCGCTCGCCCTGCCGCTGGATCCGGGCCTCGGCCCGCAGCCGCAGGTTGTGCCCGGCGACCGGCAGGGTGCCGCGGGCCCGTACCCGGTCGCGACCCTCGCCGGTGAACGTCACCTGGGAGGCGCCGAGTTCGCGGTTGAGATCAGCGAAGGAGAGCACGACCTCGCCCTCGAACCGGGGGACGTGGGCGCCGCGCACGGACGTGAGGCCGTCGGCGTCCAGCCGGATGTCATGGGCCGTGGCCGACACCTTCGCCAGCGAGACCCGGTCGGCGGCGACGTCCGGGACGGTCACCTTCACCGAGTCCAGCCGCTTGTCGGCGAGCTGGGTGAGGAAGGGGAACCCGCCGATCTCCACCTCGGGCGCCGCCGCCAGGTCGAGGCGGTCCTTGAGGGTGTCGGCGGCCCGGTGCTCGGCGTACAGCAGGGCCCAGCGGTCGCCGAGCGCGGTGAACGCGGCGAGCACGGCCAGGCCCACCACCGCCTTCACCGCGAGCGGCAGTCCGGCGAAACGATTCTTCCTTCGACGGCCGCCCCGGCGGTGCACCGGCGGGGCCCAGGCGTCCTCGGCGTCCTCGTCGGAGCCCTGGGAGTCCCAGGACTCCTTCCGGAACTCCTCCAGGGGGGTCTCCTCCAGAGGCCCGTCGTCGAGGGCGGCGAGTTCCTCGTACGGGTTCGGACGCGGATGCGCATCAGAGTGGTGGGGGGTACGCATCGATCCATCCGATCATGCGCACGACCCCCACCCCAACCTGTACCCCAGGTATGCGACTTACTTCACGACCGTGATCCGGTCGGCCTTCGGCGGTGCGATCGGGCTGCCGGCCGAGGAGTTGGCCGTCAGGTACTGCTCCAGCGCGGTCAGGTCGTCGGCGCCGACGACGTCGTTCGTGCCCTGGCCGAGCGTCGGGAAGCCGTCGCCGCCGCCCGCGAGGAAGCTGTTGGTCGCGACGCGGTAGGTGGCGGCCGGGTCGATGGCCTTGCCGTCCAGCCTGATCGAGTCGGTGACGACCCGGTCGGCGCCGGACTTGGTGAGGTCCAGCGTGTACGTCAGACCGGCGGAGACCTGGAGGACCTTCGGCGACGCCGCGTTCGGGCCGGACACCTGCTCCTTGAGCACCTGGATCAGCTGGGCGCCCGTGAAGTCCTGGAGGTTCACGGTGTTGGCGAACGGCTGGACCGTGAAGCCCTCGGCGTACGTCACGACGCCGTCGCCCTCACCGGCCTTGGCCGCGTACGTCAGCGGTGCCCGGATGCCGCCGGGGTTCATCAGCGCCAGGTCGGTCTCCGGATCCAGCTGCTTGCCGTGGGCGAGCTGGGCGTCGGCGATGAGGTCGCCGAGCGGGGACTCGGTGCCGGTGTTGCCGATGTCGCCGGAGATGTAGCCGATCGGGCGGTTGCCGATGGGCGCGGCGAGGGTGTTCCACTTGCTGATCAGCTCGGTCATGTCGGGCGCCTTGGGGACGTCCCGGGTGACCACGTGGTTCGCCGACTTCACGGCCGTACGGGCGATGTCGCCGGTCAGACGGTCGTACGTCAGCGTCGTGTCCGTGTAGAGACGGCCGAAGGACGCGGCCGAGGTGACCATGCGGGGCTTGCCCGCCGGGTCGTTGATCGTGCACACGTACGGGGCGTGGGTGTGACCCGTCACCAGCGCGTCCACCTGCGGCGTGATGTTCTTGGCGATGTCGACGATCGGGCCGGACACGCCGTCGCCCGCGCCCGGGGAGTCGCAGTCGTAGTTGTACGACGTCGAGGCCGGGAAGCCGCCCTCGTGGATCAGGGCGACGATCGACTTCACGCCCTGCCTCTGCAGCACCTTGGCGTACTTGTTGATCGTCTCGACCTCGTCCTTGAAGACCAGGCCCTTGACGCCCTCGGCGGAGACGATGTCCGGGGTGCCCTCCAGGGTCACGCCGATGAAGCCGACCTTGACGTCCTTCTTCTTCCACACCCAGTAGGGCTTGAGGATCGGCTTGTTCGTCTTCTCGTCGAGGACGTTGGCCGCGAGGTAGGGGAAGTCGGCGCCCTCGAACTCCTCGTCCGTGTAGCAGCCGTCCTTGGGGTGGCAGCCGCCGTTCTGGAGGCGGGCCAGCTCCTTGGCGCCCTCGTCGAACTCGTGGTTGCCGACCGAGGTGACGTCGAGGTCGAGCTTGTTCAGCGCCTCGATGGTCGGCTCGTCGTGGAAGAGGCCGGAGATCAGCGGGGAGGCGCCGACCATGTCGCCGCCGGCGGCGGTGATGGAGTACTTCTCGCCCGCGCGCGCCTGCCGCAGATGCGTGGCGAGGTACTCGACACCACCCGCGTCGATGGTCTTCGTCGTGCCGTCGTGCTGGTGCTCGGTGACCCGGCCGGACGAGCCCGCCGGCGGCTCCAGGTTGCCGTGCAGGTCGTTGAAGGACAGCAGCTGCACGTCCTGGTAGCGGCCCGGCCAGTGCCCGCTCTCGCGGCGGTCCTCGCCGGCGGTCGCCGCCCCCGGCAGCGCCGCCGCGGCCAGCGCGCCGACGGTGACGACACCGGCGGCAAGAGCGACGAAACGGTACGTACGGCGTCTCCGGCGCTCCGGATGCGCCGCGGAAGTGGCTGACATACGCCCCCCTGTGGGTCTGCTGGGACAGTGAAGTCGTCCGGCGCAGCCTAGAGTCAACGCGCGTAGCGCGACAGGTCCTTCGTGGTTACACCTTGGTTGCTTCTTTGCCGCCGATTTGCCGGTGGCTCCCCGTACCCTCGTACGCATGACCAGCGACGACACCGTACGGCCCGGCCGCCCCCGCTCGATCGAGACCCTTGCCGCGCTCTCCGCGGAGCAGACCGAGGCCGTGTTCGGACTGCTCGCCGAGGCGGCCCGGACCGACGGGCAGCAGGCGGTGTCCGAACAGGGCCGGTTGCAGCTGCGCGGCGGGGAGCGCGCGGGCGTGGCCCATCTGCTGCTCACCGTCCACGGCGAACTCGTGGGCTACGCCCAGCTGGAGGACACCGACCCGGTGGAGCCGCCGGCCGCCGAGCTGGTCGTCCACCCCGGGCACCGCGGGCACGGACACGGGCGGGCGCTCGGAGCCGCGCTGCTGGCCGCCTCCGGCAAGCGCCTGCGGGTATGGGCACACGGCGGCCACTCCGCCGCCCGGCACCTCGCCCAGGTCCTGGGACTGACCCTCTTCCGCGAACTGCGCCAGATGCGCCGCTCGTTGACCGACTTCGACGCCCCCGAGCCGGTGCTGCCGCCGGGCGTCACCGTCCGCACCTTCGTCCCCGGCCAGGACGACGCGGCCTGGCTCGCGGTCAACGCCGCCGCCTTCGCTCACCACCCCGAGCAGGGCTCCCTCACCCAGCGCGACCTCGACGACCGCAAGGCCGAGCCGTGGTTCGACCCCGCGGGTTTCTTCCTCGCCTTCCGCGGCGACGAACTCGTCGGCTTCCACTGGACCAAGGTGCACGCCGAGGAGGGCCTCGGCGAGGTCTACGTCCTCGGCGTCGGCCCCGGCGCCCAGGGCGGCGGCCTCGGCAAGGCCCTGACGACGATCGGCCTGCGGCATCTGGCGGGGCGGGGGCTGCCGACCGCGATGCTGTACGTCGACGCCGACAACAAGGCGGCGGTGTCGGTGTACGAGCGGCTGGGGTTCGTGACGCACGAGGTGGATCTGATGTACCGCACGGAGACGTGAGAATTGCCGGGTCTTCACACCATCGAATGAAAGGGGTCGGAGCCCCGGCGCACGCCGCTGTAATGTGACTACAGTGTGACCATGGCAGACAACACGACCATTCAGGTGTCCCGGCAGGCCCGTGATCATCTCGCGCAGGTGGCCAAGGAGCGCGGGGTGACTCTGGGGCAGCTGGTGGAGCAGTTGGCGGCGGAGCAGCTCACTGCCGCCCAGATCGCCGAACGCGTGGCCGCGACGAGGAAGGTGCTGCGCGAGCGCATGGGCTGCACGCTGACGGACGAGGAGTTCGACGAGGGGCCCGACGTACTGGCCAACATCTACGCGATGGCCGCGGAGAAGATGCACAACCTGCGAGGCAAGGCCGCGTGATCATCCTCGACACGAGCGCGGTGATCGCGCTCACCCAGGGGCACCGCGCCCTGCACCACCTCGCCGACAACGTCGCCCGCACGCCGGGGGCCTGGCTGCACATCCCGGCTCTGTGCCTGATGTACGCCGAGTCCACGGAGAAGGGCGTCGCCGGTGATGTTCTCGCCCTGCCCGGCGTCATGGTCGACCCTCTCAACCAGACCGGGGCCGCGACGGTCGGCGCGATGTTCAGGGACGGCTGGGGCGGCCCTGACATCTGCCACGCCCTCTACGTCGCGACGCCGCACCTGGAGACCGGCGGCATGTCGATCATCCTGACGGGCCGGGAGGACGAGTACCCGCCCGGCATCCTCACCGTCGACATCGACTCCCCCGGCATGCTCGGCTTCACCTGACCTGTCACGCGTCGCTTTCGGGGACCCGCCCGCCACGGCTCACCGCGATGCGCAGCGTGTCCCCGAGTGACTCCACCGCCCTGACCAGCGCGAAACGCACGGCGCGTTCACCGGCCCTGGGGTCGTGGAGTACGGCCTTGGAGCCGGCGAGCACCTGCTCCGCGGAGGCCAGTTGAGCGGCCTCGATGTCGTCGGCGAGCCGGGAGAGCAGGCTGTGCGGGTCGTCGGTGCTGAGGTAACAGGGCTTGCCGTCGGCGCCGGTCCAGGGGAGCAGCCTCATGCGGGGGCCTCTCGGGCGGGGAAACAGGGTGTGACGAGCGGTGATTACCGTTCGTGCCTCGATCGTCACTGATCGCGCGTACGCTGCGGAAGGGGTTCGGTGTTGTCTGACGCGCAGGCAACGGGGAGGAGTGACGTGGGCGGGAAGGTTGACGCTGAGCCGGTTTCCGGGCGGGCGATGCTGGGGCAGACGCTCAAGGTCCTGCGGGAGAAGGCCGGGAAGTCACTGGGGCAGTTGGCCGACGAGACCGGCTACGAGAAGAGCTATCTGAGCCGGCTGGAGTCGGGCGAGCGGCTGTCCAAGGTGACGGTCATGGAGGACCTGGACGCGTACTACGGCACGGGTGACCTGCTGTTGAGCCACTGGAAGGCGGCTCGGCTGGATGCGTTCAAGGATCAGTACAAGGAGTACATGAAGCTGGAGGCGTCGGCTCGGATCATGTGGGTGTTCTCGCTGGGGATTCCAGGACTTCTCCAGACCGAGGACTTCGCCCGAGAGGTGTTGTCCGGGGCTCAGACAACGGCCGACGGGGACGAGGCCGTCGAGGAGCAGGTGGCGGCCCGGCTCAGACGTCAGTACCTGCTGCGACAGAAGCCGGAGCCCGAGGTCCGGATCATCGTGGACGAGTTCGCGTTTCGACGCCCCGCTGCCCGGGGCAAGACCTGGCAGGACCAGCTTCTTCATCTTGAGGCCGCCGCGCTGTGGCCCAACTTGACGCTCCAAGTACTGCCGTTCTCGGCGGGCGCGCACCACCATATGAACGGGTCCTTGGTGCTGCTCTGGCAGAGGGATGGGAGTGCTGTTGCCTACACGGAAGGCAACAGCAGCGGACGCCTGATCGAGGATCCGGACGAGGTTCTTCGGGAGCGATCGTCCTACGATCGGCTTCGCGACCTGGCGTTGTCCCCGTCGGACTCGCTCGCGTTCATCAAGGACGTACTGAAGGAGCACAGATCATGACGAACACCCCCGAACTCACCACCGCTGTGTGGCGCAAGTCGTCCTACAGCGACGGGGGAGCCAACAACTGCCTCGAGGTCGCCGACAACTGCCCCGGCACAGTCCCGGTCCGCGACAGCAAGCAGCCCCAGGGCCCGATACTCGTGTTCGGCGCGACCTCGTGGACGTCGTTCCTGGCGGACGTCAGGAGTCGATGACACCGGCGTCGGACGGCAACTGTCGGGGCCGCCCGCTTCTTTGCCAGTGTCGTGCTTCCACGGCCTGCATCAAGGGCGCTTCGCGTCGGCTCCGCCGCGAGCGAGCGGCCCGGGAAAGCGGGGTCCCAGGCCAGCCGTCCCCCCAGGTGGGTCAAGAGGCTGGCCTGGGTCGCGGGACGCGGTCGCGCCTCGCCAGCACGCCGGCACGCCGGGTGCGCTTAGCGGCGAGCGGTAAGTGGGTGGGGGTGGGGTGGCGAGTGGAGCGTTTGGGTCAGGGACCGGGCAGGGACCATGAGGTTGCGGGCAGGAGTGGGGGCCCAAGTGCTCCACTGGCTGCTAGCCTCGATCTTGCATGAGGGTCCGTCAGCTTGCTGACGGACCCTTTCTGCTACTTCAGAGCGGGGATTTCTGTTTGCGGCAGGCTGATGGCCCGTCTGTCGCGCCGGGTGGGCGCCGGGTTCCACGGCTCCGGTCGGGTAGTGCTGCTCGTGGGGGCGGGGAGGTGCCGGTCAGCCGGGGTTCGGCAGGGCCGCGAGCCGTTGCAGGCGTCGGTGGTCAGACCGGTCCAGGGCCAGTGTCTGGCGAGGCGGAGGATGCGGCAGCGTCCGGTGGTGACGAGTTGAGCGGCCGCGGAGAACAGCCGCAGCCGCAGGCGGCGGGGCTCCCATCGGCGGGCTTGGCCGGTCAGCGCGAGCATCGGCATCCAGGCCAGCAGGTCCAGGGCGATCTGGACGATCTCCAGCCAGACCTGGTTCTGTGCGGTCATGAAGGGGCAGGTTGCGCAGGCCGGTGGCCCGCGCGGCACGGATGCGGTCCTCCGCCCTGGCCCGCTGGCGGTGCCGCAGCTCCAGCGGGCGCATGCCGTCGGCATCGGTGAGACGCAAGTGGGCCCTGGGATGAGGCCGATCCTTCCGCACGATCAGCCGCATCCCCTTGGGCCAGCCCTTGAGACAGTCGCCGTCGAGCTCGGCCGCCCAGGCGCCGTCGCGGACCTCGCCGTCCGTCTCGACGGCCGGCGTCCGGGCCGATGCCGGGACCTTCAGAACGGCCTGGTGGATGGCATCGGTGATGGTCATGCCGACCGAGTAGGACAGCCACCGGCCGCGGGCGGCGAGCCAGTCGACGACCTCTTGGGTGCCCCGCCCGAGTCGGTGGGGATCAGCGTCCGCCGTCCGCGCCGGTACCTCTTCGGCAGCTGTGCCAGGGCGAGCCGGGCGGCTTCGATGTGGTCGGCCGCGGTGTTGCTGCCCGCGTTCCCGGGCCGCAGCAGAGCAGCCACCGGCTCCCCGGACCCGCCCCGGCCGTGGTCGACAAACCGCATCAGCGGATGGTGCCCGAAGGCCTTCTTCCAGGTCGCTGCCGCATCCTGCTCCTCCGAATGCGCGATCACCAGCACCCCGTCCAGGTCCACGACCACCTGCCCGCCCGCGTCCGGCGCCGCCTCCCCGGCCAACGTCCACACATGTTCGCGGACTTCAGCGCGGGCTTGCCGCAGTGCGGTCAGCGCGCGCTTCCCACCCGATGCCAGCGCGTCGATCAGCCGGGAGACCGTCGGATCGGAGGCCACCAGCCCGAACACCGACGGCTCGGCCCGCAGCATGCCCACGTCCGCCAGGCAGTCTCCGCGCGACCGCGAGCGCCATATCCAGCAGGACCTTGCCCGGATCATGCACCGCCCGCGGTTTGCGCCACGGTGCCGGCGCCGCCGATATCGCTTGATCCAGACCGGTCTTGCGGATCGTCTCCACCAGCAGCACACCGCTGGCCTGGGAGACCACCCCGCGCCCACCGCCTTCGGTACGGACACGCGGGTAGGACCCGAGACGCTTCATCACCTGGAGAGTGCTTCTTCCATGCGACGACCTGGACCCTAGGCAAGTCCCACCGTTGCAGGTCAGGAGCACTCTCCGCGTTTCCGATCACCCACCGGACGCCATGCCGCGTGAAAGCGCGAGGCTAACTACCGCACCGCCACGGAGTTCACGAGCGCCAGCCGACACGTCAAGATCACGAGGGCGGGCTCCATGCTGTATATTCACCATGTCCACAACAAGTGGAAGAAAGCGCCTACAAAGGTTGGTTTCGTGCGATCAGGCATACGCGCAGCTGTCATTGGAGCAACCGCAATCGCGTCGCTTGGCATTGGCGCTCTTCCGGCCTCGGCCGCAGTGACGTCATGCCCCAACGACGGCTACATCACCCGTGGGGACCGCTGCACCACCCTCTCTAACGGGTACCTCTCGATCCACCTCGCCAATAGCGGCACCTACGTCCACGTGGGCTATTACCGCAAGAGCGGCGGCAGCCTCACAGGCAAGCTTGGCTGGGAGCGGGGCGGAACGAACCACTGGTCTAGCTCGATCAACATGTCCAAGACTCCTTTCCACTACGATGAGTCCTGGTCGGCCAGCAAGAGTTGCAGTGCGACTTACGGCAAGCTCTATGCCAGCGGCCAAACGTACGCGACGCCTCCGGCATACAACTGCTAGCCCAACCAGCACTCGCAAGGGCCCGCGCCTCCCCACCTGAGGTGCGGGCCCTCACCGCATCCCGTAGGAGAGGGCTTCGTGATACGAGCCGTCTTTCAAGACCATCTGGCTTTCCTGGCTCTTGCCATTGCCATCACTCTGCTCGCCGGAGTAGCCACCTACCTACTGTTCTCACGGCGCACCAACCGCACTCAAGCAGCCCTTTACGGACTTTGGGCATCCTCTACAGTCGGTCCACTGACTCTGACGACATGGGCGGGCAGTGGCCTAGCAACGGGCGAGTGCACCATAAACCCGGATGTGCTTGAAGCCTTCACCGGCACACAAGGGCAGCTCAACGTACTGCTACTGATGCCATTCGGCCTCTTCGCCGCTCTGGCCACCAGAAGACCACTGTTTTCCGCGGCTACCGGCATCGTCTTCATCGCAACTGTGGAGACCTCACAGGCTGTCGCCCCCTTCATCAGCCGGCTATGTGATAGCGATGACCTGGCCACCAATACTGCTGGCGTCCTTATGGGCACTATTATGGGCGCCGTCATCTGCCGCCGCATACACAGCACCCAATCGATGAGCAAGACCACGGTGCAGCGCACCACCGCGATCGGTGCTACCACAGTCGTTCTTATCACAGCGGCTTGGGCGACAGTCATCCACCCAGTACGCGCCGTCCTGCCCACCAAGGTTCCAGAAGCCACCGCGGCCCAGGTCCAAGCTCTTGACGGCGCTCTCAACAAGGCGTTCGAAGGGACTCATCGAATCAGCAAGGCTGACTTCCTGGAAACATCTGGTGGCAAAGGCACAGTCACCGCTCAACTCCACGGAGGGTTCGCAGAAATAACCTGGCCGGATCGTGAACAATTCACCGCCCATTTCACCCCGACCTATCACGGGGAAGGCACCTATGCCTACAAGGTCCCTGATGTAAGCCGCCCCACCCATACCGCGCAGGAAGCGGAGCGCGTCGCCACTCAATACGCCTCCCAGTACGCCCCATGGGCCCTTCGCCGCTCCAAGGTCACTGTACGGGCCATCGACGAGAAGGCCAATATTGGCTGGATCGTCGAATGGCGCAGGTGGCGAGGAGAGGTGCTGATGCCCATGCGTCTCGACATTGTGATCGAACCATCAGGCGGCATGACTGACCTAATGGTGCGACACATCAACGATCCGGAACTCCCGCAAGCTCGTATCAGCGAAGCTGAAGCATGGAAAAGGTTCGAGACCCGCTTCAAGCTCAAGCCTAGCGACGGCAAACGAGAAGAACCCATCTACCTGGCCGAGCGCCGCGACGGTCAATGGCGTATCCATTGGCGCCTCTCCTTCCAGGACAGGAACACCCTGCACTCGGCCGTTGTGGACGCCACTGATGGAAGCATCCACCGCAACTCTTCCGAAGTGATTTCGCAGCCCCAGTAAGCGAGTATTAGCTGGCCCATGCGTAACATGATCACTTCGGATCGCGGCAGCAGGAGAGTCGCTTCAGCGTCATGCGGAGCCTGCCCACGTGAAATGCCGCGCGGTCGCGGCCTTTTCAGCGGTGCCGCTCCAGGGTGAGGACAGCCTTGGTGAGTGACGTCATGCGGCTCGGGCTGCACCGGGCGTGACGGAAGATTCGCCAGCGCTTCAGGCGGGCGATGCCTCTTTCGTGATGGGCCGCGACGGAGTCGGGGCCCATTTCGTTGTCGGTGGCCGGAGGCGGGCAGGCCGAGGACCCGGGTGTCGTCTCAGCTGGACGACGGGTTCCACTGCGGGGCTGGATCCTCTTCTCGTAGGGACAGGGAAGTCCGCTGGTCAGCCGGGGTTCGGCAGGAGTGCGAGCCGTTCGAGGGCGTCTGTGATCTCGCGGGTCCAGGGCCAGTGGTGGGCGAGACGGAGGATGCGGCGCCGACCGGTGTGACGAGCTGGCCGGCCGCAGAGAACAGGTGGAACCGCAGACGGCGCGGTTCCCAGAGCCTTGCCTGGCTGGTAAGGGCGAGCATGGGCATCCAGGCCAGCAGGTCGAGAGAGCAATCTGGACGATCTCCAGCCAGACCCTGTTCTGCGCGGTGTCGTGCAGGGGGAGGTTGCGCATGCCGGTCGAACGTGCGGCCCGTATGCGGTCCTCCGCGCGGGCCCGCAGCCGGTGACGAAGCTCGAGGTCGGCGATCGGCCGGTCGGGGGTGTTGGTGACGAAGCAGGTGATCCGCATGCCGTCCGCATCCGTGATCCTCAACTGGGCTCCGGGGTGCGGCCGTTCTTTGCGGACGATCAGCCGCAGGCCCTTCGGCCACCCGATGAGGATGTCGCCGGTGAGCTCGGCGACCCAGGTCCTGTCACGGACTTCGCCGCTGTCTCGACGGCCGGTGTCCAGGCCGATGCGGGGATCTTCAGGACGTGCTGGTGAATGGCCTCGGTGATCACCATGCCGACTGAGTAGGACAGCCAGCGTCCGCGCTGGGCGAGCCAGGCCACGAACTCATGGGTGCCGCCGCCGGAGTCGCAGCGGATAAGCGTTTGTCGTCGCCGCCGGTACCTCTTGGGTAGTTGGGCCAGGGCGAGGCGGGCGGTGGTGATGTGGTCGGCGGCCGTGTTCGAGCCCGCGTTGCCGGGGCGCAGGAGAGCGGCGACGAGTTCGCCGGTTCCTCCCGGGCCGTGGTCGACGAACCCCATGAGCGTGTGGTGGCCGTAGGTCTTCTTCCAGGTCGGGGCGGCGTCCTGTTTGTCCGAGTGCGCGACGACCAGCACCCCGTCCAGGTCCACGATCACAGCCCGTCGGCATCAGGAACCTGGTCACCGGCCAACTCCCAGACAGTTCTGCGGACTCGGAACGTGCGGTGGGGATCGCGGTCAGCGCCTTCTCGCCCGAAGCGGCGAGGGTGTCGATCAACCGGGAGACCGTCGGATCGGAGGCGATCAGCCCGAACACGGCCGGCACCGGGCGGCCCCGACAGTTCGTTCCTGGCGGGCCTCAGAAAGACTCAGGTGTTGGCGGCGCCATAGTGCAGGACGTCGTCCTGTGGAAGCAGGTATCCGATATCCCGCGTCTGCGGCAGCTTTCCCGCCAACGTCGACGCGTCGGCGCAGCCGGAGACCTCGAAGCCGATGACGCCGAGGCTGAAGGGGGCGCTCTTGAACGTCTCGGTTCCGATGGCAGCGAGCCAGTCGTCCAGGGCACCGGACCTGAAGAACGGCCGGCCGTCCCAGTACGCGACGTCCGCGTTGTCCAGCGCTCCCAGGGGGACGTAGAAGTCCAGCCAGTCGCTACTGTCGTCACCGCCGCGGATCGCCACGCAACCGCATACGACCAGCTGGCCGGTCGGCAGACGGACCTGACCGCGGAGATGGCCGTACTCGGTCAGAGAACCGACCGTGCACGGCACGGGGTCCTGCTCCTCGGGTTCACGGTCGCTCCGCCCGAAGCAGCCGTGAACGTCCGCGGCGGACCACAGGGCACGCAGGAGGGCCTCAAGCCGGGCGTCATCAGTCGACCCCACCTCGATGGCCAACTCGTAGTAACCACCGGACCAGTTGTTCTGGTCCCGGAAGGCAGCAGGGCTCGTCATGACGTGATCATGCCGCAGCGACCGGTGGGCTAGGCTGCGGCCATGACTACCGGGACGGCATCGCGCCGCACACGGATTGGTGACCCGGTGCTTTCCTGAGCGCCGCGCGGGCTCCGCCTCCGTCGTGTTGATCACAGGCTTCGGCACATCAACCACGACAGGAGAGTTCAATGCCCCTCAAGACGCTGCTGATTCCCACCGCGGACGGCCAGGCCGACGCCTTCGCCGCCTTCCCCGACCACGGCGAGCAGCATCCAGGCGTGCTGATGTACGCGGACGGCTTCGGCATCCGGCCCGTGCTGCGGGAGATGGCCCGCGAGCTGGCCGGGCACGGGTACTACGTGCTGGTCCCCAACCTGTTCTACCGGCACGGCCCGGCACCGGTGATCGACCTTCCCGCGCACATCGGAGAAGAGGTCCGGCCCGCGCTCATGGCCCAGTTGATGCCGCTGATCGAGGCGCACACCGCCGAACGCGTACTGCGTGACGCCGACGCCTACCTCGGGTTCCTCACCACCCAACCCGAGGTCGCCGCCGGTCCGGTCGCGGTGACCGGCTACTGCATAGGCGGCCTCCTGGCGGTGCGCACCGCCGCGGCCCACCCCGGCCGGGTGGCGGCCGTCGCCGCGTTCCATGGCCCCGTGGGCGCGGCCGGGCCCGGCACCCTCGCCGAGATCACCGCCCAGGTCCACTTCGGCCACGCCGAGAGCGACCTGACGCCCGAGGCCCTAGGCGAGCTCAACCGGGCCCTGGACGCCGCGCAGGTCGACTACACCTCCGAGATCTACCCCGGCACCGTGCACGGGTTCACCATGTCCGACACCGACGCCTTCGACCCGGCCGGACTGCAGCGCCACTGGGAGCGCCTGCTCCCCCTCCTCGACCGCACACTGGCCACCAGCTGAAGCTCCGGCCCGCGGAGTCAGGCCGAGACGGGAGGGGCCTCCGCCCACCACGGACGCCAGGTCTCTCCCTCGGGCAGGCGCGGGCGCGTTGCCGTCAGGTGGTCGCGGAGGGCGGCGAGGCCCGGGTGCGGGTTGTCCGGCCGGCAGAGCAGGGAGTGCGGGTAGACCGGCGTCGGGTCCCGGAGCGGGACGAGCCGCAGGTCGTGGCCGACGGGCCAGACGTGCGGGGTCCGTTCGCTGAGGAAGGTCGCCACGGTCGGGGAGCCGGCGATCGTGTCGAGGAGCGCTTCGAGGCCGAAGTTGGGCCCGATGGTGTCGATGGTCGGCCCGAAGGCGGCGGCGAGTGCCTCGTAGTAGGCGTGCCACTCGGTGCCGGGCACGTTGCCCGGCATCCAGATCCGGTGCCCGGCCAGCTGGGCCGGGGTCACGGACTCCGCCCGGGCGAACTCGTGGTCGGGGCCGACGCACAGGTGCAGTGGCTCGTCGAGGACGGGGACGGCCTCGATGCCGTCGGGGAGCCGGTGTCCGGGCATGGTGACGGCCCGGAACGTGGCGTCGACGGCCCCGTCCCGGACAGCCGCCATGGCCGTATCCGCGTCGAACAGGGTGACGACGTCCAGCGGGATCTCGGGGTGCGCCCGGTGGAAGTCCTGTACCAGCCCCCCGGTGGCGGCCCGGCGGCCCACGACGTCCACCCGCAGCGCACGGTCGCCGGGGCGCACGGCGGCGACCGCCCGTTCCTCCGCCTGGAGCAGGACCCGGGCGTGCGGCAGGAGCGCCTGCCCGTCGATGGTGAGCTCCGCACCGCGCGGCGTACGGACGAGCAGCCGCACCCCGAGGTCCTTCTCCAGCGCGGCGATCCGCTTCGACACGGCCTGCTGCGTGAGGGACAGGTCCACGGCGGCCTTCTGGAACTGCCCGGAGTCGGCGATCGCGACGAAGGCCCGTACGGCTTTGAGGTCCACGGCGACAACCTAGCCAGACGCCCTCGCTAGACCCCGCCCCGCCCCCACCGCCGCCGCACCGGCTCCACCGCACACACCCCGCCCACCAGCACCGCCCCGGCCAGGACCACCGCCCACCGGTCGTGGGCCGCCGCCCAGCGGTCGTCCTCCACCGGGACGAACAGGGCCCAGCGCTTGGGCCAGAACAGCACGGCCAGGACCGCCGAGGTCAGCAGGCCCGCCGCCACCAGCGGCCCGGGCCGGGTGACATCGGTGAAGCGCACCGCGGCCGCCGCGCCGGTCACCGCCAGGACGAAGGCGGCCCCGGCCTCCAGCGTGAGGTCGGCGACCGGGGGCCGTACGTCCGGCGGCACGAGCAGGAGGGCCGACGTCCACCAGGCCGCCACGGCGGGCAGGACGAGGGCCACGCGCAGGGCGACGCGCAACGGGCGCGGGGCCGGCACGGTGGCCGTGGTGTGCCGGGCCGGGTCGTCCAGGAGGAAGACCAGGCCCATCGCGAAGGCCAGGACGGCGGCCCGCAGCAGGGGCAGGGACAGCCGTTCGCCCGTCTCGCCCGTCGTCCGCGTCAGCGCGGCGAGCAGCAGCCCCGCCACCCCGGCCGCGCCGACCAGGCGCCACGGCAGGGTCCGGCAGGCGGGGAGGACCAACGCCCTTGTCAGTCCAGGCACTTGTCGTCCCCCTCGGGTGCCGGCACGCCCAGCAGCTGCGCGGCCCGGGCCGCCGTCACCTTCGGCGAGGTCAGCTCGGCCCAGCGGTCCTTCACCCGGGCGGTGACCTCGCCCCGGGGCCGCTCGAACAGCGCGCGCAGCACCTCCGTCTGGGCCGCGGTCATGTACAGGCCGTCCGTCGGCTGGAGCACGGAGTCCGAGCCGGTCACGGTGTCGTTGAGGCGGACCCGGCGCAGTGCCGCCATCGGGTCGGACTCCCAGCCCAGGGCCAGCCACATGACGGTGACGATGCGGCCGTCGCAGATCGAGGTCGACGCCTTCTCGTTCCCCGCGACCAGCACTCCGGCGACGGCGGCGGAGAACTCGGGGACGCGGTTGCCGCCCCACTGGGTGCCCACGGTCACCTCGTGCGGACGCTCCAGGGGGGTCAGCGCGGCATCGCCGGTGAGGCCGTAGCGGGCGTCGACCCGCTGCCGTACGACGACGTCCTGCACCTGTGCGCGGCCACCGGCCAGGGACCGCACGCGGTCCACCACCCCGGCCCAGTCGTCGACCCGGGGCTGCCACTCGGGGAACGCGCAGTACGTCGACCCGTCCCGCCGGGCGCAGGACTGCACCTGCTCCGGGTCGAGCGTGGCCCGTTCACGAGCCCGGACCAGTTCGGGGGAGTCGCCGCGCGCCTGGGCCACCCCGCCCAGGAGTGTCATGGCCACCGCCCCGGCGACTCCGGCGACGACCACCGGCTTGCGTCCGCCCGCCATCAGTACCGCCAGCAGCCCCAGGCTCAGGGCCAGCCCGGCCAGGTACAGGGCGTGCCAGCCGGCGGGCCGGCCCAGCAGGTCGGACGGCAGCGTGTTGCTGGTCGACTCGACGACCACCGGCACCAGCCACCTCTCCCAGCCCTCGCCCGACCCCGTACCGAAGACGGACAGGAACAGGCAGAACACGACCAGCAGCGGCGCGGCGAGAGCCGACCTCACCAGCCCCGCGACCAGCAGCCCGGCCAGCCCGAACAGCAGCACGGTCAGCGGTCCCACGAGCAGTTCGCCCATCGAGCCGCGCCCGATCGCGCCGGGCCGGAGCGCCTCCCAGCCGAACTGCGCGGCCACGCACACCCCGGTGAGCAGGGCCGCGGCCACGACCGACAGCGCATGGGCGGCCGTACGCCGCCACGGCGGGAGGGCCAGCACCCCGAAGTGCTGTTCCGTGCCGTGCCGCCGCGAGCGCAGCGCGGCGTGGTTGACGCACAGCAGGACCGCGAGGCCGACCAGCATCGGCGCGGTCTGGGTGGCGCGGTCGGCGTCCTGGAGGGCCGGGTAGCCGCCCCAGGCCTTGCCGGAGCGCCACACGGTCCAGCCGAGGTACACGGCGAAGGCGAGGAGCACCGGCACCCTCGTCAGCAGCCGGCGCGTCTCGAACAGGGCCAGGGCCGCCACGGCCGCCCAGGATCCGCCGGGCTCGTCCCGTACGGTCGGTGGGGCGGCCGGCGTCCGCAGCACCGCGGTCATGCCGACACCTCCGCTCCGGCGCCGTCGAGCGTGAGCAGGTAGCCGTCCTCCAGGGTCGGTTCGAGCAGCTCGGCCCCGGCCGGCGGCTCCCCCACGTTGCGGAAGGTCCCGGTCCCCGTGCGCCACCCCGCCTTCGCGCCCGGATCGCGTTCCGTACTGCTCCACACCCGCCCCTCGGCCCGCGCGGTCAGCTCGGCCGGGGTGCCCTCGAACCGGACCCGGCCGCCGGCCATGACCAGGACCCGGTGGCAGAGCATCGCCACGTCCTCCGTCTGGTGGGTGGACAGCAGCACCGTGCGCCCCTCCCCGGCCCTCGCGATCAACTCCCGGAAACGCATCCGCTGTTCGGGGTCGAGACCGACGGTCGGCTCGTCCAGCACCAGGAACCCGGGGTCACCGACCAGGGCGGCCCCCAGGGCGACCCGCTGCCGCATCCCCCCGGACAGCTTGCGGATGCGCTTGCCGCGCACATCCGCGAGGCCGACCTCGTCGAGCACCCGCCGCACCTCCCGGTGCCGGGCGCCCCGGTCGGTCATCTCCTTCAGGATCGCCACGTAGTCGACGAACTCGAAGGCCGTGAAGTCCGGGTGGAACCCCGGCGTCTGCGGCAGGTAGCCCAGCCGGCGCCGTACCTCCTGGCGCCCCCGGGCGGTGGCCGGGTCGTGTCCGAGCACGGTGAAGGCGCCCCGGTCGGCGGGCCGGGCCGTGGCGAGCACCCGCAGCAGCGTGGTCTTTCCGGCGCCGTTGGGCCCGAGCAGTCCGGTGACGCCACCGGTCAGCCGCAGCGACACGTCGTCGAGGGCCCGGGTGCCGCCGTAGCGGAGGCAGAGCCCGGAGGCGGACACGGTGGTGGTCATACGGCACGTCCCTGGAAGAGGTCGAATCGGTCACGGAGCAGGAAGAGCAGCCCGGCGGCGAGCGCGGCGACCAGCGCCGCCACGCCCTGCCCGGCCGCGGTGAACGGCGCGAGCGGAGCGTCCGCCCCCGCCCGCAGCGCGTCGGCCGCCAGCAGCAGCCCGAGCCACGCCCCGCCCACCAGGGACGGCGCGAGCACCGGCCCCAGCCGGGGCGTCAGCGCGAGCCCGGTCGCGGTGAGCGCCAGCGCGGGCAGCAGCCAGGCCAGCGCGTGCAGCCCGTACGCGGGCAGCGCCAGCGTCGCCAGCCCGTTCAGCGCGAGCACGACGACCAGCACGGCCACCGTCCGGATCATCAGCAGCCGGAACCCGTGCATCGGCGCGACGACGGCCATCTCGTACGTCGGGTCCAGCGCGGGCCCGTACGACAGAGCCACCCCCGCCAGCGGCAGCAGCGGCGCGAGGGCCAGGAAGAGGGTGGGGAACTCCCCGCCCCGCACGGCATGCCCCGCGCCCACGCTCAGCAGCAGCACGGCGACCACGGCCCCGAGCCAGGACCGCCGCAGCACCGGCGCCGCCGCCAGCAGCCGCGCGGTGTGCCCGGCCACTCCGACCCGGACGAGCAGCGACTCCAGCAGCCCCGTCCGGGGCGCGTCCAGCTCGGCGTCGAGCCGCTCCCACCCCGCGTCGACAGCGACCGGGTCGGCGACCTCGGCCAGCACCCCGCGGCACTGCGCGCAGGAGGTCAGATGCGCGTCAGCGGACCAGAGCGCGGGCGCCTGGAGCTCGCCCCGCGCGTAGGCGATCAGATCGTCCTCGGGTACGTGCCAGCTCATGAGGTCACCTCCGGCCGCCGCAGCCGTTCCCGTCCGTGCCACCTCATGCCAGCGCCTCCCGCAACTGCTTCCGGGCCCGCATCGCCCGCGTCTTGACCGTCCCCGGCGGAATCCCGAGCAGGACGGCCGCCTCGCGGGTCGTCAGCCCGTCGATGACCGTCGCCTGCAGCACCGCCCGCAGCTCCGGCGACAGCCGCACCAGCGCCCCGGCGAGATCCCCGTGCTCCACCCCCGCGAGCACGCGCTCCTCCGCCGACGCCTCGTCCCGGTGCCGCAGCCGCGCCAGGGCTGCCGCAGCCGCCCCCGCGCCCCGTCCCCCCGCAGCGCGTCCACCAGCCGCCGCGACCCGATGCGCCACAGCCACCCGGCTGCGTCCGTGGAGTCGCCCTCCTGCCGGTAGCGGGCCTTGCCCCGCCACACCGCGAGGAACGTCTCCTGTACGACGTCGTCGACGACGCTCAGATCGGCGCACCGCCCCCGCAGCCGGGCCCGGAGCCACGGCGCGTACCGCCGGTACAGCTCCTCGAAGGCGCGCCGGTCGGCATCCGCGGCAACGGCCCGCAGCAGCTCCCCGTCGCTTCTCGTTTCGCTCACGTCTCCTCATCGGACCGCGCGGCGCGAACGGTTCACGAAAGCACGCTTGACTTTCCCCGGAGCCGTCCACAGCCTGTGGGCAGCCGCCCGCGGCCCGCCCCCGGCGGCGGTGGACGCCCGCGAGCCGCCCCCCGCTATCCCGCACGTCATGTCGCCGTAACCGTTCATTCAGACGAGCTTGCGACGCTCGGCCAATGAATCCCGCCGTGCCAGAGCCTTCGCCGCCCCAGCAGGGGCCTGAGGGAAACGGGAACACTCATGTGACACCCCCGCTCCCGCCCGCGCTCTCCGACGCGCCCGTGATGCTCGCGGCGCGGAAGAATGGGTCCATGAGCCAGCCGAACACCCAGGCACAGGTCCAGCACGCGCAGCCCTCCGTGGGCTCCATCGCGGCCCACCGCCCGCACACGGTCGCGGCAGCCGTCTCCGACCTGGAACCCGACATCGACGCCGACCTCGACGCGTACGAGGAGTCGCCGTACGACGGGCCCCAGCTGCCGCAGGGCCGCTTCCTCGACCGGGAGCGCAGCTGGCTCGCGTTCAACGAGCGTGTCCTCGAACTCGCCGAGGACCCGAACACGCCCCTGCTGGAGCGGGCCAACTTCCTCGCGATCTTCGCCAGCAACCTGGACGAGTTCTTCATGGTCCGGGTCGCCGGCCTGAAGCGCCGTATCGCCACCGGCGTGGCCACCCGCTCCGCCTCCGGCCTCCAGCCGCGCGAGGTGCTGGAGATGATCTGGGCCCGCTCCCGCGAGCTCATGGCCCGGCACGCCGCCTGCTACCACGAGGACGTCGCCCCCGCACTCGCGGAGGAGGGCATCCACCTGGTCCGCTGGAACGAGCTCCAGGAGAAGGAGCAGGCCCGCCTGTTCACCCTGTTCCGGCACCAGATCTTCCCCGTGCTGACCCCGCTGGCGGTCGACCCGGCGCATCCCTTCCCGTACATCTCCGGCCTGTCCCTGAACCTGGCCGTCGTCGTACGGAACCCGGTGACGGGCCACAAGCACTTCGCCCGCGTCAAGGTCCCACCGCTGCTGTCCCGCTTCCTGGAGAGCTCCCCGGGCCGCTACGTCCCCATCGAGGACATCATCGCCGCCCACCTGGAAGAGCTCTTCCCGGGCATGGAGGTGCTGGAGCACCACGCCTTCCGCCTCACCCGGAACGAGGACCTGGAGGTCGAGGAGGACGACGCCGAGAACCTGCTCCAGGCCCTGGAGAAGGAGCTCATGCGGCGCCGCTTCGGCCCGCCGGTGCGCCTGGAGGTCGAGGAGTCCATCGACCGCGAGGTCCTGGACCTCCTCGTGCGCGAGCTGAAGATCAGCGAGGCCGAGGTCTATCCGCTGCCGGGCCCGCTGGACCTCACGGGCCTGTTCCGGATCGCCTCCCTGGACCGGCCGGAGCTGAAGTACCGCAAGTTCGTCGCCGGCACCCACCGGGACCTCGCCGAGGTCGAGTCGGCGTCCGCGCCGGACATCTTCGCCGCCCTGCGCGAGCGGGACGTCCTGCTGCACCACCCCTACGACTCGTTCTCCACCTCCGTCCAGGCCTTCCTGGAGCAGGCGGCCGGCGACCCGGACGTCCTCGCGATCAAGCAGACCCTGTACCGCACCTCCGGCGACTCCCCGATAGTCGACGCGCTCATCGAGGCGGCCGAGTCCGGCAAGCAGGTCCTGGTCCTGGTCGAGATCAAGGCCCGCTTCGACGAGCACGCCAACATCAAGTGGGCCCGCAAGCTGGAGGAGGCCGGCTGCCACGTGGTCTACGGCCTGGTCGGCCTGAAGACCCACTGCAAGCTGTCGCTGGTGGTCCGCCAGGAGGGCGAGACGCTCCGCCGCTACAGCCACGTCGGCACCGGCAACTACCACCCGAAGACGGCCCGCCTCTACGAGGACCTCGGCCTGCTCACGGCCGACCCGCAGGTCGGCGCCGACCTCTCGGACCTCTTCAACCGCCTCTCCGGCTACTCCCGCCGGGAGACCTACCGCCGCCTGCTCGTCGCCCCCAAGTCGCTGCGCGACGGCCTGGTCGCGCGGATCGCCAAGGAGGTTCAGCACCACCGTGCCGGGCGGCCCGCGTACGTCCGTATCAAGGTCAACTCGATGGTCGACGAGGCCGTCATCGACGCCTGCTACCGCGCGGCCCAGGCGGGCGTGCCGGTCGACGTGTGGGTGCGCGGGATCTGCGCGCTGCGCCCGGGCGTGGCCGGCCTGTCGGAGAACATCCGGGTCCGCTCGATCCTCGGCCGCTTCCTGGAGCACTCCCGGGTGTTCGCCTTCGGCAACGGCGGCGAGCCCGAGGTGTGGATCGGCAGCGCCGACATGATGCACCGCAACCTCGACCGCCGGATAGAAGCCCTGGTCCGGGTCACCGACCCGGCCCACCGGGCGGCCCTGAACCGGCTGCTGGAGACCGGCATGTCCGGCTCCACCGCCTCCTGGCACCTCGGCCCGGACGGCGACTGGACCCGGCATGCGACCGATGCGGACGGCCAGCCCCTGCGCAACGTCCAGGAGATGCTCATAGACGCCCGGAGGCGCCGGCGTGGCACAGCGACACCTTGACCCGACGAACCCCATGGCCGGACCTGCCCCCACCGGTGACGCCCTCGCGGGCTACCTGCGGGCCCAGGCCACGGAGTTCCTCCGAGCGCTGCGCCTGCACCGCGAGACGGGGTCGGGGGCGAACGGCTCGGAGGGGTCCGTCGACGCGGCCCGCGCCCTGCGCCGCTCCGCCCGCCGCATCAGCGCCAGCCTGCACACGTTCCAGTCCCTGCTCGACCCGGACTGGTGCGAGGCCATGCGCCCGGAACTGGCCTGGGTCTCCGGAACCCTGGCGATGGAGCACGCGTACACGGCCCGCCTGGAACGCCTGCTGTCGGCGTTGCACCGCTTGTCGGGTTCTACGGCGTTCCCGGCACAGTCAGGCCCGGCTGCGGGCAGTCGTGCCGCTGGGGCGGCGCCCGTCCCGAAGACGGCGGCACCCAAGGCCGGTGCCCAGCCCAACCCGTCGGCCACACAGGAACGCGGCAACCTCACAGTAGGAGCAGCCAAAGCAGGCGCACTCTTGGACCGCCAACTGACCCTGGCCCGCACCCGAGCCCACTCCACAGCCCTACAGGCCCTGGGCAGCAGCCGCTTCCACGCCGTCGCCGACAAGGTCGCGGTCCTGGCCAGCGAGGTCCCCCTCACCACAACGGCCGCCGGCACCGACCTCCGCCCCCTCGCCACGGCAGCCGAAGAACGCCTCAGGGACGCCGTGTCCGCCCTGCCCCTCGTCACCGCCGGCAGCCCGTACAACGCCGCGGCGCTCGTCCACGGCCTGTCCCCGGACACGGTCCCGCATCCGCAGGACGCCCCGTGGCACCAGGTCCGCCTGCTGCTGCGCCTGCACCGCTACGCCCGCGAGGCGGTCCGGGGCGAGCCGAACGGCGACGCCGTTGTCGACCTGCGCCTGCTCTCCGCCGGCCAGGCCCTGAACCGCCACCGCGACGCCTCGGAGGCGGCGGCGGCAGCGGCCCAGGCGGCCCGCACCCCGCGCATCGCCCCGGCCACGGCGTACGCCCTCGGCGTGCTCCACGCCGACCAGCGGCACGAGGTGGAGGCGGCGCGCTTCGCGTTCCAGCAGTGCTGGCAGAAGGAGGTGGTGAGGACCCAGTGAGCGCCGGCTCCCCCGAGGACACCACCGTTCAGGCGGCCGGCTGCGTCCTGTGGCGTCACTCCCCGGCCACCGGCGAGCCGGAACTCTGCCTCGTCCACCGGCCGAAATACGACGACTGGTCCTTGCCCAAGGGCAAACTGAAGCGCGGCGAGGAGGCACTCGCCGGTGCGCTGCGTGAGGTGGCGGAGGAGACGGGCTGCCGGGCCGTGCCGGGCGCCGAGCTGCCGACCCAGCGTTACCTGGCGAACGGCCGCCCCAAGCAGGTGCGCTACTGGGCGGCCGAGGCCATATCCTGCGCTTTTGCCCCTACCGACGAGGTGGACCGGGTCCTGTGGCTGGCGCCGGCCGCCGCCCGCGCCCGCCTCACCCAACCCCACGACCGCCCCCTGGTCGACGCGCTGATCGCCGTACTGGGCCTGCCACGCACGGCCGGCTGACCGGACGGCACCGGTTCGTCCGCCAAGCGGAATGCCGACGTGCTCTCCCCGTAAGCATTCCGTGACCTAACCAGGCCTTAGGCAGGGGTTCACCCCTCGTTCATTTGCGGCCATCGGCGCCTTCACCTGATCTGCCTAATTTCAGCCTTAACGACGTGAGCCGCTCCCGGCCGGGTGCGGCCGTGTCCTGCGTCACCCAGACTTCGCACGCCGCCGATCAGGACGGCGGCTCCTGGAAGGAACTCAAGTGAAGCTTCAGCGCATGAACCGGCGGGCCCTCGCTCTCGGTGCTCTCGCCGTCTCCGGCGCCCTGGCCCTCACGGCGTGCGGCTCCGACGAGACCGGCAACCCGGACGGAGGCTCCTCCAACGCCGCCGCGCCGAGCAACATCAAGTGCGACGACGCCTCGGGCCAGGTGCTCGCCGACGGTTCCTCCGCGCAGAAGAACGCCGTCGACGCGTGGGTCAAGCAGTTCTCGGCGGCCTGCAAGGTGGAGATCAACTACAAGGCCGGCGGTTCCGGCGCCGGTGTCACCGCGTTCACCCAGGGCCAGGTCCCGTGGGCCGGTTCGGACTCGGCTCTGAAGCCCGAAGAGGTCGAGGCCTCCAAGAAGGTCTGCTCCGGCGGCCAGGGCATCGACCTGCCGATGGTCGGCGGCCCGATCGCCGTCGGTTACAACGTCCCGGGTGTCGACAAGCTCGTCCTGGACGCCTCGACGATCGCCAAGATCTTCGACAGCAAGATCACCAACTGGAACGACCCGGCCATCGCGAAGCTGAACCCCGACGCGAAGCTGCCGAACCTCAAGATCCAGGCGTTCCACCGCTCGGACGAGTCCGGCACCACGGACAACTTCACCAAGTACCTGATCGCCACCGCCAAGAAGGACTTCCCCTACGAGGGCGGCAAGGCCTGGCAGGCCAAGGGCGGCCAGTCCGCTCCGCAGTCCTCCGGCGTCGCCGCGCAGGTCAAGCAGACCGCCGGCGCGATCGGCTACTTCGAGCTGTCGTACGCCAAGGACGGCATCAAGACCGTCGCCATCGACACCGGCGCCGCCGAGCCCGTCGAGGCGACCGTCGCCAACGCCACCAAGGCCATCGCCGACGCCAAGATCGTCGGCACCGGCAAGGACCTCGCCCTGAAGCTGAACTACGCCACCAAGGCCGACGGTGCCTACCCGATGGTCCTGGTGACGTACGAGATCGTCTGCGACAAGGGCAACAAGGCCGACACCCTGCCCGCCGTCAAGGCGTTCCTGCGCTACGCGGCCTCGGAGGACGGTCAGAAGATCCTCGCCGAGAACGACTACGCGCCCATGCCCGACGACATCATCGCCAAGGTTCGGACCACCGTCGAGAGCCTGAGCTGACCTGAGCGTGCGGCCCGGTCTCCCCGGCGGGACCGGGCCGCACCGTCCGGTGCACCGCCGCCAAGAGCCGCACAGCACGTGCGGTTCCGCAGACCGGAGAACCCGATGGACACCACACAGATAGCTGACGCACCTCCCCCCACCCCCCCGACGCCCACGGCCGAGCAGAAGCGCGCCGCCCGTGGAGCCACCCGCCCCGGGGACCGGATCTTCCTCGGTCTCTCGCGCGGCTCGGGCATCCTGCTGCTGGTGATCATGGCCGCGATCGCGGGCTTCCTCACCTACCGTGCCTCCCTCGCCATCAGCAAGGACGAGGGCAACTTCCTGACCACCTTCGAGTGGAACACCGGCGTCAACCCGCCGGTCTTCGGTATCGCGGTCCTGGCCTACGGCACGATCATCTCCTCGATCATCGCGATGATCATCGCGGTCCCGATCGCCGTCGCCATCGCGCTGTTCCTCACGCACTACGCCCCGCGCAGGCTGAGCGGTCCCATCGCCTACGTGATCGACCTGCTCGCCGCCGTGCCGTCCATCGTGTACGGCCTCTGGGGCGCCCTCGTGCTCGTGCCGTACATGAACGGCCTCTTCGGCTGGCTGAACGACTACCTCGGCTGGACCGGCATCTTCTCCTGGCAGAACGGCGCCCCGCGCTCCATGCTCACCGTGGGCATCCTGCTCGCGATCATGATCCTGCCGATCATCACCAACGTGAGCCGCGAGGTCTTCCGCCAGGTCCCGCAGATGCACGAGGAGGCGGCCCTGGCGCTCGGCGCCACCCGCTGGGAAGTGATCCGCATGGCGGTCCTCCCCTTCGGCCGCTCCGGCGTGATCTCCGCCTCGATGCTCGGCCTCGGCCGCGCCCTCGGCGAGACGATGGCCGTCGCCACCGTGCTCTCCCCGGACTTCCTGATCCACACCAGCCTGCTCGACCCGGGCGGCGGCACCTTCGCCCAGAACATCGCCAGCAAGTTCAGCGAGGCCACCGAGTTCGGCCGGGACGCGCTGATCGCCTCGGGCCTGGTCCTGTTCGTCATCACCCTGCTGGTCAACGGCGCGGCCCGCGCGATCATCGCCCGCCGCAAGGAGTACTCGGGGGCCAACGCATGAGCACCGCAACCACCGCCCCGAAGGCCGCCAGCACCCTGCGCGGCGCCCGGCTGCCCAAGTGGGCCCCGTGGGCCATCGCCGCCGGCTCCGTCGCCGCCGGCATCGGCATCAGCGTCGCCGCCGGCCTGCACAGCAACATCCAGTGGGCGCTGATCGCCGCGATCCTCTACATCCTGGGGACGTACGTCATCGCGGCCCGGGTCGAGAACCGCCGCCAGGCCACGGACCGCGTGGTCACCTCGCTGGTGTGGGTCGCGTTCCTGCTCGCCGTGGTGCCGCTGGCCTCCCTGGTGTGGTCGACCGTGCAGCGCGGCACGAAGGTCCTCGACGTCTACTTCCTGACCCACTCGATGGGCGTGGTCGCCGACTCGGAGACGGGCGGCGGCATCTACCACGCCATCCTCGGCACGCTGCAGCAGGTCGGCCTCGCCACACTGATCGCCGCGCCGGTCGGCGTGCTCACCGCGATCTACCTGGTGGAGTACGGCCGCGGCAACCTCGCCCGGGCCGTCACCTTCTTCGTCGACGTCATGACCGGCATCCCGTCGATCGTCGCCGGCCTGTTCATCCTCAGCCTCATGCTGATGTTCGACATGGAGCCCTTCGGCTTCGCCGGCTCGCTCGCCCTGGCGATCCTGATGATGCCGGTCGTCGTCCGCTCCACGGAGGAGATGCTCAAGCTCGTCCCGAACGAGCTGCGCGAGGCCTCGCTGGCGCTCGGCGTGCCCAAGTGGCGCACCATCCTGAAGGTGGTCCTGCCGACCTCGCTCGGCGGCATCACCACCGGCATCATGCTGTCCATCGCCCGCATCGCCGGTGAGACCGCGCCCGTGCTGCTGCTGGTGTTCGGCAGCAAGTTCATCAACGCCAACCCCTTCGAGGGTGCTCAGGCATCGCTCCCGCTGTACATCTACCAGCAGTACGGATCGGGCGAGGTCACGGCGTACGACCGCGCCTGGGCGGCATCGCTCACCCTGATCGCCTTCGTGATGATCCTCAACCTGGTGGCCCGCGGCATCGCCCGCTGGAAGGCCCCCAAGACCGGTCGCTGACGCGGCCATACAGCGACTGACTGAGTCTGGAAGTGAAGTAGTAATGGCCAAGCGAATCGACGTAAGCGGACTGACCGCCTACTACGGCTCCCACAAGGCGATCGAGGACATCTCGATGACCGTCGAGCCGCGCTCGGTGACGGCGTTCATCGGCCCGTCCGGCTGCGGCAAGTCGACGTTCCTGCGCACCCTGAACCGTATGCACGAGGTCACGGCGGGCGGCCGGGTCGAGGGCAAGGTGCTGCTGGACGACGAGGACCTCTACGGCACGGGCATCGACCCGGTGTCGGTCCGCCGTGAGGTCGGCATGGTGTTCCAGCGGCCGAACCCCTTCCCCACGATGTCGATCTTCGACAACGTGGCGGCGGGCCTGCGGCTGAACGGCAACTACAAGAAGAGCGAGCTGGCGGACGTCGTCGAGCGGTCGCTCAAGGGCGCGAACCTCTGGAACGAGGTCAAGGACCGCCTGAACAAGCCCGGCTCGGGTCTGTCGGGTGGTCAGCAGCAGCGTCTGTGCATCGCGCGAGCGATCGCGGTCGAGCCGAACGTCCTGCTCATGGACGAGCCCTGCTCGGCCCTGGACCCGATCTCCACCCTGGCGATCGAGGACCTGATCGGCGAGCTGAAGGAACGCTTCACGATCGTCATCGTGACGCACAACATGCAGCAGGCGGCGCGGGTCTCCGACCGCACGGCGTTCTTCAACCTGTCGGCGGTGGGCCAGCCCGGCAAGCTCGTCGAGATCGACGACACGGAGCGCATCTTCTCCAACCCGTCGGTCCAGGCCACGGAGGACTACATCTCCGGCCGCTTCGGCTGAGCCTCCCCCTGCCGAGACCCCTCGCGGTGCTGCATGGCGGTGCCACCGCGAGGCCGAAAAGGGCCCGCCCCCGGCTCCCGGGGGCGGGCCCGTTCGCGTCCGGACCGGGTTACAGGAACGCCAGGTTCACGAGCCCGTACGACGCCGCTGCCACCAGCGCGGCCGCCGGCATCGTGATGAACCACCCCAGGATGATGTTCTTGGCGACACCCCACCGCACGGCGTTCACCCGCTTCGTCGCCCCGACACCCATGATCGCCGACGTGATGACGTGCGTCGTGGAGATCGGCGCCTTGAACAGGAACGCCGTGGCGAACATGATCGACGCCCCCGTCGTCTCCGCCGCGAACCCCTGCGGCGGGTCCAGCTCGATGATCTTCCGCCCCAGCGTCCGCATGATCCGCCATCCACCGGCGTACGTCCCGAGCGACAGCATCACCGCACAGGCGACCTTCACCCAGACCGGGATCGGATCGCCGTACTCCTCGACATCCGCGATGACGAGCGCCATCACGACGATGCCCATCGTCTTCTGCGCGTCCTGAAGACCGTGACCCAGCGCCATACCGGCCGCCGACACGGTCTGCGCTATCCGGAACCCCCGCTTGGCCTTGTGCGGGTTGGCCTTCCGGAAGATCCACATGATCGCGGTCATCACCAGGTAACCGGCCAGCAGACCGACCACCGGGGAGATGAACATGGGGATGACGACCTTCTCCAGCACCCCGTGCCAGTAGACCGTCGTCCCGCCGGCCAGCGCCGCCCCCACCATGCCGCCGAACAGCGCGTGCGAGGAGGACGAGGGCAGCCCGAAGTACCAGGTGATCAGGTTCCAGACGATCGCGCCCACGAGCGCGGCGAAGAGGATCCCCATCCCCTTCGACCCGACGGGCGTCTGGATCAGCCCCTCACTGACGGTCTTGGCGACCCCGGAGCCCATGAACGCACCGGCGAGGTTCATCACCGCCGCCATCGCCAGCGCGGCCTTCGGCGTCAGGGCCCGCGTCGAGACGGACGTGGCGATCGCGTTCGCCGAATCGTGGAAGCCGTTGGTGTACGTGAAGAACAGCGCGACCGCGATGGTCACGACCAGAGCAAAGGTGTCCATGAAGGGCTCAGGACTCCTTGACGGCGATGGTCTCCACCGTGTTCGCCACGTGCTCGAACGCGTCCGCCGCTTCCTCCAGCACATCCACGATCTGCTTGAGCTTGAGCACCTCGATGGCGTCGTACTTGCCGTTGAAGAGGTGCGCCAGCAGCTTGCGGTGGATCTGGTCGGCCTGGTTCTCCAGCCGGTTGACCTCGATCCAGTACTCGGTGAGGTTCTCCATGGTCCGCAGATGCGGCATTGCTTCGGCCGTCAGTTCGGCAGCGCGCGCCAGTACCTCGATCTGCTGTTCGACGCCCTTGGGCAGTTCCTCGACGTTGTAGAGGACGACCAGGTCGACGGCCTCCTCCATGAAGTCCATGATGTCGTCGAGGGACGAGGCGAGGGAGTAGATGTCCTCGCGGTCGAACGGCGTGATGAACGAGGAGTTCAACTGGTGGAAGATCGCGTGCGTGGCGTCGTCACCTGCGTGTTCCGCTGCCCGCATACGCTCTGCGATCTCGGCCCGGGCGGATGCGTCCGCCCCGAGCAGTTCCATCAGGAGCTTCGAGCCCGTGACGATGTTGTCCGCGGAGGCGGCGAACATGTCGTAGAAGCTCGTCTCCCTGGGGGTCAGACGAAAGCGCACGTGGGGTCCTCGGGGTGCTTCGGTTTCGGTCAGGCTGATGCTAGGCGCATCATCCGGCCACGGCTATCGGGCCGCCCACCAGTGTCGCCCATCAGGCACCGTGATGAGCACGGGGGCGTTCCAGGGGCGGGATCCAGCCGTCGCGTACGCCTGTGTACGGCATCGGCCAACAGGCGTATACCCAGTAAAGTTCGGTACCATATACCCACTAGGGGTATATGTCGGCTAACCGCCCAGGAGGACGCGATGACGACCACCAAGGCCGGCGCGGGAGCGCCCTCCGACGGCACGGATGTCGCGAATGTCACGGAGGTCACCACCGCCACCGCGGACGTCGTGACCGATCACGACCACGGCGTGCACGGGTACCACAAGCAGAAGGACGAACACCTCAAACGCCTGCGCCGCATCGAGGGCCAGATCCGCGGCCTCCAGCGCATGGTCGACGAGGACGTCTACTGCATCGACATACTCACGCAGGTCTCCGCCTCCACCAAGGCCCTGCAGTCCTTCGCGCTCCAGTTGCTGGAGGAGCACCTGCGCCACTGCGTCGCCACAGCAGCCATTGAGAGCTCCGCTCAGGGCGCCCTCAAGGGCGGTGACGAGATCGACGCGAAGGTCAAGGAGGCGACGCAGGCGATCGCCCGCATGCTGCGGACGTGAGCGGGGCCCGGCTCAGCCTCCGGAGGCGTCCCGCTCCTCGGCCACCTTCAGCACCTCGTCGATGCTCTCCAGGCTGAGCCGCTCCTGGGCGGCCGAGGCCGCGATGATGAGCTCTCCGCACAGCTCGATCTCGGCGAGGGCCACGTGGTCCTGAACTGCCGTACCGCCGACCGGAGCCACGTGCATCACCTCGTCTCTGCCGTTACCGACTTCCTAGAGTAGGGAGCGGCCTACACACCGCGCATGGCACGGACGGGCTAGTTCGCGCCGGTCACTCCTCGGCGATCCGGCCCGCGTAGATGTCGCCGTCGTCCGGCAGCCGTACGCGCACCGAGGCCCCGAAATCGTAGAGCAGGGTGGTCGAGGCTACGGCGACGGGGCTCTTCTGCTGCCCGTTGAGGAAGCTGAACCGGTGGCGGACCTTGCGGATGCGGCCCTCGTCGTCGAGGTAGGCGTCGAACGGCACTTTCGCCGTGGCGAACCCTTTCGCCGCCGCGCTCAGGGACTGCGCGTTGCCGTCGGAGGCGCGCCGGGCGGCGTCGCCGAGGTCCGCCGTGCCCCGGTAGTGCCGCACTCCGGTGCCCGCGACCTCGGTCCTGCCCACGTACGTCGCCGACCGCGTCCCGCGCAGCACCTCGGCCGCCGCGAACGGATCGGTGGCCCCGCCGGTGACGAGGTTCCCGTCGGACAGGGTCCGCGTGTCCACCCGCACCCACTTGTCCGGGGGCACACCGGCGCCCCGGTTCTTCATGAACAGGGCACCCGGCGCGAGCAGTTCCGTGATGGGCCGGCGCTCGGCGGCCCCCGCGGGGTCCTGCGGCAGCAGCACCTTCAGCTGCCCGAGCCGCTTCCGGTAGTCGTAGACCCCCGCGCCCCGGATCGTCACCCGGGTTCCGCCGGCGGCCATCTCCATCGACGTACGGGCCTTCGAACTCCCCGCGTCCACCAGCCGTTCGGCGGCTCCGCGCAGCACGACGACCGGGTCCCCGCCGCGGGAGTCCCCGGCGACCGCGTCTCCTCCGGAGCACCCTCCGGCGCCCAGTGCCGCACCGGCCGCGACCCCGGCCGCGACGACCGCCGCACCCGTCCGCCTGTGCCGCCGTTCCCGCTGCCCAGTCATCGCCTGCCTACCCCCAGCCGGTACGTCCGTCACGGGCCCCCTTGTTGTTCCGGTTAACGACGGGTATGTGCCCCCGTCACGCGAGCGCGCCGCGCCCGCCCATACGAACCCTTTACCTGGAGTGGGTACCGTTGTCGCCGTGACGCAGCAGGACGGGCCGGCACCTCCCCCCAACCTCACGGAACACCGCACGACGACAAAGGAGAAGGGCCACTTCTGCATGGCCCACTGCACCTGCGGCTGGCGCGGCCCGGCGAGACGGGCCCGAAGCCTGGCCCGCTCGGACGCGGAGAAGCACGCGGGTCCGGCCTAGGGCCCTTCTGATGGATCTCCGCGGCACCCGGTTGCGTGGAACCCCGTACCCCGCCATCCCGTCTCCCACGACGGAACCACCGGGAGGCCCCATGGAACGGCGTACATTCCTCGCAACCGGCACGGCGGGCATCGCCGCAGCCGCAAGCCCGCTCATCACCGCCTGCACGACATCGGACACCGGCTCCAGGGCCACGGCCACCACGACCACGAGAACAGTCGCCGCCACCGCCAACTGGTCCGCCCTCGCCCGCGACCTGGACGGCCCCCTCATCCGCCCGGGCGACACCAGCTGGACGGCGGCCCGGCAGCTGTACAACACCCGGTTCGACGACCTGAAGCCCGCCGCCGTCGCGTACGTGGCCCACCCGGACGACATCCGCACGGCCCTGTCCTACGCCCGCGCCCACGCCCTGCGCGTGGCGATCCGCAACGGCGGCCACTCGTACGCCGGCTGGTCCTCGGGCAACGGCCGCCTGATCATCGACGTCTCGAAACTCAACCGCGTCCGGGCCTCCGGCAGCACCGCGGTCATCGGCGCCGGCGCCAAACTCATCGACGTCTACCGCGCCCTCACCGCGAAGGGCGTCACGATCCCCGCCGGCTCCTGCCCCACCGTCGGCGTCTCCGGCCTCACCCTCGGCGGCGGACACGGCGTGGTCTCCCGCGCGTACGGCCTGACCTGCGACAGCCTCACCCAGGCCACCCTGATCACCGCCGACGGCAAGCAGCTCACCGCGAACGCCCGCGAGCACCAGGACCTCTTCTGGGCCCTGCGCGGCGCCGGCAACGGCAACTTCGGCGTCGTGACGGAGCTGCACTTCAAGACCCACCCGGCCCCGCAGGGCGTCTCGGCCTACATGTCCTGGCCCTGGTCGAAGGCGGCCGCGGTGGTGAAGGCCTGGCAGGAGTGGGGCCCGTCACAGCCCGACGAGATCTGGTCGTCCCTGCACCTGGCGAGCGCCGCCGGCAGCACCCCGACCGTCTCGGTCTCGGCCTTCTCCCTCGGCACCTACGGCGAACTCCAGAACGCCGTCGACCGCCTGGCCGACCGCGTCGGCGGCCCGGCGCGCGGCGTCTCCCTGCGGCGCCGCTCGTACGAGGAGTCGATGGAGGTGTACGCCGGCTGCTCGTCGTTCCCGACGGACGCCCAGTGCCATCTGCCCGGCTCGACCCCGGGCCGTTCCCCGAAGGGCGCGCTGGGCCGCGAGACGTACGCCGCGGCGTCGGACTTCTTCGACCACTCCCTGTCCACGGCCGGAATCCGCGCCCTGCTGGGCCAGATCGGTGCGGTGCGCGGCGGCACGGGCAGCATCGCGCTCACCGCCCTGGGCGGAGCGGTCAACCGCGTCTCGCCGACGTCGACGGCGTTCGTGCACCGCCGCTCCCGCATGCTGGCCCAGTACATCGCCGCCTGGCGGCCGGGCACGAGCGGCGCCACGGCCCGCGACTGGCTGGCCGCCGCCCACAAGTCGATGCGGCCGCACGCCTCGGGCGCGGCGTACCAGAACTACACGGACCCGACCCTGACCGACTGGCGCAAGGCGTACTACGGCGACGCGGCGACCCGCCTGGCGAAACTGAAGAACCAGTACGACCCGACCCGCTTCTTCACCTACCCGCAAGCCCTGTGACGTGAGCCGGGTCGCTACGCGGCGAGGTCCCGCTCGGACGCCTCGGTCCGCTCACTGCGCGCCCCGGGAATCACCGAGTCCTGGTCCACGGGCCCTCTTCCCCGGGCCCGGATCAGCCACCCCACCCGCGGCGAGCGCTCGATCGCCGTCGTCACCGGCGTCAACAGGGCCATGGCCGGCGGCGAGAGCAGCAGCGCCACGGCCGTGCCGAGCGCGAAACCGCCCACGACATCGGTCGGGTAGTGCACGCCCATGTAGACGCGGATGAAGCCCCCGAACAGCGCCAGCACGAGCCCGGCCAGCCCGAACTTCCGGTTGGCGACGAACAGGCCGACCGCCAGGGCCATGACGATCGTCGCGTGGTCGCTGACGAAGGAGTAGTCGGTCTTGCCCTTGACGAGCACGTCGAGGCCCTGGTGGTCGAGGAACGGCCGGGGCCGCTCCACGAATCCCCGTATCGGCACGTTCACCAGCACGGCGATGCCCGCCGCCAGCGGGGCCCAGATCAGCGCCGCGACCGTGGACGCGGCGTCCTCGTCCCCGCGCCGGCGCACGGACCACCAGCACCACACCACGAGCAGCACGATGGCGAGCAGCAGCCCGTACTCGCCGACGTACTCCATGACGCGGTCGAGCCACGCCGGCGCGTCCTTGGCCAGGCCATTGATGTCGTAGAGCAGGTCGACGTCGGGGTTCGACCCGGATTCGGCGAGTCCAGCCATGGTGCTGCGGCCCCTTCGTCGTCTCTCCCGGCGCACCTGTGCGTGCGCCGCTCCTGCCACCCCCGTGGTTGTAGATCCGCTTCCGCTGCACGCGTGCGTGACACGTGCCCATGACGTCTGCTCGGCTACGTCACCAGGAACGCATGGTCCCCGTTGATACGTTCCACACTCCACCGAATGATCACGCAGACGTTATCGAAGAGAGACACGTCTTCGCAGCTCAGGGGGTGGGTTCACACTCGGTTCACACCGTCGTGGGCAGTGCTTTCGCGCCATCTTCGGTGACCCGGGTGGCCCCGAAGTAGTCGGGGGTGTCGATCGGGTCGAACCGGATGACAGCACCCGTCCGCGGCGCGTCGATCATGTACCCACCTCCGACATAAATACCGACATGCCGGATGGCACGCGAATTGGTGAGGTCGTCCGAGAAGAAGACGAGGTCGCCCGGGAGCAGTTCGTCCCGGCTGGGGTGCGGCCCCGCGTTGTACTGGTCGTTGGCGACGCGCGGGAGCTTGATGCCCACGCTGGCGTAGGCGGCCTGGGTCAGACCGGAGCAGTCGAAGCGTCCGCCCTGCTCAGCGGTGCCGGTGCCGCCCCAGAGGTAGAGCGTGCCGAGCTTCTGCTGGGCGTACTCGATCGCGCCGGCGGCCTGCTCGGAGGGGTCGACCCGCCCGACGGGCGCCGCGAAGCTCTCCGAGAGGGTCGTGATCCTCTTCACGTAGTTCTGGGTCTCGCTGTACGGCGGCACACCCCCGTACTTGATCACCGCGTACGCCCCCGCGTTGTACGCGGCCAGCATGTTTTCGGTCAGGTTCCCGCCGACCTTCTTCACGTACGACGCGAGTTCGCAGTCGTAGGAGGCGGCCGAGGGGATCGCGTCCTTGGGGTCCCACACATCGCGGTCGCCGTCGCCGTCGCCGTCGATGCCGTGCGAGGCCCAGGTGCCGGGGATGAACTGCGCTATGCCCTGCGCGGCGGCGTGGCTCTGGGCCCTCGGGTTGAAGCCGCTCTCCTGGTAGAGCTGGGCGGCGAGCAGGGCCGGGCTGATGGCGGGGCAGAGGTTGCCCCACTTCTGCACGAGGGCCGCGTACGCGGCGGGCACCGACCCCTTGGCCAGCGCTTTCGCCCCGCCGCCCACGCCGTTGACCAGGTTCCCGGCGACGATGTAGACCCCGACCACGAGCAGCATCACGAAGGCCAGGGCGGAGCTGATCGCAACACTCGCCACGATCCACGCCTTACGCACCGTCAACCGCCCCTCACCGACCGGGAGTCCGTCGCCTGGTCAGTGTAGAGGCGCCCGCCGCGCTCAGGAATGATCACGCGGGGAAGAGTCGGGGCGGACGGGGGAACGCCCGACGGCACGGGCGGCACGGCCGGGGGCACGGCGGGCCCGGCCGGCGCACGGGGTCGTGGGGCATCACGGATCACGCGCCGCGTCCCGGTACAGCCGCTCCGCCTCCGCGCCGAGGACCACGCTGTAGGAGACGCCGGGGCTCGCCCCGCCCTCGTCATGCCCGCCGAGGACCCCGACGACCTGCCCGTCCCCGTTCACCCAGGGGCTGCCGCTGGTGCCCCCGCTGAAACCGGGGCACGCGATGCGCTGCTGGGTGGCGCTGTGCGCGATCGGCCTGTTGGTGCAGCTGACGGGCGTCTCACGGGAGTCGGGATAGCCGGTGACGGTCACGGCGGTCGCCCCCGTCGCCGTACCGGTGGCGAAACGGTTCCCGCCGACGGCGTCCTCGACCCCTCTGCCGCCCCGCGAGGCGACCACGGCGAACGCCACGTCGCTGTCCTCGCGCCGCCCGTGCACCCACCCGGCGGGCAGGAACCACCGCTTCACCGCCCACACCCCGTAGGGCGCACGGCCGTTGCGGTACCCGGGCACGAACACCAGCCGCCCGTCCCCGCCCAGGCAGTGCGCCGCGGTGACGACGAGGTTCCGGTACGGAGCCCGCACCACGGACGCGGTGCAGAAGTGCCCGTCGGCCAACCGCGACGCCCGATCGGCGGGCACCAGCACACCGACCCGGGCACTCCCCGGACCCGCCCCCGCGGTCACGGTCACCCCGAGGGGCCCGGCCCCGTCGTCGGCCACCGCGGTGGACGCGGAAACCAGAGCGACGAGAACCACGACGACGCAGAGCAGACGCTTCACCGGGGCCACTGTGGCCGACGAAGGTGAGAGAAACGTCAGACCCGTTTCAGACGCGCGTCAGCGCCTCCGCGGAGACCGCCCACGCGACTCGCCCCGCCGGCCCCATGCTGTCGCCGCGTCAAGCCCCGCCCATCCCTCTCCCATCGGCCCGTCACCGACCGGTAAGCCCCGCACCCCTTTCAGCAATGCGGAAGTCAGGATTCCGAACACTGTCTTGTTGTCACGTACCCAACAAGCGATCGTCGTCGCGGGTCGCCGCCCCCGCCGGGAACCACACCGGCGGATCCCCCACCCGCAGGCCTCTGTCCACCACTGCCAGGAGGCTGTACCTTGCGCACGACACCCAGCAACTCCCCCGCCGGCCGCCGCAGATGGCGCCGGATCGGCTCCGCCGTCACCGCCACCGCCGCCCTCCTCCTCACCGGCCTCACCACCGCCGCCCACGCGGACACCGCCCGGGCCAGCACCCCCAAGGTGACCTGGACCCGCTCCTGCGCCCTCCCCCGCCACCAGGACGAGATGGCATGCGACGCCCTGCGCGTCACGGGCGGCCGCACCGCCTTCCAGCAGCAGCACGGCATCTCGGCCCAGGCCGCCGACGCCACCAGCCCCTCCGGCTACGGCCCCGCCGACCTCCGGGCCGCCTACGGCCTGACCTCCGCCTCCGCGAGCAACGGCGCCGGCCGGACCATCGCCATCGTCGACGCCTACGACGACCCGAACGCCGAGTCCGACCTCGCCGCCTACCGCTCGCACTACGGCCTGCCCGCCTGCACCACCGCGAACGGCTGCTTCAAGAAGGTCGGCCAGACCGGCTCCACGACCTCCCTGCCCGCCCCCAACAGCGGCTGGGCCGCCGAGATCTCCCTCGACCTCGACATGGCGAGCGCCGTCTGCCCGAACTGCCACATCCTCCTCGTCGAGGCCAAGTCCGCCACCATGACCAACCTGGGCACGGCCGTCAACGAGGCCGTCAGCCTGGGCGCCAGGTACGTCTCCAACAGCTACGGCGGCGCCGAGTCCTCCTCCGACACGGCGTACGACTCCGCGTACTTCAACCACCCGGGCGTCGCCATCACCGTCAGCGCGGGCGACGGCGGCTACGGCGCCGAGTACCCGGCGGCCTCCCGGTACGTGACCTCCGTGGGCGGCACCAGGCTCACCGCCTCCTCCACCACCCGCGGCTGGACCGAGAGCGTCTGGTCGACCAGCAGCACCGAGGGCACCGGATCCGGCTGCTCCGCCTACGACGCCAAGCCCGCCTGGCAGACCGACACCGGCTGCGCCAGGCGCACGATCGCCGACGTCTCGGCCGTCGCCGACCCGGCGACCGGCGTCTCCGTCTACGACACCTACGGCGCCGACGGCCAGGGCTGGGCCACCTACGGCGGCACCAGCGCCTCCGCCCCGATCATCGCGAGCGTCTACGCCCTGGCGGGCACCCCCTCCAGCGGCTCCTACCCGGCGAGGTTCCCCTACGCGAACACCTCCGCCCTGAACGACGTCACCAGCGGCAGCAACGGAACCTGCACCACCGGCTACCTCTGCACCGCCCGGACGGGCTACGACGGCCCGACCGGCTGGGGCACCCCCCAGGGACTCGGCGCCTTCACCGGCTGACATCGGCGCTTTCACCGGCTGACACCCACCACCTCGTGACGGACCGTCACCGAGGAACACCGCCGAGGGCCGTGGGGGCCCGAAGCGGGCACGGGAGGAACGGGCCGCGGCAACCCAGCCGCGGCCCGTTCGCCGTGCCGGGTAGCCTTCACCCGGGGAACACCGGCGCGACCGCTCACCCGACCAGCCGTCAGAAACCGCACGGAAAGGTGAGAAAGGTCGCAAGAGGGCACAACGACGGAACCGCACACCAGGTTTCGCTCAGGCCTCATTGCCCGGCGTGACCTGCCGTGATACACAGAGTGACCATACGATCCTTCGTACACCGCCCGTCGCCTCCCTTAGGGGCCGGCGCGGAACGGTGGCAAGGTATTCGTACGAAACCCGCCAATCAATGACGCCAAGTCGACATACGACAGCATCATTGTCGGCGAGAATGAGGCCTGACCTCTGCACGACCGCAGAGGATGCGGAACTACCCAACAGGGGCGGTGACTTACATGCTCTTTGCGGCCGATAAGGGAGACATCAACACCATCATCGGCGGGATCGCTCCGGACTGGGGCCCCTTCGGCAGCCTGGGCAACGAGGCCAAGGTGATGATCGAGGTGGTGATGGCGGTGGCCATCCTGATCTGCCTCGGCATCGCCATCTGGGGCGCCGCCAAGCAGCGCATCGGTGCCACGGCCCTCCGCGACACCTTCAGCGCGGAACAGGGCAAAGGCCTCATCATCGCCGGCCTCACAGGAGTCTTCATCATCGGCTCCCTCGGCACGCTCTTCACCATCGTGTACGGCATGGCCGTGTAAGCCGGGCACCGCCGCCCGGCCGGGCACGCCCGGCTCCTTCCCCCCTCTCCATCCCACCCGCCCGTCGTGCCCACCGGCTGAGGTTGCGTTTCCCTGATGTCGAGTCACCACACCGCGCCCGCGCGGGAACCAGCACGGCTACCGTCGTACGAGGAGTACGCGTATCCGTACGACGTCGAGGGGGCGTACGCGGCATGAGTCCCGGTGACGAGCACGAGGCCTCCGGCGGCTACGGCGGCACGGGCCAGACCCGCACCCGCCTGCCCGACACGGGCTCCGACCCCTACGGCACCCCACGCCGCGGCCCGCGCTCCTCGTCCCGCAGCCTGGTCACGGTGGTCGGCGTGGTCGTCCTCCTGATCGCAGCGATCGCCTTCGCGAACCGGGGGGGTGGCGACTCGCCGTCGGCGGGGGGCAGCACGGACAAGCCTGAGACAGCGGCGACGGCGCCCTCCGGGAAGCGACCCGTGGGGGCGAAAACGGCCGGAATTCCCACGGGCTACGCCAAGGACGAGCAGGGTGCGCAGTCCGCAGCCACCAATTACGGCATCGCCCTCGGCTCGGCTGACATGTACAACACGGAGAAGCGGCACGCGATCGTCAACACCGTGTACGCCCCCGACGTCGCTGCCGCCCAGCTGCCGGCGTTCGACCAGGTCTACTCCCGGGCGAGCTTCCTCGAGAAGATCGGCCTGAACAAGGACGGCTCCGCGCCCAGCGGTCAGACCTTCGTCTCGCGCGTGATCCCGGTCGGCACCAAGGTCACGTCGTTCAGCGACAGCACCGCCACGGTCGCGCTCTGGTACACCTCCCTCTTCGGTCTGTCGGGTGAGGGCTCCACGAACCCCGTCACCGAGAGTTGGTACACCACGACCTACCAGTTGAAGTGGGTCGACGGTGACTGGAAGGTCACCGACTTCACCCAGGAGGACGGCCCGGTTCCGGTCGGACGCGACCAAAGGGCATCCACCGCAGAGGACATGACCAAGGCTGTCGAGGAGTACGGAGGGTTCACCTATGCCCGGTAGGCATCACGTACTCAAGCTCGGCGCCGCGGTCGCGGCGGTGCAGACTGCCACGGTCCTGCTGGCCAGCCGCGCCTTCGCCGCACCCACACCCTCCCCGTCACCCAGCAACAACGCGTGCGACCTGCTCAGGGGCGAGGCCAGGGACATCTGCGAAGGCGATACCGGCAGCCGAAGCGGTACCGGCGGAGGCAACCCCTCCCTCGACCCCACCTCCACCCTCGACCCCCTCTCCTCCCTCGCGAAGGGCTGTGCCGACGCCGCCTCCTGGACCGTCGACAAGCTCAGCGACGCCGTGAAGGAGACCGCCAACGTCGACTTCACCAACCCCAAGTTCCTCCAGCAGTACGCGGTCGTCTTCGCCGCCTCGACGATCCTCACGCTGCTGCTCTGGCTCCTGGCCGTCGCCAAGCGAGCCGTCCGCGGCGTGCCTCTCACCACCGCCCTCTCCGAAGCCATCGGCTTCCTCTGGCTGACCGTCCTGGCCTCCGCCTTCACCCCGCTGATCCTCTACACGGTCGTATCGGCCACCGACGGCATCACCGAGGTCCTCGCCAAAGCCACCGGCGACCAGACCGACGCCTTCTTCGGCACGTTCTCCGAGGCCCTCAAGAAGGGCGAGGACATCGGCGGCGGCCCGATCATGCTGATCGTCGTCTCCCTGGTCAGCATCCTCGCCGCCGGAGTGCTGTGGCTGGAACTCGTCATCCGCGCGGCCCTGCTCTACGTCGGCGCCCTCCTCGGCACCGTCGTCTACGCCGGCCTCGTCGACAAGAACCTCTGGGGCCACGTCCGCCGCTGGGCCGGCATCATGATCGCCGTCATCCTCGTGAAGCCGGTGATCGTGATCGTCCTCGGCCTCGCGGGCGCGCTCTCCGCCGACGACGGCCCGGACGCCTTCTCCGCCGTCGTCTCCGGCCTCGCCATCATCCTGCTCGCCATCTTCGCGTCCGCGATGATCTACCGCTTCGTCCCCGGCTTCGGCGACGAGATCGCCGGCTCCCGCAACAACCGCATCATGCGGGGCGCCGAAGGCAAGGCCGCGGCCGTCATCAGCTCCCCGGCGTCCCTGGTCGCGCAGGGCATCAAGACCCACAGCACCCGCGCCGACAACAACGGCGGAGGCAGCCAGTCCTCCGCCCCCCGCCCCAGCAACCCGGCCTCCGGCGGAGTCGCCGCGCACAGCACGCGCACCTCGAACGGCGGCGGCGGATCTGTCCCCTCCGCCGCACCCGCACCCCGTTCGAGCAGCCCCGTCAACACTCCCCACGCCAGCAACACCCGCAACAGCAGTACCAACCGCACGGGAGGTGAAGGGCGTTGACGACCGAGTCCCACGTGTCCCATCCGGTCACGCCCCGCCGGACATATCTGATCGGCCGCGCCCGGCCGAACGCGATCATCGGCCGCAACCGCGAGACCGGCGAGATCGCCCTGATCGTCGTGGGCGCGTTCCTCGGCATGATGTGCGGGCTCCTCGTCCCGGTCCTGTCCCTGCGCATCGTGCTGCTCGCCGGGTTCCCGATGCTGGCGCTGGCCGCCGTGTACGTGCCGTACAAGCACCGCACGTTCTACAAGTGGTTCGAGATCAACCGCAGCTACAAGCGCACCCTCAAGCAGGGCGCCACCTACCGCTCCGCCGCCGTCGAGGCCGGCACCCGGCTCGACGGCCGCGAGGTCGAGATCGGCCCGCCCCCCGGCATCGGCGGCATCACCTGGCTCTCCGCCCCCTTCGGCCCCGACGAGATCGCCGTCCTGCTGCACGCCGACCGCAAGACCGTCACCGCCGCCATCGAGATCGAGGGCCCCGGCGTCGGCCTGCGCGACAGCGAGGACCAGGAGGCCCTCGTCGACCGCTTCGGCACGCTCCTCAAGCACGTGGCCAACGGCGACGGCTTCGTCACCCGCCTCCAGATGCTCGCCCGCACCCTCCCCGCCGACCCGGACGCCCACGCCAAGGACGTCGCCGTCCGCGGCGACGACAAGGCCCTGCCCTGGCTGCAGGAGTCCTACGACCAGCTCCAGTCGATGGTGTCCACCAGCAGCGAACAGCACCGCGCCTACCTCGTCGCCTGCATGCACTACACCCGCGACCTCGCCGCCGAGGCCAACGCCATGGCCCGCGCCGCCCGCGCCCACGGCGGCAAGGTCGACCGCGACGCCGGACTCGCCGTCGTCATGGCCCGCGAGCTCACCGACATCTGCTCCCGCCTCCAGGAGGCCGACATCCGCGTCCGGCAGCCGCTCGGCCAGAGCAGGCTGTCCTCGCTGATCCACTCCATGTACGACCCGGACCACCCGATCGACCACATCCAGGCGATGACGAAACGTAATGCCTGGCCGGCCGAGCTGGACGCCATGGAGCCCACCTACCTCCAGGCCAAGACCCGCGAGTCCTCCACCCGCGCCCCCTGGTGCCACGCCACCGCCTGGGTGAAGGAGTGGCCGATGACCCCCGTCGGCGTCAACTTCCTCGCCCCGCTCCTCGTCCACACCCCGGACGTCATCCGCACCGTCGCCGTCACGATGGACCTCGAACCCACCGAGGTCGCCATCGAGCGCATGCTCACCGAGAAGACCAACGACGAGGCCGAGGCGTCCCGCGCCGCGAAGATGAACCGCACGGTCGACCCGCGCGACGTGGCCGCCAACTCCCGGCTCGACCAGCGCGGCGAGGACCTCGCCAGCGGCGCCGCCGGCGTCAACCTCGTCGGCTACATCACCGTCAGCTCCCGCTCCCCCGACGCCCTCGCCCGCGACAAGCGGACGATAAGGGCCTCGGCAGGAAAGTCGTACCTGAAGCTGGAATGGTGCGACCGCGAGCACCACCGCGCCTTCGTGAACACCCTTCCCTTCGCCACCGGCATTCGGAGGTAGGACCAGATGCGGGACCCGCTGTCCGTCCTCACCGACGCCTTCACGTCCTTCCTCTTCGGGAAGGTCGAGACGACCCGGCTCCCGGTGCGCACGTCCACGGGCCAGGCCCAGGCGGTCTACCTGCCGACCGCCGCCCCGGGCCTCGGCGACTCCGGCGTCATCATCGGCCGCGAGGTGTACTCCGGAAAGGGCTACATCTACGACCCCTTCCAGCTCTACGGCCAGCAGCTTCCCGCCCCCCACTGGCTGGTCCTCGGCGAGTCCGGCAACGGCAAGTCGGCGCTGGAGAAGACGTACGTCCTGCGCCAGCTCCGCTTCAAGGACCGCCAGGTCGTCGTCCTGGACGCCCAGGGCGAGGACGGCGTCGGCGAGTGGAACCTCATCGCGCAGGAGCTGGGGATAACTCCCATCCGCCTGGACCCGATGGCCGCACTGGACATGGGGATCCGCCTCAACCCGCTCGACCCCGCGATCACGACGACGGGCCAGCTGGCCCTGCTCCGCACGATCATCGAGGTCGCGATGGGCCACGGCCTGGACGAACGCTCCGGCTTCGCCCTCAAGGTCGCCCACGCCTACGTCAACGAGACGATCGTCGACCGCCAGCCGGTCCTCACCGACATCGTCGAGCAGCTGCGCCACCCCGAGCCCGAGTCGGCCGAGGCGATGAACGTCGCCATAGACGACGTCCGTGCCTGGGGCCTCGACGTCGCCCTGGTCCTGGACCGCCTGGTCGACGGCGACCTGCGCGGCATGTTCGACGGCCCCACCACGGTCGGCATCGACCTCGACGCCCCGCTCATCGTCTTCGACCTGTCCCACATCGACCGCAACTCCATCGCCATGCCCATCCTCATGGCGATCGTCGGCGTGTGGCTGGAACACACCTGGATCCGCCCCGACCGGAAGAAGCGCATCTTCCTCGTCGAGGAGGCCTGGCACATCATCAACAGCCCCTTCGTGGCACAGCTGTTCCAGCGCCTGCTGAAGTTCGGCCGACGCCTGGGCCTGTCGTTCGTGGCGGTGGTCCACCACCTGTCGGACGTGGTGGACGGCGCGGCAGCGAAGGAGGCCGCGGCGATCCTGAAGATGGCGTCGACGAGGACGATCTACGCCCAGAAAGCAGACGAGGCCCGGGCCACCGGCCGCGTCCTGGGCCTGCCCCGCTGGGCGGTCGAGATCATCCCGACCCTCACCCCCGGCATCGCCGTCTGGGACGTCAACGGCAACGTCCAGGTCGTCAAACACCTGGTCACGGAGACCGAACGCCCGCTGGTCTTCACCGACCGCGCGATGACCGAGTCCTCCGCCGAGCTCGAGGACGACGCCCTGCGCGCCGCCGAACGCGAGGCGGAGGAACGGGCCGCGGCCTTCGTGGAACACCACCTGGGCGACTCCGAATCGACGGTGGCGTAGGGAGAGGACGCGTGAGACCGGACGACCGCCGCACCCAGCGGGACAGCCAGGGAGGCATCCCCGACGGCCTGCTGGTCGGCATACTCGCGTTCCTCCTCGGCATGACCCTGCTGGTGTGGACGGCCACGGGCCTCGCCGCCTGGTTCGCCCACGGCTCCTGGCCGTCCGGCGTCACCTTCACCCGCACCCCCCTCGCCATGCGCGGCCTCATCGCCGAGCCCCACGACATCCCCGGCGCCTGGCCCGACACACCCCCCGGCGAACTCTCCGGCTACGGCCTCTTCTGGGGTCTGTTCATCGGCCAGCTGATGCTCCTGTTCGTCCTGACGGTCTTCACCCTCGGCACGGTGGCCCGCTGGCGAGCAGGCCGAGCAAGGCGCCGCCTGGAACGGGCGACGGCTGAGAAGCGACCAGCCGACACGCACGAGCCCGACACGGCGACACCGCAGGACGCCCCGGCACCGGACCACCACACAGCATCGTCCCCGCACGGAACAACGGGCTCCAGGCAGCACGCCCCATCAGCGCAGGCCCAGCACGGGACAACAGACTCCAGGCAGCACGACCTATCAACGCAGGCCCAGCACGGACCACCGACCTCACCGCAGCACGACGTATCAGCGTCACCGCAGCACGGGGCCCCGCCCCTGGGCCAGCACGGCGTATCTGCATCGCCGCACCACGGGGCATCAGCCCTGGGCCATCACGGCGCATCAGCGTCGCCGCACCACGGGGCACCACCTCTGGGCAAACACGACGTATCACCGTCACCGCACCACGGGGCCCCGCCCCTCGGCCAGCACGGCGCATCCACGTCACCGCAGCACGGGGCGCCACCCCCGGGCCAGCACGGCGGCGCATCACAACCGGCCCAGCACGGGACCCCCACAGCGGCACCCCACCACCACGTACCCCCGGCGGCGCAGCACAACGTGCTGACCCCGGCGGCGCAGCACGCCACCCCCGCCCCGCCCCCGCACGACGTCCCCACCCCCCGCACCGCCCCCGAGCCCACCCCCCTCGTCGACCCGACCGCCCCCCTGCCCCCCACCCCGGCGGCCACGCCCGCGACCCCGGCCTCCCTGTTCGGCCAGGAACGGGTGGGCGGGTGGGAAAAAATCCACGTAGCCCCAAGGGAAACCCGCCAAACCACCGCCACCCAAGCGGTACGCGACGCGGAAGGCCCCGCCCTCATCGTCACCTCCAACCCCACCCTCTGGCAGGAAACAAAGGACGCCAGAGCAAAACTGGGCCCCACCCACCTCTACGACCCCACCCACCTCTGCGACACCCCCTCCCGCCTCCACTGGTCCCCCACCACCGGCTGCGAGGCCAGAGAAACAGCAACAGCAAGAGCCACCGCCCTCCTCACCCCCGTACGCCCCACCGCCAAACTCGACCAGGCGGTCAGCGACACAGCCACCACCCTCCTGCGGAGCTACCTGCACGCCGCCGCCATCGACGGCCGCACCATCCGCCACGTCCACCGCTGGTCCCAGGGCACCCACATCCAGGACGCCGTACGCATCCTCCGCACCAACCCCAAGGCGGCCCCCGGCTCCGCCGGCGAACTGGAAGGCGCCCTCACGGCCCACCCGGAACGCCGCGACATGGCCCAGCAGCTGACCACCCGAGCCCTCGCGGCCCTCTCCACGGTCAACATCCGCAACGCGTGCACTCCCAACCGAAGTGACGCCCTCGCCTTGGATTCCTTCGTCCACGAAGGGGGCACGCTTTATGTGGTGGGTGAATCCATCGAGGACCCCAGGACCAGCCCGGGCGCGATGCCCTTCCTGACGGCCCTCGTCTCCAGCGTGGTCGAGCGCGGCCGGCGCATGGCCGAACGGTCATCCTCCGGTCGCCTCGACCCACCACTGACGCTCGTCCTGGACGACGTCGCGGCCGTGGCCCCGCTTCCACAGCTCCCGGAGCTGCTGGCCACCGGAGCGGACCGGGGCATGCCGACCCTGGCCCTGCTCCGGTCCCGCGAGCAGGGCCGCGCCCGCTGGCCGCACGACGAACTACCGGTCTGAGAAGGGCATTCGCTGGGCGAGCGGTTCGAGGGAGGATCTCCGGGTCACACAGAGCTCCGCTCAAGCACGAACTCCAGCTCCCACTCCCCGGCATCCCCCAACGGCACGGTCAGCCCGCTCGGCACGAACCCCACCCGCCGATAGAACCGCTGCGCCCGCCCGTTCTCCTCGTGCACGATGAGCCGCACCCGCTCGAGACCTCGCCCCCACGCCCACTCCAGGGCCGCGTCGAACAGCACCTCGGTCAGCCCGCTCCCACGCTCCTCGGGCCGTACGAACACACCGACCACATGCCCCTGTTTCCGCTCCACCGGAAACCCGGCCCAGTCGGTCGTCCCGGGCTCCTCCACGAGCACGGTCAGCGTCCCCACCCACTGCCCGTCCGGCCCCTCGGCGATGATCTGCTGCGCCTTGTCCGCCCCCTCGGCGGCCCTCGCCGTCCGCTCCTGCCAGTAGGAGTCCGGCCTGGCCACGGCCTCGTCGTACGTCTCCAGGAAGGCCAGGTGCGCCACCGGATCCCGCAGCGCCGCGAGCCGCAACTCCTTCGCCGCGGGCCACTCATCGGCACGGACGGACCGGATCACATAGGTCATGCGGCCACGGTAGTACCCGGGTACGACACCCCTCACCCCGGTTACCCCGCCGGTCCGACGCCCGCCGCCCCCGCACGCACGAGCATCGAAGCATGCTGACGGCACACGAACTCACCAAACGCTACGGCGACCGGACGGTCGTCACGGACCTGTCCTTCACCGTCCGCCCCGGCACCGTAACCGGCTTCCTCGGCCCCAACGGCGCCGGCAAGTCCACCACCATGCGCATGCTCCTCGGCCTCGACGCCCCCACCCGGGGCCACGCGACCGTGGGCGGACGCTCCTACGCCACCCACCCCGCGCCCCTCACCGAGGTCGGCGCCCTGCTGGAAGCCCGCTCGGTCCACCCCGGCCGCACGGCCTACCACCACCTGCGCGCCCTCGCCCACACCCACGGCATCCCCGGCTCACGGGTCGAGCAGGTCCTCGGCCTCACCGGCCTGACCGATGTCGCCCACCGCCGCGTCAAGGGCTTCTCCCTCGGCATGGGACAGCGCCTCGGCATCGCCGCCGCCCTCCTCGGCGACCCGGCCGTGCTCATCCTCGACGAGCCGGTCAACGGCCTCGACCCGGAGGGCGTCCTGTGGATCCGCAACCTGCTCAAGTCCCTCGCCGCCGAGGGCCGCACGGTCTTCGTCTCCTCCCACCTGATGAGCGAGATGGCCCTCACCGCCGAGCACCTGGTCATCATCGGCCGCGGCCGCCTCCTCGCCGACACCACGGTCACCGACTTCGTCCGCGACTCCGGCGCGGGCACCACCAAGGTCGTCACCCCGCAGGCCTCCGACCTCGTACGCCTCCTCACCGCACCCGGCGTCGACATCACCACCGACACCCCCGGCACCCTCCAGATCCGCGGCACGGACGCCCAGCACATCGGCCGCACGGCAGCCGCCCACGGCATCCCCCTCTACGAACTGACCCCCGGCACCGCCTCCCTCGAAGAGGCCTTCATGGACCTCACCAGCGACGCGGTGGAGTACCCGGCGACCCTGGAAGGAGCGGCAGCATGACCACGGCGACCCTCCCCTACCGCGTGACCCCGACCCGCGTCCTGCGCTCCGAGTGGCACAAGTTCTGGACGCTGCGCTCCACCTGGATCACCCTCGCCGTCACGAGCCTCCTGACCGCCGCGATGGGCGCGGGCCTCGGCGCCGCCTACGACGGTTCCGGCGAAGGTGGCATGGACACCGTCATGTTCGTCCTGCTCGGCACCCAGTTCGCCACGATCAACCTCGGCGTACTGGGCATCCTGGCGACCGCCGGCGAGTACTCCACCGGCCAGATCCGCGCCACGATGACCGCCGTCCCGCGCCGCCTGCCCGTCCTGTGGTCCAAGGCCGCCGTCCTGACCGCGACCGCCCTCCCCCTCACCCTGGCGACGAACCTCCTGACCTTCCCCCTCGCCCAGTCCTTCCTCACCGGCACCGACCTGTCCGCCTCCCTCGGCGACCCCGGCGTCCTGCGCGCCCTCGCGGGCAACGCGGTCGGCCTCACCCTCCTCGCCGTCCTCGCCCTCGCCATCGGCGCCCTCCTCCGCTCGGTCCCGACGGCCATCGGCGCCTTCATCGGCCTGATCATGATCCTCCCGGAGGTCCTGGCGATGCTCCCCTACGACACCGTCGACACGGCCGTCCGCTACTTCCCCGGCAAGGCCCTGGAGGCCCTCACCACGGCCCAGCCCATGCCCGGCACTGCGTCCCCGGGTGCCGCCCTGCTCGCCATGCTCCTGTGGACCGCGGCGACCCTCGCCCTGGCCGCGTGGGTCCTGCGCCGCCGAGACGTGTGACGCCCGCCGCGAGGAACCCTCACCATGGACCCCGTGACGGAAGACCGGGCGCCGGAGCCCCTCACCGAGTACGCCCACCGCCTCACCCGCCGGGTACGCGCCTTCGACCAACGCCATCCGCTGCTGTGGGACCTGCACTTCGCCGGCTTCTGGGTGACGGCCGCCCTGATCGACTGGGCAGGCGGCGGCTGGAAGCACAACGCCCACAACCTGAACGTTCCCGACGGGCTCCTCCTGGCACTGAGCCTCGGCCTCTCGCTCCCCCTGCTCCGGCGCCGCACCCACCCGGGGGCCGCCCTCGCCGCGACGGTCCCCTTCGCCCTCGTCAACGCCTGGACCGGCGCAGCCCTCCAGGCCGCCCTGCTCCAGCTCGTCCTCGTCTACCACCTGGCCCTGCGCCGCGCCCTGCGCAACCTGTGGTGGGCGACGGCCCTGGTGATCGCCCCGGTCCTCGTGTCGGTCGCCCGCTACGGAGAGGGCAGCTGGGACCAGCAGATCGGCTCCCAGCTGATGTCCATCACCTCGGCCGCCCTCATCGGCGTCACGGTCCGCACCCGCCGCAACTACACCGAGGCCCTGGAGGACCGCGCCCGCCGTCTGGAGACCGAACGCGACCAGCAGGCACAGCTCGCCACCGCCGCCGAACGCGCCCGCATCGCCCGCGAGATGCACGACATCATCGGCCACAACCTCTCCGTCATCACGGGCCTCGCCGACGGCGGCCGATACGCGGCCGCCAAGTCCCCCGAACGCGCCGCCCAGGCCCTCGACGCCATCGCCACCACCAGCCGCCTGGCCCTCACCGAACTCCGCAGCCTCCTCGACATCCTGCGCGAGGAAGAGAAGCAACAGCCGGACCTCACCCCGCAGCCCGGCCTCACCGACCTGGACCAACTCCTCGACGGCGTCCGCTCCGCAGGCCTCCCCATCAGCACCATCACCCACGGCAGCCCCACTCTCCCGCCAGGCCGCGAACTCACCGTCTACCGCGTCATCCAGGAAGCCCTCACCAACACCCTGAAACACGGCGGCCCCGACGCCACCGCGGAGATAGAGCTGTCCTACGAGGAGAAGGGCGCCGTCACCGTCACGATCACGGACACCGGCACCAGCAGCCCGCCCCAGGACCAGGCCGGCGGCCGAGGACTGCCGGGAATGCGCGAGCGAACCGCCCTGTACGGCGGCACACTTGAGGCCGGCCCTCGCCCCCACCCGGAGCAGGGCTGGCGCGTCCGCCTACACCTCCCGGAGGAAACCCCGCAGTGACCACGGTCCTCATCGCCGACGACCAGCCCCTTCAGCGCTTCGGCTCCCGCATGCTCCTGGAGAGCCAGGACGACATGACGGTGGTGGGCGAGGCGGCCAACGGCAGCGAAGCGGTCCGCATGGCGGCCGAGCTCCACCCGGACGTCGTCCTCATGGACATCCGCATGCCGGGCCTGGACGGCATCGAGGCGACCCGCCGCATCACGGCCGCCGGCGACCGCACCCGCATCCTGATCGTCACCACCTTCGACCTGGACGAGTACGCCTACGCCGGCCTACGCGCGGGCGCCTCCGGCTTCCTCGTCAAGGACGCCCAGCCCGAGGAGCTCCTCTCCGGTATCCGCGCGGTCGCCACGGGCGACGCGGTCGTCGCCCCCAGCCTGACCCGCCGCCTCCTGGACGCCTACGTCCACCACCTGCCGACCGACCCGTCAGCGGACGGCCCGGCGGCACAGGAGGACCCACGGCTCGCTTCCCTCACCGACCGGGAACGCGAAATCCTCACGGTCATCGGCAAGGGCTGGACGAACACAGAGATAGCCGCGCGCCTCCACCTGGCCGAGTCGACGGTGAAGACCCACGTGGGCCGCATCCTCGCGAAGACCGGCTCCCGCGACCGTATTCAGGCGGTCATCCTGGCCTACGACACGAAACTCGTCCAACCGTCCTGAAACACAAAAAGGCCCACACCATAAGGTGTGGGCCTTTTCAATATTTGTTCGGCGGCGTCCTACTCTCCCACAGGGTCCCCCCTGCAGTACCATCGG
>NZ_BMWC01000012.1 GCF_014651035.1 Streptomyces lomondensis
CTTCCCTTCGGTCTTGCGTTTCCGACTCTATCAGATCTTTTCTCGATCCGATTTCCTCGATGCTTTCCAGGTTTCCGCTTCCGCGTTTCCCTTTCCGGCGGTTCCGACTTTATCAGAGGTTTCGGACCGGACTGACCGGCCACTCATTTCCGATTCATCGGGAGGGGGCTTCAATGAAATCAACGTTTCGTGAAGCCGACAGATGCTCACCGTCGCCGGTCTGGGGCTAGAGCCCATCTCCAGGCAACTGTTCGAATCTACCTCCCCGCACTTGCCGTGTCAACGGCTCCTGTGGGGCGAAGAGGAGACTAGCAGCTGAACGGAGGTGGTCGCACATCCGGTGGTCGTCGGGACGATCAGGCTGCTGTGGGGACGGTCGCGCTGCGTTCCGCCGCCTCGACGTCACCGGTCTCGCCCGCGCGGGCCGCACGACCGCCCAGGACATAGACGTAGGCGAGGAAGGCCAGTTCGGCGACGACCCCGATGGTGATGCGTGCCCAGGTGGGGAGGCCGGACGGGGTGACGAAGCCTTCGATGGCGCCGGAGACGAAGAGGACCAGGGCGAGACCTATGGCCATGCCGATGGCGGCTCGGCCCTCTTCCGCGAGAGCCGTGCGTCGCGTGCGGGGGCCCGGGTCGATGAGAGTCCAGCCGAGGCGCAGGCCGGTGCCGGCGGCCACGAAGACCGCGGTCAGTTCCAGCAGACCGTGCGGGAGGACCAGGCCGAGGAACGTGTCGAGGCGGCCGGCCGAGGACATCAGGCCGAAGCCGATGCCGAGGTTGAGCATGTTCTGGAAGAGGATCCAGATGACCGGGAGTCCCAGGAAGACCCCGAGGATCAGGCACAGGGCGGCGGCCCAGGCGTTGTTCGTCCAGACCTGGGCGGCGAAGCTGGCCGCCGGGTGGCTGGAGTAGTACGTCTCGTACTGGCCGCCGGGGCGGGTGAGCTCGCGCAGTTCACTGGGGGCCGCGATGGAGGCCTGTACTTCCGGGTGGGTGCCGATCCACCAGCCCAGGAGGGCCGCGACGGCCGTGGACAGGAGTGCGGTGGGTACCCACCAGTGGCGGGACTTGTAGACGGCGGCGGGGAAACCGTGGGCGAGGAAGCGGGTGACGTCGCGCCAGGAGGCGCGTCGGGTTCCTGTCACGGCACTACGCGCGCGTGCCACGAGCTGGCTGAGCCGGCCGGTCAGCTGGGGGTCGGGAGCGCTGGACTGGATCAGGGAGAGGTGCGTGGCGGCACGCTGGTAGAGGGTGACGAGTTCGTCGGCTTCGGCGCCGCTGAGGCGGCGCTGGCGCCGGAGCAGGGCTTCGAGGCGGTCCCACTCCGCTCGGTGGGCGGAGACGAAGACGTCGAGGTCCATCGGTGTGCCTGCTCCTCGGCTGTTCGTCGGCGGCTCGTCGTGGATCAGCTTGTCGTACTACGGTGCGATGCGCCCTCAGCTTGGCAGACTGGGGCTGTCGGGGGCAGAGCAGGGGAAGGACGGCGGGCGTGAGTGAGCTGGTGACGGGCGAGGCTGTGGCGTTGGAGCTGCGCCCCGCGAGGTTGCCCAGCAGGGCGCTGGCCGTGCTGCTCGATCTTGTGGCGGCGATGGCGGTCTATGTCGCGGTGACCGTCGCGCTGGTGGTGTCGACGGCCTCGCTGGACGAGGCGGCGCAGACGGCGCTGTCGATCGCGACGTTCGTTCTCGTGCTGGTGGGTGCGCCGATCGCGGTGGAGACGCTGAGCCACGGGCGCTCGCTCGGGAAGATGGCGTGCGGGCTGCGTGTGGTGCGGGACGACGGTGGTCCGATCCGCTTCCGGCATGCGCTGGTGAGGGGCTTGATCGGGGTGATCGAGATCCTCATGACCTTCGGGGTCGTCGCCTGTATCGCCTCGTTCGTGTCGGCGCGTGGGCGGCGGCTGGGGGATGTGTTCGCGGGGACGCTCGTCGTGCGGGAGCGGATTCCGGTCGCGCGGACCGGTTTTGTGCCGCCTCCTCCGCCCTGGCTGGCGGGGCGGTTCTCGGGGCTCGATCTGTCCGCTGTGCCCGACGGGTTGTGGCTCGCCGTTCGTCAGTACCTGACGCGCATGCAGCAGCTGGACCCGCAGGTGGGCTGGTCCATGGCGCAGCGGCTGGCGTCGGATCTCGCGGAGCGTACGGGGGCTCCGGTGCCGCAGGGGGTTCCGGCGGCGGCGTATCTGGCGGCGGTCGTGCAGGAGCGGCAGGCGCGGGAGGCTCGGCGGGCTTTCGGGAGCGGTCCGGGCAAGGCGGCTCCGGCGTCGGCCACGGACGGGGTTCCGGCTGCGGGCGTCGTCACGACTGCTCCTGAGCCGCGGGTTGTGCCGCCTGGGCCGGTGTCCGAGCCGCCCGGCGGCGGGGGCCGGCCCTCGGAGTCACCGGAGGTACCGGCGGTGGACGAGCGGCCCCGTACCGGATTCGTGCCGCCGGCGTAGGGGAGAGCGGGGCTCCCTGCTCAGGTGAAGACCGACGGCGGTGATTCCAGGTCCTCGAGCTCGATGCCGGGGGCCGCGAGCACCACGTCGCCGGCGATGTGCACGGCGTGCTGCTCGCCCGTGTCCAAGGCTGTGACCTGGTATTCGTCCACGGCCAGAGGGCCACTGTCAGTGGCGTGTGCTTCTCTTTTCAGCAAGGCCCACGACTGGTCCACGGTGCGCGGGGCGAGGACCGGGTCCGTGAAGGCGACGAGGCGTACGCGGGTGGCGGCTGAGGAGGGGGTGAGGCGCAGGAGACGGGCGGTGGCGACGAGGAACGCCGGGGAGGTGCCGGTGAAGGCGTGGGCGCGCACATTGCCTTCGGTGGCGTCGGTTCCGGTGGGGTCGGTGCGGACCCAGGTGACGCCGTCGAGGGCGGCGCCGCGGACCTGCCAGGCGGCGGCGTGGAGTTCGAGGCGGATGGGGCGGCCGAGTTCGTCGAGGGTGAGGTCGACGGAGCCGTGGTGATCGCCCGAGGGGGTGGTCAGCTGGGAGACGTAGCGCCAGCCGGAGGGGCCGACGGCGCACTGGAAGTGTTCGTCTGCGAGGGGGGTGTGATCGTGCGGATCGTGGAGCGAATAGCGGCCGCGGGGCATGGGGGTCCTGGGTCCTGACGGGCTGGGCCGGTCGCCGGCCGGTCGAACGGGGCAGGCCCCCGGCACGGGGGTGCGGGGGCCTGCCTCGGAACTCTGACCGGCGCGAACTGACCGGCAGACGGTACTGCTCGGCTCAGTAGCGGTAGTGGTCCGGCTTGTACGGGCCCTCGACCTTCACGCCGATGTACTCGGCCTGCTCGGGGCGGAGCGTGGTCAGCTTCACGCCGAGCGCGTCGAGGTGGAGGCGGGCGACCTTCTCGTCGAGGTGCTTGGGCAGCACGTAGACGCCGGTCGGGTACTCGTCGGGCTTGGTGAACAGCTCGATCTGGGCCAGGGTCTGGTCCGCGAAGGAGTTGGACATCACGAACGACGGGTGGCCGGTGGCGTTGCCCAGGTTCAGCAGGCGGCCCTCGGACAGGACGATGATCACCTTGCCGTCGGGGAAGGTCCAGGTGTGGACCTGCGGCTTGACCTCGTCCTTGACGATGCCGGGGATCTTGGCGAGGCCGGCCATGTCGATCTCGTTGTCGAAGTGGCCGATGTTGCCGACGATGGCCTGGTGCTTCATCTTGGCCATGTCCGAGGCCATGATGATGTCCTTGTTGCCGGTCGTGGTGATGAAGATGTCGGCCTTGTCGACGACCTCGTCGAGGGTCGTGACCTGGTAGCCGTCCATCGCGGCCTGGAGCGCGCAGATGGGGTCGATCTCGGTGACGATCACGCGGGCGCCCTGTCCGCGCAGGGACTCCGCGCAGCCCTTGCCCACGTCGCCGTAGCCGCAGACGACCGCGGTCTTGCCGCCGATGAGGACGTCGGTGGCGCGGTTGATGCCGTCGATGAGCGAGTGGCGGCAGCCGTACTTGTTGTCGAACTTCGACTTGGTGACGGCGTCGTTGACGTTGATCGCCGGGAACAGGAGGGTGCCGTCGCGCTGCATCTCGTACAGGCGGTGGACGCCGGTCGTGGTCTCCTCGGTGACGCCGCGGATCTCCGAGGACAGCTGGGTCCACTTCTGGGGGTTCTCGCCCAGGGTGCGGGTCAGCAGTTCGAGGATGACGCGGTGCTCGTCGGACTCGGCGGTGTCGGGCGAGGGGACCTTGCCGTCCTTCTCGTACTCGACGCCCTTGTGGACGAGGAGGGTGGCGTCACCGCCGTCGTCGAGGATCATGTTGGGGCCGCCGGTGGGGCTGTCCGGCCAGGTCAGGGCCTGCTCCGTGCACCACCAGTACTCCTCCAGGGTCTCGCCCTTCCAGGCGAAGACCGGGACGCCCTGCGGGTTGTCGGGCGTGCCGTTGGGGCCGACGGCGATGGCCGCAGCGGCGTGGTCCTGGGTGGAGAAGATGTTGCAGGAGGCCCAGCGGACCTGCGCGCCGAGGGCGACGAGGGTCTCGATGAGGACGGCGGTCTGCACGGTCATGTGCAGGGAGCCGGTGACGCGGGCGCCGGCGAGGGGCTGTGCCTCGGCGTACTCCTTGCGGATCGCCATCAGGCCCGGCATCTCGTGCTCGGCGAGGGTGATCTCCTTGCGGCCGAACTCGGCCAGGGAGAGGTCGGCGACCTTGAAGTCCTGTCGGTTCTCGACAGTCGTCATGCGAGCTGCTCCTCGGGGTTGGGTCGAGGTGGGTACGGCTGGTCTGCGCGGCGGCGGACACAGGGGTGCCCGAAGGAGGACACAGGCATGCCCGCGTACGCGCAGCGCAGTCCGTCGGAGGCCCTCTCTCCCTCGGCCGGTCCGCAGTGGGACCGCCCGACCGCCATCAGCAGCGACGTCTGGCTCCGTCCCAAGCTACACCGGGGGCGGGCGCGAACCCCAGTCCGCCCGCGAACACATCCAGCCGATCATGTGACGGGTTCGGGTAAGGCGACGGGGCCCGCCGAGTGGTTCGGCGGGCCCCGTGGGTGCTGGAGGGGTCAGTGGTCCGTGGGGACCGGGCCTCCGGGGGAGGCCTCGGGGTCGGCGCCCTTGGCCGCCTCGGCCTCGCTGTAGATGTCCGGTTCGAGGTAGATGACGCGGGCGATGGGGACGGCCTCGCGGATGCGGCCCTCGGCTGCGTCGATGGCGGCGGCGATCTCGGTGGCCGTGTCCTCGTGGCGGACGGCGATCTTGGCGGCGACGAGGAGTTCCTCGGGGCCGAGGTGGAGCGTGCGCATGTGGATGATGCGGGTGACCGTGTCGCCGTCGACGACGGCAGCCTCGATCTTCTGGGTCTCCTCGGCGCCGGCGGACTCGCCGAGCAGCAGCGACTTGGTCTCGGCGGCGAGGACCAGGGCGATCAGGATGAGCAGGACGCCGATGCAGAGGGTGCCGATGCCGTCCCAGACGGCGTCGCCGGTGAGCAGGGCGAGGCTGACGCCGCCGAGGGCGAGGATCAGGCCGACGAGGGCGCCGAGGTCCTCCAGGAGGACGACCGGGAGCTCGGGGGCCTTGGCGTGGCGGACGAACTCCTTCCAGGAGCGGCGGCCGCGCAGGAGGTTGGACTCCTTGATGGCCGTGCGGAAGGAGAACGTCTCGGCGATGATCGCGAAGACCAGGACGCCGACCGGCCAGTACCAGTGCGTCAGCTCATGCGGGTGCTTGATCTTCTCGTAGCCCTCGTAGAGGGCGAACATGCCGCCGACCGAGAAGAGGACGATGGAGACGAGGAAGGCGTAGATGTAGCGCTCGCGGCCGTAGCCGAAGGGGTGCTGTGGGGTGGCCTCACGCTTCGCCTTCTTGCCGCCGAGGAGCAGCAGCGCCTGGTTGCCGGAGTCGGCGAGCGAGTGGACGGACTCGGCGAGCATCGACGACGAGTTGCTGAAGATGAACGCCACGAACTTCGCTACCGCGATCGCGAGGTTGGCGACCAGTGCCGCCACGATCGCCTTGGTGCCGCCTGACGCGCTCATATGTTCGCGTTGTCCCTTCGTACGCCGTTCCAGGGCCCGGACGCCGCCTTCGTGCGGCGCCCGTGGCTTTGCCCGTGCTTGACGGTGGGCCATTGTTGCAGCCCGCTGCGGCTGCGGTGTTTCAGGTCACCAGCACAGGGGTCGTCGAAACGGTCAGGCGACGACGGTGGCCCGGAAGAGCGTGCCGGTTCCGGACACTTCGGCCTTTTCGCCGGCGGGGACGAAGACGGACCGGCCGGGGGTCAGGTCGTGCTCGCCCGCGCGGACCGTGCCGGCCGTGCAGAGCAGGATCTGCGGGGTCGGGCGGGTGAGGTCGTGGGCGGTGCCCGCCTCGGGGAGGACGTAGCGGGAGAGGCGGAACTCGTCGATGGGGGTCTCGTAGACCTCCTCGCCGTCCGGGGAGGCCTCGGGGCGCAGGACGCCGGGGTCGCTGGGCTGGAAGCGGACGATGCGCAGGAGTTCGGGGACGTCGACGTGCTTGGGGGTCAGGCCGCAGCGCAGGACGTTGTCGGAGTTGGCCATGATCTCGACGCCGAGGCCGTTCAGGTAGGCGTGCGGGACGCCGGCGCCGAGGTAGAGGGCCTCGCCGGGCTGGAGCCGGACGTGGTTCAGCAGCATCGCGGCGATGACGCCGGGGTCGCCCGGGTAGTGGTGGGCGATGTCGGCGTAGGGGGCGTAGGCGCCGCCGAGGCGGGTGCAGGCGGTCGCGGCCTCCGCGACCGTGCGGGACATCTCCTCGGGGTCGGCGGTGAGGATCGCCGTGAGGACCTCGCGCAGAGCGGCGTCCTCGGGGTGGGCGTGCAGCAGGTCGACGTACGGCTTGAGGGAGGCGACGCCGAGGTCGTCCAGCAGGCCGGCGGCCTGGAGCGGGTCGCGGAAGCCGCACAGGCCGTCGAACTCGGTGAGCGCGCAGATCAGTTCGGGCTTGTGGTTGGCGTCCTTGTAGTTGCGGTGCGGGGCGTCCACGGGGATGCCGCGGCGCTCCTCGTCCGCGTAGCCCTCCTTGGCCTGCTCCAGGTCGGGGTGGACCTGGAGGGAGAGCGGGGCGCCGGCGGCGAGGATCTTGAGGAGGAAGGGCAGGCGGGGGCCGAACCTGGCGACGGCGGCCGGGCCCAGTTCCTTCTCGGGGTCGGCGTCGATGACCTCGACGAGCGTGCCCCGGTCGGTGCGCGAGGGTGCGCCCGGGTGGGCGCCCATCCACATCTCCGCCTGCGGTTCGCCGGTCGGCTCGACGCCGAGCAGGTGCGGGATGGCGGTCGGGGAACCCCAGGCGTAGGGGCGGATGGTGTTGTCGAGGCGGTCCATGGGGTTCTCTCTGCGTGTTCGGGCGGGCGGCGCGTCAGGGTGTCCCGGGCATGATCAGGCCCTCGAAGCAAGCGCCAGGTAAACCGCGGCGAAATCTGTGATGGCGATCAGTTCCGCGAGGGTTTCCAGTTCGCCGCCCGGCTCCGGTTCCAGTTCGCTGATCGGCGTGTCATGGCTGAGAGCGAGGTCGCGGGCGCCGGGGGCGGCGGTGAGGCCGCCGATGGGGCGGTCGCGGAGCAGCACCACGCGTGCGTGCAGGGCGGGGGGCTCCTCGACGCGGTCGCGGAAGAAGTCTTCGGGGTCGGCGCTGGCGGCCAGCGGGCCGGCGAGCAGGGCGCTGTGGGCGGCGAGGGCCTCGGGGAGTTCGGCGACGACCGCGGGGGTGCCGGACAGTTCGGCGAGGGCGGCGGCGAAACGGCGGCCCGCCGGGCCGGCCGAGGTGCCCTCGGTCCAGACGATCGGCAGCGCGTCGGCGAGTTCGGCGGCCAGGGTCTTGGCGGGGTTGCTGTACGTGGCGATGGCGGGGCCGCAGCGTTCGGCGATGCGGTCGAGGCGGTCGGCGACCCTGCCGAGGGCGTCCGGCGGGGCGGCGAGCACTCCCGTACGGTCCAGGAGCGCGAGGAGCGGGGTGAGCAGGGCCCACAGGACGCCGGGTGCGGACGCGGCGAGGGGCTCGTCCTGGTCGTAGGGGGCGGTCGCCATGGGGACGAACAGGCCGTGCGAGCCGCCTACGGCGTCGGCGAGCGGGGAGCGGCCGGGCGCCACGGCGACGACCGTGCAGCCTCGGCGGTAGGCCTGCTCGGCGAGGAGGGACAGGCCCGGTTCGGTGCCGTCCGGAGTGGCGATCAGGAGGAGGTCGACCGAGCCGACCCAGCCGGGCAGTTCCCAGCGCAGGGCGCCCGCGGCAGGGGCGACGCCGGTGGGGGCGAGGCGGGTGACCGGGCTGCCGGCGCCGGCGAGGGTGCCGAGGAGGTCGGCGGTGTGGGTGGCGGCGGCGCCCGGGCCGGCGATGAGGACGGCGCGGGGGCGGCCGTCGGGCTTGAGGTCGTCGACGCCCGCCTCGGCGGAGTGGCGGGCGGCGGTGCGAACGCGGGCGCCGGCTTCCGCGGCGCCGCGGAGCAGGCCGCGGTGGTCGGCCTCGGCGAGGCCCTCCGGGGAGTCGAGCAGCGTTTCGTCGAGCATGAGCGGCAGCCTCCGGTGGCCGGGGTCCGTTGTGCGGATGTCGTGCTACGTCGGTGCCCGTTGGGCCCGGGAGGTATGTGCGCCCGGGTGGCGCGGGTGCCGGCTACGCGGGGCGGCGGGCCTCGTCGACGAGGAGGACGGGGATGCCGTCGCGCACCGGGTAGGCCAGGCCGCACTGGCCGTCGGTGCAGATCAGCTCGGTGTCCTGCTCCTTGAGGGGGGCGTGGCAGGCCGGGCAGGCGAGGATCTCGAGGAGGCCGGATTCGAGGGGCATGAGGGTTCCTTCGAGGTGCGGGCGCTTGGGTTGTGCCTGGTCAGGTTACCGCCGGTGGGCGCGGGGCCTCAGCCCCTGATGATCCCCAGCACCTCGTCCCGCACGCGTGCCATCGTCTCCGCGTCCCTCGCTTCCGCGTTCAGGCGCAGCAGCGGCTCCGTGTTGGACGGGCGGACGTTGAACCACCAGTCGGTGGAGGTGACCGTGAGGCCGTCGAGGTCGTCGAGGGTGATGTCCTCGCGGCCCTCGTAGGCGGAGCGGATCGCGGCGAGGCTGGCCGCCTGGTCGGTGACCGTGGAGTTGATCTCTCCGGAGCCGGTGTAGCGGTCGTACTCGGAGACGAGGGAGGACAGGGGGGTGTGCTGGCCGCCCAGGGCGGCCAGGACGTGCAGGGCGGCCAGCATGCCCGTGTCGGCGTTCCAGAAGTCGCGGAAGTAGTAGTGGGCGGAGTGCTCGCCGCCGAAGATCGCGCCGGTGCGGGCCATCTCGGCCTTGATGAAGGAGTGGCCCACGCGGGTGCGGACCGGGGTGCCGCCGTGCTCCTCGACGACCTCGGGGACCGACCAGGACGTGATCAGGTTGTGGATGATCGTGCCCTTGCCGCCGTGCCGGGCCAGTTCGCGGGCGGCGACCAGGGCGGTGATCGCCGACGGGGAGACCGGCTCGCCGCGCTCGTCGACGACGAAGCAGCGGTCGGCGTCGCCGTCGAAGGCGAGGCCCAGGTCGGCGCCCTCCTCGCGGACCCGCTGCTGCAGGTCGACGAGGTTGGCCGGGTCGAGGGGGTTGGCCTCGTGGTTGGGGAAGGTGCCGTCGAGCTCGAAGTACATCGGGACCAGCGTCAGGGGCAGGCCGGCGAAGACCTCGGGGACCGTGTGGCCGCCCATGCCGTTGCCCGCGTCGACGACGACCTTCAGGGGGCGGATGGAGGTCAGGTCGACCAGCGAGCGCAGGTGGGCCGCGTAGTCCGACAACGTGTCGCGGGCGGTGATCGTTCCCTTGGTCGCCGACGGCTTCGGGGCGCCCGACTCGCTCCAGCGCTCGACCAGTTCGCGGATCTCCGCGAGTCCGGTGTCCTGGCCGACCGGGGCGGCGCCCATGCGGCACATCTTGATGCCGTTGTACTGCGCCGGGTTGTGGGAGGCGGTGAACATGGCGCCCGGCAGGTTCAGCGCGCCGGAGGCGTAGTACAGCTGGTCCGTCGAGCAGAGGCCGATCTCGGTGACGTCGGCGCCCTGCGCGGCGGCCCCGCGCGCGAAGGCCCGCGACAGGCCCGGCGAGGAGGGCCGCATGTCGTGCCCGGTGGCAATGGCGCTCGCGCCCGTGACCTGTACGAAGGCCGCCCCGAAGAGCTCGGCCAGGGACTCGTCCCACTGGTCGGGGACGACCCCGCGTACGTCGTACGCCTTCACGACCTGCGACAGATCAGCAGCCACGGCCAACCTTCCTGAAAAGTACTGTCGGTCAGCACAAACTACCCCCGCCCGCTGACAGCGCGCCGTGCGGACGTCGAGCGGGCCCCGGGACGGCACCTCAGGTCAGGGCAGCATCCAGCCCAGGACGGGGGTGCTCTGGCCGACGACGATCAGGCACATCACCAGCAGCAGGCCCAGGCTCCACGGCAGTACCTTGCGCAGCAAGTCACCCTCGCGGCCCGCCAGTCCGACGGCCGCGCAGGCGATGGTGAGGTTCTGCGGGGAGATCATCTTGCCGAGGACGCCGCCGGAGCTGTTGGCGGCGGCCAGCAGGTCGGGCGAGAGTCCCGACTCGCGGGCGGCGGTCACCTGGAGGGCGCCGAAGAGGGCGTTGGCCGAGGTGTCCGAGCCGGTCACGGCGACGCCGAACCAGCCGAGGACGGGTGACAGGAAGGCGAGCCCGGCTCCGGCCGCCGCCACGCAGTGGCCGATCGTCGCCGCCTGCCCGGAGAGGTTCATGACGTAGGCGAGGGCCAGGACGGACGTCACCGTCAGGATGGCGAAGCGCAGTTCGTGCACGGTCGCGAGCCATTCCTTCACCGCCACGCGCGCGTGCACGCCGATGACGGCGGCCGTGCCGATCCCGGCGAGCAGGACGAGCGTGCCGCCGGTCGACACGAGCGGCCAGGTGAACACGTTGCCGCCGACCGGTTCGCCGTCGGGACCGGCCACGTTCAGGAAGGGCCAGTCGTAGGTCTGGGTGGCCCGGGCGAGCCAGTCCTTGACGGCCGGGATCTGCGCGACGGAGAAGATCGCGACGATCAGCGCGTAGGGAGCATAGGCGCGCAGGACCTCGCGGGGCGGATCCTCCTGGTCCAGTTCTTCGCTGCGGGCACCGGTCAGCACGGAGGCGCGTACGGACTCGGCGGCGGGCACGCGCGCGTGCGGGACGGCGACCAGGGCGCCCGCGCCCGCCAGGGCGGCGCCGATGTCGGCGAGTTGGGCGGAGACGTAGTTGGACGCGGCGAACTGGGCGACGGCGAAGGCGACTCCGCACGCCAGGGCGGGCACCCAGGTCTCGCGCAGCCCGCGCCGGCCGTCCACGAGCCAGACGAGCACCAGGGGCACCACGAGGGCCAGCAGCGGCGTCTGACGGCCCACCACGGACGCCACGGAGTCCAGCGGCAGCCCGGTGACCTGGGCGAGGGTGACGACCGGTGTGCCCATGGCGCCGAAGGCCACGGGCGCGGTGTTGGCGACCAGGGCGACGACGGCGGCGCGCACCGGCTCGAAGCCGAGGGCGACCAGCATGACCGCGCTGATCGCGACCGGCGCCCCGAAGCCGGCGAGCGCCTCCAGCAGCGCCCCGAAGCAGAAGGCGATGACGAGTGCCTGGATGCGCGGGTCGTCGGAGAGCCGCCCGAAGGACCGGCGCAGGATGTCGAAGTGCCGGGTGCGGACGGTCATCCGGTACACCCACAGGGCGTTGACGACGATCCACAGGATGGGGAAGAGGCCGAAGGCGGCGCCCTGGGCGGCGCTGGAGAGCGTCTGGTCCAGGGGCATGCCGTACGCGAGCCAGGCGACCAGAACGGCGGCGAGGAGGCCGGTCAGGCCCGCCAGGTGCGCCTTCATGCGGACGCCGCCGAGCAGGACCAGGACGATCACCAGGGGCAGGGCGGCCACCAGGGCGGACAGGCCGAGCGAGCCGGCGACGGGTTCAAGTTCCTGGACGTACACGGGCGCCTCCCCGGTTTCCGCCATGCGAAAGCGATTTCTCGCAACCTCAGAACGGAATGGTCATGTCCGCGCCAAGCGCCCGTCAATGGGGGCGCGTGTGGAGATACCGAGGGGGCGCCGTCAGTTGTCGGGCGACCGCAGGACCCGCAGGTGCCCGCGCCGCGCGACCTCCATCGGGTCGGCCGCACGACCGCCGCCGCCGGCCCCGGCCGCCCGCTCCTGGGGGCGGGCCGCCTCGCGCACGGCGTTCGCAAGCGCTTCCAGGTCGTCGCCGCTGGGGCGCGCCGGGGCCGAGCCGTCGAGGAGCCGGACGACCTCCCAGCCGCGCGGGGCGGTGAGGCGCTCGGAATGCTCGGCGCACAGGTCGTAGCAGTGGGGTTCGGCGTAGGTGGCGAGCGGGCCGAGGACCGCGGTCGAGTCGGCGTAGACGTACGTCAGCGTCGCGACGGCGGGACGGCCGCAGGCGGTGCGCGAACAGCGACGTACAGGGCTCACGATGTTGGACGGTACCGCACTCTTGAGCGGGCCGCGACGACTCTCCACGAGGTCACTCCACCGTGTCGTGCTGTGAAACGCCCCACACACCCCTTCCGGCACACCCTGCTGACCTGCCCGGACGCCCTCGGCCGGGGTCTCGAACGATCGCGCAACCGGTCAACAGTCATCACAAAACCCTCAATTGCCGTGAGGTCGCCGGTCTCGGAGGGATACGGATTCGAGCCCAACCTTGGCTGGAATGGTCATGTAACGACATGCCGTACGGGTCGGCCGGAAGGTGTCCGTACCGCCGTGCGGTGCCGGGCGCAGGGACGCGGCGGGGACTACCCTTCACCAGTGATGGACAAGCCCGTAACGCCCCGTGCCGCCGCCCCCGGGCCCCGCCGCCGTGATCGCCACGGCCGGGGCATGCGCGGCCCGATCGCACCGCCGCAGGTGCCGCTCGCCGCGAGCCGCGCGGAGGCGTTCGCGGATCTGGTGCAGGACTCCGTGGAACGCCTGGAGCGGCGGTGGCCGCAGCTCGCCGACATCGACTTCCTGGTCCTGGAGGTGCCGCGGCTCGACGGGCCCGGCCAGGCCTGGCACGACGAGGCGGTCCCGCTCGGCGGCACGATCAGCGCGCGCGAGGGGCGCCCCGCGCGCGTGGTGGTCTACCGGCGGCCGGTCGAGATCCGCACCAAGGGGCGCGACGAGCGGGCCGCGCTGGTGCACGAGGTCGTCGTCGAGCAGGTCGCCGAGCTGCTGGGGCTGACGCCGGAGACGGTGGATCCGCGGTACGGCGAGGACCAGGGCTGAGCCTGCCCGCCTACCTCTGGAGCACCGACAGGTCCTCGTCCGCCTCCGGTACGGCCACCGTCCCCCGGTCGTCCGGGAGCGTCTGCACGGTGAAGGCGGGGACGCCGCCCTCCGACGCCGCCAGGGTGCGGGCGCCGTAGACCGGGCCGCCGGAGACCGGCTCGACCGTGAGCGCGTACGTGCCCTTCAGGCCGCCGGGGACCGGGGGCTCGATGTCCTGGGTGGTGCCTGCCTTGATCGTGTACGTCTTCGACACCGGTGTGCCGCCCTCGCTGCCCGCCGAGGCGGTGACCTTGACCGTGGCCGCGCGGCCGGGGGCGGTCAGGGAGAGCGTGCTGCCCTTGGCGCTGTTGTCCGCGGACGTCGCGCGCGTGCCGACGGGGCGGGTGGCCGGGATGAACGCCGTCTCCTGCTTGTCGCCCTTGCCCCGTACGACCTTCAGGGCCGCCACGACCGGCACCGACTGGTCCGTCGGCGTCAGCACCAGGGAGCCCGCCTCGCCGCGCGTGACGTCGCCCAGGTCGACGGCGGTCGTCATGCCGCCCTTGACGTGCACCGTCTCGTGCCCGGCCGGGGTGATCAGGCCGGAGGGGGAGGCGAGGCGCACCTTCAGGTCAGCGTCGGCGTCGCCGGGGGTGAAGGCGACCAGGCGCACGGAGGTGGCGTCCTTGGGGATGCCGGGCAGGACCAGGCTGCCCGACGGGTCCGTGGACGCGGCCAGCCAGTCGCCGCCGGTCTTGTCGTCCAAGGCCTGCACGGCGGCGCCGACGCGTCCGCTGCGCACGTTCACGTGCACGGTGAGGTCGGTCTGCCGCTCGTCGGTGAGGGTGGACAGCAGGATCGGCTCGCTGGCGTGCGGCTTGACCGTGATGCCCTCCCCCACCGTGGACTGGAGGGCGCCGTCCTTGCCGTAGAGCTCGACGTCGACCACGGCGGCCGAGTCGTCGGGGTTGGTCAGGTGGACGTAGTCGGTGCGGTCGGCGGCCGTGCTGGCGCCCGGGAACCAGAAGTTCGTGTCCGGAGCGGTGCAGTTGACGCCCTGGAGGCCGCGCCCCGTGCCGGCGGCCACCTCCGTGGTCTCCTGGACCGTCCAGCCGGGCGCGAACCTGCCGTCCGCGGTGCCGACGAGCGCGGGTGCCTCGGCGCCGGAGCTGTCGCCGGTGACCGGCTTGCCGGGCTCCTTGGGGGTCAGCACGGGCTTCTCGGTCCTGCCCTTGCTCTTGCCCGTGTCCGAGCCGTCCGCCGACTCCTGTGCCGCCGCCTGGAGTTCGGCCTTGCCGCCGCTCCCGGTGCCCTTGGTGACCGGCGTGAACGACGTGTAGGACGTCTCCGCGATGTCGGACAGGCTGGGCGCCGGGCACAGCAGGCTCGTGCGCTCCACGGGCAGTTGGGCGGCCGCCTTGGCGGTGGCGGCCGTGCCCGGGGCGTCCGGGGCGGACAGCGCGGCGAAGCCGGTGACGGCGGCGAGCGCGGTCGCCCCGGCGATCAGGGACAGGGTGGTGCGGTTCACTGCTGGCTCCCGTCGGGACGCTCACTGCCCGTGCCGTGGGGGTGGTGCTGCTGCGCCGGGTCGTACGGCGTGCCGTAGCCCTCGGTGTAGGTCTGGTCGTAGCCCTGCTGGTCGTACGAGGGGGCCGGGGCCTGGCCGCCGTACGCGTACGGGTCGTACTGGCCGCCCTGGTACGGGTCCGCCTGGTACTGCTGCCCGTACGCGTCGGCCGGGTACTGGGCGCCCTGGTACTGGTCGCCGTAGTTCGCGTACTCGCCGCCCTGGTAACCGCCGTTGTCCCACTGACCGTAGTTCTGCTGCTGCGGCACGGCCGCCGGCGGCTGCTCCGGCTGCGGGGGCGGGAACTCCTCGGGCCGGTCCGGCCCTTCGGCCTCGGCCTCGGCCTGGGCGCGCAGGCGGCGGGCGCGGCGGCCCTCGCCGGCGACCGGCTGGGCCGGGACGGCCGGCTCGTCGGGCAGGTCGTCGTCGACGTCGCGGCGACGGCCGGGCAGGGCGAGCACCACGAGGACGACGGCGAGCAGGCCCTGCGCCCACAGCCATGCCGTGTGGGTGATCGGGTCCTCGTAGGTGACGTCCAGCCGGCCGCCACCGGCGGGGAGTTCGAAGCCCTGGGCCCAGCCGTCGACCGTGGTGCGGGTGAGCGGCTTGCCGTCGAGGGTGGCGGTCCAGCCGTCGGCCGCGGAGTCGGCGAGGCGCAGCACGCGCCCGTCGGCGCCGGCCGGGAGCGTGGTGTGGATGTCGACGGGCCCGGCGGCGACGGTCTGCGGGGTGCCGGAGCCGGAGGCGGGGACGATGGTGGCGCGCGCGACCTCCCGGTCGATCTGCCACAGCGCGCTGCCGTCCTGCTGGCTGAGCCGGGTCAGGCCGGGCGTGGCGTCCAGGACCCGGGTGACGTCGCGGGGCGCGCCCTTGTGGACGAGGACGTAGCGCACGGCGAAGCCGCCGAGCTGGTCGGCCTGGTCGGCGCCGGAGCCGGCGACGAGGTTGGCGACGACCTTGTCGAGCCTGCTGTTCTCACCGTCCTCCGCGGCGATCTCGCCGTCGCCGAGGCGGGCACCGGAGCCGCGGACCAGCACATAGCCGACGTGGGCGGCGGAGTCGCTGTCGAGGACGAGGGTGCGGGCCTGGTCGCTGCTGCCGCCCTCCTCGGCGACGAACGCAGGCACCTGGGTCGGGTCGCGCCGCTCCAGGGGCCCGTCGGCGCCGCGGATCATCCAGCCGGCGGCGACGAGCAGCGGCCCCGCGGCCGAGGCGAAGGCGATCAGCACGGCGACCGGCTGGCGCCACCCGAAGCTCTGCTCGGCCACACGCGCGCGTGCCCCGTCGGCGCCGAGCGCGGCGGCCGCGAGGAGGGCGATGCCGTAGACGAGGGTCGCGGGTCCGGCCCAGGTGGAGCTGTTGGACAGGACCGCGAAGACGAAGCCCACCAGGGCGACCGCCCAGGCCGTCCAGATGCCCCCCTGGCGCTCCGAGCGCAGCAGGGCGGCGAGCGCGGCCAGCACGATGCCGATGAGCATGAGGCCGCTGACGGTGCCGGGGCCGCCGGGGCTGGCGCCGAGCAGGTCGAGGGCGGAGGCGGCCGAGGAGCCGTACTCCAGGCCGGCTTCCCGGAAGAACCCGAACGGGAGCAGCGTCAGCGACCAGGGGGCGAGGAGCAGCAGGGGCGTGCCGAGCTGGGCCAAGAACCGCAGCCCGTACGCCGGGATGTCGGACCGGCGCAGGACCAGCAGCCCGGCGCCGAGGAGCAGCGCGATGGGCCACACGATCGGGGTGAACGCGGTGGTGATGGTCAGCAGCAGCGCGTACGCCCAGGTGGCGCGCCAACTGCCGCGCGTGCCCGCGGGACCGGCCAGGCCGCCGGCCGCGATGCCCGCGCGGGCGATGAGCGGCAGCAGCACGGCCAGGACGGCGGTGCCGAGGCGGCCGCCGGCGAGGGCGCCGGTGGCGGCGGGCAGGAAGGCGTAGACGACGGCCGCCCACGCGCGCAGCAGCCGGGAGGTGACCAGCGGGCGGGAGGCGAAGTACGCCGTGACGCCGGCCAGCGGCACCGAGCAGACGAGCAGCACCGTGACGGCGAGGCCGGTCGAGCCGAAGAGCAGGGACGCCAGCATCGCCACGATCGCCACGTACGGCGGCGCGGCGGAGGTGCCGCCGGCGCCGACCGGGTGCCAGGCGTCCAGGTAGCGCGCCCACAGGTCGGCGGAGTCGGCCGGGGCGGGCAGCAGGGCGCCGCCCGCGAGCGCGCCGCCGCCGAGGAGCTGGCGGCAGGCGACCAGGGAGACCAGCAGCAGCACCAGGAAGAGCACCGGGCCGGGCTTGCGCGCGATGCGCTTGAGCCGGGCGAACTGCTCGATCTCCAGGAAGTCGGCGTCATCGCCGCCCGGGCCGGACTCGACGGCGCCGCCGTGCCGTCCCGCCCCGGCGGCGACCTCCGGGTCGGAGCGGCCGACCAGATTGCTCGCGACCTGCTCGACGGTGGCGCGGACTGTGGCACCGGGCGGCGGGAACAGCTGCCGCAGCTCGCCCTTGTCGATCTGGGGTGCGCCTCTGCGCCGCCGGCCGGCGAGGATCCGCTCGGGCCTGAGCAGCGTGCCCATGAGGCCGCGGATCTCGTCGACGGCCTGGCCGGGGACCTTGCCGACGAGGTAGGCGAGGGTCCGCAGCAGCGTGCCGAGCACGATCCGCAGCAGCACCCAGGGGAGCACGGCCGTACGCGTGTTGACGAGCAGGGCGTAGACGGCGCCGGCCTTGTCGACCTTGTGCGGGGAGGCCGCGGTACGGCCCACGCAGTCGACCGTGCGGCGCTCGCGGGAGGCCGCCTCGGCGTGCCGGACGACCGCCTCGGGGGCGACCAGGACGCGGTAGCCGGCCGCGTGCGCGCGCCAGCACAGGTCGACGTCGTCGCGCATGAGGGGCAGGTGCCGGTCGAAGCCGCCGAGCTGTTCGAAGACGTCACGGCGGATCAGCATGCCGGCGGTGGACACCGACAGCACGGACCGGACGTGGTCGTGCTGGCCCTGGTCCTGCTCGCGACGGTCCAGGCCGGTCCAGCGGCGGCCGGAGTTGGCGATACTGACGCCGACCTCCAGCAGCTGCCGCCGGTCGTACCAGCCGCGCAGCTTGGGGCCGACGACGGCCACGTCCTCGCGGCCCAGTTCGTACTCGTTGTCCACGACCCGCAGCAGCTGGGCCAGGGCGTCCGGCTCCGGGGCGCAGTCGTCGTGCAGCAGCCACAGCCACTGGACCGGCTCGCCGTGCGGGAGCTCGGGCAGGTCGTAGGCGTCGTCGCGCCACGTGCGCGTGACCGGGTCCCAGCCGCTGGGCCGCTTCAGGTACGGCAGTTCCTCCGGGGTGAGGACCGGGGCGGTGCGGTCGCACTCCTCGACGGCCTGGCCGAAGCCGGTGCGGCGGGCGAGGTGCAGTACGCGGTCGGCGCCGAGGGCGTCGGTGACCAGCTGGGCGGAGTCGTCCGCGCTGCCGGTGTCGGCGCCCATCGCGTACTGGACGGGCCGCTCCTGGCCGAGCAGCCCGGCGAGCGCGTCGGGCAGCCAGCGGGCGCCGTCGTGGGAGACGAGGACCGCGGTCACCACATGACGCGGGAACTCAGGTGTGGCAGCTGTGTCGTGATGCGCTGCCGTGTGGCTGTGCACGGACATCGAGGTACGGGCCCCGGTTCGGTGGACTGCGGTGGACGCCTGCGACCGGTGGGGGCAGCGGGGCGTCTCGGACGAGCGACCACACTATCGGCTGCGCAACAAGGGGGCCCGCCGCCTGTGGACAACCCACCTGCGACGGGCCGTTCGAACCGTGCGTATGTACGGATCCGCGATGTCGGTCAGACCGCGGCCTTCTTCAGCCGGCGGCGCTCCCGCTCGGACAGGCCGCCCCAGATGCCGAAACGCTCGTCATTGGCGAGGGCGTACTCGAGGCATTCGGAGCGGACCTCGCAGGCGAGGCAGACCTTCTTGGCCTCCCTGGTCGAGCCGCCCTTCTCGGGGAAGAAGGACTCGGGGTCGGTCTGGGCGCACAGTGCGCGCTCCTGCCAGCCGAGTTCCTCGTCCGCGTCGTCGACCAGCAGCTGCTGCACCGTCTCGGTCATGTGCGCCCCTCGTCTGTCTTTCGCGTCCCCGTGATCTAGCCGTTACCGATTCCGGCTGAACGACACGAGTGAAATTACAAGTGTGCTGCTCCGGGCGAGTCAAGCCGAGATCTGCTATTGAGCCCCTTATTCACTCTGCGGAACCAAGCCCATGCGGAAAGTGTTCAAATCACCATAAAACCTGACACCCAGACGGAGCCTGCGAGGGCCCACGTCTTCCGCCGGACCTCTTGCAGACCTCTACGGTGAAGGACGCCCAGAGGTTCGATCTCGTTCCGGCACACACCTCGAAGCGAACCGGATCACAGTCGGATCACGAGTACACAACGGGGTTTGTCCGCCCGGATGGACGCCATGTGTCCCGGCGGAGCCATGAACAAACCTTTCATCTGAGCGATGAACCGGATGAGGTGAACCCCGTCCCACATACCGGGTGCCGAGTTGACAGGGGAGGTGTGAACCGGTGTCCTTGTGGGCATGCTCGCGAACTTGGCACTCACCTCGACCCGCACCGCCGGGTCCCACGGTGCTGCCCGCGCTCGCTGTAGCTGTTGCTGTTCCAGCTGTTGAGCCCCACCCGCTCCAGCTGACGGCCGAGTCACCCGTCTCTCGGCCTCCGTTCCCTCTGACCTTCTTTCACTGAGGAACCACCACACCCATGAACAGCGACAGCGACCTTCAGATCGCCGGCGACATCCTCGAAGTCCCGCACCTGCTCCAGACCCCGCGCGAGCACCCGGCCACCGTCGCCGAGTTCGTCGGGCTCGCCCGCTCCCTCGCCGCCGACCGCTCCCAGTGGGAGCACCTCGTCCGGTACGACGCGACCAGCCGCTGGTACCACCGGCTGCGCACCGGCCCGGGCTACGAGGTGTGGCTGCTGTCCTGGGTGCCCGGGCAGGGCAGCGGGCCGCACGACCACGGCCGCTCCTCCGGTGTGCTTACCGTGCTGGACGGCACGCTGACCGAGCGCACGGAGCGGGGCACGCGCGCGTTGCGGGCGGGCGCGCAGCGCGTGTTCGCGCCTGGGTACGTGCACGAGGTGGTGAACGACGCACTGGAGCCTGCGGTGAGCCTGCACGTGTACTACCCGGGCCTGACGGAGATGCCGATGCACACGGCCCAGCACTGCGAGGCCCTTCCCGAGCCGGGCGCCCTGACCGCCTGACGGGTTGCCGAAGCCACTGGCCGGTTGCCGAAGCCACTGGCCGGTTGTCGTAGCCGCTGACCGGTTGTCGTAGGCGCCTGCAAGACTGGCTTCCATGCGCATTGTGGTTCTGGCAGGCGGCATCGGTGGTGCCCGGTTCCTGCGCGGTCTGAAGCGGGCCGCGCCGGACGCGGACATCACGGTCATCGGCAACACCGGGGACGACATCCACCTCTTCGGGCTCAAGGTCTGCCCGGACCTCGACACGGTGATGTACACGCTCGGCGGCGGCATCAACGAGGAGCAGGGCTGGGGCCGGGCCGACGAGACCTTCCACCTCAAGGAGGAGCTCGCGGCCTACGGGGTCGGGCCCGAGTGGTTCGGCCTCGGCGACCGGGACTTCGCCACGCACATCGTGCGGACGCAGATGATCGGCGCCGGGTACCCGCTGAGCGCGGTGACCCAGGCGCTGTGCGACCGGTGGCAGCCGGGCGTGCGGCTGATCCCGATGTCCGACGACCGCGTCGAGACGCACGTGGCCGTCGAGATCGACGGCGAGCGCAAGGCGATCCACTTCCAGGAGTACTGGGTGCGGCTGCGCGCCTCGGTGCCGGCGCAGGCGGTCGTGCCGGTGGGTGCCGACCAGGCGAAGCCCGCGCCGGGTGTCCTGGACGCCATCGCCGAGGCGGACGTGATCCTCTTCCCGCCGTCCAACCCGGTCGTCTCCATCGGCACGATCCTCGCGGTGCCCGGCATCCGGGAGGCGATCGCCGACGCCGGGGTGCCGGTGATCGGCCTGTCCCCCATCGTCGGCGACGCGCCCGTGCGGGGCATGGCCGACAAGGTGCTCGCCGCCGTTGGGGTCGAGTCGACCGCGACGGCCGTGGCCGAGCACTACGGCTCGGGCCTGCTGGACGGCTGGCTCGTGGACACGGTGGACGCGAGCGCGGTGGAGCAGGTCGAGGCCGCCGGGATCCGCTGCCGGGCCGTGCCGCTGATGATGACCGACGCCGACGCGACCGCGCGGATGGCCCAGCAGGCGCTGGCGCTGGCGGAGGAGGTGCGGGAGGCGTGACCGGCGAGGAGCAGAGGGCCGGCGGGTACCGAGTGTGGGCCCTGACCGGGCTGCCCGAGGTCGCGGCCGGGGACGACCTGGCCAAGCTGATAGCCGCCGCCGAGCCCGGCCTGGCCGACGGGGACGTACTGCTCGTCACGTCGAAGATCGTGTCCAAGGCGGAGGGCCGGATCGTCCAGGCGGCGGACCGCGAGGCCGCGATCGACGCGGAGACGGTCCGGGTGGTCGCCCGGCGCGGCAGCCTCCGGATCGTCGAGAACCGGCAGGGCCTCGTCATGGCCGCGGCCGGGGTCGACGCGTCCAACACCCCGTCCGGGACGGTGCTGTTGCTGCCCGAGGATCCGGACGCCTCCGCCCGCGCGATCCGCGACGGGCTGCGGGACGCCCTCGGCGTCGACGTCGGTGTCGTCGTCACCGACACGTTCGGGCGGCCCTGGCGCGCGGGGCTCACGGACGTGGCGATCGGCGCCGCCGGAGTGCGCGTACTCGACGATCTGCGCGGGGGCACGGACGCGTACGGCAATCCGCTCAGCGCCACCGTCGTCGCCACGGCCGACGAACTCGCCGCCGCCGGCGACCTGGTCAAGGGCAAGGCCGCCGGGCTGCCCGTCGCCGTGCTGCGCGGGCTGCCGCACGTGGTGGCGGAGGAGGACGGAGAGGGAGCACGGGCCATGGTGCGGGGCGCGCGCGACGACATGTTCCGCCTCGGCACCTCGGAGGCGATACGGCTGGCCGTGACCCAGCGGCGCACGGTCCGGGCCTTCACGGACGAGCCCGTCGACGCCGGTGCCGTGCGGCGGGCCGTGGCCGCGGCCGTGACGGCGCCGGCGCCGCACCACACGACGCCGTGGCGATTCGTGCTGCTGGAGTCGCGGGAGTCACGGACGCGGCTGCTCGACGCCATGCGGGAGGCGTGGATCGCCGACCTGCGGCGGGACGGCAGGACGGAGGAGTCCATCGCCAAGCGGGTGCGGCGCGGGGACGTCCTGCGGAACGCGCCGTATCTCGTCGTCCCCTGCCTGGTCATGGACGGCTCGCACACGTACGGGGACCCGCGGCGGGACGGCGCCGAGCGGGAGATGTTCGTGGTCGCCGCTGGCGCCGGCGTGCAGAACTTCCTGGTCGCGCTGGCCGGGGAGCGGCTGGGATCGGCGTGGGTGTCGTCGACGATGTTCTGCCGGGACGTGGTGCGCGAGGTGCTGGGGCTGCCCGCGGACTGGGACCCGATGGGGGCGGTGGCGGTCGGGCATCCGGCGGAGGAACCGCGGGCGCGGGCGGAGCGGGACGCGGGGGCGTTCATCGAGGTGCGGTGACGGGCACCGGCCGGGGCCTACCCTCGTAGGGCCCCTCTGTTCCGACCGCGGCAACCTCATCCAGGGACTTCACTCATGGCAGGACGCTTCGCTCCCCGGCCCACCCGTACGACCGTGCGCGGTGGGCAGGTCGCCGTGGGCGGGGGCGTGCCGCGGCAGGCGGCGGGGCCGGGGCGGGTGCGGGACTGGGTGCCGGAGGGGCCGCTGGATCTCGGGCTGGTGCTCGGGCCGTTGCGGCGCGGGCCGGGCGATCCGACGTTCCGGGCGATGCCGGACGGATCCGTGTGGCGGGCCAGTCGCACGCCTGCCGGGCCCGGGACGCTCCGGGTGTGCGCGTACGGCGGTGGGGTGCGCGGGGAGGCCTGGGGGCCCGGGGCCGAGTGGCTGCTGGAGCGGCTGCCGGAGCTGCTCGGGGCCGCGGATGATCCGTCGGCGTTCGTGCCGCGGCACCGGCTGCTGGCGATGACCCGGCATCGGCGGCCCGGGGTGCGGCTGACGCGGAGCGGGCTGGTGCTGGAGTCGCTGATTCCGTCGATTCTGGAGCAGAAGGTCACGACCGATGAGGCGTATCGGGCGTGGCGGTTGCTGGTACGGAAGTTCGGGGAGCCGGCGCCGGGGCCCGTGCCCGGGCGGATGTGTGTGATGCCGGCGCCTCGGACGTGGGCGTTGATTCCGTCGTGGGAGTGGCATCGGGCCGGGGTCGACAACAAGCGGGCATCGACGATCCTGCGTGCCGTGCGGGTCGCTGCGCGGCTGGAGGAGGCCGTGGGGATGGAGCCCGGGGCGGCTCGGGCGCGGCTGGAGGTGGTGCCAGGGGTCGGGCCGTGGACGTCGGCGGAGACGGTGCAGCGCAGTCATGGGGCGGCGGATGAGGTGACGGTGGGGGATCTGCATCTGCCCGGGATCGTGGGGTGGGCGCTCGCCGGGGATCGGGATGCGGATGACTCCGTGATGCTGGAGCTGTTGGAGCCGTATGCGGGGCAGCGGCATCGGGCGGCTCGGTTGATTCTGCTGAGCGGGAGGGTGCCGGCGCGGAGGGCTCCGCGGATGCCGCGGGGGGATATCGGGCAGTTGTGATGTGCTGCCCGCTTCTTGGTGCTCGGCGTCGGTGCTGGGGGCGGGACGTTGCGCAACCCGGCGGAGCGGGGTGCCGCTGCGCCCACCCGTGCCGCCCTTAGCGGCACGATTGCCCGCAGCTGAGCAGGAGCAGCGACCCGCAGCCCGGCACTGTGGCGTGCGGCAGCTCTGGGGCGGGCTCCGCCGCAGCGGCACGGCTGCCCGCAGCTAAGCGCGAGCAGCGGACCGCAGCCCGGCACTGCGGCGTGCGGCAGCCCTAGGGTGGGCTCCGTCCCGGCGGCACGATTGGCCGCAGCCAAGCGGATTCGCGCCCGCCCCAGCCCTCCCTGCAAGTGCTACTGGTCCGACGAGAAGCGGACCGCGCCCGCTGGTATGCGGGCGTCGCACCATATGCGGGCGCCGTCGCGGAGTTCGTTGTCGGGGCCGATGATCGCGCCGTCGCCGATGACCGTGCCGGTGAGGACCGAGCGTTCGCCGACGCGGGCCCGGGTGCCGATGAGGGAGTCGGTGATGACCGCGCCGGGTTCGATCACCGCGCCCGGCAGGATCGTGCTGCCGAAGACCCGGGCGCCCTCGGCGACGAACGCGCCCTCCCCCACCACCGTGCCGCCCGACAGCTTCGCGTCGGCCGCGACCGTCGCCGTCGGCAGGACCAGGCGGTCGCCGCAGCGGCCGGGGACAGCCGGAGAGGGGGCCCGGCCCAGCACCAGGTCCGCCGAGCCGCGGACGAAGGCCGCCGGTGTGCCGAGGTCCAGCCAGTACGTCGAGTCGACCATGCCCTGGAGGTGTGCCCCGGCCGAGAGGAGGTCGGGGAACGTCTCCCGTTCCACCGACACCGGCCTGCCCAGCGGGATCGTGTCGATCACCGAGCGGCGGAAGACGTACGCCCCCGCGTTGATCTGGTCGGTGACGATCTCCTCGGGCGCCTGCGGCTTCTCCAGGAACGCCAGGACCCTGCCGGTGTCGTCCGTGGGGACCAGGCCGTAGGCCCGCGGGTCCGTGACCTTCGTGAGGTGCAGGGAGACGTCCGCCCCGGTCGTCTCGTGGGTGTCGACCAGGGCCCGGATGTCGAGGCCCGTCAGGATGTCGCCGTTGAAGATCAGGACGGGGTCGTCGGGACCCGAGTGCAGCCGGGAGGCCACGTTGCGGATGGCGCCGCCGGTGCCGAGCGGCTCCTCCTCCGTCACGTACTCCAGGTGGAGGCCCAGCGCGGACCCGTCCCCGAAGTACGGCTCGAAGACCTCGGCCAGATAGGACGTGGCCAGGACGATGTGCTCGACACCCGCCGCTCTCGCTCTCGCCAGCTGGTGCGTGAGGAAGGGCACCCCGGCCGCCGGAACCATGGGCTTGGGCGTGTGCACCGTGAGCGGGCGCAGCCGGGTGCCCTTGCCGCCGACCAGGAGGATCGCTTCTGTCACGTGTCGTCTCTGCTTCCTGCCGGGACCGGCCGAACTGTCTTTCGGCCGGTCAGTGTATGCAGACCGTTCCGTGGCGCCTTCGCTGGCCGTGCGGCATTCCGCCCCCATACCCCCGCATGCCCCCCGACGGCAGTGAACGTGTACTCAACGGCCCTGGTAGCGGGCCGCCTTGGAGCGGGCCGAGCCGAGCTTGCCGTAGAGCTTGCGTCCGGGGCACTCCGTCTTGAAGCCGTCCCGGTGCCCGGAGATCACGTTCAGTCGTACCTTCTTACCTTTTCGGTAGAGATTGCCACCAGCAGACTTCAGGTAAGTTTTTCCCTTCGGATTCATCCGGTACAGCCCCAGCTTCCACGCGGTCAGCCGGGCGACGGCCCTGACCGCGGCCTTCGACGGCTTCGTGGCGCCGTACGACCCGAGGACGGCGATCCCCATGCTGTTGTTGTTGAAACCCAGGGTGTGCGCGCCGAGGACCGGCCTCGCCACGCCGCCTGCGCGGCCCTCGTAGATCTTTCCGCACTTGTCGATGAGGAAGTTGTAGCCGATGTCCCGCCAGCCCATGCTCTCGACGTGGTAGCGGTAGATACTGCGGATGAGTGACGGGACCTGCGAACAGCGGTAGTTGTTGCCGCTGGCCGTGTGGTGCACGAAAGCCGCCCGGACCTTCTTCGTGTACCGGAAGCCGCGCTCGCGCAGCCCCTCGTCCGCACCCCAGCCGCGACGCGTGGTGATGCGCGGACGCGGGCCGATGTACGGCCCCGCCTGCTGCTGCCCCGGCTGCTGCCCCGCCAGTTCGCCGCCGTTCAGGGCGAAGAACTCCCGCTCGGTCTCCGCGCGGTTCAGTGCCGCGATCTCGGTGGCGCCCAGCGGTGCGAGGTTCGCGTTGACGGCGGAGGCCTCGGCGGCGGCGGTGGTCTCGGTGGTCAGGCCGCCGGTGCGGGGGCCGTCCGCGGCGGTGCCGGGAGGCGCGTCGCCCTCGCCGGGGTCGACGAGTTCGAGGCGGAGGCCGGAGGGGAGCGGCGGCGCGGCGGACAGGTCGCGGGTGTCCGCGCGGTGCTGCCCGGGGTCGGCCTCCGCGCTGCGGGGCTCTGCGCGGACCCGGAGTTCCACGCCGTCGGAGTCGCCCACCCACAGCGGTGCCGTGGCGCCGCGGACGCGGCCCGAGGTGCTCTCGGGGGTGTCCGGGTCGGCCGCGTGGTCGGCGTGGTGCGTCTCGACGTCCTGCCAGCCCGACCAGGCGCCGCTGCCGGCGGCGCGGGTGCGGACCTGGACGCGGCCGTGCAGTTCGGCTCCGGGGTCGTCCCAGACGACGCCGACGAGGGAGAAGTGGCGTACGGCCCGGCGGGGCAGGCCCTGTTCGGCGGGGCCGGTGGGGGTGGCGCGGTCGCGGGTGAGGGGTTGGAGGGGGAGGGACTGGGTGCTGCCGGGTGCGTACGGCTCGGTCGCGCGCTGGTCGGTCACGGTCGTGGTCGGTGTCCCCGCATGGGGCGCGGGTCTCGCTGCCGTGGCGGCTTCCGTGGTCGGCACCGGTTTCGCCGGCGCCGCGAGGGCGGGCGGGGTGAGAGGGAGGGCCAGAGCGGCCGCGCAGGTGACACCGATCGAGGAAGCAAGGAATCCACGCATGCCCCTGATCTTGGACATAACCCTATAAGCCTGTCCATTTGGGAGTTGACGGACTGTCGGTCGGGGTTCGGCCGAACCGGTGGTGGAGGGGTGGTGGTGCGGTGGCCGGGCCGTTGGGCGGAGGCCGGTGTGCCGCGTACGCTTGCGCGGGTGAACGCCACCGATCGCACCCCTGCCGACCTGCTGGGTTCCGCGCTGGCCGCGGATCCGGGACGTCCCCTGGTGACCTTCTACGACGACGCCACGGGCGAACGGGTCGAACTGTCCGTGGCCACCTTCGCCAATTGGGTGGCCAAGACCGCGAACCTGCTCCAGGACGAGTTGTCCGTCGAGCCCGGCGACCGGGTGGCCCTGCTGCTGCCCGCGCACTGGCAGACGGCGGTGTGGCTGCTGGCGTGTGCGTCGGTGGGGGTCGTCGCGGACGTGGCGGGGGATGCGCGGGCCGCCGATGTCGTGGTGAGCGGGCCGGACGGGCTGGAGGCGGCTCGGGCGTGTTCCGGGGCGCGGGTCGCGTTGGCGCTGCGGCCGCTCGGGGGGCGGTTCCCGCAGCCGCCCGAGGGGTTCGTCGACTACGCGGTGGAGGTGCCCGGGCAGGGGGACCGGTTCGTGCCGTACGCGCCGGTGGATCCGGAGGCGCCCGCGCTGATCGTGGCGGGGCGGGAGTTCAGCGGGGCCGAGGTGGTCGAGCGGGCGCGGGCCGAGGCGACGGGGCTGGGGCTGACCGGGCCCGGGTCGCGGATCCTGTCGGGGTTGCCGTACGACACGTGGGAGGGGTTGAACGCGGGGTTGTACGGGCCGTTGGCCACCGGGGGTTCTGTGGTGCTGTGCCGGAACCTTGAGCGGGCCGCGGACGGGGTGCTGGACCAGCGGGTGGAGAGCGAGCGGGTTACTGCTATTGCCCGGTAGGGCGTTTGCCCGCAGCTCGGGCAGCTACCCCCCATTCAGCCCACCCCCACCCACCCCCCGCCCCCCATCCACGCCATGGTCGTAGGAGCAGTGCGTGCGGGGCTTTCCTACGTCAGGAGGGGTGGTTGCTGTCGTGGGTGGCAGGGTTGGGTCGGGGGCCTCGGCCAGTGGGCGGGGGCTGGTGCTGCGGCGTCGGCGGCGGTGGGTGCGGTGCTCGGCGTTCGGGGCCGCCGGCTTCCTCGTGGCGGCCGCGGGAGCCGGATGGGCCGTCTACGCCAAGCTCAGCGGGAACATCACGCCCGACGAGGCGGCCGCCGCCGAGCTCGCGCGCTACGAGAAGGAGCGGCCCACCTCGCTGGTCAAGGACGCGCGGAACATCCTGCTGATCGGCTCGGACTCGCGTGAGGGCGACGACAACGCCCGCTACGGCCGGGACTCCGGGACCGAGCGGTCGGACACCACGATCCTGCTGCACCTGTCCGCGGGCCGGGACAGCGCCACGGCCGTCTCCCTGCCCCGGGACCTGATGCTGGACCTGCCGGGCTGCCGGCGCCCGGACGGCTCCCGCAGCGCGCCGAGGTTCGCCCCGTTCAACCAGGCGTTCCAGGTGGGCGGGTCGGCCTGCACCATCCGGACCGTGGAGAAGCTCACCGACATCCGCGTCGACCACCACGTCGTCGTGGACTTCCACGGCTTCAAGGAGATGGTCGACGCGGTCGACGGCGTCGAGGTGTGCCTGCGGGAGCCGATCGACGACCGGGCCGCCAAGCTGAAACTGCCCGCCGGGCGGGTGAAGCTCGACGGCGAGCAGGCCCTCGGCTACGTCCGCGCCCGCAAGTCCCTGGGCGACGGCAGCGACACGGAGCGGATGGAACGGCAGCAACGATTCCTCGGAGCGCTCGTCAACAAGGTGCGCAGCAATGACGTCCTGCTGAATCCGGCGAAGCTGTATCCGGTGCTGGACGCCGCCACGTCCTCTCTCACAACCGACCCGGATCTGGCGAGCCTGCGCGGTTTGTACGAACTCGTGCGCGGGCTGCGTGACATCCCCATGGAACAAGTGCAATTCCTGACCGTCCCCCGGGAGTCGTACGCATACGACGCCAATCGCGACCAACTCGTGGAGCCCGAGGCGGAGCAGTTGTTCGAACGGCTGCGCACGGACACACCGGTGGTCGTGACAGGAAACGTACCGCGTGGTTCCGCTCCGTTGAGGCCTGCCGATTCGCGTGACGGGTCGTACGGGGATTCGCATCCGGGACTGTTCGAAGAGCCCGTCGTCACCGTTTCTCCTCCACCGACGTTCCGGGGGAACACGGCAGCCGAGGACACCTGTGAGTAAAGCGGACGCCAAGGTAACTCCAAGGCAACGAACTCTTCATCTGGGAAATGGGCGAATTGCCCAGGTGTAGGGACGTGGAATTTGTCACCGTCGTCGCTCGGCACTGAACTGGGCGGTTAGTGTGAGCGATCCGGTGCGCCCGGCCCTGAGGACGGTCCTGAGGTCGCGCACTGTGTGACAGAGACCCGAGCGCCTTGGAGGGGAAGGCGCCGCGTGCCCCGACGGAGGAAACAGGCAACCGTGGACGCGCAAGGCCGTGGGCGGGCGGACGACGTCGATCCCGCAGACCAGTGGGTGCTCAACCCGAACACCGGCGAATACGAACTGCGACTGCCCCCTTCCCCACCGCAGTCGGGCGTTCCCGGGCCGCGCAGGCCTCCCGCCGCGGACGGGGACCCGCCGGCCCGCGCCCGTACGCGGGCGCCCGGCCGCTCCCGGCCCGAGACGCCCGGCCGTGCGGTGCCGCCGCCGCGCAGGCGCCGCGGGGCGCCGGAGGAGCCGCAGGCGGGGCGGCGCGGGCGGCGACCGGCCAAGAAGGCCGCGAGGGCCTCGAAGGGGCGGAAGGCGCTGCTGTGGACCGGCGGCGCGATGGCGTTCGTGCTGGTCGCCGGTGCGGGCGCCGCGTACTTCTACATCGAGCACCTGAACAACAACATCGCGTCCGTCTCCGACGACGGCGCGAGCACCGGTGGCTTCCAGAAGGACAAGGCGATCAACATCCTGCTGATCGGCACCGACAAGCGCACCGGGGCGGGCAACGAGAGCTACGGCGACACGGGCAGTGTCGGACACGCCGACACCACGATCCTGCTGCACGTCTCCAAGGACCGTTCGAACGCGACCGCGCTGAGCATCCCGCGTGACCTGATCGTCGACGTGCCGGACTGCCCGACCACGCAGGAGGACGGGTCCCAGAAGATCATCCCCGGCACGCAGGACGTCCGCTTCAACACCAGCCTCGGCCAGGACGGCCGTACGCCCAGCTGCACGATGCGGACCGTGACCGAGCTGACCGGGGTCAAGCCGGACAACTTCATGGTCGCCGACTTCAACGCGGTCAAGACGCTGACCAGCGCGGTCGGCGGGGTCGAGGTCTGTCTGGGCAAGGACATCGACGACCCGGACTCCAAGCTGAAGCTGTCCAAGGGCACGCACACCATCGCGGGCGAGCAGGCGCTGGCGTTCGTGCGCACCCGGCACGCCGTGGGCTTCGGCGGGGACCTGAGCCGGATCGGGCTGCAGCAGCAGTTCCTGAGCGCGCTGATGCGCAAGCTGAAGTCCAACGACACGCTGACCAGCCCCTCCAAGATGCTGAAGCTGGCCGAGGCGGGCACCAAGGCGCTGACCGTCGACTCGCAGCTGGACAGCATCAGCAAGCTGAAGGACCTCGGTCTGGAGCTGGGCAAGCTCAACACCAAGAACCTGACCTTCACCACCGTGCCGGTGATCGACAACCCGGCGGAGAAGGTGAAGGCCACGGTCGTCCTCAACGAGTCGACGGCCCCGCAGGTCTTCGACATGATCAGGAACGACGTCTCGTTCACCGCGGTGAAGGAGCAGAAGAAGAAGGAGGCGGCCGCGGTCGCCGCCCGGCTGAAGGGCACCAAGGCCCCGGCCTCCGAGGTGCGGGTGCGGATCCTCAACGGCGGTGCCGTCGCCGGCAGCGCGCAGGAGACGCTCAGCTGGCTCCAGAACGAGGAGGGCGTGACCAAGTCGGAGAACGGCGGCAACGCCCCCGCCGAGCTGGCCAAGACGACCCTTGAGTACGCCCCCGACCAGGCCGACCAGGCCCGCCGCCTCGCCGACCTCATGGGGCTGTCCGGGTCCGCGATGAAGCCCGGCGAGAGCGTGACCAACGCCCAGGGGCTGCCCACGATGACCCTGACCCTCGGCAAGGACTTCAAGGGCGCGGGCGTCTCCCTCACCGCTCCGTCGAAGGCGCCGGAGGGTGTCCAGAAGTCCACGGCGGACAAGGTCGAGTGCGCCCAGTGACCTGACGGACCTGCCGTACGTCTCACAGGGCGTACGGCAGGCCATGTCCGACGACGTGCGGGACGCGCGCGGGGTGGGGAGCGGGAGAGATGGCGCGGAGCAGCGGTGTGTACGGCGAGGGCACCAAGCCGGGTGCCCGGCCGCGCGTGCCGGTCCAGGACCCGGGCCGCCACGACCGGGCGCCCGGCCCGGACGGCGATGGTCCGGGCGGGTCCGGCGGTACGGGCGGGTCCGGCGGCCCGGGCGGCTCCGGAGGCCGGCCCGGTCGCGGGCGCCGTGTCCTGCGCTGGTCGGCGACGGCCCTCTCCCTGCTGGTCCTCGTGACCGCGGGTGCCGGCTACCTCTACTACGAGCACCTGAACGGCAACATCAACAAGGGCCGGCGCAGCAGCGGCGACTCCCGGGCGACGAAGGCGGAGCCGAACGCGGCCGGGCAGACGCCTCTGAACATCCTGCTGATCGGCTCCGACAGCCGCGCCTCGGACGAGAACGTGAAGCTGGGCGGCGGCCGGGACAGCCGGGGCAATCCGCCGCTGGGCGACGTGCAGATGCTCATCCACCTGGCCGCGGACCGCAGGAGCGCCTCGGTGGTGACCGTGCCGCGCGACACCCGGGTCGACATACCCGAGTGCACCGACCCGGCGACCGGGAAGACGTACCCGCCGGTCAACGCGATCATCAACACCTCGCTGGCCCGTGGCGGGGCGGGCTGCACGCTGGCGACCTGGGAGAACCTCACCGGGGCATACATCGACCACTGGATGACGATCGACTTCGCGGGCGTGGTGCGGATGGCGGACGCCGTCGGCGGGGTCGAGGTCTGCGTACGGCAGAACGTGTGGGACCGGTCGCTGCCCGGGGTGCCCGGTGGCTCCGGCCTGAAGCTGACGGCCGGCCGGAAGAAGATCCAGGGCGAGCAGGCGCTCCAGTGGCTGCGCACCCGCCATGCCTGGGGCAGCGACCCGCTGCGGGCCAGGGCGCAGCACATGTACATGAACGCGATGATCCGCACGCTGAAGGCGCAGAACGTCTTCACGGACACCGGCCGGCTGACGGACCTGGCGGAGGCGGCCACGAAGTCGCTGCACGTGTCCGAGGAGATCGGCACGGTGAAGAAGCTGTACGACCTGGGGACGCAGCTGCGGACGGTCCCGACGGACCGCATCACCATGACGACGCTGCCCACGGCCCAGGACCCGCAGGACGCCAACCACCTGGTGCCGGCCGGTGCCGACGCCGACCGGGTGTGGTCCATGATCCGCGACGACGTGCCCTTCGACGGGCGGGGCAGGAAGCCGGGCCCGAAGCCGAAGCCGAAGGCCGGGAATGCCTCCCAGGACCCGGCCGCGGCAGACGGCGAGATCGGCGTCCTGGTGCGGAACGCCACACGCTCCGGCACCCTCGGACCGGTCGGCGGCCGGGCGGGGGCCGTCGCGCAGTCGCTCGTCGGGAAGGGCTTCACGAAGGCCGCCGCGGACACCTCGGGCGCGCTGTCCGAGGAGCGGACCGTCGTGCGCTACCCGAGCGCCGAGCTGGAGGGCGATGCCCGGCGGGTCGCCAAGTCGCTGGGGATTCCCGGGAGTTCGGTGCAGCGGTCGACGGACGTCTCCGGCGTCACGGTCGACGTGGGTGCCGACTGGCGTACGGGGACGGCGTATCCGAAGCAGCCCGCGCCCAACTCCGGTGCCCTGCCCGGCGATGCGGACGCGCTCAACGGTTCCGACGCCGGTCCGTGCATGGACGTGTACGGGCCGTACCGCTGGTAGCGGCCGGGACGCAATCGCACACGAGGCCGTCGAACTTTCGTCCGCTGGATTGGGATGGATTGCCCACATGTAGGGACGTTGAATTTGTCATTCAGCGCACACCGGCGTTCAACTGGGCGGATAGTGTGAGCGATCCAGTGCTTCTGTGATGACCAAGTACCCGTGCGCCCTCCGGGGGAAGAGGGCGCCGCGTGCCCCGACGGAGGAATCGGACAACCGTGGACGCGCAACGCCGTGGCCGGGGGGAACAGATCGACCCCGCAGACCAGTGGGTACTCAATCCGAACACCGGCGAATACGAACTGCGACTGGCCCCTTCCGCACCGCAGTCGCCGGGCCCCGGGGCACGCGGAACGGCGGGCGGCCGGACGGCTCCTCGCGCGGCGACTCCCCGCACGGCGACTCCGCGTACGGCGACTTCGCGTACGGCGGCTCCCCGTGGGGGCGCGACCCGCACCGACGTTCCGCCGCAGCGCAGGCGGCGCGGCGCTCCCGAGGAGCCGCCGCCGGGACGGCGCGGTGGGCGCCGTCCGGTGCAGCAGAAGCCGAAGAAGGCGAAGAAAGTCCTGGTGTGGACCGGCGGCACGATGGCGTTCGTGCTGGTCGGGGTCGGCGCGGCCGGCTACTTCTACCTCCAGCACCTGGAGGGCAACGTCACGACCACCGACGTCGGCAGCGCGGGTGCCGGCAACTTCAGCAAGGACGAGGCCTTCAGCATCCTCATCATCGGCACGGACAAGCGCACCGGTGAGGGCAACGAGGGCTACGGCGACAAGGGCAGCACCGGGCACGCCGACACCACGATCCTGCTGCACGTCGCCGAGGACCGCTCCAACGCGACCGCGCTCAGCATCCCCCGCGACCTGATCGTGAACATCCCCGACTGCCCGACGAAGCTGGAGGACGGCTCGGAGAAGGTCGTCCCGGGGCTGCGGGGCGTCCGCTTCAACCGGAGCCTGGGCGAGGGCGGCCGGGACCCGGGCTGCACGATGCGCACGGTGAAGGAGAACACCGGCATCGACGTCGACCACTTCATGATGGCCGACTTCAACGCGGTGAAGACCCTGACCACGGCGGTGGACGGGGTCGACGTCTGTGTGGAGAAGCCGGTCAACGACAAGGAGTCCAAACTCGTCCTGCCCGCGGGCGAGTCGACGGTCGAGGGCGAGCAGGCCCTCGCGTTCGTCCGCACCCGCAAGAGCTTCGGCAACAGCGGCGACCTCGACCGGATCAAGGTGCAACAGCAGTTCCTGGGCTCGCTGATGCGCAAAATGTCCTCCAGCGACACCCTCACCAGCCCCTCCAAGCTGCTGAAGCTGGCCGAGGCCGCCACGAAGGCCCTGACGGTGGACCAGGCCATCGGCAGCGTCGGCACGCTCAAGGACATCGCGCTGGAGCTGAAGAAGGTGCCGACGAAGAACATCACGTTCACGACGGTCCCGGTGAAGGACAACCCCGCGGAGACGGTGAAGGCGACGGTCGTCCTCAACGAGGCGAAGGCTCCCCAGGTGTTCGACATGATCAAGAACGACGTCTCGTTCACCGAGGTCAAGAAGCAGCAGCAGAAGGAGAAGGACGCCGAGGCCGCCCGGCTCAAGGGCACCAAGGCCCCGGCCTCCGAGGTGCGGGTGCGGATCCTCAACGGCGGTGCCGTCGCCGGCAGCGCGCAGAAGACCCTCCAGTACCTCCAGGTCGAGGAGGGCGTGACCAAGTCCGAGAACGGCGGCAACGCGCCCGCCGCGCTGGCGAGGACGACCCTCGAGTACGCCCCCGGCCAGGCCGACCAGGCCCGCCGCCTCGCCGACATCATGGGGCTGTCCGGGTCCGCGCTGAAGCCCGGCGAGAGCGTGACCAACGCCCAGGGGCTGCCCACGATGACCCTGACCCTCGGCAGGGACTTCAAGGGCGCCGGCGTGAAGCTCAACGCCCCGGTCGCCGCGCCGGACGTGGAGAAGTCCACGGCCGACAAGGTCAAGTGCGCGAGTTGACCCGCTGAGGGCAACTGACAGGCCCGTCGTGCGTCTAACAGGAGGCAGGGCGGGCCTGCTGCATGCGCCGGGGGGCGGGGAGGACCGGGGAAGTGACGCAGAGCGGTGTGCGGGAGGACGGAACGCGACAGGGCGTCCGCCACGAACCGGTCCCGGGCGAGGAGACGTCGACGGGCACGGGGGCGCCTGACGGCGAGGGCACGCCGACGGCGGGTGCGGAGCGGTCGGTCGGCGAGGGCACATCGGCGGCGGGTAACGCGCAGGCGTCAGACGGCGACGGCACACCGGCGGGGAACGAGAAGTCGTCGGGCGGCGACGGCACACCGGCGGAGAACGCGAAGTCACCCGGCGACGACACACCCGCAGGGAACGCGAAGCCGTCGGGCGGCGGCGGTGTGGCCGGTGGTGCGGGCGACGGAGGCGGTCGGCGGTGTGGGAGCCGGCCCCGGCGCAGGCGGCGGGCGTTGAAGTGGTCCGCCGTCGTGCTCGCCGTCCTGATACTCGGCACCGCCGGGACGGGCTACCTCTACTACCGGCACCTGAACGGCAACATCAAGAAGGACGCCCTGAACCTCGGCGACAACAAGGTCGCCGCCCCGACGCCGAACGCCGCCGGCCAGACACCGCTGAACATCCTGCTCATCGGCTCCGACGCCCGCGACACCGAGGAGAACCAGAAACTCGGCGGCGCCCGCGAGACCTTCGGCGGCCCACCCCTCGCGGACGTGCAGATGCTGCTGCACCTGTCCGCCGACCGCACCAACATGTCCGTCATCAGCATGCCCCGCGACACCCTGGTGAAGATCCCCAAGTGCACCGACCCGGACGACGGCAAGGTGTACCCGGCGACCCAGGGCCGGACGATGACCAACCAGAGCCTCGGACACGGCGGTCCCGGCTGCACCGTGGCCACCTGGCAGGAGCTCACCGGCATCCACATCGACCACTTCGTCATGGTCGACTTCGCCGGAGTCGTGTCCATGGCCGACGCCGTCGGCGGCGTCCCCGTGTGCGTCGACGCCAACATCCACTCCCGCACCTCCGACGGCAAGGGCTCGGGCCTGAAACTGGAGAAGGGCACCTCGTACATCCAGGGCGAACAGGCCCTCCAGTGGCTGCGCACGCGCTACGGCTTCGAGGACGGCAGCGACCTCGCCCGCGCCAAGGCCCAGCACATGTACATGAACGCGATGGTCCGCCAGCTGCGCGACAACGCCACCCTGAGCAGCCCGAACCAGCTGCGCAGACTCGCCGAGGAGGCCACCCGGGCATTGACCGTCGACCCGGGCCTGGACACCGTCAAGAAGCTCTACGACCTCAGCGACGAGCTGCGCAAGGTGGAGCCGGAGCGCATCACCATGACCACGATGCCCAACCGGTACGTGGGCGCCCGCGTGGAGCCCACGGAGGACGCCGAGCAGCTGTTCCGGCTGGTGCGGGAGGACATCGCGCTGGACGGCAAGGACCGGACGAAGAAGAAGACCGGGGAGAAGGCCTCCGCCGACCCGGCCGCGGCCGACGACGAGATCGCCGTCCAGGTCCGCAACGGCACCCGCACCGACACCCTGGCCCCGGCGGGCGGGCGCGCGAGCACGGTGGCCGGGCTGCTGAAGGAGGAGGGTTTCACGCAGGCCGTCGCCGACACCGACGGCTCGTGGAGCGAGGACCGGACCCTCGTCCGCTACCCGAGCGCCGACCTGGAGGGCGACGCCCAGCGCGTCGCCGAGGCCCTGAGAATCCCGCTGAGTTCGGTGCAGCGGTCGACCGACGTCTCCGGCGTCACCCTCGTCGTCGGCGCGGACTGGCGTACCGGCACGGACTACAAGGCGCCGCAGCGGAACGACGAGACCCCGAAGTCGGCCGAGGCGCTCAACGGCGCGGACGACAAGGCCTGCATGCACGTGAACCCGGGCTTCACCTGGTGACGCAAACGGGCCCCTCCCGCAGCGGGAGGGGCCCGTACGCGTGCGGCGTACGTCAGCCGGTGGCCGCGTCGGCGTCCGCGCGGACCGCCGGACGCCGGGACGCGATGACCTTCTTCGCCAGCGACCGCGGACTCGTCAGGAAGCCCCAGCCCCACGACATGTGCATCGTGGCCAGCGCCACGGGGATCTGGAGCCGCGCCTTCAGCGGCAGCCCCTTGCCCGCCGGGATCGAGCCGAGCAGGATCGCCGCGAGATAACCGCCGGGCACCACGAAACCCCACGGCGTCAACAGCGCGCCCACCAGGATCCCGGCCGCGATCGCGCACACGGCGGTCGGCGGGGCGAGGTAGCGCAGGTTGATGGAGCCCTCGTGGTAGCGGGCGACGACGTGCCGCCAGCGGCCGTAGTCCTTGTACTGCTTGGCCAGCGCCTGCACGCTCGGCCGCGGCCGGTACGACACCTTCAGCTCGGGCGAGAACCAGATGAGGCCCCCGGCCTCCCTGATCCGGAAGTTCAGCTCCCAGTCCTGGGCTCGGATGAACTCCACGTTGTAGCCGCCCTGCTGCTCCAGCGCCTCGCGCCGGAACACACCGAGGTAGACGGTCTCGGCCGGGCCCGCCTGCCCGCCCGTGTGGAAGGCGGCGTTGCCCACACCGATCTTCGAGGTCATCGCGGCGGCGACGGCGTGCTCCCAGTCGTTCTCGCCCTCGGCGTGCATGATGCCGCCGACGTTCTGCGCGCCGGTCTCCTCCAGGAGCCGTACGGCGGTGGCGATGTAGTTCGGCGAGAGCATGCCGTGGCCGTCGACGCGGACCACGATCGGGTGCCGGGAGGCGTTGATCGCGGCGTTCAGCGCCGCGGGCGTACGGCCGGTCGGGTTCGGGACGGTGTGCACACGCGGGTCTTCGGCCACGAGCTCGGCGGCGATCTCGTCCGTGCGGTCCGTGGACGGACCGAGGGCGATCACGACCTCCATCTCGCCGGCGTACTCCTGCGCGAGGATCGCTTGGACTGCTCCCCGCAGATGCCGTTCCTCATTGAGGACGGGCATGATCACGGAAACGGCGGGGAGCCGCACGTCGGGATTGGCGTTCATAGGGGGCTCACGTTACCGCGAACGGGGGACACCGGTGCGCGCCGCGGGGGCGGTACCGCGGGCCGCAGATCGTATCGGCCTACGGTTTCACGGATCCCACGTACGGCCGTCGTCCGGAGGTGTCCCCATGCCCACGCCGCCGCGGTCCCCTCGGTCCACCGCCGCCCCCCAGCGCCGCCCGCAGCCGCCCGCCCCCCGCCGCGCTCCGCGCCGGCCCGCACCCCAAGCACGGCGCCGCAGGCCGCGCTGGGGCATGCGGGCGGTCACCACGCTGTCCGTGGTGGTCCTCGCCTCCGCCGGGATCGGGCACGCGGTCGTGACCAGCCTGGACGCGGACATCGCCCGGGTCGACGCCTTCAAGGACATGAAGAACCGGCCCCAGGCGGGCCACGGCATGAACGTCCTGCTGGTCGGCACCGACGGCCGCGAGAAGATCAGCAAGGCGGAGCGGCGGAAGTACCGGCTGGGCGGGGCGCCCTGCCGCTGCACCGACACGATCATGATCGTGCACATCTCGGAGGACCGGGAGCGGGCGAGCGTGGTGAGCCTGCCGCGCGACTCGTACGCCGTGATTCCCCCGCACGTCGACCGCACGACGGGCAAGCGGCACGGCGGCCACCCGATCAAGCTGAACGCCGCGTACGCGGAGGGCGGGCCGCAGCTGACCGTGCGGACGGTCGAGAGCATGACCAAGGTGAAGATCGACCACTACCTGGAGGTCGACTTCACCAGCTTCATGAAGACCGTGGACGTCGTCGGCGGTGTTCAGATCTGCACGGCCGACCCCCTGAAGGACAACTACACCGGCCTAAACCTCCCGGCCGGCCGGCACACCCTCGCGGGCGGGCAGGCGCTCCAGTATGTGCGCGCCCGCCACATCGACGGGGCGTCCGACCTGGGCCGGATGAAGCGGCAGCAGCGCTTCCTGGCGGCGCTCGTGGAGCGCGTCACCTCCTCCGGGGTCCTGCTGAACCCGATGAAGTTCCGGGACGTGACCCGGGCGGTGCTCGGCTCGGTGCGGGCCGACAAGGGCTTCGGCACGGACGAGATGCTGGACCTGGGCCGGGCCATGCGGAACTTCTCCCCCTCCTCCTCCGAGTTCACCACCGTCCCGATCGGGCGGATGGGATACGCCGTGAAGGGCGTCGGCTCGACGCTGAAGTGGGACCCCGTGAAGGCGGAGCGCCTCTTCCACGCCCTGCGCGAGGACCAGCCGCTGTCCGTGCACCGGCCGCGCGACGCGGCCCGCATCGTGTCGGTGGCCCCGCAGCAGATCCGCGTCCAGGTGGAGAACGGCACGCGCACGCCCGGGCTCGGCCGCCGGGTGGACGCGGCGCTCGCGTCGACGGGCTTCCGTACGACACGGGCCCCGGTGAACGCCGCCACCCGCGACGTGCGGCGCACGATCGTCGCCTACGACCCCCGCTGGGACCGCTCGGCCAAGTCCCTCGCGACGGCCCTGCCGGGCAGCGAACTCCGCCAGGTCAAGGGCCTGGGCGCGACCCTGAAGGTGATCGCCGGCACGGACTTCGAGCGCGTACGCAAGGTACGGGCCGAGGATCCGGGGCAGGGCGAGTTCGGGGTGGTGCGGGGGGACGAGGTGGCGTGCAGGTGAGGGGGCGGACCCGGGGGGACGACAGACCGTGACGCACGCTTGGCGGATTGGTTGGTTCCGCCCCGTGGCGGGCGGCGCCGTACAGGCGTAGGACGGAAGGGCACGGGGACCGACCCCCGGCCCCCGCCGTCCCCGGGAGGAATCATGACCCAGCAGCCCGCCACCGCCACCCCGATGAGCAAGGAGATGCAGGACTGCGTCCAGGCCTGCATGTCCTGCCACACCGTGTGCGAGGAGACCATGAGCTCCTGCATGCAGATGGGCGGCCAGGCCCAGATGCAGGTCATGCGCGCGGTCATGGACTGTGCCGAGATGACCCGCCTGTGTGCCGACATGATGATGCGCCGCTCGCCGCTCTCGGCCGAGATGTGCGCGATGTGCGCCCGGGCCTGTGACATGTGCGCCGAGGCGTGTATGTCCATGCCGGACGACGCCCAGATGATGCGCTGCGCCGAGGCGTGTCGCACCTGCGCCGAGATGTGCCGCAAGATGTCGGCCGTCACGATGTGAGGACCGCCTCACAGAAAAGGGGGCACCCGCCCGGGTGCCCCCTTTCCGCCGTCGCGCTCAGTTGCCCGAGACGGTGACCTTCTCGTCGTTCTTCAACTCGTTCACCAGCGTCTTCACCTTCGCGGTGTCCCACTGGAGGTTGCCGTTCGCGGCGTTGCCCGCGATCGGCATGTTCATCGACTTGCCCTCGCCGCCGCTGACGCCCTTCATCGCCCAGAACATGGACGCCAGGTCGAACAGGCCCATGTCCTTGTCGACCACGAGGGAGTCCAGACCCGCGCCCATCGTCGGGTACAGCTTGAACGGGTTCATGATCGTGCTCGGGGTGGCGACCTGGTTGGCCAGGGCCGAGAGGAACTTCTGCTGGTTCTTCGTACGGTCCAGGTCGGATCCCAGCGCGTAGCGGGTGCGGACGAACGCGAGGGCCTGCTCGCCGTTGAGGGTCTGCTTGCCCTTCTTGAGGTCCGCGCCCGACTTGGTGTCCTTGATGTCCCGCGGGATGTCCATCTCGACCCCGCCCACCGCGTCCACGATGTTCGCGAAGCCGCCGAAGCCGATCTCCACGTAGTGGTCGATGTGCAGGCCCGTGTTGGCCTCGACGGTACGGACCAGCAACTCCGGGCCGTCCTCCGCGTACGCCGCGTTCAGCTTCACCTGGCGGCCCGTGGCCGGGTAGAGCTTGCCGGAGTCCGAGCCCTTGTACGACGGGATCGTGACGTTCGAGTCACGCGGCAGCGAGATCAGCGTCGGGCCGTTGCTGCCGGTGTGCAGGATCATCATCGAGTCCGTGCGCTTGCCCTCGGCGGACCCGGTGTGCAGCTTCTTCTTCTCCTCGGCCGACATGCCCGCGCGGCTGTCGGAGCCGACGATCAGGTAGTTCGTGCCCTCGCCCGCCTCCGGCCGCTCGATGACCTTCGACAGGTCGACGTCGCGGTTGAGCTTGGAGTCGGCCCAGAAGTACGTGGCGACGCTCGTCACGACCAGCACCGTCGCGAGCGTGATGGCCGTCACCTTGATACGGCGGCGCCAGTTCGGCGCGGGACGCGGCTCGTACGTGCCGCCGCCCGGTCCGCCGGGGCCTCTCCCGCCGGGGGAGCCGTAGACCTGACCGGTGTTGTAGCCGCTGTCGTAGGCGCCGGGCGGGGCGTCGTAGCCCTGGCCGTCCACGTAGGACGGCTGCTGCGGTACTCCGCCGCTGTACGGCGGGGCACCGCCGTATCCGGCCTGCCCGGGCGACGGCGCCGGGCCGCGGCGGACCTGCCGCATGACACGGGCGCTCTCGGGCTGCGCGCTCGCGCTTCCGCGTCCGTACCGGCTGCCGCGGTTGTCGTCGGACCATCCCTCGGGCCAATTGTTCATGCGCCCCAGTGTGCAGGTCCCCGTAGTACGCCATACAAGAGTCGTCGGAAAATCAGAGCACGGCTGTGGCGAAGCTGACACAAAACCCCCTCATGCCGCCTCGGCATAAGGTAGGGGCCATGACAGACCAGGCCCCAGCTGCGGATTCCGGCACTCCGGATATCCCGGGCAAGCCGACTTCGGCGTCCCGCACCACCCTCAGCCACATCATGACCCACAACGACACGAACCTTCTGGGGACCGTGCACGGCGGCGTGATCATGAAGCTGGTGGACGACGCGGCGGGTGCCGTGGCCGGGCGGCACTCCGGCGGGCCGGCCGTCACCGCGTCCATGGACGAGATGGCGTTCCTGGAGCCGGTCCGCGTCGGCGACCTCGTCCACGTCAAGGCACAGGTCAACTGGACCGGCCGGACGTCCATGGAGGTCGGCGTCCGGGTCCTGGCCGAACGCTGGAACGAGTCCGCGCCGCCCACGCAGGTCGGCTCCGCCTACCTCGTCTTCGCGGCCGTCGACGCCGACGGCAAGCCGCGCCGGGTCCCCCCGGTCCTCCCGGAGACCGAGCGTGACAAGCGCCGCTACCAGGAGGCCCAGATCCGCCGCACCCACCGCCTGGCCCGCCGCCGCGCGATCATGGAACTGCGGGAGAAGAGGGCGGCGGAGGGCTTCGAGGACTGACCTCTGCGGACGGAGCCGGGGAGGCTCACCTGCCCGTCTCGAACCAGAGCAGCTTCCCGGCACGACGGTCGAGCGGACCGTCGCCGAGCGCTACGCCACCCCAGCAGTCGGCGTACTCCTGCACGAGCCTCAGTCCACGCCCCCCGTCGGCGCCCACCGGAGCGAGCGGCACGCGGTCGTGGGGCGACCGTCCAAAGGGTGCGGGAACGCGGGGATGACTGTCCCAGACCCCGACACGCAGACGTCCGTCGGCGAGCGCGGTCAGGCGGAGCGAGGCGGGGCCGTCGGTGTGCAGGTAGGCGTTGGTGACCATCTCGGACGTCACAGCTCGACGGCGTCGAGGACTTCATGCCTGCCGTGGCTGTCCAGCACGGACCGTACGGTCATACGTGCGACGCGTGCCGCGCGGGGTCGCGGGGGAGGCGGAGGGCGTACGACCAGGTGTGGGGCGGGGGTTGCGAGCTGTTGCTGGTTGAGTGCGTATGAGCGCGTTCTGGCGTGCGTAAGTGAGTATCCGGTTGCGGCGTGCGCCGTTTTGCGGGGAGGGAACGGGAGTTCCCGGATCGAATGCGTGACCTTTTCACGGGTGGGGTCGTTGGGTGGGTGACAGGCGTGCCCGGGGTGTGGGTAAGGGGGGTCGGGGTGAGTGTGCCGCGTGGGCTTTCGGCGCCGTTCGTCGTCCTAGGCCCGTCCGGGGTGGCGATCCGTACCCGGCTCAAGGGCCTCACCGTGAGGGACGAGGAGGTACTGAGGCTGGTCGGCGCGCATCTGGGGTCGCTGGCCTCCCGCGACCTGAAGCAGCGCTGCGCCGAGGGGCTGGAGCACTCCACGGACACATGGGCGCAGCGCAAGCGCGCTCTGAGCGGGGAGTCCTCCTCGCGGTGGGCAGGCAGTATCACCAAGGCGACGCATGATCAGTGGGCGCTGTCGCGGCGTGCGCAACTCGCCCACATCCAGGGCCTGGAAGCCGGGGTGCGCATGATCGCGCACCGGTTGTCGTTGCCGGTGGGTGAGAAGGGCACCAAGCGGGCGCCGGGCGGCTACCGGAGCCGGCAGGAGTGGTTCGCCAAGACACGTCGCCTGCACCTTCTGGAAGACCGGCTCGCCGCCGAGCGTGCCGACCGCGAAGCCGGGCGGGTGCGCGTGGTACGAGGCGGGAAGCACCTGGCGCGCAACCGTCACCACCTCGACCAGGCGCAGCTCACCGAGGCCGCATGGCGCCAGCGGTGGGAAGCGTCGCGCTGGTTCCTCCAGGCCGACGGGGAGAGCGGGAAGCGGTTCGGGAACGAGACGATCCGCATCGCGCCGGACGGTGAGGTCAGCATCAAGCTCCCCACGCCGCTGGCACATCTGGCGAACGCCCGGCACGGCCGGTACGTCCTCACCGGCACCGTCGCCTTCCACCACCGGAGCGCGCAGTGGGCCGACCGTGTGGCGACGAACCGGGCCGTGGCCTACCGCATCCACCTCGACACCGACCGGAACCGCTGGTACATCACCGCCTCGTGGACCATCCCGCCGACTCTGACCGTTGCGCTGGCTCAGGCCCGTGCCGGCGGGGTGATCGGCGTCGATACCAACGCCGATCACCTCGCGGCATGGCGCCTGGACGAACACGGCAACCCCGTCGGCGACCCGCGCCGGTTCTTCTTCGACCTCGACGGACCCGCCACCTACCGCGACGCCCAGGTACGGCACGCACTGATCTGCCTGCTGCACTGGGCCAAGCGTCACGGCCTGAGTATCGCGATCGAGGATCTGGACTTCCAGGCGGAGACGACCCGGGAGAAGCACGGCAGACGGAAGCGGTTCCGCAAGCTGATCTCCGGCATGCCCGTGTCCAAGCTGAGGGCACGGCTGGTGTCGATGGCAGCCGAACTCGGCATCACCATCGTGGCCGTCGACCCGGCCTACACCTCAAAGTGGGGCGCCCAGCACTGGCAGAAACCCCTCACCAGCAACAAACGCGCCACCACCCGGCATGATGCCGCCGCGGTGGCGATCGGAAGGCGCGCCCTCGGGCACCCGATCCGGCGACGGACGGCACCGCCCCGCACCCACCAGAGCGATGGGTGCGGGCATCGGACCGCCCAGGCCGGACCGGGCGCCCCGGGGCGTGAGGAAACCCGCCCCCGCATTCCCGGACCACGGACACGATCCGTGCGCACCGGATGCGGAGCGAACGCGGGGGACCAGGATGCCCAACACCGTTCGGGGCGTCCGGCTGAGCACGGGTTCTGGCAACAGGACTCACTCCCGCTCGGTCTTTAGGAACGGTACGGTGCGCATGGAGACCTCCAGAGGTCGCTTCTGGCTTACAGGTGCGGGGAGTTGGGCTGTGTGGCGCTACGCTAGCGCAGCGTTGAGATACTTCTCAGTAAACGTCGAGAAGTGCACCAGCGATTACCTCGTGTGAGGTACCTGAGCGCCGCGCCGCTGCCGGAGAGGAGGCCCCTTGCCATCCGCCAGCACGCCCACCCTGCGACAACGGCGCCTAGGTGCTGAACTGCGCAAGCTTCGCGAGCGCGCGGGGCTGACGGCCACCGGCGCGGCCGCGAGGCTCGGCGTCAACCAAGGTCGGGTCAGCATGATCGAGACAGGGCGCAGCCCCCTCAGTGCCGACCGCGTCCGCTCACTCGCACGCGCCTACGACTGCGGAGACCCGCGCCTCGTGGACGCACTTGCCGCGATGGCGCAACGCCAGACGCGCGGCTGGTGGGACAGCTACCGCGACCATCTGCCGGTAGGGCTCATCGACCTCGCCGAACTGGAACACCACGCGGCAGCCCTGCGCGTTGCCCTGGTTATTCACATCCCCGCCCTGCTCCAGACCACCGACCACGCCCGCGCCCTCTTCAGGGAGGCGGTGCCCGCACTGCGGCAGTACGAGATCGAGCACCGCGTCAGCCACCGGATCAAGCGGCAGGGAATCCTCCACCGTGAGGACCCGCCCCCGTACACGGCCGTGATCCATGAGTGCGCTCTGCACATGGGGTACGGCGGCCCCGCAACCGTGCGCGCTCAGCTCCAGCACCTCCTGGACATGAGCGAGCTGGACCACGTCACCGTGAGGGTTATCCCGTTCGGCAAGGGCTCCTTTCCTGGCACAGGACAGTCCGTCGACTATCTGGTCGGGCCGGTTCCTCAGCTGGACACTGTTCAGCTGGACACCCATCACGGGTGCGAGTTCCTGGACGCCGAGGCCCAGTTGGACAAGTACCGTCTCGTACTCGACCGCATGGAGGCGAACGCCCTCAAACCCGCAGAGTCACGTGACCTGATCCACCGCATCGTCCAGACCGTCTGAGGGAATCATGTCCGAACTCCACTGGCAGAAGTCCACTTACAGCCCCGACGCCTCGAACTGCGTCGAGATAGCCACCACCCCCACCGCCGTTCACATCCGCGACTCCAAGCACCCGGCCAGCCCCCGCCTCACGCTCCGGCCCACTGCTTGGGCGGGCTTCCTCTCACTCACGGCGCCCGCGAAGCGGTAATCCCCTGAAGCGCAGGATGCACTTCGTCCCGGAGGTGAAGAACGTTGGCGGTGCCGAAACTTGAGGACCGGCTACGGCGCTGCACCCGTTCCGCCGTCCATCTGGAGATGCGCGACGAGTACATGCGCTCCGACGCTCGGTTCGTCGCCTGGCAGAACGGTGTCCGTCGCGATCCCGCCGACAGCGACCCGCTGCGTCGGCCATGGCTACGGCTCGTCGCCGACCTCGTGGCCCAAGGGGTTGACGTGCGCAGGGCCCGGATCGTGTCGGAGCCCGTGTCGGACTACATCCGGTTCGAGCACCACCTGACCGGCCCCAACGTGGAGGCAGGCGAGCAAGTGCGCTGGCTGCCCCGCCGTCGCGCATCAGGCCTGGCCCTGCCCGGCAACGACTTCTGGCTCTTCGACGACAGCTCGGTTGTCTTCCACCACTTCGCCGGCGATGGCGAACTTGCGCCTGACGACGAGGAGTTCACTGACGATCCGGTCGTCGTGAAGCTGTGCGCGGATGCTTTCGAGACCGTCTGGGACCTCGCGGTGCCGCACGAGACCTACAAGCTCACCTGACCCACAACCTCCAGCGTGACTGTCTCGCCGCTCGTGATCGCCAGCAGTCTGCTCAGGTGGGCCCGGCACTGGTGGCAGGCTCCCCGGCCGGCGGGAGAGGTGGCCCAGCCTCCGGGCAGGTTACGCGGTTTCCCGTTCCGTCAAGCGTGATCGCTTGACCCGCGCACCGCGGCCTCGGGAGCATCAGCTCCAGATGCGGGGAACTGACGGCACCACGGAAGAGGGGAACCCGGACTATGAAGGTCACCAAGCTGGTCAGCACGTGTGATGTCACGGAATGTCCGACGATCTACGCGACCGATCGCGGCACCCTGCTGATTCAGGGCGAGACTCCGACCGGCCGCGGGCTACAGATCCCTGCTCACGAAACCCTGGTAGAGATCCCGATGGAACTGATCCAGAAGGCCATCCGTGACGACCTCATCTAGGACACTCCAGGACCTCTTCGGTACGTTCGAGCGTGAGGCGTTCCGGCTGGAAACCCTCGACGACTACAGCAAGTCCGGGAACATCGGCGCCTATTACGCGTTCCTGGCGGGGGAACCACAGCCGGACGACTATAACGCGGGCTGGGTCGAGGAACTTCGCTCCCACACCGGTAAAGGGAAACGGATCTATCGGGTTCACATTCTGCGTCGCCCGCTCACGGACTATCTCAGGTTTGAACTCGGGTGGGGTTACCAGAAGAACATGTCGGGGGGAGAGGAGTTCTTCATTCTGGACATCACTGACAGGCCGAACCCCTTGGAGAACGTGCCTGACTTCTGGCTCTTCGACTCCGAGTCCGCAGCCGTGATGACCTACGACGGCGCGGGAAAGTACCTGGGTTCGCAAGTTCTACCGCCGGAACGAACGGCAGAATTCGTCGGGCACCGTGACGCGGCACTCGCCCACGCCGAGCCGTTCACCGAATGGTGGGCCAAGTACGGGGCGTGAACAGAGCGCAACTCGGGGCTGCGCTGCGGGCCCTGCGGGTGACCTCCGGCAAGGAGGCCAAAGCAGTGGCCCGCAGCGCCCTCATGTCTCCGTCCAAGCTGTCCAAGATCGAAAACGGGAAACTCGCGGCAAGCGCGGCAGATGTAGAGCGCATCCTGACCGCCATCGGCGTCTCGGACGAGGTCAAGGCCGAGTACAGCGAGGTCGCCCGCGCGTCGGCCACGGAAGCGACGGCATGGCGGCTTCTCAAGCGCATCGGGGTCCACAAAGGCCAGCAAGCGGCCAAGGCCCTTGAAGCGCAGATGTCCATGTTGCGGCTGTTCCAACCGGCGCTGGTGCCGGGGTTGCTTCAGACGCCGGAGTACATCCGAGCCGTCCTCCAGCGGCATAATCTCAGTGCAGACTCTCTCACCCGAACGATCAGCGGCAGGCTCGAACGCCAGGCGGTTCTCTACGACAACACCAAGTCGCTGCGGTTCATCATCACTGAACCGGTCCTACGGTGGCGCATTGTCCCGTCGCAGATGATGGCAGCACAGCTTGACCGCATCCTCTCCATTTCCCGCCTCTCTCATGTGGACATCCGGATAGTCCCGCTCGGGATTCAGCAGCACGATATTGCGAACCATGCCTTCGTCATCCGCGACGACCGAATGGTCACGGTCGAGACCATCCACGCTGAGGTAGTCGTGACGGACCCCAGGGACGTAGGTATCTACGTCGATAAATTCCACGGCTTCGAACGGGTGGCGCTGTCCGGTGACGACATGCGACGCCTGGTCGAGGGAATCCGCGACGAGTTCTTGCGGGAACAGGAAACAGACTAGAGCCGCATCCCCGAACCCGTCGAAGATGGCGCCATGGAGAGCGAAGAGAGAACTTCCGGTCCTGAGAGCCGGACCACGGTAGGGACGTGCTCGTCGGAGCCGCACGCTGAGCCGTCGCCCAAACCTGGTTGCTCTATCTGCCTGTCCTTCTCGGTAGCCCGGGACAACGCCCGTTCGAGAATTGACTACAGCGCTGTGTCCGACGCCAACGTGAGGATGCGCAGGCATCAGAGGGAAGCGCACTGAGTGAGCGAGTGCAGCGACACCTGCGGCCGATGACCGCCCCAGTCACTGAGTCTTACGGCTGCCTCTCCCCCTAAAACGGGGCCTCCTTCGTGAAGCCGTGCGGCGGCCCTTGCACGGAGGGGTGCGTGACCCTGGCCCGGATCGGCGAGGACGCGTGGGCCCTGGGTGACAGCAAGCGGCCGGACGCGCAGCCGCTGCGGTTCAACACGGCGGAGCTGACGGCGGCCGGCATCGACCTGGCGCGATTCGGCCTGAGCGCCTGGCCCTTCCCCTCCCCCACCGGTCCCGGTTCCTCGTGGAGCCGGGACCGGCCCCTCTTTCATCGACGTTCAGCGGGGATTACTGGTTGCGTCGGCCTCCGCATCCTGAGCCGCCGCCGGCTGGAAGCAAGCCTGAACAGATCCAGCGGTATCGCGAGGTGGCAGCCGAGTTCCCCACCTCTGATCTGCCGCCCATCGAAACGGCGTACTGGCTCATCAAGCCCCGTTCCCTGGTTCGTGGCACCTGGGAGGAGGCAAAGGAAGCCGCAGCCTGGCTCGGGGAGCGGCTGGCCGAGCACGCACATCGGTTCGCCTCGTCACACGACCGGGACACCACCCGACTGGTCGCTCTCGTCAACTCCGCCGCTCGATGCCCGAAGTCGGCTGTCCTGGCAGGTGACTGGGAGCAGGCGAGAAGCCCCGATCCGATCGGGTCGGTCGGGGCTTCTCATCGGGTCGTTACGGCAGGTTGCGGGCCATGACGATCCGCTGGACCTGGTTCGTGCCCTCGTAGATCTGCGTGATCTTGGCGTCGCGCATCATGCGCTCGACCGGGTAGTCACGGGTGTAGCCGTACCCGCCCAGGAGCTGGACCGCGTCCGTCGTGACCTCCATCGCCACGTCCGAGGCGAAGCACTTGGCCGCGGCACCCTGGTACGTGAGGTCGGCGTCGCCGCGCTGGGACGCGGCGGCGGCCTGGTAGGTCAGGGCGCGGGCGGCCGAGATCTTCATGGCCATGTCGGCGAGCATGAACTGGATGCCCTGGAAGTCGGCGATCGGCTTGCCGAACTGCTTGCGCTCCTTGACGTAGCCCTTGGCGTAGTCGAGGGCGCCCTGGGCGATGCCGAGGGCCTGGGCGGCGATCGTGATGCGGGTGTGGTCCAGGGTCTTCATGGCTGTCGCGAAACCCGTGCCCTCCTCGCCGATCATGCGGTCGGCGGGGATGCGGACGTTGTCGAGGTAGACCTCGCGGGTCGGGGAGCCCTTGATGCCGAGCTTCTTCTCGGGGGCGCCGAAGGAGACGCCCTCGTCGGACTTCTCGACGACGAAGGCGGAGATGCCCTTGGAGCGCTTCTCCGGGTCCGTGACGGCCATCACCGTGTAGTACTCGGACTCGCCCGCGTTGGTGATCCAGCGCTTCACGCCGTTGAGGACGTAGAAGTCGCCGTCGCGGACGGCCTTCGTCTTCATGCCGGCGGCGTCGGAGCCGGCGTCCGGCTCGGACAGGCAGTACGAGAACATGCCGTCGCCCTTGGCGAGCGGGGCCATGTACTTCTTCTTCAGCTCCTCGGAGCCGGAGAGGATCACCGGGAGCGAGCCCAGCTTGTTCACCGCGGGTATGAGGGAGGACGAGGCGCAGACGCGTGCGACCTCTTCGATCACTATGACGGTCGCCAGCGCGTCGGCGCCCGAGCCGCCGTACTCCTCGGGGACGTGCACGGCGTGCAGGTCGTTCGCCACCAGCGCTTCGAGCGCCTCGCGCGGGAAGCGGGCCTCCTCGTCCACCGCGGCGGCGTACGGCGCGATCTTCGCCTCGGCCAGCGAGCGGACGGCGTCACGGAGCATGTCGTGCTCCTCGGACGGGCGGTACAGGTCGAAGTCAGCCGATCCGGCCAAGGTCTCTCACGCTCCAAAACGCTGCGATGGTGACGCTAACTACCGTTAAGTAATCAAAAGTTTATGGGGTCGCCCACGGGAGTGATACGTGAGCTAGGCGACAGCGGGAAAGTTGCCCCGTGAAGCGCGCTCCCATGCCCCGGCTATGCTCGGGCGCGCACCTGCCGTAGACCCCTGGAGCACCCATGGCCCTGAAGATCACCGTGATCGGCACCGGTTATCTCGGCGCGACACACGCGGCGGCCATGGCCGAGCTGGGCTTCGAAGTGCTCGCCCTCGACGTCGTGCCCGAGAAGATCGAGAAGCTGGAGCGCGGCGAGGCCCCGATGTACGAGCCGGGGCTCGATGAGCTGCTGCGCAAGCACGTCGCCGGGTTCGAGGACTCCAGCGGGCGGCTGCGCTTCACCCAGGACTGGGCCGAGCTCGGCGCCTTCGGCGATGTGCACTTCGTCTGCGTGAACACCCCGCAGCGGCACGGCGAGTACGCCTCCGACATGAGTTACGTCGACTCCGCGTTCGCCTCGCTCGCCCCGCATCTGCACGGTCCCGCCCTGGTCGTCGGCAAGTCGACCGTGCCCGTCGGCACCGCCGACCGGCTGGCGGCGTACCTGGCCGCGCACGCGCCCGCCGGGGAGGACGCCGAGCTGGCGTGGAACCCGGAGTTCCTGCGCGAGGGCTTCGCCGTCAAGGACACGCTGCACCCCGACCGGATCGTGGTGGGCGTGCGCAGCGAGCGGGCCGAGAAGCTGCTGCGGGAGGTGTACGCCACGCCGATCGCGGAGGGATCGCCGTTCGTCATCACGGACTTCCCGACCGCCGAGCTGGTGAAGACCTCCGCGAACTCCTTCCTCGCCACGAAGATCTCCTTCATCAACGCCATGGCGGAGGTGTGCGAGGCCGCGGGCGGTGATGTCGCCAAGCTGGCGGAGGCCATCGGCTACGACGACCGGATCGGGAAAAAGTTCCTGCGGGCCGGGATCGGGTTCGGTGGCGGATGTCTGCCGAAGGACATCCGGGCGTTCATGGCGCGCGCCGGTGAGCTGGGCGCGGACCAGGCGCTGACGTTCCTGCGGGAGATCGACTCGATCAACATGCGCCAGCGCGGGCAGATGGTGGAGCTGGCCCGGCAGGCGCTGGGCGGCGGGCCGTTCCTGGGCAAGCGGGTGGGCGTGCTGGGCGCGACCTTCAAGCCCGACTCGGACGACGTGCGGGACTCCCCCGCACTGAACGTGGCCGGGCAGATCCATCTCCAGGGCGGCCAGGTCACGGTGTACGACCCGAAGGGCATGGACAACGCGCGCCGGGTCTTCCCGACGCTCGGCTACGCCGACTCGGCGCTGGACGCCGTGCGCGGCGCCGACATCGTGCTGCATCTGACGGAGTGGCGGGAGTTCCGCGAGCTGGACGAGGAGGCGCTCGGCGAGGTCGCGGCGGCCCGGGTCATCCTGGACGGCCGCAACGCCCTCGACCCGGAGCGCTGGCGCAAGGCGGGCTGGACGTACCGGGCGATGGGGCGTCCCAAGGCCTGAGCGCGCAGAGGCGCGAGAGCAGGCGACGCCGGTTCGGCCGAGGCTCAGTCGGCCGAACCGGCGTCTTGTTGCATTCTGCCCCACCGGGCGCGCGTGCGGGGCGCCCCAGGGATCCTGGCGCTACGAGCGTCCGATGAGGTCGCGTGGTCCGGAACCGTGCAACGCGGCGAGGTGCGGTGGCAAGGCGGTGACCGTCAGGCCGCGCGGCCCGGGCGCTCATCGTGCAAGGACCCCTCAGGCTCCCTTGGCCCGGTAGCGGCGCATCTTCGCCCTGGCCCCGCACACCCGCATGGAGCACCAGCGGCCGCGGCCGGCCGGGCTGCGGTCGTAGTAGGCCCAGTGGCAGTCGGTGGCCTCGCAGGCCTTGAGGCGGGTCCAGGTGCCGGCGACCAGGGCCTCGGCGACGGCGGCGGCCACGCGCGCGTACAGGGAGCGGTCGTCGGCGGGGGTCAGGGCGGCCGAGCCGTCCGCGGGGTCGACCGTGACGACGAGGGGTGCCGCGGCGAGGAGGTCGCCGAGCGGGGTGACCTCGCGGTGGGGCGGGTGGCCGGCGTGGGCGAGGAGGACCGCGCGCAGTGACTCGCGCAGGGCGCGGGCCTGTTCGGTCTCGTCGTCCCCGGTGATCCCGAAGCGCGCCCGGGCCGCCGGCGTGTCCAGCGCGTCGGCGCCCGACTCGATGTCCAGCGTGTTCACCAGGGCCTCGACCAGGGCCAGGCCGCCGGGTGCGGGCGATCTCTCCGTCATGCCTGGACCGTACCTTCCGCTATTCCCCTTGCGAGGTTACCGCCTATGGGGGAGCATGTAGTAACGGTTACCGGTTACCCGGTCTTTGTAGGTAACAGTGACTGTAGGTAACAGTGACTGTGGGTAACAGCGACTGTGGGTAACAGCGACTTCGAGGAGGAAGTCATGGCTCTCGCCAAGATGGGTGTCGTCGTCCTGGACTGTCCCGACCCGCGGGCACTGGCGGGCTTCTACGCCGAGGTGCTCGGCGGCACGCCGGCGGTGCAGACCGACGGGGAGGAGGAGTGGGTCGACCTGAAGGTGCCGGGCGGACCGGCGCTGGCCTTCCAGGCCGCCCCCGGGTACGTGCCGCCGCAGTGGCCGTCGCCCGAGCACTCGCAGCAGTTCCACCTCGACCTGACTGTGGAGGACCTGGACGCGGCCGAGAAGGGCGTGCTGGCGCTCGGCGCGAAGCCGCTGGACGCGGAGGACCGGGAGCGGACCTTCCGGGTTTACGCCGACCCGGCCGGGCACCCGTTCTGCCTCTGCGCCTGCTGAGTCCGGGAGGCTCCATGTCCGCTGTGGCACGTTTCCGTTCCGTGGTCGTCGACTGCCCCGACCCGCGCGAGCTGGCCCGCTTCTATGCGCAGGTCGGGGGCGGCACGCCGGAGGACGACGACCCCGACTGGGTGGTGCTGCGGATCCCCGACGGGCCGCGGCTCGCCTTCCAGCGCTCCCCCGAATACACCCCGCCGGAGTGGCCGCGCTCCGACCGCAACGCCCAGCAGTTCCATCTGGACTTCGACGCCGGGTCGACCTGGGACGAGATCGACGCGGCCGAGGAGCGGGTGCTGGCGCTGGGGGCGCGGGTGCTGGACCGGGAGGACTACGAGAAGAAGGACTTCCGGGTGTATGCCGACCCGGTGGGGCATCCGTTCTGCCTGTGCCGGATCGAGCACGGCTGACACCAACACCACGGCTGACACCGCCGGGTTCGCTACCCGTCCAGCTCCGCGATCGTCGCCGTCGACGGCTCGCGGCGCTGCTGGGCCGCGCGGGCCGTGAAGTCGGCGCCGCGCAGCACGCGCTGGACGTTGCCCCAGGTCAACAGGGCCACATCGCCCTCGTCCCAGCCGCGTCGGAGCAGCTCGGCGATCAGCCGCGGATAGCAGGAGGCGTCGCCGAGCTCCTGCGGGTGGGCGGCTCCGGAGTCGTAGGTGCCGGACAGCCCGACGCAGTGTGCTCCGGCGACCTCGCGGATGTGGTCGAGGTGGTCGGCGACGTCGCGGACGGTGGGGCCGGTCTGCTCGGCGGTCAGCGGCACCAGGCACAGCCCCTTGGCCTCGCCCAGCTCCGCCAGCAGGTCGTCGGGGAGGTTGACCGGGTGGGGGCGGATGGCCCGGGCGGCGGAGCGGCTGCACAGCACGGGTGCCCGGGAGAGGCTCAGGACGCGGCGGACGGTCTGCGGTGAGGCGCCGGAGAGGTCCGCGATCACGCCGAGCCGGTTCATCTCACGCACGACTTCCTCGCCGAACCGGGTCAGCCCCGCCTCGCTCGCCCAGGACACCCCGGTCAGGGTCAGCACGCGCAGGCCGAGCAGGTGCAGCTGGCGCAGGATGCCCAGCGAGTCGCCGACGGCGGACGCCCCGGCGGGGCCGAGGAGCACGGCGACCCGGCCGCAGTTGCGGGCGTCCGCGACCTGCCCGGCCGTACAGGCGGGCCGCAGGCCCTCGTCGCAGGTGCGGACGACGGCCTTCGCCAGGTCCAGCTGCTCCAGGGTGGCGCCGACGGCCCGGTCGCCGTCGAGGCCCTCGGGCAGGTGCAGCGACCAGAACAGGGCGCCCACCCGTCCGCTGCGCAGCCGGGGCACGTCCGTGTCGACGCTGATCTCGCCGAGCTCCAGGTCGTAGTAGGACAGGCGCTTGAGCGCCCAGGGCAGTCCGTTGTAGCCGTCGGCGACGGGGTGCGCGGCGAGGATGGCGTGGGCCCGGGTCAGGGGCTCGTCGTCCGGGTCGGAGACGGGCTCGTACGATTCCGCCGCGACGGCCTCCTCGGGGTACGGCTCGGCCAGGTCGTCGAGTTCACCGGCCGCGACGGTGGGGCGCAGGTCGTCCTGGAGGTCTGCCATGGCGGCTCCGTACGGTCGTCGTGCAGTACGGTCACCGTCACACGGAGGCGTGGGCTGTTCCTGGTGGGAGGCGCGTTCGGGGTACGGCCTCGCACGGCCGCGCGGTCAGGGCAGCCGGGCCGCCTCGATCACCTCGTCCAGGGTGTCCCGGGAGCGGACCAGGTCGGCGATCATGCGGTCGATGCGGGCGCGCTCGGCGGTGAGTTCGGCGACCAGGCTGGGCGTGGCGCGGGCCGAGGGCCCGCCGTCCGTGTCCCGCATGCACGGCAGCAGCTGGACGATCTTCTCGCTGCACAGTCCCGCCGCGAACAGCTCCTGGATCCGGATCACCCGGTCCACGGCCGCCTCCGGGTACTCCCGGTGCCCGCCGGGCGTCCGCTCGGCCGTGAGCATCCCCTGCTGCTCGTAGTAGCGCAGCGACCGCTCGCTCACGCCCGTGCGCCGGGCCAGTTCTCCGATCCGCACGTCCCGCTCCCGGACTTGAATCTGACATGCGTGTCAGGTTCTAGCGTACGGGCATGACGCAGCACACGACAGCACTCTTCGAACCGGCTCGTCTGCCCGGGCTGGATCTGCCCAACCGTCTGGTGATGGCCCCGCTGACCCGGAACCGGGCCGAGGCCGACGGCACGCCGACCCCGCTGATGGCCACGTACTACGCCCAGCGCGCCTCCGCCGGGCTGATCATCGCCGAGGCCGCGACGCCGAACGCGGTCGGGCAGACGTACCCGAACATCACCGCCGTCCACAGCCCGGCGCACGTGGCCGGCTGGCGGCGGGTCACGGACGCGGTCCGGGAGGCGGGCGGACGGATGTTCCTCCAGCTCCAGCACGGCGGCCGGGTCGGCCACCCCGCGACCAGCGGGCTGACGCCCCTCGCGCCCTCGCCCGTACCGCTCCCCGAGACGATCTTCACGCCGGAGGGTCACCGGCCTGCCGCCGTGCCGAGGGAGATGACCGCCGAGGACATCCGCACCACGATCGCGGACTTCGCGAAGGCCGCCCGCAACGCGCTGGACGCCGGGTTCGAGGGCGTGGAGGTGCACTCCGCCAACGGCCATCTGCTGCACCAGTTCCTCGCCCGCAACACCAACCTGCGCACCGACGGCTACGGCGGACCGGTCGCCGCCCGGATCCGGTTCACGGCCGAGGTGACCGAGGCCGTGGCCGCCGAGATCGGGGCCGGGCGGGTGGGGCTCAGGGTCTCCCCCGGCAACACCGTCAACGGCATCGAGGAGGGCGAGACGGAGGAGCTCTACCCGGCGCTCGTCGAGCGGCTCGGCGGGCTGGGGCTCGCCTATCTGCACCTGGGGTACGCCGACCCGGAGACGGCGGTGTACCGGAAGGTGCGCGCCGCCTGGCCGGGCGTGCTCATCGGCAACCCGGTGCTGAAGGAGATCTCCACGGACGCGGTGCACCGGGCGTCCGAGGCGCTGCTGGCCGCCGGGGCCGACCTGATCGCGCTCGGCCGGCCCTTCCTCGCCAACCCCGATCTTGTGACGCGGCTGCGGCTCGGCGCGCCGCTGAACGAGATGCGCGACCGGTACTTCATGTATGTGGGCGGGGCGACCGGCTACACCGACTACCCCGCCCTCGACGCTCAGCCGCCGGCCGCGTCGAGCGACTCGATCGTGGCGTTCGACGGCGGCCGCGTCTGCTGAAGCCCCCGGGCCACGGACTCCGCCGCGTCCAGCACCCGCACCGCGTTCTTCCAGGTCAGCTTGGCGAGGTCGGCCTTCGACCAGCCGCGGTCCAGCAGCTCCGCGATCAGGTTCGGGTAGCCGGAGACGTCGTCGAGGCCGTCGGGGGTGAACGCCGTGCCGTCGTAGTCGCCGCCGATGCCGAGGTGGTCGATGCCGGCCGCCTCGCGCATGTGGTCCAGGTGGTCGGCGACCGTCGCCACGGTCGCGACCGGGCGCGGGTGCCGCTCCTCGAAGGCGCGGTGGACCTTCATGGCCTCCGGGGTGGTGTCGAGGTGGTGGAAGCCGTGGGCGCGCATGTTCTCGTCGGCCGCGGCGGTCCAGTCGACGGCGGCCTGGAGCACGAACTTCGGTACGAACGTCACCATCGCGACACCGCCGTTGGCGGGCAGCCGCTCCAGGACGTCGTCCGGGATGTTGCGCGGGTGGTCGCACACGGCCCGGGCGGAGGAGTGGGAGAAGATCACCGGGGCGGAACTGGCGTCGAGCGCGTCCCGCATGGTCGTCGCGGCCACGTGGGAGAGGTCGACGAGCATGCCGAGCCGGTTCATCTCCCGTACGACCTCGCGGCCGAACGCGGTGAGACCCCCGGCCCTCGGCTCGTCGGTCGCGGAGTCCGCCCAGTCCACGTTGTCGTTGTGGGTGAGCGTCAGATAGCGCACGCCGAGCGCGTACAGGCCGCGCAGGGTGCCCAGGGAGTTGGCGATGGAGTGGCCGCCCTCCGCGCCCATGAGGGAGGCGATACGGCCCTCGCGGCGTACGGCCTCCATGTCGGCGGCCGTCAGCGCGGAGCGCAGGTCCTCCGGGTGGCGGTCGATCAACTGCCGTACGCAGTCGATCTGTTCGAGGGTGGCCGCGACCGGGTCGGGCGAGTCCGTGCGGACGTACACCGACCAGTACTGCGCACCGACCCCGCCCGCGCGCAGCCGCGGGATGTCCGTGTGCAGATGGCCGGCCTGGTCGGCGGCGATGTCGCGGGCGTCGAGGTCGTAGCGGACCTGCTCGCGCAGCGCCCAGGGCAGGTCGTTGTGCCCGTCGGCGACGGGGAACTCGGCGAGGAGCGCGCGGGCGTCGTCGAGGGACGTCATGGGATCACTTCCCGAAGCCGAAGCCGCCGCCCGCGCCCTCGACCTTGGCGCGCAGGCGCTTGCCCTTCTCGGTGGCCTGGTCGTTCAGCTCCTGCTGGAACTCGCGCATCCGGACGCGCAGGTCCTCGTCGTGCGCGGCGAGGATGCGGGCCGCCAGCAGGCCGGCGTTGCGGGCGCCGGCGACGGAGACCGTGGCGACCGGGACGCCGGCCGGCATCTGCACGATCGACAGGAGGCTGTCCATGCCGTCGAGGTACTTCAGCGGCACGGGTACGCCGATGACCGGCAGCGGGGTCACGGACGCGAGCATGCCGGGCAGGTGGGCGGCGCCGCCCGCGCCGGCGATGATCACCTTGAGCCCGCGCTCGTCGGCCTGCTCGCCGTACGCCACCATCTCGCGCGGCATGCGGTGGGCGGAGACGACGTCGACCTCGTAGGCGATCTCGAACTCGTCGAGGGCCTTCGCGGCGGCCTCCATGACGGGCCAGTCGGAGTCCGACCCCATGACGATGCCGACAACAGGGCTCATTCGGTGATCGTGCCTCTCAGGTAACCGGCTGCGTGACGGGCGCGCTCCAGCACGTCGTCCAGGTCGTCGCCGTAGGTGTTGACGTGACCGACCTTGCGGCCGGGCTTCACGTCCTTGCCGTACATGTGGATCTTGAGCTGGGGGTCGCGGGCCATGCAGTGCAGGTACGCGGAGTACATGTCCGGGAAGTCGCCGCCGAGGACGTTGACCATGACCGTCCACTTGGCGCGCGGGCGCGGGTCTCCGAGGGGCAGGTCCAGGACCGCGCGGACGTGGTTGGCGAACTGGCTGGTGACCGCGCCGTCCATCGACCAGTGGCCGGAGTTGTGCGGGCGCATCGCCAGCTCGTTGACGAGGATGCGGCCGTCGCGGGTCTGGAACAGCTCGACGGCGAGGTGGCCGACGACGCCGAGTTCCTTGGCGATGTTCAGCGCCATCTCCGAGGCCTCCAGCGCGAGGCCCTCGTCGAGGTCGGGCGCCGGGGCGATGACCGTGTCGCAGACGCCGTTCACCTGGCGGGACTCGACGACCGGGTAGGCGACGGCCTGGCCGTGCGGGGAGCGGACGACGTTGGCGGCGAGCTCGCGGACGAAGTCGACCTTCTCCTCGGCGAGCACGGGGACACCGGCCTTGAACGGGTCGGCGGCCTCCTCGACGGAGCCGACGACCCACACGCCCTTGCCGTCGTAGCCGCCGCGGACGGTCTTGAGGACGACGGGGAAGCCGTCCCCCTCGGCCGCGAACGCGGCCACGTCCTGCGGATCGGAAACGATCCTGTGTCTCGGGCAGGGCACGCCGATCGCGTCGAGCCTCGCACGCATCACGCCCTTGTCCTGGGCGTGCACGAGCGCGTCCGGGCCGGGGCGCACGGGGATGCCGTCCGCCTCCAGGGCCCTGAGGTGCTCGGTGGGTACGTGTTCGTGATCGAAGGTGATCACGTCGCACCCGCGTGCGAACTCGCGCAGCGTGTCCAGGTCGCGATAGTCGCCGACGACGACATCGCCCACGACCTGCGCGGCGGAGTCCTGCGGGGTGTCACTGAGGAGCTTGAACCTGATGCCGAGCGGGATGCCCGCCTCGTGTGTCATACGAGCGAGCTGGCCCCCGCCGACCATGCCGATTACCGGGAACGTCACTCCCCCAGAGTATCGGCCGCGCCGAGGTGGCCGGTTTCCTGTCCCTCCCGGGCCCTGTCCGGACCATCTCCGGCCGTCCACGGCCGTCCGCAGGAAGATCGCGCGGGAGGGTGGTTAGCATGGCTGGGTTGACGCCAACCGACGGACGGGGGCCTGCACGACCATGGGACATGGTGCCTCGCGGCTCCGACGGCTCTGTCGGGAAGCCGCCAAATTCGGCGCGGTGGGCGGGGCAGGTGTGCTCGTCAACCTCCTCGTGTTCAACCTGGTACGGCATGTGACCGACCTCCCGGTGGTCCGCGCGAGCGTCATCGCGACCGTCGTCGCGATCGTCTTCAACTACGTCGGCTTCCGCTACTTCACGTACCGCGACCGCGACAAGACCCGCCGTACGCGGGAGATGAGCCTGTTCCTGCTGTTCAGCGCGGTCGGGCTGGTCATCGAGAACGGCGTGCTCTACGCGGCCACGTACGGCTTCGGCTGGGACACCCCGCTCCAGAACAACATCTTCAAGTTCCTCGGCATCGGCATCGCGACCCTGTTCCGCTTCTGGTCGTACCGCACGTGGGTGTTCCGCGCGCTGCCGGGCCGGGAGGCCGTGGCGGACGCGGAGTCGATCCTGAAGCGGGAGCGGGCCAGGCAGTCCCGGACGAAGCAGCGGGTGCCGTAGCGGCCCCGGGCGGTCCTAGCGGACCGTCGGCTCGTCGTCGTTCTCCGGGTTCTTCCGTACCGGCGTGCGGGACAGGAACAGGCCGAAGACCGGGGGCTTGGTCTGGAGCATCTCCAGGCGGCCGCCGTCCGCCTCCGCCAGGTCGCGGGCCACGGCCAGGCCGATGCCCGTGGAGTTCCGGCCGCTGATCGCCCGCTCGAAGATGCGGGCGCCCAGGTCGGCGGGGACCCCGGGGCCCTCGTCCGTGACCTCGATGACCGCCTGGTTGCCGGTGACGCGGGTGCGCAGCGCCACCGTGCCGCCGCCGTGCATGAGGGAGTTCTCGATCAGCGCGGCCAGGACCTGCGCGACCGCGCCGGGCGTGCCCACCGCCTCCAGATGCCGCTTGCCGGAGCTGACGATCGCCCGGCCCGCGCTGCGGTAGGCGGGACGCCACTCGGCGAGCTGCTGCTGGATGACCTCGTCGAGGTCGAAGGTGACGGCGGAGCCGGTGCGCGGGTCGCGGGAGTTCGTCAGCAGCCGCTCGACGACGTCCGTGAGCCGCTCGACCTGCGTCAGCGCGATCGTCGCCTCCTCCTTCACCGTGTCCGGGTCGTCGGTGAGGGTGATCTCCTCCAGCCGCATGGACAGGGCCGTGAGCGGCGTCCGCAGCTGGTGGGAGGCGTCCGCGGCCAGGCGGCGTTCGGCGGTCAGCATGCGCGCGATGCGCTCGGCGGAGCCGTCCAGCACGTCCGCCACCCGGTCCAGCTCGGGCACCCCGTACCGCTTGTGCCGGGGGCGCGGATCGCCCGAGCCGAGCCGCTCGGCCGTCTCCGCGAGGTCGGTCAGCGGCGACGCCAGCCGGTTGGCCTGGCGGACCGCCAGCAGCACCGCGGCCACCACCGCCAGCAGCGCGACCAGCACGATGATCAGCAGGGTGCGGCCGACCTCCCGGGTCACCGTGGAGCGCGGCTCCTGGACGGTGACCGTCTCGCCCTCCTCGCCGGACGCGGTCTCGCTGATGACGTCGCCGGCCGGCTTGGTGCCGACCTCGATGGGCGCCTCGCCGGGGATCCGGATCACCGCGTAGTAGCGGTCCTGCGTGACCTGGTCGCGCAGCACCTCCGCGTCGACCTGCTGCTCGCCGAAGAGCCGGCTGTCGACGATGCTGGCCAGCCGGACCGCCTCGGACTCCACCCGCTCCTGGGCGCTGTTGCTGATGGTCCGGGTCTCGACGATGACGAGGGAGACGCCGAACACGGCGATCACGACGAGCACCACGGCGAGCGTGGACTGGATCAGTCGGCGGCGCATGTCCTGTTACCCGAGCCTGCCTCGCGGCTCAGCTCTTCTCGAAACGGAATCCCACACCGCGCACGGTGGCGATGTAGCGGGGGTTGGCGGCGTCGTCGCCGAGCTTCTTGCGCAGCCAGGAGATGTGCATGTCGAGGGTCTTGGTCGACGACCACCAGGTCGTGTCCCAGACCTCGCGCATCAGCTGGTCGCGGGTGACGACCCGGCCGGCGTCGCGCACCAGCACCCGCAGCAGGTCGAACTCCTTGGCGGTGAGCTGGAGCTCCTCCTCGCCCATCCAGGCGCGGTGCGACTCGACGTCGATGCGCACGCCGTGCGTGGCGGGCGGCTGCTGCGGCTCGGCGGCGCCGCGCCGCAGCAGGGCCCGGACGCGGGCGAGCAGCTCGGCGAGCCGGAACGGCTTGGTGACGTAGTCGTCGGCGCCCGCGTCGAGCCCGACGACGGTGTCCACCTCGTCGGCGCGCGCGGTGAGAATCAGAATCGGAATGCTGTGGCCTTCGCCACGCAGGCGGCGGGCCACCTCCAGACCGTCCATGCCGGGCAGACCCAGGTCGAGCACGACCAGGTCGACGCCGCCCTGCATTCCGGCGTCGAGAGCGGTGGGTCCGTCCTCACGCACCTCGACCTCATAGCCCTCCCGGCGCAGAGCACGGGCCAGCGGCTCCGAGATGGACGCGTCGTCCTCGGCGAGCAGTACTCGGGTCATGAGGTGATGGTAGACCTGCGAGGCCCTGAGCTGGGGTGTGACCGGAAGCCTTGATTCTTACCGTTGGCATACCCGCTTCTTACGTTCCACGGGAACGCGGCCGGACCTCTGCATTTGGGGTGCGATCCTGGTAAGGACCTTGGAAACCGGGTCTGCGGTTCCCCCGACACCTGTGATCCGTGTCTCAAGTCCTTCCATATGCGCCCGTGTCCTGCCGTATGGTGAATCAACGCCTGTAGCAGCATGGCGACCTTCGGAGGCTCTTTGCCCTGGAGGTCTCTTTTGTGTCCGGGCCGGTTTCCCGCCGGCCCCTACCTGTAACGACCTGTGGCCGGGCCTCCTCGTGCGGTGACGCGCGTAGAGGCGTGGATCCCGGTGGCGACCGCCCACCGCTCCGTGACCCGGAGCGGACCCCCGTAGGCGTCGGGCGGACGGCCGTACGCACCGGTGCCGGCAGCCCCCACCGGGCGCACCGCCGCTGTCGCGGGGGCGCGTCCCGAGCAGCAAGGAACGACCATGGCGTCCAGCCTGACGAAGGACTCGGCCCGCCCGGGCACCCCCGGCTCCGAGAAGACCTTCTTCGGCCACCCCCGCGGACTGGCCACCCTCTTCATGACCGAGATGTGGGAGCGGTTCAGCTTCTACGGCATGCGGGCCCTGCTCGTCGTCTACCTGCTCTCCGGCGGCCCCGACGCCAAGCAGGGCAGCATGGGCGGCGGTCTCGGCATGGACCTCGCCACCACGACGGCGATCTACTCGGTCTACCTGTCGATGGTGTACCTGCTCGCCCTGCCCGGCGGCTGGCTCGGCGACCGGGTCTGGGGACCGCGCAAGACGGTGACGATCGCGGCCGTCACGATCATGGCGGGCCACCTGGTGCTGGCCCTGCCCGGCGGCCAGGCGCCCTTCTTCGCCGGTCTGGCGCTGGTGGCGCTCGGCTCCGGCCTGCTCAAGGCCAACATCTCCACCATGGTCGGCCACCTCTACGACGGGCCGGACGACCCGCGCCGTGACGGCGGCTTCACGATCTTCTACATGGGCATCAACATGGGCGCCTTCTTCGCGCCGCTGATCATCGGCACCGTCGGCCAGCAGGTGAGCTGGCACCTCGGCTTCGGCCTGGCCGCGGTCGGCATGGGCATCGGTCTCGCCGCGTTCCTCATCGGCACCCGGAACCTGAGCCCGCAGAGCAACCTCGTGCCCAAGCCGCTGGCGGCCGAGGAGCGCACGTCCTGGCTGCGCAAGGGCCTGCTGTGGCTGATCGTCGCGGCCGTCTTCTACGGCGTCGTCGGCTTCACCGGCCACTTCACCCTCAACTGGGCGATGATCCCGCTCACCGTGATCGGGCTGATCATCCCGGCCGGCGTGCTGATCCGCATCAAGCGGGACAAGGAGCTCAGCGACGTCGAGCAGTCGAAGATGACCGGCTACATCTGGTTCTTCGTCGCGGCCGCCGTGTTCTGGATGATCTACGACCAGGGCGGTTCCACGGTCCAGGCGTTCGGTGAGACGAAGGCCTCCGGCTCGCTGCTCGGCTTCGACTTCCCGTCCTCCTGGTACCAGTCGCTGAACCCGGTGTTCATCATGGCGCTGGCCCCGGTCTTCGCCTGGTTCTGGCTGTGGCTGAACCGCAAGGGCAAGGAGCCGAGCACGGTCGCCAAGTTCGCCGCCGCGCTGTTCTTCATCGGCGTCTCGTTCTTCTTCTTCCTGCTGCCGCTGGGCATGGCCGACGGCGACACGCTGGTCAGCCCGATGTGGCTGGTGGGCATCTACCTGATCCAGACCGTCGGTGAGCTGTGCCTGTCGCCGGTCGGCCTGTCGGTGACGACGAAGATGGCCCCGGCCAAGTACGCCAGCCAGATGATGGGCGTCTGGTTCCTCGCGGTCACGGCGGGCGACTCGGTGACGGGTCTGCTCTCCAACCCGGCCGTCGGTGGCGTGGACCTGAGCGGCACCGGGGCGGTCGCCGTGGAAGCGGTGCTCGCCGCCCTCGCGGGTATCGCGGTGTACATGTACCGCCGGAAGGTCAAGTCCCTGATGGGCGACGTCCACTGACGCGCTCACCGGACCGGGAAGGGCCGTTGCACCTCGGGTGCGGCGGCCCTTCTTCCTTCATGCCTATCTCCTTTCATGTCTTTCCCGGTCCTGGCGGGTCGGCGTCCGGGGCGAACCAAGGCAGGTCCGAAGGCCGGCGGGCGGCGGGCAGCCGCAGCCGGCGGGCCGGGCGGGCCGCGTGGCCGGGGTGGCGTGGCCGTACGTGGTCGACCACGGCCAGGCCCGCGCGGAACAGCCCCGCCGGTACGACCAGCAGGACCAGGGCCCAGAACAGCGTCACCCCCCAGGGGCGGCCCACGCCCCAGGGGTGCTCGGCGAGGACCTTGCCGCCGTACTTGAGGGACACCGTGTAGTCGCCGTGCGCCCCGCCCGCGAGTTCCACGGGCAGCTCGATGCGCGCCTTCCCGCCGGGCGGGACGGTGCCGCGCCAGCGCTGGTCCTGCCACTGCGGGGCGAACACGCCGTGCGAGGTGCCGACCTGGAAGACGGGGTTCTTCACGGGGGACGTGCCGGCGTTGCCGACGGTGACCACCAGGGTCCGGGTGGGCGGGGAGCCGAACCAGGTCAGCAGCCCGCCGGAGCCGCGCAGCCGGGTGTCCGCGAGCAGGGTCAGCCGCCCTCCGGCCCGTTCCGCGGGCAGTGGCTCGACCGCGTGCCCGGCGACCTGGAGGGCCGCGTCTGCCTCTGCCTTCGCCCCGGTCACCGTCGCCACGTGCACCACGCAGGGGCAGGGCACCGGCGGCTCGACGACGGGCAGTTCCCGGCGGAAGCGCCCCTCGGCGTCGGTGGTGACGGCCCGGCCGTCGGCGTTGGCACAGGAGTTGGTGCCGCCGGTCACGCCCCGGTCCGGCTCGGCCTGCCCGCAGACCAGCAGCGTCAGCAGGGCGCGCGGCCGCCAGCCGCTGCCGGTGACGGTGACCGAGCCACCCGCCCCGGCCTCGGCCTCGGACAGCTCGACGACGGGCCGGTCCACCGCCCCGACGGGCCCGGCGCCCGCCAGGGCCAGCAGGAACGCCAGCAGGACCGCCAGCAGGACCGGCAGTGACAGGCGGGAAAGGCGGCCGGGGTACGGCATCGGGGGCTCCTGCGGGCGTGCGGGCGGGCAGGGGGTCGGCCGGGGAGTTCGGCTTCGGGGTGGGTGTGGCTTCGGGGTGGACGCGGGTTCGGCGTGGACGCGGGTTCGGCGTGGACGCGGGTTCGGCGGACGCCGGCTTTCTCGTGCGCCCGGCTTCGGCGTGCGTGCGGCTTCGGCGTGGACCCGGCCTCGGACCGGCCGACCGGGCGGGCGGGCGTACGACCGCGTGTTCACTGGTGCGGGCGTACGCTCAACGCCCCGCCCGCACCCCCTGGTGACGTCGCGTCAGCCAGAGCGCGCCCGCCGCGCCGGCGAGCAGCACCGTGCCACCGAGGGTGCCGAGGGCGACGGCCGAGTCCTCGGGCCCGGTCTGCGGCAGTTCGGCACCGGAGCCGGAACCGGAACCGGAGCCGCCGCCCTGGGCGGAGCCGGTGCCGCCGCCGCTCGCGGCCGTGACGTCGAGGGTCAGGGACGGGCCCGGGTCGTTCGTCGGGGTGCAGGTGGTCGTCGTGCCGAGTGCCTTGATGGTGAGCACGCCGGCCGTGAAGGTCACCTCGCCGCTCTTCTTCGGCGTGTACGTACCGCTCAGGTCGTTGATCTTGATGGGCGTGTTGGCCGGGATGGCGGCCCCATTGGCGGGGCCGGTCACCGTCAGGGTGCCGCTGTCGGCGCCGCCCAGGGCGATGGTCGCGCTCGGCGTCATCGCGCCCTTGCCGAGTTCGACCGGGCTGGAGGAGACGCCCTTCTGCCAGGACATGGTGATCCGGTAGCCGCTGCCGCTCCTGGCGCCCTCGATGTCGATGGGCGAGACGGCGCTCTTGTCGCCGATCGGCGTCTTGCACTGGTAGTTGACGTCGACGACCTCGGCCCGGGCCACGGGGGCGGCCATCCACACCGCCGAGCCGGCCAGGGCCGCGGCGGACGCGAGCGCGGCGGTTCGTTTCCGGTACGACACGGTGCCGCTCCCCTTCCTGTTCCTGACGGCGTATCAGATCGGGCCGTCAAGGTACGCCCGGGGAGTTGAGGAAGGAAGACACGGAGCACACCGGATCTGTGGCGATCCGGCGTGCGGTGAGTGACGTATGAGGGGATGCGCGGAGGAGGAGCCGTGGGGCTCCCGGGTCAGGCCGGTGCGCCCAGTTCGGCCCAGACCGTCTTCCCGGCGACCCCCGGGCTGCGCACGACGCCCCAGTCCAGGCACAGCCGCTGGACGATGAACATGCCGTGCCCGCCCGGGCGCCCCGCCCGGTGGGGCGTGCGCGGGGCGGGCTGGCCGGTGCCCCGGTCGGAGACCTCTATGCGGATCACCTTGTTGTCGCAGGTGATCCGGAGCTGGTCCGGCCCCTCGGCGTGCAGGCAGGCGTTGGTGACCAGCTCGGAGACGACGAGCAGCACATCCTCGGCGGCGGCCCGCTGGTCGGCGGAGGCCGCCGGCAGCCAGCCCCACGCGTACAGCGCCTGACGGGTGAAGTCGCGAGCGAGCGGGACCACGCCGCTCTCGCCGCCGAAGCTCAGCCGGCGCACCTGCCGGCCCCCCGGCGGCGCCGCAGCTCCGGACGGCGCCGCCATGCCCTCGCCGGACGCACCGGCCTCCGCCACGCCACCCTCGGACGCCCCGGAAGCGCCGCTGGGCTCCGGCCCGCGGTCGCCCGGCGAGTAAGGCCGGGTGGTGCTCATCAGCGCTTCACCTCACCGATTCACCAGTTCACGATTCAAAAAATTCAGTGCACAGTCAGTCACGCAGTGCGCGGCACGTCGGTTGCGCGGCGCTCCCACCACCCTGGTGGCCGACATGTTCAGGATGTCTCCTGCCCTGGCGGACCGGCAGAACACCCCCCTCTTCGGCACGAAAGGCGTGACAGGGATAGGACGCCGGTCACAGAGGGACGGCCGGGTCACGGCGCGCCGACGCACCGCCGGTCAGCCCGACTCGTCGGCCAGTGCCGCCTGGAGGGTGTCATGGACGCTGAAGACCGCGTCCGCCCCCGTGATTTCGAACACGCGTGCTACTACCGGCTGCATCCCGACCAGCGCCACACCGCCGCCGGCGGCCTCCGCCTTCAGTCGTGCGCCGAGGAGCACGTTCAGCCCCGTGGAGTCGCAGAACTCCAGGCGCGCGCAGTCGATGACCAGGCGCTTGAATCCCTTGGCGAGGCAGTCGTCGAGCGGCTCACGCAACAGATCGGCGGTGTGGTGATCCAACTCACCCGCCGGGGTCACGACGGCACTAGAGCCCTCTTCCCGCACCTCCACCAGAAGCCGGCCAGACTGTGCGCTGCCGACCGTCCCGCGGTCCATGCCGTCTCTCTCTCCCGACGTCGTGACTGTTGCTGACGCCCTCGAACACTACGCCTTCCCGCCACACTCCGACACCCGAACAAGCGCACACAAACGGACATATGCCCACAGAACGCACTTGCGGTGGGCTCGGGAAAGCGGGTAGGCCTAGTAAGGACACGTAACCGACACGGCCGGCTTTGGAGGCGCCGCACACCGCAGTGCACGTACTGGCTCCGGCAGCCATATGCCGAGAACGATGGAGGACATCATGTCACCCCGGCTCGACGCATCGCGTACCCAGAAAGCGACGTCGACACCCCCTCCGGAACATCTGGATCCCATCGAGCAGGATGAGACGCTCGTCACACAGGACGACCTCCTCTCCGGACTTCCGGACATCCCCCCGTACGAGGAAGTCGACGCGGTCGACGCACGGGCCCTGTCCAAGACCCTCTTCGAGCGCCTCGAGTCGCTGGAGGAAGGCACCCGTGAGTACTCGTACGTCCGCAACACACTCGTCGAACTGAACCTCGCGCTGGTCAAGTTCGCCGCCTCCCGGTTCCGCTCCCGCAGCGAGCCGATGGAGGACATCATCCAGGTCGGCACCATCGGCCTGATCAAGGCGATCGACCGCTTCGAGCTGTCTCGGGGTGTCGAGTTCCCCACGTTCGCCATGCCGACCATCGTCGGCGAGATCAAGCGCTTCTTCCGCGACACCTCGTGGTCCGTGCGCGTTCCGCGGCGGCTCCAGGAGCTCCGGCTCGACCTGGCCAAGGCCGGTGACGAGCTGGCCCAGAAGCTGGACCGCGCCCCGACGGTGGCCGAACTGGCCGAGCGGCTCGGCATCTCCAACGACGAGGTCGTCGAGGGCATGGCCGCGTCGAACGCCTACACCGCCTCCTCGCTGGACGCCCAGCCGGAGGAGGACGACTCCGAGGGCGCGCTCGCGGACCGCATCGGCTACGAGGACCACGGACTCGAAGGCATCGAGTACGTCGAGTCGTTGAAGCCGCTGATAGCGGAACTCCCGCCGCGCGACCGGAAGATCCTGTCCCTGCGGTTCGTCGCCGGCCTGACCCAGTCGGAGATCGGCGAGGAGCTGGGCATCTCCCAGATGCACGTCTCGCGTCTGCTGTCGCGGACGCTGGTACGGCTGCGCAAGGGGCTGACGGTCGAGGAGTGATCCTCACGGGGTGACGCTGTCCCAGGGGGCGGACCAAACGGTCCGCCCTCCCCTTGTGTTCCCTCCTCACGGTGAGTAGAGGATGAGCCCCGTGGTCGGCACGAAGGTGGCCAGCGCGCTGAGCGGCCAGTAGGTGCGCGGTGTGAGCGAACTGCGGCGCGCGAGGGAACGGTTCACGGCCGACCAGAGCATGACGTAGGGGCCGACGATGACGGCGGCGATCGGCAGCCAGAGCACCATGGGGTCGTCGTCCGTCGGTTCGGGGCCGCTCAGCCAGCTCGCCGCGAGGAAGTACAGCAGCCAGATCGGTACCACGCCCGGGATTCCGAGGAGCACGTTCGCCCCCAGGGCCACCTGCCACCGTCCGGTCACCCGCCCCGCCCTTCCCTTGGTCAGAGCACCCTCTCACCACGCCGCCAGACCCCGGTGACCAGGGGCACGCCGGGGCGGTAGGCGAGGTGGACGTGGCTCGGGGCGTCGAGGAGCGCCAGATCCGCGTACGCGCCCGGGGTGAGGCGGCCGACGTCGGTGCGCCGGAGGGCCGCCGCGCCGCCCGCCGTGGCCGACCAGACGGCCTCGTCCGGGGTCATGCCCATGTCCCGTACGGCGAGCGCGATGCAGAACGGGACGGAGGAGGTGAAGGACGAGCCCGGGTTGCAGTCGGTGGAGAGGGCGACGGTGGCGCCCGCGTCGAGCAGGCGGCGGGCGTCCGGCCACTCGGCCCGCGTGGAGAACTCGGCGCCCGGCAGGAGGGTGGCGACGGTGTCGCTGTTCGCGAGCGCGTCCACGTCCTCGTCGGTCAGGTGGGTGCAGTGGTCGGCGCTGGCCGCGTCGAGTTCGACCGCCAGCCGGACGCCCGGGCCGTACGACAGCTGGTTGGCGTGGATGCGCGGGTGCAGGCCCTTGGCCTTGCCCGCGGTCAGGATCGCCCGGGCCTGGTCGCCGTCGAAGGCGCCCCGCTCGCAGAAGACGTCGATCCAGCGGGCGTACGGGGCGCAGGCGTCGAGCATCTCGCCGGTGACGAGGGCGACGTACGACGCCGGGTCCTCGGCGTGGTCCGGCGACACGATGTGGGCGCCGAGGTAGGTGACCTCGTCGGTGTGGGCGGCGGCGATGCGCAGGGCCCGGGCCTCGTCCTCGACGGTCAGGCCATAGCCGGACTTGGTCTCCAGGGTGGTGGTGCCCTGGCGGAGGGCCTCGCGCAGGTAACGGGTGAGGTTGGCCTCCAGTTCCTCGTCGCTCGCGGCCCGGGTGGCGGCGACGGTCGTGCGGATGCCGCCGGCGCTGTACGGCCGCCCCGACATGCGGGCGTTGAACTCCTGCGTCCGGTCGCCCGCGAAGACCAGGTGGGAGTGGGAGTCGACGAAGCCGGGGACGACCGCCCGGCCGCCCGCGTCGACCCGATTGTCAGTGGCGGGTGCTTTGCTTTGATCACCGGTCCACGCGATGCGGTCGCCTTCGATGACGACGGCCGCGTCCTGGACCAGTCCGAGGGGGGAATTGTCACCGAGGGAGGGGTCGTTGGTGACCAGGCTGGCGATGTTGGTGATGAGCGTGCTTGCGGTGCTCGCGGAGTGGGCGGGGCTGACGGTCGTCGCGTTGCTCATGGCGTCCTTGGTGGCCTGGTCGGCGGTGGGGTCGGGTCCGGAGGCGGGCCGCGGTGGCGGGCGGCCCGGGGTCATCCGCGCAGGGCTGCGACGGCGTCCGCGAGGGCTTTCGGCACATCGGGTACGAGGCGGTGGACCCCGTCCCGTACGACGTGCCGGCCTCCCACGACCGTATGCGACACGTCTGCTGCCGACGCGGCGAATACGGCCGACTCGGCCCCGAGCCGCGGAAGCGGCCCTGCCGTCCTGACCGAGTCGAGGGCGATCGTCGTGAAGTCGGCGAGCGCGCCGGGCTCCAGGGTGCCCGCCTCGTCCCAGCCGAGGGCCGCGTGGCCGTCGGCCGAGGCGGCCCGCAGCAGGGCGGCCGCCGTCCAGTGACCCCGGGTGCGGGTGCGCAGCCGCTCGTTCAGCTCCATCGCCCGCGCCTCTTCGAGCAGGTCGATCACGGCGTGGCTGTCGGAGCCGAGGCAGAGCCGGGAGCCTTCGTTCTGGAGGGCGACCGCGGGTCCGATGCCGTCGGCCAGGTCCCGCTCGGTCGTCGGGCACATGCAGGTGCCGGTGCCGCTGGAGCCGATGAGGGAGATGTCCTCGGCGGTGAGGTGGGTGTTGTGGACGCCGGTGGTGCGCGGCCCGAGCACGCCGTGCAGGGCGAGGAGCTGGGCCGGGGTGCAGCCGTGGGCTTCCCGGCAGGCGTCGTTCTCGGCGGTCTGCTCGGACAGGTGCACATGGAGCGGGGCCCGCCGCTCCTCGGCCCACCGTGCCACGGTCTCCAACTGGTCGGCGGGCACGGCCCGTACGGAGTGGATCGCCGCTCCGATCCGCGCGTGATCCCGGTCCTTGAGAACTGAACAGCGTTCGGCCCAGGCGTCCGCCGTGCCGTCGGAGAAGCGGAGCTGGTGGGTGGTGGGCGGCTGTCCGAAGCCGGAGGAGAGGTAGGCGGTGTCGAGGAGGGTGATGCGGATCCCGGCTTCGGCGGCGGCCGCGACGAGGGCCTCGCCCATCGCGTTGGGGTCGGCGTAGGGGGTGCCGCCGGGGGCGTGGTGGACGTAGTGGAACTCGCCGACCGCCGTGATGCCGGCCAGGGCCATCTCGGCGTACACGGCGCGGGCCAGGGCGTGGTAGGTGTCCGGGGTGAGCCGGGCGGCCGTGGCGTACATGACCTCGCGCCAGGTCCAGAAGGTGCCGGAGCCGACCTGGGCGGTGCCGCGCAGGGCGCGGTGGAAGGCGTGGCTGTGGGCGTTGGCCAGGCCGGGCAGGGTGAGTCCGCGGAGGATCTCGGCGCCGGGGGGCGGGGTGGTGACCTCGGACCGGACGGCGGTGATGCGACCGTCCGCCGTGTCCACGGCCACGCCGGGCTCGACGTGGGTGTCGAGCCAGGCGTGCTCCAGCCAGTACGTCTGTGTCACGTGCACGCCAGTCCTTCCAGTACGTCGGCGAGTGCGAGCACCCCGGCCACGCAGTCGTCCTCGGTCGCCGACTCGGCCGGCGAGTGGGAGACGCCGGTGGGGTTGCGCACGAACAGCATGGCGGTCGGGATGCTCCCGGAGAGGATCCCGGCGTCGTGTCCGGCGCCGGTGCCGAGGACGGGGACCTTGAGGTCGGCGTCCGTGCCGAGGATGCGGGCGAGTTCGTCGCGCAGGGCGTGGTCGAACTCGACGACGGGGGTGAACGACTCGCGGACGACGGCGAGATCGACGCCGTGTTCCTGTGCGTACGCGCGGGCCGCCTTCTCGATGCCGCCGATCACGGTGTCGAGGGTGTGCTGCTCGGGCGCGCGCGAGTCGAGCCAGCCGCGCACCAGGGAGGGGATGGCGTTGACGCCGTTCGGCTCGACGGCGATCTTGCCGAAGGTGGCGACGGCACCGGCGAGTTCGGCCTCGCGGCGGGCGGCGAGGACGGTCTCGGCGTAGGACAGCATGGGGTCGCGCCGGTCGGCGAGGCGGGTGGTGCCGGCGTGGTTGGCCTCGCCCCGGAAGTCGAACCGCCAGCGGCCGTGCGGCCAGATGGCACTGGCGATGCCGACCCGGTCGCCGGACAGGTCCAGGGCCCGGCCCTGCTCGACGTGCAGTTCGACGAAGGCGCCGATGCGGGCGAGCCGCTCGGGGTCGGGCCCGATGGCGTCCGGGTCGTATCCGGCGGCCTCCATGGCGCGGGGCAGGGTGGTCCCGTCCCCGTCGGTCAGCCGGTGGGCGTCCTCGACGGTGAGCTGCCCCGCCGTGAGCCGGGAGCCGACGCAGGCGAGCCCGAACCGGGCGCCCTCCTCGTCGCCGAAGTTGACGATGCCGAGCGGCCTGGTGAGCTCCGCTCCCCTGCCCCGCAGCTCGTCGAGCGCCGCGAAGGACGACACGACGCCCAGGGGCCCGTCGAAGGCGCCCCCGTCGGGCACGGAGTCGAGATGCGACCCGGTGACGACGGCGTCGCCCCGGGCGGGGTCCCCGAGCCAGGCCCACTGGTTGCCATTGCGGTCGGCCTCGTACGTCAGCCCGCGCGCCTCGGCCTGCTGCCTGAACCAGGCCCGGCAGTCGAGGTCGGCGCCGGTCCAGGCGAAGCGGCGGTAGCCGCCGGAGGCGGAGCTGCGGCCGACCGGCAGCAGCTCCGCCCACATGCTGTGGAAGGTCACGCCTGGTCACCCTCACGCATCGGCACCCGCACGCCCCGCTCCCCCGCCACCGACTCCGCGATGTCGTACCCGGCGTCGACATGCCGGATCACGCCCATGCCCGGGTCGTTGGTGAGGACCCGGCGGATCTTCTCGCCGGCGAGCCGCGTGCCGTCGGCCACGGTGACCTGCCCGGCGTGGATCGACCTGCCCATGCCGACCCCGCCGCCGTGGTGGATGGAGACCCAGGACGCCCCGGACGCCACGTTCACCATCGCGTTGAGCAGCGGCCAGTCGGCGATCGCGTCGGAGCCGTCGAGCATGGCCTCGGTCTCCCGGTAGGGGGAGGCGACGGAGCCGCAGTCGAGATGGTCGCGGCCGATGACGACCGGGGCCGCCAGCTCCCCGCTCGCGACCATGTCGTTGAACCGCTCGCCGGCCTTGTCCCGCTCGCCGTAGCCGAGCCAGCAGATGCGGGCGGGCAGGCCCTGGAAGTGGACCCGTTCCCCGGCCATCTTGATCCAGCGGGCCAGGGACTCGTTCTCCGGGAAGAGGTCGAGGATCGCCTTGTCGGTCTTGGCGATGTCGGAGGCCTCGCCGGACAGGGCGGCCCAGCGGAAGGGGCCCTTGCCCTCGCAGAACAGCGGGCGGATGTAGGCGGGGACGAAGCCGGGGAAGGCGAAGGCCCGGTCGTAACCGGCGAGCCGGGCCTCGCCGCGGATGGAGTTGCCGTAGTCGAAGACCTCCGCGCCGGCGTCCAGGAAGCCGACCATGGCCTCGACATGGCGGGCCATGGACTCGCGGGCCCGGGTGGTGAAGCCGGCCGGGTCCTTGGCGGCGTAGGAGGCCATCTCGTCGAAGTCCACGCCCAGCGGCAGGTAGGACAGCGGGTCGTGCGCCGAGGTCTGGTCGGTCACGATGTCGATGGGGGCGCCCATGGCGAGGAGCTGCGGCACGAGTTCGGCGGCGTTGCCGAGGACGCCGATGGACAGGGGCCGGCGGGCGTCGCGGGCCTCGGTCGCCAGCTGGAGCGCGTGGTCGAGGCTGTCGGCCTTCACGTCCAGGTACCGGTGCTCGATGCGCCGCTCGATCGCGCGCGGGTCGCAGTCGACGCAGATCGCCACACCGTCGTTCATCGTGACGGCGAGCGGCTGGGCGCCGCCCATGCCGCCGAGACCGGCGGTCAGCGTGATCGTGCCCGCCAGGGAGCCGCCGAACTTCTTCGCGGCGACGGCGGCGAAGGTCTCGTAGGTGCCCTGGAGGATGCCCTGGGTGCCGATGTAGATCCAGGAGCCGGCGGTCATCTGGCCGTACATGGTCAGGCCCAGCTGTTCGAGGCGGCGGAACTCCTCCCAGGTGGCCCAGTCGCCGACGAGGTTGGAGTTGGCGATGAGGACGCGCGGGGCCCACTCGTGGGTCTGCATGACACCGACCGGGCGGCCGGACTGGACCAGCATGGTCTCGTCCTGCTTCAGGCCCTTCAGCGTCCGCACCATCGCGTCGAAGGAGCGCCAGTCGCGCGCCGCCTTGCCCGTGCCGCCGTAGACGACGAGCTTGTCGGGGTGCTCGGCGACCTCCGGGTCGAGGTTGTTCTGCAGCATCCGCAGCGCGGCTTCCTGCTGCCATCCCAGGGCGCTCGGTTCCGTGCCGCGCGGCGCTCGGACGGTGCGGGGTCCTGACATGGGCTGCCTCCTGGTGGGTGCGTGGTGCTCCCGGCGGGTTGTTGCTGCGGTTATTCACATCCTGACCGCCTGAATAGGGCTAGTCAATACGCCGGGGGGTCGGCGCGGCGGGGCCGTGGATGTTTGGCTGGATGCATGGGCGCACAGGGCGAGGCAGAAGAGGCGGCGGGGAGCGGCATGGGCGGCGACGGTCAGGAGGGCGGCTCCGGCGCCGGGCGGGCGGCCCGGCGGGACGAGGCGGTACGGGCGGCGGTGGAGCAGGGGCTGCTGGGTCCCGCCAGCCCCATCGTCGGGCTGCTGGACGTCACCGGCATCCGGGAGTCGGCGGCGGAGCTGCGGGCGGCGTTCGACGCGGTGGTGGCGCCGGGCACGCCCGTGCTGCACGCCTTCGCGGTGAAGGCGACCCCGCTGGTGCCGGTGCTGCGGCTGCTGCGCGAGGAGGGTGTCGGCGCGGAGGTGGCGAGCCCGGGTGAGCTGGCGCTGGCCCGGGCGGCGGGGCTGCCGCCGGCCATGACGGTGCTCGACTCGCCCGCGAAGACGCCGGCCGAGCTGCGCGAGGCGCTGTCCCTGGGCATCGCCGTCAACGCGGACAACCCGCAGGAGCTGGCGCGCATCGACGCGCTGATGCTGTCGGGGACCAGCCGCTCGCCCCTGGGGATCCGGGTGAACCCGCAGGTCGGCGGGGGTTCCATCGAGGCGTTGTCGACGGCGACGGCCACCTCGAAGTTCGGGGTGGCGCTGCGCGACGAGGGCGCCCGGGAGTGGGTCGTACGGGCGTATCTGGACCGGCCGTGGCTGACCCGGCTGCACGCGCACACGGGGTCCCAGGGGATCCCGCTGTCGCTGATGGTGAAGGGCGTGGCGGAGACGTACGGGCTCGCGGAGGAGATCAACCGGCGGGCCGGGCGGCACCAGGTCGACACGCTCGACATCGGCGGCGGGCTGCCGGTGAACTTCGCGTCGGACGCGACGACGCCGACGTACGCGCAGTACGCGCGGATGCTGGCGGAGGCGGTGCCGGGGCTGTTCGACGGGCGGTACGGGCTGGTCACCGAGTTCGGGCGGTCACTGCTGGCGAAGCACGGGACGGTGGTGGCGCGGGTCGAGTACGCGAAGGCCTCCGGCGGGCGGGCGGTCGCGGTGACGCACGCGGGTGTGCAGGTTGCGGCGCGGACCGTCTACGCGCCGGGGAGCTGGCCGTTGCGGATCGCCGCGTATGACGCGAAGGGGCGGGTGAAGGACGGGCCCGTCGTGGTCCAGGACGTCGCGGGGCCGGCCTGCTTTGCCGGGGATCTGCTGGCGGAAGGGCGGTCCATGCCGCTGCTGGAGCAGGGGGACTACGCGGCGGCGCTGGACACGGGGGCGTACTACTTCGCGCATCATTACGCGTACAACTCGCTGGTCCGGCCCGCCGTGTACGGGTTCTGGCCGGAGGGGCGCTTCGCGGTGGTGCGGCGGGCGCAGAGCGTGGAGGAGATCGTGGCCGAGTCCGGTGGGGCGCAGGTGGATGCGTTGACGTAGGCGCCGTGGGTGGCTGGTGCCGTCCCCGGGCTGCCGGTGCGTTGTGGCTTGTCGCGCAGTTCCCCGCGCCCCTGGAACCCCAGGTCAGACCAGCGCCGGGGTCTTCCTCCGCGCTCCGCCCGGGGCCGCGTCGCCCGCTGCGATGCCCGTGCTGCGGTAGGCCTTGACCCGCTTGCCCGCGGGGTGGGCCACGCCGCCGCGCAGCCAGTCCACCCGGACCCACAGCAGGGCCTCGCCGGCCCGCTCGCGGCGGCCCAGCCAGGCCGCCTTCAGCCACAGGCCCGCTCCGCAGCCGGCCAGCAGCATGCCCCCGGCCGCCGGCACCGCGAAGGCGCTGCCCAGGGCGGCGAGGAAGGCGAGCAGAAGCCACCAGCGGTGGTGGCGGCGCCAGTTGCGTGCCGTCACCGCGCGGTCCTGGAGTACGTCGTGCTTGCCGGCGCGGGCCGCGGCGGCGGCCAGCGTGACGTAGCGCTTGCGTCGCCCCAAGGCCACCACGGCCGCCGCCAGGACGAACAGCGCCGCCCCGGCCAGGACGCCGATGCGGCGTCCGGTCAGGCCCGGTGCCGCCAGGCCGATACCGGCCGCGAAAACGCCCAGCCACCACAGCGGGGCGGCCCCCGCCCGTACGACGACGGCCACCCGAGCCAGCCCCTGTCCTCCGCGCGTCACGTTCAGCCTCCGTCCGGATCCGAAGTGTCTGAAGGGTGTTTCTGAAGGGAGTTGTAGAAGACACACGTTAGCGACGCAACGTGAGATGAGTCTGAGAATCCGGAGCGCGCGCCGTCAGTCGACGAACAGGCCCCGTGCCGCCGCCCTCGCGTCGAACTCCTCCAGGCGGGACTGGGCCTCGGGCAGGTCGTCGCACATCGCCTCCAGCAGGACCCGGCCGAGCAGCATCGGGGCGCAGGCCGTGTCGAAGGCGAGGCCGGTGCCGACGGCGGCGGGCAGCAGCAGGTCGGACACCTTGGCGACGGGCGCGAAGGCGGAGTCGGCGACCGTGACGACGGTCAGCCCGGCCTCCTTGGCGTAGGCGAGGGTGTCGACGACCTCGCGGGGGTGCCGGGGCAGCGCGAAGCACAGCAGTGCGGTCGCGCCGGCCCGGACGGCGGCGTCGATGCGGTCGTGGAGCACCGTGCCGCCCTCGTTGAGGAGCCGCACGTCGGGGTGGACCTTGGCGGCGAAGTAGGCGAAGCCGTGCGCCTGGGCGGCCGCCGCCCGCAGCCCGAGGACCGGCAGCGGCCGGGAGGCCGCGAGGAGGCGCCCGGCCCGCTGCACCGGACCCGGGTCGGCCAGCGCCTCCGCCAGGTGCCGCAGGTTGTCGATCTCGGCCTCGACGGCCTGCTGGTACTCGTTGGCGGACCCCGCCTCCGCCGCGGGTTCGGCCGGGGCGACCTCGCGCAGGTGGCGGCGCAGGTCCGGGTAGCCGTCGAAGCCGAGGGCCACGGCGAAGCGGGTCACGGAGGGCTGGCTGACCCCGGCCAGCTCGGCGAGCTCCACGCTCGACAGGAACGGCACGTCGGCGGCGCGCCGCACCATGCTGTGCGCGATGCGCCGCTGGGTCGGCGTCAGCCGGTGCCCCTCGAAGAGCGCCTGGAGCCGCGCGGCAGGGCTGTCGGTCCCGCTCATGACGTGCTCCCCCTCGCCTATTCAGTAGCTGAGGATTCTGCATGAGCATATGCAGCCCGGCAAGCGGCGGCAGGGCGGTCCCCAGTCCGATGAGAGCGGCAGGTCAAAATGAGAGTGTCCCTCAAAATGAGAGTGCACTTTAGCGCTGGTCACAGCCCCACTCGCGGATGATGCCTTCGAATCGTGGGTGGACCGGATGGCGCGAGCGAACAGGTGCCCACCGGCCGAGATCCCCGACCTCATGGGACTGCGCCTTCGAGGGGTTCTTCGGACGTCCGGCCGCAGACCGTGTATGCGGCGACGGGTGTTCCCGGCGACCTGGTGGACGGGATGCATCTGTCCGTTTTCGAGGGCGGACCGTTGAGCGTGGCGGCGGTGCTCTCGGCAGGCAAGGCGCGTCGGCCATGGACAGGGCGGGAGTGGGCGACGGTCTACGGCAGCCGCGCCTGTCCGTAGAGTGGTTCGCGCGCGTGTGCGATCTTGGTGCGACTGGGGCTGCCGAGGGTCTTGAGGCGTCTGCCGGATGTGCCTGACTGGTGCAGCCCGGTTCTGCTGGAGGAACGCTTCGATCGTGGGATGCACCGGAGCCGGTTCGCGTGGGGGCCGGCGTCGGCCGAGGCCGCGGCGGCGTTCCTCACGGTGGTGATGCCTCTGCCGGCGGCGGCCGACGTGCGGGAGTTGTCGCGGCGGCTGGCACCACTGGTGCGGACGGCTGCATACAACTCCGACTACCGCAAGTGCAACTACGTCGCGGGCGACTGCACCAACCTCATCAGCCAGGCGCTGCGGGCAAACGGGCGGGCGGGCGGCTGGAAGAACGACTCCGACTGGTACAAGAGCTACAAGAACTGGTGGTACAACTCCTCGAGACGACGTCTTGGATCAACGTCAACCACTGGGCGTCCTTTGCGCTGCACAGCGATCGGGCCTACAACCTGGACAACGTGTACAAGCTGGGTCTCGGGGACATCCTCCAGATGGACTTCAGCGGCAACAGGTCCAAGACCACTCCATGATCACCACGTACAAGAGCGGCGGGGTGCCCTACCTGACCTACCACTCGACCAACACCTACCGGAAGTCGGTGAAGAGCCTTGTGGCGCAGTACCCGCGCGCGACGTATCACGCCTTCCGCACCTGGCGGGAGCGGACACCGCCCGTGGCAGCGTCGCGCCGGGCTGCTCATGGCCGTCCTCTGTGCGGTACTGCTCACGGCGTGCGGCGGCGGAGACGGGTCCGACAGAGCGAAGTCTCCTGACCTTGCCGACCAGGACCGCTTCCTGCGGGACTACGTACAATTCCTCAACGCCTCGGACCAGGAGGGGCTGGGCCGGTTGCTCGACGCCCACCCCCAGGGTTCGCGGGACGCCCGCGCCCGGATCAAGGCGTACGGCGGACAGGACTGGGACGTCCGGTGGATCCGCACCTCGGAGTTCGCGGGCGTGTGGACAGTGAACGTGACCGGCACCGCGCGTGCCGAGCGCAAACCTGTCCGGGTCACCGAGACGATCACCTGGGAGGACGCGCACTGGGTGATGGCCCCACTGCCGGGCGTCGTGCCGACGCCGTCGAACGCGGCGGGGACGGAACCTCCGGGGTGAGCGCGGCGCCACCAGGCGCGTGAGGACGAAGGACGAGAGGTCCGCGCCATGGCTTCCAGGGCGCGGACCTGCTTCCGCGAAGATCGCCACGTACGCGCCACGACGAGCCGCGTGCCATGCCCCAGCACGAGGCCGAGTTGCCCATCGCCTCTGTGGAGGGGTGGAGCAAGCCACTGCACCGGACCAGTGTGTGGATGACGCACCCGCTGGACCGCGCGGGTGCCCCGCCAGACGCGCCGCCCCTGCCAGTACGTCTCATGCCTCCTCGGCGGTGCCCCGGCGTTCGGCCACTAGCGCATCGGCATCGACTGCTGCCCGGCCAGGTTGGTGCCGCAACGTCGTGGGTCCGGGCCTGCCGGCCCGTTTGTCGGACAACGGACGCCCCGTCAAGACCGTGTCCGCTACGGGCGGCACCATCACACGCGTCTTCGACAAGCTGGGCCGGCAACTCTCGTACCGCGACGCGGACGGCGGCGTGACGCCTCTTCCACGGCGAGCGCGGCGGGCGAGAGCGCGGCGTTGAAGGCGTTCTGGTCCGGTGTTCCCCCGGGCAAGATCGGCTACTCCTGCATGGCCAAGTAATCCGGCGTGCGGGGCGGCCGACTCGCATGGGCGTCGGCCGCCCCGCACGTGAACTGACTCAGAAGTGTGGCTGGCGCACCATCCAGGCGCGCCACGTCCACAGCTCGACGCGTCGACAGCAGGGCCGATCCGAGGAACGAGGAAGCAAGAGGAACATGAGAGAGCCGATGGCCGATATCGCCGCAACAGCCCTCCGGCTGGGGCGCCCACCAACCGTCCGCGCGGAAGCAGGCCACTTGGCCGTGCCCGCCGGCTCCGTCGTCGTCGCCGACGTGTGGGTCAGCGGCGACCTCGGGTTCGTCCTGCTGTTGCACCGCAGGGACGACGGTCTCATCGCTGAAGAGTTGTACTACTCCGTGCGGCGCATGGACGGTACCTGGGAGCGCCCCGACCATCTCAGTGGGGGCGTCATCGGTACGCAGGTATGCGCCCCGGCCGCGGTCGAGGAAGCGCTCACCGGGGCATCCATGTCCGTCGTCGCCGAATCCGAGTCCCTTGTCCACACCGGGCGTGGCTCAGACGGTGACGAAGGAGAACTCGTGCATATCTGGGAACTTCTGGTGAGCGGTAACGCGGACCTCATCGAGATCGAGCGCTTCTCACCGGCCTCCCCCGGGGCACCGGAACTCTCCACACGAGATGTGACAGGCCCCTTGATACTCCTCGTCCTGCTACCCGGTGAACGGGCGTGTGTTTCCGCCATGCGCAGAGAGAACTCATCGCTCACCCGGCTCGGCGACGCGCTTGACCTGCACAACCCGGAGCAGTGACCGCGCCGACTCCGTCAACGTGATGTGGCTGTGGGATCCACCCGTGGGGCAGACTCCGGCACGCTGGTGCACCCAACGCGCGTCCGCTGCACCCTGCTGTCCTGGAGGCGGAACCTTGTCAACTCTCAATTTCGGCGGCGTCCCCCAGTCCGACAGGGGGGCTAACCCCAGTGCGGCCGGCGTCGGCGCTTTCTACGGTGGGTGACATGACCGGAATGGACGCGCGGGACACCGAGCTGAAGAAGGAACTCGACGCCACCCTGCACGCGCGCAGGGAGCTGGGCGAGGAGTACGAGTCCGCGCTGGTCGACTCGTTCCTGGAGAAGGTCGACCAGCGGATCGACGGCGCCGTGGACCGGCGGGTGCGCCGGCAGCTCGCCGAGCAGCAGATGCAGACGGCCCGGGACTCCCGGTCGCCGAGGGCCACGGACTCCTGGGGCGAGCGCTTCGGCTTCGGGATCGTCTCGCTCGTCCTCGCGGTGCCGCTGTCCGCGATCGGCGGGGCCGTGGCCGATCTGCCCGGCCTGCTCGTCGCGTGGGCGGGCATCGTCGGCGTCAACGTCGTCCAGGCCGCCCGCACCAACCCGGGACTGTTCGGCCGCCGCAGGTCCTCCCAGGACGGCGACTGGGAGGACTGAGCGCGCGGGCCGTTCAGACCTGCCGCGTCGGCAGCGCCACGATCTGGCGCAGATTGACCCGCCGGGGCCGGCTCGTCACAAAGGCCACCAGGTCGGCCAGTTCCTCGGCGGACAGCGCGCCCACCTCGTCCAGCATGCCCTCCACCTGCCGGGACAGCTCCGCGTCACCGATGTGGGTGCGCAGCTCGCTCTCGACGAACCCGGGCTCGATGTTGGTGACCCGGACGTCCCGCGGCCCGAACTCCCCGCGCAGGGACTGCGACAGCGAGGTGACGGCCGCCTTGGTCGCCCCGTACACCGCGTAGTTCGGGAAGCTGACGTGCGCGGCGATGGACGAGATGTTCACGAGGTCGGCGGTACGGCCGTCCGCGGCCGCGCCGACCAGGTCGGCGGTGAACGCGCCGGTGATCCGCAGCACTCCGGCGACGTTGGTGTCGAGCATCCGCTGCCACTCGTCGGCGCGCCGGGCGTCGACGGGGTGCGGCAGCATGACGCCGGCGGAGTTCACGACCAGGTCGACGGGTCCGTACTCCGCGTGGATCCGGTCGACGGCGTCCGCCACGGACGTCTCGTCGGTGACGTCCGCGACGACGGGCAGGGCCTGTCCGCCGTCGGCCCGGATCTTCCCGGCGAGCGCCGTCAGGCGTTCCTCGCGCCGGGCCAGCAGCGCCACCCGTGCGCCCCGGGCGGCCAGCAGCACGGCGACGGCCTCGCCGATCCCGCTCGCGGCCCCGGTGACGACGGCGGTGCGGCCGGCCAGGTTCTCGTACGGCATGGGGTACTCCCTCGGTGGCGGCCGGGGCGTCTTCCCCGGCTCGCCCACCACCCTCGGCGGTGCGCGCCGCCGTACCCAGGGCGGCGCTTTTCCTGGGACTGCCAGTACCAGGTTCGCGGGCGCCGGGCCGCCTAGGCTCGGCCCCATGGACGGAGAACTGGGAGACTTCCTGCGCTCGCGCCGCGCCCGTATCCGGCCGGAGGAGAGGGGGCTGCCCTCCTACGGCCGCCGCCGCGTCCCGGGACTGCGCCGTGAGGAGGTGGCGCAGCTGGCCGGGGTGAGCGTCGACTACTACGTTCGGCTGGAGCAGGGCAGGGGCCCGAGCGTCTCGGACGCTGTACTGGACGCCATCGCGCGGGTGCTGCGGCTGGACGGGGCGGAGCGTGAGTACCTGCGGGCGGTGGCCCGGCCGCGTCGGCGGGGCGAGGACGGCCCGGCCGCGGCCCGGGTGCGCCCGGGGGTGCAACTGCTCCTGGACGGCATGGACCGCAACCCGGCCTACGTCCTGGACCACCGCATGGACGTCCTCGCCTGGAACGCCCTCGCCGACGCCCTGCTCGGTCTCGACGGCAGCGGCCCCGGCGACCGGAGCCTCCCCCGCCGCCTCTTCCTCGATCCCGCCGCCCGGGACCTCTACCCGGACTGGGCGGCGGTCGCCGCGCAGACGGTCGCCCACCTGCGCCTGAAGGCGGGCCACCACCCCGGCGACCCGGCCATGGGGGAACTCGTCGCCGAACTCTCCCGGGCGAGCGCGGAGTTCCGCCGACTGTGGGCCGACCACCTGGTCAAGCCCTGCGACCACGGCGTGAAACACCTCCGGCACCCGGTCGCGGGCCTGCTGACCCTCCCGTACGAGACCCTCACGGTCCCGGGGGCTCCGGACCGGACGATCGTCGCCTACACACCCGACCCGGGCTCGGAGACGGCGGAGCGCCTGGCGCTGCTGGGGAGCTGGGCGACGAGCCACACGGGCTGACCGGCCCGAGAGGCCGAATGCCGGAGGAAAGATGCCGAGGAAAGATGCCAGGGAAAAAGAAATGCGCGGGGACCGCCGCACCCCCGTGAACGGGGGGCGGGACGACGGCGGTCCCCGCGAAGGACGCGGGCCTGGTCAGGCCGGGCCCCCGCGTCCGTGGCGTCGGTGGAGGTCCGGGAGCCGCTCCGGAGGTCCTTGACGCCTACGGCGCCGGCCGGGGCGGGGAGCCGCTCCCGCCCTGCCGACACCCACTAATGTGCAGGACTCGTGTTAAGCGGGTGCTGCGCGAACGTGACACGCTCGTACCACTTCCGCGAAGTCGACGAAGATCGCGGACGCCGCAAGTTCACCCGGTTCACGGGCGGTTCACCGGAGATTCGCCGTCACTTCGCCGTCCGGGCGAGGAAGGACAGCAGGTCCTGCCGGCTGACCACACCGGTCGGCTTGCCCTCGACGAGGACGATCGCCGCGTCCGCCTTGCCGAGGACGGCCATCAGATCGCCGACGGGTTCACCGGAGCCGACCTGGGGCAGCGGGGCGGACATGTGCTTCTCCAGCGGGTCGTCGAGCGAGGCGCTCTTGCTGAACAGCGCGTCCAGCAGCTCGCGTTCCACCACCGAGCCGACGACCTCGGCGGCCATCACGTCGGGGTGACCCGCGCCCGGCTTGACGACCGGCATCTGCGAGACGCCGTACTCGCGCAGCACGTCGATGGCCTGGCCGACCGTCTCGTCCGGGTGCATGTGGACGAGGGAGGGCATGCGGTCGCCCTCCTTGTCGTTCAGGACGTCGCCGACCCGGGCGCTCGGGCCCGCGTCCTCCAGGAAGCCGTAGTCGGCCATCCACTCGTCGTTGAAGATCTTGCTGAGGTAGCCGCGCCCGCTGTCCGGCAGCAGCACCACCACGACGTCGTCCTCGCCGAGCCGCGCGGCGACCTCCAGCGCGGCCACGACCGCCATGCCGCAGGAGCCGCCCACCAGCAGGCCCTCCTCCTTGGCCAGGCGGCGGGTCATCTGGAAGGAGTCCTTGTCGGACACGGCGACGATCTCGTCCGCGACGGTCCGGTCGTAGGCGGTGGGCCAGAAGTCCTCACCGACGCCCTCGACGAGGTACGGCCGCCCGGAGCCGCCGGAGTAGACGGAGCCCTCGGGGTCGGCGCCGATGACCTTCACCTTGCCGTCGCTGACCTCCTTCAGGTAGCGCCCGGTGCCGGAGATGGTCCCGCCGGTGCCCACGCCCGCCACGAAGTGGGTGATCTTCCCCTCCGTCTGCTCCCACAGCTCGGGGCCGGTCGAGTGGTAGTGGGAGAGCGGGTTGTTCGGGTTGGAGTACTGGTCCGGCTTCCAGGCCCCGGGCGTCTCGCGGACCAGCCGGTCGGAGACGTTGTAGTAGGAGTCCGGGTGCTCGGGGTCCACGGCGGTCGGGCACACGACGACCTCGGCGCCGTACGCCCGCAGCACGTTGATCTTGTCGGTGCTCACCTTGTCGGGGCACACGAAGATGCACTTGTACCCCTTCTGCTGCGCCACGATGGCGAGCCCCACACCGGTGTTACCGCTGGTCGGCTCGACGATCGTGCCGCCGGGCTTGAGCGCGCCGCTCTCCTCCGCCGCCTCGATCATGCGCAGGGCGATGCGGTCCTTCACGGAGCCGCCGGGGTTGAAGTACTCCACCTTGGCCAGGACGGTCGCCCTGATGCCCTTGGTCACGCTGTTGAGCCTCACCAGCGGGGTGTTGCCGACGAGGCTGATCATCGAGTCGTGGAACTGCACCGTTGTCTCCGGATGCCGCAGAAGTGGTTGGTCTTAGTGGTGCCGCCAGCCTATGGCCTCGCCGTGGTCCGTGACGGTCGTTCACTCCCCGTTGAGATTGGGCGACGGTCTGTACGGGGCAAGCACTGGGTGTACGGGTTCGAGGAGGTGGCGGCGACGCATGTCGAGCATGTCGAGGGCGAGGGTGGCCCGGCGGATCGCGGCCGGCGCTGCGTACGGCGGCGGCGGGATCGGTCTGGCCGGGGCGGCCACCGTGGGGCTGGTGCTGGCGGAGGTGCAGCTGGCGCGGCGCCGGGTGGGCAACGGCACGTCGCCGCATGTGCCGAACGCGGACGGGCTGTACGGCCGTACGTACGCCGGTTCCGGTCAGGCGCCGCTGCGGCTGACGATGCTGGGCGACTCCACGGCCGCCGGCCAGGGCGTGCACCGCGCCGGGCAGACCCCGGGCGCGCTGCTGGCCTCGGGCGTGGCGGCCCTGGCGGAACGCCCGGTGGTGCTGCGCACGGTGGCGACCCCCGGGGCCCGTTCGGACGACCTGGACCGCCAGGTGGCCCTGGTGCTGGCCGACCCCGATCCGGTGCCCGACATCTGCGTGATCATGGTCGGCGCGAACGACGTCACCCACCGTATGCCCCCGACCCGCTCGGTCCGCTGCCTGTCCTCGGCGGTACGGCGGCTGCGCACGGCCGGTGCCGAGGTCGTGGTCGGCACCTGCCCGGACCTGGGCACGATCGAGCCGGTCCAGCAGCCGTTGCGCTGGCTGGCCAGACGGGCCTCCCGCCAGCTGGCGGCCGCCCAGACGATCGGAGTCGTCGAGCAGGGCGGCCGCACCGTGTCCCTGGGCGACCTGCTGGGCCCCGAGTTCGCCGCCAACCCGCGCGAGCTGTTCGGCCCGGACAACTACCACCCGTCCGCCGAGGGCTACGCGACGGCGGCGATGGCGGTCCTGCCGACCGTCTGCGCCTCGCTCGGCCTCTGGCCGGCCGAGGAGGAGCGCCCGGACGCCTCCCGCCGCGAGGGCTTCCTGCCGGTGGCACGGGCGGCGGCGGAGGCCGCCTCGGAGGCGGGCACGGAGGTCGCGGCGGCCATGCCGACCGGCCCGCGGGGGCCGTGGGCCCTGCTGAAGCGCCGCCGGCGCCGGCGGCTGCCCGAGCAGGAACCGGCCCCGGCCACGCCGTCGAACTAGAGAGGACCCGGCACGGAAAAAGCAAGCGCTTAGAAAACTGCGGCCAGGGTCACACCGCGACACCCGTGACCCAGCCCATACGTACGGGTAACTTCCCAGACAGCCCAGCCAGACCACCCGGTACGTCAATGGAGCCGTGATGCCCGAAGCCGTGATCGTCTCAGCCGCCCGCTCCCCCATCGGCCGCGCCGTCAAGGGCTCCCTCAAGGACCTCCGTCCGGACGACCTCACCGCGACGATCGTCCAGGCCGCCCTGGCCAAGGTCCCCGAGCTGGACCCGAAGGACATCGACGACCTGATGCTCGGCTGCGGCCTGCCCGGCGGCGAGCAGGGCCACAACCTCGGCCGCATCGTCGCCGTACAGATGGGCATGGACCACCTGCCGGGCTGCACCATCACCCGGTACTGCTCCTCCTCCCTGCAGACCTCCCGCATGGCCCTGCACGCCATCAAGGCGGGCGAGGGCGACGTCTTCATCTCGGCCGGCGTCGAGATGGTCTCCCGGTACGCCAACGGCAGCTCGGACATGCCCGGCACGCACAACCCCCTCTTCGCCGACGCCGAGGCCCGCACCGCCGAGACCGCCCAGTCCGAGGGCTCCACCTGGCACGACCCGCGCGAGGACGGCCTGCTGCCCGACCCGTACATCGCGATGGGCCAGACCGCCGAGAACCTGGCCCGCGCCAAGGGCGTCACCCGCCAGGACATGGACGAGTTCGGCGTCCGCTCGCAGAACCTCGCCGAGGAGGCCATCAAGAACGGCTTCTGGGAGCGCGAGATCACCCCGGTGACCCTCCCCGACGGCACGGTCGTGTCCAAGGACGACGGCCCCCGGGCCGGCGTCACGATGGAGGGCGTGGCGGGCCTCAAGCCGGTCTTCCGCCCGGACGGCCTGGTCACCGCCGGCAATTGCTGCCCGCTGAACGACGGCGCCGCCGCGCTCGTGATCATGTCCGACACCAAGGCCCGCGAGCTGGGCCTCACCCCGCTCGCCCGGATCGTCTCGACCGGCGTCTCCGGCCTCTCGCCCGAGATCATGGGCCTCGGCCCGGTGGAGGCGAGCAAGCAGGCCCTGCGGCGGGCCGGGCTGACCATCGACGACATCGACCTGGTGGAGATCAACGAGGCGTTCGCCGCCCAGGTGATCCCCTCCTACCGCGACCTCGGCATCCCGCTGGAGAAGCTGAACGTCAACGGCGGTGCCATCGCCGTCGGCCACCCCTTCGGCATGACCGGCGCCCGCATCACCACCACGCTCATCAACTCCCTCCAGTTCCACGACAAGCAGTTCGGCCTGGAGACCATGTGCGTCGGTGGCGGCCAGGGCATGGCCATGGTCATCGAGCGCCTCAGCTGAGCGCCGCACGGTAGTCGCCATAGCACCCGCTGTGAGGCTTGGGCCCGGAACCCCGGAAACACCGAGGTTCCGGGCCTTTTTGTGATCCAATCTCCCCCAGGATGTGACCTATCTCCCTCGGTACGGGGAGAAGCGCAGGTCACAGTAGTCACACCCCCTCCCCCGAGACCGAAGCCCTGTCCGTTTCGTGACGTTACGCACTGACAGCTGGTTAGTCCGCCCTTCAAGCTGATGTAGGAAGTCGGGGGTCGACTTTGAACCGGGAGTACGTCAGTGAGCGCCATGCCGATCGCGTTGCTGGTCACCACGGCCGCCACGGGCGCCGTGGGCGTCGCCGTCCTGCGCACCCTCGTGCTGCTGCGTCGACAGGTCGCGGCCCTGCACACCGAGCTGGCCGAGAACCGTGCCGCCACCACCCGTGCGCTGGTGCCCGCCGCCCGTACCACCGCCGACACCGACGAGATACGTGCCGCCGTGGCCGCGGCGCTCGCCGAGGAGCGGGAGCGGGAGCTCGCCGAGGCACGGGCGTTCTGGGCCGCCCAGGAGGCCCGTGACGCCTCCGACGCGCCGCCCCTGCTGGGTCTGCCCGACAGCGATCTGTTCCTGCCCCGGCAGGCCGATTTCGCGGGCCTGGAGCCGCTGTCCGAACCCGGCGCGGACGCCGACGAGCCGAGGGACCTCGTGCGGGACACGCCCTCCGAGTCCGCCGAGCTGGCCGCGGCCCGCCGCCGGCACCCCTCCCACCCGGACTTCGTGCCGACGCCGTCGCCGGTGGTGAACGACCACGAGCGCACGGTCGCGACCCTGGAGGAGCTGGCCGCCTCCCGCGTGGAACTGACGGACGTCCGCCCGGGCCCGCTGGGCACCCTGGACGTCTACGTCTTCGCCGACGGCACGACCCTGTGCATGACCCCGGGCCACCGCGAGACGGCGGAGCGCCTGGCCGCGGCTCTGCGGGCGGGCGAGACCCCGACCCTGCTGGGCGGCTCGGGCGTCTCGGGCGCCTACACCCTCACGTTCGAGTGCGGCAAGGAGAACGTGTACATCCTGGCGGACCGGGTGATCGCGTCCCTCTAGGGGCGCGGGGAACTGCGCGAGCAACCACGACGCACCCGCAGCCGCCGGCGAAACAGGTCACACCCCCGCCCGCTTCTGCGCCTCCTCAACCAACCGCACCGCGTCATCGACATCGGCATCACCGGCAATCACCACCGCCAGATCATGCGCCGCAACGGTGATCTGATCTGCCGCCGCAAACATCCCCGCATCCGGCATCACCCGAGGCTCCACGCCCTCGAGAACCTGCGCCCTGCGGGCCAACTCCCGGGCCAGCCCGAGAGCCTCAGCGGCAGCGCCCCGCTGCAACCGGCTCTGGGGCGCAGCCCTCAAACGATCGGCGAAATGATCCACCGCACGGGTCAGAGGCGTCGTATCAACCACGCCGCGAGCGTACGCGTCGCACCGGGACTGTTGCCAACGGGCGAACACTCAGGCACGGTGACCTGAAGGACCGGCTTACATCCCATGCGTCCGGAGGCGCCGATGTCCCAAGTCTTCTCCGAAGAGACCCACCGCAACATGCTCGCCCGCATCCCCCACTGCACCGGTCGTGAGATCTCCGACTGGCTTCGCACCGTCGAAGAAGGCCCGGCACTCTTCCGCTTCGAGGAAAAGGTCAGCTGGCTCCGGCACGAACACAACCTGGCGTACGGCCACGCCAAGGCGATCATCCACGAGTACGACCTGAGGAGGGCCGCGCGCAAACTGCTCTAGGCGCGCACCGCTCCAGGCGCGTACGCCTGGACGACGAAGGGCCCCGGCCGGAGCCGGGGCCCTTCGCGCACGACCGAGTCAGAGCTAGTCGTTGCTGTTGAGGATCGAGATGAGCCTCAGGAACTCCAGGTAGATCCACACCAGCGTCAGCGTGAGGCCGAAGGCCGCGAACCACGCCTCCTCGCGCGGGGCGCCGTAGGCGATGCCGTCCTCGACCTGCTTGAAGTCCAGGGCGAGGAAGCAGGCGCCGAGGATGATGCCGATGATGCCGAAGACGACACCGAGGGCACCGCTGCGGAAGCCGAGGCCGTCACCGCCGCCGAACACCGCGAACAGCAGGTTCACGGTCATCAGCAGGATGAAGCCGAGCGCGGCCGCCATCACGAAGCCGTAGAAGCGGCGGTTGACGCGGATCCAGCCGGCCTTGTAGGCGATCAGCACACCGGCGAAGACCGCCATGGTGCCGAGCACGGCCTGCATGGCCGCGCCGTCGGCGATGCGGTTGTCGACGATGTTGGACACGACGCCGAGGAAGACACCCTCGAACGCGGCGTACGTCAGGATCAGCGCGGGCGAGGCCTTGCGCTTGAAGGACTGCACGAACGCCAGGACCATGCCGATCAGCGCGGCGCCGATACCGATGCCGTAGCTACGGCTGATGTTGGCGTCGTCGACGGGCAGCAGGGCCCAGGAGAGCGCGGCGGTGAGGATGAGCACACCGAGCGTGCTCGCCGTGCGCATGACGACGTCGTCGATGGTCATCCGGCCGGTGGTGGCCGGGGCCTGCGGCGGCGCGCCGTACTGCTGCACGTCCTGCTGGGCGTAAGGGTTCTGCGCGTACGGGTTCTGCGCGTACGGGTTGCCCGTCGGCTGCGCGTACGGGTTGCCCTGGGTGGCGACAGCGGGACCCCCGGCCTGCGGCGCGGTGTTGAAGCCCGCGTAGCCGTTGTCGCGGCTGAACCCCCGTCGCGAGAAGACCGGGTTTCTGCTCCTCATTTCACTCCTCCATGGCCAACACTGCGTGACCTTGGCTCAAGAGTAATAGGTAGGCAAAGGAATGACCCTACTGCTTGGGGAGGATCTTTCCCTCGTCGTGGTGCGCAACACGCTACGCCGCTTCGTGATTCCCCTCATCGGAGGGGCTCATTCATCACCGAGCCGGTACACGTCCGGGACCGGCCGGAGACCACTCGCTGACGCCGCCCTTACCTCACCCGAACGGAAAGCCCGTGTACCCCTCGGCCAGGTCGGTCTCGGCGGCCCGGGAGGAGGCGATCCGCTCCAGCCGGGCGAGCTGGAGCCGGTCGTCGAAGGGCGTCGCGTCGGGGGTGCGGTGCAGCAGGGTCGTCATGTCGTAGGAGAATCGCTCGGCCTGCCAGACCCGGCGCAGGCAGGTCCGCGAGTAGGCGTCCAGCAGCTCCGGTGAGCCGGTCTCCTTGCGGTGCGTCAGGGCCCGCGCGAAGGTCACGACGTCGCCGACGGCGAGATTCAGCCCCTTGGCCCCGGTCGGGGGCACGATGTGCGCGGCGTCACCGGCGAGGAAGAGGCGGCCGTGGCGCATGGGCTCGTGGACGTAGGAGCGCATGGGCGTGACCGACTTCTGGGTGATCGGGCCGCGCTCCAGGCGCCAGTCGTCGGCGGTCTCGAAGCGGCGCTCCAGCTCGTCCCAGATCTCCTCGTCGGACCACGCCTCGGCGTCGGTGCCGTCGGGCACCTGGAGGTAGAGGCGGGAGACGGCCGGGGAGCGCATGGAGAGCAGGGCGAAGCCGCGGTCGTGGCGGGCGTAGACGAGCTCGTCGTGCGAGGGCGGTACGTCGGCGAGGATGCCGAGCCAGCCGAAGGGGTACGTGCGTTCGAAGACCCGGGTCAGTCCGGCGGGGATCGCCTTGCGGGCCACGCCCCAGAAGCCGTCGCAGCCGACGATGTACTCGCACTCCAGGACGTCCTCGCGGCCCTCGTGCCGGAAGCGGACGCGCGGGGCGTCGGTGCCGGCGTCCTCCACGGCCAGGGCCTCCGCCTCGAACAGCAGCGGGCCCCCCTCGGCGAGCTGGAGGGCGATGAGGTCCTTGCAGACCTCCGTCTGGGCGTACACCATCACGGACCGGCCGCCGGTCAGCGCGGGGAAGTCGACGCGGTGGCGGCGGCGGTCGAAGCGCAGCTCTATGCCGTCGTGGCGCAGTCCCTCGCGGTCCATGCGCTCCCCGGCGCCGGCCGCGCGCAGCACGTCCACCGTGCCCTGCTCCAGGATCCCGGCCCGCTGCCGCCGCTCGACGTAGGCGCGGTCCCGGCTCTCCAGGACGACCGAGTCGATGCCGGCGTTGTGCAGCAGCCGGGCGAGGAGGAGGCCGGCGGGCCCGGCTCCGATGATGCCGACGGTGGTGCGCATCGGACGCCCTCTTCTCGTCTGTTCGTGTGGTGAAATTTTCTTCACTCTTACCCGAATGCGAGTCTCCGACGGCATGCGACCGCTGTCAACGGGTACGCCGCGAACTGCCCTCGAACGGCCACACAGGACACCCGCCTCCGGGAGGCGGGCCGGCGGTTGGTGCCCGGGGTGGGAGTCGAACCCACACTCGACCGCGTTTAAGGCGGTTGCGTCTGCCAGTTGCGCGACCCGGGCCAGAACTCACACGGAGACCTGTGGCACAGGCCCCGGGTAACACTGCGTTGTGGAGACGCCCACGGTCGAGACTACCGAGATCAGGTGACGGCCACTCACATAGGCCTCGACAAGGCCGGATTGGTCACCACGGTATGTCTCCCCCAAGACGTGCGTTCCTCGTTCCCCCGAGCCGCGAGGCCCGACGGTAATACCCTCTCGCACGAGAGCCGCTGACACAGGAGCGAAATTGGTCAACAGGTTGACGCAAATGAGGACGCCCCTCGTGGATGGGGCGGAGGTCAGCTGACGGTAGTGCGTCCCCCGTCGGGCGGCTTCCCGCGGCACAGCCACGACGAGTATGTGAGGTCCGGCGCGCCGCGGCTGGCCGAGCTCGCCGACGAGGCCGGGATGTCCCGGGGAGCATCTGATCCGGACGTTCACCCGCGCCACCGGTACCCCGCCCTACGCCTGGCACCTGTCGGCCCGGTTGGCCGAGGCGCGGCGACGGCTGCGCAAGGGTGAGCCCGTCGCTGATGTCGCGCACATGCTCGGCTTCGCCGACCAGGCGCATTTCCACCGCCACTTCGCCGCGGCCTACGCCATCACACCGGGCCGGTGGCTCGCTGGTGGGCGACGCCGTCTGGGCGGTGCTCGGCCTGGCGGGGGTGGGGGCGCTGTTCGCGGTGCCGGCCCTGCGCGTGCCGCTCACCGTGGCCGGGTGCTTGTTGCCGGCCTGGTCGGGGGTGTCGGGCCTGCGCGACGCGCTCGCGCCGCAGGGCGCTGCCGCCACTGGCCGTACGCGTACTCGAAGCCTGCTGCGGTCTCTCGCTCCTGGTCTTCGCGATTCTCCAGCTGGGCCGAGTCATATGACGAAGATCTCCGCATTGAGGACCTGAGCGCGGGCTTCCGCCGCCGTTGACAGGGTCTCGGGCATTCATTTTCGTCAGATCAGACCGTATGCGCATGAAGTGCCCGGAGCCGGACTCGAACCGGCACGCCCGCGAAGGGGCAGCGAGGTTTAAGCTCGCCGTGTCTGCATTCCACCATCCGGGCAGGCCATGGGCTCCGCGTCGAGGTCCCGAGACTATCGGGACGGGTCCCCCGAACAGCGGAAGGGCGGACCCATGTTGTCTTATTTTATTGACGCCTGAGGGTGCATCAGCCCACGGAACACGCCATCAGCACTTGCCAATAGCCTTGCGTGCGACCGTCGGCCGCGTATGCGGAATGACGGAATTTCACCTCCCGAACAAGGGCACTCCACCTGTTCTCGACACCGAGCACACGCGGTCTCCGGCACCGGGACGCCTCAGGGCCGTTCGTCATCCCCAGGTATGACACTGCCCCGCGCAGTCCGACCGCAGTCGGTCCCCGGAACCGGAACAGCGGGTGACTACATGACGGTGTGGGACCCGGAGGATGGAACACGTCCTTCCCCAACACCGTCCTCCCGACAGGAGTGCCATCCCGTGACCACCGCATCCCTCACCGACCGGGCCACCACCGTGGCCGCGCGCGCCACGGATCTGTCGAAGATCTACGGGCAGGGTGAGACCCAGGTGGTCGCCCTGGACCGGGTCTCCATCGACTTCCGGCAGGCCGAGTTCACCGCGATCATGGGCCCCTCCGGCTCCGGCAAGTCGACCCTGATGCACTGCGTGGCCGGTCTCGACACCTTCTCCTCCGGGTCGGTGCGCATCGGCGAGACCGAGCTGGGCTCCCTGAAGGACAAGCAGCTGACCAAGCTGCGCCGGGACAAGATCGGTTTCATCTTCCAGGCGTTCAACCTGCTGCCGACCCTGACGGCCCTGGAGAACATCACCCTCCCGATGGACATCGCGGGCCGCAAGCCGGACCGGCAGTGGCTGGACTCCGTCATCGGGATGGTCGGTCTGGCGGACCGGCTCGGCCACCGGCCCTCCCAGCTCTCCGGCGGCCAGCAGCAGCGCGTCGCCGTGGCCCGGGCGCTGGCCTCCCGGCCCGAGATCATCTTCGGTGACGAGCCCACCGGAAACCTCGACTCCCGCTCCGGCGCCGAGGTGCTGGGCTTCCTGCGCAACTCCGTGCGCGAACTGGGCCAGACGGTGGTGATGGTGACCCACGACCCGGTGGCCGCGGCCTACGCGGACCGGGTCGTCTTCCTGGCGGACGGCCGGATCGTCGACGAGATGCACGGGCCCACGGCCGACTCCGTCCTGGACCGCATGAAGGCGTTCGACGCCAAGGGCCGCACCAGCTGATCCCCCGTCAGGACCGACAGGACTGAGAAGAAGAACCCATGTTCCGTACCGCCTTGCGCAATGTGCTCGCGCACAAGGCCCGGCTCCTGATGACCGTCCTCGCCGTGATGCTCGGCGTGGCCTTCGTGTCGGGGACCCTGGTCTTCACCAACACCATCTCCGACGCCTACCAGAAGAGTTCCGCCAAGGGCTTCGACCAGGTCGACGTCGCCCTGACGGCGGAGTACCAGGACGCCAAGGGCGACCAGGTCGGCAAACTCCACGAACTGAACCAGGCCGTGCTCGACAAGAGTGAGCGGGTGCCCGGTGCCGCCTCCGCCATCGGGGTCGTGCAGGACTTCACGGCCATCGCCGGCAAGGACGGCAAGCTGATCGGTGAGGGCTTCCAGTCGCAGGGCGGCAACTACTGGGGCACCAAGGACCCCCGCTACCCGCTCGTCAGCGGCCACGCCCCCAAGGGCCGGGGCGAGATCCTCATCGACTCCGAGACGGCGAAGCGCGCCGGCTACAAGGTCGGCGACACCGTGCGGATGTCGGTCGACGGACCGGTCCTCACCCCGAGGATCACCGGCATCTTCACCACCGACGACGGCAACGTCGCGGCCGGCGGCAGCCTCACCCTGTTCGACACGGCGACCGCCCAGCAGCTGTTCGGCAAGGCGGGCCTGTACGACCAGATCGACGTCAAGGCCAAGCCGGGTGTCACGCAGGCCGCGCTGAAGGCGGAGCTGGACAAGGCGCTGCCGAAGGGCACCGTCTCGACCACCACCGGCAAGCAGCTCGCCGACGAGCAGGCCGAGGCGATCTCCCGGTCGATGAGCGGCATGCAGACGGCCCTGCTGGTCTTCGCCGGCATCGCCCTGTTCGTCGGCACGTTCATCATCGCCAACACCTTCACCATGCTGGTCGCCCAGCGCACCAAGGAGCTGGCGCTGATGCGGGCGGTCGGCGCCTCCCGCCGGCAGGTGACGCGGTCGGTGCTCATCGAGGCGTTCGTGGTCGGCGCGGTCGCCGCCGTGACCGGGCTGGTCGCGGGCATCGGCATCGGAGCCGGACTGCGCTCCCTGATGGGCTCGTTCGACGCGACCGTCCCGGACGGGCCGCTGATCGTCAAGCCCGCCACGATCGTCACCGCGCTCGCGGTCGGCATCCTGGTGACCATGCTGGCGGCGTGGCTGCCGGGCCGCCGGGCCGCGAAGATCCCGCCGGTGGCGGCCATGAACAGCGTGCACGCCAAGGCCACGACCAAGTCGTTGGTGCTGCGCAACACGCTGGGCGCCCTGGTCTCGGCCGCGGGCATCGCGGTGGTCCTGGCGGCCTCGACGATGGACGGCTCGGACGGCCAGGTGCCCATGGGCTTCGGCGCCGCACTGCTGATCATCGGCGTGTTCATCCTGACCCCGCTGCTGTCCCGCCCGCTGATCGCCGCCGCGGCACCGGTGCTGCGCGTCTTCGGGGTCTCCGGCAAGCTGGCCCGTCAGAACTCGGTGCGCAACCCGCGCCGTACGGCCGCCACCGCCTCCGCGCTGATGATCGGCCTGACCCTGATCACCGGTATGACGGTGATGGCGGGCAGCCTCCAGCAGGCCATCGAGAAGATGGCGTCGGCATCGGTCAAGGCCGACTACGTGGTGTCCATGGCGAACGGCAACCCGCTGTCGCCGGACGTCGAGAAGAAGCTGAAGCAGACCGACGGCGTCACCGCCACCAGCCCGATGGTCAACGGGGAGTCCCGGATCGACGGCGAGTCCCACTACCTGACCGGCGTCAACGGCGCCGCGATCGGCGACCTGGTCGGCCCCGAGGTCGACGAAGGCTCCTTCAAGGTCGGCGGCACCGACATCGTCGTCGACAGCGAGACCGCCAAGTCCTACGGCTGGAAGCCCGGTTCCGCCTTCACCGCCGCCTTCGAGGACGGCGAGAAGCAGCGGCTGACGGTCGCCGGGACCTACGAGAGCAACGACTTCCTGCGCGGCATCCTGGTCGACGAGAAGGTCCTCGCCCCGCACCTGGTGGACCCGTACAACATGAAGGTCATGGTCAAGACCGCCGACGGCACGTCCGGCGCGACGCAGGACAGGCTGGAGAAGGCCCTCGGCACCAACCCCGCGATCAAGGTTCAGGACAAGCAGGACATCTCCAACGAGATCGCGCAGATGTTCACGCTGATGCTGAACATGGTCTACGGCCTGCTCGCCATGGCGGTGATCGTGGCGGTCCTCGGTGTCATCAACACCCTGGCCATGTCGGTCTTCGAACGCTCCCAGGAGATCGGCATGCTCCGCGCGATCGGCCTGGACCGCAAGGGCATCAAGCGGATGGTCCGCCTGGAGTCCCTGGTGATCTCCCTGTTCGGCGCGGTGCTGGGCATCGGCCTTGGCGTGTTCTTCGGCTGGGCGGCGGGTGAGCTGCTGGCCACCAGGCTCCCGACGTACGAGCTGGTCCTGCCCTGGGCCCGGATCGGGATCTTCCTCCTTCTGGCCGCCACCGTGGGCGTCCTCGCGGCGCTGTGGCCGGCCCGGCGGGCGGCCCGGCTGAACATGCTGGAGGCGATCAAGGCCGAGTAGCGGGGATGCGCGAGGGCCCCTCTCCCAGCCGGGGAAAGGGGCCCTTCGCCGTTCTCAGTTCCAGGTGCGGGCCCGCAGCGGCAGGCCCGACTCCCCCGACTCGGGGGTGCGCACGGCGAGGATCTGGTTCACGCCGATGCGGTTGCGTTCGAAGGCCAGCGCGGAGGCGGCCATGTACAGGCGCCAGACCCGGGCGCGGCCCGGGCTGGTGAGCTGGACGGCACGCTTCCAGTCGGCCTCCAGGCGGGCGACCCACTGGCGCAGGGTGAGGCCGTAGTGCTCGCGGATCGACTCCACGTCGCGCACCTCGAAGCCGGCGCGTTCCAGCTGGGTGACGGTGATGCCGACGGGCTGGAGTTCGCCGTCGGGGAAGACGTAGGAGTCGATGAAGGCGTCGACGCTGTACTCGGTCTCCTTCCGCTGCGGGCGGCGGGCGATCTGGTGGTTCAGGAGCCGCCCGCCGGGCTTGAGCAGGTCGTACAGGTCGGCGGCGTACTCCAGGTAGCGCTCGGCGCCGACGTGCTCGGCCATGCCGATGGAGGAGACGGCGTCGTACGGCCCGTCGCGCACGTCGCGGTAGTCCTGGACGCGGATCTCCACCTTGTCGGTGAGGCCCTGGTCGGCGACGCGCTTGCGGGCGTAGGCGGCCTGCTCCTGGGAGAGCGTGACGCCGACGACGCTCACGCCGTGCTCGCGGGCGGCGTGGACGGCCATGGAGCCCCAGCCGCAGCCGACGTCGAGCAGCCGCTGACCGGGGTTCAGGCCGAGCTTGCGGCAGACGAGTTCGAGCTTGTCGTGCTGGGCCTGTTCGAGGGTGCTGTCCGGGGTGGGCCAGTAGGCGCAGGAGTACACCATGGACGGGCCGAGGACGATCTCGTAGAAGTCGTTGCCGACGTCGTAGTGGTGGCTGATGGCGCGTCTGTCCGTGCGCTTGGTGTGCAGGTGGCGGCGGGGCCTGCGGGCCTCCTCGCGGGGCGGGGCGGGCGGCAGCGGGGCCCCGGCCAGCTTGACGAGTCCGCGGACGGCGGCGCGGGCCTCGGGGTCGCGCAGGACCTCGGCGAGGGTGCGGGCGTCCTCGCCGCGCTCCCAGATGAGACCGGCGAGCAGGTCGAGGGTGGCGTACAGGTCGCCCTCGATGTCGAGGTCGCCCGCCACCCAGGCGCGGGCCAGCCCCAGTTCGCCCGGCTTCCACAGCAGGCGGCGCAGGGCGCGGCGGTTGCGTACGACCAGGATCGGCGCGCCCGGCGGGCCCGCCTGCGAACCGTCCCAGGCGCGGATACGCACGGGGAGCGGTGCGCCCAGCAACTGTGCGAACAGGCCCTGGAGCCGCAGCGCGGCGTCTGCCATGGTGTACACCTCCGTGACGGGGAATCCCGGAATGTCCGACACCACGTAAACACCTGCGGGGCTTCGGCGCAGTCCCCGGCACGCGTCATCTCCGTGCAAAACCGGCCGCCGTTCGCCCTTTGGCCCACCGGAACCCGGGCACGTATCCCGGCCGGACCGCCCGCCCCACACGCCGAAGGGCCTCCCGCACCACGGACGGCGGGAGGCCCTTCGGCAGGGCGGTGGGGACCGGAGGTCAGGAGGCCTTGGCCTTCTCCTCGGTCTTCTCCTTCGGCGCGGAGGCGACCGGGGCCGGCTTGGCGGCCTCGTAGAACTCCTCGCGCGGCGTCTCGATGGCGCCGAGCGAGACGACCTCGCGCTTGAGGAACATGCCCAGGGTCCAGTCGGCGAAGACGCGGATCTTGCGGTTCCAGGTCGGCATCGCCAGGCCGTGGTAGCCACGGTGCATGTACCAGGCGAGACGGCCCTTGAGCTTGATCTTCATCTTGCCCATGACGATCATCGCGACGCCCTTGTGGAGGCCGAGACCGGCCACCGCGCCCTTGTTGGCGTGCGAGTAGTCCTTCTGCGGGAAGCCCCGCATGCCGGACAGCACGTTGTCGCCGAGGACCCGCGCCTGGCGCAGCGCGTGCTGGGCGTTCGGCGGGCACCAGGCGTTCTCGTTGCCCGCCTTGCGGCCGACGAGGTCCGGGACCTGGGCGTTGTCGCCGGCGGCCCAGATGTAGTCGGTGCCCTTGACCTGGAGCGTCGGCTCGCAGTCCACGTGGCCGCGGGGGCCGAGGGGCAGGCCGTAGCGGGAGAGGACCGGGTTGGGCTTGACGCCGGCGGTCCAGACGATGGTGTTGGAGTCGACCTCGAGGCCGTTCTTCAGCACCACGTGGCCGTCGACGCAGGAGTCCATGGAGGTGGACAGGTAGACCTCGACACCGCGGCCCTCGAGGTGCTCCTTGCCGTACTTGCCGAGCTTGGGGCCGACCTCGGGGAGGATCTTGTCGGCGGCGTCGACGAGGATGAAGCGCATGTCCTCACGGGACACGTTCTTGTAGTACTTCGCCGCGTCGCGGGCCATGTCCTCGACCTCGCCGATGGTCTCCGCACCGGCGAACCCGCCGCCCACGAAGACGAAGGTGAGCGCCTTGCGGCGGATCTCCTCGTCGGTGGTGGAGTCGGCCTTGTCGAGCTGCTCGAGGACGTGGTTGCGCAGGCCGATGGCCTCCTCGATGCCCTTCATGCCGATGCCCTGCTCGGCGAGGCCGGGGATCGGGAAGGTGCGGGATACCGCGCCGAGCGCGACGACCAGGTAGTCGAAGGGCAGCTCGTAGGCCTCGCCGACCAGCGGGGAGACCGTGGCGACCTTGCGGTCCTGGTCGATGGTGGTGACCCGGCCGGTGAGGACCTCCGCCTTGGGCAGCACGCGTCGCAGCGGGACGACGACATGGCGAGGGGAGATGTTGCCGGCGGCGGCTTCGGGGAGGAAGGGCTGGTAGGTCATGTACGACCGGGGGTCGACGACCGTGACGGTCGCCTCTCCGTAACGCATCTTCTTCAGAATGCGTCGAGCTGCGTACAGGCCTACGTACCCACCGCCTACTACGAGGATCCTGGGACGCTCCGTGGTGCTCATGCCATCGAGTATCCACCCGCCTCAGGGGGGTGGCTCGTGCGCCCCTTCACAAGCTTCGGCAGGGGGTGTGTTATCCTCCGCGGCTCGCGTGATCCATGTCATGGTGACAACGGGGCTCCTTTGTGCACCCCGGACCGTTGTCAATGCCGCGTGAGCTGCCTCTCTGGGTCGGACGACCCCCTGTGAGGGCCTCCCGGAGTCCCGCTCCGGGCTCTTTCCCCAGCCCCTCCATACCATGCTTCTGAACATGTTCAAAGGCCTGTTGGGCCCCTGGATGGGTCAACCTGGCCCGTCTCGTCGCTCGGGAGGGCCGAATTCCTTGTGAAGAACTTCACGAACTTTTCCGACGGGCTGTCGCCGAGGGGCCCGCGCGAGCCCCCGGACCCGCTCATCCGTGATCCATGCCTGCTCAGAAGCGGGCTACGCCACCGACCACGCGATGCCGTCGAGGATGTCGTGCTCGCTGACGACGACCTCCTCCGCGCCGATGCGCTCCATGATCGACAGGAGGACGAGGGCCCCCGCCCCGATCACGTCGACCCGGCCGGGATGCATGGACGGCACGGCCGCCCGCTCGGCGTGTGTGGAGCGCAGCAGCCAGTCGGTGATCTCGCGGACCTTGTCGTGGGAGACCCGGGAGTGGTGGATGGCGGCCGAGTCGTACTCGGGCAGCTCCTGGGCGATCGCCGACACGGTCGTCACCGAGCCGGCCAGGCCGACCAGCGTGCGGGCCTCGCGCAGCGGGACCGTCTCCTCGGCGAGGTCGAGCGCGGCCTCGATGTCGGCCCGCATCGCGGCGATCTGCTCCTCGGACGGCGGGTCGCTCACCGCGCCCTCCCGGACCAGGTGCCGCTCGGTCATGCGGACGCAGCCGATGTCCACCGAGCGGGCCGCCCGGACCCGGTCGTCGCCGACGACGAACTCGGTCGAGCCGCCGCCGATGTCCACCACGAGGTAGGGCTTCGCCAGGTGGTCGCGCCCGGCGAGCTCCTTGGTGGCGCCGGTGAAGGAGAACTCGGCCTCCTGGTCCCCGGAGATCACCTCCGGCTCCACGCCGAGGATGTCCAGCACGCCGCGCACGAACTCGTCCCGGTTCTCGGCGTCCCGGGAGGCGGAGGTCGCCACGAAGCGGAGGCGTTCCGCGCCGTGCTCCTTGATGATCCGCGCGTACTCCCGGCACGCGGCGAAGGTCCGCTCCAGCGCCTCGGGGGCCAGCCGGCCGGTGCGGTCGACGCCCTGCCCGAGGCGGACGATCGTCATCCGGCGGTCCAGGTCGACCAGCTCGCCGGTCACCGGGTCGGCGTCGGCGACCAGCAGGCGGATGGAGTTCGTACCGCAGTCCACGGCGGCGACACGGGTCACTGGGCGTCCTCCTCGGCGGTCGTCACACAGGCGCCCTTGCGCCACCACTCCGGCAGCATGGCCAGCGCCTCGTCGCCCAGCGGGTTCACCCCGGGACCCGCGGCCAGCGAGTGCGCCACCAGCACGTGCAGGCACTTCACCCGGTCCGGCATTCCGCCCGCGCTCGGGAAGTTCTTCAGCTCCTCGATCTCGTCACGGCGCCGGATGTAGTCCTCGTGCGCCGCCCGGTAGGAGGCCGCCAGCTCCGGGTCCGAGGCCAGCCGCTCGGTCATCTCCTTCATCACGCCGTTCGCCTCCAGCGTGCCGATCGCCGAGTTCGCCTTCGGGCACGTCAGGTAGTACAGCGTCGGGAACGGCGTCCCGTCGGGCAGCCGCGGGGCCGTCTCGACGACGTCGGGCTGCCCGCAGGGGCAGCGGTGCGCGATGGCCCGCAGGCCGCGCGGGGGCCGACCGAGCTGCTGCTTGAAGGCCTCGACGTCCGCGTCGGTGGGCTCGGTGCGCGGGGTGGTCGGCGGGGGCGTTTCCATGACTGTCTTCAGGCTGTCTTTCTCTGGGGTCACTTTTACTGGTCGGAGGCGTCGGACTTGTCGACCCCGTCCCAGATGTTCGAGTACCAGGGGCGGTCGGCCGCCCCGAGGTCGGCGCGCGACTGCTTCGCCGCGTGCGGGTCGACGACGATGAACCCCGTCTCCCCCGGCATGACGTAGTGCAACCGCTGCCGGATCTGCTGTTCGGCGTAGGCGTCGTCCTGCCAGCGCGCCTTCATGTCGCGCAGCCGTTCGACGCGCTGGCGGGCCTGCTGCTGTTCGCGCTGGAGCTCGTCGATCTCGGCGCGCTGGGAGACGTACTCCCGCATCGGGTAGGCCAGGGCGACGATCAGCGAGCACATCACCAGCGCGAGCAGCGCGGCCCGGCCGGTCAGCCGGGAGCGGCGGGCCTGGCGCCGGGTCTGGGAGCGGTAGACCCGGGCCGCGGTCTGCTCGCCGAGCAACCGGATCCTGGTCGCGGTGGAGAACCGGTCCCGGTCCTTCACAGCCATGTCGTCCGCCTCCCGCTCCGCCGTCATACGCGCGTACGTCCCCGACACGGTACGGGACCGGGTACGGGGACGTACGTACGACGCTGCCTCTTACGGGTCGGGCCTTCCGGATCAGCCCTTGAAGCGCGGGAACGCGCTGCGCCCGGCGTACACCGCCGCGTCGTCGAGGATCTCCTCGATGCGCAGCAGCTGGTTGTACTTGGCGACGCGCTCGGAGCGGGCCGGGGCGCCGGTCTTGATCTGGCCGCAGTTGGTGGCGACGGCCAGGTCGGCGATGGTGACGTCCTCGGTCTCGCCGGAGCGGTGGGACATCATGCACTTGAAGCCGTTGCGCTGGGCCAGCTCGACGGCGTCCAGGGTCTCGGTCAGGGAGCCGATCTGGTTGACCTTGACCAGGAGCGCGTTGGCCGCGCCCTCCTCGATGCCGCGGGCGAGGCGCTCGGGGTTGGTGACGAACAGGTCGTCGCCGACGAGCTGGACCTTGTCACCGAGCTTGTCGGTGATGGTCTTCCAGCCCTCCCAGTCGTCCTCGAACAGCGGGTCCTCGATGGAGACCAGCGGGTACGCCTCGACGAGCTCGGCGTAGTACTCGGTCATCTCGGCCGCCGAGCGCTCCTTGCCCTCGAAGGTGTAGACGCCGTCCTTGTAGAACTCGGAGGCGGCGACGTCGAGCGCGAGGGCGATCTGCTCGCCGGGGGTGTAGCCGGCCTCGTTGATCGCCTCGAGGATGAGGTCGAGGGCCTCGCGGTTGGAGCCGAGGTTCGGGGCGAAGCCGCCCTCGTCGCCGAGGCCGGTGGCCAGGCCCTTGCTCTTCAGGACCTTCTTCAGCGTGTGGTAGACCTCGGCACCCCAGCGCAGGGCCTCGGAGAAGGACTCCGCGCCGATCGGGGCGATCATGAACTCCTGGATGTCCACGTTGGAGTCGGCGTGCGAGCCGCCGTTCAGGATGTTCATCATCGGCACCGGCAGCAGGTGCGCGTTCGGGCCGCCCAGGTAGCGGAAGAGCGGCAGGTCGCTGGCCTCGGAGGCGGCGTGGGCGACGGCGAGGGAGACGCCGAGGATGGCGTTGGCGCCGAGGGAGCCCTTGTTGTCGGTGGCGTCCAGGTCGAACATGGCCTGGTCGATCAGGCGCTGCTCGGTGGCGTCGTAGCCGACCAGCTCCGGGCCGATCTGCTCGATGACCGCGAGGACGGCCTTCTCCACACCCTTGCCGAGGTAGCGGTTCGAGTCGCCGTCGCGGAGCTCGATGGCCTCGAAGGCGCCCGTGGAGGCACCGGACGGGACGGCGGCACGACCGGTGCTGCCGTCGTCGAGGCCGACCTCGACCTCGACCGTGGGGTTGCCTCGGGAGTCCAGGATTTCCCGGGCTACGACGACGTCGATGGACGGCACGAGCATCTCCTTCTTCATGTGACGCGGGTACGCGGGTCGCGTGGACCCGGCGAGGTGCGGGCCGCGGTGGCTCGCGACATGAGCCTAACCGGCTCCGGCCGATCGGCCACCGGGTCGCCCATCCCATGGACAGAACCGAGAGTAAATTGTTTCCGAACGGAACAAAGACGGTGGCGGAAATGACCCCGCCCCGGTGCGTACGGGGGATCACGCACCGGGGCGGGGAGCCCGTGGGGACGGGGACGGGCCGCTGCTTACTTCAGGTGCAGCTGCTGGCCCGGGTAGATGAGGTTGGCGTCGTCGATGATGTCCTTGTTCAGCTGGTAGAGCTTCTCCCAGCCGCCCTCGACCTTCTTCTCCGCGGCGATGGAGCTGAGGGTGTCACCCTTGACGACCTTGTACTCGCCGTCGCCCTTCTTGACCTTCTTGCCGGTCGGGGTGGTGACGGTCTTCTTGGCGGCCGGACGCTCCTCGGAGCGGGAGGCCGGCTGCTGGGTCTGGCGGGTCTCGGCGCTCTGCTGCGAGGAACCGTTCGAGGAGGAGCCGCCGCCGCTGTAGGTGGCGTTCGACAGGCCCTTGCCGCAGACCGGCCAGGCACCCTTGCCCTGGCCCGCGAGGACCTTCTCGGCGATCTCGATCTGCTGGGCCTTGGTGGCCTGGTCGGCGGTGGAGGCGTACTTGGTGCCGCCGTAGCCGGCCCAGGTGGAGGCCGAGAACTGCAGACCGCCGTAGTAGCCGTTGCCGGTGTTGATGGACCAGTTGCCGCCGGACTCGCACTGGGCGACGGCGTCCCACTCGGAGGCGGTGGCGGCGGAGGCGTTGCCGGCCGCCATCAGCGGGGCGGCGACGGCGGCGCCGGCGACACCGGCGACGGCGATGGCGCGAGTGGCCTTGGACGGACGACGGTGCTTGCCCTTGCCGGAAAACAGCATGGATGGATCCCCTCACCGACGCCTGCGAGGTGAGCTGTCGGGTTCGGGCCGGTTGAGTTGCCCGGCCGCGCCCCTCCCGGGACGCGGCTTCACCCCAAGCCCTTCCGGCACAACTGTCCGGTCGGGCGCCTACCTTGGGTCCCCCGCTCCTGCCTACGGCGCTTGACGCGACGACTGTTCCCGGACGGCCGCTGGCAGGATTCGGCGTTGCGGCAGCCGGGGCTCGCGGTGACGAGCGGTCATGACCGTAGACACGCGATCCGCGGAATTTCAAAGACGATCAGGGCTTCTGAGATCTATCTCTCACCACGCTTATACGGGACATTCAGCCCGAAACATGACGCGAACTCGCGCGGTTTCGGGGCGACTTCCGCCGCCGTTTCCGCTCTGCCCCACCGGCTACTTCTCGTCCGCTTCGACCTCTACCGTGAGCCTCTGACCGGGGCGGATGAGGTTCGGGTCGGTGCCGACGGCCTGCTGGTTGCCGGCGTAGAGCGCGCGCCATCCGCCGCTGACATCAAGGGAGTCGGCGATGGACCAGAGGCTGTCGCCGGGGCGGACGACGTAGGAGCCGTCCGCCACACCCCGAGAGGCGTCGCCGCCGCGCGAGGCGTGCCGGCCCGAGGACTCGTCCGTACGGCCGTCCACGGCGGCGGTGTCCTCGTCGGCGCTGGGGCCGCGGTGGCGGCCGGAGCCGGTGTCGGTCAGCGCCGAAGAGGTGCCGTCCTGCTGCGAGTTGTCGGGCTTGTCACTCTCGGAGCCGGCCGAGTCGGAGCTGTCGGGCTCCTGACCCTGCGCCGTGGAGTCGGCGGAATCGGACGACTTGTCGGAGTTGGCCGGTTCGCCCTCCGGCGTCGACGGTGCGTCAGGAGACGGGGACGACGACGGGGTCGATGACGAGGGGGTCGACTCGGAGGAGTCGAGCAGTCCCGGCGAGTCGGTCGGCTCGGAGGAGTCGGACGAATCGGATGTGCCCGACTGCGAGTCCTGCTGGAGACCGGAGAGCAGGCCGCAGGTGCGCCACGCGCCGACCCCTTGGTCGGCGAGGATTCTCTCGGCCACGGCTATCTGCTGGGAGCGGCTGGCCAGGTCGGCGCTCGCGGCGTAGTCGAGGCCGCCGTACTTCTCCCAGTCCTCCTGGGACAGCGCGAGGCCGCCGAAGTAGCCGTTGCCGCTGTTCTGGCTCCACGCGCCGCCGGTCTCGCAGTCCGCCACCCGGTCCCAGGTCGTGCCGTCGGCCGCGCTGGCACCGGAGGCCCCGAGGAGCGGGATCGCGATGGCGGAGCCGGTCACTCCGGCCGCGACGAGGAGAGCCGGAGCCTGGCGGGGGCGACGGTGCCGACCGTTCCCGGAGAGCATACGGAGACCTTTCGCGAGACAGCAGTGACCGGCGCGACACAGGGGCCCGGCCGCGCTGATGGGTGAACGTATCGGCAGACGATCAGTTGTCACAAGTTCATGCCGCGTAGATCACGTGAAGATCACAGGCCTGATGGCGTGTCATGTTTAACGGGCCGTCGCGCTGGTGATGGCGGCTCTCACGCCGGCGTGAACTCCACCGGCAGCGTGCGCAGCCCGCGCATGATGAGGCCGCCGCGCCACCTCAGCTCGGCCGGATCCGCCGCGAGCCGGAGGTCGGGCAGGCGGTTGAGGAGGGTGGCGAGCGCGGTCTGGCCCTCCAGACGGGCGAGCGGGGCGCCGAGGCAGTAGTGGATGCCGTGGCCGTATCCGAGGTGCTGGTTGTCGCGGCGGGAGAGGTCGAGCACGTCCGGGTCGGCGAACCGCTCCGGGTCCCGGTCCGCGGCGGCCAGGACGACCAGGACGGGGTCACCGGCCGCGATGTGCTGCCCGCCGAGGGTGAGGGGCTGCGTGGCGAACCGCCAGGTGGCGAGTTCCACGGGGCCGTCGTAGCGCAGGAGTTCCTCGACGCCGGTCTCCAGGAGGCCGGTCTCCCCGGCGGCGAGGGAGGCCTGGAGCCGTGCGCGCTGCTCGGGGTGGGTGAGCAGGGCGTAGGTGCCGTTGCCGATGAGGTTGACGGTGGTCTCGAACCCGGCGAACAGCAGGATGAACGCCATGGCCGCCGCCTCGTTCTCGGTGAGGTGCTCACCGTGGTCGGAGGCGCGGATGAGGCCGGAGATGAGGTCCTCGCCGGGGGCGGGTTCGGCGGGCAGGGCCTCCCGCTTGCGGTGGATGAGGTCGGCGAGGTAGCCGCGCATCTTCTTCACGGACCGCGCCACGCCGCCCCTCGGCCCGCCCTGGTGGCGGATCATCATGCCCGCCCAGTCGCGGAAGTCGTCCTGGTCCTCGCCGGGCACGCCGAGCAGGTCGCAGATGGCGTAGATGGGGAGCGGGAAGGCGAACTCGTGGATCAGGTCGGCGGATCCCTTCGCCGCGAACCCGTCGATGAGGCCGTCGGTGAGTTCCTGCACCCGCGGTGCGAACTCGGCGACCCGGCGGGGCGTGAACGCCTTGGACACGAGCCGCCGCAGCCGGGTGTGATCCGGCGGGTCGATGTTGAGCAGATGCGTCATCAACTCGGCCTTGCGCTCCCCGGGGATCCCCGTCTTGCCCTTGGCGTGCGCGGGTTCGTCGTGATGCGCCGGGTTCTTGGAGAGCCGGTGGTCGGCGAGGGTCTGCTTGGCATCGGCGTACCGCGTGACCAGCCAGGCCTCCACCCCGCTGGGCAACCGCGTCCGGTGCACGGGGGCGTGCTCGCGGAGCCAGGCGTAGGCGGGGTAGGGGTCGCTCGCGAACTCCCAGGTGAACAGTTCGGGCGCCCCTGGCACGTCATGCTGCATGCCACGACCCTACGCAGCGCCCGGGGCAGCACCGGCCACCGCTGTCACAGGCCCCCGCTACGCTCACCGCGTCGAGACCGAGGAGGGCCGGGATGCTGGAAGGCGTGCTGATCGCGGAGAGCCTGCGGGTGGGGGCCGAGTTGGCAGGCGTTCCGCTGCGTCTCACCAGGGTCACGAGGGTGGAGGTGGAGGACGCGGCGGCCGGGCAGCCCCGGCAGTGGACCCTTCTGGACTTCGCCGCCGAGGAGGCCGACGCCGAGGCACTGGCCGAACGGCTTGCCGCCTGCCTGGCCCCGACCGGGGGCTGGTACGTCAACTACAACACCGCCGCGGAGGCGTTTGTGGTCTTCGCCGGCAGGGTCTTCCGCTATCCGCGCGGGCAGGATCCACGCGGGCGGGCGGAAGGGCGCCGGCAGGCGCAGGCCCACGCGCGCGCTCTCGGGATCCCGGAAGGGCAGCTGGACTGGCAGGACTGAGTCAGGACCGACCTGCCGGGCCCTCGCGTCACGGCCGTCGGTCCTGGCTCTCGGCCTCCCTGATCGCGTCCCGGTACGCGCGGGCCGCTGCTCTCAGGGCCGCCTCCGGGTCGACGCCCTGCGACTCCGCGCGGACCGCGAGGGCCAGGAGGTCGTAGCCGATGCCTTCGACGGGTGGGAGGGGTATGTCGAGGCCGGCGGTGCGGGCCCGGGACGCGAGCTTGGCGGCGAGGGCGAGGCCGGGCTGGCCGAGGGGGATGCCCTCGGTGATCGAGGAGCGCTGCTTCTCGACCGCCTTGGTGCGCAGCCAGTGTTCCTTGACCTCCTCGGGGGTGGTGGCCGTGGCGTCTGCGAAGACATGCGGGTGGCGGTGGATCAGCTTGGTGACGATGCCGCCGGCCACGTCGTCGATGGAGAAGGGAGCGTCCAGGTCCTCTTCGGCGATGCGGGCGTGGAAGACGACCTGGAGCAGGACGTCACCCAGCTCCTCGCGCAGTTCGTCGCGGTCGCCCTCCTCTATCGCCTCGACGAGTTCGTACGCCTCTTCGATGCCGTACTTGGCCAGGCCCTTGTGCGTCTGCTGGGACGACCACGGGCACTCGGCGCGGATGCGGTCCATGACCTGGACGAGGTCGAGGAGGCGGGCGCCCGGCAGGTCGTAGGAGGCGGGGAGCAGCTCCAGCTCGGGCATGGCGACGCGGCCGGTGCCGGCGAGGCGGGCCAGGCCGTCCGTCAGGGCCGGCTCGCCCTCGCCCGTCGCCACGACCACCACCGTGCGGCCGCCGGCGCAGGCGCCGACCAGCTCCTGGGCGGTCGGGGACGCCTGGTCGACCGTGATCCCGGCCTCGCGCAGATACGGCAGCTGCGGGTGCGCGCCGTCCGCGCACAGCACCTGGTCGGCCGCGTGCAGGGCCTGCCAGGCGGGCCAGGACAGCAGGCCGGGGGCGACGCGGTGGCTGGTGGTGAGCAGGACGATACGGCCGGGGGCGGCGGCCGCGGCGGAGGCGGCCTGCTCGGGGCCCGGGGTGGCTGCGGAGCTGTTGGCGTTCACGATTCGAAGCTATCCCACGCCGCCGACAGTCCCGGAAGTTATCCACAGGCAGGCCCCGCGGGGCGGGTGTCCTACATGGGCTGCTGCGTCTGCGCCGCCGTCACGTCCCGCAGCCACGGCGTCTTGGCGTCGGCGCGGCTGCTCTTCTGGACGTCCCAGGTGCCGTAGCGCGGGTTGAGGTCGACGTTCAGGTCCTTGGAGGCCTCGGACAGGGCCTTCCAGAACTCGGGGCGGTCGGTGGCGGTGCCGAGTTTCTCGGCGAGCTTCTGGGCCTCGATCTGGAGGCGGAGGTTCTCGTCGATGCGCTGGGGCGGGATGCCGTACTGCTGGAGCCAGGTCGTCTCCACCGCCTCGGGGCCGCCGGGCTGGTCCTCCAGTTCGGACCGCATCTTCTGGATCTCCCGGCGGGTGACGGTCACACCGGCGTCCTGGGCGGCGCGGTGCAGCACCCGGTCGAGGACCATGGTGTGCAGGGTGTCGCGGGTGAGGGTGCCGGTCCTGGCGATGACCTGCTGGTACTGGGCGTCGTTCTGCACGGCCGCCCGCTGGGCCGCGCGGACCTCGCCGACCCGCTCCTCCAGCTGGGAGAGGGTGATCCGCTGCCCGCCGACCACGGCCGCGGCGCCAGGGTGTGCGTCGTTTCCGCAGGCGGTGAGCAGGGGCGCCGCGGCGGCGATCGCGGCGGTGAGGACGAGCGCGGGGCGACGGCGGCGGTGCAAGGGGACCTCCCGAGGAGATTGTGCGACGGTGCACAAAGTCTTGCGGTGATCGATGGTAGGCAGTGGCCAGGCTCTGGCCAACCCATTCGACCAACGATTCACCAGGACTTCCGGCATCGCCGCGCGGCCGGGGCGGCCGTCAGCCGCGTACTTGCCCCAGCCACTGGAGCGTCCGGCGGATCTCCGCGCCGAGCGGGTGGCCGTGCCCGTGGGTGCGCTCCACGTCGTGCAGCAGCCGGGCGAGGGTGTCGTGGGCGGCGCCGCGGTCGCCGAGGGCGAGCAGGAGGTGGCCGATGCGGCGGCGGATGTCGTGCGCGAGCTCGGGGCCGCCGGCGGCGACGTACTGGTTCTCGTAGTACGGCAGCACGGCCCGGTACTCCGCGAGCGCCGCGGCCGGTTCGCCCAGCTGTTCGAGGCACTGGGCGGCCTCGTAGCGGAAGCGCAGGGACTGCGGGTCGGCCTGCCCGGCCTCGGCGGCGCGTTCGTCGGCGAGCCGGCGCAGCTCGGGCAGGGCGCGCCGGTACTGGCCGTCGTCCAGGAGCGTAGCGGCGTACTGCTTGCGCAGGGTGCGCACGACCGGGGAGTGCTCGCCGTGCTGTTCGGCGGCGGCGGGCAGGATCGCGCCGAGGATGTCGACGGCCTGGGTGATGCGGCCCTCGCCGAGGAGCCGCTTGACCTCGTCGACGGCGCGGGCGATGTCCGTCTTCCCCGTTGTGTCCGTGACGGGTGTGGCGGGCGGCGCGGGCTGGGGCGCGGGGGTGCGCGCACGGTCCGGCCAGGGGGCGTGCGGGCGCAGGAACGGGCGGGTGGGGTCGAGGGCCGCTCCGGTGGGTGTGCCGCGCGCGGGCAGGAGCAGTTCCAGGTGCTCGTACACCTCCTGCGCGGAGGCGGGGCGGTGCTGCGGGTCCTTGGCGAGCAGCCGCAGGACGAGGGCCTCCAGGGCCTCCGGGAGCTCGGGGCGGATACGGCGTACGGGCAGCGGGGGCTCGTAGAGGTGCCGGTGCAGTACGCCGAGGGCCGTGGAGCCGGAGAAGGGCACGTCGCCGCTGAGCAGTTCGTGCAGGAGGACGCCGAGGGCGTACAGGTCGGTGTACGGGCCGACCGCGCCGCCCATCGCCTGTTCCGGGGCCATGTAGGCGGGCGAGCCGATGGGGGTGCCGGTGTGGGTGAGGCGGGTGGTGTCGGCGTCCATGACGGAGGCGATGCCGAGGTCGAGGACGGTGACCGTGCCGTCCTGCTTCACCATCACGTTGCGCGGCTTGAGGTCGCGGTGGACGATCGGCACGGCGTGCACGGCGCTCAGTACGGCGCACAGTTGCGCGGCGACCGCGACCGCCCACTGCCAGGGGTACGGGTCGTGCTCGGCGAGATGGCCGGCGAGGTCGGCGCCGTCGATGTACTGCATGACGAGGAACAGCTCCTCGCCCTCGCTGCCCGCGTCGTGCACCGTGACCAGGCCCGGATGGTCGACCTGCGCGGTCACCCGGCACTCGCGCACGAAGCGGCGGCGCAGTTCCTCCGCGTCCTGGCCGGCCACCTTGTCGGGGCGCAGCAGCTTCACCGCCACCCGCCGGTCGAGCCGCTGGTCGTACGCCGTCCAGACCTGTCCCATGCCGCCCTGCCCGAGGAGCGTGGACAGTTCGTAGCGGCCGGCGACGACACGTCCCGCCGTCACGGTCACCTGCCGCTCTCGTGGGTGCCGTCCCGGTGGCCTTCGCCCTCGTGCCGGCGCAGGTAGTCGCTGAGTTCGTCGAGTTCGGCGCGTACCCGGTCGATGCGGGCGGGCGCGGGGCGCTGCGGGGACGGGGGCGGCTGCACCGGGCCGGGGCCCTGGGGCGTGGCGTCCCGGGGGACGGGTGTGTGCGGTGCGGGGGGCTGCGGGGTGGGCGTGGCCGTGGGGCCGTAGGGCGGCGCGGGGTGCGGATAGCCGTACGGGGAGTGGGCGGTCGGCGCGTGGGGCGGCGCGTAGCCGGCGAACTGCCGCTGTCCGCTGTGGTGGCTGATGTCCACGACGAGGAAGTGGATGGTGGCGCCCATGCCGACCAGGAGGACCAGGGCCAGCGCGATGTCGGTCCGGGCGTCTCCCTCCGGCAGGACGCCGATCACCGCGAAACACGCGAGGGACACGGGCAGGCTCACCCAGGCCAGCACCCAGTCGAGGACCCGACCGCGCAGGACGGCCACCCGGAACAGCGGTGCGCAGGCCAGCAGCCCGCACGTGAGGAAACCGGCTGCGGCGAACAGCACGCGCAGGGAGATGACCGTTGCCGCGCTGCGGGGAGGCGGCGCCGCGCCGTGGCCGTACATGACTGCTCCTGGACCGGTGTAGCCGATGGGACGAACGTGCGAGTGACAGAACCCGGTGGGAAGTCCGAGCGTATAGCCCGACACGGACAACCGGTCACGGGTTGTACCGAACCGTTGTCGCGCTGATCACTTCCTGCGCACGGTCCGTCCCGCGCGGTCGCGGCCGTACCGTCCGTCACGCCTCACACGGGATGCCGCATCCACACGTTGGGTTCGACGTACACGGCGTACCCGCGCGCCGGCTCACAGCGCACCGGCACCAGGCCGCCGGGCACCTCGATGTCGCCCTCGGTGTCGAAGGGCAGGCCTGTCCAGCGGCGCCAGTCCGCCAGCGGGGCGGCCACCGTCATGGACGCCGGGGCCACGGAGTCGATGGTGGCTCCGGCCCGGGCGTGCACCCGCAGCCACGGGTCGTGGGGCAGGCCGTCGGGCCGGACCCGGTGGGCGTACTCCTCGATGGGCGTGTGCGGTTCCAGGTGCTTGGCGTTGGGCCTGACCGGGGCGACGACCTCGCTGAAGCCGAGGGCCCGGGCGTTGTCGCGCATGGCCGAGAGCATCACGGCGGACAGGCCGCGGCCCTGGGCGTGCGGGGCGACCGAGACCGAGATCGCGCTGACGGTGTCGGGGCGGACCCCGCGGCGCAGGTCCGAGAAGGCCCACACGAGTACGGTGTCCCAGCCGTTGCCCGGCAGGTGGCCACGGCCCTTGGCGCCGAGCGCGAAGGGCACGCTGTAGGCGCTCGCGACGACCTCGCCCTGCCCGTCCTCGGCGAACAGGACGTACTCCGGGAATTCGCTGGCGATCCGCGGGTAGTGCGCGGCGCCCACGAGGTCCTGGATGACGAACTCCGGCCAGCTGTCCGCCATCCCGACGACCCGCTCCAGCATGTCCGGGCGGTCGGCGAGTCTCGATATCTTCGGCTGCATGCGGTCACCGTAGGTGCGGGAGCGGAAGACCCGGAACCGAATTAGCGGGCGGGGAAGCGGGTCTGCGGGGGGGCGGGGCCTGGCTCGGTGCGGGCGCGAGGTGGGTGTCGGGTCCGCCTTTGGCGGCGCGCCGAGTGCGAACGCCGCTCCTACCCCGCCCCCTCCCCCCTCCCCCCTACCGCGCCCTCACGAACCGTGCCCGCTCGCCCGGCGGGAGCCGCTCCGTCGCGTAGCGCACGGTGATGCGCGGCAGTTCGGCGAGATGCCGCTCCAGGAACGCCACCAGCAGCGGCCCGTCCCGGCGGCCGATCTCGCGCAGCATCCAGCCGAGCGCCTTGTGGATCAGCGGTTCCGGGTCCCGGCACAACCCGCGCGCCAGGCGGAACGTCGGCTCGAATCGTCCCTCGCGGATCAGCGCCAGCGTGGCGACCACGGCGATCCTGCGGTCCCACAGCGAGGGCGACGCGGCCAGTTCGTCCAGGATGTCCAGGGCGTCCTCGGGCCCGTCCACGAGCCAGGGCCCGAGCACGACATGGGCGGAGCCGTCCACCAGGTCCCAGTTGTCCACACAGCCGGTCCGCTCCAGGTAGAAGCCGACCAGATCCGCGCGCTCGGCACCGCGCGCCGTCCGCATCCGCTCGGCGAGGACGAGGAGCCCGGCCAACCGCTCCTCGTGGACGCGGCTGCGCAGCAGCACCTCCACGTCCGCAAGCGCCAGATCCCGGTACTCGCGAGCCAGCAGGCGTACCACGGGCACGCGCACGCCGAGCAGTTCGTCGTCCTCCGGGGGACGCAGCACCCGGGCCTGCTGGACCCTGATGTCCGGCTGCGCCCTGTCCCGCAGCTCGGTCCGCAGGGCCTCCAGCGAAGGGGTCGTCATGACGCCGGACGGTAGCGCAGGACGCCGCTGCCCGAGCGGCCCGACGCCGCGTCACCCCCCGCGCTGCCGCAGGGCCTCACCCACCGCACTGCCGCAGCATCATCCGCTTGTCGGCGGCCGTCACGGGCAGGTCGTACTTGAGCGACACCTGGGCGAAGCGCACCGAGTAGGCGCAGCGGATCCGCTTGTTCGGCGGCAGCCAGGACGCCGGACCGGAGTCTCCCTTCGCGCTGTTGGTCGGTCCGTCCACCGGGACGAGGTTGAGCGGGTCGTTGGCGATGGCCTCCCGCTTGTCCTTCGTCCAGCGGGACGCGCCCATCTGCCAGTCGTACGACAGCGGCATGACGTGGTCTATCTGGACCTTCGTCGCACGGGACTTGGTCCACTCGATGACCTTCCCGGTGTACGGGTCGTGCAGCGTCAGCGAGATGGCGACGCAGTCCGAGCCCGTCCGGAAACGGAGGTCCTCGCCGTCCCTCTTCAGCAGGTCGTTCCGCGTGTCACAGCCGTTGCGGGCGTAGGGGACGTCGCCGGGCGCCGAATCCATCCAGGCGTAGCCGAACTTGTCCCGCTCGTATCCCGTCCTGGGGCCGCGCCCCTTCGTCGCCACCTTCTCGATCAGGGCCCGCGCCCTCGCCTGGTCCGCGGCGGACGTGATCGCCGCCAGCCCCGGCTTGGTGCCGTCCGGGTTGTCCAGCGGGCTCACGGCCCGGCCGTTGCCGTCGGCCGGGGCGCCGGTCCCGGAGGGTCCGCCGCCGTCCGCCGGCGGGGCCAGCCCCTCGCAGCCGGCCAGCGTCGCACCGGCGAACACCATCGCGACAGCCACTGCCGCCCCGCCCCTCAGACGCGTCACCGTGCGCCCCTCCCCTGTTTGCCTGTTCCGCCCCGGCTCGGGCGGCCTGTGCCTGGTCCCACGGTAGCGAGGGAGAGGTACAGACCACAGTGGGCCCAAATGGGCATACCTCGCATGTCACGCGTATCGTCGGTTCTGAGTCACCCCCGGAAGGAGTCTTCGCATGGGCATCTTCGACAAGTTCAAGAGCCAGGCGCGGAACAGGGGCAAGCAAGGCTCCGACACCGCGGAACAGAAGATCAACGAGAAGACCGGCGGCAAGTACGAGGACCAGGTCGACACCGGGCAGCAGCGGGCCGAGGGCACGCTCGGCATGGACCGCGACCGCGACCGCGACCGGCCCGAACAGCCGTAAGGCCTCCACCAGCCGTAAGGCCTCCACCAGCAGTTAGGCCTCCACCAGCAGGGGCCGTCCGCGGGGACGCACCTTGGGCGTCGGCGTCAGTTCCAGTTCCTACGTTCAGATGCGACGCCAGTTCCGACGTCGATCCGACGTCAGCGCCTGCGGGCGGCTTCCCATGTCCGGGGCGGACTGAGCACCTCGCGACGCCCGGCTTCCCCTCAGACCTTGCCTATGCCCAACGTCGTCTCCGAGGGCAGCAGGCCCGTCGCCAGGACCGCGACCCAGTAGTGGCCGAGCAGTCCGGCGAGGCGGTCGACGCCGTCCGGGCCGAGGAACCGCCAGGGGGCGGAGGCCAGTTGGTCGGTCCGGCGCTCCACGCGGTGGCGCAGGGCGCGGCCCTCCTCGGTGGCCGTACCGTCCGCGTCGACCAGGCCCCTGGTGACGAGGCGGTCGCGCGCTGCCGCCCATTCCCCTGGGCTCCAGCCCCGGCTTTCGAAGCGCTCCACCGACGCGGCGCCTATCGCGGCGAAAGAGACGAGCGACTCCACCGGATCCAGGCCCGCCATGAGCAGGGCCGCGAGATGGCCGTCGCCGCGGTGCTCGCGCAGGATCGTCGCGGCGTGCCACAACTGGAGGTGCGGGGCCTGCGGCCAGGGCAGCGCGGCGTTGGCGGCGGCGAGCGGGCGGGCGGCTGTGTCCGCCGCCTCCGCCGCACGCCGGGCGAGCGCGGCGGCCTCCGCCAGCTCAGGGCTGTCCACCTGGTCGCCGAGGAGGGCGCGGTAGGCCCGGTCGACCGCCCGCGTCCTCGCCGCCAGCACGGCGTCCGGGTTCGCGACGCGCCAGGCCGGCTCGACATGCTCGGCGACCATGCGCGGACTGAAGCTGTAGAAGGCCGAGGCAACCCGCTCCGGGCCGGCCTCCCCCAACGGGGCGGCGCGGTACGGGAAGTAGCTCGGCCAGCGCGCCTGCGTGTCGTACCCGAGGGCGGCCGCCTCCTCGAAAGCCTCCGGCGCGTAGTACAGCACCGCGTGCAGCGGCTCCAGCAGGTGCCACATCTGCCGGACGCGGGCCGGCTCCACGCCGCCGCCCTGCCCCACCGCAGCCTCGTCGATTTCCTCGATCTCGTCGATCTCGTCGATCTCGCCCACATGCTCCGGCATGTCATGCCTCCACCCGCGTCCGTCCCTCAGCGCGCGATCCCGCCCACCACCCGATCCCGCGCAACTTGACACTGACAAGATTGCCCCACACTCCCCGAACTTGTCAATGACTAGATTCGGCGTACGCTCCTGACCATGAGCTCCAGCAAGGCATCAGCGAACGAAAAGGGCCCCACCGGCCGCCGGTACCACCACGGCGACCTGCGCCGGGCCATCCTCACCGCCGCCCTCGACGCGATCGCGGCGGACGGTCCGTCCGGGCTGAGCCTGCGTGACCTCGCCCGCCGCGCGGGCGTCTCGCACGCCGCGCCCGCCCACCACTTCAAGGACCGCGCCGGGCTGCTCACGGCGATCGCCGCCGAGGGCTTCGGGCTGCTCGCGACCGCGCTCAGGGAGGCGGCGGACCTGAAGGAGGCCGGTGTGCGCTACGTACGTTTCGCGCGTGAGCATCCGGCGCACTTCCAGGTGATGTTCGCGCCCGACCTGCTGCGCACCGGCGACCTGGAACTGACCACGGCCCGCGCCCTCGCCGGTGACGCCCTGCGCGAGGCCGTCACCGCCGTTCCCCCTGAGGGCCGGGGCGCCGACGCCCGCCTCGCCGGTGTCGCCGCCTGGTCCCTGGCCCACGGCTTCGCCACGCTGCTGCTCGGTCACAACCTGGACGGCCCGGTGGGCGACCAGGATCCCGAGGAGGTGTTCCGCGAGCTGGCGGCGATGCTGTTCCGCCACGCCGGGTAGCGGCTGCCGGGCCGACGCGCTTGACCTTGACACTGACGGCAGGGTCCGAGCATCCCGGCATGGCATTCCCGCAACCGCAACCGCAGAACCAGCGACAGACCTCCCCGGCAACCCCGCGCACCGTGCTCGTCACCGGTGCCGGTACCGGCATAGGCCGGGCCACCGCCCGCGCCTTCGCCGACGAGGGCGCACACGTCGTGGCCGTGGGCCGGCGCGAGGGGCCCCTCGCCGAGACCGCCGCCCACGACCCGTCCTGCATCAGCCCGCTCGTCGCCGACATCACGGCCGCCGACGGCCCCGAGACCGTCGTCCGTACGGCGCTCGACCGGCACGGCCGGATCGATGTCCTCGTCAACAACGCCGGGATCGTCACCACCGAGTCCCTGCGCACGTACACCCGCGCGGCCGTCGAGCCGCTGCTCGCGACGAACCTCCTCGCTCCCGTCCTGGTCACGCAGGCCGCGCTCCCGGCGCTGGAGGAGAGCCGCGGTGTGATCGTGAACGTGACGACGTCGGTGGGGCAGCGGGGCTGGCCCGGCAACTCCCTGTACGCGGCCGGAAAGGCGGCCCTGGAGGTGCTCACGCGCAGTTGGGCGGTGGAGCTCGCGCCGCTCGGGATCCGGGTCGCCGCCGTGGCGCCGGGGGCGATCGACACACCCATCGGCGAACACGCGGGGCACACCCCCGAGCAGCAGGCCGCGATCCGCGCGTGGCAGCTCGGCCACACGCCGCTCGGCCGGATCGGCCGTCCCGAGGAGGTGGCCTGGGCGATCGCCCGACTCGCCTCGCCGCGGGCCTCGTTCCTCACCGGCGTCGTGCTTCCGGTGGACGGCGGCGCGGTCGTCGCCTGAGGGTGGACGGCGGCGCGCTCGTCGCCTGAGAGTGGACGGCGGCACGGTCGTCACCTGGGCGTGGACGGCGGCACGGTCGTCCCCTGCAAGTGGACGGCAGCACGGTCGTAACCTGAGACTGGCGCGCATGGCAGCACCACCTCGTATGCGGATCGGCGAACTCGCCGAGGCGACCGGCACGACAGCGCGCGCCCTGCGCCACTACGAGCAGGCGGGGCTCATCGCCTCCGAGCGGGCCGCGAACGGCTACCGCCTGTACGACGCCGGTGCGGCCGTCCGCGTCCGCAACATCCGCAGTCTGCTGGACGTCGGTCTGACCCTCGACGACGTACGGGTGTTCCTGCCGTGTCTGGACGGCGACGTCACGGCCGGGCCCGCCTCGGACCGGGCCCTGCGGGTCGCCGCCGACCGGCTCGCGGTGCTGGACGCGCGGATCGCCGCGCAGCTCGCGGTCCGCGAACGGCTGGCCGCGGCTCTGCGTCAGGCCACCGGCGAACGCGTACGACCGGTGGCCTGACGGAGCTTCGGCGAATCGGGGGCCGTCAGGACCCCAGCACCGACGTCAGGAACTCCCCGACCCACGCCAGCAGATCCCGCCCGACCAGCGGCTTCCCGCCCACCTTCGCGGTCTTCGGGCGCGGCACCAGCACCTGGTGCACCGCCGGCTTGATGACGACCCCGGGGTACAGCCGCTTGAGCCGCAGCTCCTGCGACTCGCGCAACTCCACGGGCGCGAACCGGATGTTGGTGCCCTGGAGCACGATCTCGCCGACGCCGCACGCCCGCGCGAGCATGCGCAGGCCGGCGACGAGCAGCAGGTTCTCCACGGGTTCGGGCAGCTTGCCGTAGCGGTCGACGAGTTCCTCGCGGACGGCCTTGATGTCCTCCTCCGTGTTGGCGGAGGCGATGGCGCGGTACGCCTGGAGCCTGAGGCGCTCGCCCGGCGCGTAGTCGTGCGGGACGTGCGCGTCGACGGGCAGCTCGATCTTGACCTCGAGCGGCGGCTCCTCCTCGATCTCGCCGGTCTCCAGCTGGCGCCGGTAGTCCGCGACGGCCTCGCCGACCATCCGCACGTACAGGTCGAAGCCGACGCCCGCGATGTGGCCGGACTGCTCGCCGCCGAGCAGGTTGCCCGCGCCCCGGATCTCCAGGTCCTTCATCGCCACGTACATGCCGGCGCCCATCTCCGTGTGCTGCGCGATGGTCGCGAGCCGCTCGTGCGCGGTCTCCGTCAGCGGCTTCTCCGGCGGGTAGAGGAAGTAGGCGTATCCGCGCTCGCGGCCTCGGCCCACCCGGCCGCGCAGCTGGTGCAGCTGCGACAGGCCGAAGGTGTCGCCGCGCTCCACGATCAGGGTGTTGGCGTTGGAGATGTCGATGCCGGACTCCACGATGGTCGTGGACACCAGCACGTCGAACTTCTTCTCCCAGAAGTCGACGACGACCTGCTCCAGCGCCGACTCCGACATCTGCCCGTGCGCGGTGGCGATACGGGCCTCGGGGACGATCTCCCGCAGGCGGGCCGCCGCCCGGTCGATCGACTCCACCCGGTTGTGGATGTAGAAGACCTGGCCCTCGCGCAGCAGTTCACGGCGGATGGCCGCGCCGATCTGCTTCTCCTCGTACGGACCCACGAAGGTCAGGACCGGGTGCCGCTCCTCCGGCGGCGTGGTGATCGTCGACATCTCGCGGATGCCGGTCACCGCCATCTCCAGGGTCCTGGGGATGGGTGTGGCGGACATGGTCAGCACGTCGACGTTGGCCCGGAGCTTCTTCAGCTGCTCCTTGTGCTCGACGCCGAAGCGCTGCTCCTCGTCGACGATGACCAGTCCCAGGTCCTTGAACTTGGTCTCGGAGGAGAACAGCCGGTGCGTGCCGATGACGATGTCGACCGAGCCCTCGCGCAGGCCCTCCAGGACGGCCTTGGCCTCGGTGTCGGTCTGGAAGCGGGACAGTGCCTTCACGCTCACCGGGAACTGCGCGTACCGCTCGCTGAACGTCCCGAAGTGCTGCTGCACCAGCAGTGTCGTGGGCACCAGGACGGCCACCTGCTTGCCGTCCTGGACGGCCTTGAAGGCGGCCCGGACCGCGATCTCCGTCTTGCCGTAGCCGACGTCGCCGCAGATCAGGCGGTCCATGGGGACCGACTTCTCCATGTCGTCCTTGACCTCGGCGATGGTGGTGAGCTGGTCGGGCGTCTCCGCGTACGGGAAGGCGTCCTCCAGCTCGCGCTGCCAGGGGGTGTCGGTGCCGAAGGCGTGCCCGGGGGCCGCCATGCGCGCGCTGTACAGCTTGATGAGGTCGGCGGCGATCTCCTTGACGGCCTTCTTGGCGCGGGCCTTCGTCTTCGTCCAGTCGGCGCCGCCCAGGCGGTGCAGGGTGGGGGCCTCGCCGCCGACGTACTTGGTGATCTGCTCCAGCTGGTCGGTGGGGATGTAGAGGCGGTCGCCGGGCTGGCCGCGCTTGGCGGGCGCGTACTCGACAACCAGGTACTCGCGGGTCGCGCCCTGCACGGTGCGCTGCACCATCTCGATGTAGCGGCCCACGCCGTGCTGCTCGTGGACGATGTAGTCGCCCGCCTCCAGGGTGAGCGGGTCGATGGTCTTGCGGCGGCGGGCCGGCATCCGGGCGCCCTCGCGGCCGGACGCCTTCTGGCCGGACAGGTCCGTCTCGGTCAGGACGGCGAGTCTGAGCGCCGCGTCCACGAAGCCGTGCTCGATCGAGCCGCACGCCACGTGCACGACCGACGGGGAGATCTCGGCGAGGTCGGCGTCCAGGCGGGCCGCGATGCCCTCGCCGCCCAGGACCTCGACCGTACGGGCGGCCGGGCCGTGAGCCTCGGTGACGAACACCGCGCGCCAGCCGTCGGCGAGCCAGCCCTTGGTGTCGGCGAGGGCCTTGGCGGTGTCGCCCCGGTAGGTCTCCGGTGCGTGCATGCCGAGCTTGAGGGTGTCCTCGTCCAGCTCCTCGTCGGCGGCGAACGGCGACACCGACCACCACATCATGTCCAGCTCGCGGGCCCGGTCCCGGACGTCCGCGATGGACCACAGGGAGGCCGCGCCGACGTCGATGGGCGCCTCGCCGCCGCCCGCGGTGGCCGCCCAGGAGGCCTGGAGGAACTCCTGGGAGGTGGCCACGAGGTCCGACGCGCGCGTGCGGACCCGCTCCGGGTCGCACACCACGGCCATGGCGCCCTTGGGCAGCACGTCGAGCAGCAGCTCCATGTCGTCGACCAGGACCGGAGCGAGGGACTCCATGCCCTCGACGGCGATCCCCTCGGCGATCTTGCCGAGCAGTTCACCGAGCTCGGGGTGCTGCTCGGCCAGGGCACGCGCCCGCGTGCGGACGTCCTCGGTGAGCAGCAGCTCGCGGCACGGCGGCGCCCACAGGCCGTGCTCGGCGACTTCGAGGGAGCGCTGGTCGGCGACCTTGAAGTAGCGGATCTCCTCGACGTCGTCGCCCCAGAACTCGATGCGCAGGGGGTGTTCCTCGGTGGGCGGGAACACGTCGAGGATGCCGCCGCGCACGGCGAACTCGCCGCGCTTCTCGACGAGTTCCACGCGCGCGTAGGCGGCGGCCACGAGGGCCTCCACCACCTCGTTCAGATCGGCGCTCTGCCCGGTCCTCAGGGCGACCGGCTCCAGGTCGCCCAGGCCCTTGACCTGCGGCTGGAGCACGGACCGCACGGGCGCCACGACGACGGAGACCGGGCCGGTCTCGGGGTCGTCGGGGCGGGGGTGGGACAAGCGGCGCAGCACGGCCAGGCGGCGGCCGACGGTGTCGCTGCGGGGGCTGAGCCGCTCGTGCGGGAGCGTCTCCCACGACGGGTACTCCACGACCCCCTCGGGCGGGAGGAGGGAGCGCAGGGCTGCGGCCAGGTCCTCCGCCTCGCGGCCCGTCGCCGTCACCGCCAGCACCGGGCGGCCCGTGTCGCGGGCCAGGGCGGCGACGGCGAAGGGGCGGGCCGCAGGGGGGCCGACCAGGTCGACATGCATGCGGTTGCCGTCTGCGGCCGCCTTGATCGCTTCCGCGAGCGCGGCGTCCTTGACTACGGCGTCGAGCAGACCGTGCAGGCTCATTCGGGGCTTTTTCCGTCCAGGGGGTGGGCAACACGACGGGCCCGACGCGCGCCGCGGGCCGGGGGTCTCCAGCGTACGACGCTGCGCGCCCGAGCGGCGGGCCTGTGGACAACGCCCGTCCTCCCCCGGCCGTGGCCCGCCCCCGCCGGTCAAGGGGGAATGAGCCGCGCAATCTTCACAACATCACCCCCACCAGTTGTTTTCGCCACGGCATGATCTGTCCGATTCCGCGCACCCCTCCGTAAGGCACGGCATGCCTGCCTCCACCCTCCAGGTCTCACCGCCCCGCATACCGACGCCGGTCGCCCACGCCCCGGGCGACCGGCGCCCCCTGCCCGCGCGATGGGGCCCCTGGATCCTCGCCACCGCCCTCTTCGTCGCCTACGCGACCGTCTCCGTCGGCCGTTACCGGCACCTGACCACCCTCTCCTGGGACCTGGGCATCTTCGAGCAGGCCGTACGCGCCTACGCGCATCTGCGGGCGCCGGTCGCCGACCTCAAGGGGCCGGGGTTCGACATCCTGGGCGACCACTTCAGCCCGGTGACCGCCCTGCTCGCGCCCGTGTACCGGCTGTTCCCCTCGCCGGTCACGCTGCTGGTCGCGCAGGCGGCGCTCCTCGCGCTGTCCGCCGTGCCGGTCACCCGGGCCGCCGCCCGGCTCCTGGGGCGCCACCGGGGTCTCGCGCTCGGCCTCGCGTACGGGCTGTCCTGGGGCATCCAGCGCGCCGTCGACTTCGACTTCCACGAGATCTGCTTCGCCGTCCCGCTGATCGCCTTCTCCCTGGAGGCGCTCCTCGCGCAGCGCCGGCGCGCGGCCCTGTGCTGGGCGCTTCCCCTGGTGCTGGTCAAGGAGGACCTGGGGCTGACGCTGGCGGCGATCGCGCTGGTCGTGGCCTGGCGGGCGCGCGGCCGGTCGCCCCGGGCGGTGCGGTACGCGCTCGGGGTCGCGGTGTTCGGCGTGGCGGCGTCGGTCCTCGTCCTCACCGTGGTGATCCCGTCGTTCAACACCTCGGGCGCCTACGACTACTGGACCAAGGTCAGCGACGCGGGCAGCCCCTTCGACGGCCTCGACACCAAGCTGCGCACCCTCGCCTGGCTGCTGATCCCCACCACCGGGCTGCTCGCCCTGCGCTCCCCGCTGCTGCTGGTCGCGCTGCCGACCCTCGGCTGGCGCTTCCTGTCCGGCGACGAGCACTACTGGGGCACCGACTGGCACTACAGCGCGGTGCTGATGCCGGTCGTCTTCCTCGCTCTCGCCGACGCCCTCACGACCGCGCGCCTCAGCACGCGCGCGTGGCTGCGCTCGTACGCCGTCCATCTGCCGGCCGCCGTCGCCGCCGCGGCCCTGGCGCTGACGACCTCGCTGCCGCTGGCGCAGCTGGCGGAGGCCGGGATCTACGGCAAGCCCGCCGCGGTGTCCGGCGTCGAACGGCTGCTGGCGCGGATACCCGACGGTGCCACCGTCGAGGCCAACGTCGGCCCGATCAGCCGCCTCACCTCGCGCTGCCGGGTCTTCTGGCTCGGCAACACCCAGGGCGTCACCCCCGAGTACATCGCCCTGGAGAACGTCGGCGGCAAGTACCGCGACCCGGTGGGCTACGCCCGGCAGCTGCACCCTCGCGCCGAGTACGCCGTCGCAGGGGAGGCCAACGGGTACGTGGTCCTCCAGCGGTGGACGGCGACCACCGGCTGACGCACCGTGCGGCAGGCACGACGCCGGGCCCGCCCCGGAGGCGCCAGGCCTCCGGGGCGGGCCCATCCCCCGCAACCCCCGTGTGCGGTGGTCCTGGGTGACTACTCGGTCGCGATCGCGTTCAGGACGTTCATCCGGCCCGCCCGGAACGCCGGGATCAGTGCCGCGAACAGGCCCACGAACGCCGAGCTGATGAAGACCCCGATGATCGTCGGCCACGGGATGTCCAGGACCATCAGGCCCTCCAGAGCCAGCAGCTGCTGTGCCGTGGCGCCCCAGCCCATGCCCAGTCCGAGGCCCAGCAGGGCGCCGAAGAGGGCGATGACCACCGACTCCATACGGATCATGCGGCGCAGCTGGCGGCGCGAGAGGCCGATCGCCCGCATCAGGCCGATCTCCCGGGTGCGCTCCACCACCGACAGGGCCAGGGTGTTCACCACGCCCAGGATGGCGACGATGATCGCCAGGGCCAGCAGGCCGTAGATCATGTTGAGCAGCTGGCCGATCTGGTCCTTCAGGGCGTCCTTGTAGTCGGTCTGGTCGCGCACGGTGTACTGCGGGTAGTCGTGCAGCGCCGACTTCAGGGACTTGTAGGCGGCGTCCTGCTGCCCGTCCTTGGCCGAGGCGAAGACCAGCGAGTCCAGCGGCATCTTGTCGGCCGGGACGTACTTGGCCATCGTCGCGATGGACGTGTACATCGCGCCCGCGTCGATCACGACGTCACTGCTGGTGATCGCCCGGACCGTCAGGTCGGCCGCGGAGCCGTCCTTGAAGGCCACCTTGACCTTGGAGCCGAGGCTGATGCCGTGGTCCTTGGCGAACTTCTCGTGCACCGACATCGAGTCGGGCTTGTAGGCGTCCGGGAGCTTGCCCGCGACCGTCTCGGTGCGCAGGTCGGTCGCGTACGACGGGTCCGCCGCGGTGATCGACGTGTCCTTGAGGGTCTTGCCGTCGGGGGTGGTGAAGTCGGCCTTGGTCCACTTGTACTCGGTGATCCGCTCCAGTTCCGGCGTCGACTTCATGGCCTTGACCGCCTGCGGGGTGATCAGCTGGCCGCTGTCGGACTGGACGATGAAGTCCGTGCCGACGGTCTTGTCGAGCTGGTCGGTGGCGGAGGCCACCATGGAGGAGCCGACCACGGACAGGCACGCCACCAGCGCGAGGCCGATCATCAGCGCGGCGCCCGTGGCGCCGGTGCGGCGCGGGTTGCGCAGGGCGTTGCGCTCGGCCATGCGCCCCACGGGGCCGAACATCCGCAGCAGGACGGCGCCGAGGACGCGGACCACACCGCCGGCGAGCAGCGGGCCGATGACGACGAAGCCGATCAGCGACAGCACCACGCCGATGCCGAGCCACAGCGAGCCGTCCGTGGCCTTGTCGGCCGCCGCCGCCAGGTACAGGGCGAAGACACCGACGCCGGTGAGGACCGTGCCGATCACGCCGCGTATCCAGCCGGCCCTGGCGTCCGCGGGGGCGCCCGCGTCGCGCAGGGCGGCCATCGGGGAGATCTTGCCGGCGCGCCGGGCGGGCAGGTAGGCGGCCAGGACGGTGACGATCACGCCGAGGACGAGGCCGACCACGGGGGTCGTCCAGGCCACGGTGAGGTCACCGGTGGACAGCTCCATGCCCATCTGGCCCATGAGCTTCATCAGCCCGACCGCGAGGCCGACGCCCGCGGCGACGCCGAGCACCGATCCGACGAGGCCGAGCAGCAGGGCCTCGGCCAGCACCGAGCGGTTGACCTGCTTGCGGGAGGAGCCGATGGCCCGCATCAGGCCGATCTCCCGGGTGCGCTGGGCGACCAGCATGGAGAAGGTGTTGATGATCAGGAAGATGCCGACGAGGAAGGCGATCCCGGCGAAGCCGAGCATGGCGTACTTCATGACGTTCATGAAGCCCGCGACGTCCTTCTGGTTGGCGTCGGCGGTCTCCTTGGCGGTCTTGACCTGGTAGTCGGCGCCCAGCTCGGCCGTGACGTTCTTCTTCAGCTGCGCGTCGCTGACGCCGGAGGCCGCGGTGACGTTGACGTTGGTGTAGACCCCGGACTCGCCGACCAGGGTCTGCTGGGCGGTCTTCGTGTCGAGGTAGAAGATCGCGGCGCCGGGGTTGGTGACGGTGAAGTCGGCGATGCCGGAGATCTTCGCCTTGTGTGTGCCGACCGCGCTGATCACGCCGATCTCGTCGCCGAGCTTCAGGTCGTGCTTGTCGGCGGTGTCGGCGTCGACCATGATCTGGTCGCCGCTCCGGGGCGCCGCACCGGAGGTGATCTTCATGGTGCGGGCCTCGTTGGCGTTCCAGCTGCCGACGATCGTCGGGGCGCCGCTGGAGGGCGACAGGTTGTCCTTGTCGGCGTCGACGACGGTCACCGACGTGGAGAACACGGTGCCCTCGGCGGACTTCACGCCGTCTGCCTTGCGCACCTCGGCGAGCACGGAGGCCGGCATGACCGGCGGCCTGCCGTTGTCGGCGGTCGTCTCGCCGCTGTCGGAGGCGCCCTTGGCGCTCACCGTCACGTCCGAGGAGGTGGCCGCGAAGAGCTTGTCGAACGTCGTGGACATGGTGTCCGTGAAGACGAGCGTCCCGCAGACGAAGGCCACCGACAGCAGGACGGCGATCGCGGAGAGCGCCATGCGGCCCTTGTGCGCGAGGAAGTTGCGCATCGAGGTCTTCATGACGGTCATGACGTGCGCCCCCGGGCGTCGAAGTCCTTCATGCGGTCCAGGACGGCCTCCGCGGTGGGCTTGTACATCTCGTCGACGATGCGGCCGTCGGCGAGGTACAGCACACGGTCCGCGTACGAGGCGGCCACCGGGTCGTGCGTGACCATGACGATGGTCTGCCCGAGTTCGTCCACCGAGCGGCGCAGGAAGCCCAGCACCTCGGCGCCCGCGCGCGAGTCGAGGTTTCCGGTCGGCTCGTCCCCGAAGATGATCTCGGGCCGGGCCGCGAGCGCCCGCGCGACGGCGACGCGCTGCTGCTGGCCGCCGGAGAGCTGGGTGGGCCGGTGCTTGAGCCGGTCGGCGAGCCCGACGGTCTCCACGACCCGCGTCAGCCACTGCTGGTCCGGCTTGCGGCCCGCGATGTCCATGGGCAGCGTGATGTTCTCTATGGCGTTCAGCGTCGGCAGCAGGTTGAACGCCTGGAAGATGAACCCGATCCGGTCCCGGCGCAGCTGCGTGAGCTTCTTGTCCTTCAGGCCGGTGATCTCGGTCTCGTCGAGGTAGATCTGCCCGCTGGTGACGGTGTCGAGCCCGGCGAGGCAGTGCATGAGCGTGGACTTGCCGGACCCCGAGGGGCCCATGATCGCGGTGAACTGGCCGCGTGCGATGTCCACGTCGACGTGGTCGAGGGCGACGACCCGGGTCTCACCGGACCCGTACGCCTTCACGACCTGCCGCGCCCGCGCGGCAACGGCCGTACGCCCTCCAGTACCCCCGTGCCTGGGAATGGTCACAGCCGAAGTCACGGTATGTCTCCTATATCGGTCAGCAGATGGTGAAGGCGGTCGCCCTGGTCGACAGCCGCCGTGTGCGAAGCCGGACTACGCGATCCGTCCGACGTGTTTCAGTCTCGCGGCGGGGAGGGGTCCCGCGCCCTGGTGTTCAGCGCAGTCTTTTCCTGTGGAAAACCCCACCCCCGCCGGTGTGCAAAACCGCCCCCCGGCGGCATAAAGCCAGGTTAAGGAAGGCCCCCTGCGCGTCTCGTCCTCCGCCGGTACGAACCCTCCCCAGGTCGTAGTACGGAGGTACCCCTAGGGGCAGTCCACCGAAGGGTGGAGACCGTCTCAGGGTTCACTCCACCCGCCGGCCCAGTCAGGCTCCACCCTCCCGCCACGTCAGGGTCAAGTGGGAAGCTGTGGGACGGCAGGTAGGTGCAAGGGACAGGCACAGCCACGGCACACACTCCGCGAGCAGGGCGGGGGCGAGGGGGAGGCACCCGGGGTGGGCAGGACCAGTTCGGCAGCGCAGGAGACCGCGCGTCCCGCCACGACAGACCGGCGCGGAGCCGTCGTCGCCGCGCTGATGCTCTCGATGGCGCTGGCGGCGCTCGACGCCACCATCGTCTCGACGGCGGTCCCGCAGATCGTCGGGGACCTCGGCGGTTTCTCCGTCTTCTCCTGGCTGTTCTCCGGCTACCTGCTGGCCGTGACCGTCACCCTGCCCGTCTACGGCAAGCTCTCCGACACCTTCGGCCGCAAACCGGTCCTCATCGCGGGCTCGGTGGTCTTCCTCCTCGGCTCCCTGCTGTGCGCGCTGGCCTGGAACATGGGGGCGCTCATCGCCTTCCGGGTCGTGCAGGGCCTGGGCGGCGGCGCGCTTCAGGGCACGGTGCAGACGCTCGCCGCCGACCTGTACCCGCTGAAGGACCGGCCCAGGATCCAGGCGAAGCTGTCGACGGTGTGGGCGGTGTCCGCGGTCGCCGGCCCGGGGCTCGGCGGGGTGCTCGCCGCCTACGCGGACTGGCGCTGGATCTTCCTGGTCAACCTGCCGATCGGCGCGGTCGCGCTGTGGCTGATCGTCCGTCACCTGCACGAGCCGGGGCGGGAAACCGCCCCCCACGCGCGCGTGGACTGGGCGGGGGCGCTCGCGGTGTTCGCCTGCGGCGGTGTCCTGCTCACGGCCGTGGTGCAGGGCGGGGTGGCGTGGCCGTGGCTGTCGGCGCCCTCACTGGCCCTGTTCGGCACGGGACTCGCCCTGGTCGCGGTGGTGGTGCTGGTGGAGCGCCGGGCGGCGGAGCCGATCATCCCGGGCTGGGTGTGGCGGCGCCGTACGATCGCCGCGGTCAATCTGGCCCTGGGCGCGCTGGGCCTGCTGATGGTCGCGCCGGCGGTGTTCCTGCCCACCTACGCCCAGTCGGTGCTGGGTCTCGCGCCCGTGGCGGCCGGATTCGTGCTCTCCGTATGGACGTTGAGCTGGCCGGTGTCGGCGGCGCTGAGCCAGCACGTGTACCGCAGGATCGGCTTCCGCAACACCGCGATGCTGGGCATCGGGACGGCCGCGCTGATCCTGTTCGCCTTCCCCTTCCTGCCGTATCCCGGGCGGGCGTGGCAGCCGACGCTGCTGATGCTGCTGCTCGGCGCCGCGCTGGGCCTGTTCCAGTTGCCGCTCATCGTCGGGGTGCAGTCGACGGTGGGCTGGGCGGAGCGGGGTACGGCGACGGCGTCCGTGCTCTTCTGCCGCCAGACCGGCCAGACGATCGGCGCGGCGGTCTTCGGCGCGGTCGCCAACGGGGTGCTGGCCGCCAGGCTGGGCGGTGCGAGCGACCTCGACTCGGTGGCCCGGGGGCTCGACTCGGGCCCCGCGCCGGAGGCGACCCGGCGGGCGATCGCCGACGCGGTGCACGCGGTGTACCTGGGGGCGTCGTGCGCGGCGGCGCTGGCGTTCCTGGTGCTGCTGTTCCTGGCGCCGAGGAAATTTCCTGTGCTCAAGGACTGACCGTCCGTACGCTCCGGTCCATGCTGACCCTGGAACGGCTGCGCGCCGATCACGCGGACGCCCTGCTGGCCTTCGAGCGGGAGAACCGGGCGTACTTCGCGCGCACGGTCCCGGACCGCGGGGACGCCTACTTCACACCGGCCGGGTTCGCCGCACGCCACCGGGCCCTCCTGGACGAGCAGGACGCGCGCGTGTGCCACTTCCATGTCCTCCTGGAGGAGGACGTGCTGATCGGCCGGGTGAACCTGATGGACGTGGCGGACGGCAGCGCCGAACTCGGCTACCGCGTCGGCGAGCGCGCCGCCGGCCGGGGCGTGGCGACGGCCGCGGTCGCGCAGATGTGCCGGCTGGCCGCCGCCGACTACGGGCTGACCTCGCTCACCGCGCGGACGACCCTGGACAATCCCGCCTCCATGAAGGTGCTGACCCGCAACGGCTTCACCCCCGTCGGGGACACGACCCTGAGCGGCCGGCCCGGACTCCGTTACGTATGCCGGGAGTTGGCCCCCACCCTGCCCCAGGCGCCCGGAAACAAGGGTTAACGCGGGTAACACCCGAGGTCACGGAGGTAAGCGCATACCGACCGATCAGTTTGGCCAAACCCTCGCGCAGCCCCGGTACTCCGAAGTAACGTGCGTGGCCGCTCACCCCCCACCTCCCTGCGGTCCGCCGCACCGGATCCCACCCTCGCAAGGAGCACCGGGATGTCCTACGACCCGCCGCCGAACCACCCCTACCCACCGCCCGGTTCGTCGCCCTCCTACGACACCTACCCCTGGGTGCCCCGGCAGGAGCCCGCACCGGCTCAGCGGCGTCCCCGGCACCGTCCCGCGCTCGGGCACCACAGCGACCTGCGGGTCCTGCGCAGCGCCTACCGCTGGCAGCGGCGCGTGGCCACGCTCACGGCGCTCGGCTACTTCACCCTGTTCCTGGTCCTGTCGGCGTTCGCACCGTCGTTCATGACGAGCACCGTCACCGACGGCCTGCCCACCGGCCTGCTCCTCGCGTTCGTCCAGGTCCCCGTGACCTGGCTGGCGATCGCCCTGTACGAGACGACGGCCCGCCGCCACGTCGACCCGATCGCGGACCGGATACGCAGGCAGGCCGAGCTGGACGCCCGGCGGGAGGGGGCACGGTGACCACCGAGTTCAGCGGCAACGCCCAGGCGATGTCCCTGGTCGGCTTCTCCACGGTCGCCACGATCACGCTGCTGCTGTGTGTGATGACCGGCCCGGACCGGGACGACCTCGACGAGTTCTACACCGGCTACAGCTCCCTGTCCCCCATGCGCAACGGCCTGGCGATCGCCGGCGACTACATCTCCGCCGCGACCGTCCTCGGCACCGGCGGCGTGATCGCCCTGTTCGGCTACGACGGCACCGTCCTGGCCCTGAGCACGGCCCTGTCGCTGATGCTGCTGATGTTCCTGCTGGCCGAACCGCTGCGCAACGCGGGCCGGTTCACCATGGGCGACGCGCTGACCCGCCGGATGCCGGGACGCGCCGTCCGCATCGCGGCCTGTGCGGTGACCCTGGCGGCGCTGCTGCCGCTGATGCTGGTGCAGCTGGCCGGGACCGGGCAGCTGATGGCGTTCATCCTCGGCTTCTCCGGCGAGTCGTTGCAGACCGGCTGCATCATCGGCGTCGGCGCGCTGATGATCAGTTACGCGGCGATCGGCGGTATGAAGGGCACCGCCCTCATCCAGATCCTGAAGATCGTGCTGCTGCTCGGCTCCGGCCTGGTGGTCGCCGCGCTGATCCTGAGCCGGTTCGACTGGGACCCGGGGGCGCTGTTCGGCGCGGCCGCCGAGAACAGCGGTGTGGGCTCGGCGTTCCTCTCGTCGGGCCTCCAGTTCGCGGGCGGCGCCAGCCCCGACCTGGACATGATCACGGCGCATCTGACGATCGTCCTCGGCGGCGCCTGCCTGCCCCACGTCACCATGCGCATGTACACCGCCTCCAGCGCCCGGCAGGTGCGGCGTTCGATGTCCTGGGCGGTGTCGAGCGTGGCCCTGTTCGTGCTCGTCATCACGGTCGTCGGCTTCGGCGCGACCGCCCTGGTCGGGCGGGAGGTCATCGCCCAGGTCGACCCGCAGGGCAACACGGCCTATCTGCTGGGCTCGCAGGCGGCGTTCGGCGCGGACGTGTCGACGGCGGAGACGTTCCTGTTCACGACCGTCACCACGGCGGTCTTCCTGACGCTGCTCGCCTCCGTCGCCGGGATGATCCTGGCCTGCGCCAACTCCCTCGCGCACGACGTGTTCGCGGCCCGGGTGCGGGAGATGTCACCGCGCCGCGAGATGGCACTCGCCCGTGTCTCGGCGCTGGCGGTCGGCGTCCCGGCGATCCTCCTGGCCACGCTCGTCCAGCACCGCAGTCTCCAACCCCTGGTGACGCTGTCCTTCTGCCTGGGCGCCTCGGCCATCGCGCCCGCGCTGGTCTACAGCCTCTTCTGGCGCCGCTACACCCGAACGGGCCTGCTCAGCACGCTCATCGGCGGCTCACTGGCCGTCCTGCTGCTGATGCCGGGCACCAACCTGGTGTCCGGCTCGCCCGTCTCCGCCTTCCCCGAGGCCGACTTCAACTGGTTCCCGTTCACCACCACGGGCCTGCTCTCCATCCCCCTCGGCTTCGGCTGCGGCTGGCTGGGCACGATGGCCTCCGGTCGCCGCAAGTCGGAGGAACAGCGCCACCAGTATGAGGCCGTGGAGGCCTGGATCCTCGCGGGCGCGGTACGCAGGAGCCGCTGACAGGGCCGGCCGGCACGGCGGCGGTGCGGCTCGGCGGCGTACGGGGGCAGGGATGCATGCACGGGGTCAGGCAAGCCGCCACACGCCGCCGTTCGTCACTCCGCCGCCTGCCCCGCCCACGCCGCCAGGCTGGCGTGAACGCGGTCAATGTGCTCCCGTACGTCGTCCGCGCGCTCCGCGTGCTCGCGGAGCACCCGCTGCGTCTCCTTCCCGAGGGACTCCGCCCGCTCCCGGGCCCGGTCCACCAGCTCCGCGGCACGCGCGTGTGCCTCCTCCTCCAGGCGCCGGGCCGAGGCCTCCGCGTCGGCGAAGGCCTGCTTCGCCTCGGACAACGCCGCCTCGGCGCGCGTCACCGCCTCCGCGTGCCGCGCGTCCAGCGCCGCCGCCCCGGCGGCCTCCTCCCGCTCCAGCCCGTCCCACCGCTCGTCGCGTTCCTTGGCCTGCTCGGCCAGCATCCCGGAGGTGCGCTGCCGCATCTCCCGCAGCGTGGCCAGGGCCTCACCCCGCTGTTCCTGCGCCTCGCGCCGGGCGGAGTTCTGGATCTCGTCGGCCTCGGCCCGCGCGGCCAGCAGCAGCTGCCGGGCACGTTCGTCGGCGTCGGCGCGTACGGCGTCGGCCTGCGCCTGCGCGGACTCGCGCACGCCGGCTGCGGACTCCCGCGCCCTGTCCACGCGTTCCCGCGCCTCCCGCCGCGCCCCCTCCCGTACGGCCGCGGCCTCGGCCTCGCCGAGTTCGAACAGCCGCCGCGCCCGCTCCCCGAGCACCTCGTAGGTCTGCGGGGCAAGTCGCGCCACGGCCTCCCGCAGCCGCCCCAGTTCCTCGTCCATCCGCCGGGCGAGCACCGTCAGCCGGGCGGCCCTCTCCCAGGCCGCGTCACGTTCCTCGGAGAGGGCCTCGGCGTACGCGTCGACCTGCTCGGGACGGTAGCCGCGCCCCCGCGCGGCCACGAAGCCGTGCGGTGACACCGATGCGCTGCTCATCCTGGGACCCCTCTCCACGACACCGACGCGAAACCCCACAAGAAATGGGATGATTTCGCGCACATCTTGGTGGATCAGACGGAAGTGTTCATAACGCGACACTCCGCACAGAGGTCACCGGCCCATGACCGGGCCGTACGGCCGTCAGCCCCACTGGGTGCCCGCGGGCTCCTGGATGGTCGTGTTGATGCGGTTGAACAGGTTCGTCAGCGCGACGGTGAGGATCAGGCCGGAGAGCTCCTTCTCGTCGAAGTGGTCGGCCACCTCATCCCACAGCGCGTCCGGAACCGGCTCCTCCGACAGATCGGAGAGCCGCGTCATCGCCTCCGTCAGCTTCAGCGCGGCGCGCTCGGCGTCCGAGAAGAAGGGGGCGTGCCGCCAGGCGGCGACGGCCGCGATGCGCTCCTCGCTCACCCCGGCCTTGCGGAGGTTGACGGTGTGCCCGTGCACACAGGCGCCGCAGCCGTTGATCTGGCTGGCGCGCAGCCCGACGATCTCCGCCAGGTCCTGCCGGAGGCCCCCCTCCCCGATCGACTGGAAGAGGGTGCCGATGCCCTTCATGGCGCCGGGAAGGACGTACGCCGGGTTCTTCATCCGTGCCCGCATGATCTCTACCTCCTGTGTCGGCGGTGCGTCGCTGTCACTTGTCACTGCACTGACGGAGCGGCGGCGGGGGATGTGACAGCCCGGCGCGAGATTTTTCGTAGGGCACGCAAAGAGCCGGGCCCGGTCGTACGAGCGACCGAACCCGGCTCCTCACAGCACGTCAGCGGCGGTGCCGCCCGGGCGTCACAGCAGCCCGTCCCACATCTGCTCCAGCAGCACCGACCACCAGCTCTCCGGCGACCCCAGCGCCGCCGGGTCGAGCGCGGCCAACTGCGCCTGGAAATCGACGGTCCAGCGGCCCGCCTGCTCCTGGTTCAGCCCGAACCGGAGCCGCCACATCCGCCCGAGCAGCGCCAGGCAGCGCGCGAACTCCGGCAGCCCGGTGTTCACGAACTGCGGCGGTACGGGCGCCCCGCCCGGCCCCGCCTCCACCGGCACGGCGACGATGTTCGCGGTGCCGTACTGCACGCAGATCGCCTTGCCGAAGTCACTGCCCATCACCAGGTAGGAACCCGCGTCCGAGGCCGGCTGCACACCGCGCTCGGCCGCCAGCTCCGCCAGCGTCGGAACGGGCCGGCCCGGCTGCGCCTGCGCCCAGAAGAACGGGCCCATGTCCATCGGCAGACCGGCCGCCACCAGCGTGTGCGCCACGACCGGCGGCACACCCTGCCGGGACACGGCCGCCTGCTCGAACCGGAACACCCCCGGCCCGAACGCGGCCGCCAGCTCCTGCGCGATGGCCTCCGGCGGGATCGGCGGCACCGCCGGCACCGGCGGCAACGGCGCCCGCACCGGGGCCGGACGCGCCGGACCGTCCGCCACCTGGTGCAACTCACCCTGGTGCGCCAGCAGTTGCTGCATGCCCTGCTGCCGGCTCGCATGGTCCGTGCCGTACGGCGCGATGCTCGTGATCCGCGCCTGCGGCCACTGCTCCCGGATCATCCGCGCGCAGTACGCACCCGGCAGCTCGCACGACTCCAGCTCGGTGTGCAGCTCCAGCACCTGGTCCGGGGGCACGTTCATGGCCCGCAGCTCGTGGAAGATCTGCCACTCCGGGTGCGGCGTACCGGGCGCGGAGCGCCGGATCAACTGCTGCTCGGAACCGTCCTGCGCGCGGTAGCGCAGCACGGCCTGGTAGCCGGGACCGACCGTCGGCTGCCCGGTGGGCTGCTGCGGATAGCCGTACGCCGGCGGCTGCCCGGGGACGGGCTGACCGGGCGGCGGCATCGCCCCGGGCGGCATCCCGCCGGGCGGCGCACCCGGCACCGGGCCGGGGGACATCGCACCAGGCGGCATCGCGCCGGGAGGCATCGCGCCGGGAGGCATGGGCGGCGCACCGGGCACGCCAGGGGCGCCCGGAGCACCCAGGGCAGCGGGTGGTGCGCCCGGGGCCTGCGGCGGCGGGGGCACGCCGGGACCGCCCGGCGGGGGCGCGGCCAGCATGGTCTCCGCGTGGTGGACGGGACCCGGACCCCCGGGCGCACCCGGGACGCCCGGGGCACCGGGAGCCTGCGGCGCGCCAGGCGGACCAGGCGGGCCAGGGGGGCCAGGCGGGCCAGGCGGGTTCGGAGCACCCGGAGGCCCCGGGGGCTGCGGAGGCTGAGGCGCTCCCGGGCCCATCCGACCAGGGTCGGCAAGCATCGTGGCGGCGTGGTGCACACCACCGGGAGGCGTACCCCCCGGGGCACCGGGCGGATTCGGGGCGCCCGGAGGCTGCGGCGCACCAGGGGCACCAGGCGGACCGGGCGGCTGCTGAGGAGGCAGTGGCGCACCCTGCCCCTGCGCGGCCCCGGGCCCCGAGGGACCCCCGTGGCCACCAGGCCCACCCGGACCTCCAGGCCCGTCAGGCCCCAGCGCCGACACAAGCTGCGTAGGCACGTAACCGCCCGCCGGAGTACCCGGCACCCCGGGCCCGGACGGCGGAGGCGTATCCCCCGGCCGCGCACCCGGCGCACCCGGCGCACCCGGAGCGCCCGGCGGAGGCGGCGTCGTCGCGCCCGCGCCCCGCGCACGCCCCGGCGGCGCAGTCGCCTTGCTGGTCGCGGCGTCCGCGATGTCCCCGGCGTTCGGCGCGAGCGGCCGCCCGGGCGCACCCGGCCCGGCCGGCGGCTGCGGCACCCCGGCAGGACTGGCGGGACTGGCAGGAGCAGCGGGACCAGCGGAACCGGCAGCCCCATCAGCCCCCTGCGGATACCCGTACGACGCCCCACCCGGCGCCGGAGCAGGCGGCGGCGTGCTGTTCCCCTGCCCGCCCTGCGGATACCCGTACGGCTGCCCGCCCGGCGCGGGCGCAGGCGTCCCGCCCTGCGGCACACCCCCGGGCGGCGTCCCCGGCCCACCCGGAGCAGCGCCCGGCCCCGGCGGGTAGCCGTACCCCGGACCGGAAGGCCCGGCAGCCGGCGCACCGGGATGGTCCACCGCCGGCGACAGAGCCGTCGGCGGAAGCTGGCTGCCACCCGACATCAGGGCCGTCTTGGCATCAGATGTCGTCGACGGCGGCGGCGTGTCGTCGCCGGCCTCGCTCAACGGCGGCGCGAAGACCGTCGCGGGCAGCGGCACGGAACGGTCGTCACCGGCATCGGCGTTGGTGTCCGTACCGGCCCAGGGCGTCGCCCCGGCGGGCACGGAACGGTCGTCACCCGCATCGGCGTTGGTGTCCGTACCGGCCCAAGGCGTCGCCCCGCCAGGCGCGGCCGGCGCTCCCGGAGCCCCGGACGCACCCGGTTCGGACCCCGGGTCACTCCCCCCGGCAGCCGGCCACGACGCACCGCTCCCGGGCGCCGCGGGCGCCCCCTGCGCGGGAGCAGCCGCCTCACCGGCCGACGCACCGCCGGCCCCGGAAGCGGCAGCCGGCCGATCACCCGCACCCGCCCCCGCTCCAGCCCCCGCACCCCGCCGATCGGGAATCCCCAACTTGTCCGCCGCGTCCTGCAACCACTCCGGCGGAGTCAGCAGAAAGGACGTCTGGTTCAGATCCACCCGGGCGGCCGGCGCCGCCGGTGCCGGCTCGTCCGCCGCGTCCGGGCGGCCGTACTCCTCCTCGTACCGGCGGATCACCTCACCCACCGGCAGCCCGGGCCACAGCGTCGCCTCGCCGCTGTCCCGTGCGATCACCAGCCGCTGCGCGCCCCCGTCCGAACGCGGCCCGTCCGCCCGGTCCTCGGCCCACACCACGAACCCGAGGTCGAACTCCCGCACCCGCACCTCACGATGCTGGTACGACGGCACGTCCCCGTTGATCCACTCTTCCGCGCGCTCCTGCGCCTGCGCGAAGGTCACCATCGCTGAAGTCACTCCCCCACAACCGAGGACGACGCCGCATCCACCGGCACCACACGCGCGAACCCGCCGTCCACCATCAGGTTCGCCACCGTCTCCAACTCCGGCGGATCACCGGCCAGTCGCGACAGGAAGACGTCGAAGTCCTCCCCGCACGGCAGCAGCAACCGCTCCACCCGCTCCGCCGGCGGCACCGAGGGATCCACGTCCCGCGCGTCGTCGTAGGCGCAGAACCACACCGAACCGATCCGCTCGCCCTTCACCTTCACGGCCAGCAGCCCGCCCTGGACGAAGGAGATCCCCAGGTAGTCCTTGGTCAGATGGTCACGCAGACACTTGTTGACGTACACCAGGTCGTTGACCGCCGCCTCGTCGCGCACCGTGAAGAACGGCTGGTCGATCAGCAGCCCCAGCTCCGCGTCCAGCGCGGCACCCACCGGCGCGCAGCCGCCCGCCGCCTTCAGGAACGACCGGTACGCACCCGGCAGCCGGTAGCCGAGGTCCTCCTCGACGCCCTGCACCTGCGACTCGGTCACCGCCACACCCGACTTCGGCAGCCCGAAGTGCGCCGGACGCGTCTCCTGCAACGGCCGCGTGCCCCGCTTGGACTGATCGACGCCCGACGTCGCCACCCCGCCGTGATGCCGCAGCAGCGCCTTCACCTCGACCGGCACCAGCTCCAGCCTCCGCGTCCCCACCACGTGGTGCCACGTCCAGCCGTGCGGCGTCGCCACCGCCGGCACCGTGTCCCACAGCTCGTGCCCGGACGCCGACAGCGCCGTGTTCGCCGACACGTAGTCCGTCAGCCGCAACTCGTCGACACCGAAGCCCTCCGGCGGCTCCGCGATCTCCGCGGCCGCGCGCGCGTAGGGCGAGAAGTCGGGGTAACCACGCTCGTCGACCCGTACCCCTCTCGGGTGACGGGCCGCCCGGACCGGGTCCGGGAAATGCACGACCTGCCCGGCGTAGGCCGCGTTCGGCGGCGCGGCTTGCTGCCCGAGCCGACCTGTCGTCATGGCGGTTGCCCCCTGCGGCACTCTGTACGACCCGCAGTGACCCCTCTGGCCCACTACGCCCCGTATCGACTGTCACGTCCAGATCCACGCGTCAACCACGTGGATCGCGGTGCCGACAGCCTATGCGGTACGACGACACCGGTCACCGGCACCGCCCGGCGCCCCCTTCCGCCTCCGTGACCAGCCGTCACCCCACCGTGACGGCACGCCCCGGTACGGGCGTGTCGCCGCGCCCCAGCTTCCGCACCAGGCACGCCATTTGGCAGTCTGTGACGTCCCGGGGGATGCACGGAGGGGAATACGAGCATGAACGCGACACAGACGGGACCACACACCGGCCGGTCCGCCAACCCACGAAACGGCGACCCGCGCAACGGCGGCCCACGCAACGGCGACCCCCGAGCCGGCGACCCCCGCATCGGCTGGAGCGCCACCGAAGCGGCCCACACCCCCGTCCTCCACCACCGCCGCGACGGCATCCTCCCCACCATCGCCGCCGCCCTCTCCGTCCGCGGCGCCACCCTCACCGGCACCGCCGCCCGCGGCGACACACCCCCCGCCCTGCACCCCCTCGTCCAGGACTTCCTGGACACCCTCACCAGCGCCCAGCGCGACCGCTACACCGGCCGCTGCGCCGAGACCATCCTCATCTCCCGCCACATCGCCGCCGCCGACGCCGCCCGCAGCAAACGCGCCGCCCGCAAGCCCATGACCAACGGCGAGGCACGCAAAGCCCTCAAGCAGGCCAAACTCACCGCCCGACGCATCCGCGAGGACGGCGACCCCCTCCACGGCAGCTTCGCCACCCCCTGCCGCGCCTGCACCGCGCTCAGCGCCCACTTCGGGGTCCGCATAGTCGACCCGGCGTCCGAAAACCGCTGACGCCACCCCACGACCTCGACTGACCTCGACTGACCTCGACGAGACGAAGGGCAGATGCACACCGACCGCACCTCCACCACCCGCTTCGCCGTGCAAGTCGACGCCGCCCTGCGCGCCGCCGGCTGGCAACCCGGACGCTGGGACATCAAACAAGCCGAGATCTGGGCCGACGCCCTGCGCGACCACGTCTCCCCCGCCGGCCACCACCACACCGTCTTCCCCGCCGCCGTCGAAGCCTGGGCCGAATTCGGCGGACTCCACATCACCCCCACCGGCCCCGGCCGCCAGGTCGCCCCCGCCACCCTCCACCTCGACCCGCTGCACGGCCTCCACATGGCCCGCACCCTCGGCGACCTCGGCCGCGCCCTCGGCACCGAGGTCTGCCCCCTCGGCGCCGAAACCGACAGCCAGGCCCTCCTCGCCATCGACACCACCGGCCGCGTCTACACCCTCGACCACACCGGCGACTGGTACCTGGGCGCCGACATCGACCAGGCCCTGACCACCCTCATCGCCGGCACCGAACCCCTACGCCTCACCACCGGCTGACCCCACCGCCACCCGGCGACCCGGCGGCGGCACTACGACGCCGGAATCACCGCCGACACCCGGAAACCCCCCGCGTCCGTCGGCCCGGACACGAACACCCCGCCCAGCGCCGACACCCGCTCCTTCATCCCCACCAGCCCGTTCCCCCCGGACGGCAGCCGCGCCGACGACGCCGCCTCCTCGGGCGGCTCGTTCTCCACCTGCATCGCGATCTCCGACACCCGATGCGCCAGCCGCACATACGTCTTCGCCCCCGCCGCGTGCTTGTGGACGTTCGTCAACGCCTCCTGCACCACGCGATACGCCGTCTGCTCCACCTCCGGCGCATACGACCGGGCCTCCCCCTCCACCGACAGATCGACCACCATCCCCGCGGCAGCCGACTGCCCGACCAGCTCCTCGATCTCCGCCAGACACGGCCCCTCGTCCTCCTCGGCCCGCGAAGCCGCGGCCGCCGCGGCCACCCCCACCGCCGCCAGCGGCACCGACGCGGCACGCTCCCGCCGCTCGCCCCCACCACTGCGCAGCACGCCGAGCATCTCCCGCAGCTCCGTCAGCGCCTGCCGCCCCATGTCCCCCACCAGCACGGCGTTCCTGACGGCCTTCTCGGGATCCTTCCGCGCCACCGCCTGGAGCGCGGCGGCATGCACCACCATCAGACTCACCCGATGCGCGACGACGTCGTGCATCTCCCGCGCGATCCGCGTCCGCTCCTCGTTCCGGGCCCACTCGGCCCGCTCCTCCGCCCGCTCGGCGAGCAGCTGAAGCTCCCGCTCCAGACTGTCCGCCCGCTCCCGCAGGCTCTCCATCAGACGCCGCCGCGCGCCCACGTAGAGACCGAGCAGCACCGGGGGCGCCGTGAACCCCAGCGACATCGTGACGGCCGCGAACGGCACGAACCAGTTGCCCAGGTCCAGGTCCCCCCGGACCATGTCCTGCTGCGTCTTCACGAACGTCACGATGAGCGTCCCCACCAGCGACATCCCCGCCAGCGAGGCGATGATGCGGCGGGGCAGCTCGGCCGCGGCCAGCGTGTACAGGCCGACGAGGCCCAACAGGAACCCCATCTGGGCCGGCGTGATGGCGATCGAGACCAGCACGACGGCGATCGGCCACCGCCGCCGCACGAGCAGCACGGCCCCCGCCAGCAGCCCGAACACGATCCCCGCCGGCACCGGGATCCCGGCGTCCCCGGCGAACGGAATCCCTTCCAGCCCGCACTCCAGCGCGGACAACACGGCCAGGCTCACATCGAACACGGCGCTACGCCGCCTGGCCCACCACCACGGCCCTCCCCGGGCCGTCACATGGTCTTCCCCCGTCGCGGTCATGCCTCCAGCCTACGGGCGGCCCCCGCCGGTTTTCCGGTGAGTTTCCCGGACTGGACCACACCACACTCCGTGACCGTTCGGCTGCGAAACCACCCGAAATCCCTCGAACTGCCGAATCGCTCACCGTTCGACCCCGGAACCCTCCATTCCGCCCGGACGGTATGCGTATGACACATGCCACCGGCAAATACGCCGACTTCGAGGACCTGCGGGAACGGGCAGTGGCGTTGCGGCGCGCGGGCTACAGCCTTCGCCAGATCCGCGACGAGCTGAAGATCTTCAACAACGACATCCTCAACCAGCTGGTGAAGGGCGAGCCGCCACCGGCGTGGACGAAGCGCCCGCGAGCGAAGGACGACCTGAGGGAGAAGGCCAGGGAACTCCGGCTCCAGGGCTGGACATACGACCAGATCCAGGTGGAGCTGGGATGTTCGAAGAGTTCGATCTCGCTCTGGGTGCGGGATCTGCCGAAGCCGGAGCGCAAACGGACTCCCGAGGAGGCGTCAGCGATCGCGAGGCGCGGCTGGGAGGTCACCATGCGCCTGCGCGACGAGGAACGGCAGCGCACCAAGGAGGCCGCCAAGCAAGCGGTCGGCACCCTGTCACCGCGCGAGCTGTTCCTCCTGGGCGTCGGCCTGTACTGGGCCGAGGGCGGCAAGGACAAGCCCTACGACCGCCGCGAGAACGTCTGCTTCGTCAACAGCGACCCCGGGATGATCGAGGCGTTCATGGCCTGGCTCGACCTGCTGGGCGTGGAACGTGAGCGCCTCCGGTTCACCGTGATGATCCACGAGTCGGCCGACGTGGCGGGTGCGGAGAGGTACTGGGCCGACCTGGTCGGCGCCGAGCGCTCCGCGTTCAACAAGACGACACTGAAGAGGCACAACCCCAAGACGGTCCGCAAGAACACCGGCGACTCGTACCGGGGTTGTCTCGCGATCAAGGTACGAAAGAGCGCCGACCTGTACCGTCGCATCGAAGGCTCTTGGTACGGCATAGTGTTGGGAGCCACCCAGCCGATCGGCGAGATGTCCGATTAGCCGGGTTTATAGTCCCCTGTGGTGTAATTGGCAACACGGGTCACTTTGGATGATTTGTTCCAGGTTCGAGTCCTGGCAGGGGAGCACACGCTCGGTTCGGGTCCTGGCGGATGACAGGTCGGTCAGGCCCCACACCCACACCCCCCACAAAACCCCCCGGTATCCTGCGGATGTCACCCCACCCCATCCACAGCCGAAGGGCATCCCGTGAGCGCCAACCGCCCGGCAGCCGTCGTCGTTCTCGCAGCGGGTGAGGGCACCCGTATGAAGTCGGCCACACCCAAGGTCCTGCACGAGATCTGTGGCCGCAGCCTCGTGGGCCACGTGCTCGCCGCCGCAGGCGAGCTGGACCCCGAGAACCTGGTCGTCGTGGTCGGCCACGCGCGGGAGAAGGTCACCGCGCATCTCGGGGAGATCGCCCCTGACGTCCGCACCGCCGTGCAGGCGGAGCAGAACGGCACCGGGCACGCCGTCCGGATGGGCCTGGAGGAGCTGGGCGGGTCCGTCGACGGGACCGTCGTGGTCGTGTGCGGCGACACCCCCCTGCTCACCGGCGCCACGCTCCAGGCACTCGCCGCCACCCACTCCGCCGACGGCAACGCGGTCACCGTACTGACCGCCGAGGTGCCCGACGCGACGGGATACGGGCGGATCGTGCGGGACGACGCCACCGGTGCCGTCACCGCCATCGTCGAGCACAAGGACGCCACCGACGCCCAGCGGTCGATCCGGGAGATCAACTCGGGTGTGTTCGCGTTCGACGGGCAGTTGCTGGCCGACGCGCTGAAGAAGGTTCGGACGGACAACAGCCAGGGTGAGGAGTACCTGACCGACGTGCTCGGGATCCTGCGGGAGGCCGGGCACCGGGTCGGGGCGTCCGTGGCCGGCGACTACCGTGAGATCGCCGGGATCAACAACCGTGTGCAGCTCTCCGAGGCGCGCCGGATTCTGAACGACCGGCTGCTGACCGAGGCGATGCTCGCCGGGGTGACCGTGATCGATCCGGCGACCACCTGGGTGGATGTCACGGTCACGTTCGAGCGGGACGTCGTCGTCCATCCGGGCACGCAGCTGCACGGCACCACGCATCTCGCCGAGGGCGCGGAGGTCGGGCCGAACTCCCGGCTGACCGACACCCGTGTGGGTGCCGGTGCGCGGGTGGACAACACGGTGGCCGTGGGTGCCGAGGTGGGGCCGGAGGCGACGGTGGGGCCGTACGCGTATCTGCGGCCGGGGACGCGGCTGGGCGCCAAGGGCAAGATCGGGACGTACGTCGAGACGAAGAACGCTTCCATCGGTGAGGGGACGAAGGTTCCTCACCTGTCCTATGTCGGTGACGCGACGATCGGTGAGCACACGAACATCGGTGCCGCGAGCGTGTTCGTGAACTACGACGGGCAGGAGAAGCACCACACGACGATCGGTTCGCATTGCCGTACGGGCTCGGACAACATGTTTGTGGCGCCTGTCACGGTGGGGGACGGCGCGTACACGGCTGCCGGGTCGGTGATCACGAAGGATGTGCCGCCCGGTTCGCTGGCCGTGGCCCGTGGTCAGCAGCGGAATATCGAGGGTTGGGTGGCTCGGAAGCGTCCGGGGAGCGCGGCCGCGAAGGCGGCGGAGGCGGCTTCCCGGGAGGGGTCCGAGGAGGGGTGACCGGAAAGTGGTGCCTCAAACACGGCGTACGGTGATAAGTGCACACCCGCACCCCCACCAGCTGAGACGGCCTCCGGCAAGCCGGCTGCGAGGTCTCTCGACACCCAGCTGCGACACCTCTGAGGAGACAGTGCTGTGACCGGGATCAAGACGACCGGCGAGAAGAAGTTGATGTTCTTCTCCGGCCGCGCCCACCCCGAGCTTGCGGAGGAGGTCGCCCAACAGCTGGGTGTCGGGGTTGTCCCGACGAAGGCCTTCGACTTCGCGAACGGTGAGATCTATGTGCGTTATCAGGAGTCTGCGCGTGGTGCCGACTGCTTTCTGATCCAGAGCCACACGGCTCCGATCAACAAGTGGATCATGGAGCAGTTGATCATGATCGACGCGCTGAAGCGTGCGTCGGCCCGGTCCATCACGGTCATCGTGCCGTTCTACGGTTACGCGCGGCAGGACAAGAAGCACCGCGGACGTGAACCGATTTCGGCGCGTCTGATCGCGGACATGATGAAGACGGCGGGTGCGGACCGGATCCTGACCGTGGATCTGCACACGGACCAGATCCAGGGCTTCTTCGACGGTCCGGTGGACCATCTGTTCGCGCTGCCGCTGCTGGCGGACTACGTGGGCCGGAAGGTGGACCGGGAGAAGCTGACGGTGGTGTCGCCGGACGCGGGCCGGGTGCGGGTCGCGGACCGCTGGTGCGACCGGTTGGGCGCGCCGCTGGCGATCGTGCACAAGCGGCGGGACAAGGACGTCGCGAACCAGGTCACCGTCCACGAGGTCGTGGGTGAGGTGAAGGGTCGCGTGTGTGTCCTGGTGGACGACATGATCGACACGGGTGGGACGATCTGTGCCGCGGCGGACGCGCTGTTCGCGCACGGTGCGGAGGATGTGATCGTGACGGCGACGCACGGTGTGCTGTCGGGTCCGGCGGCGGACCGGCTGAAGAACTCGCGGGTGAGTGAGTTCGTGTTCACGAACACGTTGCCGACGCCGTCGGAGCTGAACCGGGATCTGGACAAGATCTCGGTGCTGTCGATCGCGCCGACGATCGCGAATGCGGTGCGTGAGGTGTTCGAGGACGGTTCGGTGACGAGCCTGTTCGACGACCAGTAGGTCGTTCTAGATCGTTTTGGGTGCGGCCTCCCCCTCCGAGTAGACTGCTGAAGTTGCTCGGCGAGGGAGGCCGTTTCCTGTCTGGGGATGCGGTGGTCCGTTATCGACGCGCTCTTCGTAGCAGGCCGTTCGTGGCCGGGTGACCACGTCCGTTTCTGACTTCGAGGAGTGAGTGATCATGTCCGAGGTGAAGATCTCCGCCGCGACGCGTACCGAGTTCGGCAAGGGTGCCGCGCGCCGTATCCGTCGTGAAGACAAGGTTCCGGGTGTCCTGTACGGGCACGGTTCGGACCCGCTGCACCTGACCCTGCCGGGTCACGACCTGCTGATGGCGCTGCGTACGCCGAACGTGCTGATCGCGCTGGACATCGACGGCAAGCAGAACGAGCTGGCGATTCCGAAGTCCGTGCAGCGTGACCCGCTGAAGGGCTTCCTGGAGCACGTGGACCTGTTGCTGGTGAAGCGCGGCGAGCAGGTCAACGTCGACATCTACGTCCACACCGAGGGTGAGCTGGCCCCGGGCGGCAACCTGCTGGAGCACGTGCTGAACGCGCTGCCGGTGCAGGCCGAGGCCACCCACATCCCGGAGTCCGTGACCGTCTCCGTCGAGGGTCTGACGGCCGGTGACTCGATCCTCGCCAAGGACATCCCGCTGCCGAAGGGCACGACGCTGGCTGTCGAGGAGGACACCGTCGTTCTCCAGGTTCTGGCCGCGCAGGCCGAGGAGCCCTCCGAGGGCGAGGAAGAGGGCGGAGAGGCCGCCGAGGCCTGATCCCTCGACGTCGTCGTTTCGTCGGCCGCTGTTCCCGTGCGGGGCAGCGGCCGACGCGTATGAAGGAGACATGGACGTGACGACCGATGCCGCTGCTCCCTGGCTGATCGTGGGGTTGGGCAATCCGGGGCCGGAGTATGCGGGGAACCGGCACAACGTGGGCTTCATGGTGGCCGATCTGCTGGCGGACCGGGTCGGGGGGCGGTTCAAGCGGGCGGGGAAGGCGCAGGCGCAGGTGGTCGAGGGGCGGATCGGGCCGCCGGGGCCGGGGAGCCGGCGGGTGATTCTGGCGAAGCCGATGTCGTACATGAATCTGTCGGGCGGGCCGGTGAACGCGCTGCGGGATTTCTACAAGGTGCCGGTGGCCCATGTGGTGGCGATTCATGACGAGTTGGACATCGATTACGGGACGCTGCGGCTGAAGCTGGGTGGCGGGGACAACGGGCACAACGGTCTGAAGTCGATGACGAAGGCGTTCGGGCCGGACTATCACCGGGTGCGGTTCGGGATCGGCCGGCCGCCGGGGCGGATGCCGGTGGCCGATTTCGTGCTGAAGGACTTCTCGTCGGTGGAGCGCAAGGAGCTGGACTACTTCGTGGACCGGGCGGCGGACGCGGTGGAGTGTCTGGTGATCGACGGGCTGGAGCGGGCGCAGAGTACGTACAACTCCTGACTTGTCACCCGTCGAGGTTGACGGGTCGTTCAGGCATGGCCAATGATCCCGGCCATGCCTGCCCCTGCTCTCTCCTCTCGTCAGGCCTCGGTCGCCGTGCTGCGGTTCGGGCGGTTCGCGGCGATGGGCGCGGTCGCGGTGCTGATCCTGATCGCGGGTGTGTGGGCGTCGTGGGGTACGGCGCAGCATGTGATGCTGACGAAGGGCCGGGAGCGCGGCACGGTCGAGGTGGCGCGGTGCGGTCAGGACACGTGCTCGGGCCCGTACGCGCCGCTGTCGGAGGGTTCGCAGCCGCGGGCGCGGGTGGTTCTGGAGAAGTCGGTGGCGGTGGAGCGGGGCCGGACGTACACGGTCGTGATGAAGCCGGGCAGTGACGAGGCGGTCCGTTCGGGGCCGGCCGGGGTCCTGTACGCGTGGGTTCCGCTGGGTGGTGCGCTGTTGCTGGCGTCGGTGGTGGTGGCGGGCGGTCTGCTGCGGACGCGGGCGGCGTGGGTGCTGGGGTTGTCGGGTGTGGCGTTGCTGACGGCGGCTTTCGTGACCGTCTGACCAACTGTCTGAGTGACTGTCTGAGGGGTTCCGGCGTTCTCCAGGTCTGTGGAGGGGCCGAGCGTTGTGCGTTCGTGATTGACGCGCTGTCGGGCGAGGCTGGAAGCTGAGCCGCCCCCTCCACATCTTCCCGGTCACTTCTCGAAGATGGACTACCTCTCGATGCGAAACCTCACGCGCGCCGGCGCTGTCGCCGCCGCCGCTTCCGCGGTCCTCGTTCTCGCTCCGGCCGCTCAGGCCTCCCCTCCCGGTGACAACGGCACGGTCAAGATCCACGATGCCTCGACGGGTGAGGAGCTGCGCCGCAACGAGCCGCATGTGTGCGTGTTCTACCTGGACGCCTTCGGTTTCGACGGCCTTCAGGAGGTCGACTGGCACATCGATGCCATCCCCCCGAGCGAGAACAAGGGGGAGACGGTGGAGTCCGGGTCGCTGACGCTGGACGGCGAGGGCCACGGCCGGAGCGAGGATCTGTCGCTGCCCGACGGGCACTACAAGCTGTACTGGAACTTCGAGGGCGAGAAGGGCGCCGCGAAGCACAAGGTGTTCTGGACGGACTGCGAGGACGGACAGGAGCCGGGGGGTGCGGCGCCGTCCGGATCGGCTTCCGCGTCGCCCTCGTCCGGGGCGGCGTCGGGTGAGCCGACTGCGTCGGTGTCCCCGGGTTCGTCGGCCGGTGCGGGGGTGGCGGCGTCCTCGTCGCCGTCCGCGCAGGGCGGTGCGGGCGGTGACCTGGCCGAGACGGGCAGCGGGGCGCCGGTGGGCGTGCTGTCCGGTGTGGCGGGGGTGCTGCTCGCGTTCGGCGGGTTCCTGGTGTTCCGTCGCCGGCAGGCGAACCGCGGCTGACGTGGAACGGGCCGTGCCCCCGAGTCCGTACGGGCTCGGGGGCACGGTCGTGTCGGGGTGGGGGGTCAGCCGGTGTTGCGCAGGCCCGCTGCGACGCCGTTGACGGTGAGGAGCAGGGCGCGGGCGAGCAGCGGGTCGGGCTGTTCGCCGGCGGCGGCCGCGTCGCGCTGCCGCTTGAGCAGGGCGACCTGGAGGTAGGAGATGGGGTCGAGGTAGGCGTCGCGGATGGTGAAGGTCTGCTTGAGGACGGGTTCGGCGTCGAGCAGTTCGTTCTCGCCGGTGACGCGGAGGACCTCGGCGACGGTCAGCTCGTGTTCGGCCTTGATGGTGTCGAAGACGTGCTTGAGCTCGTCGGGGACGAGGGTGTCGACGTAGTGCTGGGCGATCCGCAGGTCGGTCTTGGCCAGGGTCATCTCGACGTTGGAGATGAAGTTGCGGAAGAAGTGCCACTGCCCGTACATCTCGTCGAGCACGGTGTCCAGACCCGCCTCGCGCAGGGCCTTCAGGCCGGAGCCGACGCCGAACCAGCCGGGGACGATCTGCCGGGACTGGGTCCAGCCGAACACCCAGGGGATGGCGCGCAGGCCGTCGAGCGAGACGCCGGAGCCGGGGCGGCGGGAGGGCCGGGAGCCCAGGTGCAGGTCGGCGAGCTGGTCCACCGGCGTCGACGCGAGGAAGTACGTCGGCAGGTCGGGGTCCTCGACGAGGCGGCGGTAGGCGGCGTGGGCGGCGTCGGAGACGACGTCCATCGCGGCGTCCCAGCGGGCGAGGGCCTCGGTGGACTGGCGGGGCGCGGTGTGCAGGGCGGACGCCTGGAGGGTGGCCGCGACGGTGAGTTCGAGGTTCTCCCGGGCCAGGGACGGGATGAGGTACTTGTCGGAGATGACCTCGCCCTGCTCGGTGACCTTGATCTCGCCTTCGAGGGTGCCCCAGGGCTGGGCGAGGATGGCGTCGTGGGTGGGGCCGCCGCCGCGGCCGACGGTGCCGCCGCGGCCGTGGAAGAGGCGCAGGCGTACGCCGTAGCGGTGGGCGACGTCGCGCAGGCGGCGCTGGGCGCGGTGGATCTCCCACTGGCTGGTGGTGATGCCGCCGAACTTGGAGGAGTCGGAGTAGCCGAGCATGACCTCCTGGACGTCGCCCCGCAGCGCGACGAGGCGCCGGTAGGACGGGTCGGAGAGCATGTCCTCCAGGATGGTGTCGGCGGCCTTGAGCTCGTCGGTGGTCTCCAGCAGCGGGACGATGCCGATCTTGGCCCAGCCGGCATGGAGGTCGATCAGTCCGGCCTCGCGGGCGAGGACGGCGGCGGCGAAGACGTCGTCGGCGCCCTGGCACATGGAGATGATGTACGACTCGATGACCTCGGGTCCGAAGACCTCCAGGGCGCGCTTGACGGTCTGGAAGACGCCGAGGGTCTTCTCGCCGGGGGCGTCGACGGGGGCCGGGGTGGGGGCGAGCGGCCGGCGGGACCTGAGTTCCTTGGCGAGGAGCTTGGTGCGGTAGTCGCGGGGCATGTCCGCGTACCGCCAGGATTCCTCGCCGAGCCGGTCGAACAGCTGGCCGAGGGCGTGGTGGTGGGCGTCGGCGTGTTCGCGGACGTCCATGGTGGCGAGCTGGAGGCCGAAGGCGGCCAGGGTGCGGATGGTGCGGGCGAGGCGGCCGTCGGCGAAGAGTCCGCCGCGGTGCTCGCGCAGGGAGTTCTGGATGATCCGCAGGTCGCTGAGGAGTTCGCTGGTGCCGAGGTAGTCGCGGCCGGGCTCGTGCGAGGTGCCCTTGGCGAGGCGCTGCTTGGTGTTCTCCAGCTTCTGCCGGATGCAGGTGGCCTTGAGCCGGTAGGGCTCCTCGGCGTTGAGGCGCTTGTAGCGGGGGCTGATCTCGGGGAGGCGTTCGAGGTCGGCCTGGAGGGATTCCAGCAGTTCCTCGGTGGCGCCGGCGTAGCGGATGGAGTTGGACAGGAAGCCGCGCAGCTCGTCGATCGTGTCCAGGGCGTCGTTGATGCCGTGTTCGTGCTGGAGGATGAGGACGTCCCAGGTCACCTGGGGGGTGACGTTGGGGTTGCCGTCGCGGTCGCCGCCGATCCAGGTGCCGAAGGTGAGGGGGCGGGTGTCGTCGGGGAGCTTGACGCCGGCGCGTTCCAGTTCGGCGGTGAGGTCCTCCAGGACGTCGCCCACGGCGCCCGCGTGGAGTTCGTCGAGGTAGTAGATGGCGTTGCGGGCCTCGTCGGCGGGCTCGGGGCGGACCACGCGCAGTTCGTCGGTCTGCCAGACGAGGTCGATGTTCTCGGCCAGGCGGGTGTCGAGGCGGCGGCGGTCGGACTCGATGACCGGGGTCTCCAGGAGCGCGGCGATGCGCCGGAGCTTGTTCAGGACGGACCGGCGCGCGGCCTCGGTCGGGTGGGCCGTGAACACCGGGCGAACATTGAGGTTGCGGACCGTCTCGCGCAGGTGTTCGGGGTCGGCGTCCTTGAGCCGGTCGGCCGTACGGGCCAGGAGTCCGCCCTCGGCGGCGCGGCGGGCGCGCAGCTCGCGGCCGCGGTGGACCTGCTCGGTGACGTTGGCCAGGTGGAAGTAGGTGGAGAAGGCGCGGACCAGCTTGGCCGCGGTGTCGAGTTCGGTGCCGCGCAGCAGCTCGGCGGCGGCCTCGCCGTCCTCACGGGTGAGGCGGCGGACCTTCTCGACGAGTTCCAGGAGCTCGGGACCCTCCTGCCGGACGAGGGTCTCCCCGAGGAGGTCACCCAGTCGGCGGATGTCGGCACGCAGCTCACTGCTCGTCGTCGTGGTCTGGTCGTCGGCACTGCTCACAGGTGCGGCTCCTTGCAGTGTTGAAGCTCGTCTGGGAGGGGAACCCGGACGGCGTCTCGCGCGGCGGGCGCCGCATACGGGACGGACATCCGGGAAAAAATCAGAGCGGACCGCGCTGTCCGACCGACTCCAGGATAGGTGTCGGCCAGGACGCGCAGCTCGCGGGCTCTTGCCGCTGGGCGCCGCGCTGCCATACTTACGAAGCCGTAGGTTACGGAACCGTAGGAAGCACTGCGGGGTTCCCGTGATCCGGCACCCCTTCTCCATCCACATACCCCCCAGGGGACGCGTATGACCAGTAGTTCCGACGTGATCGAGAACGCCCCGAAGGCGCCCGATCAGACCACCGACGCCGCAGCGGACTCCGCGACGCTGGGCGGCGAGCAGAAGCGCTCCATCGAGCAGATCGCCCTCCTCCTCTTCATCACCGTCCCGTTCCTCGCGCTGCTGGCGGCCGTGCCGCTGGCCTGGGGCTGGGGCGTGAGCTGGCTGGACCTCGGCCTGCTGGTGTTCTTCTACTACCTGGGGTGCCACGGCATCACGATCGGCTTCCACCGCCACTTCACGCACGGTTCGTTCAAGGCGAAGCGGCCGCTGAAGATCGCGCTGGCCATCGCGGGGTCCATGGCCGTCGAGGGGCCGCTGGTGCGCTGGGTGGCCGATCACCGCAAGCACCACAAGTTCTCCGACGCGGAGGGCGACCCGCACTCGCCGTGGCGGTTCGGCGAGACGCTGCCGGCCCTGCTGAAGGGCCTGTGGTGGGCCCACATCGGATGGATGTTCGACGAGGAGCAGACGTCGCAAGAGAAGTACGCCCCGGACCTGATCAAGGACAAGACGCTCCGCAACATCTCCCGCCAGTTCGTCCTGTGGACGGTGGTGTCGCTGGCGCTGCCGCCGCTGATCGGCGGCCTGGTCACGATGTCCTGGTGGGGCGCGTTCACGGCGTTCTTCTGGGGTTCGCTCGTCCGGGTGGCCCTGCTGCACCACGTGACCTGGTCGATCAACTCGATCTGCCACGCGGTGGGCAAGCGCCCCTTCAAGTCGCGTGACCGCTCGGGCAACGTGTGGTGGCTGGCGGTCCTGTCCTGCGGCGAGTCGTGGCACAACCTGCACCACGCGGACCCGACGTCCGCGCGGCACGGTGTGATGCGCGGGCAGCTGGACTCCTCCGCGCGACTGATCCGCTGGTTCGAGATGGCGGGCTGGGCGTACGACGTGCGCTGGCCGTCACGCTCGCGTATCGATTCGCGCCGTAACACCGGGGAAGGCGGCTCCCGGCGCGGGAAGGAGCCCGTCGAGGCGGCATGATGGTCGCTGTGGCGACCGACTCGAGCAGCACCCCCAGCAACGACAAGCCGCGGCGAGTGCGTCGCACCCGGATGACCGGTGCCGAGCGGCGTCAGCAGCTGCTGGAGATCGGTCGCACGCTCTTCGCGGCGAAGGGCTTCGAGGGCACGTCGGTGGAGGAGATCGCGGCGAAGGCCGGGGTCTCCAAACCGGTGGTCTACGAGCACTTCGGCGGCAAGGAAGGGCTGTACGCGGTCGTCGTGGACCGCGAGATGCGGCGCCTGCTGGACATGGTGACGAGTTCGCTGACGGCCGGCCACCCGCGGGAACTCTGCGAGCAGGCGGCCTTCGCGCTGCTGGACTACATCGAGGAGTACACGGACGGTTTCCGCATCCTGGTCCGCGACTCCCCCATCCCCCAGTCGACGGGGTCCTTCGCCTCCCTCATCTCGGACATCGCCACGCAGGTGGAGGACATCCTGGGCCGCGAGTTCAAGAGCCGCGGCTTCGACCCCAAGCTGGCCCCGCTGTACGCCCAGGCCCTGGTCGGCATGGTCGCCCTGACCGGCCAGTGGTGGCTGGACGTGCGCAAGCCGAAGAAGGCCGAGGTGGCCGCGCACCTGGTGAACCTGGCGTGGCACGGCCTGGACGGCCTGGAGGCCAAGCCGCACCTGATAGGGCGCCGCAAGGCCTAGGGCCTGTCGTTTGGATCACGCCGCAGACGCGGGGTCTGGCACGCGCATCTGCCGCGTTGTCGTCGGTCCCCGACGCTCCGCGTCGACTCCCTCCTCCGCCTTGCAGCTGCACGCTCCCCCAAGCTCTCGGCTGCGCTCGAGCAGGGAGGTACCCCCATGACCCCGCTCACCGGCACTGAACAGCACCGTCACTTCCCTGCGACCTGATCCAAACGACAGGCCCTAGAGGGCTTCGAGGAACTCCAGGCGTTGGCCGACCGGGTCCCGCGAGGAGAACCGCCTGTGGCCCGGCAGGGCGGAGTCCCAGGGGTCGACAGCGGTGATCATCACCCCTCCTTCCGCGCCACCGCGAACACCCGGCGGAACGGGAACGGCGTGCCGTGCGGGCCCGCCGGGTAGGCCGCGCGCAGGGCCTCCCGGTACTCCGCGACGAAGCCCTCCCGCGCCTCGGGGTCCTCGGCGAGCGCGGTCAGCACGGGCCGCAGGCCGGTCCCCTTCACCCAGTCGAGCACCGGGTCCTCGCCCTGGAGCAGATGGACATACGTCGTCTCCCACACGTCGGCCGTGCAGCCGAGGCCCGTGAGGTGCTCCAGGTAGGCCTCGGGCGTGCGGACGGCGTCGGCGTGGCGCAGGGTGCCGGCGAGCCGGTCGCGCCAGCGCGGTGAGCCGGCCAGGTCGCGCATCAGCCGGTGGCTGGGGGCGTCGAAGTTCCCGGGCACCTGGAAGGCGAGGGTGCCGCCGGCTTTCAGCCCGGCCACCCAGTCGGCGAACCGCTCGGTGTGCCCCGGCACCCACTGGAGCGTGGCGTTGCTGACGATCAGGTCGTACGGCTCCTCCGGCGTCCACGTGCGCACATCGGCGTGGGAGAAGTCGAGGCGGCCGCCGCCCGGGGTGGGGCCCTCGTGCTCCACGTGGGCCTTGTCGAGCATCTCGGGCGAGTTGTCGTAGCCGGTGATCCGGGCGGCGGGCCAGCGGTCGGCGAGCAGCGCGGTGACGTTGCCGGGGCCGCAGCCGAGGTCGGCGATGCGGGGCGGGGTGCCGGGCAGGTCGGGGACGCGGGCCAGCAGGTCGGCGAAGGGGCGGGCGCGGTGGCCGGCGTGGCGCAGGTACTGGGCGGGGTCCCAGGTGGGGGCGGCTGCGGACATGGGTACTCCTGATGTGCTGGTGTGCTGCTGATGGCCGTACGGAACGCACACCCAGCGTCATCCCACAGATATCTCGATGTCAAGATAATGGACGTCAAGAGACTTCACGTCGACACAACCACTACACTGATCACCATGGAGGACGAGGTCGATCGGCTGGTCGCAGCATGGCGCCGGGAGCGCCCGGACCTCGACGTGGAACCGCTCGAGGTGCTCAGCCGTGTGAGCAGACTGGCCCGGCATCTGGACCGGGCACGCCGCCTGGCCTTCTCGGAGCACGGCCTGGAGCCGTGGGAGTTCGACGTCCTGACGGCCCTGCGCCGTGCGGGCACGCCGTACCAGCTCTCGCCGGGACAGCTCCTCACCCAGACCCTGGTGACCTCGGGCACGATGACGAACCGCATCGACCGCCTGGCCAAGAAGGGCCTGGTGGAACGCCTCCCCGACCCCAGCGACCGCCGAGGCGTCCTGGTCCGGCTGACGGACGAGGGCAGGGACCGCGCCGACCAGGCCCTGGCGGGTCTGCTGGACCAGGAGCGCGCGATCCTCGCGGAGCTCTCCCGCGCCCAGCGCAGCGAACTGGCGGCGCTGCTACGCCAGCTGACCGCCCCGTTCGACAACATCCCCGGCTAGGTCGACCGGTCCGACACCGGCCCGCCGGGCCAGGGCGACGGCGGCGAGCGTGGAATGCACTCCCAGCTTGCCCAGCACGTTCTGCATGTGCGTCCGCACGGTGTGCGGCGACAGATAGAGGCGCTCGGCCACCGCCTTGCGCCCCAGGCCCGCCACCATGCACCGCAGCACTTCCCGCTCACGCGGCGTGAGCGACTCCACGAGCCGCTCGCTCTCCGTGCGGTGCTTGCGGGCGGCCGTGAGCTCCCGCAGCACGCCGGTCAGCAGGGCGGGCGGCAGATGGGTCTCGTCCCGCAGCACGCCCCGGATGACGGTGAGCAGCCGGGACAGCGAGCAGTCCTTGGCGACCCACCCGGAGGCCCCGGCCTGGAGGGCGAGCGCGGCCCGCCGCGGGTCGTCCTTCTCGGCGAGCACGACGATCCGTACGTTCGGCTGCGCGGACCGCACCCCCGTGACGAGGGAGATCCCGTCGACGAGCCCGTCCTCGTTGCCCTCCTGCACGGGTACGGCCGGGCGGGCGCCCGGCACCTTGCCGCCCAGATCGGCGTCGACGAGCAGCACGTCGAAGCGCCGCCCCTCGGCGACCGCCCGCTCCAGGCTGCGCAGCGCGGCCGGGCCGCTGCCGGCCGCGGAGACCTCGACGTCCGGCTCGGCGGCCAGGGCCGCGGCGAGTGACTCGGCGAAGATGCGATGGTCGTCGACGACCAGGACTCGGATGCGAACCACGTAACCCCCTTCCCCAGGCTCCTGAGAGCAGGGGATACCCCATCGTCGGAAGACGGCACCGCGCGGGTACGACGCCGAAGTGCCCAGAGCTGCCGCGTCTGTCCGTCCGTCCTCGCCGCAGCCTGGCCGGGTCGCCGCAGCCGCACGGCCGCCGCCATGCAGAAACCGCTACCCCCACCCCGGGCGTCGTACCCGGCTGTCTCGCCCCCTGATCGGCACCGGCCCCCACCGGTGCTGTTCATCAGGGTACGGGCGGGGGCCCGGAGCGGAAGGTTATTTGCAGAACTGACTGTCCGACGCGTTTATGGTGTGCCGCATGTTCCGTCTTGAGACAGAAGTCGACAAGGCCCGACGTGATCTGCTCCGCACCCGCCTGCGGGAGGCGAACACAGCCGCCTCTCCGATCCTGCGCGCCCTGCGGGGAACGCCGGACGAAAGGGACGTGCCCTTGCATGTGTGGGCTGTGAACGACACGGACGACGGCCTCGCCGGCGGCCTGGTCGGTTACACCTGGGCGACCTGGCTGCACGTGACGTACCTGTGGGTGGACGAACGCCACCGGGGCCGCGGCCTGGGAGCCCGGCTGCTCTCGGAGGCCGAACACCTCGCGACCGCCCGGCGCGGCTGCCGCGCGGCCCGCCTGGAGACCTGGGACTTCCAGGCGCCTCGCTTCTACGAGAAGCAGGGGTACGAGGTGGTGTGCGCGGTGCCGGACTATCCGCCGGGGATCACGGAGTACACGCTGACGAAGAGGCTGGGCTGAGGCGCGCCCTCCCTCCCTTGGAGCGAGGGCGCCGTTTCCTCAGCGCACCCGGCGTGCCCCCGCCGACGGCACCGCCTCGAAGACCCGCGGAGCCGTGAAGTCCGCCGCCGAGAAAGCCTCCGTGATCGCCTTGGTGATGGCGTCCACGTCCGTCTCCTCGGCGAGGACGATCGCCGAGCCGCCGAAGCCGCCGCCGGTCATGCGGGCGCCCAGGGCGCCGGCGGCGAGGGCCGTGTCGACGGTCAGGTCCAGTTCGGGGCAGGAGATGCGGAAGTCGTCGCGCAGGGACGCGTGGCCCTCGACCAGGACCGGGCCGATCGCCCGGGTCTCGCCCGACTCCAGCAGCGACACCACCCGCTCCACGCGCTCGTTCTCCGTGACGATGTGGCGGACCAGGCGGCGGACCTCCTCCTCGTCGCCCAGGCGGGCCAGGGCCGCGTCCAGGTCCGCGTAGGGGACGTCCCGCAGGGCGTCGACGCCCAGCAGGGCCGCGCCCTTCTCGCAGCCCGCGCGGCGCTTGCCGTACTCGCCCTCGCTGTGGGAATGCTTGACCTGCGTGTCGACGACCAGCAGGCGCATGCCCTCCGCGGCCAGGTCGAAGGGGATCTGCTTCTGGGAGAGGTCGCGGGTGTCGAGGAACAGCGCGTGGCCGGCCTCGCAGCACGCCGACGCCGTCTGGTCCATGATGCCGACCGGGGCGCCGACGTAGACGTTCTCCGCGCGCTGGCACAGGCGGGCCAGTTGCCAGCCCCTGAGGCCCAGGGAGAAGAGGTCGTTCAGCGCGAGCGCGATCACGACCTCCAGGGCCGCCGACGACGACAGGCCCGCGCCCGACGGGACCGTGGACGCCAGGTGGATGTCCGCGCCCGTCACCGCGTGGCCGGCCTCGCGCAGCGCCCACACCACGCCCGCCGGGTACGCCGTCCAGTTCTTGTCCGACTCGGGCGACAGGTCGTCGAGGTGGAGTTCGGTGACTCCGCCCTCGACGTCCGCCGAGTGCAGACGCAGGACGCCGTCCTCGCGGCGGGACACCGCCGCGACCGCCGTGTGCGGGAGGGCGAACGGCATGACGAAGCCGTCGTTGTAGTCCGTGTGCTCGCCGATGAGGTTGACGCGGCCCGGCGCCGCCCACACGCCGTGCGGCTCGGCTCCGTACAGCTCCGTGAACCGCTCGGCGACCTTCTCGGCAACAGCCTCGCTCATGCCCTGACCCCTGACCCTTCCGTCCGTACTAGTTGCCGCGCCGCTGCGCGAAGTCCCACGCGTCGGCGACGATTCCCGCGAGATCCGCGCGGGACGGGTTCCAGCCCAGCTTCTCGCGGGCCGTGGCGGCCGACGCCACCAGGACCGCCGGGTCGCCGCCCCTGCGCGGGGCCACGACCTCGGGGATCGGGTGGCCCGTCACCCGGCGCACCGTCTCGATGACCTCGCGGACGGAGAAGCCGTTGCCGTTGCCGAGGTTGCAGATCAGGTGTTCGCCGGAGGCGGCGGCCTCCAGGGCCAGCAGGTGGGCTTCGGCCAGGTCCGCGACGTGGATGTAGTCGCGCACACAGGTGCCGTCCGGGGTCGGGTAGTCGTCGCCGAAGACGGAGATCGCGTCCCGGCGGCCCTGAGCGACCTGGAGGACCAGCGGGATCAGGTGGGACTCGGGGTCGTGGCGCTCGCCGTACGCGCCGTACGCGCCGGCCACGTTGAAGTAGCGCAGCGAGACCGCGCCGAGGCCGTGGGCCGCCGCCTCGCCGGTGATCATGTGGTCGACGGCGAGCTTCGAGGCGCCGTACGGGTTGGTCGGGGAGGTGGGCGCCGACTCGACGATCGGGACCTGCTCCGGTTCGCCGTACGTGGCGGCCGTCGAGGAGAAGACGAGCTTGCGGACGCCCGCCTCGCGCATCGCGGCCAGCAGGGCCATGGTGCCGCCGACGTTGTTGTCCCAGTACTTCTCCGGCTTCACGACCGACTCGCCGACCTGCGAGAACGCGGCGAAGTGGAGCACGCCGTCGAAGGAGGAGTCGAGCCACTTGGCCGCGTCCCGGATGTCGCCCTCGATGAAGGAGGCACCCGCCGGGACGCCCTCTCGGAAGCCCGTGGAGAGGTTGTCGAGGACGACGACCTCGTGACCGGCCTCCAGCAGGTGCTGGGCGACCACGCTGCCGACGTATCCCGCGCCACCCGTCACCAGGTACTTCCCGCTCATGAACTCGCTACCTCTCGCAGTCGCTCGGCCGCGCGCTCCGGCGGCACGTCGTTGATGAACACGTTCATACCGGACTCGGAACCCGCGAGGAACTTGAGCTTGCCGGAAGTGCGGCGGATGGTGAAGAGCTCGAGGTGAAGCGCGAAGTCCTCCCGCACGACCCCGTCGAACTCCTCCAGCGCGCCGAACGGGGCCTGGTGCCAGGCCGCGATGTACGGCGTCGGAGGCTCGTTCTCACCGAAGATCCGGTCGAAGCGCCTCAACAGTTCCAGATAAATCTTGGGGAACTCTGTGCGCGCCTCCTCGTCCAGACCGAGCAGGTCGGGCACGCGGCGCTTCGGGTACAGGTGGACCTCGTACGGCCAGTGCGCCGCGAACGGCACGAAGGCCACCCAGTGCTCACCCTCCAGGACGACCCGCTCGTCGGCGAGTTCACGCTCCAGGACGGCGTCGAAGAGGTTCTCCCCGCCCGTCATCTCCTTGTGGGTCGCGACGGAGCGGAGCATCAGCGCGGTGCGCGGGGTGGTGAAGGGGTAGGCGTAGATCTGCCCGTGCGGGTGCTGGAGCGTCACGCCGATCTCGGCGCCCCGGTTCTCGAAGCAGAACACCTGCTCGACGGAGGGGAGATGCGACAGCTCCGACGTACGGTCCGTCCATGCCTCCAGCACCAGCCCCGCCTGCTCCTCGGTGAGGCTCGCGAAGGACGCGTTGTGGTCGGAGGTGAAGCAGACGACCTCGCAGCGGCCCGAGTCGCCGGCCAGCGACGGGAAGCGGTTCTCGAACACGACGACGTCGTACGAGGAGTCCGGGATCTCGCTCAGCCGGTCGCCCCCGGAGGGGCACAGGGGGCACTCGTCGGCCGGCGGATGGTAGGTGCGGCCCTGGCGGTGTGAGGCGATGGCGACGGAGTCGCCGAGCAGGGGGTCGCGGCGGATCTCGGACGTGGTGACGGTGCGGTCCAGGGGGCGGCGGTCGGTCGCGCCGCGCACGCTGTCGTCACGCAGGTCGTAGTAGATGAGCTCGCGACCGTCGGCCAGCCGGGTCGAGGTCTTCTTCACGCCGGACTCCTCATCCTTCAAACATAACCGAACATATCAAAACACCACTCCCCTCAATCGTCAACATCACAATCAAACAAAGAGCATCAACAGACGTGTTCAATTACTGAACGCAGAGGCGTAGATTCCGCGGGGTATCGGTTCGCGCAACGAAGCGAGGGCTCATGCATCCCCCCACAAACCTGGCAGCCGAGCTGCGACTCCCCACCAACTGGCTCGACTACACGATCCTCGGCATCTACTTCGTCGTCGTCCTCGGCATCGGCTTCGCCGCCCGGCGCTCGGTGAAGACCAGCCTCGACTTCTTCCTCTCCGGCCGCTCCCTGCCCGCCTGGGTCACCGGTCTCGCGTTCATCGCGGCGAACCTGGGCGCGACCGAGATCCTCGGCATGGCCGCCAACAGCGCACAGTACGGCGTCTACACCACCCACTGGTACTGGATCGGCGCCATCCCGGCGATGGTCTTCCTCGGCCTGGTGATGATGCCCTTCTACTACGGCTCCAAGGTGCGCTCCGTCCCCGAGTTCCTCCTGCTCCGCTTCGACAAGGCGGCGCACCTGCTCAGCTCGGGCCTCTTCGCCTGCGCCGCCATCCTCATCGCCGGCGTCAACCTCTACGCCCTGGCCATCGTCGTCGAGGCGCTGCTGGGCTGGCCGCAGTGGGTGGCGATCGTGGTCGCCGGCTTCTTCGTCCTGGCCTACATCACCCTCGGCGGCCTGTCCTCGGCGATCTACAACGAGGTGCTCCAGTTCTTCGTCATCCTCGCCGCGCTCATCCCCATCACCGTGCTCGGCCTGAAGTCGGTCGGCGGCTGGGACGGCCTGTCCGACTCCCTCACCGAGAGCCGCGGAGCCGACTTCATGACGTCCTGGGGCGGCACGGGCATCGGCAGCGACAACCCGCTGGGCGCGAACTGGCTGACGATCGTCCTGGGCCTCGGCTTCGTGCTGTCCTTCGGCTACTGGACGACCAACTTCGCCGAGGTGCAGCGTGCCCTGTCGGCGAAGAACCTCTCGGCGGCCCAGCGCACGCCGCTGATCGCCGCGTTCCCGAAGATCTTCATCGTGTTCCTGGTGATGATCCCAGGCCTGGTCGCCGCCGTGCTCGTCCCGAAGATCGGCACCGCGGGCTCCGACCTCCAGTACAACGACGCGATCCCCTACCTGATGGAACAGCTGCTGCCCAACGGCGTGCTGGGCATCGCCGTGACGGGTCTGCTGGCGGCGTTCATGGCGGGCATGGCGGCCAACGTGTCGTCGTTCAACACGGTGTTCACGACGGACATCTGGGCGAAGTACGTCGTGCGGGGACGCGAGGACGAGTACTACGTGCGCTTCGGCCGCCTCATCACGGCGATCGGCGTCCTGGCCTCCATCGGCACGGCGTTCCTGGCATCGTCCTTCTCCAACATCATGAGCTACCTCCAGACGCTGTTCTCCTTCTTCAACGTGCCGATGTTCGTCGTCTTCATCATCGGCATGTTCTGGAAGCGGGCGTCCATGAAGTCGGGCTTCTGGGGCCTGATCGCGGGGACGACGGCGGCGATGGTGAACTACTTCTGGATCTACAAGCAGGGCATCATCGACATCCCCTCCGACCAGGGCGCCAACTTCGTCTCGGCGATCGCGGGGTTCGTCGCGGGCGCGGTCGTCATGGTGGCCGTGTCGCTCTTCACCGCGCCCAAGCCGGTGGAGGAGCTGCAGGGACTGGTCTACGGCACGACCTCGCCCGGTATGGCGGAGCCGCCGGCGCCGGGCGACGAGGCGTGGTACCGGAAGCCGGCGCTGCTGGGCTGGGGCGCGGTCGTGCTGGCCGCGGCCTGCTACATCCCGTTCTCGTTCTGACCCAGGGAGGCTGACAGAACATGTCCGAGTTCTACTCCGAGAAGGACGTACAGCGGGAAGTCACCGAGCTGCAGGGCAAGTCGGCGACGGCTGCCCGGCTGTTCGACATCCGGCGCATCATCGGCGGGCTGTTCGTGATCTACGGCGTCATCGTCACGATCGCGGGGTTGACGGCGTCCGATGCCGACATCGACAAGGCGGAGGGTGTGAACATCAACCTGTGGACCGGGTTGGGGATGCTCGCGCTCGGGTTGTTCTTCCTGGTCTGGCTGAAGCTGCGGCCGGTGGCTCCGCCGCCGCCGGGGGACGACGAGCGGGTGGAGTAGCCCGGCGTTGACCGGTGCTCGGCGTCGGTGCCGAGGCCGGGTGGGTGCGCAGCTCGGCGCGACGAGGTGCCGCTGCGCCCACCCGTGCCGCCCCAGCGGCACGACTGCCCGCAGCTAGGGCAGCCACGACGCGCCCGCACCCGCCGGACGGCGCAAGGGGACGTGTCGGGGGGTGTCCGCCCGCAGCGGTTGGCGCGTCAACGCCAGTCAGTCGGTATGGGACCCCATCGCGCCGTTCCGAGGACGGACACCCCCCGGCGCGGCCCCGACCCCCACCCGGCGTCAGGCGCTACGCGCACCCCCACCGAAGCAGCCACAGGCCGCCGCAGGCACCCGGCACCCGGCACCCGGCGATCAAGCATCCGGCTCTCGCGACACCGGCCCCGCCCGGTCCAGCAACCCCGTCCGGGCCGCCAGGGCCGCGGCCTCCAGGCGGGAGCCGACGCCCAGTTTCATCAGGACCCGTTGGACGTGCGTGCGGGCCGTGGACGGTGCGATGCCCATGCCCGCCGCGATGAGGCGCGTGTCCTCGCCGTCCGCGACGCGGACCAGGACCTCCACCTCCCGGGGCGTGAGCATGGACAGCAACCGCTGCCCCTCGTCGTCCGGTTGGGCCGCGGGGTTCAGCAACTCGCCGAACGCCCCCTGCAGCAGCTGCGGCGCCACCGCCGCCTCCCCCGCCCGGGCCTTCATGATGGCCCGCTCGACACCCTCTATGCGCTCGTCATGCCGGACGTACCCGGACGCCCCCGCCGCGAACGCCGCCGCGATGCCCCGCGGGCTCGGCACCGGCCCCAGCACCAGCACCGCCACCTGCGGCCGCTCCCGCTTGATCCGCACCACGGGATCGAAGATCCCCGGCTCCGCCGGCGTGGCCGTCCCCAGCAGGCACACCTCCGGCGCCCGCGTGATCACCAGCTCCGCCGCCCCCGCGGCCGGCGCCGCCGCGGCCAGCACCCGGTGACCCCGCAGCTTCAACGCCGAGGCCAGTGCCTCCGCCAGCAGTCGGTGGTCGTCGACCACCATGAGCCGCACTCCCATCGAGCAACCCCCCAGTCACCCCGGTTCCCCCCATGGAAGCCCCCCGGCTCCCCCGCCTTCATGCCCCCGGAAGCTACACGCTTGTTCGACGTTGCGCTCCCCCTACCGGCGAGAATCGCCCCGGATCGCCGAAATTCCTCTCATTCGAGGTTGACTGGGCCATACGCGAACGGCCCCGTCCCTGAACAGGGACGGGGCCGCATCAGCCACCAGTCGATCAAGAACCGGTCGGCAACCGATCAGCTCGTGCCGAAGCCGACCGCGAGGTACTCCTTGTCACTCCCGGCGGACCGCTTGCTCGCGTACACCTTGGACATGTACAACTGCCCGTCGCCGTACAGGAACTCGGAGTACTCCGGCGACATGCTGGTCTCCACGTCCCGCACCTGCTCCGACGCCGGGTTCTCCAGCAGCTTCGTCTCCTTGAAGCTGCCCCCGTCGATGCTCACGACCTGCCCGCCCTTGTCGTACGGCGGCCGCTTGTACGCGATCAGGTTGCCGCCGTCCATCCGCAGCGGCGAAATCGTGTAGCCGTCCCCGGCGTCGGCGCGCTGCCCGGTCTGCTTGCCGGTGGCGAGGTCGAAGGCGACGATCTCGTTGGTCCGGCTGTACTCGCCGGTGCCGTCGTGCTCCTCGGTCGGCAGGTACAGCCGGTCGTTGCCGACGGCCAGCAGGTTGCAGTACTCGATGCGGGTGATGCCCTCGCAGCGGGCCGCGAACTGCTCGCCCGGCGCGGAGATGCGCGTGCGCAGCTTGCCGGTCTTGTTGTCGATGGAGAAGAAGTCCGAGATGCCGCTGCCGTCGCCCGCGGAGTCGCCCACGTCGGCGGCCACGACCAGCGGGTTGGTCGACACGATGCTCGCGTACTCGATGCCCTCGGCCATCTTGTACTCCGAGATCACCTTCCCGGACTTCGGGTCGATGGTCTGGATGTGCAGCTGCCGCTGGTCGTACGTGCCGCACTTGCGCACCGCGACCAGCTTCTCGCCGCCGCCGTACCCGGCGTCGTAGCAGGAGTCGGTCGGCTTCGGGCTCCACAGGACCTTGCCGGAGACGTCGAAGGCGGCGCCGCCGCTGGTGCTGCCGACGGCGACGGTCTTCCCGCTGATCGTGACGTTATCGAAGTTGATCAGCTGGTCACCGGTCTTGACCGTCTTGGTCCAGAGTTCCTTGCCCGCGTCGAGGTCGATCACCGCGATCTGGCTGCACCCGTGCGACGGGTCGGCCTTGGTCGGCATCGCGGGCTGGTAGAGGATCGCCGTCTTGTTGTCGTCGGTGACGTGGCGGCTGGCCTGGCAGACCGGGCCGTCCAGCGGGATCTTCCACAGCTCGCCGCCCTTGTCGCGGTCGTAGCCGACGATCTCGGCGATGCCGCTCTTGACGTACGCCTTGTCGGTGAGCCACGAGCCGGAGACGACGACCGTGCTGTCGTTCTTCACCTCGGGCGCCGGGACCTGGAAGAGGACGCGCGCGCTGGGGTCGGCCGGTGCCTTCTCCTTGCCGGAGGTGGTGCCGCCCTTGTTGTCGCCCGAGCCGCCGGTGCCGCCGCCGGCGCCGGCCGTGTCGTCCTTCTTGCCGTCGTCCGTGCCGGAGTTGGCGTACCAGACACCGCCGCCGATGATCAGCGCGATCGCCACGACCGCGCCGACGATGATGGCCAGCTGCGCGTTGAACCTGCCCCCGCCGCCCGGCTGTCCGGCCTGCGGCTGGAGCGGCATGGTCTGCTGCGGATAGCCGTAACCGGGCTGCTGCCCGTACCCCGGCTGGCCGTAGCCCGGCTGCCCGTACGGCGCCTGCTGCGGCTGCCCGTACGGCCCCGGCTGCTGACCGGGATAGCCGTAACCGGGCGGAGCCTGCGGCGGCTGCGGAGGCTGGGGCTGCTGAGGTGCGCCCTGCGGATAGCCGTACCCGGGCTGCTGCGGGGGCTGTTCGGGGGGCGGCCCGAAGCCGCCTCCCTGCGGGGGCTGCTGGGGCGGCGGAGGCGGCGGCTGGGTCATGACGTGAGCACCTCGGGAAAGGGGACGGGCGACGAGGACGAAGGGGAAACCGAAGGGGGAAGAGTCACTTGCCGTAGGCGAGCATCAACTTCTCCTTCGTGTCGTCGTTTCCGCTCAGCCGGGTGGTCGAGATGTAGAAGCGCCCGTCGACCCAGTCGATGTCCTTGGAGAAGAAGCTGTCCTCGATGTCCGCGGCACCCTGCGGGTTCTGCAGCAGCTTGGCCGGCTCGTGGCTGCTGCCGCCGGTCGGGATGGACACGATCTGGCCGCCCGCGTCGTACGACGGCTGCACGTAGGCGATGAGCTTTCCGCCCTCGGCCTTCATCGGCAGCATCGACTCGTCGGACGGGGACTTCACGCGCCACTTCTCCTTGCCGTTCGCGAGGTTGACCGCGACGATCTCGTTGGCGCCGGTGGTCGCCTCGGTCGGCAGGTAGAGCGTGGTGTCGTCGACGGCGACGCCCTGGCAGCCCTGGAGGTCGCGCTCGAGGATGGCCCAGCCGCACTCGGGGGCGAAGTCCTCGTCGAAGCCGACCTGCGAGCGGAACTTGCCGTTGGAGGTGAAGGTGGAGATGTTCCAGGCCTTCTTGTCCTCGTTGGTGCTGTAGATGACCAGCGGGCTCACCGAGTAGGCGCGCGCGACCCGCCAGCCCTTGTCGAACGGCTGGGTCCACTTCACCTTGCCGGTGCGCGGGTCGAGTTCCTGCACCTCGTCGTGCTCCTTGTCGGTGCCGGCACCGCAGGAGGAGACGGCGATCAGCTTCTCGCCGCCGGCGAACGCGGCCGGGAAGCAGGCGTTGCCGTAGCGCTTCTTGTCGAAGAGCTTGTCGCCGCTGGTCACGTCGTACGCCGTGCCGGACTGGGAGCGGCCCACCATCAGCGTCTTGCCGGTGATGGACAGTTCGACGGAGAGCGTGGAGTCGAACAGCGCGCCGTCGGCGACCTCCTGCTTCCAGCCCTTCTCGCCCGTGTCGAGGTCGATCTCCTGGAGCTGGTTGCACTTGGCGCGGTTGCTGCTGCCGCTCATGTACGCGACGACGATCTTGTCGTCGGACGTCTGCTGCGGGGTGGTCGCGCAGATCTTCTGCGGGAAGGTGATCGGGTCCCAGGCCGGCTTGCCGTCACCGACGTTGTAGGCGAAGAGCTGCTTGTACGCCGCCTTCACCGCGGTCTTGCCGGTGATCCACATGCCGGGGGCGTCGGCACCCGAACCGGGCGCGTCGGGTGCCTCCTTGTACCAGAGGACCTTGGCCTCGCCGGCCTGGCGGCCCTCGTTGAGGTCCTCCGGGTCCTCGCCGCCGTCGCCGCTGCCGTCACCGGGGTTGACCGGTGCGGAGGCGTCCGGCTTGGCGTCGTCGCTCTGCTGGGCGACCGGCTTCTTCTGGCCCTCGCCGGAGTCGCCGCCGGTGACCGCCCACACGGTGGCGCCGACGACGAGCAGCGCGGCGACGGCCGCGCCGATGATGATGGCCGGCTTGCCCTTGAAGGGGTTGCGCGAGCCGCCCTGGGGCGGGGTGCCGGGCGCGCCGGGGTACTGGGGCTGCGGCGGGTAGCCGTAGCCGGGCGGGCCGTACGGGCCGGGCTGCTGCGGCTGGCCGTACGGACCCGGCTGCTGTGGGTGGCCGTAGGGGCCGGAGTTGTACGGTCCGGGCTGCCCGTACGGCCCGGGCTGCTGCTGGGGCTGCTGGGGGTAGCCGTATCCCGGCTGCGGCGGTCCCTGCGGGGGCGGCGGCGTCTGGGGCGGGCCCTGGGGCGGTGGCGGGGTCTGCGGCGCCCCGTGACCACCGCCCTGCGGCGGCTGGTTCTGCGGTGCTCCGAAACCACCGTGCGGTGGCTGACTGGGCGGCTGAGTCATCAGTCGCTTCCCCCGTTTCGATACTGCTTTTTAGCCACGCCCTGAGGTACGCGATGGGCTCAGAGTCGCTTCATAAAGTTCTAAGACGGCTCTTTCTATCACCCGGTGCCGACAGCGCACCGGGCCGTGTCATCCCCTGTTCCCAAGGGAGGACCGGCCCGTGATGCCGCCGTTATGCGCCTTCACGCACCCTTCACGCGTCCTCGGCGAGTTCCAGCCAGCGCATCTCCAGCTCTTCGCGCTGACCGGCCAACTCGCGCAGCTCGGCGTCCAGTTCGGCCACCTTCGAGAAGTCCGTGGCGTTCTCGGCGATCTGCGCGTGCAGCTTGGTCTCCCTCTCGGAGACCTTGTCGAGCTGCCGTTCGATCCTCTGGAGCTCCTTCTTGGCGGCGCGCTGGTCGGCGGCGCTCTTCTCCGGGGCGGCGGTCTGCGGCGCCGCGGCGGAGGCGGATGCGGCGGAGGCGGCCGCGGCCTCCTCCATGCGCTGCCGCCGCTCCAGGTACTCGTCGATGCCGCGCGGCAGCATCCGCAGGGTGCCGTCGCCGAGCAGCGCGAACACCCGGTCGGTGGTGCGCTCGATGAAGAACCGGTCGTGGGAGATGACGATCATCGAACCGGGCCAGCCGTCGAGGACGTCCTCCAGCTGCGTCAGGGTCTCGATGTCGAGGTCGTTGGTGGGCTCGTCGAGGAAGAGGACGTTGGGCTCGTCCATGAGCAGGCGCAGCAGCTGGAGCCTGCGGCGCTCACCGCCGGACAGGTCACCGACCGGCGTCCACTGCTTCTCCTTGGTGAAGCCGAACGTCTCGCAGAGCTGCCCGGCGGTCATCTCGCGTCCCTTGCCGAGGTCGACGCGCTCGCGCACCTGCTGCACGGCCTCCAGCACGCGCGTGGCCGGGTCGAGTTCGGCGACCTCCTGGGAGAGGTAGGCCAGCTTGACGGTCTTGCCGACGCGGACGCGCCCGCCGGCGGGCTGGGCCTCGCCGTCGGTCCGGGCCGCCTCGGCCATGGCCCGCAGCAGGGATGTCTTCCCGGCGCCGTTGACGCCGACCAGGCCGATCCGGTCGCCGGGGCCGAGCTGCCAGGTGACGTGCTTGAGGAGGACCTTGGGGCCCGCCTGGACGGTGATGTCCTCCAGGTCGAACACGGTCTTGCCGAGCCGCGTGGAGGCGAACCGCATCAGCTCGCTGCTGTCCCGGGGCGGCGGTACGTCCTTGATGAGTTCGTTGGCGGCCTCGACGCGGAAGCGCGGCTTGGACGTACGGGCGGGTGCGCCGCGCCGCAGCCAGGCCAGCTCCTTGCGGACGAGGTTCTGCCGCTTGGCCTCCTCGGTGGCGGCGATGCGCTCGCGCTCGGCGCGGGCGAAGACGTAGTCGGAGTAGCCGCCCTCGTACTCGTAGACGTCTCCGCGCTGGACGTCCCACATGCGCGTGCAGACCTGGTCCAGGAACCAGCGGTCGTGGGTGACGCATACGAGCGCGGACCGGCGGTTCTGCAGATGCCGGGCGAGCCAGGCGATGCCCTCGACGTCGAGGTGGTTGGTGGGCTCGTCGAGGACGAGCAGGTCCTGCTCCTCGATGAGCAGCTTGGCCAGCGCGATGCGGCGCCGCTCACCGCCGGAGAGCGGTCCGATGACGGTGTCGAGCCCCTTGGGGAACCCCGGCAGGTCGAGCCCGCCGAACAGGCCGGTCAGCACGTCCCTGACCTTGGCGACGCCCGCCCACTCGTGGTCGGCCATGTCGCCGATGACCTCGTGGCGGACGGTCGCCTCGGGGTCGAGGGAGTCGTGCTGCGTGAGCACGCCGATGCGCAGTCCGCCGGAGTGCGTGACGCGCCCGGTGTCGGCCTCCTCCAGCCTGGCGAGCATCCGGATCAGCGTGGTCTTGCCGTCGCCGTTGCGGCCGACGACGCCGATGCGCTCCCCCTCGGAGACGCCGAGGGAGACGCCGTCGAGCAGGGCGCGGGTGCCGTACACCTTGCTGACGTTCTCGACATTGACCAGGTTGACGGCCATTTCTCTCCTGACAGGGGGGACGATCGACCCTCCAGGGTAGTCGGGCGGCGGGGTGCTCCGGCCGGGGTGTTCAGGAGTGCTCGGCGGCGTCCTGGCGGCGCCACTCGTACCGCCACGTCGCGCCCAGCACCCATTCGTCGTACCACGGGCCGTCCGGGTCGACGGGTCCGATCCGCCGGTCGCCCTCCACGCAGCGCGGGTCGTCGCGTTCGGCCAGGCCCTGCACGGCATAGGCGCGGACCGCCTGGAACGTGTCGTGTGTGAGGGCCACCAGGGCGTCACCGATCTCCGGGGAACGCTCCGGGTAGGAGGCGAGCCACGAGCAAGCCTTCCAGCGCACGTGCTCGTCCGGGTCGCGGGCCAGCGTGAACACCGTCGCCAGGTTCCCGGGCCGGACGAGCAGCCGGTCCTCCCCGCGCTCCAGGGCATCCAGCACCAGGGAGCGGACCACGGGGTACGGATGCGTGCGGTACGTCAGGCCCATGGCCTCGATCTCAGGGCCGTCCTCCTCGGTGAGCCCGTTCAGTACCGCTGCCAGCACCTCCGGGTCCTTCTCCGCTGCGGCCCAGGGGAGGAATACCTCCTGCCCACGGCCGTCGAACGGCGCGTGGCCCACGACGTCGCCCAGGTGCAGGCCCAGCAGCAGCTCGGCGGCGAAGAGGCGCTGCACCCGGTCGGCCGCGCGGCTCAGGGCCACGGCCTGTGTCCAGGTGTCCTCGTCCATCCGGCGGGCGAGCGTGGACACGGCCTCGGACCAGACGGCGTGGTCCCGGTCGGGCCGCACGAGCGCCCGCGCGAGCAGTTCTCCGAAGGGCGTGCGAATCCCGAAGTGCGCCTCCAGGAGGGACAGGACTGCCGCGTGTCCGTCCCAGGCGGTCAGGCCGCCCGCTGTGACCTGGTCGTAGTGGCAGAACCCGTGCCGGTCCTCGACGCGGTTCCGCTCGGCCGGCCCCGTCGCGCCGGTTCGGCGCCGCAGCTCGGCCTCCACTCCGGTCCGGGTCCAGTGGCGGGCTCGGTCCAGCAGCTCCTCCCGGTCGGCGGGGCCGAGCCCGGCCGGCTCCGGCAGCAGCGCGACGGTCATGCTCACGCAGCCGCCGTCGACCGCCCGCAGCAGCGGGGTGCTGCCGTCCGGCAGACGGTGCTGCGGGTCGGCGCCGCCCTCGATCAGTGCCTCGGCGACCGGCCGGTCGTACGCCGCCACCGCCCGGCACAGGACCGGCAGGCCGTCGTCGAGGACTTCGGGACCGGCTCCGGACTCCAGCAGTGCCCGGACCTCCTCCGCGTCTCCGCGTCGTACGGCCGCGGCCAGTTCCTCCATGCCTGTGCCCCCACTCCCCGAAAAGGGGGAGCCTAAGGGGCCGGCAGCGGCCCGGGCACGCGATTAACGCCCGACGACCGTCGCCCCGGGCGCCGGACCCGACGCCGTACGCACGGTCCGGCACGTCCCGGACGCCACCAGGGCCTGCGCCACCGCGGCCGCGGACTCCGGGTCGCGGACGAGGAACGCCGTGGTCGGTCCTGAGCCGGAGACCAGGGCGGCGAGGGCGCCCGCGGCGCGGCCCGTGGCCAGGGTGCCGGCGAGTTCCGGGAAGAGGGAGAGGGCGGCGGGCTGGAGGTCGTTGGAGACGGCGGCGGCGAGCGCGTCCGGGTCGCCCTTGGCCAGGGCGGCGAGGAGTTCCTGGGAGGCGACGGGCTCGGGGATGTCCGTGCCCTCGCCGAGCCGGTCGAACTCCCGGAACACGGCCGGGGTCGACAGGCCCCGCCCGGCCATGGCGAACACCCAGTGGAAGGTGCCGCCGACCTCCAGGGGCGTCAGCTGCTCGCCCCGTCCGATGCCGAGGGCCGCCCCGCCGACCAGGCTGAACGGCACGTCGCTGCCCAACTCGGCGCAGATGTCGAGCAGTTCCTCCCGGGAGGCGCCGGTCCCCCACAGCGCGTCGCAGGCCACCAGGGCGCCGGCGCCGTCCGCGCTGCCGCCCGCCATGCCGCCGGCGACGGGGATGTCCTTGGCGATGTGGACGTGGACGTCGGGGATGCGGCCGTACCGCTCGGCAAGCGCGATCGCCGCGCGCGCCGCCAGGTTCGTGCGGTCCAGGGGGACCTGGTCGGCGTCCGGGCCCTCGCAGGTGACGCGGAGTTCGCCGGCCGGGGTGACGGTGATCTCGTCGTAGAGGCCGACCGCGAGGAAGACGTTGGCCAGGTCGTGGAAGCCGTCGGGGCGGGCGGCGCCGACCGCCAGCTGGACGTTGACCTTGGCGGGGACGCGGACCGTGACGCTCACGCGGGCTCCTTCTCCTCGTGCTGGTTCGCCTTGTGCTCGGCGATACGCGCGAACTCTTCCACGGTCAGCGACTCGCCCCGGGCCTGCGGCGAGACCCCGGCGGCGACGAGGGCCTCCTCGGCCGCCGCGGCGGATCCGGCCCAGCCGGCGAGCGCGGCCCGCAGCGTCTTGCGGCGCTGGGCGAACGCCGCGTCGACGACGGCGAACACCTCCTTCCTGGAGGCGGTCGTCTTCAGCGGCTCGGCCCGGCGGACGAGGGAGACCAGGCCGCTGTCGACGTTGGGCGCCGGCCAGAACACGCTCCGCCCGATGGCGCCGGCGCGCTTGACCTCGGCGTACCAGTTGGCCTTGACCGAGGGGACGCCGTACACCTTCGAGCCGGGCGGCGCGGCGAGCCGGTCGGCGACCTCCGCCTGGACCATGACGAGCGTGCGCTCGATGGTCGGGAAGGTGTCGAGCATGTGCAGCAGCACCGGCACGGCCACGTTGTACGGGAGGTTGGCGACCAGCGCGGTCGGGGCGGGGCCCGGCAGCTCGGTGACGTGCATGGCGTCGGAGTGGACGAGGGCGAACCGGTCGGCGCGCTCGGGCATGCGGGCCGCGACGGTCGCGGGCAGGGCGGCGGCGAGCACGTCGTCGATCTCCACGGCGGTCACCCGCTCGGCGACCTCCAGCAGCGCCAGGGTGAGAGACCCGAGCCCCGGGCCGACCTCGACGACCACGTCGTCGGGGCGGACCTGTGCGGTGCGGACGATACGGCGGACGGTGTTCGCGTCGATCACGAAGTTCTGTCCGCGCTGCTTGGTGGGGCGTACGCCGAGCGCGGCCGCGAGCTCGCGGATGTCGGCGGGGCCGAGGAGGGCGTCGGGGGCGGGGCTGGTCACGGGACAAGGGTACGGGGGGTCGGGAACTGCTGAGGTTTGACTGAGTACGAGTGTGTTCTGACGCGCATGAGTTCGGCGGTCGAATGCGTGACCTTTCCGGGTGGGTGCTCGTTGGGTGTGATGACCGGCTTGTCGCGGACTGCCGTATGGGGGGGGTGTGGTGTGGGTGGGCTGCGGAAGCTAGCGGAGCCGTTTGTCGCTCCGGGGCCCTCGGGGGTGACGGTCCGTACCCGGCTCAAGCAGCTCACGCCCGCTGATGAGGAGGTGCTGCGGCTGGTGGGTGCCCACCTCGGGTCGCTGGCCTCCCGTGATCTGAAGTCGCGCTGCCGGGATGGTCTGGGGCACGACGGTGAGGCGTGGGCGGGGCGCAAGCGGGACCTGACACCCCAGTCTTCCTCGCGGTGGGCGGGCGCGATCACCAAGGCCAGCCACGACCAGTGGGCTCTGGCCCGCCGCTGCCAGCTCGCCCACATCCAGAGTCTGGAAACGGGTATCAGCACGATCCGGCACCGTTTGTCGCTGCCGGTGGGGGAGAAGGGCAGCAAGCGGGCGCCGGGTGGCTACCGCAGCAAGCGGGAGTGGCATGCCAAGACCCGCCGCCTGCACGTTCTGGAGGACCGGCTAGCGAAGGAACTGGCTGACCGCGAGGCGGGAATCGTTCATGTCGTGCGGGGCGGCAAGCGCCTGGCCCGCACCCGGCACAATCTCCCCGCCGCGCAGCTCACCGAGGCCCAGTGGCGGCAGCGGTGGGAGGCCGAACGCTGGTTCCTGCAAGCCGACGGCGAGTCCGGCAAGCGGTTCGGCAACGAAACCATCCGTGTCACCCCCGACGGGGAGGTGAGCATCAAGCTCCCGGCCCCGCTGAAGGAACTGGCCAACGCTCCGCACGGCCGGTACGTCCTGGCCTGCCGGGTCGCTTTCCCGCACCGGGGCCAGGAGTGGGCGGACCGGGTGGAGGCCAACCGGGCGGTCGCCTACCGCATCCACCACGACGCCCAGCGCGCACGCTGGTATGTGACCGCCTCCTGGCAGCTCCCGGTGACCCGCACCATGCCGATGGCCGCGGCACTGGCCGACGGCGTGATCGGTGTCGACACCAACGCCGACCACCTCGCCGCCTGGCGCTCGATGTCCACGGCAACCCGACCGGCCATCCACGCCGCTTCTTCTTCGACCTGTCCGGACCGGCCTGCCACCGCGACGCCCAGGTCCGTCACGCCCTCACCCGCCTGCTGCACTGGGCCAAACGCTGCGGCATCAAGGCGATCGCCGTCGAAGACCTCGACTTCACGGCGGAGAAGACCCGGGAGAAACACGGCCGCAAACGCCGGTTCAGGCAGCTCATCTCCGGCATGCCCACGGGAAGGCTCCGAGCCCGGCTGACCTCGATGGCCGACCAGACCGGCATCGCCGTCATCGCCGTCGACCCCGCCTACACCTCGAAGTGGGGCGCCCAGCACTGGCAGGCCCCGCTGACCAGCAACACCCATAACACGACTCGCCACGACGCTGCCGCCGTGGCGATCGGACGGCGCGCCCAAGGGCACCCGATCCGGCGACGGACGACACCGCCCCCTGCACACCAGAGCGATGTGCAGGGGCATCGGACCGTCCAGGCCGACCGGCGTGCACTCGGGCGTGAGGGACCCCGCCCTCGCATCCCCGGACCACGCACCCGATGCGTGCCGCCGGACTGCGGAGCGAACGCGGGCAACCAGAACGCCCAACACCGTTCGGGGCGCTCGGCTGAGCATGAATCCTGGCGACAGGACTCACTCCCGCTCAGTCCATAGGAACGGTTCGGTTCACCCCTGCCCGTGCAGCCGTCCCCCGCAGTGCGGCCAGGGACTCGCCCCCCGCCGCACGTACAGCTTCTTCGCCCGGTACGTCTGCTCCGCCGCCGGTGCGTCCTGGGGTCGGCCGCGGCCGCCGAGGGCCTGCCAGGTGTGAGTGTCGAACTGGTAGAGGCCGCCGTAGGTGCCCGACGGGTCGACCGCGTCGGGCCGGCCGCCGGACTCGCAGGCCGCGAGGCCCTGCCAGTTCAGGTGGTCGGCGCCCTGCACGGACGCGGGGCGCGGCTTGGTGCCGACCTTCACGATCTGCGGGCGCGGCTCGCGCACCACCTCGGACCTGACCCGGCGCGGCTTCTGCTTGACGCCGTTGACCGTGCGCAGGGAGTAGGTGACCCGGCGCAGGCCCGGCTCGCCCGCGCGCTCCACGACCTCCGTGCCCCGGAACAGGGTCGGGTCCTCGGTGCGCCGCACCTGGAAGGGGATCGCCTCCTCGCGGACCTCCTTGCCGCCGGTGATCCGCAGCACCGTCACGGTCTGCCCGTCGCGCGGGAAGTTCCCCTGCGGGACCGACGTGGTGTCCTGGCCGCGCAGGGTGATCCCGGCCTCCTCCACGGCCTCCCGCACGGTCGCCGCGTTGGTGCGCACGGTCCGGGCCCGGCCGTCCGCCATGATCGTGACCGTGCGCTCGGTCCGTACGTCCAGCGCGAGCCCCTCGCGCCCGATGCGCCGGGAGCGCGAGGTGGACACGTACGCGCCCTCCTGCCGCACCCCGAGCTGGCGGAGCGCCCCCGCCACCGTGCGGGCGGTCGTCCACACCTCGCGCCGGTGGCCGTCCAGGGTGAGACGCACGGGACGGGCGTAGCGCACGGCCACCTCGTCGCCGCTGGCGATCTCCGTGCCGGGCCCGGGCGCCACCACGTCGTGGGCGCCGACCTCGACGCCCTCCTCCGCGAGCAGGTCGGTGACGTCGTCGGCGAAGGTGTGCAGCGTGCGTGCCCTGCCGTCGACGTTCAGCTCGATCGCCTTGTCCTTGGCGACGAACGCCGTGGTGCCGCCCGCCAGGAAGGCGACGACGAGGGCCTGCGGGAGCAGCCGCCGCGTGGAGCCGTCCGGGCGCTCGGTGTACCGCGTCTTGCGCCGGCGCGCGGACCTGCGGTGCGAGCCGGTGCGCGACGCGGCGCGCGATCCGGCAGGTGCCTCCGCACCCGGCTCGGCGGGCACGGGCGCCGGTCCGTCGTCCGGAGCGCCCTGCCGGGGCAGCGTGGGCAGGGACGGCACCTCGTAGGCGGGCCGGTACGTGTCCTCGTAGACATCCGGCGTCCCGGCCGGCCCGTACCCGAGCGTGTCGGCGCTGTGCGGATCGGCGGGCGGTGCGTCGAACCCGCCGTACACCGGGTGGTCGGCGTAGGCCGGGTCATACGTCTCGTAGGTCTCGTACTGCGAGTTGCTCACGCCGACACGCTCCAGGGGCCGGAGGGGGTCCAGAGGGGTCCGGATCGGGCCCCCAGAACCTAGCGGAGCGGCCGTCACTCTCCAAAGCGACGCGACTACGCACAGTCGTACGGCGAGGTCGGCGAGGGGTCAGTAACCGAACGCGCGTGCGGTGTTCGCGCCGAGCGCGGTGGCCAGCGCGTCCTCGTCGATGCCGCGCACGGCGGCCATGGCCCGGACGGTGAGGGGCACGAGGTACGGGGCGTTGGGCCGCCCGCGGTACGGCACCGGCGTGAGGAAGGGCGCGTCCGTCTCCACGAGGAGCAGTTCCAGCGGGGCCACCGCCACCGCGTCCCGCAGGTTCTGGGCGTTCTTGAAGGTGACGTTGCCGGCGAAGGACATGAAGTAGCCCGCGCTCGCGCAGATCTCCGCCATCTCGGCGTCGCCGGAGTAGCAGTGGAAGACGGTCCGCTCCGGGGCGCCCTCCTCCTTCAGCACGCGCAGGACGTCGGCGTGGGCGTCGCGGTCGTGGATGACGAGGGCCTTGCCGTGCCGCTTGGCGATCTCGATGTGGGCGCGGAAGGACCGCTCCTGCGCCTCCATGCCCTCGGGCCCGGTGCGGAAGTAGTCGAGGCCGGTCTCACCGACGCCCTTGACCTGCTCCAGCGCGGCCAGCCGGTCGATCTCGGCCAGCGCCTCGTCCAGGGCGGCCTGCCCGCCGGGCTCGCGGGCGCCCTGCCGCGACCAGCCGTCGGGGTCGCCGTGGACGATGCGGGGCGCCTCGTTCGGGTGCAGGGCGACCGTGGCGTGGACGGCGTCGTACGCCGCGGCCGTCTCGGCCGCCCACCGCGAGCCCTTGAGGTCGCAGCCGACCTGCACGACCGTCGTCACACCGACCGACGCCGCCTTCGCCAGCGCCTCCTCGACCGTGCCGGACTGCATGTCCAGGTGGGTGTGGGAGTCGGCGACCGGCACCCGGAGGGGTTCCGGCAGCGGGGGCGCGGCGTTCTTGTCCGGGTCGTTCGAAGGCATGCCCCGATCCTACGAAAGGGGTACGCCCTCCCCGATGGGGGAGGACCGGGGAGGGCGTCGACAAGGGGAGCCGGACGGGTCAGCTCGCCTTGCGCTGGAAGGGGTGCAGCAGGTCGGACAGGTGCCAGTGGTGGTGCTCGGGCTTCTCGTCCCCGGGCTTCTCCTGCTCGGCCTCGGCCTCCGCCGTGGGCGCCTCCACCGGCCCGGCGGGCGGCGGCACGCGGTGCGGCCGGTCCGCCGCCCTGCGCGCAGAGGCGACCCGGCCGGGCCGCATGATCCGCACGAGGTGACCGTCGCAGTTCTGGCACGTGGGCTTGCTCAACGGGGAGGGCACGACCGTGCCGTCCACGACGTAGAGGACGAACTCGTGGCCCGCGGCGTCCGTGTGGTGCTCTATCTCGTACGACTGCTCCCAGCCGTACCCGCAGCGCATGCACGCGAAGGAGTACGACTCGTTGACGACGGCAGTCGCGCCGGCGCGGAGCCCGGTCTGTCCTGCGATCTCACTCATGCCAGCTCCTGTTGGTCCGCTGAGGCGTCGGGACGATTCCGTCCCGCAACCCAGTGGACTCCTCAGCCGGAGTGAAGGCAGCAGACCTGTCGACTATTGGCGCGGACTTGGAGATTCCTTGCCTCAGCCGCCGGTCGCCTTTGCCGACCCATGGGACGCGCCCCATAGGGGCGCGGGGCTGTATTCGATATGCGGCTCCGCCGCGTGGGCGCGACAAGCCACACACAACCGTCAGCGTGCATTCTTCGCAGCAACCACCGCATCAAAAACAACCCGCTTCGGCACGCCGACCTCCTGCGCCACCGCGGCAATCGCCTCCTTGCGCCGCTCCCCCGCCTCCTCCCGCACCCGAACCCGCCGCACCAGTTCCTCCGGCCCGACCTCCTCGGGCCCCTTCTCCGGCGCCCCCTCCACCACGACGGTGATCTCCCCGCGCACCCCCTCGGCGGCCCACACCGCGAGCTCCCCCAGCCCGCCCCGCCGAACCTCCTCATACGTCTTGGTCAGCTCCCGGCACACCGCGGCCCGCCGCTCCGCCCCGAACACCTCGGCCATCGCCGCGAGCGTGTCGTCCAGCCGATGGGGAGCCTCGAAATACACCAGCGTGCGCCGCTCCCCGGCCACCTCCCGCAGCCGCCCCAGCCGCTCCCCCGCCTTGCGCGGCAGGAACCCCTCGAAGCAGAACCGGTCGACGGGCAGCCCGGACAGCGCCAGTGCGGTCAGCACGGCGGACGGCCCGGGCACGGCCGTGACCCGCACGTCCCGCTCCACGGCGGCCGCGACCAGCCGGTATCCGGGGTCGGACACGGACGGCATCCCCGCGTCCGTGACGAGCAGCACCCGCGCCCCGCCCACCAGCTCCTCGACCAGCTCCGGCGTCCGCGCGGATTCGTTGCCCTCGAAGTACGACACCACCCGCCCCTTGGGCGTGACGCCCAGCGCCTGGGTCAGCCGGCGCAGCCGCCGCGTGTCCTCGGCGGCGACGACATCGGCTCCGGCCAGTTCCTCGGCGAGCCGGGGCGGGGCGTCCGCGATGTCGCCGATGGGGGTGCCTGCGAGTACGAGGGTTCCGGTCACGCCCCCATCCTCCCAGGGGCCCAGGGCGCGGACTCCTCCCAGGGGCGGAGGACGGGGACGCATACCGGCCATGCACGGGACTCACACAGAACGGTTCCCTACGATGGCGCGGTGACCAGTACCGCGTCCTCGACGGACACCCGGCAGGGCCAGGCGCCGCACGAGCAGCGGCCGCCCTGGCAGCAGCGGCTGCGCCGCTTCGGCTACCAGGGGCAGCCCAGAAGCGACGCCCGTGACGTCCGTGACCGCCTGGTGCCGCCGTACACCGAGCCCTCCCCGCGCCTGTGGGCGGCGCTCGGCATCCCGCACACCCTGGCGGGCCGACTGGTGCGCTGGTCGGGCTGGATCGGCCCGCTGCTCGTCACACTGCTGGCGGGCGTGCTGCGGTTCTGGAACCTGGGCAGCCCCAAGGCGGTGATATTCGACGAGACGTACTACGCGAAGGACGCGTGGGGGCTCGTCCACCGCGGGTTCGAGGTCAGCTGGGACAAGAACGCGAACGACCTGGTGCTGTCGTCGGGCGGGCACGTGCCCATCCCGACGGAGGCGGCGTACGTCGTGCACCCGCCGGTCGGCAAGTACGTCATCGGACTCGGCGAGCTGATGTTCGGGTTCGACCCCTTCGGCTGGCGGTTCATGACGGCCCTGCTCGGGACGCTGTCGGTGCTGATGCTGTGCCGGATCGGCCGCCGGCTGTTCCGCTCCACCTTCCTGGGCTGTCTCGCGGGCACGCTGATGGCGCTGGACGGCCTGCACTTCGTGATGAGCCGCACGGCGCTGCTCGACGGCGTGCTGATGTTCTTCGTGCTGGCCGCGTTCGGCTGTCTGCTCGTCGACCGGGACAAGGCCCGCGAGAAACTCGCCGCCGCGCTCCCGGCGGACGCCGACGGTCGGGTCCGCCCCGACCGGCACACGGCCGAGACGGCCCGCCTCGGATGGCGCCCCTGGCGCTGGGCGGCGGGCCTGATGCTGGGCCTGGCCATCGGCACGAAGTGGAACGGCCTGTACATCCTGGCCGCGTTCTGCCTGATGGCGGTGTTGTGGGACGTCGGCTCGCGCCGGGTCGCCGGGGCCCGGCACCCGTACGCGGCGGTCCTCCGGCGCGACACGGGCCTGGCCTTCGTCGCCACTGTCCCGGTCGCGATCGTCACCTACTTCGCCTCCTGGGCCGGCTGGATCCTCTCCCCCACCGACGGCTCCGGCGGCTACTTCCGCAACTGGGCCGCGACCGACGGCAAGGGCGGCAGCTGGACCTTCCTGCCGGACTGGCTGCGCAGCCTGTGGCACTACGAGCACCAGGTGTACGAGTTCCACGTGGGCCTGTCGTCGCCGCACACCTACCAGTCCAACCCGTGGAGCTGGCTCGTCCTGGGCCGCCCGGTGTCGTACTTCTACGAGTCCCCGGCGCCCGGCAAGGACGGCTGCCCCGCCGACGCCGGCGAGAAGTGCGCCCGCGAGGTCCTCGCGCTCGGCACGCCGCTGCTGTGGTGGGTCGCCTGCTTCGCCGTCCTGTACGTCCTGTGGCGCTGGTTCTTCCGCCGCGACTGGCGCGCGGGCGCCATCGCCTGCGGCATCGCGGCCGGCTACCTGCCCTGGTTCATGTACCAGGAGCGCACGATCTTCTTCTTCTACGCCATCGTCTTCCTGCCGTTCCTGTGCCTGGCGGTGGCCATGCTGCTCGGCGCGATCATCGGCCCACCCCGCTCCTCCGACACCCGCCGCGTCGCGGGCGCCACGACCGCGGGCGTCCTGGTCCTGCTGATCGCCTGGAACTTCATCTACTTCTGGCCGCTGTACACGGGCACGGCCATCCCGATCGACGACTGGCGGTCGCGGATGTGGCTGGACACCTGGGTCTGACCTATGTTCGGTCAAAAATCGAAACAACCACACCTGGTGTCACCCCCTGCGCATAGAGTGCACCCGGATCGAGCTTTCTGAACGCGTTCAAAGGAGCGTGTGAGGCTCAACGGGGAGGGGACGGCCACATGGCCAAGGGGGTCAAGGCCGCTGTCATAGGCAGTGTGTTCGCCGTGATGGTGGGTGGGGCCGGGTACGGGACCTACAACATCGTGAGCGCGCTGAGCGGTGACGGGGGCGGCACGAGCGGGGTGGCCGCGGAGAGGAAGTCGGGCCCGCCCGGCGAGGACGAGGTCAAGGAGACCACGGCCGGGTTCTTCGCGGCCTGGGAGAAGGGCGAGGCCGCCGAGGCCGCGTCGTACACGAACAACGACGCGGCAGCCGAGCAGCTGCTGACCGCCTTCGGCGACGACGCGCACATCACCGACGTGAAGATCACGCCCGGCGCGGCGAAGGGCGCCACCGTGCCGTACACCGTGAAAGCCAAGGTGGCCTACGGCGGGAAGTCCAAGCCGCTGAGCTACCGCAGCGAGCTGAAGGTCGTGCGCGGTCTCACCACCGGCCGGGCGCTGGTCGACTGGCAGCCGGCCGTCGTGCACCCCGAGCTGAGGCGGGACGACACCCTCGTCACGGAGACGTCGGCCAGCCCGCCGATCGAGGCCGTGGGCCGGGACGGCTCGGAGCTGACGAAGGAGAAGTACCCCTCCCTCGGCCCGGTCCTGGACGCCCTGCGCGACAAGTACGGCAAGGAGGCCGGCGGCACCCCGGGCATCGAGCTGGTCATCCGGCACGCCGGCGAGAGCGCCCCCGACACCCCGCTGCTGACCCTCGCCGAGGGCAAGCCGGGCAAGCTCACCACCACGATCAGCCCGGGCGCGCAGGCCGCGGCCGAGCGGGCGGTCAAGCGGTTCGCCCAGTCGTCGGTGGTGGCCGTCAAGCCGAGCAGCGGCGAGGTGCTGGCCGTGGCCAACAACCGTACGGACGGCTTCAACGCGGCCTTCCAGGGCGGGGCGGCACCCGGCTCCACCATGAAGATCATCACCGCCGCGATGCTCATCGACAACGGCGTGACCTCCATGAACGGCCCGGCTCCCTGCCCGGCGAGCGCCGTGTGGCAGGGCCAGACGTTCAAGAACCTGACGGGCATGGATCCCGACGAGAACGCCACGCTCGCCAACAGCTTCATGCGGTCCTGCAACACCGCCTTCATCAAGCTCGTCGACGAGAAGCCGCTCACCGACGCCTCGCTGGCCCAGGAGGCCGAGCGGCACTTCGGGCTCGGGCAGGACAACTGGAAGACCGGCATCTCCTCCTTCGACGGCAGCGTCCCGGAGGTCGGCGGGCCGGACCGGGCCGCCGGTGCCATCGGGCAGGGCCAGGTCCAGATGAGCCCGCTGAACATGGCGTCGGTCACCGCGACCGCGATCACCGGCGCCTTCCGCCAGCCCTACCTCGTCTCGCCGGAGCTCGACGGCCGGCAGCTGGCCCAGGCCGAGGGACTCAAGGCGAGCACCGCCGCCCAGCTGAAGCAGATGATGCGGCTCACCGCGACCCAGGGCACCGCCCAGGAGGCCATGCGGGGACTCGGCGGCGACATCGGCGCCAAGACCGGTTCCGCCGAGGTCGACGGCAACGCCAAGTCCAACAGCTGGTTCACCGGTTTCCGGGGCGACATCGCGGCCGCGGCCATGACCGAGCAGGGCGGCCACGGCGGCGACGCGGCCGGGCCGATTGTCGCAGCCGTGCTACGAACAGGTGGCTGATCTCACCTCCGCGGGACGGGACTCTAGGGTGGTGGCCGTCGTTGGGACAGCCGAGGGCAACGGGGACCCTGGGGATTCGCGGAGGAACGAACAGCAGTGGGCAACAGAAGGCGCGTCGCCGAGCGGCGGAAGACGAAGCCCGTCGTGATCGGCGGGATGATCGCCGTGGTCGTCGTCGGGGCCGGGGCCGGCGCCTACGCGCTGTACGGCGGCGGTGCCGCGGCCGACGACGGGGCGCGCACCGCGTCGGACCAGAAGTCCGAGGTGAAGTCCGGCCCGCTGTCCAGGGCCGAGGTCACCGCCGCCGCGCGCGCCTTCCTCACCGCCTGGCAGTCGGGCCAGGTCACGCGGGCCGCCGCCGCCACCGACGACGCGGCCGCGGCCCGGTCCCTGCTCACCGGCTACACCAAGGACGCCCACATCAAGGACGTCACCCTCACCCCGGGCACCCGCGCGGGCGACAAGGTGCCGTTCACCGTCAAGGCCACGGTGTCGTACAAGGGCACCGAGAAGCCGCTGGCGTACGACAGCGCGCTGAGCGTCGTCCGCCGCGCCAGCGACGGGAAGCCGCTGGTCGACTGGCAATCCGCGGTCGTCCACCCGGATCTGAAGGACGGCGACAAGCTGGTCACCGGCGAGGCCGGCACGCCCCCGGTGAAGGCGCTCGACCGGGACGGCGGCGAGCTGACCGAGCAGAAGTACGCCTCGATCGGCCCGATCCTGGACGGCCTGCGCGAGAAGTACGGCAAGGAGGCCGGCGGCAAGGCCGGTATCGAGCTGCGGGTCGTGCGCGGGAAGGCCGCCAAGGCGAAGGACCTGTCCGACAAGACCCTGCTGGAGCTGAGCAAGGGCACGCCGGGCACGGTGAAGACCACGCTGGACCCGGCGCTCCAGGCGGCGGCCGAGAAGCAGGTCGCGAAGAAGGCCCGGTCGTCGGTGGCCGTGGTGCGGGTGTCGACCGGCGAGATCCTGGCCGCCGCCAATGCCTCGCCCGGCTTCAACACCGCCTTCCAGGGCTCCCTGGCGCCCGGCTCCACGATGAAGGTCATCACCGCGTCGATGCTGATCGAGAAGGGCCTGGCCTCGGCGGACAAGAAGCACCCGTGCCCTAAGTACTTCACGTACGGGCACTGGAAGTTCCAGAACGACGACAAGTTCGAGATCAAGGACGGCACGTTCAAGGCGAGCTTCGCCCGCTCCTGCAACACGGCCTTCATCAGCCAGGCGCCGAAGCTGAAGGACGACGACCTGACCAAGCAGGCCCAGCAGGTGTTCGGGCTGGGCCTGAACAACTGGGCGATCGGCGTGCCGTCCTTCGACGGGGCGGTGCCGGTGCAGTCGGCGGCCCAGATGGGCGCCTCGCTGATCGGGCAGGGCGGGGTCCGGATGAACCCGCTGAACATGGCGTCGGTGTCGGCGACGGTCAAGGCCGGCACCTTCCACCAGCCGTACCTGGTCTCCCCGGACGTGGACGGTCGCAAGCTCGCGACGGCCTCGCGCACGATGTCGGCGGGCACGCTGTCCCAGCTGCGCGAGCTGATGGCGTACACGGCCGAGGCGGGTACGGCCGCGGAGGCGATGGCCGGGGTCAGCGGCGACGTCGGCGCGAAGACCGGCTCCGCCGAGGTCGACGGCCAGAAGAAGCCGAACGGCTGGTTCACCGCCTACCGCGGCGACCTGGCCGCCGCGGGCGTGGTCCAGCAGGGCGGCCACGGCGGCTCGACGGCCGGCCCGATCGTGGCGGCCCTGCTGAAGGCGGGCGGCTGAGCCCGGAGGTCAGTGCGTGACGGGTTCCGCGGCGGCCATGTACGTCCGCCGCAGGAACCGCAGCAGGGCCTGCCGTTCGAACTGCACCACCGACACCCCCTGCGCGGAGTGGAACTCCACGACGGCCTGTACGCGGCCGCACGGCCACACCCGTACCTCGCCGCTGCCGGTGGGGGCCCGCAGGCCTTCCTCCAGCAGTCGGCGGTCGAAGGTCCACTCGCGGCCCCCGGCCCCGGGCAGTCCGATGCGCACGGCGCGGGGGTCCCGCTCGGGGTCGTACCGGAGGGTGACCGGAACCGCCTCCAGCTCGTCGGCCAGCGGTACGTCCGCGTCCGTGACGATGTGGGCTCGCGCGTACTGCTCGACTACGGACATCGGACGGCCCCTTCACCGTGCGTCATCTGTCGGAAGACTGTGCGTCCACCCCCTCTCCAATGTCGCATATTTTCCGGATTGCGCCCCCGGAGGCCGCACATATCACAGATGAGATAAAACGAGCGTCACGCTCTTGCAAACCGTTCGCATCAAGCCACATCATCGAACGGTGCATGTACCTGACGGATTCATCAACGCCCCCACGTCCGCCGCCACCGGTGTGATCGCCGCGGGCGCCATCGCCGTGAGCCTGCGCGGCGCGCGCCGTGAGCTCGACGAGCGCACGGCGCCGCTGGCCGGGCTCGTCGCGGCGTTCATCTTCGCGGTGCAGATGCTGAACTTCCCCGTCGCGGCGGGGACCAGCGGCCATCTGCTCGGCGGTGCGCTGGCCGCGATACTCGTCGGCCCCTACACAGGGATTTTGTGCGTCTCCGTCGTCCTGCTCATGCAGGGCATCCTCTTCGCGGACGGCGGCCTGACCGCGCTCGGCGTGAACATCACCAACATGGCGATCGTCACGACCGTCGTCGCCTACGCCCTCTTCCGGGGCCTGGTGAAGGTACTGCCCCGAACCCGCCGGTCGGTCACCGCGGCCTCCTTCGTCGCCGCGCTGGTCTCCGTCCCGGCCGCCGCGCTGGCCTTCACGCTGATGTACGCCATCGGCGGCACCACCGACGTCTCGATCGGCAAGGTCGCCACCGCCATGGTCGGCGTGCACCTCCTGATCGGCATCGGCGAGGCCGCGATCACCGCGCTCACCGTCGGCGCGGTCATCGCCGTACGCCCGGACCTGGTGTACGGGGCGCGCGGCCTGACGCAGAAGCTCAAGCTGCGGGTGAACGGCGAACTGGTCGACGCCCCCGCCGCCGAGCCCGAGCCGGTGCCGGCCGCCGCCCGGACCTCCCACCGCGGGGTGTGGGCCGCGGGCCTCGTCGCCTCCCTCGTCCTGGCCGGGTTCGTCAGCTTCTACGCCTCCGCCGACCCCGACGGCCTGGAGAAGGTCGCCGCCGACCACGGCATCGACAAGAAGGCCGAGGACCACGCGGTGGCCGACTCCCCCCTCGCCGACTACGGCGTCAAGGACGTCGAGGACGCCCGCCTGTCCGGCGGGCTGGCGGGCGTCATCGGCGTGGGCGTGACGGTCGTCGCGGGCAGCGCGGTGTTCTGGGCGGTGCGCCGGCGACGTACGGACGAAGCCTCCCCCTCGGAGACGGCGAGTACGACCGGCACCACGAGCACCACGAGCGTCTGACATGGGTGCGGGGCACGCGCACAAGCTCTACCGGCACGGGCACTCGCCCGTGCACGGCCTGCCGCCGCACACCAAGCTCGCCGCCGTCTTCGCCTTCGTCGTGGTCGTGGTGTCGACGCCGCGGGAGGCGATGTGGGCGTTCGGGCTGTACGCCGTGCTGCTGGGCGCGGTCGCGTACGTGGCGCGCGTGCCCGCCGGGTTCCTGCTGCGGCGGCTGCTGATCGAGGTGCCGTTCGTCGCGTTCGCGGTGCTCATGCCGTTCGTGGCGGAGGGCGAGCGCGTCGACGTCCTCGGGATGTCCCTGAGCGTGAACGGGCTGTGGGGCGCCTGGAACGTGCTCGCCAAGGGCACGCTCGGCGTCGCCGCCTCCGTACTCCTCGCCGCCACCACCGAACTGCGCGAACTGCTCCTCGGCCTGCAGCGGCTGAAGCTCCCCCCGCTGCTCGTGCAGATCGCGTCCTTCATGATCCGCTACGGCGATGTCATCACCGACGAGATGCGGCGCATGCGGATCGCCCGGGAGTCCCGGGGCTTCGAGGCGAAGGGCGTGAAGCACTGGGGCGTGCTGGCCAAGTCGGCGGGCGCGCTGTTCATCCGCTCCTACGAGCGCGGCGAGCGGGTGCACCTGGCCATGGTCAGCCGCGGTTACGCCGGTGCCATGCCGGTGATCGACGAGGTGACCGCGTCCCGGGCGCAGTGGTCGTACGCCCTCGCCCTGCCCTGCGCGGCCCTCGTCGTCTGTCTGCTGGGATGGATGCTGTGACAGCTTCTCTGGAGGTCTCCGGCCTCGCCTTCGCCTACCCCGACGGCCACCAGGCCCTGTTCGGCGTGGACTTCGTCGTCGAACGCGGCGAGCGGGTCGCGCTGCTCGGGCCGAACGGCGCCGGCAAGACGACCCTGGTGCTGCACCTCAACGGCATCCTGACCGGCGGCACCGGCACGGTGAAGGTCGCCGGGCTGCCCGTCGGCAAGCGGCACATGGCCGAGATCCGGCGCCGGGTCGGCATCGTCTTCCAGGACCCGGACGACCAGCTCTTCATGCCGACGGTCCGGGAGGACGTGGCGTTCGGGCCGGCGGCGGCCGGGCTGAAGGGCCCGGAGCTGGAGGAGCGCGTCGACCGGGCGCTGGAGCGGGTCGGCATGGCGGAGTTCAAGGACCGCCCGCCGCACCACCTCTCCTTCGGCCAGCGCCGCCGGGTGGCCGTCGCAACCGTTCTCGCCATGGAGCCGGAGATCCTCGTCCTGGACGAGCCCTCCTCCAACCTCGACCCCGCCTCCCGCCGCGAACTGGCCGACATCCTGCGCTCCCTGGACGTGACGGTGCTGATGGTCACGCACGACCTGCCGTACGCCCTGGAGCTGTGCCCGCGCTCCCTGGTCCTCAGCGAGGGCGTGATCGCGGCGGACGGCCCGACCGGTGAGCTGCTGTCCGACGAGGAGCTGATGCGCGCCCACCGCCTGGAGCTGCCCTTCGGCTTCGATCCGCGTTCCGTGCCGGCCGCTGGGGCCCGTCCGTGACAATGGGCGCGTGACGAACGAGGAGAGCGACGGATCGCTGCTGCTGGACGAGCAGCTGTGCTTCGCGCTGTACGCCGCCCAGCGCGCGGTGACGGCCGCCTACCGTCCGCTCCTCGACGACCTCGGCCTCACCTACCCCCAGTACCTCGTCCTGCTGGTCCTCTGGGAGCGCGGTCAGACCACGGTCAAGGAACTGGCCGCGGCCCTGCGCCTCGACTACGGCACGGTCTCGCCGCTGCTGAAGCGGCTGGAGGCGGCGGGACTGCTGCGGCGTGAGCGGTCGGCGCGGGACGAGCGGTCGGTGCTCGTGGCCGTGACCGGGCGCGGGGAGGAGCTCCGGGAGCGCGCCCGGCGGGTGCCGGGGGCCCTGCTCACGGCGACCGGGCTCGACGAGGCGGAGGCCGCACGGCTCCGGGAGGAGCTGTGGCGGCTGGCTCGCCGGGCGGAGTCGGCGGCGGACCGGGCCCGCTGACACCGGGGTTACCGCGGGTTGCTCCCCCCTGGTGACAGCAGTCGGATTACTGGTCAGTACCTTGTGCACGATGTACTTGCGCGCCTCTGTTCCCGGGGAAGGCCCACCATGACCGACGGCACCGCTGTCGCCACCGGCGACACCCGTCCCACGAAGATCATGTACGTCGCCGAGGCCACCGCCCACGGCGGCCGCGAGGGCTATGTCACCAGCCAGGACGGGCAGCTCGACCTCAAGGTCGCGATGCCCCCGCAGCTCGGCGGCGACGGCAACGGCACCAACCCGGAACAGCTCTTCGCGGCCGGCTACAGCTCCTGCTTCCACAACGCCCTGATCCTGGTCGGCAACCGCGAGGGCTACGACCTGACCGGCTCCGCGGTCTCCGCGAAGGTCGGCATCGGCCCCAACAAGCAGCACGGCTACGGCCTGGCGGTCGCCCTCAGCGTCTCCCTCCCGGTCGTCGACCCCGACCTCGCCACCAAGCTGGTGGACGCGGCCCACGAGGTCTGCCCGTACTCCAACGCCACCCGCGGGAACATCGACGTGACGATCCTGCTTGGGTGAAGGGGAGCGAGTCGGCGAGACCAGGAGGAGTACGGGCGTGGACGTGCACGGCACAGTGGCCGAGGGCTTCGAGCCGGTCAGGGACGCGTTCGTACGGAACTTCGCCACGCTCGGGGAGCGGGGCGCGGCGGTCGCCGTCTACCGGGACGGGCAGCGGGTCGTCGACCTGTGGGCCGGCACGAAGGACGTCGACGGCACGGCCCCCTGGGAGCGGGGCACCGCCCAGGTCGTGCGCTCGGCGACGAAGGGGGTCGCCGCCGCCGTCCTCCTGCTGCTGCACCAGCGCGGACAGCTGGACCTGGACGCGCCGGTGGGGCACTACTGGCCGGAGTTCAAGGTGCACGGCAAGGAGCGGGTGCTGGTCCGGCACGTGCTGAACCACCGGGCCGGGCTCCCGGTCCTCGACCAGCCGCTCACCCCGCAGGACGCCCTCGACCCGCTCCGGGGACCCCGGGCGGTCGCCGCGCAGGCCCCCGTCTGGGAGCCCGGCACCGACCACGGCTACCACGCGCTGACCTACGGCTGGCTGCTCGACGAACTGGTCCGGCGGGTGACCGGGCAGGGCACCGACGAGTGGCTCGCCGCACAGCTCACCGGCCCGCTGGGCCTGGACCTCTGGCTCGGGCTGCCCCCGGCGGAGGCCGGGCGGGTCGGACGCGTGGGCCGCCTCGAAAGCCCCGAGCCGAGCGGCGGCCTGCGCACCCGCCCCAAGCGCTCGGTCACCGAGGCCTACCAGGACCCGGCCTCCCTCACCCGCCGGGCCTTCGCGGCCATCACCCCGTTCCCGGAGCAGAACGACCCGGCGTACCGCGCGGCGGCCCTGCCCGCGACCAACGCCATCGCGACGGCAGACGGACTGGCCCGCTTCTACGCGACGCTGATCGGCGACACCGCCGGCGCCTCACGCCTGTTCACGCCCGAGACGGTCGAACTGGCCCGGGCCGAGGAGTCGGCGGGCCCCGACCGGGTCCTGGTGGTCGGCACCCGCTTCGGCCTCGGCTACATGCTGCACGGCAGCGCCTCGCCCTTCCTCACCCCGGGCTCCTTCGGCCACCCGGGCCGCGGCGGCGCCCTCGGCTTCGCCGACCCGGAGACCGGCATCGCCTTCGGCTACGTCACCAACGGCTTCCGCAAGACGGTGACGGCGGACCCGCGGGCCCAGGGGCTGGTCCGGGCGGTGCGGAGTGTGCTCGGCCTCTAGACGTGGATCGGGTGGGAGGTCCGCCCGGACGCCTGGTCGATCTCCTCGTGCGCCTTGGTCAGCAACTTCATGGCGAGTTCGTTGAGCGCCCGGGCCCCGGCGATCTCCTCCCCGACTCTGGGCTGATTCGCGTCGGAGCGGTGCCGGCTCGCGTGCCCGTGCGCCCGTACCTCGGTGCCGTCGGGCAGGCGGACCAGCGCGGCCGCCCGCGTGTGCTGGTCGTCCTCCTTGAACTCCAGCTCGACGTGCCATCCCACTGTGGTGTGCATCATGACGATCACCTCCGGAACACCTAGTTCCAGGGTGCTCCTCCCACTGGTCGTACGCACCCGCCTGACACCGCCTATCCGGTGTGCAGCATCAGCCCGATCCCGACGACGAGCAGCGCGGCCGCCGCGATCCTCGGCGCCCCGAACCGCTCCTTGAAGAACACGGCCCCGATCGCCGCGCCCACGATGATGGACGACTCGCGCAGGGCGGCGATGGGCGCCAGCTCCGCCTGGGTCTGGGCCCACAGGACGAGGGCGTAGGCGGCGACCGAGAGCGCGGCGCCGAGCAGCCCGATCCCGGCGAACGGCCGGAGCGTCGCCGCGGTCTTCGCACGCCACCGCCACACGGCATACGCCGGGATGACGATCCCCTGCACCGCCATCAGCCAGGCGATGTACCCGAGGGACGACCCGGAGGCGCGCACGCCCAGCCCGTCGACGACGGTGTACGCCGCTATCGTCAGCCCGGTCGCCAGGGCCGCCCTGATCGCCGCCCAGTCGGGCCGGTGCCCGCGCAGGCCGCACAGGGCGACGCCGGTCAGCCCCGCGCAGGACACGGCGACACCGGCGGCGGCCCAGCCGTCGGGCACCTCGTGCGCGAAGAGGGCGGCGAGCACGGTCACGACCAGGGGCGCGGTGCCGCGCGCGAGGGGATAGGCCTGCCCGAAGTCCCCCAGCCGGAAGGACGTCATCAGCAGGGCGTAGTAGGCGATGTGGATGGCGGCGGAGCCCAGCAGATACGGCCAGGCCGCGGCCGCCGGGAACGCCACGAAGGGCGCCAGGGCCAGCCCGATGACGACCCCTCCGCCCGAGATCAGCGTGAAGCCGGCCAGCTTGTCGGTGATCTTGTGGGCGAGGGCGTTCCAGCCGGCGTGGGTGACGGCGGCCAGGAGGACGGCTGCGGTGACCAGCGGCGTCACGAGGTGCGCTCGCGCACGTCCACCAGGGTGGCTCCGGCGTGGACGACGAGGGCGTCGGGCGCCATGGGGAACACGGTGTACGGCGTCCCGGCCGCGGCCCAGACGACGTCGTGCGCGAGCAGGGAACGGTCGGCCAGGACCCGCGTCCTGGTCCGGTGCCCGAAGGGCGGCACGCCGCCGATGGCGTACCCGGTGGTCTCCCTGACGACATCGGCCCTGGCCCTGGTGACCTTCTCCGCGCCCAGCTCCTTGCGCACGAGCTCGACGTCGACGCGGGACGCCCCGTCCATGAGCACCAGCACCGGCACCCGGTCCGCCGCGAAGATCAGCGACTTGCAGATCTGGCTCAGCTCACAGCCGATGGCGGCGGCGGCCTCGGCTGCGGTACGGGTGGCTTCCGGGAAGCGGCGGACCCGGCTCACCAGGTCCTCGAGCCCGAGGCCGCGCAGGGCCTCGACGAACTGGGGGTGTGCTCCGGAGTTCTCGGCGTCAGTGGCGGCTGTCGTCGTCATGGGGGCACGCTAGCGGTGCGTGTACTGGCCACGCGAGGAGGTTTCAGCCGGTGCCGTCCTCCGGGCGGACGTCCGCGAACTCCCACCACGCGAGCGGCAGCCAGTCCCCGTCGACGAAACCGTCGACGGATCCTCCGGTGCCCTGGATGGCCACACGCGTCCCCACCGGATAGACGGTGCCGGACAACCCGGAGACCGCTACGAGCAGTGTGCCGATACGTCGTGACAAAGCTCTAGATCCTTTCCTCTGTACGTGCAAATCGTCTCATCCTGCACGAGTCTGGTATATGACCCACGACACACAGACGGAGGTGCTTGACGATGAGGGCTGTCGTGTACAAGGGCCCGTTCGAAGTAGCGATAGAGCAAGTGGAGGACCCACGGATCCAGCACCCGAGCGATGTGATCGTCCGCGTCACGTCGACCGCCATCTGCGGCTCGGACCTGCACATGTACGAGGGCCGTACCGCCGCGGAACCGGGCATCGTGTTCGGCCACGAGAACCTCGGGGTCATCGAGGAGGCAGGAGAGGGGGTCACCTCTCTCAGCCGCGGCGACCGGGTGGTCATGCCGTTCAACGTGGCCTGCGGATTCTGCAAGAACTGTACGGCGGGTTACACGGGTTTCTGCCTCACCGTGAACCCGGGCTTCGCCGGCGGCGCCTACGGCTACGTCGCGATGGGGCCCTTCATCGGGGGCCAGGCGGAGTACGTACGCGTGCCGTACGCCGACTTCAACTGCCTGAAGCTTCCCGAGGGCACCGAGAAGGAGACCGACTTCGTCCTGCTCGCCGACATCTTCCCGACCGGCTACCACGGCAACGAGCTGGCCGATGTACGTCCCGGTGAGAGCGTCGCCGTGTACGGCGGCGGTCCGGTCGGGCTCATGGCCGCCTACTCCGCGATGCTGCGCGGCGCGAGCAAGGTGTTCGTGGTCGACCGGGTGGCGGAGCGGCTGCAGAAGGCGGAGGAGATCGGTGCCGTGCCGATCGACTTCACCCAGGCCAGTCCGGCGGAGCAGATCAAGGAGCAGACCGACGGTCAGGGCACCGACAAGGGCATCGACGCCGTCGGCTACCAGGCGCAGGCCCAGGACGAGGACCGCGAGGAACCGGCGACCGTGCTGAACGCGCTGGTCGAATCGGTCCGGCCGACGGGCGCACTCGGCGTGCCCGGCCTGTATGTGCCGCGCGACCCCGGCGGGCCGGACGAGCAGGCCAAGCAGGGCATGCTGCTGGTCGCCGTCGGACGCCTCTTCGAGAAGGGGCTCCGCATGGGCACCGGCCAGTGCAACGTCAAGCGGTACAACCGCCAGCTGCGTGACATGATCATCGAGGACCGCGCGAAGCCGAGCTTCGTCGTCTCGCACGAACTGCCCCTCGACGAGGCACCGACGGCGTACGAGAAGTTCGACAAGCGAGTCGAGGGCTACACCAAGGTCGTCCTCCACCCGCACGCGTAACGCGAAAGGCCGGTGAGCGTCCCCGTCTCCACGGGGGCTCACCGGCCGGTCTCTCAGGGTGCCGTCAGGTGCGCACCAGCTCCCTGTCCGGGTCGCCGCTCGCCGTGCGCAGCCCCTCGCCCTCGACGTCCACGTTCGGCAGCGCCCGGTCGAGCCACTTGGGCAGCCACCAGGCCGTGCGGCCGAGGAGGGCCAGGACGGCCGGGACGATCGCCATGCGGACGACGAACGCATCGAAGAAGACCGCGATCGCGAGGCCGAAGCCGATCATCTTGACCATCGACTCGGACGAGCCGATGAAGCCGGCGAAGACGGCCATCATGATGACCGCGGCGGCGGTGACGACCCGCGCGCCGTGCCGGAAGCCGGTGACCACGGCCTGGGCGGGCTTCTCGCCGTGGACGTGGGCCTCCCGCATCCGGGTCACGAGGAACACCTCGTAGTCCATGGCCAGGCCGAAGACCACGCCGACCATGAAGATCGGCATCATCGACATGACCGGCCCGGTCTGCTCCACGCCCATGAGGTCCGCCAGCCAGCCCCACTGGAAGACCGCGACCACCGCGCCGAGCGCAGCCATCACCGACAGCAGGAAGCCGAGGGCCGCCTTCAGCGGGACCAGGATCGAGCGGAAGACCACGATCAGCAGGAGGAAGGCCAGGCCGACCACCAGGACCAGGTACGGCACCAGCGCGTCGTTGAGCTTCTCGCTGACGTCGATGTTCATCGCCGTGCTGCCGGTGACCAGGACGTTCGCGTCCGTGTCGGCCTTGATGCCGGCGCCTGCGTCCCGGATGCCGTGCACCAGGTTCTCCGTCGTGACGGAGGACGGCTTGGAACCGGGGATGACGGTGATGGTGGCGGTGTCGCCGGCCTTGTTGGGCGCGGGCGGCGTCACCGTGACGACGTCCTTCAGGCCCTTGATCTCGTCGCCGGTCTCGGTGAAGGCCGCCTTGGGGTCGTCGCTGTCCTTCGCGTCGACCACGACCATCAGCGGGCCGTTGAAGCCGGGGCCGAAGCCCTCGGACAGCAGGTCGTAGGCGCGGCGCTGGGTGGTGGAGGTGGGCTGGGAGCCGTCGTCGGGCAGGCCCAGTTCCAGGGACGCCGCCGGGACGGCCGCGGCGCCGAGGCCGACGACGCCGAGCAGCAGGACCGCGATCGGGCGGCGGACGACGAAGCTCGCCCAGCGGGTGCCCAGGTTCGGCTTGGCCGGCTTTTCCTGCGCCTTGGCCCGGCCGAGCAGCTTGCCCTTCTCCCCCGCCGGCTTCACCCTGCGGCCCGCGTACCCGAGCAGCGCCGGGATCATGGTCAGTGCGATCAGCACCGCGATGGCCACCGTGCCCGCCGCCGCGATGCCCATCTTCGTCAGCATCGGGATGTTGACGACGGACAGGCCCACCAGGGCGATCACCACGGTCAGGCCGGCGAAGACCACCGCGGAGCCCGCCGTGCCGACGGCCCGGCCCACCGCCTCCTCGCGGTCGCGCCCCTCGGCCAGTTCGGCGCGGTAGCGGGAGACGATGAACAGCGCGTAGTCGATGCCGACCGCCAAGCCGATCATCATCGCCAGCGTCGAGGTGGTCGAGCCGAGGTCGAGGGTGCCGGCCAGGGCCGTGATCGCGGAGACGCCGATGCCCACGCCGACGAGGGCCGTCAGCAGCGGCAGCCCGGCCGCGACCAGCGAACCGAAGGTAATGACGAGGACGACCGCGGCGACCGCGATGCCGATGATCTCGCTGGAGCCGGTGTGCGGAACCGCCTGGAGCGCGTCACCGCCGATCTCGACGGTCAGCCCGGCCTGCCGCGCGTCCTGCGCGGTGTCCTCCAGGGCGTCCTTGGAGGCGTCGTCCAGCTCCATGCCGGAGACCTTGTACGACACCTGCGCGTACGCGATCGTGCCGTCCTTGCTGACGGCCTTCGCCTGGTAGGGGTCGGTGACGGAGGCGACCTCGGAGCCGTCGGCCAGCTCCTTCACGGTCTCCCGGACCGTCGCCCTGTTGCCGGGGTCGGTCATCTTCTCGCCGCTCGGCGCCTTGAAGACGACCCGTGCGGTGGCCCCGTCGGCGCTCATGCCCGGGAAGCGCTGTTCCAGCAGGTCGAAGGCCTTCTGGGCCTCGGTGCCGGGGATGGAGAACGAGCTGTTGCCCGCCGCGGGGGCGCTGGCCGCGCCGACACCGGCGAGGGTCAGCAGGGCCACCCATATCAGGGCGACCAGATGCCGTCGCCGGAAGGAGATCCGGCCGAGTTTGTAGAGGAAAGTGGCCACGAGGGCGTACTCCCGGTCAGTCGTGAGGTCTTCAGGGCAGGGGTGATCAGCCCGACGACGTGAGCGGAGACGTCAGGTGAGGGGCTAGCTGAGGGGACTAGTGGGTGGGGACGCCGAGGGCGGGGAGGACCACGGCGTCGATGTACGAGGTCAGGAAGGCCCCTGTCGGGGGCTTGTCGTCGAGGACCGCGCAGGTGACGAACGCGCCGAGCATCATGTGCACCACGAAGTCCAGCGCCGGGCAGTCCGGACGGACCTCGCCCCGGTCGATGGCGCGCTGGAGGACACGGCGCGAGTCCGCGATCTCCGGCTCGATGATCTGGCTCCTGAACTCCCTGTGGAGGTCCGGGTTGGCGTGCATCGCCGTGGCCAGTCCACGCATCAGCGCGCCGTTCCGTTCCATTTCGGCGTCGTCCGCACGCGCCATGAGGGCGTGGAAGTCGCCGCGCAGGGACCCGGTGTCGATCTCGTCGAAGTTCTTCACCGGCTTGGTGTGCCGGAGCGCCTTGACGACCAGCTGCGCCTTGCCGCCCCACTGGCGGTAGAGCGTGGCCTTGCTGGACCGGGTGCGGGCGGCCACGGCGTCCATGGTGAGGGCGTCGTAGCCGACCTCGCGGAGCAGGTCGAGCACGGCCTCGTACAGCTCGGCCTCACGCTCGGGGGTGATCCGACTGCGACGCGCGGCGGCGACCTCAGCCATCTTTTTCACCTTCCTGCTCCGAACGACACGGTTTCGTACGTCACGAATGTAGCGCACCCTCAAGGGAAACGAAACCGTTTCGTACGTGTGCTGGGTCACGAGCCCGCACAGCCGCCGGTTTGTCCTGACTTGCCACGTTGCGCCCCCAGGCAAAGCATGAGGAGGTGACCTATCTGCGTCTGCCGCATCTCCATGACGACCTGCTGTGCTTCGTGGCGGAGGACGACCTCTGGCTCGCCCCGCTCGACGGCCCCGGCCGCGCCTGGCGGCTCACCGTCGACCGCACCAAGGCGGGCCACCCCCGCTTCTCGCCGGACGGCCGGCACCTCGCGTACACGAGCTGGCGCAGCCTGGTGCCCGAAGTCCACCTGGCGCCCGTGGACGGCGGCCCGGGCCGTCAGCTGAGCCACTGGGGCAGCGCCGACACCCGGGTCTGCGGCTGGACCCCGGACGGCGAGATCCTGGCCGTGGCCTCGCACGGCGAGCCCTTCTCGTACTTCACCTGGGCCTACAAGGTCTCCCCCGACGGCGACCCGGGCCGCAAGCTGCCCTGGGGACCGGTCGCCGACATCCAGGTCGCCGACCTGGACGGGGAGCGCAGGACGCTCCTCCTCACCGGCACGCCCCCGCACGAACCCGCCGCCTGGAAGCGCTACCGGGGCGGGGCCATGGGCCGGCTGTGGCTGCACGGCGAACGGCTGCTGGAGGGCCTCGGCGGCCATCTGCACTCCCCCATGTTCGTCGGCGGGCGGATCGCCTTCCTCTCCGACCACGAGGGCGTCGGCAACCTCTACTCCTGCGCCCACGACGGCTCCGACCTGCGCCGCCACACCGACCACGACGCCTTCTACGCCCGGCACGCCTCCAGTGACGGCACCCGGGTGGTGTACCAGTGCGCGGGCGACCTGTGGCTGGTGAACGACCTGTCCCCGGGCGCCGAGCCGCGGCGGCTGGACGTACGGCTGAGCGGACCGCGCGCGGGGCGGCGCCCCTACCAGGTGGCGGCGGCCCAGCACCTCGACGGGATCTCGGTCGACGAGACCGGCCGGGCCAGCGCGGTCGTCGTACGCGGCAGCCTGTACTGGCTCACCCACCGGGACGGCCCCGCCCGCACCCTCACCGACACCCCGGGCGTCCGGGTGCGGATGCCGGAGATGCTCGGCGCGAGCGGGCAGGTGGCGTACGTGACGGACGCGGAGGGCGAGGACGCGATCGAGATCGCCTCCCTGCCCCGGGCGAGCGGCGACCGGCCGCCCCGGCGGCTGGCCTCCGCGGAGCTGGGGCGGGTACGGGAACTGGTCTCGGACCCGGAGGGCGAGCGCCTCGCGGTCGCCTCGCACGACGGGCGGCTGCTCCTGGTCGACGTGACCGAGGACTCCGGCGGCGAGGTCACCGAGCTGATCCGGTCGATCAACGGGCCCGTACGGGACCTCGCGTTCTCCCCGGACGGGGCGTGGCTGACCTGGTCGCACCCGGGCATCGGGCGGACGCTGCGGCAGATCAAACTGGCCCGGATCAAGGACCGGCTGATCGTGGACGTCACCAACGGCCGTTTCGAGGACGAGAACCCGGTCTTCACACGCGACGGCCGCTACCTCGCCTTCCTGTCCTGGCGCGGCTTCGACCCCGTCTACGACGTGCACACCGGCGACCTGTCCTTCCCGCTGGGCTGCCGCCCGTACCTCGTCCCGCTGTCGTCGGCGACGCCCTCCCCGTTCGCGGTGAACCCCGAGGGCCGCCCGGCCGCCGGGGGCCTGGATCCGGTGGAGGACGACGAGAACGGGGACGGCGGGGCCGTGATCGTCGAGGTCGAGGGCCTGGAGAGCCGGGTCACGCCCTTCCCGGTGGCCGCGTCCAAGTACTCGGCGCTCCAGCCGGTCGCGGGCGGCGGCCTGGTGTGGCTGCGCTGGCCGATCTCGGGCGCGCTGGGCGAGACGTTCGCCAACCCGGACGACACCAGCGGCCGGCCGACGCTGGAGCACTTCAACATCACCAAGGCCAAGAAGTCCGAACTCGCCCTGCACCTCGACTGGTTCGCGATCAGCGGCGACGGCAGCCGGCTGGTGATCGTCGACGAGGGCGAGCTGCGCGCGGTGCCGTCCCACGAGCCGGGCGACTCCGACTCGACGGTGTGGATCGACGCACGCCGCATCCTGCACACGGTCGACCCGGCGGCGGAGTGGCGGCAGGCGTACGAGGAGGCCGGGCGGCTGATCCGGGCCTACTTCTGGGAGCCGGGCATGTGCGGCATCGACTGGGACGGGGTGCTGGACCAGTACCGTCCGCTGGTCGAACGGGTGGCGTCCCCGGACGAGTTCGCGGACCTGCTGCGCGAGGTGCTGGGCGAGCTGGGCACCTCCCACGCGTACGTCTCCCCCGCCCGGCGCAACGAGGGCCCGCCGCACTACCAGCGCCGGCAGGGCCTGCTCGGCGCCAACTTCGTACGCCGGGACGGCGGCTGGATGGTCAAGCGGATCCTGCCCGGCGACTCCTCCGACTCCAAGGCCCGCTCCCCGCTGGCCGGCACGGGCATCCGGGAGGGCGCGCTGCTCACCCATGTCGACGGCCGCCCGGTGGATCCGCACGCGGGCCCGTACCCACTGCTGGCCGGTGCGGGCGGGACGACCGTGGAACTGACCTTCACCCCGGCCGAGGGCGAGGGACCGCCCCGGCGGGTCGCGGTCGTCCCGCTGATCGACGAGCGGCCGTTGCGCTACCAGGACTGGGTCGCCAAGCGGCGTGCGGTCGTACGGGAGTTGAGCGGTGGCCGCTGCGGCTATCTGCACATCCCGGACATGGGCGGCTCGGGCTGGGCGCAGTTCAACCGCGATCTGCGCATGGAGGTCTCCCGGCCCGCGCTGATCGTGGACGTGCGCGGCAACGCCGGCGGCCACATCAGCGAGCTGGTCATCGAGACGCTGAGCCGCACGATCCTGGGCTGGGACCTGACCCGCGACGCCCAGCCGGTGTCGTACACCTCGAACGCGCCGAGGGGCCCGGTGGTGGCGCTGGCGGACGAGGCGACCTCCTCCGACGGCGACATGATCACCGCCGCGTTCAAGCTGCTGAAGCTGGGCCCGGTCGTGGGGCAGCGCACCTGGGGCGGTGTGGTCGGCATGACCGGCCGCCACGAGCTGGGGGACGGCACGGTGATCACGGTGCCGATGAACGCGGCCTGGTTCGACGCCTACGGCTGGTCGGTGGAGAACAAGGGCGTCGCCCCCGACATCGACGTCCTGCGCACCCCGCTGGACTGGGCCGAGGGGCGGCACGCCCAGCTGACCGACGCGGTGGAGCTGGCGCTCGGGCTGCTGGAGACCAACCCGCCCGCGACACCGCCGACCTACAGCGACGTACCGGACCGCTCGCGGCCGAAGCTGCCGCCCAGGGCGTGACACCCAGGGCGCCCCGCACAGGGGAAAGGGGCGCCCCGCACGGGGGCGCCCCAGTCCGCTCAGCGCGCAACGTCAGGCGTCGTAGTCCTGGTCGAAGCGGTCCCGGTCCTCCTGCTCGCGCTCACGCTCGCGGTCACGGTCGCGGTCGCGCTGCGGCTGCGAGGGGTCCATCTCCTCGTCACGCCGGCGGCCGCGGCCCTGCATCTGCTCGCGAGCCTGGTCCGCCTTCTGGCGAGCCTGGTTCTGCCACTGCTCGGACTTCTCCTGGAACTGGTCCTTCATACCCATGTGGGTTCACTCCCGTTGGGGGTGAGGGGATCTGGCTCGTTCAGATTCACACGGGTCGTGACCCTGCGCATGTCGATCACTTACGGAGCGTAGTCCTCTGCTGCTCGTCGGCGGCTCCGCCCGCCCCGACCAGGCCCGTGCGCATGCCCGTCAGCCGGTCCGCGAACCGCCGCATCTCGCGCTGCCCCACCGTCCCGATGACGCCGGGCAGGTATCCGCGCACGCCCTGCATCCCGCGCAGCCACCACTGCCCGTACACATGACTCGACCGCCGCTCGATCCCGGCCACGAGCCGGTCCACCGCGGGACCCAGCGGGTACGTCTTGTTGGACGGCCAGGGCAGCCGCTGCCGCAACTCCCGCATGACGTCGTCCTGGTCGGCCCCGCGCACCATGTCGGTGTCGGTCCACGACAGGTACCCGACGCCGACCTGCACGCCCCGGTACCCGACCTCGGCGCGCAGGCTGTGCGCGTACGCCTCCACGCCCGACTTGGACGCGCAGTACGCGGTCATCATCGGCGCCGGGGTGATCGCCGCGAGGGACGCGATCTGGAGCAGGTAGCCCCGGCTCTCCAGCAGCAGCGGCAGGAAGGCGCGGGCGGTCACCGCCGAGCCGATGAGGTTGACCTCGATCACCCGCCGCCAGGACTCCGGGTCGGAGTCGGCGAACGGCCCGCCGGTGGCGACACCGGCGTTGGCGACGACGATGTCGACCCGGCCGAAGCGCTCCTCGACCTCGCTCGCGACCCGGGCCATCGCCTCGTGGTCGGTGACGTCGGCGTGCCAGTGGTCGCTGTCGCTGTGCAGCCGCCCGGAGACCTGCTTGAGCGCGTCCGGCTCCAGCCCGACCAGCGCGATCTTCACGCCGCGCGCGGAGAGCTTGCGGGCCAGCAACTCCCCGACGCCGCGCGCCGCCCCGGTCACCACGGCGACCTTGCCTTCGAGGCTCACCCTGCTCATGCGCTCTCCTCGGATACGACCTGGATGTGTGCGGTGACGAGCTCGCGTATCTTCCCGGTGACCAGCTCGGGCGCCTCGACGGGCGTCATGTGGCCGATGCCGGGCAGCTCTGTGAACCCGGTGCACTGCGGCAGGGCTTCGCACAGGGCCCGGGCCTGCGCCGGCGGGGTCAGCCGGTCCGCCGTACCGACGACGACGGTGGTGGGCACGTCCAACTCCCGTACGCCGTGGTCGAGGTCGAGCAGGTCCAGCACCTGCGACCAGGCGTGCCGGACCTTGCGGGGGCAGGCGTGCACGATCCGGGCGCAGGCCTCGACCATGTGCGGGGCCGAACCGGGGCCCATCGTCCCGTACTTGAGGATCCGGCGAGCCAGTGGTGTGACCGGGCCGAGCGGGGCGCGCGAGCCCAGGATCCGCCGGGTCAGCCAGGTCCGCGGCCGCCCGGGCCGGATGGGGACGACGGTGGACGCCGCGACCAGCTGCGAACTGCCCGTGCTGCACAGCAGGACGGCGGCCGTGTGCGCGCGGAAGGCCGCTCGGGCGGAGGCCGCCATGACGGTCATGCCGCCCATGGAGTGCCCGGCGATCACGGCCTGTTCGCCGGGCGCGAGGGTGACCGTGAGGACGGCTTCCAGGTCGTCGGCGAGGGCGTCGGTGCTGCACGCCGGGCCGGCGGGGCTGCGTCCGTGGCCGCGCTGGTCGTAGGCGATGACCCGGTGGTCGGCGGCCAGCTCGCGGATCTGGGCCGCCCAGAAGGCGGTGGAGCAGGTCCAGCCGTGGACGAGGACGACGGCGGGGGCGCCCTCGGCTCCGTGGATCTCGACGTGCAGCCGGGCGCCGTCCGCCGAGAAGGCGGTCAGTTCGCGCACGGGGACGGGCGGGGCGTAGGGACCGGAGTCGACGTGGAGGAGGCGGCTCACGCGTCCACCCCGGCCTTCTTGACAGCCTTCTTCTCGACCCTCTTCGGCGCCGGCGCCCGCAGGACGTCGTACTCCGCGAGGTCCACCCGTCGCGTCGCCCGCCGGAACTCGCCTGTCGTGCCGGGCCAGATGGTGGTGTTGCGGCCGCTCGCGTCGAGGTACCAGCTGGTGCAGCCGCCCGTGTTCCACACCGTGCGCTTCATGCGCTCCTGCACCCGGTGGTTCCAGGCGCGTACAGCGCTCGGGCGGGCGTCGAGGGCGACCCTGCCGCCGAGGACGTCGAGTTGGCGGACGAAGTCGGCGAGGTAGTTCAGCTGGGACTCGATCATGAGGATCATCGAGGAGTTCCCGAGGCCGGTGTTGGGCCCGATGATCGTCATCCAGTTGGGGAAGCCGGCGGCCGAGGCGCCGCGCAGGGCCTCCATGCCGCCCTTCCAGCTCTCGGCGAGGGTCCGCCCGTCGGCGCCCACGACCCGGTCGGCGATCGGCATGTCGGTGACGTGGAACCCGGTGCCGAAGACGATCGCGTCGACCTCGGCCTCGGTGCCGTCGGCGGCGACGAGGGTCGAGCCGCGGACCTCGGTGAGGCCGCTCGCGACGACGTCCACATTCGGCTGCGCGATCGCCGGGTAGTAGTCGCTGGACAGCAGGATCCGCTTGCAGCCGATGCGGTAGTCCGGGGTGAGTTTCGCGCGCAGGGCCGGGTCCTTGATGGCGCGGGCCATGTTGCGCCGGGCCAGCTGCGCCACGAAGCCGAGCTCGTTCGGGTGCTTGGTGAACGCCTGGACCTGCAACTCCCGGATGCCCCAGAGCAGTCCGCGCCTGAGCTGCGAGGTGAAGGGCAGCTGCCGGTGGAGCCACCGCTCGGCGTCGCTGATGGCCCGGTCGATGCGGGGCATGACCCAGGGCGGGGTGCGCTGGAAGAGCGTGAGCCGGGAGACGTCGGGCTGGATCGACGGCACGATCTGGATCGCCGAGGCGCCGGTGCCGACCATGGCGACGCGCTTGCCGCGCAGCTCGTAGTCGTGGTCCCAGCGGGCGGAGTGGAACACCTTGCCGGGGAAGGAGTCCAGGCCGGGGATGTCCGGCACCTTCGGGTCGGACAGCGGCCCGGTGGCCGACACCACCAGGTCGGCGGAGAGGCTCCCGCTGCTGGTCTCGATGTCCCAGCACAGCCGCTCGCCGTTCCAGCTCATCCGCTTCACCTCCGAGTCGAAGCGGATGTGGGGGCGCAGCCGGAAGGTGTCCGTCACATGCTCCAGGTAGGCGCGGATGTGCTCCTGCCCCGAGAAGGTGCGCGGCCAGTCCGGGTTGGGCGCGAAGGAGAACGAGTACAGGTGCGACGGCACGTCACACGCGCATCCCGGGTAGCTGTTGTCCCGCCAGGTGCCGCCGACGCTGCCGGCCCGCTCCAGGACGACGAAGTCGGTGATCCCCTCGCGGCGGAGCCGCACGGCGGCCCCCAGCCCGCCGAACCCGGACCCGACCACCGCGACCCGCACATGCTCGCGTTCGCGCTCGCCCATGCCGACACCTCCACACACCACGAGAACCGCGCCAGTGAACACTGGCGCAATGGGAGAGTAGGGCAGCACCGTACCGATGGGTAGGGGGCGTGCGAGGAAAGTTACCCGCGGTACGCCTTAGGGTGCCCAGGTGGCCGAGAAGCGTGAATACCGCATGGAAGAGCTGGCCCGCCTGGCCGGGATCACGGTGCGCACCCTGCGCTTCTACCGCGAACGCAAGCTGATCCCGCCGCCCCGCCGCGAGGGCCGTATCGCCTGGTACGACGACGATCACCTGGCCCGGCTGCGCACGATCACGGCCCTGCTGGAACGGGGCCACACCCTCAGCGGCATCGCGGAGCTGGCGGAGGCCTTCGACCACGGCCGGGATGTCGGCGACCTGCTCGGCGTCGGCGCCCCCACCGAGGAGGAACCGGTCCACCTCACCCCCGAGGAACTCGCCGACCACTTCGCCGGCGAGGCCACCCCCGAGAACCTCGCCGCCGCGATGGAACTGGGCTACCTCGGCGCCGACGGCGGCGAGATCGTCCACATCAGCCGCCGCCTCCTGGACGTCTCCTCGGCCCTGGTCCGCGAGGGCATCCCCCTCGCGGAGGTCCTGGAAGCGGCCAAGCAGGTCCGCACCCACGCCGACGCCCTCGCCGAACTCTTCACCGACCTGGTCCTGCGCCACGCCTCCGAGACCGACCTGCCCCGCCTGCGCCCACTCGCCCGGAGCGTGGTGGAGGCGGAACTGTCACTGGCCCTGGACCGCAAGATGCGCAAGCCCTGACGGTCGTGGACGACGGTCACCGGCGACCCTAGCGGTCGTAGACCACGGTCACCGGCGCGTGGTCGGACCACCGCTCCGCGTGCGTGGCGGCCCGCTCGACGAACCCCTTGACCGCCCGCCCGGCGAGCCCGGGGGTGGCCACGTGATAGTCGATCCGCCACCCCGTGTCGTTGTCGAAGGCCCGCCCGCGGTACGACCACCACGAGTACGGCCCCTCGGTGTCCGGGTGCAGGGCGCGGACGACGTCGACGTACCCGCCGTCGGCCGGGTCGAGGACCCGCCCGAGCCACTCGCGCTCCTCGGGCAGGAACCCGGAGTTCTTGGTGTTGCCGCGCCAGTTCTTCAGGTCGGCCTGCTGGTGGGCGATGTTCCAGTCGCCGCAGACCAGCACCTCGCGCCCCTCGGCGGCGGCGCGCTCCCGGAGCCCCTTCAGATAGGCGAGGAACTCGCCCATGAAGCGCTCCTTCTCGTCCTGCCGCTCGGTGCCGACCTCACCCGAGGGCAGATACAGCGAGGCGACGGTGACCCCCGGCAGGTCCGCCTCCACGTACCGCCCGCTGCCGTCGAACTCCGCGGACCCGAAACCGACCTGGACCCGGTCGGGCTCGCGCCGGCTGTACAGCGACACCCCGGCCCGCCCCTTGGCGGCGGCCGGCGCGTGCACCACATGCCACCCCTCGGGCGCCCGGACCTGCTCGGGCAGCTGCTCCGGCTCGGCCCGCACCTCCTGGAGGCACAGCACGTCGGCTTCGGTCTGCGCGAGCCACTCCACGAAGCCCTTCTTCGCGGCGGCACGGAGCCCGTTCACATTCACAGAGGTCACAGTGAGCACCCCGGCACGATACCGGCAATCTGGACGAGGTCCAGTTCCGGATCGAATACGGTAGCGGTCATGCACATACGCCGGGTCTCCTTCGACCACCCCGACGCCGTGAAGCTCAACGACCAGGTCCAGGCCGAGTACGCCGCCCGCTACGGCGACGACGGCGACGCCACCGCCATGGCCGCGTCGGACTTCGAACCGCCGAACGGCATCTACCTGATCGCGTACGACGAGCACGACAACCCGGTCGCCTCGGGCGGCTGGCGCGCCCGGGACGCGAACGACGAGGGAAACCTGGACGGCGACGCCGAGCTCAAGCGCATGTACGTGATCGAGCAGATGCGCGGCCGGGGCCTCGCCCGCCGCCTCCTGTCCGCCCTGGAGGAGGACGCCCGCGCGGCCGGCCGCGTCCGCATGGTCCTGGAGACGGGCACCAAGCAGCCGGAGGCCGTAGCCCTGTACACGTCCAGCGGCTACGCGCCGTGCGCCAAGTTCGGCTACTACCGCCACTACGACTCGAGCCGCTGCTTCGCGAAGAGCCTCTGACAGCCGGGGAACAGAGCAGAGCCCCTGTCGGCTTTCACCGACAGGGGCTCGAAGCTGCGTGGACCTGAGGGGATTTGAACCCCTGGCCCCCTCGATGCGAACGAGGTGCGCTACCGGACTGCGCCACAGGCCCTTGCAACGAGTGAAACTTTAGCACCCCGATCGGCCTGCTTGGAAATCCGTTCCCCGGGGGCGGCCACCTGCGGCTTCGCGGGGCTACTCGTTGGCGGCCCGGGGCCGGTCCCCGTCCTCGTACTGGTCGAACAGCGGTGTGCGGCCGCGCTCCCGGGCCCGCCGCGCGGAGGCCGCCCGGCGGGCGTCGGTGCGCCCGTCGCCGTCCGCCCTGTCCTCCGGGTGGGGGTCCGCCTCGGCCGGGTCCGCGACACCGGCCTCCTGCTCCGCGTCCGGGGCGACCGCGCTGGAGCGGGCCGAGCTCCAGGTGTCGGGGGCGCCGAGGTCCACGTCGCTGGTGGCCCGGGGTGCCACCGGCGCGGTCACGTAGGTCGGCAGGGGCACCGGCACCGGCTCCCAGCTGTCGCCCTGGCCGGGCCGCCGCTGCCGCTCGCGCTGCTGGTCGACCCACTCCGCGTGGTCGGTCTGCTCGACGAGGGCGCGCCGGTCCGCCGCGAGGGCCGACAGGCCGGGGTCGGTCGCCGGCTCGGGTCCCTCCTCCTGGCCGTCGGCCTGCTCGTCGGCCGAGACGCATCTGCGGGGCTGGCGCTGCCGCTCCCGCAGCCGCTGGGCCGCGGCCTCGGCCCGGCGGCGGTCCATCTGGTACGCGAAGCGACGGCGCTCCTGGGAGCGAAGGTAGGCGATGTACACGCTGAGCATGACGGCGGGCACGCCGGGTGCCCACAGGAACGCGAGTCCGCCGACCGCCGCGACGACCGCGCCGAGGGTGAAGGCGAGGAACAGCACGGTGGTGGTGCGCCGGCGGCGCGCGAGCACCTTCGAGCGCCGGGCCCGCGCCGCGGCCGCCTGGGCCTGCGGCGACATGCCGCGCCGGGCGGCGGGCACCCGGCCCCCCTCGCGTTCGGCACGCGCCGCGTTCGGTGCCGGGCGGGCCGGCTGGTCAGGGGCGGGCGACGGGAGGAGCGCCTGGGTCTGCGGACGGGTCTTGGACACGGCGAAGGCCCGGACGTCCACCGATTCGGTGACGGCGTCCAGGTCGTCGGCGTCCTGCTCCCCCTCCTCGGTGGAGCGCGCCCGCAGGTCCTTGGCGTACCGGCGCTCCATGGCCGCCTTTCCGGACAGGAGCCGGATGGCGGTGCTGAAGCGTTCCGTCGGACGGGCCTCGTTCAGCTCGTCCTGCCTACGGAGCCACATCGGCACCAAGTAGGCGGCCCAGGCCCCGACAATGACTGCGTAGATGAGGCCGCTGCTGCTCACGCCTCACACCGTAGAGGGGTTTGCGTGAGGCCATCTGCCAATTGAGCCGGTGTGTCGCACGATCTGGCTGATATTTCGAACTTTTTTTGTGACCGATGCGATCAGCAGACCGCCCGGGGCGGGAATTCATTGCCCCGAGACGGTCACCAGGCGATCAATTTCGAACACGTATTCAATTTCCGGGGTGGTGCCGCATTCCCGGATTACTCTCCGATCGTGCCCGGTGCCAGCGCCTCAGCAACCCGTCCGGCACCTCTTCCGCCGTGAGCGCGAAGACGAGGTGGTCGCGCCAGGCGCCGTCGATGTGGAGATAACGCGGCCGGAGCCCCTCCTCACGGAATCCGAGTTTCTCCACGACGCGGCGGCTGGGTCCGTTCTCCGGGCGAATGCAGATCTCGATGCGGTGCAGTCCGACCGTGCGGAAACAGTGGTCCGTGACGAGCGCCACCGCCGTCGGCATCACTCCGCGCCCGGCCACCGCCTCGTCCACCCAGTAGCCGATGTGCCCCGAGCACATCGAGCCCCACGTGATCCCGGCCACCGTCAACTGCCCCACCAGCCGCCCCTGGTACTCGATGACGAAGGGCAGCATCCGGCCCGCGTTCGCCTCCGCCCTGAGGTGGCGGACCATCTGGCGGAAGGTCGGGCGGTGGGTGAGCGGCCCGCCGGGCGTGGGCGGCGGAATGGTCGCCTCCCAGGGGCGCAGCCAGTCGCGGTTGCGCCGGTTGACCTCACGCCACGCCCGCTGGTCGCGCAGCTTTATCGGCCTGAGGACGATGTCGCCGTCCACCAGCTCGACGGGCCAGGATGGGCTGTTCAGCTCGCACCCCCACTGCCGGGTCTGGGGTGGTCGCCGCCGCGGAGCTGCTCGACGGCGTGGACCAGCAGCGGCTCCAGGACGGCGAGGCCGTCCTTCACGCCGCCGGTGGAACCGGGCAGGTTGACGATCAGCGTCCCCGCCGCCACTCCGGCCAGGCCCCGGGAGAGCGCCGCGGTCGGCACCTTCTCCCGGCCGAACGCCCGGATGGCCTCGGCGATGCCCGGAACCTCGTGGTCGATCACCCGGCGGGTCGCCTCCGGGGTGCGGTCGGTGGGCGAGATGCCCGTGCCGCCAGTGGTGACGATGACGTCGTAGCCGGTCTCGACACCGGCGCGCAGAGCCGCCTCCACGGGGTCGCCGTCGGGGACGATCTGCGGGCCGTCGACCTCGAAGCCGAAGCGCCCCAGGCCGTCGGCGGTCAGCGGGCCGCCCTTGTCCTCGTAGATCCCGGCGGCGGCCCGGTTGGAGGCCGTGACGACGAGAGCGCGGTATGTCATGACCGGCTCCAGTCGCCCGACTTGCCGCCCGTCTTCTCCTCCACTCGTACGTCCGTGATGACCGCTCCCTTGTCGACCGCCTTGACCATGTCGATCACGGTGAGCGCGGCGACGGAGACCGCGGTGAGGGCCTCCATCTCGACGCCCGTGCGGTCCGTCGTCTTCACGGTGGCCAGGATCTCCACGGCGTCGTCCGCGACCGACAGGTCCAGTTTCACACCGGACACCGACAACGGGTGGCAGAGCGGGATCAGATCGGGGGTGCGTTTGGCGCCCATGATCCCGGCGATCCGCGCGGTCGCGAGGGCGTCACCCTTGGGGACGCCCTCGCCGCGCAGCAGTTCGATCACGCGCGGCGAGACGAGGACACGTCCGCTGGCGCGTGCCGTGCGCGCGGTCACGTCCTTCTCCGACACGTCGACCATGCGGGCGGCGCCGGCGTCGTCGAGGTGCGTCAGCCGGTCCTGCGTAGGGCCGTCCTGCGTGCTGGGGTCCTGCGTGCTCATGCTGTGTGGCGCTCCCGGTCCGGGCCTGCTGTGCGCGACACGGTACCCCCAACCAGCGCCTATCGGCCGAGCAGGACCACCTCGACCTCGGCGCCGGGCTCGACGGACTCGGTGTCCTCGGGGACGACGATCAGCGCGTCCGCGTGGGCGAGGGCCGCGACCAGGTGCGATCCGGCACCGCCGACCGGGGTCACCCGGCCGTCCTCGTACGTGCCGCGCAGGAACTGGCGGCGGCCCTTCGGGGAGGTCAGCGCCTTGTCGGCGGCCAGGGTCGCCCGGGTCGTCGGCCGGTGGACGTCGTCGAGGCCCATGAGGGCGCGGATCGCCGGGCGGACGAACAGCTCGAAGGAGACATACGACGACACCGGGTTGCCGGGCAGGGCCAGCAGCGGGGTGTGGTCGGGGCCGATGGAGCCGAAGCCCTGGGGCTTGCCGGGCTGCATGGCGAGCTTGCGGAACTCGATGCCGCTGCCGGCCTCGTCCTCGTCGGCGACGTGGGACAGCGCCTCCTTGACGACGTCGTACGCCCCGACGCTCACACCGCCCGTGGTGACCATCAGGTCGGCGCGGACCAGCTGGTCCTCGATGGTGGAGCGCAGGGTCTCGGCGTCGTCGGCGACGGCGCCCACGCGGTAGGCGATGGCGCCGGCGTCGCGGGCGGCGGCGGTGAGGGCGAAGCTGTTGGAGTCGTAGATCTGACCCGTGCCCAGCTCCGTGTCGGGCTGGACGAGTTCGCTGCCGGTGGAGAGCACCACCACGCGCGGGCGCGGGCGGACCCGGACCGTGCCGCGGCCGATCGCGGCGAGCAGGGCGATCTGGGGCGGGCCGAGAATCGTGCCGGCCTCCAGGGCGCGGTCGCCGGCCTTCACGTCGCTGCCCTTGGCGCGCACGTGCGCCCGGGCCTCGGCCGGGCGGTACACGTGCACATGCCCGGTGGCGCCCTCGGGGCCGAGGCTGCGGGCGCGCATCCCGCGCACCGGGCCCTCGCCGAGCCCGCCGTCGGTCCACTCGACGGGCACGACCGTCTCGGCGCCGGGCGGCAGCGGGGCGCCGGTCATGATGCGGGCGGCCTGGCCGGGACCCACGTGGAGCAGCTCGGCCTGGCCCGCGGCGACGTCCCCGACGACCTCCAGGGCCGCCGGGAACTCCTCGCTCGCGCCCGCGACGTCCGCGACCCGTACCGCGTAGCCGTCCATGGAGCTGTTGTCGAACGGCGGCAGGGACACCGGCACCGTGATGTCCTCGACGAGGACACAGCCCTGGGCGTCGAGCAGGTGCAGCTCGATCGGTTCCAGGGGGCGGACGGTGGCGAGGATGTCCTCCAGGTGCTCGTCCACCGACCAGAGGTGGTCGGGGCCCGAGTGGTCCTGGCCGGTGACGGGGGGCGCGGCGCTGCTCAACGTGTTACATCTCCTCGGCTACGTAACTGCGAAGCCAGGTCCGGAAGTCCGGGCCCAGGTCTTCACGTTCGCACGCGAGTCGGACAATGGCACGCAGGTAGTCGCCGCGGTCGCCGGTGTCGTAGCGGCGGCCCTTGAAGACCACGCCGTGCACCGGGCCGCCGATCTTCTCGTCGGTCGCGAGCTGCTGGAGGGCGTCCGTGAGCTGGATCTCGCCGCCGCGGCCCGGCTCGGTCCGGCGCAGTATGTCGAAGATGTGCGGGTCGAGGACGTAGCGGCCGATGACCGCGTAGTTCGACGGGGCGTCGGACGGGTCGGGCTTCTCGACCAGGCCGCTGACCTTGACGACGTCGCTGTCCTCGGTGGTCTCCACGGCCGCGCAGCCGTAGAGGTGGATCTGCTCCGGGGCGACCTCCATGAGCGCGATGACGCTGCCGCCGCGCTGCTCCTGGACCTCGACCATGCGCTGGAGCAGGGGGTCGCGGGGGTCGATCAGGTCGTCGCCGAGGAGGACGGCGAAGGGCTCGTGGCCCACGTGCGGGGCGGCGCACAGGACGGCGTGGCCGAGGCCCTTGGGGTCGCCCTGGCGGACGTAGTGCATGGTCGCGAGGTCGCTGGACTCCTGCACCTTGGCGAGACGGCCGGCGTCGCCCTTCTTCTGGAGGGCCGACTCCAGCTCGTAGTTGCGGTCGAAGTGGTCCTCCAGCGGGCGCTTGTTGCGGCCCGTCACCATGAGGACGTCGTCGAGACCCGCGGCGACGGCCTCCTCGACCACGTACTGGATCGCGGGCTTGTCCACGACCGGCAGCATCTCCTTGGGAGTGGCTTTGGTGGCCGGCAGGAACCGGGTGCCGAGGCCTGCTGCGGGAATGACAGCCTTGCTGATCCGAGGGTGCGACTGAGTCATGTCCGCCACCCTATCCGGTGCCTTTGCATGGAATCTGCGGCTCCGGTTCATAGGCGCTCATATGAGCGTATTGCGACGGTACGGGAGCAACCATTGAGGCACATCGCACGTCCGGGCGAGCCTGACAAGCGGAGTTTGCGGCGCGAGATCCTCGCGGCGAGGAACAGGTTGACGGCGGATGACCTGCGGGAAACGTCGGCCGCGCTGGCCGGGCGGGCCCTGGAGCTGCCCGAGTTGGCGCGGGCCGGCACGGTCGCGGCGTACGTCTCGGTGGGGAGCGAACCCGGGACGCTCGCGCTCCTGGACGCACTGCGCGCCCGGGGCGTGCGCGTACTGCTTCCGGTCCTGCTGCCCGACAACGACCTGGACTGGGGCGTGTACGAGGGCGAGGGCTCGCTCGCGCGCGTCCGGCACGGCGGCCGGATGGCCCTCTTCGAGCCCGCGGGCGAGCGCCTGGGCCCGGACGCCGTGACCGCGGCCGACGCCGTGCTGCTGCCGGGGCTCGCGGTGGACGCGCGCGGGATGCGGCTGGGCCGGGGCGGCGGCTCGTACGACCGGGTCCTGGCGCGGCTGGAGCGGGCGGGGGCGCATCCCGCGCTGGTGGTGCTGCTGTACGACACCGAGGTCGTCGAGCATGTCCCGGAGGAGCCGCACGACCGGCCGGTGCACGCGGTGGTGACACCGTCGGGGGTGCGGCGGTTCCGGCAGGAGCCCTGACGCGGAACGGCCCTCCACGCGCGCGTGGAGGGCCGTTCCGTCACCGGCTCACGGTTTGAGCACCAGCTTGTCGGCCGTGCCGTCCTCGACCGCCTGGTCCGAGAAGGACCACGGCAGCAGTTCGCCGTCGGCCCACTTGTCGGTCTGGTCGACGTAGTGGGCGCTGTAGGCGTGCCCGGAGGCGCCGGTGAGGTTGATCCAGCGGGACTTGTCGAGGTCGCCGAGGTTCACGACCATCCGCATGGACGGCACCCACACCACCCCGTAGCCGCCGGCGGCGTTCCAGCCGGTCGCGTTGACCGTCGCCTCGCCGCCGCTGAGCTCCCAGGGGCCGCGGTTGAGGGCGTACTGGAGGAAACCGGGGCCCTCGGTGCCGAGGGTCTGGTTCTTCAGGAACAGGCGGTGCAGCCGGCCCCAGGTCCAGGTGTCGATGTCCTTGCCGAGCTTGGCGGTCAGCTCCCAGCGGGCGTCGATCATCGCGCGCTTGAAGAGCTGGTCGCGGTTGTCGGCGCCGGGGCGGGTGCCCGACTTGGGCGTCTTCCACCAGTCGCTGTCGGGCTGCTCCATCAGCTTGCGGACCACCTCGAACCAGCGGTCGCCGCCGTCCGGCTGCGCCTGGTCGGGGTCGCGCTGACCGCACTCGCGCACCTTCTCCGCCTCGTCGGCGGGCCCGGTGGTGTTGACCGGCTCGACCCACAGGCACTGGCCCTTGACCCGCAGCTCCTTGGGCAGCTTGTTGCCGAAGGCGAGCTTGAGGATGTTGCGCCAGACGGCGTTGAAGTACGCGGCGGCCGCCGAGTCGGTGTCCTGGGTGTAGTCCCAGCCCTCCAGGAGCTTCTGCGCCTCGCGCACGTCCTTGTCGCCGGTGTCGATCTTCAGCAGCGTGGGCACCAGCAGCCGGGCGATCTCACTGCTGTTGTCCAGCTGCATCTGGCGCATGTCGTCGGTGGAGATCTTGCCGCCGTCCTTGATCTTCGACTGGATCAGGTCGGTGATCCGCTGGCTGCGCGTGCCGTAACCCCAGTCCGTGGTGAGCGTGTAGGGGTACTTGTCCGGGTCGATCACGGCCTGGTTGGCGGTGACGATGTAGCCGCGCTCCGGGTTGTACTCGTAGGGCAGCGCGTCCTGCCGGATGTAGCCGGTCCAGCGGTACTTGGGGTCCCAGCCGGGCGCGGGGATCGAGCCGTCGTCGCCGTCCGCGCGCGTGGGGATCCTCCCCGGCAGCGTGTAGCCGATGTTGTCCTGGGCGTCGGCGTAGACGAGGTTCTGCGAGGGCACGTCGAACAGCGCGGCGGCCTTGCGGAAGTCGGTCCAGTTCTTCGCCCTGTCCATGGCGAAGACGGCGTCCATGGTCGTGCCCGGCTGAAGGGCGGTCCAGCGCAGCGCGACACCGTAGCCGTCGCCTCTGTCGGGCGCGGCGGTGTCGACGGTGGCCTTCTTGCCGACCTTCACGAGCTCCTCGTCGCGGTCGGACAGCAGGGGCCCGTTGTTGGTCTCGCGGACGACGATCTTCTTCGGCTCGCCGCCGGCGACCTTGATGGTCTCCTCGCGCGTCTCGAAGGGCTTGACCTTGCCGTCGTACAGGTAGCCGTCGCCGGTGATCTTCTCCAGGTAGAGGTCCGTGACGTCGACGCCGGAGTTGGTCATGCCCCAGGCGATGTCCTGGTTGTGACCGATTATCACGCCGGGCATGCCGGCGAAGGTGTAGCCGGTGACGTCGTACTGGCACGTGCTGGAGACGCTGCGGCAGTGCAGGCCCATCTGGTACCAGACGGACGGCAGCGAGGGCGACAGGTGCGGGTCGTTGGCCAGCAGCGGCTTGCCGGTGATGGTGTGCTTCCCGCCGACGACCCAGGAGTTGGAGCCGATGCCGTCGCCGTTCACGCCGACGGCCGGCGGGAGGTCCTCCAGGACCCTGGAGAGGCCGGTGAGCTGGCTGTCCAGACCCGAGGTACCGGAGGCCGTGCCCGAGGCGCCGGAGGCGCTGCCCGAGGTGCCGGAGGCCGTGCCCGAGGTCCCCGCGGTGCCCGTCGAGGCGCCGCCGGTCCCGCTCGTGCCGGAGGTGCCGCCGGTGCCAGAGGCCCCGCTCGTGCCGCCCTGTTCGAACGCCCCCGTCAGCTCGTCGTACTGGCCCTCCTGGACGATCGCCTTGTTCCGGCTGTACGGGTACTGCGGGTACAGGTCGGCGATCTGCTTCGGGCCGAGGCGGCTGGTCAGCAGGGCGCGGTCGATCTCGTCCTGCATGTTGGCACGCAGGTCCCAGGCCATCGCCTTCAGCCAGGAGACGGAGTCGACCGGGGTCCACCGCTGCGGCTTGTAGTCGTTGGTGAAGCCGAGCGCCGCGTACTCCAGGGAGATGTCCTCGCCGTCCTTGCCCTGGAGGTAGGCGTTGACTCCCTGGGAGTAGGCCTGGAGGTATTTCTGCGTGGCGTCCGACAGCTTGGTGTCGTACTCCTCCTTGGCCACCCGGTCCCAGCCGAGCGTGCGCAGGAACTCGTCGTTGTCGACCTGGCTCTTGCCGAACATCTCCGACAGGCGCCCGGCGGCCATGTGGCGGCGTACGTCCATCTCGTAGAACCGGTCCTGCGCCTGGACGTAGCCCTGCGCCATGAACAGGTCCGCGTCGGAGGAGGCATAGATCTGCGGGATGCCGTAGTTGTCGCGTTTGACCTCGACGGGTCCTGAGAGGCCCTTGAGCGTGAGGGTGCCCTTGGTCTGCGGGAAGGAGGCCCGGACGGTACTGATGGACCAGTAGGCCCCGAAGGCGACGCCTCCGATGAGGGCCAGCACCAGGACGAGGACGATCAGGCGGGCTTTGCGCCCTTTTCTCCTGCCGGACTTGCCGGGCTGCTGACCCGTGGAGGCGGTGGTGTTCGGGGGCATCGCTGTCCTTGCTGTCCTAACGCGAGCGGCAGGTTCGGCTGTGCTTTTAACTGAGCGCTGGAGCAACGATAGGCGCAGGGCCTTGCGCCCCTTGACGCGGAGTCGGGAACCGGCACGGACGGACGTTCGATCTCGCCCCCGGAAGCGTCAAGAAATCGTCAAGAGTTAGGTAAGGTAACGAAGTAGTTGGCGCGATGCGCCACAGCTTCATGTGCGATGTACGTGAGCCCACGCGCGCGTGCGTGCGGGCCAGGGAAGGATTCGGCCGCTGACTGTTCACCACCTCAACCAGCTCCTGCTCGTCTGCTCGCTCGTCCTGCTCGTCGCCGTCGCAGCGGTACGGATCTCCTCGCGCAGCGGGCTCCCCAGCCTGCTCGTCTATCTGGGCATAGGCGTCGCCATGGGCCAGGACGGCGTGGGCGACATCCACTTCGACAACGCCGAGCTGACCCAGGTCATCGGGTACGCGGCCCTGGTCGTGATCCTGGCCGAGGGCGGTCTCGGCACGAAGTGGAAGGAGATCAAGCCGGCCCTGCCGGCCGCCACCGTGCTGGCGCTGGCGGGTGTCGCGGTGAGCGTCGGGGTCACGGCCTCGGCCGCGCACTACCTGATCGGGCTGGAGTGGCGGCAGGCCCTCATCATCGGGGCGGTCGTCTCCTCGACCGACGCGGCGGCCGTGTTCTCCGTGCTGCGGAAGATCCCCCTGCCCGCGCGCGTGACGGGCACCCTGGAGGCGGAGTCCGGCTTCAACGACGCCCCGGTGGTCATCCTCGTGGTGTCCCTGTCCACGGCGGGCCCGGTCGAGCACTGGTACGTGCTGCTGGGCGTGATCCTGTTGGAGCTGGCCATCGGCGCGGCCATCGGGCTCGCGGTGGGCTGGCTGGGCTCCTGGGGGCTGCGGCACGTGGCGCTGCCCGCCTCCGGCCTCTACCCGATCGCCGTGATGGCGATCGCCGTGGTGGCGTACGCGGCGGGCGCGCTGGCGCACGGCAGCGGCTTCCTCGCGGTGTACCTGGCCGCGATGGTGATGGGCAACGCGCGGCTGCCGCACTGGCCGGCCACGCGCGGGTTCGCCGACGGGCTCGGCTGGATGGCCCAGATCGGCATGTTCGTCCTGCTCGGACTGCTGGTCACCCCGCACGAGCTGGGCGACGACATCGTGCCCGCGCTCGTCATCGGGCTGGTGCTGACCATGGTGGCGCGCCCGCTGAGCGTGGTGTTCTGCCTGACGCCGTTCCGGGTGCCGTGGCAGGAGCAGGCCCTGATGTCCTGGGCGGGGCTGCGCGGGGCGGTGCCCATCATCCTGGCGACCATTCCCATGGTCGAGGGCGTGGAGGCCAGCCGCCGGATCTTCAACATCGTCTTCGTCCTGGTCGTCGTCTACACCCTGGTCCAGGGGCCGACGCTGCCCTGGCTGGGCCGCAAGCTGCATCTGGGGGACGGCTCGGAGGCCGCCGACCTCGGCATCGAGTCGGCCCCGCTGGAGCGGCTGCGCGGGCATCTGCTGTCCGTGGCGATCCCCGAGGGGTCGAAGATGCACGGCGTGGAGGTGGCCGAGCTGCGGCTGCCGCACGGCGCCGCCGTGACGCTCATCGTGCGCGGGGGCGAATCCTTCGTTCCGCTGCCCACGACGATATTGCAGCGGGGAGACGAACTCCTCGTGGTCGCCACGGACCCCGTCCGGGACGCGACCGAGAGCCGGCTGCGGGCCGTCGGGCACGGCGGCAAGCTGGCCGGCTGGCTGGGCACGGACGGGGCGAGTCATTGAGAGACGCTTTGCGCCTTTTGGGATTTGTAAGGCGAACCGGTCCATGGTGCTCGTTTTCACAGGCAGGCATCCCCTTGGCCCCTGTACGATGAAGGCGCACCCAGATCGAACCAACTCTGCCTGACGCAGAGCTGGCGCGACCGTATGGCGGTCGGGAAGCCCCTCCTCACCGGGCCCCGGCATCTACCGCAGTTCCGCGCAAGAGGACAGCTCTCGGCGCCGCCCACTGACGGGGCCGCGCTACCAGGCGGCAGAAAGGCACGGGCCGTGGCATCCACGGTCACCTCGAAGAAGTCGAAGAACTCGACTGCTTCCGCCCGCCCGGGATACGGCCGGCTGCTGCGCACCCGCGGCGCCTGGACGTTCCTGCTCCCCGGTTTCGCCGCGCGCCAGCCGTTCGCGATGCTGACGATCTCCATCGTGCTGCTGGTGCAGCACACCACCGGCTCCTACGGGGCGGCGGGCGCCGCCGCTGCCGTCACCGGCGTCTCCATGGCCCTCTTCGCGCCCTACAGCGGCCGCCTCGCCGACCGCTACGGACAGCGGGCCGTGCTGATCCCGGGCGTGCTGCTGCACGGCCTGTCCGGGCTGACGCTGACGGCGCTGGCCCTCCTGGACGCCCCCTTGTGGGCTGTCTTCGCGGCAGCAGTCCCGACCGGTGCCTCGGTGCCGCAGATCGGGCCCATGGTGCGGGCCCGTTGGGCCGTCAAGCTCAAGGACTCGCCGCTCATGACCACCGCGGCGGCCTTCGAGTCCGTCACGGACGAACTGACCTTCGTGGTCGGACCGCTGCTGGCCACCGCCCTGTGCACGGCCGTCGACCCGGCCGCCGGCCTGGTGACGGAGGCCTCGCTGACCCTGATCGGCGGCCTGCTGTTCGCCGCGCAGAAGAGCACCCAGCCCTCGGTCGCGGGCGGCGGGCACGCGCGCGTGGAGCACGCTTCCGCGCTGCGCGTCCCCGGAGTGCGCGTGCTGATGGTGACCTTCCTGGGCATCGGCACGGTCTTCGGCGGCATGCAGGTCTCCCTGGCCGCGTTCACCGAGTCGATCGGCGAACCGGGCCTGAACGGCGTCCTGTACGGCGTCTTCGCCGCGGGCAACATGCTCTCCGGCCTCGTCTGCGGCGCGATCGCCTGGAAGACGGCCCCGCAGCGGCGCCTGGTCATCGGCTACACCGCGCTGGCGCTCACCGCGTCGGGACTGTGGGCCGCCCACTCGGTCCTGGTCCTCGCCGGTCTCGGCCTCCTGGTCGGCATGTGCATCGCGCCGGCCCTGATCACCGGCTACACCCTGGTCGAGAGCCTGGTCCCGGCCGGTGCCCGCACGGAGGCCTTCACCTGGCTGACCGGCGCGGTGGCGCTGGGCCAGGCCGCGGCCGTCACGGTCGCCGGTCAGCTGGAGGACCGCTTCTGGGGCGGAGCCGGTTTCCTGGTGCCGATGGGCGGCACGGTGCTCGCCCTGGCGACCCTGCTGGCCCTGCGGTCCCGGCTGTCACCGAGGGCCCACGGCCGGACCGTCGCACGTGGCGTGGGTCACCGCGTCCCGGTGGCAGTGGACTGAGCGGCCGGAATACGTCACTATGGTTCGTCGTTAGCACTCATCGAGTGAGAGTGCCAGGAGGAAGACAGTGCCCACCTACCAGTACCAGTGCACCGAGTGCGGCGAGGGCCTCGAGGCGGTGCAGAAGTTCACCGATGACGCCCTCACCGAGTGCCCCAGCTGCGAGGGCCGCCTGAAGAAGGTCTTCTCGGCGGTCGGCATTGTCTTCAAGGGCTCCGGCTTCTACCGGAACGACAGCCGCGGCTCCTCGTCGAGCAGCGCCCCGGCGTCGTCCTCGAAGTCGTCGAGCTCCTCGTCGTCCTCCGACTCCGGCTCGTCGAGTTCGTCGAGTTCGTCGTCGAGCGCGGGCAGCAGCTCCACGAGCACCAGCAGCACCGCCGCGTAAGCACCACCGCCGCGTAAGGCCTGATTCTTACGGGACCCTGTCGCCCTTCCGGCGACGGGGTCCTCGGCGTTTCCGCGTGCGGTTAGGGTGCGGACATGGCGAACAAGGCGAACGTGGTGCACACGGGTGGCGGGGCGAGCACCGGCGGCGGGGCGAGCACCGGCGGCGGGCCGGACGTGGGTCGCGCCGGGATCGGCGTCATCGGCGGCTCGGGGTTCTACTCCTTCCTCGACGACGTGACCGAGGTCCAGGTCGACACCCCGTACGGACCGCCCAGCGACTCCCTCTTCCTCGGCGAGGTCGCCGGCCGGCGGGTCGCCTTCCTACCGCGGCACGGACGGGGCCACCACCTGCCGCCACACCGGATCAACTACCGGGCCAACCTGTGGGCCCTGCGGTCGGTCGGCGTACGCCAGGTGCTCGCCCCGTGCGCCGTGGGCGGCCTGCGTCCCGAGTACGGGCCGGGCACGCTGCTGGTGCCGGACCAGCTGGTCGACCGCGCGAAGTCCCGGGCCGGCACCTACTTCGACGGGCATCCGCTGCCCGACGGCTCCGTGCCGAACGTGGTGCACGTGTCGCTGGCCGACCCCTACTGCCCCGCAGGGCGGGCCGTCGCGTTGAAGGCGGCGCGCGGCCGGGACTGGGAGCCGGTGGACGGCGGCACGCTGGTCGTGGTCGAGGGGCCGCGCTTCTCCACCCGTGCCGAATCGTTGTGGCACCAGGCGCAGGGCTGGTCGGTGGTGGGCATGACCGGCCACCCCGAGGCGGCGCTCGCCCGTGAGCTGGAGCTCTGCTACACCTCCCTGACCCTGGTCACCGACCTCGACGCGGGGGCCGAGACCGGGGAGGGCGTCTCGCACGACGAGGTGCTGCGGGTGTTCGCGGCGAACGTGGACCGCTTGCGGGGGGTGCTGTTCGACGCGGTGGCCGGGCTGCCGGAGGAGGACGAGCGGGGCTGTCTGTGCGTGAACGCGCTGGGTGGGATGGATCCGGGGTTCGCGCTGCCGTAGGCCGGGGTGGGGTGCGGCGGGGGAGGCTGCCCTTTGGGTGAGGGAGCGGAAGTCGTCGTTCGGGTGAGGGAGTTGTCCACAGGCCGGCGGTACGTCCACAGGCCTGAGCGGGCGGGGCGGCGAAGCCTCATCGTGGGGAGCGCAAGCCGGTCCCTCGTCGCAGGTGGTGGTCTCCGTGTCTCTCGCCCGGTCTTCGTCTCTCGCCCGGTCTTCGTCTGTCACCCGGTCTTCGTCTGTCACCCGGTCTTCGGTCGTGCCTTCCTCTCCCTCGTGGTCCGTTGCCGCGTGTCCGCCCGGGGCCGAGGTCCCCGCGACGCGCGAGGTGCCGCGGTTCGATCCGGTACGGGTTCGCGGCCGGGCGGGCCGGCTCGTGCGGCACCGGCGCAGGGCCCTGGCCGTCGGGCTCGCGGTCACCGCGACCGCCCTCGTGGCGGCGGGGCCGCGTGACGCCGAGGGCGCCCGTGGGCATCCCCGGTCCGGACCTCCCGCGCACACGGCCTCGGTGCCCGGGGAGCAGCCCGCGCCCCCACGCCGTGCCCTGGGAGCGGTGACGGCTCCCGTCCGGATCGCCGACGCGGCCACCGTACGGCTGCTGCGGCCCGGCGACCGGGTCGACGTCATCGCCGCCGAGGAGACGGTGACGGGCGGCGACGCCCGAGTCGTCGCGCGCGGAGCCAGAGTGACGAAGGTGCCGGAGCCCTTGGAGGGCGCTTCGGACGGTGGCGCGCTGGTCGTGCTCTCCGTGCCGCGCGCCACCGCCGCCCGGCTGGCCGGCGCGAGTGCCACGGCGCGGCTGGCGGTGACGTTGTGGTGAGGGGCACGGTGGCGCGGGCCGCGGCCCCCTCAAGGCTCTCGTTCGAGGGACCCAGGTCCTCCGTTCGGCCCCACGGTGACGTAGGTTGCGGAGCGTTTTGTTCCACAAGCTGCGCGTGCGAGGAGAGACCCCGAGGTGAGCGAGAAGAAGGAACCGAGCGTCTGGGACGGCTTCAAGGCCTTCCTGATGCGCGGGAACGTCGTCGATCTGGCGGTGGCGGTGGTGATCGGCGCCGCCTTCACCAACATCGTCAACGCCGTGGTGAAGGGGATCATCAACCCGGTCGTCGGGGCCATCGGCACCAAGAACCTCGACCACTACAGCTCGTGCCTCAGCTCGACCTGCGAGGGCGATCAGGGCATCCAGATCCTGTGGGGCTCCGTCCTCGGCGCCACGCTGAGCTTCGTGATCACCGCGGCGGTCGTCTACTTCCTGATGGTCCTGCCCATGGCGAAGTACCTGGCCCGCCAGGAGGCCCGTCGGAAGGCCAAGGAGGGCACGCAGGAGGTCATCGAGGTGACCGAGCTGGAGGTGCTCAAGGAGATCCGGGACGCGCTGGTCGCCCAGCGCGGTTCGGGGCACGACCGGTCGTAGCGCTGCGGGCGGCCGCCCGGCTGCTTCACAGGTGGTGGGGCGGCTTCTCGTCGAGGAAGCGCCGGAGGTCGGCCGCCCCGCCGCCGGAGTCGGTGCGCTCGCCCCAGCCCCGGTCGGTGTCGTCGGAGGACTGCTGGTCGAGCGGGTCGTCGAAGACCAGCGCGGGCTTCGGTTCGCGCGGCTCGGAATCGGGGGCGGTGCTCATGCGTCCAGGGTACGGTCGCGGAGAAAAACCCCGCGCCTTCTGTTGTGCTGGGAATCATGACCTCCAGCACCCCTCCCCCGCCCGCCCCCTCCGGCGCACCCGGCAGCCGGGGCCCCCTGCGCAGGCTCAGGGCCCGCGGCCGCGACGAGGCGCACCGGGCGGCCTCGCCGCTGGAGCTCTTCTTCGACCTCTGCTTCGTCGTGGCCGTCGCCCAGGCGGGCGTCCAGCTGGTGCACTCCGTGGCCGAGGGGCACGCGGGCGAGGGGATCCTCGACTACGCGATGGTGTTCTTCGCCCTGTGGTGGGCGTGGATGAACTTCACGTGGTTCGCCTCGGCGTACGACAACGACGACGTCCTCTACCGGGTCGTCACGCTGGTGCAGATCGCCGGTGTGCTGGTCCTCGCGGCGGGGGTCTCGCGGGCGTTCGAGGAGCACGAGTTCCTGCTGGTCTGGCTGGGCTACCTGATCATGCGGCTCGCCCTGGCGTCCCAGTGGCTGCGGGCGGCCCGGGCCGGCGAGGGCCCGGAGCGCAGGACGGCCCTGCGCTACGCCGGGGGTGTGCTGCTGTGCCAGATCGGCTGGCTGGGGCTGCTGTTCCTGCCCGAGGGGGCCCGGCCCTGGTGGTTCCTGGTGATGGCGCTGCTGGAGATGTGCGTGCCGCCGTTCGCCGAGAGGGGGTACACCACGGCCTGGCATCCGCGCCATATCGCGGAGCGGTACGGCCTGTTCACCATCATCGTGCTCGGCGAGACGATCGCGGCGGCCACGATCGCGGTGAAGTCGGGCGTCGACGAGAACGACGCGCTGGGCGAGCTCCTCCCGATCGCGGCGGGCGGTCTGCTGGTCATCTTCGCCGCGTGGTGGGTCTACTTCGTGGTGCCCATCCACGGCCATCTGCGGTCCAACCGGCAGGCGTTTTTGTGGGGCTACGGGCACTACCTGGTCTTCGCCTCGGCGGCCGCGATCGGGGCCGGACTGGAGGTGGCGGTGGAGCAGACGGTCGGCAAGGCGCACATCTCGACGCTGTCAGCGTCGGCCGCCGTGACCCTGCCGACGGCCCTCTACCTGCTGACGCTGTGGGCCCTGCACTCACGCCACTTCAAGGCGGGCTTCACCCAGCAGCTGGTGCTGCCGACGACGGCCCTGCTGGTGATCTGCTGCACGTTCCTGGAGGACTGGGCGGTGTTCGCGGCGGGTGTGGTCTGCGCGCTGTCGGTGGCGGCGGGCGAGACGCTGGCCGTGCGCAGGACCGCGCGGGAGAGCGGGCAGGCGACGCCGGCCTGAGGGGCACCGCGCCGACGGGGCCGACGGCGCCGAACGGCTCGGTACGCCCGCGGGCGCCGGTGACTGGACGAGACTGTGCGCCATGACAGTTGAGGCTCTGGTTGACGCTCTGACGGATGTCTCCGGGCTGCGCGTGGGGCACGCCACCCGCGCCGGCGACGGCTGGCTCACCGGCACCACGGTCGTGCTCGCCCCGGAGGGCGGCGCCGTGGCCGCCGTGGACGTGCGCGGCGGCGGTCCCGGCACGAAGGAGACGGACGCGCTCGATCCGCGCAACGTGGTGCGGAAGGTCGAGGCGGTGGTGCTGACCGGCGGCAGCGCGTACGGGCTGGACGCGGCGTCGGGGGTGATGGCCTGGCTGGAGGAACGCGGGCGCGGGATCCGCGTCGGGGCGGACCCGGCGCACGTGGTGCCGGTGGTGCCCGCCGCCTGTGTCTTCGACCTGGGGCGGGGCGGCGACTTCCGGGCCCGGCCGGACGCGGCCACCGGCCGTGCCGCCGTCGAGGCCGCCGCGGCGAGCGAGGCCGGCGCGCCGGTGCCCCAGGGGTGCGTGGGCGCGGGTACGGGCGCGGTGGTCGGGGTGGTGAAGGGCGGCGTCGGCAGCGCGAGCACCGTGCTCGGCTCGGGGGTCACGGTGGCGGCGCTGGTGGTGGCCAACGCGGCGGGGTCGGTGCTGGATCCGGAGACGGGGGTGCTGTACGGGGAGTTGTTCCAGGGGCGGGTGGAGTACCCGGAGGCGCGGGTCCACGAGGCGGCGCGGCGGCGCCTGGCCGAGACGGCCGCGCGGAGTGCTCCTCCCCCGCTCAACACCACGCTCGCGGTGGTCGCCACGGACGCGGACCTGTCGAAGGCGCAGGCGCAGAAGCTGGCCGGTACGGCGCACGACGGCATCGCCCGGGCGGTGCGGCCGGTGCACCTCCTCAACGACGGGGACACGGTGTTCGCGCTGGCGACGGGAGACCGCGCCCTGGACGCCGCGAACCCGCTCGCCCTCAACGAGGTCCTCGCGGCGGGCGCGGACGTCGTGACCCGGGCGATCGTGCGGGCGGTGCGCGCCGCCGGGTCGGTCGACGGCCCGGGCGGGGCGTGGCCGTCGTACGGGGAGTTGTACGCCGGCCGCTGAACTGCCCTGCGGCGCACAGCGGATCCACCGCGGATCCACAGCGGAACCGGACTTTGTCGCGGTTCTGTCACGTGACGGCGTTCACCGCGCACGGGCGGAACCCGACCGGCTGCCCCGCCCCTCTTCCCTCACGTACTGGAGCGGATCACGCACATCACACGAACTGGGAGCAGCCCGTGACAACGCCGGACATTGCAGCGCGGCGCACACTGGGGGCCTGTGCCGCCCTGATGGTCGGCGCCCTGACGCTCACCGCCTGCGGTGGCAGCGCCAACGCCAAGGACGACGAGAAGGGCGGCAAGGACGCCACCAAGACGTCCGTGGCGAAGATCGCCATCTCGGCGAAGGACGGTTCGACCGGCGCCTCCATCAACACGACCGGCGTGAAGGTCAGCGACGGAAAGCTGACCGACGTGAAGATGACGGTGGCGGGCAGCGGGCAGGCCGTGCCGGGCTCGGTCTCCGCGGACGGCAAGGCGTGGAAGCCGAAGGAGCAGCTGGAGCGCGGCACCAAGTACCAGATATCGGCGACCGCGAAGGACGCGGACGGCCGGACGGCGGCGGCCAACTCGATCTTCACCACGGTGTCCTCGGCGAACAGCTTCATCGGCACGTACACGCCGGACAACGGCACCACGGTCGGCGTGGGCATGCCGGTGTCGTTCACCTTCGACAAGGCCATCACCGACCGGAAGGCCGTGCAGTCGCACATCACGGTCAGCTCCAGCAGCGGGCAGAAGGTGGTCGGGCACTGGTTCAACGGGCAGCGGCTCGACTTCCGGCCCCAGGAGTACTGGAAGGCAGGCTCCAAGGTCACGATGAAGATCGACCTGGACGGGGTCGAGGGCGCGAACGGCGTCTACGGCGTGCAGAAGAAGACGGTCACCTTCACCGTCGGGCGTGCGCAGGTCTCCACGGTCGACGCCAGGACCCAGACCATGACGGTCGTGCGGGACGGCAGGACCGTCAAGACGATCCCGATCTCGGCGGGCAGCCCGCAGCACACCACGTACAACGGGCAGATGGTGATCTCGGAGAAGTTCGTCCAGACGCGGATGAACAGCCAGACGGTCGGACTGGGCGGCGAGTACGACATCCCGGACGTGCCGCACGCGATGCGCCTGACGACGTCCGGCACGTTCATCCACGGCAACTACTGGTACAACAAGGGCAATCCGCCCTTCGGCCGCCAGGGCACCAGCCACGGCTGCGTCGGCCTCGCGGACGTCCAGGGCGCGGGAGGCAACACGCCCGCCAAGTGGTTCTACGACAACTCCCTCATCGGGGACGTGGTGATCGTGAAGAACTCCCCCGACACGACGGTGGCGCCGGACAACGGGCTCAACGGCTGGAACATGCCGTGGAGCCAGTGGGTCGCGGGCAGCTCGTCCTGATCGACTTCAAGTACGACCCCAACTGGGGTTTCTGACGGATCGGCCGGGCCGCGCGGGAACATTTCGCGCGGCCCGCGCGTTTTCCCGGACGTACGTTTTCTCGGTTCCCGGACATGATGTCCGACCGAGGGGCTACGGTATGCACCCACAAGGTGACATGCAGCAACGCCGGGAGAAACCTTGAGCGTTCCGTACGAGACGGCAGCGTACGAACCCCACGACTCGCCCGAGTCTCCGGAGGAGCACCTCGCGCGACTCCTCGGCCGTGCCCTGAACTCCTTCGAGTTGCCGGACGAGACGATAAGGCTGCTGGACTGCGCGCTGGCGCACGACGGTTCGCTGCACTCCGCGCACCACAGCGCGGGCCTGCACCGGGAGACGTACCGGCACACCTGGCTGCTCGCGGACGGCTCGGCGCTCACCCTCTGGGAGCTCGTGCACAACACCGCGCCGGGCAGCGAGCCGCAGCACGAGGTGTACGTCGACGAGGAGGAGCTGCGCGCCGCCACGGCGCGGCTGCCGCTGCCGCCGGACGCCCCGGACTTCGAACTGCCGGTGACGGTGCAGTTGTCCCCGGCCCCCGCGCCCCGGCACTTCTACGCCAGGGACGACTCGGCGGACCACGCACGCCGTTTACTGCGCAGGGCGGAGAACGCGGACCGGCCGGGCGCGGACACGGCGGCCCTGCTGGCCACGGCGTCCGGTCACCAGATCACCCAGGCCTTCGGCCGCCCGTGCCGCGCGGGCCGGGCGGGGCTGGGCTTCTCGCTGTACGAGCACGCCTTCCTGCTGCGCGACGGCGAGGAGGTCTCCCTCTGGGAGGTCGAGCACACGGTGACGCCGGACGGGCGGCACATGTGCGAGGTGTACACCAGCGAGGACGCGGCACGCGAGGCGATGGAGCGGCGGGCCGCGCAGGTCTCCTAGGGGAACCGGCTAGGCCCGGTCGCCGAGTTGGCGTACCAGCTCGGTGAAGGCGTCTCTCTCCTCCGCGGACAGTTCCACGGACTCCGACCGGGGGCCTGTCTGCCGTTGCTGCGGGAGGGCGGGGAGGTGGTGGCCCTCGGGCCACCGGGAGACGTGCTCAGGCATGCGCCCAGTAGACACCACGGCCCGGGACTTCGGTCCCGGGCCGTGACTTTCGTGATCTATCTCGCAGGTGGCATGAACGGATCACAGTGCCCCAAAGGGGCCCATGCTCCTTACGCCGCCACCGGCTGCTTCTTCTCCGCCGGGGCCGCGGTGCCCGCGCCGGAGGCCGCCGTGGCACCCGGGGCCGGCTTGCGCAGACCCTTCAGGACGACCACCAGGGCCGTGGTGACACAGACACCCGCGGCGATGGCGACCAGGTAGAGCAGCGGGTTGCCAATCAGCGGGACCACGAAGATGCCGCCGTGCGGGGCGCGCAGAGTGGTGTCGAAGGCCATCGCCAAGGCGCCGGTGATCGCGCCGCCGACCATCGAGGACGGGATGACGCGCAGCGGGTCGGCCGCGGCGAACGGGATCGCGCCCTCGGAGATGAAGGAGGCGCCGAGCACCCAGGCGGCCTTGCCGTTCTCGCGCTCGGTCTGCGTGAAGAGCTTGCCGCGCACGGTCGTCGCCAGGGCCATCGCCAGCGGCGGGACCATACCGGCCGCCATCACCGCGGCCATGATCTTCATCGCCGAGTCGCTGGGGCTGGCGACCGCGATGCCGGCCGTGGCGAAGGTGTAGGCGACCTTGTTGACCGGACCGCCGAGGTCGAAGCACATCATCAGGCCGAGCAGGGCGCCGAGCAGGATGGCGTTGGAGCCGGACAGGCCGTTCAGCCAGTCGGTCATGCCCTTCTGCGCCTCGGCGATGGGCTTGCCGATGACGACGAACATCAGGAACCCGACGATCGCCGAGGAGATCAGCGGGATCACCACCACCGGCATGATGCCGCGCAGCGCCACCGGGATGTTCACCTTCTGGATCGCCATCACCACGCCGCCGGCGATCAGACCGGCCGCGAGACCGCCGAGGAAGCCGGCGTTGATGGTGAGGGCGATCGAGCCGCCGACGAAGCCGGGCACGAGGCCGGGCCGGTCGGCCATGCCGTAGGCGATATAGCCGGCCAGGACCGGGACGAGGAAGCCGAAGGCGACGGCGCCGATCTGGAAGAGCAGGGCCGCCCAGCTGTCGGCCTGCGTCCAGATGAAGTGGTCCATCACCGACGGGGCCTTGTTGATCTTGTATCCGCCGATCGCGAAACCGAGGGCGATGAGCAGACCGCCCGCCGCGACGAACGGCACCATGTAGCTGACGCCGGACATCAGCCACTTGCGCAGCTTGGTGCCGTAGCCCTCGCCGGAGTCGCCGGAGCGCTCCACGGGGCTGGACGGGGCGGAGCCGGAGGTGACCTCGCCGCGGGCCGCCTTCTCGCGGACCTCGGTGATGAGTTCCGCGGGGCGGTTGATGCCCGCCTTCACGCCGACGTCGACGGTCGGCTTGCCGGCGAACCGCTCCTTCTCCCGGACGGGCACGTCGTGGGCGAAGATCACGCCGTCCGCCGCGGCGATGACCTCCGGGTCGAGGCGGGTGAAGCCGGCCGAGCCCTGGGGCTCGACGGTGATCTCGACGCCCGCCTCACGGCCGGCGTTCTCCAGGGACTCGGCCGCCATGTAGGTGTGGGCGATGCCGGTGGGGCAGGAGGTGACGGCGACGATGCGGAACGGGCGCTCCGCACCAGGAGCGGTGTCGTCGTCGGTGACCGTGGCGGCGGCGGAAGAGGCCGCTCCCGCCGACGCCACGGGGTCTTCGGCACCTGCCGGAGCAGGCTCGTCCGGCTCGTCGCCGCGGATCAGGGCCGCCGCGGCCGCCGCGTCGCCCACCGCGCGCAGGGCGTCGGTGAACTCGCTGTCCATCAGCTGCCGGGCCAGCGACGACAGGATCGTCAGATGGGCGTCGTCGGCACCGGCCGGCGCGGCGATCAGGAAGATCAGGTCGGCGGGGCCGTCCGCGGCACCGAAGTCGATGCCCGCCGCGCTGCGGCCGAAGGCGAGCGTCGGCTCGGTGACGTGCTCGCTCCGGCAGTGCGGGATGCCGATGCCGCCGTCGAGGCCGGTCGGCATCTGGGCCTCGCGGGCGGCCACGTCGGCGAGGAAGCCCTCGAGGTCGGTCACCCGGCCCAGGGCCACCATGCGCTCGGCGAGGGATCGCGCCGCCGCTTCCTTGGTGTCGGCGGACAGGTCGAGATCGACCAGGTCCGCGGTGATCATGTCGCTCATCGCGGGCTCCTTAGCACGCGTATCGCCCGGTCAGTGGGGTGGGCGGGGGTGGGGACGGGGGTGTGGTGGGGGGTGACGGGGGCGGGTGCGGCGAGTAACGGGGCGGCTCGCCGCGCACGGGCCGGTTCGAGCAGCTCGTCGGGGTACGTCATGTCACCGGCTCCTTCAGCATGCGGTCCGCCGGGACGTCGGCCGTGACCGTCACCGCCGCCGGATCCAGGTCTCGGGGGGTCGGCATCACACTGCCGGGCAGCTGGACGGCCGCCGCGCCGTGCGCGACCGCGGAGGCCAGGGCCTCGGGGCCGCTGCCGCCGGCGATCAGGAAACCGGCGAGGGAGGAGTCGCCGGCGCCCACGTTGCTGCGGACGGCGTCCACCCGGGCGCTGCCGAACCAGGCGCCCTCGTCGGACACCAGCAGCTGCCCGTCGGCGCCGAGGCTCGCGAGGACGGCCCGGGCGCCCATCTCGCGCAGCTCCTCGGCGGCCTTCACGGCGTCGCCGACGGTGGCGAGGGAACGGCCGACGGCCTCCGCGAGCTCCTCGGCGTTGGGCTTGACCACGTCGGGCCGCTCGCGCAGGGCCGCGAGCAGCGCGGGCCCGGAGGTGTCCAGGGCGATCCGGGCCCCGGCCGCGTGCGTGCGGGCGACCAGCTCGGCGTACCAGGAGGGGGCGAGGCCGCGCGGGAGGCTGCCGCAGCAGGCGATCCAGGAGGCCTCGCGGGACTGCTGCCGTACGGTCTCCAGGAGCAGTTCCCTCTCGACCTCGGTCAGTTCCGGGCCCGGCGCGTTGATCTTCGTCAGGACGCCGTCGGCCTCGGCGAGGGCGATGTTGGAGCGGGTGGCCCCGGCGACGGGAACCGGCGCGACCTCGATGCCCTGCGCGTCGAGCAGGTCGGCGACGAGCGCGCCGGGGGCGCCGCCCAGGGGCAGGACCGCCACCGTGCGCTGCCCGGCCGCGGCGACCGCTCGCGAGACGTTCACGCCCTTGCCGCCCGGGTCCATCCGCTCGCCGGTGGCGCGGATGACCTCGCCGCGGTCGAGGGACGGCACCTCGTAGGTGCGGTCCAGGGACGGGTTCGGGGTCACGGTGAGGATCATGCGCGCACTACTTCCGTGCCGCCGCGCTCGATCGCGACGGCGTCTTCGGGGCTCAGCCCGCTGTCGGTGATCAGCAGGTCCACGTCGCTCAGGTCGCCGAAGCGGGCGAAGTGCTCCTGGCCGTGCTTGGAGGAGTCGGCGAGCAGCACCACGCGGCGGGCGGCGGCCACGGCCGCGCGCTTCACGGCGGCCTCGGCGAGGTCGGGGGTGGTCAGGCCGTGCTCGGCGGAGAAGCCGTTGGCGGCCACGAACAGCACGTCCGCGCGGATCTCGCCGTAGGCCCGCAGCGCCCAGGCGTCCACGGCGGCGCGCGTGCGATGCCGTACGCGGCCGCCGACGAGGTGGAGCTGGATGCCGGGGTGGTCGGCGAGGCGGGCCGCGATGGGCAGGCTGTGCGTGACGACGGTGAGCGAGGCCTCCAGCGGGAGGGCGGCGGCCATTCTGGCCACCGTCGTACCGGCGTCGAGGATCATCGTGCCCTGGCCCGGCAGTTCCGCGAGGGCCGCCTTGGCGATGCGGTCCTTCTCGTCGGGCGCCGTCGACTCGCGCTCGGCGATGTCCGGCTCGAAGTCGAGGCGCCCGACCGGGATGGCCCCGCCGTGCACCCGGCGGACCAGTCCGGCGCGGTCGAGGGCCTTCAGATCCCGGCGGATCGTCTCCGCCGTCACCTGGAACTCCTCGGCCAGCGACACGACATCCACTCGGCCGCCGTCACGGGCGAGCCGGAGGATCTCCTGCTGCCGTTCCGGTGCGTACATGTCTGTTCGCCTCCGCCTCGTGCCCGAACGTGTGGTTTCAGCGGGAGGCTACGCCGAGATTTCCGCAAAGTAAACAGGTTCGGACCCAATCGGGCATGATCAGAAATGCAGACGGGCCCGGCACCCGAGGTGCCGAGCCCGTTCCCGCTGTCAGACCGGCGCCGGTTGCCTTCTGTCAGACCAGCGCCGGTTCCTTCTGCTCCGCCGCCGGCTGCTCCCCCTCCAGGTGCTGCGCGGGCCGCTTCGGCAGCGCGAACATCAGCAGGAAGATGGCGCCCATCACCACGGCCACCCAGCCCAGCGCGTTGCGGAAGGCGTCCGCGAAGGCCGGACCCACCTGCTCCGGGCGCAGGTGCTCGGAGATCGTGCCGAAGAAGACCACCGACACCAGCCCCAGCCCGAGCGCGTTGCCCATCTGCTGCACGGTGTTGATGAGCCCCGAGGCCGAACCGGCGTGCTCGCGCGGCACCTCGGAGAGGATCGCGTCGGTCAGCGGCGCCACGATCAGGCCCATGCCGACGCCCATCACGACCAGCGGCAGGGCCATCTGCCAGGGCGTGACGGCGAGGCCGTAGTGCGCGGACTCCCAGACGTAGAGCAGCACCCCGGCCGCCATCACCAGCGCGCCCGCCTGGAGCACCTTGCGCCCGAAGCGCGGCACCAGCTGCTGCACCGACATCCCGGCGGCCACGGAGACGGCGATCGAGAACGGCACCCCGGTCAGCCCGGCCTTCAGCGGGCTCCAGCCCAGCCCGACCTGCATGTACAGGGTCCACACCAGGAAGAACACGCCGAGCCCGACACCGAAGACGGTTTGTACGGCGATCCCGGCCGCGAAGCTCTTGACCCGGAACAGCGACAGCTCGACCAGCGGGGAGCCGTCCCGGGCGCTCTTGCGCCTCTCGTACGCCACCAGCGCCGCGAGGACGACGAGCGCGCCGGCCATCGAGACGTACCCCCACAGCGGCCAGCCCAGCTCGCGGCCGCGGATGAGCGGGTAGAGCAGCATCAGCAGGCCCAGCGTCACGAGCGCGACGCCCACCAGGTCCAGCTTCAGGGCCCGCGGCGCCTTGGACTCGGTGATGAAGCGGCTGCCGAGGATCAGGCCGGCGACCCCCACGGGCAGGTTGATCAGGAAGATCGAGCGCCAGCCCCACCCGAACAGGTTCCACTCGGTCAGCAGCGCGCCGAGCAGCGGACCGGACACGGCGCCGAGGCCGACGACCGCGCCGAACAGCCCGAAGACCTTGCCCCGCTCGTGCGCCGGGAAGGTCGCGTGCACGATCGACAGCACCTGCGGCACCATCAGCGCCGCCATGCCGCCCTGGAGGAAGCGGGCGGCGACCAGCATCTCCGGGTTCACCGCGAGGCCGCAGAGCGCGGAGGCGACGGTGAAGCCGCCGATGCCGAGGAGGAAGATCCGCTTGCGGCCGTGGATGTCGCCGAGCCGTCCGCCGGTGATCAGCCCGGCGGCGAAGGCGAGGGCGTATCCGGCGGTGATCCACTGGATCTGGCTGAAGGACGCGCCCTCCTCCTGCTGGATCGACGGGATGGCGATGTTGACGATCGTGACGTCGACGAGGTCCATGAAGGCCGCGGTCATCACGATCGCGAGGGCGAACCAGCGACGGCGGTCCGTCCCGCCGCTCGCGGCGGTGCTGGGGGTGTGCTCGGTGGAGGTCATGCCGCGAAGCTAGTGGCCCATTAGGTCAGATCGTGTCCTACTGGTACGGCATCCTCGTCGGTATGACGACGGACACTCCGGCCCGGCTGCTGACGCTTCTCTCCCTCCTCCAGACGCCCCGCGAATGGCCCGGCGGCGAGCTCGCCGACCGGCTCGGGGTCTCCCGGCGCACGGTCCGGCGGGACATCGACCGGCTGCGTGAACTGGGCTATCCCGTGCAGGCCAGCAAGGGCGCCGACGGCGGCTACCGGCTGGTCGCCGGCAAGGCCATGCCGCCGCTGGTGCTCGACGACGAGGAGGCGGTGGCCATCGCGGTCGGGCTGCGCGCCGGGGCGGGGCACGCCGTGGAGGGCCTGGACGAGGCGTCGGTGCGAGCGCTGGCCAAGCTGGAGCAGGTGCTGCCGGGCCGGCTGCGCCACCGCGTGACCACGCTCCAGGCCGCGACCACACCGCTGACCAGCGGGGACGGGCCGAGCATCGCGCCCGAGACGCTGACCGTCATGGCCTCGACGGTGGCCGGGCACGAGCGGCTGCGGTTCGCCTACCGGGCGGCGGACGGCACGGAGTCGCGGCGCCTGACGGAGCCGTACCGGCTGGTGTCGACGGGCCGCCGCTGGTACCTGGTGGCGTACGACATCGACCGGGACGACTGGCGCACGTTCCGCGTCGACCGGGTGAGCGACCCGCTCGCCACCGGGGCGCGGTTCGTGTCGCGGGAACTGCCCACGGGGAGTGCGGCGGAGTACCTGCGGCAGTCGATGCAGCGGCACCAGGAGTCCTACGACTTCGAGGTCGTCTTCGCCGCACCGGCCGGCTTCGTCGCCGCCCGGCTGCCGACGTGGCTGGGCACGCCCGAGCCGCTGGACGACGACAGCTGCCGGCTGCGGGGTTCCGTCGGGGACGCGGTGCAGTGGGTGGCGTTCCGCCTGGCGATGCTGGAGTGCGACTTCGTGGTACGGCAGCCGGAGGAACTGGTCACGGCCGTACGGGAGTTGGGCGCGCGGTTGAGCAGGGCGGCGGAGGGCGCGACCGGCGGCGCGTGAACCCCTGGGGCGGAGTCGGGGTGGTGATGCTCACGCCCGGCAGGCACATGGAGACCGCCCACACAGCGAACCCGACGCCTCACGACCACCCACGGGAAGTCCCGCAGCCCATGGAGACCGCCACACGGCCAACCCGACGTCTTACGGCGCCCCACGGCAAGTCCCGCAGCCCCATGGGGATTCGCCGACACGGCCAGCCCGACCCTCACGCCCCCCACGGGAACTCCCGCAGCGCCGCCAGGTTCCGCAGGGCGAGTTCCGCCGGGCTCCCCGGCCCCTCCACGGGCCCGTCCCCCTCGGCCCAGCCCTCCAGGGCCGCCCGCACCGCGGCGCTCGCGACGGCGGCGGCGAAGCGCGGTTCCGGCGCGGGGACGAGGTCGGGTTCCGGTCGGGTGACGACCTCGGGCTCCGGCCCAGTGACGCCCTCAGTTTCCGGCCCGGTGACGACCACGGGCTCCGGCGGGGCGGCAACGTTGTCGCCGGCGTCCGCAGGCGCTGAGCCCTCGGGCGCCGCGACACGTGTCACCCGTTCCGCCAGTACCTCCGCCAGCATCCGTTCCGACGCCTGGCACACCTCCGCCCACACCCGGCGCAGGGACGGGTTCGCCTCGGCCAGGCGCAGGAGCGTGCGGACCCACTCCCAGGAGGACGCCGAGACGCCGACGCCCGGGGTGAGGGTGTGCCGGACCCCGTCCTCCAGGGCCTGGAGGACGCCCGCGTCGGCGGGAGCGGCGCGCACCGCCGCCACCCAGCGCTGGGCACCGGCCGCGTAGAGCGGGGCGACGGCCTCCTCCTTGGTCGCGAAGTACCGGTAGAAGGTGCGCGGGGCGATGCCGGCGGCCTGGGCGATGTCCTCCGCACGGGTGGCACGCAGGCCGTGCCGTACGAAGAGACCGGCCGCCGCCCGGGCGATCTCCATCCGCGTCTCGGCCTTCCGCCGCTCGGTCAGCGAAACCTGGGACGCCTGGGATGCCTGCCCCTGGGGCGGTGTCGGGGTGGTGCTGCTCACGCCCGGCAGGCTATGCCCATGTGACACAATCTGCCATCTGGCGGGCCACCCCGTGGTTCAGGTACGGGGTGGCCCGCCCTCCAGCTCCCGTTCCGGCGAGGCGGCCGGTACGCAGAGAGCCGGGCCCCGGCGCCCGGGGGGAGGGACGCCGAAGCCCGGCCTTGGGAGAGTCCCGGCGCCGGGGGGAGTGCGACGGGACTTGGCTCTGAGGGGGCCAGAGGCGTGGCCCCGGACCCGAACTGGTGGGCCCGGAAGTCTTGTTCCCGGAGCCCAGCGGGTTGAAGCGGCGTTACAACGCCATGTTTGCGCGGTCTTTCGCCACCCGGCGTACGCGGTGACCACCGGGCGTACACTGCCCGTCACCCACCGGCCATGGGTACGAGCCGTACGCCCGGGCGCCCACCGTGCCCATCGTGCTCGCCGGCGTCACGCCGCCGCGTCGAACCCGGTGCTGCGGGCCAGCTTCTTCAGCTCCAGCAGCGCGTGCTTCTCGATCTGGCGGATGCGCTCGCGGGTCAGGCCATGCTCCTTGCCGACCTCGGTCAGCGTGCGCTCCCGGCCGTCCTCGATGCCGTAGCGCATCTTGATGATGGAGGCCGTGCGCTGGTCGAGGCGGCCGATGAGGTCGTCGAGCTCCTCGCTGCGCAGCAGCGTGAGCACCGACTGCTCGGGCGACACCGCGGAGGTGTCCTCCAGGAGGTCGCCGAACTGGGTCTCGCCCTCGTCGTCCACCGACATGTTCAGCGAGACCGGGTCGCGGGCCCAGTCGAGCACGTCGATGACGCGCTCGGGCGTCGAGCCGAGCTCGGCGGCGATCTCCGCGGGCTCCGGGTCCCGGCCGTGCTCGCGGTTGAACTCGCGCTGCACCCGCCGGATCCGGCCAAGCTCCTCCACGAGATGGACGGGCAGGCGGATCGTACGGGACTGGTCGGCTATCGACCGGGTGATGGCCTGGCGGATCCACCACGTGGCATACGTGGAGAACTTGAAGCCCTTGCGGTAGTCGAACTTCTCGACCGCGCGGACCAGGCCGGCGTTGCCCTCCTGGATCAGGTCCAGCAGCGGCAGGCCGCTGCGGGGGTAGCGGCGGGCGACGGCGACGACCAGGCGGAGGTTGGAGCGGATGAAGACGTCCTTGGCCCGCTCCGCGTCGGCGACCAGGGCTTCGAGCTCCTCGCGGGTGGCGTCCGCCTTGGTCTCCTCGTACCCGTCGAGGACCTGCCGCGCGAACACACCCGCCTCTATGACCTGGGACAGCTCGACTTCCTTGGCGGCATCGAGCAGCGGTGTGCGCGCGATCTCGTCGAGGTACATGCCGACCAGGTCGCGGTCGGCGATCTCGCCGCCATGGGCGCGAACACTGCTTGCCGCGTCGGCCGTCTCGCCGGTGGCGGACTGACGACGGGCGACGGCACGGGTTGCCATGCGTGCTCCCTTGCGATGGTGAGGTCAGCGGGTGGTCCTTCGGACGCTGGACTCCGTCTCCGGGACTCTCCGGACTCTCCTCGGGTGCCCTGCATCCGATGGAAACAACGACTGGAATCAGGACAGAATTCCCACCCGGACCCCCAATTTTTCTGATCATGCAGTACCCTGTCGGGCCGCTGTCCGGCCACCCGAGGAGACGCGATGCCGTCGGCACGTACAGAGGTGCAGGTCAGGCCGGGAGTCGAGGATGACCTCGAAGCCCTCACGGCCCTCTACAACCACTACGTACGTGAGACGGCGATCACATTCGATACCGCGATCTTCACTCCGGAGGAGCGCCGCCCTTGGCTGCTCTCCCACCCTGAAGACGGGCCGTACCGCCTGATGGTTGCCGTGGACCCGGACACACAGGAGATCCTGGGGTACGCCACATCCAGCCCTTTCCGGGCGAAGCCCGCCTATGCGACCTCCGTGGAGACGACGGTGTACGTCGCCCCGCACGCCGGCCGCCGCGGCGTCGGCACCCTCCTCTACAAGGCCCTCTTCGAGGCCCTGTCCGGCGAGGACCTGCACCGCGCCTACGCCGGCATCGCGCAGCCGAACGAGGCGTCGGCCCGGCTGCACGAGCGCTTCGGCTTCCGGTACGTCGGCACGTACCGGGAGGTCGGCCACAAGTTCGGCCGCTACTGGGACGTGGCCTGGTACGAGAAACCGCTCTAGGCCCGGTACGAGAGACCGCTCCAGGCCCGGTACGAGAAACCACTCCAGGGGCGGTCAGCCGAACTGCAGGGACCGCTTCGCCAGCCCCATCCAGAACCCGTCGATCACCGACTTCTGGACATCCAGCTCACCGGCCGCGTCGGCCGCGCCCATGGTGACGAAGAGCGGGGCGAAGTGCTCGGTGCGCGGATGGGCCAGCTGCCCCGCGGGCGACTTGCGGGTGAAGTCGAGCAGGGCGTCCACGTCACGCGCCTCCAGCGCCCGCCGGCCCCAGTCGTCGAACTCCGCCGACCAGGCGGGGACGCCGCCCTGCCGGAGCGCGGCCAGGTTGTGCGTGAAGAAGCCGGAGCCCACGATGAGCACGCCCTCGTCCCGCAGCGGGGCGAGCCTGCGGCCGATCTCCATGAGCCGGACCGGGTCGAGCGTCGGCATCGACACCTGGAGGACCGGGATGTCGGCCTCCGGGTACATCTCGACCAGCGGGACGTACGCGCCGTGGTCGAGGCCGCGGTCGGGGACGTCCTGGACGGGCATGCCGGGGGCGCGCAGCAGCTTCCGTACCGACTCGGCGAGCTCCGGTGCGCCCGGAGCTTCGTAGGTCACCCGGTAGTAGTGCTCCGGGAAGCCCCAGAAGTCGTAGACGAGCGGGACGGTCTCGGTGGCGCCGAGGGCGAGCGGGGCCTCCTCCCAGTGGGCGGAGACGATCAATATCGCCTTGGGGCGGGGCAGGCCGGCGGACCAGGCGGCCAGTTCACCGGGCCAGACCGGGTCGTCCGCCAGCGGCGGGGCGCCGTGGCTGAGGTACAGGGCGGGCATGCGCTCCTGAGTGGCGGCGGACATGCTGCGGCTCCCTCCAAAACATGGTTCCCTGACAAAACTGTACGGGCCATTTGTTTAAGATTCAAGGAGGGGCCGCGTAGAGTGGAAGACATGAAGGCACCCGCATCCGCACCGGCAACCGGCTCCGTCGCGGAGCCCCAGGGACCGCGCTGGCTCAACGACGAGGAGCAGCGCGTCTGGCGCTCGTACATGGAGGGCACCACCCTCCTCGACGACCATCTCGACCGTCAGCTCCAGCGCGACGCGGGCATGCCGCACGTCTATTACGGCCTTCTGGTCAGGCTCGCCGAGGCGCCGCGGCGGCGGCTGCGGATGACGGAGCTCGCCATGCTGGCGAAGATCACCCGCTCCCGCCTCTCGCACGCCGTCGCGCGCCTGGAGAAGAACGGCTGGGTGCGCCGGGAGGACTGCCCCGACGACAAGCGGGGCCAGTTCGCCGTGCTGACGGACGAGGGCTACGAGGTGCTGCGGCAGACCGCGCCGGGCCATGTCGAGGCCGTACGCCAGGCGGTCTTCGACCGGCTCACCCCGGAACAGCAGAAGTCCCTCGGCGAGATCATGCGGATCATCGCCGAGGGACTCCAGCCGGCCGAAGCGGGTGCGGACCTGCCCTGGCTCCGCTGAAGCGGGTGCGGACCTGCCGCGGCTCGGGCTGAAGCGGGTGCGGACCTGCCGCTGAAACAGGCGCGGACCTGCCCCGGCTCCGCTGAGCGGGAGCCGGGGCAGGTCCCGGAACCGTAGGCGCGAGGCGTCCCCTCCCCGTGCCTACGGGTGGCCCGAAGGGGTGCGGGGCGCGGCCGTCAGTGGGCGACGACCGGGATCGGCACCTCGTCCGCCGCGTCCTCGTCGGAGCCGGTCACCGCGGTGGTGCCCGGACGGCCGGCGTTGACGAAGGTCAGGGCGATCGCGGCGGCCACCACGAGGATGCCGACGGCGAACCAGATGGCGCTGGTGTAACCCTCCACCATGCCCTCCAGCTGGACCAGCTGCTGCTGGGACCGGCTGGTCGCCCCCACGATGTGGTCGGCGATGTAGGACGTGGTCGCCGAGGCGGCGATCGTGTTCAGCAGGGCCGTGCCGATCGCGCCGCCCACCTGCTGCGAGGTGTTGACCATCGCGGAGGCGACTCCGGCGTCCCGCGGCTCGACGCCCTGGGTGGACAGCGACATGGCCGGCATGAACGCCGTACCCATGCCGAGGCCGAGCAGCAGCATCGCGGGCAGCAGCAGGGCGGCGTACGAGGATCCGATCTCCAGCCGGGTCAGCAGCAGCATGCCGAGCGCGGCGACCAGGAAGCCGGGGCCCATCAGCAGGCGCGGCGCGACCCGGGTCATCAGGCGGGTGCCGATCTGGGTGGAGCCCGTGATCATGCCCACGATCATCGGCAGGAACGCGAACCCGGTCTTGACCGGCGAGTACCCCTTCACGATCTGGAGGTAGTAGGTCAGGAAGAGGAACAGGCCGAACATCGCGATGATCGCGAGGCCGAGGGAGAGGTAGACACCGCCGCGGTTGCGCTCGGTGACCACCCGCAGCGGCAGCAGCGGGGCCTTGACCTTGGACTCGACGACCACGAAGGCCAGGAGCAGCACGGCCGAGGCGACGAACATGCCGACGGTCACGGAGTCGCTCCAGCCGTCCGACTCGGCGCGGGTGAAGCCGTAGACGAGGGCGACCAGGCCGAGGGTGGACAGGATCACGCCGGGGATGTCGAGCGGGGAGCGGTTGCGGCCGCCCTCCGGCTCCCGGATGACGAAGTAGGCACCGGCCGCGGCGACGATCGCGAACGGGATGTTCACGAAGAACGTCCAGCGCCAGTCCAGGTACTCGGTGAGGAAGCCGCCCAGGATCAGGCCGACGGCACCGCCGCCGCCGGCGATCGCACCGTAGATGCCGAACGCCTTGGCGCGCTCCTTGGCGTCGGTGAACATCACGGCGAGCAGGGAGAGCGCGGCGGGCGCGAGCAGGGCGCCGAAGACACCCTGGAGGGCGCGGGCGCCGAACATCATCGCCTCGTTGGTGGCCGCGCCGCCGAGCGCGGAGGCCGCGGCGAAGCCGCCAAGGCCGACGACGAAGGCCTTCTTGCGGCCCCACAGGTCGGCTATCCGGCCGCCGAACAGGAGCAGGCCGCCGAAGGCGAGGGCGTAGGCCGTGACGACCCACTGCCGGTTGCCGTCGGAGATGCCCAGGTCCTGCTGGGCGGAGGGCAGGGCGATGTTCACGATGGTGGCGTCCAGGACGACCATCAGCTGGGCGAGCGCGATGAAGACGAGCGCTTTCCAGCGGCCGGCGTCCGGTGCGGCCGGAGCGCCGAGAGCCTTTGAGGCTGTTTGAGACATGGAGGTACCCACTTCGGGACTTCGTGACGGAAAAAAGGTGATGAAAGGGGACGACTTGCCTATGGAGACGGCCGTAGGGACTGTCGCCTGGCCTTCAGACGGTTGGGAAGAGCTGAACTAATCGGTCGGGGCTGGCCGGTCAGGGGCTAGCTGGTCAGGGGCTAGCTGGTCAGGGGCGACGCAGATCCTCCAGAGTCACGGCCGTGCCCGGCAGGACGGAACGAGCAGGAGCCCGCAGCCCGTCCAGGAACAGCTGGAGATGACGGTGGACGAAGCGGTCGGCGCGGAAGCAGTCCGTACCGGCCGGGGGCCTGCTGAGCTGGGCCACGGCGATCATGACGTCCCCGACGTCCACGTCGGAGCGGAGCTGCCCGGCCGTCCTGGCCCGGTCCATGACCTCGGCGACCTGCCGCTCGACCCGTTCGCGCGCGGCCTCCAGATCCGGGTGGTGCTTGTCGAACGTGCTGGAGACCATCGGGCAGAGGGCGCTGATCCGCTCGTCGGCGGCGGCGTGCACGAAGCGCTCCAGCGCCTCGAACGCGTCGCCGGTCTCGGCGAGCGCGAGCTCGGCCGCGGCGGCCGTACGGTCCATGACGGAGCAGACGACCTCGCGGACCAGCGCGTCGCGGTCCGGGAAGTTGCGGTACACCGTGGCGTTGCCGACGCCGGCCCGGCGGGCGATCTCGTCGAGCGGCACCTCGGGGCCGTGCTCGACGAACATCTCCCGGGCGGCGGTGACGATCCGCTCCCGGTTGCGCAGGGCGTCGGCGCGCGGCCGGGGCGCCTTGCGCGGTACGGGGGTGGCGGTCTGCACGGCGTACTCCTGGCGTGAGGTGTGACGTGTGTGGGTCTACGGTGAGGCGATCCGGGGACGAGCTCCCCGTTTCGCTCGGACACAGGTCTAAACGGGGAATGGATCCCCGGTAATTCCCACCCCCGGCACCCATTGCTTGTGACCTGCCTCACAACCTCTGACTGCGCCTACAACCTCTGCCTGCGCCTACTCGCCGGAAACCCACGATCGGTCTCCTCCAACGCGCGCCCCCACACCCCGCGACGCAGGGTGATCGCAAGGGCGCAGCCGGAGACCGCCGGCTGCCACGGCGCGGGAGGTCCCTTGCAGGTCACTCGCATGCAGCCGCAGCCTCAGCGACCCCGGCGGGGCAGCCCGGGGCCGCTCGGCCGCCGGATATCCCGGCGCCGCCTGGCCGCCCTGGCCTGCGTGACCGCCCTGACCTTCACCGCCAGCACCTCGGCCGGCACGGGCCGCCTCTCCCCCGGCGCCACCACGGCCGGAGCGGGCCCGATCGCCCTGTCCCGCACCTCCGCACACGGCCCCTGCATGATCCGCGCCGCCCGCGAGGTCCAGATGTCCGAGGGCATCCCCACTTCCGACGGCTACTCCCGCTCCACCGGCACCGTCCGCGCCCTCACCCTGATGATCGACTTCTCCGACGCACCCGGCGAGGGCAAGGCCCTGGACCGCTTCCGGGAGTTCTTCCCGCAGACCCGCCAGTGGTTCCGCACCAGCTCCTACGGCCGCCTCGACTACCGCCCCGAGACCCCGATCCCGGCGTGGCTGCGGATGCCGAGGTCCTTCCGCGAGTACGGCATAGAGCGCGGGGCCCCGTTCGACCCCGGTTACCGCGCGCTGGTCCAGGACATCGTGGCCGCGGCCGACCCGGAGGTCGACTTCCGCCGCTACGACCTGCTGAACGTGCTGGTCACCCCGAACGCCGGCCCCTCCGCCCTGGACACGGTCCTGTCCGTCACCTTCGCCGGCAACCCCGAGGCCCCCAGGGCCGACGGCGTCCCCGTCGCCAACGCCTCCTTCGTCTACTCCCGCCAGGACGACGGCTCCGGCTCCTACGGCCGCACCGGCTACCGCGTCCTCCCCCACGAGAACGGCCACGTCTTCGGCCTGCCCGACCTGTACACCGCGGAGGGCGGGGGCGCGGTCGGCCACTGGGACATCATGAGCGAGGACTGGGGCGCCAACAACGACTTCCTCGGCTGGCACAAGTGGAAACTGGGCTGGCTGGACGCCTCCCAGGTGCACTGCGCGGCGTCCCCCGGCACCACGGAGTACACCCTGACACCGCTGGCCCGCGCGGGCGGCCCCAAGCTGGTCGTCGTCCCCCTGAACGGCAGAACCGGCTACGCCGTCGAACTGCGCACCCGCGCCGGCAACGACGAGTCGGTGTGCCGCCCCGGCGTCCTGATCTACAAGGTCGACGCGGCGGTGGACACGGGCATGGGCCCGGTCACGGTCTACGACTCCCGCCACGACAGCGGCGGCTGCACGCGGGCGCCGAACGTCCATGCGGAGCTGTCCGACGCGCCGTTCAGGGCGGGGGAGACGTTTCGGGACGCGCGGAGGGGGATTGTGATCGGGGTGGTGGGGGCGGTGGGTGCGGACGGGGGGGTTCGGGTGCGGGTGACGCGGGAGTGATCGGGTGCGGGTGACCAGGGAGTAGGGCCGGACCAGCGGAGCAGGTCCTGCGTGGTCTCCGGCAAGCGCCGGGTCCGGATTACCGTAGGCGTGCCGCGACCGCCGTACCGGAGAGCCGATGCCAGCGAAGCCCATGCCCGAGACCCCCCAGGGGTCCACCCGACCGGCTGACGAGAACGGGGAGACGGGTGGGGGGACGGCCGAGGACGGATCGGCACCGGCCGCGGGGACGGCCGAAGACGGATCGGCACCGGCCGCGGGGACGGCCGAAGCCGGATCGGTAACGGCCGCGGAAGACGAATCGGTACCCGCCGCGGGAACGCATACGCCGCCACAGCCCGTCCCCCCGGCGGAGGCGGTGACTCCGCTCATCCGCGGGATCGCGGTGCTGCGGGAGCTGACGGAGGCGGACGGCACACTGAGCCTGAGCGGACTGGAACGGGCCACGGGCCTCGCCCGCTCCACGGTCGACCGCATCACGGCCACCCTCGCCCGCATGGGCTACGTCCGCCTGGACGGCCGGGACGTGCGCCTGTCCCCCCGTCTGATGGAACTGGGCAACGCCTATATGTCGTCCCTGCGCCTCCCCGCCCTCCTCTCCCCCCACGCGGACGCCCTGGCCGACGAACTGGACGAGTCGGTCTCCCTGGCGGTCGCCGACCGCGACGGCATCCGCTTCATCCACCAGGCGACCCGCCGCCGCGCGATGTCCCTGAGCTTCCGCATCGGCGACCTGCTCCCCGCCGAACGCACGGCGCCGGGCCCGCTGTTCGCGACCGAGTGGACACAGACCGACTGGCAACGCTGGCGGGCTCGCAGGGCGGCGGACCCGAGGGACCTGTCCTTCACGGCCGTACCGCCACGCAAGTACGGAACGGACGCGAGGTACGACGAGGACTTCGTACGCCGCACGCGGGAGGCGTCGGCGAACGGCTGGGCCGTGGACGACCAGCTGATCGAACCGGGCCTGGTGGCGATCTCGGCACCGGTCCGGTCCCCGCACACCCACGGTGCGGCGCCGGCTGGAGGCCGGATCGCGTGCGTGGCGAGCGTGGTCAGCCACACGAGCCGCCACACGGCACACCACCTGCGGACGACGCTCCTCCCGAGGCTGCGGTCGGCGGTGGCGGCGATGGAGGAGGAACTCCGCCGCACCCCGCCCCCGGAGCCGGGCCCACCCCCCTCGGACCTGGCGCTCTGGACGGGCGCGTCCAAACTCCAGCTCGGCCGGGACTTCATCGAATCCCTGGCCCGGGGCCTGACGGTCCTCACGGCGTTCGGCGAGGGCCGGCCGGAGCTGACTCTCACGGAGGTGGCCCGGGCCACGGGCCTGGCCAGGGCGACGGCCCGCCGGGCCCTGATCACGTACGAGTACCTGGACCTGGTGACGCCGACGGGAACCCGCACCTTCACCCTCACCCCCCGGGTCCTCTCCCTGGGCTTCCCGCCCCTCTCCCGCACGACCCTCCCCGAGATCGCCCAGCCCCACCTGGCCGACCTGACGTCCCGCATCCACGAGTCGACGTCCCTGGCGGTGCTGTCGGAATCGGGCGAGGAGATCCAGTACACGGCGAGGGTGGCCACGGGCCGGGTGATGAGCGTGAACATCACGGTGGGCACACGCCTGCCGGCCCACGCGACGGCCCTGGGCCGAGTCCTCCTGGCAGACCACCTCGACCAAGCCTTGGAGAACACCTTGGCCTCGGTCCGCTCCGAGGGCTACGCCCTGGTCGACGAGGAACTGGAGGAAGGCCTCCGCTCCCTCGCGGTCCCCATCCGCGACCGCGCCGGACGGGTGGTGGCTGCCCTCAACACGGCGATGCACGCGAGCCGCCACTCCCTGCGCGAGTGCGTCACGGACCTCCTCCCCGAACTGACGTCCACAGCCACCCGCATCGAATCAGACCTCCACACCGCCGCCCGCTTCACCCACGTCCCCCTGACCTGACCCCCACACCCGCCCGACCCGCATCCGGTACGCTTTCGCCTGTGGTCCTACCCGACCACAGGCACGCCGCTCCTTGCGTCCGCTGCCACTGCCTTCGTAGCTCAGGGGATAGAGCACCGCTCTCCTAAAGCGGGTGTCGCAGGTTCGAATCCTGCCGGGGGCACAGCCAGAAGGGCCAGCTCAGGAGGGGTTTCCTCCCAGGCTGGCCCTTCGTCGTTTTCGGGGTCGTGCCACACGCGTGCCACTAGAGTCCACGCGGAGTCCACATCCCCTAGTCGGTGGCCTCTCCCCCACCCTCGCGGATCATGGCTCCGAGACGATCGGCGATGGCCCGGTCACGGTCGCTGGTCATGTGCTGATAGATCAGCGCGGCGCGCGAGCTGCTGTGCCCCATCCTCGTCATCAGCTCCCGCGTGCTGGCCCCTGCCGTGGAGGCCAGCGTGTTGCCCGTGTGCCGCAGGTCGTGAAAGTGCAGTTCGGTCGTGACGCCAGCTGCCTTCCGGGCCTTGACCCAGTCGTCGCGGAAGTTGCTGCGACGCAACTGCCCGCCCTGGGGTCCGACAAAGACGTGCCCCTCACGGCCGGGAGCAGCGAAGTGCTCCAGGTGGTGCGTGACCGCGTCGAGGAGTTCGGCCGGGAAGGAGACTGAACGAACCCCGGCCGCGGACTTCGGCGCCTTGTCGAAGAGCCGGCCGTCCTGCAACTCGGCCTGAGCGCGGCGCACAGTGACAGTCAGCACCTCCAGGTCGATGTCCCGGCGTCGCAAGGCCGCCAGCTCCCCGAACCGCAGCGTGGTGAAGGCCGCCAGGAGCACGAGCAGCCGGTAGCGCGGCGCGATGGAGTCGGCAACGGCGAAGACCTCCGCGACCGTGAGGACCGGCCGCTCGGGCACGTCGTAGCGGTCTGCGCCCTTGATGCGGCACGGGTTGCGCCGGATCAGTTCGTCGTCGACGGCCGTGTTCATCAGGGCGCGCAGCAGTTGGTACGCCTTGACGACCGTCGGTTCCCCGACGCCGGCCGCGAGGAGCTTGCCGCGCCAGCTGCGTACCCGGGCCGTGGTCACGTCGGCCACGCTCCCGGCCCCGAAGGTGGGCAGGATGTGCAGCCGCATCACCGACTCGTTCCGCTCGCGGGTGCGGTCAGCAAGCTTTCGGTCCCGCAGCCACGCGGTGGCGTACTCCTCGAAGTTCACCGCCCCGGCGTCCGGGTCCGACCACTGTCCGCGCGTGATGTCCGACTCGATGTGCGTCAGCGCGACTTGGGCGTCTGTCTTGGTCGGGTAGGTGTTCTCCGCCGGGCGCAGTTGCCCCGTCTCCGGGTCCCGGTAGCGGACCTGCCACCGGCCGGACGGAAGCTGCCGGACCGAACCGAAGTCCCTTCGCCTCCCCTTCTTGTTGGCCATCAGGCAGCCCTCCGCAGGGAGCTGCGCCGATGGCCGATCGGCTGCACCGTATGGGCGTCGATGAAGGCGTTCAGTGCGCTCTCCGGGATACGGACGTGTCGGCCGACCTTGACGAACACGATGCGTCGCTCGGCGATCAGGCGGCGCGGAAAGCGTTCCGTGGTGCCGAGGAGTTCGGCCACCTGCGACACGGTCAGGTAGCGGTCAGCCATGGGTGGACTCTCCTTCCGTTCCGAGGGCGGGTTCGAGGGTTTCGGCGAGCCAGGCTTCGGCGTCGGTGAGGCCGGTTCCGGCGTAGACCCAGTGCGCGAGGACGAGGGTTGTGTCCGGGCCGGTCTCGGTCGCTTCGGCGGCTTGTGCGCGGCGCCACTCGGCGCGGGCATCACGGAGGGCGCCGAGGGTGGTGGAGTAGCGACGGGACTTTGTGGAGAAGTGGCCACGGAAGCCGAGCATGTGGGCCCAGGCCCGCAGGCGGAGGTGCTCGAGGTCCTTCCGGGCGCCGAGCGTCCAAGCCGTGCGGATCAGTTGGCGGGCGTGGTCGCTGATGTCGAGCTGGGCGAGTTCGGCGAGGAACTTAAGCGGCCGGTCCAGGGCTCCCGTGGCGGTCTCGGCGCCTTTGGTCGCGTACTTGGCGATGTACGCGGCAACGGCCCGCTCGCTCAGCTCCTGGCCACCGTCGAAGTCGGCCGAGCGGATGGTGCGTACGTCAAGCTGACGGCCGAAGGTGAGGACGTGCGCGCGGCCGTCGATGACGGGGCCCTCCACCCGAACCGCAGCAGTAGCGGCGCGGATGGCGTCGGTCAACAGCTCGGCGGTGGCCCAGGCGGGAGGCGGGGTGTCCCCGCCCTCGGGGCCGTCGATGCGGATGACGGCGTGGAAGTGGACGGTCCCACGCTTCTGGTACTCGGCGACCTTGGCGAAAGACACCCGGGCGTGCTCGCGGAAGGCGCGCTGAGTCAGTCCGGCGCACTTGGCGACCTCCCGGCGCAGGTAGGTCGAGAAGCGCCGCCACAGGGGACCGGCGTGCGCGTTCCAGAGCACGGCCGCTTCGTAGTCGTAGGTGTCCGGGTCAAGCGGGGTGCCGAGTGCGGGGTCGTCCTGATCGTGGAGCGTGCCGCAGCGGCAGCGGCGGACCGAACCGGCCGGGCCGGTGGGGCGGTTGTGGACCGGGCCAAAGCTCGGCGCGGTGAAGGTGGCGAACACTCGCGGATGTGCGGCAACGCGTTCGGGGACGCCCTTGCCGCCGCGAAGGCCGGAGGTGATCAGGTGGAAGGTGTCGCGGCGGTAGACCTCGGCGCAGGCCGCGCACCGGGTCGTGCGGCGGTTGTTGCAGCGGACCAAGAGGTGCCCGGCCGGGAGGCTGGAGGAGTCGAGGTGGTGGAGGACGTTGCCGATCTCGCCGGTGCGGGTGTTCACGTCGTACTCGGTGCGGTGGCCGTCGAGGCGGATCGGGTGTGTGCAGCCGCCGAGGCCGGCGAGCTGGCGCAGGAGTGCGGGCATGGTGCCGAGGGCGGCCAGTTCGCCGAGTTCGTGGAGCGGGGGCGGAGTGGCGCGGGTGATGATGGCTTCTCCTTCTGGTTTCGGCTGGAGGGAGAGGGCCCCCGGGGCGGCGGATGCTTGGCGGTATCGAGGCCGCCCCGGGGGGTCTGGTGTGTCAGCGGCGGTGCTGGTCGCGGAGCATCGAGCGCAGGACCACGGCGGCGACGGCCACGGAGACGGCCGTGACGGCGACGGCGGCCAGGAGCGCGGTCAGCACGACGCCGCCGACGAGGACGGCCGCGACCGCTCCCGTGCTGACGGAGATCTGAGGGGCGGGACGCCGCGCGGGCACCTGGTCGGCAACGGTGTGGGGGTATGCGGGCGGCGGTGTCGGGCTGTCGGGGTACTTGGGCAGGAACACGGCGAAGGTCTCCTTATCTACTCGTCTAGTCATGTGCCGTTGACGATGTCCACGCCGGAGCGCGTACCGGACTCGATGGCCGGAGCCATGAACGTGTGCGAGAGCCAGAAGCCGAAGAGGGCGATCAGGACGACAATCCACGTGCGGACGCCGAGGAACTTGACCGCTCCCCAGGCGAAGAAGCCGAGGACGACGACGAGCGGCAGGCTGACGGTCACGGTTTCCGGGTCCTTTCAGCGGACGGGGCAGCGGTGGGTACGGGCGGCCAGCTCGGCGGCAGCGCGGCTGTCGTAGTCGGCGGAGAAGCCGCAGCGCGGGGCTGTGCAGGCGGCGGTGTGCTTCTCCCGGCCGCGACCGTCGTAGGACGTGCCGACCTGGACGGGGCCGATGCGGGTGACGGAGCGGAAACGGCGGTTGGCGCTCACGTGGGTCTCCTCTCAGAGCTGGGCGGCGATGGCGTCGGCCATGGGCGGCGGGACGCCGAGGCGGGCGCGCAGGGTCGGGGTGTCGATGGCCGTTCCGGTGCGGGCGTGGTGCTCGGCGGCGACTTTGCGGGCGTGCTCGACCAGGGCAACCGGGACAGCGACCGGAGGCGGGGCCGACGGTGGGTCAGGTGCCGGGTCGGCTACCGGTGGCATCGGTGGTTCTTGTGCAGGCTGGGGCACGTCCTCCTGGTCCTCGATGTCCTCGCATTCCTGTTGGGCCACGGCGTTCCCGGTCTCGTCGGGCGACGCCGGCGGCGAGTGGACCAGGAGGGTTCCGCCAAGGAAAGCGACCGCGGGCCAGCCCGCGACGAGGATGCGGAGCCAGGCCGGTACGTGGTCCAGGTCGAGCAGTCCGGCTGTGGCCACGTTCGCGCCGAGGGACGCGGCGAGTGCGATCAGGAACCAGCACCACCCGGCCGCTTTCGCCTCCCCGGAGCGCAGTCGGCGCCAGGCAGCAACGAGCAGCAGGTCAACGCTGATCGGGTAGGCCCACGCTTTCCACCCGTCCTGTCCGGCCGCCGAGGCGACGTCGTGGAGGTGGGCGAAGGACAGCGCGGCGGCGATGACCGCCTGAACGAGCACCGCATCGACGCGGGCCAGGTGGGCGCGCATGCTGCGGCTCCTTCCGGTCGGGCATGGGAGGGGTAGGGACGTGGCGTGAGGCGGTCACGCCGACCGAGGTTGCGCGGGTCAGTCGGTCACCAGTCGGGGCCGCACCGCCGGGCCCGGTGTCTCGACGGGCCGTACGGGCACGTCGGGCCGGAAAGGCTTGAGCGCGGGCAGGTCGGGAACAAGGTGGGCCGACTCCCGGCAGGTCTCGGCCGCGTCGCCCAGCGACAAGTACGGCGTGCGGATGCGGGACCAGCCGCCTGAGGTGTCACCGGCCACGGCGAGGCCGGGCCGTTCGGGGGCGATGGCGCAGGCGGCCGTGACCGCTTCGGGTGCGATGTCGCCGAGCGCCATCTTCGCGGAGGCCTCGTCGTTCACCCGGTGGCAGACGCGACCGGTCAACTGCGCTCGCAGCATGGTGGCGCCCTTGCCGAGTTCGGCGCCGAAGCGCTGGCCGCAGACCTCCAGGTAGATGCCAGCCGCGCGGCCGAGTTGGGCGAGCCGAATGAGCTGGGTGACCATCTCGTCCCGCCGTTCCTCGTCCTTCCTGGTGGCGACGAGGAATAGTTCAGCGACCTCGTCCACGAACAGAACGAGGGGAACGGGGCGTTCGGAGTCGGGCAGTCCCCAGACGTCCGAAGTGATTTCCTCGGCCGGAGTGTCCGGCGCGATGCCCTGCCGGGCCTTAATCAGGTCGTATCGGTCCTCCATTTCCTTCACGAGCACGGGCAGCAGCTCGGCGGCCTGCTCCGGATCGGTAGCCAGCGCGGACAGCCGAGGAGCGAACGGCGCCAGCTCCACACCACGCTTGCAGTCGATGCCGACCAGGGCGACCGGCTGAGAGGCGAGTCCGGCGATCAGGTGCCGCAGATACATGGACTTGCCCGACAGCGTCGCGCCGAGGGTGAGTTGGTGGGGCACAGTCCGGTAGTCGCGCACGAAGGGCGTGGCGTCCTCCCGCAGGGCAACCGGAACGCTCAGCAATCCAACATCGATCTTGCGCGGCATCCGCACCCGGTGCAGGACATCGAAGCCGACAAGACGCAGTTCGACCACACCCGGCTTGACCGTCGAGACGTACACGGCGTGAACGCCCCAGGCGTGCCGCAGCCGTTCCGCCGAGGCTGCTACGTCGGCTGGTTCCTGCCCCGGAGCGAGCCGGAGACGGAGCCGCAGCCCGGTCGAGGTGGGCCGGATGATGCCCCGACGAGGCGGTACGGGGCGGACCTCACGGCGGGTGGTGGCCTTGACCGCCAGCATCCGCAGCCGGGAGGGGGCCACGGTCAGGCCGCAGGCCTCCATGACCGATCCGTAGGAGCTGAGGAGCCGGGCCGTGGATATCGGCAGGCCGACCGTGGACCAGTACACCCCGGGGTGCTTGGCCCGGGCGTAGGCGGCCCCGCCGCCGATTGCGGCGACAGGACCACCCACTTCCAGGAGTGTTGTCAGGTCGGTCATCAGGCAGCGGCCCCGGTGGCGGCCGGGAACGCGGCCGGTGTCACGGCGGCTGCTCGGTAGGCGATGCCGTGGCGCTGCTGGCCGTTGAAGACGCTCTCCCACGGTCGGGCCACCAGCCCCGGCAGCGAGACCGGAGCCCCGAGGGTCAGCCCCTCGGACACTCCGCTCTCGGGAACGGTGACCTTGATCAGCGACGACTCGCCGTCTTCCAGGTAGACGACGCCGATCGTCATCAGTGCCTCTCCGCTGGTGACGTCCTTGGCGATCTCGCCGGTCTGCCGGTCGCGGACCTTGGGCTCGGGGGCCTCGGTCAGCAGGATCGTTGCGGCGGAGGTCTCTACACGGATGGTGCGCAAGACTTCTTCCCATCTACTCGTCTATACAAGATGCGGTGTTTGAACCCGATCTCCCGGGAACGGCAACCACCTTGCCATACAACTTGCCCACTCGTCTATACGAGTAAGCGTGTTGGGGTGTACGAGTTCGGAGAAGCCTCCCCGCGCACCACCACCGGTCAGGCGCTCACGTCGCCGGGAGCTGGTACGACAGCACGTAGGCATCCGCAGCCATGACCGTGTCGCAGACCTCCACGGCCCGCCCTTCCTGGTCGAACGCGGTACGGATCAGGTGGATGACCGGCACGCCGGAGGCCAGCCGCAGTGTGCGCACCTCATCGGGCGAGGGCATCCGGGCGCGGATCTCTTCCTCGAAGTGGTCGAGGCGGTGTCCCAGCTCCTCAAGCCGGGCGTAGATGCCACCGGGGCCGGGGTTGGGCTCGGCGATCGGTGTGCCCCGTGCGATGTCGAGCGGCAGATACGAGGTGGCGAACTCCACCGGCCGCCCGTCCAGCAGATACCGGCGACGCCGGGCGAGCACTCGCCGCACGGACCCGAGCCGGTTGGAGACGTCCTGGCTGGCCTTCTCTTCCTTGACCTCGAGGCTGTCCACCTGTGGGTGACTGCCGGCGGCGTCGGCCTCCACGATGAACGCGGACTTCCCCTGCTCGCGGTGGCGCCGGGCGAACCGGTCGGAGGCGAGCCGCCGTACAGGCGGTCGTGGTCGCACGAAGACGCCCTTGCCGTGCTCGGCATGGACCAGGCCCTCGCCCTGAAGGACGGAGAAGGAGTTTCGAACCGTCATACGGGAAACCCCGTAATGCTCGACAAGTTCGGCCTCCGAGGGCAGCTTTTCGCCCTCTTTGAATCGCCCACGGTCGATGGCCTCGCGCAGCTGGTCGGCGATCTGCCGGAAGACCGCACGATCGCTCGTGGGGTCGAGATCGCCGAGGAGGCCGGAAGGGAGAGAGGGCACGTGTACTCCTTTAGGTATCTAGACGAGTGGGCGAGCTTTGTTGCTACGGTGGAGAGCCTAGCCATCCGAGAGGGTAGAGGAACGTGAGCACCGACCGTCCGCACTCCGTGAGCGTCGCCGGAGTCATCGTCGACGACCAGGGCCGGGCCCTCTTGATCAAACGCCGCGACAACGGCCACTGGGAACCCCCGGGCGGAGTCCTCGAACGCGAGGAAACCATCCCCGAGGCCCTCCAGCGGGAAGTTTTGGAAGAGACCGGCATCAAGATCGCGCTTCCCGCGATGCTGACCGGGATCTACAAGAACATGAAGGGCTTGATCGTCTCCATGGTCTTCCGCTGTGAGGCCGCCGACGGTACGCCCACCACCGGGGACGAGACCCGCGCGCTGCGCTGGGCCACTCGTGAAGAGGTCATCGAACTCGCCGACGAGGCATACGCGATCCGCGTCCTGGACGCACTCGACGCGGTGTCCCCGCCGGCCATCCGCGCGCACGATGGCGTGAAACTCGTCTAGCCCGAACCCGCTGCACATTGCGGCCTACCAGCACGAAGGAACTTGTATGCACGAGTATACGAGCACCGTCCGGGTCTGGGGACTCACTTGCCCAGGATTTCCAGAAGAGGTCAGCCGGGCCCGCCGCTGGACGCGGGACATCCTGCGCGGATCACCCCTGGCTGACGACGCCGAACTGATCGTGAGCGAACTGAGCTCCAACGCGATCCTCCACACGGCGAGCGGCGGAGTAGGCAGCTTCCACCTGGCCCTCGCGGTCTCCCCCAAGGTGGTCGCCCTATCGGTCACCGACGACGGAGGGACAAGCACCGCCCCCAAGGCCGAGCAGCCCAACGAGGACGCAGTACACGGCCGCGGCTTGGGCATGGTCAGCGCCATCGCACACCGGGTCGTCGTCCACGGCAGCCACAGCGGCTACACCATCACCGCCGAACTCTTCACGGACACTCAGCCCGGAGGACACCCGTGCTGATGGACAAGCCCCAGCGCGGCTTCTGGTGCGAGTGCTGGACGCAAGACGTCAACGACGAGACAGGATGGCCGGCACTCCGGGCTTCCTTCGACGCCTACTCAGCACCGCAGGCCGATAGATGGGTAGCGGTCGCCCTGCGCACGATCTCACCAGCACTCGACCCGGACGCCTCCGACGAGGCCTGGGAATGGCTCCACGACGGCCGCATCGATACACGGCGAGCCCTCTTACGCATGGAACCCTGCACGGTCTCTCTGACACACGCCAACACCCGCATCACATGGACGATCCGGCCAGTGGTCTTCCTACCGCTAGCCCACCGCCAAGGCGTCGATCTCCCAGCCTGCGCATACGACTTCAACGCCCGCGCCGCAGACTGAGTTACAACTTTCTCTACTGGTTCAAGGCGGCTCGCTCCGCTCACCGCGCGGCCCGGCCCCCGGCCGGGCCTGCGCTCCTGTCTCCGCCCCGCTCCAGCCCGGCCGGCGCCCGTGCCGCGCGCACAGCAACCAGCCGCCTGATGCCAGAGAAGGGGTACGTCGTGGCTGAGGCGGTCGGCTCCACGGCTTTAGGCAGCCACTTTGGCGCGAGCCTCGAAGATCATAGCCCCAACGTCGTGCTTTACCGGGCAGGTCCACAGACTGCCCGACGCGCCGGAAGCTTACGGGGCCATGATCACTCGCGCCAAAGCAGCTCCAGCCCAAAGCCGCTCCACCGACCCAAGTGGCACAGCTCGCTGAATCAGTAATAAACCTCGCGATTCAAGCACCCAAGCCGGAGTTACGGCGCCACCGAGCCTTCAACTGGAACCTGTCGTCAACATCCAACTCGCCGAGATTGTGAAGACGGTCGATCATGGACGAAATGCTGACGTGCAAGCGCATGGCCAGACTTGAGATTGTCTCAAGATCTCGAATGTCACCATTAATCTGCGCGAGATGGTCTCGCAGTAGCCAGGTAGGCATCAAGAAGGCGGCCGCGAAGGCGTTAGCGCGCTGCTCTACAAAAAGAGGAGCCCATGGACCGGAAGCAACAGCTAGCTCACTGGCCCGATTACGATCAAGCAGCAGGTGGGCTAGTTCATGCGCCAACGTAAAGCGCTCGACCTCGCGACTCTGCCCCCACTTTGTTTGAGTGTTACAAAACACCTTAGGACGCTGGTTCGGCCCGAAAACAGAAACCGCACGAATTTCCCGATCGGAAAGGGTGATTTTCTCGTGTGGAATATTCAAAGCAGCAAATGCTGAATGAATGTCGACCCATGACCGATCTTGGTGCGCGTTCAGCATTTCACACGCACGCTCACCAAGCCAGCTTCCCTGCTCTCCCGGTGTTAGCTCTCGCACCTCAACCGGATCAAAGGAGAGTGCAAGCTTGTTAAGCCAAGGTGACGCATCGCTAACGTGATTCTTGACCAGCGCTCCGGCAAGGGTGATCACGTCATCGCGATTAATAGAAGGGCTGTACGCACCGTACACCAACTGTGCGTAAGCACTACCTTGAACAACGAGTGCCGTGACGCGATTGGCCCCCGTGATCTCTCGCCGCACACCGTCGGAGACGCCAGCAAGCGCCTGATCAACGGCCGAAGAGATGTCGTTGTATTTTTCAGTGTCCGTCCCAAGGCCCGCCAGCCAGGCCATACGGTTGGAGGCGTTAGAGTCGCTATAAATCGCTTCGATATTTGCGATCAGAGCGGCCACCCGACGTGAATCAGGTAGCCTTCGCCGAAGCTCTTGTGATGCAGCTTGAAGTACTGCATAAACGACTTCGGCAGCCTTTGCTAGATCAACCTCATAGCGCCTATGCGGGGCAAGGAAGGTGAATTCTTCAGGAATGCCGATGAGCCTCTCGGCTCCTGTAGACACCTCAAGCGAGGATCCATAGCGACGCATGTAGACATCTGGAAAGAGCCCACCTTCGCGAGCAGCCCTAACGCTGTGCCTATCCCACCAAGTGGTCCACTCGTCGAGCCACTCAAATTCATCCAATTCCTTAAGTGAAATCGGAGGACTCTTGGTCAGCGCCATAGCCTCAGCGGCCGAATAGCCGACATTCTTCAGAGGGAGCTGCTCTTCATGGAAAATAGGGTCCCAGTTTTGGGTTAGCCACTCCAGGAAGGAGATCATATACCAATGGGCAGCCTCAATTACCTCACCCTGCTCAAGGTGCGCACACAGGTTCTCTCCGGCCACCCACAACGCGAAAGAACCCCAAGAGTTGGCCTCCTCAGGGGTAGCGCGATCCTGCTCCCCGTGAGGGTTACGCAAAAACGAAAGCTTGAATGCAAAATCGGCAGGGTCTCCTGCCTGCATCTCCCAATTGCTCACAGTCATTGCGGTCACCAATACTCTTTGATGCTTCGACGCGATACTCGCTGGTCAGCTAACCACTGGCGCCGAAGTCTCTCGGGCACTCTCCTCCACTCGACCGGGAAGCCATGCCAGCAGTCCGGGGCGTGTTCATGCCCACAGTAAGCCCGCTCCCCGTCCGTAGCATATCTCTTACCCGGCTGGCTAGGGTCTACAACGCTGTCTGCTAGGAGTGTAGGCCCGTCAACTCCCGGCGGGCAGAGCGAGCCGCGCGCGCCCGGCTGCCACGGTTCCTTGTGCTTCGCGTTGGGCTCATACTTCAAGTTCCCCCCCAGTTACCGTAAGTAACGCCCATGCGGCCATGCAGCACCAGTGTCCAGGACGGTGCCCCTGAGGAGCAAGGGCCTGCGTCACTCGCACAGGGGATTGCCAGACGCAGGCCACCGCAAGACGCCTATCGCATCGCGTCAGTGCCGTCGCACGCCAAGCGCACCGGATGGAGCGAGGAACAAGGAGGAATCACAGGGAAAGCGGCCCAGCCCGACGCGGCCACGGGTCTGGTCGTTCGCCCAGGTCAGCGCCCGAAACGGGCCCCAATGGCCGCAGCTTCCCAGGTTGAGATCCTCAGCGCTTGGGACCACTTCCTTCTTCACAGCGCGCACCAACGTGTGCCCAATACAGTCGTATGGACTGGACCGCACCTCTGAGCGCCACAGCCGGCGCACTCGCTGGCATCGTCGCGACATTCGTTGTGGACCGAGACCGCTGGAAGCGTGCCCAACGAGCAGACGCGCAGACCGTTCTGCGCGAGGCCTTCGTGACCTACCTCTCTCACCTGGCCCGCGCGACAGAGAGCATGCGCTTCGCCTCAGAAGCTGCCTACGACACACCTGAAGGTCGCAGGCGTGCAGTCCGTGCCGCCTTCTCAGAGTCCGGTCTGTTCGAGCAACGGTTCAGCCTGACGATGCTTGCGCCGCCTCGCGTGGTCGAGCTGGGCGTCGAAGCGTTCCGCACCGTCCGAACGCTGCGCGATCTACTCGCGGATGGTGCACACGTTACGGATGGCACCTTCCAGACCGCACAGCACACCTATTACAAGGCCGTGCAGGCCACCGCATCCGCCATGCGCCAAGAACTCGGCATCCCTGAATTGCCCTTCGATCCCTTGGCGCCCAGCCACGACACCCGCACTCAACGGCACCCCTGAGCACCACTCCCGGGCGTGCCCCTGTGAGAGGAGCCCGGCCCGTGCCGGGTAGCCCCTGCCCACGCAGCCATCGCGTGCCACAGTCGTGCCAGATACCGGGGGCAGCCACGGTCAACCACGGTCGATACAGGCCGTATACGGGCCCGCTAGCTCGACCTAAGAAGCCGCAGGTCACCCCCAAGACGCCCCAGCCTCTCTCCTAAAGCGGGTGTCGCAGGTTCGAATCCTGCCGGGGGCACCAGCCAAAAGGCCCCGGACTGATCATGGTCCGGGGCCTTTGGCATCCAGCGCCGGCATCAACATGGGCGGTCGAAAGCTCCCGTCGCAATCTCGATGCCCTGCGAGTCGGGGGAATCGGGGGGCGGGGATGCCGGGGCGGTTCGTGCACGCCGCGCCTGCCGGTACTCCTCGTTCAGCTGGTCGGCTGTCGCGCAGGGCAGTGCGAGGTTCACGCCCTCCTTGTCCACCGTCGTGCACGTCGCGCAGGTGCTGCAGTGGTTCGCCAGGCGCACGTACGCATCCGTCCACGGGGCATCGACGAAGGACGGGTACGGGGTACCGCTCATGCCTCGGGCTCCGTCTCCACGCAGTGCCGTCCAGCGGCGATGAGCCGGGCGACCGTGAGCGGATTGCACAACACTGCGGCCGAGTGCATCGGCACCGACCAGTAAGAGGCAAATACGTATTCTCCGCTCACAGCATCCAGCCGCGGCACTCCCAGGTAACTGCCGCGGCCGAGGCAATCCACCTCCAGGGCGCGCCATGCCTTGGCCATCTGATGCAGCGTCGCCGGCATGCCAGCGGGCACCAGCGCGTAGTACCGCGAAAAGCGCGGGTCACAGATGACCGGCCCACCGCCCAGGGCCTCGGCCAGGAATTCGTCCAAGCAGCCGGCCTCGGTGCTGATGCTCAGGGCGGTCAGCAGACGCTCAGGAATCCGCACGGCGGAGAAAAGCCCACCGAGCGGCAGCATCGCCACCCGGTGCTGCTCCCACTCCGACCGGGCCCGGTCCCGGAGAGGAGCCGGCAGCGTCGCCAACAGCCAGTGCTCCGTCGCGAGCCGACGGTCCGTGGTGGGGTGGATGAGCAAGCCGGGCTCCGCCCTCATCGGGCGCAGAACTCCCAGCACGCCCGTGGCTTCCCCTGGCTGGTTACCTGCCGGCGCATCGGCGTCCACAGCTGCACCTTCCCTATACGCTCAGTTGTTGAGTCGCTACTGCCTGAACGGAGAAAGCGCTGATCACCGCATGAAGTGACTGGCGGTACAGGTATGGACGTGGCCCAGGCGGGATAGGGGGTTGAGGTGCCGTCAAGCCCAGGACGAACCCTGACTGGTGGTCGGGGTACACCCGCACGACCCCGGATCGGGGTCATCTCCGGGTACGCATTTCGGGTCGTCCGGGAGCAGCTTGGCCGGACGCAGGAGGACGTGGCCGAGCGGTTGGAGGTCTCGCCGGACACGGTCGCGGGCTGGGAGTCCGGGCGCCGCCCCCTGCCGGCGTTGCCGGTCGGGCAGATGCTTGTGCACCGGCACCGACTCATGCAGATGGGCACCTCCCCTGCCCTGCTCCAGGCCCTTGAGAGAGCGATAGAGGCCGACGTTCTCCTGGCCGGCGCCTTGGATGATCAGACACCCGTCGACGAGAGCCCGCTCGGGGCGTGGGTCATGCAGCGCGACCTGGTCGAGGTCCTCGCGTGGCCGCTCACTCGGGTGCCGCCGCAGCCGGTTCGCGATCTGCCCGCGCCTCGGCGGCCGCGCCGAGGACCCGTACCGTCAGCGCCCGAGCTGACAGTCACCGACCGGCGCAAGTTCTTCGCACGGATGCGGGACACGGCAGAACAGGCGCGCCGCGAGGAGCAGTTCTTGTTGCGACGCCAGGCGCTGTACCTGTCCGGCTACGACGACCAGGCCGACACTTCCGAGTGGCTCGCCCACCAGCAGGCCACGGAACGGCCCGGGGGATGGCTCATCGACTGGCTGAACGCCCGCTCCGTAGCGGCCGTCGCCGCGCGGCAGGGCGACCGCGAGCGGATGGGCCATTTCATCGACACCGTCCTGCTCGACAATGACCGCGGCGAGGCCGCGAACCTGAACTACTGGGCGTACTGGGTGGGCGAGAGTCGCCACCTCGAACTGTCCGACGACTTCATCGCTTCACGCGAACCTGGGCCCTGGCCCGGGGACAAGCTGCTCTCCCACCTCGCAAACGGACTGGCTCCTCACCACGGGTACGTCGACCTGAACATCCACTCCCTGTGGTCCCTGCTCGCCATCCGGCCCAACCTGCTGAAATCCGGGGCAGCGACCCGAGCCCTACGCGACCGGCTGCCCGTGATGTTGGATAGCCAGGAGTTGTCGGCTCGCGCTCGCCGTGAACTGGACAGCATCAGGTATGCGATCCGCCTTGCTGAGGCGTGAGAGGAGACTTGACCATGGCTGAAGAGCTGACCCAGGTGGCACGGTTTTTGTACGAAGCGGGGACGCTCAAACAGTCGAAGCGCACCGGGTGGTGGATGGCTGGGGTGCGCGACCCGGAGAGCGTTGCCGAGCACGCCTGGCGTACCTCGTTGATCGCCTCGATCATCGCCAAACTGGAGGGGGCCGACCCTGCCCGTGCCGCGTTCCTGGCGGTGTGGCACGACTCGCAGGAGACCAGGACCGGGGACGTCAATCACCTGGCCAAGAAGTACGGCGCTGGTGAAGTCGACCCCGCGGTGGTCACCGCCGACCAGGTGGCGGGCATGCCCGAGGCGCTCGCATCGACTGTGCGCGAACTGATCAGCGAGTACGAGGCCCGGGAATCTGCCGAAGCGATCTGCGCGCGAGACGCGGACAAGCTGGAGTGCATGCTGCAAGGCATCGAGTACAAAGCCCAGGGCTACGAGCACGCACAGCGGTGGATCGACAACAGCCGCGGTCGCCTCGTCACGAAGACGGCGAACGAACTGGCCGACCAACTGCTGGCGACCGACCCATTGGACTGGCTGCGCAGCACGCTGGGCGAGTTGGGCTGACCCTTCCTGCCACACCCACCGGCGGCAGAACAGTGAACTGCCGCCCTGTGCACTCGGCTCCAAGCCCCGGTCGACCGTGTCTAGTCCCAGGTGATGCTTGACGTTCTGGTCCCAGCTGATGCTTGACGGTGGGCCTAGACAACATCGGAATCCTTGTAGGGCTTGTCCGCCTTCCGGGGCCGGGGCGGCGGGCCCGCGGGCCGCAGGCCATGCAACCGCTGCACCTCCTCGCTGGTGAGCGGGTTGGGCCGCACCCGCAGCAGCTCCCGCGAGGACAGGTCGAAGAACGACAACGTGGCCTCCTCGATACGGACGCTCACCCGGCGCCCGCCGAGGATCTCCGCCGCCATCACCTGGCGCCCGCCCAGACCCACCAGGCCGTGGCTGTTCACCGTCCGGTCCACCTCGA
>NZ_BMWC01000013.1 GCF_014651035.1 Streptomyces lomondensis
CCGATGGTACTGCAGGGGGGACCCTGTGGGAGAGTAGGACGCCGCCGAACAAATATTGAATGGGTTGGACCCTGAACTTCGGTTCAGGGTCCAACCCTTTTTTGTTGCGCGTCACTTGAAGTTCACGTTGCGCAACCAGCATCCACAGCATGGGTACTGCTGCAATGCTCAGGGCCGCCGGTGTCGGACTCGGTGACGAGGTCGTCGTGCCGGCCTTCGGGAACGTCGAGGTCGCCGAGGCCGTGGCCATGGCCGGGGCGCTGCCGGTGTTCGCCGACATAGATCCCGTCACCTACTGCCTTGATCCCTTCGCTGTGGAAGCAGCGGTAACTCCGCGCACCGCGGCCGTCGTTGTCGTACACCGCTTCGGGCGGCTCGCCGACATCGCGCGGTTGCACGCGGTGGGACAGCGGCACGGGCTGCTGGTGCTGGAGCAGGGCGAGTCCGAGGCGCCGTACGACGAGATAGCCCAGCGCCGGGAGCGGGCGGCGTATCTCGACGCGAAGTTGAGGGGCGTGCGGACGCCGGACGACGGCGACGGGCACACCTACCAGCAGTACGTCGTGCGGGTTCCGGGCAACGGGCGACCGGACCGGGACGCCTTCGCGCGAGCCGTGCGGGCCCGGGGAGTCGAGGCCCGGGTGCCGGTGAAGACTCCGGTGCACCGGCTGCCCGAATTCCGGCGCTGTGTCTCTCTTCCGGAGACGGAGCGAGCTGCCGACGAGACGCTCGCGCTGCCGGTGGACGCCACGCTGACCAAGCGGGACATGCAGCGGATCGTGTCGGCCTGTAATGCCCTCGGAGGGCTTCTCCTGCCTGCCTTCTGACGTGGTTGGGAGCATGGGTCTGTTCGGGGTATGATCTATTCCGTTGCCGCGGGGGAAACCCGCAGAGCGACAGGCCCCTATAGCTCAGTCGGCAGAGCGTCTCCATGGTAAGGAGAAGGTCAACGGTTCGATTCCGTTTGGGGGCTCCAGCAGAAAAGGCCCCACCCTCGCGGGTGGGGCCTTTTGCATGTCCTAGTCCTTGTGGAGGCCCGGGACGCGCATCGCCAGGATCGCCATGTCGTCGGACGGGGCGTCCGACGCGAAGCGTTCCACCGCGCGCATGATGCGGGCCGCGACCGCGCCGGCCGTGAGGCCCGTGCAGGTCGTGAGGACGTCCGCGAGGCCGTCGTCGCCCAGCATGCGGGCGCCTTCGCGGCGTTCGGTGACGCCGTCCGTGACGCACAGCAGGACGTCGCCCGGGTCGAGGGTGACCGTCTGCTCGTACAGCTCCAGGTCCTCGATGACGCCGAGGAGCGGCTGGGGTTCGGCGGCCGGTTCGACCGTGCCGTCCTGGCGCAGGCGCAGCGGGAGCGGGTGGCCGGCGCAGACGACCTTCAGCTCGGCGCTGCCGTCCTCCTGGGGCCGCATCTCGCCGTAGAGCAGGGTGAGGAAGCGGCTGCGGGCGCCTTCGTCGAGGATGGCGGAGTTGAGGCGCTCCAGGACCGTCGGGCCGCTGAGGCCCTCGCGGGCCAGGAGGCGCAGGGCGTGGCGGGCCAGGCCCGTCACCGCTGCCGCGTTCGGGCCCGTACCGCAGACGTCGCCGATGGCGAAGCCGTAGGCGCCGTCGCGGATGGGGAAGACGTCGTAGAAGTCGCCGCCGACCTCGTTGCCCTCGCCGGCCGCGCGGTAGATGACCTCGACCTCGACGCCCTCGATCTCCGGCAGCTCCGGGGGCAGGAGGCTGCGTTGGAGGGACTGGCTGATCGCCGTGCGCTCGGAGTAGAGGCGGGCGTTGTCCAGGGCCAGGGCGGCTCGGCGGGAGAGGTCCTCGGCGAGTTCCAGGATCTCCTGGCGGAAGTGCTCGTCGGTCGGCTTGCCCAGCGTCAGCATGCCGATGACGCGGTTGCGGGCGACCAGGGGGAGGACGACCGTCTCGCCGCCGACGGCGGAGGCCGTGGCGAGGGTCGGGCCGATGCCGGGTGTGACCTGGCGGGTCGGGCCGCCGCTGAGGCCGAGGCTGCGCATGGAACTGCGCAGGGCCGCCTGGTGGGCCACCTCGCCGGGGGCCGTCCAGACGCGGGCGCCGGGCGTGGGCACCGGGTCGGGCGGCGGGACCTTCGACAGCAGGGACTTGATGCCGTCGATGAGTTCCTCGTCCTCGTGCAGGACGTACGACAGGTACGGCTCGGAGGCCTGGTCGGCGATCGTGTAGACGGCGCACCAGGTCGCCAGGGTCGGGACCGTCATCTGGGCCATCAGGGCCAGCGTCTGGTCGCGGTCGAGGGTGCCGGCCAGCAGGTCGGACGCCTCCACCAGGAAGCTCAGGGAGCCGCGGCGCAGGCGCTCCAGTTCGCCCAGGCGGGCCGACTCGACGGCCAGGGCGATGCGGTCGGCGGCGAACTGCAGGCGCAGCGCCTCCTCGTTGGAATATCTGCCGGGTGCCTCGGCGGCGACACCCAGGGAGCCGGTGAGGCGGCCCTCCACCTTGAGGGGGACCGTGACGACGGAGCGCATGCCCGTGCCGTTCAGCAGCGGCACGGCGCCCTGGACGGCCGTGAGGTCGTCGTGGACGGCCGGCATGCGGGCGGAGCCGTAGCGGCCGGTTCCAGCCTCGACGGGGACGCGGGCGAAGCGTTGGCGGGCCGAGGGCAGGCCCGTGGAGGCGCGGACCTCCAGTTCCGTCTCGTCATCCGTGGCGAGCAGGAGGAACGCCGAGTCGCCGTCGAGCATGTCGCGGGCGCGTTCGACCGTGCGCTGGAGGAGGCCGTCGAGGTCGTCCGGGGCGGGGGAGCCGATGAACACCTCGAAGGGGTCGGTGCTCTGGCCGTCGGAGCCGGTGGAGGTGTCGGAGGCGGGGATGCGCAGGGGCGTCTGAAGAACGGCCCGTTCGTGGTCGCGTACCAGGAGGCACACGGTTGACGGTTCGCCGCCGGTGTCGCGGACGCGCAGGTGGGAGGCGTAGACGGGGGTCACGCGGCCGCCCGCGTCGCGGATGCCGTAGCTGCCCTCCCAGCGGGAGAGCCGGAGCGCCTCCGCGATGCCCGTGCTGGTGCCGGGGGTGTGCGGCCAGGCCGCGAGGTCGGTCAGGGGCTTGCCGGTGACCTGCTCGGCGGGGTAGCCGAAGAGCTCCTCGGCGTCCTCGTTCCAGGCGGAGATGTGGCCGGTGCGGTCGATCTGGATGACGGCCACGCGGACCCGGCCGTCGGCGAGCGGGAGGAGGTCGGCGGGGAGAGCCGGGCCGGCCGCGCGGGTGCCCACCACGCGCGCGGGGAGGTCGAGTTGGAACCAGACCGTCTTGTGGGTGGGGGTGTACTCGACGCCCCAGCGGCCGGCCAGGGCCGCGCACAGCTGGAGGCCGCGGCCGCCCTCGCGGTCGGGGCTGCCCATGTTGACGGCCGTGCCCTGGAGGGGGATCTCCCGCTCGGGGTAGCGGTCGGCGACCTCGATGCGCACGCCCTCGTCGCTGCGCAGGCACAGCACGTCGGCGGAGGTGCCGGCGTGGACCACGGCGTTGGTCACCAGTTCGCTGGTGAGAACGACGGCGTCGTCGACGATGTCGGCGAAGCCCCAGCCCTGGAGGGTGTCGCGGACGAAGGAGCGGGCGCTCGCGACCGATCGCCCGACGGGCTCGAAACTGGCGGCCGCGCGCGCGGTGATCACAGAACTCCTCGACCGGTTCTCGACGTGCTGGGCTGCGGGGCCGACCGGCTCGCGCCGCTGATGCGGCAGGCCGCCCGTCGGCCGTGGGTCCGGGGGCTGTCCCCCCGGGATCAGTCCGGTGGTCATGTGTGCGGCCGCCCCTCCGATGCCCGCTCGTCTTCGTGCCACCGCCCAGGCCGGACGGACCGGCGCGGCTGGACAGCCGGATGCAAGGTTACTTACCTTCGCGGTCCATGCGGATGCCGGTCTGCAGTGTTTCCGTCCGGAGGGTGTGCGGACGATGTGCGAAGCTGCCGAACTGTTATGGCCTGGTTCGGCCGGGGTGAAACACTGGGCAAGCTTCTTGTGAAGGTCCGGGCAGGCTGCGTGCTGTAGGCGTACGGCGGGCAGCAGCCCCCTGGAACCGGCCTGGTATGCAGGGCAGAGAATACGCAGTAGTAACTGGTACGCCGAGCGGTACCGCGAGCACAGAGTGACGGTCGACCCCTGCGGGAGGGACACAGTGGAGTCTGGCGCAGCGACGCGTGGCACGAAAACGCGCGCGAAAGGCGGACAGTCCCCGAGGAACCAGGGCAAAGTGCGCAACGGCACCACTGAGGTGGACACGGCGGCGCTGAACCGGCTGATGGCGGCCCTGGTGTCCATGCGGGACGGGAACTTCCGCAAGCGGCTCACGGTGTCCGGCGACGGCGTGATGGCCGAGATCGCGGCGGTCTTCAACGAGGTGGCCGACCGCAATCTGCATCTGACGGGCGAGTTGTCCCGGGTGCGGCGGATGGTGGGCCGCGAGGGCAAGCTCACCGAGCGGCTGGAGACGGGCGCCTGCGAGGGCTCCTGGGCGACCGCGATCGACAACTCGAACGCCCTGGTGGATGACCTGGTGCGGCCGGTTTCCGAGGTGGGCCGGGTGCTGTCGGCGGTGGCCGAGGGTGATCTGTCGCCGCGTATGGAGCTGCGGACGCAGGTGTCGGACGGGAATAGCCAGCCGCTGCGGGGTGAGTTCCTGAAGGTCGGGCGGACCGTCAACAATCTGGTCGACCAGTTGTCGACGTTCACCGACGAGGTCACGCGGGTGGCCAGTGAGGTGGGCACCGAGGGCAAGCTGGGCGGGCAGGCCCGGGTGCGCGGCATGTCGGGTTCGTGGCGGGATCTCACGGACTCCGTCAACACGATGGCGTACCGGCTGACGGCCCAGGTGAGGGACATCGCGCTGGTGACGACGGCGGTCGCCAAGGGTGATCTGTCCCGGAAGGTCACGGTTCAGGTGGCCGGCGAGATGCTGGAGCTGAAGAACACCGTCAACACGATGGTGGACCAGCTCTCGGCGTTCTCCTCCGAGGTGACCCGGGTGGCCCGTGAGGTGGGCACGGAGGGCGCGCTGGGCGGTCAGGCGCAGGTGCCCGGGGTCGACGGTGTGTGGAAGGAACTCACCGATTCCGTGAACACCATGGCCGGGAACCTCACGGCCCAGGTGCGCGGGATCGCGGAGGTGACGACCGCGGTCGCCAACGGTGACCTGTCCCGGAAGGTGACCGTCCCGGCGCGCGGTGAGGTCGCACAGCTCGCCGACACGATCAACCAGATGACCGAGACGCTGCGGATCTTCGCGGACGAGGTCACGCGCGTGGCCAACGAGGTCGGCGCCGAGGGGCGGCTCGGCGGTCAGGCGAACGTGCCGGGTGCGGCGGGGACGTGGAAGGACCTCACCGATTCGGTGAACACGGTCTTCCGGAACCTGACCACCCAGGTGCGCGACATCGCCGCCGTGACGACGGCCGTGGCCAACGGTGACCTGTCGCAGAAGGTCACCGTGGACGTGGCCGGCGAGATGCTGGAGCTGAAGAACACCGTCAACACGATGGTGGACCAGCTGTCCGCGTTCGGTGCCGAAGTGACCCGTGTGGCACGCGAGATCGGTGTCGAGGGTGAGCTGGGCGGCCAGGCGCAGGTGCCCGGGGCGGCCGGCACGTGGAAGGACCTGACGGACTCCGTCAACACGGCGTTCCGGAACCTCACCGGTCAGGTGAGGAACATCGCCCAGGTGACGACGGCGGTGGCCAACGGTGACCTGTCGCAGAAGGTCACGGTCGACGTCTCCGGCGAGATGCTCAAGCTGAAGAACACCGTGAACACGATGGTGGACCAGCTGTCGAGCTTCGCCGACCAGGTGACGCGGATGGCCCGGGACGTGGGTACGGAGGGCCGGCTCGGCGGTCAGGCCCGGGTGGACGGCGTGTCGGGCACCTGGAAGGAGCTCACCGACTCCGTCAACTCGATGGCCGGCAACCTCACCTCCCAGGTGCGCAACATCGCGCAGGTGACGACGGCCGTGGCCCGGGGCGACCTGTCGCAGAAGATCGACGTCGACGCGCGCGGCGAGATCCTGGAGCTGAAGAACACCATCAACACGATGGTCGACCAGCTGTCCGCCTTCGCGGACCAGGTGACCCGGGTCGCGCGCGAGGTGGGTACGGACGGCCGGCTGGGCGGTCAGGCGCAGGTGCCCGGGGTCGCCGGTGTGTGGCGTGACCTGACGGACTCCGTGAACGGCATGGCCGGGAACCTCACCGCGCAGGTGCGCAACATCGCCCAGGTGGCGACCGCGGTGGCCCGGGGTGACCTGTCCCAGAAGATCACCGTGGACGCGCGCGGCGAGATCCTGGAGCTGAAGAACACCCTGAACACGATGGTGGACCAGCTGTCGTCGTTCGCCCAGGAGGTCACGCGTGTGGCCCGTGAGGTGGGTACGGAGGGCATCCTGGGTGGTCAGGCCGAGGTGCAGGGCGTCTCCGGCACCTGGAAGGACCTCACCCAGTCCGTGAACGGCATGGCGAACAACCTGACCATCCAGGTGCGCAACATCGCCGAGGTCACGACGGCGGTCGCCCGGGGTGATCTGTCGAAGAAGATCACCGTCGACGCCAAGGGCGAGATCCTGGAGCTCGTCACGACCGTCAACACGATGGTGGACCAGCTGTCGTCCTTCGCCGAGCAGGTGACCCGGGTGGCCCGTGAGGTGGGCACCGAGGGCATCCTGGGCGGCCAGGCGCACGTGCCGGGTGTCACGGGCATCTGGAAGGACCTGAGCGACAACGTCAACCTGATGGCCAAGAACCTCACCACTCAGGTGCGGAACATCTCCCAGGTGTCGGCGGCGGTCGCCAACGGTGACCTGACGCGGCAGGTGACGATCGAGGCGCGCGGTGAGGTCGCGCAGCTCGCCGACACCATCAACACGATGGTGAAGACGCTGAGTTCGTTCGCCGAGCAGGTCACCAAGGTGGCCCGTGAGGTGGGCACGGACGGCATCCTCGGCGGGCAGGCGCACGTACCCGGTGTGGCCGGTACGTGGAAGGACCTGACCGAGTCCGTGAACCAGATGGCGTCCAACCTGACCGGTCAGGTGCGCAACATCGCCATGGTGACCACGGCCATCGCCAAGGGCGATCTGACGAAGAAGATCGACATCGACGCGCGCGGGGAGATCCTGGAGCTGAAGACGACCATCAACACGATGGTCGACCAGCTGTCCTCCTTCGCCGAGGAGGTCACTCGGGTCGCCCGCGAGGTGGGTACGGAAGGACAGCTCGGCGGCCAGGCACGCGTGCGTGACGTCGACGGCACCTGGCGCGACCTGACGGAGTCCGTGAACGAGATGGCCGGGAACCTGACCCGGCAGGTGCGTGCCATCGCGCGCGTGGCCACCGCGGTGACCCGGGGCGATCTGAACCTGAAGATCGACGTGGACGCGTCCGGGGAGATCCAGGAGCTCCAGGACTACATCAACAAGATGATCGCCAACCTGCGCGACACCACGATCGCCAACAAGGAGCAGGACTGGCTCAAGGGCAACCTGGCCCGGATCTCCGCGCTGATGCAGGGCCGCCGGGACCTGGAGGACGTGGCCTCGCTGATCATGAGCGAGCTGACGCCGGTGGTCTCGGCGCAGCACGGCGCGTTCTTCCTCGCCATGCCACTCGTGGACGGCGAGGACATGAACGCCTCGGACGAGGACCAGTACGAGCTGCGCATGCTGGGCTCGTACGGCTACTCGATGGGCTCCATGCCGACGTCGTTCCAGCCCGGTGAGGCGCTGATCGGGACGGCCGCGACGGAGAAGCGCACGATCCTCGTGGAGAACGCGCCCAGCGGCTACCTGAAGATCTCCTCGGGGCTCGGTGAGGCGCCGCCCGCGCAGGTGATCGTGCTGCCGGTGCTGTTCGAGGGGAAGGTGCTCGGCGTCATCGAGCTGGCGTCCTTCACGCCGTTCACGCAGATCCAGAAGGACTTCCTGAACCAGATAGCGGAGATGATCGCCACCAGCGTCAACACCATCTCCGTCAACACCAAGACCGAGCGGCTGCTGGCGCAGTCGCAGGAGCTGACCGAGCAACTGCGCGAGCGCTCCGCCGAGTTGGAGCAGCGGCAGAAGGCCCTCCAGGCGTCCAACGCCGAACTGGAGGAGAAGGCCGAGCTGCTGGCCCAGCAGAACCGCGACATCGAGGTGAAGAACACCGAGATCGAGGAGGCGCGGCAGGTCCTGGAGGAGCGCGCCGAGCAGCTCGCGGTCTCGATGCGCTACAAGAGCGAGTTCCTGGCGAACATGTCGCACGAGCTGCGGACGCCGCTGAACTCGCTGCTGATCCTGGCCAAGCTGCTCGCCGACAACGCGGAGGGGAACCTCTCCCCGAAGCAGGTCGAGTTCGCCGAGACCATCCACGGGGCCGGTTCCGACCTGCTCCAGCTCATCAACGACATCCTCGACCTGTCGAAGGTCGAGGCGGGCAAGATGGACGTCTCCCCGACGCGGATCGCGCTCGTCCAGCTCGTGGACTACGTCGAGGCCACCTTCCGGCCGCTGACCGCGGAGAAGGGCCTGGACCTGTCCGTGCGGGTCTCGCCGGAGCTGCCCGCCACGCTGCACACCGACGAGCAGCGGCTGCTCCAGGTGCTGCGCAACCTGCTGTCCAACGCGGTGAAGTTCACCGACTCGGGCTCGGTGGAGCTGGTCATCAGGCCGGCGCGGGACGACGTGCCGCAGAAGATCCGGGAGCAGCTGCTGGAGACCGGGTCGCTGACCGACCCGGAAGCCGAGCTGATCGCGTTCTCCGTGACCGACACCGGGATCGGCATCGCGTCGAGCAAGATGCGGGTGATCTTCGAGGCCTTCAAGCAGGCCGACGGCACGACCAGCCGCAAGTACGGCGGCACGGGCCTCGGGCTGTCCATCTCGCGGGAGATCGCCCAGCTGCTCGGCGGTGAGATCCACGCACAGAGCGAGCCGGGCCGCGGCTCGACGTTCACGCTGTACCTGCCGCTGCACCCCAGTGAACTGCCGCCGCAGGGCTACCAGCAGCAGCTGCCCGTCCTGGAGGCCGGTGACCTGGTGGCGTCGACGTCCGACCTGTCCGAGCTCTCGGAGGTCGAGGTCGAGACGCCGGCCGAGGTGAAGTCGTACCGCGACACGCAGAACGGGCCGGCCGCCCTGTTCCGGCGGCGCCGCAGGATGCCCGAGCTGGAGGCACGCCCGGTGCAGCCGGAGCAGTGGACGGCGCCGGCGGAGCACGAGACGACGCCGAAGCCGCAGCGGGGTATCCGGTTCGGCGGCCAGAAGGTCCTGATCGTGGACGACGACATCCGCAACGTCTTCGCGCTGACCAGCGTCCTGGAGCAGCACGGCCTGTCGGTGCTGTACGCCGAGAACGGCCGTGAGGGCATCGAGGTCCTGGAGCAGCACGACGACGTGGCGGTCGTCCTGATGGACATCATGATGCCCGAGATGGACGGGTACGCGACGACCACGGCGATCCGCAGGATGCCGCAGTTCGCCGGACTGCCGATCATCGCCCTCACGGCGAAGGCGATGAAGGGCGACCGGGAGAAGGCGATCGAGTCGGGCGCCTCCGACTACGTCACCAAGCCGGTCGACCCCGATCACCTGCTGACGGTCATGGACCAGTGGATGCGAGGGGAATGAGGGGAACGTTGGGCTCTTACGCAACCGTGGCGGGAAGGTTCGGTGTTCACGCGGAGTTGCTGACTCGGTGTGCGCATAGTCGTGTAGAAGTACGAGATCTGGGGAACCTTCTGGTCTCCTGCTGCGTTTCTGCTACGTGCACAGTGACATCGCGGTGACAGGGTGTGGCGACGGGCGGGGTGCGGCTACGATGACCGGCACAAGGACGGGCGGCGCAAGGGAGTCGTCCCCTGGGGCGGCACCCACCGGTGCAACCTCAGGTCCTGCGGACAGGGGAGGCCCCACGCCGGGGCGAGGAGGGCGGGCCATGGTGCAGAAGGCCAAGATCCTCCTGGTCGATGACCGGCCGGAGAATCTGCTGGCGCTGGAGGCGATCCTCTCTGCGCTCGATCAGACGCTGGTGCGGGCATCGTCCGGGGAGGAAGCGCTCAAAGCGCTGCTCACGGACGACTTCGCGGTCATCCTGCTGGACGTCCAGATGCCGGGGATGGACGGTTTCGAGACAGCCGCGCACATCAAGCGGCGGGAGCGGACCCGGGACATCCCGATCATCTTCCTCACGGCGATCAACCACGGCCCGCACCACACCTTCCGGGGTTATGCGGCGGGCGCGGTCGACTACATCTCCAAGCCGTTCGACCCGTGGGTGCTGCGCGCGAAGGTCTCCGTCTTCGTCGAGCTGTACATGAAGAACTGCCAGCTCCGCGAGCAGGCGTCGCTGCTGCGGCTCCAGTTGGAGGGCAACGGCAAGGACGCGGGCGGCGAGGCCAAGGAGCCGGCCGGGCTGCTCGCCGAGCTCTCCGCGCGGCTCGCCGCCGTAGAGGAGCAGGCCGAAGCACTGACCAAGCAGCTCAACGACGAGTCGACGGACGCCGCCGCGGTGGCCACGGCGGCTCATCTGGAGCGCAAGCTCACGGGGTTGCGGCGGGCGCTGGACGCGCTGGAGCCGGGCACCGGGAGCACCTCTTCGGTGTCCTCGCAGAACTGACGCCCGGGCAGGCGGGGTTGCCCGCCCGTGAGCGCGCGTCAGTTTCGTGCCTCTCCCGGAGCGACACGAACGGGTGAAGCCGTAGGCACACGTGTCCCCTGTCGTCTCCACCGGTAACCTCACACCCATGGCCTCACGTCCCTCCGCAGCCAGGAAGTCGCCCGCGAAGAAGGCGGCCGCTGCAGCGAAGGCTCCGGCGAAGAAGGCCGCTGCCAAGAAGGCTCCCGCGAAGAAGGCGCCCGCCAAGAAGGCCGCGGCGAAGAAGCCCGCGCCCAAACCGGCACCCAGCCCGACCGGAGGCATCTACCGGCTCGTGCGCGCCCTGTGGCTCGGCGTCGCGCACGCGGTCGGCGCCGTGTTCCGCGGCATAGGGCAGGGCGCCAAGAACCTCGACCCGGCGCACCGCAAGGACGGCATCGCGCTGCTGCTGCTCGGCATCGCGCTGATCGTCGCCGCGGGCACCTGGGCCGACTTGAAGGGCCCCGTCGGCGATCTGGTCGAGATCCTGGTGACCGGCGCCTTCGGCCGGCTCGACCTGCTCGTGCCGATCCTGCTCGCCGTCATCGCCGTCCGGTTCATCCGCCACCCGGAGCAGCCCGAGGCCAACGGGCGCATCGTCATCGGCCTGTCCGCGCTCGTCATCGGCGTGCTCGGCCAGGTGCACATCGCGTGCGGCTCGCCCGCCCGCGGCGACGGCATGCAGGCCATAAGGGACGCCGGCGGCCTCATCGGCTGGGCCATGGCGACCCCGCTGTCGTACGCCATGGGCGACGTGCTCGCCGTACCGCTGCTCGTGCTGCTGACGATCTTCGGGCTGCTGGTCGTCACGGCCACGCCGGTCAACGCCATCCCCCAGCGGCTACGGCTGCTCGGGGTGCGGCTCGGAATCGTCCGCGACCCGGCCGAGGACGAGTACGGCTTCGCCGAGGACGACGAGCGGTACGAGGAGCAGTGGCGCGAGGCGCTGCCCGCGCGCCCGCGCGGCAGGCGTGCGCCGGCGCCCGCGGCGTACGACCCCGACAGCGCCGAGCAGGAGGCCCTCCAGCGGCGCCGTGGCCGTCCCCGGCGCTCGGCCGTGCCGCAGCCCGACATGGACCGGCCCAGGGACGCCGTGGACGTCGCCGCGGCGGCCGCCGCGGCGCTCGACGGTGCCGTGCTGCACGGGATGCCGCCCTCGCCGATCGTCGCCGACCTCACCCAGGGCGTGCGGGTGGGCGACCAGGAGCCGACCACGCCGACGCCCGTCCCGGCCGCCCGGCCCCAGCAGGACAAGCCGCAGCAGGACAAGCCCGAGCCGCAGAAGCCCAGGGCGGGCGTCCGCGACCTCACCAAGACCCCGCCCTCCGAGCCCCGCGACCTGCCCCCGCGCGCCGAGCAGCTCCAGCTGTCCGGCGACATCACGTACGCCCTGCCCTCGCTCGACCTGCTGGAGCGCGGCGGCCCCGGCAAGGCCCGCAGCGCCGCCAACGACGCCATAGTCGCCGCGCTGACCAACGTCTTCACCGAGTTCAAGGTGGACGCCACCGTCACCGGCTTCACCCGCGGGCCGACGGTCACGCGCTACGAGATCGAGCTCGGCCCCGCCGTCAAGGTCGAGCGGATCACCGCGCTGGCCAAGAACATCGCCTACGCCGTCGCCAGCCCGGACGTGCGGATCATCAGCCCGATCCCCGGCAAGTCCGCGGTCGGCATCGAGATCCCGAACACCGACCGGGAGATGGTCAACCTCGGTGACGTACTGCGGCTCGCGGAGTCCGCGGAGGACGACGACCCGATGCTGGTCGCCTTCGGCAAGGACGTCGAGGGCGGCTACGTCATGCACTCGCTGGCGAAGATGCCGCACATGCTGGTCGCCGGCGCCACCGGCTCCGGCAAGTCGTCCTGCATCAACTGCCTGATCACCTCGATCATGATGCGGGCGACCCCCGAGGACGTCCGGATGATCCTCGTCGACCCCAAGCGGGTCGAGCTGACGGCCTACGAGGGCATCCCGCACCTGATCACGCCGATCATCACCAACCCCAAGCGGGCCGCCGAGGCGCTCCAGTGGGTCGTACGCGAGATGGACCTGCGCTACGACGACCTGGCCGCCTACGGCTACCGGCACATCGACGACTTCAACCGGGCCGTGCGCGAGGGCAAGGTCAAGCCGCCCGAGGGCAGCGAGCGGGAGCTCCAGCCGTACCCGTACCTGCTGGTCATCGTGGACGAGCTGGCCGACCTGATGATGGTGGCGCCGCGGGACGTCGAGGACGCGATCGTGCGCATCACGCAGCTCGCGCGGGCGGCCGGCATCCACCTGGTGCTCGCCACGCAGCGGCCCTCCGTCGACGTCGTCACCGGCCTGATCAAGGCGAACGTGCCCTCCCGGCTGGCGTTCGCCACCTCCTCGCTGGCCGACTCGCGGGTCATCCTCGACCAGCCGGGCGCCGAGAAGCTCATCGGCAAGGGCGACGGGCTGTTCCTGCCCATGGGGGCCAACAAGCCCACCCGTATGCAGGGCGCGTTCGTCACCGAGGAGGAGATCGCGGGCGTCGTGCGGCACTGCAAGGAGCAGATGACGCCCGTCTTCCGGGACGACGTCGTCGTCGGCACCAAGCAGAAGAAGGAGATCGACGAGGACATCGGCGACGACCTCGACCTGCTGTGCCAGGCGGCCGAACTGGTCGTCTCCACGCAGTTCGGTTCGACGTCCATGCTCCAGCGCAAACTGCGCGTCGGCTTCGCCAAGGCCGGGCGGCTGATGGACCTCATGGAGTCCCGGAACATCGTCGGGCCGAGCGAGGGTTCGAAGGCTCGTGACGTTCTTGTGAAACCTGACGAGCTGGACGGCGTGCTCGCCCTGATCCGCGGGGAGTCTGAAGGGTAGGGAAGCGGGACACGATGGTCGCCACGCGGGGCGGTGTACGGCAATCGGGTGTCCGGATCGTGACTCACCCGTAAGGGATCATTGAGCAACCGTTTCCCTTCGGCGTACGTCAAGTTGAGGGAAGCGAAAAGCAGCGACTCCACCATCGGGATGTCGGGCCATTCCGATGGCGTACAAAGTGCCACCGCCCGGTTGCCCCACCCTTTTGCACCCCCCCTAGACTGAACCTCCAGCACAGGCGGCTACACGCTCGAAAGGCGCCCCCGTGTCCATCGGCAACTCCCCTGAAGACGAGCGTCCGTTCGAAGACGAGCGCGTCGAAGAAGACCGCGAGGAAGCCCGCCCCTCCATCGGCCGTGCCCTGCAGCAGGCTCGTATCGCCGCCGGGCTGACGGTCGACGACGTCAGTAGCGCCACCCGGGTCCGCATGAACATCGTGCACGCCATCGAGGCGGACGACTTCACCGCCTGCGGTGGGGACGTGTACGCCCGCGGACACATCAGGACCCTGGCCAAGGCCGTCCACCTCGACCCCGCACCGCTGCTCGCCCAGTACGGCGAAGAGCACGGCGGGCGCCCCGCACCCACCCCGGCAGCCCCCCTCTTCGAGGCGGAACGCATCCGTCCGGAGCGGCGGGGGCCCAACTGGACCGCGGCCATGGTCGCCGCGATCGTCGCCGTGATCGGCTTCGTCGGCTTCACCATGTTCCAGGGCGGCGACGACAGCGGCACCGGCGAGGCGAACGTGGCCGAGGGCTCCACGCCCAGCGACTCCGCCTCCCCGACCACCAAGACCAAGAAGCCCGCCGACCCCAAGCCCGACGCCTCGGACAGCGCCATCGCGGCCGCGCCGCAGGACAAGGTGACGGTCCAGGTGGCCGCCGCCGACGGCCGCAGCTGGATCGCCGCCAGGGACCACAACGGCCGGATGCTCTTCGACGGAGTCCTCAAGCAGGGCGACTCCAAGACCTTCCAGGACAGCTCCAAGATCCATCTGGTCCTCGGGGACGCCGGCGCGATCGACCTCTTCGTCAACGGCAAGAAGATCGAGGACGACTTCCAGCCCGGCTCCGTCGAACGTCTGACGTACACCAAGGGCGACCCCGAGGCCGGGTAACCGGCCCGAAGGGGTGCAGGACGTACGGGGTTGGCCATGATCGGCCAACCCCGTCGACGTGGGGTGTCAGCGGGACGAAGTAGTCTTGAGCCCATGCCTGAACGCCGTACCGTCGCACTCGTCACCCTTGGCTGCGCCCGTAACGAGGTGGACTCGGAGGAGCTCGCAGGCCGTTTGGAGGCGGACGGCTGGCAGCTCGTCGAGGACGCCGAGGCCGCGGACGTCGCCGTCGTGAACACCTGCGGCTTCGTCGAGGCCGCCAAGAAGGACTCGGTCGACGCCCTCCTGGAGGCGAACGACCTCAAGGGACACGGCAGAACCCGGGCCGTCGTGGCGGTGGGCTGCATGGCCGAGCGGTACGGCAAGGAACTCGCCGAGGCCCTCCCCGAGGCCGACGGCGTGCTCGGCTTCGACGACTACGCGGACATCTCCGACCGCCTCCAGACCATCCTGAACGGCGGCATCCACGCCGCGCACACCCCCCGCGACCGGCGCAAGCTGCTGCCGATCAGCCCGGCCGAGCGGCAGGAGTCGGCCACCGGCGTCGCGCTGCCCGGGCACGCCCCCGCCGACCTTCCGGAGGGCCTCGCTCCGGCCTCCGGCCCCCGCGCGCCCCTGCGCCGCCGGCTGGACGGCTCCCCGGTCGCCTCCGTGAAGCTCGCCTCCGGCTGCGACCGGCGCTGCTCCTTCTGCGCCATCCCGTCCTTCCGCGGCTCCTTCATCTCGCGCCGCCCGAGCGACGTGCTGAACGAGACGCGCTGGCTCGCCGAACAGGGCGTGAAGGAGATCATGCTGGTCTCCGAGAACAACACCTCCTACGGCAAGGACCTGGGCGACATCCGCCTGCTGGAGTCGCTGCTGCCCGAGCTCGCCGAGGTGGACGGCATCGAGCGGGTGCGCGTCAGCTACCTCCAGCCGGCTGAGATGCGGCCCGGCCTCATCGACGTCCTGACCTCCACCCCGAAGGTCGCGCCCTACTTCGACCTGTCCTTCCAGCACTCCGCGCCCGGCGTGCTGCGCGCGATGCGCCGCTTCGGTGACACCGACCGGTTCCTGGAACTGCTCGACACCATCCGCGGCAAGGCGCCCGAGGCCGGCGTGCGCTCCAACTTCATCGTCGGCTTCCCCGGCGAGAGCGAGGCCGACCTCGCCGAACTGGAGCGCTTCCTGAACGGCGCGCGGCTGGACGCCATCGGCGTCTTCGGCTACTCCGACGAGGAGGGCACCGAGGCGGCGACCTACGACAACAAGCTCGACGAGGACGTCGTCGCCGAGCGGTTGGCCCGCGTCTCGCGGCTCGCGGAGGAGCTCGTCTCGCAGCGCGCCGAGGAGCGGGTCGGCCAGACCGTGCACGTCCTCGTCGAGTCCGTCGAGGAGGACGGCGTCTACGGCCGCGCGGCGCACCAGGCGCCCGAGACGGACGGCCAGGTGCTGCTCACGAGCGGCGCCGGCCTGCGCGTCGGCCGTATGGTCGAGGCGAAGGTGGTCGGTACGGAGGGTGTCGACCTGGTGGCCGAGCCGCTTCAGAGCTCGTTCGGGTCGCCTGCGTGGAGTGAGGAGGCGGGCAGATGACCGGTGTCCCGGCAACTGCGGCGGGAGGCCCCTCCGGCGCGAGGAGGGCCGCGGCCGGTGCGGCCGCAGCGGCCGCGGGGAAGGTTCCCGGGGCGGCGGCCGGGCGTGCGGTCGCGCGGTCGGCCGAGGGCGGGCCGACCGGTGCCGGGCAGGGCGCGTCCTCCGAGGCGGGCCACGGCGTATCGCCCGGCGAGGTGCCCGGTGCGGATGGCGCCGGGGCTTCCGTCGGTGGGGTCTCGGAGACCGCCGCCGACGGCGCGCAGGGCGAGGACAGGCCGGCGCGGGGCGGGAAGCTGGCGGCAGCGGCCGTCAACCAGGCCAGTGTCTGGAACATCGCCAACCTCCTGACCATGCTCCGGCTGGTCCTCGTACCGGCCTTCGTCGCGCTGATGCTCGCCGACGGCGGATACGACCCGGCGTGGCGGGCCCTCGCCTGGGCGGCCTTCGCCATCGCCATGATCACCGACCTCTTCGACGGTCATCTGGCGCGCACGTACAACCTGGTCACGGACTTCGGGAAGATCGCCGACCCCATCGCCGACAAGGCGATCATGGGCGCGGCGCTGATCTGTCTGTCCGCGCTCGGCGATCTGCCGTGGTGGGTGACCGGCGTCATCCTCGGGCGGGAACTCGGGATCACCCTGCTGCGTTTTCTCGTCATTCGGTACGGCGTCATCCCCGCCAGCCGCGGCGGCAAGCTCAAGACCCTCACCCAGGGCGTGGCCGTCGGCATGTATGTGCTGGCGCTGACGGGGTGGCTGGCGACCCTGAGATGGTGGGTGATGGCCGCGGCGGTCGTGCTGACCGTGGTGACCGGGCTCGACTATGTGAAACAGGCCATTGTGCTGCGCAGGCGGGGAATCGCCGAGCGCAAGGCCGCGTTGGAGGAGAAGGAAGCGTGAGTTCCACGGCCACCGACGTGGTGCGACTACTCACGGTGAAGGGCGAGACGCTCGCCGTCGCGGAGTCGTTGACCGGTGGCCTCGTTGCGGCGGAGATCACATCCGTCCCCGGGGCGTCCAAGGTCTTCCGGGGCTCGGTGACCGCCTATGCCACCGAACTGAAGCATGACCTGCTGGGCGTCGACGCCACCTTGCTGACGTCACGTGGAGCGGTGGATCCGCAGGTCGCGGCCCAGATGGCGGTCGGCGTCCGCACGGCGCTCGGCACCGACTGGGGCATCGCGACGACCGGTGTCGCGGGTCCCGATCCGCAGGACGGACAGGCCGTCGGGACGGTCTTCGTGGCCGTGGACGGACCTGTCGGGACCGATTCCGGTTCTGCCGGCGGCGGAAAAGTGGAGGGTCTGCGGTTGAACGGCGACCGCGCGGAAATTCGTAGAGAGAGTGTACGGAGCGTACTCGCACTGCTCCTGAAGGAGCTTGCGAGCGAACAGACTGGGAATGAGCGGGCACAGGATACGGAACGGAACGGGGGGTTTTGATGTTTGCAGCCCTGAGTGAACACGACATCGCTCCCCGCACGGCCGCGGCGCAAGGCGGTACGGTGGGGCGTAATGGATGCGGCTACGCGGTCCGAGGAGGGAGCCACCGATGATTCTGCTCCGTCGCCTGCTGGGTGACGTGCTGCGTCGGCAGCGCCAGCGCCAGGGCCGTACTCTGCGCGAAGTCTCCTCGTCCGCCCGAGTCTCACTCGGCTATCTCTCCGAGGTGGAGCGGGGGCAGAAGGAGGCTTCCTCTGAGCTGCTCTCCGCCATCTGCGACGCGCTGGACGTACGGATGTCCGAGCTCATGCGGGAAGTGAGCGACGAACTCGCCCTCGCGGAGCTGGCCCAGTCTGCTGCGGCCACCCCCAGCGAGCCTGTGCCCACGCCGGTTCGACCGATGCTGGGCTCCGTTTCGGTGACCGGTGTGCCACCGGAACGGGTGACCATCAAGGCGCCCGCCGAGGCGGTGGACGTCGTCGCCGCGTGACGCTTCGCGCGTGCGCGGCATGAACGAGCGGTGCTGACCAGGCACCGAGACGTGGTGAGGCCCCGGCCGGGGTTCTCCGGGAGATCCGGAGGGGTGTCGGTCGGGGTTTTCGCTTGCCTGCGGGATGCCTGGCGGCGCTATGTCTGGCTTATTTGCGTTTGCCGGTGTGGCGTGCGGCCGTCATCGTTGAGGGGATGGCGGGGGGCAGCCCACGGAGGTGCGGATGTACGTCGTGAAGAGCCCGTTGTCGGACGCGAGCCTGAAGACCGTGTCCGAGGCGCTGCAAGGTGCCCTCGTCGATCTCGTGGACCTCGCCCTGGTGGCGAAGCAGATCCACTGGAACGTGGTGGGGCCGCGCTTCCGTTCCGTGCACCTCCAGCTCGACGAGGTCGTCGACACCGCGCGGAAGTACTCCGACACCGTGGCGGAGCGCGCCGCCGCGCTCGGGATCCCGCCGGACGGGCGGGCCGCGACGGTCGCCGTCGGCAGCGGGATCGGCGTGACCCCCGAGGGGTGGGTCGACGACACGACCGCCGTGGGGACGCTCGTCGAGGCGCTGGGTGCCGTGATCACGCGGATGCGGGAGCGGGTCGCTGCGACCGGGGAGCCGGACCCGGTGAGCCAGGACATCTTCATCGGGATCACCGCGGACCTGGAGAAGCATCACTGGATGTTCCAGGCCGAGAACGGGTGACCGGAGCGGGCGCGGCAACGGGCGAGGGGTCGGCCGGGGGCTTCACCGCTCGGCGTGGAGGGGTGCGCGGTGCGCCTGTGTGCCCGTGGTGCGCCCTGCCCGCGGCCCCGGGTGGCCGAATAGCGTCGGGCCGGAGGTGGCGGCCATGGCGGGGATAGCGCGCTGGGGGGCCTGGAGCTGGGGTGTCCGCGGGGCCGTGCTCGGGCTGGGGGTGCTGTGGTGGTGGGCCGTGCTCCGGCTGGCGGTCGTGCCCGGTGCGGGGGCGCTGGAGGCGGCGGTCGCGGCCGGGGGGTGGGGGCTGAGCGTGCTGCCGGTGCATTGCGTGGCGAAGGGGCGGGCCAAGGGGGCGGTCGGTTCGGGGCGGTGGCGCAGGCTCTGGGGTGTCGGGGGCCGGGGTATGCCCCTGGGGGACCGGGGTGCGGTGTCGCGGCGAGGGTGAGCGGCCATCGGTGGGCGAGCGGCGGGGCGTGATCTACCACGGCATGGCCACGCCTCCGTTGGGGCGGATGATCTGACCCGTCGTGAAGGCCGAGGCGTCGGATGCCAGGTGCAGGACCGCGTGGGCGATGTCCTCGGGTTCGCCGACCCGGCCCAGGGGTGACCTGCGGGCCATGACGGACTCCGTGCGTGCCTGGGCCTCGCTGTCGTGGCGGTCGGTCATCGGCGTACGGATCCAGCCCGGTGCGACCGCGTTGACACGGATGCCGTGCCGGCCGACCTCGGTCGCGAGGGTCTTCGTCAGCTGGACGACCGCCGCCTTGGCCGCGCCGTAGCAGAGCAGTCCGGGGCCGCCGGTGTCGACGGCGCCCGAGGCCATGGTGACGATGCTGCCCCGGGTGCCGAGGGCGATCATCAGACGGGCCGCCTCCTGGCAGGCGTACAGCACTCCCTTGAAGTTGACGTTCAGCACGCGGTCGAGGTCCTCGTCCCGGGTCTCCAGCACGGGGCTGCTGTGCATGATGCCGGCGATCGCGGCCAGGACCTCCAGGCGTGCGCAGGAGGTGATGGCCTGCCTCAGCCGGGAGCGGTCGGTGACGTCGAGGGCGTGGGTGCGGGCGGTGCCTCCGGCGGCCTTGATCAGCGTCGCCGTCTCGTGCAGGCCCTCGGTGTCGCGGTCCGCGCAGTGCACGGTCGCGCCCGCCTCGGCGAGCAGGAGCGCCGAGGCGCGGCCGATACCGCTCGCGGCGCCGGTGACGAACGCGGTCCGGCCGCTGAGGTCGTACGCCGTGACGGGCATGGGGTGACCGTACGAGCGTTTCTGACGGGTCGTCAATTACTAGGGTCGGATCCGTCTGGCCGGGGCGGGGCCCGGCTGGCAGGTGGGGCACCAGTAGGTGGGGCGTTCGCGGGAGCCGTCGCCCTGGTCGGCGACGCGGACGGAGGTGCGGCAGCGCAGGCAGGGGCGGGGTGCCCGGCCGTACACGAAGAGGTCCTGGCCGCGGCGGCCCGTCGTGCTGCGCAGGAAGCAGAGCTCGCTCTTGTAGACATTGCCGATGCCGGCGAGGTTGCGCTGGTCGAGCAGGGCCTCGCCGAGGGGGCGGGCGGGGTCCTGGAGGAGGTTGGCGAGGGCCCGGTCGGGGTCCCAGTCCGGGCCCAGGAGGTCGGGGCCGAGGTGGCCGACGGCGCGGTGCTCGTCGGTGGTGCGCAGGAGTTCCAGGACGGGGAGGCGGTAGCCGACGGCCGTGCGGTCGGCGGTGCCGAGGATCGCGCGGATCTGGTGGCCGGGCCCGCCGGTCCAGCGCCGGCCGGTGTCGTACACCTTCCATGAGCCGTCCATCCGCAGGTGGGAGTGGAGGGTCAGGCCGCCCTCGACACGGGTCAGGAGGTGCTTGCCGCGCGGGGTGACGTCGAGGACCGCACGGCCCGTGAGATCGGCCGTGGCCAAGCGGGGCACCCGGAGGTCGCTGCGGGTCAGCACCTTGCCCGCGAGGGCGCTGTGCAGCCGTCTCGCGGTCTGCCAGACCGTGTCTCCTTCGGGCATGGGTCAAGGGTGGCACGGGGGCCGGGTGGCCGGCCGGGGCGCCCGGTGGGCGGTGCGGCCGTCAGGCGCGCAGGCGGAGCCCTCGGGGTGTCGCGATGAAGCCCGCTCCTTCCAGGAGGGTGCCGATGGGGGAGGTCAGGGCCTGGGCGCCGTTGACGCGCTCCACCGTGACCGTGCCGAGGGAGCCCGCGCGGGCGGCTGCGGCGAGTGCCTCCGCGGCTGCGGTCAGGCGGGGGTCGTCGGCGGGGTCGCCGTCCGGGTCGGCGGCCCAGGCGAGCAGGGTCTTGCCGCCGCGCTCCATGTAGAGCGTCAGCTCTCCGTCGACCAGCACCACCAGGGAGCCCGCCTTGCGGCCCGGCTTGTGCCCGGCGCCGGTCGGGGGCTCGGGCCAGGGCAGGGCGGCGCCGTACGCGTTCGCCGGGTCGGCGGCGGCGAGGACGACGGCCCGGGAGGCGGCGTCCGGGCGGGTACGGCGGCCCGGGAACCCGTCGTAGCCCGCGCGTCCGCCGTTCTGCCAGGACGGGGTGCCCTGCGGGGCGTAGTCGCGGGGCGAGATCCACTCGCCCGGGGACGGCCTGGGAGTGTCGTAGGAGGAGCCCGGACCGGGGAAGCCGTCGTGGCGCGGGTCGTCGGTGTGGTCGGTGGAGGGGGCCGAGTCGTCCGGGTCGGCGAAGTCGTGAGCCGGGAACGGGTCGGGGTCGGGAACCGGAGGGGGGCCGGGCAGGTCCTCGCCGCGGTCGCGGGCGTTGGACACCGCGCGCAGGCGGTCCACGGCGCCGTCCATCGCGAACTGCGCCGCGCCGAGGCCCTCCACCACATAGCCGCGGCGGGCCTGGCCGCTCTCCTCGAAGGCCGACAGGACGCGGTACGTCGCCGAGAAGCCGCCCTCGACGCCCTCCGCCGCGACCGCGCCCCTGGTGACTACGCCGTGCCGGTCGAGGAGGGTGCGGGCGAGGGCGTGCGCCCGGACCGTCGGGTCCGGCTCGTGGGCCGGGAGCAGGGACCAGCGGCCGGCGACGGTCGGCGGGCCGGAGCGGGACGCCGGGCGGGCCGCGGCCGTCAGGGAGCCGTAGCGGCCGCGCGGGACGGCGCGCTTGGCGCGGTGGGCCGTGGAACCTGCCGTACGGCCCGAGCCGAGCAGGGAGCGCATGGGGGAGAGCGTGTCGTTCGTCAGGCGTCCCGACCAGGCCAGGTCCCACAGGGCGTCGGCCAGCTGGGGATCCGTGGCGTCCGGGTGAGTGGTGGCGCGGACCTGGTCGGCGATCTGGCGGAAGAACAGGCCGTAGCCCCCGGAGAGCGTGTCCAGGACGGACTGGTGGAGGGCGGTCAGCTCCAGGGGATGCGGGGGCGGCAGGAGCAGCGGCGCCGCGTCCGCCAGGTAGAGGGAGACCCAGCCGTCCTTGCCGGGGAGGGAGCCCGCCCCGGCCCAGACCACCTCTCCGGCGGCGGTGAGCTCGTCCAGCATCGCGGGCGTGTAGTTCACGACCCGGGAGGGCAGGACGAGCTTCTCCAGGGCGGAGGCGGGCACGGACGCGCCCTGCAGTTGCTCGATGGCGCGCACCAGTCCGTCGATGCCGCGCAGGGAGTGTCCCTTGCCGATGTGCTGCCACTGGGGGAGGAACTGGGCGAGGGCGGCCGGCGGCACCGGTTCCAGTTCGTGCCGCAGGGCGGCCAGGGAGCGGCGGCGCAGGCGGCGCAGCACGGCCGCGTCGCACCACTCCTGGCCGATCCCGGCCGGGTGGAACTCGCCCTGGACGATCCGGCCGGCCGCGGCGAGCCGCTGGAGGGCGCCCTCGGTGACGGCGACGCCCAGGCCGAAGCGGGCCGCTGCCGTGGCCGAGGTGAACGGGCCGTGGGTGCGGGCGTAGCGCGCGAGGAGGTCGCCGAGCGGGTCCTTGACCGGCTCCGTGAAAGCCTCCGGGACGCCGACCGGCAGGGCCGTGCCCAGCGCGTCGCGCAGGCGGCCCGCGTCCTCGATCGCCGCCCAGTGGTAGGCGCCGGCGACGCGGACCCGGATGGCGCGGCGGGCACCGGCCAGCTCCTGGGCCCACTGCGGCTCGGCGCCCCGCTCGGCCAGCTCCGCGTCCCTGAGCGGGCCGAGGAGGCGGAGGAGGTCCGCGACCCCTTCGGCGTCCTTGACGCGGCGGTCCTCCGTGAGCCACTGGAGCTCGCGCTCCAGCTCGGTCAGGACCTCCGCGTCGAGCAGCTCGCGCAGCTCCGCCTGGCCCAGCAGCTCGGCCAGCAGCCGTGAGTCCAGCGACAGGGCCGCGGCGCGGCGCTCGGCGAGCGGGGAGTCGCCCTCGTACAGGAACTGGGCGACGTAGCCGAAGAGGAGGGAGCGCGCGAAGGGGGACGGCTCGGGGGTGGTGACCTCGACCAGGCGCACCTTGCGGGACTCCAGGTCGCCCATCAGCTCGACGAGCCCGGGGACGTCGAAGACGTCCTGGAGGCACTCGCGGACCGCCTCCAGGACGATCGGGAACGACCCGAACTCGCTCGCCACCTGGAGCAGCTGGGAGGCGCGCTGCCGCTGCTGCCACAGCGGGGTGCGCTTGCCCGGGTTGCGGCGCGGCAGCAGCAGCGCGCGGGCGGCGCACTCGCGGAACCGGGAGGCGAACAGGGCCGAGCTGCCCACCTGGTCGGTGACGACCTGGTCGACCTCGCCCTTGTCGAAGACGACGTCGGCGGCACCCACAGGAGCCTGCTCGGCGTCGTACTCGCGGCCCATCTTCACCGGGTCCTGGTCCAGCAGGTCCAGGCCCATCAGGTCGGCGTCCGGCAGGCGCAGGACGATGCCGTCGTCGGCGTGCATGACCTGCGCGTCCATGCCGTACCGCTCGGAGAGCTTGGCGCCGAGCGCGAGTGCCCAGGGGGCGTGCACCTGGGCGCCGAAGGGGGAGTGCACGACCACGCGCCAGTCGCCCAGCTCGTCGCGGAAGCGCTCGACGACGATCGTCCGGTCGTCCGGGACGTGGCCGCAGGCCTCGCGCTGCTCGTCCAGGTACGAGAGCACATTGTCCGCCGCCCAGGCGTCCAGGCCGGCGGCAAGGAGGCGGAGCCGGGCGTCGTCCTTGGGCAGGGAGCCGACCTCGCGCAGGAACGCGCCCACGGCCCGGCCCAGTTCCAGCGGACGGCCCAGCTGGTCGCCCTTCCAGAAGGGCAGCCGTCCCGGCACGCCCGGGGCCGGGGAGACCAGGACGCGGTCGCGGGTGATGTCCTCGATGCGCCACGAACTCGTGCCCAGCGTGAAGACGTCGCCGACGCGGGACTCGTAGACCATCTCCTCGTCGAGCTCGCCGACCCGGCCGCCGCCCTTCTTCGGGTCGGCGCCGGCGAGGAAGACGCCGAAGAGGCCGCGGTCGGGGATCGTGCCGCCGGAGGTGACGGCGAGGCGCTGCGCGCCGGGGCGGCCGGTGATCTCGCCGGTGACGCGGTCCCAGACCACGCGCGGGCGCAGCTCCGCGAACGCGTCCGACGGGTAGCGGCCGGCCAGCATGTCGAGGACCGCCGTGAAGGCCGACTCGGGGAGTGAGGCGAAGGGGGCGGCCCGGCGGACGGCGGCGAGGAGGTCGTCGAACTGCCAGGTGTCCATGGCCGTCATGGCGACGATCTGCTGGGCCAGGACGTCCAGGGGATTGGCGGGCACCTTGAGGGACTCGATGGCGCCGGTGCGCATGCGTTCGGTGACCACCGCCGCCTGGACCAGGTCGCCGCGGTACTTCGGGAAGACCACGCCGGTGGAGACCGCGCCCACCTGGTGGCCCGCCCGGCCCACGCGCTGAAGACCGGAGGCCACCGAGGGGGGTGACTCGACCTGGACCACGAGGTCGACCGCGCCCATGTCGATGCCCAGTTCGAGGCTGGACGTGGCCACCACCGCGGGGAGGCGGCCCGCCTTGAGGTCCTCCTCGACCAGGGCACGCTGCTCCTTGGACACCGAGCCGTGATGCGCCCGGGCGATGACCTGGGGTGCGCCCTGGGCCGCCCCCGAGCCGCCCATGAGCTCGGCCGGGGAGTGGTGCTCGTCCAAGGGCACGCCCGTGGCCCGCTCGTACGCGATCTCGTTCAGGCGGTTGCACAGGCGCTCCGCGAGGCGGCGGGAGTTCGCGAAGACGATCGTCGAGCGGTGGGCCTGCACGAGGTCGGCGATCCGCTCCTCGACATGCGGCCAGATCGACGGACGCTCGGCACCCTCCGAACCGTCCGCCACCGGGGAGCCGCCCAGCTCGCCCAGATCCTCCACCGGGACGACCACCGAGAGGTCGAACTCCTTGCCCGACTCCGGCTGGACGATCTCCACCTTGCGGCGGGGCGAGAGGAACCGGGCGACCTCGTCCACCGGGCGGACCGTCGCGGAGAGGCCGATGCGGCGGGCGGGCTTCGGCAGGAGGTCGTCCAGCCGCTCAAGGGAGAGCGCGAGGTGGGCGCCGCGCTTGGTGCCGGCGACCGCGTGCACCTCGTCGAGGATCACCGTCTCGATGCCGGTCAGCGCGTCGCGGGTGGCCGACGTCAGCATCAGGAACAGCGACTCGGGGGTCGTGATCAGGATGTCCGGCGGGCGGGTGGACAGGGCGCGGCGCTCGGCGGCGGGGGTGTCGCCCGAGCGGATGCCCACCTTGACCTCGGGCTCGGGCAGACCCATCCGTACGGCCTCCTGGCGAATGCCGGTCAGAGGGCTGCGGAGGTTGCGCTCGACGTCCACGGCCAGGGCCTTCAGCGGCGAGACGTACAGGACCCGGCAGCGCTTCCTGGGGTCGGCGGGAGGCGGGGTCGAGGCCAGCTGGTCCAGGGCGGCGAGGAAGGCGGCCAGGGTCTTTCCGGAGCCGGTGGGGGCGACGACCAGCACGTCCGAGCCCTCGTGGATGGCCTGCCACGCGCCCGCCTGGGCCGTGGTGGGCGCGGGGAAGGCGCCCGTGAACCAGGCGCGGGTCGCGGGGGAGAAGCCGTCCAGGGCTCGGTGTGCGTTGCTGGGCATGCGTCCATCGTGCACCTCGCCACTGACAACGGCGGTCCGCCGCGTGTTCGCCGGCCGTCTCGCCGTGGGGCGGGGCCGCGTCAGGGGAACCGTCGGCTGCGGACAATGGTCGTATGAGCGAGCGCGCGCGGCATTGGCGGTACGACGAACTGCCCGGGGTCGACCTGCTGCGGGCCCGGTATGTGCGGAAGACGTTCGTGCGGCACACGCACGAGAACTTCGTGATCGCTGCCATCGCCGACGGGGTGGAGGTCTTCCAGCACGGCGGGGGCGATCAGTACGCCGGGGCCGGGGCGCTGGCGCTGGTCAATCCGGACACTCCGCATACCGGGCGGGCCGGGGTGCCCGAGGGGTGGCGGTACGGGGCCGTGTATCCGCCGGTGGACGTCGTGGCGGAGATCGCGGCGGAGACCACGGCTCTTCGGGGGACGCCGGGCTTCGTCAGCCCCGTGCTGGACGATCCGTATGCCGCCGGCTTGGTGCACCAGGTGCTGCGGGCCGCGGACGAGGGCAACGCGCTGGCCGCGGACACACTGCTCAGAGTCGCCGTGACCAGGTTGCTGCGGTTGAACGGGGGGCCCATGCCGCGGCGCACGGTGCGGACGGCGGGGGCTCGGATCGCGGCACGCGCGCGTGCTGTGCTGGAGGAGCGGATGGCACGGCCGCCCAGCCTGGAGCAGTTGGCGGCCGAACTCGGGACCAGTCCGTTCGCGTTGCTGCGGGCCTTCAGAAACGCCTATGGGATGCCACCGCACACATGGCTCACGGATGCCCGGGTCCGCAGGGCGCGTGGCCTGCTGGATGCGGGCACGGCACCTTCGGAGGTGGCCGTGGCCGTGGGCTTCACCGATCAGCCGCATCTCAACCGGCACTTCAGCCGGATCGTCGGTGTGCCTCCGGGGGCGTACCAGCGGGAGCGCAAGAACGTACAAGACGCGCTGCAAGGGCCGCCCGTAGGTTGCGGTGCGTGGCAGAACCAATAGCTCTCCAAGACGCAGGACCCAGTGAAAAACCCGACAGTGCCGTCGTGCGGGACGCGCTCGGCGTCGGGGTCGCCGTGGGATTGTCCGGATTCGCCTTCGGGGTGACCTCGGCCGGCAGCGGACTCTCCCTGCTCCAGACCTGCGCGCTCAGCCTCCTGGTGTTCACCGGGGCGTCCCAGTTCGCCCTGGTGGGGGCTCTCGCGGCCGGGGGCGGCCCGTTCACGGCCGCCGCCGGCGCCTTCTTCCTGGGCGTGCGGAACGCCTTCTACGGCTTGCGCCTGTCGCAGCTGCTGGTCCTCCCGCGCGCGGTACGGCCGTTCGCCGCCCAGTGGGTGATCGACGAGACGGCCGCCGTCGCGCTCGCCCAGCCCACGCGGCGCGCAGCGCGGATCGGGTTCCTGGTGACCGGGCTGACTCTGTACGTCCTGTGGAACCTCACCACGCTGCTCGGCGCCCTGGGCGCCGGTGCCCTCGGGGACACCGACGCGTGGGGGCTGGACGCCGCGGGGCCCGCCGTGTTCCTGGCACTGCTCGCGCCGATGCTCCGGACCGGCAGCGAGCGGGCCGTCGCCGGGCTCGCCGTGCTGCTGGGGCTCGGGCTGCTGCCCGTACTGCCCGCCGGAGTGCCGGTTCTGGCAGCCGCGCTGGCGGCGCCGGTCGTGCTGTGGGCGGACGGCCGGCGCAAGGGACAGGGGGACGAGCGGTGAACGTCTGGATCGCGATCGGTGTGACCGTCCTCGGGTGCTACGCCGTCAAGCTGGCCGGGCTGCTGGTGCCCGCAGGGGCCCTGGAGCGGCCCGTCGTCAAGCGTCTCGCTGCCTTGTTGCCCGTCGCGCTGCTCGCGGCCCTCACGGCCCAGCAGACCTTCGCCGACGGGCAGACCCTGGTCCTGGACGCCCGGGCCGCCGGGCTCGCGGCAGCGGCCGTGGCGCTGGTGCTGCGCGCGCCGTTCCTGCTCGTCGTCGCGGCGGCCGTGGTGGTGACCGCGGGGGCGCGGGCCCTGGGGGCGTGATCAGTCGATGGCGCGGCCGTGCGCGCTGAGGGCGCGCAGGGCCGCGATCGTCATGACCGGGCGCGCCTCCAGGGCGGGGGCCGGGGCCCAGCGGCGCCACCGGACCGGCCAGCCGCCGTCCTCCTGCTGCTGGGCCGCGAGGTGGTCCAGGGAGCGGGCCATCTCGTCGTCCGTGAACCACGCGCGCGCGAGGGAGCGCGGTGTCCGCGCGTAGTCGTACGGGAAGTGGTGCTCGCCCGGCGCGTAGCCGGGGGAGACCAGATACGCGTCCAGGTCGTCGGGGTCCAGAGCCGCGAGGCCCTGTGCGCGGACCAGGCGCCCCAGGCGGTCGGCGGCCGCCTCCGCGCGCGGGCGGTCGGGGGCGGAGTCCAGGAACGCCACGGCGGCCTCGACCTCGTAGGGGTGGGACTTCTCCAGGGACTCGACCGCCTGCCAGCAGAAGTCCGTGGCCCGGAACAGCCAGGCGTGCCACACCTCGTTGCGGTGCAGCAGGCCGACCACCGGACCGGTGGCCAGCAGGGCGCTGGGCGGGTCGTCCACGACCGGCACGAAGGGGGCCGTGGGATAGCCGCGCTGGCTGGGGTGGATCGCCGGGAGCGCGCCGTCCGCCGTGGAGACGGACGTCAGGTAGCGGCACATGCGCTCCACGCGCTGGCCGGCGCAGCGTCCGACGGCGTCCAGGACGCGCAGGGCGTGGGCGGTGTGCAGCGGCTGGCTGACCGGGCCGCGCAGATCCGGCTCCAGGGCGTGGCCGTACCCGCCGTCGTCGTTGCGGTAGGCGTCCAGGGCGGTCTCCACCGGGTCGGCGGCGCCGCCCCGGAAGTGATGCGCGAAGAGGCGTTGCTCCAGCACGCGCGCGGTGAGCCAGACGAAGCGTTCGGCGCGCGCCACGGGGGTGTGCGGCGGGGGCGTCGGGGGGAGTGGGGTAGCTCCTGTTGCGGCCATGGGTCAGACCGTAGGGCCGAAGCCGTCCCGGCAGGCGGTCCCGGCTCAGGCCCACCCCCAGGGGCGGGATACTGGAGTCATGCGGTTGACGGTCTTCTGGCAGCGGATGGCGGAGCACTTCGGTCCGGGATACGCCGACACCTTCGCGCGCGACCATGTGATGTCGGAGCTCGGCGGGCGCACGGTGAACGAGGCGCTGAACGCCGGCTGGGACGCCAAAGACGTCTGGCAGGTGGTCTGTTCGGTCATGGACGTGCCCCGGGAGAAGCGCTGAGACCACGGCCGGCCGGCCGCCGAGAGCGCTGACCGGTCACGAAGATCGCAGGCGGGCAGACGGCTGTCGGCGGCGTGGGCGAGACTTGGTGCGTGGCACCCTCTGACGAGACCGGGCAGGCAGCCCCGCAGTCCCCGTTCGGTACGACGCCGCCCGCCCGGCCCCCGGCCGACGGGGCCGCCGGGCCGAACGGCCGCATGCCCCGCTGGCTGCCGCGCGCGATGGTGCTCGCGCTCGCTCTGGTCGCCGTGTTCCAGCTGGGCAGCTGGGCCTTCCACCAGCTCACCGGCCTGCTGATCAACATCCTCATCGCGTTCTTCCTGGCGCTCGCCATCGAGCCCGCGGTGAGCTGGATGGCCTCGCGCGGCATCCGCAGGGGACTGGCCACGTTCGTCGTCTTCATCGGCGTGATGATCGTGTCGGCCGGTTTCGTCACGCTGCTCGGTTCCATCCTCGCGGACCAGATCATCAAGATGATCGAGGGCTTCCCGGCGTACCTCGACTCCGTCATCAACTGGATCAACACGCACTTCAAGACCGATCTGAAGCGCGTGGACATCCAGGAGGGCCTGCTCCGTTCCGACTGGCTGCGCAACTACGTGCAGAACAGCGCCACAGGCGTGCTGGACGTGTCCGCCCAGGTCATCGGCGGCCTCTTCCAGCTCCTGACGATCGCCCTGTTCTCGTTCTACTTCGCCGCCGACGGCCCGCGACTGCGCCGCGCGCTCTGCTCGGTCCTGCCGCCCGCCCGGCAGGCCGAGGTGCTGCGCGCATGGGAGATCGCCGTCAACAAGACCGGCGGCTACATCTACTCCCGCGGTCTGATGGCGCTGATCTCCGGCATAGCGCACTTCGTCCTGCTCCAGTTCCTGGACGTGCCCTACGCGCCCGTGCTTGCCGTGTGGGTGGGCCTGGTGTCGCAGTTCATCCCCACCATCGGCACGTATCTCGCGGGCGCCCTGCCCATGCTGATCGCGTTCACGGTGAACCCCTGGTACGCGCTGTGGGTGCTGATCTTCGTCGTGTTCTACCAGCAGTTCGAGAACTACGTGCTCCAGCCCAAGCTGACCTCCAAGACCGTCGACATCCACCCCGCGGTCGCCTTCGGCTCGGTCATCGCGGGGACCGCGCTCCTCGGCGCCGTCGGCGCGCTGATCGCCATCCCCGCCATCGCCACGCTTCAGGCCTTCCTGGGGGCCTACGTGAAGCGGTACGACGTCACGGACGACCCCCGTGTACACGGCCATCGCCGACGGGGGGAGGGGCCGGGCCTGATCACGCGCGCGAGGCTGCTGTGGGCCCGGCGGGGAGAGGCGGGGCGGCCCGAGAGCGGGGGGTCCGAGGGCGGAGGCCCCGGGAAGAGCCCGTCCTGAGTCGCTGCGCCCTGCCGCACGGAGGTGCCGTGTGGTGCGCTTGACACGAAAATCGAACATCCATTCTTATGGAGTCTCCGGCGCGGCTCAACGGAGGGCGTTTCGACGTACTTTGGGTGGAGAAGTGCCCGAGTTATCCACAGGCCGGACGGGCGTCGGGGCGCATTGTCAGTGGCAGGCGTTAGCGTCTTTGACGTGAAGCGATCGACTCAAGCAAATCGGGTGGAACCCATGGCAGGAACCGACCGCGAGAAGGCCCTGGATGCCGCGCTCGCACAGATTGAACGGCAATTCGGCAAGGGCGCGGTCATGCGCATGGGCGACCGGACCAATGAGCCCATCGAGGTCATCTCGACCGGGTCCACCGCCCTGGACGTGGCGCTCGGCGTGGGCGGCCTGCCGCGCGGCCGCGTCGTGGAGATCTACGGACCGGAGTCCTCCGGTAAGACCACCCTCACCCTGCACGCGGTGGCGAACGCGCAGAAGGCCGGAGGCCAGGTCGCCTTCGTCGACGCGGAGCACGCCCTCGACCCCGAGTACGCGAAGAAGCTCGGCGTCGACATCGACAACCTCATCCTCTCCCAGCCGGACAACGGCGAGCAGGCCCTGGAGATCGTGGACATGCTGGTCCGCTCCGGTGCCCTCGACCTCATCGTCATCGACTCCGTCGCGGCGCTCGTGCCGCGCGCGGAGATCGAGGGCGAGATGGGCGACAGCCACGTCGGTCTTCAGGCCCGCCTCATGAGCCAGGCCCTGCGGAAGATCACCAGCGCGCTCAACCAGTCCAAGACCACCGCCATCTTCATCAACCAGCTCCGCGAGAAGATCGGCGTGATGTTCGGTTCCCCGGAGACCACGACCGGTGGCCGGGCGCTGAAGTTCTACGCCTCGGTGCGTATCGACATCCGCCGCATCGAGACCCTGAAGGACGGCACGGAGGCGGTCGGCAACCGCACCCGCTGCAAGGTCGTCAAGAACAAGGTAGCGCCGCCCTTCAAGCAGGCCGAGTTCGACATCCTCTACGGCCAGGGCATCAGCCGCGAGGGCGGCCTGATCGACATGGGCGTGGAGCACGGCTTCGTCCGCAAGGCCGGCGCCTGGTACACGTACGAGGGCGACCAGCTCGGCCAGGGCAAGGAGAACGCGCGCAACTTCCTGAAGGACAACCCCGACCTGGCCAACGAGATCGAGAAGAAGATCAAGGAGAAGCTGGGCGTCGGCGTGCGACCGGAGGAGCCGGCTGCCGAGCCGGGTGCGGACGCCGCGGTCTCCCCCGCACCGGACGACGCGAAGACGGTGCCCGCTCCGGCGGCGGCCAAGGCGGCCAAGACCAAGGCCGCTGCTGCCAAGAGCTGACCCGTGACACGACGAACCGACTGGGCGGAGTACGAGTACACCGCCTCCGGTGTCCCACGGGGGAGGGGCACCGGAGGCGACACGGGCTCAGCCGTGGACGGGGAGGACGGGCACGCACGGCACGAGCACGCCCTGTACGAGGGCGACTGGCCGCACTTGGACGAGGCGTACGTGGACGAGGCGTACGTGGACGAGGCGTACGGTGGCGACGAAGGGCCGCACGGGGGCGACGAAGGGCTGCACGGGGGCGGCCCGGAGACCGGCCGGGGCGCGGACCTCTCCGGCGTGGACGATCCCGGCGGCAGGGACTCGGGCGTCGGCCGACGGCGTGGCGACGGCGGGGCGCGGCGCGGGGACGGCTCACGTGACGGTGGGTCGCGTGGCGGCGGACCGCGCGGGGGACGCGGGCGGCGCCGACGCGGCTTCGGTGAGGCGGCCGACGCCGAGGACGGAGGCGCCCTCTCCTCGTCGAGGGCCGAGCAGGGGGCGCCTCCAGGGGACCCGGTCGAGCAGGCTCGGGCGATCTGCCTGCGCCTGCTCACCGGGACCCCGCGGACCCGCAAGCAACTCGCCGACGCCCTGCGCAAACGGCAGATCCCGGACGACGCCGCCGAGGAGGTGCTGTCACGGTTCGAAGAAGTCGGCCTCATCGACGACAGCGCCTTCGCGGACGCCTGGGTCGAGTCGCGCCACCACGGCCGGGGGCTGGCCCGGCGCGCGCTCGCCCGGGAACTGCGCACCAAAGGCGTGGACCCGACCCTCATCGACGAGGCCGTCTCCCAGCTCGACTCCGAGCAGGAGGAGGAGACGGCGCGTGAACTCGTCGCGCGCAAGCTCCGCTCCACCCGTGGGCTCGACCGCGACAAGCGACTCCGCCGTCTCGCGGGCATGCTCGCCCGCAAGGGCTACCCCGAGGGCATGGCCCTGCGCGTGGTCCGGCAGGCACTGGAGGAGGAGGGCGAGGACACGGACTTTCTGGCGGACGAGGGATTCTGAGCCGGAAGCCGGCTGACCCACCGCACGGGCATCCGGCTCACTCCACCGGAAGCCCCGCCCTCTGCCAGGCCTGAAACCCCCCGACCAGATCCGTGGCCTGGTGCAGTCCCAGCTGGTGCAGGGACTGGACCGCGAGGCTGGAGGCGTACCCCTCGTTGCAGATCACGACGATGCGCAGGGCGTGGCTCGTGGCCTCGGGAAGGCGGTGGCTGCCCTGCGGGTCGAGGCGCCACTCCAGTTCGTTGCGCTCGACGACTGCGGCGCCGGGGATGAGGCCGTCCCGTTCGCGCAGGGCGGCGTAGCGGATGTCCACCAGCAGCGCGTCGCCGGCCCGGCCGGCCTCGTACGCCTCGTGCGGCTCGATCCGCTGGTAGCCCGCGCGTACGCGCTCCAGCAACTCGTCGATGCCCACGGGAGGTTGGTCCTCACCGTTCGCAGGCCGGTGAGTGCTCACTGCCAGTCCTCCGGTCGCTCCACCTGCTCCAGGCGCAGGATCGGCCCGCTGCGGCTGTAGCGGCGGATCTGCGGCAGGGGCGGGTAGTAGGCGTGGACGGAGATCGCGTGCCGGTCGGAGGACTCGTTGAGCACCTCGTGGACGTGGTGCCGGCCGAAGGCACGGCCCTGCCCGGCCGGCAGCCGCCGCTCCCGGTCGACACCGTCGGTGAGTTCCAGGGTCTTCCAGCCATCGGTGGGCAACCGCGCGGCGAGAGCGTTCTCCTTGAGCTCGCCCGACGCGGTCAGGAAGGCGCCGACGGAGTCGGCGTGGTCGTGCCAGCCGGTGCCCGTGCCGGGCGGCCAGCCGATCAGCCAGGCCTCGCTGCCGCCGGGGCCCTCCAGCCGCACCCAGGTGCGACCTTCCGGGTCGAGGGGCAGGGAGGCGATCAGCTCCCTGTCGGCGGCCGTACGCCGGACGAAGTCGAGGAGGTCGGCCTGCGTGGGAGCCGAAGCCGCGGACGAGACGGAGGAGGGGACAGAAGGCGATGCGGAAGGGGATACAGACACGGGTGCCGTCCTGAGGGTCCTGATGAGGGTTCGCGAGACGGCGCGTCAGCCGGTGGAGAGAGCGCGGCGCGCGCACAGGGGGAGGAAGGATGCGAGGTCAGCAGGACGGACGACACACGCAGCCCGCATAGCGGACGAGGTCCATATGGACCCTCCGCCACAGGCGCACACAGGTGTCGGTCACGCACCGGAGTACACCATGACCGTCCGGGCCGGTCAACTCACTGTCACCATGCGGACGCACTGTGACAGTGAGCACGTCACCGGGGTGTCGGCGTCAGTGCGAGCCGGCCGAAGCACCGGCCCCTGCCTGCGCTTTCGCCGGTCCGCCGACGGTGGCCTCCGCCGCCGCGTACAGGTCCTCCGGGCGTACTCCGCTCAGGGCGGTGACGAGGTGCCCGTCGGGGCGGATCAGGAGCACCGTGTGCGCGGCCGCGCCCGGATAGCTCTCGGCGACCAGCAGTTCGGCGGGGTGCGGCAGTGCCGTGACGGCCGCGGCGAGCCGGGGCATGATGCCCGCCCTGGCCCAGTGCTTGCGTTCCCACACGCCCGTGCCCGGCGCGATCAGCACCACGAGCAGGGCGCCGCGGCCGAGCCGGTCCCGCAGCCGTACGAAGGTGCCGTCCTCCGCGGTGACCCGGACATCGGTGACCGGTGCTCCGGGCGGTGTGTAGACCGGGGTCTCCCCTTCGAGGTGCGGGGGCGCGAGTGGCGAGTCGGCGTACGCCCCCGGCGCACCGAGCTGGCCGTGCCCCAAGTGGCCGTCCGTGAGGAGGCCGTCGTGGCCCCGGGCCGAGCCGGGGACGTAGGAGCGCAGGCCTCCGCCTCCGCGCAGCAGCGGCAGGACCTGGTCGGCGGCGCGCAGCCGGGCGGCGACGACCGCCCGGCGCTCGGTCTGGTAGCTGTCGAGCAGCGCCTCGTGCGGTCCGTGGTGCCAGGCCACGGCCAGCTTCCAGGCGAGGTTGTCCGCGTCCCGCAGGCCCTCGTCCAGCCCGTGCGTGCCCAGCGCCCCGAGCAGGTGGGCCGCGTCCCCGGCGAGGAAGACGCGGTCGGCGCGCCAGCGGCGGGCCAGACGGTGGTGGACCGTGTGGACTCCCGTGTCCAGCAGGTCGTACGGCGGGGTCGAGCCGCCCGCCCAGCCGGCCAGGGTCTCCCGGATGCGGGTCAGCAGCAGCTCGGGGGTGACCAGGTCCTTGCCGGGCGGCAGGAGCCAGTCGATGCGCCAGACGCCGTCCGGCAGGGGGCGTGCGGTGACCTCGCCGGCCGAGGGGCCCGACATGCGCCACGGCGGCACGCGGTGCAGCAACGCCTCGTCCTGCCAGGGCAGTTCCGTGCGCAGCGCGGCGACGGCGTGACGTTCCACCGCCGTACGGCCCGGGAAGCGGATGTCCTGGAGCTTGCGCACGGTCGAGCGGGGGCCGTCGCAGCCGACCAGGTAACTGCCGCGCCACCAGGTGCCCTTGGGGCCGCGGGTGTGGGCCGTGACACCGGAGGACTCCTGTTCGATGCCGTCGAGCCGGCTCTCCACCGCGACCTTGACGAGCCGTTCGTCCGCGAGGGCGGCGCGCAGGGCGCCGGTCAGGACGTGCTGGGCGATGTGCAGCGGGGCGGGGTCGGTGCCGTCGAAGACGATCTCGCGCATCACCTGCTTGCGCCGCATCGACCGCCATCCGGCCCAGTGGGAGCCGAGCCGGGCCAGGGGGATGCCGGTCAGCCGTTCGATGAGCGCGGCGGTGTCCTCGCGCAGGACGACGGTGCGTGCCGCACGGGTCTCGTCCTTGCCCGGCCCCTCGTCGAGAACGACGCAGGGCACCTCCTGCCGCGCCAGCGCCAGGGCGAGCGTGAGCCCGACGGGCCCCGCTCCGACGATGATCACCGGGTCCACGGCGCGGCGCCCCCTGCCCGCGGTGATGTCCTGAGAGACGTAGGTGAACAGGAAGTTGGAGCAGGGTGCACGATCACAGAACGTATGCAACCCATTGCCGGTGCTTGCGTCAAGTGACCGGCGGTCGGTGGCGATCATGCCGCCGCCCCAAGGGTAGCCGGGCGACACGTCCGTCACTTGATGGGGTGTCGGGTCGGCCCGAGCCGGATGGTTCGGGCTCGGCACGTCTGTGGCCCGCCGGGTTCCCGGCGGGCCACAGACGTAGCGGTTGTCGAGCGGTCAGATCCTGCCCTCGGCTCCCGTGCCGTAGGTGTCGCCCACCTCAGCCGCGTTCACATCGTCGACCTTGTCGGCGCCCAGAACGGCTCCCGTGCTCCGCTTGCTCCGGCGCAGCCTGCCCTCCAGCCAGGAGGCGAAGGACGTGAGGATGAAGTTCAGCACGATGAAGATGACCGCCACCACGATGAAGCTGGGGATGACGTTCGCGTAGTTGGCCGCGAGGGTGCTCCGCGTGTTGAGGAGCTCGGTGAAGCCGAGCATCACGCCGCCCAGCGCGGTGTCCTTCACGATGACGACCAGCTGGCTGACGATGGCCGGCAGCATGGCGGTGACGGCCTGCGGCAGCAGGATGCTGGTCATCGTCTGGCTCTTGCGCAGGCCGATCGCCATCGCCGCCTCCGACTGCCCCTTGGGCAGGGAGAGGATGCCCGCGCGGACGACCTCGGCGAGGACGGACGCGTTGTAGAGCACCAGACCGGTGACGACCGCGTACAGGGGCCGCTCATCGCTGGGGATGCCCGTGGAGCGTACGTAGAACTCGTTGGCGAACAGCATCAGCAGCAGCACCGGGATGGCCCGGAAGAACTCGACCACCGCGCCGGCCGGGATGCGCACCCAGCGGTGGTCGGACAGGCGCAAGATACCGAGGACGGCGCCCAGCGGGAGAGCGATGACCATGGCGAGCGCCGCGGCCTTCAGCGTGTCGGCCAGGCCCGGCAACAGATAGGTCGTCCACGCCTCGGACGTGGTGAACGGCTTCCACAGGGACCACTGCAGCTGGTTCTTGTCGTCCAGCGTCTGCCAGACCCACCACAGGAGCAGGGCGAGCAGGACGAAGAAGATCACCGAGAACAGCAGGTTGCGCCGCTTGGCCTTCGGGCCGGGGGCGTCGTAGAGAACGGACGTCATCGCTTCACCGCCAGTCGCTTGCTCAGCCAGCCGAGGATCAGGCCGGTGGGCAGAGTCAGTACCACGAACCCGAAGGCGAAGATCGCGCCGATGAGCAGCGTCTGTGCCTCGTTCTCGATCATTTCCTTCATCAGGAGGGCGGCCTCCGCCACGCCGATCGCGGCCGCCACGGTGGTGTTCTTGGTCAACGCGATGAGCACGTTGGCCAGCGGTCCGATGACGGAGCGGAACGCCTGCGGCAGTACCACGAGCCTCAGTACCTGGCTGAAGCTGAGCCCGATGGCCCGTGCCGCCTCAGCCTGCCCGACGGGCACCGTGTTGATGCCGGAGCGGATGGCCTCGCAGACGAAGGCAGCCGTGTAGGCAACGAGACCGAGGAGAGCCAGTCGGAAGTTCTTGACTGCGAAATCCTCGGACGCGCCCATCGTCATGCCGAAGATGTCGGCGAGGCCGAGCGACGTGAAGACGATGATGACGGTCAGCGGGATGTTCCGGACGATGTTCACGTAGGCAGTGCCGAAACCGCGCATCAGCGGGACGGGGCTGACCCGCATGGCCGCAAGGAAGGTGCCCCAGATCAGGGAACCGATGGCCGACAAGACGGTGAGCTGAATGGTGACCCAGAAAGCGCCCAGCACGGACGGGTCGTCATATTTTGAAAGAAAGTCGAACACGATCTCCCGCGCTTCCGGGTGGGTGGCGTAGGTGGCGGACGTGGCGCGCCGCCGTCAGAGACGTGATGGCGACGCGCCTGCGGATCCCCGCAGCGACTGCGGGGATCCTGCGTCGGCGGAGTTCCGCGTTACTGGACGATCTGGCCGATCTTCGGGGCGGGCTCGTTCTTGTAGTTCGCCGGGCCGAAGTTCTCCTTGACGGCCTTCTCCCAGGAACCGTCGCTGACCATCTTCTCGAGGGCGGCGTTGATCTTGTCGAGGGTCGCCTTGTCGCCCTTCTTGACACCGATGCCGTAGTTCTCGTTGCTCAGCTTCAGGCCGGCCAGCTTGAACTGACCCTTGTACTGCTCCTGCGCGGCGTAACCCGCGAGGATCGAGTCGTCGGTCGTCAGCGCGTCCACGCCACCGCTCTGCAGAGCGGCGAGGCACTCCGAGTAGCCACCGCGCTGGTCCAGCTGGGCCTTCGGCGCGAAGTCGTCCTTGACGTTCTGCGCCGAGGTCGAGCCGGCGACCGAGCACAGCTTCTTCTCGTTGAGGTCCGTGGCCTTGGTGATGTCCGAGTCCTTCTTCACCAGCAGGTCCTGGTGGGCCAGCAGGTAAGGACCGGCGAAGTCGACCTTCTGCTTGCGCTCGTCGGTGATCGAGTACGTGGCCGCGATCATCTTCACGTCACCGCGGGACAGCGCGTTCTCGCGGTCCGCGCTCTTGGTCTCGACCCACTCGATCTGGTTGGGCTCGTAGCCCAGTTCCTTGGCAACGTACGTCGCCACGTCCACGTCGAAGCCGGAGAAGGAACCGTCGGGCTCCTTCAGGCCCAGACCGGGCTGGTCGTACTTGATACCGATCTTGATCTTGTCGCCGCCGCCGGAGCCGGAGCCGTTGGAGTCACCGCCGTTGTCGCCACCACAGGCGGTGGCGGTCAGAGCGAGGACGAGAGCGGTGGCGGCCGCGGCGGAGACCTTGCGGAGCTTCATGGTGAACATCCTTTGCCGTGAAGAGAAAACCGTCGTTGCGGGTGACGCGGATCGTCGCGGGCGCGACGCGCGCCTCAGTGATGCAGGATCTTCGAAAGGAAGTCCTTGGCACGGTCGCTGCGCGGATTGCTGAAGAACTGGTCGGGCGCAGCCTCCTCGACGATTCGGCCGTCTGCCATGAACACCACGCGGTTTGCGGCCGATCGTGCGAAACCCATCTCATGGGTGACGACGATCATCGTCATGCCGTCGCGGGCGAGCTGCTGCATGACCTCCAGCACCTCGTTGATCATCTCGGGGTCGAGCGCGGAGGTGGGCTCGTCGAAGAGCATCACCTTCGGCTCCATGGCCAGCGCCCGCGCGATCGCCACGCGCTGCTGCTGGCCGCCGGAGAGCTGTGCCGGGTACTTCTCGGCCTGCGCGCCCACGCCCACCCGGTCGAGCAGGGCCCGGGCCCGCTCCTCGGCCGCCTTCTTGTCCTTCTTGCGGACCTTGATCTGGCCGAGCATCACGTTCTCGAGCACGGTCTTGTGCGCGAAGAGGTTGAAGGACTGGAAGACCATCCCGACGTCGGCCCGCAGCCGGGCCAGCTCCTTGCCCTCGGCGGGCAGCGGCTTGCCGTCGATCGTGATCGAGCCGGAGTCGGTCGTCTCCAGGCGGTTGATGGTGCGGCACAGGGTGGACTTGCCGGACCCGGAGGGTCCGATGACCACGACGACTTCACCGCGGGCGATCGTCAGGTCGATGTCCTGGAGTACGTGCAACGCGCCGAAGTGCTTGTTGACGCTCTTCAGGACGACCAGTTCGCCGGTCGCGGCCACATCTTCCTTGGCCACCGATACTTCGGTCATCGCTCTCAGGCTCCGTCCTCCTCGGTTTCGGAGGACAGTAGTAACCCTCTACGACCTGCGTCATTACATCTGAGGGGAATCTGAGCATCACGATCCGATAGCAATCGGACACGTGTCGTAGCACTTGTGAGCAGTGCTCATATCGGCCGGGTAACGGAAGGGCTCCGCAACCGGAACCCTCTTGACGCCGTCCTCATCCATCAGCGTGACTGCACAAGGTGCACGCGCGCGTGCACGCGTTTTTTGTACACAACCAGATCGTACGGCCAGTGAACCGAAGGGGGCCCGGATGAGACTGCTGCTCGTCGAGGACGACAACCACGTCGCCGCCGCCCTGTCGGCGGTCCTGGCACGGCACGGGTTCGACGTCACGCACGCGCGCAGCGGCGAGGAGGCCCTCCAGGCGCTGGTCCCCGAGAGCGACGGCTTCGGTGTCGTCCTGCTCGACCTGGGCCTGCCCGACCAGGACGGATACGAGGTCTGCGGCAAGATCCGCAAGCGCACCAGCACCCCGGTGATCATGGTCACCGCGCGCTCCGACGTGCGCTCCCGGATCCACGGCCTCAACCTCGGCGCCGACGACTACGTGGTGAAGCCCTACGACACCGGGGAACTGCTCGCCCGCATCCACGCGGTCAGCCGGCGCACCTCCCACGAGGACACCTCCAGCGGCATCGAGACCGAACTGCGTCTCGGCCCGGTGCACATCGAGCTGCCCACGCGCCGGGTCAGCGTGGACGGGTCGGTGATCCAGCTGACCCGCAAGGAGTTCGACCTGCTGGCCCTGCTCGCGCAGCGGCCCGGGGTGGTGTTCCGCCGGGAGCAGATCATCAGCGAGGTGTGGCGGACCAGCTGGGAGGGGACCGGGCGCACCCTGGAGGTGCACGTCGCGTCCCTGCGCGCCAAGCTGCGCATGCCCGCTCTCATCGAGACCGTACGCGGAGTCGGCTACCGGCTCGTCGCGCCTGCCGGGTAGCGGGGCCGGGTGCGCACTCGTCTGCTCCCGCTGCTGATCGTCCTGATGGCGGCCGTGCTGCTCGCGCTCGGCGTGCCGCTCGCCGTCAGCCTGGCCGGCGCCCAGCAGCAGAAGGTCGTCGTGGACCGCATCGACGACACCGCGCGCTTCGCGGCCCTCGCCCAGTTCGTCACCGACTCGCCCGACGGGACCGCGGGCGCGTTCGAGAACGAGCGCCTGGCGACGCTCAGCAGCGAACTCGACAGCTACCACGAGGTCTACGGCATCCGGGCCGGTGTCTTCTACCGCAGCGGCACTGCCATGGCCCACGCCCCGGCCAGGTGGTCCCTGCCGGAGGAGGGCGAGGTGCGCGAGGCCTTCGACGAGGCGCTGCTCAGCCGCCGCAGCCACGACCCCGAGCAGGTGTGGCCCTGGCAGCGCCGCAACCTCGTGGTCGCCTCGCCGGTCATCCGGGACGGGGACGTCGTCGCGGTCGTCGTCACCGACTCGCCCACGGGGCAGATGCGCTCGCGCACGCTGCACGGCTGGCTGGTCATCGGCGCGGGCGAGTTCGCCGCGATGCTGCTGGCCGTCGGCGCCGCCCTGCGGCTGACCGGCTGGGTGCTCAAGCCCGTACGGGTCCTGGACGCCACCACCCACGACATCGCCACCGGGCGGCTGAAGTCCCGGGTGGCCGCGGCCGGAGGGCCGCCGGAACTCAGGCGCCTGGCCCGGTCGTTCAACGAGATGGCGGACAACGTCGAGGACGTGCTGGAGCAGCAGCGCGCCTTCGTCGCCGACGCCTCGCACCAGCTGCGCAACCCGCTCGCCGCGCTGCTGCTGCGCATCGAGCTGCTCTCCTTCGAACTGCCCGAGGGCAACAAGGAGATCGCCTCGGTCCAGGCCGAGGGCAAGCGCCTCGCGCAGGTGCTGGACGACCTGCTCGACCTGGCGCTGGCCGAACACACCGAGGCGGACCTGAGGATCACCGACATCGGCGAGCTCGCCGCCGAACGCGTCGCGGCCTGGGCCCCGACCGCCGACGCCAAGGGCGTGCGCCTGCTGGGCGACTGCCCGCCCACGACCGCGTGGGCCGACCCGGTCGCGCTCTCCAGCGCGCTGGACGCGGTGATCGACAACGCGGTGAAGTTCACGCCCGAGGACCAGACCGTCGAGGTGACCGTCGCCTCCAACGGCGGCACCTCCACCATCGTCGTCACCGATCACGGCCCGGGCCTCACCGACGAGGAGCTGGCCCGGATCGGCGACCGCTTCTGGCGCAGCGGCCGGCACCAGAACATCAAGGGCTCGGGCCTCGGACTGTCCATCTCCCGGGCGCTGCTCGCCGCGGGCGGCGGCTCGATCGCGTTCGACCGCAACGAGCCGCACGGACTGCGGGTGACCCTGCGGGTGCCCCGCTCCGGGCCTACGGCTTGACCGACTGGTAGTAGCGCTGGGCGCCGACGTGCAGCTGGAGCGGGTCGGTGTAGATCGCCGTGCGGACGTCGACCAGCTGGGCGGAGTGGACGGTCGCGCCGATGCCGTCCCGGCTGTCGAGCACCGTACGGGTCAGCCACTCGGTGAGCCGGGGATCCATGTCGCTCCGGGTGACCAGCAGGTTGGACACCGCCAGGGTGGGCACCGGGTCGCCGCGCTGGATGGTGGGGTAGGCCGACTCCGGCATCTTGGTGGCGCGGTAGTACCGCGTGGCGCCGCCCTGGTCGTGCAGCTTGGCCACGAGTCCGGCGTCGATCGGCACGAACCGGAAGGCCGACGCCGACTTCTTGGCCAGCCGGCTGAGCCCGTCCGTGGGCAGTCCGCCCGACCAGAAGAAGGCGTCGAGGCCGTGTCCCAGCCGCTTGGGCCCGGTGTCGATGCCGTCCGACGACGGCTTGATGTCCTTCTCCGGGTCGATTCCGGCCGCCTTGAGCACGCCGTTCGCGATCAGCCGCACACCGGAGTCGGGCAGCCCTATGGCCACGCGCTTGCCCCGCAGGTCCGCGACGGAGCGGATGTCCGAGTCCGGCGGTACGACGAGCTGCACGTAGTCGTCGTACAGGCGCGCGACACCGCGCAGCCGGCCGGCGCCCGCGCCGTTGTCGAGCTTGTACGTGGCGACCGCGTCGGCCGCGGCGATCGCGAAGTCGGCCTTGCCGGTCGCCACGTCCGCGACGTTCTCCTGCGAACCGGCACTGGTCAGCAGCCGCACCTTCAGATCCGGCATGTCCTTGTCGATCTCGGCGCGCAGGAGCTCGCCGTACTCGTGGTAGACCCCCGCGCGCGTGCCCGTGCTGAACGTGATCGTGCCGGCCGGCGGCGCCTCGGCCCAGGGGCGCAGCCACCACAGCAGCAGCCCGAGGACCACGAGGGAGGCGGCACCGCCCTGGAGGGCCCGGCGCCTGCCGATACGGGGGAAGGTCCTGGACATGCGCGAGATCCTGCCAGCCCCGGTGCCCCTCTGACCAGGGGCGGGCCCCGGCCGGGCGGAGGGGAGTGTCAGTGGCGGCCACTACAGTCGGCCCCATGAGCTCCTCGCCCGCCGACCTGGTCCGTGAATTCCACCGCGCCTTCGGCCTGGACGCCCGCAGCACCCCGACGGAAGTCTCTCCGGAACTCGCCGCCCACCGCGGCGAACTCCTCGCGGAGGAGGCCGCGGAGGTCGCCGAGGTGTCGGTGACCGGCCCGCTGGACCGGCTCGCCCACGAACTGGCGGACGTCGTCTACGTCGCGTACGGCACGGCCCTCGTCCACGGCATCGATCTCGACGCGGTGCTCGCCGAGGTCCACCGCTCCAACATGACCAAGATCGGCCCCGACGGCTCTGTCTCCCGCCGTGAGGACGGCAAGGTCCTCAAGGGCGAGCACTACGAGGCACCGGATGTGCCGGGGGTACTGCGGAAGCAGGGATGGGTGCCGGGCGGAGTGACTGACCTTCCCGGGCCGCGGGGTGGCTGACCCGAGCTGCCCGGGCTGCCCGGGCTGCGGGGTGGCTGACTCGGGCCGCCCAGACCGCCCACCCCCTCCTCAGTCCGCCACCGGTGCCTCCGCCTCCGTCGCCCGGGGCGCCGCCTCCGGGCGACCAGGCTCGCGGCGGCGCGCCCACCAGGTCGCCACGGGCTCCGTGTAGCGCGCGGTGAGCGGGCCCAGGACGACCAGAATCAGGACGTAGGCCGTGGCCAGGGGGCCGAGGGACGGTTCGATGCCGGCCGCGACCGCGAGCCCCGCGATGACGATCGAGAACTCGCCGCGGGCCACCAGCGCGCCGCCCGCCCGCCAGCGGCCCTTGACGGAGATCCCGGCCCGCCGGGCCGCCCAGTACCCGGTGGCGATCTTCGTCAGCGCGGTGACGACGGCCAGGCCCAGGGCCGGCAGCAGGACGGGCGGGATGCTGGACGGGTCGGTGTGCAGCCCGAAGAAGACGAAGAAGACCGCCGCGAACAGGTCACGCAGGGGGCTCAGCAGGGTGTGCGCACCCTCCGCCACCTCGCCCGACAGCGCGATGCCCACCAGGAAGGCCCCGACGGCCGCCGACACCTGGAGCTGCTGCGCGACACCCGCGACCAGGATCGTCAGGCCCAGCACGACCAGCAGCAGCTTCTCCGGATCGTCGCTGGAGACGAACCGCGAGATGACCCTGCCGTAGCGCAGGGCCAGGAACAGCACGAGCCCCGCCGCGCCGAGCGCGATCGCCAGGGTCATGCTGCCCGCCAGCAGCCCGGCCCCCGCCACCAGCGCCGTCACGATGGGCAGGTACACCGCCATCGCCAGGTCCTCCAGCACCAGCACGCTGAGGATCACCGGCGTCTCCCGGTTGCCGACCCGGCCCAGGTCGCCGAGCACCTTCGCGATCACGCCGGACGACGAGATCCAGGTGACACCGGCCAGGACGACGGCGGCCACCGGCCCCCAGCCCAGCAGCAGCGCCACCGCGGCCCCGGGCAGCGCGTTGAGCGCGCAGTCGACCAGACCGGACGGGTAGTGGGTCTTGAGGTTGGAGACCAGATCGCTCGCCGTGTACTCCAGGCCCAGCATCAACAGCAGCAGGATGACGCCGATCTCGGCGCCCGTCGCGATGAACTCCTCGCTCGCGCCCAGCGGCAGCAGACCGCCCTCGCCGAACGCCAGACCGGCCAGGAGGTACAGCGGTATGGGCGACAGCTGGAAACGGGCGGCGAACCGGCCGAGGAGGCCGAGGCCGAGAATGATGGAACCGAACTCGATCAGCAGGACCGCGGAGTGCACCGGCTCACTCCCGCCCGAGTATCGTCGCGGCCGCGTCGACGCCCTCACGGGTGCCGACGACGATCAGCGTGTCACCGCCCGCCAGCCGGAAGTCCGGCGCGGGCGACGGGATGGCCTCGGCCCGGCGCAGCACCGCCACGACCGACGCGCCCGTGTCCGTCCGCATCCGAGTGTCGCCCAGCACCCGCCCGTTCCAGCGCGAGGTCGCTGCCACCTCGACCCGCTCGGCGACCAGCCCCAGGTCCGTGGTGTACAGCAGACTCGGGCTGTGGTGGGAGGGCTTCAGCGCGTCGATCAGCGAGCCCGCCTCCGAGCTGGTCAGCCGCAGCGACTGCGCACAGGAGTCGGGATCGTCGGCCCGGTACACGTTCACCGTGCGCGTGCCGTCGCGGTGCGCCACCACCGACAGATGGCGGTGTTCCCGGGTCTCCAGGTCGTACTGGACCCCGATACCCGGTAGCGGCGTCGCCCTCAGGCGCGGAGCTGACACGTTTCTTCCCCTAGTTCGTCTTGTTTGTATTGCTTTTGCCGGTGTTGTGACTGGTGTCGATCATCGGACGGGCCACGTCCGCATGCTGTCATCCGGCCGTACGGTGACGACATGGGTGTCGTGACGGATATACGCGGCGGCCGGTCGCCGGAGAGGGTGGAGCGGGCGGTGTCGTACGCGAGGGCCGGAAAGGGCGGATCCAGGAACGTGTCGTTGTTCTGGCGGATCTTCTCGCTCAACGCCGCGGGCCTGGTCGTGGCCACCGCGCTGCTGCTCGGCCCGGTCACCGTCTCCACCCCCGTCCTGGCGGGTGAGGCGGTCGTCCTGCTCGGCGGCCTGGCGGTGCTGCTGGCGGGCAACGCCCTCGTACTGCGCTTCGGCCTCGCGCCCCTGCAACGGCTGGACCGGGCCATGGCCACCGCCGACCTGCTGCGCCCGGGGTCCCGCCCGGTGGTGGCCGGCCCGGCGGAGGCGGCCGGGCTGATCACGACGTACAACACGATGCTCGACCGGCTGGAGGCCGAGCGGGCCGCGGGTGCCGCCCGGGCGCTGTCCGCCCAGGAGAGCGAGCGGCACCGGATCGCCCGGGAACTCCACGACGAGGTCGGGCAGACCCTGACCGCCGTCCTCCTCCAGCTCAAGCGCGTCGCGGACCGGGCGCCCGAGGACCTGCGCGAGGACGTGGGCCAGGCGCAGGAGGCCACCCGGGCCGGCCTGGACGAGATCCGGCGCATCGCCCGCCGGCTGCGCCCCGGTGTCCTGGAGGAGCTGGGACTGGCCAGCGCCCTGCGCTCGCTCGCCACCGAGTTCACCACCCACGGGCTGACCGTGCGCCACCACGTCACCGGCGACCTCCCCGCCCTCACCCCGGAATCGGAACTCGTCGTCTACCGGGTGGCCCAGGAAGGCCTCACCAACACCGCCCGGCACGCCGCCGCCGACCGAGCCGAACTCCGGCTCCGGCCGGTGCCCGGCGGCGTCGAACTCCTCGTACGCGACAACGGCACCGGCCTCGGCACCGCATCCGAGGGCGCCGGCATCACGGGGATGCGTGAACGCGCCCTCCTGGTCGGCGCCGCCCTCACCGTGGAACCGGCCCCGGGCCGGGGCACCGACGTGCGGCTGCGCGTCCCCGTGACGGAAGGACCCCGCTGATGTCCCCTCCGATCCGCGTCCTGCTCGCCGACGACCACACCCTCGTCCGCCGGGGGGTGCGCCTCATCCTCGACGGGGAACCGGACCTGACCGTGGTGGCCGAGGCCGGAGACGGGGCCGAGGCCGTCGCGCGGGCCCGGGACACCGCCGTGGACCTGGCCGTCCTGGACGTGGCCATGCCCCGCATGACCGGCCTCCAGGCGGCCCGCGAACTCTCCCGCCGGCTGCCCGATCTGCACATCCTGATCCTGACGATGTACGACAACGAGGAGTACTTCTTCGAGGCGCTCAGGGCCGGAGCCAGCGGCTACGTCCTCAAGTCCGTCGCCGACCGCGACCTGGTCGAGGCGTGCCGGGCGGCCGTGCGGGACGAGCCGTTCATCTACCCGGGCGCCGAGCGGGCCCTCGTCCGCTCCTACCTGGAGCGGCTGCACCGGGGCGACGGCCTGCCGGAACGCGCCATCACCGAACGCGAGGAGGAGATCCTCAAGCTGGTCGCCGAGGGTCACACCTCGAAGGAGATCGGCGAACTCCTCTTCATCAGCGCCAAGACGGTCGAACGCCACCGCGCCAACCTCCTGCAGAAGCTCGGCATGCGCGACCGCCTGGAGCTGACCCGGTACGCGATCCGGGCCGGTCTCATCGAGCCCTGAGCGCGCGAGCCGCGTTGTCCACAGGCGGCCGGGCCACGTCCGCCGACCGCCTACCCTTGTCCCCATGAGCAGCATCGACCGGAGCCAGTCAGTGGGCGGCACGCGCACGTACGAGGTACGCACCTACGGGTGCCAGATGAACGTCCACGACTCCGAGCGATTGGCCGGACTGCTGGAGGACGCGGGCTACGTCCGCGCCCCCGAGGGCGCCGACGCGGCCGACGTCGTCGTCTTCAACACCTGCGCCGTGCGCGAGAACGCCGACAACAAGCTGTACGGCAACCTCGGCCACCTCGCGCCGAAGAAGGCGAGCCGCCCCGGCATGCAGATCGCGGTCGGCGGCTGCCTGGCGCAGAAGGACCGCGACACCATCGTGAAGAAGGCGCCCTGGGTGGACGTCGTCTTCGGCACGCACAACATCGGCAAGCTCCCGGTCCTGCTGGAGCGCGCCCGCGTGCAGGAGGAGGCGCAGGTCGAGATCGCCGAGTCCCTGGAGGCGTTCCCCTCGACGCTGCCCACGCGCCGCGAGAGCGCGTACGCGGCCTGGGTGTCGATCTCCGTCGGCTGCAACAACACCTGCACGTTCTGCATCGTCCCGGCCCTGCGCGGCAAGGAGAAGGACCGCCGCCCCGGCGACATCCTCGCCGAGATCGAGGCCCTGGTCGCCGAGGGCGTCTGTGAGGTCACGCTGCTCGGGCAGAACGTCAACGCGTACGGCTCCGACATCGGCGACCGCGAGGCCTTCAGCAAGCTGCTGCGCGCCTGCGGGAGGATCGACGGCCTGGAGCGCGTCCGCTTCACCTCCCCGCACCCGCGCGACTTCACCGACGACGTCATCGCCGCCATGGCCGAGACGCCGAACGTGATGCCGCAGCTGCACATGCCGCTGCAGTCCGGCTCGGACCCGGTCCTGAAGGCGATGCGCCGCTCCTACCGCCAGGAGCGCTTCCTCGGGATCATCGAGAAGGTCCGCGCCGCCATCCCGCACGCCGCGATCAGCACGGACATCATCGTGGGCTTCCCCGGCGAGACCGAGGAGGACTTCGAGCAGACGCTGCACGTGGTGCGCGAGGCCCGCTTCGCCCAGGCGTTCACCTTCCAGTACTCCAAGCGCCCCGGCACCCCGGCCGCCGAGATGGACGGCCAGATCCCCAAGAAGGTCGTCCAGGAGCGCTACGAGCGGCTCGTCGCCCTCCAGGAGGAGATCTCCTGGGAGGAGAACAAGAAGCAGGTCGGCCGCACGCTGGAGCTGATGGTCGCCGAGGGCGAGGGCCGCAAGGACGACACGACCCACCGCCTGTCCGGCCGCGCCCCCGACAACCGCCTCGTCCACTTCACCAAGCCGGACCAGGAGGTCCGCCCCGGCGACGTGGTCACGGTGGAGATCACCTACGCCGCCCCGCACCACCTCCTCGCCGAGGGCCCCGTCCTCGACGTGCGCCGCACGCGCGCGGGCGACGCCTGGGAGAAGCGGAACGCGGCCGAGCAGGCCAAGCCGGCCGGCGTGATGCTGGGCCTGCCGAAGATCGGCGCCCCGGAGCCGCTGCCGGTCGCGGCGAGCGGCTGCGGCTGCGACTGAGGGCGGCTGCGTCAGCCATTGCGGCTGCGTCGGCCCTTGCGGCCGCGTCAGCCGTAAAACAGGGCTCGGGTTCCCCGGGCGCAGGAGGCGCCCGCAGCAGGTGGGACGCGGCCGTGGTCGGCGTGCGTGGTCGGCGTGCGTGCGGGCGGACCCTGAGGACTACCCTGCCGATCATGCTTGTCGCCGCCGCTGTCTGCCCCTGCCCGCCCCTGCTGGTTCCCGAGGTCGCCGCGGGCGCCGCCCCGGAGCTGGACGCCGCGCGAGCCGCCTGTACGGACGCACTGGGCGTGCTCGCCGCCGCCCGGCCGGACCGGCTCGTGGTCCTCGGGCCGGTGGACGGCGCCGGGTTCGAGCCGTATCCGGAGGGCGCGCGAGGGTCGTTCCGGGGCTTCGGCGTCGATCTCGACGTACGGCTGGGACGGGCCGAGGGCGCCGACGCCGAACGGCCGCTGCCGTACGCGCTGGCGGTGGCCGCCTGGCTGCTGGAGCGGACCGGGTGGTCCGACGCGCCGGTCGAGGGACTCGGCGTGGGGGATCGGCTCGCGCCCGAGCGGTGTGTCCGGACCGGCCGGGACCTCGCCGGACGGGCCGGGCGGGTGGCCCTGCTGGTGATGGGTGACGCCAGTGCCTGCCGGACGCTCAAGGCCCCGGGCTATCTCGACGAACGGGCGGCGCCTTTCGACGCGGAGGTCGCGCGGGCGCTCGGCGCGGCGGACCGGGCCGCCCTCACCGGGCTGGACACCGGGCTCGCCCACGAGCTGAAGGCGTCCGGCCGGGCGCCCTGGCAGGTCCTGGCGGGCGCGGCCGAGGGCGCGGGCCTCGGCGGATCACTGCTGTACGAGGACGCGCCGTACGGAGTGGGCTACCTCGTCGCCAGCTGGTCGTAGACCGGCCCGGCAGGGCACGGGAAACGGCGGACGGCCGGGAGCGCTCATGCTCCTCGGCCGTCCGCCGATGTGCCCTTCAGTGTGCCGTTGTGCGTTCAGGAAGCGGGCGGGGGTGCGTCCGGAGGCGGTGTGGTGCCGCTCGCGCCGGGCGGCGGTGTGGTGCCGCTCGTGCCGCTCGGCGGTGTGGTGCCGGGTGGCGGTGTCGTGCCGCTCGGCGGGGTGGTACCGCTCGGCGGTGTCGTGCCGCTGGGGCCGGGCGGCGACGTCGTGCCGCCCGCGTCCCGTCCGCTGTCACTCTTGTGCGCGAGTCGGTCCATGGCCTCCTTGGCCCTGCCCGTGCCCGACTGGATCCTGTCGCTGTACTTGCCCTTGGTCCTCTTGTCGACGACCTGCGCGGCCTTGTCGAGGCCGTGCTGGATCTTGTCCTCGTGCCGCTGTGCGAGGTCCGAGACCTTGCCCTTGGCCGGGCCCAGCTTGGCCTTCACGTTGTCCAGGAGACCCATGGTTCACCTTCCCTCGCGCGGGGCGGTCACGTGCGGGCGCCCTCACCGGCCTCGTTGTCGGCCGCCTTGTCGGAGGACTGCTGCTTGGGGATGTCGACGCCTTCGGTCTCGGTGACCTCGGCGGCGGCCTCGGCAGCCGGCTTGTCCGCTTCCTTGGCCCCGTCGGCCCCCTTCGCCTCCGCAGCCTCGGCTGCCTCCTCCGCCTCGGCACCGGCCTTCGCCGTGTCGGCCTGGGCCTCGGCGGCAGGCGTCTCCGCCGTAGCCTTCGACCGCCGGAGAAGTCGTGCAAAAACGCCCATATCCACTCCATACGTTACTCGTGCGGGCGAAATCCCGCGTTGCCCGGTGCGTCCGTTTGCGCTGCCCGGGCCACCGCCTCTGTGATCCGGCGGCAGGAACCTCGCAACGGGCAACGACCCCGGGGCCGTGGCGTCACGTAACTCGTTCGAGACCGGGGTTCGAGGTTTGCGAGACTGGGTCGGTGAGCAGTGCACCCCCCGCCCCCCGCGTCATCGCCGTCGTCGGCCCAACAGCGGCCGGAAAGTCCGATCTGGGCGTCTTCCTGGCCCAGCGTCTCGGCGGCGAGGTCGTCAACGCCGACTCCATGCAGCTCTACCGAGGGATGGACATCGGCACCGCCAAGCTGACGCCCGAGGAGCGCGGTGGCGTCCCGCACCACCTCCTGGACATCTGGGACGTGACCGTCACGGCGTCCGTCGCCGAGTACCAGCGCCTGGCCCGGGAGCGGATCGAGGCGCTGCTCGCCGAGGGCCGCTGGCCGATCCTGGTCGGCGGCTCCGGGCTGTACGTGCGCGGAGCCGTCGACAACCTGGAGTTCCCCGGCACCGACCCCGAGGTCCGGGCCCGCCTGGAGGAGGAGCTGACCCTGCGCGGCTCGGGCGCGCTGCACGCCCGGCTGGCCGCCGCCGATCCCGAGGCCGCCCGCGCGATCCTGCCGAGCAACGGCCGCCGGGTCGTCCGGGCCCTGGAGGTGATCGAGATCACCGGCAGGCCCTTCACCGCCAACCTTCCCGGCCACGACTCGGTGTACGACACCCTCCAGATCGGCGTCGACGTGGCCCGGCCCGAGCTGGACGAGCGCATCGCGCGCCGGGTCGACCGGATGTGGGACGCCGGCCTCGTGGACGAGGTGCGCGCACTGGAGGCGCAGGGGTTGCGTGAAGGGCGTACGGCCTCGCGCGCGCTCGGCTACCAGCAGGTGCTCGCGGCGCTCGCCGGGGAGTGCACGCTCGACGAAGCGCGGGCCGAGACCGTCCGTGCCACCAAGCGCTTCGCGCGCCGTCAGGATTCATGGTTCAGGCGGGATCCGCGGGTGCACTGGTTGAGTGGGGCTGCGGCCGATCTCACAGAACTTCCGCAGCTCGCGCTGTCCTTGGTCGAACGACCGGTTACAGCCTGATCACGTCATGGCATCGGGACGCCCAGGCCGTCATCCGGTCCTTCGACGGCGTGCCATCATCGAGCTTCGATCGACCGAGTTGAGTCCTAGTTGGGAGGGCGCGTGGCGATGGAGGCCGGCCCTCGCGACACCGCACAAGGCACCGATCACATCACCGCCGACCGGGATGAACCGGAGCGCCGGGACGACCCGGAGTTCGGGGACGGACCGGAGCAGGAGACGGACCGTCTCAGCTCCGACGGGCCCGACGAGACGCAGGGTGTGACGGACGACGGCCCCGAGCCCGACGAGATGTTCGCGGGCGAGGTCGAGGTCGAGCTGCGCCCGCAGCGCCGGCTGCGCATCTGGCAGCTCGCGCCCATCGTGGGCCTGGCGGCGCTCGGCTCCCTGATGTTCGCGTTCCCGCTCGCCTTCGACTTCGGCGACAGCGGGGCCGTCATCGCCATGCTCGGCCTGCTGATCTGCTCGTGCGCGGCCGGCTGGGGCATGATGGCGGCCCGCCGCGTCGGCTACACCTGGCCGGGCCTGCCGGCCAGGGGCTCGGGCCGCAGACCCGACTGGCGCGTCGTCCTCGCGTACGCCGTGATGGTGGCGGCGGTGGTCGTCCTGGCCGTGTGGCGGGTAGCCAGACTCCGCTGAAGGCGCCCGTCAGGGGCGCGGGGAACTACGCGACAAGCCACGACGCACCCGCACACCGCGACGCACCCGCACACCGCGACGCACCCGCACACCGCGACGCACCCGCACACCCACGACGAATCCGCCCCGCCCCCACCGCGGAGCAGACCGTACGATCGAGGGCATGAGCACGCGGATCGCCTTCCTCAAGGGTCACGGCACCGAGAACGACTTCGTGATCGTCCCGGACCCCGAGAACGCCATCGACCTGCCCCCGGCCGCGGTCGCCGCCCTGTGCGACCGCCGCGCGGGCATCGGCGGTGACGGACTGCTGCACGTGGTGCGGTCCGCCGCGCACCCCGAGGCCCGGCACCTGGCGGCCGAGGCGGAGTGGTTCATGGACTACCGCAACGGCGACGGCTCGATCGCCGAGATGTGCGGCAACGGCGTGCGGGTGTTCGCGCGCTACCTCCAGCGCGCCGGGCACGCGACCGAGGGAGACCTCGCGGTCGCCACGCGCGGGGGCGTGAAGACCGTCCACATCGCCAAGGACGGCGACATCACCGTCGGCATGGGCAAGGCGCTGCTCCCCGAGGGCGAGGTCACCGTGAGCGTCGGCGAGCGCAGCTGGCCCGCGCGGAACGTGAACATGGGCAACCCGCACGCGGTCGCCTTCGTCGACGACCTGGCGCACGCCGGCGACCTGTACTCCCCGCCGCCCTTCAGCCCGGCCTCCGTCTACCCGGACGGGGTGAACGTCGAGTTCGTCGTCGACCGTGGCCCCCGGCACGTCGCGCTGCGCGTGCACGAGCGCGGCTCCGGCGAGACCCGCTCGTGCGGCACGGGCGCGTGCGCGGTCGCCGTGGCCACCGCCCGCCGCGACGGCACCGACCCCGCGGTCACCGGCACGCCGGTGACGTACACCGTGGACGTCCCCGGCGGCACCCTCGTGATCACCGAGCGGCCCGACGGCGAGATCGAGATGACGGGCCCGGCGGTGATCGTGGCCGAGGGCGAGATCGACGCGGACTGGCTGGCGACCGCCGCGGCCGGATGAGCAGGGGACGACCGGCCTGAGCTGTGACGCGTGCACGGCCGCTCGACCCGAAACAGCCGTTGATAACCGGCCACTTGGCGGGAATCGGGTCGCTGCGGGCTGGATGCAGGGGGGTACAAACCTCACATTCGTCCCTCGAATGGGTGATCAGTTTCACGCTCGGCGAGAGGCGGTCAGCCGCACGTGGTGGGCTCGATAGCATCAAGCACCGGCCCGGACGGGGAACCGAAGCCGCCCCCTGAGCCGTGTCCGCCCTGGGGCACCCCGTCCGCCGGTTGACGCAGCCGGAGGTGCCCATGAGTGCGGAGGCCACGAATTCCGTGACCCCAGGCCCGATGCCGGGCGCGGTGTCAGGACCGGTGACGCCGACAGCCCCCCGCAGAAAGGCCCGCCCCCGGATCGACCTGCGCCGCCTCGGCCGTGCCGCGCTCCTCGGCCCCGCCGCCCGCGGCCGGCTGCCCGACGCCATCAGCCACGTCGTCGAGGCCCACCGCGCCCACCACCCCGACGCGGACCTCGAACCCCTGCGCCGCGCCTACGTCCTGGCCGAGTCCTCGCACCGCGGCCAGATGCGCAAGAGCGGCGAGCCGTACATCACGCACCCGCTCGCCGTGACCCTGATCCTCGCCGAACTCGGCGCCGAGACCACCACGTTGACCGCGTCCCTGCTGCACGACACCGTCGAGGACACGGACGTGACGCTCGAACAGGTCCGCGAGCAGTTCGGCGAGGAGGTCCGCTACCTCGTCGACGGCGTGACCAAGCTGGAGAAGGTCGACTACGGCGCCGCCGCCGAGCCCGAGACCTTCCGCAAGATGCTCGTCGCCACCGGCAACGACGTCCGCGTCATGTCGATCAAACTCGCCGACCGGCTGCACAACATGCGCACCCTCGGCGTCATGCGCCCCGAGAAACAGGAGCGCATCGCGAAGGTGACACGTGACGTGCTCATCCCGCTCGCCGAGCGGCTCGGCGTCCAGGCGCTCAAGACCGAGCTGGAGGACCTGGTCTTCGCGATCCTGCACCCCGAGGAGTACGCGCACACCAGGGAGTTGATCGTCCGCAACGCCGCCCGCGCGGACGACCCGCTCGCCGAGGTCGCCGACGAGATGCGCACCGTCCTGCGCGAGGCGGACATCCCGGCCGAAGTCCTCATCCGGCCCCGCCACTTCGTCTCCGTGCACCGGGTCTCGCGCAAACGCGGCCGGCTCCGCGGCTCCGACTTCGGCCGCCTGCTGGTCCTGGTGAACGAGGACGCCGACTGCTACGGCGTCCTGGGTGAACTCCACACCTGCATGACGCCGGTGGTCTCGGAGTTCAAGGACTTCATCGCCGTACCGAAGTTCAACCTTTACCAGTCGCTGCACACCGCCGTCGCCCGTGCGGACGGCCAGGTCGTCGAAGTCCTCATCCGCACGCACCAGATGCACAAGGTCGCCGAGGCCGGAGTCGTCGCCCTCGGCAACCCGTACGCGCCCGCCCCCGACGACCCGGCCGACGGTGAGCGGGTCGACCCCACCCGCCCCGGCTGGCTCTCCCGGCTCCTCGACTGGCAGGAGGCGGCACCCGACCCCGACCACTTCTGGTCGACCCTGCGCGAGGACCTCGCCCAGGACCGCGAGATCACCGTCTTCCGTCCCGACGGCGGCACGCTCGGCCTGCCCGAGGGGGCGACCTGCGTGGACGCCGCGTACGCGCAGTACGGGGATGACGCGCACGCGTGCATCGGCGCCCGCGTCAACGGCCGCCTGGCGACGCTGAGCACGGTCCTGAAGGACGGCGACACCGTCCAGCTCCTCATGGGCCAGGACCCGGCGTCCGAGCCCTCCCGGGAGTGGCTGGAGCACGCGCACACGCCCGCGGCCCGGATCGCCATCCAGCGGTGGCTGGCCGCCCACCCGGCGCAGGCCGAGGCCCAGCAGTCGGACGCGCGGGACGCCCAGGACCGGGCCGCGCACCGGCCGGCCGTCGACGTACCCGAACCGGACGGGGCCGCCGAGCAGCCCGCCGACCGGTCCGCCGCCGGCAACGTCCTCACGGACCGGCCCGGCGCGGCCGTCCGGCTCGCCGGCTGCTGCACGCCCGTACCGCCCGACGAGATCACCGGCTTCGCCGTACGCGGGGGAGCGGTCACCGTGCACCGCGCCGAGTGCGCCGCGGTGGCGCGCATGAGGGACGGGGGGCGTACGGAGGTCGGCGTGCGCTGGGGGGAGGCCACCGAGTGCCGGGTCACGCTGGTCGCCGAATCGTTCGTCCGTCCCCATCTGCTCGCGGACCTCACGGAGGCCATGGCCCTCGAAGGCGCCGAGATCGTCTCCGCGACCGTCGAGCCCCCGACCCAGCAGCAGGTGCGTCACACGTACACCGTGCAGCTCCCGGACGCGGCCCACCTGCCCGCCCTCATGCGCGCGATGCGCAACGTGGCCGGGGTGTACGACGTGAGCCGGGCGCAGCCGCAGACGCAGGGCGGCTGAGGCGGCAGGCGGCGCAGGCCCCCGTCCCCGGTTCGGGTGGGCCGGTCGCGCGTCGCCCCGGCCGGGCACGCGCGCGCTGATAGCCGTGGGGCATGCTCCCGACCCCCCACCGTCAAGCCACCACCCACGCCCGCCGGCGCCGGACGGCCGCCGTCCTGCTCGCCTCCGCCGTCTCCGTCTGCCTCGTCGCCGCGAGCGCCCCCGCCGTCCCGCTCGGCGTCGGCGACCGCCTCTTCCCCTACCTGGGCAACCCCGGCTACGACGTCGCGTCGTACGACCTCTCCTTCACCTATCCCGGCAACAACAGCGAGCCGCTGCGCGCCGTCACCACCATCGACGCCTGGACGACCGCCGACCTGGACCGCGTCAACCTGGACTTCGCCCACGGCACGGTCCACTCGGTCGAGGTCGACGGCGAGCCCGCGGAGTTCCGCACCGCCGGCGAGGACCTGGTGATCACGCCCGAGGACTCCGTGTCGGACGACAACTGGATGCGGATCATCGTGCGGCACACCAGCAATCCCGTGCCCGCCAAGGGCCGCGAGGGCGGCTGGGTGCGCACCGCGGACGGCCTCGCCATGGCCAACCAGGCCGACGCGGCCCACCTGGTGTTCCCCTGCAACGACCACCCCTCCGACAAGGCGGTGTTCACCATCAGGGTCACCGCGCCCGACGGCCACACGGCGGTCGCCAACGGCCTGCCCGCCGGCGTGGACAGGTCCGGCGGCTCGACCACGTGGACGTACCGGACCCAGCACCCCATGGCCACCGAGCTCGCCCAGGTCTCCATCGGCCGCTCCACGGTGCTGCACCGCACCGGCCCGCACGGGCTGCCCGTACGGGACGTCGTGCCGACCCGGTACCGCAAGGCCCTCGAACCCTGGCTGGCGAAGACCCCCGCCCAGATGGAGTGGATGGAGAGCAAGGTCGGCCGCTACCCCTTCGAGACGTACGGCCTGCTCATGGCCGACGCCTCGACCGGCTTCGAACTGGAGACCCAGACGCTCTCCCTTTTCGAACGGGAGCTGTTCACCGAGCCCGCCTACCCCGCCTGGTACGTCGAGTCGATCATGGTCCACGAGCTGGCCCACCAGTGGTTCGGCGACAGCGTCACCCCCCGCACCTGGTCCGACCTGTGGCTCAGCGAGGGACACGCCACCTGGTACGAGGCGCTGTACGCCGAGGAGCAGGCCGACAAGCCGATGCGGGACCGCATGAAGGCCGCGTACGGCGCCTCCGACCGCTGGCGCGCCGCCGGCGGACCGCCCGCCGCCCCCAAGGCCCCCGAGCCCGGCCGCAAGACCGGCATCTTCCGGCCCAACGTCTACGACGGCGCCGCGCTCGTCCTGTACGCCCTGCGCCAGGAGATCGGCCGCCCGGCCTTCGAACGCCTGCAACGCGCCTGGGTCGGTCGCCACCAGGACGACACGGCCACGACCGAGGACTTCGTCCGGCTCGCCGCCGAGATCTCCGGGCGCGACCTCGACGGCTTCTTCCAGGGCTGGCTGTACGGAGAGAAGACCCCGCCGATGCCGGGGCACCCGGACTGGAAGCCGGAGGCACCCGCGAAGCCGGCCGCTCCGGCCGTGGTGGCCGCTGCGGCGGGAACGGCTCGCCGATAACACAGTGACGAGACGCCCCGTGCCGTGCGACCATCGTCATGTCGGCGCGGCACGGAGCGCCGGGAATCTCCCGGAGCGCCCGTACGTTGTGGACAGTGACGGCACAGCTCACAGCGCTCCGCCGCCGACATCGGTTTCCCAGCTACGTAAGGATCCAATGACCTCCTCTTCTTCCCCTTCCCAGGACACCAAGCGCTTCGCGCACAGCCACCCCGAGGGTCTTCGGGCCGATGCCCTGATGGAAGAGGACGTCGCCTGGAGCCACGAGATCGACGGAGAGCGGGACGGCGACCAGTTCGACCGCTCCGACCGCGCGGCTCTGCGCCGTGTGGCGGGCCTCTCCACCGAGCTCGAGGACGTCACCGAGGTCGAGTACCGCCAGCTCCGCCTGGAGCGGGTCGTCCTCGTCGGCGTCTGGACGTCGGGGACCGTGCAGGACGCCGAGAACTCCCTCGCGGAGCTCGCGGCCCTCGCGGAGACGGCGGGCGCGCTGGTGCTCGACGGTCTGATCCAGCGCCGCGACAAGCCCGACGCGGCCACCTACATCGGCTCCGGCAAGGCCGAGGAGCTGCGGGACGTCGTCCTGGAGACGGGCGCGGACACCGTCATCTGCGACGGTGAGCTCAGCCCGGGCCAGCTCATCCACCTCGAGGACGTCGTCAAGGTCAAGGTCATCGACCGTACGGCCCTGATCCTGGACATCTTCGCCCAGCACGCCAAGTCCCGAGAGGGCAAGGCGCAGGTCGCGCTCGCGCAGATGCAGTACATGCTGCCGCGGCTGCGCGGCTGGGGTCAGTCGCTGTCCCGGCAGATGGGCGGTGGCAAGGGCGGCGGCCTGGCCACCCGTGGTCCCGGTGAGACCAAGATCGAGACGGACCGGCGGCGGATCCGCGAGAAGATGGCGAAGATGCGCCGGGAGATCGCGGAGATGAAGACCGGCCGCGAGATCAAGCGCCAGGAGCGCAAGCGCCACAAGGTGCCCTCGGTCGCCATCGCGGGCTACACCAACGCCGGCAAGTCCTCGCTGCTCAACCGCCTCACGGGCGCGGGCGTGCTGGTCGAGAACGCCCTGTTCGCGACCCTCGACCCGACCGTGCGCCGGGCCGAGACCCCGAGCGGACGGCTGTACACGCTGGCCGACACGGTCGGCTTCGTCCGCCACCTGCCCCACCACCTGGTCGAGGCGTTCCGCTCCACGATGGAGGAGGTCGGCGAGTCCGACCTGATCCTGCACGTGGTGGACGGTTCGCACCCGAACCCGGAGGAGCAGCTGGCCGCGGTCCGCGAGGTGATCAGGGACGTCGGCGCCACCGACGTGCCCGAGATCGTCGTGATCAACAAGGCCGACGCGGCCGACCCGCTGACGCTCCAGCGGCTGCTGCGCGTCGAGAAGCGGTCCCTGGCCGTCTCGGCCCGCACCGGCCAGGGCATCGCGGAACTGCTCGCGCTCATCGACAACGAGCTGCCGCGCCCGTCGGTCGAGATCGAGGCGCTCGTGCCGTACACGCACGGCAAGCTGGTCGCCCGCGCTCACGCCGAGGGCGAGGTGATCTCCGAGGAGCACACCCCGGAGGGCACCCTGCTCAAGGTGCGGGTGCACGAGGAACTGGCGGCGGAGCTCACGCCGTACGTTCCGGCGCCGCTCGCCTGACCGGCCACCTAAGAGGCCCGCCCCCGAGCTGATCGGGGACGGGCCTTCTTGGTGTGCGCGGGTCAGCGGCCGCCGTACGTCCTGCTCATGTTCTGGTAGAGCGCCTCGGCGTCCCGGCCCAGCTGCGGGCCCGCCAGCCAGCTGTTGTCGGCCGGGCCGATCGACGTGTTGGAGACCAGCACGGACTTGCCGTTCAGCACCCGGAACCAGCCGCCGCCGGACGAGCCGCCGGTCATGGTGCAGCCGATGCGGTACATCGTCGGCAGGGCCGGGGAGAGCGAGAACCGGCCGGGGACGTCGACGCACTTGAACATCTTCAGGCCGTTGTAGGGCGGCGCGGCCGGGTAGCCCCAGGCGCCCATCTTGGCCGCCTCGGCCGCGCTCGGGGCGGAGAAGTCGACGTCCAGCGCGGCGCCGACCGTCTCCTCCAGGGACTTCGCGCCCTGCTCCGGCTTCACATGCAGCACGGCGTAGTCGTACGCGGCCCCGTCGCCGCCGGTCTCCGAGCCGCCCTGGATCCACTGGTTCGAGGTCGAGGCCCAGTCCGCCCACCAGTTGCCGTACGGGGCGATCTCGGTCGGGTTCGCGTTGCTCAGCTCCGCCTCGGACTTGCCGAGGTCGTTGTAGGCCGGGACGAACACGATGTTGCGGTACCAGCCGCCGTTGCCGCCGGCGTGCACGCAGTGGCCCGCCGTCCACACCAGGTTGGACTTGCCCGGGTGGTTGACGTCCTTGACGACCGTGCCCGAGCAGACGGCCGGGCCGTCGGGGGAGTCGAAGAACACCTTGCCGACCGGCGCCGCGTTGCGGTGGTACGGCGTCTTCTCGGCCTGCGCCTGGACGGGCGCCGGGTCCGGGTCGCTGACGCCCTGGCCGGCCGACGCGTCCTTCGTCGTGACCGTCTTGTTCGCCTCCTCGGCGGACTGCATCCGCTCCGGCTTCCAGAGGCCCTCGATCACCGGGTTGACGAAGTCCTTGGCCTCACTGAGCCACTTGTCCCGGTCCCAGTCCTTCCAGCCGCCGTCCTTCCACCGGTCGACGTCGATCCCGTGCTCCTTGAGCTTGCCCGCGAGGTCGGCCGGGATCTCCACCTTGCCGCCGCCGTCCGCGGCGGCCTGGGAGGTGGAGGCGTCGGGCTTGTCGCTCTCCGAGTCCGCCGAACCGCCACAGGCGGTCGCGGTGAGCGCCAGAGCGGCGACGAGCCCGGTCGCGGCGAGCGCGGTACGCCACCCGCGCCGAGGTGCTGCGGGCGTACGTGTGGAACGCATGGTGCGATGACCCCCGTTGGTGCGTACGAATGTGGTGCTGGTGTGTATGCCATGGGCGTGGGCGCCGGAGCCAGCCCCGGCGCGACACCCCACTATGCCGGTGGAGTTGAGGGCGTACCGGGGTGGGGTGGTGAAGGTTTCCGTGAGCCCGGGGGCCGGTGCGCTGGGTACTTCGCCGGGGCGCCGGGCGCGTTCGGGGGCGCGTTCCGGGGCGCGCTGTGGGGCGCCTTTCGGGGGCGTTCGGAGGGCGGCAGGCTTGGTGGCGGTGCGTGGGCGCCGGGCGTGGTGGCGGTGGGTGGGCGCCGGGCGTGGGGCGCCGGGCGCGTTGCCGGTGCGAGGGGCGCCAGGCGCGTGGCCGATGCGCCGGGCGCCGCCCCACCGCCGAGCTGCTCAGCCGACGCTCACCGGCCCGCGAACTTCTCGCTGACCGAGTCGTACACGCCCTTCGCGACCTCACCCAGGCGCGGTCCGGCCAGCCAGCCCGACGTCACCGGGCCTATCGAGGTGTTGGACACCAGGGCCGGCTCGCCGTCCGAGCCCGTCGCGACCCAGCCGCCGCCCGACGAACCGCCGGTCATGGTGCAGCCGATGCGGTACATCGTCGGATCCGACGCGGTGACCGACAGCCGCCCGGGCCGGTCCTGGCACCGGTACAGCTTCTGCCCGTCGTACGGCGGCGCGGCCGGGTAGCCGATCGCCGTGATGCCGGCGACCTTCGGTACGGCCGGAGCCTTGAAGTCCACCGGCAGCGCCGAACCGACCGTCTCCTCCAGCGACTTCCCGCCGCTGCCCTTCTCCGGCGTCACATGGATGACCGCGAAGTCGTACGGCGCGCCGTCGCCGCCCGTCGAGCCGCCCTGCTCGATCCACTGGTCCGAGGTCTGCGCCCAGTCGCCCCACCAGACACCGTAGGGGGCGACGTCCTCGCGGGTGGCGTTCTCCAGCTCCTGCACCGGCTTGCCGTCGTCGTTGTACGACGGCACGAACGCGATGTTGCGGTACCAGCCGCCCTTCTTGCCCGCGTGCACGCAGTGGCCCGCCGTCCACACCAGGTTGGACTTGCCCGGGTGGGCCGGGTCCTTCACCACCGTCGCCGAGCAGACGGCCGACCCCTTGGGGGAGTCGAAGAACACCTTCCCGGCCGTGGGAACGGCGGCGTGGTACGACGGCGGCACGGCCTGCGCCTCGACCGGCTCGGGCGTGGGGTCGGTGACGCCCTGGTCACCGGAGAGGTCGCTGTCGTCGACGCCCTGGTCGGGCTCCTCGGCCTCCCGCATGCGGTCCGGGTCCCAGAGCCCCTCGATGATGGGGTTGATGTACTCGTTGGCTTCGCGCAGCCAGTCGTCCCGGTCCCAGTTCTTCCAGGCGCCGTTCTTCCACTTGTCGATGTCGATCCCGCGCTCGCGGAGCCGGTCCCTGATGTCGTCCGGGATCCTGAGCTTGCCGTCGTCGGAGGCGGTGGCGGACGCGGAGGCCTCGCCGCCCGCCGCGGCGTTCCCCGACTCGCAGGCGGTGGCGGTCAGCGCGAGCGCCGAGGCGAGGGCCATGGCGGCCAGCGCGGGGGAGTTCCTGCGGCGCGCCCTCCCCCCTCGGCTGGCGGTGGACGACGGCCGTGTGGATCGCATGATCTGACTCCCCCTGATGGTGACGAACATGGACGAAACCGGTGCTTCGGCCGTGGATTTCCGCTGTCTCACGGGGACTTGGGGCCGACTCACCGCGTCGGGAACGGCACCACACACTATGCGGTGGCTGTGGGGGAGGCCCGACGGAACAGCAACAGTTCCGTCACGGAAAGGATCTTGAGACAACCCGTAACCGCGTGAGCGGTCCGGGGTTGGTAGCGGTGGGGGGCCTGCTGTCTGTACGCGGTCCTCTGTGCCCGTGCCCAGTGGGAGGTCAGGGAAGTCGTGGCGGAATCCACCCATGGGGGATGTGCGTCAGAGGAGGCCGCTGTGGGGCGTATGCCGGTGAAGGACCTCCCAGGCGGTGCCGTCGGCGACAACGGATCAGGTACGCGCGCCGCGCACGAGGGGATCCAGCGCCGCCAGTCCGCGCGCGAGTCCGCGGCCCGGACCTACGCCCGGGCCCTGCCGATCGTGCCGGTGCGCGCGCGGGGGCTGACCATCGAGGGCGCGGACGGCCGCCGCTACCTGGACTGCCTCTCGGGCGCCGGCGCGCTCGCCCTCGGGCACAACCATCCGGTCGTCCTGGAGGCCATCCGCAAGGTCCTCGACTCCGGCGCGCCGCTGAACGTCCTCGACCTGGCGACCCCCGTCCGGGACGCCTTCATCACCGAGCTGTTCCACACCCTGCCACCAGGGCTCGCCGACCGGGCACGTGTGCGGTTCTGCGGGCCGGCCGGCAGCGACGCCGTGGAGACCGCCTGCGCACTCGTACGCGCGGCGACCGGCCGGACCGGCATCGTCACGTTCACCGGCGCCTGCCACGGGAGCACCACCGGGCCGCTCGACGCGCCCGCCGGTGCCCACGAACAGGTCGTCCGTCTGCCCTACCCGCGCGACTACCGCTGCCCGTTCGGCGTCGGCGGCGCACGCGGGGCCGACCTCGCCGCCCGCTGGACCGAATCCCTGCTCGACGACCCCGGGCCGGGCCTCCCGCTCCCCGCCGGGATGATCGTCGAGCCCGTCCAGAGCGAGGGCGGGGTGATCCCCGCACCGGACGCCTGGCTGCGCCGCATGCGGCAGCTCACGGCCGACCGGTCCGTCCCGCTGATCGCCGACGAGATCCACACGGGCGTCGGACGGACCGGCGCCTTCTGGGCCGTGGAGCACAGCGGCGTGACCCCCGACGTGATGGTCCTCTCCCAGGCCATCGGGGGCAGCCTGCCGCTGGCCGTCGTGGTCTACCGCGACGACCTCGACGCCTGGGAACCCGGCGCCCACGCCGGCACCTTCCGCGGCAACCAGCTCGCCATGGCCGCCGGCACGGCCACCCTCGCCCACGTCCGGGAGAACCGCCTGGCCGAGCGCGCGGCGACTCTGGGCGCGCGGATGCTCGGCCGGCTCCAGGAGCTGGCCAGGGAGCTTCCGTGCGTGGGGGATGTGCGCGGGAGGGGGCTGATGATCGGCGTCGAGCTGGTGGATCCGGAGGCGGAGCCGGGAGTCGGGCGGGCGCCGGGGCACGCGGGCGACGGTGAAGCGGAGTCGACGGTGACGCCGGACAGCGTGCGCCGTCCGCATCCCGTCGCCCCCGAACTGGCAGCCGCGGTCCAGCGGGAATGCCTGCGGCGTGGCCTCATCGTCGGACTCGGCGGCCGTCACGCCGGCGTCGTACGGCTGCTGCCGCCTCTGACGATCACCGACGAACAGGCGGCCGCCGTGCTGGACCGTCTGGCCGAGGCGGTCCGGGCGGCGGCCCGGTGCCGCGAGGCGACCCGGCAGCAGCGCCGTACCCGCGAGTGAGCCTCGCCGGAGCGCGAGTTCGTGGCATGAGCGCTCACGCCGCGAGTCTTCGCGCTCCCCCAGCCCGCCGAGCCGGACTCCACCGCTCGCGGACCCCGACCGTACGACCAGGAACCACCCCACGAGGTAGCCGTCTTGAACGCCATGCCCGAGCCCGACGCCCACGCCGCGACGCCGGGAGGAGGCTCCCTCGACGTCCGCATGCCGGAGGCGCCGGTGACATCCTCGGTGCCCCGCCAGGGGTATGCGGAGCAGCCCGTCGAGGGGTTGGGCGCCGGTCCGACCCCCGACCTCCTGGAACATCCCGACCCGGACGTCGCCGCCCGGGCGGCAGCCGTGGAGACCCTGCTGCGCTGCTGGGTCCGCGAGACCGGCCGGCCTCGCCCCGCCGACGGCGTCCTGCGCATCCCCCTTCCCGCTAGCGGCACGGCCCTGCTCGCCCCGGTCCGCTACTGGTCCCCGACGGGCTGGCACCGCTTCGGCCTTCCGCGCCTGGCCGACGCCTCCGACCACGCCGCACCGGCCGACGCCGTCATGGTCGCCGCCTTGCTCAGCAGGGAGACTCACACGGACACCTCCGGCACCTGCCGCGCCCACGACTCCGGTCTCACGGCCGCCCCCGACTCGGCCGCCGGCGACGGCACCGGCCTCGTCGCGGGTGTTGCCGACTCCCTCCGCCGCGTCGCCATGTTCGTCAGCGACCGCCGGGCCCACCCGGCCGACACCCCCGACCTCTTCCTGGCCGCGGAACAGTCACTCGTCCTCGGCCACCCCCTGCACCCGGCCCCGAAGAGCCGCGAAGGTCTGTCCGACGCCGAAGCCCGGCTGTACTCGCCCGAATTGCGCGGCTCCTTTCCCTTGCACTGGATGGCTGTCGCTCCTTCCGCCCTCGCCACCGACTCCTCCTGGACCGAACGCGGCCGCCCCGTCGCAGCGCCCCGGCTCACCGCACGCCTGGCCGGGGCGGGGCTGCCGCTGCCGGACGGCTACGCCTTGCTGCCCCTGCACCCCTGGCAGGCGCGCGAGGTCCGGCACCGTCCGGAGACCGCCGCCCTGCTGGACAGCGGACTGCTCCGCGACCTCGGCCCGCACGGCACTCCCTGGTACCCCACCTCCTCCTTGCGCACCGTCTACCGAACCGGCGCCCCCGCGATGCTCAAGCTGTCGCTGGGCCTGCGCATCACCAACTCCCGCCGCGAGAACCTCCGCAAGGAACTCCACCGCGGCGTCGAGGTCCACCGCCTGCTCCGCAGCGGCCTCTCCCAGCAGTGGCGGGCCGCGCACCCGGGCTTCGACATCGTCCGCGACCCGGCCTGGCTCGCCGTCGACGGCCCCGGCGGCGCCCCGTTGCCCGGACTGGACGTGGTGATCCGCCACAACCCGTTCGGCCCCTCGGACGACGTCTCCTGCGTCGCCGGACTCGTCTCGCCGCGCCCTTGCCCCCCGACCGGCCCGGGAACGACCCGATCGGGAACCGTCCCCGACGGCCCGGAGACACGAGGCCCGGTCCCGGTCCTGCGGTCCCGGCTGGCCGAGGTCGTCACCGGCCTCGCCCGCCGGACCGGTCGTCCCAGCGGAGCCGTCGCCGCCGAGTGGTTCCTGCGCTACCTCGAGCACGTCGTCCGCCCCGTCCTGTGGCTGGACGGCGCGGCCGGCATCGCCCTGGAGGCGCACCAGCAGAACACCCTGCTCCTGCTGAACGCCGACGGCTGGCCCACGGGCGGCCGCTACCGCGACAACCAGGGCTACTACTTCCGCGAGTCCCGGCGCGCGGACCTCGACGCCCGGCTGCCCGGGGTCGGAGAGCGCAGCGACACGTTCGTCTGCGACGAGGTCACCGACGAGCGCCTGGCGTACTACCTGGCCGTCAACAACGTGTTCGGCCTCATCGGCGCCTTCGGATCCCAGCACCTGGCCGACGAGCGGCTGCTGCTCGCCGCCTTCCGCCGCTTCCTCGGAAACGTCGCCTCCGGCCCGGCCCGGCTGCGCACCTCGTTGCCCGCGCTGCTGCTCGACTCACCCGTCCTGCGCTGCAAGGCCAACCTGCTGACCCGGCTGCACGGCCTGGACGAACTCGTCGGCCCGGTCGACACCCAGTCCGTCTACGTCACCATCGCCAACCCCCTGCACTGCTGATCACCCTGACCCTTCCTGACCACAACCGACCTCCTTCACCGCTGAGGACATGCCCCACCCGCCTTTCTGAGAGGAGCGTTTGGTGCTTCCCGCCGAGCCGACCGCCGATACCGGTACCTCTGCCCCTGCCCTGGCCGGCGCCGAGACCGCGCCCGAGGTCACGGCCGCCGCCGAATCCGGTGCCGAGTGCGGTGCCGAGTCCGGTGTTGGCCCCCGTCGCGGCTCGGACCTCGACTCCAGCATCGGAACCGAGGCGGACTCAGGGGCGGTTCCCGGTGCGGGCCTCGGCACGGATCCCGGCACGGATTGCGGGGCGGATCCCCGTGTGGGCGGGCACGGCGAGGACACCATGGATCTGCGGCTCCCGGACGAACTCATCGCCCTTGTCGCGGGGGAGGAGCCGGACGGCCACGGAACACGGCGATGGGACCAGGACACGGCACAGCCCTCCGCCTCCGTCACCGCGAGCCGAGACACGCCCGTCCGTTCGGTCCTCCCGCACGATGACGACCTCCTCGACCGCGTCGCCGACTGGGGCCCGGCCGACACGCCCGCGGGCGTCTTCCACCTCGTCCCCGTGCGCGTCGAACGCGATCTGCCGCTCATCAGCCGCTGGATGAACGACCCGGCCGCCGCGGCGTTCTGGGAGCTGTCCGGACCCCGGAACGTGACCGAGGACCACCTGCGGGCCCAGCTCGCCGGCGACGGACGCAGCGTGCCGTGCGTCGGCGTGCTGGACGGAACGCCGATGAGCTACTGGGAGATCTACCGGGCGGACCTGGACCCGCTGGCCCGTCACTATCCCGCCCGGCCTCATGACACGGGAGTCCACCTCCTTGTCGGCGCAGTCGCCGACCGAGGGCGTGGTCTCGGCGGTCTGCTGCTCAGAGCCGTAGCGGATCTCGTTCTCGCGCAGCGGCCCTCCTGCGCACGCGTCATCGCGGAACCCGACATTCGCAACACCCCCTCCATCGCCGCTTTCCTGACCGCCGGCTTCCGGTTCTCCGCCGAGGTCGACCTGCCCGCCAAGCGGGCCGCCCTCATGGTCCGAGACCGGTCCCTACGGCACCTTCTGTAGCGCTGTGTCACCGCGTCATCACTCATTGAACGCAGGCCGGGCCGCCGCAGTTCCCACCCGCCGCAAAGATTTCCCGGACTGCTCGCCCTGTCCCCCGCGCGGCGACAACGGACGGCCCGCACCTTCCGATCCCCCTTGCCCGTCAGCCCACCCGGCCCACACCCTCCGAGGAATCCAAGGTCTTGATCCCAGTCCCTTCCCTCCCCTCCGCTCCCGCCTTGATCACCCGTTTGTCAGTGCTGGGTCGTAGGGTGGTCGCGCTATGACGAAGCCCTCACTCCCCGAACTCCTGCACGCTGCCGTCACTGCCGTCGGCGGCACGGAGCGCCCCGGCCAGGTGACCATGGCCGAAGCCGTCGCGGAGGCGATCGACGACGGCTCCCACCTGCTGGTCCAGGCCGGCACCGGCACCGGCAAGTCGCTGGGGTACCTGGTGCCCGCGCTCGCGCACGGGGAGCGTGTGATCGTCGCGACCGCCACCCTGGCCCTCCAGCGCCAGCTGGTGGAGCGCGACCTGCCGAGAACGGTCGAGTCGCTGCATCCCCTGCTGCGCCGCCGCCCGGAGTTCGCGATGCTCAAGGGCCGGTCGAACTACCTGTGCCTGCACCGTCTGCACGAGGGCGTCCCGCAGGACGAGGAGGAGGGCCTCTTCGACCAGTTCGAGGCGGCCGCGCCCACCAGCAAACTGGGTCAGGACCTGCTGCGGGTGCGCGACTGGGCCGACGAGACCGAGACCGGCGACCGTGACGACCTCACGCCCGGTATCTCGGACCGCGCCTGGGCCCAGGTGTCGGTGTCGTCGAGGGAGTGCCTGGGTGCCTCGAAGTGTGCCTACGGCGCGGAGTGCTTCGCCGAGATGGCCCGCGAGCGGGCCAAGCTCTCCGATGTCGTCGTCACGAACCACGCGCTGCTCGCGATCGACGCCATCGAGGGCGCCCCGGTCCTTCCGCAGCACGAGGTGCTGATCGTCGACGAGGCCCATGAACTCGTCTCCCGCGTCACCGGGGTCGCCACCGGTGAGCTCACCCCCGGCCAGGTGAACCGCGCGGTGCGCCGCGCCGCGAAACTCGTCAACGAGAAGGCCGCCGACCAGCTCCAGACCGCCGCCGAGGGTTTCGAGCGGCTGATGGAGCTCGCGCTGCCGGGCCGTCTGGAGGAGATCCCCGAGGATCTCTCGTACGCGCTCATGGCGCTGCGCGACGCGTGCCGCACCGTCATCTCCGCGATCGGCACGACCCGCGACAAGTCCGTCCAGGACGAGGACGCGGTCCGCAAACAGGCCCTGGCCGCCGTGGAGAACGTGCACGACGTGGCGGAGCGGATCACCAACGGCTCCGAATGGGACGTGGTCTGGTATGAGCGCCATGACCGCTTCGGTGCCTCCCTGCGCGTCGCCCCCATGTCCGTCTCGGGGCTCCTTCGGGAGAAGCTCTTCGCGGACCGCTCAGTGGTCCTGACGTCCGCGACGCTGAAACTGGGCGGCGACTTCAACGGCGTCGGCGCCTCCCTGGGCCTCGCCCCCGAGGGCACCGAGGGCGACGGCTTCCCGAAGTGGAAGGGCATCGACGTCGGCTCGCCCTTCGACTACCGCAAGCAGGGCATCCTGTATGTCGCCAAGCACCTGGCGCGCCCCGCCCGGGACGGCGATCGCGCGGACATGCTCGACGAGCTCACGGAGCTGATCCAGGCGGCCGGCGGCCGCACCCTGGGCCTGTTCTCCTCCATGCGCGGCGCCCAGCTGGCCGCCGAGGAGCTGCGTTCCAGGATCCCCGAGTTCCCGATCCTCCTCCAGGGGGAGGAGACGCTCGGCGAGCTCATCAAGAACTTCGCGGCCGACCCGAAGACCTGCCTCTTCGGCACGCTGTCGCTGTGGCAGGGCGTGGACGTCCCCGGGCCCAGCTGCCAGCTGGTCGTCATGGACAAGATCCCGTTCCCGCGTCCGGACGACCCCCTGATGAGCGCCCGCCAGAAGGCCGTGGAGGACGCGGGCGGCAACGGCTTCATGGCGGTCGCCGCCACCCATGCCGCGCTCCTCATGGCCCAGGGCGCCGGCCGCCTGGTAAGGGCGTCGGGCGATCGCGGTGTGGTCGCCGTCCTGGACCAGCGTCTGGCCACGGCCCGCTACGGCGGTTATCTCAAGGCGTCACTGCCCGACTTCTGGTACACGACGGACCGTAACCAGGTGCGGAAGTCGCTGGCGGCGATCGACGCGGCGGCGAAGCAGGCGGAAGCCGGATAGCCACGGGGGCCGGTCTGCGACGGCGAGCCACAGACCGGCCCCCGAGCGCGGCGCGGCACCCGGGCGACGGGCCCGGACAGCGCAGGACCCCGGAACCGGCGCAGGGGTTCCGGGGCCCGGTCAGAGGGCGGGCCGACTGGGCCCACCCGACGCGGTGCGCGGTGTCAGGACCGCGCCGGCGTCAGACGCGGCGCAGTACGGCGACCACCTTGCCGAGGATGGTCGCGTCGTCGCCGGGGATCGGCTCGTACGCCGCGTTGTGCGGCAGGAGCCAGACATGGCCGTCCTCGCGCTTGAAGCGCTTGACGGTGGCTTCTCCGTCGAGCATCGCGGCCACGATGTCGCCGTTCTCGGCGACCGGCTGGCGGCGCACCGTGACCCAGTCGCCGTCGCAGATCGCGGCCTCGATCATCGAGTCGCCGACGACCTTCAGGACGAACAGCTCACCGTCGCCGACGAGCTGGCGGGGGAGGGGGAACACGTCCTCGACGGATTCCTCGGCGAGGATCGGGCCACCGGCGGCGATGCGGCCGACCAGCGGGACGTAGGACGCGGCCGGCTTGCCCGCGGTGTCCGTGGGCTGCACCGAGGCGGCCTGGTCGGAACCCCGCACCTCGTACGCGCGCGGGCGGTGCGGGTCCCGGCGCAGGAACCCCTTGCGCTCCAGCGCCATCAGCTGGTGTGCCACGGAAGAAGTGCTGGAGAGGCCGACGGCCTGACCGATCTCCCGCATGGACGGCGGGTAGCCGCGCCGCTGCACGGAGTCCCTGATGACCTCGATCACGCGGCGCTGGCGATCGGTGAGTCCCGAGCTGTCCGCCCGGATGCCGGGAGGTCGGCCCGGCAGGGAGCGCTTGTGCCCCTCAGGGTTCGTGGCTTCGTTCATCGCATGCACCGGCTCCAGTCGGCCCTGGGAGCGGTCCTGGGCAGTGATGGCGGCACTGTCTGCGGTGGTGGTCACGTCGGCCCCTCTCGATGGTCTCCCTGCTAGCCAACGGTAGTTGCTTTCGAAAGGTTGCGCCAAACACACGTTCGAGTGAAAAATCGCGAATCGCCGGACGCGATCATGTGTCCGGGTGTATTGGCAGCCGTGCCACCTGGCGGGCAAAAGGGTCCATTGCTGTACTCTTCACCGCCGGGGTGATCGCCTCGTGGACTGTTGCCCAGTCTGCCATCCGGCATTCCCCTGCCCCGGGGCCAGCCCTCATCTGTGCGGGAGTCCCACGTCCCCTCCTCGCGGCGCCCACGGTATCTCCGCATGTGCCGTAGCGATACTGCTGTGCACCGAAGGGATGCGGCAGCAGGCGGATGGTGCCGTGAACAGCGGTGCCGCCGAGGGCTGTGCGAGGGCGGCGCGACTCCGTCCGTAGCCAGTCACCTGCGCCGACGCGCGCGACACGCGCGCACTGCCTGGATGTATGAGCCAACCCCCCATATCTAGTGGTTGGATTGCGTCAGCAGCCCAGAAGTTGTGGTCCCCGAGGTCTTCGGGCCCATGGTCATCGCCTATGCTTGGGGCTGCTTCGTGGGGCGCAAGAGGCCCGCGAGGCTATTGAGTCTGCTGTGAGGAGGGTTGGAGTTCATGCACTGCCCCTTCTGCAGGCACCCCGACAGCCGTGTCGTCGACAGTCGAACGACCGACGACGGCACGTCGATCCGCAGGCGCCGCCAGTGCCCTGACTGCTCCCGTCGTTTCACGACCGTGGAGACGTGCTCGCTCATGGTGGTGAAGCGGTCCGGAGTCACTGAGCCCTTCAGCCGTACGAAGGTCATCAACGGGGTGCGCAAGGCGTGCCAGGGTCGCCCCGTCACCGAGGACGCGCTCGCCCAGCTCGGCCAGCGGGTCGAGGAGGCGGTGCGGGCCACCGGGAGCGCCGAGCTGACCACCCACGACGTGGGGCTCGCCATACTCGGCCCGTTGCAGGAGCTCGACCTCGTCGCCTATCTGCGCTTCGCCTCCGTCTACCGGGCGTTCGACTCGCTCGAGGACTTCGAGGCGGCCATCGCGGAGCTCAGAGAAGAGACGGGGCGCCCCGACGCGGACGACGGCGACCGCGAGGGCACGGCCGCGGGGGGCCAGGAAGACGACCGCGGGTGCGGAGGGACGGCACAGGTCCCCGAGCCCGCAGGCGCCGCCGACTGACCGGCGGGCCGGACCCGGACGGCAGCTCCGGGCCCGGCCGGGCGGCGGCGATGTGAAGACCTGTTGCGGGCGATGTGAGTGGGTGCCCGCAATACCAGACAGAACACCGTGCCACGGGAACAACGGGGCACTTCAGGGCGTTTTCGCCCGTACAGGGAGGCGGCATGACAGAGACGGCGAGCGGTCCGGCACGGAGTTCCCGCGCCAAGAGCGCCAAGGCGAGCAAGGGCCTGCGTATCGAGCGCATCCACACCACCCCTGGGGTCCACCCCTACGACGAGGTGGCCTGGGAGCGCCGTGACGTCGTCATGACCAACTGGCGCGACGGCTCGGTCAACTTCGAGCAGCGCGGCGTCGAGTTCCCCGACTTCTGGTCGGTGAACGCGGTCAACATCGTCACCAGCAAGTACTTCCGCGGTGCCGTCGGCACCCCGCAGCGCGAGACCAGCCTCAGGCAGCTGATCGACCGCATCGTGAAGACGTACCGGAAGGCCGGAGAGGACCACAAGTACTTCGCCTCGCCCGCCGACGCCGAGATCTTCGAGCACGAGCTGGCGTACGCCCTCCTGCACCAGATCTTCAGCTTCAACAGCCCCGTCTGGTTCAACGTGGGCACGCCGCAGCCCCAGCAGGTCTCCGCCTGCTTCATCCTGTCCGTCGACGACTCCATGGAGTCGATCCTCGACTGGTACAAGGAAGAGGGCATGATTTTCAAGGGCGGCTCCGGCGCCGGCCTCAACCTCTCCCGGATCCGCTCCTCCAAGGAGCTGCTGTCCTCCGGTGGTAACGCCTCCGGCCCGGTCTCCTTCATGCGCGGCGCCGACGCCTCCGCAGGAACGATCAAGTCCGGTGGCGCCACCCGTCGCGCCGCCAAGATGGTCGTGCTCGACGTCGACCACCCGGACATCGAGGACTTCATCGAGACCAAGGTCAAGGAAGAGGAGAAGATCCGCGTCCTGCGCGACGCGGGCTTCGACATGGACCTGGGCGGGGACGACATCACCTCCGTCCAGTACCAGAACGCCAACAACTCGGTCCGTGTCAACGACGAGTTCATGAAGGCGGTCGAGCAGGGCGGCCGGTTCGGACTGCGCGGCCGGATGGCCGGTGAGGTCATCGAGGAGGTCGACGCCAAGGCGCTCTTCCGCAAGATCGCCCAGGCCGCCTGGGCCTGCGCCGACCCCGGCATCCAGTACGACGACACCATCAACAACTGGCACACCTGCCCCGAGTCCGGCCGGATCACCGCGTCGAACCCGTGCAGCGAGTACATGCACCTGGACAACACGTCCTGCAACCTGGCCTCGCTGAACCTGATGAAGTTCCTGAAGGACGACGGCAAGGGCAACCAGTCCTTCGAGGCCGAGCGCTTCCAGAAGGTCGTCGAGCTGGTCATCACCGCGATGGACATCTCGATCTGCTTCGCGGACTTCCCGACCCAGAAGATCGGCGAGAACACGCGCGCGTTCCGCCAGCTCGGCATCGGCTACGCCAACCTCGGCGCCCTGCTGATGGCCACCGGCCACGCCTACGACTCCGACGGCGGCCGCGCCCTCGCCGGCGCCATCACCTCCCTGATGACGGGTACGGCGTACCGCCGGTCCGCCGAACTGGCCGCGGTCGTCGGCCCGTACGACGGCTACGCCCGCAACGCCGACGCCCACAAGCGCGTCATGAAGCAGCACTCGGACGCCAACGACAAGGCCGTCCGCATGGACGACCTGGACACCCCGGTGTGGGCCGCCGCCAGCGAGGCCTGGGGAGACGTCCTGCGCCTCGGCGAGAAGAACGGTTTCCGTAACTCCCAGGCCTCCGTGCTCGCCCCGACCGGCACCATCGGTCTCGCGATGTCCTGCGACACCACCGGTGTCGAGCCCGACCTCGCGCTGGTCAAGTTCAAGAAGCTGGTCGGCGGCGGCTCGATGCAGATCGTCAACGGCACCGTCCCGCAGGCCCTGCGCCGCCTCGGCTACCTCGAAGAGCAGATCGAGGCGATCGTCGCCCACATCGCCGAGCACGGCAACGTGATCGACGCCCCGGGCCTCAAGCCCGAGCACTACGAGGTGTTCGACTGCGCCATGGGCGAGCGGGCCATCTCCCCGATGGGCCACGTCCGCATGATGGCCGCGATCCAGCCGTGGATCTCCGGCGCCATCTCCAAGACGGTCAACATGCCGGAGACGGCGACCGTCGAGGAGGTCGAGGAGATCTACTTCGAGGCCTGGAAGCTGGGCGTCAAGGCGCTCGCGATCTACCGCGACAACTGCAAGGTCGGCCAGCCGCTCTCCGCCAAGAAGAAGGAGGAGAAGAAGGCCGAGGAGCCCGCGGTCGTCGAGACCAAGGTCGAGAAGGTCGTCGAGTACCGTCCGGTCCGCAAGCGCCTCCCGAAGGGACGTCCCGGCATCACCACGTCCTTCACCGTCGGCGGTGCCGAGGGCTACATGACCGCCAACTCCTACCCGGACGACGGTCTCGGCGAGGTCTTCCTGAAGATGTCCAAGCAGGGCTCGACCCTCGCGGGCATGATGGACGCCTTCTCCATCGCGGTCTCCGTCGGCCTCCAGTACGGCGTGCCCCTGGAGACGTATGTCTCGAAGTTCACGAACATGCGCTTCGAGCCGGCCGGTATGACGGACGACCCGGACGTGCGGATGGCCCAGTCGATCGTCGACTACATCTTCCGCCGCCTGGCGCTGGACTTCCTGCCCTTCGAGACGCGTTCCGCGCTCGGCATCCACTCCGCCGAGGAGCGCCAGCGTCACCTGGAGACCGGTTCGTACGAGCCGTCCGAGGACGAGGTCGACGTCGAGGGCCTGGCCCAGTCGGCGCCGCGGGCCCAGGAGCTGAAGGCCGTCACCGCGCCGAAGAACGACGAGGCGGCCCAGCCCGCCCCGCAGCAGGCCCACACCAGTGCCGAACTGGTCGAGATGCAGCTGGGCATCCAGGCCGACGCCCCGCTGTGCTTCTCCTGCGGCACGAAGATGCAGCGCGCCGGTTCCTGCTACATCTGCGAGGGCTGCGGCTCGACCAGCGGTTGCAGCTGATACCGAGCGTCTGAGGAGATGACAGAGGGGCACCGTCCACGGGACGGTGCCCCTCTCGTCGTTCCGCAGCGCAGGGCTTACGGACGGTGTGCCGCGCCCATCGTCCTGGCGAAGGACACCGGGTCGCCCTCGAAGCCACGGATGCCGGGATGGAAGCTCCACGGGCCGGAGCCGTCCCGCGTGAACTCCGCGACCGTCGCCGCCGTCGCTCCCAGGACGCCGCCGAAGTCGTCCTCGGCGAGGACGTCGTACCCCTCGCGGATGCGCAGGCCGGGGTTGACCACGCTGACGAAGGTCCGTTCCGCCGGCCGCTGCTGGATGACGACACCGACCACCACGCGCGCGTACCGGCTGTCGAGCCGGTCGAGTTCCAGCGTCATGACCTCGTCGTAGCCGAAGCCCTGGCCGTCCTTGCTGTCCCGGTTGAGATAGATGGTGCCGTCGGGAGAGCGGCTGTCGAAGTGCACCACGTAGGCGGGATCGCCGTGCGGATCGTCCGCGGGATAGGTCGCCGCGACGAGATCCAGGTCGGTGGACGGCTGCCCCGCCGGACTGGGATCCCACCGCACCGCGATCTCGACCTTGCGAAGTCCCTTGTTGAGCCCGTCCACCAGAGTCCCCTTCCCCGTACCGGCCCGCCCGTTCGCCCCCAACTGCCGGGCGCTCACGACTGTTTGTCCATCCTGCCACGCGCGCGGGTGCGCGCGTGGCGGAGCGGTCCAGCCGAGAGTGACCGGCGCCACGCCCGGTGGCCTTACCATGGCGCGGTGCTGGTCAAGTGGATTCGCTGCACCGTGGTGGACCGCCGCGGTTTCGAGCGGGGGCAGCGGAAGTGGGCGGGGCTTCTGGGGGAGCCGGGGTTTCGCGGGCAGGGGGGTGGCTGGAGCCGGATGCGGCCGGACGTGGCGCACATCTTCGCGTTCTGGGAGAGCCGTGCCTTCTACGACTCCTTCATGGCACGGTCCCACGACCGGCTCGCGTCGGCCCAGTCGGGCACCTTCAAGGACGCGCAGGTCAGACTGTTCGACTACCGCTTCGATGTGAAGACGGGCTTCGAACCGCGCTTCACGGACGCCGACCTGCTGCGGGTGGCGCTGTGCCGGGTCCACGAGGAGCGGGCCGAGCACTTCGTGCTGATGCAGGAGAAGGTCTGGAACCCGGCCATGGCCGGCTCGCCCGGCATGGTGCGGGGGCTGTTCGGCGAGGCGCCCGGGCACGAGTACCTCGTGCTGTCGATGTGGCGGTCGGCCGCCGAGCACGGCAAGTACCGCACCGAACGCGTGGAACGCCTCGCCCTGCGGGCCCAGACGGAGGCGGATGTGGCGGCGCTCACCGGGGACGTCGTGGACATGGAGCCGAGCTGGACGGTGTGACTCCGGGCGCCCTGGGCGGTGTGGTCCCGAAGGGTCTGGACGGACGGGTTCCGATCGGGCAGACGTGCGACCTGTGTGATCTGCAGTGCAGAATCTGTGTGACCTACGCTGTATGAGTACGGTACGTGTGCTCGACGAGCCCTCACCCGATCTAGGGTTTTGGCATGGCACGACCACGGCGCATCGTCCTTGTCCGGCACGGCGAGTCAACGGGCAATGTTGATGACTCCGTGTACGAGCGTGAACCCGACCACGCCCTGGCGCTGACCGAGCGGGGCCGGCGGCAGGCGGAGGCGACCGGTGACCACCTGCGCGAGCTGTTCGGCGGCGAGCGCGTCAGCGTCTACGTCTCCCCGTACCGCCGTACGCACGAGACGTTGCGGGCCTTCCGCCTCGACCCCGGGCTGATACGGGTACGCGAGGAGCCCCGGCTGCGCGAGCAGGACTGGGGCAACTGGCAGGACCGGGACGAGGTCCGCCTGCAGAAGGCCTACCGTGACGCCTACGGCCACTTCTTCTACCGCTTCGCCCAGGGCGAGTCCGGCGCCGACGTCTACGACCGGGTCGGCGGCTTCCTGGAGAGCCTGTTCCGGAGTTTCGAGGACCCCGACCACCCGCCGAACGTCCTGATCGTGACCCACGGCCTGGCCATGCGGCTGTTCTGCATGCGGTGGTTCCACTGGACGGTCGCGGAGTTCGAGTCGCTGTCGAACCCGGGGAACGGCGAGGTGCGGATGCTCGTTCTGGGAGACGACGGCAAGTACACGCTCGACCGGCCGTTCGACCGCTGGCGTGATCCCGAACCGTACGGGATCACCGGATAGAGTGGCAGGGCGATGACCGCTGACTCCGCCCCCGATGTGCGCCTGGACCGCGCCCTGGCCGCGCTGCGCGGACTTTCCGTGGGGGACGCCCTGGGCTCCCAGTACTTCGTGCCGGTGAACTACCCGCTGCTGAAGCGTCGCGAGGTGCCGTCCGGGCCGTGGCAGTGGACCGACGACACGGAGATGGCCGCTTCCGTCGTCGCCGTCCTGGCCGTACACCACCGCATCGACCAGGACGCTCTGGCCCGCTCCTTCGCCGAGCACCACGATTTCGACCGGGGCTACGGTCCCTCGGTCAACCGCCTCCTGCGGCTCGTCGGGGAGGGCGGCGACTGGCGCGAACTCGCCGCCGGGCTCTTCAACGGACAGGGGTCCTGGGGCAACGGCGCCGCGATGCGGATCGCCCCGCTGGGCGCCTGGTACGCGGACGACCCGGAGCAGGCGACCCACCAGGCGGAGATCTCGGCCTACACCACCCACCAGCACCGCGAGGCCGTCGTCGGAGCCATGGCCGTCGCCGCGGCCGCCGCGTTCGCCGCCGCGCCGGGCGGGCCGCCCGGCGCCGAGGCTCTCCTCGACGGGGTCATCGACCTGGTGCCGAAGAGCGCGGTCGGCGCGGGGCTGCGCCGGGCCCGGGACATGCTCGACTACGGCGACGCGACCACGGTCGCGGCGGTGCTGGGATGCGGGCGGCGGACGACCGCCCATGACACCGTGCCCTTCGCTCTGTGGTCGGCCGCGAGAAGCCTCGGCGACTATGAGCAGGCCTTCTGGACGACCGCCCAGGCCGGCGGGGACGTCGACACCACCTGCGCCATCGTCGGTGGCGTGCTCGCTTCGGGGAAGGCGGGGACGCCGCCTGCCGAGTGGGTGGGGCTGACGGAGCCGCTCCCGGACTGGGTGCCCACATCGGGCTAGCGATCAGAACTCTCCGTGCATCTCGGGAACTCTCCGTGACCGACCGCTCGTTGTCCTGACAACCGCTGTGCGAGCCATCAGGGGCGCGTACACGTCGGAGGTCCGTTCGGGAGCGCAAGGGGGGTGGGCATGGAGGTCCTGCTCGCTGTTCTCATCCGTTGCTGGGGCGCGTTCGCACGTCGCCTGGGAAGGCGCGCGCGGGTGGCCGGACCGCTGCCCTCGCCGTTCGTCCCCCGGGCCCGGTCCGGCCACCCGCGGCCGGTGGCGAACCGGCCCGGCAGCCGCCGGCAGGCATACGTCACGCCCGCCGGTGAGCCGCCGACGCCGGCTCGCGGTGCCTCTTTGTCAGCCGAGCCCCGGCCCGGCCGATCCGGACAGCGCCTCCAGGTCGCTCTTGCGGACCCGGATCACCAGCCAGGCGGTGGCCAGGGCGAGGACGGCCATCGCGGCGGCCGGGATGAAGGCCGTGGCGATGCCCTGGGCCAGCACCTCGTGCCCCCACGGCGCCGGCAGCTGCTGGGTCCTGGCGAACTCCGCCTTCTGCTCCGCCGAGCTCTCGGCCATGAACTGCGGAATCTGCTTCTCCGCCTCGTCCCTGGTCGCGGTGCCGAAGACCGTCGTCAGGATGGACAGACCCAGCGATCCGCCCACCTGCTGCGTGGTGTTGAGCAGCCCGGAGGCGGCACCGGCCTCATGCTGGGCGACACCGGAGACGGCGGTGAGCGTCAGCGTCACGAAGTTCAGGCCCATGCCGAAGCCGAACACCAGCATCGGCCCGAGGACCCCGCTGACGTACGAGCTGTCGGAGCTGATGAGCGCCTGCCAGGCCAGGCCGATCATCGCGAGTGCCGAGCCCACGACCATGAACGGCTTGGGTCCCAGCACCGGGAGGAGCCGCTGCGACAGCCCCGCCCCGAGAGCGATCACGACCGTCACCGGCAGGAAGGCGAGCCCCGCCTCGATCGGGCCGTACCCGAGCACGTTCTGCACGAACAGCACGATGTAGAAGAACATGCCGAACATCGCGGCGGCCAGGCTCAGCATGATCACGTAGGTGCCCGAGCGGTTCCGGTCGGCGAACATCCGCAGCGGGGTGATCGGCTCCTTGGCCCGCGACTCGATGAACCCGAAGGCGAGCAGCAGGACCACAGCGGCGCCGAAGGACCCGATGGTGAGGCTGTCCCGCCACCCCTCGTCCGCGGCCCGGATGAAGCCGTAGACGAGGGACGCCATGCCGGCTGTCGAGGTCACCGCCCCCGCGATGTCGAAGCGGCCGGAGTGCCGTTCGGACTCGCCTATGTAGAGCGGTGTGAGCACGGCGATCAGCACGCCGATCGGCACGTTCACGAAGAGCACCCAGCGCCAGTCGAGCCACTCGGTGAGCATGCCGCCCGCGAGCAGGCCGATGGCGCCGCCCCCCGCGGACACCGCGGCGAAGACGCCGAAGGCCCGGTTGCGTTCCGGCCCCTCGGGGAACGTGGTGGTGATGAGCGCCAGCGAGGTGGGCGACGCGATCGCGCCTCCCACGCCCTGGAGGACCCGCGCGGCCAGCAACTGCCAGGGCTCCTGGGCGAGCCCGCCGAGCAGCGAGGCGACGGTGAACAGCAGGATGCCGGTCATGAAGACCCGGCGGCGACCGAGGATGTCACCGGCGCGTCCGCCCAGGAGCAGCAGTCCGCCGAAGGTGAGTGTGTACGAGCTGACGACCCAGGTGAGGTCGGTCGTGCTGAACCGGAGCGCGTCTTGAATGTGCGGGAGCGCGATGTTCACAATCGTCGCGTCGAGTACCACCATGAGTTGGCAGGCCGCGATGACGGTGAGCGCGATGCCGGGGCGCCCCTCCCGGCGGGCCGCACCTGGCTTCTGGTCCTGGAGCAATGGAGAGGTTGTCACTATGGGTCCCCCACGAGTGCATTAGTGAACGCTCGCGTTCACTGTCGCGTCAACCGTAGTGAGTCCCGGACAGTGAACGCAAGCGTTCACTTACTGCGTCGTCGTTCGGCACGTCCCCCGTCGGTGCCGTCCGGCGCTTTCCCCATCCCCGGAATCCCCGCTTCCTCTGCTTCTTGGAGAGAGTCCGATGGTTACCCCGAGCTGGGCGGATACCCCCGCTCAGACCGGCGCCCGCCGCCGCGGCGCGGTGCTCGAGCGCGCGATCCTCGACGCCGCGCTGGACCAACTCAGCACGGTCGGCTGGAACGGCCTGACGATGGAGGGCGTCGCCGCCGGTGCCCAGACCGGCAAGGCCGCGGTCTACCGGCGGTGGCCGTCCAAGGAGGACCTCGTCGCCGACGCCCTGCGCGCCGGACTGCCGCACTTCGACGCGACACCCGATGAGGGGAGCGTGCGCGAGGACCTCTTGGCGCTGTGCCTGAGGGCGCGCGACGCGATGTTCTCCCGTCCGGGTTTCGCGCTTCGCTCGGTGATTCACGAATGTGACACCACGCAGGCCGAGCGGTTCCATGCCGTGATCTTCGAAGGAGTCGTGGAGCCCACCATCAGGATGCTCCGGGAGGTCGTCGAGCGCGGGATCGAGCGAGGTGAGGTACGTCCGGACGCCGCGAACGGGTACGTCTTCGACGCCATCCCGGCGATGATGATGTACCGCTCCAAGATGTGCGGCAGTGAATGGCAGGACCAGGAAGTCGAAGAGATGATCGACCAGTTGATGGTTCCGCTGCTGCGGCCGAGGGGCGCCTGACAGGGGTCGGTGAGGGTCATGGCACCGCCCGTCGAGACCGGGGTGTCGCGGGTGGTTCCGGGCGGCGTAATCTAGGGGCGCCATGCCGTACGAACCGCCTACTCACACCGTCGAGCGCTCCCTTCGAGCCACGACCGGAGCGAAGATCGTTGCAGGTGTCGACGAGGTGGGGCGCGGCGCGTGGGCCGGCCCTGTCACCGTCTGCGCGGCGATCACCGGACTGCGCCGGCCGCCCGAGGGCCTGACGGACTCGAAGCTGCTCACCATCAAGCGACGCACCGAACTCGCCGAGGAACTGCGGAAGTGGGTCACGTCGTATGCCCTGGGGCATGCCTCCCCGGAGGAGATAGACGACCTGGGGATGACGGCCGCGCTGCGGCTCGCGGCGGGGCGTGCCCTGGATGCCCTGCCGGTCCGGCCCGACGCGGTCATCCTCGACGGCAAGCACGACTATCTCGGTGCGCCCTGGCGGGTCCGTACGGTGATCAAGGGCGATCAGTCGTGCGTGGCGGTCGCCGCGGCGTCGGTGATCGCCAAGGTCCAGCGCGACAAAATGATGGCCGAACTGGGTATCGACCATGCAGACTTCGGTTTTGCGGACAACGCCGGGTATCCCTCACCCGTGCACAAGGCCGCACTGGCGGAGCGGGGGCCCACCCCCTACCACCGGTTGTCGTGGGCGTATCTTGATGCGCTGCCCCAGTGGCGGCACCTCAAGAAGGTCCGCAGCTGTACGGACGGGAGCGTTCCGGAAATCGAGGGTCAGCTGGGCTTCGATTTCTGACGGTTTCGTTCGCACGCATGCGCCACCCGCCGACGCGGGTCGTACCAACGTTTGATAAACATCAACCCATGCCTCTCATTCCCGAGGAGCCTCAGATTCACGAGAGTGCCCAGGGTCCCCGCGCCACTCCGGCCAGCGGCCGTACCGCGCCGACCCCTCGTCCCGTACCCGGCCCCCGCCCCGCGGCTCCGTCGCGTCCCGGTCGTCCCGGCCCTCTCCGGCCCGCGCCGCCGGTGCAACGTACGCCGCGTGACGGGGCCGCGAAGCCCGCTCCGGCGGGTCCCGCCGCTCCGGCCACCCCGCAGATCCAGCTGATCCCGGCTTCCGTCGAGGGCGCGCTCGACGCCGCCGAGGAGGCCGTGGACCTGCTGCTGGACTCCGGTCGCGCCCCCGGCGACGTCCTGGTGATCACGACCGGGGAACAGCACCCGTGGGCCGCCCACGAGCTGTCCTTCGGCGAGACCTCCTACTGGGCCCAGCACGACGCCGGTGACGACGTCTTCTACACGGACGCCACCGTGGCGGCACGCGCCGCCTCGCGCCCGGTGGTCGTGGTCGCCGTCAACGGCGGTTCCGAGGCCGCAGTCGCGAGCGCCCTGCCCCTGGCCCACTCGCGGGCCGACGCCCTGCTGATCGTCTGCGGTGATCCGCAGCGGATCAACTCGGTGCTGGGTGCGGGTGTCTGAGCCGGTTCCGTAGCGTCCGGCAGGGCGCTGGGGGCTGACTTCAGGCGCCGGTTCGGCTGTTTCGCACGGCGGGTGGTTCGGCGTGCCCGGGGGCTGGTGCCACCGGTGCGTGCCGACCTTGTGCGGTTCGGGCGCGCCTTCTGCGGCCCTACGCGGCCTGTGGCGGGGCGGCGTATGCGTGGGCTCGCTTCAGGTGGCCGCCGCTCTGAAGTGGGTTGTCTCGGACGTTGATGGTGGCGCCGGTCTGTGCGGCGGGGGCGCTGCCCCAGGCCGTCTGGAACGGTCTGGCCGGGGCCTCAGCGTGCCGCCGCTGCGCGGCGCAGTATCTCGGAGGCGGCGCCGCCGGTGCGCGGCAGCGGCGGCGGTGCCTCCGACGTGTCGAACGGCTCCGGCGCCGAGCCCGAGTGAGGGCGCCGTCCGCCGCGGCCCTCGCCGAGGACCTGCCAGCCGTCACGGGTCAGCGTGATGTACGCCCCGCAGCGCAGCCCGTGCAGGGTGCAGGCGTCGCGCAGCCCCCACATCCAGGCGCCGTCCTCCTCGGTCCAACGGGCGTCGCCCTCACGGCAGTAGAGCAGCACCGCGGTGCGTACCGGTGTGCGGCGTCGCAGATCGTGCGGGATGACCCGGCGGAGCTGCGCCAGCAGTACGTTGCGGAACATCCAGCCGTCGGCCGGGGCCGGGCGCCGGACGAACGAGGCGCTCGCCCGCAGCCGCTCGTCCGGGTCGAGCACGGCGATGACAGCGGTCGCCGGCTGCGGATGGTGCCGGGCGTGGAGTCCGCTCACCACCTCACGGGGATTGCGCAGCAGCGGGATCCCGGCGGCGGCCCATTCCGCGGGTTCGAGCAAGCGGTTGGCGGAAGCGGCGGACGTCGACGCCGCTGCCGAGGCCGGAGCGAATCCGAAGGTCACGGTCCTCCCTTCGGCTACGCGCCCACACTGCGGGCGGATCGGATTCCTGGGAGCGCGCACCGCAGGGAAGCCCTACCGGAGCGGCGGACGTGCCGTGCGGGAGCGGACCTCAATTCTTCCTGTCGAACTTGAATGCGGCAACGAGCAATTGAGGCAGCCGACCGTTATCAGATGATCCGCGGCTAATATCCCCACCCCGTGCGTTGCCGGGCCACCCAGGGGCGTTCGAGCACGACACGTTCGTACGCCACGGGTGCGTGCGGCGTCCAGAGGCGTGCGTGATCGGCCGGATGGCAGGCGCTTTCCACCGCAGCGGGCACCGTGTGCCCCAGGGGCGTCGGCGGGTGGGGGCGAGACAGACGGCCGCGGCCCCGGGCACGCCGTCAGCCCTGCACGGCCAGCACCAGCGGCAACACCCCCTGCGCACCGGACCGTCGGAGCATGCGGGCCGCGACCGCGAGGGTCCAACCGGTCTCCGTGTAGTCGTCCACGAGGAGGACCGGCCCCCGGGCCTCGGCGAGGGCGGAGGCCAGGGCGGGCGGCACGACCAGCGCCCCGTCGAGCGCCTTGAGCCGCTGGGCGCTGTTGCTCCGGGAACCCGGATGCGCGTCGCCCGTGTACGCGACGGTGCCCAGCAGCGGCAGCCGGCCGACTTCCGCGATACGCGCTCCGAGGGAGTGGATCAGCCGGGGCCGGCTGCGGGAGGCGACGGTGACGACGCCGACCGGGCGCGGCTGGGCGTCCGCCCCGCCCGCCGCCCAGCCTCCGGGGCCCTTGGCCCAGTCGGCCAGCACGTCGACCACGGCCTTGGCCACGTCGTCCGGCACGGATTCGTCGGGGGCGTGGGGTGTGAACAGGGGCCGCAGCCGGTTGCCCCAGCCGATGTCCGACAGGCGTCCCAAGGCGCGTCCCGGTGCGGCCTGTTCGCCGGCCGGGATACGTCCCTTGAGGTCCACTCCGATCGCCGGCAGTCCGGTGGGCCACATCCGGCGGGGCTCCACCTCGACACCTGCCCGGCCCAGGTCCACGCGCGCGGCGTCGAGTGCCTCCTCGGACGTGTCCGCCGCGAAGCGCGGGCCCGCACAGTTGTCGCAGCGGCCGCACGGCTTGGCGGCCTCGTCGTCCAGCTGGCGCTGGAGGAACTCCATGCGGCAGTCCGTGGTCGAGGCGTACGCGCGCATGGCCTGCTGCTCGGCCTCGCGCTGACGCGCCACCCGGGCGTATCGCTCGGCGTCGTACGCCCACGGCCGGCCGGTCGCGATCCAGCCGCCCTTGACCCGCTTGACCGCCCCGTCCACGTCGAGGACCTTGAGCATGGTCTCCAGGCGGGAACGGCGCAGCTCCACCAGGGGCTCCAGGGCGGGCAGGGACAGAGGTTTCTCCGCGTGCGCGAGGATGTCGAGCGTGCGGCGTACCAGGTCTTCCGAGGGGAAGGCGAGCGACGCGAAGTACTTCCAGATCGCCTCGTCCTCCTTCCCAGGGAGCAGGAGCACCTCGGCGTGCTCCACACCGCGTCCGGCACGGCCCACCTGCTGGTAGTAGGCGATGGGGGAGGAGGGCGAGCCGAGGTGCACCACGAACCCCAGATCGGGCTTGTCGAAGCCCATGCCGAGCGCGGACGTGGCGACCAGCGCCTTCACCTTGTTGGCGAGCAGGTCCTCCTCGGCCTGCTGACGGTCGGCGTTCTCCGTCTTGCCCGTGTACGACGCGACCGTGTGCCCGCGCTGCCGGAGGAAGGCGGTGACCTCCTCGGCGGCGGCCACCGTGAGCGTGTAGATGATCCCGGAGCCCGGCAGCTCGTCCAGGTGCTCGGCGAGCCAGGCCATCCGGTGCGCGGCGTCCGGCAGCCGCAGCACGCTCAGACTCAGGCTGTCCCGGTGCAGCGGCCCCCGCAGCACGAGGGCGTCCGAGCTGCCGCCGGTGCCGAGCTGTTCCGCGACATCGGCCGTCACTCGCGCGTTGGCCGTGGCAGTGGTCGCCAGCACGGGCACACCGGGCGGGAGATCGGCGAGCATCGTGCGCAGCCGGCGGTAGTCGGGCCGGAAGTCGTGGCCCCAGTCGGAGATGCAGTGGGCCTCGTCCACCACCAGGAGCCCGGTCGCGGCCGCCAGCCGGGGCAGCACCTGGTCCCGGAAGTCCGGGTTGTTGAGCCGCTCGGGGCTCACCAGCAGCACATCGACCTCGCCCGCGGCGATCTCGCCTTGAACGGCCTCCCACTCCTCGGTGTTGGAGGAGTTGATCGTCCTGGCGTGGATGCCGGCCCGGGCCGCTGCCTCGACCTGGTTCCGCATGAGCGCGAGCAGCGGGGACACGATCACGGTCGGACCGCTGCCCTGCGCCCGCAGCAGCGAGGTCGCCACGAAGTACACCGCGGACTTGCCCCAGCCCGTGCGCTGGACGACCAGGGCACGGCGTCTGTCGGCGACCAGCGCCTCGATCGCCCGCCACTGGTCCTCGCGCAGCCGGGCCGCTCCCGAGACGTCCCCGACGAGACGGGCGAGGACCGCGTCGGCCGCCGCCCTGAGATCCGCGTTGCTCGTGTGCTCCATGCGTCCCATACAACAGGACGCCACTGACAGCGGGAGCGGCGGACCGGGTGAGCGGATGCCGTGCCGACCTCGAGTGACGTGTTCCTGACCGGAGTTATCCACAGGGTCAAGCGGAGGTTTGGATTCCGCGAGATCGTCTCCGCATGACGAACCACAGCGAAGCGACTGGATCCTCCGAAAACGGCGACATCACCGGGCCTCAGGCTCGTGGCGGGCACGCGGAAAGTGGGGGTGCGAAGCCGGGGAGCGACGGGGCCGGGCTGCACGCCCCCAGCCCCGCGTACGACGGCCACGGTGGCGAGCACCAGGTCACCCTGCGCACCCCGGCCGAACTGGCCGACGCCCTGCCGTATCTGCTCGGGTACCGCCCCGAGGACAGCATCGTCCTGGTCGCGCTGCACGACAGGGACGGACGCGGGCGGTTCGGGGGCCGGGCCCGGCTCGGCATCCCCGCGAGCGCCGACGACTGGCCGTCCGCGGCCCGGCAACTGGCCCACGGCCTGGTGAAAGGCAGCGAGCGCCGAGGGGCCCGCCCCGAGTCGATGGTCGCCTTCCTGTGCCAGGAGCCGGAGAAGGGCCAGACCGGGCAGCAGGTGATGGAGCGACTGAGGCCGCTGGCCCACAAGCTGCGCGTCGAGTGCGGTTCCCTTGACGTGGTGGTGGTCGAGGCGCTGTGCATCTCGGAGGGGCGCTATTGGTCGTACTGCTGTGACAACGACGTGTGCTGTCCGCGCGAAGGAGCTCCGATGGGCCTGCCCGGCACATCGGTACTGGCCGCCGCGGCCACCTACGCCGGAATCCAGGTGCGCGGCACGCTGCGAGAGCTGAGGGCCCGGCTGCTGCCCTGGGAGAACGCCGCCGCCTTGGAGCAGGAAACCGCCCTGGACACCGCCAGCATGGCTCTGGTCCCGAGGATCCTGGACGACGCGGGCCGCGCCGAGGTGGCCGACGAAACGCTGGACCTGGCCGGGAAGATCCTGGACCGCTTCGCCGAGGCGCGGCCCGTCTCGGGCATGCTCCTGGCGGATCTCCGCGACGACGAACTTCTCGGGCACGACGAGGCCGCCCGGCTGATCCTGGGCCTCCAGGACCGCGCGACGCGCGACCGAGCGGCCGAGTGGATGGAGGGCGACGAGGCCGCATGCGCCCTTCGCCTCTGGCGGACGCTGGCCCGCCGCTGCGTCGGGCCGTACGGCGAGCATGCCGCCGCACCGCTCACTCTCGCCGGCTGGGTCGCGTGGTCCACCGGCGACGAACTGGAGGCCCGGGAAGCCCTCGCCATGGCCCTGGGCGCGGATCCCGACTACCTCTTCGCCCGTCTGTTGCACCAGGCCTGCAACGAGGGCCTCGACCCGGAGTCGATCCGCACGTGCCTGCGAGCGGAGCGCGAAGGACGTGGGCGAGCGGGGGCCGACGGGTCGGGCACTCGGGCCGTGGGTGTGGGACCACGGGTGGACGGCGCGGAGCCGCGGGTGGACGGTGCGGGGGCAGGGGTGGACGGCGCGGAGCCACGGGTGGAGGGCGCGGAGCCACGGGTGGACGGTGCGGCGGCATGGGTGGACGGCGCGAGGGTACGGATGGATGGCGCTGAGCCACAGGTAAACGGCGTGGGACCACGGCTGGACGGTTCCGAACCGCGGGCGGACGGCTCGGAACGTCGGGGGAACGGCACGGCCGCTCTGGCGGCTGACACCGCCACCGGGGCGGCCGACACCGCCACCGGAGCGGCCGACACAGCCGCTCGGGCCGGCGCCGATCATGCCGCCGGTCGCGGGCCGACCGAGCCCGGGCTCGAACCACATCCCGAGCAGTCCGGGATCAAGACACAGCCCGAGCCTTCCATGCCCGAACCCTCACCGACGGCGGCGCCCTCGCGTCGTCGACGCCGCTCCCGTCCCGCCGGTGCGTCCGGCGGCGCCCCTGGCCGGGCCCGCGCGGCAGACCGTGACCCGAGCCCGCGCACTTCGCACCGGCGTACGCCGACGGGCACCACGCGCCCTGCCGGTGCTGCGGAAGCCGACACGCGCCCGGGCCGGGCGACGGCGGCGGGTCCTGCGCGGTCCGGGAGTGCGCGCACGGGCGGCACGCGTGCGCGTGCGGCGCGCCAGGCGGCCGTGCCCTGCCAGGACACGGGTCGGAAAGACGTACAGCCCGGCCACAGCACGGAGGGGGAGGAGTGAGTGTCCGCCTGGCGGACTCGGCGTGCAGGGGGCCGGCTCACGGGCGTGACTCGGAGGACGTCCACGCCGTTCACCTGAGTGGCGGAACGCCTGGACGGGCCGTGACGCCGCACTGCCCCTGCCCCGTCGGAGCCCTCCGGCACCGGCGCCGAACTCGATCGAGGCGCACAGAGCGCAGAGGAAGCCTTCCCATGCAACAGCCGACTCCGCCCTCCTCCGCCGCAGACGACCGCCGCACCCCGGACGAACCCCCGCCGCCCCTCCGGTCAAGCCGCGGCCTGACCGGGGCCGGTGCCCCGAGGCAGGGGGACCAGGACGTCCCTCCCCGACCAGCGGCACGGGTCGACGGTTACGGTCCCAGGTTCCCCGGAGCTGCCTCACCCGCCTCACCGCCTCCGGGCCCGGACTCGTGCCCGCCCGCACCATCCGGCCCGGGCCGTTCGTCCGGCCGATGGGCGGGCCAGAGCCGTCGCCCCGGTTCCACGCCGGGGCACGGTTCCCCCTCTCTGCCTCCTGCCCAAGGCCGGCCTCCGTCGCCCTCGGGGCAGGCACCCCCGCCCCGGGGTGCCACGATTCCCGGGCTGCGCTGGTCCGCAGACCTGCCGCCCGCCCACACGGTGCTGATCTGTGTCGCCCTTCCCGGCCTGGCCATCTCGACGGAGGAAGGGCAGATGACCGGCCGAGGGCTGGAAGGGTTCTATCGCGGCGGCCGGCGCGTGCTCTCCCGGTGCGAGGTCCGGGTGGCAGGGTGGGAACCCCTCGCGGTCCAGGCCCGGATGGCAGCGGCCGACCGCGCCAGATTCGTGGGCACGCTCCGTGTGTCCCCGCAGGCGGGCCCCGACCCGGACGTCCTGGTGGAACGGAACCGGTACGCGGACGGCACGGAGCGGATCACCCTGCACAGCGCGGCTCCCCGCCCGCTGCGGCTGCCGGTGGAGGTGGCCCTGGGCACGGACCTGGCCGACCTCGGGGCAATCGCCTCCGGCAGCGCGGGACCCGAGCTGCCCGCCAGCGTGCACGACTCCGGCCTGCGCTGGTCCTGCGCCACCGGCAACGCGTCCGTCACGGCCGCACCGCCTCCCTCGGACGCTCTGGCCTCGGCCGGACTGCTGCGGTGGGAGCTCGACCTGCCGCCGGGAGGGAGCAGAAGCGTCGAACTACGGGTGCGGCCGGACGGCGCGGGGCCCCTGCGAGCCGTGGGCCGCGCGGCGACCAGCCCTCTCGCCGCGGCACACGCGGAAGGCGACGACCCCAGGGTCCCTGTGCTCCTGCGGACGAGCATCGAGGACCTCCAGGCCCTTCTGTTGCGGGACTCCGCCCACCCCGCCGACACCCACCTCGCGGCAGGGGCACCCTGGCGCTGCGGTCTGGCCCCCGCCGACGCGCTCGTCGCCGCCCGGATGGCCCTGCCTCTCGGCACCGGCCTGGCCGCGGGGACGCTGCGCATCCTCGCCCGGACCCAACTCACGAGACCAGGAGCGCAGTCCGGGATGATCCCCGGCCCGAGACGGGACGCCGGGCCGCACCTTCCGCCGCAGTGCACCGGCACGGAGGCCACGCTGCTCTTCCCCGCACTGCTCGCCGAGGCCCGCCGCTGGGGCCTCTCCGAACAGGAGACGGAGGAGCTGCTGCCCGCCGCCGAGCGCTGCCTGACGTGGCTGCGGACCACCGCGGGCGACGATACGTACCTGCGCGACCCGCACTCAGGCGGCCTGGTCCGCTGCGAGACGCAAGCCCACGCACACCGCGCCGCAGTGCTCGGCGCCGATCTGCTCGACGCGTGCGGCCGCACGGGCGGGGCGGCACTCCGGCAGTGGGCCCAGGCGTTACGCACCGCCTTCCGGAGGGACTTCTGGGTCGACGACCTCGGCGGCGGCCGGCCTGCCGTGGCTCGTGCCCCGGACGGCCGGCTCGTGCCTCACCTGGGCGCGGCCGCTGTCCACCTCCTCGACACCGGCCTGCTGGGAGGAGGCGCACTGGCACCCAGCCTGCTCGACAAGGTCCAGACCGAGAACCTCGCCCGGCTGCTCGGCAGCCCGGTCATGGACTCGGGCTGGGGCCTGCGTGGTCTGGGTGCGAAGGAACCGGGCTTCAACCCGTTCGGCCACCGCGCCGGAGCCGTACGGATCCAGGAGACGGCACTCGCCGTCGCGGGTCTGGCCGCCACCGGCTACGAAAAGGAGGCGAGCTCGCTGCTGCGCGGCGTCCTCGCGGCCGCTGAGACCTTCGGCCACCGCCTGCCCGAGATGTACGCGGGGGAACAGCGCACGGAGGGCAGCGCCCCCCTCCCGCACCCGGCGGCCTGCCGCCCTGCGGCCACTCCGGCGGCCGCCGGAGTCCTGCTGCTGACCACGCTCGCAGGCATCCGCCCCGACGCCCCGGCCGGGACGATCACCCTGCGCCCCCTTCGCAGCGCTCCCCTGGGCGAGATCGGCCTCATGGGGCTGCGGGTGGCGGGCGCACCCTTCTCCGTGCGGGTCAGCCGGCTCGGCCTCGCCATGGTCGAGGAGGCGGCCGACGGACTGCAACTGGGGGTGTGACCTCGTACGACCTACCACCGCCGGACCATCGGGAACAGACAGTGGACCCCATAGCGCACAGAAGTGGATCAGTAGGCGAAGCGACCGCCGAAGGGAGTGCTTATCGTCAGGCAGACGACTATGATCGCCGCATGCCCTACGACCCGTCAGCCTTTCCTCCCTTCGCCGTCACCGTGGACCTGGTCGTGCTGACCGTGCGCCGCCATGCCCTGTGCGCGCTGGCGGTACGCCGGGGGGAACCGCCGTTCCAGGGGCGTTGGGCGCTCCCCGGCGGCTTCGTACGGGCCGATGAGGACCTGGCGCAGGCCGCGGCGCGCGAGCTGGCCGAGGAGACCGGGCTGCGGGTGCACGACCCCTCCGTCCCCGCTCAGGACCACGGCGCGCATCTGGAGCAGCTCGCCACCTACGGAGACCCAAAGCGCGATCCCAGGATGCGGGTCGTCAGTGTCGCCCACCTCGCCCTCGCTCCGGACCTGCCCGCGCCCAGGGCGGGCGGTGATGCCAGCAACGCGCGCTGGGCTCCGGTCGAGGAGCTGCTCCAGCAGGGCGGGTACGGGCGGGACACCGAGCCGGTCGCGCCGCTCGCCTTCGACCACGCGCAGATCCTGGCGGACGGAGTGGAGCGCGCTCGCTCCAAGATCGAGTACTCGTCGCTGGCCACGGCCTTCTGCCCGCCCGAGTTCACCGTCGGAGAACTGCGCCGCGTCTACGAGGCGGTCTGGGGCGTGGCGCTCGACCCGCGCAACTTCCATCGCAAGGTCACCGGCACACCGGGCTTCCTCGTCCCCACCGGCGGGACGACCACCCGCCAGGGCGGCCGCCCGGCACAGCTCTTCCGTGCCGGCGGCGCGACTCTGCTCAACCCACCGATGCTGCGCCCCGAGGTGTGACCGACGGCGCGAGCGCCGCCGGACCCGGAACGCGACCCGCCCGCAGCCTCGACAAGGGCCGTCGCCGTGCGCGAGGCAGGCCTCGTGATGCCCGAAAAACCGGACATAGCGCGCTATCTTGCTGCGAGTGATCCAGGCCTTCGGACTGACCAGCAACCCTCGCAAAGAGCTTCCGCCCGCAGCCGACGACGTCTCGTTCGAAGCGCGAGCGGGCCGCGTCACCGCGCTGCTCGGAGCACCGGGCGCCGGCAAGACGACGGTGCTCAGGCTCATGCTCGAACTCCAACAGGGCCGTGGCATCACCTACTTCCGGGGTCGCCCTCTGCACCGCATCGCCCACCCGTCGCGCGAGGTCGGGGTGCTGCTGGGCGACGTGCCGGGCCACCCGGCCCGCACCGTCCGTGGCCATCTGCGCATGCTGTGTGCCGCGGCAGGGGTTCCCGTCCGGCGCGCCGACGAAGTCCTGGAAGCGGTGGGGCCCCTGGGCCTGCGCGACGAACGTCTCGGCACCCTCTCGCGCGGCATGGACCGCCGCCTCGGCCTGGCTTGCATCCTCCTGGCCGACCCGCACACTCTCGTCCTCGACGATCCCGCCGACGGGCTCTCCGCCCGCGAGAGCAACTGGCTGCACGGCATGCTGCGCGCACACGCCGCCCAGGGCGGCACGGTCCTGTTCACCACAGCCGACCCCAAAGAGGCCGCCCGCACCGCCGACCGGGTCGTCACGCTGGAGCAGGGCAGGCTGGTGGCCGACCAGGAGGCCGCCGAGTTCTCCCGCACCCGGCTGCGTCCCCGTGTCGCCGTCCGCAGCCCGCACGCGGCCCGTCTCGCGGCTCTCCTGGCCAAGCAGGCCCGCACCGCGCAGCGCTCCGTCGAAGTGGTACGAGAGGGCGGCAACCGCCTCTCCGTGTACGGCAGTACCTGTGCGGACATCGGCGAGACCGCGTTCCGCCACGGCATCGTCGTCCACCAACTCGCGGACGAGATCGGAGACATGGGGCCCGGTGCGGGCGCCGATCCGGCAGCCGAGGCGTCGCGAGTCTCCGCCGACAAGCTGGAACGCGTCGGTCTCGAGCCTGAGTGCGTCCGCGTCGAGCCTGAGTGCGTCCGCAGCGATCCTGAGCGCGTCGGCGGCGATCCTGAGCGCGCTGTGGTCGAGCCTGAGCGCGCCGGTGTCAGGACGGAGCGCACCACTGACACGCACCCGACACCCCCGGCGCCCCGGGCCTGCGAGCCGGAACCGTCCGTCGGCGAGTCACTGCCGGCCACCGGCAACGCCATGGCCGCCACTACCGACCCCATCGCCGCCACTACCGACCCCATGGCCTGCACCGCCGACCCCATGGCCTCCACCGCCGAGCTGCGACCCACACTTGAGCCGCGACCCACCGCCGAGGCCCCGGAGCCGGCCTCCGACGAGACGTCGCCCTCCTCCGGTCAAGCCCAGCCCGCCACCGAGCCGCACGCGTCCTCCCACGCCCTCACAACTGGCGGCGCCCCGTGCGACGCCGCCGCCCCACCTCAGGAGGCGACGGCCACGCCCTCGTCGCCGCCCCGTGTGCTTCACCCCGTCGGCGCCCGCACAGCCCGCGCCCTCGACGCTCTGCCCCCTCTGCCGCCCCCCATCTCCGTCCGCCCCGCCCCCAGCCCCCTCCGCCCGCTCCGCTACGAGATCCGCCGCGCCACCGGCATCGGCACCGGGTTCCTCACCGGGGCCGTGGTGCTCGTCGTGTCCGCCGTGACCGCCGTCGTGCTCGCCCGCATCGGGCACACCCCGCAGCCGCGCCTGCTGGCCGCATGGCCGCAGGAGCTGCCCCTGCCGCCCGCGGCACTCGGGGCGGGACTGCTCGGCGCACTGGCCTTCGGCGACGAGTTCCGCCACCCCGCCCTGGCCGCGGACCGCGGCACCGTGCCCCGTCGGCTGGGGCTGCTGGCCGCGAAACTGCTCGTCGCCTCGGTCACCGCGCTGGTGCTCGCCGTCCTCACCGTCGGCTGCGACGCCGAAGTGCTCTATCTCGTCTACGGACGGGAGCTCGCCCAGGTTCCCGCCGACTGGCTCGCGCTGAGTGCGAGTTGGATCGGGCTCGTGGTCGGCTGCGCCTGGGCGGGCGTACTGGCCGCGGGGGTCTTCCGGTCCACCACGGCCGGGCTCGCCGCGGTGGCCGCCGTGCCCCTCCTCGTCGTACCCGTCGTGCACAAGCTCCTGGACGGGCCGTCCGTGCGGACCACGGCCGGGCTTCCGCTGCGGCTGCGGGAGGCCCTCCTGCCGCGGTGGCCCTTCGGCGGGGAGCGTTACCTGGAGGCCGCGCTCGCCATGATCTCCCAACCGGTCGGCGGCGCACTGACGTTGTCGCTGACCGCGCTGCTCTGCGCGTACCTGCTTACGACACTGCGGAGCAGATTCCGGTGACGACTGTCCGTGACGCTTCGTCCGGCCATGCGCACAACTCCCCGCAGAGCGCCCATTTCTTTCCGATAAGGCGTCAATTGCGACGGGGTGAGCGATCACCCTTTCGTGTGCTTTTCACCAAAGACCTCAAGGGAGTTGGAGACGGCGCCGACAAAGGATGCGTGAGTACCCTTGCGCACACCATGATGACCGCCGCCCGCTCCGCTGACTCCGGCCTCGCGAGCCCGGGCGAACTCGACCGCTACCCCTACGCCGAGGCGCCCGCCGTCGACCGTGTCGGCGCCCCTGCCTGGGACGGCGCGGACCCCGAGCTGGGCCGTGTGGGCCGACGCGCCGCGGGCAGCCGCGGACGCGGGCTGCACGGCCAACTCGTCCAGCAGCTGGGGCAGATGATCGTCTCCGGCGACCTGGGCGCCGACCGCCCGCTGGTGCCCGAGGAGATCGGCCAGCGCTTCGAGGTCTCCCGCACCGTCGTCCGTGAGTCGCTCCGCGTCCTGGAGGCCAAGGGGCTGGTGAGCGCCCGCCCGAACGTCGGCACGCGCGTGCGCCCCGTCAGTGACTGGAACCTCCTCGATCCGGACATCATCGAGTGGCGGGCCTTCGGGCCGCAGCGCGACGACCAGCGCCGCGAGCTGAGCGAGCTGCGCTGGATGATCGAGCCGCTCGCCGCCCGCCTCGCCGCCGGGCACGGACGCGAGGACGTCCAGCAGCGCCTCGTGGACATGGTCGAGATCATGGGGCACGCGATGGCCCAGGGTGACGCGCTCACCTTCTCCCGCGCCGACTCCGAGTTCCACTCGCAGCTCATCCAGATCGCGGGCAACCGCATGCTGGAGCACCTCTCTGGGATCGTGTCCGCGGCCCTCCAGGTCTCCGGTGGCCCGGTCACGGGCTGTGACCGGCCGAACGAGGCATCGCTCGCGCACCACGGCCGCATCTGTGACGCCCTCGCCACCGGTGACGGAGCCGCGGCCGAGGCGGCGATGCGCCAACTGCTCACGGTCCACCCCGAGGTGGAACGGGTGGTGCCCGCCCCGCGCGAGCACTGACCACGTTCCGCGGGCGGCGCGGCCGGGTCTGCCACCCCCCTCCTGTGGCACGGCCCGTCCGGTGAACCGCCTCCCGTCGGACCCCGTGGGATCGATCGCGATCCCGCGGGGTCCGACGGCGCGAAGGGGCCGCAGATCCGCCGAAGCGGCCGGTCGCAACCAGAGGTGACCGCCTCTGCCCGCGTCTGACCGTTTTTATTCGCTTACGGGGTGTGACTCGGGCCACGTAGATTGGGCGTAACGCTCGCGGGGAGAACGCGATGACCTAAGAGGTGACAGCCGCGGAGGGAATACGGACGCCGTTCACGGCGCTGTGCATCTTCCCGGCCCCCGCCCGCGCCGTCGGCCCACCACCAAGCCGGCGGTCGGCTCCTGTCCTCCATGGATGGGGCCGGAAGCCGTTTTCCAACGTTCCGAGAGGTTGTTCGTGTCGGCCAGCACATCCCGTACGCTCCCGCCGGAGATCGCCGAGTCCGTCTCTGTCATGGCGCTCATTGAGCGGGGAAAGGCTGAGGGGCAGATCGCCGGCGATGACGTGCGTCGGGCCTTCGAAGCTGACCAGATTCCGGCCACTCAGTGGAAGAACGTACTGCGCAGCCTCAACCAGATCCTCGAGGAAGAGGGTGTGACGCTGATGGTCAGTGCCGCAGAGCCCAAGCGCACCCGAAAGAGCGTCGCAGCGAAGAGTCCCGCCAAGCGCACCGCCACCAAGACGGTCGCGGCCAAGGCGGTGACCACCAGGAAGGCAACCGCCACCGCCACGCCGGCGGAGCCCGCCGCCGAGCCCGCCGTCGAGGAAGAGGCGCCCGCCAAGAAGGCGGCTGCCAAGAAGACGACCGCCAAGAAGGCGGCCGCGAAGAAGACCGTCGCAAAGAAGACGGCGGCCAAGAAGACCAGCGCCAAGAAGGACGACGTCGAGCTCCTCGAAGAGGAGGTGCTCGAGGAAGCAGCCCCCGGCAAGGCCGGTGAGGAGCCCGAGGGCACCGAGAACGCGGGCTTCGTGCTCTCCGACGAGGACGAGGACGACGCGCCCGCCCAGCAGGTCGCGGCCGCCGGTGCCACCGCCGACCCGGTCAAGGACTACCTCAAGCAGATCGGCAAGGTCCCCCTGCTCAACGCCGAGCAGGAGGTCGAGCTCGCCAAGCGCATCGAGGCGGGTCTGTTCGCCGAGGACAAGCTGGCCAACGCCGACAAGCTGGCGCCGAAGCTGAAGCGCGAGCTGGAGATCATCGCCGAGGACGGCCGCCGCGCCAAGAACCACCTCCTGGAGGCCAACCTCCGACTGGTGGTCTCCCTGGCCAAGCGCTACACCGGCCGCGGCATGCTCTTCCTGGACCTCATCCAGGAGGGCAACCTCGGTCTGATCCGCGCGGTCGAGAAGTTCGACTACACCAAGGGCTACAAGTTCTCCACGTACGCCACCTGGTGGATCCGTCAGGCGATCACCCGCGCCATGGCCGACCAGGCCCGCACCATCCGTATTCCGGTGCACATGGTCGAGGTCATCAACAAGCTCGCGCGCGTGCAGCGCCAGATGCTCCAGGACCTGGGCCGCGAGCCCACCCCGGAGGAGCTGGCCAAGGAGCTCGACATGACCCCCGAGAAGGTCATCGAGGTCCAGAAGTACGGCCGCGAGCCCATCTCGCTGCACACCCCGCTGGGCGAGGACGGCGACAGCGAGTTCGGCGACCTCATCGAGGACTCCGAGGCGGTCGTCCCGGCCGACGCGGTCAGCTTCACGCTCCTCCAGGAGCAGCTGCACTCCGTGCTCGACACCCTGTCCGAGCGCGAGGCAGGCGTCGTCTCCATGCGCTTCGGTCTCACCGACGGTCAGCCGAAGACCCTCGACGAGATCGGCAAGGTGTACGGCGTCACGCGTGAGCGCATCCGCCAGATCGAGTCCAAGACCATGTCGAAGCTGCGCCACCCGTCCCGTTCGCAGGTGCTGCGCGACTACCTCGACTAGTCACAGCCGTACGACGCGCAAGGCCCGGTTCCCCGAGGGGACCGGGCCTTCGTGGTGCTGTCTCTGCGCGGGTGCGCGGTGCCGCGCGGTGAATCACCCTGGGTGTCTCACCGACACCACGGAGTGAGGAGTGTGTATGCGTCGTCGCCTGGCCCGAGCCCTGGCCCGCCCCCTGGTCCTGGCAGCCGCGGCATCCGCGATATCCATGGCTTCCGCCGCCCCTGCGGCCGCCGACAGCGTGGTCATAGGCGGCTTCCCCGTCGACGCGTCGGAGAGTCCCTGGACGGTGGCCCTGTCCAGTCGTGACCGGTTCGGGGGTACGCGCGCGGGGCAGTTCTGCGGCGGTGTGGCGGTCGGCCGCAGCACCGTGCTCACCGCGGCTCACTGCATGGACAGGGAGGTCCTGGGCGGGCCGCCGGAGCGGGTGCGTGACCTCAAGGTCATAGCGGGACGCACAGACCTGCTCTCGGACCGCGACGGTCGGGAGATCGCCGTGCGAGCCGCCTGGGTGAACCCGGCGTACGACGGGGTCAGCAACTTCGGGGACTTCGCCGTCCTCAGCCTGGCCGAACGTCTCCCCGCCGACTCGTTGATCGACATGGCGGCGGGCGGTGACCCCGCGTACGGAGTGGGCGGGGTGGCGACGGTGTACGGGTGGGGCGACACCTCGGGCGCCGGCGAGTATCCGGGCAGACTGCGGGCGGCACGCGTGCGCGTGCTCCCCGACGCTCTCTGCGAGAAGGCCTATCCGGGCGGTACCGACGGCACCTACGACGCCAGGAGCATGCTGTGCGCGGGGGAGACCGAGGGAGGCCGGGACGCCTGCCAGGGCGACAGCGGAGGACCACTGGTGGCCCAGGGGCGGTTGATCGGGCTCGTGTCCTGGGGGATCGGCTGCGGACGGGCCGGCAGCCCGGGGGTGTACATGCGTGTGTCGGACATCATGCGGACGCTCGGCTGGACACGAGTGTGAGAGCGGGCACGCGGCGTCCGACGGGCCCGCTGAGGGGCTTGTGGGGACGAGGACGGGCGGCTGCCCCTGGATGGAGAGGCAGCCGCCCGTTCACCGGCCTGTGCCGGGCTGGCTCGTCGTCGGACGCGAGGTGTCAGCGCTCTTCTTCGGAGGCGGTCGCGGGAGCGGACGTCAGCCGCTCCGTCTCGTCCTGTATCTCAGCGGCGATCTTCTTGAGTTCCGGCTCGAACTTGCGCCCGTGGTGGGCACAGAAGAGCAGCTCTCCGCCGCTGAGCAGGACGACGCGCAGGTACGCCTGGGCGCCGCAGCGGTCGCAGCGATCAGCGGCCGTCAACTGGCTCGCAGGGGTCAGAACAGTAGTCACGTCGCCTCTTCTCTAGCTCGACGAGCTGTCGTACCAGGGTCAACATCCAACCAGCCCCAAAACGTTCCCGCTCGTGGCTTCTCCTCGAAAAAATCTTTGCGAGGCGGCTGTCTGCTGCCGGTTGGCGGCGAATGTGCCGTATTGCGTGTCTATGTGTCTTACGGAGCTTCGCGTTGTATCGGTGGTCGGTCCTCCCGGCTGGGTTGCCGGTTGTTCATGAGGACGTGCCCGGAGCCTAAATGGTTCATGCCTGGAAGGGAACGTGATGTGTGCTTCACTCCATCGAGGGATCGAACAGGCATGCGAGCCTGGACTAGTGTGAGTTTCCGGCGAGGGTGGCGTTACAACGGCTCTACCAGGCCTCGGTACCCTCTCACCGGTGACTGAAGCCGCGCCCTTACCCATGAGGGCCCCATCTGAAATTCAGCGAGGAGCGAACCGCGTGACCGCCGACACGTCCGTGCCGTCCACAGCTCTGCTGGCAGGAGCAGACCGGGACGGTTCCAACTACACCGCGCGGCACCTGCTCGTCCTCGAGGGGCTCGAGGCCGTGCGCAAGCGTCCGGGCATGTACATCGGGTCGACCGACAGCCGCGGTCTGATGCACTGCCTCTGGGAGATCATCGACAACTCCGTCGACGAGGCTCTCGGGGGCTACTGCGACCACATCGAGGTGATCCTCCAGGACGACGGTTCCGTGGAGGTGCGGGACAACGGCCGGGGCATCCCGGTCGACGTCGAGCCCAAGACCGGCCTCTCCGGTGTCGAGGTCGTCATGACCAAGCTGCACGCCGGCGGCAAGTTCGGCGGCGGCTCCTACGCCGCCTCGGGTGGTCTGCACGGCGTCGGAGCCTCCGTGGTGAACGCCCTGTCCGCCCGCCTGGACGTCGAGGTGGACCGCGGCGGGCACACCCACGCCATCAGCTTCCGGCGCGGTGTTCCCGGCGCCTTCGCCGGGAACGGCCCGGACGCGAGGTTCGAGGCCAAGAGCGGCCTGCGCAAGGCCAAGAGGATCCCGAAGACCCGCACCGGCACGCGCGTGCGGTACTGGGCCGACCGCCAGATCTTCCTCAAGGACGCCAAGCTCTCCCTGGAGACGCTGCACCAGCGCGCCCGCCAGACCGCGTTCCTGGTCCCCGGCCTGACCATCGTCGTCCGCGACGAGTTCGGCCTCGGCGAGGGCGGCAGCAAGGGCGAGGAGTCCTTCCGCTTCGACGGCGGAATCAGCGAGTTCTGCGAGTACCTGGCCACCGACAAGCCGGTCTGCGACGTCCTCCGGTTCTCCGGCCAGGGCACCTTCAGGGAGACCGTCCCGGTCCTGGACGAGCACGGCCAGATGACCCCCACCCAGGTCACCCGTGAGCTGGACGTCGACGTCGCCCTGAGGTGGGGCACGGGGTACGACACGACCCTGAGGTCGTTCGTGAACATCATCGCCACCCCCAAGGGCGGTACCCACGTCGCCGGCTTCGAGCAGGCCGTGGCCAGCACGATGAACGAGGTGCTGCGGGCCAAGAAGCTCCTGCGCGTCGCCGAGGACGACATCGTCAAGGACGACGCCCTGGAGGGCCTGACCGCGGTCGTCACCGTGCGCCTGGCCGAGCCCCAGTTCGAAGGCCAGACCAAGGAGGTCCTCGGGACCTCGGCGGCCCGCCGCATCGTGAGCAACGTGGTCGCCAAGGAACTCAAGGCGTTCCTGACGTCCACCAAGCGCGACGCCGCCCAGCAGGCCCGTGTCGTGCTGGAGAAGGCCGTCGCCGCGGCCCGTACGCGTATCGCCGCCCGGCAGCACAAGGACGCGCAGCGCCGCAAGACGGCCCTGGAGTCCTCCTCCCTGCCGGCCAAGCTCGCCGACTGCCGGAGCGACGACGTCGACCGCAGCGAGCTCTTCATCGTCGAGGGCGACTCCGCGCTCGGTACGGCGAAGCTCGCCCGGAACTCCGAGTTCCAGGCGTTGCTGCCGATCCGAGGCAAGATCCTCAACGTCCAGAAGTCGTCCGTGACGGACATGCTGAAGAACGCCGAGTGCGGGGCGATCATCCAGGTCATAGGAGCAGGCTCGGGCCGGACCTTCGACATCGACACCGCCCGCTACGGCAAGATCATCATGATGACCGACGCCGACGTCGACGGCTCGCACATCCGCACCCTGCTCCTGACCCTGTTCCACCGGTACATGCGGCCCATGGTCGAGGCAGGCCGGGTCTTCGCGGCGGTGCCGCCGCTGCACCGGATCGAGATCGTCCAGCCGAAGAAGGGCCAGGACAAGTACGTCTATACGTACTCGGACCGTGAGCTGCGCGACAAGCTCATGGAGTTCCAGAGCAAGGGCATCCGCTACAAGGACTCGATCCAGCGCTACAAGGGCCTCGGTGAGATGGACGCCGACCAGCTGGCCGAGACGACGATGGACCCGCGCCACCGCACCCTGCGCCGGATCAACCTCTCCGACCTGGAGGCGGCCGAGCAGGTCTTCGACCTGCTGATGGGCAACGACGTCGCTCCGCGCAAGGAGTTCATCTCCAACTCGGCGGCGACGCTGGATCGGTCGCGGATCGACGCGTAGCCGCCGGTGCCGGGCCGGGGGCGTCGGACCTGGTCGTAGCCTGCTGTGACCGTGTGGTGCACGCACACAGTCCGAACCGCTCGTGGACACCGCCGGTGCTGCCCTGACTGGGGCGGGCACCGGCGGTGTCCGTGTGAGGGCTTCCCGCACGGCACGGGCAGGTCCGGGAGCGAGGGACGGTTTCGGAACGTGCCCGAGCCCGCCGGGAGTGAGGAGTGCGGATCCGGCCGTGCCCCTGGCTCACCCGCGGCGGCGCCGCTGTTCACGGCGCCATCCGCATGCCCTCTCCACCCCTGGGTGGAGACGTGCCCGGTCGGGGATCCACCCATGATCCACCCGGGCTCCGATCCTGTGACCTGGTCATTTTCCGTAGCGTCGAAGGCGTCGGCGGCACCGGCTGCCGGCACTCCCTCTCTCGCTCACGGAGGCTGTGATGTCCGGGCTCGTCGACGCGTTGGTGATCGCGGCCGTTGCCGTCCTGGTGATCACCCGGCAGTTCCGCGCAAGCCGGATCGACGGTGATCGCCGCTGGTGGCTCCTGCCCGCGATACTCGTCGTCGTCGCGCTGCGCGAGCCCGGCATACTCGACGCCCACCACCCCACGGCCTCGGCGCTGCTGCTCGGCGCCGAACTGCTCGTCGGCCTGGCCACCGGCGCCGGCTGGGCCTGGACCAGCCGCATCTGGTCGGCCCCGGACGGCTCGGTGTGGTGCAAGAGCAGCACGGCGAGTGCCGCCGTCTGGGGCGTCGGCATCGGACTGCGCGTCAGCCTCCTCGCCCTCGGCGCGGCGGTGGGCGTTCACCAGGACAGCTCCGCCCTGCTGCTGGGACTGGCCGGCACCCTGCTCGTCCGGTCCGGAATCCTGGCCCGGCGAGCTCAATCCCTGCGCGCCACCGCGCCCTTGAGCGGAGCGTACGGTGACAGCACGACACGGCCCGCGGGGAAGGAGCGTGTGTGAAGGAGAAAGCCTGGACACGCTGGCCTTCCCGGGAGGCACTGAGCCGCGAGGGGCTCTCTCGCTCCCGGTGCCTGCTGGCCTGGACGGTGCGGGCCCTGGTTCTCGGCGTGCTGCTGTGGGGTGCCTTCGCCGACAGCAAGGTGGGCGGCTGGAAGGCGGCGGCCGGTGCCGGAGGAGTGCTTCTGGCGGCACTGCTCGCCTGGTCGTTCTTCCGGACCACGCTCCAGCACCGGCTGTGGTCGTCGCTGGCGTCGCTCGCGCTGCTCCAGGGCGTCGCCGTCGCGGCCCAGATGTCGGGATTCACAGTGGCGGCCCTCGTCATGTGGTGCGGGTGCGCCGTCTCGGCACTGGAGCGCCTGCCACCCGCCATCGCCCTCACCACAGCGGGCGTGGCATTCGGTTGCTACGGGTTCGTCAACGACAGCGATCCCCTGACGACGGTGGTCACCGGCGTCGGCCTCGCCCTGGCCGGCTACACACTGCGCCTCGACGCCGAGGCGCGTGCCGGCGCCCAGCGGCTGCTCGCCCAGGAGCGGGCCGCGCGCGCGGCCGAGGCGGAGACGGCGGCGCTCGCCGAGCGGGCCCGCATAGCGCGGGAGATTCACGACGTGCTGGCCCACAGCCTCTCGGCCCAGCTCGTACACCTGGAGGCGGCCCGGCTGCTGATCGAGCGAGGCGGGAAACGAGAGCGCGTGCTCGAACGAGTGGTTGCGGCACGGGAGATGGCGCGCGGCGGGCTGGCCGAGACCCGTCAGGCGCTCTCCGCCCTGCGCGGGGACATGACCCCGCTGGAGGACTTTCTCAACCAGCTGGTGGGGACGGCCGACGGCGCCGAGATCACCATCACGGGTGAACGCAGGACACTGCCGGCCGAGGCCTCGCAGACCGTGCGCAGAGCGGCCCAGGAGGCCCTGACGAACGCCCGCAAGCACGCCCCGGGCGCCAAGGTGCGCCTTCGGCTCGACTACCGCCCGCACGAAGTGACCCTGGACGTACGGGACTCGGGCGGCTCGCCGGGCGAGCTGACCGGGACGGGCGCCGGGTACGGTCTGCTGGGCATGCGGGAGCGTGCCGAGCTGCTGGGCGGCTCGCTCGAGGCAGGCCCGGGCGAGGAGGGGTTCGTGGTGACGTTGAAGGTGCCGGTATGACGGAGGAGGCCGAGCGGAAGACCGCTCGGGTGGTGGTCGCGGACGACCAGACCGTGGTGCGGGAGGGCATCGTGATGCTGCTCGGCCTGCTGCCCGGGATCGAGGTCATCGGTGCCGCGGGAGACGGGGAGGAGGCGGTGCGGCTGGTCGGCGAACTAGCCCCGGACGTGGTGCTGATGGACCTGCGTATGCCCCGCTGCGACGGAGTGGAGGCGACCCGCAGGATCCGTGCGGAGCATTCCGGGACGCAGGTCGTGGTGCTCACGACGTACGCCGACGACGAGTCGCTGTTCCCGGCGCTGGCAGCGGGAGCGCGCGGCTACCTCACCAAGGACGCGGACGGAGACGAGATCGTGCGGGCCGTGCACAGCGTGCTGTCCGGGGACGCGGGACTCTCGCCGAGCATCCAGCGGCGGCTCCTGGAGCGCCTGACCGAGGCCGAACTCAGACCGGCCCCGCCCCGGGAGGCGCCGGACGGGCTCACCGCGCGGGAGACGGAGGTGCTGGTCCTCATCGCCGAGGGGCTCAGCAACCAGGAGATCGCCCGCCGACTGCATGTCTCGACCGCCACCGTGAAGACCCACATCAACAACATGTTCACGAAGACGGGGCTCAAGGACCGTGCGCAGGCGGTGCGTTACGCGTACGGGAAGGGGCTGGTGCGGCCACCAGCGGGTTGAGTCACCTGATGGGGTGAAGAGCGAGGGGAAGAAGAGTCGGGGATCTTCCCGTTCTGTCCATCCTTGGGCATGCAGCCACGCAAGGGCCGTCCCCGAGGAGTCGGGGCTGGTCAGGAGAGTTCGGTCGAGCATCTCGACCGTCAAGGCCCGGTACCGGCCGAGGAGGCCGGACAGCTGAGGTACGACGACCCCTGGTACGACGCTCTCGCCTCCGGCTGGGGTGAGTCGGCCGGTGCCGGGGTGCCCACTCCGGCGGTGGTGCCGTCGGCGCGCGGGGAGGGCGAGAGCGGGGTCGCGACGGCCGACGTGTACCTGGAAGTCCAGCGCAGCGAGGCCTTCCAGGAGGTGCGGCGGCGGTACCGGAGGTTCGTGGTTCCGGCCTTCGTGGCCCTCTTCGCCTGGTACGTGGGCTACGTCGTCGCTGCTACGACCGCACCGGAGCTGATGGCCCGGCCCGTGGCGGGAGCGGTGAACGTGGCGATGGTGGCCGGGCTCGGGCAGTTTCTGACCACCTTCCTGTTCACCTGGGCGTACGCGCGGCACGCGCGGCTGCGCCGGGACCGGGCGGCGCTCGAGCTGCGGTGGGACACGCAGGAGCTGACGCGTGGCGTGAACGGCGGTGTCTCGTGACGGGTGAACACCAGACGCTGGCGCTGTTGCTGTTCAGCGCGTTCGTCGCGGTCACGCTGGGGATCACGACGTGGGTGAGTCGCAACCGGCGCGGTTCGGCGGAGGAGTTCTACGCGGGCGGGCGGCTCTTCTCACCCATGGAGAATGGTTTTGCCATCGCGGGCGACTACATGTCGGCCGCCTCCTTCCTGGGAGTCACGGGGCTCATCGCGCTGTTCGGCTACGACGGGTTGCTGTATGTCGTCGGCTTCCTCGTGGCCTGGCTGGTGGTGCTGTTCCTCGTCGCCGAACTGGTCCGCAACTGCGGCCGGTTCACGCTCGCCGACGTCGTGGCGGCGCGGATGAGGGAGCGGCCGGTACGGATCGCGGCGGGAACCTCCTCGGTCACCGTGTCCGTTCTGTATCTGGTGGCACAGATGGTCGGCGCGGGCAGCCTGGTGGCGCTGCTGCTCGGTGGGACGAGCGGGGCGGCGCGGGCGTGGACCGTCATCGGTGTCGGGGCGCTCATGGTGATCTATGTGTCGCTGGGAGGGATGCGTGCGACGACCTGGATTCAGATCGTGAAGGCCGTTCTGCTGCTCGGCGGCACCATCGCGCTGACGGTGCTCGTCCTGATGCGCTTCCACGGCGACCTGAACCGGCTGCTGCTCACGGCGGCCGAGCGCAGTGGCCACGGGGAGGCGTTCCTGGCTCCCGGGCTGAAGTACGGCGGGGACTGGACCGCCCGTTTCGACTTCATCAGTCTGGGGCTGGCCCTGGTGCTGGGGACGGCGGGACTCCCGCACATCCTGTCCCGCTTCTACACCGTGCCCACCGCGCGCGCCGCACGCCGCTCGGTCGTCTGGGCAGTGGGGCTCATCGGCGGCTTCTATCTGATGACGATCGTGCTCGGATTCGGCGCGGCCGCCATCGTGGGGCCGGACGCCGTGCGCGGGTCGAACGCCGCCGGGAACACGGCGGTTCCGTTGCTGGCGCTCGATCTGGGCGGTGGTGCCGGGTCCACGGGTGGAACGGCTCTCTTCGCGATCGTCGCCGCGGTCGCCTTCGCGACGATCCTCGCCGTGGTCGCCGGGATCACGCTGGCGTCCTCGGCGTCCGTGGCCCACGACCTGTACGCGTCCCTGCGGCGCCGGGGCGGCAAGCCGCGCAGCGAGGTGGCCGTGGCGCGTGTCGCGGCCGTCGGCGTCGGCGTGGTTGCGATCGCCCTCGGGCTGCTGGCCCGGGACCTCAACGTCGCGTTTCTGGTGGGTCTCGCCTTCGCCGTCGCCGCGTCGGCGAACCTTCCGGTGCTGCTCTACTCCCTCTTCTGGCGCGGCTTCACCACGCGCGGCGCCGTGTGGGCCGTCTACGGCGGTCTTGTTCCGGCCCTGGTGCTCGTGGTGCTGTCCCCGGTGGTCTCGGGCAGCCCCGACTCGCTGTTCCCGGGCCTCGACCTCCAGTACTTCCCGCTTCAGAACCCGGGTCTGGTGTCGATCCCGCTGGGCTTCCTCGCGGGCTGGCTGGGCACGGTCACCTCGGCGGAGGTCCCGGACGAGGCCCGGCACGCGGAGACCGAGGTGCGGTCGCTGACCGGGGCGGGAGCGGCGTAGGGGCTCTGCCCTCGCCGCCGTGGGGCTACGGTGCCACCCGGGGCGGAGCCTGGGTGGTACGCAGGGCGCTGAAGATCCGGACGACCTGTTCCTGGGCGGCGATGCCACGGCCGCTGCCGACCCGCTCGACGGTGCGGCGCAGGGCGGCATAGGAGTCGAGGCGGGTGTGCAGCGCGGCGAACGTGAAGGGCTTGACCAGGTAGTGCAGGGCGCAGCTGGTCTCCGACCAGGCGGCGGGCGACATCACCTCGCCCAAGGACTGCACGGGCAAGAAGCTCGGCATCACCGGCCTCGGATCCTCGACCGACTTCCTCAGCAAGTACCTCGCCGTCAAGAACAGGACGCTCCGGTGGATGTCCACCCGCAGCGCGTCCCAGATCACCAAGGACGGCGGGATGCCGGCGGACGGGCCCGAGGCGGGCGAGAAGGTGCTCAAGGCGGCTGACAGCCGGGGGGCCTCAGACCGGTCGCCTAGCCGCGGGTCGCCCACACGTAACGGTGTTCCGGGCGGCCCGCGTCGCCGTACTTGAGGGTCAGTCTGGCCCGCCCCGTGCGCTCCAGGAGCTTCAGATAGCGCTGGGCGGTCTGGCGGCTCACCCCGGTGCGTTCGGCGATCTCCTGGGCGGACAGGGGGCCGTCGGCGTGCATCAGCGCCTGACGGACCAGCTCCGCGGTGGTGGGGGAGTGCCCTTTGGGCAGATCGGGCTCCGACGGTGCCGACAGCGCACCGAAGATGCGGTCCACCTCGGCCTGCTCCGCCTCCCCGCCGCCGTCCAGAGTGCGGCGCAGCTCCGCGTAGGCCTCCAGCTTGGCGCGCAGGCCGGCGAAGGCGAACGGCTTGACCAGGTACTGGAGCGCGCCGTGCCGCATCGCCGCCTGCACGGTGGACACGTCCCGGGCCGCCGTCACCATGATCACGTCGGTCTGGTGGCCGCGTCGCCGCATCTCCTGGACGACCGCGATTCCCGTCTCGTCGGGCAGGTAGTGGTCCATGAGCACCAGATCCAGCCGGGGCAGCGCCTCCATCTGGTTCAGCGCCTCCGCGGCGCTGTGGGCCTCGCCCGCGACATGGAAGCCGGGCACCTTCTCGACGTAGGCGGCGTTGACCCGCGCGACCCTGGTGTCGTCGTCCACGACCAGCACCTCGATCATCACGACTCCTCTTCGGCGGTCTGCGGAGCTGACGGCGCGGTCAGGGCCGGCTCGGGGCCCGGCTCGGCCAGCGCCTCGGGCAGGACGACGGTGAACTCCGCGCCTCCGCCGTGCGCCTCGCCGACGGTCGCGCTGCCCCCCTGCCGTTCGGCGAGCCTGCGCACCAGAGAGAGCCCGATGCCCCGCTCGCGGTGCGCGGGCGGCTTCTTCGTGGACCAGCCCTCGGTGAAGATCAACTCCCGGTGCTCCGGCGGGATTCCCGGGCCCGTGTCCCGCACCCGGAGGATCGCCGTACGCCCCTCGGCGCGCAGTTCGACCTCCACGCGCGCGTGCGGCTTGCCCGCGACGGCGTCGAGGGCGTTGTCCACCAGGTTGCCGACGACGGTGACGAGCCCCTGGGGGTCGACCAGTCGGTCGGGCAGGCGGGTCCGGTCCGACACCCACAGGGCGACGCCCCGCTCGGCCGCGACGGTCGCCTTGCCGACCAGCAGGGCGGCGAGCAGCGGGTCCTCGATCCGCTCGGTGACCTGTTCCGCGGTGGCCCGGTGGTCACCGACCACCTCGCCGACGAACTCGACGGCGTCGTCGTACATCTCCAGTTCCAGCAGTCCCAGGAGCGTGTGCATACGGTTGGCGTGTTCGTGGTCCTGGGCGCGCAGGGCGTCGATCAGACCGTGGGTGGAGTCGAGTTCACGGCCGAGCTGCTCCAGCTCGGTGCGGTCGCGCAGGGTGGCCACGGCGCCGCCGTCGTCGGTGGGCATGCGGTTGGCGACCAGTACGCGCTGGCCGCGGACGGTGAGCAGGTCCGTGCCGGTGACGCGGCCGGCCAGCACGTCGGCCGTACGGCCCGCGCCGAGCGCCTCGTCGGGGGTTCGGCCCACCACCGCTTCCCCGAGGCCCAGCAGGCGCTGCGCCTCGTCGTTGACGAGGCGGATGCGGCCGGTGCGGTCCAGGGCGACGACGCCCTCCCGGATGCCGTGCAGCATCGCCTCGCGTTCCGACAGCAGCGCCGCGATGTCCGAGAAGGCCAGGTCCCTGGTCTGCCGGTGGACCCGCCGGGAGATGAGCCACGCCGCCAGCGCGCCGACGGCCAGGGCGCCGCCGGCGTACGCGAGCAGCCCCGGGATCGCGTGGATCAGCCGGGCCCGGACGCTGTCGTAGGCGATGCCGACCGAGACCGCGCCGACGACGGTGCCGTCGCTGTCGCGCAGCGGCACCTTGCCCCGGGCGGAGCGGCCCAGGGTGCCGCTGTCGATCTCCATGACCTCCTTGCCGGCCAGGGCCTGCCCGGGGTCGGTCGAGACGATGCCGCCGATCTGCTTCGGATCCGTGTGCGACCAGCGCACGCCGCGCCAGTCCATCACCACGACGTACTCGGCCTTGGTGGCCTTCCGGATCCGCTCCGCCTCCTGCTGCACCGGGCCGTCCGGCGAGGGCGGCGTGTCCCTCAGGTCCTTCACGAGCTCCGGCTGCTGCGCGGTCGTCTGGGCGATCGCGAGGGCGCGGCGCATCGCCTGGTCGTCCAGCTGGTCACTGAGGGGCGCGAGGAACAACCCGGTCGCGAGGACCGCGACTCCCGCGGCGATCGCCACCTGCATCAGCAGCACCTGCGAGAACACCCGCCGCGGCAGGCCGAGGCGCAGGCGGCGTGCGGGGGGAGTGGGGCTCATACCCAAGACGGTACGTGCGGCTGCCTACCTGCCGTAACGGGTGTGGCGTGGATCTCTTGATCAATGCGTGGAGAGGCTGCGTCAACGTCCGCGGAGTCGCATCAATGCTTGACGGGGCGCTGCCTCCCCGGATGCCGGATGCCGGATGCCGGGCGTCAGCTCGCCAGTGCCGCCGTCAGCCTCACCTCGCGCACCGCCACCACGTCCATCCGCGCGGGTGAACCGAGGACCGCCGCCCCGCAGCTCTCCGGGCGGGGCGGCAGGCCCGGGGACTGGGCCACGTCGACGTGCCAGCGGCGGCCGTCGGTGTGGGCGACGGTCACCTCCCAGCACGGAGCCGCACCGGCCGTGCGGACGACGCTCAGCGCCTCCGCCGCGTCTTCCCCGATCCTGGCGCGCACAGCGAGTTCGGCCGCCTGGCCCGGCCGCTCCCAGGCCGAGTTGCCCCGGCACCCCTCCACGACGATCCGCCCCTCCCGAGCACCGTGCAGGACTTCCTTGAGGGTGTGCGCCTCGGCACGGCCGTACGCGTATCCGTACGGCAGCACGAGCGCCGTCGGGGAGAAGCGGTGACCACCCAGATGGGTGACCTCCCAGACGCCCTCCACTCCGGACGTGGCGAGTTCGGCCGCGAGGGGCCGGCCGAGGAGGGCGCAGCAGCGGTCGCGCTTGCCGTTGGTGCAGACAAGGGCGAGCGGATCACCGTCGTGGGGTCGTCCGCCGAGCACCGCGTCGAAGGTGGCGTGGTCGCCCCGGCCGAGTGCGGCGAAGTCGAGATCGAGCAGCTGCCCGGGGTCCGAGGTCGTGGCGCCGTGCAGCCACACGTTCCCCGGAACGGTGTGGGCCGCGTACACCCGGCGCGTGGCGGGCATACGGCGGTCCGCGTGGCGCCCGGGGCGGCGGATGAGCACGATCCGTACGCCCGTGTCCTTCGCGGCCGCCTCCAGGGCACGTCCCAGCGCGGGGTCCAGGTGGCTCGAAGTGAGCGCCTTGGCACCCCACGGACCGGGCTGTTCCAGCAACAGCCAGGTCCTCGCGGTGGCCGCGGTTCCCGAAACGGGCTCGTCGAGGTCTCGGGAGACGCTTGAGCACGTACTCACAGAGGTGAGCCTAACCTGAGTTGGGCCGCGACGACTTCCGGCCCCGCCCCGGCCTACTCCGGCAGTGGCTGAGGCGGCTTCGGACCCGTGTAGAGACCGCTCGGGCGCATGCGCATCGGGCGTTCGCCGTACTCCTCCAGGGCGTGGGCGATCCAGCCCGCCGTACGGGCCACGGCGAAGATGGTCTCGCCCGCGGTCGGGGGCATGCCGCAGGACGTGGTGAGTACGGCGAGCGCCAGGTCGACGTTGGCGTGCAGCGGGGCGTGGCGGGCGGTGGTCTCGACGATGTCGCGGGCCGCGAGGAGGGAGGGTTCGGCGGCGGGGATGTCCTCCAGGACGGTGAACAGGGCACGCGCGCGTGGGTCCTCGCCCGGATAGAGCCGGTGCCCGAGCCCCGGGATACGGCGGCCGGCACGCAGCTCGTCCGCGATCACAGGGGCCGAATCGCCCTGGTCGAGTACGTCCTGGAGCAGCCGGTGGGCGAGTCCGCTGGCCGCGCCGTGCAGCGGCCCCTCGATGACGCCGAGCCCGGCGGAGACCGCCGCGTAGGCGTGGGCACGGGCCGAGGCGGCGACGCGCACCGCGAGCGTGGAGGCGGCCAGGTCGTGATCGATCAGGAGGGCGAGGGCGGTGTTCAGGGCGCGCAGGGACGCCTCGTCGGGGTCCCTGCGGCAGAGCCGGGTCCACAGGCGGTGTGCCAGCGGGCCTGTGTCGCGGCGGTCGCGCCCGGCGTGCGGCAGGGCTGCGACGAGCGTGGGGATGAGGGTGCGCGCGGTACCGAGGACGGCGTCCTCGGACAGGTCGAAGCGCAGCGGGTCGGCGGTCGCGGCGGCGATCGTCGCGACCCGCAGCAGGTCGGTGGGAGCGGCGTGTTCGGGCAGGGTGCCGACGGCGCGGCGGGCGACGGCCACGGAGGCGGCGGGCGCGGTGAACGTGCTCCCCGGGCGCATCCGGCCGGTCCACAGCCACTCGGCGACCTCCTCGTAGGTGTGCCGGGTGGCCAGATCGACCGCGTCGACGCCGCGGTAGTAGTAGCGGTCGCTCTCGATGAGCGTGACGCGGGTCCGTACGGAGAGCTCGCCGCCGGAGCCGGAACCGCCCGCGCTCTCCCGCCGGTTGCGCCGGGCGAGCGCCTCCACCTCCCTGGCGTCGAAGGTGCTGCCCCGGCCGCCGGACACGCGGCGGCTGCCGAGCTGGCCGCGGCTCACGTATGCGTACACGGTCTCCGGTTTCACGCCGAGCAGCTCGGCGGCCTCCTTGGTGCTCAGCCGCCGTTCCGGGTCAAGGGGAGCGGGTTCTTGATCGCGCATGGGGGTCACCGTATCCGCCTAGCGGCCCATTGACTGGCATATTGATCGAATCAATATTGACACAGCTCAAGTCAAGCATGGACAGTCGAATCAAGTCCAGGGAGGAAGACATGTCCGTCAACAGGTCCGCAACCGCTCTCGTCGACGCACCGCGAGGACTCGCCGGGGTCGTCGTCACCGACACCCGGATCGGCGACGTCCGCGGTCTCGAGGGCTTCTACCACTACCGCCAGTACTCGGCCGTCGACCTCGCGCGGACCCGCGGGTTCGAGGACGTCTGGCACCTGCTCGTGCACGGCGAACTGCCGGACGCCGGGCGGAGCGCGGCCTTCGCGGCCAAGACCGCCGCGCTGCGGCGGCTGCCCGACGAGGTGCGGGCGGCCCTGCCGGCCATCGCCGCGGCCGGCGGACGCTCCGGCCCGCTCGCCGGGATGCGCACGGCCCTGTCGCTGCTGGGTGCGGCCAAGGGCTTTCGCCCCGTGTACGACATCGACTCCGACCAGCGCCGCCAGGACACGCTCGAGGCAGCCGCGGCCGTACCCACGCTGCTCACCGCACTGCACCGGCTGGGGAACGGACTGGAGCCGGTCGAGCCGCGCGAGGACCTGTCGTACGCGGCGAACTACCTCTACATGCTGACCGGCTCGGTACCGGCCGAACAGCACGCACGGGCGATCGAGCAATACCTGATCTCAACCATTGATCACGGATTCAATGCATCAACATTCACGGCCCGGGTGATCGCCTCCACGGGCGCGGACGTGGCGGCGTGCCTCGCCGGAGCGGTGGCGGCGCTGTCGGGGCCGCTGCACGGGGGTGCGCCCAGTCGTGCGCTGGACACCCTGGACGCGATCGGCAGCCCGGACCGCATCGACTCCTGGGTGCGTCAGCGGGTGCTCGCCGGTGAGCGCATCATGGGCTTCGGGCATGCGATCTACCGCACGGAGGACCCCCGGTCCCGGATGCTGCGCGAGGTCGCCCAGAAGTTCGGCGGGCCCCGGGTGGACTTCGCCGTGGAGGTCGAGCGGCACGTCGAGGCGATCCTGGCGGAGCTGAAGCCCGGCCGGGAACTCCACACCAACGTCGAGTACTACGCGGGCGTGGTCATGGAACTCTGCGGCCTGCCCCGCGAGATGTTCACGCCGACGTTCGCCGCCGCGCGCGTGGTGGGCTGGAGCGCCAACATCCTGGAGCAGGCGGAGGACACGAAGATCATCCGGCCGGTGGCGCGCTATGTGGGGCCGGAGGCGCCGGCACCCGTGCCTGCCTGAGAGAAGACACCGCAGCAGCGGAGCGGCCCGGCACCAGGAGGTGCCGGGCCGCAGTGCCGGTACGGGAGGTGACCGACGGCATCAGGCGTCAGGGATGTCCGCCTTGGCGTCGATGAGGGTCTTGCGCGTGACCACGACGATGCGCTCGTAGTCGGCCCGGGAGGCGTCGGCGGGGAGCTTTCCGTCGAGTTCTTCGGTGAGGTCCGTGCCGATCACTGCGAACCTGCCGTCGGACAGCTCGAAGATATCGGGGCAATTGGCACCTGTCGCACTTCCCCGCGCAGTGGGAGGGGTGCCAATCCGACGGATGATGTAGCTCACTGTTCTGGCGTTCCTTTTGATCTCGAGGCTTGGTGCGCACTGTAGCCTGCGGTGCGATGCGGCCCTGTGGGGCCGCGGCCTCGACAACCGGGCGGCGTGGAGCGGCGGTTCGGCGGTGGTCGACCCGGTTCGCGGGATGCGCAGTAGTCAACCTTGTTGGCACCTGGGCAAACGCCTCGGTTTATGGGTTCGTTACCGCCCAGCCGTGTGATGCGTTCAGGAGAGTGATCCACAAGGTGCGGCGCTTACGGCCGGGCTCCGAAACGCGGCCGGCGCGGCCGGCGTGGCCGTGGCCAAGGCGGCGCGACGATCCGCCCCTCGCCGCACCCGAGCCCGAGCCCCCAGGGCCGGCGGTACCCGCCTACTCGGCCGGCGGCTCCCCGACCACCCACCACTCGTCGATGTCCGCCTCCTCCAGCTGCACGAGGAGATCGTCGACCATGCGTCCGAGCCGCGCCTCCTCGGACGTGCCGACGAGGGTCGCCCGATGCGGGCGGGAGGCGTACCAGTACTCCCGGAAGACCGGGTTCTGGAGCATGCTCCGGGCGAAGCCGAAGAACTCCTCCCGGGTCATGTTGCCCATGCGGTAGTAGCACAGGGCGTTGGTGTAGAGGGCGTTGGCGAAGAGGAACTGGCGCTGCTTCCGGGGCGGGACGGTCCCGTCGTAGGCGTCCAGCACCTCGGCCAGCTCCGGGTCGTCCATCGCCTTGCTCAGCAACTCCCAGTGCAGGCGCTGCTGGTGGGCGAAGTTCGTCCGGTGCTGGGACTGCGCGGCCTGCTCCAGGTGCTCGATCCGGGCGCGCAACGCGTGGAGCCTGGGCCACTGGAGGGCCAGGGCGACGGCGGTGCTGGCCGCCAGGCCGATTCCGGCCGAGGCGGTGGCCCTCAGCCCTCGCAACGCAAAATTCTGTGTGGCCATGTCAACCCCCGGTTCAGACGGCCGTCCGCCGGTCGTCGGGGTGCGGGTCGACTGGAGGGGACCGGCGCGCGGTGGGCGGCGCTTGCCGTCTCCCAGAGTGCCGAGCGGCTCTGATCGGCGGGGAGGCGGAGAGGAGGCGCACGGAGGGAAGCGAGGGTCGCACAAACCGGCGCCATGCCCAACGTCTGCCCCGCGAGTGCTGCTAACAATCGTTCACTTCATGGTGATTCTGGGGCTCGTATCCTGGGGCGGTATCCCCTTTTCCTCCGTGTGCCGGGAACGCGAGCCGGTGCACGCGTCGGCGTGAGAGAGGTCGCACGGTGAGTCAGCCGAGCCCGAAACCGCAGCAGATGCCGGTCGTCGTCCTGGCCGGATTCCTCGGCTCGGGAAAGACCACGCTGCTCAACCACCTCCTCCACCGCAGCGGTGGCAGCCGGATCGGTGCCATCGTCAACGACTTCGGTGCCATCGAGATCGACGCGATGGCCGTGGCGGGAGCGCTCGGCGACTCGACGGTCTCGCTGGGCAACGGGTGTCTGTGCTGTGCCGTCGACGCGAGCGAGCTGGACCAGTACCTGGAACGGCTCGCGGAGCCCTCGCTCGGCATCGACGTCATCGTCATCGAGGCCAGCGGCCTCGCCGAGCCGCAGGAACTGGTGCGGATGGTGCTCGCCAGCGAGCATCCGGGGATCGTGTACGGCGGGCTCGTCGAAGTCGTCGACGCCGCCGAGTTCGACGACACCCGGTCGCGGCATCCGGAGATCGACCGGCATCTCGCGCTGGCCGACCTCGTCGTGGTCAACAAGCTGGACCGGGCGGCGGACGGCGAACGCGTCCTCGGGCTCGTCCGGACCCTCGTCGACCGCGCCGCCGTCGTCCCGGCCTCCTACGGCCGGATCGACCCGGAGTTCCTCTTCGACTGCCGACCGAGCGAGGAACGCATCGGGCAGCTGTCCTTCGACGACCTGCACGAGCACGGCGAGGACGAGCACGCCGGTCACCTGCACACCGCCTACGACAGCCTGTCGTTCGTCTCGCGGCAGCCCCTCGACCCGTGCCGGCTGATGGAGTTCCTCGACAGCCGGCCCGATGGGCTCTACCGGATCAAGGGATACGTCGACTTCGGCCCGTACGACGTCCAGAACCGTTACGCCGTGCATGCCGTCGGGCGGTTCCTGCGCTTCTACCCCGAGCCCTGGCCGGCCGGCGACGAGCGCCTGACCCAGCTGGTCCTCATCGGCTCCGGGATCGACGCCCCCGCCCTCGACAAGGAACTCGACGCGTGCCGGAGCGACGCCCCGCACGCCGACGAGCACGGCATGTGGGGCGTCCTGCGGTACGTACGCGACCCCGACGAGGATCCCGCCGGGCCGCTCTAGGCGACCCCGGCCAGGATCCCGCCGGGCGGCTCTAGACCAGCCCGACCAGGATCCCGCCGGCCAGGTCTAGACCGGCCCGGCCACCACCGCCACCGTCTTCGCCAGCGACACACCCGAGCCGTCACGCCGCGGGTCGATCTCCGGCAGATCGGCCGGGCTGCCATTCTTCTGGGCGGCGAGGGCGGGGGCGGGGCCCGCCCAGGCCAGGGCGAGGCAGTCCTCGCCCTTCAGGAACCGCTGGCAGCGGACGCCGCCGGTGGCGCGGCCCTTGCGCGGGTACTGGTCGAACGGGGTCAGCTTGGCCGTCGTCTGGACGGAGTCGTCCAGTGTGCCCCGCGAGCCCGCGACGGTGAAGACGACGGCGTCCGCCGCCGGGTCCACCGCCGTGAAGGAGATGACCTTCGCGCCCTCGGCGAGCTTGACGCCGGCCACGCCGCCGGCCGGGCGGCCCTGCGGGCGGACCTGGGACGCCTGGAAGCGGAGCAGCTGGGCGTCGTCGGTGATGAAGACCAGGTCCTCCTCGCCGGTGCGCAGCTCGACCGCGCCGACGATCCGGTCGCCCTCCTTGAGGGTGATCACCTCCAGCTCCTCCTTGTTGGCCGGGTAGTCCGGCACGACGCGCTTGACGACGCCCTGGGCCGTGCCGAGCGCCAGGCCGGGCGAGGACTCGTCGAACGTGGTCAGGCAGATCACCGTCTCGTCGTCCTCCAGGGAGACGAACTCGGCCAGCGGGGCGCCCCCGGCGAGGTTCGGCGTCGACATCGACTCCGGGAGCTGCGGCAGGTCGACCACGTTGAGCCGCAGCAGCCGGCCCGCCGACGTGACCGCGCCGACCTCGCCGCGCGCGGTCGCCGGCACCGCCGAGATGATCACGTCGTGCTTCACGCGCTTGGCGTTGGCGTCCTCCGGGAACGGCTCGCCGTTCGCCGTACGGGCCAGCAGCCCCGTCGAGGACAGCAGCACCCGGCACGGGTCGTCGGCCACCTGCAGCGGCACGGCCGCGACCGGGGCGCCGCCCGACTCCAGCAGGACCGTACGCCGGTCTGTGCCGAACTTCTTGGCGACCGTGGCCAGTTCGGTTGAGACCAGCTTGCGCAGCTCCGTGTCCGAGTCGAGGATCCGGGTCAGTTCCTCGATCTCCGTGTTGAGCCGGTCCTTCTCCGTCTCCAGCTCGATGCGGTCGTACTTGGTCAGGCGGCGCAGCGGCGTGTCGAGGATGTACTGCGTCTGCACCTCGCTCAGCGAGAACTGCTCCATCAGGCGCTGCTTGGCCTGCGCGGAGTTCTCGCTGGAGCGGATGACGCGGATGACCTCGTCGATGTCAAGCAGGGCCGTCAGCAGACCCTCGACCAGATGCAGCCGGTCGCGCTTCTTGCCGCGGCGGAACTCCGAACGCCGCCGTACGACGTCGAAGCGGTGGTCGAGATAGACCTCCAGCAGCTCCTTCAGGCCCAGCGTGAGCGGCTGGCCGTCGACCAGGGCCACGTTGTTGATCCCGAAGGACTCCTCCATCGGCGTCAGCTTGTACAGCTGCTCCAGGACGGCCTCCGGCACGAAGCCGTTCTTGATCTCGATGACCAGGCGCAGGCCGTGCTCGCGGTCGGTGAGGTCCTTGACGTCGGCGATGCCCTGGAGCTTCTTCGAGCCGACCAGGTCCTTGATCTTGGCGATGACCTTCTCGGGGCCGACCGTGAAGGGCAGCTCCGTGACCACCAGGCCCTTGCGGCGGGCCGTCACGGGCTCCACGGACACCGTCGCCCGGATCTTGAACGTGCCGCGGCCCGTCTCGTAGGCGTCCCGGATGCCGGACAGGCCGACGATGCGGCCGCCCGTGGGCAGGTCGGGGCCCGGGACGTGCTTCATCAGGGCGTCCAGGTCCGCGTTCGGGTGCCTGATCAGGTGTCGTGCGGCGGCGATGACCTCGCGCAGGTTGTGCGGCGGCATGTTCGTGGCCATGCCGACCGCGATGCCCGAGGCGCCGTTGACCAGGAGGTTCGGGAAGGCGGCGGGCAGGGCCACCGGTTCCCGCTCCTGGCCGTCGTAGTTGGGGTTGAAGTCGACCGTGTCCTCGTCGATCGACTCCGTCATCAGGCTCGTCGCCTCGGCCATCCGGCACTCGGTGTACCGCATGGCGGCCGGCGGGTCGTCATTGCCCAGCGAACCGAAGTTGCCGTGGCCGTCGACCAGGGGGACGCGCATCGAGAAGGGCTGGGCCATGCGCACCAGGGCGTCGTAGATCGACGCGTCGCCGTGCGGGTGCAGCTTGCCCATCACCTCGCCGACGACCCGGGCGCACTTGACGTACCCGCGCTCGGGGCGCAGGCCCATCTCGCTCATCTGGTAGACGATGCGGCGGTGCACCGGCTTGAGGCCGTCACGGGCGTCCGGCAGGGCGCGGGAGTAGATCACCGAGTACGCGTACTCGAGGAAGGAGCCCTGCATCTCGTCGACGACGTCGATGTCGAGGATCCTCTCCTCGTACGAGTCGTCGGGCGGCGGGGTCTTCGTGCTGCGGCGGGCCATCGCTGCCGGCTCCTCCTGTTACTGGTCACTCGCCTACGGGGCGTTCACGTCGATGACGAGACGCAGATCGTGCTTCAGCCCTTCGGGCCTGCGCGCGCTCGCCCTCTCGTCCCGACCGCCCCTGCGGCTCGCTCATGCTGCTGCGATCCGGATCTGACGCCGACCATTGTGGACCGCCGCACTGACAACCGGGACCAGGCCCCGGTCCAAGGCGCCTCCCGCGCTGCCGGGCCCAGGTCGCCGCCGGGAACTTCACCAGCGCTTCGCACGCTTGCATACAGTGGCAGGACCGGCAGGAATCCGCGGTTGTGAAGACCGCTCCGCGATCGAAGGGACGTACATGCCCATGGGTCACACGGCCACAGCCCAGGCAGGCACCGGGGGCCTGACAGCGACCGAGCACCGCCTGGCCAACGGCCTGCGCGTGGTGCTCTCCGAGGACCACCTGACCCCGGTCGCGGCGGTGTGCCTCTGGTACGACGTCGGCTCGCGCCACGAAGTCAAGGGCCGTACCGGCCTGGCTCACCTTTTCGAGCACTTGATGTTCCAGGGATCCGCCCAGGTCAAGGGCAACGGACACTTCGAGCTCGTCCAGGGCGCGGGCGGCTCGCTGAACGGCACCACCAGCTTCGAGCGCACCAACTACTTCGAGACCATGCCCGCCCACCAGCTGGAGCTCGCCCTCTGGCTGGAGGCCGACCGCATGGGCTCCCTGCTGGCCGCGCTCGACGACGAGTCGATGGAGAACCAGCGGGACGTCGTCAAGAACGAGCGCCGCCAGCGTTACGACAACGTCCCCTACGGCACCGCTTTCGAGAAGCTCACCGCCCTCGCCTACCCGGAGGGCCACCCTTACCACCACACCCCGATCGGCTCGATGGCCGACCTGGACGCGGCCACCCTGGAGGACGCGCGGGCGTTCTTCCGCACCTACTACGCGCCGAACAACGCCGTGCTCTCCGTGGTCGGCGACATCGACCCGGAGCAGACCCTGGCCTGGATCGAGAAGTACTTCGGCTCCATCCCCGGCCACGACGGCAAGCCCGCGCCGCGCGACGGCTCGCTGCCGGAGATCATCGGCGAGCAGCTGCGCGAGGTCGTCGAGGAGGAGGTCCCGGCCCGCGCCCTGATGGCCGCCTACCGGCTGCCGCACGACGGCACGCGCGCGTGCGACGCGGCCGACCTGGCGCTCACCGTCCTCGGCGGCGGCGAGTCCTCCCGCCTCTACAACCGCCTGGTGCGGCGGGACCGTACGGCCGTGGCGGCCGGTTTCGGCCTGCTGCGGCTCGCCGGGGCGCCCTCCCTGGGGTGGCTGGACGTGAAGACGTCCGGTGACGTGGAGGTGCCGGTCATCGAGGCCGCCATCGACGAGGAGCTCGCCCGGTTCGCCGAGGAGGGCCCCACGGCCGAGGAGATGGAGCGCGCCCAGGCCCAGTTGGAGCGCGAGTGGCTGGACCGCCTCGGCACGGTCGCGGGCCGCGCCGACGAACTGTGCCGGTACGCGGTGCTGTTCGGCGACCCGCAGCTCGCCCTGACCGCCGTCCAGCGCGTGCTGGAGGTCACGGCTCAGGAGGTCCAGGAGGTCGCCAAGGCCCGGCTGCGCCCCGACAACCGCGCGGTGCTCGTCTACGAGCCCGTCGCCGACGAGACCGACGATGCCGGGGACACCGCAGCCGCGGCCGGCGACGAGAACGAGGAGGCGGCCAAGTGACCGAGCTCGCCACGATGGAATTCCACCCCCAGCCGCAGGCGGGCGAGGCCCGGCCGTGGGCCTTCCCGGCCCCCGAGCGCGGCACGCTCGGCAACGGCCTGACGGTGCTGCGCTGCCACCGCCCCGGCCAGCAGGTCGTCGCCGTGGAGGTGCTGCTGGACGCGCCCCTGGAGGCCGAGCCGGCCGGCCTCGACGGTGTCGCCACGATCATGGCCCGGGCCTTCTCCGAGGGCACCGACAAGCACTCCGCCGAGGAGTTCGCCGCCGAGCTGGAGCGCGCCGGCGCCACCCTCGACGCGCACGCCGACCACCCCGGCGTCCGGCTGAGCCTGGAGGTGCCGGCCTCCCGGCTCGCCAAGGGGCTCGGCCTGATCGCCGACGCCCTCAGGGCGCCCGCGTTCGCCGACAGCGAGGTCGAGCGGCTGGTCCGCAACCGCCTCGACGAGATCCCGCACGAGCTGGCCAACCCCTCCCGCCGCGCCGCCAAGGAGCTCTCCAAGGAGCTCTTCCCCGCGGAGTCGCGCATGTCGCGCCCCCGGCAGGGCACCGAGGAGACGGTCGCCGCGATCGACTCCACGGCCGTGCGCGGCTTCTACGAGAAGCACGTCCGGCCCGCCACGGCCACCGCCGTGGTCGTCGGTGACCTCACCGGCATCGACCTCGACGCCCTGCTCGCCGACACGCTGGGGTCCTGGACCGGCTCCTCGGCCGAGCCGCGCCCGGTGCCGCCGGTGACCGCCGACGACACGGGCCGCGTCGTCATCGTGGACCGCCCGGGCGCCGTCCAGACGCAGCTGCTGATCGGCCGCATCGGCCCGGACCGGCACGACCGCGTGTGGCCCGCGCAGGTGCTCGGCACGTACTGCCTCGGCGGCACCCTCACCTCGCGCCTGGACCGCGTCCTGCGCGAGGAGAAGGGCTACACCTACGGCGTGCGGGCGTTCGCCCAGGTCCTGCGCTCCGCCCCGGACGGAACCGGTGCCGCGATGCTCGCCATCAGCGGTTCCGTGGACACGCCCAACACCGGCCCCGCCCTTCAGGACCTCTGGACGGTGCTGCGGACCCTCGCCGCCGGGGGGCTGACCGACGCCGAGCGGGACGTCGCCGTGCAGAACCTGGTCGGCGTCGCGCCGCTGAAGTACGAGACCGCGGCGGCCGTCGCGTCCACGCTGGCCGACCAGGTCGAGCAGCACCTGCCCGACGACTACCAGGCCACGCTGTACCGGCAGCTCGCCGCGACCGGCACCGTGGAGGCCACCGCGGCGGCCGTCAGCGCCTTCCCGGTGGACCGTCTGGTGACCGTCCTTGTCGGTGACGCGGCGCAGATCAAGGGCCCGGTGGAGGCCCTCGGCATCGGCGAAGTCACGGTCGTCGCCGCCGAGTAGGGCCACGCGCGCGAGGAGCCCTGGTTGTCTTCCTAAGGCACCAGGGCTCCTTTATGCCCGAATTGGTACGGAGGTTGCCTGTCTGACCTGTGGGATGCGCTACAAAAGACCGGATCCGTTTGGGAATTGAAAGTGGCCCCGCTTAGCGTCGTCCGGGCTGTTCGTCAGGCAGTGCGCCGCACCCGCGGCACCGGACAGTCATCGCCGAGTCCCCGTACGGCGCGAGCCAGGGGAGCCGGGGACCCAACCGCAGTCCCTGGGGTGAATCGGACGCCCGCGCGAGCCGCGAGGGGGTCCGTAGGAGACCTTCCTGCTCCGAACCCGTCAGCTAACCCGGTAGGCGAGAAGGAAGGAAAGGACCAGGCACTCCATGGCGTTCACCCGCGCCACCGGGAAGCATCGTCGTCCCAGCAGGATCCAGCGCGGCACGGCCCGCGCGGCGGGCGTCGCGGCCCTCGCCACCACCGGCGTCATCGGCACCGTGGCCGCCCCGGCCGCCTTCGCCGCCGAGCCCGCCCCCGAGCAGACCGGCCTCACCCCCGTCGTCACCATGGGCGGCACCGTCGCCCAGCAGATCGACGCCCAGGCCGTCGCGCAGAAGCACGCGGCCGAGGAGGCCGCCGCCCGGAAGAAGGCCGAGGAGGCCGCCCGCGAGCGGGCCGCCGAGGCGGCCAAGAAGGCCAAGGAGGCGGCCGAGAAGGCCCGCGAGGCCAAGGAGCGCGCCGCCCGCGAGGCCGAGCGCAAGCGCCTCAACAGCTTCGTCTCCCCGATCCCCGGCTCCTACGTCTCCACCGGCTACAAGACCGGCGGCGCCGTCTGGTCCTCCGGCAGCCACACCGGCGTCGACTTCCACGCCGCCAGCGGCACCGCCGTCCACGCGGTCGGCATGGGCACGGTCGTCGAGGCCGGCTGGGGCGGTGCCTACGGCAACCAGGTCGTGATCAAGATGAACGACGGGACGTACACCCAGTACGGCCATCTGTCGTCCATCGGCGTCTCGGTGGGCCAGCAGGTCACCCCCGGCCAGCAGATCGGCCTGTCCGGCGCGACCGGCAACGTCACCGGCCCGCACCTGCACTTCGAGGCCCGGACGAGCCCCGAGTACGGCTCCGACATCGACCCCGTCGCCTACCTCCGCTCGCACGGCGTGAACCTCTGACGGCACCCGCTCCGCATCCCGAGGCCCCGGCTCCCTGAGCCGGGGCTTTCGGCGTTTGCGGCGGGCGGCTGTCCAAAAAATATCCCTGGATTCCGGGCTGCCGTCGGAAATTCCGGCTCATTGCAATAGAGTCACGGAACACGCGTCGTTGTCGGCGTTTCACGGGGATTAAACGGAGGTCGGTCATGCGTATTCCCGCGCACTCGGTGTGCACGGCCATCCGGGACGACATCGTCGCGGGTGTCTACGAACGCGGCAGCCGGCTCACCGAGGAACTCCTCGCGCGCCGCTACGGCGTCTCGCGTGTCCCCGTCCGGGAGGCTCTGCGCACCCTGGAGGCCGAGGGCTTCGTGGTGACCCGGCGGCACGCGGGCGCGTGCGTCGCCGAACCCACCGAGCAGGAGGCCGCCGACCTGCTGGAGATGCGCATGCTGCTGGAGCCGCTCGGCGCCGCCCGCGCCGCCCAGCGTCGCACCGAGGCCCATCTGAAGGTCCTGCGCGGCCTGGTCCGGCTGGGTCAGGAGCGCGCCCGCCGGGGCAACAGCGACGACCTGCGCTCCCTGGGCGGCTGGTTCCACGAGACGCTCGCCCAGGCCTCCGGCAGCCCCGCGCTGACCTCGGTGCTCACCCAGCTCCGCCACAAGATCGCCTGGATGTACACCGTGGAGGCGCCGGCCGGCCCCGTGGAGTCCTGGAGCGAGCACGGCGCGATCGTGGACGCGGTGGCGCGCGGTGACAGCGAGCGCGCGCGGGCGGTCACGGCGCTGCACGCCGAGCGCGCGACGGCCGCGCACCGGCTGCGTTTCGGCTCGGCCGGGGAGCGCGCCGACCGTGTGAGGAACTCGCAACATCCCGTAAACACGGCGAGCCTGCGGCATTAACACGGGAGCCGTATACAAAGAGTGCGTAATTCGCGGGGGTTTATTTCTGCTGCCCTCGAACGGGAATTCTGCTCCCTGTGAGCGGGAATTCCGCCGCCCAGGGCCGGGAAAAAGCGAAGGGCCCGCCCGAAATTCGGACGAGCCCTTCAGGAGCGCCGGATCAGGCGCGGGAGAACGCTCAGACGGTCTCGGGCAGTTCTTCCAGCCCCTCGGAGACCAGCTTCGCCAGCCGGTCCAGGGCGGCGTCCGCGCCCTCGGCGTCGGAGGCGAGGACGATCTCCTCGCCGCCCTGGGCGCCCAGGCCCAGGACGGCCAGCATGGAGGCCGCGTTGACGGGGGTTCCGTCAGCCTTGGCGATCGTCACCGGGACGCCTGCGGCCGTGGCGGCTCGGACGAAGATGGAGGCGGGGCGGGCGTGGAGGCCCTCGGCCCAGCCGACGTTGACGCGGCGCTCAGCCATGTGTTGCTGCCCTTCGGTGTTCAGGGTTGTCTAGACCAGTTTCCCATACGTGAAGCCCGCCCGGAGCGGTCCTGTCGGTCCACTCCGGGGGTGCCGTCGGATCGCGGCCTCGACCCGACTGACGCCCTCCACAGACTGCCTCGCGCCGTTGTCGGACGCTAGCCGTACTCTGGGGCCCATGCAGACCTCGCCGGACCGGCACGAGTATCCCGCCCACTGGGAAGCCGACGTGGTGCTGCGCGACGGGGGTACCGCGCGCATCCGGCCCATCACCGTTGATGACGCCGATCGCCTGGTCAGCTTCTACGAGCAGGTCTCCGACGAGTCGAAGTACTACCGCTTCTTCGCGCCGTACCCTCGCCTGTCCGCCAAGGACGTCCACCGCTTCACGCACCACGACTTTGTGGACCGGGTGGGACTCGCGGCCACGGTCGGCGGCGAGTTCATCGCCACCGTACGCTACGACCGGATCGGCGCGGACGGAACGCCCGCGTCCGCACCGGCCGACGAGGCCGAGGTCGCCTTCCTGGTGCAGGACGCCCACCAGGGCCGCGGGGTCGCCTCCGCCCTCCTCGAACACATCGCCGCCGTCGCCCGCGAGCGCGGCATCCGCCGCTTCGCCGCCGAGGTGCTGCCCGCCAACACCAAGATGATCAAGGTGTTCACGGACGCCGGGTACACGCAGAAGCGCAGCTTCGAGGACGGCGTCGTCCGTCTGGAGTTCGACCTCGAACCCACCGACCGCTCCCTCGCCGTGCAGTACGCGCGCGAGCACCGCGCCGAGGCGCGGTCCGTGCAGCGGCTGCTCGCGCCCGGCTCGGTCGCCGTCATCGGCGCCGGGCGCACCCCGGGCGGCGTGGGCCGCAGCGTCCTCGGCAACATCCGGGACGCCGGGTTCACCGGCCGGCTCTACGCCGTGAACAAGGCCCTGCCCGAGGGGCAGAAGGAGCTCGACGGCGTGCCCGCCCACCGCTCGGTGCGCGACATCGACGGCCCGGTCGACCTGGCGGTCGTCGCCGTGCCGGCCGAGCACGTCCCCGAGGTCGTCACCGAGTGCGGCGAACACGGCGTGCAGGGGCTCGTCGTCATCTCCGCCGGATACGCCGAGAGCGGCCCCGAGGGGCGCGAACGCCAGCGCGCCCTCGTGCGGCACGCGCGCACGTACGGCATGCGGATCATCGGGCCGAACGCCTTCGGCATCATCAACACCTCCCCCCAGGTCCGCCTCAACGCCTCCCTCGCCCCCGAGACCCCGCGCCCGGGCCGGATCGGCCTGTTCGCCCAGTCCGGGGCCATCGGCATCGCCCTGCTGTCCCGGCTGCACCGGCGCGGCGGAGGCGTTACCGGCGTGACCGGAGTGTCCACCTTCGTCTCCTCCGGCAACCGGGCCGACGTCTCCGGCAACGACGTCCTGCAGTACTGGTACGAGGACCCCGACACCGACGTCGTCCTCATGTACCTGGAGTCCATCGGCAACCCCCGCAAGTTCACGCGCCTCGCCCGCCGGACAGCCGCGGCGAAGCCGCTGGTCGTGGTCCAGGGCGCCCGGCACGGCGCCGCTCCCCAGGGGCACGCCGTACGGGCGACCCGGCTGCCGCACGCGACCGTCTCGGCGCTGCTGCGGCAGGCCGGCGTGATCCGGGTCGACACGATCACCGACCTGGTGGACGCCGGCCTCCTGCTCGCGCGCCAGCCCCTGCCCGCCGGGCCCCGGGTGGCGATCCTCGGCAACTCCGAGTCGCTCGGCCTGCTCACGTACGACGCGTGCCTCGCCGAGGGCCTCCGGCCGCACCCGCCGCAGGACCTGACCACGGCGGCCTCCGCGGCGGACTTCCACGCGGCCCTGTCGCGCGCGCTGGCCGACGACCGGTGCGACGCGGTCGTCGTCACCGCCATACCGGCGCTGGGGGAGGGCCCGGTCGGCGACGCGGCCCTCGCCGAGGCCCTGAGGTCGGCGGCGGCCGCCGCCCCGGCCAAGCCGGTCCTCGTCGTCCACGTGGAGCTCGGAGGCCTGGCCGAGGCCCTGTCGGCGGCGGCGAGCACGGCACCCCAGGCCGCGGTCGGCACTCCTCCGCAGACGGCCCCCCGCCCGACCTCCGCGGAGGAACGGCCCCGGACCGCCGAGGCCCCCGAAGGCGCCCACCTCATCCCCGCCTACCCCGCCGCCGAACGGGCCGTCCGCGCCCTCGCCCAGGCCGTCACCTACGCGCAGTGGCGGCGCGACGCCGCGGACCCCGGCAAGGTGCCCGAGTACGAGGACATCGACGAGAAGGGCGCCGCCGCACTGATCGACGGGCTCCTCGCGCGCGGGCAGGGACTCACGCTCGGCACCGAGGAGACCTGCGACCTGCTCGGCCACTACGGCATCCCCGTCCACCGCGCCCTGCCCGCCCCGACCCCCGACGCCGCCGCCGAGGCCGCCCGCACGCTCGGCTACCCCGTCGCCCTCAAGGCCACCGCCCCGCACCTGAGGCACCGCGCCGACCTGGGCGGCGTCCGCCTCGACCTCGCCGACGAGGACCAACTGCGCCGGTCGTACACCGAGTTGACCGAGCTGTTCGGCGCGCCGGAGGAGCTGCGCCCCGTCGTGCAGCGGATGGCACCCCGCGGCGTGGACGTCGTCGTCCGGGCCGTCATCGACCCCGCGGCCGGAGCCGTGCTCTCCTTCGGACTCGCCGGAGCCGCCTCGCAGCTGCTCGGGGACACGGCGCACCGGCTGATCCCGGTCACCGACCGGGAGGCGACCTCGCTGGTGCGGTCGATCCGCACGGCCCCCCTGCTGTTCGGCTGGCGCGGCTCCGCACCGGCCGACACCCGCGCCCTGGAGGAGCTGCTGCTGCGGGTGTCCCGGCTGGTGGACGACCACCCCGAGGTCGTCGCGGTCACGCTCGAACCGGTCGTCGTCGCCTCGCACGGACTGAGCGTGCTGGGCGCCTCGGTCCGTCTCGCGCCACCGCCCGCCCGCGACGACCTCGGCCCGCGGACCCTCCCCGCGTACTGACCGGGGGCGAGCGGTGCCTCGCAGTCAGTGGTCCCCCGTAGGATGGGCGTCATGGCCAAGACCAGTACGACGACCCAGGGGCTGCGGGCGGCGATCGAGCGCAGCGGCTACTACCCGGCCCTCGTGGCCGAGGCGGTGGAGGCCGCCGTGGGCGGCGAGCCCATCCGGTCGTACCTGGTCCATCAGGAGACGACGTTCGACCAGAACGAGGTACGCCGGCACGTGACGGTGCTCGTCCTCACGGACAACCGCTTCATCGTCAGCCACACCGACGAACAGGCCGCCGACACCACCTCCCCGACGCCGTACGCCACGACGTCCACGGAGTCGGTGAAGATCGGCCGCATCTCGTCGATCGTGGTCAGCCGCGTGGTCGCCAACCCGGAGTCCTACAAGCCGGGCACCCTGCCCCGCGAGGTCGTGCTCACGATCGGCTGGGGCGCCGTCTCCCGCATCGACCTGGAGCCGGCCGCCTGCGGCGACCCCAACTGCGAGGCGGACCACGGCTACACCGGCAACTCGACGGCGGACGACCTCAGCCTGCGCGTCAGCGAGGCCGGGGACGGACCGGAGACCGTGCGCCAGGCACTCGCCTTCGCGCAGGCCCTCTCCGAGGCGACCGCGGACACCGCCCGCTGATGGCACAGCCGAAGACGGCCTGGGACCGCCACCCCGAACCGCTCGCCGTCGCCTCCGCACCGACCCCCGAGTACGGCAGCGGTTCGCTCGCGGACCTGCTGCCCACGCTGGCCGCCGGCCTGGCCGTGCCGGGCATGACCGCCACGATCACCGAGCTGACCCCCGCCGACCGGAACTGCGTGTTCCTGATCGACGGCCTCGGCTGGGAGCAGCTGAGGGCGCACCCCGAGGACGCCCCCTTCATGACGTCCCTGCTCGCCACCTCGCGCGGCGGCACAGGGCGTCCGCTCACCGCCGGCTATCCGGCGACCACGGCGACCTCCCTGGCCTCCGTCGGCACCGGCCTGCCGCCCGGCGCCCACGGCCTGCCCGGCTACACGGTGCGCAACCCCGACACCGGCGAGCTGATGAACCAGCTGCGCTGGCAGCCCTGGACCCCGCCCGGCCCTTGGCAGCCCTACCCCACGGTCTTCCGGCTGGCCCACGAGGCGGGCGTGCACGCCGCGCAGGTGTCGTCCCCGACCTTCGAGAACACCCCGCTCACCAAGATCGCGCTCAGCGGCGGAACGTTCCTCGGGCGGCTGACCGGCGAGGACCGCATGGACCTGGCGGCCGAGCAACTGGCCGCGGGCGACCGCTCCCTGGTGTACACGTACTTCGCCGAGGTCGACGGCGCCGGCCACCGCTTCGGCGTCGACTCCGACGCCTGGCGCGGCCAGCTCATGTACGCCGACCGCCTGGTCCAGCGCCTCGCCGAGCAACTGCCGCCGCGCAGCGCGCTCTACATCACCGCCGACCACGGCATGATCGACGTGCCCTTCGACGAGGAGCACCGCATCGACTTCGACGAGGACTGGGAGCTGAGCGCCGGAGTCGCCCTGCTCGGCGGCGAGGGCCGCGCCCGGCACGTCTACGCCGTACCGGGCGCCGCGAACGACGTCCTCACCTGCTGGCGCGAGGTGCTCGGCGAGCAGTTCTGGGTCGCCTCGCGCGACGAGGCCATCGCGGCGGGCTGGTTCGGGCCGAAGATCGACGAACGGGTGTACAGCCGTATCGGCGACGTGGTCGCCGCCGCGCGGGACGACGTCCTGCTCATCGCCTCCGAGCGGGAGCCGAAGGAGTCGGCGATGGTCGGCAACCACGGTTCGATGACCCCTGCCGAGCAGTTGGTCCCCCTGCTCGAAGTACGCTCCTGAAGCACGCCCCACCCCGACCCCTCACGCCGAAAGGTGCTCAACTCCACATGCCCGAGCTGGTGTTCTTCTCCGGAACGATGGACTGCGGGAAGTCGACGCTGGCTCTCCAGATCGAGCACAACCGATCGGCGCGCGGCCTGCAGGGCATGATCTTCTCGCGTGACGACCGCGCCGGCGAGGGCAAGCTGTCCTCGCGCCTCGGCCTGGTCACGGACGCGGTGGAGGTCGAGGACGGGCAGGACCTCTTCGCCTACCTCGTCGACCATCTCTCGCGGGGCGGCCGCGCCGACTACGTGATCGTCGACGAGGCGCAGTTCCTCGCGCCGGAGCAGATCGACCAACTCGCGCGCGTGGTCGACGACCTGGGCCTCGACGTCTACGCCTTCGGCATCACGACCGACTTCCGCTCCAAGCTGTTCCCCGGCTCCCAGCGGCTGGTGGAACTGGCCGACCGGGTCGAGGTGCTCCAGGTCGAGGCCCTGTGCTGGTGCGGTGCCCGCGCCACGCACAACGCCCGGACGATAGGCGGCGTCATGGTCGTCGAGGGAGCCCAGGTGGTCGTCGGCGACGTCACGCACTCCGCCGACGAGGTCGGGTACGAGGTCCTGTGCCGCCGCCACCACCGCCGCCGTATGACCGCGGCGACGGCCCGTGCGGCGGCCTTGTCGCCGGACGTGCTGCCGGTGACGTCGGCCTGAGCAGCATGCGGGCAGGCCGTCGGACGGGCCGTCAGCCCGCCGGTTGCAGCAGCGCGAACCGCGCCCCCTCAGGGTCCGCCACCCTCGCCACCCGCCCGTGCGCCGTGTCGTGCACCGGCTTCAGGACGTGCCCGCCCAGGTGGACGAGATGGTCCAGGGCGTCGTCGACGTCGGCGACCTGGAAGTACGTCACCCAGTGCGCGCCCCGGTCGCGGGGCAGGGCCTGCCCCAGTCCGTGGATGCCGGCGACGGGCCCGCCCCCGAGGTGCAGGGTCACGCAGTCGAAGTCGGCGGAGACCATCGGCTCCTCCTCGTAGCCGAACACCGTCCGGTAGAACTTCGCGACGCTCGCCGTCTCGAAGGTCAGCAGCTCGTTCCAGGCGGGCGTGCCGGGGACGCCCGAGACGGTCGTGCCGAGGTGCGCGGCGGCCTGCCAGATGCCGAAGACCGCGCCCGACGGGTCGGAGCAGATGGCCAGGCGGCCGGCGTCGGCGGCGTCCAGCGGGCCCACCCCGATCGTGCCGCCGCAGCTGCGCACCGTCTCGGCCGTCCGGTCCACGTTCCGGGAGGCGAAGTAGGGGGTCCACGCGATGGGCAGATGCCGGTCCGGGGGCAGCCGGCCGATGCCCGCCACCTCGCGCTCGTCGAGCAGCGCGCGCACATACGGGCCGAGCTGCTGGGGGCCCGGCCGGAACTCCCAGCCGAACAGCGCTCCGTAGAACTCCTCGGTCGCGGCCGGCCCGTGCACCATCAGGCTCACCCAGCAGGGCGCGCCGGGCGCGTGCCGGGCGGGTGTTTCGCCGTTCGGGCCGGTGGACCCCCGGGTGTCGGTCATCGTCACTCTCTTCTCGGCCTCGTGCGGCCGTTTTCTCCGCAGCCCTCGTGGGGCGGGCACGCCCTGTGGGGCGGCTCTTGTCCGGAGAATGCCTGATGTGCGCGGCGCTGTCCCTTGCGGCGCGCTTATCGGCAGGTGTCGTTCAGCTGTACAGCATGTGCTTGTTCCCGTACGCCAGGTGATCGTCTGCGACCGGCCGGGCCGAGGGGCCGAGCAGGACGGCGCGGCCGGTCCGGTGCGCGAGGATGGGGAACATGAACGCCATCATCTCCGCATCCGACCTCGCGAGCGCCCTGACGGGCGCCCGTCCGCCGGTCCTGCTCGATGTCCGCTGGCAGCTCACCGCGGCCAAGGCGGCGGGTGAGCCGCCGTACGACGGCCGGGCCGCGTACGAGGCAGGGCACCTGCCGGGGGCCGTCTACGTCGACCTGGACCGCGAGTTGGCCTCCGCGCCGGGCCAGGGCGGCCGGCATCCGCTGCCCGACCTCGCGCGCTTCGGGGCCGCGATGCGCCGGGCGGGCGTGTCGTCCGGGACGCCCGTGGTCGTCTACGACGGCGGGCAGGGGTGGGCGGCGGCCCGGGCGTGGTGGCTGCTGCGCTGGACGGGGCACCCGGACGTGCGGGTCCTCGACGGCGGGTTGTCGGCCTGGGAGGGGCCGTTGGAGAAGTCGGTGCCGACGCCGGAGGAGGGTGACTTCGTGCCGGAACCGGGAGCGGCGGGGCTGCTCGACGCCGACGCCGCCGCAGCGTTGGCGCGCTCCGGGGTGCTGCTGGACGCGCGGGCGGGGGAGCGGTACCGGGGTGAGGTGGAGCCGATCGATCCGGTGGCCGGGCACATCCCGGGCGCGCTGTCGGCGCCCACCACGGAGAACGTGGGGCCGGACGGCTGCTTCCTCCCCGCCGAGGAACTGCGGGAGCGCTTCAAGGGGCTCGGTGTGTCCGAGGGTTCCCGGGTCGGCGTGTACTGCGGGTCGGGCGTCTCCGCCGCCCACGAGGTCCTGGCGCTGGCGGTCGCGGGCATTCCGGCGGACCTGTACGTCGGGTCGTGGTCGGAGTGGTCCTCGGACCCGGACCGGCCGGTCGCGGTGGGGCCGGATCCCCAGTAGCCCGACGCGGGAAGAGGGCCGCGCCTTGCGGGCGCGGCCCTCTTCCCGTGCAGCCGATCCGGCTACTCCTGCTTCTTGCGCCGCGTCCCGAACACGATCTCGTCCCAGCTGGGGACGGCCGCTCTGCGGCCCGGGCGGACGCCGTCGGCCTCCGCCTGGCGGTCGGTGGCGCCGATGAGCCGGTCGCGGTGGCTCCCGACGGAGCGCGGCATGAGGACGTCCGCGTAGGCGGAACCGGCCGAGGCCGCGGGAGCCGGGGGCTCCTCCTCCTCGGGCTCGGCGACGGGCTCCTCCTCGGGCTCCACCGGTGCCGCCGGGCGCTCCGGAACCACCAGGTCACCGCGGAAGCTGGGCACCGCCTCCAGCAGGCTGGTCAGCGAGTCCCGCTCGCCCGTGCTCTCCTCGACCGGTTCGGACGCCTGCGCGGGCAGGCTGGGCCGCTCGGGGCGGTCCAGCGGTCTGTCGCGCGGGAGCCGGGCGATCCGCGGGACGAACGGGAAGCTGGGCTCGGGCGCGGCCAGGTCGTCGGACTCGCCGATCAGCGAGCGCGCCTCGTCGTCGACGGCCTGGACGAGCCGCCGGGGCGGGTCGTACGTCCAGCTCGCCGAGTGCGGCTCGCCCGCGACGCGGTAGACCAGCAGGACCTCCCAGGTGCCGTCGTCACGACGCCACGAGTCCCACTGGACGGTGTCCTTGTCGGCCCCGCGCAGCAGCAGCCGCTCCTGCACGGCCTCGCCGAGGGGGGGACCGGAGTTCTCGCCGGGGCGGCGGACCGGGGTCTTGCGGGCCCGCTCGGCCATGAACGCACGCTCGGCGAGCACGGGTCCCTCGAAGCGGCGGACCCGGTCGACGGGGATGCCTGCCATCTGCGCGACCTCTTCCGCGGTCGCGCCGGCACGTATACGCGCCTGGATGTCGCGGGGGCGGAGGTGGCTCTCCACCTCGATCTCGATCTGGCCGAGGCGGGGACGGTCGCCGCGCACGGCGGCGCGGAGCCGTTCGTCGATCGGCAGCGTGTACTCCGTGCTGTCCGCAGCCTTCAGCACCAGCCGTGTGCCGTCATTCGAGACGGCCACGACACGCAGTTCGGGCATGGGGACCTCCCGGGTGGTGCCTGCCGACGTCACGTGCGTCGCTGCTTCCGCTAGTCGAGTGTGGCCTGCCCGGGTGCAGCCTGCCACAACCTTGCCGAGTTGCCCGGCGTGTCGGGCGCTGGCCCTGGAACGCCGTTATGGCACGGTTACCTATTCGCAACGCTAAGTGACGAACTCCATCACCCTGTGCAACTAGCCCCCTCCCGGCGGTCCTTAAAGGCCCTGTACACCCTGACGGGAGACCGGACCCAGGGCTCGCAACAGTACTCCATTTGGGCCACGTGCGTGGATTGGCACGCCGCCCAACTTCTGGCAAGAGGGGGGACTTGGCCGCCCTCTGCCCCCTTTTCGTGATCTTGAACGTGGGGAACTTCACGTAATCACCGGAATCGGAACTAAGGGTTTCGGTCGCACGTCCCCCACCGGCGAGCAGATCCGCGGCGCACGCGCCGCCGCCACCCGGCCAGTTCACCGAGGGCACCGTGTACCGCGCCCGGGTAGGGGGCGCTGGAAGCGCCCGGTGTCCGGTGAGACCGGCGGTTCGCACTCCGGTTCCGGGGGTGACGGCGGGGCCACGACCGGAACGTCCACGGGAGCGCCGCGGGACGAGAACGTCTCGCCTTCCCCGGGCGAGGACGGGAGTACGGGCCCCACCCCGGCCCCCAGCCAGAGCGAGGACCCCGCGCACACCACCCCCGGCGCGTCGCCTACGCCCCCAGAACCCTCCGCAAGTAGTCGTTCTGGAACCGCCGGTCAGGGTCGAGACGGTCCCGCAGCGCCGTGAACTCGCCGAAGCGCGGATACACCCGGGAGAAGTACTCGGCGTCCCGAGTGTGGATCTTGCCCCAGTGCGGACGGCCCTCGTGGGCGGTGAAGATGCGTTCGGCCGCGGTGAAGTACCGCTGGTAGGGCGTGCCCTGGAACATGTGGACGGCGATGTACGCGGTGTCGCGGCCGGATGCGGTGGACAGCGTGATGTCGTCGGCCGGGGCGGTGCGCACCTCCACGGGGAAGCTGACCTTCAGCCCGGAGCGGTCGACCATGGTCTTCAGCTCGCGCAGCGCCTCGACGACGGCCGCGCGCGGAACGGCGTACTCCATCTCCACGAAGCGCACCCGGCGCGGAGACGTGAAGACCTTGTAAGGGATGTCGGTGTAGGTCCGCGCGGACAGGGCCTTGCTGGAGATCTGGGCGATCGCGGGGATCGTGGCGGGCACCGCGCGGCCGACCCAGTTGGCCACCTGGAAGACGCCGTTGGAGAGGAACTCGTCCTCGAACCAGCTCTTCAGCTGCGGCACCGGCTTCTCCGGGCCCGCGCTGCGGTTGTTGCGCTTGGTGTTGGTGTTCCCCGTGTGCGGGAACCAGTAGAACTCGAAGTGCTCGTTCTCGGCCCAGAGTTCCTCGAAGTCGGCGAGCACCCTGTCGAACGGCATCGGCTCCTCGCGGGCCGTGAGCAGGAACACCGGCTCGACGGCGAACGTGATCGCCGTGACGATGCCCAGGGCACCGAGGCCGATGCGGGCGGCCGCGAAGACCTCCGGGTTCTCCTTCTCGGAGCAGGTGAGGACCGAACCGTCGGCGGTGACCAGCTCCAGGCCCCGGATCTGGGCGGCGATCGAGCCGGAGTCGCGGCCGGTGCCGTGCGTGCCGGTGCTGGTGGCCCCGGAGACCGTCTGCTCCATGATGTCGCCCATGTTGGTCAGCGACAGTCCCTCACGCGCCAGGGCCATGTTGAGCCTCTTGAGCGGGGTGCCGGCCTCCACCGTGACCGTCATGTTCTCGCGGTCGATGTCACGTATGCCGGTCAACAGTTGAGGGCGGATCAACACACCGTCCGTCGCGGCTATGGCGGTGAAGGAGTGCCCCGTGCCGACGGCCTTCACCTTGAGGCCGTCCTCGGCGGCCCGCCGCACGGCGGCGGCCAGCTCGTCGACGGAGGCCGGGGTGACCTCCCGCGCGGGACGCGCCAGGACGTTGCCGCCCCAGTTACGCCACGTGCCGTTCTTTCCGTTCGCTGTGCTGCTCAACGGAGCCTCCCCGACCCGGTGCCGGTCGCTTGAGCCGGCGGAACCCGAGGAAACCCACCGCGACCGCGACGGCCCCGGCCACGGCCGGAACCCCGTACCCCGCACGCGCCCCGGCCGCGTCGATCACCCAGCCGGCCGCGGAGGAGCCGAGCGCGACTCCCACCGCGAGCCCGGTGCTCACCCAGGTCATGCCTTCGGTGAGCTGCGCGCGTGGTACGTGCTCTTCGATGAGGGACATGGTCGTGATCATCGTAGGAGCGATGGACAGACCCGCAACGAACAGCGCCACGGCCAGAAACGGCAAGTTTCCGACCAGTAGGAGGGGGATCATACTCACGGCCATGGCGCACACGCCCAGCAACCACCGGCGTTCCGGCGCCCCGGCGAAGTGCATGAGGCCGAAAACCATGCCTGCCACGCAGGAACCGGCCGCGTACAGCGCGAGGACCACGCTCGCGGCGGCCTTGTGCCCCTCCTCGTCGGCGAAGGCCACGGTGACCACGTCGACCGCCCCGAAGATCGCCCCGGTGGCGACGAAGGTGGCCACCAGGACCTGAAGCCCCGGCGCGCGCAGCGCGCTGCCGCCGCCCTTGCGCTCGCGCGGGTGCGGCTCCGGCTCGGTGGCGCGCTGCGCGGTCAGCCAGAACACGCCGACCGCCAGGAAGCAGGCGGCGATCAGCGGACCGGCCTCCGGGAACCAGGCCGTGGACAGCCCGATGGAGATGATCGGCCCGAAGATGAAGCACACCTCGTCCACCACGGACTCGAAGGAGTACGCGGTGTGCAGCTGCGGCGTGCCCCGGTACAGGGCCGCCCAGCGGGCCCGGATCATCGCGCCGACGCTCGGGACGCAGCCGATGCCGACACAGGCCACGTACAGCACCCAGTCCGGCCACCCGTAGTGCGCCGCGAACAGCAGCACGGCCGCCGCCGTGAGCGAGATCAGCGTCGCCGGGCGCAGCACCCGCCGCTGCCCGTACTGGTCCACCAGCCGCGAGACCTGCGGTCCGGCCACCGCGGCGGCCAGCGCGATGGTGGCCGACAGGGCACCGGCCAGGCCGTACCGCCCGGTGAGCTGGGAGACCATCGTGACCACGCCGATGCCCATCATGGACAGCGGCATCCGGCCGAGGAAGCCCGCGGCGGAGAAGCGTTTGCTGCCGGGGGCGGCGAACAGGGCGCGGTAGGGGCTGGGCAACGGGGTCTCCGAAAGAGGCTCAGTAAGCTGCGAACGCAGTCGACACAGCTTACGGCTCCGGACGCCCCGACGCACCCGTCCGGCCCAGTCCGGAAGCGGCCCGCGCGCAGGTGTCACCCCGCCGTTTCCCGGCTGTCAGTGCAGGGTGGCAGGATCGGACCCATGCCAGACGCGCGCGATGCCACCCCCTACGACGCCCTGCTCCTGCTCTCCTTCGGCGGCCCGGAAGGCCCGGACGACGTGGTCCCGTTCCTGGAGAACGTGACGCGCGGGCGCGGCATCCCCAAGGAACGCCTCAAGGAGGTCGGGCAGCACTACTTCCTGTTCGGCGGGGTCAGCCCCATCAACGACCAGAACCGCGCCCTGCTGGACGCCCTGCGCAAGGACTTCGCCGACCACGGCGTAGACCTGCCGGTCTACTGGGGCAACCGCAACTGGGCGCCGTACCTCACGGACACCCTGCGCGAGATGGTCCGCGACGGCCGCCGCCGCATCCTGGTCCTCGCCACCAGCGCCTACGCCTCGTACTCGGGCTGCCGCCAGTACCGCGAGAACCTCGCCGACGCGCTCGCCGCCCTGGAGAGCGAGGGCCTGGAGCTGCCGAGGATCGACAAGCTGCGGCACTACTTCAACCACCCCGGCTTCCTGGAGCCCATGATCGACGGTGTGATCCGGTCCCTCGAGGAGCTTCCCGAGGAGGTCCGGGACGGGGCGCACATCGCCTTCTCGACGCACTCGATCCCGACGGCCGCCGCCGACACCTCCGGGCCCGTCGAGGACCACGGCGACGGCGGCGCGTACGTGAAGCAGCATCTGGACGTGGCGAAGCTGATCGCCGAAGCCGTCCGGGAGCGCACCGGCGTCGACCACCCCTGGCAGCTCGTCTACCAGTCCCGCTCCGGCGCCCCGCACATCCCGTGGCTGGAGCCCGACATCTGCGACCACCTTCAGGAGCGGCACGCGGCCGGTGTCCCGGCCGTCGTGATCGCCCCCATCGGCTTCGTCTCCGACCACATGGAGGTCCTCTACGACCTCGACACGGAGGCCGAGGCCAAGGCGGAGGAGCTGGGGCTGCCGATGCGCCGCTCGGCCACCGTCGGCACCGACCCGAGGTTCGCCGCCGCGATCCGCGAGCTCGTCGTGGAGCGCGCCGCCGTCGAGCGCGGGCAGGAGACCACGCCGTGCGCCCTGGGCTCCCTCGGGGCGAGCCACCACCTCTGCCCGGTCGGCTGCTGCCCGGCCCGTGCCCCCCGGCCCGCCGCGGCGGGCGCCGACAGCACCTACGCGTGAGGAGCCCTGTGACCGACCCCCTGCACACGGACCTGCTCGACCTCGCCCAGGAGGCCGCCCGCCGCGCCGGCGCGCTGCTGCGGGACGGCCGCCCGGCCGACCTCGCGGTCGCCGCGACCAAGTCCAGCCCCATCGACGTGGTCACGGAGATGGACATCGCGGCGGAGAAGCTGATCACGGGCCTGATCGCCGAGCACCGCCCGGACGACGGCATCCTCGGCGAGGAGGGCGCCGCCACCGAGGGCACGAGCGGCGTCCGCTGGGTGATCGACCCGCTCGACGGCACGGTCAACTACCTGTACGGGCTGCCCACCTGGGCCGTCTCCATCGCCGCCGAGCAGGACGGCGAGACCGTCGTCGGGGTCGTCACGGCCCCGATGCGCGGCGAGACGTTCCACGCGGTGCGCGGCTGCGGCGCCTGGGCCACCGGCGCCTGGGACGGCGAGCGCCGGCTGGCCTGCCGCCCCGCGCCGCCCCTGGACCAGGCGCTCGTCTCCACCGGCTTCAACTACGTCCACGACGTCCGTGCCCACCAGGCGGAGGTCGCCCAGCGGCTGATCCCGCTGCTGCGCGACATCCGGCGCGGCGGCTCGGCCGCGGTCGACCTGTGCGACCTGGCCGCGGGACGCCTCGACGGCTACTACGAGCGGGGCCTGCACCCCTGGGACCTCGCTGCGGGCGACCTGATCGCCAGGGAGGCGGGCGCGCTGACCGGTGGCCGCCCCGGAGAGCGCCCCTCGGGCGATCTGGCGTTGGCGGGGTCCCCGGGTGTCTTCGAGCCCCTCCAGCGCCTCCTGGAGGACTTCGGCGCCTGGCACGACTGAGGGCGGCCGTCCGCGCGCTGAACACCGCGGGGACGTCCCCGTACGACCGCCCCGTACGACGACGAAGCGGGCCCCGGCGCTGGATTCGCCGGGGCCCGCTTCGTACGGCCTGATCAGACGCTCGCGCTGACCTCCACACCGTGCTCGGCGGCGAGACGGCGCAGGTCCTCGAGCTCACCCTGCTCCACCTCGACGAGGAAGTCGTCGCCCTCGTCGCGAGCCCGGGACAGATCGGACTCGGTCGCCCTTATGCGCTGCAGAAGTCCTGCGGTGAATGCGTCCATGCTGCGCCCCCTCGTCCTGGGTCGTGGGTCGATGGCACGGGGGTGTGCCGTTCGGAAGGGACGATCACGTCTGATGTGGATGCCCAGCGCCGCTCTGCTGGGCGGCGACGGTGCCGGACACCCACGCCCGCCCTGCGGATAAGCGGATTGATGCGCACCGCATGGTGGTGCGGTGCCAGCAGAGCGTGATCGTGGGATGTAAAGCCGTCCTCCCCAAGCTCCCTTCCGTGGAAACCTAACCGGAGGAGAAAATCTCGTATTCCCCCTCCGGCCACCGTTCTCCGCCCCGCTCCGCCACCGTCCGCTCACCTGCCTTACCCCCGACTTATGGCCGAAAAGGGCAGGATGGAGGGCAACACACCAAGACACCGTCGAAGACCCCTGCCCGCATGCGCCCGTGAAGCGCTACGCGGGTGGACATGAGGAAGGACCAAGGACGTGCGCGTACTCGTCGTCGAGGACGAGCAACTGCTCGCCGATGCGGTGGCCACCGGACTGCGCCGGGAGGCCATGGCCGTCGACGTCGTGTACGACGGTGCGGCCGCCCTGGAGCGCATCGGCGTCAACGACTACGACGTGGTCGTCCTCGACCGCGACCTCCCGCTCGTGCACGGCGACGACGTCTGCCGCAAGATCGTCGAGCTCGGCATGCCCACGCGGGTGCTGATGCTCACGGCCTCCGGCGACGTCAGCGACCGTGTGGAGGGCCTGGAGATCGGCGCCGACGACTATCTGCCCAAGCCGTTCGCGTTCAGCGAGCTGATCGCGCGCGTGCGTGCCCTCGGCCGGCGTACCAGCGTGCCCCTGCCGCCGGTGCTGGAGCGCGCCGGGATCAAGCTGGACCCCAACCGCCGGGAGGTCTTCCGCGACGGCAAGGAGGTCCAGCTCGCGCCCAAGGAGTTCGCCGTCCTGGAGGTGCTGATGCGCAGCGAGGGCGCCGTCGTCTCCGCGGAGCAGCTGCTGGAGAAGGCCTGGGACGAGAACACCGACCCGTTCACGAACGTCGTGCGCGTCACGGTCATGACCCTGCGCCGCAAGCTGGGCGAGCCGCCCGTCATCGTCACCGTCCCCGGCTCCGGCTACCGGATCTGATACCCCGTGGCAACGACTCCCGCGCCTCCGCAGGCGCCCCCCAAGCCCACCTGGGACCCCAGAAGGCCCGTGCCGCCCTTCCCGTGGCTGCGTCCGACCATCCGCATAAGGCTCACGCTGCTCTACGGCGGCATGTTCCTGATCGCCGGCATCCTGCTGCTGTCGATCATCTACCTGCTCGCCGCGCAGGCACTCAACACCGGGAACGAGCCACTCTTCAAGATCGTCGGCGGCACGGAGATCAAGGTGGCCAGTGATAACTGCCCTGCGGTCAACTCCGTCAGTACGACGCTTGCGGAGTTCAATGCAGCGATCAGCGAGTGCATCGACGACCAGCGCCAAGCTGCACTCGATAATCTGCTCAGCCGCTCGCTGCTGGCGCTGCTGGGCCTGGCGGTCATCGCCTTCGCCTTCGGCTACGCGATGGCCGGGCGCGTGCTGTCGCCGCTGGGCCGGATCACCCGCACCGCCCGCGCGGTGGCGGGCTCCGACCTCTCCCGCCGGATCGAGCTGGACGGCCCGGACGACGAGCTGAAGGAGCTGGCGGACACCTTCGACGACATGCTGGAGCGGCTCCAGCGCGCCTTCACCGCCCAGCAGCGCTTCGTCGGCAACGCCTCGCACGAGCTGAGAACGCCGCTGGCGATCAACCGTACCCTCCTCGAGGTGCACCTGTCCGACCCGAACGCGCCGGTGGAACTCCAGCAGCTCGGCAAGACCCTGCTGGCCACCAACGAGCGCAGCGAGCAGCTCGTCGAGGGCCTGCTGCTGCTCGCCCGCAGCGACAACCAGGTCGTCGAGCGCGGGCCGGTGGACCTCGCCGAGGTCGCGTCGCAGGCCATCGACCAGGTGCACGCCGAGGCCGAGGCCAAGGGCGTGCGCATCCAGGGCGAGCAGAAGCCCGCGGTCGTCCAGGGCAACGGCGTGCTGCTGGAGCGGATCGCGCTCAACCTGGTGCAGAACGCCGTGCGGTACAACGTGCCCGAGGGGGGCTGGGTCGAGGTCACCACCGACGTCCAGCACGGCCAGGCGGTCATGGTCGTCTCGAACACGGGCCCGGTCGTGCCGGCGTACGAGATCGACAACCTCTTCGAGCCGTTCCGGCGGCTGCGCACGGAGCGCACGGGCAGCGACAAGGGCGTCGGACTCGGCCTGTCCATCGTCCGGTCCGTGGCCCGGGCGCACGGCGGTCACATCTACGCCCAGCCACGCGAGGGGGGTGGGCTCGTGATGCGGGTCACGCTGCCCATCTGAGATCATGTCGCCGATCAACTCGGCGGCACACGGGGATGTTCGCTTTGCGCGGAATTTCCGGGAACTCGCCGCACGTGCACCGTGTGTGATCGATCACAGGGGCGCCTTTCCGGCCATCTACTCTCCGTGATCATGTGTCCTGTCGGAAAGCCGGGAAAATCCCGGTTTTCGGGGGTCTTGATCACGGGAAGTACACGGTGAGACGCCTTTGAAGTGCGGCATTCGGACCGTGTACGGTCCCCTTCGCCATCCAAGCCGATCGCTCGTGAGGAGTCCGGTTGGGTGTCGATTGAGTAACAGACCTTGATGTGAGGCAAAATCTCCGCCTCAGGTCGGGCACAAGTCCGGCCTCTCACGCGTTACGTGCGCTGGAGACACCGCAGACACCCAGAGGGGGAGAGCGACCATGGCAACCGATTACGACACTCCACGCAAGACCGACGACGACGTCGACTCGGACAGCCTCGAAGAGCTGAAGGCTCGGCGGAACGACAAGTCGGCCTCCGCTGTGGACGTCGACGAGTTCGAGGCCGCAGAGGGCCTCGAACTGCCCGGAGCAGACCTCTCGAACGAGGAACTGGCCGTCCGGGTGCTCCCGAAGCAGCAGGACGAGTTCACATGCATGAGCTGCTTCCTGGTGCACCACCGCAGCCAGCTGGCCCGGGAGAAGAACGGTCAGCCGATCTGCCGCGACTGCGACTGAGGACGGGTCGGCCGTGACTGGCTCGACCCCTCCCTGGAAGCGCCGCTTCTCCAAGCGGAAAGCGGACGAAGGGCCGAACGAGGACGGCCCACAGCACGGCGCGCGTGACGACGGGCGAGGCTCCACCGATACGGGGGCGGCCTCGCTCGAACCGGCCGCGGACCGGGGTGACCTCCCGGCGTCCGTGGATGTCCCCGCACCCGTCGCCCGACGGCGGGCGGGGGCGATCCGGGAGCGGGCAAGGGAAGGTGCCCGCAAGGGCGGCGAGCGGGCCCGTGCGGGGCTCGCCCACCTCGCCGACCGGATCATCGACATGGCCCCGCGGGTCCCCGTACGGGATCTGGCGACCCTGCGCAGACAGTTCCCGGGCCTCGGGCCCGAGGAGCTCGCGGACAAGCTCGTCGCGGGCGCGGCGAAGGCGACGGCGACGGTCGGAGCGGGCATCGGCGCGGCGGCGATGCTTCCCGTGCCCCCCGCGATGCCCACGGAACTGGCCGCCGAGGTCACGGGCGTCGCGGCGATCGAGCTGAAGATGATCGCCGAACTCCACGAGGTCTACGGCGTACGGCCGCCCGGCAACCTCAAGCAGCGCAGCACCGCGTACCTCGACTCCTGGTCGGGGGAGCGCGGGATCGACGCGACCAAGCCGTCGACGCTCAGCACGGCGCTGAACAGCCGCCTGAAGCGCGACCTGCGCCAGCGGATCATGAAGCGGATGGTCCGCAACATGCCGAACCTGATGCCGTTCCTGGTGGGTGCCGCCGTGGGCGCGGCCATGAACCGCAGCGAGACGAGAAAGCTCGCCGCCCGGATCCGCGAGGACCTGCGCAGAATGCAGGTGCCCTGGGAGGCCCTGGACGCGCTGCCCGCCCTGGAACGTCCGGCGGACGCCCTGGAGATGGGCGAGATCACGAACGACCCCCTGGGCCGCCCCGCGGACGGCGAACGCGACGAGAAGCGGGACGAAAAGCGGGACGGCGGGCGCTGAGATCCGCCGTCCGTCTGCCGGGTGAGGCCCCGGGCAGATGTGCTACGCCGACTTGGCCGCCCGCAGCGCCTCCGCCAGGCGCTCCGGCTCGCGCGTGGACAGGTACAGGTACGGAGTCGGGTCCTCGGGGTCCGTGACCTCCACGCGCAGAGCCGTGGGGATGTAGGCGCGCAGCAGCATGAAGGCGCGCGGATCGGCCTTGTGGGTGCGCCAGGCGCGGGTCTCCTCCGCGTCCAGGACCTCCGCCTCGCCCAGGGCCGCCACCGGGATCTTCGCCTCGCCGGCGATCAGGGAGTCGCCCACCACACGGATGCGGACCGAGCCGTACGAACTCGCGGCCACGGCCGCGACCGCGGTGCCCCCGGCGAGGCCGCCGAGCATCGGCAGCGTGCCGAACGGGAGCAGGACCAGGGCCATCGAGACCCCGACGAGGAACGAGATCAGCCACCAGGTCCGCGGGGCGGTGAGGCGTTCTTCGTACGGGGCGGCGGAGAGCTGCATGGAGCCAAGCTTGACACGGTGTCCGGGAGCGGCCGACGCGCGGGTAAGGTCTCCGGCTGTGAGTCGTACTTCCGCAGCTCTCCAGCCTCCGGCCGACGCCGTGCGACCGGTGCGGCACCCGGACGCCCCGGCGCCCGGTGAGCTCCTCGGCGCGCACTACGGCCAGTGTTTCGGCTGTGGCGGCGACCAGCCGCACGGGCTGCACCTGGAGGCGCGGGCCGGCGAGGGCGTGTCGCTCACCGCCGAGTTCACCGTGCAGCCGGCCCACCAGGGCGCCCCCGGCCTCGCGCACGGCGGAGTGCTCACCAGCGCCCTGGACGAGACCCTCGGCTCGCTGAACTGGCTGCTGCGCACGATCGCCGTGACCGGGCGGCTGGAGACCGACTTCGTGCGGCCCGTGCCGGTCGGCACCACGCTCCACCTGGAGGCGGAGGTGACGGCGGTGGCCGGGCGGAAGATCTACTCCACGGCCACCGGACGCGTCGGCGGCCCCGACGGACCCGTCGCCGTGCGCGCCGAGGCGCTCTTCATCGAGGTGAAGGTCGACCACTTCGTCGACCACGGCCGCCCGGAGGAGATCCAGGCGGCCATGAACGACCCGGACCAGGTCCGGCGCGCCCGTGCCTTCGAGGTGAACCCGTGAGCCTGCAAAGCCACATGAGCCCCTTGAGCCCCATGAGCCCCGCAAGCCGTCAGCCCGTGGACGTGCTGATCCGGCGCGTCGATCCGGACGTACCGCTTCCGTCGTATGCGCACCCCGGTGACGCGGGAGCCGATCTGCGCACCACCGAGGCGTGTCAACTGGCGCCGGGCGAGCGGGCCGTACTGCCCACGGGAGTGTCTGTGGCACTGCCGGAGGGGTACGCGGCCTTCGTGCACCCGCGATCCGGCCTGGCCGCCCGCTGCGGCGTCGCCCTGGTGAATGCCCCGGGGACGGTTGATGCCGGGTACCGTGGGGAGATCAAGGTGATCGTGGTGAATCTCGACCCGCGCGGGGCCGTGCGGTTCGAGCGCTTCGACCGGATTGCCCAACTGGTCGTCCAGCAGGTCGAGAGGGTCCGCTTCCAGGAGGTGGCGGAGCTTCCCGGCTCCGCGCGGGCCGAGGGGGGCTTCGGGTCCACCGGAGGCCATGCCGCGGTGGACGGGACGAGCGGCACAAGCGGTCAGGCCGCCCTGGGCGGTCAGGCGGGTGGGAATCGATACGCTTCGGTCGTATCCGACCGGGAAGGACAGTGACGTGTTCGGACGTCGCAAGAAGAGGGATGCCGCCGAGGACGCGGCCGGCGAGGCCGAGCAGGTCGTCGACGGTGTCGACACTGAGGCGGATGAAGCGGAGGCCGAGCGCCTGAGGCTCGAGCCTGCGCCGCGCCCCGACGGGCCGTGGGACAGCTCCGAGGTCCGCGACCCGGGCGAGGGCCGGGTCGACCTGGGAGGCCTGTTCGTGCCGGGCGTCGACGGCATGGAGCTGCGGGTCGAGGTCGCGGGCGACGCGATCGTGGCGGCGACGGTCGTGCTGCGGGACAGCGCCATCCAGTTGCAGGGCTTCGCCGCACCCAAGCGTGAGGGCATCTGGGGCGAGGTGCGCGAGGAGATCGCGACCGGCATCACCCAGCAGGGCGGCATCGTCGACGAGGTCGAGGGGCCGCTGGGCTGGGAGCTGCGCGCCCAGGTGCCGGTGCAGCTGCCGGACGGCACCGGTGGCTTCCAGGTCGTGCGGTTCGTCGGTGTGGACGGCCCGCGCTGGTTCCTGCGCGGGGTCATCTCCGGCCAGGGCGCGGTGCAGCCGCAGGCCGCCGGGCTGCTCGAGCAGATCTTCCGGGACACGGTCGTGGTCCGCGGCGAGGGCCCCATGGCGCCGCGCGACCCGATCGTCCTGAAGCTGCCGAACGACGCCCAGATGGTCCCCGAGGGCGTCCAGCAGGAGGAAGAGGGCTCCCGTTTCGCCGGCGGAATGGGGCAGCTCCAGCGCGGACCGGAGATCACCGAGGTCCGCTGAGTCACAGAAACCGCAGGGCCGCATCCCGCCGGGGATGCGGCCCTTTCGTGTGTACCTACGGTCTCCGTTCGACGCGTCTGTTCATAAAGGCGCTTGACGTTCACATGAAAGAACGGAAGGCCCCGCACATGCGCAGAACCGCACTCCTCGCGGCCACGGGCGCCCTCGTCGCCGGTGTCCTCGCCCGGCCCGCCGACGCCGCTCCCAGCGCCCCCGGTACGTTCGTCAGGGGCCACACCAACAGCAACGCGCCCCTTCAGACCGGCTGGGTCGGCTCCTCCTGGCCCAGGGCCGCCGAGATCATCACGTACACGTACCCCGGGAACTGGGCTCGGGCCGGTTCCCGAGGTCGGTCACAACGCCCTGGCCAACCGCCTCGGGCACGCCATGACCCACACCGGGACGCTGACGACGCGGGGCCGCCCCGCCGGCACCAACAACCTCTTCGTCGCCTGGGAGACCCTCACGCACGGCGACAACCCCGGGTGACCCCCTGACCGGCCGGGCGCGTCAGAGTTCCGTCAAAGACGGCCCCGCTGCCGTGCCCGGCGCCCATATGCCGCGCTTGCCGGACGTAAGGTCGACGCTGCGCAAGCGGCAGACCGGAAGACAATGAGGCCATGGGACGCGGCAAGCTTCGGATCTACCTCGGTGCGGCACCGGGCGTCGGCAAGACGTACGCGATGCTGTCCGAGGCACACCGGCGTGTCGAGCGGGGCACGGACTGCGTGGTGGGCTTCGTCGAGCACCACGACCGGCCCCGCACCGCGGTGATGCTGCACGGACTGGAGCAGGTGCCGCGCCGGGAGATCGAGTACCGCGGTGGCGTCTTCACCGAGATGGACCTCGACGCCGTCCTCGCCCGCCGCCCCCAGGTCGCCCTGGTGGACGAACTCGCCCACACCAACGTCCCCGGCTCCCGCAACGCCAAGCGCTGGCAGGACGTGGAGGAACTGCTCGCGGCCGGCGTCGACGTGATCTCCACCGTCAACATCCAGCACCTGGAGTCCCTCGGCGACGTCGTCGAGTCGATCACCGGCGTACGGCAGCAGGAGACCGTGCCGGACGAGGTGGTACGCCGGGCCGCCCAGATCGAGCTGGTCGACATGTCGCCGGAGGCCCTGCGGCGGCGCATGGCGCACGGCAACATCTACCAGCCCGACAAGGTCGACGCCGCCCTGTCGAACTACTTCCGGCCCGGCAACCTGACCGCCCTGCGCGAGCTGGCGCTGCTGTGGGTGGCCGACCGGGTCGACGCCTACCTCACCCAGTACCGCAGCGAGCACCGGGTCTCGGCGATCTGGGGCTCGCGCGAGCGGATCGTGGTCGGGCTGACCGGCGGCCCCGAGGGGCGCACGCTCATCCGCCGGGCCGCGCGGCTGGCCGAGAAGGGCGCCGGCGGCGAGGTGATGGCCGTCTACATAGCCCGCAGCGACGGCCTGACCTCGGCCTCGCCCAAGGAACTGGCGCTGCAGCGGACCCTGGTCGAAGACCTGGGAGGAACGTTCCACCACGTCGTCGGGGACGACATACCGGCCGCGCTGCTCGCCTTCGCACGCGGTGTGAACGCCACCCAGATAGTGCTGGGCTCCTCGCGCCGCAAGACCTGGCAGTACGTCTTCGGACCCGGCGTCGGCGCGACGGTCGCCCGGGAGTCGGGGCCCGACCTCGACGTGCACATCGTCACCCACGACGAGATCGCCAAGGGCCGCGGGCTGCCGGTGGCCCGGGGCGCGCGCCTCGGGCGGTCCCGGCGGGTGTGGGGGTGGATCGCCGGGGTCGCCGGGCCGCCGGTCCTGACGGCGCTGCTGAGCACCGTCCACCTCGGCCTCGCCAACGACATGCTGCTGTTCCTGGCGCTGACCGTGGCGGCGGCCCTGCTCGGCGGACTGCTCCCGGCGCTGGCCTCGGCGGCGGTGGGCTCGCTGCTGCTGAACTACTTCTACGCACCGCCCCTGCACCGGTGGACCATCGCCGACCCGAAGAACATCGTCGCCATCGTGATCTTCGTGGCGGTCGGCGTGGCGGTGGCCTCCGTGGTCGACCTCGCCGCCCGCCGCACCCACCAGGCGGCCCGGCTGCGGGCCGAGTCCGAGATCCTGTCCTTCCTCGCGGGTAACGTGCTGCGCGGCGAGACCGGCCTGGAGGAGCTGCTGGAACGGGTCCGGGAGACCTTCGGCATGGAGTCCGCCGCCCTGCTGGAACGGGCGGGCGACGTCGAGCCCTGGACCTGCGCCGGCCGCGTCGGCCAGGGCCGCCCCGTCGAGCGGCCGGACGAGGCGGACGTGGACGTGCCGGTCGGGGACCACATGGCGCTCGCGCTGACCGGGCGCGTCCTGCCCGCCGAGGACCGCCGGGTGCTGGCCGCCTTCGCCGCCCAGGCCGCCGTCGTCCTCGACCGCCGCCGGCTCCTGGAGGAGGCAGACCGGGCCCGGGCGCTCGCCGAGGGCAACCGCATCCGTACGGCGCTGCTGGCCGCCGTCAGCCACGACCTGCGCACCCCGCTCGCCGGGATCAAGGCGGCGGTGTCCTCCCTGCGCTCCGAGGACGTCGAGTGGTCCGAGGAGGACCGGGCGGAGCTGCTGGAGGGCATCGAGGAGGGCGCCGACCGCCTCGACCACCTCGTCGGCAACCTCCTCGACATGTCCCGGCTCCAGACCGGCACGGTCACCCCGCTGATCCGCGAGATCGACCTCGACGAGGTGGTGCCGATGGCGCTCGGCGGCGTACCGGAGCGCAGCGTCGTCCTGGACGTGCCCGAGACGCTCCCCATGGTCGCCGTGGACCCCGGGCTGCTGGAGCGGGCGATGGCCAACCTCGTCGAGAACGCCGTCAAGTACAGTCCGTCCGGTGCGCCCGTGCTGGTCGCCGCCAGCGCGCTCGCCGACCGGGTCGAGGTGCGGGTGGTCGACCGGGGGCCGGGCGTCCCCGACGAGGCCAAGGACCGCATATTCGCCCCCTTCCAGCGCTACGGCGACGCCCCGCGCGGCACCGGCGTGGGCCTGGGACTCGCGGTGGCGCGCGGCTTCGCCGAGGCCATGGGCGGCACCCTGAACGCCGAGGACACGCCCGGCGGCGGGCTCACCATGGTCCTCACGCTCCGCGCGGCGGGAACCCGCCCGGAGCGCCTCCCCACAGCGGAACCGGAAAGGCAGGCCTCATGACCCGCGTCCTGGTGGTCGACGACGAGCCGCAGATCGTGCGCGCCCTCGTGATCAACCTCAAGGCACGCAAGTACGAGGTCGACGCGGCCCACGACGGCGCCGCCGCCCTCGAACTCGCCGCCGCCCGCCACCCCGACGTGGTCGTCCTCGACCTCGGGCTGCCCGACATGGACGGCGTCGAGGTGATCAGGGGCCTGCGCGGCTGGACCCGGGTGCCGATCCTGGTGCTGTCCGCGCGGCACTCCTCCGACGAGAAGGTCGAGGCGCTGGACGCGGGCGCCGACGACTACGTCACCAAGCCGTTCGGCATGGACGAGCTGCTGGCCCGGCTGCGGGCCGCCGTGCGCCGGGCCGAGCCGGCCGGGGGCGGTGAGGACGACGTGATCGTGGAGACCGACGAGTTCACCGTCGACCTGGCCGCCAAGAAGGTCAACCGGGCCGGGAAGGACGTACGGCTGACCCCCACGGAGTGGCACCTGCTGGAGGTCCTCGTGCGCAACAGCGGCCGGCTGGTCGGGCAGAAGCAGCTGCTCCAGGAGGTGTGGGGGCCGTCGTACGGGACGGAGACGAACTATCTGCGCGTGTACATGGCGCAGCTGCGGCGGAAGCTGGAGGCGGATCCCTCGCACCCGAAGCACTTCGTCACCGAGCCGGGGATGGGGTACCGGTTCGAGAAATAGGGTCCTCGCCAGAGAAATAGGGTCCACGGCACAGGGGTACGGGGATGTCGGCACGCCCCGGTACGCTTCTGATATGAGTGCTGTTCCTCGTTCGCACAAGCCGGCGGGCCGGTTCCGGCGCATGCTCGACCGGCTCTCCTCGTCGCAGGAGGATCTGGAGTCCGAGGAACTGCGCGAGGACTCCGAGACGGCCGGCTGTATCCGGATCGGAGACTGCCAGGACCGCCAGATAGTGACGGTTACTGGTACCTTGCGCACGGTCACCCTGCGGCCGCGCGCCGGAGTCCCGGCCCTGGAGGCCGAGCTGTTCGACGGCTCCGCCGCACTGGACGTGGTGTGGCTCGGCAGGCGCTCCATCGTGGGGATAGAACCGGGGCGCAAGCTGATCGCATCGGGCCGGATCTCGATGAGCCGGGGCCGCCGGGTGCTGTTCAATCCCAAGTACGAACTGAGACCCCTCGGACGGGAGTAGCCGGTGACGTCGCTCGACAAGCCGACCGAAGAGAATTCTGCGGACGACGCCCGGGCGGTGACCGAGGCCGCCCTGTTCGAAGCGTTCGGCGGCGTGCGGGGCATGGTCGAGACGGTGCTGCCCGGCCTGCTGTTCGTCACCATCTACACGATCAACAAGGACCTGCACCTGTCGGCGATCGCGGCGCTGGCCGTGTCGCTGGTGCTGGTCGTGGTCCGGCTGGTGATGAAGGACACCGTCAAGCATGCCTTCAGCGGTGTCTTCGGGGTGGCCTTCGGTGTCGTCTTCGCGATGATGACCGGCAACGCCAAGGACTTCTACCTGCCCGGCATGCTCTACACGCTGGGCCTCGGGCTCGCGTACGTGATCACGGCCCTGTGCGGCGTGCCGCTGATCGGGCTGATCCTCGGCCCCGTCTTCAAGGAGAACCTCTCCTGGCGGACGCGGAACCCGGGCCGTAAGAAGGCGTACACGAAGGCCAGTTACGCCTGGGGCGCGATCCTGCTCGCCAAGTGCGCGATCCTCTTCCCGCTGTACTGGTGGGCCGACACCACGCAGCTGGGCTGGGTGCTGGTCGCCCTGAAGATTCCGCCGTTCCTGCTCGCGGTGTGGCTGACGTGGGTGTTCCTGGCGAAGGCGCCCGCGCCGATCGATGTGTTCGCGGAGATGGAGGCGGAGGAGAAGGCCGCCGAGGAGAGGGAGCGGGAGGCTGCTGCCCGGTCGGTCGAGTAGTCGCTCGGCGTGCGTGCCGGGCTTGCTGGGGGCTCCGCCCCCAGACCCCCGGGACCTGTGCCCACCCGCCGCCCGATGCGGTCGGTCGAGAGGTGAAGCAGAGAAGGGGCGTCCGGAACACTCCGGACGCCCCTTCTGCTCGCTCCCCGCAGGGCCCGGTCTCAGCTCTTCGCGCTGTCCCGCCGTACCGACAGCAGGTCCTCCAGCTGTTCCTCGCGGGCCTGGGCGGCCACGAAGAGGAGTTCGTCGCCCGCCTCCAGGGAGTCCTCCCGGGAGGGGGTCAGGACGCGGGTGCCGCGGATGATCGTGACCAGGGACGTGTCCTCGGGCCATTCCACGTCGCCGACCTGCGTGCCGGCCAGGGCCGACTCCTCGGGCAGGGTCAGCTCGACCAGATTGGCGTCGCCGTGGCTGAAGCGGAGCAGGCGGACCAGGTCGCCCACGCTCACCGCCTCTTCGACCAGCGCCGACATCAGCCGCGGCGTGGAGACGGCGACGTCCACGCCCCAGGACTCGTTGAAGAGCCACTCGTTCTTCGGGTTGTTCACCCGCGCGACGACGCGCGGGACGCCGTATTCCGTCTTGGCCAGCAGGGACACGACCAGGTTCACCTTGTCGTCGCCGGTCGCGGCGATGACGACGTTGCAGCGCTGGAGCGCCGCCTCGTCCAGGGACGTGATCTCGCAGGCGTCGGCGAGCAGCCACTCGGCCTGCGGGACGCGTTCGACCGCGATGGCGGTCGGCGCCTTGTCGATGAGCAGGATCTCGTGGCCGTTCTCCAGCAGCTCGCCCGCGATCGAGCGGCCGACCGCGCCGGCTCCGGCAATGGCGACCCTCATCAGTGACCGCCCTCCTCTTCGGGACCCTTGGCGAACGCCGCCTCGACCTTGTCGACCTCGTCGGTGCGCATCATCACGTGCACCAGGTCGCCCTCCTGCAACACCGTCTGCGAGGTGGGCAGGACCGCCTCGCCGAGCCGGGTCAGGAACGCCACGCGCACACCGGTCTCCTCCTGGATCCGGCTGATCTTGTGGCCGACCCAGGCGGTGGAGGTGTGCACCTCGGCGAGCTGGACGCCGCCGGTGGGGTCGCGCCACAGCGGCTCGGCGCCGGAGGGGAGCAGGCGGCGCAGCATCTGGTCGGCCGTCCAGCGGACGGTCGCGACGGTGGGGATGCCCAGGCGCTGGTAGACCTCGGCGCGACGGGGGTCGTAGATGCGGGCGGCGACGTTCTCGATGCCGAACATCTCGCGGGCCACGCGTGCGGCGATGATGTTGGAGTTGTCACCGCTGGAGACGGCGGCGAAGGCGCCGGCCTCCTCGATGCCCGCCTCCCTCAGCGTGTCCTGGTCGAAGCCGACCCCGGTGACGCGGCGGCCGCCGAAGGAGGACCCCAGGCGGCGGAAGGCGGTGGGGTCCTGGTCGACCACGGCGACCGTGTGGCCCTGCTGCTCCAGGTTCTGGGCCAGGGCGGAACCCACTCTTCCGCAACCCATGATGACGATGTGCATGGCCTCACACCACGCTTCCCGCAGACCTTCCGGCCTGCGTCAATGTTCTGCTCATGTCTCTCTCTCGGCTCGCCGGGCAGCACTTCGCGGCCTTCTGCGCGGGCCGCCGGACACCATCATGCCGGGGAACGCCGGGAGTGATCCCGTTCGGTGTCCTCACGCCCGGCCGATCGCCTGTCTCCAACGTATAGGCAAAGCCGAACGAGCCGAACAGGGCCCCGTGCCCGGCTTGCGGACCCGTTGCCGGTGCGCGGACCCGTTGTCTCGCGTCGAGGGCAAGCGAGCCGCTGTCTACGCCGCCAGTCTCCGTTCCGCCAGTTCCGTGGCCGCGTGGGCGACCGACGCGAGGGTGGCGTGGCGGTGCCAGCCGGCGAAAGAACGGCCGACGAAGTCGCGGATGCCCACGCGCTCGGCGCGCGGCACGCCGCGGCACTCCACGCGTCGGCTGTGTCCCACGAGCTGCAGCAGGGCGGCCGGGTCGGCCGTGGCCACATCGGTCAGCCACAGTTCCTCGGGCCACGAAGAGCCGCCGCGGCCGACGGCGAGCAGCAGGAACTCCGAACGGCCCCGGCCGCGGCGGACGGTATCGAGCACGGACGGGAGGCGGACGCGCACGGTGGCGACGAGCTCCATGGCGTCCGGCGCCCCCGTCGGGAACACTGCGACGCGTCCGCGGCCCGCCTTGGCCAGGTGTGCGATCTGGCTTGCCTGCAGCGGGCTCTCTCCCCAGCCGGGCAGGGCGGGGTCGTCGGGCAGCAGCCACGTGTCACCGGCGATCCTGGAGATGTGGTTCACTCCAGCGGCGCTGAGCCTCGTGCTGATACTGATGGCGTCGAGCCGCTCGGCGTTCAGGGTGACGGGACAGCGTGGCAGGTGCAGACGCGACACCGTCTCCAGATAGGCGCTCACCATCGAGTCCTCCGGTGTCGCCGCACTCGGCCCCTCGGGGGCGGACGGTGACCGGCGTACTCGGGATGCAGCGCCATCGCGTCCGTGATGTGCGTGATCCCGCGCGAGAGAACGGTCACCGGCCGGCGTCCGTACGGCACGCCGAGAATCGACACCACCGCGTCCTGGTCCTCGACCGCCCGCTCGACCGCCGCTCTGTCGGTCACGTCCGCGCCGCATATCCGGAGGTGCAGGTCGGACAGAGGGAATTCCGCAGGCCGCCGCACCACGGCGGTCACCGTGTGGCCCGCGGCGAGCGCCTGTTCAGTGAGGTGCCGTCCGGTCGAACTGTTCGCTCCGAACACAGCGAGCTTCAATGGACATCTCCGTCTCGAAAGTTCCCATCGCGTCTGTTCCGGCTGCTTCGCGGCTACGGCTTCGTGGCCGTGTACAGGGCGAAAGGCGGGTTCGCCACGAAGTCGGCCCAGTAGCCCTTCTCGGACAGACCGGCCTCATGTCCGGGGGCGCGGTTCGGCAGGCGCCGGACATCGACGAGGCCCGCCTTCTCCATCGCCTCCTCCGTGGTGCCGGCGGGCCAGAAGAAGCCGTCGAACCCGACGTGCGGCTCCACGTCCATCTCGATGTGGATCACCTGGCGGTCGCCGTGCTTCTCCTTCGGGGTGATGGAGAGGCCGTAGCGCGGATAGACGGACATCTTGTCCAGGTCGATGTCCGGGTTCGAGCACAGGGCGACCATGGTGCCGCCGGACACGAGGTTGGCGGCACAGCGCGACACCATCTCGTGATACTCGCCGGAGTCCTTGGCGTGTACGAACGCCCAGATGGGCGCGACGACGTCGAACGCCCCGAGCACCGGCAGCTCGGCCGCGTCCCCCACCTCGTAGGTGATGCCGAGCGGCTGCTCGGTCTCTATCTGCCGGGCCACGTCGACCATGCTCGACTCGATGTCGATACCGACGACCGTCTCGGCGCCGAGGCGTTTGAAGATGCGCGAGTAGAAGCCCGCCCCGCAGGCCACGTCCAGGACCCGCTTGCCTGTGAGATCGGGCATCCCTGAGAGCAGGGTCTCGCGTTCGACGAACGCGTAGGGGAGGTTCTTGACGTTGTCGTACTGCGTGCTCGAGGCCTGGTACTGCTCACTGATCCTGTCGTGATGGACGCTTTCTCCGGAGCACGCGGCTCAGCTGAAGATCTTCTGTACCTTGCGTGACACCCACTCGCTGACCGTGACGGTGTCGAATCGCTCCACGGCGGGGGAGTCCGTGAACGGCCGCATGGGTTCGATGGAGGCGTCGTGGTTGGGGAGGTAGAAGTAGGGGATGGTGAGGCGGGAGGAGGTGTCGTCGGGTTGGGGGGTGACGACGCGATGCATGGTGGAGACCCAGCGTCCGCCGGTCCACAGGGCCATGAGGTCGCCGATGTTGACGACGAAGCTGCCGGGGATGGCGCAGACGTCGCGCCAGTCGTCCTCGCCTTGGAGGACTTGGAGTCCGCCGCGGTTGTCCTCCTGGTAGAGGATGGTGAGGCTGCCGAAGTCGGTGTGGGGGCCTCGTCGCCACTGGCCGGGCAGGGGCGGGGTGAGTTGCGGGGGGTAGTAGTTGACGGCGATGGATGAGCCGTGGTGGTCGAACTTGTCGTCGAAGAACGTCTCGTCGAGGTCCAGGGCGATGGCGAACAGGCGCATGAGGTCGGCGGCGAGTTCGCCCATGGCCGTCATGTACTCCTGCCAGACCTTGCGGAACTCCGGCGGATTCTCCGGCCAGATGTTGGCCAGCGTCCATGTCGCCCATTCGTTGCCCAGCTTGCGGCGCTCCTCTTCGCTCAGTTCGCCGGTGGCGTGGACGGAGAAGGCCTCGCACAGGTCCGGAGGTGTCTGCTGGTCGAGACTGTGGGCGGTCGACCCGCCCGTCCGCCGGAAACCCGAGACGCCGGGGCGATGTGCGACCCGTTCCTTCTCCTCGTCCGGCAGCCTGAAGAACTCGTAGGTCACCGTGAACATGCGGTCGATGAAATCCTGGGGAATCCCGTGACCGACGATGACGAAGAACCCCGAGCCCGTGCAGGCGGCGTCGATGGCCCGGGCGAGGGCCGCGCGTCCCTCCACGGTGTTTCTCGACGACAGGTCGATGACGGGTACGAATCCATCGGCGACGGTCACGGTCGCCCTGTCGACGTGCATGACTGATCCCTCCTCTTTCGGAGCGATCCGGCCTCAGCCGGACGCCTCGACTACCGCTTCCGGGCGGGGAGTGCGGTGACCGCCTCGTGAGAACAGGCCGACGAGCAGCGCGCCGCACACGAGGATGCCGAAGGCCACCCAGAGCGCCACGGTGTAGCCCTGCACGGTCCCGGCGTTGACGGCTTCCGGGGCGTTCCCGTGGTCCTCGAGGTACGACGTGGTGACACTCGTGGCGATGGAGTTGAGCAGCGCGGTGCCGAACGCGGCTCCCACCTGCTGGACCGTGTTGTAGGCCGCAGACGCGACACCCGCCTCGGCCGGGTCGAGCTGGACCGTCGCCATGTTGGTCGCCGTCGCGAGCAGGCAGCCCAGACCGATGCCGGTCAGGATCATGGACGGGGTGAGGTACACCGGGAACACGTGGGAGCTGTCCACCTCCAACTGCGTGAGGATCAGCATCCCGGCGGCGGACGACAGCAGACTGCCCGCGATCAGGACGTTCGGGGCGAGGCGGCGGTGCAGCTTGCCGGCGATGAGCATCGCGCCGACGGTGGTGCTCACGGCGTTCACCAGCAGCGTCATGCCCGCCTTGACCGGCGAGTAGCCGAGGATGGTCTGCGTGTAGTAGCTCACGAAGAGGTAGAAGCCGAACATCGCCGCGAACATCAGGCACACGGAGGCGAACGCCGAGCCGCGGACCCGGTGGAGCAGGATCCGCAGCGGCAGCAGCGGATGCCGCGTCCTGGCCTCCACCAGCACGAACAGGGCCAGCAGGACCACGCCCCCGAAGAGCAGGGCGAGCACCATCGGGTCGCCCCATCCGTGGGGCTCCGCCTGGGTGAAGCCGTAGACCAGGGAGACGAGGCCCGCCGCGCTGAGCAGGACCCCCGGGACGTCCAGGTGGCGCAGGTTGCCGCCCGGACGGTCGCGCAGGATGAGCGGGACGCCGATCAGGGTGATCGCGGTCATGGGGATGTTGATGTAGAGGCACCAGCGCCAGTTGGCGTACTCGGTGAGCAGCCCGCCCGCCACGACGCCGAGGGCCGCTCCGCCCGCGCCGACACCGGCGAAGACACCGAAGGCCTTTCCGCGCTCGCGCCCGTCGGTGAACGTGAGGATGAGCAACGACAGCGCCGCCGGGGCCAGCAGGGCGGCGAAGACTCCCTGCCCGGCGCGTGCCGCGAAGAGCGTGCCGGCGTTGCCCGCCGCACCGCCGAGCGCCGAGGCCAGCGCGAAGCCGACCAGACCGATGGTGAAGGCCCGCCGGTGGCCGATCGCGCTGCACACGCGCCCGCCCACCAGGAGGAGACCGCCGAAGGCGAGGGCGTAAGCCGTGATCACCCAGTGGCGGTCGGTGTCGGTCATGCCCAGGGTCTCCTGGGCCGAGGGTAGTGCGATGTTCACGATGGTCGCGTCCAGGACGACCATCAGCTGGGCAAGGCTCACGACCGGGAGGGTCCACCAGCGCTTTCCGGACCGAGCGGGTGGGGGATGCGGGGCTTCTTGCTGGATGTCTGTCACGGCTACTCGCACTATGGTCGGGTGACTCGAACGTTGGTCTAGTGGAGGCGACTCTACTACAACTCTGCGCAGCCGTGCCCTTACGGAAGCGCCGGATGGAGGTCCTTGCGATGCCCCAAGTGCCTTTAATGGCAAGGGAGTTGAGGAAAAATGAGAAAGGGTGAGGCGAGCCCTGCCGGGCTCGCGTCGGGGGAGCGGGCCCGGGCGTGCGAGACTCGCCCCGAACACTCAGTGACGCGATGTGCACCCTCGGGGGTGAGCCGCATGAATCCGGAGGTGAACGTCATAGCGGGCAAGGAACGCTCGAGGGGACAGGCCGGGGCCGGAGTGGGCAACGTCTGGCTGCGCACCCCGCGGGGCAACAAGGGAGAACCCCCGCTGACGCGGGAACGCATCGTCCAGGCCGCCGTCGCCCTGCTGGACGAGGAGGGCATGGACCGGCTCACCATGCGCCACCTGGCCGAACGGCTCCAGGCGGGGGCGACAACCCTGTACTGGCACGTGGCGACCAAGGATGACGTCATCGACCTGGCGGTCGACGCGATCTTCGGCGAGACCTCGCTGCCGGACCAGCGCGCCGAGAACCCCCGGGACGACATCGTCATCTTGGCCAACACCTGGCGGCAGGCGATGCTGCGACACCCCTGGGCGGCCACCCTGCCCGCCCGGCAGCGGCCGCTGATGGGGCCGAACTTCCTGGCCTGGATGGAGTTCCTGCAATCCGCGCTGATGCGTGCCGGGCTGACCGGCAAGCGGCTCAATGCCGCGACGTGGGCGCTGTACAACCACGTGATGGGTGCCACCGCCACACAGTCCAGTCTCCAGCTCTCCGCCGAGGAGGCCAGGCTGGGGCAGGAGTACCTGGCGAGCCGGCGCGAGCAGTACCCCACCGTCGCGGCGAACAACTACATCTCCGACGTCGACTGGGACACCAGTTTCACCGTCGGGCTGGAACTGCTGCTCGACGGAATCGAGGCGCAGACCAGGAGCTGAGAAGCGCAGACCAGGAACTGAGGCGCGAGCTTTCCCGTCCCTGGACGGCCTTCCGCACAGGGACGGGAAAGGCGCCCTCCGGCGGGGCGTCGGCGGCCGCGTGTCCGCGAGCGCGGGCCGAGAGGCGGCCGCTCGTCGGGTGGCCCGTCTTCCGTCCGCTCGCACAGGTCAGCGGCGGCTGATGCTCCGCACGCTCGCCACGGTGAGGATTCCGAGGACGAGGAGTGTGGCTGCGGCGCCGATCAGTTCTGCGGCGGGGTGCATGGGACCTCCAGGGGCGGCGACAGCCGGGAGACGGACGGGGCTCAGTCATATAGGCATGGGAACGGGGTGACCTGCGGAATCCCCAGCCTCACGGGGCCCTGAATTCACTCGGAGAGCAGAGGGAACGCCGATGGGGGGTGGCGGGTGGGCGACCCCGCAATCGAACGCTTACGATCCTCTGTTGTGTCCAAACTGACCGACGTGCCCAAACGGATCCTGATCGGGCGCGCACTGCGCAGTGACCGGCTCGGGGAAACGCTCCTGCCGAAGCGCATCGCACTCCCCGTCTTCGCCTCCGACCCACTGTCCTCCGTGGCGTACGCGCCCGGCGAGGTCCTGCTCGTGCTGTCGATCGCGGGCGTGACGGCGTACCACTTCAGTCCGTGGATCGCGGTCGCGGTCGTCGTACTGATGTTCACCGTGGTGGCCTCCTACCGGCAGAACGTGCACGCCTACCCCAGCGGTGGCGGCGACTACGAGGTGGCGAACACCAACCTCGGCCCCAAGGCGGGCCTGACGGTCGCCAGCGCGCTGCTCGTCGACTACGTCCTCACCGTGGCCGTGTCGATCTCCTCCGGCATCGAGAACCTCGGCTCCGCGATCCCCTTCGTCGTCGAGCACAAGGTGGCCTGCGCGATCGGCGTGATCGTGCTGCTGACGCTGATGAACCTGCGCGGCGTGCGCGAGTCCGGCACGGTCTTCGCGATCCCGACGTACGTCTTCGTCGCCGGTGTCTTCACCATGATCGCGTGGGGCGCCTTCCGCGGGCTCGTGCTCGGCGACGAGATGCGGGCACCCACGGCGGACTACGTCATCAAGCCCGAGCACCAGGGCCTGGCCGGATTCGCCCTGGTCTTCCTGCTGCTGCGCGCCTTCTCCTCCGGCTGCGCCGCGCTCACCGGCGTCGAGGCCATCTCCAACGGCGTCCCGGCCTTCCGCAAGCCCAAGTCCAAGAACGCGGCGACGACGCTGGCCATGATGGGCCTGCTGGCTGTCACCATGTTCTGCGGCATCATCACGCTCGCCGCCGCGACCGACGTCCGCATGGCCGAGAACCCGGCCCGCGACCTCTTCCACAACGGCGTCCCGCTCGGTGCGGACTACGTGCAGAACCCGGTGATCTCCCAGGTCGCCCAGGCCGTCTTCGGCAAGGGCAGCATCCTGTTCATCATCCTGGCCGCGGCCACCGCGCTGGTGCTGTTCCTCGCCGCGAACACCGCCTACAACGGCTTCCCGCTGCTCGGCTCGATCCTCGCCCAGGACCGCTACCTGCCGCGCCAGCTGCACACCCGCGGCGACCGGCTGGCCTTCTCCAACGGCATCGTGCTGCTCGCGGGCGCCGCCGGACTGCTGGTGTGGGTCTACGGCGCGGACTCCACGCGCCTGATCCAGCTGTACATCGTCGGCGTGTTCGTGTCGTTCACGCTCAGCCAGACCGGCATGGTCCGGCACTGGAACCGCCACCTGCGCACCGAGCAGGACCAGGCCAAGCGCCGCCACATGATCCGCTCGCGCGCCATCAACGCCTTCGGCGCGTTCTTCACCGGCCTGGTGCTGGTCGTCGTCCTCGTCACCAAGTTCACGCACGGCGCCTGGGTCGCCCTGCTCGGCATGGTGATCTTCTACGCGACGATGACGGCCATCCGTAAGCACTACGACCGGGTCGCCGAGGAGATCGCCGCCCCCGACGGCCCGAGCGACGACAGCGTACGGCCCTCCCGCGTCCACTCGGTCGTCCTGATCTCCAAGATCCACCGCCCGACGCTGCGCGCCCTGGCCTACGCCAAGCTGATGCGCTCGGACACGCTGGAGGCCCTGAGCGTCAACGTCGACCCGGCGGAGACCAAGGCACTGCGCGAGGAGTGGGAGCGGCGCGGCATCGACGTACCGCTGAAGGTCCTGGACTCGCCCTACCGCGAGATCACGCGGCCGATCATCGAGTACGTCAAGAGCCTGCGCAAGGAGTCGCCGCGGGACGCGGTGTCCGTGATCATCCCCGAGTACGTCGTCGGCCACTGGTACGAGCACCTGCTGCACAACCAGAGCGCACTGCGCCTGAAGGGCCGGCTGCTGTTCACGCCGGGGATCATGGTGACCTCGGTGCCGTACCAGCTCCAGTCCTCCGAGGCGGCCAAGCGGCGAGCCCGCAGGCAGCAGGAGTGGAACGCGCCGGGGTCGGTGCGGCGCGGGCCGGCGCAGGAGCGGCCGACGAGGGAGTCCTCGGAGCCGAAGGCGTGAGGCGACGGCCTGTGTGAAACGGCCGTGAAACGGCCGGGCGGCAGCCACGTAGACTGGTGGGCTGTTGTCCGGCCGTTTCCCTTCGGCCGTTTCCCTTCACGCGTTTTGGAGTCACCCCGCCATGCAGGCAGAACCGAGGAAGTCGCTGGTGGGGGAGGAGTACGAGGTCGAGGTCGGCCCCGTCGCCCACGGCGGTCACTGCATCGCCCGTACGTCCGAGGGCCAGGTGCTGTTCGTGCGGCACGCGCTGCCCGGTGAGCGGGTCGTGGCCCGGGTGACGGAGGGCGAGGAGGGCGCGCGGTTCCTGCGCGCGGACGCCGTGGAGGTGCTCGACGCCTCCAAGGACCGGATCGACGTGCCCTGCCCGTACGCCGGCCCCGGCCGCTGCGGCGGCTGCGACTGGCAGCACGCCAAGCCGGGCGCGCAGCGGCGCCTGAAGGCCGACGTGATCGCCGAGCAGCTCCAGCGGCTCGCCGGGCTCACCCCGGAGGAGGCCGGCTGGGACGGCACGGTCGTGCCCGCCGAGGGCGACAAGGTGCCCGCCGGGCAGGTTCCGGCCTGGCGCACCCGCGTCCAGTACGCGGTCACCGCCGACGGCCGGGCCGGTCTGCGCCGGCACCGCTCGCACGAGGTGGAGCCGATCGACCACTGCATGATCGCCGCGGAGGGCGTCAGCGAGCTGGGCATCGAGAAGCGCGACTGGACGGGCATGGACTCCGTCGAGGCGATCGCGGCGGCCGGCTCGCAGGACCGCCAGGTGATCCTCACGCCGAAGCCGGGCGCGCGCCTGCCGCTGGTCGAACTGGACCGGCCGGTGTCGGTCCTGCGCGTGGACGAGCGCTCGGGCGGCATCCACCGCGTCCACGGCCGCCCCTTTGTCCGTGAGCGCGCGGACGGCCGCACCCACCGGGTCGGAGGGGGCGGCTTCTGGCAGGTCCACCCGAAGGCGGCCGACACCCTGGTGACGGCTGTCATGCAGGGCCTGCTGCCACGCAAGGGCGACATGGCCCTCGATCTCTACTGCGGCGTCGGCCTCTTCGCCGGCGCCCTCGCCGACCGGGTCGGCGACCAGGGCGCGGTCCTCGGCATCGAGTCCGGCAAGCGCGCGGTGGAGGACGCCCGCCACAACCTGGCCGACTTCGACCGCGTCCGCATCGAACAGGGCAAGGTCGAGTCGGTCCTGCCGCGCACGGGCATCACGGAGGTCGACCTCATCGTCCTCGACCCGCCGAGGTCCGGGGCGGGCCGCAAGACGGTGGAACACCTGTCGTCGCTGGGCGCACGCCGGATCGCGTACGTGGCGTGCGATCCCGCGGCGTTGGCGCGGGACTTGGGGTACTTCCGGGACGGGGGGTATCGGGTGCGGATGCTGCGGGCGTTCGATCTGTTTCCTATGACGCACCACGTCGAATGCGTGGCGATCCTGGAGCCCGCCGAAAAGGGCCGCTGACCTGCGCCTTTGTCGAGTGTGCATTATGGGCGCTACGTGCGTTACGGGCGATATCTTGACGCATATCTGACGCACGTGACGCACGTTTGACGCACGAACGGCGCATTGTCTGATGTGTCGTCATGCATGGTTTGAGGCTGCTGGACGGGCGCTCACCTATGTGGACGTGGCCGCCGCGATGGTGTGGTGAGGCTGGCTGCCGCGCGGTTGGCCGGCCCGCCCCTTCGCTTCTCGGCCGTGACGTTCCGTGACACTCGGTCGAGTGTTAAGGCGGGTGTCGTGTCAGGGCCGTAGGGGCTCCAGTGCCTGAGGAAGGGCTTCAGGTCGTCGGCTCGTGGTTCGGGGATGTCGGGCGGTCGGGGCGGCGTGCTCAGCGGGTCGAGGCGCTCCTCGTTGGCTGCCGCCCAGTCGATCCATGCCTCGGATCCGGTTCGGGTCTGCCCCGGCGGCATGGACTCGACTCGCGTGCGTACGGTGCTCACGTCCTCCGTCATTTCGAGTGGTGTGGGGCCAAGCCGCTTCCTGGGCTTCGAAGTGCCTGACGCGGTATACCTCGGCGTATCGGACGTGCGCTTCTTCCATGGCGGCCTCCTAGAGGATGCGCTTCTGGCGGTGTCGCGTTGATTTCGTCGAGACGTCTGTGTTCGGCGGCTTCACCGCGAAGGGTGACCTCCTGTGCGATCCCGGCAAGCTGGTCCTCGAGGAGGTGGCCGGGGGTGTCGGCCCATTCGCTCGCCCGGTGCGGCTGGCCGCCGCTGAGATAATGCGGAGGCGTTCGGACGGGGCCTGGTGGAGCGCCTGGAGACTGGCGCGCGAAGGCGGCTACGGACTCTATGAAGGGCCGCAGCAACCCGAGGAGACTTGTGTCTCTTGGATGTCCTGGCTTGTTTCCGTGAGTAATGGGGCCGGACTTGCCACACGACCCGGCACCTTCGGCAAGGTGAAGGTCCTCCCCGATGCCGGCGAGGTTGGGCTCCATGGCTCACCCCGAACCAGTTCCTTCCGGCGGCCCTCGGTCGAAACCTGGCATCGGCGGCCGCCGGACGAGGAACTGCCCACGTTGTCCGCCCCGTCCACAGAGCCGAGGGATCCGGAGGAGGACGCGAATCCCCCGCTCGGGTAGTGCGCTGTCATGCCACCCCCTGGGCGCGGGGAGGAAAGTCGGCCGGTCGGGCCGGTCGTAGCTTTCGGGTGTGCCGAGCCGGAGACACGGGCGGCACGGTATCGATCGCTTCGAAAGGACCCCTCATGTTCGACATCAACAAGGTGCAGGCCGCTCCGAGTTCGGACCTCCTCACGCCCGACAACGCGGTCATGCTCTTCGTGGACCACCAGCCGCAGATGTTCTTCGGCACCGGCAGCGGCGACCGCACCGCGATCATCAACAGCACGGTGGGCCTCGCCAAGGCGGCCCGGGCCTTCGACGTTCCGGCCGTCCTGACCACGGTCGCCGCCGAGTCGTTCTCCGGACCTCTGCTGCCGCAGCTCGCCGAGGTGTTCCCCAAGAACGAGATCGTCGACCGTACGACCATGAACGCCTGGGAGGACGAGGCGCTGGTGGCGGCGGTCAAGGCGACCGGCCGCAAGAAGATCATCCTCTCCGGCCTGTGGACCGAGGTCTGCCTCGTCCTGCCCGCGCTCTCCGCCCTGGAGCAGGGTTACGAGGTGTACGTGGTCACCGACGCCTCCGGCGGCGTCAGCCCGGCCGCCCACGAGCACGCGCTCCAGCGGATGCTCGCCGCAGGCGCGGTGCCGGTGACCTGGGTGCAGGTGCTCCTGGAGCTCCAGCGCGACTGGGCGCGCCAGGAGACGTACGGCGCGGTCATGGAGATCGTCAAGGCCCACGCGGGCGCCTACGGCCTCGGTGTCGTGTACGCGCAGAGCGTCATCGGCGCCCACGCGGCCGGCTGACCTCCGTGGACACCGGCATTCTGATCCTGCGACTGCTGGTGGGCCTGCTCGTCGCCGGCCACGGGGTGCAGAAGGTCAGTACGCACCTGGGCGGCAGGGGACTGGAGGGCGGCGCGGAGGAGTTCCGCGCCGACGGATTCCGCGGCGGGGTCCTCACCGCGCTGGCGGCGGGCGGAGGCCAGATCGGATCCGGTCTGCTGCTCGCCGCCGGGCTCCTGACCCCGCTCGCCGCGACCGGGGCCATCGGGGTCATGACCGTCGCCCTCACCGTGAAGTGGCACCACGGTCTCTGGGTGCAGAACGACGGGTACGAGTACCCGCTCGTCCTCATCGGCGCCTCCACCGCCCTGGCCGCCACCGGCCCCGGTGCCTGGTCCCTCGACGCGGCCCTCGGCCTCACGCCGTACGCGTTGTGGTGGGCAGCCCTCGCGCTGGTCGCCGGTGTCGGCAGTGGGCTCCTCACCCGGCTCGTCCTGCACCGGCGGGCGCCGGCGGCATCGCAGACCGCCACCCGCGGCCTCCGCTGAGCGCACGCCGCTCGGACCGGGTCCGGCTGTACCGCCCCCAGGGCAGCCGGACCCTCCCTTCCACCCGATCAGGAGCATCTGATGGACACCGCGACCACCGCGTCACCCACCCCGATGCCGACCGGCGGCGGTCAGCCGCTGCTGCACCAGAAGGGCGGCGAGACCCAGGAGTTCGGCACGCTCAAGCAGCTGCCGATCGGCCTCGGCCACGACACCCGCATGTACGCGTGCCAGCGACTGAACCGCGTACTCGCCGACACGCAGATCCTCTACTCCCTCTACAAGAAGCACCACTGGCTCATGCGTGGCGCGACCTTCTACTCGCTCCACTTCATGCTGGACAAGCACGCGGAGACTCAACTGGCCATCGTGGACGCGCTGGCCGAGCGGATCCAGAGCCTCGGCGGTGTCGCGGTCGGAGACCCGCGCCACGTCGCTGAGCTGACCGCGATTCCCCGGCCGCCGGACGGTGTGGAGAAGGTCCCCGTCATGCTGTCGAGACTCCTCGACGCGCACGAGCGGATCCTGATCGACGCCCGGGACGCCGCCACCCGGATCTCGGCGGAGGGTGACGAGGGCAGCACCGACCTGCTGGTCTCCGAGGTCATCCGTACCGGCGAGGCCCAGGTGTGGTTCCTGGCCGAGCACCTCGTGGACACCCCGCTGGTTCGCGGCTGATGGACGACACGTACGACGTCGTCGTGGTCGGTGGTGGGCCGGGCGGCGAGGTCGTCGCCGACCGGGTCGTGCGGTCCGGACTGACCGCCGTCGTCGTCGAGGCCGAGATGGTCGGCGGCGAGTGTTCCTACCGGGCGTGCGTGCCGAGCAAGGCCCTGCTGCGCCCCGGTGCGGCCCGGGAGGCCGCGCGGTCGGTCGACGGGGCCCGGCAGGCGGTGACCGCGGCGCTCGACCCGAAGCAAGTCCTGGCCCGCCGCGACCGGTTCACCGGCCGCGGTGACGACACCGGTCAGGCCGACTGGCTGAACGGCGCCGGCATACCTCTCGTACGAGGGCACGGGCGGCTCGCCGGTGAGCGCCGGGTGGAGGTGACCGGGGCCGACGGTACGGTCGGCACCCTCTGGGCCCGGCTCGCGGTCGTCCTCAGCCCCGGCACGGAACCTGCGCTGCCGCCGATCGAAGGGCTCGACCGGATCGGTGTGTGGACCAACCGGCAGGCCACCACGGCCGATGCGGTGCCCGGGCGGCTCGTCGTCATCGGCGGGGGAGTGGTGGCCTGCGAGATGGCCACGGCCTGGCGCTCGCTCGGCTCCTCCGTCACCCTGCTCGTCCGCGACCAGGCCCTGCTGACCGGCTGGGAGCCGTGCGCCGGCGAAGAGGTCACCCGAGGCCTCACCGGACTGGGCGTCACGATCCGCTTCGGGGTCTCAGCCACCCGGGTCACCCGTGACGAGACCACCCGTACCGTGACCGTGGAGACCGATGACGGCGCCGCCCTCGTCTGCGACGAACTACTGGCCGCGGTCGGCCGTCGCCCGCGCACCGCGGATCTCGGTCTGGACACCGTCGGACTGTCGGCCGGTGACTGGCTCCCGGTGGACGACACCTGCCGCGTCACCGCCCTCGACGGGGACTGGCTCTACGCCGTCGGCGACGTGAACCACCGTGCGCCGCTGACCCACATGGCCAAGTACCAGGCCCGCGCCTGCGCGGCGGCGATCGCCGAGCGCGCCGGGGGCCGCCCCGCCGACACCGGCCGCCGGCAGGCCTGGAGCGCTGAGGCCGACCGCATCGCCGTCCCGCAGGCGGTTTTCACCCACCCCGAGATCGCGAGCGTCGGCCTCACCGAACGCGCGGCACGCGAAGCGGGAGTCGCCGTACGGGTGGTGGAGTACCGCGTCGACGACGTCGCCGGAGCCGCGCTGTACGCGGACGACTACCGAGGCCACGCCAAGCTCGTGGTCGACGAGACCCGGGGAGTCGTCGTCGGCTGCACGCTCACCGGCCCCATGGCGACCGAACTGATCCACACGGCCACCGTCGCCATCGTCGGAGAAGTCCCGCTCGAACGCCTGTGGCACGCCGTCCCCGCCTTCCCGACGGTCAGCGAGGTCTGGCTGCGCCTTCTCGAGGCGTACGGCCTCTGAGGCGTCCTCGGACCGTCACGCCGCCACCCACTGATCCCCGTACGTCTTACGAAGGAGAACTCCCATGCCGAACAAACCGCTCCTCGAACCCGCCGCCCAGGCGTTCGCCGACGCCACCGCCCAGCCGCCGTTCCTCTACCAGATCCCGTCGCGGACGGCCGCAAAGCCGTGGACGGCGTCCAGAGCGGTGACGGGGTGCCGCTGCCCGCCGTCGACGAGGAGTGGGTCACCGTCCATGGCGGCCCCACCGGGGACGTCCGTGCCCGGATCGTCCGCCCCCGCGGCGCCACCGGCCCGCTCCCCGTCGTCCTCTACATCCACGGCGCGGGCTGGGTCTTCGGCAACGCCCACACCCACGACCGGCTCGTCCGCGAACTCGCCGTCGGCGCCCGGGCGGCCGTCGTCTTCCCCGAGTACGACCTGTCGCCCGAGGCCCGTTATCCCGTCGCCATCGAGCAGAACTACTCCGTTGCCCAGTGGATCGCCCGGGAAGGGCACCACAAGGACCTCGACGGCACCCGGATCGCCGTGGCGGGCGACTCCGTCGGCGGCAACATGACCGCCGCCCTCACCCTCATGGCCAAGCAGCGTGGCGACGTCCGCCTCGCCCACCAGGTCCTCTTCTACCCGGTCACCGACGCGAGCTTCGACACCGAGTCGTACCACGAGTTCGCCGAGGGCTACTTCCTGCGGCGCGACGCCATGAAGTGGTTCTGGGACCAGTACACGACCGAAGAGGCCGAGCGCGCGCAGATCACCGCCTCGCCGCTGCGCGCCACGACCGAACAGCTCACCGGCCTGCCGCCCGCACTCGTCATCACCGCCGAGGCCGACGTCCTGCGCGACGAGGGCGAGGCGTACGCCGCCAAGCTCCGCGCCGCCGGAGTTCCGGTCACCGCTCTGCGCGTGCAGGGTGCCATCCACGACTTCGTCATGCTGAACGCGCTGCGGGAGACGCGCGCCGCCGAACTCGCCATCGGCCTCGCGGCCGGCACCCTGCGGGAGGCCCTGGCATGACGGCGCCCTCGACCAGCATGCCCGTGGCGGGTCTCGTGCCCGCGCCGCGGCAGGAGGACGCACCGGCCGACCTCCTCGTCCGCAACGCGAAGGTGTTCACCGGTGACCCCGGCCGTCCGCAGGCCCACGCCGTCGCGATCCGCGACGGCAGGGTCGCCGCCCTCGGCGACGACCACGACCTCGCCCCCCTCGTCGGGCCGGGGACCAAGGTCGTCAACGCGCTGGGCCGACGGGTGATCCCCGGTCTGAACGACTCGCACCTGCACGTCATCCGGGGCGGCCTGAACTACGTCCTGGAGCTCCGCTGGGACGGCGTACGCAGCCTCCGCCACGCCCTCGCGATGCTCCGCGAGCAGGCCGGCCGCACACCCAAGGGGCAGTGGATCCGGGTCGTGGGCGGCTGGACCGCCGAGCAGTTCGCCGAACGCAGGATGCCGACCGTCGCCGAGCTGAACGCGGCCGCCCCCGACACCCCCGTCTTCGTCCTGCACCTCTACCAGTCGGCCCTGATGAACCGGGCCGCCGTACAGGCCGCCGGGTTCACCCGGGAGACCCCCGACCCGCGCGGCGGCCAGATCGTACGGGGCCGGGACGGCGAACCGAACGGGGTACTCCTCGCCGCTCCGGGCGCCCTCATCCTCTACTCCACCCTGGCCAAGGCCCCGGCCCTCGACGAGGCCGACAAACGGACCTCGACGCGGAACTTCCTGCGCGAACTCAACCGCTTCGGACTGACCTCAGCGGTCGACGCCGCCGGCGGATTCCAGAACTTCCCCGACAACTACGCCACCGTCGTCGACCTCGCCAGGTGGGGGGAGCTGTCGCTGCGGATCGCCTACCACCTCTTCCCGCAGACCGCCGGCCAGGAGCTCGCCGACCTCAAGCGCTGGACCGAGATGGTGAAGCCCGGGGACGGGGACGAGTGGCTCCGGCTCAACGGCGCGGGCGAGAACCTGACCTGGGCCGCCGCCGACTTCGAGAACTTCTCCGAACCGCGGCCCGAACTAGGGGCGTTCGAGCCCGAGTTCGAGAAGGCCGTCCGTCTCCTGCTGGAGAACGGCTGGGGCTTCCGGCTCCACGCGACCTACGACGAGACGATCCGCCGCGATCTGGCCGTCTTCGAGAAACTGGCCGCGGAAGGGCTCTTCCCCGGCGACAGCCGCTGGCTGTTCGACCACGCCGAGACCGTCTCCGCCGACAGCCTCGACCGCATCGCCGCACTCGGCGGCGCTCTGTCCGTCCAAAACCGGATGTCCTTCCAGGGCACCGCCTTCCGTGACCGCTACGGCGCCGAGGCCGCCGCCCACACCCCGCCGGTGCGGGCCATGCTCGACCGCGGCCTGGCCGTCGCCGCCGGAACCGACGCCACCCGGGTCTCCTCGTACAACCCCTGGGTCGCCCTCCACTGGCTGGTCACCGGGCGCACGGTCGGCGGCACGGCGCTCGCACCGGCCGGCACCCTGATCGACCGGGAGACCGCCCTCGACCTCTACACGCGCGGCGGAGCCCGGCTCACCGGCGAGCAGGACGTCAAGGGCAGCCTCCGGGAAGGCTGGTACGGCGACCTCGCGATCCTGTCCGACGACTTCCTGACCGTGCCCGAGCACGCCATCCCCGACATCGAGTCCGTGCTCACCGTCGTTGGCGGCCGGATCGTCTACGCGAGCGCGGAGTACGCGGGACTCGACGAGGCCGTCCCGCCGGTCAGTCCGGAGTGGAGCCCGGTGGCCCACTTCGGCGGCTACCAGAGCGGTGCCCGCCAGGCGTCGCTGGTGGCCGAGGCCGTCGCCGAGTCCGAGCAGCACCGCCGGTGGCGCGTCGCGCGTGGCTCCACTCCCGAGACGCCCCCGTCGTTCATCGACCCCTGCTTCGAGCACTGAACGAGAGATCCCCACGATGAGTACTGACCACGCCACCGCGGACGGCCCCGGCAGCGGGCCGCAGAGCGCGGTCCCGGGGCGACGCTTCGAGCCGGACCTCCGGTCGATGACCCGGATCACCCTGCGCCCCATCGCCTCACCCATGCCGCTCGGCTTCTTCACCGTGGCCATCGCCTCCGTGATGACGGGATGCCTGCAGCTCGGATTCTTCGAGACCGATGCGCGCGCCGCCGTCGCCCTGTGCGTCCTGCCCGCCTTCGCCCTCCAACTCCTGGTGAGCGTACTGGCCTTCGGGGCCCGCGACGTGATCGCGGCGACGCTCATGGCCGTCTTCGCCGGCAGCTGGCTGGCCTACGCGCTCGTGATGTTCAGCGGCGCTGCCGACGGCCTGCGCGTCCTCGGCGTCTTCAACCTCGCGCTCCTCTGCTTCGGGGCGCTGATGACGGCCGTGACCCGGCCCAAGCGCGCGCTGTGGCTCGTGCTGGCGGTCTCCCTGCCCCGCTGGGCTGTTACCGGTCTGTCGGGTCTCACCGGCGCCGAATGGCTCACGCGGACGTCCGGCGCGCTCGGCCTCGTCGTGGCACTCGTCGCGATGTACGCCGCGTTCGCCCTGATGCTGGAGGACATGCGCAGCGAGGAGGTCCTGCCCATCGGTCGCAGTGGCCCTGCCCACGCCGCCGTGGAGGGCGACCTCACGGTCCAGCTTCGCAATCTCGAACGCCAGGCGGGCGTGCGACGCACGCTCTGACACGCGTCGCCCACTCCCACGCAGCCACCGCCCCATGCACGCCGCGATCAGCACAGGAGCACCCATGGAACCGCAGGTAGGAGACCGGCCGGAGAAGTCCCGGTACGAGGTCCTCGCCGGCGACGGCACCGAGACCGCAGGCTTCGCCGAGTACTTCCTCTCAGAGGACGAGATCGCCTTCATCCACACCGAGATCGACCCCCGGTTCGCCGGGCAGGGGCTGGGCGGACTGCTCGCTCAGGGCGCCCTCGACGACACCCGTGCACGCGGCCTGCACGTCCTGCCGTACTGCCCCTTCATCCGGGGGTGGATCCACAAGCACCCCGAGTACACCGACCTGGTGCCCGAGGCACGCCGCGCCCGCTTCGGCCTCTGAAACACCACGATTCCGCCTTCCTCACCCCCGCCACGCCCCGTCCACCAAGGAGTTTTTTCATGTCCCGACACGCCAGCCCCACCGTCGTGCTGGTCCACGGCGCTTTCGCCGATGCCTCCAGCTACGCCCGCGTCATCCCCGAACTGACCGCCGCCGGCCTGAAGGTGCTCGCTCCGGCGGTGCCCAACCGCAGCCTCGTCGACGACGCCGCCTACATCGCCTCGGTGATCCGGGCCGTTGAAGGTCCCGTGATCCTGGTGGGCCACTCCTACGGCGGCGCCGTCATCACCCTCGCCGGCGCGGAGGACAACGTCCGCGCACTGGTGTACCTAGCGGGATACGCGCTGGAGGTGGGCGAGAGCCTGGGCGAGCTGCAGGGCCGCTTCCCCGACTCCGCTCTCGCCGACGCGCTCGTCTACACGCCGTTCCCCGTGGCGGGGTCCGATGAGACCGGCACCGACGTCTCGGTGGAGGCCGGGGAGTTCCCCGCGCTGTTCGCCGCGGACGTCGACCCCGAGCTCGCCGCGGTGCTCGCCGTCTCCCAGCGCCCCCTCGCCGCCCGGGCCTTCACGGAGGCGGCGCCGGTCGCGGCGTGGAAGAGCAAGCCCTCGTGGGGCCTGGTCGCCGGCTCCGACCGGACCATCAACCCTGATGTGGAGCGCTACGGTTACGAGCGTGCCGGCATGACGGTCGTCGAGGTCGACTCCTCGCACCTGGTCATGCTGGCCCAGCCGAAGGCCGTGGCCGAGCTGATCCAGGACGCGGTCCGGTCCACCGCCCACTGACCTGCGGACGTGGCTCACGAGCCGTGCCGGGCTTGCCTTTCGAGGCAGGCCCGGCACCGCCGTTGGCGCCGCTGGCCTGCGGATCTGTCACATCTGACACACCGTACACTTCCTCGGGGCGGGAGGAATGAGGAGTTGTGTTCGGGGACAGGTCGTTCGGGTCCGTTCTGCGTGATCTGCGGCAGCGGGAACGACTGACGATGGAGGAGTTGGCCGAGGCGTCGGGCGTGAGTGTCCGGGGCATCGGAGATATGGAGCGGGGGCGCAGCAGGGTTCCGCAGCGGCGCACGGTGGTCGCGCTGGCGGAGGGTCTTGGGCTCGCGGACGACGAGCGGGAGGCGCTGCTGGCCGCGGCGCGGGCGGCCCGTCCTACGCGCGCGGCGGCGGTGACGGGGACGGTTGTGCCGCCGCGATCGGTGGGGGACTTCACCGGGCGCGAACCGGAGCTGGCGCTGATGCGCGAGGCGGCGGAGCGGGCCCGTGCCGGCGGGGAGGTGTCGGTGTGGGTCGTCTCGGGTCCTCCGGGATGCGGGAAGACGACGCTGGCACTGAAGGCGGCGGCGGATCTGGCGGAGGAGTTCCCCGACGGGTGTTTCGTGGTGGACCTGCACGGCGTGGCCGGCCCCGTGGACACGGGCGAGGCGCTGCTGAAACTGCTGAAGGCCCTGGGGGTGTCGGACCGCCGGCTGGCACAGGAGGATACCCAGGGCCGCGCGGGGCTCCTGCGGGCGCTGCTGCGCGAGCGCCGGTGCCTGGTGGTGCTGGACAACGCCCGCGACGAGGGGCAGGTCCGCGCGCTGCTGCCCGCGGGCGGCCGGAGCCTGGTACTGGTCACCAGTCGCCGGCCCTTGAGCGGCCTTGAGGATGTCCACCGCCTGGCGCTGTCGGAGATGGCGCAGGACGAGGCGGTCGATCTGCTGCGCCGGATCCTGGGCGAGCAGCGGGCGGACGCGGAGGCCGAAGCCGTGGCGCGGGTGGCGGAGCTGTGCGGGCGGCTGCCGCTGGCGCTGCGGGTGGCGGGAAACTGGCTGACGGTCCGTTCCGGATGGACCGTCGACCACTTGGTCCGGCGCCTGACCGACGAGGAACGCCGACTGGGCGCGCTCGCCGCCGGCGACGTGCGGGTGGAGGCGGCGTTCGAGCTGTCCTACCGTCAGCTGACCGGCCAAGCCGCGCGGCTGCTGCGAATGCTGAGCCTGGTCCCGGGGCCGGACATGACCACTGCCTACGGCGCCGCCCTGATGGCGACCGACGTCTTCGAGGCCGAGGACGTGATGGAGGAGCTGGTCGAGGCCGGCCTGCTGCAGGCCGCCTTCACCGGCCGCTACCAGCTGCACGACCTGCTGCGGCTGTTCGCCCGCGCCCGGCTCTGCCGCGAGGAGGAACCCGGCGAACGGGAAGCGGCCGACGACCGGCTGCGCACCTGGCTGCTGGAGACGGCTGTGGTCGCCGGTCGCTGGTACAAGCCCAAGTACGGGGCCCCACCGCCCTCCTGGCAGGGCTTGGTACCGCTGGAGAGCGCCGAAGAGGCTCGTGCCTGGCTTCAGAGCGAAGCCCCCTCCTGGCTCGCCGCCCTGCGCACGGCCGCCCACCGGGGTGAGCACCAGCAGGTTGTGGAGACCGCCTATGCCATGGAATGGTTCTGCGACCTGTGGGTCCACTGGGGACACTGGTCCGAGATATTCCGCCTGGCCGGTCAGGCCGCCACCGCACTCGACGACCCGTACATGCGGGCCTTCCACCTCAACATGTACTCCTGGTCCCTCTCCTGCGAATCCCGGTACCGGGAGGCCGTCGAACGGGCCCGCGAAGGGCTGGACCACGCCCGCCGCGCCCGGAACATTCCCCAGCAGGCCTCGGCACTGACGTTGGCGGCATGGGCCCAGTCGGAGCTCGGCGAAGTCCAGGAGGCGGCCGACACGTCGCTCGCCGCCCTCGAACTTTACGAGGAGACCGAGGACCGAGAGGGGTGGCTGGGTGCCATGTTCACCCACGGAACCTCCCTGGGCCTGCTCGGCCGCGGGGAGGAGGCCCTGATCCAGCACCAGCGCATCATCACGTTCCTGGACGCGCCCGACTGCCCAGTGAGCGGGCACCTCGCCGACATCTACCGTGCCAACACGACCCGCGCACTCGGTCGCGGCTACGCCGTTCTGGGGCGATGGCGCGAGGCCGCCGACCGGTACCGCGACGCCATGGCCCAGTCCGCCCGGATCGGCATTCCCCACATCGAGGGCAGCACGCTGGTGCACCTCGGAGAGGCCTTGATCGAACTGGGCGAAGCCGAAGAGGCCCGCACCTGCCTCCGTCAGGCCCTGGCCCTAGGCGACGCGATCGACAGGAAGGACCTGAAGACCGCACGGAAGCTCCTGGACTCCCTCCCCGCCGAGTGAGGGGCGCGGGCGCGCGGGTGCCGCGACCGAGGGCTCAGCCCCTGTGCCGGTGCAGAGCGACGTGCACGGTGTCGAGGGCCTGGACGAGGGCGGCGCGGGCGGCGTCCGTGTCGCGCAGCGGATCGAGCACCATGAAGCCGTGGATCGTCCCGTGGTAGCGGATGGAGACCACCGGGACGCCGGCTGCCCGGAGCTTGCTCGCGTACGCCTCGCCCTCGTCGCGCACCACGTCGGCCTCGCTGGTGACGACCAGGGCCGGGGGGAGCCCGGTGAGCTGTTCCAGGGAGGCCCGCAGCGGTGACGCGGTGGTCTGGCTCCGTTGCCGTACGTCGGGGAGGTACTGGTCCCAGAACCAGCGCATGGTCTCGCGGCCGAGGAAGTAGCCGTGGGCGAACTCCTGGTACGAGGGGGTGTCGAAGCCGGCGTCGGTGATCGGGCAGAGCAGCACCTGCTGCTGCAGCCGTACTCCTCCGCGCTCCTTGGCGAGCAGGGTCAGTGCCGCCACCAGGTTGCCGCCCGCCGAGTCGCCCACGGCGGCCATCCGGCCGCCGTCCAGGCCGATGTCGCCGCCCCGCTCGCAGATCCACTTCGCGACGGCGTAGCACTGCTCGACGGCGATCGGGTACCGCGCTTCGGGGGCGCGCTCGTACTCCACGAAGACCACGGCCGCGTCCGCGCCGAGGGCGAATGCGCGCACCAGACGTTCATGGGTGTGCGCGTCGCCCAGGGCCCAGCCGAGGCCGTGCAGGAACAGCACGACGGGAAGCTCGCCCACGCTGTCGGCCGGCCTGACCACCTGCACCCGTACATGACCGGTCGGTCCGCCCGGGAGCGCGAGCCACTCCGTGGAGGTGGGCTCCTCGTCGAGAGGGTCGGGGGCGCCCTTCCCCTGGATACGCGCAAGGTCCGAACGAGCCTGTTCCAGGTCGGGGTCGGGCACGGACGGCGGGCAGGTGTGCCGGGCCACAAATGCCCGGGTGGGGCGGTCCAGGACCGGGTGCCGAGCGGACGAAGGGACGAAGTCGGTCACGCACGGTCTCCTGCCGAGAGGGCCTGAAGCGAAAGAGTGGTTCGGCGCACCGGGTCGCTGGTCGAGCGGCGGAACGCGGTGCGGCGGCCGTCGGGCCGGGGCACTGCCGACGCAGTGCAGGGCGGCCGGCGCGGCTCCGAGCCGGGACCTTACCCGCTGAACGGTGGGAGGTCAGCCCCCTGCCGCTCACTACCGTGGGCGGTGCGCAGGTCGCGCCATTCACGGGGGGAGACGCCGTAGGCGGCGCGGAAGGATCGGCTGAAGTGGGCGGGGTTGACGAAGCCCCACCTCTGGGCCACGGCGGACACGGTGGGGGCCGTCCTGCCGCGGCGGGCCAGTTCGCGGCCGCATTCCTCCAGACGTCGTTGCCGGACGAGCTGGCCGACCGTGGTCCCCTCGCCTTCGAACAGCCGGTGCAGGTACCGGACGGAGATGTGGTGGGCCTGGGCGATGCGCTCCGGTGACAGGTCGGGATCGCCCAGGTTGCGGTTGATGAAGTCGCGGACGCGCCGTATCAGATGGCTCTGTGCGCCCGCGCCGGTACCGCCCGGGTGGGCCCGTTCCGCGACCAGTGTGGCGAACAGGTCGACGACATTGCCGGCCAACCGGTTTGCCACGGCCGGCGGGTAGCCGTCGGCCGAGGAGGAGGCCAGGGTGGCCAGGAACGGGAGCAGCATCGCGCCGAAGCCGTCCTCGATGCCGATGGTGCTGCCCGTGACCTGCCGGATGTCGCTGTCCGGCATGCCCAGCGTGCGGCGCGGGAGTTGGAAGACGTGCGTGGCGAACCGCTGCGGATAGTCGAAGGAGTACGGTCGGTTCGTGTCGTACAGCACCAGGTCACCCTCACCCAGCTCGGCCCGCCGGCCGTCCTGGACGAAGGTGGCCGTGCCGGATATCTGGACACCGACCGCCACCAGCGCCTCGGACGACCTGGCGATCAGCGCCGGCGTGCGGCTGACCCGCTTGGCGTCGGCCTCCATGGTGGAGACCTGGAGATATCCGAGGCTGTCGGTGGTGATCCGGCCGTCGAACGGCCCGTCGCCCCGGGGGGCCACCGTCATCGGAACCAGCGTCCTGCTCACCGCATCGTTCCAGTACGCGACCTTGTCCCGGTCCGGCACGGAGGCGGTCGTCAACACCAAGCTCACAATGCTCTCCGCTCAGGGAAGTGACTCCAGGGCCGCGACGGGCCCGGGTTCCCGCTCGCACTGAACAGCCAAGCAGCGGGCCCTTTCCGTCTCCAGGCAGAACCACAGGCAGGAATCGCGGGAGCCGACGGGCACGTCCGGTGCTGGGAACCACCGGCCCGCGTCGAGCCGGGCAGCTCGCTGCGCTCCGGGGCAAGACGTCGTGCATGGCTCGGCAAGATGCGGTGCCTCCCCGGCCGTAGCGTGACGGCGTTCCGTGCCGCACCGAGGCGCGGACCGGCCACTTCGCACCGAGGAGAGACCCATGCCGTACATCACCGTGGGCCAGGAGAACACCACCGCCATCGACCTCTACTACGAGGACCACGGCGCCGGTCAGCCGGTCGTCCTCATCCACGGCTTCCCGCTCGACGGCCACTCCTGGGAGCGGCAGAGCGCCGCGCTGCTCGACGCCGGGTACCGCGTGATCACGTATGACCGCCGCGGCTTCGGCCGGTCGTCCCAGCCGACGACGGGCTACGACTACGACACCTTCGCGACCGATCTGAACACCGTGATGGAGACCCTCGACCTGAATGACGCCGTCCTCGTGGGCTTCTCCATGGGTACCGGCGAGGTCGCCCGCTTCGTGTCCACGTACGGCTCCGCCCGCGTCGCCAAGGTCGCCTTCCTCGCCTCGCTGGAGCCCTGCCTGCTCAAGACCGACGACAACCCGGACGGCGTGGCCCCCAAGGAGTTCTTCGACGGAGTCGTCGCCGCCGTCAAGGCCGACCGGTACGCCTACTACACGGCCTTCTTCCAGGACTTCTACAACCTCGACGAGAACCTGGGCACCCGCATCAGCGAGGAGGCCGTCCGCAACAGCTGGAACACCGCGGCCGGCGGCGGCTCCTTCGCCGCGTCCGCCGCGCCGTCGACCTGGTACACCGACTTCCGCGCCGACATCCCCGCCGTCGACGTGCCCGCCCTCATCCTGCACGGTACGGCCGACCGCATCCTGCCGGCCGAGGGCACCGCGCGCCCCTTCCACAAGGCGCTCCCGTCGGCCGACTACGTCGAGATCGAGCGTGCCCCGCACGGCCTGCTGTGGACCCACGCGGAGGAGGTCAACACCGCCCTCCTCGCCTTCCTGGCGAAATGACGCCCCACCCGCCGGTCCGCACGGGGTGAGCGCACCGCCGCGCGGTGGCCGGTGTCTGGCCCGGCCGCCGCGCCGGGTGACGGCGGATCCCCGACGTCACCCGGATGTTCCCGGCCCACGACCGCAGGAACCAGACAGGAGAACAGAGAGCCCATGCAGTTCGGCATCTTCACCGTCGGGGACGTGACCCCCGACCCCACCGACGGTCGTACGCCGTCGGAACACGAGCGCATCAAGGCGATGATCGCCATCGCGCTCAAGGCCGAGGAGGTCGGCCTGGACGTCTTCGCGACAGGCGAGCACCACAACCCGCCCTTCGTCCCGTCGTCCCCGACCACCCTGCTCGGCTACATCGCCGCCCGCACCGAGAAGCTGATCCTCTCCACCGCCACGACGCTGATCACCACCAACGACCCGGTGAAGATCGCGGAGGACTACGCGACGCTCCAGCACGTGGCCGACGGCCGGGTCGACCTCATGCTGGGGCGGGGGAACACCGGCCCCGTGTACCCGTGGTTCGGACAGGACATCCGCCAGGGCATCAACCTCGCCAAGGAGAACTACGTGCTGCTGCGCCGGCTCTGGCGTGAGGACGTGGTGGACTGGGAGGGCACGTTCCGCACCGCTCTCCAGGGTTTCACCTCGGCACCCCGACCGCTGGACGGCGTCCCGCCGTTCGTCTGGCACGGATCCATCAGGTCTCCGGAGATCGCGGAGCAGGCCGCGTTCTACGGTGACGGCTTCTTCCACAACAACATCTTCTGGCCGGCCGACCACACCCGGCGCATGGTCCAGCTCTACCGGCGGCGCTACGCCCACCACGGCCACGGCCGTCCGGAGGACGCCATTGTGGGCCTCGGAGGCCAGGTCTTCATGCGGAAGAACTCCCAGGACGCCGTACGGGAGTTCCGCCCGTACTTCGACAACGCACCCGTCTACGGCCACGGGCCGTCTCTGGAGGAATTCACCGAGCAGACCCCGCTGACGGTGGGCTCACCCCAGCAGGTCATCGAGCGGACCCTCTCCTTCCGGGAGACCGTCGGTCACTACCAGCGCCAGCTCTTCCTGATGGACCACGCCGGGCTGCCCCTCAAGACCGTCCTGGAACAGCTCGATATCCTCGGCGAAGAGGTCGTGCCCGTGCTGCGCAAGGAGTTCGCGAACGGGCGCCCCGCCGACGTGCCCGACGCGCCGACGCACGCGACCCTCGTCACCGCCGACGCGAGGCAGCGGGGCGTGACCGCCGAGTGAAGCTGACCGTCGTCTCCGCGGGGCTGAGCACGCCCTCCTCCACCCGCCTGCTCGCCGATCGGCTGGCCGAGGTGGCCCGTGCCGATCTCACCGGTCAGGGCCACACCGTGTCGATCGAGGTGGTCGAACTGCGCACCCTCGCCGGTGACATCGCCCACCATTTCGTGACCGGCTTCGCACCGCCGCGACTGTCCGCTGCCATCGACGCGGCGACGGCAGCCGACGGCCTGATCGCCGTGACCCCGGTCTTCACGGCCTCCTACAGCGGGCTGTTCAAGTCCTTCTTCGACGTGATCGCCCCCGACGCCCTCACGGGCAGCCGGTCCTGATCGCGGCGACGGGCGGTACCGCACGCCACTCCCTGGTCCTGGAACACGCACTGCGGCCGCTGTTCGCCTATCTGCGCACCGCCGTCGCTCCCACCGCGGTGTACGCGGCGTCCGAGGACTGGGGGTCGGGGGGAGACGAGTACACCGACGGCCTGCCCGCGCGCGTCCGGCGGGCGGGCGGTGAGCTGGCTGCCCTCATGGCGGCCCGCCCGCCACGGACCGATCCGGCGGACGACGTCACCGCCCTCGAAGAGCAGCTCGCCGACCTGCGCTTCGACTGAGGTCCGGGGACTCCTCGCCCGAGCGAGATGCGGCATGCTGGAGTGTGAACCGATCGACCACACGCCCCTCTTGCGAGGACTTCGACGGCGTACGGGCGACGGTTCGCGGCAGGGCGGCGGAACTGGCGTTCACCGAAGCGCGCATCGACGCGCTGGCCCGCCGCGAGGGGGAATCGTCCTCGTCGACGGCCCCGCGGGCAGCGGCAGGACCACCATTCTGAGCGAGGTGGCGGAGACCGCGCCGCGACGCGGGTTACACGTGTTGTTCCAAGGAGCCGCGGACCCCGACGCGCAATCGTCAGTGCTCGGCCCGCTCTTCGGCGGGCTGCTCTCCGATGGGACGCCCCTGCGGGACGCCGCCCGTCTGCGGAACCTCGCCACCACGCCGGGCCGGTGGTTCCGACTCCTTCAGGAACTGGGGGACCGTCTGCGGGACGCGGCCCTCAGCGGCTCCCTGTCATCGTCCTCGACGATCTCCAGTGGTGCGACGACCTCACCCGGCTTACCTTCAACACGGTCGTGGCCAGGCTTCCGTTCTACCCGACCTGTGGCTGGTGGCCGTGCGTGAGGGAGACGTGCCGACAGGCGTACGCACGACCCTGGACCGGATCCGTCAGGCCGGTGCGCACGAGGTGCCCCTGGGCCGCTCAGGGGGGGAGGCGATGGCACAGATCGCCGAGGACCGATTCTCATGCCTCACAACTTCGCGCCGGTCCCGCCGTGGCCGGCCTCCGCGGCCGCGCCCGACGCGGTGACCGTCGTCCTCGTCCACGGCGCGTTTCGCCGACGCGGCGGCCTGGATCGGCGTCAGCTCGGAGCTACGGAGCCGCGGCATTCCGGTCATCGCACCGGCCAACCCCTTGCGCGGCCTGGCCTCCGCCGCCTCCATCGCCTCCCTGGTCTCCCAGATCGGCGGCCCCGTTCTGCTCGTCGGACACACCTACGGCGGTGCCCTGATCACCGTGGCCGGTGCCGCGGAGAACGTCGTCGGGCTCGTCTACGTGGCGGCATACGTACCGCACGAGCGCGAGAGCCTCGGCGAACTGCAGGGGGCGCTTCCCCGAAGCCCCCTGATGAGCCACCTGAATGAGTGAACGTACCCGCTCCTCGACGACGAATCCGCCGTCGAGGTCAGCATCGACCAAGCCGCGTTCCACTCCGACTTCGCGCCGACGTGCCCGAGGACATCGCCGGGGTGCTGGCAGCGGCCCAACGCCCTTTCGCCGTTGCCGCCTACACCGAGACGACCTCGGTCGCCGCGTGGCGGACGCAGCCCTCCTGGGCCGTGGTGGCCGGGGCCGACCGCGCGATCAACCCGGACGTGCAGCGCTTCGGAGCCCAGCGGGCCGGAGCCGTGATCGTCGAGCTCCCGGACGCCTCCCGCGCCGTTACCCTCTCCCAGCCCAAGAAGGTCGCCGATCTGATCAGAGCCGCGGTACAGGCGACAAGCTGACCACTCGGCACGAGGCGGCGCGTCCTGCGCAGGGCCGGCCCCGCCTCGACTCTCGAAGTGTGCACCGGAGGTCAAGAACACATGCGCGGGGATGCCTGCCGCCACTCGAACTGACCTTACGTTCGAATGGCATCGAAAGGAAAACGACATGCAGCTTCCCCTGGAAAAGACCATCAACGCAATTTTGAGAACGGCGGAGTGCGAAGGGTGCGAGGTGGCCTTGTGTGTCAGGTGTTCCGTCGATGATCCGTTGGCGATTCGGATGGAAATACGCATTGCCGAACAGGAAGCACCTGTTGCCATCTGGGTATTCAGTAGAGACCTCCTTGCCACCGGTCTCATCCTCCCGTCAGGAGAGGGCGATGTGCATGTTCGGCCGCACGGTGAGGACGAGACGGATATCGAACTCGTATCACGTGAGGCCTGGTGCGTCATCAGGGCGGCATCGATCGATCTGCGTGACATCGTCGCCAGGACACACTCCGCCGAGGAGTCCTGCCGTGAAGAGATCGACACTGCGCTTGATCGAATGCTGGAGGAGATTCTCTCAGGCGGCCTCAGGAAAGCGGATTCACAGATGGAACGCTGATGCGGATGTGGCGGTGGCGCCGCGCTGTCCGTGGCGCCGCGGGCTGTACGCGTGCGGCACTGCTGGCAGCCGTGGTTCTCCTCGGATCCTCCCCCAGCGTGCATGGATGTCGGAAAGGCCAGGACGGAGGGCCTGTGGAGGGAAGGTGGCGAGATCGCTCGCATCACTTCTCCCCAGCCGCAGCTTCTTCGCGGCTTTCCGCTGATGATGTGGCTCTCGTTCGGCTTGCGGAGCGGCCGCGCTGTGTATCGACGCGGCAGGCTTGCGGCCGGTGCGCCAGGCTCGGATCAGACCTTCTCGACGGTCACCCGTGAATGCTCGGCGGTGAGCGTGGTGATGTCTTCGACGTCGGAGGTCAGGATCGTGACGCGGCCCGGTTGGGCGAGGGCGGTGGCGCAGAGCATGGCGTCGATGGCGTACTTGTGCCCGTGCAGCCCGGCCGCACGTAGCAGGGCGGCGGCGGACTGGGCCAGGGCCTGGGTGACCGGCTCGACCCGCAGTCGGGACAGCGTCCACTTCAGGGCGGCGTCGTTGATCCTGGGGTGGATCACCTCGACGAGCACCGCGGCGGAGGTGATCACCGGAAGGTCGGCGTCGCGGGCGGCGGTGAGCCACTCGTGGACCTCTCGGTCGCGTTGGACGGCCTTGGCAAGGCCCTCGCTGTCCAGGACCAGGGCGCCGCTCACGCGGCCGCCCCGGCGTCGGAGGAGGCGCTGCCGGTGAGCTTGGCCCGCTTGGCGGCCACAGCTTCCGGGTCGGCGGGGCCGTGGGTCTTGTCGAACTCGGCGATCAGCTCGTCCAGGTTGTCGCGCTCGATCTGCCGCTGCGCGGCCTTCTCCAGGTACGCGGAAACGCCCCGCTTGCCGACCCGCTCACGGATCGCCTGCAGAGTGCCCGCGGTCAGGGAGACCGAGATACCACTGCTGGGGCCATCGCCGGGAGGGAAGTCGGTGTCATCGTCAGCCATGACACAAGTATGGCATTTCGGATGCTAAACAGCGAGATTCTTGGCGGTGCGGGGCCTCGGATGCCGTTTCGGGCGTGCGTCAGAGGCCGCACGAAGCGCCCGTAGTGCACGTAACGCACATTGATCTTGAGCCCGTTTTGTGTCTCGCAAGCCGCTGACCTGCTGTTTTCTTCAACCTGTTTTGGCTTTACATGTTTGCGATGACGCATCATGTGGAGTGCGTCGCCATCCTTGAACCGGCGGCTAAGGGCTCCTGACCTGCGGTTTTACCCGTGTGCATTATGTGCGGTGTGGGCGTTACCGGCGATACCTTGACGCTGAAATGACGCTCGTGACGCTCGTTCTGATGGGGCGTCAGGCGCTTTGTCGGGCAGATCAGACCCTGTCTCGGTGGCGAACATCGATGGGCGCCGAGGGCAGGCGACGCTGAGCGCAGATCCACTGAGTCCTGTTGGTCAGATGTCCCGGAAGAAACCAAGGGACGCCGTGACCAGGCTCGGAGGAACGACCACGCCCGTCGGTCGACGGCCGTGGTCGTCCAGGTGCGCGTGCGGGAGGCTGCCCGACGTCGATTCGGTGCCGAGGTTCATGCCGTCGGTGTACAGCCCCGTCGCGCGGTTCTTGAACCGTATGTGCGCGCCTGCCGTCGCCTCCATCCACTGAGCCTCTTCCAACTTCGAACCCGCAGGTCATCGGGGCTGGTGTGAGTCAGCGGTCTCGTACTCGCACTGGTCGCGGGCGGTTGCCTGCGCCCAAGATCGTCTGTCAGTGTGGATGCCGCGCTGTTGGGGACGAGCCCGTCGAGGGCTGTCGAGGGGGGAGTTGCGGGGATGGCGACGACGGCTGCCGCACTGGTTCTGCGCGGAAAGGGGCGTACGGCGCTCCGCCTGGAGGGTCAGATGGTGGTGCTGAGGAGCTCCGCCGAGGAGCTCCGCATACCTGTGGAAGCGATGGCGGAGGTACGGGCGGAGGGACGCGCCGTCGAGATCGAACTGCTGGGCGGAGCCGAGCCGGTGGTCTACCGCGTCGAGGGGGTCTCCGAGGCGGGCGCGGACGCGTTCGGGCAGGCGGTGGGCCGGCTGTTGGCGACGCTCGACCCTGACGCCGAACCCATGGACGGTCTGTCGCTGGTGGACGTGCGTCCGCTGACCGGCCGGGACCGGGGGTGGTTCTCCGGGCGCAGACCGGTTGCCGCGGTGGGTGCCCTGTTCTATGCCGGGCTGATGGCGGCCGTGGGCGTGACCGGGGGCGGGGAACAGGTGGCCGCACTGCTCGGCGGCTCGGTCGCGCTGTACGCCGGGTGTTTCATGATCTACGCCGGGGGCCGGGCGAGCGTGGAGGATTGGCGGCTGAAACGGCGTGGCATCACCGTCGTGGCCCAGTTCTCGCATTACACCAACAAGTGGCGGGTGTACACGTACACGACGGCTACCGGCCAGAACTACACGTACCAGACGACCGGCAGTGGCACGGACCCGATCGAGGTCACTTACGACCCCGCGCGGCCGGGCGACGCAAGGGTGGGCGTCAGCCTCCTGGGCACGCTCGCCATGCTCCTCATCCTCGCAATCCCGGGCTTCGTGGCGGCCGTGGGCCTCTTCCTCGTCGGTCACGCGGCCGCCGCGCTGTGGGGCGGCTGGTGACAGCCACGCTGGGGCTGGCTGTCCGGGCTGTAGATCATCTGTCAGCGGGTGATCTCAAGGTTGGTGAGGACGAGGAGGGCCCGCAGGAGGGTGGTGGCGTGCCGGGCGTCCAGACGGAGCTTGGTCAGGATGCGCCAGTTCTTGCGGTGGGCGAAGGCGTGTTCGCAGGCGGCGCGCTCGGCGGCGATCAACTTGTTGACCTGCTTCTTCGCCGTGGTGAGGGGCTTGGTGCGGGCGGCCTTGAAGCCGGTGATGATCACTGGGTTGTCGGGGTCGTCGTCCAGGCCGGTGAAGCCGAGGTCGGCGATGGCGCCGAGTCCGGCCTCGCGGAGATGTCGGGTGATGCCGTTGTGGCGGGCTGTGGTGATCTCGGAGGACCGCCCGGGGCGGGCGGCGGAGATCCAGATCAGCCGTCCGCGGGTGTCGGTGATGACGAGGAACAGCAGGCCGGGGACTAAGTTCTACGACCGCACCACCGGACACGGCCGCCTGGAGACCCGGGTCGTTCAGGCTCTGACCGTCACCGACCTTGGCGTCGACTTCCCGCATGCCGCCCAGGTCGCCAAGGTCGTACGCCACCGCACCGACACCAAGGCCGGCAAACGGTGCCGGGAGACGGTCTACGTGATCACCGACCTGACCAGCCGCCAGGCGTCCCCGGAGCGGAGCGATCCTGACACCGCCGGACGGAAGGACGAGCTGGACCTCGGATGACCGAGTCGACGAGTGGGCCAGCAGGTCGTGACCCCCATCACGCCGCAGGAGGAGATCACCGCGATCCCATTCGCCGGCCCGGGAGGTGGAGGTCGCGGCGACGGTCACGCAAGGTCGACGTGGATGACGAGCTGGCCCGTCGGCTGAAGGGCGAGTAAGCATGCCCCGCGCCTCACGGCGACGGGGCGACGCAGTCATATGCCACGCGGACGCCCCGGTTCGTGCTGTTCGAGGCCGGACCCCGCCGGCCTTGAGTGGAGCGCCCGGCGGGTCCGATCGGAGCCGCCGGGCGCTCCGCCTGTGAAGAGCGCGGGTGTACGCGGGCGTTGCCGCCTCACACGCTTATTGCCGGTGCGCATCCGCTTCCACTGCACCGCACCGCTTCCTGCCAGGCCGGTGGGGTCACGTACGGGGCGTGGACTCGGCAGCACGCCGACGAAACGAGACGGAAGGGTCTCATGTGGAGGGTGGCCGGAGCGGCATGCGCCGCCCGACCGGGGCGGATGCAAGACCCGCTGGTGTACCGCTGTTACGGCACATCCACCCACCAGTTGGAGTGATTCCCGCCCAGTTCTCGATGGGCGGTGGTCCGCCACGCGTGATCACTACACGTAGAGTCACTGAACGAGTGAACGGTGACGACGCCGTCCTGCACCCACCTCCCCGTCGAGGTGTCCCGTCCAGCTTGCACCCTGAAGCAGCCAAGAGGCTCGCCAACCCAGGTCCACCCGGGTGCCCACGACAGATGCACGCTGCCGGTTCCGGCAGGCACGCTCGTCAGCATGATGTTCTTGGAGGTGGCTGCTTCCGCAGGGGCGGCGAAGACCAGCAGGCTGCCCGCGGCGCAGGCGGCAGCGGCGGCCACAGCGATGCGACCTCGTCTGACCGGTGCACGATGCGGCCGGCGAGAGGACGGGACGGTCGCGTACTACGACCGCCAACTCCCGCCAGGTGTCGGCGAAGTGCGGCAAGGAAGCCGGCCGCTCGCCCTGCGGCACGGCGGCTTGCTGGGACGAGCACGACGACGGTGTACGACACGGTTGGCGCGGCCCGTCCCGTCGGAACCGTCGTTGCCCGGGTGAACCGCTCCGGGATCGTTGGAGGCTCTATGCGTTGACTCCAGCCGCCGGTTGGGGCTGGTGTTGAGCGTAGTAGTTGGTCTCTTGCTCGTGGGCGGGATGTCTCCGATCGCCGTGTGGAGGCGCTGGTTGTTGAACCAGTCGACCCATTCCGCGGTGGCCAGTTCGACGTCGGCCAGTCCGTGCCAGGGCTTGCGCGGTTTGATCAGCTCCGTTTTGTAGAGGCCGATCTGGAACGACGTGTACTGACTGCCTGCATCCGAATGGTGAACCAGGCCCGGTCCAGCCGGAGTTCCGGCACGGTCGCGGCGCCACAGAGCCATGTCCAGGGCGTCGACGACCAGTTTGGCTCTCTTGAAGTAGGTGCTCGTCGCGATCTTCAGTCCGTGGCTGGTCAGAACCCGGCAGATCGGCTCGACTCCGAACACCTGGCGGTGTGCGTCGATGAACGCTACGAGCGCTTCGACGGCCGGTCGAGCTCGGCCGCGAAGAGAGCCGACGCTGCCTCCGCAACCATGCGCACCGCACGCTCACGAAGCTCGGGCGGGTAGGGGGACGGACGTGCCATGACTCGATCCTCTCGGGGAATCGAGCCTCCATCAGACCCGGAGCGGTTCATCGGTCCGGACACGGCCGTCACTTTGCTGATCACGATCGGGGACAACCCGGAATGCCTGGGCAATGAGGCGTCCTTCGCCGCGCTGTGCGGGGTCAGCCCTGTCGAGCGGCCCTCGGCCAGTCGGCAGTACCGTCGCCTCAACCGTGGCGGCGACCGGCAGGCCCTACACCGGATCGTACAGACCCGCCTGCGCTTCGACCCGCGCACCCAGGGACTACTACGAACGCCGCATCAAGAAGGGCAAGACCCAACGCGAAATCGTCCGATGCCTCAAACGCTACGCTGCCCGGGAGGTCTACCACCTGTTGGTGGTCTCGCCCCTTCCGACTTCCTTGCCGGCCTAGCGCCGACAAGTCCGCTTGAAATCTTCCTCGAAGAGCAGGGGCATGCCGGACGTCACCGGGTGTTTCGTGATCGGTGCTGTCTTTGTGTCCTGCTCTTTCGAACGGAGCCAGCTGGTCGGCGCGCGCATCCCCCCGAGTCACACAGCGGCATCGGTCGGGCTGCTGTCGTGTCATGGGTTCGTCGGCCGTGAATAGGCCAAGCGCCTAGAAGGCGCTCGGTCGACTCGCCCATCGTTGGCCTTTGAGCTGGGCTTATAGCTGGTGACAGCTCTCTCTTGCGACAACTTCGACACGGACCCCGGATTACTCCTAGACGGCCGCAGCTGCCAAGGCCCGTACGAAGAAGCTCCAGCCGCCGTTGGCGGGCAACTCGGGGCCGGTACGCCTATCGGTTGATCGGGATCTCGTAGACGATCTCGCAGTGAGCCGCGGGCACCACGATGTCCGCCGTCTCCACGGGCCGCCCGTCGTCGCTGTAGTACGTCCGCCGGATGTGCGTGACGAGTGCCGCCTTCTGGATGCCCAGAAGTGAGGCCTCCTCGGCGGTGGCCTGTCGTGGCTCCGGCTGCTCCACGGCATGGCTGACGGTGACGCCGATCGCCGCCATGCGGTTCACGACTCCCGCCCCGGCGTGCGGCCCTCCCTCGGGGAGGACGACAAGAGTGCCGGCGGTGAGGTCGTAGGGCTCCCAGCTCGTCGACAGCTGCACCGGCCTGCCGTCGGCGAGGAACTCGTACGACGTCCTGACACACAGATCGCCCTCGGTGATGCCCAGCCGGGCCGCGATGTCGGCCGGGGCTGGCACCTTGGCGTCGGTCCGGCTCTCCCAGTCGCCCTGCTTGCCCATGGCCTTCATGTCCGCTCGGAACGGCGACCCGTCGGGCTGCTCGCGAGCCGACGACCGCACGATCCGTACCCGTTGCCGGGGCTCGGCGACGTACGTGCCGGAACCGGCGCGGCCCTCCAGGACACCCTGGGAAATCAGCAGCTCCTGTGCCCGGCGAACCACGTTCTCGCCCACGCCGCACTCCTGGCCGATCTGGGCACGGGAGGGGAGCCGATCTCCCGGCTCCCACTCGTGTTCCGCGATCCGTCGCCGGAGTTCGTCGGCGATGCGGAGGTACGGCGGCTGCTCAGGCATATGGAAAATCTAGTCCACTAGCCCTAATCTAGTTAACTAGCTTCACTTAAAGTGATCGTCGGTGATGGAGGCTGCCCTGTGCCCGCTTCGGGAGTTCGCGCGGCAGCCATCGCTGCCCGGCTGTCCGACCTCGGGCTTCCCGTGCGTGTGGAGGAGCACGACCGGCACACGTCGGTCGAAGCGGCAGTACCGGAGTCGCTCTCCGCCGACTTATGGCGGGAGGTGCTGGAAGCGGTGGCCGAGGCCGATCGGTTCGGGCTCCTCGCCACCAGCATCAACGGCCGCACCCTCTGGGCGGTCGTACGCAAAGCGGTCCCCGCGACGGGCGATGTCGGGGGACCGAGCCATCAGCGATAGGAGCTGACCAGCGTGCTCAACCGTATCCGCCGTGCCGTGACTCTCACCAGAGCGCGGCATGCCCCCAAGGGCAGGCACCGCCGCACCTTACGGGCTTCCCGGCCGCCGATCGCCCCTGCTTCCCCGGCATACGTTGACGAGCCGACAGTCGTCCTGGCGCAGGCCGTCGACAAGCCGGGTCACCGGCACTCGCTCAGAGGCGAGGACGTTGCACTCGTCCGTCCGTACATGCTGGTGGAAGAAGAGCCGGTCCGACGGCGCCGGACGGTCGTCATTGCCCCCTACTTGCCGAGCGACGCCTGGTCGACACTCCTGGGGGCTCAGTGACGTCCTCGCAGCGGCAGCCTCTCGGCCCGGCTACCTCGGCCACCTCTTACCGCTCGGCTGCTTGCCAGATCGGCACGCATCAGGCCTGCGCGGAGTCCACCCCGGATTCGGCGCCGGTCGACCTCCCCTTGATCTACGAGGCCTGTGGCTGCCTGTGTCACTCGGCAACTGCCCCGTCTCGGCTCCGAGGTGACGCGGAGAGCAGTTCGGCATCCAGCCGTACGCCGGCGACCAACATCGAGGCCACGGAGGGGGCAGCGCAGGGATGACGACACGGGATGAACTGAGACTGCTCCCATGGGTTGGGTCGGACGGCAAGCCGTGCTACCTGAGCGCCGATGACCGAGGCGGCTACGTGTCTCGCCTGGCGGACCACATCGAGGCCTTCCAACTCGGAGTGGCATCCCAACTGCTGGAGCATGCACTTCGGGTACTCGACGACGACATGGAAGACGCGGAGGAGTTGCACCTTCTCGCCGCCCAGCTGGCCAGCGCACTGCGGGACGTGCTACGTGTGGCAACCAGCCGCGGACGTAGACCCGTCACGCCTGGGCACCCGAAGGGGGACTGAACGGGAGCCGCGTGTAGTGCGGCAGGGAGCCTCGGAGGCGACCCGGGGCTCCCTGTTCTCGTCCGGCGGGCATTCGGCACGCCCACGGTGGGACTGAGATTGGTGAGCACTGCTTTAGGAGTTCGATCGCTCTGAGGTTCCCCCGAGATGCGGGGAGTGGTGGCAGTGGGTCAGATGGGTCTCATGAGAGGAGCCCAGACGAAACGGCGCTGGACAGTGACGTCGCCCATTGACCGAGCGGCTGGCGGAGTCTCCATGACCCGGCGAACCTTGCGGCCCGGGTCATGGAGCACCAGCTTGGAAGATCGCGTATGCGGACCCCGCCTTACCTGGCAGGGCGTTGACCTGGCCGTTCGCTGAGCCGTGACCGGTGTTCCCCGTGGCTTCCCCTGGCTTGCCCTTCGGACGGGCACGCCAGGGGCACGGTGCCGGGGGTCAGAAATTGTGCAGCAACAAGACTGCGACGCCTGTCAGCGCTGTTGATCAAACTGGCGATAGCTGAGATCAGCACCGCTTGCTGCACGTTAGTTGCCTCCTGCGGTCTCACTGCTGTACCCATCGCAGCGGACTACAGCGAATGGATGGGCGCGGACGAACGCCCGGAATGGGAGAACGGTCTCAGGACCGCGGCCCACTCATTGGCCGCCTGAGAGGAACCGTGTCTCCTCCGGGGTGCGAGCCGCGACCGTCATCGACAGCCGGTCGGCCACGTCCTTGGGGCTCAGCTCGGCATTCGCAAGACCGACCGCGAGGCTCACGAGGAGCCAGCGGCCAGCTGTCTCCTCGTCGGGAAGGGGTACGCCGAGTTCGTCCAAGGCCTGGACGTACAGTTCACGGATCTCAGTCTCGTCGCTCCTGCGTGGCAGGCCGGCCAGCTCGCGCAGGGCGGGGGAATCACGCCCGTCGACGAGTGCATGAGCAGCAAGCATCGGGAGTTCCTCGGGTGGGAGTACCTCCGCCACATACCGCCAAGCGCTGCGCTGCAACCGGTCCATGCACTCATCGTGAGAGCTACGAGACTTCCTGGCCACCTGATTACCGATTTGTTCCTCGGCTTCTGTAGGGAGCGACTTCTTCGTCCCGAAGCAACTTAAATGGGTGCTGCAGCAGGGGCGAGTCAGTGCCTGGCCCTGCTGCGATGGTCTGTAGGCGTGCGCGGTTGTCCGCCCCTGTTCGTCGGCGTTGTCACTCAGTAGACACGCAGCCCGGGCATCCGGTACCGGCTCTGTCAATCGACCTCAGCAGCGGGCGGCTAGCGCGCATGTCTTCGGCTCTCGCGGGGAACTCACTGTCGCCGACTAACGACTGCTATCCGTGCTGCTCCAGACCAACCAGGGTCTTCCTGTTCGGTACTGTTGTCTTGCTTCGGCAAGTAGGCTTTCCAAATAGCTTGTTCCCTGTTTGGGCACCAGCATCTGCCACTGGATCCCCTGCGGGCTGCTCTCCCTGGCGCCGGCGTAAAGGACTCTCTCCAGCGCACGTTGGATCGAGTCGACGGTCATCGTGTCATCGGCCGAGAGCTGCTCGAACTCCTCTGGCGATAGCGCTCGGGGACTCGAACTCCTCAGGAATACCAGGCGGGAATCGTCTTCGTCGAGAGTGCAAAGCACCCTGGTCTCCCAACTGCAACCGATGGTGGCAGTTTCGTTGTGACTCCTCCACTGGACGAAATCCTGCCCAGGTTCGAGAACTGCTGGTCCAGCCAGGTGCCAGCGGACCGTCGCGATAGACCACTCACGATCACCGATCCGGTAGACATGCACGTCCCGAAGAGGGCCAACCCTGACCCCGTCAGGCGGTCTCACCCACGCCAGCGCTCGCCCAGCCAACTCGTCTTCGCCGAGCAGGTGGCGGCTAGAGAGGGTGCACTCAAACCCACCCGATCGCAGGCTCTTGTTCATGTCGTCGTCCGCAAAAGCAGCTTCGGCGACTAGTGAGGTAGAACGAGCGAGAGCAGCCTGCACCTGCTGATCATCGACCTCGGCAGGCTGAGTGAACCTCGCTACGACTTGGTCCAGCGAAGTTAGGTGCACGAAACGGCCGCCCAGGCCCTCGACATCATTCGACATCGGATGACGGTAGGAGGTGCCATCGCCGAAGTCCTCGGTGTTCGAACTGACGAAGTAGACGGTCTCCTGCGGGTGCTGCCGCGCGTATTCGATGGCTGACATCCAGATGGCGACATCGCGGTAACCGGTCTTCACTGACTTGCTGCCGCTGGAGGCGATCTTCGACGGCGCAAGCCCGTTGGCTTCCCGGAAGGCAGCCTCACGGAGGGCCCCCTCGCTCGTCGGAATGACCTCGACGATCGATCCGTACTCCCTGCGCCAGTGCTCGCGCACGCGATCGAGGTCACATTCTCCAAGCTCCGGAACCCCAGACCAGGGAGTGAGTTTCCTGAGGGATTCCAAGGCGGCTGCGGCAGATTCATACTGTTTGTCGTACTTCACGGCGTGTTGTGCCGCAAGTTCCTCCATGGCAACCGAAGGGACTGCCACCCGTTCGATACCCGACCCACGGATCGTGCGCAGGAGATCTGCGCTGCTGCTGCCTAGACCGCATCCGCGCAAGATGCACGTATCCAAGATGATCAAGACATGTCCTTGTCGTATCAGTCACCCGAGAGTAATTGTCAAGAGTTGTGGATGGTGGCTCGGTTGGTGCGGACGGCGGCCTGTCTCAGTCCCGCGGCTGCAGGAATTCCTGGATCCGGGCAATGGTGTCCTCGGTACTTGTGTGCACGTGACCGGCCATGCCGAGTGACCTCGCGATCGCGACGTGTCCTGGGGTGTCGTCGATGAAGAGTGTCTGATGAGGGACGGCCCCCACGCGCTGGAGGGCCGTGGTGTAGATGCGGGGGTCGGGCTTGGCGTATCCGACCTCGCAGGACAAGACGACGACGTCGACCATGTCGAGGAGGCCGACGTTCGCCATTCTGGTGCGCATCTGCGGCCAGGCGTTGCTGACGATGGCGGTCTTCGCCGAGCCGCGGAGACTGCGCAGGGCCTCCACGAAAGCGGCGTCCCAGGTCTCCCTGGATGCCAGATCGGACCGGATCGTGTCGATCAACTCGGGGCTGACGCCGAGCCGGTGTCGGACGACGCTCCACCAGGCTTCCTCGGTGGTGCGGCCGATGAGTACCTGGTCGTCGTTCCCGCCGAACAGCGCGGCCAGGAAGGCGTGCGGGGATATCCCGAGTCGGGTGCTCCACTCCGCAGCGGCTGCGGTCAGGTGGTCCGGGACGAGGACACCGCCGATGTCGATCAGGATCGCGGGCCGGTTCACGCGACCACCGCCTCGGGGCGCTCGACGAGCCGGCCGCGTTCGAAGCGGGCTCCGGCCCTCACGAGGGCGACAAGGTGGGGAGCGTTCACCGCCCGCCAGCGAGCCTGTGCGGACTCGACCAGCTTGAAGACCATCGCGAGGGCTGCGGCCGCGCTGCCGGCGCCCCGGGTGACCTTCGTCCGCAGCCGGACCGTCGCGAATGTCGACTCGATCGGATTGGTCGTGCGCAGGTGAATCCAGTGCTCTGCGGGAAAGTCGTAGAACGCCAGCAGCTCCTCGACGTCGTCGGTGATCTTCTTCACCGCCTTGGGCCACTTCGCGCCGTAGGCATGCTCGAAGGCGGTGACCGCCTTGAGCGCGTGCTCGCGATCCTCGGCGTTGTAGATGTCCTGCAGGGCCTTGCGGGCACCTGGCTGGGCCGACTTCGGCAGGGCATTGACCACATTGGCCGTTTTGTGAACCCAGCACCTCTGGTGCCGGGCTTCGGGGAACACCTCGGCCAGGGCCTTCCAGAAGCCGAGCGCGCCGTCACCGACCGCGAGCACGGGCGCACGCATGCCGCGGCGGGAGCAGTCACGCAGCAGGTCGGCCCAGGACTCGGCGGACTCGCGGTAGCCGTCGGCCATCGCGATCAGCTCCTTGGTGCCGTCCGCGCGCACACCCATCAGCACCAGGACGCAGGACTTCGCCTCAGCCAGGCGAATACGCAGGTGGATGCCGTCGGCCCACACGTAGACGTAGTCGGATCCGGCCAGGTCGCGCTCGCCGAATGCCTTGTGGTCGGCCTGCCACTGGGTGGTGAGGCGGGTGACGGTGGCCGGCGAGAGACCGGCCGAGCTGCCCAGGAACTGCTCCAGCGCGGGCACGAAGTCGCCGGAGGACAGGCCGTGCAGATAGAGCAGCGGCAGCACCTCGCTGATCTTCGGGGACTTCCGTGCCCAGGGGTGCAGGATCGCCGAGGAGAAGCGCTTTCGCTCCCCGGTGGTCTCCTCGATGCGCTTGTCGTTCACCCGCGGGGCCTTCACCTCCACCGCCCCGGCGGCCGTGGTCACCGACCGGGGCTGGTGATAGCCGTTGCGCACCACCAGACGACGGCCCGCCTCGTCCCGCTGATCAGCCAACTCGGCTATGTACGCATTGACTTCGGCTTCCAGGGCGGCGGCGAGCATCCTCCTCGCCCCCTCACGGACAATCTCGTCGATCAGGGAGCCGTTCGGGGTGGTGCCGTCGGCATTTACTACGCTGAGCACGGGCGTGCCTTCCCGACCCGCGCTGCGAACGCGGGCCTACTCGGTGACCATCACAGGATCAATCGGGAAGGTACGCCTTTCGCGTCCAACCCGAGGCTGATCCACAGGTCTTGAGCATTGCTCGTCACCCCGACGGTGAACATGATCTCAGGTGCAAGCTGCAGGAGACACGGAATATCTCGCCGGCCCTCGGGCTTACGCCGTCAGGGAGGTGTCTCTGCGGCGCGCGACGAGGGACACTCCAGTGTTTGAGGCGGGCGGGAGCGTGGGAGTTCAGGCTGGCTGGCCTCCGGGCGAGCGGTGTCACGGGCGTCCCCGTATCAGGGGACCGCTGGGGGCATGCTAAGGAGCGACCGCTGTGCAAACCGCTCCCCACCTCCTATGAACACCCGTCGACGTTGGTCCCCATTGAGTGCCCTTCCACGGCCCGAGGACGGACCGGGAGGGCGCTCGTGCGTGAGCACCGCATTAGGAGTTCGATCTACGCCCGCTCCTAGTGCCGTTCTCGGCTGGTCCGACGAACGCTCATGGATGTTGCTGTATGCCGCCGTCCGGCCTCGTTGACGTCAGCGTTGGATGTCAGCCTGACCGGATCATCCGAGAATGGCCCCGGGGGTTCGCGATAAAGAGAAGCTAGATCGCGAACTCGTGCGTGATCCCGACACACACGTCGCCTTCGAACAGCAGAGCGATATGGTAGACATTGCTCTGCCACTGCAGTAGCACCTGATGGGGCCCAGCCACGCTGAAGCTGGAGTAGGGCCCGACCACAGCGACAATCTCATCTTTGCTGCGACCGACCAGGTTGCCAAGGCTTGCAAAGCCTTGAGCCAGTGCCCTTCCGCCGGGCAACAGCCCAGAGTCTTCGCTCATGATGCCTGCGAACTGGCCCTGCTCGAAGAGGATGCCGATGTGGTAGCTGCCGCTTTGCCATTGGAGCAGGGTCCGTCCTGGTCCCGTCATGCTCTGGCTGATTGGCGCGCCAACCGAGGCGATGATCTCGTCCGCTGTGCGGCCCGTGAGGTCCCCCAGTTCGGCGAAGCCCTGTTGTAGCCTCTGCCCTGATAAGCCAAACATGACCCCTCCCTCATGTGATGACGCCCGCACTCTACGGGCTCCAAGCCCTTCCGCCTGCTGCCCTTGATATGGGCCGTCTGAACCTCAGCCGACGACAGTCAGCTACGACGGCGAGTCAACTGACCGACCAGGCGCGCGTATGCCTCGCTGCACCCCCACCGGCCTCAGCCACGCTGCCGTTGCCGTCGAACGGCCGGCCCGTGACCACAGCCCGAGCCCTCAGCTTGGGAAGCTGCGAGCATTCGGGGCCGGTTTTGGCCCTGACCTGGCCGGACGGCTGAGCTGTGACCTCGTCGGCGGCGCTCATGTTCCCCGTGATTCCCCGCTGTTCCCCGCTCGATCTGGTGCGCTTGTGGTGCGACTCGATCACGGACAGGGATCGTTCCTGTGCAGTCGCAGGGTCGTGGAGGCATGTGAGCGCTGGCCCTGTCACGGGGGCTGGCGTCCGACCAGGACGCTTCCATCGCCACGCGCCGGTTCGGCGAAGCGCCCCAGGCATCGCAGGTACATCCCTTGCACCTCGGTGGTTAGCCCCTGAACAGGTGCAATGGCCAGCGGCCGTTCCACTGGGCGACCCCCGCGAGTGTCTGCTGTTCCTCGTGAGTCTGGCCCAACCGGGCACGACTGGGATACGGCATGTCCACCGATCCAGGCGTCTAGCAGGACAAGCGCCACTCATTGTCAGTGCCGACAGCTACCGTGGTCGTTACGACTGACAGGGGAGGGTCTGTTGACGAACGACATCGCACGCCCGGCGGCTTCGAGTCGCTCGCTCTCCTATGAGGAGATGCTGCGGGACAAGAGCCTGTCTGAGAAGCAGAGGGATGCCCTCGTGGCGGAGATGCTCGTGGCGTACATGTCTGTACTTCTCGTCAGGCGTGGTGATGCAGCAACGGCACGTCTCATGTTGCAAGTTGAACGCTGGATGCTTGAATGGGACGATCAAGGGCGCGAAAAGGATCTGATCCTTGAGGTTGACCCCGCGAATAAGTCTCACTTCACGAACGACCTCATCGAGAAGCTCAAGGGATTTTGCCAAGAAGTCTCGAATCGTTTTAATCTCGACGTCAATTGGGTTTGGGTGAGGGAGACGCTCCCTGTTGTGGGGCCTGGTTGGCGTGAGCTTGTTCAGCGTGAACTGCACGGTGAACGACCCACGAACCAAGCTCGTCGGCTGCAGCCGGCGCCGCAGCGCTGGTTGGAGGACAACCTAGCCTTCACCAATGAGGGTGAGCAGCGCGTATACCGACTGCTAAAGCACCGGCAGGAGAGTGTGCTGCCAGCGGAGGAGACGATCGCTATCTTCCCTCTGCCTAATGGCAGGATTGCGCAACGTACTTGGGAGCCGGACTTCCTAGTCACATACAAAGGTAGGGCCGGGATTCTTGAGATCGACGGACCTCATCACAACGCCCGTCGAGCACTTGACGTGACCCGCGAACATCTGATGCGCGACTCGGGTATCGCCTATGTTGATCGCGTGCCGGTCGAGACTCTTGAGAGCCGAGTGGAGCTTGAGCGTGTGATCGACCGTTTTCTGCGTCGGCTCGCTGAAGCCCGGTAGTACTTGGCTTCAGCAGAGATGGACCAATGGAGGCTGAGGTGCACGGAGGGCCCCCACTGCGAACCGTGGGGCCGTTCCGTACTGGGCCGGTGAGCCGCTGAACGGCTCGATCCACTTCGGATCATCCGCTGAGACCACTCCCCCCATCAGCTACGGGACAACCTCAGGGGAATTGTCCTACTCCACGTAGAGTCAACGTGTTTCGGATGAACGTGCAATTCCCGCGGCTGTCGATGTTAGCGCGGCGACGCGGACGGCTTGGCGGCGTTGCGGCAGGCCTCACGAAAGGCTATTTGCGGTGAAGCTATTTATGGACGAGTCAGGAAACGGAAACCCCTCCCAGCCGCTGATCGTGGGCGCGGTTGAACTGGGTGACGATGCAGATGATATAGAGGAAAAAATCCTGAATCTGTACAAACGTCTATTCGCGAGGAGTAGCTTGGCCGGATTTCTCAGCTTCGAAGAATTTCGCAAGAAAGGTTTTCACAGCTCAAACGATCCGCTAGAGGTCTCCGGCCCATTTCTGGAGCTCATGCGAACCATCTTCTTTAGGGCGTACATGGTCGTCACGGATCGAACGAGCGTTCCTGGCGACACGGAATCCAAGCGAATTGAGTTCATGTATGTGAAGTTGTTGAGTGATCTATTGATCCGACATCGCCGTGAGCCCGAATTGCTTTGCTACATAGAGCAGAGCGAAGGCATGGCGTCGATAATTCGCAGACTTCCCGATAGCGTCGTCAGGCAGGCACGCGAAAAGATCAGCAAAGCTGCACCGCTGCCGAGGCTGAATATTACAATGGTTGCTAAGCGTGATTACATGTCCACGGCCATCGTCGACTACGTCATGGCAGCCGTAAGTAGATGGCTCCTAGCGGACCGCACCACAGACGCGAGTCGTCGGCCTTACAGAGCATTCCGCGAGATTGAACCGTTCATTTCTACGCTCTATTCGTTCGAGTATGGCCGCATTTCTAGTCGAAAGGACCCTCTCCATTGATGTGTGGTAGGATCACTGCTGAGGTAGGGTTGCGGTCAACTTTGTGCGCGAGTTCGCGTGCGTTGCATGATAGCTCTTGCATGGGAGTGCGACCCTACCTCTTGACGTTCCGCCACAGGGGGGCCAGTGGAATTCTCGGTTAACAACTTGGCGGATCAAGCCGGCGTATCTGTGGAAAATCTAGAATGGCTATCCTCGAGCCTTCCTACGGGTGCCGGGCGGCTCTATGTCCGGCGGACAAACCGCAAGAAGCACGGCGGAATACGAGAAGTATTTGAGCCGATATTTCCATTTGATGTCGTTTGCAAGAATTTAAATCGGAGCTTTACGGGCGTGTTCTCGTATGAAGCTCCCGGCCATGTTCACGGATTTGTTCGCGGGCGTTCCACGATCAGCAATGCCAGTCAGCACCTAGCAAAAGGGTGCGTATTGCGCATGGATCTCGAGGATTTCTTTCCGTCAATTGACGCCGCAACAGTAAAGGCTTCATTGCGAGAGCAAGGTTACGAAGAGAAGGCTGCGGAACTTGCAGTAAACCTCGTCACTATCGGCGGTAAGCTACCAATCGGACTTAGCACGTCGCCCCTCTTGTCTAATTTGGTCTTCCTCAGCACAGACCGCTCTCTTGCCGAGTATGCACAGTCGGAGGGCCTGTCGTTTACGCGCTATGTGGACGATCTGGCATTCTCTGGAGACGTCACTGACCGTCACTCAGCGGATATCGCTCGCATTCTTGACGATGCTGGCTGGTCGGTAAGCACGCGCAAGACCGCTTTTATGCGCCGCGGAGGTCCACAATACGTCACTGGCTTGTATGTCGGAGAACCGGACGGGCCGCGGATTCCGCGTAAGGTAAAGCGCAAGATGCGATGGATCTTGCATGTCATAACGAAATTCGGTTACGACATCTATATGGAAGAGTTCGGCGGCGAGGACGAGGGGATGCATCGGCGTCGCCTGTTGGGCTGGGCATGCTATATCGCCGCAGTCGAGCCAGACGTGGGTTTCCCGCTACTACGAGCATTCGATGAGCTGGTTCCGGAGGGGGATGAAGAGAATAATCTAGATGAAGAGGATCTATACGACCTGCCCTGAGGTTGTCCCGTAACGGGTGGGGAGGTTGGTCCCCTGATCAGCTGGCCATCAGTCCGTGAAGGGGAGTCGTCTTGGCGCGGATGTGAGGTCGAAGGGAAGTCTTGAGAGATCGGCGCTGGTCACTCTGAGGCAGCTGAAGGACAGGTAGCGTCATCGTGTGCTGACGCTCTTCGACATCGACAACAGGATCTGCTGCACGATCGGGTGGCATCTGAACCGGCTTGCCCGGCAAGGCGGTTGCTTAGAAGATGCGGGCAAGCCTCGGCAGGTCAACTTGATCGGTCTACGTCGGCACCCTGCTGGGCTGCTGGATGCCGCTGCGGTCCGCCGTCGTTGCCGTCAGCGGTAGTGCCGGCCCAGCGTCGTCATGTCAGTTCTCCGGGCTTAGACGGTGTCTTGATTGGCGGTAGCTCGTTGACCGTCGTATGGGGATAGTTGAGCGGCT
>NZ_BMWC01000014.1 GCF_014651035.1 Streptomyces lomondensis
CGCTCGGGGGTGCCCTCGGAGCGGGGGAAGAACTCGTACCAGGAGCCGTACAGCGCCCGCTCCCGCTCCACCAGCAGGGGCAGGGGCTCGGAGGTGGTGACCAGGTCGCGCAGGGGATGGCGGGCCAGGACCGCGTCCACCTCGGGCGTCAACGCCGCCGCCAGCCGGGACGCCGGGGGCAGCGTGTCGTCGCGCAGCGCCTGCGCCGCCTCGAGCAGCACACCGCGGCCGGCCTCCTTCGGCACGCCGGCCGCCGCTCGCTCGTACAGGTCGGCGCCCTCCTCCAGGACCAGGCCCTGGTCGATGCCGGCCGGGACCTTTATGCCCGCCGTGTGACGCCAGGTGGCCACCGGATCGCTCCAGGCCTCCACCCGGTACGTCCAGCGGCCGACCGCGTCCGCGGTGACCTCCGCGCCCCAGCGGTCGCTGCCCGGGGCCAGCTCGCGCATGGGCGTCCACGGACCGGGGCGGCCCTCGGGATCCTTCAGCACGACATTGGCGGCCACCGCGTCGTGCCCCTCCCGGAACACGGTGGCGGTGACCTCGAACGTCTCTCCCACGACCGCCTTGGCCGGCCGGTTGCCGCTCTCCACGGCCGGGCGGACGTCCCGTACCGGGATACGGCCGATGGCCCGGGTCCTACTCATGGTCCTCACCTCCACCGTGCTCGGAAGCCGGGCCCGGGGCCCGGTTCGGGGGACAAGATGTGCGCGAAGGCCGTTACCTTCCCGCCGGGGATCGGCGCTCCGCCGCCGGCGGTCTTCGTCCGACGGCGGCGGCCGGACGCGGCCGTTCGTCCTGTTCCTCCAGACAGGTGACCTCGTTCGTGCGCAGGTACCGCTCGGCCGCGTCCGCCGCCTCCCGCGCGCAGCGCTTGCCCATCAGCACGCAGAGCGTGTAGCCGGAGTCCTCGAACGTGGCCCGCACGGTGCGGTCGTTCGGTGCCGCGAGCATCACGCGTTCCCAGGCCCGGTAACGCCGCAACTGCCGGGCGACTTCGGCTTTGGCGGGTAGCAGCATGGCGCCGATCACCTTTCGGGCTCGAGGGACACGGTCTCCCGACGGTCGGACGGCGGCCGCGCGCACAGCGACACGGACCCGTAACGGCGATCGAGTTCTTCACACATGGTGCATGCGCGGCGACGCAGCGTCTTGTTGGAGCTTCAACCAGTCGGGTTTCGGCTGCGCTGTCCAGGCCCTCAGAGTCTGCTCACTTGCGCGCTCCACCGCCTCAACCGTGCGCTCGTGTTGCACGAACGGGCTAGCCCCTTCAGGCTGAGGGTGACTCAGAAGCGATACGTGCTCACGTTCCGTGTTCGGGGCTCGTCCCGCAGACCGCGGGAGCGAGGAGGAGCTGAGCTTCGCGGTGAGGAGCCGACCGATGAAGACCGCAGTGCCCTGCTACTACCACCTCGACGTGGAAGTCAGCCCGGAACGGGTGGGACAGGTCAGCCGCATTCTGGCCGCTCACCTGAGGTTCTGGGACCTGGACAACCTGGTCCAGCCCGTCTGCGGCGGCGCCGAGATGCTGCTCAAGGCCATCGACGAGCACGCCACGGACAAGAACACGTCGATCGAGATGTGGTGGAACGGCCAGCATCTGATCACCGCCATCGGGGACAACGACCGCGCCCTGCGCCCGGATCAGGAGCTGCGCGGCTGCCTGGAGCACCTCGCGGCGATGAGCGACGGCTGGGGCTGCTGCGCCACCGAGACCGGCAGCAAGGTCATCTGGTTCTCGCAGCGCGCCCGCGCCGGCGAACGTGTCCCGCTGGTGCCGACCGCGCCCGCCCCGCAGGAGCGGGAGGGCCTCGAGGTGCCCCGCGAGGTGCGCGTCGCGCAGCTGGCCGGCCCCGCCAGTACGCCGGGCGAGGTCCTGGAGGAGGCCCGGTGACGCGCCGGCAGACACGGAAAGGGGTGTCCGCGTGGAGCGGGCGCCCCTACCCGCTGGGCGCCGCCTACGACGGGGAGGGCACCAACTTCGCGCTCTTCAGCGAGGTGGCCGAGCGCGTCGAGCTGGTCCTCGTCGACGACGACGGCACGCACACCCAGGTACCCCTGAACGAGGTCGACGGCTTCGTGTGGCACGGCTACCTCCCCGGCGTCGGCCCCGGCCAGCGCTACGGCTACCGCGTGCACGGGCCGTGGGCCCCGGCCGCCGGCCACCGCTGCAACCCGGCGAAGCTGCTCCTCGACCCGTACGCCCGCGCGGTGGACGGGCAGATCGACAACCACCCCTCGCTCTACGAGCGGAACCCGGACGGCCCCGACCCGGCCGACAGCGCCGGGCACACCATGCTCGGCGTGGTGACCGACCCGGCCTTCGACTGGGGCGACGACACCCGGCCCTGCCGCCCCTACGCCGACACGGTGATCTACGAGGCACACGTCAAGGGCCTGACCCGCACCCACCCCGAGGTGCCCGCCGAACTGCGCGGCACCTACGCCGGGCTGGCCCACCCCGCGGTCGTCGAGCACCTCACCTCGCTGGGCGTCACGGCGGTGGAGCTGATGCCGGTCCACCAGTTCGTCCACGACGGGGTGCTGCACGACCGCGGCCTGTCCAACTACTGGGGCTACAACACGATCGGCTTCTTCGCACCGCACAACGGCTACGCCGCCCACGGCACGCGCGGTCAGCAGGTCGCCGAGTTCAAGCAGATGGTGAAGACCCTGCACGCGGCCGGGCTCGAGGTGATCCTCGACGTGGTCTACAACCACACCGCCGAGGGCAACGAGAAGGGCCCCACCCTCTCCTTCCGCGGCATCGACAACTCCTCGTACTACCGCCTGGTCGACGGCGACTGGGAGCACTACTACGACACCACCGGCACCGGCAACAGCCTGCTGATGCGCCACCCCTACGTGCTGCAGCTGATCATGGACTCGCTGCGGTACTGGGTCACCGAGATGCATGTCGACGGCTTCCGCTTCGACCTCGCGGCGACCCTGGCCCGGCAGTTCCACGAGGTGGACCGGCTGTCGGCGTTCTTCGACCTCATCCAGCAGGACCCGGTGATCAGCCGCGTCAAGCTGATCGCCGAGCCGTGGGACGTCGGCGAGGGCGGCTACCAGGTGGGCAACTTCCCGCCGCTGTGGTCGGAGTGGAACGGCATGTACCGCGACGCGGTCCGGGACTTCTGGCGCGGCGAGGACCACACCCTCGGCGAGTTCGCCTCCCGTCTGACCGGCTCCTCGGACCTGTACGCGCACAGCAGGCGCCGGCCCCGCGCCAGCGTCAACTTCGTCACCGCGCACGACGGCTTCACCCTGCGCGACCTCGTGTCCTACAACGACAAGCACAACGACGCCAACGGCGAGGACAACCAGGACGGCGAGAGCACCAACCGGTCCTGGAACTGCGGCGCCGAGGGCGCGACCCGCGACCCGGCCGTGCTGGAGCTGCGCACCCGCCAGCAGCGCAACTTCCTCGCCACGCTGCTGCTGTCCCAGGGCATCCCGATGCTCTGCCACGGCGACGAGCTCGGACGCACCCAGCGCGGCAACAACAACGCCTACTGCCAGGACAACGAGATCTCCTGGATCGACTGGCGGCTCACCGGGGAACAGCGCGACCTGCTGGAGTTCACCCGGTACGTCATCCGGCTGCGCACCGACCACCCCGTGCTGCGCCGGCGCCGTTTCTTCCTCGGCGAGACCCCGACCCGCGCCGACCAGCCGCTGCCCGACCTGGTGTGGCTGGCGCCGGACGCCACCGAGATGACCGACGACGACTGGCAGCGCGGCGACGCGCACTCCGTCGGCGTCTTCCTCAACGGCGACGCCATCGCCGAGCCGGACCCGCGCGGGCGTCCCGTGTTCGACGACTCGTTCCTGCTGCTGTTCAACAGCCACTGGGAGCCGGTCGACTTCCGCCTCCCGGACGCCGCCTACGGCGAGCGCTGGACGGCCCTGATCGACACGGCCGACCCGGAGGGCACCCCCGACGAGTCGGAGCACAAGGCGGGAACGGGGCTGACGGTCGGCGCCCGCAGCCTGGTCCTGCTGTCACGACCGTCGCGGGCGTCGCGCCGCGGGGCGAGGTGGCTGACGGGGTGACGGCACCCGGGAGACCCTGGTCAGCGATCGCGCCGGGCCGTCACCGTGAACTGGGCGCCGTCGTGGTCGCGCAGCACCGCCTCGTCGCTGCCCTTGGACAGCACGCTGCCGCCGTGCAGCTCCGCGGCGCGGGTGCAGGCCTCCACGTCCTCGACGGTGAAGTGGACCTGCCAGTGCGGCCGGATCGTGGGATCCGGGGCCGCCTCCAGAGCCCCCGACTCGATCCGCGCCACCACGTCACCGCGGCTGCGCAGCACGACCTCCCCGCCCTCGTAGTGGACCTCGCAGCAGCCGGGCCGCTCCGACGCCCAGTCGAGGACCTCGCCGTAGAAGATGGCCGCGTCGAAGGCGTCCCGGGTGTGGAGCGTGATGAAGGCCGGCTGCGCGTTGCGCCAGGTCTCCCAGTCGGTGAAGAGGTCGCCCTCCCAGATCCCGAACGTCGCCCCGTCCCGGTCGGCCAGCAGCGCCGCCCGCCCGGGCGGCAGCGAGATCGGCCCGACCGCGACCGTGCCCATGCGCTCCTGCACCCGCGCGACCGCCTCGTCCGCGCTGCGCACGGCGAAGTACGGCGTCCACGCCACCGCCATCTGCCACATGGTCGCCACCCCCGCGATGCCGGCCACCGGCGAGCCGTCCGCCAGCGCGATCCGGAACCGGTCGCCGAGCTTGGCCGGGCGCCACTGCCAGCCCAGCACGGCCCCGTAGAACTCCTCGGTGGCCTTGACGTCCCGGCTGGTCAGACTCACCCAGCAGGGCGCACCGAACACGGAGTGTGATGAGACGACGTCCTTCGTGCGGGATGGGGTGGGCATGTCGTGGTTCATGGCAGTCGCGTCCTGATCTCGTCCTGGCAGACACCGGAGGAATGACACCAGTGTCCAACCGGAACCGCTGTGGGCGCCTGCCGAGTACCCCGGCGGCGGCGCCGAAACGGCGTCGAGGACCGGCCCGCTCCGCCCCGGTGGCACGGGGCGGTCCGAGTGACGACGATGGATGGGTCGGACACTGCGTCAAGGCACTCAAGCACCCAGTGATGCCTTGGGGGCAGCGGCGCACCGGACCCGGAGGTGACCATGCCCACGGACGGGGGCTCGGAGCGGATCTTCGCGTTGCAGGCGGAAGTCCAGCAGCTGAAGGAGGCGGTCGTCTCCCACGCGGTCGTGGACCAGGCGATCGGGATGGTCGTGGCGCTGGGCCGGGTCTCGCCCGACCAGGGGTGGGCGGTGCTGAAGGAGGTCTCCCAGCACACCAACATCAAACTGCGCAACGTCGCGGAACTGATCATCATCTGGGGGCGTACCGGCGTGATGCCCGAGGAGATACGGGCCGAGCTGGAGGACGCCCTCGACCGCGCCGGCCCGACCCAGATCCCCGGCGCACCGCCGGAGCTGCCGGGAGCGCCGCCGGAGGCCTGACCCTCCGACGGCGCCGGGTCCCTCAGGCCCCCGCTCACCGGGCCTCGGTGAGCAGCTCCTCACGCAGATGGGCGAAGCAGCTGCTGAGCAGCCGCGAGACGTGCATCTGCGAGATGCCGAGCTGCTCGGCGATGCGGCTCTGCGTCATGCCCTTGAAGAACCGCAGGTAGAGGATGATGCGCTCGCGCTCCGGCAGGGCCTCCAGACAGGGCTTGACGGCCACGCGGTCGACGACGGTGTCGAAGGCCGGGTCCGGGCCGCCGATCGCGTCCCCGAGGGCGTAGCCGTCCGTGCCGGGCATCTCCGCCTCCAGCGACAGCGCGGAGAAGCACTCCAGGGCCTCCATGCCGGTGCGTACCTCGCCCTCGGTGAGGTGGGCGTACTCGGCGATCTCGGCGACCGTGGGGGTGCGGCCCGGGGTGGTCTGCGACAGCTCCTTGGCGGCGTGCCGCACCCGGTTGCGCAGGTCCTGGACCCGGCGGGGCACGTGCAGCGTCCACATGTGGTCACGGAAGTGGCGCTTGATCTCGCCGGTGACCGTCGGCACGGCGTACGCCTCGAAGGCGTTGCCGCGTGCCGGGTTGTAGTGGTCGACGGCCTTGACGAGACCGAGGGCCGCCACCTGGTACAGGTCCTCCAGGGCCTCGCCACGGCCCCGGAAGCGGACGGCGATCCGCTCCGCCATGGGCAGCCAGGCCTCGACCAGCTCGTCGCGCAGGGCCTTGCGCTCGGGCCCCTCGGGCAGCCGCGCGAGACGGGCGAACGCCTCGGCGGTGTCGGGGGCGTCGTCGTGGGGGTGCGTTCGGGTGCTGCCGGCGCTGCGCATGGTGCGCACCTCCCTGAGCAGGTGCCGGATGGACAGACACCATGGGATGCGCGGAGTCGGACCTCACGGAGAACACCGGGGCCCGGCTGACCGGCTCCCACGGACGTGCCTCCTGTCCGAAGCACTTCACTGCCCATTCCCGGGCAGGGATATAACGAAACAATTCAGACAATACGGCATTCGGGGCGCGTTGGCTCCGCCGCGGTTCCGAGCACCTCTCCCCAACCGCCCGGTACTCCCTTGACTTCTCTTGACCCCGCCTTGGACCGATTAGCTCTGTTGCAGAGCTAATCTCGGCGCATGGAGCCGGAGACCTTCCCCGAAGAGCTGGCCGACGCGCTCGTCGGGGTCCAGCGGCTGATCCGGCGGCGCCTGCGCCGCGAGATGCCCGACCCCCGGCTGCGCGGCGCCGAGGCCGAACTGCTGCGCCTGGTCGTCACCCGGCCCGGCATCGGCATCTCCGACGCGGCCAGGGACCTCGGTCTGGCGGCCAACTCGGTGTCGACCCTGGTCAACCAGCTGGCACGGGCGGGCTACCTGGTCCGCGAGACCGACCCGGCCGACCGGCGGGCCGCCCGGCTGCTGCCCACCTCCGCCGCCGAGACGCGGCTGCGCGAGTGGCGACGGCGCCGCGCGGCCCTCGTGCGCCGGCACGTGTCGGGCCTCGACGAGGCCGACCGGCAGGCGCTGCTCGCGGCGATCCCGGCCCTGCGCAAGCTGGCCGACACCCTGCACGAGGAGGCCGAGGAGTCATGACCCGGGACACCGGCCGACGGCAGGCCGACGCCGTGGCCTGCACCGGCCTCGCCCACGCCTTCGACGACACCAGCGCCGTGGACGGACTCGACCTCACCGTCCGGCCGGGCGAGGTCTTCGGCCTGCTCGGCCCCAACGGCGCCGGCAAGACTACCGCCATCCGCTGCATCACCACCCTGCTGCCCGTCCCCGCCGGCATGGTCCGCGTCTTCGGACACGACGCCGCCGGGGACCGCATGGCCGTACGCCGCCTGCTCGGCTACGTACCGCAGCAGCTGTCCGCCGACGCCGGACTCACCGGGCGGGAGAACGTCGCCCTGTTCGCCCGCGTCTTCGACGTGCCCCGCCGGGAACGCGCCGAGCGCGTCGCCCAGGCCCTGGCCGCCGTCGACCTCGCCGACGCCGCCGACCGCCTGGCCGCCACGTACTCCGGCGGCATGGTCCGCCGGCTCGAACTCGCGCAGGCCCTGGTCAGCGCCCCGCGCCTGCTGATCCTGGACGAGCCCACCATCGGCCTCGACCCGATCGCCCGCACCGGCGTGTGGGAGCACATCGGCGCCGTGCGCGCGGCCACCGGCATGACCGTGCTGGTGACCACCCACTACATGGACGAGGCCGACCAGTACTGCGACCGGGTCGCCCTGATGCACCGCGGCCGGATCCGGGCCCTCGGCACCCCGGCCGAGCTCCGGGAGAGGCTCGGCGCACGCCGCCGCGCGGCTCCGGGCGCGCTGCCCACGCTGGAGGACGTCTTCCGGGACGTGGCGGGCAGCGGTCTCGACGACGAGGCAGGAGATTTCCGCGATGTCCGAAGCACCCGCCGCACCGCCCGCCGGGTCGGCTGACCCCGCCCCCGCCCACGGCATCGACCTGCTGCTGAAGCCCCCACGGCCCCGCGCCGCCTGGCGGCTGCTGCCCGCCCGCGTCGGCGCCATGTGCGCGGTCGAACTCCAGAAGCTGCGCCACGACCGCACCGAGCTGTACACCCGGGCGGTCCAGCCGGCCCTCTGGCTGCTGATCTTCGGCCAGACCTTCACCCGCATCAGGGCCATCCCCACCGGCGGCATCCCCTACGTCGACTACCTGGCGCCCGGCATCATCGCCCAGTCCGCGATGTTCATCGCCATCTTCTACGGCATCCAGATCATCTGGGAGCGCGACGCCGGCATCCTGAACAAGCTCCTGGTCACGCCGACCCCGCGGTCCGCGCTGATCACCGGCAAGGCGTTCGCGGCGGGCGTGAAGTCGCTCGTCCAGGCCGTCGTCGTCCTGCTCATCGCCGCCCTGCTCGGCGTGGCCCTGACCTGGAACCCGCTCAAGTTGCTCGCGGTCGCCGCGATCGTCGTCCTCGGCTCGGCCTTCTTCTCCTGCCTGTCGATGACCATCGCCGGCATCGTCCTCAGCCGCGACCGCCTCATGGGCTTCGGGCAGGCGATCACCATGCCGCTGTTCTTCGGCTCCAACGCCCTGTACCCGGTGTCCGTGATGCCGGGCTGGCTCCAGGCCGCCAGCAGGGCCAACCCGCTCAGCTACGAGGTGGACGCCCTGCGCGGCCTCCTCCTCGGCACACCCCACCACCTGGCGTCCGACTTCGCGGTGCTGCTCGTGGCCGCCGCCCTCGGCGTCACCGCCGCCTCGGCCCTGCTGGGCCGTCTGGCCCGTTGATCTTCACCCGGGAAAGTGATGTGCGGCACGCTTCGGCAAGCGCTTTCTCCGACTGTCTCCGGATAACCGCTGGGCACGGCTTGATCACCGATCAAAAGGGATGAACTGCCAGGCCACAGCGCATTCTGCTCATTTGACAGTGCGCTCGGACCACAGATAGGAAGCAGCTTCCAGAGGTCGAGAGGTGCAGCGTGTACGAGCCGAACGTGGTCGGGGACTGGCAGGAGTACGACGAGCATGCCGGTCTGCGCGTCCGCGTCCACCGTCTGGAACTGGCCGAGCCGCCCCGGGGCCGTGACGACGCCGCCGAAGGGCTGACGTACTTCTGCCTCCGCGTGACGGTCGAGAACCGCGGCAGCCGGCACCTCGGTGTCCACCTGGAGGACGGCCAGATCGACGTACGGATCGGCCCGGACGGGGAGAGCGCCTTCATCGACTGGCGCAACTCGCAGTTCATCGAGGGCTTCGACGTCTATCCGCTGCGCCGGGCCACCGCCGTGCTGTACGCGGCCGGCGCCGAGGCGTCCCTGAGCCTGGTGGACGTCCAGGTCCAGCTGCGCGTCGAGGAGGAGTGGACCGACCGCCGGCTGTGGTCGGGCGGCATCGGCGCGCACGAGGGGCCGGCCGGGGCCCAGCAGGGCGCCGTGCGCGACAGGCTGGCGCACCAGGTGAGCGTCTTCCTGCGGGACCAGGCGGAGGAAGGCACCGCCTGATCCGGCGTCAGGGCCGCGCGGCGGTCAGTGCGGGATGCCGTCGATGATCTCGCGGGCGCCCTGCCGCAGCAGGGCCACGGCGACCGAGGTGCCGAGCGTGGCCGGATCGAGCCGGCCCGCCCACTCGTGGGCGTTCAGCCGCGTCTTGCCGTCCGGCGTGAACACGCAGGCGCGCAGGGACAGTTCGCCGCTGCGGTCCACCTGGGCGAACCCGGCGATGGGGCTGTTGCAGTGCCCCTGGAGCACATGCAGGAACATGCGCTCGGCGGTCGTCTCCCGGTAGGTGTCCGGATCGCCGAGTCCGCTCACCGCGTCGATCAGGTCGGCGTCGTCCTCACGGCACTGGAGGGCCAGGACGCCCGCGCCGATGGGCGGCATCATCGTCTCGGTGGAGAGGATCTCGCTGATCACGTCGGTCCGGCCGATGCGCTCCAGGCCGGAGACCGCGAGCAGCAGGGCGTCGGCCTCTCCGGCCTCCAGCTTGGCCAGGCGCCGGTTGGCGTTGCCCCGGAACGGCACGCACTCCAGATGCGGGTGCGTGGCGGCCAGTTGTGCGACGCGGCGCACCGAGGAGGTGCCGATCCGGGTCCCGGCCGGCAGCTCGTCCAGGGTGAGCCCGCCCGGGTGGATCAGGGCGTCGCGGATGTCGTCCCGCTTGAGGAACGCGGCGAACACCGTCCCCGCCGGGAGCGGCCGGTCGGCCGGCACGTCCTTCACACAGTGCACGGCGAGGTCGGCCTCGCCGGCCAGCAGCGCCGCGTCGACCTCCTTGGTGAACGCGCCCTTGCCCTCGACCTGGGACAGATCGCCCATCCACTTGTCGCCGGTGGTCTTCACCGGGACGACCTCGGTGCGCACTCCGGGGTGGGCGGCGGCCAACTCGGCCCGGACGCGCTCCACCTGGGCGAGCGCCATGGGGGAGTCGCGGGAGACGATGCGGATCAGTTCGGGGACGGACATGCGGACACGATAGACCCTCCCCGGGGCGCGCTTGTGCCGTACCTCCCTCGATTGCCCGCCGGCGCACGTCAGTTCGGGGCGAGCGGCTCGCTCAGTTCGATCGCGCGCAGGGCCGCGGCGAGGGCCCGCTCGTCGCCGATGTCGAGGGCGGTGTCGGTGAGCTTGACGACGTGTTCGTCGCCGTGGGCGAGGGCCAGTTCCAGCACCTCCTGCCCCGTGCGACCGGGCGCGGGAACGGGGGCGACCGGCTCGGCCGGGGCGTACATGGCGGTGACCGCTGCGGACGCGGTCCACGCCGCGTGCAGGCTCGGCGCCCACAGCTCGCGCGGCAGGGCAGGGAGGGTGCGCAGCACGGCGTTGGGGGCCGTCGCCGCGTGCACGAGCATGGTCTCCTCGCCGTGGCCGTGGGTGGCGTACCGGTGGGTGGCAGCGCGGACCAGCTCGATCAGGCGGCCCGGGCGGTGTCCGGGTCGGTCACGTCACCCGACCACCGCGGCAACTGCCGTACGGCCGCCAGCCGGTCGGGGAACCCGCCCCGGGGATCGGTGACCGGCGGCACGGCGTCCAGCGACTGCGCGGCACTCGGCGCCGGAGGCAGTGGCGCGATGCCGGACACGGGGTGGTGCCGGGCCGCCCAGTAGCCCAGGCCGTGGGCGAGTTCGGCGAGCCGTGGCGCGTTCTCCCCGGCTTCCAGGGCGCGTACGGCATGTCCGACGCGGATGACGGGGTGCGTGGAGCCGCCGTACATCCCGGGCAGCAGGCGCGGCCACCAGACGGCGAGGACGTCCCGCCAGGGCTGTTCGGCGAGTGCCTGGCGGAAATACCCGATCCAGTCGGCGGCCCGGCGCGGATCACCCAGTGCCTCGCGCCAGTTGGCGTCCGTCACGGGAGCGCAGGGCCGGGGGAAGTCCTCCAGCTTGGGCCGGTACAGGTCCAGCCAGCGGTGCACGGCGCCCGCCCGGCCGTGCGCGGCGAGCGCCTCCACGACCATCGGGGCGTGGTTGGTGAGCCTGCCGCGCCGCTCCGGGCCCGAGGCATGGAGGCGTTCGAGCGCCTCTTCGAGTGTTCCCGTCGTGTCGTGCGTGTCCATGACGGGACGCTATGCGGCCGTCCGGTGCCGGCGGATCGGACGCGGGACGGAAGCCGGACCCGGCCGGGGTCCTAGGCCCTCCGGCCGGGCGGGCGGCATCACGCGTAGGGGTCGAAGGCGATGCCGGACGGCTTGGCGGACGCCAGGTGGTTGGCGAAGTTGCCGTCCTTCAGGCCGAAGTTGGCGCTGCCGAAGTTGTACGACGTGAGCTTGTCGCGCACCCCGGCCGGGTAGCCGTTCCAGCCGACCAGCGGCGGGTACTGCCAGGTGCCCTTGTGGTTCTCCGGCGGCTCGTCGCCCGAGCCGGCCAGGCGGAAGCAGTGCGTGCTCGCGCCGTCCTTGTGGTAGACGATCTTCGGGTGCGTGCCGTCGAAGCGCACCGCGGACGCCGCGTGCACGTCGAACGAGCCGTGGGCGGACGTGGACACGTACTTGACCTGGTTGTCCTGCACGAACACCGCGACGTGCTCGAAGTCGTGCCGGTGGCCGCCGATGCCGCTGCCCGCCACGGCCTGGTCCTTCTCGAAGTACAGGGCGTACAGGATGGCGCACCAGCCGTTGTTGCACTTGGAGCGCGCGTAGCCGTTGGTGTTGTCGAGGTCCGAGGCGTCGCGGCAGTCGCCGTTGAGGGCGCCGCTCGGGTCGAGCCCGCCGTTCACGGTGCCGTCCGGGCCGACGGCGGGTGTGGAGTAACAGCCGTCGGTGTCGTAGTCGTAGGCGGGCTGGTACGTCCGCTCCAGCGACTCCGCGTTGGCCGGCAGCGCCCGCGGCGGGGCGGCGAAGGCCGCGGCGGGGAAGGCCAGGACGAGGGCCGCGGCACAGGCCGCTCCGGTGAGCCATCTCCTGCGGTGTGCGAACTCGCGTGACGACACTGCGTCCTCCTCTTGGTCCGGGCGCAGCCCAACGGCTGTGGGGGAAAGGGAGGTTCAGCTTCCACGTCGGACGCGTCCATGCCAAGAGGGGTGGAGGATCCCAGGAGTGAAGCACAGCCCAATAGTTGGCGTCCCGGCGCCGTTTCAGACCAGGTCGTCCGGGATGTCGGCCGCCGCCTCCTCGGGGTCGAGATCAGGCCGGAGCCGCAGCCACGACGGCTGCCGCAGCAGCCCCTCCCGGGTCCGCGTGCTGTAGCGGACCTCGCCGACCAGCCGGGGGACGACCCAGTGCGCCCCCGGAGCGCGCGGGGCGGGGTCGAAAGGGCAGACGTCGGTGGCGGCGGCCCGCAACAGCCCGGCGAGTTCGGTGCGTTCGGCCTCGCTCCAGCCGGTGCCCACGCTCCCGACGTAGCGCAGCCGCCCCGCGGCACGCTGCCCGACCAGCACCGCGCCCGGGAGACCGGTGAGCCGGCCCTTGCCGGGCTGCCAGCCGCCGACCAGGACGTCCTCGGTGCGCATGTTGCGGATCTTGATCCAGGCCCGGGAGCGCACCCCCGGCTCGTACACCGAGTCCAGCCGCTTGCAGACCAGGCCCTCCAGCCCGTGCTCGCGGGTGGCGCGCAGGGCCTCGGCGCCGTGGCCGACGATCGCGGCCGGGGTCGACCAGGAGGGCCCGGCGAGGCCGAGGTCCTCCAGCGCCGCGCGGCGCCGCGCGTAGGGGAGCCGGAGCAGGGAGTGGGGCTCCAGGTGCATGAGGTCGAACAGCACGAGATGGACCGGCGCCTGCGCCGCCCGTCGCGCCGCCCGGGCGGGGGCGTGCGCCAGGCCCATCCGGGACTGGAGCAACTGGAAGTTCGCGCGGCCGTGTTCGTCCAGGGCCAGGATCTCCCCGTCCAGCACGGCGGCCGTGGTCCCGAGCGCGGTGCCGAGCGGGCGGAGTTCCGGGTACGCGGCCGTGATGTCCTCCCCGGAGCGGGCCCGCAGCAGCACGCCGCCGTCCCCGGGGAGATAGACCACCACCCGCTGGCCGTCCTGCTTCGTCTCGTAGGCCCAGCGCGCGTCCTGCGCGGCGGGCGGCAGGGTGCCGGGCGTGGCGAGCATGGGCGGGATCAGCGGCAGGTCCACGGGTGAGTTGTCGACGGGCGGGTGTGCGGTCACGCGCGTTTCGCGTGTCATTCCCCTGAACGGCGTCGACGGGTGTCCCTTCCGGTGGCATTGCCTGAGTAGGCAGGTCGGGGGGTGGAGTGAACCACTCGATTTACTTGAGTTACGCAACGAGATGGTAAAGTGGCTCCATGTCCACACCACCGCTCCCCGACGTCCCCTCCCCGGAAGTCGTCGAGATCGAGCGTGCGCTCACCCGCATCACCTACCTGAGCACGCGCGCCCGCCGGCACGACCGGCTGATGGCCCTGGCGGGCGTGCCGCTCGACCGTGCCGCCGTCGCGCTGCTGCGGCAGATCGCCGACTCCGAGCCGCTGCGGCCGGGGGAGCTCGCCGCCCGGCTGGGGGTGGAGGCCTCGCACGTCACGCGTACGGTGCAGCAGCTGGAGAAGTCCGGCTACGTCACCCGCGTCCCCGACCCGGACGACCGCCGCGCGCAGCGCATCGAGCTCACCGAGGCCGGCGGGCAGGCCATCGCCAAGGTCCGCGAGGCCGGGGTCCGCGGCATGCAGATGGCCCTGTCGGGCTGGACGCCCGAGGAACTGCGGCAGCTCGCCACGCTCTTCCATCGCATGGTCGACGACTTCCTCGCCCACGCCGCCGACGAGGAGCCCGAACCCCGGTCCGCCCCGGCGGGCAAGGCCTGAGCCTCGCTCTCAGCCGGTTCCCCGGCAAGGCCTGACCCCTGGTCACCGCGGGGCTGGTCACCGTGCGGCCGGATCCCGCGGATCCGCTCGCTCGGCGACCGCAGGACCCGGTGGCGTGGGCTCCCGCAGCCCGCACAGCAGCAGCCGGCCCAGCGCCGGCAGGGCGATCAGCGGCAACAAAGCCGTCCGCAGGGACGTCGCGTCGGCCAGTGCCCCGAGCGCGGGAGCCGCGAGGCCGCCGGCGCTCACGGCCAGGCCCAGCGTGACACCGCTCGCGGTGCCCACCCGCCGGGGCAGGAAGTCCTGGCCCAGGGTGATGTGCAGCGAGAACGGCACGTACAGGCCCGCCGACGTCAACGCCACGAACAGGTACACCGGCGGCCCGGGCACCAGGACCAGACCGGCCACGGCCAGGACTGTCAGGGCGTACGACCGGCGCACCACGGCCACCCGCCCGTACCGCTCGGCCAGCCGGCCCCCGGCCAGCGTCCCCGCCGCGCCCCCGGCGTAGAGCACGAAGAGCGCCGCCGTACCGGCCGGCTCCCCGCCGCCGGTGCGTTCGCGCACGTAGAGCGAGACGAACGCGCTCAGGCCGACGAACACCACCGAGCGGCAGACCACCGCACCGGACAGCCGCAGGAAGGACGCCCAGTCGTCCCGGCCCCCGGCGTCGGGCGCGGGGGCGCCCTCGGTGCCGGTCCCGGCCGATCGCACCGCCGCGGCACACAGCGCCGCCCCCGCCAGCGCCGGGACGATCAGCAGGGGAGAGGCGCGCAGCCCGCCCGTCGCCACCACGGCGAAGACCAGCAGGGGCGCCAGGGCGAAACCGGCGTTGCCGCCGAAGGAGAACCAGCCCATTCCCGTGTGCCGGCCGCCCGCGACGGCCCTCGCCACCCGGGCCGCCTCGGGATGGTAGGCGGCCACGCCGATCCCCGACACGGCCACCACCGCCAGGGTCAGCCCGTAGGAGCCGGTCACCCCGCTCAGGGCCACACCGGCCCCGGCCGTCAGCGCGCTCAGCGGCAGCAGCCACGGCATCGCCCACCGGTCGGTGAGCACCCCGAACAGCGGCTGCACCAGCGACGACAGCAGGGATGCGGCGAGGACCACGCCCGAGGCGGCGGCGTAGGAGTAGGCGCGCTCGGCGACGAAGTACGGCACCAGAGCGGCCACGGCCCCCTGGTACACGTCCACGCAGGCGTGCCCCAGCGACATCAGGACAACAGGTCGGTTGCGTCTCGAAGCGGTCACCCGGCGATCGTCGCCGCCGGGACGCCTGGCCCGCTTCCGATAATCTGCCGGACTGTGCCGAACATCCGCCACACCCCGACGGCACCGACCCGTGCCCAGCGACTGACGGCGGGCGACCGCATCGACGCCCACCGGCACGACGACCACCAGATCGTCTACGCCGGCTCCGGCGTCGTCGCCGTCACCACCGACGCCGGCACCTGGTTCGCGCCCGGCACCCGTGCCATCTGGGTCCCCGCCGGCACCGTGCACGCCCACCGCGCCCACGGCCGGCTCGACCTGCTCCTGGTCGGCCTGCCCGCCGGCGACAACCCCCTCGGCCTCGACCACCCGGCCGTCCTCGCCGTCAGCCCCCTGCTGCGCGAGCTGATCCTCGCCTACACCAGCGACCCCGGCGACGACAGCCCCGAGCGCCGCCGGCTGCGCGCCGTCCTGCGCGATCAGCTGCGCCTCTCGCCGCAGCAGCCGCTGCGCCTGCCCACGCCGGCCGACCCGCGCCTGGCGGCCGTCTGCGCGCTCGTGCACGCCGACCCGGCGGACACGCGAACCCTGGCCGCGCTCGGCGCCGCGACCGGGGTGGGGGAGCGCACCCTCAGCCGTCTCTTCCGCAGCGAGTTCGGCATGACGTTCCCGCAGTGGCGCACCCAGTCGCGGCTCTACCACGCCCTGCGGATGCTGGCCGACGGCCTGCCCGTCACGACCGTCGCCCACCGCTGCGGCTGGTCCTCCGCCAGCGCCTTCATCGATGTCTTCCGGCGCTCCTTCGGCTACACGCCGGGTACCCACCACCGGCGCTCGCAGGGCCGGGCGAACCGACCCGTCTACCGTCCAGTAATATCGCGCGGCAGGCCATCAGAGGAGGAACCGTGCCCCGGTCCGAACGCTCGCCCCTGCTGCTCGCCGGCCTGCTGGCCGCCGCGGGGATCGCCCACTTCGCCGCGCCACGCCCGTTCGACGCGACCATCCCGCGCGGCCTGCCGGGCACGCCCAGGACCTGGACCCACGCCAGCGGCGCCGCCGAACTCGCGCTGGCCGCAGGGCTCGCCCTGCCGCGCACCCGCAAGGCGGCCGCCCTCGCCACGGCGGCCTTCTTCGTCGCGGTGTTCCCCGCCAACGTGAAGATGGCCGCCGACTGGCGCCACCGCCCCACGCCGCAGAAGGCCGCGGCCTTCGGGCGCCTGCCCCTCCAGGTGCCGCTCGTGCTGTGGGCGCGCGGTGTCGCACGGAACGCGGAGGGCCGGTCGTGACCGCGCGCGTGGAGACCGGGGACAAGGTCGGGGACTTCGTCCTGCCCGACGAGACCGGCACCGAGCGCAGCCTGTCCGGGCTGCTCGCCGAGGGGCCGGTCGTGCTCTTCTTCTACCCGGCCGCCCTGACCCCCGGCTGCACCGCGCAGGCCTGCCACTTCCGCGACCTCGCCGCCGAGTTCGCCGCCGTCGGCGCCCGGCCCGTGGGCATCAGCGGGGACGCCGTCGAGCGGCAGCAGGAGTTCGCCGACCGGCACGCCCTCGGCATGCCGCTGCTGTCCGACGCCGACGGCACCGTCCGCGAGCGGTTCGGCGTGCAGCGCGGCTTCTCCCTGGCGCCCACCAAGCGCACCACGTTCGTCATAGCGCGGGACTTCACCGTCCTCGACGTCGTCCGCAGCGAACTGCGCATGAACGCCCACGCCGACCGGGCACTCGCCGCGCTCCGCGCCCACCAGGCCTGACACCGTCACGAATGCCGCGCCGCGGTTGATACAGGGCGGCAAAGGGATAATCCTGGACGATATGGAGGACGCCTCCGCTGCTGCGATCATCGACGCCCGCGGCATTGTGACGGGGTGGAGCGAGGGTGCCCGGCGGCTGACCGGCTACTCGGCCGAGGAGGCCGTGGGCCGGGCCGTGCGGGAGCTGCTCGCCGAGGATGTGCCGCCCGAGGCGGTGGCCGCGCGGTCGGGCACCGTCATGGTGCGCCACCGCGACGGTTACCTCGTCGGGGTCCGGGTGACAGCGTGCGCCGTGACCAGCCGGGACGGGAAACCGCACGGATACGTGGTCACCGCCGCACCACCCGGACGCGCGGAGACCTCCCTCGCGGGCCGCGCGTTCCAGCAGGCGTCCATGTCGATGTCCGTCTTCGACACCGGCCAGCGCTACCTGCGGCTCAACGAGGCCGCCTGCCAGGTGATGGGCGTGTCCGAGGAGACCCTGCTCGGCCGGCACTTCCCGGAGACCGTCGAGGAGGCCGAGCACAGCCGGGGCTTCAACTGGCACCTGCGCCACGTCGTCGAGACGGGCCGGCCGCTGCGGTACGAGAGCTACACCGGCGCACCCGCCCTGAACCGGGAGCACGCCTGGGTCACCGAGATGTGGCCGGTCCGGGACGCCGCCGGCCAACTCCTGGGCACCGCCCTGGCCGCGTTCGACAGCACCGAGCAGTACTGGGCCCGGCAGCGGCTCGCCCTGCTGAACGAGGCCGCGGCCGCCATCGGCACCACCCTGGACGTGGTGCGCACGGCCGAGGAGCTGATCGGCGTGGTGGTGCCCCGGTTCGCGGACTTCGCCAGCGTGGACCTGTTCGACTGGGTCCTCGGCGCGGACGAGCCGCCGGCGGTGTCCGCCGACGAGATCACGCTGCGGCGGGTCGCCCACGGCTCCGTCACCGAGGGCACGCCGGAAGCGGCCGTGCACCTGGGAGAAGTGGACGTCTACCCCTCGTTCTCGCCGATCGCCCGGGCGATGCGGGAGGGCCGGGCGATCATCAGCCAGGCAGGGGAGCCGGCGTTCATGCGCTGGGTCGCCGAGCGCAACGCGCGCGCCCCGGAAGGACGCCCCTACCGCATGGGCGTCCACTCCATGATGGCGGTACCGCTGCGGGCCCGCGGCACCACACTGGGGGTCGCCGTGGCCGTCCGCGTGGCGCAGCCGGACGACTACGGCGACGACGACTCGGTGTTCGCCGAGGAACTCGCCAGCCGGGCCGCGGTCTGCGTCGACAACGCCCGCCGCTTCGCCCGCGAACGCACCACCGCCCTGGCCCTCCAGCACAGCCTGCTGCCCAAGGGCCTGCCCGGCCAGGCCGCCGTCGAGGTCGCCCACCGCTATCTGCCCTCCGGCTCGGCGGCCGGCATCGGCGGCGACTGGTTCGACGTGATCCCGCTGTCGGGCAGCCGGGTCGCCCTGGTCGTCGGGGACGTCGTGGGCCACGGCATCCCCTCCTCGGCGACCATGGGCCGGCTGGTCACGGCCGTACGGACCCTCGCCGACGTGGACCTGCCGCCGGACGAACTCCTCACCCACCTGGACGACCTGGTCACGCACCTCGCGTCCGACGACGAGGGCGACGAGGTCCCGGAACTCGGCGCGACCTGCCTGTACGCCGTCTACGACCCCGTCACGCGCCGCCTGAACCTGGCCGCCGCCGGGCATCCCGCCCCCGCCCTGGTGCTGCCCGACAGGTCCGCCCGGCTGATCCCCATGAGCGCGGGGCCCCCGCTGGGCGTCGGGGGGCTGCCGTTCGAGGCGACGGAGCTCCAGCTGCCCGAGGGCTCCGTCGTCGCCCTCTACACCGACGGCCTCGTCGAGGACCGCGACCGCGACGTCGACCACGCCACCGACGAGCTGTGCCGCGCCCTGACCGTGCCGGCCGACTCGCTCGACGCCCTGTGCGACACCGTGCTGAAGGCCGTACTGCCGGAGGAGCCCGGCGACGACGTGGCGCTGCTGCTGGCCCGCACCCGGGCGCTGGGCGCCGACCAGGTCGCCACCTGGGACGTGACGCCCGACCCCGCGCAGGTGGCCGCCACCCGCCAGGCCGCCACCGACCAGCTGACCGCGTGGGGCCTGGACGAGACGGCCTTCGTCACCGAACTCGTCGTCAGCGAGCTGGTCACCAACGCCATCCGGTACGGCGCCGCGCCCATCCAGCTCCGTCTGATCCGCGACCAGACCCTCATCTGCGAGGTCTCCGACGGCAGTTCGACCTCCCCGCATCTGCGGCGGGCGCACCAGGACGACGAGGGCGGCCGCGGCCTGCTGCTGGTCGCGCAGCTCACCCAGCGCTGGGGCAGCCGGCAGACCACCCGGGGCAAGACGATCTGGTGCGAGCAGTCGCTGACGCCGCTGTTCTGACCGGATCAGGAGACTCTAGGTATCGGGAAGCTCAGCGGAGCCGCCTGCTGATCGTGGCGAGGCGGACGGTACCGCGGTGACGGCGCCCAGGAGGCGCAGGCCGTCGTGGGAGGGAGTGCCGGGCGCGGCGGTGAGGGCGATGAGGTGCTGCTCCGGGTCGGCCGCGTCGGTCAGGGTGGACCAGTCGAGGGTGAGTTCGCCGACCATCGGGTGGCGCAGGTCCTTGGTGCCCGCGGTCCGTGCGGCCACGCGGTGGTCGCCCCACCAGGTCCTGAAGTCCGGGTCCCGCACCGACAGTTCTCCCACCAGCGTCGTCAGGCGCGGATTCTCCGGGTCCCGGGCCGCCTCCATCCGTAACTGCGCCACGCAGGCTCGCGCCATGTAGTCCCAGTCGATGTAGAGGGCCCGTACGGCCGGGTCGCGGAACACCAGGCGTACGAAGTTGCGTCGATCCTCCGGGATGAGTGCGAAGTCGGTGAACAGGGCGGCAGCCAGCGAGTTCCACGCCAGGACGTCGGTGCACCGGCCGAGGACGAGGGCCGGGGTGTTGGTGAGATCGTCGAGCAGGCGCCGCAACTGCGGCTGGACCTGCTGGGCGGGCCGCCGGCGTGGTCGGCCGGCGTCCTTGCCCGACAGCTCGAAGAGGTAGGCCCGTTCGTCCTCACTGAGCCGCAGCGCGCGGGCAAGGGCGTGCAGTACCGGCTCGGAGGCCCGGCGACGCCCCTGTTCCAGGCGGGTGTAGTAGTCGGGGCTGATCGACGCCAGGAGGGCCACCTCCTCCCGGCGCAGACCCGGGACCCGCCGCCGCCCGTCGTCGGGGAGCCCGGCCGTCGCGGGGCTCAGCTCCCCGCGCCGGGCCTTGAGGAAGTCGCCCAGTTCGCTGCTCATGCGATCAAGTCTCGCAGCGCGGAACGGCCCGTTGAGGGGGCCAGTTCTGTCCCCTTATCCCCGCGTGCGGCGCCTGCCAGGGTCGAGGGCATGAAGACAGACGTCACCTTCCTCAGCGGCGATCTCACGCTCGCCGGCATCCTCTTCCTGCCCGACGCGCCCACCGCCGGCCGGCTCCCGGCCGTCGTCGTCTCCCACCCGGGCGGCGGCGTGAAGGAGCAGACCGCGAGCATCTACGCCGAGCGTCTGGCCCGCGAGGGCTTCGCCGCGCTGGTCTTCGACGCCGCCCACCAGGGCGAGAGCGAGGGCGAGCCGCGTGGTCTGGAGGACCCCTTCCGGCGCGCCGAGGACATCAAGTCCGCCGTGAGCTTCCTGGCCACCCGCGACGAGATCGATCCGGACCGGATCGGCGCTCTGGGTATCTGCGCCTCCGGCGGCTACGTCCCCTACGCCGCCCAGACCGACCTGCGCGTCAAGGCCGTCGCCACGGTCAGCGCGGTGGACCTGGGATCGGTGATGCGCGAGGGCCTGGGCCGCACCCAGGACCCGCGGACCATGCGCTCGATGCTCGAACTCGCGAATGCCGCACGCACCGCTCAGGCCCGCGGCGAGGCCGTCCCCCGGCAGGAGTGGATCACCGAGGCCGTGGACGCCGAGACCTACGAGTACTACCGCACTCCGCGCGGTCACCACCCCCGCGCGGTCCGGCCCTGGCCCGTCCGCAGCCTCGACCAGATCATCCAGTTCCAGGCGTACGCCTTGATCCGCCTCATCTCGCCCCGCCCCCTGCTGATGATCGTCGGGTCCGACGCGAACACGGCGTACATCAGCCGTGCAGCCATCGAGCAGGCAGCCGAGCCCAAGGAACTCTTCGTCATCGACGGCGCCACGCACATCTCCCTCTACGACAAGGACGAGCACGTCACCCCGGCCGTCGCCAAGCTCACCGCCTTCTACGCCACCCACCTCGCCGCCGGATCCTGACCCCTCACGCGCTCACTCCCCGGCCGCGTCCGAGGCGACCTGGGCGAGGGTGCGGCCGGACTTGGCCGAACGCGCCCGGCGCGGATCGGGGGCGCCGTGCGTACGGGCCCGGTCCCCGGCCCGCTTCACCAGCAGCCAGGCCTCCTCACCGTCGCCGCCCGCACCGCTGCGGAACCGGGTCAGGGCGTACTCGCCGTGCAGTTTCGAGCCGCTCAGCCGGAACGTGGCGTGCCCGCGCTCCAGCGACTCCGCGAAGTTTACGGGCCGCCCCTTGCGGTCGTGGCTCAGCGGCTCGTACGTGCCGTGGTCCCAGACGATCACGGTGCCGCCGCCGTACTCGCCCCGCGGGATCACGCCCTCGAACTCCTCGTACTCCAGCGGATGGTCCTCCGTGGGCACGGCCAGCCGCTTGTCCTTCGGGTCCGCCGAGGGGCCCTTCGGGATCGACCAGGACTTCAGCACGTCGTCCACCTGAAGCCGGAAGTCGAAGTGCATCGTGGACGCGTCATGGATCTGCACCACGAACCGGGGCAGGTCCCCGCAGGAGGCACCGCTGCCCCGGGGCTCGCCGGTCCGGTCGAAGTCGCGCTTGCCGCGGTAGTCCCGCAGCCGGTCCCGCTCAGCCACCTGCGGCTCCCTCCTGCTCGCGGGCCCCGGGTACCCGTCAGAACTCCTCGTGCACCTCGGGGTCCCCGCCGACCCGCCGGTGCGCCCGGCCGGCCACGGCCCGCATCTCGTCCTCGCCCAGCTCGAAGCCGAAGACGTCGAGGTTGGCGCGCTGCCGCTCGGGGTTCGCCGACTTCGGGACGGGCACCGCGCCCAGCTGCGTGTGCCAGCGCAGCACGACCTGCCCGGGCGTGACCCCGTGCGCCTCGGCGATCCGTGTCACGGCGGGGTCCTCCAGCAGGGGCGTGCCCCGGCCCAACGGGCTGTAGCTCTCGGTGACGATGCCCTTGCCCGCGTGGAAGGCGCGCAGTTCGTCCTGCGGCAGGAAGGGGTGCAGTTCGATCTGGTTGACCGAGGGCAGGACCCCGGTCTCCTTCTCCAGCCGCTCGATGTGCCCGGCCGTGAAGTTCGAGACGCCGATCGACCGCACGAGACCGTCCTCGCGCAGCTTGATCATGGCCTTCCAGGAGTCGACGTACCGGTCCACGCGCGGCAGCGGCCAGTGGATCAGGTACAGGTCGACGTACTCCAGCCCGAGGCGGGCCCGGGACTCCTCGAAGGAGGCGAGGGTCTCCTCGTAGCCGTGGTGCCGGCCCGGGAGCTTCGTCGTCACGACGATCTCCTCGCGCGGCACCACGCCGGAGGCCACGGCACGGCCGACCCCCGTCTCGTTGCGGTAGTTCGTCGCCGTGTCGATCAGGCGGTAGCCCGCCTCCAGGGCCGAGAGGACCGCCGCTTGCGCCTCGTCGTCGCCGAGCGGCCAGGTGCCCAGGCCCAGGGCGGGGAGGGTGGTGCCGTCGTTGAGCGTGTGCGTCGGGATGCTGATCACCGTCGGACCTTCCCGTTGACTGTGTCGTCCCTCCAGCGTCACGGATAGGGTGAGCAATGATCAACCGGACAGGTGGGGGATGAGGACGGCGGACGGCATGGGCAGCGCCGAGCAGCGGCCGGCGACGGGATCGGGGCGTCCCACCTCGCGGGACGTCGCCCGGCTCGCCGGCGTGTCGCACACCGCGGTGTCGTTCGTGTTCAACGGCCGCGCCGAGGGCAACCTCTCGCCCGCCACGCAGGAACGCATCCGGCAGGCCGCCGCCCAGCTCGGCTACCGCCCCGACCCCGTCGCCCGCGGCCTGCGCCGCAGCCGTACGGCCGTGATCGGCCTGGTCACCGACGAGATCGCCTCCTCGCCCTTCGCCGGGCGGCTGCTGCGCGGCGCCATGGACACCGCCTGGACCGGCGAGCACCTGGTCCTCACCGTGGACTCCGGCGGCGACCCGGCCAAGGAGGACGCGGCGGTCGCCGAACTCCTCGACCGGCGCGTCGACGGCATCATCTACGCGGCCATGTCCCTGCGCCGCGTCCGCGTCCCCGAGGGCCTGCACCGCACCCACTCCGTGCTGGCCAACTGCCTGCCCGAGGACGACTCGCTGCCCGCCGTCATCCCCGCCGAGCGCGCGGGCGGCCGTACGGCGGCCCGGCTGCTGCTGGAGCAGGGACACCGGCGGGTCGCGCTCGTCGGCGGGCAGGACGACATCGCCTCGGTGGAGCGGCTGCGCGGCTTCCGCGACGCGCTGCGCGCCGAGGGCATCACCGTCCCCCGCGACTGGGTCGTGCGGACCGGAGGGGAGATCTCCGGCGGGTACCAGGGCGCCGTCCGCCTTCTCGACGGGGCACCGGCCGACCGGCGGCCCACCGGCGTCTTCGCGTACAACGACCGGGTCGCGGCGGGCATCCTGCACGCCGCGACCCGGCTCGGGATCGCCGTACCCGGCGACCTGTCGGTGGTGGGCTACGACGACCAGGAGCACATGGCCGCCTACCTCGCGCCGCCCCTCACCACCGTCGCGCTGCCCCACCGGGCGATGGGGGAGACGGCCGCGCGGCTCCTGCTGGACGCCATCGCCACCGGCCGGACGCCGCCCGCCACGGTGCGGCGCCTGGCCTGCCCGGTGATCAGCCGCGCGTCGGTGGGACCAGCGCCCATCCGGTGACGGCCGCGCCGGACGGCACGCTCAACTCCCTGGTGTCGTCCGCCCGTCGGTAGACACGCTCGGTGATCGTGGCGCGGTCGCCGACGAACAGTTCGTACAGGGAGCCGTCGACGAGGACGCGTACCGTGAGCTCCTCGCCCGGTGGCACCCGGACGACGATCGGCGTCCCGGCGTCCGTGCGGGGCCAGTCGCCCCGGTCCAGCGTCACCGTGCCCTCGGCCGGATCCAGGGCGACCGTCAGCTCGGCGCCCGAAGCCGAGCGCAGGAGACTCACGCTGGTGCGGCCACGGGCGCTGACGGTCAGGTCGTACGCCTCCGGCAGCGCGGCCCGGCCCGGGGCGGTGACGAACGGTTCGGCGGCGTGCAGCCGGTCCAGCTCCGGGGCCGGGGCCACGCGCAGCGCCCCGTCCGGGTGGACGTCGACGACACGGGGAGCGGTGAGGACACCGGCCCAGTCTGCATCGCCTTGCTCGCGGGCCTCCCAGGACCAGCCCCACATCAGGGCGCGGTCCGGCTCCTGGAGCACGGCGGGGGCGTAGAAGTCGCGGCCGTGGTCGAGCCGGCCGCCCGTGCGCGCGGCGAAGCGGAGCTCCGCGTCCAGACGGCCCGTCAGGTAGCCGGTCGTCCACGGGTTGCCGTCCCACAGCGACACGACCAGAACCCAGTCGCCGCCCCGCGTGGCGTACAGCTGCGGGCACTCCCAGCCGGTCGCCCGGTCCCCGAACGCGGCCCGGGCGGCCGGGTCCCGGCCGTCCAGGAGTACGCCCGCGAACCGCCAGTCGGACAGGTCGTCGCAGTCGTACAGCAGGACCGACGGAGTACCGTCCGCGTGCCCCGCGCCGACCAGCGCCCAGCGCCGCCCGTCGTGCCGGAAGACGAACGGGTCGCGGAACATCGTCACGTCCAGGCCCTCCGGCGGGCCCGTCACGACCGGGTGGGGCAGGGGAGTCCACTCGGTCAGCGCGGGGTCGTCCGGGTCCGCCGCCCGGGCCAGGCAGATCGCGCCGAGGCCGGTGTGGTTCCGGTCGACCCCGGTGTAGACGGCCGTCGGCACGCCCCCGTCGTCGACGACGCACCCCGACCAGCAGCCCGCCTCGTCCGGGCCGCCCGGGGCCGGGGTGAGCGCGATCGGGTGGTGCTCCCAGGTGACGAGGTCGGCGCTGGAGGCGTGGCCCCAGTGGACGTTCGCGTGCACGGGTGCGTCCGGGTTGTGCTGGTAGAAGAGGTGGTGGCGGCCACGCCAGCGGAAGGGACCGTTGGGGTCGTTCATCCAGTGGGCGGGCGGGCGGACCCGGAAACGCGGGGCGTGCGGGTCCTGCGGGGGAGCGGCGAGGCTCAACGGTTGACTCCTGCGGACGTGATGCCCTCGCGCAGAGGGCGCTGGCCGACGACGAACACGAGGACGGCGGGGATCATGGAGAGCACGACACCGGCGAGGACGACCGAGATGGAGCCGGTGCCGAGGTTGCCCTGGAGGGAGACCAGCCCCAGCGGCAACGTGTAGTTCTGGCCCGACGTCTCCAGGATCAGCGGCCGGAAGAACTCGTTCCAGTGGTAGTTGAACGCCAGGACACCGACGATCGCGAGGCCGGGCGCGGCCAGCGGGGCGTACACGGACCGGAAGGTCCGCCAGGGCCCGGCCCCGTCCAGCATCGCCGCCTCGCCGAGGTCCTTGGGCATGCCCAGGAAGTACTGCCGCATCAGGAACGTGCCGAAGGCGGTCGGGAACGCCGGGATGATCAGCCCGAGCAGGGTGTCGGTCAGGCTCATCGACTTCAGGACCAGGAACACCGGCACGATGGTGACCTGCAGCGGCACCATCATCGTCGCCAGGACCAGCCCGAACAGCGGCTTCTTGAAACGGAACTCCAGCCGGGCGAAGGCGTATCCGGCAAGTCCCGCCGTGATCATCTGGCCGACCGCGATCAGGGCCGTGACCAGCGTGGAGTTCAGCGCCAGCAGCCAGACGTCGATCTGGTCGAACACCCCACGGTACGCCTCGGTGGAGGGGTCGGACGGGATGAGCTGGGGCGGCAGGTCGAACGCCTCGGCGGGGGTGCGCAGCGAGGTGGAGACGGTCCACACCACCGGGCCGAGCGTGAGCAGCGCGCACACGGTCAGCCCGGCGATCCGCGCCCAGGGCGCCAGCCCGTGCCGCACGCGGCTGGAGGACAGGGTTGCTTGGCTCATGGGAAGACTCACCCGGCTCACTGGTAGTGGACGAAACGCCGGCTGAGCCGGAACTGGAGGGCCGTGACCGCCATGATCAGCACGAACAGCAGCACACCCACCGCGGACGCCTCGCCGAAGCGCAGCTGCTCGAAGGCGCTCTCGTAGATCACCATCACGACCGTGCGGGTGGAGTCGCCCGGCCCGCCGTTGGTCAGGACGTAGGGCTGCTCGAAGACCTGGAGCGCGTTGATGATGCCGACGACCGAGGCGACCAGCAGCGTCGGGGACAGCAGCGGCAGGGTGACGGACAGGTGCTTGCGCAGGCCCGTCGCGCCGTCCAGGGCGGCGGCCTCGTGGACCTCCTTCGGGATGTTGTTCAGCCCGCCGACGAACAGCAGGAACGAGAAGCCGAACTGCTGCCAGACGTAGACCAGGACGACCGTCGCCATCGCCGCGTTCTCCGACGTCAGCCACGGCACCGGCGCGATCCCGACGAAGCCGAGCAGCCAGTTGACCACCCCGAAGTCCTGGTTGAACAGGTACTTCATCACCACCGAGATGGACGCGGCGGACAGCACCAGCGGGAAGAAGAACGCCGAGCGGAACACCGACCGCAGCCACACCGGCATCCGCCCGTTGACCGCCAGCGCCAGGACCAGCGCGACGAGCAGTTGCAGCGCCACCGCGAGCACCATGAACACCAGCGTGTTGCGGAAGGACACCAGCACGGTCTCGTCGCCGAACACCTCGCCGTAGTTGGCGAGTCCGGCGTAGCGCGGCGGGTCGATCACGTTCCAGTGGAAGAGGCTCAGCACCACCGAGCCGACGATGGGCACGACCGTGAAGACGACGATGCCGACGATCGTCGGGGCCAGGAACAGCGTGGCCAGCAGGCGGGTACCGCGGTCCCGGGCTGGGGGACGCTGTGGAGCCGGGGCCGGCGGGGCCGCGCTGCCGGACGCGCGCACGGGCGGTATCTGGGTGTTCGTCATACGTCACGCTCCATGGCCTTCTCCAGGTCGCCCTGCATCCGGCGCAGCGCGGGACGCACCGAGCGCGGGGAGGCCAGGGCCGTGCCGGTGTGCTTCAACAGCACCTGCTCGACCTCGGCGACCTGCGGCGGCGCCGGGATCGGTCCCGTGTCGGGGAACCGGTCGAGGGTGTCGTAGAAGACCGGCCAGTTCGCCGGGCCGGACTTCTCGTAGCGGTCGGCGGTCAGCAGCGAGCGGCGCGCCGGGGTCGTCTGGTTCGTCGTGAACAGCCGCTCCAGGGTGTCCCTGCGGGCGGCGTACTTGATGAACTCCCACGCCTCGTCCTGCATCTTCGAGGTGCGCAGCAACGCGTAGCCGGCCGCGCCGTACTGCATGCGCTGGGTGCGCCAGCGCGGGAAGTACTGCACGTCGAACCCGTCCCGCTCCATGCCCGCCAGGTGCAGTCCGCCCGCCCAGAAGCCGCCCGCCGGGGTGACCCCGACCCGGCCGGTGGAGAACACGCCGATGAGGTTCTGGCCGTTGCCCCCCTCCGGGCGGGTGCACAGGCCCTCCTGGATGAGCGAGGCCAGATAGTCGTAGACCTCCTCCACGCGGTCGTGCGTGGCCTGCGGCGTCGTCCAGCGGAAGCCCCCGCCGCGGCCCGCGCGCTGCCCTGCCGGGTAGAAGCCGTCCCACAGCCACTGCCCGCCGGGCGCCTTGGACTCGGCGAGCAGGTTGGTGTCGTTGGCGAACAGCCAGGGCACCACACCGCCCCACAGCCGGTTGGTCCAGAAGTACGGCGTGAAACGGGAGCCGCTCGACCTCTTCATGTCCCGCAGCAGCGCCGTGAAGTCGTCCCGGCTCCAGTCGGGCGGCGGGAACTGGGCGCCCGCCCGCTCCAGCACCTGCCGGTTGAAGTACATGTCGGCGGCGTTGAACTCCACCGGCAGCTGGTACAGGCTGCCCTCGTACATCATCGACTCCACCAGCGACGGGTGGACGTCGGCGAAGTACTCCTTCAGCTCGGCCGCGTCCCGCTTCACCCACCTGTCCAGGGCGACGCCGAGGCGCTGCGCGAACAGCTGCACGCCCTCGGTGGCGACATAGACGAGGTCGGGGGCGGTGCCCGCCGCGACCTGGGTGAGGATCTTCGCGAAGAAGTCCGACCAGTCGACGGCCTGGACCGCGTTGATCCGGAGCTTGATGTCGGGGTGCAGCTCGGCGAAGCCCTCGCGGAGCGTGCGGATGGCCTCCGGCCCGTAGGCGGGGCCCAGCGTGGCGACGACGAGGGAGCCGTCGTCCCGGCCGGGGATGTCGGCTCCGGTGAGCCGGTCCCAGCTCGCGGCGGTGCCGGCCAGGGCGGCGGCACCCGCGCCGTAGGCGCCGTACCGCAGCAGGGCGCGGCGGGTGAGGTGCGAGTCGGTCATCGTGTGAGGGGCCTAACTCGTGTTAGCCGTGGGTTGATGCCCCAGATGATGTGAGCGCGACGAGAACCTGTCAAGGCGTGCGGGCGCTTGACCTTTAACGAGTTAGGTCCGAAAGTCCTGATCCCATGAGCCGCCGTTTCCGACGAGAGGAACGAGTGTGATGGGCAGGATCACCAGGAGAGCGCTGTTCGCCGGGTCGGCCGTGGGGGCGGCCGGCGCCGTGCTCCCCGCCGCGGCGGGCCCGGCCGCGGCAAGGCCCGGGCCGGCCCGTACGAGCTACCGGGCCGCGTACCACTTCACCGTCCCCGAGCAGTGGAAGAACGACCCGCAGCGCCCGGTCTGGATCGACGGGGAGTACCACTACTACTACCTGCACAACGCCGACTACCTGTCCGGCGAGGTCGGCACCGCCTGGCGCCTGGCCACCAGTACCGACCTGGTCTCCTTCACGGACCGGGGGATCGCCGTGCCCAAGGACACCACGCCCAACGGCGACGTCTGGTCGGGCTCGGCGGTCGTCGACACGGAGAACACCGCGGGCTTCGGGGCGGGCGCGGTCGTCGTCCTGGCCACGATGTCCCCGCACGACGGCCCGGCCGACCAGGCGCAGTACCTGTACTACTCCACCGACGGCGGCCGCACCTTCACCCCGTACGGCACCGACCCGGTGCTGCCCAACCCCGGCGTGCGCGACTTCCGCGACCCCAAGGTCATCCGCGACGAGGAACGCGGCCGGTGGGTGATGACCCTCGCCGAGAACGACAAGGTGGGCTTCTACCACTCCGCCGACCTCAAGTCCTGGACGTACGTGAGCGGCTTCGTCAAGAGCGGCATCGGCGTGCTGGAGTGCCCCGACCTGTTCCGGATCCGCGCCGGGGACGGCACGGTGAAGTGGGTGCTCGGGGTGAGCGCCAACGGCAAGGGGGCCGGGCTGCCGAACACGTACGCGTACTGGACGGGCTCCTTCGACGGCGGCGCCTTCACCGCCGACGCCTCCGAGCCGCAGTGGCTCGACCACGGCTGGGACTGGTACGGGGCCGTCACCTTCGACAAGCGGGCCGCCGACGGCGCACTCGACGAGACGACCCGCTACGCGATCGGCTGGCTGAACAACTGGGACTACGCCCACATCACGCCCACCATCGACAGCGACGGCTTCAACGGCACCGACTCGATCGTCCGCGAACTCACGCTGAAGCGCGCGGCCGACGGCACGTACCACCTGGCGTCCCGGCCGGTCGCCGCGCTCGACCGGTACGTCTCGCGCACGGTGCGGTTGGGCGACCTGGAGGTCGACGGCACCCGCGTGCTCGACTACCGGGGCACGGCCTACGAGCTGACCTGCGAGATCACCTGGGACCAGTCGGCCGGCGCGGGAGCGCAGCTGCGGCGCTCCCCGGACGGTGTCCGGCACATCGACGCCGGCGTCCACCGCGACTACGCCTTCCTCAACCGCCGCCCCAGCGTGTCCCCGGACATGTCGGGCCGCTGGCAGGAGAGCCGCAGCCCGTTCGACCCGTCCCGGCGGGCGGTGCGGCTGCGCATCCTGGTCGACCGCACCTCCGTGGAGATGTTCGTGGACGACGGCCGGTACACCCACTCGTCGGCGGCCTTCCCGTACCTGGTCGACACCGGGCTCGCGCTCTTCACGATCGAGGGGAGGGCGGTGTTCCGGAACACCGTGATCCGCGAGTTCAGCGTGTGAGGACGCCGCTGCGGTGTCGCCCTCGGCGGGGATCACTGTCACGATCTTCGGGAAGGACGGACCACGCCCACGACCAGCGGAGTGCGCATGACGACGGACAGCCGGACGACGGACGAGGCGGCGCGGGACGCCGGGGTGGAGGTGAGGCCGGTCGCCGGGTACATCGGGGCCGAGATCGGCGGCGTCGATCTGGCCGCGGATCTCGACGACACCGTGGTCGCGGCGATCCGGGCGGCGGTGCTGCGGTGGAAGGTGGTGTTCTTCCGGGGGCAGCGGCTGGACCACGCCGGGCATGTGGCGCTCGCGCGGCGGTTCGGGGAGCCGGTGGTGCTGCCGCGCCGCGGGAAGGCCTCGCCGCCGGACTTCCCCGAGATCGAGACGACCGCCGACCGGCTGGAACTGGGCGGGCGGTACGGCATGGAGCACGACGAGTGGCTGCGGCGCCGCCGCCACACCCTGCTGCGCGGCTGGCACTGCGACCACGGCGCCCGCGTGGACCCGCCCGCGGCGACGATCCTGCGCGCCGAGACCGTCCCGCCCTACGGCGGCGACACCACCTGGGCGAACCTGGCGGCGGCGTACGCCGGCCTCTCCGCGCCGCTGCGGCAGTTCGTCGACGGACTGCGGGCCGAGCACCGGCTCGGCGTCGGCTACCAGCCCCGCCCGGGCGACGACGCGTACGTCCGGCACCTGCTGGACCGTCAGGTCGCCTCGCTCCACCCGCTGGTGCGCGTCCACCCCGAGACGGGCGAGCGGATCCTGTACGTCAACGGCTACTACGTCGAGCAGATCGCCGGCCTCTCCCGGCCCGAGAGCGGCGCGATCCTCCAGATGCTGCTGGAGCAGGCGGTCCGGCCCGAGTACACGGTCCGGTTCCGCTGGGAGCCGGGCAGCGTGGCGTTCTGGGACAACCGCGCCACGATGCACCTGGCCCCGGGCGACACCGCCCACCTCGACCACCCGCGGATCATGCACCGCGTGATGCTCGCTGGGGACGTGCCGGCCGGGGTGGACGGCACGCCGTCCGAAGCGATCACCGGGAGCGAGCCCGGCCGCTGGTGACGCTCACGCGGCGGGCCGCCACCCCAGCGCCGGGCCGAGCCCGGTCGCCATGTCGCCGGGCGAGGCGGAGTCGGTCGGGATCACGACCAGGCCCTGCGAGACCCGGGCGGCTTCACCGTCGGGGTGGGCGGCCCGGAAGGCGCGGATCTGGGCCAGCTGGATCTCCGCGAAGTCGTAGGGGCCCTGAGGCGCCTCGGCCTTGACGACGCTGCTGGTGAGGAGGTTCATGCCGTGCTCGCCCGCCCAGCCCGGGGGAGTGCGGCTGCACCCGGTCGGAGAAGGTCTCGAACCCCTCCGTCCCGCTGAAGTCCGTCACCGGCTTGCCCCGCACGGAGTCCAGCAGCCGCTCCACTCGCCCGTAGCCGAAGTCCTCGGCGTCGGCCGTGTCCGGGTAGAGGGCGCCCCTGACCTGGTCGAAGTGCGTCGGCGGGCCCATGCTCACGCCGGGGTTGAGCCGGCCGCCCGACAGCAGGTCGACGGTGGCCAGGACGGCGGCGGGGGAGGAGATGCCGTACTGGAGGTTCAATGGCATACGGCTGTGCCAACCCGGCGGCGGCCCGCGCTGTTCCCGCCGCGGGTCAGCGCAGCGGGATCGTCACCTCGTCCTCGACCGGCGGGTCGAGCTCCTGGGCGCGGTTGCCGGTGGCCGCGTAGCAGCGCAGCCGGACCGACTCGGGGGAGACGTCCAGGCGCAGGAAGCACTTGAAGAACGGCGGGCTGTACGTCGCCGAGCTCGGCGAGAACAACGAGGTGTAGATCTTCCGCACGGGCAGCCGGAACCGCTTGGCCCGGTCGGGGCGGCGGCCGGTGCCGAGCAGCCCGGCGACCAGCCGGACGCGCCGGGTCACGCGCGTGTCCGCACCTGGGACCCGGGTGGGCGGGATGCCGAGGCGCTCGGCGATCACGGCGGTCGCCTCGGCCTCGGTGAGCGTGAAGAAGCGGCGCATCCGCAGGCGGCGGCCGTAGAGCCGGCTGTAGAAGGCGAGCGAGTCGCCGCGCAGCGGGTAGCAGCGGAAGTCCCGCTCGGTGACGTTCGCGACGTCGACGCGGGGGATGGTGTGGGTGGCGTGCATGAAGGCCCCGCCCCCGCCCGCCACCACGTACTGGAGGGTGCGCCCGTCGTCCAGCCGGACCGGATAGCGCTGGTAGTTGTGGATGTCGCCGCCGATCGCCGCCACGTAGTGGTGCGCCGGGTCGCGGACGACGGCGTCGACCGTGCCGCCCCCCTCGATGGCGCACGGTTCCTGCCGGCCGTCCACGTACAGCGGCGAGCCGGTGACCAGGATCTTCGGGCGCGGCCCCTGGGAGACCTCGCGCAGCCAGGCGCCCTGCTCGGCGTCGAGGGTGCCGAGCAGGCCCGTGTCGATGCCGATGATCCGCACCGGTCCGGCGTCGATCGCCCAGTACGGGCCGGGCTGGACGGCCTGCTGGGCGGGAGCCGAGCGCAACTTCCGTGCCTCGTCGAGGCGTTGTCCGTCGTCCGGACGCGGCCGGTGCCACAGCAGGGACCGCAGCCTGGCCCGGCCGAGGGGACGCGGCCGGGGCTCGGGCGGCAGCGGCGGGGCGTCGTCGCAGAAGACCCGCATGAAGCCGCCGAGATCCTCGTACCAGTCGTGGTTGCCGGGTATCGCGTAGATCGGCGCCCGGTAGTCCCGGTACGGCCGGAAGAACTTGGTGCCGTAGTCGTCCGCGCTGCCCACCGGGTAGATCACGTCACTGGCCAGGATCGCGAAGCGGGTGTCCTGACCCGTCTTCAGCAGGCCCGGCACGACCGCGTACTGCGGGTCGTCGCCCTCGCCGGTGTCGCCGATGACCAGGAACGAGAAGCGGTCCGGGTCGTCGCGCCGGATCACCTTGTCGGCCGGTGCCCCGGCGGCCGCACGCTGGGCCACCCACCGGGCGCGGGTCCGGCCGGTGGGGTCCCCGAACCAGGAGGCCAGCACGCCGTTGCGGGCCGCCCACAGCATCCGGGGGTCGAGCCAGGAAATCTTCTCGACCTGCCGCGGCATCAACTGCCGGTAGGCGCCGTGTTCGGTGGAATTCCAGCCGGCGCCCTCGGCGGTATCGCGTGAGGAGTCAGACACCGGTGCACCGTAACAATCGATCTCCGGGCCATCCGCAGGCGGGTTCCTCACCGCCGCCGGACGGGCGACACCGTGTCGTGCCGCGAACTGCGGGGCGCCGGTACGGAGTTGATGGGCGCCCTGGCGTCCCGGCCGGACGGGGGCTGCCGCTCGCCCAGTACCAGCAGCGGATCGACCATCACCACGACCCCGGCCAGCAGCAGGAAGACGACCGGCCCCAGCAGCATGGGCAGCAACAGGGACAGGGGCGAGTCGCCGGCCCAGGTCCCGCCGGTCGTGTCGTGCACATGGACGCTGACGGCGGCCATGCCCGTGTAGTGCATGCCGGACACCGCCACGCCCATCACCAGGCTCGCCCCGAGGCTCGTCCACAGGCCGCGGACCGTGACGGCCGCCCACAGCGCGGCGGTCGCGGCGGCGATGGCGATCAGCACGGACAGCGTGACCCCGACCGGGTCGTAGTCGATGTCGCCGTTCAGCCGCATCGCCGCCATGCCCAGGTAGTGCATGACGGCGACGCCCAGTCCCGTGACGACCCCCGCGACCGCCAGAGTGGCACCGCTGGTGCCGCGGTAGCCGACGATGAACACGCCGATGCCGACCACGACGACGGCCACGACGAGACTGAGCACCGTCGTGGCCGCGTCGTACCGGACCCGGGTCTCCTCCACGTGGAAGCCGATCATGGCGATGAAGTGCATCGTCCAGATGCCGCACCCGATGGAGGCGGCGCCTAACGCCAGCCAGCCCGGCTTCCCGGAACGGGCGTTCGGCAGCGAGCGCACGATGCACCGCAGCCCCAGCGCCCCTCCCAGACAGGCCATCAGATAAGCCGCCACCGGGGTCACCGCACCGTAGCGGAACCCCTCGACCGTGCCGTCCATGAGCCAACTCCCCCCGAGTCACGGCTGTGTCCAGCAAGGTCTACGTGCAGGGATCGGGGGAGAGCAAGCCCTTACCGCCGGTAGGGAAACAACTTCTGCTGACCAAGAGTCGATTGAGGTCAGAATGTGCGCTTCAGCAGGTCGAGCAGGGCCGCCCAGTGCCGCTCCTCGCCCTCCTGGTGGTAGGAAGCGGTGTCCCGCTGCGTGAAACCGTGGGGCGCGCCGGTGTACACCTCGCACCGGTGGCGGACGCCCGCCGCGGTCAGCGCCTCCTCCAGGCGGTCGATCTGCTCCGGCGGCAGCGAGGGGTCCTGGTCGGCGTGGCCGAAGTACAACTCGGCCGTGACCTGGCCGGCCACCAGGTGCGGGCTGTCCGGGGAGTCCGTCGCCAGCCGTCCGCCGTGGAAGCCCGCCGCGGCCGCGACCCGCTCCGGGTAGGTGCCGGCGGTGAGCAGCGAGAGGCGGGCGCCCATGCAGTAGCCGGTCAGCGCGACCGGCCCGTCCGCCGCCGCAGGCGACTCGGCCAGACAGCGCAGGTAGGCACCGGCGTCCCGCATCGCCCGCTCGTTCGTCAGAGCCTGCATGACCGGCATGATCCGCTCGAATATCTCGGGGCGCGCCCCCGGGTCGATGAACTCGGGCAGATCGAACAGCGGGGCGCGGCCGGCCCGGTAGAACACGTTCGGCACCAGCACCGTGTAGCCCTCGGCGGCCAGTCGGTCGGCCATGGACCGCAGCTGCGGACGCAGCCCGAACGCGTCCATGAAGAGCAGCACCGCCGGGTGGGCGGCCCCGTCGGCGGGACGGGCCAGATACGCGTCCGCGATGCCGTCCTCGGTGCGGATGTCGACAGCGGTTCCCTGTACAGCGGTCATGGCTGGGCTGCCTCTCTGCGGAGTGTGGGGCGTCAACCCGTCCGCGTCACGGGGCGGATCATGGTCATCGTGACACGCCGCTTCCCGGGGCATTTCGCCCACCCCCGGCACGCGGCGTATCCGTGAACGGCCCTTGGCGCGCCCTTTACTCGAACCGTGAGGTGTCGCCCGCGCCGCGCCGTACGATCTCGGCCTCCCCGCCGGAGAAGTCGATGACCGTCGTCGGCTCGGTGCCGCAGTCACCGGAGTCGACCACGCCGTCGAGCACGTGGTCGAGGAGGTCCTTGATCTCCCAGCCCTGCGTCATCGGCTCCTCCTCGCCGGGCAGCAGCAGGGTGCTGGACAGCAGGGGCTCTCCGAGCTCGGCGAGCAGCGCCTGGGTGACGACGTGGTCGGGGATCCGCACGCCGACCGTCTTCTTCTTCGGGTGCTGGAGCATGCGCGGCACCTCCTTCGTCGCGGGCAGGATGAACGTGTAGCTGCCGGGCGTCGACGCCTTGATCGCGCGGAACACGTCGTTGTCGACCCGCACGAACTGGCCGAGCTGCGCGAAGTCCTGGCACACGAGGGTGAAGTGGTGCCGGTCGTCCAGCTTGCGGATCGTCCGGATCCGCTCGATGCCGTCGCGGCTGCCCAGGCGGCAGCCCAGCGCGTAGCAGGAGTCCGTGGGGTAGGCGACGAGGGCGTCCGCGCGGATGCTGTCGGCGATCTGGCCGATGGTGCGCGGCTGGGGGTTGTCGGGGTGCACGTCGTAGTACTTGGCCATCCGCCGAGCTTATGCCGCCCGGGTGGGACGGCCGCGGAGGGTGGGGTGTCGGGGTCCGCACTGCCGCGCTCGTACCGAGGGTGGGGGAGACGGGATGTGTTCACGGTGGGGCACGGGCCTGGGCCGGGCGGTGACGGCCCGGGGGCGCGGCTCGTGCTGTACGGGCTGGGTGTGCGAGGGCTCGGCACGGCGCCGGACCCGGCGAGGCGGACGCCGGGCCGTCGCGGCCGCGGCCCCCAGGGCTGTTCGGGCACCCCGTGGGAAGCCTCCGGGTTCCTCGGGTTCACCAGGCGGCGCCGCCCGGGTCGCCGGCCCGTGCGCGGGTGGCGTCCGGCCCCGGGCCGAGGGGCATCGCCCGGAACGTAGGCCCGTGCGCGGGTGACGTCCGGCCCCGGACCAAGGGGCATCGCCCGGGACGTGGCCCCGGCGTCCGGTCCGGCGTTCGGCCCGGAATGAGAGGCTGGGGGCCGTGAGGTAACGTCCCCGACCGGTGCGCCGGAGGCGGCGCGAGGAGCGAGGGGAAGGCCGAGGTGGCTGGCCGAGAGGACGGGAACCGGCGGCAGGGGACGCCGGGCGGTGCGGCCTGGGCGGAGGAACTGCTCGAGCACCTGCGCCCGGCCGGACGCGACGTCCGCAGGGTCGTCGCGTGGCTCGCCGGTGCCGTGGGCGGGTCGGTGGCCCTCCAGGACGCCGCCGGCAACCTCGTGGCCGGCACCCGGTTCCCGCTGGACGACGGCCTCGTCGCGGACATGACCGCAGGCCGCATCGCCTCCGCCGCCTGGGAGAGCCAGGAACGCCACCTGCGCCTGATCCGGGTGGAGCACCCGTCCCACGCGTGCGTGCTGGCCGTGTCCCGCGATACCCCCTTCGACCGGCGGGCCTCCGACATCGTCGCCCACACCGCCCAGGTGATCGAACTGCTGCTGACGGCGGGCGAGTCGACCGCGGCCGGGCACCGGCTCCGGCGGGCCACCTCCGACCTGCGCCTGGCGATCCTGCAACTGCTGATGGTCGAGGACACCGTCGCCGCCCGCCGCGTCGCCGCCGGACTCTGGCCCGGACTGCTCGACGCCGACACGGCGTGCGTGTACGTCGTGGAGTCCGATCCCGCCGACCGCGACCGCATCGCCGAGGAGTGCCTGGAGCGGACCCGCGAGGAGGCGCTGGTCGTGCGCTGCCCGGCCATGGACGGCCATGTGATCGTCGTCAGCCCCCGCGACACCATGGGCGACGCCCTGCGGTCCCTGGTCGGACGGCGCCCGGACATCTTCCTCGGCGGCAGCGTCCGGCAGAGCCTCGCACGGACCGCCACCGCCTACGGACAGGCCGTCAGCGCCCTGGCCGTCGCGCACTTCCGGCCCGACAAGACGGCCGTGTACGCCGAACGCACCCACCCCGAACGCCTGATGGACCCGGTGGCGCTGCGCGGCTGGTCGGCCCGCCTGCTGCGCCCGCTCGACACCCTGCCGCACCACACCCGCGCCGAGCTCCTCGCCACCAACCGCCTGGGCCTGGAGTTCACCGCCGTCAACGCCGCCAAGGTCCTCGGCGTCAGCCGCAACACCGTCCGCGCCCGCATGGAACGCGTGGAGACCCTGCTCGGCACGGACTTCGACGACCTCACGGTCCGGGCCGTCGTCCACCTGGCGCTCAACACCCGGATCGGCCTGCCCGACGCCCAGGCCACGGGCGACGCGGAACACCCCGGGCCGCGGCTCTCCGACCTGCTGTCCGGGCCGGCCGTGCGCACCTGGGCCCAGAACCTGCTGGGCCGCCTCGACGAGGACGCACGCAACCCGCGCCGGACGCTGCGCACCTGGATCGCCGCCGGCGGCAACGCCGAACGGGCCGCGCAGGCCCTGGGCGTGCACGCGCAGACCGTGCGCGAGCACGTCCGCAGCGCCGAACCGGTCCTGGAACGCCAGCTGCTGGCCGGGGGCACCGACCTGTACGAGGTCGTGCTCGCCCACCTCGCCCTGGGCGACCTCGACCTGCCGGTTCTCCACCGCCACGCGTGACGGGACCCGCCTCGGGCAACCGGTTGGCCGGATCACGGCGGGACGAAACCGGGCCATCCGGACTCGGCTGTGCACGGGTGAGCCCAGTTGAGCCCGCAGCGGGCATCGACGCGGTTCACAAGGCCTCGGCCGTGGACGTAAGTTCGAGGCACCGCGGGGGCCCGACCGGAACGGGGGACCGGTCGCGCTCCCGCGAGCTGCCCCGGGGAGGCGTCGTACCGCCGGGGCCTCAGCCCCGCAGCCGTACCGGGATCTCCCTCCAGCCGAAGGCGATGAAGGACGGCACCTGCCGCAGCCCCTCGTCGCCGGTGGCCAGGCGCAGGCCGGGGAACCGGTCGAACAGCGCCGGCAGCGCGGTGAGGGCCTCCAGGCGGGCCAGCGGGGCGCCGATGCAGCGGTGGACGCCGATCCCGAACGACAGATGGTCGTCGGCGGCGCGCCTGGCGTCGAAGAGGCCGGCGTCCGGCCCGTAGTGCTCCGGATCCAGTCCCGCGGCGGCGTACGTCGTGATGATGGCGTCACCCGCCGGGATCTCGACGCCCCCGACGGTGAGGTCGGTGACCGCGAACCGCAGCGGCAGCGACGCGACCGACGGGTGCGCGCGCAGCGTCTCGTCGACGACGGCGTCCCAGCCGATCTCCCCGGACCGCACGGCTGCCAGCTGCTCGGGCCGGCGCAGCAGGGCGACGACCGCGTTGCCGATCAGGTTCACCGTGGTCTCGAACCCGGCCCCGATGACCAGCAGCAGCGTGTACAGCAGCTCCTCGTCGCTGAGCCGGTCGCCGTCCTCGTCGCGGACCCGGATCAGCTCGGTGGTCATGTCGTCACCGGGGTGCGCGGTCTTGTGCGCGATCAGCGCGGGCAGCACCGTGCCGATCTGCCGCTGCACGGACGCCGCGTGCTCCGGGCTCGGGTCGGAGGTGTCCATGATGGCCGCGACGAGCCGGACGGTGTCGTCCCGTAACGCCTCCGGCACGCCGAACAGTTCGCAGATGATCCGCATCGGCAGCGGATGGGCGAAGGCCTCCTTGAGGTCCACGACCTCGTCGCCGGCGGCGTCGAGCGCGTCCAGCAGCTCCGCCGTGATCGCCTCCACCCGGGGCCGCATCGCCTCGGTGCGCCGGTGCGTGAAGCTGGGCGCGACCAGCTTGCGCAGCCGCGTGTGGTCGGCGCCGTAGGTGGAGAGCATGTTGACCACGCCGACCCAGCCCAGGATCCAGCCCCACGAGGGATGCTCGCCGATCTCGGGCCACAGCCGCCAGTGCAGCCGGGGGTCCCTGCTGACCCGCGGGTCGAGGATGAGTTCCTTCAGCGTGTCGTAGCGCGTGGGCGCCCAGGCGGGGATGCCCCCGGGCAGCTCCACGGGCACGATCGGGCCGAGGGCGCGCAGCCGGGCGCTCTCGCCGGCTATGTCGGCGCCCAGCGGGTCCAGAGCTATGCGGTCGGTCACGGTCACGGTCGTCCTCCGGGCTGGTCGGGTGAGCGGGGGGTGAAACGGACGGGCAGCGCCGTCAGCGAGCGGTGGAACGGGCCGGGCCGCCAGGTGAGCCGCTCGCGGGGCAGCACCGGTTCGAGGTCGGGCAGCCACTGGGTGAGTCGTTCGATCGCCTCGGTGGCGATGAGCAGGGTGTGCTGCTTGACCGGGCAGGCGTGCGGGCCCGCCGACCAGGACAGGTGGGAGGCGTCACCCGGGCGGCGGTCCGCGCCGCGCTCCTGCTCGGCGGCCTGCGCGAGCGCCCCGTAGGAGATCACCACCGGTACCGCGGCCCGGATCCACACGCCGTGGAAGGTGACGGGCGTACGGGCGTAGTGGATGCCGTAGTTGGCGAGCGGCGTCTCGTGGTGCAGCACCTCCAGCACCGCGTCCGACACGGGGCGGGCGCCGCTGGTGAGCGTCGAGTAGTAGTCCGGGTTGCCGAGGATCCTGGACAGCGCGTTGGACACCAGGTTGGACGTCGGCTCGTGCCCCGCGCCGAGCGTGAGGAACACCTGCCAGGTGACCTCCTCGGGGGTCAGCCCGGCCGGATGGTCCAGCAGCCAGCTCGGCAGGTCGTCGCCGCGCCGCTCGGTCTTGGCGGCGATCAACTGCAGCACGTACCCGGCGTACTCGGCCTCGCCCTGCGCGGACTGCGCGCCGCCCTCGATCACTTTGCCGATCGCGGCGTCGAGCCGGTCGCTCGCGCTGTCCGGCAGCCCGAACAGGCTGTTGAACACCAGCGCCATCAGCGGCCTGGTGAACTCCCCGACCAGGTCGGCCTCACCGCGCGGCCCGATCCGGCTCACCAGCAGGTGCACCGCCCGGTGCACCCGGGCCCGCAGATCGTGCGGTTCCACCAGGTCGAAGGCGTCGATCAGCGTGGTGCGGTAGCGGATGTGGGCGGCACCGTCGGCGAACAGGGTGTTGGGCCGCCAGCGCATCATGCCGAGCACCGGCGAGTCGTCGGGGACGGTCGCCTCCCAGGGCCGGGGATCGCGCGAGAACGTCTCCGTGTCGTGCAGCAGGTCCAGCGCCGCCCGCCGGTCCGTGACGACGTACGCCGGCACACCGGGCGCGAGTTCCGCCCAGCCGACCGGGCCCTGGGCGCGCAGGGCGGCGTAGTAGGAGTGGGGGTCGCGGGCGAAGCCGTCCTCCCACAGGCGGACGGGCGCCGCGAGGGAGAAGGCCTGCTCGGCGGGGGACGGTTGGGTCACCGGGGCTCCGCGGGTCGGTGGTCGATCAGGTGCTGGACCAGCGCGAGCAGGGCGTCGATCGAGGAGTCCGCCTCCCGCGCGTCGCAGGTCACCATCGGGGTCGTGGGTTCCAGGTCCAGGGCCGCGCGCAACTGCTCGGGCGTGTGGTGGCGGGGCGCGTCCGGGAAGGTGTTGAAGGCGACCGCGTACGGCAGTCCCGACTCCTCCACCAGCCCGAGCACGTCGAACGAGGCGTCGATCCGGCGGGCGTCGACCAGGACGAGCGCGCCGAGCGCCCCGTAGGCGATGTCGTCCCACAGGGCCCGGAACCGCTCCTGGCCGGGGGTGCCGAACAGGTACAGCACGATCCCGCCCGGCAGGCTGATCCGGCCGAAGTCGATGGCGACCGTGGTGGTCGACTTCTCCCGCACTCCGGCGAGATCGTCCACCTGCGCGGACGCCTCGGTGAGCCGCTCCTCGGTGTGCAGCGGGCGGATCTCGGAGACGGAGCGGATCAGGGTGGTCTTGCCCACCCCGAAAGGCCCCGTGACCAGGATCTTCACCAGGTCCCGGGCGGTGTCGGGCAGGTGGATCTCCGCCCCGCCCTGCCGGGTGTCAGGGGTGCTTGAGGTCGCGGAGGCCATCGGCCACTCTCTTCAGCAGGTCGGGGTCGAAACGCCGGGCGGGCGGGATCGGCGCGCGGGCCAGCACCAGGTCGCGGTCGATGAGGTCGGCGGCCAGCACGAGCACCGCCGAGACCGGCAGCCGCAGCAGGGCCGCGGCCTCCACCACCGTCAGCGACCCGTGCTCGAGCTCCTCCAGCAGGGCCGCCTGGGCGGCGGGCAGCTCGGCCGGCGCCCGCTCACCGCTGCCGGTGAGGACCGACAGCCGCTCCAGATGGGTACGGCTGGGCCGCGCCACCCCGCCGGTCGACAGGTACGCGGGAACCAGGGGACGGCCGCCTCGGCGGCCGGTCATGCCGGAGCGTCGCCGTCGGCACCTCGGGGCCCGGCGGCCATCGCCTTCTCGCCCAGCCGCGCCACCTGCGAGTGCACCCGGTGGGCGAGCAGGTCCAGGCGCACCTCGGGATCGCCGTACGCGGCCACGCAGGTGCCGTGGTCCGTCGGCACGATGAGCACATAGCCGTGGTCCGACTCGATGACGACCTGCCGGATGTCGGCCCGGTCGGTGTCGGCGAACGCCGCCGCCGCGGTACGGCAGGCGCCCTGCACCGTGCTGGTGATCGCCGCGACCCGCTCGGCCGACGGCTGCGACAGCGCGTCGGTGTAGCCCGTCACGAGCCCGTCCCGGGTGAGCAGGACGGCGGCCACGACGTGCGGCACCTCCAGGACCGGTTCGAGCACCCAGGCCGTGTCCCCCGTTGCGCGGCTGCTCATCGAGCCGTTCCTCCTTCGTCGTCGTTCCGGTCGTGGCCGGTGTCGTCGGCTGCCGTGCCGGCCGTGTTCGCGGCCGGGGCACCATCAGATACGGCTGGAACGGCCCCGGTGTTCGGACCGGCGGCGGAACGGGCGGCCGCGGTGCCGGACTGGAGGGCGCCGAGGGCGGCGGCGGCCTCCTCGGGGCGGCGGCGCGGCGCCGCTTCGGGAGCGGGTGCGCCGGCCTGGCCCGCGGCCCGGCTGCGGCGGCGGCGCTGGGGGAGGCCGCCGCTGTCGCGCGGACCGTGGTGGTCGGAGGGCGGGGCGGCGGACTGGTCGTCCTGGTCCGTGCCGTAGCCGTGACCGTGGTCGGGGGTCGCGGCGGGATACGGCTCGTCCCACGGGGCCGTGGTGGGACGCGGCTCGTCCTGCGGGGTCGCGGCGGGACGCGCCTCGTCCTGCGGGGTTGCGGCGAGACGGGGCTCGTCCCACGGGACCGCGGTGGCCGGCCGGGACCCCTCGGCGGCCGGGGCGCCCGCCTTCGGTCCGGTACCGCCGGGCGCGGCGGAACCGTTCGCCGTGTCCCGCACCGCGGCCCTGCGGGTCGACCGCGGGGCGCTCGCCGCCGGAGGCAGTTCCTCGGGGTCGATCCGCGTCAGCAGGTGGCTGTCGACCCGCAGCACCGCCCGCACCCCGCCGTACGGGGACGGGGAGGACAGGTCCACGCCCAGGTCGAACTGCCGGGTCAGCTGGCCGACGGCGGCGAGTCCCATGCGCGGCGGGTCGCCGAGCTCGGTGAGCAGGATCGGCTCCGAACCGGCCACCATCCGCTGGGCCCGGGCCCGTTCGTCCTGCGTCATGCCCAGCCCGGCGTCGTCGACGGTGACGCAGACCCCGTGGTGGACGGCCTCCAGATTGACCACGACCTCGGTGTCGGGCGCGGAGTGCCGCAGCGCGTTGTCGAGCAGCTCGGCGACGATGATGGCGACCGGCTCGACGGCGTGGGAGACCAGGGCGGTGCCCGCCGGCAGATGGTTGTGGACCTTGACGCGCTGGTAGCCCGCGAGCCGGGCCTGACCGCCCGTCACCGCGTCCACGAGGTGGGACTCCTCCCGGGCGAGCCCGACCCAGGCCCCGCACACCACCGCGGCGATCTGCGCGCGGCGCAGCGACTGCTCGTTCTCGTGGTCCAGCTCGAACAGGGTCTGCGCCAGCTCGGGGTCGTCGTAGCGCTGCTGCAGTCCGCGCAGGGCGTCCTGCATGCGGTAGAGCGCCGCCTGGATCTCCCGGGTGGCCCCGCGCATCCCGGCCTGCGCCGCCGCGTCGATCCGGGTGCGCTGCGCGGCGAGTTCGGCGTGCAGCCCCTTCAGCACCTGCTCCAGCGCCGATCCCAGGGGCGAACCGGCCAGCTGCGGGTTCAGCGGGCCGGGTACCGCGACGTGCGGATGCGCGGCCTGCCGGGCCGCCGCGGGCACGCGCCGCGCCGCCAGATGCTCGACCTCGGCGGTGAACACCCGGGAGGTGCCGTCGAGTTGCGCCCGCAGCGCGGCCGTCTTCGCGCGCTGCGCGGCCAGGTGCCGCCGGGAGCGCAGCAGCCCGCCGCCGAGGGCGAACGCGGACAGTGTGCCGACGGCGAGGCCGCCGACGACCAGGTCCGGCAATGCGATCATCGCGGTTCCAGTGGGGAGTCGGGCAGGGCGGAGTCCGAGGTGCTCTGACGAGGCACCCGCAGCACAGTACACACCGTCATCGACCGGTCTCGCACGGTGGAACGCCACTTCGCTCCGAAAGTGACCGGCGTCTGTTCGTTTCTGTGGCAACTGTCGGAATTGCCGTACGGGGGAGGGGAGTTGGAGGTGCGTACGGGTCTGACCCGCCCGCCTCGACGGTCGTGACCGAGGTGTCACCGAACGTGACCGTGACGGGCTGTGTGTCCGTCCGGAGGACGGGTACCCGTCCGGCGCCTGAAGAGGTCCGCTCCGCAAGAAGGAGGTCCGAATGACCAGCGAGACGGAGACCGGCGGCGTGACCGGTACGCAGGACAAGGACTACAACCTGATCTGGTACGTCGAGGCGTGCCTGAGCAACGCCCTGCGCCTGGAGAGCTACATCCAGGACGCGGAGCGTGCCAAGGACACCGAGGTCGCGGACCTGTTCCGCAAGGCCCAGGCGGACAGCCGCAAGGGTGCCGAACTGGGCAAGGGGCTGCTGCGCGCACGCCTCGACGGCGGCTGAGCCCGGCCGGCCCGCAGGGCCCGGACACCGCCGGGAGGGCGACGTCCGGGCCTTTTGCCGCGAGGGCGGCCTTTCGTCGTGAGGGCGCGGTTCAGCCCGCGTACACCCTGCCTTCCTTTACGACGTAGTGCGCAGGAGAGTGATCCAGCGGGTCACAGCCGGAAGACGTCGCCGACCCGCTCGGTGAGCCGGTCCTCCGTCAGGGTGCCGTCCACCGTGACCGACGGCAGGCGCAGACGCGCGGTCTCCTCGCGGAGGTACATCGTGAACAGGTGGTCCCGCGCCGCGAGGTTGCGCCTCGCGCGCGCCGGATCGCCGGTCCGCTCCGTGAAATCGCCTCCCGGCCCGGTACGGCTCCGGATCGCGGCCTCGCGGAACTCCGGCGTGGGAAGCAGCCAGACCGCGTGCCCGGGAGTGGTGAGCAGCGGTTGCACCAGGCGCGGCAGCAGCCGGAAGCCCTCGACGAGGACACAGGTGTCCCGCGGCATGCGCAGCAGGTCCTCGACGATCAGGTGGAAGGCCTCGCCCCGGAACCAGTGGAACGTCTCGAGCATGGTCTCGGGAGAGCGGTTCACCCACCGCTCGTCCATGTCCATGGCCATGAACGCGTGCAGCGCAGGCGCTTCCCCGGCGGTGGTCCGGCGCGCGTGATCCGCCATCGCATCGTCGGTGGCGTACAGACGCCAGCCGTGCCGGGCGGCGAGCCGGCGGGCGACCGTGGACTTGCCCGCGCCGCTCCCGCCGCCGATCCAGTAGACGTGCCGCAGCCCCGCGGAAACCTCGTCGTGCCGGCCTGACCGCATGCTTCCCCTCTCCCGTGCTCGCGCTCCGATTGTCAGTGGCGGATGCCAGGATGCCGACAGCTCACCATTCCATCCCCGGGCGAGGAGGAGCCGATCGTGCGCAGGCCGGTCGAGGGAGAAGTCCATGTGCACTACGGCCAGATCTACGTCAAGAGCGATCCGGACGGCTTCGGGCCGGACCTCGCGGAGGCGTTCGCCGGGCAGAGCACGGGACTGTGCGGGGCGGCGGTCCCGGGCGCGCTGTGGCTGAACACCGGCCTGCACACCGGCAACGTCGGGTTCACGGTCGAGGTGCACGAGCAGGCACCGCCGCTGGACCCGGCCTGGGAGGACGTGGTGGAGGTGTCGTTCCGCCCCGCGTCGGCGGACAGCAGGCTCGTGCAGTGGGCGGGGGAGGCTTCCTGGCCGCTCGGCCTGGCGGAGACCGAGCACCGGGTGCGGTACTGCGCCCAGGGCATGGACGAGGCGCGCGACGAGGACACCCGGCTGCACGACGAACCGCAACGGGACCGCTATCTCCTCCAGTTCTGGCCCGCCCCGCCCGAGCCGGACCGCGTCCTGAAACAGACCTCGCGGAGCGCCGCCTACTGGCACGGCTACGCCCGCGAACTGCCGCCCCCTCCGACCCCGGCCGAACGGGCGGAAGCCGAACGCCGGGCCCGGCTCGCGCAGGAGGCAGCGGTGCGCGAACACCTGCTCGCCCACGAGCGCTGGACCTGGGGCGGACGACTGCCGAGCGAGGCCCTGCGCGCCGTCGGCGGCGGGGGCGTACGCGGACTGCTCCGCTTCGACCCCGCCCTCGTCCACGCCATAGACGCCGCAGGCCCCGCCACCCAGCGCAAAGTGGCCCTGCTCGCGGCCCGCCGGGCCTGCGAGGCGGCCGGTCTCACCGCCCTCGACTGGGTCGCCGACGCGCTCACGGCCCTGGCCGAAGGCCGCCCGCTGCCCCCGCCCTTCGACGACGAGACCCGCATGTGGCAGACCCTCGCCACCGACCCGCGCCTCCCCGACCGGACCGTCGGCCGGGCCGTCCCGCCCGAGCGGCCCCCCTTCCAGCCGCCCGGGTCCACGGGCGTCCGGATGCCGCCGTCGCGGATGGTCGTGGGCCCGGCGGCCGCCGTGGCGAAGCGCCCGGGCCCGCCGATGCCGATGCCCTCCGGCTCCTCGCCGTACGGCCTGGTCGTCACCGCCGGCCCGCCGACGCCACTGCCCTCTGGCTCCTCGGGGTACGGCCTCGTCGTCACCGCACGCCCGCCGGATCCCGCCCCGCGCCTCTCGCAGCCGCACATGGCCCTCCCCGCGGTGACCGGCGCCGCCGAGGACGACCCGCTCCGGGCCGCACTCGACGCGGTGGACGCGGCCGTGGCCGCGTACGGCGAGGACCACCCCACCCTCCTCGCGGAGATCCGGTCCGTGTGCGAGGAGCGGCCTTCCCGGCCGCCGGGCTCCTGACGGGAGAGGCCCGTGGGACGTGACTGACCCCGCCCCTGCGGGTACCCGGGCCGTCCCGCCACGACCGGCCGGGCGGCCGCTCGCGGCGCCGACCCGGTCGGCCGCCGGCCCCGAGCCGAAGGAGCCCACGCATATGACGGACGTATCCGGCACCGGTCCCGCTCCGGGCGACGACCGCAAGGTCCTCACCAACCGCCAGGGCCATCCGGTCTACGACAACCAGAACCAGCGCACCGTCGGCGCCCGCGGCCCGGCCACGCTGGAGAACTACCAGTTCCTCGAGAAAATCAGCCACTTCGACCGGGAACGCATCCCCGAGCGCGTCGTGCACGCCCGCGGCGTCACCGCCTACGGCCACTTCGAGGCCTACGGCACCTGGGGTGACGAGCCGATCAGCCGCTACACCCGGGCCAAGCTGTTCCAGGAGCGCGGCAAACGCACCGACGTGGCCGTCCGCTTCTCCACCGTCATCGGCGGCCGCGACTCCTCCGAGGCCGCCCGCGACCCGCGTGGTTTCGCCGTGAAGTTCTACACCGAGGACGGCAACTGGGACCTCGTCGGCAACAACCTCGGCGTCTTCTTCATCCGCGACGCCATCAAGTTCCCGGACGTCATCCACGCCCTCAAACCGGACCCGGTGACCTTCGAGCAGCAGCCGAACCGCATCTTCGACTTCATGTCGCAGACGCCCGAGGCCATGCACATGCTGGTCAACCTGTTCAGCCCGCGCGGCATCCCCGCCGACTACCGCCATATGCAGGGCTTCGGCGTCAACACCTACAAGTGGGTCAACGCCGAGGGCGAGACGAAGCTGGTCAAGTACCACTGGATGCCCAAGCAGGGCGTGCGCAGCATGACCGAGGAGGACGCGGCCAACGTCCAGGCCGACAGCCTCGGCCACGCCACCAAGGACCTGTACGAGGCGGTCGCCCGCGGTGACCACCCGGAGTGGGAGCTGCTCGTCCAGATGATGGACGACCACGACCACCCGGAACTCGACTTCGACCCGCTGGACGACACCAAGACCTGGCCCGAGCAGGACTTCCCCCCGAAGCCGGTGGGCCGGATGGTGCTCGACCGGATGCCGGAGAACTTCTTCGCCGAGAACGAGCAGATCTCCTTCGGCACCGGCGTCCTCGTCGACGGACTGGACTTCTCCGACGACAAGATGCTCGTCGGCCGGACCTTCTCCTACAGCGACACCCAGCGCTACCGGGTCGGCCCCAACTACCTCCAGCTGCCCGTCAACCAGGCCAAGAACGCGGACGTCCGCACCAACCAGCGCGACGGCCAGATGGCCTACCACGTGGACGGCGGGGGAGAGAACCCGCAGGTCAACTACGAGCCGTCGATCACCGGCGGCCTGCGCGAGGCCGCGTACCCGACCCACGACGAGCAGGGCCCCGAGATCACCGGCCGGCTCACCCGCAAGCGCATCCCGCGCACCAACGACTACCTCCAGGCCGGGCAGCGCTACCTGCTGCTGGAGGACTGGGAGCGCGACGACCTGGTGAAGAACTTCATCGGTCAACTGTCCCGGTGCGACCGGGCGATCCAGGAGCGCATGGTCTGGCACTTCCTGCTGGTCGAGAACGACCTGGGCCTGCGCGTCGGCGAGGGACTCGGCATCGGCCCGGAGGACGTGGCCGGTCTGGAGCCGCTGGCGAGCCAGGACCTCACGGACGAGGACCGGGAACGCCTGTCCAAGCTGGGCAAGAACCCGCCGCGTGACGTCGAGGGGCTCACCATGACCCACTGCGTCCCCGACGAGCGGCACGTCGTCACGCGCTGACCGGTCACCCCGCCAGGGCCGAACGGGCCGCCGCGAGGGCCTGTTCCGCGTAACTCCGGCCGAACAGCACGGCGTGCACCAGCAGCGGGAAGAGCTGGTGCACGCCGACGCGGTCCTGCCAGCCGTCGGCGAGCGGCGTCCGCTCCTGGTAGCCGTCCAGCACCTGATCCAGGTGCGGACAGCCGAACAGGCGCAGCATCGCCAGGTCGGTCTCGCGGTGCCCGCCGTGCGCGGCCGGGTCGATCAGCCAGACGTGCCCGTCGGCCGCCCACAGCACATTGCCGTTCCACAGGTCGCCGTGCAGCCGCGCGGGCGGCTCGGCGGGCCCCGCGAGTGCGGGCAGCCGCTCGCACAGCCGCTCGACGACGGTCGCCTCGCCGGGGCGGACGGTGCCCTGGTCGACGGCGCGCCGCAGATACGGCAGCACGCGCTGCTCGGCGTACCAGCCCGGCCAGTCGGTGCCGGGCTCGTTGCGCATCGGCGCGAGTCCGATGTACGCGTCCGCCGGCCCGTCCGGCGGCGGCGCGCCGAACGCGGGCGCCCCCGTGGCGTGCAGGGCGGCCAGGTCCCGCCCGAAGCGGACCGCCGCCTCCCGGCCCGGCCGCCCCTGCGGAACCCGGTCGATGACCAGCCAGCCCTCCTCGTGCCCGTGCACGGCCGGCAGCCGCACGGCCCCGGCACCGGCCAGCCACCGCAGCCCGGCCGCCTCGGCCCGCGCGGCCCCGGGCCCGTCGGACGGCTTGACGACCACCACCCGCCCGTCGTCGAGGGTGACCTCGGCGAGGTCACCGGACAGGGGCCGTTGCGCCCTGACGGCCCGCCCGGTGAGCCGAGCCGCGACATCCGTGGGGGCGGTCATCCGTACTCCTCCCGAACTCCGAGCGTGATCGGCACCCAGAGTACGGCCGCGCCCGGCCGGTCACGCGGGACGGTGAAATCCCGCCGCCCGCCGACAGAACCGGCCCTCGCCGGGGGACCAGTCGGGGCATGACGAGTTCACCGTTCCAGCGCACCATCGCCCTGCCCGCCCCCGTGTGCGAACAGGCCGCACAGCACCTGGAGCAGGCCGCGCGCCGGGCCATCGACGGCGCCGCGATCCCGCTCAAGGCGTTCCGCGCGGCCGCCGACAGCGACTTCATCCTCCCCCTCTCGGTGGTCGAGCAGGCGGCGGCCTGCCTGCTGGTGCTCGCCACCGAGACCGCCCAGACCGTCCGCCCCTCCGCCCTGCGCGCCACCATCAGCGTCGCGCTGCGGCTGCGGGACGCCGTGCAACTGGCCCACCAGCCCGCCCTCAGCAGCAGGTTCTGGTGAGTCCGGGCCCGCCCTCTCAGGCCTCGCGGAAGGTGACGCCGATCTGCTTGCGGCGCAGTTCCTCCAGCGTGGCCTGCTGCCGCCCGGCCCGTGCGATGAGCTCGTCGAGCTGCCCCGGGTCGAGGCGTTCGTCCGTGGCGGACAGGTTCCGGAGCGTCTGCCAGAGCGCCGCCTTGCCCTCCACCCCCAGCCGCAGCGCCTCCAGCTCCCACAGCGTGCTCAGCGGGGACCGCCGTACCAGGCTGCCGTTGCTCTTCAGCCGCCCCACCTGCTCGGCCGCCCGGCCCGCGTAGACCTTGTAGCGCCGCACCGGGACGTCGAGCCGCCGCATGACACCGAGCAGGCTCTCGCGGTCCTCGGCGATCCCGGCGGTGACCGGGGCCAGCGCGTCGGCGAGCGCCGAACCGCGGCACGAGCGCAGCAGATAGCGAGCGCGCGCGGTTCCGGCGGTGGCGCCGGCGAGATGGTCGTTGAGGTAGATGCCCAGCAGGGACATGTCCGTGGCCGGGGCACGCTGGGCGCCCGGCGCATCCGCTCGCTGTTCCGTCATGACGCTGCTCCTGTCGTACTCCGGCCCTGCTCCACGGCCACCCTCGTGGTGACGCGCACGACACAGGGACTGCGGGGTGCCGAGCCGGACCCGAACCGCACGGGAGGCTCGACCGGGGCGAGGGCGCCGAGACTCCCGCCCTCGTAGCCGGCGGCGGCCGAGGTGACCGGGTGCAGGTCCCGGGCGCCGTACCACTGGTGCCGGCCGGGCCGGGCGCTGCCGTGGGTGCCCGCACCCAGCAGCAGCCGGGCGGGCCGGTCCCACAGCGCGATCCAGCCCGGCCGGGTCGCGAGCCGGCCCGGCACCGTTCGCAGCGCGAGGCCCGCCAGGTTCCTCCGGCCGGTGCTGAAGCGCAGGTCGAGCGGCGGTGCGGAGACGGTCCAGTGCCGGCCGGTGACCCGCACCCGGACGGGTACCACCCGGACCTCGTCGAAGACGTACGTGCCGGCGACGAAGTCCGCCGTCTCCCGCGAGGGCGCCAGCAGCAGCCGCCGCCCGTCGGCCCCCTCGACCATCACGTCGCTGAACGGCCCGAACGGCGAACTCGCCCAGTGCCCGAGCACCACGCGGGCACCGGAGGCCGTGCCGATCCCCGCGATCCAGCCGTCGAAACGCAGGGAACGCACCGGCGACCGGGACCGGCCGGCGGGTTCGGGTCCGTGGAAGCGCACGCGGGCCGGGTGCCCGGCCCCTCTGCCGCGAAACGGGACCGGTGTCCCGCCACTCGGCCCGGCCGATGTGGCCGAGGCCACGTCACGGACGAGGCCCCGATCACGTCCGGGCCCGGGAAACGGCGGCTACCGTCTACGACCAGATCCCCGTTCCCCTCCTTCGGACGGCCCGGCAGTGCAAGCAGATCTCTCCCCGGTCATCGCGGCGACCGCCCAGTGGCTGACCCGCGCCTTCCCCGCGTCCGGCGGGGCGCTGGCCTCCGCCCTGTGCGAGGTGCAGGCCCGGCAGGCCGTGACGGTCGCGGCGTGGCTCAGGTACCCGACGGCGATGGACGCCGCCCTGGTCGGCATGGCGGGCCCCGGCGGCTCCGCGCGGCTCGACTGGGTCACCGGCGCCGACGCGGCCCTGGGCGACGACCTGGCCGCGCACCCCTGGCGCACCTGGGTCGACGAGGTCGTGGCGAGCTGGGCGGCCAGTCTGCTCACCGAACCCGAGCTGGCCGCCCTGGCCGTGGCCGCGCTCACCGAGGGCGGCCACAGCACCGGCACCCCGGCCGAGTTCCGCCGGCTCGTCGCACCCGACGACAGCGACCGCAGCGCCGCCGCCCTGCTGCGCCACCCCGACCTGCTCGCGCCCGTGTCCGCACTGCACCACGCGCAGCTCCTCGACCGCCTGAACCCGGGCCGCACGCTGATCGCCTGACGCGGACCGCCTCCTCCCACCTGCGCGGACGGCCCGCTGCCCGCACTCCTCACCCTCCGTGACTCACCGGTTTGCCGTAAGCGACCGTGCCCCGCCTCCGCTGTCGGCGGACGCTGATCGTGGGCTCGACGGCCTCCGGCCACCCTCCGACGGCCGTCGCGCCGGGCAGTGACGCCGCTGACGGAGGAGAGACCGCCATGACCATCGCCCTCTCACGGAGCTGGGAACACGCCGTCGTCACCGGCGGCGCCGGGTTCGTCGGCTCCCATCTGTGCGCCGCCCTGCTGGACGCGGGCGCGGCCGTCACCTGCGTGGACGACTTCAGCACCGGCCGGCCCGAGAACATCTCGCCGCTGCTCGAACAGCCCGGCTTCACCCTGGTGCAGGCCAACGTCTCCGAGGGACTGCGGATCAAGCGGCCGCCGGACCTCGTCCTGCACTTCGCCTCCCCGGCGTCCCCGGCCGACTACCTGCGGCTGCCCCTGCACACCATGGAGACCGGCAGCCTCGGCACCCGCAACGCCCTGGAACTCGCGCACTCCGCCCGGGCCCGCTTCGTCCTGGCCTCGACCTCCGAGGTCTACGGCGACCCGCAGCAGAACCCCCAGGACGAGCGCTACTGGGGCAACGTCAACCCCGTCGGACCGCGCAGCGTCTACGACGAGGCCAAGCGCTTCGGCGAGGCGCTGACCACCGCGCACGCCGAGACCCACGGCACCGACACCTGCATCGTGCGGCTGTTCAACACCTACGGCCCCCGGATGCGCGGCCACGACGGACGCGCGGTGCCGACCTTCGTCCGGCAGGCCCTGGCCGGCGAGCCCCTCACCGTGACCGGCGACGGCCGCCAGACCCGGTCGCTGTGCTACGTCGACGACACCGTCCGCGGCATCCTCGCGGCGGCCGCCCACGGCATGCGCGGCCCCGTCAACATCGGCAACCCCACCGAGGTCACCATGCTCGACCTGGCGCGGCTGGTCGTCGAACTCGCCGGGTCCCCCTCGGAGATCCGCTTCATCGAACGCCCGGTGGACGACCCGGCCGTGCGCTGCCCCGACATCACGCTGGCCCGCGACAAGCTCGGCTGGGAGCCGCAGGTGCGCGTCGAGGAGGGGCTGCGGCGCACGATCGCCTGGTTCCGCGAGGACGGAACCGACGACTGACCCCGCCCGGGTTCGCCCGCGGCGCCGCGTCCGTCTCTCTTCCCACCGCCCGAATCACCGCCCGTCACCGCCCAAGAGCACCGCCGAAGCATTCGCCGAAAGGCCGGCCACCCCCATGCGCATCCTCGGAATCAACGCCCTCTTCCACGACCCCGCCGCCGCCCTGGTGATCGACGGGCGGACCGTCGCCGCCGCCGAGGAGGAGCGGTTCTCCCGGCGCAAGCACGGCAAGCGGCCCGTGCCGTTCTCCGCCTGGGAACTGCCCGAGAAGGCCGCCGCCTGGTGCCTGAAGCGGGCCGGGCTGCGCCCCCAGGACCTCGACGCGGTCACCTACTCCTTCGACCCGGCGCTCGCCCGGCCCGCCGAGGAGATGGGACTGGACGACCCGTGGGACCACCTGCGGCTGACCTACGCCCGCGAGGCGCCCGGCTTCCTGCGGACGGCCCTGCCCGGGCTCGACCCCGGCATCGTCCGCTTCGTACCGCACCACATGGCCCACGCCGCCTCCAGCGCCTTCGCCGCGCCGGACGCCGGGAACTCCTCCGTCCTGGTCCTGGACGGCCGCGGCGAACGCGCCTCCCACCTCGCCGCTCGCCGCGTCGGGGACCGGCTGGAGGCGCTGCACGCCCAGGAACTCCCGCACTCGCTCGGCCTGGTCTACGAGGAACTCACCGGACACCTCGGGTTCCTGCGCTCCTCCGACGAGTTCAAGGTGATGGCCCTCGCCTCCCACGGCAGACCGCGCATGCTCGCCGAACTGCGCCGCCACGTGTACCCCACCGGCGACGGCGGCTTCCACGCCACCGGCGTGCCCTGGCACGAGCTGTGCGCGCCGCGCGGGCCCGACGAACCCTGGACGCAGGACCACGCCGACGTGGCCGCCAGCGCCCAGGCCGTGCTGGAGGAGACCCTGCTCGACCTGGTGCGCTGGCTGCACGGGCGGACCCACGACCAGGTGCTCACCCTCGCCGGGGGCGTCGCCCTCAACTGCGTCGCCAACTCCCGTATCGCCCGCGAGGGCCCCTTCTCCCGGGTGTGGGTGCAGCCCGCCGCCGGTGACGCCGGTACCGCCCTGGGCGGCGCCCTGCTGCTGTCCGCCGGCGAGGGCGACGAACCCGAGCCCATGACCGGCGCCGACCTCGGCCGGGACTGGTCCGACGCGGAGCTGGGCGCCTGGCTGAAGACCGCGGCCGTGCCCTTCGAGCGGCCCCCGGACATCGCCGCCACCGTCGCCCGCGCCCTGGCGGACAACGGGATCGTCGCCTGGTTCCAGGGCCGCTCCGAGTACGGCCCTCGGGCGCTGGGCCACCGCTCCCTTCTGGCCCACCCCGGGCACGCCGGCAACCTGGAACGGCTCAACGACGTCAAGGGCCGCGAGCAGTTCCGGCCCGTCGCCCCGATGGTCCTCGCCGACCGCGCCGCCGACATCTTCGACGGCCCGCTGCCCAGCCCCTACATGCTGTTCGTGCACGACGTGGCCCCGGAGTGGCGGGACCGCATCCCGGCCGTCGTGCACGTCGACGGCACCGCCCGCATCCAGACCGTCGACCCGGCCCGCGAACCCCTGGTCGCCCGGATGCTCGGCGAGTTCGAGCGGCTCACCGGGCTGCCCGTGGTCGTCAACACCAGCCTCAACACCGCCGGCCGGCCCATGGTCGACGATCCCCGCGACGCCCTGGAGTGCTTCGGCTCCTCGCCCGTCGACCTGCTGGCCATCGGCCCGTACGCGATCCGGCGCGGCGACCTCTTCCGCACCGACTTCCTTTCCGACTCCCGTTCCGACTTCCTTTCCGACTCCCGTACCGACTTCCGCACCGACTTCCGCACCGACTTCCGCGGCGACGACGCCGGAGGCCCGCGATGACCGATCCCGACGCCCTCGCCCGGGACGCCGAGTACGCCGTCGTGATCCCCACCCTCGGCCGGCCCAGCCTGCGCACCTGTCTGCACGCCCTCGCCGAGGCGACCGGGCCGGGGCCGGTCCGGGTGGTCCTCGTCGACGACCGGCCCGAACGGGACCGCACCTTCCTCACCGCCGACGTCCCGCCGTCCCTGCGCTCACGCACCGTCGTCGTCCCCGGCGGGGCGCGCGGACCCGCCGCCGCGCGCAACCTCGGCTGGCGGGCGGCCGGCGACGTGCCCTGGATCGTCTTCCTCGACGACGACGTCGTACCCGGGCCCACCTGGGGCGACGACCTCACCCTCGACCTGGCCGCGGCCACGGACCGGACCGCCGCCATCACCGCCCGGATCGAGGTCCCCCTGCCGCCCGACCGCCGCCCGACCGACTGGGAACGCAACACGGCCGGGCTCGCCACGGCCCGCTGGATCACCGCCGACATGGCCTGCCGCCGGGCGGCGCTCGCGGCCGTCGGCGGCTTCGACGAACGCTTCCGGCGCGCCTTCCGGGAGGACGCCGACCTCGCCCTGCGCCTGCTCGACGCCGGCTGGACCCTCACCGGGGGCCGGCGCACCACCACCCACCCCGTACGGCCGGCCGGACGCTGGATCTCCGTCCGGCTCCAGGCCGGCAACGCCGACGACGTGCTGATGACCCGGCTGCACGGCCGCCACTGGTGGCGCCGGGCGGAGGCGCCCCGCGGGCGCCTGCCCGCGCACCTGGCGGTCACCGGAGCCGGGGTGACGGCGCTCGGCTGCGCCCTGCTCGGCCTGCGCCGCCCGGCCGCGGCCTGCGCCGCCGCCTGGCTGGCCGGCACCGCCGAGTTCGCCCTCGCCCGGATCCTGCCCGGGCCGCGCACCCGGGACGAGGTGCTCGCCATGGCCGTGACCAGCGCGCTCGTCCCGCCCGCCGCGACCTGGCACTGGCTGCGCGGGCAACTGGCGCACCGCACGGCCCGGCCGCACACCCCGTCCGGGACGGGGGAGCCGACCCCCACGCCCCGCCCGCCGGTCCGGGAACGGCTCCGGTCATGACCCGCCCCTGGCTGCTCCCCGCGGCGCACGAGCCGACCGGCGTGCGGCCGCCCCAGCCCGTCCGCTCGCTCCCCGCGGCCGTCCTCTTCGACCGCGACGGCACGCTCATCGCCGACGTCCCTTACAACGGGGACCCCTCGCGCGTCGCGCTCATGCCGGGCGCGCGGGAGGCCGTCGACGCCGTGCGCGCCGCCGGGGTGCCCGTCGGTGTCGTGACCAACCAGTCGGGCGTGGCCCGGGGCGTGCTGACCCGCCGCCAGGTCGAGGACGTACGCCTGCGGGTGGAGGAACTGCTCGGGCCGTTCGCGGTCTGGGCCGTGTGCCCGCACGGGCCCAGGGACGGCTGCGGCTGCCGCAAACCGGCCCCCGGCCTGGTCCTGGCCGCGTGCCGCAGGCTCGCCGTCCCGCCCGAACGCACCGTCGTCATCGGGGACATCGGGGCGGACGTGGAGGCCGCGTGGGCCGCGGGGGCCCGTGGTGTCCTGGTTCCCACGGCGGTCACCCGGCCCGAGGAGGTCACGGAGGCCGGCGCCACGGCATCGGACCTGCCGGAGGCGGTACGCCTCGCCCTCGACTCGGCCGTGCCGGCGGGGGAGGCGCGATGACGTCCCTCCCGTCCCGCAGCCGTCCGCCCCGCACCCTCGTGGTCCGCCTCGACAGCGCCGGGGACGTCCTCCTGGCCGGTCCCGCCGTACGCGCCGTGGCGGCCGGATCGTCGTACACCGCGCTGCTGTGCGGGCCACAGGGCGAGGCGGCCGGGCGGATGCTGCCCGGCGTGGACGAGGTGCTGACCCACGACGCCCCGTGGGTCGGGCCGGAACCCCCGCCGGTGACGCGGGCGGCCACCCGGCGGCTGATGGAGACGCTCACGGCAGGCCGCTTCGACCGCGCGCTCGTCCTCGTGTCGTACCACCAGAGCCCGCTGCCCGCCGCCCTGCTGCTGAAGCTCGCCGGGATCGGCTGGACCGCCGCCGACTGCGAGGACTACCCGGGCGCGCTCCTCGACCTGCGGCACCGCAGACTGCCGCACCGGCACGAGGCCCTCGCCGCCCTCGACCTGGCGCGGGCGGCGGGCTTCGCGCTGCCGCCCGGCGACGACGGCCGGCTCCGCGTCACCGCGCCGCCCCGCACCACCCGCCTCACCGGGCCCGAGCCGTACGTCGTCGTCCACCCCGGCGCCGCCGTGCCCGCGCGGGCCTGGAGCCCCGGGCGGGCGGCCCGGGCCGTAGCCGCGCTGTCCGCCGAGGGGTACCGGGTCGTCGTCACCGGCGGCCGCGCCGAGCGGGAGCTGACCGCGCGGGTCGCCGGACGGCACGCGCTGGACCTCGGCGGCGCCACCGACCTGCCCCAACTGGCCGGAGTCCTGGCCGGAGCGCGGGTCGTGGTGGCCGGGAACACCGGCCCGGCCCATCTCGCCGCCGCCGTCGGCACGCCCGTCGTCAGCCTCTTCGCCCCGGTCGTGCCCGCCGAGCGCTGGGCCCCCTACGGCGTCCCGCACATCCTGCTCGGCGACCCGCACGCCGCGTGCGCGGACACCCGGGCCCGGCACTGCCCCGTACCCGGACACCCCTGCCTCGACGCCATCGCCGACGCCGAGGTGCTCGCGGCCGTGGCGGCCCTCACGGACGACCCGGCGGACCAGGGCGAACACACGGAGCGAGGAGCGACCGTATGAACATCCTGCTGTGGCACGTGCACGGCTCCTGGACGACCGCGTTCGTCCAGGGACCGCACACCTACCTCGTCCCCGTCACCCCCGGCCGCGACCCGGACGGCCTCGGCCGGGCCCGCACCTTCCCCTGGCCCGCCTCGGTCCGCGAGGCCACCCCCGAGGAACTCCGCGACACGCCCGTCGACCTGGTGCTGCTGCAACGCCCGCACGAGATCGAGCTGGCCGAACGGTGGCTCGGCGGGCGCCGCCCCGGCCGGGACGTGCCCGCGCTGTACCTGGAGCACAACGCGCCCGACGGCGACGTACCGGACACCCGCCACCCGTGCGCCGACCGCACCGACCTGACGATCGTGCACGTCACCCACTTCAACCGGCTGTTCTGGGACTGCGGCAGCACCCGCACCGAGGTCGTCGAGCACGGCGTCGTCGACCCCGGCCACCGCTACACCGGGCGGCTCGCCCGCGCCGCCGTCGTCGTCAACGAACCCGTGCGGCGCGCCCGGTACACCGGCACGGACCTGCTGCCCGCCCTGGCCGAGGCGGTGCCGCTCGACGTGTTCGGCATGGGCACCGAGGGCCTGGCCGGGCACCTCGGCCTGCTGCCCGACCGGTGCCGCACCGCCGACCTGGCCCAGGGCGACCTGCACACGGCCCTGGCCGAACGCCGCATGTACCTGCACCCGGTGCGCTGGACCTCCCTCGGCCTGTCCCTGCTGGAGGCGATGCACCTCGGCCTGCCCGTGCTGGCGCTCGCCACCACCGAGGCCGTCGAGGCCGTCCCGCCCGGCGCGGGCACCCTCTCCACCCGACCCGACGTCCTGGCCCGCGCCGCCCGCCGCTACCTCCACGAACCCGAGGCCGCGGCCGCGGACGGGGCCCGGGCCCGGCAGGCGGCCCTCCAGCGCTACGGGCTCAAGCGCTTCCTGGCCGACTGGGAGCGCCTGTTCACGGAGGTGTGCTCATGACCCCGTCCCTCAGCCCCTTCCCCACCGGACCGCTCGGCGGCGACCCCCTCGACCCGGGCGTCCTGGCGATCGCGCTCGTCTCGGAGCACGCCAGCCCGCTCGCCGCGCTCGGCGGGGTCGACGCCGGCGGGCAGAACGTGCACGTCGCCAGCCTCGCCGGCGCACTCGCCGACCGGGGCCACCGCGTCACCGTCTACACCCGCCGCGACGCGTCCGACCTGCCCTGCCGGGTGGAGCTGCGCGACGGCGTCGAGGTGCACCACGTGCCCGCCGGGCCGGCCGAGCCGCTCCCCAAGGACGCGCTCCTGCCGTACATGGCCGAGTTCGGCCGCTACCTGGCCCGCAGCTGGCGCACCCGCGCCCCCGACCTCGTGCACTCGCACTACTGGATGTCGGGCCTGGCCGCCCTGCGCGCGACCCGCGCGCGGGACCTGCCCCTGCTGCACACGTACCACGCCCTCGGCACGGTGAAGAAGCGGCACCAGCGGCTCGCCGACACAAGCCCGCCGGAGCGGATCCCCGGCGAGATCGAGATCGGGCTGGGCTGCGACCGGGTCATCGCCACCTGCCGCGACGAGGCCGTCGAACTGGCCCGCATGGGCATACCCCCGCACAAGGTCGGCATCGTGCCGTGCGGCGTCGACACCGACCGGTTCACCCCCAAGGGCCCGGCCGCGCCCCGCGGACCGCACCCGCACCGGCTGCTCCAGCTGGGCCGCCTCGTGCCGCGCAAGGGCGCTGCCGTCACCGTCGCCGCGCTGGCCCGGCTGCCCGGCACCGAGCTGGTCGTGGTCGGCGGGCCGCCCGCCGACCGGCTCGACGACGACCCGGAGGTGCGCCGGCTGCGCGGCATCGCCCGGGACGCCGGCGTCGCCGACCGGGTCCGCTTCACCGGCGCCGTGGCCAGCGAGGACGTGCCCGCGCTGCTGCGCTCCGCCGACGTGGTGGTGTGCCCCGCCGACTACGAGCCCTTCGGCATCGTCCCGCTGGAGGCCATGGCCTGCGGCGTGCCCGTCGTGGCCAGCGCGGTCGGCGGGCAGCTCGACACCGTCGCCGACCCGGGCACCGGACGGCTGGTGCCGCCCCGCGACCCCCAGGCCCTGGCCCGTGCCGTCGCCGGACTGCTCGCCGACCCGGCGGCCCGCGCGGCCTGCGGGGCGGCCGGCCGCCGCAGGGTCCTGAGCCGGTACGGCTGGGGCCGGGTCGCCGCGGCCACCGAGGCGGCCTACTGCGAGGTCCTCGACGCCGAGCCCGCCGCGACCGGCGCCGGCTGAACCGGCCCGCGCCCCGCCCAGAGCCCGAAGGAGGTGTGGGCCCGCCGCCACCCCCGCGGCGGCACGCCCGATCCGCATGGACGAACTCCCCGCACACCCCGCCCTCGACGCCGCGCGTCGGCACTGCGAGTCGCTGGAGGAGGCACTCGGCCGGTTCCGCCGGCACGGCCTGGACCGGATCGCGGACTGGGGCGGCCGGCTCGCCGACGTCCTCACCGGCGGCGGCCGGCTGCTCGCCGCGGGCAACGGCGGCAGCGCCGCCCAGGCCCAGCACCTCACCGCCGAACTCGTCGGCCGCTACCGCCAGGAGCGCCGCGCCTACTCCGCGCTCGCCCTGCACGCCGAGACCTCCAGCGTGACCGCCATCGGCAACGACTACGGCTTCGACCACGTCTACGCCCGCCAGGTCACCGCCCACGGCCGCCCCGGCGACATCCTGATGCTGCTGTCCACCTCCGGCCGCAGCGCCAACCTCATCGCCGCGGCCGTGACCGCCCGGCAGGCCGGACTGCGCGTGTGGGCGCTCACCGGACGCGGCCCGAACCCCCTGGCGGAAGCCGCCCACGACGCCCTGTGCATCGACGCGGACAGCACCGCGACCGTCCAGGAGACCCATCTCGTCGCCGTCCACCTGCTCTGCGAGTGCTTCGACACGGCCGTGTCCACGCCCCTCGCACGCCGCACGGTCCTCACCCACGGGAGCACGCCATGACCGGGCCGAAACCGCTCGCCGTCGTCGGGGACGCCCTCCTCGACGAGGACATCGAAGGCGTCTCCATCCGGCTCTCCCCGGACGCCCCCGCACCCGTCGTCGACGTCACCGGCGACCGGCGGCACCCCGGCGGGGCCGGACTGGCCGCCGCCCTCGCGGCCCGCGGCGGCCGGGACGTGGTCCTGGTGACCGCACTCGGCGACGACGACGCCAGCGAGGCCGTACGGCGCGACCTGCGCGGCCGGGTCCGGCTGCTGGAGATCCCGCTGAAGGGCACGCTACCGGTGAAGACCCGGGTCCTGGCGGGCGGCCGGCCCGTCGTCCGCATCGACCGGGGCGGCGGCACCCCCGGCGAACCGGACGACGCGGTCCGCGCCGCCCTGGCGAACGCGCACGCCGTCCTGGTCGCCGACTACGGCCGCCACACCGCGGGCGCCCTGCGGCCGTACCTGGAGGACATCGCCCGCCGCACACCCCTGGTGTGGGACCCGCACCCCCAGGGCGACCCGCCCGTGCCCGGAGCACGGCTGGTCACCCCCAACGCGGCGGAGGCACGCGCCCTGCACCCCGGCTCCGGCGGGACATCACTGGGCGAGTACGCCGAGCGCGGGGCGCGGCTCGCGGAGCGCTGGCGCGCGGCGGGCGTCGCCGTCACCCTCGGCGACCGGGGCGTCCTGCTGGCCCGGCCCGGCTCCGGTACGCCGATGCTGGTCCCCGTGCCCTACCGGGCCGCCGGTGACCCCTGCGGCGCGGGCGACTGCTTCGCGGCGACGACGGCGGCGGCCCTCGCCGACGGCCTGCTCCCGGAGGAGGCGCTGCAACGGGCCGTGGCGGAGGCGGCCGCGTTCGTCGCGGCGGGCGGCGCGGGCAACCCCGACCTGTGGCGGACCCAGCCGGCGCCGGGCCCCGCGGACGACCCCGCGACCGACGCGTTCGGCCTCGCGGAGAGCGTCCGGGCCCGCGGCGGCACCGTGGTCGCCACCGGCGGCTGCTTCGACCTGGTGCACGCCGGGCACGTCGGCCTGCTGGAGAGCGCCCGGCGCATCGGCGACTGCCTCATCGTGTGCCTGAACTCCGACGCGTCCGTCACCCGCCGCAAGGGCCCGGGGCGCCCGCTCAACCCGGCGGCCGACCGGGCCCGCGTCCTCGCCGCCCTCGGCAGCGTCGACGCGGTCGTGGTCTTCGAGGAGGACACCCCCGAGGCGGTCCTGGCCCGGCTGCGCCCGGACGTCTGGGTCAAGGGCGGCGACTACTCCGTCCAGGACCTGCCTGAGGCGGAGGTCCTGCGGAGCTGGGGCGGCCAGGCCGTCGTCCTGCCGTACCTCGACGGCCGCTCCACGACCCTGCTGACCCGCAGGGCGGCGAAGGCGGTGGCAGGGGCGCTCAGGCCGTCGGGGTCCTGACAGGAGCCCCTGGTGAGGCCGGTCAGGCCGCCTTGCTCAGGGCCGGCACGTCGCCCTCCTCCGTGCGGAGCACCACCGGGGTCGCGGCACGGCGCTGCCGCAGCAGGTAGCCCGCCCCGATCGTCCCGGCGATGAGCAGCCCGCCGGTGACCAGGGCACCGCGGGCCCCGGCCAGTTCCATGAGCAGGCCGAGGGCGGGCGGACCGCCCAGGCTCCACACCGTGCCGATGCTGCCCCACACGCCCAGTACGCGTCCGCGCAGGTGGGCGGGCGGGTCGGTCTGGAGGACGGCCGTGCCGGCGGTGTCGGAGACGGACTCCACCACGGCCATCGGCAGCACCAGCGCGATCAGCACCACCAGCGACGGCGACAGCCCCGCCACCACCTGGAGCAGCCCCCCGGCAGCCGCCAGCGCGCCCACGAGCCGCACCGACGGCCGGCGCAGCCGGGCACCGAGCACCGCGCCGAGGATGCCGCCGATCGCGAGCACGGTCGACACCGTGCCGAAGGAACCGGCTCCGCCCGCCAGGGGCCCGGTGACGAGCACGGCCAGGGTGAGCCCGTAGTTGCGGCCGAACACCGCGCTGATCCCGGTCACACCGGCGAGCGCGACCAGCCGCGGCCGGCGCGCGAAGAAGGCCAGCCCCTCGCGCACGGTCAGGTCGGAGCCGGTGCGCTTGCCGCCCGTGGCGACGTGCCGGACCGCTCCGGCCGCCGGGCGCAAGAACGGGATGACCGAGGCCACGAACAGGAACGACAGCCCGTTCGCGAAGTACGCGGCGGACGTGCCGAGGAACCCGACCGCCACACCCGCGAGAGCCGCTCCCACGAGCCGGCCCGACTGGTGCACCAGCGCCCCGACCCCGATGGCCGAGGGCACGTCCTCCGCCGGAACCAGGTCGTTGCCCAGCAGCGCGCACGCCGGGTTGTCGACGGTCGCGACGACACCCGTGACGGCGGCCAGCACCATCAGCGAGGTCATGTCGAGCCGGTCCAGTGCCACGAGGACGGCCGTCGTGAACGCGATCGCGCCGAGCAGCGCCTGGCTCACGGCGGCCGTCAGCTTCCGGGGCCACCGGTCGACGGCCGCGCCGCCCAGGACGCTCATCAGCAGAGCGGGTGCCGCCTGCACGGACATGGACAGGCCGGTCGCGGCGGCGGACCCGGTGATCTGGAGGACCAGCAGGTTCTGCACCGTGAGCTGCATCCACGTACCGGCGTTGGAGACGAAGTTCGCTACGGACCACCAGCGCATGCTGCGGTACCTCAGCGACCGCCAGGGCGAGTGCGAGGCGGGCTGGGCGAGCTGGGCAGGGGAGGGCGAGGAAGACACAGTGCGGTACTCGCAAGACGAGTCGGAGGACTCAGCAGGAGGGGGCGAGGAGAACGAGAGGCACCGGCTGCGCTGCGCGGTGGCTCTCCTCGCCGGGATACGGCGCCGACCATCGTGACAGAGGGGCACCCCGAGTCGTTTCCGTCCACACCTCGTCCACGACTCCTGCACATCTCAAATGCCTGCGGCTCGGAGGGATTTGGGGCCGCGAGTGTGGTTGATCACAGTCGTCGATCATGGTCGTCGTCACGTGACGGCGGTCACAGAGCGTCGCGTGACGGCGGCCACAGAAAACGGAGAAGGGCCCGTCGCCGAGGCGACGGGCCCTTCTCTCGTGCGGTGGTGTGCGCGTTACTCGAACTTCCCCCGGCCGGACAGCGCGTCACGCAGCCGGTCGACCATCCCCGTGCCGGGAGCCAGGAGCTTGTTGGCCGGAGGCTTGTCGGGAGCCGCCGGGTGGGGCCGGGTCGGGGCGGTCTTCTTCGCCGTGCGCACCTTGTCGCCCAGCTCGTTGAGCGTGTCCATCGGACAGGCCTGCCGCAGCCGCGGGAAGAGGTTCCCCTCCTCGTCCGCGATGTGCGAGCGGATCTCGCTCATCAGCATGCCCATCAGGCGGTCGAAGTCCGCGTCGCCCGCGTCGCAGCCCTCCAGGTCCTTCATGATCCGCTCGGCCGTGGCGTGGTCCTGGAGCTCCTGGTCGGCCAGGGCGTCCCCGCCCGCCACATGCTCGCGTACGGCCGGATAGAGGTAGGCCTCCTCGGCCACCGAGTGCCGCACCAGCTCGATCGTGACCTGGTCCGCGTACACCTTGCGGTCCTGGTGACCGGACGGCAGCGACTCGATCCTGCCGAACATCTCCTCGACCTCGCGGTGATCGGTCACCAGCTCGTCGATGACGTTTCCTCCGTGTCCCATGTCCTTCACCTCCAGCCCCCGGGTCCCCCGGGCCCCCAGGGGCTAACGCGCGATCGGTCCGGTTCGGGCCCGCCGGGGGCTCAGGCGGGGAGCTTGGCCCGCACCCGCCCGGCCGCGGCGGCCGGGCGCGCGGTGGCGCGCACGGAACGCCGGACCAGGCCCGCGTCGTGCCGCAGGCCGCGGGCGGCGTGGGTGCCGCGCCACAGCACCGAGGGGCGGGCGCCGGTGTCGTCGGCGGCGATCAGCAGTCCGCCGAGCATGGACATGTTCTTGAAGAAGTGGATGCGCTGCTGGGCCCGCTCCGAGGGGTCCTCCGCCTCCCAGAAGCGGTGCCCCGCCAGCGTCGTGGGCACCAGCGTGGCCGCGATGGCGAGCGCGGCCGGACGCGGCATGCGTCCCGTGGCCAGCATCAGTCCCGCCACGACCTGCACCGCGCCGTTCAGCCGTACGACCTGCTCGGTGCGGTCCGGCAGCGCCGAGACGCGTTCGGTGACCGGTTGGACGACAGGCTCGGCGGCGTCGGCGACCTCTTTGGGGTCGCGGACGGAGTTCAGGCCGCCCGCGAGGAACATCGAGGCCAGCATGGGGCGGCCGAGCACACGCAACAGACTCATGGCCCTCTCCAGGGTGTCGGTGGGTCCAGCGCTCGCCGGGTTCCCCACCGGGCGAGGAAGCACTCACCCGGTCCGGGCCGCACGGTGCCGCGCCCACGCCGCCTCGCGCAGCTCCTCGGAGAGCAGCACGTCGGCGGCGGTGCACGCGAGGGCCCCCGTCGCGGCGACCAGCACCTCACGGGCCCGGGGAGAGGCGGCCGCCTCGGCGAACTCCGGGGTGTGGTCGGAGCCGTCCTCGCCCATGATCGCGACGAACGGGTGGATGGCGGGCACCCGCGTGCTGACGTTCCCGATGTCGGACGACCCCAGGTACACGCCGGGCGCGGGCGGCGACAGCGGGATCCCGGCCCGGGCCAGGTGCGCGGCGAACCGCTCGGACAGCACCCCGCTGTCCCGGAAGTGCTCGTAGCGCACGGTGGCCCGCTCCACCTCGGTCGTGGTGCCGGTGGCCCGGGCCACGCCGTCGGCGCACACCCGCAGCCGCTCCGTGAGGTCCTCCAGCGCCTCGGTGGTGGCCGCCCGCAGACCGAACAGGCCCTGGGCGTATTCGGGGACGATGTTGGTGGCGGTGCCGCCGTGGGTGACGATGCCCTGCACGTGCGAGCCCTCCGGCAGCCGCCGCCCGAGCACGGCCAGCACGTTGAACAGCTCCACCAGCGCCGCGAGCGCGTCGACGCCCTCCGTCGGGTTGCCCGTGGGGTGCGCGGCGCGGCCGTGGAAGGCCACCCGGTACTGCACCTGCGCGGTCAGCGGCGCCCGCGCCCAGCTGTACACGCCCGGGTGGAACATCAGCGCCGCGTCGACGTCGTCGAACACCCCGGCCTCCGTCTCGACGGCCTTGCCGCCCCCGCCCTCCTCGGCCGGTGTGCCGACCGCCACTACCGTCCCGGCGGACGCCTCCGGCACGGCGGCCAGCGCCAGCGCGGCGCCCAGGCCCGCCGCCGCGATGAGGTTGTGGCCGCACGCGTGGCCGAGGCCGGGCAGGGCGTCGTACTCCATGAGCAGTGCCACCGCGGGCCGGCCGCGGCCCGCGGTGGCGCTGAACGCGGTCGGCATCCCCGCCACGCCCCGCTCCACGGCGAAACCGGCGCGCTCCAGCTCGCCCGACAGCAGCGCCGCCGCCCGGTGCTCGGCGAAGGCGTACTCGGGGTCGGCGTGCAGCCGCAGGGCCACGTCCCACAGCGCGTCGGCCCGGGCCGCCACCTCCTTGCGCAGGGCGCGGTGAACGTCGTCGAGCGTGCCGGCCACGGGGCCTCCTCGGAGTCAGGGGCGGTGGGGTTCCCCGGGGGCGCGGCCGGGGGCCTGTGTGCTCCCCGGGGCCCGGCCGGGCTCCACCGCCGGTTCCGGTGTGCTCCCGGCCGGGTTTCACCGCCCGCCGCCGCGACACCCGCCGCGTTTCGGCCGGTGCTCCGGTGCAACACGGTCGGTGTACCCGCCGGGCCACGACAGCGTGGACGCCGCGGCGGCGGCCGGGCGGGCCGGACCCGGGAGGAACCATGGACCACTCGCGCGTGCCCGTGCTGGAGGCGCTGGAGGACTTCCGGCGCCGCGGCGACATCGCCTACGGCCCGCCGGGCCACAAGCAGGGCAGGGGAGTGGACCCGCGGGTGGCGGAGATCGTCGGGCTCGACGTCTTCCGCTCCGACGTGCTCTCCCTCAACGGGCTCGACGACCGCCGCCAGTCGCAGGGCGTGCTGAACCGGGCCCAGGAGCTGATGGCCGACGCGGTCGGCGCCGAGCACGCGTTCTTCTCCACCTGCGGCAGCTCGCTGTCCGTGAAGACCGCCATGCTGGCCGTGGCCGGCCCGGGCGAGAAGCTGCTGCTGTCGCGCAACGCCCACAAGTCCGTCATCGCGGCCGTCGTCGTCAACGGCGTCGAGCCGATCTGGGTGCACCCCAAGTTCGACACCGAACGGCACCTGGCCCACCCGCCCGAGCCCGACGACGTCCGCCGGCGCCTCGAGGAGCACCCGGACGCCAAGGGCATGCTCCTCATCACGCCCACCGACTGGGGTTCCTGCGCGGACATCGGGGGAGTGGCCCGGGTGTGCCACGCGTTCGACGTGCCCGTCATCGTCGACGAGGCCTGGGGCGCCCACCTGCCGTTCCATCCCGCCCTGCCCGCCTGGGGCATGGACGCCGAGGCCGACCTGGTGGTGACCAGCGTGCACAAGATGGGCGGGGCCGTGGAGCAGAGCTCCGTCTTCCACTTCCAGCACGACCGGGTGTCGCCCGAGGCCCTCAAGCAGCGGGAGGACCTGCTCGGCACCACCAGCGCCTCCTCCCTCGTCCACGCCACGCTCGACGGCTGGCGCCGCCAGATGGTCGAGCAGGGGCACGAGCTCCTGGACGCCGCCCTCCGCCGCGCCGACCGCATCCGGGCGGCGGTTGCCGATCTGCCGGGGCTGCGGCTCATGGGCCGGGAGGTCGTGGAGGAGGGGCTCGCCGCCGACCTCGATCCGCTCAAGCTGGTGATCGACGTGCGCAAGCTCGGCGTGAGCGGCATGCAGGCCGCGGAGTGGCTGCGCGACCACCGCCACGTGGACGTCGGCGGCTCGGACAGCTGCCGGATCAGCGCCTCGATCACCCACGCCGACGACGACGAGACCGAGGAGGTCCTGGTGGCCGCCCTGCGCGCGCTCGTCGAGCACGCGGACTCGATCGAACGGCGCCCGCCGGTGCGGCTCCCGGAGCCCTCGGCGCTGGAACTGGAGCAGGCGATGCTGCCCCGCGAGGCGTTCTTCGCCCCGGTCGAGCACGTGCCGGCCGAGCGGGCCGCGGGACGCATCGCCGCGGAGATGATCAGCCCCTACCCTCCGGGCGTCCCCGTGATCGCGCCCGGCGAGGTCGTCACCGACGCGGTCCTGGACTACCTGCGCAGCAGTGCCGAGCACGGCGTCCTCATCCCGGTCGCGGCCGACTCCTCGGTGCGCACGCTGCGGGTCGTGGCGCGGTGAACCACTCAGCCTGAGATGTTGAAAATGTTATTTAAGTGAATTCTGAGAAAGTTGGCATGCTTTGTCCGATTCCGGTGATCCGGAAGGTGAAGGTACTCGCTTCAGTTCAGGGAGATGGTGCTATGCCTTCCAAGGAAAAGGTCATCGAGGAACTCACCGGTGTTCCGAGTGTCGACATCGAGGCGGCACTCGACCCGGCCGAAGTCGACGGCGTCTACCGCGACAGCCGTGAGTGCGCGGCGCTGGCGCTTCAGGCAGGAGGCGGCAAGCTGCTGCTGTCGCCGCCGACCCCGCGTCCGAAGAAGGGCTGAACCGACCGACAGGAGTAGTCCATGGAGCAGTCTGGCACCTCGACCCTCCTTCAGGGCGCGGTGCGGGACCTCGCTTCCGGTGTGGTCTCCGCTCTCCGGAGCGGAGACCACACTCACGCGACCGCCCCGGCGGCGGTCGACGGGGAAGCCGAGGGCCTCGCAGTCGCGGCCGTCCGCGTGCTGGGAGCCGACGCGCTGCTGCCGAGCACCCTGCTGCACGCCCCGCCGCTGCCCGACGAACTCGCCGTGTTCCGCAAGGCGGTGGAGGCCTACCCGCCCCGCGCGGACGCCGCTCCCACCGTCGTGTGGAGTCACTGGGCCATGCGGCGCACGCTGCGGCGGCTCGACCCGTCCTTCGTCGACGGGCCCGCGCACGGCCCGGAACCGGAACCCGACGCGGACGGGCTCGACCGCGCGAGCTGGCAGTCCCTCACACATCAGCTGGCGGTGCTGGCCGCGCTCGCCCTGCCCGGTGAGGACTGCGCGGTCGCCCGCCTGGCCGGGCGCCGTTCGCTCGACGTCGCCCGGGGTTTCGTCCGCGCGGTGCGCCGCAGGGACTGGCGGCAGGCCGCCGGCGCGGGACGCTGGCTGACGCTGCTGGACGGCGTCCCGGAGACGCTGGGACTCGAAACCGGCCTCGACTTCGTGGAGCTGATGGGCGGTGAGGATCCGCTCGTGGCTCTCCAGGTACACGCGGCACGCCTGACCCGGACGGGAGCGTTCGCGTGACGGCGGCGCTGGACACGCGGGTGATCCGGCAGCCGGCCGAGGCCGCGCTGGCGTGGCTGTCCGCGCGCCGGGCGGACTTCGCGCTGGGCGACGACGCGCTGGCCGCCGACGGCGAGGTGAACCGCAGCTGGAAACCGCTCGGGGAACTCGCCCTGATGTGCGCGGCCGTGACCCGGAACACCGCGCCCTCGGATCCGCTGCACGCACGCGCGGCCGACCTGCTGGCCTTCGCCTGGGAGGAGACCGGCCGCGGCGAGCTGCTGGCGCGCCTCCAGCGGCTGGAGCCCTTCGCCACCTACCCGCTGGAGGTGTACGCCGCCCTCGCCTCCACCGGGCTGCGGCACCCCGGCTACGAGGCGGCCGCCGGCGTGGTGGCCCGGACCCGTGGCTGGCAGCTCACCGAGCAGACCGCCACCCGGCGGCTCGGTGTCCTGAACGCCGAGGAACGCACCGGCGTCCGCCGGTCGGACGGGATGCCCCGGGCGCTGCGGAGCACCTGGCTGGGCGGACTCCCGGAACCCTGGACCTTCGAACGCGATTCCGGATACGCCCTGACCCATGTGGTCTTCCACCTCACCGACTGGGGACGCGCCGGGCCCGCGGGCCTGCCACCGGACCTGGCCGCCTACCTGGCCGACTGGCTGCCGCCCTGGCTCGACACCTGCCTGGACGCCCGGATGTGGGACCTGGGCTGCGAGCTGCTGGCCGTGGCGGCGAGCCTGCCCGACCTGCCCGAACCCGCCGTGCTCCGGGACGCCTGGGAGCGGATCGCCGCGGCGCAGCACCCCTCGGGCGCGCTGCCGGAGGAGGGGGACAGCGACGACGGCGTCGAACCGGACTTCGCCCGCCACTACCACTCCACCCTCATGGCCGTCTACGCGGCGGCCCTGACCACCGGACGCCTCGACGACGGGGCCCTGGCCGGCCCGCACCGCAGGCACGGCGCGCAAGGAGTGCTGGGATGACCGACACCCGCCTGATCCACACCGTCGGAGTCCGCGCCATGGAATGGCTGTGGGCCCACCGGGACGGTTTCCGGCTGGAGCCCGACGTGGACCCGGAGACCGGCTTCCTCGAACGGTTCAAGCCCATCGGCGAACTCGCCCTGATCTGCCGCGTGCTCTTCCGCGAGGGCGTGGCGGGATCGCGCCAGGCGGAGCTGGCCCGCAGGCTCCTCGACCACGTCTGGCGCGAGACGCTGGACGGCGGCCGGATGCTGGTGCGCGGGCAGCGCACCGAGCCGGCGTCCCCCATCCCGTTCGAGGTCTACGTGCCGTTCAAGGAACTGGGCTACAGCCGGCCCGATCTGGAGCGGGCCGTCGTACTGAACCACCGGCTGGACAGCTGGGTGGCCTTCGAGACCACCCCGACCCGCAGGCTGGGCCTGTCCGCGTTCCAGCGCCGCTTCGGCCTGACACCCCGCCCGCCCGAGGCCGGCCTCGTCGGCGCGACCTGGCTGGCCCGTACCCCGGAACCCTGGACCGTGGAAGGCCACACGGCCTACGACGTCACGCACACGGTGTTCCACCTCACCGACTGGGGCGAGAACCCCGACGGCCTGCCGCCCGGCATCGCCGACTACCTCGCCGCCTGGCTGCCGGTCTGGATCGACGACTGGCTGGACCTGGAGCGCTGGGACCTGCTCGGCGAGCTGCTCGTGGTCGACGCCTGTCTGCCCCACCCCACCCTGGACGAACCCGCCTGGCAGGCCTTCGCCGCCGCACAGCAGCCCGACGGAGCGATGCCCGCGGTCCGCACGATGCCCGAGGGAGAGCCGGACGAGGTGTTCGACATCGTCTACCACCCCACGCTGGTCGCCGCGTTCGCGTCCTTCCTGGCCACGTCCCGGGCCCTGTCCGCACTGGCGCACGCGTCATGACGGGCCGTCGGCACACCCCCTGGCCGGGTGACGCCCTCGACGACGAGGAGCCCGCGGCGCCGCCCGCCACGCCGGTGAACGCCTCCCGGCTCCGACCCGGCGCGCCGGCGGACGAGCCCCGGACCGCGCCGGACGCCGTGCCGGGCGGGACCCCGGCCCGGCCGGCCGCGCCGACGGGCGCTGCCCCGGGCCGGAGCCCCCAGGGAACACCCGCCGACCCCGCCCACCGCGTCCCGTCGGCGCACGTCCCCCCGGACGACGGGACACTCGCCGGGCGGCTCGCGGACGCCGTTGCCGCCGCGGACGCCCCAGACGTCGTCTTCGCCCTCTCCCGCCACGGCCGCCGCACCGTCATGAGCGGCGGCACCGCCGAACACCCGCCCCTGCCCCGCGACGCCCTGCGCTACGAAATCGGCTCCGCCACCAAGACGTTCACCGGCCTGCTCCTGGCCCGCCTGATCCAGGGCGGTGAGCTGTCCGGCGGCGAACCGGCCACCGCCCTCCTGGACCGGGGACGGCCCGTCGGCGCGACCCCGGTGACCCTCGCCCACCTGATCACCCACACCTCCGGCCTGCCCGCCCTGCCGGCCGGCTTCTACCTGCGCGGCCTGCCCGCCTGGCACACCAACCCCTACGCCCGCTTCCCGGCCGCCCGGGTCGTCGACGCCTTCCTGCGCCACCCCCCGCGTCACCGCCCCGGCACCCGCTGGCGCTACTCCAACTACGGCGTCGCCGTACTCGGACACGCCCTGGCCGCGGCGACCGGCACCCCGTGGGAGGACCTGCTCACCGACCAGGTCCTGCGCCCGCTCGGCCTGCACGGCACCGCCCTGCGCGCCGACGAATCGGGACTCGACGCCCCCGGGCACGGCAAGGACGGCGAGACACCCGTACCCCCCTTCGACGCCGGTGGCTTCCAGGCGGCGGGCGCCGTACGGGCCACGCCCCACGACCTGCTCACCTTCCTCGAAGCCCAGCTGGACCCGGCCGGTGCGCCCCAGCAGCTGGCCCCCGCCCTGCGCGCGGTGCGCCGCCCCGTGCTCCGCCGCGGCCTCGGGCACCGGCACGTGCACACCATCGCCTGGTTCCGTCACCCGGCCGACGGCGGACCCATGTACTTCCACAGCGGCGCGACCCTCGGCCAGCAGGCGTTCCTGGGCTTCCGCCCCGGCACCGGCACGGCCCTGGCCGCCGTCTGCACCCGCCGCTTCCGCGCCCACGACCCGTTCGTGGCCACCGCGTACGCGCTGCTCGCGGAGGAGTAGCGGGCCCCGCCCGGCGCCGGCGGCGCGTGCCGCACCGGCGCCGGACAGCCCTGACCCTGCGTCACACCCGCTGCCACAGCGCCGGGGTCCGGGTGGGCGCCCACGCGCCCTGGGCCTGGTGGGTCTGGAGGCACTGGTAGCGCACACCGGCGTGGCTCACCGTGACACCGGCCTCGTAGACCCGGCCCGCGGCCCACGCCTGGGCGACGTTGTCCTGCGGTGCCGGGGCCTCGGCCTCCGCGGTCTTCAGCGTGAGACCGAACTCGCTGAGCAGCGGGTTGACCGGCTGGAAGAACGTGGTGCCGCCGCTCTTGCAGTCGCCCGTGCCGCCCGACGTCACGCCCTGCGCCTGGACGCCCGCGACATAGGGCCCGCCGGAGTCACCCGGCTCGGCGCACACCGTCGTCTGGGTCAGCCCGTCCACCTTGCCCTCGGCGTAGCTGACACTCGTGTCGTGCTGCTCGACCGTGCCGCAGTGCCACCCGGTGGTCGAGCCGGAGCGGCACACCGCCGCCCCGACGAGCGCCTGGACCGAGCCGGTGATCTGCACCTTCTGCTCGCCCTCGCCCTTCACGTTCGGGGTGGCCGTCCACTGGGCGTTGACGGCCACCCACGACATGTCCTTGCCGGGGAAGGTGGAGGCCTGGAACGTGCCCTGGTCCGCCTTGTTGTGCCCGGTCGTCTTGGCGCCCTGCTTGCCGCAGTGGCCCGCCGAGGCGAAGCCCGCCTGCTCGCCCTTGGTGACGGAGAAGCCGACGGAGCAGCGGGCGGCGCCGTCGATGTAGTAGGCGTCGCCGCCGACGACGTCCTCCATCAGGCGCGGCCGGTTCGCCGTCACCTTCACGCCCACGCTCTTGGCGTCGAGGCCCGCCGCCCTGACGAACGCGGCCGCCGCGGCCTTGTTCCGGGCCTGCACCACGACCCGGTTCGCGGGGACGTCCACGTACCACAGGGGCGTGTCGCGGGTGCTGACCCGGGCCGCTGCCGCGTCCAGCTTCTTCTTCGCAATCTGGAGGTCGCGCAGCGTCTTCTTCACGACGGCCGCCTTCGCGCCCTGGGCCTTGATGGTCGGTACGTCCGCGGCGCTCGTGGTCGCCACCACGAGCTCCTGTGAGGTCGTACCGCGCAGCCAGGCCCCCGCGAAGCGGTAGCCCAGGGCGTTGCGCAGCCGCCCGGCCCGGGTGCCCGCCTCCGCCTCGTTGACCAGCCGCCGGGACGCCTGGGCCGGGGTCAGCCCGAGATCGCGTTCCAGGGCGCGCAGCAGCTGAGGCGACGGCCGGTCGGCGCCGAGGGTCTGGGCGGCCGAGGGCAGTGGGCCCGCGGCGGGCGTCGGCTCGGCCGCCTGGGCGGCGGGAATCCCGGTGGCGACGAGCGCCCCGAGCGCGGCCAGGGCCGCCCGGCGACCGGTCACGGCATGTCTGTGGACCATTCGATGTGTCTCCTTCGGTCAGGGTGTCCGATAGGCATGTCGATCACGGTGAAGCTCCGGCACAGGCCTTGCCGGAACGGCCCGGCGTGATGTGCCGGGCGACGCCGTTTCGTGCTTTTGCGCCGGGAAGGGCTCCATGTGCAGTACGGGCAGCCGCCTCACGCGGACTTCAGGTCGGGCGAGCCCACCTCCGTGACGAAGGACGCAGAGGTCGAGATGGCGCCCCCGGGTGTCGTGATGGCCGACACGGTCCGGAAGTCGACCTGGGCGTTCTCGCGGCCCAGCTCGACCCGGACGTAGCCGCGCCGGCCGTCGAAGTACTTCATGTGCGGGTTGGCCTTCATGTACGTGTCCCAGTCGCTCGGCTTCTCGGCGCCGTTGCCGCCGCTGGCGATGGAGGTGCAGGTGAACTCCGTACCGACCGTCCTTGACTGCGGGTTGTCGAAGTCCTCCTTGATGTCGAAGGCGTAGCCGACGTGGACGTCGCCGGTGAGGACCATCCAGTTGTCGATGCCGGCGGCCTTGGCGCCCGCCATGACCCGGTTGCGGGAGGCGCGGTAGCCGTCCCAGGCGTCCATGGAGACCCGGGCCGGCGCGGTCAGGTCGAACTTGCGCTGGGAGAAGCACACCTGCTGGGGCATCACGTTCCACAGCGCCTGCGAGGTCCGCCAGCCGTCCAGCAGCCAGCGCTCCTGGGCGTCGCCGGTGAGCGTGCGGGCCGGGTCGTCGGACTCGGTGCCCGGCGCGTGCGGCCGGTCGTTGTAGGCCTGGTCGGAGCGGTACTGGCGGGTGTCGAGGATGTCGAACTGGGCGAGCGAGCCCCAGGCCAGACGGCGGTACAGCCGGGCGTCGGGCCCCTGCGGCAACTGGTCGGCGCGCAGCGGCTGGTTCTCCCAGTACGCCCGGTAGGCGGCGGCGCGCCGCACCAGGAACTGCTCCGGGGGGCTGCCCTTCTCGTCGGTGGCGCCCGCGTAGTTGTTCTCCGTCTCGTGGTCGTCCCAGGTGACGACGAACGGGTGCTGGGCGTGCGCGGCCTGGAGGTCCGGGTCGCTCTTGTAGAGCGCGTAGCGCAGCCGGTAGTCCGCCAGCGTGGTCGTCTCGCGGTTGAACACGTCGGGCAGCTTGCGGTCGGTGTAGCGGCGAGCCCCGCCGGCCGAGTCCACCGCGTACTCGTACAGGTAGTCGCCGAGGTGGAAGACCAGGTCGACGTCCTCCTGCGCCAGGTGCCGGTGGGCGGTGTAGTAGCCGTCCTGGTAGGCCTGGCAGGCGACGGCGGCCAGTCGCAGGCTTTCGGTGTCACTGCCCTCGGCCGGTGCCGTCCGGGTGCGGCCGACGGGGCTGATCCAGGCGCCCACCCGGAACCGGTAGTAGTAGGTGCTGTCCGGCATCAGGCCCTTGACGTCGACGTGCACGCTGTGGGCGTACTCGGGGTGGGCCGTGGCGACACCTCGGTGCTCGACGAAGAAGAACCACTCGTCCATGGCGACTTCCCAGTAGACCACGACCCGCTGCTGGCCCAGGCCGCCGTCCTCCGCGAACGGCTCGGGAGCCAGCCGCGTCCAGATCAGCACCGAGTCGGGCAGCGGGTCGCCGGAGGCCACGCCGAGGGTGAACGGGTCGTGGGTGATCCGGGCCGCGTCCAGTTCCTTGGCGGCGGTGGCTCCGCGGGCCGGCCGGTTGGTGGTGAAGGCGAGCATCGCGGCGGCCGCGGTGACGGTCAGGAAGCGGCGCCGGGCCACATGCGGTGCCGCGGTGCGCAGTACGGCGTCGTGCGGGGAGAATGCATGCTCGGACGGTGGTCTTTGACGGCCCGTCAGCGCCATCTGGGGTCCTCTTGTACGGGGCAGGGCGCCCCGGGCGGACGCGTGGGGACATCGCCGACGTGCGGAGCGCGGAGATCGCATGCTAAGCAGACAAAATGCCTGAAACTGGCACGACGTGCGGGGCGTTCACACCAGAGGGGGTACGGGAGCGCATCAGATGACGGCGCACAACGGAAACCGCCGCCGGCGAGACGCCGGCGGCGGTGGGAAAAGGGGTCGGTCTAACTGGCCTGTTGTGCGGCGGCTCCGGTCGTGGCGGGCTCCCGGACCGGCAGGTGGTAGACGTGGAAGGCCCGCCCGATGACCGGCTGGGCGACGTTGCGCACCCGCACGCCGCCGCTCGTCATGCCGTGCTCGGTGCCGGCGTGCGCGTGCCCGTGCACCGCGAGGTCGGCGCCGGCGGTGTCGATCGCCTCGGCCAGCAGATAGCTGCCCAGGAACGGATAGATCTCCAGCGGCTCGCCCGCCAGCGTGTCCGCGACGGGGGAGTAGTGGGTCAGGGCGATCCGCGCGTCACAGCCCGCCTCGCCGAGCTGCTCCAGGGCGGCTCGCAGGGCGTCGGCGCTGCGCCGCGAGTGCCGGACGAACTCCTTCATGACCGGCTCGCCGAACTCCCCGGCGCAGCGGCCGACGAAGCCGCCGCCGAACCCCTTGGTGCCGGCCACGCCGATCCGGGTCCCGCCGCTCTCCACGACGGTCCCCTGCCCCTCCAGGACGTGCGCGCCGGCGTCCCGCAGGATGGCCGTGACCTCGTCCGGCCGGTCGTCGTGATGGTCGTGGTTGCCCAGGACCGCGACCACCGGGACGCCGAGGTCCCGGACCTCCCGGGCCACCACCCGCATCTCCTCGGGCGTGCCGTGCCGGGTCAGGTCCCCGGCCAGCAGCAGCAGGTCGGCGCACTCGGGCAGGGTTTCGAACGCGGGGCGGAGCAGGCCCTGGTTGTCGGGCCCCATGTGGATGTCCCCGACGGCTGCGATGCGGATCATGCGAGCTCCTCCGCGTGGTCGGGGGAGGACGCCTCGGTGACCACGAGGTCGCTGTGCACCGGGACCTCGGCGAACTCCTCTCGGACGGTGCGCAGGATCTCGTCGCGGCAGGGCGCCGAGGGCACGGTGCCGGTGAGCAGTACCGACCGGCCGCGGGCCTCGACCCGGACGCCGAGTTCTCCCAGCTCGCCCGAGGCGAGGCGGTCCTGGAGGTGCGCGATGCGGTAGTCCAGGTTCTCGGCCGGCGGCCCGCCGCCCGTGTCCTGGGAACCGTGGGTGCTCATGGGGTGCTCCTTCAGATGACGTTCAGGCGCTCCAGGAGAAAGAAGAAGGCCGCGGGCATGGGCTCGTCCCCGCACTCGCGCCGCACCTCCTCCCAGTCGACCTTCTCCCGCAGGGCGCGTGCGATGGGCAGGGCCGCGCCGAAGTCGCAGTGGTGCTCGGAGAACGCGGCGATCAGGCTCCACAGCAGGTCGGTCGGGGCCAGCACCGGCATGCGGACCGAGTCGACCGAGAGCTCCTCCGCCCGCTCCAGCATGTCCGCGCCGACCGGCCGGTGCGCCAGCTCGAAGATGATGTCGACCGGCTGGCCGAAGCACGTGGCCTTGATCAGCCAGTCCTCCGGCGGCGTGTAGACCGTCAGCCCCGCCTCGCGGAGCGTGGCCGCCACCGCGTCCGCGTCCTCGGGCCGGATGGCGAAGTCGACGTCGTGCTGGAGGTTCTTCTCGCCGCCGTGGGCGTACGCGGCCACACTGCCGGCCAGCGCGAAGCGGTGCCCCTTCCGCTTCAGCAGGGCACCGACCTGCTTGGCCGCCTCCAGGATCGCCTGGTTGCGGTCCAGGGGCAGCTCCTGCGGCGGCTCGTCGGCCTGCGGATCCTGCGGTGGCGCGGGCTCGGACCCTGCCGGCGCCGGCCGGAGATCGGGCACGCCCGGTCGCCGGACGAGCGTCGCGTCCTCACCGTTCTGCGTCATGACCACTCCATTCGCCGAACCGGACACCGCGCTGCCGTGCGGTGCCCGGACCCGAGACGGCCTGCGTGCCTGCTCTGAGTACCCGGCGCTCCCGTGCCGACACGGAAGGCTTCCGAAGAGCGCCGGGATCCCGGTCACCGCCCGGGGCGCGTGCTCCACCACGGCGCGCCCCCGGAGGTGTCCCGCAGGGCGTTCGTCGCGCAGTGCACCTCCCCGCCCGCCAGATGCGACCAGGCGAAGTTCTCCACCCAGTGCACCCGCACCCCGCCGGCGGCGAGTGCCTCCTCGGCGGCGGCGCGGAACAGATCGCGGCCGCGCACCTTCGGCCCGTGCGGATCGGGCGCGGCGTAGTCCCGGGCCGTCAGGGACAGGCCGTTGGCGATGCTGGGGGAGTAGGCGACGGCGCCCTCGGGGACGCCGGGGGCCACGGAGGCCATCGCGTACAGCACGGGCACACGGACCAGGTCGTCCCGGGACAGGCCCGTCTCCCGCAGCAGCACCGCGATCTGGTCGTCGATGCGGCGCGCCGCCTCCTCGTTGCCGGCGAGGAAGCCGTCGTCCCCCAGCAGGGCGTCGACCGTGGGCGTGCGCTGCGCGGACGTGTCCGCGAACATCCGCTGCCCGCCCTCCCCGGCGCGCTGCGCCTGCCGCAGCAACTGCACCGCCTGACGGGGGTCGGCGACCGCCAGCGTCCAGCCGCGCTCGGAGCGGGCCCGGACGACGTGGACCGTCTCGTCCACGTGACCGACCAGCAGCCACGATGTGTCGATGGTGATCGCCGGCTGCCTGCCCTGCGCCTCGATCATCCGCACGAACGCCGGATCGGGCGCCCGGTGCGGGGCCGTGCCGTAGAGGACCCGCCCGTGCGGGTGGCCCTCGTACGGCGGTACGGACTCGAAGTTCCCGGTGAAGTTCTGCAGGTCGATGCCGCTCGGTCCGCGTCCGGGCGTGAACTGCTGCACCACCCCGACGTCGGGCCCGCGGAAGTCACGGTAGAGCAGCCGCGCCGACCGGCTCAGCGTGGCCTCGCTGCCCTCCGGCGGGGCCCACAGCACCGGTGCGCGCAGCAGCACCCGCATGCGGTGCTCCCCTCCGCCGGGCGCCGGGACGCTCGCCACGGCCGGTTCGACCATGTCCTGCCGCCAGATGTCGCGCCACCACTGCTCCGTACCGGCCGTGAAGGTCACGTCCCGCCGGGACAGTCCCGCGGCCCGGGCCGCCCGCACCAGCGAGGAGGCGAACGGCCGCCACTCCCGCGGCCGGTACGCCTCGCCCACGCTCCACGGCCCCGGCGGGACCCCGCGGCCCGGGCCCGGCCGGGCCGCGAAGACCCGCTCGGCGCGCTGCAGGTCGTGCTGGAACAGCACGGGCGCCACCCTCAGCCGCACCCGGTCGGAGGCGGTGCGCCCGCGGTCGGTCACCGTGAGGGTGACGGTGACCTCGCCGTCCCAGCGCTGGGGGTCGCGGACGATGTCCCGCCCCTCCAGGGCCAGTTCCACGCCGGCCCGCAGCTCCCGGGCCGTCAGCGGCCCGCGCAGCGCCCGCAGCGCCCCGTCGCGCCGGACGAACAGCCGCGCGTACGGCGCCTGCGCCGCCACCACCTCCACGTGTCCCGAGGCGTGCTCGCCGACCCGGGACGGCGGGATGCGCAACGGGGCGAGATCCGCCTCGTCCCGCACCCCGTTGACCCGCTCGTCCGCCGCGTCATGGCACGCCGCCAGCCGCTCGTCCACCGCCGGATCCATCCGGTCCAGGTCACCGGGGCGCATCCGGCAGCGCCGCGAGTCGTCGTCGACGTTCGCGAGGAAGACCGCGCCGCGTCCCGGCCGCCACGCCTCCTCGCCCGCCTCGTCGGACGCCCCGGCGACGTCCACGCGGCCGTCCTGGTTCACATCGGCGCGCAGATCCGCGACCGGTGACGGTTTCTGCACGGCGGCCGTCGTTCCGGTGGCGGCGACCAGCAGGGCCACGGTGGCCACCGCCGTGCGGCGCGGCAGGCGCGCCCTGGGCGTTTCGGGCATGACGAGTCTCCTCGGGCAGATGAGGGGCCGGTACGGGAGGACGTCCGCGCACCATGCTCGCCCGCCGTCGAGCGCCCTACATCCTGCTGGGAGCCGAGGCGACGACTACATCCATCGATCTACCGGGACACCCGGACCCTCCTCCCGGCTGGCGGCCCCGCCCGCCCTGGCGACGCTGATACGGCACCCACGCCGGGACCGCCGATCTCGATGAGCACCCATGCGCGAGCTGTCGTACGCCCTGCTCACCGCCCTGGTCCTGGCGGCGCCGGCCGCCCCCGCCCGGGCCGTGGCCCGCCCCGCGGACGTCACCGCGAGCCAGTGCATCGCCGGCGGCGGCATGATCATCATCTCCGCCGTGGGCGACGGATCGCAGGGGTGGACCAAGCGCTGCGCGGGCGGCGTCCACGACGGCCGGACGGTCGTCTGAACCCCCGCGGACTTACGTCGGCCGAACAAGACAAGCGATCGCTTCACCAAAGGCGGAATATGGGGCAAAAAGCTGGGAAACCGGTTGAAGCCGCTGGACAACGCGCCTGTGGAGGTCGACATGAACCAGGAGCCATCACGTTCGTCTGATCTTCCGCAGCCGTTGCGGGCCATGGCCTCGGGCCTGAGGCACCTGCCCGGCGCGGAACAGGTCGGCAAGGTCGCCGAAGACGCCCTGGACCGGATCGGCGCTGTCTCGCCGCGCGGCCGCCGCATGGCCGTCTACGCCGGTGCCGGTGTGCTCGGCGTGGCCGGAGTGGTGGAGTGGCCGGTGGCGCTGACCGGCGCGGCCGTCGCCTGGCTGACCCAGCCGCGGCCCGGACAGCGGCCCGACGACGGATCACCGAACGGCGGAACGCAGACCGGCACGACCGGTGAACGCCCCGCCGCCCAGGACAGGCGGGAGGAGCCGGACCCCTCCTCGTACGGCCCCGGCGACAAACTCGCCACGTCCCACTACCGGCACGACCGACCCGAACACCACGTCCACGAACAACCCGCCAAGGTCGGCGACACCGCCACCGCCTCCGCGCTGAAGCAGGTCGCCGAAGCCACCGCGCACCACGGCACCCACGGCGAGGAACCGGACCGGGAGCACGCCCACCGGCCCGGACACGACAACCGCCCCACCGGCTGAGTCGGGATCACAGCAGATGCTCACACGCTTCGACGTCGCCCCGCTCGTCGGGGCCGTGGCCGGGGCGGCCGCAGGGGCCGCCCGCAGCACCGCCCAGGGAGCGACGTCCGTCTACGACACCACGCGCCGCGTCCGCAACGTCGCGCGCAACGCCCTGACCGGCGGGCAGCACTGGACGGCAGGGCAGCGCGTCCACCTCGCCCTGCGGCACGCCGACGGCGACGCCGGCGCGCTCGCCCGCAAGGTGGCCGGGGAACTGCTCGACCACCCGGAGGTGCTGGCGGCGTACTGGGACGGGGGGCTCTCCCGCCTGGTGATCACCGTCGCCGAGGACGCCGCCACCGACCGCGTCACCGAGCGCGCCACCGCGCTCGCCGCCCGCCTCGGGCTGACAGAGGGGGCCGATCCGGTCGCCGAGGAGGCCACCCACCCCGGCGACCCCCGCGAGGTGCGCGTCGCCGCGGGAGCGATCCTGCTGGACGCCGCGGGAGCGGCCGGTGCCCTGGCCGGCCGCTCGCTGCGCCTGCCCCCCACCTCACGCATCGTCACCGCCACCGTCACGCTGCTGCGGGAGAACCCCCGCTTCCGCGCCCTGCTCCGGCAGCGGTTCGGCAAGTCCGGCATGGAACTCGTCCTCGCCGCCGTCAACGCCGCCGCGCACGGCGCCGGCCAGTCCCCGCTGGCCCTGGTGCTCGACGGCCTGCTGCGCGGCAGCCAGCTGACCGAAGCCGTGGCCAGGGCCGCGGCCTTCGAGGCACTGCACGACGACATCTGCCGCGAACAGCGCACCAGCCTGCCCTGCCCGCCGGGCATCCGGCCGCCGCTCAAGGTGACACCGGCCCAGGAGTACGCCTCCCACGCCAGCACCGGCAGCCTCGCCGGCGCCGCCGCCACCCTCCTCGTCACGCACAGCGCGCGGGAGGCCGCCGAAGCCGTCCTCGCCGGATCCCCGAAGGCGGCCCGGTACGGACCGGCCGCCTTCAGCGCGACCCTCGGCACCTTCCTCGCCCGGGCCGGGATCCTCGTACGCAGCGGGGAGCGCCTGCGGCAGCTGGAGATCGCCGACGCCCTCGTGCTGCACGCCGACGCCCTGCGCAGCCGGCGGCCGGACGCCGGAAGCGACTTCGACGGCCTGCCCGACGACCCGATCCACCCCTGCGCCGAGGCCGTCCTCGACGCCGCCCGCAGGGCGGGACTGCACGTCGTGATCGCCGGCGGCTCCGACCTGAAGGACATCACCCGGCTCGCCGACGAGGTCGCCCCGAGCGCCAAGCCGTTCGGGGACGTCGTACGGGCCCTCCAGCACGACGGGCACGTGGTGGTGACCGTCGCCCGCCTGGACGAGTCCGGCGACGGGCACATGGTGGCCGGACTGCCCGCCGGCGACGTGGCCATCGCCCTCACCGACGGCCGGGCGGCCGTCTCCTGGGGCGCCGACGCGCTGGCACCGGGCGGCCTCGCCGACGTCTGGCGGCTGCTGACCGCGATCCCGGCGGCCCGGCGCGTCGGACGCCGCTCCCAGACCCTCGCCCGCGCGGGCGCGGCCCTGTCGGGCCTCCTGGTCGCACGCGGCGGGCAGCCCCCGGGCCGGCACCTCCTGTGGCCCCTCACCCGGCACGCCCCCGTCAACATCGCCGCCGCCAACGCCCTGCTCACCGGCTGGCTCCAGGCCACCCGGGTGGCCCGGGCCACCCCGCCCCCGCCCCGGCTGCACATCCCCTGGCACGCCCTGGAACCCGACGAGGCCCGCGCCCGGCTGGGACGCACCAGCCGCGACGGCGAGCCCCGCGGACTCGCCCTGCTCGCCGACCGCTCCCGCCGGCAGGCGGCACGCCTGGGCCGCCACCCGGCCGTCGCCCCCGCCCGCTGGACGTGGCAGGCGGCCGGCGCCGTCCGCCGCGAACTCGACGACCCGCTCACCCCCGTCCTCGCCACCGGCGCCGTCGCCTCGGCGCTGCTCGGCTCGCTCGTCGACGCGCTGCTCGTCGTCGGCGCCATGGACCTCAACGCCGTGACCGGCGGACTCCAGCGGCTGCGCGCCGAACAGGCCCTGGCCCGGCTCGCCGCCCGGCAGCAGCCGAAGGCCCGCAGGCAGGACGGCCGCAGGCACACGGTCACCGTCGACGCGGCCCGGCTGCGCCCCGGCGACGAGATCAGCCTCGACGCCGGCGACGTCGTGCCCGCCGACGCCCGGCTGCTGGACGTCGACGGCCTGGAGGTCGACGAGTCCGCGCTCACCGGCGAGTCCCTGCCGGTGACCAAGGCCGTCGAGGCGACGCCCGGCGCACCGGTCGCCCAGCGCGCCTGCATGGTGTTCGAGGGCACCACCGTCGTGGCCGGACGGGCCACCGCCCTCGTCGTCGCCACCGGCGACCAGACCGAGGCCGGCCGGGCCGTCACCCTCGCCGCCCGCACCCCGCCGCCCGCCGGCGTCCAGGCCCGGCTCCAGGAACTGACCCGCAAGGCCCTGCCGGTGACCTTCACCGGCGGCGCGGCCGTGACCGGGCTGTCCCTGCTGCGCGGCAGCCCCGTACGACGCGCCGTCAGCGGCGGTGTCGCGGTCGCCGTCGCCGCCGTCCCCGAGGGGCTCCCGCTCGTTGCGACGGTCGCGCAGATGGCGGCCGCCCGCCGGCTGTCCCGGCGCGGCGTCCTGGTCCGCACCCCGCGCACCCTGGAGGCGCTCGGGCGGGTCGACACCGTCTGCTTCGACAAGACCGGCACCCTCACCGAGAACAAACTGCGCCTGGTCCGCGTCGCCACCGCCGACGGCACCGTCCTGGCCACGGACACCGCACAGGCCGAACCCATCGTGCGCCTGGCCGCGCGCGCCTGCCCGCAGGAGGAGACCGGTCAGGGCCGCCGCGTCGCCCACGCCACCGACGAGGCCGTCCTCGACGTCGCCCCGCCCGACGAGGGCTGGACACCCACCGGCGAGCTGCCCTTCGAGACACGCCGGGGCTACGCCGCCGCTGTCGGCCGCGACGGCGACCCCGACTTCGGCGAACTCCTTGTCGTCAAGGGCGCCCCCGAGACGATCCTGCCCGCCTGCCGGGACCTCCCCGCCCACACCACCGACACCGCCCACGAACTGGCCGCACAGGGCCTGCGGGTCCTCGCCGTCGCCCGGCGCCCCTGCGTGGCCGGCGACGCCGAGAGCGAACTCGACGCGCCGCTCGCGGACCTGGAGTTCAGCGGTTTCGTCGCGCTCGCGGACGTGCCCCGCGAGACCTCGCACGCCCTGCTCGCGGAACTGCGCCGCTCGGGCATCCTGCCCGTCATGCTCACCGGCGACCACCCGGAGACCGCCCGCGCCATCGCCCTCCAGCTGGGCTGGCCGGAGGAGACCGAGGTCGTCACCGGGGACGAACTGGTCGCCATGGAGCGCCGCGAACGCGTCCGGGCCCTGCGCGGCGCGGGCGTCGTGGCCCGAGTCGCCCCCGAGCAGAAGCTGCACGTCGTGGAGGCCCTGCAACAGGCCGGCCGGGTCGTGGCGATGGCCGGCGACGGCGCCAACGACGCCGCCGCCATCCGCGCCGCCGACGTCGGGGTCGGCATCGAGTCCCGCGGCTCCGCCGCCGCCCGCAACGCCGCCGACCTCGTGCTCACCACCGGCGACCTGTCCGTCCTGGTCGACGCGGTCATCGAGGGCCGCGCCCTGTGGCGCAGCGTCGCCGACGCCGTGAGCATCCTCATCGGCGGCAACGCCGGCGAGGTCGGCTTCAGCGTCCTCGGCACCCTGCTGGCCGGCGCCTCACCCCTGTCGACACGTCAGCTGCTGCTGGTCAACCTGCTCACCGACATGTTCCCGGCCATGGCGGTCGCGGTCACCCCGAGCGACGACCCCTCGACGGCGGCGCACGCCGCGACCGGCCCGATGGGCCTCGACGTCCTCGGCGCGCCCCTGCTGCGCTCCATCCGCCGCCGCGGCGTCACCACCTGCCTCGGCGCGGTCACGGCCTACCTCATCGGCCGCCTCACCCCCGGCACCGAACGCCGGTCCACCACCATGGCCCTGTGCGGCGTGGTCGGCGCCCAGCTGGTGCAGACCCTCTCCGGGCGGCGCCACAGCCCGCTGGTGTGGGTCACCGCCCTCGGCTCGGCCGCCGTCCTCGCCGCGCTCGTCCAGACGCCCGGCGTCAGCCACTTCTTCGGCTGCACCCCGCTCGGCCCCGTGGCCTGGGCCGGAGTCGCGGCGGCCATCGCCCTCTCCGCCCTGGCGCCACGCCTGGAACGCCTCCAGGCCGTCCACAGCCTCTACGACGGCGCGGCCCAGCTCGCCCTGCGCCTGAACGACCTGGTCCGCCAGGCCCGGCAGCTGCTGCACAGCGGCATCGGCAGCCCGGTGGCGTAGCGGAGGCGCACAACAGGCGGCCGCCACCACGCGCACGTGGTGGCGGCCGCCCGCTGTCGCGGGATCAGACCTCGCCGCGCCAGGCCCCCGTCTCCGCGCCACGGGCCTCCATGTACTCTTTGAACCGCCGCAGATCACCGGAGACCTGCCGCTTCACGAACCCGAGCTTGTCGCCCACGGTCTCGGCCACGCCACTGGGGTCGAAGTCCATCTGGAGCATGACCTTGGTGGTGTCCTCCTGGATGCGGTGGAACGTCACCACACCGGCCTGCCGGGCCTCGCCGCCCACGGTGGTCCAGGCGACGCGCTCGTCGGGGATCTGCTCGGTGATCTCCGCGTCGAACTCCCGCTCCTGGCCGCCGACCTTCGTCACCCAGTGCGTCAGCGTGTCCGTGCGCTGCTCGATGCGCTCGACACCGTCCATGAACTTGGGAAACGTCTCGAACTGGGTCCACTGGTTGTAGGCGGTGTGCACCGGCACGCGGACCTCGATGGATTCCTCTACCTGCGACAAGGCGATACCTCCCTTTCTCCTGCGATGAGCAACGGGCGGGTACCAGTTCTCGCGCCGGCCACGCGTGATCATCACGACTTGTCCGGCCAGGTGTCCTTCCCGCCCCAACCGGGGTACCCGGCCCGCACCGACGGACCGGGAGGTGAACGCCATGGCGGCAAGGGCGGCGGCCTGTTCGGCGGCGCCGGCGTGCTGGGCTTCGTCACGCTCCAGGCCCTGGTGGCCACGGCGATCGCCGCCCTGGCCGTACCGCTGCCGGTCTGGGCGGCGGCGCTGATCGTCACGGGCGTCCTCGCCGCCGCCACGGGCGTGACGGCGCTGGCCGGCCGCCGCCAGGTGCGCCGCGCCACCCCGCCCGCCCCGCAGCGAACCATCGACAGCGTCAAGGCCGACGTGGCCGAGATCAAGGAGAGTGCACAGCGATGACCCAGCCCCCGCACGACGAGCCCACCGCGCGCAGCCAGGACGAACTGCGCGAACAGGTGGAGCGCACCCGTCACGAACTCGGCGACACCGTCGAGGCGCTGGCGGACCGGGCCGACGTGAAGACCCGCGCCCGCGAGAAGGCGGTGGCGGTCAGGGAACGGGCCGAGACCAAGGCGCACGCCTGGCGCGGACAGGCCAGGACCAAGGCCGCGCACGTCGCCCACGCGGTGGAGGAGAAGGTGCCCGAGCCGGTGCGGCAGAAGGGCACCGCCGCCGCTCAGGAGGCGAAGGCGAAGGCCGCGCAGGTCGCCCACGCCGTGGAGGAGAAGCTGCCGGAGCCGGTGCGACAGAAGGCCGCACAGGCCGAGCAGGCCTGGCAGGACAAGGCCCCGCAGCCGGTACGCGACCACCGGGGCGCGCTGCTGGCGGGCGCCGGCGGCCTGCTCGTGGCCTGGCTGCTGATCCGCCGCCGCAGCCACACCTGAGCGACACCGGCCCCCGTCGCCGCTTGCGGCGACGGGGGCCGGGACGGCAAGGTCGGGTGCCGTGGCCACCTTGCTGATCGTCCATCACACGCCCTCGCCCAACTGCCAGGCGCTCTTCGAAGCCGTCGTCTCCGGGGCGAGCGACCCCGAGATCGAGGACGTGCGCATCGTCCGCGTGCCCGCGCTGTCCGCCACCGCCTCCGACGTCCTCGCCGCCGACGGCTACCTCCTCGGCACCCCCGCGAACCTCGGCTACATGTCCGGCGCCCTCAAACACTTCTTCGACCAGATCTACTACCCGTGCCTGGACGCGACCCGCGGCCGGCCCTTCGGCTACTGGGTGCACGGCGGCAACGACGTCACCGGAGCGGTCCGGGGCATCGAGTCGATCACGACGGGCCTCGGCTGGCGCCGCGCCGCCGAGGCCGTGACCGTGACCGGCGAGCCGGGCAAGGGCGACGTCGAGCGGTGCTGGGAACTGGGCGCGACGGTCGCCGCCGGGCTCATGGGCTGAGCGTCAGGTCTCCTCCAGCCGGCGCCGGTCCTGCTCGTCCCAGGTGCGGGTGTCGCGCGGCTGGGTGTACGGCTCGGCCTCCGGCGGGTGACCGCCGGCGATGGCCCGCTGCCGTACCGTCTCCGCATCGAACTCCAGGCCCAGCAGGATCGCCAGATTGGTGATCCACAGCCACACCAGGAAGACGATGACACCGGCCATCGTGCCGTAGGTCTTGTTGTACGAGGCGAAGTTGGCCACGTAGACCGCGAACCCGGCGGAGGCGACCATCCAGATCAGCAGGGCCAGCAGGCTGCCCGGGGTGATCCAGCGGAACCCCTTCACCTTGGCGTTCGGGGTCGCCCAGTACAGGATCGCGATCATGATCGTGACCAGCAGGACCAGCACGGGCCACTTCGCGATCGACCACACCGTCAGCGCGGTGTCGCCGAGCCCGAGCGCCGTCCCGGCCTGGTGGGCCAGTCCGCCTGTGAAGACCACGATCAGCGCGCTGATCACGGCCAGCACCATCAGCACGACGGTCACGCCCACCCGCACCGGCAGCAGCTTCCACACCGGCCGGCCCTCGGGCATGTCGTAGACGGCGTTGGCGGAGCGGATGAACGCCCCCACGTAGCCGGAGGCCGACCACACCGCCAGGACCAGGCCGACGATCGCCATCAGCGAGCCGATGCCGGCGTTGCCCTGCAACTGCTCGACGGCCCGGGTGAGGATGTCGCGAGCCGGGCCGGGGGCCAGCTGCTGGACGTTGTCGAGCACCCTCTCGGTGGTCGACCTGCCGGTGATGCCGAGCAGCGACACCAGCACGAGCACAGCGGGGAACAGCGCCAGCACCCCGTAGTAGGTCAGCGCGGCCGCCCGGTCGGCCAGCTCGTCGTCCTTGAACTCCCGCAGGCTCCCCTTCAGCACCGCGCTCCACGACTTCCGGGGCAGCTCACTCGGCGTGTCCGGTGCCGCGCGCTCCACTTCGGGGCCCGGCCCGGGCTCCGCCGGAGCCGGGGGAGGAGCAGAGGCCTGAGGCCGGGCCTCGGCCGCGTGGTGTTCTTTTCGTCCCGGAATATGCAGCTTCACCATCAGGGCCGGGTAACCCCTGGCCGTGCTCTTAAGCCGCGCTCGTCCAAGCCGCGCCCGGCATCCGGGTGCGTGGTGTCATCCCGGCAGCGCGAGCCCCCGTCGCTCCAGCGCCTCCGCCAGGACGCGCACGGCCTTCGGGCCGACCCCGTGCAGGGCCAGGAGTTCCGCCCGGGAGTGCCGGGCCACCTGCTCCAGCGTCGTCAGGCCCGCGCCGCACAGGGCTTGGGTGGCGGGCCTCCCGATCCCGGCCGGCAGGTCCCCGCCGGGGGCGCCGGCCGCCGCCTCGGCCGCGGCCAGGGACGCGGCGAGCCGCTTCGGGGCCCGGCTGAACCAGGCCGCCCGCACCAGCGCGTTGAGGTCCTTGCCGTCGACGTCCGCGAGCGGCACGACGAAACCGGCCGGCGCTCCCGCGCGCACCAGGCGCTCACCCGTCGGATGCGCGGCCACCGCGGCCTCGGTCTCGTCCGGCGGCAGATGCAGCCGCACCCGGCCGTCCTTCGTCACCGAGGCGAAGCCCTTGCCCCGCACGGAGAAGGCGGCCCTGCCGGAGCGGCTCCCCTCCTCGGCCTCGGGGAGGGCGAGGGCCGCCTTGCGCAGCTGCGTCACGGTGGTCATGGCCGGAGTCTGGCACACGCGCCGCGCCGCGCTCAGGGCGTCGGAGGAGCCCGTGACCGGGATGCCGGCAGAGCCCGCAACCGGGTTGAGGGAGCGCTCCCGCCCCGGCACGATGCCGCCATGACCACGCACCCCGCCATCCGGCGCTACCGGCCCGAGGACCGGCCGGCCCTCGACGACATCTGCGTCCGCACCGCGCACCACGGCCAGGACAGCCGCCCCCACTACACGGACCCGGGCATCTTCCCGGTGACCTTCGCGGCCCCGTACGTCCATCTGGAGCCGGAACTGGCCTTCGTGCTGGACGACGGTGAGGGGCGGGCGGTCGGCTACATCCTCGGGGCCGCCGACACCCCGCGCTTCGCCGAGGCCTTCCGCACGACGTGGCTCCCCCTGGTCGCCGACCGCTACCCGGCACCTCCCCGGCCGCCGCGGACCCCCGACGAGACGGTGGCGCACCTGCTGCACCACCCCGAGCGGATGGTGGTCCCCGAACTGGCCGCGTATCCCGCCCACCTGCACATCGACCTGCTCCCCGGGTGGCAGGGCCGCGGCCATGGCCGCCGCCTGATGCGGACCTTCCTCGCGGCCCTCCAGGACCAGGGCGTCCCGGCCGTCCACCTGGCGATGGCGACCGCCAACACGGCGGCCAGGGCCTTCTACGACCGCATGGGCTTCCACGAGCTCGACGTCCCCGAGGACGGGCCGGTCACCTACCTGGGCCGCACCACGAAGGAACTGGACCGGCTCTGACGGCACCTCCCGTCGAACGAATCGAACGCGCCAGGGGGTGCGGAAGTGGCGCAATCGCGCGTTGCCGACCCGGGGCATCGGGCGCAGCCTGTGCCTTGCGGGAGCGCTCCCACGCGCCGTCCGCACCCCCACGAAAAGCACACCGCGAGCACGACAAGCACCCCACGCAAGCACGACCACCCCCACACCGGAAAGAAGGAGATCATGAATTGTCATGATCATGCTCTTAAGGTCCTCGGAGTCAGGTCCCGCCTGACGCTCGCCCTGAGCGTGCTGGTCGCCGCGCTGCTCAGCCTGCTCCCGTGGAGCGGCACCGCCGTCGCGCACGGCTCCGTCGTCGACCCGGCATCACGCAACTACGGCTGCTGGCTGCGGTGGGGGAACGACTTCCAGAACCCCGCGATGGCCCAGCAGGACCCCATGTGCTGGCAGGCGTGGCAGGACAACCCCAACGCCATGTGGAACTGGAACGGCCTGTACCGCAACGGCTCCGGCGGCAACTTCCAGGCCGTCATCCCCGACGGTCAGCTGTGCAGCGGCGGCCGGACCGAGGGCGGCCGGTACAACTCCCTCGACACGGTCGGCGCCTGGAAGACCACGGACGTCACCGGCAACTTCACCGTGAAGCTGTACGACCAGGCCAGTCACGGCGCCGACTACTTCCTGGTGTACGTCACACGGCAGGGCTTCGACCCCACCACCCAGCCGCTGACCTGGAACGACCTCCAACTCGTCGCCCGCACCGGCAGGTACGCGCCCAGCCAGAACTACTCGATCCCGGTGAGCACGTCGGGACTGAGCGGACGGCACGTCGTCTACACGATCTGGCAGGCGTCGCACATGGACCAGACGTACTTCCTGTGCAGTGACGTGAACTTCCGCTGACCTGCCGTGTCCCCGCCGGCCGCCGGGGCCGGCGGGGCCCGGGCCGTCCGTGCTTCCTGAGAGTTCTCCAAGAATTTCCCGGGCGATTGAACGCGCCGGTGCTCCCGTACGTATGGGGCGAGGGGATTTTCATGCCCGGCACGCCATGAAGCGCAGGAGAGCACCCTTGGGACGCAACACGCGAAGACGCCCGACCGGCCCACGACGCGCGACCTTCGCCGCGGTCGCGCTGATCCTGGGCGGAGGCGGCCTGATGGCGGCGAACGTCTACGCCTCGGCCACGGACGGCGGTTCGGGCGGTGCGACCGCACAGCCGCGGTCCGGCACGGGGGTCCGGACCGCGGGCGCGACGATCGACTGCCCGGACGTCGGCAGCCGGCTGACCTCGGTCCCCGAGCAGGCGCGGCCGGAGGTCGACAAGGAACTCGCCCTCCTGGACGAGCAGATCGCCCAGGCCTACCAGCGGCTGAGCGCGTCGGCGCGACAGGTGCGGCAGGACGCCGGCTTCGCCGACAACGCGATCATGAATCCCCTGAAGGACAAGCGGGCCGCGACCATCGAGCGCATCGCGATCGCCGTCGACCGTGTGGGGGACCGCCCGGAAGGGCTCGAATCCCTCGCGGCGTGCACCGTGCGCGACTCCGGCAACCAGGCCCCCGCGCCGGGTGAGGGCGAGGACGGCAGCGAGCAGCCCGGCCAGGAAGAGGGCAACGGCCAGGGCGAGGGCGAGGGCCAGGGCGGCAACGGCGGGCAGGCGGGCAACGGCCCGGTCGCCGCCGACTTCGCCGACATCAGGAGCGTCCGGCCCGACGTCGAGACTGCCCGCCCGAAGGGGAACGCCTCCCGCGGCTCCTTCGCCACCGACTGCGGCGTGAACGAGAACGGCCTGTTCAACTCCGACAACATCATCGCCGCGCCGGGCGTCACCAACGGCGCCCACCACTTCCACGACTACGTCGGGAACCAGGCCAACAACGCCTTCGCCAGTGACCAGGACCTCGCGAGCGCCGAGACCAGCTGCGCCGACCAGGGCGACAAGTCCTCCTACTACTGGCCCGTGCTGCGCCTCCAGAACGGCACCCAGGAGCAGGACGCGAACTCGCCCGGCGGCGGCATCGAGGGCAACGCCGGCGAGATCGTGACGCCGAAGCAGGTCACGCTGACGTTCGTCGGCAACCCGCGCGACAAGGTCACGGCCATGCCGCGGCTGCTGCGCATCATCACCGGCGACGCCAAGTCGTTCGTCAACGGCCCCGCCAACGCCAACGCGTCCTGGAGCTGCACCGGCTTCGAGGACCGGCAGCTGAAGGACAAGTATCCGCTGTGCCCGCGGGGCAGCGACGTGGTGCGCACCTTCACGTTCCAGAGCTGCTGGGACGGCCGCAACATCGACAGCGCCAACCACCGCACCCACGTGGCGTTCGCGGACGCCGCCGGCACCTGCCCGGCCGGCTTCCGGCCCATCCCGCAGCTGGTCCAGCGCATCGTCTACGACGTCGACGCGCCGAGCCTGGACGACGGCGGCCGTACGACCCCGCTGTTCGCGGTGGACTCCTTCCCGGAGCAGTTGCACAAGCCGGTCACGGACCACGGCGACTTCATCAACGTCTTCGACGAGGACCTGATGCGGGAGATGGTCGACTGCATCAACGAGGGCCGCACGTGCGGTGCCGGGGCGGGCTCCGGGCCGGGAGCGGGGGAGGAGCCGAGCGGAACCCCCGAGGCTCCGCAGGAGCAGCCCACGCGCACCCCCGACGCGCCGAAGGACGGGAACGCCGGGGGCAGGCCGGGTGACACGGGCGCCGGCGGCGGCAAGGGCGAGGCCCCCAAGCCGCCGGCGACGGGCAGGCCGGCTCCCGAACCGGAGCCCGGCGACGACGCCTCCGCGGCCCCCCGCACCGACGAACCCGAGGTGTACGCGACGCCGTCCGCGGACCGCGGCACCGCGAACGCCGGTGAGCCGGGCGGCGCGAAGGACGACGCCGGCGAGGACGCGGACGGCCTCGGCGAGTCCCAGGCCGTCGGAACGGCGACCAGCGCCGCTGCGACGCCCTCCGTCCCGCCGCGGACGGAACCGCAGGCCGTCGGCGAAGGCGGCCTGGCCGACACCGGCGCCCAGCTCTGGCCGGCCGCGGCAGGCGCCCTCCTGGTCATGGCGGGGTTCGTCGTCCTCCGCCGAGCCAGGCGCGCCTGACCCGCAGCGCCCTCACGGGCCCGTTAACGGCGGCGCGTTCCCCACCGGGAGCGCGCCGCCGTTCGTCGTCGGAGTCCGGCGCGTCCGTGCGGCCGGGGCCCACAGCCCGCTCCCGGGCTTCTCCGGGACCCTTCGATCGGCGCCGAAGTGCTCACCGCCTAGCGTGCTCCCATGAACCTCATAGGGAACCGCACACGCGGTGGAGCCGTGGCGTGACGCCCGGGGAGATGGTGGCCGTGTTCGCCGCCGCCACGGGCGCCGGTGCCGTCAACGCCGTCGTCGGCTCGGGAACGCTGATCACCTTTCCGGTGCTGCTCGCCACCGGACTGCCCCCGGTCACCGCCACGGTGTCCAACGGGCTGGGCCTGGTCCCCGGCTCGATCAGCGCGGTCATCGGCTACCGCGAGGAACTCCGCGGCCAGGGCCGGCGCGTCCTGCTGCTCGGCATCGGCGCCGTCCTGGGCGGTCTCGCGGGCGCCGTGCTGCTGCTGACCCTGCCCGCGGCGGCCTTCGAGCGGATCGTGCCCGCCCTGGTCGGCCTCGCGCTCGTCCTGGTCGCCTGCCAGCCCCTGATCGCGAGGAGAGTGCGCCGCCGCCGCGACAGGGGCGGCACCACCCGCCGGGACGGCGGCCCGCTGCTGTTCACCGGCCTCACGCTCGCCAGCGTCTACGGCGGCTACTTCTCCGCCGCGCAGGGCATCATCTACGTCTCCCTCATGGGCATGCTGCTCGACGAGACGCTCCAGCGGCTCAACGCCGTCAAGAACGTCCTGGCGGCCGTCGTGAACACCGTCGCCGCCCTGCTCTTCCTCTTCTTCGCGGACTTCGACTGGACGGCCGTCCTGCTCATCGCCGTCGGATCCGCGCTGGGCGGCCTGGCCGGAGCCAGAACCGGCCGCCGCTTCAGCCCCGCCGTCCTTCGCACGCTGATCGTGTCGGTCGGCACCGTCGCCCTCGTCCACCTGGTGCTCCACTGAGCCGTGGTGGCCACTCGGCGGGCCGCCCCGGGATCGGGACCGCCCCAGCGCTCCCGATCCCAGGGCCACACCGAGCCCCACCAGCGCGCTGCCCGCGGCCTGCGCGAGACCGTAGGAGCCCGTGCCGACGAGGGGCGCGGTGCAGGCCGCCGCGACCGGGATGAGGCCGGAGAACAGGGTGGCGCGTTCGGCGCCGATCCGCTGCATGCCCACGTACCAGCACACGAAGCCGACCACGGTGACCACCACCGCCTGCCACAGCAGCGCGGCGGTCTCGACGCCGTCCGGACGCCGCAGCCAGGCGCCCCCGTCGACCAGCAGACCGGCCGCCGCCGACTCCAGCGCGGCGACCGCGCACACCGTGGCGGACAGCAGCCGCGGTCCGAGCGGCCGCAGCACGGGTACGGCGAGCACGGCGAACCCGACCTCCCCCGCCAGGGCGCACACGGAGAAGGCGATGCCGGCCCCGTCCGTACGCCCCCAGCCCTGGACGGCGAAGGCGCCGACGGCCACGAGCAACGCCCCGTACACAACCGTGCGTTGGGGCCCGCGCCCGTCCAGCAGCGGCACGAGCACGGCGACGACCACCGGCGCACAGCCCACGAACACGCCTGGAACCGCCGGTTCCGCCGTGCGCTCCGCGGCGATGACGGCCAGGTTGAAGCCCACCATGCCGACCGCTGCGAGCAGGGCGAGACGGACCCACTGACGGGGCGCGAGGGCCCTCAGCCGGGCGGCCGCGCCCCTCCCGGCCACGGGGAGCAGCAGCAGGCAGGCCAGTCCGTAGCGCAGGAACTGGCCGCCCGCGTACGGGTAGTCGCCGAGGAGGCTGTTGGCGGTGAAGGACCCTCCGACGAGGACACAGGCGAGCGCGGCGAGCAGGGCTCCGCGCGTGGTGGCGTTCATGCCGGTGACGCTAGGCAGCCCTGCGGCCCGGTGGGAGGTCCACTTCCCCGCCACCTTGGTGGACCAATCCGCCCCGGGCCGCGTCGGCTCGGAACCTGACACGGTCCCTCGGCGGTCAGCCGACGTGGTGGCTGTCGCCGTACTACCTCACCTCGTCACCGCCCTGCGCGGGCGGCTTCGCCGTGCGAAGCGCACGCCTGCGGGTGGTGCGGAAGCTCGGGGGTCGGTGCCGTCGCCGTGCCTCACGAAGGTTCGTCGGGTCGACCAAGCGCGCGCGGCGGGAACCAAGAGGGGCGCTCGCACGTCAACTCTTTGCCCAGGGAGGGCCGATCGGTCGGAGAGACCAGCCGGAGAGGGGAATCGCCGTGGACGACGCGACGTCGCAGCAGGGAAGCGAGGCGGAGGCCGCCGCACGCCGGTCCCGCTTCGGGGCACTGCCGGAGCCGGTGCGCGTGGAGGACATGGTCGAGGAACGGGCGGCGAGCACGCCCGACCCCGCCCGCACCGCGTACAACCAGGACGAGTGGCTCGTGCGCTACTGCCTGTGAGACGCCCGGCTCACGTCCGGGCGCGGCGGCCCCCGACCGCTACGAGCGGCCCTTCGCGCCCAGGCCGCGCAGCCACCGCACGACGTCGTCGGCGTCCTGGGCGCGGGCGATGTCGAGCGGGGTCAGGTCGTCGTAGCCGCACCAGTCGATGTCGGCGCCGTGCCGGTGGAGGTACTGCGCGGTGACCAGCTGCCCGCCGTGGCAGGCACCCCAGAAGGCACTGGTGATCTCCTCGGGCGACGGCGGCTCGCCCTCCTCGACGCAGGCCCGGACCCGGTCGAGCAGGCCGAGCGTGGCGGCGTCCTGGAGCGTCGTGCGGGCGCCGTGCTCGACGAGGCGGTGCGCCGCGCGCCACTGGCCGAACGCGCGGGCGTCGGCGAGCGGGGTGCCGCCCGCGATCACCGCCCCGGGGGCCTCGATGTCGGCCCCGGCGGCGATCAGCGCGTCCAGGACGGGCACGTCGTTGTTGCTGGCGGCCCAGTGCAGCGGGGTCTCCGAGTGCGCGCCGCCGAACCGGGCGTGGGGATCCGCCCCGGCCGCGACCAGGGCGGCGACGACCTCCGGGCCGTTGGGGAAGTGACCGGGCCAGTCGGTCGCGATGTGCAGCAGACTGCGCGTGCCCTTGCCGTCCTCCCCGTGCTCGGTGACGCGGGCGGTGGCCAGACCGGGATGGTCGTCGAGCAACCGCCGGAGCCCGGGTACATCACCGGTGCGGATCGCCTCGGTGACGGCGACGGCGAGCGTGTCCCGCGATGTCAGCGTCTGCAAACCGGCCTCCCGATCACCGTCCAGGCCCTCCGATTCTGCCAGCCCGGCACCCACCGGGGCAGGCGAACCGACCGACTGCCGCGACGGCCCCAGCGCCCAGCAGGTTCCGCGACGGGCCCCGCCGGCGGCGCTCACCGCGCCCGGTGTCAGGAGGGCCGACCCGCGTCATCGCCCGGCCGCCTCCCCTAGGGAGTCCGTGATGGGCCAGGTCCGCACCGCCATCCACGCCCGCGCCGCGCCCGGCCAGGTCCTCGCCCGCACCAACCGGCTCCTGGCCGACCTCGACTCCGAACTGCTCGTCTCCTGCCTCTACGCCCACCTCGACCTGGCCCGCCACCAGGCGTCCTTCGCCGGCGCCGGCCACGTGCCCCCGCTGCTGCGCACCCGCCCCGCAGCGCCGGCGTCCTCGACGTCGAGCCCGGCCGCTGCTGGGCATCAGCACCCACGCCCGCTACTCGGTCACCACCGCGTCCCTGCTCCCCGGCACCACCCTCGCCCTCTACACCGACGGCCTGGTCGAAATCCCCGGCATCGACGCCACCCGCACCACCTCCGACCTCGCCCGGCACCTGGAGGCCGGCTCGTCCACCACACGGCCCCCACCGGACAGCACACCGACGACATCGCCGTGCTGCTCCTGCGCGCCGGCCCCACCCCGGACGGTCAGGCCTGACCGGGACGCTCGGCCCGGACCCGCCGCGCCACGTCGCGCAGCTTGATGTTGTGGTGCTGCGAGATGCGCCGCAGCACACCGAAGGCCTCGTCCTCGCTCAGCCGGTGGCGCTCCATCAGGATCCCCATGGCCTCCCCGATGGCGTGCCGGGTCTCCAGGGCGTGCTCGAGCTGGTCGACGGTGCGGGCGGTGGCCAGCGCGACGGCGGCATGGGAGGCGAGCAGCCAGCCCGCGGCCTCGATGTCCTTGCCGAATGCGCCGGGACGGCGCGAGTAGAGGTTCAGCGCGCCGAAGTCGTCCTGCTCCGTGTAGAGCAGCACACCGGTCATGCTGCCGATCCCGAGGTCGCGGGCCGCCTGGCAGAAGCGCGGCCAGGACGGCTGCGGTCTGGTCATGTCGGCGATGCGGAACAGCCGCTCGCCGTCCACGCGGCGGGCCGCGTCGAAGCAGGGCCCCTCGCCCAGCTCGCCCTGGAGCCGGTCGGACTCCTCGACCATGTCGCCGCACACGGCCAGCGTCACGGCCTTGCCCTTGGACACCGTCAGGATGCCCGCCGCGTCACAGCCCTCGACGAGCTTCACCGCCGAGGCCGCGATCTCGTCCAGCGTCGCCTGGAACGACTCCTGCGCCACCAGGTCCCGGGCGAGCAGTGCCATCTGCTCGGCGTACCGCTGCCACTCCACCGCCACCACCGCTCTCCTCGCCCGTTCCGACCACGGTACTCGCGCCGCGTCCGCCCCGCCGACCGCCCGCCGGGCGGGGCACGGTCGCGGCCCGGGAACCCGCGTACCCGCTCAGCGGTACGCCGTCAGCAGCAGCGCCACGTCGTCCGGCCGCTCCGTGGCGCGCCGCGCCGTCCTCATCAGCCGGTCGGCGAGGTGCTCCACCGAATCCGCCGACGTGTCGGCCAGGCAGCGGCGCACCTGCTCGATCCCCGTCTCGATGTCGCTGCCGGGCCGCTCCACGAGCCCGTCGGTGTACAGGGCGAGGACGCTGCCGGGGGCCAGCTTCAGCGCGGTGACGGGATAGACCGCGTCGGGCTGCACACCCAGCATGACCCCGCCCGCCAGATCCAGCGTCTCAGCGTGCCCGTCGGGATGCCGCAGCAGCGGCGGGGGATGGCCCGCCCGCACGGCGAGGGCACGGCCGCCGCGCGGGTCCAGTTCGACGTAGCAGCAGGTGGCGAAGGCGTCCGACTCCAGCTCGGTGAGCAGCCGGTTGGTGTGCGTGATGACCTCCTGCGGCGGGCGCTCGCTCGCGGCGAAGGCGTGCACGGCACTGCGCAGCTGCCCCATCACCGCGGCGGCCCCCACGCTGTGCCCCTCGACGTCCCCGATGATCAGGGCCACGCCACGCCCCGTCCTGATCACGTCGTACCAGTCACCGCCGATGGCCATGCCCTGCGTGCCGGGCAGATAGCGGCCGGCGGTGCGCAGCCCCTCCACGGCGGGCAGCCGGTGCGGCAGCAGCCCCTCCTGGAGGCCGCGGGCGACGGCGGACTCCGCGTCGTAGAGCCGCGCCCGCTCCAGGGCCTGGGCGGCGAGGCCGCTCAGCGCGGTGAGGGCGGAACGCTCGTCGGCGGTGAACCGGTGCGGGGTGTCCCAGCCGAGGATGCAGGAGCCGACGGGATGCCCGGAGGCGATCAGCGGCAGGAACGCCCAGGCGTTCATGCGGTCCAGGGCGATGCCCGGGTAGGCGACGGAGAGGTCCTCGGGCGACTCGAAGAAGAGCGGGAGCCGCGTGGTCAGGGCGTGCACGCCGGGCAGCTGCGTGTCGAGGGTGACGCCTTCGAACGGGGTGAGGAAGCCCTCGGGGTAGCCCGACTCCCACAGCAGGTACATCCTGCCCTCGCGGACGGTGTACAGGGCGAGTTCCCGGGCGCCGAACGCCGGCAGCAGCTGCTCGGACACGGCCCGGCACACGTCCCGCACGGTGACCGCCTCGGTGAGCACGCTCGCCATCTGCACCACGTGGTACAGCGCCCCGGCCCGGGCCGCGGCGACCGGCTCGGGCGGCGGCGCCACGGCGGCACCGGGAACGAGACCGACCGCCGACCCGGCCGCGTACCCGGGCTCGACGCCCGTGGGCGCGCCGGTCGGGGAGACCCGGCCGGTCAGCCCGTGCACGTCCGGGTAGAGCACGAAGCTCAGCCAGTTCCCGTCCGGACGCCGCACGAGGAAGGACACCTGCTCCTGCGACAGCATCGCCGCCCGGTAGCGGTCCTCGTACGCGGGATCCCGGAGCCAGGTGACCACCTCCCACGGACAGCGGCCCAGGAGCTCCTCCCGGCCGCGGCCGAGCAGTTCCTCGCAGCGCCGGTTGGCGTAGGTCAGGCGGCCGTCCTGGTCCAGGGAGAAGATCCCGTCGGGCAGCCGCTCGGCGGCCTCGGCCGCGGTGAGCCCGCCGGCCGCGTCGACCAGGGCCGCCACCAGGATCCGGGCGGAACCGGCGCCGCCGCCCACGAGATGGCCCCACAGCTCGACGGGCCGGTAGCCGGTCTCCCCGCTGCCCGCGGACTCGTCCCGCACCCGGAAGTGCCGGGACCTGACCCGGCCGTGGGTGAGCGCGTCGTGCCGGCACGCCCGCAGTTCGTGCAGGTCGTCGGGGCTGACCCGGGCCTCGATGTCCGCCAGGGTGCCGCCGAAGTCCGCCCGGCCGAGGCCGAGCAGAGCGAGGGCCTCGTCGTCCGGGGTGCACCGGTCCGTGTCCAGGTCCCAGTCGACGAGCCCGACCCGGACGGGGTGCACGGCGGGGGTGGGCAGCCGCACGCCGACGGGCTCGCCGTCGTACTCGACGCGATGCGCGGCGGAGCCCGGGCCGGAAGGGCCGGCGGCGAGGCGGCCGAGGCGCTCCTCCATGTCCCGCCCGGCGGGGCGCAGCGCGAGAGCCACCGTCTCCGCGTCCGTCGGCGTCCGGGCGGCCGAGCGCAGCACGACGAGGACGCCCACGGGCTCGCCGCCGGCCCGCAGGGGCTGGTGGGCGGAGCCGAACGAGTACGGCAGCCCGGCGGTGAAGTGCGGGAAGCGCACCATCGTGGCGCGCTCGTCCGGCAGCCACAGGGTCTCGTCGCGCCGGTAGGCCTCCGCCATCGGCAGGGCACCGCCCACCGGCACCCGCCACCAGCTCTTGAGCAGCGACCTCGGCACCCCGGTGACCATCGCGAGCACGAGCGAGCGCCGGTCGCGGGAGCGCAGGTAGACCAGTCCGCCGTAGCCCCCGAGGTCCCGCACGGCCTGGACCAGCGGGCCGGTCAGGGCGTCCTCGATCCGCCCCGTGTCCCCGGTCCCGGCCCGGCCGTCACCCCCGCCCCGGATCCGGCCACCGGATGACCGCGGCCCGTCCGGTACGGCGGCTGCCTCATCCATCTCGCGTCCTCCCGGTACGGACGCACCGGACACCAATCGCTCCCCACCAGGATGTGCCATGGTCGGCGCTCCGGCGCGGTGGGTGCAATCTTTCGTTCACGTGGGTGCAACCTTTGGGTCAAGACGGCCGTCTCACCGGATATCACAACCACGCAAGCCCCGGGGGCGGCAATGGTACGAATCAGAACAGCATGCGCGACGCTCGCGCTCGTCGGTGCCACGGTGGCCGTGGCGGCGCTCCCGGCGGGCGCCGCACCGGCCGCGGCCCGGCAGGCCGCCACGCAGACCACGACCTGTCCGACCGGCTGGGGAAGCGTCGCCAAGACCGGCACCAGCTCCACGGTCGCACCGCTGACGAACGTCAGGACCGGCCGCCACGCCTGCTTCGACCGGATGGTCGTCGACGTGCCCGGCGCGGGCAGCGGCGTCGGCTACACCGTCCAGTACGTCGACCGGCTCCACCAGGACGGATCCGGCCGCCACATACCCGTGGCCGGCGGCGCCGTCCTCGAGGTGCGGGTGGCCGCGCCCGCCTACGACCCGGAGACCGGCGCAGCCACCTATCCGGGCCGGGTGGCGCGCCCGCTGCCGGGCGTGGACCTCACCGGCTACCGCACCTTCCGGGACACCCGCTTCGCCGGCAGCTTCGAGGGGGAGACCCAGATCGGCCTGGGCGTCCGTGCCCGGCTGCCCTTCCGGGTGCTCCAGCTGGACGACCGCGTCATCGTGGACGTCGCCCACAGCTGGAGCGCCACGAGCTGACCACGGCGCGCCCGGCTCTCCCCGAGCCGGGCGCCCCGGGCGGACAGGCAGCGGCTGCGCAACCGTCCCGACCGGCTCAGCGGCCGTGCAGCCGTCCCGGACCGGCTCAGCGGCCGCGCAGCCGCCCCGCCTCCGCCAGCGCCCGGGCGGCCGCACCGGCCAGACGGGGCCGGTTGCGCACGAAGCGGCGGGCGGCCCGTGCGGGCTCCCGCCCCAGCCAGTGGGCGGCTCCGCCCGGCACCGGCCGTACCACCGCCCCCTCGTACACCCGCAGATCACGGGTCTTGAGCGACTCCTTGTAACGGGCCGGGCCGCTGCCCAGGTCGACCGTCCCGATCCCGTCGGCCGCCGCGGCCTCCAGCATCCTCAGCTGGAGCACGAGACCGGGGGAGTACTTGGCGTAGGCGCGGTCGTAGGCCGGGAACCACCAGGACAGCACCGTGCGCGAGCGCAGGCCGAAGTGCGCGGCCACGGGCCGGTCCGCGGCGTACAGCACCGACAGCACCCCGCGGCACTCCGGCTCCTCGCTCTCCCCGAGCAGGCCCACCAGCCGCGTGATCCACTCCTGCGCGAACCGGTCCCGCCGGCCGGTCCGCCGGTACTGCGCCGACTTCCAGCCCATCAGCGCCCGCAGCGCGCCGGGGTCCCGGGCGTCGTACACGAACCGCACCTCGCCGACCTGCCGGGCCAGCTTGCGCTCCTTGGCCAGGGTCTGTCTGAGGAAGCTCGGCGACGTCGCGCGCAGCCGCTCGGTGTACCGCTCGAACCCCCCGGCGAGGTCGACGACCGGGGAGGCGAGCTCCTCGGCCGCGTACGGCACGAACGCCCCCTGGCCGGCCTCGAGGTTGTCGAACTCCCAGGACGACAACGCGCAGGCCCGCAGCAGCCCGCGGGCGTCGAGCCGGATCCCGGGGCGTAACACGGCCCCCTGACTGTCCGACACCCCGAGGCCGATGGCCCGGCCCTGGCCCAGGGGCCCTCTCTCGTACGGGAAGAACCCGACCGGCGAGCCGTCGTCCTGGAGCACCGCCACCCGGGCCCCCGGCCTGACCCGCCCCACCGCCACGGTGAACGCCGGGTCGAGAAAGGGATTCGCCGGGGCCGCGGACTCCGTCCGTATCTCCCGCCACATCTTCTGGTCGTTCGGGCTCAGTTCGTCCGGCCTCAGAACGAGAACGCGCTTTCCAGGCACATCTGCCTCCTGTGTCGTCGGCTTGGGGACACACGAAGGCCTGCACAACACCGCGTACCGGCACCAGGCAGTACTCGGGCCGCACGGCGCAGGCCCTGGTCGGTACTGCCGTCACTCAGCAGCGAAACGTCTGTAGCTCCACGGCGTTCGGGGCGGCCCCGACCGCCCCCGGACACCGGGGCGTTCCCGCCGCGCGGCTGCCCGTACCGCCCCGGTCCACCACGGGCGCCCCGGTCACCACCGCGCCCGCCCCGGCCGCTCCGGCGGCCCGCGGCGTCCGCGCCGCCGGCTGCCGGGCCGACGGCTCCTCCTCGCACGGACAGGGCTCGTCCGCCCCTTCGGCCCCGGCGCCCGCAGCCGCACCCGGCTCCGCGGCGTCCACCTCCACGGCCGCCGCGACCCCGGCCTGCGCCGCGCGCCCGCCGGGCGCGAATCCCGGGACGACGAGATGCAGCAACAGCAGGCAGGCCACCAGCCCCACCGCTGCCGCCCGTCGTCGCACCATCAGACCCCTGACTCGTGTCTCGGCCGGGGGAGGAGGGAGTGCTGCGGCCCACAGGGCCGGCGCCGGACCAGACCCCCGACACGGCCGGCTGCGCCTTCCAGTAGGCCGAGCCCGTCCCGCCCCGTCAAGCCCTGGTGAGACGATTCGCCCCGTTCGGCCGGTTGCCGCCGAAAACCAACGGAAAGCGCTCCCGTCGAACACCGCATCCCCAGCCCCACCCGGCCTCTTCCCGACCAGGCCGGCCGCTACGGAAAACCCCTGCGGCCGGCCCTCGCCGCACGGATAGGGTCGCGCCATGTGGGAGGGGCTCGACGAGGTCGACTGGGCAGGACTGGAGCACAACTACGGGTCCGCCCGGGACCTGTCCGGTCTGCTGCGCCGGTGCGCGCGGCCACCGGCCGACCAGGCCGAGTACGCGGCGGAGGAGGTGCTCAACCTGCTCTTCCACCAAGGCGGATGGATCTGTTCCGCCGCCCCGGCCGCGCTGCCGTTCCTGCTCCGCCTCGCCGCGCACCCGGACGTGCCGTGCCGTCGTACGGTGCTGGACCTCGTGTCGATGCTCGCCGCGGAGGCCGCCCAGGTCCCCGCACGCTCCAAGGACCCCGGCTGGGCCCCCGCGTGGGAACGGGCACTGCCCGACGTGCTCGCCCTGCTGGCCGACCCCGACCCGCGGATCCGCCGGGGAGCGGCCGACACGATCGCCGACTGCGAAAGCCCCGGCGAGGCCACCCTGCCCGCCCTCCTGCGGTGCTGGCACACCGAGGACGACCTGGCGACCCGCCTGGACCTCGTCCTCGCCCTGGGCCGCTCGGCCCTCCGGGAGCCCGCCGGTGCCCGGGCGGCCGAAGCGCTCGCCCTGGTCCGCGGACTCCTCGGCCATCCGGAGCCGCAACTGCGCCTGGCGGCCGTGCAGGTCCTGGCGGTGAGTGACCCGGACCTGCCGACGCGGGCCCTGGACGACCTGCTGGTAGCGGTCCGGGATCCGAGCGTGGCGGTGTGGCGGCACACCAGTTCCGTCGAGAACGGGACGATGGGGGTCCAGCACTGGACCGCCGGGCTCTTCCCCGGCGCGTCCGCCACGTTCGTGCGGGGCCTGCTGGCCGACCACCCGGACCCGGAGCACAGGATCGGCGCGCTGGCGCAGGCGGGCGAACTGCTGGTCAAGTGGCGCTCTCCGGCCCGCGATCTGCTGCCGGCCCTCGCGGCCCGGCTGGACGACCCGGTCGCGGAGGTCAGGTACCGGGCGGCCGAACTCCTGGCCTGCCTCGGCCCGTCGGCCGCCGCCCACGCCGACGCGGTCGCCGGCCTGCTGGACGACGACGCCGCCCGGACCGCCCGGGCGGGGGAGACGGTCGCCGACGCGGCCCTGTGGGCGCTGGCCCGGATGAACGACCCGCGCTGCCTGCCCGGCCTGATCGCCTGCCTGGCGGGTGCGCCGTCGGGCTTCCCGCCCGCCGCCCAGTACTTCGGCGGCGACTTCCACCACCCGTCCCTGCCCGCCCTCCACGAAGCGCTCGTCCTGCTGCCGGACCACGCCGGCACGCTGGTGCCGGCGGTCTGCGACCGGCTCGGCACCGCCACCGACCCTCGCGTGCGGAACGGCCTCGCCGAGGTGCTCGCCGCATGGGGGCCCGCGGCGGAAGCGGCGGTTCCACGGCTGACCGGACTGCTGGAGGACGAGCGGACCTGGGCGTCGGCCGCGACGGCCCTGGCGGGCATCGGCGTCGCGGACACCGCCGCCCGCGACCTGCTGCTCACGCGCACGGCGACCGGCGGCGCGGACGCCGAACTCGCCGCCTGGGCCTACTGGCGGCTGGGAGGCGAGCCCGGACCGGCCCTGGCCGTGCTGGGCCCCGCGGCGACGGAGGGCGACCACCCCCACCCGGCCCTGCGCAAGCTCGCCGACCTGGGCCCGCACGCCGCCGGCCACGCCGACCGGTTGCGCCGGCTCACCACCGCCTCGGACGCCTGGACCAGGGTGCGGGCCGCGCACGCCCTGTGGGCCGCCACCGGCGACACCGCCCACACGCTCGAGCCCCTGCTGGCGGCCGTCCGCCCCCTGGCCGAGGGCATCTGTCTGCCGGTCATGCTCCCCGCCGTGCGCTGCCTGACCCTGATGGGCCGCGCCGCCCGGCCCGCCGCGCACCTGCTGAGCGCCGTGCCCGCCCTGGACGAACGCCTGCGCTTCGGCGGCGGCCGGCGCGCCTTCACCGACGACGAGTCCCTCCGCGCGGCGGTCGACGACCTCCTCGCCGCGGCCTCCTGACCGGTCAGCCGCCGAGGCTCAGCACCTCGGCCGGCTTCGGCGGCCGGATGTCGAGGGGCTCGCCGAAGCCGCTGAACGACGTGGTGGTGTGCTGCGCACCGCTCTTGTAGACCGTCTTCAGCAGATACGGCTCGCCTTCCTCGGCCACGTAGAAGGTGTAGGTCCCTTCCTTGTCCGCCTTGTCGGTCACGATCAGCTCGACGGGCTTCGTGCCCCCGACGCGGGTGGATCCGCCCTTCTTCGCCGTGCCGAAGGAGTCGAAGGGCCGCTCGCAGGAGGTGAGACCGTCACCGGTGCTCACCGGGTCCACCGGCGTCTTCACCCACAGCTTCTGCTCGCCGGTGAGGCCCGGGTTGTTCTTCCACTTCTGCAGGTAGGCCCGGTTCGGGCGGACGTAGTCGGTGCCGCCCAGGCGGACCTGCTCCAGGGCGCCGCCGCCGGGCCAGGTGGTCCTGGACCGGCACCGGCTGCCGAGGTCGGTCACGAGGTGGCTGGTGACCGTGCCGCTCGTGGTGCGGTTGGCGATGTCGACGGTGACGGAGTCCAGCTTCCGCATCGTCGCGTTGGCCTCGTCGAGGATGTCGCCGGCGGACCTGTCCTCGCGGGCGTCGCCGGCGCCGCACCCGGCCAGGGCCGCGGCCGCCAGCAGGCACAGCGCGGTCGTCGTCACGGTAGCCATGGCCCGCACGGAGCCCCCCTGTTGTTCGTGTCGGCCGGTGATCAGCAAGGGAGCCTACTCGCCCGCCTCCGCGCTACGCGCCGTCACCGGTCGCACGGACCAGCTCGATGGCCCTGCCCAGGGTGTCGAGCCGGTCGGCGAGCGTCTCGCCGGCCGGGTAGAGGCGGACGGTGTCCACCCCGGCCTCCCGCCAGACGCGCAGCCGTCGCCGCACCATCTCCTCGGTGCCGATGAGCGTGGTGGCCAGCACCATCTCGTCGGTGACCAGACCGGCGGCGCCGTCGCGGTCGCCCGACTGCCAGCGCTCCCGTACCTCCGCGGCGGCCTCGGCCCAGCCCTGGCGGCTGTAGGCCCGGTGGTAGAAGTTGGTCGACGCGGAACCCATGCCGCCCAGACTGAAGGCGAGTTCCCTCTTCCGTCCGGCGACCATGGCGCCCAGTTCCTCCTCGTCCCGGGCGAACCCGACCTCGGCCCCTTGGCAGACGTCGAACCCGGCACGCCCGCGGCCGGCGGCGGCCAGGCCCTCGTCCAGCGGGGCGAAGTAGGCCTGCGCCGCGCCCTCCGGTACGAAGCTGGTGCCTAGCCAGCCGTCCGCGACCCGGCCGGTCAGCCGCAGCATGGCGGGCGACAGCGCGGCCAGGTAGACGGGCACGGGGTGCTCGGCGCGCACGGACAGGCGCATCGGCACCGCCTCCCCGCCGGGCAGCGGAATCGTGAACTCGTAGCCCGAGTAGGAGATCTTTCCGCCCGCGAACACCTGCCGCACGATCTCCACCGTCTCGCGCATCCGCGCCAGGGGACGGGCGAACGGCACCCCGTGCAGCCCCTCCATCACCTGCGGGCCGGACGGCCCCAGACCCAGCAGGAAACGCCCGCCCGACAGGTTGGACAGGGTGATGGCCGTCTGGGCGAGCGCCACCGGTGTGCGCGTGCCGACCTGCATGACGGCGGAGCCGAGCAGCATCCGTTCCGCCCTCACCGCGCTGAGCGGCCTCGCCACCCAGCAGACGTCGAGGCCCAGCTTCTCCGCCTCGACGACGAAGTCGGCCTGCCGGGACCAGGAGCCGAGGGCCGCCGCCTCGACGGTCGTCGCCGTCCGCATCACGCCTCCGCCCGCTGCCTGATGTGCTCCAGCGTGGCGGTCATGCCCCGCTCGAACTCCCGCAGCCTCACGAACACGATCTTCTGCTCCTTCTCCGGCATGGCGTCGATCGCGAGGGAGAGGCCGGAGCGGCCGGGCCCCATCCGCATCCACTGCGACAACTCGGTCCCGCCGTCCCGGGGTTCGAGGCGGAACCGCCAGACCGCACCGGGCTCGTCCGGATCCCCGACGGCCCAGGAGAAGACCCGCTGGGGGTCGTACGCGACGACCGTGGACGTCGTCTCCCACTCGCCGAGCGCCTCGTGCCGGTTGCGGCCGGCGAACCGGGCCCCGACGGCCGGCCCGGCGGCTCCGTCCAGCCACCGCACCGACTGCAACTCCGCGCTCAGCTCCGGCATCCCCGTCACATCCGACACCAGCTCCCACACCCTCCCCGGCGGGGCGGCGATCCACGTCGTCACCTCGACCGTCGGCTTGTCCGCGTACCGCGCGCCCGTCCACTCCATCGCGTGCCGGCCTCCTCGACGACAGGGACTGGACAGCAGAGTTGCGTAATGAGACTCACTAGGTCAAGAGGGAGAGCCGCCAGGGGAGGGCCATGCGGGTGCCGATGTGCCCCGGCGCGCGGAACCGCGCCGGCGGGGCCGCGTACGCTACCGGTGGCTCCGCCCCGGGGGATCTTCACGTCTGACGTGCTCGCCGACGGGGGAGCCATCAGGGATGGCGGTGGCCGGGCCGGTCCATGGGCGGGCACCATGGCACACGGCCGGGCGGGGCCTCACGGGTCCGCCCGCGCCTGCCTTCGAGCGGAGGGACGAGATGGGATCGGCGATGAGCGAGTGGTATCACCGCCGGCAGAGATGGGCCGCCAGGGGAGCCCTGGCCGCAGCCGCTTCGGCCGCGTTGCTGCCCCTCGTCGCCGGCGGTCTGGCGGGGCTGCTGCTGCTCGTGGCCGGCCTGGCGGGACTGGCCCTGACCGCGGCCGCGCTCTGGTGGGTCCTGTCCCGGCGCGGACCGGTGCGGATGGCGGCGGCCGCGCTGGCCGTCGCCGCGCCCGTCTGCCTCATCACCCTCTTCGCGACCGCGAACCTGCTCTGGGTGGTCTTCCTGTCCCTGCTGCTGTGGTGCGCGGCGGTCTGGAGCGGCCGCTACGCCCTGCGCAGCACCGGCCTGCGGCCGGTCCGGGTCAAGGAGTACCGCACTCCGCCGCCGCAGCGCCCCTTCCTCCTGCTCAACCCGCGCTCCGGCGGCGGCAAGGTCGAGAAGTTCGCCCTGAAGGAGAAGGCCGAGGCACTGGGCGCCCGGGTCGTCCTGCTCGACCCGGAGCAGCGCCAGGACGTCACCGCCCTCGCCCGGGACGCCGTGGCCGACGGGGCCGACCTCCTGGGCGTCGCGGGCGGCGACGGCACCCAGGCCCTGGTCGCCGCCGTCGCGGCGGAACACGGGCTGCCGTTCCTCGTCATCGCGGCCGGCACGCGCAACCACTTCGCCATGGACCTGGGGCTGGACCGGGACGACCCGTCCCGGTGCCTCGACGCCCTGACCGACGGCGTCGAACTCCGGGTCGACCTCGGGTTCGCCGACGACCGCCCGTTCGTCAACAACGCGTCCTTCGGCGTCTACGGGGCCGTCGTCCAGAGCCCCGGCTACCGCGAGGACAAGGTGGGCGCGGCCCTGGAGCGGCTGCCCGAGCTGCTCACCCGGCAGCGCGGCCCGCGTCTGACCGCGAGCGCCGACGGTACGACGATCGCCGACCCGCAGGCCGTCCTCGTGAGCAACAACCCCTACCGCATGGACGACCCGTTCGGCTTCGGCCGGCGCGAGCGGCTCAACTCCGGGCGGCTGGGCGTGCTCGCCGTCCGCGTGGACAGTGCCGTGGAAGCGGCCGAACTCCTGCTGTCCCCGCGCCCGGAGGGGCTCACGGTGCTCACCGCCCAGCACGTCGTCGTCCACGCCGACGCACCGCACCTGGAGGTCGGCCTCGACGGCGAGGCGCTCACCCTGCCCGCCCCCGTCCACTGCCGCATCGCGCGCCGGGCCCTGCGCGTCCGGGTGCCCCGTGACCGGCCCGGGGTCCCCGAGGCGCCGCCGCGCCTGGACTGGCGCCGGCTGCGCAAACTGGCGGCCGCCGTGAGCCGTACCGCCGCACCCTCCCGTTCCTGGCGTTCCTGAGCACCGCACACGAGGTCCCCCCTGCCGTTCCGCGCAGGGGGGACCTCGCATGTGCGCCGCCGGGCGCTACGCGCCCTTCGGCCCCGCCTGCTGCACGACCTCGAAGGACCAGAGGGTCGAGTCGCTCGCCGCGGGCCTGGGCCGCTCGCCGCCCTCGCCGCCGCCCTGGTGCGCGGCCTTCATCGGCCCTTCCATCCAGGCCTGGAACGACTCCTCGTCGCGCCACCGGGTGTAGACGAGGTAGGTGTCGGTGCCCTCCACCGGGCGGAGGAGCTCGAACCACTCGAACCCGTCGGAGCCCTCCACGGTGTGCGCGCGGGAGGCGAACCGCTTCTCCAGCGTCTCCCGCTGCTCGGCGGGCACGGTCAGTACGTTGATCTTGACTACGCTCATGGCCCCATCTTGCCCGACGGCACGTCCGCCCCGTCCGAGCCCCCGCCCCTCCCGGATGTTTTGAACGCGTTCAAATATGGGCTAGGGTCGCTCTCACACGTCGAGGGGGAGGCCTTCATGAAGATCGTGATACCCGGCGGGACCGGCCAGGTCGGCACGGTCCTGAAGCGCGCGCTGAGCGCGGCGGGACATGACGTCGTGGTGCTCAGCAGACGCCCGGGACGGCAGGGCGAAGTGCACTGGGACGGCGCGACCCCGGGCCCCTGGACGAAGGAGATCGACGGCAGCGACGTCGTCGTCAACCTGGCCGGCCGCAGCGTGAACTGCCGCTACACCCCGGCCAACCTCAGGGAGATGATGGACTCGCGGGTCCACTCCGCCCGGGCCGTGGGCGAGGCGATTGCCACGACCGCCCGGCCGCCTCGGGTCTGGCTCCAGATGAGCACCGCGACCGTCTACGCCCACCGCTTCGACGCGCCCCACGACGAGGCCACCGGTGTGATCGGCGGAGCCGAGCCCGACGTCCCCGGCTACTGGGCCTACAGCGTCGACATCGCCAAGGCCTGGGAGCGCGCACAGGAGGAGGCCGACACCCCGCACACCCGGAAGGTGGCCCTACGCGCCGCCATGGTGATGAGCCCCGACCGGGGCGGCGTCTTCGACGTCCTGCTGCGGCTGGCCCGGCTCGGCCTCGGCGGCCCGGTGGCCGGCGGAGCGCAGTACGTGTCGTGGATCCACGACCAGGACTTCGTCCGGGCGGTGGAGTTCCTCGTCGCCCGGGACGACCTCGACGGCCCGGTCAACCTCGCCGCTCCCGAGCCCCTGCCGCACCGCGCCTTCATGCGCGCCCTGCGCGCCGCGTGGGGTGTGCCGGTGGGCCTGCCCGCCACGCGCTGGATGGCCGAGGCGGGCGCCTTCGTCCTGCGCTCGGACACCGAACTGCTGCTGAAGAGCCGCCGTGTCGTCCCCGGCCGCCTCCTGGAGGCGGGCTTCACCTTCGACCGTCCTGCCTGGCCGGAGGCCGCGGACGACCTCGTACGGCGGCTGCGCGGCGGGCGCGCGAGGTGAGCCCGGGTCAGGACTGGCCCTTGCCCTGCCTGCCCTGCTCCAGGGCCTTGCCGGTCATGTCGGTGACCTGCCCGGCCGGGGGCGCCTCCGCCTCCACCTCGGTGCCGAAGTCGGTGAACTCCATGAGCGTGCGCACCGTGACCTTCCGCGGCGAGGACGACGCTTCGGCGGACCGCTGTGTCGACGCCGCGGGATCGAGGGTCATGTCGAACTGCTGCCGGCGCATACGGCCCTGCTCGTCGAGCCACACGTCCATCGGCAGAGTCGGACCGACCTGCCGGCGCAGGGCGTCGCCGTTCGGAAGCTCGGCGACGTCGACGGAGACGCGGTAGTGCGTGGTCTCGACGCCGTCGACGGTGGCCGTGCCCTTCTCCGTCACGTCCTTGTCGGTGATCGCCTTGGCGAACGCCGCGGACTGCGCCGGGTCGCTCACGGACTGGCCGCCGGACCCCTGCTGCGCGGCGACCTTGCCCAGGTCGATCCTGATCCACGGCTTGCCGCCCGGCGCCTGCCCCTTCGGCATCTTCTGGTACAGGACCTGGTCGACCACGCGCTGCTCGATCCGCTGCCCCTGCGCCGTGACCGTCAGGACGCTGTCGCCGTCGTCCAGGTCCACCACGCCCTGCCCGTCCGCGGTCGCCGAGGCGCCCTGCGCGGAGGTCCGCACCCGCAGCTTCACCCGGGCGGTGTCCTCCTCGGCCGTCCTGTCGTAGGCCGAGCGCACCGCCCGCGTGCCCTGCTCCTGCGCGCCGCCCTGCGTGGCGGAACCCCGAGCCCCGTCGCCCTTGTCGTCGCCGCAGCCGGCCAGCACCGTTCCCGCCAGGACTCCGGCGACGCCTAAGGCACAGACCTTCCTGCCGTTGCCTGCCCTGCCCATCGGACCAGCTCCTCTCAGGTGTGTGGTGCGACCCAAGTGCCCATGCCTGGCATGAACACACGCGGGTGGCCGAGGAGTTGGTTTTCCGGGCGCATCGTGATGCGGGCGGTGCGGTCCCGTCAGCGGCGGCCGCGGAGCCTGCCGAGCAGGCGCTGGGCCTGGGCGCGCTTGCGGGGGTCGGCCGCCGCCCGCCGTGCCTGCTCGGCCGCCCGCCGCCCCTGCGGGCTGCGTGCGAACTGCTTGATGCGATTCAGCAATCCGGCCATGACGTACCTTCCTTCGTTTCCTGACGTCGTTCTGTCATTAGCTCGCCTACCCCTGCGACGACCTGCTCAGGCACGCGCCCGCCCGGTCGGCGCGCGACCGAACGTGTTTGCCGCCGGAGCCAGGGGCAAGTCGGTGTCCATGACTGAAGAGAACAAGCGCACGAATCAGAAGCCGACCACCATACGGACGACGGAGTCCAAGGCCCGCCGCACGGCGGACAAGGCGACCGCGCCGGCGTCCCAGGCCGCGAAGCGCGCGGCGGGCAAGGCCGATGACGCGGCGTCAGCGGTCACGTCCGGCGTCGACCGCTCGGCCGAGACGGCGAAGGCGGCCGCGCAGACGGCGGCCCGGAGCGTCGAGGCGGGCCGCCAGGCGGTCGTCGCCGCCTCGGGCCAGGTCGCGGCCACGGCCAGGACCGCCTGGACGGTCATCGCCCAGCGCAAGCTCGTCGCCGCGGGCGTCGGAGCCGGCATCACCGCCCTGAGCGCCGCCTCGTACGCCGTGGGGCGCCGCGCGGAACGCGGCACGCACGGCCCGCTCACCCGGCTCACCGGCGGGCGGATCTGACCGCGGCCGGCACGTCCGGCGTGCCGGCCACGAGGGGAGCAGGCGGCGCGGCGCACCACCGGGTGTCCCGGTGGTCCGTAGCGCCGCCCTCTCGCGGTGCGACACCTCCGTCTTCGTGGCGCGGCCCACACCTCCGGCCTCCGCGGCGCCGCCCCCTCGCGCGTCACCGCTGTGACGAGGAAGGATGAGAGCGCACACGAAGGATCAACCCATGCGGAGGAGCGGGCCCATGCAGTACGAGCGAGCGGGCAGTCCGGCCGGTCCCGAGGATCTCGTCGATGTCGCCCGGCTGGTCACCGCGTACTACGCGCTCCACCCCGACCCGGACGACCCGGGGCAGCGCGTGGCGTTCGGGACCTCCGGACACCGCGGATCATCGCAGGCGAGCGCGTTCAACGACGACCACATCGCCGCGACCAGCCAGGCCATCTGCGAGTACCGGGCTGGCCAGGGCACCGACGGGCCCCTCTTCCTGGGCGCCGACACCCACGCCCTGTCGGAGCCCGCGCGGGTCACCGCCCTGGAGGTGTTCGCCGCCAACGAGGTGACGGTACTGATCGACGAGGCGGACGGCTACACGCCGACCCCGGCCGTCTCGCACGCCATCCTCGCCCACAACCGCGGCCGCACCACCGGCCTCGCGGACGGCGTCGTGGTCACCCCCTCCCACAACCCGCCCGCCGACGGCGGGTTCAAGTACAACCCGCCCAGCGGCGGCCCCGCCGCCTCCGACGCGACCTCCTGGATCCAGGACCGGGCGAACGAGATCATCCGGGGCGGCCTGAAGGACGTACGGCGCATCCCCTACGCCCGGGCCCTCGCCGCACCCACCACCGGCCGCTACGACTTCCTGGGCACCTACGTCGCCGACCTGCCCGGCGTCCTCGACCTGGACGCGATCCGCGCGGCCGGGGTGCGCATCGGGGCGGACCCGCTGGGCGGCGCGTCCGTCGCCTACTGGGGCCGCATCGCGGAACAGCACGGCATCGACCTCACCGTGGTCAACCCGCACACCGACCCCACCTGGCGGTTCATGACGCTGGACTGGGACGGCAAGATTCGCATGGACTGCTCGTCGCCGTACGCGATGGCCTCGCTCATCGGGCAGCGCGACCGCTTCCGGATCGCCACCGGCAACGACGCCGACGCCGACCGGCACGGCATCGTCACCCCGGACGCGGGCCTGATGAACCCCAACCACTACCTCGCCGTCGCCATCTCCTATCTGTACTCCCACCGCGACCGCTGGCCGGCCGGCACCGGCGTCGGCAAGACCCTGGTGTCCTCCGCCATGATCGACCGGGTCGCCGCCGACCTGGGCCGCGACCTGGTCGAGGTGCCCGTCGGGTTCAAGTGGTTCGTCGACGGGCTGGCCGGCGGCACCATCGGCTTCGGCGGGGAGGAGTCGGCCGGGGCGTCCTTCCTGCGCCGGGACGGCTCGGTGTGGACCACCGACAAGGACGGCATCATCCTGGCGCTGCTCGCCTCCGAGATCACCGCGGTCACCGGGAAGACCCCGTCGGAGCACTACGCCGCGCTGACCGCCCGCTTCGGCGAGCCGGCCTACGCCCGGATCGACGCCCCGGCGTCCCGCGAGGAGAAGGCCCTGCTCGCCAGGCTCTCCCCGGCCCAGGTCAGCGCGGACACCCTGGCCGGGGACGCGGTCACCGCGGTGCTCACCGAGGCCCCGGGCAACGGCGCGCCCATCGGCGGCATCAAGGTGACCACGGCCGACGCCTGGTTCGCGGCCCGCCCTTCGGGCACCGAGGACGTCTACAAGATCTACGCCGAGTCGTTCCGCGGCCCCGACCACCTCCGGCAGGTGCAGGAGGAGGCCAAGTCCGTGGTGCTGGCGGCCCTGTCCGACTGAGCACCGGCACGGCACGGCCCGGGCCACCGTCACGTGGCCCGGGCCGTACGGGCGTCAGCCGCGCAGGCTGCGGGCGGGCAGCACGACGTGCGCCGCCGACGTGAGCACGTCCTCGTCGGAGGTGAAGGCGGCCAGCGTCTCGAGGTCCCCGGGTTCGGCGCCCTCCGGCCACGGGCGGGTGGCGAAGATGAGGTAGACGTACCCGAGTTCGGCCACGGCCTTCATCCAGGTCTCCGGCGGGACGAACTGCCACTTGAGGTGCCGCACGGTGAGGACGGCCGACCCGGGCACGACGAGCAGACTCACCGGCAGACTCGGCCGCTGGGTCGCGTGGACGAGGCCTTCGCCCACGGGGAGCCCGACGCCGGCCAGCAGCTGCTCGATGGCCTTCGCCGTGGCCTCCGGACCGTTCGCGCCGTCTCCGAGGGAGCAGGCCAGGAGGTAGGGGACGTCCCCGTCGGGGGTCGTGCCCCGCCAGGACAGGAGGACGAGGGAGACCAGGTCGTCGGTGTGCACGGACTGCGTTTCGGGTGAGATCGAGGTCACCGCGGAACCGTATCCGCGTGCCGGACGCCCCCCGGTCCGCTGTCACCCGCCCGGACCACACGCCGCCGGGCTCTCCACACGAACGAGGGGCGCGCGCATCGGACGCCGCGATACAGGACACTGGAGAAAGATCCGACCCGGGAAGGACCGACACGTGATCATTTTTGGCACCAAGGGCTACCTGTACCAGCTGGCGATACTGACGCTGGTGTGCGGCCAGTGCGGCAACCCCGCCGCGCACACGCTCAGGAAACGCGTCACGAAGTTCACGCTGTTCTTCGTGCCGCTGTTCCCGATCTCGACGAAGTACCAGACGCAGTGCACCTTCTGCGGCGCGGAACAGAAGCTGACCAAGGAGCAGGCCGAGCAGCTGCAGGCGCAGGGCGCGGGCGGCCAGGCGCACGGGCAGCCGCAGCAGCAGCACGACCGGTTCTGATCCCGGCGGGCCGGGCCGGCGGAGGCGTTGCTCAGCCCGTCGCGAGCAGCTCTTCCGCCAGACCCAGCTGCCGCCGGAAGGCCTCCCGCCCCGGGTCCGTCGGCCGCACCACGCGGGAGCCGTCGGCGTGCACCAGCCAGGACGCCCGCAGCGCGCGGCCGAACAGGGCCGCGGCCACAACTCCCGCCACGACCACGGCCCGGCCCCCGAACTCGGCCACGGTTTCCACTCGGAGACGGCCGGGACCGCCGCCCCCGCCGCCTGCCCCGCGCCGCGTCCCGTACCGGTTACGGCGATCAGCTCACGGCCCTCCCACACCCCGACCCGACGGAACGGCACGGTCCGCCGGAAGAAGGCCCGCCGGCGCCGCCGGTACGTGGTACACGCCACTGATCAGATCCCATGTGGCAACCGCGGCATGCCGGGTACTCGTCGCACCGAGCCCGGACCTGTGTGTGGGCCGATGGGCCTCCCGCAGTCGATCAGAGAAAACGGAGGCATACAGATGAGCACCGTCAAGGAAACCGTGGAAGTCGACGTCCCGCTGCACACCGCCTACAACCAGTGGACCCAGTTCGAGGAGTTCCCGAACTTCATGGAAGGCGTCGAGGAGGTCAGGCAGCTCGACGACCGCCACAACCACTGGACCACCAAGATCGGCGGAGTACGGCGCGAGTTCGACACGGAGATCGTCGACCAGCTGCCCGACGAGCGGGTCACGTGGCGCACGACCAGCGGAGACACCAACCAGAGGGGCTCCGTCCGCTTCGAGCGCGTGGACGACACCCACACCCGGGTCGAGCTCGTGATGGACGTCGAGCCCAGCGGAGCGGTGGAGAAGGCCGCGGACATGATCGGCACGATCGACCGGCGGATCAAGGGCGACATGAAGCGCTTCAAGCAGTACATCGAGGAGCGCGGAGACGAGTCCGGCGCCTGGCGCGGACGCATCCGGCCGGGCGGCACCGGCCCCGCCCTCTGACCCGCACGCAGCTCCTCCGTCCCGGACCCGGCCTCCACCATGGAGGCCGGGTTCTTCCGTGCCCGCGTGTGCCCCACGCGAAGAGCGTGTGACGTTTCGGCCATCGTGGTGACATGCACCTGTCCATATCGGTCTCCTGGTGGCACGCTGCCCTCTGGCTGTCCGCAGCGACACCCCTGCCTGACCGGGCGGACGGACCCTCCGCCCGGCCCCCACAGCAGAAGGAGACCGCGTGATAGGCAGACCCCGTAGCCTCCGCTCGTCCCGCCGCGGCGCGCCCGTGCGCCGCACCGTCCTCGGCGCACTCGCCGGCATCGCCGCCCTGCTGGCGACCGGCGTCACCGCCGCACCGGCGAGCGCCGCGCCCGAACCGGGAGCGATGGCACCCTCGGCGCAGGAACGCGCCCGCGCCTTCTGGACCCCGCAGCGGATGCGCGAGGCCACCCCGCTCGACGTCCTGTCCGTCGACCGCTCCGACGTGCGGGCGTCGGCACCGCGCAAGGGCAAGGCGACCGTCATCGCTCCCAGCGCCGCCGCCTCCGCCGTGGGACCCCTGGCGATTCCCCACAGTGGCGGACCCTGGTCCGGCGGGGGAGCGGTGGTCAAGACCGCGGGCCGGGTGTTCTTCACCTACCAGGGCCGCACCGCCTCCTGCTCCGGCAACGCCGTCACCAGCGCCAACAAGAGCACCGTGCTCACCGCCGGGCACTGCGTGAAGATGCAGGGGGCCTGGCACACCAACTGGGTGTTCGTGCCCGGCTACCACGACGGGCAGGCCCCGTACGGCACGTGGACGGCGTCCAAGACCCTGTCCACGCCGCAGTGGACGGCCAGTGAGGACATCAACTACGACGTCGGCGCGGCCGTGGTCGCCCCGCTCGACGGAAAGAAGCTGACCGATGTCGTCGGCGGCCAGGGGCTCGCCTTCAACTCCGGCTACAACAAGGCCATGTACGCCTTCGGCTTCCCGGCCGCCGCGCCGTACGACGGCTCGAAGTTCATCTACTGCAGCGGCACCACCTACCGGGACTTCCTGCTCTCCAGCGACCACGGTCTGACCTGCGACATGACCGGCGGCTCCAGCGGAGGCCCGTGGTTCACCCAGTTCAACGAGGCGACCGGGACCGGGCTCCAGTCCTCGGTCAACAGCTTCAAGTACAACTTCCTGCCCAACGCCATGTACGGCCCGTACTTCGGCGCCGACGCGCAGAACCTGTACCAGAGCGCCCAGTCGTCCTGATCCACCGCCCGACCGGGAGCCGGGTCCTGCGCCGCACCACCGGCGGAGGACCCGGCTCCGGCCATGCCTACGACGATCCGCGGCGACGGTAAACCCGTTGCGCTGACCAGCGGTTACGGCACAATGCCGGAATGATCGGCAACCGGATCACCTACCGCACGGCGGACGGCGTTCGCGTCCCCGGAACCTGGCGCCACGCCTTCATCCGCAACGGCGACTACTTCCTGACCGACCTGTTCATCTATGCGGACGGGCTGATCGACTGCTGGGGCCTGGTCACCCTGGAGGAGTTCGAGGAGAAGCTGCGGTGCGGCTGGGTCGCCACCGAACTCCCGGACGGCGCCCGGGCGTCCGGCCACCAGCTGGCCTCCTGGCGGTTCGGCGAGCCGCGCACCCGGTACACCCCCGAACTGCTGCTCGCCGAGATCCGCGACACCATCGACGAGCTCAACGGGCGCCCGGACTCGACGGACCGGTGCCTGGCCGCCGTCGACGTGTTCCTCGCCGATCGGACCGAGGAGAACCGGGCCACCGCCCGCGCCGCCTACCACGCCATCCCGGAGACCCGACGCCTCTACGCCCTCGGCGACATGGACCGCAAGGACGAGCCGCTCCAGGTCCTGGTGACCGGACCCGGCGGACACCTGGAGGACCTGCCCGACGAACCGGTCACGCAGGAGGAGTACGACGAAGCGGTCGCCTACTTCGAGGACCGGGCGAAGTGGCTGGCCGAACGCCCCGCACGCGTCCCGGCGGACGGCCCCGCGACCCCCACCGCCCCCGCGATCCACCTTTACCAGAGCTACCCCCTCAGGCCCTCGGACGACCCGGGCACCAAGGCCCTGCGCAACGAGTTCCCCGCGCCCTTGCTGGTCGACGGCGCCACCTACCCCACGGTCACACACGCGTACTGGGCCCTCTCCACCGCCGACCCCGGCGCCCGGACCGCCGTCCGGGAAGCGGAGACGACGTTCGCCGCCCGCGACGCGGCCGCCGGCGTCCCCCGGCGCGACGGCTGGGAACAGGCCCGGACCGCGGTCATGACCTCCCTGCTGAGGGCCAAGTACACCCAGCACCCGGCTCTCGCCCGGGTCCTCCTGGACACGGCCGACGCGACACTCGTCTACGACGACTCGGACTCCGACTACTGGGGCGACCGGGGAGGCCGCGGCCGGAACTGGACCGGCCGCCTCCTGGAACTCGTCCGCTCCGAACTCCACGCCGAGCAGGCGGGGATCATCCTTCCGGCACCCCCCGCATAGCAGGCCGGCGAGGCACCCTCCGACACCTCAGGGAGTCAACCGCCCACCGGATGTCGTTTGTCGACGCCCCTGACTGGCATCTCCTGGACCCGGGAGCAACCTTCGCGTCGCTCGGAGGTCTTCCCTTCTGGAGGTGGCCATGGGGGCGGACCATCAGATCGCTTTCTTCCTGCGCGAGTCGGCGGCGCCGGATCCCGCGCGGCGCGCCGCGGCGCTGAAAGGACTGGGGAGGACGGGCCGGGCCGAGCACGCCCCCGTTCTCGCCGCGGCGGCCGACGACCCCGCGCCCTCGGTGCGCGCGGCAGCCGCCCTGGGGCTGGGCCGGCTCGGGGACCCGGAGGCGGGCGGCGAGGTGCTGCCGCTGCTGATGAGCGACGAGGATCCGGGCGTACGCAGCAGGGCGGCGGTCGCCGCCACCCGGCTGGGACTCCGGGGACCCGCGGTCACCCGGGCCTTCGCCCGGCTGCTGTCCGACCCGGACCGCCCCGTGCGGATCAACGCCCTGGAGGGGCTGGCCGCGCTGGGCGCGCCCGGGGACGCGGCCGCCCTGGTCGGCCTCCTCGGCGACCCCGATTCGCGCGTGTGGGGACGGGCCCGGAGCCTGATCCACCAGTGCGCCGCCGACGAGGCCGTACGGGCCGAGGTGATCCGCACCGCCCGCCAGGGCACGGGCACCGCCCGCGCGCGGGCCCTGGACCGGCTGCCGGCGCGCTGCACCGAGCACCTCCTCGACTCGCTGCTCACCGGCCTGCACGATCCCTCTCCCGCGGTACGCATCGCGGTCGCCCGCCGGCTGTTCCACGTGGAACAACGACAGGTACAGGACAGACTGGCCGCGGCCTTGCGCAACGAGCGGGACCCCGAGGTCGCCGCGCGACTGCTGCGCGGCCTCGGCGAACGGGGCGACGAGCGCGTCACCGAACCGGCGGTGCGATGGCTGCGGGATCCCGTCGCCGGGCCGTCGGCCGCGGGTGCCCTGGGCGGCGTGGACACGGATACGGCCGCCGCACGCCTGCGCACGGCGCTGGACGACGAGACGCTGCCCACCCCGACCCGGGCCGCCTGCGCCACGGCCATCGGGGCCGGAGGCCGTTGGGACGCGGTGTGGTTCCTGCTGCCCCTGCTGGACGACCCCGACGACGACCTGCGCGCGGGCGCGCTCGACGGACTCGACGCATGCGTCGAGAACGGACTGCGCCTCTGGGAGCGCCATCCGGTGGCCTGGGCCCTGGCCGCCCATCTGGAGATCGACGCGAAGCACATCTGGCGCACCCGCAACGCGCTGTCCGGCCTCGCCCAGGCGCTCCCCGCCGTACGGCGCCTCGCGGACCACACCCGGTCCGGCGAGGTCCGGGCCGCCGCGCTGTCTCTGCTCGACGCGGACGACCCGACCGACGAGCAAGCCCGGCGCGACGTGCGGCGTTTCCTGCGCGGTCTGGACGACCCGGACGAGGCGGTCCGCTACCAGGCCGTCCACGGCCTCGCGCGCTGGGTGGAGGCCACCGGAGCGCTGCCGCCCGGCGACGAGGAAGCGCGCGCCAGGCTGACCGCCCTCACCGCGGACGCCTCGTCCCGCGTGAGCCGAGCCGCCGCCGGCCTCCTCGAAGCGCTGGACGCGGGCCCGGCGCCCGACCCGCCGTAAGCGGAACCGGCCTGCCCTCACCTGCACCGGCGATTTTCGTCCACGTATCGCCGTACCCAGCGTGTCGGCCGCCCGGGCGGTCCACACTGGGACGCATGCGGGTGGTGATCATGACGGCGGGGTCGCGCGGCGACGTCGCGCCGTACACCGGGTTGGGTGCGGGGCTGGTACGGAGCGGGCATGAGGTCACGCTCGCCACACACGGCCTGTTCGAGTCGCTCGCCGCCGGCTGCGGGGTGCGGTTCCACCCGACCCCGGTCGACCCGCACGCCCTGTCCCACTCCGACCGCGGCCGCAGCCTGCACGCCAGCACCACGGGGCTCGGCAAACTGCTGCGCGCGGCGTCGATGGCCCGGTCCGCGGCCGAGGAGATGACCGACGCCCTGGTCGAGGCGGCCCGCGCCGCGGACGTCGTCCTGGCCGCCGGTGCCGTGGCACCCCTGGGCCGCGCCATCGCCGAGGGACTGAAGCTGCCCAGCCTGGGCCTGTTCCTCCAACCCCAGCATCCGACGCGGGAGTTCGGCGCACCCATGCTCGGCGGACGCTCGCTCGGCCCGGTGGGCAACCACCTGGGCGGACTGGCCGTCACCACCGCCCTCGACCGGATCTTCACCCAGGCCATGCGCCGGCTGCGCACCCGGCACGGCCTGACCCCGCCCGGCCCGGCCGCGAGCCGCCGGGCCCATGAGCGGGCCCGGTGGCCGGTGCTGCACGGGTTCAGCGAGCGGGTGGTGCCCCGGCCCCGGGACTGGCGACCCGGACTGGAGATGGCCGGCTACTGGTGGCCGTACGACACCCGCGAACTGCCCGCGGACGTGGAGGAGTTCCTCGCCGCCGGGCCCGCCCCGGTCTTCGTCGGGCTGGGCAGTGCCACCGTGCCGGACCCGGAGCGGCTCAGCGGCGAGATCGTGCGCGCCCTGCGCACGGCGGGACTGCGCGGTGTCGTGCAGCGGGGCTGGGCGGGGCTGACCGCATGCACCGACGAGGTGCTCACGGTCGGCGACGTGCCGCACTCGCTGCTGTTCCCCCGGATGGCCGCCGTGGTCCATCACGCCGGAGCCGGTACCACCGCCGCCGCCCTGCGCGCCGGTGTGCCCACCGTCCCGGTGCCCGTGCAGTTCGACGCCGGTTTCTGGGCGGCCCGTCTGGTCGCGCTGGGTGTCGCGCCCTGCGCCGTGCCCCTCCGCCGCCTCACCGCCGAGGCACTCGCCCCCGCCCTGCGCCGCGCCGTGAGCGACCCCGGCCACCGCGACCGCGCCCGGGAACTGGCCCGCCACCTCGCCGAGGAGGACGGCGTGGCACCGGTCCTGGCGGCACTCGACCGTGTCATCGAGGCGGCGAACGACGCGGACCCGCGACGCTGAGCGCCCGCGACGGGTTGGCCGGTCGCTCCGAAAGCGCCAAAACAAGACCGGAAGTCGTCTGGACCACTTCCGAGTCTTGAACACGTCTGTTCGGTTCTGCTTGGGTGACGGACCAATGGCCGCCGTTCCGGCGGCGTACCGGGGGGAACGCGCACCCCTCATGCAGACCGGGGGAAGGCGCATGAGGTACTTCCGTCTGCTCGTCCTGGGCAACGGCATCTCGGCGTACGGCAGTTACCTGAACATGGTGGCGCTGAACGTCTTCGTCTACGACGCCACCGGCAGCGCGCTCGCCGCCGGCCTGTTCATGGCCGTACGGCTGGGCACCAGCGTCGTCTCCGGCTGGGTGAGCGGGCGGCTCGTCTCGGTCCACGACCGCAAGCGCCTGATGGTCGGCGCCGACCTGTGCCAGGCCGTGGCACTGCTGACACTGCTGCTCGCCCTGGACGGGGCGCGCGTCGGGCTGCTGTACGCCCTGGCCGTGGTCACGGGCGGCTGTTCCACGCTCTCCCAGGTGGCCCTGCGCAGCAGCGTCCCCGAGATCGTCGGAGCGGAGCACCGGGTCCGGGCCAACGGGCTGCTGGTGACCGGACGTTCGCTCGCCATGATCGCCGGATTCGCCTCCTCGGGCGTGGTCGTGGCGGAGCTCGGCTACTCCGCCGCGTTCGCCCTGGACGCCGCGACGTTCCTGGTCTCCGCGACCGTGCTGTTCCTCCTCCCCGTCCGCACCCGGGCGGCCGGGGACCCCGCGGACGACGGCTCCGCGAAGGCCTCCGGCGCCGCCCGCTGGACGGCCCGGATGCTGCTCGGCACGGCCCCGCTGCTGATGGCGATGATCGCCGTCCGGGCGGTGGACGGGCTGGGGTCCTCCTCCCACAACGTCGCCCTGCCCCTCTACTCCAGCAGCCTGGATCCCGACCACCCGGCCACCTTCATCAGCCAGTTCTGGGCCACCTGGGCCATCGGCAACATCGTCGCCCAGCAGGTGATCGGCCGGGTCACCGCCAAGACCGGGCGGACACCGGGGGAGCGGGCGTTCGCGCTCGGCGCCTGTGTGATGTCGGCCGGGTTCATCGTGGTCTTCTGCGGGCTACCGACCGTGCCCGCCGTCATCGCCGCGCTCGTCGCCGGAGCCGCCGACGGCTTCACCGAGATCGTCTACGTGTCGAGGCTCCAGACCGCCCCCGACGACCAGCGCGGCCGCCTCTTCGGGCTCTCCGCCTCGGCCGAGAACACCGGCTTCGGCCTCGGCATGCTCGTCAGCGGCGCACTCCTGGAGCGCTTCTCGCCGCTGCAGGTGGTGGCCGCCTTCCACGGCCTCGCCATCGCCCTGTGCGCGGCCCTGCTCCTGCTGCTGGCCGCCCGGGGCAGGAGAACACCCGCCCCGCCCGCTGCGGAACCGGCCGGCCCCGACCGGCCGACGGTGACGGAGGGACGCGGCTGATGCCCACCAGCGATCCGGACCCGCGGATGGCCGTCATCGGCATGGCGTTCCGGCTGCCCGGCGCCGACACGCCCGAGGACTTCTGGCGCGTCATCCGGGACGGCACCGACTGCGTCACCCGCTTCACCGACGAGGAACTGGCCGCCGCGGGGATCCCCGCAGAGGAGTACGGGGCGGACGACTTCGTCGGCGCCTCCGGCATCCTGGGCGATCTCGCCGGCTTCGACGCCCGGCACTTCGCGATGAGCCCGGGCGAGGCCCGGATCACCGACCCGCAGCAGCGCATGTTCCTCGAATGCGCCCAGCACGCCCTGGAGAACGCCGGCTACCCCGGGGAACGGGACGGCACCCGTATCGGCGTCTACGCCAGCACCGGATACCACCTGTACACCCTGCAGAGCTACCTCCTGAACAACGTCCTGCCCAGCCGGCCCCCGACCGACTGGACGACGGGCATGGAGACGATCATCGGCAACTACGCCGACTTCACCGCCACCCGTGTCGCCTACCGGCTGGGCCTGACCGGCCCCGCCGTCAACATCCAGACGGGCTGCTCCAGTTCCCTGGTCGGCGTGCAGACGGCCGCGCAGTCGCTGCTCATGGGCGACTGCGACATCGCCCTCGTCGGCGCCACCGCCGTCCACGTCCCGCAGGTTCTCGGCTACCGCCACGTCAAGGGTTCGATCCTGTCCAGGTCCGGCCGCGTCCGGCCCTTCGACGCCGGCGCCGACGGGACCGTGGGAGGCACGGGCGTCCTGGCCGTCGTACTCAAGCGGCTGGCCCGGGCCGTCGCCGACGGCGACAGCGTGCACGGGGTCGTCCGCGGCTGGGGCATCGCCAACGACGGCGCCGGGAAGGCGGCGTTCAGCGCCCCGAGCGCCGAGGGCCAGCGCACGGCCATCCGGCAGGCCCTGCGACGCGCCGGCGTCGGCGCCGAGACCATCGGCTACCTGGAGACCCACGGCACCGGCACCCTCAAGGGCGACCCGATCGAGTTCGTCGGGGCGGCCGGCGCCTACCGCGAGGACACCGACCGCGTGGGCTACTGCGCCCTCGGCTCCACCAAGGCCAACCTCGGCCATCTCGACGCCGCTTCGGGACTGGCCGGCCTGGTCAAGACCCTGCTGGTGCTGCGCCACGGTGTGCTCCCGCCGATGGCGAACTTCAGCGAACCCAACCCCTTCATCGACCTCGACCACAGCCCCTTCTACATCACCCGCACCGCCCGCCCCTGGCCCGAGAGCGACCTGCCGCGCCGCGCGGGCCTCACTTCCCTCGGCGTCGGCGGCACCAACGTCCACCTGATCCTGGAACAGGCCCCCGAACCGGCGCCCAGGAGCGGCACGGCCGCCCCGCCGGACGTCCTGCTGGTCTCGGGAAGCACCCCGGGGGCCCTCGCGGACAACGCCCGCGCCTTCCGCGACCGGTTACGCCGGCTGCCCGCACCGCACCCGGCCGACCTGGTCACCACGGCCGCCCTCGGCCGCGTCCACGGCAGCCACCGCCTCGCGGCCCGCGGCACCACCCCCGCGGCCCTCGCCGACGCCCTCGACGCCTGGCTCGCCGGAACCGCCCGGACAGCGGTGACCACAGGGACGGCGCCGGGGGAGGGCACCCCGCGCGTGGCGTTCCAGTTCACCGGGCAGGGCAGCCAGTACCCCGGCATGGCCGCCGCTCTCTACGCGCGTTTCCCCGCCGTACTCGACGCGTGCGACCACCACCACCGCGACCTCACCGGCGACTCGCTGCTCGCCGCCCTGACCACGGAGGAAGGGCCCCTCCGGGACACGGACACCGCGCAGCCCGCGCTGTTCGCCCTGCAGTGCGCCCTCGTCCGGCTCTGGCACGAAACCGGCGTCGAGCCGCACGCCGTGACCGGGCACAGCGTCGGGGAGTACGCCGCGCTGTACGCGGCCGGAGCCCTGTCGCTCCAGGACGGCGTGCGCCTCACCACCGCACGCGGCCGGCTGATGTGGCGGCGCTGTGCGCCGGGCGCGATGGTGGCCGCGCCGCTCGACCGGGCGGCGGCCCTCGCCCTGGCCGCCGAGGTGCCCGGACTGGAACCGGCCGTCAGCAACGGGGACCGCGCCCAGGTGCTCGCCGGGCCCGTCGCCGCCGTCGACCGGGCGTGCGCCCTGCTGGAGGAACGCGGCACACCGGGGCAGCGGCTGCCGGTGACCCGCGCCTTCCACACCGCCCTGATGGAACCGATGCTGGAGGAGTTCCGGAAAGTCCTCGACGACGTCGAATTCCGCCCCGTCGGGATCCCGTTCGTCAGTGCACTGGACGGCGCGGTCCGCCCGCCCGGCTGGATCCCGGACACGGACCACCTCCTCCGGCACACCCGCGAGCCCGTCCGCTTCGACGAGGCGTTGCGCGGCATCGGCGGACAGCGGCCCGACATCCTGCTCGAGATCGGGCCGCACACCACCCTCAGCGGCCTGGCCCGCCGGGCCCTGCCCGACGTACGGGCGCTGCCGTCCCTGCGGCGCGGCACCGGACTCGGCACCCTCTGGGGCGCCGCCGGGGCCCTGCACTGCGCGGGAGCGGACCTGGCCTGGGAACCGCTCCTGGCCGGCAGCGGCGGCAGACGCGTCCCGCTGCCCGGATACCGGTTCCAGCACCAGGACCACTGGACCGGGCCCGAGCCGGCGGTCCTCAGCACGGGAACACCAGCGAGAAAGGGAACCGTAGTGGTTCAGCAGGAAGCAGCGGTCGCACGGGTACGGCACACCATCGTCGAGGCGACCGCCCGGCACCTCGGCGCGGATCCGTCGGCGATCGCCGGCGACGCGAACTTCTTCGATCTCGGCGCCGACTCGCTCCAGATGATCAGTGTGCTGCGGGAACTGGAGCAGCAGCACCAGGTCAGGGTGACGATGCGGCAGCTGTTCGAGGAGACGGGCACGCCGCAGCGGCTCGCCGAGTTCATCGTGGCCCGTATGCCGGACACGACCGGAACGGCACCGGCCGAACCCGCGGGGGAGCGGACCGAGCCGGCCGAGCCCGTCACGCCCAGGACCGCCGCACCCGCACGGACCCCCGATCCCGCGCCCGCGCCCGCGGCAACCCCACCCGCACCGGCTCCCGAGCCCCTTCCCGCGCCTGCGGCCACCCCACCCGCGCCCCTCCCCGAGTACGCGACCCGAGAAGAGCTAGAGGACCTCGCCCACAAGATCCAGCAGATGTCCCGGATACAGCTCCAGATGATGTCCCAGCTCTCCCAGCTGCTCGCGCTCCAGACCGCCTCCGTCACGGACCGGCTCAACGGCAAGGCCGTCAAGTGACCGGGCTGAACGGCATATCCGCCGCACTGGACCGCGACCTCGCGGCGATGACCGAACTCTCGCGGCGCATCGCCGAGCAGATGGGCACACCCGCCGCGCCCGCCCCGGAACCGCCGCGCGTCCACGGCCCCCGGGTGTCGGTCACGCGGACCTCCGGCATGGTGCGGGACGCCTCCCCGCACTCCCAGCAGGAGCACCTGGACGACCTCGTCCGCCGCTACACCGCCCGCACCCCGACCTCCAAGCGGATCGCCCAGCGCTACCGCCGCGTCCTGGCCGACAGCCGAGCCGTCGTCGGCTTCCGCAGCGCCACCAAGGAGATGCTGTACCCGATCGCGGGCCGCAGGGCGAGCGGGGCACGGCTGGAGGATGTCGACGGCAACGAGTACGTCGACATCACGATGGGCTTCGGCGTCCTCCTCTTCGGCCACGAGCCGGACTTCGTCACCGACGCCGTACGCGAGCACCTGTCCCGCGGCATCCAGCTGGGCCCCCGCACCATCGAGACCGGTGAGGCGGCGGAACTCCTCGCGGACCTCACCGGGCTGGAGCGCGTGGCCTTCGCCAACTCGGGCACGGAGGCCAACTCGGCGGCCATCCGCCTCGCCCGCGCCGCCACCGGCCGCGACAAGATCGTCACCTTCCTCGGCGCCTACCACGGCCACGCCGACAACGTCCTCGGCCGCTCCTCGGGCAGTGGCCCCGACCGCATCACCGTGCCCGTCTCCCGGGGCATCCCCCAGGCCGCCGTCTCCGATCTGCTGGTCCTCGACTACGGCAGCGACACCGTCCTGGAGACGATCGCCCGGCACGCCGGCGACATCGCCGCGGTCGTCGTGGAGCCGGTCCAGAGCAGACACCCCTCGCTCCAGCCGGCCGAGTTCGTCCGCAGGCTGCGGGAACTGACCCGCCGTCACGGCATCGTGCTGCTCTTCGACGAGATGCTGACCGGCTTCCGCCCGGCCCCGCGCGGCGCCCAGGAGCTGTACGGCGTCACCCCCGACCTCGCCACCTACGGCAAGCTCCTCGGCGGCGGCTTCCCCATCGGCGCCATCGCCGGCCGCGCCGACATCATGGACGGCGTCGACGGCGGCCACTGGTCCTACGGCGACGACAGCTACCCGCCCGCCGACACCACCTTCTTCGGCGGTACGTACATCCAGCACCCGGTGTCGATGGTCGCCGCCCGCGCCGTACTGACCCACCTCAAGGAGCACAGCCCCCGCCTCCAGGAGCGGCTCAACGCGCGCACCGCCGAACTGGCCGCGACGCTCAACGACTTCTTCGAGGCCGAGGAGTACCCGCTGCGGATGAGCCACTTCGGCTCCCAGTTCCGCTTCGAGCACCGCGCCGACATGGAGCTGCTCTACCACCACCTGATGCTGCGCGGCGTACACGTCTGGGAGTGGCGCAACTTCTTCCTGTCCACCGCCCATTCGGACGGCGACATCGAGTTCGTGGCGGACGCCGTACGGGACTCCCTGCGCGAGCTGCGGTCGGCGGGGTTCTTCCCGGGCGGGCCGATCGTGGCGCCGAAGCCCGCGCCGGCGAAGCCGGAACCACAACCGGCACCGAAGCCGGAAGCACGGCCGCGACTGCAAGCGGCTGCTCCCGCGTCGCAGCCGGCCCCCGTGGCCGCCATGCCCTGGAACGCCGCGGCGGTCACCGCGCCCCGCACCGCGCCCGCGAAGGAAGCCGCCCCGCGCACCACCCACTTCAGCGTCTACTTCTTCGGCGACTACCCGCAGGACGAACCCGCGCCCCGCCACGGCCAGTACGAACTCCTGATGGAGATCGCCCGGTTCGCCGACCGGCACGACTTCCACGCACTCTGGATGCCCGAGCGGCACTTCCACTCCTTCGGCGGCCTCTTCCCCAACCCGGCGGTCCTCGCCGCCGCGCTGTCCCGTGAGACCGAGCGCGTCCGCCTCAACGCCGGCTCCGTCGTCCTGCCGCTCCACGACCCGATCCGGGTCGCCGAGGAGTGGTCGATGGTGGACAACCTCTCCGGCGGGCGCGTAGGCATCGGCGTCGCCAGCGGCTGGAGCTCCAAGGACTTCGCCTTCTTCCCCGACCGTTTCGGCCGGCACAAGGAGCTGATGTACGAACAGCTGGAAGAGGTACGGCAGTTCTGGCGCGGTGACGCCCTGCGCCGCACCACCGGCGACGGCGAGGCCGACCTGCGGCTCTTCCCCCGCCCCGTGCAGGACGTTCCGCCCCTGTACACCGCGGTCGTCGGCAACCCCGCCTCGTACGAACTGGCCGCCCGCCACGACCTGGGCGTCGTCACCAACCTGATGACCCAGACCGTCGAACAGCTCCGGGAGAACATCGCCCGCTACCGGAGCACCCGGGCCCGGCACGGCCTGGACCCGGAGGCCGGGCGGGTGGCGGTCCTGCTGCACACCTACCTCGCGGACGACCACGACACCGCGCGCACCGAGGCGTACGAGCCCCTGTCCCGCTACATGCGCGCGTCCCTGTCCCTGTTCAGTGGCGTCACCAGCAGCCTCGGGCACAGCGTCGACCTGGCCGACCTGAGCGAGGACGACCTGGAGACGCTGTTCCGCCGCGCCTACGGCCGCTACTGCGACCAGCGCGCCCTGATCGGCACGGCGGACAGTGTCCGTCCGGTGGTGGACGCCGTGACCGCGGCGGGAGCCGACGAGATCGTGGCACTCGTCGACTTCGGCGTCGCGGCGGACGAACTGCGCACGGGCCTGCCGCGCCTGGACGCCCTGCGCCGTCACTACGACCGGCGGGCCACCGCCGGCTCGACACCCCCGCGCCCCGCATCCGTCCGACCGGTCCCCACCGACGCCCCCTTGTCACCCGGCCAGGAACGCATCTGGTTCCTGGAACGCCTCCTGCCGGGGCGAACCGCCTACAACGAGATCAAGGCGATCCGTCTCGCCGGCCCCCTCGACCTACCCGCCCTGCGCGCGGCACTGCGCGGTCTCGTCGCCCGGCACGAGGGCCTGCGCACGGTCTTCCGGGAGACGGGAGGCGAGCCCCGGCAGGTGGTGCGGGCGTCCGCCGAACCCGACTTCGAGGTCGTGGACGCCACCGGCGCTGCCGGAACCACGCTGCGGGACGTCCTGTCGGCCGAGAGCGCCCGCCGCTTCGACCTGGCGGACGGCCCGCTGTTCGTCACCCGGCTGGTCAGGACGGCCGAGGCGGAGCACGTCCTCGTGCTGTCCCTGCACCACATCGTGGTCGACGCCGCCTCCGCCACGGTCCTCGCCCGCGACCTGTCCGCCCTCTACCGGTCCGCACGCGACGGCACTCCCCACACCCTGCCTGCCCTCACCCGGAGTTACGCCGACCACGCCAGGGAGCTGGCGGCGTCGGCGCGGAGCCGGGAGGCCGGGGAGGACCTGGCGTACTGGCGCGCCACCCTCGGCGGTGAGCTGCCCGTCCTCGCGCTGCCCACCGACCGGCCGCGCCCGGCGACGATGACCTCCCACGGCCGGGCGGTCTTCCACACCCTCGACCCGGAACTCTCCCGGCGGCTGCGCGAGCTGAGCCGCACCCGCCGCAGCACCCTCTTCATGACCCTGCTCGCCGGATACGCGGCGATGCTGCACCGGGTCACCGGACAGACCGACCTGATCGTCGGCACCCCGATCTCGGACCGGCCCGAGGGCGCCGAGGACCTGCTCGGCTTCTTCGTGAACACGCTCGCCCTGCGGCTCGACCTGTCCGGCGACCCCGCGTTCGGCACGCTGCTGGACCGGGTCCGCACGGTCGCTCTCGACGCGTACGACCACGCGCGCGTGCCCTTCGAAACGGTGGTGCGCGAACTGGCCCCGGCCAGGGCGGTCGACCGGACACCGGTGTTCCAGGCGTTCGCCGAGTTCCAGCGGGCCGAGCCGTTCCGCTTCGACCTGCCGGGGATCGAGGCCACACCGCTGGACGCGGGCCCGGACAAGTCCCTGACGGACCTCACCGTCTACTTCACCGACCAGCCGCACGGCATCCGGTGCCATCTGGAGTACAACACCGACCTGTTCGACCGGCACACCGTCGACCGGTTCTTCGCCACCTTCCGGGACCTGCTCGCGGCAGCGGTCGACGCTCCCGAGGCACCCCTGTCGCGGCTCGGCCCGCCGGCCGCCGGCACAGCCGCCGAGGGCGACCCCGTGCCGAGGTCCTGGCAGCACGGCCCGTCCCGCCCGCCCGCGGACACCACCGTCCACGCCCTCTTCGCCCGGCGGGCCGCCGCGCAGCCCGACAGCACGGCGGTGATCAGCGGCGACCGCCGGCTGACCTACCGCGAACTGGACGACCACGCCGAGCGGTTGGCCTCCGCACTGGGGGAACGGCACGCGACGGACGGAGCCGAGCCGGTGGCGCTGTGGCTGCCCCGCTCCGCCGACCTCGTGGTCGCCATGCTCGCCGTGCTCAAGGCGGGCCGCGCCTACGTCCCGCTGGACCCGTCCCTCGGCCGGGCACGGGCCGAGCAGGTCATCACCGAGTGCGGGGCCCGGACACTGGTGTCGACGCCCGAGGAGGCGGCAGCCCTGAAGCTGCCCGGGCACGTGACCGTCGTGGGGCCGGACGCGACCGCGCCGCGCCGCGCCGAGTCCACCCCCGGCAACCAGGCGCCGTGCTGCGTCCTCTACACCTCGGGCAGCACCGGCACCCCCAAGGGCGTCGTGGTGTCGCACCGCGGGGTCGTCGACCTGTGCGCGTGGCAGCACCGCCGCTTCGCCTTCACCCCGGCCGACCGCAGTGCCGTGGTGTGCAGCCAGAGCTTCGACGCCTCCCTGCTGGAGATCTGGCCGGCGCTGACGGCCGGAGCCTCGGTCGCGATCGCCGCCGAGGAGCTGCGCGGGGACCCGCTCGGCCTGGCCCGGTGGTACGCCGAGCAGGGCGTCACCTTCTCGATCCTGCCCACCGCCCTCGGCGAGCAGGTGCTGCGGCTGCCTCCGGCCGACCAGCCGCCGCTGCGTCACCTGCTGCTCGGCGGCGACGTGCTGCGCACCCGGCCGCGCCCGGAGGCGCCGTACGAGACGGTGAACGTGTACGGGCCCACCGAGGTCACCGTGCTGTGCACCACGGAAACCGTCTCCCCGCAGGGGAAGGAGCCCGCCGAGCCGATCGCGATCGGGCGCCCGGCCGACAACGTGACGCTGAGCGTGCTCGACGCCTCCGGCAGCCCGGTGCCCGTCGGCACGGTGGGGGAGCTGTACGTCGGCGGCCCCGGCGTCGCCCTCGGCTATCTGCACCGCCCCCGGCTGACCGAGGAGCGCTTCCTGCCGGACCCGGACGGCGCCCGACCGGACGCCCGCAGGTACCGCACCGGCGACCTGGTCCGCTGGAACGGCGACGGCAAGCTGGAGTTCCGCGGCCGGGCCGACGACCAGGTGAAGATCCGGGGCTTCCGGGTCGAGCCGGAGGAGGTCTCCCGCGTCCTCGGCACACTGGACGGCGTGCGCGCGGCGGCCGTCCTGGCCCACCGCAACCACCAGGACGAGGCCTATCTGGCGGCCTACGCCGTCCCCGCCGACCCGATCGGCGCCGCGCCCGGCGACCGGCGGACGTTCGCCGACCTCCTGGCCGGGGAACTGGCGGCCCGCCTGCCGGAGTACCTGGTACCGCGCGCCTGGCGGGTCCTGCCCGCCCTGCCCGTGACGGGCAACGGCAAACTGGACCGCTCCGCGCTCCCGGCCCCCGACCTCGTCACCACGGCACCGAGCCACCGGCCGGGCGTCACCGGCGGCGAGCCGACGGCCGGCCCGCGCACGGACGTCGAGCGGCGCGTCCGCGCCCTGTGGGCGGCCGAGTTCGACCTGGACGCCGACGCCCTCGCGGCCGACACCTCGTTCTTCGACCTGGGCGGCCACTCGATCACCGCGATGCGGCTGGTCAACCAGGCCCGGGAGGAGTTCGGCACCGAGTACCCGATGCTGAGCTTCTACCAGGAGCCGACCCTGCGGGCCATGACGGCCCGACTGGCCGAGGCGGTCGGCGACCCGACGCCCGACCCGGCGCCCGAGCCCGGCCACGCCCCAGGCACGGTGGAACGCCGCGCACCCGCCACCGCCCAGCAGGCCCGCTTCGCCACGGTGCACGCCGACCACCTCCTGCCGCAGGTCTTCAACGTCGCCCTGCGCATCACCCTCACCGGGAATCTCGACGTACCGGCCCTGCGCACGGCCCTGACCCAACTGGTCGAGCGGCACGAGGGGTTGCGCACCCGCCTGGCCCGCAGCGTGGACGGCTGGGAGCAGCAGGTCCTGCGCCCCGGCCCGGTGCACCTGCCCCTCGACGACCTCACCGCGCGGCCCGCGCACGAGCGGCAGGCCGCCCTCGACCAGGCGAGCGCCGAGGCCACCGAGACACCGATCGACCCCACCCGCGGGACGCCGATGACCCTGCGCCTGCTGCGCACCGGCGACAGCACCTGGGTCCTGCTGCTCGTCCTGCACCACTCCGCCTGCGACGGATGGTCCGTCAGCCTGCTGCTGAAGGAACTCGCCGTGCTCTACGGCGCTGCCCGGCGGGGCGAACCCCACGCCCTGCCGCCGGTGCGGTGCCAGCCGGTGGCCTACGCGCGCTGGCAGCGAGACCAGGCCGACGAGCAGGCCGAGGAACGCAAACTGCGGTTCTGGCTGCGCGCACTGGACGGCGTGCCGTTCACCGTCGGCCTGCCCCTGGACCGGCCCAGGCCCGAGAAACCGAGCGGCCGGGGCGGGGCCGTGACCTTCACCGTGCCGGCCGGCGTGCGGGCCGCCGTGGAACGACTGGCGAGGCAGCGGGGCACGACGCCGTTCGTCGTCACGGCGGCGGCCCTGGGCCGGATGCTCGCTCAGCAGTCCGGGCAGCCCGACGTCGTGTTCAACATCTCCTACGCCAACCGCGAGCGCCGCGCGTTCGATTCCCTGCTGGCCTGCACGATCACCGGCTTCGCTCTGCCGGTGCGCGACGGGACCGCCGGTTCCTTCACCACGCTGACGGACCGGATCGCCCGCACGGCGGTGGAGTGCATGGACCAGGCCATGCCGGTGCGGCTCATCGCCCCCGCGCTGCGGGAGCACACGGGCGTCGAGGTGCCGGACCGGCTGGACGTCGGCTTCGCGTACCAGAACTCCCTGGACGCGGAGGTCGAACTGCCCGGCCTGACCACGGCCGTGGAGGACCTCGCCCCCGCCGCGTCCCGCACGGAACTCACCTTCGGTCTCGTCCCCGCCGGGGACGAACTGCGGGGCTTCGTCGAGTACTCGGCCGACCTGTGGGACCGCGCCACGATCGAGGCCTGGGCCCGCGACTACGTCGGCCTCCTGCGCGAGGAGACCGCCCGGGCGCTCGGAGACTGACTCCCGCCGCGACGCCGCTCGGAGGTGCGCCGCTCCCCGGCGCACCTCCAGCATGGTCTGAGGGCAGACTCATTGACATGTCTGTACCAACGCGCAACTCTGAGAGCGCTCTCAAAACCTGGATCGGCCCCTCGTCGAACGGAGGCAGAGCATGTTACGGACACTCAGACGCCGGGCTCGAGCAGTGGGGTCGGCCCTCGCCACGGCCCTCGCCACGGCCCTCGCCGGCTCACTGCTCGCGACCGGAGCCACCGCACCGGCCCACGCCGCGGTCCCCGCGACGATCCCCCTGAAGATCACCAACAACTCGGCCCGCGGCGAGCAGGTGTACCTCTACAACCTCGGCACGGAGCTGTCGACCGGACGCCAGGGCTGGGCCGACGCGAACGGCACCTTCCACCCCTGGCCGGCCGGCGGAAACCCGCCGACACCCGCCCCCGACGCCTCGATCCCCGGCCCGGCGGCAGGACAGTCGACCACGATCCGCATCCCGAAGTTCTCCGGCCGCGTCTACTTCTCCTACGGCCAGAAACTCGTCTTCAGGCTCACCACCGGAGGCCTGGTCCAGCCCGCCGTGCAGAACCCCACCGACCCCAACCGGAACATCCTGTTCAACTGGTCGGAGTACACACTCAACGACTCCGGCCTGTGGATCAACAGCACACAGGTCGACATGTTCTCCGCGCCGTACGCGGTGGGGGTGCAGCGAGCCGACGGCACCACCGCGAGCACCGGCCGGCTCAAGCCCGGCGGATACACCGGCTTCTTCAACGCCCTCAGGGGGCAGCCCGGAGGCTGGGCCGGCCTGATCCAGACCCGCCCCGACGGCACCGTGCTGCGCGCCCTGTCACCGCTGTACGGGCTGGAGACCGGCGCCCTGCCGGCCACCGTCATGGACGACTACGTCAACCGCGTCTGGCAGAAGTACTCCACCTCCACCCTGACGGTCACCCCGTTCGCCGACCGGCCGGGCACCAAGTACCACGGCCGGGTCTCCGGCGGCGTCATGCACTTCACCGACGGCTCCGGCGCCACCGTCACCAGCTTCCAGAAGCCGGATGCCGCCTCGGTATTCGGCTGCCACCGCAGGCTCGACGCACCGAACGACCAGGTACGCGGCCCGATCTCCCGCACGCTGTGCGCCGGATTCAACCGCTCCACCCTCCTGGTCAACCCCAACCAGCCGGATGCCACGGCCGACGCCTTCTACAAGGACGACGTCACCAACCACTACGCCCGCGAGATCCACGCGCAGATGGCCGACGGGAAGGCGTACGCGTTCGCCTTCGACGACGTGGGCCACCACGAGTCCCTGGTCCACGACGGCAACCCGCGCCAGGCCTACCTCACCCTCGACCCCTTCCACTGACGGGCTCCGCCGGCCGGTCTCCCGGCCCGCCCTCCCAGGGCCGGGGACCGGTGCCGTCCGTCCATGCCCGTAGGCCCTCACGGTCCACGCAGACGATCCCGCACCGGTCGGCGTACTCCAGCGCCGGCGTGGTGAAGTCGCTCGTGGTGACCAGCAGCGCGATGTCGGCCTCATGGACGGTGAAGCACGTACCGCCGAAGCGCTGGAGATCCTGCGAGCCGACCCGGTGGGAGTCCTCGTAGTGCTTGCACTGGACGACCAGCCGGCGCCCGTCGGGAGTCACGGCCACCACATCGGCACCCAGATCCCCGGCACCTCCCACGACGTCGACGTCGGAGCAACCGTCGCGTGCGCAGAGGCCGGCGACCGCCTCTTCGAACTCCTCGGCCGTCAGGGCGTCGTAGTCGACGGCGACCTCGGCGGCCGGGCGCTGACGGGGAAGCGCCCGAGCCTCCCACTCGTCGGCCACCTCCCGGGCCGCCTCGTCGAGCGCCGCCGCGGCCCGGCGCGCCGCTCTCGCCAGGTGCCACCGGCGTCCCAGGCCCGCGAAGGCCGTGACCCCCACGGCGACCAGGACGAAGACCCAGGCCGGGCGCCGCTCGACGGCCCCTGCCACTATCCGGACGGCGAGGCCCACGACGCTCACGAGCACAGCGAGAAAGACGAAGAACAGGGTGGTCGAGCGGAGATCGAACCCGCGCCGACGCTTCGCAGGCGGTGCGGGACGCACAGGTGCGGTCACGACATGCCCCCTCTCATGGGACCGGCAGAAAGATCACTTCCGCTGTCTGCCCAAGATCGGGATCTTCATCGCTCCCACCGCCGCGCCTTCGCCCCCGGAGAACAACGCCACCCGCCGCGGCTGCGTGTCGGCACCGCCGGCGACCGCGGTCGGGTCAGGGGGAGATCGTCCAGCGGGGTGCTGTTCTCGCCCAGTCCGCGTCCCAGCCGGCGAGGTTGCGCCGCTGCAGGACGTGGCGGGCGGCGCCGTAGCCGATGACGGCGGTCACGGGGACTGCCAGGGCGGCGAGGACGGCGCTCGCGATGCTGCGGTTGCGGACCTGTTCGGCGGTCAGCGGCGGATCGGTGATGCTTCCGTCCGCGCCGGCCCAGACGCGGACGGTGCTGCCCGCCGCCAACCGCGGCTGTACGTCGGTCTCCGCGGTGTGGATCCGGCCGGCCGGGTCGGTGAAGCGGACCTTGACCGGGTAGAGCGTCTTCTTCGCCTCGGGCGATCCCGGCTCGGGGTGGCGTGGGGCGTCGTGGAGGAGGATCGCGCTGGTCTCGTACCGGGTCAGCGCCTGGTGCCGGGCGGTGCGGGTGTAGTGGCGGTGGGCGGCGTCGCCGGCCAGGATCACGGCGGCGGGGGTGACGGCCGGCACGGCGAGCAGCAGGCCCAGGCCGATCCACGCCTGGAGCAGGTCGGTGCGGCGGCGCAGCGGGTGGCGCCGCAGAAGCCACAGCATGCGGCGGGGGAGTTCCTCCGGGGGCGGCTGCGCGGGAGGTATGCCGCGGTCCATGGTGTCCCTCCATCGATCGTCGGATGCGGCTGGGCGGGCGGACCTGGGTTGCCCGGAGGCGCCGGGCGGCGCCGCGCACGGCGGCGATGTGCGGGTCCGGCACCACGCGCAGCGGCGCGCGCCGATGCCCACGCCCAGGGCCATGCCGCACGAGCGCCCCTACGGTGCTGTGCGGTCATCGGCCGGCCTCCCTGACGTGCTGGCAGCGCGCGCAGTAGCGGGCCTGCGGCACGATCATCAGCCGCTCGCGCGCGATGGGGCCCCGGCACAGCCGGCAGGTGCCGTAGCGGCCTTCGTCCATGCGTCGGAGGGCTGCTTCGACGTCGGTGAGCACCATGCGCGCGGCGGCGGCGAGCATGACGTGCACCTCGACCTGGGAGGGAGCGTCGTGCCGCCGCAGGTCGTCCGCGCGGGAGGGAGCCGCGTCGGCGAGCTGCTGGAGCTGTTCCAGACGGAACAGGCGCTGCTCGGTGAGGTTCGCACGCAGGGCGGCGAGGTCCTCGGCCGACAGGCGCGTCACGCGGTCGGCGACGATCTGGTCGTTCACCACTGCACCCCCTGGGCAAAGAGCGATGGAGAGGAACGGCGGGGACCGGCTTGCCGGTGGTCAGGCGGTGGCGCGGCGCTGGCAGGCAACGCAGTAGGGGGTGTAGGGCAGGATCTCCAGGCGTTCCGCGGGGACGGGCTCGGCGCAGCCCAGGCAGCTGCCGTAGGTGCCGTCCTCGACGCGTGCGAACGCCTCGTCGATCTCTTTCAGGACGCGTTCGATGGCGCTGCGCTGCATGGACATCAGGTGATCGTCCCCGCCCTGCCCCGTCTCGTCGAGGGCGTGCAACTGCGTCAGCCGGGTGCTGCGGGCGTGTTCCAGACGCCGGCGCACGTCGTGTGCGGTCATGCGCTCGGGGCGGGGGCCGGTGAGGGGTGCGTCGACAGACACGGCAGGCCTCTTTCTCTGGGAGCCCTGGGAGCCCTGGGAGCCCTGGGAGCCATGGGGGCTCTGGGAGCTCTGGGAGCTCTGGGGGCGATGCTCCGACTGCGTGGTCATGCCTCCACCCTGGCCGCCTCCGGGGCGGATCCCCATCGGGCGCGGGCCCCATTTGCGGCAGACCGGAGGATGCAGGCCACCAGGGCGTGGGCAGGCCGTGCCGCGGGAAATGGGGGCCAGGCCCCATCGACCCGGCCGCGTCGCAGCGGGCAGGCTTGTGGCCAGGCTCGGCCGGCGGCCGGGCGCGGCGGCTCGTCCGGGATGCGTGATGCCCGACAGTGGAGGCAAGGCCGCATCTCAGAAGGAGGCGTAACGTCCGGTGTCCTTGTTCTGGCGGATCTTCGCCCTGAACGCCGTCGTCCTGGGCACGGCCACCGCGCTGCTGCTGTGGGCTCCGGTGACCGTCTCGGTGCCGGTGCTGCTGACCGAGGCGATCATTCTGCTGGGCGGTCTGGCCGTGATGCTGGTCGCCAACGCCGCTCTGCTGCGCTGGGGCCTGGCCCCGCTGGACCGGCTGACCAGGCTGATGACCACGGTGGACCTGCTGCGGCCCGGGCAGCGGCTGTCCGCGCACGGCGGCGGGGAGGTCGCCGAGCTGATCCGCACCTTCAACGCCATGCTGGAGCGGCTGGAGCAGGAGCGGGCCGCCAGCAGTGGCCGGGTCCTGCTCGCCCAGGAGGCCGAACGCCGCCGCATCGCCCAGGAGCTGCACGACGAGGTCGGGCAGAGCATGACCGCGATCCTGCTGGGACTCAAGCGCGCCGCGGACGACGCCCCCGGACCGCTGCGCGAGGACCTGCACGAGGTGCAGGAGATCACCCGGGAGAGCCTGGACGAGGTCCGCCGCCTGGTACGCCGGCTGCGGCCCGGCGTGCTGGACGACCTGGGCCTGGTCAGCGCGCTGACCTCGCTCACCGAGGACTTCGCCACCCACACCGGGCTCCAGGTCACCCGCCGCTTCGCCGCCGACCTGCCCGCGCTGGAGCCGGAGACGGAGCTGGTCCTCTACCGCGTCGCCCAGGAGTCGCTGACCAACGCCGCCCGCCACGCGGACGCCGCCGGGGTCGTCGTCACCCTGGAGCACACCGACGCCCGTGTGGTGCTGTCCGTCACCGACGACGGGTGCGGCATCAAGGCCCCCCGCGAGGGCGCCGGCATCCTCGGCATGCGCGAGCGCGCCCTGCTCATCGGCGCGACCCTGGACATCACCCCGGCACCCCGCGCCGGTACCCAGGTCAAGCTCACCGTGCCCCTGCCCAGGAAGCAGCCGTCCTCATGACCGAGAACATCCGCATCCTTCTGGCCGACGACCACGCCCTGGTACGCCGTGGCGTGCGGCTCATCCTCGATCAGGAACCGGGTCTTCAGGTGGTCGCCGAGGCGGGCGACGGGGCGGAGGCGATCGAGAGGGTCCGCGATCACGACATCGACCTGGCCGTGCTGGACATCGCCATGCCGCGCATGACCGGCCTCCAGGCCGCCCGTGAACTGGCCGGCCTGAAGCCGGGCCTGCGCATCCTGATCCTCACCATGCACGACAACGAGCAGTACTTCTTCCAGGCGCTGAAGGCCGGCGCCAGCGGGTACGTGCTGAAGTCCGTCGCCGACCGGGACCTGGTCGCCGCCTGCCGGGCCGCGATGCGCGACGAGCCCTTCCTCTACCCGGGTGCGGTCACCGCCCTGATCCGCAACTACCTCGACCGGGCCCGCCACGGCGAGGAGACCCCCGACCAGGTCCTCACCCCTCGCGAGGAAGAGGTCCTGAAGCTGGTGGCCGAGGGACACTCCTCCCAGGCGATCGCCGATCTGCTCTTCATCAGCATCAAGACCGTCCAGCGCCACCGCGCCAACCTGCTCCACAAGCTCGGCCTGCGCGACCGCCTCGAACTCACCCGCTACGCCATCCGCGCCGGCCTGATCGAACCATGAGCCGCCGCAACCGCCGGGAGGCCCGGCCGCCCACTCCTCAGCCGGCCCCCCGAGCACCCGGTGCCACCGTCGGCGACCGCCCTGCCGCAGCGGTCGCCGCATGGGCAGCCCTGCTGCTGATGCTGCTCACCGCCGTGATCCCGGCCGGTCCACGCCTCGCACCGGCCGACGCGGTACCCACCGGTGTGGTCGGCGCAGCCCCCGGCACCGGCCGACATGCCGACGACGGATGCGCCACGGCCTGCGTCCTCCAGGCAGCGACCCGGCACGAGCAGCACGGCGAACGCCCATCCCCGCCCGGGCAGTTCGCCACCCTCGCCGACGCCGAAGCCACCGCCCCGCGCCACCTCGCCCGGCCGGCGGCATCGCCGTCACCGGCGGCCTTCCTCACGGACCCGGCACCGGCAGACCGCGGCCGCGCACCGCCCCCGCCCTCCGGCATCTGACCCCACCCTGTTCCCTCACCGCGGCCGCGCCGGCCGCCGCCGCGGTGTGCCCGCCGGAGGCCCCGCTTGATTCGTTCCGCCCGGGTGAGAGCCCTGCTCGCTCTCACCGTGATCGCCCTGTCCCTGTACATCACCTTCACCGTGCCGGTCCGCCTCGGCCTGGATCTGCGCGGCGGCACCCAGATCGTGCTCGAAACCCGCTCCACGCCCACCGCCGAGGCCGGCCCCGAGGCCACCGACCGCACCCTGGAGGTGCTGCGCGGCCGTATCGACGCGCTGGGCGTCGCCGAACCCACCCTGCACCGCTCCGGCAGCAACCGGATCATCGTCGAACTGCCCGGCGTGCAGGACCCGAAGCAGGCGGCCGACGTGCTGGGCCGCACCGCGCAGCTCACCGTCCACCCCGTATCCGCCGCGGCCCGCGGTGCCGACGATGCCCCCGACCCCCGGCCGAAGCGGCCCCGCGAACACGTCCTGCCGGACGAGTCCGGCCGGCTCCTGCGCCTGAAACCCGCGGCCCTGACCGGACAGGACGTCAAGGGAGCCGAGGCCCGGTTCGACCCGCAGACGGGCGCCGGATGGCACGTCACCGTCGACTTCGACGCCTCCGGCCGCGGGACATGGGGCCGGCTGACCGGCGAGGCCGCCTGCCACCCGGCAGGGGATCCCGCGCGCCGTATCGCCATCGTCCTCGACGAGAAGATCATCTCCTCACCGCAGGTCGACCCGTCGGTGCCCTGCGAAGCCGGCATCACCGGCGGCACCACCCAGATCACCGGGTCCTTCACCAGCACCGAGGCCCGCGAACTGGCGCTGCTCATCAGCGGCGGCGCCCTGCCCGTCCCCGTGGAGACCGTCGAACAGCGCACCATCGGCCCCACCCTGGGCGCCGAGGCCATCACCGCCGGCGCCTGGGCCGCCGTCATCGGCACCGCCCTGACCGCACTGTTCATCATCACCGTCTACCGGCTCATGGGCGCCCTCGCGGTGCTGGCCCTGGCCGCGTACGGCCTGATCTCCTACGCCGCCCTGGCCGCTCTCGGCGCCACCCTCACCCTGCCGGGCCTGGCCGGGTTCGTCCTGGCCATCGGCATGGCCGTCGACGCCAACGTGCTGGTCTTCGAACGCGCCCGCGAGGAGCACACCAACCGCCGCCGCTCCAGCCCCCGTTCGGCCCTGACCGCCGGCTTCCGCAACGCCTTCAGCGCGATCGCCGACTCCAACATCACCACCCTGATCGCAGCCGGCCTGCTCTTCCTCCTCGCCTCCGGCCCCGTGCGCGGCTTCGGCGTCACCCTGGGCATCGGCGTCCTCGCCTCCATGATCAGCGCCCTGGTCGTCACCCGCGTCCTCGCCGACCACGCCGCATCCCGTCCGTGGGTGCGCCGTCGTCCCCACCTGACCGGACTGGCCACCGCCGGCCGGGTCCGCGACCGCATCGAGCGCTCCCAGCCCCAGCTGGTGCGCCGGCCACGCCGCTGGCTGGCCGTCTCCGCCGCCGTGCTGGCCCTGGCCGCCTCCGGCATCGCCGTCCGCGGCCTCGACCTAGGCGTCGAGTTCACCGGCGGCCGCCTGATCGAATACACCACCACCCGCCCCGTCGACCCCGAACGCGCCCGCACCGCACTCGCCGACGCCGGCTTCCCACGCGCCGTCGTCCAGTCCTCCGGCGACAGCGCCCTCACCGTACGCACCGGGGGCCTGACCAACGCGCAAGCGGACACGGTCACCCGTACCCTCACCACACTCGGCGGAGACACGGAGAAGATCCGCGACGAACTGATCGGCCCCAGCCTGGGCGAGGAGCTCCGCCGCAACGCCCTCATCGCCCTCGGCGTGGCCCTGACCGCCCAACTGCTGTACCTGGCCGTCCGCTTCCGCTGGCTGTTCGGCACCGCCGCGGTCGCCGCGCTCGCCCACGACGTCGTCATCCTGGTCGGCGTCTTCGCCTGGCTCGGCAAGCCCCTCGACGGGGTGTTCCTGGCCGCGCTGCTCACGGTGATCGGCTACTCGGTCAACGACTCCGTCGTCGTCTTCGACCGCATCAGGGAGCTGTGGCGGCGCGACCGCAAAGCCCCGCTGCCGCTCCTGACCAATCAGGCGATCCTCCAGACGCTGCCCCGCACGGTCAACACCGGCATGGGCGCCGCGCTCATCCTCACCGCCCTGGCCGTCCTCGGCACCGACACCCTCACTGACTTCGCCCTCGCCCTGCTCATCGGCCTGGCGATCGGCACGTACTCCTCCGTCTTCACGGCCGCCCCCCTCGCGATCGAGATCAACCAGCACACCACCCGGCTCCGCAACGCGCCACGGAGGGAGCCGTGCTGAAGGACCCGCACTCACCGTTCCCGAAGGCGCCACCACCACCAGCGCCCCGCCGTCCACTCGCTCGCCCAGCCCGGGTCCGGGAGCGTACGGCGCTCGAACTCCTCGTCGATGCGCTCCACCAGGCGGCCCAGATCGGCTCGGGCCCCTCGGGGCAGGTGCCGCAGGGCCACGTCCAGGTCGTCTCGACCGTCTTCGATCTCGATGCCGGGGCTCTCGTAAGGGTCTGTGAGATACCGTCCCGGCTGCTGGAAAGCCCGCTCGAACCGGCTCAGTGCATCAGCGACGGCGTCCGGCCGCAGGAATCGGGCCTCGACGCGTCGCACCGCGGCTCGAGTTCGTGCCGACACGGACGGAATCCGACGGACCGGCAGGTGCTTGGGCGGCCGCCACCGCTCGGCGCGGACGGCCTTCGGGCGCCTACGCGGCATTGCCCTTTCGCATCGAAACCATGCCGGCATTCTGCCACGCTCGCCCAGAATCAACTGAGCCTTTTCTTCCCTTCCAAGGCATGGTTCACAACCCCGTCTCATAACCTCAGGGAGGAAGACCTCAGACGCCACACCTAGCCACGTCAAGGAGGCGATGGTGCTCCCAAGGGGCGCGCGGCTGCTCACAGGCGCCATGGCCATGCTCTGCATGGTGCTGGTCGGTCCCAGCGCACCGAGCGGTGCCGTCGCCGGGGCGCGGCCCGTCGAAGCCGTCAGGGACGCCGTACCGAACCGGGTCATGACGTGGAACATCTGCAACCCCTGCGACGCCGGCAACGTCGACCGGGCAGCGGAGATCGCCACGTACGCCCCCCAGGTCATCGGCCTGCAAGAAGCGTGCGTGCGCGACGTCGAGAGAATCCGCGACTACCTGCAGAACCTTCACGGGCTGGTCTACCACGTCAAGTACGGGACGGTTCTCCAGGATTGGGGCCGCTGCGGCGGAGCGCCCTGGAATCCGGGAGCCTTCGGGCAGGCGATCCTCTCGGCAGCACCGATGACAGACCACATCGACGTGGAATATCCCGAGGGCGGATCCGAGGACCGTGGATACATGGCCGTCACCACCCTCGTGGGCGGCCGGCCCGTCCGCGTCTTCAACACCCACCTCGCCCAGCGACGCCAAGAGTCAGTCCGAGCAGGCCAGACCGGGGTACTCGCCGCGGACGTCGCCCGGCACGACCGCGCGATCGTTCTCGGCGACCTCAACGCCGTGCCGGACGCCCCGGAACTCGACCCGATATGGGCCCTGGCCACGGACACAGACCCCCAGTGCCACCCCTCGCCCACCGGCACCTGCCAGCCGACCACCGACTGGCAGAGCAAGTTCGACTACGTCTTCCTGCGAGGCATCACCCCCCTCAGGCACCGCGTCCTTCCCACCCCCCACTCGGACCACCACCTCCTGCACACCGACGTCGACCCGGCGTAGGCCTGTCTCTCTCCGAGGAGCCCACCGCCGTCGGGGTCCATGCCACTGGCGAGAACTACACTCCGCTGCGTGACGATACCTACTGCTGTCATCAAGGACCTGGCGCCGAGCGCCGCGTTACGCGTCTCGATCAATCTGGGCAATCCGGTGCTGGCTCAGGGCACACCGACGGCGCCGACCGGCGTCACGGTCGACATCGCGCGTGAGGTCGGCAGACGGCTGGACGTGCCGGTGGAGTTCGTGTGCTTCGACGCGGCGCGGAAGTCGTACGAGGCGATGACGGCGGGCCGGGCCGACCTGTGCTTCATGGCGATCGAGCCCGCACGTGAGACCGAAGTCGCCTTCACCGCACCGTACGTCGTGATCGAGGGCGTGTTCGCAGTGCGTCACGGTTCGTCCCTCACCACGACCGCTGACGTCGACAGCCCGGGCGTGCGCATCGGCGTGAAGCGAGGGTCTGCCTACGACCTCTTCCTCACCCGCACCCTTCGGCACGCCACCCTGGTGCGCGGGGAGGAAGGAGCGGACGTGTTCCTGGCTCAGGACTTGGAGGTCGCGGCGGGTATCAGGCAGCCTATGACCGAGTTCGTCGGGAAGCATCCCGAACTCCGCTTGATCGAGGGCCGGTTCATGCAGATCCAGCAGGCGCTGGGCACGACCAGGACCCGACGGCCGCAGACCGTCCAGTTCCTCCGGGACCTGATCGAAGAGCTGAAGGCCAGCGGATTCGTCGCGGACGCACTTCGGCGGGCGAATCAATCCGACGCGCTGGTCGCCCCACTCGCGTAGCCGTCATCCCGGTGCTGGGAACGTGTCCCCTGCGTGAGCGCGGAGTCCCGGACCCGGACGACGCGATCGACACACACTGAAGCTGAAAACCAGGGAGCGGAATGCGCTACGTCATCATCGGGTCCGGAGCAGTCGGCGGTTCGATCGGGGGGCGGCTGCACGAAAGCGGCCGATCCGTCGTCCTGGTCGCCCGCGGCGCACACTTCCAGGCGCTGCGCGACAACGGCCTGCGGCTCACGGTCCCCACCGGCACGCTCACCCTCGACGTGCCCGTCGTGGCACGGCCCGAGGACGTCGAACTGCGCGACGACGACGTGCTCGTCCTCGCCGTCAAGACCCAGGACAGCGTGGCCGCCCTGGACGCCTGGGCCGCGCGGCCCGTGGCGGGCGGAGGCACGGCGGGCGAACGCCTGCCTCTGGTGTGCGCCCAGAACGGAGTGGAGAACGAGCGCCTGGCGCTGCGCCGCTTCCGCGAGGTGTACGGCGTGTGCGTCATCCTGCCCAGCACCCACCTGAACCCGGGCGAGGTCGTCGCACCCTGCGGCCCGTACACCGGCGCCCTGGTCATCGGCCGGTACGGGACGGGCCCGGACGACACCGCCCGGCGGATCGCGGACGACCTGGAGAAGTCCCGCTTCCTGGCTCCGGTGGTGGCGGACGTGATGCGCTGGAAGTACGGCAAACTCCTCGGCAACCTCGCCAACGTGGTCGAGGCCGTGTGCGGCTCCGCCTCGGGCACCACCGCGCGGGACCTGGTCGCCCGGGCGAAGGCCGAGGGTGCCGCGGCCCTCGACGCCGCGGGCATCGCCTACGCGAGCGAAGCCGAGATCACCGAGCTGCGCAGCGGGACGGTCGACCCGCAGCCGATCGCCGGCGAGCCCACGCGAGGCTCGTCCTGGCAGAGTCTGGCGCGGGGCGCGGGATCGATCGAGACGGACTACCTCAACGGGGAGATGGTCCTCCTCGGCCGCGAGCACGGCGTGCCCACCCCGGTCAACGAGGCCCTGCTGCACGCCGCCCAGGAGAGCGTGCGCCGGAGCCGCGAGCCGGGCAGCCTGACGGCCGAGGAGCTGAGCAGGCGCATCGCCGAGGGCGTCACTGGGTGAGAAGCGGCGGGCCGCCCGGCTGCGCCGCTGCCCCGCCGAACTGCATGAACGACAAGCTCATCCGTTGAGGAATTCGGTGATCGGCGGAGCGATCTTCTTCGGTGCCATGACGACGGCGCCGTGGTTGAGGCCGGGCAGGGAGCGGTGGTCGGCCTGGGGCAGGATCTGGGTGAGGGCGCTGGCGGCGCGCTGGAAGGCGGCAGGGCTCTTGCTGCCGGTCAGCACACGGATGGGCACAGCCGCGCCCTTCCACTCGTCGGGGTCGAGCGGCTTGCCCTGCTGAGTGTCGCCCATGACCGCGATGTCGTAGGGCAGGGTGGGTGCCAGCTTGGTGAGGTTCGCCCACATCTTCGGCATGAGCTTCATGAAGAGCACGGCGATGCCGGGCATGCCCTGCACCTTCGTCATGAAGTACTTGACCGCGTCGCTGTCACGGCCCTGTGCAAGCAGCGCCGCGACCTGCTCCGCAAGGTCTCGCGGCGGGCCGTCGTCGCCGTCCGCCACCACGAACGGCGGCTCGTACAGGGCCAGGCGGTCGATATTCAGTCCGGCTGCGGCCGCACGCAGCGCGAGCACCGCTCCGGAGGACGAGCCGAACAGCGATGCCGACCCACCGACGTGCTCGATCAGGGCGGCGATGTCCTCGATCTCGCGTTCGACGGCATAGCTGTCGGCATCGCCGCTGGCGCCCCGGCCGCGCCGGTCATAGTTGATCACCATGAAGTGCTCGGCGAGGAGGGCGGCGAGCTTGGTGGTGTCGGAGCGGTCGGCCAGGGCGGAGGCCACCAGGATGACGGCCGGCCCGCTGCCCCACGTCTCGAATGCGATCTCGGTGCCGTCGGCGGAGACGACGCGTTCAGTCTTGGCTGTCGGCTGCTGGGGTGCGGACATGTCCTTCTCTCCGTCGCATAGGTTCGCACAGGGGCTGTACTGCTGTGGCGTGAGCTGCTGATGTTGAGACGCCCGACGGACGGAAAACTCATCGGCGCCCCGGGGATCAGGACGCGCAGTGACGAAACTCCCTGCGGAAAGCGGATCCTGCGGGGCCGGCGTCCGGGAGGCTCTGCCGCAGCGGGTGACCGCCCATGCTGTCCTGGCTCAGGCCCTGTCCGGCATCAGCGGTTCCGTCGGCGGGGAGCTGCCGGCCGACATCGACGCCGTCGAGGTGACCGGCCCGCAGGGGGAGAGCTGGGCCGCCTGAAGGGCGGCGCCACCGGACCAGGCGGTCAAGGTTGCCCGGCACGCCCCCTTTCACCTCTTCGGCTGACGCGGCGACAGATTCGGTGTGAGGGTGCGGCGCGCCGGACATCACAGGCGCACAGTCACCGCGGCGGGCCGCCCCCGACCACGCGGCCCGCCTGCCCGATCCAGGGGGAAACCTATGACAACGCCGCGCTCGATCGTTTGCACGCTGCTCGGCCTGGCGCTGGCCGGCACGACGACATCCGCCCACGCCCACAGCCCGGCATCGGCAGCGCAGGCCGCCGTGTGCGTGGTCATCGCCGAGCAGCCCAGCCGCGCCGACGACGGGGTCTTCATCCGCGTGGTGCGGTGCATCGACGACAACGGGCCGCTGTACCACACCAACGTGCACAACTACAGGAACCACCTGTTGCCGCTCAATCAGTCAGACGTCGCGATCCTGAAGGACGCCGACTTCAACGTCCTGCACGCCACTCCCGGCGTCCGGGGCAACCCGGGCATCAACACACCCTCCGCGTACGCCAACAGCGGCGTGCAGGCCTGCCTGGAGACCAGCCGCTACTCAGGCGGCCGCAAGCAGATCTGCACCGGCGTGGCGGGCTAGTCCGCCAGCGGCGACGCCTGCGCGTCAGTCGCCGAGACGGCGCGCGGCAACTTCCATGCCGCAGCTATCTGCACGCTGCGCACGCCGCGCAGCCCGGGGGAGGCAGATGAGCGGTAATGCAGGTCGGACGACAGCCCTCGAAACCCGTCGGCGCGCGGCTGGGCCGGCCGGGTCAGGTGGCGCCGAGTCCGGCGATCAGGGACTGGACCACCATGTCGGCTCCCTGGGCAGGGGACAGCTCCGGCATCTCGTGTGCGGCAATGTTGGTGAGGTGAACGAGTAGGGAGCGGGCCCAGCGGTCAGGAAGACCGGGCCGGATGACACCCTCGCGGACCGCACGCGCCATGAAGGCGTCGAGTTGCTCGAGCAGTCGCTGGAGGCGGGCGGCCATCGCGTCGTCGTCCGCCTGCTGGACGTTCACGGGCCACCGCCTGCTGGCGGCGATGATGCCCTCGGCGTACCGGTGCAGTGCCACCGCCACAGGGGCCTCCGCCAGCCGCGCCTGGGCGACGACCTTCTCGCAGGCATCGAGCTTGGCCACGTAGACGGCGGCCATCAGTGCCTCGCGGGTCTTGAAGCGGCGGTAGACGGTACGTCGGTCGAGGCCCGCCGCCGCCGCGATCGCCGCGACGCTCGTGCTCGGGTCGCGTGCCAGCAGGTGTGCTCCGGTCTGCAGGACCGCGTCCAGGTTGCGTGCCGCGTCAGCTCTCATCGTGACGGAAGCATACCCAGAAGTGGGGCTGTTCACCCAGCTGGTGTCACATGAGTATTGCAAGTTGGCAATCAAGTGCCACATAGTTGTGGCGGCCAGTCCGGTGCGCCGGCCGTCAAGTCGGGTCCCCCACCCAAGGAGTCATACGTGAGCCCGGTCCACATGTCGGAGAAGTTGAAGGAAGCCCTCGATTCCAGGGTCTTCGTCACCGTGGCGACCCTCCAGCCCGACGGCAGTCCGCACCAGTCCGTCGTCTGGGTGGGCAGGCAGGGCGACAACCTGTTCTTCGTGACCGGCGTGGACAAGGTCAAGGTGCGCAATCTGCGGCGTGATCCTCGACTCAGCGTGACGGTCAACCCGCCGGACGAGCCCTACGGATACGCGGTGATCAGCGGCACCGCCCGATTCGAAAGCGCGGGAGCCCGCGAGCGCTTGGACGAACTGGCGGTCAAGCACACCGGCAGGACCTACGCCGAACGCAACCCGCAGTCGTACGCCACGCTCCCGGAACTGGTCACCATCCACGTCACCCCGGAGAAGATCGCGGCCCGCTTCCTGTGAGCCGCCGCAACGACGAAGGGACAGTGCGATGAAGACTCACGTCATCACCGGCGGCACGGACGGCATCGGCAAGGCCGTCGCCCACCACTACCTGGACAGAGGGCACCAGGTGGTGGTCGTCGGGCGCAACGCGGAGAAGGGCAAGGCATGGCTGGACGCCGCGCGGCAACGAGACGCGGCCGGGCGAGCACACTTCGTCCATGCCGACCTCAGCCTGATAGCCGAGACCAGAGCAGCGATCGACCGCGTCCGGTCGTCCTTTGCCAGAGTCGACACCCTGGCGCTGTGCGCCCGGCATTTCCGGACCACCCGCCTGGTCACGGCCGAAGGCTTCGAGAACACCTTCGCGCACTTCTACCTCAGCCGCTTCCTGCTGAGCCACGGGCTGGCGGATCTGCTCGAAGCCGCCGACGCCCCGGTCATCCTCAACGTCGCGGGCCCCGGCGGCCAGGGCTCAATCCACTGGGAAGACCTGCAACTCACCCGGGAGTACGACGGGCAACGGGCGCTCATGCAAGGCGGTCGGCTCAATGACCTGCTCGGCGTCGACTTCGCGGACCGTCGACCGGACACCAAAGTGCGGTACGTGCTGCTGAACCCGGGAACGGTCAACACCAGCTTCTCGGGGCAATACGCCTCGGACACCCTGGCGCAGATCGAGGTCATCCGCCGGACCGCCCAGTCGGTCGAGGAGGCCATGATGCCGATCCTCAAAGTGCTGGACGACCCGCCCACCGCACCCCTCAGCGCCTTCGTGCAGGGCGAGCCGCTCAGTCCCCACGGGCCCGGGTTCACCGTCGAGGAAGCACGGCGACTACACCAGCACACCCACAAGTTGCTGTCTGCTTCAGCAGCAAGGACGACGAGGGGCTGAGCCGTCCACTGGGGGAAGCGAAGCCCCTTCAGGTCAGGAACACTTCGAGTTTGTCATCGCGGGCGGCCCCTGCTCAGGCGGGAGCGGCGCGATTCCGAGCTGCCCCAGGCGCTGGCGCTGCTGTTACTCATCATGTGCATCCTCGTGGCGCTTTCGCGGCAGGTGGCGGTGCGCTGTAGGCATGAACCTCAGTAAGGCAGTGACCAAGGTGTGCAGGCGAGCGCTGACATTGAGGCGCCCCAGCACCTCGTAGGCGATGGCGCCGACGGCTGAGAGAGCCACGGGCGCCAGGGCAAGCCAGGAGATCCAGTCTTCCACTACTTCGCCGCCTCTCGCTCGCACAAGTATGTGGTTCGGCCAGCGCTCACGAGAGTGATGCCGAGGACAATCAAGGATTGGAAGCCGACACGAGCTTCGTTCACTCCGTCGGCGTTGGCCGTCGCCGCCAGGAAGGTGGTGAAGGCCAGCACAAGGACGTTGACGATGCCCCAGAAGTTCAAGGCTTCGCTGCGCTCACGGTCGTAGGACTGGACCAGGGCGTTGGCAGCCAAGCCCATGGAGACTACGAAGAGATCGGCTTTAGCTGCCAGGACGTAGAGGCCCGGGTTCTGGTAGTCCGTCTTCTGCATTCCGCTGACGTGCTGGCCCAGGGTGGGCATCACGGCGAAGAACTGCCATGAGGAACCATGTCCGCAACTTGCGTAAAGCACGCGTTCGCTTGGTCTTCTCCTCCTCTGTGATCTCGTCCGCTGTTCTCGGTGTGCCTGCCGCATCTGCTTGTTGTCCAGCGTTCTGATGGGGGACATCGGCAGTCCGTTCTGTCGCGTCATCCCCTGGTGGCGGTGCGGAGGTAGTCGTCATCCACGTCCCCGGTGGTGCTTCCTTGGCAAGGGCATCAGTTGTAGCTCATGTGCGTCGATCATGGGGCACTTGTCTACGACTGGTCGCGCCTGTGCGTGATTTCCTACCGGCGTACCAGGCGGACGACGGCCCCCAGAGATTGCGGAAGGGGACGGTGAATCGGACTGGGTCGTCGTCCAGTAGTCACTTGACGGGGCCTCGTTGATCAGTGTCGATTTCGCACCCCGTACGCTCGTCCGTCGACAGTTCGACGCAGGCGGAGAGGGAGCGCATGGCGGGGGACAGGGACATACGCGGGCTCGCGGCAGGAGCCGATCGAGCGGCCCAGCCGGCCGGGAACGCTGTTCCTCGACGCCGTACGGGCCCGATTCACTGGTTTCTGTTCAACAGCGTGTGCGTGGCGGCTTCGGTGGGCCTGGCGTGGCTCGCGCCGGTGCTGCCACTGCCGGCCCTGCTGCGCGGCGTGGCCTTCCTCGTCTCCGCGCTGCTGATACCGCTGGCGCTCGTCCTGGTGCCGGCCTTCTGGCTTCGCCACGTCCCTCACAAGCAGACGCCGAAACCAGCCGTCTTCGCGCTCACCGTTGCCCTCGTCGCGGCAGTCGTGCTGGCGATCATCACCCAACAGGCCGGCGACGAGCGGGCACTGGAAAAACGGGGCCGGTGGACCGAGGCCGTCGTGGTCGAGGTCGAGAACCGCAAGACCGACAAGTGCACGCTCCGCACCCGCGACGGCCGGGCGATCTCACCTCAGCTGTCGGAGGGCGACGGCTGCGACAAGGAATTGGTCGAGCCAGGCGACGAACTGCGCGTGCTGTACGACCCCAAGGGCGCAGCCGGTCCGGTGGCGGACATGGAAGTGGACCTGGAAAGCGGCTCGTACCGAGGGACGATCGGCGGCCTGGCAGCGCTGGTCGTCGTGACAGGCACGTGGGGCTGCGTGCGGCTGAATCGGCGGGACAACGAGTGACGGGTGCGTTCGAGTCCGCGCCCGCCCTGTACCGCTGGCGAGCGGTTGGCCTCGGTCAGAGCTTCAATGGCCCGTAGGTGCCGTCCTGGAAGGTGAAGACGGTCGGTTCAGAGTCGTACTCCTCGCGGAAGTATCCGCCGTAACCGGGCTCTTCGATGTGGGGGGCGAGCAGGTCAAGGATCGTCACCAGCTCTCCCATCTCGTCATCGAGCCAGTAGTTGCGGCTGAACACCCCCCATGCGTAGAGCTCGCGACCGGCCGCGAAGCCTCGGGACTGACGCCGGAGAGACGCGAAGTCTCCTCCGGGCAGGCGGCCGTCCGGGTCCGGTGCGAGCACTGGGTACGTGTGCTCGTCCGCGTCGAGCCAACTCGGGCGCTCGGGGACCAGGCCGAGGTGCCAACGTAGGGCCTCCAGGACGGTGTCGGGCGTGTTGTCCCGGAGGAAGCAGGTGAAGACGACTTCGAAGTGGAGGCTCACGGGGCTTTATTCTGCCCGGCGCGACCGATAGGCCCGGGACCGCGGCTCTGCGGTCTGGCCTGGTCGCGTTCGAGGATGGTCTCGTTGGGGTGCACGGGCTGAGGCCAGGCCCGGGCCGGGCGGAGTTCCTGAACCCCCGGCGCACTCGGGCGGGGCTGGCGGAGGTCTTCGGCGATCGGGCGGGTGAGTCCGAGCTGGGCGTGGGCGGTGATGACGAGCCAGGTCCAGCGGTCGGCGGCAGTCGGTCGACTTCCAGTCGCATCAACGTCCTCTTCAGGAGGGGGAGTTCGCTGCCGTGGTCGATCCACGCTGAGCGGGTGGTGAGCCGGGGGACGGATACGGTCCATGGCCCTTACGCCGACTCTCGATGTCCCGGGGCTGCAGCCCTGCCCGCCGTCATCGCGCCAGGCCACCAGGTCGCCGGTGCGGTACATGCGCCGTGCCGTGCCGCCGTCGGTGACGATGATGAAGGCCCGGTCAGTGGCGACGCCATCGGTGTAGCCGCGGGCCAGGCCGGGGCCGCCGACCAGCAGTTCGCCGGGCGTCCCGATCCCTGCCGGGGCGCCTTGCGGGTCGAGCACCTGCACGGTGCAGTTGCCTATGGGGCGGCCGATGGGGGTCACCGGGGTCCGCTCATCGGGGCTGCAGCGCCAGAAGGTCGCATCGACAGTGGCCTCGGTGGGCCCGTAGAAGTTGAAGACCTCCGCGCCGGTGGCGTCGGCGGTGCGGCAGGCCAGTTCGGTGGGCAGCGGTTCGCCGCCGCAGAAGACATAGCGCAGCGAGCGGCCCGCCTGGTCGTCGAGTCCCGCGTCCAGCAGCGCGCGGAGCAGCGAGGGTGTAAGTCCGACGGCCGTGACGGACTCGTTCTCGACGAGGCGTAGCAGGGACAGCGGGTCGCGGAGATCGGCCGGCGGGGCGAGGACGAGGCAGGCGCCTGCCGCCAGCGGTGCGAGGATCTCCCATACGGAGATGTCGAAGCCCAGCGAGGTGTGGTGCAGGATCCGGCCGCCGGGGCGGGTGGGGAACGCCTTCTGGTCCCATAGCAGCCGGTTGACCACTCCTCCGTGTTCCACGACTACGCCCTCCGGGTCTCCGGTGGAGCCCGAGGTGTACAGGACGTAGGCGACGTCGGCGGGGCCGACGGCCGGTGGGGCGGGAGGTGTGCCGTCCCGGGTGGTCGGGGCGTCGCCTGGTTCCTCGTCCGGGGCGTCGTCGCAGAGCAAGACCGGAAGGCCGGTCCCGTCCAGCAAGTCGGCGGTCCAGCTCTGGGCCGAGGCGAGGCCGCAGCGGGCGTCGGCGTCCATGAAGGCCAGCCGCTCAGGGGGGTGAGCGGGGTCCAAGGGGACGTAGGCCGCCCCGGACTTGAGGATGGCCATGATCCCCAGCACGGACTCCACGGCGTGGGTCATGCAGAGGGCGACCGTGGTGCCGGGGCCGGCGCCGTGTGCGCGCAGTCGCGTCGCGGTTCGCCCGCCGCTCCAGGCTCCGGTAGGTGGTTTCCTGGCCGAGGAACCGCAGGGCCGGGGCGTCGGGCGCGATGCGGGCTCGCTCCTCCACCAGGGAGTGGATGCTTCTGCGGTAGTCGTAGGTCTGCGGGTTGCTCCGCCGGTGTTCAACTCCAGGGCGGCGGACATCCGCATCGAGTCAGGCCATCGCGACGGTACCACGGACCGCAGGGTATGCAGATCCGATTGCTTGTCCTTGGCTCCGTGGGCGTAGGCGGAGCGCGCTGCGCAGGCCCTAGGTGGCGTGGGCGCAGTGCGCGTCGCGGTGGAGTTCGCCGCCGCCCGAAAGGACGAGGGCCGACTCGTACGCGACCGATCCTGGTCGGTGAGGGTCTCGTGCGTCCGGGCGCGTACCCCTCCCCAGCTTGTGCTCGCGCTCCTGGCCCTCGATGACGACGCGTTCGACATGCCCACGCGAAATCGGGTTGTCGACACCCGGGCGGGCGATGTGCTGGGCGCGAGCCTGTATACGCCCCGCTGGAAGGCTGCTGACACCTTCCCGGCGCCCTTTTTCCCGGCATCCTTGGCAGCCGGGGCTGCGGCGGGCCGTTCAGTGTGTGTCACGCCCAGCTCGGACAGCCGCCGCCGTCGCTCTTCCGACAAGTGGGTCCAGATGTCCGCCTCCCGTCGCCGTGCGAGCCGCTCGCCCAGATTGTCGTCCTCGAAGAGGACGCCCGGCTCGATGGCCGGCAGGCTGCTGTCGGCGTCGGCGAAGTCGGCGAGCACGCGGTAGCGGCGTTGTCAGTCCAGCAGGCCAGGGGCAGTTCCAGTCCGGGCCGATCGCCGCCAGCTGCTGCGCGCGCTCCGCCGCCCCCTGCGCGGCCTTCCCGAGCCGCCGCCCTTCCGGCGCGGATTGGCCATCACCCACCGGCGCACCATCGCCTCGCCCTCCCCCCCGGCCTCGCTGCCCAACCGAAAATGCCTGCACACACTGACGCCGCAACACAAGCCATTGACCGTCGACCCACTGTCGCTGTCGGAAGCGGCACACTCGGACAACGGCTCGCTGTAAGAAGCGAGCAGGACCGCGCCGCTTTGAAGGACGTCCTGACCAACTGCCCCGAGCCGGACGCGGCCGCCGGACATATCCACGACTTCGCCGAGGTGCTCACCAGCCGCGCGCCATGCTCCCTGCCTGGATCGACACCGTCGAGGCCAGCCAACTGCCCGGCCTTACCCGCGTCGCGAGGCACCTGCGCCGCGACCTTGATGCCGTGACAGCCGGACTCAGTCTGCAGTGGAGCTCCGGCGGCACGAAAGGCGCCGTGAACCGCATCAAGAAGATCAAGAGGCAGCTCTTCGCAAGATATGTGCCACCGAGAAGCAGCAACGCCTACTGCATGGTGGTGGCCGAGCTTCCGGGGTAGAACGCGCAGCTTGGACGTGGATTGCGCCGATGACGAGGACCAGATGGCGGAGCTATCGGCAGCCACTCGTGCCGCAGAGGGTGGTGCGCGCCTGAGGGGCCTCACCATCGTCCTGGCTGCCCGTTGGCGACGGAGCTGCTGAGTTGTAATTCCGTTGCCGGAACGCCGGCATCTTCGATCGAATGTCTCCATGACTCATGACGGCCCGGCGGACCATGTGGAGCAGAACCGACGCTTTTGGGATGAAGAGGCGGCTGCGTGGCACGGGCCGCTCGCCCGCGATCACTGGGCGCAGGCGGAACCGTCCTGGGGTTTGTGGGCAACCCCTGAGTCGCAGGTTTCCCTGCTTCCCGACGACCTTGCCGGGATGCGCACCATTGAGTTGGGCTGCGGTACTGCCTACGTTTCCGCTTGGCTGGCCAGAGCAGGAGCCCACCCGGTCGGGATCGACCTCTCGGAGAAGCAGCTCGCCACTGCTCGCGCCATGCAGGCGGAGTTCGGCATCGACTTCCCCCTTGTCCTGGGCAATGCTGAGAAGGTGCCCTACGAGGACAACACGTTCGGCCTGGCGATCAGCGAGTACGGCGCCTCGTTGTGGTGTGACCCCTACCAGTGGATCCCGGAGGCAGCCCGGCTTCTCGTACCTGGAGGCCTGCTGCTGTTCTCGCGCTACTCACCGCTGTTCGCGCTGTGTGTACCGCCCGAGGGGCCGGCATCCACCACTCTGTGCCGCGGCCAGTTCGGCCTGACGCGGCTGGACTGGGGGAATCACGTGGAGTTCGTCCTGCCGCACGGTGAGATGCTCCGTCTGCTGCGGGGCTGCGGCTTCGTCGTGGAAGACCTGATTGAGATTCAAGCACCCGAGCCTGCGCAGCGGGACTACGCAGAAGTCTCCGCCGACTGGGCCCGGCAATGGCCCAGCGAGGAGATCTGGAAAGCTCGGCTGGCAGGCTGACAGCTCCGCAGGCACCATGTATCGCCTTAGACGGTGTCCTGTGTGGTGAGGCGGGCGAGTCGCTTGTAGCAGCACATGGCTGCGGCGAGGCCGAGAAAGGCCGGGTAGTTGCGGGGGTTGCGTTCGTAGCGGGGGCTGAGTCTTCGGTAGCCGGACAGCCAGGACATGGTCTGCTCGACGACCCAGCGGGGGCGTCCTGATCGTTCGCTGGACTTGGTCCCTTTGCGGGCGATGCGCACTCCGATCCGCTTCCACCGCAGCCATCTGCGCAGGTCGGCCCGGTCGTTGGCTTTGTCAGCGTGCAGGGGCTGAGGCTTGAAGTGCCGGCCGCGGTAGGGGTCGTGTCTCGTTTGGTGACCCTCGATCATGGGCTTCAGCCCTTCGCTGTCGTGGATGTCGCCGGCCGAGATACCGACGAGAAGGGGCAGTCTGTTCGCGTCCGACAGGACGTGCATCGTGGAACCCGGCCTGCCCCGGTCCACGGGACTCGGGCCTGTGTGTTCGCCCCCTTTTTTTTAGCCCTGACGTGCGCGGTGTCGAGGACGACGCGGGTGACGTCGATGAGGCCGGCGTCGTCGAGACGGTGCAGCACGGCCTCGTGGAGGCGGCCCCAGACGCCGGCTCCCGACCAGATCAGAAATCGGCGGTGAGCCGTCGACTTCGATATGCCGAAGCACGGTGGACGTTGGCGCCATGCGCAGCCGCTGACCAGGACGTAGATGATGGCCGCGAACAGCGTCTCATCAGGGGTGTTCGATGTTCCGCCGCCCTGTGGCCGTGCTCGTTGCTCTGGGGTCAGCGGCCTCGCGATACCCCACAAGCCGTCCGGCACGATCCAACTCCACGTTCCCCGCCCCAAGCCGGGTCAACGTCCGCCTCACCACATAGGACACGGTCTAAGACGGTGTCTTGATTGGCGGTAGCTCGTTGACCGTCGTATGGGGATAGTTGAGCGGCT
>NZ_BMWC01000015.1 GCF_014651035.1 Streptomyces lomondensis
AGCATCATCAGCGTGGTGGTCTTGCCCGAACCGGAGGAGCCGAGGAAGGTGACGAACTCACCCGCCGCGATCTCCATGTCCACGCCGTCGACGACCGTCGTGCCGCTGTAGGACTTCCGCAGGCCCGTCACCGACAGCGACTTACCCGTCAGTGAGGACGACCGTGGAGCCAGCGCAGCGGCGAGATCGTCGGCCGACAGCTTCCCGGCGGTAAGACTCGTGGTCCGCTCAGGCATCGGCCCACTCCTGCCAGCGCTTGATGACGGCGTCACGGTTCTTGTCCCACCACGCGACATCGGCGTCGAACCCGGTCTTCAGGTTCTGCGGCGAGGTCGGCTGGTTGACCAGATCGTCCTCGGAGAGCAGCTTGACGGCCGCCGGGACGACCGGGCTGCCCGAGTACAGCTTGGCGAACGCGGCCTGCACCTCCGGGCGCAGGGAGAAGTCGATCAGCTGGTAGGCGGCGTCCGTGTTGCCCGCGCCCTTCGGGATGCCCCAGCCGTTGGTCATCCGGCGAGCGCCGTTCCACTGGTAGGCGACCGGCTGCCCCTGCTTGATCAGCTCATCCGCGCGGCCTCCCCACAGGCTGGTCGCCACGACCTCCTTACGGCCCAGCAGGACCGCCGGCAGGGCGCCGGTGTTCCAGAACTTCTTCACATCGCCGCGGATCCGCGACATCGACGCGAACGCCCGGTCCACATCCAGCGGGTACAGCTTGTCCAGCGGCACCCCGTCGGCCAGCAGCGCGAACTCCAGCTCCGGCATGTCGGCGTCCGCGCTCTGCAGCGAGCGCGGACCGGGGAAGGCGTCCGGGTTCCAGAAGTCGGCCCAGCTCTTCGGGGCGCGCTTGAGGCTGTCCGTGCGGTAGGCCATCAGGCTGGCCCACACGTTCTTGCCGACCGCGTGCTGCGGCAGCTGAACCTCCGGGATGCCGGAGCCCTTGACGTTCTTCAGCCGGTCGTAGTCCACCGGCTCCAGACACTCCAGGCGCGCCATCTTCTGGAAGATCAGCAGCGAGTTGTCCATCAGGTCGACCTGCGGACGGCCCTGCTTGACCTGGGCGATGACCTGCGCCGACTGGTAGTTGACCGTGGTGACCGTGATGCCGGTCTCCTTGGTGAACGGCTCGTAGATCGCCTTGGTCAACGCGTCGCTGTAGGCGCCACCACTGTTGCTGACGACAAGTCTCTTCTTGCCGCCGCCACTCGACGAGCCGCGGCTTTCGCCGGAACTCGTGCCGCAGCCGGCCAGCGCAGTGGTAGCGGCCAGAGCGCCCGCGGTGCGGAGTACGGTTCTGCGTCCTATCCGGTTGCCTTCCATGGCAGGGCCTCCTGGAAATCGCTGGGGATACGGGGAATCCGTGATGCGGGGACCTGCTGGTCCCGGCGGAGGGGGTTGGAACGCCGTAATGACGGACGGAAACGCGCGGCTCAGGCCGCCGAGCGAGACCGGGGGAAGAGAAGAAAGGAAATGAAACGCGCGGTGGTGCGGCACGCTATCGCCACAGCGGCACTATCACGACGGTGTATTTTCTATCGTTTGATTACCGTTGGGACCGCAGTGCATCAGTGGAATGGGTGCGGGAGGCACCGGATTCGTCCCGCACGGCAGCACAAGCCGTGGGAAAAGCTCGGGTGTCTGCCGTGCGGGACTGGTGTTGCCTCGGGTCAGATGCCGAGCATGGTGTTGAGGTCGTCCAGGGACTTCACGGTCACATAGTCGTAGCCGTGGGTCACCGGGTCGTAGCCGCGGTCCAGCAGGACCAGGTTGCGGAAGCCCATGTCGTGCATCGACTGGTGGTCGTAACGGGTGTGCGAGGCGACGTGCACGAAGTCCTCGGGGGACGCGTCGAGCTTCTCGAGCATGTACTCGAACGCGGCGTACCGGGGCTTGTAGTAGCCGGCCTGCTCAGCGGTGAGGACCGCGTGGAAGTCCGCCCCGAGCTTGGGCACGCTCTCCGCGAGGAAGGAGTCGTCGGCGTTGGAGAGGATGACCAGCTTGTAGTGCTCGGCCATCTTCTTGAGCGGCTCCACCACGTCCGGGTGGGGTCCCCAGCTGCGCACGCCGTCGGCGAAGCGCTTGCCCGCGTCCGGGGCCGCCTTCACGCCCCATTTGCGGCAGACCCGCTCGAAGGAGTCCTGGAGCACCTGCTCGTAGGGGTAGTACTCGCCGCGGACCTGGTCGTAGCGGTAGCCGCGGAACTCCCGGACGAACTGGTCCCACTTCTCGGCGGGGATCTGGTCGCCGACGAGGTCGTACGTGATGGGGGTGATCGGGTACTCGATCAGCGTGCCGTAGCAGTCGAACGAGACGTACTTCGGACGGAACTGCAACGAGGGAATGGCCATGAAGATGCTCCAATCTTTATCTGATGGAAACTGCACAGGGTCGGAACTACCTCTTCAGGAATGCCCGTCATGGGCTTCCGCGAGATGCGCAATGACGTCGTCCAGGTTCACCGTCAAGGAACGCTCGATATTGATCCAGTCGTCCTTGGCGTGATCGAGGAGATACTCGCGCCGTTCGGGGGCGCGCTCCGCTCGCCAGTTGGTGAGCAGCGCGCGCAGGGTGAGTCGTGCCAGCGCGGCGACCGGGAGCAGCGGGAGTTCCGAGGCCTTGATCGGCCGCTCCCGTTGGTAGCCGGCGGCGAAGGCGCAGGCTTCCTGCCAGGGCTGATCCGGCGTCCTGCCGAGCAGGTTCGCCATGGGGACGGCGGGGTCGAAGATCACCGCACTGCGCATGGTGTCGCCGAAGTCGATGACACCGGTGACGAAGCGATCGCTCTTCGGATCCACCACCACGTTGTAGGGACTGAAGTCGCCGTGGATCACTTGCGTTTCGAGATCGCTCAGCCTCGGGACGACGGCTTCCTCGAAGAGCTGGAAGACCGCTCGCGCCAACTGGCGGTGCTCGGGGACCGGCGTGTGCTCGACCAGTTCGGTCAGCTGGTGGAAGTGCCGGATGTCCCATGCCAGACCTCGCCGGTCCGCCGGATGCGTGAACGTCCTGAGCGCCACGTCGATCAGGCCCAGCATCTCGCCCACCTTGGCGAGCTGCTCCGCGTCCGGGTTCGTCCGGGCCAGGACCGGGCCGTCGACGAAGTCGAACACCCTCAGGACCCGAGTCCTGCCGTCCTTGAGCGTGAGCGTGACATTGTCGTCTCCGTCGGCAGTCAGCTTCACCCGCTGGACGGGCAACTGCGGAGCGGTACTTTCGAGGTAGCGCATGGCGGCGGTCTGGAGATCGACGACCGCCTCCGCCTCGTCGGGTGGTGAGACCTTCACGAGGTGGTTGCCCGAGTCGGTGCTGAGCCTGAACGTGTCGTCCTTCTCGGTCGCCAGTCGCTCCAGGCGCCCGCCGAGGTGGTAGTGGTCCTCAAGGAGGATGCTCACCAGCATCAGGTAGATGGGCTCGTGAGACGAGGTCAGGCCGCTCTCCTCGAGCAGCCGTTGCACAAAGTTCGGAGCTGGTGAGGTGCTCACGGTCAGTCCCTTCGGCCGGCCTGCTACAGACGGTTCTTCGCGACCTCGGCGAAGGTCTCCAGGAATCGGGTCACATCGGCGGAGTCGAAGGCCAGCGGAGGGCGGATCTTCAGCGTGTTCGCCGACTCGCCCGTGCCGTTGATGAGGATGCGGCGATCGCGCATGTCGTTGATGACATCCTCGGTCAGTGCGCGGTCGGGCTCGAGGGTCTCCCGGTCCTTGACGATCTCGACGCCGACGAAGAGACCGGCGCCGCGGACTTCGGCGACGTAGGGGGAGTCCTTGGTGATCTCCCGCAGCCCCGCGCGCAGAGCGTTGCCGCTTTCCAGGACGCGCTGCTGCACGTTCTCCTTCTCGAAGACGTCCAGCACCGCGGCGCCGGCGGCCACGGGGATCGAGCTGCCGCCGAAGGTGTTGAAGTAGCGGACGTTCTGTCCGAACTCCTCGCTCACCTCGGGGCGGAACACCACCCCCGAGATCGGCAGGCCGTTGCCCATCGGCTTGCCCATGGTGACGATGTCCGGCAGCACGCCGTGGCGGCTGAAGCCCCACATCGACTCCCCGAGCCGGGCGAATCCCGACTGGACCTCGTCCGCGATGTAGACACCGCCGGCCGCGTGCACCTCCTCCACCATGGCCTGCATGTAGCCGGGCGGGTCGGTGAAGATGCCGTCGCTGCTGTAGGCGCAGTCGGTGATCAGCGCCGCGAGCCGGTAGCCGTGGCGCTCCAGGTCGGCGATCGCGCCGCGCACCTGCTGCCGCATGTGCTCGTCGAGCGTGGATCCGGGCGCGACGAGGCGAGGGTCGGGGGCGTCGATGAGCCGGACGTTCGGGCCCAGCGGGGAGCCCGCGCCCAGGGTCGGCGAGAAGCTCGCCACCTCACGGGTGATGCCGTGGTAGGCCCAGCGGGTGACGATGATGCCCTCGCCGCCCGTGTGGAACCTCGCCACACGCATCGCCAGGTCGTTCGCCTCCGAGCCGCTGCACGCGATGCTCAGCTTGGACAGCTCCTCGGGGAAGGTCGCGAGAAGCCGCTCCGCGTAGTCGACCAGTGCTTCCTGGACGTAGCGCGTGTTGGTGTTCACGGCCGCCATCTGGCGGGAGACGGCCTCGGCCACGTGCGGGTGGGCATGCCCGACGCACGGAACGTTGTTGTAGGCGTCGAGGTAGTCGTTGCCGTCCCGGTCGATCAGGTGGGCCCCGTGACCGGAGACGAACTCGACCGGCTCCTTGTAGATGAGCGTGTAGCCAGGACCCAGCACCTTGTTACGGCGCCGGATGGTCTCCTGGAGATGTTCGGGGAGCTCGCTCAGCACCCCCGGGTCGAACCGGTTGGGGTAGTGGGCAATCGCTCGACTCAGCGTGGAAGTCATCGCAGGCGCACCTTCAGTCTTTTTACGGGTTGCTCGCTGCTGTGGCTGAAACCATACCATCGTTTGTTCCAGTTCCAACCTGAAACTAGAAACTTTTTGGGCGGACTCTGCTACCAGCGCAGTAGCGCTGTCGGGGGTGCGGTGAGGGGCTGTCCAAGGGCTGCTCGACGGCCGCTGAGGCCACTGACAGGCCAATGCCCCGCGCCCGGCCTGGGGGAGGGGGGCCGGACGCGGGGCGGTCCGCGCGGTGCGGGCTGAGGCGTGTGTCAGGGCACGAACGCCGTCGTCGCACGGGCACCGCGGCGTACTGGTACTTCGGGAACTCGTCGATCCCAGTGACGGGCGGACCAGTGACCATGTCGAGGCCCTGGAGATCGTGAAGGCTGACGGCGTGCGGGCCGTTGCCGACCGCTCCGGGCCGCACTCGGTGGATCAGGCGGTCGCCCTGCGCAGCGCGTCCAGGACGACACCCGCCTCCACCCGTGCGGTACGCGCCTGCGAGTCGATATCCAGGTTCCGGTTCGTGTACCGGGGAAGTCCAGGACCACACCGAGCCCGACCGCGTTGCCGGCCATGCTCGTGCCACCGCCCCGGGCCGTGACCGGGACACCCGCCTCCCGGCAGGCCCGCAGCACCGCGACCACGTCGTCAGCGGTACGCGGGAAGGCCACGCCCGCCGGTGGCACACGGTAGTTGGAGGCGTCGTAGGCATACGGGCCCGTCGCCCCAGGGCGGGGGATCTTCACCCGCAGACCGGGCGCGAACTCGGCGAGCCGCACGACCAGGGACGTGACGGCGGCCGTCATCGATGCGCCGCCCTTGATATACCAGCTGCATGCGGCGCGGCGGCACGGAGAACCTCACGGTGCTCCACACATGTGCTGAGCATCTCTGTCCAGCGCCTACTTGATGACGTCGAGGAACTTGTAGAAGCCGCCCGCGAAGGGCAGGAACCAGGGCGGGCCGAAGTGGCCCGGTATCCGCTTGAAGGGCAGGTCGCTCCAGGGGTTGGCGCCCGAGTCGCCGTTCATGTACTCGGCCATCTGCTTGCCCATGTGGGTCGCCATCTGGACGCCGTGGCCGGAGTAGCCGAGCGAGTAGAACAGCCCGTCGTGCTCACCGGCGTGCACCATCCGGTCCATGCTCATGTCGACCAGACCACCCCAGCAGTAGTCCACGCGCGCGTGCGTGAGCTGCGGAAAGACCTCGGTCATCGCCTTGTGCAGGATGCGCCCGCTCTTCGCGTCCGACTGCTGGTTGGACATGGCGAACCGGGCGCGGCCGCCGAACAGCAGCCGCTGGTCGGGAGTGATGCGGAAGTAGTTCAGCAGGTTCAGGGACGTCGATGCCATCCGCCGGTTCGGCAGCAGCAGGTCGCAGACGTCCTTGCCCAGTGGCTCGGTCACGATGATGAAGCTGCCGACGGGCGCGATCCGCACCTGCTGCCAGCGGAACGGCCGGCGGGTGTAGCCGCTGGTCGCGACGAGCACCTGGTCGGCGCGGACGGTGCCGCGCGGGGTGACCAGCTCATGTCGCGTGCCACCCAGCCGCTTGACCTTCTCGACCGGTGCCTTCTCGTGGATGGTGACGCCGATCCGCGCGGCGGCCTCGGCCAGCCCCTTGGTGAACTTGCCGACGTGCAGTCCGGCGCTCCTGGCGTCGACCATCCCGCCGTGGTAGAGGTCGGAGCCGATCTCGGTGTGGAGCTCGCTCTTGGAAATCAGACGGGTCTCGATCCCGAGCCGGCCGGACATGATCTCGTGGGTCTTGCGCAGACCCTCGAAGTGGGCCGGTTTGGACGCCAGGTTCAGCTTGCCCGTGCGGGCGAAGTCGCAGTCGATGCCCTCTTCCTTGACGAGGTTCTCGATCGTGTCGACCGCGTCGTGGTAGGCCAGCAGGTACTGCTTCGCGGTGTCGAAGCCGTACCGGGAGATCGCGGAGCGGAATCCGATCGACATGCCGAGGGTGGCCATGCCGCCGTTGCGCCCCGACGCGCCGAAGCCGACCGTCTCCTTCTCGAAGACGTGCACGTTGGCGCCCTTGCGCGCCAGGTGAAGTGCCGCCGAGAGGCCGGTCAGGCCGGCTCCGATGATCGCCACGTCGACGCGCCCGCCGATGTCGGTCCTGGATCTGTCCGGACCCTGGGGAGCGGTGTCGAGCCAGTAGGGGGTGAACTTCATGTCGCTGCTCTCTCCTGCCAGTGCCGTCAGCCGCTCTGAACGACGTGAGTCAGGCCGTTCGAGGTCCGCCGAGACCAGTTGCTCGCTGCTGCGTTCAGATCATACCATTCTTAGTTCCAGTTCCAATCTGAAACTAAAAACTTCTTGGGGAGGTGCCCCGCCGTAGTGCGCTGACGTCGGCGGAAAGGCGCTGAATGCGAGTGGTACGCTCGCCGACATGCGGTCAAGTCGTCCTGCACACAGGGCGATCCGCCCGGCGACGTCAACGGCGTTGCGGCGGCTGACCGCAGAGGGGTCCACCGTCTGATCGATGCTCGCTGCCGACAATCAGTTGGTCATCGACCCCCCCAGCGTCCTGGCCTGCGCCGCCGTGCGGCGATGCTGCCCAGGAGTGCTCCGGGGACCCTTCGGAGTGCATGACAGATGAGCCGAGATCCTTCCGGCACGGCGAACGGCGTGGACAGGGACCCGCCCCAGCCCGCCCGGGTGAGAACCACGGGCGCACGGGAACAGCCTCGCGTCACCGAGTCGAAGCCCACCACCATCATCACGCCCAAGCCGGTCCCAGCCCGATCGGCATACCGGGCTCGCTATGGTCATCATGTGACCACCAACCCCACCTCTCGCGACTACAACAAGGCGTCGGTCCTCGACGTGCTCCTCTCCCACGCGCCCCTGACACGGAACAAGCTCATCGAGCTGACGGGCCTGAGCAAGGCCACGGTGTCCAGAGCGGTGGAGGAACTGCGGGCCGACGGCTTCGTCGTCGACGGCGGGGTCGACGAGGTCACCGGCCGCGGCCGCCGGTCCACCTATCTGGATCTGCCCGGCACGACCGGGCACGTCGTCGGGATCAGTTTCGGCGCACAGACCACCGGTGTCCTGGTGACCGACCTGAGGGGCCGCGAGATCCACCGCGTGACGGTTCCCACCGCCGAGCACCAGGAGGTCGGGGACGCAGCACGATGGCTGGTCGACCTGGTCGAGCAGACCGCGGCGTCCGCGCAGGGCCCCCTGCGTCAGATCGTCGCCGCCGTGCCCGGCCGGGTCCGGGGCGGCACGGAGATCTTCGGCCCCGCGGAACCCATGCGGATCTTCGCGGGCTCTGACCTCCACCGAGCCATCGAGGACCTGGTCGAGGCCCCCGTGCTCCTCGACAGCGATGCCAACGCGTCCCTGCTCGGGATCCTCACGAACGACGCCACCGTCACCAACGCCGCGCTCTTCAGCGTCAGCACCATACTCAACTTCGCCAGCTGCACCGATCACGAGCTCGCCCGCGGGAACACGCCCACCTTCGGCGACATCGGGGTGCTCTCCTCCGGAGCCGGCGACGAGGTCCTCGACGAGCTGCTGAGCACCCGAGGTCTCCTCCGGTTCGCCCGCAAGCGGGGGCTCGACCTGGAGCGCATCGAGGATCTCTGGCAGGAACCGCACGACGAGGCAGCGCGCGCCGACGTGCTGGAGGCGTTCACCACGGCGATCGTCACCGCCGTCAGCGTCGTCGCCGTGACGCTGGACCCCGAGTCCGTCTATTTCGTGGGCCGCCTGCGTCCGCTCGTCGACGAAGTGCTTCCCGAGGTGCGCAGGCGACTCGACCAGAGCCTTCCGGCGGTGCCGGAGATCAGGACGGGTCCGCACCTGATCGGTCTGTCGACGGCCCAAGGAGCGGTCTACGCGTGCCTGACGATGGCTCAGGAACGGCTGCGCGACGCCATACTCGGAGCGCGGCGCCAGAGCCAGGCCGCCGAGCATTCCGCACCGGCCTTCTGAAGGCAAGGCAGGCCGGACAAGGCAGGTGCTCAGAGTCGGTCGCGGCGTTTGAAGACGGCGTACAGGCCGATGCAGACGGCGGCCATCAGGCCGGCGGCGAAGGGGTGGTCGAGGATCCAGCTTCCGCCAAGGCCGGTACCGGGTGTTCATGGGATGGCCCACGCGCCAGTCCCGTCGCCGGCCGGCCAGACCACCGCCGAACAGGAGCGATGCACCCCGGGCGTCCGCGGGATCGGCACCGCGAGTTTCCTGGCCGACGTCGGCCACGAGATCCCGACCGCCCTGCTGCCGTCGCTGCTGACCTCCACCCTCGGCGCCCCGGCCGCGGCCCTCGCCGGAGCGGCCCGCTTCGGCGGCGGAATGCTCGCCGACGACCCGGCCCGCCGCCGCGCGGTCGCCGTCGGCGGCTACACCACGACCGCCGTCCTGGGCGCCGCGACCGCCGCGGCCGCCGCGGCCACCGCCGTGTGGCAGGTCGGCGTCCTGCGCGCCGCCGCCTGGACCGCGCGCGGCCTGCGCGTCCCCGCGCGCAACGCGCTGCTCGCCGACATCGTCCCGGCCAAGGCCTACGGCCGCGCCTACGGCTTCGAGCGCATGATGGACAACCTCGGCGCCATCTTCGGCCCGCTCCTGGCGCCGGCCCAGGTCGCCTGGCTCGGCGTGAAGTGGGCGATCGGGCTGTCCGTCTCCCCGGAGTGCTCGCCGCCGCGATCATCTACGCGATCCGCCACACTCCCCGGCCCACCAGCCGCGACAAGGTGCCACTGCGCATCCGTATCCGGCCGGTCCTACGCGGCGACCTCGGCACACTGATGGCGTCGGTTGCCGCCTTCGACGCCGGCAACGTCGCCGCGACCCTGCTGATCCTGCGGGCCACCGATCTGCTCGCGCCCGGCCACGGCACACAGACCGCGACCACGATGGCACTGGGCCTCTACACCGCTTACAACGGGGCCGCCACGATCGCCTCGGTCCCCGCCGGGCGACTCGCCGACCGGCTCGGCAGCCGCGGACCAGTGCTCGTTCCGGCGGGCGGCGTCGCGGCGTTCGCCATCGCCTACGGCCTGCTCCGGACTGCCGTGTCCCCGGCCGTCGCCTTCACCTATCTGGCCGTCTGGATGTCCCTGGCCCTCGGCGGTCTCCTGCTCTCCCTCCGAGATTGAACGCCCGCAACTCGGCGTACTCATGGGCAAGATGAGCACATGGTCAACGACGAGAACGCAGGCTTCACTCTTCCGCGGGGAGCGTCGGGCTTCTCCCGCCCGAAGGACGGCCCGCTTCCCGAGACCGACCTCTCGACCTTTCGCACCGCGCTGTACGCAGCCGCCCGGGCTGCCGGAGGCAAGGTGGGTGAGCTGGAGAAGCAGGCGTACCCGCGCACGTTTCACGCCGCGACGGTGTTCGAAGGCACAGGCGAGTGCGTCATCCTGTGTCACGCCCACCACCCTTGGATCGCGTTCGCTCAGGAACGCCGGAACTGGTACACCGAGGAGTTCTCGGCAGTGCCACCTTGGGCCCCCGCCTTCGGCGACCTGGGATTCACAGTGCTCAATCGCGCGCAGCTCACCATGCCTCTCTCAGATGTCGACACCTCGGTCCTGACCCGGGGCGAGTGGCGCGCAGTTCGCTCCTATCGCATCACCACGTTGGGCGGAGTGCTCTTCAACTCTTGGGAGATTTTGGACGGCCGTTGATAACTGAAGCTCTATCGACGCCGCTCAGGACGGGGCAGTTGGACGAGGGTCAGCCGGTACTCCTCGACCTGCGGCAGCCGCTGTTCGGCGAGGCCGGAGAGCATCTCCCGGTAGGTGGTCGGCAGTTCGTCGTACATCTGCGGTGGCAGGCTGGTGAGTGTGTGGGAGGCCAGAACCCGCGTCCCCGGCTGCCAGTCCGCGAGGAGGGCCGGGTCGGCGCAGGCCCACCGCATCTTGGCCTCGACCTTGCTCAGCGCGTCGTGTTCGTCCTGGTGGGAGATGATCCAGGGGCCGGCGGTGTCCAGTGCGAGCAGCGCGCCGGGGAAGCGCTCGGCGAGCAGGTCGACGACGTGCCGTACGTCCGGTTCGGCGAGGTACGGCAGGACCGCTTCGGCGGCGAAGAGGTACGGGCCGTCGCTCTCGGCGGCCACGGCGTCGGCCCACGTCTCGTCGGTCACCGAGGCGGTGACCATCGTCCGGCGCGATGTGTCGTCGAAGAAGGTGCGGCGCAGCTCGATGACGTCGGGCAGGTCGAGGTCGAACCAGCGGGTCCGGCCGTTGTCGACGCGGTCGTAGCGCGCGTTGAGGCCGGTGCCGATCTCCACCACGGTGCCGTCGGGGTGCTCGGCGAGGAACTCCGCCACCCATCGGTCCAACAGGCTGGTGCGCAGTACGGCGCCGATGAGGCTGGGCAGGTTGTCGAAACGGCCGAAGTCGTAGTCGATCGAGGCGACGATCTCCTCGGCCCGTGGGTCGCGCAGGACGGCGTCCTGCTTTCGGTTCTCCACTGCCCGGCCGTACAGCGGTATCAGCAGGGTCTCCTGGACGGTTCCCAGACGTACGCCGTGCTCCGTGCTCTCCGTCATGGCGGTCCCCCTCGCTCGTCCAACGCTACATGAAAATGGATCCCATAACTAACAGTGTGTCAGGCTACCGTGCGTGCGGCCTCGCTGTCCGTTGCGGATGCGCTGTCACCGGCCCAGAGGGTCGCTTTCGGCCCTGTCGGTCCGCGTGCGCAGCATCGCGTGGCCGCCGTGGTGCAAGGGCGTGTCCAGGGTGAAGCGGGCCGTCTCGCTGCCCGTTCGGGCGTCGAAGAGGTGCACCTCGCCGTGGCCGCCGCGGGTGACGGCAACCCAGTCCGCGCCCGGTGAGGCCGCCACCGCCCGGCGCTGGACGCCGTCCCAGGGGGTGCCGCCGCGGCGGGGCGCGCCGTCCATGGCCGGGAGGGGGACGCGGTGGGCGGTCTTGCCGTCGGCGTCCAGCAGGATCAGTTCGTCCCCGTCCGGGTGGACGCGGGTGAAGGCGGTGTGGTCCTGGGCGAGGGCCAGCCGGAAGACGAGTCCCGGGCCGAGCTCTGTCAGGGTCGTGCGGTCGGCGTCCAGGTCGTGGCACCACGCCTGGTTCGTCCACTCCGGCCAGCGCAGGGGGTCCGCCGGGCCGCCCCGCAGCGTCGACCACAGTGCCGGCCGCCGCGGGTCGAGCCGCAGATACCAGCCCCGGGCGGGGGAACCCCACGGGATCACCGGCTCCGCCACGAGTGCGTCTCCTGCACGGCGCGCCCGGTGCACCCCCTCGCCGGTGGCCGCGAAGACCTGGCTGCCGTCAGGGGATTGGGCGTCTCCGTGTCCGTCGTCCGGCAGCGGGAGGTGGGCGTGCGGTGCTGCCGTCGGGCAGCCGGGCGGCGCGCCGAGCAGGTCGGCGAACCGGTGGACCGCCAGGGAGCCGGGCTCCCTGTGCCGCAGGACGACGAGGGGGTCCCCGCCGCCCAGTACGATCACTCCCGGCTCGCCCACGCGGGTGCGCACCCGGGCCGCGTCCCCCGTGGTGAGGTCGACGACCGTCAGCAGATCCGACCACGGCTCGCCGTTCTCGCCCAGGCCCGTCGTGATGGCCGCCCACCGGCCGGAGGGGTCGACGGCGAGGTGCTCGGCGGGCACGGCGACCGGAATCGCGGCCTCGACCAGCTCCTGGCCGAACGGGTCGAGCACCAGCAGCTCGCCCCTGCGGTCGTCGACGCAAGCCGCCCGCCCACCCGGCAGCGCCAGGAATCCGGCGTGCTCGGAGAGGTGGCGGCCCGTCAGGCGGCCCCTCTCGGTGCCGCCGGGCACGGTCAGTACATGGAGGTGCCCCGCCACGTGGTCGGAGACGAGCAGCAGTGGAGCCGTGGTCATCGGTCCCTCCATCGCAGAAAAGGGTCAACTGAAAACGATTATCAGGTATGTTTACCGGGTCTGGGGACCAACAAGGAAGAAGCGAGGGCATCGATGCTGCGCTCACCGTCGAGATTCGTCCGAAGCTGCGTCGCCGCAGCGGTAGTGGGGTCGGTCCTGGTCGGATGCGGCGCGTCCACCGAACCCGCGAGCGAGCAGCGCGCTGCCGCGGCCGGGCCCAAGACCGACGTCACCGTCGAACCCATCGAGGCCACGCGGGAGGTGACGGACGCGAACGGCGTCAAGATCTCCCTGAAGAAGGAACCGGAGCGCATCGTCTGCCTCTTCGCGCTCTGCGACGACATCCTGACCGAGCTGGGCATCGTCCCCACGGCCACGAACAGCGCTCTTCTCGCACATCCCGACTTCCTGGGCGAGGAGAAGGCGAAGCAAGTCGCCGTCATTCCCGGCGGGTTCATCGCTCCCGAGGTGGAGGCGATCCTCTCCCACAAGCCCGATCTGGTGATCGGCCTGGAGGACACCCACGGCAAGCTCGCCCCGGCGCTGAAGGGCGCGACCACGTTCTGGCCCATGCAGCCGGAGACCTGGCAGGACAGCGTGGGTTACCTGCGTGATACCGCCGCGCTCACCGGCCGTGCCGCCGAGGGCGAGAAGGCCGAGAAGACCTTCCGCACCAAGCTCGCCAAGGCCGAGCAGACCAGGAGCGACAAGACCGCGATCGTCATCTACGGCAGTGACGAGAACTTCGGCGTGGCCACCCCGGAGACGGACGTGGCCGCCAGCCTGTTCCCCAAGCTGGCCGACTACCCCTGGAAGTCGCGTGGTGTGGAGGGGAGTTACAGCCTCGAAGAGATCCTCGCGGCGGACGTCGACGTGATCTTCTCCGAGACGATCAGCTTCGGCGAGACGGACGGCAAACTGTCTCAGAAGCTGGCCAAGAACCCGCTGTGGGGGAAGATCCCGGCCGTGAAGAACGGGGACGTTCACGAGGTCGACTCCGAGGTGTGGGCCAAGGGGCGCGGCACCCGCTCGCTGGGGATCGTGCTCGACGAGGCCACGGCCGCCCTGCGGTGAGCGCACCCCCTGCGACCAAGGCCGCAGCGGGTGACGTGACCACGCGGGGGCGAAGCGCTGTGCCGTGGCAACTGCCCTTGCTGGTCTCACTGGTGGCCCTTGCCTCCGGCTGCGCACTGACCCTCGGCACGCCCTATGTGCCGCTGTACCAGCTGCCCAGCGCGCTGCGGGACGCCGACGCCACCCTCGCCGGGATCGTCGTCACCGAACTGCGCGTGCCCCGGCTGGTGCTGGCGTTGGCCGCCGGGGCCTGCCTGGGTGCCGCGGGGCTCGTGCTGCAGGAGGCGCTGCGCAATCCCCTGGCCATCCCCGAGATGCTGGGGGTGTCGTCGGGAGCCGCGTTCGGGGTCGCCGCACCGTTGGTGCTGGCGGTGTCCATCCCCGCCGCCGTCCAGCCGCTGCTGGCGATCGGCGGGGCCGTGCTCGGCGGCGGACTCACGCTGCTCGCGGCCGGGTTGGGACGCAGCCCGTCCGCCGTGCTGCTCACGGGTGCCGCGGTCGCCGCCGCGTTGCAGGCCGCGCTGCTCGTGCTCATGGTGATGGCCGACCAGCTCGACCTTCAGCTGATCTACCGTTACCTGCTCGGCTCCCTCTCCGCCCGTACCTGGGACGACGTCACCGGGCTGTGGCCCTGGCTGCTCGTCGCGGCACCCGCGCTCGTGCTGTGCGCGCCGGTGCTCTCGGTGCTGCGGCTGGGGGACGAGGACGCCGAGGCGCTGGGCGTCCGGGCGCAGCGGGCCCGGTTGGCCGCGCTGGCCATCGCCATCGTGCTGATCGCGCCCGTGACGGCCGTGTGCGGGCCGGTCGCGTGGGTCGGGTTCCTCGCCCCGCATCTGGCGCGACGGCTCAACCCGACTGCGGACGCGGTGCGTTGGCTGCCCTGGTCGGCGGCGTGGGGCGCGGTCGTGGTGGTCGTCGCCGACATTCCGGCCCGGCTGGCCCTGGCGCCCGTCGAGACACCGGTCGGTGCCTGGACGGCTCTGCTCGGTGTGCCGGCCGGAGTCGCCCTGCTCCGGTCGGGCCACCGGAGGCCGGCTGCCCGGCGACGGGCGGAGGGTTCCGATGCCGTTCGCTCGGAGCCGTCGGACAAGGGCCCTTCCCCGGAGACCCGTGGGCAGGGCCATGAGCAAGAGTCCGATGAGGCAGCCGCAGCAGGGGAGGCCCGATGAACCGGCGTTTCTGGGCGCTCGCCGCGCTCGTCGTCGTGTGCGCCTGCGCCGAACTGCTGGCGGGGCGGGGCCTGTCCCCGGCCGTGGTCTGGGACGTTCTCGGCGGAGGCGGCGACGCGACGGAACGGCACGTCTTTTTCCAACTCCGGCTACCCCGGCTGCTGGTGGCCCTCGGCGCGGGAGCGTGCCTGGGCGTCGCGGGCCTGGTCCTGCAGTCCGCGCTGCGCAACCCCCTGGCCGGACCCGAGGTCACGGGTGTGACGCCGGGCGCGGTGCTCGGGGCCGTCACCGCGACCGCCCTCGGCCTCGCCGGCTGGGAGTCGCCCCTCGCCGTGGTCGTCGCCGCCTGTGCGGGCGGCTGCGCCGGGGCCGCCCTGCTGTGGCTGCTCGCCGGACGCGGCCGGGGCGACCCGGAACAGACCGCTCTGCACGGGGTCCTCGTATCGGCGGTGCTCGGCGGACTCACCGCCATGGTGCTGCTGGTCGCGCCGGGTGAGCTGGGCAGCGTCGTGCAGTGGCTCGTCGGCACGACCGAGGGCAGGGTGTGGCAGCACTGGCACCTGCTGTGGCCCTGGGCGCTGGCCTGGGGCGCCGCGGCCTGGCTGCTCGCCGGGCCCCTGACGCTGTTGCGCTGCGGGGACGAACTCGCCACCGCCGCAGGGCTGTCCACGCGACGGGCCCGGACCTCGGCCCTGCTGTGCGCGGTGGCGCTGACGGCGGGTGCGGTGGCCGCCGTGGGGGCGCTGGGGTTCGTCGGTCTGCTCGTGCCGCATGTCGCCGTGGCCGTGTTCGGCTCTGACCTGCGGGTGTCGCTGCCCGGTGCCGCCCTGGTGGGGGCGGCCGTGGTGTGCGGGTCGGACGCGGCGGCGCAGCTGCTGTCACGGCTGCTGGCGGCCGCCCTGGACTTCGGGCGGCTCACCTTGCCGGTCGGGGCACTCACCACCTGCCTCGGGGCCGCGCTGCTGCTGGTCGTCGTGCGCCGCGCGCCGAGCCGTACGTTCTGATGCCGACGGAGGGAAACATGACCGAGCCCGTGGGGATCCGCGTCGAGGGGGTCCGCTTCGGCTACCCCGGCCGACCCGTGCTGCGCGGCGTCGACATGAGCGTCGAACCGGGGGAGCTGACCGCCCTCATCGGGCTCAACGGGTGTGGAAAATCCACCCTGTTGCGGATTGCCGCGGGGCTGCTGCGGCCGGACGAGGGGCGCGTCCTGCTCGGCGGGGACGACCTCGCCCGGCTCTCCCGGCGCGCCACCGCCCGGCGGGTCGCGCTGCTGCACCAGTCGGCCCCGGCCGTCCCCGGCATGACCGTACGGCAGCTCGTCCGGCAGGGGCGGTACGCGGCCCGGGGCCCGCTCGGCATGCTGCGTGAGGGCGACGACCCCGTGGTGCGGCGGGCCCTGCGCGACGTCGGCGTGGCGGACTGGGCCGAGCGCGACGTCGACGCGCTGTCCGGGGGCGAGCGGCAGCGGGTGCGGCTCGCGATGGCACTCGCCCAGGACACCCGCGTCCTGCTGCTCGACGAGCCGACCACCTACCTGGACCTGCATCACCAGCTGGATGTGCTGCAGACCGTGGTGCGGCTGCGCGAGGAGCGCGGTCTCACCGTCGTGCTGGTGCTGCACGACCTGGCGCACGCCGCCCGGTTCGCCGAGCGGATCGTGGCGCTGCGGGACGGCCGCGTGGTGGCCGACGGGCCGCCGAAGGAGGTGGTCACGCCCGGACTGCTGGCGGATGTCCTCCGGGTGGCGGGCCGGGTGGGCCAGGACCCCGAGGGCGGCTGGCCGGTGTGTTACCCGGATCACCCTCTCCAAGGGCTAGCAAATGATAATCGTATTCATTAAGTTCTGCTTGTGGCGTTCACCGGAACGCCGCGCACTTCCCTTGCGAACAAGGAGAGTTCATGGAGAACGAGCAGGTCTTCGCGCCGATCGCCGACCCGGGTCAGCTGGCCCACGCCTCGGCCACCCACTCCAACGCGCTCGTCGAGAACCCCTTCGACGACAACGAGGAGTGAGCAAGGGCTAGTCGCTCTTGACCGTGGGCCCGCCCGCTGCCTTCCGGGCGGGCCCACACCCACCTCCACGGCCCTTCCCGACAGGAGAACCGACGTGTCCCGCAGCCAGCTCGCACCCGGAGTCGAGGTCGTCGCCGTGCCCGGGCGGGGTCTCGCCGTCCGAACCGCCGACGGGGAGTTCCTCAGCGTGCGGGCCGGCGAGACGGAGCGGGACGCGCTGCTCGCCAGGCTCTCCGGCGCGGCGACGGGCGAGCCGGACGCCGAACTCGACCGCCTCGTCCGTGCCTTCGAAGACGCGGGATACCTGACGGAGGGTGTGCAGCGTCCGGCGTGGCCCGCCGAGCGCCGGGACGTCCGGCTGGTGGGCGACCCCGTGCTGACCGGACCACTGGCCGCCTGCCTGCGGGCCGAGGGCGCCGAGCCGCAGCCGGCAGCACCCGGGGAAGCGGCGGACGGACAGCCCGCCGCCGTCGTGTGGTGCCTCGACGGGCCCGTGCCCGAAGGGCTGTGGGACGCGGCCGACCGGCTGCCCGAGCGCGGTGTCGCCTGGCTGCGCTGTCACCGCGAGGGCTGGCAGGCGTACGTCGAACCCCTCGCGGTCGCCGCCGGTGACGTCACCTCCGCCCACGTCCGCGCCCGCCGGCTCGCCGCCACCCCCGCCCACCGCGAGCTGGACGCCTACTGGAGCGGCCCGCGAATATCCGGCCGATCCGTCCGCCTGACGGCTCCCGCGGCCGGTTTGCTCGCCGCCCTGCTCGCCGACGACCTCACCCGGTGGGCCACCGGCGCCCCCGACAGCGGCGGCCTGCCCGCCCGGCGCCGGCTTCGGCGTGTCGACCTGCGCACGCTGACCGTCACCGAGCATCCCGTCCTGCCCGTCCCCGCGGTCGCTCCGATGCCCGAGACGACCGGATGACGCCGTTCACCACGGCCGTCGAGGGCCTCGTCACCGACGTCCAACTCCCGGACGGCGACGGGCCCTTCCCAACCGTCCTCATCCGCACGCCCTACGACCGGCGACGCCACCACGCCGAGCTGCGTGGCTGGGCGCGGCGCGGGTTCGCCGCCGTGGTCCAGGACGTGCGGGGGCGGCACGCCTCGGCAGGGGAGTGGCACCCGTACGAGAACGAGGCCGCCGACGGAGCGGCGACCGCTCGCTGGATCCGCCGGCAGCCCTGGAGCGATGGCCGGCTGGTGGCGGCGGGCGCCTCCTACGCCGCGCACTGCGCGCTCGCCCTGGCGCTCGACGCGCCCGAGGGCGCCCGCCCCGACGCCGTCATCGCGGCCGTGCCCGCGCTGGGCGCCGCAGAGACGGCCCGCGAACCCTCGGGCGTGGAACGGCTGGCGGCCCGCGCCGGGTGGTGGGCGGCCCACGGCGACCGGCGCGACTCCGACGAGGAGGCCCTGGAGAAGGCCCTCGCCGCCGACCCCGGGCTGCTGGCCCACCTGCCGGTGAGCGACCTCCCCGCGCGACTGGGCCGCGCGTTTCCCTCCTGGCCGGACCTGTGGCGGCACCACGAGCGCGGCCGGTTCGGCTCCCGGGCAGGCGGTGCCGCGATGCCCCTGCTCGCGGTGGGCGGCCACCACGACCACTTCACCGAGGACACCGTCACACTGTGGAACCGCTGGGGCGGGCCCGCGCCGCGCCTGCTGATGGGCCCCTGGGGCCACGGCCTCGTCGCGACCCCGGGACCCGACGCCACGCCGGCACACCGGGCGAGCCTCGGCGACCTCTACGCCCGCTGGGCCCACCTCGCCCTCGCCGGGGAACTCGGACACGGGCACCGCGGCGCGATCGGGCTGGGCGGCAGCTCACTGTGGATGTCCGCCGACACGGAGGGAGAGCCGTACAGTCCGAACGTACGGCTGCTGCACGGCGCCTCCTTCACCGCCGACCCCGAACGCCCGGTGAATTCCCACGGATTGACCGTCCCCGTCGACGGCACGCCCGACCGCTGCCTGCTCGTCACCGCGCCGCTGCCCCGCCCGCTGGACGTCGTCGGGCCCGCCGAGGTGCGGCTGCGGGCCACCGCCGACACACCGTCCGCCGACTGGTTCGCCAGGCTCGCCGCGGTCACACCCGACGGCACGGCCGAGCGGCTGACCGTCGGTGTCGTGCGGCGGGCGGACCCCCCGGGGCAGGCCGCCGAGTTCAGCGTGGCGCTCGGCCGGCTCGCACGGCGGCTGCCGGCGGGCACGCGGCTCCGCCTCGAAATCGCCGGGCACCACTTCCCCGCCCACGCCCGTAACCCCCACACCGGCGACGACCCGGTCACGGCCACCCGCTTGCTCGCCTCCCGGCGCACGGTCGACTCCGGGCGCGTGGCGCTGCGGCTGCCCGTGCTCCGTACCCGTCCCACTCCCACCGATCCCGCAGAGGAGATCCTGCGATGACGGCGTTGCCGCTGGAAGCTCTCGTCGACCCCGTCTGCGGCATCGTCCGCAGGGTCGAGCCCGTCGAGCACCCGGCGGGCGCGCCACCCCGCTACACCGCGCTCACCGCCGAGATCGCCGACGCGCGCAAACTCGGGCTGTGGCCTGCAGACCGAGTCTCGCTCGGCACCACCTTCGGCGACCCCGAGGGCGCCCGAATAGCCGCCATAGCCGAGGGCATCGAACGGTACTGCGGCAACCGCGTACCGCCGCCCGGCCACCCCGACGCGCCGCTGCGTGCCACGGCCGCCGAGCTGGCCGAGAAGGGCCTGCGGCTGTACGGGCCGGACGAGCTGCCGGCCTACGCCGACTGGCAGTACGCCCGCGACAAATTCCCCTACCGCCGCCTCACCCCCGACACCCCGTCCCTGTGGACGCGCGGCCAGGAGCGGCTGCCCGGCGGGGAGACGGCCGAGGTCTGGGCGCCCGTGGCGCTCACCCACCTCAACTGGCGCCAGGGCGACCTGCGTTCGCTGCCCCGCACCCACCACCTCAACTACGCGGGCATCGCCACCGGGCAGGGGATCGAGGACGCTGCCGAGCGCGGTCTGCTGGAGATCGTCGAGCGGGACGCGCTGGAGGTGTGGTGGCATCTCGACGGCCCGACCCGCGGCATCGACCCGGCCAGTGTGCCCGGTCTGACCGACGACCTGGCCGGATCCGGGCTCGACGTATGGCTCGCCGAGATGCCCTCGGAGTTCGCCCCCTGCATGGCCGCGCTCGTCCGTGATCCCCGGCTCGGCATCCATGCGGCCGGGTTCGCCTGCAAGTACGACCCGGCCGAGGCCGCCCGCAAGGCCGTCCTCGAAGCCGTCCACACCTGGGTGTTCACCCAGGGCCTCACCGACCCCGACGGCTGGGTGTTCCAGGCCGTCGAGGCCGGGCTGCTCGCCCGTGGCCTCTACCTGGACCACCGCGAGGACGGCCGCTACCTCGATGCCTGCGGGGAACACTTCGAGCACGTACGGGACTTGGGTGCGCACGTGCAGGTGTGGCTGGACGAGCGGATGGCGCCCGAGGCACGGCGGTTCACCGATCCCGCGCACGGAGTCGTGTCCATCGAGGCGGTCGAGTCCGGCAGCCGGGACCGGCTCGAGCGCGCGCTCCGCGACGGGGGCCATCGCGTCATGACGTTCGACGTGACCACCGAGGACGTGGCCGAGACCCCGCTGCGGGTCGCCCGGGTCCTCGTCTCCGGGCTCATCCCCAACGCGCCCGCCGCCTTCGGGTACTTCGGCTGTCCGCGTCTCGCCGAGGCCGCCGTCGGACGTGGCTGGCGTACGACCGCGCCGACCGGGCCGGAGGACTTCACGCTGGCTCCTCCGCCCCACATGTGAGGGCCCCGTGGATCTCGTCACCGCCCTCGCCCGCGCCCGTCGTCCCGAGCAGCCAGGCCCGGACACGCCCGCAGGCCGTGCCGTCCGCACGTGGCCGGGACCGCCGGGCCGCCTGCCGGAGCCCGGCCCCGGGGAACTCGATCTGAATCTGCTCCTCCGCCTCTCGCTCGCGGCCTCCGACGCCGCCGGGCGGCTGCGGCCCGCCCCGTCCGCGGGCGCACTCCACCCGGTGGACGCCCGACTCGCCGTCGGCACCGACTGCCCGCTGCCGCCCGGACGCTACGGCTACGACCCCCTGGCCCACCGCGTGCACCGCCTCGGCCCCGGACCCGACGAGGCGTCGCCCGGAGCGACCGTCGAACTCTCCGTCACCCCGCGGCGCACAACCTCCCATTACGGCCACCGCGCCTGGCCGCTGATCCTCCTGGACACCGGGCACGCCGCCGCGGCACTGCTGCTCGCCGGGCGGGCGCTGGGCCTCGCGGAACCCGTACTCCGCTTGGACGGGCTCACGGAAGACCCCCTGGCCACGGTGCACTTCGGCCCGCCCGAGGGTGCGCACCGTCTTCGCCCGGACGGGCCCACACCTGACCAGCTGCTCGCCCGCCGCAGCGCCCCGCCACCGCTGCGGGGCACCCCGCCCCACGATGCCCTGAGCGCGCTGCTCGCCACCGCCGTGGACGCGAGCGGCGGTGAGCTGTCCTGGTGCGTGGCCGTCGACGAACCGCAGCCCCACCTCGCCGAGTTGGCTCCGGACGGCACGCTGCGGCGACTCGCCGCGGGGGAGGCCCGGCCGACGCTCGCCGCCTGGGCCGCGGGCCAGGCATGGATCGCGGAGGCGGGCGCCGTCCTGCTCGGTTACGGCTGTCCCACGGACGCCCGAGCACCGCTGATCCGCCGGGCACACCTGCGCGCCGGACTCGCCGTCCACCTGGCCCACGTGGCCGCCGTCCGACAGGGGCTGGCAGCCCGTCCCGTCGGCTCCTGGCAGCAGGCCGACCTGGGCGCCGCGCTCGGCGCCGCGCCCGGCAGGGACTGGGTCGTCCACGGCCTGGCCCTCGGCGCCACCCATCCCGAGGAGAGGACCCCGTGATCGTCCACCCCGAGCTGCGCCGCGCCGCAGGGCACGCCCGGCGCCCCCTGCTGGCGGCCGCCGCCTTGCAGGGCGCCGTCACCCTCACCCACCTCGCGCAGGCCGCGCTGCTCGCCATTGCCCTCGCCGACGTGGCCCGGGGCGACACCAACCGGATCCCCCTCCTCCTCGGAGCCGTGCTCGGCGTCGTCGCCGCCCGGGCCCTGCTCGGCACCTGGCAGCGGCGTACCGCCACCCGGGCCGGCGCACAGGTCAGGGTGCGCCTGAGGGACGAACTCCTCGCCCACCTCGGACGGCTGGGACCCGCACACCTGACCACCGCACGCGCCGGGGCCGTCCGCACCACACTCGTCGACGGGGTGGAGGGCGTCGACGCCTACGTCTCCCGCTACCTGCCCCAGCTCCTCATCACCCTCACCGTGCCGCCCCTGCTGCTCGCCGCCCTGGCCGTCATCGAACCGCGCGCACTCCTCGGCCTCGTCCCCGCCCTGCTGCTCGCCCTCGCCGGGCCGCGCGCCTGGGACCGGCTGCTCGCCAAGCGCGGCAAGGAGCACTGGGACACCTACGAAGGTCTGGGCGCCGACTACCTGGAGGCCCTGCAGGGCATGCCCGCCCTACGGGCCGCGGGCGCCGTCGGGCGTGCCCGGGAACGGCTCCAGGAGCGTTCGGCGGCACTGCACCGGGCGACCGTCGCCAAGCTCCGCGTGTCGCTCGTCGACACCGGCCTGACCGATCTGGCCATCCAGGGCGGCGTCGTGGCCGCCGCGCTGCTCGGCTGCTGGTCGGCCGTCACCGGATCCACCACGGCGACGGGCACCTATCTGGTGCTGCTCCTGGCCTCCGAGTGCTTCCGGCCCGTCCGCGACCTGTCCCGCGAGTGGCACGCCGGGTACCTGGGCGTGTCGGCCGCGGACGGGCTCGCGGCGCTGCGTACCGCCGAACCCGCGGTCCCCGATACGGGAACAACGCAGGCGTACTGGCCGACCCCGCCCGAAGTGCGCTTCCGGGGCGTCGAGTTCACGTACGACGGTGCGGCGGCTCCCGCACTGCACGGGGTCACCTTCACCGCCGAGGCAGGGCGCACCACGGCCATCGTCGGCCCGTCGGGCGCCGGCAAGTCCACGCTGCTCGCCCTGCTCCTGCGCCATCGCGACCCGCAGCGGGGCCGGATCACCATCGGCGGCCGCGACGTGTCCGAGTACGCGCTCGCCTCGCTGCCGCAGGGCATCGCCGTCGTCTCACAGGAGACGTACCTCTTCCACGCCACCATCGCCGAGAACCTGCGCCTGGCCCGGCCGGCCGCCACGGACGACGAGCTGATACGGGCGGCACGCACCGCCGGCATCCACGACGAGATCATCGCCCTCCCCGACGGCTACGCCACCGTCCTCGGCGAACGCGGCGCCACCCTGTCCGGCGGCCAGCGCCAGCGACTCGCCCTCGCCCGCGCCCTGCTGGCCGATGCTCCGGTCCTCGTCCTCGACGAGGCCACCAGCGCGGTCGACGAACGCCGCGAGGCGGACATCGTCCGCGAACTGCTCGACGCCGCGGGCGGCCGCACCGTCCTGGTGGTCGCGCACCGGCTCGCCGCCGTCCGGCACGCCGACCGCATCGTGGTGCTGGACGGCGGGCGCGTGGACGCCGTCGGCGAACACGCCGCCCTCGTGGAAGCCGGAGGCGTCTACGCAGAGCTCGTCGAGGCGGGCCGCACCCATGAAGAAGGGCTCGCCGCATGAGCAGCACCCAGGCCGACTCCCTGCCCGCGCGCGGCTCGCTGCGCGCCCTGCTGCCCGCGCTCGCCGGGCACCGCGCCATGATGGCCCGCACCTGCGCCGCCGCCCTCGTCGAACAGGGCTCGCTGGTAGCCCTGTTGACGCTGGCCGCGCACACCGTCGGAACCGCCGTCATCGAGGACCGCGCCCCCTCGGCCGGTACGGTCACCGCCCTCGTCGTCCTCGTCCTCGTACGCGCCCTGACGACCTGGCACGAGATGGACCTCTCGCACGACCTGGCCTACCGGGTGCTGGCCGAACTCCGCGTGCGGATCTTCGACGGGCTCGCCCGCAGCGCACCCGCCCGGGTGGCCGGCAAGCGCAGCGGAGACCTGGCCGCCACCGCGATGGCCGACGTGGAAGCCCTGGAGTTCTTCTACGCCCACACCACGGCCCAACTCCTCGCTTCCGGCGTGGTGTTCACCGGCGGAGTCACGGCACTGGCCACCGTGGAGCCATGGCTGCCGGCGGCGGTGCTGCCGGTCGCCGCAGTGCTCGCCGTGGCACCCTTCGCCGAGGCGCGCGGGCGCGCGACCCGGGGAGCCCGCACCAGGGCGGCCTCCGCGAAGCTCTCGGCCGACACCGTGGAGACCGTCGACGGGTTGCGCGAGCTGCTCGCCTTCGGAGGACTCGCCGAGCGGCGGCGCCGGCTCGCCGGACAGGGCCGGAAGGTGGGCGAGGCCCAGCGGGCCGAGGCCACCTGGGAGGCCACGGCCGCCGCCGTCCGTGACGCCCTCATCGTCGTCGCCGTCCTGGGCGTGGTGGCCGCCGCGGCCCAGTCCGTGACCTCCGGGCGGCTGCACGGCGCATGGGCCCCGGCGGCGATGGCACTGGCCCTGTCGGTGCTCGGCCCGGTCGCCGAGTCGGCCCGGGCACTGAGCCAGGCCGTGGGACTGCGCGCCGCGGCCGCCCGCGTCGACGCGGCCCTGAAAGCCCCCGCGCCCGCCCCGCCGCCCGCCTCACCCCGCCCGCTTCCCCCGGGCCCACTGGGCGTCCGGCTGCACCGGGTGAGCTTCGACTACGGGGGCCTGCCCGTACTGGACGGCGTCGACCTGACGGTTCCCGCCGGCCGGACCCTCGCCTTGGTCGGCTCCTCGGGGGCCGGCAAGTCGACCTGCGCCCACCTGCTGGCCCGCTTCTGGGACCCCTCCACGGGAGCCGTCCAGCTGATGCCCGACGGAGACGACCCCGTCGATCTCCGTGACCTGACCGACGCCCAACTCCGCAGTGCCGTCGCCGTGGTCGGCCAGGACACCCCCCTCTTCCACGGAACCCTCGCCGACAACCTGCGCCTCTCGGCACCCGATGCGGACGAACAACTGCTGGCCGAAACAGCCCGGTTGTGCGGCGTCGACCGGATCGCCGCCCTGGACACCCTCGTGGGCGAGCGAGGAGCCACCCTCTCCGGCGGCCAGCGGGCCCGTATCGCTCTCGCCCGCGCCCTGCTGGCCGAGCCCGAGATCCTCGTGCTCGACGAGACCACCGCCCACCTGGACAACCTCTCGGACGCCCAACTCGCCACCGCGCTCGGCAAGGGACACCGCACCACGATCGTCATCGCCCACCGCCCCGCCACCATCCGCCGCGCCGACCGCATCGCCGTCCTCGAAGCCGGCCGTATCGCCGAGGAAGGAACCTGGGAGGAACTCACCGCCCGCCCCGACAGCGCACTCAGCCGTGTACTGGCTGTGACGGCGTCCTGACGCCACCGCGTTCGGCGGTGGTGCCGGCGCCGTTTCACGGTGAGCCGCGGTGCCGGATGCGGGCCGCGAGGGCGGCGACGTCGTCGTCGGCCTGGTGAGCGCCCAGCCGGCCCAGGATCTCGTCCAGCAGGCGGGAGACCGGCTGGCCGGGGCGTACCCGGAGGGTGGCCAGCCGGGCGAGGGAGGTGTCGATGTCCTCGCCGCGCCGCTCGACCAGTCCGTCGGTGAACAGCACCAGCGTGTCGTCCGCTGCGACCGGCACGGCAGCCACCTCGTAGGCGCCGAACCCCGTGCCGAGGGGAGGACCGACGGGGGCCGGGACCAGCTCGGCGGTGCCGTCGCGGTGGAAGACGACCGGCGGAAGATGACCCGCGCTGGCGAAGGCGACGGTCTCGCGTGCCGGGTCCAGCAGCGCCAGCAGGCACGTCGCCGGGCGGCGCCCGCGCTCCTCGCACATGGTCGCGTCCACCCGGCGCAGGATGCGGTGGGGCGGCAGGTCGGTGGCGGCGACGTAGCGCAGCAGCGTGCGGTAGGCGTTCATGTCGACCGCCGCGTCCAGCCCGTGCCCCATCACGTCGCCGATGACCAGCAGCGTGCGGCCGAAGTGCAGTCGCACGGTCTCGCACCAGTCCCCGCCCACCAGCGCGCTCCTGCCGACGGGGAGGTAGCGGGTTGCCAGCTCCACGTTCGGGTGTGGGCGGCCAGGGTCGGCCAGCAGCACCTGCTGGAGGTCCCACACCCGCGCATTGACCTCCTGGTACTCGTGGGCGTGCCGCAGATGCGCGGCGGCCAGCCGGGCGGTGTGCTGGACCGTCGCCGTCTCGTCGTCGTCGAACGGCCGACCGGTTCGCAGCGCGAGGACCACCCCGTAGGTCCGGCCCCGGGCCGGCAGCGGCACCGCCAGGGCGGCCAGCCCGGCGCCGCTGGGCGGAGTGAAGCAGGCGGCAATGGGGTGGCCCGCGTCCAGGGCACGGACGCGCACGTCCTCGGGGCGCTGGATCTTCTCCAGCCTCTCCAGAAGATCATGTCGGCCGGCTGTCGCGGCACGACGCAGGAAATCTCCTGGTTCGGTCAGCTGCTCGTCGGGACTGACGAGTTCGACGGTCGCGGATTCGCAGAGCTCCTCGGTCAGAAAGGCGGCCAGTTCGGCGGCCGTCGTACGCGCGTCGAGGGTCGTACCGATCGCGGCGACCGCCCGCTCGGCATGCCGGAAACCTTCCGCAGCGGGCCTCCCGGGCCCGGCTGCCTGGTCGCGCTCCACCACCGTCCCTTTCTCCCGCACCCATCACAACACCGGACACGGGGGGTCGGCGACCCGGGCGCATGACGGGCGGCACGCGGCGAGAGCACACGTCGGCCACGGGGTGTCAGGGCAAGGTCATGCGTCGATCACGACGTTTTCCGTCGGTTTCGAGCAGCAGAGGAGGATCTTGTTCTGGGCGATCTCGCGGGGGCGGATACCACCGTTGTGCTGCATGTCGAGGTGCGGTCGCTGCGGGTGAACTCGACCTTGAAACCGGAGCCCGTGGCGGTGGCGGTCGCCGCGTCCGAAGGCGTGGTCGGTATCTCGAAGGTGAAGCTCTCCTCGTGGTAGTGGTCCATGTCGAGGCCCGCGTCGGACAGCATCCGCCGTACGGCGGCCATGTAGGGGGCGGGTCCGCAGGTGAAGACCTCGCGTTCGAGGAAGTCGGGCGCGACCTGCCGGAGCGTCTCGATCGTCAGCCGGCCGCGGTATCCGCCCCAGGGTTCGTAGGGGCGGACCTCCTCGCAGACGTGGACGACCCGGATGTTGGGCGCGGTCGCGGCGATGAGGTCGAGTTCGTGGCGGAAGACGATGTCGCGCGGGGAGCGGGCGCTGTGCACGAACACCACGTCGGCCGGGTCGGCCAGGTCGTACAGCGTCCTGGCCATCGCCATGGACGGGGTGACTCCGACGCCGCCGGACAGGAAGAGGTACTTCGAAGCCGGGTGCCGGGCCGTGGTGAACTCGCCGAGCGGGCCGTGTGCCCGCACGGTGTCGCCCGGCTTGAGGCGAGAGCAGGAAGGGGCGGGTGGGCGGTGAGGAGAGGGTGTAGCAGCGCTGCACCGGCCGGCCGTCGATGTCGACGGTCAGCGTCACGAACTGGCCCGGATCATGCCGGAACAGCCGGGGTTCGGCGTACTCGAACACGAACGTGGTGGCGTCGTGCGTCAGTGGGTGGACCTGACGGCAGACCAGCGGAGCGGCCGTTGTCGGCGGGTCAGACGTTGCGCCGGTACTGGCCGCCGACCTCGAAGAAGGCCTCGGTGATCTGCTGGAGGGTGCAGACCCGGGCGGCGTCCATGAGCACGGTGAAGACGTTGTCCCCGCCGACCGCCGCGGCCTTGAGGGCGGTCAGCGCGGTGTGTGCCTCGTCGTGGTGGCGGGTCTGGAAGCCTCGTACGCGCTCGAGTTGGGAGAGCTTCTCCTCTTCGGTGGCACGGGCCAGTTCTATGACGCCGGGCTCGGTGGTGTCCGACTGGGGGTTGCGGAAGGTGTTGACCCCGATGAGGGGCAGGGTGCCGTCGTGCTTGCGCTGCTCGTAGAGCATCGACTCGTCCTGGATGCGCCCCCGCTGGTAGCCGGTCTCCATGGCGCCGAGCACGCCCCCGCGTTCGCTGATCCGCTCGAACTCCAGGAGGACCGCTTCCTCGACCAGGTCGGTGAGCTCGTCGATGACGAACGACCCCTGGAGAGGGTTCTCGTTCATCGCCAGGCCCCATTCCCGGTTGATGATCAGCTGGATGGCCAGGGCCCGGCGGACGGATTCCTCGGTGGGGGTGGTGACCGCTTCGTCGTAGGCGTTGGTGTGCAGGCTGTTGCAGTTGTCGTAGATGGCGATGAGTGCCTGGAGGGTGGTGCGGATGTCGTTGAAGTCCATCTCCTGGGCGTGCAGCGAGCGGCCGGAGGTCTGGACGTGGTACTTCAGCTTCTGCGAACGCTCGTTGGCGCCGTACTTCTTCTTCATCGCCACGGCCCAGATCCGGCGGGCGACCCGGCCGAGCACGGAGTATTCGGGGTCCATGCCGTTGGAGAAGAAGAACGACAGGTTCGGGGCGAAGTCGTCGACGTGCATGCCGCGCGCCAGGTAGGCCTCGACGTAGGTGAAGCCGTTGGCGAGGGTGAAGGCGAGCTGGCTGATCGGGTTCGCGCCCGCCTCGGCGATGTGGTAGCCGGAGATGGACACCGAGTAGAAGTTGCGGACCTGGTGAGCTATGAACCATTCCTGGATGTCGGCCATCATCCGCAGCGAGAACTCGGTGGAGAACAGGCAGGTGTTCTGGCCCTGGTCCTCCTTGAGGATGTCGGCCTGCACCGTGCCGCGCACGTTCGCCAGTGCGCGGGCGCGGAGTTCGGCTGCCTCGTCGGCCGAAGGGGCGCGGCCTTCGGCGGCCCGGAACCGGTCGAGCTGCTGGTCGATGGCGGTGTTGAGGAAGAACGCCAGCACGGTGGGTGCCGGACCGTTGATCGTCATCGAGACCGAGGTCGTCGGTGCGGTCAGGTCGAAGCCGTCGTAGAGCGCCTTCATGTCCTCCAGAGTGGCCACCGAGACGCCGGAGGTGCCGACCTTGCCGTAGATGTCGGGGCGCTCGTCGGGGTCGCGGCCGTAGAGGGTGACCGAGTCGAAGGCGGTGGACAGCCGGGTGGCGGGCTGGCCCTCGGAGAGCAGCTTGAAGCGGCGGTTGGTGCGGAACGGGTCGCCCTCGCCGGCGAACATGCGCGCCGGGTCCTCGCCGTCCCGCTTGAAGGGGAACACCCCGGCGGTGAACGGGAAGTACCCGGGCAGGTTCTCCCGCCGCCAGAACCGGACCAGCTCCCCGTGATCGGTGTACCGGGGCAGTGCCACGCGGGGGATCTTGTTGCCCGACAAGGACTCGCGGGTCAACCGGGTGCGGATCTCCCGGTCCCGTACCTTCACGACCTGCTCGTCGCCCGAGTAGGACTCGACGACGGCGGGCCAGTTCCCGATCTGCTCCGCGATGTCGTGCGGGAGGCGCTTGCGGGCGTCGTCGAGCAGCGCGTCCACATTGCCGGCGTCGGCGCCGGAGTCGACGAGCTCGCCCTTGACGAGGTCCAGACGCTGTACCCGCCGGGCCGCCTCGGCGAGCAGTTCCGTCTCGGCGTGGTACGCGCGGACCGTCTCGGTGATCTCGGCCAGGTAGCGGACGCGGTCGGCGGGCACCACCTGCCGGATCCCGGAGGAGTGGCGTACCTCGACCGGTGCCAGCGTGCCCTGGGACAGCGGCAGTCCTCGCTCGCTCAGGGCCGTCTTCAGATGCTGGTAGAGCGCGGTGACGCCGTCGTCGTTGAAGGTCGCGGCAGAGGTGCCGTACACCGGCATGTCCTCGGGCCTCTTGTCGAAGGCCTCCCGGTTGCGCACGAGTTGCCGGCTCACGTCGCGCAGGGCGTCCTTGGCACCGCGCCGCTCGAACTTGTTGACCGCGACCACGTCGGCGAAGTCGAGCATGTCGATCTTCTCCAGCTGTGAGGCGGCGCCGAACTCCGGCGTCATCACGTACAGCGAGGTGTCGACGAACGGCACGATCGCCGCGTCGCCCTGGCCGATGCCCGGCGTCTCCACGATCACCAGGTCGAATCCTGCGGCCTTGACCACATCGATCACGGCGGAGAGGTGCTCGGGCACCTCACGGCTGCCGCGCGTGGCCAGGCTGCGGAAGAACACCCGGTTGCCGTCGAGGGAGTTCATCCGGATCCGGTCGCCGAGCAGGGCGCCCCCGCCCCGGCGGCGGGTCGGGTCGACCGCGATCACCGCGATGCGCAGCTTGTCCTGCTGGTCGACACGGAACCGGCGCACCAGTTCATCGGTCAGCGACGACTTCCCGGAGCCGCCGGTGCCGGTGATGCCGAGCACCGGCACCACCCGAGCCGCCGCGGCGGCACGCAGCTGGTCCAGGAACCCCGGGGGCAGCTTGCCGAGTTCCGCGCCGGTGATGGCCCGGGCGGTCGCGAACCGGTCACCCGAGAGGACGGCAGCCGCCTCGGTGGGCTTGCCGTCCCAGAGGTCGAAGTCGCAGTCCCGCACCACCGAGTTGATCATCCCCGCGAGGCCCATCCGCTGCCCGTCCTCGGGGGAGAAGATGGTCACCCCGCTCGTGCGCAGCCGGGCGATCTCCTCGGGCACGATCACCCCGCCCCCGCCGCCCACCACGCGGATGTGGTCCGCTCCCCGCTCGCGCAGCGACGCGACCAGGTACTCGAAGTACTCGACATGGCCACCCTGGTACGAGGAGACCGCCACACCGTGCGCGTCCTCCTCGATCACCGCGTCCACGACCTCCTGCACCGACCGGTTGTGTCCGAGGTGGATCACTTCGGCGCCCTGCGACTGGAAGATCCTCCGCATGATGTTGATCGACGCGTCGTGCCCGTCGAACAGCGCTGACGCCGTGACCAGGCGGACGGGGTGCACGGGACTGTGCAGATCGCTCATCGGGGGGCCTCTCGGGCGGGGTGACGGAACACCGGCTACCGAGATACTAGGACGTCCTAATAAATCGCAGAAGGTCATGCCGGTGTGACCGGAGGCACAGCCCGGGCATGCTGTGGACCGTGGCGTACGCCACTTCCAGTAGTGTCCGGGCATATGAACAGCGTTGACATGGGCGAACTCTTAACGGACTTCGAGCGCCTGGTCGGCCGGGTCGAGGAGACGGGCGAGCGGGTGCGCGTCACCGACGGCGGTGAGCCGACGGGCGTGCTCCTCCCGGCGGCCGAGCTGGCCGAGGTGGAGCACTTCGCGCAACGCCTGTACGGCGGCCCGAGACCCCGGCCGAGATCGGTGCAGGAGCGCCCGGTCGGCCCGGAGCGGCAGGGCTCATACGTGCGGTACGTGTACAACGACGGGGTGCGGATGACGTTCACACGGGACCGTGTGATCGTGGCCGAGCTACGGTCCGTGGACGAGCTCGAGTGGCTCGAGACCAACGCGCGCATCGGCCGCCAGGGCTACATGGACCCGAAGCAGGCGGCCGCGTTCGAGGAGTTTCTCGCCCGCCAGCCCCCGGTCGGCGACGGCATAGCGTGGATCGCCGACGACTGGAGACATCAACAGCCCTTCACGGTACTCGAGTTCATCAAGGGACCCGCTCCCGAAGAGATCGCCCTCGCCTACGGGGCCGACGCTCAGGACATCACCGACGGGCTGCTGCTGCATCAGGTGCGGGAGCGAGACGAGCGCGAAGGCACGGACGACCTCCATCGCGTGCTCGCCTTCGGAGAAGGCGGCGAGTGGACGTGGCTGGGCTACCACGACTTCCGCAACGCCTTCTCCCGCACCCTGGACCCGCCTCCCGCGCAGCGGATCACGCTGACGGCGACCATGGCCAGGGGCATCTACAACTTCAGCTACACCAAGGACGGGGTGTACCAGAACCCCTTCCCGCTCGAGGACAGCAGCGACGTACGGCGAGACATGTACGAACTCATCTGGTACACCCCGGGGGAGACACCCTTCGCCCCGAACGCGCCGCTGGCCTTCCTCAACCCGCACATCCGCCGCGCGGAAGAGGCCACCGACTGGACGGACGGCATCGCGCTGTTCTTCGCCGGACTGGAACGAGCCTTCGGCCTGTCCCTGCCAAGGGACGGAATCACGTCCGGACACGTGCGCTGCGCCCGCCCGGCCCAACGCTGAGCAGACCTCGTCGGCGAAGCGCGTGCGATAGGTTGCCCGCCATGACTCAACTCGGAGCCGTCGCCTGGCCGCCAGCCCCGATCAGGACCGCACGACTCGTGCTCCGCGAGTCGGAGGCCCGGGACCGAGCGGCGTTCATCGAGCTGTTCGCGTCGCCGGAGGTGGGCACCTACGTCGGTGGCTCTCGACCGCGTGACGAGCTCGAACGCGCGGTGCCCGAGGTGCCCGGGCGGCGCCCCGGCCTCTTCGTGGTCGAGCTCGACGGAGCGATGATCGGCATGGTCACGCTCGATCGGCGCGACGCGGAGCGTCCGGGGCACGTCCGTCCGGATGCCGGGGAGACCGAACTCGGCTACATGTTCCTGCCCGAGGCGTGGGGATGCGGGTACGCCGCCGAGGCGTGCGCGGCGGTACTCGACTGGTTCGCCGTCGCGCTTCCCGGTGAGCCGGTCGTGCTCTCCACGCAGACCGCCAACGACCGCGCGATGCGCCTCGCGGCGAAGCTGGGGTTCACCGAGGTGGCGCGGTTCGAGGAGTACGGCGCCGAGCAGTGGTTCGGCGTGTGGTCCTCGGGCACGCCGTCCGGCTGAGCTCGGCCGTTGGCCCTCCGAGCGGCCCTTCGTTGGTCCAGCCTCAGTGCTGCGGACGCATCGACGGCCCCGGGACGACTCCCTGCCCCCGGCCTCCGGTTCCCGGGCCGAAGAGACCACCCGTGGAGTCCGTGCCGGTCTGCGAGGGGGAGGGCGACGGGGTGGGTGAGCCGCATCCGCCGGGGAGGTCGCCGCACGGTGGGGACGGTGTGGGAGAGGGCGTCGACGGGGTGGGTGTGGGGGCAGTGGGTGCGCTGGGGGACGGCGACGGGGGTGCGGAGGGCGCGCCGTTCTCGTTCGCGCCCTTGCCGAGTTGTGGCGCGGCGGGGAAGGAGAGGACCGGCCGGCCCTGGAGTGCCGCGGTCATGTATCCGAGCCAGACCTGGGTGGGCATGTCGGCGCCGAAGACCTTGCTGTAGCCGCCGACCCCGGCCATCGACTGCAGGCCCGTGTCCTTCGGGTTCTCCTTGAACATGGCGACCGCTGTGGACAGTTGCGGTGTGTAGCCGATGAACCAGGCGGACTTGTAGTCGTCGGTCGTGCCGGTCTTGCCGGCGGCGGGCCGCCCCAGGGCGAGGGCGTTGGTGCCGGTGCCGTGCTTGACGACGTCCTGGAGGACGCCGGTCACGGTGTTCGCGGTCGAGGCGGGCATGGCCCGGGCGCCGGCGGGTGCCTGGAACCCGGGCAGTTGCCGGCCGGCGTGCAGGACCTTGGTGACGGAGTAGGGCTGGTGGCGGATGCCCTGGTCGGCGAAGGTGCCGTAGGCGTCGGCCATCCGGATGGCCGAGGGCGTGGAGGTGCCGATGTAGAAGCCGGCCGTGTCGTACTGGAGGCTGCTGCGCAGCAGACCGGCATCCAGCGCCTCGTTCTCCACGTTGTCGTAGCCGACGTACTCGCCGAGCTGGACGTACGGGGTGTTGACCGACTGCTCCATGGCCTTGCGCAGGGTGATGTAACCCCACTTGGTGGGCGTGTCGTTCTGCTGGTGCAGAAAGCCGGTGGGGTCGCTGCCGTCCGGGAGGTACTGGCCCTGCTGGTTCTTGATCCTGATGCCGTCGTCGCCGTCGAACTTGCTCTCCGGCGTGATGGGGGACGGCGGTTGGCCGGGGGAGAGCACGGCGCCGTGGTCGAGCGCGGCGGCGAGGTCGAAGGGCTTGAACGTGGAGCCGACCGGCACGCCGGAGCTGTCGGCGTTGTCGGTGTAGTGCCCCTTGTTCCACCCGTCCCCGCCGTACAGGGCGACGATCGCGCCCGTGGTCGGGTCGACGGAGGCGGCACCCACCTGGACGTTCCGGTCGGCCGCCCGGTGGGCCGGGTCGAGGTGCTGCTTGCGCATCGCGGCCACCGAGGCGCTCAGCTCGGCCACCCGGTGCTTGTCGAAGGTCGTGTAGATCTGGTAGCCGCCCTGGTTCAGTTCCTGGTCGGAGATCGACGAGTGCTGCTCGACGTACTGCTCGGCGGTCTGGACCAGGTAGCCGATCTGCCCGCCCATCGAGCCGCGCCCGCGCATCGGCTCGGGCGTCGGGAAACCGGCGCGCAGGTAGTGGTCCTTCTGCGCCGCGCTGATCTTGCCGATGGCCGCCATCCGCCCCAGCACGTACTTCCAGCGGGCCAGGGCGGGTGCCCGCTGCTGCGGGTCGTCGGCGTTCATCATCACGCTGGGCGCGTTCACCGTGGCCGCGAGGAACGCGCCCTGGCTGACGGTCAGTTTCTGCACGGGAATGCCGTAGTAGGCCTCGGACGCCGCCTCGATGCCGTAGGCGCCCCGGCCGTAGTAGCAGGTGTTGAGGTAGCCCTGGAGGATCTGCTGCTTGCTGAGCTTCCCGCCGATCTTCAACGAGATCATGATCTCGTCGAGCTTGCGCGAGAGGGTCTGGCTCTGGTTGAGGTACGTGTTCTTCACGAACTGCTGGGTGATGGTCGACCCGGACTGCACCTCGCCGCCCTCCGCCATGTGGTACACGGCCCGCAGGATCCCCTCCGGGTCGACACCGGGGTCGGTGTAGAACGAGGCGTTCTCGGCCGCGAGGAAGTCCCACTGGACGGAGCGGGGCACCTGGGAGAGGGTCACGTTCTGCCGGTCGACCTGGCCGACTTCCGCCATCTGGGAGCCGTCCGACCAGTAGAAGGTGTTCGCCTGGGTCTGCGTGTCCGGATTGACGCTGGGAATCGACACGGTCGCGTACGCGTAGACCGCCGCACCGAGCAGGCTGCCGCACACCGTCAGGAACACGCCCGCCAGTTGCTTCCACGACGGCAGCCAGCGCCGCACGCCGCGTCTGCCCGCCCGCGGATAGTCGATGAGCCGCCGCCTGCCCGAGGGCCGTCCCTGCGACGAGGTTCTGGCACTCCCCGGGACGCCTCGTGCCGGGCCCCTGCCTTTCCGGCGCGCCGACCCCCGGTTCGCCGCCTGGGCGGACCTGCGCATCTCCGCACGCGTCATCCGGGCCTGCCCGCCCGCGGGCGCTGCCTCCTGGAGGCCGCGGCCGCGGTGTGCGGCGTACTCGCCGTCCGGCCAGGGGGATTCGCTGCGGCCATCGCTCATGCTTGCTTGCCTTCGGTGAGATGGGAGGGCATGAGCGTAAGCGGCCGTATATGCGCGGGGCGGACGGTTTGGGCTGATGTTGACCGGCTTATCGCGCAGATATTCCGATCCTGTGCACCGCCTTGACCGGCAGCGGGCTCGTGGTCATCTGCGTGCGGGGGTGGGGAAGGACTTGTCGCCGAAGAGGACCCGGCCGGCCGCGGCCCGGCCGAGCGGCGTGCGCAGCAGGGGGAAGGCCGCCGCCGCCATGGCCGGTGTGCGCACCTGGGCCAGAGCCCTGCGCAGCGTGAGCCGACCTCGGAAGCGAGCGCGCAGCGCGGCACCGTCGTAAGGGGACAGGGCGTCCGGCCGCCCGGTCCGCAGCGCGTCGTCGAGGACGGCGGCCGCGAACTCCGACAGCCGCAGGCACGGATCCAGACCGCCGGCGGTGAGCGGGGAGACCGCGCCCGCCGCGTCCCCCACCAGAAGCCCGTCGGCGCAGCTGATCCGGCGCAGCACGCCACCGACGGGGATCGGGCCGCCGCGCCGCTCCACCGCTTCCGGTCGGTCCGCGGAGGCCAGCCCGGGCGCCGACGCGCTGAACCGGCGCAGCGCCTGGCGCAGTCCCTCCGGGAAGCGGTCGGCATAGCCGGCGACGCCGACATGCGCGTGCTCCCCGTCGTTGATCACCCAGGCCAGGTAGCCGGGAGCGAGCGTGGGGTCGAGCACGCAGTGGAAGGTCGGCGGCTCGTCGTGCCCGGGCAGATCGAAGACCTCCTCGGCCCCGACCAGCAGGTGGTGGTTCCGGTCGAGCGCGAGGTCCCGGGCGACGCTGGAGCGGGCTCCGTCGGCGCCGACGACGAACCGTGCCGAGACCGCGGTCGGCCCGTCGCGGCCCACCAGGCGGAAGGTGCCGTCCTGACGGCCGGCGTAGCGCGTGCCCAGCGCGATCCGCACCCCGGCGGCGGCCGCGGTGGCCGCCGTCGCCGTGTAGAGGGGCGCCATGTCGCCCACGCGGTACTCGTCGCGGGCGCTGACCAGGCTGACCGGGCGGCGCAGGTCAGGGGGGTAGAGGAGCACCCGTCGAATCGGCGGGCCGAGGTGCTCGGGGGGCAGCGGGAAGTCGTCGAGCGTCTTCCGTACGAAGATTCCCGTGGTGCGGATCGCGCCGGCGAGACTGGTCCGCCGGTCGACCAGGAGCACCTCGTGGCCGTGCCGGGCGAGGAGCGTGGCGGTGTGGAGGCCGGCCAGTCCCGCGCCGACGACGAGGACGTCGGTACGGGCAGTGGCCCCGAGGCTGTGGATGTCGGCTGGTTTCACAGCCGGCGTCCCGCAGGCGTGGCCTCGTCCGCGAGGTCCTCGGCCTCCCAGCGCAGCAGGTCCCCGGGCTGGCACTCCAGCACCTCGCAGAGCGCGCTCAGCGTGGTGAAGCGCACCGCCTTGGCGCGGCCGTTCTTGAGCACCGCCAGGTTGGCGGGGGTGATCCCGACGCGTTCGGCGAGCTCGCCCACGGACATCTTCCGCCTGGCCAGCATCACGTCGATGTCGACGACGATCGGCATCAGATCACCTCGGCCAGTTCTGCCTGCATCCGTGCCGCCTCGACGTCCCGCGCGACGGCCTGGGCGAGCAGCATCCGCAGCACGAGCACGATCAGGGCGACCGCGAAGACCCCGAGGGAGACCCCGCCCAGCAGGAGCACGATGCCCGGTGCCACGGCCTCACCCGGCGCCAGCACCACGCCCAGCGCGAAGACCAGGAGCGCTGCCGCGACGAACGCGCCGATCACGATGTGCACGTACCGGAAGGCGCCGTCGGAGAACACGTTTCCGCGTCGCACCATCGTCACCAGCTGCCATACGCAGACCAGGGTGACCTGGGCCGTCAGGATGCCCAGGACCACGATCAGCGCGATCGGCACGCGCCGGCCCGCGAGGACGCCGTCGTCCATGCCGTTGGCCAGCAGCGCGACCATCACCGTCTGTACGAACACCGAACCGGCGAGCAGTGCCACCAGTACGGCACGCAGCGCAAGCACTGTGATCTTCCCCATCATTGCCCCTTTGATCGAAACGCGATGGGAATCTATCGAGTTTCGATAGGTAGGGCAAGGGGGAGACGCCTTACCCGGCGAGTTCGCCGCTGAGCGTGCCGTGCATCCGTGCGCTGGGCTCGTTCAGCCCGGTGATCTCGACGGTCCTGCCGCGCTGTTCGTACTTGGCCTGGACGGCGTCCAGGGCGGCGACGGAGGAGGCGTCCCAGATGTGCGCCTCGGACAGGTCGATGACGACCTTGCCGGGGCCGGCGGCGTAGTCGAACCGGCCCACGAGGTCGTTGGAGGAGGCGAAGAACAGCTCGCCGGTGACCCGGTAGACGACGGTGGAGTCGTCGGGGCCGGTGACGGCGGTGACCTCGGTGAGGTGGGCGACGCGCTTGGCGAAGACGGCCATGGCGGTGATCGAGCCGACGACGACACCGACCGCGAGGTTGTGCGTGGCGACCACGCACGCCACGGTGACCACCATGACGGTGATCTCTCCGGCCGGCATCCGCTTCAGCGTCTTCGGCGCGATGGAGTGCCAGTCGAAGGTGCCCACCGACACCATGACCATCACGGCGACGAGCGCGGCCATCGGGATGTCGGAGACGACCGGCCCGAAGACCACGCACAGCACCATCAGGAACGCGCCGGCCAGGAACGTCGACAGCCGGGTGCGGGCCCCGGACACCCGTACGTTGATCATCGTCTGGCCGATCATCGCGCACCCGCCCATGCCGCCGAAGAAACCGGTGACGATGTTGGCGACGCCCTGGCCGACGGACTCGCGGGTCTTGGAGGAGCGCGTGTCGGTGATGTCGTCGACCAGCTTGGCCGTCATCAGCGACTCCATCAGGCCGACCAGGGCCATGGCGAGGGCGTACGGGGCGATCGTGGTGAGCGTGTCCAGGGTGAACGGCACGTCCGGCAGACCCGGCACGGGCAGGGACGACGGCAGGGTGCCCCTGTCTCCCACGGTCGGCACCGCGATCCCCGCCGCGACGGTGAGGACGGTGAGGATGACGATGGACACCAGCGGCGCCGGGACCACGGTGGTGACCTTCGGGAAGAACACCATCAGGGCCAGCCCGGCGGCGAGCAGCGGATAGACCGCCCAGGGCGCGTCCGTCACCTCCGGTACCTGCGCCATGAAGATGAGGATCGCGAGGGAGTTGACGAAGCCGACCATGACGCTGCGCGGCACGAACCGCATCAGCCGGGCGACGCCGACCGCGCCGAGGACGATCTGGAAGGCGCCGGCCAGGATGACCGCCGCGACGAGGTAGCCGAAGCCGTGCTCGCGGTTGAGCGGGGCGATGACCAGGGCCACGGCACCGGTGGCCGCGGAGATCATGGCCGGCCGGCCGCCGACGATCGCGATGGTCACGGCCATCGTGAACGAGGCGAACAGGCCGACCGCCGGGTCGACTCCGGCGATGATCGAGAACGAGATCGCCTCCGGGATCAGCGCCAGGGCGACCACGAGCCCGGCCAGCACCTCGGTGCGCAGCACCTTCGGATCGGACAGCCAGGACGGACGTCGGGAGCCGCGCAGCCACGCGGCCGGGGACACGGCGGAGGAGGACAAGACGAGAGAAACCTGTCGTGCTCGGGCACGCCCGGCATCACGACGGGCGCGCGGGAAGGCGGGAAAAAGCCGGAGCGCCCGGCTACGGAGTCGCAGGCGGCGGACCGGCGGTGGGGAGCAGCGCGGTGACCGCGAGGGACACGGCTACTGCTGGAGGGCGAAGGGTCACGGTGGGCAGGCAGCGGCGCCGGGCATCAGGGGCATGCGCACGCTCTCTCCTGCGGACCTCGGTCTTCGCCGGGGGCTTCGTCGGCCCCGACACGGCTGAAGGTGTCAACGGGACTTACCCCGGCACGACCAGGAGACCGGCCTCGCGGTTCCCGCCGCCCGCTCCGAGGTCCTGAGGCCGTGTGTCCTACTGGAGATTCACGCCTCTTGCTCGGCGTCGATCTCGGCGATCAGGGCCTCGATCCGGGTCCTGATCTCGTCGCGGATCGGGCGGACGGCCTCGACGCCCTTGCCCGCCGGGTCCTCCAGGGCCCAGTCGAGGTACTTCTTGCCGGGGAAGAGGGGGCAGGCGTCGCCGCAGCCCATGGTGATGACGTAGTCGGACGCCTGGACGGCCTCGGTGGTCAGGATCTTCGGCCGGGCGTCGGAGATGTCGATGCCGACCTCCCGCATGGCCTCCACGGCTGCCGGGTTGACCTTGTCACCCGGGACGGAGCCGGCGGAGCGGACCTCGACCCGGTCGCCCGCGAGGTGGTGGAGGAAGCCGGCGGCCATCTGGGAGCGCCCGGCGTTGTGAACGCAGACGAACAGCACGGAGGCGAGCGGGCTGGAGGAGGGCATCGGTTCTTCCTTCTCGGCAGATCAGGCCCGACTGGTATCAGTTCAGGGTGATGTGACAGTATCAGCCCATGATGACGTCAGTCGACACTGACCTGATCCGGGTTCTGGCCGACCCGCTCAGGCTCCGGATCGTGACCCTGCTCGCCCGAGAGACGCTGTGCACCACCCACCTGGTGGAGGAGACCGGCGCCCGGCAGACCAACCTCTCCAACCATCTGAGAGTGCTGCGCGAGGCCGGGGTCGTCGAGACCGAGCCGTGCGGCCGGTACACGTACTACAAGCTGCGCCCGGACGTCATCGCCTCGCTCGCCGGCCAGTTCGCCGACCTGGCCGAGTCCGCCCGGACCGCCGCCGACAACAAGAGGGCCTGCCCGTGACCCGCACCGAAGCGTCCGCGACCGCCGAAGAGTCCTCGGTCGTCGCGAAGCTGTCGACGCTCGACCGTTTCCTCGCCGTCTGGATCCTCCTCGCCATGGCCGTGGGCCTGGGCCTCGGCCGCGCCGTCCCAGGCCTGAACGACGCGCTGGCCAAGGTCGAGATCGGCGGCATCTCGCTGCCGATCGCCCTCGGCCTGCTGATCATGATGTACCCGGTGCTGGCCAAGGTCCGCTACGACAAGCTCGACGCGGTCACCGGCGACAAGAAGCTGATGATCTCGTCGCTGGTCGTCAACTGGCTGATCGGCCCGGCGGTGATGTTCGCGCTGGCGTGGATCTTCCTGCCGGATCTGCCCGAGTACCGCACCGGCCTGATCATCGTCGGCCTGGCCCGCTGCATCGCCATGGTCATCATCTGGAACGACCTCGCCTGCGGCGACCGCGAAGCCGCCGCCGTGCTGGTCGCCCTCAACTCGGTCTTCCAGGTCCTGACGTTCGGCCTGCTCGGCTGGTTCTACCTCGACCTGCTGCCCGGCTGGCTGAACCTGGGCCACGGCGAGCACCTCGACATCTCCATGGGGAAGATCGCCCTGAACGTGGTCATCTTCCTCGGCATCCCGCTGCTCGCCGGGTTCCTCACCCGCCGTATCGGCGAGCGGAAACTGGGCCGGGAGACGTACGAGTCCGGCTTCCTGCCGAAGATCGGTCCCTGGGCGCTGTACGGCCTGCTGTTCACGATCGTCATCCTCTTCGCCCTCCAGGGGAGGACGATCACCTCGCAGCCGCTGGACGTGGCCCGCATCGCCGTCCCGTTGCTGGTCTACTTCGCGGTGATGTGGTTCGGCACCTTCGCCCTGGGCAAGGCGATCGGCCTGGCCTACGACCGCACCGCCACCCTGGCCTTCACGGCGGCCGGGAACAACTTCGAGCTGGCCATCGCGGTGGCCATCGCCACCTTCGGCGTCACCTCCGGCCAGGCCCTCTCCGGGGTCGTCGGCCCGCTCATCGAGGTGCCGGTGCTGGTCGCGCTCGTCTACGTGTCGCTGGCCTGGCGCAGGAAGTTCACCGCCCGTTCCGCCGAGCGGCACGGCCTGCCGATCCGCCGGGCGGACACGTGATCCGGCTGTGTGACCGGACCGCTCCCTCCTGGAACACCGCCTAGACTTGCGGTTCCGATATCGGATGCGGAACAGCCCGGCGGGGCGGGGAGGGGAACAGGTGCGGGAGTTCCAGCGGGGTGCGGTGCGGCTGCACATCCTGCACCACGCCGCCGAGGGCGAGGTCCACGGCGCGTGGCTGACCAAGGAACTGGCCGAACACGGCTACGACATCAGCCCCGGCACCCTCTACCCCACCCTGCACCGCCTGGAAGCGGACGGGCTGCTGGTCTCCGAACAGCGAGTCGTGGACGGCCGTACCCGCCGCGTCTACCAGGCCACCCGAGCCGGGGAAGAGGCCTTGGCCGAAGACCGCAGGGCCCTGCGGGAACTCGCCCGCGAGGTCCTCGGCGACGAGGTCTGAGAGCCGGCGACCGTGCACCGTCACCGGGTACGGCGCGCGGCGGTCACGCGGCGTACGCCGTACCACCCGGCCCCGGCGGCCAGCACCGCGGCGCCCGCGACGACGGAGGTTCCCGGCAGGGCGAAGGCCAGGGCCGCGCAGCCGATCAGCCCGATCACGGGTATCGCCCGGGCCGGGCGGCCCTCCTCGGGTGACAGGGTCCAGGCGGAGGCGTTGGCGATGGCGTAGTAGGCCAGGACGCCGAAGGACGAGAACCCGATCGCCCCGCGCACGTCCGCCGTCGCCGCGACCGCCGCCACCACCGCGCCGACCGCGAGCTCGGCCCGGTGCGGCACCTGGAACCTCGGGTGCACGGCGGCCAGCACGTGCGGCAGGTGCCGGTCGCGGGCCATGGCCAGGGTGGTACGGGAGACGCCGAGCACCAGTGCCAGGAGCGTGCCGAGCGCGGCCACCGCCGCCCCGCCCCGCACGACCGGCGCCAGCCAGTCCGCGCCCGCGGCCCGCGCGGCGTCCGACAGCGGCGCGGTCGCCTCCGCCAGCTTCTGCGGCCCCAGCACCGTCAGCACCGCGACGGCGACCACCGCGTAGACGGCCAGCGTGATCCCCAGGGCCAGCGGAACGGCCCGCGGGATGGTCCGCTGCGGGTCCCGTACCTCTTCCCCGAGCGTGGCGATGCGCGCGTACCCGGCGAACGCGAAGAACAGCAGCCCCGCCGCCTGGAGCACACCGCCGAACGTCGCGTCCGAGCCGACGTCCAGCCGGGCGCCGTCCGCCGCGCCGGAGGTGAACGCGGCGACCGCCACCGCGGCGAGCACCGCCAGCACCACCGCGACGATGGCGCGCGTCAGCCAGGCGGACTTCTGCACCCCGGCGTAGTTCACCGCGGTCAGCGCCACGACCGCGGCCACCGCGACCGCGTGGGCCTGGCCGGGCCACACGTAGGCGCCCACGGTCAGGGCCATCGCCGCGCACGAGGCGGTCTTGCCGACCACGAAACCCCAGCCCGCCAGGTATCCCCAGAACGGGCCCAGCCGCTCCCGGCCGTAGACGTAGGTGCCGCCCGAGGCCGGATAGCGTGCCGCGAGCCGGGCCGAGGAGGTGGCGTTGCAGTAGGCGACCACGGCCGCCAGGGCCAGTCCCAGCAGCAGTCCCGACCCGGCCGCGTGCGCGGCGGGGGTGAGCGCGGCGAAGATGCCGGCGCCGATCATCGACCCCAGGCCGATCACCACCGCGTCGGACACGCCCAGCCGCCGCCGGAGTTCGTCGGGGATACCGGTGGCGGTCGGGGATGTGGTCATGGCGCACTCCTCGGTGGCACGGCCGATCGTCTTACGGGCTCCGATATCGGCTGACGATACGCGAGGGCCCGGCGGCCGCTCACCCCGCCCGGGGGTCGAGGGAAACCGCCGTATCCGGAGGAGGGCCGTCAGTTGCCGGTGGTGGCGCCGGCCGGGCCCGCGGCGGGTGACGTCAGGAGCCTGCCCATCGCTGCGAGTACGGACGGTTCCACCCGGTAGTACACCCAGGTGCCACGCCGCTCGGAGGTCAGCAGGCCAGCCTCCTTCAGCTTCTTCAGGTGGTGCGAGACCGTCGGCTGGGAGACACCGACGTCGGAGATGTCGCACACGCACGCCTCCCCGCCCGCGTGGGAGGCGACCGCCGAGAACAGCCGCAGCCGGACCGGGTCGCCCAGTGCCTTGAACATGCGCGCGGCCGTCTCGGCCTCCTCGGCGGTGAACGGGCGCTCGGTGAGCGGAGGGCAGCACGGCACGACGCCTTGGCCGTCGGGCTCCAGCAGCGGCAGGGTCCTGGCATTCGACATGCGTCTATGTTGACACACGTCGAAACAAGGGTGGGACGGGAGAGCGGCTTCGATGGATGTCTATGTTGACGGCTGTCGAAGCAGGTGCCATGCTGGCCGCACAAGACATCGACAGTTGTCGAAACACGCAAGGAGTCGCCGTGAACACGTCCACCACCGAGCTGCCGGTCGCCGTGATCGGAGCCGGACCCGTGGGTCTCGCCGCCGCCGCGCATCTCCTCGACCGGGGAATCGAGCCCCTGGTACTGGAGGCGGGTCCGGTCGCCGGCGCCGTGGTGCGCGAGTGGGCACACGTCCGGCTGTTCTCCACCTGGGGCGAGGTAACCGACCCCGTGGCCGAGAAGCTCCTCGCCCCGACCGGCTGGACCAGGCCGGACCCGACGACGTACCCCACCGGTGGCGACTGGGCCGAGCAGTACCTCCAGCCGCTCGCCGAGGTCCTCGGCGACAAGGTCCGTACCGGCGCCCGGGTCACCGGTGTCTCCCGCGCCGGCCGCGACCGCCTCGTCGACGCCGACCGCGAGACCCAGCCCTTCGTCGTCCACGTCACCCATGCCGACGGCCGAGAGGAGCGGCTGCTCGCCCGCGCCGTCATCGACGCCTCCGGCACCTGGGCCACCCCCGGCCCCGCCGGCGCCGGCGGCCTGCCCGCCCTCGGCGAGAAGGCCGCGGCCGACCGCATCACCTACCGCGTCCCGGATCTGAAGGACCCGGCGGTGCGGGCTCGTTACGCGGGCAGGCGCACCGCGGTGGTCGGGGCCGGCGCCTCCGCCTTCACCGCCCTCGCCTACCTGGCCGACCTGGCGAAGGAGGATCCGGGCACGCACGCGGTGTGGATCCTGCGCCGAGGCATCGGCGCCAACACCTTCGGCGGCGGCGAGGCCGACCAGCTCCCCGCCCGTGGCGCCCTGGGCCTGCGCGCCAAGGCCGCCGTCGAGGAGGGCCGGGCGAGCGCGGTCACCGGCTTCCGCACGCAGGCCGTGGAACGCGACGGCGACCGTCTGGTCCTGGTCGCCGAGGACGGCCGCCGCCTGGACCCGGTCGACGAGGTCATCGTGCTCACCGGCTTCCGCCCCGACCTGTCCTTCCTCTCCGAGATCCGCCTCGGCCTCGACGAGCGCCTCCAGGCCCCGACCGCACTGGCCCCGCTCATCGACCCCAACGTCCACTCCTGCGGCACGGTCTACCCGCACGGCGTGAGGGAACTGTCCCACCCGGAGAAGGACGTGTACCTCGTCGGCATGAAGTCCTACGGCCGCGCCCCCACGTTCCTCGCCATGACCGGCCACGAGCAGGTCCGTTCCATCGCCGCCGCACTCGCGGGCGACCAGGAGGCCGCCGAGCGCGTGGAACTGACACTGCCGGAGACCGGCGTGTGCGGCGGCGCGGGCCTGTTCGACGAGCCCGACGCCGCGCAGAACGGCGAAGGAGGGGAAGGAGGGGGATGCTGCGCGGCCCCGGCCACCCTCCAGATCGGCGTGGGCGCTCCGAGCAGGTCCGGCGGCTGCTGACCGGTGTGACCGACGTCGACTCCGGTGGGGCCGTCATGACGCCTCCCGGTGCTCATTGGACGGCCTTCGCCGTGCGCGCCTCGATCCAGGCGCGGACCGCCGACGCGGTCGTCTCCGCGTGGTCCCGCATCATCGTCAGGTGATCACCGGGGACGTCCACGACGTCCTGCGCCGATGGCCAGGACGCGCGCCAGTCGTCCGAGTCCGCGGCGGCGGCCATCGCGGGCGTGGGCCGCAGGGCGCGCACGAGGAGCGTGGGCGTGGTGAGCGGCTCGGGGTCCCAGCCGAGGAAGATCCGGTTGTAGGCTCCCAGGGCGGCCAGGGCGCTGTCGTCGTCCCCGGTGAAGACGGGCTGTCCGGTCTCCTGCGGCGGGGGAGCGGCCAGGGACAGCAGCCAGTCCTTGCCGCTGTTGCCGGGCGTGATGTGGTACGTGTCCAGCAGGACCAGACCGGACGGCGCCCGGCCCATGCGCTCCAGCCGGTGGGCCACGAGGTGCGCCACATTGCCGCCCGCGCACCGTCCTACGATCACGAAGGGCCCGGCGCCGACGTGCCGCAGCACGTTCTCGGCCTGCGTGCGCGCCAGCGCGGCGCGGTCCTCCGGCACGGCGGCCCCGGCGCCGATACCGGGATGCGGGAACTCCAGGATCTCCAGGTCGTCCTGGAAGGCGCGGTGGAAGCGAGGGAAGTCCCCGCCGCCCGACGTGAGCGAGGGACAGTAGGCCGGGACGTAGACGATCGTCGGCCTTCCGGAGCCGGGGCGGCCGGGGGAGCGGCGGATCGGGGGCAGCGCGTGCGCGCGGCCCTGCGCGGCCGTGAAGGTGGGCAGCGCCCAGGACGCGGTGACGAGCAGGTGCATCGCCGCCAGCGGGTGCCCGGCGGCACGGACCTTCCGGAACAGCGAGGACAGGGTGTGGGCAGGGCGCTCGGCCTCGGTGGTGCCGGGGGCGGCTGCGGCGGCCGGGTCCGTGGTCTCGGAAGCGGCTACGGCGGCAGCCGGGACATCGGGCAGCAGGCCGAGCAGGTGGCGTGCCAGGTCCTCGGCCGTGCGGTGCTCGAACACCACCGCCACCGGCAGCCGGAGCCCCAGCGCCATGCTCATCCGGTTGCGGATCTGCACCGCGGTCAGGGAGTCGAATCCCAGCTCGGTGAGGGACTTGCCGGCCGGCAGCGCGTCGGCGTGCGGGTAGCCCAGTACCGCCGCCACGTCGGCCCGCAGCAGTTCCACGAGCGCTGCCTGCCGGTCGCTCGCGGGCAGCGGGTCCAGCCGCGCCCGCCAGGCTCCCGGCTCCAGCATCTGCCCGGTAGCACCAACTGAGCCGGACGCGGTCGGCCGCTTCGGACGGACGATGCCGCGCAACGGCGGTGGCAACTGCCCCCCGTGGGACCGGAGTACGGCCCGGTCCAGCAGGACCGGCGCCAGCACCGGCTCGGTGGTGCGCACCGCGGCGTCGAACAGGGCCAGGCCCTGCCGCGTGGACAGCGGCACGAGCACGTCCCGCGACTGCCCCGCCGCCATGCCGCCGGCCTGCTCCCACGGGCCCCACGCCAGCGAGAGGGCCGGCAGCCCTTCGGCGGCGCGCCGCCGGGCGAGGGCGTCGAGGAAGGAGTTGGCGGCCGCGTAGTTGCCCTGGCCCGCCCGGCCCAGCAGACCGGAGACGGAGGAGAACAGGACGAACGCCGAAAGCCCCATGTCCCGGGTCAGTTCGTGCAGGTTCCAGGCCGCGTCGGCCTTCGGCCGCAGCACGGCGGCCATCCGCTCGGGGGTCAGCGAGTCCAGCACCCCGTCGTCGAGCACCCCGGCGGCGTGCACCACGGCCGCCAACGGCGGCTCGCAGCGCCGGACCACCTCGGCCAGCGCGGCACGGTCGGCCGCGTCACAGGCCACGATGCCGACCCGCGCCCCCAACTCCTCCAGTTCGCCGCGCAGTTCCTCGGCCCCGGGCGCCTCCGGCCCACGGCGTGCGGTCAGCAGCAGATGCCGTACGCCGTGTTCGGCGACCAGATGACGGGCCAGTGCGGCGCCCAGCGCGCCGGTGCCCCCGGTGATGAGCACCGTGCCGCCCGCCCCGAAGGAAGCCCCGGCGTCGGCGACATCGCGGACCGCGGCCAGCCCGGGGGCCGTCACCTGCCCGTCCCGCACCCGCAGTTGTGACTCGCCGGTGGCGACGGCCGCGGGCAGCATCCGCAGCGACTCGGGCCGCCCGTCCACATCGACCAGGACGACTCGACCGGGCAGCTCGGACTGGGCCGTACGCACCAGGCCCCAGACCGCCGCCCCCGCCAGATCCGGCACCGGCGCGGTGGCGTCCCGCGTCACCACCACCAGCCGTGAGCCCGCCGCACCGGGATCGTCCTGGAGGTCCTGAAGCGTCGCGAGCACCCTGCCGGTCAGCTCGCGCACGGCGACCAGTGGATCGGAGTCCGTCGCGCGGGCCACGGCGGTGACGGCGACGAACTCCGGCTTCCCGGCGCCGGGCAGGACCGCGGCAAGGCCGAGCTCGTCCGGCCCGCGCACCGCCCAGGCGCGCTCGTTGACGTCGCCGGAAAGGTCGAGGGCGGCCCATTCGGGGCGCAGCAGGGCACGTCGTACGACGTCACCCGACGCGTCATTCGTCATGTCGGCCCGGACGGCCGGGAGTTCCCTGGTGGTCAGGGAGCCCACGTGGGCCACCAGCCGGCCGGCCGGGTCGGTGAGGGTGAGCGCGACCGTGTCCGTGCCGGTCCGCGTCACCCGGACCCGCAGGTGGGTGGCTCCGGAGGCGTACAGGCGCACTCCGCTCCATGCGAACGGCACCCGGATCGCGCCCCCGTCGGCGGGCGCGGCGAGCAGCGGCGCGTGCGACGCGGCGTCGAACAGGGCCGGGTGGAGCCCGAAGCGGCCCGCTTCGGAGGTCTGCGGCGCGGGCAGCCTGACCTCGGCGAAGACGTCCTCGCCGCGTCGCCATACAGCGCCGACTCCCTGGAAGGCGGGCCCGTACGCGAGTCCGGCGTCGGCGAGGGCGGCGTACGCCCCGGTGAGATCCACGGCCTCGGCGTCCTGGGGCGGCCACGGGGCCGGCTCGTCCTCGGCCGCAGGGATCCGGCCCAGCTGCCCGGAGGCGTTCCGGATCCACGGGACCTCCTCGGCGGACTCCTCCGGCCGGGAGTAGATGTCCACCGGCCGCCGGCCCGAGTCGTCCCGCGCGCCCACCACCACCTGGACACGCACCCCGGCCGCACCGGGCAGGGCCAGCGGCGACAGCATCACCAGTTCGTCGACCGCGCCGCAGCCCACCGCGTCGCCCGCCCGCACGGCCATCTCCACGAACATCGTCGCCGGCACGATCACCCGCCCGGCGACGACATGGTCCGCGAGCCACGGATGCGCCCCGAGGGACAACAGCCCGGTCAGCACGATCCGGTCGGTGTCCGGCACCGGGAAGGCCGGGCCCAGCAGCGCCTGGGTACCGGCCGCCGGGCGCGCTTCGTCGAGCCAGTACCGCTGCCGCTGGAAGGCGTACGTCGGCAGGTCCACCCGTCGCGCGCCGGAACGCGCGTACACCGCCGGCCAGTCGACGGCGGCCCCGGCCACGTGCAGCCGCGCCACGGCCGACAGGAGCGTCTCAGCCTCGTCCGTACCGCCCCGCGTGGCCACGGTGAGCACGGTGCCGCTCGCGGCCGCATCGCCCAGACAGTCGGCGGCCGCCGCGGTGAGCACGGGCCCCGGGCCGAGTTCCAGGCAGGCCGGGACTCCGTCGTCCGCGAGCCGCCGCACGGCGTCGGCGAAGCGCACGGGCAGCCGGGCGTGCCGTGCCCAGTACTCGGGGGAACACAGGTCCGCAGGCTCGGCGGGGCGGCCCGTCACGGTGGAGACGATCGGGATGCGCGGCGGCCGGAAGGTCAATTCCCCGGCGACGCGCCGGAACTCGTCGAGCATCGGCTCCACCAGGGGCGAGTGGAAGGCGTGAGCCACCCGCAGCCGCACGGCCCTGCGGCCGTCCGCCTCGAAGCCGGCCGCGACCGCGAGCACCGCTTTCTCCGCGCCCGAGACCACCACCGAGCGGGGCCCGTTGACGGATGCGATCGACACCGGCGCGCCCAACTCGACCAGCACCGCGAGGACTTCCTCCTCGGTAGCGTCCAGCGCCACCATCGCCCCGCCGACGGGCAACGCCTGCATCAGCCGGCCGCGCGCGGCGACGAGTGCCGCGGCATCGGGCAGATCGAGCACGCCGGCGACATGCGCGGCCGCCAGCTCGCCGACGGAGTGGCCCACCAGGCGGTCGGCTCGCACGCCCCAGGACTCCAGCAGCCGGAACAGGGCCACCTCGAAGGCGAACAGCCCGGCCTGGGTGAAGTCCGTACGGTCCAGCAGAGCCGCTTCCGGTGAGCCCGGCTCGGCGGACAGCACCGGGCTCAGGGGCTGGGGGAGACGGTCGTCCAAGTGCCGGCAGACCTCGTCGAAGGCCGCTGCGAAGACGGGGAAGGGGGCGCGCAGCCCGGCGCCCATCCGGGGGCGCTGGGCGCCTTGCCCGGTGAACAGGAAGGCCGTACGGATCTCCGGGTCCGCCACCCCTCGCACGACCCCCGGTGCGTTCCGGCCCGAGGCGAGCGCGCGCAGCCTCTCCAGCATGCGGGTCCGGTCACCGCTCGGCACGAGGGCCCGATGGGCGAGGGCGCCGCGCGACACGGCCAGCGAGCAGCCGATGTCGGCGGGCCGCAGGCCCGGCCTCTTCGACACCTCGGCCGCGAGCCGTCGGGCCTGCGCGCGCAGGGCGGTCTCGTCGGCGGCGGAGAGCAGCCACGGAACGGGCAGGGCCGAGGCCGGCTCCGGGGAAGCAGCCGTCTCGGGCGGCGCCTCTTCCAGGATCACGTGCGCGTTGGTCCCGCCGATCCCGAAGGCCGAGACGCCCGCACGCCGCGGTCGGCCCGCGGCCGGCCAGGGCCGCGGGGCGGTCAGCAGTTCCACCCGGCCCGAGGACCAGTCGACGTGCGGTGAGGGCGAGTCGGCGTGCAGGGTCCGGGGCAGTTCGCCGTGCCGCATGGCCTGCACCATCTTGATGACGCCGGCGACTCCGGCCGCTGCCTGGGTGTGCCCGAGGTTGGACTTGACCGACCCGAGCCACAGCGGCTGCTCGCGGCCCTGCCCGTACGTGCTCAGCAGGCCCTGCGCCTCGATGGGGTCGCCCAGCCTGGTGCCCGTGCCGTGGGCCTCCACCGCGTCCACGTCACCGGCGCGCAGGCCCGCGTCCGCCAGCGCCTGCCTGATCAGCCGCTGCTGGGCGGGGCCGTGGGGCGCGGTGAGCCCGTTGGACGCGCCGTCGGAGTTGACGGCGGAGCCGCGCAGCACGGCCAGGACCGGATGGCCGTTGCGCCGCGCGTCGGACAACCGCTCCAGCAGCACGAGTCCCACGCCCTCGCCCCAGGCCGTGCCGTCGGCCGCCGCCGAGAACGGCCTGCAGCGTCCGTCCGGTGACAGCCCGCGCTGCCGGCTGAAGACGAGGAACGGCTTGGGCGTCGCCATCACCGTGACGCCGCCGGCCAGCGCCAGTGCGCACTCGCCCGAGCGCAGCGCCCGCGCCGCCCAGTGCAGGGCCACCAGGGAGGACGAGCACGCGGTGTCGACCGTGACGGCGGGACCGCGCAGACCGTACACGTACGAGAGCCGACCGGAGGCCACACTGCCCGTCGAGCCCAGGCCCAGGTGCGCCTCCAGCTCGTGGGGGCGGGTGAGGCGGGTGGCGTAGTCGCCGTACATCACGCCGACGAACACGCCGGTGTCGCTCTCGCGCACCGACGCCGGGTCGATCCCGGCCCGCTCCCACACCTCCCAGGACGTCTCCAGCAGCAGCCGCTGCTGCGGATCCATCGCGAGCGCCTCACGCGGCGAGATGCCGAACAGCCCCGCGTCGAACTCCGCGGCCCGGTGCAGGAATCCGCCGTGCCGCGTGTACGACGTGCCGATCGTGTCGGGGTCCGGGTCGTACAGGGCGTCGAGGTCCCAGCCGCGGTCGGCCGGGAACTCCGAGACGGCGTCCCGCCCCTGCGACACCAACTCCCAGAGATCCTCGGGGGAGTCGACGTCACCCGGATAGCGGCAGGCCATGGCGACGATCACGACGGGATCGTCCTCGGGAGACCGGACCTGCCCGCCGCTCGGCCGTGGGCCGCCCGCGGGCTCCGCCTCGAAGAGCGCGACGCGCAGGAACCGGGCCACCTCCTCCGGCGTCGGATGGTCGAAGACCAGCGTCGACGGCAGGCTCAGCCCGGTCAGCGCACCGAGCCGGTCCACCAGCTCGACCGCGCCGACGGACGTCATGCCGAGATCGGCGAAGGGACTGTCCGCGCCGGGCGGAGCGTCCGGAGCGAGCCGGCACACCTCGGCCGTCTCGGCGAGCACCGACGCGCGTAACGCGCGCTGCCGGTCGTCGGGGGAGAGGGACGCGAGCCGCTCGCGCAGGGCGGCGGGCGCGGTGCCGGCCGGGCCGGAGGCGGCCGGAACTGGGACGGAGGCGGTCGGAGCCGCGAGAGAGGCGGTCGGTGCCGCGAGAGAGGCGGCCGGAGCCGCTGCGGAGGCGGTCGGCACCGGGACGGCCAGCTCGTGCCGGGCGATCTTGCCGGAGGCGGTGCGCGGCACGGCGGCGATCTCCCGGATTTCGGCCGGCACCTTGTAGTCGGCCAGGAGGGTCCGGCACTCGGCGAGCACCCGCCGGGCGTCCACCCCGTCCGGACCCGGTACGACGTACGCCACCGGCACCTCGCCGAGCACGTCGTGCGGCACGCCCACGACCACGGCGTCGGACACGCCGGGACACCGCAGCAGGGCCTGCTCGATCTCCGTCGGGTGGATGTTCTCGCCGCCCCGGATGATCAGCTCACTGACCCGGCCGGTGAGTGTCAGATGGCCGTGCTCGACGCGGCGGCCGAGGTCCCCGGTGCGGTACCAGCCGTCCCGCAGCGCGGCGGCCGTCGCCTCGGGCTGCTCGTGGTAGCCGGTCATCAGGCCCGGCGAGCGCACCCAGACCTCGCCCTCGGCGCCGTCCGGGACGTCCTCGCCGCTCCCCGGATCGACGATCCGTACGTCGACGCCCGGGACGGGCGGACCGCAGGAACCCTCGACCCGGGTCCCTGGGGGACGGTTGGCCGTGATCATGCCGCAGGTCTCGGTGCTGCCGTAGGCGTCGAGCAGCGGTGCGCCCAGGGTCTCCTCCACGGCCGCGCGCAGCGCGGGACCACTCGGCGCACCCGCCACGACGCACATCCGCAGCGCCGGCGGGGCGTCACCGGCCGCGTCGACCAGCCGGTGGTACGTCGCGGGCACGCCGGCCAGCATGGTGAAGGGACCGCCGAGTCCCTCGTACGCCGTGAGCAGTTCCCGCCGCAGACCGCCCGGCGCCGGGAACTCCCCGGCGATCCGGGCGCTCGCGCCCACGGCCGTCACGCCCAGGATCGCCAGCGAGTGGCTGAAGCTGTGGAACAGCGGAAGCGGCCACAGCAGCCGGTCCTCGCAGGAGAGACCGAAGAGCGGGGCGTAGCAGGCGGCCACGGACCACAGCGCGGCCCGCTGCGTGGACAGCACGCCCTTGGGCCGGCTGGTGGTGCCGGAGGTGTAGAGCATCCAGGCCGGATCGTCGAGGTCGAGCGTGTCGATCTGGGCGGCCCCGTCGCTCCCGGTCCCGTCGCTCTCGGCCGCTCGCTCGAACAGCTGAACGCCCTCCGGGACGGGTCCGGTCCCGGCGACCAGGACGCCCAGGCGGTCGTACGGCGGTCCCAGGCGCCGCAGTTGTGCCAGGCGCGGGGCGTCGGTGATGACGAAGGCGGCGCCGCTGTCCAGGAGGAAGTGGACCAGCTCGGCGTCGGAGGACCGCGGATCGAGCGGGACCCCGACCATCCCGGCCCGCAGCACGGCGAGGCAGCTCTCCACCGTCTCCACCCGGTTGCCGAGGCAGATCGCGACGCGGTCGCCGCGGCGGAGTCCCGTCCGGGTGAGGTACGCCGCCAGCCCGCGTGTGCGGCGCTCCAGCTCGCCGTAGGTCACGCCGCGCGAGGAGTCGGCGTACGCGACCCGTTCCGGCGCCGACTCGGCGTGCCCCTTCAACAGTCCCGCCACCGGCCGGACCAACTCGTCACGCACCATGTCCCCCCGTCCTCCAAGTCCCTCACGGCACAGCGGAGTTGAGCCTACGCGGATCCGGCGCGCCGCCCCGGTGCCGCCCGGGGCCTGGCGGCCGCGTGCCCGGCTCGTGAGACACCGGTGAAAACCCTGTGGAAGCGGTGTCCGCGGGGGCGTTTATGCTGCACCGGACGATCACGCGGGACCAGGGGAGGGCGCGGCATGTTCGGCAAGCTGTTCGGCAGGGGTGCGGAGAGACCGGTGGCGGATCCGCACGCCCTTCCCGTGCCGCGCAGGCAGAAGAACGGGACGTACACGCTGCGCGCACTCGGCGACACGCGGGTGCTCGCGCTGGTGGAGGCGGCCGACGCGGGGGACTGGGAGGCGGTCAAGGAGGCGCTGGCCCCCTTCGATCTCGGCCGCGACCACCAGGTCCTGGCCGAACTCGCCGACCTCGACGGCGTGCAGGACTGGATCGGCCGGGCCGTCGAGGAGGACAAGGAGCACCGGGCGACGGCCCTGCTGATATCCGGGACGCGCCACATCAGCTGGGGCTGGGAGGCGCGCACCGCCGCGCGTGCCGTGAACGTCACGCAGGAGCAGTGGCGGGTCTTCCACGAGCGGCTCCAGATCGCCGAGGAGCAGCTGCTCGAGGCCGCCGAGTTGCGGCCGGAGTGGGTCACGCCGTGGCGCCGCCTCCTCACCTCCGGCCGCGGCATGTCGCTGGGCCGCGCCGTCAACGAGACCCGGCTCGACGCCGCCCTGCGCCGCGATCCGCTGGACCTGGAGACCCATGTCGAGTGGGTGTCGCAGTTGCAGCCCCGGTGGGGCGGCGAACCGGGGCAGGCCCTGGCGTTCGCCCAGGCGGCGTTCGCCCGCGCCCCGGAGGGCCACCGCCTCGGCTGTGTGATCGCCATGGCGTACATCGAGGAGTGGGTCGAGGCGGACCGCGGGGACTACCTCGAAACCGACGAGATCCGGGCGCAGTTGCGGGAGGCGGCGGACTACAGCATCCTCCACCCGGCCTATGTGTGGCGCCCGGGCTGGCAGCAGGACTTCAACATGTTCGCCATGGCCCTGTCCCTGGCCGATGAGCGCCACACCGTCCGGCGCGTCTTCCAAACGCTGGACGGCGCCTACACCAAGTGGCCCTGGACCTACTTCGGGGACCCCGAGAAGCAGTTCGCACGCGCCCACCGCCGGGCCTGAGCGCCATCGCCTGAGCGGCCAGCGCCCGAGCACCCGAGCCCTCCCCGTCGCCCCTCCCTCCCAGCCCCGGACTGCCCGATGACTCTGCCCGACACCGCCGTGAACCCGGCCGGCGCCGACCGCACCTTCCAGGTGGATCTGCGCGGCCTCGTCGACCTCCTCTCCCACCACCTCTACTCCAGCCCCCGCGTCTACCTGCGCGAACTGATGCAGAACGCCGTGGACGCGCTGACCGCCCGCCGCGCCCTCGAACCGGCCGCCCCCGCCGACGCCTTCGGCGTCCGCCTGTACGCCGACGGCTCGGTGGTCCGCGTGGAGGACGACGGCGTCGGTCTCACCGAGGCCGATGTCCACAGCTTCCTCGCCACGATCGGCCGCAGCAGCAAGCGTGCCGACCGGATCGCCGAGCAGCGCGGCGACTTCATCGGCCAGTTCGGCATCGGCCTGCTCTCCTGCTTCCTGGTCGCGGACGAGATCCACGTCCTGAGCCGCTCCGCCCGCACCCCGGACGCGCCCGCCGTGGAGTGGCGGGGGCGCGGCGACGGCAGCTACACCGTCCGCACCCTGCCCGGCTCCGCCCGCCCCCGGCCCGGCACCACCGTCACGCTGACACCGCGCGCCGACGCGGGCGAGTGGACCCGCCCGGCGCAGGTGCACGCGCTGGCCCGCCACTTCGGCTCCCTGCTGCGCCACCCGGTGACCTTCGACGACGGCACGGCCAGCTGCGATGCCCCAGGCGCGTCCGTCAACCCCGAGCCCGCCCCCTGGGCGCGCACCTACCCCACCCCGGGCGCCCGTTCCCGCGCCCTCGCCGCCTACGGCGAGGAGGTCTTCGGGTTCACGCCGCTGGACACCATCGAGCTGGACCTGCCGGCCGTTGGCCTCAAGGGCATCGCGTGCGTGCTGCCCGAGACGGTGCCGGCCGGGCGCCGCCACGGCCACCGCGTGCACGTCAAGGGCATGCTGCTGTCCGAGCAGGCCGAGGAGATCCTGCCCGACTGGGCGTTCTTCGTCCGCTGCGTCGTCGACGCCGAGAGCCTGCGCCCGACGGCGTCCCGGGAGTCCCTGTACGAGGACGACACCCTCGCCGCCGTCCGCGACGCCCTCGCCGAGCGGCTGCGCGCCTGGATCGCCCGGGCCGCCGCCAGCGACCCGGACCTGCTCCACCGCTTCCTCCAGGCCCACCACCTGGCCGTGAAGTCCCTCGCCGTGCACGACGACGAGATCCTGCGGATGCTGCTGCCCTGGCTGCCGTTCGAGACCACCGACGGGCACTGCACCCTCGACGAGTTCGCGCGCACCCACCGCACCGTGCTGGTGACGTCGACCGTGGAGGAGTTCCGCCAGGTCGCGGCGATCGCCTCGGCCGCCGGACTCGGCGTCGTCAACGGCGGCTACACCTACGACCGCGAACTGGTCCACCGCCTGCCCGAGGTCAGGCCCGAGACCGCCGTCGCCGACCTCGACCCGGCGACCCTCACCGCCCACCTCGACCCCGTCGACCGCGAGACGGAACTCGCCGCCGCGGCCTACCTCGCCCAGGCCCGCGACGCCCTCGCCGTCTTCGACTGCGACGTCGCGCTGCGCACCTTCCAGCCCGCCTCCGCCCCCGCCCTCCTCGTCGACAGCCGCGAGGCCCGGCACGAGCGCACCCGCTCCCAGCTCGCCCGCGAGCAGGAGGGCGGCCTGTGGGGCGACATCCTCGGCGCCCTGCGCCAGGAGGCCCCGCGGGCCCAGCTGATCCTCAACCAGCTCAACCCGCTGGTGCGCACCGCCGTCACCATCGACGAGCCCGAGCTGGCCCGCACCAGCGCCGAAGCCCTCTACGGACAGGCCGCGATGCTGTCCCGCCGCCCGCTGAGGCCCGCCGAGTCGAGCCTCATCAACCGCTCCTTCCTCGACCTCCTCGCCCACGCCCTCCGCAAGGACAGCTGACGATGCCGACGACCGCACCCCAGACCATCGACGAGCTGTACCAGGCGCTCCAGGAGAACCAACAGCGCCCCTACGGCCGCGCCCGCACCGTCATCGCCGAGGAACTCGTCGACGCCGCCGAGCAGTTCGCGCAGCCCCTGCCGCTCGTCCGCACGCTCCTCGAACTCCAGGAGGCGTACACCTACGGCTCCGAACCCCGCAAGTCGCCCGTCGTCTTCGCGCGCCTGCTCACCCTCTTCGACGAGCAGCCCGACGTCTTCACCGAGAATCTGCGGCACCTGCTGTTCTGGCGGTTCAAGTGGGTGGCCAACGCCCTGCGCCAGCTGCCCGAGATACCGCTGCCCAGCCTGCGCCAGTGGCTGACGGAGATGCGCGACCGCTACGAGAAGGAGGGGCTCGGCCTCCAGCCCTACTACGGGCAGGCGTACCAGCTCGCCGCCCACGTCGGGGAGGACACCACCCTCGCCTACGAGCTGTGGGCGGGCCGCACCCGCACCCGGCTCAGCGACTGCGAGGCGTGCGAGACCTGCCAGCGGGCCCTGTACCACCTCGCGGCGGGCGACGACGAGCGGGCGCTGCGCGCCTGGGAGCCCGTCCTGGCCGGCCAGGAGTCCTGCCAGGAGGAGCCGGCCCGTTCCGTCTCGTACGCGCTGCTGCCCCTGCTGCGCACCGGCCGCACCGACCGGGCGCGCGAACTGCACCTCGCCGGCTACCGCGGCTGCCGCCGCAACCCGTCGATGTCCGGGGAGGTCGGCCGGCACCTGGAATTCTGCGCGCTGACCGGCAACGAGGCACGCGGCCTGGAACTGCTCGCCGAGAACCGGAGCCTGTTCGACGAGGTCGACTCGCCGCTGGACCAGCTCGACTTCCTCACCGGCGTGGAGGTCCTCCTCCAGCGCGTCGAGGGGCTCGGCCACGGCGAACTGCCCGCCGCCGGATACGCGGGCCGCACCTGGACGGCGGCCGCCCTGCGCGCCGAGGTGCAGGGCCGCGCCGACGACCTCGCCGCCCGCTTCGACGCCCGCAACGGCACCACCGCCCACACCGACCGCCGCCGGGCCCGCCTCGACCGCGCCCCGCTCCTGGACACGCTGGAGCTGACCCTGCGCCCCCGCGCACTCGACGACGTCGCCCCGGCCGCCCCGGTCGCCGCGCCCGCCGCCCGCACGGCCACCGCCGTCCCCGAGTCGCTGCCCGAACTCATCGTTCGTACAAGGGAGTTGGAGGAGCAGGGGCATCCGGACGCACGGGCCTGCTGGGCGCGGCTGCGCACGCTCGTCACCGCCCGCGGCTACACCCACCCCGACGACCCGGCCGTCGGCCCGCTCGTGCAACTGCGCGCGGACCTGCTGGCCGACGAGGCGAGCCGGGCGGGCGACAGGGACGAGTTCGCCGACTGCGCCGCCCTCTACGAGGAGGCCGCGGCCCTGTACGACGACGCCGGCCTGCCCGGTCATGCCGCGGTCGCCCGCGCCGGCGCCCTGTTCGCCACCGCCGAAATCCCCGCCGAGGGCCCCGCCGGGGACGCGGAGCGGGCCGAGGCGAGGGCCGCCGCGCTGACCGCCGCCCACGCTGCCATGGTCCGCCTGCAGGAGGAGACGCCCGGCCTCGCTCCGCAGCAGGAGTCCCGCCTGCTGCGGATGCGGGCGACCGTGCTCGGCCTGCGCCTGCAGACCTCGGGGAGCGAGGAGCACGCCGCCGCGGCCTTCGCCGAGGTGGACCTGCTGCACGCCTTCGCCACCCGGCACGACATCGCCGGGCAGATCTCCGGCGCCCTGCTGCTGCGGGCCGGCGCATACGCCATCTCCGGCGACCTGCCGACCGCCGTCACCGAGATCGACGCCCTCCTCGACCGGCTGAACACGCACGGCCCCGCCTGGCACCTGCCCCGTACGCTCGGCCTGCGCGCCCGGCTCCAGCTCGGCCTCCGGGACGCGCAGGCCGCGCACGCGAACCTGACCGAGGCCCTGCGGCTGGCCGCCGACTGGCCGGCCGGCACGGTCGGCACCGCCCGCCTCCACGGCGAACTCGCCGAGGTCTGCATGCACCTGGGCCGCCCCGACGAGGCACTGCGGCACCTGACACGCTCGGCGGAGCTGGACCTTCGCCACGGCAGCCGCACGGACGCGTACTGCGCCTACAGCAACGCGGCCCAGCTCAGCCTCGACCTGGGCCGCGTCGAGGACAGCATCGCCCTGCTCGACTCCCTGCTGGCCGAACCGGACGTCACCGCCGGAGAGCTGGACGACCGGCTCGTCGCCCAGCTGCGCCTGACCCGCGCCCGGGCGCTGCACGCGGGGGAGGACCTCAAGGCCGCCACGGCCGAGTTCGTCGCCCTCGCGGCCGAGTCGGCCGGCTGGGACGACGACCCGGGCAGCCACGCCATGATCGCCGCCGAGACGGCCGTACTCCTCGGCGAGTCCGGCGAGTTCGGCCGCGCCCGCGAGGCCGCGGACCAGGCGCTCGCCGCCCACGCCCGGGAACCGCGCTACGAGCACCTGAGCAACTCCCTGCGGGAACTCGCCCGCCTCCAGGCGCAGCAGCAGGGGCCCGACGGACTGGCCGGCGCCCGCGCCTACCTCGCCGACGCGGCCCGGATCGCGGACGAGGCGCGCGCCGCCGGGTACGAGGCCCGCGGCCGCTCCCTCGACACAGCCCTGGCCTACGAGCACGGGCGGGTCAACGCTTACGCGGGCGCGTACGAGGACGCCCTGGCCGCCCTGGACCAGGCCCTCGCCCTGCTCGGCGAGCCGGGACCGGACCAGGACCATGCCGGGGAGTGGGCCGAGTGCGTCCGCCTCGCGGGTGCCGTGCAGGGCATCTACCTGGAGCGCCCCGACCCCGCCCTCACCCGCCTCGACGCGGCGGTCTCCCGCCTGACCGCCCTGGGCCACACCGAGGAGACCGAGCCGCTGGTCTCCCTGGCGGCCCGGCTGCGCGACGAGGAGTGACACGGCGACCGGCCCCGCGCCGCCGCCCGGAACTGCCGAACGGGGGACGGCGCCGGGGCCGTGTGGCGAGGACGAGGTCGCACGGGAAGGTTCACGGGGCAACCGGACAGGGAGCAGCCGTAACGACAAGGGAGCGTCCGCCATGGGAACCGCCGTCCACGTCCCGCAGACCCGGGACATGATCGGGGACGAGCTCTCCGGAGACGAGGCGTTCACCGCCCTGCGCCACTACGGGGGGCTGCGGCTGCTGGCCGACTCCTTCACCCGGTTCCGTTACGCGGACGGCTTCACCAACGCGCGGGCCCTCGCCTTCCAGGTGGTGGTCGGGCTGGTTCCGTGCACCGTGGCGCTGGTCGGGCTGGCCACGTCGGTGCACACGGAGGGCGTGGGCCGGGTCATCGAGCTGACGCTCGGCCGGATCGTGCCGGGGGCCAGCGCGGAGATCGTCGAGGACGCCTTCGAGGGGACGCGGCGCACCGCCCACGGCGACGTCTGGGGCACGCTCGCCCTGTGGCTGGGCCTGGGCTTCGCGCTGCTGAACCTCGCCTCGGCCATGGGCCAGATCGAGCGCGGCGCCAACCGTATCTACGGCATCGAGCGCGACCGTCCCTTCCCGCGCAAGTACACGCGGGCGATCGTCCTCGCGCTCGCCGCCGGTCTGCCCCTGGTGCTGGGCTTCGTCGTGCTCGTCGCCGGCGAGGCCGTGGGCGACGCGGTGGCGGACACCGCCGGCTGGCGGGGCGGCGCGCAGTGGTGGGGTGCGCTCGACATCCCCGTGGGGCTCGCACTGGCCTGGGTGGCCTCCGCCGTGATCTTCCGCTGGTCGCCCCGTCGCGTGCAGCCCGGCTACACCTGGCTGGCCTTCGGCTCGGCCGTGCACCTGCTGCTGTGGGTTGCGGCCACCTGGCTGCTCGCGCTGTACGTCGAGGAGAGCGGTGCCTTCGGCGCCGTGTACGGGCCGCTCACCGCCTTCATCGCCCTGCTGCTGTGGGCCAACCTCACCGCCGTCGCGCTCTTCCTCGGCATCGCGTTCGCCGCCCAGCTGGAGGCGGCCCGTGCCGGCATCGCATCAGCGGTCCAGCCGGACCCCGGCCCGGGTGCGTGAAAGCGTCCCCGCAGTGTCCCCGGGCCGACCCGGCACGCCGGTACACGGCCGGGCGGATCCGGCTCCGCGACGGGCGGCCCGGGCCCGCCGTCGTGAGTACGCGTACTCAGTCGGGCAGGTGCGCCTACCCATCCGGGCGGCGGGCCGTGATGAGAGGGTCTTCTCATGTCCACCTCAACGTCCGCCCGGCGTGCGCCTCTCGCCGCCGCGGCCCTGGTCCTCGTCGCGGGTCTCACCCTCACCGCCTGCGGTGAGCTGCGCGCCCGGGACGCGACGGCCGGAGCCGCTCCCAGCGCCTCCGGCGCGTCCTCGCCCAGTGCCGCGGGAGCCTCGCCGTACGTGGAGCCCGGGGCCGGAGACGGGGCCCCGCACTACAACGAGAACAACGCCCACCGGCGACCCGGCGAGATGTCCCCCGCCCATGCGGAGGACGCCGAGCGCGAGGCCGACCGCATCAGGCCGGTGCTCAAGCGGCTGTGGGAGCGCCACCAGTGGGACCCCGCGTCGGTGCGGACGGCCCTGCTCCGGCTCGGCTACGAGGAGGAGCGCGTCAGCAAGGACGGCAAGCGGCTCGGCGGGACGCTCACCGTCACGGCGATGGACTCGCGCTACCAGGACGGCGGTTACGTCACGCCGGAGGGGGCGATGGTCGGCTTGCGCGTCCATGACGACGCCTGTGTCATGGCGTTCGTGCAGAAGTCGAACTTCGAGGCGCGGGCCAACGGCCCGTACCTGGAGACCGGCTGCTTCCCACCGCCCTTCGCCCACTGAGCCCCGGGCCACCGGACCTCACCCGTCCGTACGTGCAGTGGACCGCCGCTCACGGCCGGGGGTCGGTGCGGTGCCGGCGCGGGCGGGCATCGGGGCCGCGGCGTCCGGCGACCGAGGCGCAGCGCGGGCACTGGCGGCGCACCCGGTGTCCGGCCCGACCCAGGCGTGCACCTCCCCGGAGGGCAGGCGGCGCCGGCCCTCCTCCTCGTCGGTCCACCGGCCGGACGCCGCGACGGCGTACTGCCTGACGCGTGCCATGCGCGTTCCGCCGCTCAGCCGGCCGCGTGGTCCACGCGCAGCCGCACCTGCTCCTCCAGGCGCCTCAGGCTGGTGTCCAGGGCGTCGCCGACGGCCTGCTCGCCGGGGTCGTGGCTGTCGTCGAAGAACGACAGGTGCACCGTCACCTCACTGGCTCCGCTGCCGACGCCGGCGACCTGGAGCCAGCCTGCGTAGCCGCCCTGGTCGCGGGTGCCCCATTCGAGCCGCATCTGCTCGCGCCGGGCACGCAGCAGAGCGGAGGTGTCCTCGTCGGTGCGGTCCTCGTGCACGGTGACGGCGGGCAGGTCCTCGGCCCGCACGTGCAGGGCGTCCGGCAGCCAGCTGTCCAGCCGGCCGACGTTCGCCGCCTCGTCGAAGACCTGCTCGGGCTGTGCGGGCATCGTCCGTGAACGTTCGTACTCGGTCATCGCGCCACCGGCCTCCCTCGGGGTCGGACAGCGCACCGCGTTCCCGGTCTGACTGACCCTAACCACGGACTTCCGGTCGCGGGGTCAGGCATCGGGAGCCGCGTGGACGCGCCGGCCCTCGACGAAGGTCTGCAGGACCCGGGTGTCGGCGATCTCCCCGGGCGGGCCCGCGAACGGGTCGCGGTCGAGCACGACGAGGTCGGCGGACCTGCCGGCGGTGATGCTGCCGGAGATGTCGTCGAGGTGGTTCACATAGGCGCTGCCCGCCGTGTACGCGGCGATGGCGGTGCCCAGGTCGAGACGCTGCCCGGGCAGGAACGCGGGGGTGCCCTCGGGCGCGCCGGGAGCGATCCGGTGCACGGCGACATGGATGGCCTGGAGCGGGTCGGGGCTGCTGACGGGCCAGTCGCTGCCCGCGGCGAGCGTCGCGCCGGCCCGCAGCAGATCGCCGAAGGGGTACTGCCACGCCCCGCGCTCCGCGCCCAGGAAGGGCAGGGTCAGCTCGTCCATCTGCGGCTCGTGCGCGGCCCACAGCATCTGGAGGTTGGCACTCGCCCCCAGCGCCCGGAAGCGCGGTATGTCGTCGGGGTGGACGACCTGGAGGTGCGCCAGGTGGTGCCGTGTGCCGCGGTGGCCGTTGGCTGCCCGGGCGGCCTCCACGGCGTCGAGCGCCTCACGCACCGCGCGGTCGCCGAGCGCGTGGAAGTGGACCTGGAATCCGCAGGCGTCGAGTTCGGTGACGTACTTCCGCAGCTCTCCCGGCTCGACGAAGCTGAGCCCGCTGTTGTCCGAGGCGCAGCCGCAGCCGGTGAGGTACGGGCCGAGCAGGGCGGCGGTGTGGTTCTCGGTGATGCCGTCCTGCATGATCTTCACCGTCCCGGCGCGGAACCGGTCCCGGCTCAACTCCTCGCCCCGAGCGAGGAGTTCGGGAATCTGCTCGGCGCCGCGCTCCCGGTCCCACCACAGCGCGCCGACCACCCGGGCGGTCAGCAGCCCCCGGTCGAGGGCGGCCTGGTAGGCGGGCGCCGGGTCGGTCATGTCGGCGTACGTCCCGACGATGGCGTCCTGCCAGGCGGTGACGCCGTGGGAGTGCAGCACGGCCTGGGCGCGCAGCAGGGCCGCGAGCTGCTCCTCCGGCGTGGGATCCGGCACCAGCCTGCCCACCAGGTGGACCGCGCCCTCCTGGAGCATCCCGGTCGGGTTGCCCTCGGTGTCCCGCTCGATGCGTCCGTCGGCGGGGTCGGGAGTACGGGCGTCGATGCCGGCGCGTTCCAGGGCCCGGCTGTTGACCCAGGCGCCGTGGTGGTCGCGGTTGGGCAGGAAGACCGGACGGTCCGGGACGATCGCGTCGAGGGCCGCGGCGGTGGGAGAGCCGCCGGGGAACGCCTCCAGGGACCAGCCGCCACCGGTGATCCACTCGACGTCCGGGTGCTCGTCCGCGTACGCCCTGATCCGGCGCAGGTACTCGTCCGGGTCGACCGTGTCACCGAGATGGCACCGGCCGAGCTCCAGGCCCGCGCCCAGCGGATGGACGTGGGCGTCCTGGAGTCCGGGCAGCAGCAGCTTCCCGGCGAGGTCGACGACCTCGGTGCGCGGCCCGATCAGCTCGTGCACCTCGTCGTGGCCGACGGCGGTGATCCGCCCGTCGCGGACGGCCACGGCGGTGGCGCGGCTGCGGGCGGGATCGACGGTGTGCACGGGGCCGCCGGTCAGGACGAGGTCCGCGGTGTGTGACATGGGGAGGGGCTCCAGGGAGGGTCAGACCGCCGTGCGGTCCATCGGCAGGGTCAGGGCTTCGGCGTCGGTGCCGTGCCCGGTCGTGAAGTACGGCGAGCGCCGGACGTACTTGGCGACGGCCGCCATGACGAGGCCGGAGAGCACGATCACGGCGGGCAGCGAGAACATGAACCAGCCGTTGTCCGGACTGAGTTCGAAGTGGTCGCTCATGGTCAGGTAGGAGTATCCGAGATAGCCGCCCAGGCCCAGCAGCACCAGCCCCGACACCGCGGGCACGCCCACGGCGAGCAGCGCCTCGCGCGGCCCCTCGTGACGCGCGGAGCGGAAACGCACGGCGCAGGCGAACGCGGTGAGGCCGTAATACAGGGCGACGATCAGGCCGATGGCGTTGACGGCGGCCAGCAGCATGTCGCTCAGCTTGGGGATCGCGAAGGCGAGCAGGGCGATCACGGCGGCGACGGACATCACGACGACGGTGCCGGCGGCCGGCGTGCCGTACCGGGGGTGGACCCGGGTCCACAGCGGCCCCATGGTGCGGTCGCGGCCCATGGCGAGCAGACCGCGCGCCGTGGGGATCAGGGTCGCCTGCACCGAGGCGACCGCGGAGAACATCAGCGCCACCAGGGGCAGGGTGGCCCAGGGCTCGGCGGCCAGTTTCGCCCCGAGGTACGGGAGGGCCTGGGGGCCGTTCTCGACGAGTTCGGCCAGGCTCATCTCCCGCTGGAAGGCGACCGAGGCGAAGAGGAACAGGCCGAGCATCGCGAAGAGGGCGATGAGACCGCCACGGGCCGCGTCGCCGGGGCTCTTCGTCTCCTCGGTGACGCTGAAGGCCGCGTCCCAGCCCCAGAAGAAGAACACCGCGAGGACCAGGCCCTGGGCGAAGGCCGTGCCGCTGGAGATCTCGAAGGGGTTGAACCAGGACAGCGAGAAGGCGTGGCCGCCGGTGACCAGGGCCCAGCCGCAGAAGCCCAGCAGCACCGCGTACTCGAAGACCAGCAGCGCGAACTGGAACCGGGTGGTGGCCCGCATCCCGGTGACGGCCAGGGCGGTGACGACGAGGAGGATCACCAGCCCGACCGCCGTGCAGACGCCGGTGGACGTCGGATCGAGGGCCACGCCGGCGAGGCTGTGCAGACCGGCCCGGTTGGCGAAGAGCAGGACCACCGAGCCCATGATCGCGCTGGTGTAGGCGCAGAAGACGATCGAGCCGACCAGGGTGACCCAGCCGGTCAGGAAGCCGGGCCAGGGGCCGAGGGACCTGCCGACCCACACATAGCCGTTGCCGCAGTTGGGTTCCGAGCGGTTCAGGCGGGCGTAGGCGGTGGCGATGCCGAGCACCGGCAGGAACGCCAGCAGCAGGAGCGCCGGTGCCTGGAGGCCCACCACGGAGGCGACCGTGCCCATGCCGATGGCGATGCTGGTGGTGGCCGCGGTGCTGGACGCGGCGATGGCGACGCCGTCCACCACGCCGAGGGAACGGCGCAGGGCGGGGCGTGACGGGGGTGGTGCGGACGACATGAAGGGCTCCTCGGGGGACCGGGGTGGGAAGAGCCGCGCGGGACTGTGATGGAACAGCCGGTGTCCACATTGGGTCAACCCTGTTGACGTAAGGCGGCGGGGGCCGTTCACTGCGGGGAGCGGCTCGTGCCCGGCGCGCGAGAAGACGCGCGAGAAGACGTGCGAGGAGAGGAGCCCCGGTCATGTCCACCCGTGTCCCGCAGGAGCGCCGGCGCCGCAGGCCCACTCGTTCGGGGATCCTGCTGTCCGAGGACCTGATCGTGGAGACCGCCCTCCGGCTGATCGGCGAGCACGGCCCCGAGGCGCTGAGCGTGCGCCGGCTCGGCGCGGCCCTCGGCTGCGATCCCACCGCGCTGTACCGCTACTTCCACGGCACCGACGACCTGGTGCTCGCGATCGCCGACCGGATCATCGGGGACGCGATGGCCGGATTCGTCCCCGGCGACGACTGGGTGGCCTCGCTGCGCGAGATGGCCCTCAGGGTCCGCGCGGGATACCTCGCCCACCCCCGGGCGGCCGCCCTGGCCGCGCACCGGGTGACCCGGCGCCGCAACGAGATCCGTGCCGTGGAGACGGGGATCGGCCTGCTGCTGACCGCGGGCTTCGAGCCGGCCGACGCCGCACGGCTCTACCTGGCCTTCATCGACACCGTCCTCAGCCACGCCGCCACGGAGGCGGCGTTCCACGCCCTCCCGCGGCAGCAGCGCGAGGCCGACCACCGCGCCTGGCGGGACGTCTACCAGGACCTGGATCCGGCGACGTACCCGGCCCTCACGGCGGTGCGCCCCGAGCTGGCCGGGATGGCGGACAGCTCCTTCCCGCAGGCGGTGGACCTCCTGCTGGAGGCCCTGGCGGCCCGGGCCCGCGCCCTCACCCGGCGGCCGACAGCGCCCTGATGCCCGCGTCGAAGCTGATCGGCGGCTCGAACCCCAGGTCGCGGCGGGCGGCTTCGACGCTGAACCAGTGCGGGTCCAGCAGCTCGGCGAGGAGGAAGCGGCTGAGGGCGTGGGTGCGGGCGAGGCCGGTCAGCCGCAGGGCGGATTCGCATGCGGTAGCGGCGGCCCGGACCAGGGGCCGCGGCACGGCGCACCAGGTGGCCCGGATCCCGGCCGCGCGCAGGAAGTGGGCGGTGATGTCGCGCAGGGGGCGGGGCTCGTCCTGGGTGATGAAGTAGGCCCGGCCCCCGATGGGCCGGCCTTCCCGGAGCCGGTCCAGGGCGAGCAGGTGGGCGTGGGCGGCGGTGTGCAGATGGGTCGTGTCGACGAGGTTCGTGCCGTCGCCGGGCATCAGCAGCCGGCCCGCGCGCACGGCCCGGGCCAGGGACGGGGCGAAGTGCGGGTCGCCGGGGCCCCAGATGATGTGCGGGCGCAGGGAGACGGTGGCCAGGCCGGGGGAGTCGGCGGCCAGGACGAGGGCTTCCGCGTGGGCCTTGGTCCGCGGATAGGCGGCCAGGTGCCGGTCGGGGTAGGGGCAGCGCTCGTCGGCGTTCTCCAGGCCGCCGGGCCGGAAGACGACGCTCGCGGTCGACGTGTGGACGAGCGTGCCGACCCCGTGGGCGCGGCACTGGTCGATAACGTTGCGGGTGCCGAGGACGTTGGTCCGCCAGTACGGCGCGAGCGGACCGCTGACCCCGGCGAGCGCGGCGTTGTGGAGGACGGCGTCGCAGCCCGCGACCGCCCGGGAGACGGCGGCCGGATCGGCCAGGTCTCCCTGGTGGTGCCGGACGCCGAGGCGCTCCAGGGCAGGGCTCGGGCGGCGGCCGAGGGAGGAGACGGCGGTGCCGCGGGCGACCAGCCGGCGGCAGATCTCCTGCCCCAGGAACCCGCTCCCGCCGGTGACCAGGACCCTCAACGCCGGCCTCCCGCCGCGTACGTGGCGAGCCGGGCACGGTCGATCTTGGAGTTGTGGCGGATGTCGGTCGGGAAGCGCGGGTGGAAGAGCACGGTGGCGATGCGGCGGGCGTCCGGATGGTCGCCGAGGACCGCGCGCAACGCCTCCACCACCGCGTCCCGCCGCGCGCCCGGCTCCGGCTCCACGCAGAGCACCGCCCGCTGCCGCCCGGCGGCTCCGACACCGACCAGGGCGGTGCGCCGGACTCCGGCGGCGGTGTCGGCGGCGGCCTCGATGTCCTCGGTGGTCAGGGCGAAGCCCTCGCCGATGACGAGATGGGCCGAGCGACCGAGGTACCAGAGGCGGCCTTCGCCGTCGAGGCGCCCCAGGTCGCCGGTGCGATGCCACAGGGCGCCGTCTGCGAGGGACTTCGCGGCGCGCGTGGCGTCGGGGCGGGCATGGTAGGCGGGACTGACCATGGGCCCGGCGACGGCGATCTCCCCGAGCCCGGTGCCGTCCGCGTCGAGAATGCGCGCCCTGACGCCGGGCAGGGGGCGGCCCAGACAGGTGCCGACGTGCCCCGCGGGCGGCCGCACGCGCAACTCCTGGGCGTCGATCGCGGCGACGGGCAGGCACTCGGTGGCGCCGTAGACGCTGAGGATCTCCGCCCCGGGCGGCAGGGCCTTCGCCAGCATCTCGGCGAGACGCGGGCGCAGGGGTGCGCCGAAGGAGAGCACACGGCGGACCGAGGGCAGCGTCAGGCCGTGGCGGACGCAGTGGCCGGCGATCAGGCCGAGGACCGCCGGTGAGCCGAGGACGTGGGTCGCCCGGTGGCGCCGGAGGGGCCCGACGAGGGACCCCGGGGGTGTGCGGGCCGGGGCCAGATGGTCGACCTGCGGGGCGACGGTCGTCAGCCCGAGCAGCGGGCCCAGCGCGGCGAACGGCAGGAAGCAGGACAGCAGCACGTCGCCGGGCTCGGCGCGCAGCACGGCGTCCAGGGCGGCGAGCTGTCCGGCCAGGGTGGCGCAGCGGTACTCCACGCCCTTGGGCTGCCCGGTGGATCCGGAGGTGAAGGCGATCATCGCCAGGTCGTCCGGCCGCGGTTCCGGCACCGGCGGCAGCGGGCCGCTGCCGTCCGGCACCGCCAAGGGCAGGCTCCGCCCCAGGAGCCGGCCCGGGAGGCCGCGGCCGGTGACCAGGGCCGTACGGACCTGGCCGCGGCCCCAGCCCAGGGCCCGCCGCGCCACATGGGCCAGGGGCTCCCCGATGAACACGCCGGGGGCGATCTCGTCCAGGCAGCGGCGCACCTCGGCGCGCGGCTCGATCAGCACGGGGACGGCGCCGAGCGAGATCAACGCGTAGACGCACGCCACGAGGTGATAGGCGTCCCGCGTCATCACCACGGCCTTGTCCCCGCGCCGTACCCCGGCCGCGCGGAGGGCGTCGGCGGTGCGGCGGCAGCCGTCCAGCAGCTGGGCCGCCGTCACGTCCTGCCCGGACAGGGCGCCGGCGCAGCGGACGAGGACGGTCGCCCGCGGGTGCTCGGTCAGCCGGGCCAGGCGGGTGAAGACGCTGTCGGGTGCGACGGTCATCGCTGTCCTCGCAGGAAGTCGCGGATGTGGACGCCGAGTTCGTCCCCGGCGTCGTCCATCACCAGGTGGCCGGCACGGGGGTAGCGGTGGACGAGGGCGTGCGGGTGCCGGCGGATCCACTCGGCGAGGACCGGCGGCGTGAAGACCGGATCGCGCATGCCCCAGCCGATGAGCATCGGCAGCCGTCCGAGGCCGTCGGCGCCGTCGGGCGGGGTGAGCAGCCGCCAGGCCGCGTCGGCCGGGCCCCGCGGGATCGCGCGGACGAACTCCGTGATCGCCCGGCGGTTGTCCCGGCGGGCGTGGGGCAGCAGGTAGGCGCGCCGCTCGGCGGGGCTGAGCCGCCGGGTGACGCCGAGCCGGACCGCGGCCCGGGCGAAGGCGTTGGTGGCGTGGACCGCGGCCGCCACCGGCCGATGGTCCCTGATCCAGCGCAGGTAGAACGGCAGCCGGTAGCCGTCGGGCCAGGGGAAGGCGATGGTGTTGAGGACCACCAGGCGCGAGACGACGCCCGGGTTGCGCAGCAGCCAGGCCACACCCAGCGGCCCGCCCCAGTCGTGCACGACGAACGTCCACCCCCGGGGCGGGACGCCCGCGTCGCGGACCAGATGGCCGTACAGGGCGTCCAGGTGGTCCAGTTGGTACCGGTAGGGGTCCGTCGAACCGTACGGCGGTGTCATGTGCTGGGACAGTCCGAGGCCGGGCAGGTCCGGGGCCAGGCACCGGGCGTGCGGGACCAGGGTGGGGAGCAGCTTGCGCCAGGCGTAGCTCCAGGTCGGGTTGCCGTGCAGGAACAGCAGGGGCTCGCCCGTGCCGACGTCGAGATAGTGCTGGCCGGTCGCCGGCACCAGCCGCCAGTGCTCGCGGGCGGGATAGCCGGGCAGCAGCTGCTGGAGGACGGAGGCGCGCGGACCGGCGGCCGGGCGGCGGCTCTCGGCGGTCACCAGCGCACCAGCGCCAGACCGAAGCTCATGCCGCTGGCCAGGCCGATCATCGCCACGGTGTCGCCCGGCTCGATGCGGTCGGTCTCACGCGCCTTGACCAGTTGCAGGGGTAGGGAGGCCGCGGCGCAGTTGCCGTGCTCGGCCACGGCGGGCATGCACCGGTCGGCGGGCAGCGAGAGCGCCTCGACCATCTCCTGGTACTGGGCCATGCCGATCTGGTGGAAGGCGATGAAGGCGCTGGAGCGGATCGCGTCCAACTCCCGCTCCGCCGACTGCCGGAGGAACGGCAGCCCCTCGACGGCGGTCGTGCGCAGCAGATCGCCGTTGAGCCGGATGGTCAGATGCTCGTCGTCGAAGGCCCGAGGATGCATGGTGCCGCCGCCGCTCACGGTGCAGGCGCTCCAGGCGGTGGACTCGGCGGCGAACCGCAGCATGAGCACCCCGGGGTCGTCGTCCCCGGCGGGCCCGGCGGTCAGCAGCAGGGCGGCGCCGGCGTCGGAGACGGTGTAGCCGGGCATGGCCCGCAACAGGGTTTCGTGGTCGGGGACGTGCCAGCGCGTGACCATGGAGCCCACCTCGCCGCAGGCGATGAGCACCGTGCGGTAGCGGCGCGTGGCGATGAACGCGGTCGCCACCTCCATGGCGTTGAGGACGCTGTTGCAGGCGTTCTTCACGTCGAACACCGGGCAGGTGGCGCCGAGTTTGGCGGCCACCAGATGTGAAGTCGACGGTTCCAGCAGGTCATGGCTGGTGGCGGCGAACAGCAGCAGGTCCACCTCGCCGATGGCCGTGCCGGCGTCCGCGAGGGCCTTGCGGGCGGCCGCGACCGCGAGGTCGGAGGCGCACTCGCCCTCCTCGCACGCATGGACGCCACGCACGCCGGTGATGTCCTCGAGCAGGCCGGGCGGCGGTACGTAGGGGCTTCCGGCGGCGGCGATCCCGGCCCGGATCTCCTCCATGGTCCGGTAGCGGGACGGCAGGTGGACGGCGGTTGCTGTCAAGCGGGCACGCGGGGCTTCGAGCACCGCGCCACCGTAACGGCCGGTCACGCACCGTGACGCCGAGTTCACTCGTGTGGTGGACCGCGACCACACCCACGGGTGAACCCCGCCTTGGGTGCCGCGCCACCCGGGCAGTTGTCCTTCCGCTCGTACGGCCAGGCAGAGCAACAGGGGGGCGGGGCATGGGCGTTGGACGGGACGACCGGTCGGTGGCGGTGGTGGGCATCGGCTGCCGGCTGCCGGGCGGCATCACCGGCCTGGACGGGCTGTGGGCAGCGCTGCGGGACGAGCGCGACCTCGTCGGGGAGATGCCGCCGGACCGGTTCCCCAAGGACCGGCTCGTCGATCCCGGCGCGGTGCGACCGGGCCGCAGCTACACCGCCGCCGGGGGCTTCCTCGACGACATCGCGTCCTTCGACGCCGCGTACTTCGGCATCTCGCCCAAGGAGGCGGCCCACGTCGATCCCCAGCAGCGGCTGCTGCTGGAGATGGCCGCCGAAGCCCTGGACGACGCCGCCCTGCCGGCCGAGGCGCTCGCCGGGTCCGACACCTGCGTGTACGTGGGCGTCTCCGACCCGGCCTACGGCACCGTCCTGTCGATGCTGGAGGACCACACCAGCCCGCACACCATGCCCGGCAGCACCCTCTCGATCACGGCGAACCGCCTGTCGTACACCTTCGACCTGCGCGGCCCCAGCATGGCCGTCGACACGGCCTGCTCCTCCTCCCTGGTGGCACTGGACCGCGCCTGCCGCACACTGCGCGAGGGCACCAGCCGCGTGGCCCTGGCCGGCGGCGTCAACGTGCTCCTGAACCCGTTCTCCTACGCCGGGTTCTCCTACGCCGGAATGCTGTCCCGGCGCGGCCGGTGCGCGGCCTTCTCCGCCGAGGCCGACGGGTTCGTACGGGCCGAGGGCGGCGCGGTGCTCGTGCTGAAGCGGCTGGCGGACGCGGTGGCCGACGGCGACCGCATCCACGCCGTCCTCGCCGGCACCGGCAGCAACTGCGACGGCCGTACCACCGGGATGACACTGCCCAGTTGGCAGAGCCAGGAGGCGCTGCTGCGCGCGGTCTGCGAGGAGGCCGGCATCGCACCGGACGACCTGGTCTACTTCGAGGCGCACGGCACCGGCACGCCGGTCGGCGACCCCGCCGAGGCCCGCGCTGTCGGACAGGCCCTCGGCACGCGGCGCGGCAACGGCCCGCTGCCCATCGGGTCGGTGAAGTCCAACCTGGGCCATCTGGAGCCCGCGGCCGGCATGGCCGGTCTGCTCAAGGCGATCCTGGTCCTCCGCCACCGCACCGCACCCGCCTCCCTGCACGCCCTGCCGCTCAACCCGCACATCGACTTCGACGCGCTCGGCCTGGCCCCCACCGTCACGCCCGTGGCACTGCCCCGCTCGGCACGGGCCGCGGTCGGGGTGAACTCCTTCGGCTTCGGCGGCGCCAACGCCCACGCCATCGTCGTACCACCCCCTCCCGTGCCGCCCGGGCCGAAGCGGGCGGACCGGCCGGTGCCGGTGGTGGTCTCCGCGCGGTCGCCCAAGGCGCTGCGTGAGCTGAGCGCGCGGATGGCCGAACGGCTGCGCGGAGCGGCACCGGAGGAGTACTACGACCTCGCCCGCACCAGCACGCTGCGGCGCAGCGCCCACCCGCACCGGGCCGCCGTGCTCGCCGCCGATCCGCGGCAGGCGGCCGGGGAACTGGAGAACCTGTTCACCGACGCGCCGGCCGGCGGGGCCGTCATCCGCAGGGCCGAGCGGGGCGCCGTGGCGTTCGTCTACTCCGGCAACGCCTCCCAGTGGCCCGGGATGGCCGCCGGCCTGATGGCGGGCGAGGCCGTCTTCCGCGCCGCCGTGGAGGAGGCCGACGCCGCGCTGGCCCCGCATCTGGGCTGGTCCGTGGCCAAGGAGCTGGAGCGCCCCACCGCGGCACGCTGGGCGCGCACCGAGATCGCCCAGCCGGTGCTGTTCGCCGTGCAGTGGGGCCTGACCGCGCTGCTGGCCTCCCGGGGCCTGCGCCCGGCCGCGGTCGCCGGGCACAGCGTCGGCGAGGTGGCCGCCGCCTGCGCGGCCGGGGCGCTGACCCTGGAGCAGGCGGCGCTCGTGCTCGCCCAGCGCAGCCGCACCCAGGCCACCACGGCGGGCCGGGGCCGCATGGCCGCCGTCGGGCTGGCCGAGGACGCGGCCCGTGCGGAACTGGCCCGCTTCGGCGGGGCGTTGGAGATCGCCGGGATCAACAGCGACCGCGACGTCACGGTGGCCGGCGACCCCGACGCGCTGGCCGCCCTCGGCGCCGGCCTGACCGCCCGGGACGTCTTCTTCCGCGAACTGGACCTGGACTACGCCTTCCACAGCCGCGCCATGGACCCCATCGAGGAACCGCTGCGCGCCGCCCTCGCCGGCCTGGCCCCCGGCGAGGCACGGGTGCCGTTCGTCTCCACCGTCACGGCCACCGCGCTGGCCGGCCCGGAGCTCGACGCGGCGTACTGGTGGCGCAACGTGCGCGAGCCCGTCCGCTTCGCCGAGGCCATGGGCCGGCTCGCGGACGAGGGCATCGGCATCGTCGTGGAGATCGGGCCGCACCCGGTCCTGCGCCCGTACCTGCGCCGTACGGGCCTGACGTACGTGCCGACGCTGCACCGGGACGGGGACGGGCCGCGCGAGGCCACCGCCGCCGTCGCCGCCCTGCTCGCGGCCGGCGCCGACGTGGACTGGCAGGCGCACTTCCCGCACCCCGGCCGGGTCGCCGACCTGCCCGCCTACCCCTGGCAGCGCGACCGGCACTGGCACGGCACCCCGCACGACCTGATCGTGCACACCAGCGGCACCGGAGCGCTGGACCACCCCCTGCTCGGCGAACGGCTGCCCGCCCCCCACCCCCTGTGGCACGGCGGCGTCGAACCCCAGCTCGTGCCCTGGCTGGGCGACCACCGGATCGGCGGCGGCGTGCTGATGCCCGCCGCCGCGTACGTGGAGATGGCGGTCACGGCCGGGCAGCGGGCGCTGGACCGCCCGGTGGAGGTGCGGCACCTGGAGATCTCCCGGCCGTTCGCGGTTCCGTGGCCGGACCCGGCGGGAGCCGCGCTCCAGACCGCCGTCACCCCCACCGACGGCACCCTGACCATCAGCACCCGGGACACCCGCGGCACCGAGGTCCAGCCGGTCGCCCGGGCCCAGGTCCGCACGCGACTCGGCACCGCCCCCGCCCCGCTGGACATCGCCGCGGTCAAGGCGCGCTGCTCCCGCGCCCTCGCCGGCCCGGACCACTACGAGCACTGCCACCGCGTCGGGCTGGAGCTCGGTCCGGGGTTCCAGCTCCTGCGGAGCCTGGACGTCGGCGACGGCGAACTGCTCGCCCGGTACCGGCTCGACCACCCGGCCGACGGCTACACCGTCCACCCCGTGCTGCTGGACGGCCCCCTCCAGGCCACCGTTGCCCTGGCCGAGCAGCCGACCCGGGAAGCCGCCGGCTACCTGCCCTCGGCCTTCGGAGCGGTCCGGATCTGGCGCACCCCCGCGCAGGAGGGCGTCGTCCACCTGCGGCGCCGCAGCCGCAGCGCCAACGAGATCTGCTGGGACATCACCTACGCGGACCTCGACGGCACCGTCACCGCCGAGATCGACAAGTGCCGCACCCGGCGCGCCCGCCTCTCCGACCACGCCCCGCTGACCGTCCAGCGCACCGTCCTGCGCGCGGCCCCGCACCCCTCGCTGCCCGCCGCGCCGTCCCCGCTGCCCGCTCCGGCCGAACTGGCCGAGGCCGCCCGGGCCCGGATCGCCGCCGCCCGCGCCGCCTTGGAGGACAGCGGCCACGCGGCGTTCACAGCCGCCGCCGAACGGGCCGGCGCGACCTGCTGGGCAGCGGCCCTGCGCGGCCTGGCACCGCACCTGGGCGAGCCGTTCACCATGCCGGATCTGGTCGGCCAGGGCCTGGCACCGCGGCACCGCAGGCTGGTGCGCCTGATGCTGCCCCTGCTGGCCGAGCACCACCTCGCCGAGGCCGACGGGGAGACCTGGCGGCTGACCGACGCCACGGCCTGCCCGGAGGAGTCGCTGCGGAGCCTGGTGGAGGAGCACCCGCGGTTCGGCCCGCTCGCGCTGCTGATCAACAGTCAGCTGCGGGAGCTGCCCGAGGTACTGCGCGGCACCGTCGACCCCCGCGACCTGCTGCCCGTCGGCGACAGCTTCCTCGAACAGTGGCAGGAGACGGCACCCGCCCACCGCTTCACCCACCGCGTGGTGCAGGCGCTGCTCGACCGGATCGTCCGCGCCTGGCCCGCCGACCGCCCCCTGCGCGTCCTGGAAGTGGGCGCGACCACCACGGCCCTGACCGCCGCCGCGCTGCCGCTGCTCCCGCCCGACCGCACCCACTACACCTGCACGGCCCCGTCCAACGCCCCCTTCGCCCGCGCCCGGCACCGCTTCGCCGCCTGCCGCTTCATCGAGTACCGCACCCTCGACCCGGACGCCGACCCGGCCGTCCAGGGCTTCCCGGCGGGCGGCTTCGACCTGGTTCTGGCCGGTGACGCCCTGCACGCCACCGCCGACCTGGCCGCAGCACTGGGACACCTGCGCTCGCTCCTCGCACCGGGCGGCCACCTGCTGGCCACCGAGCGGCACCACGACCGGATCGACGCCCTGCTGCTGGGCGGACTGGAGTCGTGGTGGAAACGCGCTGACCGGGACCTGCGCCCCACCACCCGGCTGCTGCCCCGCGACGCGTGGACGCCCCTGCTGGAGCGGTGCGGCTTCATCGGCCCGTGGCAGACCGGGCCCACGGACCACTCCGTCGTCGCGGCCGTCGCACCCCAGGCTCCGGCGGACCCGTCCGCCCTGCCCGGGCCGCTGCCGGACACGGCCTGGACCGTCGCCACGGAGACCGACGCCGAGCACCCGACCGCGCGGGAACTGGCCGCCCTGCTCGGCCCGGCGACCGTCCTGACCGCCCCCGCCGACGCCGGCGCGTGGACGGCCGCACTGCCCACCGAGGCCGCTCCGCGCATCGTCCTGCTCCTCGCCGAGCCCGACCGGCGGGACGTCGCCGCGCGGACCGCCCACCGCGCGGCTGTCCTGCGCGCTCTGGCCGCCGCCTGCCGGACCCTGCCCGAGGACCGCGCCCCCCAGGTGTGGCTGGTCACGCGCCCCACCGGCCTGTTCCCCGCCCCGGAACGCCCCGCGCACCCCGAGGACGCGGCCGTCTGGGGCGCCGCCCGCACCCTGGCCAACGAGCAGCCCGGCCTGGGACTGCGGCGCGTCTCCCTCGACCGCACGGCCGACCCGGCCGCCGACGCCCGGCGGCTCGCCCTGGAGCTGCTCACCGCGGGCCGCTCCCCGGACGAGCCCGACGGCGCGGCCGAGGACGAGGTCGTCCTCACACCGGCCGGCCGCTTCACCCCCCTGCACATCGAGCACCCGGCCGACGAGCCCCCCGCCGTCCGCACCGGCGTGCCCTTCGTGCTGGACGTCCGCGACCCCGGCCCGGCCCGGCGCCTGGTCTGGCGGGAGACGGCCCTCCCGGAGCCCGGCCCCGGTGAAGTCGCCGTCGAGATGCGCGCGGTCGCGCTGAACTACCGCGACCCCCTGCGCGCCAACGGCCTGCTGCCGCCCGAGGCCGTGGAGGACAGCGGCCTCAGCCGCGGACTGGGCACCGACGGCGCCGGGATCGTCCGCGCGGTCGGACCCGGAGTGACCGGCCTCGCGGTCGGCGACCGGGTCTGCGGTCTCGTGCCCGCCGTCCTCGCCTCCCACGGCGTCACCCACGAGTACTCCCTGCTCAAGATCCCCGACGGCATGAGCTACGCCGAGGCGGCGACCTTCCCCGTCGCCTTCCTGACGGTCCACCACGCCCTGGTGGACCTGGCCCGCCTGGCATCCGGTGAGACGGTGCTCGTGCACGGCGGCGCCGGAGCCGTGGGCCTGGCCGTACTCCAGTGCGCCCGCGCCCGGGGCGCCCGCGTCATCGCCACCGCCGGAACGGAGACCAAGCGGAACCTACTGCGCAGCCTCGGCGCCTGGCACGTGCTGGACTCACGCAGCCTGGACTTCGTGCCGCGCGTCCGCGAACTCACCGAAGGGCGGGGCGTCGACGTCGTCGTCAACTCCCTCAGCGGTGAGGCGATCGCCCAGGGACTGGACCTGCTGCGTCCCAACGGCCGCTTCGTCGAACTGGGGAAGCGGGACATCTACCTCAACCACACGCTGCCGCTGCGGCCCTTCGACCGCAGTCTCACGTTCATCGGCCTCAACCTCGACCATGTGGTGCTGGACCGGGAGCGCGGCCCGCGCCTCGTCGCGGACCTCGTGACCCACATCGACCGCGGCGTGTACCGGCCGCTGCCGCACACGGTCTACCCGGCCGCCCGGGTGGAGGAGGCCTTCCAGGTCCTCCAGCACTCCCGGCACATCGGCAAGGTGGTCGTCTCCTTCGAGCAGGCCCCTTCAGACGAGCAGGCGGCTTCCGTCGACCAGACCGTCTCCGTCGGCCAAGCCGACATGAACCCGCTGGACGAACCCGTCCCCGTCCGGCCCGCACCCCGCGCGCCCGCCCTGGACGCCGACGGCACCTACCTCGTGACCGGCGGGCTGAGCGGCTTCGGCGCCGCCACCGCACGGTGGCTGGCCGACCACGGCGCCCGGCACCTGGCCCTGGTCTCGCGCCGCGGGCAGGCCGCTCCCGAGGCGCCCGCCCTCCTGGCGGACCTGGCCCGGCGCGGCGTCCATGCCACCGCCCACGCCGCCGACGTCACCGACGAGGCGGCACTGCGCGGGGTCGTCGACGCGATCGACGCCACCGGGCACCGGCTGCGCGGTGTCGTCCACGCCGCGATGCACCTCGACGACGCGCCCCTGGCCGACCTCACCGACGACCGCTTCACCGCCGTCCTCGCCCCCAAGGCCGACGGGGCGGCCCATCTGCACCGCCTCACCGCGCACCACGAACTCGACCTGTTCCTCACCTACTCCTCGATCGCCGCCGCCGTCGGCAACGTCGGCCAGGCCCCCTACGCGGCCGGCAACGCCTACCTGGAGGCCCAGGCCCGCGCCCGCCACGCCCAGGGGCACCCCGCCACGGCTCTCGCCTTCGGCCCGATCGGCGAGACCGGATACGTCGCCCGGCACGCCCTCGGCGACGCCATGGCCGAACGGGGTTTCCAGCCTCTCTCCGTCGCCGAGGCCCTCACCACCGCAGGCGGCCTGCTCCGTCCGGACACGGACGTGGCCGGCATCGGCCGCTACCGCTGGAGCCGCGCCCGCCGCCTGCTGCCCGCCCTGGCCACGGCCCGTTTCACCGGCCTCGTGCCGGCCGACGCCGCCCCCGACCCGGAGGGCCGCGCGGACCTGCTGCGGGAACTGGCCGCCATGACCCCCGACGACGCCCGGGCCGCCATCACGCGGACCCTGGCCCGGCTGCTCGCCGCCGTGCTGCACAGCGACCCCGAGGAGCTGGACCCGGCCCGGCCGGTGACCGACTTCGGCCTCGACTCGCTGCTGAGCACCGAGTTCCTGGTGCGGGCCGGCGAGCACTTCGACGTCCGCCTCGCCGCCGCCGAGCTGATGAGCAGCGACCGGACGCTGAACCACTTCGCCCGACTGGTGTACGGCCGACTGGACCTGACGTAGCGCCGGGGGCCGCTCGAAGGCCGTCTCCTCCGGGGCGGGGAGACGGCCTTCGAGCCGGCGCTACAGCACCTCGGCCCGCCCGGCGGTGTCGTCGATGAACCCGCCCGACTGGTGCTGCCACAGCTTCGCGTAGGCGCCGTCGAGCGCGAGCAACTCCTGGTGCGTGCCCTGCTCGACGATCCGCCCGCGGTCGAGGACGACGAGCTGGTCCATGGTCGCGACCGTGCTCAGCCGGTGCGCCACCACCAGCGCCGTCCGCCCCTCCATGAGCCGCCACAGCGCCTCCTGGACGAGCAGCTCGCTCTCGGAGTCCAGGGCGCTGGTCGCCTCGTCGAGCAGCAGGATCGGCGCGTCGCGCAGGATCGCCCGGGCGAGGGCGACACGCTGGCGCTGACCGCCGGACAGCTTGACGCCCCGCTCGCCCACCATGGTGTCGAAGCCGGCCGGCAGCGCGTCGGCGAACTCCGTGACGTGCGCCGCCTCGGCCGCCCGGCGGATCTCGGCGTCGGTGGCGCCGGGCCGGGCGAACGCGATGTTCTCCCGCAGGGTGCGGTGGAACATCGCCGGGTCCTGCGGCACATAGGCGATCTGACTGCGCAGGTCGGCCTGGCGCAGCCGGCTGATGTCCTGACCGCCGATCAGGATGCGGCCGCCGTCGATGTCCGTCATCCGCAGCAGCAGCCGGGTGAGCGTGGTCTTGCCGCCGCCGGACCGGCCGACCAGGCCGAGCTTCGCCCCGCTCGGCACGGCCAGGTCGAGCCCGTCGAACAGCGGCCGGCCGCCCCGGTGCGCGAACGTCACCTTCTCGAAACGGACATCGGCGGACCGGGGCCGCAGCGGCTCCGGTGCCGGCGGGTCGAGCACGGTCGGCGGCGTCAGGAGCAGCTCGGTGAACTGCGCGGCCTCCGTCATCGAGCTCTCCAGCCGGCGGTAGATCTGGTTGAACTCGAACATGATCCGGGTCGCGTTGTTGTAGTAGGCGAAGGCGACCACGATCGCCTCCACGCCGAGCGCGCCACCGCCGAGCATGACCGCGAGCAGCAGGCCCATCGCGTTGGTCAGCACGGACATCGGCGCGACCAGTGTGTCGATGCGCAGGTTGCCGTAGTCCCAGGACCGCACGGTGAGCCGGCGCGACATCGCCACCCGGGAACGGTGCTCGGCGGCCTCGCGCTCCTCCGCGGCGAACGCCCGCACCGTGTCCATGTTCATCAGGCTGTCGGCGACGTGGCCCGACACCCGGGCGATCGCCTCCTCACGCTCGTCGACGAGCCGCTGCCGGCGCCGGATGAGGGGCACGACCAGCACCGCCGTCAGCGTGATCATCACCAGCAGACCGACCACGAGCAGCGGTTCGTAACGCCACAGCACCACCGCGCCGAACACCAGCGGCACGAAGCTGCCCACGATCTGGAAGACCAGGGTGTCCACGAACGGCTCGAACCGGGAGGCGAAGCTGAGGACCCGCTTGGTCAGCGAACCGGCGAAGTTGTCGTGGAAGAACGCGGCGTCCTTGGCGAACAGCTCGTCCATCCCGATCACGTACAGATGCTCGATGCCGAGGGCGTCGAGGCGGTTGAGGCAGTGTATGGCGATGCGCCACAGTGCCTCCGCGAGCAACAGGACACCGGCGAAGCCCAGCACGTACGGCAGTGTCGAGGCGACCGTGACGTCCTTGTCGCCGGCGATGTCGCCGACGAGCTTGGCGACGATGAGCGGCGCGATGTAGTTGATTCCGATGTTGCCCAGCGCCGAGAGCAGCATCGCGGGTGCCGTCAGCCGGCGGAGCCGGGCCAACTCCCGTCCGTAGTACCGAAGTGCGAGAAGTACCGAGCGCTTGCCCGGCTGAACCCTGCGTGTTCCAGGCGTTTCCATCCCACCCCTGTGTCGTCCTGTGGCCGCCCGCCACGCGCTGTGTGCGGGCAGGGGCCATCGCCGCAACGGATGTGTGGATTTCGGCTTGAGTCCGGAAGTGTCCCGCGACGGCGACCGCGGAGTCCAAGTGTTTTCCGGCCGGGCGGGGGTGTGCGGGGAGCGCCAAGGGGCACGGCGGGCGGACTCGGGGGCGGGGTGGTGACGGGCTGGGGCCCGAGGCGTCCGGTCAGCCCAGGTAGAGCGGGAGCTTCGCGGCCAGTTCGCCGAGGTCGGCCCGCTCCGCCTCGGTCGGCGCCCGCCTCCCGGTGCCGACCAGCAGCGCGTCCAGGTCGTGGAACGACGCCGGGAACGCGCTTCCCGCGATCCGCTCCAGCAACTCGCGGGACCGGGCGAGCCCCTCCGCCGGCGGCTGCTCCGGATCCGGGAGGTGCGCGATCAGGTCGAGGTGGTGCAGCGTCCACTCCAGGACGTACACCGAGAGGAAGTCGGCCACCGTGAAGACCTCGTCACGGGTACTGACCCGGGACGCGGGATCGGCGAGCAGGGCGGCGCGGCCGGCGGCGGAGCCGACGTCGTCCAGGTGGAACTTGAGCAGGTGCGGCTCCTCGTACGCCGCCGCCAGCCGGACCGTCAGCGCGTCGAGCGGGTCCTCGCCGGTCGGCGGCGTGTCGGAGACCTCCCAGTAGGTCACCGCGTCACGGGTCGGTTCCCGGCCGGAGGGGGTGGCCAGGGTGATCAGGACGTCCTGGGCGTCGATGACCAGATGGCAGACCAGGTCCCGCACCAGCCAGCCCGTACAGCCGGAGGGCCGCGCGAAGTCCTCGTCGGAGAGGTCGTCAACCGCCGCGCGCAGTGCCGCCCAGGAGCGTGAGAAGAGATCCACCTCGGCAACGTAGTGCGGCGCCGCGAGCGTGGACAAGCGGATTCGGGGCACTTTGCTCGGTACCGTGGGCGTCGCGACCGTTGACGTGGACAGCACCGGCAGGCCACGTTGAGTAACCTGGCAAGTGCGGCGCATCACCAAGCGCGCGATCCCAAGGTGGTGAGCATGACCGTCCTGCGGAACCCCGGAGTACCGACCGAGACCGGCCAGCCGACGGAGCAGCTCCTGTCGCCGGTCAACTCGCACACCGAGTGGGATCCGCTGGAGGAGATCATCGTCGGGCGCCTGGAGGGCGCGACGATCCCCTCCGACCACCCGGTGGTGACCTGCAACGTCCCGCCGTGGGCGGGGCGGCTCCAGGGGCTCGCCGCGGGCCTGCGGTATCCGCGCATGCTCGTCGAGCAGGCGCAGGAGGAGATCGACCGGTTCGTCACCCTGCTGGAGTCCCTCGGCGTCACGGTCAGGCGCCCGGACGCGGTCGACCACCGGCGCCGCTTCGCCACCCCCGACTGGTCCTCGCGCGGCTTCTGCAACACCTGTCCGCGGGACAGCATGCTCGTGATCGGCGACGAGATCATCGAGACCCCGATGGCGTGGCCGTGCCGGTACTTCGAGACGCACTCCTACCGGCCCATCCTCAAGGACTACTTCCGGCGCGGCGCGCGCTGGACGGCGGCACCCAGGCCGCAGCTCACGGACGAGCTGTTCGATCCGGACTTCCGGGTCCCGAAGGACGGCGAGCCCATGCGGTACATCCTCACCGAGTTCGAGCCCGTGTTCGACGCGGCGGATTTCGTCCGGGCGGGACGGGACCTGTTCGTCACGCGTAGCAACGTCACCAACCGGACGGGCATCGAATGGCTGCGCCGCCACCTCGGGACGGAGTACCGCATCCACGAGATCGAGAGCCGCTGCCGCACGCCCATGCACATCGACACGACGTTCGTCCTGCTCGCGCCCGGAAAGGTGCTGATCAACCCCGAGTACATCGACCCCGACCGGCTGCCCGGCATCCTGGACTCCTGGGACGTCCTGGTCGCCCCCGAGCCGGACCCGATCGACGAGCGGCTGCTCAAGGTCACCTCGATGTGCGGCAAGTGGCTCAGCATGAACGTGCTCATGATCGACGAGCGGCGCGTGATCGCCGAGCGGCACCACACCGGCATGCTGCGGGCTCTGGAGAAGTGGGGCTTCGAGCCGATCCCCTGCGACCTGCTGCACTACGCGCCGTTCGGCGGTTCGTTCCACTGCGCGACACTCGACGTCCGGCGTCGCGGCTCGCTCCAGTCGTACTTCGACTGACCCGCCGCCCGGGGGCAGTCCGGCGGGCGGATCTCAGGCGCCGCTGCCGCCCGTCCCCAGCCGCAGTCCCGCCGCGAGGGCGGCGAGGTCGTCCGGCGTCCGCGGGCCGGGCGCCGACTCGGTCAACACGCCCTGGGCGCGGAGCAGTGCCGCGGCCGCGGCGCCCCACGGCAGCCGCAGCCCCGCCTCCCGCAGGAGATCCGTCCGGGCCAGAACCGTGGGCGCGGGCCCGGTGCGGACGCCGGTCGGCGTGAGGAGTGCCGCGTCGTCGGCCCAGCGCAGGGCGAGGTCGACGTCGTGGGTGGCCATCACGACCGTGGTGCCCCGCGCGCGGAGCCCGTCGAGCGTGGTGAGGAGCCGTTCCTGGCCGTCGGGGTCGAGCCCGGCCGTCGGCTCGTCGAGGACGAGGACCCGGGGCCGCATCGCGACCGCCCCCGCGATCGCGGTCCGCTTGCGCTGCCCGTAGGAGAGCAGATGGGTGGGCCGGCCGGCCAGGGCGGCGATGTCCAGGGCGTCGAGCGCCTCCGCCACCCGCGCCCTCACCTCCGCGTCGGGCAGGCCGAGGTTCAGCGGGCCGAACGACACGTCCTGCTCGACGGAGGCAGCGAACAGCTGGTCGTCCGGGTCCTGCACGACCAGCTGGACGGTCGTCCGCAGCCGGGTCAGGCCCGTGCGGTCGTACGACACCGGCCGCCCCTCGACCGTCAGCCGGCCTTCGTGCGGCTTCAGTCCGCCGCTGAGCAGCCGCATCAGGGTGGTCTTGCCGCTGCCGTTGCGGCCGAGCAGCGCGAGCGCGCGCCCCTCGCGGATGTCGAAGTCGAGGCCGCCGATCACGGCCGGGCCGTCCTCGTAGGCGAAGGACGCGCCCCGCAGGGCGACGAGGGCGGGCTCGCTCATGTCAGCGGCCTTTCCAGGACGAGGGTGAGGACGGCCAGCGCCGCGAGGAGCGCGCAACTGGCCGCCGTGAAGCGGACGGAGACCCGGGCCTCGGGCACCAGGACGCGCAGGGTGCCGTCGTAGCCGCGCCCGGCGAGACCGGCCTGGAGGCGGGTCGCCCGGTCGAAGGCCCGCACGAACGCGGTGGCGCCCAGCCCGGCCAGGGAGCGCCACTCCGCGGCCCGGCTGGTGTGCCCGAGCCGGGCGGCCTGGGCGTCCCGGATGCGGCGCACGGAGTCCAGGAGCAGGAAGCTCATCCGGTACGTCACCAGGGCGACGTCGACGACCGGCGCGGGCACTCCGGCCTTCACCAGCCGCGGCAGCAGGTCGGACATCGGCGTGGTGAAGGCGAACAGCAGCACGCCCAGGGAGGCCGCCGAGGTGCGCAGCAGCAACTCCCCGGCCCGCACCGGCCCGTCACCGGCGAGGGAGACCAAGCCCCCCGGCCCGCCGACCTGGACGAGCAGGGTGACCGCGCCGGTCACGCAGAAGCCGAGCGGCACCCGGTAGGCCCGCCACAGCCGCCGGCCGGGCACGCCGGCCGGACCCAGCAGCAGGGAAAGGGCCGTCACGAGCACCAGGGCCGCGCCCGGCCAGGGCGGCAGCGAGATGGCCAGCACGGTGAGGCCGAGTCCGAGCACGGCCTTGTCCACGGGATGGCGGCGGCGCCAGCGACTGCTGTGCGCCGCCGCGTCGATCGGCAGCACGCGGCTCAGGCCCCTTCGGCCCCGGACGCCCCCGCGGCGCTCACGGCACCCGCGTCATCGGCCTCCTGACGGGCCATCGCCCGTTCCTCGCCCTGGCGCCGGCCGCGCCGCAGGCCGAAGTAGTAGGCGAGAACGCCCGCGCCGATCGCCGCCTGGAGGGCGAACAGCGCCGACTCGATCTCCCCGGACGGCGGCTCGTACAGCGGTGAGAACCAGGGCTCGTAGTCCGGGTCCAGCTCGGTGATGGCCGTCTCCGCCTGGGCGTCGGCGCCCGCGAACGGCTCCTCCTTGTGGTCGCCGAGGCCCAGCGCGAGCGGCAGCACGGCGAGCGCGGCCACGACGAGCAGCAGCACCAGGTTGATCTTCGTGTTCCGGCTCATCGGGCCACCGCCTCGGTCTCGGTCCGCGCCTGCTTCCCGGCCAGGAGCACGCCCAGCCGGGTCAGTTCGCCCTTGCTGGACTGCACCAGCAGCCGCATCACGAGCACGGTCAGCAGGCCCTCGCTCACCGCGAGCGGGATCTGCGTGACGGCGAAGATGGCGCCGAACTTGCCGAGCGCGCCGAGGAATCCGCTGCCCGGGTCGGGGAAGGCCAGCGCCAGCTGCACGCTGGTGACGCAGTAGGTGGACAGGTCGGCGACGAACGCCCCGGAGAACACCGCCACCATCAGCGGCACGTCGTACCGCCGCAGCAGCTTGTAGACCGCGTATCCGGCCCAGGGCCCGGCGATCGCCATGGAGAAGACGTTGGCGCCGAGGGTGGTGAGGCCGCCGTGCGCGAGCAGCAGGGCCTGGAAGAGCAGGGTGATGGTGCCCAGCACCGCCATGATGGGCGGCCGGAACAGGATGGCCCCCAGTCCGGTGCCGGTGGGGTGGGAGCAACTGCCGGTGACGGACGGCAGTTTCAGGGCGGACAGGACGAACGTGAAGGCGCCGGAGGCACCGAGGAGCAGGGTGCTCTCGGGGTGCTCGCGCACTTCACGGGTGAGCGACCGGACTCCGTGGACGACGAACGGCGCCGACGCGGCGCCCCAGGCGACCGCGTGCGCCGGAGGCAGGAAACCCTCGGCTATGTGCATGGCTCAGCAGACCCTCTCCAGCACCTCGTGGATGGTTGACGCGCCTTGGCCGGTCTCCTGGCTGACGGGTACCACCGCCCGTGCTCCGCCTTCCCGGGTCCTTGAGGACCCAGTGGCTGCCCGTGAGGGCCGGAGCCGGACTTCCCGATTCACAGTGGCGAGGGCCGCACCGGCATCACACCGGATTTCCCGTTCACCAAGGCGTGGTGACAATAAGGCCGGGATAAGGGCGATGACAAGCCACGCAGGGGGCGCGCGAGGGGGCGCCCGCTCGCACACCGGCGCAATCCTCCCGCGGATCCGCGCGAGACGGGCGGCGCCCCGGCCCCACGACCACCGGCCGCGTCAGTCGTCGTCGCCGTCGTCTCCGTCGTCGCCCTCCTGGATCTTGTGCGGCTTCTCCTGCTTGGGCTTCTCCGCCTGCTCCGGCCCGCTGGTCGCCTCCTCCGTGGGGGCCGTGGCGCTGGGGGTCGGCGAGGGAGGGGCCGGGGAGACGGACGGAGTCGTGGACGGGGTGACATCGGCCACTGTGCCCGCGCCGGGAGCGGTGGCCGGTTCCGGGTCGGAGGAGAGGGGCGAGGCGGAGTCGCCGGACGCCGGGGCGGCCGGGCTGCTCGCGGACGGTGAGGCGTCCGGATCCGTGCCCTCCGTCGCGGTGTTGTCCGGGGAGAACCACAGCATGCCGGCGAGCATCGCCGCGACGAAGAGCGCCGCCGCGGCGATCGTCGCGGCGGTTCTCGAGCTGCTGCCGAGGCCGCCGCGCGGTGCGGAGCGGCGTGCACGCCCGGCCTGGTGTGTGCGGGTGGTGTGCAGCGCGGGGGCGCCGGGCAGCGCGTACGTGGACACGCTGCCGGTCTCGGGCGGCGGGTACGTTCCCGGTCCGGAGGGCGGCACCGGGGACGCGGCCTCCGGCAGCGGCTCGGGCAGCCCCCGCCAGGCGCCGCCGGCGAACCACTCGGCGGCCTGCTGGGCCGAGGGCCGGTCCTCGGGCTGCTTGGCGAGCAGCCCGAGGAGGTAGCTCTCGAAGGCCGGTGGCAGACCGGCGACACCCAGCTCGCGGGGCGGCACGGGGGCGGTGTCGAGGTGCTGGTGGAGGAGGGCCACGGCGGTGTCGGCCTGGAACGGCGGGCGGCCGCTGAGGAGCTGGTAGAGCACGCACCCCAGGGAGTACATGTCGGAGGCGGGCCCCGCGGGCTGCCCCAGGGCGCGTTCGGGCGCGAGGTACAGGCCGGTGCCGACGATCTGGCCGGTGGCGGTGAGCGCGGCACCGGGGTCGTCGAGGAACCGCGCGATGCCGAAGTCGCCGATCTTCAGGGTGCCGCCCGCGTCCAGCAGCAGGTTGGCGGGCTTGACGTCGCGGTGGACGATGCCCTGCGCGTGTGCGGCGGCGAGCCCGGCGGCGGCCTGCGCGGCGAGGGAGGCCACCCGCTCGGCGGGGAGCGCGCCGGACACGGCGAGCACCCGGGCGAGGCTGTCGCCCTCGACCAGCTCCATCACCAGGTACAGCCGGTTGTCGTACTCGCCGAAGTCCAGTACACCGACCACGTTCGGGTGGTTGAGACGCCCGGCGGTCTGGGCCTCCAGGCGGAACCGGGAGGCCGCCGTGGCGTCGGTGTCCTGGGGCAGCAGCAGCTTCACGGCCACCGCTCTGGCGAGCGTCTCGTCGTACGCCCGCCAGACCTCTCCCATTCCACCGCGCCCGATCTCAACATCCAGCCGGTAGCGGCCCGCTAGCAGCACTCGTCCTCGTCTCATGCGTGTGGGAAGGTCATCGCCGCAGGCCGAACTCCCCGTGGTCGCACGGGGCTTGGTGGGGGGTGCCGCAGCCGACCCAGGATACTGGCGTCGCGTGACCGCCGTTCTCCGGAGCGGTGTCCGCGGGCGGTACGGTCCCGAAAATCCCGGAAGGGGGGTGTCGCCCGCCGGAGTGACGCTCCCGCGCGGGTGGTTGCCGCACGGTGGGTCAGGACGCCGCCGCGGCCCCCTCCTCCCGGCGCGGCAGCAGCGCCACCGCCAGGGCCGGTACGGCCGCGAGGACCAGCCACGGCACCGCGGCCGGGAGTCCCAGGTCGAGCAGGGAGCCGGTGGCCGCGCTGCCGACGAGCACGATCAGGCCGGATACGGAGGACAGCGCACCCATGTACAGGCCGAGCCGGCCCTCCTCGGCGAGGTCGGGCACCCAGGCGCGGGCGGCGGGCACGACCAGCATCTGCCCCACGGTGAGCAGCACGACGAAACCGGCGGCCGGCAGCAGCCCGGCGGCGCCCGTCCAGCCGGCGGGGCGCGCGGCGGCCACCACCGCGAAGCCGGACGCGATCAGCAGCAGCCCGGCGGTCATGGAGCGGCGCAGGCCGAGCCGGTCGCCCGCCCAGCGGGTCACCGGCAGCTGAGCGAACACCACCAGCACCGAGGACAGGGCGAACAGCCAGGACAGCGGCGCCTGGGAGCCCGCCGCGCGCTGCACCTCGTCCGGCAGGGCCAGATACAGCTGGTTGTAGGCGAGCAGGTACGTGCCGTACGCGCAGCACAGGGCCAGGAAGCGGCGATTGCGCAGCAGCACGCGCGCCCCGCCCCGCTCCCGGACGCGGACCCGGCCGGGGATGTGCTGCGGCATCAGCCACAGGTGCCCGGCGAGGACGAGCACGAAGACCGCGGCACCGGCGAGGCACGCGGTGCGGAAGTCGACGGCGAGCAGCAGCGCGCCCAGCAGCGGTCCGACGAAGGCCCCGGCCTGGCCCGCCACGCTGAACAGCGCCAGCACCCGGGTGCGCGGGCCGTGCCGCTCCTCCTCCCAGACCACCGCCTGGCGGGCCACCTCGGACTCCACGGCGGGGGAGAACAGCGCGGCGGCGAAACCGATCACCAGCACCGCCCCGATCACGGCCCCGCTCGCCTCGGCGTACCCGAGCCAGGCGAACCCGGCGATGCGCAGCACGCAGCCGGCCAGCACGACCGGGCGCACTCCCCACCGGTCGACGAGCCAGCCGCCGACCACGAACAGCCCCTGCTGGCTGAAGGTGCGCAGCCCGAGCACGAAGCCGACCAGCCAGCCCGCCATGCCGATCGCGGTGCCCAGGTGCTCGGCGAGGAACGGCAGGACGGCGTAGAAGCCGATGTTGAAGGCGAGTTGGGTGAGGATCAGCAGCCGCAGCAGCGGGGACAGGTCCTTCCAGAGCCGCCAGGTGCTCTCGCGCGGAGCGCGCGGGGCCTTGGACGTACGGGCGGTTCGGCGGGGCAGTACGCGGGAGATACGGTCGGTCATCGTTCTTCTGTCGGTGAGGTGGACACGGGGACCAGGAGGGCGTCGGGGCGGCTCTGCCGCCGTTCCGGGGCGGGCTCGGCCCGCTTCCCGGGCGGTCCGGCCGGGCGGCCGGGGCGCGTTCGCCGGGGCAGTCGTACGCCGCCCGCGGCTGTCACCGCGAGCGCCCCGAGCAGGGCGAGCACTGCGGCGGGGAAGAGGACGGCCCACGGGGCACGCTCGGCGTAGGGCTGGTTCTCGGCGAGCAGCAGGCCCCACTCGGGCGACGGCGGCTGGGCGCCCAGGCCGAGGAACCCGAGCGCGGCGAGGCTCAGCGCGACGCCGGGCAGCCGCAGCAGGGCGTGCCGGGTGACCGGCGGCAGCACGGCGGGCAGCAGTTCGTGCCGCAGCAGGTACCAGCGGCCGGCGCCCAGGGCACGCGTGGCGGCCAGATGTGTGGTCGCGCGCTCCTGACGCAGCAGGGAGGAGGTGTGCGCGGCCAGCGGGGCCCAGGCCACGACACCCACGGCGAACGCCGGTGTCCAGGGGCCGCTGCCCGCGATGCCGGCGACGAGCAGACCGGCCAGGACGGGCGGTACGGCGCTGACGGTGTCGACCAGCGGCCCGGACAGCCTCGGCAGCAGCCCGAGCAGCAGACCCGCGACCAGGGCGGCGGCGCTCACCGCGAGGGCGATGCCGAGGGTGGTCAGGGCGCCGTGGGAGACCCGGGCGAGGACGTCCCGGCCGAGCGCGTCCGTGCCGAACGGGTGCGCCAGGGATGGGGCTTGCAGCCGGGCGAGGGTGTCCAGGGCGAGCGCGTCACGGGGCAGGCCGAAGCCGATGACGGCGGCGAGCAGGGCCCCGTACAGCAGGGGCAGCGTGCGCGGCGCGGGCGGGCCGGGCCGGTGCGGGGAGTGCAGCGCGCCGTCGCGCAGCGCGGGCCCGACCAGCAGCCGGACCGCGAGCCGGGCGAGGAACCCGGCGGCGGCCGCGAGCAGGACCAGGGCGAGGGTGCCGGTCTGGAGGACGGGCAGGTCCTGGGCCAGGGCGGCCTGAAGGGTGAGCCGGCCGAGGCCCGGGATGTCGAAGATCTGCTCGACGGCGACCGACCCGCCGGTCAGGCCGACGACGAACAGGCCCAGGTTCGGCAGCAGTCCGGGCACACAGCGCCGCACGGCCTGCCGTGCCACGGAGTTGGGCGGCACGCCGCGTGCCGCCGCGGCCACCGCCCACGGTTCGGCGAACGCGCCGGGCAGCAGGTCGTCCAGCAGCCGCCCGAGCACCGCCCCGGCGGGCAGGCCGAGGGCCAGCGAGGGCAGCACCATCCACTGCGGCCCGTACCAGCCCAGGGCGGGCAGCCAGCCCAGCTGCACGCCGATCACCGAGGCCAGCACCGAGGCGACGAGGAACTCGGGCAGGGCCGCCAGCACGGCGGTCGCCGTGCCGCCGGGACCGCGCGCACCGAGCCGTCCCCGCGCACCGAGCCGGAGCGTGCGGGCGCACACCGCCGCCGCGGTGCCCGCCGCGACCACGAGGGCCCCGGCCATCAGCAGCAGCGACGCGCCGAGCGAGTGCACGACGTCGGGCAGCACCTGCGTGCCGGACACCCACGAGGTGCCCGCGTCTCCGCGCGGCAGCCCGCCCAGCCAGCGGCCGAGCAGCGCCCACGGGCCGTCGTCGAGGCCGAGTTGGTCACGGATGGCGCGCAGCGTCCCGGGTGCCGGGTCGCGGTCGGCCGAGCGGGCCTTGAGCACGGTGAGCGCCGGGTCGGTGCGCGACAGCCACGGCAGCAGGCCGATCGCGGCCACCAGGGCGGCCGTGAGCACGGCCCGCCACAGCAGCGTCGGGCCGCCGCCCCGCGCGAGGACGCGCAGGGCGGCGAGGCCTCTGGTCACGGGGGAGATCCTGAGCACCGCCTTGCTCAGGAGAAGGGGATCTCGAAGTGCACGACCCCGCTGCCGCCGCCGGGCACTTCCTCCCGCTCGTCGCAGAGCACCTTGCCGAGCGTCCGCCACAGGCCCATCGCCCCGGGCGAGTGCGGGTACGTGTGCAGGTACACGGACCGGTAACCGCCGTCGGCCCGCGCGAACTCCAGGAGGCCCTCGACCAGTTGCCGGGCCAGTCCGCGCCGCCGGTGCTCGGGGCGCACGTACACCCGCCGCAGCTGCGCGGTCTCGCCCGAGGGGAACCGCTCGGCCAGCCAGCGCGGGTTCGGCGGATGTGCCGGCCCGCGCGCGTCCAGCGCCGCCGTGGCCGCCACCGTGCCGTCCCGCCGGTCCACGGCCACGAGGAGCGTGTGCCGCGGCGGGGCGATGTAGAACGACACCGGATCGATGATGTCGGCGTGCCACCGCGGCACATAACCCGTGTCGAAGTCGCGGTACACCGTGTCGAGCATCACCACCCGGGCCCCGTCGACGTCGGCTGTCGTGGCTTCCCTGATGATGTAGTCGCGCATTTGCGCATCATATGCAAATAGCTTGGGCGCTCAGTCGGGGGCCGCCGAAGTGATGTGGCTCAGCACGCACAGCCAGCGTCCCTGCCGCTTCACGTACACGTCGGTCGTCCACTCGTCGGCGTCGTGGCGCTCGCCCTGGAAGTGGGCCGTGTTCGTGACCCGCCCGGTGACCAGGGCCGTGTCGCCGTAGACCCGGACCCTGGGGCGCGTCCTGAGGTCCATCGCCGAGTGGGTGAGCGCTCCGGACTCGACGAGGGTGAGGAACTTCTCCTTCGGGTCGATCCCCGACTCGGAGACGATCACCCACTCCTCCGCCATGAAGCTCGCGATGCGCGCGGGGTCGTTGGAGACGATCGCTGCGGCCCAGTCCTCGGCCAGGTCGACGAGCTGACGGGCCTCGACTGATTCGGGTATTTCGCTCATAGGACGACCGTAACGGGGGAGCCCTCGGCGTGTCTCCCGACTCACAGGCACGGGCCCTGGCCCGTTCAGCTCTGGGACGGGGTGAGTACCACGAAGTCCGCGTTCGCCGGGTCGAGGCAGACGGCCAGCCGGCCGACGCCCTCCATGTCCTCGGGGCCCATCTGCACGGTGCCGCCGTTCTCCCTGACCGCGGCCACCGCGGTGTCGCAGTCGGCGACGGCGAAGACCGGGTGCCAGTACGGCTGCCCGTTCGTCAGCGAGAGGTTCTCCTTGCCCATCTCCATGAGGCCGCCGTGCATGCGCTCCTCGGGCAGCCCGGCGGGGGTGATGAGGGTGTACGTGCCCGCGCCGCCCGGCAGCGGCATGTCGCTGAACTGCCAGCCGAACAGGCCGCCGTAGAACTCCTTCGCCGCCGCGGCGTCGCTCGTGTACAGCTCGACCCACGACAGCGAGCCCGGCTGGTCCACCAGCTCCATGCCCGGGTTCGTCCCCGGCTGCCAGACGGCGAACTGGCCGCCCAGTGGGTCGCTGTACTGCGCCATCCGGCCCCACTCGTCGAGGTCCATCGGCGCCACCCGCACGGTGCCGCCCGTCTGCTGCACGGCCTGGGTCGTGGCGTCCGCGTCGGTGACGCAGTAGTACAGCATCCAGGCCGAGCGGGCTCCCTCCTCGGTGAGCTTGCCGAGCCCGGCGACGGTCTTGCCGTCCTTCTTGAACGTCCCGCCTTCGAAGTCCTCGCTCTCGCCCATGGGCTCGTACTCCCACCCGAGCACCGCGCCGTAGAAGGCCGCGGCGGCCCGGACGTCCGGGGCGCCGAGGTCGAGCCAGCAGGGGGAACCGGGGGCGTACTCGGTGGTGATCATGGCGATGCATCCCTTTCGCAGATCCTGTCTGCCCAGCGTGGCACCGGGCACTGACACTCGCCCGTCGGCCGCTCCCCGGTCGGGTGAGCGCCGGCCCGGGGAAAACCGGGATCATGGCCCGGTCGGGTGGTCGCGGAACTCTGTGCGGTGAGGGCGGTGGGCGGGCGTGGTGGCCGGCTGGGAGTGGGACGACACGTTGTTCGCGGGGACCGCCGCCTACTACGAACGGGGGCGGCTGCCGTACGCCCCCGGCCTGGCGGACGCGCTCGCCGGGGCGTTGCGGCTGGACGGGCGGGGCCGCCTCATCGACGTGGGCTGCGGACCCGGGACCATCGCGCTGAGCCTCGCGCATCTGTTCGGCGAGATCGTCGGGGTGGACCCCGACAGCGGCATGATCGCCGAGGCGGCGCGCGCAGCCGCCGGCCGCGGAGTGGGCGACAGGTCCCGGTGGGTGCAGGCCCGCGCCGAGGCCCTGCCCGCGGGGCTCGGCACGTTCTCCGTCGCCGTCTTCGGCCAGTCCTTCCACTGGATGGACCGCGACCTGGTGGCGGCGACCGTCCGGGACATGCTCCGGCCCGGCGGGGCCCTGGTGCACATCTCCGACCTGAAGACGGAGACCCGGACCGTCGACGGCCTGCCGCACCCGGCGGTCCCCTACGCGGCGGTGGACGAGCTGGTCAAGCGGTACCTGGGCCCCGTGCGGCGAGCGGGCCGCGGGCTGCTTCCGCAGGGGACGCCGGGCGGCGAGGCCGAGGTGTTCGCGCGGGCCGGATTCTCCGGCCCCTGGCGGCTCGTCGTGCCCGGCGGGCAGGCGCTGGAGCGGAGCGTCGAGGATGTCGTCGCCTGGGTGTTCTCGATGTCGTTCTCGGCTCCGCACCTGTTCGGAGAGGGCCGAGGCGACTTCGAGGCGGACCTGCGCCGGCTGCTGCGGGAGGCCTCCGCGTCGGGCCGGTTCTCCGAACGGGCGCCGAGCACGGAGGTCTTCGTGTGGGGGAGGGACTCGTCCGGGTGATGACCGAGCGGCGGCCGGGCGGCGTCAGTGGACTGACAGCCCGCCGTCGACGAAGACCGACTGCCCGGTGATGTAGGACGACGCCGGGCTCGCCAGGAAGACGGCCGCGCCCGCGAAGTCGTCGGCCAGGCCGTTCCGCCCGATCATCGTGCGGGCGGCGAGGGCGGCCACCTTCTCCGGATCCGACGACAGGCGCGCATTGAGCGGGGTCATGACGAAGCCCGGCACCAGGACGTTGCAGGTGACACCGCGCGGCGACCACGCCTCGGCCTGGGATCGCGCCAGCGCCTCCAGCCCGCCCTTGGAGGCGCCGTAGGCACCGCTCTGGACGAACGCCCGGTGCGCCTGCTGCGAGCTGATGTGCAGGATCCGCCCGTACCCGCGCTCCGCCATGCCGGGCCCGAAGCGCTGCCCCAGCAGGAAGGGCGCCTCCAGGTTGACGGCCATCGTGGCGTCCCACACGTCCTCGGTGAGCTCGTCCATCGGCGGACGCAGGTTGATGCCGGCGCTGTTGACGAGGATGTCGGGCTCCCCGAACGCCTCGACCGCGCGCTCGGCCGCCGTCCGCACCCCCTCACGCGTGCTCAGGTCCGCGCTGACCCACGCGGCGCGGCAGCCCTGAGCCGTCAGTTCCTCGACCGTCGCGGTCAGCCCGGCCTCCGTGCGGGCCACGACCACCACGCTCGCCCCGGCCCGCGCGAGGGCTCGGGTGATGGCGCGGCCGATGCCGGAACTGCCGCCCGTGACCACCGCGACCCGGCCCTCCAGGGAGAACAACTCGGAGAGATAGCCCTGCGTTCGCGGGGCCGTCTGGGGCTGGTGCGGCGGCTGTGTCGTCATGGCGTGCACTCTAGATCGACCGGCCGGCGGCACGACTCTCCCGGTACCCGATATCTGGCGCGAATACCCCCGGGGGGTATATATTCAAGGTCATGGACCACACCACTCATGAACCTGCGAAGCACCCGCACGGGGCGGCGGCCTCCTGGGGGACCGCCGTGAAGGCGACGCTGCACTGTCTGACCGGGTGTGCGATCGGCGAGATCCTCGGCATGGTGATCGGCACCGCGCTGGAGTGGGGCAATGTGCCCACCATGGCGCTGGCGATCGGGCTCGCGTTCCTCTTCGGCTACTCGTTCACCCTGTTCGCGGTCCTGCGGGCCGGCCTCGGCCTCCGGGCCGCGATCAAGGTCGCGCTGGCCGCGGACACGGTCTCGATCGCGGTGATGGAGTTCGTGGACAACGCGATCATCGCCCTGACCCCGGGCGCGATGGACGCCCACCTGACGGACACGCTGTTCTGGTCCGCGCTGCTCGGCGGTTTCGCCGTCGCCTTCCTGATCACGACCCCGATCAACAAGTGGATGATCGGCCGGGGCAAGGGCCATGCCGTCGTCCACGCCCACCACTGACGCGCCGGAGTCCGGCACTCAGCCCGTGAGCAGTCGTACCTGTCCCTCGGGCAGTTTCGCCCACCAGTGGTGGTAGCGGCGGTAGACCTCGGTGTCGCGGTCGGCCAGCAGTCGCGTCAACGACGCGGCCTCCGCGGCGAGCCCGTCCCACGCGGCGGGCGGCAGGGCGTGGAACGCCGTCGCCTCGATGCCGCCGTCGACCGCGCGCCACACGCCGGCGACCCGGCCGTCGACCAGCAGCGTGGGCAGCACGTCACCGTTCACGCGGATCACCAGACGGCGATAGGCCGGGGGAATCACGCGGCTGCGGTCGGCGTGGGCCAGCAGGACGCTGTCCCACATGGCCATGAGCCGGGGAGGGGCCGGAGTGTCCGCCGGTGGCCGCGGGGCGCCCGGTACGTCGTACAGGACGGTCCCGTCCGGCCCTCTCAGCTGCTCCACCGTGTCGGCCAGCGCGAGCAGCGCCTGCCGCACGGGCTGCCGCGGCACCATGGCGAACTGCGCCACGTCCGCCACCGACGCCGGGCCGAAGCCCCGCAGATGACGCAGGACCAGCTGCGCGAGCGACTCCATCACCGTCTCCCGCCCCTTGGACACGGGGCCGGTCCGCGCCGCGGTGAACAACGCCCGGGGGCCGAACGACCACGGCCCGCCGGTCGGGACATGGAGCAGCGGCGCGTACGCCTTGAGCCCCCACCACGCGCCGGCCTTCTTCTCGCTCCCGACCCGCTCCGCCAGCCACGCCTGCAGCTCGGCGGCCGTCCGCGGCCGGTCGGCGAAGTCCAGCAGCTCCGGGACGAGCGCCTCGCCGTCGGCCGGCGTGAGCCCCGCCGCGGCGAAGCGGAATCCGAGGCGCGAGGCGTACAGCGTCTGCTGCATCGCCTCGCGGAGCACCTGGTGGTCGTCCGCGTGGACCGCGTGCAGCGTGATCCGCATCAGGGTCGCCTTGACCACCGTCCGGCGCGCGAAGGCGGCGTCCAGCTCGGCCGGATCGAAGCCGGCCAGCCTGTTCCACAACGCCAGGTACGGCGAAGCGGCGTGCTGCGCCTGGAGTGCCACCACGCGCCGCACGGCCTCCCCGGCCTCCATCGCCTCCCGGCCCAGCAGCAACTGGCGTCCGAGGGTGGCCCGGTTGAGTTCCTGCGCGGTGATCTCCACGCGGGGATTCTGCCGTGGCCCGCCCGGAGTCACAGGTTCCCGAGCAGTGTCCTGGATCACATCTCGTGGATTGAGTGTCCGGCCCGGGTGATGCCCGTACCCATGGGTGACGGGGCGGGGCCGGATGCGAGGATGAGGCGCCATGACAGCTGGGTGGTGTGCTCGCGCGATACGGGCCGCGGTGTTCGCGGCCGTCTGTGTCGTGCTCGCCGCCCTGGGGCACGTCATGATGTCCGGCGACCACGTGCCCCCCTCGACGCTGGTGGCCGGCTGGGCCGTGACGGGTGTGGCGGGCTGGTGCCTGGCGGGCCGGGAGCGCGGGCTCCGGCTCGTCGTCGCCGTCGCCGTGGCCGTCCAGACGGCCCTGCACTCGGCGTTCTCCCTCGCGCCGCAGGCGCCGGACGCCGGGGCGGCGGGAGACGCCCACTCCCTGAGCGCCCACTCCATGGACATGGGATCCATGGGGCACGGCATGGGCTCCATGGACTCCATGTCCCAGCACATGGGGCACATGGGACATGCCCCGGGTGGTGACTCGTCCCTCGGCATGCTCGCCGCCCACCTGCTGGCCGCCCTGCTGTGCGGACTGTGGCTGGGCCACGGAGAACGGGCCGCCTTCCGTCTGCTGCGCGCCGTGGGCGGGTGGCTGGCCGCGCCCCTGCGGCTGCTGATCGCGCTGCCGGCGCCGCCACCCCCGCCCGTACGCGTACGCCGGCCTTCTTCGGACCGGGCGCCACGCCTCCTCCTTCTCGTCCACGCGATCACCTCCCGAGGACCGCCCGCGGGGGCCGCTGCCGCCTGACGGCAGCCGGTCATCCCGGGGCAGCCCGTGTGCGCCCCGGTCTCGGTCGTACCTCCGCAGGTCGGTGCGCCGCGCTGCCCGCGGGCAGCCCCGCCTGCCCGCCTCACGCGCGCCCGACGGGTACGGCCGCACCCCGCTCACCGGACCGCGCGGCCACGCGCGCACGCCGGACACCCGAGTGTCCCCGTGCCCGCCCGTGCGCCCGTGGTCCCGGAAACCCGAGAAGGACATCAGGTGATCACTCCTGCCCTGCCCCTCGCCCACGCGAGACCGGCCTCCTCCGACGAGTCGGCGACCGCCTGGGCGCTGGCCGCCCGGGGCGGCGACGCCGCGGCCGTCGACCGGTTCGTGCGCGCCCTGCACCGTGACGTCATCCGGTACGTCGCCCATCTGTGCGCCGATCCGCAGGCCGTGGACGATCTGGCGCAGGACACGTTCCTGCGGGCGCTCGGCAGCCTCCACCGGTTCGAGGGCCGCTCCTCGGCCCGCGCCTGGCTGCTCGCCATCGCCCGGCGCGCGGTGGCCGACAGCATCCGGCACACCGCCGTACGGCCCCGCCCGGCCGACCTGCCGGACTGGGAGCTGGCGGTCGAGCGCGCCCAGCCGTGCGGCCTGCCCGGCTTCGACGACGGCGTGGCCCTGCTGGAGCTGCTGGCCGGACTGCCGGACGAGCGGCGCGAGGCGTTCGTCCTGACCCAGCTGCTCGGACTGCCGTACGCGGAGGCCGCCGAGCTGAGCGACTGCCCGGTCGGCACGGTCCGCTCCCGCGTGAACCGCGCCCGGGCGACGCTCATGGCCCTGCTCGCCGAGGCGGAGGCGGAGGCCCGGCCACCGGTGGCACCCGCGGCGGCCGCGGCCTGACCCGGTGCGGCGCGAGCGGCCAGCCGGCTCAGGCCGTTCGCGTCACCCCCACCGGGTTCCTCGTGGCCGGAGCCGCCTCCTGGGTCTCGCGGTTTAGGAAGTGGAACCCGGGCCGGGGATGCATCAGGAAGTCGTGATGCGAGATGTTCCACGCGTAGGCACCCGCCAGGGAGAACACCACCCGGTCCCCGGCCCGGAGCTCCGGCAGGGGCACGCGGCGGGCCAGCACGTCCTTCGGCGTGCACAGCTGCCCTACGAGGGTGACCCGGCCGCCCCCTGCCGCCGGCCGCGGCCAGGGGTGCGGCCAGCCCTCCACCGGCAGGACGGAGCAGGGCTGGTCGTGTCCCTTCGTCGCCGGGGTGCGCAGGTGGTGGGTGCCGCCCCGCAGGACGGCGAACTCCTCCCCGTGGCTGCGCTTCACGTCCAGCACCTCCGTGGCGTACCAGCCGCAGTACGCGGTGAGCGCCCGGCCGGGCTCGATCCGCAGCGTCAGCCCCGGATGCTCCCCGGCGATCCGGGCCAGGCCCTCGCCGTACGCGGCCCAGTCGAAGCGGCGCTGCGGGGCGGCGTAGTCGACGCCCATGCCGCCGCCGACGTTCACCTCCGTGATCGGCACACCGAGCCCGGTGGCCCAGCCGACCACGCTCCGGGCGACCGCCAGCAGGCCGGCCGCGTCGAGTCCGCTCGCCAGGTGGGCGTGCACGCCCCGCGGTTCGAGCTGCGGATACGTCCCGTCGGCGAGGGCCCGGAGCATGGGCTCGGCCCGGGCCGGGTCCATGCCGAACGGTGCCGGCCGCCCGCCCATCGCCAGTGCGCTGCCGGCCAGTGAGCCGTCGGGCACCGGCAGGTTGACGCGCGGCAGCACGGCGACCCGCCGCCGGGGCGCGACGCGGCGGGCCAGCTCGGCCAGCACGCGCAGCTCGTGCTCGCTCTCGACGTGGAAGCGCTCGACGCCCAGCTCCAGCGCGGCCGTCACCTCGTCCGGCGTCTTGCCCGGCCCGCCGAAGGCCAGCGGCCGGCCCGGCACCGCCGCGGCGACATGGGCGAGTTCACCACCCGACGCGACCTCGTATCCGTCGACGCGGGGTTCCAGCGCGGCCAGGATCTCCGGCTCCGGGTTGGCCTTCGCCGCGTAGTACAGCTCGACCTGCTCGGGCAGCGCGGCCCGGACCCGGGCGGCGTGCGCGCGCAGGGCACCCAGGTCGTAGAGGTAGGCCGGTAGTTCGGGGGACGCGAGGGCCAGGGCCTGGTCGCGCACCGCGGGTGTGGGGAGGGTCATCGGGCGCTCCTCTCCATGACGTCCCCGCCCCGCAGCACATCCTCGGCCAGCGGCGACGGCAGCCGTACGTACCCCGCCGCCCGGTCGGGCCTGCGTTCCCAGCGCGTCAGCAGGTTGGCCTTGGCGGGCAGCGGCACGCCGGCGAGCAGGGCGGCCAGGCGGGGCGGGCAGCCGTGGCGGCCGGCGTAGGCCCGCAGCGTGTCGCGCACCCGCGCCCACAGCGCCGCCTCCGCCTCCGGATGCAGGTCGGCGAGGGCCGCGAGCAGCTCGGCCACGTGGTTGACCAGCAGGCAGTACACGACCCGGTCCCAGCCGCGCCGCGCGTCGTACGTCATCGGCCCGGCCACCTCGGGCGGCAGCGCGGCGAGCGCGTCCGCGTGCCGCTCGGGCAGCAGTTTCGTGCCCTCCAGGTCCCGGAAGAGGACCTGGGCGGGCCGGCCGCCGCCGTCGACGCACAGCAGCACGTTCTGCAGATGCGGCTCCAGGACCAGCCCGTGGTCGAAGTAGGCGGCGAGGACGGGCGGCAGGAGGAGCTCCAGGTACGCCGACCACCAGTCGAGCGCCGTGGCCGCGTCCGCCCCGGCCAGGAGGCGGGAGACGTGCGCGGCACCCGTCGGGTACTCGTCGGCGACGGCGGCCGCCAGGAGGGGAGTGGTGCCCGGCGCGAGCCGCCGCGGCAGGCCCTCGCGGACGATGACGCCGAAGCCCTCCAGCAGATCGCGGTCGGGTGCGCCGCCGGGGCCGGGCAGGGCGAGCGTGCGGTAGGCGGGTTCGCGGAGCACCGCACTGCCGGGGAAGCGCCGGGCGAGGTCGGAGAGTGCCGGGGCCAGCGCCCGGGTGAGGGCGACCGCCCCGGACAGCTCGTAACTGCTGTTCTTGCGCAGGCAGTTGGTGATCCGCACGTTCAGGCTGAACTTCAGGAACGTCTCTCCGTCGTACAGCGTGCGTACGGACGCGGTGGCCGCGAAGGGCCGCCCGCCGGGGCCCAGGTCGAGCACGTCACCGCGGTCGAGCGCCGCGCGCAGCAGCGGATGCCGGCGCAGCGTCTCGTACTGCCAGGGGTGGGCGGGCAGGAGCAGGTAGCCGTCCGGGAGGCCGGCGCGCTGCCGGTCGAGGGCGGCGGTGGCCCACGGCTCGGCGCTCTCCTGCGCGATCAGGTGCTCCCGCACGGCGAGGTGCCGCAGCGGGAAGGAGGCGCCCGTCTCGGGTGCGTAGGCGGCCCAGGAACGCGGGTCGCCGGTGCGGGCCTTGGGCGTGGGATGGAAGCGGTGCCCGAAGAGCAGGGACTGCTCGGAGGCGAGATAGGCGGACAGCGGATCGCCCGGCAGACCGGGGGCGGGCCTGAGGGCGGGCCCGGCGGCGAGCGCGGCGGCGACGGCCGCGTGACTGGACGCGACCTGCTCCAGGAACTCCTCGTTGCGCACCCCGGTGCGCAGGGACAGCTCGTCGCGGGTGTGAGCGGCCAGCCGTCGCCAGTCCACGTCCGCCCAGCCGCCGTCCCGCTCCTCGCGCACCGGACCGGTGAACCGGTGGGCGCCGAGCAGGGAGGTGCGGCGCAGCGCGACCCGCAGCAGCACCCCGCGGCGGGGCAGCCGCAGCAGCAGATGGCCGTCGGCGACGACGGTCTGGCGCTCGGGCCCGGACACCTCGCGCAGCAGGCAGTTCAGCAGGGTGTGGGCCACCACGTCGTCGGCGGTGGGCAGGTCGGCCGGTGCGGCGGTGCTCCGGCCGGTCGAGTCGGTCAGCGAGGCCATGCGGGGCTCCAGCGGGTACGCGGGTCGAGCGGGGCGACGGGGTGGATGCGGGGGAGGGGCGGCGACGGATCCGCCGGTCCGGCCGCTTGCGGGGATCATGGGGAACCCCCGGAAGGCAGCAGGTAGTTGGGCCCGGTGGTGTAGTGCTTGTTGATGTCGGCGGCGCCCGAGCGCTCCTTGGTGAGCAGCGTCCCGGCCGTGACCATCGCCTTCACCGGCAGCTCCGGGGCGTCCAGGACCCGGGCGCGCAGGACGTCCCCGGCGTCACCGCCCAGCCGGTCCACGGCCTCGGACAGCCGCCGGCGCACCAGCCGGAGCAGCACGGGCAGCGGGGCGCGGCCGTGCCGGGCGAGTCCGAACGCGTAGGCGCCCGCGCACAGATGGACGGTGACGGTGGCGAACAGGTCGGCCACCGGGCCGTCGTCCGTGCCGAGGATCCGCGCGTCGTCGAAGTCCCACGGGCCGGGGAGCCGGGCGTGCAGCCGCCGCGTGTTGATCCGCGGCCCGTCGTTGTCCTTGAACAGCAGCCGGAGACTGCCCGGCCGCAGCACCAGCGAGATGTTCTGCTGGTGCGACTCCAGCGCGACGCCGTACCCGAAGAGCGTGGCCTGCCAGTCGAACAGCAGCGTCAGGCAGGCGTCGAGCAGGGCGAGCGGGTCGCCGTCGTGGAAGCGGTCGGCGAGATGGTCGAGGACCAGCCGCCCGTCCGGCGCCTCGGCGAGGAGCGCCGCCATCGGTACGACGACCGCGTCCCGGACATCGGCCGGGAGGCGGCGGCACAGCACGGCCAGCAGCTCGTGTCCCGCGTGGGCGTACGTGGTCTCGTCGGCGTGCAGGATCGTGTCCCGGAAGCGGGGCTCGTGTGCGGCGACCTGCTCGACCAGCCGCTGTCCGACGGCCCCGTCGACGAGCGTGCCGGGCTTGATCGACCGCTTGTTGCGGAGCCCCAGCGAGGAGGTGTCCAGGGGCAGTTTGAGGTGCAGTGCCGGATCCGCCGCGGTGGCGACCGTCCGCATGGACAGGGTCGGTACGACGTCGAGGCCGGCGCGTTCCGCCAGGATCGCCCGTCCGTGCAGGCCGGTGGCGCGTAAGGCCTGGTCGAGCGGCGGGCCGACGGTCAGCGGGTGTACCGGCAGGGCGAGGTGCGTGTGCTCCAGCCCGGCCAGACCGAGCCGCGCGGGCGTGGGCCACGGCTCCGGGAGCGTGCCGACCAGAGCGACCGCTTCCCGGGGTACGGCGAGCCAGCGCAGCGGGAACCGCGGCTGGAACTCGGGCGCGTACGACCGCAGTTGCTCCTCGTCCAGCCCCGCCCGGCCGCGCGCGGTGGGGTAGACCGGATGGTCCGCACGGGCGGCGAGCGTGTCGAACGCCAGGCCGCTGGCGAGGCCGGTCCAGCGCGCCGGGTCGGGGCCGTGGCGGGCGGTCAGCCGCCCGGCGACGGTGTCGCGGGTGTCCGCGTGCAGCCGTACCGTGGCCAGCGTCTGCCGGCACTCCTCCGCGAAGGCGTCGAACCCGCCCCGGTCCGCGGGCTCGGCGAGCGCGCGGAGCGCGTCCAGCACGTCCTCGTACGACGTCAGCTCGGTGCCGTCCGACGCCCGCACCAGGAGCGGCAGCCGGGCGGCGTACGCGCACTGGAAGCCGTCCTCGGCGACCGGCAGCAGCAGCGCGTCACGCCCGGCGGTGCGCCGCAGCCAGGGCCCGTCCGGGCGGTGGACGAGGGTGCTCCGGGTGCGCAGCCCGACGACGTCCTCGCGCAGCAGCGCGCTCAGCACACGGGTCAGCAGCTCGGCCGCGCAGGTGTCCGGCGGGGTCGGCAGTACGGTCACGCCGCGATCTCCCAGCGGAGGGTGGCCAGGAAGCCGGCCGCCACGCGGTCCACGGTCTCCTGGTCGGTGCCGGTGGCCCGCAGGACGCCGAGGTAGTCGCGGTTGGTGCGGTACAGCTCGTGCCGCTCGCCCACCGCCCGCAGCGGACGGTACGTCAGACGCACGCCGTCCACGGTGAGTTCGCTCGCGGCCGGGGCCTCGGTCAGGGTCCCGGCCCGGTCGGCGCACGGGTACTCCAGCAGGGCGGCCCCGTCGCGCCGGGCGCCCAGTTCGGCCGGGAGCGGTTCGCCCAGGTGGGTGCGGAGGATGTGCTCGAACAGCGGGATGCCCAGGAGCTGCCCGAGCAGCAGGTCGCACTGGTCGCCGATGGCCCGGTAGTTGACCTCGATGATCCGCGCACGCCCCTCGTGCACCACGAACTCGGTGTGGCAGGCGCCGAATCCGACCCCCAGCGCGTCCAGTTGGGCGAGGACCTGTGTGACGACCGGCTCGGGGTGGGCCGGGACAAAGGTGAGGCGCTCCTCGACGAAGTACGGCGGCGGCGACACCTCGGTGCGGAAACCGCCCAGGACGTGCCGGACCCGGCCGTCGCCCAGGGTCTCCAGCGTGTGCAGCTCGCCGGGGAGGTACTCCTCGACGACGAGGGCGGTGCCGGGCCGCCGTTCCAGGATCTCCCCGGCCCGGACGACCAGGTCGTCGGGGCCCTCGACGAGGACGACGTCCTCGCTGGCGACGCCCTCGCGGGGCTTCACGACACAGGGGTAGGGCGCATCCAGCGGGGCCGGTTCGGTGAGTTCGGCCAACCACACGGTGTCCGCTCCGGCGGCGGCCAGCCGACGGCGCGTCTCCGCCTTGTCCTTGCAGCGCAGGGTGGCCCGCCAGTCCTTGCCCGGCAGGCCGAAGTAGCCGGCGGCCAGGGCGGCCTGGGTCTGGAGGTGGTCGCTGTTGGTGAAGACGGCAGCGGGAGGGCGGTGGGCCGAGCGGGCCGAGATCCGTGACACCACGGCCCGGAAGTCCCGCACGTCGCACTCCAGGACCTCGACGTCCGGGTGGGTGCCGCGGTGGGCGTCGGGCTGGTCGGTGAGAACGGTGACGTCCAGGCCCAGCCGGGCGGCGGCGGGCAGGAATCCCTCGGTGACGGAGTCGGTCGGGTTGAGGGCGAGCAGGTACAGGCGCATGACGGTCTTCCCTTGGTGGGTTGGGGTGGCGGCGGGCAGCCCAACCGCGCGACCCCCGTGACGTGGACGGCCCTTGATCGACGGGCGTTCACGAGCAGGTCCGACGATCTTGTACCTTAGGTTAGCCTTGCCTATCCAATCGCGGGTTGCAACTGCCCGTAGGAGTGATCGATGCGCACTGCCCAGGAGTCACCGCCGACCCTCGCCACCGTCCTCGGCGCCGCCTACCGGCGGCTGACCGGCATCTGCGAGGCGCTGACCGTCGAGGTCGCGGACCCCTGGACGGCCGCCGGGCAAGGGGCCATCCGCGCGAGCGAACTGACGTCGGATCAGGGCACGCTCGACGCCTTCCTGGACGCGGAGGCGACCCGCGTCCGCACCCGCCACGGCCTCACCCCGCGCCCCCACGTCACCGCCTCGCGCGCCCTGCACGGCTACGCCTGGTCGATCGCCCTCCTGATGAGCGGCGTGTGGTACCTGGAGCGCCGCGTGCCGCGCATCCGGCCCCGGTCGGTGTGCCTGGACCTCGCCTCCGACACGTACACGATCACCCCCGAGGCCCGGGTCGCCTGTTTGCCCGGCGACCCCGTCGGCGCACTGCCCGGAGCGGTGACCGTCGCCGGCGAGGAGGCCCTGCGGGCCGAGCTGCGCGCCGCGGTCGCCGACCACATGCGCCCGCTGCTCACCGCCCTCGGCCCGGCCGTACGCCGCGGCCCGCGCGCCCTGTGGGGCATGGTCGGCGACGACCTCGTCTCCGGCATCTGGTACCTGGGCCGCACCCTCGGTCGCGAGGACGACGCCGTACGCGCCGCGACCGCCCTGCTCCCCGAACCCGTCGGCCCGTACCCCGCCGGAGCGGACTTCCGCCTCCTGACCGGCGCCGACGGCCGGCGGCACCGGACCCGCACCCGCGCGGGCTGCTGCCTCTACTACGCCATCCGGCCCGACGAGGCCTGCGCCACCTGCCCCCGCACCGACGACGCGGAACGCCTGCGCCGTCTGGAGTCCTGACACACTGTCAAGATCGCCGCGGCCGACCACCGGCCCTCGCAGCGTGGTCCGCATCTCTTCCAGGGCGGCCCTGGCTCTGACGTTCTCCTCGGGACGCGTGACCGTGCTGACCTCCCCAGCGTCCCGCCGACCGCGGAGCGATGCATGCCGGCGGGAGGACGTGAGGCCCGGTCAGGCCGTGCGCACGGCCGTGCGCCTCGCCCCCCACCGCCGGCTCCGGTACCGGCCGGCCACCCGGCACACCGCGTAGATCGTGAACGAAATCGTCGTGACGTAGGGGCTGATGGGGATGCTGCTGCCCAGCGCGAGCAGGATGCCGCCCTCGATCGAGGCCACGGCGAACAGCACGCTCAGCACGGGCAGCAGCACCGGGGAGGCGGTGACGCGGGCGGCGGCAGCGGCCGGGGTCACCACCAGGGTGAGCACCAGCAACGCGCCGACGACCTGCACTGACAGGGCGACCGCGAGCCCGAGCACCAGCATGAACGCGAAGGACAGCGCACGCACCGGCACCCCGCGCGCCGCCGCCACGTCCGGGTCGGTGCTGGCGAAGGCGAGGGGCCGCCACATGACCGCCAGCGCGGCCAGCACCAGGACGGAGGTGCCGAGCAGCCACGACATCTGCGGGGTGTCGACGGCGACGATCTGCCCGGTGAGCAGCCCGAACTTGTTCGCCGCCCGGCCCTTGTAGAGGGCGAGGAAGAGCACGCCGAGCCCCAGCCCGAACGGCATGATGATGCCGATCACCGAGTTGCGGTCCCGGGCCCGCGTCCCCAGTACGCCGATGGCGCCGGCCGCGAGGAGCGAACCGGCGATCGAGCCCGCCACGATGTTCGCTCCGAGCAGCAGCGCCGCCGACGCGCCCGCGAAGGACAGCTCGCTGATGCCGTGCACCGCGAACGGCAGGTCCCGCATCAGGACGAACACCCCGGCCAGCCCGCCCACGAGGCCGAGCGCGACTCCGGCGATGAGGGAGTTGCGGACCAGGGCGAGCAGTTCGCCGTAGTCGGTGAAGTCGAAGATCTGGTGCCAGATCCCGTCGGCGAGTGTCATGCGCGCACTCCGTCCGTCTCGTCGGCCCGCTCGGGGTGGTGCGGTGGCGAGGCCGGTTCGTCGGGCGCCCCGGCGACGACGACCCGGCCCCGGACGCGCACGACGTCGACCTGCGTGCCGTAGAGCCGGGTCAGCGACTCGGAGGTCAGCACCTCGTCCGGGGTGCCGACCCGGTGACCGCCCCGGGCCAGGTACAGCACCCGGTCGACCAGCCCCAGCACCGGGTTGATCTCGTGCGTCACGAACACCACCGCCGTGCCGTGGGAGCGGCGCCGGGCGTCGATCAGCTCGGTGACGGCCCGCTGGTGGTTCAGGTCGAGCGACAGCAGCGGCTCGTCGCACAGCAGGATCCGCGGGTCGGTCGCCAGGGCCTGCCCGATGCGCACGCGCTGGCGTTCGCCGCCGGACAGCATCCCGAGCGGGGCGTCCGCGTACGCCGCGGCCCCGACCGACTCGAGGATCTCGTCCACCCGGCGACGGATCCCGCCGCCGCGCAGCCGTGGCCCGAAGCGGTGCCCGTCGATGCCGAACCGCACGAGGTCCCGGGCGCGCAGCAGGGCCTGCGCGGACAGCGCCGCCTGCTGCGGGACGTAGCCGATGTGCCGGGCGGCCTCGCGCGCCGGCCCGCCGAGGACCGTCAGCGTCCCGGCGGACAGCGGCTGACGGCCCAGCAGCGCCCGGACGAAACTGGTCTTGCCCGCGCCGTTCGGACCGAGCACGGCCAGGAACTCCCCGGGCCGCACGTCCAGGTCGAGGCCGCTCCACACCTCGCGGTCGCCGTAGGACAGGGCCGCGGCGCGCAGGCTGACGACGGGCGCGCGGTCCTGGCGGGGGAGCGCGCTCACTTGGCCAGCGCGCTCGCGAGCGCGTCGACGTTGCCGGTCATCCAGCCGAGGTAGTCCTTGCCCTTCGGCAGGGTCTCGGTCACGGGCACGACGGGGACGTCGGCCGCCTTGGCCGCCGACTCGGCCTTCTCGGTCTGCGGGCCGGAGGTCTGCTCGTTGTAGACGAGCGCCTTCACCTTCCTGCCGCTGAACAGGGCGAGACTCTCCTGGAGGACCCGCGGGGATACGTCGTCGCCCTCCTCGACGGCCTCGCTGAACGCCGGGGGCGTCTTGTCGACCAGACCGCTCGCCTCGGTCATGTACAGCGGCACGGGCTCGGTGATCGCCACCCCCTCGCCGCCGTGCTCCTTCTTGATCTGCGCCTCCTTCGCCTCCAGCGGCGCGAGCTTCGCCTTGAAGGCGGCGGCGTTCTTGGTGAAGGCGGCGGCGCCGTCCGGGTCGGCCTTGGCGAGAGCCGCGGCTATGCGGTCGGCGACCTCGGCGACGGTGGGGAAGTCGTACCAGACGTGCTCGTTGAGCTCGCCGCCCTTGGGGGCGGTCCTGCCGGACACCTTCACCGCGTTGATCACCGCGGCGGAGTCGTTGTGGCCGCTCTTCAGCATGCGGTCGACGAAGTCGTCGTAGCCGCCGCCGTTCTCGACGACGACCTTCGCCTTGGACAGGGCCAGCTGGTTCTGGGTGTCGGCCTCGTAGGAGTGCGGGTCCTGGTCGGGGTCGCTGATGATCGAGGTGACGTCGACCCTGTCGCCGCCGATGTGCCGCACGATGTCGCCGTAGACGTTCGTGGAGGCGACCACCGCCACACGGGCCGGCGTGCTGGTGCCGCCGGCGGAGTCCGACGAGCTGCCGCAGCCCGCGAGGAGGGCCAGGGACGCGCTGGTCAGCAGCGCCAGGCGGCGGGACGTGGACAGGGGCATGGCTCCTCCAGGACGGATGGGCAGAGGGGTTCGGGGCAGGCAGGCGCCACGCTAGATGGCAATGAATGTCAAGAGCGGGTTCCGGCCGAAGTCATGTGAAAACCATTGCCAACTGTTGGTAATTTCTGGACTGACTATCCAGCTGCTGGACGTGTCGTCTAGATTGGGGGCACCTGAGGGGAGACGTCATGGCCACCGAACAAGCCCGGGACGCCGAGCGGGACGCGATCCTCGCCGCGCTCACGCCGGTCGTCGACGGGATCGCCGCGACCTTCGGTCCGCTCTGCGACGTCGTGCTGCACGACTACCGGAACCCGGAGAAGTCGGTGGTCGCCGTCGCCGGATCGATCACCGGACGGACGGTGGGCGGCGCGATGAGCGAGATCGGCATGCGCGTCCTCGCCCGCGGCGACGAGGCGGCCGACGAACTGAACTACGTCACCCGCACCCGGAACGGCACCCTGCTGAAGTCCTCCACGATGGTGCTGCGGGACTCCGCGGGAGCGGTGTTCGGCGCGCTCTGCGTCAACGTGGACATCAGCGCCGTCAGCCAGGCCCACAGCCTGCTCGGGGCGCTCGCCGGAGCCGGTGCCGCCCCGGCGGAACCGCCGACCACCACCTTCGGCAACGACATCGACTCCGTGGTCGACGCCCTCGTCGACGCCCACCGGTCGAAACAGCGGGGCAGCTGGGCGGAGCTGGACCGGGCGGAACGCCTGGAGCTGTTCGGCGGACTGGACGCACGCGGTGTCTTCGCCGTGCGCGGCGCGGTCGAGCAGGTTGCCGCCCGGCTCGGCATCTCCCGCGCCTCCGCCTACCACTACCTCGCCCAGGCCCGGGCCGCCCACGACACATCCACCGGAGGAACCGCGTGACGACCACCACCCCACCCGTCACCCTCGACGACGTCCGCGACGCCGCCGCCCGGCTCAAGGGCGTCGCCCACCGCACCCCGGTCCTGCGCTCCCGCACCCTGGACGCGCTCGCCGGCGCCGAGATCCACCTCAAGTGCGAGAACTTCCAGCGCGTGGGCGCCTTCAAGTTCCGCGGCGCCTACAACGCCGCCTCCCGCCTCACCCCCGAGCAGCTGTCCCGGGGCATCGCCGCCTACTCCTCCGGCAACCACGCCCAGGCCGTCGCCCTGGCCGCCCGCGAGCTCGGCACCACCGCCGTGATCGTCATGCCGGAGGACGCCCCGCCGTCGAAACGGGCGGCCACCGCCGGCTACGGCGCCGAGATCGTCACGTACGACCGCTACACCGGCGACCGCGTCGCCCTCGCCGAGGCCCTGGCCGCCGAGCGGGGCCTGACGGTCATCCCGCCCTACGAGCATCCGCACGTCATCGCCGGGCAGGGCACCGCCGCACTCGAACTCGTCGAAGAAGCAGGGGAGTTGGACGCGCTGATCGCGCCCGTCGGCGGCGGGGGACTGATCGCCGGCAGCGGTACGGCCGTCAAGGGCCTGCACCCCGCAACCCGCGTGATCGGCGTCGAACCAGAGGCCGGGGACGACACCAGACGGTCCCTGGAGGCCGGCCGGCGCGTCAGCATCCCGGTCCCGCACACCATCGCCGACGGCCAGGCCCTGCACACCCCCGGAGAGCTGACCTTCTCCCTGAACCGGCGCCTCCTCGACGACGTCGTCCTGGTCAGCGACGACGAGATCCGGGACGCGATGCGGTTCGCCTTCGAGCGGCTGAAGATCGTCGTCGAACCGAGCGGCGCCACCCCGCTGGCCGCCCTGCTCACCGGCCGCGCGGGCCGCCTCCCGGGCCGCGTCGGCGTCATCCTCTCCGGCGGCAACATCGACGCCGGGCGCTTCGCCGAGCTCTGCGGGAGCGGCGCCCCCGGAATGGCGCCGCCCGCTTGACGGACGGACGATGGAAGCACATCCCTCACCGAGGAGGAGCGTCATGCTTGAGGTGAAGACGCTCGACAAGCCGGACGAGCGGCGCGACTACCCCCGAGGCCACCTGGAAGCCGTCCACATGACGGGACTGGACTTCGCCGTGGCCACGTTCGAACCGGGCTGGCGCTGGTCCGAGTCCGTGGCTCCCATCGCCGGGACCGACAGCTGCCAGATCCACCACAACGGCTACGTCGTCTCGGGCCGTCTGCACATCCGTATGAACGACGGCGGGGAAGGCGAGGTCGGCCCCGGCGACGTGTTCGTCTGCCCGCCCGGGCACGATGCCTGGGTCGTCGGCGACGAGCAGTGCGTGGTGTACGACTTCGCGGGCAGCATGGCCAAGGAGTACGCCAAGAAGGACTAGACCGTTCACCCATGAGGCCGGCGGGCTTCGGGCTCCTCTCGCCCCCCGCCCGCACGCGGCCCCTTGCCTGTGGAAACCGATCGGTTTGCGCTTCCCGCCATGGGGAACCGATCGGTTTCCCTTCTTCAGACCGGCAGCAGCCGTGCCACCAGCGCGCTCAACTGCCGGGCGGTGCGGCACTCGTGCATCTCGACCAGCTCGGCGTACGCGGGCGCGGCGGAGTCGCCCGTGCCCCAGCGGGAGCGCTGCTCGGGGTTCAACCAGTGCACCCGACGCGCCCGTTCGGCGATCCGCCGTACGGCCGGCAGGTTCGGGTCGCTCCGGTTCGTCCGGGCGTCACCGAGGACCAACACGGTCGTGCGCGGACCGACCGCGTCCCCGTACCGCTCCGCGAACTCGCCCAGGGCCATGCCGTAGTCGCTGCTGCCGTGCCAGCCCGTGACCGCCGCCTCCGCCTGGATGCGGGCGCCCAGCCCCTCCGGGTCGGCGGTGCCGTGCTCCAGCAGCCCGGTCACCTCGTCGATCCGGTTGACGAAGGCGAACACGCGCACCTTGCCGAACTGGTCGTGCAGCGCCTGCACCAGCAGCATCGTGAAGTCCGAGAAGCCGGAGACCGACCCCGACACATCGCACAGCAGCACCAGTTCGGGGCGGGCCGGACGCCGCCGGCGCAGCACCGGCTTCATCGGCACGCCGCCCGTCGACAGCGAACCGCGCAGGGTCCGCCGCAGATCGATCGTGCCCCGGGAGGCGCGACGGCGCCGGGCCGCGAGCCGGGTCGCGAGCTTGCGGGCGAGCGGCTGAACCGTTCTGCGCAGTTCGGCGAGCCGGTCCTTCCCGGCGAACAGGAAGTCGACCCGGTCGGCGGTCGGGGCCACCGCCCGCCGGGCGATCTCGTCCCGGCCGCGCCGCTCGGCGACCCGGCGCCGCGCCTCCGCGGCCACCAGCGCGCGGAAGGCCTCGATCCGCCGCCGGATCTCGTCCTCCAGCAGCCGGTCCGCGAAGCCGGAACTCCCGACCCGCGCGCGCACCTCGTCCCGGACCCGGGCCATCAGGGTCTGCGGGCGCAGCCGCTCCAGCGTCTGGTACGACGACCAGCCGTCCGACTCCGGCGACGAACCGTAGCCGCCGAACCCGTCGACCGCCTCGATCGCCAGCCGGCCCAGCAGCGCCCGGTCGTCGGCGGCCAGGGCGGCCGCCAGCCGGTCGCGCAGATCGTCCCGCTCCGCCGCCTGCCGCTCCGGGCCGCCGACGCCGCGCGGGAAGTAGAGGTCGAAGACCGGGTCGAACACCTGCCGTTGCCCGGGCCCGTGCAGCAGCGTCGCCGCCAGCCCCTCGCGGAGCAACTCCCGGTCGGCGAGGCCCAGTTCCCCGATCGCCCGGGCCGCGTCGACGGTCTCGCCGGTGCCGATCCGGACGCCGTGTGCGCGGAGCGCCCCGACGAGGGACGTCAGCCGCTCGGCGACGCCTTCCCGCGTGGTCACAGGGCGTCCAGGTCGAGCTTGGCGGACGCCTTGAGAAGGTCGTCCTGGTGCTTGAGGAGGACACCGAGGGTGGCCTGTACGACCGTCTCGTCCAAGGTGCCGGCGCCGAGCGCGAGCAGGGTGCGCGCCCAGTCGACGGTCTCGGCGACCGACGGCACCTTGCGCAGGTCCATCGCCCGCAGCGCGCCCACGACCCGGACGACCGAACGGGCCAGCGCCTCGTCCAGCTCCGGCACCTTCAGCCGTACGATCCGGCGCTCCAGCTCCTCGTCCGGGAAGCCGATGTGGAGGAAGAGGCAGCGGCGGCGCAGCGCCTCGGACAGCTCCCGGCTCGCGTTGGAGGTGAGGACGACGAAGGGGCGGCGTGTCGCGGTGATGGTGCCCAGCTCCGGGACGGTCACCTGGAAGTCGCTGAGCACCTCCAGCAGCAGCCCCTCCACCTCGACGTCCGCCTTGTCGGTCTCGTCGATCAGCAGCACCTTGGCGTCGTCGCCCCGGATGGCGGTCAGCAGCGGCCGCGTGAGCAGGAACTCCTCGCTGAAGATGTCCGTGCGGGTCTCGTCCCACGTCTCCTCGCGGCCCGCGCTGATGCGCAGGAGCTGCTTGGCGTGGTTCCACTCGTACAGGGCCCGGGCCTCGTCGACCCCCTCGTAGCACTGGAGGCGGACGAGCCGCGCCCCGACGACCTCGGCGACCGCCTTGGCGAGTTCCGTCTTGCCGACGCCGGCCGGGCCCTCGACGAGGAGCGGCTTGCCGAGACGGTCGGCGAGGAAGACGGTCGTGGCGACGGCGGGCGAGGCGAGATAGCCGGTCTCGGCCAGACGTGCGGAGACGTCGTCGACGGATGTGAACAACGGGGGCCTCCCAGGTCGGCGGCGACGGCGGCGGTCTGCAGCACCTATCTAAGCGCTTGTTCAGCGATGCTGTCACTGTTCCTGATCGGGCACCTGGTATACCGGTCGGTTTCCCCTCTCGCAGGTTGTACTGCTGGAACACGAACCCGATCCGGCCGCGCCGGAACCGCGGCCCCATCACCGCCGTGAACGTGCCTCGCCCCAGACCGAGCGACACTCCGTCCAGGGCGGTCACGGCGCTGTCGGCGCTCTCGTACGTCTTAGGTGACCTTGACCAGCCGCAGCGCCTCGGCGGCGGGTCCCGGCGTCGGGCCCGGCCCGGGCGGGCGCCCGGGTGGGTGTCAACGGCCGCTCGCCCGGGCGGGTGGAGGAGGCCGTGGAGCGCATGCGGGGCGAGGACCCGACGCCGATCTGGCGCCCTGCGCGTCGACGGCGGCTACGTCGACTCGATCCTGCCCTGAGCCCGGCTCAGTCCTCGCTCACCAGGATCACCTCCAGCGTGCGCGGACCGTGCACCCCCTCGACCCGGTCCAGCTCGATGTCGCTGGTCGCCGACGGCCCGGAGATCCAGGTCAACGGGCGCGCCGGGTCGAGGCGTTCGAGGCCCTGCGGCACGGAGGAGACCACCTGGCCGGCGACGCGCACGACGCAGACGTGGTGGTCGGGGACGAGGGTGATCCGGCGCCGCCCCTGGTCGGGCGAGCCGTCCAGCACGATCGTGCCGGTCTCGGCGATCGCGACCGCACAGGCCGTCACGACACTGTCCACCCGGTCGAGTTCGTGCGGGGTGCTCTCGCCCCGGTCCGCCACCCGCGTCACCCCGGTTGCCGCCAGCCACCCCTCGTCCAGCCCGGGCGGCACCAGCACCGAGGCCGAACCGCGCTTCTCCAGCAGCCCCGCGATCAGCCCGGCGAGCCCGGCGCTGTCGGTGCGGTGCACGATGGCCCGGTAGTCCGCCAGGTTCTCGGCGAGCAGCTCCACCGTCTCCGCGACCGTCCGGTGCCCGTGCTCGCGCAGATAGTCCCGGGCGATCGGCGTCTCGCCGGCCGGCACGTCCGCCAGCGCGCGCCGCACCCGCGCCAGGATCCGCTCCCTGCTGTTCACTCGGCCCCGTCCTTTCCACCGCGCGTGCGCTGCCACCAGTCCCGGAACGGCTCGGCGGGCACCGGCGGCAGCTCCCGGGTCCCGCTCCATGCCCGGCCCGGGCCCGGCAGCGTACGCGGATGGAAGCGCCGGGTCCGGGAGGCGGCCCGCTGGCCGGTGCGCAGCGCGCCCGGGTGTGTGAACGCCCAGCGGGCCGCGCGCATCGCCGCCCGCTCGGCGGCATGCCCCTTCGCGGGCCGCAGCACCACCTTGTTGCCCTCCCGGGTGACCTCGCCGCCCTGCACCACCCGCTCCCGCAGGTGCACCAGCACCTCGGGGATGTCGATGGCGACCGGGCACACCTCGTAGCACGCCCCGCACAGCGAGGAGGCGTACGGCAGCGAGGCGTCGATCTCGCTGCCGGTGCCCCGCAGTTGGGGGCTGAGGATCGCGCCGATCGGGCCCGGGTACACCGAGCCGTAGGCGTGGCCGCCGGCCCGCTCGTACACCGGGCACACGTTGAGACACGCCGAGCAGCGGATGCAGCGCAGCGCCTGCCGGCCTACGTCGTCGGCGAGGGTGTCGGTGCGGCCGTTGTCCAGCAGCACCAGATGGAAGGTGCTCGGCCCGTCCTCGTCCGTCGTGCCGGTCCACGTCGACGTGTACGGGTTCATGCGCTCGGCCGTGGAGGACCGGGGGAGGGTCTGGAGGAACACCTCCAGGTCCCGCCAGGTGGGCACGATCTTCTCGATGCCGACGACCGAGATCAGCGTCTCGGGCAGGGTCAGGCACATCCGGCCGTTGCCCTCGGACTCCACGACCACCAGCGTGCCCGTCTCGGCGACCATGAAGTTGGCCCCCGAGATGCCGACCTTGGCGCGCAGGAACTTCTCCCGCAGGTGCAGCCGGGCCGCCTCGGCGAGTTCGGCGGGCGTGTCGGTGAGGCCCTCGGGGGCGGGGCGGCCCCACTCGCTCATCTCGGAGCGGAAGATGTCGCGGATCTCGCCCCGGTTGCGGTGGATGGCCGGGACGAGGATGTGCGAGGGCCGGTCCTTGCCCAACTGCACGATCAGCTCGGCGAGATCGGTCTCGTAGGCGTGGATGCCCGCGGCCTCCAGCGCCTCGTTCAGCCCGATCTCCTGCGTGGCCATCGACTTGACCTTGACGACCTCCGACTCGCCGGTCATCTTCACCAACTGGGTGACGATCTCGTTGGCCTCGGCCGCGTCTGCGGCCCAGTGCACGATGCCGCCCGCGGCCGTGACCGACTCCTCCAACTGCTCCAGATAGCGGTCGAGATGGCGCAGCGTGTGGTCCTTGATCCGCTTGCCCGCCTCGCGCAGCTCGGCCCAGTCGGACACCTCCGACACCGCCTTCGCCCGCTTGGCGCGGATGGTGTGCGTGGCGTGCCGCAGATTGCCGCGCAGGGTCTCGTTCCCGACGGCCTCCCGCGCGGCTTCCGGAAACGCCGGCATGCCGACGAACGTCCCGCTCATACGGCCGGTTCCTCCTCCGTGCTCGCCAGGATCTCCGCGATGTGCACCGGCCGCATGCCGGTCCGCAGCCGGGCCATCGTCCCGCCGATGTGCATCAGGCAGGAGTTGTCGGCCGCGCACAGCACCTCGGCGCCCGTCGACTCGGCGTTGCGCACCTTGTCGGCGCCCATCGCCGCCGAGACGTCGGAGTTCTTCAGCGCGAAGGTGCCGCCGAACCCGCAGCACTCGTCGGCCCCCGGCAGCTCGACCAGCTCCAGCCCCTTCACGGCCTGGAGCAGCCGCCGCGGCCGCTCGCCGAGCCCGAGCCCGCGCAGCCCGTGACAGGTCGGATGGTAGGTCACCTTGTGCGGGTAGTACGCCCCGACGTCCGTCACGCCCAGCACGTCCACCAGGAACTCCGTGAGCTCGTACGTCTTCGGCACCACCGGCGCCAGCGTGGCCGCGAGGGTGTCCCCCCGCCCCTCGGCCCGGGCCCGCTCACCCATCCGCGGATACAGCTCCCGCACCATCGCCCCGCACGACCCGGACGGCGTCACGATCGCCTCGTACCCGCCGAAGACATCGGAGAAATGCCGGGCGAGCGGCTCGGCCTCATGGCGGTATCCGGTGTTGTAGTGCGCCTGTCCGCAGCAGGACTGCGCCATCGGGAAGTCGACGTCGACGCCCAGCCTGGTCAGCAGTTTCACCACGGCGCGCCCGGTGTCCGGATACAGCGTGTCGTTGACGCAGGTCAGGAACAGGGCGACACGCATCGCGGCTCCTTGTGGTCGATCATCGGATGAGTGCAGCGTAGTCCGGGCACCAGGCCTGGGGGAGACCCCGTCAGTCCCCGGCGAGCCGCGCCTGCGCGGCGCGCCACCGCTCGGTCCCGCCGCGCGGCTCGTACCGCGTCAGCGGCTGGGTCCGGACGAGCAGCCCCCGCATCCCCGCGAGGTCACCGGCCAGCCCGTGCGCCCGCGCCTGCACGAGCACGTTCCCCAGGGCGGCCGCCTCGGTCGGCCCGGCCACCACCGGCAGCCCGCAGGCGTCGGCGGTCAGCTGGCACAGCAGGGCGTTGCGCGTCCCGCCGCCCACCACGTGCACGACGTCGACCGCGTGCCCGGCGAGCCGCTGGGCGTCCTCGATCGCCTTGCGATGCGCGAGGGCGAGCGAGTCGAGGATGCAGCGCGTCACCTCGGCCGGCGAGTCGGGCACGGGCTGCCCCGAGGCGCGGCAGGCCTCGGCGATCCGCTCCGGCATCCGCCCCGGCGCGAGGAACGCCGCGTCCCCCGCGTCCACGACCGACCGCAGCGCCTCCACCTTGGACGCCTCCAGCAGCAGCGCGCCCAGGTCCGGGTCGCCCCAGGCCCGTACGCACTCCTGGAGCAGCCACAGCCCCATGATGTTGCGCAGGTAGCGGACCGTGCCGTCCAGCCCCAGCTCGTTGGTGAAATTGGCCGCCCGGCTCTCCTCGGTCAGCACCGGCGCGTCCAGCTCCAGCCCGGCCAGGGACCACGTCCCGGTGCAGATGTACGCGAACCGTTCACCGGAGGCCGGTACGGCGGCGACCGCCGACGCCGTGTCGTGCGACCCGACGGTCGTCACCGGCACGGGACCGGTCAGCCCGGTCTCCTCCAGCACCTGCGGCCGCAGCACCCCCGCCGGATCACCGGGCCGCCGCAGCGGCGCGAACAGCCCGAGGTCGATACCGAGACGCTCCGCGATGCCGTAGGACCAGTCGCGGGTGCGCGGGTCGATCAGCTGGGTGGTGGACGCATTGGTCAGCTCGGTGCCCTGCTCGCCGGTCAGCCAGTACGTCAGCAGGTCCGGCATCAGCAACAGCCGCTTGGCTTGGGCGAGTTGGGCGGTCGATCGGGCCGCCGTCAGCTGGTACAGGGTGTTGAAAGGCGCGTACTGCAACCCGGTCGCGGCGTACAGCTCCTCCGCGGGCACGGTCGCCCACACCTTCTCCGCGACGCCCTCGGTCCGGGCGTCCCGGTAGTGCACGGGGTTGCCGAGCAGCGCCCCGTCCGCGTCCAGCAGCCCGTAGTCCACGGCCCAGCTGTCGATGCCGACGGAGTCGGCCTGCCCGGCCGCCTTCAGCCCGTCCAGCACGCCCGCGTACAGCCCGAGCACGTCCCAGCACAGCCCCTCCGGCACCCGCACCGGCCGGTTCGGGAAGCGGTGGACCTCGCTCAGCTCCAGGGAGTCCGGGCCGACACGGCCGACCATGACGCGTCCGCTGGACGCGCCGAGGTCGACCGCGGCGTACGACTTCACGCCCGCGCTCATCGCAGGAAGGCGGCCGCGACGCCGGCGTCGACGGGGATGTGCAGACCGGTCGTGTGCGTGAGATCCCCACCGGTCAGCGCGAAGACGGCGTTGGCCACGTGCTCCGGGAGCACCTCGCGCTTGAGGATGGTCCGCTGGGCGTAGAACTCGCCGAGCTTCTCCTCCTCGACCCCGTACACGGCGGCCCGCTTGGCCCCCCACCCGCCGGCGAAGATGCCCGACCCGCGCACGACACCGTCGGGGTTGATCCCGTTGACCCGGATCCCGTGCTCGCCCAGCTCGGCGGCGAGCAGCCGCACCTGATGGGCCTGGTCGGCCTTGGTGGCCGAGTAGGCGATGTTGTTGGGCCCGGCGAACACGGCGTTCTTCGAGGCGATGTAGACGATGTCACCGCCCAGCCCCTGGGCGATCATCACCCGGGCCGCCTCCCGCGACACCAGGAAGGACCCGCGCGCCATGATGTCGTGCTGGAGGTCCCAGTCCTTGGCCGAGGTCTCCAGCAGCGGCTTGGAGATCGAGATGCCCGCGTTGTTGACGACGAGATCGACTCCGCCGAAGGCCAGCACGGCCGCCCGGAACGCCTCGGCGATCTGCTCCTCGGACGTCACGTCCACGGTCACGGCGACGGCCTTGTCGGGCCCGCCCAGCTCATCGGCGACTGCCTGGGCGTTCTCACCGTTCAGATCGGCGACGACCACACACGCCCCCTCGGCCACCAGCCGGTGCGCGATGGCCTTCCCGATCCCGCTCCCGGCACCGGTCACCAGGGCCACCCGGGTCGCCAGCGCCTTGGGCTTCGGCATCCGCTGGAGCTTGGCCTCCTCCAGCGCCCAGTACTCGATCCGGAACTTCTCGGACTCCTCGATGGGCGCGTACGTGGACACAGCCTCCGCCCCGCGCATCACATTGATCGCGTTGACGTAGAACTCGCCGGCGACCCGGGCGGTCTGCTTGTCCTTGCCGAACGAGAACATGCCGACCCCCGGAATCAGCACGATCGCGGGGTCGGCGCCGCGCATGGCGGGGGAGTCGGGCTCGGCGTGCCGCTGGTAGTAGGCGGCGTACTCCTCGCGGTACTCGGCGTGCAGCTCCTTGAGCCGGGCGATCGCCTCGTCGAGCGGAGCGCTCGGCGGCAGGTCCAGCACCAGCGGCCGCACCTTGGTCCGCAGGAAGTGGTCGGGGCAGGAGGTCCCGAGCGCGGCCAGCCGCGGGTGCTCGGCGCTCGCGAGGAAGTCGAGGACGACCTCGGAGTCGTTGAAGTGCCCGACCTGAGGCCGGTCCTGGGAGGCGAGGGCACGCACGTACGGCGCGAGCGCGGCGGCCCGCTCCCGCCGCTCACCGGCGCTCAGCGCGGCGTACCCCTCGATCACCGGCCCGAAGGGCTCGGCCTTCCCGCGCTCGGCGAGGAACGTCTCGGCGGTCCGGATGATGTGCAGCGAGTTCCGCTCGCACTCCTCGGAGGTGTCACCCCAGGCGGTGATCCCGTGTCCGCCGAGGATGCACCCGACGGCCTGCGGATTGGCCTTCTTCACGGCGGCGATGTCCATCCCCAGCTGGAACCCCGGCCGCCGCCACGGCACCCACACCACACTGTCCCCGAAGCACTCGGCGGTCAGCTTCTCCCCGTCGGCGGCACAGGCGAGCGCGATCCCGGAGTCCGGGTGCAGATGATCGACGTGCGCGGCCTCGACCAGCCCGTGCATGGCGGTGTCGATGGACGGAGCGGCCCCGCCCTTCCCGTGCAGGCAGTAGTCGAACGCGGCGACCATCTCGTCCTCGCGCTCGACCCCCGGATACACGTCGACGAGCGCCCGCATCCGATCCAGCCGCAGCACGGCCAGCCCCGCCTCGGTCAGCGTCCCGAGATCACCGCCGGACCCCTTGACCCACATCAGCTCGACATCCCCGCCGGTGACGGGATCGGTCCCGGTGCCCTTGGCGGAGGCGTTGCCCCCCGCGTAGTTCGTGTTCCGTGGATCGCCCCCGAGCCGGTGCGACCGGGCAAGGAGAGCGTCAGCTTCGGGATGGGTAGCCATGACAGTTCCTTTTCAGAAGAGAGGGGGAGGTGCCTTCTTTTGGGGGCGCGGGGAACTGCGCGATCAACCACAGACAACCCGCACTCCGCAATCAACAGATCTCGGCAGACGCTTACGCACCCCACCCCGCCTGCTGCCCACCAACCCGCTCAGCCACAATCCGCTCGGCCCACCCGGACCGCCGATACGCGGCCATGGGCTCGGGGTCCAACCCCATCTCCTCCCGCACCTCCCGCAGCAACGGCCGCACATCCGTGTTGTACGCGTCCATCAACACGGCATTCGCCTCCAGCACGTCACCCGCCCGCTGCGCCGCGCCCAACGCGTCCCCATCGACCAGCAGCGCCTTCGCCGTGGCCTCCTGCACGTTCATCACCGACCGGATGATCGCCGGAATCTTCGCCTCGATGTTGTGGCACTGGTCGAGCATGAACGCGACCTCGGGCGAGAACCCACCGCCCCGCACCACCTCGTACATGATCCGGAACAGCTGGAACGGATCCGCGGCCCCCACCATCAGGTCGTCGTCCGCGTAGAACCGCGAGTTGAAGTCGAACCCGCCGAGCTTCCCCTCCCGCAGCAGCGTCGCCACGATGAACTCGATGTTGGTCCCCGGCGCGTGGTGCCCCGTGTCGACGACGACCTGCGCCTTCGGCCCGAGCTTCAGGCAGTGGGCATACGCGGTGCCCCAGTCCGGAACGTCCGTCGTGTAGAACGCCGGCTCGAAGAACTTGTACTCCAGCAGCATCCGCTGCCCGTCGCCGAGCCGCTCGTAGACCTCCGCGAGCCCCTCGGCCAGCCGGTCCTGCCGCCCCCGGATGTCGTCCTGCCCGGGATAGTTCGTCCCGTCCGCGAACCACAGCTTCAGGTCCGTCGAGCCGGTCGCGTCCATGATGCCGACGCACTCCAGCAGATGATCCACGGCCTTGCGCCGCACCGCGGCGTCCGGGTGGCAGATGCTCCCGAGCTTGTAGTCGTCGTCCTGGAAGGTGTTGGAGTTGATCGCCCCGAGCTTCACCCCGCGGTCCTCGGCGTGCTTCGCCAGCGCCGCGTAGTCGTCGACCTTGTCCCACGGGATGTGCAGGGCGACGGTCGGGGCGACCCCGGTGAACTCGTGGACCTTCGCCGCGTCGTCCAGTTTCTCCTGGGGCGTCCGCGGCACGCCGTGCTGGGCGAACACCTTGAACCGCGTGCCCGAGTTCCCGTACGCCCACGACGGCGTCTCCACTGCCTGGGTCTTCAGAGCGGCCTTCACCGCGGCGAGCTCGGTCACGTCAGGGCTCCTGTGGCATCGGGTCGTAACGACCACCGAATGAAACGATTCAGGACGCGAAGTTATGGGCCCCCAGAAGGGGTGTCAACCCCTCCGGCGCAGGCTGTTTCCCGTGACCAGCGCGTGACCTTCTGTCCTCGAAACCTTTTCGACCGAAACCCATTGACGTGACATGCGCGGCCCGCCTAACGTCCCGGCAACCCAGTTGAAACCTTTCACGACGCCCACGACGCCGAGAGGCCGTCCCGCCGGCGTCGTCGAGGAGCCCCCATGACCCACCCGTCCACCACGGGTCCGGCCCCGGTTCTGGCACTGAGGGACGTCTCCAAGTCCTTCGGCGCCGTCCGCGCACTGCGGGACGTCTCCCTGGAGCTGTTCCCCGGGGAGGTGCACGCCCTGGCCGGTGAGAACGGCGCCGGCAAGTCGACCCTCATCAAGACACTCGCCGGAGTGCACCGGCCGGACACCGGCCAGGTGCTGCTCGACGGTGCGCCCGTCGCCTTCCACGGCCCCGGCGACGCCCGCGACGCCGGCATCGCCGTGATCTACCAGGAGCCCACGCTCTTCCCCGACCTGTCGATCGCCGAGAACATCTACATGGGCCGCCGGCCGCGCCGCGCCCTCGGCCGGATCGACCACAAGGCCACGCACAACGCGACCGCCGCCCTCATGGAGCGCCTCGGTGTCGAACTCGACCCCGACCGGCCCGCCCGCGGCCTGTCCATCGCCGACCAGCAGATCGTCGAGATCGCCAAGGCCCTCTCCTTCGACGCCCGCGTCCTGATCATGGACGAGCCGACCGCCGCCCTCACCGGCAGCGAGGTCGCCCGTCTCTTCGGCGTCGTGCGCACCCTGCGCGAACAGGGCGCCGCCGTGCTGTTCATCTCCCACCGGCTGGAGGAGATCTTCGAGATCTGCCAGCGGGTCACCACCCTGCGCGACGGCGCCTGGATCGCCAGCGAGCCCCTGGACGGCATGACCGAGGACGACCTGGTGCGCCGCATGGTCGGCCGCGACCTCGACGAGCTGTACCCCAAGCAGGAGGTCGAGCCGGGCGAGGTCGCCCTGAGCGTGCGCCGGCTGACCCGCGAGGGTGTCTTCACCGACGTCTCCTTCGAGGTCCGGCACGGCGAGATCGTCGGCCTGGCCGGACTCGTCGGCGCCGGGCGCACGGAGGTCGCCCGGGCCATCTTCGGTATCGACCGCTGGGACGCCGGAGAGGTCTCCGTCCGGGGCAGGGCCCTGGTCAACGGCGCCCCCTCCACCGCGATGTCCGCCGGACTCGCCCTGGTCCCCGAGGACCGCCGCGCCCAGGGCCTGGTGATGGACATGTCCATCGAGCGCAACATCGGGCTCACCGGGCTCCGTACCACCGTGAAGGCGGGGCTCATGGACCGCGGCGCCGAGCGCAGCCGCTCCCTCGACTGGGCCGTCAGGCTCCAGGTGAAGTACGCCCGGATCGCCGACACGGTCAACACGCTCTCCGGCGGCAACCAGCAGAAGGTCGTCCTCGCCAAGTGGCTCGCCACCGGCCCCAGGGTGCTGATCGTCGACGAGCCGACCCGCGGCATCGACGTCGGCACCAAGGCCGAGGTGCACCGGCTGCTGTCCCAGCTGGCCGCAGACGGCGTGGCCGTCCTGATGATCTCCTCCGACCTGCCCGAGATCCTCGGCATGGCCGACCGCGTGCTGGTGATGCACGAGGGCCGCCTCACCGCCGAGATTCCGCGCTCCGACGCCACCGAGGAAACCGTGATGGCCGCAGCCACCGGGAGGGCCGCCGCATGACGGTCGTGACCCCGCAAGAGGCCCCCGTGGCCGACGTGCCCAAGTCGAGCGGCACGCGACTGGTCGACCGCGTCTTCAAGATGCGCGAACTCGCCATCCTGCTCGTCTTCCTGGTGATGATCGGCGTCACCCAGGCCGGCAACAGCGAGTTCCTCTCCGAGCAGGGCATCAAGGACCTGCTGCTGAACGCGACGATCCTCGTCCTGGTCGCCACCGGCCAGTCCCTCGTCGTCATCACCCGCAACGTCGACCTGTCCGTCGGCTCCACGCTCGGCATCAGCGCCTTCGCCGCCGGCACGTACCTCCAGGGCGGCGGCAACCCGGTCGTGGCGATCGCGCTGGCGGTCCTGCTCGGCATCGGCTTCGGCCTGCTCAACGGACTGCTCGTCAGCCTCGGCCAGGTGCCCGCGCTCGTCGTCACCCTCGGCACGCTGTACATCATCCGCGGCATCGACTCCATCTGGGTCGGCTCCCGGCAGATCACCGCGGCCGATCTGCCCGGCGGGTTCGTCGACTTCGGCTCCGGCGGCATCTCGGCGGTGCCGTACCTGGCGCTGATCGCCCTGGCGGTCCTCGTCGCCACCGCCTACTACCTCAAGCACTTCGGCAGCGGCCGCGAGCTCTACGCGCTCGGCTCCAACCCGGAGGCCGCCCGCCTCGCCGGTATTCCGGTGCGGAAGCGGATCCTCGCCGCGTACACCTTCTGCGGCGCCCTCGCCGGACTCGCCGGCGCCATGTACCTCGCCCGGTTCGGCAACGTCGACTCCGGCACCGGCAACGGCTACGAACTGACCGTCGTCAGCGCGGTCGTGGTCGGCGGCGTCGTCTTCACCGGCGGCTCCGGCAGCGTCTACGGCGCGGCCCTCGGCGCGCTGCTGCTGACGTCCATCAACAGTGTGCTGCCCGCCCTCGGCGTCAGCTCCGTCTGGGTGCTCGCCATCAACGGCATCCTGCTCATCCTCGCCATCGCGGTCGACCGGGTCGTCGCGCTGCGCGTGGCCTCCGCCCTGAAGAAGAGGAACGCCCGCCATGGCTGACATCTCCCTGAGCCGAGCGGTCCGCTGGGACACGGTGGTCGGCGCCCTGCTGATCGTGGTGCTGCTGTTCTCGTTCGGTTTCGTCGACGGCTTCGGCAACGCGCTCAACCTGTCGTTCCTGATCGGCAACACGCTCCCCATCGCCCTGATCGCGCTGCCGATGACCCTGCTGGTCGTCTCCGGGGAGATCGACCTGTCGGTGGCCTCCACGGCCGGTCTGTCCGGTGCCGTGATGGGCGCTCTGTGGAACCAGGGCATGGCCATTGAGACGATCATCCCGATCTGCCTGCTGCTGGGTGTCGTGTGCGGGCTGGTCAACGGGCTGCTGGTGACCAAGCTGGGGCTGCCGTCGCTGGCCGTCACCATCGGCACGCTGGCCGCGTACCGGGGCATCGCGCAGATCGTGCTCGGCTCGGACGCGGTGACCGACTTCCCGGCGCAGTACCTGGACTTCGCGTCGGGGCGTATCGGCGACACGTTCATCCCGTACGCCTTCCTGCCGTTCCTCGTTCTGCTCGCCATCGCCGTGGTCGCGCTGCACGCCACGCCGTTCGGGCGGTCGCTGTTCGCGATCGGGGCGAGCGAGGAGGCCGCGCGGTTCGCCGGGATCCGGGTCAAGCGGCAGAAGTTGATCCTTTTCACGCTGACGGGCCTGATGGCCTCGCTGACCGGGATCTTCTGGGCGCTGCATTACGCGAGCGCGCGGTACGACAACGCGACGGGGCTCGAACTGTCGGTTGTGGCCGCCGTGTTGCTCGGTGGGATCGACTTCGACGGTGGCAAGGGCACGCTCGGTGGCGCCATCGCCGGGGTTTTCTTGCTCGGGGCGCTCCAGAACGTCATGAGTCTCCAGGACGTTTCCGCGCAGTCGCAGATCGTCGTGACCGGTGTGTTGCTGGTGCTTTCCGTTCTTGGGCCTCGGGTGGCTCGGCAGATCGCCGTTGTGCGTGCTCAATCGTCCGGCTGACCCGTCGTCTGTGGCTGGTCGCGCAGTTCCCCGCGCCCCTTGGGGGGCGCTCCCCTCAACCTCGTTCGAAGGAAACCGTCATGCGTAAGACAACCCTCCGCCGCAGCTGCGCGGCGCTTGCCACCGTCACCTCGCTCGCTCTGGCGCTCACCGCCTGCGGCGGCACCACCAAGAAGGACGTCGCCAACGAGGGCGGGTCCGCCGCCACTGCCGGCAAGGCCGACCCGAACGCCGAGCTGAAGAAGGGGCTGACCGTCGGGTTCCTGCCGAAGCAGGTCAACAACCCGTACTTCACAAGCGCCGACAAGGGCGGCGAGAAGGCCCTGGCCGAACTGGGCTCCAAGTACAAGGAGGTCGGGCCGTCCAGCGCGACCGACACCGCCGGGCAGGTCTCCTACGTCAACACGCTCACCCAGCAGCAGGTCGACGCGATGGCCGTGTCCGCGCAGGACCCGGGCGCGCTGTGCACCGCGCTCAAGCAGGCCATGAAGAACGGCATCAAGGTCGTCACCTACGACTCCGACACCACCGCCGACTGCCGCAACGCCTTCGTCTCGCAGGCCTCCGCCGAGGACCTGGGCCGCACCGAGGTGCAGCTGCTCGCCAAGCAGATCGACTACAAGGGCGAGATCGCGATCCTGTCCGCCGCGCAGACCGCGACGAACCAGAACACCTGGATCGACTTCATGAAGGACGAGCTGAAGAAGCCCGAGTACAAGAACATGAAGCTGGTGAAGGTCGCGTACGGCAACGACGACGCCCAGCAGTCCTTCCAGCAGACCCAGGGCCTGCTCCAGGAGTACCCGAACCTGAAGGGGATCATCTCCCCGACCACCGTCGGCATCAAGGCCGCCGCCCAGTACCTGTCGGGCTCCAAGTACAAGGGCAAGGTCAAGCTGACCGGCCTCGGTACCCCGAACGACATGCGCAAGTACGTCAAGAACGGCACCGTCGAGGCGTTCGAGCTGTGGGACCCGGCGAAGCTCGGCGAGCTGGCCGCCCGGACCGCCGTCGCGCTGGCCTCGGGCCAGATCACCGGCAAGGAGGGCGAGACCTTCAAGGCCGGCTCCATGGGCGAGTACACGATCGGCAAGGACGGCGTGATCAGCCTCGGCAAGCCGACCGTCTTCGACGCCAAGAACATCGACCAGTTCAACTTCTGATCAACGAAAGGGTTGTTGATGCAGCGCGTGTGCTTCCTGCTGAAGGTCCGGGCGGACCGCCTCGACGAGTACCGCGAGCGGCACGCCGCCGTGTGGCCCGAGATGCTCCAGGCGCTCTCGGACACCGGCTGGCACAACTACTCGCTCTTCCTGCGCGAGGACGGACTGCTCGTCGGCTACCTGGAGACCGAGGACTTCGCGGCCGCCCAGGCCGGAATGGAAGCCACCGACGTCAACGCCCGCTGGCAGGCGGAGATGGCGCCGTTCTTCGAGTCGCTGGACGGCGCCCGGCCCGACGAGGCCATGAAACCGCTCACGGAAGTGTTCCACCTCGCCTGAACAATGGAGTTCATGAGATGCACAGACGTACCTTGCTGGCCGCCGCCCTCGCGGGTGCGGTGGTGACCCCCGCCCTGACCTCCGGCACCGCGCGGGCCGCCGACCCCGGCCCCTCGGTCACCCGGACCGGCACCACCACGCTCGACAACCAGGCCATCTTCTTCGTGTCGTACGACGGCCTGGTCAACAACAACTCGTTCCAGAAGAACGGCCTGCTGACCTACAAGGGCTACCAGTACGCCGTCTGGTACACCGCCGACCGCAACGCCGTCGTCGGCCGCCGCGCCCTCGGCGCCAGTACGTGGTCGACCGTGAAGGTCGGGCACACCCTGCGGTACAACGACTCCCACAACGTCATCTCCATGGGCGTCTCCAAGGTCGACGGCCGGCTGCACCTCAACATGGACTCCCACAGCGACGGCTTCACCTACGTCAAGTCGGTCGCCGGGCTCATGGACAATCCCGGCGGGCTCAGCTGGACCGCGAGCCGGTTCGGCGCGCCCCAGTCCACGCTGGACGGCCTGGCGCTGACCTCGCAGTTCACCTACCCGCAGTTCATCTCCACCCCGGAGGGCAGGCTCCAGCTGAGCTACCGCGTCGCCGTCTCCGGCAACGGCCGCAACGCGCTCGCCGAGTACGACGGCACCAAGTGGACCAACCTCGGCGAGTGGTCCAGCTCGACGGGCACGTACAGCAGCGAGCACGGCTCCTCGACCGCCCGCAACATGTACCTGCACGGCATCGACTACGACCGCAGCGGCCGGTTGCACTCCTTCTTCACCTGGCGCGAGCAGAACGGCGCCGTGATGTGCAACAGCGGCGGCATCACCAACCACGACACCGGTTACGTCTACTCCGACGACCGCGGCCGCACCTGGCGCAACAACGCCGGCACCGTCGTCGGCGTCACCGGCGGCTCCGACAAGGTGTCCGTGAACGACGCCGGCCTGGTCGTGGACCCGCTCAACCCGGACCACTCCCTGATGAACCAGGAGAGCCAGTTCACCGACTCCGCGGGCCGGCCGCACGCGATCATCTCCTACGTGCCCGGCCGCTTCGGGCAGTGCACCACGAACTACGTCTCGGACCGGACGAGGAACGGCCGTGCCTTCCACGTCCGCAGGAACGCCTCCGGCACCTGGCAGAAGACCGAGATACCGGTCCCGCTCAACTCCAGCCAGCGCACCAAGCTGATCCTGGACAAGTACGACAACGCCTACGCGATCTTCCCGTTCGGGCGGATCGCCGGCGCCTCGGCGGCCTCTGGCTACACCGACTGGAGGATCCTGTTCGACGGCAGCGGCCTCAACGCCTTCGGCGAGGTCGTCATCGACGAGACCCGGGTCGCGCAGGACGGCGTGCTGTCGTTCATGTACCAGGAGAAGTCCAGCGGTACGACGCCCTCGGCGCTGCGCGTGATCGACTTCCGCCTGCCCGCCTGACCGAAGCCGGTCGCCGGGGCGGCGTGCCGGTAATGTGAAGCCGCCGCCGCCCCCTTGTTCTCCCCCTGGAGGTCCCTGCCCGATGGCCCAGTCGGTGGGTATCAAGGACGTCGCCCGCGCCGCCGGAGTCTCCGTCGGCACGGTCTCGAACGTGATCAACCGCCCGGACACGGTCGCCACCGAGACCCGGGCCCGCGTGCTGTCCGCGATAGACCGGCTCGGCTACGTCCGCAGCGAGTCCGCGCGCCAGCTGCGCGCGGGCCGCAGCCGCATCATGGGGCTGCTCGTCCTCGACATGGGCAACCCCTTCTTCGTCGACGTGGCGCGCGGCGCCGAGCGCGCCGCCCGCCAGGCCGGGCTCGGCGTGATGGTCTGCAACAGCGCCCAGAACCCCGGCGAGGAGGCCGAGTACCTGTCGCTCTTCGCCGAGCAGCGCGTGCGCGGCGTGCTGCTCACCCCCGCCGACGCGACCGGCCGCAACATCGAGGCGTTCCGCCGGCACGGCATCCCGTTCGTCCTGGTGGACCGGGTCGCTGAGGGCACCACCGAGTGCTCGGTCTCCGTCGACGACGTGGCCGGCGGCGCCCTCGCGGTACGCCACCTCGTCGACGCCGGGCACCGCTCCCTCGCCTACGTCAGCGGCCCGCCCGGCCTGAACCAGGTCCGCGACCGCCGCACCGGCGCCCTCGAAGCGCTCGCCGAGGCCGGGCTCGGCCCCGACGCGCTGCGCGAGCTGCCCACCGAGCGGCTGGACGTCGCCGCTGGCCGCGACGCCGGCGCCCGCCTCCTCGGCCTCGCCGACCGGCCCACCGCCGTGTTCTGCGCCAACGACCTGCTCGCCCTCGGCGTGCTCCAGGCCATGTACGCGGCCGGCGTCCGCGTCCCCGACGACCTCGCCATCGTCGGCTACGACGACATCGAGTTCGCCGCCGCCGCGGCCGTCCCGCTCACCTCGGTACGGCAGCCCGCCGTCACCATGGGCGCGATGGCCGCCGACCTGCTCCTGGAGGAGACGGAGGAGGAGGGCACCGCGCGCCCGCACGAGCACCGGCGGGTCGTCCTCCAGCCCGAACTGGTGGTCCGCCGCTCCAGCCTGGCCGCCCGCTGACCCTGAATCGCCGTTCAGCAGGATTTCATGATCCGAAGGGCCTCCGCCCGGACGTTCCCTGTGATGAACTGGGACGCGGTCCGAACATCCGTCTGTCCCGGGAGCCCTGTTGACCCTCAGCTACCGCCAGCCCGGAGTCGTCCTCACCGACCGACGCTTCACCGTCCCCCTCGACCACGACCGCCCCGAGGGCGAGACGATCGAGCTGTACGCCCGCGAGGTCGTCGCGACCGACAAGGCGCACCAGGACCTGCCGTGGCTGCTCTACCTCCAGGGCGGGCCCGGCTTCGGCGCGGACCGCTCCGTCGGCCGGCCGGGCTGGCTGGGCAGGGCCCTCAAGGAGTACCGGGTCCTCCTCCTCGACCAGCGCGGCACGGGTCACTCCACGCCCGCCAACCGCCAGACGCTCCCGCTGCGCGGCGGCCCCGCCGAACAGGCCGACTACCTCACGCACTTCCGCGCCGACGCGATCGTCCGCGACTGCGAGGCCATCCGCGCCGAGGTCACCGGCGGCGCCCCCTGGACCGTCCTCGGCCAGAGCTTCGGCGGCTTCTGCCTGACCACCTACCTGTCCCTCGCGCCCGAGGGCCTGGCCACCGCCGTCATCACCGGCGGGCTGCCCTCCCTGGACGCCCATGCCGACGACGTCTACCGGGCCGCCTTCCCGCGCGTCGAACGCAAGGTCACCGCCCACTACGCCCGCTACCCGCAGGACGCCGAGCGCGCCCGCCGGATCGCCGACCACCTCCTGAACCACGACGTGGTCCTGCCGGGCGGCTACCGGCTCACCGTCGAGGCCTTCCAGTCCCTCGGCATCGTCCTCGGCACCGGCGACGGCACCCACCGCCTCCACTACCTCCTCGAAGACGCCTTCGTGCGCACCCCGCAGGGCGCCACGCTCTCCGACGCCTTCCTGGAGCAGGCGCAGGGCATGCTGTCCTACGCCCGCCACCCCCTGTACGCCCTGATCCACGAGTCGATCTACGGCCAGGACGGCCGGCCCACCGCCTGGTCGGCCGAGCGGGTCCGCGCCGAGTTCCCGCAGTTCGACGCCGCCAAGGCCCTCGCGGGCGACGAACCGCTGCTGTTCACCGGCGAGTCGATCCACCCCTGGACGTTCGACTGCGACCCGGCCCTGCGCCCCCTGCGCGAGACCGCCGACCTGCTCGCCACCCGCACCGACTGGACGCCCCTGTACGACCCCGCCCGGCTCGCCGCCAACGAGGTACCGGTCGTGGCGGCCGTCTACCACGACGACATGTACGTCGACACGGCCCACTCCCTGCGCACCGCCCGCACGATCCGCGGCCTGCGCACCTGGATCACGGACGAGTTCGAGCACGACGGCATCCGCACCGGCGGCCCCCGGGTCCTCGACCGGCTGCTGGCGCTGGTGCGGGACGAGGCGTGATGCCGCGCCGGACGCGTGGCGATGCCGGTGGCGCCGATTAGTCTGCGGACATGACGACCACTCGACTCCAGCCCATGCCCGGCGACTGGCGGCGCGCCCTCGCGGTCGTGGCCCACCCGGACGACCTCGAGTACGGCTGCTCGGCGGCGATCGCGGCCTGGACCGACGAGGGCCGCGAGGTGGCCTACGTGCTGGCGACCCGGGGCGAGGCGGGCATCGACACCCTGGAGCCCGCGCGGTGCGGGCCGCTGCGGGAACGGGAACAGCGGGCGAGCGCGGCGGTGGTCGGCGTGTCGGAGGTGGAGTTCCTCGACCACAAGGACGGCGTCATCGAGTACGGCACCGCCCTGCGCCGCGACATCGCCGCCGCGATCCGCCGGCACCGGCCCGAGCTGGTCATCACGCTCAACCACCGGGACACCTGGGGCGGCGTCGCCTGGAACACCCCGGACCACGTGGCGGTCGGCCGCGCCACGCTCGACGCGGCCGGCGACGCCGGCAACCGGTGGATCTTCCCCGAACTCGTCGAGCAGGGCCTCGAACCCTGGGACGGCGTGCGCTGGGTCGCCGTCGCCGGTTCCAGCACACCCACGCACGCCGTGGACGCGACGCCCGGCCTGGAACGCGCCGTGCGCTCGCTGCTCGAACACCGCACCTACATCGAGGCGCTGACGGACGAGGACCCGGAGACGTACGTCCGCGGCTTCCTGACGCAGCACGCCGAGGCCATGGGGGAGCGGTTCGGGGGCAGGCCGGCGGTGGCGTTCGAACTGTTCGGCAGATGACGGGGGAGACCATGGCAGGCAGCGAGGAACTGGCCGACCGGTTCGAGGAGCACCGGGGGCGGCTGAAGGCGGTCGCCTACCGCATGCTCGGGTCACTGGCCGAGGCGGAGGACGCCGTCCAGGAGGCCTGGCTGAAGCTCAGCCGCACCGACGCGGACGACATCGAGAACCTCGGCGGCTGGCTCACCACCGTGACCGGCCGCGTCTGCCTGGACCTGCTGCGCTCGCGCGCCGCCCGCCGCGAGGAGCCGATGGACGACACCGTCGGCACGTTCGTCCCGGACCCCGTGCTCCGGCCCCTGGCGCACCTCGACCCGGCCGAGGAGGTGCTCCAGGCCGACTCGGTGGGCCTGGCCCTGCTGGTCGTGCTGGAGAACCTCGCGCCCGACGAGCGGCTCGCGTTCGTGCTGCACGACATGTTCGCCGTGCCGTTCGAGGACATCGCGCCGATCGTGGAGCGCGGCCCGGCCGCGACCCGGCAGCTGGCGAGCCGGGCCCGGCGCCGGGTGCGGGGCGCCACCCCGTCGGCCGAGCCCGACCTCGGCCGGCAGAAGGAGGTGCTCGACGCCTTCCTGGCCGCCGCGCGCGGCGGGGACTTCGAGGCGCTGCTCGCGCTGCTGCACCCGGACGTGGTGCTGCGGGCCGACTCGGGCGAACTGGTGCGCGGCGCGGCCGTGTCCAAGCTGGTCCAGGGCGCGAAGGCGGTCGCGGAACAGGCGCTCCTGTTCGCCCGGTTCGCGCAGTCCGCGGAACTGGCGCTGGTCAACGGCTCGGTCGGCGTGGTCAACGCGCCCGGGGGACGCGTGCAGTCGGTCATGGGGGTCACGATCGCCGACGGCCGGATCACCGGCATGTACATCCTGGCCGACCCCGAGCGTCTTGAGCGCCTGGCGGCGCCCGGCCTCGCGGGGTGACTCAGGCGACGACCAGCGGTCCGACGGCGCGGTGCGGGGCCACCACCCGCCCGTCCGGCAGGAGTGCGCCGGTGTCGTCGAAGACGATGGTGCCGTCGGACAGCAGGCTCCAGCCCTGTTCCGGGTGGGCCGAGACGATCACTGCGTCCTGACGGTCGGCGCTGTCGGGGGTGGGCATCGAAGGCTGGTGCGTGAGCATGACGTCTCTCCTCGGTCCGTACGGCTCCTGCCTGTTCGGCTGCTCCCTCAGTGGTAGCCGAACTTGTTTGCCGTTGTGTGAGGAGACCCCCACAGGGCCGGAAACTCATCGGTGAGTTCTCGTTCGTATGCTGAACACCATGCGAGATCATCAGGCAGCACGGGCGGAACTGCGCGGCGACTGCGAGCGGTGCTTCGGGCTGTGCTGCGTCGCCCTGCCCTTCGCCGCCTCGGCCGACTTCGCGGTCGACAAGGCCGCCGGCACGCCCTGCCGCAACCTCCGGGACGACCACCGCTGCGACATCCACGCCCGGCTCCGGCAGAAAGGATTCACCGGCTGCACGGTCTACGACTGCTTCGGCGCCGGGCAGCAGGTCTCGCAGGTCACCTTCGGCGGGCGGGACTGGCGGACCGGGCCGCCGGAGCAGGCCCGCCGCATGTTCGACGTGTTCCCGGTCGTCCGGCAGCTGCACGAGCTGCTCTGGTACCTGACCGAGGCACTCGCCCTGCCCGCGGCCCGCCCGATCCACGCCGAGCTGCGCAAGGCTCTGGAGAAGACCGAGGAACTCACCGGTGGGTCCCCCGAGGAGCTCGCCGCGCTGGACGTGGCGGCGCACCGCCAGGAGGTCAACGTCCTGCTGCTCAGGACGAGCGAGCTGGCCCGGGCCGGCACCAAGGGCCGCAGGAAGGACCGCCGGGGCGCGGACCTCATGGGCGCCCGCCTCAAGGGAGCCGACCTGCGCGGCGCCAGTCTCCGCGGCGCGTACCTCATCGCCGCCGACCTCACGGGCGCGGACCTGCGGGGCGCCGACCTGATCGGTGCCGACCTGCGCGACGCGGACCTCACGGACGCCGATCTGACCGGGGCGTTCTTCCTCACTCAGCCGCAGCTCAACGCGGCGCGGGGGAGCGCCGGGACCCGGCTGCCGGAGTCAGTCACCCGCCCCGGGCACTGGACAGCGCAGGTCTGAGGCCGGCTCCCGCACCGGGGCCCGGCGCTCGGGGCGCAGCCGCAGGCCCTCCGGCATCAGCGTCAGCCGCTCCGTCACGCGCAGCCGGTAGGCCGGGTCGGGCCGCAGCTCGTAGCGGCGCAGCAGCAGGCCGAGCACCAACGTCGCCTCGTGCAGCGCGAACTGGCGCCCGATGCACGCCCGGGCCCCCGTCCCGAACGGCTTGAAGGTGTGCGGGGCCCGGGACCGTACGGCCCGCGCCTCGAAGCGGTCCGGGTCGAACCGCTCGGCGTCCGGGCCCCACACCTCGGGGTCCCGGTGCAGCATCGGCGTCAGCACCAGCGCCCACGCCCCGCGCCGCATGGGGTGCTCGCCGGCCAGCACGGTGTCCTCCGTGGCCTCCCGGGCGAAGGCGGGCGCGGTGGGCCACAGCCGCAGCGACTCGTCCAGCACCCGGCGGACGTAGCGCAGCCTGGCCACCTGCTCGTAGGCCGGTGCCGCCGCGTCTCCCCACACGCGGTCCACCTCGGCGCGGGCCCGGGCCGCGACCTCGGGGTGCCGGGAGAGGTAGTGCAGGGCGAAGGAGAGCGCGCCCGACGTCGTCTCGTGGCCGGCGACGAGGAAGGTGATCACCTGGCGGCGCACGTTCCGCGGCTCAAGCCGCTCCCCGGTCTCGGGGTGAGCCGTCTCCAGCATCCGGTCGAGCAGGTCCCCGCCCCCCGGGCCGCCGGCGCGCCGGGCCCGGACCAGTTCGTCGACCGTGCGGTTGAGGTAGGCGATGTCGGCCGCGTTGCGCCGGCTCGCGCCGCGCAGCAGCAGGGGAGCCAGGGGGAAGGGCACGGTGTTGAGCCGCTGCGCGTAGGTCAGCGTGCCCACCATCGCGGTCACGAAGGGGTGCGGCCGGGAGCGTTCGAACGACCCGAAGTCGTGGCCGAATCCGGTGCGCGCGATCGTCTCCAGCGTCAGCTTGGTCATGTCGCCCGGCACGTCCACCGCCCGGCCCGTCGCCGCCGCCCGGTCCCAGTGCTCCGTCAGCCGCTCCGCGACGGCCAGCATCATCGGGTGGTAACCCGCCATGGCCTCGCGGCTGAATCCGGGGGCCAGCACGTCGTGCGCCAGCTGCCAGTTCGGTTCGTGGTTGTACGCCGTGAACAGGCCGTCCCCGGCGACCGGCCGCAGGTTGGCGATGCCGAGCCCCACGTGCTTGGCGAACCGCGACTCGTCCGCGAGGTCGGCCGCGTGCCGGGCGCCCCACACGAACACGAACTCCTTGCCGAAGGCCTTCCGCCGGAAGACCGGCCCGAGTTGCCGGGCGTAGCGCAGCGAGTCCTGGAGGGGAGTACGCCGGTTCACGCCCACCACGTCACCGAGCAGCGGGATCCGGCGCGGCGGGTGCGGAATGCGGTCCAGCTCCGGCCAGCCCAGCTCGGCACTCCGGAACCCCTTGGGCTGCCCGGCCCGTATCGGCGCCTCCGTCATGACGCGATCTCCCTTGATCCAGCGGCGGTTTCGCACGTGTTGTACGTGGGTTCAATAGCGCGCTTCAGTCTGGTCCGGCTGTTGAACCGGCGTCAAGTAAAGTGCGGGCATGGCCGCGAACCAGGGCGGGCGCACCCGCCGCCGGCTCAGCACCCAGGAGCGCCGGGAGCAGCTGCTGTCGGTCGGGGCGCGGCTGTTCTCGGAGAGCCCGTACGACGACGTGTGGATCGAGCAGGTCGCCGAGATCGCCGGCGTGTCGCGCGGGCTGCTGTACCACTACTTCCCGACCAAGCGGGACTTCTTCGCGGCGGTTGTCGAGCGCGAGAGCGAGCGGATGCTGCGTATGACGGCGGCGGTTCCCGGCGTCCCGGTGCGTGAGCAACTCGCGGACGGCCTCGACACGTTCCTGGAGTACGTCCGGACCCACGCCCACGGCTACCGCGCCTTCCATCGCGCCGACGCGGCCGGGGACCAGGCGGTGCGGCGGGTCTACCAGCGGGCCCTGGCCGCGCAGGAGCGGCAGATCCTCGCGGCACTTGCCGCGGATCCCGAGTTCGGTCCGGCCTTCGAGGAGCGGCCCGAGGTGCGGCTCGCCGTGCGCGGCTGGCTGGCGTTCACCACGGCCGTCTGCCTGGAGTGGCTGCGCGGCACGGAGTTGAGCCGGGAACAGGTGCGCGAGCTGTGTGCGCGCGCCCTGCTGGGCGTCCTCGCGCCCTGAAAGGTCTCGCAAAGATCGCGCGACGAGGTTGGCGCACACCCTGATCTTCGATAGGTTAGGTGAGGCTTACCTAAGGAGGTCTGGGATGGGTGACGACAGCCACAGCTGGACGGCGGGCCCCGCCGCGGCGGAACGGGCGCGCTCGGTGCTCGCCGCCGCGTGGTCCTGCTCCGTGACCGCGGAGGGCACGCGGGAGGAGCTGGTCGGCGCGCACACGGTGGCCGAGGACGGCCGGGTGCTCGTGGAGGTGCCCGAGGACAGCGCCCTGCTCGCGGCCGCGATCTGCGCGCCCCGCGGCGAGCCGTCCGCGGTGCTGGAGTTCGCGGACGTGTCGCCCGTCCCCGTGCGCAACCGGATCCGCGCCCGGCTCTGGCTCGCGGGCTGGTTCGCCGTCGAGGAGGGCCGACTGGCCTTCACACCCACGCGGGTGGTGCTGCGGCAGCCGTCCGGTGCCGTGGTCGTGGACCTCGACGAGTTCGCCGCCGCCGCCCCCGACCCGCTCACCACGGCCGAGGCACGGCTGCTGACCCACCTCGCCGACTGCCACGCCGACGCGGTCGAGCGGCTCACCCGCCTCGTCGACTCCGACAGCCTGCACGGCGCGGTCCGCGTCCAGCCGCTCGCCGTCGACCGGCACGGACTCACCCTGCGCATCGAACGCGCCCGCGCCCACGGCGACGTACGCCTGGCGTTCCACCGGCCCGCCGACGACGTCGCGCAGCTCACCGAGCGCATGCACGTCCTGCTCGGCCAGGCCAGCGCCGCGTCCTGCCCCCGGGCACTACAGCGGCAGCGCACAGACGGCGACGGGTGAGGGAAAGGGGTCGCCGGCCCGCCGCAGGGCGCCGCTCGCCCCGTCCACGTGGAAGACGGTCACGGTGCCGGACTTCTGGTTCGCCGCGAACAGCAGCGTGCCCTCCGGCGAGAGGGCGATCTGGCGCGGGAAGTCCCCGTCCACCGGCACCGTGTCCAGCAGCCTGAGCCGGGCGCCGTCCGCCTCGACCGCGTAGCGCGTGAGGCTGTTGTCGCCGCGGTTGGCGAGATAGGCGTACCGGCCGTTCGGGGTCACCACGATCTGCGCCGGGTAACTGGTGCCAGGGCCCGTGCCCGTGGACTGCGCCGCGCCGACGCGCACCCGCCCGGAGGCCGGGTCGTACGAGCAGACCGCCACCGTGTTGTCGACCTCGTTGGCGAGGTAGGCGTACCGGCCGCCGGGGTGGAACGTGAGATGGCGCGGGCCGGCGCCCGGCCGGGCCTGCGCCCGCCCGGCCTCGGTGAGCGTGCCGGCCTTCTCGTCGAGCCGGTACGTGTAGACGGTGTCCGTCCCCAGGTCGACGGCGAGGACATGGCCTCCGTCGGGGCTCGTGATGATCTGGTGGGCGTGCGGGCCCTCCTGGCCGGGCCCGGGCGGCGGACTGGAGTGCCGGACGAGGTCCGTGCGCTCGCCGAGGGCTCCCGAGGCGTCGATCGGATGCACGGAGACACTGCCCGAGCCGTAGTCGGCGCTGAGCAGCCAGCGTCCGCCCGGATGCACCGACAGATGGCACGGGGCCGCGCCCCCGGTGCTCCGACTGCCCAGGATCTTCCGGTCGGAGAGCCGGACGGCGGTCACGGCGCCGTCCTCGCGCTCGTTCACGGCGTAGAGCGTGCGGCGGTCGGGGTGGATCGCGAGGTACGACGGGTCGCCGACCCCGGTGAGCGTGCCGGTGCCGGTGATCCGGCCCGTCGCCGGGTCGTACGTGGCCAGGCCGATGCCCTTGCCGCCACCCTCGGCCGACGTGTAGGTGCCGAGGTAGAGGGGGCGGGGACCGGAGGGCCGCCGGGCCGAGCGGGACGGGCTCCTGCTCGACTCGCGGGCCGGTGGCGCGGCGGGCTCGGGTGCCTGGTCACAGGCCGGCAGCGCCGCCGCGGCGGACCCTCCCGCCAGCGCGCCGACGAACCGGCGCCTGCTCCAGCCAGCACTGTCCATGTCGCCCCTCAGGTCGTCACTCGTCCCCGTCGCGACAGCCACCTTGGCGTGGATCACCCGTCGGGTGCAACAAAGGCACGTGGCGTTGCGGCAGGTGCAACACGACTCGGGGGTTGACCAGTCCCCGTTCTCTTCCTCAGCGAGAACGCCCGCCGACCCCGGTCCGGTTCCGCCACAGCTGCTCCTGAACGCCCAGGCGCTCGCGCAGCCGCGTCAGGCGCGGCATCCGCACGCGCTGCTCGCGCGACACCCGGTCCAGTTCCTCCAGCAGGCGACGCGTGCGGTGCTCGGTGTCGAGCTCGTCCAGGACCCGGTTGACCTCCGTCAGGACGGCCCCCGCGAGCTGCCAGTTCCGGGGGTCGCGCTCGGCTTCCTGGCGCAGCAGCATGGCCAGCTTGTCGCGGGTGCCCGCCGCCGTGCGCAGTTCCGCGGCGAGACGTTCCTCCGCCGACTCGGCGCTGGCGCTGAGGTGGGTGGTGACCAGCACCGCGAAACTCACCACGGCGTCGGCGATCTCGGACAGCAGCTGCTCCAGCGTGGCGCCCGTCTCCGCCTCGAACAGCGGCTTCGGCTCCCGCTCCTTCGCCAGGTCGGTGAGCGAACGGGCCAGCACGCGCAGGACGACCGTGCAGATCTCCAGCGTGTCCAGGCCGGTGCGCAGCACCACCCGGTGCAGCAGTCCCTCCCGTACGCGCGGGTTGAGTCGCAGACTGTCCTCGGCCTGCCGGAGGGCGGCGTCCACCTCGACGATGTCGTGGTCCAGGCGGCGCGCCTCGTGCAGCTGCTCCGCCGCGCGGTCGACGGGCGTACGGCCGGCGGAGGCCTCCTCGCCCAGGCGCAGCATCAGCTGCCGCAGCCGGCGCGCCAGGCCCTCGATCGACTCACCGGCCTCCTCCACCCACACCGGCGGAGCCAGCAGCAGGTTGCAGCCGAGCCCCACGACCGCGCCGATCAGCGTCTCCAGGACCCGGGCCCAGGCGGTGTCCCCGACGGTGGTGACGCCGAGGACGAGCATCGCGCTGATCGCGACCTCGGGGACGTACTCCTCCACCCGGACCAGCCGGCCCACGGCCAGCGCGGCCACGATCAGCAGGGCCAGGCTCCACCACGTCAGGCCCACCAGCAGGCTGAACGCGATGGCGACCAGGACCCCGGTCACCACGGCGTTCACCCGCCGGAAGCTGTTGGTGAGCGTGGCGTACAGCGTCACCTGGACCACCAGCAGGGCCGTCAGGGGAGCGGTGAGGGGTGCCTTCTCCGGGCTCAGCCGCAGCGCGATGACGTAGGCGATCGTCGCCGCGGTCGCCGACCGCAGCGTCTGGACGACCACGGGATCGCGGCGCTTCTTCAGGACCCGCGTGGCGTGCGCCGTCCACTCACGTACCTCTCGCATCCTCGGGCTGTTCCCCTTCCCCTGGCGCATCGAACGTATCCATGCAGGACGTTAATGCCCTGGGAAAACGCGGGCGACCGAGGGCGGTCAGGCGGACAGCTTGTCGAGGAAGGCGGCCAGGTGGCCCGTGGTCCGGTCGATCTGTTCCGCCAGGGTGAGGCTCTCCTCGAACCGGGCCCCGGTCTCCGGCACCTTCTTGCCGCGCAGGTACAGCGAACAGGCGAGGTCGGTGCACATGTACAGGCCGACGGAGTTCCCCTCGCGGCCGGCCGCCCCCGCCTTCCTCGCGGTCATCAGCGAGACACCGCCCCGCGGGTGCGTCGTCAGGCACAGCGAGCACATGCTGCGGTGCAGGAACCCGCGCTGCGCGGCCTGGAACCGCATCGCCACCCCGACGAGCCGCCCCGCGCGCTCGGTCACCAGATAACTCCGGTCGGGCGCCCCGGGATCCCGCCACCCGAGAAAGTCGAGGTCGTCCCAGGGGCGCTCGGCGAGGTCCCGGGGCACGGCCAGGCGCTTGGCCTCTCCCTTGGAGCAGTTGACAAAGGAGTTGCGGATGTCCTGCTCGGTGAGTGATCTCATGGGAGGGCTCCTGGTCGCTGTTTTCCGAAACCTAGGGGTCCTAGGTTTCCGTTCCGGGTCAGGGTAGACATCGGCGGCTAGGGGGAGCCAGTGGATTTCCGCGGGGTGGTCGGTACGTGTGCCCGGGCGGCGCTGCGCCATGTGGCGGCCCGCTCGGCGGGGCCCGCCGTCGACGCGCGCCTGCGCGTCACACTGAACTTCCATCCGGACCGGACGGCACGCGGCCGGCCCGTCCTCGCGGCGCTGGCACAGGACGGCAAGTACCACTCGCAGTTCGTCACCGGCACCAGCAACGGTGGTCTCACAGCCCACCCCGGGGGCGACCGGTGGCGCTGGGAGAGCAGGATCTTCGGGGGCGCGTACGACGACGCGGCCGGGCACGAGCGGCCCGTGTACGGCGCCCTGAACTTCCGCCGGCAAGTGGTCGGCGCGGCACCCCGGTTCGGCTCCTCGCACTTCCGGCTGCGCGCCGCGACCCTGGCCCGCGCCACGTTCTGCTACCCCGACAGCGCCGCCGAGCCGGCCCACTTCGGCGTCGCGGCCCGGATGTCACTGATCGCGCTGGCCGAGGCGGACGAACAGGACGCCCTCAACGACTACATCGAGGCACATGTGCACGGCGGCGTCGACCTCGCCCGCGACGTGGAGGCCCTGGTGCTGGACGCCTGCTACCGCGGCACACCCGTCGAGACGGCTGCCCGGCGGCTGCCCTGCCCCGTCGAGTGGCACCCCGGCTACCGGCTCACGGTGGCCGCGCTGAGGGGCCACGGCGATTACCGCGGGCAGGAGTACGCCGAGCTGGGCGCCCGGATCGCCCGGGACGGCCTCGTCGATCCCCGGGCCATCGGCGACGCCGCCCGCACCGGCAGGTACGACGCGCAGGACCTCAAGATGGTCTGGCACACCCTCGCCCGCTTCGGTGCCCCGGAGGGCGCCGGCACGGCCTACTCGGGGACGGCGGCCTCCGGTGGCCAGACCCCGGGCCTGAGTACCCCCACCGCGTAGGCCCGGGCCACCAGTTCCGTGCGGTTGGCGGCGTTCCAGCGGGACGACAGCCGGCGCAGGTGGTAGGTCACGCCGTCGGCGGAGAGGCCGGTCTCCCGGGCCGCCCGGGCCGTGGTGGCGCCGCCGGCCAGGAGGGCGAGGATCCGGGCCTCCACCGGGGTGACCCGGGCCTGTCCGGCGGGCGCGTCCGCACCGGGCCGCTCGCGTTCGCCCTCCACCCGCAGCATCACCAGCAGCGCCGGCGTGTCCTCCACTGTGTCGCTCACCGGGTCCGCCGTCAGCTCCCCGTACCGTTCCGCGCCGCCGGGCGCCCGCCAGCGCACCGACACCTGGTAGCGCGAGCGGTGCCGCAGCCGCAGCGCCTCGGCGATCCGCTCCACCTGCGTCGCCTCCCGCGGGCTGAACAGGTCCAGCACGTCACGGCCGCGCAGCCGCCCCGGCGTCGTACCGCACTCCGCGGCCATCGCCGGGTTGGCGAGCAGCACCGCGCCGTAGACGTCGCACACCGCGACCGGCATCGCAACCCGGTCGAAGAGGAGCAGGGCGCGGTTGCGCCACACGACGGCCTCCAGCCGGGCCAGGTCCATGAGCCTCTCCTGCCACGCCGGGCCGCTCCCGCGCAAGAGCGACGCGTCTGCTTGCACTACACAATCATGTAGGACCGCGGCATCGTCCGCCGGGTCCCGTGGATCACGCTGGATCGCAGTACTTCCGTACCGCGAAAGGCAGTTGCCGCGTCATGCCCCCCACCGGACAGACTCCCCCCACCGCAGACTCCCTCCCCGGCGTCCCCGTCGCGGACATCTCCGCCACCGGACCCGGCGGCGCTCCCATCCAGCAGGCCATGGACCTGATGCGCGAGCACGGGCCCGTCTTCGTGCGGCGGCTGTACGGGCGGGACACCCTGTTCGTGGGCGACCTGGACCTCGTGGCCGACCTCGCGGACGAGCAGCGGTTCGCCAAGCACATCGGGCCCGGTCTGGAGAACGTCCGCGAGTTCGCCGCCGACGGCCTGTTCACGGCGTACAACGACGAGCCGAACTGGGCCAAGGCGCACGACATCCTCATGCCCGCCTTCGCGCTGGGCTCGATGCGGACGTACCACCCCGTGATGCTGGAGGTGGCCCGCCGGCTCATCGCGTCCTGGGACCGCGACGCCCGCGCCGGCCGGCCCGTCGACGTGCCCGGCGACATGACCCGCATGACGCTCGACACCATCGGACTGGCCGGGTTCGGCTACGACTTCGGGTCCTTCGACCGGGCCGAGCCGCACCCCTTCGTCGAGTCCATGGTCCGCTGCCTGGAGTGGAGCATGACCCGCCTCGCCCGCGTCCCGGGCAAGGACTACTCGGCGGCGGACGCGGCCTTCCACGACGCCGCCGCCTACCTCGCCCAGGTCGTCGACGAGGTCATCGCCGCCCGCACCGGCACCGACCAGAGCCAGGCCGACGACCTCCTCGGCCTGATGCTCACCGCCGAGCACCCGGCCGACGGCACCACCCTCGACGCCGCCAACATCCGCAACCAGGTCATCACCTTCCTGATCGCCGGCCACGAGACCACCTCCGGCGCCATGTCCTTCGCCCTGTACTACCTCGCCAAGCACCCCACCGCGCTCCAACTGGTGCAGCGCGAGGTCGACGAGCTGTGGGGCGACCGGGCCGACCCCGAGCCGACGTACGACGAGGTCGGCAAGCTGACCTACACCCGCCAGGTCCTCAACGAGGCGCTCCGGCTGTGGCCCACGGCCGCCGTGTTCGCCCGGCAGGCCCGCGAGGACACCCTGCTCGGCGGCCGCATCCCGCTGCGCGCCGGGCAGTCCGCCCTGGTCCTCACGCCGATGCTGCACCGGCAGCCCGTCTGGGGCGACAACCCCGAGCTGTTCGACCCCTCCCGCTTCACGCCCGAGGCGGAGGCCGAGCGCCCGGTGCACGCCTTCAAGCCGTTCGGCACCGGCGAGCGCGCCTGCATCGGACGCCAGTTCGCGCTGCACGAGGCGACCATGCTGCTGGCCATGCTCGTCCACCGCTACCGGCTGCGCGACCACGCCGGCTACCGGCTCACCGTCAAGGAGACCCTCACCCTCAAGCCCGAGGGCTTCACCCTCACGCTCGCCCCGCGCACCTCCGCCGACCGCGTCCACCCGCCGCTGCCCGGCGCCGCCCAGGTCAAGAGCCCCGAGTCGGCCGAGCCGCAGGGCCTGCCCGCCCGCGTCCGCCCCGGCACCGCCGCCCTCTTCCTGCACGGCAGCAACTACGGCACCTGCCGCGACTTCGCCGCCCAGCTCGCCGACGAGGCCGCCGCGATCGGCTGCGAGACCCAGGTGGCACCCCTGGACGCCTACGCCGCCGGCCTGCCCACCGACCGGCCCGTGGTCATCACGGCCGCCTCCTACAACGGCCGCCCCACCGACGACGCCACCGCCTTCGCCGCCCGGCTGGAAGAAACCCACGACCTGACCGGCGTGACGTACGCCGTCCTCGGCGTCGGCGACCGCAACTGGGCCGCCACCTACCAGCACGTCCCCACCCGGATCGACGAGCGGCTCGCCGCGTCCGGCGCCGCCCGCCTGCTGGAGCGCGCCGCCGCCGACGCCTCCGGCGACCTCACCGGCACCGTCCGGGAGTTCACGGCCGCCCTGCGCACCGCCCTCCTGGAGCGGTACGGCGACCCCGACGCCACCGCCCCGGACGCCGACGAGCCCACGGCCGCCTACGAGGTCCGCACCCTGACCGGCGGCCCGCTGGACGCCCTCGCCGAACGGCACGGGCTCGTCCCCATGCGGGTCACCGAGGCCCACGACCTCACCGCGCCCGGCCACCCCCGCCGCAAGCGGTTCGTCCGCGTCGCCCTGCCGGACGGCGTCACCTACCGCACGGCCGACCACCTCACCGTGCTGCCCGCCAACGCCCCGGACCTCGTCACCCGCGCCGCCGCCGCGCTCGGCGCCGACCTCGACACCGTCCTGGACATCCGCCCCACCCGCCCGCGCCGCGACGGCATCGCCGTGGACCGGCCCGTGACGGTACGACAGCTCCTCACCCACCACGTGGAGTTGCAGGAGCGCCCGACCGCCGGGCAACTGGCCGCGCTCGCCGCCGCCAACCCGTGCCCGCCCGAGCGCACGGCCCTGGCCGCCCTCACCGACGACCCGCGTACCCTCGTCGAGATCCTCGAGGACCACCCGGCCCTGCGCGGCGCCCTGGACTGGCCGAGCCTCCTCGACCTCCTCACCCCGCTGCGCCCCCGCCACTACTCCATCTCCTCCTCGCCCGCCGCCGACCCCGGTCATGTGGACCTGATGGTGTCGCTGCTCCAGGCACCGGCCCGCTCGGGCAAGGGCGTCTACCGGGGGACCGGGTCCGGCTACCTGGCGACCGTCGAGCCCGGCGACACGGTGTACGCGCGTGTGCAGCCCTGCCGGGAGGCCTTCCGCATCGATGCCGCCGACCGCTCCGCACCGGTCGTCATGGTCGCGGCGGGCACCGGCCTCGCCCCGTTCCGAGGCGCGATCGCCGACCGCACGGCGGCCCTCGCGGCCGGTGCCGAACTCGCCCCCGCCATCTGCTACTTCGGCTGCGACGCCCCCGACGCGGACTTCCTGCACGCCGAGGAGCTGCGCGCCGCCGAGACCGCCGGCGGCGTCTCCCTGCGGCCCGCCTTCAGCGCGGCCCCCGAGGGCGAGGTGCGGTTCGTGCAGCACCGCATCGCCGCCGAGGCCGAGGAGGTCTGGGCGCTGCTGGACGCCGGAGCGCGGGTGTACGTCTGCGGCGACGGTGCGCGAATGGCGCCCGGGGTGCGGGAGGCGTTCCGTACCCTGTACCGCAAGCACACGCCGGACGCCGACGAGCGGGCCGCCGAGCAGTGGCTCGACGGGCTGATCGCGGACGGGCGTTACGTCGAGGACGTGTACGCGGCCGGCTGACCGGAGCGAAGGGGAGGGGTGGGCACACGGTGGTGGACTCCTGGGAACGGGCCCGGCACGTCCTGAAGGAGGCGGGCCTGGACCCCGGCGGCCTCGCCCACCTCGCCCCGCTGACCGGCGGCACGTACAACACGGTCGAGGAACTCCGCCTCACCGACGGCAGCCGCTACGTGCTGAAGATCCCGCCCGCGGCGACCGTCCCCGGCCTGCGGCACGAGCGCCGACTGCTCGTGTCGGAGGCCGAGTTCTACCGCGCGGCCGCCCGCGTCGGGGTCCCCGCGCCGCGGCTGGTGTCCCTGGGCGACGACTTCCTGCTGATGACGGCCTGCCCGGGCGACGCATGGGACGACTCGCTCACGGACCGGGAACGGACCGCGCTGCGCACGGAGCTGGGACGCCAGGTGGCCCGGCTGCACGCGGTGACGGGCCCCGCCTACGGCTACCCCTCCGGCGCCCTCGGCCCGCTCGCCCCCGACTGGCGGACCGCGTTCGCGACGATGTTCGACGCCGTCCTTGACGACGCCCGGCGCTACGGCGCCCGGCTGCCCCGCCCCGCCGACGAGGTGGCCCGTACCGCCCGGTCCGCGTACGGCGCCCTCGACGAGGTCACCGTCCCCTCCCTCGTCCACTTCGACCTGTGGCGGGGCAACATCCTGATCGACCGCTCGGACGGCGACGCCCGCCTCGGCGGCCTCATCGACGGCGAGCGCATGTTCTGGGGCGACCCCCTGGCCGACTTCGTCTCCCTGGCGCTGCTGGGGGACATCAGGAAGGACGAGGCGTTCCTGGCGGGCTACCGGGAGGCCGGCGGCCGGGCCCACTTCAACGCCCCGGCCCGCCTCCGCCTCGCCCTGTACCGCGCCTACCTCTACCTGATCATGATCAGCGAGACGGTCCCGCGCGAGGTCGGCGCGGAACAGGAGCGCTGGGTACAGGACACGGTGGCCCCGGAACTCCTCGCGGCCCTGGCCGAGATCGAGGAGGTCCTCGCCGACCCCGCCGGTTAGCCGGGCCGGCCCTACCCGGCACCGGCAGCCCGCGCGGAGCGCGCACCGCGCTGAGGTTTCTCTGCTCACGGCGGAGGTACTCGCGTGGCGCCCGGTCGAGCGAAGGGAGTACGCCGTGACCGACCACCGCCTCGAAGCACCCGGCGAGAACGGTGAGCCCGTCCCGAGGGACATGCCGGACCAGCAGGCCGACGCCGGCGAGGACCCGTGGGAGGTCGCACCGCGCTTCACGGGCACCGGCAAGGACGAGAAGGACCAGGCAGACGAGCCGGACGAGGCCGACGAGCCGACCGGTGACGTCCCCGACACGGACGAAGCGGGGACGGGCCGGCAAGGAGCGCCGCGCTCGGGGACGGTTCACCCCGAGCACCCGGTGCCGGACGAGCCCTCCGCCTGAGCGGCGGGGGTCCCTGAACACCGAGGGCCGCAGCCGGCTGTGGGGGTCGGCTGCGGCCCTCGGGCATGCCCTCGTGCGGGGTCCTCCTGCGCGGTGTCCTCGGGCGTCGGGATCAGCCCACCTTGCGGCCCCGCAGCGGCTCCGTCGGCGCGCCCGCACCCTGCTGGAGGCCCTCCAGGAACTCCTCCAGCACCTCCGTCGCCGTCCGCTCCGGCTGCCAGCCCAGTTCCGTACGGGCGCGCGTGGAGTCCATCAGGGGCAGGCGCAGCACCGCGTCGAACAGGTGCGGGGAGGCGGGCAGCAGATGCAGGCCCCAGGCGGCAGCGATCGCCGACCGGGCCGCGGTACGCGGCAGCCGCACGGGCCGCGCGCCGAGCATCTCGCCCAGCAGCCGCGCATCGACCGCCGGCTCGGCCGCCAGGTTGAAGGCGCCCCGGACGTCGGAGTGCACCGCCAGCCGGTACGCGTGCGCCGCGTCGTCCGTGTGCAGCGCCTGCACCCGCAGCCCCGGGATGTCGGGCAGGAACGGCAGCAGCTCCGGGCGGGCCAGCGGGCCGGGCAGGAAGCGCCCGCCGAAGATGCGGCGCTGCTCGCTCGCGGACTCCCGCTTGAAGAGGAAGGCGGGGCGCATCCGCACCACCCGCGTCTCGGGGTGGTCGCGCTCGAACGTGTCCAGCGCACGCTCCAGATAGGCCTTCTCCCGGCAGTACGCGGCGTCCGGCCAGCCGTGCGTCGGCCACGACTCGTCGACCGCCTCGTCCTTCGGGCCCGGTGAGTACGCCCCGACCGACGAGGCGTGCACCAGCGCCGACACCCCCGCGGCGGCCACCGCCTCGAACACCCGCATGCTGCCGAGCACATTGGTGCGCCAGGTCGCCGCCGGGTCGTGCGTCGGCTGGAACGCCCAGGCCAGATGGACCACCGCGTCGGCGTCCGTGAACCGCTCCACCAGATCGGACTGCTCGGAGGCCAGGTCGACCGCGGACCAGTCCGTCTTCGGCGGCGACCACTCGGGGATCCGCCGGGCCAGACCCAGCACGGACGCGACCCCCGGGTCCTCCGAGAGGAGGCGCACCACGCTGGTGCCCACGTTGCCGGTGGCGCCCGTGACGACGACTTTCTTGCCCGTTACGCTGCTCACCTTCCGCTCCTCTCGGCCGCGTGCCGCGTGATTCCGCGAGAGGGGGACGAGTACCCGGGTTGCGGGGATTGCACGTGGACGGGGCTCGCAGGCGGTCAGGCGGACAGAGAGAAGCCCCGGCCGGACGGGGGAATCACGGCCGGGGCGGCTGGTGAGGGGGTGCGTTCACGGGGGAGACCCCGTCGGATCCGGCTGGGTCCCCTGCGCACCCACATCTCGTTCAACGGGCAACCAACTCTGGGAGTTCCGCGTTCGGCGCCCTGCCCGGTGAGGTGCGTCACTGCCCCCGGTCCTCCGGAACGGTCTCGGCCCAGAGGTTCTCCGCCTGCAGCAGCAGCGTGCCCAGGACCGCCGTGTGCGCGGCGCCCTCCTCGGCGTGCCGGCGCAGTGTGACCTGCAGCTCCTCGTGCAGCTCCCGCATCGCCTGCTCGGTCTCGCCGTCCGGACGGCCGGCCAAGCTGCCGTGGAGCAGACTGTCCGCGTCCGCGCGGCAGGCGTCCCCGACCAGCTCCAGCAGACGCGCGTACGAGCGCAGGGCCGGGCCCTCCGGCGGGGCGGGCGCCCGGCTGTCGTCGACGGACACGGCCAGGGCCCGGGTCAGCGCGGTGACGTGCCCGGTGACCCGGGCGAACCGCTCGTCCTCGTCCACCGGCGGCAGCACACCCCTGTGCGGTACGCGGTGCAGGGCGCGCAGCGGAGCATAGGTCAGGCGCAGACTCTCCTGGCTCCAGCGGCGCGCCGAGCGCAGCGCCTCCAGCCGGCGGTCCAGGCGTGCCGAGGCGGTGAGCCAGCCGGCGGCGGTCTCCGCGTCCCAGTCGCCCTCGCGCAGATCGGCGGCGACGGTGTGCAGGACGTCGCCCGCCTCCCGGGCGAGCGCCGCGAGGTTCTCCCGTACGTCCCGCAGGTGGATCGGCGGCAGGACGAACGCGTTGACGGCGACGCCGATGACGGCACCCAGCGCGGCCTGACCCACCCGGTGCCCCACGCCGGACAGGCTCACCGTGCCCGCGGCGAGGGTGAACAGGGCCGTGGTCGCCGCGTAGATGCCCTGGTCGCCGAAGCGGGGCCAGTTCGCGAGCAGCATCAGCACCGGTACGGACAGGGCGAGCGCGCCGGTCGTGTCGCCGGTGATCGCCTGCGCCCCGGAGGCCAGCAGGGTGCCGACGCAGATCGCCCCGAACTGGCGCGCGCCCTGCATCAGCGAGCTGTAGACGGTGGCCTGCACCAGCACCAGCGCCACCCACGGTGCCATCAGCGCCAGCGGATCTCCCATCCAGACGCCGCCCACCAGCCACGCCAGCACCGCCGCCGCGGCGGCCTTCAGCGACTGGACGACGAGATCCCGTTCCCGCCCGGGCCCGTTCCAGGCGGCCCGCAGGGCGTCCCAGGCGGCGCGTGTATCCCGCCGCACGGCGTCCACCGGCCGCACGGCGCGCACCCCCTGCTCCAGGGCGCGGATCCGCCCGCCCGCCGATGCCGCTTCCCCGGTTCGCGCCCCCGAGGCCGCCCCCGTGCCGTCCTGCGCCCGCACGCTGCCCCTCCCTCGGCTCCCTCGGTTCCCTCGGCGGAAGGCCCCGGCCGTCCGCCGTACCGCACTCGTCACACGCGTCATGCGCTGCGGGGTACCGCGTGCCCGGGGGTTTCACGCCGTCCCGTGCCGAGCGGACCGTGTCTCACGCCAGCGGGCCGTCCCCAAGGGAGGCCAGGAGGTGCGCGGGGTCGGCGTAGATTGTGTCCGCGCCGGACTTCTCCAGGTCCGTGCGCGGGATGCCGCCGCACAGCACGCCCACACAGCGCACCCCGGCCCGGCTGCCCGCGCGCATGTCCCACACGGTGTCGCCGACGAACACCGCCCGCTCCGCGGGCACCCCGGCCAGCTCCAGGGCGTGCTCGACCGGCTCGGGGGACGGCTTGCCCTGGTCGACGTCGTCGGCACTGGCCGTGGCGGCGATGGCGTCGTCCGCGTCGATGGCCCGGCGCAGCGCGCTCAGCTCCGCGCCGCCCGCCGAGGTGGCCAGCACCACCGTCCAGCCCTCCCGGTGCAGGCGCCGCAGCAGCGCACCGGCCTCCGGCAGCGCGGGCAGCCGGTCGAAGTACTGCCCGTACAGCGCCTTGTGGGCGGCGCTGAGCGCGGCGTCCTGGTCCTGGTCCCGGTCGTCGCCGAGCAGGTGGGCGACGAGATCGGTGGAGGCCAGCCCCACGGCCCGGTGGATCGCGTGCATCGGCACGTCGTGGCCCGCCTGCCGGAACGCCTCCCACCAGGTCACGACGTGCAGATGGTTGGTGTCGACCAGCGTGCCGTCGACGTCGAACACGGCCGCCCGTTGCGCGTGTGCCATGCGTGCAGTCCCTTCCTCTCGGGCCGCGCGGGTACCACGTCAGCCGCCCGCCACGCCGGACGGCACCCGCCGCTCGCGCGTCCAGGCCAGCAGCTCGTCGAGGGACCACGTCGTCACCACCCGCTCGGGCGGCACCCCGCACTCCTCCGCCCGCGCACACCCGTTGATCTGCCAGTCCAGCTGCCCCGGCGCGTGCGCGTCGGTGTCGACGGAGAACAGCACCCCCGCGTCCACGGCCCGGCGCAGCAGCCGCCGCGGCGGGTCGAGCCGCTCCGGCCTGCTGTTGATCTCCAGGGCCGTGCCCGTCTCCGCGAGCGCCGCGAACACCTCGTCCGCGTCGAACTCCGACTCCGGCCGCCCCCGCCCGGTCAGCAGCCGCCCCGTGCAGTGCCCGAGCACGTCCGAGTGCGGATCACGTACGGCGGCCACCATCCGCCGGGTCATCGACCGGGCGTCCATCCGCAGCTTGGAGTGCACCGACACCACCACGACGTCGAGCCGGTCCAGCAGCTCCGGCTCCTGGTCGAGCGAGCCGTCCTCGAGGATGTCGCACTCGATGCCGGTCAGCAGCCGGAACGGCGCCCAGGTCTCGTTCAGCTCCGCCACCACGTCCAGCTGCTCGCGCAGCCGCTCGGCCGACAGGCCGCGGGCCACCGTCAGACGCGGCGAGTGATCGGTCAGCGCCGCCCACTCGTGGCCCAGCGCGGCGGCGGCCCGGCCCATCTCCTCGATCGGGCTGCCGCCGTCCGACCAGTCGGAGTGCAGATGGCAGTCCCCGCGCAGCAGCGCCCGCAGCCCCTCGCCGCCCCGCACGGCCCGCTGCTCGCCCGCCTCGCCCTCCAGCTTCGACAGATAGCCGGGCACCTGGCCCGCCAGCGCCTCCCGCACCACCTGCGCGGTCTTCGGGCCGACCCCCTTGAGCTTCTCCAGCGAACCGTCCGCCGCCCTGCGGCGCACCTCGTCCTCGCCCAGCTCCGTCAGCACCCGGGCCGCCGTGCGGAAGGCGCGCACGCGGTACGTCGGTGCCAGGGACCGCTCCAGCAGGAAAGCGATCCGGTCCAGTGCCTCGACGGGGTCCATCGCCACCTCCACCTCAAGGGTTCCCCAGCGCCCGGCGGGCCGCACGACGGGCCTGCCGTTTGCCCGCTGCCCACCCGGGTACTGCGATGCCTCGTCCCGCCCCGCGCCGACGAGGAGGCCCGTCATGTCCGCCCCCACCGCGTCCACCGGCAAGGTCGCCGTGATCACCGGCGCCGACTCCGGCATCGGCCGGGCCACCGCCGTACGCCTCGCCGAGGCCGGCCTGGACGTCGGCATCACCTGGCACAGCGACCACAAGGGAGCGGAGGAGACCGCGGAGGAGGTCCGGGCCCACGGGCGGCGGGCCGAGGTCGCCCAGATGGACCTCACCCGGCTGCCCGACGCCGCGGGCACCGTCGACGAGCTGTGCGAGCGCCTCGGCCGTATCGACGTGCTGGTCAACAACGCCGGCACCGGCACCATGACGCCCTTCCTCGACCTGGAGCTGTCCACCGTGCGCGAGGTCCTCGACGTCGACCTCGTCGGCCCGTTCCTGTGCGGGCAGAAGGCGGCCCGGCACATGATCCGGCAGGGCGACGGCGGCCGGATCGTCAACGTCACGTCCGTCCACGAGCACCAGCCGCGCGTGGGCGCCGCGCCGTACTGCGCCGCCAAGGGTGGGCTCGGCCTGCTCACCCAGGTCATGGCGCTCGAACTCGCCGAGCACGGCATCACCGTCAACGCCGTCGCGCCCGGCGAGATCTCCACACCGATGACCGGGCAGGAGGACACCGACCCGCACACCGAGTCCCGCCCCGGCATCCCGCTCGGCCGGCCCGGCGACGCCCGCGAGGTCGCCGCCGTCATCGCCTTCCTCGCCGGGCCGGACGCCTCGTACGTCACCGGCGCCTCCTGGAGCGTCGACGGCGGCATGCTGCGGATGGGCCCGCAGGCCGGCTCCCACCTCACCGGCGACGCCTGGCGCCGCCCCTGAGCGGGCGGCGGTGAGACCGCGCACCACCTGGGCACCGACGGCGACCCCTCGGCCGCTGACCTGAACACCGCGCTACCGCCGGTTCCGCTCTACGCTCGATGCATGACCGAAATCTCGAGCCCGTACATAGCGCGCCCCCGGATCATGGTGCTCGGGGTACAGCCGGGCACACCGCCGTTCCGGATCGTGGAGATCGACGGCCAGGTGGTCGGTGAGGCCAGGGCCGTCACTGACGTCCTGGCGGCCGCGGCCGCGTTCGGCATCACGGTCCACGACCTGGACGACCCGGACGTGGTCCGCTGGGTCGGCGGCGACAAGTTCACCTGGACCGTGCACTAGGGCCTGTCGTTTGGATCACGCCGCAGACGCGGGGTCTGGCACGCGCATCTGCCGC
>NZ_BMWC01000016.1 GCF_014651035.1 Streptomyces lomondensis
CGGCTACCGAAGACTCAGCCCCCGCTACGAACGCAACCCCCGCAACTACCCGGCCTTTCTCAGCCTCGCCGCAGCCATGTGCTGCTACAAGCGACTCGCCCGCCTCACCACATAGGACACGGTCTTATCGTGCGCGCCTGCCACGGCCCTCGGTGCTGGTGAGCTCGCCGACTCAACTGTCGCCGGTACCTCGCAGCACCCATCCCGCTGGTGACCGTCTGCGATCGCCAGAGACGTGTCGGCTCCAGGCCCCACCAGCCTCGGATGCAAGGCAGGTTGTGGTGACGTGGTGGTAGCCGAGGGCATCGGCCACGACGACAGCGGGCATCTCCAGGACTTGCTGGCGGATCGCTGCGATCCGGCCGACGATCGTGGGGACCCTGAGGTCGTTGATCAGCTCCGGAGAGAGCGAAGGGATGCAGCGGCTTACCGGCCCGCCAGCGGGGAAACAGCCACCGGGAGTCACGGTGGTCGCGGTGTGCAAGCTCTCCGTCATCGCCCGCGCTCTGCACACCACCCGCCGGGCGCTGCGAGGGCCACGAGCGCACGGCGGTCCGGTACGCCCGGCGCCACCGACCCCAAGCTGTACCCGGCCACGATCTGGGCCAACTGGCTGTGTGGCGACCACAAGCCACTCCAGCAGCAATTCCGGGATGAAACATCGGGAGAAAACGACCTTTCAGAACTGGCCCAAAGCACGGCTCCGTCAACGCTGTTCCGTACTTTCGGCCGGTACGCGATGCGCTTTGGCTTTCTAGCCTGGGCGGCATGAATACAGGGGATCGGCCGACAAGGTCGGCTGGCATGATGTTCAACATCGGGCTCGGCGTCGTGTTCACCCTGGGGATCGTCTTCACGACTTTCATGCTCATGGACAGCTGGGGCGGCGCCTCCTGGGTGTTCGGCTCCGCCGTCTCGATCATCGTGGGGGGCCTCGCGCTGATGCGCGAGCGGCAGAAGATGCTGACCGCGGTCGGGGGCCTGGCCGTGACGGCCGTCGCCGTCGCGGTGTCCCTGATCGCCGGGGACGACCTGCCGCAGGAGCCCGCGCCCATCACGGCGCTGGCCCTGTCGGTGCTCGTCGGCTCCTCAATCAGGACGCTGCCGAGGGGGCCGGCCGCCGGGATCGCTGCGGGTGGCGTCGTGGTGACCGGGGGCACCTGGTTCGACGGGGGGACCGGCGTGACGAGCCTGGCCACGATGGGGATGATCGCCGCCCTCGTGATGGGGTCGGTGCTGCGCGGACTCGACCGCAACCGGCACGCCAACGCCCCCGCCCCGCAGGGCTCCCGGGCCGACCCGCCGCGTTCGTAGCGTGGCCGGAGAACTGGTGGACGCGGTGAGCTCCGCCCAGGCCGCTGCCACTACCGTGGAGTTGACCGCCGGCGCGCCCGCGGCCCCGCCGAGCGGCGCGGATCGCGGGCAGAGATTCGGTAATCTGATCAACGTGACCATTCCGGACCGATGGGCCAGGGGCGTCTCCACCGTCGGGCTTGGCGTCACGTTCCTCACGGCGATCGCCATCCAGGCCGTCGCAATCGCGCAGACCTGGGGAGCCGCGTTCTGGGTACCCGGGGCCGCCGCCGCCGTGGTGGTGTGCGGGCTCGCGATGATGCGTCATCGGGAGCGGACCTGGACGGCGGTTGCGGGCCTCGTCGTTGCCGCGCTGGCGGTCCTCATCCCGCTGCTGCCCGGGACCGAGCTTCCCGCCGGGCTCGGACCCTCCATGGCCCTGGGCCTGGGAGTGCTCATCGGTTCCGCGGTCAGGGTGCTGCCGACTGTGCGGGCCGGGGCCGTCGCGGGCGCCGGACTGCTGGTGATCGCTGCCCAGTCCGCCGCCCGGCCGGCGTCAGCGGTCGTGGCCATCGCCGCAGCGGCGTGGCTGGCCGCCCTCGGGGTCGGGCTGTCGCTGCGCATGCTCGACGGCCGGGCGAGGGCGACCGCCGAACGGGTGCGTCGGGCCGAACGGCTGGAGCTTGCCCGGGAACTGCACGACATCGTGGCCCATCACATCACGGGGATGCTGATCCAGGCGCAGGCCGCCCAGATCGTCGCGAGGCGGGCCCCGGAGAATGTGTCGAACTCGCTGACCGAGATCGAGACCGCCGGGTCCGAGGCCCTGGCGGCGATGCGCCGCGTCGTCGGGCTGCTGCGTGACACCGACGACGCGGCGCCTGCCTCACCCGGCCCGGAGGCTCTGAGCACGCTGGTCGAGCGCTTCAGCCGCCAGGGCCCGACGGTGCGACTGAGCATGCCCGACGACGACACGCAGTGGCCGCCTGAAGTGACCAGCACCGTGTACCGCATCGTCCAGGAGGCGTTGACGAACGTCCTTCGGCACGCGCGGCACGCCCGCTCCATCGACGTCGTCGTCGGCCGCGACGCCGAGGCCGTCACCGTCGAGGTCGCCGACGACGCCCCGCCGAACTCCGTCCGGCCCCGTCACCGCGGCGGGTACGGTTTGATCGGCATGCGCGAACGCGTCGAGACGCTCGGCGGCTCCCTGTGTGCCGGTCCCCGGCCCGGCGCCGGCTGGTCCGTGCGGGCGACCCTGCCCGTCCCCGCCCGGAGGCCCGGATGACCATCAAGGTTCTGCTCGCCGACGACCAGGCGATGATCCGCCGTGGCCTGCGGCTGATCCTGGAGGATCAGCCCGACATCGCCGTCATCGGGGAGGCGGCGGACGGCGCCGAGGCGATCGAGATGGCCAGGCGGCTGCGGCCGGACGTGTGCCTGGTGGACATCAGAATGCCCAAGCTCGACGGCATCGAGGTCACCCGCGCGCTGGCCGGCCCGGGCGCAACCGATCCGATACGGGTCATCGTTGTCACCACGTTCGATCTCGACGAGTACGTGTACGGGGCACTGCGCGGCGGCGCGGCCGGGTTCATCCTCAAGGACGCCGGGCCCGCCCTGCTCATCGAGGCCGTCCGCGCCGCCTGCAACGGCGAGGCGCTGGTCTCGCCGTCGGTCACCCTACGGCTGCTGAAGCACCTGAACGAGACCGGGGCTGTGCCCCGCGGTTGCGCCAGGCAGTCGCCACCGCTGTCCGGACGCGCGCTCGAGGTCGTGCAGGCCATCGCGCGTGGCCGCACCAACCAGGAGATCGCCGCCGAGCTGTTCATCTCCCTCAGCACAGTCAAGAGCCACCTGTCGGGGATTCAGACCAAGCTCGGGCTGCGCAACCGGACCGAGATCGCCGTCTGGGCCTGGGCGAACCGCATCGTCGAGAGCACCTCTGAGTAAACGGTTCACCTCCTCAGCACGACCGCCAGTTTCCGTACGGTCGGGTTGAGTCAGCGCGCCGGGGGTGCAGCGACGGCAGACCCGATACGGGCATCATCGAAGCCATCCTCATGGCGAGCGAAAAGGGCGCCGCCGGGAAAGCCCCCGGCGGCGCCTGGACGGCGTCGGTTGACACGAGGGTCAACTCACCCGGCGCCGGATCCGCCAGAGGCCGAACGCAGTGAGGATCCCGCTGAGTGTCAGGTAGATCGCGGTCTCCAGCCATTGGAACGACCAGTAGCGGCTGCTGGGGTGGTATTGGACGTCGACATGGAGGTTGTGCTGGGCGAGGCACACTGCCGTGTCGCCGAACGTGCCGCCCGCGCCGGTCTTGGGCGGGCTGTCGAGGCAGTCGTTGAACTTGCTCGCGCTGAGGGTCTTGCCGTCTGCGGTGCGCAGCGGGCTCGTCTCAGCAATCCACGCGTCGGGTGCGTTCGGAATTTTCACCCCGCCGATGACGGAGCCACCGCCGATGCTGCCCAGATTCTGCGCCCCATTGATGGCTTCGACCGTCATCGGCAGCGTGGCCTTGACCGGCGGCATGAGGCTGGGCCGCACCACGTTGGGGAAGAAGAACTGGAAGGCGAGGAAGACGACGAGCGTCACAGCCATCGCGGGCAGGGTCTTGCGCAGCAGGAGCCCGACGACTGTGCCGAATGTGAAGGCCAGTGCGGCGTAGCCGATCGGGGCGATGTTGCGGGCGCCGAACACGAAGGTCTCGAAGTGCTCCTTGACCACCTCGTCGAAGGGGCGGGCCGCCCAGGTGAGCAGGGCCGCAGCCGCGCCGGTCACGATCACAGCGGCCAAGCCGATGAGCAGGATCTTGCTGAGGAGCCAGCGCGGGCGGGTGATGCTCTGGTTCCACACCAGCCGGTGGGTGCCGTTCTCCAGTTCCCGGGCGACCAGGGGAGCGCCCCAGAAGGTGCCGATGAGGGCGGGGATCAGGGCGAGTCCGGCCGCCAGGAACAGCAGGGTGTTCTGGTAGGCGCCGCGGAACTGGCTCCTTGCCTCGGCGCAGTTGGCCGAGCCCTCGCACTTGGCTTGGTAGGCGTCGTAGGCGTCGCGGATGTCTGCACCGAGGGACACCATGTACACGGCAATAACGGCCAGTGCGCCGGCGCCGAACAGCGCCTGGATGCGGAACTGCCGCCAGCTCAGCCACATCATCGCTGGGCCCCCCGGACTGCGGCCTCGGTCCGGGCGACGGATACGGCGGCTGCCCGGGTCATGTAACCGAGGACGAGTTCCTCAAGCGTGACGGGCTCGGCCTGACAATGCAGGGCCTCGGGCTCGCTGTCGGTGCGGACGACCGCGCTGCTGTGCGCGCCGCTGTGCTCCACCGAGATCACCTCGATGCCGGCGGGCAGCCGGTCGAACTCGCCGCGAGGCGCGACCAGTCGGGCGTGCCTGGCCAGCAGATCCCGGGTATCGCCGGCGACCTGCACCCGCGAGTCGCACAGCACGATGAGGTAGTCGCAGACCTGCTCGATGTCGCCGAGCAGGTGCGAGGACAGCACGGCGCTGGCACCGAGCTCGAGGACGAACTCCGTCAGGTTCTGCAGGAACCCCTTGCGGGCCAGCGGGTCCAGCGCCGCCGCCGGCTCGTCGAAGATCAGCAGCTCGGGCCTCTTGGCCGCCGCGATGGTCAGCGCCAGCTGCGCTCGCTGGCCACCCGACAGCTGCCCGGCCTTCTGCGCGGGGTTCAGCCCCACCTGGCCGATACGCCGCTCGGCCAGGGGCGGGTCCCACGCCGGGTTCATCTTCGCGCCGAGCTTCAAGTGCTCGGCCACGGTGAACGCGCCGTACACCGGCGTGTTCTGCGCGACGAACCCCACCCGGGCCAGATGCGAGGCGTTCGCCGCGGGACGTGACCCCAGCACGGTCAGCGAGCCGGACGTCGGCTCGATCAACCCGCAGGCCAGGTGCAGCAGGGTCGACTTGCCCGCCCCGTTCGGGCCGACAAGGCCGATGACACGGCCGGAGGGGATGGTGAGGTTCACGTCGCTCAGGGCCGGCTTGCCGCGGCGACCGTATTTCTTCGTCAAACCCTCTGCTTGAAATGCCGGAGGGGAGTCTGTAGGTGGCATGCCCTCATCCTGGAATTCCCCCTTCTTCCCAGCATCCGCCCAAAGCACGGTTCCCTAGTCGGCGACCGTACTTTTGACCGGTTCCGAGCCCAGGTCCCGCTGCGGTGATCACCGATCCGGCAATTCCCCGGCGTGCGCGGTCGCTGGATCAAGGTGGCGGGTGGCAGAGACCTGCTGGCTGGAGCCGTGGACGGGTCAGACGGTGACGACGACTTTGCCCCGTGAGTACCGGCCCGACGCGAACTCGGCGAGGGCCTTGGGGGCGTCGTCCAGGGGGTAGGTGGCCGCGACCTCGACGGACAAGGTGCCCGCGGCGACGCGCTCGGCGAGATGCTGCAGTTTCCCTTCGGGCGCCGACATCCGCACGTACACGACGGTGATGTCGCGCTCGAAGGTCTCCGGGCCCATCAGTGTGGACAGCAGCCGGCCGCCGTCCTTCACCGCGTCCGCCGTGTCCAGGAGGGCGGGACCGCGATTGATGAGATCCAGTACGACGTCCAGCCGTCCGCCGACCAGCCGCTGGGCCTCCTTCACCGGATCGGTCGAGGTGTAGTCGATGACGTCGTGCGCACCGAGGGAGCGCACGTAATCGGCGTCGGCGGGCGTAGCCGTGGCCAGTACCCGCAGGCCCGCCCGTGCCGCCAGCTGGACGGTGAAGGAACCGACGCCGCCGGTGGCCCCGATGATCAGGATCGTCCGGCCGGCCCCGGCCTCAGCCGCCGCCATGATGCACTCCGCGGTCAGGGACGTGGCGGGCAGCGCGGCACCGCGCACCGCGTCCAAGCCCGTCGGCCGCTTGGCCACGTTCGGGCCCACTGCGACCGTCGTGTACTCGGCGATGGTGCCCGGGTGGAAGTGGGTGTAGGCCACCACGGCATCGCCGATCTCGTAGCCGGTGACGCCCTCGCCGACGGCCTTCACGACTCCGGCGGCGTCCATGCCCACGACGAAGGGGTGCTCGACCGGCATCATGGCGCGCATCGCGCCGGTCACCAGGGCGCCGTCCAGAGGGTTGAGGCCCGCGGCTTCCACTTGCACGAGCAGCTCACCGGGGCCCGGACGGGGAGCGGGCACATCGGTGACGACGAGCTGGTCCAGCGGGCCGTAGGACGGGGCGACAAGTGCTTTCACGGTCTTACTCCTCCACAGGTGGATGCGACGGGTCCAGCTTTGCGCCGGGGAGTGCGGCAGGTACCCGTCCTTCCGACCGGAGCGGACTGCTCGAAAGAGCAGGTCGACAGCGGCGAACGCTCATTAGGGTTTGTGGTCATGGAGGCTGGTGACTTGTCGGACCCGGCGCAGGTGCTCGGCGCCGCGAAATCCGTACTCGCGGTGCCGCCGGAAGGCACCGCCGAGCAGCTGTCCGCGGTCCTCGCCGGGCCGCTGCCACACCGGGCACTGGCCGTCCTCACGGGTGACTGCTCCCGCTCGCCGATGCGCAGGGTCGGTGAGCCAGGCGTCGCCGACCGGATTTCCAGCGCGGAACTGGCCCGGCTGTCCGGCACGGTGGACATCGGTGTGCCGCGCTTCGCCGTCGCCCTCATCGGTGGCAAGGAGCGCAACGTGCTGTCCGTGGCCTCCGCCCCGCACCAGCGCTCCGGGGCGCTGCTGGCCGTCGTGACGGCGGACCGCCACGAACCCGCCCCCGGCATCCGGCAGTTGGTGCAGCAGCTGTGGGACATCATCTCCCTTCAGCTGTCCGGGTACGCGGCGCAGGCCCACCCCCGTCCCGCTGGCCGGGAACCGGATAGCGGCCCAGGAACGGGCCAGGGTCATCGCCGAGCTGACCGACGCGCACGCGGCCGCGCTGTCCGCACTCCTCGGTGCGCTGCGCTCCCGCACGCTCGACGACGCAGCCGCCCGGCGTACGGCCGCGGACATCGCGGTCTGCGCCCTCATCGAGCTGCGCGCCGCCGGAGATCTCGACCGGTCCCTCACCGAGGAGACCGGACAAGGGGCCTTCGCCCGCCTCGAAGAACGTCTCGCCCCCCTCACCAGATACAGCGAGGTGACCCTCGAACTCGTTCCCCCGGATCCCGGCCTGCGAACGCGCCTGCTTCCCAGCGACATCGCCCACGCCGCGCGCGCTGTCGCACGGGGCGGCGTGCTGCTGATGCTGGAACAGGACGGAATCGGCCGTATCCGCCTCCAGTGGAAACTCACCGGTGCCGGACTGCTGATCTCCCTCCGGGACGACGGGCCCGGCAGGCTCGCGGCGGACGCGCTCACCATGCACCGGCTCGCGGACCGGGTCGCGTCGCTCGGCGGCGCAGTGTCCCTCGACGCGGTGCCGGGCTGGGGCACGCACATCACCGTCGAACTGCCGCTCACCACCCGGCAGGCCCTGCCGGCCGACGCCCTGCACGCCCTGAACCCGCGCGAACTGCAGGTCCTCGAGCAGATCACCGAGGGACACCGCAACCGGAACATCGCCGAAGCGCTGCAGATCAGCGAACACACCGTGAAGTACCACGTCCGCAACATCCTGGAGAAGCTGAAGGTCGATTCACGGGGCGAGGCCGCCGCCCTGGCCCGGGGGACACGACGCCCACTGGTGTGACCCGGTACGAGGGCGGCCCACCCCGCCGGCCCGGCGCTTCAAGGGGCACCCCAGAGGAATGCCACCGCGATCTGTTGCGGGTCAGGAGGTTGGTGACGGCGCATAGTGGTGGGCAAGGTTGGTGGCGAGGTCGCGGAGGTGAGCCCTGGCTTCGGTGGGGCCGTGCACAGTGATGGCGCTCCCGAACGGGAGTAAGGCTCGCACGTCCTCCAGACGCAGGAAGCGGATCGTCACCTTGTGGCCGGTGGGGGATTCTTCATGGTCGTCCCGGACGAGTCGTTGGCCGAAGATCCGTTGGGCTCGCTCGATCTGGGTCCGGTCGATGGTGGCGCTGACCTCTATCGCGTGGTGGTGTTCCCACTGATCAACGAGCGCTGCGGCGACGGTGGCCAGGGTCTGGTTCTCGCGGATCCGTCGTGGCTGGTCGACTTCTTTCCACGTCGTGATCCGTTGGAGTCGGTACATCCGCGGCACTCGGGCACAGTCGGCGACGAGATACCAGATGCCGGCCTTGGCCAACAGCCCGTAGGGATCCACGACGAGGTCGCGTGGGCATGACTCGTGTGGGCTGTCGTACTCGATCCGTAGCCGGCGACCTCGCCGCACTGGGCCGATCAGCGAAGCCGGAGTCGTGCCGGAAGCTCGTGCCTGGAGCCAGGGACGGCTGTCCACGTGCACTACGTCGGTGAGCGGCAGGAGCTCATGACCTCGACGTGACTGTGTGGCGACGATCTTGGAGAGCGCGCGCCGGCTTTCGACCGATGCGTTGAGCTCCGCACGTTGCTTCTCGTCCAGCCCGGTGAGCGACAGATGATCACGCTCGCCCGGCGTGAGCCGCGTGAGGTCGAGCCCGGACCCGGGCGGCATGGTCACGCCTCCGAGGCGGCCCCGTTGTGCGGTCACCGGCAGTCCGGCGTCGCGGAGCCAGTTCAGGTCCCGGGTGATGGTTCGGAGGGACACCCCGAGCGCCGAGGCAAGCTCCTGTGTGGTCACGGCATCCCTCGATTCGAGGAGCAGCATCAAGGAGAAGAAACGGTCTGGGGTCACACACCAAGTTTTTCAGGAATTGCGACACGATACGGCGCATATCCCGGTCAGGCTGGTGGAGGCGTACCTACCACCTGCGAGAAGGACAACCCATGACCACATCCGTCGTGTCCATCGTCTATGTGAACGACGCTCCCGCCGCAGCTCGTTTCTACGGCGACCTCCTCGACATGAGCCCCTCGTTCGAGACTCCGGGATACATCACCTTCGACCTCGGGCCAGGCGCTGACCTCGCTCTGTGGTCTGGCCAGTTCGAGGATCTGTCACCGGATGTCCCGCGTACCAGTGAGGTTTGCCTGGCCATCGACGGTGGACCCGACGAGCTCAACGCGATCTTCAAGCAGTGGCAGGCCAAGGGCGTCACGATCCTGCACGAGCCTCATGACGCGGGGTTCGGGCTGACCTTCCTCGCAGCCGATCCTGACGGGAACCGTATCCGCGTCGCACCGCAGGACTGAAAGGCCACAATGCGGCAGGCGCGCACGATAAGACCGTGTCCTATGTGGTGAGGCGGGCGAGTCGCTTGTAGCAGCACATGGCTGCGGCGAGGCCGGGAAAGGCCGGGTAGTTGCGGGGGTTGCGTTCGTAGCGGGGGCTGAGTCTTCGGTAGCCGGACAGCCAGGACATGGTCCGCTCGACGACCCAGCGGCGGCGTCCTGATCGTTCGCTGGACTCGATCCCTTTGCGGGCGATGCGCACTCCGATCCGCTTCCACCGCAGCCATCTGCGCAGGTCGGCCCGGTCGTAGGCTTTGTCAGCGTGCAGGCGCTGAGGCTTGAAATGCCGGCCGCGGTAGGGGTCTTCGCTGTCGGGATGTTGCCGGCCGAGATACCGACGAGAAGGGGCAGTCCGTTCGCGTCCGACAGGACGTGCATCGTGGAACCCGGCCTGCCCCGGTCCACGGGACTCGGGCCTGTGTGTTCGCCCCCTTTTTTAGCCCTGACGTGCGCGGTGTCGAGGACGACGCGGGTGACGTCGATGAGGCCGGCGTCGTCGAGACGGTGCAGCACGGCCTCGTGGAGGCGGCCCCGGACGCCGGCTCTCGACCAGATCAGAAATCGGCGGTGAGCCGTCGACTTCGATATGCCGAAGCACGGTGGAAGTCGGCGCCATGCGCAGCCGCTGACAAGGACGTAGATGATGGCCGCGAACAGCGTCTCATTAGGGGTGTTCCGTTTCGGCGCCGGGCGGGCTGCAGCGCCAAGGCCCACGCAGCGGTGCGGGCTCTCCGACGTAGCGGCGGCCTCCGCTGCGGCACCGCGTGGCAGACCGGCGACCGCCGTCTTCGGCAGTGTCGTCATGGCGATCCGCAGCCGCGCGCCGAGCTCTGGCAGCCATGCAGGGGAAGCCATGTTCTGCGAACCGGCACACCGCGTCAGGCCGAAGGAATGCGAAACTCGAATTCGGGACGGTCCCACGGCACGGCAGGCGGGTTCGCGAGCGCAGTCCCGGTCCGCACTGCACCGACGCGGTGGTAGAAGTCCTCGGCAGGAAGATGCGACACGACCTTGACACGGTCGAGTCCGGCGGCACGGGCTTCGGACTGCATGTGCGCAACGAGCAACCGTCCGATACCCCGTCCTTGCGCTTCGTCGGCGACGAACAGCAGATCGAGCTCCGGTGGGGCGAGGACGAGCGAGTAGAACCCGAGGACCCGGTCTCCATGCTCGTCGGCGCCGACGGCCACGAAGGCGCGGTGGGCCTCGATGTAATCAGGACCGACCCGGTAGCCCGCGACTGCGGCTGCGTACTTACCCTCGTAGGCGCCTGAGCCACGCACAAGCCGCGTGAGCCGTTTGGCATCCCGCGCGACGGCCCTCCGTATCGTGATCGGCCGGCTGATCGGGGAAGTGCGTGAACTCATCGGGAGAGTATGTCGCACCGATGTCCCGTGCGGGTGTTCCTCGGCGGGGCCTCGCCGTCTCACCCGCCATCCCAGGTCATCCCGGCAGCCGATGCGGGTGCCCCGCTCCGTCGGGCGGAGAGATCGCACAGGCAATGGATCATCTCGTTCCGTTCTACGGGTACCGTCAAGGTATGAGTCATCCGCACCCCGAACTGAAAGCCGCCCCGCCCCTTCCCGAAGGAGGGCTGCGGGTCATCGCCCTGGGCGGCCTGGGTGAGATCGGCCGCAACATGACCGTGTTCGAGTACGCCGGCAAGCTGCTCATCGTCGACTGCGGCGTCCTGTTCCCCGAGGAGACGCAGCCCGGCGTGGACGTGATCCTGCCGGACTTCACCTCGATCCGGGACCGGCTGGACGACGTCGTGGCCGTGGTGCTCACCCACGGCCACGAGGACCACATCGGCGGCGTGCCGTACCTGCTGCGCGAGCGGTCCGACATTCCCGTCGTCGGCTCCAAGCTGACGCTGGCGTTCCTGGAGGCCAAGCTCAAGGAACACGGCATCCGGCCGCGCACGGTGCGGGTGCGGGAGAGCGACCGGCGCGGTTTCGGGCCCTTCGATCTCGAGTTCGTGGCGGTCAACCACTCCATCCCCGACAGCCTCGCGGTCGCGATCCGCACCGGCGCCGGGATGGTGCTGCACACCGGCGACTTCAAGATGGACCAGTTCCCTCTCGACGACCGCATCACCGATCTGCGCGCCTTCGCCCGCCTCGGCGAGGAGGGTGTGGACCTGTTCCTCACCGACTCCACCAACGCCGAGGTCCCCGGCTTCACCACCTCCGAGCGTGAGCTGAACCCGGCGATCGAGCAGGTGATGCGCACCGCGCCGCGCCGGGTCATCGTCTCCAGCTTCGCCAGCCATGTGCACCGCATCCAGCAGGTACTGGACGCCGCCCACCAGCACGGTCGCAAGGTCGCCTTCGTCGGCCGGTCGATGGTCCGCAACATGGGCATCGCCCGTGACCTGGGCTATTTGAAGGTCCCGTCCGGTCTGGTCGTGAGCACGAAGGAGCTGGAGAAGCTCCCGGACCACAAGATCGCTCTGGTGTGCACCGGCTCCCAGGGCGAACCGATGGCCGCGCTGTCACGGATGGCCAACCGCGACCACATGATCCGCATCGGCAAGGGCGACACCGTCCTGCTCGCCAGCTCCCTCATCCCCGGCAACGAGAACGCCATCTACCGGGTGATCAACGGCCTGACCCGGTGGGGCGCCCACGTGGTCCACAAGGGCAACGCCAAGGTGCACGTCTCCGGGCACGCCAGCGCCGGCGAACTCGTCTACTGCTACAACATCGTCAAACCCCGCAACGTCATGCCCGTGCACGGCGAATGGCGCCACCTGCGGGCCAACGCCGACCTCGCCATCCGCACCGGCGTCGACCCCGACCGGGTCGTCATCGCCGAGGACGGCGTTGTCGTCGACCTCGTCGACGGCCGCGCGTCCATCACCGGCAAGGTCCCCGCCGGCAACGTCTACGTGGACGGCATGGAAGTCGGCGGCGCCACCGAAGCGTCCCTCAAGGACCGCCTCACCCTCGCAGAGGAAGGCGTCGTCACGGTGGTGGCGATCGTCGACGCGGACACCGGCGCCCTCGCCGAGGCCCCCGACTTCCTCGCCCGCGGCTTCGTCCACGACGACACCACCTTCGAGCCGGTCATCCCCGTCATCGAGAAGACCCTGGCCACCGCGGCCGAGGAAGGCGTCGGGGACGCGCACCAACTCGAACAACTCGTCGCCCGCGCCGTGGCGAACTGGGCGTTCCGCACCCATCGCCGCAAGCCCCTCATCATCCCCGTCATCATCGACGCCTGAGCCACGGCCCGGCCGAACGGCCCCCCGGTTCCGGTCGCGGTCTCACCGGCATCGCGGCCGGGCACGGGAGTCAGCAGGACTCCCGTGGCCTGCAGTCCAACCTAGTTGAACCCTGTGGCAGGCCGGGGTTGGCAGACACCCCCTGACCAGGTTGAAGACCTCGCGGGGCGGCATATCGCTTGAGGCATCGGATGATCTCACGTCGGGTCACACCGGAACCGTCAGCGTCGCGGTGTACCCCTGCTCGACGCTGCCGGTGACGGTCGCGAGCTGCTGGTCGTAGCCGTCGCTGAAGACCATGTCCGACTCCAGGGAGAGTTCGCTGAGATTCCTCACGCTCTCGCTGTAGCCGTCGGTGGCGTACACCCTGTCGCTCACGTCCTTCGGCAGCGCGAGCTGCGAGGTGTTCGTGATGGACCTGGCCGCCGTGGCGTCGGCCAGGCTGCCGTGGACCTCGAAGTGAACGTGCGGCCAGCGGCCCGGGTAGCAGCCGGGGAAGATGCTCCTGAACGTGACCTGTCCCTTGTCGTCCGCCTCCTGGACGCCGCGCAGATAGTTCTCGACCGTCACGCCGTCGTTGTACAGGGAGTACCTGCCCTCCCGGTCGCATTGCCAGATCAGCGCGGTCATGTCTATGCGGTCAGAAGCACTCCCGTCGCCTGCCGGCAGGCGGCTGCTCAGAGTTCGCCGGGAATGCCGAGGCCCGTCAGCGCGCCGACCGGATCCAGGTCGGGGGTGCCGCGCGGCCACCAGTCGTCCTGGCCGGGCTCGGACTCGTAGGCGTACCAGAGGCCGTCGCGGCCCAGGCGGAGCTGGACGTGGCCGCGGGGGTGGGTGAGGTGGTTGCGCCAGGGGCGGAAGGCGGGCAGGTCGGCGGCGAGGAGCAGGGGCCGGGCCCGGTCGAACCGGCCGGCCGGCGGGTCCCAGGGCTCCTCCAGTACGGCGAGGCCTTCCAGTCCGCCCTGCCGCCAGGCGGCGACCGCGCGGGCCAGCTCGGAGGGCGTACGGCCCGCCGCCGAGGCCAGGGAGGAGTAGAGGGCGCGGGAGCCCGCGGTGAGTCCCGAGCCGGGGCGGGCCGCGGCCAGGCGGACCGCGTCCTGCCACAGGGTCAGCTGCCCGACCGGGTCGCGGCCCGTGGTGAGCAGGGCGTGCGCCCGGGCGGCGGCGTCGGTGGCCAGTTGGTCCAGTGCGAAGGGGTCGGGGCCGCCTGGGGCCGCCGGGTAGGCCGGGGGCTGCTCCGGGTGCGGGGGCGGGGGCAGCGGTGCGGGGAGGGGCGGGAGGGCGCGATGTGCGAGGGCGTCACTGGCCCGTACGCCGGGCACTGGCGCCGGTTCCCTGTCCTGGGCGGCGCGCGCGGCGCGGGTGGCGCTCAGCCGGGACAGCGCGTCGAGCAGCTCCCGTTCGCCCCTGCCGCGCAGCAGGAGCAGGACGAACGGGTCGGCGTCGAGCAGCCGGGCGGTCTGGTAGCAGAGCGCGGCGGCGTGCTTGCAGGGGTGGCCGCGGTCGGGGCAGCTGCACCGGGGTTCCAGGTCGCCGGGGCCGGGCAGCAGAGGGACGCCGCAGTCCGCGAGGGACTGGGGCATCTCCTTGTCGAGGAGGGCCGCGATGTGCCCTGGCCGGTCTGCGGCGGCGTCCAGGAACCGGTCCCAGTCGGTGCCGTCGAGGGTGCGCAGGTGTACCTGTACGCGGTACGGCCGGGGGCGGCTGCCCCGCACATAGGCGAGGACGAGGCCGGGCGTCACCGTGATCGCGTCGACATGCCCCTGCTCGGCATACACGCGCCCGCGCTCCAGCCGCTTGGCGTCCAGCGCGCCCTGCTCCAGCGCGGCGACCCAGGCGTTCCCCCACCAGCTCTCGGCGAAGGTCGTCCCCTCCAGGGGCGGGAAGGGCGGGAAGGTACGGCGGAGGTCGTTGTCCCGATCGGGGGCGGCCATGGAGCGGGGGGTCGTGCGCGGGGTGGAGCGGGGAGGGGTGGAACGGGGAGGGGTAGGGGCGGCGGTCGCGGGACGGACGGTCTCGGGGGCGGGGGCCGAACCCTCGGGGGCGGGGGCCGAACCCACAGGACCGGGGGCCGAACCCACGGAGACGGGAGCCGAGCCCTCGGAGGCAGGGGCCGAGCCGTCGGAGGCGAGAGCCGAACCCACACGGGCGGAGGCCGAACCCACGGAGGCAGGGGCCGAACCCACAGGACCGGGGGCCGAGCCCTCGGGGGCGGGGATCGAGCCCTCGGGGGCGGGGGGAGACCCCACAGGACCGGGGGCAGAGCCCACCGAGGCAGGGGCCGAGCCCACACGACCATGGGCCGGAGCCGGCCTCGCCGCGTGATGGACGGTGTCCATGGCATGGTTCCGGGGCGCCGGCTCCCCGCTCTCCCTCGCCAGAGCCGAGAGCCGCTCCGGCGACGTTCCCGGGCTTTCCGCGTCATCCTTCCTCGCCGGGTTCGCCACGGCAGGCCCGTGCGGCAAGTCCGTCATGCGAGGGGATGGACTCCCCTGGCCGGTCATCTCGTCAGGGTCGTCGGACATCGGGGTCGGCTCGTCCGGCTCGTCCGGCATCCGGAAGGCGCCGGACAGCAACTGCCGTACGGCGGGCGTGCCCCCGCCGGCGGCGTGCTGGCGTGCTCGCCGCGCGGCCGCTGCCCTGTCGTCCACGGTGCTCTGCCGGGCCCGGCGCCTTCGCCGGGCGCCTTCCCGCTCGGTCTGTTCCCGTGCCCGCCGCGCCTCGTCCCGCGCTGCGCGCAGCGCCTCGCGCGCGACGTCCGCAGCGCGCGGCTGGGGCTGGTCGGTGGCGCCGCCGTCCCTGGCAGGGAAGGCCCCTTCGTCCGCCCCGGTGGGTCCCACCGGGCCGTCCTGCGGATCGCCGAACGACGCTTCCGGCTCCGGCGGTGTTCCCACCGCCCGGGTGTCCTCGGGCGCACCGGCGTCCTGCGCCGCACCCTCCTCGCTCCCCCGCTCCTCGCCGCCCCGGCCGCTCCCCCGGTGCCCGGACACCGCCCTCCGCAGTGCCTCGCGGGCCACGTCTCCGGGCCGGGGAGTCTCCTGGCCCGCGGGCGCCCCGGCGGGGGAAGGTGCCGGACGGTCCGCGGATGCCGGGTCCTGGTCCTGTGCCGCCCGCTCCCGGGCCTCCCTCAGGGCCCGGCGCGCCTCGTCGGCGGGCCGGCCCGTCATGCCGTCCTCCGCAGGGACACCAGGTCGGACAGCTCACGGTCCGTCAGTTCGGTGAGGGCCGACTCGCCGGAGCCGAGGATCGCGTCGGCCAGGGCGCGCTTGGCCTGGAGCATCTCGGCGATGCGGTCCTCGACCGTGCCCTCGGTGATGAGGCGGTGGACCTGGACGGGCTGGGTCTGGCCGATGCGGTAGGCGCGGTCGGTGGCCTGCTCCTCGACGGCCGGGTTCCACCAGCGGTCGAAGTGCACGACGTGTCCCGCGCGGGTGAGGTTCAGGCCTGTGCCGGCCGCCTTGAGCGAGAGGACCAGGACCGGGGTCGAGCCGGCCTGGAAGCGGTCCACCATGCGCTCCCGCTCCGGGACCGGCGTACCGCCGTGGAGGAGGTCGACCGGGACGGCCCGGCCGGCCAGGTGAGAGGTGATCAGGCGGGCCATTCCGACGTACTGGGTGAAGACGAGGGCCGAGCCGTCCTCGGCCAGCAGTGTGTCCAGCAGCTCGTCCAGGAGGGCGAGTTTGCCTGAGCGGGCGGCCAGCCGGTCCCCGGCGGGGGTGTGCTCCTCCTTCAGGTACAGCGCGGGGTGGTTGCAGATCTGCTTCAGCGAGGTCAGCAGCTTGAGCACCAGGCCCCGCCGGGCCATGCCCTCGGAGGTCTCGATGGCGAGCATCGACTCGCGGACCACCGCCTCGTACAGCGCGGCCTGTTCGCGGGTGAGCGGGACCGGGTGGTCGGTCTCCGTCTTGGGCGGCAGTTCCGGCACGATGCCCGGGTCGGACTTCTTCCGGCGCAGCAGGAAGGGCCGGACCAGGCGGGCCAGGCGCCGCACCGCCTCCTCGTCCTCGCCGGTCTCGACGGCACGGGCGTGCCGGGCGCGGAAGGACTTCAGCGGGCCGAGCAGGCCGGGGGTCGTCCAGTCGAGCAGGGCCCACAGCTCCGAGAGGTTGTTCTCGACGGGCGTGCCGGTGAGGGCCACGCGCGCGGGCGACGGGATCGTGCGCAGCGCCTTGGCCGTCGCCGAGTACGGGTTCTTGACGTGCTGCGCCTCGTCGGCGACGACCATGCCCCACGCCTGCTCGGCGAGCGCGGGGGCCGCCGAGCGCATCGTGCCGTACGTGGTCAGGACGAAGCCGCCGTCCAGGCCGTCCAGGCTGCGGTCGGGGCCGTGGAAGCGGCGGACGGGCACGCCGGGGGCGAAGCGGGTGATCTCCCGCTGCCAGTTGCCGAGCAGGGAGGCCGGGCAGACGACCAGGGTCGGCTGGCGGCGGGCCCGCTTCAGGTGCAGCGCGATGAGCGTGACGGTCTTGCCGAGGCCCATGTCGTCGGCGAGGCAGCCGCCCAGGCCGAGGGAGGTCATCAGGTCGAGCCAGGCCAGGCCGCGGAGCTGGTAGTCGCGCAGGGTGGCGCGCAGGCCGGGGGGCGGGTCGGCCGGGCGGATCCCGGCGGTCAGGCGGTCGCGCAGGGTGGCCAGCGCGCCGACGGGGACGGCCTCGACCGTCTCGCCGTCCACCTCGGCGGTGCCGGTGAGGGCGACCGACAGCGCGTCGACCGGGTCGAGCAGCCCGAGGTCCCGCTTGCGGGCCTTGCGGACGAGGGCCGGGTCGACCAGGACCCACTGGTCGCGCAGCCGGACGACCGGGCGGTGGGCCTCGGCGAGGGCGTCCATCTCGGCGTCGGTGAGCGGGTCGCCGCCGAGTGCCAGCTGCCAGCGGAAGCCGAGCAGGTCCTCGCTCTCGAAGAAGCCGGTGCCGTCGGTCGCGGAGCCGGGGGCCGGGCGGACCACCGCCGTGGCGGACAGGTCCTGGGCGAGGTCCCTCGGCCAGTGCACGGCGACCCCGGCCGCGGCGAGCCGGGTGGCCGCGACGCCGAGCAGGTCGCTCAGCTCGTCCTCGGTCAGGGCCAGCACGTCGGGCACGTCCTGGTCGGAGAGCCGGTCGAGCGGGGGCCAGACCCGGGCCGCCCGGCGGACGGCGAGGGCCGCGTCCACGCGCGCGCGGGGACCGAAAGCGGCGTCCGCCTCGCCCGCCCACAGGGCCGCCGCGTCGGCCACCAGGGTGGGGTCGGCGAGGCTGTGCACCTGGACGATCGCCGCACCGGCACTGCGGGCGCCGCCGTCCGAGGCGTCGTCGAACAGGTCGTAGGCGGACAGGTCCAGGCGGAGGGAGATCCGCACCCCGGCGTCCATGCCGGCGGCGACCTCGGCGGCCCAGTCGTGGGCGTCGGGCAGGTGCTGGGCCTCGCGGGCGGCGAAGGGCCTGCCGGTGGTGTGGGGCGCGGCCGGGGTGCGGGGCAGGGTGTCGGCGACCGCGTCCAGGAAGGCGCGCACCAGGGCCTCCGGCTCGGGCAGGCGGATCGGGCCCGGGCCGGGCAGCGGGACCGCGTGGCCCTCGTACGGCAGGGCGGCGGCGACCGCGCGCAGGTGGGCGATGTCGTCCGGGTCGAGGGGGCCGGCCCGCCAGGCGTCGTGTCCCGTGGGGGTCAGGCCGGGGAGCAGCCGACCGCGCGCGGTCAGCCGCAGGGCGTGCAGGGCGGCCGCGCCCCAGCAGGCGGTGGCGGGGTGGGCCGCCGGGTCGTGCCGGGCGCGCACCAGGAGCGGCAGGGCCACGTCCAGCGGGAGGGTCAGCGCCGGGGTGGTGCGCCGCCGGGCTCCCGCGCCGTGCCGTCGTACGACGGTCAGCTCGGTGTCCTCGGCGGGCAGGGGCTCGCCCTCGGGGTCCCAGAAGGCGATGCGCCCATGGCGCGGGAGGGGTGCGGGCAGGAAGACGGCCGGGAGCCGGACCGGGGCCGTCGCCTCCCCCGCCCGCTCGGTCACCGCAGCCGTGTCGCCCATACGTCCTGTCACCTCCCGCCCGCGTGTCGGATCAGTTGTCTCCGACTCTACGGGCGGGGTCTGACAATCGGCCCCGGCAGCGGTCAGGGCACGGTCCGGGACACGACGTAGACCCAGGGGTACGCCGGGTTGGACAGGTCCACGACCACGTCGTGGGTGGGGGCGGGGTTCTTCTGCCGGTGCACGAAGCCGTACCACCCGTCGCCCTCGGGGAACTTCCAGCCGGTGACCTTCCGGTCGCGGGCGCCGATGGTGATGTCGCCCTCCTTCAGGTCCTTGCGCGTCATGCCGAGGCCCGTCAGGTAGGCGTCCAGGCCGGCCGCGTTGGTCTCGAACTGGGCGTACAGGCGGCTGGTCTTCCAGTTGTTGGTCTCGTAGTACGCCACGTGCCAGGCCGGGTGCGGGACGGGCACCTGGTAGATGCGGCGCTGGAGCTTGGAGGGCCAGCCCGCGGTCAGGCCGGTCGCCGAGTACTTGGCCTCCTTGTCCTTGCCGCTGTCCCGGCTCTGGTTCGCGGAGATCACCAGATAGCCCGCCGGGATGCCGATGAGCAGCACGATGATCAGCAGGGTGAGCGCCCTGCGGCGGATCATGTGGCGGCGGTCCTCGGCCGGGCGTTCCTCGCCGTTCGGCCACGAGCCCTGATGCGGCAGGGATGCGGTCACGGCGTCTCCTGGGTACTGCGGAGGGACTGTGCGTACCGCTCGTAGCGCTCGTACCGCTCCACCCGGCGGCGCTTGGCGCGCCGGAAGCGGCGGGCGACCAGCCGGGCCAGGTCGGCGGCGCCGACCATGCCGGCCTCCGGGCCGAGCTGGGCCCGGGCGATACGGGCCTCGGGGCGGTAGCCGCGGCCGGTCAGATGCCTGCGGAACGCGTCCCGCGCGGGGCCGATCAGCAGGTCGTCGGCGGCCGAGACCCCGCCGCCGATCACGAAGCAGGAGGGGTCGAGGGCCGCGGCGAGGTTGGCGATGCCGACGCCGAGCCACTGGCCGATGTCCTGGAGCAGCTCGATGCACATGGCGTCGCCCTCGCGGGCCAGCTCCGTGATCATCGGGCCGGTGATGTCGCCGATGTTGCCCTTGACGTGCTCGATGATGCCGTACGCCACCGGCGAGTCGGCGGCGGCCAGCTCGCGGGCCTCGCGGACCAGGGCGTTCCCGGAGCTGTACTGCTCCCAGCAGCCGCGGTTGCCGCACGGGCAGCGGTGCCCGCCGGGCACGACCTGCATATGGCCGAACTCGCCGGCGACGCCGTACTTGCCGCGCTTGACCTGCCCGTCCTCCAGGATGGCGCCGCCGATGCCGGTGCCCAGCGTGATCATCACGAGGTGGTCCTCGCCGCGGCCGGCGCCGAAGCGCCACTCCGCCCAGGCGGCGGTGTTGGCGTCGTTGTCCACCAGGACCGGGACCGACAGGCGGCTGGCGAGGCGGTCCCTGAGGGGTTCGTTGCGCCAGGACAGGTGCGGGGCGAACAGCACGCGGTTGCGGTCGGCGTCGACCCAGCCGGCCGCGCCGATGCCGACGGCGTGCACGTCGTGCCGGTCGGAGAGGTCCAGGACCAGTTCGGCGATGGTGTCCTCGACGACCTTGGGGCTCTTGGACTTGTCCGGCGTCTCCGTGCGGAGCTTCTCCAGGATGTTGCCGTCGGCGTCGACGACACCCGCCATCACCTTCGTACCGCCGATGTCGATGCCGACCGTCGGCACGCGGGGCGCCGTCAGGTGTGAGCGGCGCTCCCGGGTGCCGACCGTGCGGAGCACGGTGGCACGGCGGGAGCCGATGGGGGCGGTGAAGTCGCGGTAGGTGCTCATCGCGCCCGATTCTGCCTCACGGTGGGGGTGTGTGCGGAGCGGGGCAGGGGCGGGGTGGTGCGGGTCATTTCCGAGTGCGGGTGAGTGGGGGCTGAGCGCGCAGTTCCCCGCGCCCCCGGGAAACGCGTCCCCCTCACGTCCTCACAAGAAGCTGGAACTCGAACGAATAGCGCGTCGGACGGTACGTGTGCGTGCCGTACTCGACCGCGCGGCCCGTGTCGTCGAACGTGACGCGTTGCATGGTCAGCAAGGGGGCGCCCGCCTCCTCCGCCAGTCGCTCGGCCTCCGCCGGTGTCGCCGCCCGGGCGCCGATGGACTGGCGGGCGCTGTGGAGGGTGATCCCGGCGGCTCGCATCAGGCGGTAGAGGCCGGTGGCCTCCAGTTGGCCGGTGTCGAGGTCGATGAGGCCGGGGGGCAGGAAGTTGCAGAGGTAGGCCATGGGTTCGCCGTGGGCGAGGCGGAGGCGTTCCACGCGGTGGACGTCGCTGTCCTCGGCGACGCCGAGTGCGGCGGCGACCTCGGCGGAGGCGGGCACGACCGTGTTGACGAGGACCTTGGTGGCGGGGCGCTGGCCCGCGGCCTCCAGGTCGTCGTAGAGGCTGCTGAGTTCCAGCGGGCGTTTGACCTGGCTGTGCACGACCTGGGTGCCCACGCCGCGGCGGCGCACGAGCAGGCCCTTGTCGACGAGCGACTGGATGGCCTGGCGGACGGTCGGCCGGGACAGGCCGAGCCGGGCGGCGAGCTCGATCTCGTTGCCCAGCAGGCTGCCTGGGGTCAGCGTGCCGTGCTCGATCGCGGCCTCCAGCTGCTGGGACAGCTGGAAGTACAACGGCACGGGAGAGCTGCGGTCCACGCTGAGCTCGAGCTGCACGGTCGGGTCCACTTCTGGTTTCGGCACGGGCCGAGCGTAGCTCCGTGCGTTGTTGACGGGAAGTTGTGTAGTCAGATTGTCCGGACATTCAGATTGACAGGGGCGGGCTGGGCACGCAGTTTGTTTTCATGCGCATCGGCGTCATCGGTACGGGCCGCCTCGGCACGATCCACGCGAACACGCTCAGCCGGCACCGCGACGTGGGCTCCCTGATCCTCACGGACGCGGACCCCGCGCGGGCCCAGGAGCTGGCGCACCGGCTGGGTGAGACGGCGGCCCCGGGCGTGGAGGAGATCTTCCGCTGGGGCGTCGACGCCGTGGTGATCACGACGGCGACGTCGGCCCACGCCGAACTGATCGGTCGGGCAGCACGCTCGGGCCTGCCGGTGTTCTGCGAGAAGCCCATCGCGCTGGACCTGCCGGGGACGTTGAGCGCCATCGCCGAGGTCGAGACGGCCGGCACGGTCCTCCAGATGGGCTTCCAGCGCCGCTTCGACGCGGGCTACGTGGGGGCGCGCGAGGCCGTGCGGTCCGGCAGGCTGGGACGGCTGCACACCGTGCGGGCGCTGACCAGCGACCAGGCGCCGCCGCCCGCCGCGTGGCTGCCGCTGTCCGGCGGGCTGTACCGGGACGCGCTGATCCACGACTTCGACGTCCTGCGCTGGGTTACGGGCCGGGAGGTGGCGGACGTGTACGCGACCGGGTCCGACGCCGGGCCCGCGATGTTCCGCGCGGCGGGCGACGTCGACACCGGCGCGGCGCTCCTCACCCTCGACGACGGCACGCTCGCCGCGCTCACCGCGACCCGCCTGAACGGGGCCGGTTACGACGTGCGCATGGAGCTCGCCGGGGAGCTCGACCAGATCGTGGTCGGCCTGGACGACCGTACGCCGATCGCGTCCACCGAGCCGACCGGGCCGCCGGCCGCGGACAAGCCCTGGACGGGCTTCCTGGAGCGCTTCGGCCCCGCCTACGAGGCGGAGCTGAACGCGTTCGTCGAGGTCGTCCGGGGCGAGCGGCCCAATCCCTGCGACGGGCGCGAGGCCCTCCAGGCGCTGCGCGTCGCCGAGGCGTGCGAGGTGTCGCGCCGGGAGCGCAGGCCGGTGCGCCTCGCGGAGATCCCCGGCGGGGCCGCGGCCGCGTTCGCCTGACGGCGGGCGCGTGCGGCGGTCAGTGCCCCTCCGGTTCCTCCTGCTGGTCCTCCTCCAGGAATCCCGCGTCGTACGCCAGCAGCGCGATCTGCACCCGGTTGTTGAGGTCGAGCTTGGCCAGGATGCGCGAGACGTGCGTCTTGACGGTGGCGACGCTCATGAAGAGGCCGGTGGCGATCTCGGCGTTGGACAGGCCCCGGCCGACCGCGACGGCGACCTCGCGCTCGCGGTCGTTGAGGACGGCCATGCGCTCACGCGCGCGTGCGTGGCGGGTGTCGGCGGCGGTGCCGGCCGCGTGCCGCATCAGCTGGCGGGTCACGGTGGGCGACAGGACCGGGTCGCCGGCCGCGACCCGGCGCACCGCCGCGAGGATCTCGGCGGGCGGGGTGTCCTTGAGGACGAAGCCGGCGGCGCCCGCGCGCAGCGCCCGCAGCACCTGTTCGTCGGCGTGGAAGGTGGTGAGGACCACCACCTGCGGGGCCTCCTCGCGGGACCGCAGCCGCTCCGTGGCCGTGAGACCGTCCACCGTCGGCATCCGGATGTCCATGAGCACGACGTCGGGGCGGGTGCGGTCGACGAGCGCCTCCACCTCGCCGCCGTCGGCGGCCTCGCCGACGATCTCGACGTCGTCGGCCCCGCCCATCATGAAGGACAGCCCAGCCCGCACCAGCGGATCGTCGTCGACGAGGAGCACTCTGATCGCAGTCATGGACCTTACGTAATCACGGCCGGGGCGGGCGCGGGCCCGGATGTGCGGTGCGTCCGCGCCAAGTCCGTGGCGCGAACCGGGCGTTGACGGGCCGTGCGCCCCGGCGCGCAGGCGGCGGATCTCCCGCTCACGGCCACGGCAGCCATGCCCGTACCTCGAACCCGCCCTCCGGGGTGGGGCCGTGTTCCAGGCGGCCGCCCGCGAGGGTCGCCCGCTCCGTCAGGCCGATCAGGCCCTGGCCGGAGCCGGGGACGGGCGGTACCTCGCCCTCGGGCGGCGGGTTGCGTACGGAGACGGTGAGGCCGTCGCCCGGTGCGCCGGTGACGCACACCGTGACCTCCGTACCGGGCGCGTGCTTGCGGGCGTTGGTCAGGCCCTCCTGGGTGATCCGGTAGGCGGTGCGGCCGACGGAGGCCGGGACGGCGGCGGAGTCGCCGACGCGGTGGTCGAGGGAGACCTTCATGCCGGCCTCCCGGGACTCGGCGACCAGCGTGTCCAGCCCGGCGAGCGTCGGCTGCGGCCGGCCCGTGTCGTCGGGCTCGCCCGCCCGCAGGACCCCGATGATCTCCCGCAGGTCCTGGAGGGCCTCGTGGGCGCTCTCCCGGATCACGCCCGCCGCGCGCGCCGTCTCGGCCGGAGGCGCGTCGGGGCGGAACTCCAGGGCACCGGCGTGCACGCTCAGCAGCGTCAGCCGGTGGGCGAGCACGTCGTGCATCTCCCGCGCGATGGCCTCGCGGGCGAGCCGCTGCGCCTGTTCGGCCCGCAGCCGCGCCTCCGTCTCGGCCCGCCGGGCCCGGTCCCTGAGGCTCAGCATCAACTGCCGCTTGGCCCGGACGAACATGCCCCAGCCGACGATCGCCACGGTGAGCAGCATGGCGAAGGGCACGCTCACCACGTACGGGACGTCCACGTCGGGGCGCAGCCAGTAGTACAGCGGGACCATCGCCATGTTGGCGCCGCCCACCCAGGCCACGTACCGGAACGAGCGGTGCACGGCGAGGGTGAACAGGGCGATCAGGCCCGCGCCGCCCGAGGTGTCCGAGACGAAGCTGACGGGCGTCATCGCCACGGCCAGCCCCAGCGGCCAGCGGCGGCGCAGCCAGACCGCCGCGCAGGCGAGTGCGCCGATCACCTGGTCGACGACGGCCAGTTCACGCGGCACATGGGGGTTTTCCTCGAGCGCCTCGATGGCGATCGCCCCCACCACGACGGCCAGCAGGAAGCAGGAGAAGTCGACGACCCAGTCACGGGCGGTACGCCGGGGCCGCCGCCCGGCCCGTGCGGTGTCGGGATCGAGTTCGTGGAGCAGCGCCGACGGAATGAACCATCTCCGCCCGGTGAACAGCGCGGGCGTCTCCTCCACCGGTACCGGGGAGGCCTGCCCCACGTCGTCACCAGTCACGGTCGACAAATCTACGCAGCCGAGGCCCGTTCCACCGCTCCCTGGGCGGGATCGTCGACCAAAGTCGCCGCACCGCAGACTTTCGGCGCGGCCGGAGGGCCGGAAAGGGACTTCCGTCACCAGGAGCTCGCCCTGCGGCCGATGCGCCAGGTGAGTCCGCCGGGCGAGGCTCGGGGCATGAAGCACGCGCTGGAGATTCTCGGCTTCCTCGCCCTCGTTCAGGGCGTGGCGGGCCTGGTGCACGAGTTCACCGACTGGAACTGGGGCCTCGTGCATCGATTCGGGTTCCTCGACGGCTACGAGGTCTACGCGAGCGTCGCGCTGCTCGTGCTGGGCGTCGCCCTGTTCGCGGCGGCCGGGAGCCGGAAGTCCGTCTGAGGACCGGGCGGACTTCCGGCCGGGGTTCACCGCGGTGGCCGGACGGCTCAGCAGCCGTAGTCGACCAGGTCGAACGACGCGTAGTGGTCGGCCGTGTAGTAGTCCTCCTGGTGCTCCTCACCGGTGACGATGCGCCGCGCACCGCGCGTGGAGGAGCCGGGGGTGATGACCGTGTACTCGTGGTAGTAGCCGGACGGCTGGCTGGGCAGGATGCGCTCCCGGTTCTGGAAGACCGTGCCGTCCTGGTCGAACGGGTACGGCCCGCCCTGCTCGATCAGGTCGAGCGTGTCGTGGGCCTGGGAGGGCAGGTCGCTGTAGCAGATGCTGCCAACGGCGGTGGGGGCCGCGTCGGCCGTGGTGGCGGAGACGGTGCCGCCGACGAGGAGGGCGGACAGGAGGGCGGCTGCTGCGCCGAGCCGCGAGGCGCGTGGGGGGAAATTCATGGGGCCATGATGACGCGCGTAGACAGTGGCATGTCAATGTCAAGTTGAGAGATTTTCCCGTCAAGTCCGATGAGTTGGCGGGGAGTTAACCTACGCGTTCTCCGGCAGGGCGTACTCGCCGTACTGCGGGCGGCCCGCCAGGTCGTAGGTCTGGATCGAGACGCCCGCGCCGGTGACGCTCCCTCCGGCGTGCTCGAACGCGGTCGGTGCGGAGCCCTCCGGGAACAGCCGGAACCCGGCGCCGAGCACGACCGGGAAGGTCAGCAGATGGAGGGTGTCGACCAGGTCGAGCGCCAGCAGGGACTGGACCAGGGCACCGCTGCCGTGCACCTGGACCTCGCCGTCGATGCGCTCCTTCAGGGCGGTGACCTCCCTGGCGAGGTCGCCGGAGAGCACGGTGGTGCCCGCCCACCCGGGGTCCTTCAGGGTCGAGGAGACGACGTACTTCGGCAGGGAGTTGAGCCGGGAGGCGACCGGGTCGCCGGGGTCGGTCACCTTCGGCCAGAACGTGGCGAAGATGTCGTACGTACGGCGGCCGAGCAGGAAGGCGCCCGGGCGCGCGAAGACCTCGTTGATGAACCGGCCGAAGTCCTCGTCGGCGTACGGGAAGCTCCAGCCGCCGTGGGTGAAGCCCCCGCGGGTGTCCTCGTGCGGCCCGCCGGGGGCCTGGTAGACGCCGTCGAGGGTGACGAAGAGGGTGGAGACGAGCTTGCCCATGGCGGGTGCCTTCCTTCCGGAGCGGAGGGGATCTGCTGCCATGGGTTCAGACCCCGCCGGCCCCCGCAACTCATCGCTGGGCCGTACGGCTCCTCGTCCGGCGGCCGCGCCCGGCCTCGACGTCCGTTCGCCGCCAGTGCCGGCCGCGCCGGGCCGCTGGGATGGACGCATGACTTCACAAGGAACTCTCGACGGCAAGGTGGCTCTCGTGACCGGCGGGAGCCGTGGCATCGGCGCGGCGACGGCTCTGCGGCTGGCCCGGGAGGGCGCGGACGTGGCCGTCGGCTACGTGCACGGCAAGGAGGCGGCCGAGGGCGTCGTACGGGCCGTGGAGGCGCTGGGGCGCCGGGCGGTGGCGCTGCGCGCGGACGCGGCGGACCCGGCCGAGGCGGCCGGTACGGTGGCCGCGGCGGCCGAGGCGCTGGGCGGGCTCGACGTCCTGGTGAACAACGCGGGCGTGGGCGTGCTCGGGCCGCTGGAGAGCCTGTCGCTCGCGGACGTGGACCGGGTGCTCGCCGTCAACGTACGGGCGGTCTTTCCTGGCCTCCCAGGCGGCCGCCGCGCGGCTGCCGGAGGGCGGGCGGATCATCACCGTCGGCAGCTGCATGGCCCAGCGGGTGCCGGGGCCCGGCGGGACGCTCTACGCGATGAGCAAGGCGGCGCTCGTGGGGCTGACGAAGGCCCTGGCGAGGGAGCTGGGCGGGCGCGGGATCACCGCGAACCTCGTCCACCCGGGTCCGGTCGACACCGACATGAACCCGGCGGACGGACCGTACGCGTCCGGGCAGGCGGCGATGACGGCGCTGGGCCGGTTCGGGACGGCGGACGAGGTGGCGTCGATGGTCGCCTACCTGGCCGGGGCGGCGTACGTGACCGGGGCGGAGTTCGCGGTCGACGGCGGACACGCCGCATGAGACACGTGGGGCGCACCGGTGCTGTCAGGCCGGTGCGCCCCACGGGGCGGGTGGGTCAGCCGCCCAGCTCCTGGTGCCGCGCCGCCAGCCGGCCGGTGCCCTCCTGGGTCAGGGAGCCGAACAGGCGCAGGCGGGAGATGCCGCCGTCCGGGAAGATGTCCACGCGCGCGTGCGTGCCGACGGCCGGGGCCGGGAGGACGAAGCGGTGATTGGTGTCGGGCTGGAGGCGGGTGCGGGGCAGGATCTCGCGCCAGTCGCCGTCCTCGCCGTCCTTGACGGACACCGACGCCCAGCCGGCGCTGTTGCCCTTGAGGTAGGCGGTGTCGATCTCCAGGGCGCGGATCTCGGCCTGGGCGGCCAGCCGGTAGCGGATCCAGTCGTGGCCCTGGTCGCGGCGGCGGCGGGTCTCCCAGCCGTCGTCCATCTTGCGGGAGCGGCCCGGCTGGATGGTGTTGGTGGCGGGCGAGTAGAAGAGGTCGGAGGCGTCCTCGACCCGGCCGCCGTTCTCCAGGGCGACGACGTCGAAGGTGCCCAGCGCCGCCAGCCACTCGGGGTCCGGGACGACCTCGCCGTACACGCGCAGGCGGGCGATGCCGCCGTCGGGGTGCTGGTTGACCCGCAGGTGGGTGAAGCGCTGCTCGACCGCGACGGCGAAGCCGTTCGCCGCGTGGCCGCCGACCGGGGTGCGCGGGACCAGGGTCGTCCACTTCACGTCGTCCCCGAGGAGCTCCTCCGGCGACGGCGAGCCCGGCACCGAGGTGCCCTCGACGGACACGGCCTGCGGGTAGTTGCCGCGGAAGTGGGCGGTGTCGACGACGATCCCGCGGATCACGCCGGGGGCGCCGAGGCGGACCAGCGCCCAGTCGTGGTCCTCCGCGGTAGGCCACGGGTGCTCGGCGGAGGCGCCCCGGCGGCGGCGCGTCTCCCAGCCGTCCATGATCTTGCCCTTGTGCCCGAAGTGCTCGGGGTCGAACTCGGCGCGCTCGGGCACCAGCAGGTTCTCGCGCTGGGCGAAGAACTCGTCGTTGGCGGCGATGACACCGGCGCCCAGACGCCGGTCGGCGAGGTTGGCGTGCCGGGTGAAGGGGAAGTCGGCGGTGCGGTAGTCCGCGTACGGGTCGCCGCCTCCGTAGGGGTTCGCGTCGCCGGTGAAGCTGGGAATCGCCGTCACGGTGATCAGATCTGCCTTTCGCGGTCTGGGGTGGGATTCAGTCGGTCCGGGTGAGGAGCTGCCCCTTCGGCTCGATGAACTCGCCGTCCGCGACGATGCGCTGCCCGCGCAGCCAGGTGGACTTCACGACGCCGTACAGGGTCCTGCCCGCGTACGCCGTGACGTGGTTGCGGTGCTGGAGGGCGGCCGGGTCGACGGTGAAGGTCTCGTCGGGGGCGAGGACGGCGAAGTCGGCGTCGCGGCCCGCCTCGATGGCGCCCTTGTGGCGCAGTCCGACCAGGTCGGCCGTCCGCGCGGACATCCAGCGGACCACGTCCTCCAGGCCGTGCCCGCGCCTGCGGGCCTCCGTCCACACCGCCGAGAGGCTCAGCTGGAGTCCGGAGATGCCGCCCCAGGCCGTCGCGAAGTCGTCGGTCTTGAGGTCGGCGGTGGACGGGGAGTGGTCGGTGACGACGCAGTCGATGGTGCCGTCGGCCAGGGCCTGCCAGAGCAGGTCCTGGTTCTCGGCCTCGCGGATCGGCGGGCAGCACTTGAACTCGCTGGCGCCGTCGGGGACTTCCTCGGCGGTGAGGGTCAGGTAGTGGGGGCAGGTCTCCACGGTGACGCGGACGCCCTCCGCCCGCGCCTCGGCGATCATGGGCAGGGCGTCGCTGGAGGACAGGTGCAGGACGTGCACGCGCGCGTGGAGGGCCTTCGCCTCGCGGATGAGCTGGGCGATGGCGCTGTCCTCGGCGTCCCGGGGGCGGGAGGCGAGGAAGTCGGTGTACTTGGGGCCGGGCCGCTGCGGGGCGGAGGCGAGGCGGTGGGGGTCCTCAGCGTGCACGATGAGCAGGCCGTCGAAGGCGGCGATCTCGGCCATGGTGCGGGCGAGCGGGTCCCGCTCCAGGTGCGGGAACTCGTCCACGCCGGACGGCGACAGGAACGCCTTGAAGCCGAAGACGCCGGCCTCGTGCAGCGGGCGCAGGTCCTTGATGTTGTCGGGCAGCGCGCCGCCCCAGAAGCCGACGTCGATGTGCGCCTTGTCGGCGGCGACCCGCTGCTTGGTGCGCAGGTGCGCGACGGTCGTGGTCGGCGGGAGGGAGTTGAGGGGCATGTCGACGAGGGTCGTGATGCCGCCGGCCGCCGCGGCGCGGGTGGCGGTCCAGAAGCCCTCCCACTCGGTGCGCCCGGGGTCGTTGACGTGCACGTGGGTGTCGACCAGGCCGGGCAGCAGGACGTGGTCGCCCAGGTCCTCCAGGCGCGCCCCCTCAGGGGCGGGCGCGTCGTACGGGAGGACGGCCGTGATCGTGCCGCCGGCGACCGCGACCGATGCGGCGCGCGTCCCCTCGGGAGTGATGACACGCGTCGAGCGGAGCACCAGTTCAGCGTCGGACACCCGAACCCCTTTCTTCAACGTTCTGTTGAAGGAGTCTTCACTCCCATTGCAGCCCCGTCAAGGGCACACTGCTACAGGGCACACCAGCACCCCACCCCCTGGACTTTTCCACGAAGCGGAATTAACATCCCGGGAAGCGAAATGCTACCCGAAAGGAACGCGCCGTGCCGTCCAGCGCCAGCACCACCGACTCCGTCCGGTCCTCCGCCAACGGCGGGGTCCAGTCCCTGGAGCGCGCCTTCGACCTGCTCGAACGGATGGCGGACGCGGGCGGCGAGGTCGGCCTGAGCGAGCTGTCCGCGAGCAGCGGGCTGCCCCTGCCGACCATCCACCGCCTGATGCGCACGCTGGTGGCCTGCGGATACGTACGCCAGCAGCCCAACCGGCGGTACGCGCTCGGCCCGCGCCTGATCCGCCTCGGCGAGTCGGCCGCCCGGCTGCTGGGCACCTGGGCGCGCCCCTATCTCGCCCGGCTGGTCGAGGAGACCGGCGAGACGGCGAACATGGCACTGCTGGACGGGGACGAGATCGTCTACGTGGCGCAGGTGCCGTCGAAGCACTCGATGCGCATGTTCACGGAGGTCGGCCGGCGCGTGCTGCCGCACTCCACGGGTGTGGGCAAGGCCCTGCTCGCCGGTTTCCCGCCGGAGGAGGTGCGCGCCCTGCTCGCCCGGACGGGCATGCCGGCCGCGACGGAGAAGACGATCACGACGCCCGACGGGTTCCTCGCGGCGCTGGAGGACGTGCGCCGCCAGGGCTACGCGATCGACGACAACGAGCAGGAGATCGGGGTCCGTTGCCTCGCGGTCTCGGTGCCCGACTCCCCCACCGCCGCGGCCATCTCCATCTCCGGCCCGGCCGGCCGGGTCACGGAGGCGGCGACGGAGAAGATCGTGCCGGTGCTCCAGCAGGTCGCCGGCGAACTGTCGGTGGCGCTCGCCAGCCAGAGCCCCGCGTGACGGGCTTACAGCACTGGCCCGGCCGGTACACCGACCGGCACGGCTCGCAGGAGGTCGTCTTCGAGTCCGACGGCCGGGAGCTGATCCGTACGACGATCCGGGGCGTCCTCTTCGAGGGCGACAGCATGGACACCCTGGGCGCGCAGGCCGGTGAGCCGCCCGCGGCGATGTTCCGGCTCCACGACGGCGACCTCCGCTCCTGCCTGCTGCAGTGGCGGCTGCCGCTGTCCGTCGAGTTCGCGGGGCAGGGCGTCCGGGAAGGGATGCTGCACTGCGCGCTGCGGCTGCCGGACCCGGCCGCGCCGGACGGGCAGAGCCTGGTCCTCACCCTGCGCCTCGACGGGCGGGAGTACGGCAGCCCGGACGACTGCGGCGACTTCGAGGAGGGCCTGTACGCGATCCAGCGCGAACTGCCCCCGGGCGCCCGGCTCAAGGCGTGCATCGCGTGCGCCTGGTCCGACTACAACCCGGTCGGCCACGGCCTGATGGCCGGTCTGGCCTGCTTCCGGGACGCCAAGGACCGCTACCGGCAGGTCGACGGCAAGCAGGGACCCCGGGGCATCTTCGCGATCTGGAAGGCGCACACCGAACTCGTCCAGGAGACCTGGCTCTGCGGCCGGTTCGAGCCCCGGGCCACGCACACGGGCTACCGGGGCTCCTTCCCGTAACGCCGGTCGAGCCAGGCCTCACCTCTAGCCCTGCCCGTAACGCCGGTCGAGCCAGGCCTCACCTCTAGCCCTGCCCGCGCACCGGCCCTCCGAAGAGGTCCACCGCCCGGCGGACCTCCGCCAGCCCGGGTGACAGCGCGCTCACCGAGCCGATCGCGCCGGCGATCAGCAGCAGGGAGCGGCGCAGCCGCGGGATCTCGGGGCTGCCGTCGGCGGCGATGGCGTCCAGGGCGGCCAGTTCCTCCTCGGCGATGCTCCGGTCCGCGAACTCGCCGGGATGGGCGGCGAGCCGGCGGCGCAGCCGGGACACGGCGGAGCGCAGCTCCGTCACGCGCGGATCCTCGCCGACCACGGGCCCTTGCCGCTTCTGCTCCACGCTCCGCAACACAGTCCTCCCCCTCGCACCTCGTCGTGCGTGCCCTTCCGACGCGAAGTCCCCCACACCGGGCACTGGTCGGACGCCCGGCCGGCCGGTGCGGGCGACAGTAAACGACGCGGGCCACCAGGCGCCAGTCCATTGCGTCATCGACTTGTTTCGCTGCGTGACTTTCCTGGCCTGAGGGCGCGAGACACCCGGAGCGCGCAAGCCCCGCTGCGGTATGCAGGTTCCATGACGACAAGGGAGACGACGGACGGGGCGCGTGCGGTTGCGGGGCTGCTGCTCGCCGCGGGTGGCGGGCGGCGGCTGGGCGGGCGCCCCAAGGCGCTGCTGCCCCACCGGGGGCGGCCGCTGGTGGAGCACGCGGTGCGGGTGCTGCGCGAGGGCGGCTGCGCCCGTATCCACGTGGTGCTGGGCGCGCAGGCGGACGAGGTGCGCGCGCGGGCTTCCCTGCCGGGCTGCGTGCTCGTCGACAACCCCGGCTGGGAGCAGGGCATGGGGACGTCCCTGCGGGCCGGGCTGGACTCGCTCGCCGGCACGGGCGCCCGGGCCGCCCTGGTCGCGCTCGTCGACCAGCCCGGCATCGGGCCGGAGGCGGTGTCCCGGGTGCTCGAGGCGTACGAGGGCGAGGAGTCGCTGGTGTCGGCCGCGTACGAAGGTGTGCGCGGCCATCCGGTCCTGTTCGGTGCCGCCCACTGGGCGGGCATCGCCGCGACTGCCACCGGGGACCGGGGGGCACGCGCGTACCTGAAGGAGCACGGGCCGGCGATCTCGCTCGTCGAGTGCGGGGACGTCGCCCGGCCCTTCGACATCGACACCGAGGCCGACCTGACCCACCTGGAGTGAGCGGGGTGGCACGGAGCGCCACCTTGCCTCGATCCGGAGAATCTCGACATCAACAGACGATTGAACTTCCACCATGAGGAAACTAGTATCCACTGTTCAGAAGCGCCCGAGGGCTCCGCGGGCGCCGAACGCCGTATCCGGGAAGACTGGCACCCGGTGCCGAACCGCCGGCTCGTCTTCACAGCTCGCTGAAGGAAGTGACCGTTCATGTCCGCTCCAGCGCCGTCCCCGCTGGCCATCGTCGACGCCGAGCCCCTGCCCCGGCAGGAGGAGGTCCTCACCGAAGCGGCGCTCGCCTTCGTGGCCGAGCTGCACCGGCGGTTCACGCCCCGGCGTGACGAACTCCTCGCCCGCCGCGCCGAGCGCCGCGCCGAGATCGCCCGCACCTCCACCCTCGACTTCCTCCCGGAGACCGCCGCGATCCGCGCCGACGACTCCTGGAAGGTCGCCCCGGCCCCGGACGCCCTGAACGACCGGCGGGTCGAGATCACCGGCCCCACCGACCGCAAGATGACCATCAACGCGCTGAACTCCGGCGCGAAGGTGTGGCTCGCGGACTTCGAGGACGCCTCCGCGCCCACCTGGGAGAACGTGGTCCTCGGCCAGCTCAACCTGATCGACGCCTACACCCGGAACATCGACTTCACGGACCCGAAGTCGGGCAAGTCGTACGCCCTGAAGGCGAACGAGGAGCTCGCCACGGTCGTCATGCGCCCGCGCGGCTGGCACCTGAACGAGCGTCACCTCGTCGACGCGGACGGCACCCCGGTGCCCGGCGCGCTCGTCGACTTCGGCCTGTACTTCTTCCACAACGCCAAGCGCCTGCTGGGCCTGGGCAAGGGCCCGTACTTCTACCTGCCCAAGACGGAGTCGCACCTGGAGGCCCGTCTCTGGAACGAGGTCTTCGTCTTCGCGCAGGACTACGTCGGCATTCCGCAGGGCACCGTCCGCGCGACCGTGCTGATCGAGACGATCACGGCCGCGTACGAGATGGAGGAGATCCTCTACGAGCTGCGCGACCACGCCTCCGGGCTGAACGCGGGCCGCTGGGACTACCTGTTCTCCATCGTCAAGAACTTCCGTGACGGCGGCGCCAAGTTCGTCCTGCCGGACCGCAACGCGGTGACGATGACCGCCCCGTTCATGCGCGCCTACACCGAACTCCTCGTCCGCACCTGCCACAAGCGCGGCGCGCACGCCATCGGCGGCATGGCCGCGTTCATCCCGTCCCGCCGGGACGCCGAGGTCAACAAGGTCGCCTTCGAGAAGGTCCGCGCCGACAAGGACCGCGAGGCGAACGACGGTTTCGACGGCTCCTGGGTCGCCCACCCCGACCTGGTGCCGATCGCCATGGAGTCCTTCGACAAGGTCCTCGGCGACAAGCCGAACCAGAAGGACCGGCTGCGCGAGGACGTCGACGTCAAGGCGGCCGACCTCATCGCGATCGACTCGCTGGACGCCAAGCCGACGTACGCGGGTCTGGTCAACGCCGTGCAGGTCGGCATCCGTTACATCGAGGCCTGGCTGCGCGGCCTCGGCGCGGTCGCGATCTTCAACCTCATGGAGGACGCGGCCACCGCCGAGATCTCCCGCTCGCAGATCTGGCAGTGGATCAACGCCGGCGTCGTCCTCGACAACGGCGAGACGGTCACCGCCGAGCTGGCCCGCAAGGTCGCCGCCGAGGAACTCGCCACCATCAAGGCCGAGATCGGCGAGGAGGCCTTCACGGCCGGCAACTGGCAGCAGGCGCACGACCTGCTCCTGAAGGTCTCCCTCGACGAGGACTACGCCGACTTCCTGACGCTGCCGGCGTACGAGCAGCTGCGCGGCTGACACCGCCCGACGCGCCCCGGTACCAGTTGGTGCCGGGGCGCGGTCATGGGCGTAGGACGGGCCGTTGCGGAGGTGCTTGAGGTCGAGTACGGCCTGGCAGCCTGCGCTCAGTCGCCCCAGTGATCACTCAAGAAGTGCTTTACCGAAGGCAGACTCGGGAACACCCGTACCAGATCCTCCGGCAGCCCTTTGACCTCGTGAGCAGGACCGACGAAACCGGCGTTCATTCCGGCGCGGAGAGCTCCTACGACATCCGCCGTGACTGAGTCTCCGACACCCCCCGGCAGCCGACAGGGGTGGTGAAACCCCGAAGCTGAGACCTCGTGCCTGTCATCACAACATAGTCAGGCGCGGCAGGGAAGAGGGCGGAGTGTCCGCGGCTCGAAAGGGTCCACGACTTCCCAGCGGGGTCGCCTCAGCCGGCTCAAGGTGCTTTCCGGACCTCGCTGTTCACGCCGAGACGAACGTGAAATCGGAGGCCGCACCGGCAACCGCCAACAGCATGTACTGCTTGCCGTCGACGGGGCTGGAAGGCTCAGCTGGGTCAGGCGGACCTGTCCGAGTGGCCAAGGGACTTCCCCGGGGCCACTCGGTCGCGTACGGCCTGCTTCACGGCCGTCGGCTCGGGGAAGCCCTGTTCGCGGCGGTCCCAGACGGCCTCGCCGTCGACGCGGACGACGAACACGCCGCCCTTGCCGGGCTTCAGGGCCAGTTCCGTCAGTTCGGCCTCGAAGGTCGTGAGCAGCTCCTGCGCCAGCCAGGCCGCGCGGGGCAGCCAGCGGCACTGGGTGCAGTACTCGATCTCGACACGGCCACTCATCCGAGGTGCACCGACCAATCCTGTTCGGCCGCGGGCTTGCCGTGCAGGTCGGGGACCTGCTTGAGCCATGCGGGGCGTCCTTGCTGGTTCCTCGCCGTCCGCCGGGCCTCCTCGGCGGCGAGTTCCTCCCGGCCGGGGAAGTCCGTGGGCAGCCACTGCCGCGAGGCGCGCACGCGCGCGTGGAGGTACGCCACGTAGGCCTCCCGGGCCTCGGCGGGCGAGGCGAAGTCGGTCAGCCAGGCATCCGGCACCTCCGCCACGATCTCCCGCAGCAGTTCCTCGGTCACCTTGGGCGCCAGTTCCGCGTCGGCCGCCCGCACGTCCGGGGCGTACTGGCCGAGGGCGTGGTGCCGGAAGTCGTAGGCCTTGGCGGGGTCGGTGCCGTCCCAGCGGTGGTGGAAGACGAGGGCGGCTCCGTGGTCGATCAGCCACAGGCGCGGGGGCGCGACGCCGAGGGTGGGCCAGATCATCAGGTTGGAATTGTGGACCGTGCGGTCGACGTTGGCGGTCAGGGCGTCCAGCCAGACGATCCGGCCGGCCTCCAGCGGGTCGACCCGGAAGGTCTTCGCCACCTCCGGGGTGAAGTCCCGGGCGCCCGGAAGGTAGTCCATGCCGAGGTTGACGCCGGCGCTCGCGCTGTGGAGGTCGCGCACCTCCTGGTGGGGCTCGCCGTCGGCGATCACGGGGTCGAAGTGCACGAGGACCAGCTCGGGGAACCGCAGTCCGAGGGCGCGGGCCAGTTCGCCCACGATCACCTCGGCGACGAGCGCCTTGCGGCCCTGCGCGGAGCCGGTGAACTTCACGACGTACGTCCCGAGGTCGTCCGCCTCGACTACGCCGGGGACGGAGCCGCCGGACCGCAAGGGTGTGATGTAGCGGGTCGCGATTACATTTTTCAGCATTTCCCCAGGCCATCCATCTCTCTAGCGGACTCGCAGGTCTCCGGCCCTGGGGAGAATCTGGGGAGTTTCGACTGGCATGCGGTTCTCCCTACTTCCTGAGCAGTCCGTCGATAGCAGTGCGCCCCTTGCCTCCGGCCTCCGGCATGAAGTGAGCATAGTAACCAGGGTGATCGCGGACGAGGAGTGCCCGAGCCACCGCGCCAAGGTCACAACGGACTCTCCGGCCTCCAGCATGATCGAGGCGTAGGTGTGCCGCAGCACGTGGAAGCCGTCCTTCGGGGCCGCCGCCCACTGCCAGGGTTTCGCTCCCTTGGCACGCGGCGGGATGACGCCGGCCTCGGCCGACGCGGGCTTCCAGGTGTAGGTGTTCCACGTGTTCACCGCGACGGCGTTGCCGAGTCGTGTGGTAATCAGCAGCGAAAACCACCACCGGACCACCAGCGTCCGCCCGGCCGAGGGCCTCTCGTTCACCTCCGGCGGGCTGACCCGACTGATCGCCCGCATGGAGGCGGCCGGCCTCCTGGTCCGCCACCCCCACCCCGACGACCGCCGGGCCGCCTTTCTTGAAGCGAGCCCCAAGGGCCGTGAACTGCTGGAGCGCGCCCTGGCCGCACATGTCCCACAGATCACCGCCGACCTGATGGAGCCGCTCACCCCAGTCGAGCGGATGATTCTGCGCGAGCTGGTGAGCAAGCCGCTGACCCACTCCGCTCGCGGCACGGTGCCGGAGCCGTCACGGCCGCGCCCCGGGCCGGGAAACCCTTAAGACCCGTTGAATCACGAGGCCGTTGGCCGACCCGTCTTACCACCGGAAGCCTTTGGGTGCGGGCCGGCGTCACCGACCCACAACGCAAGATGCCCTGTGGGCATCTCCCCCCAGGGCACCGCTACGGGTGACGACCAACCCGAGCAGACCGTGAGCTGACGAACCGGCACTGCCGCGACCACGGATCGGCCCGCCGCGACGACGGCGGGCCGACCTCCGCTTCGTTACCAGCCCGTTACGTTCCCGCCCTTGCCAGCCTCCTGACCGCTGCCGTTGAGTACTAACGCGCATTGGTAACGCGCATTAGCAGGGAAGTTGCCCTCTCCCGTCATGCGCAACGCATACCGCTCACCCCGAAGGCGAGGCCACCATGGCGCTCACTCCCTCTGAACCGCCGCCGACCGGCGGGCCCATCCTCGACAGCGCCCTCCCGACGGCCGGTGAACCGGCCGAGTCGGCGGACTCCGGTGACCTGCCGCAGGTGAAGGGCTCTTTCATCTGGCTGCTGGTCATGGCGATCTTCGGCGTGTACATCGCGTTCGTGACGCCGATCGCGATCTCCCTCGCGATCCGGGTCGAGCAACTGGCCCCCGCGCACGAGGAGTACCTCGGTTACATCACCGGCGCGGGCGGTCTCGCCGCCCTGCTGACGACGCCGGTGTGCGGGATGCTCAGCGACCGCACCGGCAGCCGGTTCGGCCGCCGCAGTCCGTTCCTGCTCGCCGGGACGGTCGTCGGTGTCGTCGCGCTGCTGGTGATGGCGGCGGCGCCCGGCATCCTCGTCCTCGGTCTCGGCTGGGTCCTGGCACAGGTGGGCTGGGGAACGGTCGTGTCACTGCTGATCGCCCTGCAGGCCGACCGGCTGCCCGAGTCCCAGCGCGGCAAGGTCTCGGGGCTGTCCGGCGTCGTCCAGCAGCTCGCGCCCATCGCCGGTGTCCTCATGGCGGGTGGCCTCACCGGGAACAACCTCCTGCTGTTCCTCGTCCCGGGGGTGTTCGGGGCGGTGGCCGTGATCGTGTTCGTCTGCCTCCTGCGCGAGCCTGACAGCCGCGGGATGACGGCGACGGCCGAGCCGCTGGACCTGAAGTCCCTGTCCCGCACTTACTTCTTCGATCCGCGCCGGAGCCCCGACTTCGCCTGGAACTGGCTCGGCAAGTTCCTGTTCATGTTCGGCGTCATCTTCAACACGACCTTCACCGCGTTCTTCCTGGCCGATCGGCTGGACATGACCGTCAAGGAGGTGTCGGGCACGGTCGCGGTCCTGGCAGGCGGTGGCGTCGTGGCCACGATGCTCGGCGCGGTCGGCGGCGGTTTCCTGTCCGACCGGCTGCGCCGCCGCCGCGCCTTCGTGCTGATCGGCGGCTGCGTGTACGCCTTCGGTGCGGTCGTCATGGCGGTGGCACCCGGACTGCCGCTGATCATCCTCGGCGCGGCGCTGGCGAACCTCGGCCTGGGCCTGTTCGCCGCCGTGGACCAGGCGGTCATGCTCGACGTGCTGCCCGAACGGGAGACCGACGCCGGCCGCTTCACCGCCATCTACGGCTTCTCCACCTCACTCCCGCAAGGGCTCGCCCCTCTCGTCGCGCCGGCCTTCCTGGCGATCGGCGCGGCGGGAGGCGACAAGAACTACACGCTTCTGTACTTCATCGCGGCGACCTGCAGCCTGCTCGGCGGCCTGGTGGTCGCGCTGCGCGTCAAGTCCGTCCGCTGAAAGGGACCGCCGTGAGCAACGACACCGCTGAGGCCCGCGATCGCGAGCGACACCGGAACGGCAAGGACCGCACGGACGGCGAAGTACGCACCGACGACAGGGTCATGGACATACCCGCCCTCCTGGCGGCCCTCACCTTGGAAGAGAAGGCCGCGCTGCTCTCCGGTGGGAGCTCGTGGGAGACGGCGGACGTCGAACGCCTCGGCATCCCCTCGATCGTGCTGACCGACGGCCCGCATGGTCTGCGCCTGCAGGACCCGTCCGCCGCACACTTCGATTTCGAAGCCGGCCTCCCGGCCACGTGCTTTCCCACGGCGGCGGCTCTCGCCTCGTCCTGGGACACCGAACTGCTCACCGAGGTGGGGCAGGCGCTCGGGGCGGAGAGCCGGGCGGCCGGTGTGGCGGTGCTGCTCGGTCCGGGCATCAATATCAAACGGTCGCCCCTGTGCGGGCGCAACTTCGAGTACCTCTCCGAAGACCCGCACCTCAGCGGCCGTCTGGGAGCGGCGCTGGTGCGCGGTGTACAGAGCAGGGGCGTGGGCGCCTCAGTGAAGCACTTCGCCGCCAACAACCAGGAGACCGACCGCATGCGGGTCAGCGCCCAGGTCGACGAGCGCACCCTGCGCGAGATCTACCTGGCCGCCTTCGAGCACGTCGTGACCAGCGCCGAGCCGTGGACGGTGATGGCCGCCTACAACAGGATCAACGGCGTCCACGCCGCGCAGAATCCCTGGCTGCTGACCGAGGTGCTGCGTGAGGAGTGGGGCTTCTCCGGGCTGGTGGTGTCGGACTGGGGAGCCGTTGCCGACCCGGTGGCCGCCGTCGCCGCGGGTCTGGACCTGGAGATGCCCTCCACGAACGGCGCCAGTGCGGCACGGCTCGTCGAGGCCGTCAAGGCCGCGCGGCTCGACGAGGCGGTGCTCGACCGGGCCGTGCTCCGGCTGCTCCAACTCCTTGAGCGTACAAAAGGGTTGAAGGAGCCTGCCGAGCACATCGACTTCGACCGGCACCACGCCCTGGCCAGGCGTGCCGCCGCCGAGTCGGCCGTGCTGCTGAAGAACGAGGGGGCGCTCCTACCGCTGAGCCCCGACGCTCCTACGACGGTGGCGGTGATCGGCGAGTTCGCCCGAACGCCGAGGTTCCAGGGCGCGGGCAGCTCCCGGGTCAGGCCCACCCGGGTCGACAACGCCTGGGAGGCGCTGAACGCGGTGGCCGGTGAGCCCCTTCGCCTGTTGTTCTCGCCCGGCTTCACCCTCACCGGAGAAGAGAACGGGACGCCGGTGTCCGAAGCGGTCGAAGCCGCCTCGGCTGCCGATGTGTCGGTCCTGTTCCTGGGGCTCCCCGAGGGCGAGGAGTCGGAGGGCTTCAACCGCACGCACATCGACCTGCCCGAGGTCCAGCTCGGCCTGCTGGAGGCGGTGGCACAGGTCAACCCCAACGTGGTGGTCGTCCTGGCCAACGGCGGAGTGGGACATGCAGGTCGGCCACCCCTTCGGGCACGGCCTGTTCTACACCACCTTCGCCTACTCCGACCTGCGCGCCGAGGTGGAGGGACAGGGCGAGGACGTCGTCGTACGGCTGCGCCTCACCCTGACCAACACCGGACCGATGACCGGCAAGGAAGTCGTGCAGGTCTACGTCCGCGACGTCGTGTCCTGCGTCGACCGCCCGATCCGCGAACTGAGGGCGTTCACCAAGGTGCGACTCGCGCCGGGGCAGTCCGCACCGGTCACCTTCGAACTGGGCGCGCGCGACCTGTCGTTCTTCAGCCCCGCCCACGGCCATTGGATGCTGGAGAGCGGCGACTTCGAGATCGGCGTCGGTGCTTCTTCCCGTGATCTGCGGCTGACCACCACCGTCACCGTCGACGCCCCTGCGCCCACCCGTCCCCTCAGCATGGAGTCGCCGGTCGGTGAGTGGCTGGCCCACCCGGAAGGCGGCCCCCGGCTCCGCGCGGCACTCGGCGCGATGGAGGGCTCGGGCGTCGCGACGGACCCCGAGATCCTCCGGATGGTCGAGTCGCTGCCGTTGAACCGGCTGGTGGCGATGAGCGGCGACCGCCTGGACACCACACGTCTCGGCCCGCTCCCCGACCGAACCCCTTGAGCAGCGGCTCACCCCCCTCACAGAGAGAAAGCCTCGTGATCCGAGTTTCCTTCAACGACGGCTGGCAGTTCCGGCCCAAGGTCAACCCGTTCGCCGAACTGTCCGGCCCCACTGCCCCGTTCCAGGACGTGACGCTGCCCCACGACGCGATGATCGGGCAGGACCGGGTCGCGCCGCGCGGCGAGGCCACCAGCGAGGGCGGCGCCGGGGCCTACTTCCCCGGCGGGGTCTTCGAGTACCGCAAGACGTTCTTCGTGCCCGAGGAGTACCGGGGCAAGCGGGTCCTCATCGAGTTCGAGGGCGTCTACCGCGACGCCACCGTGCACATCAACGGCGACTACGCCGGCCAACGGCCCTACGGCTACTCGCACTTCCGCGTCGACGCCGACCGCTTCCTGCGCTTCGGCGAGGACAACGAGATCCGCGTCGAGGCCCGGGCGCACGAGGACTCACGCTGGTACACCGGCGCGGGTATCTACCGCGACACCTGGATGCTGACCGGCGAACTGGTCCGTATCGCCCCCGACGGCCTCCGTGTCACCACCCCGGACATCGACGCCGAACGGGCGGTGGTCGAGGTGGCCACCACCGTGGAGAACGACTCGATGGCGATCCGTACGGGCGAGGTCGTCACCGAGATCCGTGACGCCGTCGGGACGGTGCTCGCCTCCGGCACCACGCAGGTGACGGTGATGCCCGGAGAGCCCGCGACCGCCCGCACGCGCCTGTACGTGAGCGATCCGGCGCTGTGGAGCCCCGGCTCCCCCGCCCTGCACACCGCCGAGGTGACCCTGAAGGACGAGGCAGGTGACATCGACGCCGAGAGCGTCACCTTCGGCATCCGCTCCCTCCGACTGGACCCCCGGCACGGTCTGCGCGTCAACGGCGAGACGGTCAAGCTGCGCGGCGCCTGCGTGCACCACGACAACGGCCCCCTGGGAGCAGCGACGTTCGCCCGTGCCGAGGAACGCCGGGTGCAGCTCCTCAAGGACGCCGGGTTCAACGCGATCCGGATGTCCCACCACCCGATGAGCAAGGCGATGCTGGACGCCTGCGACCGCGTCGGCATGCTCGTCGTGGACGAGGCGTTCGACATGTGGACGTCCGCCAAGAGCGGTTTCGACTACAGCCTGCACTTCCCGGAGTGGTGGGAGCGCGACATCGAGGCGATGATCGCCAAGGACTTCAACCATCCCAGCGTGATCATGTACTCGATCGGCAACGAGATCCCCGAGGCCGGTACGGCCGTCGGGGCCGTATGGGGGCGCAGACTTGCCGAGAAGGTCCGAGCGCTGGACGGCACCCGCTACGTCACCAACGCCGTCAACAACATGCTGGCCATCATGTCCGAGCTGCCCGCCCTCGTGCAGAAGGCACGACAGGCCAAGGGCGAGACCTCCAGCGAGGGCGCCGGTATCAACACCCTGATGGCCGACGTGGGCGAGGCGATGAACGCCATCAGCGCCTCACAGCTGGTGACCGAGCGCACGGCCGAGTCGTACGGCGTCCTCGACGTCGCCGGCATGAACTACTCCGACAGCCGCTACGCCATGGACGGCGACCTGTTCCCGGGCCGGATCATTCTCGGCACCGAGACCTTCCCCACCCGCATCGACACCTACTGGCGCCTGGTCGCACAGAACGACCACGTGATCGGCGACTTCACCTGGACCGGCTGGGACTACCTGGGCGAGGTCGGCATCGGCCGCCCCCAGTACCTCACCCCCGAGCACCCCAAGCCCACTCCCACGGCGGACTACCCCCACCTGACGGCCGACTGCGGCGACATCGACATCACCGGCCACCGCCGCCCCGTCTCCTACTACCGCGAGATCGTCTTCGGCCTGCGTACGCAGCCGTACCTGGCCGTCCAGCGACCCCAGCACCACGGCAAGGCGTTCGCGGGCATGCCATGGGCGTGGACCGACGCCGTCTCCAGCTGGACCTGGCCGGGCTACGACGGCCGGCCGGTCACCGTCGAGGTCTACAGCGACGCCGACGAGGTCGAACTGCTCGTCAACGGCCGCTCCCTCGGCAGGCTCCCGGTGGGTGAGGACCACCGGTTCCGCGCTGACTTCGACACCGTCTACGAGCCTGGCGAACTGCTCGCGATCGCCTATCGCGGCGGCGTCGAGACCGGCCGCCACCTCCTGCGGTCCGCGACCGGCCCGGTGCTCCTGCGCGCGCAGGCCGACCGAGCGATCATCACTCCCCACGTCGGCGACCTCGCCTATGTCACCCTCGCCCTGACCGACGCGGGCGGCACGCTCCACACCGCGGCCGACAGGGAGGTGATGGTGGAGGTCACGGGCGACGGCGTCCTGCAGGGCTTCGGTAGCGCCGCCCCCTCCACCGAGGAGCGTTTCGACACGACCGTACGCCGCACCTACCAAGGGCGCGCCCTGGCCGTCCTGCGTCCCACCGGCATCGGCAAGATCCACCTCCGCGCCACCGCCCCGGGCTGCGAACCGGTCGAGACCGTGATCGGGGTCGAGTGAGCCCGCGCCGGAATCCCACCGCAGAGCCCTTCCGCCCCGCCCAGACCGTCCATCAGGAGCAGCACCCGATGATCGACCGGGAGTCCGTGGTCCGCCGCCACACCGTCGAACTGACCCGTCCGGACCCCTCTCATGTCCTGACGGTCGGCAACGGCGACTTCGCCTACACCGCCGACATCACCGGCATGCAGACCTTCACCGCCTACCACGACCAGGCCACCGCCTGGTCGGAGGGCCGGCTGGCCGTCAACACCGCGACCATGTCGACGTGGGGCTGGCATGCGATGCCCAACCCCGAAGGCTTCGTGCTCGCCGATGCGATGTCCACCTACGACACCCCCCGCGGGCCCGTTCAGTACCCCGACAAGTTCGACATGACGGCCACGTTCGGCGGTCAGGTGGCCGACGAGTACCGCGCGGGCACCTGGCTCCACGGCAACCCCCACCGCCTCGATCTCGGCCGCATCGGACTCCTCCTCCGTCCGAGCCCGGACGCCGCCCCGGAGGCCGATCCCGGCGTGCTCACGAACCCGCGCCAGCGCCTCGACCTGTGGACCGGCGTGCTCACCAGCGTCTTCGAGTACGCCGGACACGAGGTGCGGGTCACGACGGTCGCGGACCCGCACCACTCCCGGGTCGCTTTCCGTATCGAGTCGGACCTGCTCGCCGACGGCCGGGCCGCCGTCGCCATTCGCTTCCCCTACGCCAGCGACGGCTTCTTCCAGACCTCCGACTGGACGGCACCCGACCACCACCGCACGAGCCTTGACCGGGTCGACGAGCGGACCTGTGTCTTCGACCGGGTTCTCGACGACACGTCGTACTCGCTGCGCCTCGGCTGGTCGACGCGCGGCCAGGTGGAGGTGACCGATGACCCGCACGAGTACGTCCTGTCGACCCCCGCCGGCACTCTGGAACTCGTGGCCGGCTTCTCACCGGGCGACGGAGGGGAGGCCGGACGGGACGGGTTCGACTCGATCCGCGCCGCGGCGCAGGCATGGTGGCACGCCTTCTGGACCTCGGGCGCGGCCATCGACCTCTCGGGCAGCACGGACCCGCGGGCGCACGAGCTGGAACGCCGGGTGGTCCTCTCGCAGTACCTGACCGCGGTGAACTGCTCCGGCATGACGCCGCCACAGGAAACGGGCCTGGTCACCAACTCCTGGCACGGCAAGTTCCACCTGGAGATGCACTTCTGGCACGCCGCGCACTTCGCCGCGTGGGGCCGTCCCGAACTCCTCGAACCGAGCCTGGAGTGGTACCTGTCCATCCTCGACACGGCCCGTGACACCGCGCGGCGGCAGCAGTACGACGGAGCCCGCTGGCCCAAGCAGGTCGGGCCGGACGGCCGTGAGAGCCCGTCCGACATCGGATCCCTGCTCGTCTGGCAACAGCCGCACCCGCTGTATCTGCTCGAGCTCCTCTATCGGGGCCGTGCGGACGAATCGCGCAAGGAACTGGTGGAGCGCTTCGCCGAACTGGTCGAGGAGACGGCCCGGTTCATGGCCTCGTTCGTCGAGGACCGCGACGGCACCTACCACCTGCCCGCCCCGCTCGTGCCCGCGCAGGAGTTCTACGACGCCAGGTCCACGGAGGATCCCACGTTCGAGCTGGCCTACTGGTGGTGGGGCCTGGAGATCGCCCAGCGCTGGCGCGAGCGCCTCGGTCTGCCACGGCACACTCAGTGGCGGCGGGTCCAGGACGGTCTCGCTCCGCCCCGCCGGGACAGGGGCGTCTACGCGGCGATCGGGACGGAACCGTACCTGCGCCGCGACGACCACCCTTCCCTGCTGTGCGCCCTCGGCGTGGTGCCCCGGACACCCCTGATCGACCCCGAGGCGATGGAGGCCACCCTCCTCGACGTCCGCGACGACTGGGACTGGAACAGCGCCTGGGGCTGGGACTTCCCCGTCATGGCCATGACCGCGACCCGTCTCGGCCGTCCCGACCTGGCCATCGACATGCTGCTCACGGACACCCCGAAGAACCAGTACGCGCCGACCGGCCACACGCCGCAGATCGGCAGCCTTCTGCCGATCTACCTTCCCGCGGGCGGCGCCCTGCTCGCCGCCGTGTCCCTCATGGTGGCGGGCTGGGACGGCGCCGGCGACGATGTGCCCGGCTTCCCGAAGGACGGGAGCTGGACGATCCGGCACGAAGGCTTCACGCCGTGGCCGTGACCGGCGGGCAAGGCGGAGCAGAGCCCACTCGCGGACGCCCTCATGGTGTAGCCGGCTACACCATGAGGGCGGTGGCCTGCTCTCCCGTATGTCCGGAAACAGCCGCCTAGGGTGAGTGGCATGTGGAAGACGTCGGTCAGGGCTGCCCTGGCCACCGTGCAGTTGGCCAAGTCGGTGGCCATGACCTTCGGGCTGTGCCTCTTCGTCTGTGTGCTCCAGATCGCGGTGATCGGCACGCTGGTGGTGGTCGGTGCCTGGCTGTTGCCTGAGACCGTGCTGCTGATCCGCAGGATCGCGGGCGCCAAGCGCAAACAGGTCGCCGGCTGGAGCGGCCGGGAGATCCCGGAGGCGTATCGGCCCCTCACCGGTGGCCTGCGCGAACGCCTGCGGGCCGCGGTGCGCGACCCCGGCACGCTGGTCGACCTGCGCTGGATGGCTGCCTGTTACGTCTACGGCTGGCTCGGCCTGCTGGCCGTGCCGCTGTGGGCGGTCGGTGCCGTCGTCGACGGCGTCCGGTGCGGCCTGCTGCGCCGCGACGCGGTCGTACTGCCGCTGATCGTGCGGCTGGCCGACCTGGACGCACGGTGGTCGACGGCACTGCTCCGGCCCGCTCCCAACGCGCTGCTCGCCGCACGGGTCGAGGAACTGACCCAGACCCGGGCGGGTGCCATCGCGGCGCACGAGGCGGAACTGCGCCGTATCGAACGGGACCTGCACGACGGCGCGCAGGCCCGCCTGGTCGCTCTGTCCATGCGCGTCGGCCTCGCCAAGCGGGCCTACGACCAGCAGCCCGAGGTCGCCCGCAGGCTTCTGGACGACGCGCAGGAGCAGGCCGAGGCCGCGCTGACCGAGCTGCGGCAGGTGGTGCGCGGCATCCACCCGCCGATCCTGTCCGACCGGGGCCTGGTGGGTGCCGTCCGGGCCCTCGCGGCCGGCAGCAGCCTCGATGTGACGGTGCAGGTGGACGGGTTGGGTGATGGGGGGCCCAGAGCGCCGGCCGCGGTCGAGTCGGCCGCCTACTTCGCCATCGCCGAGGCACTCACCAACGCCGCCAAGTACAGCGGTTCCCCGCGGGCGACCGTCCGCCTCGAACGTCTCCGCACCGGCCTGCGGGCCGTCGTCCAGGACGAGGGACTGGGCGGCGCTGGTGGCACCGCCCAGGCATTCGGCTCTGGGGGGGATTCCGGCGGCACGGGGCTGCTGGGCATCCGCCGCCGGGTCGCCGCACTCGACGGCACCGTGACCGTAACCAGCCCTGTCGGAGGACCGACCGTGATCGTCGTGGAGTTGCCGTGCGTGTGGTGATCGCTGAAGACAACGCCCTGTTGCGCGAGGGTCTCGTGCTGCTGCTCACCTCGTCGGGACACGACGTGGTGGCTGTCGCCGCCGCGGAGCCGGAGATTCTGCCCGCGCTCCTTCAGCACCGCCCGGACGTGGCCGTGCTCGATGTGCGCATGCCTCCCGGATTCCGCGACGAGGGCCTGCGCGCCGCCCTGGCAGCCCGTGAGCGGATTCCCGGGCTGCCGGTGCTGGTGCTGTCGCAGTACGTCGAGGAGTCCTACGCCGCCGAGTTGCTGAGCGGTGGCGGCAGCGGAGTCGGATACCTGCTCAAGGACCGGGTGGGCCGGGTGGAGGAGTTCCTCGACGCGCTGGAGCGGGTGGCGGCCGGTGGCACGGCCCTCGATCCCGAGGTGGTGGCCGAACTGCTCACCAAGCGCCGTAACTCGCCGCTCGACTCGCTCACTCCTCGGGAACGCGAGGTGCTGAAGCTCATGGCCGAGGGGCACGACAACACGACCATCGCCCAGACGCTCGTGGTGACGGAACGGGCCGTCCACAAGCACATCGGCAACGTCTTCCTCAAACTGGGCCTCCCGCCCAGCGACAGCGGTCACCGCCGGGTCCTGGCCGTCCTGACCTACCTGAAGGCCCTGCCGACAGTCGACTGAACCCGTCCGCACGTACGACCGCCGCCTGCCGCGCCCCGGCATGCGGCGGTCGTGCGTTGCGCCACCCGCGCCGCTCGGACGGTGTAGCGGGCTACACCATCGGTTCGGGAGTGCGCTCCCTCGTGAGGACCGGCCGCGAACGGGATCGTGGAAGACATCGAGGCACCCTCCTGGATCCGCCCGCAGCGGAGGAGAGAAGCCTCGCGTCCCCTGTGTTCCGCACCTCTGATGTGGAGGCTTTCTCCCGCCATGGCAACTTTCCTGTACAGCCTGGGCCGCGCGGCCTTCCGGTGGCGAAAGCTCGTCACCCTCGCGTGGATCGCGATCATGGTCGCCGTCGGCCTCGCCGCGGCCAAGGCGCCGGCGGCACCCGACGACGGGTTCGCCATGCCGGGCATCGAGTCGCAGAAGGCGCTCGACCTGCTGGAGGAGCGGTTCCCCGACTCGGGAGCCGACGGCGCCACCGCTCGCGTCGTGTTCATCGCCCCGAACGGCGACAAGGTCACCGCGAACGAGAACAGGAAGACGATCGAGGCGTTCGTCGACGAGGCGGCCGACGGCTCGCGGACCGCCTCCGTCTCGGACCCCTTCACGACGAAGGCGGTCAGCAAGGACGGCTCCGCCGCGTATGCGACCGTGACGTTCACCGCGGACTCCGGCGACCTCACCGACGCCGACAAGAAGCACCTGGAAACGGCGATCGACCACGCCAAGGCCGGCTCCTTGACGGTCGAGGTCGGCGGAGACGCGCTGGCGACCCAGCCGTCCGCGGGCGGCTCGGCCGAGGCGATCGGCATCGGCATCGCCGCGGTCGTCCTGCTGATCACCTTCGGCTCCCTCGCCGCCGCCGGGCTGCCCCTGCTGACCGCGATCATCGGCGTCGGCATCAGCATGGCCGCCATCATCGCGCTGGGCAGCACCTTCGGCCTGTCCCTCACCACCGGCACCCTCGCCTCGATGCTGGGCCTGGCCTGCGGCATCGACTATGCCCTGTTCGTCGTCTCCCGCTTCCGCGAGGAGCGCGCCAAGGGCCACACGCCCACGGAAGCCGCCGGGCTCGCCGTCGGCACCGCCGGGTCGGCCGTCGTCTTCGCCGGCCTGACCGTCGTCATCGCCCTGGCCGGCCTGTCGGTGGTGGGCATCCCGATGCTGGCCAAGATGGGCCTGACCGCGGCGGGCGCGGTACTCATCGCCGTCCTCATCTGCCTCACCCTGGTCCCCGCCCTCCTCGGGTTCTGGCCCAACGCCGTTCTCTCCCGTGCCGTACGCAAGGGCACCCGCACGGCCAATCGCGCCGACAACTCCGGCGAGCACAACGGCGGCACCCGCTGGGCCCGGCTCGTCGTACGCCGCCCCCTGGCCGTGCTCCTGCTGGGCGTGGTGGCCCTGGGAGCGCTCGCGATCCCTGCGGCGGACCTCCAGCTGGGCATGCCCGGCGCCGAGTCCAAGCCGACCACGACCACCGAACGCCGCGCCTACGACGCCCTCGCCGACGGGTTCGGCCCCGGCTTCAACGGGCCTCTGACGATCGTCGTCGACACCAAGGGCTCCACCGACCCCGAGGCCGCCGTCACCACCGTCACGCGGAAGATCGCCGCCACCGACGGGATCGTGTCCGTCTCCCCCGCCAACTTCAACCAGGCCGGCGACACCGCGGTACTGTCCGCCACCCCGGCCACCAGCCCCACCGACGCCCGCACGATGGACCTCGTCCAGACCATCCGTGACGAACGCCCCGCCGTCGAGCGGCAGACCCGGGCAACGTACGAGGTCACCGGCAGCACCGCGATGAACATCGACGTCGCCGAGAAGTTCCAGTCCGCGCTCGTGCCCTACCTGATCGTCGTGGTCGGCCTGGCCGTGGTGCTCCTCATGCTGGTGTTCCGCTCCATCCTGGTCCCTGTGAAGGCCGCCCTCGGCTACCTGCTGTCGGTCCTCGCCGCCCTCGGCGCCGTCGTCCTGGTCTTCCAGCACGGCTACGGTGCGGAACTGCTCGGTCTGGAGACCACCGGCCCGATCATGAGCATGATGCCGATCTTCCTGGTGGGCATCGTCTTCGGACTCGCCATGGACTACGAGGTGTTCCTCGTCTCCCGCGTCCGGGAGGCGTACGTCCACGGCGACCGGCCCGGGCAGGCGGTGGTCTCCGGGTTCCGCACCAGCGCCCGTGTCGTGGTCGCCGCCGCCCTCATCATGATCGCCGTCTTCTCCGGGTTCGTCGGCTCCGGCGAGTCCATGATCAAGACCATCGGGTTCGGACTGGCCGCCGCGGTCCTCTTCGACGCCTTCATCGTCCGCATGGCCATCGTCCCGGCCGTCCTCGCCCTGCTCGGCGACCGCGCCTGGCACCTGCCGGCCTGGCTGGACCGGCTGCTGCCGAACGTCGACGTCGAGGGGGAGGCGCTCACCCGCAAGCACGCCGCTCCCGCGGCGGAGTCCCGGCACCAGGCGCCCACTCCGGTCAGCCCGTAATTCCATACGACCCGGTGGCCGCTCCTCGGAGGGGCCACCGGGTGCGGGGGCACTGAAGCGGCGGCGCCCCCGCACCCGTCGCGCCCCTGGGGACGGGGAGCGGCGGGTCCCGGGCCTGGCGGCGGCAACCCCCTGACCGCCGCCGGGCCCGGCCAGTCCTCGAAACAGCCGCCCGTTGCGTGATCGTGATGGGCGGCGTCTTGCATGGGGCGGCCTTCTTCGGTTGGCTGCTAACGCGCATCAGTAACGCGCATTATCAACTCGAAGACGAGGAGGGCCGCATGGCCACCGGACTCGCCGGACGCAGCGTTGTGGTGACGGGCGCGGCCTCAGGCATCGGACGAGCCACCGCGCTGCGCTTCGCGCACGAGGGCGCGCACGTACTCGTGGCCGACCTGAACGCCGACGGCGCGGAACAGGTCACGAGGGAGATCGAGGACGCCGGAGGCAAGGCACGGGCGGTAGCGGGCGACCTCAGCGACCCTCAGGTCGTGGACGCGGTGGTGAACGGGGCCCTTGCGAGCTTCGGTTCGCTCGACGTCCTGGTGAACAACGCCGGGGTCATGGACCGGATGTCGGCGTTGGGCGAGACGGACGACGCCGAGTGGGAGCGCGTCATCCGCATCAACCTCACCGCGCCGTTCCTCCTCACCCGCGCAGCGCTCCCCCACATGCTCGACGCCGGGCGCGGCTCCATCGTCTTCACCGCCTCCGAGGCGAGTCTGCGCGGCAGCGCGGCCGGGGCCGCCTACACCGCGTCCAAGCACGGGGTCGTGGGCCTGGTGAAGAGCCTGGCCGTGATGTACCGCAAGCAGGGCATCCGCGCCAACGCCGTCGCACCCGGACCCACCACCACCGGCATCAAGGTCGACGCTCTCCCCGACGCGCACGGTCCGGCGCTGGTCGGGCAGTTGATCGGCGCGAACATCGGACGGCTGGGCTCCGCGCAGGAGCAGGCGGCCGCCATCGTGTTCCTCGCCTCGGACGACGCCGCCTTCGTCAACGGCGCCGTCCTGCCGGTCGACGACGGCTGGTCCGCCGTCTGACCGGGCCCCTCTCCCACGCCGACCTCACCTTCGCTGCCCCGCCCTGATCGAACAGGAGCCGTTCCGATGACGACCATCCCCGACCCGGACACCATCAAGTCCCTCGTCTCGCGACTGACCGTCGAGCAGAAGATCGCGCAGGTCACCGGGTTCCCCGTCACCGACCTGTTCGTCCCGGGCGGGGACACGGGCTTCCGCCTGGACCCGGGCCGGCTGCCCGAGCTGCGCCCGCACGGCGTGGGTCACCTGTCCCTGAGCTGGTACCTCGGCCGGGACGCTGACAGCCTGAAGTCCGCGCTGGACGGCATCCAGCAGTCCGTGCGGGACCTGAGCCCCTTCGGGATGGGCGCACTCGTGCACAACGAGGCGATCAACGGCTTCCTGCACCCCTGCGCCGAACAGTTCCCCACCGCCTGGTCACAGGCCGCGACCTGGAACCCCGACCTGACCGAGCGGATCGCCGCCACCGCGGCGGCCGACATGCGCCGCACCGGCGTCCACCTCGCGTTCGCGCCCGTCATGGACCTGAACCGGGATCCCCGCTGGGGCAGGGTCCACGAGACATACGGCGAGGACCCGGAACTCGCCGCGCAGTTCTCCGTGGCGTTCGTGCGCGGCATCCAGGACGAGGACGGCGGGGCGAGCACCCTGGCGGTCGGCAAGCACTTCCTGGGGTACGGGGCCTCGGAGGGCGGCCTCAACCAGGCCACCACCCAGCTGGGCCGCCGGGCCTTGGTCGACGACTACGCCGAGCCCTTCCGGCGCGCCATCGCCGAGGCCGGCCTGTACGGCGTCATGAACTCCTACAACGACATCGACGGCCTGCCCGTGGCCGCCAGCCACTGGGTCCTGACCGAACTGCTGCGGGAACAGCTCGGGTTCGAGGGGCTGGCCGTCAGCGACTACGACTCCGTCAACCTGCTGCGGCACGTCTTCCACACGGCGACGACCCCGGGCCGGGCGGGCGCCCAGGCCATCGCGGCGGGCCTGGACGTCGAACTGCCGGGCGACACCAACTACTCCCATCTGGCGGAGGAGATCGAGGCCGGGCGCCTCGACGAGAGCGTGCTCGACCGGGCCGTGGCCCGGGTCCTCACGGTCAAGGCCCGGCTGGGCCTCATCCCGGACGTCCGGACGCAGAGGCCGGCACAGCCCGCCGGGCCCCAGCCGGCCGAGGCCACAGAACTGCGCCGGACCGTCGCGTCCGAGAGCCTGGTGCTGCTCCAGAACGACGGAACCCTGCCGTTGCCGCCGCAGGGCATCACCCTCGCCGTCACGGGACCGGCCGCAGACGACCTGCGCATCCACTTCGGCGCCTACACCTCGGTGGCCCACGACGAGGTACCGACGGGCATGCGCGCGCTGAAGGAGGGCCGGGTTCCCGGCGTCGACCCGGCCACCTTCGTCTTCACCGACATCTTCCAGGCACGCTTCCCCGGCGACGACTCCGTCTTCGCCGGCATCACCCGGAACCTGCACCCCGACACCCCCACCGTGCTCCACGCACTGCGGGACCGTACGGACTCCGTCGTACACGTGCCGCTGGGCTCCTTCGAGGACGACGGACCGCTCGACGCACAGGAGGTGGACGCCGCGGTGGCGGAGGCCGACGTGGTCGTCGCCGTCGTCGGCGAGCGCACCGGCTGGGTCGGCAACAACACCGCCGGCGAAGGCCAGTCGACCGCCCACCCGAGGCTGCCCGGCAACCAGGAGGAACTCCTCGAACTGCTCGCCCGGACGGGAAAGCCCTTGGTGACGGTCGTGGTGTCCGGGCGTCCCCTGGTGCTCACGGGGGCCGCCCGGGCCTCCCGCGCCGTGCTGCTCGCCCCGCTGCTGGGAGAAGCGGCGGCCGATGCCGTCACGGGCTGCCTGCTCGGCGACATCAACCCGAGCGGCAAACTGCCCAGCACCTTCCCCCGTGACATCGGCCAGCTCCCCTTGTACCACGGCCACCTGTTCGGCAGCGGCTACGGCCACCCGACCGGCACCCGGCACGGATACAACGACCTGCCCGACGTCACACCCCTCTACGCCTTCGGCCACGGCCTGTCCTACAGCACGTTCGAGGCGGCCTTCGACGAGACGGACGGACCGGCCGTCGAGCAGCGCGGGGACCGCGTCCGTGCCCGGTTCCGGGTGACCAACACCAGCGACGTGGCCGGGACGGCCGTCCTGCAGATGTACGCCCGTGACGAGGACGCCAGCGTCGTACGGCCCGTGCGCCGGCTGCTGGCCTTCACCCGCGTCCCGCTGGCCGGCGGGCAGAGCACGAGCGTGCTGCTGGAGGCGCCCCTGGAGCGACTCTTCTACACCCTGCCCGACGGACACCGCGGGCTGGAGTCCGGTGACGTCACGATCATGGGCGCCTTCGCCAGCGACGACATCCGATGTGCCGCCACCCTTCCCCTCAGCGGTGCGGACGCTTCGGGAACGCAGTACAGGTGAGTGGACGCCAGGCCGTACCCCGAAGCAGAGATGAGGACAGCGTGCCCACCCCCCACACCCCAGTCCCCCCGCAGGCCGTCGACATCGACCTGGATGCCCTGCGCGCCCGCTACCGGGCCGAGCGCGAACGCCGGCTCCGCCCGGACGGTCGCGGTCAGTACCGCACCACCACAGGAGAGTTCGGCTACTACGACGAAGACCCGTATGCCGACAGGGACTTCACCCGCGAGCCGCTGACCGACCGGGTGGAGGTCGTCATCGTCGGCGGTGGTCTGGGCGGCCTGATCGCCGGCGCCCGGCTGCGGCAGGCCGGTGTGGAGTCGATCCGGGTGATCGAGAAGGGCGGGGACTTCGGCGGTACCTGGTACTGGAACCGCTACCCCGGCATCCACTGCGACATCGAGTCCTACGTCTACATGCCCCTGCTGGAGGAGGTCGGCTACGTCCCGCGGTGGAAGTACGCCCCCGGCGAGGAGATCCGCGAGCACGCCCGCGCCATCGGACGGCACTTCGGCCTCTACCGCGACGCCTGCTTCCAGACCTCGGCGACCGAGCTGCGCTGGGACGAGGCCGAATCGGAGTGGATCGTCGGCACCGACCGTGGCGACCGCGTCCGGTCCCGCTACGTGATCGTGTCCACCGGCACCCTCAGCCAGGCCAAACTGCCTGGCATCCCGGGCATCGAGATCTTCCGGGGCCACACCTTCCACACCAGCCGCTGGGACTACGCCTACACCGGCGGCGACGCGAACGGAAACCTGCACAAGCTCGCCGACAAGCGCGTGGCCCTCATCGGAACCGGCGCCACCGCCATCCAGGTCGTCCCGCACCTCGGCGCCGACGCGCAGCACCTGTACGTGTTCCAGCGCACGCCGTCCTCCGTCGACGTACGCGCCAACCGCCCCACCGACCCGGACTGGGCGAGCTCGTTGCAGCCCGGCTGGCAGCGCCACCGCATGGAGAACTTCCTCAAGGTCGTCACTGGTGTCCCGGTCGACGAGGACCTGGTGAACGACGGCTGGACGAGCAGCGCCCGCCTGTTCGAGAAGCTGATCCCGACCAACAGCTACGCGGACGTCCCGGCCGAGGAGCGCGAACGGGCCTACGCACTGGCGGACGCCCAGAAGATGAACGAGATCCGGGCTCGGGTCGACGCCCTGGTCGACGATCCGGAGACGGCGGAACTCCTCAAGCCGTGGTACCGCTACATGTGCAAGCGGCCCACCTTCAGCGACCACTACCTCCAGACGTTCAACCGGCCCGACGTCACCCTCGTCGACACGGCCGACACCCACGGCGTCGAGCGCATCACGCCCAACGCGGTCGTCGTCGGCGACCGGGAGTACGAGGTCGACTGCATCATCTTCGCCACCGGCTTCGACGTCGGCGTCTCCGGCATCCTCTCCGGGCGGCTGCCGGTGTACGGCCGCGATGGCCTCGCCCTCATGGACGCCTGGAAGCTGGGCCCGAAGACCCTCCACGGCTTCTACAGCCACGGCTTCCCCAACATGTTCCAGCTCGGCCCCATGCAGAACGCCAGCGCCGTCAACTACGTGCACATCCTGGAGGAACAGGCCGCCCACGTCACCGAGGTCATCGCGGCGGCCCGTACACGGCAGGCACGGTACGTCGAGCCCACGCCCGAGGCCGTGGCGGAATGGGTCGCCACGATCCGCGAGAAGTCGGCGGACCTGCACGCGTTCCAGGCCGAGTGCACACCGGGCTACTACAACAACGAGGGCATGCCGAGGGAGCGCAACGAGTCCTTCGGGGACGGTCCGGTCGCCTTCAACGCCCTGCTGCGCGACTGGCGTGCGAAAGGCGGGATGGACGACGTCCTCGTAGAGCCCGGCACCGCGCGGGAGGCCGGCTCGTGACGCGACAGCACCCCAGCCGCTTCGGCCCGGCCGGTACCAAGCCACCCCGCAGTACCCGCTGGGACATCGCCCGGCTCACCTCACCGAGCCCGCTCTGGGGGTCGAACGGCGTCGCGTTCGGCCCCGACGGGAGGCTGTACGTGGCGCAGTTCCTCGCCGGGCAGATCAGCGCCGTGGACACCGCGACCGGTGACATCGAGGTGGTCGTCCCGATGGGCGGGCCCGTCCAGTCCCCGGACGATCTGGCCTTCGGCACGGACGGTTCCATGTACATCGCCGACCTGGTCCCCGGCCGGGTCTGGCGGCGCAGCCCGCAGGGCGAGTACACGCTGGTCTCCGACCAGGTGCGGGTACCCAACGGCATCACATGCCTGGGTGACCGCCTCTTCGTCAACGAGATGCGGATGAACGGCCGGCTGCTCGAACTCTTCCCCGACGGCCGCGCCCCCGTCGTCCTCACCGAGGGGCTCGCCCTGGGCAACGCCATGCAGATCGGCCCCGACGGCTGCCTGTACTACCCGCACATGGTGACGAACGACGTATGGCGCATCCCGCCCGACGGCGGCGCGCCGGAACAGGTCGCGCAGGAGGTCCACGAGCCCGTGGCGGTCCGTTTCGACCGGGAGGGAGTCCTGACGATCCTCTCGCGCGGCGAGGCCGGCATCGTCACCCGTATCGACCTGCACGGCACGGGCGCCCGCTCCCTCGTCACCAGCGGCGTCACGGGCCTGGACAACGCCGCTTTCGACGCCGAGAACCGCATGTTCGTCTCCAGCTTCGCCACCGGCGGCGTCACCGAGATGCACCCCGACGGCCGCATCCGGGAGATCGTGCCGCGCGGGCTCGACGGCCCGTACGGCATCACCGTCGATCTCGGCGGCAGTGTGTACGCGGCCGACCACTACCGCCTGGCGGAACTGGAACCAGGAAGCGGCCCCGGCCACGGACGCACCCACAGGCATCTCCGGATGGTGCACGCGGTCACCGCGGCCGACGGGCACCTGCACACCACCTCCCAGTACGGAGACGTCGCGACGTACGACCCCGGCACCGGAGCCGCCCGGACCCGGGCGACAGGGCTCAACCAGCCCATGGGCGTCACCGTCGACCCCGACGGCCGTCTCGTCGTCGCGGAGACGGGCGCCGGGCGCGTCCTGGCCATCGACGCACAGGACACCGTCACCGTTCTCGCCGAAGGGCTCCCCCACCCGGTCGACGTGACGTACGACTCCGACGGTCACTGTTACGTGAGTGACGACGTGCTCGGCGCCGTGCTCAGGCTCGACGCCGCTGAGCCGCTGACGGTGACGGACGGGCTGGACGCCCCGCAAGGGCTGACGGTCCTGGGTGAGGAGCTGTTCGTCGTGGAGACGGCGACCCGTCGACTGAGCGCGGTCTCGCTCCGGACCGGAGAGCACCGGGTCGAGGCCGAGGACCTCGCCGTCGGCCCACCGCCGGGCGCCGGCCGCACCGACCCCGCACTGTTCGCCCATGGCATGCCGGGCGCACCGCGCTTTTTCGCCGGCCTGACCGCGGCGCCCGACGGCTCGCTGCTGCTGTCGGGCAATGGCGAGGGCACGGTCCTGCGGCTCCGGCCGCGAGTGGCTGACGCGCAGGAGTAACGCGCCTCAGCAGGGACCAGCGCGGGCTCCGCGCCGACAAGGTACGGTCAGGTCAACGAGTGGGTCCCGAGCACCGCGCCAGGGCGGCCTGGCAGCCCGGGCCCGCTGCGCGAGTTCCAGCCCTGGGGTGGTCGTCGGACCGCTGCCGCCGGAGTTGATGAGAGGCCATGAGGCAGGTTGCCAAGCGCGTCACCAGTGCGGATGTTGCGCAGGAAGCCGGTGTGTCCCGCACGACCGTGAGCTTCGTGCTGAACAACCGACCTGGGCACGCCATCCCGGAGGAGACGAGGCAGCGTGTCCTCGAAGCGGCACGCCGGCTCAGGTACCGGCCGCACGCCTCCGCTCGGGCGCTGGCGGCGGGGCACAGCGACATCGTGCTGCTGGCGCTGCCCGACATGCCGATCGGCGCGGGCATCAGCCGGTTCTCCGAGGAGTTGGCCACCGCCTTGGCCGAGCGCGGCCTCACCCTGGTCGCCCACTTCGCGGGAGCGGACGACCAGTCGCTCCAGGACGTCTGCGCGGCCGTCGACGCCTCCGCCGTCGTCGGTCTCGGCGCCTTCGAACCGGCGACCGTCCAGGCCCTCCACTCCGCGGGTGTCAAGGTGGTCATCCCCAGCGACGGCAACGCCCCGTCCATGCGTCACGTCGGCCGGCTCCAGGCCGAGCACCTCATCGAACGGGGGCACCGGCACCTCGGCTACGCCATGCCCACCCACCCCAGCCACCTCCCCATGGCGCGGCACCGGCTTCAGGGCGCCACCGACGTTTGCGCGGCCGCCTCGCTGGAGCCCCCCGTGGTGATCGACGTGGAACTGGAGATCGCCGCGGCGGAGCAGGCCGTGCGGCAGTGGACGTCCCGCTCGGTCACCGGTGTGTGCTCATTCAACGACGAGACCGCACTGGCCGTGCTGGCGGGCGCACGGGAAGCCGGCGTCGCGGTACCACGGGACCTCGCCGTCGTGGGTGCCGACGACATACCGACCGCCGCGCTGTCACTGCCGGCCCTCACCACTGTCTCGTTCGATCTGCGGGAGGCCGGACGTCAGCGCGCGGAGGCCGTGGCGTCCGCGCTCGCCGGACGCGCCCCCACGTCCGACGCCGCCCCGGTGGGGCCCGAGCTGATCGTGCGCGCGTCCGGTTGATCCGGCGGGGACCTTACGTGGTGACGCGAGGCCGGACCGTGCTGCGGCGGCGGGCACGAACCGCTCAGGCGGACCCGCGTACCAGCAGCTGAGGCCCGGGCGCCAGCACGCTCAACTCGACGTCCCCGCCGTCGAGTCCGGCAGCCACCACTTCCGCCAGCCGGGCTCCCGCCGCACCGAGGTCGAAGGCGATGGTGGTCAGGGGCGGGGCGGCCAGGCGGGCGACGGGAATGTCGTCCACGCCCACGACCGCGAGATCATCGGGTGCGGTCAGACCGTGCGCGCGCAGGCCGGCCAGGACGGCGATCGCGATCTCGTCGTTGTAGGCGCAGACACCCGTGACGGACTGTCGGCGCCATGCGGCGACGGCCTGCGCGGCCTCCGCGTCGTCGAGCCCCGTGGGCTGCGCGACGGCCGGGTCGACGCCACGCTCCGCGCACACCTCCAGGACCCCGTGGAGCCGTTCCTCGGCCCACGACCGAAACGCCTGCCGCTCGGGCAACGCGTAACCGATGCGCCGATGGCCACGGTCGAGGAGGTGACGGGCCTGCAGTCGACCGATCTCCTTCTGGGGCGGGGAGAAGTCCGCACCGACGGCGAGGACGAGATCGACACCCGCCTGATGGAGGGCCTCGGCCGTCGGCTCGTCGAACGGCTCCAGACCCACCACCGCGGACGCGTCCACCGCGGCACTCACGTCCTCCAGCGCCCGAGCACCTGATGCGACGAGGTGGGTCACCAGAGTCAGGCCCCGCGTGGCGAGTGAGGACCCGAAGTGCTCGATGAAGCCCGACACACTGGGACTGATGGGCATTCCGGACAGAGCGAGCAGCACCACGTTGCTGCGGCCGGCCGCGAGGGTCCGGGCCGACCCGCGCGGCCGGTAGTTCAGCTGCCGGGCCGCTTCGAGGACCCGGCGCCGCGTGTCGGTGGGGATGCGCTGACCGGGCTTGTTGTTCAGTACGAGGCTCACCGTCGTCTGGGACACACCGGCAGCGCGCGCCACGTCGGTGCTCGTGATCCGCTTGGCAGGGGGCTTCATCGGTCCTCGTCGTCAGTCCTCGTCGTGATGGATGGCGCCGCTTTACCGATTCGTGACCATCGATGCGCTTGCCGTAGTCGACCTGTCGGCTGTTAGGTTACTCAGCGAATCAGCTAATGCGCGTTACTAACGCGCATTTCTTCTGCCGGACACTGACCCAGGGGCAGCGACATGGCATTTCCCGAAGGATTTCTGTGGGGCGCGGCGACCGCCGCGCACCAGGTCGAGGGCAACAACGTGGCCAGCGACTTCTGGGCCCTGGAGCACACGCCCGGCAGCTTCTTCGCCGAACCCAGCGGCGACGCCTGCGACCACTACCGGCTGTTCCGCCAGGACATCGCCCTGCTGGCGGAGCTCGGGTTCAACAGCTACCGCTTCTCCATCGAGTGGGCGCGGGTCGAACCCGAGGACGGCAGGTTCTCCCGGGCGGCCATCGAGCACTACCGCGACGTCCTGCAGGCGTGCCACGACCACGGCCTCACCCCCGTCGTGACACTGCACCACTTCACCAGCCCCCGCTGGCTGACGGAGCTCGGCGGCTGGGAGTACGACAAGACCCCCGAGCGCTTCGCCGCCTACTGCGGCAAAGTCATGAGCGAACTGGGCCCACTGGTCCCGTACGCGTGCACCATCAACGAGGCGAACATCGGCCCGCTCATTCGCGACGTGCTGACCGCCGCCCCCCAGGACGGCCGCGAACCCGCCGGGGCCCCGGTCGGCGTGACCGACCAAGCCGCGAGGGACGGCGAGGACGCCCTGTCGCCCGTCGACGCCCTCCCGGCGGACCAGGACCGGCCGAAGGTCTTCTTGTTCACGTTCAGTGAGCAAGGCGTGTCGATCGTGAAGCGCGCCCACACCGCGGCGCGGCAGGCGATCCGGGACGCCAGCCCCGCCACCCAGGTGGGCCTGACCCTGGCCCTGCAGGACATCCAGCCCGAGCCGGGCGGCGAGAAGCAGGCCGAGCGAATCTGGGCCGAGACCTTCGAGGACTTCGTCCCGGCCCTGGACGGCGACGACTTCCTCGGCGTCCAGAGCTACACGCGGTCCCTGGTCGGGTCCGACGGGCCGCTGCCCGTGCCCGACGGCGCCGAGACGACCCAGATGGGATACGAGTTCTACCCGCAGGCCATGGAGAACGTGCTGCGCCGGGCCACCACAGCGGGCCTGCCGCTGATCGTCACCGAGCATGGGATCGGCACGGCCGACGACTCCCGCCGTGTCGAGTTCGTCCGGCAGGGGCTCGCGGGCCTCGAACGCGCCGTCACCGACGGGGTGGACGTGCGCGGTTACCTCCACTGGTCCGCCTTCGACAACTACGAATGGATGCTCGGCTACCGGCCCACCTTCGGCCTGATCGCCGTCGACCGGGACACCCAGCGCCGCACTCCCAAGGAAAGCGCCCGCTACTTGGGCGCCCTTGCACAGCGCAACGCGCTCGCCTGACGCCGAACCGCTTCTCGCCGGCGCCCTGTCGCTGTTTTCTGCTGACCGGGCGCTCCGGGCCACGACGACGTTCCCCCTCCGAGAATGAGGTGCAGGATGAACCGTCCCAAGGCTTTCTGCGCAGCTCTCACCGCTGTGTGCGCGCTGTTCCTTCCCGCGGCCGTACCGTCGGCCGCGGCGGTGGCTCAGGGGACGGACGGCGGACCTCCCCGCGCCGGCTGCGACTTGAAGGCAGGCCGTACGACGCTCTCCGTCACCTCGGGCGGGCTGCAACGCACCGTCCTGGTCCACGTGCCCCCGAGGCTGGAGGGCCACGGGCACCTGCCGATGGTGCTGAATCTGCACAGCAGTCAGAGCAGGGCGCTGTGGCAGATCGCCATCAGCCAGATGGAGCAGACCGCCGACCGCGAGGGGTTCGTCCTCGTCGCGCCGCAGGGCGCCGTGACCGCCGGGCCCGGGTACCGGTGGAACGTCCCGCACGTCAGTGAGCCCGGCGGCCCGGACGACGAGCGTTTCCTGAGCGACACCATCGACACGCTGACCCGCAGCGGGTGCGCCGATCCGAGGCGGGTGTACGCGACGGGCTACTCCGGCGGTGCCCGGATGGTGTCGCAGTACGCCTGCGACCACCCCGGCCGCCTGGCCGCGATCGCGGTGGTGGCGGGACTGCGAGCGGGGGCGCCGGTCAAGGACGCCAGTGGCACCTACCTGCCCGACCCTTCGACGTGCAGGCCCCACCGAGCGCTCCCCGTCCTGTCGTTCTCCGGCACCGCCGACACGGTGAACCCGCACAACGGTGGCGGCTTCGGGTACTGGGGATACGGTGCCGAGACGGCCCAACGGCGATGGGCGGCGCTGAACGGCTGCCGACTCGGTCCGCGCACGGTCCAGGTCACCGAGCACGTCAGCCGGGTGACCCACTCCGCCTGCCGCCGGGGTGCGCGGGTCTCGATGTACGTCATCGACGGTGGCGGGCACACGTGGCCGGGATCCACCATCCCGCTGCCGCCCGACAGCGGACCGGTCAACCCAGAGATCAGCGCCAACGACGTCATGTGGCGGTTCTTCGCCGCCGAAGGCCGCTCCCGGCTGTCGTGACATCCCGGTGCCCACCGCATTCCGTTCGGGCCGGCACGGCCTCCCACACCAGACCCGGTACAGACTTGTCCCTTCTCCCAGGAGCCCCCGGTTGCCCGTCGACCCGCAGATAGCCGCGTCGTTTGCCCTCTTGGACGGCATCACCTCCTACCGCGACGCCGAAACCGACCCCGACAAACGCGCCCGCCTCGTCGCCGCGCTCACCCCGGAGCCCGGGTACGACCCTCCGCCCTGCGCCGTACGCGACGTGGACGCGCCAGGGCCGCACGGAGCCGTGCCGGTACGCGTCTACGCACCCCGGAACAGATCCCGAACGGCCCGGCCGGGACTGGTCTGGGCACACGGCGGAGGTTTTCGCTTCGGCAACCTGGACATGCCCGAATCGGACATGGTCGCCCGCGAACTGTGCCACCGCGCCGACGCGATCGTGCTGTCGGTCGACTACCGCCTGGCCGTCGACGGCGTCACCTACCCCGTACCGCACGACGACGTGGTGGCGGCGTGGCGCTGGGTCGCCGCCACCACGACCGAACTCGGCCTCGACCCGGGCCGGTTGGCTCTGGGCGGGGCAAGCGCCGGCGGGAACCTGGCCGCCGGCGCAGCGCTACGGCTGCGGGACGAGGGCGACCTCGTCCGCCCCTGCCGCCTCCTGCTGGCCTACCCCGTCGTACATCGCCGGCTGCCGCCGCTGCCGCACGAGCTGCGCGTGCGGATGACCGACATACCGCGGCTGCTCCGCTTCCTGCCCGAGGACGTCGAGGAACTGGCTCGCACCTACCTCGGTGAGTCGGCGAACCACGCGGACGTCGTTCCCGGCTACGCGATGCCCGCCGAAGCCGACGTCTCAGGACTGCCGCCCACCGTCATCATCACCAGTGAGTACGACGACCTTCGCGCCTCCGCCGAAGTGTTCGCCGAACAGCTCGCCAGATCCTCCGTCCCGACGCGGGTCGTGATGGAGCGCGGTGTGCTCCACGGGCACCTGAACCGCGACCCCCGCACCACGGGAACGAACCACTCGCTCGATCTCCTCGCAAACGCGCTCACACCCTGACACCACACAAACAACCGAAAGGGCCAGGACGAAAGGGCGACGCCCGATGAACTGGGAGCACCCCGACAAGGCACTGGCGCCTGGCTGTCCGGCTGCCGACGCGGCCTCGGCCCCGGGCCTCATGGTGGAGCGGGCTACACCACTGGTTGGGGAGTGCGCGTCCTCGTGCCGCTCAGCGTACGGCGGCATCGTGGAAGTCAGCCGATCGGCGAGGTCGGCGGCACTCCCGCCGGAAGGAAGACCGCAATGCCACGCCCGCTCCCGCTCTCGCCGCAGCCGGCCTCCGCAACGGCTCACGAGGCCCGGCGCGAGGAGCGGGCCGCAGCCGTCGAGGACGGCATGGACCGGGGGCACCGTGTCACTCCTGGTCCGCTCGCCGCCTTCGCCCGGTTCGTCCTGTGCGGCGGTGGTGTCGGGCTCGCGTCCAGTCCCGCTGTGACGGTGCTCGCCCTGCTGATGCCTTGGGCGCTGGCCAACGCGCTTGTCACGGTCGCGTCCACGGTGCTGTGCACTGAGCTCCATGCACGCTTCACCTTCCGGACCGGCCGGAGTGCCGGGCTGCGGCAGCACTGGCAGTCCGGTGGTTCAGCCGCCATCTCCTTCGTGGTGACCTCCGTCGCGATGTTCGCGCTGCACGCCGTCCAGCCGTCCGTCGGAGTCCTGCGGGAGCAGGTCGTCTACCTGAGTGCCTCCGGCCTCGCGGGAATCGGGCGCTTTCTGGTACTCCGCCTGTTCGTCTTCGCCATCGGCCGGAAGCGAATGAGCGCCCCGCTGCGTCTCGAAGAGACACTCACCACCCCCAGCGGTCCCCTTCGTCAGGAGTACCCCGCACCAGCTCCGCATCGAGCAACGCGCCAGAGGCTCCCTCACCGCCCCAGCCGCTGCCACCAGTTGAACCGCACCGCACGCCAAGCTTCCCCTCCTCTTCCGCACCACCACGACAACAAGGAGTCACGTCGCCTCGCCCCACTCCCACCACCACGAGCACACCCTGCTGTTCCTGAACGCGGGACGCCCTGTGCTGTGCGAGAAGGCGTTCGCGCTCGACGCCGTGCAGGCCGCCGAGATGGTGGCGGTGGCCCGGGAACGGGGGCTGTTCCTGATGGAGGCGATGTGGAGCCGGTTCCTGCCGGCCTATGTCAAAGTCAGGGACCTGCTCGCCGAGGGCGTCATCGGTGAAGTCCAGTCCGTCGAGGCCGACTTCGGCTTCCGGTTCCCGACCGGATCACGGCATACGGCACGCTCGGCGCGACCGGCGTCGACGAGCACGTCGCCGTCCTCTCCGGCTACGACAGCGGCGCGGTCGCGCTGGCCCAGAGTTCCTTGCGGGCGACCCTCGGTTGCACAGCCCGTATCACCGGAACCGCCGGCCACATCGAGCTGCCGTTCCTGATGCACTGCCCGGACGAACTCACCGTCCAGACGCGGGGCACCACCGAACGCCTGAGTCTGCCCGCCGCCCGCGAGGCCGACGGCGACGACACGGCGGGCGGCGGCCTGCACCACCAGATCCGTCACGTGCACGAGCGGCTACGCGCAGGGGAGTCGGAGAGCGACATCATGCCGCTCGACGAGACCGTGGCGGTGATGCGCACGCTCGACACCGCGCGCGACCAGATCGGCCTGAGCTACGCCGACCACTGACGTTCCGCGCGTCGGCCACGCCAGGCAGTCAGTCCCTGCGCGACCAGGCCATCTCCGAGATACGCCGTGGCCATCTGATCGTCTCGGCCGAGAAGCCCGAAGGAACGTCGGAGCCGCCGGACCGCAGGGGTGTGATGCAGCGGGTGGCGGTGACCTCCGGCAGCATCCCCCCACCGTACCGGCGGTTCACTCGCCGGACGTACCATATCGACCTGCTCTTAGGTTAGGCTAACCTTCGCCATGTGAGATCTGGCGAAGAACCGGCCGGCAGACAGCGTCTGCGCGGGCATCAGCTGTCGGCGACGGGCGTGACCGTGTCGTACGACGGCACGGACGTCGTGCACGACGCGGCGATCGCGCTCCGGCCCGGCGAGGTGACCGTCCTGGTCGGACCCAACGGCAGCGGGAAGTCGACGCTGCTGCGGACGATCGCCCGGTTGCAGCGGGCCCGCCGGGCCTCGCTCGGCATCGACGGCGACATCGACGGCCTCGCCCTGTCCGCCCGGGAGTTCGCGCGGTACGTGGCCCTGCTGACGCAGGGGCGTCCCACGCCCAGCGGACTGACCGTGCGGGACCTCGTCGAGTTCGGCCGCTACCCCTACCGGGGCCGCTTCGGCCGCCCCGATCCGGACGCGTCGAACGCGGTGGAACGGGCGCTCTCGCTGACCGGGGTCACGGACCTCGCCGAGCGCGGCGCCGACCAGCTCTCCGGCGGGCAGCTGCAACGGGTCTGGCTCGCCAGTTGTCTCGCGCAGGAGACCGGCGTGCTGCTGCTGGACGAGCCGACGACCTATCTCGACCTGCGCTACCAGATCGAACTCCTCGACCTCGTCCGCGATCTGGCGGACGACCACGGGATCGCCGTCGGGGTCGTGCTGCACGACCTCGACCAGGCGGCGGCCATCGCCGACCGGATCACGCTGCTCGAAGCGGGCCGGATCGTCGCCGACGGCCGGCCCGAGGAGGTCCTGACCCCGCAGCGGCTGACCGCCGTCTACGGCATCCGGATCGACGTCGACACAGACCCCCACACCGGCCGGATCCGGACCCGCCCGATCGGCCGGCACCACACCCGCACCACCCGAAGCGAAAGGCTCGGCACCACCTCATGAGACGTCTCCTGCTCACCGCGGCCACCACCACCGCCGCGGCGCTCACCCTCGCCGCCTGCGGCACGACCGAGCCGGCCGCCGACAGCTCGAAGGAGAAGACCTCCGAGTCCATCAGCCTCACCGACTCCACCGGCGCGAAGGTCGAGCTCGACGGCCCGGCCGAGAAGGTCGTCGCCACCGAGTGGAACGAGGTCGAGAGTCTCATCACCCTCGGCGTCGACCCCGTCGGCGTCGCCGACGTCAAGGGCTACAAGACCTGGGACACCGCCGTCCCGCTGAAGAACGAGCCGAAGGACATCGGCACCCGCGGCGAGCCCAGCATGGACACCATCGCCTCCCTCTCCCCCGACCTCATCGTGGCCAGCTCCGACCTGCCGGACGCGGCCGTGAAGCAGCTGCGGAAGATCGCCCCGGTGCTGGAGGTGAAGTCCGCCGACGCCTCCGACCAGATCGGGCAGATGTTCAAGAACCTGGACCTCATCGCCCGGGCCACCGGCACCACCGACAAGGCGAAGACAGTCCGGCAGAACTTCGAGGCGAAGGTCGCCGAGGGTAAGAAGGCCCTGGCCGACGCGGGCCTCGGCGGCAGCGACCTCGCCTTCGCCGACGGCTACGTCACCTCCAACCAGGTCTCCGTGCGCCCGTTCACCAGCGGCTCCCTGATCGGCGCCGTCAACGAGCAGCTGGGCCTGAAGAACGCCTGGAAGGTCAAGGGCGACCCGGTCTACGGCCTCGGCACCACCGACGTCGAGGGCCTCACCGCCCTGCCGAAGGACGTCCGGTTCGCCTACATAGGCAACGACGGCGACAAGGCCAGCACGCCGTTCACCGGCGCGCTCGCGAAGAACGCCGTGTGGACGTCGCTGCCGTTCGTGAAGGCGGGCGAGGTGCACCGGCTGCCTGACGGCATCTGGATGTTCGGCGGTCCCGGTTCGATGGAGGCGTACATCGACGCCCTCGTCGGCGCGCTGACGAAGTAACGGAGTCATGGCCGTCACCGAAGCGCCCCCCGCCACTCGTCCGACGGCGGCCGCGTCCCGGGCGGGCGCGGCCGCGGTGACGGCCGGACTCGTCCTGCTGGTCGCCGTCCTCGCCGTCGTCGACATCACCCAGGGCACCGCCGCCGTCGGACCGGCCCAGGTGGTCAAGGCCCTGACCGGGCAGGCCGATCCGGGCGACGCGTCCGTGGTGGTCGCCTCCCGGCTGCCGCGGATGGCCGCCGGCCTCCTGGTCGGCGTGGTCCTCGGCATCGCGGGCGCGGTCCTCCAGGCCGTCAGCCGCAATGTCCTCGCCTCGCCCGACACCCTTGCCGTGAACGCCGGTTCGTATCTGGCGCTCGGGCTGGTCGGCGCGACCGGTGTGTCGCTGCCCCTGCTCGCCTCCTCCGGTGTCGCCTTCGTCGGCGGGCTGCTGGCCGCGGCCGTGGTGCTCGCCCTGTCCGGCCTCGGCACAGGCACCGTACGGCTGGTCCTCGCCGGCACCGCGCTCGCGCTGGGCCTGAACTCCCTGACGGAGGGGCTGCTCCTGCTGTTCCCGCAGCAGACGGAGGGCCTCTACCAGTGGAACCAGGGCAGCATCGGCCAGAACGGCTTCGACGGCGTCCTGCAGATGCTGCCCGTGGCCCTCGTGGGGCTCGCCGGGCTGCTGCTGGTCGCCCGCCGGGTCGACGCGCTCGCCCTCGGGGACGACGCGGCGCGCGGGCTGGGCGTCCCGGTCCACGCCACCCGCGTCACGGTCGTCGTGCTGGCGGCGCTGCTGTCCGCGGCGGCCGTCACGCTCGCCGGGCCCATCGGCTTCGTCGGGCTGTGCGCACCCGCCCTGGTGCGCCCGCTCGCCCGCCGGTTCCGGGGCTTCGTGCGCGCCCGGGCGGCCCTGCCCGTGGCCGGACTGGCCGGCGCCGCGCTGGTGCTCGGCTCGGACGTGCTGCTGCGGGCCCTCATCCCCGCGGACACGGCGGTCGCCGTGCCCACCGGCATCGTCACCAGCCTGGTCGGTGCCGTGTTCCTGGTGGTGACGGCCCTGCGGCTGCGGGACACGGCCGGTGCCGACGCGCCGGACCGGCTGCGCGTCCCGAGCCGGACGGCGTTGCTGGTGACGGTGGCCGCGCTGGTCGCCGTGGTCGTCGGCGTCACGCTGGCCGGCGTCCTGCTGGGCGACAGCAAGCTGCTGCTCGGCGATGTCGCCAACTGGGCGCAGGGGCGGGCCGGTCAGACCGTCTCCTTCGTCCTGGACACCCGCGTGCCCCGTGTGCTCGCGGCCCTGTGCGCGGGCGCGTCGCTCGCCCTGGCCGGCACGCTGGTGCAGGCCGTGACCCGCAATCCGCTAGCGGAGCCGGGGGTGTTGGGTGTCTCCGGCGGGGCCGCGCTGGGGGCCGTGCTGCTGGTGACCACCGTGCCCGCCGCGGGCTCCTGGGGCATCGCGGGTGCCGCGTTCGGGGGTGCCGCGCTGGCCTCCGCCGTGGTCTTCGGGCTCGCCGCCCGGGGCGGCTACCGGCAGAACCGGCTGGTCCTCGTCGGCATCGGCATGGCGGCCGGTTCCACGGCGGTGATCAGCCTGCTCATCGTGCTCACCGACCCCTTCAACGCCACGAAGGCGCTGACCTGGCTCTCCGGTTCGACGTACGGGCGGACCATGGCGGACGTGCTGCCCGTGGCGCTCGTGCTGGCGCTGGGCCTGGCCGTCGCGGTCGCCCGGCGCACCGAGCTGGACCTCGTCTCCCTGGACGAGGACACCCCGCGGCTGCTCGGCCTCGGACTGCCCGGGGCCCGGCTCGGCTTCCTGGTGGTGAGCGTCCTGCTCGCCGCGACCGCCGTCGCCTCGGCCGGCACCATCGGCTTCGTGGGCCTCGTGGCGCCGCACGCGGCACGTGCCCTGGTGGGCCGGCGGCATGTGCGGGTGGTGCCGGTCGCCGTCCTGCTCGGCGCCGCGCTCGTCTGCACGGCCGACCTGCTCGGCCGCACGGTCATCGCCCCCGCCCAGCTGGGCGCCGGCCTGATGACGGCGATGATCGGCACGCCGTACTTCCTGCGTCTGCTGGTCCGGAGCCGGAGGGCGGCAGGGTCATGAGCCGTCCGGGCGCCGTCGGGTGAGAGGGCTGAAGACGTACAGGTCCAGGATGTCGGGCAGCGGGGCGACACCGGGACCGCCCTCCCGGACCCAGGAGACGACGTCCTCGGTCGCGGCCGGGTCGTTGACCAGCCCGAGCCAGACCGGGCGGGCCCCGGCGGCCCGGCCGGCGGACGACGGCTGAACGACGATGACGTTGGCCTGGTCGCAGACGTCCAGACAGTCGGAGACCCGCACCGGCGCCGCGGCGCGCAGGCGCTCGGTCTGGGCCGCGTGATCGACCCCGGTCACCTTGGGACTGCCGCAGCAGCAGTCCCGGCACACGACGACGCGGCAGGGCACGGGCCCGGTGGCGTTGTCGCTGTCGTCCAGGGGATCGTCGTTCGCCGCGTCGGACGGCGTCGCGGACATGCCGCACCTGCCCTCTCTCCGGGGAGATCCGCCCCGGTGGTTCGTCGAGGAGGCGACCGCGTGAGTCTCCTGGCCCCCGGGGTGATCATTCCATGAGGCGGTTGCCCGAAGAGCAGCGCGGGGGCGGAGGAGAGCAGGTGCGTGACCGGACGAGTCCTGGCGCGCCCTCCGTCGCGGCGCCCCGCGTCGGCTCCGGCAGCTGCCACGGCACGCTCGGCGAGTTGTACCAGGGGCCGTTGCGGGCGGGCCCGGATCCGGACATCGCGGTGGTGTCGTTCCCCGTCGAGCGTTACTCCCGGGTGTCCTTCACCCCTGGGGCGGCGCCCGGCCCGCACCGACCGCCGCCGCTGGGGGAGAAGTCGGCGACCGCGGCCCGGCTCTTCCTGGAGCACTACGGCCTCCGTCTGCCGCCGGGCGAGTGGACCGCGCACTCCGAGCTGCGGGTGGGGGTGGGCATGGCCAGTTCGACCGCCGACATCGTGGCGACCCTGCGCTGCCTGTTCCAGGTCTTCTCGCTGCCGTACGACAGAGGGGTGGTCGTCGGCATCCTGGCGGCGATCGAGCGCGCCGACAGCGTCTTCCTCGACGAGTTCGCCCTGTATCTCAGCGGCCGGCACCGGCTGGTGCGGCGCCTGGGCAGGGACATCGGCTTCCACACGGCCTTCGTCACCGAGCCGGGCACGGTGGACACCGCCGCCGTCACGCCCCTGCTGCTGGAGCACTACCGGCGCCGCGGGGACGCCTACGAGCGGTGCCTGACCGGCCTGCTGACGGGCTTCGCCCGCGGGGACGCGGCCGCCGTGGCGCGGGCGGCGACCACCAGCGCCGTGCTGTCCCAGGAGGTGCTGCCGAAGGCGACGTTCGCGAGCGTGTTGGCCCACCGCGAGCGGTTCGGTGCCGACGGCGTCTTCGTCGCCCACACGGGCTGCCTGACCGGCTACCTCTTCACCCGCCGCCCGGACTCCCGTCTCCGGTCCGAACTGGCCGCGTTCTTCCGCTCGCTCGGCCACCCGTGCTCGTTCGCCCGGGCAGGTTACGGCCGCAGCCGGAGCGGGTTGGGCAGCGGCAGGTAGCGGGCGGCGGCGCCGTCCGCGCCCGTCCAGCGCAGCAGCAGGTTCGTCTTGGCGGGCAGGGTGGGTGAGGCGAGCAGGGCGGGGATCTCGGGGAGGTCGTGCCGGGCCAGTTCGCGGCGGGCGGCGGGCCAGGGGTCGAAGCCGGGCCGGCGTGCGGCGAGGGCGCCCGCGATCTCGGTGAGGTGGTTGACGACCAGGCAGTACACGAGCCGCTCCCAGCCCGCCTCGCGCGACACGTTGGGCAGCAGCTTCACGCCCTCGGCGTCCCGGTACAGCGCCTGTACGGGCATGCCCTCGGCGTCCACGGCGACCAGGGTGTTCTGCAGATGAGCCTCGATGACGACGCCGTGCCGGGCGAAGGCCGCCAGGGCCGGGGGCACCACCTGCGCGAGGTACGCCGCCCACCAGGCCTCCGGGTCGGCGGCGCGGTCGAGCGGGCTGCCGTCGAAGCCCTCGACGAGTCCGGCGGCGAGCAGCGGGGTCGCGCCCGGCAGCAGACGGCCGCGGAAGCCGTCGCGGACGAGGACCGCCAGGGCCTCGAAGGCGAAGTCGGCGGTGCGGTACCCGCGGTCGCTCAGCCAGGCCGCAGGGCCGTCGAACGCGGCGAAGGCGGCGCACACCGCCGCGTCGGTCGCGCGCAGGGCGAGCAGGTCGTGGTGCCACAGCCGGCGGATGTCGTTGGTGATGCGCACGTCCAGGCTGAACTTGAGGAAGAGGTCCCGCCCGGGTGCGTAGAGCGTGCGGATCGCGGCCGTCGGCCAGGTGTCGAAGGCGGTCGTGCCGAGCCGGACGAGCCGGCCGTCCGCGAAGGCGCCGGCGAGTTCGGGCGCGGCCAGGTCGAGCTGCCAGGGGTGGGCGGGCAGCAGCCGGTAGCCGGGCGGTGCCGTGCCGAGGGCGTCGAGGGCCGAGGTGTCGCCCTCCTCGACGACGGTGTCCTCGCGCAGGCCGAGCAGGGTCAGCGGGAAGCGGGCGTACACCTCGGGCGCGTACGGGAGCCAGCCGGCGGCGGGGCCGCCGCCGCGCGCCTTGGGGGCGGGGTGGTGGGTGTGGCCGGTGAGGAGGCACTGCTCGGAGCGCAGGTAGAGGTCCTCGGGCGGGATGGCACGGGACCGGGCCGCCAGCAGCGCGGCCACGGCGTCCCGGCTGTCGATCATCTCGGCGGGCAGTTCGTGGTTGGACAGCCCGGTGTGCCGGCGCAGTTCCTCGGCGACGAGCTTGACCAGCTCGGTGTGGCCGACGCGCTGCCAGCCGCCCGCCACCCGCACCTCGGGCTCGGCGGGCCGCCGGCTGCCGCGCACGCGCAGCAGGCGATCCCCGCCGGGCAGGCGGTAGACGCGGCGTTCGCCCTCCTGCCGCAGCGGCCGGGCCACCTCCCGCAGCAGGCAGTTCAGCAGCGGTACGGCGGCGTACGCGTCGGCACGCCCGGCGAGTCCGGTGGCACAGTCGTCGCCGTGGGCCGAGTCGTCGTCGGCGGGCGGGGGCATGAGGTCCACGCGTTCCACTCGTTCCCTACGATCCTTCCGGCGCTCCGGGCGGAGATGATCAGTATGACGGTCGTCGCCGTTCCGCTGTGACGCCCTATTCGTACCCGAGGAGCCCGCCCGTGCACCGTTCCCCCACCGCCGAGGCCGAGGTCGCCGAGGAACTGGCCGTCGTCCGGCCCGGCCTCCTGCCGCGGTACGAGGCCGAACTGCCCGGCGCCCGGGCGGCCGTGCTGTCGCGCCTGTGGCGCGGTCTCGCCCATGATCCGCTGCCCTGGGTCGCCCGCCGGGAGGAGGGCCGGGACGGGCTGACGCTGCACCTGTCGGACGGCCGCCGGCTGCACGGCCCGCGGCCGGATCCGTACGCGACCGGCGCGTACGTCACCGAGGTACGGCTCGACGCGACGGCCTACGGCGATCCGGCGCGGCTGGTGACGGACCTCGCCGTCCCGCACTCCGCCGCCTTCGCCGCCGAACTCGGGCACAGCGTCGCCTCGTTGGCGCTGTCGAGGGCGGGGCAGGACAGCGCGCGGGAGGCGTGGCCGGAGAGCGACTGGGCGTGGGAGCAGCGGATCGTCGACGGGCATCCGTTCCACCCGACCTGCCGGTCCCGGCCCGGTTTCTCGGTGGCCGAGCAGCTCGCCTACGGGCCCGAGCACCGGCCGCTGGTGGAACTCGGGCTGGTGCCGGTGCGGGCGGAGGAATGCCTGGTGACGGGGGCGTGGCCGCGGGACCTGCGGGACGGGGAGCGGGTGGTGCTGCCGGTGCACCCGTGGCAGGCGGCGCATGTGCTGAAGCGGACCTGCGAGGAGCGGCGTACCGGGCATCCGCTGATGTCCCTGCGGACGCTCGCGCTGCCCGGCGGGCCGCATGTGAAGACCTCGCTCAGCGCCCGGCTGACGTCCTCGGTGCGGGACATCTCGCTGCCGTCGGTCGCCGCGTCCGCGGTGCTGTCGGACTTCGCCGGGATCCCGGCGGCGCGCGCGGACGGCCTGCTGCACGTCACCCGCACCCTGGGCGCGGCGGCGGCCGGCTCCCCCGACTTGGCGGCCGTCCTGCGGGAGTCGCCGCAGACCTACGCGGGCGACGGCGAGCGGGTGCTGCCGGTGGCGGCGCTCGCCACCACCGAGCTGCCCCGCTCCCCCGGCTGGCTGGCCGGTTTCGCGCGCCTCGCCCTCACGGTCGGCCTGCGGCTGCTGGAGCTGGGCGTGGCCCTGGAGGCGCACGGCCAGAACCTGCTGGTGGTGCTCTCGCCGGCGGGCGATCCGCTGCGGCTGGTCTACCGCGACCTGGCCGACATCCGCGTCAGCCCGGCCCGCCTCGGCCGGCACGGCATCGCGGTGCCCGAGCTGCCCGCCCGCATGGTCACGGACGACGAACGCACGCTCCGCCGCAAGCTGTTCGGCTCGCTCGTGGCGGGCGCGCTGGCCGGGACGGCGGGCTCGGGTGAGGCGCTCGCCGCGGCGCTGGAGACGGCCGTACGGGATCTCCCGCCCACTGCGGATCTCGCCGCGCTGCGTGCCGAGCCCCTGCCCACGAAGGCGCTGACGCTGATGCGGCTCTCGCCGCGGACACCCGGGGACCAGTGGGCGGAACTGCCCAATCCCCTTCGCTGAGCCCCGTTTTGGAGCCGTACGAGCCCTCTCTCATGCCTCGCGGAGTGCCTTGGCGAGCGTGCCCTCGCCGGTCACCTGGACCCGCCCGTCCCGCACGGCGTGGGCGAGGCTCAGTTCCCCCCGGCCGAGGGCCGTGCACGTACCGGTGTCCAGGACGAGCCGGGCGTCCGGCTCGGCGGGGGCGGGTCCGTCGCCGTAGACGGGCCCGTCCTCGGCACCGGCGTACACATGGAACAGCCCTTCCTCCAGGCGGACTTCGACGAGGCCCTCGCCGTCCAGCAGGCGCAGCAGGGGCAGGGCGAACCAGTGCGCGCGCACGGCGTCCGTGGGGCGCCGCTCGTCGAGCTCGGACCGTCCCCACTCCCCCAGTGTCTGGAGCACCGGCAGCAACTCCCGTCCCCGGGCGGTGAGTTCGTAGACGTAGGCCGCGCCGGGCGGTGGCAGCCGGCGGCGGGTGGCGAGGCCGTCGCGCTCCATGTCCTTCAGCCGTGAGGCGAGGACGTCCGTGCTGACGCCGGGCAGGTCCGCGTGCAGGTCGGTGTAGCGGCGGGGGCCGGCGAGCAACTCCCGGACGATCAGCAGGGTCCAGCGGTCGCCGACGACGTCGAGCGCCCGGGCGGCGGAACAGTACTGGTCGTAGCTTCGGCGAGGTGGCATGCGACGCAGTCTAGACAAGTTGTTGGACTTTCCAAGCTGCTACTTGGTAAAACCAAGCAACACCAGTGAGCGAGGGGAAGCGGCGCATGGAGTTCCGGCAGTCGAGCAAACTCAGCGAGGTCTGTTACGAGATCCGCGGCCCGGTGATAGAGCACGCCAACGCGCTGGAGGAGGCGGGCCACAGCGTGCTGCGCCTGAACACCGGCAACCCCGCGCTCTTCGGGTTCGAGGCGCCGGAGGAGATCCTCCAGGACATGATCCGGATGCTGCCGCAGGCGCACGGCTACACGGACTCGCGCGGCATCCTCTCCGCCCGCCGCGCCGTCGCCCAGCGCTATCAGACGCTGGGCCTGGAGGTCGGCGTGGACGACGTGTTCCTCGGCAACGGCGTGTCCGAGCTGGTCTCCATGGCCGTACAGGCGCTGGTCGAGGACGGCGACGAGATCCTGATCCCCGCCCCCGACTTCCCCCTCTGGACGGCGGTGACGACCCTCGCGGGCGGCAAGGCGGTCCACTACCTGTGCGACGAGCAGGCCGACTGGTACCCGGACCTGGACGACATGGCGTCGAAGATCACGGACCGCACCAAGGCGGTCGTGCTCATCAACCCCAACAACCCCACCGGCGCGGTCTACCCCAAGGAGATCGTCAAGGGCATCCTCGACCTCGCCCGCCGCCACGGCCTGATGGTCTTCGCCGACGAGATCTACGACCAGATCCTGTACGACGACGCCGTCCACCACTCGGCCGCCGCGCTCGCCCCCGACCTGGTCGTCCTCACCTTCTGCGGCCTGTCCAAGACCTACCGCGTGGCCGGCTTCCGCTCCGGCTGGCTGGTGGTCACGGGCCCGAAGCAGCACGCCAAGGACTACCTGGAGGGCCTGACCATGCTGGCCTCCATGCGGCTGTGCGCCAACGCGCCCGCCCAGTACGCCATCCAGGCCGCGCTCGGCGGCCGGCAGTCCATCGGCGAGCTGACCAGGCCCGGCGGGCGGCTGCTGGAGCAGCGGGACGTGGCCTGGCGGAAGCTCAACGAGATCCCCGGCGTGACCTGCGTGAAGCCGAAGGGCGCGCTGTACGCCTTCGCGCGCCTGGACCCCAAGGTGCACAAGATCCACGACGACGAGCAGTTCGTCCTGGACCTGCTGCTGCGGGAGAAGATCCAGGTGGTCCAGGGCACGGGCTTCAACTGGCCGACCCCGGACCACTTCCGCATCCTGACCCTGCCGCACGCGGACGACCTGGAGGCGGCGATCGGGCGGATCGGGCGGTTCCTGAGCGGGTACCGCCAGTAGGCGCGGTCGGGCGCGGTTGTCAGTGGCGGGTCGTAGCCTGCGAGCAGGTGGGCGAGAGCCCGAAGCCGGCCCGAGAGGAGCGCGCCGTGACCCGACCGCCGAGCGCCGCGCAGCGGCGTGTCATCGACGCCGCCGACCCGGTGACCGGCCGCCTGCGGGGGACGGAGGCGCAGCTCGCGGCGCTGGTGAAGCGCGGGCTGGCCTTCCGGCACCCCCGGCCGCCGCACGATCACTTTCTGACGCCGGAGGGGCATCGGGTGCGGCAGGGCATCACCCGGGCGCCCGAGCCGGCCGGGCCGGGGAAGGCCCCCGCCTCGACGGGTGTGTTCGCGGCACGGACCGGTGGCGAACCGGATCCCCCGCAGCCCGGGCCCGCCCGGCGCCGTGAGGTGCACAGCGCCTGGCTGGGCCTGCTGGAGCTGCGCCGGATGACCAACCCGGACGGGGCGGTGGACCGGCCGTGCGGCTGGGAGCGCACGCATCTGGTGCGGGCCGCCGCGCTCGCGCTGGAGGCGGCGGGCCACCGACCGGCCGGACCGGACGACGGGGGCTACCGGGTACGGGAGACTCCGCAGCCGGAGGCCGTCGCCGTCCACGAGCCGGACGGCGAGGCGCTGCGCGCGTGCGCGGCCACTTTGGAGGAAGCAGGCTGGCAGGTGAGCGAGCACCGCGAGCCGCGCACCGGGACCCGATATCTCCTGGCTTCACCGCGCCGAGCGTGATGAGCATGCCAAGATCAGGGGATCGTTGCGTACGCCACGAGTGTCCGGTGCGAGAGGGGAAGCCCATGAGCGAGCCGTTTTCCGTCCCGGTGACCGTCCGCGGTTACGAGACCGACGTACAGGGTCACCTCAACCAGAGCGTGTACCTGAATTACGCGGAACACGCCCGCTGGTCATTACTGCAAGCTGCGGGGATCAGCCAGGCCGGTCTCATATCCCAGGGGGTGGGACCGGTCGCCCTGGAGACGACCATCCGCTACAAGCGGGAGCTGCTCGCGGGCGACGAGGTCGAGGTGACCTGCGCCTTCGAGTGGGGCGACGGCAAGACGTTCCGTATCGAGCAGACCGTCCGCAAGACCGACGGCACGGTGGCCGCCGAGATCACGGCGGTCGGCGGCATCCTGGACCTGAAGGAGCGCAGGCTGGTCGCCGACCCGGCGGAGATCTTCAAGGAGCTGGCCTCGGATCCGGGCTTGTTCGGGCTTTAGGCGGATGAGGGGGCGTGATCTCCTCGCCCGCCTCCATGGGGTGGGTCACATCCCGCGCGTCCCTGTTGCCCAGGTGGTTGAAGACCAGGTTGAGCAGGACCGCCGCCACGCACCCCGTCGAGATGCCCGAGTCCAGGACGATCCGCGCCGTCTCCGGGAAGGCGTGGTAGAACTCCGGCGCCGTGATGGGGATGATGCCGACGGCCAGGGAGACGGCCACGATCAGGACGTTGTTGTCCTTGTCGAGGCCGGCCCGGACCAGGGTCTGGATGCCGCTGGCGGCGACCGAGCCGAAGAGGACCACGCCCGCGCCGCCCAGGACCGGGCGCGGTACGACGGCGATCAGTGAGGCGGCCATCGGGCACAGGCCCATGAGCACCAGGAAGCCGCCGCCGGCCGCGACGACGTACCGGCTGCGGATCCTCGTCATCGCGACCAGGCCGATGTTCTGCGCGAAGGCGCTGCACATGAAGCCGTTGAACACGGGGCTGAGCGCCGAGCCGAGGGTGTCGGCGCGCAGGCCGGCCGCGATGGTCTTCTCGTCGGCCGGGCGGTCGACGATCTCGCCCAGGGCCAGCATGTCGGCGGTCGACTCGGTCATCGACACCACCATGACCACGCACATCGAGAGGATCGCGGCGAGCTGGAACTGCGGGGCGCCGAAGTGGAACGGGGTCGGGAAGCCGATGACGGCCGCGTCCGCGACCGGGCCGAAGTCCGTGACGCCGAACGGGATCGCGAGCACCGTGCCGGCGACCAGGCCCAGCAGGACGGCGATCTGCTTGACGAAGCCCCGGGTGAAGCGGCGCAGCAGCAGGACGATCAGCAGGGTCACGGCCGCGAGGCCCAGGTTGGTCGCCGAACCGTAGTCGTGCGCCGCGGGGTCGGCTCCCTGCGCCCAGCCGAAGGCGACCGGGAGGAGGGAGATGCCGATGAGAGTGATCACCGAGCCGGTGACGACCGGCGGGAAGAAGCGGATCGCCTTGCAGAAGACGGGGGCCGCCATGAAGCCCAGGAGTCCGGCGACGATGACCGCGCCGAAGATGATCGGCAGGGCGTCGGACTTGTCCTCGGTGGAGGCGACGATCGCGGTCATAGGGGCGACACCGGCGAAGGTGACGCCGTTGACGAACGGCAGCCGGGCGCCGATCTTCCAGATGCCGATGGTCTGCAGGAACGTGGCGAGGCCCGCGGTGAACAGGCAGGCGCCGGTGAGGAAGGTCAGCTCGGTGGCGGTCAGGCCGATGGCCGCGCCGACGATCAGAGGTGGGGCGACGACTCCCGCGTACATGGCGGCCACGTGCTGGAGGCCGGTCGTCGCCATCTTGAGCGCGGGGAGTTTCTCGTCAACGGGGTGGTCGGCCACGGCGGCGTCCCTCCGGTCGGTTACACGGCCGCGTCGCTCGCGGCCGTGGGTGTCAAGGAGGTGGTGCTGGTGGTCGTGCGGGACCGGACATGCGGTGGACGGGGGGTGGCCGTTCCGGGGCGCACGTGTTGACGCGCGCCCCGGAGACGGCCGCCGTGGGCCCCGCTCGGGTCCACGGCCACCGGCCGGGAGCCGTCCCTCCCGGCCGGAGTCATCCGGGGGTTCAGCCCTGCGCGGCGATCCTCGCCAGCCGCCGGGCCTCGTCCCGCGTGGCGCGGGCGATGGCGTCCTCGTCGACGGTGAGCAGCCGCCCGTGCTCGACGATCTGCCGGCCGTTCACGAAGGAGGCGGTGACCGGGGCCGCCGCGCCGAAGACCAGGGCGGTCACCGGGTCGGCGATGGAGGCGTGGGCGAGCGTGTCCATCCTCCACAGCACCAGGTCGGCGAGCTTGCCGGGCTCCAGGGAGCCGGTCTCGGCCGCCCGGCCCAGGACCTGGGCGCCGCCGTAGGTGCCCAGGCGCAGTGCCTGGCGGGCGTTCAGCGCCGCTTCCTTGTGTGCGCCGAGGCGGTTGATGAGGAGGGCGTTGCGCAGCTCGGTGTGGAGTTCGCCGGACTCGTTCGAGGCGGTGCCGTCGACGCCGAGGCCGACCGGGACGCCGGCGGCGAGCATGTCGGGCACGCGGGCGATGCCGGCCGCGAGGCGGGCGTTGGAGGACGGGCAGTGCGCGACGCCAGTCTTCGTCCGGGCGAAGGCGGCGATGTCGGAGTCGTTCATGTGGACGCAGTGCGCCATCCACACGTCCTCGCCGAGCCAGCCGGTGGACTCGAAGTAGTCGGTCGGGCCCATGCCGAACAGTTCGTGGCAGAACTTCTCCTCCTCCACGGTCTCCGAGCCGTGGGTGTGCAGCCGGACGCCGAGGCGGCGGGCGAGCTGGGCGCCGTCGCGGAGCAGTTCGGTGGAGACGGAGAAGGGCGAGCAGGGCGCGACGGCGACCTGGGTCATCGCGTCGAAGGAGGAGTCGTGGTGCTGCCGCACGGTCTCCTCGGTGGCGGCCAGGGCACCGTCGAGGGTCTCGACGGCGAAGTCCGGGGGCAGGCCGCCGTCCTTCTCGCTGCGGTCCATGGAGCCGCGGGCGAGGGTGAAGCGGACACCCATGTCGCGGGCGGCGCCGATGATCGCGCCGGACAGGTCGCCGGAGCCGTGCGGGAAGACGTAGTGGTGGTCCATGGCGGTGGTGACGCCGCCGCGGGCCATCATCGCGAGCGAGCCCTGGGCCGCCGCGCGCACCATCGGCTCGTCGATGCGCGCCCACACCGGGTACAGCGCGACCAGCCAGTCGAAGAGGTTGTGGTCGGTGGCCAGGCCCCGGGTGATCCACTGGTAGAAGTGGTGGTGGGTGTTGACCAGTCCGGGTGTCACGAGATGACCGGAGGCGTCGATACGGCGGACGACGTTCTCCAGGCCCTCGGGGGCCCTGCCCGCGCCGAGCGACTCGATGCGGTTGCCGGCGAGGACGACGTGCCCGGAGGCGTACTCGGTGTCGTGTCCGTCGACGGTCGCGATCGCGCAGTTCTCGATGACGATGCGCCGGTCTGCTGCCATGGTTCGTCCCTTTTCACGAAGTGTGCTGAATTGGAGAGGGCACGGCAGGACCCTGGGAGTTTGAGTGCCGTGGCCGGAGGGACAGGTTCCCCGGCCACGGGTGCCGAAAGAGGGAACGTCAGAGGTTGGTGAGGTCCTCGGGGATCCGCGCCTCGCAGCCGTCCCTGAGGATCGTCGCCTCGATCAGGCCGTAGGGGCGGTCGGCCGCGAAGTAGATCTCGTTGTCGTTCTTCAGCCCGAACGGCTCCAGGTCGACCAGGAAATGGTGCTTGTTCGGGAGGGAGAAGCGGACCTCGTCGATCTCACTGCGGTTGTTGATGATCCGCGCGCCCATCTGGTACAGCGTCTGCTGGAGCGAGAGCGAGTACGTCTCGGCGAAGGCCTGGAGCATGTGCTTCCGCGTCTGCTCGTAGGACTTCTCCCAGTTGGGCATGCGCTGCTCGTCGTCGGTCCAGTTGAACCGCCAGCGGCCGGAGACCTGGGTGGCCAGGATGCGGTCGTAGGCCTCCTTGAGCGTCGTGTACTTGTCCTTGACGTAGCCCCAGAACTCGGAGTTGGTCGAGTTCATGACGACCAGGTCCTTCAGCCCCGAGATGACCTCCCACGACGAGCCGTCGTAGGTGATCTGGGTCAGCCGGACCTCCTGGCCCTTGCGGACGAAGGAGTGCTTGACCTCGTCGGCGCCGATGAACTTCGAGTTGGCGTCGGAGGCCTCGATCCGCTCCCAGGCGTACTCCTCGATGCGGATCCGGGCCCGGTGGATCGGCTCCTGGCTGGTGACGAAGTGCCGGGCGAGGTGGATGCCGAACTGCTCGGCGGACTCGATGCCGTGCTCCTTGGCGAACGCGTACACCGTGTTCTTGGTGGTGTCGGTCGGCAGGACGTTGGCGTTCGAGCCGGAGTAGTGGACCTCGTCCATGTCGCCGCTCAGCGCCACGGACACGTTCAGGTCCTTGATGTGGTGGGTGGCGCCGTCCCGCGTGATCTTGACGACTCGGTTCTCGGCCTTGCCGTACTGGTTCTGTCCCAGAATCGTGGGCATTTCTAGCTAGCTCCCTCGGTATACGGAGTAGCCGAACGGGTTGAGCAGCAGCGGTACGTGGTAGTGCTCGCCCGGTACGACGGCGAACGTGATCGCCACCTCCGGGAAGAACACCCCAGGGCCGCTGTCCCGATTCGCGGGGGCGTCCTGCTGCGCATCGGCTTGCTGGTTCGCGACCTTCGCGTTCTCTTCGAAGTACGCCTCGACGGCGAAGTCGAGCCGTACGTGGGTGGTCCCCTCCGGCAGTGCCGGGAGGTCCTTGCACCGCCCGTCCCCGTCGGTCGCGGAGCCGCCGAGCGCCTGCCAGTCCGCCTCCCGGCCCGCGCGGGCGGCGAGGTGGACGGCGACGCCCTCGGCGGGGCGGCCGATGCTGGTGTCCAGGATGTGCGTGGACACGGATGCGGTGATGCCGGTGCTCATGATCAGGCTTCCTCTTCCACGAGTCGGGCCAGGCGGATGCGGTTGATCTTGCCCAGCTCGGTGCGGACGATCTCGCGCTCCCGCTCCGGCGGGTTCCCGATCCGCTCCTTGGCCGCGTCGCGCATCTGCTCGCCGGTGCGGCCGGTGGCGCAGATCAGGAAGACGTGGCCGAACCGCTCCTGGTAGGCCAGGTTCAGTTCCAGCATCTCCGCCTTCAGCTCCTCGGAGGCGCCGGCCATGCCGCGCTGCTCCCGGGCCGAGGCCGGGTCGCCGGGCTTGGGGCGGCCGATGGGCGGGTGGCCGGCCATCGCCTCCGCGAGGTCCTCGGCCGTCAGGTCCGCCATGGCGGCGTCGCTCGCGGCGTACAGGTCCTCGGCGGTGGCGTAGGGGCGGGCGGCGAGCAGGCGCCGGGCCCACGCCGAGGAGGCGCACACCTCGTGGAGCGCGGCGTGGGCCGCGTGCTCCTCCAGGGTGTTGAAACGGGCCAGGCCCGGCGGCGTGGAAGTGGACGTCACGGGAGCCTCCGTGGCCGCGAACGGCCGTCGTGCTGAACGGGCGTGCCGATAGCTAACGCCCTCCCCCGACAGCACGTCAACAGTTTGTTGAAAATTCCGTGTGACGAAACCCTGCGAGGCGGCGAAACCGGGCAGGCTCCCGGTCAGGCCCCCTTTTCGCGGTTGAGGTAGTTGTAGACGGTGAAGCGGCTGACGCCGAGGGCGCTCGCCACGGTCTCCACCCCGTGCCGTACGGAGAAGGCGCCGCGCGCCTCGAGTATCCGCACGACCTCCTGCTTGGCCTTGCGGTCCAGGTCGGCCAGCGGCATGCCCTTGCGGCGCTCCATGGCGGCGAGGATGTGATCGAGGGAGTCGGCGAGCTGCGGCAGCCGGACGGCGACGGCGTCGCGGCCCTCCCAGGACAGCACGACGTCGTCGGGGCCGGCCTCGTCCGGCGGGATCATCTCGCCGCCCATGGCGTCGACCAGCGGCTTGACGGCCGCGATGAACGGCTCGTCCCCCGGGCCGCTCACGCCTCGCCCTCCTCGACGACGTTGACCTGGAGCGTGATGCGGGTGGCGCCCGCCTCCAGCGTCTTGCGGAGCAGGGCGTCCACGGCGGTGAGCACCGCGTCGGCACCGCCCTCCGCCGTGTTGCCGAACGGTCCCACGTCCACGGCGTCCAGCTCGGCGGCCTCGACGACCTCGCGGGCCACCACGGCGTGGGCGGGCGCCTCGTCCAGGTCGAAGGGCTCGGTCGTGAACTCCACTCTCAGTCGCACGCGCTCAACCTAACGCGCGACGCGGACGTTCGTGCAGCCCCTGCGATGACTCCCCGCGCGACTCCGGGACGCAGCGCCGGAAGTCGGTCACCGCGCGCGACGGACCAGTGCCTGTGCCGCGTAGAGCAGACGACGGATCCGTACAGGGAGGGGACTGGGAGATGGCAGGGCGTGTGTTCAGGGGCGGGCTCAGAGGGGCGCGGGGTACGGCGGTGGCGGCGGCCGCTCTGGCCGCGCTGACGGCGTCGCAGGCGCCGGGGGCGGCCCCGGCACGGGCCTCGGCACCCGCGCAGCAGGCATCGGGCGGGCAGGGACCGAGCGTGTCCGGCGACAGTCCGTACCGTACGGAGCTGCCGCCGCTGCGGGCCCGGAAGAACCGGGCGCAGGCGCGGGTGCCCGGCGGCGGTGCGCTGCCGGAGACGGTGTTCGCCGCGTACCGGCACGCCGAGGCGGAGCTCACGCGCACCGCGCCGGGATGCCGGCTGCGCTGGCAGCTGCTCGCCGCGATCGGTCAGGTGGAGTCCGGGCAGGCGCGGGGCGGCCGGGTGACCGCGGACGGCACGGCCGTGACGCCGATCCTCGGCCCCCGGCTGGACGGCGCCGGGTTCGCACTCATCCGGGACAGCGACGGCGGCGCGTACGACGGGGACACCGTGTACGACCGGGCGGTCGGCCCGATGCAGTTCATCCCGTCGACCTGGGCCCGCTGGGGCGCGGACGGCAACGGCGACGGGCGGGCCGACCCGGACAACGTCTTCGACGCCGCGCTCGCCGCCGGCCGCTACCTGTGCGCGGGCGGACGGGATCTGTCGGATCCTGCCGACCTGGACCGGGCGATCCTGGGCTACAACCACTCGCGGGCCTATCTGCGCACGGTCCTCGCCTGGTACGCGTACTTCCTGTCGGGGCACCGGGTGGTGCCGGACCGTGCCGTGACGTCCTCGGAGCGAGCGGAGCCGTCGCGGCCCGCCTCCACGCCGAAGCCGGCGCCGAAGCCTTCGGCGAAGCCCTCGACGACGCCGTCCGCCCGCCCGAGCGCTCCCCGGCCGCGGACGCCGGCCGCGCCCGCCTCGCCCGCCCCGACCCGCCCCCGTCCGGCGGAGACGGAGGAGCCCGGGCTGCCCCTCCCCGGCACCGGCGCGGACCTCCCCGGCGACGGCCTGCTGCCCGGTGACACCCCGCTGACCGGCAACAGTGCGGACTCGATGGCCTCCGCCCCCTCCACAACCGCCGCTACCGGGCGGTAATGTCGCCACCCGCCGGGCGGCACGGGCCCGGCGGGCGAGCACGAAGGGGCCCTCAATGGCGACGGACATGCCTGCGGAGACGCATGCGAACACGCCTGCCGGGAGACAGGCGGCGCACGACCGCTGGGAGCGCATGTGGAGCCACCGCGAGCACCTGCTCAAGGTGGCCCGGCGCAGGTCGATGAGCCAGGAGGACGCCGAGGACGCCGTGCACGAGGCGATGCTGCGCGCCGCGGAGCGCCCGGACCTGGACGACGAGCGCCTGGGCGCCTGGCTGACGACGGTGACCATGCGGCTGTGCGTCGACCGCTACCGGCAGGTCAACCGCGAGGCCGAGGTGCGCACCAGCCCCACACTCGTCGCGCCCGGCCCGGTGCCCGTCGAGGAGGTGGTGTGCGACCGGGCGGAGGCGAAGTGGCTGGCCGTGCGCAGCGGGGAGCTGCCCGCCCGCCAGGCGGAGGCGCTGCGGCTGAAGTCCGAGGACCTGGACGTCGGCCAGGTCGCCGTGCGCATGGGGCTGAGCTACCGGACCGTCGAGTCGCTGCTGGCCCGGGCCCGCCGCACGCTGCGCGCCTCGCTGGCCGGGACCCTCGGTGCGGTGCTGTTCCTGCTCGGGCGCGGGCGGCCGCACGGGAGCGGGAAGACCCAGGCGGTGGCGGTGGCCTCGACGGCGGCGACGCTGGCGGTGGCGGGGTTCGTGCTGCCGTACACGCTCGATGGAGGCGCGGACGGTCCGGTGCCGCGGCCGGCCGTGGCCTCCCCGGGCGCGGCGACGCTGCTGCGGCCCGACGGCACCGACCGGATGTCCGTTCCGCAGCCGGCCGAGCCCTCGGCGGTCCCGTCCCGGCCGGAGCCGAGGGATGCTCCCGCCGACGGCTCCCTGCTGCCGCTGTCCGTGCCGGACCTGCCGGAGGTCTCCCCGCTGCCGGAGCTGTCGGCTCCCGGGGTGCCGGACGTGCCCGAGCTGCCGGCCCTCCCTGACGTGCCGGTCGAGCCCGCCGTCCCCGCGGTCCCGTCCGCCCCCGCGGTCCCCTCCGTCCGGCCGGTGCCGTCGGTTCCGCCCGTCCCCTCGCAGACTCCCGCCGTACCGGCCACTCCGTCGGCCGCGCCCACCCCGAGCGCGCTCCCGTAAGGGCGTCCGCCGGGCCGTCCGGAAACCCGTCCGAAAAAAATCGGCCTCCGCCGCGACGGACGCCCCGCCCCTCCCCGTAGAGCAGATGTCGGAGCTGCTCCTCGGCTGAAGGGTGAACCGGATGGGTGTCGAGATCTGTGTCGAAGGGCTGACCAAGTCCTTCGGTCACCAGGTCATCTGGCAGGACGTCTCGCTGACGCTGCCGGCCGGGGAGGTCTCGGTCCTGCTCGGCCCCTCGGGCACGGGCAAGTCGGTGTTCCTCAAGACGCTCGTCGGACTGCTGAAGCCGGAGCGCGGCTCGATCACGATTCAGGGCCGCGACCTCACCGGGCTCCGCGAGCACGAGCTGTACGAGGTGCGCAAGCTCTTCGGCGTGCTGTTCCAGGACGGCGCGCTGTTCGGCTCGATGAACCTGTACGACAACATCGCCTTCCCGCTGCGCGAGCACACCCGCAAGCCCGAGAGCGAGATCCGGCGCATCGTGCTGGAGAAGATGGACATGGTCGGGCTGATCGGCGCCGAGGAGAAGCTGCCCGGCGAGATCTCCGGCGGGATGCGCAAGCGGGCCGGGCTCGCCCGGGCGCTCGTCCTCGACCCGGAGATCATCCTCTTCGACGAACCCGACTCGGGCCTCGACCCGGTGCGCGTGGCCTATCTCAACCAGCTGATCGTCGACCTGAACGCGCAGATCGACGCGACCTTCCTGATCGTCACGCACGACATCGCCTCGGCCCGCCAGGTCCCGGACAACATCGGGCTGCTGTTCCGCCGCGAGCTGGTGATGTTCGGGCCCCGCGAGCGGCTGCTGGCCAGTGACGAGCCGGTCGTACGGCAGTTCCTGAACGGCCGGATGCAGGGGCCGATCGGCATGGCGGAGGAAAAAGACGCCGCGCAGGTCGAGCAGGAGCTGGCGCAGCTCACCGAGGCGCCCGTGGTGCGGGAGCCGACGCCCCGCCTGCTGCCGGGCCCCGGCATCACCCGCCCGCCCCGCTGGGAGGCGATCGCGAGACGCGAGGCCGAGTTGCGCCGCAGAGAGGCGGCGGACGCGTGAGCCTGTCACCGACCGGGGCGCTGCGGCAGTCGGGCAACCTGTTCGCGATGGCGCTGGACGTCGTCCGGACCATGCCCCGACGCCCCTTCCAAGTACGGGAGTTCATCCAGCAGGCGTGGTTCATCGCGAGCGTCACGATCCTGCCCACGGCCCTCGTGTCGATTCCCTTCGGCGCGGTCATCGCGCTCCAGATCGGCAGCCTGACCCGGCAGCTCGGCGCCCAGTCCTTCGCCGGTGCCGCCTCGGTGCTCGCGGTGCTGCGGGAGGCCTCGCCGATCGTCACCGCGCTGCTGATCGCGGGCGCGGGCGGCACGGCGATCTGCGCGGACCTCGGGGCGCGCAAGATCCGCGACGAGATCGACGCCATGCAGGTCCTCGGCATCGACCCCATCCACCGTCTCGTCGTGCCCCGGGTGCTGGCCTCGATGCTGGTGGCGGTGCTGCTCAACGGCCTGGTGTCGGTGGTGGGCGTCGCGGGCGGCTACTTCTTCAACGTGGTCCTGCAGAACGGCACCCCGGGCGCCTATCTCGCCTCCTTCACCACCCTGGCGCAGCTCTCCGACCTGTGGGCGGCCGAGATCAAGGCGCTGGTGTTCGGCGCGATCGCGGCGATCGTCGCCTCGTACAAGGGGCTCACGGCGAAGGGCGGGCCGAAGGGCGTGGGGGACGCCGTCAACCAGTCGGTGGTGATCACGTTCATGTTGCTGTTCGTGACGAACTTCGTGATGACCGCCGTGTACTTCCAAGTCGTTCCGCAGAGGGGCTGAGGCATGGCGCTGTTGCATCGGCTGGAGGAGCTGGGCGCCCAACTGTCGTTCTACGGGCGTTCGCTGGCCTGGACCGGCCGCACCCTGCGCCGCTACAAGAAGGAGATCCTGCGGCTGCTCGCCGAGGTCAGCTTCGGGCGCGGCGCGCTCGCGGTCGTCGGCGGCACGGTCGGCGTGATCGCCTTCCTGTCGTTCTTCACCGGCACCGAGGTCGGGCTCCAGGGCTACGCGGCCCTCAACCAGCTCGGCACCTCCAACTTCGTGGCGTTCCTGTCGGCGTACTTCAACACCCGGGAGATCGCCCCCCTGGTGGCCGGGCTCGCGCTGTCCGCGACGGTCGGTGCCGGGTTCACCGCCCAGCTCGGCGCGATGCGGATCAGCGAGGAGACCGACGCGCTGGAGGTGATGGGCGTGCCCTCGCTGCCGTTCCTCGTCACCACCCGGATGATCGCCGGGTTCGTCGCCGTCATCCCGCTGTACGTGGTCGGGCTGCTGTCGTCGTACCTGGCCGCCCGGACCATCACCACCGTGTACCACGGGCAGTCGACGGGCACGTACGACCACTACTTCCACCAGTACCTGCCGCCGGTCGACGTGCTCTGGTCCTTCGGCAAGGTGATCGTCTTCGCCGTGCTGATCATCCTGGTGCACTGCTACTACGGCTACTACGCGAGCGGCGGGCCGGCCGGTGTCGGTGTCGCGGTGGGCCGCGCGGTGCGGACGTCGATCGTCGCGATCAACGTCCTGGACTTCTTCCTGAGCCTCGCGATCTGGGGCGCGAGCACGACCGTACGGATCGCGGGGTGAGGCCGATGAGAACCGTCCGACTACGGCTGTACGGCATCACGTTCATCGCCGTGCTCGCACTGTTGCTGTCGCTGGCGGTGGCCGTCTACCGGCAGGCGTTCACGCCGGTGGTGCGCATCACGCTGGAGGCCGACAGCCTGGGCAACCAGCTGGAGCCGCGCGCCGACGTCAAGCTGCGCGGGCTGCTGGTCGGCGAGGTGCGCGAGGTCAGCGCGGACGGTGCGAAGGCGACGCTCGGCATCGCGCTCAAGCCGGAGTACGTCACGCACATCCCGGCGGACGTGCACGCGCGGCTGCTGCCCAAGACGCTGTTCGGCGAGAAGTACGTCGACCTCGTGGCCCCCGACCGCGCCGCGTCGTCCTCGGCCCGGCCGATCCGCGCCGGGGACGTCATCACCCAGGACCGCACGAAGGCGGGGATGGAGGTGCAGCGGCTGCTGAACGACCTGCTGCCGCTGCTGCGCGCGGTCGAGCCCGGTGAACTCAGCGCCACGCTCTCGGCGTTCGCCACCGCGCTGGAGGGCCGGGGCGACCGCATCGGCGACAACCTGACCCGGGTCGAGGCCTATCTGCGCCGGCTCAACCCGCATCTGCCGTCCCTGAAGGAGGACATCGCGCGCTTCGCCGACGTCGCCGAGGTGTACGGCGACGCCGCCCCCGACCTGATGAGGATCCTGCGCAACACCGTCACCACCAGCCGGACCCTCGTGGAGAAGCAGGACCGGCTGGCCGCGGGGCTCCGCACGACAGCCACGGTCGCGGGCACCGCGGAGGACTTCCTCGACGACAACGGCGACCGGCTGATCACCCTCGGCCGCGTCTCCCGGCCCACGCTGGAGCTGTTCGCCCGCTACTCGCCCGAGTACCCGTGCCTGCTGGACGGCCTGGTGCGGCAGGAGCGGGTGTCGGAGGACGCGTTCCGGGGCGGCGCGATGCGGATCACCCTCGAAGTGGTGCGGCCTCAGGGGGCGTACAAGCCCGGCGAGGAGCCGCGCTACGCCGATCGGTCGGGGCCCGACTGCCGGGGCCTGCCGCACCCGCCGGTGCCGGGACCGAAGCCCAAGCTCGACGACGGTACGTCGGCGGGGAGTCCGAGCGGTGGTGCGCCGCCCGGTGGCGTGTCCGCCACCTCCGCCGAGCAGCGGGCCGTCGGCTCGCTCGTGGCGCCCGTCCTGGGCGTACCGGCCGACGAGGTGCCGCCGGTGGCGACCCTGCTGTTCGGACCGCTGGCCCGTGGAACGGCGGTGAGCGTCGCATGAGCACGTCCAAGGCACGCCGGACGGCCGGCCCGCTGGTCAAGTTCAGCCTCTTCACGCTGGTGACGGTCACGGCGACGGCCCTGCTCGCCGCCACCATCGTCAACCTCTCCTTCACCCCGGAGCACACCTACCGAGCGGTGTTCAGCGACGTCACCGGCCTGGAGGAGGGCGACGACATCCGGGTGGCCGGGGTGCGGGTCGGTGAGGTCGAGGACATCCGGATCAAGGACCGGACGCTGGCCGAGGTCAGCTTCACGGTGCGCGAGGACCGTCCGCTGCTCACCAGCACCCACGCGGTCGTCCGCTACCGCAATCTGGTCGGGCAGCGGTACGTCGCCCTGACCGAGGGCGCGGGCGACGGCACCCGGCTGCGGCCCGGCGGCACGATCCCGCTGTCGCGGACGCAGCCGGCGCTGGACCTCAACGCGCTGCTGAACGGCTTCAAACCACTGTTCGCCGCGCTCAGCCCGAAGGACGTCAACCAGCTCGCCACCGAGATCATCCGGACGCTCCAGGGCGAGGGCGGCACGGTCAACAGCCTGCTCGCGCACACGGCATCGCTCACGACGACCCTCGCCAACCGCGACCGGCTGATCGGCTCGGTGATCGACAACCTCAACACCGTGCTGGCCACGCTCGACAAGCGCGGCGCCCGCTTCTCCGGGCTGCTCAAGCAGCTGCGGCGGGTGATCTCGGGGCTGTCCGCCGACCGCAAGCCCATCGGGGAGTCGCTGGTGGGCATCGGCGATCTGACCGAGGCCACGTCGGGGCTGCTCCGGGACGCCCGCCCGCCGCTGAAGGACGACATCGCCGAGCTGACCGATCTCACCGGAACGCTGAACAGGAACGAGAAGACCGTGGAGGGCGTGCTGAAGCGGCTGCCGAACAAGCTGGACGAGCTGACGGGGACGGCGTCCTACGGCTCGTGGTTCAACTTCTACCTCTGCGACTTCGACGGCCGGATCGTGCTGCCGAGGACGAAGCAGGTGCTCACTCCCGAGCTGCATGTGGCGAGGGCGAGGTGCGGCGGATGACCCGGCGTGTCTTCCGGCGACGGGCCCGTCGCCCCGAGCCCTTGATGAAGGTGCGGATCATGCCGCCGAAACTGCCGGGGCTGCCGCGCCTGCGGCTGCGCCGGCCGCGTGCGAAGGCGTTCCGCGACCGCAATCCCGTGGTGATCGGCGCCGCCGGCCTCACCGCCCTGGCGCTGCTGACCCTCGCCGCGTTCAACGCCGACAGCCTGCCGCTGATCGGCGGCGGCGCGCGATACAGCGCGGCCTTCTCGGAGGCGGGCGGGCTCAAGCCGGGCGACGAGGTGCGGATCGCCGGGGTCAAGGTCGGCAAGGTCGAGGAGGTCGGCCTGGACGGCGACCACGTCAAGGTCACGTTCAAGGTCAAGGGCGATCCGCGGTTCGGCACCGGCACCGGCGCGTCCATCCGGGTCAAGACGATCCTCGGCGCGAAGTACCTCGCCCTGCACCCCGAGGGGCCGGGCCAGTTGGAGCCGGGGAGCGAGATCCCGCTGCGGCGGACCGTCTCGGCGTACGACGTCGTGCAGGCGTTCAGCGACCTGACGACCACGACCGAGGAGGTCGACACGCAGCGGCTCGCGAAGGCGCTGGACACCATCTCCACCACCTTCCAGGACTCGCCCGCCGAAGTACGGGCCTCCATCAAGGGCCTGTCGCGGATCTCCCGGACGGTGGCCTCGCGCGACAAGGCGCTGCGCGAGCTCCTCGACCACGCGAACGGGGTCACCGGGGTGCTGGCCGAACGGTCCGAGGACTTCTCCGCACTGGTCGAGGACGGCGACAAGCTGTTCAAGGAGATCAGCAAGCGGCGCGCCGCGATCCACAAGCTGCTCAAGAGCTCCGCCGCGCTCGGCATCCAGCTCTCCGGCCTGGTCGAGGACAACCGCGAGGAGATCGGGCCCGCCCTGAAGGGCCTGAACACGTTCGTCGCGATGCTCGAACGCAACCAGAAGAGCCTGGACCGCAGCGTGCGGCTGCTCGCCCCGTACGTGCGGGTCTTCAGCAACACCCTCGGCAACGGCCGCTGGTTCGACTCCTACGTCCAGAACCTGGTGGCCGCTCCGGTGGTGCCCCGCACGGGAGGCACCCGATGACCGGACGTCTCAAGGCCGTCGCGCTGCTCACCGCGCTCGCGGTCGCCGCCGCGCTCGGCGTGGTGCTGTGGCCGCAGTCCGACCCGGTCCGGGTCACGGCGTACTTCCCGCGCACCGTCGGCATCTACCCCGGCTCGGACGTGCGCGTCCTCGGCGTCCGCATCGGCGAGGTCAGGAGCATCACGCCCGAGGGCGGCCGGGTGCGGGTCGAGCTGGAGTACGACAAGGCCCAGAGGGTCCCGGCCGACGCGCAGGCGGCGATCATCAACTCCTCGGTGGTCAGCGACCGTTACGTGCAGCTGTTGCCGGTGTACCGCAAGGGCCCGGTGCTGCGGGACGGGGCCGTCATCCCCGAGTCGCGCACCGCCGTCCCGGTCGAGCTGGACCGGATCTTCGACAGCCTGCACACCACGTCCGAGGCGCTCGGCCCGAAGGGCGCGAACAAGGACGGTTCCCTGGCGCGGCTGCTGGGCGTGAGCGCGGACAACCTCGAAGGGCAGGGCAAGAACCTGAACCAGACGGTCGACGACCTCTCCCAGGCGGTCACCACGCTGTCCGACGGCCGCGGCGACCTGTTCGGCACCGTGCGCAACCTCCAGGTCTTCACAGCCGCGCTGGCCGCCGACGACAAGGGCGTGCGGTCGTTCAACAAGAGTCTCGCCGAGGTGGCCGGGCAGCTGGCCGGGGAGCGCAAGGACCTCGCGGCGGCGCTGAAGTACCTGGCCAAGGCGCTCGGTGACGTGGCCGACTTCGTGCGGAAGAACAAGAAGACACTGGCCGCGGACGTCAAGGGCCTGAGCAAGGTCACCAAGGTGCTCGTCACCCAACGGGCCGCTCTGGAGGAGCTGTTGGAGGTGGCGCCCACCGGGCTGTCCAACCTCCAGAACGCCTACAACCCGGCCGCCGGCACCCTCGACACCCGCAACAACCCGCAGCATCCGCAGGACCCGGCCGCCCTGCTGTGCTCCCTGCTGAGGACCACCGGCGACGAGGGCGGGAAGAACCCCGACTGCGCCGAGCTGAGGAAACTCTTCGACTCCCTGCCCGAGGTGCCGAAGGCCCCGGCGGTGCCGAGCACCGGGACGGTCGACCGGAGCCTCGGCGGAATCCTGGAGGGCCGCGCATGAGCCTGCCGCGCATGAGCCTGCCGCGCAGGAGCCGGCTGGTCGCCTGGACGGCGGCCGGTTCGCTGCTGCTGACCGGCTGCGAGTTCAACGGCTGGTACGACGTGCCGCTGCCCGGCGGCGCCGCCGCGGACGGCCGTGCCTACCACGTCACGGTCGAGTTCCGGGACGTCCTGGACCTGGTGCCGCAGTCCGCGGTCAAGGTCGACGAGGTCACGGTGGGTGCCGTCGAGAAGGTCGAGCTGGACGGCTGGCACGCCCGGGTCCGGCTGCGGGTCGCCGACCATGTGAAGCTGCCCGGCAACGCGGTCGCCGAGCTGCGGCAGACCAGCATGCTCGGCGAGAAGTACGTGGCGCTGTCCGCCCCGCCGGGCACCGCACCCGCCGGCCGGCTCCGGGACGGCGACCTGATCCCGCTGTCCCGCAGCGGCCGCAACGCGGAGATCGAGGAGGTGCTGTCCGCCCTCTCCGCCCTCCTCAACGGCGGCGGCGTGGCCCAGCTCAAGACGATCACCGTGGAGCTGAACAAGGCCCTGGAGGGCCGCGAGAACCGGGTCAAGTCGCTGCTCAAGGAACTCAACACGTTCATCGGCGGCCTGGACGACCAGCGCGCGGACATCGTCCGGGCGCTCAAGGGCATCGACCGGCTGGCCAAGCGCCTCGCGAAGGAGAAGAAGACCATCGCCACGGCCGTCGACACCATGCCGCCCGCGCTGAAGGTCCTCGCCGACCAGCGGCGCGACCTGACGAAGATGCTCACCGCCCTGTCGAAGCTCGGGAAGACGGGCACGAAGGTGGTCAACGCCTCGCGGGACGACACGGTCGCGAACCTGAAGCAGCTCCGCCCCATCCTGCAGCAGCTGAACAAGGCGGGCGACGACCTGCCCAACTCCCTGGAGCTGCTGACGACCTACCCGTTCCCGCGCAACGCGGTGGACGCCGTCAAGGGCGACTACGTGAACCTCAGGGTGACCGCCGACCTGGACCTGGCGGGCATCTACGGCAACCTCACCGAGAAGCCCGGCGACGGCGGCGGCGACTCCGGCGGACCGAAGGCCCCGGACCTGCCCGACGCGCCGGATCTGCCGGCGCTGCCCGAGCTGCCGGACGTGCCGCCGGTCCCGGCACCGACCGTGCCGGACACCCCGGACCTGCCGGACACGCCCGTCGAGCCCTCGGCCCCCTCGTCCCCCTCGGACGGCGATCCGCTGTGCCCGCCGGTGTGCACCGCGGCCTACGGCCCTCCGGCCGGCTCCCACCGCCTCCCGCCGGGGATCGACCTCGATCTGGCGGAGCTCCTGCTGAAGGGGATACAGCCGTGATCACGCGTACGGTCAAGGCCCAGCTGCTCGCCTTCGCCACCGTCACCGCCGTCGGCGTGTCGTACGTCGGCGCCGAGTACACCGGCCTGGTGGACGGCCTGCTCGACCGGGGCTACACCGTGCGGGCCGACTTCGCCGACTCCGGCGGCATCTTCTCCGGCGCCGAGGTCACCTACCGCGGCGTGCCGGTGGGCCGCGTGGGCGAGCTGCGGCTGTCCGGTTCCGGGGTCTCGGTGGCCCTGGACATCGAGGACGGCGCGCCGCGCATCCCCTCGGACACGCTGGCGGTGGTGGCGAACCGCTCGGCGGTGGGCGAGCAGTACGTCGACCTGCAACCGCGCCGCACGAGCGGCCCGTACCTGCTGGACGGCAGTACGATCCCGCGCGACCGCACCCGTGTGCCGCTGCCCGTCACGGACATGGTCGTCAGCCTGGACCGGCTGGTGAACTCCGTCGGGAAGGACGATCTGCGGATCACCGTCGACGAGCTGGGCGACGCCTTCGCCGGGACGGGGCCGCGGCTGAGCCGGCTGGTGGACTCGGGCAACGCGCTCGTCGAGTCGGCGTCCGACTCGCTCCCGGAGACGATCTCGCTCATCGAGGACTCGCGCAGGGTCCTCAAGACGCAGGCCGACCAGGGCTCGTCCATCAAGTCGTTCTCCCGCGATCTGGCCACGCTCACCGCCCAGTTGAAGTCGAGCGACGGGGACCTGCGCCGGCTGATCGGCAACACGCCGCCCGCCGGGACGGAGGTCAACTCGCTGCTGAAGTCCCTCCGGCCGGACCTGCCGGTGCTGCTGGCCAACCTCATCAGCGGCGGCCAGGTCACGCTGGCCCGGCTGCCCGGCGTGGAGCAGGCCCTGGTCACCTTCCCGGTGGTGGTCGCGGGCAGCCACACCGTCATCCCCGGCGACGGGACCACCCACTTCGGCCTCGTCCTCAACGCCGACGACCCGCCGGCCTGCACCCAGGGCTACGACACGCGGCGGCGCGACCCCGCGGACACCAGCAGGCGCCCGGCGAACACCGACGCGCGCTGCACCGCCCCGCGCGGCAGCGACACCTCGGTGCGCGGCGCCCAGAACGCCCCCGGCGCCTCCGGCCGCTCCAGCGGCGCCGACCGGGCGGCGTACGTCGCCCCGTACGACCCGGAGACCGGTACCGCCACCGGCCCGGACGGAACGCCCGTCGAGATCGGCTCGACGGGCGGCGAACAGACCGTGTTCGGAAAGGACTCGTGGCAATGGCTGCTCGTCGGACCGATGGCATGAGCGGGGGCCCGCGCCCGCTGACCGGTGGCCCGCGCCCGCTGACCGATGGCCCGCTCGCGCGGGCCGTACGACCGGTGCGGCGGCTGATCGCCGGACGGGCGGACACCCGTCGCCCCACGGCGTCGCCCGCCGGGGACCGCACCACGCCGGCCGCCGGCCGCCGGCGGGCGCTGTCGGCGGGGCTCGTCGTGGCGACGGTCCTGACCACGGCGTCGGCCCTCTGGCTGGGCTTCCAGGTGCGGGAGCAGCGCGCGGCCGAGCAGCGCCGCCAGGACATTCTGGCGGCGGCCCGGCAGTCGGCGCTGAACTTCACCTCGCTCGACTACCGGCACTACGACCGCGACAGCGGCAACGTCCTGAAGGGCGCCACGGGCGACTTCAGGAAGCAGTTCGCCGCGCAGACCCAGGAGCTGACCAAGCTCGTCGCGCAGAACAAGTCGGTGTCCGAGGGCCAGGTCCTCGAAGCGGGCCTGGTGCGCTCGGACGCGCGGTCGGCCCGGGTCCTGGTGGTCGCCGACAGCAAGGTGACCAACACCGCCGTGCCCAAGGGGGAGGCACGCACGTACCGGCTGCAACTCGACCTCGTCCTGGAGGGCGGCCGCTGGCTGACCTCCGACGTCGAGTTCGTCGGCTGACCACCCGTCCAGCATCGAGGCTCCGAGGAGACAGACCGTGGCGAATCCGACCACCCGAGGCCGCGGCGCCGGCTCCCCCGCCCGCCGCACCATGACCGCGGCCGCCCGCGCGGCGGCCAAGCGCACGCAGCGTGGGGAGCCGACGGAACGTACCGAGCGCGTGGAACGTACCGAGCGCGCGGCGCCGGAGCGGCGGCTGTCCGGGCGGACCCTGCTCGTCGAGGCGCCGGACGACGGCTGGGACGACCCGCCCGAGCCGTCGCCGGAGTTCGCCGAGGCCGTGGCGGCGGCCGAACCGGCCGAGCCCGCCGACGTGGCCGACACGGCCGACGCGGGCGACACGGCCGTGCGAGCGCCGCGCCCATGGCGGAGGCCGCTCACCCTCGTGCTCGCCGTCCTGCTCCTGGCGGGCCTGGTCGCCGCCGCCGTGCTCGGCCGGCAGTACCTGGACGGACGGCAGGCCGGGCAGGCCCGGCAGCAGGCCCTCGCGGCGGCCCGGGCGGCGGCGCCGGTCGTCCTGTCGTACGACTACCGGCATCTGGAGCGCGACTTCGCCCGGGCGCGCACGCATCTGACCGGGAAGTTCGGCGACGAGTACCGCAGGACCACCAAGGCCGTGGTCGGGCCGACCGCGAGGAAGTACCACGGGGTGGTGAAGGCGACGGTCGCGGAACCCGCAGGCGGCGGCGCCCCGGCGGCCTCCGTCGTGTCCGCCTCGGCGGACCGGGCGGTCGTCCTGCTCTTCGTCAACCAGGTCACCCGGAGCACCCAGGTCACGGGGTCGCGGGTGGACCTGAACCGGGTGCGCATGACACTGACCCGCACCTCCGAGGGCTGGAAGGTGAGCGCCGTCGACGCGCTGTGAACCTTCCCTGCCGATGCGCCCCCGCGCCCCCGCGCGGGGGCGCTTTTTCGTGCGTGCTCTTGACAGTCCTTCCCAGCCACAGGCAATCTTCCATTACGCAGAAACATGATTCCGCGATACGGAATTACTGAACTACCAGGAAGGGAGCGCCGCCCCCGATGGGATTCGCAGACCAGCGCTTCAACGTCAACCTGTCGATCCTCTTCACGGAACTCCCGCTCCTGGAGCGCCCCGCGGCCGCCGCCGCGGCCGGCTTCACCGCGGTCGAGCTGTGGTGGCCCTGGGTCGACTCGCCCACGCCGGAGCGGTCCGAGCTCGACGCCCTGAAGCGGGCGATCGAGGACGCGGGCGTACAGCTCACCGGACTGAACTTCTACGCCGGGCAGCTCCCGGGCCCGGACCGCGGCGCCCTGTCGGTGCCCGGCGAGGAGTCGGAGCGGTTCCGCGCCAACATCGACGTGGCCGCCGGCTTCGCCGCCGCCCTGGGCTGCCGGGCGCTCAACGCCCTGTACGGCAACCGCGTCGAGGGCGTGGACCCGGCCGAGCAGGACGCGCTGGCGCTGGAGAACCTGGCCCTGGCGGCGCGGGCGGCCGACCGGATCGGCGCGGTGCTGCTGATCGAGGCGCTGAACCGGCCCGAGTCACCGCGCTACCCGCTGGTGTCGGCCCCGGCCGCCGTGGGCGTCGTCGACAAGGTCAACGAGGCGACGGGGCTGGGCAACGCCCGCTTCCTCATGGACCTCTACCACCTGTCCATGAACGGCGAGGACCTCCCGGCGGTGATCGAGCGGTACGCCGCGAAGACAAGCCACGTCCAGATCGCCGACAACCCGGGCCGCGGCGCGCCGGGCACGGGCTCGCTCCCCCTCGAAGACCTCCTCGACCAGCTGAGGAAGGCGGGTTACGACGGCTGGGTCGGCCTCGAGTACAAGCCGGGCGAGCGCCCGAGCGCCGAGACCTTCGGCTGGCTGCCCCGCTGACCCGCTGCCCCCTGTACCGAAAGGCACCCCATCATGAGCAACTCCCTCCCCAAGATCGCCTGGATCGGCCTCGGCATCATGGGCTCCCCCATGTCCGAGAACCTGATCAAGGCGGGTTACGACGTCACCGGCTTCACGCTGGAGCGGGAGAAGCTGGACCGGCTGGCCGCCGCCGGCGGCACGGCCGCCGGGTCGATCGCCGAGGCCGTGCGGGACGCCGACGTCGTCATCACGATGGTGCCGGCCTCCCCGCAGGTCGAGGCCATCGCCTACGGCCCCGACGGCATCCTGGAGAACGCGCGGTCCGGCGCGCTGCTGATCGACATGTCCTCGATCACCCCGCAGACCTCGGTCGACCTGGCGAAGGCGGCCAAGGACAAGGGCATCAGGGTGCTGGACGCCCCGGTGTCCGGCGGTGAGGCCGGTGCCATCGAGGCCGTGCTGTCCATCATGGTCGGCGGCGAACAGGCCGACTTCGACCAGGCCGAGCCGATCTTCGAGGCGCTCGGCAAGACCATCGTGCTGTGCGGTCCGCACGGCTCCGGACAGACCGTGAAGGCCGCCAACCAGCTGATCGTCGCCGTCAACATCCAGGCGTGCGCCGAGGCCGTGGTCTTCCTGGAGAAGTCCGGCGTGGACCTGAAGGCGGCCCTGGACGTCCTCAACGGCGGCCTCGCGGGCTCCACCGTGCTGACGCGGAAGAAGGACAACTTCCTGAACCGCGACTTCAAGCCGGGCTTCCGCATCGACCTGCACCACAAGGACATGAGCATCGTCACGGACGCCGCCCGCACCGTCGGCGCGGCCCTGCCCGTCGGCGCCGTGGTCGCCCAGCTGGTCGCGTCCCTGCGCGCGCAGGGCGACGGCGGCCTGGACCACTCGGCGCTGCTGCGGGCCGTGGAGCGGCTGTCCGGCGCGCAGGTCTGAGGTCCGTACCCCGATACCCCGGGCGGCGCCGCCGCTGACACCTGTCCTGTCGCGCCCAGAGGGGCGGCGCCGCCCGGCCCACCCATGCCCACCAATTCAACAAACTGTTGACGCTCCGCTCGCCCCGACCCTAGGCTCCACAAAGCGGAAACACTTTTCCGCTGCCCTCTCGTACGGAAGGTCACGATGTCGCAGCGCGTGCTCACCACCGAGTCCGGCGCCCCCGTCGCCGACAACCAGAACTCCGCCACCGCCGGCGTCGGCGGCCCGCTTCTGCTCCAGGACCAGCACCTGCTGGAGAAGCTCGCGCGCTTCAACCGCGAGCGCATCCCGGAGCGCGTGGTGCACGCCCGCGGCTCGGGCGCGTACGGCCACTTCGAAGTCACCGACGACGTCACGGACTTCACGCACGCCGACTTCCTGAGCTCCGTCGGCAGGCGCACCGAGGTGTTCGTCCGCTTCTCCACCGTGGCCGACTCGCTCGGCGGCGCGGACGCGGTGCGCGACCCGCGCGGTTTCGCGGTCAAGTTCTACACCGGGGAGGGCAATTACGACCTCGTCGGGAACAACACGCCGGTGTTCTTCATCAAGGACCCCATCAAGTTCCCCGACTTCATCCACTCGCAGAAGCGCGACCCGTTCACGGGCCGTCAGGAGCCGGACAACGTCTGGGACTTCTGGGCGCACTCCCCCGAGGCCACGCACCAGGTGACCTGGCTGATGGGCGACCGGGGCATCCCCGCCTCGTACCGGCACATGAACGGCTACGGCTCGCACACCTACCAGTGGACGAACAGCGCGGGCGAGGCCTTCTTCGTCAAGTACCACTTCAAGACCAACCAGGGCATCCGCTGCCTCAGCAGCGAGCAGGCCGCGGAGCTCGCGGGCAAGGACCCCAACTCCCACCAGACGGACCTGCTCCAGGCGATCGAGCGGGGCGTGCACCCGTCGTGGACCCTGTACATCCAGCTCATGCCGGCGGCCGAGGCGGCCGGCTACCGCTTCAACCCGTTCGACCTGACCAAGGTCTGGCCGCACGGCGACTACCCGCTGCGGCGCGTGGGCCGGCTGGTGCTGGACCGCAACCCGGACAACGTCTTCGCCGAGGTCGAGCAGGCCGCGTTCTCCCCGAACAACTTCGTGCCGGGCATCGGCCCCTCGCCCGACAAGATGCTCCAGGGCCGCCTGTTCGCCTACGCCGACGCCCACCGCTATCGCCTGGGCGTCAACCACACGCAGCTGGCCGTCAACGCGCCCCGGGCCACGACCGCCGAGAACTACGGCCGGGACGGCTTCATGGCGACCAACGCCCAGGGCCGGCACGCGAAGAACTACGAACCGAACTCCTACGACGGCCCGGTGGAGACCGGCCGCCCGCTGTCGGCGCCGCTGGCGGTGTCCGGCCACACGGGCACCCACGAGGCGCCTCTCCACACCAAGGACGACGACTTCTTCCAGGCCGGCGAGCTGTACCGGCTGATGTCCGGCGAGGAGAGGTCCCGCCTGGTCGCGAACATCGCCGGCGGCCTCTCCCAGGTCTCCCGCGACGACGTGATCGAGAAGAACCTCGCGCACTTCTGCGCCGCCGACCCCGAGTACGGGCGGCGCGTGGAGGAGGCGGTCCGCGTCCTGCGCGAGGACTGAACTCCCTGACCGCGTCCGACCGCCCGGGACCGACCCGGATGAGGGGTGGTCGCCCCGGGCACGGACGCGGGCAGGGCTGCGCGGACCGCGGCGGCGTGTGAGCCAGTGCGGTGGTGAAGGACCGGGACCGGCTTCTCGACCCGAGGGAAGCCCGCTCCGGCTCCGTCGCACCCGCCGCGGTCCCAGTACCCACCCTCCCCAGACCCCGTCCGGCGGCGCGAACGTCCTGTCGCGCCCAGCCTCGCGCCGCCGGACGGCCAGCCCGCTCAGGGTGCGGAACGGTTCCGTCCGAAGCAGCCTGAAGGCATGGCACATCCAACCGAGCACCCGCATGTCGTGGTCCACGCCCCCGCCCTGGACGGATCCCGCCGGGTCACCCTGGGCGAGGAGCCCCTGGGGATCGCCACGCACGTCGACGACGTGGCGGAGATCCTGCGCCTGGCCGATCTCTACGTGACGGACGTCGAGGAGAGCGACCTCGTCGAGTGGCAGGGCGGCGGCCCGGACGACTGGCCCGGGCTGTCGGAGCACCACGAGTCCTGAGCGCGTACGGCAGCGGTCGTACACCCCGTACGGCACCCTCAAATCAACCTCTGAACCCGGCCCCGGGGGCTTCAACCGCCCCCGGGGCCGGGCACATTCTCGACACACGGGGCCCGCCGGCACGGGGGCGGCGGGCCCCGATACGGGGGTGAAGCCATGGGCGACGGTACGGCGGTCCGGCTGGAGCCGCACGAGATAGCGCTGCTGGGGGAAGGCCCGCGGGCCGCCGTCACCGTCGCCGTGGTGGACCTGCATCTGCGGGGCCTGGCCGAGGCCGACCTGCCGGGGACGATACGCAGGGGCATCGGGGACGCCGTGGCCGGGAAGCGGCCGCCGTCTCCCCTGGCGGAGGCGGTGCACCGGTCACTGCGCGAGCCCGCCGGCCTGCGGACCCTGGTGAAGGACCCGGACATCCGGCTCGCGGTGGCCCTCATGCGCATCCCCCTCGCCGAGGCAGGCCTGCTGCGCTACCCGCTGCTCGGCCCCACGCGCGCCGCCCGCCGCCACGTGCGGGAGCTGCGGCAGCGCCATCCGCTGCCCGCGAGCCGACGCGGCCTGAGCGACCACGACCGGCTGCTCGCGGTCGCCCTGCACGGCGAGGCGGCCCTGCGGCTGCTGGTGCCGCGCTTCGCCCTGCGGGCCGGACTGGTCCGCAGGGCCGAGGTGGGCGGCAAGAGCCTCCTCAAGCACTCGCGCGGTCCGTACGGAGGCGGAGGCGGAAGTGCGGGCCACGCCTACTGCGGCGGAGGCGGAGGCGGATGCGGAGGAGGCGGCGGGAACTGAACGCGTGAACGCGTGAGGGGCGGCCCGTCCCAGAGACGGACCGCCCCTCGGCCGTGTACGCGTCAGACCTTCAGCGTCCTGATCGCGGTCGGCGCGTGGCCGGGCTCGGTGGCGAGCTCCTCGAACTCCACGACGTTGCCGATGTCGTTGGTCGTCGACATGGAGATGTTGGTGACGCGCTCCAGGATCGCCTCGACGACGACCGGGACCCGGTACTCGGCGGCGAGCTTCCTGGCCTGCTCGAAGGCGGCGCCCAGCTCGGCCGGGTCGGTCACCCGGATCGCCTTGCAGCCGAGGCCCTCGGCGACCTTGACGTGGTCGACGCCGTAGACGCCGAGCTCGGGCGAGTTGAGGTTCTCGAACTCCAGGTTGACCTGGAAGTCGATCTCGAACGCCCGCTGCGCCTGCCGGATCAGGCCCAGGTAGGAGTTGTTCACCAGGACATGGACGTACGGGATGCGGTGCTGCGCGCCGACGGCCAGTTCCTCGATCATGAACTGGAAGTCGTAGTCGCCGGAGAGCGCGACGACGGACGCCTCCGGGTCGGCCTTGGCGACGCCGAGCGCGGCCGGGATCGTCCAGCCGAGCGGGCCGGCCTGACCGCAGTTGATCCAGTGGCGGGGCCGGTAGACGTGCAGCATCTGGGCGCCGGCGATCTGCGAGAGGCCGATGGTGGAGACGTACCGGGTCTCCGGGCCGAAGACCTTGTTCATCTCCTCGTAGACGCGCTGCGGCTTGATCGGGATGTCGTCGAAGTGCGTACGGCGCTGGAGGGTCGCCTTCTTCTGCTGTGCCGAAGCCGACCAGGCGGAGCGGTCGGGCAGCTGGCCGGCCGCCTTCAGCTCCCGCGCGACCTCGACGAACAGCTCCAGGGCGGCCTTGGCGTCGGAGGCGATGCCGTAGTCGGGCGCGAAGATCCTGCCGATCTGGGTGGGCTCGATGTCGACGTGGACGAACGTCCGGCCGGCCGTGTAGACGTCGAGCTTGCCGGTGTGGCGGTTTGCCCAGCGGTTGCCGATGCCGAGGACGAAGTCGGACTCCAGGAAGGTCGCGTTGCCGTAGCGGTGCGAGGTCTGGAGGCCGACCATGCCGGCGTTCAGCTCGTGGTCGTCGGGCAGGACGCCCCAGCCCATGAGAGTCGGGACGACCGGAGTGCCGGTCAACTCGGCGAACTCGACGAGGAGTTCGGCGGCGTCGGCGTTGATGACGCCGCCGCCGGCGACGATCAGCGGGCGCTCGGAGGCGTTCAGCATCCCGATCGCCTTCTCGATCTGGGCGCGGGTCGCGGCGGGCTTGTAGACCGGGAGCGGCTCGTAGGTCTCCGGGTCGAACTCGATCTCCGTGAGCTGGACGTCGATCGGCAGGTCGATGAGGACCGGGCCGGGCCGGCCGGACCGCATGAGGTGGAAGGCCTGTTGGAAGACGCCCGGGACCTGCGCGGCCTCCAGGACGGTCACGGCCATCTTGGTGACCGGCTTGGCGATGGAGGCGATGTCGACGGCCTGGAAGTCCTCCTTGTGGATCACGGCAGTGGGGGCCTGGCCCGTGATGCACAGGATCGGGATGGAGTCGCCGGTCGCGGAGTACAGGCCGGTGATCATGTCGGTGCCGGCGGGGCCGGAGGTGCCGATGCAGACGCCGATGTTGCCCGGGTGGGTGCGGGTGTAGCCCTCGGCCATGTGCGAGGCGCCCTCGACGTGCCGGGCGAGGGTGTGGGCGATGCCGCCGGAGGCCTTGAGCGCCGCGTAGAAGGGGTTGATCGCCGCGCCCGGGACACCGAACGCGTCGGTGACGCCCTCGCGCTTGAGGATCTCAACTGCCGCGCGGGCAGCGGTCATTCGAGCCATCGAGTACTCCTGCTTCGGCTGTCGGATTCGCACTCCCGTCGCGCCCCGCGGTGAGCTCTTCCGTATTGCGGAAAGTATTTTCTACTATCTGGAATGAATGTAAGTGGGTGGGCGAAGGCCGTCAAGGGACGGAGTCGGCAAGCGGCGGACAGGCGGGGGCCGGAGGGAGCACGATGGAAGCTGTCCCGACGCGACGTGGTTCTGGAGTGGCCATGGCCGAGACCGTCCCGGTGCGCTGCCCGGCCTGCCGCCGCGAGCACCGCTACACGGCTCCGGCGTACCCGTGCGTGTGCGGCGCGCCCGTCGCCCCGCCGCTGGACCGGCACAGGGCGGCGACGCCCGTCGCGCACCGGGTCTGGCAGGACGACTGGGTGACGGTGCGGTGCGCGTCCTGCGGGCGGCGCGGGGAGTGGCCGCGGCCGGAGCTGGGGTGCCCGTGCGGGGTGGTGCTGCGGGTACCGGTGGCGGACGGGGACGCCCTGGCAGGCCAGGACACCGCAGCCACCTCCACCCCTGCCCCTCCCGCTCCTGCCGGCAGGCCGCCCTTCCGGTCCGTGACGATCCGTACCGCGCTCGACGCCGTCACCGCCACCGCGCTGTATCTGCGCTGGCTGGGCTACCGGGACGTCCGCCGCGCCGACCAGCGGCCCCCGTCCGGCATCGGCCTCGCCGCCCGCGGCGTCGTCGCGCAGGTCGACCCGGCGGTGCGTCCGGCGACCCTGCGGGACGTGGAGTGCCTGTGGCTGACGGCCATGACGGAGTCCGCGGACTGCCTCTACTTCTCCGTCGCCGGATACGCGGACGACGCCCGGGCCCGCTCCGACGCCCTGGGGATCCCGCTGTTCGTCCTCGACCTCACCGGCACCCCGCGCCCGGTGAACGCCCCGGCCCACGCGCTGGCCGCGACCGGCACGAAAAACCGGGCCCCCTGAACCCCGCCGCGTCCCATACTCACCGCATGCCCCTCCGCATCCGCCCGGCGGCCCCCGCCGAACTCCCCGCCCTCCAGGACATCGAGCGCGCCGCCGGTGCCCTCTTCCGCGACCTCGGCATGCCGGAGATCGCCGACGACGAGCCGCCGGGACTCGACGTACTGGAGCGCTACCGCGGGGCGGGCCGCTGCTGGGTCGCCACCGAGGCGGGCGACCGGCCGATCGCCTACCTCGTCGCCGAACCCGTGGACGGCGCCCTGCACATCGAGCAGGTCTCGGTCCACCCGCGCGCCGCACGCCAGGGCGTGGGCCGGGCCCTGCTGGCGTACGCCGCCGGCCGCGCCCGCGAGGAGGGCCTGACCGCGCTGACGCTGACCACCTTCGCCGAGGTCCCGTGGAACGCCCCCTACTACGCCCGCCTGGGCTTCCGCACCCTGGACGAGCGGGACCTCACGCCCGGCCTGCGCGCGATCCGCGCGAGGGAGGCCCAACACGGCCTGGACCGCCGGCCCCGGGTGTGCATGCGCGCCGCCGTCTGAGCCGGCCGCCCGTCCCTCACTCCCCCGCGAGCCTCTCCTCCGGGCAGAAGTAGAAGAGTTCGGGATCGCCTTCGTCCAGGCCGTGCACCAGACCGGCCGGGCACCAGCCGGCGCCGAGGAGCAGCTGGTGCATCGGCTGGTTGGAGACGTTGGCCGAGGTGAACAGCTTCGGAGTGGTGCACGCGGCCTCGACCGCCCCGAGGAGCCGCGTGCCCACCCCCCGCCTGCGGGCGTGGGAGCCGACCATCAGCAGGGTGACGAAGCCCTGCTCGAAGAAGGTGTACTCCAGCACGGCGTAGCCCACCGGGCCGGAGGCGTCCTCGGCCAGCAGGGCCGAGCCCTGTGCGCACCACCGCCGGATGCCCGCCCGCCGCGCCCGGTCGCCCGCCGAGGCGATCGAGTCGACGCCGGTCAGGGCCTCCGCGTCGGACACCGAGGCGCGGCGCACCACGAGGTCGCGGGATCCGGTGCCGTCCATCTCCTAGCCGCCCCCGAACCGCTGCCGCAGCTCCACCTTGCGCACCTTCCCGGACACCGTCATCGGGAAGGTGTCGAGGATCCGCAGCCGGCTCGGGATCTTGTAGTGCGCCAACCGCCCCTCGCAGAAGGCCCGCAGCTCCTCCAGTGTGGGCGGGGTGGCCGGGTCGCGGGCGATGACGCAGGCCAGGACCTCCTCGCCGTAGTGGTCGTGCGGGACGCCCACGACCTGGACGTCCTGGATCTTGGGGTGGGTGTAGAGGAACTCCTCGATCTCGCGGGGGTAGATGTTCTCCCCGCCCCGGATGATCATGTCCTTGATGCGGCCGACGATCTCGACGTAGCCGTCCTCGCGCAGCACGGCGAGGTCGCCGGTGTGCATCCAGCGGCCCGCGTCGATGGCCTCGGCGGTCTTCTCCGGCTCGTTCCAGTAGCCGAGCATCACGCTGTAGCCGCGGGTGCACAACTCGCCCGCCGTACCGCGCGGTTGCGTCACGCCCGTCGCCGGGTCGACGACCTTGACCTCGATGTGCGGCAGCACCCGGCCGACCGTGCCCGTGCGGTGCTCCAGGTCGTCGTCCCTGCGGGTCTGGAGGGAGACCGGGGACGTCTCGGTCATGCCGTAGCAGATGGAGACCTCCGCCATGTGCATCTCGGCGACCACCCGCTTCATCACCTCCACCGGGCAGGGCGAGCCCGCCATGATGCCGGTGCGCAGGGAGGAGAGGTCGTAGGAGGCGAAGTCGGGGAGGTTCAGCTCCGCGATGAACATGGTCGGGACGCCGTAGAGCGAGGTGCAGCGCTCCTGCTGGACCGCCTCCAGCGTGGCCTTCGGGTCGAAGGACGGGGCGGGGATGACCATGCAGGCGCCGTGCGAGGTGGCGGCGAGGTTGCCCATGACCATGCCGAAGCAGTGGTAGAAGGGCACCGGGATGCAGATCCGGTCCTGCTCGGTGTAGGCGATCGACTCCCCGACGAAATAGCCGTTGTTGAGGATGTTGTGGTGGGAGAGGGTCGCGCCCTTCGGGAAGCCCGTCGTGCCCGACGTGTACTGGATGTTGATGGGGTCGTCGCAGGAGAGGTCCTCGTAGGCCGGGTCCGGGGTCGCCCGTCCGAGCAGCGTCTCCCAGCTCGGGTCGCCGAAGTAGGCGACCTCGCGCAGGTCGGGGCAGCGGCCCCGCACCTCCTCCACCATCGCCCGGTAGTCGCTCGTCTTGTGGCTCAGGGAGGCGAACAGCAGCGACACCCCGGCCTGCTTCAGGACGTACTCCACCTCGTGGGTGCGGTACGCCGGGTTGATGTTGACCATGATCGCGCCGACGCGGGCGGTGGCGTACTGGACGAGGACCCACTCGGGGCAGTTGACCGCCCAGACGCCCACCCGGTCGCCCTTGACGACACCGGACGCCAGGAGGGCGGAGGCCAGCTCGTCCACCGCGGCGCCGAACCGCGCGTACGTCCAGCGCCGGCCGGACGGCACGTCCACCAGCGCCTCGCGGTCCGGCCAGGTGGCCACCGCCCGGTCCAGGTTGGCCCCGATGGTGTCGCCGAGCAGCGCCGTGCCGCCGGTTCCGTGGCTGTAGGAGCTCACCGGACGCCCTCCTCGCGGTACTCGGCGTCCGAGCCGGCCTGCGTGGCCTCGCGCAGCTCGATCCGGCGGATCTTGCCGGAGACGGTCTTGGGCAGGTCGCCGAACTCCAGCCGGCGGATGCGCTTGTAGGGGGCCAGGGTCTGCCGGGAGTGCTCGAACAGCACCTTGGCCGTGTCGGGGCCGGGCTCCCAGCCGTCGGCCAGGACGACGTACGCCTTGGGGACGGCGAGCCGCAGTTCGTCCGGGGCGGGGACGACCGCCGCCTCGGCCACCGCCTCGTGCTCCAGCAGCGCGCTCTCCAGCTCGAAGGGGCTGATCTTGTAGTCGGAGGCTTTGAAGACGTCGTCGCTGCGCCCGGTATAGGTCAGATATCCCTCTTCGTCCCTGGAGGCGATGTCTCCGGTCCGGTAGTAACCGCCGGCCATCGCCTCCGCCGTGCGGTCCGCGTCGCCGTGGTAGCCGGTCATCAGGCCGACGGGCCGGTCCGACAGGTCGAGCGCGATCTCGCCCTCCGCGGCGCCCGGCGCGCCCGAGACGGGGTCGAGGAGTTCGACGCGGTAGCCGGGGCTCGGGCGGCCCATCGAGCCGGTCTTGAGGGGCTGGCCGGGGCTGTTGGCGACCTGCACGGCCGTCTCGGTCTGGCCGAAGCCGTCCCGGATGGTCACGCCCCAGGACCGGCGGACCTGTTCGATGACCTCCGGGTTGAGGGGCTCGCCGGCGGCGACGACCTCGCGGGGCGGGGTGCGCAGCCGGCTCAGGTCGGCCTGGATGAGCATGCGCCAGACGGTCGGCGGGGCGCAGAAGGTGGTGACGCCCGCCCGGTCCATCTCGGCCATGAGACGGGCGGCGTCGAAACGCGTGTAGTTGTACAGGAAGACGGTCGCCTCGGCGTTCCACGGGGCGAAGAGGTTGGACCAGGCGTGCTTGGCCCAGCCCGGAGAGGAGATGTTCAGGTGCACGTCGCCGGGCTTGAGGCCGATCCAGTACATGGTCGACAGGTGGCCGATCGGGTACGACGTGTGGGTGTGCTCGACGAGTTTGGGCCGGGCGGTGGTGCCCGAGGTGAAGTAGAGCATCAGCGGGTCGTCGGCGCGGGTCGGGCCGTCGGGCGTGAAGTCGGCGGAGGCGCCGTAGGCGTCGTCCAGGGGCAGCCAGCCGTCCGGCACGGCGCCGGCGGCACCGGCGGCGATGCGCGTGTAGTCGCCGGGGACCTCGGCGAACTTGACGGCGTCCTCGGGGCGGGCGATGACGTGCCGGACCCGGCCGCGGTCGACGCGGTCGCGCAGGTCGGCGGGGCCGAGCAGCGGGGTGGCCGGGATGACCACCGCGCGCAGCTTCATCGCGGCGAGCGCGGTGATCCACAGTTCGGCCTGGTTGCCGAGCATGACGAGGATCCGGTCCTCGGCGCGCACGCCCCGGGCGCGCAGCCAGGTGGCGAACTGCGCCGACCGTACGGACATCTCCCCGAAGGACAGCTGTGTCTCGCGGCCGTCCTCCTCGACGAGGTGCAGAGCCGTGCGGGCGTTGCCGTCGGCGATCTCGTCGAACCAGTCGAGGGCCCAGTTGAAGTACTCGGGCCGGGGCCAGCGGAAGCCCTCGTAGGCGGTGGCGTAGTCCTCGCGGTGTTCCAGCAGGAAGTCCCGCGCGCTGCGGAACAGCTCCGTCGCCGATGTCATCTGTCCTCCTGGGTGCCGGACCATTGCCGGGCGGCTCCGAGCCATCGTGTAATCCGTGATGCAGGTCTCACTACCCCCGAACGGGGGGTGCGCCCGCGCGGCGGCCGTAGTGAAGGGGCGAACAGGTGACAGCAGACGCGTCCGACGCGGTCGAGATACGGAACGCGCTGCTGCGCCTGCGGCGCGCCACCCGCCTCCCGGTCGCCTTCGGCGGCCTGATGGAGGCCGGTCAGCAGATGCGCATCAGCGAACTGAGCGGCACGGCGACGCACGGGCTGCGGTCGCTGGTGGTGACGTCCGGGACCGGGCTGGGCGGCAAGGCGGTGGCGCTCGCCCGGCCGTGCGTGGTGACGGACTACTCGGCGTCGCGGCAGATCAGCCACGAGTACGACGCGCCGGTGGCCATGGAGGGACTGCGCTCGGTGCTGGCCGTGCCGGTGGTCGTACGGCACCGGGTGCGCGGGGTGCTGTACGGCGCGCTGCGCACGGCCCAGCCCCTGGGCGGGCGCACGCTGGACGCGGCCGTGGAGGCGGCGCGGGACGTGGAACGGGCGCTGGCCGTGCGGGACGAGGCCCGTACGCTCGCCGCCGGGGCCGGGGCGGGCGCGGGCTGGGAGCAGGTGCGGGAGGCGCACGCGGCGCTGCGGGCGCTGGCCCCGCGGATCGCGGACCCGCTGCTGCGCGCCGAGCTGCTTCAGGCGTGTGCGCTGCTGACGGCCGACGGCGGTGATGCCGTCCCCTCGGGGGACCGGGCCCGGCTCGCGCCGCGCGAGGTGGACGTGCTGGCGTGTGTCGCCGCGGGGGCCACGAACGCGGTCGCCGCCGAGCGGCTGGGTGTGACGCCCGAGACCGTCAAGGGGTATCTGCGGTCGGCCATGCGGAAGCTGCGGGCCCGGACCCGGGGCGAGGCCGTGGTCGCCGCGCGCCGGGCGGGATGGTTGCCGTAGGTTTGTGATGTTTTCTGATATGCCGGTCTGTTCGATATGCCGAAGGGTTCCCGACAGGGCGCCGACGCCGTGTTCCGCCGCTTTCGGGAGACCGATGAATTTTCCCCTCGACGCCCGTTGTTATTTCCCTCACCACACCGTCCGTCCGAAATTCAATGAGCTGTTGCCTAATATTGGCCAGGACACGACACAGGGAGGGAAGCGGTGACCGTGCGACGGGACTTCCAGGAGCCTCCCAGGAGCCGCCCCGACCTGGTCATCGGCCGGGAGGACCTGTTCGCGTCGGCGCGTGAGCAGCTCGGCCGGGGCGGCAGTGTGCTGCTCCACGGCCCCGCCGGAATAGGCAAGTCGACGGTCCTGCGGGCGCTGGCCGCGGATTACGGCGGCACGGCCCGGACCGTGTTGCGCTGCTCGGCCACCGAGTCCGAATCCCACCTGCCCTTCCTGGCCCTGGCCGACCTGTTCGGCCTGGTCCTGGACGAGGTCTCGGGCGCGCTGCCCGGCGCCCAGCGCACCGCCCTGGAGTCGGCGCTCACCGGCCGCGGCGAGTCCACCCTGCAGCGCGACGGGCTCGCGCTGCGCCTGGCCGTGCTGTCGGCGCTGCGGGCGCTGGCCGCGAAGGGCCCGGTCCTCGTGGTCGCCGACGACCTCCAGTGGCTGGATGCCGCCAGTGCCGAACTGCTCGGCTTCGCGGCCCGCCGGCTGGGCGACACGCCCGTGCAGATGCTGTGCGCGGTGCGGACCGAGGGCCAGGAGTACGACCGCCATCTACGCGCGTCCCCGCCCGACACGCTCGCCGTCCGGCTGGGCCCGCTGACCCGCACCCAGGTGTCGGCGCTGCTCGACCACCGCGGCTACACCCCCCTGTCCCGCTCCACGATCCGCGACATCCACCGCACCAGCGGCGGCAATCCGCTCTTCGCGCTGGAGCTGGGCCGCGCGCTGGCCGAGAGCCCGGCCCGGCCCCGGCCCGGCGAGCCGCTGCCCGTGCCCACCTCGCTGCGGGCCCTGGTGCTGAGCCGGCTGGAGATGCTGTCGGACGAGGCGCGCCGCACCCTGCTCGTGGCCAGTGCCGGCGCGCGTCCAACGCTCGCGCTGCTGCACGCGGCCGGGCGGGAGCACGCCGAGGCCGAGACCGCCCAGGCGGCGGAGCTGGGCCTGCTGGCGACCGAGGCGGAAGGCCCCGCCGTACGGTTCGCGCATCCGCTGATCTCGGCCGCGCTGTACGCGGAGGCCCCGGCGGCGGAGCGGCGGGCCGTGCACGCCGCGCTGTCCACGGCGGCCTCCGACCCGATCGAGCGCGCCCGGCACCTGGCCCTGGCGACCACCGGGACCGACCCGGAGGTGGCGGCCCGGCTCGCCGAGGCCGCTTCGCTGGCCCGGGACCGCGGGGCACCGTCCGTGGCCGCCTCGCTCGGCCTGCTCGCCGCCCGGCACACCCCGGCGGACAGCTCGCCGGGCCCGGACGAGCGGCGGCTCCAGGCCGCGGAGGACGCGATCACCGCCGGCGAGGCCGACCTCGCCCGGGACATCGCCCGCGACGTACTGACGCGTGCCACCGTGCCCGCCGAGCGGGTGCGGGCCTGGATGGTGGTCATCGAGGCGGCCGGGCAGGCGCTCGGCGACGTCGACGCCGTCTTCCCGCAGGTCCTGGCCGACGCCGGCGACGACCCGGGGCTGCTCGCCCTGGTCCACTACCAGCTGGCCTGGCGCGGCCTGGTCGTCGAGGGCGACTTCGCCGAGGCCCGGCAGGAGGCCGCGCACGCGGCGGAGCTGGCCGCCCTCGGCGAGGACCGGCGCACGGAGCTGATGGCGCTGTCCTTCCAGGCGTCCACCGAGACCCTGATGGGGCACCCGGACGCCCCCGCGACCGTCAAACGGGCCCTCAAGGAACCCCAGGACCCCTACGTGGCCTGCCACCACAACGGCGCCGGCTCGGCCCGGTTCCGCTGGCTCATCATGAGCGACCAGCTGCCCGAGGCGCGGGCGACCATCACCGCGCTGCTGCGCGAGGTGCGGCGGCGCGGCATGGTCGAGAGCGAGGTGCACTTCCTGCGCTTCCTGGCCGACACCGAGCTGCGCTCCGGGCACTGCGGCCGGGCCCTGGACCTGGCCCGCGAGAGCCTGCGGCTGGCCCGCGACTCCGGGATCGGGGAGGGCGCCTCCGCCATGCTCACCTCCCTCGCGGAGGCCTCGGCCGGGGACGTCGACCGGGCGCTCGCCCTCGCCCGTGAGGCGGCCGACCACGCCGAGGTCGACGGCGACCAGATGTACCTGTCCCGGGCCCTGGCGGCGCTGGGCTACGCCCAGTTGGTGGCCGGGGACCCGGCGGCCGCGGTCCGTTCGCTGCGCCGGGTGCGGGAGCTGGAGCAGGGCCTCGGCATCAACGACCCGGCGCGCGGCCGCTGGCACGGCGACCTCGCCGAGGCCCTGGTCCGCATCGGCGAACCGGGCGAGGCCCAGGACGTCATCGACACGGCGCGGGTGCACGCCCTGCGGCTGGGCCGGGAGAGCGTGCTCGCCGTGCTGGACCGGGCCGAGGCGCTGGTGCGGGCGGCGCGCGGCGAACACGAGGCCGCCCTCGTCCGGTTGGCGTCCGTGCGGGACCGGCTCGGCCGGCTCGGCTACGGCCTGGAGGAGGCGCGGGCCGCCTTCGCGCTGGCCCGCCTGCGCATCCAGACCGCCGCCTGCCCGCGCACCGGCGGCACTCCCCTGCCCGGACCGGCGTCGTACGACGAGACCGCCCGGCTGTTCCGGCGCTGCCGGGCGCTGCCCTGGCTGCGGCAGGTCGACGCGGCCGTCACGGCCGGTCCCGCGGCGGTGGAGCCGGCCCCGGTCGCGGCGCCGGTGCCGCTCGACGCGCTGGAGGGGCTCGCCTCGATGGAGCGTCAGGTCGCCTCGCTGGTGATGGAGGGCGCGACCAACCGGGAGATCGCGGCCCGCCTGTTCATCAGCGTCAAGACCGTCGAGGCGACCCTCACCCGGGTCTACCGGAAGCTGGGGATCCGCTCACGGGTGGACATCGTCCGGCTGGCGGCGGGCCGCCGCACGACCTGATCCCACCTGGGTTTACGGGGCCGGACCGAGGGTTATCCCTGCCCAACTCCCTTAGGGGGTTCCCTCATTGGGAGCCCTCGCTTCCCGGCTCTAGCTTTGGGGCGTGCCGCTCGCCGGACACACGGAGATCCGAACAAAGGCGTCAGGGTCCCCGAGCACCACCCACCCGCGCGACCCCCCACCGGCAACTCCCCAAGGAGACCCATGTTCGGGCTCAACCGTGCCAAGAAGGCCGCCGCCGTCGCCACGGCGACCGCCGCTGCCGCCGCTGCCGCGCTGCTCGCCGCTCCCTCCGCCGTCGCCGCGCCCCAGCCGATCGTCGGCGGTACCACGACCACGACGACCGCGTACCCGTTCGTCATGCAGATCACGGACGCCTCGCAGAGCCAGTTCTGCGGCGGCACGCTGGTCTCGCCCACCAAGGTCGTCACCGCCGCGCACTGCATGGTCGGCGAGACCACCAGCAGCGTGCGCGTCGTCGGTGGCCGCACCTACCGCAACGGCACCAACGGCACGGTCAGCAGAGTCAGCAAGATATGGATCCACCCGAGCTACACGGACGCCACCAACGGCGACGACGTGGCCGTGCTGACGCTCTCGACGTCGATGCCCTACACCCCGGCCAAGTACGTCTCCTCCTCCCAGACCTCGGTGTACGCGGCCGGCACCACCGCCCGCATCCTCGGCTGGGGCACCACCGCCTCGAACGGCAGCTCCTCCAACCAGCTGCGCACCGCGACCGTACCGACCGTGTCCGACTCCAGCTGCGGCAGCTCCTACAGCTCCGACTTCGTGCAGAGCGACATGGTGTGCGCCGGATACACCTCCGGCGGCGTGGACACCTGCCAGGGCGACAGCGGCGGCCCCCTGCTCATCGGGGGCGTCCTGGCAGGCATCACTTCCTGGGGCGAGGGCTGCGCCCAGGCCGGTTACCCGGGTGTCTACACCCGGCTGACCACCTTCTCGAACCTGGTCACGACGCAGGTCAACTCGTGACCATCCACTAGCTCCTGAGTACCCCTCAGGTGAAAGACCAGGGGGCGTTGCGGGCCTCCACGAGCGGCCCGCAACGCCCCCTCTCCATGTGTCCGTGCCGTTCGTCCCGGCACCGCCCTACTGGCGTACGACACCGAACCGGATGTCGTACGACGACTCCGGGTGCATCACCCGCAGTATCCGCTCCCCCTCGGCAGTGACGTCATCGCGCTGCGCCTGGGTGAGGCGGCCGAAGGGCTCGATCACGAGCGCGTCCTCCGCCAGCCGCCACAGCCCCGCGAGGAAGCCGTCGACGAGGAGCGTGGAGTAGGCGATGTTGCCCTGCCAGGAGCGGCCCCGGTACTCGGGCGGGACGACGCGGGTGCGGTCGGCGTGGGACAGCAGCAGGTTGTCGAACTCGGGCAGGAAGCGCGGCGGGGCAGGCGTGTCCGGGTCGGGCCGGGGGGCGTCCGGGAGGTCGAAGAGCTCGGCGCCGCTGTCGTCCCGGAAGGTGACGAGCCGCGGCCGGAGGCGCTCGAAGGCGTCGCGCAGCCGGGTCAGTCCGGCCCAGGTCTGCATGTCCCGCACGGTAGCCGGGCCGAAGGCGGCGAGGTAGCGCAGGACGACCACGTCGGGCGCCGGGGCCGGTTCGGCGGGGCGGCCGAGCCAGTGCTCGGCGGTCGTGAGCCGGACCTGCCCGCTGCGGCCCCACAGACCGCGCGGGGTCACCTGCACCAGCGGCAGCCGGCACCGGGCGGCGACGGCCAGGGCCTGCGGATCGGCATCGGGCCACTCCTCAAGCAGTGCCTCGCGCAGTTGCCTCATGGTGCGGGGCTCGGCCTCGACGAGATCGCGGGCGAGGACGGCGAGCCGGTCCAGGTCGACACCGGCGAGTCCCGTGCGGAAGTTCACCAGCTCCCGGTCCCGCGCGGGCTGCACCAGCGGGCGCAGGGTGAGGCAGTCGTCCGCGGTGTGGGTGTGGATGGTGGAACGCATCGTGACGATACGGACGACCTCGCGGTCGGCCATCAGCCGGGACAGCGCCTCGGGGGCGAACCCGTCGAGGCGGGCGGCGAGCGCGTAGTACGGAGGCTTGACGTTCTGCGCCTGGAGGCCGACCAGGTGCTCGACGGCCGCCGCGACGGACATCCGGGCGGGGCGCAGCAGCAACTGCCGGTCCAGGGTGGCGCGGTTGAGAGCCCGGGGGCCGAGGTGAGGGGCCGTGCGGGGGACGCTCCGCTTGGTGTTCGTCATGAGGGGGACGGTAGCCGGGCTTGCGGACAGCTTCTGGCCGCGACTTTCGAGGGGGATGCGCGTGCGCCGCGTATGCTGCCCGTGTCCCGCTGCGTGATCACCCGTACGTACGCTCGACCGAGAGGCATCCGCGATGCCCCAGCGACGCGCCCGCCCCGCCGAGAAGAACGAGCCGGCCCGGCCCTCGCGGTCGGCGAACCACACCTCTCGCAGGTCGGTCTGGCGCCGGGCCCTGGCCGCCCCGGTGCAGCCGCCCGCGCCGCAGCCTCCCGGCGCCGACGCCCCATCGGACCGGGAGGGGCGGGCCGAGGTGGCGAGCGTCGTCGAGGCGGCCCTCTACCGCGACGGCGTCCGCGTCTCCTCCCCCGCCACCCTGGCCGACACCTACCGCGAGCTGCGCGAGCAGCCGGCCGGCATGGCATGGATCGGCCTGGCCCGTCCCACGGACGGCGAACTCCACTCGCTGGCCGCGGAGTTCGACCTCCACCCGCTCGCGGTAGAGGACGCGATGGAGGCCCACCAGCGCCCGAAGCTGGAGCGCTACGGCGAGACGCTGTTCGTCGTCCTGCGGGCCGCGCGCTACCTGGACGCCCCCGAGGAGGTCGAGTTCGGCGAACTGCACGTGTTCGTCGGTCCCGACTTCGTGATCACGGTCCGCCACGGCGCGGCGCCGGACCTGTCGGCCGTACGCCGCCGTATGGAGGAGTCGCCGGAGCTGCTGAAACTGGGCCCGGAGGCGGTGCTGTACGCGATACTCGACGCGGTCGTCGACGGCTACGCGCCGGTGGTCGCGGGCGTGCAGAACGACATCGACGAGATCGAGACCGAGGTGTTCCGCGGCGACCCCGAGGTCTCGCGCCGCATCTACGAACTCTCCCGCGAGATGGTCGAGTTCCAGCGCGCCACCCGCCCCCTGGTCGGCATGCTGCACGGCCTGATGGCGGGTTTCGCCAAGTACGGCACCGACGAGGAGCTACAGCGCTACCTGCGGGACGTGGCCGACCACGTCACCCACACCAGCGAACGCGTCGACACGTTCCGCCAGGCCCTGACGGAGATCCTCACGGTGAACGCCACGCTGGTCACGCAGCAGCAGAACGCCGAGATGCGGGCGCTGGCGGAGGCGGGGTTCGAGCAGAACGAGGAGATCAAGAAGATCTCGTCGTGGGCGGCGATCCTGTTCGCTCCGACGCTGGTCGGGACGATCTACGGCATGAACTTCACACACATGCCGGAGTTGCACTGGGCGTTCGGATACCCCTTCGCGATCGCACTGATGGGGGTCGTCTGTACCGGTTTGTACGTCATCTTCAAGCGGCGGGACTGGCTCTGAGTAATCGCCGCGGAAGCTGTTGCCCGGAGCGCGTACAGCTGCGATCACAGGCGTGGCCGACGGGTCTGAGGCCGCTGGGGAGAATCTGGGGAGAATGAGCCGTGCTCCGTTCGGGGCGGTCTACTGCGATCCTGAGGTGTTGGCGTACGAGAGCCTCGCCGCTGTGGTGGCGCCTGGGAACGCCGATGATCACGGAAAGTAGTGGTCTTCCGAGCTGAAACGCCAAAACGGATGGGCACAGCGAGGCGCTGTACTTCTTCGTCTCCCGATCGGGCTCCGGGCCGCCCCACGGCAGCTCGACCTCGACCGCGGGGTACTCCATGAAGTACTGGGCCAGCGCCGCAGCGACCGACGGAGGCATGTCTACGACGCGAGTCTTGCCGCCCTTCGGCAGGGTGAAGTACAAGCGCCCATGAAGGAGTTGTACCTGTCGGCGGATACGCAGAACTCCGCGGGCGAAGTCGACGTCCTCCGGGGACAGGCCGAACACTTCGCCCTGCCGTAGGCCACAGCCCAGCGCGACCACGACCGCGATGCGGTAGCGCGCGTTGATCGCGTCCCGTACGCGCTGCGCGGTCTCCAGCGGCCAGGCTTCCCTCTGGTCCTCCGGCACCTTGGGCCAGCGCACGGACTTGGCCCGCACCGGGTTGCGCGCCAGCCGCTTGTCGTCGATGGCGGTCTCGAAGATGTTCGAGAGCGTGGTGAGGATCTGCCGGACGTACCGCGGCGAGCATTCCTTCTCCAGCGCGGCGATGTAGCCTCGCAGAACCGCTGGGCTGATGTCTCGCAGAGCGACGGTGCCCAGCTGGGGCCGGATGTGGAGGCGGACGCGTTCGTCGATGCGTTTGACCGTGCCGGGCGCCCCACGAACTCCCGTCTGCCAGAAGCGGGTCACGTAGTCGTCCAGCGTGATGGAGCCATCGCGGGGGTCGACGAACTCGCCGCGTTCGCTGTCGGTGCTGGCCCTGCGCAGCCATGCCTTGGCGTCTTCGAGCGTGTCGAACGACTTGTCCCGGCCGCCTGGGATACCTGCGACCCGGTACCGCGAGCCCTTGCCGTAGCGGGCGGTGCGTTCCCGCTAGTCAGAGCGGGTCTGCGGTGCCGCCTCCAGAGGGCTCAGGACGGTGTTGGAGCGCGAGTCGGCCTGTTCCTGTTCGCGGATCCAGGCGTCGAGCGCTTCCAGCCGGTACATGACGCGACCGCGCGGCCCCATGCGGAAGCTGGGCGGTCCTTGGCGCCGATGCCGCCAGACGTACAGGGTGTGGGGCGACAGACCGAGGTACTCGGCGGCGTCCCTGGAGCACGAGGCTCGCGCACCGCCCGCGGCTGTGCTGAAGATGGCGATGAGATCCGTGGTCAAGCCGCAGCTCGACGTATCGCTACGGATGCCGGGCAGCGCGCGTCGGCTCGCCCTCCAGGTCTGAGATGGCGAAGGCGGTTTCTATGCAGTCGTTGGCAGCCGCACCCGATGTCTGGAAGCAGTGCGGGAAGCGCCGGGCGAGTGAGGAAGCGCTGACGCCGACGCGGTCAGCCACTTGAAGACGTCCACGGCGGGGGAAGCACTGCGGCCAGTGCGCGCGACTCGGTTTTTGGGCAGGGGGTATCGCAAAAAGGCGCATGAGTGTTCCTTACGAGGTGGTGCAGAATCCACCGCCGCCGGTGGCGAGGGGATGGCCGTTGGGCGTGGTTCGTGCCTTTCTTGGATTCACGGGTCTGATCCTGCGCGCTGAACAGGCGCTAGAGGACGCCTGGGCACCAGGAAGGCGCTGTCCGCTCCAGGCCCACCGCCAAGTAGCCGGTGCGAACGACATCAATAGTCCGGAGGATCGCCGGTTTGGCTGACCGGCGATCGTCGGTTATGTTGCGCACCGCCCGAACAGGGAAGTCCTCGGGCGCTCCTGGCTGACGATGCTCAGAGGGGCAGCCGGTACGACCGGAGACGGAAGGGCGCCGTCCGTCACGAGTACCAGGCCGTCGACCAGGCCCTCGGAACCCGTCGTCAGTGAGCCGGTCGAGGTTGCGAGCCGCGACGGGCTCGGGAGCACCAACGGCTCCGAGAGCGGTGAAACGGGCCGATCGGAGAGCGGCATTCGACAGGTGGTGCTCCTTGTCCTGCTCGGCGAACTCTGCACCGATGGCAGCCTCCGCACCGACCATGGCCCGGCCGTCCGCAGCTCGGTCAACGCCGCCTTCCGCAACGGCTACTTCATGGCGGTCGTGCCCGACGAGAACAGCCAGGACGCTTGGCAGCGGATCGGGGTCGCCGTCCACGGCGCCCGGCACCTGCGCCAGGTGGTCGCCCTCCTCAGCGGCGAACCGGTGCCGCACGCGTAGCCGACAGCCGCAGGCGAGGCCGGGAAACAGGCAGCGTTCCCCGGCCTCACTGCTGTTCTACCGCGCCCACCCACGCGCCGCCCACCGCACCCCCGCCCGCACCGAGAAGGGCCCCACACGTGGACTGGAAGCCGCGCCCGATCCGTCTTCCCGACTCCCACCTTCCCTGGACCGACTGAAAGTGCAGGGCATGCGGCACGGCCTGGCCGTGCACCACGGCCGCCGAACACCTGACGGAGAACCGGTACAGCTGCGGCAGCCCCTTACTGATCGTTTCAGAATGGGGCGGACGGTCAGTCGTCGTTGAGCCGCTGAAGGACCTGTGTGAAGTCACCACAATTGAGCAGGCCGGTCAGCACCTGCGTGATGTTATCGATGCCTGCGTCTCGAACGATGAGGCCGTCGGAGCACCAGAAGTAGCGGCCATTCAGGGCCTCGCCGGTTCGGGAATCCTTCTCCATGAGGCGTTCGACCTCAGCAAGAGTGAACACGGTCGCGCTCCAACGTGACTCGTCCGCTGTCAGCCGGACCTCGACGTCGACGTTGCAGACGGCGTCCAGGGGCTCGCCCGCACTGGGCAGGAATGATGCCTGGAACCGATCTGTTCGGACGCGATACCAGGGACCGTCCCATCCCTGCTCGGCGGCTCTGGTCCCGGTGCTGGTCATGCGGGGAGTATGTCGAGCTGGCCCGGAGGGCTCAACCGGATTCTCTGGCAGTCTTCAGCATCGTGACCATGAACCTTGTCCTCGACGAGCTGTGGGACCCCGATAGCCCCGCTGCTGCCAGCACGACCCGCGCGACGACATCGCCACCCCGGGCGTCTCCCCGTGCCGGACCGGGTCGCACTGGCCGGCATCATCTACGTCCTGCGCAAGGGCGTGGCCTGGCGTGACGTACCGAGCACTGTCGTGGGTTGCTCCGGTGTGACGGCCTGGCGCCGATTGCAGAACTAACCCCGCTCGCCGTCACACTTACCGGCGGCAACCGCCATGACGTCACCCAGCTCCTGCCGCTACTCGACGCCATCCCGTCGATTCGGGGTCTGCGGGGACGCCCCCGCCGGAAGCCCCGGTGCCTGTATGCCGACCGGGGTTACGACTTCGAGAAGTACCGCCGCCTGCTGTGGAAGCGCGGCATCAAACCGCTGATCGCCCGACGTGGCGCCAACCACGGTTCCGGACTGGGCAAGGTGCGCTGGGTTGTCGAGCGCACATTCGCCTGGCTGCACCAGTTCAAACGACTGCGCATCCGCTACGAGCGACGCGCCGACCTCCACCAAGGTCTCCTCCAACTCGCCTGCAGCATCATCTGCCTCCGGAGGATTCGGGCGGCATTCTGAAACGACCAGTTAGGCCGTGTAGACGGGGTGGCCGCCCGTCTGGTCTCGACGGCGTCTGATCGACGGCATACGGTTTTGGTCCGGACCGGTGCTCCGTGGCGGGACGTGCCCGTCGAGTACGGGCCGTGGGGCCGGGTCTACGACCTGTGGGTTCGCGTGCCCCGCATCGGGCCGGGCCGGCCACGCGCTCGACCCGATCGTGTGCGGGCTGACAAGGCGTACGCCTCCCGCAGGAACCGCACCTCGCGGACGATGTTGTGCTCCTGGCAGTCGGGGCACCGCCGGAACACCACCTCGTGGGTGATGCCGGAGGGCCGGCGGAGCTCTACAGCGTCCAGAGCGCGGGCCACCTCCGTCCAGCAGGTGGCGTCCGGGCACTGCACGAGCGACAGCGCAAGGCACACTCCTCCCGACGTATCCGTGTCGAGCACGGCATCGCCCACCTGAAGAACTGGCGGGCGCTGGCCCGTCACCTCGGCCGCCGCGAGCACATGAGCGACATCGTCCGGGCCGTCGCCAGCCTGCTGTCCCACCAGCAGACCGCGGACCTGATCCCGGCACGGCAGAGTTGAACACTCAGCCTTGCAGAGGCCCTCGACGTCTCACCCACAACCACGCACGAGCTCGTTAGTCGCGGCCTTCACCACCCCGCTCGTCTCCACCGAACCGCTGCAAGGCACGAAGCGGAATGGCAGACCAAGGTCACCCCGGAGAGCCAGACACGCAGAGAGTTCTGCTGGTTCACCGACTTCGACGGCGAGCGGCGCCTCTTCGAGCTGCACGCCCGCTTCACGCCGGGCATGGGCCGCATCCACTTCCGCCTGGTCCCGGAGGAACGGGCGATCCGGCTCGCGCACATCGGCAGCAAGATCCGCCCGGATCTCTGAGCCGTCAGTACATCCGTGTGATTCAACTTACGTTTGCGTTCGGGATGCGCAGTGCTTTCAACGATTCCGACCGCCACCGCCTCGTCATAATCAGGACTGGCTCGAAATCCCCGTGCAGTACGAGTCTCCCCCTTCCTAGGTTCTACACCGTGCGCTTTCGAACAGGAGTTCACTTCATACACGGGAAGGACCGGACTCACACCGTGCAGACCCAGGCGCAACCGCCCACATCAGGGCACAGAGCCAGACGCAGACGCCTCTCGCAACTCGCCGTAGCAACCGTGCTGTTACTGACCACCGAAGCTGGCGTCGCCCTCACCGGCCAGGCTGCGGCGGCCCCCGCCCCCGCGGACCCGCCTGCCTCCGCCGAGGCCATACAGCCGTCCGAGGCCGAGCTGCTCAAGGGCGATATGGCATGGGCAGCCGCCCACGCCAAGGGATCGAAGGCATGGGCGATCCTGGAGGCGCGGAAGACCGGCAAGAAGGTGGTCGTCACCGACGAGACCACCCCCGACTCGATCACCGTCGCCAACCCCGACGGAACGCTCACCGCCACGATGACGCCCGGCCCCGAGCGGGTCTGGCGGGGCGGCAAGTGGCGTACCGTCGACGCCACCCTGACGAAGTCCGCCGACGGCTCTGTGCAGGCGAAGGCACACCCCAATGGCCTGCGCCTGGCCGGAAAGGGCGGCACCGTCCCCGGTTCGCTCGCCACCGCCAAGAAGGCCGCGGCACGGGACCTGGTAACGCTCGGCTCCGGTGAAGAGAGCGTGACGCTGCAATGGAAGGGCGGCCTGCCGGAACCCGAACTCGACGGCACCACCGCCCGCTACCCGGGGGCGGTGCCCGGTGCGGACCTGATCGTCGAGGCCACCCGCACCGGGTTCGAGCAGTTCGTCGAGATCGGCCGGCGACCGGACGGCGCCTACTCCTACACGCTCCCGGTCAAGGCCAAGGGCCTGAAGGCCAGGGCCAACGACGACGGTTCCGTCGCCTTCTCCGACGCCAGGACGGGCGCGGTGCGGGCCACGATGCCCGCGCCGGTCATGTGGGACGCGACGGTCGACGAGGCGTCCGGCGAGCACACCCGCAAGGCCCGCGTCGGAATGAAGGTCGTCGACAAGGGCAACGGCCGTATCGATCTGGTCGTCACCCCCAGCGCGAAGTTCCTCGGCGACCCGAGGACGCGGTACCCAGTCACCGTCGACCCCTCGACCTCGGCTCTGGCGGCCACGTTCGACACCTACGTGCAGCAGGGCGAGACCACGGACCTGTCCACCGACACGGAACTGGACTTCGGCAACCCCGGCACCAAGAACGCCGACGGCACGCCCCGCACCGCCCGGTCCTTCATCCACTGGAACACCACGCCGATCCAGGATGCGTTGATCGTCGACACGAACCTGGCGCTGTGGAACTTCCACTCCGGCAACACCGACTGCGCCAACCAGTCGTGGACCGTCTGGGACACCACCGCGGCCGGTACGTCCTCGCGCTGGACCAGCCAGCCCACCTGGAACCAGCAGTACCACTCCTCCACCCAGACCCGCGGCAACCCCGACTGCACCGGCACCCAGCCCGACGGCTGGATCAACGCCGACGTCGACGCCCTCGTGCAGACCTGGGCCTCGGCCAAAGCCACCCGCGGCTACATGGGTCTGCGCGCCGCCAACGACGACACCCGTGGCTGGAAGCGCGTCAACTCCGGGAACAGCACGGCCAATCAACCGAAGCTGACCGTGACCTACAACTACCGGCCCTCCGACGGCGCCGACCGTCAGGCCGGCGCGCCGTTCAGGTCGTACGCGGGCGTGTGGGCAGTCAACACCACCACGCCCACGCTGCGGGACACCTTCACCGACGCCGACGGCGACACCGTCAACGGCACCTTCCAGGTCTACGACGCCGCCACCAACACCCCCATCACCACGCCAACCGGTGAGGGCCTGCTGGTCTCGGACTTCGTCGCGTCCGGGAAGCCGGCCAGTGTCACCGTCCCGGCCGGGCAGCTCCAGGACGGCAAGACCTACAAGTTCCGGACCAACTCCTACGACGGCACCCACTACAACCTGAACTGGTCTCCCTGGACGCAGTTCGTGGTGGACACCACCGCCCCCGTGGAGCCGAAGCAGATCGTCTCCTCGACCTACCCGGAGAACTGGGGCGGCGGCGGGGCCGGAATCGAGGGCCGCTTCGACGTCACGACCGGCGACGCGTCTCCCTACGAGGTCCAGTACCGCTTCGACCCGTACGAGGACGACGCCGACAACTACGGCTGGGCAGCTGTCCGTACCACCACGGCGACGACCCGGGCCCCAGCACCCGAAGCCTCCTACACCGCGACCCCGGCCGCCGACGGCAACCACGTGACGCAGACGCGCACCGTGGACCGGGCGGGCAACGTGGGCCCGATCAAGGACTACGGGTTCACCGCCGGGAACCGGAACTACAACCGCGCCCAGAAGATCGACATCAAGCTGCCGCAGCCGGATCTGACCTCCGACGTCGCGGCGTACCTCAACGAGCCGCAGCGCATCGCCGACTGGAAGCAGGGCAGCGCCTCGCGCACCCTGCGCAAGGGCCATGAGACGGTCACCATCAAGGCCAAGGACAAGCGGTCGCTGGCGGGAACCCGCAAGGCCGCCAAGGAACTGGCCCAGCAGCGCAAGCTGCGCGCCCCGTCCTACCCCGATCCGATCGTCACCGGATCCTGGTGCCAGCCCTCGCTGTTCGGGGAGGCCCAGAAGTCGCTGATCACCCGCAACGAGGCCTGCGTCTTCTACGACCTGAACTACACGAAGGAGTACTACCTCAACGGCGTCAAGACCGAGGAGCGCCACGCACGGTTCGAGATCGCCTTCCAGGTCAAGACCGACCGGCACGACGGGACGATCAAGACGTGGATTCAGCTGAACCCGGTCTTCAACGACTTCCCCGGGCACGACAGGTCCGTGCTGTTCGGCGACGGCAACCCCATCGCCCACATGGACTCGATGTGCTTCAGCGGTGCCTGCGAGGGTGCCACTGACAGCAGGGACGTGCGGAACTTCGACTTCTACGGCGACCTCAGCTGGAAGGGCGGCGGCAACGCCACCCCGGTCGACTCCCACATGGCCACCGGTACCGCCTCGCACAAGTGGGACGGCTCCACCGACGGCGTGGGCCCCTCCGACGCCGGCCTGTCCAGGAAGCTGCCGGTCTGGTTCATCTTCAACCCGGAGAGCGAATACGTCCCGGTCGAGGGCAAGGACGACGAGATCGACGGGGGCAGTGCGCGCTCACCCGGCATCGATGTGCGGTGCGACAAGGTCGATTCCTACGGCGTGCCGGGATGTGTGCTGACGCAGTACGTCCCCAAGTACCAGATGGACGCCGCCCGTTACCCGGCTGCCGCGGCTCACCTGTGGATGGTGCAGAACAAGTCCGCGGTCAAAAACCTGGGGACCGTCGGCAAGCCGCTGCACTACCGACCCGACGCGGACAACGGCCGGGTGAACTCCACCTGGACGAAGAAGAAGATCCGAAACCGCGTCTGCGGCTACTACGGCGGCACCAGGGCCGACGGGTACGTTCCGACCAAGGGGTTCGTGGCGCATCCGAAGACGTTCCTGCATCCGGAGTTCCGCCCGCAGGTCCCCCTGCCCAATCCGGACAAGGTGAACTGCGACGAGGTTCCGTTCGCCTCGACGTACGAGACCGTCGGCCTGCCCGCTACCGCCGGCGGGTTGAACCCGGCCGGCACGGCCGGCGGCGGCGAGTGCATCCAGACCGTGGCGGCGAAGGCCGACGACGGCAGTGAGCACCTCCTGGACGACACGCGCTACGACGCGCCGACATTCAGCGAGAAGTGCGGCCGTTCCTCGATGTCGGGGTACGTCAACCAGGGTGCGATGAACAAGTACGGCAATGAGTTCCTGGCGCAAATGCGGGTCATCGACGGCGACGCGTTCGCCATCGACCCGGGCGTTTCGTGGTTCAAGGGCTGCAACACCGGTGCGGCGACGCTCGTCTGCGAGATGAAGAAGCCGTAGCCACCGCACGCCTGCCCGGGGCCCGTCAGCCAGGCGGGTCCCGGGCAGCGACGCGCTCAGTGGACGGGGTGCCAGTGCTCCAACGCATCGTCCAGCAGAGGAGCCTCGGGGTCGTCCCAGATCAGACAGCCCCACACCAGGCCGGGCACATCGGGGCCCATGGCGTCGGCCGGCCCCTCGATGAGCGTGCGGTGAACGGCCTCGAGATAGGCGGCGATCGACGGATACTCGGGCTTGTCGCACGCGAGATTGTCCGGCAGCGACCAGGAGCCGACGCCGTCCTCGCCCACGTAGAGCCCCGACTCGGGTCCTGCCTCGTCGCCGGTCAGCCAAGGCACCACCGCGGAGCCCCACATATCGCCGCGCCCGACCTCCGGCAGCCGCGGCCGGAGCGCATCCTCCGGACCGAGCAGAACCCCGCCCGGCAGGAACGCCCCCGAACCGACCTCGCCGGCTTCCTCATTGGCCTCGATGTACTGGTGCTCCACACCGCCGCACAGCCGCCACAGCGCCGCCAATTCCGTGGGCAGCCCGAAGCCGACGGCATGCCTCAGGCGGGAGTCGGCCGCGGCGATCTGCTCCTCCGTCGCAGGAGCAAGGAGAGAAGCGTGGGAGACGGGCGCATGCTTGGCGAGCCAGCCGGTCACCTTCCGCCAGGCAGCCGCGACCCGATCGACCTCACTGGTGTGTTGAACAGACATTCGGCCACCGTAGCCGCCGCATGCCCAACTCACCACGACCGAGGCGAGTTCGTCGGCGGCGGAACGGCCGAGCCATGATCCGCCCGGATCTCTGAGCTGTCCGTACAGAGTTCCCTGCCCGTCCGGCATACGCGCCTTCTTGGCCTACGCCGGCCTCCAGCTCGTCCACACCCTTGCGGACCGTCGTCTCGCTTACCTGGGCCGCCCGCGCGACCGCCCCGATACCGCCGTGTCCCAGGAGCCGTGCCTCGGCCCCCATCAGCAGCCGCCGCTGACGCTCGTCCAGATGCGGGTTTGCGGTCGCCTTACCCGTGGCGACGGGATCAGGCCAGGCTGTACGCCGGATCTGGAATGTGCGAGATGGACGGCCCACAATGGCCGGATGACGTCGGCATCGAGGATGCGGTGCTGGGAACGATGGGGTACGGGCGGAGCCGTGATCCTCAAGCGGCCCTTGGCCTCGTCCGCCGTCACGCGCCTGGCCAAAGAGTTGCACCGGGACAAGCCCTCTCCAGCTGCGGCCGCGCTTGTCCGGATCGCGGCGAGCTCGGTACAACCGGCCGCCAGCAGGGCTTTCGAAGCGTTGGCCGAGGCATGCGAAGACCCTCAAGCGGCGGGCGATGTGATCTACCAGTGCTTGTTGCAGTGCGGCGGCAGACAGGACGAAGACGACAGGACATGGTCATCGGTCGTCGCGCCCCTGCTGTTAGGGGGATCACCTCCTCGACTCGTTCGGTTCCTCGACCATGATCCGGTCGCGGGCCAGCCGTGGACTCGGCCGGAGGGCATCGTCGATCAATTGATGATGTGCGTTTCCTTCGACTCGCCCCGTCGCCCTGCCTTGGAGCGGTTCCTGTCCACCACGGATCAGCCGTTGGTCCTGGCCAAGCTGGTGGCGGAGTGGAGTGACGACACCTTTCTGCCCGGCCGGATCGTGACCGATACGGCTGTCGCGAATCCGCACCTCGACCCGTCGGACTGGGGCAGGAACGTGCTGTTGGCCGTAGCGAAGGACCGCCTGGACCTGCTCGATTTCACCCAGGCGGGCACTGTGGAAGCCGTGGTCCGCGGTACTCAGATGTCCAGGGCCGATCTGGCTGACAAGTACAGGCGCGTGTTGCGTGCGCTGCCTCCAGGCGTTGCGCGGGAGCGCCTGTGCGAAATCGCCCTCCTTCGGACCCGTGAAGCCGAGGAGGCCATCGCGGCCGCTATCGAGGCGGGGTTTGCGCCTGAGCGGCAACGGGATCGTGTGGTCTTCTTCTACCTCACCCAGCAGTGGGACCGTTACAAGGCGGTCGACCCCGATGGAGAGCTGCTCTACGCCGCCTACCTCGCAGTTCATCACTCCGCTGATCTCAGGGACCACGGCCTGACCTGGAGCATCATCAACGTAGCCCGCCGCAGCGGGCGACCCGATCCTGCCGTTCGATACCTGGAGGAGAATCCGGTGTCCAAGAGCAGGGAATCGGGCAGGGGGCGCGGGCCGACCGGCGGATACAGCAGCGACTACGGCAGCGGTGGCGACTATGGCGGCAGCGCCGGTTGGACCGGCGGCAGCTTCCACACGTAAGTGCATGAGCCTGTAGCCCACATGGAGCTGAACGTACTCATCGAGTAGAAGTCGTGCTGCCCGTTCGCTTCACGGAAAATTGCTCAAGGCCGAACTGAGGCTCTTCAGCCCTTTCCGTGAAGCCTGTCAACTGGCGAGGAGAACACGGCGCTTGAGGAGATCGAACCCGGCACTGCCGTAGTGCCGGCGCTTGAGTATCTTGGATCCGGTTCACGTGTCCCTCGACGGCGCCGGAGCTCCAGGGCACGGTGAGGCCGAGGGTGACGGCGGCGTGTTCCTTGCGCAGGCCGTTGGCGAAGACGTGGAGGTCCTTGATCTCGCTCTGCTCGGCCTGGTCGAGCCACTCGGTGCGGCGGTGACCGTCACGACGTCGCAGGACCGTGGCGAAGCCGCGGGCGAGCCGGGTGGTGGTCGCGATGTCCTCGCAGCGGGCGCAGAGGTCCTTGAGCTGTTGCCGGGCGGATTCAGCGCTGCTTCCCCTCCGCACACCGGGTGCCCCCGGAAACGCCGACGAGGCGATCAAAGACAAGTCCGGCATCCCCTATCCCAACGCCATTCGCATACCCGCACGCGAAGGGAAACGGGCGCGGACCACCGACGGCTTCCAGGTGGGCGAGGACTACCTCGCCTGGTTCGGCCAGCTCCTGACCCGCGCCGCGGCCGCCGGCCTAACCGCGCTCTCGGGCCGAGGACAAAATACAGCCCAGTACCTCACCGCACGCCTGGCTGGCTCCCAGCACGTCGCGCTACCGGTCAGGGCGAGCATCGGCGTCCAGCAGCAGGTCGAGCGCGATCTGGACGATCTCCGGCCAGAGCTTGTTCAGGGCGGTGTGGTGCAGGGGGAGGTTGCGCAGGCCGGTGGCACGCGCGGCCCTGATGCGATCCTGGCGACGGCGTGGGAGTCCGCGCTGTGAGGGGTACCAGCAGGGCCGCAACGGCATCCGCACAGGTGACAGCGTGCCCGGCACACGCGGTGCCGGGCACCGGACCTGCCGTGCGGGAAGGCGGGCCAGCTTGCGGAATCGACCTCGGCAGGCACCGCCTGCGCCGTGGCAGCCCAGAGCAACCCTCCCCTGGCCCCGCCCGTCGCGACGGGCTGCCGGATTGCCCCTGTGTGCTAAACAGGAAGCAACCAAAGGGGCATTTTGCAGCAGCTCAAGCTCGGAATCATGTCGCAGACCCGCAAGGAAAACGAGCATCGTCTGCCCGTTCACCCCGCTCATTTCGACCGCATCGACGCCGGACTCCGCAAGCGCATCTATCTCCAGGAAAACTACGGCGAGCATTTCGGCGTCCCGGACAGCCGGCTCGCGCCGCTCGTCGCGGGCTTCCGCACGCGCGAGGAACTCATCGCCGACTGCGATGTCATCCTGCTGGCCAAACCACTCCACGAAGACCTGGCGGAACTGCGCGAGGGTCAGGTCCTGTGGGGCTGGCCGCACTGCGTCCAGGACGAGAGGCTCACCCAGACCGCCATCGACCGGCAGCTGACCCTGATCGCCTTCGAAGCGATGAACCACTGGTCCCGCAGCGGCGCCTTCAACCTGCACGTCTTCCACAAGAACAACGAGCTGGCCGGGTACTCCTCGGTCCTGCACGCCATGCAACTGACTGGCGTGACAGGCGACTACGGGCGGCGGCAGCGCGCCGTCGTCATCGGCTTCGGCGCGACCGCCCGCGGCGCAGTGACCGCGCTCAGCGCCCTGGGCGTGCACGACGTCGACGTGCTCACCGCGCGTGGCGTCACTGCCGTCAGCTCCCCCATCCACTCCGCGCGGATCGTCCACTTCGACCACGACAAAGCCGATACCCTCGACCCGCGACGCAGTGTCGCCCTCACCGAGGACGGCCCGCTGCCGCTGGCCGAGTTCCTCGCCGGGCACGACATCATCGTCAACTGCGTGCTGCAGGACACCGACGCGCCGCTGATGTTCCTGATAGACGAGGACCTGCCCAAGCTGGCCCCCGGCACCCTGGTCATCGACGTCTCCTGCGACGAGGGCATGGGCTTCGACTGGGCCCGGCCCACCACCTTCACCGACCCGATGTTCACCGTCGGCGACCACGTCAGGTACTACGCGGTGGACCACAGCCCCTCCTACCTGTGGAACTCCGCGACCTGGGAGAACAGCGAGGCCCTCCTGCCGTATCTGGACGTCGTGCTCCAGGGCCCCGACGGCTGGGACGCCGACGACACGATCCGGCACGCCATCGAGATCCGCCGTGGCGTCGTCCAGAACCCCAAGGTGCTCGCCTTCCAGCACCGCACCGCAAAGTACCCGCACGCCCACGAGGAGACCCAGACCCGAGCGGCGTCGCGGCCGTAGCGGCAGGGCATCCGGCGTTCAGCCGCTCGTCCGTAGAGCTCCGAGACACTCGGCGATCTTGTCCCGCTCGTCCGACGGGAAGAGCGGTCCCGGATGGGTCGTCACTCTTTCCGCGCTTACGACCCCGTCAGGGGCGCGCTGGGTCTCAGCTCGGCACAGGGTCGTGCGCTGCGCGGCTCGGGTGCGGCCGGGTGGCTCCGAGCGCTTCTTCCTGCGGGAGAACCAGGAGCGTGGCGAGTTCCTCGAGTTCTTCCCGCGTTGGGTGAATGGGGCCTTCGGCCCCGTCTTTGAGGAAGGCTTTGATGCGAGGGGTGCGAATGCCCGTAGCGTGGGCCACGGCTTCGGCGCTCATGTGGCGCCGGTTCATCGCGTCTTCCAGCAGGTGGGCCAGATCGTGCATGGCTGAGTCTCCTTGGCCGAGGATTGCGTCAGGATCAGTGCTGGGAATGCCTTGTACGTGGGCCTGCCGGACAAGGGGTCAGGCGCCCAATCCCGCATAGCCGCGCTGGTCGCCCGTTGATCCACATCCATGGCGGGTAGACGGGTCGGCATGGCTGAAGTAGCACAGGCTGGATTGTGGGGGCTCGTGGCGGGCTCGGCTCTGTTGCTCGGTGCCGCGCTGGGTTACGGGCTGCGGGTCCCGCAGATGGTGATCGCGACCGTGATGGCCTTCGGTGCCGGTGTGCTGATCTCAGCGGTCTCCTTCGAGCTGGTCGGGGAGGCGTACGAGCAGGCAGGACTCGCTCCCGCGGCCGTCGGCACGCTTGTTGGCGCGCTGGCCTACACCGGGGGCAACGTGTGGCTGGCCCGCCGGGGCGCCCGGCACCGCAAGCGCTCCGGTCACGGGCGAGCGGAGGGGCAGCCGTCGGAGGCCGAGCAGGGCGGTTCCGGGATGGCGCTTGCGCTGGGCGCGCTGCTGGACGGGGTGCCGGAGTCCGCGGTGATCGGGGTGAGCATGCTGGATGGTGGCGCGGTGAGTCTGGTGACCGTGGCGGCGGTGTTCATCAGCAACGTGCCCGAGGGACTGTCCAGTTCGGCGGGCATGAAGAAGGCCGGCCGCGGCCGGGGCTACGTCTTCGGTGTCTGGGGGGCGATCGCCGCGGCCAGCACGGTGTCGGCGGTCCTCGGTTACACGGTGGTCGGTTCTTTCTCCCCCGCCGTGATCGCCGCGGTGACGGCGGTGGCGGCCGGGGCGATCCTCGCGATGATCGCCGACACGATGATCCCTGAGGCGTTCGAGGACGCCCACCTGGCCATCGGGCTGATCACCGTGAGCGGCTTCCTGGTCTCCTTCGCGCTCTCCCACACCTGACGGCGGAATGGGGAGCGAGTGGGGCGTGGGCCGTGGCGGTGTCATGTGTGGCAGGTGGCGGACGAGTCCCGTCCGAGGTCCTGGCCACCCGCCTCTGCCCGCGGAGTCCCGGAAGGGATCTGCCATGACAACGCCGGGGTTCCAGGTGTCGGGGGGCGTTGTGCGCACGACCTGGCGGGAAGGCGGTAACGGCGCCGCGCGCTGCCGCAGCCTGCGCGGTGAACCGCTGTTGAGGCTGGTCAGGAATTCGATTGCCCCTTGTCGATTGCCGTGATGGTGCGCACTGAACTGTTGCCATCTTGAAGTCGCAGGTAAAAGGGCTGGTGTGACCGGCTCGCGGGGTGCTCGCGCTGGTCATGGGCGGCAGGCTGCTGCGTAGATCATCTGTCAGCTCGAGTTTCAACCTCCGTGGCATTGGCACGGCTGGTCGATGGTGGGTTTGCTGGGGATGCGATCATGATCGAGTCGTGTTCATTCGCCCGTGAGGTGATTTTTTGAGGAAGGTGGCGCTGCGTTCCCACGCACTGTTGCCTCGGCAGTACGACCACCAGAAGGTCCTGGCGACCACAGTGGACGCCTGGGGCCGGGCTCTCTGGTTGATCTGCCCCAATGCGGAACTCCAACCAAGTTCGTTTGGCAGGGCCTACCCCCAGCCACGCACCCGGCCCTACGACGCGCTCCTCGTCATCAATAGCGGCGGCACGGTCCGGGAACAGCTCCTGCGTGGTGTGAGCTTGCGGGTGACCCGGTTGGATGCGTTGCCCAATGGCCGGTTGGTCCTGGAAGGCTCCGGTGACGCGAGGGAGCACAATGCTCAGATCTACGGGCCTGACGGCCGACGCCGCCGAAGCTTCGCCATGGGGCGTGCGGTCGAGTACCTGATGGCGGACCGGCGGCACCATGTATGGAGTGCCTACTTCGACGAAGGCGTCTACATCGACCCGATCAGCGCCGCCGGCCTGGTGCGCTGGGACAGCGGCGGCAACCAGCAGTGGGGGTACACGCCTCCGGAGGGCATCGAGTACATCGATACGGTCTATGCCTTCAATGTTGACGACGGTGTCGCGTGGGCCAGCTACTACCCGACTTTCCCGCTGCTTGAGGCCCGGACCGACGGTCAGATCCGACTACGGAGGACTCCCGTGGTCGCTCCTGCGGGCATGGCTGTGCACGAAAAGCAGATCGTCATGCTCGGCGGCAACCGGCAACCAGACCGCCTGCATCGTTGCCGCATGACAGAGCATGAGGCCCTACTGATAGAGGAAGCCTGCCTCACCCTCCCCAACGGTGCACCGCTCAAGCGGTACGCACGCCCTATCGGACGAGGCCGGCACTTGTACCTGCGTGGCACATCGCTCAGGCAGTGGTACGTGATGGGTATCTAGGCTGCTCCAAGTGCTCTTGGGTTTCGAACACTGGCACGATGTGGCAGCGCGCCTTTGTGTTCCCCAAGCCGTGGACCAGTGCTCAGCGGCTGACTTCGAGGTTCGTCAGAACGAGCAGGGCGCGCAGGAGTTGGGTGGCGTGGGCGGGGGCGGTGCGGAGCTTGGTGAGGATCCGCCAGTTCTTGAGGTGGGCGAAGCCGTGCTCGACGGGCCAGGATGTGGTCGTGGCGGGCGGCGGTGTTGTCGTGGGTGCGGCCGGGCCGAGCGGCGGATATCCAAACCAGGCGGCCCCTCTCGTCGGTGAGGGCGAGGAAGTGCAGCCGGTGTGGCGGTGCTTGCCGGAGTAGTTCTTGCGGTCGGCTCTCCCGGTGCGGCGCTGGGTATGGACAAGGGTGCCGTCAATCAGGACGACCTCCCCGCCCTGACGGCTGATCTTCCTCAACGTGCGGTCCAGGCGAGGGGCCTGCACGGCGAGCAGGACGATCCCCGCGTCGCGCCAGCGACGGACGGTGGACTCGGAGATGTAGTTGCCGCCGGCCATGTCGGCCAGGCGCTGGTCGTGGCGCAGTACGGCCAGGACGATCACCGCAATCTTCCCCGGCGGCAGGATCCGCCACCTGGACCGGATCGCCTTCAGATGGCGCCGTAGCAGGTCGGCGAGGTGGTTGACGGTGCGCGTGGACAGCGACAGACGGCACTGATAGACAAGCGGGCAGGTGTCCTCGGTGTGCTCTTTGGTTTTGGTCACACATTTCCAACAGCCGCCGGAGGCACTCTGGTTACGCCTGCTCAGCACCGCCCACGGGCAATGGCTTCCGTGGTCACAGCCGGGTGGTGAACCGGCCGTCGGGCTGTTTCCGTAGCCGGCCGCGGTCGACCAGTCTGACCAGTTTCCCGCGCAGCGGCTCCAGCTTGCTCCTCACGCTGACGTCCACCCCCAGCACCTCGCCGACCTGCCGGGCCATGACTGGACCGGCGGCCTGCCGCACGACGGAGAGAATGCGCTGGTAGTCCGGCGGAAGCATGGTCTCCTCCACGTCCGGCGCGCGGTACGGGATCATCATCACCGGCCGGCCACCCACCTTCCCAGGCGTCGGCGCGAACGCGGCCCGCTCCTCGGCGAGCTGCTCGCTCATCCGCTCCAGGGCCTTCTCAGCAACGGCGAGTTCGTCGCGCTCGGCCCGGACCTCCGCCAGCTGCTTGGCCAGCTGTTCTTCGAGTTCGTCTAGTTCCGCACGTCGCGCGGTGATCCGTTCCAGCAACTCGGGATCCATACACCGGATCGTAGAAGGCCGCTCACCCGCCGCGAGCGGAAAACCGGCAAGCCGCCCCGTGACGGACGATCTACGGCGCAGACTGCCGCCCACGACCAGCACGAGCACCCCGGAACACGGTCACACCAGCCCTGCTGACCTGAGGTTTTCAGGTTGGCGGAGGCTCACTGGGGCGCATCTGTCGTCCCTGGTGTGGCACTTGCTGTGCCATGGAGTGGACGGGTTGGGCGACAGGGGCGGTTCGGCGTGATGGCGGGGCTGCTGTGCGGGCGGTTCGGCGGGCGTGGCGGGAGCCTGGCCGTGAACGCGATCTGATGGTGCAGGCCGGCAAGGCGGCGCTGGCCGCCTGTCTGGCGTGGGCGGTGGCGGGGTGGTGGTTGCAGGCTCCGATGGCGTTCGTCGCTCCGTGGGTGGCCGTCGTGCTGGTGGAGTCGACGGTGTACCGGTCGCTCGCGCACGGTCTGCAGCAGCTGGCAGCGATCGCAGTGGGCACGGTGGTGGCGACGGGCGTCGCGTTGCTGCTAGAGAGCACGATGGTCACGATGGCTGTGGTGCTTCCGGCGGTGCTGCTGCTGGCGCAGTGGCAGCGCCTGGGCAGCCAGGGCATCTACGCCGCCACCGGCGCGCTGTTCGTCCTGACCGACGGGCAGGTCTCCCTGGCCACGTCGGGCGCGCGCATCGCGGAGACGGTCTTCGGCGCGGTGGTCGGCATCACGGTCAACGCGTTGATCCGGCCCCCGGTGTATCTGCGCGACACCCGCGCTGCACTCCAGGACGCCGCCCGCGAGGCGCAGGAGATCCTGGATGCGGTGGCCGAGGGACTGGCCGGCGGTGAGTGGGACACTCACACGGGTGGGGACTGGCATGGGCGCGCGCTGCGTCTGGGACGCCTGGTCGACCAGGCCCGTTCCGCAATCGGCTGGAGCCGCGAGAGCATGCGGGGCAATCTCCGCGGGCGCGGTACGGGTGCACTCTCGCCGCCGGGCCAGGCGTACGACGATGCACTGGCCGTACTGGACCATGTCGCCCTCGGATCACCGGCCCCTACGCCGACTTCCTGCGCCACACCGCACGCGCGATCGGTCTCTACGGCCAGACCCGGTTCGCAGGAACCGGCACTGAGCAGCCCGCCGACGGGGCCCTGCGCGAGGCTGTCGAAGAGCTCAACCGAAGCCTCGACGAACTCCACAGGCGGCTGCCCGGCGCCGTGCAGGACGATCCCGATGCACTGGCGACACACGGCGCGCTGCTGGCCCAAGCCCGCCGTCTGGCCGACCAGCTCGTCCAGGACTGACGCCTGCTAGGGCGGTACCGGCAGTGGCGTCGCCTCACCGCCGTCGGCCGACGGCGGTGCCCGGCGTTCACAGCCAGCCGTTGCGGCGGAAGGTCCGGTGCAGCAGGGCGGCGGCGCCAGTCATCACGGTGATGGCGAGCGGGTATCCGTACGCCCAGCTCAGTTCCGGCATGTGGGCGAAGTTCATGCCGTAGATCCCGGCGACGAGGGTCGGGGTGGCCAGGATGGCGGCCCAGGCGGAGATGCGGCGCATGTCGTCGTTCTGCCAGGTCCCCACCCGCGCGAGGTGGGCGTCGAGGGCGGAGTTGAGCAGCTCGTCCAGGGAGCGCACCTCGGTGTCGGTGCGGTGCATGTGGTCGGCGACGTCCCGGAAATACGGCAGCATCTCCTCCGGCCACCCGGCATGGGGGCCGGCGAACTCCTGCACCACCGGGACCAAGGGCTGGACGGCGTCGCGGAATTCCAGCACCTCACGTTTGAGGGAGTAGATCTCCTCGGTCAAATCGTCGCGGTCCGACGAGAACACGCGCCGCTCCAGCGCGGTCAGGTCGCTACGGACCCGGACGGCGGCCTCGGTGTAGGAGTCGACCACCGTGTCCAGGACTGCGTGCAGCACGGCGACGGGCCCGAACCGCAGCATCTGCGGGTCCTCACCGAGCCGCCGGGCCACCTCGCCGGTGGGGTCGGCCGAGCCATGACGAACGGTCAGGGCGAAACGCCGGCCGGTGAAGACCATCATCTCACCGGTCTCCACCTCGCAGCCGTCCTTGACGTACCACAGCGTCTTCAGCGCCACCGCCAGCACGTCCCCGTACCGCTCCCGCTTGGGCCGCTGATGCGCCTCGTCGGCGTCCTCGACCGCCAGCGGATGCAGCCCCAGAGGGCCCGCGAGTTCTTCCAGATCGCCTGAACCGGGGGCGTCCAGATGCACCCAGCAGAACTCGCGTTCCCCCACCCGCTTCAGACTGTCCAGCACCGCCGCACGGCCACCGTCGGCCTGTCGACAGTCCACCTGCTCCGGCTCGCCCGCTGACTCACGGTAGATGACACACCTCATTGTTCCCGCGTGCACCGTCGCAGCGAATGCATGCCTGCCGTCAAGCGAGGGGCAGCCGCCGGACATACCGTTCACACGCAACGGCCACGCTTCCTTCACGCGACCGGGCTTTCCATCTGGCCGGCGGGGCTACCCGGCGGAAGAAGCCGTCGTCAAGAGGAGTTGTCGTGGTCTTCGCCGCCTTCCTGCTCCCCCCAGGGCTGCTGTGCCTGGTACTGGCGCTGGGACGCTATGAGGAGTGGCTGCTCAGGCAGTCTGCGCCCCGGCAGTCCGCACGCCATGCCAGGACCAAGCGCCACCTGTCCCTCGTCCCGCGCACGGGCTCCGAGGCGGAGCCGATCGGCAATGAGTCTGGGCGTCGGCGGGTCGCCGACGCGGCATAACCGGGCACTGCAGCTGCTGGGTGATGGCTGTCCAGGGCTTCGGTCGGCGGGCACAACCGTCCCGCAGACCCGCGGTCCACGTCCAACGTCAGGCACCGAAGTGAGACCACCCCGCAAAGGCGTTGCTTCCGCTGACGCGGGGCGAACCATGACCGGCTAGTGAGGCCTCTCTGTGGGCATACCGCCGCCGCTGCTGCCTTGCCGCTGGCGCTGGGCCTCTGTGCGAGGCCCCAGCATCGCCTGCGCCTCACCCCGGCACTCGCCTCACGCAGCGCGTGGTCAAGGCGGTGTCGGGCATTGCCGAGTGGAGTTCGCCGATCCGCTCGTCTCCGGTGGGGTCAGTGTCCTGTCGGTGCGCACGGTCGTCGGCACTGTGGCGGAAGCTCACCCACCACCGGGCCAGCAACACTGCGGCGGTGACGGCCGCCGCGGCGAGGGCCGCCCATGAGCGGGGCGCGGTCACGGATTCCTCCCACCGGTTGGGGCCGGCTGTGCGGGCTGCTGCCAGCGGCACCCGGGGCGGGCGGGGCGCCGCTGGCAGAGGGTGTTTCAGCCGGGCCAGGTCCCGCTCAGGCGGCGGGTACCCGCGGCTCCCGCCCGGTCGACGGCGGCTTTGACCCCGGCGAAGATCGCGCCCTGCAGAGTTGCGGCGAGCAGAACCTCTTGCCAGGTGCGGTCCTCGTCGGTGGCGTCCGGGGCGTCCTCGTCATGGCCCAGCTTCTTCCACACCTGCTTGAACAGCCCGCCGGCCAGCACGCCGCTGAGTGCGCCGAGCGCCAGCCGACCGGCTTGTAGGCGACTTTCGATGCCGCCACAATCACCTCCTGCCCCGGCGGCGCAGCAGAAGCCAAGCGGCCACCGCCACGCTGCCGGCCACGATCAGCGCCGTGCGGTTGTCGCGGGCCACCTCGACGCCCTGCTGGGCTTTGGCACGGACCGGTTCGGGTGCCTTGTCCTGCCACACCTGACCGGCCTGTCCGGCCTTGGTCCTCACCTGCTCGGCGGCTGCGGTGGCCTTGTCCTTGACCGGGTCGGGCAGCTTGTCCTGCACCAGGTGCGCAGCCTCGGCAGCCTTCTCCTTGACCTGCCCGGTCAGCTCCGCGGCCTTGGCGCCCGCTTGGTCCTTCAGCGCGGTCGCCTTCTCCTGTGCGCGGGCCTTGACGTCCGTCTTGGCGGCCAGGTCCTCGACCGTCTCCCCGAGCTCCTGGCGGGTCTGCTCGACCTGTTCGCGCAACTGCTCGGGGCTGGAGGCGGTGGGCTCGTCGTGGGGCGGCTGGGTCATCGCTGTGCACTCTCCTTGATCTCGGCCACATCGGCCTTGACGCTGTCGATGGTCTGCTTTGGTGCCGGCGGTGCGGCCTGGCTGACCTCCTTCTTGCCCGTCAGGGCCAGCACGGCGGTGATCACGCCGAGGACAGCGGTGACGATCAGGGCCGCGGCCCACACCGGGAGGGGAACAGCCAGCGCCGCTATGGCGGTGGCGACCAGAGCCTGCAGCGTCAGGAAACCGACCAGACCGGCCCCGCCGAAGAGGCCGCCGCCCTTGCCGTACCGCTTGCCCTTCTCCTTCATTTCCGCCTGCGCCAGCCGCATCTCCCCGCGTACCAGCTCCGTCAGCTGCTGGGAGGCCCGCTGGACCAGATCACCCACCGGCTCCTGCGAGCCGCTCGGACCGCGGTGGGAATCCTGAGTACTCATAACGGATTGCCGCCTTTCTCAGCTGCCGGCAGTGGTCGTGTCTGGAGGGATGAGCAGGCGTGCGCCGGTGAACGACGCACGCCCCCTCGCCGTGCTCCCGGGTACCCGGGAGCGGACATACCATCCAGCCACCTGCGGTTTCGGTGGCTTGTGGCTGTCACGGCAGCCGGCGCAGGGCCAGGCGTGGAGCACGATGTACCAGGGCGGCTGCGGCCAGGCCGACCGCGGCGCCGACGGCGACGTCGGAGGGGTAGTGGGCGCCTGTGTGCACGCGTTCGGCGGCCACCATGACAGCCGGCACCGCGCACACCGCTCCCGCCCACGGCCACACCGCTGCCACCGCGGCACTGAACGCCACTCCCGCGGCGGTGTGCCCGGAAGGGAAGGACGAGGAGTCGGGGCGGTCATGGACCTCCGTGTGCGAGATCCATTCCTTCGGCGGCCGACGCCGATTCCACACGCGCTTGAGGACACCGTTCGAGGCCAGTTCCGCCACGGCCATGCTCGCCAGGCCGGCGGCTGCGGCCCTGCGCCCCCGCCACCCGGCTGCGGACAGGGCCACAGCGCAGCCCCACCACAGCTTGGTGTGCTCGGCAGTCTCCTCCACCGCCGGCAGGACCTTCCGTACGCGGCCCGACCGCCACGACGCCACCCACCGCGTCAAACGGTGATCACCCGCGCGAAGATCCGCCAGCACTCTCATGACCTGCGACTTCCCGGTCTGAGCAGCGCCTAACTCGACGACGCCGCCAGATACCTCATGCGAGGCGGCGCCGGTCTTCCTCGCTCCACGCACGGGTGTCGCGGGGCGGGACATAAGGCTCTTCCTCCTCGGGCAGACCGCCGGCGACGGCGCGCTGGCGGGCCATCTCCGCGTCGGACTCCAGGCCGAGCAGGATCGCGATGTTGCTGATCCACAGCCACACCAGGAAGACGATCACTCCGGCGAGGGTGCCGTAGGTCTTGTTGTAGGAGGCGAAGTTCGCCACGTAGAACGCGAACCCGGCTGAGGCGATCACCCAGATCACCAGGGCCAGGAAACTGCCCGGCGCGAAGCCGTGCACGAAGTAGCCACCCGTGGAACGTGCCTCCACGGCCGAGCCTGTAGAGCGGGTGAGCCTCACCGCCGAGGAGCTCGCCGCAGAGGTGATCGATACAGGGTCCGCAACGAGAAGATCGCAATCAGCTCGGGCAGGACTGAAGCCGCCCGCGCTGAGGCTTCGCAGCTGGTTACCCGTTGGTCGGCTGGGCTGTGTCGGCTCCGAATGCTTCCGCGGTGCTGCCTTCGGCCTGCTGCGAAGCGGAGGTGTCGACGAAGCTGTAGGGCGGCAGCGGGCCGTGGACCCGCAGCTCCAGGTGCGGGTGCTCCTGGCGGAGTCCGTCGACTGCGGTCAGGAACTGCTCCGCTGAACCGCGGTTCACGAGGAAGGAGAGGTTGGCCAGCCAGCCGGTGCTCTGCGGGCCGACGCTGACCGCCTCGGCCGTCGGCTCCAGCGCCTGCTGCAACAGCTCCGCGTCAGTCGCCTCACGCGCCTGAACAGCGGCAGTGACCATTTCCCCAAGCCGGACCTTCTCCTCGTGCGACCCGCCGCCGGCCTCCCGGTTCGCCTCCGCCAGCATCCGGACGTCGTCGTTGTCCGCCATCACCAGGTGCAGCACGGCCTCTTCGTTGTGGTTGGCCTTGACGTTGTACTCCGCCTTGCCGTCCAGTGCCGCCAGCCGCTCCAGGAGGTGCTCCGCCCGTTCGGCGAGCACCGTGGTCACCGTGTCGTCGTCAGGGGAGGCGCTGCCGAACCGCATTGGCAGTACCACGCCGTCCGCTCCGGCCGCATCCAGCACCCGATGGTGGGCGAGCAGGTCACGCCGCTTGGGCCGCAGTTCCTCGGGGGCCTCGCTGACGATCGCGGCCAGCTCGCCCTGGCGCAGCACGCGCACCGGCCGCGGTGGGTCTCCGATGCCGTCCATGTCCTGTGGGAGTGAGGAGTGTGAGGCGCGGATGATCCCGTAGACGTAGGTGCTCATCGCTCTGCCTCCCTCCGGCGTGCGGCGGGCCGGGCCCCCTGACGTTCCTTGCCCTCGTCGCGGGACTGCTGGAAGGCGTCGGAGATCGTTTCCGCGGCGCCGGACAGGGCTCCCTTGGTCTTGCCGCGGGCGCCGGACTCCGTGAGCTGCCCCGTGAGCTCCGTAAGCCCGGCCGGCTTGCGCGGCCCCGCCTCCAGATCGAGGCGGTTGCACGCCTCGGCGAAGCGTAGGTAGGTGTCGACGCTGGCGACCACGATCCGTATGTCGATCTTGAGTATCTCGATACCGACGAGGGAGACCCGTATGAACGCGTCGATCACCAGCCCTCGGTCGAGAATGAGTTCCAGGACGTCGTAGAGGCCGCTGGAACCTCCCCCACCGCTCTGCTGTGTCGCCACGGTCATCACGACCAGCCCCTTGCCGTCTGTTCTGCGTGGTCCCGTTGGCGCCGTCCCTCGCTGCGTCGCAGGCTTGCAGGTGCGAGTAGCCCCTACCACCTGCGATCAAACACATGCACGAGTCCTCGTCGTCGATGTCTACCGCTGCGGTTGGGTGCCCTTCGTGCGCACCGACCGCACCACAGGTCCGAGGCGAGGAAGTCGTAGCGGATGCCATGCCCGGTCAGCCTTCCGCCTGGGCCGGCCTGAAACGGACGCAGCGCCGCGCCCGGGTCCTGACCGGACGCGGTCACAAGCCTTGACCGGCAGGGGCGGCGCTGATCCACCGTTCCGCCAGTGGCTGGAGGCGCCATTCCACGGGGTGCAGGCTGGGCCGATGGTGTGATGCCGTGGGTACTGCCGTTGTTATGAGCGGTGATCGCACGTTGTGCTGGATGGTCGTCTCGGCGGTGGCGATCGTCGCGGCCGACGACGCGAGCGGATAGGTGTTCAGGGCGGCGAAGTCGCCCGGTAGAGGTGAGTATGAGCGGTGGGGAGAGACCGGTCTGGGCTGTGATGGCGGGGTTGGCCCAAGCCCTCGATCCGACGGGTGAGGGGCCGGATGGAACGTGGGAAGCGGCATGAACGCGGTGATGCGACGCCGCCGCCAGATGCGAGGACCCTGAGCGGATGCCAGTCTGGGCAGGGGACCGACAGCAAAGCCGGAGGTGCGGTCATGGGCGCAGAAGGGATGAGGCAGCGGGCCAGGGACATGGCTGACAAGCTGCGGCATATGGTGGGCCAGGGCGGCCACAGCGGCAAGGCACGCCACAAGGCTCAGGGGCGCAACAAACTCCTCGAGGAGCAGATGAAGAAGCTGCAGGAGCGGCGGCACCGGCATCGGTGATGGGCTGGCACGCACGGCTCTTTCCGTGCCGTCGGCACCACGGCCCGGCCGCCAAGCGCCAGTGCCGTACCGTTCCGCCGCAGTACTGCTGGCTGGTACCGCTCAACTACCGGCAGGGGCGACGACGGCGGACCGAAGGTGGGAGCAGTTCCCTCCCACGTCCGCCTTGGGGATACGCATCCGGCGTAGCAGATCGCGGGTGAGGCGATTGTCCAGCGTGGTGCGCCAGATGACATCCGGATACTGGGAGCGCAGATGCGACAGCGCCCTGGTGCCCAGCCCGCAGCCGCGGAACGGTTCGTCGAGGACGACATCGGTGACCACGCCCTCGGCGCACTCGTCGCACGTTCGGTAGGTCACCCGCCCGACCACCTTGCGGATGTGTACCAAGAGCAGGCACTCCTCACCCCCATCCTCCGGAGAGGGAGACGGCAGCAGCTCGACGCCGCGGTAGGCCAGAAGCCTGCGACGCCACCGGCCCCCTCGTCGTACAGAGCGCCGATGCCTTCCCTCGACCCGCCGCTGTGAGGCGTCACGACGCCAGGAAACGCGTCACTTCGCGCGCACGGCACTCCCCGGGGCGCACCGCGCCAGGCGGCCTGCTCCTCCACCCGAGCTTCGAGCTTGAACGCTGCCTTCCGGTGTCGTTGCCCCACACGGCCGGGCCACCCGCCTACGGCGCCACGTCCCTGCACCTTGCCCGCCGACCGCCGCCAAGGGAGCGCGCTTCCGGACCGCCCCGGGGCGCCGTAAGGGCTTTTCAGCCGGCCAGGGCCTCTTCGGCGGTGGAGTGGCAGGGGATGAGGGCGTCAATGCCGACGAGTTCCAGGACACGCTGGACGGATTCCTGCAGGCCCGCCAGGCGCAGCCAGCCGCCGGCGTCCTCGGCGGCCCGGTGAGCGACGATGAGCACGTTGATGCCGCTGGAGTCCATGAACGTCACACCGCAAAAGTCGGCCACGGTCCGCGGCGCTGGTGCTGCCTCCGGTGGAAGCAGAGCCTCCTTCAGGCTGTCACGGTTGTCGTGGTCGATCTCGCCTCGCAGGACGATAACCCGGATGCCGTCGACAGCCTGGTGGTCGATCGACAGACCGGGCCGTGCTGCTTCGTGGGTGTCTGTCACAACTTCCTCGACTGCGCTCGCTTACTGGGGATTTTTGATCCTGGCACAACGCTTCGCGGCCATCCTGCCCCAGTCCTACGGCGAGATACACCCCATACAGTCCTTCCTCCAAGACGGAGCGCGCATATGCGGCATAGTGCGGGGTACGCGCACGCAGCCGCGTGAAAACAGGGGACTGAAGGTGGAGCCGTGGAACCAGCCCCCGGCAGTGAGGGAAACGTCATGCCGGGCGCCGATGCGATAGAGACCGCCGTCGCCCTGGACGGCGACGGCTCCTGCATCGCCGAAGCCCGCCACCTCGCGACCGGCTTCCTCACCCGCGTCCGGACCGAGTACGGCCTGCCGGTGTCCGCGCGCGCCATGGACCTGACCCAGCTGGTCGTCAGCGAGCTGGTCACCAATGCCCGCAAGTACGCCCCCGGCCCCGTCCTGATGCAACTCCGCCTCGCCGGGGACCTGGTGGAAGTCGTCGTCTGGGACAGCGACCCCGTCCTGCCGGTGGCCCGAGCCGCCGACCCCGGCCGGGTCGGCCAGCACGGTCTGGAGATCGTCATGGCCATCTCCCAGGGCTTCGAAGCCCAGCGCGAGCCGGTCGGCAAACGCATCACCGCCCGCATTGCCCTGCCCGACGACCCTGGCGGAGCCATCACCGGACGCCGCCCCCAGTAGAGCAATCCGCAAACCGCATGCCGGTGCCGCAACAGCACGCCTTCACGTCATCGCAACGCCGCAGGACGGATTTGACCTGGTTCGCCGTGCGCAGGGTGGCGGGGAGGCGCCCGTCCAGGCGGGTCTGATTCCAGTTCATCTTGGTCAGAGCGAGAACTTCGGCTGCCAGTTCGCGTGGGTTCCGGGCGGGAATGACGGGTCTGATGCCGATCGGGCGCGGGATGTACATGCCGGGTAGGTCCGGTAGAACTCGATGCTCCCCGTCGCGTACAGCGCGAGTTCGCGTTCGCCGAGGACGGCGAGGGTGCCGCGCAGGGGCGGCGCGTCGCCGGGGCGGAAGGTGGCGGCCAAAGGGCGCCCAGCGAGTCGCACTCGTTACTGACGGCCGTCACCGCACATCGCCCAGGTGATTGACGCAGACGACCTTGGGCTGGGTCATCTCCTCGAAGGCAAAGCGCACGCCTTCGCGGCCCATGCTGCCGTACTTGAACCCGCCGAACGGCATGGCGTCAAACCGGTAATCGGACGAGTCGTTGATCATTACGCCTCCGGCCTCCAGCAGCCGGGCCGCGGACAGCGCCCGGTCCAGACGCGAGGTGAAGATGCCCGCGTGGAGGCTGTAGTCGATGGCGTTGGCCTGCTCGATGGCGTCTTCGAAGGACTCGAACGGCTGCAACACGACGACCGGGGCGAACGCCTCCTCCTGCCAGATCGTGCAGGTAGCCGGCACGTCTTCCAGGACTGTCGGCGCATACAGGGAACCATTGAGCTCGTTGCCGCACAGGAGCACCGCCCCCTGGGCCACCGCGGCGTCGACCTTCATCCGGGTGGCGCGCCCGGCCTCCTCGGTGATCATGGGGCCGACGTCGGTGTGCTCATCGAACGGGTCCCCAACGCGCAGCAGCTTGGTACGGGCGACGAAGGCATCACGGAAGGGCTTGTACACCTCGCGGGCGATCAGGATCCGCTGCGTGCCGATGCAGTTCTGGCCCGCGGCCCAGAACGCACCGGAGACACACGACTCCACCGCCGCATCCAAGTCCGCGTCGTCCATGACGATGACCGGTGCGTTGCCGCCGAGATCCATGGCCAGCTTCTTCAGGCCGGCCGCGCGGGAGATGGCCTCACCGGTGGCGAATCCGCCGGTGAACGACACCATGCGCACGTCGGGGGCGCTGACGATCGCGGCGCCTATGTCGGCACCGCCATTGAGGACTGTGACGATCTCTTCGGGCAGACCGGCCTCGATGAGTGTGTCGACCAGGCGGAGCGCGGACAGCGGCGTGTGTGCGGATGGTTTGAGGATCACCGAATTGCCGCCGGCGATGGCCGGGCCGAGCTTGTGGGCGACCAGGTTGAGGGGGTCGTTGAACGGGGTGATGGCGGCGATGATGCCGAGCGGTTCGCGGGTGAACCAGCCCTGCCGCTTCTCGGAGCCCTCGTAGGCGTCGAACGGGACGACCTCGCCGGCGTTGCGCCGCGCCTCGGCCGCAGACAGCGCGAGGGTGTTGACTGCGCGGGCGACCTCCTTGCGGGCCTGGGTGATGGTCTTACCGGCCTCGTTGACGATCAGTAGGGCGAAGGATTCGCCTCGCCGCTCGACCAGCCGGGCGGTGCGCTCCAGGACAGAGGCCCGGGTGGCGCGGGACAGGGCGGCCGCGGTGCTGCGGCCGCGCCTGGCCCGCTGCACGATGGTGCCGATGGCGGTGGCGTCGACGGTGCAGACCGAGGCGATGACCTCGCCGGTGTAGGGGTTGTGCACGGGCGCCATGCCGGTGCCGCAATCGATGCCCGGGGGCAAGACGGTCTCAGTCACGGTGGGTCTCCTGAAGAACGCGATCCAGGGGGCGGGTGTCGTCTTCCGCGTGCCGGCGCTGGAAGACGGCGATGATGTCCGACAGCAGGGCGAAGGTGGTCTCCGTCCGGCCGGCGCCGGGACCGGACACCGTGGCGGTGCCTAGGCGGTCGGTGTCACGGGTGGGGATCTGGTCGTACTCCCAGCCTTGGCCGGTGACGGCTCGACGCCCAGGGCCATGATGGCGTGCTCGAAGGTCTGCCGGTCCGGCTTGTAGCCTCGGCTTGCTGGGCGGTGATGACGTGGTCAACTCAACCCGGGTATCGGCGACATGCCATGCGATCAGGTTGTCGTCGGTGTGGGAGATGACGGCGACCCCGTGGCGGCTCTTCAGCGCCCCGGAGGGCCTCTGCTAAGCGGTGGTGGTCATACGGCCTCACCTCCGGGGGCGGCGATCCCTGCCGTGTTCTCGACGGAGAGCAGGGAGTCCTGCCGTCCGGAGCCGAGCCAGCGCACCAGGGCCACCAGGGCGAGGGCGAGGATCGCGCCTGCGATGAGCAGGGCGCTGATCGCGGTCACGCTGGG
>NZ_BMWC01000017.1 GCF_014651035.1 Streptomyces lomondensis
AGCATCATCAGCGTGGTGGTCTTGCCCGAACCGGAGGAGCCGAGGAAGGTGACGAACTCGCCCGCCGCGATCTCCATGTCCACGCCGTCGACGACCGTCGTGCCGCTGTAGGACTTCCGCAGGCCCGTCACCGACAGCGACTTGCCGGTCAGCGAGGACCCCGGAGCGAGGGCGGAGGCGAGGAGTGTGGTCTGCTCAGGCATCGGCCCACTCCTGCCAGCGCTTGATGACCGCCTCCTGGTTCTTGTCCCACCAGGCGACATCGGCGTCGAACCCGGTCTTCAGGCGCTCGGGCGAGGTCGGCAGCGTGGCCAGGACGTCGTCGGAGAGCAGCTTGACGGCGCCGGGGACGACCGGGCCGCCCGTCGGGGAGAGCTTGGCGAACGCCGCCTGCACCTCGGGACGCAGCGAGAAGTCGATCAGCTGGTAGGCGGCGTCCGTGTTGCCCGCGCCCTTCGGGATGCCCCAGCCGTTGGTCATCCGGCGGGCGCCGTTCCACTGGTAGGCGACCGGCTGCCCCTGCTTGATCAGCTCATCCGCGCGGCCTCCCCACAGGCTGGTCGCCACAACCTCCTTGCGGCCCAGCAGGACCGCCGGCAGGGCGCCGGTGTTCCAGAACTTCTTCACATCGCCGCGGATCCGCGACATCGACGCGAACGCCCGGTCCACATCCAGCGGGTACAGCTTGTCCAGCGGCACCCCGTCGGCCAGCAGCGCGAACTCCAGCTCGGGAAGGTCGGCGTCCGCGCTCTGCAGGGACCGCGGACCGGGGAAGGCGTCCGGGTTCCAGAAGTCGGCCCAGCTCTTCGGGGCGCGCTTCAGACTGTCCGTGCGGTAGGCCATCACGCTGGCCCACACGTTCTTGCCGACCGCGTGCTGCGGCAGCTGGACCTCCGGGATGCCGGCGCCCTTGACGTTCTTCAGCCGGTCGTAGTCCACCGGCTCCAGACACTCCAGGCGCTCCATCTTCTGGAAGATCAGCAGCGAGTTGTCCATCAGGTCGACCTGCGGGCGGCCCTGCCTGACCTGGGCGATGACCTGGGCCGACTGGTAGTTGACCGTGGTGACCGTGATGCCGGTCTCCTTGGTGAACGGCTCGTAGATCGCCTTGGTCAACGCGTCGCTGTAGGCGCCGCCGCTGTTGCTGACGACGAGCCGCTTCTTACCGCCGCCGCCCGAGGAGCCACGGCTTTCGCCGTTGCCCATCAGGGTGCCGCAGCCGGTCACTGCGGCGGCAGCGGCCACAGCACCTGCGGTGCGCAAGAGTGTTCTGCGGCCTATCCGGTTGGTTTCCATGACAGGGCCTCCTGGAGATCGTTGGGAGTACGGGGTGGGATCCGCGGGATGTGCGGCCCGGTCAGATGCCGAGCATCGTGTTGAGCTCGTCGAGGGACTTCACCGGCACGTAGTCGTAGCCGTGGGTCACCGGGTCGTAGCCGCGGTCCAGGAGGATCAGGTTGCGGAAGCCCATGTCGTGCATCGGCATCAGGTCGTAGCGGGTGTGCGAGGAGACGTGCACGAAGTCCTCGGGCGAGGCGTCGAGCTGGTCGAGCATGTACTCGAACGCGGCGTAGCGGGGCTTGTAGTAGCCGGCCCGCTCAGCGGTGAGGACGGCGTGGAAGTCCGCGCCGAGCCGGGGCACGCTCTCCTCCAGGAAGGAGTCGTCGGCGTTGGAGAGGATGACCAGCTTGTAGTTCTCGCCCATCTTCTTCAGCGGCTCCGGCACGTCCGCGTGGGGTCCCCAGCTGCGGACGCCGTCGGCGAAGCGCTTGCCCGCGTCCGGCGCGGCCTTCACACCCCATTTGCGGCAGACCCGCTCGAAGGAGTCCTGGAGCACCTGCTCGTAGGGGTAGTACTCGCCGCGGACCTGGTCGTAGCGGTAGCCGCGGAACTCCCGGACGAACTGGTCCCACTGCTCCGCGGGGATCTGGTCTCCGACGAGCTCACGCGTGATGGGGGTGATCGGGTACTCGATCAGCGTGCCGTAGCAGTCGAACGAGACGTACTTCGGACGGAACTGCAACGAGGGAATCTTGCGCATGAAGGAACTCCACTCTGTGCTTCGGGAGACGGAACAGGGATCAGACGGGACAGCGGTCAGACGGGGCAGCGGTCAGACGGCGCGGGTGCCGGCCGGGGAGAGGAAGTCGACGGGGTGGTCCGTGGTGCCGTCGAGCGCCAGGTCGGCGGCGATCTCCCCCATCGCGGGCGAGAGCTTGAAGCCGCTGCCGGAGAATCCGGCCATGACGACGATGTCGTCCTCGCCGGGGAGATGACCGACGAGCGGGTTTCCGGAGTCGGTGTAGCCCTCCATGTAGACCGAGAGCCTGATGGGGTCGGGGTTCAGGTCGGGCATCAGCTCGCCGATGAGCTCGCGGAAGGTGGCGAGTTCCTCCGGGCGGACGGTGCGGTCGAGCCGTTCGGGGTCGGGTACCGGCAGATAGCGGGCGAGGGACAGGCCGAGCTTGACGGAGATGCCGTCGGGCGACGGGAGTCCGTAGCAGTCGTGGGGTGTGCTGCGTACGAAGGCGGGGGCGCCGCCCGCGAACCAGTCGTGGCGGGTGGGCAGGTGCCAGGAGCTGATCAGCCGGCGGATGTCGACGGTCCGTGGGAGGTCCGGGAGCAGGGTGTTGATCCAGGGGCCCACGGTCACCACGGCGGCGTCCACGTGGTCCGTGCCGTGATCCGTGACGACGCGCACCCCGCCGCCCGCCGCGGGGGCGATCTCCCGCACCGGGGTGTAGCGGTGCAGCCGGGCGCCCAGTTGCTCGGCGCGGGTGGCGGCGGCCTGGATCGACGCCTCGGGCCTGATGACGGCGCCCATCCGGTCGAGGACGGCGGTGTGTCCGTCCGGGAGGCGGTGCTGCGGGTAGCGGCGGGCGAGGTCCGCCCGGTCCAGGACCTCGTGGTCCAGCCGGTGGGTGGCGCTGGAGGAGAGCAGGAGGCGCATGGACGGTGCGGTGGTCTCGCCCATCACCAGGCATCCGCTGCGGCGCCGGAGCGGGAGGCCCGTCTCGCGCTGGAGCCGGTCCCACATGCGGTCCGCGAGTCGCAGCAGCGGAATGTACCCGGGTTCGCCGAGGTGGGCGGCGCGGAAGATGCGGGTCTCGCCCCCGGCCGCGCCGCGGTCGTGACCCGGGGCGTACCGGTCGTAGCCGATGACCTCGGCTCCGCGGGCGGCCAGTCGCCACATGGCCTGGCTGCCCATGCTGCCGGCACCGATCACGGCGACGCGCTTCGGGGTGCGCATGAGGTCGCTCCTTTCGCCGAGTGTGGCGGCCTGGGTGGCAGTCGTGTCCCCCAGCACCGTGCGGACACCGTGCGGACTCGTCCGGTTCGGGCCCTGCTGGGGATGGCGTTCACTCTCGTCCCGGCCGATCCCGCAGGTCAACGCACACTCTGTTCCGCGTTCGGAGCTTCTCGAGACGGTCTGTCGCAGCGGGTGGAGCGGCCCGCGGAATTAACGGCACCCCCCTTGCCACCGTGATGCCCCGGTGCGAAGGTGGCCCCCCACCCCTTGGCTGAAAGCACCTTCTATGCCGCCGAAACGTCCTTCAACCGGGCACTTCCTCACCATTGCGGATGTTCTGCGCCTCCCTGTGCTCGTCGAAGGGCTGCCGCGCGTCCTGGCCGGTGAGTCACGGCTGAACCGTGCGGTGCGCTGGGTGCATGTCACCGAGCTGCTCAATCCCGCCGACTTCCTCGAGGGCGGCGAGCTGGTGCTGACGACCGGCATGCCGTACCCGGACGACGCCTCCAGGCTGCGCGACTACGTCGACCAGCTCGCCGACGTCGGCGCGGCCGGGCTGATCGTGGAGCTCGGTCACCGCTACCGGAAGGTGCCCGACGAGCTAGTCGCGGCCTGCCGTGCTCGTGAGGTGCCGCTGATCGAGCTCGCCCGTGGCGTCCGGTTCATCGACGTCACGCAGACGGTGCACGCCCTCATCCTCGACGCGCAGGGCGCGCTGCTGCGCCGCGGCCGGGACATCCAGGACATCTTCACCGCCCTGACGCTGCGGGGCGCGACTCCCGAGGAGCTGGTGCACACCACCGCGGAGCTCACCGGCGCCCCCGTGGTGCTGGAGGATCTCAACCATCGCGTGCTGATGTGCGAGTTGCTCGGCCGGCCGTACGAGCCGGTGGTGTCGGCCTGGTCCCGGCGGTCCCGGGCGGCGCCGACGCTGGAGAAGATCGCGCCGAGCGGTCCGGAGGGGTGGCTGATCGCGCCGGTGCAGGACCATCAGGGGCTGTGGGGGCGGCTGGTCCTGCTGGACAGCAGGCTGACCGGGGAGCCGGACCCGGAGCACGTCCTGGTGCTGGAGCGCGCGGCGGTCGCGCTGACCATGGCACGCCTGGCGGGACCGGCCTGGTGGGAGCGCCGGGCGCACCGCTCGGTGCTGCGGGACCTGTGCGAACAGCGTTTCCGCTCCCCCGCCGATGCCCGCGCCCGCGCCGAGGCGCTGGGGCTGCCGGCGTTCGGGCACCGCCTCTTCGCCGTGGTGATCCGCCACACGGAGACCGGCACCGAGAGCGAGCACCTCGACGAACGGATCGCGAAGGCCCTGGCGCAGACCGGTGTCCGCGCGCTGGTCGGCGAGACGGCCCCGGGGCGGATCGGCGTCCTCCTCGCGCTGGCGCAGGCGAGCGCGTGGCAGCCGGCCGCCGAGCGCATCGGCCGGCTCGCCCGCGAGGAGCTCGGCCCGGAGGCCGTCGTCGCCGTCGGCCCCGGCGTGACCGACCTCTCCGGGATCGCCCGGTCGTGGCAGGAGGCCGAGCAGACGGCCGAGGCCATCACACCGGCGTCGCCTGAGCGGTGGTTCTACGTCCCCGCCGACGTCCGGCTACCGGAACTCCTGGGTGTGCTGCGGGAGGACACGCGCCTCCAGCGGTACGCGGAACGGCAGCTGACGCGGCTCGTCGAGCACGACGACCGCAACGGCGGCGACCTGCTCCCGGCGCTGCGCGCCTATCTGACGGCGGCGGGGAACAAGTCGGTCGCGGCGAAGCGGGCCGGCATGTCCCGGCAGGCGTTCTACCAGCGCCTCCACACCATCGAACGGCTCCTCGGCTGCGATCTGGAATCGGGCCTTCAGTGCACGTCCCTGCATGTCGCGGTGCTGGTCCTGGACGCGGGCGGGACAGCCGTCCCCGGCACGTGACGGCCGGCGTCCGCCGGACGCAGGCCGCGCCACCGGCGCGGCCTGCCGGTCAGGTGTCGCGCAGGGCCTGCTGGATCTCGCTCAGCGCTCGGGTCATCCGTCCGTAGTCGTCAGGGGCCACCGGCGCGACGAAGCACTTCTCGACGACCTGCGCGTGGGCGGCGGCGGCCCGGAGGAACACCGTACGGCCGTGATCGGTAGCCTCCACCAGGACGCTTCTGCGGTCCTCCGGGGCCGGCACGCGTCGCACCAGGCCGGCTTCCTCCATGCGGTCGATCAGGCGGGTGATGCCACCGCTGGTGAGCGTGAGGTCGTCGGCGAGCCGGCGCTGCGAGACCTCCTCGTCCGGCTGCCGGCAGAGCCTGATGAGGACCTCGAACATCGTGTGGCTGATCCCGCACTCCCGGCGCAGGACCGTGTCGATCCGCTGTTCCAGGCGGGTGGCGACCTTGATCAGCAGTCCGAAGTCGTGAACGAGCCGGCTGCCGGCGGCCCGGGTGGCTTCGTCGTCGTCTCGGTTCGATGTGTTCACCAGGCCGACTTTACTGCGGTTTCACCTACTGCCGTCTCAATTACTGAGCAACCAATTGCTGAGCCGTCAACGAAATCCTATGGTGAGCCTCCACCACCTCAGCAACGCGGCAGAAAGGGAGATCAGTGGACCTCCAGCACTGGCTCGGCCGGGCCAACGACGCGATACAGGAGTGGGCCGACACCTTCGGGCCCTACGAGCGGCACCCGTCCCTCCTCGTCGAGGACGACCGCTTCGCCGCCCTCTTCGAGGAGTTCACCGGGCGGCTGACCGACAACTACCCCTTCTTCCACCCGAACTACGCGGGGCAGATGCTCAAGCCCCCGCACCCGGCGGCCGTGGTCGGCTACCTCACCGCCATGCTGATCAACCCCAACAACCACGCCCTGGACGGCGGCCCCGCCACCGCCCGCATGGAACGCGAGGCCGTCGCGCAGCTGGCCGCGATGTTCGGCTACGACACCCACCTCGGCCACCTCACCACCAGCGGCACGATCGCCAATCTCGAAGCCCTCTTCGTCGCCCGCGAGCTCCACCCCGGCCGCGGCGTGGCCTACAGCGCCGACGCGCACTACACCCACGGCCGCATGTGCCACGTCCTGGGCATGAAGGGGTACCCGATCCCGACGGACGACCGCGGCCGCATCAGCCTCGACGCGCTGGACGACGTCCTCCGGACGGGAGAAGTCGGCACGGTCGTCCTCACCGCCGGCACCACCGGTCTCGGGGCCATCGACCCGATCCACACCGCCCTGCCCCTCAGGGACCGCTACGGCGTCCGACTCCACGTCGACGCCGCCTACGGCGGTTTCTTCACCCTGCTGGCCGGCGCCGACGGCCCCGAAGGACTGCCGCCGGAGCCCTGGCGGGCGATCGCCCGGTGCGACTCGATCGTCGTCGACCCGCACAAGCACGGACTCCAGCCCTACGGCTGCGGCGCCGTCCTCTTCCGCGACCCCGAGGTGGGCCGCTTCTACCTCCACGACTCGCCGTACACCTACTTCACCTCCAGCGAACTCCATCTCGGGGAGATCAGCCTGGAGTGCTCACGCGCCGGTGCCTCGGCTGCCGCTCTGTGGCTCACCTTCCAGCTCCTCCCGCCCGCGCCCGAAGGTCTCGGCCGTGTGCTGGGGGCCGGGCGCCGGGCCGCCCTGCGGTGGTCCGAGCTGATCAGCGCGTCCGACGCGCTGGAGCTGTACCAGCGGCCCGAGTTGGACATCGTCAGCTACTTCCCCGCGGTGGAACCGGCCACCCTCACGGCCGTCGACGCGGCGTCGGCACGGGTCCTGGCGGACGGTATGACAGGTCCCGATCCGGTGTTCCTGAGCACCCTGAAGGCCGACCGCGAGGCGTTCACCGCACGCCACCCGAAGGTCGACGCGGACGCCGTCGGCGCGCGCGTCCTGCGCAGCGTCCTGATGAAGCCGGAATCAGAGCACCATGTGGAGCGCCTCCACGACCGGGTCGAACGCCTCACGCGGTCACGCTGAACACCGCCGGGAGCCGCTGCCTTCCCGGACAGTCTCGCTGCTACGACTCGGTGGCCAGACGCACCCCCAGCCCGACCAGGAGCGCCCCGCAGACCTGTTCCATCCGGCGCCGGACGGACTGCCGCTGGAGCACGCCTCCCACCCGTCCGGCCAGCCAGACCAACGGCAGGTACCAGATCAGGTCGACCACGGCCCAGATGACCGAGAAGGCGAGCAGCGTCGGAAGAACTGGGGCCCCGTCCGGCACGAACTGCGGCAGGAAGGACAGGGCGAACACGCCGGCCTTCGGATTGGCGACGTTGGTGACGAGGCCCTGCCAGTACGCCCGCCGCAGCGACACCGCGGTTGCTTCCGCCGGTGCCTGGTCCGGCCGGCCGGCTCGCCTCGCCTGCCACAGGGCACGTGCTCCCATCCACACCAGCACCGCGGCGCCGGCGATCCGGATGACGTCGTAGGCGACCTGCGAGGCCAGCAGCAGGGCGGACAGGCCGAAGGCCGCGGCGAGGCCCCACAGCAGCACCCCGCTCTCGTTGCCCAGGACCGCGGCCGTGCCGGTCTTCCGGCCGTTCGCCACCGCTCGGCGCAGGATCACGACCGTGCTCGGCCCCGGGACCATGGCGATCAGGAAGGCCGCACCGACGAACGCAACGACGGAAGTCATCATCGAGGCAGCATCGCCAAGCTTGCCGATGCCCCACAAGGGCGGGTTCTCGCCGCTGGGAAGGCGCGCAATCCGATGGACACGGCCCGGTACGGTGACCGATGATCTCCGGCATGATCCGGGCCGCCACTGTGGACGACATCGCGGAGATCCGCGCGATGATCCGCGAACTCGCCGAGTACGAACGGGCTGCCGAGCAGGCCCGGGCGACCGAGGAGCAGCTGCGCGAGGCGCTGTTCGGGGAACATCCCGCCGCGTACGCCCTGATCGCCGAGGACGACGCGACGGGACAGGTCGTGGGCTATGCCCTGTGGTTCCCCCGCTTCTCGACCTGGACCGGCACGCGGGGCATGCACCTGGAGGACCTCTACGTACGGCCGCCCGCCCGAGGCGGAGGACACGGCAAGGCCCTGCTCGCCTCCCTGGCCGCGGTGTGTCGGCAGAACGGCTACGAGCGCTTCGAGTGGTGGGTCCTGGCCTGGAACGAACCGACGATCGACTTCTACAAGTCGCTCGGCGTGGAGCTGCTGGACGAGTGGACGGTGTGCCGGCTGAGCGGTGAACCCCTCCGGGAACTCGCCGCCCGGGCTCCGGCAATCGGCGGCCGCTGAGACCACGTCAGACGACTCCGGTCGCCTCACGGCATCACCGTGCGGCAGGCACTCCTGCGCTGACGGGACTGCCGGGCCGGTGGTGCCTTCGCACAGCTCGCCGTCAGCGGCGTACCCGCGGCATCCCCAGCCCGAGCCACGAGATGATCTCCCGCTGGATCTCGTTGTTGCCGCCGCCGAAGGTGAAGATGACCGCCGAGCGGTAGCCGCGTTCCAGTTCGCCGCGCAGGACCGCGCCCGCCGAGCCCTCCTTCAGGGCGCCGGGGGCGGCGACGATCTCCATGAGCCAGGCGTAGGCGTCGCGCCGGGCCTCGGAGCCGTAGACCTTGACGGCGGAGGCCTCCTGCGGGGTGAGCGTGCCGTCCTGGACGGCGCCGACCATCCGCCAGTTGAGCAGTTTCAGCGCGTCCAGCCGGGCGTGGGTGCGGGCCAGGAGGCGGCGTACCCAGGGCAGGTCGGCGACGCGGCGGCCGTCGGCGAGCTTGGTCTCCATGGCCCAGCGCTGCACGTCGTGCAGGGCGCGGATCGCCATGGTGCCGTGGGCGGCCAGGGTGACGCGTTCGTGGTTGAGCTGGTTGGTGATCAGCCGCCAGCCCTGGTTCTCGGCGCCGACCCGGTGGGAGACGGGGACCCGGACGTTCTCGTAGTAGCTGGCCGTGGTGTCGTGCGAGGCGAGGGTGTTGATGAGGGTGCAGGAGTAGCCGGGAGCGGAGGTCGGCACCAGGAGCATGGTGATGCCCTTGTGCGGCGGGGCGGCGGGGTCGGTGCGCACGGCCAGCCACACCCAGTCGGCGGTGTCGCCGTTGGTCGTCCAGATCTTCTGGCCGTTCACGACATACTCGTCGCCGTCCCGTACCGCGCGGGTCCGCAGCGACGCGAGGTCGGTGCCCGCGCCGGGCTCGCTGTAGCCGATGGCGAAGTCGATCTCGCCGGCGAGGATCTTCGGCAGGAAGTACGCCTTCTGCTCGTCGGTGCCGTACCTCATGATCGTCGGGCCGACGGTGTTCAGCGCCATCAGCGGCAGCGGGACGCCGGCCTGGGCGGCCTCGTCGAAGAAGATGAACTGCTCCATAGCCGTCAGGCCGCGCCCGCCGTACTCCCGGGGCCAGCCCACGCCGAGCCGGCCGTCCGCGCCGAGCCGCCGGATGGTCTCGCGGTAGAACCGCTTCTGGGCGGCCGGGTCGCTGTGCCGCGCGTAGGCGTTGTCGGGGACCAGTTCGGCGAAGTACGCGCGCAGTTCGCTGCGCAGCCGCTGCTGCTCGGGCGTGTAGTCGAGGTGCACGGCGCCTCCAGGGTCCGCAGGCCGGTCCTGTCGGCGCACACCGTAGAACGTGTTTCAGAAATTGGGAATGGCGATGCCTCCGCGGGGTGTTGGTCGGGGTGTCGGCTCAGTTCAGCGTCGCGAGGAAGTCCGTGCACGCCCGCGCGCACGCGCGGCACGCCGCCGCCGAGTCCTCCGCCCCGGGCTGCCGGTCGAAGACATGGGCGGCCTCCAGGCAGACGGTCCGGCACCACTCCACCTGGACGCGGATGCTGGTCTCGTCCACCTGGTTCTGCTCGGACAGCACACGGCAGGTCGCGTCGCAGACCTCCGCGCACATGATGCCCTTGCGCCGTACGAGTTCCTGGTTCTCGGTGCCGTCGGGATCCACGAGGCTCGCGCGCAGCGCACAGGCCCGGGCGCACTCGGTGCAGGCCTGCGCACAGGCGAAGCGGTCCTCCAGGAACCGGAACAGCTCCTGCTGGGATGTCGTCGAAGTCACACCGCGCGGGTAGCCCCGGGCCTGCCGGTCAAACCCGTGTTCCCACGGGCCGCGCCCCCGTTTTCCGGCCCCGTCGGCGGGCACCCGGCCGGCCCCGGAACGACCACGCACGGAGGTGAGTCACATGCCCGGGCGACAGGAGCTTCCCTCGACCCTGGAGCGGTCCTCCGAGGAGGCGCAGCGCACCTGGATCAAGGCGCACGACTCGGCCGTGGAGCAGTACGGCGAGGGCGAGCGCGCGCACCGCACGGCGTTCGGCGCGCTGAAGCACACGCATGAGAAGGTCGGCGACCACTGGGAGCGCAAGGAGGGCGGCCGCAAGGGCCCCTCCGACCCGCGCTCGGCCCGGCCCCGGCAGCAGGGCGGCCGCAGCGGCGAGGGCGTCGACGAGCAGGCCTCGAAGGCACACCTCTACGACCTCGCGAAGCGGCTGGGCGTCGAGGGGCGGTCGCGCATGTCCAAGGCGGAGCTGCTGGACGCCGTCCGCAAGGAGAACCGCTCGCGGACCAGGTCCTCGCGGACGTCGTCCCGGTCCTCGTCGGGCTCCTCCTCGCGATCGAGGTGAGCCGGTTCACGGTGCGGACCAGGGGTACCCGCGTGCCATGAATACCGCATGGATGGAGCTGGCCGCGGGCCGTGGCGCCCTCGGCATCGGGCTGGTCGTGGCGGGTGTGGTGGTCGTGGGCCTGCTGCTGGGGGCCTTCGTCCTCGGCTTCCGCGCCAAGCGCAGGGAGCTGCCCACACCGCGGCCGGAGGAGCAGCCGCGCATGCCGGCCGGGGGCCCGGTCCGCGAGACGCGTGAGCGCCGGGAGCCCGATGAGGTGCCGCGAAGCGAGGACCGTCTGACGCCGCACCAGCTGAAGGGCCACGGCAACCAGGGCGACCGGACGAGCGCGTCGCAGGAGCGCCCGCGCTGGAACGAGGGCAGCAGCGGTTCGTTCGGCAGCGGCGGCGCGGGCGGCCGCTGAGCCGCCGCCCCGGCAGCCCTGAGGCCCTGACGTCCTTCGTCCCCAGCCGCCCGCCCCAGTCGTACATCACGTCGTACACAGGGAAGTGAGAACCATGGCCGATCCCGCCCGCAACACCTTGCCGCTGCCCGACTACGACCATCTGCCGATCGGCGGCCTGGAGAGCCGTGTGCGCTCGCTGTCGGCGGACGAGGTCGAGGAACTGCTGGCGTACGAGCGGTCGCACGCCGACCGGCTGCCGGTGACCGAGCTGCTGGGCGCCCGGCTGGAGCAGTTGCGTGCGGGCGCGGAACCGACGTCCGGCGACCCGGGCGCCCTGCGCCCCGAGACGGGCGAGGGGCACGGTGGCTCTCCGGTGTCGCCCGCCACGTCGCCGGAGCCGTTCAGCGCGCCGCCGCACGGCACGCCCGACCAGCCGGGCAAGCCGAAGGGCGACCGCAGGTAGGCGTCACCGCGTCACCGCGTCACCGCCGAGCAGCTTCGGCCAGTCGGAAGGGCCCGTGCCTGTGCACGGGCCCTTTGCCATGCCCGGAGTCCTGCACGAGCGAGTCCCGTGAGATGCCTCCGAAACATTCCCTTCACGCAGGAAGTATTTAGGGGTAACGACCGCTGCCTACCGTGCCTGCCTTGTCGGTCCCCAACCCGCAGCAAGGAGGCGTGGCATGAGTACGGAGCCACGACTGGCAGAAGTCGTCGAGCCGGAACCCGCGCAGAAGGCAGCGCGGGGTACGGACCAGGCCGTCAAGGAGACCCTGGAGGACTACACCCTCCGCTTCGCGCCGCGCAGTTACCGGCGCTGGACTCCGATGGTGGTGGCGACGACCGCGCTCGGCGGCATCGCCTACATGGCGGACTTCTCCATCGGCGCCGGCATCGGTCTGGCCCACGGCACCGGCAACGCGCTCCTCGCGATCGCCGTCGCCGCCGTCGTCATCTTCGTGACCGGCTTCCCGCTCGCCTACTACGGGGCCCGCTACAACATCGACCTGGACCTGATCACCCGCGGCTCCGGCTTCGGCTACTTCGGCTCCGTCCTCACCAGCGTCATCTTCGCCAGCTTCACCTTCATCTTCTTCGCCCTCGAGGGCTCGATCATGGCCCAGGGCCTGAAGCTGGGCCTCGGACTGCCGCTGTGGCTGGGCTACCTGGTCTCCACGCTCATGGTGATCCCGCTGGTCATCTACGGCATGACGGCACTGAGCAAGCTCCAGGTGTGGACCACGCCGATCTGGCTGCTGCTGATGGTCGGCCCGCTGGTGTACCTGGTCGCCACCGACCCGGGGAGCGTCGACCGCTTCCTCGCCTACGCGGGCACCGACGGCGACGGCGGCGTCAACACCGCCTCCGTCCTGCTGGGCGCGGGCGTGTGCCTGTCGCTGATCGCGCAGATCGGCGAGCAGATCGACTACCTGCGGTTCATGCCGCCCAAGACCGAGGCGAACAAGCGCGCCTGGTGGACGGCCGTGGTGATGGCCGGCCCGGGCTGGGTGGTGCTCGGCGCGCTGAAGCAGGCCATCGGGGTGTTCCTCGCGGTCTACATCATCGCCGAGGTCGGAGCGAGTGCCGCGCCCGAGCCGATCCAGCAGTTCAAGCACGCCTTCGACGCGATGCTGCCGTCCTGGATCGTCGTCCCGCTGGCCGTGGCCCTGGTCGTGATCAGCCAGATCAAGATCAACGTGACGAACGCGTACTCCGGCTCCCTCGCCTGGACCAACTCCTTCACCCGCGTCACGAAGCGCTACCCGGGCCGGATGGTCTTCGTCCTGGTCAACCTGGGCTTCGCGCTCGCCCTGATGGAGGCCGACATGTTCAGCTTCCTCAACAGCATCCTGGGCTTCTACTCGAACTGCGCGATCGCCTGGGTGGTCACCGTGGCCACGGACATCGGCGTCAACAAGTACGTGCTGAAGCTGTCCCCGCACGCCCCCGAGTTCCGCCGCGGCATGCTCTACGCCGTCAACCCGGTCGGTGTCGTGGCGTTCGTCGCCGCGTCCGCGCTGTCCATCGCCATGTACTTCCACGCGCTGGGCGACACGCTCCAGCCGTACTCCCCCGTCGCCGCGGCCGTCATCGCCTTCGTCCTCACGCCGCTGATGGCCGTGGCCACCAAGGGCCGGTACTACCTGCGCCGCACCGACGACGGCATCGCCGAGCCGCTCCTGGACGAGGACGGCAACCCCAGCGCCGTCGCCTACGAGTGCCACGTGTGCCGGCAGCAGTTCGAGCGCCCGGACGTGGCCGCCTGCCAGACCCATGACGCGGTCGTCTGCTCGCTCTGCCTGAGCACCGACAAGGTCGGCGACCACGTCCTGCCGGCAGCGGTCTGACCCCCTGGGCGGGAGCGCCGCGCGGCGCTCCCGCCTCCGGGGCCCTCGCAGACGAGCGGCATGAGCGCGCGGCATACTGATCTCCGCTGCGCGGCGACCAGGCCGACGGGCGGAGAGGGGACGGCGGGACGTGACCACCGAAGGACCGGGCGGGCGGGGAACGCCCGACGAGCCGGACGGCGTTCCCTCGATCCCGGACGAGGTGTGGTCGCGGTTCCTGACGGACAGCGAGTCCGCCATACGCGCCTCGGCGCCCCGGGAACCCTCCGCGACGGAGCGTGCGGCGGGACGGCGGCCCCAATCCCCGCACGCCGTCGGCGATTTGTGGCAGCCGGAGGAGCTGTGGGTGCGCGTGGCGTGGCGGGACCTGGACCGCGGTGCCAAGGTCCGGCGCGTGGGACGTGTCGTCGCCACCGCCGCCGCCGTGGCGCTGGCCCTCGGGGCCTGGTCCCAGCTGTCCACCGGTGCGGGCCCCGGCAGCCGGCCGGGGACGGGCACCGTGCGGCAGGTGGAGGGGGCGACCGCGAGGATGCCCACGACCACTCCCTTCCCGTCCGGAACCCCCGTCCCGGAGCCGTCCAGGTAGCACACGCAGGACGGGTACGGTCCCGCCCGGCCGCTTAGGATGACCTCACAGGCCGGATCTGGGCGCTCGTCCGGGCGCGGCCCCCCGCAGGCGAGTCACCGGAACGCGCACGCCGACCGAAGGGGGACAGAGATGAGCGCGCCGCGCCTCAGCAGTACGCCGTTGCCGGGCATAGGTGTCCGCTACGACCTGACGACGCGGGACAGCCGCCGCCTGTCCGTGGTCGCCCACCGCGACGGCCACCGGACGATCAGCGCCTACCGCGAGGACGACCCCGACGCGTGTGACCTGTCGGTGCGCCTGACGGCGGAGGAGGCGGCCGCGCTCATCGACGCGCTGATGCCCGCCCACCACACGCCGAACCTGCTGTCCACCACCGACCTGGGCCTCGTCGCCGAGCGGATCGAACTGCCCGGCTCCTCGCACTGGAACGGGCGGCTGCTGGGCGAGTCCCGGCTCCGCACCGACACCGGCGCGTCCGTCGTGGCGGTGCTGCGCCGGGCCGAGGCGATCCCCTCCCCCGCCCCGGACTTCCGGCTCGCCGGCGGTGACATCCTCATCGTCATCGGGACCCGCGAGGGCGTGGAGGCGGCCGCCGCGATACTCGGGAGGGACTGATCCGCCATGCACTCCTCCGCGGTCTTCCTGATCGAGTTCGGCTGCCTCATCCTCGGGCTCGGGCTGCTCGGCCGGTTCGCCGGACGTTTCCGTTTCTCGCCGATCCCGCTCTACCTGCTGGCCGGGCTCGCCTTCGGCGAGGGCGGGCTGCTGCCGCTGGGCGCCAGCGAGGACTTCGTCGCCGTGGGCGCGGAGATCGGCGTCATCCTGCTGCTGCTCATGCTGGGCCTGGAGTACACGGCCGCCGACCTCGTCTCCAACCTCAGGACCCACTACACCGCCGGGATCGTCGACGCCGTCCTCAACGCCCTGCCCGGCGCGGCGCTGGCCCTGCTGCTCGGCTGGGGGCCGGTCGCCGCCGTCGTGCTGGCCGGCGTCACCTGGGTGTCGTCCTCCGGCGTCATCGCCAAGATCCTCGGCGAGCTGGGGCGGCTCGGCAACCGCGAGACCCCGGCCATCCTGAGCATCCTGGTCCTCGAGGACCTGTCCATGGCGGTCTACCTGCCCATCGTCACGGCCCTGCTGGCCGGGGTGAGCCTGGCCGCGGGCGCGCTCACGCTGGCCATCGCCCTCGGGGTGGCGGCGCTCGTGCTGGTCCTCGCGGTGCGCTTCGGCCGGCACGTCTCCCGCTTCGTCTCCAGCGACGACCCCGAGAAGCTGCTGCTGGTCGTGCTGGGAGTGACCCTCGTGGTCGCCGGGGTCGCCCAGCAGTTGCAGGTGTCCGCCGCCGTGGGCGCGTTCCTGGTCGGCATCGCCCTGTCCGGTGAGGTCGCCGAGGGCGCGTCGAGTCTGCTGGCGCCGCTGCGGGACCTGTTCGCCGCGGTGTTCTTCGTCTTCTTCGGCCTGCACACCGACCCGGCCAGCATCCCGCCCGTCCTGCTGCCCGCCCTCGCGCTGGCCGCCGTCACCACACTGACGAAGATCGCCACCGGCTACTGGGCCGCGCGCCGCGCCGGGATCGGGCCCAAGGGCCGCTGGCGCGCCGGCGGGACGCTCGTGGTCCGCGGCGAGTTCTCCATCGTCATCGCCGGGCTCGCCGTGACGGCCGGCATCGAGCCGTCCCTCGGCCCCCTGGCGACGGCGTACGTCCTCATCCTGGTCCTCCTCGGCCCGCTGACCGCCCGCTGGACCGAGCCGCTGGCCACCCGACTGACCGGCCGCCGCGCACGCCGGAGGCCGGCCGGGACGGCGGTTCCGCCGGGCGACCACGAGACGATCGAGGGCCAGGACACGGTCGGCCGCGCCTGACACCGGTGAGGGCCTGCGTACGGGCGTCGCCCACCGGACGAGACCGCGGAACCGCCGCCCGGTTCAGCCCGTCTTCCACCCCCGCCGGGTGTCGATCCGCTCCCATTCCGCGTCCCACTGCGCCATCCGCCGCCGGTCGAGGCACAGCCGGACCAGCCAGGCGACTCCCAGCACCGCGCCGCCCGCGAACGCCCCGGCCAGGACGCCGCCCACGGTGGTGTGCAGCCAGGCCTCTCCGGGGGACACCGGTGGGGTCGTGATGTCGCCGCTGCGGTCCACCCACACGGAGATCGTGCTCCCGGCGGGAGCCCTGGGCGGCACCCGTGCCTCCTCCGTGTGCGCCGAGCCGTCCGGCGCGGTCCACCGCACCTTGCCCCAGACCCGGTGGTCGCTCGCCGCGCGGGCCGGGGACGGGCCGGGCGCGTCCGCGACGAGGGCCGCCGCGACCTGACGGCTCTCGGCCCGCTGCCGTTCGACGGCCCGCTCGACTGCGTCCGCCGCCATCGCCCCGGCGACCAGCCCGCCCAGCAGGGCGAAGACCCAGCCGGCGAGCACCACCCAGGCTTCGACGACGTCGATGCGCCGCTTGAGCGCGTTGCGTCGCCACCGCCAGCACCGCACGGTCGTACGCTCTGACGCTTCCATCGGCCGACACCCCCTCGTGAGCACCGGCGCTCCCTTCCAGTGTGCTCCCGACACGTCAGCCGGCCCAGCGGTCCTCGCCCGGCCTGCGCACCACGGTGAGCAGCCCGTCGTGGCCGGCCACCGCCTCCAGGGCCAGCGTGCGGTAGCCGGCCTGCCCGAAGAACACGGTGATGCGGTCCTGGTCCTCGCTCAGCACCATCCCTTCGCCCCACTGCTCGTGCCGCACCTCGGTGCCGACGGGATAGGCGGCCGCGGCCGGGTGGGCGGGCCGCTCCTCCGGCCCCTGCCCGGCAGGGTCCGCGTCGCACAGGTCGCAGTTCCCGCACGGCCCCGCGTGCTCCTCGCCGAAGTAGCCGAGCAGGAAGCGCCGCCGGCAGCCGGTGGTCTCGGCGTACGCCCGGGCCATCTCGACCCGCGTCCGGTCGGTCCGGCGGTGCGCCTGCGCCGCCCGCGCGGCCTCCTCGACCGCCTGCCCGGGAGACACGCCGCCGGCCGGGCGCACCTCGCCCTCCTCCCCCGTGGCCACGGCGTCGGCTTCCTCCAGCAGGTTCACCGCCGCGGTGACCCGGTTCCTGGACAGGCCGGTCTCCTGGCGGAGTTCGTCGAGGTCCCGGGGGTCCTCGCGGTGCTCGTGGACGGCGTGGGCCACGTCCGACAGGGTGTCGCGGCCCGGGGCGCGGCCCGCGAAGTACGTCTGCATGCCCGTGTCCTCGGACCGGTAGTGCAGGACGGCGAGGGCCGGATGCCCGTCCCTGCCGCAGCGGCCGATCTCCTGGTAGTAGGCGTCCAGGGAACCCGGCAGCGAGGCGTGCAGCACGAACCGTACGTCCTCCTTGTCGATGCCCATGCCGAACGCCGAGGTCGCCACCACCACGTCGGCCGCGCCGGAGAGGAAGGCGTCATGGATCCGCTCGCGTTCGGCGGCGCGCAGTCCGGCGTGGTAGGCCTCCGTGGCCAGGCCCAGGGCGGCCAGTTCGCGGGCGTAGTGCTCGCTGTCCCTGCGGGTCCCGGCGTAGACGATGCCCGGCTTGGGCTCGACGGCGGCCCGTTCTACGACGGCTCGGCGCCGTTCGTCGTCGTCCAGGAAGCGGCGGGCCTCCAGTCTGATGTTGGGGCGGTCGAAGCCGGTGACCAGCAGCCGCGGCCGGCGCATGCCCAGGCGTTCGGCGATCTCCCGGCGCACGGGTGCGGCGGCGGTGGCGGTCAGGGCCAGGACGGGTGGCCGGCCCACGCGGCGTGCCGCCTGTTCGAGGCGCAGGTAGTCGGGGCGGAAGTCGTGGCCCCAGGAGGACACGCACTGGGCCTCGTCCACCACGAACAGGGCGGGGCGTGCCTCGGCCAGCCGCTCCACCACCTCGTCCTTGGCCAGTTGCTCCGGCGACAGGTACAGCAGGCGCGCGTCGCCCCGGCGCACCGCGTCCCAGGCGTCCTCCGTCGCGGCCGCGCCGAGGTCGGAGTTGACCGCGACGGCGCCGGGCGCGCGGTCGCCGTCCGGCAGGCCCGCGATCTGGTCCCGCTGGAGGGCCAGCAGCGGCGACACGACCACGACCGGGCCGGACAGCAGCAGGGCGGGGACCTGGTAGACGGCGGACTTGCCGGCGCCGGTCGGCATGACGACGAGGGTGTCCTCGCCGTCGAGCACCCATTCCATGGCGGTGAGTTGCTCCGGCAGCAGGGTGTCCCAGCCGAAGACCTCGGCGGCGGCCTGCCGCAGGCGTGCGGCCCGGCTCCGGTCCGTCCGCGGCCGCTCGCGTCCCATGCCGGGCTCCTCGCTGCTCCGTTTGCTGCTCCGTGCGGACGCGTCCGGGAGTCGCGCCCGCGGCGCACTCCTGGGTACCCGCGGGGCCGGGCGCGTATCAGTGGGTGACGGTCGTCAGCCGGGGGACGCGGCGATCCGCATCCGGTGGCTGTCGCCGTCGGAGAGGAAGGACGCCAGCGCCCGCCCTTCCTCGGCGACGGCGGCGCGCTCGGCGCGGGAGAAGCGGCGCAGCGGGGTGACCAGGACGGTGTCCGCCTCGACGGTCCAGGTCGCGGCGACCCGGCCGTCGACCAGGACGACGCGGGCGCCGGCGACCGAGAGGCCGCGGTGGGCGTCGTCGATGATCCGGCCGCGGTCGTGGTAGCCGAGGATCGCGTTGTCGAACGCGGGCAGGAACCGCACCGGGGCGGGCGTCTCGGGGTCGGGGCGTGGGGCGTCGGGGAGGTCGAGGAGTTCCCGGCCGCGTTCGTCGCGGAAGGCGACCAGTTCGCCGCGCAGGGCGGAGACCGCGGCCGGCAGTCCGGCCAGGCCGCACCAGGCGCGCAGGTCGGCCGAGGCGGCGGGCCCGAAGGCGGCCAGGTAACGCCGTACCAGCGCCTGCCCCACGGGATCGGAGCCGTCCGGGGCCGGAGGGTCGGTGTCGCGCCCCAGCCAGGAGGAGATCAGCGCGTAGCGCGCTCCCCCGGTCGTGCGCCACAGCCCGCGCGGCGGCAGTTGCGCGGTCGGGAGGAGGGCGGCGGCCAGCATCTCGCCCAGGGGCCGGGGCCCCGGGGCCGGCCAGCGGTCGGAGACGGCTCGCGCGAGTTCGGACATCGTGCGGGGTTCGCCGTCGGCCATGACCTTGCGGCCCGCCACCGCGAGTTCGCCGAGATCGACCCCGTCGAGTTCGCGGCGGTAGGTCCCGAGCACTCGCTGGCGCAGCATGCCGTCGTGGCGGGACCGCCAGGCCACGACGTCGTCGGCGGTGACGAGGTGGACGGTGCGGCGCATGAGGTGGGTCCGCACCACGCGCCGACCGGTCAGCAGGTCCGACAGCGCCGCCGGGTCGAACGCCCGCAGCCGGGACCAGAGCCCGACGAACGGCTCCTGCGGTTCCTGCGCCTGGAGGCCGCACAGGTGCGTAACGGCGTCGAGCACCGGCAGGTCGGCGCGGTCGAGCAGCAACTGCCGGGCGAGGGTCGCGCGGTTGAGCGCCCGGGCGTCGAGAACGGTCATCGGAGCATCTCGGCCTTCGCATCGTGTGCCTGGGCCGGCCCGTCGGGATGTCCGGGCGGCTCGCACGACCACCGTCGCAGGGGATGCGGTCAGGTGGTGACCGCATCCCATGCGCCGGCCGGGGGTTCGGTTCCCCGCGGCGGCTGGGGTTCGGAAGAACCGAACCCCCAGTCCGGGTGCCTCCCTCATGGTGCTCTGACCTGCGGATTCGTACCGTCGAAGGACCGTCGGCGCGCATCCGGGGCGCCGGCCCGACCGCGGAAGCAGGCACCCCGCATCATGGACGCCGTCCTCGAGCTGACCCACGTCACCCGGACCTACCGTCACGGTCCGCACGCCGTGCACGCGCTGCGCGACCTCGACGCCCGGCTGTACGCGCACTCCCTCACCGCCGTGACGGGCCCCTCCGGCTCCGGGAAGTCGACCCTCCTCCAGTGCGCGGCCGGGCTCGACCGGCCCACCTCCGGCACCGTGCGGCTGGCCGGCCGGGAGATCAGCGCGATGGGCGAGCGCGAGCTCACCCGGCTGCGGCGCGCGCGCATCGGTTTCGTCTTCCAGTCCTTCAACCTGCTGCCGACGTTGACCGCGCAGGAGAACGTCCTGCTGCCGCTGCGCCTGGACGGCCGGCGCCGGGACCCGGTCCGGGCCCGCCGGATGCTGGCCCGCGTCGGTCTGGACGGGCGCGCGGACGCCCGGCCGGGCGAGCTGTCCGGCGGGCAGCAGCAGCGTGTGGCGATCGCCCGGGCGCTCATCACCGAGCCGGACGTGGTGTTCGCGGACGAGCCCACGGGCGCGCTCGACCAGGACACGGCGGCGGGCGTGCTGGAGCTGCTGCGGGAGGCGGTCGGCGAACACGGGGCCACGGTCGTCGTCGTGACCCACGACCCGGCGGTCGCCGCCCGGGCGGACCGGGTGCTGCGGCTGGCGGACGGCCGGATCGCGCACGACACCGTGGGGGTGCCGGCATGACCACCGGTCTCGCCACCGCCTCGGTCCGGGCCCGCCCCTCCGCGTTCGCCGGCGTCTTCGCCGCCCTCGTCTTCTCCGCGACCGTCGTCACCGCCTGCGTGGCCATCGCGGTCTCCGCAGCCCAAGCGCCCGCGTCGGCCGCCCAGGCGGCCCTGTCCGAGATGGGCGTGGCCTTCACCCTGCTCACCGTCTACCTGTCCGTCTTCGTCATCGGCCAGGTGATGTCCCTGGCCGTCGCCCAGCGGCGGCGGGAGAGCGCGCTGCTGCGTGCGGTCGGCGCCGGGCCGTGGCAGATCCGCCGCATGGTGGCGGTCGAGGCGCTGTGCGCGGCGCTGCTGGCGCTGCCGGTCGGGTACGCACTGGGGGCGCTGCTGGCCCGTGTGTGGTTCGCCGGGCTGGCCGGGGCCGGGTCGGTCCCGGACGGGATGGCGCTGCGGACCGGACTGCCGCCGCTGTTCGCGGCGTTCGGGGTGCTCTTCGTCTCCTCGCAGCTCGGGGGCATGATCGGGGCCTGGCGGGCGTCGCGGATCCGGCCGTCGGAGGCGCTCGCCGGCTCACAGGTGCAGGGCGGCGAACGGCCGGGCCGGGTGCGGGGGTTCGCCTCGCTGGCCTTCCTCGCCGCGGCGGGCGCGCTGACGGTCGCCTCGACGGTGAGTTCCGCGCGGGACGCGGCGGCGCAGATCCCGCTGGTGCTGCTGGCCTACCTCGTGGCGATCGGGCTCGCCGGGCCCTGGATCGGGCGGCTGGCGACGGCGGTCGCGGCGCCGTTGCTGCGGCGCTTCGGCGGGGTCGCGGGGGAGCTGGCCGTCGCCGGGTGCCGGGCGCGGGCGCGCCGGCTGTCGGCGGCGATCACCCCGATCGCGCTGGTGACGGCGTTCGCGCTCGCCAAGTTCGTGTCGCTGACCGGGGCCGGGGCCACCGACTGGATGGAGGTCTTCGGGACGCTGCTGTACGCGGGCTTCGCCGGTCTCGTGGCCGCCAACACCCTCGTCATGCTGGTGCTGGAGCGGCTGCGGGAGTTCTCCCTGCTGCGGACGGTCGGGGCGGAGAAGCGGCAGGTCGTGGCGGTGGTGGTGGCCGAGGGCGCGGTCACGGCCCTGGCCGGGGTGGGCGCGGGGGTGCTCGCGGCCTGCGCGGTGATGGTGCCGCTCGGCGCCAGGACCGGCACGCCCGTTTCGGGGCTGCCGGGGTGGGTGTGGGCGGCGACGCTGTGCTGCGGCGCGGCGCTCGTGTGGGCGGCGTCGTGTGCGCCGCTGGGGCGCATGCTGCGGGTGCGGCCGATCGAGGGGGTGCTGCGGAGGACGTGAGGCCGGTATGCGCGACACGTGCGGCGGAGGGCACGGGACCGACATCCACGACACGAGGCCGACAGGCACGACACGCGCTGCGGAGGACACGAGGCCGACATGCGCGACACGCGCCGCGGAGGACACGAGGCCGACATGCGCGACACGCGCCGCGGAGGACACGAGACCGACATGCGCGACACCATGATTCCGACACCGCCGCGACGAAAGCCGCTTCCCATGCCCCACCCACGCCGCAAGCTCCTGGGGAACCCCCGCGAGGCCGCCTACGCGCTGCTCGCTCCCCTGCCGGGCATCGTCTGCGGCTTCGCGCTGCTCGCCCTGCTCGCCGTCTCCCTCGTCGCCTCCGTCACCCAGGTCGGCCTCGTCCTGCTCGTCGGGGTCCTCGCCGTGGCCCGGGCCACCGGAGCACTGCACCGCGGGATGCTGCGGGCCCTGCTCGGCGAGGACATCCCCGCCCCGCCCGGGCGGGGCGGGGCGCGCGGGCTCGTCGCCGCGCTGCGGGCGGCGCTCACCGACAGCGACGGATGGCGGGCGGCGGCCTTCGCCGTCGCGTACGCACCGCTCGGCGTCGTCCTGTTCGTCGTCTCCGTCGGCGTGCGCCTGTACGGGCTCGCCGGGCTGACCTATCCGCTGTGGTGGTGGGCCGTCGAGGAGGAGGACGGAGCGCGCGGGATCGGGATCGCCGGCGACGTCCGTATGGACAGCTGGCCGACGGCCCTGCTCACCGCGGTCGTGGGGCTGGGCGTGCTGGCCTTCTCGGCCTGGTCGACGCGCGGGCTGCTCACCCAGGTCGTGCGGCCCATGGCACGCGCCCTGCTCGGCCGCGGCCGGCTCGACGAGCGGGTGCACGTGCTGGAGGAGACCCGGGCGCTGGCCGTCCAGGACTCGGCCGCGACCCTCCGCCGTATCGAACGGGACCTCCACGACGGCGCACAGTCCCGGCTGCTCGCCGTCGCCATGGCCCTCGCCGGCGCGAAGGACCAGCTGGCCCGCGCCCCCGGCGACACCCCCGAACTGGCCCGCGGCCGGGATCTGGTGGACTCCGCGCTCGACAACTCCCGTACCGCCATGGCCGAGTTGCGCGACCTGGTCCGCGGCATCCACCCACCGGCCCTCAACGACGGCCTGGACGTGGCCCTGGAGACCCTCGCCGCCCGCGCCGGCCTGCCCGTCACCACCCGGATCGACCTGTCGTCCCGTCCCCCCGAGTCCATCGAGTCGATCGCCTACTTCTGCGCGGCGGAGCTCCTCGCCAACGCCGCCCGGCACGCGGGCGCCTCGCGCGCCGAGGTGGAGGCGTACGAAGAGGACGGCGTCCTGCACCTGGTGGTGCGCGACGACGGGCGCGGCGGCGCCCGGCCGCTGGCGGGGAACGGCTCCGGCGGCACGGGCCTCACCGGGCTGGCCGAGCGGGTGAGTACGGTGGACGGGCGGCTGCTGATCGACAGCCCCCACGGCGGCCCGACCACCGTCACGGCCCGACTGCCCCTCGGCTAGGAGCCTTTCATGCGCATCGTCATCGCCGAGGACGCGGCCGTGGTCCGGGAGGGCCTGGTGCAGCTGCTGCGCGACCGCGGCCTGGACGTGGTGGCCTCCGTCGGCGACGCGGAGGCGCTGCTCGCCGCCGTGGCGGAGCACCGCCCCGACGCGGTCGTCGCGGACATCCGGATGCCACCGACCTTCCGCGACGAAGGGCTGCGGGTGGCGCTCGCTCTGCGCGAGCGCCACCCGCGGCTGGGGGTGCTGCTCTTCTCCCAGTACGTCGAGACGCGCTACGCCGACCGCCTCGCCGCCACCGGCATGTCCGGCTTCGGCTACCTGCTCAAGGACCGGGTCGTCGACGTGGGCGATTTCGTCGACGCGCTGCACCGTGTGGCCGCGGGCGGCACGGCCCTGGACCCGGAGGTGGTCTCCCAGCTGCTGTTCGCCCGGCACGCCCGCGACGGTCTGTCGGCACTGACCGCCCGCGAGCACGAGGTGCTGGCCCTGATGGCCGAGGGCCGGACGAACACGGGCGTGGCCTCGGCCCTCGGCATCTCCCAGCGGGCGGTCGAGAAGCACACGGCAGGCATCTTCACCAAGCTCGGCCTGCAACGCACGGAGGAGGGCCACCGCCGGGTACTGGCCGTACTGCGCTACCTCAAGGGCTGAGGGCTACTCCAGGGGCTCCTCACCCAACGGATCCGTCGTGCGCAGGAACCGCTGGAGACGCGGAACCGCGTGGGCCGGTGACGGAGGCGCCTGGAGGAGCTCACCACGGAGCTGATCGAGCACGGTCAGCGCCGGGTGAGGTCCGCCAGGGGCCGCCGGACCGCGTCGGCCGGCCACTCATCGCCATGCTTCGGGCCGACACGGTCGCGTTCGTCCCGCGCGGCTGCGCGCCCTGGGCGGAACGCGTCAGCGGAGCCTGCTCGTCAGGCGGTACGAGCCGGACGGCAGCCGGTACGAGGCCACACCGTCGGTGTGCCCGAGGCATCGCACGCCGTCCACGCGGGCCAGGGGAGACCGCCCCTCGCGGACGGAGTCGGCCGAGACCGCCGGAAGGTGCAGCGTGGCCTCGCTGTTCGCGGGCACGACGGCCTCGTACGACAGCCTCGCGCTGCCGTCCGTCACCCGCCACTCGCTCCTGATCTCGCCGTACGGCGAGACTTGCGAGCCCGTGACGTGCGTGATCCTTCCGGTGGGGTCGAGGTGCGGCCGCAGGACAGGCCCCCGCCACCCACTACAACCCCGCCCCGATCGCCCGCCACGCCGACCTCTCGGTCAACGGCGGACCGGCCCGGCGGATCCTGTTCCCGACGACCTTCCACTTCAACAACTTCTGGGACCGTCCCGGCCACCCTGAAGAAGGGAACCAACCGGCTCACTTTCACCGCGGAGGAACAGCCCGACTTCGACGGCGACACGTTCAACCAGTGCGACCAGCGCTCCCCGTACGCACCGGTCATCGACCGGGTCGCGGTCACACCGCTCACGCAGAGGTAGCCCGGGCCTTCCCGCGCTGTCGGCCCCCCACCCCCGGCGCCGGTGACCCCCGGCCCAGGGGTGGCGCGCGGGTGAGCGGTACGGATCACTCGACGTCGTCGGCGCGCAGGACCAGGTCGAGCAGCCCCGGGAACCGCGCGTCGAACTCCTCGCGGCGCAGCCGGTTGACCCGCTTCGGCCCCTCGTCACGCTGCTCGACCAGGCCGGCGCCGCGCAGGACGGAGAAGTGGTGACTGAGCGCGGCCTTGCCGACCGGCACGTCGAAACTGCCGCAACTGCGCGTCCACACCGCGGAATCCGCCAGCTCGCGGATCAACCGGATGCGCACCGGATCGGCGAGCGCGGACAGCGCGGTCAGGACGGACACGTCCTCGGGGTCCGTGTGCACCGGTGCGGCGCGGTGACTCGCGCCGGCGGTCTGCTTCGCCATGCCCCTCTCCCTGCCCCGCGGCCCCGGCGCACCTGTCGGGTGGCCGAGCCGCTTGCCGAGTGTTCGATGAATATCTTACAGTCCGGGTGTTCGCTTTCTATTGAACACTCGGTCGGAGGGTGCGTTGCCATGATGCGTGCGGTGGAGTTCGAGGAGTACGGCGATCCCGAGGTGCTGAAGGTCGTCGAGGCCGAAACCCCCGAGCCGGGACCCGGCCAGGTGACCGTCGACAGCGCCTACGCCGGCGTGAACTTCGCGGACCTCAAGGCCCGCGCCGAGGGCTACCGGGTGCCGTCGCTGCCCTACCGCCCGGGCCTGGAGGTCTCCGGGCGGATCCGGGCCGTGGGCGCCGGGGTCGAGGGGCTGCGCCCCGGGCAGGAGGTCGCCGCCCTCGTCGACAGCGGCGCCTACGCGGAGGTGGTCGTCGCCGACACCGCCACCGTCTTCCCGCTCCCCGAGGGCCTGGACCTGCGGACGGCGGCCACCCTGCCCACCGTGGTGCCGACCGCGCACGCCCTGCTCCACGAGGTGGGCCGGCTCAGCGCCGGAGAGAGCGTGCTGGTGCACGGTGCCGCGGGCGGCATCGGCACGGTGGCCGGACAACTGGCCCGGGCGGCGGGAGCGGGCGCGGTCTACGGCGTCGTCTCCTCCCCGACCAAGGCCGGGCACGCCCTGGAGCACGGCTACGACGAGGTGTTCACCACCGGCACCTTCGCCGACGACGTCCGCCGCGCCACCGGCGGCCGGGGCGTCGACCTGCTCCTCGACCCGATCGGCGGCGACACCCTGCGCCAGGGACTCGACGTGCTGGCCGTCTTCGGGCGCCTGGTGTCCTTCGGCAACGCGAGCGGCGCGGAGCCGTGGCGCGTCGGGCAGCCCGAGCTGTATCCGCAGGGCCGTTCCGTCGCGGGCTTCTCCATCCTGGCTCTGGCCCAGTCCGGGCCGGAGGCGCTGCGCGCGCTGGCCGAGCGCGCTTTCCGCAAGGTCACCGACGGCACGGTGAGCCTCCCCGTGACGGCGGAGTTCGCGCTGTCGGAGGCGGCCGAGGCCCACCGGCTGATGGGCGGACGCACCTCGACGGGCAAGCTGCTGCTGAGGGTCGGCGCCTGACCGACGCCGGCGGCCGCCGCGGTCAGGCGGCGTGGGGGACGACCGCCCGCACGAGGTGGTCGACGTCCTGCTCCGTGCTGGCGAAGAAGGTCACGAAGCGGACGACACCGGGCTCCCAGCGGTCGTGGTAGAAAGCGACGCCCTCGGCCAGGAGGCCCTCGGTGACCTGCCGGGGCAGGCGGCAGAAGGTCGGCCGCCGCGGCCATCGCTTCGACGATCTCCGGCGCGGTGGGGAGCCTCGGGGCCGCCCTCGTCGATCAGGAGCAGGGCGGTCTCGGCGATGCGGTCCGGGGTCGCGCGAGCCAGTGAAGGAGAGCGGCGGAGCATACGAGTCGTCGTACGGTACGGCGTGTCGACGCGTTCGGGCGGGAGAGGCCTGTCGTACGGACCGGCGACACGGAGGGCCGGGAGGGCCGGGACATCCCGGGAGCTGTACAACGTACGGAGAGATCATCACTTGTCCGGGAGTTCCCATGCCCCGTATCCGCCGCACGAGATCCGTCGACGCCCTGGACGCCATCGAGCCCCCGGACACCCTCCAGGTGCTCGTCGGCGTGGTGTCGGTGACGGCTCTCGTGGAGTTCCTCGGCGTGGTGTCCGGGTCCGAGGTGTGGCTCCTCGGGCTGCTGGTCTTCCTGCCGGGAACCGCGTCGGCGCTGTGCACGGTCCGGCAGACGGCCTTCGTCTCCGCGTGGACCACGCTGGTCGTCACCCTCACCCTGCTGGTGCGGGACACCGACGTGGGCCGGTGGCTCGACCGGGCTCTGCTGATCATGCTGACCATCGCCCTGGGAGCGACCTCCGTCTACGCCTGCCGCCGGCGCCTCGGACGCGAGCACGAGATGCTCCGGCTGCGTTCCACCGCCGCGGCCATGCAGCGGCACATCCTGCACCCCCTCCCCCTCCTGACCGGCGACGTCCTCGTCAACGGCGTCTACGAGCCCGTGCAGGAGGACCGGCTCGTCGGCGGCGACATCTACGACGTCGTGGACTCGCCCTGGGGGAGCCGCGTGCTGATCGGGGACGTGCAGGGCAAGGGCCTGGCGGCCGTGGGCGCCGCGTTCGCCGTCATCGGGGCCTTCCGTGAGGCGGCGTACCGCGAGCCCACGCTCACCGCGCTCGTCGACGCCCTCGACGCCGCGGTGGTCCGCCACAACTCCCATGCCGAACAGGCCGGTGACGACGAGCGGTTCGTGACCGCGCTCGTCGTCGGCGTCGACGCCGGCCTTGAGGCGCAGATCGTGAACTGCGGGCACGTCCCGCCCCGGCTGGTGCAGGACGGCGCCGTCTCCACACCGCGGCTGGAAACCGGTGTCCCGCTCGGTCTCGCCGAGTTGGCGGACGACCCCACGACGGTCAACTGGTGTGCGTTCCCGGAGGGTTCGACGCTGCTGCTGACCACCGACGGGCTCGACGAGACCCGGTCCGCGGACGGCACGTTCTATCCGGTCGAGGAACGGCTGACGAGGCACCTCGGCCTCTCCCCCGCCGAACTGCCCCGGGCCCTGTACGAAGACGCCCGCGCCTTCGCCGCCGACGACGCCCGGCACGACGACGTCGCCGTCCTGACCGTCCGCCGCTCGCCCCACCGCTGACCGGTCCCCCGGGCCGGCTGCGCACCGTACGTCCGCGGGCCGGTCCAGCTGCGGGGGTGCGGCTTCGCCAGACCGCTCCGGTAGGCGATGACGAACGGGGAGATGCTCGGGTGCGCGTTGCCCAGCCGCCCGGGGACGACACCGGCGACGGCGTACGCCGACGCCTGGTTGACCATGGCGGACAGCAGGGAGCCGAGGAGGTTGACCTCGACGAGCTGGCCCTGTCCGGTGGCGTCCCGGTGCCGCAGCGCCGCGAGGATGCCGAGCGAGGCGTGCAGTCCGGTGATCACGTCGACCAGCGCCACGCCCGCCTTCACCGGCTCCCCGTCCGCGGTCCCGGTCACGCTCATCAGGCCGCCGACGGCCTGCACCAGCAGGTCGTAGCCGGGGATGGCGGCGCCCGCACCGCTGCCGAAACCGCTGATGGAGCAGTAGACCAGCCGGGGGTGCCGCGCGAGGAGCTCCTGGTGGCCGAGGCCGAGCCGTTCCATCGTGCCGGGCCGGAAGTTCTCCACCACCACGTCGCACGCTGCGATCAGGGCGCGTGCCTGTTCCCGACCGGCCTCCGTGGCCAGGTCCAGGACGACGGACCTCTTGTTCCGGTTGACGCTCAGGAAGTAGGTCGACGTGCCGTCCTGGTCGGTGGGAGGGTGCCAGGCCCGGGTGTCGTCCCCGGTGCCCGGCCTCTCGACCTTGATCACGTCGGCGCCGAGGTCGGCGAGGAGCATGGTGGCGTAGGGTCCCGCGAGAACCCGGGAGAAGTCGGCGATGCGCAGGCCGTGCAGCGCGCCCGGCCCTGTTCCGCCGGCCGCGCCGGTCCGTCCGTCCGGCGCCTGGTGCTGGGTGCTCACACACCCTCCTCTCTGATCGTCCCGCCCGTCCGTGGCCCGCCGGAGCCGGGTCCTGTCACCACCAGCACTCCAGGAGCGGCGCCGGGCGGGTGAGTTCGACGACGGGAAGCCCCGGGCCGAGGGGGGCGACCGACCGTACGACGGTCACCCGTGCGCCCACCGCGACCACGACCGGTGACGTCCCGGCGACCTGGCAGAGCAGGTTGAAGCCCTCGTCCATCGCGACGCACCACGTGTTGTGCTGGGTGTGGCCGTTGCGGCGGACGATGACTCCCGTGCCCGCGCTGCGTTCCCGGGCGAAGGCCATGGCGCCGCAGACGCGGCAGAACGAACGGCGGTAGGCCGGTGTGCCGCACCACAGGCAGCGCTGGAAGAAGAGTTCGCGGCAACCCGCGGGTTCGGCCGGTTCGACCGCCGGCGTCGTCCCGGCGGCAACCGCTGCCCGGTGTTCCCCGGACCCGGGCTGTTCGCGGGTGTCTGTCTGGAGCATCACGGCCTCCTGCACGCGGTTCGGTGACCGGATGGATCGCGATCCGATGTCTCCATCACCCTGGCCCTGCCGCGGACGGCCGGTCAACGACGAGTTGACGCATCTTCGTGCGCGGAAAACGATCCGTTCACCCTCTTCCCCGGCGGCGCCTTCGCCTCCATTTCATTGCAACGCATCATTGCATTTGCTTCCAGGGTCATTGCACCAAATAACCGCCTGTGAGCTGGTGTTCAACCTTCCACTCGATTGACGCAACTATGAACGCAACGTAGCTTTCGAACTCGCCAAACGACATTCCATCGCGATGTGAGGAAGAGTCATGAGTGAGTCCGTCCACACCGTCACGGCGCTGCCGACGGCGCGTCAGCCCGGCTGCCCCTTCGACCCGCCGGCGGAGCTGATCGACGCCCGCCGGCACGGCCCCATCAGCCGCTACACCCACCCCGGAGGGAAACCCGGCTGGCTGATCACCGGATACGACCTCGTCAGATCGGTCCTGGCCGACTCGCGGTTCAGCTCGCGCAGGGACCTCATGAACGTCGCCGACTTCGAGCTTCCCCCGGCACCGCCCGGCGAGTTCCTCCTCATGGACGAGCCGCAGCACGGGCGCTACCGGAAACCGCTGGTGGGCAAGTTCACCGTACGGCGGATGCGACTGCTCACCGAGCGCATCGAGCAGATCACCACCGACTGCCTGGACGCCATGGAGAAGACCGGGCCTCCGGCGGACCTGGTGACCGCGTTCGCCAAGCCCATCCCCACCATCGTGATCTGCGAACTGCTGGGGGTGCCGTACCAGGACCGGGGTTCCTTCCAGGAGCAGATCGACACGTTCATGGGCGGCGAGACGAGCGACGAGGAGCTGATGGCGGCCTACACCGCGACCCAGGAGTACTTGGCGGAGCTGGTGTCCGCCAAGCGTGCGAATCCCACCGACGACGTGCTCAGCGAACTCACCGACAGCGATCTGACCGATGAAGAGCTGAAGGGCATCAGCCTGATCCTGCTGGCGGCCGGGTTCGACACCACCGCGAACATGCTGGCCCTCGGCACCTTCGCGCTGCTCCGAAACCCGGGGCAACTGGCCGCACTGCGCGCCGATCCCGCGCTCACGGACGGGGCCGTGGAGGAGCTGCTGCGGTATCTGAGCGTCGCCAAGACGTTCATGAGGACGGCGCTGGAGGACGTCGAGCTGGGCGGCCAGACCATCAAGGCCGGCACGACGGTCGTTCTGTCGTACCACACCGCCAACCGCGACCCTGAGCGCTTCGCCGATCCGGATGTGCTCGACCTGCGAAGGCAGTACGACGGGCACCTGGCCTTCAGTCACGGCATCCACCAGTGCCTGGGTCAGCAACTGGCCCGCGTCGAGATGCGGGTCGCGTTCCGCGCCCTGGTCGACCGCTTCCCCACGCTGCGTCTGGCCGTACCGGCGGAAGAGGTCGTGCTGCGTCCGGAGACCGCGGACATCTACGGAGTGAAGAGCCTTCCGGTCACCTGGGACAGGGAGGCGTCATGACGACGACGCGCCTGCGCGTCGACCGCGAGCGCTGCATCGGCGCCGGGATGTGCGCCCTGACCGCCCCCGAGGTCTTCGACCAGGACCCCGACGACGGCCGCGTGCTCCTGCTGCACACCGAGCCACCCGCCACCCATCGCACGGCCGCACGGATGGCCGCCGGTGTCTGCCCCTCCCGGGCGATCAGCCTCCAGGAGCCGGAGACCAGCGGCTCCTAGGGCGTCAGACGGGTTGGAAGAATGCGAGCAATTTCCGGGCGGCGTCCGGCGACATCAGCAGTTCCTGCATGTCCGCGGACATCCGGGCGGCGGCGCTGGTGCGTTCGAACATCTCGCGTTCGTATTCTTCGACGGCGGCGGGAAAGTCGTCCGGGTGCGCGGCCAGCGCGAGACCGAGCACGGCGCCGTCGAGCAGCGCCATGTTGGCGCCCTCTCCCACCGGCGGCATCAGGTGCGCGGCATCGCCGAGCAGCGTGACGTCCGGCCTCGACGGCCAGGTCAGGCCGACCGGGAGACTGGTGATCGACCGTGGCACGACCGTGTCGTCGCAGGCCGCGATCAGCGCGGTGAACCGTGGGTCCCAGCCGGGGAGCAGGTCGATCAGCCGCGCCCGGGCGGCGGCCGGGTCGTCGAACGGGATGCCGCTGGCGGCGAACCAGTCCTCGGCGGTGTGGTAGAAGCTGATGCCGATGCGAACGCGGCCGTCGCCGTTGCGCTGCGCCGCCAGGGATATTCCGTTGCCGAGCACCCAATAGTTGCCGCGCCCGACCATCGTCGCGAGGTCGGGGTGCGTGCGGTCGATGTCGGGAATGCCGATCTCGACGACGTTCTGGCCGATGTGCGCCGGGCGGGCGTCGGTGAGCAGCGCGCGGACCCGGGAGTGCGCGCCGTCCGCGCCGACCAGCAGGTCATACGTCGCACTGCTGCCGTCGGCGAAGCGCAGCAGGCCGTGGTCGGCGGATGTGAACGCGTGCCCCCAGCGCACCACGCCTTCGGGGAGGGAATCCAGCAGCAGGTCGCGCAGCTCGGCGCGGTCGACCTCGGGTCGATCGAGCGGGGCGTCGTCGGGTGTGTCCTCCTGGAGCAGCAGGGTGCCGTCCGGCTCGAGAAGACGCATGTCCTGGCCTTCACCACGGGCGATCGCGAAGAACTGGTCGATCAGACCGGCCTCGCGCAACGCCCGCTGGCCGGAGTGGATGTCGAGCATGCCGCCCTGCCCGCGCGCGTCGCGGGACGATTCACGTTCGTAGACGACGGATTCGATGCCGTTCACATGCAGCACACGGGCGAGAGCCAGGCCGCCGAGGCCGGCTCCGACGATGGCGATGGTCATGCGTTGCCTCTCCTCGATACATCGTACAGGTCGATACACTGTATTGCCCGATGCCATGTATTGTCAGCGGCATGTTGGTGTGGGAGAGGCCGGAGCCGCCGAATCGACCGGCGCCGGCACCGCTGAGCAGGGAGCGGATCGTGCGAGCGGCGATCCAACTGGCCGACGCGGACGGCCTGGAGGCGGTGTCCCTGCGCAAGGTCGCCACCGCGCTGGGCGTCGGGCCGATGCGGCTGTACAGCTACATCGCAAGCAAGGACGAGTTGCTCGACCTGATGGTCGACGCGATCCACGCCGAGATCCGGCCGGTCGGAGACGACTGGCGGGAGGTGCTGCGCTCTCTTGCCGAAACCACCCGGCAGGCCGCTCACGAGCACGAATGGCTCGCCGATCTGCTCGGTGGACGACCGCAGCTCGGTCCGCACGCGCTGGCCAGGGGCGAGGCCGTCGTGGCCGCGCTGGACGGCGTTGACCTGGACGACATCATGCCGGTGGTCACCGCGGTCGACTCTTACGTGATCGGCGCCGTGCGGCGGGAGATCGCCGAGCGGCGCGCCGAGCGGGCCACCGGGATGGACGAGAAGCGCTGGCAGGCCTCACTCGGGCCCTATCTGGAGCGGACCTTCGCCACCGGCCGTTTCCCCGCCCTGGCCACGGTGGTACGCGATGCCGCCCACCTGGACGCCGACCACACCTTCCGGCTCGGCCTCGACTTCCTGCTCGACGGCATCGAAGCCCGCATCTCAGGGTGACGCGCGGCCGAAGGACAGGACCGGCAGCGGTACGGGTACCAGAGCCGGACTCAGTTCCCCACGCCGAGGCCGGACATGAACGCGGACGGGTACCGGTCGCCGCGTGCCGCGCCCGGCGGCACCGCCTTCTCGATCTCGGCGAGGTCGTCCGCGGTGAGGTCCAACTCCACCGCGGGCAGCGCCTCGGCCAGCCGCTCGCGGGTGCGAGCGCCGACCAGCGGCACGATGTCCTCCCCCTGTGCGGCCACCCAGGCGATGGCCAGCTGGGCGACGCTGCATCCCTTCGCCTCGGCGACGCGGCGCAGCGCCTCCACGAGGGCGAGGTTGTGTTCCACGTTCCCGCTGGAGAACCTTGGGCTGAAGGCGCGGAAGTCGCCGGGGCCGGCGGTGTGGCCGGCGGACCAGTGCCCGGAGATGAGGCCGCGGCCGAGGACGCCGTACGCGGTCAGGCCGATGCCGAGCTCCCGCAGCGTAGGCAGGATCTCGGCCTCCACCGCGCGGGACAGGAGCGAGTACTCGATCTGCAGGTCGGCGACCGGGTGCACGGCGTGCGCCCGGCGGATCGTCGCCGCATCGACCTCGGAGAGGCCGAGGTGCCGCACGTACCCGGCGTCGATCAACTCCTTGATCGCGCCCACCGTCTCCTCGATCGGTACCGCCGGGTCCAGCCGGGCGGGACGGTAGATGTCGATGTGGTCGGTGCCCAGCCGGGTCAGCGAGTAGGCCAGGAAGTTCTTCACCGCTGCGGGACGGCAGTCCTGCCCGCCGAACTCGGGGCCCGGCCCCCGCAGCATGCCGAACTTGACGCTCAGCCGGTAACCGTCCCGGTCCCGGCCGCGCAGGGCCTCGGCGAGCAGCAGCTCGTTATGGCCCATGGCGTAGAAGTCGGCAGTGTCGATCAGGGTGACGCCGGCCTCCAGCGCGGCGTGCACGGTGGCGATGCTCTCCGCGCGGTCGGCCGCGCCGTAGGCGCCCGACATGCCCATCGCGCCCAGGCCCAGCGCGGAAACGGCCGGGCCTGTGCTGCCCAGGGTTCGTGTCTGCATCGTGTTCTCCTTCGTCGTCGGTCTGTCACCCACCTTGCGCCCGCGCCGCGATCTACGGGAGCGGAGCGTTCATCATGGGAGAGCCGCTCCCTGGCTCGGCCCGCCCTCGCGCGGGACCATGGGGCCATGGAACGTGACGAACTCGCCGACTTCCTGCGCCGCCGCCGCGAGGCGATCCGCCCGGCCGAGGTCGGCATCGTCGACGGCCCCCGCCGCCGGACCACCGGCCTGCGCCGGGAAGAGGTGGCCATGCTCGCCGGCATGTCGGTGGACTACGTCGTACGCCTCGAACAGGGCCGCAGCAGCCAGCCCTCGACCCAGCTGCTCGGCGCGCTGGCCCGGGCGTTGCGCCTCTCCGACGACGAGCGCGACCACCTGTTCCACCTGGCCGGCCACCGGCCCCCGCCCGCCGACGGGGTGGCCCGCCTGGCCCGCGCCGGCCTGATCCGCATGCTCGACCTGCTCGGCGACACCCCGGCCCTGGTGCTGTCCGACCTGGGCGAGGTCCTCGCCCAGAACCGGGCCGCCCTCCTGCTCACGGGCGACCACACCGGCTGGTCCGGCGACCGGCGCTACATCGTGCACCGCTGGTTCACCGACCCCGCTGCCCGCGCCCTCTGCCCGCCCGAGGAGCAGGAGCACCACGCCCGCCAGCTCGTGGCCGACCTGCGTGCGGCCGCCGGCCGCCGGTCCGGCGACCCCACGGTCGCCGGACTCGTCGACCGGTTGCAGGCCGCGAGCGCCGACTTCCGCCGGCTCTGGGCCGAGCACGAGGTGGCGGTCCGGCGCGCCGACCGCAAGACCTTCCTGCACCCGGGGGTGGGGCGCCTACTGATGGACTGCGAGACCCTGGTCACGCCCGACCAGGGTCAGCAACTGCTGGTGCTCACCCCGGCGGACGCCGAGACCCGCGAGCGGCTGGAGCTGCTGCGGGTACTCGGCATCCAGGAATTCCCCACGGACCAGACAGGCCCACCCGTACGGTGAAGCGACCGGCCACGGCGCAGCGGCTCGGATTCGGGGGTGAGCCGCCCATCACGTCCTCTGCGAACGCGTCCGGCCTGGCAGCCCGCCCCTCCGCTGCGTGTCCCGCACCATGGCCCGGTGGTCGGTGTCGGCCACGTCCGTGACTCCGAGGACGTCGTCCCGGCTGCGCTTCCCGGGTTCAAGCGCGGAGATGGACGAGCGGCTTGGTCTTCTGCGGCGGGCAGACGCAGGCGAAGTTCCGCGGGCGCTGATACGCGCGGTACTGCTTGCGCTGCACCCGGCTGACGCCGTCCCCGAGGCCGAGCCACACGTCGTCGACCCCCTCGGCAGGCGACCCACCCCCGGGTCAGGCTTCCTTGTCAGCGAACCTGGTCGCCCTTCGGCCCGATGCCTTTGATCCTGGTCGGAGTTCCGTCCGGGGCGAACGAGTCGTGGAAGGTGAAGGCGTGCGGCGCGGAGCCGTGGTCGTGGAGGTGCTCCAGCCTGGAAACCCCGTCCCGCCAGGTGGGTATCGCGCAGTCGGAGACCCACCAGAACACGTAATTCGGGCGCCCTGTCCTCTCGAACCAGTCGTAACGCCTGTTCAGCGCCTCACGGTGCAGACCGGTGTAGACGGCGTCGAAGGCGGGGCGCAGGTCGGTCCAGAGTGAGAGGGTCGTGGCCAGGGCGGTGGTTTCCTGCGTACGGCCCTTTCCGTACCAAGTCGGTACGGCGAACTCCCCCCATGCACCCCAGTCCGCCTCGAAGAGCACGCCCCGGTCACCGTCTGCCGCTTCAGCATGCGTGAGATATCCGGGGTGCTGACTCATCTTCCGGTAGACGGCCTCACCAATGCCGTAGAACTCGCGCGTGAGAGGTGCGGGATCGGCGAGAGGTGACTTCAGGACGCCGAATGTGTACAGCGCAAGATGGGGCATGCGTCTCTCCCTGGTTGGGGTTGCCTGGCGTGGACCCGGTTCGGTGGCTTACGCATGGGGGCGAGGGTTCGTGGGGCGTGACCGACTCATCCCGTCGCGGCTCGCGCAGCCTGAAGGAGCCCCTGTGCGACCGTGGGCGACCACCGAAGACCAGATGAAGGTAGCTGCCTCTGCGAGCCATGTCGAAGTTGCGTTTTCCCTGTCCAAGTGGCCTCTTGTACAGGTTTTTGCGGGAACTGGGGCGGTGGCGCTGCCTGGCATCGACAACCCCGTTCAATCCGGTGTGCCGGGGCGACGCCAGCGGCGTTGTCGGCGTCGACTGGGTTGGGTTGGATGACGGAGCGACCGGGTTCACCGTCAAAGGACAGTTGCTGTAACTCGCCTGGGAGGTCTCATGGGACGGCCCCGTCGACCGGGACGGTGGACGGGCCGTGGAGTGGTTGGGCGGGAGGGATCAGGACTTCGGCGCCGGTTCGGCGATGCGGGCTTCATGCCGCCCTCTGTCCACTCAGCCCGCAAGTCGCGTATCTAGCCGAGGAGTTCGCCGATCGGGTTCGCCGATCGGAGTGCGCTGGGCGAGGATCTCGGTGTGGGCGGCTTTGAGGGCGTCCTCGGCGTTCAGGGCGCGTGCGCGCCAGGTCGCTTCGCGTTCGCCGTCCTGTTCAGCGAGCGTGCGGAATTGGTGTTCGCCGGCCTGAGCCATCGCTGCGACGACCGCGGCTCCGGCCTCGACGCCGTCGTAGAGGAAGTGCGTGAGACGTCCGCTCGGCGGGCGACGTCGGCGACGCTGACCTGGGCTTTCTCGCGTCGGAGCCGGGCGATGGCCTGGTGGACGCGTTCAAGGGCGGCTTCGGTCTTGCGGCGGCGTGCAGCCAGGGCCGCCGCGGTGCGAGGTTCGGGAACGGTGGCGGTGTTCATGCAGCGTCCTGTTCGCACCGACCCTCAAGCCCCCGTCTGGCGAGCCAGGTGACAACCAGCCGGTCCCGGGGCGGCGTTCAACGTCTCCAGGAGCCTCTCCCGGGCGCACCGTATACGGCGAGCAGAACGCCCACCTGGCCTATCTGCCATGCTGCAACGGGGCCGGCTTCCAGCCCGTCACCTCCTGGATGAACCCGCCCTTGTCGGCTGCCGTAGCGTTCCACCCGCGGTCCAAGACAGCTTCACCAACTCGGGGTCCGTCGGCAGAGTCCTGGCAAAAGGCGCGGCTTGGAAGCCTTGTTCGCGGCCTGGTCCACCCACAGGCGCCACAGTTCCAAGGCGCTGATCTCTTCGGGCAGGTAGTCGTCGCTGATGCCCGGGGATGACGGGCGCGGGGGCTCGGAGGACCAGCCGGCGGATCGCTGAGGCCCGGCCGCGCTGGGCGGGAACTCCGGCGGCTCGGAGTTGGTCGAACAGGCTTACCTGGTCTATCGGATGCCGGGCTGCCGACCGGGGAACAGCCTGAACAGCGCCACCATGCGGAACTGGAGGCGCGACGTCGATACCCGTAAGTCCCTCGACGGCTCTGCGAAAGCGGCGCCAGGTGATCTGCCGCAGGTCCTGCTCGGGCTCAGTCACTCATTTCCGCGTTCCCGCGGTGCCGAGCGTCCTTGTCCGTCAGGAAGCCTGAACGCCCGCTGATCGTGGTGCAGTTGGTCGCAGCCGCCTTGGCGCCGGCCTGCGTATGCGGGTAGCCCGCGGAGACGTCGCGCATCTTACGCACGCCCACTCCGCTCGTCTGCGGTGCGGACACGCGGACGCACTCCACGACGACGCAGCGCTTGCACATCCCGACGAACCCCCGCACCCATGACCTGGCGGCGGGCTCAGCCCATTCTGCGGCGGATCGCTGTGCCTCGGGCTGGGTTCGCCGCTGACTCCTCGGCCGACGACAACTCCCGGCGCCGGAAAGTACCCGCGGCCAGAGTCAACGGGCCGATCAACAACACGAGCACCGCGACAGCGCCGAGCGCGACCGGCAGGCTGGTCAGCTCGGCGACCCCGCCGACCATCGGAGGGCCGAGCAAGAACCCGCTGTAGGCAATGGTTGTCGCGAACGCGACCTCGCGCTCACCACCGCCCCCGTCGGCCCGCCGCCCGGCCGAGCCACTCAACTCCATGACGACCGGAGACGCGTACGCCAAACCGACACCGGCGACGGCGAAGCCGGCGAAGGTGAGCGCCGGGGACGGCGCCATGACCGCGGTGGCCAGCCCCAGCCCACCGATCGCCGCACCCCCGATGAGCATCCGTGGTGCGCCCCAACGACGCTGGATCGCCTCACCGCACAGGCGGGTGCACGCCATGGTGATCGAGAAGCACGAGTAGATCAGGGCGCCGGTGGCCTCGCTGAGACCGCGCTCCTGCACACCGAACAGCGCCGACCAGTCCGCGGCCGCTCCTTCGGCTATCGAGGCACATAGTGCCACGCCGCCGAGCAGCCACAGCGCCGGTCGCCTGAACGGTGCCCGCCCGGCGCGCCCGCTCTTCGCGGGCACCCTCAGCAGTTCCTCGACGGGAATCCAGCGGGCGATGCCGACGGTGACGCCGCCGCAGATCACCGCGACGATGACGAAATGACGGCTCGGTGCCAGCCCTTGTCCGGCCGCGACCGCAGCGCCTACCGAACCGGCCAGCGTGCCGAAACTGAAGGCCGCGTGGAACAGCGGCATGATCGCCCGGCCGGTCCGCCGGGTCGCTGTCACGCCGGCCATGTTCATCGCCACGTCCATCACGCCGACCGTCGCGCCGAGCACGATCAGCAGCAGGCCGAGCGTCGCGGGCGACCTCGCCAGTCCCAGAGCCGGAAGCATCGCGGACCCGGCGACGCCGGACACCGTCATCACGACGCGAGCGCCGAACGCCGCGCACAGCCGGCCGGCGAGAATCGAAGCGGCGATCATACCCACGCTGGCACCGAGCAGGGACAGCCCCAGCGCACCCTCGTCCGCACCGATCTGCGCGGCCAGCGCGGGCACTCGAGGGGCCCACGAGCCAAGCAGCGCGCCGTTGAGAACGAACGCACCGAGTACCGCGATGATCCCCGGGTCCCGGCCGCCGGCCCGGTCCGGATGGGTACCGGTCATTGTCAGCTCCGTCCCGGCCCGGTCCTGGTCGAGCCACGATCGGCCCGGCGCCGGGGCACACCTGCGGAGATCTGCGTGGATCACGCCGATGGAACCGAGCGTAGGTGCGCCGGAACACCCGTCGGCCGCGATGGCAGGTTCGAGCCAAGAGGATGGCTGGTTTCCGCCAAGCGGGTGCAGCGTCAGCCTCGCGCTTTCAAAGAAGCACACTCCAGGTGAGCAAGCGTATGGGGTTGTACCCGCGTGCCCGCGTCGAGAGCGGCGGCAGCGGGGCAGTCTCGCAGGCCGGGGCGGTGCTGCTGGTCGGAGACGGTCCCAAGTCCCGCCTGAACGCCGCGATATCGGCGGCACTGGCGCCGTGGCGCAAGCCGCGGGCAGTGCACGACGACAAGGCAAGGTTCTGCTGGACATTGCGCTCGCAGCGGCTCTGGGCGACGACTGCCTGGCCGATGTCGCCATGCTGCGGGCCGCGCCCGACGTATTCGGTCCAGTGGCGTCCAACCCCACGGCCTCCCGGCTCATCGACGCCCTCGCCGCAGCATGCCCGAAGGCCTCACCGCGATCCGGTCGGCGCGGGCCGAAGTACGGTCGCGGGTCTGGGAACTGGCAGTCGCGAACGGTCCGGCCGCCGCCCGTCACGTGATCGTGGACATCGACGGCGTGCTGGTCCTCGCCTACAGCCCGCTCGCCGGCGGCCGGCTGTCCGGCAAGTGGCGTCAGGACGCCGACCTGCCCACGCCCTCACCGGCGCGGCAGTGGCTGGCCGACCGAGCCGGGTACGCCTGCCGCCGAGGGGTTGCAGCTCCTGGCCAGCTGGGCAGCCACCCAGAATCAGGCGAAGGCTGCCCCATGGCACGACGCCGAGCGTTGACGCCGCCGAGGGCATGGTCGACCGCGGTCAGCAGGTCGTCGGAGAACTTCACGCCGGAGGCGGCGGCGTTGGCGTGGACCTGTTCGGGGCGGGAGGCGCCGGTGATCGCGGAGGGGACCTCGCTGCGGCGCAGGATCCAGGCGAGCGCCAGGGTGGACAGCAATCATGCGGTACCGCACCTCGGCAGCTCGGACCTGGAGGTCTCCGAGATCTCCCTCGGACCGGTTCCGGTACCGGCCGACCCGGAGTCCCTCCTGTGGGGGGTACTGACAGGGACCCCAGGCAAGAGGATGGCGCACACCACCCGGCTAGGTGTGCTGTCCGGACAGGTTGGTGACGCGGCTTGCTGGGGGTGTAGCCGCCGATTCCCGCGGCGAGCTCGGCCGTCCGGGTCCTGTCGGTGCCCCTGGGCACGGCGCTCGGCGGACCGCTGGTGGCCGGCCTCGGCGCGGTCGGGCGCTGCGCCTGTCCGGTGCGGGCATCGCGGTGGTGGGCCTGGTCGCTGCCGTCTCGCTGACGCTGCATGCCTCGCGCACGCGCCACGAGCCGACAGCGGGCGCCACACAGTCGGCCGGCGCGGACGCGAGGGCAGAGGCGGAGGCGCGGCCCTAGGCGGTGTATCGGAGTGTGATGGTCACAACCACTCGTTGATGGATGACCTGTCGCAGCGGCTTGAACAGGGCTGCGCCAGGCCGTTCCCGTTCACCTTTACGGGCAGGCCGCAGCAACTGGACTCCATTCTCGGACAGTTCGCGTTCGAAACCACGGCCGAAGTAGTTCTTGTCGCCGGTGAGAGTCTGTCGGGGGCGCTCTCGCAGAAGTGTCGGCGTACACCTGAACGCGGCCAGTCAGGTACAGCCATACGTCCCCGGTCCTGAAGGCGGTCGAGTATTCAGGGAGGGCCGGGGCTCGCCGGATCTCTCAGGGGCGGGGCATGTCGGCCTGGCAAGGGCGCGCCCTACGCTTCAGCGCGTCGCAGAGAGGCAGGCGTACGCCCGATGAAGTCCCGCGCGGTACGGGCGAGGTGGGCCTGGTCGGCGAAGCCTGCGGTGGCTGCGGCCAGGGCGGCGGTCGAATCGGGCAGGGCGGCGATCGCGGTGCGGAGCCGGCCCCATCGGCGCAGGCGGGTGAGCGTAATGCCCACGTCCTGGCGGACCAGGGCGCGCAACCGCGGGGCAGACAGGCCGACCTCGATGGCGATGGAGGTGATGGGCATGTCCGGATCGCGCAGCGTGCACAGGTCGACAGCGTGGGCGACTCTCGGATCGAGTGGGGAGGGGCACCCCGCGAGTGTCCGCAGCTCGGTGTATCCGGCGGTCAGGTCCACACCGGCGTCGGGGCCGTCGGAATCGATGGTGCCGAGCGCGGCGAGCAGGCGGCGGACCTCGCCGGCAGCGAGCCGTATCGGCTCCGGGTAGCAGGGCAGCAGCCAGGGATCGACGAACAGGGCGATGTAGGGCGAGGTCGCCGCACAGGTGTGGGCCAACTGGGGCGGAACGATCAGCCCGGACGCCGCCACCAAGGGCCGTCCCGGCTGGCGGAGTTCGACGTGACCGCCGATCGGCAGCACGGCTTTCCACGCGGGCAGCCGGTGTTGGGTGACGCGGAACGGGCGGAATTCGGCGAACATCGTCGCTTCGGTGCCGGAGGCGAAGACGATGCGGCGATCGTTCTGTTCAAGTGCCCAGGCACGAGGTGAACGGATCATCGTGCCATGCACGCTATCGCTGCCGTCGCCTTGGCGGTGTTCCTGGTCGTCACGGGAGTCCTGCATTTCTTGGTCCCTGGCTACTTCCTCAGACTGGTACCCGCTTGGCTCCGCCGGGAGCGGCTCCTCGTGGCCGTCAGCGGGTCGGCAGAGGTCATGGTGGGTGCACTGGTGCTGGTTCCTTGCAGTAGACCGGTCGGGGGCTGGGCCGCCGCCGCTCTGATCACCTGTTACCTGGTGTCCCACTTGGACGCGCTGCGACGCGCGCGGCCGGACCTGCCCCGGCTGCTGGAACGGCCGGCCGGTGCGGTGGCTCGGCTGGTGGTGAACATCCTGTACATCGCCTGGGCGGTTGCCGTGGCCAGATCGGCGGCCTGATGCACGATACGTTTCAGGCCGCGAGGCGAGTCGGGCAGGGACGAGTCGTGAGTCCGGTTCCTGAGTCAGCCTGCCTGCCGCAGACGATCTTGTGACCTCACGAGGTCCGCTCACGAACGCGTACCAGCAACTGGGGACGTTCACCTGTACGCCGCTGGGAAGTCAAAGTCGTGCGCCGACAAGAAGCTCGCATTCGGCTGCCAGGAGGTCAAGGAGGGTCTCGCGTTCGTCGGCCTTGGCCCCGGTCAGGGCGAAGGCGATGTGCAGTCCCTGAAGGGTGCGGACCAGGTGCAGGCGCAGGCCCCAGAAGAAGCGGCTGTGGCTGGCGCAGTAGCCGTATTCGGCCCAACCTGCCAGGTCGGAGCGTTTGACGGTCTCGCGGGAGCGGCCGCATTCCACCGGGGTTGACGCTTCGCATCAGACCGGCGGCCTTGCGCAGCCGCTTGTTGTAGTCGGGCTGCTGGGCAGGTAGGGGAAGAGGTGGCGCAGGTGGGCACGGGCATGGCGGAGCCATTTTGGCCTCGGAGGTGTAGCCGAGTATGGCCTGCATCGTGGCGAGGGTGACCAGTTCCGCATCGCTCAGGCGGGGCGTCATGCCGACCGGCGGGCGCCACGGCGCCAGGTCGGGATGCTCCTTCAGTATGTCGTCGGTCGTCGCATTAGAGTGCTGTCGCGAGGGTGTCCACGTCGTTCGTCACAAAACGATCTTGGACACCCTCGTTCTCGTCTCCGCAGGCACCCCTTGGACCACAGCACCAGGAGGAACCGGTGTCATACCCGCAACTGCTCACCCCCGAGGAGAAGCTCGCGGACGCGAAGAAGCTGTTGAGCCCCCCGGACCGCGTGATCGCGATGTTCGGCATCGCGCTGGCCGCAAACCGGGCTGTGACATGAAGTCGCCGCACGAACTTTGGTCCGACCCTGTCGAGGCCGAGGCGCTGAAGGTTCGACTCGACGATCTGCATCGGGCGAAGATCCGCCTCGCTGATGAGGTGCTCGTAGTCGGCGACTACATCGGAGACAGCACCCGAGCCGAAATCGCCTACGCCCGGTCGCTGGGCAAGCCCGTGCGGTTCACGCACCCCGAAGTCGGCCCTGACTCCTGACCGCCCGCTGCCACCTCGGCAACCAGGGCCGGCAGCCCGCCGCTGACCGTCTCGCGGTGGCTTCGGCCGCCGCCCACCCCACACCCTCCGCAGGCATCCCTTGGACGGTCATGGTTCGGTGTTGAGCCGGAGACCGGGGCGGTCTACTTCGTCGTGCCGGGTGGGGAGGCATGGTTCGCAACTCGGGTGTCGACGTGTGGCTCGAGGTCCTTCACCGTTACGGCAGTTGCGTCACAGCCTCAGAGGTTCTTAGCGAGCCGGACGGTCCGGTCGGTGATGCGGTGGATTTTCGATCCCGGCTTGCCGCGGTCGGTCGGATTCGGTCCGGTCAGTGGCCCCCTTTTGCCGCCCGGACGCTGACGGAGTCGATCGCGCACCGCGACCAGTCCAGTTCGCCCCGAGCGCCGAGTTCGTCGAGGATGACCCGGTGCAGTCTGGCCCACACCCGATCCCGGCTCCACTGGGCGAAGCGCCGGTAGACCGTGGGCCAGGCCGGCCCGAACACCGGTGGCAGCTGCCTCCAGGTGCAGCCCGAGTCCCACGGGTCCTAGGGATCGCCGGATCCCGCATACGTCCCACAAGTACCTGGGATGAGCGCCCGGAGGCGGCCGGGGGTTGAACAGGAACCGCATCCGTCTCACCAGGCCTTCGGTGCGGCACGACATCCACTGTGCGGCACACGGCGCGCTACAACGAGCACAGATTCTTGGGACGACTCGGGTACGTACCACTGCCGTCGGTACGTCTGGCGGCAGCAGCCAGAGCGGCCCGACCCTCGGCGGAGGGGAGGGTGCCCGGTATCGGACACCCTCCTCTGTGGAACACCGGAGTCGGCCCGGTTGTCTGGAGTTCCACGTTCCACGCGACGAAGGACCGTGACGGTGTCGGGCCCACGTGCTGATGCCGGCGAGCGCGCCATCAGGCCGGGCCGCCATCTCGCAGCGCATGCGATCCAGAGTCTGTGCAGCGGTGTCGTGGACCTCGGGCAGGCGGCGCCCATGGCCGTTCGCATGATGCGCTGAAGCTGGTGCGGAAGCCTCTGCACCACCGCCTCCCGCACCACGATGTCGAATGACTCCACCGCGCCGCCGCGGTCTTCGGCAGACAGCTGCACGTGTTGCGGGCCGGCCGCTCACTTCTTCTTCGACGGCCGCTCCTGTACACCCGCGTCGTACGCTGAGCACCCGCCCATGACCCCTCGCAGGAGACCGACAGTGATCGTCGAACGGGCGTACGCGCACATAGTCTCGTACGACACGAACGAGTGGCCCTGGTCCGTACCGTGCGTGCGAAGCCTCCTGGCGGATGGGCTGCGGTTCACCGCCCCGGTGACCTTCGTGGTCGGCGAGAACGGCTCGGGCAAGTCCACCCTGGTCGAGGCGCTCGCGGAGGGCTTCGGCCTGGACTCCTGGGGCGGCTCGCACAGCTGGCGTTACGCCAGCCACCGCGCCAAGTCGGCGCTGGGTGAGCGGATCCGCTTCGACGCCGCCCCGCGCGGACGGCGCATGCTCGCCGCCTGGTCCGCCCGCACGGGGTTCTTCCTGCGCGCCGAGACGGCCCTGGACGCGCTGACGCGGGAAGGGCTCGCACCGGAGGCCGTCAGTCACGGAGAGGGCTTCCTCGCGGCGTTCCGAGACAGCTTCTCGCAGCCGGGCCTGTACGTGATGGACGAGCCGGAGGCCGCGCTGTCGTTCTCCTCCTGCCTGGAACTGATCGGCCACATGGACCAGTTGGCGAAGAGCGGCGGCCAGGTGGTCTGCGCCACGCACTCGCCGCTGCTGACTGCCCTGCCGGGCGCGGACATCATCGAGGTCGGCGAGCACGGCATGCGCCGGACGTCCTGGCGCGACCTCGCCCTGGTCGACCACTGGCGCCGCTACCTCGCCGAGCCCCACTCCTACCTGCGGCACATCCTGGACTGAGCACACTACCGCGGGCCCCGCCGGTACCCGAAGCGCGCGTGCGCCCGCGCGGGGTCATCACACGCACTGCCGGCACACGAAGGCGAGCAGCCTGTAGGCCATTGAGGCCCTTGTGGGCCACCATGGCCGACGCGAACTCCCTGATCGTCGCGCTCGGCCAGGAGTACGAGGCCGTCAGGGAGCCGAGCGCCTGGCCCCTGGCACCCGTGGCCCTACCGAAAGGGCTCCCGCGGGCCACCGCCGAGAACGAACTCAGGAGCCGGCCCCCGGTTGATCGGGCAGGACCGGGGCGGGCGGCGCCGACGGGAAGAGATACCACCGGGCGTTCCAAGCCGTGGCGTGTGTTCACGGCCTGGCCGCCCGGGTCCCCTCCCCGTCCGGCTGGTACCGCTCGTGGTCCTACTGCTCGGTGACCTTGCTGGCGATGCCATCCTTACCGACAGTCACCTCGACACGGACAGTGCCCTTCTTCGCCGCCTTCTCCAACTGGCCGACGGTGCACTCGACCAGGGAGTGACCCTTGCCGTCACCGCAGATCCCACCCGACCCCCAAATCTCCGTGTCGTTCGCGAGCCAGAAAGCCCGCTCACCAACCCGCAGCTTGCCCGGCGCCCAGTAGGTCAGCGTGCCGGCGAACGTACCGGCGACACCACTGTTGCCGCCCGCACCCTCGCCGCCGGAGGCAGCCGTCTTGTTGGGCGTCTGGTCCACGACCTTGCTGGCGATGCCATCCTTACCGACAGTCACCTCGACACGGACAGTGCCCTTCTTCGCCGCCTTCTCCAACTGGCCGACGGTGCACTCGACCAGGGAGTGACCCTTGCCGTCACCGCAGATCCCACCCGACCCCCAAATCTGGGTGTCCTGGGCGACCCAGAAGGCGCGCTCGCCGACGCGGAGCTTGCCCGGCGCCCAGTAGGTGAGCGTGCCGGTGAACGTACCGGCCACCGCCCCCGTGGCGGCCACAGGAGCCGAGGACGGCCTGGCGGGGTTCGAGGCGGCGGAATCTTCCGAGCCGCACGCGGTCAGGAACATCCCACCGGCCAGCAGAACGCCCAGGGCAGGAAACAGACGGGAACGGGTAGCAGTCATTGGGGAAACCCCTTCGGCTTTCGCGTCGAATCAGGACACCCCTGCCTACGGTCACCCCCACACCCGGGTTCGACGGCCTCTGCGGCCTGTTGCACGGCCCCGACATCCGTTACGAATCCGCGACACTCACCCCACCGGATCGCCTACCCGCGCGAAGAAACAGCCGCTGCCTTTTCGAAGACGCCCTTCACGGTCTCGCCGAGACAGGCACCCACCAGCCAGACGGACAGGGCGAGTGTGATCGAGGTGTTCCATACTGGCGCGATCTGCTCGCCGCCCCCCGCCACGAGCATCGCTTCCCCCGCCTGCCCCACGACGGGGCAAGGGTCCGGACGACCCGCCCGGACCCCCGCTCCTCCTCCACCCACGTTCCCCGCCCATCCGACCGCCACCGATTCCGCCCTGACCGCCACGCTGCCGGAATGGGCCGCCGCCGAGGGCTGCTTCCTGTTCCGCCTGCTGCTCGCCGCGCACATCCGCTGCCTGGCCTGGTGGAGTAACCGTCTGGAGGTCGCCGTGACCCGCGCCCGCCGCGAGGGGCCCGGCGTCGAACGGCTCGTCGGGCCCCTCGCCGACACCCTGCCCGTCCTGGTCCGTGACGAGCCCGGCGAGCCCGTGGCGGGCCTGGCCGCTCGGCTGCGGCAGGAGTGGCTGGACAGCGAGCGGCACTCCCGCGTGGACAGCCCGGACCTCGCCCGGCTGCTGGCCCGCCACCGGCGCGACCGCGCACCGCCGGATGGGCGGGCTCCAGCTCCGCCCGCTGCCCCGTCATCCACGCCCCGTAACGCCTGGTCCTGCGGTCGTCCGGGCGGCGACCGACGTCGAGGCTGCCCCGCTCCACCCGCCGGGCGACGTCATCGACCGGCCCCGGCGCCCCCATCGGCGTGACCATCGTCACAGGGACTCCCGCCGGCGAGCGGACAGAGAAGTGTGTGGACCTTTCTCTGCGCGCCCGGATACGGGCCGGTGACCCTCAGGCGTTCGCCCAGCTCTTCCGCGCCCACGCCCAGGCGGTGTACGGCCACGCCGCCCGGCTGAGCGGGGACCTGCACACGGCGGAGGACGTCGTGTCGCTGACGTTCCTGGAAGCCTGGCGGCTGCGGGAGAAGCTGCGGCCCGACGGCGAGTGGCCCGACGAGGGCGAGGGCGACGACGGCGTGCGCGCCTGGCTGTTCGGCGTGGCCACCAACGTGCTGCGCAACACGCGGCGCACCACCCGGCGGCATGCCGCCGCGCTCGGCCGGCTGCAGGGACGGCCGTCCGAACGCGACACGGCACCGGACTTCGCCGACGAACTGGTCGGCCGTATGGAGGACGCCGACCGGCTCGCCGCCGCCCGCGCGGCCCTGGCCCGGCTGAACCGCCGCGAGCGGGAGGTCTTCGCGCTGTGCGTGTGGTCGGGGCTGAGCTACGCGGCGGCCGCCGAGGCCCTGGACGTGCCGGTCAGCACCGTGCGGTCCAGGCTCTCGCGTGCCCGGCACCGGCTGCGCGGCCTGGCAGAGGCGGAACTCGCGCGCCGCGGCGGCTCCTCGGCAGGGCCACCCGCACCCGGGAGAGCGAAGGCCCGGGAAAGAACGGGACTCCAGCGCGGCAACGGACAGGTACAGGTGGGCCGCGAGCAGGCGGCCCGGTCGACACAGGGACAGGAGAGAGGCCGATGAACCCCGCTGAACGCGAAGAACTCGCCAGGTTGCTGCCGAGTCCGGGCGAGCCGGTCCTGCCGGGCGACCGCCTGGCGCACCTGGAGGAGCACCTGATCCGGGAGATCACCCGAGAGGCCGCCCCGCGCTCCCACGGCGCCCCGGGGACGGCGTCCGCGCGCCGCCCGCGTCGCCGGCGGCTCACTCTGATCGCCGTGCCGCTCGGCACCGTCGCCGCGGTCCTGGCGACGGTGGTCTCCCTCAACACGAACGGCCGGGCCGGGCACCCGGCGACCGACACGGCGGCAGTGAACCTGCTCAACCGCATCGCCACGCTCGCCGCCGCCGAGACCACCACCCCGGTCCGCGACGACCAGTACGTCTACACCCGGACCCAGGGAACCCAGCTGGTCCGGGGCGAGGGCGAGAACGTTTTCCGCCGCTCGGACTGGCAGCCGGTCGACGGCGGGCGGGACGGGCTCGCCCGGGTCACCGTCCTGTCCGGCCCCCATGCCGACGAGGGCACGTACGACATGACCCTCAAGGCCGACCCGAACATCACCACCTACCGCGAACTGCAGGCCCTGCCCGCCGACCCCGACACGCTGTACCAGCGGATCTGGGACGCCACCGAGGGACGGGCGCCGACCCACGAGGACGCAGCCCTGGAGGAGATCGGCCAGATGCTGCCGACCGCGACGCTGCTGCCGCAGGTGAACGCGACCCTGTACCGCACGGCCGCGAAGATCCCAGGGGTGACCGTCGTCGACAACGCGAAGGACGCCGCCGGCCGTCCCGGCATCGGCCTTGCCTTCGGCTCCAAGGATCGCGACGTGTGGGTCTTCGACAAGCGGACCCTCACCTACCTCGGCTCCGACGAGGTGGCCGTGCTGCAGGTCGGCGTGGTCGACAAGCCCGGCCGGACCCCGGCCGCCCCGAGGCCCGAGGCGTCGCGCGGGGTCGGCGAACCCCGGGCCGTGTAGGCCACCGCACCCCCGACGGGCGCCGCGCCGCGACCAGCCGCCACCGTCTTGACCCCTGGGCGAGTTACGTGAGGAAGTGTGAGGCCCCGTGAGCAGTGCCACGGATGCCCGGCGCGTTGAGCCGCCGCGCGAGAGGGACGACCGCCGGTTCGGGCCCGGAGGCGGCCTGGCCCCGCGGCGCGGATGCCGAGGCGTTCATCCGCGCCATCTACCAGCAGCACGGAACACTGCTGCTGCGGTACGCGGCGCGGAGGCTGGGCGGTGACTGGCACCGCGCCGAGGACCTCCTGCAGGAGGCCGCCCTCCGGGCCTGGCGCCACGCCGGACGGCTCGGCGCCGCGCCGCACGAGCAGCGGCCGTGGCTGTTCACGGTGGTACGCAACCTTCTGATCGACGACCACCGCGCGTGCACCCTGCGCCCGGCCAATCCCGACCCGCTGGACACCACAGCAACAGGAGATCCTCCGGCACATGCACTTCGACGGCAGCAGCGTCGCCCGGGTCTCGCAGATCCTCGACATCCCCGAAGGCACGGTGAAGTCACGCAGCTACTACGCGCTGCGGGCGCTGCGCAGGGCACTGCTCGTCCGCGGCATCGTCAGCTGAGGCGTACCACGGACAGACCCGAGCCGGCGGGATCCTTCTCGCTGCGCCCCATCGACGAGAGCCACGCCCGCGTCCTGGCGCGGCTGACGTACCGCCCGACACGGTCAGGGAGGTCGGCGGCCCCGAGAGTTCGCCCAGGCGAACGCGATCGGCCGGCTGGTCCGCAGCGACCTGGAGCACTTCAACGAGTGCGTGGAACAGGGCTGAGGCCCACAGCGGGCGGCTGACCGCCGGCAGCCGCACCGCCGTCGCCCGAGGCCCGACCCCCTAGGTGGTCTCCTCCGTGTCGATACGGGTGCCGACGCGCTGGTAGACGCCGGGGGTTGGAGGGTGATGGCGGGCAGTGCGGTCGGCCCGTCCGCCCCGGACCAGCCCCGCCCGCTCACGGCCGGCACGCACCGGCGGGCGCACACGTGCCTCGCACCCAACGTCACCAGCGCGTAACGATCATCGCGCCGCCTCGAACCCGCCCGGCCCGCGCGGCGTAGCGGAGTGGACAAGAGCACAAGGCGCGAGCGACGGGAGGCCCGGGCGAATGTCCATCGAGCACCTGACCGATGTCCTGCAGTACCCGGCGGACCTGGTGGCCCTGTTTGCCGCCGCTCTCGGCGGCGCGTTCCTGGCCGTCCGCAAGGACTTCGACCTGTTCGGCACGATCCTGATGGCCGAGGCGGGGGCCCTGGGCGGTGCGGTCTTCCGGGACCTGGTCATCGGGGTGACGCCTTCGGCGTTCACGGACGCCGGGTACTACGCGAGCCCCGTCCTGGCCGCCGCCCTGGTGTACTTCAGCACGACCGTCCAGCGGTGGCAGGGCGTCTTCGACGTCGCCGACGCCGGGGCCCTCGGCCTGTTCTCCGTGGGCGGCGCGATCAAGGCGCTCGCCCACGGCTTCGGCCCGCTGCCCGCCGCCGCGCTGGGCCTGGGCTGCGGCGTGGGCGGCGGCATCATCGCCGGTGTCATGGCGCGCGAGATCCCCTCGGTGCTGCGCTGGAACCAGGACCTCTACGTCGTCCCGGCCCTGGCCGGTGCGGGGACGACGGCCCTCCTGCATCACCTGGGACACCTCAACGTGCTCACGGCGCTGTGCGCGGCCGGGCTCACCTTCGCCCTGCGGCTGCTGTCCGTCCGCTTCGGGTGGCGTACCCCGCGCTCGGCCACCTGGCGCACCCTCCTGGCGGGCCTGCGGCAGCAACCGACCCTGCCGGCCGCCGATGCCGAGACGACGGTACGGATCGAGCGGGCCACAGACCCTGCCCCGCCGGCGCGGCCGGCCGCCCTCGGCCGGGCGGCGGGCGAACAGACCGTACAGCTGCGCCTGCCCGGGGTGCTGCGGGACGGCCCCACCCCCGCCCGGCACCGCGCCGGCGCCCTCCGCCAGGCCGTACCCCACCCGGTCCCGGACCCCCGCCTCCCCCTCATGGACCGCCCTCGGACACCTCCGTCACACGGCGGCGGCGCGCCCCCGACCGGCCCGTCGTAGCGACGCGCCCGCCCGACCCGCAGCCCGGCCGTCCGTCAGCACAGGCCGCTTGAGACGAGCAGACCGCACACGTCTGTCGGGCTGTCGCACTGGGTGTTACCTGCGGCCGGCACGGCGCGGATGCCGGAACGCCGTCGAGGTCTGTGATCGAGCCGGCCAGGCTCGTGGACGTGAGGTCTGCCGAAGAATCCTCGCCCGCCCGGGCGGTGCCGCTCCAGCGGAGGAGCACGCGTGCTCGCGCCCACGGGCCAGCCGATGTCTCCCCCGGCGCCCGAGCTGTCCGTGCCCGCGTCGGCCACCTCGTCGACGCAGGGGACGGGTACCGGTGCCAGGCACGTCCGTTCCAGCATGCGGCCAGCAGCCCGCTCGGCAGCCCCGGGTCGTTGATCTTGCCGAACACGAGGACCTTCCGCAGCGGCCAGACGGCAGGGAGGCCTGCGTCCGCCTGCTCGATCGCCACCTGGTCCGTCATGAAGGGCAGGTGCGTGCTGGGTCAGGCGTGCTTGCGGTGCCGGGCGATGGCGCGCCACTCGCGGGGGGACAGGCCGTAGGCCGCTCGGAAGGCGCGGCTGAAGTGGGTGCGGCTGGTGAAGCCGAAGCGGTGTGCGACGGCGGTCACGGACACGTCGGCGCGGTGGGGGCGGCTGAGTTCACGCCGGCAGGCTTCCAGCCGGCGGTGCTGGATCCAGCGGCTGACGGTGGTGCCCTGCTCCCGAAAGAGCCGGTGGACGTGGCGTAAAGAGACGTGGTGTGCCTCGGCGATGGTCCGCGGGGAGAGGTGGGGGTCGCCGAGGTGTCGGTCGATGAACGCCTGGATGCGCAGCCGCAGCAGGGTGCGTGCCGCGTCGGTACCGGTGTCGGGGAGGTCACGGTCCAGTCGCTCGGCCAGGAGGGTGGCCAGCAGGTCCGCGGCGTTGTGGGCGAGTAACTCGCCGATGTGCGGCGAGTGGCTGTTCATCTGGGTCGCGAGCCGGGTGAGGAACGGGGTGACCAGCGCGGCCGTCTCGGTGTCGGCCTCGATCGGTACCGCGGTCAGACGGTGCAGGTCGGCCGCGCGGAAGCCCAGCATCGCCCGCGGTATCTGGATGACGTGCGTGCGGAAGGGGTCGGGATAGGTGACCGTGTAGGGACGGGTGGTGTCGAAGAGGGTCAGGGAGCCGGGCCTCAGCAGTGTCTGGCCGTTGTTCTGGTCGATCACCAGGTGGCCGTGGTCCTGGATGCACACGTTGAGACAGTCGTCGTCCGTCAATTCCCCGCGCCTCGGCTTGCGGACGTGCAGGGGGTCGGCGACCGTGCTGGCGACGGTCAGGGGGCCGATCCGGCCGGCGGTGATCATGCCCGTGTAGGGCGCGTTCGTGAGCTTGGAGAGGTCCAGCCGGACAGAGGCGAGCTGCTCGTACGTCTGACCGATCACCTCGTACCAGTACGCCAGCCGATCCTCGGCAGGTACCGACGCTGTGGACACGACGCTCATGATCGTTCTCCTGGTTGATTCCTTCCCTTCCCCTTACACGCGTCCGGCTGTTGAATCGGTTCAGACGAGGAGTCTCTCTGGGAGACGTTCTCGGGCACGGACAGATACCTTCGCAGCTGGTGCCGGTTGTAGCCTCGATCCCACAGCGCTCCATCTACGCGCGCATACTCCCCCTGAGGCCGTAGGGCGGCCCACTGCCGCCACCTCTCGCGTGGACAACGAGGTCCACTTCTCCCGGAGTCCACCCGATCCGGCCGCCGGCCAGCCGACGGTGCGACCGGTCGGGCGACTCCTTCCGGACCGGAACGAAGGCTGTGAAGCGCACGACGAACAACGACACGGAGGTCAAGGAGACGCCCACCGCGGCGGCGGACCTCTTCTGTGGCCTGCTGGGACCGGTCCTGGTCCGGCGGGCGGGGACCGTGCTCGATGTCGGGCCGCCCAAACGCCGCGGGCTCCTGGTGCGTCTGCTCCTGGAGGAGGGACGTGTCGTCTCCACCGACCGTCTGTGCGAGGACCTGTGGCCGGGACGCCCGCTGCCGAGGGCGGTGGTCTCCCTGCAGGCCGACATCAGCAGGCTGCGCACCGTGCTGGAGCCGGAGCGTCCCCGGCACGGCAAGGCCGGGCTGCTGGTGCGCGAGTCCAACGGGTACGCGCTGCGCGTACCGCCCGAGGCGCGGGACACCGTCCGTTTCGAGCGGGAGGTGGCCCGGGCCGGCCGCTTACTGGCGGGCGGCCGGGCGGCGGAGGCCCGCAGGGAGGTCGAGTACGCGCTGTCGCTGTGGCGGGGGACGGCGCTGCAGGACGTCAGGGACTACCTGTTCGCTGTGCGCCCGGCCACCCAGCTCGAGGAAGCCCGCGTCGCGGCCGAGGAACTGCACATCAGCACGCTGCTCCAGGACGGCGAGGTGCGACAGGCCGTCAGCGCGGCCGAAGCGCTCACCGAGCGGCATCCGCTCCGGGAGGTGGCGTGGGGCCTGCTGCTGTGCGCCCTGTATTTCACCGGCCGTCACGCCGACGCCCTGGCACGGTTCCAGGAACTGCGCACACACCTGTCCGAGGACCTCGGCCTCCAGCCGAGCCCGGTGGTCAGCGAGCTGCAGGAGGCGATCCTCCGCCACGACCTCGCCTTCGTCACCCACACCTCGCGGTCCCTCGTCGCCGCAGGGTACGAGGACGCCCTGCTGTCGCGTGAACCGCGCGTTCTGGAGACCGTTCGCGGGTCCCGCGACGACGCCCGGCCCCAGCCGCGGCCGGGTTCGGCGGCGGACGGCACGGCACCGCGCGGCCTGCCCGACGAGGACCCCGCCGTGCTCCCGGCGGGCGGCCCCGGCCTGCGCCCCGCACAACTGCCGCCCGCTGCCGCCTTCTTCACCGGGCGCCGGGCCGAACTGGACGCCCTGCACGCGCTTGTGCCGAAGCAGGCCGGGAAGAGCGCCGCTCCCCCCGTCGCGGTCATCGGCGGGGTACCGGGCGTCGGCAAGACCACCGTCGCCCTTCACTTCGCCCACCAGGTCAGCGGCTCCTTCCCCGACGGGCAGCTGTTCGCGGACCTCCGCGGCTTCGGCCCCGGCGGTGCCGCCATGGAGCCGGAGGAGGTTCTCCAGCAGTTCCTGATCTCACTGGGCGTGCCCCCGGCGGCCGTCCCCGCGCGCACCACCGCGTGCACCGCCCTGCTGCGCACCGTGCTGGCCGAGCGTCGCGTGCTGCTGGTACTGGACAACGCACGGGACGAGGACCAGGTCCGCCCCCTGCTGCCCGGTGCCTCCGGCTGCATGGTCGTGATCACCAGCCGCAACCAGCTGCACGGACTCGTCACCACCGCCGGAGCCCGGACCCTGACCCTGGACACACCGCCCGTGGCCGACGTCCGGGACGCGCTGGCCCGGCGCCTGGGAGCGCCACGCGTCCAGGCGGAACCCGAAGCCGCCGAGGAGATCATCCGTCTGTGTGCGCGGCTGCCGCTCGCCGTGGCCCTCGCCGCGGCACGCGCCACGCTGCATCCGGAGTTTCCCCTGGGGGCCCTGGCCGACGACATGCGGGCCGGCGAAGGCACCCTCGACGCCTTCAGCAGTTTCGACACGGCCGTCGACGTGCGCGCCGTCTTCTCCTGGTCGTACGGTGCGCTGACCCCGCCGGCCGCCCGGCTCTTCCGCCTGCTGGCCCTGCACCCGGGCCCCTGCTTCTCCGCGGCCGCCGCCGCGAGCCTGGCCGGCCTGCCGCCCGCCGACACCCGCCGCCTGCTCACCGAGCTCACCCGTACGCGCATGGTCAACGAACGTGCTCCTGGCCGCTTCGGCTTCCACGACCTGCTGCACATCTACGCCAGGGAGCTGGTCGGCGAACACGAGACGGAGACGGCGCGCACCGAGGCCCTCGTCCGCATGTATGACCACTATCTGCACACCGCGTCACTCAGCGGCCCGAGCATCACCCTCACGCCGTGGTCCGCCGTTCCGCCGCCCGTCCCCGGGGTGACACCGGAGCGCCTGGGCGACGAGCAGCAGGTCATGGCCTGGTACGCGACGGAACAGGCCGTACTCAGGGCCGTGCTGCGGCAGGCCGCGGACACGGGGTTCGACCGGCACGCCACCCACCTGGCCTGGCGGATCCAGGACTACCTGGTCACCCAGGGGCGTTTGTCGGAGGCGGCCGCGGTCTTCTTCATCGCACTGGGGGCGGCCCGGCGCTGCGGAGACCAGGTCGAGCAGGCGAGGCTGCACCGCGCGCTGGCCGGCTGTCTGGGCAAGGCGGGGCGGCACGAGGAGGCCATGACTCATATGAGTACGGCAGTGGCGCTGCTCGAGGGCTGTGACGAACCCGCGGAGCAGATTCATGTGCAGCTGGCGCTCGGGGCCATCCTGCACAGGGCCGGCGACGACGAAGCGGCCCTCGCCTGCGCCTTGAAGGGACTCGACATGGCGCGACGCTGCTCCGACGAGTTGCTGGAGACGGTCGCGTGCAAGGGGACGGCCTGGTACCTGACCGTGCTGGGCCGGCACCTGGAGGCCCTGCCCTACTGTCAGCAGGCGATCGCCGACTTCCGCCGGCTGGGCTTACCGCACTGGGCGGCGTACGTGTGGAACACTCTCGGTCACGTCCACCACCACCTCGGAGATCACCGGCAGGCCATCGTGTGCTACCGGACCGCTCTCGACCTGATGGAGCGGGCGGGAGACCGGTTCACGCCCGTGGGAACACTGGTGCGGCTCGGCGACACCCACCTGAGCGCGGGTGACCTGGCCGCGGCCAGGCAGACATGGACGCTCGCGCTGGAACTCGCCGAGGAGCGTCCGGAGGTGCATCCGCTCCCGGAGATACGGCAGCGGCTGGCGGACACCGGCGAGCAGCACGGCGACTGACCCGAGAGCGTTCGCGAAGCCGCCGCTACCGGTGAACCGCCGGGGCCCGGCCGTCGTTGCATGATGCATACCGGGGGGTCGGCAGGCGACGCAGGAGTGGTCCATGGATTGCGAACAGCTGAAGTTTGACCTTGCGGCCGAAACACTGGCTGGACGGAACGGACCGGACAGCCCGGTACCGGCCTCGCACGTCGAAACGTGCGAGCGCTGCCGGCGGGAACGCGCGCAACTGCACGAGGTCGTCCGGCTGCTGTCCGGTGTGCCGCCGCACGAGTGGGACGGCGTCCCCGAACCCGATCCCGAACGGGCCCTCGCACGCCTTCGTGCGGACTCGGGACTCAGCTGATGACGTTCCGGCCTGCCAGAGCCTTCCTCAGGGCACGCAACGCGTAGTAGGAACGGGACTTGACCGTCCCCTGGGGTATGCCGAGCTGTGCGGCGACCTGGGCGACGCTGCGCTCCTCGACGTACATGAGCCGCACGATCTCGCGGTGCTGTTCCCTCAGCTCGTCGAAGGCTTCCCGCACCACGTGGGAGGTCAGGAGCCGGTCGACGGCGTCCTGCACCGGGACGTCCAGCAGCTCGACCGACCCGTTCTCCGGCGGGCGGATCCGCCGCGCACGGTGATGGTCGATGACCAGGTTCTTCACGACCGTGAACAGCCACGGCCGGGCTTCCTCGACCTTCATGCCCAGGGTGGAGGCATGCTTCCACGCCCGGACCATGGCCTCCTGGAGGACGTCCTCGGCCCGGTGCCAGTCGCCGTCGAGCAGGCGGGCGGCGAAGCTCAGCAGCAGTGTCCCGTGCTCGGCGTACAACTGCCGGACGAAGTCCTCGCGGTGGCCGCTCAGGATCTCGTCCGAGCGTCTCGTCGTGCCGTCGGTGCCCGTGCGGGGCCCGGCGTCCGTGGTCCACCTCATTCTGTGGCGCCCTCATCCGTCGATCAGGTTGGTTCCGGCAGGCCCCCGGGCAGAACGCGGGGGACGGCACCACACTGATCGGGTGGACTTGGACGATTCTTGTCGTTTCTCTGTCGGACACCAGGCCCATGGCGTGCGCCCGCGGCCGTCCGGACACTCCGTACGACCGCGGGCGCACTCGTTCGCCGTCGCCGGTTCACGCCTGCCGACGGATGCCAGGAGAATCCGGGCGTGCGACGGCTTTGGCGTACTCGGCCCGGAGCGTGTGCACCAGCGCCCTGGCCCCCAGCCGGTGCAGCAGACGCTTGCGCAGCTCCTTGCGCTGCCAGGGCGTGGTGGCACCCCAGATCCCGTCGGCTGTCAGGGACGGATTGGCCAGTGCCCAGATGAAGCACGCGCGCACCAGCGGGCAGCTACGGCACATCGCTTCGGCCGCGACGACTTCCGGGTTGTGCGGGGCATAGGTCTCGGGGAAGAACCCGTAGTTCGTCGTACACGGCTCGTCGCCCTTCATCGGGGGCATCGGCAGGCGGCGTCGGTTCCCCATCGGTGGTGCGTGTCCTTTCTCAGCTCCACGAGCGCCTGTGCACGGAGCTCCGGCTGGAAGATGCCAGTACCGCTCCCCACGGCTGTTTCGTGTAGCTCGACGAGCCGTACGGCTGCCCGGTTCACCATGTCGGTCACTTCGACCGTGCTTCCGTCACCACGTGCTCCGTCAGCGGCCGGTCGACGATCACCGCGCGCAGGCGCTGCGCCCGGCATAGGCGGCCACACGAACTGGGCGTCGTCCGCCGGAGGACCCCTACCCGCTGTGGCAGGGCGCCGAGGGGCCGGTGGCGGTGGTTCCCCTGTTCACGCTGTACGACTACTCGTTCCGCGCGCCGGGCGCCACCACGACCGAGCAGTCGCTGCGCCTCGCGCACGACGCGGGCATCGTCTGCTCCGATGAGTACTTCTTCCGCCCCGACCTGTACCCAGGCCGTGAGGCCTGTGCCGGGCCGGTGCAGGTTGCCGGTCTTGCGGCCAGAGTCCCGTGGGACCGGCGCGAGGCCGGCGTGGGCGGCGAGGTGGACGGCGTCCTTGTGGGCGGACAGGTCGCCGACGATCGCCAGGAACTCGGCGCCGAGGACCGGGCAAATGCCCGGCAGGGACTCGATGATCCCGGCTCGGTCGTCGGTGCGGAACAAGGCGGTGATCTCCGCCTCGTTCTCCTTGATCCGCTCGTCCAGTTCGAGGATGCGGTGCGCCAGCTCCTTCACCAGCCGGGCCGCCAGGTCTTCGCCCGGCAGCGACGTCTGCTACGAGGCCGCAGCCTCCATGGCTCGCTCGGGGAAGACGGCCGCGCTGCGGGCACAGCCCCGTGGTCGGCCTCTGGTATCCAGTCAGCAGGACGAGGCCGGGCCGCTTGCGGTACTCGAAGGCCCGCTCCAGGGCCGGGCAGATCCCGACCATTTCCCGCAGTCAGAGCGTCCAAGGTGCCCCACCCGCCGCACTGAGACTCGGCGCATCTCGCGGGAAATTCACTGTGATCAATACGCGAGACGACCGAACCCCGAACAGATCTTCCTCGTAGCAACGGGTGTCCAGCGGGCGCAGAACGCCGCCGTCGCCGCGCGATCGACGGGGCTCTGCTCCGGCCCGCTCCATCAAGCAGCAGGAAAGAAGACCGTGAACACACCCTGGAAGAAGATCCTGGCCAGCCTGGTCGGCCCCCTGGCCCTCACCGCTCTGGCCCTCACGACCGCCCCCGGCGCACAGGCCGCACCCCAGGCCGGCGCGGCAGCGCAGGGCACCGTATGGGAGATCTGGAACAACTACAACGGCCTGTTCCTCACGGACGACGGCTTCGGCACCGGCCAGGGCGACGTCTACGCGGCGCCCGGGACCAACCGCAGCGACCAACTCTGGCACGAGCGCGCCGGATACCGACGCTCCAACGCGTCAACCGGATACTGCCTGTGGAACGGGTCCGACCATGGGGATGAGTGGAACAAGAACGTCCATACCTTCGGCTGCGGTGACGGCACGCACTGGAGGCAGCAATGGTTCCATTACTCACACCCAGGCGGCGTAGTGATCAAGACATGGGACAACTACTGTCTGACATCGGGGGACAGGGTTCGCGATGATGGCGGTCGGGACGTCTGGCTAGAGCCCTGCAGAGCTACCAAGACGCAGCTCTGGTCGGTCCGCCCCGTCTTCTGACACCGACGGCGCCCGGCATAACCGGCGCACCTCACGTCTCATCGTGGCTGACGTCCAAGAAGACAAAGTGCGGACTTCCCCTACTGCCTCACATGCCTCACATGCCTCACCGATCGTCGCGACCCCGGATAAGGCCGGCGCTCGGCAGCGTGAGCGCTGAACCACCTTGAAAGTGATACCGAGGACTCCGCCTGCACAAGCAGTCCCGGGGGCCGTGGACGGCCGACGGCGTGACCATGAGGAATGCCCGCAGCCGGCCCAACGGCTGCGGGCAGTCCTCGGTTCTGGTCGGTCGGGGTGGTTACTCGCGTGTTGCTGCGCCCTTTGGGATCCAGCGGGTGAGCTTGTTGATGCGGCGGCAGGGGCGGCAGTCAGTCGGGGGCTCGTGCTCGCCGCGCAGATGGATCATGACGGAGAGTCCGGTGACGACGGCACCGAGGACGATCAGCACGTACAACACGTCGAACATGGTCCGTATGAGGATCTCCCCCTTGTCAGTTCTGGGCAGTGGCGCCGGTGGCCAGGCCGAGGGTTATGCGGCGGGTTTGCTCGGCGTCCAGTTCCTCGTGCAGCCGGGCGGCTTCCGTGCCATCAGGTTGTCGCCTTCGCCGCGCGATGCCACGGTGCGCGTTGTCCACAGCGACGACGTACGCGTGATGGCCGTGCAGCCAGCTGCCCTTGCTGGTCGGCTCGGCCAGCGCCTCCCACCGGACGTCGACCAGGTGCCGGGCCCGGTTCCGCTCGGCGCGGGCCTCTTCCTCCGCAGCGAGCGCGGCGCACGTCGTTGTACTGCCCCACCGCGAGGCTCAGCGTCATGAGCCGCTTGGCCTCGGCGTTGAGCCCGGGGGAAGCCAGGCGTCGCGGGCCCTGAGGACCGCCCTGGCCACGGGGCTGTCGGTGTCTTCCAGGTCGGTGATGCCGTTGAGGCCCTCGACGGTGATGGGTGCGGTCACGTTGGTCTCCTTGGTTCGGTTGTCGGGGTCGATCCCTGCGGACTTGAGGTCGGGGCAGACGGTCTGGCGCACGCAGCGCGCCGCCTCGGCCAGCGACCGGACATTCGTCTAGCCCGCCATCCACGCCTCGGCGAGCAGCCGGGCCCGGGTCGATCACGGTGGCGACCGCTCGGGGGCCTTTGCCCATGTCCCGGCGGATCCGGCCAACGAGGTGGTCACGGTCTGGCCGACGTTCCCGGCGGCTGCCCAGCAGGCCATGCCCCCAGACCGTGCGCCAGGCGGGAAATCCGCAGGCAGAGCCCGCCACTTGCAGCCCGGATCTACTCTCAGGCCGGGGTGGGCAACAGCCCTTCGAGCAGGGCTCATTCGGCGTTCGTGGTGTGTCCGAGGGGTGGCGGCGAGAGCCCATGGCGAGGGCCTTCGGGCTGTGCGGTGGTTGGCCCGCCGTCCGAGCGGACCACCGCAGGTCAGGAGCTGTTGATGAGGTCGAGGGTGGATTCGATGGAGTTGAGCTGGGCGACGATGTGCTTGACCCACTTGTCGCCCGGGTGGGCTGCGGCGTGCGGGGCGACGGTGCCGGTGATTGAACCGACGGAACTCGGTCAGCTTCTCCCTGACCACCGCCCGTTCTTATGCCTCCAGCACCGCCCGCTCGGCTCCGAGCTGATAGCCCGCCTGCCGGGTCCAGGTCAGCGGGGGCCAGCCCTTCTCCGCGGCCTGGTCCTTCAGCGCGGCGAGTCCGGAGCGGACCTGACTGGCGACAGGTCGCTGGCGCGTACCAACTGGTGGAACTCAAGGCCGACGGGCCGGGCCTCGAACAGCACGAACCGCAGGGTGTCCGCGTGGCGTCCGGCGGCATCGCCCCGTCGCCGTGAGGCGCGGGGCATCCTCATTCGCCCTTGAGCAGGCGGGCCAGTTCGTCATCGACATCGACCTTGCCGGTGTCGACGGCCGTCTCGATCCAGTCCAACGTCGCCCGCACCCGGGCGACGTTCTCGTGCACGAGCGTGCGTTTGTCGTCGTCCAGAGTGCGGTCCCGCAGGCCCGGAACGGTCCGGCCAGCGGCGGCCACGAAACGCACACCACGTCTCCGTACGCCACGTCCACCGGCTCTTCCAGTAACAGGACACCACCGTCAGCCGCTGGATCCAGCACCGCCGGCTGGAAGCCTGCCGGCGTGAACTCGGCCGCGCCTTCCGAGCGGCCTACGGCCTGTCCCCCCGCGAGTGGCGCGCCATCGCCCAGCACGGCAAGTCCGTGCGACCACCGAGCACGCATCTGCCCTTCATGTGGTCGGGGGTGAACCGCTCGTGCCGCCCTGCCGTAGAGCCGTGGGAGGCTCGCGGTCCGTACGGCGCCGGAGAAGGCCACCGAGTAGTGCGCCACGTGAACCGGCCGCGCCCGCCTCCCTCCACAGAAACCACGAGATCGACCGAATCCTTCGGGGGCACATCATGAAGAACAACACGCCTTACCGGCCCGCCGGCGCACGCCCCATCGCGGCCGGAAACCTGCTGCGCCGGCTGTACCTGGCGGTCTGTGCCGCCGTTCTCGTCTGGTCCCTGGCGGACCAGGTGGCGATCGAGCATGCGGACGCCAGCTTCTCCGCCGTCTGGCCGCTGCTGCTGACCGCGCCCGGCAGCCTTGTGTGGCTCGTGCTGCCGGGCGAGCCGCTGGTCAGCTATGTTGCGGCCGTCTTGCTGGGCGCGGTCGTCAACGCCTGGGGCTGGGGATGGCTGGTGCGGAAGGTCATGGGCGGTGAGAGGGCGTGACGACCGGGCCCACCCAGGAACTGACGACCGGGGCCATTCAGGAACTGCTGGGCACGCTGCCGCTGATCGACAGGTTCTGCACCGTCGACGAGCTGCACGCGTTCATCGACCGTCTCGCCGCGGACCGGTCGGACGTGTGCCGTCTGAGGCGGATCGGCACCTCCCGCCTCGGAGAGCCCCTGCGCCTGCTGTCCGTCGGGCACGGGCGCAGGAACGCGCTGGTCGTCGGGGGGCCGCACCCCAACGAACCGGTCGGGCTGCTGACCGTCCAGCACCTCGCCCAGCTCGTCGCGGACACGCCCGCCCTGCGCGACGGAGCGGACCTGACCTGGCACTTCATCCCCTGCCTCGACCCGGACGGCACACGCCTGAACGAAGGCTGGTTGGACGGGCCGTACACGCTGCGCCACTACCACACGGAGTTCTACCGGCCCGGCTTCGCCGACCAGCCCGAATGGACCTTCCCCGTTACGGACGACGCGGCCTGGTTCGACCGCATGCTGCCCGAGACGCAGGCCCTGGCCCGCGTCATCGACGAACTCCGGCCGGACTTCCAGTACTCCCTGCACAACGCCGACTTCGGCGGCGTCTTCTTCATCCTCAGCCGGCCTCTGCCCGGGGTGGCGGACGATCTCGCGGCCATCGCCGCCGCACACGACGTGCTGCTCTCCCGTGGCTCGGTCGACACCCTGGGCTGGACGGAATCCGGTCCCGGCGTCTACCTGATGCCCTCCGCCGGAGAGCTCACCGCCGCCGCCGCGCGCCACGGCACGCCCCCGGACTCCGGGCTCTCCAGCTCGCACTACGCCCAGCCGCACGGCACGACCACCCTCATCACCGAAGTTCCGCTGTGGCGGGACGCACGCGCCAACGACCTCACTCCGGCCGGCCGCCACGGCGACGTACTGCGCGAGGCAGCCCGGCAGCTCGGAGCCGACCGGCAGGAGCTGCGAGGGCTGCTCGAGCAGGCCAAGCCGTACCTCGTGGTGCCCACGCCGATGCGCGCGGCACTGGCCGGCCACCTCCAGCAGAGCGCCGACCTGGCCCTCGCCTACGGCGCGATGGCCGGGGCCGGCCAGGAACGGGACGCCACCGTGGCCGACGCGTTCGCCGCCCGGTGCATCGTGCACATGCTGCGGTTGCGCGGCGCCGGGCTGCTGAACCGCCGGCTCGGCCTCGAGTGCGCAGCCGGCAACCAGCCGCCGGCCGTGCGCAGCGCCCTCGCACGGACCCGTCGCCTCTTCGAGGACTGGTGCGCCGACGCCGAGCGCGAACTGACGGCCGAGGTGCATCCCCTGCGCGACCTGGTGGCCGTGCAGATGGGCGCCGCCCTCGCCGTACTGAGGCGCCTGGGGAGTCGCCATGAGAAGGACGTGCAAAGACCTTGACGCGCTATTCTCTCAGTGAATAGAGTCCGGTGTGTCCCTAGCCCATGTGCTCCTCGGATTACTCACATCGCGTTCTCTGCACGGGTACGAACTGAAACGGGCCCACGACGAAGACCTGCCCGGCGCCAAACCGCTTGCCTACGGACAGGTGTACGCGACGCTGAACCGTCTCGTCCGGGACGGCTTGGCCGTTGAGGCGGGCCAGGAGCGGGCCGGCGGGCCAGACCGCACGCAGTACGTGGTCACCGACCGCGGCCGTCAGGCCCTGACCGAGTGGCTGTCCAAGGTCGAACCGCCGGCGCCTCACCTGTCCAGCACGCTGCTGGCCAAAGTCGTGATCACCCTTCACGTGGCCGACGAGGCAACCGCCCGCCACCACCTGGCCGCACAGCGCGCCGCGCACCTCGCGCGCATGCGCGAGCTGACCGCGGTCAAAACCAACCCGGGCGCGTCGGTCGGCGAGATACTCGCCGCGGATCTCGCGATCGCCCATCTCGACGCCGACGCGCGCTGGATGCAGAAAGCACTCGAGTACGTCCACGACCTGCGCCTGGAGGTGCAGCATGATTCTTGAAACACGCGAGGTAGCGAAGTCCTACGGATCGACCCCCGCTCTGCGTGGCGTCTCGGTTGCGATCGAGGAAGGTGAGGTCGTCGCGGTCACCGGCCCGAGCGGATGCGGGAAATCGACGCTGTTACATGTCATGGCGGGAATCCTCGGCCCGGACGACGGCGAAGTACGCTACCGGGGCCGGCGCTTCGACGACTGGGACGAGTCGCGTCGCTCCACGATGCGCCGCACGGACTTCGGGGTCCTGTTCCAGTTCGGTCAACTCGTCGCGGAGATAACCGCGGTGGAGAACGCGGCGTTACCGCTGATGCTGGGTGGAGCCTCCCGCCGGGCAGCGATGACCGCGGCGACCGACTGGCTGGAACGGCTCGGTGTGGCGGAGCTGGCCGACCAGTTGCCCGGCGAGATGTCGGGCGGCCAGCAGCAGCGGGTGGCCCTCGCCCGCGCCCTGGTCACCGAACCGAAAGTGCTGTTCGCCGACGAGCCCACGGGGGCGCTGGACTCCCGCGCCGGCGACCTGGTGCTCGGTCACATGCTCCGGGTGGCCAGGACCCAGCGCACGACCGTCGTGCTGGTGACACACGACGCCACCATCGCCGCGTACGCCGACCGGGAGATCCGGCTTCGCGACGGCGCCCTCGACACCGACGGCATCGGCCTTCTCGACCCGCCCGCGTCCCACCGCGACGGCACTGCCGGAGCCACCCGATGAGCCCCGCCACCACCCTGTGGCTCGCCATGGCCGGCAACCGGTCCGACAGGGCGCGAATCGCACTGACCGCCCTCAGCGCCGCGCTCGGCACGGTGACGCTGCTCGCCGCGGCCACGGTCTTCGCCGTCACCGAACGGCATGCGACCCGGTACAGCAACCCGCTGCTGAACGAAAGCGGACTGCGGCCGGGCGTCGCGTTCGCCATGACACTGCTGACCATCCCCGTCCTCACCTTCGTCGCACAGTGCGGAAGGCTCGGCGCACCGGCCCGAGAACGGCGACTGGCTTCCCTCCGGATGGCCGGGGCGACCCCTCGTCAGGTCGTCAGGATCGCGGCGGTCGAAACCTTCCTGGCCTCGGTCCTCGGCGTCGTAGGCGGTTTCGCCGTCTACTTCGTGGGCCGGGCCCTGCTCGACGCACCCGACGCCGAGGGCCGACGCCCCTTGCCCACCGACGTTCTGCCCTCCGTGGTTTCGATGGCCGGCGTTGCCGTCGCCGTGCCGATCCTCGTTCTGCTTCTCGCCCTCCTCACCCTGCGCAGGGTCGTGATCACCCCACTTGGTCTGGTCCGCGGGGCCCGCCGGCGCCGGCCGAGTACCGCGCCGGGCGTGCTCATCCTGGCGGGCGGCGGGGCCTGCGCGCTCGTCGAGCCGGTCCATCGCCATTTCCTCACCCACCCGCGCGGCGACGACCTGCCGCTGATCATCGTGGGCGTCCTGGTGGTGTCCGGCGTCCTCGCCGTCAGCGTCGGCATCGTGACGGGCACGGGCTGGCTCACCTATGCCATCGGACGGCTGCTGCAGCGTTTCGCCCGCCGGCCCGCCGGGCTGCTGGCGGGCCGGCGCATGATGGCCGACCCCTTCGCCGGTAGCCGTACCTTCGCCGCGATGCTGGTGGCGCTGGTCATCGGCTCCGCCGCCGCGGGCCTCTCGGCTCTCACCCTGGCAGAAGTCAAAGCCCAGGGAGAGAACACGCGACGGTACGCGGAACTGTCGGGGCAGCCCTTCGTGCCGGAAGGTACCGGCTTCTACGAACGTGCCTACCAACTGGTGGGTTACGCCGTACTCGTGGCCATGGTGATCGCCGCTGCCGGGCTGCTCGTGGCACTCGCCGACGGCATTCTGGCCCGGAGGCGGGCCCTCGCGTCGCTCGTCGCCACCGGCGCCTCACATGGCCTGCTGGCCCGCGCGCTCAGCTGGCAGGTGATCTCCCCCGTAGTACCGGCGGTAGCCCTGGCGACACTGGCCGGCATGCTGCTGCCGCGGCTGACCGTCCCCAGTACGAACGACACCGCGGACATGGAAGTGTGGCGCTGCACACCGCTGCCGGGTGATCCGCATGACGCGTGCGCGGATGCCGCCTACCAGCAGGCGCACGGAACGCTGCTCACGGCGGAGAAGGTCCCGGTCACCGTGCACATGCCGTGGGGGCAGCTCGCCCTGTTGGCGGGGGGAGCGGTCACCGCGACCGTCGTCGTGACCCTGGTCGGCCTGTTGTTCCTGCGCATGAGCACACGGGTCACCGAGCTGCGCACGTCATGACCTCGCCGACGCAGACGACCCCGACGTTTCGGCACGCCTAGGTACACCGCGCCCGTGACGTTCGCTGCCGCAAGGTTGATACTTTCCGGCAGCAGCGCTCCGACCGCCCGTCACCGACCACAGCAGGACCTGACGCCCCGTCATCAAAGTCAGCATTAAGTCAGCATTAAGTCAGCATCAGTACCGCCACAGACCGCCCCCGACCGCCAGGAACCGCCAAGATCGACAACTGGCCTGACACATCCTGACCTGCAAAAATGAAGGTCAGAGGTACATCTGCTAGTCTCATCAGGAGGTACCCGTGAAGATGCTGATCAACGTCCCGGAGACCGTGGTCGCGGACGCGCTGCGTGGCCTGGCGGCTGCCCACCCGGAGCTGACCGTGGACGTGGAGAACCGGGTGATCGTGCGGCGGGACGCCCCCGTGGCCGGAAAGGTCGGGCTGGTCTCGGGCGGGGGCTCGGGACACGAACCGCTGCACGGCGGTTTCGTAGGTCCCGGCATGCTGTCGGCGGCCTGCCCTGGTGAGGTGTTCACCTCCCCGGTGCCCGACCAGATGCTGCGCGCGGCCGCCGCCGTGGACAGCGGCGCCGGTGTGCTGTTCATCGTGAAGAACTACACCGGTGACGTGCTCAACTTCGACATGGCCGCCGAGCTGGCCGAGGACGAGGGCATCCAGATCGCAAAGGTGCTGGTCAACGACGACGTGGCGGTGACCGACAGTCTCTACACGGCGGGTCGGCGCGGTACGGGCGCCACCCTGTTCGTGGAGAAGATCGCGGGCGCCGCCGCCGACGAGGGCATGCCGCTGGAGCGGGTGGAGGCCATCGCCCGGCAGGTCAACGAGAACTCCCGCAGCTTCGGTATCGCGCTGAGCGCGTGCAGCACGCCGGCCAAGGGCAGTCCCACCTTCGATCTGCCGCCCGGCGAGCTGGAGTTGGGCATCGGCATCCACGGCGAGCCCGGCCGGGAGCGGCGGCCGATGATGACCTCCGGCGAGATCGCCGAGGCCGCCGTCGAGGCGGTGGTCGATGACCTCCGGCCGCGCAACCCCGTGCTGGTCCTGGTCAACGGCATGGGCGCGACACCCCTGCTGGAGCTGTACGGCTTCAACGCCGAGGTGCACCGGGTGCTCGCCCAGCGCGGCGTCGCCGTGGCCCGCGTCCTGGTGGGCAACTACGTCACCTCCCTGGACATGGCCGGTGCCTCGCTCACCCTCTGCCAGGTCGACGAGGAACTGCTGCGGCTGTGGGACGCCCCGGTGAAGACGCCAGGGCTGCGCTGGGGCGTGTGAGAGACAGGGGGTAGAGGATCACCACATACCTACCAGGCAAGGAGATCCAGTGCTCGACGCCGATTTCTTCCGCCGTTGGATGACGGCGACCGCCGCGTCCGTCGACCGCGAGGCGGAACGGCTCACCGCCCTCGACTCCCCCATCGGGGACGCCGACCACGGCAGCAACCTCCAGCGCGGGTTCACGGCCGTGACGGCCGCCCTCGAGAAGGAGGCCCCCGGCACTCCCGGCGGGGTCCTGACCCTGGCCGGACGCCAGTTGATCTCCACGGTCGGCGGCGCCTCGGGGCCGCTGTACGGGACGCTGCTGCGCCGCACCGGCAAGGCGCTCGGCGATGCCGCCGAGGTCAGCGAGGAGCAGCTGGCCGAGGCGCTGCGGGCCGGGGTGGACGCGGTCATGACGCTCGGCGGTGCCGCGCCGGGCGACAAGACCATGATCGACGCACTGGTGCCCGCGGTGGACGCGCTCGGTGACTCGTTCGCGGCGGCGCGGGCCGCCGCGGAGGAGGGCGCCGTGGCGACGACGCCCTTGCAGGCGCGCAAGGGCCGGGCGAGCTATCTGGGCGAGCGCAGCATCGGGCACCAGGACCCGGGTGCCACGTCGTCGGCGCTGCTGATCGCGGGACTCGCGGAGGCCGCCGGTGAGTGACGTCAGTGAGGTGGGTGACGTGGGTGACGAGCGGCTCGTGGGGATCGTGCTGGTGTCGCACAGCGCGGAGGTGGCCGCGTCGGTCGCCGCGCTGGCAAAGGGGCTCGCGGGCGGTGGCCCGGCGGTGCCCGTCGCCCCGGCGGGCGGCACCGAGGGCGGCGGGCTCGGTACGAGCGCGGAACTGATCGCCGCGGCGGCCGCGTCCGTCGATCGCGGTGCCGGAGTCGCCGTCCTGACCGACCTGGGCAGCGCGGTGCTCACCGTGAAGGCGCTGCTCGCCGAAGGTGACGAACTCCCGGAGGGGACGCGGCTGGTGGACGCCCCGTTCGTGGAGGGAGCCGTGGCCGCGGTCGTCACGGCGGCCACCGGCGCGGATCTGGCGGCGGTGGAGTCGGCCGCCGCGGAGGCGTACTCGTACCGGAAGGTGTGAGCCACGGATGCGGCCGGGCCCGCCGGAGCGGCGGTGCACCCGGCCGCAGGCGTGTGTGCCGGCCACAGGCGTGCCCCTGACGCATCGTCAGCCGATCAGCTTCCGTCGACGAACCGCCGCGCCACCCGCTCCCCCGTCGCCACGGCAGCCGCGTGGTCCTCGATGGGGGAGACCCGGGTGTTCTTGAAGACGATGTAGGTGACGCCGGAAGGGACACCCCCGCCGTGCGGGTCGGGGCGGATGCCGAGTGCCTTGGCGGTCGCGTAGGACGCCTCCCCGATGATGCCCTGGGGGCCCGTGTCGCCGACGACCGCGTACTGCACCCGGTCGCCGTACACGACGGCCACGGCCGAACCGCCGCCCACGCCGTGCTCCCGGTAGTCCCAGATGCCGCTCGGTGCCGGTACGACGACGAAGGGCAGGGTCTCGGCGCTCAACGGGCGCCCGTCGGACTGCGCGTAGGCCGTGCTCGCGGCGAAGTACGGGTCGGTGCGGCGGTTGCAGCGGGGGCCGGGGCGGCCGTCGCAGTCGATGTCCATGTCGGCCTTCCAGAACACGGCGTCACGTGTGCCGCAGACCGGGATGTCCGCGGGCGCGCCGCCGTCGCTGCGGTACCGGCCGCGGGAGACGGGAGCGCAGTCCCGCACCTTGGCGAGCAGGTCGGCGGCACTGACGGGGTTCTCGCGCCACGCCACCGGCTGGGACGGGGTGGCGGGCGGTGTCGTCGGGGCGAGCAGGGCGGCACTGGCCGCGGCCAGGGTGAGCGACTGGGCACGCACGATAGGGAAGCCTCTCCCTCGGGAACCTGACGGGCACTCAGCCCAATCTGGCCCCGGGCAGGTCGCCGGGCCACCGCTGGGGGGCCGGACGGTGCACGGCCCCAACCTCCGACAGGAGCCGGGGGCCTGAGTCCGTGTGAGACTCCGGCCGCCCGGCCGCCCGCGCCGGCGCGGCATCCTGCGACGACAGCGGTCCGCGCGACAGGCCCGAACTCCCTGGTGTCCGCCAGGAGTTCGGCCGTGAGGAACTTCAACATACGTAACTCTCCCGGGTGGTCGCGCACGGTGGGGGTGACGCACCCGTCGCCGCTCTCTCCGCGCCCTCCCCTGTCGCCCTCTTGATGTGGTCGCGTCAGTCGCGCCATATTGGTCCGGACCATTCCCGAGTGCCGCCCCGGGAGGCAGTGTCGTGCGAGCCCTTTCCGCTCCCCTGGCCCATGTCCGTCGCATCGCGCTCTGCGGGGCTCTCGCGCTGGTCGCCTCGTGCGGCTGGGCCGGAGCGGACGACGGGGACGGCGGCGCTCCGCCCGGGGCGCCGCCGGGCGTGACCGCCGCCGCGGGCAGCGCGACCAGCGTGCACGTCATGTGGAACGCGATCCCCGAGGCAGACGTCTACGAGGTGTATCGCGGCACCACGAAGGTCGAGGAAGTGCCGGGTTCGGAGCACATGGTGGATGTCACCAGGCTCCGGCCCTCCACGGTGTATGCCTTCACCGTGCGGGCGCGGGACGCCGACGGGCGGCTCGGGCCGCGCAGCCGGGAGGCCCGGGCGAGGACGCCGGCCGCCGCCGCGGACGACCGCTCCGCCCCGACGCGCCCGTCGGCAGCCGGCGGGCGGGCGGCCGGCAGCCGCGCGGTCCAGCTGTCCTGGTCCGCCTCGACGGACGACCGGGACGTGGTGTCGTACGACATCCACCAGGGGGACACGAAGATCCACAGTGTGGGCGGCGGCCAGACGGCCACCGTCGTCACGGGGCTGCGGCCCGGCACGTCGTACTCGTTCACCGTCCGGGCCCGGGACGCGGCCGGCAACGTCTCCCCCGCCGGCCCCGCCGTCCGCCTCACCACCCCGGGCAGCGACGACGGCCGCGCCACGGCCCCCACCGGCTTCCGGGCGACGAGCCGTCACGAGGACGGGGCGTACTACATCGACCTGAGCTGGGTGCCGCCGCGCGTGGACGGCGAGATCGCCGAGTACCAGATCCAGCTGGACGGCCGCCCCGCCACGTCCCTCGTGTACGGCGCGAGCGCCCCGCGTGACCGGGCGACCTACAGCTTCTTCGTGGGGCGGGACGCCGGTGTCACCCACCGGGTGCGGATCCGGGCGATGCTGCCGGACGGCACCTGGGGCGGCCTCTCCGAGGAGCGGGCGGTGACGACGCGCGCACGGCGGTGACACACCCGTCCGGCATCGGCCGGCCGGTGGACGCCGTCACCTGCACGGCGGCAACCGGCGTGCGGGCGAGGCCCGGGGCGCCTTGGCTGACCCTGAGGCAGCACGGGCGTTCCCCGACCCTCGGCGGCGCAAGGGATGTACCGCCAACCGTGCCGCCGGAGGGCAGTCCACATGCGCAACTCATCGCCACTTCTCCGCTCCGGCCTGACCGTGGCAGCCGCCGCCGCGCTGCCCCTCTTCCCGGCCGCGACGCCCGCTGCCGCTGGCCCGGGCATCTCCGTGAGCACCACGGGCTCCACGGTGTCGGTCACGACCAGCACCTGTACCCAGATCAACGGCAGCTGGGGCACCGCCTCGCTCCTCACCAGCAGCCAGGGCAGCTTCGCCCAGGGCCGCCAGGTGACGTTGTCGGGCACGGCCACCAGCCAGTCCGCCGCCTGGTCGAACGTCACCCCGGGCACGTACACCGTCATCGTCATCTGCTCGGACGGCACCACCGCGGGCACCCAGTCCGTGGTCGTCTCGCCCGCCCCCTCCCCCACGCGGTCCCCGTCCCCCTCGCCCTCGCCGACGCGCGGTGTCATGGGCGGGGTCGGCGGGTCCTCGACGGACTACGGAACCGTCACGCTGGTGGCGGGCGGCACGCTGGTCGGGGCCGGGCTCCTCGGGACGGCCTGGTACCTGCGCCGGCGCAACAAGCCGTACCGGCTCTGACCCGGTACGCATGGCGGCCCGCCCGGTCGAAGCGCTCCGGCCGGGCGGGCCGCTGTCACGCCGCGGTCAGGCCGGACGGACGGTGTCAGCAGCCGTCAGGCCGGACGGACGGTGTCCGATCGCGGTCAGGCCGGACGGGTCGGCTCGCCGGCCGGGAGTTCGGCGAAGTCCGCCAGGGCGCGCCTGAGCCACTGCGTCCAGAACGTCTCCAGGTCGATGCCGGCCCGCAGCACCAGATGCCGCAGCCGGTCCTCGGTGCCGTCCCGGCCGGGCGGGAAGTCGCGCTGCTCGATCTCCTGGTACTCCGCCAGCTGCCGTTCGTGCAGCTCCAGATGGCGTCGCAGATCGGCCTCCAGGCCCGCGGTCCCGACCACGGCCGCCGCCCGGAGCCGCAGCAGCAAGGGGTCGCGGTGCGGCTTCGGGTCCTGGGAGGCGGCGGTCCAGCGGGCCAGTTCGGCGCGGCCCGCCGGCAGAACCTCGTAGCTCTTCTTCTGCCCGCGGGCCGGCTGCTCGGACGGCAGGGCCCTGATGAGGCCGTCGGCCTCCAGTTTTCCCAGCTCGCGATAGATCTGCTGGTGCGTCGCCGACCAGAAGTAGCCGATCGACCGGTCGAACCGGCGGGTCAGCTCCAGCCCGGACGACGGCTTCTCTAGCAGGGCGGTGAGGATCGCGTGCGGGAGTGACATGGCCTCATCCTAGGGACGTGTTCGCGCCCTACAGGGCGGCAGCGAGCTCGGTGCCCTGCTTGATGGCGCGCTTGGCGTCCAGTTCCGCGGCCACGTCGGCGCCGCCGATGAGGTGCGCGCTGCGTCCGGCCGCGATCAGCTCCTCGTACAGGCCGCGGCGCGGCTCCTGGCCCGTGCACAGCACGATCGAGTCGACCTCCAGCACCGTGCTCTCGTCGCCGACGGTGATGTGCAGTCCGGCGTCGTCGATCCGGTCGTAGCGCACGCCGGGGACCATGGTGACGCCGCGGTGCTTGAGTTCGGTGCGGTGGATCCAGCCGGTGGTCTTGCCGAGGCCGGCGCCGACCTTGGACGTCTTGCGCTGGAGCAGGTGGACGGTGCGCGGTGGGGCGGGCCGCTCGGGTGCGGCGAGGCCGCCGGGGGCGCGGTAGTCGAGGTCGACGCCCCACTGGCGGAAGTACGTCTGCGGGTTCTCGTGCGCCTTGTCCCCGCTGTCCGTGAGGTACTCGGCGACGTCGAAGCCGATGCCGCCCGCGCCGAGGATCGCCACCCGGTCGCCGACGGGGGCGCCGTCGCGCAGGACGTCGAGGTAGCCGAGGACGCTCGGGTGGTCCACGCCGGGGATGTCGGGGGTGCGCGGGGTGACGCCGGTGGCGACGACGACCTCGTCGTAGCCGTCGAGGTCCGTGGCCGTGACGGCGGTGTTCAGCCGTACGTCGACGCCGTGCCAGTCGAGCTGGGTGCGGAAGTAGCGGAGCGTCTCGTCGAACTCCTGCTTGCCGGGGACCTTGCGGGCGACGTTGAGCTGGCCGCCGATCTCGCTCGCCGCGTCGAACAGTGTCACCTCGTGCCCGCGCTCGGCGGCGGAGACCGCGCAGGCGAGCCCGGCCGGGCCGGCGCCGACGACCGCGACGCGCTTGCGCAGCCGGGTCGGGGAGAGCACGAGCTCGGTCTCGTGGCAGGCGCGCGGGTTGACCAGGCAGGAGGTGATCTGGCCGCTGAAGGTGTGGTCGAGGCAGGCCTGGTTGCAGCCGATGCAGGTGTTGATCGCCTCGGGCCGGCCGGCGGCGGCCTTGATGACGAAGTCGGGGTCGGCGAGCATCGGGCGGGCCATCGAGACCATGTCGGCCGCGCCCTCGGCGAGCAACTCCTCGGCGAGTTCGGGGGTGTTGATGCGGTTGGTGGTGACGAGCGGGACGGACACCTCGCCCATCAGCCGCTTGGTCACCCAGGTGTAGGCGCCGCGCGGGACGGAGGTCGCGATGGTGGGGATGCGGGCCTCGTGCCAGCCGATGCCGGTGTTGATGATCGTCGCCCCGGCGGCCTCGACGGCCTTGGCGAGCGTGATCACCTCGTCCAGGGTCGAGCCGCCGGGGACGAGGTCGAGCATGGACAGCCGGTAGACGACGATGAAGTCCTCGCCGACCGCCTCGCGCACCCGGCGCACGATCTCCAGCGGGAAGCGCATGCGGTTCTCGTACGAGCCGCCCCAGCGGTCGGTGCGCTGGTTGGTCTGGAGGGCGATGAACTCGTTGATGAGGTAGCCCTCGGAGCCCATGATCTCGACACCGTCGTAGCCGGCCCGGCGGGCGAGGCGGGCGGTGCGGGCGTAGTCGTCGATCGTCCGCTCGATGTCGGCGTCGGTGAGCTCGCGGGGCGGGAAGGGGCTGATGGGCGCCTGGAGCGGGCTGGGCGCGACCAGGTCCCGGTGGTAGGCGTAGCGGCCGAAGTGCAGGATCTGCATCGCGATCCGCCCGCCCTCGCGGTGCACGGCGTCGGTGATGACCCGGTGCTGCTCGGCCTCCGCGTCGGTGGTGAGCTTGGCGCCGCCCTCGTAGGGCCGGCCCTCCTCGTTGGGGGCGATGCCGCCGGTGACGATCAGGCCCACTCCGCCGCGGGCGCGGGCGGCGTAGAAGGCGGCCATGCGCGCGAAGCCGCCCTCGGCCTCCTCCAGGCCGACGTGCATGGAACCCATCAGGACGCGGTTGGGCAGCGTCGTGAAGCCCAGGTCGAGGGGGGTCAGCAGGTGCGGGTAACGGCTCATCGGGCCCTCCGTGCGCGGTGTCGTGCCTGTAGTTGTAGAGGACTACCGACCGTTTATGCAACTAGTTGCACAAGGTGGTGATGGAGGGCACAGCAGAGCCATGAACAGGGACCTTGGGCCGTCGGCCCAAGGTCCCTTCATGTCTGAAAGGCGCTCACCGGCTCTGGAGGCGCACGTGCAGTTCCTTCTCCTGGTCGCCGGAGACCGTGCTCAGGTCGTGGACGTCGAACAGCGCGTCCAGGGTCGTGCGGAACCGCTCGATCGCCCAGTACCCGCCGTGCAGGTCGGCCTCGACGGAGGAGGACAGCCGGGCCGGCCGCGCGCCCTCGTGCTCGTCGGCGACGTCGAAGGTGCCGAGCCACACGGTCGGTCGGGTCTCGTGCAGTTCCTCGGGCACGTCGTCGGCACACCGGTCGGACTCGAAGCAGGCGCACAGTGTGTCGAACACGATCCGGGCGTCGTCCTTGCTGCACCCGCTGATCTCCACCGAGACGGAGTGGGGGTGCGGTCGCTCGTGGTTGATCGCCATCGTGATCGCTCCTCTCGTGGCCACCACATGCCGTATCCGCCCCTACCCCAGCAAAGCACCACCTTCCGGCGAGCACTACCGGCAGTGGCCCTGCCGTGGTGACGGTTTTGCGGGGCGGCCCGCGCCGGGTTGGGAGATGGTGGTAGGTGACGGAAGGGGCCTCGGAGAAACGGCTCCGCGCGGTACAACATGGGGTGTCGGCACTGTGACGGCGTGCCGCGAGGATCGGCGAAGGCGGGGCGTGGGATGAGTGCAGCCGGGGCTCCCGGGGCCGAGGGCGACCAGCCGGTGCGCGGGCCCGCGCGGCCGAGCGGGCTGCTCGACGTCCTGCGCGTGGCGTCGGTGGTCCTGGACGCCGAGGGCCGGATCGTGCTGTGGAGCCCGCAGGCCGAGGAGCTGTTCGGGTACGAGGCGCGGGAGGCGCTGGGGCAGTACGCCGCCCGGATCATGGTCCACGAGCAGCACCTCGACCTCGTTGTCAAGCTGTTCGCCGATGTCATGGGCACCGGGCAGAGCTGGGCGGGTGCCTTCCCCATCCGGCGCAAGGACGGCAGTACGCGGCTCGTGGAGTTCCGCAACATGCGGCTGCTGGACGACCAGGGCGATGTCTACGCGCTGGGCCTGTGCGCCGACCAGTCGACCGTGCACCGGCTGGAGCGGGAGGTGGCGCTGTCGACACGGATGATCGCGCAGTCGCCGATCGGGCTGGCCGTGCTGGACACCGACCTGCGGTATGTCTCGGTCAACCCGGCGCTGGAGGAGATCAACGGCGTGCCGGCCGAGGAGCACCTGGGCCGCACGGCCCGCGAGGTGGTGCCGCGGATGGACGTCGACGCCCTGGAGAGCGCGGCGCGCCGGGTCCTGGAGACCGGCCGGCCCGTCGTCGACCAGTCCACGATCGGCCGCACCCCGGCCGACCCCCACCAGGACCACGCCTGGTCGATCTCGCTGTACCGGCTGGAGAACGCCTTCGGGACCGTGCTGGGCGTGGCCGTCTCGATCGTCGACGTCACCGAGCAGTACCGGGCGGGCATCGAGGCCGAGGCCGCGCGGCGCCGCCTGGCCATGATCGCCGACGCCTCGGGGCGGATCGGCACCTCCCTGGACCTGGACCGCACGGCCCGTGAACTCGCCGAGGTGGCCGTGCCGGAGCTCGCCGACGTCGCGGCCGTCGATCTGCTGGACGCGGTGGTGCAGGGCCGGCGCTCCAGCCTCGCCCCCGCGGAGGCGGCCGTGATCCGGGCGCTGGCGGTCGAGGGGTACGACTCCGCCGAGGCGCTGGAGGCGGCCGACCCTCCCGGGCAGGTGGCGCGGTACGCTCCGGACCGGTTCGTCACCGAGTGCGTGCGCACCGGCAGCCCGGTGATGCTGCCGGAGGTCAAGGACGAGGATCTGCCGCGCATCGCTCGTTCCCCGGAGGCGGCCGAGCTGCTGGGGCGGGCCGGGGTGCACTCCTATCTGGCGGTGCCGCTGATCGCGCGCGGCGAGGTGCTGGGGGCCCTGGACCTCAAGCGGACCCGCAATCCGCTGCCGTTCAGCGAGGACGACCTGCTGCTGGCGCGCGAGCTGGCCGCCCGGGCCGCCGTGCAGATCGACAACGCCCGCTGGTACCAGAGCGCCCGCGACACCGCGCTCACCCTCCAGCGCAGCCTGCTGCCCAGCCACCCGCCGGTGACGGGCGGGCTGGAGGTCGCCTCCCGCTACCAGCCGGCCGGGGCCACGAGCGAGGTCGGCGGCGACTGGTTCGACGTGATCCCGCTCGACGGCGGCAACACGGCGCTGGTCGTGGGCGACGTGATGGGCAGCGGCATCCCCGCGGCGGCGGCCATGGGGCGGCTGCGCACGGCGACCAACACCCTCGCCGCCCTCGACCTCGATCCGGCCGTGCTCCTGGAGCACCTCGACAAGATCACCGGGGGTCTTGAGCAGTCCATCGCCACCTGCGTGTACGCCGTCCACGACCCGCATCTGCGCCAGTGCCGGATCGCCAACGCCGGGCATCTGCCGCCGGTGCGCGTCCGGGCCGGCCGGCCGCCGGAGCTGCTCGACCTGCCGACCGGGGTGCCGCTCGGGGTGGGCGGGGTCGCCTTCTCCACGACCACCGTCGACCTCCAGCCCGGCGACCGGCTGGTGTTCTACACCGACGGTCTCGTCGAGACCCGCCGCGACCCGCTCGACGAACGGCTCGGCACGCTGCTGTCCCTGCTCGACGGGCCCGACCGGCCGCTGGAGGAGGTCTGCGACCTGCTGCTGCGCACGCTGCACGAGCCGGACAACTTCGATGACGTGGCGCTGCTGATCGCCCGGGCGACGGCTCCGAACTGAGGAACGCTACGGTCTGACGCCGATCACCACCTGGGCGGGCCGTTCCTCCGAGACGGCCAGAGAGGTCGTCAGGCCGTGGCGCTCGAAGGCGGTGACGGCGGCCGGGGCCTGGTGCCGGCTCGTCTCGACCAGGACGCAGCCGCCGGGCGCGAGCCAGTGCGGGGCCTCGGCCGCGACCCGGCGCAGGACGTCGAGGCCGTCCGTGCCGCCGTCGAGGGCGACCAGCGGCTCGTGGTCCCGGGCCTCCAGCGGCAGCAGGCCGATCTCGTCGCTGGGGACGTACGGCACGTTCGCCGCGAGGATGTCGACGCGGCCGCGCAGCGCGCCGGGCAGGGCCTCGAACAGGTCGCCCTGATGGACCTGGCCACCGGCGGCGGCGACATTGCCCCGGGCGCAGCGCACGGCGGCCGGGTCTATGTCGGCGGCGTGGAGTTCGATGCGTCCGAGTCCGGCGGCCAGCGCCGCGCCGACGGCACCCGAGCCGCAGCACAGGTCCACGACGACGGCCGCTCCGGGTGCCCGGTCGAGGGCCTGCTCCACCAGGAACTCGGTGCGGCGGCGCGGCACGAAGACACCGGGGGCGACCGCGATGCGCAGGCCCCCGAACTCGGCCCAGCCGACGACGAGTTCGAGGGGCTCGCCCGCGACGCGGCGCCCGACCATGGCGGCGGCCTCGGCGGGAGTGCGCGCGCTGGTGAGGATCAACTCGGCCTCGTCCTCGGCGAAGACGCAGCCCGCGGAGCGCAGGGCGTCGACGACGGAGTCGCGGGACGACGGCGTGGACGGTGGGAGGGGGGACACAGACGGCATGGAAGCCCAGAGCCTTTCGAGAACCGAAGGGCGCTCCTGCGGGCGCCTACGGCCGGCGATCCGCGCGGTGTCGAGAGGAGAGCACCCGAGCTGACACAGCGGTAATGGGTCTCACCTCCCCGGCTTCCGATACGGCTGGGTCCGTCCGCAGCCGGACGGCAACATTACCCGACCTGTCTCACGTACGGTGGCTTCTCATGACCGACTCCGAGATCGAGATCACCGCAGAGCTGGTCCACGGTCTTCTCCAGGACCAGCATCCGGACCTTGCGGGGCTGGCCATCCGCGAAGTAGCGGGCGGCTGGGGCAACCAGATGTGGCGCCTCGGGGATGAGTTGGCCGTGCGCATGCCGCGCATGGAACAAGCCCCGGATCTCCTGCGCAAGGAGTGCCGGTGGCTGCCCGTCCTGGCCCCGCGCCTTCCGCTTCCGGTTCCGACTCCTGTGCGAATCGGCGAACCGTCCGCGCGCTTCCCGAGGCCGTGGGCCGTCATGACGTGGGTTCCCGGGGAGCCGCTCGACTGCACCTCGATCAGCCGTGACGACCACGCGGCCGACGCTCTGGCGGGCTTCCTCGGGGCGCTCCACGTCGAGGCGCCCGCCGAGGCGCCGGCCAGTTCGGACCGCGGCGCTCACCCCAAGAAGTGCACGGACGGCTTCGAGAACTTCTTGCACGCCATTGCCCCCGGCGGCATTGCCGCCGACGTCCGGGCCGTCCGGGATGTCTGGGACGATGCCGTCGCGGCCCCCGAGTGGGAGGGCCCGCCGGTATGGCTGCACGGTGACCTCCATCCCGCGAACGTCGTCGTCTCGGACGGGACGCTCTCGGGCGTGGTCGATTTCGATGCCCTGTTCGCCGGCGATCCGGCGTGGGACCTCGCGGCGGCGTGGCTGCTCCTTCCCGCGGACGCGTGCTCACGGTTCTTCGAGGTTTACGCGCATGCGGACGAGGCGACGATCCGGCGCGCCCGCGGGTTGGCTGCCCTGAAGAGCCTCTTCCTCATCCTCATGGGCCAGAACGGGGAACGGGGCCTTCCCGGCGGCAAGCCGACATGGGGACCAGCAGGCCGGGCGGCGCTCGATCGCGTTCTGACCTTTAGCGTGCGCCGGCCCTCTCCCGCGTAGGCCCCGCTCGTGGAGCCTCTCAACCCGGTACTTGCCGTGAAAAGACCATCCTGCGTGGGGCGGTGACCCGAACCGGTCAGAGACCCGACGGATGACTGGAAAGCCAGTCGGCATGCCGATCACGCAGCCGGTCCCGCTCCTCGGACGTGGGGAGGAAGACGTCGGCGCCACCGTCGTAGGGGTGGTGGATGCGCTGCATCCGGGTGTCGGTGATGAGGACTCCCCCCACCTTCTCGTCGGCGGTGTCCCGGAGCAACTCGTCGATGCAGCCACGCCGCCAGGGCCGGCGAACGGCGAAGAGGTGGCAGTACGTGCGGAACTCAGGATCAGGATCGTCCTGCACCAGCAGACTCTGCCAATACCCTGCGACGGATTGGAAGGACGGAACCTCGGCTTCGGTCGTCCAGAGCGGAGTGATCACATACACGTCCGCACCAGTGAACAACTCATCGAGGACGGTGTTGTAACGCTCCAGGACAACGGCGTACTCGCTCTCGTCCTCCGCGTACCGCTTCGACTCCGGCAGGCTGTGGAAACGAACCCAGACATCCCGATACGGGTCACGGAGCTTGTACCCGACCGGAGGGCAACCGGGCCAACGCTGCTGCCACAGCTCCGTCAAATCTGCCTGTCCGCTGTCAGGCACCCGCCGCACTCGTCCTCTCGCGAATGAACTCACCCACGACCATGATGCCGGGACTCGCCCACGCGAGAAACCCGGTAACAGCGCTGGCAGACCGGCCCGGCAACGTCAAAAGGGGGTGGCCTCGTCGCGCACCAGAGAGGCAGGATCGGCCCTGTGATGCGCCATGCCCACGAGGATCCCGAACTGTTGACTCTGGTTCGCCGCTATGTCACGCCCGAGCGGCGCTATATGAAGCTCGGCGGCAGCTTGCTGCGCATGCAGAGTCCGGAGTACGATCGATTCCTGCGACAGCTGAGCGAGGACGCAGGGGTCATCACCGCGAATGAGATCGTCACCCTCCTTGAGGGCGGGTGGCGCGAGCGGAGAACTGCGGCGTGGCTCGTGGCTGTCTCCCGCCGGACCGAGTTCCGTGAGCGTCTCGGGGAACTCCTGCTGGCCAGCGAGGTCTGCTGTGCCGGCCTGGCCTACTGCGTGGCCCTGGCCAGCTTCGGAACGCCGCGCGACGCCGACCTGCTGGTCGCCTACCTTGATCGCTACCTTCGCCGACCCGACCTTGCATACGACCAGACTGTGGCCATGGGCGCTCTCTTGTTCATCGACCTGAATCTCAAAGGCGACCAAGCCGCCCGTTTCCTGGCCCCCGGCGCCCTGTGGCAACAGTGGCTCCAGGGTGCGTCTCACATGCAGGCCACTACAGACCCCGCTTCCTACCTGAGCCTCGTCCGCCGGCTTTGCGCCTTCGTTGAAGAGTGCGTCGAAGCGAGTTGACGACAACATGCTGTGCGCAGGGCGCATGTTGGTGACTGCTGCGTTTCTTGCCCTCTGATGGACATGCTCGCTGGTATTAGTTGCGCGCCGTCGACACCGCGAACGTAGGCCGGCGGGCGCGGAGATGATGCCGGGGCCGGGTGGTTGAGCGGCTGCGCGCCTCGGCACCGGCGGCGGTGGCCGAACTGGTCGCGCAGCCCGGCCCCGACGAGATCGTGCCCAGGCTGGTGGCGCTCACCGCGGCGGTTGTCCGCGTCACTCGGAATCCGCGTTGACCTCAATTGCGCTTGGGGTTCCAGACTTGCCACGCAGTGCCTGCTCGCTTGACTCCCGGTGCGGTCCCTCACCGGGAGAGAACACCCCTCACAAGGAGTTCGACTTGACTGACAGCAACACCATTCTGGTCATCGGCGCGACTGGAACCGACCGCCCCGCCGGCCCGCGGCGGTGCTCATGCGGCTCGCCCCCACAGCCCTGCCCGGGCGACCCGCGCGCCGGTCGTTGACGGACAGCACCGCGACATACTCCGCCGCGGCGAGGTGCGCACGGCCGGAGTGCTTGCCGTCCGGTGCCGGCCAGTCACTCTCGTACGAGTTCGGACGCCACCACCGAAGAATCCGCATGACGTCCCGCGTGGTGCTGGCCTAGCGTTCGCCCATGACCTCCCCGGACGACGGCATGGACGACGAGCCCGGCGTGACCATCCGCTCCCTGGACAACGCGGCCGTCGGAGTGCGGCTCAGCGGACAGGAGCCGTTCGACGAAGGCTGCGTGCAATACGTGGTCGAGGCCTGGGCTCCCGGCCTGACCGCGCGCGTCGACGAGGTCGTGGCCTGGATCTGGGACGCCGATCTTGCGGCCTTCGTCGCCGGGCTGGCTGCGGATTACCAGGGCTGGGAAGGCGAGCGGGTCTGGCAGACCTACGACGGGGACCTGGCCGTGTCCGCCGTCTTTCGGTCCGGCGGCCATGTCGGGTTGACCTGGACGTTGCGCCCCTGGCCGAATGTCGCGGGAGGATGGACTGCCTCGGTGACCACCTGGCTGGAGGCCGGAGAGCAGATGTCGTCCCTGGCGTCCGACGTCGAGGAGTTTCTCTCCGGAGAGCAGCCATGACAGCAGACATGCGCATGACCTGGACGTTGGGCGGACACGGCTGGGCCGACTGCACCGTAGAGAGTGACCGAGCGAAAGCGGAACTCACCGCGTCCTACCTCACCAGTGCTCCGGAGGACTTGCTGACTGCCCTGGCCCGGCTCATCGCCGGCGAGACGGAGGCCCGCGCACAGTTCGAAGCCGAGCCAACGGCCTACCGCTGGATCTTCTGTCGCGAGGGCGACGACAGCCGGGTTCGCGTGCTGGAGCTGCGACAGGGCAGCGACCACGACAACAAGGGCACCGAGATCTGGTCGGCACAGCTCCCCGTCGACGCACTCGTCCGAGCCGTGATCCGCTGCTTCGACGAGGTGGCTCGGTCCTATGGTGAGAGCAGCTACCGCAGTAAATGGGGCGAGCACTTCCCTCGAATCGAGCTCGAAGCCCTCAGACGCCTCTGGCACGCTCGCCGCCGACGCGACTAGAAGATGTCGGCCGATCTGTCCTGCGTGAGGTTCTCGAGGATCGTGCGCATCCACGGGCTGCGAACGTCCGGTAGCCGGACCAAGGTGTGCTGGAACGTTCCCCGGTCGGCCCGGAACAGGTAGTTGGGGCGCGGCGGGAGCGGGTAGTCGCGGAGGACGTCTCGGGGTACGCCGCCCGAAGCGGGAACCGGCACGTACGGCTGGGGAGAGACCAGCCACAGCCACACTCCCAGCGGCAGGGGCACCGGGTACGCCGATGCCGCTGGGCCGGCGGGGGCCCAGGTCTGACCCGTCTGGGGATGGACCGGTACGAGGAGGATGTCGACGCCCGCGCCGGGGGAGGGTTCTCCTGGTCCAGCCAGGACGGCGCGCCGCGTTGGCGGGCCCGCGGGCAGCAGGGCGTCGAGCGCGCGTTGGAACACGTCCGCGGTCAGACCGTTGGGGACCTTTACCGGCTGCCCTTCGGAGGCTACAAGCAGGTGGGCGAGCGCCTGGCCGGCTGCCGCCTCCCACTGCGGACTCCACGACCAGTAGTGGCCCGACCCCAACCGTCCTCCCCATGTGGCAATCGGCTCGAACGGGGGCGTGCTCTCCCCCTTCTCTGCCAGTTCCGCCCAGGAGAACGACGCAGCGTGGACACCGTTGACGAGGACCCGACGCACGGCGTCCGAACTGAGCCGCGCTGCCTGCCAGAGCGAGCAGTCGTCCACCCTGGTCGCCACGGGCAGGTCGCACGCTTCGCAGGCCATGTTGGGCCCGTCGGCCCCGTCGAGACCACAGCAGGCACCGCCGCGCTTCTCGGGGATCAGCCGGGTTCCGCGGATATCGCCGGGCGCGATGACAATCGCGCCGGGCGTACTGTCGGACACGGCGTGGACCGGCGCATAGATGCCGCGCGCTTCCGCCTCGCCCGGATCGATCTCGTCCCACATCCGCCACGGCCCTCCCCAGGGGTCCGGGTCCACGGCAAACGTCCCTGACTCCATGAGCACCGGAAGTTGGACCCCATTCCCGTACTTCTGACGGGCGTGGGCCGGAAGGGAGACCTGGGACAAGGGGACGGTCAGCTCGGCATCGCACCGCGCACAAACGAAAACGAACAAGAGCCCCCTCCGTACGGGAAACAGCTGCATCGTCGCAGCTCGGCGACGGCCCGCCAACGTGTTTTCTCATTCGTCGTGGAGGGTCGACGCAGCGGGGGCGAGTCCCAGCCGGCCGCCGTCTCTGACGGCGGCAAGCAATGGTTGGCCTATGCAACCATGGGAGGGGGACGCAGAGACGCCGTGAGGGAGGTCCCGTGCACGGAGCCAACGCCGTGGAGACCATCCAGCGGGAGATGACGGTCTTCGCCCGCCGCGCCCGTGCCGCGGCCGGGCGGATGCACCCCGAGCTGTCGCTGGTGTCGTACACGCTGCTCGGGCATCTGGAGGAGAGCGGTGGGTGCCGCGCCACCGACCTGGCCGCCCACTACGCCCTGGACAAGTCCACGGTCAGCCGCCAGGTGGCCGCGCTGGAGCGCTCCGGCCTCGTCGAGCGCCGCCCCGACGCGGCGGATCAGCGTGCGCAGGTGCTGCACCTGACGCAGGCCGGGCGGCGCGTCCTGGCCCGGGTCACCGAGAGCCGCCGGGCGGCCTTCCGGGAGCGGCTGGCGCACTGGCCGGCGGCGGATCTGAACCGATTCGCGGACTACCTCGTGCGGTACAACGCCTGGCCCGGCCCCGCTCGGCGGGACTAGCCCGACCTGCACGTACGGTTGAATAGGCAATCACTGAGCATGCCGGCCGGCGGGGCGCCGTCGGCCCGGCCCGGAGGCACCACCCCATGCACATCACCCGAGGCTTCACCGGGCGGCCACGCGTCGCCGACCCCGGTCTGCCGCCCGGCCAGTACGACGCCGGTGAGGACTGGCCCGTCCTGTCCGCCGAGGTCACGCCCGACCTGGCTCCCGCCGACTGGACCTTCCGCGTCGACGGGCTGGTGGCGGAGCCCCGCACCTGGGACTGGGAGGAGGCCCACCGGCTGCCGGCGTCGGCGTACGAGGGCGCCATCCACTGCGTGACGAGCTGGTCGAAGTTCGGGGTGCGCTTCGGGGGCGTGTCCCTGGACGCGTTCCTGGATGTGGTCCGGCCCCATGGGTCGGCCACCCATGCCGTCGCCTACTCCCACACCGGCTACACCACGAACCTCCCCCTCGCCGATCTGACCGGCGGGCGCGCCTGGATCGCGTGGGAGTACGACGGCCGGCAGCTCGCCCCGGAGCACGGCGGCCCGGCGCGGCTGCTGGTGCCGCACCTGTACTTCTGGAAGAGCGCCAAGTGGATCGCGGGCCTGCGGATCCTCGACCACGACGAGCCGGGGTTCTGGGAGCGGAACGGCTACCACGAGCGGGGCAACCCCTGGGAGGAGCAGAGGTACGCCGGTGACTGAGACCTTCGTGCCGCCCACGCGGTTCGCCGTGCCCGGGCGCATCGCCGTGAGCGAGCAGGCCGCCTCCGTGTGGCAGACCGCGACGCTGACCGAGATCCGCCGCGAGACCCCGCGGGCCTCCACCTTCCGGTTCGCCGTGCCCGGCTGGCCGGGTCACCTGCCCGGTCAGCACCTGATGGTGCGGCTGACCGCCGAGGACGGCTACACGGCCCAGCGCCACTACTCGATCGCCTCGGCGCCGGACGACGCCGGGCACGTCGAGCTGACCCTGGATCATGTCGAGGGCGGCGAGGTCTCGGGCTGGTTCCACACCGTCGCCCGGCCCGGCGACCGGGTCGAGGTGCGGGGCCCGGTGAGCGGCTTCTTCGCCTGGCCGGGCGACCGGCCCGCACTGCTGATCGGCGCCGGCTCCGGCGTCGTACCGCTGATGTCGATGGTGCGGCACCACCGGGCGCGGAATCTGGCCGTGCCGCTGCGGCTGCTGGTGTCCGCGCGGAGTCCCGAAGAGCTCTTCTACGCCCGGGAGTTGGGCGCGGAGACGACGCCCGTCTTCACCCGGAGCGCGCCGGAGGGTGTGCCGGTGGGACGTATGGCGGCCGCACATGTGGCGCCGCTCCTGGCCGAGCAGCCTCCGGGTGGGTGGGAGGCCTATGTGTGCGGCTCCAACTCCTTCGCCGAGCACGCCTCCCGGTTGCTCGTGACGGCAGGTCAGCCCGTGGACCGCATCCGGATCGAGCGTTTCGGCTGACCTCGACTGATCTCGATGGACCTCGGCGGACCTCGACGGCGGTCTGTCCCGCCGGTGTTGCCACAGCCCAGGGCGTGTCGCCGGCCACAGGGGCGGGGGCCCGGTGTTTCGCCGCGGCCGGTCCGGGCACCCCGGCCCCAGGGCTTCGGCACGCGGCGCGCCGCCGCTCGTCCCGCGCGCACGCACCAGCGGCCCGGGGAGCGGACCAGCGGCCCGGGGAGCGGACCGGCGGCCCGGCTGTCCCGTACGGCGCGGCTCGTCCGTACGGCGCGGCCGGGCCGTACCCGGCGGGCGGGCGGCACCGAGGCCGTGGTGAGCGATCGATGCGCGTCGGAGGGGGTACCAGATCCGTGGGGGCACTCGCATGTGTGGCGTGACGCGGAGGGAGCGGCGGGGCCGCCACCGCACGGCCGGTCCGGCCCCCCGGCGGCGGTGACGGCGAGGAGGTCGACATGCGAACCCGGGTGCCCGGCTGGCGTTGGCGGCGCAGTCCCCTGCGGCGCCGGTCGGATGTCGTCGAGGCGTGGACGCTGCTGGTGGTCGCCGTCCTGATCCTGGTCGGCGCGCCTGTCGCGGGGGCGGCCGCCGCCGTGTGGGCGCACGGCGAGGTGCGGTCGATCGCGGCGGAGCAGCGGGCCGAGCGCCATCGGGTCCGTGCCGAAGTGGTCGGCGGGAAGGGCGACTCGCTGCCCTCCGTGCAGGCGGGCGGGCAGCACGCGTACCGGGCGACCGTGCGCTGGACGGAGCCGGGCGAGGGGACGCGTACCGCGACGGCGAGGGTCCCCGCGGACACCCGGCAGGGTGAGACGGTGGACGTCTGGTTCGACTCCCGGGGGCGGAACGTGACCCCGCCGGTGGACGGTACCGGGATCTGGCAGCACACCCTCACGATGGGCACATGTGCCGCGGGCGGCGCGGTGCTCCTGGTGCTTCTCGGCCACTCCGTCGTGCGGCGGGTGGCGATGCGCCGCCGGCTCGCCGAATGGGAGCGGGAGTGGGCCCGGACGGAGCCGGAGTGGACGCACCGGGGCGCGTGACGCGACCCGCGCCTCCCGCCGGTGCCGCGCGCCCCGCGAGCAGGCGCCGTAGCGCGCCGCGGACCGCCGGAAATGACCTCGCCAGTCCGCCGACCGTACCCGTAGTGTGATCATCCGCACTGTCCCCGCAGCCGTTGCTCACCCAAGGCGGTCCTACATGGCCCTGTTCGACCTTCCTCTCGACGAACTGCGCGAGTACCGCAGCGCGTCCACCGAGCCGGAGGACTTCGACGCGTTCTGGTCCAAGACGCTCCAGGAGGCGCGCACACACGACCTGGACGCCCGCTTCGAACCGGTCGACACGGGACTGTCCACTGTGCAGGTGTTCGACGTGACGTTCGCCGGGTTCGGCGGTCACCCGGTCAAGGGCTGGCTGGTCCTGCCGGCCGGGGCGGACGGCCCGCTGCCGCTGGTCGTGGAGTTCATCGGCTACGGCGGAGGGCGCGGGCTGCCGCACGAGCACCTGCTGTGGGCGTCGACGGGCCGGGCGCACTTCGTGATGGACACCCGCGGGCAGGGCAGCGCCTGGGGCGCGGGCGGCGGCACGGCGGACCCGGTGGGCGGCGCACCCGCGTACCCCGGGTTCATGACGCGCGGCATGGACGCGCCGGAGAACTACTACTACCGCCGGGTGTTCACGGACGCGGTGCGTGCCGTGGAGGCGGCCCGTGCGCACCCGCTCACCGACCCGGCGCGCACGGTGGCCGTCGGTTCCAGCCAGGGCGGCGGCATCACGATCGCGGTCGGCGGGCTGGTGCCGGACCTGGCGGGCATCGCGCCGGACGTGCCGTTCCTGTGCGACTTCCCGCGCGCGGCGACGCTCACCGACCGCCACCCGTACCGGGAGATCGGCCTCTACCTCAAGACGCACCGCGGCCGCACCGACGAGGCCCTGCGCACCCTGTCCTACTTCGACAGCGTGCACTTCGCCGCCCGCGGCCGGGCCCCCGCGCTCTTCTCGGCCGCCCTGGAGGACCAGACCTGCCCGCCGTCGACCGTCTTCGCGGCCTTCAACGCCTGGAGCCACGAGGACAAGACGATCGAGGTGTACGAGTTCAACGACCACGAGGGCGGCGGCCCCTTCCAGGAGGCGGCCAAGCTGCGCTGGATGCGCTCGTACATCTGATCCGGCCGTTCACCGCCGACGGGCTTCCCCCTTGGTCCGACCAGTCGGTACGTTCTTCGCGCCCGGACCGCGACACGGCGGGCCGGGCCTGGAGTCGGCCGGCAAAGGGGTGGGGCCCATGCCCGAGATCGAGGCACAGGTGCACGGTCACTGCGACGCGCGCTTCACGGCGGTGCGCAGGGCGTTCGAGGAGAACTTCCGGGAGCGGCAGGAGCTGGGCGCGGCGGTGACCGTCACCGTGGGCGGCACGACCGTGGTGGACCTGTGGGGCGGCTGGGCCGACGCGGCGCGCACCCGGCCGTGGGAGCGGGACACGCTGGTCAACGTGTGGTCGACGACCAAGGGGCCGGTGGCGCTGTGCGCGCACATCCTCGCCGACCTGGGGCTGCTCGACCTCGACGCGCCGGTGGCCGTGTACTGGCCCGAGTTCGCCGCGGCGGGCAAGGAGAAGGTCCTCGTACGGCACCTGCTGTCCCACCGCGCGGGCCTGGCCGGGCTGCGGGAGCCGCACTCGCTGGAGCAGCTCTGCGACTGGGAGCTGACCACGCAGCGGCTCGCGGCGACCGAGCCCTGGTGGGAGCCGGGCACCCGGTCCGGCTACCACGCGCTGACCTACGGCCATCTGGTCGGCGAGGTCGTACGCCGGGTTTCGGGACTGCGGCCGGGGGCCTTCCTGCAGCGGGAGGTGACCGGGCCGCTCGGCATCGACTTCTCCATCGGGCTGCCGGAGAAGGACTACGGCCGGGTGGCCGAGCTGGTCCAGCCGCCGGTCGCGACGACCAGTGAACAGGCAGCCGTCTTCGCCCAGTTGACGCCGGCGGCCATCGCCGCGGTGACCAATCCACCGGTGTCCGCCGCCGGCGCCCTCACACCGGGCTGGCGGGCCGCGGAGATCCCGGCGGCGAACGGGCACGGCACCGCGCGCGCGGTCGCGGCGCTGTACGCCGTCTTCGCGGGGCGCGGCACGTACGGCGGCCACCGCATCCTCTCCCCCGAGGCGGCCGAGCGGGTGCGCGAGGGGCAGGGCAGCTGCCGGGACCTGGTGGTCGGCGCCGGGCTCGCGGTCGACACGGAGGCGGGGCTCGGACTGTGGCTCAGCGGGCCCCACGGCTCCTACGGGCCCAACCCGCGCGCTTTCGGTCACGACGGCTTCGGCGGCTCCTGCGGGCTCGCCGACCCGGAGGCCGAGGTGTCCCTGGGGTATGTGATGAACCGTATGGGGCCGCATATCGCGGACGACCCGCGGAAGATGGCGCTGGTCGAGGCGCTGTACAGCGCGCTGTGACGGCGGGCGCGGCGGTGCGGTTTCGGCCGAACCGCCCGGCCGCCCTTCCCTGCTGGTTTAGACCAATGCTAGATCTGGTGGCGCACCGAGCCCGCACGGCTACCGCACGTCACCAACAGGAGGCGCGGCATGGCCCGCACCACCCCGCACGACCATCCGCCGACCGGAGGGGAGCCCCTGTACCGACGGATCGCGTCGGAGCTGCTCGGCGAGCTGCGCGACGGCACTGTCCCGCCGGGTGAACGCCTGCCGGGGGAACGGCGGTTGGCCGGGCACTTCGGGGTCAGCCGGGAGACCGTACGGCAGGCCCTGGAGTTGCTGCGCCGTGAGGGCCTCGTCGCCACCGACCGGCGCGGCAGCCACGCCACCCTGCCCGGCCCGCCCGTCGAGAGCGCTGACTCGCTCACGTTCCCGGTCGGCGCCCGGGCCGCGACACCGGGCACCGTCGCCCGCGCCACCGTCGCCTGGGAGGCGCCCCCGCCGGAGCACGCCGAGGCGCTGGGGCTGGCCCCGGGCCGTCCGACGCTGATCCACCGCTACCGGTACGCGACCGCCGACGGACGCGGGCTGCGGACGGCCGTCACCTCTTTCTCCGCCGTGGCGCTCGCGGAGGTGGAGGAGCTGGCCCGCTATCGCGACCGCGCCGACGGCACGGCCGCCGCGCACCTGCGGCGGGCCTACGACTGGATGCGCCGGGCCGGGCTGACCCTGCACCACCGCGACACCATCACCCGGCTCACGAGCACGCCGTCGGTGCGGGTCACCCGCCGGGTGCACGACCAGTACGCGCGTCCGCTGGAGATCACCGACCTCGTCGTGGACGCCCGACAGGACGCGCTCGTCTACGAGTTCACTCTGCCGGGCCGGACTCCGAGGCCCGCCACCGCCGGGGCGTCACGCCGTACGCCGCCTTGAAGCGGCGCGTGAAGTGGCTCGGGTCGGTGAACCCCCAGGAGCGGGCGACCGACGCGACGGTCCGGGTGCGGCCCACCGGGGAGACCAGGGCGGAGCGGGCCCCCTCCAGCCGCTGCTCGATGATCCACTGCTCCAGGCTCAGCCCGGCCCGCGCGCACAGGCGGTACAGGGCGCGCACGGAGAGGTTGTGGGCGTGCGCGATACGGGCGGGCGTGAGGTCCGGTTCCGTCAGATGGGTGCGGGCGTAGGCGAGGACCCGCGGGAGCAGCGACTCGGCCAGGGCGGGACGGGCGTAGGCGTCCACTCCGGCGGCCGAGGTGAGCAGCGCGCGCACCAGTTCCACGGTGGCCGAGCCGAGGGCGGCGGCGCCCGGGTCGCCGTCGAGGGTGTCGGCGTCGGCCTGGAGGCGGTTGATGTGCGTGCGGACCAGGTCGTACAGCGGACTGGCCCGCAGTCGTTCGGCGCCCCGGCGGACGATGTGCGGCGGCAGGGCGAGGGCGTCGTACGGCACCTGGAGGGCCTGTGCGCCGCCGCTGCCCGACCAGGCGAAGTCGTAGGGGATCGTCAGGTCGTTGAGCATGAGTTCGCCGGGGCCGACCCGTTCCTGCCGGCCCGACTGGCCGAACCGGCCCGTGCCGCGGACCTGGAGGGACAGGGAGACCATCGGCACGCCTTCGAGGCGCAGGTAGCGGGGGCTTCGGGTGACGGCCCAGCCGGAGGAGCTGCTGGTGAAGAGCGTCAGCTCGCCGAAGTGCCACCGCTCCATGCGCGCGAACGCCCGCTCCCCGGCCTCCTCCATCCTGACCAGCGACGGCACGGACGCGGTCAGCAGAGCGGCCCGGAAGGCCTCCACCCGCTCGTCCACCGGTAACTCGCTCGTGTCCAGAAGGATCATCCCCAGCCCTCTCCGCCCTCGGCACGGTGAGTCCAGGACCGGGCACCGAGAGCCGATCCGCCGACCGCGTCCGCTGTCAGTATCGGCCAGAGGTGAACGCCCTGTGCACGTTTACAGGGGCCTGCGTGACCGACACCGACATCCAGGGGGGATCGTCCGTATGACCACGCATGACGAGGAGCTGATCGAGCGGGCCAACGCCGCCGACCGCACGCCCGTCGTCTTCGTCCACGGCCTGTGGCTGCTGCCGAGCAGCTGGGACCGCTGGGCGGACCACTTCGAGCAGGCCGGGTACGCCCCGGTCTCGCTGTCCTGGCCCGACGACCCGGACACCGTCGAGGAGGCCAACCGGCACCCCGAGGTCCTCGCCGGCAAGACGGTCGGGCAGGTCGCCGACCATCTGGCGGCGCTGATCGGCGGTCTGAAGCGCCGGCCGGCGATCATCGGTCACTCGTTCGGCGGACTGCTGACGCAGATTCTCGCCGGGCGGGGACTGTCCGCCGCGTCGGTCGCGATCGACCCGGCGCCGTTCCGGGGCGTGCTGCCGCTGCCCGTGTCGTCGCTGCGCGCGGCGGCGCCGGTGCTCACGAACCCGGCGAACCGCAACCGTGCGGTGCCGCTGACGTTCGACCAGTTCCGGTACTCCTTCGCCAACGCCGTGAGCGACGAGGAGGCCCGGCAGCTGTACGAGACGTTCGCCGTGCCCGCGCCGGGCGCGCCGCTGTTCCAGGCGGCCACGGCGAACCTCAACCCGTGGACCGAGGCGAAGGTCGACACCGAGAACCCCGAGCGCGGTCCGCTGCTGATCATCTCGGGCGAGAAGGACCACACCGTGCCGTGGGCGCTGTCGAACGCCTCGTACAAGCGCCAGCGGCGCAATCCCGGAATCACGGAGATCATCGAGATGAAGGACAGGGGCCACGCCCTGACCATCGACCAGGGCTGGCAGGAGGTCGCGGACACCGCGCTGACATTCGTCCGCCGATTCGTCTGATCGCGTGCCGACACCCCCACCGAGAGGATGCTCATGAGTACGTTCACCACGTCCGACGGGACCGAGATCTACTACAAGGACTGGGGCGAGGGGCAGCCCGTGGTGTTCAGCCACGGCTGGCCGCTCAACGCGGACGCGTGGGACGGGCAGGCCCGTCTGGTCGCCGAGCACGGCTTCCGCGCGATCGCGCACGACCGCCGCGGGCACGGCCGCTCGGGCCAGCCGTGGCAGGGCAACCACATGGACCGATACGCCGACGACCTGGCCGAGCTGATCGAGTCGCTGAACCTCGACGACGCGGTCCTGGTGGGCCATTCGACCGGCGGCGGCGAGGTGGCCCGCTACATCGGGCGGCACGGGACCGCGCGGGTCGCCAAGGCCGTGCTGCTGGGCGCGGTGCCGCCGCTGATGCTGCGGACGGAGGCCAACCCGGAGGGCACGCCGAAGGAGGCCTTCGACGGGATCCGCGCGGCCGTGGCGGCGGACCGCTCGCAGTTCTACTGGGAACTGAGCGAGAGCTTCTACGGCTTCAACCGGCCCGGGGCCGCCGTCTCGGAGGGCGTGCGGCGGGCGTTCTGGAGGTGGAGCATGCAGGCCGGGCTGAAGGGCGCCTACGACTGCGTCGCCCAGTTCTCGGAGACCGACTTCACCGAGGACCTGGGGCGGATCGACGTGCCGACGCTCGTCGCGCACGGCGACGACGACCAGATCGTGCCGATCGCCGCCTCGGCCCAGCGGACCGCCCAGCTCGTCAAGGACGCGACGCTGAAGGTGTACCCGGGCGCCCCGCACGGTCTGGTGGGCGACTTCGAGAAGGCGTTCAACGACGATCTGCTGAACTTCCTGCGCGGCTGACTACCCCGGGAGCCGGGCGGCGACGAGACGCACCCGCGGGCTGCCGTCCCGTCGCCGCCCGAACTCCGGCAGCGCGTACAGCTCCACCCGGAAGCCGGCCTCGGCGAGCGCGCCCAGCACGTCCCCGAAGCGGACCGCGCGGTAGTACATGACGAACGGCGGCCGCCACAGGGCGTTGCGCACCCGCATCACCGTGTCGAAGCCGAGCAGCATCCAGGAGACGAGCGAGCCAGGGCGGGGCGGGGCGACCAGCGGGAACGCGAAGCAGCCGCCCGGCCGCAGCACGGAGCGGACCTGCGCGAACAGCCCGGGCACCTCACGGGGCAGGAAGTGCCCGAAGGCGCCGAAGCTCACCACCAGGTCGAAGGCGGGCGCGAAGGGCAGGGCGCGGGCGTCGGCACGGACCCAGGAGACCGGCGGCCCCGCCGGCCGGACCCGCTGCCGGGCGACGTCGAGCATGCCCGCGCTGAAGTCGACGCCGGTGACCCGCTCCCGGCACACCCCGGCCAGCACGCCGACGCCCGCACCGGTGCCGCAGCACAGGTCGAGCCCGGCGTCGAAGGGCCCCATCCGCCGCAGCGCCGACCCGACGGCGTCGAGCACCGCGTCGGGTGTCCGGAAGGGAGTGTGGTCGAACTTCGGCGCGAGGAGGTCGTAGCCGCGTTCGACGGACGACAGCGCCTGGACGGCGAGCTCACGCAGACTGGGGCCTTCGGGGCTGAACATCGGCTCAGCCTAGGCCAGCCCGCTGTGTTTGGATGTCCCCATGACGTCCGCCGAGCACGACCGGCTGATGCGCGCCAACCAGGCCAACTGGGACGCCCGCACGCCTGTTCACCTCGCCAGCCGGTTCTACGGGCTCGACCAGGACCCCGATCCCGAGCGCTGGTTCGCCCCCTTCGAGTGGGAGGACCTCGGCGAGCTGGCCGGCCGTGACGTGCTGCACCTCCAGTGCCACCTCGGCACGGAGACGATCGCCTTCGCCCGCCGCGGTGCCCGGGCCGTCGGCCTCGACTTCTCCGAGGCGTCCGTGGCGGCCGCGAGCGGCATCGCGGCACGGGCCGGCGCGGACGTGACGTACGTCCGGGCGAACGTGTACGACGCCGTCGAGGCCCTGGACGGGCGGATGTTCGACGTCGTGTACACCGGCAAGGGCGCGCTGTGCTACCTGCCGGACCTGGACCGGTGGGCGGAGACCGTCGGGCGGCTCCTGCGGCCGGGCGGCCGGTTGTACGTCGTCGAGTTCCATCCCCTGCTCAACTCGCTCGGCCCGAAGCCCGCGCCGGGCGAGGGCCCCGAGCTGCTCCTGCGCCACGACTACCTGGGCGGCGGCGGTCCCGTGCACCGGGACGCGACCCACACGTACACCGACGGCCCGGCCGTCGAGGGCGCCACCGACAGTTACGAGTGGATGCACGGAATAGGCGAGGTCGTCAACGCGTTGACGTGGGTGGGACTGGCCGTGCGGCGACTGCGCGAGACCGACGAACTTCCCTGGCCGCGCTGGCCCCGGATGGTCCGTACGGAGTCCGGCTGGTGGCGGCTGCCCGAGCCGCGGATCCCCCTGCTGTACGGACTGCTGGCCGCCCGCTGACCCACCTCCCCCTCCCCCGGCGCCCCGTCGGGTGGTAGCCTGCAAGCAGCACTCGTGCACGCCCCTCTCTGCGGGCGCCGGTGCGATTCTCCTTCTCTCTCTCATTTCCAGCACCCTGATGTGCTCTGTCGTACCCGTGGTGCTGTTCCCCACCGCCCGGAGGCGTGCCCCAGGCCCCTCCCCTCGCGGCTCTCTCCCCTTCCCTTCGCATGTCCCATGCCTGCCGTCCGTGAAAGGACACACCACCATGACCACCACACTCGACACCCCACCCGTCCAGCAGCGGTCCGAGCCCCGGACCGCCCTCGGCGTCCTCGACGTCGACGCGAGCGGAAAGGGGCACCTGCGCGCCGCAAACGGGCTGCCCACGCCCGACGACCCCGCGGTCTCCCCCGCCCTGATCCGCCGCCACGGCCTGCGCAAGGGCGATCTCGTCGAGGGCGCACTGGGCGACCGGCGCGGCCTCACCGACGTCGCACGGGTCGACGGCCGCACCCCCGCGGAACTGCGCGGCCGGCGGCACTTCCGGGACCTGACGCCGCTGCATCCGCACCAGCGGCTGCGCCTGGAGCACCCGGCCGCCGGACTGGCCGGACGGGTCGTCGACCTGCTCGCGCCGGTCGGCAAGGGCCAGCGCGGACTCCTCGTGGCCCCGCCCAAGACCGGCAAGACCGTCCTCCTCCAGCAGCTCGCGGCGGCCGTCGCCGGCAACCATCCCGACTGCCGGCTGATGATGCTGCTGCTCGACGAGCGGCCCGAGGAGGTCACCGACATGCTGCGCTGCGTGCGGGGCGAGGTGTACGCCTCGACCTTCGACCGCAGCGCCAGGCAGCACATCGCGCTCGCCGACCTCGTGATCGAGCGGGCCAAGCGGCGCGTCGAGGCCGGCGAGGACGTCGTCCTGCTCCTCGACTCGCTGACCCGGCTGTGCCGGGCGCACAACAACGCGGCCGCTTCCGGTGGCCGCATCCTCACCGGCGGCGTCGACGCGTCCGCGCTGACCGGCCCCAAGCGGTTCTTCGGCGCCGCCCGGTCGGCCGAGGAGGGCGGTTCCCTCACGATCCTCGCGACCGCCCTGGTCGAGACCGGCTCCCGGGCCGACGACTTCTACTTCGAGGAACTGAAGAGCACCGGCAACATGGAGCTCCGGCTGAGCCGCGAACCGGCCTCCCGCCGCCTGTTCCCGGCCGTCGACATCGACCCGTCCGGCACCCGTCGCGAGGAACTCCTGCTGTCGCCCCCCGAGTTGGCCGCCGTACACGGTCTGCGGCGGGTGCTGCGGAGCCGGGACGGCCAGGGCGGTCTGGAGACTCTTCTGGAACGGATGCGCGAGACACCGGACAACGCGACGTTCCTGCGGCGCATCCAGCCGACGCTGCCCTCGGCCTGACGGACGTACCCGAACGGTCCGAGTACGGCGCGCAGTCGGCGGACGGCCGCTAGGTTGTGGCCCTGGAGGCTTGGCACTCGGGGGGGCGCAGTGGTCGGCAGGGGAACGGCACGGGACGGCGGCCGGGAAGACGGCCGGACATCCCCGGCGGCATCCGTGCGGGCCGGCGCGGAACGGGCGGTCGCGGTCGGCGGGAACGCGCGGACCGTCGTCTCCGGGGACGGCAACACCATCGTCGAGCAGCAGTACGTCCAGCCGGGCCCGCCCCTCACCGCCGCGCCCTCCGAGGAGGAGGTCGCCGCGGCGGTGGCCCGGTACGCACAGCGGATCGCCCAGGTCTACGGGCGGCTGGACCTGGAAGTCCTCACGCCGCTGCCGGAGGAGCACCCGGCCGTGGAACTGCGCGAGGTCTTCGTCACGCCGACCGTGCGCGCCGACCCGCCGCCCGTCGAACTGCCCCGGGAGCTGCTCAGACGACTTGTGGAGTCCGGGGAGCTGCCGGACCAGGGCGCGCTGCCGCCGGGCGTGGACGGCACGTCCTTCGAGGCACTGCGGGAGTCCTACCTGCGCCGCCCCGCGCAGGACGTCCTGGACGTACTGGCCGCGCCGTCGAACCGGCTGCTGGTGATCCTCGGAGACCCCGGGGCGGGCAAGTCCACCCTGGTCCGCTACCTGAGCCTGGCGCTGGCCCTCGGCACCGCGCAGGGGCCGCCGGCCGCGCTCGCGGGCCGGGTGCCGCTGGTGGTGGAGCTGCGCCACTACGCCGAGGAGCAGTGGCGGCACAGCAGCTTCGAGGACTTCCTGACCCACCTGTACGACGACTTCGCCCAGTCCGTGCCGCCGCCGGTCCTGGAGGAGCTGCTCGCGAACGGCCGGGCCCTGGTGGTCTTCGACGGGCTCGACGAACTCTTCGACCGGAAGGTGCGCGCCCGGACCGCCCAGCGCATCGCCGCGTTCGCCGTCCGCCGGCCGTCCGCGCGGATCGTGGTGACCTCACGGATCATCGGCTACCAGCGCACCGTCCTCGACGGGGCGGGCTTCGCCCACTACATGCTCCAGGACCTCGACGAGGAGCGGATCGGGACGTTCGTCCGCAGCTGGTACCGCGTCTCCTGCCCGAACGACCCGGCCCAGGCCGGCCGGCTCGTCGAGCGGCTCACCTCGGCCGTGCAGGACTCGCGCCCCCTGCGGGAGATGGCGGGCAATCCGCTCCTGCTGACGGTCCTGGCCCTCATCGGCCGCCGCCAGACACTGCCGCACAACCGGCGCAGTGTCTACGAGCACGCGGTCACGGTGCTGGTGTCGCACTGGGACCAGGCGGCGAAACTGCTCAAGGCCCCGCTGGACCCGCCGGTCGCCGAGGCTCTCGACGTCCTCGGGCCCGACGAACGCCTGGAACTGCTGCGCCTGCTGGCCCGCGCCATGCAGGAAGGCCACAGCGGCATCGCGGGCAACCACATCCACCGCCCGGACCTCGAGCGCGTCTTCCGCGTCTACCTCCAGCAGTACGAGCTGCCTCCGGTGCACGCCGCCGCGGCGGCCCGTGCCATGGTCGAGCAACTGCACGAACGCAACTTCATCCTGTCCCGCTACGGCGGCGAGGTGTACGGATTCGTGCACCGCGCCTTCCTGGAGTACCTGGCGGCGGCCGACATCGCGCACCGCTACAAGGAGGACCGGGAGTGGACGCCCGAGGAACTGGTCGAGCAGGTCGTCGCGCGGCGCGCGCAGGACCCCGCGTGGCACGAGGTGCTGCTCCTGCTCGCCGGCCAGATGGGCACGGCGACGGTGGGCGCGGCCGTCGACCGGCTGCTCACACTGCACGCCGCCGCCGCGGACGACGACGCGTCGCACGTGGCGCTCGCCCTGCGGATGCTGGCCGAGACCGGGAAACTGCGCGAGCTGTCCGCGCAGAGCACGGCGGTCGTCGACGCCGCGACCCGGGCACTGGACATGCGCGGGCGGAAGGGGCCGTCGCTGCTGGAGGAGGCGATGCCCGCACTGGGAGCGTTCAGTCCGCACTGGACCGGGCACCGGCGCTTCCTGAACTGGTTCCGGATCAGCGGCCAGTTCTCGCCCAGCGCGGAACCCACCCACATCGTCCGCTCGCTCCGGCTCGACGACGACGAACTCGCCGCGCTGGCCCGCCGCAGCTACTACGGCTCCGACCGGCTCCGCTTCCTCTACGCCTGGGCCGAGCGGAGCCCGGACGACACCACCGCGCGCGACCTCCTGCGGCACACTGCGGAGCACGCGGCCCGGAATTACCTGCGCTCCACCGCGCTGGCGGTGCTGGCGGACGTGTGGTCCGACAGCGAGGAGGTTCGCTCCTTCGTGGCGGCCCGTGCCGTCGACGACCCCGACGGCCGCACGCGCGTCGAAGCGCTCGCCGTCCTGATGGCGTCGAGCCCCGACGACACCACGCTCGCGTCCGCCGAGAGGGAGGCGGCCGGCAACCCGGACGAATCGTCTCGTTCCCGCCTGCTGCGCGCCCTGGGGAGATGGTCGGACGAGCACGACGGCATCCGTCGTTTCGTCATGGCACGGGCGGTCGAGGACCCCGACGCGCACGTCCGCCGCGACGCGCTGCACACCCTGGGCGAGTACGGCTCCCGTCACGAGGACGTCCTCGCCCTGCTCAGCGCCCGTGCGGTCGACGCCACCGACGGCGAGGAGCGCGAGACGGCCATGTGGGTGCTCGGCGCGCACCGCGCCGACGACGAGCGCGTCCGCGACCTTCTCCTGGAGCGGTCCGCCGACACCCGCCGGCCGGGAGACCGCGTCGACGCCCTGCGGGTGCTCGGCGACCGGTGGCCCGGTGACGAGCACGTGCGTCGAGCGGTGGTCCGAGCCGCCGCGGACCCCGACGCGGACATCCGGATCGCCTGTCTCGACGTGTTCGGCGGGCACCGGCCCTGGCAGGAGAACGTCCAGGAGATCGTGCTGCGTCTCGCTGCCGAGGACTCCGAGAACAGGGTCCGCTGGGCTGCCATCAAATTGATCGGCCGGGACCGTTTCGACCACGACGGCGGCCGCGAGGTGCTGATGACCGCGTCCCGGGACTCCGACCGGCAGATCCGGGACGAGGCGATCCACCAACTGGCACAGGAGTGGCCCGACCACCCCGAGGTCCGGGACCTGCTGCTGGGAACCGCCGTCGGTGACGTGTCGGGACTCACCCTGTCCGTTGTCCTTCGGGGGCTCATCGAGCACTGGTCCGACCGGGACGACGTCCACAGCCTCCTGGTGCGTGCCCCCGATCTCACCGAAGGGCTGAAACGGGGGCTGCTGCTGAACCTCCTCATGGATCACTGGCCGGACTGGGACGACATGCGTGCCGCCCTCGTACGTCGTGCGACGCACCTCGAGGACCGCGACTCGGGACGCGTCTACGCCCTCAGGACGCTGGCCAAGCGGTGGTTCGACCGGAGCGACGTCCATGACGTCGTGGTCCGCGCCGCCACGGACCCCTCCGACCCGCACATCTCCCAGTCCGTGATCGGCGAGCTGCGCAGGCACTGGGCGCACCGCGACGACGTGAGGGAACTCCTCGTCGGGGCCGCCCGGCGGCACGGGCACCCCGACGTCCGGGTCAACGCGGTCAGGACGCTCGGTCTGCGCTGGGCCCACCACCCGGACGTCCAGGCCCTGTTCCTGCGGCTGACCGCGGACGACCCGGACGCCGACGTCAGACTCCACGCACTGCGCCGATGGGCGCCCGCCGCCGGTGACGAGGCGTGTCCGGTGGCGGCCGCCCGGGCGATCGCGGACCCCGACGCGGTCGTCCGCCGGAAGATCCTCCACATGCTCGCCCTGGCCTGGCCGTCCCGCGCGGAGACGATCGCCGCCCTGACGGACCGTGCGGAGCACGACGGCGACGAGGAGACCCGCAAGGCGGCGGAAGAGCTGCTCGCACAGACGGCCGGCTGACGCGTCACCCGTGCGGCATCCGGGTGCTCGCGCCTCGTCTCCGGCCCGGTCATCGCCGTACGGAGCACGTCCGTTTCTACGTTGATCATATGATCATCGGATTCTCTTCCCCGGCTGTCGTGTCCGCCGGTGCGCTCTGTGCGGCGGGCCTCCTGGTCCTGATGCCCGCCGCGGCGGCCGACCCCGGCGGACCGGAACCCAGTGCACCGGCCGGGCCGCGGGCGGCGGCCCCGCACCCCTCGCTGCTGCACCGCCCCGGTACCCAGGTCCGTCCGCGTGCCGGAGCGCCCCGCATCCCGGAGGTCTCCGCCCTGTCCTGGCTGGTCGCCGACGCCCGCACCGGCGAGGTGCTCGCCGCCCGCAACGCGCACCGCAGACTGCCTCCGGCCAGCACCCTGAAGACCCTGTTCGCCCTCACGGTGCTGCCCACACTGCCCGGGGGCATCCGGCACACGGTCCGCGCGGAGGAACTCCGCGGCATCGGTGCGGGCAGCAGCCTGGTCGGGGTCACCGAGGGCCGTACGTACCGGGTCGCCGACCTGTGGCGCGGGGTCTTCCTCAACTCGGGCAACGACGCCGTGCGCGTCCTGGCCGAGCTCAACGGCGGCTGGCGGGCCACGGCCGAACGCATGCAGGCCAAGGCCCGCTCACTGGGCGCCCTCGACACGCGGGTGGTGTCACCGGACGGCTACGACGCCCCGGGCCAGGTGTCCTCGGCGTTCGACCTGGCCCTCTTCGGCGCCGTGGGGCTGCGCAACCCCGACTTCGCCCGGTACTGCGCCACGGTCGAGGCGAGGTTCCCCGGCGGGGGCGGCTGGTCGTACCCGATCCGCAACACCAACCGGCTGCTGAGCGGCACCCGGGGCGTGAAGCCGTATCCGGGGCTGATCGGCATCAAGAACGGCTACACCAGCGAGGCGGGCAGCACGCTCGTCGCGGCGGCGCGCCGGGACGGGCGCACCCTCGTCGTGACGGTGATGAACCCTCAGGAGGGCGGCGGCTCGGCCGTGTACGAGGAGGCCCGTTCGCTGCTCGACTGGGGGTTCAGGTCGGCCGGGCGGGTCGAAGCGGTGGGCTCGCTCGCCGCGTCACGGCCCGCCGCGCGGCCGGACACGACGACGCCGCCCGCGGTCGCGGCGGCCGTGCCGGAGGAGCCCGGTTCCGCCTGGACCGAGGCGGGGCTGATCGCGGGCGCCGCCGGCCTCGGCGCGGTGGTCGTGGTGCTGGTGCTGCGGCTTCCGGTCCGCAGGCCCGGGCGGAGCTGACCGGCCGGCAGCCACAGCAGCAGGCCCAGGGTGATCCACGCGTAGGTGTTGCTGCCCAGGAACCCGTCGACGCCGGACGCGTCGTCGAACCACAGCCACACCACGCTGGTGCACAGCACGGCGTACAGGGCCCCCGCGATCCGGAGGTGCCCCGTGCGGACCAGCACGGCGAAGGACGGCAGCAGCCACACCAGATGGTGCACCCAGGTGATCGGGCTGACGAGGCAGGCGGCGAGGCCGGTCAGGGCGAACGCGGCCGTCCAGTCCCCGGCCACGACCGCCCGGCGCGTCCGCACCGCCCACACGCCGAGGATCAGCAGGACCGCCGCGGCCCACACGGCCCGGTCCGGTTCGCCCAGCCGGGCCAGGATGCCCTGCACCGACTGGTTCGAGACATAGCCGAGGCGTCCCACGCGGTCGGTGTCCCACAGCGCCTCGGTCCAGTAGAAGCGCGAGGCGTCCGGGTCCACCCAGGCGGCGAGGGCCGTGGCCCCGAGGGCGACGGCCGTGGCGACCGCCGCCGCGCGGCGGCGTCCCGCCACCAGCAGCAGTCCGATGAACAGCGCCGGAGTGAGCTTGATGGCGGCCGCGAGCCCGATGCCGACCCCGGCCAGGCGGCCGCGTCCGGTGGCGAGCAGCGTGGCGTCGGTGAGGACGAGGGCCAGCAGGAGCAGGTTCACCTGGCCGAAGCTGAAGGTGTCGCGGAGCGGCTCGAACAGGGCCAGCAGGCAGGCGATCAGGGCCCAGCCGTACCAGCCGGGGCGCCGCCGGGCCGGTCCGGCGAGCAGGCGCAGGATCACGGCCAGGGCCGCCAGGTTGAGCAGCAGGGCGGCGGCGATCGCGGTGCGCAGGTCCAGCAGGGCCATCGGCAGCATGGCGACCGCGGCGAACGGCGGGTAGGTGAAGCCGTACGTGGTGCCGGGCACCCGGTAGTCGTAGATCCGGCCGCCGTGGTGGACCCAGGTGTCGATGCTGCCGTAGTAGACGCGCAGGTCGAACCAGTCGCGCAGCAGGGGCACGGTCGCGGTGAAGACGGTCACCACCGCGGCGAGGGCGAACACCAGCAGCAGCCGACCCCGGTCGGTGCGCGGCAGGCCCCGGCTCATGCGGCGCGTCCCAGCGCCGGGGCCAGCTCGGCCTGGTGGGCCTGCCACAGCACGACGACCGCGAGTGCGCCGCCGGAGACGGCCAGCACGAGTTGGCCGGTGTCCGCCGGGCCGCCGCTGGGCAGGACGGACAGCGCGAGCACGCCGGTCACGGCCGCCATGCGGTGGCGTACCGAGGTGCTGGGCGCGGCGGCGGCGATGAGGAACAGGCCCCACAGGGCGTACCAGGGGCGAATCGCCGGGCCGAGGGCGGCCACCGCCGCGAGGCTCAGGCCCAGCGCGTACACCGGCCGCGGACGCAGCCGCAGCCAGATCAGCGCGATCGCGACCACGGCGGCCACGATGCCCAGCGCGTGCCAGGCGGGGACCGCCAGCGGTGCGAGGTCGCTGCCGAGGTGTTCCAGCAGGGCGCGGGTGGCGCGGCCGAGCAGGGTGGTCAGGGCCCAGTTCTGGGGTGACACGGGGGTGTTGAGGGCGCCGATCCAGCCGTATCCGGTGCCGGCCGCGGCCGTGGCGGCGACGGTCGTCCCGGCGGCCGCGACGGTGGTGGTCGCGAGGGCCTTCGCCGGGCTGCGGCCCGCGCGGACCTGGAGGACGACGACGGCGGCCAGCCCGAGTACGGCGGGCGCCTTGACCAGGGCGGCCAGCGTGACGAGGACGGCGCCGAGGACCGGCCACCGGCCGAGTGCCGCCACCAGGCCGACGCCGAGCAGGCCGAGCATGACGGCGTCGTTGTGGGCGCCCGCGACCAGGTGCAGCAGGACGAGCGGGTTGAGGGCGCCCAGCCACAGCGCGGCGGACGGGTCGGCGCCGCTGTGCCGGGCGAGGCGGGGCAGCGCCGCCGCCATCAGGCCGACGCCGGCGAGCGCGACGAGCCGCATCCCGAGGAGTCCCGCGGGCAGTTCACCGCGCGTCAGTGCGGACAGGGCCGCCGCGACGGCGAGGAACACCGGGCCGTACGGGGCTCCGGTGTGCCGCCAGAGCGGGGCGACCTCGTCGGCGAGCGGGCCGCCGAGCCGGGACGGCCCGTGCGCGTACACGTCCATGTGCGCCTCGACCATCGCCCCCTGGGCGAGGTAGCTGTAGACGTCCCGGCTGAACAGCGGCGGGGCGAGCAGCAGGGGCGCCGCCCAGACGGCGAGGACGAGCAGCAGGGCGCGGGGAGCGGGCGGCCTCGGGCCGCGCACCAGCCGGCCCAGCAGCGCCCAGGCGGCGATCAGCAGGACGACGCCGAAGTACACGCCGACCAGGCCGAGGGCGGCGCGGGCGGAGGCCGGGTGGAGGAGGTCCCGTACGGGCAGGGCTCCGGCTGTCTCACCGCCCAGGGCCAGGCAGGCGGTGCCGGCCAGACCGAGTATCTGGCAGCGGCGGAGATCGACGGGGAAAGCCATGGCCAACACTCGGGCAGCGTGTCAACGTGGGGTGGCGGGAAGTTGACGCGGTGCCCTCCGGGGGGAGACCGGGGTGTGACCGGCCGGTGATCAGGTGCGGGGTGTCTGGTCCGGGCCGGGGAGCGTCTGCCGGGTGCGGTGGTTCGCGGAGTGCGGGCCGGTGGGGGCTTGTCGCGCAGTTCCCCGCGCCCCCAAGAAAGGCATGCCCGCCCCCTCCGCCGATGAGTTCTGTCAGAACACCGACAGGCCCGTCAGCGTCGTGAATCTATCGAGCGCCGCCACACCCGCCACCGAATTGCCCCGTTCGTCCAGGCCCGGGCTCCACACGCACAGGGTGCAGCGGCCCGGGACGACCGCGATGATGCCGCCGCCCACGCCGCTCTTGCCGGGCAGGCCCACGCGGTACGCGAAGTCGCCCGCCGCGTCGTAGGTGCCGCAGGTCAGCATGATCGCGTTGATCTGTTTGGCCTGGCTGCGGGTGAGGAGCCGGGTGCCGTCGGCGCGGATGCCGTGCCGGGCGAGGAAGGCCGCGGCGAGGGCGAGGTCTGCGCAGGACGCGGCGACGGAGCACTGACGGAAGTACTGGTCGAGCAGGACCGGCACCGGGTTGTCGATGTTGTCGTACGACGCCATGAAGTGGCCGAGCGCGGCGTTCCTGTCGCCGTGGGCGGTCTCCGAGGCGGCGACCTCCTTGTCGAAGGTCAGCTCCGGATTGCCGCTCTCCGCGCGCAGGAAGTCCAGCAGTTCCCCGGATGCGTCGCCGGTACGGGTGTGCAGGCGGTCGGTGACGACGAGGGCGCCGGCGTTGATGAACGGGTTGCGCGGGATGCCGTTCTCGTACTCCAGCTGGACCAGGGAGTTGAAGGGGTTGCCGGAGGGCTCGCGGCCCACGTGCTCCCACAGGGCGTCGCCCTCGCGGGCGAGGTCCAGGGCGAGGGTGAAGACCTTGGTGATGGACTGGGCGGAGAACGGCTGCCGCCAGTCCCCCACCCCGTACACGGTGCCGTCGAGTTCGGCGACGGCCATGCCGAAGCTGCGCGGGTCGCAGGCGGCGAGCGCCGGGATGTAGTCGGCGGGCCGGCCGCGGCCGGGTGTCCGCCCGATCTCCTCCGCGATGCGCTCCAGGACCGGCTGGAAGGTCGTCGACGAGGTCATGATCACTATTGTCCCTCCGTGCCGGTCCCGGTGCGCTCGCGTACGTCAGGCCGGGGCCGGGCCGCTGCCCGCCAGGACCTCGGGGCGCAGCAGGCCGGCCAGGGTCTCGGCGGGGAGCAGGCCCTTCTCCAGGACCAGTTCGGCAACGCCCCGGCCGGTGGCGAGGGCCTCCTTGGCGATGTCGGTGGCGGCCGTGTAGCCGATGTGCGGGTTGAGAGCGGTGACCAGGCCGATGGAGTTCTCGACCGTCGCGCGCAGCGCCTCGGTGTTGGCGGTGATGCCGGACACGCAGCGCTCGGCGAGCGTGAGGCAGGCGGCGCGCAGGTGCGTGATCGACTCCGACAGGGAGTGCAGGATGATCGGCTCGAAGGCGTTGAGCTGGAGCTGTCCGGCCTCGGCGGCCATGGTGATGGTGACGTCGTTGCCGATGACCTCGAAGGCGACCTGGTTGACGACCTCGGGAATGACCGGGTTGACCTTGCCGGGCATGATGGACGAACCCGCCTGTACGGGCGGCAGGTTGATCTCGCCCAGGCCCGCGCGCGGACCGGAGGACAGCAGGCGCAGGTCGTTGCAGCTCTTGGACAGCTTGACCGCGATGCGCTTGAGCACGCCGGACATCTGGACGAAGGCGCCGCAGTCCTGGGTCGCCTCGACCAGGTTGGCCGCCGTCACCAGGGGCAGGCCGGTGATGGCCGCGAGGTGGCGGCGGGCCGACTCGGCGTATCCGGCGGGGGCGTTGAGGCCGGTGCCGATGGCCGTGGCGCCCAGGTTGATCTCATGGATCAACTCGACGGCCTCGGCAAGACGGGACCGGTCCTCGTCAATCATGACGGCGTACGCCGAGAACTCCTGACCGAGTGTCATCGGCACCGCGTCCTGCAACTGTGTACGGCCCATCTTGAGCACGTCGCGGAACTCGACGGCCTTCCGGGCGAACGCGTCCTGGAGTACGGACATCGCGGTGAGCAGCCCGCGGACCGCGAACACCGTCGCGATCTTGACGGCGGTCGGGTAGACGTCGTTGGTGGACTGGCCGAGGTTGACGTCCTCGTTCGGGTGCAGGTACCGGTACTCGCCCTTGGCGTGGCCCAGCAGCTCCAGCGCCCGGTTCGCCACGACCTCGTTGGCGTTCATGTTGGTGGAGGTACCCGCCCCGCCCTGGACGACGTCGACGACGAACTGGTCGTGCAGCTTGCCGTCGCGGATCTCCCGGCAGGCCGCGACGATGGCGGCGGCCTTCTTCGGCTCCAGCAGCCCGAGTTCCTCGTTGGCGAGGGCGGCGGCCTCCTTGACGGCGGCCAGGGCGTCGATCAGATGCGGGTAGGCGGAGATGGGCATGCCCGTGATCGGGAAGTTCTCCGTGGCCCGCAGGGTGTGCACACCCCAGTAGGCATCGGCGGGAACATCACGGTCACCGAGCAGATCGTGTTCGGAGCGGGTGGCGACGGTCATGAGGGTGAGGGATCCCTTTTCTGAGGAGCGAGGGTGGATGAGCGCCCCGTCAGGGGCGCGGGGAACTGCGCGATCAGCCACGGAAAACCCGCAGCCGCCGGACGGGAGAATCCGGCACATGCTCAGGCGCAGGCGACACCGGCAAGGGGCTCCAGCGAGCGAACGGGCCGCACCCGCCCGACCTCCCGGCCACCCCCGAGCAGCGCCTCGCCCGCGAACTCGGTGAGCAGCTCCGGGTCGACACCCGCCCACGCAAGCGCCGCCGCAGCGACCGGCACCCGCGCCCGATTCGCCCCGTCGGCGATCTTCACCGCCACGGCCCGACCGTCCGGCAGCGCAGCGACCTGCACGCCCTCGAACCCGTCCTTGGTGAGCAGCCCGGGCACCGCCCGCATCAGCGCGGCGACGTCCCGGCCGGAGCCGGAGGCCATCTCGGCGTGCTCGCGCATCGCGTCGGCGACCCGGGCCTCGGGCGTGCCCGGCGCGGCGGTGGTGATCCGGGCGGCGGCCCGGGCGAGGCCGTGCAGGGACACGGAGAACAGGGGCGCCCCGCAGCCGTCCACGGTGACCCGGGCGATCCGCTGCCCGGTGAGGTCCTCGACGATCTCGGCGATGGCCTGCTGGAGCGGGTGGCCGGGGTCGAGGTAGTTCTCCAGGGGCCAGCCGTTGAGCATGCAGGTGTAGAGCATGGCCGCGTGCTTGCCGGAGCAGTTCTGGGCGAGCCGTGAGGGCAGCCGGCCCTCGCGCACCCAGGCGTCCCGGACGACCGGGTCGAACGGCATGTCCGGGACATTGCGCAGATGGTCCTCGGTGAGCCCGGCGAGGTCGAGGATGCGCCGGGCGCCGGCGAGGTGGCGTTCCTCGCCGGAGTGGCTGGCCGCGGTCAGCGACAGCAGCTCCCCGTCGAGCGGGAGTCCGGCCCGGGCCATGGCGACGGCCTGGACGGGCTTGAGCGCGGAACGCGGGTAGAAGGCGGCCTCGATGTCCCCGATCTGGAGCCGGACCTCTCCGCCGGCGTCGAGGACGACGACGGAGCCGTAGTGGATGCCTTCGACGATTCCGCCGCGTACGAGGTGGGCGACGGGGGCGTGGACGGGTTCACGGACATGGGGTGCGTCCGCGAGGGAACTGCTGTACATCACTGCCTGCTTCTCGTGGAGCGCGCGTGGGTCACGCGTCGGTTCCGGTGGTGGACTTGCGTGCGATTCGGCCGCGGATGGCGAACCAGCCGGCGACCAGGGCCCCGACGATCAGCGGCAGGCACAGCACGGTGGTGCGTCCCGCGCCGCCGTCGGCGTACATGAGGACCAGGACGGAGGCGAGGAACGCCAGCGTCACGATCTCGGTCCAGGGGGAGCCCGGCAGTCGGTAACCCGGGCGGGTCAGCTCGCCCCTCTGGGTCTTCTGCCAGAAGAGGAGGTGACAGATCATGATCATGCCCCAGGTGGCGAGGATGCCGATCGCGGCGAAGTTCAGCACGATCTCGAACGCCTCGGCGGGCACGACGAAGTTGAGGCCGACACCCAGGACGCAGATGCCGCTGGTGAGCAGGATGCCGCCGTAGGGGACCTGGCTGCGGCTCATCACGGAGGTGAATCTGGGCGCGGATCCGGCCATGGCCATGGAGCGCAGGATGCGGCCGGTGGAGTACAGGCCGGAGTTGAGGGAGGACATCGCGGCGGTGAGGACGACGAGGTTCATCACGCCGCCGGCCGCCGGGACGCCGATGTTGGACAGCACCGTCACGAAGGGGCTCTCGCCGGAGGTGTACTTGTTCCAGGGCAGCAGCATCGACAGCAGGACGACCGAGCCGACGTAGAACAGGGCCACGCGCCACATGATCGAGTTGATCGCCTTGGGCATGATCTTCTCGGGGTTCTCGGTCTCGCCGGCCGCGACGCCGACCAGTTCGACGGAGGCGTAGGCGAAGACGACGCCCTGGATGATCAGCAGCATGGGCAGCAGGCCGTGCGGGAAGACGCCGCCGTTGTCGCTGATCAGGGACGGGCCCGGGCTGTGGCCGTCGACCGGGTGCTGGGTGACCAGCAGGAAGATGCCGATGCACATGAAGAGCACCAGCGCGCCGACCTTGATGATCGCGAACCAGAACTCCAGCTCGCCGAAGATCTTCACCGAGATGAGGTTCACGGTGAGCACCACGGCCAGCGCGATCAGCGCGATGACCCACTGCGGGATGTCGGAGAACATGCCCCAGTAGTGGGTGTACGTGGCGACGGCGGTGATGTCGGCGATGCCGGTGGTCGCCCAGTTGAGGAAGTACATCCAGCCGGCGGTGTAGGCGCCCTTCTCCCCCATGAACTCACGGGCGTACGACACGAAGGCGCCGGAGGAGGGCCGGTACAGCACGAGTTCGCCGAGGGCGCGGACGACGAGGAAGGCGAAGAGGCCGCAGACCGCGTAGGCGAGGAAGAGGGAGGGGCCGGCGTCGGCGAGGCGGCCGCCGGCGCCGAGGAAGAGGCCGGTACCGATGGCGCCGCCGATGGCGATCATGTTGACGTGCCGGGACTTCAGGGACTTGCTGTAGCCCGCGTCTCCGGCGTCGACATGGGTGGAACGTTTCTGCACGCCTTCGTGCAGGGACTGCTCGCTCACGCCTCGGTTCCGCCTTCCGTGGGGGTGTCCGTGCGCGGGGAACGCACGATGTCGGTGAGGGTCGTCTCGACGCGGTCGAGGTGGTGGGCCATGGCCTCCACCGCGTCGTTCTCGGACCCGTCGATCAGGGCCTCGACGATCGCCCGGTGCTCGCGGTTGGACTGCTCGCGGCGGCCGCCCAGTTCGTTGAGGAAGGCGGACTGGCGGGCCAGCGCGTCCCGGATCTCCTCGATGACCCGGCGGAAGACCGGGTTCTGGGCGGCTTCGGCCACGGCCAGGTGGAACAGCGTGTCCATGGCGACCCAGGCGGTGGTGTCCGTCTCCCGTTCCATCCGGTCCAGGAGGTGGGCCAGGTGGTCGAGGTTCTCCGGGGTGCGGCGCCGGGCCGCGTACCCGGCGACCGGGATCTCGACGTGGCGGCGGACCTCCAGCAGGTCGCTGGCCGCGTAGTCGCCGAAGGTGGGGTCCTCGACGGTGCTGGCGACGACGAAGGTGCCCTTGCCGGTCCGGGACACGGTCAGGCCCATGGTCTGCAGCGCCCGCAGCGCCTCGCGCAGCACGGGCCGGGACACCTCCAGGGTGCGGCACAGCTCCGCCTCGGAGGGGAGCTTGTCGCCGATGGCGTACTCGCCGCGCTCGATGGCCCCGCGGAGATACGCCAGCACCGCTTCCATGGCACTGACGCGGCGCACGGGCTGTCCGGCTGTCCGGCTGTCTGACAGGTTCACGGGAGAGATCCTCCGGGCGACGGCCTCGCGCTGTCAAGGGCGGAAGCGCCCCGAGGGGCGCGGGGAACTGCGCGACCGGCCACAAAGGCGCCGCGGACGGACGACGGCGCCTCCCGGCCGAGCCCTCAGCTGTGGAGCACCCCCGCTCCAAGCAGCCCGAACAGCAGCACACCCACGACGACGCGGTAGATCACGAAGGCGTTGAAGGAGTGCTTGGCAACGAACTTCAGCAGCCAGGCGATGGAGGCGTACGCCACGACGAACGAGACGACCGTGCCGACGGCGAGGGGCGCCGCGCCCACCCCGGTGCCCAGGGCGTCCTTGAGCTCGTAGAGGCCGGCACCGGTGAGCGCGGGGATGCCGAGGAAGAAGGAGAGCCGGGTGGCGGCGACCCGGTCCAGGTCGAGCATGAGCGCCGTGGACATGGTGGCGCCGGAGCGGGAGAAGCCGGGGAAGAGCAGGGCGAGGATCTGGGAGCTGCCGACGAGCATCGCGTCCTTGAACGAGGTGTCGTCCTCGCCGCGCTTGTGCCGTCCCATCTGGTCCGCCGCCCACATCACGCCGCTGCCGGCGATCAGCGAGCCGGCCACCACCCACAGCGAGGCGAGCGGGCCCTCGATGAGCGGTTTGGCGGCGAGTCCGACCGCGACGATCGGGATGGTGGCGCAGATGACCCACCAGGCGAACTTGTAGTCGTGGTGGTACCGCTCCTCGCGGTGGCGCAGGCCGCGCCCCCAGGCCGAGACGATCCGCACGATGTCCTTGAAGAAGTACACGAGCACCGCGGCGATCGCGCCGACCTGGATGACGGCCGAGAACCCGACGACGGCGTTGTCGTCGACGGGGATGCCCATGAGCCCTTCGACGATCTTCAGATGGCCGGTGGAGGAGACGGGCAGGAACTCGGTCACCCCCTCGACGGCTCCGAGGACGACGGCCTGAGCGACGCTGATGACACTCATGGGATCCAGTTCTGCTCACGGGGGGCGGGCGCGGAGGGGACAGTCTTACTACACGAGGGCGAGGACGGCTCTCACGTTCACACCCCGCGCCGGCCTCTCACAGACGCGCGAGCGCGACCCCCGCGCAGGCCGCCGCGAGTCCGGCCGCCACACTCGCCGCCACGTTGACGGCGGCATGGAGGCGGGCCCCCGTCTCCGCCAGCCGCAGCGTCTCGTAGGAGAACGTCGAGTACGTCGTCAGGGCCCCGCACAGGCCGGTGCCGAGCAGCAGCTGGACCTGGGTGGCGGCGCCGGTGAGCAGGCCGAGGACCAGGCAGCCGGTGATGTTCACCGTGAAGGTGCCCCAGGGGAAGACCGAGTCGTGCCGGGACTGGACCGCCCGGTCGGTGAGGTAGCGGAGCGGGGCGCCGACCATCGCGCCGCCGATGACCAGCAGCCAGTTCACAACGACTTCTTACCCTTCCTGCCCGTTCTGCCGGGATCGTCCTCCCAGCCGGTGTACCGGATGACCTCGCACGCGTCGAGGGTCACCAGCCCCTCCCCGACCAGCTCGTCGAGCTGCGGCAGGAACGCCCGGACGCGCGGCTCGGTGTCCACGATCACGACGGCGACCGGCAGGTCCTCGCTCAGGGACAGCAGCCGCGAGGTGTGGATCAGCGAGGAGGCGCCGAAGCCCTCGACGCCCCGGAAGACGCTGGCACCCGCGAGGCCGGCCGCGTGGGCGCGGTGGACGATCTCCGAGGAGAGGGGCTTGTGGTGCCAGGTGTCGCTCTCGCCGACGAAGACGGTCAGGCGCAGGGCACTGCCGGTCAGCCGCGTCATGGCTGCCTCCACTTCAGGGCGCGGCGGGTCGACCAGGCCGCGAGCCACACCGCTGTGAGCGCCGCGAGCGGGGTCGCGGCGAGGTAGGCCAGGCCGGTGCGGAGATGGCCGCCGTCGGCCAGCTTCTGGATGTCGACGGCGTAGGTCGAGAAGGTCGTGAACCCTCCGAGGACGCCGGTGCCGAAGAAGGGGCGTACCAGGCGGTGGGCGGCCCTGACCTCGGTGATGACCACCATGAGGACGCCGATCACGGCACAGCCGGCGACGTTGACCCAGAAGGTCGTCCAGGGGAAGCCGCCCGGGTGCGCGGGCCACCACAGGGACGCCGCGTAGCGGGCCGTGGCCCCCACTCCCCCGCCGAGCGCCACGGCCGTGACGACGGGCCCCTGGCCGTGCCAGAAGGCCGGACGCGGAGGGGAGTCCTGCACGCGGAGGCTGTCAGGGGTGGTCATGGTGGTACGTCTCCTACTCGCCGGCGCCCGGGATCGTGCGGGCGCGTGCCGTCGCAAGTAGGGACCGTTGGCGGCGTCGTTGCCGCGGTTCGGGTACGGCGGGCCCCACCGCCGCGCCGCGAGCGGTATCGCGGCCGGGCTTCAGGTTAACCCCCGGGGCGGGCCCGGGTCACTCGGGGGCCGGTGGCTCGCAGACCGCCACGCCCGGCTCCTGGAGGCTGCCCAGGACGAGGTGGCCGTCGGCCTCGCAGACGCTGGTGACCATGCGGTAGCCGGAGTGGCGGCGGGCGAGGTGGTGGACGACGCGGCCCTCGTCGTCGAAGGCCAGGACGGCGATCGTGCCGGTGGGGCGGAACGGGGCGCGTACGGCCACGCGGGCGGCGGCGCGGCGGACCGCGGGGCCGGTGCGGTGGAGCAGGTCGAGGGGTGGGACGCGGGGCCCCGCCAGCGCGACCCAGACCGGCCCGTCGGGTCCGCCGCGCCAGAGGTTGTCGGGCATGCCCGGGAGGTTCTCGGCGAAGGGCTCGCTCTGCCCGGCCTGCGGTCCGGTGAGCCGGTAGCGGACGAGCCGGCGGGCGCCGGTCTCGGCGACGACGAGGAAGGACTCGTCGGCGCCGGCGGCGAGCCCGTTGGCGAACTGGAGGCCGTCCAGCACCACCTCGGGGGTGTCGCCGCCGGGTGCCAGGCGCAGCAGCCGTCCCGTCCCGATGTGCTCGACGATGTCGCCGATCCAGTGTTCCAGGGGGTGGCGGCGGCTGGAGACGGTGAAGTAGACACTGCCGTCGGAGAGGGCCACCACGTTGCTGCAGAACCGCAGCCGCTCCCCCGCCACCGAGTCGGCGAGGACCCGGACCGTGCCGTCGCCGGTGCCGACGCGCAGCAGTCCGCGTTCGGCGTCGCACACCAACAGGTCGCCGTCCGGGAGGAGTTCGAGGCCGAGCGGCCTGCCGCCGGTCTCGGCGATCAGCTCGGCGCGGGCGGCGACCGGGTCCGCCAGGCCGTCGAGCCGCAGGATGCGGCCGTCCGCCAGGCCGGTCAGCACGCGGCCGCGTGGGTCGGCGATCACGTCCTCGGGGCCGTGGCCCACCGCGACGTAGTGGCGTGGGACGAGTGCCGTGGGACGGTCCATCGCGCGTGTGTCCTTCACCGTCGGGGGAGTTGCCGCCGTACCGGGTCGCCTACCAGCCCTTTTCAAACATCCGGGCGACCTCGGCGATCCGCACGTCGTCGCGGTGGTAGTGCACGCGGCCCCCGGACCGGCTGGTGCGCAGCATGCCGGTGGCTTCGAGCAGCCGGAGGTGGGTGACGGCGACCGGGCGGGGCATCGAGAACCGCTCGGCGACGGCGTCCGCGGTCACTCCGTCGGCGGCGGTCCCGGGTTCCTTCAGCCAGGCCAGGATCCTCAGCCGCGTCTCGTCCGTGGGAGTCCTCAGCATGTCGTGCCCCTGCCTCGCGGCTTCGTCCTCTTACCGCGTCTTCCCACTGTCTCGCAGTCGAAGCGCCGCGTACGGCAGTTCCGTATCGTTGACCGATACGGAACTGCCGTACCTCACAGAGGAGTTCGAGCCGGAGGCAGGGGCAGCGGGAGGGGGCACGGCGGGCCGTGCCCCCTCCCCCGCGCTCAGCGGTGGCGGAACCAGGACATCGACGCGAGCGCCCGGTCGTCGTATCCGAACAGCGCCTGGTTCTCCCAGCCGTTGCCGGAGGACGCGTCGGTCGGGTCCCAGCCGTTGCCGGTCACCGCCGTCCAGGTGGCCTCCCAGTAGAAGATGCCCAGGCCGCGGCCGTTCGGGACGGCCTCCACGATGCTCATCATGTCGTTCATCCACCGGGTCTGGCCGGCCACGCTCGCCGGATAGCCGGGGACCAGCTCGCCACTGGTGTCGATGATGTTCTCGTGGGAGTCCTCGCTGTCGAGGCGGAACGGGTAGGCGGTCTCGGCGACGAAGACCGGCTTGCCGTAGCGGGAGGCCGCGTCGTCGAGCGTCGTCTGGAAGTCGGCCAGGGTGCCGTGCCAGTAGCCGTAGAACGACAGGCCGATCGCGTCGAACTTCACGCCGTTGGAGCGCGCGCTGTCGAACCACCAGCGGGTACCGGTCAGGTCACCGCCCTTGGCGAGGTGCAGGGCGACGGTGGTGGACGAGTTGACCGCCTTGACGGCGTCGTAGCCGGAGTTGAGCAGGCCGGCCAGCTGCGTCCAGTTGGAGGTGGATCCCTCGTTCCACAGCATGCCGCCGTTGATCTCGTTGCCGACCTGGACCATGTCGGCGGTGGTGCCCTGCGCCTTCAGGGCGTTCAGCACGTCGTACGTGTGGTTGTACACGTCGGTCTTCAGTTGACTGTACGAGTGTCCGGCCCAGGCGGCGGGCTTGTCCTGGCGGCCCGGGTCGGCCCAGAAGTCCGAGTAGTGGAAGTCGACCAGCAGCTTCATGCCCTGCGCCTTGACGCGCTTGGCGGCGGCCAGGACGCGGGCCTTGTTGTTGTAGCCGTCGGCCGGGTTCACCCACACCTTGAGGCGCGCGTAGTTCATGCCGGACGACTTCAGGATCGCGAGGGCGTCGCCGGACGTGCCGGAGCTGTTCCGGTAGACACCGTCCTTGGCCTCGCTCTTGGGCAGGGACGAGACGTCGGCGCCCTTGATCGACGTACCGGACGTGCCAGAGGCGAAGGTCAGGTCGTCAACGTTGATCCAGTTGGCCGCGTTCGCGTCACTGTTGATGCTGATCGTGCACTGGTTGTTGGTCACATTGACCGGCACGACGATCCGGATCCACCCACTGGCCGAGACCGGCAGGTCGGTGCGCTGCTCGGCGCCGCCGCAGTTCTTCAGCGCTATGTACGCGGAGTTCTGCCCGCCGCCGGAGCGCACCCAGGCGGTGAGCTTGTAGTTCCCGTTGGTGAGTCCGGAGAGGTACTGGTACGTCTCCACCTTGTAGGCGGTGGAGGCCCAGTGGCTCAGGCGGTAGCTCCCGGCGTGGCCGCCGGACTCGACGTACGAGGCGCCGGTGTCGCCGTACTCGGACCAGCCGCCCGGTACGGCCGCGCCGGCGCCATTGGACTCGAAGCCGCCGTTGGTCAGCGTGCTCGCGGCGTGGGCGGAGGTGGCGGGCAGGGCGGTGAGGGCGAGACCTGCGGCGAGCGGGAGCAGCAGGGCCCTGAGGGTGCGTCTGGGATGGAACATCGTCGTCCGTCGTCCCTTCGACGTCGGGGATGGGGGCGCCCCTCGCCCACAACCAGGTGAGGGGAGAGCCCTCCGCCCGCGGCTCGTGGCTCGCGCGGGCGGAGGGAGTCGGTTCAGCCGTCGAGCCGGACGACCCGGACGGCTCCGGCCGGGACCGCCAGGCGGCCCGCGGCGCGTTCGCCGGTCAGCAGCTCGGTGCCGGGGGCCTCCAGCGGCACCTTGGCGTCCGAGCCGGTGTGGTTGACGGCGAACAGGTAGGTGCCCGACTCGCCGGTGCGGCGGACCACTTCGACGTCCCGGGGCAGGTCGGCGCGCGGGGCCAGCCGGGCGTCCTCGGCCGCCCAGCCGAGCAGCGCGTCGAGGCCGTCGGTGCCGAGGCGGGTGGAGACGTACCAGGCGGTGCCCTCGCCGAGGCGGTGCCGGGTGACGGCGGGCCGCCCGGCGGTCAGGCCGTCGGCATACGTCAGAACGGTGTCGGCGCCGCGCGGCACCACGAACTCCGTCCACACGTCGGCGTCCAGCTCGGAGCCCTCGGGGCCGGTGACCCGCACCCGTTCGCCGGGCAGCAGCGGGGAGAACTCCTCGACCGTGAGGCCGAGGACGTCCCGCAGCGCGCCCGGGTAGGCGCCCTCGTGGACGGCGTCGTGCTCGTCGACGATGCCGGAGAAGTAGGAGACGACCAGTGTGCCGCCGTTCTCGACGTACGCCTTCAGGTTGCGCCCGGCCGCCTCCGTCATCAGGTACAGCGCCGGTACGACGACAAGGGGATACCTCGACAAGTCGGCTTCCGGGTGGGCGAAGTCGACAGTGAGGTGGCGGTCGTAGAGGGCCTCGTAGAAGGCGTCGGCGCGCTCGCGGGCGTCGTGGTCCTCGCTGGGGCGCCAGTCGAGGTTCTGCGCCCACCAGGAGTGCCAGTCCCACAGCACGGCCACGTCGGCCTCGGTGCGGGTGCCGCGGATCTCGCCCAAGGTGTCGAGGGCCGCGCCGAGTTCGACGACCTCGCGCCAGACGCGGGTGTCGGTACCGCCGTGCGGGAGCATCGCCGAGTGGAACTTCTCGGCGCCGCGCCGGGACTGGCGCCACTGGAAGAACAGGGCGCCCTCGGAGCCGCGCGCCACGTGAGTGAGGGAGTTGCGGGCCATCTGCCCGGGGGCCTTGGCGGGGTTGCGGGGCTGCCAGTTGACGCCGGAGGTGGAGTGCTCCAGCAGCAGCCAGGGGGCGCCGCCCGCGACGGAGCGGGTGAGGTCCGCGGCCATGGCGAGGTTGACGTGGGTGCGGCGGCCGTCGGTGATCAGGTAGTGGTCGTTGGTGACGAGGTCGACCTCGCGGCCCCAGGCCCAGTAGTCGACGGAGTCGCACTGGCTCAGCGCCGTCATGAAGTTGGTGGTGACGGGGACGCCCGGCGCGAGGCGGTGCAGGATGTCCCGCTCCATACGGAAGTTCTCGCGCATGGTGGCGTCGGCGAACCGCTTGTAGTCCAGTGCCTGGCTCGGGTTGACGGCCGTGGGTGTGCGGCGGGGCGGGTTGATCTGATCGAGGTCCGTGTAGCGCTGGCCCCAGAAGGCGGTGCCCCAGGCCTCGTTGACGGCGTCGACGGTGCCGTACGTGGTCGCCAGCCAGCGGCGGAAGTGCGCGGCGCACCCGTCGCAGTAGCAGGCCGAGACGGGGACGCCGTACTCGTTGTGCACGTGCCACATGGCCAGGGCCGGGTGGCCGCCGTAGCGCTCGGCGAGCTGCGTGGTGATCGTGGCCGCGGCCGTGCGGTAGTCGGCGTTGCTGTGGCAGATGGCCGCGCGGGAGCCGAACTCGTGGCGCACGCCCTCGGCCGTCACGGGCAGCGCCTCGGGGTGGGCGCGGTAGAACCACACCGGCGGGCACACCGTGGGGGTGCCGAGGTCGACGCGGATGCCGTTGTCGTGCAGCAGGTCCAGCAGCCGGTCGAGCCAGCCGAAGTCGTACACCCCGGGTGAGGGCTCCAGCAGCGCCCACGAGAAGATGCCGACGCTCACCATGGTGACGCCGGCCTCCCGCATCAGCCGGACGTCCTCCTGCCAGACGCTTTCCGGCCACTGCTCGGGGTTGTAGTCCCCACCGAAGGCGAGCCCGGTGAGGCCCGTGGGGGTGGTCTCCGGCATGGATGGTCTCCCGGTCGATCGCGATTGAATGGGAACGTGCACACACAGCGGCGCAGTGCGGAGCCCAACATAACCGCACAGCAACAACCATTGACAAGTGTCCGGGATGTTTCTCTACTGTGAACGCTCACAGAAGCATGGCAGGTCCTCGCAGCAGGCGGGGACCCCAGGTCAGGGGAGAGATCCATGCCGTACGCGAAGCGCCGCCGCCTCGTGACATCCGCCGTCGCCCTCACGCTCGGCGCCACCACCCTCGCCGCCTGCGGCTCGGACTCCGGGGACAGCGAGACCGAGTCCGGCCCGGTCTCGCTGACGTACTGGACCTGGACGCCCGGCATGGACAAGGTCGTGGACCTGTGGAACAAGGGGCCGGGCAAGAAGGACCAGATCACCGTCACGGTGAAGAAGCAGGCGTCCGGTGACACCCTCGTCACCAAGATCCTCACCTCGCACAAGGCGGGCAAGGCGCCCGACCTGGTGCAGGCGGAGTACCAGGCGCTGCCCACGCTGGTCAGCAACGACGCCCTGGCGGACATATCGAAGACCGTGGGCGAGGCGAAGGACAGGTTCGCCGACGGCGTCTGGCAGCAGACGACACTGGGCACGGACGCCGTGTACGCGGTCCCGCAGGACATCGGGCCGATGATGTTCTACTACCGCGAGGACCTGTTCAAGGAGTACGGCCTGACCGTGCCGACGACCTGGGACGAGTTCGCCGAGACCGCCCGCAAGCTGAAGAAGGCGGCTCCCGACAAGGACCTCACGACCTTCTCCGCCAACGACTCCGGCCTCTTCGCCGGCCTGGCCCAGCAGGCCGGCGCGAAGTGGTGGACGACCTCCGGCGACCAGTGGAAGGTCGCCATCGACGACGCGGCCACGCAGAAGGTCGCCAAGTTCTGGGGCGGCCTCGTCGAGGAGGGCGCCATCGACAACCAGCCGATGTACACCCCGGCCTGGAACAAGGCGATCAACACCGGCAAGCAGATCGCCTGGGTCAGCGCCGTGTGGGCGCCGGGCACGCTGACCACGGCGGCCCCCGACACCAAGGGCAAGTGGGCCATGGCCCCGCTCCCCCAGTGGTCCGCGAGCGAGAACCGCACCGGCAGCTGGGGCGGCTCCTCCACCGCCGTCACCACGGACTCCAAGCACCAGGAGGCCGCCGCCAAGTTCGCCACCTGGCTGAACACCGACAGCGACGCCCTCAACGCACTGGCCAAGGAGAGCGGCATCTACCCGGCCGCCAAGAACGCCCAGACCAGCGGCGCCTTCCTCAAGCCGCCGGCCTACTTCTCCAACCAGGCCGACTTCTACACCAAGGCCGCCGACATCGCGGAGACCACCGCCCCGTCCGCCTGGGGCCCGAACGTGAACGTCGCCTACACGACCTTCAAGGACGCCTTCGGCGCCGCCGCGAAGAACAAGTCGGACTTCGGCGCCGCGCTGAAGAAGATGCAGGCCGACACCGTCGCCGACATGAAGAAGCAGGGCTTCGAGGTCGCGGAGTGAAAAGCACGGCACGCCGGCAGTCGTACGGGGTCAAGGGGGCCCCGTACGCCCACCCGTCTCCCACCACCACCCTCAAACGAGCGCGAAGCGCCCCCTATTTTTTCCTTCTCCCCGCAACGGTCCTGTTCGCACTGTTCTTCGCGCTGCCCATCGGCTACGCGCTCTGGCTCAGCCTCCACAAGGTGAAGGTCTCCGGCCTGGGCCTCGGCTCCGGCGCCCGCAAGGAGGTCTGGGCCGGCCTGGAGAACTACACCGACGCCCTCTCCGACAGCGAACTGCTGCACGGCACCCTGCGCGTGCTGGGCTACGGCTGCATCGTCGTCCCGGTGATGCTGGGCCTGGCCCTGCTGTTCGCGCTGATGCTCGACTCGGAGAAGGTGCGGCTCGCGCCCTTCACCCGGCTCGCGATCTTCCTGCCGTACGCCATCCCCGGTGTGGTGGCGGCCCTGCTGTGGGGCTTCCTGTACCTGCCGGACGTCAGCCCCTTCTACTTCGTGCTCGACCGGCTGGGGCTGCCGCAGCCGGACCTGCTGGACGGCGGGCCGCTCTACCTGGCCCTGTCGAACATCGCCGTGTGGGGCGGCACCGGCTTCAACATGATCGTCATCTACACCTCGCTCCAGGCGATCCCGGCGGAGGTGTACGAGGCGGCGAAGCTGGACGGCGCCACTCCGTTGCAGATCGCCCTGCGGATCAAGATCCCGATGGTGGCGCCCTCGCTGGTGCTGACGTTCTTCTTCTCGATCATCGCCACGCTCCAGGTGTTCAACGAGCCCACCACCCTCAAGCCGCTCACCAACTCCGTGTCCACGACGTGGAGTCCGCTGATGAAGGTGCACCGGGACGCCTTCGGCGAGGGTGACATCTACGGGGCCGCCGCACAGGCCGTGATCATCGCCTTCGCCACGCTCCTGCTGTCCTTCGGCTTCCTGCGAGCCGCGAACCGTCGTCAGAAGCAGGAGGCAGCTCGATGAGTTCCCTTGCCGTTTCCCAGGCCGAGCCGGTGGCGGGCGCCGCGCCCGGCACCGACCAGAGCCGCCCGCCGCTGCGCCGCCGGATCGCCCTGATCCCGACGGCCACGCTGCTCCTGGGCGCGATCTACTGCCTGCTGCCGGTGGCCTGGGTGGTCATCGCGGCCACCAAGTCCGGCCGTGAGCTGTTCTCCACGTTCACGTTCCTGCCCGGCACGGGCTTCGTCGAGAACGTCCAGGACCTGAGCGCCTACCGCGACGGCGTCTACTGGGAGTGGATGGGCAACTCCGCGCTGTACGCCGTGCTCGGCGCGCTGCTGTCGACCTGCGTGTCCGCGGTCAGCGGCTACGCGCTGGCGATCTACCGCTTCCGCGGCCGCGAGACGATCTTCAACGTGCTGCTCGCGGGTGTGCTGATGCCGCCGGTGATCCTGGCCATCCCGCAGTACCTGCTGCTGGCGAAGACCGACCTCACCGACTCCTACCTGTCGGTGCTGCTGCCGCAGATCCTCTTCCCGTACGGCGTCTACCTCGCGCGGATCTACGCCGCCGCCGCGGTGCCCGCCGACGTGGTGGAGGCCGGACGCATGGACGGGGCGAGCGAATGGCGGATCTTCACGCGGATCGCGCTGCCGATGATGATCCCCGGCATGGTGACGGTGTTCCTCTTCCAGTTCGTGGCGATCTGGAACAACTTCCTGCTGCCGTACATCATGCTCAGCGACGACGAGAAGTTCCCGATCACGCTCGGCCTGTTCACCTTGCTGGAGCAGGGCGCCAACACCCCGGCGCTCTACACGCTGGTGATCACCGGCGCCTTCCTGGCGGTGCTCCCGCTGGTCGCCCTCTTCCTGGTCATCCAGCGGTTCTGGAGTCTGGATCTGCTCTCCGGAGCCGTAAAGTCATGACCATGAACGCTGCGGGGGGCAGGCGCAGGCCGCCCACGATCCACGACGTGGCGCGCGAGGCGGGGGTCTCGCGCGGCACCGTCTCGCGCGTGCTCAACGGCGGCCACTACGTCAGCCCGGCCGCCCAGGAGGCGGTCAACGCGGCGATCCGCAAGACGGGTTACGTCGTCAACCGGCATGCCCGTTCCCTGATCACCGGCCGGTCCGACTCGATCGGCTTCCTGCTCACCGAGCCGCAGGAGCGGTTCTTCGAGGACCCCAACTTCAACGTCCTGCTGCGCGGCTGCACCCAGGCGCTGGCCGCGCACGACATCCCGCTGCTGCTGATGCTGGCGGGCACCGAGGACGAACGGCGGCGCATCACGCGGTACATCACCGCCGGGCACGTCGACGGGGTGCTGCTGGTCTCCAGCCACTCCGGCGACCCGGTCGCCGAGCAGCTGCGCGGGGCCGGTGTGCCGCTGGTCGCGTGCGGCAAGCCGATCGGGCTGGGCTCGAAGGTGAGTTACGTGGCCGCCGACGACCGGGACGGCGCCCGTGACATGGTGCGCCATCTGCTGTCGCTCGGGCGGCGCCGGGTGGGCATGGTGACCGGTCCGCTGGACACGCCCGGCGGTGTCGAGCGGCTCGCCGGTTACAAGGAGGTGCTCGCGGAGGCGGGCCTGGAGCTCGACGAGCGGCTCGTCGTCTCCGGCGACTACACCCGGGCCAGCGGCGAGGCGGGCGCCGAGCGGCTGCTGGCACAGGCCCCGGACATGGACGCGGTGTTCGTCGCCTCGGACCTGATGGCGCAGGGGGTGCTGGCGGCTCTCCAGCGGGAGGGGCGGCGCGTGCCGGAGGACGTCGCGGTCGGCGGCTTCGACGACTCACCGGCCGCGCTCGCCTCCCGCCCCGAGCTCACGACCATCCGGCAGCCCTGGGACCGCATCAGCGCGGAGATGGTGCGGGTGCTGCTGGCGCAGATCGGGGGCGAGGACCCGGCGGCGGTGATACTGCCGACGGAGCTGGTGAAACGGGAGTCGACGTAGGGGGTGCGTTCGCTGGCCAGGCTCCGCCTTGCCGGCGATCTCGGGGCGGGGCCGGGTCCTCGCCGACCTGCCGCTTCTCGGCCGTGCAGCGCGCAGGGGGCATTGCATGCACGGTCATGTACCCCGCAACCGGTGTTACCGTGCACATATGGCAGCGAAAACGGCCGGTGCGCGGCTCGAGGAACGGTGGCGGCACATCCTGTCGGCGCACGCGCGCACGATGTGCGAGATCGACCGGGCGCTGCATCCGTACGGCCTGGGCGCGTCCGATTTCGAGGTCCTGGACATGCTCGCGACCGCGGCGCCCGAGGAGGGCGAGCAGTGCCGGGTGCAGAACCTGGTCGGGCGGGTGCATCTGAGCCAGAGCGCGCTGTCGCGGCTGATCGCCCGGCTGGAGAAGGACGGGCTGGTGACACGCTCCGTGTGCATGGAGGACCGGCGCGGTGTGTGGGTCGCCCTGACGGCCAAGGGGCGTGACCTGCACGCCGAGGTACTGCCGCTCCAGCGGGCCGCGCTGGCCCGGACCCTGGGCGAGTAGGCCGCCCAGGCCCGGACCGGGTCGGTCGCCCTACGGACGTGCCAGCAGGGTGCGCACTCCCTCCGAGGTGAGCGTCAGGCGGTGCTCCGAGCTGCCGTCGATGGTGAGCGACAGGTCGTCGGCCGGCCACTGCGCGGCGAGGGCGCCGAGCGGGACCAGACGGTAGCGGGACACGAACGGCAGCAGCCCGGCCATCTCCATCTCGGAGGTGAACACGGGCACCACCGGCTCGCCGCCCGGCTGCTCCAGCACGGGCAGCGCCACCGCCGAGGGGTTGGCGGCGTCGGCGTCGTTCGCGTCGTCGGGCACGGGGATGAGCACGTCGCTGTTGGCGAGCGCGTCCAGAGCCGCCGCGTCCTCGGTGTTCTCGGCGAGGACGTCCAGAGCCCGCTGGGCGGGCGTGGGCGTGGGGTCGTTTGCGGGTGTCTCCATGGCAGATTCCCTGGTAGCGGCGGTCGTGCGGCCTGCCCGGGGCCAGATCCGCCCCGGACGCGGTCCTGCTCGCGTACCCGATCGGGCCCGGGGCAATCCTGGTGGATCTTCGAGGATCGGGGGCGAGGGAAGACCTACCCGGGCAGGGGGCGGGGAGGTCCGAGGAGCCGGCAGGGCAGCGGACGCTCGGTCACCTCGCCGGTTCCGTCCGCTTCCACCCGGTACACCCCGGCCTGCCGCACCCGGGTGACGGTCTCCGTCAAGGCACCGTCCGTGAAGAGCGCCCCGGCTCCGTCCTCCACCGCCCAGCCTGCCGGCAGCTTCCCCGCCGCCACGGCCGCACGGTAGGAGGGACGGCGGCCCGGTTCACTGTCGTAGTGCGGGCAGACCGAGCCGGACAGCAGGCCCAGGCCGTCGGAGAGGTGCGTCAGCGGCCCGAAGGAGTCGGTGTGCGAGCCCTCGGCCCAGCAGTTGGCGCCTGCACTGATGCCGCACAGCAGGGTGCCCCGGTCGTAGGCCTCGCGCAGCAGCCGGTCCACGCCGTGGGCGCGCCAGACGGCGAGGAGGTTGGCCGTGTTGCCGCCGCCCACGTACACGACGTCTTGGGCGAGCAGGAAGGAGCGCAGGGCCTCGTCGTCCAGCTCGCGGCGGAACAGGTGCAGGACGGAGGGCTCGCAGTCGGGGCGCGCCGCGCACACCGTGCGGAAGCGGTCGACGTACGCCGGCGCGTCTCCGCTGGCCGTCGGCACGAAGCACACCTTGGGCCGGGACGTGCCCGCCCGGGCCAGCACCCAGTCGTCCAGCAGCCCGTCGTCGTCGGTGGAAAAGCCGCCGCCGAGGAGGGCGAGGCGCTTCGGGGGTGCGACGGCCACGGCGGTGCCTTTCCAAAGGGGGCGGGTGGGGAGAACGGTGCCGGGCCCGGCACCTGGGCGCAATCGAATTGAGTGCGGCCACGAGCCGCCGCAGCAGCATCTCCGCAGTGGCCGACGGCTCCAGACGGTGTGCCAGGACAGGAGGGCCGTCTGCGAGCGCGGTCGGCGCAAGTATCTCCGCGGTCTCTCATCCGCCTTGTCGGGGGATGTTGACGGGCGCCATGTTACCGGTAACATCACGGATGCTTCAGCCGTACGCGACTGTGTCCCCCCTGCCCACCCCGCGTGGGCCGTCATCCGGAGCCCGCGTGACCGACCAGCAGACCGCACAGCGCGCTGTCCCCTTGACCCCAACGTCCGTCCCGGTCTTCAGCGGGGCCGCTGTGGTCGCCTCCTGCGTGGGCTTCGTGCTCATCGGTGCGCTGCAGGCCCTGTACGGGCCCGCCGTGCCCGCCTTCCGGGAGGAGTTCGGGCTCTCCCCGTCCGCCGCCGGGCTGGCGCTCAGCGCCCACTTCGTGGGCGGTGTGGCCGGTGTGCTGCTGTTCGACCGGGTCTACGGCCGGGTCGGCAACCGGCCGATCCTCGGCTGCTCCTACCTGCTGATGGCCGTGGGCGCGGCGGGCTTCGCGCTCGCGCCGCACTGGCCCACCGCCCTGGCGGCGGCCCTGCTCGCCGGGCTCGGCTTCGGCGGCATCGACTACGGCCTCAACCAGCTGTTCGCCGCGGGCTTCGGCCACCGTTCGACCGCGATGCTGAACATCCTCAACGCCCACTTCGGCATCGGCGCCGTCCTCGGCCCCGCCCTGATCGGCGCGGTCGGCTCGGAGCACTACCCGGCCGTCTTCCTCGGGTTCGCCCTCGCCAACCTGCCGCTGCTGCTGTGCCTGCGGGGCGTGCGGAACGACCCGCCCGTCCCGGCGGGCGGCGAGACCGGCACCGGTTCCGTCCTGGGCCGGAGCCTCGGCTCGGTGCTCGCGGTCTTCGTCGCGCTGTACGTGCTGCACGTCGGCGTCGAGGCGGGTGTCGGCGGCTGGGAGCCCACGCATCTGGAGACCGTCGGCTACAGCGCGGGCGTCGCGGCCACCGCCACCTCCGTGTACTGGCTGATGATGACCGTCGGCCGCTTCCTGGTGGCTCCGCTCGCGCTGCGCTTCTCCGCCCAGGCCATCATCACCGTGTCGTGCGCCGGCATGACGGTGTGTCTGCTGGCCGCGACCGTGCCGGCGCTGGCGCCGTACGCGTACGCCGGTGTCGGCCTGTTCATCGCGCCGATCTTCCCCACCGGGCTGCCCTGGCTGAACCGGGCCGCCCCGGGGGCACGGAGGGCCGGTGCCCTGGTCATCGCGGCCTCCATGGCCGGCGGTGTCGCCGCCGGGCCGGCCCTGGGCAAGGCCATCGAGTGGTCCGGGATCCGCGCGGTGCCGCTGCTGCTGTGCGCGGTCTCGGCGCTCTGCCTGGCCGCCACGCTCTGGCTGATCCGTGCCACCCGTTCCCACTGACTCCCCCGTCTCCCGAAGGGAAGCCTCCGCATGCCCGCTCTGACGACGACGTCCGACGGATTCCTGCTGCACGGCGAGCCGTTCCGGATCATCTCCGGCGCGCTGCACTACTTCCGTGTCCATCCCGACCTGTGGTCCGACCGGTTGCGCAAGGCGCGGCTGATGGGCCTCAACACGGTGGAGACGTACATCCCGTGGAACCACCACCAGCCGGATCCCGACGGCCCCCTGGTCCTCGACGGCCTCCTCGACCTGCCGCGGTTCCTCGGGCTCGCCCGGGACGAGGGCCTGCACATGCTGCTGCGTCCCGGGCCGTTCATCTGCGCCGAGTGGGACGGCGGGGGCCTGCCCGACTGGCTGACCGGCGACCCGGACATCCGGCTGCGCAGCAGTGATCCCCGCTTCACCGGTGCCGTCGACCGCTACTTCGACCTGTTGCTGCCCGCGCTGAGGCCGCACCTGGCGGCAGCGGGCGGTCCGGTCATCGCGGTGCAGGTGGAGAACGAGTACGGGGCCTACGGCGACGACTCCGCGTATCTGAAGCACCTGGCCGACGCGTTCCGCTCCCGGGGCGTCGAGGAGCTGCTGTTCACCTGCGACCAGGCCGACCCCGAGCACCTGGCCTCGGGCACCCTGCCCGGCGTCCTGGCGGCGAGCACCTTCGGCAGCCGCGTCGAGCAGAGCCTCGCGCGGCTGCGCGAGCACCGACGCGAAGGCCCGCTGTTCTGCGCCGAGTTCTGGATCGGCTGGTTCGACCACTGGGGCGGGCCGCACCACGTCCGGGACGCGGCCGACGCCGCCGCCGACCTGGACCGGCTGCTGTCCGCCGGGGCGTCCGTGAACCTCTACATGTTCCACGGCGGCACCAACTTCGGCTTCACCAACGGCGCCAACCACAAGCACGCCTACACGCCCACGATCACGTCGTACGACTACGACGCCGCGCTCACCGAGTGCGGTGACCCGGGTCCGAAGTACCACGCCTTCCGCGAGGTCATCGCCCGCCACGCCTCCGTACCGGACGAGCCCGTCCCGGCGCCGGGCCCGAAACTTCCGCCCACCGAGGTCGAGTTGAGCGGCCGGGCGGCCCTGATGCCGCTGGCCGGGGCGCCCGTGCGCGCCGACGTCCCGCTCACCATGGACGCGCTCGGGCAGCGCACCGGCTACGCGCTCTACCGCACCACGCTCCCGGCCGGCGGCGACGGCCTGCTGCACTTCGCCGGTGGTGTCGGCGACCGCGCCCTGGTCTTCGTCGACGGTGCCCCCGCCGGTGTGCTGGAGCGCGAACGGCATGACGAGACGCTGCCCGTGCGGGTGCCGCGCCCCGGCGCGACGCTGGAGGTCCTCGTCGAGAACATGGGCGGCGTCAACTACGGGCCTCGCATCGGTGCGCCCAAGGGCCTGCTCGGGCCCGTCTCCTTCGACGGCACCGCCCTGCGGGACTGGGACTGCCACCCGCTGCCGCTGGACGACCTGGACGCGGTGCCGTTCGCCCCGGCCGGCGAGACGGCGGTCACCGTACCGGCCTTCCACCGCGGCACCTTCGAGGTCGACGCGCCCGCCGACGCCTTCCTCGCCCTGCCCGGCTGGACGAAGGGCCAGGCCTGGGTCAACGGCTTCCACCTGGGCCGCTACTGGAACCGGGGCCCGCAGCGCACGCTGTACGTCCCCGGCCCCGTGCTGCGCCCGGGCAGCAACGAGCTGGTCCTGCTGGAGCTGCACGGCACGACGGCCGCCCGCGCGCAGCTCACCGACACCCCTGACCTCGGCCCGGAGAACACCTGGTGAAGCACTTCTTGCGCGTTCCCGCGCCCGCCGCTCCCCCGCTGACCGGCCACCTGCCCTTCACGGACGCGCCCGGCGTCCCCGACCCGATCGGGATCACCAGCCGCTGGCTCACCCGGGGCGGCCGGCCCTGGTTCCCGGTCTCCGGCGAGTTCCACTACTCCCGCTACCCGCACGGTCAGTGGGAGGAGGAACTGCTGAAGATGAAGGCGGGCGGGGTGACCGCCGTAGCCTCCTACGTCATCTGGATCCATCACGAGGAGACCGAGGGCCGGGTCCGCTTCGACGGCGACCGCGACCTCAGGCGGTTCGCCGAACTGTGCGCCCGCCACGGCCTGGACTTCATCCCGCGCATCGGCCCCTGGTCGCATGCCGAGGTCCGCAACGGGGGCCTGCCCGACTGGCTCCTGGCCCGCGCCTGCACGCCGCGCACCGACGACCCGGCCTATCTGGAGCCCGTCCGCACCTGGTTCACGGCGATCGCCGGGCAGTTGCGCGGTCTGGACCGGGCGAGCGGCGGCCCGATCGTCGCGATCCAGATCGAGAACGAGCTGTACGACCAGCCGGGCCACCTGCGCACGCTGAAGCGCCTGGCCCAGGAGGCCGGGCTGCGCGCGCCGCTGTGGACGTCGACCGCCTGGGGCGGCGTGCAGCTCCCCGGCGACGAGCTGCTCCCGCTGTACGGCGGGTACCCCGAGGCGTTCTGGACGGAGGCGGACGGCGGCTGGCCCGACACCTGCCGCAAGCACTTCTTCTTCACCCATGAACGGGACGACGAGGGCATCGGCGCCGATCTGCGGCCCACGACCGTGCGCGGCGCCGACCCGGCTCCGACGGACCGGTTCCCCTGGGCCACCTGCGAGCTGGGCGGCGGCATGGCGGTGGCGTACCACCGGCGGCCCCGGGTGGAGGCCGCCGACATCGCCGCGCTCGGGCTCACCAAGATCGGCTGCGGTTCGGTGTGGCAGGGCTACTACATGTTCCACGGGGGCACGAATCCGGCCGGCGAGTCGACGACCCTCCAGGAGTCGCACGCCACCGGCTACCCCAACGACCTGCCGGTCCTGACGTACGACTTCCAGGCCCCGCTCGGTGAGTACGGCCAGGTGCGGCCCTCGTACCACGAACTGCGCCTCCAGCATCTGCTGCTGGCCGGCTTCGGGCACCTGATCGCGCCCATGGAGTCCGTGCTGCCCGAGCGGCGGCCGACGGGACAGCACGACCGGGACACCCTGCGCTGGGCCGTCCGCGGCGACGGCGGCGCGGGCTTCCTCTTCGTGACCAACCACCAGCCGCACGAGCCGCTGCCGGACCACCCGGACACGACGTTCACGGTCGAGTTCCCGGAGACACCCGCGCTGACGCTGCCGAGCACTCCCGTCACGGTGCCCTCCGGCGCCTCCTTCTGCTGGCCGCTGCGGCTGGACGTGGCCGGTGTGCGGCTGGAGTGGGCCACCGCGCAGCCGGTGTGCACGGTCGAGGCGGGCGGGCGTACCGTCCTGGTGCTGGCCGCCACCGACGGCATCGCGCCCGAACTCGCCTTGGACGCCGACACGGTGGCCTCCGTCGCGGCGCCGTCCGGGGAGGTCACGCCGGTCGCCGGCCGGGTCCTGGTCAGCGGGCTGCGGCCGGGCACCGACGCGCTGGTCGAGGTGGACGCGGCCGACGGTTCACGCGTCGGCCTGCTGGTGCTGGACGCGGCGACGGCCCGTACCGTCTACCGGGGTCCGGCCTGGGGAGCCGAGCGGCTGGTGCTGTGCGAGGACGGCGTCGTCTTCGACGGGGACGAGGTACGGCTGCACAGCCCCGCCGCCGAGCCCTCGTTCGCGGTGCTGCCCGCACCGGACTCCGCCGTGGTGGTGGAGGGCCGGCGGGTGCGGGAGGAGGCGGACGGCGTGTTCACCCGCTGCACGATCGAGGCCGGGCCCCTCCCGGACACCGCCGCGACCGTCACGGCCGTCAGGCCCGCCGGTCCGGCCCCCGAGCCCGTGACCGGGGTGCTGGGCCGGGCGAGTGTGCCCGCGGACAAGCAGGTCGAGGCGCTGGCCGCCGAGTACCAGGTCGACGTACCGGAGGACCTGCTGCGGGCACCCGCCGGTGTGCTGCTGCGGCTGCGCTGGACGGGCGACCTGGCACGGGCCTACGTGGGGGACGTCCTGGTCGCCGACCAGTTCTACTCGGGCCGGGTCTGGGACATCGGCCTGGACCGGCTGCCCGCCGGGGAGCTGCGGGCGCGGGGTCTGCTGCTGAAGGTGCTGCCGCTGGCCGCGGACGCGCCGGTGCATGTGCCGGGGCAGGTGGGGGACGCGTGGCGGGCGGCCGGGGTGCGGGACGCCCGGTGGGTGGTCACCCGCACGTGGGCGGTGCGGACGGGCTGAGGCCCGGTGGCTTTCGAAGGGCCTTCCGGGCACCCGCCCGCCTATGCTGAGCTCCTCCCGGGCGGGTCAGGACCGCCGACACCGACATCGAGGATTCACCCGCCATGACACCGAGCGTCACCGACGGCCCCGTCCCCAAGGGCCGCAGCAGGCGCAACTTCGCGGGGACGCGGCCGGTGATGGCCGACGTGGCCCGGCTGGCCGGCGTGTCCAAGCAGACCGTCTCCCGGGTGCTCAACGACCACCCGGCCGTCCGCCCCGAGACGCGCGAGGCGGTCCTGGACGCCATGCGCACGCTCGGCTACCGGCCCAGCCGCAGCGCGCGCTCACTGGCCAGCGGCCGGACGCGGATGCTCGGCGTCCTCTCCTTCGACGCCGCCCGGTACGGGCCCGCCTCCATCCTGACCGCGATCAACACCGCGGCCCAGGACGCCGGTTACCTGGTCAGCTCCATCGCCCTGGACACGGCCGACCACGCCACCGTCGTCGAGGCCGTGAACCGGCTGTCGGCCGAGGGCGCGGACGGCGTCATCGCGATCGCCCCACAGCAGTGGGTGGGCCGGGCCCTGGCGGAGACCGACCTCGGCACTCCCCTGGTGGTGCTGGAGAACGCCCTCGACGACGCCACACCGCTGGTCACCGGTGACTCCCGCACCGGCGCCCGCAAGGCCACCGAGCACCTCCTCGGCCTCGGGCACGCCACCGTCTGGCACATCGCCGGCCCGACCGGCTGGACCTCCGCCGAACACCGGCTGGAGAGCTGGCAGGCGACGCTCCAGGCGGCCGGTGCCGACATCCCGGCGCCTCTCGTCGGCGACTGGGACGCCGACTCCGGCTACGAGCTGGGCCGCCGGCTGGCCCGGCGCCCGGAGGTGACGGCGGTCTTCGCCTCCAACGACCAGATGGCCCTGGGCCTGCTGCACGCCCTGCACGAGTCGGGGCGTGCAGTCCCCGGGGACGTCAGTGTCGTCGGCTACGACGACATCCCCGAGGCGGCGCATCTGCTGCCCCCGCTGACCACCGTCCGTGCCGACTTCGCCGAGATCGGCACGCGGTCCCTGCGCCTGCTCCTGGACCGCATCGACGGTCCCGGTGAGCGGCCCGGCGTCGACACGCTCGTCCCCGTGGACCTCGTGGTGCGGGCCAGCAGCGGCCCGCCACCGGAGCGCTGACGGGACTCAGCCGGTGCCCTCGGCGGCGGCCCGCCGCCAGGCCGTCTCCCGCAGCAGCCGCAGGCCGTTCAGGCCGACGAGGACCGTGGAGCCCTCGTGGCCCGCGACGCCCAGCGGCAGCGGCAGGTGCCCGGCCAGGTCCCAGACGACGAGGCCGGTGATGAACACTCCGGCGATGACGAGGTTCTGGACGACCAGGCTGCGGGCGCGGCGGGAGAGGGCGACGGTGGTGGGGACCGCCGCGAGCTCGTCGCGCACGATCACGGCGTCGGCGGTCTCCAGGGCGAGGTCGGAGCCCGCCCGGCCCATGGCGACCCCGGTGTGGGCGGCGGCCAGGGCGGGTGCGTCGTTGACGCCGTCCCCGACGACCAGCACCTTGCGGCCCGCGCTCTCCATCTCCTGGACGGCGGCCATCTTGTCCTGCGGCAGCAGCCCGGCGCGGACGTCGGTGATGCCCGCCTCGGCGGCGAGGTGCGCGGCGGCGCGGGGGTTGTCGCCGGTGAGGAGGGTAGGGGCGGTGCCGGTGAGCGTGGTGAGCGCGGCGACGGTGGCGGCGGCGTCCGGGCGCAGCCGGTCGGCGATGCCGAGCAGTCCGGCGGGGGCACCGTCGACGACGACCAGGACGGCGGTGCGGCCGGACTCCTCCAGTTCCGCCGCGGCCCCGGCGACCGCACCGCCGGTGTCGTCCAGCAGCCGGGCCGGTGCGCCGACCGCGACCGCACGGCCGTCGACGACGGCGGTCACGCCGACACCGGGCGCGGAGGTGAAGTCCCGCGCGTCCGGCAGGTCGAGGCCGCGCTCGCGGGCGGCGTCCACGACCGCCCGGGCCAGCGGGTGCTCGCTGGGCCGCTCGGCGGCTGCCGCCAGGGTCAGCAACTCCCTTTCGTCCAGGGCGGATCCGGGCAGCGGCCGGACGTCGGTGACGCGCGGGCTGCCTTCGGTCAGGGTGCCGGTCTTGTCCAGCGCGACCGCGTCCACCTGGCCGAGCCGCTCCATCACCACGGCGGACTTCACCAGCACGCCGTGCCGTCCGGCGTTGGCGATGGCCGACAGCAGGGGCGGCATGGTGGCCAGCACGACCGCGCACGGAGAGGCCACGATCATGAACGTCATGGCGCGCAGCAGCGCGTCGGTGAGCTGCTCGCCGAAGGCGAGCGGCACCAGGAAGACGGCCAGGGTCGCCGCCACCATGCCCAGCGAGTAGCGCTGTTCGACCTTCTCGATGAAGAGCTGGGTGGGCGCCTTGGTCTCGGAGGCCTCCTCCACCATGCGGACGATGCGGGCGATCACCGAGTCGGAGGCGTCGCGCTCGACGCGGATCCGCAGCGCGCCGGTGCCATTGAGGGTGCCCGCGAAGACCTCGTCGCCCTGCTCCTTGGCCACGGGGAGCGGCTCGCCGGTGATGGTCGCCTGGTCGACCTCGCTCGTCCCGTCCAGCACCCGTCCGTCGGCGCCGACGCGCTCTCCGGGGCGTACCAGGACGGTGTCGCCGACGGCCAGCTCCTCCACGGGCACGGTCTGTTCGCCGCCGTCCGGGGTGAGCCGGGTGGCGGTGGCGGGGGCCAGGTCGAGCAGGCCGCGGACGGAGTCGGCGGTGCGGGCGGTGGCCAGCGCCTCCAGGGCGCCGGAGGTGGCGAAGATGACGATGAGCAGGGCACCGTCCATGACCTGCCCGATGGAGGCCGCGCCCAGGGCGGCGACGACCATCAGCAGGTCGACGTCGAGGGTGCGTTCCTTCAGCGCCTTCAGGCCTTCCCAGCCCGGCTCCCAGCCGCCCGTGGCGTAGGACAGCGCGTACAGCGGGCCCCACGTCCAGGCGGGGGCGCCGGTCAGCTGGAGGGGCAGCGCGAGCAGGAAGAAGGTGGTGGCCGCCGCGGCCCAGCGCGCCTCGGGGAGCGCGAGGACACGGGTACGCCGCCGGGGTACGGCTCCGGTGCGGGCGGGCTGCGCCCGGTCGACCGGCCGCGGCGTGAGCGTGGAGGTCATCAGGGGTCCTTCAGGCGGGGACGCGTGGACTCCTCACCATACAGGAACACATGAAGACTGATTCATGTCTTCATTCCGACGCCGTGGGCCCTCGCGCGGCCGGTCGCGCAAGGGCCCACGGGATCAGCGCAGCTTGTCCTTCGCCTTGTAGTAGGCGCCGCCGAACGGCAGGAACCAGGGGGTGCCGTTGTAGAAGGGGACCGGGACCTTCGGGAAGCCGAGGCCGCGCAGCGGGTTGGCCTCCGGGCGGCCGTCCATCATCTCGGCGACCGCGCGACCCATGTAGGTGGCCATCTGGACCCCGTGCCCGCAGTAACCCATGGAGTAGTACAGGCCGTTCGCCTCGCCCGCGTGCGGCAGGCGGTCCCAGGAGAAGCCGACCATGCCGCCCCACACGTAGTCGATCCGCACCCCGGCGAGCTGCGGGAAGATCTCGGTCATCTCCCGCTTCAGGATGCCGCCGCTCTTGACGTCGGAGGCTGGGTCGGACGGGGCGAAGCGGGCCCGGCCGCCGAAGGCGAGGCGGTTGTCCGGGGTGAGGCGGATGTAGTGGCCGATGTTCTTGGAGTCGACCACCAGGCGGCCGTTGGGGATCAGCGCCTTGGCGCGTGCCTCGCCGAGCGGCTCGGTGACGATGATGAAGCTGCCCACGTTGATGAGCCGCTTGCGGAACCACGGCAGCGCCTTGTCGGTGTAGGCGTCGGTCGCGGCCATGACCTGCTTGGCACGGATCGCGCCGTGGAGGGTCTCGACCAGGAAGCCGCCGCCGGGCAGGCGGGTGAGGCCGGTGGCCGCGTTCCGCTCGTGGATCTGCGCACCGGCCCGTTCGGCGGCCTCCGCGAGGCCGTGCACGAACTTGCCGACGTGCAGGGCGGCGCTCAGCGGATCGAGCAGGGCGCCGTGGTAGTAGTCCGAGCCCAGCTCCGACTTCAGCTCGGCGCGGGTCAGCAGCTGGGTCTCGTGGCCGAAGTTGTCGGCCAGGTCGCGCTGGGTGGCCCGCATCGACTCGAAGTGCTGCGGCTTGAAGGCCACTCCGAGCCGGCCGGCCCGGTGGAAGTCACAGTCGATCTCTTCCGTCCGCGTGATCTCCTCGACCACGTCGACCGCCTCGCGGAAGGAGTCGTACAGCTCGCGGGCACGCTCCTGGCCGTAGCGCTTGCGGGCCTCGCCGGGGCTGATGGTGAGGCCCTGGGTGCACATGCTGCCGTTGCGGCCGGAGGCGCCCGAGCCGACCTTGTCCTTCTCGACGAGGACGACCCGGGCTCCCTTGCGGGCGGTGTGGTAGGCGGTGGACAGGCCGGTGAGGCCGCCGCCGATGACCACCACGTCCGCCTCGTCGGGCAGGTCCTTCCCGGAACGGTCGGGCAGCGCGGGAGCGGTGTCGAGCCAGTACGGGATCTGCTTCATGGCGTACGTCCTCACATCCGTCCGGGGGTTCAGCAGCCGAGCAGCTTCGGCAGGCCCGACAGGTCGGGCAACTCGTCGTAGGGCTGGTAGTCGGCGCTGCCGGGGCGGCCGAAGCGGTTGATCCACACCCGGCGCTTCAGGCCGAGGTCGCGCGTCGGGATGTGGTCGTACTCCCAGCCCTGGGCGGTGTGGATGACCTGGGACGGCTCGACGCCCATGGTCTTGAAGGCGTGCTCGAAGGTCTGCCGGTCCGGCTTGTAGGCGCCGGCCTGCTGGGCGGTGATGACGTAGTCGAACTCCACGCCGATGTTCTCCACGTTCCGCGCGATCAAGTTGTCGTCGGTGTTGGAGATGATGGCGATCTCGTACCTGGTCTTCAGGGCGCGCAGGGCCTCCGGGACCTCCGGGAAGGGGCCGAAGGTGGGGACGGCCTCGACCAGGGCGTCGCCGTCGGACTCGCGGTACTCCAGGCCGTGCAGGCGCATGGCGTTGCGCAGGCTGGAGTGCAGGATCTCGTGGTACGGGCGGTAGGCCTCCAGGACGGCCTGGAAGCGCATGACGCGGAAGTCGTCGAGGAACTCGTCGACGTCCAGGTTGTCCAGGTCCAGTCGGCCTGAGTCGGCGAGGACCTTGAGGGTGGTGGGGCCGAGTTGGAAGTCGACCAGGGTGCCGTACGCGTCGAAGGTGACGATCTCTCGCATGGTGTTCAGCCTCGATTTCCGGATTTCACAAGGAGGTTCAGAAGGAGGTTCGGAAGGGGGTTCAGACGATTCGTTCGCCGGGGGTGACGATCGCGTCCAGGGCGGCCAGGTCGGCCGCGTCGGGGATCCAGTCGGCCGCCGCCGCGTTGGCGGTGACCTGCTCGGGGGTCATGGCGCCGCAGATCACGGATCCGACGGCGGGGAGCGCGGCCAGTCCGCCGACGGCGACCTGGAGGAGGGTGAGTCCGCGCTCGGCGGCGTACGCGGTCAGCGCCTCCACTCGGTCCAGGGCCGCGTCCGTCAGCCAGCCCTGCCGCCAGGACAGCCGGCTGCCGGGCGGGGGCGCCTCGCCGCGCCGGTACTTGCCGCTGAGCAGGCCGTTGGCCAGCGGGTAGTACGGCAGGAGTCCCATGCCGTGGCGCAGGCAGGCGGGGATCAGGTCGGCCTCCACGCCGCGGTCGAGCAGGTGGTAGCGGGCCTGGGTGGACACGAAGGCGTCCGTGAGCTGCTCGGCCGGGAGGTTGGAGCAGCCGATGTACCGGATCTTGCCCTCGGCCACCAGCTCCTGGAGCGCGGCGATCGTCTCCTGAAGCGGGGTGACGCCGTCCGGCTCGTGGTACTGGTACAGGTCGATCCGGTCGGTGCCGAGCCGGCGCAGGGAGGCCTCGACGGCGTACCGGATGTAGGGGCGGGCGCCGCGCGGGCCGTGGAGGTCCGCCTCGGGGCCCATCTCCATGCCGAACTTGGTGGCGAGGACGACGTCGTCGCGGCGGCCCTTGAGGGCGGCGCCGAGGAGCCGTTCGCCGTCGCCGCGAGAGCCGCCGCTCTCGCCGAACCCGCCGTACATGTCGGCCGTGTCGAACAGGGTGATCCCGGCGTCGAGGGCGGCGTGGACGACGGCCTTGGTGCCCTCCTCGTCCAGGCGGGAGCCGAAGTTGTTGCCGCCGACGCCGACGACGGAGACGGTCGGGCCGCGTTCGCCCAGCGTGCGATACCTCATGACCGGTCTCCGAATCCGATGCAGACGTTCTTCGTCTGCGTGTAGCTCGCCAGCGCTTCGAGGCCCTTCTCCCGGCCCCAGCCGCTGTGCTTGTAGCCGCCGAAGGGCAGCTCGACGCCGGTGCCGACGCCGGTGGCGTTGACGTAGACCTGTCCGGCCCGGATGCCCTCGGCCAGGCGCATCGCCTTGTCGATGTCGCGGGTCCAGACGTAGGAGGCCAGGCCGTACGGGCTGTCGTTGGCGATGTCCAGGGCCTCGTCGGCGTCGTCGAACTCGATGACGGTGACGACCGGGCCGAAGATCTCCTCGCGGGCGCACCGGGCCTGGTTGGTCAGGCCGGTGAGGACGGTCGGCTCGATGTAGTAGCCGTCGGCGAGTTCGGGCGCGGCCGGGGCGCCTCCCCCGGCCCGGGCCACGGCGCCTTCCTGCCGGGCCAGTTCGAGGTAGCCGAGCACCCGGTCGCGCTGCCGGGCGGCGACCAGCGGCCCGATGTCCGGGTCGGTGAGACCCGGTCCGACGCGCAGGCCCGCGATCTTCTCGACCAGCCGGTCGAGGAACTCCTCGGCTCCTCGCTGGAGCAGCAGCCGTGTCCCGGCCGAGCACATCTGCCCGGCGTTGCTGAACGACGCGCCCAGCACGGCCTTCAGCGCCAGGTCGAAGTCGGCGTCCGCGAAGACCACGAAGGGTGACTTGCCGCCCAGCTCGGTCACGGACGGCACGACGTTGGCGGCGGCCGCCTGGGCGACCTTGATGCCGGTCGGCACCGAGCCGGTGAAGGTGACCTGGTCGATGCCGGGGTGCCCGGCGAGGGCCGCGCCGGTCTCGCCGTCACCGGGTACGACGTTCAGCACGCCCGGCGGCAGCCCGCACTCCAGCGCGATACGGCCGATCTCCAGCGGGGTGAGCGGCGCCTCCGGGGAGGGCTTGAGTACCACCGTGCAGCCCGCGGCCAGTGCGGGGGCGGAGCCTCGCGCGGTGTTCTGGAGCGGGTAGTTGAACGGGATGATCTGGCCCGAGACGCCGATCGGCTCGCGGACGGTGTAGTCGATCAGACCGGGGCCGAGGGGGATCGTGGTGCCGCCGAGCTTGTCGGCGACGCCCGCGTAGAACTCGAAGTAGCGGGCGGCGGACTCGACATCGGCCTTCGCCTGGCTGAGCGGCTTGCCGACGTCCTGGCACTCCAGGCGCGCCAGCCACTCGCCCTCGCGCCGGATCGCCTCCGCGATGCGGTGGAGCAGCCTGCCCCGGTCGGCGGCGCGCATCCGGGCCCACTCGGGCGAGGTGAACGCCGCGCGCGCCGCCGCCACCGCCTGGTCCACGTCGGCCGGGCCGGCGTGGGAGACCTCGGCGAGGGCCGTGCCGTCCGACGGGTCGAGGACGGTGAAGCTCCGGCCGTCGGCGGCGGGAACCTGCTTGCCGTCGATCAGCAGCAGCTCGGTCAGCGGGAGTTCGCGGCTCATGGCTGGATCTCTCCCTGCACCTCACCGAAGATGACCACCTCGTCGCCGGGCCGCACGGTGCGGATCCGGCGCACCCAGAGCACGATGCCGTCCTGCGGGGCGCGGACCTCCTCCAGCGTGTTGCCGTAGTGGTCGACGATCTGGGCGATCAGGTCGCCTTCCTTGCAGGTCTCCCCCGGCTCGGCGTGGCCGAGGAAGAAGCCGCCCGCGGCGGACCGGGCGAAGGTGCCGGAGACGGTCGTGTAGCTGTCGCGCAGCTCCGCCTCGCCGTCGATCATGCCGAGCTGGCGCATGATGTTGCGGATCGAGTGGATGTGCAGGGCGACGTTCTGCTCGCGGTAGGTGCCGCCGCCCGCCTCGATGGTGACGGCGGGCTTGCCGGCCGCGAGGGTGGGGTGGCGGACCGTGCCGCCCCACTTGCCGCCCTTCCAGACCAGCTCGTGCCCGGCCGCGAGGGCGAGGTCGGTCGCCAGTTCCTCGTAGCCGCCCTGGAGGATGACGAGCGGGGCGATCTCGCCGAAGGTGCCGCCCGTGTGCAGGTCGACCAGGGCGTCGATGGCGGGCACGACCTGCTCGACGAAGGTGGCGGCCAGGCGCAGCGAGTACGATCCGTCCGCGTCACCCGGGAAGATCCGGTTGAGGTTCAGGTAGTCCAGGCCGCTGGTGCGGGCCGCCGCCTCGAAGGCGGGGGTGTTCATGCAGGGGATGCCGACGAGGGTGCCGCGCAGGCCGGCCGGGTCTACGGCGGCGAGGACGCGGCGGATGGCCTCCTGGCCGTCGTACTCGTCGCCGTGCACACCGGCGTCCACGCACAGGACCGGGCCGTCCTCGGTGCCGTTGACGACGATCAGCGGGATGCCGAGCTCCACGCCGTAGGTGCTGGTGCCGACCGGGATCAGACCCTGGGCGCGCTCACCGGGGGCGACGGTCAGGGAACCGATGGTGTACATGTCGTTCCTTTCAATACGCGAATGCGTGGATCACAGGCGGGCGGAGGCCTCGTCGAGGGTGTCCGCGATGATGTCGGCGATACGGTCCAGCAGTGCGCGGTCGCTGATCAGCGGGGGCGCGATCTGCACCAGCGGGGCGGCACGGTTGTAGACGCGGGCGAGCAGCCCGGCCTCGCGCAGCCGGCGCGGGATCATTTCGGCGACGAGCGCGGCGCGGGCGGTGTCGCTGAAGCCGCCGCCGTCGAGGTCGCCGACGAGTTCGAGGGCGTAGAAGAACCCGGCGCCGCGGACGTCACCCACGATCGGCAGCTCGCCCAGGGACGCCATGCGCTCGGCCAGGTGGCCCTGGTGGCCGCGGACGTTCTCCAGGATCCGGTCCCGCTGCATGATGTCGAGGCTGCGCAGGGCGATGGCCGCGCTCAGCGGGTGGCCGCTGAAGGTGTAGCCGTGGTTGAGGACCTCGCCGGGCTGGTTGATCACCTCGGCGACGCGGTCCGAGACCAGGGTCGCGCCCATCGGGGCGTAGCCGGCGGTGATGCCCTTGGCGACGGTGACGATGTCCGGGCGGGCGCCGTAACACTCGCCGCCGAACCATTCGCCGAGCCGTCCGAAGGCGGTGATGACCTCGTCGGCGACGAGCAGGAAGCCGTACTGGTCGGCCAGTCGGCGCAGCCCCTGCCAGTAGCCCTCGGGCGGGGTGATGCAGCCGCCGCGGTTCTGCACCGGTTCCGCTATGAGCATCGCGATGCTCTCCGGTCCCGCGGCGAGGACCGTGGCCTCCACGTCGGCGAGCAGGTACTCGGTGAAGGCCGCCTCGTCGAGGGGCTGTTCCAGGGCGGTCCGGTTGGTGTTGGCGACGAAGTGGGTCTCCACGGCGGGCGGCCCGTACGGCTCGGTGAGGCCGGGATCGTCGGTGAAGGACAGCGCCCCGAGGGTGAGGCCGTGGTAGGCGCCGCGCCGGGCGAGGGCCTTGGTCCGGCCTCCTTCGCCGCGCAGGGTGTGGTACCTGCGGGCGATCTTCCAGGCGGTCTCCACCGCCTCGGCGCCGCCGCCGCTGAAGAAGACGTGCTCGATGCCGTCGGGGGCCAGGGCGGCGAGGCGCTCGGCGAGGGCAAGGCCGGTGGGGTGCGCGGAGTCCGACCACAGGGGGCTGTAGCAGAGTTCCCGCAGTTGCTTCTGGGCCGCTTCGGCGATCTCGTCGGCGTAGGAGTAGCCGATCTGGCAGCAGTACAGCCCGGACAGGCCGTCGATGTAGCGGTTGCCGGCCGCGTCGTCGACGTAGGGGCCCTCGCCGTGGCGCACGACGAAGAGGTCCTTGCCGGGCTTCGCGAGCGAGCCGTTGGCGGTCATGTTCAGCAGCAGGTGCCGCTGAGCGGTGGCGGTCATACGGCCTCACCTCCAGGGGCGGCGATCCCTGCCGTGTTCTCGACGGAGAGCAGGGAGTCCTGCCGTCCGGAGCCGAGCCAGCGGACCAGGGCCACGAGGGCGAGGGCGAGGATCGCGCCTGCGATGAGCAGGGCGCTGATCGCGGTCACGCTGGG
>NZ_BMWC01000018.1 GCF_014651035.1 Streptomyces lomondensis
TCACCGGCACTGAACAGCACCGTCACTTCCCTGCGACCTGATCCAAACGACAGGCCCTAGGGGCTGTCGTCGGGGCCGCGCCGCAGACGTGGACGGCCCGCGGTGTACGGCGGCACATGCCGCGCGGAGTTGCGGCGGGGCCGGGGCACGGATGCACGGCGGATCGGCCGGTTTCGTCATGGCATGCGGCGATGCGCCGGGATGTGCTTCCGTGCGCGCCTGCGATAAATGCCGTATAAGCGACAAATCCCCGAACGGGCGTTGACGCGTCGTGACCGGTTGCTCACGCTTGAGGGCAGCGATTCGCCGTGAGGGGACGGCGAGGGCCTCGACGACGGTGGCCCTCGGCGAGTGTGAGTCGTGATTCGGCGTCGGCTCCTTTCAGGGCCATGGGAGCCGGGGCGGGAGCGCCGGAGTCGGGTGGCGGCGCGCGCTGCCGTGCTCGGGGCGAGCAGCGCGGCGCCGCCATCCAGCTTCAGGGGGATGGCCTACAGGACGGCGACCGGGGCCACGGGAGCCCCGGTCGCCCCTGTGAACGGCTCGGGCGTGGCCGCCAGCAGAAACGTGGAGCGGCCCGTTTCTCCACAGGCTGTGGACAACTCTTCGAGATTCCAGTTCTGGCCCTGCGGCATCCCCATCTCCACGAGATGGAGGGCGTGCACCGGCAGCCACAGGTCCTCCACCTCGGGCGGGAACACCTCGAAGGTGAGGGTGTCGTTGGCGACGGCCGCGACATCGCGCGCGTGGAACCACTCCGGCGTCCGGAGCGACAGCCCCGGCGACGGATACGCGTACGCGTGCCGGTCCCCGGCCAGGCAGACCTGGACCTGCCCCGTCCGCACGAGCACGATGTCACCGGCCCGCACCCGCGTACCGGCCAGCTCCTCGGCGGCGTCCAGGTCCTCGGGCGTGACGGCGTACCCGCCGTCCAGGCGGTCCGTGCCCCGGGCCCGGGCCACGTCGAGCAGCACCCCGCGCGAGACGACGTGCCGGACCTTGTCCATGCCGCCGAACCCGGCGCCGCCGTGTGCGGTGATGCTGCTCGCCGGACGGCCGTTGTAGAGCCGGCCCGAGTGCGAGACGTGGGGCAGCGCGTCCCAGTGGGTGGCCGCCTGGAGCCCCATGGTCACGGCGTCGTCGCTGCACGCGACCGTGCCCGGGCCGAAGAGCTCCTGGTTGATCTGCACCATGACGTGCAGCGGGTTGACGCGGCCCGGGATCATCCCGGTCTGCACGCCGTCCTGCCGGAGGGGCAGCGCGAGCGGGATCCGGCGCCCGGTGCGGACACCGGTGGCGGCGTCCCGGACCACCTCGTCGGTGATCAGGTTCAGTGTGCCGAGTTCGTCGTCGGCTCCCCAACGGCCCCAGTTGTTCACGCGCTTGGCGATGTCGTGGAACGCGTCCGGCAGTGACATGAGTCCTCCCCAGGGGCTTGTCTTCCCGTATCTGACGGGTCGTAGAATTCGGGAACCGAGAAATCTAACAGTCCGTCAGAAACCGTGGCGCGGGAAGGGGCCGGGCGTGGGGAACTTCTTGGCAGGCAAGGTCGTCGCCGTCACCGGCGCGGGGCGGGGCATCGGCCGGGCGGTCGCGCGCGCGGCGGCGGCCGAGGGCGCGCGGGTCGTGGTCAACGACTACGGCGTCGCGGTCGACGGCGCCTCACCGACCAGCGAGGTCGCCGAGGCCGTGGTCAAGGAGATCACGGCGGCGGGCGGGGACGCGGTGGCCGTCGCCGACGACATCTCCACGATGGCGGGCGGGCAGCGGGTGGTCGACGTGGCGCTGTCCTCGTACGGGCGGCTGGACGGTGTGGTCTGCGTGGCCGGGATCCTGCGCGAGCGGATGCTGTTCAACATGACCGAGGAGGAGTGGGACCCGGTCGTCGCGACCCACCTGAAGGGGACGTTCACGGTGTTCCGGGCGGCCTCGGCGGTGCTGCGGAAACAGCGTGCGGGGACGCTGATCGGGTTCACCAGCGGCAACCATCAGGGGTCGGTGTCGCAGGCGAACTACAGCGCGGCCAAGGGCGGGGTCATCTCGCTGGTGCGGAGCGCCGCGCTGGGGCTGCACAAGTACGGGGTGACCGCGAACGCGGTGGCGCCGGTCGCCCGGACCCGGATGTCGGCGGGGGTGCCGATGGAGCTGGCGGAGATCGGGGAGCCGGAGGATGTCGCCGCGCTGGTGGTGTATCTGCTGTCCGACCAGGCCTCTCGGCAGGGGATAACCGGTCAGGTGTACACGGTCGCCGGGCCGAAGATCGCGGTGTGGGCGCAGCCGAGGGAGTTGCGGGCCGCGTATGCCGCCGGCGGTTGGACCGTGGAGAGGATCGCGGAGTTCCTGCCCGGGTCGGTGGGGGTGGATCCGATGCCGATGTTGGAGCGGGTGGAGGCGATGGAGAGGGCTGCGCGGGGAGGGGAGCGGCCGAACGCCCACTAGCTCGGGGGCGGGTGTGGTGTGGCGGGTGCGGGTTCGTTGCGGCTTGTCGCGCAGTTCCCCGCGCCCCTGAGGGCTCGCACCCCTGCCGTGTCGAGAGGAGGACTCCGATGGACTTCGGCTTCGGTCCGGAGGACGAGACGTTCCGCAGGGAAGCCCGGGACTGGCTCGTCTCGCACGCCAAACCCGGTGACGATCGCCGTACTTGGGAACGCACCCTCGGCTCGGCCGGCTGGATCGGGCTCGGGTGGGGCGCGTCCGGGTACGGGAACCGCACCGCCACCCTCACCCAGCAGGTCGTCTGGGCGGAGGAGTACGCCCGGTCGGCCGCGCCCCCGCGCTCGGGGCACATCGGGGAGAACCTGCTCGCGCCCACGCTCATCGCCCACGGCACCGAGGAGCAGAAGTCCCGCTTCCTGCCCCCGATCGCCGCCGGTGCGGAGCTGTGGTGCCAGGGGTACAGCGAACCCGGTGCCGGGTCGGACCTGGCCGGGGTCCGGACGGCGGCGGTGCGTGCGGGCCGGGCGTATCGCGTCACCGGGCAGAAGATCTGGACCTCGCTCGCGCACGAGGCGGACTGGTGCTTCGTGCTGGCCAGGACGGAACCCGGCTCGGTACGCCACCACGGGCTGACCTTCCTGCTCGTCCCCATGGACCAGCCGGGGCGGATCGAGGTCCGTCCCATCCGGCAGCTGACCGGCACCAGCGACTTCAACGAGGTCTTCTTCGACGGCGCGCACGCCGAGCACGTCGTCGGCGGGGAGGGCAACGGCTGGCGCGTGGCCATGAGCCTGCTCGGGTTCGAGCGGGGCGTGTCCACACTGGCCCAGCAGATCGGGTTCGCCGAGGAACTGGGCGAAGTGGTGCGGGCGGCCGTGGAGTCGGGCGCGGCCCGCGATCCCGTCGTACGGGAACGGCTCGTACGGCAGTGGGCCGAGCTGCGCACGATGCGCTGGAATGCCCTGCGCACCCTGGGGGGTTCGGCCGATCCGGGCGCGCCGAGCGTGGCCAAGCTGCTGTGGGCCGGCTGGCATCAGCGGCTCGGGGAGCTGGCGGTGCTGGTCCGGGGCGCGGCGGCGGGGGTGGGGCCCGTCGCCTGGTCGGCCTCGGCGCCGTACGAACTGGACGCGGCGCAGCACCTGTTCCTGTTCTCCCGGGCCGACACCCTCTACGGCGGCTCGGACCAGATCCAGCGCACGATCATCGCCGAGCGCGTGCTCGGTCTGCCCAGGGAGCCCAAGGGGGCCGTGTGATGCGAGGCGTGATCTTCGACGGGAAGCAGGTCCGGGTCGTGACGGACCTGGAGGTGCGGGAGCCGGGGCCGGGCGAGGTGCGGGTCGCGGTCGCGGCGGCCGGGCTCTGTCACAGCGATCTGTCGGTGGTGGACGGGACCATACCTTTCCCGGTTCCTGTGGTGCTGGGCCATGAGGGTGCCGGGATCGTGGAGGCGGTGGGTGGGGGCGTCACCCATGTAGTGCCCGGTGACCATGTGGCGCTGTCCACGCTCGCCAACTGCGGCACGTGTCCGGAGTGCGACCGGGGACGGCCGACCATGTGCCGGCACGCCATCGGCCGCCCGGGCCGGCCGTTCCGCCACGGCGGCCTGCCGGTCCACCAGTTCGCGTCCAACTCGGCCTTCGCGGAGCACACGGTCGTGAAGGCCGTACAGGCGGTCCGCATCCCCGAGGACATCCCGCTGACGTCGGCCGCGCTCATCGGGTGCGGGGTGCTGACCGGTGTGGGCGCCGTACTGAACCGGGCGCGGGTGGACCGGGGCGACAGCGTCCTGGTGATCGGGACGGGCGGGATCGGTCTGAACGTGCTCCAGGGGGCGCGGCTCGCGGGCGCGTCGCGGATCGTGGCCGTGGACGCCAACCCGGCGAAGGAGGAGGCGGCGCGCCGGTTCGGCGCGACGGACTTCCTGACGTCGGCGGAGGGGCTGCGCGACCTCCTGCCCCTGGGGGTGGACCACGCCTTCGAGTGCGTCGGCCGGGTGGAGCTGATCCGCCAGGCGATCGACGCGCTGGACCGGCACGGCCAGGCGATCCTGCTCGGGGTGCCCCCGGCCACGGCCGAGGCGTCCTTCCGCGTCTCCTCCCTGTACCTGGACAAGTCCGTCCTGGGCTGCCGCTACGGCTCCTCCCGCCCGCAGCGGGACATCGCGCTGTACGCCGACCTGTACCGCGAGGGCCGCCTGCTGCTCGACGAACTCGTCACCAGGACCTGCCCGGTCGAGGAGTTCGAGAAGGCGGCGGCGGACGCGGAGGCGGGGCGGGTGGCCCGGGCCGTGCTCACGTTCTGAGGGCAGGGGGCCGTTGCTCAGGATCCGAGGGCAGGGGGCCGTTGCTCACCTTCCGAGGGCAGGGGCCTTGCCGTTCTCCGCCCGGAACGTGCGCCGGTAGGCGGTGGGGGTGACGCCGAGGGCCGCCTGGAGGTGCTGGCGCATCGACTGGGCCGTGCCGAAGCCGGCGTCCTGGGCCACCTGGTCGACGGAGCGGTCGGTGGACTCCAGCAGGTGCCGGGCCCGCTCCACGCGCTGCTGGGTGAGCCACTGGCCGGGGCTGACGCCGGTCTCCTCGCGGAAGCGGCGCGTGAAGGTGCGGACCGACATGGACTCCTGGGCGGCCATGTCGCGCAGCTGGATCGGCTCGTGGAGGCGGCCCAGGGCCCAGGCGCGGGCGGTGGTGGTGGACGCCTGCTGCGGGTCGGGCACCGGCCGGGCGATGTACTGCGCCTGCCCGCCCTCGCGGTGGGGCGGTACGACCGTACGGCGGGCCACGTCGTTGGCGACGGCGGCGCCGTGGTCGCGGCGCACCATGTGCAGGCACAGGTCGATGCCGGCGGCGACGCCGGCCGAGGTGAGGATGTCGCCGTCGTCGATGAACAGCACGTCCGGGTCGACCTCGACCTTGGGGAAGAGCCGCTGGAGGCGCTCGGCCTCGGCCCAGTGGGTGGTCGCCGGGCGGCCGTCGAGGAGGCCGGCGGCGGCGAGGACGTAGACGCCGGTGCAGATGGAGGCCAGCCGGGTGCCGGGGCGCAGGTGGGTGAGCGCCGCGGCCAGTTCGTCGGTCAGCACGCCCTCGTCGTAGACCGGGCCCAGCTCGTACGACGACGGGACGATCACCGTGTCGGCGGTGGCCAGGGCCTCGGGGCCGTGGGTCACGTGGATGGCGAAGTCGGCGTCCGTGCCGACCGGGCCCGGCTGCCGGACCGAGCAGGTCACGACCTCGTACAGGGGCCGTCCGTGAGCGTCCTTGGGGCGGCCGAAGATGCGGTGCGGGATGCCCAGTTCGAAGGGGAGCAGGCCGTCGAGGGCGAGGACGACGACGCGGTGCGGGCGGGCGCCGGGAGCCGTGTCCGGAGCGGAGTGGGTGGCCGAGGTCATGGCCCGATCCTAGCGAACGCTGTCCTCCGGGCCACTCGCTGCGATGACGCGCAGACCGGAAGCTCTATGTCGTGACCCAGACAACCGAAGCAGCGGCCGTCGAGCAGCCGCCGAAGTCCAGCCGCCGTCGTCGTGTGCACCGCGCCTGGTTCGTCGTCGCCGTCACCTTCGTGACGATCATCGGCGCCGCCGCCTTCCGTTCCGTGCCGGGTCTGCTCATCGACCCGCTGCACGACGAGTTCGACTGGTCGCGCGGCACGATCGGCGCCGCGGTCTCCGTCAACCTCGCGCTGTACGGTCTGACGGCCCCGTTCGCGGCGGCCCTGATGGACCGCTTCGGCATCCGCCGGGTCGTAGCGGTCGCCCTGACCGTGATCGCGCTCGGCTCCGGGCTCACCGTGTGGATGACGGCGGCCTGGCAGCTGATGCTGTGCTGGGGGCTGCTGGTCGGCCTCGGCTCGGGCTCGATGGCGCTGGCGTTCGCGGCGACCGTCACCAACCGCTGGTTCACCGAGCGGCGCGGCCTGGTCAGCGGCATCCTCACCGCCGCCTCCGCCTCCGGCCAGCTGATCTTCCTGCCGCTGCTGTCCTGGATCATCGAGCGGCACGACTGGCGCCCGGCGGCCGTGACGGTCGCGCTCGCCGCGCTCGCGGTCGTGCCGTTCGTGTGGCTCCTGCTGCACGACCACCCGGCCGACGTGGGCCAGAAGCCGTACGGGGCGGTGGAGTTCGTACCGAAGCCGGCACCGGTTCCCGGCGCCGCGCGGCGCGCGCTCACGGTGCTGTTCTCGGCCGCGCGCACCGGCCCGTTCTGGCTGCTCGCGGGCACCTTCGCGATCTGCGGTGCCTCCACCAACGGCCTGATCCAGACCCACTTCATCCCCGCGGCCCACGACCACCACATGCCGGTCACGGCCGCGGCCTCGCTGCTCGCCGTCATCGGCGTCTTCGACGTCGTCGGCACGATCGCCTCCGGCTGGTTCACGGACCGCTTCGAGCCGCGCCGCCTGCTGGCCGTCTACTACGCGCTGCGAGGCGTGTCCCTGATGTTCCTGCCGATCCTGCTGGCGCCCAGCGTCCACCCGCCGATGATCTTCTTCATCGTCTTCTACGGCCTCGACTGGGTCGCCACCGTCCCGCCCACCCTCGCCCTGTGCCGCGAGCAGTACGGCGAGGACAGCGCGATCGTCTTCGGCTGGGTCCTCGCCTCCCACCAGATCGGCGCGGCCCTCGTCGCCTTCCTGGGCGGCGTCGCGCGGGACACGTTCGGGTCGTACGACGTGGTGTGGTACGCGTCCGGGGGGTTGTGTGCGGCGGCGGCGTTGATGGCGTTGGTGATTCGGCGGCGGGCCGGGAGTGTGGCGGCCGCGGCCTGATCCGGGCTCAGTGCCTGCTGTGTCTGCTCTGCTGCCGCTTTTCGCCCTGAGCCCCGATCGCCCCTGAGCGGTCCCCGACCCGACCCCGAAAAGCCCCTGACGAGGGCACCACATGGGCGGCAGCGCGCCTAACGTGACGACGGTGCCCCGGCCGGGTCTGCACGCCTGACACAACCGCTCTCTTCACGAGGAGGATCCATGCCGTTAAGGGGCAGATCCGCAGTGCGGGGCATCGCGGCACGGGGCACGGCCATGACTGTGGGAACCGCCATGGCCGTGGGAGCCGCCATGGCCGTCATCACCGGTCTCGCCGCTCCCGCGGTCCATGCGTCGCCGTCTGCCAGCGGGGCCCTGCGGTGGGCACCGTGTGCCGGCCCGGCAGAGCCGGGAGCCGAGTGCGCCACTCTTTCGGTTCCGGTCGACTGGGCCCGCCCGGCCGGGCCGAGACTCGACCTGGCCGTGGCCCGCCGCAAGGCCACCGACCCCGGCGCACGCGTCGGCTCGATGGTGTTCGGCCCCGGCGGGCCGGGCGACTCGGGTGTGGAGACGGTGGTGCGCCGTATCAGCCGCTTCAGCCCCGAGGTCCGCCGCAGATTCGACATCGTCAGCTTCGACCCGCGCGGCGTGGGCCGCAGCAACCCGGTGACCTGCTCCGGCGACCTGCTTGCCGAGCGGCCGTCACCGGAGCTGAAGAGCCAGGCGGACTTCGACGCCACCGTGGCGTACAACAGGCGGCTCCGTGCGGACTGCCGGGCGCGTACCGGCCCGGTGTTCGACCACCTTGACACCGCCCAGACGGTCCGGGACCTGGACGCCCTGCGGGCCGCCCTGGGCGAGCGGAAACTGACCTTCCACGGCAGCTCGTACGGCACGCTGCTCGGCGCTCAGTACGCCGAGACCTACCCGCGCCGCGTGCGCGCGATGGTGCTGGAGAGCGTCATGGACCACAGCGTGCCGACCACCCGTGACTTCCTGCGGTCCGCGGCGGCCACGGCAGAGGATTCGTTCCAGGAGTTCGTGAGGTGGTGCGACGGTGCCGCGGACTGCGCGCTGCACGGCCGCGACGTCCGCACCGTCTGGCAGGGCCTGTTGGCCCGGGCCGGGCACGGCGAGTTGGAGGACCCGGCGAAGCCGGGCACCTCGCTGTCGTCTTCGGACCTGGTCAACAAGATCGCGTTCCGGAAGTTCTACGCGGCCGACTACGCGGGTCTGGCCACGGGGATCGCGGGGATGGACGCGAGCACGCCGCTGCCCGCGTCGCCCACCACGACAGCGCCGCTGCCTCCGGCCACCCCGGTCTTCTGCTCGGACTGGCACCTGCCGGTGCGCGACCACCAGGAGTACGCCTCACTCGTCGCCATGATGAACAGGACCGCGCCTGACCTGCCTTACCTGCTGCCGATCCACATGGTGGCGGCGTGTCTGGGCGCGCCGACCACCAACCCGCAGCACCGCCTGGACGCCCACGGCGCCCCGCCGATCCTGCTGTCCAACGCGCTGCACGACCCCGCCACCGGCTACCCGTGGGCGGTCTCGGTGGCCCGCCAGCTCGGCCGCAGCGGCGTGCTCCTCACCTACGAGGGCCACGGGCACGGCAGCGTCACCAGCGGCCCGTGCATGGAGAACGCCGTGGACAGCTACCTCATCGACCTGGCAGTACCACCGCGGGGGGCCACGTGCCCTGCGATGTCGTCCTGACCGAGCCGTTCCTGCCGATAGGCGAGTACGGTCCGTAACCCGTGCGGCTGCGGGATCCCCCAGGTACGGCGAAACGACCGCGATCCCAGCAGCCCTCGCCGCGGATCGGGCGCTCGTCGCCGCAGAGCGCTCCGGCGAGGGTGCGCAGCCCGCGGTGGCTCGTGCGATCGCCGTGCTGCGCGAGCAAGGTGTTCTGGTTCTCGATGGCCCGGACGGGTACGAGTCGCATCCTCCGAAGCGCGGGAATCCTGAGGCGTACCCCTTGGGGAAGGCAAGCACTCGCGGCTGTTCGGCGTCAGGGTGGCCTGATCGGTGCGTACGTCGGAAAGTAACTGTCGGGGCCGCCCGCTTCTTTGCCAGTGTCGTGCTTCCGCGGCCTGCCTCAAGGGCGCTGCGCGTCGCCTTCGGCGATGGCCCTGCGGGCCACCCTTGACCCAGGCCGCTCCAGCACGGGAGAGAAGCGAGCGAGCGGCCCGGAAAGGCGGGTGGCCAGGCCGGCGCTCCCTTCGGTCCGTTGCCCGGTTGCTCGGCGACAGGGTGGCGCGGGCGCGCCTCGCCTGCACACCGGGTGGAGTAAGCGGCGATCGGCGTGTGGGTGGTGGGGCGGCGGCTGTCCGCAGGTGGGGTGTCGGGGCGCGGGTTCGGCCTATTCTTGAAGCCAGGGGCTGGTTTCCCCCTGTGTTCAACTACTTCGCTGCCTCGAAAGGCCAGTTGATGACACTCGGCATGGTCCTCGGTGACGTGGTCGTCGTGACTTCGCGCGTTCGCTCACGTTCGGCCTTCCGAGGAGTTTGCCGTGTCCACGATCCACTGGATCGAGGCTCAACCCCGTTCCGCCCGCTTTCACTCTGAGTCGGGCCTGCCGCTGCCCCGCCGGGTCGTTGTCGCCGACGATCGGATGCGGGCCTCCGTCGCCTACCGCCTGGCCTGCGAGGGCACCGCGTTGCTGTGGCGCGGGGACTTCCACAACGCCCGGCAGTTGCTGCGGGCGATGGATCGCCGGGTCGGCCGTAGCGCGCCCGGTGCGGCGCCGGCGCCGGCCGAGACCTTCCGTCTGCAACGTCGGTTCCGTGCCCACCGCGCCCGTGTGCTCGGCAAGTTGCTGGTCGTGTTGGAGGATCACGCCTTGGCGCTGCGCCGGGCGCCTGATGTGCGCCGGGCGTGTGACGAGGCGTACGGGCCGGCTGACGGGCCTGTGGCCGTCGCGCTGACGGAGCTGCTGGGGGTGGTCAGTGCTCGGCAGTGGCGGGAGAGGGGGGTGCACGTCCCCGCGTTGGAGGCGCGGGTTCATCCGCATTACGGGGTGTTCGCGCCGACCAGGGGGGAGTACGTCGATCTCGTGGCGCGGGCGCCGTTGCCGTGTGGCGGGGGCGTGCGTACGGCGTTCGACCTGGGGACGGGCACCGGCGTGCTCGCCGCCGTGCTGGCCCGGCGGGGGGTCGGGCAGGTCGTGGCGACGGATGTGAGCGCGCGGGCGCGGGACTGTGCCCGGGACAACGTACGGCGGTTGGGGCTCGGCCGGACGGTCCGCGTCACCGGGCCCGGCCTGTACCCGGAAGGGCGCGCCCACCTCGTCGTCTGCAACCCGCCCTGGATCCCGGCCCGGCCCGCCTCCGACCTCGACCTCGGTGTCTACGACGCCGACGGCGGCATGCTCCACGGCTTCCTCGACGGGCTCGCCGGACGGCTGGAACCCGGCGGTGAGGGCTGGCTCGTCCTGTCCGACCTGGCCGAAGGCCTCGGGTTGCGCAGCCGGGAGGAGCTGCTGAGCGCCATTGAGGCGGCAGGGCTGCGCGTGGTCGACCGTCTGGATACGCGTCCGCGGCATCCGCGCGTGCGGGACACGGGTGATCCGCTGCATGCCGTGCGGGCCGCCGAGGTGACGTCCCTGTGGCGGCTGGCCCCGTCGGGTGACTGGGTGACCGGACCGGGTCAGTCCGTCAAGCCTGTGAAGCGTCCTCGGTGGAAGAGCAGCGGTCCCTGCGGGGCGTCGTCGCCCGTGCCGAGGGCGTTCACCCGGCCGACCACGATCAGGTGGTCGCCGCCGGTGTGGACGGCGTGGATCGCGCAGTCGATCCAGGCGACGGCACCCGACAGGCGCGGCGAGCCCGACACGGGCGCCGCGTCGTACGCCACGCCCGCGAACTTGTCCGCGCCGCTCACGGCGAAGGCACGGCACAGCTCGGCCTGGCCGGCGGACAGGACGTTCACGCAGAAGGCACCGGCCCGCGCGATCCGCGGCCAGGTCGTCGACGTACGGCCGACCATGAAGGCCACGAGGGGCGGGTCGAGGGAGAGGGAGGTGAAGGACTGGCAGGCGAAACCGGCAGGGGAGTCGCCGGTGGTGGCGGGTGGTGCCGTGACAACGGCCACGCCCGTCGCGAAGTTCCCGAGGACACGGCGGAATTCACGCGCGTCCAGAGGGGCGCGCTCGTCGTCGCCGACGCACCGCAACTCGGGGCGCGGCAGCGGCTCGACGGGCTCCGGCGCGGTGGCGCGGACCGACCTGAGGTAGCGGACGGCGGCTTCCGCCACCCCTGCTTGTCCCATCACATCCACCATTGAAGCTGACGGATCGTCAGATAGGAAGGTCAGCGGCCCCGGTACTCCGGGCTCCTGCGTTCCACGAAGCTCCGTACGCCCTCCTGCGCGTCCGCCGTCGTCATGTTGATCTCCTGCGCGGCGGCCTCCGCGGCGAAGGCGGTCGTACGGTCGGTGTCGAGGGAGGCGTTGACGAGCTGCTTGGTCAGGGCGAGGGCGCGGGTCGGGCCGGCGGCGAGGCGTTCGGCCCAGGCGCGGGCCGTCTTGTCCAGGTCGCCGTCCGGGACGGCCCGGTTCACCAACCCCATCCGCTCCGCGTCGGCCGCGGTGAGCGCGTCGCCGAAGAACATCAGCTCCTTGGCGCGCTGTGGGCCGACGAGGCGGGGGAGGAGGTAGGCGCCGCCGCCGTCGGGGACCAGTCCGCGCCGTACGAACACCTCGATGAACCGGGCCGATTCGGCCGCGAGGACGAGGTCGCAGGCGAACGCGAGATGCGCGCCGAGGCCGGCCGCCGTGCCGTTCACCGCCGCGATCACCGGCTTCTCGCAGTCGAGGACGGCGGCGATCAGGCGCTGGGCGCCGGTGCGCAGGGTGCGTGCGACGTCCCCGGCGATCCGCTCGCCCGTCACGGCGCCGGTGCCCCGCAGGTCCGCGCCCGCGCAGAAACCGCGGCCCGTGCCCGTGAGCACCACGGCTCGTACGGCGGGGTCGGCGGAGGCGCCGGACAGCAGGTGGATGACGCGTTCGCGTTGGTCGGGAGTGAGGGCGTTCAGTGCCTCGGGCCGGTTGAGGGTGAGGGAGAGGACGTGGCCGCCGGTGGTGTGCAGCACCTCGGGTCCCGTCATCGGCCGCACACCGCCAGCGCGTCCAGCGCCACGGCGCCCTGCCCCTGCGGCAGCACCATCAGCGGATTGATGTCCAGCTCCGCGAGCCGGTCCCCGAGTTCCAGTGCCATGCGCTGCACGCGCAGGACGACCTCGACGAGCGCGTCCAGATCCGCCGGTGGCCGCCCCCGGACCCCGTCGAGCAGGGCCCGCCCGCGCAGCCCCGCGAGCATGTCCCGCGCCCGCTCCTCCCCGAAGGGCGGCACCCCTACGGCCGTGTCGCGCAGCACCTCGACGAGGACACCGCCGAGCCCGACGGTCACGGTCGGGCCGAACAGGTCGTCGTGGGTGACGCCGACGACCGTCTCGACGCCCTGCTCGACCATCTGGCAGACCAGCACGCCGTCCAGGGAGACATCCTCGTAGCGGGCGATGTCGGTCAGCTCCCGGTAGGCGTCGCGGACCTGGCTGGCCGAGGTCAGGCCGATCTTCACCAGGCCCAGCTCGGTCTTGTGGGCGATCCGGGCGCCCGAGGCCTTCATGACGACCGGGTAGCCCACGAGCCCGGCCGCGCGGACGGCCGCCGCCGCGCTGGTCACCAGCTGCTCGCGCGGCACGCGGATGCCGTACGCCCGCAGCAACTGCTTCGCCGCGTGCTCGCTCAGCTGCTGTCCGGGCTGCATGAGCGCCTGCGCCTTGCGGTAGGACGGCGAGGGGGTGCGCGGGGCCTCGTCGAAGGGGGAGCGGTAGCCGGTCGTGAAGCGGTGGTGGGCCAGGTAGGCGCGGACGGCCGTGAGGCAGTTGCCGACCGTGCGGAAGGTGGCCACGCGCGAGGAGCCGAGCAGGACCTCGCGGTAGGCCGGCTCGGTGCCGACCGGCGACCCCCACACCACGCACACCAGCTTGTCCGTGTGCTCGGCCGCGTCCACCAGGTCCCGGACGAGCCGGTCGCTGAGCGGGGGGAACGGCCCGGTGATCGGGCAGACCAGCACGCCCACCTCCGGGTCGTCGAGAAGCGCGTCGATGATCTTCCGGCCGCGCCGGTCACCGACCGGATGGCCGCCGTTGTCGACGGGGTTGGCGACGCTGAGGTACTCCGGTATCCACTGGTGCAGCTCGGCCTGCTTCGCCTCGCACAGCACCGGCAGCCGCAGGCCCGCCTCGGTCGCCAGGTCGGCGACGTGCGCGCCCGTGCCGCCCGAGATCGAATAGACGACGACCCCGTCGGCGCGCGGCGGCCGGGCCCGGGCCAGCAGGGCGGCGGTGTCCTGGAGTTCGTCGAGCCCGTCGACCCGGATCACGCCGTACTGCAGTAGCGCCGCGTCCACCACCGCGTCCGCGCCGGTCAGCTTGCCGGTGTGGGAGGCGGCCGTGCGGGCGCCGGTCTCGGTGCGGCCGACCTTGACCGCGACGACCGGCACGCCGCGCCGGGCGGCCCGGTCGGCGGCGAGCAGGAAGGAGCGGCCGTCCTTCAGCCCTTCCAGGTAGCAGGCGATGGCGCCGACCTCGGGCTGCTCGGCGAAGTAGGAGAGGAAGTCGGCGGTCTCCAGGTCGGCCTCGTTGCCGGTGGGCGCCCAGTGGGAGAGGCGGATGCCGAGTTGCTGGAGGGCGAAGACGGGGCGGCCCTGGTGGCCGGACTGGGTGATCAGCGCGATCGCCGGCCCTTCCAGGTCGTCGCGGAACCGCTCGAAGGCGTTGAGGTTGGTGTTCGGCCCCAGTAGCCGCAGCCCGGACCGCTCGACGGCGGCGGCCAGTCGCCGCTGGGCGGCCTCGCCCTCCGGCCCGGTCTCGGCGAACCCGGAAGCGAAGACGACGGCGAACCGCGCCTTGGCCTCGGCCAGTTCCTCGATCACCGGCAGGGGATCACCGACGAGGACGACGGCCAGATCGACCTGCTCGGGCAGGTCCGCGACGGAAGGGGAGCAGGGAAGACCGAAGACGGACGGACGGCTGGGATGCACCGGATACAGCCGGGCCCCGACCCGCTCGGCCCAGTCGGCCAGTTGCCGGGTGATGCCGGTGTTGGGGCGCCCCTCGGCGTCCGAGGCGCCGATCACGGCGATCGAGCGGGGGCGGAAGAAGCGGTCCAGATCGGGGACGTCGGCGTGCAGCGGACGCCCGCTGACATCGAGGTCGCCCACCTGGGCCGGCCTGCCGTGCACGGCGGGTCCGGACCGCTCGCCACAGGCGATGGCCCGGGCCCGGCGGGAGTCGGTGGTGAGGGTGCCGTGGGTCGATCCAAGCATCGTTCCGCCCGCTCCTGTGAGACAGCCGCTAACTGACGCTCTGTCAGATTATCTGAACTGACATGACGTCAGGAATGGTCGGGAGCGGGCGAAGTTGCCGCTGGTCCGGCGAATCGTCCGAACCCGGTGCATGAGAAGGGGCGTTCGATGCCACGTTGAAGGGATGAGTGAGGTGGCCTCCGGTATGCGGTTGATGACCATGAATGTGCTGGCACCGCAGTACGCCGACGGCGCGAGTCGGCGGGCGGTGCTGGCGCAGGAAGTCCGGCGTCAGGGCCCGGATGTGCTCGCGTTTCAGGAAGTCACTCGTGAGGCCGTGGCAGCCCGCATACGGCGGGCTGGGACCACCCACCCTGCCCCGCTACCGCGAGGCCGCCAAGCCACTGACCGCGTTTGTCGACTCCGATACCCGCTTCGAGCCGGTCACCTGGCGACAGGGCAGCAAGGGCACGATGACCTCGCACTTCGCTGTGCTCGAAGTGCGGCCCTCGGGCAAGGAAGCCACCCGAACCGCTCAGGAAGCGGCTGGCGGACGCAGCCGCTGGAACGGTGTGCTGCCGCTGCGGACCCTGCTGGTCGAGCAGCAGCGGCTGAGCCGACCGGTTACTGGATGACCGACCTGCCGGCCACCACCCCGGTCGCCGACCTGGTGCGGTGGGCGAAGATGCGCTGGCGGATCGAGCACGACTACCGCGAGCTCAAGCACGGCCTGGGCCTGGACCACTTCGAAGGCCGCACCTGGCGCGGCTGGCACCATCACGTCACCCTCGTCACCGCCACCCAGACCTTCCTCACCCTTCGGCGGCTCGACCCAAAAGCACACGTCGGCCTGACCCTCTACCAGGTCCTGGACGCACTCCAGGACCTGCTGAGGTGCTGGACCGGTACCTGCGCCACCTGCGGCCGCCCCCTCACCACACGCAGAACCAAAGCCCAAACCCAACGAAGCACTACTAGAACGCGGGCGACGGCGCGGTGTGGTGGCTGAAGTCGGCGACCACATCGGGCGCGAAGTCCTTCGGCCCGTCGGCGCTGGGAGTGTCGACCTCGGGAGCACCGGGGTTCGGAACGGCACTGGGCGGCTGACGAAGGCTCCCTGCCCTTACCCCAGAAGTTCACCGAACTCCCGTACAACCCTCCTGCACCATCGCTGGTCTTCTAGTGGCAGATCTCTCACGTCCCACGTCACACGGCAGTTGGGCCGACGCCCAGGCGGCGGGACCCCGGCTCCTGGCTCCCTTCTGGAGTTCCCTTGCGCACTCGTCCGTTCCTCATGGCCGTCGGCCTGCTCACGAGCACGCTTGCGCTGACCGCGCCCACCGCCCACGCGGCTGGTCCGGCCGCCCCATACGACTTCAACGGCGACGGCTACCGCGACCTGGCGATCGGCGCCCCCGGCGCAACGGTCGGCGGCAAGACCAAGGCCGGCGCGGTGACGGTCGTCTACGGCGGCTCGACGGGCCCGAGCACGGCCAAGTACAAGCTCCTCACCCAGAACACGACCGGTGTGCCGGACAGCGCCGAGTCCGGCGACGGCTTCGGTACGGCGGTGGCCTCGGCCGACCTGAACAAGGACGGCTACGCGGACCTGGTCGTCGGCACACCGGGCGAGGAACGGAGCAGCGACACCGACGACGGCATGGTCCAGGTCGTCTGGGGCGGCACGTCGGGCCTGTCGGGTTCCCTCACCCTTGCCGGCGGCGATACCTACACCGACCGCCTCGGCCAGGCCCTCGCCATCGGCGACTTCGACGACAACGACAAGATCGACGTGGCGATGGGCGGCAGGGGCGCCGCCGACCTCGTCATCCTCCAGGGCCCGTACACCAGGGCGGGCGGCGCCGACGGAGGCCCGCGGGCCGCGTCGATGGCGAACGCGCCGAAGCCCTACGACCCGGCGTACGGCGTGGAGTACCTGTCGGCGGGCGACATCTACGGCCAGGGCTTCGACAGCCTCGTCGTCCACGGCCGCAAGAAGGGCACTGACGACGCGCTCACAGCGGTCGCCGACACCCGCGTCCTCGACTTCCTCGGCTGGATGGAGTACGTGCCGGGCGGCTATGTCTCCGCCGTCGGCGACGTCACCAAGGACGGCCGCGCCGACCTCCTGATCGGCAACCACCGCGAGCCCTCCGCCGACCCCTCCGGGGCGCTCGGCGGCAAGGCGACGCTCGTGCTGGGCGCCCCCGAGTCCCAGTGGGTCAACGCCCGCTCCACCGGGACGATCACCCAGGACGCCTCCGGTGTCCCCGGCACCGCGGAGCCCGGCGACGGCTTCGGCGGCGGCGTCGCCATCGGCGACTTCACCGGTGACGGCTACGGCGACCTGGCCGTCGGCGCGCCGTACGAGTCCTTCGGCGGCGCCGAGGACACCGGCACGGTGACCCTGCTCCGCGGCATGAGCGTCGGCTGGTCGCCGACCGGCGCGGTCACCCTCTCCCAGTCCACCTCCGGCGTCCCCGACACGGCCGAGTCGGGCGACCGCTTCGGCGCCCGCGTCGTCCTCTCCGACACGACGAAGGCGGCAAGGCCGACCTGACGGCGGCTGCCCCCGGCGAGAACTCCGGCGACGGCGCCCTCTGGTGGCTGAAGTCGGCGACCACGTCGACCGCAAGGACCTACGGCCCCGCGAAGTTCGGCATCTCCACCACCGGCACCCCGGCCTTCGGCGCGACCCTGCGCGGCTGACCCACCACCGACCCCACGACCTCCCGAGGACCCCTGCATGCGCAAGCACACTACGGCGACAGCCCTGACCACCGCGTTACTGACGCGCTGACCCTCCCCAAGCACTACTAGGGGCTGTTGTTTGGATCACGCCGCAGACGCGGGGTCTGGCACGCACATCTGCCGCGTTGTCGTCGGTTGCCGACTCCCCCAAGCTCTCGACTTCGCTCGAGCAGGGAGGTACCCCCATGACCCCGCTCACCGGCACTGAACACCACCGTCACTTCCCTGCGACCTGATCCAAACAACAGGCCCTAGCCCGGCAGCCGGGACACGCTCCCCGAGCCGTCCCGGGCGATGGCCTTCGCGATCTTCACCGCGTCGATCGCCATCTCGCGGAGGTTGCCGCTGATGGGGTTGGTGAAGCCGGTGAAGTGCAGGCCGGGGGCGGTCTTCGGGCTGCGGGCGCCGTGGACGACGGGCCTGCCGCGGGCGTCGAGCACGTCGAGGTGGCCGACCAGGTGTTCCAGGGCGCGGACGTACCCGGTGGCGGCGATCACGGCGTCCGGGGAGATCCGGGTGCCGTCGGCGAGCAGGATCTTGCCGCCGTCCTCGAAGCTGTCCACGGCGGCCACGATCTCCACCCTGCCCTTGCGCACGGCGTCGATCAGACCGACGTCCTGCACCGGGATCGCCCCCTGCTTCACCCTGGTGTACAGCCCGGTGTCGGGGCGCGGCAGTCCGTGTGCCGACAGGTCGGGCAGGGCCAACCTGGCCTGCACCCGGCAGAGCCGGTCGACGAGGGCGACCGGCAGCCGGCGGACGAGGATGCCGCTGTACTGGGCGGCCCAGCCGGCGGTCGAGCGGCGCACGATGTGCGGGACGGTGCGCACGGCCAGCCGGACCCGGGAGGCACCGTTCTCCACCAGGTCCACGGCGATCTCGGCACCGGTGTTGCCGACGCCGACGACGAGGACGTCCCGGCCGGCGTAGGGCTTGCCGTTGCGGTACTGCCCGGCGTGCAGGAGCTCGCCGGTGAAGGCGGAGCGGCCGGGCCAGTCCGGCAGGCGCGGGGTGTGGTTGTAGCCGGTCGCGACGACCACCGCGGCGCCGGTCAGCTCCCGGCCGCCGGTGGCGTGCAGCAGCCAGCCGGTGCCGTCGGGCGTGCGCTCGACGCGGGACACCTCGACGCCGGTGACGATCTCGAGGCGGTGGTGCTCGGCGTACTTCTCCAGGTACCGCACCACGTCGTCCCGGGACACCCACCGCCCGAACCGGCGGGGCATCGGCAGGCCGGGCAGGGCCGACAGGCGGCGGGTGGTGTGCAGGTGCAGTCGGTCGTAGTGGCGGCGCCAGGACGCCCCGACATGGTCGGACTTCTCCAGGACGACGGCCCGTATGCCCCGGGCGCGCAGCGCGTACGCGGCGGAGAGTCCGCCGGGGCCGCCGCCGATGACGTAGACGGGGCGGTCGGGTGTGGGGTGCGCGGTGGTGTGTGTGGGGGGAGTGGAGTCGGCCATGAGCGGGAGCGTAACCACGGCCCTGGTTGATGGGTCTCGGTCAAGACCGGAATTGGTTTCGGATTGATCACGGCTGTAGGAGGAGGGGGTGGGGATCGTGGCGCAGCGGGCCTGCTTGTGGCGGGCTGGTGATCATTCCTGACGCCGGGCTTCCTCGCTGCCGGGGAGGGGGCGGGCTGCCTGGTCGCAGCCGGCTCCCAGGGCTTGTTGGCCCGCCCGCATCTGACGTACCGTCAGATTCCGGTGTCGGGCGGCAGCGCGGGAGCATCCATGGACACGATCTGGCTCACCGGAGCGGAATGGCTGGCCGTACTGCGGATCGGGCTCGGGCTGTGGTGGCTGGAGAGCTGGCGGCACAAGGACCGCAAGGCCTGGTTCGAGCGGGGCACCGGGATCGCGTGGGCGGCCGGGATCGCCGCGAAGCACCGCTGGACGGCCGTCCGTTCGGGCTTCGAGGTGGCCGTCGCGCCGCACCCGCGCGTGATGGCGTACGTCGTCGTCTACGCGGAACTCGCGCTCGGCCTCGGCCTGATCACCGGATTCCTCACGCCGATCGCCCTGGCCGGCGGGTTCCTCCTCAACGCCCTCTACTTCACGCTCATGGTCCACGACGTCGCCGAGCAGGGGCAGAACTCGATGATGGCGCTGATGTCGGTGGTCGGGCTGTTCGGGATGTCCTGGCAGACGTGGTCGCTGGACAGCGCGCTGGGGCTGTTCTGATGTCCGGCCGCTTCGACCTGCCCGAGATCGACGCCTTCACCCGGACGTACTGGGACGCGGCAGCCGAGGGCAGGCTGCTGATCCGCCGCTGCCGCGCCTGCGGCCGGGCCCACCACTACCCGCGCGAGTTCTGCCCGCACTGCTGGAGCGAGGACGTCACCTGGGAGACCGCGAGCGGCCGGGCCACGCTCTACACCTGGTCCGTCGTCCACCGCAACGACCTGCCGCCCTTCGCCGGCCGCACGCCGTACGTCGCCGCCGTGGTGGACCTGGCCGAGGGCCCGCGGATGATGACGGAGGTGGTCGGCGCGGAGGATCCGCCGACCGGGGGCCTGTCGGCCGGGAGTCTGCCGGCGGGGAGTCTGTCGGCAGGGGGCCTGTCGGCCGGGGCGGATCTGGAGGTGACGTTCCGGGACGGGATCCCGGTCTTCCGGCCCGTGCGGGGAGCGGCGGGCGGGGAAATCCACTGGACCGGGAGAACAGCGCTGGACCGGGAGAACAGCACTGGGCGGGGGAACGGCACGGGCGGGTGAACCGCACTGCCCCACGCGCTTGAATGGCTCCATGGCGCCCATACGTGACCACTCCCTGACCGGCCCCGACCCCTACCCGGAGCTCCACGGCCACGGCCTGCGCCTGCGCCCCTGGGACGCCGGGTCCGGCTCCGACGTCGACACGTGGCTGCGCGGCATGCGGGACCCCGAGTTCCGCCGCTGGAACACCCCGCTGCGGCCGGTCACGGACCGCAGGAGCGCCCGGGAGTCGCTCCTCGCGCGGGAGCAGAGCGCCGTGGAGGGCACGTCGCTGTCGTTCCGGATCGCCGACGAGCGCAGCGACACGCCACTGGGCCACATCGGCGTCAACGAGATCAAGTACCACCTGAAGGTCGCCCGCGTCGGCTACTGGGTGCTCCCCGAGGCCCGCGGCCAGGGCGTCGCCACCCGGGCCCTCCTGCTCGCCGCCCACTGGGCCCTCACCGAACTCGGCCTGCACCGGTTGGAGTTGGACCACGCCGTCGGCCACGACGCCTCGTGCCGGATCGCGGAGCGCTGCGGTTTCCCGTACGAGGGCACCCTGCGCGGGGCGATCTTCCAGGAGGACCGGCACGACGCGTTCCGCGACGCCCACCTGCACGCCCGACTGGCGACGGACCCGGAGCCGGCGGGACCGGAAGCGGGAGGAAATTCGGAAGTGCCGGGGCGCGGACCGGCGGCACCATGAGGCATGGACACCGGCGGCTGGCACCTCACCCATGACCTCGACGACTTCCTGGCCCGCGCGGGCGCCTTCCTCCGCTCCCGGCCGGCCATGCACACCGTCCCGTTGACCGTGACGGAAACGCTGCGCACGCAGGGGGCGCACGTCTACGGCGACGAGCCACCGGAGTTCGGCGTACTGGAACGGGACGGCGTGGTCCGGGCGACCCTCTTCCGTACGCCGCCGCACTGGCTGAACCTCACCGCCCTCACCCCCGCGGACGCCGATGGCCTCGCCGCGCGACTGGCCGCCCTCGGGCAGCGCCTGCCGGGTGTGAACGCCGACCGCGACACCGCCGCCGCCTTCACCGAGGCCTGGCGGCGGCACACGGGCGCCGCGGCCACGCTCCGGCAGCGGCAACGCCTCTACCGGCTCGGCACCCTGACCGTGCCCCGGCCGCTGCCGCCCGGCGGCCCCCGTGTCGCCGTCGAGGCGGACCGCGCGCAACTCATGTGCTGGCACGACGAGTTCAGCGAGTCCGTCGGCCTGGGCACGGTACGGGACGCCGCCGGGTGGGCGGACGCCCGTATCGAGAGCGGCGGCATGACCTTCTGGGAAACCCCCGACGGCACGCCCGTCGCCATGGCCGGCACCAGCCCCCGGGTCGTCGGCCAGGTGCGCGTCTCCGCGGTCTACACCCCGCCCCAGCACCGCGGCCGGGGCTACGCGGGTGCGGTGACCGCCGAGGTCAGCCGCGCCGCCCTCGCCGCCGGGGTGAAGGAGGTACTCCTCTTCACCGACCTGGCGAACCCGACCAGCAACGGCCTGTACCAGCGGATCGGGTACCGGCCGGTCGCGGACTTCACGGTGTACGACTTCTCGTAGACCGGGGCGTCACGCGGCTGGGCGGGGGACGACCTTGATGTTGAACGTGTGGGACCCCAAGCCGTTCGCGATGCCCATGAAGAGCAGCGCGAAGTGCTCCTGGCCGCGTGCGGTGGTGATGCCGCCGATGTCCAGCTGGGACGACGCGGGCCAGCCCAGGTCGGTGAGGAGCCGGCCGGTGGTGCGTTTGGCTTCGACGTCGTCGCCGGAGAGGAAGACGGTGCTCGGGCCGTCGAGACTGTCCGGGGCGATCATCGCGGTCGAGTCCATGGTGCACAGCGTCTTGACGACGGGCGTCTGCGGGAAGGCCTCCTGGATCTGTTCGGCCAGGCTGCTGTTGGGGTGCGAGAGCTCGGTGAAGTCGTCGGAGAGGCCGACGCCGACGTCGATCAGCACGGTGCCGGCCAGCGCGGCCGCCCCGAGGGAGCGCAGCAACTCCAGGGAGACGGTCCCCGGGGTGGCGTTGACCAGTACCTGAGCGTGTGCCGCTGTCTCGCTGAGGCCCGCCACGGGCAGGCCCAAGCCGGTCCGTTCCTCGGGGCGGCGGGAACCGAGGAGTACGTCGTGTCCTGCCGCGCTCCAGCCCTGGGCCAGTGCGCGGGCGACATTGCCGGTGCCGAGTAGTCCGATACGCATGCTGTGACGCTAACCGGCGCCAGGGGCCCGCGAATCGGGCCGCGGACCCAGCTCGGCCCGGCACCAAAGATGTAGTTCCCAAGTCGGTGGCACGGGTACGCCAGGGCCCGCTCACGGCCACAGCAGCTCCCGCGACCACCCCTCCGGCTCGCGCCGGTAGCGGAGCCGGACGTGCCGCCGCCGCTCGTCCCCCTGGAAGAACTCCACCTCCTCGGCCCGCAGCCGGTACAGCGTCCAGGACGGCACCGGCGTCTCCGGCTCCCGCGACGCCCGCTCCCACGCCGACTCCGAGGCCCGGGCCAGGTCGTCCAGCGACTCCAGGACCTCGCTCTGCCGCCCGGTCAGCGCGGCCGCCAGCGCGCCCGTCGAGCGGGCGTGCAGATCGCCCTGGGACTCCTCGGACGGGGCGGCCGAGACCGGGCCGCGTACGCGGACCTGGCGGCCCAGCGCCGGCCAGTAGAAGCCGAGCGCGGCGTACGGGCGTGCGGCGAGGTGGCGGCCCTTGCGGCTGCCCGCGTGGGACGCGAAGGACCAGCCCGACTCGTCCGCGCCGTGCAGCATCACGGTCCGTACGTCGGGCAGCCCCGACTCGTCCGAGGTCGCCAGGGACATGGTGTGCGGCTCGCTCTGCCCGGCCGCCACCGCCGCCGCGAACCACTCGGTGAAGAGGGGAAGGGGCGCGGCGGGGGCGGTGGCCGGGTCGAAGGGCGGCAGGTGCGTGTTCTCCGGGTCCCAGACCCGCAGTGACCTCAGCAGCTCGTGAAGATCGGTTGCCATGCCCCGATTGTCACTGGTGGCGGGAACCCCCCGGGGCTCACACCTGTCCCAGGTCCGACGACAGCCAGCGCTCCGGCCGCATCCGCAGCACCAGCTGGTCACCGTGGTTCTTCCAGGAGAAGTCCACATAGCCGTCGACCTTGTCGGCCGGCAGATAGCGCGCCGAGATCTCCCGGAGCTGGTCGAGGGTGGCGGGGGCCGTGTCGATGACCGGGCCTTCGACCGACACGTAGCGGATCGTCGGTTCGAGCCGGTCCGCCATGAGCGAGAACCGGCCCGCCGCCTTGATCAGCTCGTACTTGCGGGAGTTCCCGCCGGTCAGGATCCAGATGTCGCCGCCGGGCTCGTACTGGTACCAGATCGGCAGCGTGAGCGGGGCGCGGCCGGGCCCCGCGTCGACCGCGAGGGCCCCGATGTGCGGCTCGGCCAGGAACTGTTCACGCTCTTCACGGGTCAGGGCCATTTCCGGTCTCTCCTTCGGCAGGGCGGTCGGCATGCGGAGCATCACAACGCCCTTGCGGGTGGCGGATGTTCCCCGGTCGGTCACCAGCGGACCGCCGTGAAGTCGATCGGCCTCGGCCGGAGCCGCCGCGTCCGTTCCGCCAGGGCCCGCAGCCGCCCGGACATCTCGTCCACCGGCAGGCGCCGCCGGTCGCCGTGGCCCGGCAGCAGCCACTCGAAGCGCAGCCGTCCGGCCACCCTGGTCAGGGAGCGGGCCAGTTCCTCGATGGAGTGCCAGGTCACGCTCTCCGCCACTTCCAGATCGCCGGTCGTGCGTGACCAGTAGAAGCTGTCGCCGCTGAAGCAGTACCGCTCGTCCGCGAGGTAGAGCACGGATCCCCGGGTGTGGCCGGGCAGCGGATACGCGGTGACCCCCGTACCGATCTCCAGCGGCTCCGGCCCGCGCAGCACCCGGTCCGCGTCCGGCGCAGCGTCCAGGTCGCCCTCGTGGATCCAGAGCCGGGCACCGAAGTGGTCCGCGTAGCGGCGGCCGTGCGCGGCGTGGTCGCGGTGGGTGAGCAGGATGTCGGTGACCGGGCCGCTCGACGCCTCGTACCGGTCCGCGAGTTCACGGCTCCAGCGCGGGGTGTCGATCATCATGGCCGTGCCGGACGGGCGCGGGAGCAGGTAGGAGTTGGCGCCGGCGGTCTGGGGGGAGTTGTGGCCGCACAGCAGCACGCCGTCGTCCAGGGGCATCGGGAACGGGTCCAGCGACCGGTCCGGCCGGCCGGACGCCGGGCGGATCGAGCGGGTGGGGCAGGCGAACGCGGCCGCGTGTAACCGCCGTTCCTCCGCCGCGTTCCCCGGCGGTCGCAGGATCCGCGAGCGTCCTTCCCGCTCGCCGATCAGCTCGGGCGCGAGCTGCCGGGCCGCGTCGCAGTTGACGCAGCGGTCGTCCACATACCAGCCGTCCATGGCAGGGCTCCTTCGCTGGGGAAACGGCCCGGACCGGTGGGCCGCCGATCCAGGTTCCCCGCCCGCCGCCCGAACCGGTAGCCCCTGCCGATCTTGTGTTTCCGCCCCCGAGCCACTCTGCCGCCTCGCCACCACCCACGGGGATATGTGCCTGTTTGCCCGAGATGCGACTCGCCTCGTCCTCAACATCCCCGAGGTGTGACTCACCCCGCCCCCAGCACCACCGTCCCCGACGAGCAGAACCAGCCCCCCGTCCCCGACGCCACCGCCAGCCGTGGCAGCGCACCGCCGCTGCGCCGCACCTGCCGCTCCCCGCACTCCCCGCGCAGCTGTCGCACCGCCTCCACCAGCAGGAACAGCCCCCGCATCCCGGGATGCTGGGCGGACAGCCCGCCCCCGTCGGTGTTCACCGGCAGGTCGCCGCCCTCGACCCGCAGCCGCCCCTTCGACACGAACGCCCCGCCCTCGCCCTTCCCGCAGAAGCCGAGGTCCTCCAGCGTCACCAGGGTCATGTAGGTGAAGGCGTCGTAGATCTCGGCGACGTCGATCTCCGAGGGCCGCACTCCCGCCCGCCCGAACGCCAGCCGCCCGCTGACCGCCGCCGGCGACACCGTGAAGTCCGGCCACTCGGACATCGCCGCGTGCGAGACGGACTCCCCGCTCCCCAGCACCCACACCGGCGAGGTACGGCAGTCCCGTACGTACTCCTGCGCCGCCAGCAGCACCGCCGCCCCGCCGTCGGAGCGGACGCAGCAGTGCAGCTTGGTGAAGGGGTCGGCGATCACGGGGCCGGACTGGACCTCGTCCACGGTGACCGGGGTGCGGAACATCGCCTCGGGGTTCAGGGCCGCGTTGGCCCGGGCCTGCACCGCCACCTCCGCCAGCTGCTCGATCGTCGTGCCGTACTCGATCATGTGGCGGCGGGCCGCCATGGCGTACTTGGCGATCAGGGTGTGGCCGTAGGGGACCTCGAACTGGAGGGGTCCTCGCGCGCCGAAGGACAGCGTCCCGGTGCGGCGGCCCGCCCTGACGTCCGCCCGGGCCGTGGAGCCGTAGGCGAGCAGCACCACGCGCGCGTGCCCGGCCGCGATCGCGTCCGCCGCGTGGGCCGCCATGACCTCCCAGGTGGAGCCGCCGACGGAGGTGGAGTCCACCCAGGTGGGACGCAGCCCCAGGTACTCGGCGACCTCGACGGGGGCCAGCGTGCCCAGGCCCGCCGAGGCGAAGCCGTCGACCAGCGACCGGTCCAGGCCCGCGTCGGCCAGGGCGCGCCGGGCCGCCTGGGCGTGCAGGGCGTACGGGGTCGCGCCGTCCACGCGGCCGCAGTCCGAGAGGGCCACGCCGACGACGGCCACTTTCCTCCGGGCCATCATGAATCTGACGGTACATCAGATACGGCCCTCGCGGGAGCCGCGGAACTCTGGGCATCGCCGCCCCTCCGCCCTAATATGACGCACCGTCAGATACGGAGAGAGGCAGCCGATGGACGCCCGCTTCACCGCCGAACAGGACGAGATCCGCCGCACCCTGCGCGACCTGCTCCACAAGCGGTGCGGCCCCGGGGAGCTGCGGGCCGCCGTCGGCACCCCCGCCGGGCACGACCCGGCCCTGTGGACGGCCCTCGCCGCACAGCTCGGCCTGCCCGGGCTGGCCCTCCCCGAGGCCTACGGCGGTGTCGGCTGCTCGGTGACGGAGCTGGCCCTGGCCTGCGAGGAGACGGGCCGGGCGCTCGCCCCCTCGCCCCTGCTCGCCACGGCCGTCCTCGCGGCCCCGCTGCTGCTCGCCCTCGGCACCGAAGCGCAGCGCGCCGGGCTCCTCCCGCGCATCGCCTCCGGCGACCTCACCGCCGCCCTCGCCGTACCGGGCCCCGCCCTCGCCACCGCCCTCGCGCTCACCGGCCACGACCCGCGCGGGGACTGGGCGGGCGGCGGACGGGCCGGGGGCGTGCAGGCCCGGCGCACGGAGGACGGCTGGCGGCTGTACGGGCAGGTCGACCAGGTCCTCGACGGGCACAGCGCGGGCCTCCTCGTGGTCGCCGCGCACGCCGGAGGGTTCGCCCGGTCCCGTGTCCTGCTCTTCCTGGTGCGCGGCGACGCGGCCGGCCTCACCCGCGTACGGCAGACCGCGCTGGACGCCACCCGGCCGCAGGCCCGCATCCAACTCCGCGATGTACAAGCCGAGTTGCTGGGGCAGGACGGCGACGACGTCCTCGCCGCCCTCGCCCGGCTCGGCGACACCGCCGCCGCCTGCCTGGCCGCCGAGGCCGTGGGGGCCGCCGACCGGGTGCTGGAGCGGACCGTGGAGTACGTGGGGCAGCGGGAGCAGTTCGGGCGGCCGATCGGCTCCTTCCAGGCGGTCAAGCACCGGCTGGCCGACGTCTACGTCCAGGTGCAGGCGGCCCGCTCGGCGGCGTACTACGCGGCCTGGGCCGCCGCCCGGGAGGAGACGGCCGGCGGGCCGGCCCTCGCCCAGGCGCTCCAGGCCCTGCGCGAGGCCGCCGCCGAGGGCATCCAGTCGCACGGCGGCATCGGTTTCACCTGGGAGCACGAGGCTCACCTGTACTTCAAGCGGGCCGCGGGCGACGAGCTGCTCTTCGGGCCGGTGCACCGGCTGCGGGCACACGCCGCCGACGTGGCGCACGTCTTCGAGGAGGCCGGCCGATGAGGAGCGTGCGGTTCGTGCAGAAGGTGTCCTCCACGCGCGGGTTCGCGCGGGTGGCGCCGTACGTCTTCCCGGCCCTGGACCGGGCCGTGCACCGGCTCACGGGCGGAAAGGTGCTGCTCAGCGCGCAGCTCCTGCCCGGGGTGGTGCTGACCTCGACCGGGGCGAGGAGCGGGCGGGCCCGCCGTACGCCGCTGGCCTGCATGCCCGAGGACGGCGGGCGCGGCTGGATCCTGGTCGGGTCCAACTTCGGGCGGCCGGGACACCCCGCCTGGACCCACAACCTGCTGGCCCACCCGGAGGCCGAGATCAACTGGAAGGGCCAGGACATCCCGGTCACGGCCCGGCTGCTGGAGGGCGAGGAGCGGGCGGCGGCCTGGAAGGCCGTACTGGCGTTCTGGCCGCCGTACGCCGCCTACCAGGCGCGGGTGGAGCGGGAGATCAGGGTGTTCCGGATCGTACGGCGGTAGAAAGCGCGACAGGCGGCGGCCCGGGTGGACCGCCGCCTGCCAGACAGGACTTGGGTAAGAGAAAAAGGGCCGCCGCGACCGGCTACTTCGTCGGCTTTCTGCCCGTGACGCCCAGGTGCACCAACAGCGCGAGGTTCGGCTTCAGTTCGGCCTGCTTCACGCCCCAGGAGGAGAAGCCCTTCTGGTGGGAGGCGACGGCCGCGAGCATCGCGACCAGCGAACCGGCGACGGCCGCCGGGTTCACGTCCTTGTCGACCCGGCCCTTGGCCTGGAGTTCGGCGACGGCGTCCGCGAGGGAGTTGTTCACCGAGTTGAGGATCTTCATGCGGAGCTTGTAGAAGCGCTTGTCGCCCTCGGCGGCGCCGAGATCCACGACCCGGAGGATCGCGTCGTTCTTGCGCCAGAACTCCAGGAACCCGTCGACGAGTTCCTGCGCCGTCTGCCAGCCGGCCTTGCCGGCCCAGGAGCGGCCCTGGAGGAGCTCGGTCAACGCGGCGCCCTCGGTCGCCATTTGCTCGGCGATCTCCAGGACGGCGCCCTCGACGTCCGGGAAGTACTGGTAGAAGGTCGCGGGCGAAGTGCCCGCCTTCCGGGCGACATCGATGACTTTGACGTCCCGGTACGGGGAGGAGCTGAGCATCTCGCTGAGGCAGTCGAGCAGCTTCTGCCGGGTCGCCTGCCCACGCCTACCGGCCACGCGGCCGTCGACGGTACGCACTTGTCCTGTCATGCCGTCAGCTTACCGAGGCGTGATCGGGGCGCGATTCGGCCGACTGCAAATGGGGTGTGAGGGAGTACGGAGGCTGGTGTGCCTGGTCTGCGGGCTGCCGCCGTCGCGGTTACGTTGTCGGCATGGCCGAAAACAGGGCATCGGTGTACGCAGAGGGCGTCCCCTGCTGGGTGGACGCGCAGCTTCCCGACGTGGAGGCCGGCAAGCGGTTCTACGGTGAACTTTTCGGGTGGACCTTCGAGGACTGGTTCGGCCCCTTCGTGCGGGCGCTGAAGGACGGCGAACCCGTGGCCGCGCTGGTCCGCAAGATGGACGGCCGGCTGCCCACCGTGTGGACGGTGTACTTCGCCACCCCGGACGCCCCGGCCCTGGCCCGGCGGATCCGGGAGGCGGGCGGGCAGGTCGTCTCCTCGCCGGTGCCGGCCGGCGAGCTGGGCGTCACCGCGCTCGTCACCGACCCGGAGGGGGCCGTCTTCGCCCTGTGGCAGCCGGGCGAGCACCCCGGCTTCGGCAGGCGGCACGAGCCGGGCACCTTCGCCTGGGCCGAGCTGTACGCCCGGGACACCGAGGCGGCCAATGCCTTCTACGGCGATCTCTTCGAGGAGGCCCTGTTCGGCCCCGGGGCGAAGCCTGATTTCGGCCGCGCCCCGGTCTCCGACGTCTTCCCGGCCGAGATGCCGCCCCACTTCCTCGTCCATTTCGCCGTCGAGGACGTACCGGCCGCGCTGGAGGACGTCACCCGGCTCGGCGGCCGGATCCAGGCCCCGCCGTTCCGGACCTCGTACGGCACGGTCGCCGTCGTCACCGACAATCAGGGGGCGTCCTTCGCGCTGCTGCACCGCTGAGCAGGCACCATATGGTCATGCTTTGCACCTGTATGTGCCGAGACACCCCAATGGTCACCGGGTTCGCAACCAGGGCTCCGGCCAGGAAGAATCGGGGTGCGTGCCGCCATGGCGGTGCGGTGGTGAGACGCTGCACGGGGTCGCGTGGAACATGTGGCTTGGCGCGGCTCGTACGGGGAGGTGGCAGGCAGAGTGGTGGATCAGCTGACGCAGCACGATCCGCGGCGGATCGGGCCGTTCGAGGTGCTGGGACGGCTGGGTGCCGGCGGCATGGGGCTGGTCTATCTCGCGCGTTCGGCGTCCGGCCGGCGCGTGGCGATCAAGACCGTCCGGACGGAGCTGGCCGAGGACCAGCTGTTCCGGGTCCGCTTCACGCGTGAGGTGGAGGCGGCCCGCGCCGTCTCCGGCTTCTACACGGCCGCGGTCGTGGACGCCGACCCGCGCGCCGCCGTGCCGTGGCTGGCCACCGCGTACGTCCCCGCGCCCTCGCTCGAAGAGATAGTGAACGAGTGCGGTCCGCTCCCGGCCCAGGCGGTGCGCTGGCTGGCGGCGGGCGTGGCCGAGGCGCTCCAGTCCATCCACGGCGCCGGGCTGGTGCACCGCGACCTCAAGCCGTCGAACGTCCTCGTCGTGGAGGACGGCCCGCGGGTGATCGACTTCGGTATCGCCTCGGGCGTGTCGAACACGCGTTTGACGATGACGAACGTCGCCGTCGGCACGCCCGCCTACATGTCCCCCGAGCAGGCCAAGGACTCCCGCAGCGTCACCGGCGCGAGTGACGTCTTCTCCCTCGGCTCCATGCTGGTCTTCGCCGCCACCGGACACCCGCCCTTCCACGGCGCCAACCCGGTCGAGACGGTCTTCATGCTGCTGCGTGAGGGCCCTGACCTCGAAGGACTCCCGGACGAGCTGCGTCCGCTCATCGAGTCCTGTATGCAGATGGACCCGACGGCCCGGCCCAACCCGGCCGACCTCCAGGCCCAGCTCGCCCCCCACCTCTTCGGCTCCGGCTCCGACGACAGCGGCACGGCCTCCGCCTGGCTGCCCGAGCGGGCCGTCGGCCTGATCGAGTCCCGCCGCAACGGCCGCCCCGCCGGCAAGCCCGCCTCCGGCGCCGGCCGCAGCGGCGGCGGACGCCCCGCCCCAGGCCCCGCGCCCATCCCGCCCCCGCCCTCGCACGACCCCGTCGTCCCGGCGCCCGTGCCCGCGCCGGTCGGCGGCCCCGACACCGGCCCCGTCCGGCTGGCCGGCGCCCAGGTGCCGATCGGCCCGGGCCCGCGCGTGGCCGACGTCCGTGCCGCCGCCGTCAAGGCGCCCCCTCCGGAGGCCGCCCTCGCCGCCTCCTGGTCCAAGCCCCGCCCCGGCGTCAACGGCGCCGACCCCGTCGTGGGCCCGGCCGTCGCCGCGCCCCCGGCCCCGGCCCCGGCCGCGCCGCCGGAGCAGGCCGGCGGCTGGCGCCCCTGGCGCTTCCGCATGTCCAACGACGTCTGGGGCACCCCCGCCGTCGCCGACGACCTCGTCTACGTCACCTCCTTCGAGGTGCACGCCCTGGACGTGGCCACCGGCCGCCGCCGCTTCAAGACCCGGGACGTCGCCTGGTCCATGGCCGTCGCGGACGGCCGTATCCACGCCTCCGACGGGCCCACGCTGTTCGCCCTGGACGCCCGCGAGGGCGCCGACCTGTGGCGCCTGCAGACGGACGCCTGGGTCTACTCGCTCAAGGCCGGCCGCGGCACCGTCGTCACCGGCACCCGGGGCGGCGGCGTCCAGGGCTGGGAGGCGTCCAACGGCCAGAAGCTCTGGGAGATCACCGGCTGCCAGGCCGACTTCGAGTCGCCGGAGGCCGGACCCGCCCTGCACGACGGCACGGTCTACGTCTGGCAGGACTCCCGGCTGCGCGCCCTGGACGCCCGCACCGGCGACGAGCGCTGGTCGTACCCGATCGGCGACGCGGCCTCCTGCGGCGGCGTCCCGGTCCGGATCGCCCCGGCGACCGACGGGTACGTGTACGTCTGCGCCGGCACCCGCGTCCTCGCCCTCGACGTGGCCGCCGGGCACGTGAAGTGGCACTTCGAGGCCCCGGCCGTCTTCCTCTCCCCGCCCACCTTCGTCCCGGGCCCGGCCGTCACCGGCGGCGGCATCTACCTGGCCGACTACCTCGGCACGGTCTACGCCCTCGACGCCACCGACGGCCGCGACCGCTGGCGCATCGCCACCGAGTCCCGCGCCTCCGTCGAGCCCGTCCTGGTCGCCGCCGGCCACGTCCACGTGGGCAGCGGCAAGGGCCTCTACACCCTCGACGCGGTCACCGGCACGCCCAAGTGGCGCTTCCAGGCGGGCGGCGACATCGTGGGCGCCCCCTCGGTGGCCGAGGGCCGGATCCACTTCGGCTCCACCGACCACCTGCTCTACACCCTGAAGGCCGACGACGGCCGGCTGCGCTGGAAGCTCGCCACCGGCGGCGAGATCACCGGCTCCCCGGTCGTCCGGGACGGAGTGGTGTACGCGTGCAGCAAGGACCGCTGCGTGTACGCGCTGGACGCGGAGAAGGGCACGGGCACGGCGCGCACGGCCTGACGCGCGCGGGACGGCCGTCGCACGGCGTACGGAAGGGGCTCCGGACGGCGGCCGCCGCATGGGGGAGCGGCCCGTTCACCGCTCTCACCCAAGACGCTACGCCGGGTACGCGCCGGTCGCCAGGGCGGCCGTACGTCAGTCCCGCAGCTCCGTCAGGAAGTCGATCAGCGCCGCGTTCACCTCGGCGGGCCGCTCCTGCTGCGTCCAGTGGCCGCAGCCCGGCAGCACGAGCGGCTTGCGGCGCAGGCTCGGCATCAACTCCGGGAGCCTCTCGATCAGTTCGGGCGTACCCGGGAACGCGGGGACGAGGTCCCGGTCGCCGTAGACGTACAACGCGGGCGTGGACACCACCGCGCCCTGCCAGGGGGCGGTCAGCTCCCAGTTGCGGTCCAGGTTGCGGTACCAGTTGAGCGCGCCGGTGAAGCCCGGCGCGAAGCTCTCGGTGAGGACGTCGAGGTCCTCCTCGGTGAGCCACTCGGGCAGCACCTCGGGGTCCGGCGCGTCCGCGAGCCAGCCGCGCTCCAGGTCGACCAGCGCCTGCTCGGGACGCCCGGCGCCCGGGGCGTCACCCGAGGCGGAGTACAGCAGCTTGCGCAGGGTGGTGCGGGTGTCGGCGGTGAACTCGGCTTCCGCGACGCCGGGCTGCTCGAAGTAGTTCCAGTAGAAGCGCCCGCCGAACCGCTCCCGCATGGCCGCGAGCGGCGGCTGCCCGCCCCGGAACGGCGGCGGCACGCTCAGCCCCGCCACCCCGCGCACCACGTCCGGCCGCAGCAGCGCGGTGTTCCAGGCCACCGGCGCCCCCCAGTCGTGCCCGACGACGAACGCCCGCTCCTCGCCCAGCGCGTGGATCAGCCCGACCACGTCCCCCACCAGGTGGAGGATGCTGTACGCCGCCACGTCCTCGGGGTGATCGCTGCCGCCGTACCCGCGCTGGTCCGGCGCGACCACCCGGAAACCGGCCTCGGCCAGCGGACCGAACTGGTGCCGCCAGGAGTGCCAGGACTCCGGGAAACCGTGGAGCAGCACCACGAGCGGGCCCTCGCCCTGCTCCGCGATGTGCAGTTGTATGCCGTTCACGTCGATCATTCGATGCTCAACCACCCGTCGAGCATACGCGTGTACGGGGCAACGGTTCTTACCCGCGCAACCGGTACTCGCGCCGCCGCCCCGCGAACCGCCGGGCCTGCTCCTGACCCCGGGCGTTGCCGAGCGCGATGAGATGCGGCGCCTGCGCGATCCCCTGGGCGCGCCCCGCCTCGCTCGCGGCCCACAGGGCTCGCACCGTCCCCTGCACCGCCTCCGTCGGATACCCGGCGATGATCGCGGCACAGGCGGTCGCCGCCGCCACCACCTCGCCCTCCGCCACCAGTTCCGACACGAGCCCCACCTCGTACGCCCGCCGCGCCGAGATCCGCTCCGCCGTCCCCAGCAGCGCCATCCGCGCGACCTCCCCGTACGGCATGCGCTGCGCCATGAGGACGGACTCGTAGGCGCTGACCATGCCGTAGGTGGTGTGCGGGTCGAAGAAGGAGGCGGTGGTGTCGGCGACGACGAACTCCGCCTCGCCGAGCAGGTAGAAGGCGCCGCCGCAGGCCATCCCGCGCACGGCGGCCACGACCGGCTTCCACAGGTCGTTCGCCTTCGGCCCGACCCGGAGCAGCGGATCGTCCTGCGCGTACGGCGAGTTGGGCTGCGGCACGACGGCGTCCCGGTCGATGCCCGTGCAGAAGGCGCGCTCCCCGGCCCCGGTGAGGACGACCGCCCGCACGGAGTCGTCGAACCGCAACTCGCGCCAGACGGCGGCGAGTTCGTCGGCCATGGCGAGGTCGATGGCGTTGAGCCGCTCGGGCCGGTTCAGGGTGACGACGGCGACCCCGCTGTCCTTGTCGGCGCTGACGAGCACGCTGCTCATGGCCGCTCCAGGACCCACCGGGCGAGGCCGTCGTCGAAGACGACCCGCACCCGGGCGCCGATCCTGAGGCGGTCGGCGGGCACGGAGTCGATCGCCGCGCCCGGCTCCGCGACCAGATTCCCGACGAGCCGGATGCGCGGCGCCTCGTCCAGCTCGACGACGACCACGTTGTAGGGCGCCAGCGCGGCGTAGTCGGGCAGCAGCGGCGGATGGGCGACCACGTAGGACCAGACGCGGCCCTGGCCGGACATCCGGCGCCAGTCCGCCTCGAACGACTGGCAGTGCGGGCAGCAGGGGCGGGGCGGGAAGCGGAGTTCGCCGCAGTCGGCGCAGGCCTGGACGCGCAGCTCACCCTGTTCCGCGTACGTCCAGAAGGGGGCGCCGTCCGGGTCGGTGACGGGTCGCAGCATCTCAACTCCTCAGGAGCAGGGCGGAGGTCGGCACCCCTTCGCCCGCGGTGACGAGGCAGGTGGCGGCGCCCGGCACCTGCGCGGTGCTGGTGCCGCGCAGCTGCTTCACCCCTTCGGTGACGAGGTTGAAGCCGTGCACGTACGCCTCGGACAGCCCGCCCCCGCCGGTGTTCACGGGCAGCAGCCCGCCGATCTCCAGCGCGCCGCCCTCGGTGAACGCCCCGCCCTCGCCGCGCCCGCAGAAGCCGTAGCCCTCCAGGGAGAGCAGGACCAGGGGCGTGAAGGCGTCGTAGATCTGGGCGACGTCCACGTCCTCGGGGGTCAGGTCGGCGTGCTTCCACAGGTGCCGGGCGGCGGTCCAGGCCGGGCCGGTGAGGGGGTCGTCGTTCCAGTAGTTGACCATCCCGTGGTGCTGGGCGGGCAGCGACTGGGCGGCGGAGTGGACGTAGACGGGCCTGCGCCGGCAGTCCCGGGCCCGCTCGCCGGACACGACCACGCAGGCCAGCGCCCCGTCGGTCTCCAGGCAGTTGTCGAAGAGGCAGAGCGGCTCGCTGATCCAGCGGGACGTCATGTACATCTCGCGGGTCAGGGGGCGGTCGTACATGATCGCGGCGGGGTTCTGGTTGGCGCGGTTGCGGCAGGCCAGGGCGACGTTGAACAGGTGGTCGCGGGTGGCGCCGTACTCGTGCATATAGCGGCGGGCGAGCATGGCGATCTCGTCGACGGGCCTGAGCAGCCCGTACGGCCGGGTCCACTGGGCCGGGGTCGGGAGCTGGACCGCGGTGTTCGTCCACGGCCGCGGCCCGCTGCCCCGCTTGCGGGACCGCCAGGCGACCCCGACGCTCGCCTGCCCACTGGCGATCGCACCGGCGAGATGGGCGACGGTCGCGCACGAACCCCCGCCCCCGAAGCCGACCTTGCTGAAGAACGTGAGGTCGCCGAAGCCGCAGGCCTTCGCCAGCTCCACCTCGTCGGTCTCCTCCATGGTGTAGGAGGCGAGTGCGTCGACCTCGCCGGGCGCGATCCCGGCGTCGTCGAGGGCGGCCAGGACGGCACGGCAGGCGAGGGTCCGCTCGTCCTCGGGGAGCCGCCTGGCGAAGGGGGTCTGGCCGATGCCGACGATGGCGGTGGCGTCCTTGAGGCCTGCCGATCCTGCTGCCATGCTGCGCGCACCTCCGGCCCGAGCGGTCGCTGACAGATCGTCAGATTACCGCTAATCTGACGGTCAGTCAGCTCCTAGGTCTGGGGAGGCCTGCTGTGCGAGCGGATGCGGAGTGGGGAAGCGTTCCGGGCCTGGTGCGGGCGGCGGCCGAGCGCTACGCGGACGTCGAGGCGGTCGTCGAGGGCCGTACCCGGATCACCTACGCGGAACTGGGCGCACGCGTGGACCGCGCGGCGGCGGCCTGCCTGGCGACCGGGCTCGGGCCGGGCGACCGGGTCGCCGTCTGGGCGCCGAACACGCTCGACTGGATCGTCTCGGCACTCGGAGCGGTGTCGGCGGGCGGCGTCCTGGTCCCGCTCAACACCCGCTTCAAGGGCACGGAGGCGGCGGACGTCCTGCGCCGCAGCGGGGCCCGGCTGCTGTTCGTGACGGGCACGTTCCTCGGCACCTCGTACGTGGCCTCGCTGCGCAGGGCGGCGGGGGAGGGCCCGGGCGACGGCCCGCTGCCCGGCCTGCCGGCCCTGGAGCACGTGGTGGTCCTCGCGGAGGACGCCCCGGCCGACTTCCTGACCTGGAAGGACTTCCTGGCGAGCGGGGAGGGGAGGGATCCGGCGGAGGTCCGCCACCGAGCCGCTGCCGTCGACGGCACCCACCCCTCGGACATCATCTTCACCTCGGGCACGACGGGCAGCCCCAAGGGCGCGGTCATCACCCACGCGCAGACGCTCAAGGCCTACGACATCTGGGGCGAGCTGGCGGGCCTGGCCCGGGGCGACCGCTACCTGATCGTCAACCCCTTCTTCCACACCTTCGGTTACAAGGCCGGGGTGCTCGCCTGTCTGATGCGGGGCGCGACGATGATCCCTCAGCCGGTGTTCAACGTGAGCACGGTCCTGGCCAACATCGCGGCGGAACGCGTCTCCGTCCTCCCCGGCCCCCCGACCCTCCTCCAGTCCCTCCTGGACCACCCGGCCCGGGACGCCCACGACCTCTCGGCGCTCCGCCTGGTGGTGACGGGAGCGGCGGTGGTGCCGCTGCGTCTGGTGGAACGCCTGCGCACCGAACTCGGCATCGGCACGGTCCTGACGGCCTACGGCCTCTCCGAAGCGGGCGGCGTCGTCACGATGTGCCGGCGCGGCGACGACCCGGCGGTGATCGCCTCGACGTCGGGCCGGGCGATCCCCGGCACGGAGGTGAGGGTCGTCGACGCCCAGGGGCGGGCCCTGGGGCCCGGGGCGCCGGGCGAGGTGCTGGTCCGCGGCTTCAACGTCATGACCGGCTACTACGAGGACGAGGCGGCCACCGCCGAGGTGCTGTCGGCGGACGGCTGGCTGCGCACGGGCGACGTCGGCGTCCTGGACCCCGCGGGCAACCTGCGCATCACCGACCGCCTCAAGGACATGTTCATCGTCGGCGGCTTCAACGCCTACCCCGCCGAGATAGAGCAGCTCCTCGGCCTCCACCCGGACGTGGCGGACGTGGCGGTGATCGGCGTACCGGACGCCCGGCTGGGCGAGGTCGGCCGGGCGTACGTCGTACGACGCCCCGGGGCGCTGGTCACCGCCGACGACCTGATCGCCTGGTCGCGCCGGGAGATGGCGAACTACAAGGTCCCGCGCACGGTGGAGTTCGTGGCGCAACTGCCGCGGAACGCGAGCGGGAAGGTCGTCAAGGGGGCGCTGCGGGAGAGGGTCACCGGCTGACCGGCAGGGCCGGGGTCCCGGTCACCGACATCATCAGTGAGTAGAGGGTGGTGTCGGCGGCGATGAACATGCGGTTGCGGCGGGCGCCGCCGAACCGGACGTTGGCGACGGTGCCGGGGACCAGGACGCGGCCGAGGAGGGTGCCGTCGGGGTCGTAGCAGTGCACGCCGCCGTGCAGGGCGGCGGCCCAGAGGCGGCCCGCGTCGTCGAACCGGATGTTGTCGAAGTTCCCGTTCGCGCACTCCGCGAAGACCTCGCCGCCGCCGAGCGTGCCGTCGTCGCGGACGTCGAAGACGCGGATGTGGTTGGCGAGACTGTCGGAGACGTACAGCCGGCTCTCGTCGGGGGAGAAGACCAGGCCGTTGGGCCCCTCGAAGCCGTCGGCCACCAGCCGCACCCGCCCGTCGGCCGGGTCCACCCGGTAGACGTTCCGGGCGCCGATCTCGCTCTCCCCGCGGTGCCCCTCGTAGTCGGTGGCGATCCCGAACTCGGGGTCGGAGAACCAGACCGACCCGTCCGACCGCACGACGGCGTCGTTCGGGCTGTTGAGCCGCTTCCCCTCGAACCGCTCGGCGATCACCGTGACCGACCCGTCGTGCTCGGTCCGCGTCACCCGCCGGTTTCCCTGCTCACAGGTGACCAGACGCCCCTGCCCGTCCAGGGTGTTGCCGTTCGGGAACCCGGCGGGCGAGCGGAAGACGCCGACCGCCCCGGTCGTCTCGTCCCAGCGCAGCAGCCGGTCGTTGGGGATGTCGCTCCACACCAGATACCGCCCGGCGGGGACGTACACGGGCCCCTCGGCCCACCGGCACCCCTCGAAGAGGGTCTCCAGCGCCGAGTCCCCCGCCTGGCACCGGCCCGTCCGGAACCGCTCGTCGAGGGTCTCGTACGTCTGGGGCTGCTCGCCGGGCATGGGGCCGCCTTCTGGGTCGGGCCGACTGTGATCGTTCCGGACCCACTATCGCGCGCCCGGAGCGGCAGCGCACGCCATCGGGCCGAGGTCCTCCGACCTCGGTAGGTGAACGCGATCGACGCTGCCCTGGCCGTGATCGCGGGCCGGCAGCCCGGGGGCGTGGTGCTGTTCACGTCCGACGAGGACGACATGGGAAAGCTCTGCGGGCCGGGCGTGCGGGTCGTTCCGCTGTAGCGGAAGGCCACCTGCTCGCGGACACGCCTCGGCTGTAGCGGAAGGCACACCCGCCCGCGGACACGCCTCGGCCGCGACGGCTCCCCCTCCGCGCCGCCGCGGCCGAACCCCGTGTGGAGATGGCTTACTTCGTCGGCTTGAACGGCTCCGACGTGGCGTGCAGGTCCTTGGTCTCCAGCGGCTCGCCGGTGGCGTGCAGGTCCTGGGTGGTGGCGGCGCCCTCTTCCGTGGCGTGCAGGTCCTCCGTCGAGGCCTCGCCGTCCGTCGTGCCGGTCGCGTGCAGGTCCTGCGGCTTGAGCTCGTCACCCATGATCGTCTCTCCCCTTGGCATGGATCAGGCAGTGAGGTCGGCGGGCCCGCCCGGTCGCTCCCCCGAGGGCTACCGGACGGGCCCACCTGGGCCGCTCACCCTGGTTGTTCAGGTGCGGGGCCCCGTGCGGTGACCCGTCTGCCCCCCGACGCGACGGATCGACTGGGACGAGCATCGCGCGGCGCGATAAACGAATGATGAACGCCTCGGCCGGGGCCCGTCAGAAGGACCCCGGAACCCTCAGGCCGCCCGCACCGGGGACAGCAGCGCGCGCACCTCGGCGGCCTCCGGCGAGCCCAGCTCCTCGTAGATCCCGGCCGCCTCCTGCCAGCACACCTGGGCCCGGCCGGGCTGCCCGATGGCGCTGAGCGCCCGGCCGAGGACGGTGAGGACGTTGCCGCGCCGCCACTCCCCGCCGATGCCGCGGAGCACGGTGAGCGCCATCTCGGCGTTGGCGGCGGCCTGGGCGGGACGCCGGGCGGCGAGGTCCACCTCGGCCAGCCGGAACAGGCTCATGCCTTCCCACAGGCGCTGCCTGCTGTCGCGGAACACCTCCAGCGCCTCCTGGAGCCGCCCGGCCGCGGTGCCCAGGTCGCCGCTCTGGGTGAGGGCGAGGCCGAGGGCGTAACGGGCGTTCGCCCCGCGCATGGAGTTGCCCATGGCGTCGTAGATGTCGATGCCCTCCTGGGCCAGCGCGACCGCGCTCTGGGTCCGCCCGGTCGCGAGGCGGATCCGGGACAGGTTGCACAGCGCGGCGGCCTCGCCGGGGCGGTCGCCCAGGGCCCGGAAGTGCTCGATGGCCCGGGAGAGGTGCTCCTCGCCGTCCTCGTGCCGGTTCTGGTACAGGGCGATGATGCCGCGCGCGTTGCGGGCCCAGCAGACGGGGAGCAGGTCGTCGGCCTCCTGGGCGAGGAGGATGGCCCGTTCGGCTTCCTGGTCGGCCCGTTCGAAGCGGCCGCTCATGTGGTGGACGATGACGACCGTCGTCAGCGCCCGGGCCTCCGCCCGCACGCTGTCCCGCGCCCGGGCCGCCTCCAGGAGCGCCTCGGCCGTCGCCTCGTACTCCCGGGAGTTGGCCCCCGACTCGGAGAGGTCGTGCGCGGCCCACAGCAGGTCGATCGCCCGGCCGAGCGTCTCCGGCCGCTGCGCGGACTGCCGTACGCAGGCGAGGACGCACAGGGCCTCCGCGTACAGCCAGTCCTGCGCCGCGTGCCGGCTCTCGAACCGCAGCCCCGGGTACGCGGCGGGTTCGAGGTGGTCCACGAGCCGGTCGCCGGGCCGCTTGATCGCGTACACGGCCGCCGCCGACGCCAGGTAGAAGTCCAGCAGCCGGGACAGCGCCGCCCCCCGTTCGCTCGGCGGCAGCTCGTCCCGTTCGGCGCAGGCACGCGCGTAGAGCCGCACCAGATCGTGGAAGCGGTAGCGGCCGGGGGCCGCCGACTCCAGGAGCGAGGTGTCGACGAGGGACTCCAGGAGGTCCTCCGTGGCCTCCACGGGCAGGTCCAGGACCGCCGCCGCGGCGGGCAGGGAGATGTCCGGGCCGTCCGCCAGGCCCAGCAGCCGGAACGCGCGGGCCTGGGCGGGCTCCAGCTGGCCGTAGCCCAGCTCGAAGGTGGCCTTGACCGCGAGGTCGCCGGCCTGGAGCTCGTCCAGGCGGCGGCGTTCGTCGGCGAGCTTCGCCGCGAGGACCGACACCGTCCAGGTGCGGCGAGCGGCCAGGCGGGACGCCGCGATGCGGATGGCCAGCGGCAGGAAGCCGCAGGCCGCGACCACGTCCAGGGCGGCCTCCCGCTCGGACGCCACCCGTTCCTCGCCCACGATCTTCGTGAACAGCGCCAGCGCCTCGTCCGGGGACATCACGTCCAGGTCGATCAGGTGGGCACCCGCCAGGTCCACCATCCGCACCCGGGAGGTGACCAGCGCGGCGCAGCCGTCCGTGCCGGGCAGCAGGGGGCGCACATGGGCGGCGTCCCGGGCGTTGTCCAGCAGGACCAGGACGCGGCGGCCGGCCAGCACCGAGCGGTACAGCGCCGCGCGGTCCTCCAGGGAGTCGGGGATCGCCGAGTCGGCGGTGCCGAGCGCGCGCAGGAACGAGCCGAGGACGGCCTCCGGTTCGGCCGCCCGGGCGCCCGCGCCCTGGAGGTCGACGTACAGCTGCCCGTCCGGGAACGCCGCGCGCGCCTGGTGGGCGACGTGCACGGCGAGGGTCGTCTTGCCCACGCCGCCGATGCCCGCCAGGGCCGAGACCGCCATGACCCGGCCCTCGGCGGAGGCCAGGAGGTCGCCGAGTTCGCGGACGAAGCCGGAGCGGCCGGTGAAGTCCGGCACGGTCGCCGGCAGCTGCGCCGGGCGGACCGGGACGGAGGCGGGCTCGGGGGCCGGGGAGGAGGGCTCGGCCAGGCTCGGGTCCGCCTGGAGGATCCGCTGCTGGAGCTCGCTCAGGCCGGGGCGCGGGTCCACGCCCAGTTCGTCGGCGAGCAGGCGGCGGGTGTCGGCGTAGACCGCCAGGGCCTCGGCCTGGCGGCCGCTGCGGTAGAGCGCCAGCATCAGCAGCTCGCGCAGCCGCTCGCGGAGCGGGTGGGCCGCGGTGAGGGCGGTGAGTTCGGAGACGGCCTCGGCGTGGCAGCCCTGCTCCAGGTCCATGTCCAGGCGGGACTCGATGAGCTGGAGCCGCCATTCCTCCAGGCGGACGCGCTGTGCCTCCACGTACGGGCCCGGCACGCCCGCCAGGGTCTCCCCGTCCCAGAGGGCGAGGGCGCGCCGCAGTGTGGCGCGGGCGTGGCAGAGGTCGCCGGCCGACCGGGCCTTCTCCGCCTCGGTCGCCAGGTCCTGGGCGACGGCCAGGTCCAGGGCGCCCTCGGCGAGGCCGCGGACCGCGTACCCGCCGGACTCGCTGACCAGGACGCCCGGGTCCAGCACCTTGCGCAGCCGGGAGGCGTAGGTCCGCAGCGCCGCCAGGGCCTGCGAGGGCGGTTCCTCGCCCCACAGGGCGTCGATCAGCTCCGCCGCCGTCGCCGTACGGCCCTCGCGCAGCAGCAGGGCGGCGAGCAGGGCGCGTTGCTGGGGGGAACCGGTGGTGATCGGCTCGTCACCGCGCCAGGCGCGCACCGGCCCGAGCACGCCGAAGCGCAGCGGCACGGACTCCGCCGACCTCGCCGGCTCCGGCGACTCCGCCGGTGAGCCGGTACGCCGCTGCTCCGGTACGCGCGGCACACCGTCCGGTACACCGTCCATGCAGTCCCCCTAGGCATCCTGAGCAACCAGGCCAGTTTGCCTTGTGCACGGCGGATACGTCAGCCGTGGGGGATACCGATCACGGGCCGGCGCACGGGAGTCCACGAGGTCTGCACACTCTCTCCGCATGGACCCGGTCAGGCCGAGCGGATCAGGCCATCGCGGCCGGAACCGGCCCAGGCGCACATAGCTGACGATCCGTCAGATCGGCGCTACCGTGAGCGCCATGGACACCCACGAGAGCACGTTTCCGCTGATCATCTCCGTGGACGACCACACGGTGGAGCCCGCGACCGTCTGGCAGGACCGGCTTCCGGAGAAGTACCGGGGCGCCGGACCCCGGATCGTCCGTGCGCCCGTGAAGGAGATGACCTTCCTCGGCGGGCGCTTCAAGCCGGTCATGGGCGGCCCCGGCGACGACGGTCCCGTCGGCGACTGGTGGGTCTACGAGGAACTCCGCCGGCCCCTCACCCGCCTCGACACCGCCGTCGGGTACGACAGGGACGAGATCCGGCTGGAGGTGATCACCTACGAGCAGATGCGGCCCGGGTCCTACGACGTCACCGCACGGCTCGCCGACATGGACGTCAACCACGTCCAGTCCGCCCTGTGCTTCCCGACCTTCCCGCGCTTCTGCGGCCAGACCTTCACCGAGGCGAAGGACCACGACCTCGGCCTGCTCTGCGTGCGCGCCTACAACGACTGGATGGTGGAGGAGTGGTGCGGCCCCGACGCGCGGGGCCGGCTCATCCCGCTCACCCTCATCCCCCTGTGGGACGCCGAGCTGGCGGCGGCGGAGGTCCGGCGCAACGCCGCACGCGGCGTCCGCGCCGTCGCCTTCTCCGAGATACCGCCCTACCTCGGACTCCCCTCCGTCCACACCGACGACTGGGACCCCTTCCTCGCCGCGTGCGACGAGACCGGCACGGTCGTCGCCATGCACATCGGCTCCTCCAGCCGGATGCCCTCCACCTCCGCCGACGCCCCGCCCGCCGTCGGCTCCACCATCACCTACGCCAACTGCTGCTTCTCGATGGTCGACTGGCTGATGAGCGGCAAGTTCGAGCAGTTCCCCAACCTCAAGGTGATGTACGCCGAGGGGCAGATCGGCTGGATCCCCTACATCCTGGAGCGGGCCGACGTGGTGTGGGAGGAGAACCGGGGCTGGGGCGGCGTCGCCGACAAGGTGCACCGGCCGCCGTCGGAGCTCTTCGCCGAGCACGTCTACGGCTGCTTCTTCGACGACGCCTTCGGTCTGCGCAACCTCGACTCCATAGGCGTCGGCAACGTCCTCTACGAGACCGACTACCCCCACTCCGACAGCACCTGGCCCAAGTCCCGCGAGGTCGGCGAGGCGCAGATGGGGCACCTGGAGCCGGACGTCGTGGAACGGATCGTGCGGGGCAACGCGATCGAGCTGCTCGGGCTGACGGACGAGGGGCTGTGGCCGGGCGGCGGCGGTGCGCGGTGAGCCTGCTGTACGGGATGCAGCTTCCCGTCCAGTCGCAGAGCACGATCTACGCCGAGCCCTGGGAGGCGGCAGCGGGCCCGGAGGACCTCCTGGAGATCGCCCGCGCCGCCGACCGGGCCGGCTTCGCCTACCTGGCGAGCTGCGACCACGTCGGCATCCCGCGCCGGCTGGCCGCCGCGATGAGCACGGTCTGGTACGACCCCGTCGCCACCCTCTCCTTCCTCGCCGCCGCCACCGCACGCGTCCGGCTGCTCAGCCACGTCGCGGTCGTCGGGCTGCGGCACCCCCTGCTCACCGCCAAGCAGTACGCCACCCTCGACCATCTCAGCGGCGGCCGGCTGGTCCTCGGGGTCGGCGCCGGGCACGTCCAGGAGGAGTTCGAAGCCCTGGGCGTGGACTTCCGGCAGCGCGGGCCCGTGCTCGACGAATGCCTCGACGCCCTGCGCGCCGCCCTCGGACCCGACGAGTTCCCCGAGCACCACGGCAAGCTGTACGACTTCGAGGGGCTCGGGCAGCGCCCCCGCCCGGCGCAGGACCGCGTCCCCCTGTGGGTCGGCGGCTCCTCGCCCGCCGCCGTACGACGGGCCGCCCTCAAGGGCGACGGCTGGCTGCCGCAGGGGGATCCGAGGGACCGGCTGCCCGCGCAGATCGCACGGATCCGGGAGCTGCGCGAGCAGGCCGGTGTGCGGGGCGCGTTCACCGTGGGCGCCATCACCGAGCCCCTGTACGTCGGCTCCCCCGGCTGGGACGTGGGCCGCCGGACCCTCACCGGCCGGCCCCGGGAGCTCGCCGAGTCGCTGCGGGCCTACCGGGGGATGGGCGTGCACCAGATCCAGGTGCGCTTCCGCAGCCGGAGCCGCACCGAACTCACCGATCAGATCGCGGCGTTCGGCGCCGAGGTCGCCCCTCAGCTGTGAGGAGAGCCATGGGCAAGCTCGACGGACGGGTCGTGATCGTCACCGGCGCCGCACGCGGCCAGGGCGAGCAGGAGGCCCGGCTGTTCGCGGCCGAGGGCGCCCGGGTGGTCGTCGCCGACGTCCTGGACGACCAGGGCGAGGCCCTCGCGAAGGAGATCGGCGCGCGGTACGTCCATCTCGACGTCGGCCGGGAGGACGACTGGCAGAGCGCTGTCGCCGCCGCGAAGGACGCCTACGGCCATGTCGACGGGCTCGTCAACAACGCCGGCATCCTGCGCTTCAACTCCCTGCTCGACACGCCCCTTGACGAGTTCATGCGGGTCGTCCAGATCAACCAGGTGGGCTGCTTCCTGGGCATCCGCGCGGTCGCCCCGGAGATGGCCGACGGCGGGACGATCGTCAACACCTCCTCGTACACCGGCCTGACCGGGATGGCGGCGGTGGGCGCCTACGCGGCGACCAAGCACGCCGTGCTCGGGCTGACCCGGGTCGCCGCGCTGGAGCTGGCCGGGCGGGGGATACGCGTGAACGCCGTCTGCCCCGGGGCCATCGACACGGCGATGTCCAACCCGTCCCGGCTCGACCCGGACGCCGATCCGGAGGAGGCCGCGAAGGGCCTGGACCGGCTGTACCGCAAGCTCGTGCCGCTGGGGCGGGTCGGGCAGCCGGAGGAGGTGGCGAGGCTCGCGCTGTTCCTGACGTCGGAGGACTCGTCGTACATCACGGGGCAGCCGTTCGTGATCGACGGGGGGTGGCTGGCGGGCGTCAGCGTGATCTGACGCCTCATCAGCTATTGACGCTCATGAGGGCCGGTGGAACAGTCGGAGCCATAAATCTGACGCAGCGTCAGATGCGACCGTGGGGCGGTGAACCTCCTTGGAATTCGGCATCTTCGTACAGGGATACGTCGGCAAACGGGCCGAGACCGACCCGCTCGCCGAGCACAAGGCGCTGATGGAGGAGACCGAGTACGTCATCCAGGCGGACAGGTCGGGCTTCAAGTACGCCTGGGCCTCCGAGCACCACTTCCTGGACGAGTACTCGCACCTGTCCGCCAACGACGTCTTCCTCGGGTACCTGGCCCACGCCACCGAGCGGATCCATCTGGGCTCGGGGATCTTCAACCCGCTCGCCCCGGTCAACCACCCCGTGAAGGTCGCCGAGAAGGTGGCCATGCTCGACCATCTCAGCGAGGGGCGGTTCGAGTTCGGCAGCGGGCGGGGGGCCGGGTCGCACGAGATCCTGGGCTTCATGCCGGGGGTGACCGACATGAACCACACCAAGGAGATCTGGGAAGAGACCATCGCCGAGTTCCCCAAGATGTGGCTCCAGGACGAGTACCAGGGCTTCCAGGGCAAGCACTGGTCGCTGCCGCCGCGGAAGGTCCTGCCGAAGCCGTACGGTCCGGCGCACCCGGCCATGTGGTACGCGGCCGGGTCGCCCCCGTCGTACGCCATGGCCGCGCGGAAGGGGCTCGGGGTGCTCGGCTTCAGCGTGCAGAAGGTCTCCGACATGGAGTGGGTGCTGGAGCAGTACAAGACGGCGATCGTGGACGCGGAGCCGGTCGGGGACTTCGTCAACGACAACGTGATGGTGACGACGACGGCGATCTGCGCGCCGACGCACGAGGAGGCGGTGCGGATCGCGGCGAGCGGGGGGCTGCACTATCTGCCCTCGCTGGTGTTCCGGTACCACGACACGTTTCCTCGGCCCGAGGGGTTTCCGGTGTGGCCGGAGACGCTGCCGGAGTACACGGAGGAGTTCGTGGAGGTGCTCATCGAGGAGGAGCTGCTGATCTGCGGGGATCCCGATGAGGTGCTGCGGCAGTGCGAGCGGTGGGAGCGGGCCGGGGCGGATCAGTTGAGTTTCGGGTTGCCGGTGGGGGTGCCGAAGGAGGAGACGTTGCAGACGATTCGGCTGGTCGGGGAGTACGTGATTCCGAAGATCGATACGGATCCTGTGCATCGGACTTCGCGGTTCCGGCAGGGGGTCTGAGCTTCGTTGGCGAGTGCGGGTGTGTGGGGGGTTGTTCGCGCAGTTCCCCGCGCCCCTGGGTAGCACGTCCCACCGCACATCAGGAGGTAAGCACCGTGCTCGATCACGTCATCAAGGGCGCGTCACTCGTGGACGGAACAGGTGCGCCCGCCCGCACCGCCGATGTCGGCATACGTGACGGTCGCATTGCCGCTGTCGGGCAGATCGACGAACCGGCGCGTACCAGTGAGGACGCCCGCGGGCTAGTCCTCACCCCCGGGTTCGTCGACCCGCACACCCACTACGACGCCCAGCTCTTCTGGGATCCGTACGCCACGCCCTCGCTCAACCACGGGGTCACCACCGTCGCCGGTGGGAACTGCGGATTCACGCTGGCGCCGCTGCATCCCGACCGTCCCGAGGACGCCGACTACACGCGGCGGATGATGTCCAAGGTCGAGGGGATGGCGCTGGTGGCGTTGGAGGAGGGGGCGCCCTGGAACTGGCATTCCTTCGGGGAGTATCTGGACGCCCTGGAGGGGCGGATCGCGGTCAACGCCGGGTTCATGGTGGGGCACTGCGCGCTGCGGCGGTATGTGATGGGGCCGGAGGCCGTGGGCGGGCAGCCGAGTCAGGAGCAGCTCGCCGCCATGGTGCGGTTGCTGCGGGAGGCCATGGACGCCGGGGCCTGGGGGCTGTCCACCACCCAGTCGACCAGCCACTCCGACGGGGACGGCAGGCCCGTGGCGTCCCGGCATGCCCAGCCGGCCGAGCTGCTCGCGCTGTCGCGGGCCGTCGGGGAGCACGAGGGCACGCAGATCGAGGCGATCGTCGCGGGCTGTCTCGACCAGTTCAGCGACGCGGAGATCGACCTGTTCGTGGAGATGAGCGCGGCGGCGGGCCGGCCGCTGAACTGGAACGTGCTGACCATCGACGCGGCGGTGCCCGAGCGGGTGCCCCGGCAGCTCCTCGCGAGCGAGCAGGCGCGGAAGGCGGGCGGCAGGGTCGTCGCCCTCACCATGCCGATCCTCACGCCCATGAACATGTCGCTGGGCACCTTCTGCGCGCTGAACCTCATCCCCGGGTGGGGGCCGATCCTCGGGCTGCCCGTGCCCGAGCGGATCGAGAAGCTGCGGGACCCGGACGTCCGGGCCGAGATGCTGACGCGGGCGAACTCCAAGGAGGCCGGCGTCTTCCGGCGGCTCGCGAACTTCGGGCGGTACGTCATCGGGGACACCTACAGCGAGGCGAACGCCGGGCTGACCGGCCGCGTGGTGCGGGACATCGCCGAGGAGCGCGGCCAGGAGCCGTTCGCGTGCCTGGTGGACATCTGCGCCAACGACGAGCTGCGTACGGTGCTGTGGCCGATGCCGCCCGACAACGACCCGGCGTCCTGGGCGCTGCGGGCGGAGACCTGGCAGCACGAGGACGTGCTGCTCGGCGGGTCCGACGCGGGCGCGCACCTGGACCGGATGTGCGGGGCGCCGTACACCACCCGGTTTCTCGGGGACTGTCTGCGCGGCCGGAAACTGGTCGGTCTGGAGCAGGCCGTGAAGATGCTGACCGACGATCCGGCCCGGCTCTTCGGGCTGCGGGAGCGGGGGCAGGTCCGGGAGGGCTGGCATGCCGACCTCGTCCTGTTCGACCCGGAGCGGATCGACGCGGGCCCGGCCACCCTGGTGCACGACCTGCCGGGGGACAGCCCGCGGCTGGACTCCCGGGCGCTCGGCGTGAAGGCCGTGTGGGTCAACGGGGTCGAGGCGATCCGGGACGACGTGGTGACCGGTGCCGTGCCGGGCCGGGTGCTGCGCTCGGGGCGGGACACGGAGACGGTGAGCACCAGGTGACGACAGGGCAGGCGCTGTTCGTCGGCGGCTCCTGGACGGAGCCGGACGGCGGGCACTACGAGGTGGTCGACCCGGCGACGGAGCAGACCGTCGGGTGGGCGCCGGAGGCCTCGCGGGATCAGGTGCTCGCGGCGTGCGCCGCGGCCCGCGAGGCCTTCGGGCCGTGGTCGCGCACGGCCCCCGAGGAGCGGGCGGCGATACTGGGCCGGGCCGCGGGCATCATCCGGGAGAACCTGGCGGCGTACGCGGAGCTGGCCCGGGCCGAGACCGGGGCGACCACGGCCACCGCGAGGGCCATGCAGGTCGGTGTCGCCGCCGCCCGCTTCCGGCGCTACGCGCGCGTGGAGCCCGCCGAGTGGGCGATCCCGCCGCAGATCAACGAGGCCGGGCCCATGGGGAGGGCGGGCGTGCTGGGCGCCCTGGCCGTCCGGCAGCCCGTCGGGGTCGTCACCTGCGTCACCTCGTACAACAACCCCTGGGCCAACCCGGCCGGCAAGATCGCCCCCGCCCTGGCGATGGGCAACACGGTGGTGGTGAAGCCGGCGCCGCAGGACCCGCTGTCGGTCTACCGGATGGCGGAGGCGCTTCAGGCGGCGGGTGTGCCGCCGGGCGTGGTGAACGTGGTGTCCGGCCGGTCGGCCGGGGTCGGCGAGGCGGCCGTCGCGGCGCCGGACGTCGACATGGTCAGCTTCACCGGCTCCACCGCGGTCGGGCAGCGCATCGCCGAGGTGTGCGGGCGCGGCATGAAACGCCAGTTGATGGAGCTGGGCGGGAAGGGCGCGGCGGTCGTCTTCGACGACGCCGACCTCGGCTCGGCCGTGGCCGGGATCGGCACCACCTTCTCCTTCTACAGCGGGCAGATCTGCACGGCACCCACACGGGTGCTGGCGCAGCGCGGAATCCACGACCGGCTGGTCGAACAACTGGCCGCCTACGCGGGCCGGTTGAAGGTCGGTGACCCGCGGGAACCGGACACGGTGGTCGGCCCGGTGATCTCGGCGGCGCACCGGGACCGGGTGGAGTCGTACGTCGAACTGGGCCGGAAGGAAGGCGCGGCGGTGGTGGCGGGCGGCGAGCGCCCGGACCTGCCGACCGGCTTCTACGTCGCCCCCACCCTCCTCGCCGACTGCACCAACGACATGCGCGTGGCCCGCGAGGAGATCTTCGGGCCGGTGGTGGTCGTCATCCCCTTCGAGGACGAGGAGGAGGGCCTCGCGCTCGCCAACGACACCGACTACGGCCTGATCGACTACGTCTGGTCCGGCGACGTCGCCCGCGCCTTCCGGGTGGCACGGCGGCTCCGGGCCGGCGGCGTCGGCATCAACACCGTGGGCCGCAACATGGAGGCCCCCTTCGGCGGCTTCAAGCAGAGCGGGGTCGGCCGGGACGTCGGCTCGTACGCGCTGCACGCGTACAGCGAGGTGCAGGCGATCGTGTGGCCGGGGTGACCCTCAGTCCGCCAGGTCCACCCGCACCGTCAGCAGATCCGTCCCGAACGCCCGCACCCCCAGGCCGTTGACCCGGGGCAGCCGCCGCAGTCGCGCCACCGGGTCGTCGTCCGGCACGAGATGCGCGGTGCCCTCGTGCCACCGCCCCCGGATCCGCACCCGTACCCGCGGATCGGCCTTGATGTTGCGCACGTACTGGGACCGTTCGCCGAACTCCGACACCAGCCAGAAGGAGCCGCCGACGCGGCGGCCGCCCACCGGCGTCTGACGGGGCAGCCCGGAGACCCGTCCCCGGGTCTCCAGGACCGTCTGGAGCGGCAGGCGCCGCAGGAGCGGGTTGACGCGGCGCTGGAAGGCCGTCGTGGCGCGGAACCTCAGGTCGGTGAGGCGGGACATCGTCTGCGGGACTCCTTCACACGAAGCTCTCACGGTTTCTGCAATGGTTCCTGCTTCAATGATGATCCCTGAGGCGGCGGGACGGGAGCGGGTGGCCGGTGATGCGGATAGTGACCTGGAACCTGTGGTGGCGCTTCGGCCCGTGGCAGGCCCGGCAGAAGGCGATCCTCACGGCCCTGCGGGAGCTGCGCCCCGACGTCGTCGGCCTCCAGGAGGTGTGGGCCGCCGACGGCGAGAACCTCGCCGAGTGGCTCGCCGGTGAGCTGGGTCTGCACTGCGCCTGGGCCGCCTCGCACGCCCCGGAGCGCTGGCGGCGGCGGATCGACGACCCCACGGTCGACATAGGCAACGCCGTGCTCAGCAGGTGGCCGGTCGTCGACCAGGACGTGCTGCCGCTGCCCGCCCCGGCGGACACGGACGACGGCCGGCTGGCCCTCTACGCCCGCCTGGCCGGCCCCGGCCACGACGTCCCCTTCTTCACCGCCCACTTCGCCTCCGCCCCGGACGCCTCGGCGGTCCGCTGCGGCCAGGCCACCGCGCTCGCCGGGTTCGTCGCCCGGCACCGGGGCGGCACCCCGTTCCCGCCGGTCGTCACCGGCGACCTCAACGCCTGGCCCGACTCCGACGAGGTCCGCCTCCTCGGCGGCTACAAGACCGCCCCCGCCGCCCCCGGCCAAGTGCTCCTGGACGCCTGGGAGTACGCCGACCCGGCCGCCCCCTCCGCCACCTGGGACGCCGCCAACCCGTACGTGGCGCCGACCCACGAGCCCAGCGTGCGCATCGACTACATCCACGTGGGCCCGCCCGGCCCCGACGGCCTCGGCCACGTCCGCTCCGTCCACCGCGCCTGCGCCGGCCCGGTCGACGGCGTCTGGCCCTCCGACCACGCGGCGGTCGTGGCCGACCTGGCGGACGGGCCCGGCCCCGCCCGGGCCTGAGGTCACCTCACCGCGCGCGGCGCCCCAGGAAGATCGGGTTCGTGAACGCCGCGAGCGGTCCCGGTACCGGCCCCGCCGCCGCCTCGTGCCGGACCTCCGCCCGTACGTACGCCGCGTACGACGGCGTCGTCCGCCACTCGACGGTGCCCGAGCCGGACACCGGCAGCGGGGCGCTGGTGTGCAGCACGCCCTGGTCGGTGACGAAACGGACCGTGCAGCGCGGGGCGCCGGTGACCTCCAGGCGGACGGTGACCGGGGTGTCGCGGGCGACGTCGAGCCGTTCGCCGATGCCCGCGTGCTCGCCGCGTCCGCCGGACGCCCGGAAGGACAGTGCGACCCTGGCGGACTCGGCGATGTACGACCGTCCCGACCGGATGCCCTCCTGGATCGCCCGGCGGGTCAGGTCGTCGGCCAGGACGACGGTCTGGGGGCTGCCCACCGGGTCCGGGGAGCGGTGCGCGTCGCTGCTGCCCATCGCCGGGATCCAGTCGCGCCCGTCCCGCACGGACGCCACCAGCATGCTGTCCCAGTCGGCCAGGGCGACCTCGTCGTCGGGCGTGTAGGGGCCGTTCCACACCTCGACCGCGTCCGCCTCGCCGAAGCCGAACTTCCAGTTGCAGCCGATGCAGGTGGCGTGCGGATGGGCCGGTACGACCAGGCCGCCGGCGCGGCGGATCTGCCGGGCGAACCGGCCGAAGCGGTTGTCGCGGGCGCGGTAGCGCCAGTCGACGAACGTGCCCGGGTCGGTGCCGAGCGCGACGACGTGCCCGTTCCGTGTGGTGACCTCCTCGCCCAGCATGACCAGCAGGTCGTCCCCGGCCACGTCCGCCCAGTGGGCGTGCGCCGCGTGCGTGTTGTGCTCGGAGGAGTTGATGAAGTCCAGCCCCGCCGCCCGCGCCAGTTCCCCGATCTCGGCGGGGGTGCGGCGGCCGTCGGAGTACCAGGAGTGCAGATGGCAGTCCCCCCGGTACCAGGCGCGGCCCCGGCCCTTCGCCCGGTCCGGCGGGTACACGGGCTCGACGGCCTCGCCCGGCTCGCCGTACGTCAGCGTGACCGTGATCTCGTACGACAGGCCCTGCGGGGCGACCGTGTACGGGCCGAGCGCGATGTGCCAGGTGCCCTCGCGCACCGGGCCCGGGAGGTAGCCGGGCGTCGCGTCGTCCGCGCGGATGAAGAACTCCGTGCGCGCCCCGCCCGACCAGCCGCGGAAGCCCCGGCCGCCGAGTTCGGTGCCGCGCTCGTCGAAGATGCCGATGTCGAGGGCGTTGCCGGTCGTGCCCGCCGGGACGGACGGTCGGTCGTAGGTGTAGGCGACCTTGATCTCCCGGACCCCGGCCGGGACCTCGACCGGCACGTACACGAAGTCGGGCGACCCGGGCGGCAACGTGCCCCGCACGGTTCTGGTCTGCCGGTCCCCGTCTGCCGCTGAAGCGAAGCTCACGCTTCCCAACGTAAGCGCGGCGGCCGCTCCCGTCACGAACAGAGCGCGCCGGCCGAGCCCGCCGTGGTTGTCCTCGCACATGCTGCTGCTCCCAGGTGTCGTCGGTGACGTGGCACGGGCGGTGCAGGGTGGTGCGTGGGAACTCTTGTAGTCCCCCGTGAACTGGCGTGCAAGGGAAGGGAATCCGGCGACGGGGATCCGCGGAACAGGCCGGAATCCTATAAGAGTCCGACCGGTCGGTATGGACAGTGGGGTCGTCCTCGGGTAGAGATGAACCATGCGCATCGCCGTGACGATCTTCCTCACCGACGAGACGATCACCCCGACCCGGCTCGCCCGCGAGCTGGAGGACCGCGGGTTCGCCGGGCTGTACCTGCCCGAGCACACGCACATCCCCGTCGAGCGGACCACCCCGTACCCGGCGGGCGGCGAGCTGCCGCGCGAGTACGGCCGTACGCTCGACCCGTTCGTGGCGCTCGGCCAGGCCGCCGCCGTCACCGAGCGGCTCGGTCTCGGCACGGGCATCACGCTCGTCGCCCAGCACGACCCGATCGACCTGGCCAAGCAGGTCGCGACCCTGGACCACCTCTCCGGCGGCCGCTTCACCCTCGGCCTCGGCTTCGGCTGGAACGTCGAGGAGGCCGCCGACCACGGCGTGGCGTGGCGCACCCGGCGTGAGCTGGTCCGGGACCGGATGGCGCTGATGCGGGCGCTGTGGGCGGAGGAACCGGCCGCGTACGAGGGGGAGTTCGGGAGCGTCCGGGCGAGCCTCGCGTACCCCAAGCCCGTGCAGCGGCCGCGCGGCCCGGTCGTCGGACCGCGCACGCTCCTCGGCGGGGCCGCCGGGCCCAAGCTGTTCGCCCACATCACCGAGTACGCCGACGGCTGGCTGCCCATCGGCGGCCGCGGCCTGTCCGAGTCCCTGCCGCGGCTGCGCACCGCCTGGACCGAGGCGGGCCGCGACCCCCGGGCCCTCCAGGTCGTCCCGTACGCCGTCCACCCGACCCCGGGCAAGCTCGCCCACTACGCCGACCTCGGCATCGAGGAGGTCGTGGCGCAGTTGCCGCCGGCAGGGGAGGCGGAGGTGCTGAAGGTGCTGGACGGGCTCACGCGATATCTTCCAGGTACCTGACAACCCGGTCGGGGCGCATGGGGGGAGCGGCACAGCGTCATGAGGATCGCCTGGTTAGCGTGGCTCGGGCGGCATTTCGCCGAGTACGGCTACAGCCAAGGCCTGTTGCGCGGCGCGATCGGCACGCTCGCCGTACTGGTGACCGCCCTGCTGGTCTGGATCACCCTGCATCGCCACAGGCCCCTCGCCGTGGTCCTCAGCGGTCTCGTGTCCGCCCTGGGCATCGGATGGCTGGCCTTCCACTGACGGGGCTCGGCCCGGTTGATCAGCGCACTCGTATGCTCGAAGGATGACGACTTCCGCGACCTCCGGAACCGGCCCCACCGAGAACTCCATGCGTCGCGCCCTGAAACGGGCCAGGGACGGCGTCTCCCTCGACGTCGCCGAGGCGGCCGTCCTGCTCCAGGCCCGGGGCGAGCAGTTGGAGGACCTGTCGGCGTCGGCCGCCCGGGTGCGGGACGCGGGCCTGGAGGCGGCGGGCCGGCCCGGTGTCATCACGTACTCGAAGAGCGTCTTCATCCCGCTGACCCGGCTGTGCCGGGACAAGTGCCACTACTGCACGTTCGTCACCGTCCCGGGCAAGCTGCGCCGGGAGGGCCACGGGATGTTCATGTCCCCGGACGAGGTGCTGGATATCGCCCGCAAGGGCGCCGCGCTCGGCTGCAAGGAAGCCCTCATCACCCTGGGCGACAAGCCCGAGGACCGCTGGCCGGAGGCGCGCGAGTGGCTCGACGCGCACGGTTACGACGACACCCTCGCCTACGTCCGGGCCATCTCCATCCGCATCCTGGAGGAGACGGGCCTGCTGCCCCACCTCAACCCGGGCGTGATGTCCTGGACCGACTTCCAGCGGCTCAAGCCCGTCGCGCCCAGCATGGGCATGATGCTGGAGACGACCGCGACCCGCCTCTGGTCGGAGCCGGGCGGCCCGCACCACGGCTCTCCCGACAAGGAGCCCGCCGTGCGGCTGCGGGTGCTGGAGGACGCCGGGCGTTCCTCCGTCCCCTTCACCTCCGGGATCCTCATAGGCATCGGCGAGAGCTACGAGGAGCGCGCCGAGTCGCTGTTCGCGCTGCGGAAGGTCTCCCGGGCCTACCACGGCATCCAGGAGCTGATCATCCAGAACTTCCGCGCCAAGCCGGACACGGCGATGCGCGGCATGCCCGACGCGGAACTGGACGAACTGGTCGCCACGGTGGCCGTCGCCCGCCTCCTCATGGGCCCGAGCGGCTGCATCCAGGCCCCGCCCAACCTCGTCGACGACGAGTACGAGCGGCTGATCCGGGCCGGCATCGACGACTGGGGCGGGGTGTCCCCGCTCACCATCGACCACGTCAACCCCGAGCGCCCCTGGCCGCAGATCGACCAGCTCGCCGAGAAGTCCCGCGCGGCCGGTTTCGAACTGCGCGAACGGCTCTGCGTGTACCCGGAGTTCGTGCGGCGCGGCGAGCCCTGGCTGGACCCGCGGTTGCGCCCGCACGTGGCCGCGCTGGCCGACCCGGAGACCGGCCTCGCCCGCCCCGAGGCGCTGCCGCAGGGTTTGCCGTGGCAGGAGCCGGAGGAGGTCTTCGTCGCCTCCGGCCGCACCGACCTGCACAGCTCCATCGACACCGAGGGGCGTACGTCCGACCGCCGGGACGACTTCGACGAGGTGTACGGCGACTGGGGCGCCCTGCGCGAGGCCGCCGCCCCGGGCATGGCACCCGAGCGCATCGACACCGACGTACGCGAGGCCCTGCGCACCGCGGCCGACGACCCCACCAAGCTCACCGACGACGAGGCGCTGGCCCTGCTGCACGCGGACGGCCCGGCTCTGGACGCCCTCGCCCGCGTCGCCGACGACGTGCGGAAGTCGGCCGTGGGCGACGACGTCACCTACATCGTCACCCGCAACATCAACTTCACCAACGTCTGCTACACGGGCTGCCGCTTCTGCGCCTTCGCGCAGCGCCGCACGGACGCCGACGCCTACACCCTGTCCCTGGACCAGGTCGCCGACCGGGCGCAGCAGGCCTGGGACGTGGGCGCGGTGGAGGTCTGCATGCAGGGCGGCATCCATCCGGACCTGCCGGGCACGGCGTACTTCGACATCGCGCGGGCGGTGAAGGAACGCGTCCCCGGCATGCATGTGCACGCCTTCTCGCCGATGGAGGTCGTCAACGGCGCCGCCCGCACCGGCATGTCCATCCGCGAGTGGCTGACCGCCGCCAAGGAAGCCGGTCTGGACACCATCCCGGGCACGGCCGCCGAGATCCTCGACGACGAGGTCCGCTGGATCCTCACCAAGGGCAAGCTGCCCGCGGCGGACTGGATCGAGGTCGTGACGACGGCCCACGAGCTGGGCATCCGGTCCAGCTCGACGATGATGTACGGGCATGTCGACCAGCCCCGCCACTGGCTCGGGCACCTGCGCACCCTCGCCGGCATCCAGCAGCGCACCGGCGGCTTCACCGAGTTCGTGACGCTGCCGTTCGTGCACACCAACGCGCCGGTGTACCTGGCGGGGATCGCCCGGCCGGGCCCGACCATGCGGGACAACCGCGCGGTCACGGCCATGGCCCGGCTGCTCCTGCACCCGTACATCCCCAACATCCAGACCAGCTGGGTGAAGCTGGGCACCGAGGGCGCGGCCGAGATGCTCCGCTCGGGCGCGAACGACCTCGGCGGCACGCTCATGGAGGAGACCATCTCCCGGATGGCGGGCTCGTCGTACGGCTCGTACAAGTCGGTCAAGGACCTGATCGCGGTGGCGGAGGCCGCGGGCCGTCCGGCCAAGCCCCGCACCACCCTCTACGGGGAGGTCCCGGTGGAGCGGCAGCGGGCGGCGGAGGCGTCGGACGGGCATCTGCCCGAGCTGCTGCCGGTGCTGGACTGAGGCGCCCGGCCGGCTACTTGCCCCCGGCGTCCGCCGGCTGATGCGCCGTCAAGGCGCGGTCGGCCGGGGCGCCGGGGGATGCCGGTCGCGGGGGAGGGGTGCGCCTGCCCAGCCCGAGCAGCAGCAGGCCGAGGGCGCAGGCGATCGCCGGCCAGTAGAGGTAGCGGTAGTTCGTCGCGGGCATGATCGGCAGATAGCCGAGGATGTAGGCCGCCGAGCTGATGCCCAGCGCCCGGACCGGCATCGAGAAGGTGCCCTTGCCGGGGCGGATCGCGAGCACCAGCGCGACGGTCAGCCAGAACCAGCCGCGGAACAGCCACCGCACGTCCGTGGCCATGCCGGTGACGTACGTGTCGAGCATGTCCTCCAGCCGGGGGTGCGCCACCTCGATGCCCAGGTCGTTGGGGGTGACCCCCGGGTGGTACGGATAGCCGGTCTCGAACAGCAGGCTCGCGAAGAGCTGCAGCCGGTACTGGAGATAGTGCGGCACATGCCCGCTCATCTCGCGCAGCCACAGGGACGTGATCTCGTCGGAGTCCCCGCGCAGCCCGTCCGCCGGGCGTTCGTAGCAGGCCCAGTAGGCGTCCGACAGGGCCCCGACGCGACGGCACTCCTGCGCGGCGGCGACGAGCCGGTCCCGAAGGCCGGGTGACACGTCCGCCGACCGCAGTTCGTCCGCCCTCAGCACGTGCACCAGGTCGTCGATCATGATCTGCGCGCCCTGCCTGGTCTGTAGCGGCTGCGCGAACACGGAGATGGCGGCGGCCGGCACGACGAGGGCGGCCACGAGCGCCGCCGCGCACGTCACCCACGTACGGCGCCCCGGAGTCCGCCACAGGGCGAGGACGAGCATCACGAAGACGGGGATCGCGGCGACGAAGGCGTTCTTGCGGACGAGCATGGCGTAGGCGAGGAACAGCACGCCCAGCCAGAGCAGCGCCCACCGCACGGCGGGCCGGGGCCGGGTGTCCCGCAGCCGCAGCCCGGTGAACGCGACCGCGCACGCGGCGAGCAGCGCGAACGCCGCGTGGACGTCCTTCCACACCACCCCGGCGAACGTCAGCACGAAGGGCGTCAGCCCGAGCCCGAGCACGGCCAGCGAACCGCCCCGGCTCCCGGTCAGCGCCCACACGCACCGGGCCAGCGCCCAGAGCGCGCCCCAGAAGACGACGGACTGGAGGACGAGCATGGAGGTGATCGAGCCGGTCACCGCGATCAGCGCCCGCCACACCAGGCTCAGCACGGGCGGGTGCCAGTCGGTCAGGGGCCGCTTGCCCTCCGCCTGCTGGAGCTGGTCGAGGCTGTCGGGACTCAGGTACCCGGGGGCGAAGACGAGGACCGTGGCCAGGCAGCAGACCGCCGCGAGGGCGGCCAGTGCCCAGGCCCAGCGCTGCCGCACCCATCCTGTTTGTCCCATATGCCGGATGCTAGCCGGTCGCCGGGCGCCGGCCGCTCAGGGTGCGACGAAGACGTAGCGCCGGTAGGCGTAGAAGCGGAACAGCGTCGCGAGCGCCCAGCCGAGGATGCGGGCGGTGTTGTCGCTGAGCGCCGAGTCGAGCCCGAGCAGGTTCCGGGAGGCGAAGACCGTGCCCGCGGTGATGGCGAGCCCGACCCCGTTCGCGACGAGGAACAGGGCGAGTTCGTGGCTCACCTTCTCGCGGTGCTGATGGCGGTAAGTCCAGTAGCGGTTCCCGGCCCAGCTGAAGAGGGCCGCCGCAGCCGTGGCAATGACCGACGCCTGGACGGGGGCGTCCCGCATCGCCCCGCCCGCGGCGCCGCCGGGCAGGCCGAAGACCAGCAGGTTGTAGCCGCCGTTGTCCACGACGAAGGCCAGGGCGCCGACGACCCCGAACTTGGCGGCCTCGCGCCAGATGCCCCTGAGGGTGTCGCGCACGCGCAGCGTCACAGATGCGAGGACCGGCACACGGCGAGCGTAACGACCCGGCGCGCCCTCACCGCTCAGACGCGCTCATATCGCATGATTTCCTACCGAATGAGACATCGGTCCGGGTGAGGAGTGGTCGTGGAACCGACGATCGCGTGTGTCGTGCCGTGTCACAACGAGGAGGCGGCCGTCGGCAAGGTCGTCCGCGACCTGCGCGCCGCCCTCCCCGAGGCCGACGTCTACGTGTACGACAACGCCTCCACCGACCGCACGGTGGAGATCGCCCGGCAGGCGGGCGCGATCGTCCGGCAGGAGCCCCGCAAGGGCAAGGGCAACGTCATCCGCCGCGCCTTCGCCGACGTCGACGCGGACGCCCTGCTCATCGTCGACGGCGACGACACCTACGACGCCTCCCGCGCCCGGGACCTGGTGGACCTGCTCTTCGAGGGGCCCTACGACCAGGTCGTCGGCGCCCGCCGGGTGACGGCCGACGGGGCCTACCGGGCCGGGCACGCGGTGGGCAACAAGCTGCTCACCGGGGCGGTGCGGTCCCTGTTCGGCAACGACGTGACCGACATGCTCAGCGGCTACCGGGTCTTCTCCCGGCGCTTCGTGAAGTCCTTCCCGGCCCTGGCCCGGGAGTTCGAGACCGAGACCGAGATGACCATCCACGCCCTGCACCTGCGGCTCCCCACGGCCGAGCTCGTCGTGGACTACCGGGTCCGGCCGGCGGGCGGCGAGAGCAAGCTGCGCACCTACCGGGACGGCTGGCGCATCCTGCGGGTCATCCTCGACCTGGCGCGGCGCGAGCGGCCCTCCCTGGTACACACCGTCATCGCGGGCGTGCTGGCCCTCGTCTCCGTCGTCCTCGGCATCCCGGTCATCACCGAGTTCGTACGGACGGGCAGCGTGCCCCGCCTCCCCACGGCGGTCCTCGCCGCCGCGATCATGACCATCGCGGCGCTCGTCCTGCTCGTGGGCTACATCCTCGAATCGCTCACGCACATGCGGCAGGAGCAGTCCCGGCTGGTCCACCTCGCCTACCCGGCACCGGCGCGCTCCCCGCGCCACACCCCCCACGGCGCCGGCACCGGCCCCGTACCGGTCCGCAAGACCGCCGGCGGGCCCTGAGCCGCCAGGGGACCGGCACGCGCGCAGTACGATGATCGGAACCCCGGGTGTGCGGGGTCCCGTGACTGAGGAGATGCGTGCCGGTGCCTGCCCGACTTCCTTCGTGGGCCTGGGTGACCGGGCTGACCGTGGGAGCGATCGCCGCGGTGACGGTCCTGGCCGTGCAGGCGGACCGGGGCCCGCACCCCACCGCCACGTCGGCCAAGCCGAGCAGCTCGGCGTCGGCGCAGCCCACACCGACGGCGTCCGCCCCGGCGCGGGTGCCCGACGGCTCCGGCACCGGCCGGCGCATCGTCTACTCCCTCGGCGAGAAGCGGGTGTGGCTGGTCGACGCGAGCGAGGCGACCCGCCGTACGTTCACGGTGTGGCCGGGCACGGTCAGCCCCGACCCCGGCACGTACACGGTGTCGTCCCGCAACGCCGCCACCACCGGCTCGGACGGCGTCCAGATCGAGCACATCGTCTACTTCGCCGCGAAGTCCGGCGTGTCCGTCGCCTTCTCCAACGCGGTCGACGGAGCCTCGCCGCCGCCCGCCGCCTCCGGCACCCAGACGGGCGGGGTCCGGATGCGGAAGGCGGACGGCACGGCACTGTGGGCGTTCGGCACGGTCGGCACGACCGTCACCGTGGTCAAGTAGCGGACGTCTCCGACCGCGCGGCCGTCAGCTGGTTGACGATCAGCACGACGCCGCTGAACAGGAAGATCCGGGTCGCGGCGTCCAGCCCGTTCCAGCTCTTCGACTGCCACATCGAGAACCACTCACCGCCGATCGCGATGAACCCGGCCCCGAACAGCAGCATCACCATCAGCAGCCCGTACGTCGACATCCGCCGGGCGCGCACGGCGTCGCGTCTGACCCACAGCCAGGTCCCGTATATGAGGACGAGCGCGGCGACGGTCTCCCACGCGATGATCGCCACGTAGGCGGCGTCCTGGAGCCCCTGACTCGTGATGGCCCGCCACATCAGGTCCTCGTCCTTGAACGTGGTGTCCATGGCCAGCACATGACGGACGAACTGCTGGTTGGTTCCGAAGTCGGTGATGTTCCCGAAGGCGACGAGCGCCATGTAGAGGGCGATGGTGCCGGTGAGCAGCAAGGCGGCGAGGGACAGCCCGCCGCGTGAGCTTGTGGAGGTGGCCATGACGATCATTCTCCCCGGACGCGGCGGGAGTTGTCCCCCCAACGGTTGAGCAAGAATGACGGCGGAGTCCGGCCGGGCGAGGCAAGGGGACGTACGGATGGCGCAGGCGAGACCGTCGATGCAGGAGCTGATACGCCGGCGCAGCCGGGCCGGTTTCGTCGGCCGGGCCGCCGAACGGTCCGCCTTCCGCGCCAACTTCGACACCGCGCCGGACGACGAACGCCACCGCTTCCGCTTCCACGTGCACGGCAACGCGGGCGTGGGAAAGACCTTCCTGGTACGGGAGTTGGAGCAGATCGCCCGCGAGCGGGGCGCGCTGACCGCGTACGTCGACGACAGCGCCGGCAGCGTGCCGGAGGCGATGGCGGAGATCAGCCGCCAGTTCGCCGCCCAGGGCAGGCGCCTGAAAGACCTGGACCGCCTGCTCGCCGCCCACCGGGAACGCCGGCACGAGGCGGAGCTGGCGGCGCTGGCCGCCCTGGAGGCGGAGGCGGAGGAGAACGGCCGGCCGTCGGCGGGCGGGCGGCTGGTGGCCCGGGCGGGCGTGGTGGCCGCCGGGATGGTGCCCGTGGTGGGCCCGCTGGCGGGACTGCTGGACTCCGACCAACTCGCCGAGGGCGCCGACCGGTTGCGCGAGACCCTCGTCGCCCGCTTCCGCGACCACGAGGACCTCCAGCTGGTCCTCGCCCCCGAGCAGGTCCTCACCCCGGTCCTCCTGCGCGAGCTCTCGGACGCCCCCGCCCCATGGATCGTCCTCTTCCTGGACACCTACGAGCGGACGGGCCCGTACCTCGACCCCTGGCTCCACACCACGATGACGACCGACCGTCACGGCCCCCTGCCCGCCACCACGGTGGTGGTCACGGCGGGACAGCGCCCCCTGGACACCTCCCGCTGGGGCGGACTCGCGGACTTCGTGACGGACCTCCCGCTGGCCCCTTTCACGGAGACGGAGGCACGCGGCCTGCTGGCCGCCAAGGGCGTGACCGCCGAACCGGTCGTCGAGGAGGTCCTCCGCCTCACCGGCGGCCTCCCCGTCCTGGTCTCCACCCTCGCCGAGTCCCGCCCCGCCGACCCGGACGACGTCGGCGACCCGAGTGCCACGGCGGTGGACCGCTTCCTGAAGTGGGAGCGGGACCCGGCCCGGCGCGCCGCCGCCCTGTCCTGCGCGCTGCCGAGGTGGCTCGACGGGGACGTGTTCCGGGCGGCGGCCGACTGCCCGGGCGAGGACGCGGAGGCCGTCTACGACTGGCTGCGGTCCCTGCCCTTCGTCACCGACCGCGACGGCGGACGCCTGCGCTACCACGACGTCGTACGGGCACCGATGCTGCGCGCGGAGCGGCGCCGGTCGCCGCGCGGATGGGCGGAACGGCAGCGGCGGCTGGCCCGGGCGTTCCGGGAATGGCGCGAGGAGGCCGGCGCGGGCCGGGACGCCGGGGAGCTGTGGGCGGACGAGACGTGGCGGGAACTGCGGCTGGCCGAGACGTACCACCTGCTGTGCGCGGGGGATCGGGACGCGCTGGCGCAGGCGCTGCGGGACTTCGTCCCCGCGTGCGACGCCGGTGCGGGCGTGGCGGCGCGGTGGGCCCGCGCGCTGCTGGACGCCGGGCAGGACGCGGACGCGGAGGCGACGGCCCACTGGGGGAGGGACCTGACGGCGGCACTCGACACGGAGGGCATCACCACCGCCCTCGGGCTGCTCCTGCGCCACGCGGCACTCGACGCGCCGACCCAGGCCCGGGCCCGGCTCGTACGGGGCGACGAACTGCGCGGCGAGGGCGCGTACGCGCAGGCCCTCGCCGAGTACGACCAGGCCGTCGCCCTCGACCCGGAGCTGGCCCCCGCCTACCGGCACCGGGCCGGAGTCCGGGGCGAGCTGGGCGACCACGACGCGGCCATCGCCGACCTGGACCGGGCCGTCGCGCTGGAGCCGGGCAACGCCTGGTACCTCGCCCTGCGCGGCGAGCACCACCGGATCGCCCGGCACGACGCCGAGGCGATCCGGGACCTGACCGAAAGCATCCGCCTCGACCCGGCGGCCGAGTTCCCCTGGGCGTCCCGGGGCGCCACGCACGCACGCGCCGGAGACCTGGAGGCCGCCCTGGCCGACCTCGGACGCGCACTGGACCTCAATCCCGACTACGCCTGGGCGCTCGCCCGCCGGGCCCGGGTGTGGCGAGCCATGGGCGACTCCGCACGTCAGTTGGCCGACCTCGACCACGCCCTCACCCTGACCCCCGACTGGCCCTGGGCCCGCTGCGAGCGCGGCGACGCGCTGCGGGCGGCGGGCCGCGACGAGGAGGCCGTCGCCGACCTGAACATCGCGCTGACCCTCGACCCCGCCTACACCTCGGCCTACGCGAGCCGCGGCGCCTCACTGACCCACCTCGGCCGCCACGCGGAGGCACTGGCCGATCTGAACCGGGCGGTGGAACTCCGGCCGGGGTACGTCTGGGCGCTGTGCCGCCGCGCCGTACTCCACGCGGCCATGGGCCGGTTGGACGAGGCCCGGGCCGATGTGGCACGCGTCCGCGAACTGGATTCCGAAGCGGTGGAACGCTTTTCGGATACCGACCGCGCGGTACTGGGCCCTGTCCTCGCCGGGTGAACAGCATGCGAATTACCTGTGTGCGGGCGTAATCCGACCGTGACGTAATGCGCCCGGGTGGGGTAACCTTTGAGCCAAGAGGCTTGTGGTCTGGTCGAGTTGATTTCTGGGAGGTGTGCGATGGTGCGGCGGCTGATACCTGACGAATCCCACCACCAGTCGGCACCCTCGCTCCCGGCCCACAGCCGTCCCCGGTCCTGACGCACTTCCGCCGGACCGTCCCCACCCCCTGGATTTTTCCTTTCAACACCCCTGCATCAAAGGAGGCATCGGTGTTCGACGAGCGCAAAGAAGCGGAAATGCGGCTGTACTCCGAAAAGCTGGCGCGGGAACTCGCCCTGAAGAAGGAGCGCGAGGAGGACGCCGAAAACGCCGAGAACGCCGAGAAGTCAGAAACGCCCCACAGCCAGGACTGAAGCCGGTCGCCCCGGGAACGGGGATGATCAGGGGCATGACCTCTCAGAACCACGGGCCCTCCGACGCATCGGCCGTCCGGATCGGTGCTCTCGTTCCGCTGACCAGGCCCGGCTGGGTCGAGGCGGGCCGGCACCTGCTCGCCGGACTCGAACTGGCCGTCGACGAAGTCAACGACGACGGCGGGATCGCTGGAAGGCCACTGGAACTGGTGGTCCGGGACACCGCCGCCGATCCGCAGAAGGCCACCGCGGCCGTGGCCGAACTGGCTCGCCTGGGCGTGGCTGCCCTGGCCGGCGAGTATCACAGCGTCGTCGCTCGCGCCGCCGCCGCCGAGGCAGACGCGCTCGGCCTGCCGTTCCTCTGCTCGTCAGCCGTGCTCGACGGGCTCACCGAGGAGCCGACGGAACGGGTCGCGCGTATCGCCCCCGCGCAGTCGCACGGCTGGCGGATCTACGCGGACTTCCTCCTCGGCGCGGGCCACAGCCACATCGCCGTGGCAGCCGAACCGAGTGTGTACTGGGCGTCAGGGACCCGCATCCTCCGGGACCACCTCGCACCACGCGGCGGCACGGTCACCGAACTCGACCTGCGCGCGCTCACCCCCGCGGCCGTGTGCGACGAACTCGCCGACAACGGCGCGACAGCCCTTCTCCTTCTGGCGGGCTTCCCGGAGCCGGCCGTGCCGATCGTCAAAGCCGTCCGTAGCGACCAGCGCCTCGCCGAGATCATGATCGGTGCTCCGGCGGGCCAACCGGAGTTCACGGAATGGTCGACGCTGCTGGGCGACGACAGCGCCGCGATCCCGTTCCTGCGCTACCTGCCCGAGCGCCTCGGCCCACTCGGCCTGCGAGTCGAGACGGCCCTCCGCGAACGGCTGGCCGAAGCGCCCTCCTTCGTCGCGTTCGAGGGCTACGACACGGTCGCGGTCCTCGCCGACATGCTGCGCTCCCACGGCCCGGACCGGACACGCCTCGCCGCATCCTGGCCGCACGTCGCAGTCGAAGGCACCCGCGGCCGGATCCGGTTCTCCCGCACGCCCGGCATCAGCGTGTGGCAGTGGGCCTGGCCGCCCACCCAAGTCGTGGACCGTGATCCGGCGCAACCGGACCGCTTCCGGATCCTCCACGTCGGCTGAGAGGGCCGATTGAGAGGATCAGCGTCCCGCCGCGAACTCCAGGAACTCGCACCAGGCCCCGTCGCTGAAGGCCAGACGGGCGCCGTCCTTGTTCTTGGAGTCGCGGATGTGGATGGTGGGTTCCGATATCGCGACCTCGACGCAATCAGGGCCGTCGTTGCCGCTGTAGCTGCTCTTGATCCACGTCAGCGGAGTGGGCTTCACGTCTCTTCTCCCAGCACTTTTTCGATGAAGGCCAGTGACTCGCGGGGCGAGAGGGCCTGCGCCCGGATCATGCCATAGCGCATATCGAGAACCTGTACGTCCTTCGGATCGCTGATCACCCGGTCGTACAGCTGGCTTTCCGTGTGGCCGAGCGCTTTGCCGTCCTGGAGCTTCAGCAGCCGGAACGAGCCCATCACGGCCGCGTGGTCCTCCCTGTTCATGGGCATCACTTGGATCTCGACGTGCCGCAACTCGGCTACCTGCAACAGGTGTTCGAGCTGGCGGCGCAGCACCATTTTGCCTCCGAGCGGCCGCCGCAGTGTCATCTCTTCCTGGACAAAGGTGACCAGCGGCCGGGGCGCCCGATCGAAGACGACCTTCCGTGCCATGCGCGCGGCCACATGGCGCTCGATCTCGTCCTCGGAGTAGGCCGGCCGCCGCATCTCGTACAACGCCTGGGCGTACTCCGGCGTCTGCAACAGCCCATGGATGTGCAGGGCCGCATAGGCCCCTAGCTCGACTGCCTGATCCTCCAGCTTTGTCAGATCCCGCACAGTCTTCGGGTACCGAGCCTTCTCCACGTCCTCCTTCATCGCGGAGATCTTGCCGCCCGCGCCCAGCACTTCATCCGCCTTGTCGAGAAAGTCCGGCTTGGGGATCCGCCGCGCCCGCTCCACGGACGACACCATCTCCTCGCCGTACCCGATGGCCGACCCCAACTCCGCCTGCTTCAGACCCGCGGCCTCGCGCCACATCTTGATCTGCCGCCCGACCGCCGCTTCCTCGTCCTCCACGCCTTCCCCTCCTGACGTACGAGCCGGACGACCCCGACACGCGTCCGGACAGTCACGCTCCGTACCGGGGTCGTTGCTGTTCAGAGTAGGGACGGATGGCCACGCTGGGTGACATGAGTCAGAAATCCCTCGCTGAAATCTCCACGCCCGTGCGCCACTTCACGATTCAGCTGTCGGCCACTCGAAGGGGTGCGCGACTGGCCCGCCTGCTCACCGAGCGCCAACTCGACGAGTGGGGCGAGCCGTACGAGGCTGCCGCGCACGTGGTGGCGGAGCTGGCGTCGAACGCGGTGCTGCACGGACGCGTCCAGGGAAGGGACTTCAGGCTGGGCGTGAAGCTGCACCCGGACCGCACCCTCCGCATCGAGGTCACCGACGCCCGGGGCGACCGGATGCCGCGGATCCCGGACCCGGTGGCGGACGACGCGGAACGGGGCCGCGGCCTGCGGATCGTCTCGGCGTACGCGGCCCGTTGGGGCGTGGAGGCGGCACCGGCTCACGCCAAGACGGTGTGGGCGGAACTGACGCCGGATCGCGGCCCGTCATGACCCGGCCGGTCCCGACGCCAACAACCAAAGAACCCGGGAAAGAACCAACCCGCCCCCACCGCCCCCGCGGCTCACCCGCAGGAGTGAACATCACCAACTCGGCTGGCGCGGAGGGCAGTCCGTGGTGCACCGTCGGCACAGATAACCGCACAAACGAATACGGCCCCCGCCGGGACTGCCATCCCAGTGCGAGGGCCTGATCACCAAGGAAGCAGGACCTTCCCGATGACTGACCAGCAGCCTAGCGCGCCCCACGCGCGCAGTCCGGCACTTCCGGTGTCCAGCACGTGACGGAACGCCACGACGAGAACTTCACGGTGGTCGGCAACCACCTCGCCCAGCACCCGGACCTGTCGCTCACGGCGATCGGTCTGGCGGTCCACATCCAGTCGCTGCCCGCCGGAACGCCGGTCGGCATCAAGGCACTGGCGGCCAAGTTCCGCGAGGGCGAGATCCGGATCGCCGCGGCCCTGCGGGAACTGGAGACCCACGGCTACCTGACGCGCACCAAGGAGCGTCTTCAATCGGGCCGAGTCGTAACCCGCACGGTCTCGTACAACAAGCCCCACTCCCCGGTCGTCCCCGAGCGCCGCCCGGCCTCCCCGCCGCCCAGCACGGAGCCCGCCGCCCCGAAGCCCCACCGCACCGCCGCCGACCTCCTCACCGGCCTGCGCGCCCTCGACTCCCGCCTGCTGCTCAGCGAGCGCGACGTACACCGCCTGGTCCCGCAGGTGTCGGCCTGGCTGGAGCGGGGCGTCCCCGCCACGGCGGTCCAGCGCACCCTGACGACCGGCCTCCCCCAGGACCCGATCCAGCACCCGGCGGCCTTCCTCGCCCACCGCCTCACCACCCTCCTCCCTCCGCCCCTCCCCACGGCACCACCCTCCACACCCACCTTCCGCCCGGCCCCCCTCCAGACCTGCGACGGCTGCGACCGCGCCTTCCGGGCGGCACAGCCGGGCCGCTGCCGCGACTGCCGGACCGGCGAGCAGAAGGTGGCGTAGGCATGGCAGACGGCCCGTACGGGCCGCTGATCCCCATGCCTCAGCTGACGCCGGACGCGCTGCGTGATGCGCACCCCTGCGCGCATTCGTGCACTCCTGGGCGTGTTCGTCGCGATCGAGCGTCACCCTGCTCGTGCCGAGCGCCTGCGCGAACTGGAGCGCATCGTGGACGCCGGCCCACTCAGAACCACTCAGCCCACACCCCACACTGTTCCGCCCCCTGAACCCCCCGTCCCCGTTCGAATACAGTGCTGAGCTGTCGGACGTATGGACGGTGCCCTGGGGAGGTCTAGGTGGGTGCGACTGCCGGTGCCGTCTGGGGCCGTACGGAGCAGCAGGACTTTCGCAGCCGGGTGCGCGGGACGTTGCTCGGCGTGGCCGTCGGGGACGCGTTGGGGGCGCCCGTCGACGGGCTGAGCATCGGGGGGATCCGGGAGGCGTACGGGGCCGAGGGCCTCGTGGACCTGGCGCCGGCCTATGGCAGACGCGGTGCCGTCACGCACCTCACGCAGCTCACCCTGTTCTCCGTGGACGGGCTGATACGGGCCCAGGTGCGGCGGGACACCGGCGCCTGGCATCCGCCGACCGATCTGCATCGCGCGTACCGGCGCTGGGCCGCCACCCAGCGGGACTGGGGGCCCGACGAGCGCCGCAAGGACGACGGGTGGCTGGCGCGCGAGGAGTGGCTGTACGCGCGCAGGGATCCCACCCGCGCCCTGCTCCTCGGGCTCGGCGATGACACCATGGGGACCCCGGACGCGCCCAAGAACCCCGGGGAGGCCGGGCCCGAGGCGGCTGCCCGGTCCGCACCGTTCGGGTTGCTCGTGGGGTGGGAGCCGCAGCTGGTCGCCCAGCTCGCCGTCGAGTGCGCCGCCCAGACCCACGGGCATCCCACAGCCTGCCTCGCGGCGGGCGCGTACGCCGTGATCGTGCACGCGCTGGCGCTCGGGGAGAGCCTCGACGGTGCCGTGCAGCGAGCCTTCGCCCTGCTCGCCGCCCGGCCCGGGCATCAGCCCGTGGCGGATGCGTTGCAGCACGCACTGGGCGCCGTGCGGCAGGGCATGCCCGGCCCCGAGCGCGTGGCCGAGCTGAGCGGGTCGGGTACGGCGGAGGGGCTCGTCGGTGCCGCCGTGTACTGCGCGCTGGTCGCCGCCGACGTCCGGCACGGGCTGTGTCTCGCCGTCAACCACGACGGGCCCTCCGCCGCCACCGGCGCGCTCACCGGCGGCCTCCTCGGTGCCCTGCACGGCGAGACGGCCCTCCCCCCGGCCTGGCTGGCCGAGCTGGAGGGCCGCCCCACGATGCTGGAACTGGCCGACGACTTCGCCATGGAGATGACCCAGGGCCCGGCCCTGCACGGCCCGGCGGGCTCGTCCCCGGGCTGGCTGGCGCGGTACCCGCGAGGTGCCTAGGGCCTGTCGTTTGGATCACGCCGCAGACGCGGGGTCTGGCACGCACATCTGCCGCGTTGTCGAACGCTACGGGCCATGTGACAGGGTCTACGACCTGTTCCGCCGCTGGCAGCGGGAGGGAACCTGGGCCCGGATCCTCACCCAGCTCCAGGCCGAAGCCGACGCCAAGGGCCTGATCACCTGGGACGTGAACGTCGACTCCACCATCTGCCGGGCCCACCAGCACGCCGCTGGTGCAGCAAAAAGGGGGAACTGCAAAAGGAGCCGCCTGGCGGGATCTCCGTCGAGCCGGCCGACCACGGACTCGGACGCTCTCGCGGCGGACTGACCAGCAAGATCCACCTCGCCGTTGAACAGGGCCAGAAGCCCTTGTCCCTCGTGATCACAGCCGGTCAGCGGGGAGACTCCCCGCAGTTCGAGAGGGTGCTGGAAGCCATCCGGGTCCCCCGGCTCGGGCCCGGCAGGCCGCGCAGGCGCCCTGACCGAGTACGGGCGGATAAGGCGTATGACTCCCGCAGCAACCGCTCCTACCTGCGCAGACGCGGGATCACGGCAACGATACCCGGGCCTGCGGACCGGGTCCGCAGCCGGCTCAACCGCGGCTCACGCGGCGGCCGACCGCCGAAGTTCGACAAGGACGTCACTTGCGCCACGGACGCTGGACCCGGGCGGCACTCAGGTGTGCGCTCGACCGTCCGGAAGTCCACTGGTCCGCCCGCGCAGGGCGAGGACGACGAGCACGACGAAAGCCGAGATGCCGCAGAGTGTCCGGGCGTCGTTGAAGAGTTCCCAACGGCTCAGCAGTGCCGCCGTCTCGGGCTCGGGACCGCTGACCGCCCACTGCTTGATCCTGCCGTTGATCGGCACGTTGCCGAAGCGGGTGATCAGGAAGGACGCGAAGGTGAGCAAAGAGGCCGCGGCGGCGGCGAGGCGGGTCCCGCCGCGGGTGAGGACGGCGAGGGCGAGTGAGCCGAGGGTGGAGACGACCATCGCGCCCTGCACGGTGATTCCGTTGGTTTTCATCAACTCCGTGTGGAAGTCGAACCGCATGTCCTGCGGTACGGCGTCGAAGGTGGGTACGAGGTTGGCTGCGCCGTACCCGAAGGCGCCAGCGAGGAGACCGGTGGCGAGCAGCGCGACCCCGTGCACGATCCGGACCCGCGCCCTCACTTCGCCCGCTCGCTCGCCTCGGCGGCCGGCAGGGCACGGGTGAGCTGGTGCGCCCGGCGCATCCGGCCGTCCTCCGTGAACTCCCCGAAGAGATGCACCTCCGTCGAGGTCGGTCCGCCTTTGCGGGTCCGCGCGTGGATGGTGAGACGGGCGGCGATCCGGTGGCCCTCGGCGACGGCCTCGTGCACCTCGAAGCGATAGTCGACGACGTTCTTCCGTACCGGGCGGAGGTGGGCGAGAAGCCGGTCGTGGTCGAGCGGCAGGCCATCGCTGACCTGGACGACGTCGGGCGTGTAGTGACGGGCCATCACGGAATCCGGGGCATCACCCCGGACGGTGGAATCCGTCAGGGAGGTGAAGAAGTCCGCGACGAACCGTGCCGGGTCGGGGGGAGAGGTGGGCATGACGCTCCGATCCAGAGACGCTACGATCTCTTACACTTCTGTAAGATATTGGCCGTCGCCAACTTAGACAAGGCTGTAAGAGATGACTGCACCTGGGGAACCTGCCGCGCCCCGCGCCCGCCGACGCCGGGCCGACGCCGAGCGCAGCAGGTCGGCCATCCTCGACGCGGCCGTCCGCCTCCTCCGCGAGCGACCGGAGGCCAGCCTGGAGGCCGTCGCCAGGACCGCCGGAGTGACCCGGCAAACCGTCTACGCCCACTTCTCCTCCCGTGACGAGCTCCTCGCCGCCGCCGTCGACCGCGTCACCACTGAGGCCGTCGCCTCGATGGACGCCGCTGCCCTCGACGAGGGCCCCGCCGTCGCCGCTCTCCTGAGGTTCCTCGACGCGTCCTGGCAGGCGCACGAGGCCAACGCTTTCCTCCTCCAGGCCGCCGCCGCACGCACCATCGAGAACCAGAGCGGCCGGGAACGTCACGAGCCCGTCACAGACAGGCTCGCCCGTCTCTTCGAACGGGGCATTGCGACCGGCGAGTTCGTGACCCGCCAGGACTCTCGCTGGCTGGTCGCAGCCGTGGTCGCACTCGGCCACGCGGCCGGCGACGAGATCACCGCCGGCCGCCTGACGGCCCCCGAGTCCCAGGCCGCCCTTCGTGTCTCCGTGTTCCGCCTGCTGGGCGTCGAGGACACCTAGGGCCTGTCGTTCGTGTCACGCCGCAGAGGCGCCCTGGGCGAGACGACCGCAGGGCCGCTCCGAAGATCGCCCGAGGGTTCCGAAGACCGCCCGAGGACTCAGAGCGCGCCCCGGCTCCACGGGCCCGTGATCGCGAACGTGATGCCCGGCGTCTGGATGTTCACGAACAGCCAGTTGCCGTTCTTCGGCTCGAACACCGAGCCGGCCCACTCCGAGCCCCGGTGGTCGGCCGCCGGGACGTTCTTGCCCGCGGTGCCGCCGCGCAGATCCACGTCGTTGGCGGCGAAGCGGAAGATCTCGCCCTCGGTGGTCAGCCCGTGCACGTACTCCGTGCCGCCGCCGTCCTCGCAGAGCACCAGGCCGCCGCGGGGGCTGACGCACATGTTGTCCGGGGCGTTGAGGACCTCCGCGCCGGGCGAGGCGAAGAGCACGCGGAACTCGTCGGTGGCCGGGTCGAGTTCGAAGACCTGGCCCTGGCGGGCGGGGCCGCCGTCGGTGGTGATGACGTAGATGCGGTCGTTGCCGTACCAGGCGCCCTCCAGGCGGCTGAACACCGCCGCGCCGTTGGCCTGCGCCTGGAGCCGCACCGTGTCCGTCGCCGGGTCGACGTCCTCCACGGGCACCCAGGAGACGGTGCCGTACGCCTTCTCGCCGTCGAGGCGGGTGTCGTACTTGGCGGTGCCGATGCGCAGGGCCTCCAGCCGGCCGCCCTTGGACAGGTCACCGGGGACAGCCGGGACGAACCGGTACAGGCAGGCGTCGCCGCGGTCCTCGGTCTCGTAGACGTAGCCGGTCGCCGGGTCGACGGCGATCGCCTCGTGGTTGAAGCGGCCCATGGCCTTGTAGGGCTCCGGGTTGCCCTTGCCCTGCGAGGCCACCTCGAAGATGTAGCCGTGGCGCTTGCCCGCGGTCGTGGAGAAGGTCTCCTCGCAGGTCAGCCAGGTGTTCCACGGGGTGGGGCCGCCGGCGCAGTTGCGGAGGGTGCCGCCGAGGCTGCCGTAGGACTCCAGCCACTGGCCGGCGTCCGGGTCGAAGACCAGGGTGGTGGTGCCGCCGCCGGCCGCGGGGTTGTAGGCGGGGGCGGTGAAGGCGGGGCCCTCGCCGCGCTCGTGGTTGCGGACGAGGTGGACCCGGTCGCCGTAGCGGAAGGCAGCCATGCCGTCGTGCGCGCCCGGGGTGCGCACGCCGTCGTCCATGAGGTCGTTCGTCCACCCGTAGGAGATGTACTCGAACCCGCGCGGCAGTTGGAGCAGCTCCAGGCCGGTCGCCTGGTCCTTCACCGGGCCCAGCGGGCCGTACCCGGCGTCGAAGGCCTGCTTGACCGGCGCGGCAGACGCCGTGCGCGCGGCCAGGGCCTGGAAGGGGACGGAGGCGGCCGCGGCCACCGCCGCCCCGCGCAGGAGGGTGCGTCGTTCGAAACCGGGACCGGCCGGTCTTCCTGCGGACGTGCCTGTCATGGGAGTCCTCTCGATGCCATGAACGGGAAGAACCGGGGGGCGGCGCCCGTCACCCTAGAAGGGAACGCTTCGACCGATTACGAACAGAAAGTGAGCATTGGAAGAACCTCTTCCGGCCACCGGACCGCCGCGTTCCCATTGCTCACCGCCCTGGCATGACCGCGTCACCAGGCGGCGGCCACCCCGTCACCTTCGGTCCTGAGGATCTGCACGGCCCGACGCGGGGATCACCTCCCCGGCGTTGCCCCACCGGGTCTCGTCCGTTCTTCCCCCCTTCGTGGAGGCACTGTGCGCAACCTGCGCGGGACACAGACGGCCGCGATCCTCGCGGCCCTGACGGCCATGGCGGTCCTGCCCACCTCGGCCCAGGCATACGACTCCGGGCTTCCGGGGGTGACCGCCACCACCGAGACCCCGGCCCTGTACGGCGACGACGCCGGCGGCAACGCCGACGCCGACGACCCGGCGATCTGGCGCAACGCCGCGAACCCGGACGCCAGCCTGGTGATCGCCACCGCCAAGGAAGGCGGCCTGCGCGTGTACGACCTGGCCGGCAAGGAGGTGCAGTCGATCCCGGCGCCGCCCGCCCCCACCCCCGACGACAAGCCGGGCCGCTTCAACAACGTCGACCTGATCTCCGGGTTCCCGCTGCCGACCGGCCGCGCCGATGTCGCCGTCGTCACCGACCGGGGCCGTGACCACCTGCGGATCTACCGCATCAACCCGGGCGCCGACCGGCCGCTGACGGACATCACCGACCCGAACGCCCCGCTGGTCTTCTCCAAGACCCTGGACGAGGTCAACGACCAGACCACGCCCTACGGCCTGGCCACCTGGCAGGACAAGGCCACCGGCCGCTCCTACGCCGTCGTCAGCCAGCGCAGCCGCACCCGGCTCGCCCTGCTGGAGCTGAAGACGACCTCCACCGGAGCCGTCACCTACCAGCAGGTGCGCACCTACGACCTGCCCGCTTCCTTCACCCTCCCCAACGGCCGCTCCTGGACCCCCTGCGCCGACCCCGGTGACCTCCCGCAGGTCGAGGGCATGGTCGTGGACCCGGTGAACAAGGTCCTGTACGCCGGTCAGGAGGACGTCGGCATCTGGCGGATGCCCGCCGACCTCGGGGGCAAGCCCAAGCTGATCGACAAGGTGCGCGAGTACGGCGTCCCGGCCACGTACGACGAGGCCACCGAGGAGTGCGTCGCGGGCGCCGACCCCGGCTACGGCGGCACGCACCTGTCCGCCGACGTCGAGGGCCTGACCATCCTCGACGAGGGCTCCGGCGACGGCTACCTGCTCGCCTCCAGCCAGGGCGACAACACCTTCGCCGCGTACGACCGCGAGGTGGCGGACGACAACGAGTACGAGAGCGGCTTCAGGATCACCGCCGGCACCGTCGACGGCTCCGAGGAGTGCGACGGCGCCGCCGTCCTGAACGCCCCCCTCGGCTCCCGCTACCCGAACGGCCTGCTCGTGGTCCAGGACGGCCACAACACCCCGGCCGAGACGGACGCGGACGGGGAGGTCCGCGACAACACGAACTTCAAGTTCGTCGACCTGGGGAAGGTCACCGGCGCGCTGGACACGGACGACTGAGCAGCACGTAGGCCTCCGCCCCTCGGGGCGGAGGCCTACCGGTCAGTCCCTCACCGTCGTGCGCACGGTGTCCTCGACTCCGCCCGCCGGCGCGGGGATCGCGGCCGCCGCGGCCCCGTCCCCGTCCGTGTTGATCTTCTCGATGATCGCGAGCCGCTCCGGGGTGTCCTCCGGCTTCACGAAGCCGATCAGGATGTAGAGGATCAGCGACACGGCCAGCGGGATCGACACCTGGTACTGGAGCGGGACACCGCCCTCGACGTTCCAGTTGATCGGGTAGTTCACCAGCCAGAAGGCCAGCAGACCCATCGACCAGCTGGCGAGGGCCGCCGTCGGGCCGGAGCGGCGGAAGGGCCGCAGCAGGCCGAGCATCATCGGGATGGCCATCGGGCCCATCAGACCGGCCACCCACTTGATGACGACGGTGATGATGTCCTTGAAGGTGGGGGAGTTGACCTGCGTCGCCGCCGCCATGGACAGGCCGAGGAAGACGACCGTCGCGATCCGGGCGACCCGCAGGCCCTGTCCCTCGCTCCACGCCCGCGCCCGGCGCCAGATCACGGGCGCGCAGTCCCGGGTGAACACCGCCGCGATGGCGTTGGCGTCGGAGGAGCACATGGCCATGGTGTGCGAGAAGAAGCCGACGATGACCAGGCCCAACAGGCCGTGGGGGAGGAGCTGTTCGGTCATCAGGGCGTAGGAGTCGGAGCCGTCCGGCTTCTGCGACTCGACCAGCAGCGGCGACATCCACATGGGGAAGAACAGCACCAGCGGCCAGACCAGCCAGAGGATCGCCGACAGCCGGGCCGACCGCTCGGCCTCCTTGGCGTTCGGGGTGGCCATGTAGCGCTGGGCCTGGTTGAGCATGCCGCCGTTGTACTCGAAGAGCTTGATGAAGAGGAAGGCGAGCAGGAACACCGTGCCGTACGGTCCGACCAGCGGTTTCTCGTGGCCCTGGAGTTCGGGCGAGTCCCAGACGCCGAAGAAGCCGCCGTGGTCGTCGAGCCGTACGAACACCGCCACGAACATCGCGATGCCGGCCAGCAACTGGATGATGAACTGGCCGAGTTCGGTCAGCGCGTCCGCCCACAGGCCGCCGATGGTGCAGTAGATCGCCGTGATGCCGCCGGTGATGAGGATGCCCTGGTTGAGGGAGATCCCCGTGAAGACGGACAGCAGCGTGGCGATCGCCGCCCACTTCGCGCCCACGTCGACGATCTTCAGCAGCATGCCGGACCAGGCCAGCGCCTGCTGGGTCTTCAGGTCGTAACGGTTCTTCAGGTACTCCAGCGGGGAGGCCACATGGAGCCGTGAGCGGAGCCGGTTGATGCGCGGGGCGAACAGCTTCGACCCGATGGCGATGCCGAGGGCGATGGGGAAGGACCAGGTGACGAAGGACGTGACGCCGTAGGTGTAGGCGATGCCCGCGTACCCGGTGAACATCACCGCGCTGTAGCCCGACATGTGGTGCGAGATGCCGGAGAGCCACCACGGCATCTTGCCGCCGGCGGTGAAGAAGTCGCTGACGTTGTCCACGCGTTTGTGCGACCAGACGCCGATCGCGACCATCACGGCGAAATAGCCGATGAGCACGGCCCAGTCGAGACCGTTCATGTGCGCCCTCCCAGGGATCAGCCCGGCGCTCATCGTGGGCGCTGTCGCGTGAACACGACAAGTGACCGTATGGTCAAGGCGAGGTAAAGATGTTCGGCGTGATGGCTTTGGTTCAGCTATCTGAACGTCAGCGCATCAGCTCCCCCGCGTTGACCAGCAACGACTGCCCGGTGATCGCCCGCGCCCGGTCCGACGCCAGGAACACCGCCGCGTCGGCCACATCCGTGTCCGTGGCCAGATCGGGCAGTGCCATCCGTCCGGTCAGCCGCTCCAGAACGGTCGCCTCGGACACGCCCTCCGACTGCGCCGCGAACCGCACGTACGCCCGCACCGGCGGCCCCCACATCCAGCCCGGCAGCACGGTGTTGACCCGGATCCGGTACGGCCCGAGCTCCCGGGCCAGCGAGTACATCGCGCTCGTCAGCGCCCCCTTCGACGCCGCGTACGCCGCCTGCCGCACCTGCGACGGCGCCGCCACCGCCGACTGCGTCCCGACGAACACGACCGATCCGCCGTTCTGCTTCAGTGACGGCAGGCAGGCCCGGGTCATCCGCAGCGTGCCCAGCAGGTTCACGTCCAGCACGGACCGCCAGGCCTCGAAGTCGGCGTCCTCCAGCCCGCCGAAGTAGCCGTCCAGTGCGGCCACGTTCACGACGGCGTCGATCCGTCCGAACCGCTCCACCGCCAGTCCGGCCAGCGCCTCGCACTGCGCCTCGTCGCAGATGTCGGTGGCCCGGTACGCCGTGCGCGCCCCGCCCGGGTCCAGCTCCTCGGCGGTCTTCGCCAGCTTCGCCTCCGTGCGGGCGCCGAGCACGGCACGCCCGCCGTCCCGTACGACCGCCGCCGCGACCTGCCGCCCGAGCCCGACCCCGACCCCCGACACGACGACAGTCTTCCCCGCGAGCAGCGACATGGCAGGACCTCCCCGGACCTCTGGCGCATTATCTGACGGGCCGTCAGAGTATGGGCCAGCCGCCAAGGAAGGGGAAGGGCATTGAGCGACGACACCCGCAGCGAGCTGTACGCCGAACTGGCCGCCGTCGGCCCCTACGGCACCCGCCCCGGCCACGCCCTGATCACCATGGTCGAACCGCATCCGGGCCACGAGTACGCCTACAACCGCTGGTACGAGGACGACCACTACTACGGCGGCGCCATGGCCATGCCCTGGATGTACGCCGGCCGCCGCTGGGTCGCCACCCGGGACCTCCAGCTCCTGCGTTACCCCGAGAAGTCGGCGATCGCCCAGCCGGTGACCGCCGGCTGCTACCTCTCCACGTACTGGATCACCGCCGGCCGCTACGACGACCACATGCGCTGGACGGTCGCCATCAACAGGCGCCTCAACCGCGACGGCCGCGTCTACCACGACCGCACGCACGTCCTCACGGCCTTCCAGGACCACGAGGCGACGGTGTACCGCGACGGCGCGGCCGGACCCCGCGACGTCCACGCCCTCGACCACCCCTACACGGGCCTGGTCCTCCAGGTCGTCGAGTCCGGCACCTCCGAGCAGCGCGCCGCACTGCTGGAGTGGCTGCGCACCCGCCACCTCCCCAAGCGCCTCGCGGGCTCCCCGGCCGCCCTGGTGACCGTCTTCCGCCCGACTCCCCTCCCCGGCGACCGCATGACCTACGTCAAGCAGGTCGAGGGCGTCGACACCCGCCTGACCCTGCTGTGGTTCCTCCAGGCGGACCCGAGGGAGTGCTGGGAGCACTGCTTCACGGGCCTGGACACGGCGGTGGCGGAGTCGGGGCTCGGCAGGGTGGAGCTGGTGGCGCCGTTCATCCCGACCGTGCCGGGGACCGACCGGTATGTGGACCGGCTGCGCTGAGGGTCAGCGCAGCTCCTCCGGACACGGCGTTCCCCGGGGCAGCTGGTAGGGCGCCGCCAGGCGGTACGTGCCCGCCTTCGGGGCCAGCAGCTCCGTCCACCGGTCGCCCTGCGCGTCCTCCTCCGTCTCCCGCAGGCAGCCGTTGACGTTGACGTACGTCTTCGGCTCGCCCTCGGGGCGGTCCTTGGACTCCTCCGTCTCCTGGGGCGGCTTCAGGCTCCTGCCCTCCGCGTCGACGATGCTCAGCCACGGCGAGTACGGGATGCGGACCAGGATCCGGCCCGCCTTCTTCACCCGGAGGACCATCTCGCCCTGCTCGGCCCGGTCGACCACGGCGTTCGGCTCGGCCAGCGGGGTGGGGGCGGTCACCTTGAACAGCTGCCAGTTGGCGTCGCCCCAGACCTGGGTCAGATACGGCAGCCCGCGCTGCACCAGCGCCCGCTCCCGCTCACCGCCGTCGCCGTCCGGCTCGTCCTTCGGCAGCACCACGTAGTGCACCGCCCAGCGCTTCAGCCACTCGTGGTAGTTCGCCGAGTTGAGCGTGTCGTCGTAGAAGAGGGGGTTGCGCTCCATGTCGGCCTGGCGGTTCCAGCCGCGGGCCAGGTTGACGTACGGGGCGAGAGCGGAGGCCTCGCGGTGGGAGCGGGCGGGGACGACCTCGACCCGGCCCTTCTCGGCACCGACCTCCTGCAACTCGTTCACCAGCGGCGCCAGCTCGCGCGACCAGGACGCCGCCGGGGCCGTGTGGACGATGTCGTCGACCGACTTGAAGCCGATCCACACCGTGAAGCCGGCGAAGGCGACCACCACCGCGTACCACTTGCGGCTGCGCGGCACCGTGAACGGGAGCGCGGCGACCAGCGCGACACCCGCGAACAGCATCGCCAGCCGCGTGATGTTCGAACCGATCTGGGAGCTGATCAGCCACACCAGCACGACCGCCAGGCCGTACACCGCGGCCGTGAGCCGGACCGTCTTCCAGTCCCGCGGCACCAGCAGGAAGACCAGGACCGAGAACGCGAACGGCAGCAGGACCGAGGCGATCGTCATCGGCTGCGTCCCGGAGAAGGGGAACAGCCAGGCCGACACCGCCACCACCGCGCTCGGCGCCAGGCCCAGGGCCCACGCGCCGGGGCGGCGCTTCTGGAGGAACAGCGCCACGGCCACGAACCCCACGAACAGGCCCGCGACCGGGGACGACATGGTGGCCAGCGCGGCCAGGGGCGCCGCGCACAGGGCCTTCGCCCAGCGCTTGTACCGCCACCGGTACGGCCAGCAGAACACGACCGCGACCGCGCCGAGCGCGAACATCATGCCCAGGCCGAAGGTCACGCGGCCGGACACGGCGTTGCAGAACAGCCCGAAGACCCCGGCCAGGGACGCCCACAGGGGGTTCCGGACAGCGCGGCTACGGAGCAGGAGCAGGGTGAGCAGGCCGGCCGAGACCGTGCCCGCGATCATCATCGTCGTCCGCACGCCGAGCACCGACATCAGATACGGCGACACCACGCTGTACGACACCGGGTGCATACCGCCGTACCAGGCGAGGTTGTACGCCGAGTCCGGGTGCCGGCCGACGAACTCGGCCCACGCGTCCTGCGCGGCCAGGTCGCCACCGCTGTTCGCGAACGTGAAGAACCAGACGACGTGGAGGACTCCGGCCAGCCCGGTGACGGACAGCACCGGGTGCCGCAGCATGCGCTCACGCAGGGTCAGCACGAAGCCCTGGGTGCCGTCCTCCGGCGGTGCGGGCAGGCGTATTCGCGGGCCGGATACCGGGCCCGGATCGGCGTCGTCGGCGTGTGTCGGCTCCGCAGTGGCCACTCGAAGGCACTCCCCGTGTCCCGTCTTCCGTTCTCGTCTTCTTTTCTTGGCCGCGTCCCGTTGGTCAGCGGTTCACGGCCTGCCCGGTTCGCGACGCTAGCACGCACCCCGCCGGGCGGCGCCCGGACGGGCCGTTACCGGCGGGGTGCGGTCGTGCGGGGCGGCGTCCCGGGTCAGCCGAGACGCGTGAGCTTGTCCGCGAAGCCCGGCTCCACCAGGTCCTCCTGGAGCGCGACCGGGACCTTCACGGCGCTGGTGGTGCCGTCGCCGACGGTGAGCGTGCCCACCTTCGTGCCGGCCTTCGCCGTGTGCGGCAGGTCGTCCGGGGCGAAGGTCAGCTTGACGGACAGGCCCGCCCAGCCGACGGCCGTGACGTCCTCGGTGACGGCGACCGGCGTCCGGCCGCCGAGACCGTCGTCGGCGTACCCGACGATGTCACCCTTCTTCAGGATCGTCGCCGACTCCAGCGCGCCCTGCGCGGCCCGGATCAGCTTGTCGCCCTCGTGGAGCGCGGCGCCCAGGATGGTGTTGTCGGGGCCGCCGGCGGGCTGGCGCACGACCGCGCCGACGATCCGGCGCGTCTCGCCGTCGACGTCCTTCCTCGCCGAGAAGACGAGGTTGCCGAGCGCCGAGGTGGTGGTGCCGGTCTTGATGCCGGTGACGTCGTTGGAGCCGACCAGGCGGTTCCAGTTGTCGTGCCTGACGCCCTTGTAGTCGACGTACGACATCATCGCCGCGACCTCGCGGAAGGCGGGCTGCTCCATGGCCGCCTTGGCGAGCTTCACCTGGTCCACGGCCGTGGAGACGGTCGTGTTGTTCAGGCCCGACGGGTCGGTGTACGTCGTGTTCTTCATGCCGAGGTCCTTGGCGGCGTCGTTCATCTTCTGCACGAACGCCTTCTCGGACCCCGCGTCCCAGCGGGCGAGCAGCCGCGCGATGTTGTTCGCGGACGCGATCAGGATGCTCTCCAGGGCCTCCCGCTCGGTGATCTTGTCGCCCTTGGTCACGTCGACGGTGGACTCCTGGCCGGCATCGGACTGGTCCTCGGCGGCCTGGTCGATCTCGATCTTCGGCCCCTCGTCACCGCTCTTGAGCGGATGGTCGCGCAGGATGACGTAGGCGGTCATGACCTTGGCGACGCTGGCGATCGGCACGGGCTTCTGCTCGCCGGACGAGCCGAACGAACCGATGCCCTGGACGTCCAGCGCGGCCTGGCCGTCGGTCGGCCAGGGGATGTCGACCTTGCCGCCCTCGAAGGTGTAGCTGTCCTCGGCGGTGAGTTCGAGGGTGGGCGCGGGGAGCGGGCGCACACTCTGCACGACCGCGAAGACGACCACCAGCAGCAGCACCAGCGGCGTCCAGATCTTCACCCGCCGTACGGCCGTCCGCAGCGGGGTGTCCGGGGGCGGCGGGGTGTTCGTCAGCTCGGCCAGCAGATCCAGCGGCGGCTTCGGCGGCAGCGGCTGCTGCGTGGTGCGCTCCGGGCCGACGGTGGGCACGGGGGCGGTCGCGTCGGCGGGGGCGGCCGGCTTCCGGGCCGAGGGGTCGTCCAAGGGCTTGAGCGCGACGAACTTGCTCGTCCGCTCAGACTCCCTTTCGGGAGTCTCCGGAGCGCCCTTGGCCGCGCCGCCGAGCTTCAGCATCGTGGTGGGCTGGTCGACCGGGGGCCGTACGGCCTTGAAGACGGCGGTGGGCTGGTCGACGGGGGGTGTGGCGGGGCTGTCGCCGTCGGCCTCGTCCGACTTGGCGTCCTTGCCGCTGCCTCCGGCGCCGGGCGCGTCGTCGGCGTCAGCGGCGGGCTCGGTCTTGCTGCCCTTGTCGGCGTCGGCGGGGGTGTCGTCCGCGTCGGTCTCCGGCTCGGCGTCGGCGTCGTCGGACACACGCGGGTCGACGGGCTCGGCGGCCTTGCCGCTCTGCCGGTCGGCCTTCACCTGGGCATCGGCCTCGGACGCGGCAGGGCCCGCCTCGTTGCCCGAGCCGTCCACCGCACCACCGCCAGTGCCGGAACGGTCCGCCTCGGCTTCAGGGGCCCCGTCAGGGCCCTCTTCGCCCTGGCGGTCGGAGTCGGCCTCCGTGGGCTCGCCCGCGCGTTCGGCCTCAGGGCGGTCCTCGGCGTCCGTGTCGGCTTCGGGGGTCCCGCTGGGCTTTCCGGCGTCCTGGGCGTCCGTGGGCTCGTCCGCGCGCTCGGCCTCAGGGCCGTCCTGGGCGTCCCTGTCGGCCTCCGGCGTCCCGGTGGGCTCCTCGGCCTCCTGGGCGCCGGTGTCGGCCTTCCTGGGCTCCTCCGCGCCATCGGCAGCCCGCTGGTCGCCCTCGGCGTCCTTGTCGGCGCCCTTGGCGGCCGCAGGCTCCTCGTCCTCGTCCGCCGACGCGACCCACGCGGCCACGGCGTCCCGCAGCCGCCCGTCACCGGCCGCAGCGTCACCGCCCGGCTCACCGGAGCCGGAAGCCCCACCAGAGCCCTCAGCAGCCGCCTCCGCAGCCCCCTGGCCCGCCGCAGCCGCCCCCTCGGCCCCCGAGCCGCTCTCGCCCCGCTCGGCGTCACCCGCCGCTGCCTCGGAGTCCCGCTCGGCGTCCGCCCCCGCGGCCTCGGAGTCCCGCTCCGCGTCAGACGGTCGCTTCTCAGAGGTCGGATCCTCAGCCGTGCGTGCGGAGAGGACGCGGGTCGCCGTATCGACACCCCCGCGCGTCGAGGACTTCTCCGTGTCCCGGGCCACCGCGAGGCGGGGGTCACGCGGCTCGCGTGTGTCCGCGGCCTCGCTCCTGGCCTCGGGAACCGGACCCGCGCTCCCCGACGTCGGTTGTGCCGACGACTCGCGCTGCTTCGACCTGTCGGGGGACTCGCCCGCCACCGATGCCTCCTCCTCGCGCCGCACTCCCCGCGTGCGCGTACCGAAACCGTGAACCGCCGCCCTGACACCGCTCCCCGGCGATGTCCGAACCATGTACCAGTGTCCTGTGTGCGGACCGGACCCATCCGGTAGACGAGAACGACATACCTACTGGTTCCACTACGAACCGGTCACGCACCCTCGACAGACCAATGTGAGAGGGGTCACCCTGTCATTCATCCACGCGGGGAGGCATGGATGGGCAGGAGCCGCAGAACACTTCCGGAGGAGCTTCTGCTGCTGGCATTGGACCCGACCACGGGTACCACTGCACAGCCGCAGTCGCTCGACCTCGGTCTGGCCGGAGCACAGCTAGTAGAGCTGGCGCTGGCCGGACGGATAGCCCCAGACGGGGATCGTATCGCCGTGGTTGTACCACGGCCGACTGGAGATCCAACGTTGGACTGCGCGTTGGAGTTGCTGCGTAGGCGCGGCGCTCCCGTGCGGGCAGTGAACTGGATTGGCGGGCCGCGTCTCGGGCTCCGCCAGACCTACCTCTCGCATCTGGAGCGGTGCGGCATGGTGCATGCCGTGGCGGGCCAGATGTGCGGAGTGCTGCCGACGACTCGCTACCAGGCGACGGACACCGAGATCAGCCGGGAGATCAGGGCCCGGCTGGACTCCGCGATCCGCACCGGCGTACCGCCGGACCCGCGGACCGCGGCGCTCGCCGCCCTCGCACACGCGGTCGGCCTCGGCAAGCACCTGTATCCGGGTAACGAGGGACGTTCGTCCCGCTCCCGGCTGCGGGACCTGATCAGGCACGACCCCATGGGCGGTCTCGTCGCGCACGCGGTGATGGACGTCCAGAATGGCGTGGCGGCACAGCCGCGCCGCAGCCCGGCCCCGCCCGGCCGTCCGGCCGCCGGCGGAACCAGGGCAGCAGCGGAACCCGCCCGCGGTGTTCCGATGCAGCCGCGCCGCGGCACCATGGCGCGCGCCGCGGCCCACTGAGCCGCGCCGCACCAGCACGGCACCGCACGACCAGCAGCACGGCACCGCACGAGTACGGCCTACGACCGGCACACGCAGCACGGGACCCCCAGAACCCGGTCACGGGAGCCGCGGTCCGAGCGGGGCGGAGAGAGTGCAGACTCTCGCCGCCCCGCTCGGCATGCCGTGCCCGAACTGGCGTGTACCCGTCGCATATCCACCGTTTCCCAGCGGTAGGAAGCACCTTGGTGGCAGTCTGCTCAACAGCAGATACGCAAAGTAGAGGCACGCAGCCGGAGGTGCACGTCCCGTGGCGTCCAATGTCAATCCCACCGTCAGGCGGCGCCGGCTGGGCCAGGAGCTCCGCAGGCTCCGCGAGCTCAAGGGCATGACGGCCGAAGAGGTGGCCGAGCGGCTGCTGGTGTCGCAGTCGAAGATCAGCCGGCTGGAGAACGGGCGGCGCAGCATCAGCCAGCGCGACGTGCGCGACCTGTGCGGGGTCTACGAGGTGGAGGACCAGCGCATCGTCGACTCGCTGATGCAGATGGCCAAGGATTCCCGGCAGCAGGGCTGGTGGCACGCCTTCGGGGACATTCCGTACAGCGTCTACATCGGCCTGGAGACGGACGCCGAGTCGCTCCGGGTCTACGAACCCCAGATCATCACCGGCCTGTTGCAGACGCGCGCCTACGCCGAGGCCATCATCCGGGGCGGTTCGCCCGAGGCGACGGAGGCGGACAACGACAAGCGCGTCGAGGTCCGGCTGCGCCGGCAGGGCCGTATCACCGCCGAGACGGACCCGCTGCGGCTGTGGGTGGTGCTGGACGAGGCGTCCCTGCACCGGGTCGTGGGCAGCAAGGAAGTGATGCGCGAGCAACTGGAGCATCTGATCGAGATGTCGCAGCTGCCCCACATCACCGTGCAGGTGCTGCCGTTCGAGGTCGGCGCGCACGCCGGCATCAACGGCCAGTACTCGATCCTGGAGTTCGCCGACGCGGCCGACTCCAGCGTGGTCTACATCGAGGGCGTCACCAGCGACCTGTACCTGGAGAAGCCGCTCGACGTGCAGAAGTACACGGTGATGTACGAGCACCTGCGCGCGCAGTCGCTGAACGTGGACCAGTCGCGGCAGCGCATCGAGCGCCTCGCGAAGGAATACGCCCGCTGACGCTCCCTGGGACGAGGACCATCCGTCGGGCAAAGCGCGGGATGCTACACCCCTGACACGCCTGACTGGAAGTCTCCCCTGGAATATGCCATCCGGTCGAGTGAATGGCTGCTCCGAACGAGGATGTTGGCGAGTAGCGTCGATCACGCCAGCCACCAGCACGGGTTGGCGTAAACGCAACTGGCAACGGAGCGAACATGGCAATTCGTCTGGGCGCCACGGAAACGTGGACGACGTCCTCCTACACCAACAACAACGGCGCCTGCGTGATGGTCAGGTCGACCGTCGAAGAGGCCCTGGAACTCGGAGACACCAAGATTCCCGAGGGTCCCAAGCTGGCGTTCCCCGCCGACGCGTGGAACGCCTTCGTGGCCTCGGTCAAGGCCTGACCCCCGCGACCACCATCGCACAAGCAGCACCGACAGAGCCCTCTCGACCAGCATCGCCGTCCTTGCCGAGAGGGCTCCGCTTGTGCCCGCGGGCTTTTGAAGGGGATCAGCTCACCGGGAACGCCACGTCGCAGACCGGGTCCTCGGCCCCCGCCGTCGGCCAGTCGGCGAAGTACAGCTCCCGGCAGGGTCCGGTCGCCGTCAGCCCCTGCGCCGCCATCCACTCCTCCACCGCCTCGAAGGCGGCCAGGATCTGCGGGTGCGCCACCTGCGCCTTGGTGATCCTGGTGTACGCCAGCCGCCCGGCCGGCTCCACCCGCACCGCCGTCTCCCGCGCCCGCCCCTGCCGCTCCGCCCAGGCCCGGGCCGCCGCCTCGTCGGCGACCGGCACGCAGGCCTCCGCAGGGCCGTCGCTCTCCATCGACACCTCGGCGTGATAGGCGACGTACGGCACCCCGGCCACGCCCCCGCACTCCCGCGCCGCTTCCTCCAGCCGGCCCAGCGCCGCCCCGATCCAGGCCGGCAGCTCGTCCGCCAGCGTGTGCCGCTTCTCGGTGATCACCACCTGCGCGGGCATCTCCACCGTCTCGACCGTGAACTTCCCGTACATCTCGGAGCTCCTCCCCGACAGTCGTCCACGGAGGTACTCGGCGAGCGTCCGCTGCCCCGCCACCCGCGCCTCGACGTCCGCCCAGTACGCGCCGAGCAGCTCGGCCGCCGCGGGCCCGTCGCCCGCCGCGACCACCTCGGCGATCCGGGCGAGCGGCATGTCCAGCTGCCGCAGCAGGGCCACCAGCCGGGCGCGTTCGACCTGGCCGGCGCGGTAGTAGCGGTAGCCGCTGACTTCGTCGACGTACGCCGGGGCCAGCAGCCCCAGCCGGTCGTACAGCCGCAGGGCCTTGGCCGACAGCCGGGCGCGCGCGGCGAACGCCCCGATGGTGAGCAGCTCCTCGTCCGGTACGTCCACCACGGCATCCTCCGTCATCGGGCGGCTCTTCCGCCCGATGACAGGGACGCTCGGCCCTGCCCCAGGGGCAAGGTCAACCGGTGTGGTGTCAGGCGAGCTGGGCCTCGATCGCCGCCACGAGCTCCGCCGCCTCCGGCTCGGTCTGCGGCGAGAAGCGGGCCACGACCTTGCCGTCGCGGCCGATCAGGAACTTCTCGAAGTTCCAGCGGATGTCCCCGCTGTGCCCCTCGGCGTCGGCGAAGCCGGTCAGGCGCTCGTACAGCGGGTGCCGGTTCTCGCCGTTGACCTCGACCTTCTCGGTCATCGGGAAGGTCACGCCGTAGGTCGCGGAGCAGAACTCGGCGATCTCCTCGGCGCTGCCCGGCTCCTGGCCGAGGAACTGGTTGCAGGGCACGCCCAGGACGGTGAAGCCGCGCTCGGAGTACCGCTCGTGGAGCTTCTCCAGCCCGTTGTACTGCGGGGTCAGGCCGCACTTGGAGGCCACGTTCACCACGAGCACCGCCTTGCCCGCGTACTGGGACAGGTCGGCGGAACCGCCCTGGAGCGCACCGATCTCGACATCGAGGGGAGAGGAACCGTTGGTAGTCGTCATGAGCGGATGCTAGCTCCGCCGGGTGTCGGGCCGGTTCTGGGCCTCCACGAGCACCTGCCCCGCCGCCGTCCGCGAATACAGCACCGACCTGCCCGCCCGCCGCCGCTCCACCAGTCCCGCGTCCAGCAGCACCCGCAGATGCCGCCCGACCGAACCGAGCCCCTGGCCGGTCACGGCCACCAGCTGGCTGGTGCTCAAGGGTGAGCCGAGCCGGACCAGCACACCGGCGCGGGCGGTTCCGAGCAGCGCGGCGAGGCTCTCGGGCACGGGCCTGCCGCCGGGGTCGGCGAGCGCGCCGGCGCACGGATAGACGAGCGCGTACCGGTCCGTCCCCTCCCACGACACCCAGCCGATCCGCTGCGTGGTGATGGGCACGAACACCAGCTCGCCGCCGGGGATCTCGCGCGGCGGATACGCGCGCGCGTTGACCTGGAGCCGGTTCTCCCCGAGCCACCGCGTCCCCGGCCGCAGCGTGTCCAGCGCGCTCGCCCAGCCGCCCCGGCTCACCTGCGCCGTCCGCGCGACCACATCGGCTTCGAGGATGCGCCGCCGCCGGGACCAGTACGGCCGCACGGCCGTGGTCCAGACGTACGTCAGCAGGTCCGCGGCGCGCTCCGGCAGGTCGTCCCGCTCCAGCCGGGCCGGGACCGGGCCGCGCAGGGAGACGGTGAGGTCGGCGCGGGCCGCCCGCGGGCAAGCCGCCCGGACCTGCGCGACCCCCTGCTCGAAGGTCTCCCCGTCGCGTGGGGTGGGGGAGAGGAAGTCGGCCGTCCAGTCGGCCCCGATCCCGGCGTGGACGAGCAGCGCGGTCACCGGGTCCCGCGCCAGCCGCCGCCGGTAGTCCGGCAGATGGGCGTCGAGCCATCGGCGCTCGCCGGGATGTGCGGCCTCGGCCGTGTGCAGCAGCCGCAGACTCCCGAAGGCCTCCGCGAACGGCGAGATCACGAACCGGCTCCCCGCGAGGGTGTCGGCGTTGATCTGCCACCAGCCCACGTCACGCCCTCCTTTCGCGTGTGCGCGAAACACTAACCCCGGCCTCCGGGCCGGTCGGAGACTCCGCGCATGCGCAGCTACCGCGAACTGTTCCGCACACCCGAGTTCACCCCGTTCTTCCTGGCCGCGTCGGCGCAGACGGTCGCCCGGACGATGGCCGGACTGGCCCTGGGCACCCTGGTGTACCGGGAGACCGAGTCGCCGCTGCTGTCCGCGGTGAGCATGTTCGGCTCGTCGCTGGTGCAGGTGCTGGGCGCGACGTTCCTGCTCTCCGCGGCCGACCGTCTGCCCCCGCGCGCGGCCCTGACGGTCCTGCCGCTGCTCTTCGCGGCGGCCACCGCGGCCCTGGCCCTGCCCGGCCTGCCCGTCTGGGCGCTCTTCGCGATCGTCCTGGCCACAGGGCTGGTGGAGTCGGTCGGCGGGGGAGTGCGCTGGGGCCTGCTGAACGAGATCCTCGCCAAGGACGGCTATCTGCTGGGCCGCTCGGTCTTCAACATGATGAGCGGCCTCATGCAGATCGCCGGCTACGCCACCGGCGGCGCCCTGGTGGCACTGCTGTCCCCGCGGATCTCCCTGCTGGTGGCCGCCGCCCTCTACCTGCTGTCGGCCGCGGTCGTCCGTCTCGGCCTGACCAGCCGCCCACCCCGTACGACGGGCCGCCCCTCGGTGACGGCGACCTGGCGCGCCAACGCGCTGCTGTGGTCGTCCGCGCCCCGCCGCCAGATCTATCTGGCCCTCTGGATCCCCAACGGCCTGGTCGTCGGCTGCGAATCCCTCTACGTCTCCTACGCCCCCGACGCCGCCGGCACCCTGTTCGCCTGCGCCGCACTGGGCATGCTGGCCGGGGACGTGCTGGTGGGCCGCCTGCTCCCGGCGCGGCTGCGCCCCCGCCTGGGCTTCCCGCTGCTGCTGCTCCTGGCCCTCCCGTACGTGCCCTTCCTGCTGCGTCCGCCGCTCCCGCTCGCGGCGGTCGCCGTCACCCTGGCCTCCGTCGGCTTCGGCGCGAGCCTCGTGCAGCAGGAGCGGCTGGTGGCCCTGACCCCCGACGGGCTGACGGGCCACGCCCTGGGGCTGCACTCGGCCGGGATGCTCACGATGCAGGGCGTCGCGGCGGCGCTCGCCGGGTCGGTGGCCCAACTGACGTCTCCCGCCGCGGCGATGACGGCGATGGCGGTGGCGTCGGCCGCGGTGACCCTGGGGCTGATGGCGGCGGCGAGGCGGGAACAGCGGCCGACGGCGCCACTGCCCGGACAGTGAACCGCCCTCGCGATTCCGCTACTTGGGGCCGAGGACCTCCCCGGCCTCCACGAACACCTCGGGAACCGCGTTGTCCACCACGACCCGCGACAGCAGGACGGCCAGCCGGTCCCGCTCGGGGCCGCTGAGCCCGGACGGCAGCGCCTCCATCCGGCGGCAGGTCTCGGCGTAGAACTTCTCGGCGAGCGCGGCCCCTTCCTCCGTCAGTCCCACCCGCACGGCCCGCCCGTCCCGCTGGTCGGCCTCCCGCCGTACCAGCCCCCGCCGCGCCGTCCGGTCCACGAGCCCGGTCAGACTCGACTTCGCCAGCCCGAGCGTCTCGCCGAGCTCACCCATCCCGTACGGCTGGGACATCAGCACGCACAGCAGCTGCCCCTGCTGCGGCGTCAGCCCGTACGACCGGCTGGCCTCCGCGTACACCCCGTCCACCAGGAACGCCGCCCGCACGAGCGCGGCCACGACTCCCACCCGCCCGTCTGCCCCTTTCCCCATCCGGTCAGGGTACCGACCGGTCAGTCCCGCCCGGGTCACTCCTCGTCGGGGGCCTCGCCCTCGATGAGCCGCTCCGCGATGTCGTCGGCCCACTCCTGGGCCCAGCGGCGGAGCCCGGCGACGGCCCCGGCGTCGAGGCCCTGCGCGGTGAACGCGCTGTCGTCGAGCCAGTCCGTCCCGGTCAGCCGGGCCTGGAGGTCGGTGAGGTCGAAGGTGTCGGGGGCGTGCCGGCGGCCGAGCTCCTCGAGCTCGGGGTGGCTCCAGCGGGCCGAGGCGGCGTGTACGTCGACCAGGTCGCGGGCGAGTCCACGGTCGGCCAGGTCCCGCACCCGGGTGCCGACGAGGTCGTCGAGGGAGAGCGCCGGCCCGAGCCCCGTGAGCACGGGCGGGCGCCACAGCACCTCCTTGTGGAGGCCGACCTCGAACTCCTCACCGCTCGCCGCGTCCGTGACGAGGAACTGGGCGGCCAGCGGGTCGGTCTCCAGGGTCCGCACGAGCCAGCCGCGTGCCACCAGCCCCGTGCGGACGGTGTCGGCGATGGCGTCCATCCCGGCGGGGTGCTCGGTGGCGACGTCCACGTCCTGCCCGGCCCGCGCCACCAGCCCGTGGGCCAGCACGGCGTACCCACCGGCGAGGACGAGGGAGTAGGCCTCACCCACCGCGACCAGATCACCGAGAAGGCGGAGGCACGGCTCCGGGACGGGGGGTGGGGCGGACATGTGCTGATTATCGCGTGAGGGGCGCGGCGGGGGCCGGGGTGACGGACCCGGACGGGTGAAGGGGGCTTCTTGCTCAGGGGCGCGGGGCTCCATCGATGTGCGGCTCCGCCGCGTGGGCGCGACCAGCCCCCACGACGCCGCACCGAACCACGGTCTACGACTTCCGCCCAACACCGCAGTACGCATCCACGGCACCGGCATGGCCCCCCTCGGACGGCCCAGGCCGCCACTCCGGCACCCGCACCACCCCCGGCTCGACCAACTCCAGCCCGTCGAAGAACCCGGCGATCTCGGCAACCTGCCGGACGTAATACGGCACGGCCCCACTCGCGTTGTAGGCCTCGGACGCGGCGATCATGCCCTCACTCGCCGTACTGTCACTGATCACCAGATGGCTCCCGGCCGGCAGCCCGGCCATGAGCCGCCGCACAAGCTCGCGCGCCCGCTCGTACTCGGCGACGTGCCCCAGCGTGTTGAGGATCATCAGCCCGACCGGCCGCGAGAGGTCCAGCGTGCCCGCGGCGGCCTCCAGGACGGCATCGGGGTCGTACAGGTCGGCGTCCAGATACGCGGTCCGGCCCTCGGGCATGCTGGTGAGCAGGGCGCTGGCGTGGGCCAGGACGATGGGGTCGTTGTCGACGTAGACGATCCGGGCGTCCGGGGCCACGTGCTGGGCGACCTCGTGGGTGTTGTCGGCGGTCGGCAGCCCGGTGCCGACGTCCAGGAACTGCCGCACGCGCTGCTCACCGGCGAGATACCGGACGGCCCGCCCCAGGAACCGGCGGCTCGTGACCGCCACGTCGACCAGGCCCGGAAAGATCGACTTGATCTGGTCGCCGATCTCGCGGTCGACCTCGTAGTGGTCCTTGCCGCCGACGAAGTAGTTCCAGAAGCGGGCCGAGTGCGGCTTGGAGGTGTCGATGCGGGCAAGCAGGCTGTCGTCGGGCACGGCAGGGCCTCCTGGGGGCGGGGAAGGGCGACCGGTCCACCAACCTAGGTGAACTTCTTTCTCCCATACGGACGTTGCGACCCCCGCCGCCGGCCCACCGTGGGGTTTCGGCCACGAGGGTCGGCCGCCGTCAGACCCCGCGGGAGGCGAACCCGCCCAGGTCGCCGCCACCGGGCCTGCCGCCGTCCCCGCTCCGGTCGGTCGCCAGCCACACGCTCCACGCCAGGGCCCACAGCGACAGCCCGGCGGCGACCGGCGTACCGAAGATGATCAGCAGCCCGGCTCCGATGTTGGCCCCCACGCCCCCCGCGGTGAGGATCCGCCAGCCCACACCCGCCATGAGCCCGACGACCACCAGCGGGCCGAGCACCCCCCACCAGCGCGGGTCCAGCGCCCCGCGCCGCGCGCCCCGCACGAGCACGGTCGCCCCCGCCGCCGCGAGCGCCAGCGCGAGAGCGCCGACGACCGCGGCGACGCCGTCGCCGATGTCCCACGGCTGGAAGGCGTAGTCGAGCTCACTCGCCGGCAGCCCCTCGTAGTTCTGCTGCCCCATCAGTCCCCACGCGGCGACGGGCACACCGACGACGAGCGCGGCCCCGGCCGAGAACATCCCCCGATGTCCCGTGCGGCTTCTCATACGGCTTCTCATACGGCCAGGATCCGGGTCCGAGGAGGGGAGCGTCATGAGCACGCGTACTCAGGTACGCCGGGCAGCCCCGAGAAGACCATGTCGACGCGCTGCTGGAAGGTGTCCGGGGGGGGCCAGGTCACGGGGCCGTCACCGCCGGGGACAGGGGCGGCGAGGGCAGGGCGAAGAAGCCGGCGACCGCGCGGACGATGCGGTCGTGGTCCTCGTAGTGGTGGTCGAAGCAGTCGTGCTCGGCCTCGTCCGCCTTGTCGCACTCGGCGTCGGGCCCGATCAGCTTCGCGGCGAGCAACTCGGCGGACAGGTAGTCGGGGTCGTCACCCGGGCGCTGCGTCAGATCCTCGAAGCTGAAGCAGGTGATCAGCCGCCCGTCCCGGTAGTACTCGAAGTGCGGCGGATGCGCCTTCACACTGCACGGCTCGGTCACGAACACCACGAGCTCGGCGCCCGCGCAGATCCGGCCGTAGGACACGGGGTCGTAGTCCTCGACATCGGCGTTGACCATGTCGTGCACCACCCACACCCACCCGTTCCCCTCCCCGCTCACGAGCGCCTCCCGCCGCAGCCCCCGCAGCCCCTCGACGAGCACATCGAGCCCCATGCCACGCGCGAAGACCAGATTCACCTCGTCGTGCCCACCGGACTCCAGGACAGGGTCGGCGACATGCATCCATTCAGGCATGCGGCGCATGGTAGGCGCGGGCACTGACAACGGCCCCGGACGAGGCCCTGCTCTGTCAGTCCGGTCGCGTAGGGTTCCCGCCATGGCACTCGCGGACATATCGCGCGTCGAGATAGAGAAGGCGATCGGGGAGTGTGACCGGCTCGGGCGGGACGCCTTCCTGAAGGCCTACGGTTTCCGGCGTGCCCGCCGCTATCTGCTGGTGCACCAAGGCGGGCACTACGACTCCAAGGCGATCGTCGGCGCGGCTCACGGTTTCCTGCCCGGTGAACGGCCGCTGGCCCCCGACTCGCCGGGTTTCTCCGGCGGCGCGAAGCACGCCGCCCGCCTGCTCAGGCGCCTCGGCTTCGAGGTCACCGAGGACCCTGAGGCGAGCGACCTGCCCCGCGAGCTGACTCACGACGAGCTGACTCACGACGAACTGACTCACGAGGAACTCATCCACCGCATCACTCACCTCAAGGTGAACCGCTCCGCCGGCCACCGGTCCCTGTACAAGCCGATCGTGCTGCTGTGGGCCATGGGCCGGGCCCTCCGCGGCGAGCCCCGGCTCCTCCCCTGGCCCGAGACCGAGGAAGCCCTCAAGACCCTGCTGGAGAGGCACGGGACAAGGGGCGAGCGCCTGCGCCCGGACTACCCGATCGCCTCCCTCCACCACGACGGCATATGGGAGTTGCGCGACTTCACCGGCCCGGTGACGACGGCCCACGGTGACGCGGGCGTGAAGCGCTGGTTCACCGAGAACCAACCGCGCGGCGGCCTCGCCGAGCCCGTGTACGAACTGTTCCGGCACTCCGCCGTGACCCGTCTCGCCGTCCTCGACGATCTCCTGGACACCTTCTTCGAGGACCTCGACCCGACCCCGCTCCTCACCGACGTGGGCCTGGACGACATCGACTCGGCCGAACCGCACACCGGGCCCGGCCGCGCACCGGAAGAGTGGCTCATCACCGCCGCGGAATACGAACGCGGCTGCAGACTCGTCGAGGAGCAGGAAGCCAAGAACCACGGCCGCCGTGCCGCCCGGACCACCCACCGCCCGGTCCGCTCCCGAGCCGCCCGCTACCTGGTCCTCAGCCGCAGCCAGGGCCGCTGCGAGAACCCCGACTGCACGGGCCAGCCCGCCGACGTCACCGACCGCAACCACCCGATCCTCGAGGTCGACCACGTCATCGACCTCACCCGCGGCGGCCGCGACCACCCCAGCCAGATGGTGGCCCTCTGCCCCAACTGCCACGCGGTGAAGACCCGGGGGCGTACGCGGGAGACCCTCCGGGAGGTACTGCTAAGGGTGGCGGGGGAGCGGCATGCGGCCGGTCGAGGCAGTGGGGCGGACGCTACCGAGCCGTCCGCGTAGGGCTGCCCCGGTGCGCGACGGCCCTGGTCGGCCGTCGCGCCGGAAGTGCCGTGTGTTCCGCGGTGTTCCCCGTGACCGATTCTCAGCCGGGTGCCACCGCGCGCCCCGTCTGGGGCGAGATCATGCCGGTGCACAGGCCGCGGGAGGTCAGGGCCTGGGCGATTCGGGGGATCGCGGTGAGGGTGTTGGCGGACCAGTCGTGCATGAGGATGATCTGGCCGTTGGTCAGGCGGGCGGCGGACTGCACGATGGCGTCGGTGCTCGCGCCGTTCCAGTCCTGGGAGTCGACGTGCCAGAGGATCTCGGTCAGGCCGTGGCGGGCCGCGAGCGACCGCACCGTCGCGCTCGTCTCGCCGTAGGGCGGGCGGAACAGTTTCGGGGTGCCGCCTCCCGCGTGGGCGATGGTCTGCTGGGTGCGGGAGATCTCGGCGTCGATCAGGCGCGGGAGGGTGTAGCTGTGGTTGCCGACCCACATGCCGGCCGCCACCTGGGCCCGGACCAGGGAGGGGTTGGCGGCGGCGTACTGGGCCTGGTTGAACATCGTGGCCTCGTCATGGTCCCGTGCGCACGGTGATGTTGGAGCTGCCGCTGCTCCGGAAACCCTCGGTCGCCATGATCATGTAGTACTTGAAGCTGCCCATGGGCATTCCGGCCCGAGCCCACGCGTCGAAGTGGTTGCCGGCGGTGATGGTGCCGCCCGTCCTCTTCGACTGCCGGACGCTCCAGTACTGGTCGAAGGTGCGCGTGCCCTCCACGGACGGGGCGTTGTACCGCGTCGTCTTGTAGATGTCGTACGTGCCGCCGTCGCTCGTGACGGTGCCCTTGTACGTTCCCGTCGGCCGGTACGTGCCCCAGTTGTCGACGATGTAGTACTCGACGAGCGGGTTCGCCGTCCAGCCGTAGAGGGTCAGATAGGCGTTGCCGGACGGGTTGAAGGTGCCCGAGTAGGTCACGCTGCGGCGGGCCCCGGTGCTCCAGCCCTTGCCGGCGACGAAGTTCCCGGTGTTCCGCCAGGAGGTGCTGTAACTGCCGCCTGCGGACAGGGTCATGGAGACCGTGCCCGGCGCGTCCGTCCAGAACGAGTAGAAGTAGCCGTTGTTGGTGCCGGTCTGGTTCGTCGTGACGACCGTGTCGGCGTGGGCGGTGCCCGGCAGGGTGATGGCCGCCACCGCGACCAGCAGCATCGTGCAGACGCTGCTGACGAGCAGCCGGAAGCGGCCTGATGACTTCTTCATGGGGGGTGCTTCCTCCTCGTCCTCGTGGGTGGGTCGATGGGGGAGCTCTGTCACCGGGGAGTGTTGGCCTGGCCCTGTCAACTGTCAATAGTTTCGGCGGGTGTTGCGAAATATTCGCCGCTTCGACGACTTCGATGCTGGTGGATTTCCGCTGTTCAGCGGGCAGTTGGGGTGGGTGTGGGCTGTCTTTGTGAGGGGACCCCCGCCCTTCCGGCCCGGAGGGCAGGGTTCCGTTATTCGAATGTTTCGAACTGCTTCCGGTCGCCGCCGACCTGGACCGCGAGCAGCGGCTCCTCGCCGTTCTCCACCCGAGCCGTCACATGGCAGGCTCCCCCGGCCGTTCGGCGAACCACGAGTCGCGTGAATCCTGCTCGCTGTCCGGGGCCGGGGGAGGGGTACTCACGGTATTCACGGTGCGTGCCGCCCCGGGGGGGGCGGGCACCTGTGCGGGGTGGGTCAGTCCTGGCGGACGATGTTCGTGCCGGGGCCGCCGGAGAGCGTGTCCGTGCCCCGGCCGCCGTACAGCTCGTCGTTCCCGCTGTTGCCGTACATCGTGTCGTCGCCGTCCTCGCCGTGGAGGACGTCGTGGCCCCTTCCGCCGTAGACGAAGTCGTTGCCGGCCCCGCCGCGGAGCAGGTCGTCGCCGTCGCCGCCGGACAGGTGCTGCCGGTCGGCTCCGCCGAGGATCGTGTCGTCGCCCGCGCCGCCGTCGACGTGGCTGTCCTCGCCCGAGGAGCGGATCGTGTCGTCGCCGTCACCGCCCTGCGCGATGGATCCGGCGCCGCCGCGGAGGGTGTCGTCGCCGGCGTCGCCCCGGACCACGGTGACCTCACCGACCGTGAGGCCGTCGTTCCCCGCGCCGCCGGAGACGCCGTTGCCGCTGACGTCGCCGGTCTCGGTGTACCCGTCCTGGCCGGCGCCGAGGTCGAGGGAGGCGAAGTAGTACGTCTGGTCGGTGGCGTTGTGATAGGCGACGACATCGTTGCCGTCGCCGAGGGACATCCTCAGGGTGGCGTACGGGTCCTGGCTCTCCAGGGTGCCGACCGTGCAGGCGACCCTGGTCCGGTCCGTGGCGCTGGGGTACGTGCAGTCGGTGCCCGCGTCGATCGGGACGGAGTCGTCGATCACGTAGGTGATCCGCTCGGAGTCGTCGGTGATCGACGCGGTGACGGTCGCGTCGTTGGTCTGCCCGGAGGCGGCGGTGTAGACGATCGCCCGCCCGTCGGACGCGACGGTGGCCGCCGGCGTCGCCGCACCGGCGGTACCGCTCAGGAGGAGCGGGGCAGCCACGCCCGCGCCGATCAGGAACGTCAGCGCCGAGGTGACACGTAAGGAGCGGCGGCCGGCCTGGGAAGAGGACATTGCAAAACCTCCGTGGGATGTAGTGGTTCTTGCAATGTGGTGTGACGGTGGGGAATTGGGTTCGGTTCGGTGGCGGGATCCGAACTCCTGATGGCCCTCTGCCGGTCGGCTTCGGTTAACCGTCACTTCATGTGGAGGCCGGGGGGAGCCCAGCCGCCCCTGGTCATCGCGAGGCCGCGTCGTGGTCGGCCAGGACCTCGTCGATGACGCGGCGGTGGACGGCCGCCTGCCCGGCATCCGTGTCGATGTCCAGCGCCGGGCAGATCAGGGCCTTCCACCTTGCTTTCGGGCAGGGTGCCCGGTCCTTCAGGGCCGGGGTGAATGCCCGCTCCCGCGTAGCGGGGCGGGGGAAGCCGAATCGCCGTCAGGGCGATTCGACGTCGCCGCCCATGGGGCTGAGGGTGACCACAGACAGGCGGTGGTGACGGGGAGTTGAGGGGCCTGTGGCAGGTGGTCGGCCGGGTCGGCAGTCGGGAGCGGTCACTCACACAGGTGATGTTGATCGATGGCCTGCCCGGTCAGGGAACGTGTGGGCTAGGTTCACGGCATGGCACGGTTTCGGATGTACCCGACGAGCGAGCAGGTGAGCATCATGCTCGACCACTGCGCGCACGCCCGGTACGTCTGGAACCTCGCCGTCGAGCAGCACTCGCACTGGTCCAAGGGCCGCAGGGCCGCGCCCGGTTTCGCTGAGCAGTGCCGCCAGCTCACCGAGGCCCGGCGGGAGAACGAATGGCTGCGCGCTGGTAACGCCGATGTGCAGCAGCAGGCCCTGAAGGACTTCGCCAAGGCCAAGAACGCCAGGTTCACCTCTGGCTTTGGTGAGCCGACGTGGCGCAGGAAGTATGTGCACGAGGGCTTCCGCGTCATCGGCACCGACCGGGTCGCGGAGTTCGAGACGGACGGGTCGCCGAAGCTGAACGCCAAGGGCAAGCAGGTCATGGGCCGCTTTGTCGTGGTGCAGAAGCTGAACCGGCGGTGGGCGCAGGTGAAGGTGCCCGGCTGCGGGTGGGTGCGCTTCCGCCTGTCCCGCAAGGGCAAAGGCGCCTGCCTGCCCGCCGCGAAGACGTTCCGTGTCACCTTCCGTAACGGTCAGTGGCATATCGCGTTCGCCGTCCTCCCCGAGCCGATCGACGTGCCCGGCGCGGGTGAGGTCATCGGCATCGACCGGGGTGTGAAGATCACCGCAGCCCTCTCCGACGGGCGGAAGCTGAACTGCCCGCAGCTCACCGTCAGGGAACGTGCCCAGATCCGCAAGCACCAGCGCCGGGCTGCTCGAGCCCCCAAGGGCAGTGAGGCCAAGACCGCCGAGTACGCCAAGGTCGCCAGACTCAAGGCGCGCGAAGCTGATCGGCGTAAGGACTGGTGCGAGAAGACCAGCACCATGCTCGCCCGCGCCTATGGTCTGGTGCGGTTCGAGAAGCTGAACATCAAGAACATGACCTGCTCGGCGAAAGGGACGGTCGAGCAGCCCGGCAAGAGGGTCAGGCAGAAGGCCGGACTGAACCGGGTGATCCTCGCCCAGAGCTGGGGGCTGCTGCGGCAGCGTACGGAGGACAAGGCTCCGGGCCGGGTCGAGGACGTCCCCGCGCCCTTTACGTCTCTGCGGTGTTCCGCCTGCGGATGGATCGAGAAGAAGTCGCGCAAGAGCCAAGCCGACTTCGTCTGCGTGTCCTGCGGGTTCACCTGCAACGCCGATGAGAACGCAGCGAACAACGTCGCGGCAGGACAGGGCGGTTTCCCCCGCCCCCGGCGCTCAGCCGGTGCCGGAGGGGTGACAGCGGCCACGGGCCGTTCGAGCGCCCGTGAACCTCAACCCACCTGGGTTGGAATCCCCCTCTTTTAAGAGGGGGAGGATGTCAAGGCACGGCGGAACGCCTCGCGGCTGTCGCCGGTGAACATCGTCCAGGCGATCACCAGGTCACAGGCCGGATCACCGACGCCGGAGGTGCCGAAGTCGATGACGGCGGCCAGCTTGCCGTCCCTGACCAGCAGGTTGTTGGCGGCGATGTCGCCGTGGAACCAGACCGGCCGCCCACGCCAGGCCGCCCGCAGCGCCGCGTCCCACACGCCGGCCGCCCGGTCGGTGTCGACGCGTCCGGCGAGCGTGGCCAGGGCGCCGCGCGTCTCGTCGTCGTAGTGGGCCGGCGGCCCGCCCCGGTGGAAACTGTGCGCTCCGGCCGGCGGCCCGCCCGTGGGATCGATGGTCCACAGCGCGAGGAGGAACTCGGCGACCGACTCCGCGAACCGCGGCATGTCGTCGATGCGTTCGGGGTGGGCCACGTCACCGTCCAGCCAGCCGCGGACCGACCAGTCGTACGGATAGCCCTCACCCGGCACTCCGCGCGCCACGATCGGCGGAACAGGAACCGGCAGCGACGGCGCGAGCACCGGAAGCCACCGGTTCTCCTTGGCGACCGCGGGGACGTAGTGCTCGGCGGTGGGCAGCCGCACGGTCATGGTCTCGCCGAGCCGGTAGGTCCGGTTGTCCCACCCGTCCACCTCGACCGGTGTCACGCTCAGATGGCTCCACTGCGGGAACTGCGAGGCGATCAGCCGCCTCACCAACGCGGCGTCGATGCCGGCCCGGCCGTCGGCGGGGGAACTGGAGGTCATACCGGAATGGTGTCCACCACCCTCCGGCACGGGCAACGGAATTTCCCACGGCCCGAAAGGACTTGTCCGACCCGTCGCCGCACCACACCGGCCAGTGGCTCGCCTACGGCGTGATCGCGGCGGGCTGGATCCTGTTCACGACGGTCACGGCCGGGGTGTCGCGGGCGGTGAGCCGCCAGTGACGTCGAGGCCGTCGGGCCCACGTGCGTGTGCAAGGGACGGGCACGAGAACCGCTTCGGTGGGAGGATGAAGCCCGACGATGCGTCTGAGGGGGCGTCACATGAATCGGACCGCACGATGGCTGCTGCTGGCCGTCGGTTCGTTGGTGGTGTTCGGGCTGTGCGTGTGGCTGGGGGACGCACTGCTTCCGTGGGACCGGCCCGAGCGGATCGGCGCGGGGGCGGGCGCCGGAGCGGTGCTCGCCGCGGTGCTGGTGGCATGGGGATCGTCCGCGATCAGCTCCTCCGCTCCGCCCCGCGGGACGGGCGGGAACACGGCGTCGGGTGAGCGGTCGGTGGCCACCGGGGACAACTCGGGGATCATCGTGACCGGGGACAACGGCACCATCCAGCGGTGAGCGCCGAGCACCTGCCCTCGTCCGCCACCGGCGACCGGGCCGCGTCCGCGGGCAGCAACCCGGGGGTGATAGCGACCGGCAATGACGCCCGGATCGAGCAGCGGACCGTCGTGCTGCCGCCGGGCGCGATGCAGCCGGCCGTCGACGGTGCGGCCGTCACGCAGCTGAACAACCTGCCCGCCTACGACAGCGCGGTGTTCGAGGGCCGCGACGAAGAGCTGCGCAGCCTGGCCGCCGTGCCGTCGTCGGGCACCGGCGTGGTGGCGCAGAGCGTGCGCGGTCTGGGCGGGGTGGGCAAGTCCACGCTGGTGCTCCACCACGCGCGGGCGTTCCTCGCCGCCGGCGGCGGTCCGGTGTGGTGGATCGACGCGGAGACCGAGGCCGGCATCCTGGCCGGGCTGGCGGGACTGGCCACCGCCCTGCACCCGGTGCACGCGGCCCTGCCGCTGGAGGAGGCCGCGGAATGGGCGCTGGTGTGGCTTCAGGGCCGCTCGGGCTGGCTGGTGGTCCTGGACAACGCCGAGGACCCCGCCGACCTGTCCCCTTATCTGGGCCGGCTGACCGCCGGCCAGGTCGTGATCACCACCCGCCGTGACCTGCCCTGGCGCCATCTCGCCGCACCCCTGTGCCTGGACACCCTCACCCCGGACTCGGCCGTGGCCGTCCTGGAGGGCATCACCGGCCGCAGCCGAGCCGACGACACGGCGTTCGGGGAACTGGCCGAGGAACTGGGCTGCCTGCCCCTGGCACTTCAGCAGGCCGGCGCCTACCTGGCACAGACCCGCACCTCGGCCCGCGACCACCTGACCGAACTCCGCCGGGACCCGGCCGGCATCCTCGCCACCACGCCCCCCGGCGACGCCCAGCAGCGCACCGTGGCCCAGGTGTGGAGCGTCACCGTCAAGGCCGTGGAAGAGGCCGACCCGCACGCGGTGCACTTGCTGCGCATCCTGGCCCACATGGCCCCCGACCCCCTGCCGCGCGGCGTCCTGGACGCCGCCCTGCCCACCCGCCGGGCGGTCGACCACGCCCTGGGCGTACTCGCCGCCTACAGCATGATCACTCTGACGGACTCCACCGTCACCACCCACCGCCTCGTCCAGAGCGTCATCCGCACCACCACCCCACCGCCCGCAGCACCCACCCGCCTGCAACGCCTCACCCGCCGGCTGCTCGGGCGCCCTCCCGCCCCACCTTCTACGCCACTGACCACCGCCCTGACGCTCCTGCTCAACGCCCTACCGCCGGGCAGCCCCAAAGAGACAGAGGGCTGGCCCGTCTGGCAGAGCCTTCTGCCCCATCTCCAGGCAGTGGTCACCTATCACCCCGACGACAGCAGGGATGTCCAACTGGCCGTAGCCCTGGGAGAGACCGCCCTCTACCTCCGCAGCCGCGGCCAGGCCCCCGTGACGCTGGCGCTGGAGGAACGGGCCCTGGCGATCGTCGAGGTGGCGTTGGGGCCGGACCATCCCACGACCGCGGTGCGGCTGGGCAACCTCGCCTCGGCGTTCTCCGCGTTGGGCCGGCATGGCGAGGCGCTGCCGCTGGCACTGCGGGCGCTGGAGATCACGGAGGCAGCGCTGGGGCCGGACGATCCCGATACCGCGGTGCGGCTGGGCAACCTCGCCGCGACGTTCTCCGAACTGGGGCGGCCTGGTGATGCGCTGCCCCTGGCCGAGCGGGCGTTGGCGATCGGCGAGGCGGCGTTGGGGCCGGACCACCCCGATACCGCGGTGCGGCTGAACAACCTCGCCTCGACCTTCTCCGAACTGGGGCGGCCTGGTGATGCCCTGCCCCTGGCCGAGCGGGCGTTGGCGATCGCCGAGGAGGCGTTGGGGCCGGACCACCCCACCACCGCAGTGCAGCTCGGCAACGTCGCCTCGGCGTTCTCCGCGTTGGGGCGGTACGACGAGGCGCTGCCCCTGAAGCAGCGGGCGTTGGCGATCACGGAGGCAGCGCTGGGCCCGGACCACCCCGACACCGCGCTGCGGCTGAACAACCTCGCCTCGACGTTCTCCGAACTGGGGCGGCCCGGTGATGCGCTGCCCCTGGCCGAGCGGGCGTTGGCGATCGCCGAGGTGGCGTTGGGGCCGGACCACCCCACCACCGCAGTGCATCTGGGCAACGTCGCCTCGATGTTCTCCGCGTTGGGGCGGCTTGGCGAGGCGGTGCCGCTGGCCGAGCGGGCCCTGGCGATCACGGAGGCGGCGTTGGGGCCGGACCACCCCGACACCTCGCTGCGACTGGGCAACCTCGCTGTGATGTTCTTCGAGTCGGGGCGGCGTGACGAGGCGCTGCCCCTGGCCGAGCGGGCGTTGGCGATCGCCGAGGCGGCGTTGGGCCCGGACCATCCCACCACCGCGGTGCGGCGGAACTACCTCGGCGAGCTTCACCGGTGGCTCGGGGAGGGTGATGAGGAGGAATCGCCGTAGGGGTGGGGCTGCGGGCGGGCTTGGGGGCTGCGTTCGTAGCTGACCGTGGCCGTGGCCCGCGCAACCCGGTTCACGGAACGGGGGGATTACAGGCCCGCAGCAGGGTTCCGCGCCGCCTCGCCCCGTCACGCCAGTTCGTCGCCCTCCAGCCGGTAGCCCTGCCCCCGCACCGTCACGATCCTCGACGCGCCCAGCTTGCGGCGGAGGTAACGGACGTATACGTCCACGACGTTGGAGCCCTCCGAGGCCTCGTAGCCCCAGACGTCGGACAGCAGGTCCTCCCGGCTGAGCACGCTGCCGGCGTTGCGCATGAGGTGTTCCAGCAGGGCCGCCTCCCGGGCGCTGAGCTGGATGATCCGGCCGTCGGCGTAGGCCTGGCGGGTGCGGGTCTCCAGGGCGATTCCCGCACGCCGCAGGACGGAGCTGTCGGCCTCGCGCAGGCGCAGGCGCAGGCGGACCCGGGCGAGGAGTTCCTCGAAGCTGAACGGCTTGGTCAGGTAGTCGTCGGCGCCGCCCTCCAGGCCGTACACCGTGTCCGCGACGGTGTCCCGGGCGCTGAGGATGATGACCGGGAGGGCGCTGGACGCCGCGCGGAGGCGGGCGACCACGGTGAAACCGTCCTCGCCGGGCAGGCCGATGTCCAGGATCATGAGGTCGTATCCGCCGGACATGGCCGCGCGGCGGGCCGTCTCCCCGTCGCTGACGACGGTGGTGCGGAAGCCGTGGGTGGTGAAGCGTTCCGAGAGGTAGGAGGCGATGTGGGCCTCGTCCTCGGCGATGAGGAGGCGGCGGCGGGGCTGTCTGCTCTGGCTCATGGTTTCCTGGGGCCGCCGTTCAGGGCATGTGTGACGTACGGGATGCGAAGCGTGAAGGTCGCCCCCTGGCCCGGGGCGCTGTCCACCTGGATCTCGCCGTGATGCGCTTCGGCGATGGCTTTGACGATGGCGAGTCCGAGGCCCGCTCCGGTTCTGCCGCGGCTCTCCTCGGCGCGGGCGAATCGCTCGAAGATGCGTTGCTGATCCGCGAGTCGAATGCCGGGGCCGGTGTCCTTGACCCACAGTTCGACCCTGTCGGCCCCGGCCCGGCCGCCGATCCAGATACGGCCGTGTGCCTCGGTGTGCTGAGCGGCGTTCTGGGCGAGCTGGATCATGGCCTGGGTGAGGAGATGACGGTCGGCGTGGAGGGTGTCGCGGTGCGGGTTCTCCTCGAAGTCGAGAAGCCAGCGGCGTTCGGCCAGCGCGGCGGCCTTGACGTACACCTCCTCGATCAGTTCGGAGATGCTGAGGTCCTCGGGGCGCAGGGCGTCCGGGCGGCGGGCCTTGGCCAGCATGAGGAGTTCCTCCGCCATGCGGTGCATGCGGTGCAGTTCGTCGGTGATGACGGCGACCGTCTGGGAGCGGGCCTCGGGTTCGTCGGGGAGGGTCTCCAACTGGCTGAGCACGATGGTGATAGGGGTGCGCAGTTCGTGGCCCACGTCGTTCATGAACTGCCGCTTGGTGGTGAAGGCGTCGTCCAGGCGGTCGAGCATGTCGTTGAAGGTGCCTGCCAGTTGTCCGATCTCGTCCTTGTCGTGGACGGGGATACGGCGGGTGATGTCCGACTCGTGGATCGAGCGGGCCGTGTCCCGCAGGACCCGCAGCGGAGCGACGATACGGGTCGCGAAGATCCAGCCGACGCACGCGGAGAGCAGCATGGCGCCGAGGCCGAGATAGATCTGGGTGCGGATCGACTCGTTGATGTGGCTGCGTTCCTGCTGGGTGAAGTGGGCGATGATGAGCACGCCTCGTGCGGAGTCGCCCGCCACCGCGACGGGCACGGCCACGAACCGCACGGAGCCCGCCGTGCTCTTCGTACTCCCGTAGCAGGGTGAGCGGACCGCGGCGGCCCGGCGCATCAGCGCGCGGTCGGTGTCCAGGCGGGCCAGCGGCTCCTCGGCGGAGCGGCGGTACGGCTCTCCGTCCACCAGGGTGATCAGGGTCTGGCCGTGTTCCGGTATAGAGCCCTCCAGATAGGAGACGAAGAGTGCGCGGACTCCGCCCGGGGCCGGCCCCGAACCGCCTGCGCTCTTGGCCGCGAAGGAGCGGAACGCGGCTACGTCGTGGGCGAGCTCGCGGTCGACGCGTTCGTTCAGGCGAGCCGTGAGGATGAACGATTCCGCAACCGTGAGGCTCGCCAGCGTCAGTCCGACCAGCACCAGCATCCGCCCGAGCAGGCGCACGCGGATCGACCGGAGCGGGTGGTGCCCGAACCTGCCGACGGCCTGCTGCGGCGCTTCGGACTCAGTCGTCCCCACCGGTGTCATCGTCGTCTCCGTCGTCCGCCGGCGTGCTCGGCGTCCGGGAGGTGGCCGATGCGGCGGGGCTGTAGGTGGGCGTCGGATCGTCGTCGGACGACTCCCCGGCGGGGACGGGGGACTTCGGGGGCACGGGCTGTGCCGTGTCCGTCTGTTCCGGGTCGGTGTCGTTCGGCTGCTCCGCACCGGCCGGGGGGACGGCGTCCTCGCCGGCGTACTCCTCCGAGGGCGTCGTCGCGCCGTGGGTCGGTGACCTGGTCGGGGTCCGCTCCGTCGCGCGGCTGTCCGGAGACGGTACGGAACTCCTCGCGGGTCCGGGTCCGGGTCCGGTGCGCTCGACGACTACGGGCTCACCGAGATCCGGAGGCGGCCTCTGATGGGCACCGGAGACGGGAATTCCGACGAGCAGGAGCGCGCCGGCCGCGAGAGCGGCGAGACGCTGGCTGCGGGTCACGTGGGTACGACCTCCTCGGTGCCCTGGGACAAGCGGCTGGTGGGCCTTCCGGCATGGGGCCAGGCCTGAAGAGGTACCAGCGGGGCCCGGCGGCGGCCCGCTGAGCGCATTACCTGCTCTTGAACTTTGTGTGTGAGCCGCGCACGGCCTGTGTGGGGGCGGCACCCTGTAGGGCGCCACAGCCTGTGCGGGGGTGGCACCCCGTAGGGCGCCGCCCCCTTGCCCCACCCCGCCGTCGGCTCCCTCGCCGAGGCCGGGATCGTGGCCCACTGGCGCCCAGAGGCCGGCCCCTACGGCGTGCTCGGCCCAGTGGGGGTCCCGAGGGAAGAACGAACAGGCCGTTGACGGGCTTGTGCGACATGCTGGCGGTGGCGGTAGCGCACATACCACCCGCCGAGCAGTGCGCAGCACAGCGCCGGTATCCACAGCGCGTGCAGGGCGGCCATGTTCGCCCCATATGCACCGACCACGCCGCCGCCCGCGAAAGCCACCAGGGTGCTGGCCAGCAGCACGCCCCTCCACGCCTGCCCGTTGCGGTAACCGCGGCATCCGATCAGGACGCCGAGATCAGTCAACGTTCCGGTCATGTGGCTGGTGCGCAGCACCATGCCGCGGTAGTTGGAGAACATCCCGTTCTGCAGCCCGCACGCACCGGCGGCCAAGATCATCGCGCACAGCAGGTTCTGCTGTCCGGTGGCCACCAGCGGAGACAGGCCCAGCAGAACGGACTCCACCAGCAGGGCCACTCCGTAGCGACGGCCGATCCTCCGAGTCTGGGAACCGAGCAGGGCACCAGCCCCGATCGCACCAGCGAAGAAGGCGACCAGGATCGCTGCCAGAGTCCTCAGCTCACCGAGATTGCCGACGGTCACGTCCATGCTGGCCTTGGACACCGATCCCGTCACGTGACTGACCGGGAGGGTCAACGATGTGAGGAACACCGAGTTCACGAACCCGGCGACCGCGGACAACACCGCGGCGGCGATCACCAGGAACCACTTCAGTGAAGCATCATCCGTAGTCTCGGCGGCCTTGGTCACCTTCCGCTCGGCGGCCTTGGTCACCTTCGTGCCGGTATCCGTCATGTTCATGTCGGCCCTCACAGAGCGTTGTAGGAGTCGGTCTGCGGGTCGTGGGTCAGCACCGTGCCGGTGTGGACCTCGTAGAACCAGGCGTGCAGCTGGATCCGGCCCTCCTCCAGGCGCCGGGCGATTCCCGGGAAGGAGCGCAGCCGGGCAAGCTGCGCGAGGACGTGGTTCTGCACGGCCTCTGCCACGGCGGGGTCGTCGTGCGCTCCCTCCGGCTTGGCGGCCGCATGCGCGAGCCAGGCACGCACCGCGGGCACCGCGGAGAGGTCGTCGCCGCGGACGACGGCACCGACAGCGCCACAGTGCGAGTGGCCGCAGACGACGATGTGGGACACGCCGAGCACCTCCACCGCGTACTCGATGGTGGCGGCCTCACCGGACGGCTGCTCCCACCCGTAGTCGGGAACGACGTTGCCCGCGGTCTGCAACTCGAAGATCTCGCCGGGGCGGGCACCGGTGATCAGCATCGGGAGGACGCGGGAGTCGGAGCAGGTGATGAACAGGACCTCAGGAGACTGGCCCTTCGCCAGGGCCGCGAACTCCTCGGACCCGGCAGCGGCCTCCCGGAAGGAGCGTGCGTTGTCGATGAACTTCTTCATGTCGATCGTCTCCAGCGCGCAAGAGCAGCGCGTAGTTCTTTGAGGGTTTGCCAGACGCGCGGGGGCAGCGTCGATTGCCGTGTGGCGCACACGGACACACGGCATTGCGGAACGGTGTGGGGGGTGGAACTCGGAGCGGACCGCGTGGCGCACACGGGCACACGGCGTTGCGGAACGGTGGTGGGCGGGCCTCAGCGCCGACCGTGTGGGGCAGCGTGGTTGTTCACCAGCGGGGTCACGGCGTCGTCATCGTCGCCGCCGGCCGCGAACGCACCAGTCGGGATCCGGTAGGAGAAGCCCTCGGGCAGGGCGCGGATGCCCTTCGGGTCGGGGACCAGCGGGCCGTAGCCGACGGCGCCGCCGGTCGCGGCCGTGCCGGTAACGGCTCCGGGCGCCGTGAGCAGCACGTCCACACTGCCGATGAGCATGACTCCGGCGGCGGCCAGCGCCGATCGGCTCGGCAGTTCTCTGCGGTTCAGCGGCATCTCGCCTCCCGGGCGGAGTGGTGAGCGGAATCCGGCCGACCGGTGGAGGACGGCGCACCGCCATGCTGACGAGCCGGGACGAACCTCAGCGGAAGCCAAGGAGAAGTCGCGAATGTGGTGTTCTCATGTTTCTCATCCGCGAGACATACGGCCGCCTCCGTGCCGACCGGGGGCGCGGAGCCGGACGCCAGGGGTCAGTCGAGACTGACGAGCCTGCGCAACCGCCTGCGGGTCGTGATCACGGGATGCCACAGTTCAGTCATGCACGGTAACGAGGCTGGTGGTGGCGAAACCGTCGCCGAGCTGGCACGGCGACGGTGGGGAGTCGCACTGGGCGGGCAGCCTCCGACGCGGTTCGAGGAGCCGGGGTGGAGGTACGGGGAGGCGGTCGCTCGCAGTTGTCCGGCGTGCGGTGGTGTACTGCACTCCTTGCGCAGGCCGTATGAGTCACATGGTCGGTCCTACGAGTACACGGCGCTCGTCTGTCCCGCCTGCTCGGCTGCCTTCACCCTCGCGGACCTCGGGGTGCAGCGGTACGAGCAACTGGCCGGCGCGGATCGCCGGCAGGACGCGCCGAGGGCCCGTCCGGCAGTGATGCCGCTCGGGCCGTGTCCGGACGGCCCGGGAGCCACCGTCACCGCGATCCGGATCCCGGCGCAGCCGCGTACCGAGGCGCGGGAGAGCAGCCGTCCGGTGTGGCCGGACGACCTTCCGGTCACCGAACAGGTCGAGCGGCGCGCCTTGTTGTGGTGCATGACGGCCGATCCGCGGTGGCGGCCGGCCGAGGCGGCGCTCGCGGCGGCCGAGGACGTGCGGGTGATCCTGCCCGAGGGGCCGGAGTACGAGGAGCTGCGGGCGTGGCTGGAGGCGCGGGACGTCCCGTATCGCGTCAGCCGTTACTGGGAGGAGACCGGGCAGGTCGGCACGGTGAACGACGTTGGGGAGCGTACGGAGCTGCTTGTCGCCGGTCCGGAGGATGCCGCCCCGGCGGCCGGGCCCTGGGCGGTGGCGGCCCGGGACGCGTTCGCCGCCCAGTGGGACGCGCTGGAGGAACTGCCGGAGACCGATGCGGACAGCCACGTGCCGGTCGGGAAGCTGGTACCGGAGGACTGGGTTCCGCTGCTGCCGCACCCCTCGTTCAACCCGATGCAGGCCGTGGCCGTTCCGGTGGTCCTCGAGGACACCGGGCATCTCGTGGTCGTGGCGCCGACGGGGGCGGGAAAGACCCCGATCGGGATGGTCGCGGCGCTCCACGCGCACGCGCGTGGCCGCAAGGCGGCGTGGCTGGTGCCGCAGCGTTCGCTGACCGACGAACTCGACCGCGAGCTGGCGCTCTGGCGGCGCCATGGCCTGAAGGTGGTCCGCCTGACCGGCGAGGCGGCCGTGGACACGGAGTTGATCCGGTCGGCCGAGGTGTGGGTCGCCACCACCGAGAAATTCGAGGCCATCTGCCGTGCCGGATCACTGCACGACGCGCTCGCGGAGGTCGCCTGCCTGGTCGTCGACGAGATCCACCTGCTCGGCGACCCGACCCGCGGAGCCGTGCTCGAGGCACTGCTCAGCCGGGTCCGGGAGGACACCTCGGCCACCCGCATCGTCGGCCTGTCCGCGACGGTCGCCAACGCGGACGAGGTCGCCGAGTGGCTGGGAGCCCGTGTGGTCCGCACCACCTGGCGGCCCACACGGCTCACGTGGCAGCTGCCCATCCTGCACCCGGTCGACGAGGCGGACTGGTCGGGACGGGCCAGCGTGCGGACCGCGGCGGCCGTGCGCATCGCACGGCAGGTCACCGAGGACGGCGGCAGCGTGCTCGTCTTCTGCGGCAGCAAACGCCGGGTGCGGTCCACGGCGCTCGCGCTGGCGGCCGACCGGGGCGTGCCCACCACGGGGGTGGACGCCGACGACGTCGAAGCGGTGGAGCGGCTGTGCACCAAGGCGGGGGTACGGATCCACTATCGGGACTGGCCCTGCAAACGGGATGCCGAGCAGGCGTTCCGGGCCCGCGAGGCGGAGATCCTGGTAGCCACCTCCACGGTCGCGGCCGGCGTGAACCTGCCCGCCCGCGCGGTGATCGTCAGCGACACCACCATCGGCCTGGAGCGCATCGAGGTGTCCATGGTGCAGCAGATGTTCGGACGCGCCGGCCGTATCGGCGCCGGAGAGCGTGAGGGCTGGGCCTTTCTGCTCACCGACCCGACGGAACGGCCCCACTGGCAGGCCCGGCTGGCCGCCGGATACACCGTGCGGTCGCGCCTGGACGACCACCTGGCGGACCACCTCCTCGCCGAGGCCGTGCAGGAGAGGCTGTCGACCCTTGACGAGGCGGAGCAATGGTGGGCCGGGACCTTCGCCGCGCATCAGGGACACGACAGTCTCGAGCCCGTGCACGAGGCGGCGCGGTTTCTCACCACGTCGGGCTGCCTGCGCCGCACGGCGGACGCGAACCGTCTGCAGCCCAGCCCTCTGGGGCAGTTGACCAGCCGCTTCATGGTCGACACCGTGCTCGCCGACGAATTGGCCGCAGTGCTCAACCACGTCCCCGTGCCCGAAGGGCCCTTCGCCGCGGAGCACGTGCTCGCGGCCGTGCTCAGCGACCGGCTTCCCCTGCTCGAACAGGCGCCCTTCACGGACCGGGCCCGTGGCGCGCTGCGTCGAGCACTGCGTGACATGGAGCGCGAGGAGGACGAAGGACTCGACGATCCATGGGAGTTGGGCCCGCCGGAGGAATCCGTTCGGGACGAGGGCGATGCCAGACCGCGGGCCGGAGACCTCGCCCGGGCCGTACTGCTGCTGGCGGCGACCCGTCCGCGTCTCTTCCGCGGCCGTCCCTCCTACGTCCTCGGCATCCCGGTGGACTCCATGACCGGGATCCTGGAGGAAGCCGAGCGCTATCTGGCCTGGCTCGGCGCGCAGGGCCGGCTCGGGACCGTCCACCCCTGGGTGGCTGTCGTCGCCGGCGACCTCTCCAAGCGAATCCGCTGGCGCTCCCTGGGGCCTCGTCGCGGCGCCGGACGGCTGCTGTGGATGTGCGAGCAGATGGCCACGGCCCCGCTCGCTCCCACGCTGGTGCCCCGCATGTGGCGCGCGGCCCGTGACCGCGACATCACCGCACCCGACTGGCGCGGCACGACGCCACCGGGAGACTGCGCTCTCCCCGCTGACCGTTACCGCCGACTCCTCGCGGACCGGGCCACCGAGGTGCACCTCGCCCTCGAGGGGCATGCGGTTCGGGTCACTGCCCCGGCCGGAGCAGTGATATGCGTGTGGGACGGAGCAGCCACCGCTCCCCACATCTCGGAAGGCGGGACGACCACTCTGCTCCTGCCGCCGGCCGACCCGGACGATCCTTCGACGGGGCGCACCGGAGTCGCGGTCTTCACACGTGGTGACCATGTCGCATCGGGATGGCTCGAAGCGTACGCGGCAATACGCGCCTGACCGGTGGGTGGGGGGCCGGTGCTGTGGGGAGGGTCGACGGCGACCCTCCCCACCAGGGGTTCAGTCAGCGCTCGGCGAGGTGGACCTCTGTGCCGGTGTCGGTGTAGACCAGTGCGGCGTAGGCGTTGACGCGATCGGGCACGATTCCCGCGTCGGCGCTGACCGTTCGTCCGGTACGCCCGTCAACGACGAGTGTTCCGTGGTTGCCTCTGGCGTAGAACAGATCCTTGAAGTCGGCTTCCAAGGTGGCGCCCCAGTCCTTGGCGCCGTCCCCCGCCGCCCGGCGCCACAGGATCTTGCCGGCGTTGTCCACGGCGAGCGCCCCGTCCTGCTTCGAGGCGCACAGCACAACGGTGCCGCCCTCGCCTTGACTGCACTCCATGCGGCTGGTCAGGCCGGCTCGCTCGGACAGGACGAAGTCGCCGGTCGTGACGTCGATCAGCTGCGCCCGCTTGCTGCCGTCCCGTTCGAACTTGGCGAACGGTGAGCCGTTGATCGACGTGAGGGTGCCCTGCGGCATCTTCTTGGACCACAGGTCACGGCCGTCGGCCGGGGCGACGCCGGTCAACGGGTATTCCTGGTCCGGGTCATCGCGGAAACCCACCAGGGCGTCGCTGGATCCGCCGAGCTTCCAGAAGCCCGCACGCTGCCACACCATGCGGGGCTCGTCGTCCAGGGAGACCGCGAAGGTGCCCTGCGCGTAGTCGTCCTCCGTCCAGGTGACCGCCGCCACGCCGTCCCCGGTCGCCACCTGGAGCGCGCCGAGCTTGCCGTCCGGTTCGCCGTAGATGTCCACGGGGAGCCGCCAGATCAGCTTGCCGTTGTCCGCCCGGGCGGCGATCACCTCGAACCCGGCCTGCGCCGAACCCTTGCCCTGCTTGGCGAGTTGGACCGGCACGACGGTGAGCATGGCCGGTACTCCGCCGATCCGCACCGGCGCAGGGTGCGACACGCGCTCGCTGATCATGTCGGCCTGCTTCTTGCTCAGATCGCGCGGCGCCGGCAGGTCGTACGTGGGCGTGTTCCGGGTCGTGATGGTGGTGACGGCCTTCCCCGTGGCCAGGTTGTACATCGTCACGCCGGACGCGTGCGCAAGCCAGGCCGCACGGCCGTACAGAGCGATGGTGGGGTCGTCCGCCAGGCCGGTCGGCAGGACATGGGCGGCCTTGCTGTCGAACGTCAAGGGCGCCGCGGCCCGTGGATCGCCGCTGAGGTCGAGGGCCTTCCGGGTGGGCGAGCCGGTGGCCGCGGGACTGCCGCCTCCGTCCGCCGGGCTTCCGGTACACGAGGCGACCAGAGCCACTGCGGCCAGGGCGATGACACTTGCACGTACCGGACTTCTCATCCGACTCTCCGCGTTCCGTGACCTGCACTCCTGAAGTCAGCGGATTCGACCACGGGCGGAGCGGGACCGGTCCCGTCGCAGGACTGACACAGTGCCTCGCGGTTATTGACCACAATCGAAGCGAGGCCCTATGAGACGCATGTTTCATGCGCTGTTAGTGGGTGCGGTCTCCGTCGGAGTCTCAGGTGTGTTCCACCCGGTCGCATCGGCCGACACCTCTCCGCTGGAGGTCAAGAGCGTCACGGCGAGTGCCGATGACGGCAACGTTCCCGACGTCCAGTTGTCCGACGACGGATCGTCGTGGAAGACAGTCCTGGCCCGAAAGATCAGCAGCGGCGGCACACTCGGGCAGCAGAACCACGACTTCGCCGACGCCTCGGCCCGCTACGTGCGGATCGTCGGCCATGGCAACACGGTCAACGACTGGACCAGCATCACCGAGACCGACCTCAAGGGGGCCGACGGCGGCGGAGACGAGGGCGGTGGTGGTTGCTCCTGCGCGTACCCGGCCGACGTGCTGGACCTGACGAACTGGTACATCGGGCTGCCCGTGGGCAAGGAGGAGTCCCCCACCAACGTCTACCAGCCGGAACTCGCCACGTACGCGAACGACCCCTGGTTCACCGCGGCCGACGACTGCGCGGCCGTCCGGTTCCGGGCCCCGGTCAACGGGGTCACCACCAGCGGCTCCAAGTATCCCCGCTCGGAGCTGCGGGAGATGACGGACTCGGGGGAGACCAAGGCGAGTTGGTCGTCCACGTCCGGCACCCACACGATGGTGATCGACCAGGCCATCACGGACCTTCCCGAGGAGACCCCGAACGTCGTCGCCGGGCAGATCCACGACGCCTCCGACGACGTCAGCGTCTTCCGCCTGGAAGGCAGGAAACTCTACGTCACCGACGGCGACGAAAGTCATCACAAGCTGGTGACGTCGGACTACGAGCTGGGGACGAGGTTCCAGGCGAAGTTCGTGGTCGGCGACGGCAAGGTCAAGGCCTACTACAACGGCGAGTTGCAGACCACGCTGTCGAAGGAGTTCTCCGGCGCCTACTTCAAGGCGGGCGCGTACACCCAGGCCAACTGCGACAACTCCCGGCCGTGCAGCGACGACAACTACGGCCAGGTGAAGATCTACGGGCTGAAGGTCACGCACGGCGACGGCGAGGGTGACGGCGACGACGGGGGAAGCGGAGGCGTCGACGCCCGCGCCGACGAGCGGTCGTCGTCCACGGTCACGCGGGCCCCGCTCAGCGCGACGGACGTCGGCGCCGACGCCGTGTAGGACGCCCCGCGCGAAGGGACCGGTGGCGGGTCAGTCCCGCCACCGGTCGTGGGGTGAGCCGGCGGTCGGTCAGCGCTTGGCGAGGTGGACCTCTGTGCCGGTGTCGGTGTAGACCAGCGCGGCGTAGGCGTTGACGCGATCGGGCACGATTCCCGCGTCGGCGCTGACCGTCCGTCCGGTACGCCCGTCGACGACGAATGCCCCGGCTTTGCCGACTTTATCGGCTTTGCCCTTGACGTAGAACAGATCCTTGAACTCGGCTTCTACGGTGCCGTTCCAGCCGTCGGGGCGGTCACCCGCCGCCCGGCGCCAAAGGATCTTGCCGGTTTTGTCAACGGCCAGCGCCCCGTCCTGCTTCGAGGCGCACAGCAGGACGGTGCCGCCCTCGCCGTGAGTGCAGCTCATGCGCTTGGTCAGACCGGCTCGCTTGGACACGACGGAGTCGCCGGTCGCGATCTCGATCAGCTGCGCCTGCTCGCTGTCGTCGTCGAGTTTGGCCAAGGCCGTGTCGTTCGATTTGACCGCCCAGGTGACTCCGGCGGGCACCCCCTTGGCCCACAGGTCACGGCCGTCGGCCGCCGCGACACCGGCCATCGAGTATTCCTCGTCCGGCTCTTCGCGGAACCCCACAACGGCGTCGCCGAATCCGCCGATCATCCAGAAGCCCGCACGCTGCCACAGCATGCGGGGCTCTTTGTCCAGGGAGACCGCGAAGCTGCCTGTCACGTAGCCGTCCTCCGTCCAGGCGACGGTCACCACGCCGTCCCCGGGCTCGACCAGGATCGCGCCGAGCTTGCCGGCCGGGTCACCGTAGATGTCCACGGGAAGACGCCAGATCAGCTTGCCGTTGTCCGCCCGGGCGGCGATCACCTCGAACCCGGCCTGCGCCGAACCGCTGCCCTGCTTGGCGAGCTGGACCGGCACGACGGCGACCACGGCCGGTACCCCGCCGATCCGCACCGGCACAGGGAACGACACGCGGCTGCGTACCATCTCGGCCTGCTTCTTGCTCAGATCGCGCGGCGCCGGCAGGTCGTACGTGGGCGTGTTCTGGGTCTTGATGGTGGTGACGGCCTTCCCCGTCGCCAGGTTGTACATCGTCAGGCCGGACGCGTGCGTGAGCCAGGCCGCACGCCCGTACAAAGCGATGGGAGGGAAGCCCTTCGGGCCGGTCGGCAGGACATGGGCCGCCTTCCTGTCGAACGCCAAGGGCGCCGCGGCCCGTGGATCACCGCTGAGGTCGAGGGCCTTCCGGGTGGGCGAGCCGGAGGCCGCCGGACTGCCGCCGTCCCCCGCCGGGCCTCCGGTACACGAGGCCACCAGAGCCACTGCAGCCAGAGCGATGACACTTGCACGTACCGGACTTCTCATCCGACTCTCCGCGTTCCGTGACCTGTGAGGCCGACCCCGGTCGGTTGACCAGGTGGGCACCCCTGACATCAGCACATGCGACCACTGGTGGGCTGGGACCGGTCCCGGCCTCGAGGCCAAGAGGGCAGGCGTACGCCACCGGGGCGCTACCGCGTGCGCTGGTACGAACCGGACGGCAAGCCGAAGACGAAGTCCTTCGCCCGCAAGGCCGATGCCGAGGCGCAGCGGACGACGCTCCGCCGCGCCGCAGGGCTGCTAGGGCAGGTCGCGGCGGACCAACGCCTGAGCGAAGGGTTCTCCGGTGGCCCGGGCGTAGGCCATCCGCTCGCGCACCTCGCTGAGGGTGCGTGGGCGGTAGCCGGGGCCGCCGCAACAGCCCTTGTGGAAGCGCACACCGGCGTGCAGCAGCACGGAGAGAGTGCGCCAGGCGGCGGTGTCCCGCCTCTTGGGTGCCGCGAAGGCGGAGCCGACGTGGATCAGTGGTTCGGCGCAGCGTGGACAGACCCGGTCGTGCTCGTGGTAGCCGGGGTAGGGCTGCTTGTACGAGGCCCGGCAGGGCAGGCAGACGTACGAGGTCTTTCCATGGGCCATGCGGGAAGGGTAGAGCCACCGCAGGGTCGGGCTCGACGGATTTCCGGCACGCTGCGCAGGCTCTTCAGCAAAGGTGGGGCGGCGACGGCCGACCGTACGTGCTTCTACTCGCGGCCGCGGAGTTCTGCGTCGATGGCGTCAGCAGCATCCCCGGCGGCCAGCTCGCTGATCTCCTTGGGACCTCGCGGTCGTCATACACGAAGAGTCTTGCGTCGACGACGTGGGTCTTCGGTTACCAGCCGAGACGGCGGCCGCCTCGCGTGCAGCACGACGGACGTCCTTCAGTTCGCCCATCTCCTCGCGATCACCGCTGCTCAGGATCAGCTGCCCGTGGTAGCCCTGGTCGCGAGGCTTCAGCGAAGCCCGCATCAGGCCCCTTCAAGCGGTCGACCAGCTGGTCCGACGGACGGAAGGACCTCTCACCAGGTGTTTCTCTGTGCCCCTGGCAGGATTCGAACCCGCTACACCCGCTTGAGGAATGCGATCCGGACACGCTGCGGCGGCTGTCGTCGACGGGTGCGACGGCCGGACAGAGGTGCTGATGGTCATACAGGCTGCCGGGAAGCCCATGAGGGGCGGCGTGGGGCGCTGCCGGTTGCTGGGGTGCTGTACCTCGCTGCTGTACCGCAGCAGGGTCATCCGCTGAGGGCTTCCACGAGAGCCATGAAGATGCCCAGGCCGAAGACAGCAACGGCCACGAACCCGATAACCACCAGCGAGCAGCAAGAAGCGATTGCCACGGTGACCCATGCCCGCCCCACGGCTTGGTGGTAGTCGGTGTCGTCATCCCAGTTCTGATCGACCATGTCGCCCCCTCACCGTGCACAGTACAGAGCGGTCGGCGGAGCTAACTTGGCCGGAGCGACCGTGGCGCGCTCTCAGCTTGGGAAGCTTGAGTGCTTCGGCGGGGTTGCCCTGTTGGCCTGCGGCGGAGCGCCTCGGCTCCCAGCCTGCCCACCGCTTCGGTACCTGCTGTTCCCCCTCGCTCCCCACATGACCTGGCACGCGTCTGGCACGGCCGTTCTGGAGAGGAGCGTTGGCCCACTTTGAGCACTCGCGGTGGAATGGTCCATGTATGCTCGGCGCGTCGTCAGTTGAGACTAGGGGCAGGAGTTTGGGGTTCGATTCCTCTTGCGCCCTTCCTCGTACTCGCTTCGGCCGCGTTGGCACTGAGGTTCGTTGCACTGGTCCTAGGGAGCACTACGTCAGGTAACGCAACTGCCCGCGCTACTCGAAGGGAGAGCACCATGAGCAAAATGCGAAAGTCACTTGAGGCCGTTCTGATGGTGGCTGCGGCGGTCGCAGAAGGTTCCGCAGCTGGTCTGCTGCTTCCTGTCTGAGCTGACGACCGGAAGGGCCTTGATGCCGGCTGTCGGCATCAAGGCCTTCGCTGTATCTAAGGTGACGCAGCTTGGGAAGCTGCGATCACTTGCGGCACATTCGTGCGGTGATCTTCCCAACCACCTCGACGTGGGTCGCATTCGGGCTGTGCTTGGGCGCCTTGGAGCGGCTGTGCAGCCCTTCGACGCCCTCGGCCTGGTAGCGGCGGTACCAGGTGTAGTGGGCCTGTCGACTGATCCCGAAGTACCGGCAGGACATTGCGACGTTGCCTGTGACTTCTTCGACGTGGCGTATGACGGCCAGGCGCCGCTTGGCCTCACGGTCAAGCGGCGGGATAGCGGGGGTGGACTTCGGCATGTGGATCTCCGTAGTGATCGGAGACCCAGGTGTCAACGATGATCGGCAGTTTTAGACGGAGAGCCGGGGCCGTCGTGCCCGGATGGTTACTCGCTGCGGGCGCCGTCGTACGACCCGGACGCCTTGGTGTGCCGACGCGACGGTGCCCCCGATCCGAGCGAGGAGCCGAACTCTCCGCAGGCCGCGACCTTGTACGCGCAGCGCAGGATGTACGCCTAGGCCGCCTCCACGACTTCGTCTCGCATCGCGGCAAGCCCACTCCGCGACCAGCTGCTCGTACTGGGCGCGCTTCTCCCCGTAGAGCCAGCCGCCGCACGCCACGACGAGCGCACGGATCTCTTCGTTGACCACGGCAGCAGACCGCACGGAGCCAGGACTCTGAGAGTCGGGGGACATGCCATAGAGCCTACGGCGCACGACTGACAACCGACCCGGGCGTGCGTCACCGTGGGTTTATGGTCCGCCGGACCTGGCTGATGACGTTCTGCGCGTCCACCCCGTACACCGCCGACTCCTCCAGCGTGCGCCACACCCGCAGGTACGTCGCGATCGAGTCGGCGTCGTCCAGCCACAGCTCCGCATGCCAGTCCTCGACCACCACACGCCGCTCGTCGTAGATCCAGAACCCGTTGCCCGCATAGATCTTCAGCGAGGCGGAGAACGGGACGACGCCAAGCTCCAGCGTGTCCAGCCCGATGAGGCCTACGAGGCGGTCGAGCTGCGCGGCGAGCACGGTCGGCGGGCAGACGAGCGCGTGCAGTGCCCCCTCCCAGATGAGGATCCGGTACTTCCGGCCCGGCTCGGACAGGCCCTGCTGGCGGAGGACGCGAGCGCGCACCGCTTCCTCGGTGTCCCTCGGTGACTGCATGAGGTTGGCGTGCCGGGTGATGACGTGGCGCGCGTAGTCGGCCGTCTGGAGCATGCCGGGGATCAGGTTGTTCTCCCAGATCGTCAGCACCCGCGTACGGCTGTGTTCGGCGGTGATGGCGTCCTGGACGGGCCGGTGGCCGGAGGCCAGCTGCCGCCGCCACGACCGGATGTGGGACTCGAAGCCGCGCAGCTGGGCCAGCAGACCGTCGTATGCCCCGGGGTGCCCCGTCGCGTCCGCCCACGCCCGGAGTTCTTCCACGGTGGCGGTCTGCCGGCCGTTCTCCAGCTTGCTGACTTTGGACTTGGTCCAGCCCTCCCCGAGCCGCTCGGCGAGTTGGGCACCGGTGAGCCGACCATCGGGGCACGTGAATCTCAGTTCCCGGAGCTGCAGCCCCAGTGCCTCGCGCGCCTGCTGGTAGTCAGTACTCACCGGACCTCACGTCATGTGCCGTTGATCTCGAACTTTCCGTACGGGACTGCATAGTGCCAGGCTGCATCCCGGGCCTGGCAGTAGCGGTTCACGGCGGCCGGCTCGGTGATGAGTTCGGCGCCGGTCAGGTTGTCGTCCTCATCGAAGAGGAGTCGGGCCACGAGGCGGGAGTCGAAGAGCCAGAAGTCCTCGTCGGGCAGGTGCAGTTGCTCGGCCTGGGCGCGCGAGAGGTTGCGGATGTCCTCGCCGACGGCGCAGTTGCGTGCGGCGTTGCTGCGCAGGTACAGCTGGCCCGGGGTGGCGGGGTTGTCGACGAGGCGGACCCGCTCGAACCTCTTGCCCTGCGCGGTCTGCTCCCGGACATTGCGGCACCAGGCGTCGTCGTAGTCCCAGTCGATCCGCTGGCCTTTCGTGAACTGGGCCCACTCGGAGGTCTGTTCGTCGCTCGCGTACCGGCGCCTCGTCTCCAGCCGCCAAGCCGTGTGCTGGAACGTGGAGAAGAGTCGGTCGAACTCGTCGTCTGCGTTGATGAGCCGCGGCTTCTCGTCGCGCGGCCCGAAGTCCACGAGGGTGTTCCTGGGCACTACGACGGCGATTTCGCCTTCGCCGAGGTGCTGGAGCCGGCTGAGGTCCTCCGGAGAGAGGGGCGGGCCCTGGACGATGACCTCGCCCGAGTCGAGGTCCTCGTGCACAGCCGGGCAGCCCCCGCCACCTGACCCCGTGCCGTTGAAGCGAAGCCTTCGCATGATCGGTCCCTTCGTCGGAGATGGGGTGCGGCACCAGCCTCCCCTGAGCCAACATCACGAACACGCGGTCCGGGCGACCCACATGGGAAACATCTCGCAACTCCACAAATCAGTCAAGAAACTTCAAGAAACCTGGCGAGCTGCGAGCAACTCCGAGCCCCTACCGTCTGGAACATGGCCGAAGCAACCGCACAGGACCTCGACCCCTTCACCGCCGTGGAATCCCTCCGCGAGGCGCTCCACCAAGTCGGCGTCGTTCTGCCGTCGCTCGCGGTGGACCCGGCATCGCCGAGCCTTCGCCTTGTGGAGCTGGGGCGCGTACGCGCGGACGTGGCCCTGCGGCTGGCACGCGCACTCCAGCAAGGGAGTCCGACGACATGAGCACCAAGCGACAGATCCCCCAGGGCGCCACCATGACGGATCCGCCCCCGCCCGACCTCGCGGTCATGCGCGAGACCACGCAGATAGTGCTCGCGTTCGACTCGGGACCGTACCCGCTCCTGCGAGACGACGAACTGACCGCGCTCACCGACACGCTGCGCCGCCACATCGAAGTACTGGCGCCCGAGGTCGAGCAGGCGGCCAGGCGACTGCCCGAGAATGCCGTGACCCGCCACGGCGCCCTGTGCTGCGTCAGCGAGGCGCGCGGCAAGCTGCGCGCTCCCCAGGTCGCGTTCCCCCCGCAGGCTGGCACGGCGATGTACGCCCGCAGGCTCGCCCGCGTCCTGGTCGCCCTGTGCGACCACTACGAGACCGTCAGCACTGGCGTGGTCGAGACGCCCGAGCAGGCCGCGTTCGTGCGCCTTGCGGACCACTGCCTGAAGTGCCCGACCTGCCGGGCCATGGACGACGAGGGCGCGAACCTCGGCCTCCCCTGCGAGACCCACGATCGGCTCTACGACGAGTACCGGGAAGCTTGGGAGCGGGCTCGTATCGGCCACCGACGTCCTGCGGAGGCATCGGCGTGACCACTCCCGAGGCTGAGCCCGGCCCGCCCGACACCGAAGACGAGTTTCAGCGACTCGGCGAGCATCTGCTGCGCACCGCGAAGTCGTCCCACGCTCGCGCGGCCATCCAGGCCTTGATCGAGGAGCAGACGATTCTGTCGGTGCCGGCCGTACGCCACACTCTGATCAGCGACACCGACGACGGCGAGATGGCCCACTTCGAGGGGCTGGCAGGTCACCAGTACAGCCTCGGCCTCGACAAGGGGCAGCGATACTTCCTCGAGCTGGTCCTGTCGATGGTGGGATCGGGGTGGTCACCCTCGCCGCCGTGCAGACCCTGGACGACCGCCGACTTCCGATCATCCTGCGGGCGATCCTGCGGCTCTCCGGCGACGAGACGATCGCCGTCGGCACGCGCCTGTAGGGCCCTGTGCTCCCATTACCGGCTCGCGCTGACGTCGGTAGCGGGCTTGCTCCGTCTGGGCTCACCTGCGGAAAATGAGGGTGTAGGCAGACCGTAGCGAGAGTGGGCTATAGAGGCACGAGAAGGGCCCCGGGCCTCACTGAGTTGGGGTTTCCGGGGCCTTGGCCCTGTTCGACGTGGTGCCCCCGGCAGGATTCGAACCTGCGACACCCGCTTTAGGAGTTCGGTCACCGTGTCGCGCGGCGGGCCGAAACGCGGCTCGGTAGTCGTTCGTCCATCCGGCTGGGGACGCTTCTGTGCGCCGCCGTTTGCCGCTGTTGATGTCAGCTGGCGGGCACAGGCGGCTTAGCTTCTTACAGCTCCGACCAGGTGTGGGGCTCCGTGTAGGCGTGCTCCCCTCGGAAGAACCAGTCGGCTTTGTTCGTCGCGGAGCCGGCGGGGGGTGTTGTCGGTTGGCTGCGGTCGCGGTGGTTGCTGTACTTCGCGCTGTACAGCACCGCTGCCGATCGCATGTCCGCCACGGCCATGAGGCTTAGTGGACGTCCTGCAGAGCCCCACGGGCGACGTGACGTCGACGGGGGTGGCTCATGGTGGCCTGCCTCCCTACCACCGTGGGTCTGCGATCCTGCCGTCGCGCAAGGACGCGTCGATCGAGTCGGCGGGGCGCTTCCGCCCTGCGATGCTCCAGGTGCGGCGGCGAAAGGACCGAGAGACGCTAATAGAGTCTGGTTGGAGCACCTTCTAAGGGAGCACACCGATGCAGTTCCTCGTAATCGGCAAGTACACGGAACCCGGCACGCTACTGCCCGAAGACCGGATGCCCACCCTCATCAACGATCGAGTCCTTCCGGCTCTCGAAACGCTGGCACAGTGGGAGGAGAAGGGCGAGACGGTCAAGGCCGGCGGCATCTTCGCGGGACAGCGGGTTGGAGCCTTCTTCCTGGAGGCCGAGTCGGGTGAGGAGGTCGGGCAACTGTTGAGCAGCCTGCCCTTCTGGCACGACGTCACCTGGGACGTGACACCCATGCAGTCCTTCCGGTCGACCATCGAGCGCGAGACCCGTGTGCTGGAGCAGGCGCAGGCTGGCGCTGCCTAGAGCTGTCCGGTGAATCAGGTCGGACGAAAGCAGTGTTGCACGGGAGCAAGATCCCACGATCTTTCCCAGGGAGCCACCAAACGCCTCAGGTTCGGCCTACTCACCTGAGTAGGCCGAACCTGAGCTGGCATTTCTCTGGCGGGGTGGCGGGATTTCAACCCATGACCGCTTCGTCCCGAAGCAACTTGGGTGAGGCTGCTGCCTTGGGCCGGTGGGCCACTCACCTGCGCCGAAAGTCCGGAGACGTTCGCGCTCGTCCGCTGGTGTTCGTCGGCGTTGTCACGCAGTTAGACACTCACCCGTGGCGCGTCGCAGCACGTCAGCTCAGTTCTCCGGGTGCAGGCATAACCCTTCCAGTGTGGCAGATCAACTGCGGGTGCCCAGGCTGGAGCGGGGTGGGGGCGGTCACCTGTGGGTGGCGTCTGTCGGCGTTGGTCAGCCTCGCACGGCCCAGGGACGGCCCAGAGGTGGGCCCTGAGATGCGGCCATGTCCCGGCGAGCGCGTCCGATTGCCCTACGCCAGCACCACGTCGGACCACGGAGTACGACTGCGGTCCGCCGTCGTTACCGTCAGTAGTGCTGCCGTATGATCACCGTCTTAGGTGGCCTGGAACGCCCGCGTGTGCCCCCTCCGCAGCGCTACCGCCTCTACCACTTCTGCGGGCCACGTCCGCGGGCAGCTGCGCGGATGGCCTCGGCGTAAGGGGCGTCTTCGGCACGCGTCTCCGGCGCAAGGTCTTCATACGGGATCAGCGCGTCGTGGCTGCTGTTCACTGACTGCATCCACGCACACCACGCATTGTGGACGTCCTCGTCCGTGACCTGCTCCCCCTTGGCCTGTAGCAGTACGGCATAGATACGAAAAAGGTCGTCCGAGTCCGCAGGGGGCTCCACATCTGAGGGGAGGCAGGAACGGATCAGGTGGGCTAGTCGATCAAGGTAGGTCACACGGACAGTGTGCCAACAAACAGGATGAGATGCGCTAGGGCGAAGACCAGAGGCACAATCCGCTCAGAGGTCCCTAGCTCCGCGTAGCGCTTGCGCCAGCTAGGGATTGGATCGCTCTTCAGGGCCTCCCACTCGTCAGCGAAGATCTGGGCCGGTAGGTACTCCTCTAGCTTGTTGATGACCGCAAATTTGGCTGAGTTAAGATCCCGATAGCTGCGAAGCTGCATCCACCATGTGGCAGAGAGAGTGACGCCCGCCAATGTCACGGCCAGCGACACCCACCAGGGGGACTCTGAAAGCTTAGGGATCCCAAAGCCGACCAAGGTAACCAGAGCCGATTGGACTGACAGAAAGAAGGCATTGGCCGTTCCCCTACGCGCCGAGACCCTGTCTGCCATCTCTACGGCTAGCTTGTAGAGTTCGAAAATTTCCTCCCGGTCGTTTGGTTCTGTCGGCGCTGTCACCGCGCCCCCCCGACGAGCTTTTTGAGGTTCTCCCAGGTCCACTTGTAGATCTTGTCGGTCGATTTCGCAGTCGTTGGCTTCTTGCCGGTCTGACCGCTGTATCCATTCAACAGGAAGTAGTCAATCTTCTCTTCCTGTGCGATCTTGACTTCGATACCCACGCCGACAGCGGCGTCCGTGTGCTCGCCGCAGATGACGATGACAACATCAGACGCCCGGATCCTAAGGCGGGCCTTATCCTTCCAGTCGGGGGATGCCTCTTTAATCGACCAGTCGTGGATCTCAAATGGCGAGTCAGGGTTCTTGGCTTGCCCGATTAGGAAGTCCTTCAGGGTTTTGTCATAGTCGTAATCGAAACTGACGAAGGCGCGCTTGGGCATCGGCATCCTTTCTGCAGCGACAGATGCTACCGCGCATCGTAGAGGAAGACACTGACAGCGGTCTGCGCATCTGCGGTAGGAGAGCAGCCCTAGCCCTGCCTCAGCCCTCGGCCTGTCGCATGCACGTGCGACAGGCTTAGCAGCACCACGGCTGCCCCGTCATGAGACTCGACTGCTCGCCGCCTTACGCATGGGGAAGGCAAGGTTGGCCAGAGGTAGGCGGTCGGTGTGGCTCCTCGCAGATGCGCCAGACTCGCCCTCAGTCACCGCAACCTTCCGTATCTCCCAGCATCGAGAGTCTGGAGCGAGTAGCGTTTACTCCGCGCGACTTCGGAGGGGATATGGCGGGGGCAAGTAGAAGTTCACATATAGGCTCTACACTCGACGTGATCAGAGAATACCGACGTGGGCGGCGAAATTTTCGCAACACGCAGCTAGATAATGTCGACTTTTCAGGTGTAAATCTCGAAGGGGTCACATTTTACGGCGCCTCGTTGCGTGGTGCGAACTTTGAGGGGGCAAATCTATTGCACGCGCAACTGAAAGGGGCCGATCTCACAAACGCTCGGTTTACGCATGCCCGACTAGTAGTTACGGATCTGATTGGAGCCACCTTCAGGGGAGTGGATTTCGAGGGTGCAGACTTCACCGGCGCACATCTCGATGAGGCAGATTGCACAGGCGCTTCATTCAAAAGAGCCCGTCTAAATAACTCAGACGTTCGTGGCGCGATCTTCCGTCACGCCGACCTGGAAGAGGTGTCTCTGAGCAGCGTTAACCTTGGTGCAACAGACCTCTCGGAATTTTGCGAAGCGAAGACGATTCGCCAGGAAGGTCCATCTCCAGATAGACGCACGTGCAGTGGTTATGTCGTATAGGCACCCTCGGTTGAAGTCATTCATGATTGATTGTGGCGTGCCGCCTTTGTTCGCAGAGTACATGATCGAATGCGCCAGGGCACTTGGGGATTCTTTGGCGAGGAGACTGATGCAGAGCACTTTTATTAGCTACGGTAGCCCGGATGAGGCGTTCGCCAGGAAGCTCTATGAAGTGTTGCGGCAACATGGCGTAGTCACCTTCTTCTTTCCAGAAATGGCCACTCTGGGCGAAAGGATTGACACCGAGATCTACAGTCGCCTGCATCAGCATGATCGAGTCATCCTCATTTGCTCAGAGGCATCCCTAAACCGTGCCGGCGTACTTCATGAAATTCAAGAGACCCTTGACCGAGAGGCGCGCGACGGCGGAGCTACCTATCTACTTCCAATCATGCTCGATGACTACGTGCTCACCGCATGGAAAGAAGTGCACCCTGTGCTTGCTGAGAGAATAAATCGCCGCGTAGTTGGTGACTTCAGGCGAGCTCGGGAAGGTGAAGCGGAGTTCAATGCGTCAGTTGCGCGACTATTGGACGCACTCAAAGCTGTACGCCCTGCGATATAGTCGCCTTCTCCGCGCGAACAAAGAACCCCCCTTGAGCGGTTGCGTGCACCCGATAGGTCGGTGGAGCGGCTTTGGGCTGGAGCTGCTTTGGGGCGAGTGATCATGGCCCCATAAGCTTCCGGCGAGTCGGGCAGTCTATGGACCTGCCCGTTGAAGCACGACGTTGGGGCCATGATCTTCGAGGCTCGCCCCAAAGTGGCTGCCTAAAGCCGTGGAGCCGACCGCCCCAGCCACAGAGGGTGTCTCCCACTTCATGCCTGCAGTCGCCGAGCGCGCCGCCGGGCGCGGCCAGCCGGGGCGCAGACAGGAGGCAGGGCGCGCCGCAGAGGCGGCGCGCGCCCGCGCCGTGCGCGGGCCTTGAACCCGTAGAGAAAGTTGTAACTCAGTCGGTCGACCGGGGCTTGTCCGGTCCCGGTAGATGCTTGACACTTCGGTCCCAGCTGATGGTTGACAGTGGCCGTGTTCGGCTTTTCTGTGCGCGTCGTTGCGGTGCGTGTGGGGAGGCCGGGATTGGCGCTGGTGGAGTTGTCGGTTGTCGAGCAGAGATACCGGGCTGTGCTTGCGGTTCTGGCGGGTTCGACGGTGACGGAGATTGCCGCGTCGTTGGGGGTGTCGCGGCAGACGGTGAGCGGGTGGAAGTCCCGGTATGAG
>NZ_BMWC01000019.1 GCF_014651035.1 Streptomyces lomondensis
AGCACCCGTGGTTCCAGGAGTCGCGCAAGGACCCCGACGGCCCCTACGGCGACTACTACATGTGGGCCGACGACGACAAGGGCTACCCGGACGCGCGGATCATCTTCGTCGACACCGAGACGTCGAACTGGACGTTCGACCCGGTGCGCGGCCAGTACTTCTTCCACCGCTTCTTCTCGCACCAGCCCGACCTCAACTACGAGAACCCGCGCGTCCAGGAGGAGATCCTGGCGGCGCTGAAGTTCTGGCTGGACCTCGGCATCGACGGCTTCCGGCTGGACGCGGTCCCGTACCTCTACGCGGCCGAGGACACGAACTGCGAGAACCTGCCGGCCACCCACGCCTTCCTCAAGCGTGTCCGCCGCGAGATCGACGCGCAGTACCCCGACACGGTGCTGCTGGCGGAGGCCAACCAGTGGCCCGAGGACGTCGTCGACTACTTCGGCGACTACGCCACCGGCGGCGACGAGTGCCACATGGCCTTCCACTTCCCGGTCATGCCGCGCATCTTCATGGCCGTCCGCCGCGAGTCCCGCTACCCGGTCTCGGAAATCCTGGCCAAGACCCCGGCCATCCCCTCGGGCTGCCAGTGGGGCATGTTCCTGCGCAACCACGACGAGCTGACCCTGGAGATGGTCACCGACGAGGAGCGCGACTACATGTGGGCCGAGTACGCCAAGGACCCCCGCATGCGCGCCAACATCGGCATCCGCAGGCGTCTGGCTCCCCTGCTGGACAACGACCGGCACACCATCGAGCTGTTCACCGCGCTGCTGCTGGCCCTTCCCGGCTCGCCGATCCTCTACTACGGCGACGAGATCGGCATGGGCGACAACATCTGGCTCGGCGACCGCGACGCCGTCCGGACCCCGATGCAGTGGACCCCGGACCGCAACGCGGGCTTCTCCACCTGCGACCCGGGCCGCCTCTTCCTGCCGGCGATCATGGACCCCGTCTACGGCCACCAGGTCACCAACGTCGAGGCCTCGATGTCCTCGCCCTCGTCGCTGCTGCACTGGACCCGCCGCATGATCGAGATCCGCAAGCAGAACCCCGCCTTCGGACTCGGCTCCTACACCGAACTGCCCTCCTCCAACCCGGCGGTGCTCGCGTTCCTGCGCGAGTACGAGGACGACCTCGTGCTCTGCGTGAACAACTTCGCGCGGTTCGCGCAGCCCACCGAACTCGACCTGCGCGAGTTCGCCGGGCGCCATCCGGTGGAGCTGTTCGGCGGAGTCCGCTTCCCGGCCATCGGTGAACTGCCGTACCTGCTGACCCTCGGGGGCCACGGCTTCTACTGGTTCCGGCTCACCCGCGTCGCCTCGCGCATCGGCCGACGACTGTGAGCATGCGCCGACGAAAGGAGGCGTGACCATGCCGAAGACCGCATCCCTCCGCCCGAGCCTCACGCGCCTGGCCGAGCCCATGGAGTCGCTCGGCGGGCTGCTGCGCGACTGGCTGCCGCGGCAGCGCTGGTTCGCGGGCAAGGACCGGCCCGTCACTGAGCTCGGCCTGCTGTCGATGACCGAGCTGTTCCCGGGCTGTCTGCACCTGCTGGTCCACGCCGGTCACGCCGGTCACGCCGGTCACACGGGCGTGCCCTCCCCCGGTGGGGCGCTCCCTGCCGGGGACTGCTACCAGCTGCTGCTCGGCGTGCGTGAGCATCCGGCGCCGCGCCTCGGGCGGGCGCTCATCGGGCAGGTGCAGGACGGACCGCTGGCCGGTCTGACGGTGTACGACGCGCTGCACGACCCCCGTTCGGCGCAGCTCCTGCTGGACCGGCTGCGGCACCCCGGCACCGCGGGCCCGCTGCGCTTCGACTGCGACGCGGACCAGCAGGTACCCGCCGGACTGGTGCCTCGTCTGCTGGACGTGGAGCAGTCCAACTCCTCGCTGGTCTACGGCGACGAGTACATCCTGAAGGTCTTCCGGCGCATCCAGCCGGGCGTCAACCCCGACCTGGAGGTGCCGGGGGCACTGGCCCGCCAGGGCTGCCACCGCGTCCCGGCGCCCGTGGCCTGGTTCCAGACGAAGCATCCGTTCCAGGCCACCCTCGGCGTGCTCCAGCCGTATCTGCGGGACGCCTCCGACGGCTGGACGCTGGCGCTGCACGCGCTGGCCGCCGGCGACGACTTCACGGCCCAGGCGCGGGCGCTGGGCGCGGCCACGGCGGAGGTGCACCTCGCGCTGGCCTCGGCCTTCCCGGTCGGCGAGCCCGGGGAGAACGGGCGGACGGCCACCGCGATGAACGAGCGCCTGACCGCCGCCGCGCACTGCGTGCCCGCGCTGAAGCCGCTCGTGCCGGGCCTGCGGGCCGCGTTCGCCGCCCTGACCACCTGCGACGTCGGGCCGCCCGCCCAGCGCATCCACGGCGACCTGCACCTGGGCCAGGTGCTGCGGGCCGGGCGCGAGTGGTTCGTCATCGACTTCGAGGGCGAGCCGTCCAGGCCGCTCTCCGAACGGCGCAGCGCCCACTCCCCCGTGCGGGACATCGCCGGGATGCTGCGCTCCTTCGACTACGCCGCCCGGCAGCGCCGCCCCTGGCGCCCGCAGTGGGCCCGCCGCTGCCGCGAGGCCTACTGCGCGGGCTACGCCGGCCGCGCCGGCTGGGACCCCCGCAAGAAACACGGACTGCTCCGCGCCTACGAGACGGACAGGGCCGTGTACGAGGTGCTGTACGAGGCACGGCACCGCCCCGACTGGCTGCCTGTACCGATGGCGGCGATCGAGCGCCTCGCCGTGAGAGGAGACTGAGCCGTGGCCCTGCGCGACACCTCAATCCCGGAGCCGTCCGGCCCGGTCCCGAGCCCGACCGCGCCCGCCCTGAGCCCGGAGGACCGGGGGCGCCTGCTGGCGGGCGCCCACCACGATCCGCACGCGCTGCTGGGCGCCCACCCGGTCCCGGGCGGGATCGTGTTCCGGGCGCTGCGCCCCTTCGCCCGCTCCGTGAGCGTCGTGATCGGCGGGAAGCGCACCGCCCTCGCCTCGGAGGGCGACGGCCTCTTCTCCGGCGTGCTGCCCCTGGACGCGATCCCCGCGTACACGCTGCACGTGGCGTACGACGGCAGCGAGCAGGAGGTGCACGACCCGTACCGCTTCCTGCCCGCGCTCGGCGAGCTCGATCTGCACCTGATCCGCGAGGGCCGGCACGAGCAGCTGTGGCAGGCGCTCGGCGCGGAGCCCATGACCCACGAGGGCGTGGCGGGCACCCGGTTCACGGTGTGGGCGCCGAACGCGCAGGGCGTGCGGGTCGCCACGGACTTCACCTACTGGGACGGGACGCAGTTCCCCATGCGGTCCCTGGGCGCGTCCGGCGTGTGGGAGCTGTTCCTTCCGGGCGTCGGCGAGGGCACCGCGTACAAGTTCGAGATCCACTCCCGGTACGGCCACCGCTTCCTCAAGGCGGACCCGATGGCCCGCCGCTGCGAGGAGCCGCCCAACACGGCGTCGGTCGTGACGGCCTCGCACTACGAGTGGGGCGACGCCGAGTGGATGGCGCACCGCGCCGACACCCCGGTGCACGAGGCGCCGTTCTCGGTGTACGAGGTGCACCTGCCGTCCTGGCGCCCGGGGCTGACCTACCGGCAGCTCGCCGAGGAACTCCCGAAGTACGTCAAGGACCTGGGCTTCACGCACGTCGAGCTGATGCCGGTCGCCGAGCACCCCTTCCACGGCTCCTGGGGCTACCAGGTCACCGGGTTCTACGCGCCGACCGCGCGGCTGGGCTCCCCGGACGACTTCCGGTACTTCGTCGACGCCTGCCACCGGGCCGGCATCGGCGTGATCATGGACTGGGTGCCGGCGCACTTCCCGAAGGACGACTGGGCGCTGGCCCGGTTCGACGGGGACCCGCTGTACGAGCCCGGGAACGCGCAGCGCGCCGAGCACCCGGACTGGGGCACCTACGAGTTCGACTTCGCCCGCACCGAGGTGCGCAACTTCCTCGTGGCGAACGCCGTGTACTGGTGCGAGGAGTTCCACATCGACGGGCTGCGCGTGGACGCGGTCGCCTCGATGCTCTACCTGGACTACTCGCGCGAGGACGGCCAGTGGGAGCCCAACGCGTACGGCGGCCGGGAGGACCTGGCGGCCATGGCGTTCCTCCAGGAGATGAACGCGACCGTGTACCGGCGGGCGCCCGGCGTCGTCACCATCGCCGAGGAGTCCACCGCCTGGGGCGGGGTGACCCGGCCCACCGACACCGGCGGGCTCGGCTTCGGGCTGAAGTGGAACATGGGCTGGATGCACGACTCGCTGGAGTACATCGCCCACGAGCCGGTGCACCGCAAGTACCACCACCACGAGATGACGTTCTCGATGGTGTACGCCTACAGCGAGAACTACGTGCTGCCGATCTCCCACGACGAGGTCGTGCACGGCAAGCAGGCGCTGGTGTCGAAGATGCCCGGCGACTGGTGGCAGCGGCGCGCGACCGTCCGCGCCTACCTCGGCTTCATGTGGGGCCACCCGGGCAAGCAGCTGCTGTACATGGGGCAGGAGTTCGCGCAGGGAGCCGAGTGGTCGGTGGAGCACGGGCCGGAGTGGTGGCTGCTCGACGACGGCTACCACTCGGCGGGCGACCACCGGGGCGTGCGCGACCTGGTCCGCGACCTGAACGCGGTGTACCGGGCGACGCCCGCGCTGTGGCAGTGCGACACCCGGCCGGAGGGCTTCCGGTGGGTGGCGGTGGACTCGGCCGACGACAACGTCTTCGCGTTCCTGAGGTACGACGCCGAGGGCAGGCCGCTGCTGGCGGTGTCGAACTTCTCCCCCGTCGTCCGGCACGACTACGGCCTCTGGGTGCCGGGGGACGTGGCCGCTTGGCAGGAGACCCTCAACACCGACGACCCACGCTACGGCGGCAGCGGCGTGACCAACACAGATCCGGTCAAACCGGAGGACGGCTGTGTCCGGATCACGCTGCCTCCCCTGGCCACCGTCTGGCTGACGCCGTTCGCTCCGTGAAGTCCTGCCGCCCCACCAGGTGTCCGAACCGCCTGTGAGGGGCACTGGGGGTCTACCACCGGGACAACCCGGTGGCAGACGCGGCAGGGCACAGAAGGGCGGACATCAGGGTGCGCACCGTCGGAGTGGAGGAGGAACTCCTCCTGGTCGATCCCGAGACCGGGGACCCGCGGGCACTGTCCGCAGCGGTGCTCGCCCGGGCCGCGCAGGACGACGCGGATCAGGACGTTTTCGAGAAGGAACTCCACGAGCAGATGCTGGAGTTCGCCACTCATCCGCAGTCGTCCATGGAGGCCCTGCGCGCGGAGATCGTCCGCTGCCGCAAGGAGGCCGCCCGGCACGCCGGGGAGATCGGCTGCACGGTCGCGGCGCTCGCCACCTCCCCGCTGCCGGTCAGCCCCGCCGTCGGCGTCAACCGGCGCTACCAGTGGATGGCGGAGCAGTACGGCATCGCCACCCGGGAGCAGCTCGTCCTGGGCTGCCATGTGCATGTGGCGGTCGAGTCCGACGAGGAGGGCGTCGCGGTCGTCGACCGGCTGCGGCCCTGGCTCCAGGTGCTGAAGGCGCTCAGCGCCAACTCGCCGTTCTGGCAGGGCAAGGACTCCGGGTACAGCAGCTACCGCAGCCGGGTGTGGCTGCGCTGGCCGTCGGCCGGCCCGACCGAGATCTTCGGCTCGGCCGAGCGGTACCACCGCCTGATCGCGGACATGGTGGCCACCGGGGTCCTCCTCGACGACGCGATGATCTACTTCGACGCGAGGCTGTCCCAGCGGTACCCGACGGTGGAGATCCGGGTCTCGGACGTCTGCCTGCACGCGGGCACGGCCGTGCTGGTCGCCACCCTGGCCCGCGGGCTGGTCGAGACCGCGGCACGCGAGTGGCGGGCCGGCCGGGAGCCGCTCGACCACAGCGTCAGCCTGCTGCAGCTGGCCGACTGGCAGGCCGCCCGGTCCGGCCTCGCGGGCGAGCTGCTGCACCCCGTGACCATGCGGCGCATGCCCGCCGAAGCCGTCGTGCGAGCCCTGCTGGACCACGTCGAGGAGGCCCTCGCGGACACCGGTGACCTCGAACGGGCCCGGGCCGCCTGCGCGGAGCTGCTGCGGGACGGCAACGGCGCGCAGGTGCAGCGCGAGCTGTTCGAGCGCACGGGGAGCCTGCGGGACGTCGTCACGGAGTGCGTCCGCCACACGCAGGCGTGAGGCGTCCCGGTCTTTCCGGGCGCGGGTTCAGAGGATCAGGACGAGGGCGTAGGCCAGGAAGAACGCCGCGATCAGCACCACGAGGACGATGATCAGCGCCAGCGGTCCCTTGGCCCAGCCCTTGGGCGGGTTGTGCGTCTCCCGGGGCCCTGCCTCGGGCAGGCTGCTCTCCGCGGGCGGGGTCTCGCCCGGCGGTACGCCGCCGCCCGGCTCCAGGCCGGGGGTGCGCTCTGGATCGGGATCGGGATTGATGTGGCTCATGCCGACCGGGTCCCCCGATCGCGGCCGGATCATCAGGGGGTCCCACTTCCGTATTTCCCGACCCGGAGGGTCCGGTCTCGACTAGATTCGAGCACCGCGCCGATGACGGTACCCGTCGGCAATGTCACACCCCGTACACGTCAGGAGCAGTGCATGCGCGACCTCGCCCTCGCTCCGCCGGCCGTCTCGCCCCTGACCGGCGGGCTCGCCGACAGCGTCTTCGAGAGGGCGGACCGCGAGCCCACCCGGCCGGTGCTCGCCCGCCGCAGCGACCCCGCCTCCGCGGTCTGGGAGGAGGTGACGGCGATCGAGCTGCGCGACGAGGTGGTGGACGTGGCCAAGGGCCTGATCGCGTGCGGGTTACGGCCGGGCCACCGCGTGGCCATCATGGCGCGCACCCGGTACGAGTGGACGGTGCTGTGCTACGCGCTGTGGGCCGTGGGGGCGGAGGTCGTGCCGGTCTACCCGACGTCGTCGCGGGACCAGGTGGAGTGGATCCTGCGGGACTCCGGGTGTGTGGCCGTGGTGGTCGAGGACGAGCAGGGCGTGATGACCGTCGGCTCGGTGTGCGCGTCGCTGCCGCTGCTGCGCCACGTCTGGCAGCTGGACGCGGGCGCGCTGGAGGAGCTGACGGGGCGCGGGGAGTTCATCCCGCTCGCCACGGTCGACTCGATGCGCCGCCTCGTGCTGCCGGACTCCACGGCCGTCATCGCCTACACGTCCGGCACGTCGGGTCACGCCATGGGGTGCGCTCTGAGCCACCGCAGCCTGGCCGCCCCCTGCGACACGCTGCTGGCCGGCTGGGGGCACACGGTGGCCCCGCGCGGGGAGCAGGGCTCGGTGCTCGCGTTCCTGCCGTTCTCCCATGTGTACGGACTGATGATCCAGGGCCTGTGCGTGCGCGGTGGCCTGCTCATGGGGCACCAGGCCGAACTGAGCGCCGAGGCGCTGTCGTCGGCGCTGCGCTCCTTCCGGCCCACCTACCTGTACGCGGTCCCGTCGATCCTGGAGAAGATCTACAAGAACTTCCTGCGCACGGCCCAGCAGGGCGGTCACGGCGGGCTGTTCGAGCGGGCCGCCGAGACGGCACGGGACTTCGCCGCGGCCCTGGAGCGCCAGCGGCTGGGCCGGGGCCGAGGGCCGGGCTTCGACCTGCGGCTCCAGCACGCCCTGTACGAGCGCACGGTGTACCGCCGGCTGCGGGCCGCGCTGGGCGGCCGGGTGCGGCGGGCGACCTCGGGCGGCTCCCCCCTCAGCCGCGACCTGTCCCTCTTCTACGAGGGCATCGGCATCTACGTGCACGACGGGTACGGCCTGACGGAGACCGCCGGCGGTGTGACGATGCAGCCGCTGGGCCGGGAGAAGTCCGGGACCGTCGGGCAGCCGCTGCCGGGCACCGAGATCCGGGTGGCCGAGGACGGGGAGATCCTGGTGCGCGGCCCGTCGGTGTTCCAGGGGTACGTGGGCGACGAGGCGGCCACCCGGGCCGCGCTGCGCGGGGGCTGGCTGGCGACCGGGGACCTCGGGCAGCTGGACTCGGAGGGCTATCTGACGATCACCGGCCGCAAGAAGGACATCATCATCACCAGCGGCGGCAAGAGCGTCGCCCCGCTGGCGCTGGAGCAGCGGCTGCGGATGCACCCGCTCATCCACCAGGTGGTGGTCGTGGGCGACAACCGGCCCTGCGTCGGCGCCCTGATCACGCTGGACCCGGAGTTCCTGGCGCACTGGCGGGCGGCGCTGGCGCTCCAGGGCGAGATGCGGGAGGCGCGGGAGGAGAACGCGCTGCGGGAGGAGGTCGCGCGGGCCGTGGCCGCGGCCAACAGCGCGGTGTCGCGGTCGGAGTCGATCCGGGTGTTCCGGGTGCTGCCGGAGCCGTTCGACGTGACCAACGGGCTTCTGACACCCTCGATGAAGCTGCGCCGGGACGAGATCGTGCGGCGCTACGCGTCGGAGATCGACGCGATGTACCGGTCACGCCGGCGTCCCGGTCGCCCGAGCACGGTGGACGAACCATCGAACTGGGACGATTCGGACAGCGTGTTCCGCTGAGCACCCGGCCGGACGCGTAGGCCTCGCCCCCTCGGGAACACGCAACAGTGGCGACGCAAGAGAAAGGACGACAGCCCTGACGACAGCCCTTGCTGACGCCGGGCCGGAAAGGCGATATGTCAACCGAGCCGCGTGGGGATGACGCACTGACCTCCGAGGAGATCCCGAGCCGCACGAACAGCTTCGTGGGCGAGCCGCACGATGTGACGGGTGCGCGGCTTGCCGCGGAGGAGTTCCTGCGTGACCTGGCACGCTCCTCCCCGCCCGCTGCCCCCGAATACTGGGACGACATCCTGCTGGTGGTGACGGAACTGGCCGCCAACGCGGTCCAGTACGCCCCAGGACCGTTCGCCCTGCGGATGCGCCGGACCTTCGACGGGGTGCACGTGGTCCTGCACGACACCAGCACCACGGAGCCCGCCCCGCGCCCCTTCGACCCGCGCAGCGGTGGCGGCGGCATCGGCTGGCACCTGATCCACACCCTGTGCGACCAGGTCAGCGTGGTGACCGACGACCGGGGCAAGGACGTGCACGTGTTCCTGCCCTGGTGAGCCGGGAGCGTCACGGGCGCGGCGCGCCCGTGACGGCTTCAGACCGAGGTCGCCGCGCGCGGCGGCAGCCGGTGGTAGTAGTCGCCCACGGCTGTCAGGTACTCCCGGTCCCTGGTCTCGCTGTCGGTCTGGAAACGGGGCGCCGCCTTGGCGTCTCCCCTGGTGCAGGCCAGTGTGATCTTCCGGGCCTGCGTGTCTATGCCGGTGACGACCCCGGCCGGCACCAGGACACTGCGGCCGAACACCCAGACACCGGTGTCGACGACCAGGTGCCGCATGGCGTGCGGGGCGGCCTCGCGGTCCACGTGCCCGATCGTGCCGTCGGTCGCGGCGACGGTGAACCCGGTCAGGTCCTGCCCCTCGGTGTGACCGCTGTCCGGCGCGTACGACCAGATTCTGTCGATGGCCACGCTGTCCCATCCTCCCTGGCGATGTGCGGATCGAGCCCCGGCGGACGGCTCCCGCCCGCCTGCTCCACAGCAGCAATTACCCTCCTGCCGCAAGCGCATTCGGCGTACACGCCTGCCACCGCGCCAGGCGGCGGTCCTCGGCGATGTTCACATCCGGGGGCATGGAGGGCGGTTTCCGGGGTAATCGCGGGGGCGCGGTGAAAACGGAGCCCGGCAGCGAAGGGAGGCACATGAGAAACGGCACTCGAGCCCGCGACACGACCGGCATCGCCCCGCACCGCGGTCACCCCCGGAGGTGACCAGCCCAGGCCGTAGCACTTGTTGGAGGTACCCGTGCCCCTCGCCCAGAACCCGCTGTCCGTGGAAGTCGAACTGCCCCGGGAGGACGTGGCCCTGATCACGGTCGACGGCTACCTGGACGTCGACACCGCGACCGAGTTCCAGGCCCATCTGGCCAACCAGCTCCACCACGGCCGACGGCACTTCCTGCTCGACCTGTCGTCCGTCCCGTTCATGGACTCGTCGGGGATGAACATCATCCTGCGGGTGTACCAGGAGACCCGCGGCAACGCCGGCAGCGTGCATGTCATCGGCCCGACGCCGGCCGTGCGGCGCATCCTCGACCTGACCGGGGTCAGCATCACGGTGCCGATATCGGAGAGCGTCGACGAGGCCCTGGCCCGTGTCGACGAGACGCCGGACACCCCCGGGGAGCCGGGGGCGGAGGGCGCCTGACGGACTCGGTGTCCCTCGGGCACGGCGCCGGTACGACCGGTGGCCCGGTGCCCTCGCTCCGCCCTGCCCGGACGGCGGCCCGCCCCTGCGCACGCGGGTGACGGCGGTGGCCAACCGCCGTTCCCCCGAACCGTTCCGCTTGCGCCGGATCCGGTGTCGTACGAGGTCGGCGCATGGTTAGAGTTGTCGCCCGGCAAGTGTCACAGCGCCGTCTCGTTGCCTGAAGCGGGTTCGGTCGATGCAACGCGGATGAGGAGAGAACCAGGTGCCGGAGCACGAAGCGGACGGACAGCTCGCCACCCCGACGCACGAGGTCAGGGACTTCCTGAACCGACGGCGTGAACAGATCGCCCAGCGGTGGGCGGACGAGCCCCTGTTCCGCACCGTGTTCACCGTCTCGCGCGACGAGGCGGTGGAGGCGGGCAAGGTCGTCGTGGACGCGCTGGCCCAGGTGGCCGACTCGGACCAGGTGGAGGACCCGGACGCCGCGGGATTCAGCGGCGTGCGCGAGCAGCTGGCCCGGATGGGCGCGGCCCGCTCCCGGGCCGGGCTGTCCAACACCCAGGTCTCCAGCGAGCTGGCCGCCCTGCGGCCACCGGTCGAGAATCTGCTGGCCGCCGATCTGGAACAGGCACCCCCCGAGCACCTGCGGGCGTGTTCGACGGCGCTGACCGTGCTGATGGGCACCCTGCGGCTGGTGGCGATGCAGACCGCGCTGAGCGAGTGGCAGGCGCTCAGCGACCGGCAGCAGATGCAGCTGATGGAGGTGGCCACGCCCGTCATCCGGCTGTGGGACGGCATCGTGGCCGTGCCGCTGATCGGGACGCTGGACAGCGCCCGCAGCCAGGTGGTGATGGAGACCCTGCTGAACGCCGTGGTCGACCAGCACGCCCGGTTCGCGATCCTCGACATCACCGGCGTGCCGACCGTGGACTCGCTGGTGGCCCAGCACCTGATGAAGACGGTCGCCGCGGCGCGGCTGATGGGTGCCCAGTGCATCGTCTCGGGCATCCGCCCCGCCATCGCGCAGACCATCGTGCACCTCGGCCTGGACCTGGACGTGATCACCCGCGCGAGCCTGTCCGACGCGCTGGGTTACGCGCTGCACCAGCTCGGCGCGGACATCGTGAACCCGGGTACGGGTCAGCGGTGAGCGAGGCGTACTCCCGTCCGGTCACCGGCCATGTGCCGGTCCTGCGGCTCGGTGACGTCCTGCTGGTCACCCTCCAGGGGGACCTGCACGACAGCACGGCGCAGCAGCTCCAGCAGGATCTCGCCGAGACGATCTCCCGTACCGGAGTGCGCGGTGTCCTCATCGACATCTCCGGGGTGGAGATCGTCGACTCCTTCCTCGGCCGGGTGCTGGCCGAGATCGCGGCGCAGGCCAGGCTGCTGGCCGCGCGGACCGTGGTGGCGGGCATGCGCCCGGCGGTCGCCATCACCCTGGTGGAACTGGGCCTGACGCTGCCGGGGCTGAGCACCGCGCTCAGTACCGAGGCGGGCATGGAACTCCTCGGACAGCAGGCCCCGGTGACCCGTCCCGGCAGCCCGCGTCAGGAGAGTCCGTGATGCACACTGCCGCGGGCGTGGAGGCCTGCCTGCCCATCCGGTCGGACATGGACCTGGTGTGGGTGCGACAGCATGTACGGCAGGCCGCTGCCCGCCTGGGCTTCGGCCTGGTGGAGCAGACCAAGCTCGTCACCGCGGCCAGTGAGCTGGCCCGCAACACCCTCGTGCACGGCGGGGGCGGACAGATGGAGGCGGTCCACGTCAGCAGCGGGGGCGTCCACGGGCTCCGGCTGTCCTTCACGGACGAGGGGCCGGGCATCGCCGACCTGGACCAGGCGCTCAGCGACGGCTACACCTCCGGCAACGGGCTGGGCATGGGGCTGAGCGGCGCCCGGCGCCTGGTGCACGACTTCGACATCGAGAGCACGCCGGGCGCCGGCACCACCGTCCGGGTGACCTGCTGGGCGGCCCAGCCGCCGCGTCCGCGCGAGGAGGTGTGATGCCGCGCGTGTGGGATGTCCCGGTGCGCGACTCGACCCGGGTGCGCGACGCGCGGGTCGCGGCGGAGGGCGCGGCCGCGCTGGCCGGGCTGGACGAGCGGCGCACCGCGGCCGCCGCGCTGGTCGCGACCGAGCTCGCCACGAATCTGCTGAAGCACGCCGAGGGCGGGCAGGTGCTCATCGACGTCGTGGACCCGCCCGCGCCGCGGGACGGCCGGACGCGGGCCCGGGTCGTGCAGATCGCCGCGATCGACCACGGGCCCGGCATCGCGGACGTCCCCGCGGCCCTGCGCGACGGTTTCTCCACGACCCGGTCGCTCGGGGCCGGGCTCGGCACGTGTCTGCGTCTCGCCGACGACTTCGGCCTGCACAGCACACCGGGCCGCGGCACGGTCGCGGTGGCCCGCGTGGGGATGACGCCCAGGGGTGGTGCCGCCACCGCGGGGTCGGCGGTGACGGCGTGGGCCGACGGGCTGCCGGGGGGCCGGGGCCCGGCCGGTGGCGGGGTCGAGGGCGGCATGCCCGGGCCGGGCACGCCGGGTGGTGGGCAGCGGGGCACCGGTGCGTGGCCCGAGGGCCCGGGCTCCGGCGGCGGGCTGTGGCCGGACGCCGGGCCCGGCCCTGCCTCACGGACCGAGCCGCCGGTCATGGCCTTGGCCTGCGGTGACCTGACGGAGCACACGGCGGTGCCCGGCATCGCAGGAACCCTCGGCCTGCCGGCAGGGGCCCCCGCCGGCAGCCCCGGCACGCCGGAACAGGAGCCGGGACGACTGACGGCGCCGGGCGGCGAACCGTCCGGTGCCGGCGCGCCGGGGCGAGCGGCACTGGCCGGACCGCAGATGGGACCGGACGGCGATCCGTCCGGTGCCGGCGCGCCGGGGCGAGCGGCGCTGACCGGTCCGCAGCCGGGACGGCAGACAGGCCCGGGCGGCGAACCATCCGGTACCGGCACGCCGGGACGAGCGGCGCAGACCCGTCCGCAGCCCGGATGGCACGCGGGACTGGACGGCGAACCGTCCGGTACCGGCGTGCCGAGGCGGGCGGCGCAGGCCGGTCCGCAGACGGGACCGGGCGCCGAACCATCCAGTGCCGGCACGCCGAGGCGCACGGCGCAGCCCGGCCCGCAGACGGGACCGGGCGCCGAACCATCCGGTGCCAGCGCGCCGGGGCGAGCGGCGCAGACCGGCCCGCAGACGGGACCGGGCGCCGAACCATCCGGTGCCGACGCGCCGAGGCGCACGGCGCAGGCCAGTGCGCAGACGGGGCCAGGCGGGGAACCATCCGGTACCGCCACGCCGAGGCGCACGGCGCAGGCCGGTGCGCAGACCGGGCCGGGCGCCGAACCATCCGGTACCGACGCGCCGAGGCGTGCGGTGGTGGCCGGCCCCCTGCGCGGGCCCTCCATGCCCCTGGGGGGAGTGCGGGCCGGAGGTGTGAACATCCCTTACGGCGGGGCCGAGTACTCGGGGGACGCGTGGACGTGGGCGCGGGCCGGGGACCGGGTGACGCTGATGCTGGCGGACGGGCTGGGGCACGGGCCGGAGGCCGCCCGGGCCTCGTCCGCCGCGGTCGCGGAGCTGCACCGCTGGGCCGGCCTCTCCCCCGCCGAAGCGCTGCGGCGGCTCCACGACGCGCTGAGGGGCACCCGGGGCGCGGCCGTCGCCGTGGCCCAGGTCGATCTGAGTGCCGGGCGGCTGCGGTTCGCCGGCATCGGGAACGTGGGCGCGCGGCTGCGCGCGGACGGCACCTGGCGTCCGCTGCTGTCGCGGCCCGGCATCGTCGGCGTCCACCGGCCCACCACCCTCCGCGAGGAGGAGGCCGACTGGGCGGCCGACCGGCTGCTGATCCTGCACACCGACGGCCTGCCCAGCCGCTGGACGCCGCCGTCCGACGCCGGTCCGCCGGCGGCCGACCCGGCCGTGACGGCCGCCGTGACGATACGCGACGCGAGCAGTCCCGCCCGCCCGGTGCGGGACGACACCGCAGTGGCCGTGCTGACTCCGACCCCGCCGGACCGCCCATGATGCGCACTTGGCAGATCACCACCGTCACCGACGCGGCACGCGCCCGCATCGCCCTGGCGCGCCTGGCCGCCGCCTACGGTGTGCCCACCCTCGAACGGACCAGGCTGACCACCGCCCTCAGCGCCCACCTGCGGCAGTGCCTCACCAAGGGCGGCACCTGGCGGCTCACCCTGAACCTCGCCGGGTCGCCCGCCGAGGAGGGCCTGCTGCACGCCGTGGTGACCCCGTCGCCGGACGCGTGCGCCGCCGGGGAGCCGCCCTGGGAGGTCACGGTCCCCTGCCCGGAGGCGGCCCAGGCCGGGGAGGGCGGCACCGTCGCCGACGACCCGGCCGCCCTCGCGGAGGCGCTGCTCGGCGCCGACGAGGACACGGCCGTGGTGCTGGACAAGCTGACCGAGCAGGAGGATCTGGTCGCCTTCCACCGCGAGGAGCTGCACCAGACCAACCAGGGCGTCCTGGCGCTGCACGCCGAGCTGGACGCGGCGGGCCGGGCACAGCGCGAGGCCTTCGCCGCCGAGCGCAGCGCCCGCAACGAGGCGGAGAGCGCCCGCCGCAGGCTGACGTTCCTCGCGGACGCGAGCGCCGTGCTGACGGCCTCCCTCAACCACGAGGAGATCGTGCGCCGGCTGCCGGACCTGCTGGTGCCGGAGTACGCGAGCAGCGTCGACGTCTGGCTGTTCGACCACGAGGACGACAAGCACCGTTCGTCGCCGCATCCGGCGGCGGCCGTGGTCGCGGCCCGTACCGGCCGGCCCCAGTACGCCGCCGACCATCCCGGCAACCTGCCCGGCGTCGACGACCAGCCGCCGTCGGCGCTGGACCCGGCGCGGCCGCTGCTGTGCGTCCCGCTGCCGACGCGCCGGGCGCCGCTGGGCGTGCTGACGCTGTCGCCGCCCGGCGGGCGCTGGGACCCGGACGACGCGGTGATGCTGATCGAGCTGACCCGCCGGGCCAGCATCGCGATCGACAACGCCCGGCGCTTCGAGCACAACCGGGACATCGCCGAGACACTCCAGCGCGCCCTGCTCACGGACCTGCCGGCCACGCCCGGCCTCAGCCTGGCCGCGCGGTACCTGCCGGCCACGCACGGCCTGAACATCGGCGGCGACTGGTACGACGCGTTCCCGCAGCGGGACGGCGGGCTCATCACCGTCATCGGCGACGTGACCGGGCACGGTCTGCACGCGGCCGTCATGATGAGCCAGCTGCGCACCGCGCTGCGGGCCTACGCCGTCGACGGCGACAGCCCGGGCCGGCTGCTGACCCGGCTGCACCGGTTCCTGCACCATCTCCAGCCGGACCTGTACGCCACCGCCGTCATCGCCCGGTTCCACCCGGACGAGCCCACGCTGACCTGGGCCGCCGCGGGCCATCCGCCGCCGGTGCTGCGCCTGCCCGACGGCAGTGTGCGCACCCTCGACGCCAAGCCGGGCGCCATGCTCGGCATCCCGCTCACCCAGGAGATCGACGACCACACGGTGCGTGTGGCGCCCGGCTCGACGCTCGCGCTGTACACGGACGGTCTGGTGGAGCGGCGCGCGCAGGGCATAGACCCGGGCATCGAGCGGCTGGCCACGGCGCTCGGCGGGTTCCGGTCCGCGGAGCTGGACGCGGACCTGGAGGGCTCGGCGGACCGGATCCTGCATCCGCTGCTGAGCGACTCCGAGCGCGACGACGACGTGTGCCTGCTGCTGTGTCATCTCCAAGGGGACGCGGCGGCCTGACGTCAGGTCGCGCGGGACCGGGTGTGCACGCGTTCTTCACTCCCGCCTGGTGCTTTTCGGCCACGGTGCGGGCATGGTGGTGATCGACACGTTCGTCTGCATGCCGCGTCCGGCTGGCGTACCGGTCGGGCACGGGGTGGGATCGAAGGGGTGCGAACCGGCGATCCAGGGGCAGTCGAAAGGCGTTCGAGGCAGACCGCCTGGAGCCGCAGAAAGGGATGAACACCGTGACACGACCCAGGATCCTGGTGGTTGGCGCAGGCTTCGCCGGCGTGGAGTGCGTCCGCCGCCTGGAACGGAAACTCTCCCCGGACGAGGCCGACGTCACGCTGGTGACGCCGTTCGCCTACCAGCTCTACCTGCCGCTGCTCCCCCAGGTCGCCTCCGGGGTGCTGACGCCGCAGTCGATCGCCGTCTCGCTGCGCCGCAGCAAGAAGTACCGCACGCGGATCATCCCGGGCGGCGCCATCGGCGTGGACCTGAAGGCGAAGGTCTGCGTCATCCGCACCATCACCGACCGGATCGTCAACGAGCCGTACGACTACATCGTGCTGGCCCCCGGCAGCATCACCCGCACCTTCGACATCCCCGGGCTGACGGAGCACGCGTTCGGGATGAAGACGCTCGCCGAGGCTGCGTACATCCGTGACCACGTCATCTCCCAGCTGGACCTGGCCGACGCGAGCCAGGACCCTCAGGAGCGGGCCTCGCGGCTGCAGTTCGTGGTGGTCGGCGGCGGCTACGCGGGCACCGAGACCGCGGCGTGCCTCCAGCGTCTGACGCACGCCGCCGTCAAGCGCTACCCGCGCCTCGACCCGGGGCTGATCAAGTGGCATCTGATCGACATCGCGCCGAAGCTGATGCCGGAGCTGGGCGAGAAGCTCGGCAGCAGCGCGCAGGAGATCCTGCGCCGGCGGGGCATCGAGATCTCCCTGGGCACCTCCATCGCCAAGGCGGGCCCCGAGGAGGTCACCTTCACCGACGGGCGGGTGATCCCGACCCGCACGCTCATCTGGACGGCCGGGGTCGTCGCCAGTCCCCTCATCGCCACGCTCGGCGCGGAGACGGTCAAGGGGCGGCTGGCGGTCGCCCCCGAGATGAACCTGCCGGGCAGCGACGGGGTGTTCGCGCTCGGCGACTCGGCCGCCGTGCCCGACCTGGCCAAGGGCGACGACAGCGCCATGTGCCCGCCCACCGCGCAGCACGCCCTGCGGCAGGGCCGGCACGTCGCCGACAACGTCATCGCGACGCTGCGGGGCCAGGCGATGAAGCCCTACGTCCACAAGGACCTGGGGCTCGTGGTCGACCTCGGCGGCACCGACGCGGTCTCCAAGCCGCTGGGCATCGAACTGCGCGGCCTGCCCGCCCAGGCCGTCGCCCGCGGGTACCACTGGTCGGCGCTGCGCACCAACGTCGCCAAGACGCGGGTGATGACGAACTGGCTGCTCAACGCGATCGCCGGCGACGACTTCGTCCGCACCGGCTTCCAGGCCCGCAAGGCCGCCCGGCTGAAGGACTTCGAGTACACGGACGCCTACCTGACGCCGGAACAGGTGCGGGAGCACGTCGAGGGAGCCGGCCGGCAGGAGTAGCGCCCGGCCCGGACGGGAGCTTCCGCTCGTGGCATGACATGCTGAGGTGCGGATCTTGGTGTGAGTGCGAGTCGGGAGAGAGTGCGGCGGCGTGAGGGCAGCGGGACGCTCGGTGCGGACACGACTGCGGGACCGGATCGCGGCGTCCGACCCCGGACTGCTGCGTCTGACGGCCGGGCTGCGGACGGTCGGCGCCATCGCCCTCACCCTGCTCGTGCTCTCCCTGCTGCGGGCGGATGTGCACCACTTGGTGGCGGGGGCCATGGCGGCGATGGTCGCCACCTTCGCCATCCAGGAGAAGCAGCTCGGCGCGCAGGCCGTCACACTGGCGTGGGGGCTGCCGGTGGCGCTGGCGTCCGTGTCCCTGGGCGCGGTGCTGAACACGCGTCTCGTCGTCGGTGACGTCTTCTTCGTCGTCCTGATCTTCTGCGCGGTCTACGGCCGCCGGTTCGGCGACCGCGGCACCGCGCTGGGGCTGATCGGCTTCCAGGTCTACTTCCTGTCCCTGTTCGTCGGCGCCACCGTCTCGGCGCTGCCCGTGCTGTGCGGCGCCATCGCCCTGGCGTTCTGCTCCAGCGCGGTGATGCGGTTCGCGGTCGTGCCCGCGACCCCGGCGGGCGTCCTGCTGCGGCTGCGGCTGGCCTTCCGCGCCCGGCTGGCCCAGCTGGTCTCCGCGCAGCTCGACCTCCTCGACGCCGGCCCGGACGAGATGGACAAGGCTCTGGAGGCCGTGCGCGAGGGCACCGCGCGGCTGCACGAGACGGCGATGATGATCCAGGCGCGGCTGGAGGAGGGCACTCCTGACGAGTCGGTGGCGCGGCTCGTGCAGCGCCGGATCGCGGACGCCGAGATCGCCGCCGAGCGGCTCGGCCTGCTGCTGCTGACCTCCCGCAGCGCCGAACGGGCCGACACCCTCACCCTGCACCTGCCGGGTGCCCCGGCGCCGTCGGTGGGGCACCCGGCCGTGCCGGACGAGGCCACCGCCACGCTCCGCCGTGATCTCCAGGCGCTGCGCACCCTCGTGCTGCGGGCCGGGAGGGGCGACTCGGGAACCGCGCTGGCCCATGTGCGCAACCGGCTCCTCGGCTACCGGGACGAGGACAACCTGCCGCCCGCTCCGGCCGCCGTCCAGGACGTCTTCCGGGCCATCGGTGAGGCCGCGCGGGCGGTGCTGGGGCTGCGGATCGCGCTGGACGGCCCGCAGGACGAGTCGGACGACTCCCCCGCCACGGCCCGCTCCCGCGAGGAGCTGGACGCCGAGGACGCCGCGATCGACGGCGGCGAGGAGCCGGCGCAGGAGGAGCAGGACAGGGGTCTGCGGCGCCCCACCACGCGCGCGGCCGTACAGGTCGCCGTCGGGTCGACGCTGGCCATCGTGGGCGGCGAGCTGCTGTCCACGCAGCGCTGGTACTGGGCCGTGCTGACCTGCTGGATCGTTTTCCTGAACACCGCCTCGACGGGCGAGATCCTGGTCAAGGGCTATCGGCGGCTGCTGGGCACGGTCTTCGGCGTCGTGGCCGGCATCGTGCTGGCGGGCCTGGTGGGACAGCACACCTGGACGGCGTTCGCCCTGGTCCTGGTGCTGATCTTCGCGATGTTCTACGTGGCGCCGCTGTCGTACACGCTGATGTCGTTCTTCGTCACCGCGATGCTGGGGTTGCTGTACACGCTGCTGCACACCTACAGCCTCGACGTGCTCCTGCTGCGGGTGGAGGAGACGGCGCTCGGTGCGGCCTGCGGAGTCGTCGCGGCGGCGCTGGTGCTGCCGGTGCGGACGGACCGCCGGACGAACGAGCTGCTCGGCACCGTGCTGGAGCGGCTGGCCGCCGTGACGGAGGCCGCGGTCGGCCAGCTCAGCGGCGGGCCCGCGGACGACCTGCTGGACAAGGCGCGCGACCTGGACCAGGCGCTGGCCGACCTGCGGGCCGCCACCCAGCCGCTGACCCACCCGGTCACGCCGCTGCGGGCCCGGCGCCACACGGCCCGGTACGTGGTGGCGCTGCTGGAGACCTGCGCGTACCACGCGCGGTCCCTGGCGGCGACCGCCGAGCTGCTGCCCACGCATCCCTCGATCGCGGCGGACCCGAGGCTGCGCGGGGCCGCGGGGCGCACGGTGCGCAACATCGAGACCATCGCGGCCCGGGTCGCGGACGAGCACGCCGGTGCGAAGGTCGAGACCGGGCCGAGCATCGCCTCGCTGCTGGGGTCCGACGCCGGCACACCGCGCTACGGCCGCATCACCGACCGCGTGCTGCGGCATCTGGAGCGGCTGGACGAGGCCGTGGTGGGCCTGGCCCGGCCGCTGGACGTGCCGGTGGCGGCGCCCCAGCAGTGACGCGGGCTCCCGCCGGTCAGAAGTCGGTGGGCAGCCCGCTCACCTCGGCGATGCCGCGGAGCTCCTCGGTCTGCCGGTGCCGTTCCTTGATGTAGTCGGCTATCTCGCCGAGGCGGACCGGGTCGGACGCGGTGGTCGCGTCGGTGACGATCCGGACCGGGCCGGTCTCGTCGACGTCGAGTTCGATCACTTCGTTGTCCAGGCGGCCGGTGACGGCGGTGGCGATGACGAGGGCCACCTCGTCACGCACCTCCTGGGGCAGTTCGTCATTGGCCCCGGAGTCGAGCGCGAAGTCGAGGCTGGACAGGCGTTCCTCGTCGATCGCCTCGAGGACCGGTTCCACCACACGCATCAGGAGGCGGTAGTCCTCCGTGTCCATCCGGATGCGCAGGAGGTCCAGGTACATGTCCACGGGCCGGCCGTCGCCATGCGGAATCTCGGAATCGCTCATCCGTCCCGTGTTCCCCGTACGGCGCGGCTCAGACGCGTCGCCAGCGGGCCATGGCGAAGGAGAACACCCCGAAGAGCACGAGCCCGGCCGCGACGCAGACCAGCAGCCAGGGGCCGAGCGGGGTGTCGGCGAAGCTGCGCAGGGTGTCGTCCAGGCCCTTGGCCCGGTCGGGCTCGTAGTCGACGGCGGCACGGACGGCGAAGAGGCCGGCCACGGCGAAGACCAGCCCGCGGGCGGCGCCGCCGGCCACGCCGGTGACGTCCACCAGCTGCCGGGTCCGCTGGCTCATCTGCCCCAGCCGCAGCTTGTCGTGGTACTTGCGGAGCACCGCCCGTACGCCGATCCAGCCGCCCACCGCGACGATCGCGATCCCGGCGGCGCCGACCAGCCACTGCCCGGCGGGTATCTCCAGGACCCTGGCGGTGGCGTCCCGGGACTGCTGGTCGCTGGAGCCGCCGCCGCTCTGGTCGCGGCTCGCCGCGAAGGAGAGCACGGAGTAGGCGACGAAGGCGTAGAACGCGCAGCGGGCCGTCGCGAGCAGCCGCTTGCGCGCGCTGCGGCCGTCCTGCCCGACGGAGCCGAAGAGCACCTCGGACAGCCGCCACAGGGCCATGCCGACAAGCCCGATGCCCAGGGCCCACAGCAGCACCGCGCCGAACGGCTTCTGCGACAGTTCCGCCAGGGCGCCCCCGCGGTCGGCCTGCTCGCCCGTGTCGCCGAAGGCGATCTGCAGGGCCAGCGCACCGACGAGCAGGTAGATCACGCCACGGGCGGCGAGGCCCGCACGTGCCGCCCCCTCGGTCACCGAACCCCGCGCCGCTCGCCGGGCCCGGAACCGACCTTGTGCCAACGCACTCGTGTCCATGTCGACCTCCCGGCCCTCCGGATGCCCCGGCTCGGCCACCGCACACCCGGCGCGGCCTCCGGACCAGGGGATTCCGGTCGGTGCCGGGCCGGTTGGGGTCTGCCGGACACCCGGCGCGGCGGACCCGGTCCGACAGACGTGCCGGCCGGGCACGGTGTGCCGGGCCGGTTCCGGCTGCCGGACGCCCGCCGGGGCAGGGACCCGGTCCGGCAGGCCGAGGCGCTAGCGGCGCCGGGCAGCGCCTACCGCTCCCGCGGCGAGACCTGCCCGCCGGGCACAGTGTCCGGCCCGGCGACCGCGGGCTGCCGGCGCCGCCCGTGACGAAGGGGCTCGCGGCGCCGGGGAGCGCGAGCGCGTACCGCTCCGGCGGCATGCCACGCACGAGCCCGGCCGCGGCTGTCGCCGTCGGCCGGGCTCGTGTTCCGCCTCGCCTTCCCCGTCGGGTCACACCCAGCCGTGGATCAGGCGTTCTCCGTGGCCGGGACGCGCTGTTCGGTGGCCAGGGCAGCGGTCTCGCGGGCCGGTGCGGGTGCGGCCGCGAGCCACTGGTGAGCCGCCTCCAGGGCGCGCCTGACGTCCCGGGTGCCGGTGGACACGCACAGCGTGTACGCCAGGTCGCGGGCGCGGGGGCTCAGCTCGGCCGGTCCGCGCGCGGCCTCGGCGGCCGACAGTGCCTCGTACTCGTCGACAAGTCGGCGCAGCACGGCTGGATGGGGCCTCAGCATGTAGTTCGCTCCTCGTGGGGTCGGTTGGTCAGGCCGTCGTGGAAGTGCCGCCGGTGCCCCGGTTGCCCGTCCGCTGCCCCAGGACCTCGTCGCGCACGCGGGCGCAGCTGCGGCTGATGAGGCGGGAGACGTGCATCTGGGAGATGCCGAGGTGGTCGGCGATGCGGCTTTGTGTCATGTCCTCGAAGAAGCGCATGTAGAGGATGGCCCGTTCGCGCTCCGGCAGGCGGCGCAGGCCCTCCTTGGCGGATTCGCGGTCGACGACGACGTCGTAGGACGAGTCTGCCGCGCCGAGGGTGTCCGCGAGGCTGTAGCCGTCGTCGTCGGCCGAGAGCTCGGCGTCCAGCGACAGGGTGCTGAAGCTGTCCAGCGCCTCGAGCCCGGCGCCGACCTCTTCCTCGGTCAGGCCGGTGTGGGCGGCGATGTCCGCCACGGAGGGCTCGGGGCTGCCCGGGTTCTGGGTGAGTTCACGGCGGGCCACCCGCACCTTGTTGCGCAGTTCCTGCACACGGCGGGGGACTCGCAGGGCCCACATGCGGTCCCGGAAGTGCCGCTTGACCTCACCGGTGATGGTGGGCACGGCGTAGCTTTCGAAGGCACCCCGGCTCGGGTCGAACCGGTCGATGGCCTTGACCAGCCCCAGGGCGGCCACCTGGCGGAGGTCCTCGATGGACTCTCCGCGGTCGCGGAAGCGGCCGGCGATGCGGTGGGCCATGGGCAGCCACAGCGTGACGAGCTCGTCGCGGACGGCTTCCCGCTCGGGTCCCTCCTCCAGCTCCGCCATCCGGGCGAAGAGGGCCGCGGTGTCAGGGGCGTCGTCGTGGCGCCGCCGGGGAGCGGCGGTCGTCGTTTCGGGCGTGCCGGGACGGTTGGTGGGCGTATCGATGAGCATGCGGATTCGCTCCTGAACGGTCGTTTCAGGGATGTACCGCGGGAGCGTCACGCCCGGATCGCCTGGACGGCCTCCGGGGCAGTCATACCGCTCCCGCTGGCGCGCCTCCGGTCCGAAGCACGAAACTGCGTCTGCCCTGCACCCGGTAGAACAAACTCCACTTTGCAGAGCAATCTGCCGGGGGGCTACCGCGCCGCTGTTCAGACGAGGGGCACGACGGCGGTGATGCACTTGCCGCCGGCGGGCAGGTCCGACACGCGGACGTCGCGGGAGAGCCGGCAGACGATGGGCCAGCCGTGGCCGCCGTGCCGCAGCCGTCCGTGCGGATCGGTGCGGGGCGGGGTGACGGGCAGTTCGTCACTGCGGTCGCTCACCGAGACGGCCACACCGGGCCCGTCGATGTCCACCCGGAAGTCGGTGACGCCGCCGCCGTGCAGGATCGCGTTGGTCGTCAGCTCCGAGGCCACGAGCAGCGCGTCGGACAGGGCGTCCGCGTCGCACGGTGTGTGGGTGGCGCGGCAGCGTTCGGCCACGGCGCGCTCCACCGCCCGGCGCGCCTCGGCGGGTTTGCACGGCCGGGTCCGGCCCGCGCCGGGCGGCTCGAATACAGATTCGATCGTGTGCTCCTCGCACATCCTGAAGCTCCCTGGTCACTGGGGACGGAAGCCGGATCCGGACCGCCGTCCGGGGCCGTCCGCACGGGCGCACCTGGGGCCCGCGGACCCGCTGCTTCCTCCAACCTGCCGCGGCGTCCGGGGCGCGCACCGCGCGAGCGCCGCGGGTCTCCCTCTTCGGCTGACCTCTCCCCGCACCTGCAAACCTCCGGCGCGCCCCGAAGGCCGAAAACACGTCGAACGGCCGTGAGTCGGTGCCATCGCCGCGCTCTCCCGGGGTACGCGGTGTCCCATGACCGATGTGGTGGATTCGGACGAACTGCTGCGGCGCATCCAGCGCGCGAGGGCCTGCGCGGCCGAGGAGGAACGGACGTGGCGGAGCAGGAGCGAGGAACTGGACGCGACCGACCCGCAGGGAGCGCGGGACGCGACCGTGCGGCGGATGTCCTACGAGGCGGTGCTCACGGTGCTGGACGAGATCCTGACCCCGGGCAAACGCACCGCGCAGGGCTGACCCGGCGGCGCCCGTGCCCGGTGCCCGGCCCGGGCTGATTGCGAGGGCACGGGCCGGGAACCCGGTGCGCATGACAGTCGACCACACCCGAGCACCGGTTCTGGAAGCCCTGGACGCCTACCGCCGCAAGGGGCACCTGTCGTTCACGCCGCCGGGGCACAAGCAGGCCCGCGGCGCGGACCCGGAGGTCCGGGAGGTCCTCGGTGACGCGGTGTTCCTCGGGGACGTGCTGGCCTCGGGCGGCCTGGACGACCGGCTGACCCGGGGCCGGGTGCTCCAGCGGGCGCAGGAGCTGATGGCCGACGCGGTGCACGCCGATCACACGTTCTTCAGCACGTGCGGGAGTTCCCTGTCGGTGAAGGCGGCGATGCTGTCGGTCGCGGGGCCGCACGAGAAGCTGCTGATCGGCCGGGACGCCCACAAGTCGGTGGTGTCGGGGCTGATCATCTCCGGTGTCGAGCCCGTCTGGGTCGAGCCCCGCTGGGACGCCGAGCGGCATCTGGCCCATCCGCCGTCCGCCGAGGACTTCGAGCGGGCCTTCGAGGCCCACCCGGACGCGCGCGGCGCCCTGGTCACGAGTCCCACGCCGTACGGCGGCTGCGCGGACCTGCGGGCGGTCGCCGAAGTGTGCCACCGACGCGCGCGGCCGCTGATCGTGGACGAGGCCTGGGGCGCGCATCTGCCGTTCCACCCCGACCTGCCGTCCTGGGCGATGGACGCGGGCGCGGACATCTGCGTGACGAGCATCCACAAGATGGGCAGCGGCCTGGAGCAGGGCTCCGTCTTCCATCTCCAGGGCGATCTGGTCCCGCCGGCACTGCTGGGGATGCGGGCGGACCTGCTGGGCACCACCAGCCCGTCGTCGCTGATCTTCGCGGGGCTGGACGGCTGGCGGCGGCAGATGGCGCTGCACGGCAAGGAGCTGATGGGCGGCGCGCTGGACCTCACGGCCGAGGTCCGGGCCGCCATCGAGGAGATCGACGGGCTGCACGTCAACGGCCGGGACGACTTCTGCGGCCCGGGGCTGTCCGACGACCTCGACCCGCTGCCCGGCGTCATCGACCTCACCGGCCTGGGGATCACGGGCTTCCAGGCGGCGGACTGGCTGCGCGAGCACCGGCGGATCGACGCGCATCTGGTGGACCACCGCCGCATCGGCGCGCAGATCACCCATGGTGACGACCGCGAGACGACCGGGGAGTTGCTGGAGGCGCTGCGGGACCTCGCGCGCGCCGCGCCGGACCTGCCCCGGGCGCCGCGGGTGGAGGTGCCCTCGCCCGCGGAGCTGCGGATGGAGCAGGCGGTGCTGCCCCGGGACGCGTTCTTCGGCACCGCCGAGGACGTGCCGGTGGCGGAGGCGGCCGGGCGGGTCGCGGCGGAGATGATCACGCCGTATCCCCCCGGCATCCCGGCCGTCCTGCCCGGTGAGCGCCTCACCGAGCCGGTGCTGGCGTATCTGCGCACGGGGCTGGCCGCGGGCATGCACCTCCCCGACCCGACGGACCCGGAGCTGGAGACGGTCCGGGTGGTCGCGGAGGAGTCGCGGTGACACCGAGTGAAACAGGTCACGCAACCGGTTCCACGCAGGCGCACGGCCGCGCGGATGGTTTACGGTTCATTCATACGTGGTGACGGAGTCGACCGTTGTCCTCCGTGTACCACCGCTTACGGCCCTGGCTGGTTTCCCCCGTCCAGCCAGGGCTTTCTCATGCCCGGAGAAAGTCGCGCACGCCGAGGTGCCCGGGGCCCCGCCAGCCGCTGAAATGGGCGTAGGGACAGCACCGCAGTCGACCGCCCGGCGAGGAGCTCCGCATGACCAAAGCGATCAAACTCCTGACCGCCCTGCCTCCGCCCCAGCGGCAGCGCCTGATGACGCTCGCCCGGGAGGTGTCCTTCCCCGAGGACACCCGGATCTTCGAGGCGGGCGGCACGGCCGACCGCTTCTGGGTCATCCGCTCCGGCGCGGTCTCCCTGGACCAGCAGGTGAACTCCCTGCAGCGGGTGACCGTGGCCAGCCTCGGCGCGGGCGACCTGCTCGGCTGGTCCTGGCTGTTCCCGCCGTACACGTGGGACTTCGGCGCGGTGGCGTTCAGCCCGGTCAGGGCCTACGAGTTCGACGCGCGGGCCGTGCTGGGGCTGTGCGAGGAGGATCCGCAGCTGGGACTGACGCTGGTGCGGAACGTCGCCGAGGTGCTCGCGCACCGGCTGGAGATGACCCGGGGCAAGCTCATGGAGCAGTACACGCTGCACCGGCGCGGGGCGCTGTGAGGCGTCGGACCGCGTTGTGAGGCTCGGACCGGCGCTGTGAGGTCTCAGACGCGGTAGCGCCGCAGCGCCGGTACGGCCGCGGCCAGGACCAGCATCACGGCGACGACCAGCAGTCCGCCGCCCGCGACGGCGGTGCGGGGGCCGAAGGCGGAGCCCGCGGTGCCGTGCAGCACGTCGGCGAGGCGCGGGCCGCCCGCCACGACGACGGTGAAGACGCCCTGCATGCGCCCGTGCATCTCGTCGGTGGCGGCGGACAGCAGGATCGCCCCGCGGAAGACCATGGAGACCATGTCGGCCACCCCGGCGACGGCGAGGAACGCCACCGCGACCCACAGGCTGCGGCTCAGCCCGAAGCCGGTGATGGCCACGCCCCAGACGACGACCGCCCCGATGACCATCCAGCCGTGCCGCCGGGCCCGGGAGAAGGTGCCGGAGAACAGCCCGCCGAGCACGGCGCCGATGGGGATCGCCGCGAACAGCAGGCCCAGCTGGGGCCCTTCTGATGGATCTCCGTGGGAGAAGGAGCGGCGTTCGGTGCGTGCGATCGGCGTGCGGGGCGGAGGGTCATGTGGCGGAGCCACCTGGCCCTTCGCGCCGTGCGGTGAGCGTGCGTGCCGGGCGTCGCGACGCCGCGGAGATCCATCAGAAGGGCCCCGGTCCCTCGCCGTACGGCGCGTAGGTCTGGGCGGCGAGCTGCGGGAACAGGGCGCGGGGCATGCCGAGGACCATGGCGACGATGTCGGCGAGGAAGGACAGCAGCAGCACCGTGTGCCCGGAGATGTAGCGGAAGCCCGCGGCGATCTCCTTCACTCCCGCGCGCCGCTTCGCCGTGCCGGCCAGGGGCGGCAGCCGGTACACGGCCCACACCGTGACGCACAGGGCCAGGGCGTCGATGAGGTACAGCTCGGGCAGGCCGATGACGGGGATGAGGGCGCCGGCGAGCAGGGGACCGGCGACCTGGCCGGTCTGCATGACGGTCGAGCCCAGGGCGTTGGCCGCGGGCAGTTCGTCCTCGGGGACCAGCCGGGCGATGGAGGCGTTGCGGGCGGGCGCGTTCAGGCCCCAGAAGGCCTGCTGCACCGCGAGCAGCAGCATGAGCGCGGCCACCGACTCCAGGCCGGCGAAGGCCTGGAGCCAGAACAGCACCGACGTGACGGCGATGCCGCTGTTGGTGATCAGCAGCAGCTTGCGCCGGTCCATGGTGTCGGCGACCGCCCCGCCCCACAGCGCGAACACGATGAGGGGCACGAGGCCCGCCATGCTCGCCGCGCCCACCCACGCCGAGGAGCCCGTGAGGTCGTAGATCTGCTTGGGCACGGCGACGGCGGTGAGCTGGCTGCCGACCGCCGTGACGATGGTCGAGACCCACAGCCGGCGGTAGGCGGGGCGGCGCAGGGGGCGGGTGTCCATGGCCCATCGGCGCCGGCCGCGCCGCCGGGGCGTCTCCGGCCCGGGGTCCCGCTCTTCGGTTCTGCTCTCGCTCGTGTCCACGCGCCGCTTCCTCGATGCTCGCTACATCTTTCGGGCGGGGATCACTATCGCACCAGCCGCCGCTGGCTCGGCGGCCGGTCTCAGCTTCCGGCGATGAGCAGGGCACCGAGCACGATCATGGTGGCGGCGACCAGGCCGTCCAGGACGCGCCAGGCGGCGGGGTTGGCGAGGAACCGGCCGAGCAGGCGGGCGCCGAACCCGAGGGCGGTGAACCAGCACAGGCTGGCCAGCACGGCGCCGAGGCCGAACGTCCAGCGCAGCGGGCCGTGGTCGGCCGCGACGGACCCGAGCAGGAACACGGTGTCGAGGTAGACGTGCGGGTTGAGCCACGTCATCGCCAGGCAGGTGAGGACGGCCCGGCGCACCGATCCGGCCGCCTCCCCCTCCGCCCGCAGCGCACCGCCGTCCGGCCGGAACACCCGGCGGGCGGCCAGGGCGCCGTAGCCGAGCAGGAACGCGCCGCCGATCCAGCCGACCGCCGTCAGCGCGCCCGGCCAGGTCACCACCACCGCGCCGACGCCGCCGACCCCGAGCGCGATGAGCAGGGCGTCGGACAGGGCGCAGATGCCGACGACGGCGAGGACGGCCTGGCGGCGGACCCCCTGGCGCAGGACGAAGGCGTTCTGGGCGCCGATGGCGACGATGAGGGAGAGGCCGGTGCCGAAACCCGCGGCCGCGGCGGTGAAGGAGCTGGTCATGGCCTTGACGCTACGGACGGACGCCTCTCGCGTACAGCTAAGGATTCTTACGTATCATTAGCCGGCGTGATGATGACGGATCTTCCGCTGGACCAGGTGCGGACCCTGCTCGCGGTGGTGGACGAGGGGACGTTCGACGCGGCGGCGGCCGCCCTGCACGTGACGCCGTCGGCGGTCAGCCAGCGGGTGAAGGCGCTGGAGCAGCGCACGGGGCGGGTCCTGCTGCTGCGCACCAAGCCGGTGCGGCCGACGGAGTCGGGCGAGGTGCTGGTGCGGCTGGCCCGCCAGGTGGCGCGGCTGGAGCACGACGCGTACGCGGAACTCGGCCTGAGCGGCACCGGCGAGCCGACGCGGGTGTCGGTGGCGGTGAACGCGGACTCGCTGGCGACGTGGTTCCTCCCAGTGCTTACTCGGGTGCCTCCGGAGCTGCGGCTCTGCTTCGAGCTGCGCCGCGAGGACGAGGACCACACGGCGGCGCTGCTGCGGGAGGGCGTGGTGATGGCGGCCGTGACCTCGTCCCCGGATCCCGTGCCGGGTTGTTCCGTGCGGGCCCTCGGCCGGATGCGCTACCTCCCGGTGGCCACGCCGGACTTCGCCGCGCGCCGGCTCGGCGGTCCTCTGGAGGAGGTGCTGCCCGACGCGCCCGTGGTGGCCTTCGACCGGCGGGACGACTTCCAGGACGGCTTCGTCCGCCGCCTCACCCGGGGGCGGAGCAACGCGAGCGCGCTGCGGCACTACGTGCCGACCTCGGAGGGGTTCGTCGAGGCCGTCGCCGCCGGACTGGGCTGGGGCCTGGTGCCCGAGGCCCAGGCGGGCCCCCTGCTGCGCGACGGCCGCCTCGTGCCGCTCGCCGGGGGACGGGTGACCGACGTGCCGCTGTACTGGCAGCAGTGGAAGCTCGACTCCCCCGCGCTGAAGCACGTGGCACAGGCGGTGACGGCGACCGCCGCGGAGGCGCTACGGCCCTGACGCCCTGGCCCCGGCCGCGTCCAGCCGGGCCGCCGCGCCGTCCATGGCCCGTGGGGCCTGCCCCAGCAGTGAGCGCTTCTCCGGCAAGGCGCTGTTTCACCACGCATCGACAGGTGACCCGAAAGGGAGTAAGCATCCGAAAGAACACGTTTCTACTGCGATGCAGGTGACTTCGATGGACAACTGGCGAGACCACGCTGCCTGCCGGCACGAGGACCCCGAGCTCTTCTTCCCGATCGGCACCTCCGGCCCGGCCCTCTTCCAGACGGAAAAGGCCAAGGCGGTGTGCCGGCGCTGCCCGGTCCAGGACCAGTGCCTGGAATGGGCGCTGGACACCGGGCAGTCCATCGGCGTCTGGGGCGGGACCAGCGAGACGGAACGGCGTGCCCTGAAGCGGCGCACGGCCGCCCGCCGCCGCTCCGGCTGACAGCGGCCCGCCGTGCCCTGGGGGTTCAGCTGCGACGCAGCGTCCCCCAGGGTTTTTCCTGCCGGGCCACCTCCGTCTTCGCCTCGTCGATCACCTGCTGGTCGATCCAGCACATCGGCCGGGCGTCGGTGACCAGCGGTTCGTTGTCGGGCCCGCGTGCCGTCTCCTTGCCCGCCAGCACCCAGGGACGGACGCCGGGCCCCTTCTCGTGCGGCAGATGCGCGTAGTCGTGCAGGCGGCGTGCCACCCACACCCGGCCGGGCCGGTCCTCCCACCACTCCTCGACGTCGAGCGGGTTGGCGGACAGGCCCGGCATGGACACGCCCGTCAGATCGTCGGTGCTGGACACGTCGCGGAGATCGGTCGCCGGGCCGCGGGACCAGCGGACGTACAGGCCCTGGTGCCGCTCGACCAGCTCGGTGAGTTCGGCGAGTGTGCGCACGACCGGCAGGTCGTCCGATCCACTCATGTCGTGACCTCCTCCCTCGACGCCGTCAGGCGGACGGAGTACCCCGCCCGGCGCGAGCGGAATCGGCCGTTCGGCACGACGCGCTGTCGGCCACGGCCGGGGTTACGCTCGCGGCAGATCCGTCCGCCGCCGAAGGGGGTCGTCCATGAGCGTGCGCGTCCGCCGTGTCTACGAGCCGCCCGAGCAGCGGGACGGGGCGCGGGTCCTGGTCGACCGGCTGTGGCCGCGCGGGCTGGCGAAGGACGCCGCGCGCGTGGACGAGTGGCCGAAGGCGCTCACCCCGTCGACGGAGCTGCGCCGCTGGTACCACGCGGGTGAGGGCTCGTACGAGGAGTTCGCCGGGCGGTACGAGGCGGAGCTCGCCGCCGGCGGGGCGGCCGAGGCCCTCGACCGGGTGCGGGACCTGGCCCGCGAGGGCGACGTGACCCTGCTGACCGCGTCGAAGACGCCGGAGCGGAGTCACGCCGCGGTGCTGGCCCGCCTCCTCGAAGCGTGAGGCGACGGGCCGTCCCGTACGGTCAGGCGGTCTGCTTCGCCGCCGCCCGGCCCGCCGCCCGGCCGGAGAAGAGGCAGCCGCCGAGGAAGGTGCCTTCCAGCGCGTTGTAGCCGTGGACGCCTCCCCCGCCGAATCCGGCGACCTCGCCGGCCGCGTACAGGCCCTCGACCGGTTTGCCGTCCGTCCCGAGGGCGCGGGAGTCGAGGTCGGTCTGGATGCCGCCGAGGGTCTTGCGGGTGAGGATGTGCAGCTTGACGCCGATCAGGGGGCCGGCCGCCGGGTCGAGGACGCGGTGCGGGGTGGCGACCCGGCCGAGGCGGTCGCCGATGTAGCGGCGGGCGTTGCGGATGCCCTGGACCTGGGCGTCCTTGGCGTAGGGGTTGGCGATCTGGAGGTCGCGGGCCTCGATCTGGCGCTTGATCACTGCCGCGTCGAGGAGCGGCTTGTCGGTCAGCTCGTTCATCTTCGCGACGAGCTGTTCGACGCTGGGCGCGGTGACGAAGTCGGCGCCCTTGCGCAGAAACGCGTCGACCGGTCCGGGCGCGCCCTTTCCGAGGATGCGCTCCTTGAGGAACCCGGTGCGGTCCTTGGCGGTGATGTCGGGGTTCTGCTCGGAGCCCGACAGGGCGAACTCCTTCTCGATGATCTTCTGCGTGAGGATGAACCAGGAGTGGTCGTACCCGGCGATGTCCTCGGTGGTGCGCAGGTGCTTCAGGGTGCCCAGGGTGTCGTAGCCGGGGAGGTACGGCCCGGGCAGGCGGCGGCCGAGGGCGTCGAACCACAGGGAGGAGGGGCCGGGCAGGATGCGGATGCCGTGGCCGGGCCAGATCGGGTCCCAGTTCTGCAGGCCCTCGGTGTAGTGCCACATGCGGTCCCGGTTGACCAGCCGTACGCCCGCCTCGGCGCTGATGTCGAGCATCCGCCCGTCGACGTAGGCGGGTACGCCCGTCACCATCTCGTTCGGCGGCGTGCCGAGGCGCTCGGGCCAGTAGCGGCGGACGATGTCGTGGTTGGCGCCGATGCCGCCGCTGGTGACGATGACGGCCTGGGCGGTGAGTTCGAACTCGCCGACCGGGTCGCGGTTGGAGGCGACGCCGCGGGGCGAGGTGTCCTCGGCGAGGACCGTGCCGCGCACGCCCCGGGCGGTGCCGCCCTCGACGACGAGCGCGTCGACGCGGTGGCGGTGGTGGAAGGTGAGCAGGCCGTCGCGGGCGGCCTGCTCGGCGTATCGGACGAAGGGTTCCACGACGCCGGTGCCGGTGCCCCAGGCGATGTGGAAGCGGGGCACGGTGTTGCCGTGCCCGTGCGCGGTGAGGTCGCCGCGCTCGGCCCAGCCGACGGTGGGCAGGAACGTGATGCCGTGGCCGTCGAGCCAGGACCGCTTCTCCCCCGCGGCGAACTCGACGTAGGCGCGCGCCCAGCGCACGGCCCAGGAGTCCTCGTCGTCCAGGCGGTCGAAGCCCGCGCTGCCCCGCCAGTCGCTCCAGGCGAGGTCGAAGGAGTCCTTGATGCCCAGGCGGCGCTGCTCCGGCGAGCCGACGAGGAACAGCCCGCCGAAGGACCAGAAGGCCTGTCCGCCGAGGTTGGCGGCGTTCTCCTGGTCGACGAGGGCGACCCTCCTGCCCCTGCTGGTCAGTTCGTGTGCCGCGACCAGGCCGGCCAGGCCCGCTCCGACGACGATGACGTCGGCATCCATGCGACCGTTCCCTTCTTCAGTTACGCGTGTCTTCGAGGGTGCCGCTGCCGTCGGTCAGCAGGGCCGTGAGCAGTTGCTTCAGCCAGGCCCGGGCGTGCTCGACGTCCCGGTCCAGCAGCAGTTGCACGGTGACGCCGTCGTACGCCGCGACCACGGCATGGGCGGCGCCGTCGGTGTCGCCCAGGACGGCGGGCAGGGCGGTGTGCCCGCGGGCGCGGGCGAGCCGGTCGGCGATCGCCCGCCGCAGCCGGGCGCGGTGTTCGAGCAGGCTCCGCGCCACGTCGGGGTCGCGGGCGGCGTGCACGAGGAAGTCCGTCTTCACCAGGAGCCAGTCCCGGTCGAGCAGCAGCACCTCGGTGACGCGGTCCACGGCGGCCGGCACGTCTAGGTCGGGGCCGTCGAGGGCGAGGGCCCCGGACACCTGCTCCGCGATCAGCTCGGCCCGTTCCTGGTAGAGGGCGAAGAACAGCTCGTCGAGGCTGGAGAAGTTGGAGTAGAAGGCGCCCCTGCTGTAGCCGGCGGCCTCGCACACCTCCTCGATCGAGACGTGCCCGAAGCCCTTGGCCGCGAACACGGCGAACGCCGCCTGGAGAAGGTTGGCGCGCGTGCGGACACGGCGCCTGGTCACGCGCCCGGTGGCTTCCTGATGCACGGACAGACCCCCTTTCGATACACGACTGTATTCGATACAGCGATGTATCGAAAGGCATCCTCTCCATGGAACACACTTTCGATTAAGGGGTACGCTGAACGCATGGCCAGGCATCACCTCCAGGGCTCCCTCTTCGACCAGGCCGACGAGCTGCGCCTCGGCACGCTCGACGGGATCCGCCGCACCGACCTCGGGTTCGGCGCCTGGCTCGACGTGCTGCCCGGGTGGCTCAGCGGCTCCGACGAGCTGTTCGAACAGCTGGCCGCACAGGTGCCGTGGCGGGCGGAGCGGCGTCAGATGTACGACCACGTCGTCGACGTGCCGCGGCTGCTCGCGTTCTACGGCGCCGGCGATGCGCTGCCGCATCCGGTGCTGGCCGAGGCGCGGGACGCGCTGAGCGCCCACTACGCCGGGGAGCTGGGCGAGCCGTTCACCACGGCCGGGCTGTGCTACTACCGCGACGGCCGGGACAGTGTGGCCTGGCACGGCGACCGGATCGGGCGGGGCGCGCGCGAGGACACCATGGTCGCCATCCTGTCCGTGGGGGCGCCCAGGGACCTGCTGCTGCGCCCGATGCGGGGCGGTCGCGACACGGTGCGTCGGCCCCTGGGCCACGGCGACCTGATCGTGATGGGCGGTTCCTGCCAGCGCACCTGGGAGCACTCGGTCCCCAAGAGCACGCGCGCGACGGGGCCCCGCATCAGCATCCAGTTCCGCCCGCACGGCGTGCAGTGAGACACGCCCAACGGCCGTGCCGCGCCGGTCCGTTGATCCGGGCCCGGTGATTTCGCCACCCGCGGGGTCTGCTTTTCTTGTCCCGTCGGGCTGGGACCGGGACCTCACCATGCGGGGCGATCATGCGGGCAGACATACACCACGTCGCGGACGGCACCTACCTGGTGCACGGATCCAACACGAACTGGGTGATCCTCACGGAGGGGGACGCCGTCACGCTGGTCGACACCGGCTATCCCGGCGACCGGGAGCGGGTCCTCGCCTCGCTCGCGGAGGTGGGGAGCGCTCCGGAGGCCGTCGCGGCGGTGCTGATCACGCACGCGCACAACGACCACCTGGGCTCCGCCGAGTATCTGCGGGCCACGTACGGCACGCCCGTGTACCTCCACGAGGCCGAAGTGCCGCACGCGCGGCGGGAGTTCCTGCACCAGGTGTCCGTCGGGACGGTGCTGCGCAACGGCTGGCGGCCGGGGGTGCTGCCGTGGGCGGTGCACGCGCTGCGCTCCGGCGGCACGGCCCACGTCCCCGTCACCGCCCCGGAGGCGTTCCCCGGTGACGGCGCCCTGGACCTGCCCGGGCGGCCCGTGCCGGTGCACACGCCGGGCCACACCGACGGGCACTGCGCCTACCACGTGCCGGGCACCGGCGTGCTGATCTCCGGCGACGCCCTGGTCAGCGGCCACCCCACCTCCCGCGTCGAGGGGCCGCAGCTGCTGCCGGACATGTTCCACCGCGAGCGGTCCCGTGCCGTGGCCTCCCTGGACGTGCTCGCCGGACTGGAGGGCGATGTGCTGCTGCCCGGGCACGGCCCGGTGCACCGCGGTCCGGTGCGGGACGCCGCGGACCGGGCCCGGGAGCGCGCCCTTTAGAGTGAGGCGACGATCGGCGGCGAGACAAGGACACCCGGCGCATGGCACTCCAGATCAGCGCGACGAACCCGGAGCATCCCGCGCTCCTGCTGGAACTGCCGTGGGACGTGCCCCTGGAGGAGTGGCCGGAGGAGTACCTCGTGCCGCTGCCGCGCGGCATCTCCCGGCACGTGGTGCGCTACTCGCGCGCCGGCGACGAGGTGATCGCCGTCAAGGAGCTGGCCGAGCGGCCCGCGCTGCGCGAGTACGAGCTGCTGCGCGACCTGGACCGGATCGGGATCCCGGCGGTGGATCCGCTGGCCGTGGTCACGGGCCGCGTCGACGCGGACGGCGCGCCGCTGGAGAGCGTGCTCGTCACCCGGCACCTGGGCGGCTCGATGCCGTACCGCTCGATGTTCGAGACGACCATGCGTCCGGCCACCATGCACCGGCTGATGGACGCGCTCGCCGTGCTCCTGGTGCGGCTGCACCTGGCCGGGTTCGCGTGGGGCGACTGCTCCCTGTCCAACACCCTCTTCCGGCGCGACGCGGGCGCCTACGCGGCCTATCTGGTGGACGCCGAGACCGGTGACCTGCACCCGCAACTCAGCGTCGGGCAGCGCGAGTACGACCTCGATCTCGCCCGGGTGAACATCAGCGGGGAACTGCTGGACCTGGAGGCGTCCGGGGCGCTGCATCCGTCCGTCGACCCGGTCGAGTTCGGCATGGAGATCTGCGCGCGTTACCGCGGTCTGTGGGACGAGCTGACGCGCACGTCCGTCTACCCGGCCGGCAAGTACCACTACATCGAACGCCGGATCCGCCGCCTGAACGACCTCGGCTTCGACGTGGCCGAGATGCAGATCGAGCACGCCTCGAACGGTGACACGGTCACGTTCGTGCCCAAGGTCGTCGACGCGGGTCACCACCAGCGGCAGTTGCTGCGGCTGACCGGGCTGGACACGGAGGAGAACCAGGCCCGGCGGCTGCTGAACGACCTGGAGAGCTGGATGGCGACCCAGGACGACTACGCGCCGGGCGACCCCCTCGGCGCCCGCCCCGAGGTGCTGGCCCACCGCTGGGTGCGGGAGGTTTTCCGGCCGACCGTGCGTGCGGTCCCGCTCGAACTGCGCGGCGCGATGGACCCGGCGGAGATCTACCACCAGCTCCTCGAACACCGCTGGTACATGTCCGAGCGCGCCCAGCACGACATCGGCCTCGACACGGCGGTCGAGGACTACATCAAGAACATCCTCCCGAAGGCGAGCGAGACACTCCAGCCGACGGCGGAATGAGGCCGGGGGCCGCCAGGCCGGGGGCCGCAGGCCGCCAAGCCAGGGGCCGCAGGCCGCCAAGCCAGGGGCCGCAGGCCGCCAAGCCAGGGGCCGCAGGCCGCCAAGCCAGGGGCCGCAGGCCGCCAAGCCAGGGGCCGCAGGCCGCAAGCCAGGGTGCAGCGACCCGGCCTGGCGGCCGACCGGCGCCGCGCCACCGGCGGACCGTGACCCGGGGCGCCGGGCACCGCGCGCCCGCCGTCCGACGGGGGGCGGACCGACGTCCACTGGCGGCTCCGAGCATGGCCCCGGTCGCTTGTCGGCAGCGGCACAGAACAGAGGCGCCATCGCTCGCGCATGGCGGCAGACGCGAGGGGCGCGCCGTCCACAGCGGTAAGCGGGAACTCGGGCGCCCGCCGGCACGGCGCAGAGCAGCGGCCCGGGCGTTCCTCGTCGCGGGCGCGGGCCGCGCCCGCGCCCAGGCCGTGAACGGCGACCGGGCGGCGGCCGTCAGGCCGCGCCGCCCGCGCCGAGTGGGACCGCCGCCGTCCGGAAGGCGGCGGCAGACGCCAAGCGCACGGCCTCACCGGCCGCCGCAGACGCCGAGCACGCCGCCACCCACCACTCAGCGCACCCACCACTCAGCGCACCCACCACCCACCACCCATCACTCACGGCAGCAGACACCGAAGGGGGGCGGTTACGTGTGGGGGACCACCGCCACCGGGCAGTCCGCGTGGTGGAGGACGCCGTGGGCCACCGAGCCGATGCGGGCGCCGACGGCCGTGCGGTGGGCGCGGCGGCCGACGACCATCAGCTGGGCCGTGCCGGCCACCGACAGCAGGACCTGCCCGGCGCTGCCCATCTCCACGTGCTCCTCCACCGGCACGTCGGGGAAGCGTTCCCGCCAGGGCCGGACCGCGGCGGCCAGGGCCTTCTTCTCGTAGGGCTCCAGTCCCCCGGCCTCGTCGAGGAGCTTCAGCGAGCCGGGGCTGTAGGCGAACACGGGCGGCAGCGTCCAGGCGCGTACGACCCGCACGGTCGCCCCGCGCGCCGCGGCCGTCTCGAAGGCGAAGCGCAGCGCGTCCGCGTTGTCCTCCGGGTCGCCCTGCTGGCCCACGACGACCTCGCGCCCTGCGGCCTCGTCCGAGGGCTGGTCGCCGGCCCGGACGAGCACCACGGGCCGGGTGGTCTCGGCGATGACCTGCTGGCCGACCGAGCCGAGCAGGAAGCCGACGATCGGCCCGTGCCCGCGCGAGCCGAGTACCAGCAGTTCGGCGTCGGCAGCGGCGGCGACCAGGGTGTCGACGACCGGGCCCTCCACGACGTCCGTGGTCACCTCCAGGTCCGGGTGCCGTTCGGTGACGGTCCCGACGGCCTCGGTCACCGCGCTGTGCACCCACTCGGCCTGACTGTCCGCGTCCCCCTCGATCCCCGCTTCGAGCGCCTCCCGCGGCTGGAACCGCCAGGCGTGCACCACGCGCAGCGGCCGATCGCGCCGCACCGCCTCGCGGGCCGCCCAGCCGAGGGCCGCGAGGCTCTCCTGTGATCCGTCGACCCCTGCGGTGATCGGGCGTGTCATCCGGCTGCCTCCTTGTGTGGAAAAAGTCGCTGGCGTTGATGATCAGTCTTCCCTACCCTTCGCTCCATGTCTTTGGAGTGGGAACAGGTCATGGTGGACTCGGCCGACCCGGAGGCCCTGGGCCGCTGGTGGGCCGAGGCGCTGGGCTGGACGGTGGTGAACGACGCACCCGACGAGTTCGAGATCCGGCCGGCCCCCGACCGGCTGCCCGGGTTGCTGTTCACGAGCGTGCCGGAGCGCAAGACGGTCAAGAACCGCCTCCACCTCGACTTCCGGCCCGACGACCAGGAGGCCGAGGTCGCCCGGCTGCTGGCGCTCGGCGCGCGGCACGCCGACATCGGGCAGGGCGAGCAGTCGTGGGTGACGCTCGCCGATCCGGAGGGCAACGAGTTCTGCGTGCTGGGGGCCTTCAAGAGCTGATCCCCGTATCCGGGCACGGTGCGGCGATCGAACATACGATGGGCGGAGGTCGGCGCGGTGCCCCGGGACGCCGTGCCGGGAGTCAACCGCCCGGCGTGGGGGACGTATGGCACAGGCCGCCGACACGGCACGGACCGTCATCATGACCGTGGACGACGACCCGGGGGTCTCCCGGGCCGTGGCCCGGGACCTGAGGCGGCGGTACGGCGCGTCGTACCGGATCGTGCGGGCGGAGTCCGGGGCGTCCGCGCTGGACGCGCTGCGGGAGCTGAAGCTGCGCGGCGATCTCGTGGCGGTGATCCTGGCCGACTACCGGATGCCGCGGATGAACGGCATCGAGTTCCTCGAACAGGCCCTGGACGTCTACCCGGGCGCGCGGCGCGTGCTGCTGACCGCGTACGCGGACACGAACGCGGCGATCGACGCGATCAACGTCGTCGATCTCGACCACTACCTCCTCAAGCCGTGGGATCCGCCCGAGGAGAAGCTGTATCCGGTGCTCGACGATCTGCTCCGGGCGTGGCGGAGCAGCGACTTCCGGCCCGTGCCCAGCACGAAGGTCGTCGGGCACCGCTGGTCGGCGCGCTCCTCGCACGTGCGGGAGTTCCTGGCCCGCAACCAGGTGCCCTACCGCTGGTACTCCTCCGACGAGCCGGAGGGGCGGCGGCTGCTGGCCGCGGCCGGCGCGGACGGGATGCGCCTGCCGGTGGTGATCACGCCCGACGGGACGCCGCTCGTGGAACCGGGGGCCGTCGACCTCGCCGCCCGGGTCGGGCTGGCGACGACCCCGACGGCCGACTTCTACGACCTGGTCGTGATCGGCGGCGGCCCGGCCGGGCTGGGCGCCGCCGTCTACGGGGCGTCGGAAGGGCTGCGGACCGTGCTGGTGGAGCGGTCGGCGACCGGCGGGCAGGCCGGGCAGAGCTCCCGCATCGAGAACTACCTCGGCTTCCCCGACGGCGTGTCGGGGGCGCAGCTCACCGACCGGGCGCGGCGGCAGGCGGCCAAGTTCGGCGCCGAGATCCTCACCGCGCGCGAGGTGACGGCGCTGGAGGCCAACGGCGCCGCCCGGATCGTACGGTTCTCCGACGGCTCGGCGGTCGCCGCGCACAGCGTGATCCTGGCGACCGGCGTGTCCTACCGGCAGTTGGAGGCGCCCGGCTGCGAGGACCTGACCGGATGCGGGGTGTTCTACGGCTCCGCCCTGACGGAGGCACCCTCCTGCCAGGGGCAGGACGTGTACATCGTCGGCGGCGCCAACTCCGCCGGGCAGGCGGCGATGTACCTGTCGCGGGGCGCCAAGTCGGTGACGCTGCTGGTGCGCGGCGAGTCGCTGGCGGCGTCGATGTCGCACTACCTGATCCAGCAGATCGAGGAGTCCCCCAACATCCGGGTGCGGGCCCGCACGGTCGTCGAGGAGGCGCACGGCGACGGCCGCCTGGAGCGGCTCACCCTGCGGGACGTGGACACCGGCGAGACCGAACAGGTCGACGCGCAGTGGATGTTCGTGTTCATCGGCGCGGCCCCGCTGACCGACTGGCTGGACGGCACGGTGCTGCGGGACGAGCGCGGGTTCATCCTCGCCGGGCCGGACCTGACCGCGGACGGCCGCCCGCCTGAGGGCTGGGAGCTGGACCGGCCGCCGTACCACCTGGAGACCAGCGTGCCCGGCGTGTTCGTGGCGGGTGACGCCCGCTCCGAGTCCGCCAAGCGGGTCGCGTCCGCCGTCGGAGAGGGAGCCATGGCCGTGATGCTCGTCCACCGGTATCTGGAGCAGTCGTGAGCGGGCGGCCCGTGCCGTGCGCCCCGCAGGAGATCGGCTCCCTCTTCCTGTTCGAGAAGCTGACGCCCGAACAACTCGGGCGGCTGTGCGCCGAGGGGCGGGTGGAGCGCTTCGAGCCCGGCCCCGTGTACACCGAGGGCGAGCCCGCCACCTGCTTCTACGTGATGCTCGAGGGCACGGTCGTGCTGTACCGCCGGGTCGGCGGGGACGACGTGGAGGTGACCCGGACCTCGCAGCGGGGGGTGTACGCGGGGTCCATGCAGGCGTATCTCGGCGACCGGGTGCGGCAGGTCTACAACAACTCCATGCGCGTCACGGAGCCGACGCGGTTCTTCGTGCTGCCCGCCGACACGTTCGCGGAGATCATGCAGGAGTGGTTCCCGATGGCGGTGCATCTGCTGGAGGGGCTCTTCTTCGGTTCGAAGAACACCCAGCGGATGATCGGGCAGCGCGAACGGCTGCTGGCGCTCGGCTCGCTGTCGGCCGGTCTCACCCACGAGCTCAACAACCCGGCCGCGGCGGCCGTACGGGCGACCGCGACGCTGCGGGAGCGGGTGGGCAAGATGCGGCACAAGCTGGCGGTCATCGCGCAGGGGGCGTACTCCCCCGAGGTGATGGCGAAGCTCATCGACATCCAGGAACGCACCGCCGAGCGCGTCGCCAAGGCCCCGGTGCTGAGCCCGCTGGAGGCCTCCGACCGGGAGGACACGGTCACCGACTGGCTCGACGACCACGACATCCAGGACGGCTGGCGGATCGCGCCCACGTTCGTCCAGGCCGGTCTCGACGTGGACTGGCTGGACCAGGTCGCGGCGGCGGTGGACGAGGAGATGCTGCCGAGCGCGATCGGGTGGCTCAACTACACCGTCGAGACCGAGCTGCTGATGGACGAGATCCACGACTCGACCACGCGCATCTCGCATCTCGTCGACGCGGCGAAGCAGTACTCGCAGCTCGACCGGGCGCCCTTCCAGGACGCCGATGTGCACGAACTCCTCGACTCCACCCTGCTGATGCTGTCCGGCAAGTTCGGCCCGGAGATCAAGGTCGTCAAGGAGTACGACCGGACGCTGCCGAAGATCCCGGCGTATCCGGCGGAGCTCAACCAGGTGTGGACGAACCTGATCGACAACGCGGTATCGGCGATGAACAGCGCGAGCGGCGAAGGGACGTTGACCGTGCGGACCGCGCGGGACCACGACCGGCTGCTGGTGGAGTTCCGGGACACGGGCGTCGGTATCCCGGCGGAGGACCGGGGGCGGATCTTCGACCCCTTCTTCACGACGAAGCCCGTGGGCGAGGGGACGGGGCTCGGCCTGGACATCTCCTGGCGGATCGTGGTCGACAAGCACCACGGGAGCATCCACGTGGAGTCGGAGCCGGGGGACACGCGTTTCCAGGTGCTGCTTCCGCTGACAGCGGTCGAGGAGGAGCCGGCATGAGTGATGTGGACGGGATCGATCCGAGTGTGCCGCCGAGCGGCAGCGGGTGTGTGGAGTGTGATGCGGCCGGGGGGTGGTGGTTCCACCTGCGGCGGTGTGCGCAGTGCGGGCATGTGGGGTGCTGTGACAGTTCGCCGGCGCGGCACGCGACGGCTCATTTCCGGGAGACGGGGCATCCGTTCGTGCAGAGTTTCGAACCGGGTGAGAGCTGGTTCTGGAACTTCGAGACGAACGAGTTGTACGAGGGTGGGCCGGAGTTGGCCGCGCCGGTGAGTCATCCGGATGAGCAGCCGGCGCCCGGCCCTGCCGGGCGGGTGCCGGTGGATTGGGCCAAGGGGTTGCGGGCCTAGCAGCTCGGGACTGTCCGGTCATACGGCGGCTGCGGGTTGATTGTGGTTGTTCGCGCAGTTCCCCGCGTCCCCAGGAAAAGAAAGTTGGTTTCGTGCCCCAGGCCTCATCAGTCACGCCTGTTGTCGGGCGGGATGCCGAACTCGCGCGGCTCTCCGACGTACTGGAGCGTGCGCGCGGAGGTGAGGCGCGAGCCGTGCTGGTCGCCGGGGACGCCGGTGTCGGCAAGACGCGGGTGCTGGACGAAGTCGGGAAGCGGGCCGCCGAGGGCGGTATGACCGTGGTCACCGGGCACTGTGTGGATCTCGGCGACGTCGGGCTGCCCTATCTGCCGTTCACCGAGATCCTGGGGGTGCTCGCCGCCGACGAGCGGTTCGCGGGGGCCCTGGCCGCGCATCCCGTGGTCGAGCGGCTGCTGGGGGCCGGGACCGATGCCGTGCGGGACGTGGACGGGCGGTTGCGGCTGTTCGAGGGGATGGCCGGGCTGCTGGCCGACGTGGCGGAGGTCGCCCCGCTGTTGCTCGTGCTGGAGGATCTGCACTGGGCCGACCAGTCGTCGCGGGACCTGCTGCGGTTCCTGCTCGGCCGGGGCGTCCTGCGGCACCGGCTGGCGGTGTTCGCCTCGTACCGGGCGGACGACCTGCACCGCCGGCATCCCCTGCGGCCGCTGCTGGCGGAGCTGGTGCGGCTGCCCGCCGTGGAGCGGCTGGAGCTGCGGCCGCTGGCCGATCCCGATGTGGACCGGCTGGTGCGGGCCCTCGAACAACGGCCGCTGCCGGACGCCACCGTGCGGCGGATCGTGGAGCGGGCCGAGGGGAACGCCTTCTACGCGGAGGAGCTGCTCGCGGCCACCGACACGGAGTCCGGCGGGGTGCCCAGCGGACTCGCCGATGTGCTGCTGATCCGCTTCGAGCAGCTCTCCGACACCGCCCAGCAGGTGCTGCGGACCGCCGCCGTCGCCGGGCGCCGGGTGGAGCACGACCTGCTGCGGGAGGCGGTCGGGCTGCCCGAGGAGGAGCTGGAGTCGGCGCTGCGCGAGGCGGTGGGGCGGCAGCTCCTGGTCGCCGGAGACGACGACACGTACTCCTTCCGGCACGCCCTCGCCCGCGAGGCCGTCTACGCCGATCTGCTGCCCGGGGAACGGGCCCGGCTGCACGGGTCGTTCGCGCGGCTGCTCGCCGGGCGCGGGCGCCGCGCCGAGAGCGCCGCCGAGCGCGCCCACCACTACCGGGAGAGCCACGACCTCGCCGAGGCGCTGGCCGCCTCCCTGGAGGCCGCCGACCACGCCCAGCGGGTCGGCGCACCGGCCGAGGAGCAGCGGCATCTCGAAGCCGCCCTCGACCTGTGGCCGGCCGTGGCGGCCGAGGCCCGGCCGGCCGGCGGGGGCGTCGACCGGGTGACGCTGACGTTGCGCGCCTCGGCGGCCGCCGCGCACGCCGGCGAGTTGCACCGGGCGGTCTCCCTCACCCGGTCCGCGCTGGCGGAGCTCGGCCAGGACGCCGACTCCGAGCTCGCCGCCCGGGTCCGCTACACCCTCGCCGGGAACCTGCTGAGCGTGGACAGCCTGACGGCGGCGTTCGCCTACAGCAGCGAGGCGCTGGCGATGATCCCGGAGGATCCCCCGTCGCGTACGTGGGTGTGGGCGGCGGCCACCCATGTCATGGCCGCGCGCTACGTCGGGGAGAACGAGACCGCGCTGCGGGTGGCGCGCAGGGCGCTGGACGTGGCCGAGGCGCTGCGGGTGACCGACGCCCAGGCGGACCTGCTGATCTCCCTGGCCGGGTTCGACGGCGGCGGGCGGCGCAGCCCGGAGGGACGGCAGCGGCTGCTCAAGGCCCGGGAACTGGCCTCGCGTTCGGGCAACGCGCCCGTGGAGCTGCGCGCCGTGTTCAACCTCGCCATGGGCTGTTACGAGAACGGGGACCTGGCGGAGTGCCTGCCCTGGCTGACGGAGGGCCTGGACCGGGCCCGGCGCGCCGGGCTGCTGTCGTCGCCGTACCCGCTGGAGATGCGGTACCTGCGGCTGCTGGTGCTGCACGCCCTGGGCCGCTGGGACGAGTGCGTGCGCGCGGCGGCGGCCGACGCCGAGGTGCTGCCGGCCGCCGGCGGGTACACGGTCGGTCCCGCGCTGTACGTGGCGCTGGCCCGCGGCGATCTCGCGGCGGCGGACCGGGCCCGTGCCCTGCTGGAGGGGCCCTTCGACTGGATGGCCACCCTGGTCGCGGGCATCGTCCTCACCGAGGCCGCGGTGCTGCGCGGTGATCCCGAGGACGCCGTGCGGTGGATGCGCTCCACGGTCACGGCCCTCACCGACGAGGCGGGCACCCGCCCGGACGTGACGGTCCGGCTCGCCGCCCTGGCGCTGTCCGCCGTTGCCGACGCGGCCGTCGAACTGCGGCGCACCGGCGACGAGCCGGGGGCCCGCCGCTGGGCGGACACGGCGACGGAACTGGTGGAACTGGCGCGGGACATCGCCTGCCACGGCGAGGACGGCACGCCGCAGGGGCCCGAGGGGCACGCGTGGCTGGCCCGGGCCGAGGCCGAGTGCGTGCGGGCCGTGTCGGGGCCGGACGCGGCGGCCTGGGCGGAGGCGGTGTCGGCGTTCGGCTACGGCGACGTCCACGAGCGGGCGCGCTGCCGGCTGCGGTACACCGAGGCGCTGGTGGCGGCCGGGCGTCGTGAGGAGGCGGCGGCGGAGGCCCGGGCGGTCCGGGAGACCGCCGAGCGCCTCGGTGCCGTGCCGCTGCGGGAGCAGGTGGACGCCCTGGTCCGTCGCGGCCGGCTGTCGGACACGCCGGACGGCGGCGACCGCGCCGGTGTGCTCACCGCGCGCGAGCAGGACGTGCTGCGGCTGCTCGCCCTCGGCCGCAGCAACCGGCAGATCGGCGAGGAGCTGTTCATCAGCGGCAAGACGGCGAGCGTCCATGTCTCCAACATCCTCGCCAAGCTGGGCGCGTCGAGCCGCGGCGAGGCCGTGGCGATCGCCTACCGGGAGGGCCTGATCACCCCGGAGCCGTCGGCGTCCGGCTGACCGCCCGACCTGCCCGGGCCAGGCGCGTTCCCTTGGTCACCCGGCCCCACAGTCGAGGCTCTCCAGATCGACGGCGTCGGCCATCGCCCGCATCCCCTTGTCGTTGGGGTGCAGATGGTCGCCGCCGTCGAAGGCGGGGAGGATCCGCTCGGGGTCGTGGGGGCTGCGCAGGATGCGGTCGAAGTCCGCGACGGCGTCGAACTCGCCGCTGCCGCGGATGAAGGCGTTGACTTCCTGGCGTACCGCTTCCCCGGCGGGGTCCCACTCCTGCCAGCCCTTGAAGGGCGCGATCGTGGCGGCGACGACGCACTTCCCGGCCGCGTGCGCCCGGTCGATCATCTTCCGGTACCCGGCGATCAGCCCGGCGGCCGTGGCCCCGGGCTCGGCCTTGATGTCGTTGACGCCCTGGAAGAGGAACACCGTCCGCACGCCCGGCAGCGAGAGCGCGTCCCGTTGCAGCCGGTTCAGGGCGCTCTGCCCGGGGCCGTCGGTGAGGACCTTGTTGCCGGCGATGCCGCCGTTGGCCACGCCCTTCACCGTGTTCGTCGGGGACTTGGCGAGGCGGCGGGCGAGGTAGTCGGGCCAGCGGCGGTTGAGGCCGGTCGTCGACTGCCGGCCGTCGGTGATGGAGTCGCCGAGGGCGGCCACGGCCCCCGTCCCCTTGCCGGGCCGCACGGTGACGGCGTCGAGGTAGAACCAGGAGCCGGTCCGCTGCTTCCAGTTCGCCGCGCTCTCCTCTGCGGTGTGGTCGCCCTCGGTGGTGTACGACGTCTGCATCGCCATCCAGTGCCCGGTGAGGGCGCCGCCCGCCCGGGCGACGTACAGGCTGACGGCGAGCGTGTGCGCGGCGGGGACATGGCCGGGCAGCGGGTCGCTGTAGACGATGCCGCCTGGGGGGACGGTGACGGAGCGCGCGCCGCCGAAGGCCAGGCGCCTGTTGCTGCCGGGGACCAGCGCGGCCCCGTCCCGTTGCAGTCCCGCGTGGACGTTCTCGAACGTCACCGGCTGGTCGCCGAAGGCGTTGGACAGCCGCACCCTCAGGCCGCTGCCGCCGACGCTGGTGTGCACCAGCAGCCGGTAGCCACGGCCGTCGACCGCCTCGCCGACGCGGTCGGCGGAGGAGGCCCAGGTGACCACGCCGTACCCGGCTCCCGTCGGGGCGCTGGGCGGCGGGGACGGCTGGTCCCCCCGGGGCGGCGCGCCGGTCCCGCAGCCCAGCGCGACGCAGCAGGAGAGGGCGGCCAGGGCGGCACGGCCGCGGGGGCGTGCGGTGCGGGGCATCGTCGGCGCTCCTTCGGCCGGTCGGGCGTGAGCGGGATCCTGCGGGTCGTCCCGGCGTACGACACGGTAGTGGTGCGGCCTTCGGCGCTGTGCAGGGTGGCCCCGGAGGGGCCTGCCGTGCCGTCGGCGCAGGTCGAGGGCGAAGCCGCCGCGCGCGCCGGCTCCCCGGCCGCGACTGCACGGCCGTTTCGGCGGGCGCCTGCCACCACAGCCGGCGGTGTGTGCCGCCGGTGGGCAGGGGCGCTTCGGCGGGGCGCTGTGGTGCGGCCGAGGCGGTGGAGGCGGGCAGCGCGGCGAGGCCGTCGGAAGCGGCGGGGATCGCTCCCGGCGGTAGTCGCATTGCCCTGTTTCGGGCGGGAACCCTCGTGTGCCCCTGGCCGTTGTCCGGACATCCGCTGCCGTACCGGAGCGGACAGGGCGAAACAACGGGGCGGGGCGATGAGCGAGTTGGTTCCCGGCGGCAATCTGCCGTTGCCGGGCGGTGCGGTGAGCGTCCGGGTGCCCGGGCCGTTCGACGTGTCGGCGCTCGTCACGGACGACGGCGGAAAGGTCCGGGGCGACGAGGACTTCGTCTTCTACAACCAGCCGGCCGCGCCGGGCGCCCGGCTGCGGGGCGACACGCTGACCGTGGACCCGCCGAGGTTGCGTCCGGGCGCGACCCGGGTGACCATCGCCGTCAGCCCGGCCGATCCCGGCACCGCCCTGGGCCGCCTGCCCTCCCCCACGCTCCACGTCACCGACGCCGGCGGCCGCCCGCTCGCCCGGTTCACCCCGCCGCGGCCCGAGCGGGAGACGGTGCTGTTGCTCGCGGAGCTCTACCGGCGCGGCGACCGCTGGAAGCTGCGGGCCCTGGGCCAGGGGTACGCGGACGGACTGGCGGGCCTCGCCCGGGACTTCGGCGTCGACGTCGTGGACGACCCGCCAGCGTCCGGGCCGAACCCGGCGGCATCCGGCGCGCCGGGCATGGCGGCGCTCGGCGCACCAGGCACGGCAGCGAGCGGTACGCCGGGCATGGCAGCATCCGGCGCACCAGGCACGGCGGCGAGCGGTACGCCGGGCATGGCGGCATCCGGCGCGCCGGGCACGGCGGCATCCAGTACGCCAGGCACTGCGGCGACCGGTACGCCAGGCACGGCCGGCGCCCGGGTCTTCCGGCCGGGTCCCGATCCCGCCGCGCCAGGCTCGCCCGGCGGCGGGGCGCGGCGAGCGGGACCGGCGGCCGGAGCGGCCGCGACCGCCGTCTCCCCCTCCCCCGGCCCGCCGCCCTTCCCACCGTCCGCCCCCGACCCGGACGGTTTCCTCCCCCTGGTCAACTCCGCCCGTGCCGCAGCCGGTTCACCACCGGTCTCCCTCGACGCCCGTCTCGTGTCGGCGGCTCGGGAGCACGCCGCCGCCATGGCCGCCTCGGGGCGCCTGGGCGTCGAGTCCCGCGACGGCGTCTCCGTCTACCAGCGCGTCATCGGCGCCGGGTACGCGTACCTCACCATCGGCGAGCACCTGGTGTCCGGGCCGCGTACGGCCGACGAGTTCGTCGCGTACTGCCTGCGCCAGGACGCGCCCCGCCGCACCGTGCAGGACCTGGCGTTCACCCACACGGGCCTGGCCCACGTCCACGACGGCCCCTCCGGTGACACGTACTGGACCGCGCTGTGGGCCCGGCCCTTCACGCCGGACGGGCTGGCCGGGACGGCGGCGGCCGTCACCGACCTCACCAACCGGGAGCGGGCCCGGGCCGGACTGCCTCCCCTGGCCGTCGACCCGCTGCTCACCGCGGCGGCGCAGGCGCACAGCGCGGACATGGTGGCCCGCGCCTTCTACTCGCACACCGCGCCCGACGGCAGCCGGCCCTGGGACCGGGCCGCCGCCGCGGGCTCGACCCGGCGTGCCATCGGCGAGAACATAGCCTGCGGCCAGCGCTCCCCCGCCGACGTGGTGGAGGGCTGGATGAACAGCCCCGGCCACCGGGCCAACATCCTCAAGCCCGACTTCACGCACATCGGCATCGGCTTCGCCGGCGGCGGCCGGGCGGGCACCTACTGGACGCAGCTCTTCGGCGGCTGACCCCGCACCACGGCTGACCCCGCACCACCGCGCCGCGCACCGGTCATCCCTGCCGCGATCTTGGCGGAGGCGGACGCTCCGGGCGAGGATGCCCGTCATGAAGGGTGACCTCTTTTCCAGTGAGCACATGGCACAGCCGGCCGTCGCGGCGGGCATGGCGGTCGAGAACGCCAAGTGCGTCCGGTACGCGGTGAACGGCGAGATGCTCGCCCGGCAGGGCGCGATGATCGCCTACCGCGGCAACCTCCAGTTCGAGCGCAAGGGCCAGGGCGTGGGCGGCATGCTGAAACGCGCGGTCACCGGGGAGGGCCTCCCGCTGATGGCGGTGCGCGGGCAGGGCGAGGCCTGGTTCGCGCACGAGGCGCAGAACTGCTTCGTCGTCGACGTCGAACCGGGTGACGAGTTCACGGTCAACGGGCGCAACGTGCTGTGCTTCGACGCCACGTTGTCGTACCGCATCGCGACCGTGAAGGGCGCCGGCATCACCGGTGGCGGCCTGTTCAACAGCGTGTTCACCGGGCACGGCAAGCTGGCCCTGGTATGCGAGGGCAACCCGCTCGTCATCCCGGTCTCGCCGCAGTACCCGGTGTACGTCGACACCGACGCGATCGTCGGCTGGACCGCGGGACTCCAGACCTCGCTGCACCGCTCCCAGTCCCTCGGCTCCATGCTGCGCGGCGGCTCCGGCGAGGCCGTGCAGCTGATGCTCCAGGGCCAGGGGTACGTCGTGGTGCGGCCGAGCGAGGCGACCCCGCAGAAACCGGGGCAGCACTGAGCCTCCGTCAGGTGATCTGCGCCTCACAGGCAACCCGGTCCGGCCCTCCAACGTCTTGATCGGCAACAGGTGACGCCCTGGCCCTTGTGGCCAGGGCCGATTTCCACCCGTCTATACACGCCATGTATACGCACTGTGTATAGATGAGGTGTATACGGACCGAAAGGCATCGATGTACGGCAAGGCATTCGCCCCGGAGTACCAGGGCGCACTCACCACCCTGTCCGTCAACTCCTCGCTGACCGACGTCCTGGCCGCCGGCACCGAGCAGTTGAGGGCGGCCGAGCGGGCCGGAAAGCCCGGGGAGGCGGCGCGTTCCGGGCTCGCCGTGGCCGAGGCGCACCGCAGGCTGGGCCGGGTCGAGGAGGCGGACCGGGCCTGGAAGGCGAGTTACCGCGCCGCCCGCCGGGCCGGGGACGTCGCGGCGATGGCCTGGGCTCTGTGGAGCGGCGGCACGCTGGCCCGGCAGCGCGGCGCGTTCCGGCTCGCCCGCCGGCTGCTCCAACTGGCCGCCGATCTGGGCGAGCGCGGCGGGGACGTCGTCGTACGCGGCTACTCGCTGGCGGGCCTGGCCGAGACCGGCCGGATCCAGGGCGACTACGAGGCCGTCGGCCGGCTGCACGAGCAGTTGCTCGCCGAGGCCCGGCGGCGCGGGGAGGCGCGGCACACGGTGTGGGCGCTGGAGGGCATCGCGCAGATGCACCGCAACATCGGGAAGTACGACACGGCGTACGCCCTGTTCGAGGAGGCCGCCGAAATCGCCGCGCGCGCCGACGACCGGCGCGGCCACGCCTGGGCGTTGCGCGGTCTGGCCGATGTGGTGTCCGTGCGCGACGGGGACACCGAGCGGGCCCTGGACCTGCTGAGCGAGGCGGAGACGATGTGCCGCGCGATGCGGCTGTCCAGCGCGCTGGCCTACAACCACAAGATGCGCGGCAACGTCCTGTACCGGGCCGGGCGTTACGCCGAGGCGCGGGCGCTGTACGAGCAGGCGCTCGCGGAGTTCCGCGAGATGAGCGAGCCGCGCGGGGAGGCGCTGTCGCGGCTGGGGCTGGCCAAGTCCCTGGCCCGGCTGGGCCGCGACCGGGGCGAGACGGCGGCCGAACTGGCCGACCTCGCCGGCACGCTGGAGCGGATCGGCCTCCAGCACGCCCGCGCGATGGTGGCCCGCGCCCATGAGGAACTCGGCATACCGGCGGACACGAGGGCGATGGAGGCGGCACGGTGACGGCGCTCCCGACGGCGGTCCAGATGGCGCGGCAGGACATGGCGCCGGCCCTCTCCACGCCCCCGGACCCGGTCGCCCACGCCCGCCCGCAGGAACTCCCGGGCGACGCCCACCAGATCCTCGAACGCTGCCGTGCGCTGGTCCGGCCGGCCCTGGCCGAGGCCGTGGCGCGGCTGCACCCCTGGGTCGGCGAGATGGCCGCGTACTCCTTCGGCTGGTGCGAGGTGGGCGGCGCCCCGGCCGCGGCCTCCGGCGGCAAGGGCGTGCGGCAGGCGCTCGCGGTGCTCGGCGCCGAGGCGGCCGGTGCGCCCGCGCGGGCCGGGGTGGCCGCGGCCGTCGCGGTGGAGCTGGTGCACACCTTCTCCCTGCTGCACGACGACATCATGGACGGCGACACGGACCGGCGCCGCCGCCCGGCCGTGTGGAAGGCCTACGGCACGGGGCCCGCGGTCCTCGCGGGCGACGCCCTGTTCGCGCTGGCCGTCGAGACGCTCGCCGCGCAGCCGGGCGGTGCCGCCGCCGTGCGGACGCTGTCCGTGGCGCTGGGCGACCTGGTGCGCGGCCAGGCGGACGACCTGCTCTTCGCCGACCGCCCCTGGACGGGACCGCGGCGCGTGCGGCCGGACGAGTACCGGGCGATGGCGGAGCACAAGACGGGCGCGCTGCTGGGCTGCGCGGCCGCACTGGGCGCCGTGCTCGGCGGTGCCGCCCCCGAGACGGTCGCCGCCCTCGACCGGGTGGGCCGGCATCTCGGGATCGCCTTCCAGATCGTCGACGACGTGCTGGGCATCTGGGGCGACCCCCGGGTCACGGGCAAGCCGGTCCACAGCGACCTGCGGGAGCGGAAGAAGACGTTCCCGGTGCTGGTTACGCTCGGCTCGCCGAGCGGCGGCCGGCTCGCCACGCTCCTGGAGACCGGCGACGAGCCGGACGCGGCGGCGGCGCTGATCGAGGAGGCGGGCGGCCGTTCGGCGGCCATGGCGGAGGCCCGGCGGCACCTCGCCGCTGTCGAGACGGCCCTCGCGGGCGTACCGTCGGCGGCGGGGGCCGTCGGCGAGCTGCGGTCGCTGCTCGGCTTCCTGGTACGGCGCGACCTCTGAGCGGGTGCCGTCCGCCCGGCCCTGATTGACCCCGGCCGCGTCGGCGGGTCAGGGTTCGACTCGGCGCGCTCCGCGACCCCGCGCCGGGAGGATGGCTGCCGTGATCGGCATCTCGGAGATCGAAACCGCGGCCGGGCGGATCGCCGGGCACGTCGTGCGCACACCGACCGTGGACAGCCCGGGGCTGTCGGCGCTGCTCGGCGCCCCGGTCACCACGAAGCTGGAACTGCTCCAGCGCACCGGCTCGTTCAAGGCGCGCGGGGCGACGGCGAAGCTGCTGTCGCTGGGCGAGGCCGAACGGGCCGCCGGCGTCGTCGCGGTCAGCGGCGGCAACCACGGGATCGCCGTCGCGGTCATGGCCGCCGCCCTGGATGTGAAGGCCACGGTGGTGATGCCGCGGTCGGCGCCCGCCCGGGCCGTGGAGATCGCGGAGGTGTCCGGCGCGTCGGTGCGGCTGACCGACGACATGGACGGCGCCTTCGCGCTCATGACGCGGCTTCAGCAGGAGGGGCTGACCCTGGTCCATCCCTTCGACGACCCGGTGGTGATCGCCGGACAGGGCACGGTGGGGCTCGAGTTCGCCGCCGACGCCGGGGAACTCACCGACGTGCTCGTCAGCATCGGGGGCGGCGGGCTGATCTCCGGTGTCGCCGCCGCGCTGCGGGCGCGCCGGCCCGGGGTGCGGGTGTGGGGCGTGGAGACCGAGGGAGCGCAGGCCATGTCCGAGGCCCTGGCGGCGGGCGGCCCGCGACCGGTCGCCCTGTCGTCGATCGTGTCCACGCTCAGTGCCCCGTCCGTGTCCCGGCTGACGTACGACCACGTCTCCGCCCTGGTCACCGAGGTGCTCGTGGTCCCGGACCGGGAGGCCGTACAGGGCTCGCTGGATCTGGCGGACCACGCCAAGGTGTGGACCGAGCCGGCCGCCGGGTGTCTGCTGCCCGCCGCCCGGCAGGTCCTGGAGCGGGTCGGTGACGGGGCCCGGCTCGGCCTGGTGGTGTGCGGGGGCAACGCCACCACGGGCGACATGATCGCGTGGTCACGTCGCTTCGGTCTGCGCTGAGGGTCCGGCGGCCTTCGGGAATCCGGCGCCGAAATTCGTCGGAGGGGTGTCGAGTTCAGCTGTTGGACACCTCCGCATTTACCGCCGGTTACCACCTGGCCGGCCGGGGATTTACGAATCCACGGGCCCCGGGCGGCCGAATTCTCCGCGCCCTCGGCGGCCCGGGCAGTCGAGGTAAGCCGCGCCCGGACCCGCGAAAGACCGTTTTCTCTCGCACACGTGCTCCCATCGTTTGAATAAAAGACAAGAATGAACGCGGAGTTGCGATCCGTTTGAACGCAGGCGGCCTCACGCTGCGTACCTCTGGAAAAGGTGAGAGCCAGGTTTCCAGCGAGGGATGGCCATGGGCAGGGCGCACGTCTCCACACACCAGTTGGTCGCCGGCGGCCGGTACCGGCTGCTCGAGATCATCCAGCGCGAGACCAACCGCATCTGCTGGTACGCCGAGGACCTCGGCGCCGGCGACGTCTCCCGCCCGTGTCTGGTCACCCAGATCGGGCTGCCGGACGACCCGGGCGAGACCGACCGCCGGACCGCCGTCCGCCTGCTGCGCACGTCCGAGAACATGGCGCTGCTGTGCCCGGGCCGCATCGCCACGGTCGTGGACGCCGTCGAGGAGGCGGGCACCCTGTGGACCGTGAACGAGTGGATCGACGGCACCCCCCTGGGCGAACTCCTCTCGGAGCAGGGCACGTTCAACTACGTGCGGGCCGCGCGCGTGGGCCTGGAGCTGCTCGACGTGCTGGACGCGGCGCACGCCGAGGGCATCACGCACGGCGAGCTCAGCCCCGGCCAGGTGTTCGTACGCGAGGACCACTCGATCGTCGTCACCGGCTTCGGGCTGGCCGGCGCGACCCTGGCACCGCGTCTGACGGCACCGGCGTACGCCTCCCCGGAACAGGCCCGCGACCAGCGCATCGGACCCGCGGCCGACCTGTGGGCGCTGGGCGCGATCCTCTACACGATGGTCGAGGGACGCCCGCCCTTCCGGGACCGGGGGCGTCCGGAGAACACGCTGAAGGGCGTGGACCGGCTGCCGCTGCGCGCGCCGATGCGGGCCGGGCCGCTGGCGCAGGTCGTGCAGGGGCTGCTCCGCAAGGACTCCCGGGAGCGGCTCACCCGCCCGGTGGTCCGTGAGGCGCTGACCCGCGCGCTCAGCGAGGACCCCGAAGCGGCCGTGGGCTCGGTGGCGTCCCCGCGGCTGCGCGGCGCGTACGCCGCCGTGCGGCCGGGGAGCCCGGTCTGGAGCAGACGGACCATGGTGGCCGGGACCGCCCTGGCCGTCGTCACCGTCGCGGTCGCCGTGCTCGCCGCGACCCAGGGGCTGCCCGGCGGTGACTCGGGCAGCGACGCGGCCGAGTCCCCGGCCCGGCCACCGGCCTCCGCCGTGTCGCCGGGCGAGGGCACCGGCGGCGACACGGGCGGCGGCAGTGACAGCCCCGAGCCGTCCGGGACACCCGGCCCGACCGGGTCCCAGTCACCCTCCCCCTCCCCCTCCCCCACGCCCACGCCCACCGCCCCGTCCCCCACGCCGACGCCGTCCGATCCGGCCGCGGCCCTGCCGCCCGGCTTCCAGCGCTACGACGCGCCGGAGGGCTTCTCCGTGGCGCTCCCCGAGCACTGGACGCGGCTGGACACCGACCGCCAGGGCGACCTGGCGTACCGGATCGTCTTCGGTGCCGACGGCGACGACCGCACGCTGGCCGTCACCTACAGCGAGCGCGTGGGCCCGGACCCCGTCGCCGTGTGGCGGGACGACGTCGAACCGAACCTGAAGCAGTCCGGTGGCTACGACCGGATCGGCGAGATCCGCGCGACGACCTACCAGGGGCGCGAGGCCGCCGACATGGAGTGGACGGCGAAGGCCGACGGCACTCGCGTGCACACCTTCGGGCGGGGCTTCCTGCTGGGCGGGGGCCGCAGCTTCTCGCTGCGCTGGACGACGCCCGACGCCGAGTGGGAGGACGCCGCGAACCAGGAGGCGCTGCGCACGTTCCTGAAGACGTTCCGGCCGGTCTCAGACTGAGCCGCGCGGTGCGCGCTGGGCGGTGGGCCGGCCGCCGTGGAGCGGCTCGGTGCGCCAGCGCGCCGTGAGCGAGCGGTCCGCGAGGGAGCAGGTCAGCGCCAGCCGGTGCGGGGTCTCCAGGAACACCACCTCCACGGTCAGCGTGCCGACATCGGTCCAGCCGCCGCTCACCGCGGTCGGGAGGGGCTCCTCGGCGACCGTCCAGCCGGGCTCTCCGATCCGCAGGTCCAGCCGGTCCCCTTCCCGGTCCCCGGTGAGCGTCAGCGTCCAGCCGTCCGCGTCCGGTGCGAGCCCGACCGCCCGCGCCGGTCCCGCCTCGCCGGAGGACGTGAACTCGGCGGCGGCCCAGTCCCCGGCCCGTTCCGGCGGTGCGGAGCTGCCCGGAGCGGGCGGCAGCGCGAGCCGGGTGAGGCGCTCTTGCAGCTCGGCGTCGGCGGCCTCCCGGCCGGGCAGCGGCTCGGGCCCGAAGGCGGGCAGCAGATGCTCCCAGACGAGGTTCAGGAACTCCTGCATCCGCTCGGTCGCCGCGGTCGCCGCGATCACCGCGTCCTGCTCGGGCAGCACCAGGCAGAACTGGCCGTACGCGCCGTCGCCCCGGTAGCCGTGCCGGGAGATCCAGAACTGGTGGCCGTAGCCCTGCTGCCAGTCCTCCCAGTCCGCCTCTGCCATAAAACCGGCGGTCGGTATGTGCGGGCGCGAGGCACGGGCCACCCATCCCTGCGGCAGCAGCCGCTCGCCCTCCCAGACCCCGTCGGACAGGTACAGCTGGCCCAGGCGGGCGACGGCGTCGGTCGTGGCGTGCAGACCGCTGAAGCCGAGCTCGCGGCCGGTGCGGTCCCGCCGCCAGAACACCTCCCCGATGCCCAGCGGGTCCAGCAGCCGGGGCCGCAGGTACGCGGTGAGCGACCCGCCGGTCACGCGCTGCACGATCGCGGCGAGGGTGTACGTGGCGGGCTGGTTGTAGGCGAAGACCGTCCCCGGGTCACGGTCGGGCGGCAGCAGCAGGAACCCGCGCACGGGCTCCTCGGGGTCCCGCGCATAGGCCTCCTCGACGGTCTCCCGCTCATGGCCGCTCGCCATGGACGCCACGTGCCGCACGAGCATGGCCCGGCTGCGCGGGTCGGTGATGTCGGCCTCGAACTCCGGGAAGTACGAGATCACCGGCGCGTCGAAGTCGAGCAGTCCCTCGGCCTCGGCCAGCGCGGCGGCGGTGCCGGTGAAGCTCTTGCTGAGCGAGTACAGCAGCTGGGGGCGGCCGGGGGTGTACGGCGCCCACCAGCCGGAGGCGACCAGCCGGCCGTGCCGCACGATCATCAGGCTGTGCGGCTCGATCCCGGGGGCGGCTTCGAGGGCGTCGAGGAAGGCGAGGACGCCGGACGCGTCGACGCCTTGGGCGGCGGGGTCGGAGGGGGAGAGCACGGGGGCGTTCATGCAGGCATCGTGCCCCGCCGGCGGACCTTGATCGAGCCGTTTTCCCGCCCGGTGTCAGGGGACTCGGCGACTATGGTGCAAATCGGATACACGATGATGACCGAGCAGGCCGGCCCCCGCGAGCTCGTGGACCACGTGGTGCGGGCCGAGGAGGCGGGCTTCGACTTCTCGGTGACCTCCGACCACTACTTCCCGTGGCTGCGCTCGCAGGGCCACTCGCCCTACGCCTGGGCGGTGCTCGGCGCGGCCGCCCAGGCCACGTCACGTATCCCGCTGATGACGTACGTGACGTGCCCGACGTTCCGCTACCACCCGGCGGTGGTGGCGCAGAAGGCGGCGACGGTGCAGCTGCTGTCCGAGGGCCGGTTCCGGCTGGGGCTCGGCTCGGGCGAGAACCTCAACGAGCACGTGGTGGGCGGCGGCTGGCCGTCCGTCGACGTCCGGCACGAGATGTTCGAGGAGGCCGTGGAGATCATCCGCGCCCTCTTCAAGGGCGGCCACGTCAACCACCGCGGCACGCACTTCGACGTGGAGTCGGCCCGGCTGTGGGACCTGCCGGACGAGGCGCCGCCCATCGGCATCGCCGTCTCCGGGGAGCAGTCCTGCGAACTCGCGGGCCGGCTCGGCGACCTGGTGATCGCCACCGAGCCCAAGGCGGGCCTGCTGGAGGCGTTCGACCGGCACGGCGGCCAGGGCAAGCCCCGCGTGGGCCAGTTGCCCGTCTGCTACGACCCCGACCGGGACACGGCCGTCAAGCGGGCGCACTCCCAGTTCCGCTGGTTCGGCAGCGGCTGGAAGGTCAACTCGGAGCTGCCGCACCCGGACTCCTTCGAGGCGGCGACCCAGTTCGTCACGCGGGACGACGTCGCCGACTCCATCCCGTGCGGCGACGACCCGGACGCCTTCGTGGAGGCCGTACGCCCCTACGCCGAGGCCGGCTTCACCGAGATCGCCCTGGTCCAGATCGGGGGCGAGTCGCAGCCGGCGTACCTGGACTGGTCGGAGAAGACCCTGCTGCCGGCCCTGCGCGACGCGTTCGGCTGAGGCCCTCGGCCGGCGCCTGTCCGACCAGCTGAGCCCTCCGGCCCGGAGGGCTCTTCTTCGGTCGGGGGCGTCGTCCCTCACCCGCCCGCGAGGTCGGCGGGTGCCGATAGGCTGCCGTTCGCACCTCGTGCAGTCCCGATCTGCCCCGCCTCAGGAGAGTCGTCCGTGACCGTAGCCCTCACCCCGCCCGAGACGTCCCCGGCACCCGTGTCCGATCTGGTCGCGCGCGACGCGCGGGAGTTCGGGGCGTACGCCCGGACCGGAGGGTGGGCCTTCGGGCTGAAGGTGGCGCGCAGTGTGCGGCCCGGCGGGCAGGGCGCGGACGAGACGCCGAAGGTGTCCGCGAAGGAGTTCGCGGAGCTCGCCGGGTGCTCCCCCGAGCGGGTCATGCGCTACTACAAGGCGTGGGACCGGGCGGCCGACGACGGTCTGGTCCCGCACTTCGAGGCCCTGACGCCGGGTCAGGAGGTGGAACTGCCGGACCCCGACGTGTGGCTGAGCTACTACGTGTCCCGCAGCAGCGCCGGCTCCGAGCGCGGCACCGCCATCGCCGAGGCCGCCGAGGCGGAGGGCATCCGGCCCACGAAGGCGCTGGAGGTCGCGGAGAACCCCACCGCCCTGCGCGCCGCGATCCTCGCCGATCCCGCCACCGCCCGCGCGGCCCGCCAGGCCCTGCTGGACCGGGTCCGCGAGGACCCCGATCTCCAGGCCGAGCTGGCCCGGGACGTCGTGCGCACCGACGAGCTGAAGAAGGCCGTCGCCGGCGAGAGCAGGGCCGCCGACCGCGTCGGATACGTGCGCCAGATCGCCGAGTCGGGGCAGATCAGGACGCCCGCCGGGCAGACCGTCGACGCGCCCGCCGACCTCCGCCAGGAGGCCGAGCGCCACCTGTCCCTCATCGACGAACTCGACGACGACGAGGACGCCGGCGAGTGGGCCGCCGAGGCGTACGACACCATGAAGTCCCTCGTCGTCGAGGCCGTGGAGGCCGACCCGGGGCTGCGCGTGCAGGAGCGGCGCACGAAGTTCTACAGCAGCCTCCAGAAGGCGACCAAGGTGTTCGAGGAACTGACCTTCGACGACGTCCCGGAGTTCTACGAGGACGACATGGTCACGCAGTTGGAGGAGCTCCAGCGGGCCGTCGCCGTGTGCATCGAGTCGCTGCGCGGCGCCCGCGGGAATCACCCGGAGGGCTGAGCATCTTGTGCGTGGAGGGGGTACTAGAGGGCTCTACGTCGGTTCTTCCCGGAGGCCCTCTCGTGAACTCCTTCGTGCACAAGACGCTGGTGGTGCAGCTCCAGGCGGGTGACGCGGACCGCTTCTCCGTGCTCGCCCACATGAGCTACGACGCCGCCGACCCGTTCGCCGTCACCGTCGTCTTCAGCCACGACGGCCGCGTCCTCGCCCGGTGGCAGCTGGACCGGGAGATGATCGCCGACGGTCTGCGGCGTCCCGTCGGGCTCGGGGACGTGCGGATGCGTCCCGAGTCCCGGGGCGTGTGGCAAGAGCTGCGCATGGAGTTCCTCGGCGACGCCCGCGCCGACGGCGGCCGCCACCACGCGGTGGTGTTCGCGTGGGCCCCGGCGTTCGCGGCGTTCCTGCGGGAGACCCACGAGGTGGTCCCGCCGGGCCGCGAGGAGGTCCACGTCGACGACTTCCTCGCGGAGGTCATCGCCGGGGGCTGAACCGCGGCCGAGCCGGGTGGCTGTCCTCATGCCAGGAGGCCGGGGCCGGCCTCCTGGCATGAGGACAGCGGTCACCTGGCGGTGTGGCGGTGCCGGGTCCACAGGGGCAGGACGAACCAGCACAGCAGGTACCAGCCGACCACGCCGGCGACCAGATAGGGCACGAAGCCGTCGTGCGTCGCCACGCGCAGGATGAGCAGCAGTGAGGCGGTCATCGTGGCCAGCAGCAGCACGAGGCCGAGCAGCGTCAGCCGGGAGGCCAGCCGCACCGCCTGCGGCTTGACGCGCCGCCCGGAGACGAGGCGGTGCAGGGACACCGGCCCTATGAGCGCCCCGGTCGCGCACGCGCCGAGCACGACGGTCACCAGGTAGATCGTCTGGTCCGTGTCCGTCAGGTCGTCGTACTTCTCGGTGAACACCACGGTGAGCAGAAAGCCGAACAGGATCTGCACGCCCATCTGCGCCACGCGGACCTCCTGGATGAGCTCCTGCCACATCCGGTCCGCTCTCTCCTCCTCCGTCTCGTTGCGCCCCCGGCGCCTGGCCCCGCCCTCTGCCGTGTCCGTCACTGGTCCTCCCGGTGTGAGAACGCGCTGGTCCTTCTTTTCCGCGTGTTCCCCGTAAAGAGCCGTCGTCCCGGGCGGCGCGCGGTTTGAGCGATCAGGGGGCGGTTACACGGACGGCGCGAATGACGCAGAGCCCGAGGAGGTCGTGGACGCATGTCCGGTACGCAGCTCACCGTGACGCTCAGCGGCGGAGGTGCCGACGACGCGCGAGCGGTCGTCCGGGCCCTGGAAGACACGTTCGGGGCGCCGGACGAGCTTCCCGCCGACGAGAACGCGACGGTGCACATGGCGACCTTCGGCGGGGACGCGGAGGCGGGTGCCCCCAGCACCGGGGAGGGGGCCGGGCGGCTGTCCGCGCCGGTGACCGTCACCGTGCAGGGCACCCCGGAGGCGGTGCGGCGGGCGAGCGACACGCTCACCCGGGCCTTCACGGCACGTGACGACGGGGCCGCCTCCGGCGACCAGGAGCAGGAGAGGCAGCTGCTCCTGGTGCCGTGAGGGCAAGCCCTACCAGCGGTTTTCCACCTGCTCCCGGATCCGCCGCTCGTACAGGTCGCGGATCGCCGCGAGTGTCTCGCCGGGCAGCTCCGGCAGGCGGGCGGCGTCCGCGTTGGCCCGGGCCTGCTCGGGCGAGCGGGCACCCGGGATCACGGTCGTCACGCCGGGCTGCTCGATGATCCAGCGCAGGGCCAGCTGGGCCGGGGTGTATCCCTCGGGGGCGAGCGCGGCGAACTCGGCGGCCGCCTCGACGCCGGTGGCGTAGTCGACGCCGGAGAAGGTCTCGCCCACGTCGAAGGACTCGCCGTGCCGGTTGTAGGTGCGGTGGTCGTTCTCCGGGAAGACCGTGTCGCGCGTGTACTTGCCCGACAGCAGGCCGGAGGCGAGCGGGACGCGGGCGATGATGCCGACGCCGGCCTCCCGGGCGGCCGGGAGCACCTCGCGCAGGGGCTTCACGCGGAACGGGTTGAGGATGATCTGCACGCTCGCCACGTTCGGCCGGGCGATCGCGGTCAGCGCCTCCGCGCAGGTCTCGACGCTGACGCCGTACGCGGCGATCCGCTCCTCCTCGACCAGGGTGTCGAGGGCGTCGAACACCTCGTCGCTGGAGTAGACGGGCGTCGGCGGGCAGTGCAGCTGCACCAGGTCGATGCGGTCGACGCCGAGGTTGCGGCGGGAGCGGTCGTTCCAGGCGCGGAAGTTGTCGAGGACGTAGTTCTCGGGGATCTGGTCGACCCGGCGGCCCATCTTGGTGGCGACCAGGACGTGCAGGTCGGGCCGGCCGCCAAGGAACGCGGCGATGGTCTGCTCGCTGCGTCCGTCGCCGTACACGTCGGCGGTGTCGAAGAAGGTCACCCCGGACTCGGCCGCCGCCTCCAGTACCGCGAGGGCTTCCTTGTCGTCGACGTCTCCCCAGTCGGCACCCAGCTGCCACGTACCGAGACCGACGACGGAAGCGTGCTGACCCGACCTGTCGAATGTGCGCTCGTCCATGGGCGTCAGTCTGTCATCCGCCACGACCTGCGCGGAACGTATTGCTCCGGCCCGATGATCCCGCCCTGTTCACTCACACGAGTGAATCGGTTCGACAGGAACATGTCGCGTGTCAATCCCCCTCTAGCGTGACTCACGTGACAACTGACGCAGAGAGCAACTTCCCGTCGGACGCCCCTCATCGGACGCGCCGGGGCTTCCTGCTCACCGCGGCCGCCCTGGCCGTCGTGCCGGGCCTGCCGGCGGATCCTGCGGTGGCCGCCGCTCAGCTGCCGGACTTCCCGGCGGACGTCGCGCTGTACCGCTCGGCGTACCGGAACTGGGTCGGCGAGATCACCGCCGACGGCCTGTGGGCGTGCGCGCCGGGCAGCCCGGAGCAGGTGGTCGCCGTCGTCGACTGGGCGTGGCGGCACGGCTGGCGGGTGCGGGCCCGGGGCGCCTCGCACGGCTGGTCGCCCCTGACGGTGACGGAGGGGACGCCGTCCGGTGCGCCCGTCCTGCTCGTCGACACCGCGCCCCACCTCACCGGCCTCTCCCTGGACTCCCCCACGGCCGTGCGCGCCGGGACCGGCGTGACCATGGAGGCGCTGCTCACCTTCCTGGAGGAGCACGGCCTCGGCGTCACGGCCGCTCCCGCTCCCGGTGTCCTCACCCTCGGCGGGGTGCTGGCGATCGACGGGCACGGCACCGCCGTCCCCGCGCGGGGCGAGCGGCGGCTCCCCGGGCACACCTACGGCTCGCTCAGCAATCTGATCCTGTCCCTGACGGCGGTCGTCTGGGACACCCGGGCCGGTGCGTACGTGCTGCGCACCTTCCACCGCGACGAGGCGGACGGCGCCGCGCTGCTCACGCACCTCGGGCGGTCCCTGGTGACCGAGGTGGTACTGCGGGTGGGCGCGAACACCGACCTGCGGTGCGTGAGCCGTACGGACATCCCGGCCGGTGAGCTGTTCGCCGCGCCCGGCTCGGGCAGCGGGCGTACGTTCGCGAGCTTCCTGGACGAGTCCGGGCGGGTCGAGGCGATCTGGTTCGCGTTCACCGAGCACCCGTGGCTGAAGGTGTGGAGCGTCTCCCCCACCCGGCCGCTGACCTCCCGGAAGGTGACGCGGCCGTACAACTACCCGTTCTCCGACAACGTCCCGAGCCCGGTGGCGGAGCTGGTGGGCCGGATGACGTCGGAGGGCGCCTGGTACCTGGCGCCGGTGCTCGGGAACGCGCAGTACGACGCGGCGACGCTCGGGCTGGTGGCGACGCTGTCGGCCGACCTCTGGGGGCCGTCCAAGAACACGCTGCTGTACCTGAAGCCGACCACCCTGAGGGTGCACGCCAACGGCTACGCGGTCCTCACCTCGCGGGACCGGGTGCAGCGGGTCGTCGCCGAGTTCGCCGCCTTCTACCGGGAGCGGCTGACGGCGTACGCCGCCCGGGGCAGCTTCCCGGTCAACGGCTCGGTGGAGATCCGGGTGACCGGCCTGGACGACCCGGCCGACGCCGGGGTGGCCGGGGCCCGCGCGCCCCTGCTCTCCGCGCTCCGGCCGCGCGCGGACCGCCCCGAGTGGGACACGGCGGTGTGGCTGGACGTCCTGACGCTGCCGGGCACGCCCGACGCCGAGGTGTTCCTGCGCGAGCTGGAGCGGTTCCTGCTGCGCGCCTTCGACGGCGACTTCGCCCTCACCCGGGTGGAGTGGTCCAAGGGGTGGGCCTACACGGACGACGGGGTGTGGAGCGACGCGGAGGTGCTGGGCTCGGTGGTGCCGGCCGCGGTCGGGCCGGCCGAGTGGGCCGCGGCGGAGGCGGTGCTGGACCGGCTCGACCCGCACCGCGTGTACGGCAACGCATTCCTGGACCGGCTGTTCGGCTGAGGCCGTCGGGGGCCGGAGCGGCTATTCGCGGGCGGCCAGAGCCCGCGCGTGCACCGTCCGCGCGATCTTCGGACCGACCCAGCGCTTGAACCGCCGCAGTGGCTCCAGCTGCCCCGCCGCCCGGTCGAGCCGGTAGTACAGCTGCGGCGGGACGTGGGGCAGCAGGGGCGAGTGGCGCTGGCCGAGCAGGGCGAACATGCGCTCCGGCGGCAGGCGGAGGTAGCGCGGGAGGTTCTCGTACCACTGGGCGCTGTAGCGGGCCGCGCTCCGCACGGGCAGGAGGGCCGCCTTGCGCTGTTTTTCGTAGCGGGCGAGGGCCTGCGGGAGTGCGGCGTGCTCGCGCAGTGCCGCGGCCAGGGCGATCGCGTCCTCCAGGGCGAGGGTGGTGCCGGCGCCGATGGAGTAGTGGGTGGTGTGGGCGGCGTCGCCGAGCAGGACCAGGTTGCCGTGGTGCCAGGTGCGGTTGATCAGGGTGCGGAAGGTCTGCCAGGGGGTGCCGCCGGGGCGGCCCAGCAGGGGGTGGCCGTCCAGGACGCCGGCGAAGAGCCTCTCCAGCAGGGCCCGCCCCTCGGCCTCGCTCGCGCGGTCGAGGCCGAGTCCGGTCCAGGTGCCGGGTGCGCACTCGACGACGCAGGTGCTGCGGTCGGGGCCGTAGGGGTAGCCGTAGCACCAGATCCAGCCGTGGCCGGTCTCCACGAAGGCGAAGGTGAAGGCGTCGAAGACCTTGGTGGTGCCGAGCCAGACGTAGGGGTTGCGGCCGGCCGTGAGCCGGGTGCCGAAGTGTGCCGCGTGGCGGGTGCGCAGGGCGCTGCGGACGCCGTCGGCCGCCACGACCAGGTCGGCGTCGGGCAGCGTCCCGGGGCCGATCTCGGACTCGTACGCGAGGCGTACACCGAGGGCGCGGGCCCGGGCGGCAAGGATCTCCAGGAGGCGGTGGCGGCCGATGCCGTGGCCCTGGTCGCCGCTGTGCCGGGCCGTCAGGTCCCGGACGTGGTCGACGCCGTCGCACCACCGGACGGAACCGGCGTCCAGGGCGCGCGCCGACTCCGGGTCCCGCTCGTGGAGTTGGTCCAGCAGTCCGCGCCAGTACGTCACGCCCCAGCCGTAGGTCGAGCCCTCCGGGTCGCGTTCGTGGACGGTGATGTCGTGGGACGGGTCCTGCCGCTTGAGCAGGATCGAGAGATACAGACCGGCGGGCCCGCCACCGACACAGGCGACCTTCACGCACACCCCTGAGGATTACCGAGAGCTGTCGATTGAGGACGCAGAGTAGCAGGACAAAAGCATCATCGACCGAACCGTCGTTTCGCGTCAGTTTCGCGGCGTGACACGCACCACGAGCCGCGGAACGCCCAGGGAGAAACAACCGCCACAGCGCTACTCGCGAGCGGAACTTCCCCTTCCACGCCCGCGCACGCGCCCCTGACGGCAAGATCATCTTGATTCAACCTTGCACGACATAAGCGGAATTGCCTGGATCACAGCCAACCGCCTCGTGGGGATTTCTCCCGTTACCGAGGGGGCCGATAGGCATGCGGGGTCATCAGCCGAACGCACCCAGGAGGTCCGGATGCCGGAACTCAGCCGTCGCCGCGCGCTCACCGCCGCGGCCGCCCTCGCCACGGCCGCGGGAACCCTGCCGGCCATCGCCCCGGTGGCGACCGCCGCCGGGCACCACGACTCCCCCGCGACCTTCGACGAGGTCTACAAGGGCCGCCGGATACAGGGCCGGCCGGCCTCCGGGTCCGGTCACCACCACCACGGCGCGGGATACGCGGTGTTCGTCGACGGGGTGGAGCTGCACGTGATGCGCAACGCCGACGGCAGCTGGATCAGCGTCGTCAGCCACTACGACCCGGTGCCCACCCCGCGCGCCGCCGCCCGGGCCGCGGTCGACGAGCTGCAAGGCGCGCCGCTGCTGCCCTTCCCCGCCAACTGACCCGCCCCGCAAGGCATCTGGAGCACCCGCACATGGCTGTCCGCAAGAACCAGTCCGCCCTGACCGCCGACGAGAAGCGGCGCTTCGTCGCCGCGTTGATCGAGCTGAAGCGCACCGGCCGCTACGACGAGTTCGTCACCACGCACAACGCGTTCATCGTCTCCGACACCGACGACGGCGAGCGGACGGGCCACCGTTCACCGTCCTTCCTGCCCTGGCACCGAAGATTCCTCCTGGAGTTCGAGCGGGCGCTGCAGTCGGTGGACGCGTCGGTGACTCTGCCGTACTGGGACTGGACCGTCGACCGTACGCCGCGCGCCTCGCTGTGGGCGCCCGACTTCCTCGGCGGCACCGGGCGCGAGCGGGACGGCCGGGTGACGGACGGGCCGTTCTCCGCGTCGAGCGGGAACTGGCCGATCACCGTGCGGGTCGACGGCCGTACGTTCCTGCGCCGCTCCCTCGGATCCGGGGGCCGTCAGCTGCCGACGCGGGCCGAGGTCGAGTCGGTGCTGTCGATGCCGACGTACGACATGGCGCCCTGGAACAGCGCCTCGGACGGCTTCCGCAACCACCTCGAAGGGTGGCGGGGGGTCAATCTGCACAACCGGGTCCACGTCTGGGTCGGCGGGCAGATGGCCACCGGGGTCTCCCCCAACGACCCGGTGTTCTGGCTGCACCACGCCTACATAGACAAGCTGTGGGCCGAGTGGCAGCGCCGGCACCCCGGCTCCGGCTATCTGCCGGCCACGGGCACGCCGAACGTGATCGACCTGCGCGAGACGATGCGGCCGTGGCACGACATGAGCCCCGCGGATCTGCTGGACCACACGCCGCACTACACGTTCGACGTCTAGGACCGGCTGCTCAGACGGTCGCGCCCGTGCGGCACTCCGGGTGGCCCCAGCCGCTGTCGTTCTTGGCGATGGGCTCGCCGGCCGCGTACGAGCGGCCGCACTGGCAGCGGCCGGGGAACTTGGCCTTGATCGTGCGCGAGGAGCCCTTCGCGGCGGATGTCTTGCTGGTGCGGGACGTGCCGCCGCGCGGGCGGGTGCGCGGGGCCTTGGCCGGGGTGTCCGGGGCGGGCGGCGGCTCGGGGGAACCGAGGCCGCTGCCCGCGGGCTCCTGGACGGTGGCGGCCTGGCTGGCGGCGCGGTCGGCGAAGTCGTTGAGCCGGTCGCCGTCGACCTGGTGGGCGGGGACGTAGCGGAACTCGACCGAGCGGCCGTCCAGCAGTTCGTCGATGCGCACCACGAGGTCCTGGTTGGCGACCGGCTTGCCGGCGGCCGTCTTCCAGCCGTTGCGCTTCCAGCCGGGCAGCCAGGTGGTGACGGCCTTCATCGCGTACTGCGAGTCCATGCGGATCTCCAGCGGCACGTCCGGGTCGGTAGCCGTCAGCAGGCGCTCCAGCGCGGTGAGTTCCGCGACGTTGTTGGTGGCCCTGCCGAGCGGCCCCGCCTCCCACCGCACCGGCGTCTCGGCAGCGTCGGCGACGACCCAGGCCCAGCCCGCGGGCCCGGGGTTTCCCTTCGAAGCCCCGTCGCACGCGGCCACAACACGTTCACGCATGGCCCCGATCATGCCATGGCCGCGCGGGCCGCCCGGCCGCGAGGGCCGGGTGGCTACGACACGTCGGTCAGCTCCGGCATCTCCCCCTCGGTCCGCGTGATGTCGATCACCGAGAAGTTGGCGCCCTGCGGGTCGCTGAGGGTCGCGAACCGGCCGAACGGCGTGTCCATCGGGCCGAAGCGCAGGACGCCGCCGAGCTTGGTCGCCTTCGCCACGGCGTCGTCGCAGTCCTCGACGGTGAAGTAGACGTTGATGTACGGCGGCACCTCGGGCGGGAACTCCTCCGTCATCTGCATGCGGCCCAGCACGGTGCGGTCGCCGAGGTCGTAGATCCGGAAGTCCATCTCCTCGTGCTCCATGGTCCGCTGCCGGTAGGAGAAGACGGCGGGGAAGAACGCGTCGGACTTCTCGGGCTCGCGGGTGAAGACCTCCGCCCAGACGTAGCCGCCCGGCTCGGCCATCACCTCGAAGCCCTCGTGGGTGCCGGCCTGCCAGACGCCGAAGACGACGCCGCTCGGATCGCGGGCCAGGCACATGGTGCCGAAGTCCCCGACCCGCATCGGCTCCATCAGCACGTCACCGCCGTGGTCGCGGATCCGGGCGGCGGTGCCGGCGGCGTCCTGGGACGCGAAGTACAGGCACCACTGGGACAGGCCCTCCTGGCCGGGCATCGGCGGGACGACGGCGGCGGCCGCCTTGCCGTTCGCGTAGGCCTCGGTGTAGTTGCCGAACTCCGTCGACGCCTCGGCGAAGGTCCAGCCGAGGACGTCTCCGTAGAAGCTCTTGGCCCCTTCGAGGTCGCTGAACATCGCGTCGGCCCAGCAGGGGGTTCCTTCAGGTTGCACGGCCATGGCTGCGGCCCTCTCCGGACGGGTGAATGGTCCGTTTCCTCACGCTAGTCACCGCTGGGCCGACCCGCGCGCCGAACGGGCGGGCCCGCCGCAGACTGGCAGGGGGAGGCCTCGACGGGATGGGACGGGCATGGACAGGGCGATGCGCGCGTGGTCGGTGGTACGGCCGGGTCCGGTCGAGGAGGGGTCGCTCCGGCTGGTCGAGAAGCCGGTGCCGGTCCCGGCGGAGGACGAGCTGCTGGTGCGCGTTCGGGCCTGCGGGGTCTGCCGCACCGACCTGCACGTCACCGAGGGTGATCTGCCCCTGCACCGGGTGGGTGTCACGCCCGGCCACGAGATCGTCGGGGTGGTGGCCGGGGCGGGGCCGGCGGTGAGCGGCTTCGCCCCGGGCGACCGGGTCGGCGTCGCCTGGCTGCGCCGCACGGACGGCTCCTGCGCCTACTGCGCGCGGGGCGCGGAGAACCTCTGCCCCCGCTCCGAGTACACGGGCTGGTACGCCGACGGCGGCTACGCGGAGTACACGACGGTGCCGGCGGCGTTCGCCTACCGGCTCCCGGACGACGCGCCGGACGTGGCCTTGGCGCCCCTGCTGTGCGCGGGCATCATCGGCCACCGCGCGCTGCGGCGGGCCGCGCTGCCGCCCGGCGGACGGCTCGGGCTGTACGGCTTCGGGGGCAGCGCCCATCTGTGCGCGCAGGTGGCGCTGGCCGAGGGCGCGCGGGTGCATGTCATGACGCGGGGCGCGGCCGCCCGGCGGCTGGCGCTGGAGCTGGGTGCCGCCTCCGCGCAGGACGCGTACGCGCCGCCGCCGGAGCGCCTGGACAGCGCGATCCTGTTCGCCCCGGTCGGCACCCTGGTCCCGGTCGCGCTGCGCGCCCTCGACCGGGGTGGGGTCCTGGCCGTCGCCGGTATCCACCTCACCGACACGCCTCCCCTGCACTACGAGACCGAGCTGTTCTACGAGAAGGAGCTGCGCAGCGTCGCCTCCAACACGCGTGCGGACGGGCGCGAGTTCCTCGCTCTGGCCACCCGGTTCGGGGTCCGCGCGACCACGCACCCGTATCCGATGTCGCGGGCGGCGCAGGCGCTCGCGGATCTGAAGGCGGGGCGGTTCGACGGGGCGGCGGTGCTGGTGAACGACCTGTCGTGAGGCGCCGGCCCCGTCGGCCATTCCAGCCCCCTTTGCCGACCGCGTGTGAGCCACCGCGTCCGGCGTACGTCTTCCCCCCGGCGCCCGGCTGTGCTTGCCTGAGTGCCGTTTCGGTGGCGGGGGCGGGAGTTGCCGTATGCGAAAGCCGTGGGTCGTGGGGGCGTTGCTGGCCGGGGTGCTGCTCGGCGCGTGCGGGGATCCGGAGTCCGCGCCGGAGGGGCCGCCGCCGACCGCGCCGCGCACGTCGGCCACCACCCACCAGCGCGCCCCCGTCTCCCCGGGAGCGGAACCGAGGAGGGCGCCCAAGGTGCTGTACCTCGGCGACTCCCTGGCGATGGAGGGCCAGAAGGTCCTCGGGGAGGAGTTACGCCGGGACCCGAAGGCGGAGTACACCAGCGCCCCGTACTCCGGCACCACGCTGTGCGACTACCTGGAGGGCACGGCCGACCGGTCCCTGGTGCCGGCCGCCGACAAGGCCGCCGCGCTGGTGCGCCGGCTGCGGCCCGACTTCGTGGTGCTCCAGTTCTGGGGGAACTCCTGGGGCTACACGCCGTGCATGGACGGCATCACCTACGACAAGTCCCCGGCCCGGTACTTCACCCGGTACGCCGCCGACGCGCGCCGGCTCACCGAGCAGATCGCCGCGGCCGGGGGCGGCACCCGCCCGACGATCGTCTGGGTGTCGCAGGGCCCGGACCCGATCACCCCCGACCGGGTCCGGCGCGTCAACGCGCTCTACGAGCAGCGGGCCGCCGCCTCGGGCGACGTCGTGGCGGACGCCGGAAAGGCGGTGAGCCCGGCCGCCGGCCGCTACACCTGGACGCAGTACCTGCCGTGCACGGCCCACGAGCGCGCCCACCCGGACTACTGCACCCAGCCGTCCCGCGACCGTACGGCCCTGCACCGCGACGACGACTACCTGCACTTCTGCCTGGCTCCCACGACGTCCAAGCCGAAGCCCTGCCCGGTCCGCTCCCCCGGAATCCTGCGGATCGCCCGGGAGATCACCAAAACCATTCGACAGTCGGCGCGTTGACCGCTCGAATGGTCGCCATGTGTGCGCTGCGAATGCACGAGGACGAGGTCGCTCTCGACGTCTCGCTCGTCGGCCGGCTGGTCACGGAGCAGTTCCCGCGGTGGGCGGGGCAGCCCCTGCGGCGCCTGGAGTCCTCCGGGACGGAGAACGCCATGTTCCGCCTCGGCGAGGACAAGGTCGTCCGGCTCCCCCGGCATCCCCGCGCGGTCGACGCCATCACGCACGAACTGCGCTGGCTGCCCCGGCTGGGCCCGGGGCTGCCCGCCGCCTCGCCGGAACCTCTCGGGCAGGGCGAGCCCGGTGAGGCCTTCCCCTGGCCCTGGTCGGTGTACGGCTGGCTGGACGGCCGCAACCCGGTGCCCGGGGCGCTCGAGGAGCCCGAGCGGCTCGCCGAGGACCTGGCGGCGTACGTCAGGGCCCTGCGCCGCAAGGACGCCTCGCAGGGCCCTCTCGGCTACCGGGGAGTGCCGCTGGCGACCCGGGACTCCTTCCTGCGCGAGGCGCTCGCGCAACTGGCGGGCCGGGTCGACACCGCGGCGGTGGCGAAGGCGTGGGAGGAGGCACTGCGGGCCCCGGAGTACACCGGGCCGCCGGTCTGGGCGCACGGCGATCTGATGGCCGGGAACCTGCTGGTCACGGGCGGACGGCTGAGCGCCGTGATCGACTTCGGGACGGTGGGGGTGGGCGACCCGGCCGTCGATCTGATCAGCGCCTGGTGCGTGCTGCCCGCCGAGGTCCGCGGCGTCTTCCGCGAGGCGGTGGGCGCCGGCGAGGCCGAGTGGGCCCGGGGCCGGGGCTGGGCCCTGTCGATCGCGGTCATCGCGCTGCCGTACTACTGGGAGACCAACCCGCCGGTCGCGGAGAACTCCCGCCATGTGATCGCGGAGATCCTGGCCGAGACGGCGTAGGGGCGGGGCCCGCCCTCCACGGGCACGGGCCTGCCCCTAGGGCCTGTCGTTTGGATCAGGTCGCAGGGAAGTGACGGTGCTGTTCAGTGCCGGTGAGCGGGGTCTGGTGCGTGCAGCTGCAAGGCGGAGGAGGGCGTCGACGCGATGGGGGTCCCCCCTGCTCGAGCGAAGTCGAGAGCTTGGGGGAGTCGGCAACCGACGACAACGCGGCAGATGCGCGTGCCAGACCCCGCGTCTGCGGCGTGATCCAAACGACAGGCCCTAGGTCGTGTCCGCAATGTCAGGGGAGCCAGAGTTGTAGGCAGGCGAGGGTGACCAT
>NZ_BMWC01000020.1 GCF_014651035.1 Streptomyces lomondensis
CGACAACGCGGCAGATGTGCGTGCCAGACCCCGCGTCTGCGGCGTGATCCAAACGACAGCCCCTAGGCGTCCCGCTTCTTCAGCAGCACATAGCCGCCGATCAGCGCCGCGAGCACCCACAGCCCCATGATCCCCAGGCCGCCCCAGGGCCCGTACGGAGTGTCGTCGTCGAGGGGCGGCACCACCTGCATGATCCTGCTGCCGGCCTGGTCGGGCAGGAACCGGCCGACCTTCTTCGTCGCGTCGACGTTGCCCAGGATGTTGGAGATCAGGAAGAAGAACGGCATCAGGATGCCCAGCGACAGCATCGGCGAGCGCAGCATCGTGGCGACGCCCATGGAGAACATCGCGATCAGGGCCATGTAGAGGCCGCCGCCGAACACGGCCCGCAGCACCCCCGGATCGCCGATGTCCGCCCGGTGCTCGCCGAGCATCGCCTGCCCCAGGAAGAAGGCGGCGAAGCTGGTGACGAGGCCGACCAGGAGGGCGAGCGCGGTGGCGACCGCGATCTTGCTGAACAGGAGGGAGCCGCGCTGCGGCACCGCGGCCAGCGAACTGCGGATCATGCCGGTGCTGTACTCGTTCGACACGACCAGCACCCCGAACACGATCATCGCCAGCTGGCCGAGGCTCATCCCCGCGAAGCTGATGAACGTCGGGTCGAACTCCGCCCGCTGCTGCGCGCCCATAGAGTCGAACTCGTTCTTCGACAGGGCCGAGATCAGCATGCCGAGGGCGACCGTCACGACCACCACCAGCGACAGTGTCCACACCGTGGACGCCACTGACCGGATCTTGGTCCACTCCGACCGTACGACCTGCGTAGCCGCCATGTCAGCCCCTCCCCCAGCCGTCGCCCCACTGCTGCGGTGGCGGCTCGGCGCTCGTCTCGCTGTGTGCGTGGTACTCCACCGACTCCGCCGTCAGCCGCATGAAGGCCTCCTCCAGCGACGCCTGTTGCGGGCTCAGCTCGTGCAGCGTGATCCGGTGCTGCGCCGCCAGCTCGCCGATCTGCTCGGCCTTGCCGCCGTCCACCTCCAGCACCCCGTCACCGCTCTCGACGACGACGATGCCGGCCTGGTGCAGCACGTCCAGCAGCCGCTCCCGCTGCGGTGTGCGGACCCGGACGTACGACCGTGAGTTCCGGTCGATGAAGTCGGCCATGGAGGTGTCCGCGAGCAGCCGCCCCTGCCCGATGACGACGAGATGATCGGCCGTCAGGGCCATCTCGCTCATCAGGTGGGAGGAGACGAACACGGTCCGGCCCTGCGCGGCGAGCGACTTCATCAGGGTGCGGATCCAGTGGATGCCCTCGGGGTCGAGGCCGTTGACCGGCTCGTCGAACATCAGGATCCGCGGGTCGCCGAGCAGCGCGGCCGCGATGCCGAGCCGCTGCCCCATGCCCATCGAGAAGCCCTTGGTCTTCTTCTTCGCGACCGCCGTCAGCCCGACCGTCTCCAGCACCTCGCCCACCCGCTGCTTCGGGATGCCGTTGCTCTGCGCGAGGCACAGCAGATGGTTGTAGGCGCTGCGCCCGCCGTGCCAGGCCTTGGCCTCCAGCAGGGCGCCGATGTACGTCAGCGGGTCCTTGAGCTGTTGGTAGTGCTTGCCGTCGATGCGGACGTCGCCGGCGGTCGGGTGGTCGAGACCCAGGATCATCCGCATGGTCGTGGACTTGCCGGCGCCGTTCGGTCCGAGGAAGCCGGTGACGATGCCCGGTCTGACGGTGAAGGACAGGTTGTTGACCGCCACCTTCTCGCCGTACCGCTTGGTCAGCCCCTCGAGCTCAATCATGCCGCCACGCTAGAACGGGACAAAGCCCTCTGCCACCCGAGCGGCAGAGGGCTTTGCGGAGATTCAGACTCCGTATGCCGGGCTGTTACCGGGACTGCTGGGCCGGGACCCCACGGGAGATCGGCTCGTCCTCGGCCGGCGTACCGGCGGCGGCCACCGCGGCGCCCGTGAGCGTCGCGAGCATCTCGCGGACGTTCGTCAGCTGGGCGTTGATGCTGTCGCGGCGGTTGGTGAGGGCGGCCAGCTCGCGCTCGGATTCCGAACGGATGCGGTCGGCCTTGGCGTTGGCGTCGGCCACGATGTCCTCGGCCTGGCGCTGAGCCGTCTCCACCGTCTGGCGGGCGCGGCGCTCGGCGTCCGTGCGCAGCTTCTCCGCCTCCAGGCGCAGCTGCTCGGCACGGTGCTCGATCTCGGCGAGGCGCTTCTCGGCCTTGGCCTGACGGGAGGCCAGGTCGCGCTCGGACTGCTCGCGGCGCTTGGCCAGATTCGTCTCGAAGTCGGCGGCGGCCTGCGCGGCCTTGGCGCGGGTCTCCTCGAAGAGGGCGTCCGCCTCCTCGCGCTTGGACTGCGCGTCCTTCTGCGCCTCGGCACGCAGCTGGGCCGCGTCGCTCTTGGCCTTCTCGACGATCCGCAGGCCCTCGTCCTCGGCCTTGGCCTTGCGCTCCGCGGAGTACGCCTCGGCGTCGTTGCGCACCTGCTGGGCGGCCGACTCGGCGAGTTCGCGGTGCTGTTCGGCCGCGCGCCGGGCCTCCTCGCGCAGGTCCTTCGCCTCTTCCTCGGCGAGGCGGAGGATCTTCTCCACGCGCGCGCCGAGGCCCGCGTAGGACGGCTCGGCGTCGCTGATCTGGGCCTGGGCGTTCTGCGTCTCGAGGTGGAGCTCCTCGATGCGCTTTTCCAGAGCGGTGATGCGGGCGAGAGCGCTGTCACGGTCGGAGACGAGCTTGGAGATACGTTCGTCCACCTGAGCGCGGTCGTACCCACGCCGCACAAGCTCGAAGCCGTAGGGGGAAGTGTCGCTCATGGGGTTCCTGTCGAATGAGACCGGTGAGGTGATAGGTGGAATCCTAGGGGCCGGAACGGTGTGTCATCGAGCGGATGCGCGTTTGGTCTGCAAAATGAGACCCCTTTTGGGTGGCTGACCGTCAGACTGCTTGCCAAAGACTTGGTCAAAGACCCCAGCACACACCGGATTCGCCCCGCTTCGCTAGCTTTCCGAGGACTTGCCACCCGAACGGGGTGCGCCGACCGCCGCGCCCGCCTTGACCCCGTTGTCCTTGGCCGTGGACGGGGCCTCGAAGGACTCCAACGCCTCCAGGACGTCCTGGACACGGGAGATCTCGGCATTGATGTCCTCGCGGCGGCGGACCAGGACCTCCAGCTCGCGCTTGCCCTCCTCGACCGTACGCTTGGCCTCGCGGATCGCCTCGGCCTTGAGCTCCTCGGCCTCCCGGACCAGCGTGGTCTTCTTCTGCTCGGCCTCCTTGAGCAGCCCCTCGGCCTTCTTCACGGCGGCGATACGGACCTTGCCCGCCTCGGAGTTGGCCTCCGACACGATCTCCTTGGCCTGCGCCTGCGCCTTCGCGAGCTGCTCCTCGGCGGCCTTGACGAGCGCGTCGCAGCGGTCGCCCGCCGACTTCATCGTCTCGGCCGACTCGCGGCGGGCCCGCTCGTGCAGCTCCTCGATCTCCGCCGTGATGCGGTCGCGCAGCTCCTCGGCCCGCTCCCGGATCTGCGTGGCGTCCCGGCGCGCGCCGACCAGCAGCTCGTCCGCGTCCGTACGGGCCTTCTCCACCAGCGAGTTGCCCTCGACCGTCGCCTCGGACACGATCCGGTCGGCCTCCGTACGGGCCGCGCCCACCATCGTGTCGGCCTGCGACTCGGCCTCCGCGGTGGTCTTGTGCGCCTGCTGCTGCGCCTCCGTGAGCAGCTTGTCCGCCTCGGCCGTGGTCTCCGAGATGAGCTTGTCGACCTGCTCGGCCGCCTCGGAGCGCCGCTTGTTGGCGTCCTTGCGGGCCTCGTCCAGCGTGCGGTCGGCCTCCTCGCGTGCCGACGCCACGAGCCGCTCCGCCTCCGCCTCCGCGTCGGCCTTGACGCGCTCGGCCTCGCTGCGGACCCGCTCGGCGTGCTGCTGGGCGGAGCCGACCGTCTCGGCGGCCTCGGCGCGCAGCCGCTCCGCCTCGCCGGTGGCCTCCCCGATCAGCTGGTCGGCCTTGGCGACCGACTCGGACCGCAGCCGCTCGGCCTCCGCGGCCGCCTCGGAACGGACGCGCTCCGCCTCGGAGATGGCCTCCGTACGGACCCGCTCGGCCTCGGTGACCGTCTCCATCCGCAGCCGGTCGGTCTCCTGGACCGTCTCGGTCGTGAGCCGCTCCGCCTCGCTGCGCGCCTCGGTGATGAGGGTGTCCGCCTGCGTCGCCGCGTCCGACCGGATGCGGTTGGCGTCCTCGCGGGCGTCCGCCCGGGTGCGCGCGGCGCTCTGCTCGGCCTCGGCGATGGTGTCCGACGCCTCCGTGCGCACCCGCTGGGCGTGCTCGGCGACCTCCGTGCGGATCCGCTCCGCCTCCGCGATCGCCTCGGACATCGTCCGCTCGGCGAGCGCCTTGGCGGCCTCGGACTCCTCGTGCGCCGCGCGCCGCAGCCGGCCCGCGTCCTCGCTCGCCCGCTCCCGCTCGGCGTAGGCGTCGGCGCGGACGCGGTCCGCCTCCTCCTGGGCCTCCCGCCGCGTACGGTCCGCCACGTGCTCCGCGGCGCTGCGCAGCCCGGCGATCTCCTCCTGGGCCTGCTCGTGCAGCCCCGCGACGGAGTCCCGGACCTGCTGCGCGTGCTGCTCGGCCGCCGACACCATCTCCGTGGCCCGCCGGTCGGCCTCCTCGACCAGCCGTACGGCCTCGGTCTGGGCCTCCTCCACGCGCTTGCGCGCCGAGGCCAGCAGCTCCTCGCTCTGCTCGCGGGCCCGCTCGCGCTCCTGGTCGGCCTCCTGCCGGGCGCTGCCGAGGAGTTCCTCGGCCTCGCGGCGGCGCCGGTTGGCCTCCTCCTGGGCGGCGGCCAGCGTCTCGGACGCCTCCGTGGCGAGCCGCTCGGCGGCGGCCTGGGCCTCCGCGCGCATCCGGTCGGCGCTCTCCTGCGCCTCCGACTTCAGCCGCTCGGCCTCGCTCGCGGCCTCCGAGCGCAGGCGTACGGCGACGGCCTCGCCCTCGGCGCGCGCCGCGGACGCGTCGGACGCGGCCTCGTCGCGCAGCCGTTCGGCCTCCGCCTCGGCCTGCTGCTGGAGCGTACGGATCCGCTCGGCGGCCTCGGCGCGCAGCCGCTCGTTCTCCTCGGCGGCCTCGCGGCGGATCCGCGCGGCCTCCTCCCGGGCGTCCGACAGCGCCTGCTCGGCGGCCGCCAGCCGCTCCTGGGCCTCGGTCTGGAGCCGCGTCAGCTCCTCGGCGGCCTCCGCGCGACGGGCCTCCATGGCCCGCTCGGTCTCCTCCTGCAGCTCCCGCGCCGCCCGCTCGGCGTCCGCCTTGAGGGACTCGGCCTGCTCGATGACCTCCTCGCGGTGCCGCTCGGCCTCCTGCCGGGTGCGCTGGAGGGTCTCCTCGGCCTGCCGGCGCAGGGTCGTCGCCCGCTCGATCGCCTCGGTGCGGACCTTCTCGCTGTCCGTCTGGGCGGTCGTGCGCAGCTCGTCCGCGTCGGCCTTGGCCTTGGCGAGCAGCTCCTCGGCGGACTTCGCCGCCTCCTCGATCTGCGCCACGGCCTCCTTGCGGGCCTCGGCGCGGATCTTCTCGCCCTCGTCGACCGCGTCGGCCCGCAGCTGCTCGGCCTCGCCGCGCAGCCGGCGGGCCTCCTCCTGCAGCTCGACCGTCTTGGCGCGGTACTCCTTGGTGTCGTCCTTCGCCGCGCCCTTGAGCTGCTCGGCGATGTCGTGCGCCTCGGCGCGCAGCCGGTCCGCCTCGGCCTCGGCCTCCTTGCGGATCCGCTCGGCCTCCTCGGCCGCGGCCTTGGTGGTCTTCTTGGCGTCCTCCGACGCCTTGTTGAGGACCTCCTCGGCGGTCCGGGCCGCCTTGGACAGCTGGGTCGCGGTCTCCTCGGCGGTGAGCGTACGGGCCTTCTCCGCGGCCTCCGCGACGATCTTCTCGGCCTCGGCGCGGGCGTCGGCGACGAGCTGCTCGGCCTCGGACTTGGTGTTCTCGGCCTCCTTCGTGGCCTCCTCGACCAGCCGGGCGACCTGCTCCTTGGCCGTGCGCGTGCGCGTCTCGTTCGCCGACTCGGCGCTCGCCAGGGCCTTGGCGGCGGCCTCCTTGGCCTCCGTGACCACCTTGTCCGCCTCGGCCTGCGCCTTGCGCAGCGCCTCCTCGGCCTCGGTCATCCGCTGCTCGGCGGCCTTGCTCAGCTCCTGGGCCCGGCGGCGCGCCGACTCCGACTCCGTGGCCGTGGACGTGCGCAGCTGCTCGGCGTGGTCGGTGGCCTCCTGGGCCTGTGTGGAGGCGGCGTTGAGCAGCCGCTCGGCGTCCGTGCGGGCGCGCCGCAGGATCTGCTCGGCCTCGGCGCGGGCCTCCTCGGCCGCGCCCGTCAGCCGCTGCCGGGCCTCGGTGGTCAGCCGCTCGGCCTCCGCACGGGCGGTGGCCAGGGCCTGCTCGGCCTCGGCGCGGGACTCCTCCAGCAGCCGGCGGGCCTGCTGCTCGGTGCGGGCCCGCAGCTGCTCCGCCCACGCCACGTTCTCGTTGACGTGCGACTCGACCGTCTGGCGGCGCTCGGCCAGTTCCTGGTCCAGCTGCTGGCGGCGGGTCACCGCCTCCTGGTGCAGCTCCGCCTGGAGGCGGGCCGCCTGCTCGGCGTGCTCCTGGAGGATCCGCTGGGTCTGAGCCCGGGCCTCGCTCAGCTCGCGGTCGGCGTCCGCGCGGATCTGGTCGGCCTGCATCTGCGCGTTGCGCAGCAACTGCTCGGCCTGCCAGCCGATGTCGCCCCCGTCGAAGGAGGGCCGGGACATGATGGTGCGCCGCGCCTCGTGCAGCTTGGCGCGCAGCACCTCGACCTGGTAGCCGAGGTCCTCGGCGTGCTGGATCGCCTTTTCCCGTTCGGTCTTCAGCCGCTTCATCTCGGCTTCGAACCGAGAGAGGTGGTCGACGTCAGCCGCCGGCTCTCGCTCCTGGCTCTCGTAGCCCCGCACTGCGCGGTCCCATCCGTCCCCTGGTCGCAACTCTTTCCGAACGAGCTCCGTCCATCCGCCGAACGGGGCCCCCGGGGAATGGTGTCAGATCATCGGCGGAGCACGGGCTGCTGCCCCGACGCTCTTCCCCCGAAACCCGGACCCCGGTGGTCCTGCCGTCGCACGGCGGGACCGCGGTCACCCTGGCTGAGCGGCGACCGCACCCAACCCTACCGGCCCCTATGTACGAGGGTCAGTGCTCAGGTGACTCAACAGGCGCCGAAGTGACCAGTTCTGTCAGTACGCCATGGCAGTCCTTGGGGTGCAGGAAGGTGATCCGTGACCCCATGGAGCCGCGTCGCGGCTCTTCGTAGAGCACGCGTACGCCCTTGTCCTTGATCTCCGCGGCGTCCCCGTCGACGTCCGCCGTGCCGAAGGCGATGTGGTGGACGCCCTCCCCGTTCTTCGCGAGCCACTTCGCGACGGTGGAGTCCTCGCGGGTCGGCTCCAGGAGCTGGAGGTACGAGGCGCCGCCGTCGGACGTGTCGTTGATCTTGAGCATGGCCTCGCGCACGCCCTGCTCCTCGTTGACCTCGGAGTGGAACACCTCGAAGCCGTAGGTGGCACGGTAGAACTCGACAGTCTTGTCGAGGTCGAAACAGGCGATCCCGATGTGGTCGATTCGCGTCAGCATGGATTCAGTGCAGCGCTCCGGCGGTGGTTACGCAACGTGCGCGCGATCACACCGACAGCCCGATGACGGCACGGAGTGCCACTCAGTACATTCGAAGTAAACCCTCGTTCACTCCTCGGCTGTGCAGCCGGTAAGGGGATCGCAGCTCATGACTTCTGGAACTTCTGGAGCGAACAGCTCGGTGATCGTCTCGGGCGCGCGTACGCCCATGGGACGGCTGCTGGGCTCGCTGAAGCCCTTCTCCGGAGCCGACCTCGGCGGCTTCGCGATCAAGGCCGCCCTCGACCGTGCGGGGATCGGCGGCGACCAGGTGCAGTACGTGATCATGGGCCAGGTGCTCCAGGCCGGGGCGGGGCAGATCCCGGCGCGCCAGGCCGCGGTCAAGGCGGGCATCCCGATGAACGTGCCGGCGCTGACCATCAACAAGGTGTGTCTGTCCGGGCTCGACGCGATCGCGCTCGCGGATCAGTTGATCCGCGCGGGTGAATTCGACGTGGTCGTCGCCGGCGGCCAGGAGTCCATGACCAACGCCCCGCACCTGCTGCCGAAGTCCCGTGAGGGCTTCAAGTACGGCGCGGTCCAGATGCTCGACGCCATGGCGTACGACGGGCTGACCGACTCCTTCGAGGGCGTCGCCATGGGCGAGTCGACGGAGAAGCACAACACGCGCCTCGGCATCGGCCGGGCCGAGCAGGACGAGATCGCCGCGCTGTCGCACCAGCGGGCCGCCGCCGCGCAGAAGAACGGCCTGTTCGAGGCCGAGATCACGCCGGTCGAGATCCCGCAGCGCAAGGGCGACCCGGTGCTGTTCAGCAAGGACGAGGGCATCCGGGGCGACACGACGGTGGAGTCGCTGGGCAAGTTGCGCCCCGCCTTCTCCAAGGACGGCACGATCACGGCCGGTTCCGCGTCGCAGATCTCCGACGGTGCCGCCGCCGTGGTCGTGATGAGCAAGGCCAAGGCGCAGGAGCTCGGCCTGGAGTGGATCGCCGAGATCGGGGCGCACGGGAACGTGGCCGGGCCGGACAACTCGCTCCAGTCCCAGCCGTCCAACGCGATCCTGCACGCGCTCAAGAAGGAGGGGCTGGAGGTCTCGGACCTCGACCTCATCGAGATCAACGAGGCGTTCGCGGCGGTTGCCGTGCAGTCGATGAAGGACCTCGGGGTGTCCACCGAAAAGGTGAATGTCAACGGCGGTGCCATTGCCCTGGGTCACCCGATCGGGATGTCCGGTGCGCGTCTCGTGCTGCATCTCGCGCTGGAGCTGAAGCGGCGGGGCGGTGGCGTGGGCGCGGCCGCGCTGTGCGGTGGCGGTGGTCAGGGTGACGCGCTGATCGTGCGGGTACCGAAGAGCTGAGCACCGGTTCTTGGACCTCCCTCACCCGAACGGAGCTGTGATGCAGGACGTCTCCACGCTGGTCGCCCAGGCCAGGGAGGGCCGGCCGCGGGCCGTGGCCCGGCTGATCTCCCTGGTGGAGGGGGCGTCCCCGCAGCTCAGGGAGGTCATGGCGGCGCTGGCGCCGTTGGCGGGCAACGCGTATGTGGTGGGGCTGACCGGGTCGCCCGGGGTCGGCAAGTCCACGTCGACCTCGGCGCTGGTCTCCGCGTACCGCAAGCAGGGCAAGCGGGTCGGCGTGCTCGCCGTCGACCCGTCGTCCCCGTTCTCGGGCGGTGCGCTGCTCGGGGACCGGGTGCGGATGTCGGAGCACGCGTCCGACCCGGGCGTGTACATCCGCTCCATGGCGACGCGCGGGCATCTGGGCGGGCTCGCGTGGGCCGCGCCGCAGGCCATCCGGGTGCTGGACGCCGCCGGGTGCGACGTGATCCTCGTCGAGACGGTGGGGGTCGGGCAGTCGGAGGTGGAGATCGCCTCGCAGGCGGACACGTCCGTCGTGCTGCTCGCGCCGGGGATGGGGGACGGGATCCAGGCGGCCAAGGCCGGGATCCTGGAGATCGGTGACGTGTACGTCGTGAACAAGGCCGACCGGGACGGGGCCGATGCGACGGCTCGCGAGCTGAACCACATGCTGGGGCTGGGGGAGGCGCGGGGGCCGGGTGACTGGCGTCCCCCGATCGTGAAGACGGTCGCCGCGCGCGGGGAGGGCATGGACGAGGTCGTCGAGGCGCTGGAGAAGCACCGGGCCTGGATGGAGGAGCGGGGGGTGCTCGCGGAGCGGCGGATGTCCCGGGCGGCGCGGGAGGTCGAGACGATCGCGGTGACGGCGCTGCGGGAGCGGATCGGGGACCTGCACGGGGATCGGCGCCTCGGGGCTCTGGCCGAGCGGATCGTGGCGGGGGAGCTGGATCCTTATCGGGCGGCTGATGAGCTGGTCGCGGGGTTGACGGAGGGCTGAGCGGCGGCCCGTGGCTGCTTCGGTGGGGGTGCGCGCCTTCGCCTGACGCCCGGTGTGGGTCGGGGCCGCGCCGGGGGGTGTCCGTCCTCGGAACGGCGCGATGGGGTGTCTTACCGACTGACTGGCGTTGACGCGCCAACCGCTGCGGGCGGACACCCCCCGACACGTCCCCTTGCGCCGTCCGGCGGCTGCGGGCGCGTCGTGGCTCACCCAGCTGCGGGCAGTCGTGCCGCTGGGGCGGCACCCGTCCCACAGAAGCGGCACCCCGCGGCGCCGGGTTGCGTAACGCCCCGGCGTCAGCACGGACGCCGGGGCGGTCGGAAACAGGCAGTGAGTGGTCAGTCCTGGTCGTCGTCCTGGTCGTCGGCGCGGTCCGCCGTGGTCTTGCCTGTCTTGAGGTCGATCTTCCAGTCCTGCTCGGCGCCGCCGGACTTGTGCGTCTCGGCCTCCCAGGACTTGTTCCTGCCGTCCTCGTCCAGGTCCACGGACGTCACCGTGCCCTTGCCGGCGGCAGCCTTCGCGGCCTCCTCGGCCGTCACGGAAGAGCCCTTCAGCGCCGCCCGCACCTGCGCCGTGTCGTCCTCGTCGTCGGCGTGCGAACCGAGGACCTTGCCGTTGGACGGGTCGACGCTCACGCTGTGCCAGGTGTTGTCACCGGACAGGACGTCGACCTTCCAGATCACCTTGTCGCTGTCGTCCTCGTCGTCCAGCTCCGCGGAGACGGCCGTGCCCGACGTGTGCTTCAGCGCGGAGGCGATGGCCTCGGACGCCGTCACATCGGCAGAAGCCACCCGCGTGTCGTCGTCGCGGTCGTCACGGCCGTCGTCGTCCGCCAGCCGGGTGTTCGCCGCCTGCCGCGCCGAGCCCTTGTCGTCTCCCGTGGTCGCGAGAGCCGTGGCCGTACCGCCTCCGATCAGAGCGGCAGCGGTCACAGCGGCGATCACGATGTTGCGCTTCATGCGGATTCCTCCCGAGTCGTTTCGTTTTCGACGTCTTCAATGTCGCCGACGGAGGCTGAGAGGAAGCTGAAGCCCCCTGAAGGGATCTTCAGGCTGGCTTTGCCACTCTTTACCCATGCGCCTGTTGATCGTGGAGGACGAGAAGCGGCTGGCCCTGTCGCTCGCCAGGGGCCTGACGGCCGAGGGGTACGCCGTGGACGTCGTCCACGACGGACGGGAGGGGCTGCACCAGGCCTCGGAAGGGACGTACGACCTGGTGATCCTCGACATCATGCTGCCGGGGCTCAACGGCTACCGGGTCTGCGCCGCCCTGCGCGCCGCCGGGCACGAGGTGCCGATCCTGATGCTGACCGCCAAGGACGGCGAGTACGACGAGGCCGAGGGGCTCGACACGGGCGCGGACGACTATCTGACCAAGCCGTTCTCGTATGTGGTGCTCGTCGCCCGGATCAAGGCGCTGCTGCGGCGGCGCGGGGTGGGCGCGGGGGCCTCGCCCGTGCATGTGCACGGGGATCTGAAGGTGGACACGGCTGCCCGGCGGGTCTTCCTGGGGGAGGAGGAGATCGCCCTCACCGCCAAGGAGTTCTCCGTGCTGGAGCAGCTCGTGCTGCGGGCCGGCGAGGTGGTGTCCAAGTCCGAGATCCTGGAGCACGTCTGGGACTTCGCGTACGAGGGTGATCCGAACATCGTCGAGGTGTACGTCAGCACCCTGCGGCGGAAGCTGCGGGCGGGGCTGATCCGGACCGTGCGCGGGGCCGGGTACCGGCTGGAAACCTCGCCGTGAGGCGGCTGTTCGGATCCGTCCGGGCGCGGGCCACGCTGGGTGCCACGCTGGTGGTCGCGGTGGCGCTCGTCGCGGCCGGGGCCGCCGTGCTGCTGTCGCTGCGGTCCAACCTGATGGGGGAGGCCGGCACCACGGCGGAGCGCTCCGCGCGGGCGGTCGCCTCCGAGCTCGCGGCCGGGACGGCGTACGACAAGCTGTCCGGGCTGGACGGGGACGTCGGGCCCGTGCAGGTGCTCGACGAGGACAGGCGGCTGGTCGCGGCCAGCGAGGACCTGGAGCGGATCAGCGGCACTGACAGTACGCAGGTGAAGCCGCAGCCGGCGGTGGCGCCGCGCGGGGACGACGATGACGAGGCCGACCCCGACGACGCGGGCGAGGCCCTCGAACCCGGGGAGATCGCCACGAAGAGCGTCTTCAGCAACGGGTCCGCGACGGTCGACGGCGACACGGAGGACTACCGGTACGCCGCGGTGGAGGTCGAGACGCACGACCGGGGGACCCTCAAGGTCTACGCCGGTGCCCCGCTGGCCGCCGAGCACGGGGCCGTGCGCACCGCGCTGACGGTGATGCTGATCGGGTTCCCGCTGCTGCTCGGCGTCGTCGCGGGCGTGACCTGGCTGGTCACCCGGCGGGCTCTGCGGCCCGTGGAGGGCATCCGGCGCGAGATGGCCGCGATCACCGCCTCCGAGGACCTCGCGCGGCGCGTCCCGGAGCCGGACACGCACGACGAGATCGCCCGGCTCGCCAGCACCACCAACGAGACGCTCGCGGCGCTGGAGACCTCCGTGGAGCGGCAGCGGCGCTTCGTCGCCGACGCCTCCCACGAGCTGCGCAGCCCGATCGCCTCGCTGCGGACGCAGCTGGAGGTGGCCGCCGCACACCCCGAGCTGCTGGACCTCGACGGGGCCGTGGAGGACACCGTACGGCTCCAGCGGCTGGCGGCCGATCTGCTGTTGCTCGCCCGGCTGGACGCGGGGGAGCGGCCGGGCGACGCGAAGGTCGACCTGGCCGGGCTGGCCCGGGAGGAGGCCGAGGGGCGGACGGGTGTGACCGTGGACGCGGAGCCGGTGGAGGTGGCCGGATCGCGGGGGCAGTTGGGGCGGGTGCTCGCCAATCTGCTCGACAACGCCCAGCGGCATGCCCGGACGGCCGTCACCGTGAGCGTGCGGCGGGAGGGGGACCGGGCCGTGGTCGGTGTGGCGGACGACGGGGAGGGCGTGCCCGAGGCCGACCGGGAGCGGATCTTCGAACGGTTCGTACGGCTGGACGCCGCCCGCAGCCGCGACGACGGGGGTGCCGGGCTGGGGCTCGCCATCGCCCGGGACGTGGCCGTACGGCACGGCGGCACGCTCACGGCCGGACAGGGACCCGCAGGCGGAGCCCTGTTCGAACTCCGCCTGCCGCTCGCCTAGAGAACTCCGGTTACGGGCGCCCGCGCTGGCCGCGCAGGTGCTCGGCGATGGGCTTGAGGGCCTTGTCGAGCTCCGTCAGGGCCTCGGGGGACAGCAGGTCGATGAAGTGCCTCCGCACGGACGCCACATGGTGGGGCGCGACCTTCCGCATCGTCGCCATGCCGTGCTCGGTGAGGACCGCGTAGAGCCCCCGGCGGTCGGACTCGCAGTTCTCCCGCCGGACCAGGTCCGCGTTCTCCATGCGCGTGATCTGGTGCGAGAGGCGGCTCTTGGACTGGAGGGTGGCGGAGGCGAGGTCGCTCATCCGCATCCGCAGGTCCTCCGACTCGGAGAGATTCACCAGGATCTCGTAGTCGTTCATTGTCAGGCCGAACGGCTGCAAGTCCTTCTCGAGCTGGTACGTCAACAGCCTGTTGACCTCCAGGTGGGTGCGCCAGGCGCACTGCTCCGCATCGGTCAGCCAGCGGGTGGCCGTCTCGGTCTCCATGAATGAAGTCTACCTAAAAGGTTGAAAGGCGAACTAGTGAGGGTTTTCGCGTGACGGCGCACACCTGCCGAACGTTGGTGCGCAGGCGTTCGATGTCACACTCCGCAGACTACCGCTCACAGCCCGAAGCGACGCTGGAGGTCGCCCAGCTGTCCGGGAAGGCGCGGTGCCCCGGACTGCCCTGCCTGGGGGCTGTGCGCCCCGCCGCCGGGCACGCCCGCCTGGTGCGGAACGGCCCCCGTGGCCTGCTCGGCCATCAGGGTCTCGGACGACTGGAGCAGTACCGTGCCGGCGCCGACGAACTCGAACTGGTGCTCCTCGCCGGAGGCCCCTCCGAGGCCCGTCAGCGCACGTAGACCGCCCATCACGCCGGTCATGTACCCGTGGTCGTAGTGGTGGCAGGGGGAGGGGCAGTCGGCCCAGCCGACCAGGGCCTGGGGGTCGACCCGGATCGGGGGTTCCATGAACACCACCGGGCCGTTCGAGGCGGCCACGAACTTTCCGGTTCCGATGAGCGTCAGAAAACCCGGCACGATTGATTGCTTCAGTGCCAGAGTTGGCTGAAAAGCGAGCAGATTGCCCGAGCGAATGGTCAGATTGCCGTCCTCGAGGTCGTACGAGTTCACGTCGAAGGCCCGGTCGGCGAGGAGCATCTTGCCCGAGCCCTCCGCCACGACCCAGTCGCTCGCGTGCAGAGGCGAATGGAAGGACGTGCGGACAAGGCGGTCCAGCCGGCCGTGTCCGACGCCGTTGAAGTCGATCGAGCCGTAGTAGGCGATCATCTTCCCCTTCTGCAGGAACCACTGGCTCCCCTTGAGCTCCACGCAGAAGGTGTAGGGGTTGACGTTGTCGTCGGGCGGCAGCGTCGCCGGGTCGAAGACCGCGGGGCCCGCGCCCGGGGTTCCGTACGTGCTCACAGCTTCTCCTCCGACGCCTGGACGTACACCGCACCGCTGCCGCTGAGCTCCAGCTGGAACGCCTCGCCCGAGCCGCGCCCCACCATGTCCCGCCAGCCCAGGGCTGCGGACAGCTTGTTGCGGACGTCGCCGTGGTGGGCGACGTAGGCCTGCGGGTCCACGTGCACCGGCCGCTGCGGGGTGATCGGGATCTCGATGACGCCGCCGTGGGCCATGACCGCGACGGCCCCGTGCCCCTTCAGCGTGGTCGTGAACAGTCCCTGGCCGCTGACCTGCCCCCGGACCATGCCCATGACGCCGCCCTGCGAGCCCAGGAACATCGTGCCCTGCTGGAGCGTGCCCTCGAAGGCCAGGAGGCGGTCGGCCTCCACGTACAGCGTGTCGCCGGCGAGCCGGATGACCTGGACGTGGTGCCCGCCGTGCCCGAAGAGGACCGTGCCGCTGCCCTCGACGGTCATCAGCGGCGTGTCCTCGTCGGCGACCCGGCGGCCGATCATCGACATGATCCCGCCCTGGCCGCCCGCCATGTTGGGCGTGAAGGACACCTCTCCCTTGTAGGCGAGCATCGCGCCGCGCTGGCTGAACAGCCGCTGCCCCGGCGCGACCGTCGCCTCGACCATCTTCGCGTTGATCTCCCGGAAGGCCATGTCACACGTCTCCCGCGATCGTGTTCCGCTCGCTCGGCTGCACGTACACCAGCCCGTCCCCCTCGAACCGCATCTGGAAGGCCTCGCCGCCGCCCTCCCCGAGCAGCGTGCGGAACGTCACACCGGACTGGAAGGACTGCCGCAGGTTGCCCTGGTGCGCCACGTACGCCCCCGGGTCGACGGTCAGCGGGTACTGCGCGCTCACCCGCAGCACCACCGCCGGGCCGTCCGACATGATCGCCGCCTGGCCGTGGCCCTCGACGGTCGTCGTGAACAGCCCGTTGCCCTGCGAGGCCCCACGCAGGCCGGTGAACTCCGTCCCCGTGCGCAGCCCGCCGTCGGTCGCGAGCAGGTTGCTCGACTCCACGTAGAGCTTGTCGCCCTGGATGCTGACCAGGTTGATCTCCGAGGCCCGGTCGGCGAACCAGCAGGTCCCCCGGCCCTTCACCTCCATCAACGTCATCTGCTCACCGGTCAGCCGCCGGGTCACCATGCCCCGGATGCCCTCGCCGCCGCCGCTGAGCTTCTTGAAGGCCATCTCGCCGTCGTACGCGACCATCGAGCCGTTCTTCGCCTTGACGGCGTCTCCGGTCATGTCGACGGCGAGCACCTTGCTGCTCTGAAGTCGGAACATCGCCACGTCTGCGAAGGTAGCCGCAGGCCGGGCGCTGCGGACAGGGCCCGTGGGTGGAGAACGACCCTGACCGCACCCCTAGGGGCCGGGGGCCCACAGCGGTTTGCCACAATGGGCGGGACGCTTGTGCGTGCGTTCACAAAGCGTCAGGCCGCAGCAAGACCGTCTCTCACCGAAGGTGACCCGTGGACCTCAAGACCGCCACCGCCATCCGCCGCCTCCGCCTGGTCTCGGCCCCCGAGGCGATCTCCTTCCTCCTCCTGCTGGTCTGCTCGGTGCTGAAGCGGACCACGGACTTCAACGCCGTGCCGGTGATGGGCATGGTGCACGGTGTCCTGTTCATCCTGTACGTGATCTTCTGGGCCGACGCGTGGAACCGGACCAAGTGGTCGGTGAAGACCGCCGCGCTGTACTTCGTCCTCTCGGTGCTGCCCGCCGGCGGGTTCTTCGCCGAGCGCAAGCTGCGGCGTGAGACCGAGGACGCGGTGATCGCGTCCCGGGCGCGCCAGGAAGGGGCCGTGAAGGCATGATCGTCGCCTTCTCCGTGACGCCGTTGGGGGTCGGTGAGGACGTGGGGGAGTACGTCGCCGACGCCGTGCGCGTGGTGCGCGAGTCGGGGCTGCCGAACCGTACCGACGCGATGTTCACGTCCGTCGAGGGGGAGTGGGACGAGGTCATGGACGTCGTCCGGCGCGCGGTGGCCGCCGTGGAGCGGCGGGCACCCCGGGTGTCCCTCGTCCTCAAGGCGGACATCCGGCCCGGGGTGACGGACGGGCTCACCTCCAAGGTGGAGACGGTGGAGCGGCACATCGCCGAGTAGGCCGCAAGGACCACAGCCCCGGCTCGTGACGAGCCGGGGCTGTGCTGTGCCGTGGCCAGGGCCGGATCCGCGCCGGAGCGGCTCGACCTGTGCACCGGGCAGTTCCCCCTGATGACCCGTGCGGCTCGCGGAGTCCGGCACACCGACCCACGATGAGGGCTCAGGGCCGACCGCCATCCCCCAGCCGGGCGCGGCGGCCGCCGTCTGCCCAGTAAAGGAAGGGCCTGCCGGTGAACACTTCGACGTACACCTCCCAGTCGGCGTTCGATGGTTCCAGGCTGCGCGTCATCCTGCTCGTCGATCTCCACGAAGGCGCCCAGCAACGGTTCCTCGACGCGTACGAGCACATGCGCAGCCGGGTCGCGTCGATTCCCGGTCATCTCGGTGACCAGCTGTGCCAGTCCGTGGAGAACCCGTCCCAGTGGCTCATCACGAGCGAATGGGCGACCGCGCCGCCGTATCTCGCCTGGGTGAACAGCGAGGAGCACCTGGAGACCGTCAGGCCCATGCAGGACTGCGTCCGGGACCTCCGGTCGATGCGTTACAGCATCGTCCGTGACACCGGGCGGGCCCTCCCGTCCACCGCCGGGACCGCTGACGGGGTCCAGGCGCCGGTGCGGGTGGGCGACGGAGTGACGCGCCACGCGCTGACGTTCACCGTCAAGCCCGGCTCCGAGTCGAAGGTCGCGGAGATCCTCGCCGGATACGCACCGCCTGAGGCCCGCGCCGACGACTCCACACGACTGCGCCGCACGACGTTGTTCATGCACGGCAACCGAGTCGTACGCACCGTCGAGGTGGAGGGCGATCTGCAGACGGCGCTGCGCCACGTCTCGCGTCAGCCGGAGGTGCGGGCCGTCGAGGAAGCCCTCAATCCGCACCTGGAACAGAGCAGGGATCTGACCGACCCCGCGTCGGCACGGACCTTCTTCGTCCGCGCGGCCATGCCGGCCGTACATCATGTGGCGCGCGGCGGACCGGAGCCGGCCGGTCTGCGGCGTCACGCCCTGTACTACCCGGCCCGTGAGGGCTGCGGGATGGCGCTGGCACGGCTGCTCGCCCAGCAGGACGAGACCGCCGCGGCCGACCCCGCCGGCCCCGTGTACCGCAGCACCGTCTTCCACCGGGACGACCTGGTCGTCCGTCTCATCGACACGCGGGATCCCGAGACCGATCCGGTCAGGGCGCTCGGCATGCACGGCGCGAGGAAGGCCGCCGTGCTGTCCCGCCTGCTCGACGGCGCCGCGCTCGGCGTCGAAGGACCGCTCTCCCTCGACCGGGACGCCACTCGCCTCCTGGCGCACGCCGACATGACGCTGATCACCGATCGCAGGGCTGCCCAGTCCTGACGATCCATGGACGACACGCGCCCATGGACAACACCCCACAGACCGATCTGGAGACGGACCATGAACAAGACGCGACCACGCATCGTGGATCTGAGCGAGACCGAGCCCAACCGCAAGCGTGGCGGAGACCTGCGCACCCTGCTCACGCCTCTCACGGTGGGTTCCACGAGCGGGTTCATGGGCCTGGCCATCATGCAGCCGGGTGAACGCATCAGCGAGCACTACCACCCGTACTCGGAGGAGTTCGTCTACGTCGTCCAGGGCGAGCTGGAAGTCGACCTGGACGACGCGACACACCCGATCAGCGCCGACCAGGGCCTCATGGTCCCCATCGGCATGCGGCACCGCTTCCGCAACGTCGGTGACGTCGAAGCCCGGATGGTCTTCCATCTCGGTCCGCTGGCTCCGAAGCCGAGCATGGGCCACGTCGACACGGAGGCCCTGGAGGGGAACGCGAGCGGCGAAACGTACCCGGCCGTGCAGGAGGACGGCGCGCGGCCCGAGCGACGCGGGGTGCCCTCGTGACCCGGCGGGTGGCGGTCACCGGCATCGGTGTCGTGGCCCCTGGCGGTATCGGGGTGCCGGCCTTCTGGGACCTCCTCTCGAGCGGCCGTACCGCGACGCGCGGCATCACGCTGTTCGATCCCGAGGGGCTGCGGTCACGTATCGCGGCCGAGTGCGACTTCGACCCGCTCGCGCACGGGCTCGATCCCGATGTGGTCGAACGCAGCGACCGGTACATACAGTTCGCCGTCGTCGCCGCGGCGGAGGCGGTGGCCGACTGCGGCATCGAGTTCGGCGCCGAGGACCCGTGGCGCGTGGCCGTCTCGCTCGGCAGCGCCGTGGGCGGCACCACCCGCCTGGAGCACGACTACGTCCTGGTCAGCGAGCGAGGGCAACGCTGGGACGTCGACCACCGCGCCGCCGGCCCGCAGCTGCACCGGGCCTTCTCGCCCAGCACCCTGGCGTCCGACGTCGCCGAGTACTTCGGCGCCCAGGGGCCGGTGCAGACCGTGTCGACCGGCTGCACCTCCGGACTCGACGCGGTGGGCTACGGCTTCCACATGATCGAGGACGGCCGCGCCGACATCTGCATCGCCGGAGCGTCCGACTCCCCGATCTCCCCCATCACCATGGCGTGCTTCGACGCCATCAGGGCGACATCGCCGAACAATGACGACCCGGAGCACGCCTCCCGGCCCTTCGACGCCCACCGCGACGGATTCGTCATGGGGGAGGGCTCCGCCGTGCTCGTCCTGGAGGAGCTCGAACACGCCCGTGCCCGCGGCGCGCACGTCTACTGCGAGATCGGCGGCTACGCCACCTTCGGCAACGCGTACCACATGACCGGACTGACCAGTGAGGGACTGGAGATGGCCAGGGCCATCGACACCGCGCTCGGGCAGGCCCGGCTGGATCCCTCACTCATCGACTACGTCAACGCGCACGGCTCGGGCACCCGCCAGAACGACCGTCACGAGACCGCCGCGGTCAAGCGGTCCCTGGGCGCCCATGCCTACGACACGCCCATGAGTTCGATCAAGTCCATGGTGGGCCACTCGCTCGGCGCGATCGGCGCGATCGAGGTCGTCGCCTGCGTGCTGGCCCTGGCCCACCAGGTGGTCCCGCCGACGGCGAACTACGAGACCCCGGACCCCGAGTGCGACCTGGACTACGTGCCGCGCACCGCGCGGCCGCGCAAACTCGCCAACGTGCTGTCCGTGGGCAGCGGATTCGGCGGGTTCCAGTCCGCGGTGCTCCTGACGGGGCCGGCCGGGAGGAAACGATGAGTGCTCAGCCGAACCGCCGCACCGCCATCACGGGGATCGGTGTGGTCGCGCCCAACGGACTGCAGACGGAGACCTACTGGAAGTCCGTCGAGGAGGGCCTGTCCGTACTCGACCGGGTCACCCGGGAGGGGTGCGGGCATCTTCCGCTCCGCGTCGCCGGCGAGGTCCGGGGATTCGACCCCACGGCACTCATCGAGGAGACCTTCCTCGTCCAGACCGACCGGTTCAGCCACTTCGCGATGGCCGCCGCCGGCGCGGCTCTGAAGGACGCGGGACTGAGCGATGCCGCCACCGACTCCCCGTACTCCGTCGGTGTCGTCACCGCCGCCGGATCCGGTGGCGGTGAGTTCGGCCAGCGGGAGCTGCAGAAGCTGTGGGGACAGGGGTCCCGGTTCGTCGGTCCCTACCAGTCCATCGCCTGGTTCTACGCGGCCAGCACGGGCCAGATATCCATCCGCAGCGGCTTCAAGGGCCCCTGCGGGGTGGTCGCGAGCGATGAGGCCGGCGGGCTGGACGCCGTCGCGCACGCCGCCCGGACCGTGGGGCGGGGAACCGACGTGGTCGTGGTCGGGGCGGCAGAAGCGCCGCTGGCTCCGTACTCGATGGTCTGCCAGCTCGGATACCCCGAACTCAGCACCGTCGAGGACCCGGCGCGGGCCTATCGGCCCTTCACCTCCGAGGCTTGCGGCTTCGTGCCGGCCGAGGGCGGTGCCGTGCTGGTCGTCGAGGACCTGGACCGCGCCCGCCGGCGCGACGCGGACGTCCGCGCCACCGTGGCGGGCCACGCGGCCACGTTCACCGGCGCCTCGCGCTGGGACCGCTCACGGGAGGGACTCGCCCATGCCATCCGCGGCGCCCTCGACGAGGCCGGCTGCGCACCGGAGGAGATCGACGTGGTCTTCGCCGACGCGATGGGTGTCCCGGAGGCGGACCGCGCCGAGGCCCTCGCCCTCGCCGACGCCCTCGGCCGGCACGGCACCCGCGTGCCCGTCACGGCTCCCAAGACCGGCATCGGGCGGTCCTACTGCGGGGCACCCCTGCTGGACGTCGCGGCCGCGGTGATGGCCATGGAAGAAGGGCGGATCCCGCCCACGCCCAACGTCGTCGACATCTGCCACGACATCGACCTGGTGACGTCGACGGCGCGCCCGGCCGAGCTGAGCACGGCCCTGGTCCTCAGCCGTGGACTCATGGGCTCGAACGCGGCGCTGGTACTGCGCCGCGCCCCGGGACCGGCCGCCCGGTGAAGCCCACAGCACCCCTACGACAAGGAGAACGCGCATGAGCAGTGAAGTGACCCTCGAAGAGCTGGCGGCACTGATGAAGAAGGCCGCCGGTGTCACCGTCGACCCGCACGACCTCGAGGCCCGGGTGGACACACCCTTCGCCGAGTTCGGGCTGGACTCGCTCGGCCTCCTCGGCATCGTGGGCGAGCTGGAGAACCGGAAGGGCCGGGCGCTCCCCACCGACGCGGAGAAGTGCAAGAGCCCCCGCGACTTCCTCGACCTCGTCAACAGCACCCTTACGGCAGGAGCCTGAGATGGCAGGGCACACCGAGAACGAGATCACCATCGCCGCGCCCCTCGACCTCGTCTGGGACATGACCAACGACATCGAGAGATGGCCGCAGCTGTTCAGCGAATACGCGGACGCCGAGGTGCTGTCCCGGCAGGGCGACACGGTCACCTTCCGCCTGACCATGCACCCCGACGAGAACGGCAAGGTGTGGAGCTGGGTGTCGGAGCGGACCACCGACCGCGACAAGCTCACCGTCACGGCACGCCGGGTCGAACCCGGTCCGTTCGAGTACATGAACATCCGGTGGGAGTACGAGGAGACCCCCGACGGCACCCGGATGCACTGGACCCAGGACTTCGCCATGAGGCCGGACGCGCCGGTCGACGACGCCGGGATGACGGACATCATCAACCGCAACTCGCCCGTCCAGCTGGCCCTCATCCGCGACCGCATCGAGCAGGTCGCCGCCGAGCGGCGGACCTCACCCGTCACGCCCGCCTGAACGCCGCCGCGTAAGGAGACCTCATGCACCACGCCCTGATCGTCGCCCGGATGGCCCCGCACTCGGCTCCGGACATCGCCGAGGTCTTCGCGGCCTCCGACCGCGGCGACCTGCCCCGCCTCGTCGGGGTGACCCAGCGTTCCCTCTTCCAGTTCGGCGACGTGTACATGCACTTCATCGAGGCCGAGCAGGACCCGGGTCCCGCCATCGCGCGGGTGGCCGGGCACCCCGAGTTCCGCGACATCAGCAGCAAGCTTGAGGCGTACGTCAGCCCGTACGACCCGCAGACCTGGCGCGGTCCGAAGGACGCGATGGCGCGGTGCTTCTACCACTGGGAGAGAGACACGGCCCCGGCCACCCGGTGACGCCGATGAGAGAGGAGAAGGCCGCCGCCCGTGAGGGCGGCGGCCTTCCCCCGTGCGTGCGACCAGGCAAGGCAGGAGTCAGGCGGAGCGGGCCAGTGCCGGCAGCAGACGCAGGGCGTTCTCCCGGTTGATGCCCCTGAGCTGCTCCGGCGACAGGAAGGGATCGCCGTCCAGAGCGGGGACCGCGATGTCGGCGACGACCTGGCCGGGGGTGGGTGGCCAGTCCGTGCCGAACAGGACACGGCCGGGATCCACCGTGGCCAGCAGCGTGGGCGTGGCGGAGGGGGACATGGGCCCCGCGGTGTCGAAGTAGAACCGGTGCAGGTAGTCACGGACCCTGCCCGGCTCGATCCCGGGGGTGAGGTGTCCGCCGAAGAGTTCGAGCCGTGTGGCCATGTACGGCAGGAAGCCCCCTCCGTGGGGAAGGACGAAACTGAGATTCGGATAGCGGTCCAGGGTGCCGTTACGGATCAGGTTGATGGCCGCACGTGTGGTGTCCATGAGGAAGTCGCACACGAAGGGCGGCATCCCTGGCAGTCCGGCCCCGCCGTCCTTTCCGGCGGGCACTTCCATGGGGTGCGTGCTGATGACGGCGGACCGGTCGTTCAGCTCCTGCAGGAGGCGGTCGTGGGTGGCGTCACCGAGGTAGACACCGTCCATGCTCGTTCTCGTGCTCACCCCGACGGCCCCGAGCTCGTCGAGCCCGTAACGGAGGCTCCACTGCGAGAGTTCCAGGTCGTCCAGGAACACGGGAGTGAAGAAGGCGAAACGTGCGGGATGGTCCTCGACGACATCGGCCGCCGCCCGCAGGGCGATCCGCGCGCTCTCCCGGCGCTCCGCGGGCTCGCGGAACCGTCCGAGCATCGCGACGGTCATGACAGCGGTGCCGATGCCCGTCTTGTCCATGACCTCCAGAGCCGCGTCCAGGTCCCAGCGGGTCCACCAGGGCAGCCTCTCGCGGTTGACGACACCGCGCTCCTGCGCCCAGTCCAGCCAGGCCGGCGCGGTGAAATGGTGGTGGACGTCCACTCGCCCCGCGACGGGACCGTCTTCGTATGGCATCGGCATGTCCTCGCAGTGGTCGTTTCGGTGGGTGGTGCTGCTCAGCCGCGGCAGAGCACGGTCTGCAGCACGTCCGTCAGCACACGATCGGCGGACGGCAGGTGGGTGGGAGCGCGCCAGGCGACGAAACCGTCCGGGCGTACGAGGACGGCCCCGTCGTCGGCGGTGCCGTGCAGTGCCGCCCAGTCGGCATCCGGCTCGGGAACCAGGTCGTGATCACGGCCGTCTCCCACGAGATACACCTCGACCGGAACGCCCAGGTTCTCGCCGGCCTGCTCCGCCGCGCGGCGCCACGGGTGGCCTTCGGCCCCGGCGAGCACGACGAAGGAACGCTCGTACAGATCGAGAGTGGAAATCCTGGCGCCCGCTCTGCGGACCCACATGTGGGGTGCGCGGCTCCCCGGCTCCCCGTCGATCTGGAAGGTTTCCGGGACGACCGGCCGCTCGGGTGAGGCGCCCACCACGGCGTCCGAGGCGTACCGGTAGCAGAGCGCGACCGTCATGAGGTCCGCCGCGTCGTTGTTGCGTCCCGCCGCCGGGCCGAGCGCGGGGTGCTGCTCCTCGGCGGCCTGCCGGGAGGCCCGCTCGCTCGTCGTGACGGCGACAGGCCGTCGTTCGCACTCGTACGTGTCGAGCAGCGGCAGCCCGGCCCAGCCGCGCAGCACCGCGGCGAGTTTCCAGGCAAGGTTGTGGGCGTCCTGGATCCCGGTGTTGGCGCCGAACGCCCCGTTGGGCGGCATTTCATGAGCCGCGTCACCGGCCAGAAAGACCCGGCCCTGCCCGTAGCTGTCCGCGACTCGCTTGGAAGCGTGCCAGGGCGCCTTTCCGGTGATCTCGACATCAATGTCCGGAACACCGACGGCCGCGCGAATATGTGCCGCACAGCGCTCGTTTCCGAAGTCCTCCAGGGTTTCGCCCCGATCAGCGGACCAAGGGATATGAATGACCCACCGTTCCTCGTTGTCCACGGGCAGCAAGGCGCCCTCCCCCTGTGGATCGGTGGTGTAACAGACGATGAAGCGCTTCGGCCCGATGTATTCCTTGAGGGTCTTGCTCCGGAACGTGACACTGACGTTGTGGAACAGGGCGCCGGGTCCGGACTGGCCGATTCCCAAACGTTCGCGAACGGGGCTTCTCGGGCCATCGGCGGCCACCAGGAAATCGGCTTTCACGGTATGGGTCTCACCGGTGTCCCGGCGCATGACCTGAGCCAGGACCTCCTCTTCGTCCTGCGTGAAGGAGAGCAGTTCCGTATCGAAGCGGATGTCTCCGCCCTGGCGGGCGCGGTTCAGCAGGACCGGCTCCAGATCGTTCTGGCTGCACAGGCACCAGTTCGAGGAGCTGACCCGGGAGACGTCCATGCCCGCGGCGACGTCCTGAATGATCCAGCGGCGCTGGTCCCCGACGAGGGTGTCCACCTGGAGAACGCCATCGTTCCCGGCGAGAGCGAAGGCGGCCTCCCGCACGCTCTCTTCGAGTCCGGCGGTCCGGAAGATCTCCATGGTGCGCACGTTGTTCCCGCGGCCACGTGGGTGCGTCGACGTCTCGGCATGCCGCTCCACGAGCATGTGCTCGATTCCGAGACGTCCCAGGAACACGGAGGTGGAAAGACCCACCAGGGATCCGCCTACGATGAGAACTGGTACAGATTCCACTCCGCGTCCGCTCACTGGTTTCCTCGTCATCCGGTGACTGCCCAGCCCGGGAACGGTGGACTGGCCCGTCCACGATGTTTACCAAGCAGCGCTTACGCGCGCGATCCGGGGCGCCCTGGGGTACGCCGGCCGGGTAACCGGAGAAATTGTGCGCAGATCCTGCGGCGCTCGAACTCATATGGCCCAGCAGCGTTTGCGGCACAGTGTCGTCCGGGAAATCGTGTTACCGACCGACGGAACTCTCGACCCCCGGGACCAGCCATGACGCAAGCGTTCGCATCCGAGGAAACGTCGTCCGAAGACGCCGCCGCAGCGGCCTCGGCCTGCAGTCGGGAGTTTCGCGCCAATCCGCATCCCGTTTACGCCGCGCTCAGGGCGACAGCACCCGTCTGCCCGCTGAAGCCCCCTCACGGGGTCGACACGTATCTCATCACCCGGTACGACGACGCCCGTGCCGCCTTGGCCGATCCTCGGCTGAGCAAGGACATGTACGGCGCCATCGACGCCTATCACCGAATCTTCGGCGACTCGTCGATCGCGCTGGACGACAACATGCTCTTCTCGGACCCTCCGAAGCACACCAGGCTCCGCAGGATCGTCGGCACCACCTTCACCCCCAAAAGGGTGGAATCGCTGCGTCCGAAGGTCCAGGAGATCACCGACGAACTGCTGGACCGCTGCCCGGCATCGGAGCCCGTGAACCTCCTCCAGGAGTTCTGCTTCCCGCTGCCGCTGCACGTGATCTGTGAACTCCTCGGCGTCCCGGAGAACGAACGCAGGCAAGCCCAGGAATGGTCCGCCACCGTCGCCCAGACCGGCTTCGGGCCGGAGGCCAGAAAGGCGCTGGAACTGGCCGAGGGCAACCTGCGCGACTACCTGGTGGACCTGATCGCGCGGAAGCGGAAGGAGCCGGACGGAGCTCTGCTCAGCGCGCTCGTCACGGCGCGGGACGAGGACGGCGCGCTCACCGACCACGAACTCGTCTCCACCGCGTGGGTACTGCTTTTCGCGGGCCACAAGTCGACCGCGTACCAGATCGGCAACGCCGTCTACCACCTGCTCGGTCAGCCGGAGCAGAAGCGTCTGGCATTCCGGGACCCGGGGGCGACGGCCGCAGCCGTCGAAGAAATCTTCCGATTCGAGACCTCCGTGGAGAACTCGACGTTCCGCTATGCGACGGAAGACATCAAGATGCGCGACACACTCATCCCCAAGGGCGCGCTCGTGCAGATTTCGCTCACCGCGGCCAACCGCGACCCGGAGATGTTCCCCGACCCGGACCGCATGGACGTCGAGCGCCCGAACGTCCAGGCGACGCACCTCGCATTCGGCCTCGGCCCGCACTACTGCATCGGCGCGCCTCTGGCACGTCTGGAGATGCAGATCGCCCTCACCACGCTCTTCGGGCGCCACCCCGGCATGGCCCTGGCCGCGGAGCCGGAGAACGTGCCCTGGCTGACCGTGCCGTTCCCCGCCTTCCGCGGGCTCGCGGAACTCCCCGTCGTTCTCGACCCGTCGTGACGGGCCAGGCTCCGGCGCCGCCGCGGGTGCGAGTGGTTCGCCTGCTGCGCGTCCGGGAGGGAAGGGAAGCGGATTTCGTGGCCGCCTACCAAGGCGTACGCGACGGCGCCATGCGGTCCCCCGGGCATCTGCGCGAACAGCTCTGCCGCTCCGTGGACGATCCCGGCCGATGGCTGCTCACCAGTGAGTGGGAGAGCCTCGAAGCCATCAAACGGTGGCGCACCGACCCTGAGCACACCACTCTGGTCGGGCCGATGAACGCCTGTCTGCACGACGACCGGTGGACCGGGGTCTTCGAGATCATGCCCGAGAGCACGGGTGACCGAAGGCCGAGACAGGGCTGACCGACATGTGACCGGCCGGTAAGGTCGGGTTCGTGCCGAAGCCGCTCAGTCTCTCCTTCGATCCGATCGCGCGCGCCGACGAACGCTGGAAGCAGCGCTGGGGAAACGTACCGTCCATGGCCGCGATCACCTCGATCATGCGCGCCCAGCAGATCCTGCTCGCCGAGGTCGACGCGGTGGTCAAGCCGTACGGGCTGACGTTCGCGCGCTACGAGGCGCTGGTGCTGCTCACCTTCTCCAAGTCCGGTGAGCTGCCGATGTCCAAGATCGGCGAGCGGCTCATGGTGCACCCCACGTCCGTGACGAACACCGTGGACCGGCTGGTCAGGTCGGGGCTCGTCGCCAAGCGGCCCAATCCCAACGACGGGCGCGGCACCCTCGCCAGCATCACCGACAAGGGCCGCGAGGTGGTCGAGGCGGCCACCCGCGACCTGATGGCGATGGACTTCGGGCTCGGGGTGTACGACGCGGAGGAGTGCGCCGAGATCTTCGCGATGCTGCGGCCGCTGCGGATCGCGGCGGGCGACTTCGAGGAGCAGTGACCCGGGGCAAGATCTCCCGGAACGGGTCGTTACGCTCGACGGCATGAAAAAGAGCGTGCTGACCCGCTATCGCGTGATGGCCTACGTCACCGGCGTACTGCTGGTCCTGCTGACCCTCGGCATGATCGGCAAGTACGTGCTCGATCTGAACGGCGCGGCCGACTTCACGCGCGTCGTCAGCATCGCGCACGGCTGGCTGTACGTCGTGTACCTGATCTTCGCCTTCGACCTGGGCTCCAAGGCGAAGTGGAAGGTGGGCAAGCAGATCTGGGTGCTGCTCGCCGGGACCATCCCGACGGCCGCGTTCTTCGTGGAGCGCAGGATCAGCCGCGAGCTGGAGGCGAAGGTCGCGGACGAGTCGCCCGCGGTCGCCAAGGCGTAACCGCTACCGCCGTACGGACCAGCGTGCGGCGGTCTGCCATCGACAATTACTAGGACGTCCTAGTAAATTCGATGGTATGGACGCTGACGCCATCGAGGAGGGCCGCCGCCGCTGGCAGGCCCGGTACGACGCGGCGCGCAAGCGCGACGCCGACTTCAGCACGCTCTCCGGCGACGCCGTGGAGCCGGTGTACGGGCCGAGGCCCGGCGACAGGTACGAGGGCTTCGAGCGGATCGGCTGGCCGGGTGAGTACCCCTTCACCCGCGGCCTGTACGCGACCGGCTACCGAGGGCGGACGTGGACCATCCGGCAGTTCGCCGGGTTCGGCAACGCCGAGCAGACCAACGAGCGCTACCAGATGATCCTCCGCAACGGCGGGGGCGGGCTCTCGGTCGCCTTCGACATGCCGACCCTCATGGGCCGCGACTCCGACGACCCGCGCTCGCTGGGCGAGGTCGGGCACTGCGGCGTGGCCGTCGACTCGGCCGCCGACATGGAGGTCCTGTTCAAGGACATCCCGCTGGGTGACGTCACGACGTCGATGACCATCAGCGGCCCGGCCGTCCCCGTCTTCTGCATGTACCTGGTCGCCGCCGAACGGCAGGGCGTCGACCCGTCCGTCCTGAACGGCACGCTCCAGACGGACATCTTCAAGGAGTACATCGCCCAGAAGGAGTGGCTCTTCCAGCCCGAGCCGCATCTGCGGCTCATCGGCGACCTGATGGAGCACTGCGCGGCCGGCATCCCCGCGTACAAGCCGCTGTCCGTCTCCGGCTACCACATCCGCGAGGCCGGGGCGACGGCCGCGCAGGAGCTGGCGTACACGCTGGCCGACGGCTTCGGATACGTGGAGCTGGGGCTGTCGCGCGGGCTGGACATAGACGTCTTCGCCCCCGGTCTGTCCTTCTTCTTCGACGCGCACGTCGACTTCTTCGAGGAGATCGCCAAGTTCCGCGCGGCGCGCAGGATCTGGGCCCGCTGGATGCGGGACGTCTACGGGGCGACGTCCGAGAAGGCCCAGTGGCTGCGCTTCCACACGCAGACCGCCGGCGTCTCGCTCACCGCGCAGCAGCCGTACAACAACGTCGTACGGACGGCCGTGGAGGCGCTGGCCGCCGTGCTGGGCGGGACCAACTCGCTGCACACCAACGCCCTCGACGAGACGCTCGCGCTGCCCAGCGAGCAGGCGGCGGAGATCGCGCTGCGCACGCAGCAGGTGCTGATGGAGGAGACCGGGGTCGCCAACGTCGCCGATCCGCTGGGCGGTTCCTGGTACGTCGAGCAGCTGACCGACCGGATCGAGGCGGACGCGGAGAAGATCTTCGAGCAGATCAGGGAGCGGGGGCTGCGGGCCCACCCGGACGGCCGGCACCCCATCGGCCCGATCACCTCCGGGATCCTGCGGGGCATCGAGGACGGCTGGTTCACCGGCGAGATCGCCGAGTCGGCGTTCCGGTACCAGCAGGCGCTGGAGAAGGGCGACAAGAAGGTCGTCGGGGTGAACGTCCACACCGGGTCGGTCACCGGGGACCTGGAGATCCTGCGGGTCAGCCATGAGGTGGAGCGGGAGCAGGTGCGGGTGCTCGGCGAGCGGAAGGCCGGGCGTGACGACGCGCGGGTCCGTGCGGCGCTCGACGACATGGTCGCCGCGGCGCGCTCGGACGTGAACATGATCGAGCCGATGCTGGAGGCGGTGCGCGCCGAGGCGACGCTCGGCGAGATCTGCGGGGTGCTGCGGGACGAGTGGGGCGTGTACACCGAGCCGGCCGGCTTCTGACGTTCCTTCAGGACCGTGCGGCACCCTGTCCGTCAGTGCCCGATTGGCGAACGACTGGAGGACCTTGGTGGAGCCCATCACGGCAGGACTGCTCGTGGCCCTGGCCTCGGGGACGGCCGGTGCGGCCGGCGAACAGATCTGGGCGTCCCTGCGTGACCTGGTCACCCGAGGGAGGTCCCGGTCCGGCGAGGACGAGCCGGCGGTGCCCGCCGAGCCCCCGCGCACCCAGGACCGGGCCGGGCAGCTCGCCGCGCTGCTCAACGAACGCGCGGGGCAGGACCCCGACTTCGCCGCCGCGCTGGAGATCTGGCGGCGGCGGGCGGACGCGGAGGTCGCCGCACGGTCAGGGGACGTGCACAACGAGATCTCCGGCGGCACCCAGGGCACGGTGATCCAGGGCCGGGACTTCCACGGCGGCATCACCTTCGGCGGCGGTTCCTCCTGAGCGGGCCGCTCATCGGCGCGGCGGGCGGCGGACGGACAGGGCTCAGCGGACAGGGCTCAGCCCGCGGCCGTGCGCCCGGCTTCCGCCGCCAGTCCCCGGAGCAGCACCGCGGTGAAGCCGCGCACCCACTCCTCGTCCACCGGCTCCCCGCTCACGAGCGTGCGGTGCACCACCGCTCCCGCGACCATGTCGAAGATCAGGTCGACCGTGCGGGCGGCGGTCGACGGGTCGGGCTCCGCGGGGAGTTCGCCGCGGGCCTGGGCCCGGGCCCTGCCCTCCACGACCAGCCGCTTCTGGCGGTCCACGATCGACGCGCGGACCCGGCTGCGGAGGGCGTCCTCGCGTGTCGACTCGGCGACCACCGCCATCAGGCCGCTCTTCGCCTCCGGGCGGGCCAGGATCGCGGCGAACTGGAGGACGACGCCCTCGATGTCCGCGGCCAGTGAGCCGCTGTCCGGGAGCTCCAGCTCGTCGAAGAGTTCCGCGACCGCGTCGACGACCAGTTCGTTCTTGCCGGCCCAGCGGCGGTAGAGCGTCGTCTTCGCGACCCCGGCGCGGGTGGCGACGTCTCCCAGGGTGAGCTTCGACCAGCCCAGCTCCACGAGAGCCTCCCGCGTCGCGGCCAGGATCGCGGCGTCCGCCGTCGCGCTGCGCGGACGCCCGGTGCGGCTGGCTGGCCTGCGGCTCTGCATGCCATGACCATAAACCGGCGATTCCTGTGCGGCCGTGAGGGAGATCACCGGGGGGTGGTGTCCGGAGTTGCGGTGTGGCATTACGCTACGACTCGTAGCGAAAGCTCGTGCGGGACGTACACGGGCTTCGAGCACATGGCGCGGGTGGGGACCCGGCGCCGAGAGGCACCCGGCCGGCCCGGCTTTCACACCGTTTTTCACACGCGCGCGCAGTACGGGGGAGGATAGACGCATGCAGCCACGGAACATGTCCATGAGCGGAGTCGTCGACCTCGCCGCGGTGAAGGCGGCCCAGGAGGCCAAGGCGAAGGCGGAGCAGGCGCGTGCCCAAGCCGCCCGGGAGGGCGGTACGGGGGCGATCTCCCCGGCCGACCTCGTCATCGACGTCGATGAGGCGGGATTCGAGAGGGACGTCCTCCAGCGGTCCGCCGAGGTGCCCGTCGTCATCGACTTCTGGGCCGAGTGGTGTCAGCCCTGCAAGCAGCTGAGCCCGGTCCTGGAGCGGCTGGCCGTCGAGTACAACGGCCGCTTCCTGCTCGCCAAGATCGACGTCGACGCCAACCAGATGCTGATGCAGCAGTTCGGCATTCAGGGGATCCCCGCGGTGTTCGCGGTCGTCGCCGGGCAGGCGCTGCCGCTCTTCCAGGGGGCCGCGGGTGAGCCGCAGATCCGGCAGACCCTGGACCAGCTGGTGCAGGTCGCCGAGCAGCGCTTCGGCCTGACCGGTCTCGCCGTCGACCCCGAGGCCGAGCCGGGCGGTGCCCAGGCGGCGCCCGAGCGGCCCGCCGGTCCGTACGACGCGCTTCTCGAGGCCGCCGTGCAGGCGCTGGACTCGGGCGACCTGGGCGGCGCCGTCCAGGCGTACAAGAACGTACTGAACGAGGACCCGGGCAACGAGGAGGCCAAACTGGGCCTCGCCCAGGCCGAGTTGCTCCAGCGGGTGCAGGGTGTCGACCCGCAGCGGGTGCGCAAGGAGGCGGCCGAGAAGCCGGCCGACGTGCAGGCGCAGATCGCCGCCGCCGACCTGGATCTGGTGGGCGGCCATGTCGAGGACGCCTTCGGCCGGCTCATCGAGACCGTGCAGCGCACGGTGGGTGACGACCGGGACACCGTGCGGATGCGGCTGCTGGAGCTGTTCGAAGTCGTCGGGCCCGAGGATCCGCGGGTGATCGCGGCGCGCCGGGCTCTCGCCCGCGCCCTGTTCTGACCAGTCGCTAAACACGCGGGCATGTGGTGCCCGCGTGAAAACTTCGCCCACAGGGCATCACTGCGGCCGCGCTTTGCCAAAACTTGGCAAACGCGGCCGCTGTTACTGCGAGTAAGTCGGGGCCGTTGATCTGTCGGATTCTGTCCATCGATCAACAGCTTTGTACCGCCGGTGGGGACCACCCTGTGTCGTCGGCCGAGACCGATGGGTCGTTGTTCGGTTATCCGGCCGTTACTAGCCAGTAACGATCCCCCTTGTGCGGGCGGCGAGAATGCACCACGATCGGCCACGCTCGGTCCATTCCCGTACCCCGGCAGCCGGTTGGGTCGCGGGACGTCCTGGGTCCCCACCGAGCAGAGCCGGCGGCAGTGGCGCCGGCTCTTGGACAGGGGGGTCTTCGCCCACTCGGCGAAGCCTGTCCAGCAGGGTTGTGCGTGATGCGTGTCAGGCGCGACCAGTGGTTGTCGCTCGGGGGTGATCGCCGGTGATTCGGGCGCTAGTTGCGCCGCCGAGTGCAGGCGCTCTCCTTCCCGAGGACGTAGCACTTCTCCCATCCCTGCCCGGCTGAGCCCCTGCTCGGGGCGAGCCAGGACAGGAGATGTACGTCCGAGAAGGAGGAAATATGGAGTCCCAGGTGCGTGGCGGGACCAGATGGAAGCGGTTCGCTGTGGTCATGGTGCCCAGCGTCGCCGCCACGGCTGCGATAGGTGTCGCCCTCGCGCAGGGCGCTCTCGCCGCGTCGTTCAGCGTCTCCGGCCAGTCGTTCAAGGTCACGACCAAGGAGCTCGTCGGTACGGGCTTCTCGCAGTACGGCGCCCTCGACGAGGGTTACACGATGGACGGCAAGAAGGCCGTCCACCCGGTCGCGGTCTCGTCGTTCAAGCAGGCGACGATCAAGGACCTGTGCCAGTCGGTCGTCACCCCGAACATCCCGGTGCTCGGGAACGTCAGCCTGATCCTGCGGGCCGGCCAGGGTGCGAAGCCGGTCGAGGCGCAGAACCTCTACATCGATGTCGCCGACCTCAGCGCCGACGCGACGTTCGAGAACATCGACATCGGTGTGGCCGCCAAGGACGCCAACAAGGGTCCGGCCATGAGGAAGGGCGAGACGGCGAACCCGTACGGCTTCGCCCAGCAGGCGGACCGGGCGATCCTGACCGACGTGAAGCAGACGGCGTGGGCGACCACCGCCGGAACCTTCAAGCTCAGCGGCCTGAAGATGTCGCTGTCGACGGGTGTCAAGGAGTGCTACTAAGCACTCGATGACGGGCGGGGGAGCCGGTGGCGCCCCCGCCCGTCCACCTTCCGGCCGCGCCTTCACGCGCGGCCCACATCACCACCACAGCAACGCCGTACCAGGGAGCTGTTTTTCCATGAGCGCCGAGACTCCTGCCGCAGACGGCCAGTTCACTCTCCGGAGGCAGCAGTTCCGCGCCTGGCGGGGTACGCGGCCGTTCTGGGCCGGGCTGTTCGTCCTGCTCAGCGGACTGCCCATCGCCTACTTCCCGTACGCGAACCTCCGGATCGGTCACCTGACGCTGGCGATGGCGACCACCGCGGGTGCCGGATCCCTGATCATCGGCGTGCTGCTCGTCGTGCTGGGCGTCAGCCTCTGGTTCCAGAAGCACGTCCGCGTCTTCGCGGGAGTGGCGGCGATCCTGCTGGCGCTGGTGTCCATCCCCGTGTCCAACCTCGGCGGCTTCGTCGTCGGCTTCCTCCTCGCCCTGGTGGGCGGGGCGATGGCCGTGGCCTGGGCGCCGGGCCCGCCGCCCGCCGGGCAGCTCGCCGGACACGCCGCCACGGGCACGGGCGAGGCTCCCGACGCCACGGACCACGACACCACGGTGCTCAAGCCCGTGGACGGGGTGGGCCAGCCGAACGATCTGTCAGGAACGAACCCGGCCAACGGGGCGAACGGGAGGCACAGTGCCGGCTGACGAGGTGACCCACGGGGCTGATGTGGAGGCGTCCCGTGTGAGAACCGGGCCGCGCCACGCGGCACCCAAGAAGCCGCTGTTCACCAGGTTCAACAGGCCGACCGGCAAGGCGATAGCCATGGCGGCGATGCCGACGGCGGTCCTCATGGGGATGGGCTTCACGTCGACGCTCGCCATCGCCGACAGCAACAACCCGGCGACGCCGACGTCCAAGAGCCTGACGGCCGACGAGTACAAGGAGTGCGTGGCGGCCCTGGAGGACGCCAAGGGCGGCGACTCCGCCTCGCCCACGCCGTCCACCTCGGCCAGTGACGGCGCGACGGACGACAAGGGCGACAAGGACGACACGGCTCCCACGCCGTCCCCCTCGGCCACTCCGGGCGGTTCGGGCAACGACGGTTCCTCTTCGCCGGATTCAGGTTCCGACGACAAGGACGAGCCGAAGCCGACCCCGTCCGCGAGCGACCCCGCCACGGGCGGCGACGACGCGGCGGCCACGCCGTCCCCCTCGCCGTCCGCGAGCGGCGGCAACCTGCTGGAGGACATCGGCGACGCCATCGGCGGCATCTTCGACGGCGGGAACAAGGACGGCGCGAGCCCGAGTCCCACCCCGTCCGCCTCGGCGTCCGAGAGCACCCCGAGCGCCCCGGGCACCGGGAGCGACGGGAAGCCGGCCGGGGACGACGCCTCCGGCACCGTGCGGGACACCACCGAGAAGGCCACCGGCGCGGCCGAGGACACCGTCGAGGACACCAGCGGCAAGGCGTCCAGGACGGTCGAGGACACCACCAAGGCCGTCGAGAGGGCGGCCGAGGAGGCGGCGGACGAGGCCACCGCCACGCCCAGCCCCTCCGCGAGCCCCACCATGGACCCCGAGGACTGCCCGGCCGCCACCGACGCCGAGGGCGGCGTCGACAACCCGGTGCCGCTGCCCGACGACCCGTGGTACCTCAACGCCAGCTCGCTGACGCTGAAGGGCGCCGACTACCAGGGCGTCGTCGAGGTGCGCACCGCCAACGGCACCGTCAAGAAGGTCCTGAAGTACGTCGTGTCCGACGGCACCGACATCGGCGACCTGCACCAGACGGTCAAGGACAAGCAGTCCGGCAAGACGTACCACGTGCAGGCGGCCAAGGGCTCGACGTCCACGATCCGCGACGGCGACACGGTGATGTACACGGAGCGGATCTCCGGCAAGCTGCTCGGGCTGATCCCGGTCACGTTCGACCCGGAGCACCCGCCGCCGCTGAACATCCCGCTGATCTACTTCACCGACGTGACGGTCCAGCAGGCCGGCCAGTTCGGCGGGACCCTGCACGTGCCCGGGCTGCACAACTACATCACCGACTGAGCGCCCCTCACAAGCCCGTTCGGGAGCCGCACACACGAGGGCGCCCCCTGTGATCCAGGGGGCGCCCTCGGCGTCGTACAGGGCCCTTCACGGCCCTTTCGCGATCAGTTCCTGGTGCCCAGGTGGTGGACGCGGACCATGTTGGTGGTGCCGGGGACACCGGGGGGCGAACCGGCGGTGATGACCGCGATGTCGCCCTCGTTGAAGCGGTTCAGCTTGACCAGCTCCTGGTCCACCAGGTCGACCATCTCGTCGGTGCTGTTCACGAAGGGCACCACGTACGGCTCCACGCCCCAGCTCAGCGCCATCTGGTTGCGGGTGCCCTCGTCGGTGGTGAAGGCGACGATCGGCTGGGCGGCGCGGTAGCGGCACAGCCGGCGGGCGGTGTCGCCGGACTGGGTGAAGGCCACCAGGACCCGGCCGCCGAGGAAGTCGGCGATCTCGCACGCGGCCCGGGCCACCGAACCGCCCTGCGTGCGCGGCTTCTTGCCCGGGACGAGCGGCTGGAGACCCTTGGACATCAGCTCCTGCTCGGCCGCGGTGACGATCTTCGACATCGTCTTCACGGTCTCGATCGGGTAGGCGCCCACGCTCGACTCGGCGGACAGCATGACCGCGTCGGCGCCGTCCAGGATCGCGTTGGCCACGTCGGAGGCCTCGGCGCGGGTCGGACGGGAGTTGGTGATCATCGACTCCATCATCTGGGTCGCCACGATCACCGGCTTGGCGTTGCGCCGGCACAGCTCGATCAGGCGCTTCTGCACCATGGGGACCTTCTCGAGCGGGTACTCGACGGCGAGGTCACCGCGGGCGACCATCACGCCGTCGAACGCCATCACGACGTCCTCCATGTTCTGCACCGCCTGCGGCTTCTCCACCTTGGCGATGACCGGGACGCGGCGGCCCTCCTCGTCCATGATGCGGTGCACGTCCTGGACGTCCTTGGCGTCGCGGACGAAGGACAGGGCGACCAGGTCGCAGCCCATGCGCAGCGCGAAGCGGAGGTCCTCGATGTCCTTCTCGGACAGGGCGGGCACGTTGACGGCCGCGCCGGGCAGGTTGATGCCCTTGTGGTCGGAGATGACGCCGCCCTCGATGACGATCGTCTTCACCCGGTGGCCCTCGACCTCGGTGACCTTCAGCTCGACGTTGCCGTCGTTGATGAGCACCTGGTCGCCCTTGGCCACGTCGCCGGGCAGGCCCTTGTAGGTCGTCCCGCAGATCGTCTTGTCGCCCGGGACGTCCTCGGTGGTGATGGTGAACTCGTCACCGCGCACCAGCTCCACGGGACCCTCGGCGAAGGTCTCCAGGCGGATCTTCGGGCCCTGGAGGTCGGCGAGGACACCGATGGCCCGGCCGGTCTCCTTGGCGGCGGCCCGGACCCGGTCGTACCGGCCCTGGTGCTCGGCGTGCGTGCCATGGCTGAAGTTGAAGCGGGCCACGTTCATGCCGGCTTCGATCAGCGCGACAAGCTGCTCGTGGGAGTCGACCGCGGGGCCGAGAGTACAGACGATTTTCGAACGGCGCATGGGGGCGATCCTATCGGTTTGTTTCGCAACGGAATATTCCGTCTGGCGGAAAATACAAAAGGGCGGGATGCCGCTCAGGTGTGATTCCCCGAACCATTTACCAGCGCGTAGGTCTGTGTCGCGATCTCCAATTCCTCGTCAGTAGGGACCACCGCCACCGCGACCCGGGCGCCCTCGGGCGAGATCAGCCGCGCCCCGTCGCCGCGTACGGCGTTGCGCTCGCCGTCCACCGCGAGGCCCAGCTCCTCCAGGCCCGCCAGGGCAGCCTCCCGCACCGGAGCCGCGTTCTCGCCGACGCCGGCGGTGAAGGCGACCGCGTCCACCCGTCCGAGTACGGCGTAATAGGCGCCGATGTACTTCTTCAGGCGGTGAATGTAGATGTCGAACGCCAGCTCCGCCCGCTCGTCGCCCTCGTCGACGCGGCGGCGGATCTCCCTCATGTCGTTGTCGCCGCACAGACCGATCAGACCGCTCTTCTTGTTGAGAAGAGTGTCGATCTCGTCGGCGGACATTCCACCAACACGCATCAAATGGAAGATGACGGCCGGGTCCATGTCTCCGGAGCGCGTACCCATCACGAGCCCCTCCAAAGGCGTCAGGCCCATGGAGGTGTCCACGCAGTGACCGCCCCGCACCGCCGAGGCCGAGGCCCCGTTGCCCAGGTGCAGCACGATCACGTTCACCTCGGACGGGTCCTTGCCCAGCAGCTCCGCCGTGGTCCGGGAGACGTAGGCGTGGGAGGTGCCGTGGAAGCCGTAGCGGCGGATGCGGTGCGCGTCGGCCGTCTCGACGTCGATCGCGTAGCGGGCGGCCGACTCCGGCATCGTCGTGTGGAAGGCGGTGTCGAAGACGGCGACCTGCGGCAGGTCCGGGCGCAGGGACTGCGCCGTGCGGATGCCGGTGAGGTTGGCCGGGTTGTGCAGCGGGGCCACCGGGATGAGCCGCTCGATCTCGGCGAGCACCGCGTCGTCGACGACGGTCGGCTCGGTGAAGGACTTCCCGCCGTGCACGACCCGGTGCCCGATCGCGGCCAGCTCGGGCGAGTCCAGGCCGAGGCCGTCCTTGGCGAGCTCCTCGGCGACGGCCTTCAGGGCGGCGTCGTGGTCGGCGATCGCCCCGCCGCGCTCCCGGCTCTCGCCGCCGGCCGGGGTGTGCTTCAGCCGGGAGGTCTGCTCGCCGATGCGCTCGACCAGACCGACTGCCAGCCGACTGCTGTCGCGCATGTCGAGCAGCTGGTACTTCACCGACGAGGAGCCGGAGTTGAGGACGAGGACACGGGTCGGGCTGCTCACTGGGCGATCGCCTTCTCGCTCGGGGACGGGGCGGGGGACTGGGCCTGGATGGCCGTGATGGCGACGGTGTTCACGATGTCCGAAACCATGGCGCCCCGGGACAGGTCGTTGACCGGCTTGCGCAGGCCCTGCAGCACCGGTCCGACGGCGATGGCGCCGGCCGAGCGCTGCACGGCCTTGTAGGTGTTGTTGCCGGTGTTCAGGTCGGGGAAGATCAGCACGCTCGCCTGCCCCGCGACCTCGGAGCCGGGCAGCTTGGTCGCCGCGACCGACGGCTCCACGGCGGCGTCGTACTGGATCGGGCCCTCGATCTTCAGGTCCGGCCGTCGGCCGCGGACCAGCTCGGTGGCCTCGCGCACCTTGTCGACGTCGGCGCCGGAGCCGGAGGTGCCGGTGGAGTAGGACAGCATCGCGATGCGCGGCTCCACACCGAACTGCTCGGCCGTGGTGGCCGACTGGATGGCGATGTCGGCGAGCTGCTCGGCGTTCGGGTCCGGGTTGACCGCGCAGTCGCCGTAGACGAGGACCTTGTCGGCCAGGCACATGAAGAACACCGACGAGACGATGTCGGCGTCCGGCCTGGTCTTGATGATCTCGAAGGCCGGGCGGATGGTCGCGGCCGTGGAGTGCACCGAGCCGGACACCATGCCGTCGGCGAGGCCCTCCTGGACCATCAGCGTGCCGAAGTAGTTCACGTCGGAGACGACGTCGTACGCCAGCTCGACGGTGACGCCCCGGTGGGCGCGCAGGGCCGCGTACTTCTCGGCGAAGGCGTCGCGCAGGTCGGAGGTGGCCGGGTCGATCAGCTGGGACTCGCCGAGGTCGATGCCGAGGTCGGCGGCCTTCTTGCGGATCTGGTCGACCGGGCCGAGCAGGGTCAGCTCGCACACGCCCCGGCGCAGCAGCACCTCGGCGGCGTGCAGCACGCGCTCCTCGGTGCCCTCGGGCAGCACCACGCGGCGCAGGTCGGAGCGGGCCTGCTGCAGCAGCTTGTGCTCGAACATCATCGGCGTGACGCGGTCGCTGCTGGGCGCCGAGACGCGGCGGGCGAGGTCGGCGGTGTCGGCGTACCGCTCGAACAGGCCGAGGGCCCGCTCGGCCTTGCGCGGGGTGGCCGCGTTGAGCTTGCCCTCCAGGGAGAACAGCTGCTCGGCGGTGGGGAAGCTGGTGCCGGACACCGACAGCACCGGGGTGCCGGGGGCGAGGCGGTCGGCCAGGGTGAGGATGTCGTCGCCGGGCACCTCGTCCAGGGTGAGCAGCACCCCGGCTATCGGCGGGGTGCCGGCGTTGTGCGCGGCGAGCGCGCCGACGACCAGGTCGGCGCGGTCCCCCGGGGTGACGACGAGGCAGCCCGGGGTCAGGGCGCCCAGGAAGTTCGGCAGCATCGCGCCGCCGAAGACGAAACCGAGCACGTCCCGGGCGAGCCCGGAGTCGTCGCCGAGGACCACCTTGGCGCCGAGGGCGTGGCTGATCTGAGAGACGGTCGGGGCGGACAGCGCCGGCTCGTCGGGCAGGACGTAACAGGGCACCGGGAGCCGGGAGTCGAGCTGGCCGGCGATCTCGTCGCGGTCCTCGCGGGCGACCCGGTTGGCGACCATGGCGAGGACGTCGCAGCCGAGGGTGTCGTAGGCGCGGTAGGCGTTGCGCGTCTCGGCGAGCACCGACTCCACGGTCTGCTTGCGGCCGCCCACGACCGGGATCACGGACGCGCCGAACTCGTTCGCCAGGCGGGCGTTGAGCGCCAGCTCGTCCGGGAGCTGGGTGTCGGCGTAGTCGGTGCCGAGGACCAGGACGACGTCGTAGTCGCGGGCGACCAGGTGGAAGCGGTCGACGAGCGTGGACACCAGCTCGTCCGTGCCGGCCTCGGCCTGGAGGGCGGACGCCTCGTGGTAGTCCATGCCGTAGACGGTCGCCGGGTCCTGGGCGAGCCGGTAGCGGGCGCGCAGCAGCTCGAAGAGGCGGTCGGGCCCGTCGTGGACCAGGGGGCGGAAGACACCCACCCGGTCGATCTGGCGGGTGAGGAGCTCCATGACCCCCAGTTCGACGACCTGGCGGCCGTCGCCGCGGTCGATGCCGGTCACGTACACGCTGCGGGTCACGCGCGCTCTCCGTTTCGTCTCGATCGGGGACACAAAAATCGCCCACCGAGGTGAGCAGAACCCTCTTGACAATACCTCCGCCGATAGATAAGGCGCCCGTCAGCCTCGGGTGCGGCACCTGGCTGTGGGGCGTGAAACAATCGGCAGTGGCTCACCGGTGTCAACAGCGAGCAGGAGACACAGCACGATGCGTATCGGAGTTCTCACCGCAGGCGGCGACTGCCCCGGCCTGAACGCCGTGATCCGGTCGGTCGTGCACCGGGCGGTCGACAACTACGGCGACGAGGTCATCGGCTTCGAGGACGGCTACTCGGGCCTGCTGGACGGCCGCTACCGCACGCTCGACCTGAACGCCGTCAGCGGCATCCTCGCCCGCGGCGGCACCATCCTCGGATCGTCCCGGCTGGAGCGCGACCGCCTCCGGGAGGCCTGCGAGAACGCCTCCGACATGATCCACGAGTTCGGCATCGACGCGCTGATCCCGATCGGCGGCGAGGGCACGCTGACGGCCGCCCGCATGCTGAGCGACGCGGGCCTGCCGGTCGTGGGTGTCCCCAAGACCATCGACAACGACATCTCCTCCACGGACCGCACCTTCGGCTTCGACACCGCCGTGGGCGTCGCCACCGAGGCGATGGACCGCCTGAAGACCACCGCCGAGTCCCACCAGCGGGTGATGGTCGTGGAGGTCATGGGCCGGCACGCCGGGTGGATCGCGCTGGAGTCCGGCATGGCCGCCGGCGCCCACGGGATCTGCCTGCCGGAGCGCCCGTTCGACCCGGCCGATCTCGTCAAGATGGTCGAGGAGCGGTTCGCCCGCGGCAAGAAGTTCGCGGTGGTCTGCGTCGCCGAGGGCGCCCACCCGGCCGACGGCACCATGGACTACGGCAAGGGCGCGATCGACAAGTTCGGCCACGAGCGCTTCCAGGGCATCGGCACGGCCCTCGCCCACGAGCTGGAGCGACGGCTCGGCAAGGAGGCCAAGCCGGTCATTCTCGGCCACGTCCAGCGCGGCGGCTCACCGACCGCCTACGACCGCGTGCTCGCCACGCGCTTCGGCTGGCACGCGGTGGAGGCGGCGCACCAGGAGCAGTTCGGCCGGATGACCGCGCTGCGCGGGACGGACATCGTGATGGTGCCGCTCGCGGAGGCGGTGACCGAGTTGAAGACGGTGCCGAAGGACCGGATGGACGAGGCCGAGTCGGTCTTCTAGACACCCTCCCGGGCGGTGCCGTCCTGGAGCTTCGCCCAGAAGTGCTCCACGATCCGGTCGAGGAACTCCTGGCCGGCGTCGCCCGCGTCACTGCCGCCGCCGCCCCAGCTCAGGGTGGCGGCCATGTGCCCCTGGTAGTCCTCGTGCAGCGCCTGGAGGGCGCCCTCCAGGAACGGCCGGTCCAGCGGGACGACCTTCGCGACCGGTCGTACGTAGGCCTGCCAGCGGGTGGTGACCGCGCTGCGCAGCAGTTCGCCGAGCTTGGCGTTCCGGCCCGTGACGGAGACGAAGTCGGGCAGGCCGAGGCCGAGCAGGTCGGCGAGGGCGGCGGACTGGCGGTCGGTGCCGCGCCAGCTGTCGGTCTCCTCCATGCGCAGGTACGCGTGGACGTCGTGTCCCACCGCCCGGGCCACGTCCTCGGGGGCGAGGCAGCGGGCGATGCGGTGCTCGCGCAGGGTGCGCGGTCTGCCGATGAGCTCCGCGGGCGAGCACCACAGCACGCCCGCGAGAGCGGTGAGTTCGGAGTTGTTCGGGGCCGTGATCCCGCGCTCCCAGGCGATGACGTGGTCCGGGGAGACGTGGGGGTGCCCGTACGAGACGCGCATGCCGTAGGCGACGTGCTCGGGGGTCATGCCGAGGGCCGCGCGCAGGCGGCGGGCCGCGGGGGCGTTGAAGGGCGGAGTCGTGGTCGTGGGGGTGGGCTCGCTCGGATGGGGTGAAGGTCGGCGCACGCGCCACAAGCTAAGGGCGCGAGGTTGCGGCGACTACGGTCTGTTCGGCCAGGATCACGGATTGTAGGAACCTACGGCTACCGGCGGGTTCGACCGGGGCCGAAGATCGTCTGTCGGCCGGGCCGGGGGCGGGGCGAGGATGGCGCCGGGTCCGCCGGTCGTGGGCCCGGAAAGGCAGTGACTCACGTGAACGGCAAGCTCAATGAGCATATGCGCGAGCGGCTTCTCGCGCCGAACTTCTGGCACCTGGCGACGGTGGGGGCGGACGGGGCGCCTCAGGTCTCGCCCATGTGGGCGGACCTCGAAGGGGAGTACGTCATGGTCAACACCTCGATCGGGCGGGTGAAGGAGGAGAATCTGCGGCGCAATCCGTACGTTTCGCTGTCCCACCACGACCCCGCCAACCCCTACGACCGGGCGGAGATCCGGGGCAAGGTCGTCCGCTTCGTGGAGGGCGAGGAGGCGGAGCGGGCGATGGACCGGCTGGCGCGCAAGTACCTCGGTGAGGACCGGTACCCGTGGCTGCTGCCCGGGGAGCGCCGGGTGATGCTGCTGATCGAGCCGACGCGGGTGCGCAGGCTCGAAGGCGTGGAGCCGTTCCGGCCGGGTGTGCTGCCGGAGGGGACGGCCGGCTGAGGACCGTTTCGGCGAACACCCCCTAACGCCAGTCGGGTCCGCCCGAGACCGGTGGCAGCCGGGACTCGATCCTGGCCCGGACCTCGCGCATCACCGCGACGATGCGCTCCTCGTGCTCCCGGTTGAGCCGGGCCACCGGCACCGAGCAGCTGATGGCGTCGACGGCCGGTGTGGCGTAGCGCAGGGCGAAGCCGAAGCCGGCGATGCCGGGCACCGTCTCCTCGCGGTCGACGGAGTAGCCGCGCTCGCGCACCCGGGCCAGGTCGGCGAGGAGTGTGGCGCGGTCGGTGTGCGTGTTCTCGGTGAGGGCGGCCAACGGCTCGTCGCCGAAGGGGAGTTCGTCGTCGGGGCGCTCGGCGAGCAGTGCCTTGCCGAGCGCCCCGGCATGGGCCGGGACGCGGCGGCCGACGCGGCTGAGGGTGCGCAGGTACTCGTGTGACTCGCGGGTGGCGAGGTAGACGACGTCCCGGCCGTCGAGCCGTGCCATGTGGATGGTCTCGCCGAGCGCGTCCGACGCCTCGTCGAGGTACGGACGGACCACCCGCAGGCGCCGGTCGCCGTCCAGGTAGCCGGTGCCGGTGAGCAGCGCGCGGATGCCGATGCCGTAGAGGGAGCCGGTGGCGTCCGTGCGGACCCAGCCGGAGTCGACGAGCGTCCGGAGCAGCTGGTACATGCTGCTGCGCGGCACCTGGAGCTCCTCCGCGAGCTGGTCGAGGCGCGAGGGCTCTTCGCCCCGCTCGGCGAGCAGTTCCAGCAGTGCGACGGTCCGGGCCGCCGACTTCACGCCGCGGACGCCTCTGCTGTTCCCCTCCATGCGCTCATCGTAGGTCCCCCGGTAATTCGTGATCGCCCGGCCATTGACCCCTGTCGTTCACCCACTTAGCCTCCATCTTCATACGTGGACGTCGTCTGCATACAGGGATGAGAGCGCCGCGCGCTCGCCGGCTCACGGTTCAAAGGGGAACTGCCTTGCCTCTGCTCGTCGTCGGGATCAGCGTTCTGATCCTGCTGCTCCTCATGACCAGGCTGAGGCTGAACGGCTTCGCGGCCCTGCTGCTGGTGGCGGTCGGTGTCGCACTGGTCCGCGGCATCCCGGTGGCGACCATCCCGGACGTCCTCTCCGAGGGCATCGGGGACCAGATCGGCGACACCATGCTGACCATCGGGCTCGGTGCCATGGTCGGCCGCGTGATGGGGGACTCGGGCGCCGCGCAGCGGATCGCCGGCAAGCTCCTCGACGCCTTCGGGCCGCGGTGGGTGCAGGTGGCCATGGTGGTCACGGCCATGCTGATCGGCGTGACCATGTTCTACGAGGTCGCGTTCATCATCATCGTGCCCATCGCGTTCACCCTGGTCAGGGTCACCGGGGCGAAGCTGCTGTGGGTCGGGCTGCCGATGTCCATCGCCCTGTCCACCATGCACAGCTTCCTCCCTCCGCACCCCGGGCCCACCGCGGTCGCCGCGACCTTCCACGCCTCGGTCGGACTGACCCTGTTCTACGGCCTGTTCATCGCCGTGCCCGCCGGGGCGCTCATCGCCCTGACCTGGCCCCGCCTGCCGTTCGTCGCGCGGCTGACGCCGTCCATCCCCAAGGGCCTGGTCAGCGAGCGGGAGTTCACCGACGAGGAGATGCCCGGCCTCGGCTGGTCGCTGTGCGTGGCGCTCTTCCCCGTGGTGCTGATCGTGGCCGCCGCGGTGACGGACATGGCCACGTCCGGGGAGAGCCCGCTGCTGAACGTCGTCGCGTTCGCCGGCTCGGCGCCGATCGCGCTGCTGCTGACGCTGTGTCTGGCGGTGTGGGCGTTCGGGCCGCGGATCGGGCGGAGTCTGAGCGAGGTGGGCGCCTCCTGCACCTCGGCGGCCCAGGCGATGGCGATGATCCTGCTGGTGATCGGGGCGGGCGGGGCCTTCAAGAACGTGCTCGTCGAGGGCGGGATCTCCGACTACATCAAGGACGCCACGGACGGCTGGTCCATCTCGCCGATCGTCCTCGCCTGGCTCGTCGCCGTCATCCTGCGCATCGCGCTCGGCTCGGCCACGGTGGCCGTCGTGACGGCGTCCGGGGTGGCGCTGCCGCTGCTCGCGGGCAGCGGGGTGCACCCGGAGGTGATGGTGCTGGCCGTGGCCTGCGGCTCCATCGCGTTCTCCCATGTGAACGACCCCGGGTTCTGGTTGTTCAAGGAGTACTTCAACCTGTCCGTCGTCGAGGCGATCAAGGTGCGTACGTCCTACACGACGGTGCTGGCCGTGCTGGGGCTGGGCGGGGTGCTGGTGGGCGAGTGGGTTCTCGACGTCCTGGGTGTGTGAACCATTCCTTCGAGAAGGGGCAACTGATGAGCATCGGACAGCAGCCGACCGTCACGGCGTTCGCCGTCTATCCCGTCGCCGGCCGCGACAGCATGGAGCTCAACCTCTCCGGCGCGCACGGGCCGTACTTCACCCGCAACGTCGTCGTCCTCACCGACTCCGAGGGGCGGACCGGGCTGGGCGAGGTGCCCGGCGGGGAGAAGATCACGCGGACGCTGCGGGAGGCGGAGTCGCTGGTCGTCGGGGCGAAGGTGGGGGACTACAAGCGGGTACTGCGGGAGATCGGGGAGCGGTTCGCCGATCGTGACGCGGGCGGGCGGGGTGCGCAGACCTTCGACCTGCGGACCACGGTGCACACCGTGACCGCTGTCGAGTCGGCCCTGCTCGACCTCCTCGGGCAGCACCTCGACGTGCCCGTGGCGGCGCTGCTGGGGGACGGGCAACAGCGGGACTCCGTGCGGGTGCTGGGCTACCTGTTCTACGTCGGTGATCCCGACCGGACCGATCTGGAGTACGTCCGTGAGCCCGGCTCCTCGGTGGAGTGGTACCGGGTGCGGCACGAGGAGGCGCTGTCGCCGGAGGCGATCGTGCGGCAGGCCGAGGCGGCGTACGCGCTGTACGGGTTCCGGGATTTCAAGCTCAAGGGGGGTGTGCTGGAGGGGGCCGAGGAGGTCGCGGCCGTGCGGGCGCTCAAGCGGCGGTTCCCCGAGGCGCGGATCACGCTGGATCCCAACGGGGCGTGGCCGCTGTCGGAGGCGGTCGAGTTGTGCCGGCCCTTGGTGGGGACGCTGGCGTACGCCGAGGACCCCTGTGGGGCGGAGGGGGGTTACTCGGGGCGGGAGGTCCTCGCGGAGTTCCGTCGGGCGACCGGGTTGCCGACGGCGACGAACATGATCGCGACGGACTGGCGTCAGATGGCCCACGCGCTGGCTCTCCAGTCGGTGTCGATCCCGCTGGCCGATCCGCACTTCTGGACGATGCAGGGGTCGGTACGGGTGGCGCAGTTGTGCAACGCGATGGGGCTGACGTGGGGGTGCCACTCCAACAACCACTTCGACATCTCGCTGGCGATGGTGACGCACTGCGGGGCGGCGGCGCCGGGGGAGTACAACGCGCTGGACACGCACTGGATCTGGCAGGAGGGGCTGGAGCGGCTGACGGCCGAGCCGTTGCGGATCGTGGGTGGGGAGATCGCTGTTCCGGACGCGCCGGGGCTGGGTGTGCGACTCGACAGGGACCGGCTGCTGGCGGCGCATGAGCTGTACCGGGAGAAGGCGTTGGGGGCGCGGGACGACGCGGTGGCGATGCGGTATCTGGTGCCGGGGTGGGCGTTCGACGCGAAGCGGCCGTGTCTGGTGCGGTAGCACGCCGTGGGGGGGCGGGGATGCCTGCGGCGGCCTGCGCGGGTGGGGTGGGGGTGCGCGTCTTCGCCTTCGCGTCGGGTGTGGGTCGGGGCCGCGCCGGGGGGTGTCCGTCCTCGGAACGGCGCGATGGGGTCGGACGCCGACTGACTGTCCGTTGACGCGCCAACCGCTGCGGGCGGACACCCCCCGACACGGCCCCTTGCGTCGTCCGGCGGGTGCGGGCGCGTGGGGGCGGGCCCCAGCCCGCTTCGTGCCCCGGCATCGACGCCGGTCAGCCCTTGACCGCCCCGCCCAGCGCGAAGCCTCCGCCCAGACGCCGTGCGACGAGGACGTACAGGAGGATCACCGGTGTCGAGTAGACGAGGGAGAACGCCGCCAGTTGCCCGTACGCCACCATCCCCCGGTTGCCGAAGAAGTCGTTGATGCTGACCGACGCCGGCATCTGGTCGGGCGTGAGTAGGAGCATGAAGGGGACGAAGAAGTTGCCCCACATCATGACGAAGGAGAAGACCGTCACCACCCCCACGCCCGGGCCCATCAGGGGCAGGACGATACGGACGAGGGACTGGAGGGAGGAAGCCCCGTCGGTCCACGCGGCCTCCTCCAGTTCCCTCGGGACGCCGTCCATGAAGTTCTTCATCAGCCAGATGGCGAACGGCAGTTGGGTCGCGGCGAAGAAGAAGATCGTGCCGTGCATCGTGTCGATCAGGTCCACCTGGACGAAGAGCGCGTAGACCGGGACCATGATCGCCGTGATGGGCAGGCTGGTGGCGAAGAGGATCGTCAGCAGGAACGGGCGGTTGAAGCGGGAGTGGAAGCGGGACAGGGGATAGGCCGCGAGGACCGCGCAGACCACTGTCAGCAGTGTCGCGCTGCCGCAGAGGATCAGGCTGTTGAGGAGGGGGGTGAAGGTGATCTCGGGGGTGAGGATCGCGTCGAAGTTGGCCAGGGTGAGGCCGTCGGGGGCTTTCACCCTGAGGTTCGCGTGCGGGTCGAGGGCCGAGAGGACGACCCAGGCCAGGGGCAGCACGAACGCGGCGGCGACCACCAGGAGGCCCGCGTCCGCCGCCAGGCGGCGGGTCGTGCGGCGGGAGGCGAGGGTGAGGGCCATGGCGGGTCAGACCTCCGTCCGCAGCAGGCGCAGGTAGACGAGGGAGAAGAGGGAGCCGACCAGGAGGAGCAGCAGGGCCACCGCCGTGCCGTAGCCGATCAGGCTGTTCTGGAAGGCCTGCTCGTACATGAAGAGCGGCAGCGTCTGGCTCCTGCCGCCCGGGCCGCCTCTCGTCATCACCCAGATCAGGCCGAAGACCGAGAGCGTCTGGAGGGTGTTGAGCATCAGGTTCGTGCCGATGGAGCGGCGGATCATGGGCAGGGTGATGTGCCACAGGCGGCGCCAGCCCCCGGCCCCGTCGACCTCGGCCGCCTCGGTGATCTCCTTCGGGATCTCGTTCAGCGCGGCCGAGTAGACCAGCATCGAGAACGCCGTGCCGCGCCAGACGTTGGCGAAGGAGACCGCCAGGATCGGGAGCGTGAACAGCCAGTTCTGGGCGGGCAGGTGCAGCCAGTCCAGGATGGCGTTCAGGGTGCCCTCGCGGCGGAAGAAGGCGTAGAGGAGGAAGCCCGCCACCACCTCCGGCAGCACCCACGCCGTGACCACGATGCCGCCGGTCAGCGTGCGGACCGGTTTCGAGGCGCGCTGCATCAGCGCGGCGAGCGCCAGGCCCAGGGTGTTCTGGCCGATCAGCGACGACAGGACCGTGAACACCAGCGTCAGCCAGACGGCGTTCAGGAACGCCTCGTCCCCGAAGGCCCGGGTGAAGTTGCCGAGGCCGACGAACGACTCCTGGGCCTGGCCGGTGAGCTGGAGGTCGGTGAAGGCGATGTAGACGCAGTAGGCGATCGGGCCGGCCAGGAAGAGGAGCAGGAGGACGACCGCGGGGGTCAGGGGCAGGACCCGCACCGGCAGGCGGGGGCCGCGTGCCGGGTGCGCGTTCTGCGGGGCCTTGGTGAGTGGCGCGTGCGGTGCGGTGGCGGTCATGCGCGGCGGCCCTCGCTCACCGTTCGACCACCTGGTTGTCGGTCGCGTCCTTGAGCGCGTCCGTGTAGGCGCTGGTCGCCTCGTCCACCGACGCGTCGCCCGTGGTCACGCTCTCCATCGCCTCCTGGATGGCCGTGGAGACCTTGGGGTACGCCGGGTAGGCGGGGCGGTAGTGCGTCGTCGCCACCAGGTCGGTGAAGAACTTGAGGCCGGGCTGGGCCTCGACGTATGCCGGGTCCTCGGCGACGTCCTCGCGGACGGCGATGCCCGAGTTGGCGATGTACCACTTCTGCGCGTTGGCCTTGGTCTGCATCGTCTTGATGAACTCGAACGCCAGGTCCGGGTTGCCCGCCTTGGCCGGGATGGACCAGGTCCAGCCGCCGGACATGCTCACCTTGCCGGGCGCCTGGCCGTTCTGGGTCGGCATGGCCGCCAGGCCCAGTTCCCTCGACCACTCGGGCCACTCGTGGCCGCTGCCGGGCAGCCAGTCCTGCGGGAGCCAGGAGCCGTCCAGGGCGATGCCGAGCCTGCCCTGCGGGAGCCACTCGCCGCGGACCCGGGTCATGACGTTGGGGTCGAGGGCGTCGGAGACGTCCGGGCCGAGTTTCTCCCGGTAGACCGTTTCGACGAAGGAGAGGGCGTCCTTGAAGCCCTGGCCGCCGGCGACCCACTTCTTGGAGCCCTTGTCGTACAGGGGGTCCGTGCTGCCGTCGTTCGTGCCGTAGAGGAGCATCTCGAACGTCTGCATGGTGGCCGCCTCGCCGACCGGCTTGCCCGTGTAGACGTTGAGCGGGATGACGCCGGGGACCTTCCGCTTGATGGTGCGGGCGGCGGTGAGGACGTCGTTCCAGGTCTTCGGCTGCCAGTCGGCGGGCAGGCCCGCCTTGGCGAAGATGTCCTTGCTGAACCACAGGCCGCGGGTGTCCGTGCCGTCGGGGACGCCGTACGTCTTGCCGTCCTCGCCCTTGGCCGCCGCCTTCGCCGTGTCGATGAACCGGTTCCAGTCCGGCCACTTGGCGAGATAGGGGTCGAGGGGCTTCAAGTAGCCGCTGGTGATGTCGGAGTTGATGAGGAACGTGTCCTCGTAGACCAGGTCGGGGGCGGTCTTGGGGGAGCGGAGCATCTGCTGGAGCTTGGTGTAGTACTCCGAGTCCGGGGCCTTGATCGGGACCAGCTCGACCTTCTTGCCGGGGTGGGCCTTCTCGAACTGCTTCTTGATGTCCGCGAGATAGGTGTCCATCACCTTGATGGAGTTGTCCGTGGACTGCTTGAAGGAGACCTTCACGGTGTCCGGGTCGCTGCCGGAGCCACCGCCGCACGCGGTGAGGGTGGCTGCGACGAGGAGAGCAGGGAGTAAGGCGGCGGTGGGGCGCACGGGCACGACCTCCTGCGGGCGCACTTCGTTGTGGCCGGGACGGCTGCGTCGTGAACCTAAGTTGAGTGGTCTAGTCAGGTCAATGCGTGTGCGGCGGTTCTATCGGATGACTGATGGACCGTCACTGGCCCGTGACCCAGCGGTACTGGAGCTCTGGCCGCCCCACCGTGCCGTACTGCGGGCGGCGGGCCGCGCGGCCCGCGTCCACCAGGTGCTCCAGGTAGCGGCGGGCCGTGATGCGGGAGATGCCCACGGACTCCGCGACGCCGGCGGCCGTGAGGCCCTCCGCGCTGTCCCGCAGGGCCACCGTCACCCGCTCCAGCGTCGGCGCGCTCAGGCCCTTGGGCAGGGCGGCCGGGCCGGGGGCGCGCAGGGCCGCGAGCGCCCGGTCCACCTCGTCCTGGCCGCTGGCCTCGCCGACCGCCGCGTGGAACTCGGCGTACCGCACCAGCCGGTCCCGCAGGGTGGCGAAGGTGAACGGCTTCAGGACGTACTGCACGACCCCGAGCGAGACGCCCTCGCGTACGACGGCCAGATCGCGGGCCGACGTCACCGCTATCACGTCCGCGTGGTGGCCGGCCGCCCGCAGCGAGCGCGCCAGCTGCAGGCCGTGCACATCGGGCAGGTGCAGATCGAGCAGGAGGAGGTCCACCGGGGTGCGGTCCAGGGCGCGGCGGGCCTCCGCGCCCGTGTGGGCCTTGCCCACGGCGACGAAGCCGGGGACCCGGCCGACGTACAGGACGTGGGCGTCGGCGGCGACCGGGTCGTCCTCCACCACCAGGACTCGGATGGCCTGCTCGCTGCTCGTCATGCGTCGCCTCCAGCGCCTCTGGACACCGGGGTCCCGGACGTCACGTGCCCGGCGACCGCGCCGGACTCCCGCAGCGGCAGCCGTACCTCGAACTCCGCCCCGCCCCCGTCGGCCTCCGCCACCGACAGCGTCCCCTCGTGCCGGTGCACCGCCTGCTGGACGAGCGCCAGCCCCAGGCCCCGGCCGCCCGGGCCCGCCGGCTTCGTCGAGAAGCCCCGCTGGAAGACCGCCTCGGTGTGCTCGGGATCCACGCCCGGGCCCGTGTCCGAGACCCGCATGACCAGCTCCGGGGCGCCCGGTGTGCCGTCCTCGGTGTACGCCGCCACCGTCACCCGCGCCCGCACGCTGCCCTGCGCCGCGTCCACGGCGTTGTCGATCAGATTGCCCAGGATGGTCACCAGATCACGCGCCGGCAGGGACTCCGGCAGCAGTCCGTCGTCCAGGCGGCTGTCCTCCGACACCATCAGCTCCACGCCCCGCTCGTTCGCCTGGGCCGTCTTGCCCAGCAGCAGCGCCGCCAGCACCGGCTCGCTCACCGCCGCCACGACCTGATCGGTCAGCGCCTGCGCCAGCTCCAGTTCGGCCGTCGCGAAGTCCACCGCCTCGTCCGCCCGGCCCAGCTCGATCAGCGAGACGACCGTGTGCAACCGGTTCGCCGCCTCGTGCGCCTGCGAGCGCAGCGCCTGCGTGAAGCCCCGCTCGGAGTCCAACTCGCCCATCAGGGACTGGAGTTCGGTGACATCGCGCAGGGTGACGACCGTACCGCGCCGCTCACCGCCCGACACCGGCGAGGTGTTGATCACCAGGACCCGGGACGCCGTCAGATGCACCTCGTCCACCCGCGGCTCCGACGCGAGCAGCGCACCCGTCAGCGGAGCGGGCAGCCCAAGCTCCGCCACCGACCTGCCCACCACGTCCCCGGCCACGCCGAGCAACTCCCGCCCTCCGTCGTTGATCAACGCCACACGGTACTGCCCGTCCAGCATCAGCAGCCCCTCGCGAACGGCGTGCAGGGCGGCCTGGTGGTAGTCGTGCATCCGGCTCAGCTCGGCGGCGTTCATGCCGTGGGTGTGGCGGCGCAGCCGGGCGTTGATGACGTACGTGCCGACCGCGCCCAGGGCCAGCGCGCCGGCCGCGACGCCGAGCAGGGCCGTCAGCTGGTCCTGCACCCGCTGGGTGATCTCCTCGACCCGGATCCCCGCACTGACCAGGCCGACCACCCTGCGGCCGTCCTGGATCGGGGTGACCGCGCGGACCGACGGGCCGAGCGTGCCGGTGTAGGTCTCGGTGAAGGTCTGGCCCCGCAGCGCCTTCTCGGTGTGGCCCTGGAAGGTCTGGCCGATCTGGTCCGGGTCGGGGTGCGTCCAGCGAATGCCCCGCGGGTTCATGATCGTGATGAAGTCGACCTCGGTGTCCCGCATGACCTTCAGCGCGTACGGCTGGAGCTCGGCGGTCGGGTCGGGGGTGCGGGTCGCCGCCAGCACCGACGGGGAGTCGGCGACCGACCGCGCCACCGCCCTGGCCTGGCGCCTCGCGGCCTCCTCGGCCTGGCTGCGGTCGCTGACATAAGTGAACAGCGCGTATCCGGCCACGACGACCGCTATCAGGACGGCCTGCATGGCGAAGAGCTGGCCCGCCAGGCTGCGGGGACCGGGGACGGTGAGGCGCATGTCGTCAGTCTGCCCCTTGGCTGATTGTGAACTAAATGAACGGAAGGGTGACCGCGCTCACAGAGCAGGACATAGTCACGGCATTCCCCAATACGCATCTCCGGGAGCCCCGCTCCCTGTTTCCCGGACGTGAGCCGCACGCCGGTGATGCCGACGTCGTCGTCAAGGAGGGCCGCCGTGACCAGCGCAGCCGATACGGCACCTGCCGCACCCAAAGCCAAGCGGGACCGCACGCACTATCTCTACATCGCGGTGATCATCGCGGTCGCCGCCGGTATCGCGGTAGGACTGGCCGCGCCGGACTTCGCCGTCGAGCTGAAGCCGATCGGAACCGGCTTCGTCAACCTGATCAAGATGATGATCTCGCCGATCATCTTCTGCACGATCGTGCTGGGCATCGGCTCGGTGCGCAAGGCCGCCAAGGTCGGTGCCGTCGGCGGTATCGCCCTGGGCTACTTCACGGTGATGTCGCTGGTGGCGCTGGGCATCGGCCTGGTCGTCGGCAACATCCTGGAGCCGGGCACCGGCCTCGCGGTGACCGACGCGGTCAAGGAGGCCGGTCACGCGCAGATCAGCGCCGAGGCCAAGGACACCACCGAGTTCCTGCTCGGCATCATCCCGACCACGATCGTGTCGGCCTTCACCAACGAGTCGGTCCTGCAGACCCTGCTGATCGCCCTGCTCGCCGGCTTCGCGCTCCAGGGCATGGGCTCGGCCGGCCAGCCGATCCTGCGCGGTATCGAGCACATCCAGCGGCTCGTCTTCCGCATCCTCGCCATGGTGATGTGGGCCGCCCCCATCGGTGCCTTCGGCGCGATCGCCGCCGTCACCGGCTCCGCGGGCGTGGACGCGCTCAAGAGCCTCGCGGTGCTGATGCTCGGCTTCTACGTCACCTGCTTCCTCTTCGTCTTCATCGTGCTCGGCGTCCTGCTGCGCATGGTCTCCGGCCTGAACATCATCACGCTGTTCAAGTACCTGGGCCGTGAGTTCCTGCTGATCCTGTCCACCTCCTCCTCCGAGTCCGCGCTGCCGCGGCTCATCGCGAAGATGGAGCACCTGGGCATCAGCAAGCCGGTGGTCGGCATCACCGTCCCGACCGGCTACTCCTTCAACCTCGACGGCACCATGATCTACATGACCATGGCCTCGCTGTTCATCGCCGACGCCATGGGCACCCCGATGTCCGTCGGCGAGCAGATCCCGCTGCTGCTCTTCCTGCTGGTCGCCTCCAAGGGCGCCGCCGGTGTCACCGGCGCCGGCCTCGCGACCCTGGCCGGCGGCCTCCAGTCGCACAAGCCGGCCCTGGTGGACGGCATCGGCCTGATCGTCGGCATCGACCGCTTCATGAGCGAGGCCCGCGCCCTGACCAACTTCGCCGGCAACGCCGTGGCCACCGTGCTCATCGGCACCTGGACGAAGGAGATCGACAAGGAGCGCGTGAACCAGGTCCTCGCCGGTCAGCTGCCCTTCGACGAGAAGACGCTGCTGGACGACGGTCACGGCGGCCCGGCCTCCGACGACCACGTCGAGGTGCCCGAGCAGGGCGGCGAGAAGGAGCTGGCCAAGGCCTGACGGCCGCGCCGCCCCACGAGACCCCGGGCGGCTGGGTGTCCCCCCGTCGCTCAGCCGCCCGGTCCTTGTTTCCCTCACATCAGTCAGCGATCTCCGCCACCAGCTCGGTGGCGCCGGAGGCGGGCACGCCCGCCGTGGTCAGTACCGTGACCGCGGCGCAGCGGCCCGCCTCTTCCGCTGTCAGCAGGCCGTCGTTCACGGCCTCCATCACGGCGATCAGTGTCTGCTCGTGCACATAGGCCAGGGCCGGCGCCGGCAGCGGCGAGCTGAAGACGCCCTCGTCCAGGCCGCGCTGCAACAGCCTGGTGCTCTCCTTGCGGACGGGGGCGAGCCGCTCCCGGATGCCCTGCATGGTGACCGTGCGCTGGGCGAGCGCGATCAGCAGCCGGTAGCGGTCGGCGAGCTCCCACACCGCCAGGACCGAGCGGGCCACGGACTCCGCCGGGTCCTCCACGCCCTCGCGCCCCGCCGCGTGAGCGGCCGACAGCGCCGCCACCGCCTCGTCGACGAGCGTGCTGATCAGCGCCTCGCGGTTCGGGAAGTGCCCGTACACCGTCCGCCGTACGACGCCCGCGGCGCGGGCGATCTGGTCCATGGAGGCGTCGGGGTCGCGCAGCAGCTCGGCGAGGGCGACGTCGAGGATGCGGCGCCGGTTGGCGTCGGCGCGGCTGGTGGTGCCCGTGGTCATGAACGCCATTGTGCCCTTCCCCCATCGAGTTGCACAGCAGTGTGCAACGGCGTAGATTGCACAGCGTTGTGTAAATGCACACCCATGTGCAAATCGGTGAGGAAGGCAACCCCTGCCATGCGACTCGTCATGACCGAACCGGCCGAGAGGACGGACCGCCCCTACGCACGCCGCTGGTGGGCACTCCTCGTGCTCTGCCTGAGCCTGCTGATCATCGTGATGGCGAACACCGCCCTCACCGTCGCCGCGCCCGACATGACCCAGGACCTGGGCCTGTCCAGCGCCGACCTCCAGTGGGTCATCGACGGCTACACCGTTCCGTACGCCGCGCTGATGCTGCTGCTCGGCGCGATCGGCGACAAGTACAGCCGCCGGGGCGCGCTCGTCCTCGGACTGGTCGTGTTCGGGGGCGGCGCGGTCGCCGGGTACCTCGCCGGCAGCGCCACGGCGGTCATCGCCGCGCGTGCCGTGATGGGCGCAGGGGCCGCGATGATCATGCCCGCCACGCTGTCCCTGCTCGCCGCGACCTTCCCGCGGGCCGAGCGCGCCAAGGCGATCACCCTGTGGACCGCCACGGCCGGGCTCGCCATCGCCGCCGGGCCGCTCGTCGCCGGGGCGCTGCTGGAGCACCACGGCTGGTCGTCGACGTTCCTCATCAACGTCCCCGTCGCCGCCCTGGCCATCGTCGGCGCGTTCGTCCTCGTACCGCCGTCCAAGGCCGGGCACCAGGGGCGCATCGACTACGGCGGCGGGCTGCTGTCGGTGGTGTGGATCGGCGCGCTGATCTACATGATCATCGAGGGTCCGCACTTCGGCTGGGGCACCAGGGCGGTCACGGCGGCGGTCGTCGCGGGCGCCGCGCTCGTGGTCTTCGTGCTCTGGGAGCTGCGCCACCCGCGCCCCGTCCTGGACGTCCGCCGCTTCACCGACCGCCGCTTCGCGGGCTCCAACCTCGCCGTCGCGCTGTTCTTCCTGGCGGTCTTCGGCGCCTTCTACTACCTGACGCAGCACCTGCAGTTCGTCCTCGGCTACGACGCCCTGGACACCGGGCTGCGCATGCTGCCGCTGGCCGGTGCCGTCTTCGTCGGCTCGGCCCTCACGGGCTACCTGACCCCGCGGGTCGGCATGAAGTGGACCGTGACGGCCGGGATGGTCGGCGGTACGGCCGCCCTGGCGCTGCTCACCCAGGTCGACTCCGGGTCGTCGTACGGCGACTTCGTCGCGCCGCTGGTCGTCCTCGGGCTCGCGATCGGGCTCGCGCTGTCGCCCTGCACGGACGCGATCATGGGGGCGTTCCCGGAGTCCGAGCTGGGGGTCGGGGGCGCGGTGAACGACACGTCGCTGGAGCTGGGCGGATCGCTCGGCATCGCCATCCTCGGCTCACTGCTGGCGACTTCCTACTCCGGCCACCTCGCGGACGCCACGGCCGGCAAGGGGCTGCCGGCCTCCTCCCTGGAGACGGCCCAGGACTCCGTGGGGGCCGGGTACGCCGTCGCCCAGGGGATCGGGGACAAGGCACGGCAGCTGGCCGAGCAGGCGGCGGGCGCGAGCGACCCGCAACAGGCGCAGCAGCTCAAGGAACAGGCCGGGCAACTCGCCGGAGCGGCACGGCAGATGGCCGACGCGGTGGGCGCGTCCTTCTCCGACGCGGTCGCGCACACCAGCCTGGTCGGCGCGGTGCTCCTGGGCGTCGGCACGGTGGCGGTGGCACTGCTGCTGCCGGGCAAGGGGGAGGCCGCGGCGGAGCCTGCCGAGGAGGGCAGGCAGACGGAATCCGTCGGCGCCCGCTGACGGACGGAAGGCGTATGGCGGGATGGGGCGCCGGGGACGAGGAGGCCGGCGTGGAGGCGGCCGGCCAGCTGGGCGCGACGCCTGGGGCCAGCGGCGTGGAGGCGGCCGGCCGCGCCTGGGGCCAGCGGCGTGGAGCCGGCTGGCCGGCCGGGTGACCACGCTTGGGACCAGCGGCGGTACGCCCTAGGCGCGGACCGGTGCGGCGGCCTCGTCCAGTCGGGTCCGTTCCTCCGCGCTGAGGTGCAGGTCCGCCGCGGCGGCCGAGTCCCGGGCCGTTTCCGGACGGCTCGCCCCGGGGATCGGGACGACGGCCGGGGAGCGCGTCAGCAGCCAGGCCAGGCCGACCCGCTGGGGACTGACGCCGCGTTCCGCCGCCACCTCGTGGAAGGCGGCGAGGCGTTCCGCCCCCTCCGTCCGCGAGGGCCCGTCGAGGGAGCTGCGGGCCAGCCCGCCCAGCGGGCTCCACGGCAGGAACGCCAGCCCCAGGTCCGCGCACAGCCGCAGCTCGGGCTCGCTGTCCCGGACGGCGGGGGAGTACCGGTTCTGCACCGACACCAGCCGGTCGCCGAGGATCTCCCGCGCCCGACGGATCTGGTCCGCGTCCGTGTTGGACACACCGGCCAGCCGGATCGTGCCCGCGTCGAGCAGCTCGCGCAGCGCACCGACCGACTCCTCGAACGGCACGGCGGGGTCCGGCTTGTGCAGCTGGTAGAGGCCGATCGCCTCCACACCGAGCCGCTTGCGGGACGCCTCGGCGGCGGCCTTGAGATGGCGCGGGGAGCCGTTCACCGTCCAGTCGCCGCCGGCCGGACGGCCCCGGCCGCCCTTCGTCGCCACCAGCACTCCGGAGGTGTCCGAGCCGTAGGCGGCCAACGCGCGGGCCACCAGGCGTTCGTTGTGACCGAGCTCCGCGCCCGGCAGATGGTAGGAGTCGGCCGTGTCGAGGAGGGTCACGCCCGCGTCGAGCGCGGCGTGCACGGTGGCCAGGGCACGCTCCTCGTCCGGCCGGCCCTCGATGGACAGCGGCATCGCACCGAGCCCGACGGCGCTCACCCGCACCCCGCCCAGTGTCCTGTAGCGCACGTCAGTCGCCCTTCCCGAGCGTCTCGGCGACGGCATGCGGCAGCCACTGCCGGGCGTCGGTGAAGGAGAACCCGAGCCGGGCGGCCCGGGCGTTGTCCATGCCGTAGGAGCGGCGGAAGGAGAACGGCGAGACCTCGCCGACCTCGACGGGCCGGAACACGGCCCGGCCGCCCGGCACGTGCGCGGCCACCGCCTCGCACAACTCCTCGGTGGTGAGCGCCCCGTGGGAGGCGGCGTTCACCGGCCCGGTGAAGTCCTCGCCCGCCGCCCAGGCCAGGAAGCGGGCGATCTCCTCGACGTACACGTACGTGGCCGGACGGTTCACGGCCGGGATGGCGATCGGCTCGCCGGTGCGCATCCGCTCGGCGTAGTGGGCCAACCGCCCGGTGAAGTCGTCGTCCCCGCCCAGCACATGGGCGACCCGCACGGCGGTGGACGGGAACTCCCGGCCGGCCGCGAGGACCGCCTCGGCCTGCCGCTTGCCCTCCCCGTAGTGGGCCTCCAGGAACGCGGGGTCGTCCCACGGCAGGCCGAGATCGACGGCGACGGTGGATGGCTCGACAGCCTCCTCGCGCACGAGGGCGGGGGAGTCCTCGAACTCGTACACCTCGACCGTCGAGGTCATCACGTAACGGCGGGTGCGGCCGGCGAAGACGCGGCGGGCGAGGGCCGCCTGACGCGGTGTGTAGCAGACCTGGTCGACGACGACATCGAAGACGCGGGAGCCCAGCGCGCCGGTCAGCGACCGCTCGTCGTCCCGGTCGGCGACCAGCCGCGCCACCCCGGCGGGCGGCGGGGAGGACCCCCGGTTCAGCACGGTGACGCGGTGCCCGTCGGCGAGCAGCCGTGCGATCAGACGCTTCCCGACGTAACGGTTCCCGCCGATGACCAGGACTTCCAGGGCCTTTTCCATGACCATAATTCTCCCGGCGCACATCCACGTCCTGAAGGGGGAACCATGGGAGTTCAGGCCGCCACGCCGAAAGAACCACGGCATCTGCGCGCCCCCGCCAACGAAACACCGGTGGCCTTCGACGCGCTGGACCGGCAGATCCTCGAACTGCTCCAGACCGACGGCCGGATCAAGCTCAGCGAGCTGGGCCGCCGCGTCCGGCTCAGCCCGGCGGCGGTCACCGAACGGGTGCGGCGGCTGGAGGCGGCGGGCGTCATCAGCGGCTACGGCGCCCATGTCGTGCCGGCCCGGCTCGGCTACGGCATCCAGGCGTTCGTCCGGGTCGACCCGCACGGCGGCTACACCCTCAAGCACCCCAGGACCCTGGAGCTGATCCAGCGGCCCGAGATCACCGAGGTGCACCACGTGGTCGGGGAGGACTGCTGGTTCCTCAAGGTCGCCGTCCGGGACACCGTCCACCTGGAGGAGGTCCTGGAGCAGATCTCCGCACTGGGCCGCACCACCACGTCGATCGTGCTGACCTCCCCGGTGGAGCGGAAACCGCTGTTGCCTTGACACCGGGGTCAAGGATTACGTTCGTGCGCATGCGAATCGGCGAGCTGGCCGCACGGGCCGGGACCACGACGCGGACGCTGCGGTACTACGAGGCACGGGGGCTGCTGCCCGCACGACGCACCGGAAACGGATACCGGGACTACGACGAGAGCGATCTGCGGCTGCTGCGGCAGATCAGGACGCTTCAGGTCGATGCCGACGTTCATGGTGTCCCGCGGCGGCTGCTGGAGGAGCTGGCCGACGTGCTCTAGGCGACCCGCCCGGAGAACAGGAAATCCCCCGAGCAATTGTGCTCGGGGGATTTCCTCGCGTATATTGATTCATTCGTGACTTCAAGTCGATTGAAGCCACGGTGAAGTTCAGTGAGCACAGTATATCCGGGCGGGAGCGGAATTGTCAAACACCGAATTTCCGGACGATGAATTGCGGCAGGAACAGGAATTCATCGACGGGTTGTACGCGCGCGTGGACGCGCTGCGCGGCGACGCCGAGACCTCCGTCACGGACGCGCTCGCGCAGGGCAACACCCCCATGCAGGCCAGACTCGAGCGGGACATCCTCGTCGCCGAGCGCTCCGGGCTGCTCGCCGCGCTGAACGCGGTGGACGGCTCCCTGTGCTTCGGCCGGATCGACCTCACCTCGGGCGTCACCCACCACATCGGCCGCATCGGTCTGCGTCGGGACGACCCCGAGCGCACACCGGTCCTGATCGACTGGCGCGCCGACGTCGCCCGCCCCTTCTACCTCGCCACCGGCCACACCCCGATGGGCCTCAGGCGCCGCCGCCACATCGCCACCGAAGGCCGCAGGGTCACCCACCTGCACGACGAGATCCTCGACCTGGGCGACGAGACCCGCACCGGCCACGAGGACCCGACGGGCGACGCCGTGCTGCTGGCCGCGCTGAACTCGGCGCGCACCGGCCGCATGAGCGACATCGTGCAGACCATCCAGGCCGACCAGGACCGCATCATCCGGGCCCCGCACCGCGGCGTCCTCGTGGTGGAGGGCGGCCCGGGCACCGGCAAGACGGCGGTCGCCCTGCACCGGGCCGCGTATCTGCTGTACGAGCACCGGGAACTGCTCGCCAAGCGCGCGGTGCTGATCGTCGGGCCCAACCCGGCGTTCCTCGGCTACATCGGCGAGGTGCTGCCCTCCCTCGGCGAGACCGGCGTGCTCCTCGCGACCGTCGGCGAGCTGTTCCCGGGCGTCAAGGCGACCGCGACCGACACGCCCGAGGCCGCCGCCGTGAAGGGCCGCGCCGACATGGCCGACGTCCTCGCCGAGGTCGTCCGCAGCCGGCAGGCGCTGCCCGACCCGGTGATCGCCATCGAGCACGACCGCGAGGTCCTCATGCTCGACGACGGCCTGGTCAACGTCGCCCGCGAGCGCACCCGCGCCGCCAAGCTGCCGCACAACGCCGCCCGCGAGCACTTCGAGGGCCACATCCTCAACGCCCTCACCGACCTGTACGCCGAGCGGATCGGCACCGACCCCTTCGACGGGTCCAGCCTGCTCGACCCCAGCGATGTCACCCAGATCCGCGACGACCTCGCCGAGAACCCGGACGTCTGGTCCGCCATCGACCAGTTGTGGCCGGTGCTGACCCCGCAGCGGCTCGTCGCGGACTTCCTCGCCGCCCCCGAGGAGTTCCTGCCCGCCGAGGACGCCGACGCCGTACGCCGCCCGGTGACCCGGCGCTGGACCGTCGCGGACGTGCCGCTGCTCGACGAGGCCGCCGAACTCCTCGGCGAGGACGACCGGCTGGCCCGGGAGCGCGCCGAGCGGGAGCGGGAGCGGCAGATCGCCTACGCGCAGGGCGTGCTGGACGTCTCGTACGCCTCCCGGACCTACGAGTTCGAGGACAAGGAGGAGGACGACCCCGAGTCCTCCGAGGTGCTGTCCGCGCACGACATCATCGACGCCGAGCGGTTCGCCGAGCGGCACGAGGAGGACGACCACCGCAGCGCCGCCGAACGGGCCGCGGCCGACCGCACCTGGGCGTTCGGGCACATCATCGTCGACGAGGCGCAGGAGCTGTCGCCGATGGCGTGGCGGCTGCTGATGCGGCGCAGCCCCACCCGCTCGATGACCCTGGTGGGCGACCCGGCGCAGACTGCGGAGGCGGCCGGTGTCGGCTCCTGGGCGGGCATCCTCGCCCCGTACGTGGAGGACCGCTGGGAGCACACCCGGCTGGGCGTCAACTACCGCACCCCGGCCGAGATCATGGACGTCGCGGCGGCCGTGGTCCGCGCCGAGAACCCGGAGTTCGAGCCGCCCAGCTCCGTCCGCTCCACCGGCGTACGCCCCTGGGCACGCGCCACCGACGACCTCCCGGGCGCCGTCGCCAAGGCGGTCGGGGAACTCACCCCGGCCGAGGGGCGGCTCGCGGTGATCGCGCCGCGCGACCTCCACCGCGGCCTCGCGGCCCGGCTGGACGGTGTCACGGCGGGCGCCGAACCCGACCTCACCCAGACGGTCGTGCTGCTCGACCCGCGCCAGGCCAAGGGCCTGGAGTTCGACTCCGTCCTCGTGGTCGAGCCCGGCCGGTACGGCACCAGCGACCTGTACGTGGCCCTGACCCGGGCCACCCAGCGGCTGGGCGTGCTGCACACCGGGGAGCTGCCGAAGGCACTGGCCGAGCACTTCGTGCAGGAGCGGTAACAGTCGTGTCGTAGTCACTGCCTGTGCACGTCCGGTGCGGTAAGCGTTGCCGTATGGAAGCCCAGCCCTACGCGGCCGCACCGGACGACAGCCCGGTGCTCGGATCCCTGCCCGTCGAGCCGCTGCTCACCGCGGAGTTCGACGCCGACCCCGGCGCGGTGTACCGGCGGCTGCGCAGCCGCCACGGGCCGGTGGCGCCGGTCGGGCTGATGGGCGTGCCCGTGTGGCTGGTGCTCGGCTACCGCGAAGTCCTCGACGTGTTGCGGGGCGAGTGCCAGTGGCGGCGCGACATCCGCTACTGGCGGGCCCGCGCCCAGGGCGAACTGCCGTCCGGCTGGCCGCTGCTGGCCGGGTACGAGGTGCGGCAGACGATGTTCATGGACGACGAGGAGCACCGCGCCGCCCGCCAGACCCTGCACACGGCGCTGCGCCCCTTCCAGGAGGCGCGCGGCCCGCAGGGCTGGGAGCTGCGGGCGGCCGTCTCCCGGTACGCGGACGACCTCGTCGCCCTGCTGGCCGCCGAGTCCGGCTCGGCCGGCTTCGCCGACCTGGGCGCCCAGTACACCCGGCCGCTGCTGCTCATGGTCACCACCCGGCTGTTCGGCTGCCCGGTCGAGCTGGGCGACGAACTCGTCATGGACCTGTGGCGGATGCTCGACGGCGGCCTGGGCGCCGAGCCCGCCACCGCCCGGGCCCTGGCGGCCTTCACCCGGCTCGCCGCCCACCGCCGGGCCCGCCCCGGCGACGACCTCACCTCGTACCTGCTGCTGGCCGACCCGCACCTGTCCGACGAACAGCTCGGCCGGGAGCTGTTCATGAACGCGGTCTACCTGAACGACATCACCGGCAACATGGTCCTCAACACCCTGCTGGAGGTCATCCGCGGCAACGCCACCGTCCGCCGCAGCCTGTCGGCGGGACAACCGGGCGAGACGGTCGACCGGGCGGCCCTCGCCAACCCGCCGGTCGCCAACATGTGCTTCCGCTTCGCCGCACGGGACGTCCCGCTGGGCAACTACTGGATCCGGGCCGGGGACGCCGTCTCCCCGTCGGCCGCCGCCGCCCACCAGGACCTCCTCGCGCTCGGCACCTCGCGCCTGGTCGGCCCGGCCGTCAGCGCCCGCTCCCACCTGGGCTGGGGCGCCGGCCAGCACCAGTGCCCCATGGCCGCGCGCGCACTCGCCGGCGTGCTCGTGGACCAGGCGGTGGGCCGCATCCTCGACCACCTCGCCACCGTGGAACTCACCCTCCCGCCCGACCAGTTGCCGTGGCGGACGGGCCCGGTGGTGCGGGGCCTGCGGCTGCTGCCGGTGCGCTACGAGCTGAGCCGGCCGCCGCGCCCCGCACGGCCGCACGGCCAGGCCACGGGCCTGCTGGCCGGTCTCAAGAGGCTGATGTCCCGGGCCCAGGGCTGAACGCCCTGACAAGACCCACCAGCACGGGCGGCCACGCCCGGCCCGGGCGGGCTGTGACGGAAGCCGCTCCTCCCGTCACAGCCCGTGTCACAGGCCGCCTACGCCGGACGCAGCCACACCGTGGCGAGCGGCGGCAGGGTCAGCCGGATGCTCGCCGGCCGGCCGTGCCAGGGCTGGGCCTCGGGCTTGACCGGGTCGGGGTGGGTGACGTCGCTGCCGCCGTAGCGCGCGGCGTCGGTGTTGACGGCCTCGTGCCAGGCGGGCACGTCCTCGGGCACGCCCAGGCGGTAGTCCGGGCGGACGACCGGCGCGAAGTTGGACACCGCCAGCACCGGGTTGCCGTCCGGGTCCAGCCTCAGGAACGCGAGCACGTTGTCGTCGGCGGCGTCCCCGACGATCCACTCGAAGCCGGCCGGGTCCGTGTCGAGCCGCCACAGCGCCGGGGTGGCGCGGTAGACGGTGTTCAGGTCGCGGACCAGGTCGCGGACGCCCCGGTGGTCGGCCTCGGCCCCGTAGCCCGGGTCCAGCAGCCACCAGTCGGGGCCGTGCGCCTCGGACCACTCGGCGCCCTGGGCGAACTCCTGCCCCATGAACAGCAGTTGCTTGCCCGGGTGGGCCCACATGAAGCCCAGGTACGCCCGGTGGTTGGCGCGCTGCTGCCACCAGTCGCCGGGCATCTTCGACACCAGGGAGCCCTTGCCGTGCACCACCTCGTCATGGGAGATCGGCAGGACGTAGTTCTCGCTGTACGCGTACACCATCGAGAACGTCATCTCGTGGTGGTGGTACTTGCGGTGCACCGGCTCGTGGCTCATGTACTGGAGCGAGTCGTGCATCCAGCCCATGTTCCACTTCAGCCCGAACCCGAGCCCGCCGAAGCCGCTCGGGCCCTTGTGGTGGGTGGCCCGGGTGACGCCGTCCCAGGCGGTGGACTCCTCGGCGATGGTGACCACGCCGGGCACCCTGCGGTACACCGTCGCGTTCATCTCCTGGAGGAACGCCACCGCGTCCAGGTTCTCCCGGCCGCCGTGCTCGTTGGGCGTCCACTGGCCCGGCTCGCGCGAGTAGTCGAGGTAGAGCATCGACGCCACGGCGTCCACGCGCAGTCCGTCGATGTGGAACTCCTCGCACCAGTACACGGCGTTCGCGACGAGGAAGTTGCGCACCTCGTTGCGCCCGTAGTCGAACTCCAGCGTGCCCCAGTCGGGGTGCGCAGCCCGCAGCGGATCCGCGTGCTCGTACAGGGGCCGGCCGTCGAACTCGGCCAGCGCCCAGTCGTCGCGCGGGAAGTGCGCGGGCACCCAGTCCATCAGGACGCCGATCCCGGCCTGGTGCAGCTTGTCGACCAGGTACCGGAAGTCGTCCGGCGTGCCCAGCCGGGCCGTCGGCGCGTAGAAGCCGGTGACCTGGTAGCCCCAGGAGCCGCCGAAGGGGTGCTCCGCGACGGGCATCAGCTCGACGTGCGTGAAGCCCAGGTTCTTCACGTACCCCGGGAGCTGCTCGGCCAGCTGCCGGTACGTCAGTCCCGGGCGCCAGGACGGCAGATGGATCTCGTACACCGAGAACGGCGCCTCGTGCGCCGGGGCCTCGGCGCGCCGGGCCAGCCACTCGGCGTCGCCCCACTCGTAGTCCGAGGACGTGATGACCGACGAGGTTGCGGGCGGCACCTCGGTGCGGCGGGCCAGCGGGTCGGCGCGCATCGTCTTCGAACCGTCGGGCCGGGTGATCTCGAACTTGTACAGCTCGCCCTCGCCGACGTCCGGCAGGAACAGCTCCCACACGCCGGACGAGCCGAGCGAGCGCATGGCGTGCCCGGTGCCGTCCCAGAAGTTGAAGGTGCCGGCCACGCGCACGCCGCGCGCGTTCGGCGCCCACACCGCGAAGCGGGTGCCGGTCACGCCCTGGTGGGTCATCGGGTGCGCGCCCAGCGCCGTCCACAGCTCCTCGTGCCGGCCCTCGCCGATCAGGTGCAGGTCGAGGTCGCCCAGCGTGGGCAGGAAGCGGTAGGCGTCCTCGGTGTCCAGGACCGTCCCCTCGTACTCGACGAGCAGCCGGTAGGCCGGGACCTCGGTCAGCGGCAGCAGCCCGGAGAAGAACCCCTCCCCGTCGGCGTGCAGCTCCGCCCGCAGCTCCCCGGCGACCACGGTCACCGAAAGGGCGTACGGCCGGAACGCCCGGAACGCGATCCCGCCGGGCACCGGGTGGGCGCCGAGCACGGAGTGCGGGGCGTGATGCGTGCCCTCCAGCAGCCGCTCCCGGTCCACCGCGTCGACGGCGGGCGAGATGGCGACCTCCATCTCCGGCGGGACGGCCTGCGCGGCAGCGGCCTTCCTGGCGGGGGCCTTCTTGGCAGGAGCCTTCTTGGTGGGGGCCTTGGTGGCAGCGGCCTTCTGCGCGGGCGCCTTGGTGGCCGTGGCCTTCTTGGCCGTCGTCTTCTTGACGGTCGTCTTCTTGGCAGCCGCTTTCGCAGTCGTGGATTTCGCCGCCGTGGACTTAGCCGTCGTCGACTTCGCGGTCGTGGACTTCGCGGTCGTGGCTTTCGTCGCGGCCGCCTTCTTCGCGACGGCCTTCTTGGCAGCGGTCTTCTTCGCGACGGCGGCCTTCTCAGGCGCCGCCTTCTCGGCGACGGCCTTCTCAGGCGCCGTCTTCTTGGCGGACGCTTTCTTCGCGGCCGCCTTCTTCGCGGTCGTCTTGGCCGGCGTCGCCTTCTTGGCAGTGGACTTGGTCGCGGGTGACTGCCCGGAGGGCGTCTTCCTGGCGGCGGCCTTCTTCGCGGGCGCTGTCTTCTTCGCCGCTGCCTGTTTCGGCACCGCCGTCTTCTTCGCGGCACTCTTCTGCTGGGCGGCCGTGGGCTGCTCGGGGATCTTCTCCCCGGCCGTCCCCTGGGGACGCGAACCGCTGGACTCAGGGCGGGGGGTCACGGGCGGAGCCTCCTGGGCGAAGGTGGGTCGGTCAGGTCAGGTGGCCGGACGAGGCGAGCCGGTCTATGGCGGCGAGGGGCACCGGCAGCCAGTCGGGGCGGTGCCGGGCCTCGTACACCACCTCGTAGATCGCCTTGTCCGTCTCGTAGGCGCGCAGCAGCACCGGGTCGGTGCGCGGATCGCGGCCGGAGGCCTCCGCGTAGCCGGAACAGTACGCGGAGCGGCAGGTCTCGGCCCAGTCCGGCTGGGGCGGATCGGCCGAGCGTGCCGCGTAGTCGAAGGACCGCAGCATGCCGGCCACGTCCCGCACCGCGGGCTGCGGCATGCGTCGCTCGGGCAGCGGCCGGGCCGGCTCGCCCTCGAAGTCGATCAGTTTCCAGTCGCCGGCCGGCGAGCGCAGGCACTGTCCGAGGTGCAGATCGCCGTGCACGCGCTGCGCGGTCCAGGTGCGGCCCTCGGCGGCCAGATCGCGCAGCGCCGTGAACGCCGACCGCAGCCCGTTCGCGTACGGCCGCAGCGCGGGCACCGCCTGGACGGCCGCCTCCAGCCGCTCGGTCATGCCGTCGACCATCAGCCGGAGCTGCATGTGACCGAGCGTGACCGTGGGCAGCGCCCGGGCCAGCGCGGTGTGCACCTCGGCGGTCGCCCGCCCCAGCGCCCGCGCCTCGGCGCCGAAGTCCTCGCCCTTGGCCAGCTCGCGCAGCGCCAGCTCCCAGCCGTCGGAGGCGCCCTGCACGAACGGCTGGAGCACCCCGAGGACGTACGGCTGGCCGGCGAGGTCCGCCGGGCCCGTGGAGAGGACCGGGTCCGCCGTGGGCGGGATGTCCGCGACCATCCAGGCCGTCGGCGCGGGTACCCGGGGGCAGCCCTCGCGGGCCAGCGCCAGCGGCAGTTCCAGGTCCGGATTGACGCCGGGGACGATCCGGCGCAACAGCTTCAGGATGAACGTATCTCCGTAGACGATCGACGAGTTGGACTGCTCCGCGGTCACCACCCGCGGCACCAACCCGGACCGGATGTCCTGCCCGGGGTCCCGCTCGAAGCGGAGCCCGCCGATGCGGGCCTGGGTGCGCAGCGCCTCCAGGAGCAGCTCGGCGGGCCTGGTGTCGTGCAGGGCGTCGTAGACGGTCCGGCCGGCCAGCGGGCCCGTCGACACATGTCCGATGAGCGCGGGCGCCAGCCGAGGCGGCAGCGCCTCGCGCACGCCTATGAGCAGTTGGTAGCAGTCGCCGGGGTGGCCGGGCGCCCCGTGGGACGGCACGAGCGGCTGGTGGGCGCGGACGAGCAGGTGGTACAGGCCCAGCTTGGCCGTGCCGGGGAGCAGCTCGGTGGCCTCGACCAGCGTGAACCCGGTGACCGGTCGTCCCTTGCCCGCGAACCAGCGCTGCCGCGGCAGCCACTCCCGCAGCAGCGGGTCCAGGGATGCGAGAAGGCCGGGCGGGGTGGTGACGGTGCGTGTGACGGCTTCCGACATGGCGTCGCGTCCTTTCACCCATTCTTGGTGCGCCTCGGCGCCTGCAGCCGGTGCCGGCGGGCGCCCCTCCGGCTCACGCGGGTGGGCGGGGTGTTACTGATGCGTGCCCCGGGCGGGGCAGGAGAAACGCCCCGCCACGGGGGTTTGCGTCCTGCCCCGCGCATCAGGCCTCAGCAGGCCTGTCAGGCCTCACATGGCGTCCCTGCGGAGCCGGAACCAGTAGAAGCCGTGGCCCCCCAGCGTCAGCAGGTACGGCAGCTCGCCGATGGCCGGGAAGCGCACCCCGCCGAACAGCTCCACCGGGTGCCGCCCCTCGAAGGCGCTCAGATCCAGCTCCGTCGGCTGCGCGAAACGCGAGAAGTTGTTCACGCACAGCACCAGGTCGTCCTCGTACTCCCGCAGGAACGCCAGCACCGCCGGGTTCGTCGACGGCAGCTCCGTGTACGAGCCGAGCCCGAAGGCCGGGTTCTGCTTGCGGATCTCGATCATGCGGCGCGTCCAGTGCAGCAGCGACGACGGCGACGCCATGGACGCCTCGACGTTGGTGACCTGGTAGCCGTAGACCGGGTCCATGATCGTGGGCAGGAACAGCCGCCCCGGATCGGACGAGGAGAAGCCCGCGTTGCGGTCGGGCGTCCACTGCATCGGCGTGCGCACCGCGTCCCGGTCGCCGAGCCAGATGTTGTCGCCCATGCCGATCTCGTCGCCGTAGTACAGGATCGGCGAGCCCGGCAGGGACAGCAGCAGGGCCGTGAACAGCTCGATCTGGTTGCGGTCGTTGTCCAGCAGCGGGGCGAGACGGCGCCGGATGCCGATGTTGGCGCGCATCCGCGGGTCCTTGGCGTACTCGGCCCACATGTAGTCGCGCTCTTCGTCGGTGACCATTTCGAGCGTGAGCTCGTCGTGGTTGCGCAGGAAGATGCCCCACTGGCAGCCCGAGGGGATGGCCGGGGTCTTGGCCAGGATCTCGGAGACCGGGTAGCGGGATTCCCGCCGGACGGCCATGAAGATGCGCGGCATGACCGGGAAGTGGAAGGCCATGTGGCACTCGTCGCCGCCGCTCGGATAGTCGCCGAAGTAGTCGACGACGTCCTCGGGCCACTGGTTGGCCTCCGCCAGCAGCACGGTGTCCGGGTACTGCGCGTCGATCTCCTTGCGCACCCGCTTCAGGAAGGCGTGCGTGGCCGGGAGATTCTCGCAGTTGGTGCCCTCCTCCTGGTACAGGTACGGCACCGCGTCCAGCCGGAACCCGTCGATGCCCAGGTCCAGCCAGAACTTCAGCGCGGAGATCATCTCCTCCTGCACGGCCGGGTTCTCGTAGTTGAGGTCCGGCTGGTGGGAGAAGAAACGATGCCAGTAGTACTGCTTGCGGACCGGGTCGTACGTCCAGTTCGAGGCCTCGGTGTCGACGAAGATGATCCGCGCGTCCTGGAACTGCTTGTCGTCGTCCGCCCACACGTAGTAGTCGCCGTAGGGGCCGTCGGGGTCCTTGCGCGACTCCTGGAACCACGGGTGCT
>NZ_BMWC01000021.1 GCF_014651035.1 Streptomyces lomondensis
ATGGTCACCCTCGCCTGCCTACAACTCTGGCTCCCCTGACATTGCGGACACGACCTAGGCCCACAGCCCGAGGCGCGATGCCCGGCCGCCCGCTAGCGTCCCGGGCATGAAGATCACCGAGCCACCTCGCACCCCCGCGCAGCGCAAGACGGACCTGCTGGCGCGTCTGGAGCGGGAGATCGACATCTGGGTCGCCACGGCGGACGCCGACGGGGTGCCGTGTCTGGTCCCTCTGTGGTTCGTCTGGCACGAGGAGGCCGTGTGGCTGTGCACCCGGCTGACCAACCCCACCGGCCGGAACCTGCGGGACGGCCGACGTGCCCGGCTGGCCTTCGGGGACACCCGGGACGTCGCGCTCGTCGACGGTGACGTGGAGACCTTCACGGCCCGGCAGGTGCCGCCCGCGGCGGCCGAGGCGTTCCGCGCGAAGACCGGCTGGGATCCGCGCGAGGACCACGCGTCGTACGCCTTCTTCCGGGTGCGGCCGCGGGCGGTCCAGGCGTGGTGCGAGGAGCACGAGCTGCCGCGCAGGCACCTCATGCGGGACGGGGTCTGGGCGGTCTAGGGGGCTGTCGTTTGGATCAGGTCGCAGGGAAGTGACGGTACTTTTCAGCGCCGGTGAGCGGGGTCTGGTGCGTGCAGCTGCAAGGCGGAGGAGGGCGTCGACGCGGAGCGTCGGCAACCGACGACAACGCGGCAGATGTGCGTGCCAGACCCCGCGTCTGCGGCGTGATCCAAACGACAGCCCCTAGGCCTCGCTCAGCCGGCCTTCTCCCGCAGCTTGCCGAGCCGTTCCAGTTCCTCGGTGGTGAGGCGGATCGCGCCCGCGGCGACGTTCTCCGTGAGGTGGTCGGGGTTGCCGGTGCCGGGGATGGCGAGGACGTGGGGGCCCTGGTGCAGGGTCCAGGCGATGCGGATCTGGGCGGGGCTCGCGCCGTGCGCCCGGGCCACCGCGCGGACCTCCTCGTCGTGGGCGGCGGTGGCGCCGTGCTCACCGGCCTCGCCGGCGACGGCGTAGAACGGCACGAAGGCGATGCCCTGTGCGCCGCAGACGCGGAGGAGTTCGTCGCTGTCGGGGTCGGGCCGGTCGATGGCGTACCGGTTCTGCACGCAGACCACGGGCGCGATGGCCTGGGCCTCGGCGAGATGCCGGGCTGTGACGTTGGAGATGCCGAGGTGCCGGATCAGGCCCGCCTCGCGCAGTTCCGCGAGGGCGCCGAAGTGCTCGGCGATCGAGTCGTACTTCGGCATCCGGCGCAGGTTGACCACGTCCAGGTGGTCGCGGCCGAGCTGGCGCAGGTTCTCCTCGACGTGGCCGCGCAGTTCGTCGGGGCGGGCCGAAGTGCCCCACTCCCCCGCCCAGTTCCGGTACGGGCCCACCTTGGTGACGATGACCAGGTCGTCGGGGTAGGGCGCCAGCGCCCTGTTGATGAGTTCGTTGGCGGAGCGCAGCGACGAGAAGTAGAAGGCGGCCGTGTCGATGTGGTTCACGCCGAGGTCGATCGCCTTGCGCAGGACGGCGATCGACCGGTGGCGGTCGCCGGGTGTGCCCTGGTGGAAGGCGGCGCTGCCCGTCAGCCGCATCGCGCCGAAGCCGAGGCGGTGGACGGGCAGGTCGCCGAGTTTCCAGGTGCCCGCGGCGTCCGCGGTGATCGTCTGTGAGGTCATCGAGGGAGTCTCACACACGCCGCGCGGACCGGTGCGGTGGTTTTACGGAAACGCGCACGAGGTCAGCAGTAGAGATTGCCGCCGGGTGACGTCCCCAGGATCTGCGTGAACCGCTGGTAGTTGTTCACGCGGCTCTGCACCTGCGCCGGGTTCTTGCCGTCGCACTCCAGGGAGCCGTTGATGCTGCGGATGGTCTGGCCGAAACCGGCGCCGTTCACCATGGCGTGGTGCGGGGTCATGGTGCCGGGGCCGGTCTGGGTGTTCCAGTACCACAGGGCGGTCTTCCAGGCGACGGCGGAGTCGTTCTGGACCAGCCAGGGGTTGTTCAGCAGGTCGATGCCGAGCGCGTCGCCCGCGGCCTTGTAGTTGAAGTTCCAGCTCAGCTGGATCGGGCCGCGCCCGTAGTAGGCGGCCTGGCCGGCCGGACAGCCGTAGGGGCGGCTCCAGTCGCAGTAGTGCGGGTAGTTGGCGGTGTTCTGCTCCACCACGTGCACCAGGCCGCCGGTCTCATGGCTGACGTTGGCGAGGAAGGCGGCGGCCTCCTGCTTCTTCACCGTGTCGCTGCCGGTGTCGGCGAAGCCGGGGTAGGCGCTGAGGGCCGCGGTGAGCCCGCTGTAGGTGTAGAAGGGATTCCGGTTCGGGAACATCTGGTGGAACTGCGCCTCGGTGACGACGAAGCGGGCGTCGGGCGTACCGGGACCGCTGTCACAGGCGTACGGCTCCCAGTACCAGGTGCTGATGACCGGGTCGTAGCCCGGGTTGGCGTGCTCGGCGATGTACGTCTTGCCGTCGGTGTAGCGGACGATGTCGCCGGCGGCGTATGCCTTTCCCGCCACCCAGTTCGGGTAGCTGGAGCACGCGGCGGCGGAGGCGTTCGAGGCCGGCAGGAGCACCGGCGCGGTGCCCGCGAGGGCGAGGGCGGCCAGGACGGCGGAGACTCGGCGTCTCGACACGGGGTCAACTCCTTTGCTGAGCACGGCCGCACCCTGCCGAGGGCAGGGCTGGGCAGAGCCTGCACCGCACGCACCGGTGGACCGGTCACGGCGTGGGCGCGGCCGTGGTGGGGGGTTGTGGAGGCACACTCAACCGCTTTGGTCTGTACCAGTCAAGGGTGTAGACCAGTCATCCGTGCGCGGGGTCCCGCTCCGGGCTCACACGTGTGCCTGCTGCTCCAGCGTCGCCGCGAGCCGGTCCAGCAGGGACCGCAGCAGCTCGTCGTCGCCCGCGCCGAGCGGGGGCCAGCCGGCGCGGACCGCGCGGTCGACGCGCTGCCAGTACTCCTGGCCGCGCGGGGTGAGGTGGGCGAGGACGCGGCGGCGGTCGAACGGGTCGACCCGGCGGTGCACGAGGTTCTGGTCGACGAGCTGGTCGACCAGCTTCGTCAGGGTCGGAGGCGGCAGGAAGGCGGCCTCCGCGATCGCCGTCATGTGCTGCCCCTCGCCGTCGGACAGCAGCGCCAGCACCCGCCACGCGTCGAGCGAGCAGCCCTCTTCCGCCAGGACGGCCTGGAGCCGGCGGGCCGCGAGCCGCTCGGCCCGCGTCAGCAGCTGCACCAGGTCGTCGGGCCGACGCGGGGTGGGGGTGGGCATTCCCTGCTCCTAGGTCACGGGGGGTGTCCATCGTAGGAGACGCACTGGAGTTCGTCCGACGGAGCCGGAATCATGACGCCATGTTCCGGCACGACCTCCCCGCGCCCGAGTGGTTCACGGCCGACGACTCCGTGCTCGGCGTGGCCCTCGTCTTCCCCCTCCAGGGGCCGGCCGGGATCTTCGGGCCGACCTGCGAGCTGTGCGCGCGGCTGGCCGCCGAGGAGGTCAACCGGGACGGCGGCGTGCTGGGCAGGGAGCTGCGGCTACTGCCGGTCGACGGCTCGGGCGCGCCGGGCCGGATCGCCGACCAGGTCGAGACGCTGGTGGACCTCGGTGTCGTGCAGGGCGTCACCGGCTGGCACATCTCGTCGGTGCGCCAGGCGCTGGCGCCGCGGATCGCGCACCGCGTCCCGTACGTGTACACCGCGCTGTACGAGGGCGGGGAGGACACGGCGGGCGTGTTCCTGACCAGCGAGACGCCGCGCGACCAGCTGCGGCCCGCGATGGACCTGCTGGCGCGCGAGCGCGGGGTGCGGCGGTGGTTCGTGGTGGGCAACGACTACGTGTGGCCGCGGCACACGGCTCGCTCGGCCCGGGCGTACGCCCGCGCGTCCGGCGGGTGTGTCGCCGGTGAGGCCTATCTCCCGCTCGGCACCCACGACTTCGAGCCGGTACTGCGCCGGGTCGAGCGCTCGGACGCGGACGCGGTGCTGATGCTGCTCGTCGGCAGCGACGCGGTGCGCTTCAACCGGGCCTTCGCGGCGTACGGCCTGCACGCGCGCTGTCTGCGGCTGAGCACCCTGATGGACGAGAACATGCTGATGGCGAGCGGCCCGGCGGCCACCGAGGACCTCTACAGCACGGCCGGCTTCTTCGCCTCGCTGGCCAACCGGGACACCCTCGACTTCCATGGGCAGTACGCGGCCCGCTACGGCGTCCAGGCGCCCGCCCTCGGCAGTCTCGGCGAGTCCTGCTACGAGGGGGTGCTGCTGCTGGCCGCGTTGCTGAAGCGCGCCGGGTCGCTGGACGTGACGGCGATCGGCGCGGCGGCGGGCGCGGTGTCGTACGAGGGCCCGCGCGGCCTGCTGCACCTGCGCGACGCCCATGTGCGCCAGCGGATCTACCTGGCGCGCGCCGACGGGCTCGACTTCGACGTGCTCACGGAGCTGGATTCCCGTCCCTGACGGGGCTGTCGGGCCCGCGCCGGGTGAGCGCCCGCCTGCGGCGGTCGAGGAACGCGCGTTCCGCCGGGTTCTCGGCGAGCGCGACGGCCGCCTCGTACGCCCGGACGGCCTCGGTGCCGCGGCCCAGGCGGCGCAGCAGGTCGGCGCGGACGGCGTGCAGGACGTGGTAGCGGTCGAGGCCCAGGGTGTCCACGAGGGCGAGGGCCTGCTCGGGGCCGTCGGTCTCGGCGACGGCGACGGCCCGGTTCAGTGCCACGACCGGGCTGGGGGCGATCGCCATGTGCTGGTCGTACAGCTGCCGGATCTGCGCCCAGTCGGTGGCGTCCGCGGTGGGCGCGTCGCTGTGGACGGCCTGGATGGCGGCCTGGATCTGGTAGGGCCCGGGCCGGTTCCGGCGCAGGCAGCGGCGGACGAGGTCCTCGCCCTCGGTGATCAGGCCGCGGTCCCAGCGGGTCCGGTCCTGCTCGGGGAGCGGCACGAGCTCGCCCCGTTCGTTCACGCGGGCGTCCCGGCGCGACTCGACGAGGAGCATCAGCGCGAGCAGGCCGGTCACCTCGGGCTCGTCCGGCATGAGTTCCTCCAGCAGCCGGCCGAGCCGTACGGCTTCGGCGCACAGGCCGGGCGAGCCCTCGTACCCCTGGTTGAAGATCAGGTAGACGACGGCGAGGACCCCGCCGAGCCGGTCGGGCAGGTCGGCGTCGCGGGGCACCCGGTACGGGATGCCGGCGTCGCGGATCTTCGCCTTGGCGCGGACCAGTCGCTGCGCCATGGTCGCTTCCGGCACGAGGAAGGCGCGGGCGATCTGGGCCGTGGTGAGGCCGCCGAGCAGCCGCAGGGTCAGGGCGACCCGGGCCTGGAGGGCGAGCGCGGGGTGGCAGCAGGTGAAGATCAGGCGGAGCCGGTCGTCGCGCACGGGGCCCTCCTCGGGCGGTGCGTCGGGGGCGTGCAGCAGGGCGGCTTCGGCGTGCCGGGCCGGCCGGGCGGACTCGCGGCGCAGGCGGTCGATCGCCCGGTTGCGCGCGGTGGTGATGATCCAGCCCGCCGGGCTCGGCGGGACGCCGGTCTCCGGCCAGCGCTGCAGGGCGGTGGTGAAGGCGTCCTGGACCGCTTCCTCGGCGAGGTCGATGTCGCCCAGGAAGCGGACCAGGACGGCGACCGCGCGGCCGTACTCCGCGCGGAAGACCGCCTCGACGTCCACGCCCATCAGCCGGCGTCCCCCATGAAGGGGCGCACCTCGATCGGCAGGGTGGTGGCCAGGGCCGCCTTGCGCCCCCACTCCAGGGCCGCGTCCAGATCGGGCGCCTTGACGAGGCAGATGCCGCCGAGCATCTCCTTGCCCTCGGCGTACGGGCCGTCGGTGATCAGGACGTCACCGTCGCGGGGCCGCAGCACGGTGGAGGACTCCGGGCCGTGCAGCCCGCCGGCGAAGACCCAGGCGCCCGCCTCGCGCAGCTCCCGGTGGAAGGCGTCGAGGTTCCTGCCGATCTCCGCCAGCACCTCGGGGGCGGGCGGGTCGCCGACCGGCTGCATCACGCTGAGCAGGTAGTACTTCATGACGGCCTCCTCGGCCTCTCGGTGTCCGGGTGTCCCTGCACCTCCTACACGAACGACACACCCCCGGATCGACACCCCGCGCCGCGCGACCGCGAGAATTTCTCCCATGACCTCGACGCCCCACCCCCTCGTCACCCGCGCCCGACGACTGGCGCACGACCTCCTCGTCCCGCACGCCGAGCGCGTCGACCAGGAGGGTGTGCCGGAGAGCCATGTCGAGGCGGTGAAGCGGTCGGGGCTGCTCGGGGTGGGCGCGCCGCGGGAGTACGGCGGTGCGGACGCGCCGGTCGCCGTGGCGCGGGAGACCGCGGAGATCCTGGCCGGGGCGTGCTGCTCCACATGGTTCGTACAGACACAGCACCACACACCGGTGAAGCTGCTCGCCACCTACGACTCGCCCGCCCGGGAGAAGTGGCTGCGTCCGCTGGCGTCGGGAGAACTGCTGGCCGGCATCGCCTTCGCCCACGTCCGCGCCTTCCCCCGGGTCCCGGTGCGGGCCGTGCCCGAGCGGGGCGGCTGGCGCTTCGCGGGGACGGTGCCCTGGTACACGGGCTGGGGTCTGAACGACGTGCTGCTGCTGGCCGGGGTGACGGACACGGCCGAGGTGGTGTTCGTGGTCGCCGAGGCCCGTGCGCAGCCGGGCCTGTCCGCGTCGGAACCGATGCGGCTCGCGGCCCTCACCGCCGCCCGTACGGTCTCCCTGGAGCTGGACGGCCTGTGGGTGCCGGAGGAGGCCGTCGTGCTGCGCGCCTCGCAGGAGGAGTACGCCCTGGTCGATCTTCCCAGGGCCGCCAACGCCAGTCCGGCCGTGTTCGGGGTGGCGGACGCGGCGCTGGACCTGGTGGCCGGGTCCCCGGACGGCGAGGAGACGGCGCGGTCGCTGCGGGCCCGGCTCGACCGGGTCCGGCGCGAGGCCTACGCGCTGGCCGACCACCCCGTCCCGCAGGAGTGCGTCCCGGAGCGTCTGGCGGTGAAGACACGGGCGTACGACCTGATGCGCGCGGCCACGACCGCGGCGATCGTGGCCGGGGGCGGCCGGTCCATGGGCCTGGGCAGCCGGGCGCAGCGGCTGGCGCGCGAGGGGATGTTCCTGCTGGTGCAGGGCCAGACGGCCGAGGCGCGCCGCACGCACCTCGGCGCGCTGGCGTCCGGCTAGCCGAGCTCGGGCAGGTCCGGCTTGCCGGTCCGGGAGGGGGCCTTGCCGCAGAACTCCGCCTCGATCACGCCGATGTAGAGCGACGGGTCGGGGAGCCAGTCGCCGTTGACGTTGAAGGTCAGCTGGTGCTTCCCGTCCCGGGTGCCGAACATGGCGGACAGGGAGCCGTTCGTCCGGCCGGTCTTGCCCACCACCCCCACCCCGCAGGACAGCGTCGCGACCTCGACTCCGAGTCCGAACCCGAGCCCGTCCCCCGTCGGGACCTCGTCGAGCATCGCCTTCATCTGCTTCGGGGGCAGCAACTCGCCCTGGATCAACGCCCGTTGGAAGCGGTTGAGGTCGCCGCTGGTGGAGATGACGTCGCCGGCCGCGCCCAGCCAGGTCATGTTCTGCTCGGTGGCGTCGTGGATCGGGGCGTCCGGCGCGCCCTGGTGGAGCCGGGAGTAGCCGACAGGATGTGGCTTCGGCATGTGGGGTGACGTGCCGGGGAACGAGGTCCCGCGCAGCTTCAGCGGCCGCAGGATGCGGCGGGTGACCTCCTGCGCGTAGAAACGGCCCGTCGCCTTCTCGATGACCATCCCGGCGAGCACGAAGTTGGTGTTGGAATACGAGGCTGCCGCCCCCGGCTCGTTCACGGGCGGGTGCTTCAGCGCGATCGCCACGAGGTCCTCGGGCGTGTGCGTGTCGTACCGGTGCTCGGGGAACCCGGGGCCGGCGGCGTTGTGGAGGAAAGCGGGGTCGTCGGTGTAGTTCGCGATGCCGCTGGTGTGGTTGAGGAGCCCGCGCAGAGTGATCCGGTTGCCGTCGTAGCCGTTGCCCCGCACCAGGCCGGGCAGCCAGCGCTCGACCGTGTCGTCCAGGCTCAGTCTCCCCTCCGCCTCCAGCTGGAGCAGGACGGTGGCGACGAACGTCTTGGTGATGCTGGCGCCGCGGAAGTGGTCGCCCGGGGAGCGCTTGCGGCCGGTTCCGGTGTCCGCGTGACCGGCCTCCGCGAACCAACTTCCCTCACTGTCCCGGACCTTGGCGGCCACTCCGGGCAGGCCGCCCTTCTCGACCAGGTCGCGCAGGGCGGCCCGGGTCGCTTCGTGGCCGTGCTCCGGCCGCGCCGCGTGCGCGGGCGGAGCGACGGCCACGGCTCCGGTCGACAACGCCACCGCCAGTGCGTACGAGACGGTCCGTGCGGCCCGCTGCTCCATAGGGTCTGTGCCTCCCGTTCACCGAGGGGCGGGGTCGCCCCTTGGTGCGGATGACGCCGAACTCGGGCCGGGAGGTTGATCGTTGACGCCCGGAGCGGTCTAACTGGCGAAGGGCACGGGCGTGGAGGCCGGAGCGGCGGCGTCCTGGCCGGAGGGGTGCCGCCACAGTCCCGCCGCGGCCAGGCGCGGCAGGACGCCCTCGCCGAACCAGTACGCCTCCTCCAGGTGCGGATAGCCGGAGAGGATGAACTCCTCGATGCCGAGGGCGTGGTACTCCCTGATCCGCTCGGCGACCTCGTCGTGGCTGCCGACCAGGGCGGTGCCCGCGCCGCCGCGCACCAGGCCGATACCGGCCCACAGGTTGGGGTGGATCTCCAGGCGGTCGCGCCGGCCGCCGTGCAGGGCGAGCATGCGCCGCTGTCCCTCGGACTCGCTGCGGGCGAGTCCGGCCTGCACCGACGCCACGGTCTCCGGGTCGAATCCGTCCAGGAGGCGGTCGGCCTCGGCCCAGGCCTGCCCGGCGGTGTCGCGGGTGATGACGTGCAGCCGGATGCCGAAGCGGAGGGTGCGGCCCTGCCCGGCGGCCAGCGACCGGATCCGGGCGATCTTCTCGGCGACCTGGGCGGGCGGTTCGCCCCAGGTGAGGTAGACATCAGCGTGCCGGGCGGCGATCTCGCCGGCGACGGGTGAGGAACCGCCGAAGTACACCTGGGGGACGGGGTCGGGCACGCGGGCGAGCCTCGCGTCCTGCACCCGGAGGTGCTCGCCGTGCAGGTCGACGGAGTCGCCCGCCCACAACGCCCGTACGATCTCCAGGAATTCGCCGGTCCGCCGGTACCGGCTGTCCTTGTCGAGGAAGTCGCCGAAGGCGCGCTGCTCCTGGTTCTCGCCGCCGGTGACGACGTTGAGCAGCAGTCGTCCGCCGGTCTGGCGCTGGAAGGTGGCGGCCATCTGCGCGGCGAGCGTGGGCGAGATCAGTCCCGGCCGGAAGGCGACGAGGAACTTCAGGCGTTCGGTGTGCCGGCTGACCATCGCGGTGGTGAGCCACGCGTCCTCGCACCAGGCGCCGGTGGGCGTGAGGGCGCCGGCGAAGCCCACCTGCTCGGCGGCGCGGGCGATCTGGCTCAGATAGGCGACCGTCGGCGGCCGGTCCCGCCCGGACGCGGTGGCCGGGGTGCCGTGGCCGCCGCCGACGACATGGCGGCTGTCGCCGTTGGTGGGCAGGAACCAGTGGAAGGTGAGGGACACGGGGATCTCCGATCGATGGGGAACGTCCGCGGGTGCGGCGGGGGTGGGAGGGGTCAGCCCGCCACGGCCAGCAGCGGGGTGCGGCCGAGCGCCGCGGAGAACTGGTCGACCACCTGGGTGAGCGCCTCGGCGGCGGCCGGCGCGATGCTCAGGGAGCCGTCGTCGTGGACGGTGATGTCCTTGTCGAGGGTGAACCAGCCCGGCACGGTGTGGGCCGCGCCCATGGAGGTGAGCACCGGGCGCAGGGCGTAGTCGATGGCCAGGACATGGGCGATGCTGCCACCGGTGGCGAGCGGCAGCACCGTCTTGCCGGTGAGGGCGTACTGCGGGAGCAGGTCCAGCAGGGCCTTGAGGACGCCGGAGTAGGAGGCCTTGTAGACGGGCGTGCCGACGACGACGCCGTCGGCACGGGCGACCAGCTCGGTGGCCTCGACGATCGCGGGGTGCCGGAAGTCCCCGCCGAGCAGGGCCTCGGCGGGCAGGGTGCGGACGTCCAGGGGGATCACGTCGTGGCCCTGGGCGACCAGCCGTTGATCCAGGTGGCGCAGCAGTCGGCTGGTGCGGGAGGAGGCGGAGGGGCTGCCGGAGACGGACAGGACGGTGGCCATGGGCTCTCTTTTCCGGAAGAAGGCGCGACTGCGCGCGGACAAAGCCGAATTCGCGGGCTCCTTGCTCAACAGGTGTGACTGAGCGCCGAATTCAGGCGTGGGGAAACAGCACCGCGCGGGGCGAAGGGCAATTCACCGCGTGACGTCCGTCGGCGCGAAACGGCGCAACAGGGCGCGGCCGAAGGCGGATACGGCGGTGTGGGAGGGGCGGCGAGCCGGAGGGCTCAGGCTGCGGCGCGACAGGAGGCGCTGGATACGCGTGCGAGGTCGACGTGGCGTCGCCGCGTGAGATCCAGTCGCATGGTCATGCCATGGATCGTGGCAGCGGGAGCCGAGGGCCGTCAAGGAAATCGCGGCTCATCTCGTATCCCGGACCACGGATTTCGGAATGCGTGCCCCGGATCGTGGTGCGTCCGGTTCAGAGGCCCTTGTGCGTCCGGTTCGCAGGCCTGGTGCGTCCGGTTCAGTCGTCGTCCGACGGAACCACCACGAGGAAGGCGTCCGACTCCAGGTCCATCACGACGGTGGCGTCCTGTCCCTCGGCGCGGCGTCGAGCCGCGTACTCCTCCGCCGGCCACGATCCGCGCGGAGCTCCCGCCGGGAACCGCTCCAACACCTTCGCGCTCATGGCCGTGGACACGTCCGCTGCCCTCCCCTGTCCTGCGCCGCCTCCCGGGCGGCGACGGTCGGTCATTGTCGTACCCATCCGGTTGCCCCCGATCCATCCGGACATGTACGGCAGGGCGAAACGTCCTGCTTGTCCCGACCTCTACGCATAAACCCGACCTCTACACATAAAGAAGAAATAAGCGCAAAATGAGCCTTACGCGGCGCTTACCGCATACCCCACCAGACGCGGTCGCCCTGCAAGACGAAGGAGACGAGTCATGGCCAACGTCTCGCCCACCAGAGGTGACATCACCAGCCATCCCGATGCCTCCGAAATGCGGGCTCGGTACGCCCGCATGCTCGGTGGTCGCGATGTGGCGCTCGTGGACGGACCGGTGTTCCTGCTCGGTCTGTACTGTGCCGCCTCGCCGTGGATAGTCCACTACACGACCAGTCAGCCGCCGCTCGTGACCCACAACCTGATCATGGGCATCGCGATCGGCCTGCTGGCGCTCGGGTTCACTCGCGCTCCGGAGCGTATGTACGGCCTGAGCTGGGCCATGTGCGCCCTCGGGGTGTGGTTGATCATCTCGCCGTGGGTCGTCGGCGAAAGCCCGGACGCCGGCGTCGCCTGGAACAACATCATCATCGGCGCACTGGCCGTGATCCTGGGGCTGGTGTGCGCCGGCACGGCGGCGAAGGCCTCGAAGCCGTAGCCCCGCCGGAAAGGAAACCGAAGGCCGGTCCGCGCCCCGGACCGGCCTTTCCCTGTCCGCACCGGGCCGCGAGCGGCGGCCGAAGCCCGGAACCGGAGTGTCCCGGCCGCAAGGGGGCACCCGCACTGCAGCGGAGATCCTGAAGAGAAGGGGCGGAGATGGAGATCGACGGGATCATCAGTGCGATCGTGATCGGTATCGTCATCGGCATCCTGGGCCGGCTCGTGGTCCCGGGCCGTCAGCGGATCGGCATCCTGTGGACGATCGTCGTCGGCATCATCGCCGCGCTGATCGGTTCCGCGCTCGCCGCCGCGTTCGGCGTGGCCGACACCAAGGGCGTCGACTGGGTCGAGTGGCTCATCCAGATCGGTCTCGCCGCACTCGGCGTCATCGCGCTGGACCGCTCGAAGGCAGGCCGCTGACGGCGTACCGAAGTACGGCACCGCACCACCTGGTCCGCGCGGCCGGCCGGCCGCGCGGCCTCATGCCCGGGTCCGGCGGCGTCCGCCGGCGGCGGGCACGGTGCCGCGGGCGGCCGGGGCAGGGCGGCGCCGTGGCCGGTCACGGCGTGTACACGTACGGCGTCGTCGTGGTCAGCGGCAGGAAGCCGAGGCGTTCCAGGATGGGGCGGCTCTGGCCGGAGGCGTCGACCTGGAGGTAGCGGAAGCCGCGGGCCGCCGCGGCACGGGCGCGGTGGGCCACCAGGGCGCGGTAGATGCCGCGGCCGCGCCAGGCCTCGACGGTGCCCCCGCCCCACAGGCCGGCGAACCGCGTGCCGGGCACGAGTTCCATGCGGGCCGCGCTCACCGGCTCGTCGCCGGCCATCGCCACGACGGCGACGACGGTGTCCGGGTCCGCCGCCAGCCGGGCGAGAAGCTGATCGCGCAGCCAGGAGCTGTCCTCGCCGAACGCCTTCTCGTGGACGTCGGTCACGAGGTCGACGCCCGGCGCGTCGGTGACCGGCACGACGCGGACACCCTCCGGCGGTTCGGCGTCCAGGATCTGCCCGCCGGCCTCGCCGATCATCAGCGTCTCCTGAGGCCCGGGCGTGAACCCCGCCGCGCGCAGCCGCCGCCCGAGGTCCGCCGGCCGGTCGTGTCCGTACAGCTTCCACTCGAAGGCCAGGCCGAGCCCGGTGTAGTGGCGGATCTGCTCGGCGATCGCCGCCTCCGCTCCGGCCTCGTCGAGGTCGGACCACACGACGCCGTTCCAGCCCTGCCCGGTGGCGACCTGACGGACCACGTCGCCGGTTCGCTCGACGCGGGCGCCGGGGCCGTCCGGCCGCGCCCCCGCACGCAGGTCGCGGTCGAACAGGGCGAGCAGCGCGGCATGATCCAGATGTTCCATGGGTGCACTCCAGCATCAACCGGCCGGTCCGGCAACGCCTTTTCCCGGTACGGCAACACCCCTCGGCGCCCGGCCACGCCGTTCCTTCCCCCATGGGGGCCGGGGCCATAGGGTCCTGGTGATCACACCGTCACGGGAAGGCGCACACCATGGTCGTGAAGGACACGGAACTGCCGTATCTGCGCCGCTGTGTGGAACTCGCCGCCGAGGCACTGCGGGCCGGGGACGAACCGTTCGGATCGGTCCTGGTCGGCGGGGACGGCACGGTCCTCGGCGAGGACCACAACCGGGTGGCGTCCGGCGATCGCACCCGGCACCCCGAGTTCGAACTGGCCCGCTGGTCGGCGGCCCGCCTCACCCCCGAGGAGCGGGCGGCGGCCACGGTCTACACCTCCGGCGAGCACTGCCCGATGTGTGCGGCCGCGCACGCCTGGGTCGGTCTGGGACGCATCGTCTACGTCGCCTCCTCCGCGCAACTCGCATCCTGGCTGAGCGAGTTGCGGGTCCCCGCGCCACCGGTCCGGACACTCCCCGTCCACGAGGTCGCACCCGGTGTAGTCGTGGACGGACCCGTGCCCGAACTCGCGGAACAGGTGCGGGAGTTGCACGTCCGGTTCCATCGCGGACGCCGCTGAGGCACGGGACGCCCCGGCCGGGCGGGCTCCGTCGGACGCCCGTGGCCGGGCCGCCCGAGATGCAGGGCCACACTGGCGAACGTACGATCGAATTCAACCAAACCAGACGCCCCGGTCCCCGATGGGGGGAGGCGCATATCCTTGCTGCCGGCGCGGCGGCTGATGGCCGCCTACATCGCCCTGGTCACGGCCGTCACGATCGTGTACATGACCATCCCGGTGGTGGCTCCCGCGCTGTGGGCCGTCATCGGGCTGGCCGGCGTCACCGCCGTACTGGCCGGCGTGCGCGTGCACCGGCCCGCCCACCAGTGGCCCTGGTGGTTCCTGGCCGGTGGGCTGCTCACCTTCATCGCGGGCGACACGTACTACAACGTGATGGAGGAGTACTTCGACGCCTCCAACCCCTTCCCGTCCCCCGCCGACGCCTGCTACCTGGCCACCTATCCGCTTTTCGCGATCGGCCTGTCGGGGCTGGTGCGCCACCGGTGGGCCGACCGCGACCTGCCGAGCCTGCTCGACGCGCTGATCGTCACCGCGGGCCTCGCGCTGCCCGTGTGGGTGTACCTGGTCCAGCCGCTGACCGTGGTGGAGGGGCTGACCTGGGAGCAGCGCGCCTTCAGCATCGCCTATCCCCTCGGCGACGTCCTCGTGCTGGCCCTGCTGGCCCGGCTGCTGACCCCGAGCCCGGTCAACGGGCTTAACCGCGCCGTGCAGCTGCTGGTCGTCGGCACCGTGACGCTGCTCGGCTTCGACATCGCCTACGGGATCCTCCAGCTGAACGCCATGTGGCAGACGGGCACCCTGCTCGACACCGGGTGGATCGCCTTCTACACCGCCTGGGGCCTGGCCGCCCTGCACCCCTCGATGGTCGAACTGACCGCCTCCGTACCGCAGCGTGAGTCCCTGCTCCCGCCGCCGCGCCGGCTGGTCATGCTCGCCGTGGCCACGCTCATCGCACCGGGGATCCTGCTGTACGAGGGGCTGAGCAACCAGCCGCGGGACGCCGCCGTGATCGCGGCCTTCTCCGGGGTGCTGTTCCTGCTGGTGATCCTCCGGCTGGCGGGGATGGTCGTGGCCCATCGCCGGGCCGTGACCCGGGAGCTCGCGCTGCGCGGGGCGGCTGCCTCACTGGTCTCGGCGTTCCGGCAGGAGGAGGTCGACCAGTCTTGCCGCACGGCGGTCGACCGGCTGATGGGGCCCGACATACCGCACCGGACGATGCTGCTGCCGGCGGAGCGCGGGGCGGACCTCGGCGCGCGCGGCACCCACCTGGTGAGCCCGGCCGCCCTCGACCCGGGCATCGCCGCCGGCCTCGACGCTCTGCCCTCCGTCCTGGTGTGCCCCATGACCCAGCCGGACCGTCCGGCGGGAGCGGTCCCGGGCGTCCTGCTGGTCGGCGGCCCGGAGCGGCAGCTCACCGAGACCTGGGGCTCCCTGGAGATCCTGGCGTCGCACGCGGGCCTGGCCATGGAGCGGGTCAAGCTGCGCCAGGAGGTGGTCCGGCGGGAGAACGAGGCGTACTTCCGCACCCTGGTCCGCAACGCCTCCGACGTGATCCTCATCCTGGAGGACGACGACACCATCCGGTACTCCAGCCCGTCCGCGCGGTCCGTGTTCGGCACCGACGACCTCGTCGGCGTGTCCCTGCCGGAACTGGTCGACCCCGGGGACCGGGAGCGGGCCGCGCGGGAGCTGGCCGCCGTACGGGAGAGGGGGGCGCGGGCCGGGCACGACCACTGGTGGGTACGGCGTGGAGAAGGGCGCGTCGAGGTCGAGGTGCGGTGCAGCGACTTCCGGGACGAGCGGACCGTGTCCGGCCTGGTGGTGACCCTGCGGGACGTGACCGAGCAGCGGCGGCTGGAGCAGGAGCTGACGCAGCGGGCCTTCCACGACTCGCTGACCGGTCTGCCCAACCGGACGCTGCTGCTGGAGCGGATCGAACGCGCGCTGCTGCGCGGCCGCCGCGAGTCCTCGCTGACCTGTCTGCTCTTCATCGACCTGGACGACTTCAAGCTGGTCAACGACACGATGGGGCACCGGGCGGGCGACCATCTGCTGGTCGCCGTCGGCAACCGGCTCTCCCGGACGCTGCGGCGCTCCGACACCGCGGCCCGGCTCGGCGGTGACGAGTTCGCCGTCCTGATGGAGGACGCCAAGCAGCCGCTCGACGCGGAGCTGCTGGCGGCCCAGGTGATCCAGACGCTGAGCAGGCCGTTCGACCTGGCCGACGAGTCGGTGACGGTGTCCGCCAGCGTGGGCGTGGCCACGGCGCGCGACAGCACGGACGCGGAGGAGCTGCTGAGCCACGCCGACCTCGCGCTGTACGCGGCGAAGGCGGCGGGCAAGCGGCAGTGGCGCCGTTTCCGGCCGCTGCTGCGCAGCCGCATGGTCGAGCGGCACGACCTCCAGTCCCAGCTGGCCCAGGCGGTCGCCGACAAGGCGTTCGCGCTGCGCTACCAGCCCGTCGTGGACATCACGGCGGAGGATGTCGTGGGGTTCGAGGCGCTGGTCCGCTGGCCGCACGAGCAGCGGCCGTCCGTCGCGCCGGAGGAGTTCATCAGCCTGGCCGAGGAGACCGGGCACATCGCCCCGCTGGGGTCGTGGGTGCTGGAGAACGCGGTCAGCGACATCGTGGGCCTGCAACGGCTGCCGGGGCCGTCTCGTCCGCCGTACGTGAGTGTGAACGTCTCCGCCCGCCAGTTCCGCGACGCGGGGTTCGTCGAGCAGGTCGGCCAGGCGCTGAGCACGCCGGGGCTGGAGCCGGGGTCGCTTCAGCTGGAGCTGACGGAGACGGTGCTGCTGCACCGCGACGACCGTCTCCAGACGGTGCTGCACACGCTGAAGGAACTCGGCGTGCACATCGCGGTCGACGACTTCGGCACCGGTTTCTCCTCGCTGCGCTATCTGCGGGACTTCCCCATCGACGTGCTGAAGATCGACAAGTCGTTCATCGACGACATCGCGCGCGACGCCCAGCAGGTCGCCCTGGTCGAGGGCATCGTGCGGATCGCCGACACCCTGGGCCTCCAGGTCATCGCGGAGGGCATCGAGGACACGGCGCAGCGGGACCTGCTGGCCGGGATGGGATGCCGGTTCGGGCAGGGCTACCTGTTCGCCCGGCCCATGACGGTGGAGCAGAGCGCGCACGTGCTGCGGCAGCCGAGCGCCCGCCCCTTCGCGCCGCCCCGTGCGCGGCGGCCGCGCGTGGACGCCGCCCGGGGACGCCGGGAGGCGCGCTGGGCGGACCTGGAGCATCTGCGGCGCACCAGCCCCATGAGCGACGCGGTCCTCGACGAGGTGCGCGGCCGGCACATCCGCAGCGGCGACCACTGGCTGATCGACTTCGCGTCCTGCAACTACCTGGGCTTCGACTGGGACCCGGAGATCATGGAGGCCGTCGATCCCGCGGTACGCGCGTGGGGCACGCACCCCAGCTGGTCGCGGCTGCTGGGCAGTCCCCGGCTGTACCCCGAGATCGAGGAGCGGCTCGCCGCGCTGCTGGGCGCGCCGGACACGCTGCTGCTGCCCACGCTGACGCTGGTGCACGCGTCGGTGATCCCGGCCATCGCCGAGGACGGGCACGTCTTCGTCGAGGCGACCGCGCACCGGACGGTGTACGACGGCTGCGTGGTGGCCCGTGCGCAGGGCGCCACCCTGCACCGCTTCCACGGCGGGCGGCTCGACGAACTGCGTGCCCTGCTGTCCGGGGTGCCGCCGGGCACACCCCGGCTGGTGTGCCTGGACGGCGTCAACAGCATGACCGGCAACATCCCCGACCTGCCCGCGCTGGCGGCGGTGTGCCGCGCCGAGGGCGCGACGCTGTACGTCGACGACGCGCACGGCTTCGGCGTGATCGGGGAGCGCGGGCCGGGCGAGACGTCCCCGTACGGCATGCGCGGCAACTGCGTGGTGCGGCACACCGGGGAGTCGTACGACGGGATCGTGCTGGTCGGCGGCTTCTCCAAGGCGTACTCGTCCCTGCTGGCGTTCCTCGCGCTGCCGTCGGAGCTGAAGAACCGCCTGAAGACCGCGGCGGCTCCGTATCTGTACTCGGGACCGTCCCCGACGGCCTCGCTGGCCACCGCGCTGGCCGGGCTGGACGTCAACGAGAGCCGGGGAGATGTCATCCGGGCCGACCTGTACCGCAAGACGGTGCGGGTGCTCGATCACCTGGACGGCCTGGGGGTGAGCACCCTCAACACGGACCGGCTGCCCATCGTGGAGGTTCCGCTGTCGAACCCGGCGGACCTGGACGCGGTCGCCGCGTTCCTGTGGGAGGAGGGCATCTACGTGACGCTGGCCGCCTACCCCCTGGTCCCCCGCGACAGGGTGGGCTTCCGCGTCCAGCTCACCGCGCTCAACTCGGACGAGGACATCGACCGCCTGAACGGGACCCTGACCCGGCTGTCCGAACGCTTCCCGCTGCGGCTGAAGGGCTAGACGGCCATGACGACGCACAACGACGACGTGGACTGGGACCGCTGGCCGGTCGCCGACTACCTGGCGGAGAACTACCGCGAGGTGCACCCCTCGGACGCGGCGGTCATCGCGCACCACTCCGCCTTCTACCGGCGCCTGCCGCCCGGTGGCGTCGCCCGCTCGGTGGAGTTCGGTGCGGGCCCGAACCTCTACCCGCTCATTCTGGCGTCCGCCGTGAGCCGCAGGATCGACGCGGTGGAGGCGGGGTCGAGCAACGTCGCCTACCTCCAGGAGCAGATCTGTGACCGCCCCGACGCGAGCTGGCTGCCCTTCCACGCGCTGTGCCGGCGGCTCAACCCCGCCGTGCCCGCGACCCTGGCGGGGGCGCTGGCCCCGGTGAACGTCGTCCACGCCGATGTCCGGACCCTGCGGCCGGGCACGTACGAACTGGCCTCCATGCACTTCGTCGCCGAGGGCGCCACGGAGGACTTCGCCGAGTTCGCGGACTTCTGCCGCACCTTCGTCCGGACGGTCGTCCCGGGCGGTCATCTGGTGGCCGCCTTCATGGAGAACATGCCGACGTACCGCATCGGCCCGGCCTCCCGCTGGCCCGGCTGCCCGGTGAACCCGGCCACGATCACGGAGGTCTTCACACCCCTGACCCGCGACCTGGACGTCACCCACATCGACACGGACCCGACCCTGCCGGACTACGGCGACTCGGGGATGGTGCTGCTCACGGGGGTGGCGGAGGCGGTCTGAGGACACCGGTTGCCCAGGATGGGGCACCCACCGGCCGGCCTTCGCCGACACCGAGGCCCGCACGATGCCGGGCCGGGCCCCACCGGCCAGGACTTGCCGCCTACTGCCGCTGACCGCCTACGAGCGCCACGCCGCGGGTTCGCTGCTGCCCGATGCCCGGCATGCGCCGAGCAGCCGGAAAGCCGCCACCGGCGGCGACTGGGCCGCCGAGCGACTGGCATGTCGCCGACGGCCCTCTGGCACCGGCCCGGCCGGTTGGCTCGGGCCGGCTGAGGCCCCGCCGCCGGGGGCCCTGGCATGGCCGGGCGGCCGCTCAGTCGTCCGCGCCGGGGCGGAAACGCCGGCGCAGGACCACTCCCCCGAGCACGAGCGCCGCGCTCGCCGCGACGGCCGGGAGGGTGTGGTCGGTGCCCGTGTGGGCGAGGGCGCCCTGGGCCTGCTGCGGGGTGTGCGGGGCCGGCTTCGGGGCCGCCGGGTGCGCCCGCGGCGGGGTGGAGGGCTTCGGGGCCGGCTCCGGTGGGTGGTGGGGGCGGACCGGGCGTCCGCCGGGGGTGTTCGAGGACTCGTTGCCGGTCGAGGCGTTGCCGATGCCGACCACGTTCACCGAGTTGCCGGTGACGTTGACCGGCAGGTCGACCGGCAGCTGGACGCCGTTGCCGGAGACCACGCCCGGTGAATCCTTTCCGCCGCCCTCGGCGACCGCGCCACCGGGCTTGTCCGGCCGTTCCGCGGGCCCGCTCTTGTTGGCGCAGCTGTTGCCCGCGGCGGGGTTCAGGACCCCCACCACGTTCACGGTGTTCCCGCACACGTTCACCGGGACGTGCACCGGCAGCTGGATGGTGTTGCCGGAGACCACCCCGGGCGAACCGGCCGCGGAGCCGTCCGCCCCGGAACCGGCGTACGCGGGGACGGTCACGGCCATCACGCCAGAAGCGGCGGCGACGGCGATCACACCGTTTCGGGTAACCCGTCTCATAGGTTCCCTGCCTTCCAGACATCGTCGCGGGCACTCACCCGCACGAGACAAAACGCGAAGCACCCGATCCGAGTTATGGCTAATCGGGCTTTCACTCCATCGAGCGGCCCGGTTGTCGAACTAGCGGTAAAGCCCTTCGTATGCGCGATGCGGCGGCGCAGGGTAAGGCACTTCGCCCGGCCCCGCTCGTCCGGAGGCGCGGCCCCAGGGGCCCGCTTATCGTGGGCGAGGGCGCCGTGGGGCGCCCCTGGAGGCATCGATGCTGGCCAAGCTGTCCACGCGCCCGTCGCTCCGGCGCTGCGCGGTCACCGGCACCGCCGGGCTGGCCCTGCTGGGTACGGGGCTGCCGGCCGCCGACGACCCCCCGCCCGGCCTGACGCGCTTCTACGACCAGAAGGTCCGCTGGTCGGCCTGCGCGGGCGCCGACATGCCGAAGGACCTGCAGTGCGGCAAGGTCACCGTCCCGCTCGACTACTCCCGGCCGGAGAAGGGCACCCTCGATCTCGCCCTGGCCCGCTACCGGGCCACGGGCGAGTCCCGGGGTTCGGTGCTGCTGAACTTCGGCGGCCCGGGCGGCCAGGGCGTGGCCCAACTCGCCATGGACAGCAAGGACTTCATGGGCCTGACGGACGGCTACGACGTGGTCTCCTTCGACCCTCGCGGCGTCGGCCGCTCCTCACCGGTCAGCTGCGGAAACGCCTCCGACGACGCCCTGGACGCCACCGACGGCAACGCCGACCTGGCCGATCCGCAGGCCGTGCTCGGCAAGCTGCGCGAGGCGGCGGCCGAGTGCGCCGAGCACTCGGGCCCCGTCCTGCCCCACATCGGCACCGTGAACGCCGCCCGCGACCTGGACGTCATGCGCGACGCGCTCGGCGACGACAAGCTCAACTACCTGGGCTTCTCCTACGGAAGCCGGCTCGGTGCGGTGTACGCGGCGCAGTTCCCCGGAAAGGTCGGCAGGATGGTGCTGGACGGCGTCGACACGCTCACCGAGCCGCTGGCCGAGCAGGGTGTGGTGAGCGCGCAGGGACAGCAGACGGCGCTGGAGAACTTCCTCACCTGGTGCACGGACGACATCGCCTGCCCGTTCGGCCGGAACCCGCGGGAGGCCCGGGAACACGTCGTCCAGGTGGTCGAGTCGCTCGACGAGGAGCCAGTCCCGACGGACTTCGGCGAGGAGTTCTCCGGGCAGGACTTCGCGGGCGCGCTGGCCCAGGGGCTGTACAGCCGGGAGCTGTGGCCCTCGCTGCAGCGGGCCATCGCACAGCTGCTCGAGGACGGGGACACGCGCGGCCTGGAGGCCTTCCTGTCCGGCGGCTTCCTCCTCCCGCCGCTGCGGGCTCCGCACGCCGGACTCACCGACCCGGAGGACGTGCCCCTGGACAACCTGCCGGCGGCGCTGATGGCGGTCAACTGCGCGGACGATCCCGACCGCCCCGCCGCCGCGCAGGTCGGCCGGGACCTCGGCCGGCTGCGCGCCCGCTACGAGCGCGCGTCACCGGTCTTCGGCCGGTACCGGCTCACCCAGGTGCTGATGTGCTACGGCCGCCCCAAGGGCACCGACTACATCCGCGACGAGGTCAAGGACGTCGACACGCCGAGGATGCTGCTCGTCGGCACCCGGGGCGACCCCGCCACGCCGTACCGCTGGACGATGGAGACGGCCGAGCGGCTCGGGTCGTCGGCCGTGGTGCTCGACAACCGGGGCGAGGGCCACACCGGCTACGGCTCGTCCAGGTGCGTGCACCGCAAGGTCGACGCCTTCCTGCTGTACGGCACGCTCCCGCCGGACGGCAGCTCCTGCGGCTCGGACCACGACGCCGAGTGAGCCGGCGGGGCCACTGGCCCGGCCTCGGCCGAGTGGGACCTAGGGGTCGTAGCGCGTGTCGCGGTGCGCGCCCTCCCTCAAGCCCGCAGCCGCCCCCGAACGCTCTCGGCGGCCTGCCCGGCGTCCGCGACGGAGACGGCGAGGCGGGTGAACGGCACCGGCCGCCACAGATCCAGGACCACGACGGGCACCCCCGCCCGGACGACGACGAAATCCCGGCCCAGGGGGTGGATCCGCTCCCCGACGCACCACCGGCCGGGCCGGCAGCGGCCGCCGAGCGGCGCGCCCCGCAGCACGCGCCACCAGTCCGGCTCGACCCGCACGGCGCGCACGTGCGCGGACCGCACCCGCACCTCGCGGCGCCGGGTCGGCAGCGCTTCCCGCGGCGCGAGCCGGATCACGACGTCCTCGCCGTCCACCACCAGGCGTGCCATCGGCAGCCACCTCCTCCCCCAGCCTGCACCCGCGAAGGCCCCCACGAGCACGCGAGCCGTCAGGCCGATTGCCCCAAATGCCCTAAGGGCGAATCCGCTCTATCGTTCTGTCATGGAGCACGTTCTGAGTCCCGCGACCCTTGCCGAGCTGCGGCGCCCGCGCCCCTACCCCGCGGTCTCCGTGCTGACGCCGACACACCGGCGCGAGCCCTACAACGCCCAGGACCAGGTCCGGCTGCGCAACGCGGTGGCCGAGGCCAAGAGGCAGCTGGAGGCGGATCCGGCGGTCAGCCGCGACCGGCGCACCGAGGTCTGCCGGCACCTCGACCGGGCCCTGTCCGAGGTCGACCTGACGCACGCCGAGGACGGCCTGGTGATCTTCGCCGCTCCGGGCGAGCACCAGGTGTGGTCGCTGGCCCGGCCCGTGCCCGAACGGGTGGTGCTCTCGGACACCTTCCTCACCCGCAACCTCGTCTCCGCGCAGACGGCCGAGCGGCCCTTCTGGGTGCTGTCCCTCGCCGCCGACCGCGTCACGCTGTGGAACGGCGGCGTCGACCGCGTCGCCGAGGCCCGCCTCGGCGGCTTCCCGCTGACCCGGCGCGTGGAGAACTTCGACCCGGAGCGGCAGCAGCGGATCGGCGACCTGCCGAGCGCCTTCCGGGAGGAGCGCACCCGCCAGTTCCTGCGCGAGACCGACATTGCGATGAGCGCCGTCCTGCGCGACCACCCGCGCCGGCTGTACGTCACCGGCGAGCCGGCCGCCCTGTCCCTGCTGGACGAGGTCGGCGGCGCCACCAGGGGCGCCGTGCACGTCCCGCACGGCGGACTCGCGCACGGGACGCCCGAGGCGGTGTGGCAGGCCCTGCGCCCGGTGGTCGAGGAGGAGGCCCGCCGGAGCACGGAAGCCGTCACCCGCGCCCTCGAAACGGCCCGCGGGCGGCGGGAGTTCGCCGCCGGTGTCGACGAGCTGTGGCAGAGCGCCCGGGACGGCCGCGTCCGGCTGCTGGCCGTCGAGGAGAACTACCGCGTGACCGTCCAGGACGCCGGGGACCATCTGGTCCTCGCCGGGAACGGCGACCTCGACTCCCGCGAGGACATCGTGGACGAGATCGTCGAGCAGTGCCTGGAGACCGGAGCCGACGTCCGCTTCGTACCGGACGGCACGCTCGGGGAGGCGGACGGCATCGCCGGGGTGCTGCGGTACTGACCAAGGCATCGAACACAGGGTCGTCGAACACGCGAAGGGGCCCGACACCGATGTTCGACGGAGCGTCAAATTCCCTGTGTAATCTACGACTTGGGCCTCCGAGGGCACGCTTCACAACTACCTCGGAGTAACTCCGGGAGACTGTGGCATATGCCGGAAGCACCACCGTATCGTGTGGTGCCAAATCCCTTACAGGGCGTCGCGGGCTGTGCGACAGTCGTAACGGTCCCTCCGTCAGCCTTGGTCGTACCGTCCCCGCATCGGAGTGCGTCATGCCGTCCCACCTCTCCGCGGACCGCCCAGCCGCCCAGCCGCCCGGACGCGGCTCGGTCGACGCGCTCATATCGCAGACGCGGCGGCTCAAGGGCGACGTGGACGCGGTGCGCCGCGACGCCGAGGAGGAGGGATCCGACCATCCGCGCGGACGCTGGCAGCGCGCCCTGTGCGACCTGGCCCTGCACCAGCTCAACGACCTCGACGAGCACCTGGCCCAGCTGCGGGACGGCCCCCTGCCCACGGCGGCGGTCCCGGAGCCGGCCACGCCCCCGCAGGGCTCGCTGCTCAGCCGGGTCGGCAGCGCCGAGTGGAACCTCCAGACGGACGAGGCCAGTTGGTCCGGAGAGCTCTACCAGATCCTCGGCCGCGACCCCGCCGCTCCCCCGCTCACCCTCGACGAGCTGCCGTCCCTGGTGCTCGACGAGGACCGGCCGAAGCTGACCGCGATGGTCACGAACTGCCTCGTGGACGCCCGGCCCATCGACGGCGAGTTCCGCATCGCACGCCCGGACGGTGACGTCCGGACCGTGCACATGATGGGCGAACCGGTGCTCGACACTGACGGCAGCACGGCCTCGATGTGGGCCGTGCTGCGGGACGTCAGCGAACTGCGCCGCAGCCAGCGGGCGGTGAGCGAGACCCGTGACTCGCTCCACCACCAGCGGGAGGCCGCGCGGACCGAGCACCGGCTCGCGGTCGAGCTGCAGGAAGCCGTGCTGCCGCCGTGGCGCGGCTCCCTGCGGCTCCCGCACCGGGGCCCGAGGACCCTGGACATCGCGGCCCGGTGCCTCCAGGCGTCCACACGCACCCTGATCGGCGGCGACTGGTACGACGCGCTGGAACTGACCGACGGCGAGACCCTCCTCAGCGTCGGCGACCTCACCGGGCAGGGCGTCGGCGTCACGTCGAACATGACCATGCTGCTCGGTGCCGTGCGCGGCATGGCGATGGCGGGGGCCCAGCCCGGACAGCTGATGGCCTGGCTGAACCAGTTACTCGACGCCACCGTGCAACCCGCCCTCGGCAGCGCCGTCTGCTGCCGCTACCGGCCCGGGACCCGCACGCTGGTGTGGGCGCAGGCCGGGCACCCCGCGCCGCTGCTGTTCCGCGACGGGACGGGACGCGTGCTGAACGCACCCCACGGCGTCCTGCTGGGCGCCACCTCGGGCCCGGTCTACGGGCAGGCCGAGGAGACCCTCGAGGTGGGCGACCTGCTGCTCCTGCACACCGACGGGCTGGTGCCCGGGCACACCGGAACGGCGGCCGCGAACCTCCTCCTCGACCTGGCCCCGCGCCTGGCCGGGAACGGCACGGCGGAGGACTGCGCACAGACGGTCGTCCAGGAGTTCGGCGGGAGCGAGCGCGAGGACAACACCTGTCTGCTCGTCGCCAAGGTGACGTCATAGGAATCTCAGGCCCGTGCGCTGTTGCCGCCCCTGCCCTTCGTCTTCGGCAGAGCGAGCTTGATCTCCTCCCGCAGCTCCTGGATCTTCGGGTATCCGGCGTACTCGGCGGTGAGCCGGTACATCTGGCGCAGCCGGTCCCAGGTGCGGTGGGAGGAGTTGGATCCCATCGACACCAGGGCGAGGCGGGCGTACCGGTCGGCCTGTTCGGGGTCGTCCGCGATGAAACAGGCCGACGCCATCGACAGGTAGTCGAAGATCTTCGAGCGCTGCCGGCCGTCGACCCGGAGGGCCAGCGCCTTCTCCGCATAGTGCTGGGCGTGCGCGGCCGCGCCCGGCTCGAACTCGGCGAGCGTACGGTAGGCCAGCGCCTGCATGCCGTAGAGGTCCTCCTCCTTGAACGTCTGCATCCAGTCCGGCGGCGGTACGTCGGCCTTGTCGGAGACGAAGAGGTCCTCCGCCTGCCCGAGCGTGCGGCGCATGGCCTGGCCCTTGCCCATGGAGGCCTGTGCCCAGGCCTCGATGGTGTAGAGCATCGCCCGGGTGCGGGGCAGCACCTCGTCGCCCGAGCCGGACGTGGCGAGCTTCATCAGGTCCAGGGCGTCGTCCGGCCTGCCCAGGTGCACCATCTGGCGGGCCGCGCGGGAGAGTGCCTCACCCGCGCGGGGCCGGTCCCCGCCCTCTCTGGCCGCGTGCGCGGCGATGACGAAGTACTTCTGGGCCGTGGGCTCCAGGCCGACGTCGTGCGACATCCAGCCCGCGAGGACGGCCAGGTTGGCGGCGACGCCCCACAGGCGCCGCTGGAGATGGGGTGGGTGACGGTAGGCGAGCATGCCGCCCACCTCGTTGAGCTGGCCCACCACGGCCTTGCGCTGGAGCCCGCCGCCGCGGGCCGCGTCCCAGGCGCGGAACACCTCGACCGAACGCTCCAGTTCCTCGATCTCCTGCGACCCGATGGGGGCGGCCTCGTAGCGGTCGTACCCAGCGGGGTCGGCGTGCAGGGGATGGTCGAGGTCGGGGGCGTCGGCAGCCAGGGCAGGGTCGGTGTGCAGCCAGTCGTACATGGCGCTGCTGAGTGCGGATCCCGCGGCGAGCGCGGCGCCCGCGCCCACCAAGCCGCGTCGGTTGAGCATGAGGTCCATTCCCGTGAATTCGGTGAGGACCGCGGCGGTCCGCTCGGGCGCCCACGGCACTCCGTCGGGAGGCTCCGCGCTCCCGCCGCCCTGCCGTTTCCCCGCACGCCCGTGCCGGACCAGACCGAGGTCCTCGATGGTCACGACACGGCCGAGACGCTCGGTGAACAGAGCCGCCAGCACCCGCGGCACCGGATCGCGCGGGATCTCTCCCGTGTCGATCCACCGCCGCACCCGGGAGGTGTCGGTCGCCAGCTGGGGATGGCCCATGGCCGCCGCCTGCCGGTTGACCAGCCTCGCGAGTTCGCCCTTGGACCAGCCGGCCAGGCCGAACAGGTCCGCGAGCCGGGTGTTGGGTTGTCCGCTCACGTCAAGCCCCCAGGTTCTCGGCTGAGTTGACAGTAGCCCGGCCAGACATGCCGGGCGACTATTCGCCAGGGTTCGCCAGGGTGCGCCAGATGGTGTGCCACTGGTCATCGGGTGTCAGGTAGGAACGCGCCACCCCGACCCGGTCGCCGCAGGGACATTCCCCAGGGTGCTCCCGGGAGTCCGGGCCGGGTGGTGCGCTGTCGTCGCAGGCACACGAAGGGATCTGTCTCGCCCATGTACGCAGCATCGTCCTCCGTGTCCGCACCGCCCCGGCCGCTGCACCCCCGTCCCACGGACAGCGGCCCCTACCTCGCCCCCGCGCGGCCGGCGGCCCCCGTGCTCGGTGCGGGCAGGGCACGGCGCGGCGCGGCCCTCGGCACCCAACCGCTCAGCGGGAGACTCGACTTGTCCGGCCCCCAGGGCGCGCAGCTGCGCACGGCCATCGCGGCGGTGCACCGCATCTGCCCGGAGTTCGCCCCGGTGCAGGTCCTGCGCCGCACCGGCCGGTCCGTGCTCCTGGTCGGCACGACCGGTCGCAGCTCGGCCGTCGCCAAGTGTTTACTGGACCACTCCCCCGCCTGGTCCGAGCGGATCCGCCACGAGATAGCGGCGTACCGCTCGTTCGTCCGGCACCGCCCTCCCGTGCGCGTGCCGCGACTGATCGCGGCGGACCCGGACAACTGCACCCTGGTGATCGAGCGGATGCCCGGGCGGGTGGCGGCGCTCCAGCGGCACCCGGCCGAGGCACCGCCCCGGGCGGACATCAGGGCGGCGCTCGGCGCGATCTGCCGGCTGAACGCGTGGCGACCGCCGGCGGGCACGTTCGACGCCCCGCTGGACTACGCGGCCCGGATCTCCCGGTACCACGAGCTGGGGCTGCTCACCGACCGGGACCTGGGCGACCTCCAGAAGCTGCTGCACGGCATCGCGCAGGCGGCCGGGCGGCAGGGCATGGGCCAGTTCTGCCACGGCGACGCACTGCTGTCGAACATCCTCCTGTCACCGGCCGGTCCAGTGCTGGTGGACTGGGAGCACGCGGGCTGGTACCTGCCGGGTTACGACCTGGCGACGCTGTGGTCGGTGCTCGGGGACGCACCGGTGGCCCGTCGCCAGATCAGCCAGATCGCCCAGTCGGCGGGCCTGGCGTCCAGGGATGCCTTCCTGGTGAACCTGATGCTGGTGCTGACGCGGGAGATCCGGCGGTACGAGACGGCCGTGCAGCGTTCGATGCACGACGCGACCCCGGCGGCACCGGGCACGGCCCACCCTGGTGCTGCGCCGTCCGGCGAGGAGCAGCGGCTGCTGCTGCGGCGGCTGCATGACGACTGCCAGATGGCCCGGCGGGCCGTGCGCGCGGCGGTCGGCACTCGCTGACGGGGACGAAGAGGCCGCTGTGCGCCGGGTCGGCGTACAGCGGCCCTTTCGTGTGCGGGGCTGGTTCAGCCCTGCTGGAACAGCTCCGCGGGCAGCGGCTTGAGGAGGGCGTACAGGTCGTCCGTGATGGGGCGGTCCCAGGCGGCGATGGTCACCAGGACGTTGTCGCTGCGGTCGAACTGGACGCAGGAGATCCGGTCCTCGGAGAGCTTGACGCGGCGGACGATCAGGAGGTTGTCGCCCTGCATCACCGGGACGTCCTCGGTGCCGACGACGGTGACCTCCTCGTCGTTCTCCAGCGCCAGGAGCAGCTGGGCCACCTCGAAGGGGACCTCTCCCTCGGGGACCTCGCGGGCCGGTGATCCCTCGGGCAGGTTGCCGATGATCATCGCGGGGCCGCGGCCGCCGAACAGGTCGTAGCGCAGGAAGACGCCCTGGCAGGTGCCGTCGGGCGCGGGCAGCAGTCCCGCACCGAGGTTGCCGGGCCAGTCGCCCGGGTCCATGGCCAGTACGTCGAAGTCGGGCCCGGCGGGAGTGGCGCTGCGGCGGCGGAGGAACGACATGTCGCCCATGGTACGTGCCCCGGCCTGCGAAGTGCCGGGCGGGCGGCGGACCCGTGGGGCCGGATTGCCGCCCTGCCGCTGGGGAGTGTCCGCTAGGCCGTCGCCTTGTGCCGCTGGTGGTGGCGGGCCACCCGGGCGCGGTTGCCGCAGGACGGCCTGCACCACTCCTGGCGCGGGTGCTCCTTGAGGAAGTACCGCACGCAGCGCGGCGCGTGGCAGGCCCGCAGCCGGTCGCGGTCGGGGCTCGCGAGGAACGCGATCACGGCGTGCGCGAGGGACGCCGTCAGTGCGTCGCCGGCGCGGACGGGCTGCCGGTGCACGACGGGGGCGGCGCCCTCGGGCCAGTCCAGGACCGGCACGGTGGGGGTGCGGGCCGCCGCCTCGTTCAGGTGCCGTACGGCGTCCGGGACGGGCATCAGGCGGGCCGCGTCGGCGGGGCTCGGGTCGCCGGGGCGCACGGCACGGGCGAAGAGCGCGCGGACGGCGGCACGCAGCTCGCGGACGGCGGTGAGCTGCGCGGCGCCGACGGCGAAACGGCCGGTGTCCGGCAGGACCTCGGGGTGGGCCCGGACCCAGGCGGTCAGGCCCGCCGGGTCGGCCAGGTCGTCGGCGACGCCGCCGCTCCCGTCGTGCCGGATGGTGAGAGCCAGGTCGAGGGCGAGCCGGGCGTCCCTGCTGATCGGTTCCCGCATGCGGCTAATGATAGGCCCGACGGTATCCATTACAGGTATCGCTTACGGCCAGGTCAGTCCTCCGGCGGCGCGGGCGGGACCACCGCGACGGGGCAGGCGGCGTGCAGCAGGACGGCGTGGGTGACCGAGCCCATCATGCGGGCGGGTGCCAGCAGGTGCCGCCGGTGGCGGCCCACGACGACGAGGTCGGCGTCCCGGGAGGCCGCCACGAGGTGTCCGGCCGCGTCGCCCGGCGCGGGGAGCGGCTCGGTCGGGACGTCGGGGTGCCGTTCGCGGTGCGGGGCGAGGAAGCCCTCGGCGAGGATGCGGGTCTCGTCCTCGATCACGTCCTGGTCGACGATCGGCGGCGGCAGTTCGCCGGGCAGCATCCAGGGCTGTGCGGGCCAGGGGTAGGCGGCGACCGCCTGGAGTCGGGCGCCGCGCCGGGCGGCCTCGGCGAAGGCGAACTCGAGCGTGGCCTCGTCGGGGCCGTCCACCTTCAGGCCGACGACGACCCGCGGGCCGGGGCCGGCCGGTGCCTCGCCGGGGACCTCGCGGCCGGGCCGGGGCACCACGACGACGGGGCACTCGGCGTCGCGGGCGGCGGCCATGCTGGTCGAGCCGAGCAACAGGCCGACGAAGCCGCCGCGGCCGCGGGAGCCCAGGACCAGCAGCTGGGCGGTGGCGCCCAGTTCGGGCAGGACCGCGGCGGTCGCGCCCTCCAGGCCGACGTACTCGGTGGCCGGCAGGTCGGCACGGCCCGCCAGGTGGGCACGGACCCGGTCGAGGACGGGGTCGTCCTGCGGAAGCACCGGCCCGGCGGCGAGGAGTTCGGGCGGGGCCCAATGGGCGTACTGACGGACGTGCGCCACGCGCAGGGGCGCCGAGCGCCGGCGAGCGGCGTCGACGGCCCATTCCAGGGCGCGCAGGCTGTCGTCCGAACCGTCGACCGCCACGACGACCGGCAGGGTGCTCATGGGTTCCTCACCTCCGGGGGATACGACCGTTGTCTCCCGGGGGCCAGCCTGGCTCAGGTGCCGGTCCCGGGGCGGTGCCTCGGGTCGCGTGTCCGGAAATGCGGGCGGAACACCCCCGGATCGGCCGTTCGGCCACGGCCGGCCGGGAGGGTCGCGGCCGGCCCTAGGTGAGGTCGAACTCCCCTTCCCGCGCTCCCGAGACGAACGCGCCCCACTCGGCGGGCGTGAAGATCAGGGAAGGGCTCTCCGGGCGGCCACTGTTCCGCATGGCGATGAAGCCCTCCACGAAGGCGATCTGCACATCCCCCAGGCCGCGGCTGCTGGACTGCCACTGTGCGTTGGTGAGGTCCAGGTCCGGCTTGTCCCAGCCCGTGAGCGGGCGCTGCTGGGTGGTGGTCTCGGCCACGTCCGTGCTCCTCCCGATTGCGTCGTCCGCGGCCAGCCTAGCGATCGTGTCCCACGGCCAACAGGGCACGTGAGCGGGACCTTTCAGGAGTCCGGGGGCTCGGCTCCCACGAGCCACATGGAGAAGAACTGCGAGCCGCCGCCGTAGGCGTGTCCGAGGACCCTGCGGGCGCCGTCCACCTGGTGTTCTCCGGCCTGTCCGCGCACCTGGAGCGCCGCCTCGGCGAAGCGGATCATGCCGGAGGCACCGATGGGGTTGGCGGACAGCACGCCGCCCGACATGTTGACGGGCAGGTCCCCGTCCAGTTCGGTGACGCCCGCCTCGGTGAGCTTCCATCCTTCGCCCTCGCCGGCGAAGCCGAGGTTCTCCAGCCACATGGGCTCGTACCAGGAGAACGGGACGTAGATCTCGGCGCCGTCGATCTCGCGGCGGGGGTCGGTGATCCCGGCCTGCCGGTAGACGTCGGCCGCGCAGTCCTGGCCGGCCCGCGGGGAGACGAAGTCCTTGCCGGCGAAGAGGGTCGGTTCGCTGCGCATCGCGCCGCCGAGCATCCAGGCGGGCGGTCGCGGTGCCCGGGCGGCTCCTGCCCGGTCGGTGAGGATCATGGCGCAGGCGCCGTCGGAGGAGGGGCAGGTCTCCGAGTAGCGGACGGGGTCCCACAGCATGGGCGAGGCCATGACCTTGTCGAGGGTGATGTCGTGCTCGTGCAGGTGGGCGTAGGGGTTCTTCAGCGCGTTGCGCCGGTCCTTGTAGGCGACCAGGGCGCCGACCGTCTCGGGCGCCCCGCTGCGCCGCATGTAGGCGCGGATGTGCGGGGCGAAGAACCCGCCGGCCCCGGCGAGCAGGGGCTGCTGGAAGGGGATGGGCAGGGACAGGCCCCACATGGCGTTCGACTCGGACTGCTTTTCGAAGGCGAGGGTGAGGACGGTGCCGTGGACGCGGGCGGCGACGAGGTTCGCGGCGACGAGGGCGGTGGAGCCGCCGACGGAGCCCGCGGTGTGCACCCGGAGCATGGGTTTGCCGACGGCGCCGAGGGCGTCGGCGAGGTAGAGCTCCGGCATCATGACGCCCTCGAAGAAGTCGGGCGCCTTGCCGATCACGACGGCGTCGATGTCGGCCCAGGTCAGCTCGGCGTCGTCCAGGGCCCGGCGGGCCGCCTCCCGGACGAGCCCCGCGATCGACACATCCCGGCGTGCCGCGACGTGCTTGGTCTGGCCGACGCCGACGACGGCCACGGGCTCCTTGCTCATCGGGGCTCCCCTTCGAGGACGGCGACCAGGTTCTGCTGGAGGCAGGGGCCGGACGTGGCGTGGGCGAGGGCGCGGTCGGACGCGCCGAGGTGGACGCGGGCGGCGGCCTCTCCGACGCGGATGAGGCCGGCGGCCATGACCGGGTTGGCGGCGAGGGCGCCGCCGGAGGGGTTGACGTGTACGTCGTCGCCGAGCCGGAGGGCCTTGCGCAGGACGATCTCCTGGGCGGTGAAGGGCGCGTGCAGCTCGGCGGTGTCGACGGGCCGTTCGAAGGCGCCGGCCCGTTCGGCGGCCAGGCGGGTGGAGGGCGAGTCGGTCAGGTCGCGCACGCCGAGGCTGTGGGCTTCCGTGCGGTGGTCGATGCCGCGGATCCAGGCGGGGCGTGCGCACAGCTCACGGGCCCGGTCGCCCGCGGCGAGGATCACGGCGGCGGCCCCGTCGCCGATGGGCGGGCAGTCGCCGGTGCGCAGGGGCTGTACGAGGTAGTCGCCCTGCGGCACGGCTCCCTGCAGCTGAGCGTGGGGATTGGCCGTCGCCGACTCCCGGTTGCGGGCGGCGACGGCGGCGAGCGCCGGTTCGTCGGTGTCGCCCGCGTCGATGAGGGCCTGCGCCTGGAGGGCGGCGAGCGCCACGGAGTCGGGCCACAGGGGTGCGACGTAGTACGGGTCGAGCTGGCGGGTGAGGACGTCGCGGACCGAGCCGGGCGAGGACTTGCCGTACGAGTAGACGAGGGCGGTGTCGGCGTCGCCGGTGAGGAGTTTGGTCCAGGCCTCGTACAGGGCCCACGCGCCGTCCATCTCGACGTGGGACTCGGAGATCGGCGGCCAGGCGCCGACGCCGTCGAGGGCGAGGGTGAAGGAGAAGGCGCGGCCGGCGAGGTAGTCGCTGGATCCGGAGCAGGTGAAGTCGATGTCGGCGGTCTTCAGGCCGGTGCGGTCGAGGACCTCGTGCAGCACCGGCATGAGCATCTCCACCTCGGAGAGTTCGTCGCTGGTGCGCCGGTGGGCGGTCTGGGCGAAGGCGACGACGGCGATCTCGCGGCCCCCGGGTGCGCTCGTCACAGCAGCTCCTTGTAGGTGTCGTAGTCCGCGTCGGGTTCGCCCGTGGGCCGGTAGTGGTCGGGGTAGCGGGCGCCCTCGGTCCACACGGGTTCGACGCGCAGCCCCATGCGGACCTCGTCGTACGGGATGCCGCCGATCCGGCCGTGCAGCGCGAGGTCGGCGCCGTCGAGGGCGATGTGGGCGTAGACGTACGGCACCGCGATGTCGAGGTTCTTCGCCTTGATGTTGACGATGCAGAACGTGGTGACGGTGCCGCGCGGCCCGACCTCGACCTGTTCGGATGTGGCCACCCCACATGTGGGGCACGCACCTCTCGGGGGGACGTACACCTTCCGGCAGGCCGGGCAGCGCTCGCCGACGGTCCGGCGGCCGGTGAGGGCGTTGATGTAGGCGGTCTGGGCGCGGCCGGGTGCGTAGGTGTAGTCGAGGCGGGCGGCGGCGACGATGCCGGTGACCGGGTCCGCGAACGCGCCGGTGTGCCTCGCCGGTTCGCCCGGGGGGCCGTCGTACGGCTCGAAGCAGGCGATGTCCGTGATGGCGCCGGTGCGTTCCGCCGCCCAGCGGACGCGGACGCGCATGCCGGTGTGCACGGTGTCGGGGCCGGGGGCGTCGAGGGCGTGCAGGAGGGCGGTGTCGGCGCCGTCGAGGCGGACCAGGGCCCAGGCGAAGGGGGTGGTGAGGGGCTGGCCGCGGCGGGGGGCGTGGTTCCAGGCCCAGGTGGTGACCGTGCCGGTGGGGGCGACCTCGACCAGGTCGCGGATCTCCTCGGCGGTGACGGGGTCGTACTCGACGGGCGGGACGAGGACGCGGCCGTCGCCGGTCCGGACGCCGAGGACGACGCGTTCGCGCAGGCCGGTCAGGAAGGCGCTCTGGACGGGGCCGAGGGAGCGGGTGAAGGGGAACTCGACGACGAGGGGGGCTTTGAGGACTTCGGGCATGCCGCGGGGCTCCTTCGGTCAGGCGCGCTTGTAGACGGGCGGTCGTTTCTCCGCGAAGGCGCGGGCGCCCTCCTTGGCGTCGGCGGTGTCGAAGACCGGCCGGCCGCGGGCGAGTTCGGCGGCGAGGCCGTCCGGCTCGGTCATCTCGGCGGTCTCGTAAACGGAGGCCTTGACGGCCTCGACGGCCAGCGGGCCGCAGGCGTTGATCTGCTCGGCGATCTCCAGCGCCTTGTCGAGGGCGGTGCCGTCGGGCACGACGTGTCCGATCAGGCCGATGGCGGCGGCCTCGCGGGCGCTGTAGGGGCGGCCGGTGAGGAGCATCTCCAGGGCGTGGGTGCGCGGGATCTGGCGTTGCAGGCGGACCGTGGAGCCGCCGATGGGGAACAGGCCGCGCTTCACCTCGAACAGGCCGAAGGTCGCGGACTCGCCGGCGACGCGGATGTCGGTGCCCTGGAGCATCTCGGTGCCGCCCGCGACGCAGTGGCCCTCGACGGCGGCGATCACCGGCTTGCGCGGGCGGTGGTGGCGCAGCATCGCCTTCCAGTGCAGGTCGGGGTCGGCCTTGAGCCGGTCGCGGTACTCCTCCCCCGCCATGCCGTTCCCGGCGAGGGCCTTGAGGTCCATGCCGGAGCAGAACGAGCCGCCCGCGCCGGTGAACACGATCGAGCGGACCGAGTCGTCCGCGTCGGCTTCGAGCCAGCCGTCGTACAGGCCGACGAGCATCGGCAGCGAGAGCGCGTTCCTGGCCTCCGGCCGGTTGAGCGTGAGCACCAGTGTGGCGCCTTCGCGCTGCATGGTGAGGTGTTCCGTCCCACCCATGGCGAACTCCCCTCTCCTGGAACGAGAACAGGTTGCAGTAGGGCGGGAGGCACTTCAAGGGTTTTCTGACAGGGAGTCAGATTTATTCGCGCGGACCCTTCACAGTTGGACCGCCCTTTGCTCTGATGACCGGCGAACCGTCCGATGCCAGGCACGTCCCGGGGTCAGGAGGAGCGGTGGAGTACAACCTTGCCGACCTGTTCGAGTCGGTCGTCGACGTCGTTCCCGGCCGTGAGGCGCTCGTCCACGTCGACCATCCCGGTACGGGCGCGGAGCGCCGGCTGACGTACGCGGAGCTGGACGCGGCGGCCAACCGCGTCGGCCACCATCTACTCGACAGCGGGATACGGCCCGGTGAGCACCTCGGGCTCCACCTCTACAACGGCGTGGAGTACCTCCAGACGGTGCTGGGCTGCCTGAAGGCGCGGATCGTCCCGGTCAACGTCAACTACCGGTATGTCGAAGACGAGTTGGTGTACCTCTACCGGGACGCGGATCTGGTGGCGCTGGTGTTCGACGCGGAGTTCACGGACCGGGTGGCGGCGGCGCGGCCCCGGGCGGAGAAGCTGCGGCATCTGATCCGGGTGGGCACTCCGCCGCCGGGGGCCGGAGCCCTGCCCTGTGTGGAGTTCGCACATGTGGAGGCCGCCGGGTCGCCCGAGCGGGGCTTCCCGGCGCGCTCGGGCGACGACCAGTTCATCATCTACACCGGCGGTACGACCGGGATGCCCAAGGGTGTGATGTGGCGGCAGGAGGATCTGTTCTTCGCGGGTCTCGGCGGGGGCGCGCCGACCGGTGAGCCGGTGAAGAAGCCGGAGGAGCTGGCCGAGCGGGTCGCGGCCGGCGGTGCGGGGATCACTTTCTTCCCGACGGCCCCGCTGATGCACGGCACCTCCACGCTCACGGCGTTCATCGGTTTCAACTTCGGGCAGCGGGTGGTGATCCACCGCAAGTTCGTGCCCGAGGAGGTGCTGCGGACGGTGGAGAAGGAGAAGGTCAGCAGCATCTCACTGGTGGGCGACGCGATGCTGCGGCCGCTGATCGACGCGCTGAGCGGCCCGTTGCAGCACATCGACCGTTCGTCGCTGTTCAGTGTGTCGTCGTCCGGCGCGATCATGTCGGACACGGTGCGCCGGCAGTTCCAGGAGCTGGTGCCGAACGCCATGGTGCTGAACAACTTCGGCTCCTCGGAGTCCGGCTTCAACGGCACGGCGACCGAGGACTCGGGCCCGGAACGGGGCTTCCGGGTCCGTGTCAACGCCCGTACGCAGGTGGTCGACCCGGCCACGTACGAGCCGGTGGCGGCCGGTGAGGTGGGCCGGATCGCCCAGTGCGGACATGTGCCGCTCGGCTACTACAACGACCCGGCCAAGACCGCCGCGACCTTCTTCGAGAAGGACGGCGAGCGGTGGGTGTTGCTCGGCGACATGGCCACCGTCGACGAGGAGGGTGTGGTCACCGTCCTCGGCCGGGGCTCGCAGTGCATCAACACGGGCGGCGAGAAGGTGTACCCGGAGGAGGTCGAGCAGGCCCTCAAGTCCCACCCGGACGTCTACGACGCGCTGGTGGCCGGGGTGCCGGACCCCCAGTGGGGTCACCATGTGGCGGCGGTGGTGCAACTGCGCGAGGGGGCGGCGCGGCTGTCGCTGGAGGATGTGCGGACGCACTGCCGTGACCGGCTCGCCGGTTACAAGATCCCGCGTCAGCTGGTGATCACGGAGTCGGTGCGGCGGTCGCCGAGCGGCAAGGCGGACTACCGGTGGGCGCGGGAGGTGGCGGTGGCCGCGGACGGGTGAATCTCCGGCCCGTCGATTGAACCGGAGGTGACGTGCGGACGTACTGGTGGTGGCAGGCTCGGTCACTGGGCTGTGTTTGCCATGCCATCGCAAGACCGCACGGAAGGACCACCGGGTGTCGCTCTTCACTCGCTCCCACCAGCAGTCGGACACGACCGGGGGTGGGGCGGAACCGGATGACGACACCGGGGTAGCGGGACAGGACAGTGACCCGGGCGCGGAGGACCCGGAGGGCGGCACGGACACGGCAGAGTCGGCGGGGGACGCCGCCGACCGCACCGAGGCCCCCGAGGGGACTCGCTCGGCCGGCGGCACGGCGGGGCCGGGGGTCCCGGCCCGGGGCCCGCAGAGCGACATCAAGGCGACTCGCTCGGACGGCGGCACGGCGGCGCCGGCGGTCCCAGCCCAGGGCTCGGAGAGCGACATCAAGGCGACGGGCCGGGGCGGCAGCGCCGGCGCGGCGGACCCGGGCGACGACGTCAATGCGGCGGATGACGATGGCGGCACCGGCGTAGCGAATGACGGCGGCGGCACCGGCACCGCGGATGACGACGACACCGACGCGGCGGGTGACGATGGCGGCACCGGCGCCGCGGCCCAAGGCGGCGATCTCGCTGCGGCGGACCGGGGCTTGAGCGCCACCCGACCAGGCCCCGGCAGCGATCCCGCTGCGCCGGACCGGGGCGCGAGCGCCGCTCCGCACGCCCCCGGCAGCGATCCCGCCGCGGCGAACCGAGGCCCGAGCGCCACCCCACCAGCCCCAGACAACGGCACCGCCACGGCGAACCAAGGCGCCAGCGACCCCGCAGCCCGTGACGAGGGCGACGCGCGGCACGTAGGCGTCGAGGACGCCCGGGGCGCGGCAGCAGGCGTGGCCCGGCGCGGCTGGTTCGGCCGGTGGCGTCGCCACCCCCGTGCCGCACGCGGTGTCTCCGTCGGGACGACCGTTCTGGCCGGTGTGCTCGTGCTGTGCGCGCTGCTCCTGCCGAACCGGATCGAACGGATCGAGTTCGGCTCGTTCGTCCGCATCCCCGCCGAGGGCGTGCTGCTCGCGGGCCTGCTGCTCGCGCTGCCGCCGAGGCCCCGGCGGATCACGGCGGTCGTCGCGGGCGTGTTCCTGGGGCTGGTCACGGTCCTGAAGTTCGTCGACATGGGCTTCTACCAGGTGCTGGCCCGGCCGTTCGATCTGGTCCTGGACTGGATCCTCATCGAGCACGCCACGGACTTCCTCCGGGAGACCTTCGGCCGTACCGGCCAGGTGCTGGCCGTGATCGGGGTGATCGTGCTGTTCGTCGCGGTGCTGGTCCTCACGACGCTCGCCGTGCTGCGGCTGACGAACCTGATGGCCGGTCACCGCCCCGTCGCGGCACGTACGACGGTGATCCTCGGCACGGCGTGGATGACGTGTATGACGCTGGGCGTGCAGATCGGCGGCGTGCCGATCGCCACCAAGGGCAACGCCGAGTTCCTCGGCAACCGGGTGGAGCAGGTGCGGGCGGGGCTGAGGGACGCCCGGGTCTTCGAGAAGCAGGCCGCCGTGGACGCCTTCGCGAAGACGCCGCCGGACCAGTTGCTGACGGGCCTGCGCGGCAAGGACGTCCTGTTCACCTTCATCGAGAGCTACGGCCGGGTCGCGATCGACGACCCGGCGATGGCGCCGCAGATCGACGCGGTGCTCAAGGAGGAGACGAGCTCGCTGAAGGCGGCCGGATTCGCGTCGCGCAGCGCCTGGCTCCGGTCGCCGGTGACGGGCGCGGGCAGCTGGCTCGCCCACTCGACCTTCCTGTCCGGACTGTGGATCAAGAACCAGCAGCGGTACCGCAGCCTGACCACGAGCGACCGCATGACGCTGACCAAGTACTTCGGCAAGACGGGCGCCTGGCGGACCGTCGGCATCGTGCCGGGCGTGCGCCGGGCCTGGCCGGAGGGGAAGTTCTTCGGCCTGGACCACATCTACGACTCCGAGCACCTCGGCTACCACGGCCCCTACTTCAGCTGGACGCCCGTGCCCGACCAGTTCAGCATGGAGGCCTTCCAGCGCCTGGAGCACGGCAAGAAGGACCGTCAACCGATCATGGCGGAGATCATCCTGGCCTCCAGCCACAACCCCTGGTCCCCACTCGCCCGCATGATCGACTGGGAGGACCTCGGCGACGGCTCGGTGTTCCACCGGATCAAGAAGGAGGGCACCGATCCGACGGAGGTCTGGAAGGACCCGGAGAAGGTGCGCACCGAGTACCGGAAGGCCATCGAGTACTCGATCCGCAGCCTGACCGAGTGGGTCGAACGCTACGGCGACGAGGACACGGTCCTCGTCTTCCTGGGCGACCACCAGCCGGTGCCGACCGTCACCGCCGGGGACACCGGCAAGGACGTGCCGGTCACGATCGTCGCCCACGACAGGAAGGTCCTGGACCGGGTCGCCGACTGGGGCTGGACCGACGGGCTCAAGCCGGCCCCGGATGCGCCTCGGTGGGGCATGGACAAGTTCCGCGACCGCTTCATGACGGCGTACGGTCCGCAGGGCTGAGGAACTCCTCCACGGCCGAGAGGAACTCCTCCGGCCGGGCCCGGTGCACCAGATGCCCCGCGTCGATGGTTCGGGGTGTTGCGCTGTTCGTCGGTGGCGAGGATCATCGCCCAGTCGTACGGCAGGTCCCCGTCGGGACGTTCGGCGGGCGGTCTCGGCGGGTCCGGCGGGACGGGCGCGGGCACGTCCTCCAGGACGAGCCGCCGTACCAGCCGCGGACTGTGCTGGGCGAGCAGGCAGGCGACGGCGCCGCCGAGCGAGTGGCCCACGACGTCGGCGCGGCGGATGCCGAGCACGCGCAGGAAGGCGTGGACGTCGTCGCGCATGGTCTCGTAGGCGTAGTCGCCGGGCCTGTCGCTGCGGCCGTGCCCGCGCAGGTCAGGGGCGTACACCCGGCGGGGACCGGCGGCCGGCTTCGGGGCGATCTCCGCCCAGTCGGCGCCGTCGGCGCCGTGGGCGTGGAGGAGCACGACGGGCGGTGCGTCCTGCGGCCCCCAGACGCGGTAGGCCAGGCTGATGCCGTTCGCCGGTACGGTGCGCGGTGCTGTGTCCATGCCGGGGACGGTAGGCGACGGGCCGGGCCGAGATCGGACGCTCTGCCGGCAGCAGAGGGCCTGCCGCGCCCGTCAGGAGACGAAGGCGGCCACGCGCCGTGTGAACCACACCGGGTCGTCCAGCCACGGGTAGTGACCCGCGCCCGGTTGCACCACGAACTCGGCCGCCCGGAAGGCGTCGGCGGCCCGGCGGGCGAGAGCCGGGCTCGGCCCACCGTCCACCGCACCGGCCAGGACGAGCACGGGGGCCGTGACACCAGCGAGGGCGGCCCGCGTCCCGGCCGGGTCGCAGGCGCCGGCCGCGCCGTAGACATCCGCCGCGTCGTCGTTCGCCTCGTCCTCTTCCCGGTCGGCGTGAGCCTGCGCGGTGTCGTCCCAACGGCCGTAGAAGGACGGGACGAACACGGGGTCGAAGTCACCGGTGCCCGACAGCCAGGCCTCGAACGCCGGGAAGCCCTGGGAGAACCAGGGCTCCGGCTCCCGCAGCCGGGCCGCCGCGAGCCGCTGCTCCGCCGTCGCCGGCAGACCCAGCGCCCACGGGGTGGCCGTGATGAGCGCCGGCCGGGACAGCCGCTCCGGGTACCGGGCCGCGTACAGCATGGCGAGGCTCCCGCCCGCCGAGTGCGCGAGCAGGTCCAGCCGCTCCAGGCCCAGGTGGAGCCGCAGCGCCTCGACGTCATGCGCCGGATGCCGTGAAACGCTTCCTCAGCTCCCGCTTGAGAATCTTCCCGCTGGCGTTCCGCGGCAGTTCGTCGACGAACACCACCCGCTTCGGCGCCTTGAAGGGGGCGAGCCGCGCGCGGACGTGGTCGATCAGTTCCGCCTCCGTGACCTCCGTGACCTCGCCGCGCGGGACGACGACGGCCGTGACGGCCTCGATCCAGCGGTCGTCGGGCAGGCCCACGACCGCCGCCTCGGCGACCCCGGGGTGGGTGTACAGGGCGTCCTCGACCTGGCGTGAGGCGACCAGGACGCCGCCGGAGTTGATGACGTCCTTCACCCGGTCGACGATCGTGAAGTAGCCCTGGGCGTCGCGTACGGCGAGGTCGCCCGAGCGGAACCAGCCGTCGCGGAAGGCCTCGGCGGTCTCCTCGGGCTTGTCCCAGTAGCCCTCGCACAGTTGCGGGGAGCGGTAGACGATCTCGCCGGGGGTGCCGTCCGGTACGTCCTCGCCGTTCTCGTCGACCACGCGCGCGTCGACGAACAGCACGGGACGGCCGCAGGAGTCCATGCGGCCCTTGTGCTCCTCGGGGGCGAGGACCGTGGCCAGGGGGCCGATCTCGCTCTGGCCGAAGCAGTTGTAGAAGGCCAGCTCCGGGAGGCGTTCCGTCAGCCGTTCGAGCACGGGGACCGGCATGACCGACGCGCCGTAGTAGGCCTTGCGCAGGCCGCTCAGGTCGCGGGTCGCGAAGTCGGGGCGCTGGGACAGGTCGATCCAGACGGTGGGCGGGGCGAACAGGCTGTCCACACGGCCCGCCTCGATCAGGTCGAAGAGCCGGCCGCCGTCGGGTGCGTCGAGGATCAGGTTGGTCGCGCCGACCGCGAGGTAGGGCAGCAGGAAGACGTGCATCTGCGCCGAGTGGTAGAGCGGCAGCGCGTGCGCGGGGCGGTCGCCCGCACCCAGGTCGAGGGCGGTGATCGCGCTCAGGTACTCGTGCACCAGGGCCCGGTGCGTCATCATCGCGCCCTTGGGCAGGGCGGTCGTCCCGGAGGTGTACAGCAGCTGCACGAGGTCCTCGCCGCGCGGCTCGGGGCCGTCGTGGGCGGGCGCCTGGGCCAGTCGCGCGAGCAGCGAGTCGACGGCGTCGCGCAGGGGCAACGTCCTTACCCCGTCCGGGAGTTGTCCGGCGAGGTCCGGGTCGGCGAGGACCAGGGAGCTGCCCGACTGGCCGACGATGTAGGCGAGGTCGTCGCCGGTCAGGTGCTGGTTGACCGGTACGTGGACCAGGCCCGCCCGGGCGCAGGCGAGGAAGGCGATCAGATAGGCGTCGGAGTTGTGGCCGTAGGCGCCGACCCGGTCGCCCGGGGAGAGCCCCTCGGCGAGGAGGACGCTCGCCGCGCGGGAGACGGCGGTGTCGAGTTCGTCGTACGTCCAGGTGCGCTCGCCGTACTCCAGCGCGACGCGCGCCGGGGTGCGCCGGGCGCTGCGCCGCAGGACTCCGTCGACCGTGCTGCCGTGTCCGGGCGTCGTCATGGGAGTCGATCCTCGGTGGGCGTCCGGGGGAGGTCAAGTAGCCCCGCTGCTCAACCTCACGGCAGTCACAGGCGTCACATGTCAGGGAACTGACATGGAACTGACTTCCGGGTGGGCCGATCCGCGCGCGCTCGGTCGCCCCTTTGCCCGACGAAGCCGGGAGGCACGATGCGCACCCGCTGGAGACGACTCGTTCTCGGGGCCACGGCCCTGTTCACGGCCGCGTCCGCGTTACCCGCGGCCGCCGCCCCGGGCCAGGGACGGGCGGAGCACCATCCGTCCCGCGACGGTCTGTCCGCCGTCATCCGCTACACCGAGTACGGCATTCCGCACATCCTCGCGAAGGACTACGCCGACCTGGGATTCGGCACGGGCTGGGCCCAGGCCGCCGACGAGGTCTGCACGCTCGCCGACGGGTTCGTGACCCTGCGCGGCGAGCGGTCCCGGTACTTCGGCGCCGACGCGGCCGCCGGCGGCGAACTCTCGGCGGCCGGCACGAACCTGGCCAGCGACCTGTACTTCCGGGGGGTGCGCCAGGCCCGCACGGTGGAGAAGCTGCTCGCCGAGCCCGCTCCCGTGGGCCCGAGCCGCGAGGTCCGGGAGATGATGCGGGGCTGGGCGGCCGGCTACAACGCCTGGCTGAAGCAGCGGAAGATCACGGATCCCGGCTGCGCGGGCGCCTCCTGGGTCCGGCCGGTCACCGAGTTCGACGTGGCCGCCCGCGGCCTGGCCGTCGCCGCGATCTCCGGTGAGGGGCGCTTCGTGAACACGATCACGGCCGCGCAGCCGCCGGCCGGGCCGGCCGAGGCCGCCGGCACCCCGTCCGCCCCGTCGGCCGTGTCCGCCCCGTCGGCCCGGTCCGCCCGCACGCCGGACGCGAAGGCCGTGGTGGAGGCGGCCGACGAGCTGTGGGGCGACCCCGGCATGGGCTCCAACGCGGTCGCCTTCCACGGCGACACGACGGCGAACGGCCGCGGCCTGCTGCTCGGCAACCCGCACTACCCGTGGCAGGGCGGGCGCCGGTTCTGGCAGTCGCAGCAGACGATCCCCGGCGAGCTGAACGTCTCCGGTGCCTCGCTGCTCGGCACTCCGGCGATCTCGATCGGGTTCAACGCACATGTGGCGTGGAGCCATACCGTCTCGACCGGCATACCGGCCAACTTCCACCGGCTGACGCTGGATCCGGCCGATCCCACGACGTACCTGGTGGACGGCCGGCCGGAGCGCATGACGAAGCGGACCGTGACGGTCGCCGTGAAGGACGGCGCGCCGGTGACCCGCTCCCAGTGGTGGACCCGCTACGGACCGGTCGTCACCTCGCTCAGCAACCAGGTGCCGCTGCCCTGGACCAGCACGACGGCGTACGCCCTGCACGACCCGAACGCCGCGAACCTCCGCTTCGCCGACACCTCGCTCGGCTTCGGCAAGGCGCGCGGCACGGGCGACGTCCTCGCCTCCCTCGCACGGCACCAGGGCCTCCCCTGGGTGAACACGATCGCCGCCGACCGCGCGGGGCACTCCCTCTTCACGCAGTCCCAGGTACTCCCCCGCATCACCGACGAGTTGGCGGAGCGCTGCTCGACGGAGCTGGGCAGGACCACGTACCCGGCGTCCGGGATCGCGATCCTCGACGGCTCGCGCGGCGACTGCGCCCTCGGCAGCGACCCCGACGCCGTCCAGCCGGGGATCTTCGGGCCGGCGAGGATGCCGACGCTCCAGGACGCCCCGTACGTGGAGAACTCGAACGGCACCGCGTGGATGACCAACGCCGACCGGCCGATCACCGGCTACGAGCGGGTCTTCGGCACGGTGGGCACGCAGCTCGGCCTGCGCACCCGCGGCGGCATCGAGGACGTGGCGGCGATGGCGGACAAGGGCGGTCTGACCGTAGGGGACCTGCAGCGGCAGCAGTTCGCCAACCGGGTGCCCGCGGCCGATCTCACGGCCGACGACGTGGCGCGGGCGTGTGCCGCGCTGCCCGGTGGCACGGCTACCGGCACCGACGGCAGGGCAGTCGACGTGTCGGAGGCCTGCGGGGTGCTGAAGGTGTGGGACCGCACCATGGACACCGGCAGCCGGGGCGCGCTGCTCTTCGACCGGTTCTGGCGGAAACTGGAACAGGCGGTGCCCGCGGACCGGTTGTGGAAGGTGCCGTTCTCGGCGGCCGACCCGGTCCGTACCCCGCACACGCTCGACACCGACGCACCCGGCTTCGCCACGGCCCTCGCGGACGCGGTGGCGGAACTGCGGGCCGCCGGTATCGCGCTCGACGCGCCGCTCGGCGCCCACCAGTTCGTCGTCCGCGGCGGCGAGCGCATCCCGGTATCGGGCGGCTCGGGCCGGCTCGGCGTGTGGAACGTGCTGGAGCCGACGTGGAACGCGGCGGGCGGCGGCTACACCGAGGTGCCGTTCGGCTCCAGCCACCTCCAGGCGGTGGGCTGGGACGACAGTCGGTGCCCGGTGGCCCGTACGCTCCTGGCGTACTCGCAGTCCTCGAACCCCGGCTCGCCCCACTACAGCGACCAGACCCGGCTGTACTCCGGCGAGAAGTGGGTGACGTCCCGGTTCTGCGAGCAGGACATCCAGTCCTCGCCGCGGCTCAGGGTGGTGCGGGTGAGCCAACACCGCTGACCGCACCGGCGGGGTGCCGTCCCTGTGCCGACGGCACCCCGCTCATCGACGAGCCCGGTACATCAGCCGCCGCAGCACCGCCTCGGCCGGGCCCCGGCGGCCGGCCCGTTCCAGTGCGTACGCTCCGGCCACCGTGACCAGCCAGACCCCGAGCGCGAAGAGCACCATGGTGGCGCTGCCCAGCTGCTCGCCGAGGCCCAGCCCCCAAGCGGCCAGCACCGGGGCGAAGAGCAGCGAGTGGGCGAGGTAGCAGGACAGCGACCGCTTGCCGACCGCGGACACCGCCGCCACCGCCGTGGCACCGCGCCGGGGTGTGCGGGTGGTCCACCAGTGCGCGAAGAGGGCGACGGCGGCGACATAGCCGAGCCCGGCGGCGTTGCCGGTGACGTCCCGGAGCACCCCGAGCGCCCCGGCCTCGCTCTGTACGTCGTCCGGTACGTCCAGGGCGCCCACGTGGGCGAGTGCCATGGGCAGCCCGCCGAGCCAGCCGGTCGCGATGCCGATGACGGCCGTACGGCGCAGCAGTGTGCGATGGCGGCCGGGTTCCTCAAGGACGCGGCGCCGCGCGGCCCAGAAGCCGAGCAGGAAGAGCACGTATCCGCCGCCGACCAGGGTCAGCGGAGCGGCCACGAAGGTGACGAACAGGCCCGTCTCCAGCCGGATGCCCGCCGCGGTGAGCCAGTTCTCCTCGTCTGGCGCGAACGACTTGAAACCCGGTTCCGACCAGGCGTCACCGAACGTGCCCAGCTCGCCCCGCAGCAGGGCGGCCACGACGGGCCCGGCGGAGACGAGCACGAGGAGGGCGACGCCGATCCGGATCCACCACTTCAGTGCGCGTTCGCCGCGCCGCAGGAAGGCCAGGCCCAGGACGAGGCTCAGCACTCCGTAGAAACCGATGATGTCGCCCGCCATCAGCAAGGTGGCGTGCGCCAGGCCGATGACGATCAGCCACAGACTGCGCCTGCGCAGGATCCGCGCGGCGTCGCGGCCGTCGGTGCCGGCGGTGGTCTGCCGGAGGTAGAGCTGCATCATGCCGTAGCCGAAGAGGAAGGCGAAGAGCGGATAGATCCGCAGGTCCAGCACCATGATCATGGTGAACTGCACGGCGTGGTCGAGCCAGGAGCCGTCCACGGGCTGCCATCCGGAGGGCCCGCGCGGGGCCGCCCACAGGTGGAAGGCGGTGTTGGACAGCACGATGCCCAGCAGCATGATCCCGCGGGCGAGATCGGGGGCGAGGGCCCGCTCGCCCGGCCGTACGGCCCCCCGCTTGAGCGGTCCCTCGGTGGTCGCGATGGTCATGACGCCACGCTAGGAAGGCGGGGCCCGGCCGGACATCGGCCGGAGGGCGAGAAGGGGCCGACCAAAGTCTGACGTCCGCCCTGCTCCGAGCGACCAAAGCCGCCGCGTCCCCTCACACCGGTCGGGTGCGGCCCTCCCAGTACGGCTCCCGCAGCCGCCGCTTGTACAGCTTGCCGTTGGGGTCGCGGGGCATCTCGGTGATGAAGTCGACGCTCCTGGGCCGCTTGTACCCGGCGAGCAGGTGCGCGCAGTGGTCGAGGAGGTCGGCCGCGAGGGCGGGTCCGGGCCGGTGTCCGGGGGCCGGTTCGACGACCGCCTTGACCTCCTCGCCCCAGTCGTCGTGCGGGATGCCGAAGACGGCGGCGTCCGCGACGGCGGGGTGGGCGAGCAGGGCCGACTCGATCTCGGCCGGGTAGATGTTGACGCCGCCGGAGATGATCAGGTCGATCTTGCGGTCGCGCAGGAAGAGGTAGCCGTCCTCGTCGAGGTGGCCGAGGTCGCCGACGGTGAAGAAGTCGCCGATGCGGTTCTTGCGGGTCTTGGCCTCGTCCTTGTGGTACGAGAAGCCGCCGGTGTTCATCTTCATGTAGACGGTGCCGAGTTGACCGGGCGGCAGCCGGTTGCCGTCGTCGTCGAAGATCGCTAGCTCGCTGATGGGCCAGGCCTTGCCGACCGTGCCGGGCTTCTTCAGCCAGTCCTCGGCGGTGGCGAAGGCGCCGCCGCCCTCGCTGGCCGCGTAGTACTCCTCCACACAGGGCCCCCACCAGTCGAGCATGGCCCGCTTCACATGGTCGGGGCAGGGCGCGGCGCCGTGGATGGCGTGCCGCATGGAGGAGACGTCGTAGCGGTCCTTCACCTCGTCGGGCAGGGCCAGCAGCCGGTGGAACTGGGTGGGGACCATATGGGTGTGGGTGCAGCGGTGGCGGTCGATGAGGCGGAGCATCTCCTCGGGTGTCCACTTGTCCATCACGACCAGCCGGTGGCCGATGTGCAGGGACGCGCCGGCGAACTGGAGGACGGCCGTGTGGTACAGCGGCGAGCACACCAGGTGGACGTTGTCGTCGAACGGCCGGATGCCGAAGATGCCGAGGAAGCCGCCGAGGTACGCCTCCTCCGGCGGTTTGCCGGGCAGCGGGCGGCGGATGCCCCGGGGGCGGCCGGTGGTGCCGGAGGTGTAGTTCATGACCCAGCCGAGCGTGCGGTCCGCGGGGGGCGACTCGGGCTGTCCGTCGAGGAGTTCGGCGTACGGCCGGAAGCCGTCGACCGTGCCGACGGCGTACCGGTGGGTGCCCGGCAGGCCCGCTTCGCCGGCGGCGTGGCGGGCCGCGTCACCGTACCGCTCGTGGGCGAGGAGGACCTTGGCGCCGGAGTCGGAGACGATCCAGGCGATCTCCGGACCGACCAGGTGGTGGTTGACGGGCACGAGGTAGAACCCGGCCTGGCTGGCGGCGAGGTAGGCGGCGAGGAACTCGACGCCGTTGGGCAGGACGACCGCGAAGGTGTCGCCGCGTTCCAGCCCGGCCGCGCGCAGGCCGTGCACGAGCCGGTTGGCGGCGGCGTGCAGGCGTCCGGCGGTCCACTCCTCGCCGTCGGGGGCGACCAGGACCGTGCGGTCGGGGTCGGCGGTGGCCTGGGCCCAGAAGCCTGCGGGAACGCTGGTGTTCACTGGCCGCTCCTTCCGGCGATGCGGTTGATGCGGTCCACGGCCTGTTCGAAGCCGCGGGTGAGGTCGTCGAAGACGGCCTGGACGCTGCGTTCGGTGTTCATCCGGCCGACGATCTGCCCGACCGGGGTGCCGAGCAGGGGTTCCACCTCGTGCTTCTGGATGCGCGAGACGGCCTCGGCGACCAGCAGGCCCTGCAGCGGCATGGGCAGCGGACCGGGTCCGGCCGGGTCGTCCCAGGCGTCGGTCCACTCGGTGCGCAGCTGGCGTGCGGGCTTGCCGGTCAGGGCGCGGGAGCGGACGGTGTCGCCGGAGCCGGCCGCGAGCAGCTTGCGTGTGAGGGCGGGCGAGTGGAGGTCCGCTTCTGTGGTGGTCAGCCATATGGAGCCCAGCCACACACCTTGGGCGCCCAGGGCGAGTGCAGCGGCTACCTGTTGTCCGCTGCCGATGCCGCCGGCGGCCAGGACGGGCAGCGGGGCGACGGCGTCGACGACCTCGGGGGTGAGCACCATGGAGGCGATCTCGCCGGTGTGGCCGCCCGCTTCGTAGCCCTGCGCCACGACGATGTCGATCCCGGCGTCCTGGTGCTTGCGGGCGTGCCGGGCGCTGCCGGCGAGGGCCGCCACGAGGACGTCCTGAGCGTGGGCCCGGGCGATGACGTCGGCGGGCGGGGAGCCGAGGGCGTTGGCGAGGAGCCTGATCGGGTAGTCGAAGGCGACGTCGAGCTGGCTGCGGGCGACCTGCTCCATCCAGCCGGTGATGCGCCAGCCGGACGCCTCACCCTCGGCGAGCTCCGGCACGCCGTGCTTGGCGAGGGTGTCCCGGACGAACTGCCGGTGCCCCTCGGGGATCATCGCCTCGACGTCGGCCTCCGTGACGCCCTCGACCTTCTTCGCGGGCATGACGACGTCCAGGCCGTACGGCCTGCCCTCGGCATGCGCCTCGATCCAGTCCAGGTCGCGTTTGAGGTCGTCGGGGGCGGTGTAGCGGACCGCGCCGAGCACGCCGAAGCCGCCGGCCCGGCTGATGGCCGCGGCGACGGCGGGGAACGGCGTGAAGCCGAAGACGGCGTGCTCGACTCCCAGGTGTTGGCTCAGCTCCGTCTGCATGGGCGCAGGATGCCGGACTCCTCCGGAGGACGGAAGGGGTTTTCTGATACACCGTCAGATTTATGGGCGGTGCCCGGGGGACATACTGTCCGGGACGTCCGGGGCGGTTCGGCGGGAGGATGCGCGGTGACCGAAGGCACGGCAGACAGAGCGACGACGAACGGCGGGCTGACGCGCAGGCGTGCCCTGGTCCTGGGCGGCGCCCTGGCCCTCGCCCCCTTACCCGCCGAGGCCGCCCCGGTCACGGGGCGCCCCACGCTGCGGCACGGCTCCGCCGCCCGCGCCGGGCTGCTCCCCGCCCCTCTGCGGCAACTGGTCACCGACGCCGAGGCGTTCCTGCGCCCCTCCCCCGCGCACCCCTGGTACGCGGGCGCCGTCCTGCTCGCCGGACGCGGCGGCACCGTCGCGCTGCACCGGCCCATCGGCATGGCGGTGCGCTACCGGGCGTACGACGGGAAGACCGACTCCGGTGTGGAGTTCCCGCCGGACGAGCAGATCCCGATGGCCGAGGACACCGTCTTCGATCTGGCGTCGGTGTCGAAGCTGTTCACCTCGATCCTCGCCGTACAGCAGATGGAGCGGGGCGCACTGGAGCTGGAGGCGACGGTCGCCTCGTACCTGCCCGACTTCGGCCGTGCGGGCAAGCAGGACATCACGATCCGTCAGCTGCTCACGCACACCTCGGGGTTCCGCGCCTGGATCCCGCTGTACAGCGCGCCGACGTACGAGGAGAAGCTCCAGCGCATCTGGGACGAGGCGCCGGTCAGCGCGCCGGGCACGGCGTACCTGTACTCGGATCTGAACCTCATCTCGCTCCAGCTGGTGCTGGAACGGATCACGGGCCGCTCCCTGGACACCCTCCTCCGCGACGAGGTCACCGCGCCGCTCGGCCTGCGCCGTACCCGCTACAACCCGCCCGCCTCCTGGCGGCCGAAGATCGCGGCCACGGAGGACGCCCGCCCGCCGTGGTCCGGGCTGGACCGGGGTCTGGTGTGGGGCGAGGTGCACGACGAGAACGCCTTCGGCCTGGGCGGGGTCGCGGGCCACGCGGGCGTGTTCTCCGACGCGTGGGACCTGGCGGTCCTCGGCCGTACGCTGCTCAACGGCGGTGTCTACGGGAGGGCGCGGATCCTGCGGCCGGAGTCGGTGGAGCTGATGTTCACCGACTTCAACACCGCGTTCCCCGGGGACGAGCACGGGCTCGGCTTCGAGCTCTACCAGCACTGGTACATGGGCGCGATGGCCACGCCGCGCAGCGCCGGGCATACCGGCTTCACCGGCACCTCGCTGGTGCTGGACCCGACGACCGACTCGTTCCTCGTCGTTCTCGGCAACTCCGTGCATCCCGTGCGGAGTTGGCGTTCCGGATCCGCTCCCCGGGTGGCCGCCGCGAATCACCTGGCACGGGCCGTGCCGGTCTGGCCGGCCCGGGGGCGCACGGCCTGGTTCTCCGGGATGGCGGTCTCCGCGACGGCGACGCTCACCCTCCCGGCGCTCGACACGTCGTCGGGCGGGGCGCGGCTGCGCTGCGCGCTGTGGTGGGACACCGAGCCGAAGGCCGACGTCCTGGTCCTGGAGGCCACGACCGACGGCGGTACGTCCTGGCAGCCGGTGCCCTTCACGACGTCCCGCCTGGGTGAGGAGCCCCGGCTGCACCCGTCGGGCTCGGTCACCGGCTGGTCCGGCCGCGTCTGGCACCGGCTCACCGCCGACGTGCCCGCCGCGCGGGGGCTGGCCCTGCGCTGGCGGTACGCGACGGACCGGCTGTACGTCGGCCGCGGGGCCTACGTGGACGGGCTGCGGGTGGAGGCGGCCGACGGCGTCCTGTTCGACGAGGCGCGCCCGGCGGACGCGTCGCGCGTCGAAGCGGTGGGATGGGCGCCGTCGGCCGACTGAGGCGGACGCGTCACTGGTTGAAGACGGCCTTCTGCACCTCGTTCGGGCCGTCGAAGCGGTCCTCCTTCAGGCCGTCGAGCGTGCGGACGACCTTCTCGTCGGCGTGGTTGCTGCGGGCACGCTCCACCAGGTGCTTCTTGTCCGTGGGGTAGTCCATGCCCTTCAGGGCCTTCTGGAGGTCGGTCGGGCTGAGCTCGGCCATGGGAGCCTCCTCCCGTGGGTCGTGCGACCGTCCGCGCGGGGCGGCCGGCTGGTACGGATACCTTCGTCCTGTCGGAGTGCCCCTCAGGAGGGCAGTGATTCAGCCGGCCCGTCCTCCAGGACCGCCATGGCCGCGTTGTGCCCCGGCACCCCGCTCACCCCGCCCCCGCGCACGGCTCCGGCCCCGCACAGCAGCACGTTCGCGTGCCGCGTCTCCACCCCCCAGCGGCCGGTGCCGTCCTGGGCGTGGGGCCAGCTCAGCTCGCGGTGGAAGATGTTCCCGCCGGGCAGCCCGAGGTCCCGCTCCAGGTCGAGCGGGGTCCTGGCCTCGATGCAGGGCCACCCCTCCGCGTCGGTGGCCAGGCACTCGGCGAGGGGTTCGGCCAGGTGGGCGTCGAGCTGGGCGAGCGTCGCCTTGAGGAGTTCCTCGCGTACGGCGTCGTTGTCCCGCTCGAACAGGCGGGCCGGGGTGTGCAGGCCGAAGAGGGTGAGCGTCTGGTAGCCCTGCTCGGCCAGGGCGGGGCCGAGGATGCTCGGGTCGGTGAGCGAGTGGCAGTAGATCTCGGAGGGCGGCGCGGCGGGCAGGTCACCGGCGGCGGCCTGGGCGTGGGCGGTGGCCAGTTGTTCGTAGCCCTCGGCGATGTGGAAGGTGCCGGCGAACGCCTCGCGCGGGTCGACGGAGCTGTCGCGCAGCCGCGGCAGCCTCTTGAGCAGCATGTTCACCTTCAGCTGGGCGCCTTCCGCGGGGCTGGGGGGCGCGTCGCCGGTCAGGTCCGCCAGGGCCTGCGGGGAGGCGTTGACCAGGACGTGCCGGGCGGCGACGGTGCCCTCGCCGTCGGCCGTGCGAAACGCGACCTCGGCCGTACGGCCGTCCGTGGCGATGCGCAGCGCCTCGTGGCCGGTGGCGAGGACGGCGCCCGCCGCGCGTGCGGCGTCGGCCAGCGCGTCGGTGAGGGCGCCCATGCCGCCGACGGGCACGTCCCAGGCGCCGGTGCCGCCGCCGATCACGTGGTAGAGGAAGCAGCGGTTCTGCTTCAGCGAGGGGTCGTGGGCGTCGGCGAAGGTGCCGATGAGCGCGTCGGTGAGGACCACGCCGCGCACCAGGTCGTCGGCGAAGTGCTGCTCGACGGCGACCCCGATCGGCTCCTCGAACAGCATCCGCCAGGCCTCCTCGTCGTCGAGGCGGCGGCGCAGCTCCTCGCGCGTGGGCAGCGGCTCGGTGAGCGTCGGGAAGACCCGCTGGGCGACGCGGCCGGTCATGCCGTAGAAGCGCTGCCAGGCCCGGTACTCGTGGTCGGAGCCGGTGAGCCGGGCGAAGGCCTCCCTGGTCCGCCGTTCGCCGCCGCCGACGAGGAGCCCGGTGGGCCGGCCGTCGCGTTCGGCGGGCGTGTAGGAGGAGACGGTGCGGGCGCGTACCCGGAAGTCGAGGCCGAGGTCCCGGACGATCTTCTTCGGCAGCAGGCTGACCAGGTAGGAGTAGCGGGAGAGCCGGGCGTCGACCCCGGCGAAGGGCCGCGTGGACACGGCCGCGCCGCCGGTGTGGTCCAGCCGCTCCAGCACCAGCACGGAGCGGCCGGCCCGGGCCAGGTAGGCGGCGGCGACCAGGCCGTTGTGGCCGCCGCCGACGATGACGGCGTCGTACGTCCGGTGTGCGCGGGGTCCCAGGGGTGCGGTCATGGTTCTTCGTAACACGGGGTGATCCGGGTCGGCCACAGGCCCTGTCCGCCCGAAGGCCGCACGGCCCGCCGGACACGCTGTCCGCCGGAAGGCCGCACTCCCCGCCGGACGCGCTGTGCGCCGTCAGGGGCTCACGGCCCGCCTAACGCCCGCTCCTGGCGCAGGGCCGCCACCCTGCGGTACAGCGCCGCGGCCTCGGCGCTGCGGCCCAGCTGCTGGAGGCAGTGCGCCTCGTCGTTGCGGCTGGCGAGGGTGTCGGGGTGGTCGGCGCCGAGGACGCGTTCGCGGGCGGCGGCGACCCGGCGGTACTCGGTGAGCGCGTCGGCCCAGCGGCCCAGCCAGCCCAGTCCCACGGCGACCTCGCGGCGGCTGACCAGGGTGTCCGGGTGGTCGGCGCCCAGGGCCCGCTCGCGCAGGGCGCTGACGTCGCGGGACTCGGTGAGGGCCTCCTCCCAGCGGCCGAGGCGTCCGAGGTTGACGCAGCGGCCGTGCCGGGCGCGCAGGGTCTCGGGGTGGGTGGGACCCTGGACGCGGGCGCGGTCCTCGGCGAGGGCGGTGTAGAGGTCCAGGGCCTCCGCACCGCGGCCGAGCCGGCCCAGACTGATGCCGATCTCGTGCCGGGCGGCGAGCGTGTCGGGGTGGTCGGGGCCGAGGGCGCGGGCGCGAGCCTCGGCGACCTCGCGGTAGGTCTCCAGGGCCTCGGGCCAGCGGCCCAGCTGGCCCAGGGCGTAGGCGACCTCGTAGCGGGTGACGAGGGTGTCGGGGTGGTCCGGGCCGAGCACCCGGGCGCGGGCTCCGGCCACCTCGCGGGCCATGCGGTAGGAGTCCTCCAGCCGGCCGAGGCGGCTGAGGTTGAAGGCGAGGTTGTGCCGGCAGCGCAGGGTGTCGGGGTGGTCCGGGCCCATGGTGCGCTCCCGGGCGGCGAGCACCGACGTGTAGACGCGGTGGGCGTCGAAGGGGCGGCCCAGCTGGCCGAGCACGTAGGCCATCTCCTGGCGGGCCGCGAGGGTGTCCGGGTGGTCGGCGCCGAGCGTGCGGATCCTGGCCTCGGCGACGTGCTTGTACTCGCGCAGGGCGTCCGGGGCACGGCCGGTGCGGCTGAGGGTGAAGGCGACCTCGTAGCGGCTGGCGAGGGTGTCGGGGTGATCGGGGCCGAGGAGGTGCTCGCGTTCGGCGGCGACCGCCCGGTGCACCTCCCCCGCCTCCGCCCAGCGGCCGAGCCGGCCGAGGCTCAGGCCCGCGTTGTGCCGGCCGGCCAGGGCGGTCAGGACCTCCGGGGACGGCGTGGGCCGCTCCTCGGGGACGGACTCCTCGACGGGGCCGGTGGCGGGCCGTGCGATCCACTCGCCGGACAGTCCGGCCGCCGGGTCCGGCGGCGTGGTGCGCAGCCCGGCGCCCGCCGCCTTGTGGCCGGTGGTCATGCCGCGGGTCCAGGACGGCAGCCGTCCCGCCCGCACCGGCGCCCCGGGAGCGGGCCCGGCCGCCACCACGGCCGGCACGTACGCCGGCGCGGCCCGGTGCCCGCTGATCCTGCGCGCCAGCTCGCGGGCGTCACCGGGGCGTTCCTCCGGTTCCTTGGCCAGCAGGTCCAGGACGATCCGCTCCAGGTACGCGGGCAGTTCGGGGCGGTGCTCGCGCGGTGGGCGGGGCGGGGTGTCGCGGTGGCCGACGAGGATCGCCCAGGCGTCGTCGAGGTCGAACGGCGGTACGCCGGTGGCGATCTCGTACAGCACGCACCCGAACGAGTACAGGTCGCTGCGCTGGTCGACCTCGGTGCCGCTGATCTGCTCCGGGGACATGTAGTGCGGGGTGCCCATGGCGATGCCGGTGCCGGTCAGCCGGGACGTGAAGCCGATGTCGTGGCCGAGGCGGGCGATGCCGAAGTCGCAGATCTTCACCGTGCCGTCGCCGAGCCGGACGATGTTGGCGGGCTTCAGGTCCCGGTGGACGATGCCCTGTTCGTGGCAGTACGCGAGGGCGGCGGCGACCTGCTCGGCGATCTCCACCACGTCGGCGACGGGCAGCGGGTGCTGCTTGTTGTCCTCCAGGAGCTGGCTGAGGTTGCGGCCGTCCAGCAGCTCCATGACGAGGTAGAGGACGCCGTCGGACTCGCCGAAGTCGTGCACGACGGTGATGCCCCGGTGCTGGAGCGCGGCGGCCACCCGGGCCTCGCGACGGAACCGTTCCCGCAGCACGCGGGTGAACGCGTGGTCGTGGTTGGGGCCCAGTGGCTTGAGGCACTTGACGGCGACGTGCCGGCCCAGGGACTCGTCCCGGGCCCGCCACACCTCGCCCATGCCGCCGCGCCCGATCAGATCGAGCAGCCGGTAACGGCCGTGAATGAGCCTGCTGTCCCCCATCTCGCGCGACGCTCCCCCCGGTAGCTGTTCGCCCGCCCCTCCCCTTGGCCCCTCAGTATGGCGGCCTACCGTCCGAGTTTGTACGGTGCCGGACGCGTGTGCGGGCCGAGCCTCGCCATGGCGCGCAGGATGTGTTTGGGCGGGAGTTGCCACCGCAGACGTGCGGGAACACGGCGCAGCACGAGGCCGGTGAGGCGCAGTTGCCGGGTGACGGTGGCGGGTGCGGGGGCCGGTCTGCCGTACAGCTCGTGGGCGTACGGCGGCAGGGAGGCGTACGCCAGTTGTGCCACGCGCCGCCACAGCACCTCGCGCGCCGGTACGAGAAGCGGGTGCGTCGGCGGGCGGAGGAGGAAGTCGTCCACCTCGCGTGCCTCGGGTCCGGCGGCCAGGTCGGGGCGCACCTTCTCGAAGTACTCCGCCAACTCGGCCCGGTTGGCGGGTACGGCGCCGGGGTCGAGGCCCACCAGGCGTGCGCTCTGCCGGTGTTCGCCGATGTAGCGGTCGGCCTCGGCGTCGGTGAGGCGGAAGCCGGACCTGCGCAGGACGTGCAGGTAGGAGTCGATCTCGGCGCAGTGCACCCACAGGAGCAGCCCGGGTTCGTCGACGGGGTAGCGCTCGCCGGTGTCCGGGTCGGTCGCCGACAGCATGCTGTGGATCTTCCGGACCCGGGCGCCGGCCCGCTCGGCGGCCTCGGTGGTGCCGTACGTCGTGGTGCCGACGAAGTTGGCGGTGCGCAGCAGGCGGCCCCAGGCGTCGCGGCGGAAGTCGGAGTTCTGGAGGACTCCGCGTACCGCGCGCGGGTGCAGGGCCTGGAGGTAGAGCGCCCGGACGCCGGCGATCCACATCATCGGGTCGCCGTGCGCCTGCCAAGTCACCGATTTCGGGCCGAACAGCCCCGGGTCCGCGCCGGTCATGCGACTCACCTCCGCCCGGCGCCCACCATGACACAACTCGAACAGCCGGTCGATACCGCCGGGTTCGCCACCCGGATGTCCAGTCGTTGAGATTTCATCCACCCGGCGAAAGGTTTGGTAAGCCTCCCCTTATATGCTGACGTAGCCGATCAAGCCCCAGCCCGGGCCGCAGCGGCATGCCCGACCTCCCGCACGACAGGAACCGACATGCGCACCACTTCCCGCGGCCTCATAGCGGCGCTCGCCCTCACCCCTCTGCTGGCCGGCTGCTTCGCACCGGGCGACAGCGACGACGCCACGGGCGCCGGGGCGGGATCGGGCGGGCGGCTGCGCGTCGCGCTCGCCGTGCCGCCGGTTCAGGCACTGTCCCCGTACAGCAACGACGCCACCGTACTGAGCAAGCTGTCCGTCGCCGAGGGCCTCACCGCCCTGGACAGGAACGGCACGGCCAAGCCCGCCCTGGCGAAGTCCTGGAAGCAGGACGACGACACCACCTGGACCTTCGAGCTGCGCGAGGCAGAGTTCCAGGACGGCACGAAGCTCACCGCCCAGTCCGTCGTCAACGCGCTCGACCACGCCGGCGCGGCCAAGCCCAAGCCCCGGGTCCTCAGTGACGTGACCCTCACCGCCAAGGCCGAGGACGCCGACACCGTCACCCTCACCACCAAGTCGCCCGACCCGGTGCTGCCGCTGCGGCTGGCCAGCCCGGCGCTGGCGATCCTGTCGGCGAAGGCGTACGCGAAGGACGGCGCCGTCAGCCCCGTCGGCACCGGCACCGGACCGTTCGAGATCACCAAGCTCAGCGGCAAGACGAAGGCGACACTGAACCGCTTCGACGGTTACTGGGGCGGCAAGGCGAAGGCCCCGGGCATCGACGTCAGCTGGATCGCGGACGGCACGGCCCGCGCCAACGCGCTGCGCGGCGGCCAGGCCGACATCGCCGAGTGGATCCCCACCGCCCAGGCGAAGCTGCTCGACGAGGGCACCCGGCACGAGGTTCCGTCGGTGCGCACCGACAGCCTGATCCTCAACACCCGCAGCGGCCTGTTCGCCGACGCCGGTCTGCGCGCCGCCGCCCGTGAGGCCGTCGACGGCTCCGCGCTGGTCGACTCCGTCTTCGGCGGCTACGCCGACCCCGCCCAGGGCCTGTTCGGGCCCGCCGTCCCCTGGGCCGCCGACAAGCGGGTGCAGGTGACCGGCCGCGCCGAGGCCGCGACCGCCGGGCAGGTGAAGACCGAGACCAAGGGCAGGACGCTGCGGCTGGCCGCATACACCAACCGGGCCGAGATGCCCGAAGCCGCGACCGTGCTCCAGCAGCAGCTGGAGAAGGCCGGGTTCACGGTGAAGCAGGACGTGCGCGAGTACACGCAGATGGAGGCCGACCTCCTCGCCGGGAAGTACGACGCCCTCGTCTTCTCCCGGGTGACGCTCCTGGACACCGGTGACGCCGTCGACTACCTCGCCAGCGACTTCACCAGCGAGGGCGTCTACAACATCGCCGGCCTGAAGGACGCCAAGGTGGACAAGGCCATCCGGGCCGCCGCCGGGGAACGTGACACCGAGCGCCGCCAGGAGAAGATCATGCAGGCGGAGGCGGAGATCCTGCGCACCGACGCGGTGGTGCCGCTCGTCCACGAGCAGGCCGTGCAGGGCATCGCGGCGGACGTCGAGGGCGTCATCCTCGACCCGCGCGAACGCTCCCTGATCGACCTCGACACCCGCCTGAAGTAAGCCCGGATTCCCGTGAGCGTCGCCCACGCCCCCGCCCGTCCCCTCCTCTGGCCCACGGCGGCCGGCCGTGTCCTCGCCGGAGCCGCGCTGCTCGGCGCGGTGGCCCTGCTGCCGTGGCTCTCCGGAACGGACCCGGCCCGCACCGTGCTGCGCGCCCGCTCCGCCGACCAGAACCCCACACCCGCGGAACTGGCCGCCGTACGGGAGCAGCTGGGGCTGGACGAGGGCCCGCTCGCGCATCTCGCGCACTGGCTGGGCGGCCTGCCGGGCGGGGACGCGGGCGTGTCATGGGTGTCCGGCGAGCCGGTCATGCCGCAGGTGGCGACCGCCCTGTCGGTCTCCCTGACGCTGATGCTGGGCGCGTTCGCGGTCACGGTCGTGGTGGCCGGACTGGTCTGCGCCCGTACGGTCCTCCTCGGTTCCCGGCGCCGTCTGCGGCAGGGCCGGGCGGGCGGCACGGCCGCCGTACTGGCCGCCCTGCCGAAGTTCCTGCTCGCCTCGGTGCTGGCGACGGTGTGCGGGGTGTGGTGGGGGTGGTTCCCGACCAGCGGGTGGGAGGGGCCGCAGTCGATGGTGCTGCCCTCGCTCGCCCTCGGCATCCCGTCGGGCGCGATGCTCGGCGGGATGCTCGACCAGGCGCTGCCCGCCGCCTTCCACGAACCGTGGGCGCGCACGGCCTACGCCGTCGGACTCCCGCCCGGCCGCATCGCCCGTGACGCGCTGCGCCGCACCCTGCCCGGCATGCTGCCGCAGCTGCTGCCGACCGTCGTGGGCCTGGTCGGCGGCGCGGTCGCGGTGGAGAAGATCTTCAACATCCCGGGGCTCGGCCGGCTCGCCCTGGAGGCCGCCGTCGCCCAGGACCTGCCGGTGCTCCAGACCGCGAGCCTGGCCCTGGTCCTGCTCGGCGTGAGTGCCGGAGTGGTGATCCGGGCCCTGCGGCAGGCGCTCCTCGGCCGGCCCCTGCGCGACGGGGCGCTGCCGGCCCTGCACCGGCCGCCGCTCACCGTGCCGCGCTCCCTGTACTGGACCACCGCGGCCTGCGCCCTCGCCCTGCTCGCCCTGGTCACGGCGGGCCTCCTGCGCGACCCCCTCCAGGTCGACACGGCGGCCCGGCTGCTGCCCCCGTCCCCCGAACACCCCCTGGGCACGGACGCGTTGGGCCGGGACCTGCTGGCCCGGCTGGGCCACGGGGCGCTGCGCACGGCGGGCGTCGCCCTCGCCGTGACGGCCGTCAGCGCGGTCACGGGGCTCCTGCTGGGCATGGCACCGCGGGCGAGCGCCGGCCCGACCGAGGTCGTGTCGACCCTGCCCGCCGTCCTCGCGGGGCTGCTGATCGCGGGCGTGACCGGGCCGTCGGTGTGGGGCGCGGCCTGCGCGGTGTGCGTGGTCGGCTGGAGCCCGTACGCCGCCCAGACGGCGGCGCTGCTCGAACAGGAACGGGCGAGCGGCCATATCGCCGCGTCCGTCGCGCTCGGCGCGGGGCGGCTGCACCTGCTGCGCCGCCACCTGCTCCCCGCGGTCGTCCCGCCCCTCCTCCGCAACGCCCTGCTCCGGCTGCCCACCACCGTCCTGGTCCTGGCCTCCCTCGGCTTCCTGGGCCTGGGCGAACAGCCGCCCACCCCCGAGTGGGGCCGCCTCCTGTCGGAGAACCAGCCGTACGCCGAACTGGCCCCCTGGACGGTGCTCGGCCCGGCCGCCGCGCTGGTGGTGCTCTCCGTGCTGGCGGTGACGGGGAGCGCGGTGGGAAGCAGAAGGAGCGAGTGACAGTACTGTCACTCGCTCCGCTCTGGTGCGTCTCGCTAGTGCGTCTCGTCCACCACGTAGCCTCGCCGCTTGTCGACGACGTTGCGCAGGGGCCGACCCTCGATATGGCGGGTGAGGTTGTCGAGGAACACCTCGACGAGTGCCTCGCGCTCGCTGGTGGTCTCGCCCGCCGTGTGCGGGGAGATCAGCACGCCGGGCATGTCCCACAGGGGCGACCCGGTCGGCAGCGGCTCCCGGCCGAAGACGTCCAGGGCGGCACCGGCCAGCCGGCCGGCCGCGAGGTGGTCGATGAGCGCCTCCTCGTCGACGAGCCCGCCCCGGCCGACGTTGACCAGCCGGGCCCCTGGCTTCATCGAGGCCAGCACCGAGGCGTCGACCATGCCCCGGGTGTCCTGGGTGAGGGGCGCGGCCAGGACGACGTAGTCCGCCTCCGCCAGAGCGGAGGTCAGGGTGGCCGGGCCGTGGACCGTGCCGAAGTCGGGGTCCTCCTCCCGGGCCCTGCGTCCGGCGCCGCAGACCCGCATTCCGACCGCGCGCAGCAGCCGGGCGATGGCCCGGCCGATGGGCCCGGTGCCCCAGACCAGCACAGTGCGTCCGGTGATGCCGTCACTGGGTCGCGGACGCCATTCGCGGCGCCGCTGGTGCTCCCAGGTGCCGGGGAAGTCCTTGGCCAGGGCCAGGATCAGGCCGAGGACGTACTCGGCGGTCGGCTGGTCGTAGACGCCGCGGGCGTTGGTGAGGACGACGCCCGGATCGTCGACGAGGGCGGGGAAGAGGAAGGAGTCGACGCCCGCTGAGGACGCGTGGACCCAGCGGGGCGCTTTCTCGGGGTTGTCGGGCCAGGCTTCGCGGATGGCGGGGGTGATGGTCACCCAGGCCAGGAGGGCGTCGGCGCCGGGGAGGACGTAGGGCAGTTCCTCCTCGGTGGCGTAGACGGTGTCCGCGAGCCGCTCGATGAGTCCGGTGGCCGGTGGCCGGTTTCCCCGGTGGAGGACGACGAGGCGGTCGGGCATGTCAGGCTCCGGTGGGGATGGCGAGGTACTTGTATTCGAGGAACTCCTCGATGCCGACGCGTCCGCCTTCGCGGCCGAGGCCGGACTGCTTGATACCGCCGAAGGGGGCGGCGGGGTTGGAGACGAGGCCGGTGTTGAGGCCGATCATGCCGCTCTCCAGGCGTTCGCTGACGCGCAGGGCGCGGTCGAGGTTCTGGGTGAACAGGTAGGCGGCGAGACCGAATTCGGTGTTGTTGGCGGCGGTGACGGCCTCGTCCTCGTCGTCGAAGGTGAGGAT
>NZ_BMWC01000022.1 GCF_014651035.1 Streptomyces lomondensis
GCGGCCGAGGTCCACTCTCGCGCTTGGCCATCGAGGTCAGCGGCCGGCGCCGCCGCTCATCAGGACCCAGCCTCGGCTCAGCCCCTACTCGTCGTCCTCGTCGTCCAGCCGTGCCAGCCATGTCGCCAGCCGCTCCACCGGCACCTCGAAGTCGGGGTTGAGATCGACGAACGTGCGCAGCTGCTCGGCGAGCCACTCGAAGGTGACCTCCTCCTCGCCGCGCCGCTTCTCGAGTTCCTCGATGCCTCGGTCGGTGAAGTACACGCGTGTTCTCCTGGGGCTGGGCCTGGGGCCTCGGGTCGTACCTCTCCAGGTTATGCGGCCGAGAACGGGGTCGGCCCCACCACCTCGGAACGAGGCGATGGGGCCGGACCCTGCTGCGAGCCGATGCTCAGAGGCTCACGCCTCGAACACCTCGCGCACCAGCTGCTCCTGCTCGGCCTGGTGCCGCTTCGCGGAACCCACGGCCGGGGACGAGCTGTGCGGACGCGAGATGCGGCGCAGGCGCTCGCCGGCGGGGATGTCCGCGCCGACCGCCAGGTCGAGGTGGTCGATCAGGTTGAGCGCGATGAACGGCCAGGCACCCTGGTTCGCCGGCTCCTCCTGGGCCCACAGGTACTTCTCGGCGTTCGGGTACTTCTTGATCTCCGCCTGGAGCTCGGTACCCGGCAGCGGGTACAGGCGCTCGATGCGGATGATCGCCGTGTCCGTGACGCCGCGCTTCTGCCGCTCGGCCTCCAGGTCGTAGTAGACCTTGCCGGCGCAGAAGACGACCTTCTTGACCGCGGCCGGGTCGACCGTCGCGTCGCCGATGACCGGCTGGAACTGGCCCGTCGTGAACTCCTCCGCCTTGGCCGCCGCCGCCTTCAGGCGCAGCATCGACTTCGGCGTGAAGACCACCAGCGGCTTGTGGTGCGGGTTGTGCACCTGCCACCGCAGGAGGTGGAAGTAGTTCGACGGCGACGTCGGCATGGCGACCGTCATGTTGTTCTGCGCGCACATCTGCAGGAAGCGCTCCGGGCGGGCCGAGGAGTGGTCCGGGCCCTGGCCCTCGTAGCCGTGCGGCAGCAGCAGGACGACACCGGAGGTCTGGGCCCACTTCTGCTCGGCCGACGAGATGAACTCGTCCACGACCGTCTGGGCGCCGTTGACGAAGTCGCCGAACTGCGCCTCCCACATCACGAGCGCCTCGGGGCGGGCCAGCGAGTAGCCGTACTCGAAGCCCATCGCCGCGTACTCGGAGAGCAGGGAGTTGTAGACGTTGAGCCGCGCCTGGTCCTCGGAGAGGTACTGCAGCGGCGTGTACTCCTCGCCCGTGCTGCGGTCGATGATGACCGCGTGGCGCTGGCCGAACGTACCGCGCTGCGAGTCCTGGCCCGCCAGGCGGACCGGGACGCCCTCCAGCAGCAGGGAGCCGATCGCGAGGGTCTCGCCCATGCCCCAGTCGATAGTGCCGTCCTCGACCATCGACGCCCGGCGCTGCAGCTGCGGCAGCAGACGCGGGTGGACGGTGATGTGGTCGGGGATGTTGACCTGGGACTCGGCGATCCGCTTGACGACCTCCGTGGTCACCGCGGTGTTCACGGCGACCGGGAACTCGGCCTGCGGGTCGGAGGGCTCCACGGCGGACGGCTGCGAGGTGGCCTCGCGGACCTCCGTGAAGACCTTCTCCAGCTGGCCCTGGTAGTCCTGGAGCGCCTGCTCGGCCTCTTCCAGGGTGATGTCGCCGCGACCGATGAGGGACTCGGTGTAGAGCTTGCGCACCGAGCGCTTCTTGTCGATCAGGTCGTACATCAGCGGCTGGGTGAAGGCCGGGTTGTCCGACTCGTTGTGACCGCGGCGGCGGTAGCAGATGAGGTCGATCACCACGTCCTTGTTGAAGGCCTGGCGGAACTCGAAGGCGAGTCGCGCCACGCGGACGACGGCCTCGGGGTCGTCGCCGTTGACGTGGAAGATCGGGGCCTCGATCATCCTCGCCACGTCCGTCGCGTACATCGACGAGCGGGAGGACTCCGGCGCGGCCGTGAAGCCGACCTGGTTGTTGATGACGATGTGGACCGTGCCGCCGGTGCGGTAGCCGCGCAGCTGCGACATGTTCAGGGTCTCGGCCACCACGCCCTGGCCCGCGAAGGCCGCGTCGCCGTGGATCGCCACCGGCAGGACGGTGAAGTCCGTGCCGCCCTTGTTGATGATGTCCTGCTTGGCGCGGGAGACGCCCTCCAGGACGGGGTCGACGGCTTCGAGGTGCGACGGGTTCGCGACCAGGCTGACCTTGATCTGCTCGCCGTCGAGACCGGTGAAGGTGCCCTCGGCGCCCAGGTGGTACTTCACGTCGCCGGAGCCGTGCATCGACTTCGGGTCGAGGTTGCCCTCGAACTCGCGGAAGATCTGCGCGTACGACTTGCCGACGATGTTGGCGAGGACGTTCAGCCGGCCGCGGTGGGCCATGCCGATGACGACCTCGTCCAGGCGGGACTCGGCGGCCGAGTCCAGCACGGCGTCGAGCAGCGGGATGACGGACTCGCCGCCCTCCAGGGAGAAGCGCTTCTGGCCGACGTACTTCGTCTGCAGGAAGGTCTCGAAGGCCTCAGCGGCGTTCAGCCGGCGCAGGATGCGCAGCTGCTCCTCGCGCTCCGGCTTGGAGTGCGGGCGCTCGACGCGGTCCTGGATCCACTTGCGCTGCTTGGGGTCCTGGATGTGCATGAACTCGATGCCGGTGGTGCGGCAGTACGAGTCGCGCAGGACGCCGAGGATGTCGCGCAGCTTCATCATCGACTTGCCGGCGAAGCCGCCGACGGCGAACTCGCGCTCCAGGTCCCAGAGCGTGAGGCCGTGCTCGGTGATGTCCAGGTCGGGGTGCTTGCGCTGCTGGTACTCCAGCGGGTCGGTGTCGGCCATGACGTGGCCGCGGACCCGGTAGGAGTGGATCAGCTCGAAGACGCGGGCGGCCTTCGTGACGTCGTCGTCGTGGCTGGCGTCGATGTCCTTGAGCCAGCGGACCGGCTCGTAGGGGATGCGCAGCGCCTCGAAGATGTCGTCGTAGAAGCCGTTCTCGCCGAGCAGGAGGTTCGCGACCTGGCGCAGGAACTCGCCGGAGGCGGCGCCCTGGATGACCCGGTGGTCGTAGGTCGACGTGAGCGTCATGACCTTCGAGATGCCGAGCTTGTTCAGGGTGTCCTGGCTGGTGCCCTGGAACTCCGCCGGGTAGTCCATGGAGCCGACGCCCATGATCACGGACTGGCCGGGCATCAGGCGCGGCACCGAGTGGACCGTGCCGAGGCCGCCGGGGTTGGTCAGGGAGACCGTGACCCCGGAGAAGTCGTCCATCGTCAGCTTGCCGTCGCGGGCGCGGCGGACGATGTCCTCGTAGGCCTGCCAGAACTCGAAGAAGTTCAGCGTCTCGGCCTTCTTGATCGCCGCGACGACCAGCTGGCGGTCGCCGTTCGGCTTGACCAGGTCGATGGCGAGACCGAGGTTGACGTGCTCCGGCTTGACCAGGGTGGGCTTGCCGTCCACCTTCGCGAACGAGTAGTTCATCGCCGGCATCGCCTTGATGGCCTGGACCATCGCGTAGCCGATGAGGTGCGTGAAGGAGATCTTCCCGCCACGCGCCCGCTTGAGGTGGTTGTTGATGACGATGCGGTTGTCGAACAGCAGCTTCACCGGGACCGCGCGCACGGACGTGGCCGTGGGCAGCTCCAGCGAGGCGTCCATGTTCTTCGCGACCGCGGCGGCGGGGCCGCGCAGCATGACCTGCTCGGGGCCGGAGGGGGCCTCGCCGGCGGGCTCGGCCTTCTTCGCGGCGGCGGCCGGCTTCGCGGGGGCCGGGGCGGCCTTCGCGGGAGCGGCGGCCTGGGCCGGGGCCTGCGCGGCGGGCTTCGCCTGGGCCGGAGCCGGGGCGGGCGCCGGCGCGGCGGCAGCGGGCTTCTCGGCCGCCGGGGCGGGGGCCTGGGCCGGAGCGGCCGGGGCGGCCGGCTGAGCGGTGGTGGTCCCCGCGGCCCCCGCGGCCGCGGTACCCGCCGGAGCCGAGGCGGCAGCGGCGCCCGGCTTGTAGTCGGCGAAGAAGTCCCACCAGGCTCGGTCTACCGAATTCGGGTCCTGGAGGTACTGCTGATAGATCTCGTCGACGAGCCACTCGTTGGCACCGAACGACGCGGCGGGGTTCTTGCCCGCTTGGTCGGTGTCGGTCGAGATGCTCGAGTTACTGGGGGACTGTGGCGACACGGCGGCAACCGCCCTCTTCCGCTTCACAAGATGATGGACAGCGGGAATCAAGGCTACGCCTCCCGGACCGGGTAGGTCAGGTCGGGCCCGTTCAACGTCGTGTAAGTCACATCTCAGACTGTGTTTCGGGCCTTGAAATGGCGGGAAACAAGCGTGGTTCCGCTTCAGGAGGGATGGGCTGAGCAGGGCCCCGTACGCCGACGGCGCGGGCCTGTGCCTGATCACACGTGTCCGTCAGCGCGGACGCCGGTGGATCTTGTGGCTCCGCTTCGAACTTTACGTCAACTTGGCACAGATGGCTCTCCCGGGAGAGTGACAAGAATCCGGCAACCTCGCTCGGATTCGGCCACTCCTATCCGTCCGCCGTGCAGATCCACCGCCCAGCGGGCGATCGCCAGGCCGAGGCCCGTGCCGCCGTCGCTGCCCGGCCCCTGCGGCCGCTTGGCACTGCCCCGGTTGAACCGCTCGAAGACGCGGTGCCACTCGGACTTCGGAATGCCGGGGCCCTCGTCCAGGACCTCCAGCACCAGCGACTCCGGCAGCGCGCCGCGCCGCGCCTTGACCGTCACCCGACCGTGCGGCGGGCTGTGCTTGACCGCGTTGTCGATGAGGTTGGCGACGACCTGGTGGATGCGCTCCGGGTCGGCGTGCGCGGTCAACTCCGGCGGGTGGACGTCGAGGTGCAGATGGACGTCCGTCCGCGTGTGACTGCCCGAGCCGGTGGCGATGCCCGCGCGCACGGAGGCGACCATGTTGGCCTCCTTCAGCACGCCGGACAGGTACGGCCACACCTCGAACCGCCGCTTCTTCAGCGGTACGACGCCGTTGTCCAGGCGGGACAGGTCCAGCAGCGTCTCCACCAGCCGGCCGAGGCGCTCGGTCTGCTTCAGCGCCGTGCGCATCGTCTCCGGGTCGGCCTGCGTGACGCCGTCGACGATGTTCTCCAGCACCGCGCGCAGGCCCGCGATGGGCGTGCGCAGCTCGTGCGAGACGTTCGCCACCAGCTCCTTGCGCTGGCTGTCCTGGGCCTCCAGCTCGTCGGCCATGGCGTTGATCGTCACGGCCAGGTCGCCCAGCTCGTCACGGCGGTTCTCCCGCACCCGGCGGGTGTAGTCGCCCTGTGAGATGGACCGGGCCACGGCCGTCATCTCGTCCAGCGGCGCGGTGAGCGAATGGGCCACGAACTGCGTGATGAGCAGTGTGGCGATCATCGAGAAGACCGTGATGAAGCGCAGTTCCGTCTTCGTGTGCACCGCGATCACCGACAGGCCCGTGGTGATCAGCACCGAGATGACGACCAGCGCGCCCAGCTTGGTCTTGATCGAGAACGGGCTCACTCCGCCCCAGGGTTCCGGCTCCCCGGGGTTTCTCCGTGCGGCCGGCCCGCCGCTCATGGCGTCGGGGTCTCCAGGGCGTAACCGACGCCGTGCACCGTACGGATCCGCTCGGCGCCGATCTTCCGGCGCAGCGCCTTGATGTGGCTGTCGACCGTGCGGGTGCCGGAGGCGTCCGCCCAGTCCCAGACCTCGGCGAGCAGCTGCTCGCGGGAGAGGACCGCGCGGGGGGTGTTGGCCAGGCACACCAGCAGGTCGAACTCGGTGGGGGTGAGGTGGACATCCTCGCTGCGCACCCGGACCCGGCGCTGTGCGTGGTCGATCTCCAGTTCGCCGAGGCGCAGGATGCCGCTGCGCGGTGTCGCGGCGGCCAGCGCGGCCCGCTCCACGCGGCGCAGCAGCACATGCACGCGTGCCGCCAACTCCCGCATCGAGAACGGCTTCGTCATGTAGTCGTCGGCGCCGACGCCGAGTCCGACGAGCATGTCGGTCTCGTCGTCGCGCGCGGTGAGCATCAGCACCGGCACCGGCCGTGCGGCCTGCACGCGCCGGCAGACCTCCAGACCGTCGAAGCCGGGCAGCATGATGTCGAGGATCAGCAGGTCGGGCTGCCAGGCCTCGGCCGTGTCGACGGCGGCCGGACCGTCACCCGCTGTTTGCACGAGGAATCCCTCGGCTCGCAGGCGGGTCGCGATGGCGTCCACGATCGTCGCGTCGTCCTCGACCACCAGGACCCGGCGCTGTGCGCCCGGGGTAGCCGTCGCCGAACCGTTGTGGGAGGTGTGTGTCTGCTCCATCGCCCGCCCCTGGGGTGTGCTTTCCGGAATCAGTGGGGTGATCCCTCGGTCTGCGCATGGTTGCGATTGACGCTTGAATGATCGGCGTCAGAGGAGCAGCGTACGGGGAGTCAGCACACCTTTGCTATCCAGGGCTGATGCCGAGGTGCACGACGTCCGGAACGCCCCGGGCAACCGGGATCTCTTCGGTACGCACCTGTTGGAACCCGGCATTCCGCAAGGTTTCTTCGAATTCCGGAGACGGCTGGGCGGACCAGACGGCGAGAACGCCGCCGGGTCTCAACAGCCTTGCGCAGCTTGTGAGTCCGGCCGCTCCGTAGAGATTTCCGTTGCCCTCCGTGACGGTCCAGCCGGGGCCGTTGTCGATGTCGAGGCACAGCGCGTCGTACGTGTCGGATGTCTCATTGACGTACGCGACGAGATCCGCTTCGGCGATTTTCGTGCGGGGGTCGGCGAGGGCCCGGGCGGAGAACGCGGAGAGCGGGCCGTCGAGGTGCCATTCGACAACCGCGTGCTCGCGTTCCACGACGGTGATCCGCCCCCAGCGCGGGTTCGCCGCCGCGTGCGCGAGGGAGAAGCCGACGCCGAGTCCGCCGATCAGCACGTCGGGACGGGCCCGGCCGGGCAGGGCGTCCAGTGCCGCGTCGACGAGCCGCCGCTCCGAGCGGCCGTCGGAGGTGTCCATCAGGAAGCAGCCGTTCGCGATGATCTCCAGCCGGCCGCCGGGACGGCGCCGCAGCACGACCTCGCCGTGCGGGCCCTCGCGGCGGTCCAGCACATCGGGAATGTCGTACGAGGAGGGCATACGAGCATCCTGGCAGGGGCGGGGGCCCGGCGTCGGGAATTTCGGCGCGGCCTGCGGCGGACGCAGGGCGGGGCTGTCGGGTTGCTGTGAATCGGCTCTCCCGTGGCCCGGGTCACAGACAGAGGGGCGGTCGGGCGCGAAGGCTGGGACGCGACGGAAGGAGCGCCCGTGGTGGAAGGCACCGCGCCGCCCGGCGAGACGGCCGCACCGACACCGGCGGGTGCGCCCGGGGTCGACCCGTCGGCGCTGCTGGACGGGGTGCCGCGGCAGCGGTCACGCGCGACCGTGGGCCCGGGCGTACGGGAATCCCTGCCAGCGGAACCGCCCCGGTCCGGACTCCGGGCGCCGCGCCCCTGGCGGCTGCTGCCCACCCCCACGGGCACGCCGTTCACCTTCGCGTACGCGGTCGTGCTCTGTGCCACCTCGCTCATCGCCGCGTACGCGGATCCCGCGCTGGTGCACGCCCTGCTCCAGGGCTCCAGCACGGACGTGGCGCACCTGGTGCGGACGCCGGAACTGGTGCTGATCGGCAGCGCGCTGTGGGTCGCGGGCGGGGTGGCCTCGCCGTTCGCCATCGCCTTCGTGCTCGTGCTGACCGCGCTGGAACGGCGGATCGGCGGCCTGCGCACGGCCGGTGTCTTCCTGCTCGGGCACGTCCTCGCCACCCTGGCGACCGAGGTCCCGGTGGGCCTCGCGGTCCTGGCCGGTCAGCTCCCCGACAGTTCCCTGCACCGCCTCGACTACGGCGTCAGCTTCGGTGTCGCGGCCGGCACCGGCGCCCTGGCCGGTCTGCTGCGGCCCTGGCTGCGCGTGCCGCTGCTGGCCGGCTTCGGCGGGATGCTGCTCCAGGACCTGATCGCCTTCACCGACCCGATGACCAACTGGGGGCACCTGATCGCCCTGGCCATCGGTGTCGCGACCTGGCCGCTGGTCCGGCGGTGGCACGCGGCGCGGCTCGGCCCGGCAGGGCGCTGACGGCGAGGGCCGTTCACAAGGAGGTCCTCGGGTCGTGCTTCGCACTGGTCAGCAGGGCCGCCACCTCCCAGCCCAGCGCCTCGTAGAGCCCCCGCCCCGCGGGTGTCCCGGCCAGGACACCGGTGTGTGCCCCCTGCCGGGCGGCGGCGTTCTGGAGCGTCCGCATGACGACACTGCCGAGGCCCCTGCGGCGCTGCTCGGGGGCCGTCTCGATCTGGTCGGCCACGGCGGTGGCGCCCGTCGGGGCGATCTGGCCGCGCGCCGCCAGCGACCCGTCCGGCGCGGCGACGAGCACACGGGTCACTCCGCCGCGCGACCAGGTGCGCAGCCGGTAGCCGTCGGGAACCTCCGGAGCGGCGCCCGCTGCCAGCGGGACCGTCATCAGGTAGCCGGGCTCGGGGTCGATCCACCAGTTCTCGTCCAGCCAGCCCGAGACCACCGACGGGTCGCGGAAGGCCTTCAGCCACACCCCGGCCCCGGTCACCGCTGCGGCCACCTTGCGGACGGAGGTCTCGTCGAGGTCGTCGCCGGTCGCCCCGAACACGTGCCGTGTGACGTGTCCGTACGCCCCCACGTCGATCGTGCAGCCCCACGGCTCGGTCACGGGCGGAGCCGCCCCGCGCGACACGATCCACCCGTCCACCCACGCCTGCACGATCCGGTCCACGCCGCCCCCTGGTAATAGGCAGAGACTGAATTGATCTATTACTGGAGATGACCTTACGCGTCGGCTTCCCCTCGGCGTCACCGGTGATCGCTCACAGCGAACGGCCCCCGGGGAACAACCGGTCGCCCCCGAGCATTGAGTCGGCATAGCTCAACTTGACTGCCGAAGGGGAGATCATGGCTTCGACGTCCACACCGCTCACCCTGCCCGTGCTGCCGCTCGACGGCGAGGTCGTCCTGCCCGGGATGGTGGTCCCGCTGGATCTGAGCGACTCCGAGGTCCGTGCCGCGGTGGAGGCCGCCCAGGCCGCCGCTCGGACAACACCCGGAAAGCCCCGGGTACTCCTGGTGCCGCGGATCGACGGGACCTACGCCGGCACCGGTGTCCTCGGCACGGTCGAGCAGGTGGGCCGGCTGGCCGACGGCGACCCGGGCGCCCTGATCCGCGGCCGGGGGCGGGTGAGGATCGGTGCGGGGACCACGGGTCCCGGCGCGGCCCTCTGGGTCGAGGGCACCAGCGTCGACGAGACCGTCCCGGAGCCGCTGCCCGGGCAGGTCGCCGAGCTGGTGAAGGAGTACAAGGCCCTCGCCACCGCCTGGCTGCGCAAGCGCGGTGCCTGGCAGGTCGTCGACCGGGTCCAGGCCATCGACGACGTCTCGGCGCTCGCCGACAACTCCGGCTACTCGCCCTTCCTCACCACCGACCAGAAGGTCGAACTGCTGGAGACCGCCGACCCGGTGGCCCGGCTCAAGCTCGCCACCCAGCAGCTGCGCGACCACCTCGCCGAGCAGGACGTGGCCGAGTCCATCGCCAAGGACGTCCAGGAGGGTGTCGACAAGCAGCAGCGCGAGTTTCTGCTACGGCGTCAGCTCGAAGCGGTCCGCAAGGAGTTGCGCGAGCTGAACGGCGAGCAGGAGGGCGAGGAGTCCGACGACTACCGCGCCCGCGTGGAGGCCGCCGACCTGCCCGAGAAGGTCCGCGAGGCCGCGCTCAAGGAGGTCGACAAGCTGGAGCGGTCCTCCGACCAGTCGCCCGAGGGCTCCTGGATCCGCACCTGGCTCGACACGGTCCTGGAGATGCCGTGGAACGAACGCACCCAGGACGCCTACGACATCCAGGGCGCCCAGGCGGTCCTGGACGCCGAGCACGCGGGTCTGGAGGACGTGAAGGAGCGGATCACCGAGTACCTGGCCGTGCGCAAGCGGCGCAACGACCGGGGGCTGGGTGTCGTCGGCGGGCGGCGCGGCGGTGCCGTGCTCGCGCTGGTGGGCCCGCCCGGCGTCGGCAAGACCAGCCTCGGTGAGTCCGTCGCCCACGCCATGGGCCGCAAGTTCGTCCGCGTCGCCCTCGGCGGCGTCCGCGACGAGGCCGAGATCCGCGGGCACCGGCGCACCTACGTCGGCGCCCTGCCGGGCCGTATCGTCCGGGCGATCAAGGAGGCCGGGTCGATGAACCCGGTCGTGCTGCTCGACGAGATCGACAAGGTGGGCTCGGACTTCCGGGGCGACCCGGCCGCGGCCCTGCTCGAAGTGCTCGACCCGGCGCAGAACCACACCTTCCGGGACCACTACCTGGAGGTCGAGCTGGACCTGTCGGACGTGGTCTTCCTCGCCACCGCCAACGTCCTGGAGGCGATCCCGGAGGCGCTGGCCGACCGGATGGAGATCGTCCGCCTGGACGGCTACACCGAGGACGAGAAGGTCGTCATCGCCCGCGACCACCTGCTCCCGCGCCAGCTGGAGCGGGCCGGGCTCGACAAGGACGAGGTGTCCCTGGACGAGGGCGCGCTGCGCAAGCTCGCCGGGGAGTACACACGGGAGGCGGGCGTCCGCAACCTGGAGCGGTCCATCGCGCGGCTGCTGCGCAAGGTCGCGGCCCAGCACGAACTGGGTGAGCGGAAGCTGCCGTTCACCGTCCGGGACGAGGACCTGCGCGACCTCATCGGCCGGCCGCACCACGTGCCCGAGTCCGCCCAGGACCCGGCCGAGCGGCGGACGTCCGTGCCGGGTGTGGCGACGGGGCTCGCGGTGACGGGCGCGGGCGGTGACGTGCTGTACGTGGAGGCGTCGCTGGCCGACCCGGAGACGGGCGCGGCCGGGCTGACCCTGACCGGCCAGCTCGGGGACGTGATGAAGGAGTCCGCGCAGATCGCGCTGAGCTTCCTGCGCTCCCGCGGCGCCGAGCTGGAACTGCCGGTGGGCGATCTGAAGGACCGGGGCGTGCACATCCACTTCCCGGCGGGCGCGGTCCCGAAGGACGGCCCGAGCGCGGGCATCACGATGACCACGGCCCTCGCCTCGCTGCTCTCCGGCCGCCTGGTCCGCACGGACGTGGCCATGACCGGCGAGGTCTCGCTGACCGGGCGGGTCCTGCCGATCGGCGGCGTGAAGCAGAAGCTGCTCGCGGCGCACCGGGCGGGTGTCACCACCGTGATCATCCCCAAGCGCAACGAACCCGACCTGGACGACGTCCCGGCCGAGGTGCTGGACAAGCTCGACGTCCACGCCGTCACCGACGTCCGCCAGGTCCTGGAGCTGGCGCTGTCCCCGGCGACGAACGGGGCCGCGCCCGAGGTTCCGGTCGCGGCGTGACGGACGTGACCGGATGAGGGAAGGCCCGGGTTCTCGTGAGGGAGGCCCGGGCCTTCACCGTGTGGCCGCCCTGTGTACACCCGCGTCGTGACCTGCGGAATACTTGCCGAACTGCGGCGACGGCGGCAGGTGGCGGAAAATCTGAGTACCGGGTCTCAGAACCGGGCGACGACCGAGGCAGGGACTGACGTGCACGAGGACGGCAAGGACGACGGGCACCGAGCTGCCGGTGCGGCCGCAAGCGCGGTGGATCAGCCTGCCTTCCTGGCGCTGGAGCGGGAGCTGACCGTGCTGCTGCGGCGGGCCCGGGCCAGTCAGGGCGAGATGGCCCGCGAGGTCCATCCCGACCTGGAGTCGTCCGCGTACGGCCTCCTCGTCCGGCTCGACGAGTGCGGCCAGCAGCGGGCCACCGAGCTCGCCGCCTACATCGGCGTCGGCAAGGCGACGATGTCCCGCCAGCTGCGCGCCCTGGAGGACCTGGGGCTGGTCGCGCGCGAGCCCGACCCCGCCGACGGCCGCGCCTGGCTGGTCGCCCTCACGCAGGAGGGCCACGACCGCGTCCGCCGGGTGCGCGAGGCTCGCCGTGCCCGCTACGCAGGCCGCCTGGCCGACTGGGACACCCACGAGGTCATGGAGCTGGCCCGGCTGCTGCACCAGCTCAACCGCGGCATGGAGAAGTAGGGCCGCGCCCGTCTAGAACTCGACGTAGACCACGGTCGCGTCGTCGTGTGCCTTGCCCCGCCCCAGGAACACCCGCTCGGTGTCCGCCCGTTCCAGCGCGCGCACGCGGTCCACCAGGGCCTGCGGTCCCTCCTTGCGGACGAGGTGGAAGCAGTCCGTCCAGTCGCCCTCGCGGAATCTCTCCACCCAGCGGGTCGCGCCGTCCGTCAGCGCGGTCAGGGCGCGTACCTCGTGGCGCGGGAGGGTGCCGGTCACCGCCCGCCGGGCCACCGCGGGATCGGCCGCCGCCGTGAAGAAGCCGCCCTCCTTGTTGCGGACGGTCGCGTCCACCAGCGCGTCCGTGGCCAGGGCCGAGCGCGGCAGCCGGGCCAGCCGGTCGTCCAGGAGCGGTGTCACCACGCCGTCGGGGGACTCCAGCAGCAGGGCCGAGTCCGACAGGACCAGGTACTCCACTGTGGCCGGATTCCAGCGGGTCACGACCACCGTGGCCTGAGGTGTGCGGGGGTGAGAAAGGTCACAGGTTTCCGCGTGTGCCTCGGCGGTACGCGCGATGGCGCGGGACAAGGCGTCGAGCAGAGGGACATCCGGCAGTGAAACGGTCAGTTCGGTCAGCGCACCGCCGAGGCGCGCGGTGAACCAGGGGACGGAATGCAGACAGCCCGTCCCGCCCTTCGGCGGGGTCACCCCGTCGAGGACGACCACCGAACCGCCCTGTCCTGAGGCCGGTAGTCCGACACTGGCGAAGTCCTCGTTGGGGCGGTCGGCGTCCCCGGGCTCCGAGACGAGTTCAGTACGCATCCAGCCAGTCTGCACGAGCCCTTCACAAGGTCCGCAAAAGGCTGCCAATGGTTGCCGGACCGGCGCACCCGCGCAGGTCAGACGCCTGGTTTGGGCTGGAATGCTTGGTTCCGGGAAGGCGTGGTGGCGAATATTGCCACCGCCCGCCGCCGGCGTCCAACCGGCGTGCCGCACAGGGCCGCTGCATGGGCCTGCGGAACTTGCCCCTCAACTCCCCTCCGGGGTTCACTCCTTCGGGTGGCGGGTCAGGTGATGCGCGTGCGCCGCCCACCGGCGCTGGGAGGGTCGGGAAGTGTACCGGGAGTACGCGCCAGTTGACGGAGCGTCATCCGGGCCCAAGGGTTCACGAGTCAGGAATGCGAGCACCGGTGCAGAAGACGCGGCCTCGTCGCACAGGCAAGCAGACGGCCCCCGTTCAGGGCGCTGAGCCGACGCCCCTCACCGGCAAGGGCCGACCCACACACGTACGCAACCGGCTCATCGTCGCCGTCGCCGTGGTCGCCGCGGCGATCGCCGGTGCCGGCACCCCGTCCGTCCTCGTCGCCTCCGGGCAACTCCACGACTCCCAGGAGCTGGTGACGCTCGCGGAGCAGACGCAGGACGCCCTCGCCCTCGCGCACTCCCTCGCCGACGAGCGCGACGACGTCACGTCCTACATCGCGGCCGGCCGCCCCAAGTCCAAGGCGCCCTCCGAGCAGCACAGCGAACGCGTGGACCGGCAGGTCGAGGAGCTGCGCGCCGACACCGACACGCCCGCCGCGCTCCGCTCCGACCTCGACGGCATCGCGGCCGTACGCCGGGCCGCGCTCACCGGCAAGAGCAGCGCGCTCGAAGCGCACCAGGCGTACTCCACCGCCATCACCGAACTCCACCGGCTCGCCGAGCAGCTGGCGCAGCGGACGCCGCCCCGCGCCGGCGCCGGAGGCTACGCGCTGGCCGAGCTGGACTCCGCCGTCCAGCAGGCCGCCGCGGCCCGGGGTTTGCTGCTGGCCGCGCTCAGCGTGCCGCGCGGCACCGAGACGGTCATCGACCCCGTCACCGGCCTGCCGACCGAGACCGCCACCTCCTCCGGCTCCGACGCCCGGCAGCGCGACGCCCTGAGCGCCGCCGCCCAGCAGGCCCGGCTGCGCTCCGACGCGGCCCTGGCCGACTTCCGCGCCACCGCGCCCAAGGCGGCGCGCACCTCGTTCGACAACACGGTCACCGGCACCGAGGTCAACTCCGCCGAGAAGTACCTCGCGACCCTGACCGACCAGCCGACGCTCTCCAGCAGCGAACTCTCCACCAGCGCCAAGAGGGTGGACACGGCCCTCTCCGCCCGGGTCGACCTGATGCGCGGCGTGGAGTCCGCCCTCTACGACCGGCGCACCAAGGACCTGGAGGCGCTGCGCGACGACGACGTCACCACGCTGGAGATCCGCATCGCGATCCTCGGCGCCCTCATGCTGCTCGCCGTCGGCGTCGCCACGGGCATGGCACGCAGCCTCACCCGCCCCCTCGCCGTGCTGCGCCTGGGCTCCAAGCGCCTCGCCGAGGCCGAGGACCCGGCGGCCGAGGAGCCGGTGAAGTTCACCGGCCGCAACGACGAGTTCGCCCAGGTCGTCCGCTCCGTCAACGCCCTGCACGCGCACGCGGCCGCCCTCACCGAGCGGATCGGCACGCTGGAGGGCGACCGCAAGCACCTCGTCGGCCAGCGCCAGAAGATGGCCGACGCCCGCGAGGAACTGCGCGCCGAACTCGCCGAGTCGGCGGCCCAGCTGGAGCGGCTGCGCACGGCCATCGGCGGGACGTTCGTCAACCTCGCGCTGCGCACCCTCGGCCTGGTCGAGCGGCAACTGGCCGTCATCGAGGGCCTGGAGGAGCGCGAGCAGGACCCGGACCGGCTCGCCACGCTGTTCAAGCTCGACCACTTCGCCACGGTCATGCGCCGGCACAGCGAGAACCTCCTCGTCCTCGCCGGCACCGAGCACGTCCAGCACGCGGCCGGGCCCGTTCCGCTCGTGGACGTCGTGCGCGCCGCGGTCAGCGAGATCGAGCGGTACGAGCGGGTGCGCATCGCCGCGCTGCCGCCGCACGCGCACATCGCCGGGTTCGCCGCGGACGACCTCTCCCACCTGCTGGCCGAACTCCTGGAGAACGCCACCTCGTTCTCGCCGCCCGACCTGCCCGTGGAGATCTCCGGCTGGCTGCTGGAGAACGGCGAGGTCATGCTCTCCGTCCAGGACGAGGGCATCGGCATGACCGAGGAGCGGCTGGAGCGCCTGAACTCCCGCCTGGCCGACTTCGACCCGGAGGCGCCCTACGACCAGGAGGGCGAGGACGGTCTCGGCCTCGGCCTGTACGTCGTGGCCCGCCTCGCGCACCGCCACAGTGTGCGCGTCCAGCTGCGCGCGCAGAAGCAGGGCGGTGTCGCGGCGGTCGTGGTCCTGCCCCGCACCCTGCTCGCGGCCGCCCCGCCCGCTGCCGTCCCGGCCTCCGGCCCCATCGCCGGCGCGGCCCACACCTTCTCCTTCCCGGGCGCCGACGCCGAGGCCAACTCCAACGTCCTGCACGGCCGCACGAGCGGCGGCGACCCGCTGGTGGCCCTGGCGGAGAGGGCGGTACAGCGGGAGGAGGCCGCGCAGCACCCGGAACCGGCCGAGGCGGCGGAGCCAGCCGCACCCGAAGCAGAGGCCACGGCACCGGCGGAGACCCCCGCCGAGACCACGATGGAGCTGCTGGCCCCGATACCGCAGGGGGACCCGGAGCCGACGCAGCACGAACTCGCAGCCGCCGATGGCGAGCCCGCCCCACAGGGGCCACCCGCACCGGACCGCGAAAGCCGCACGGGTGGTGCGGGTGGGAACGAACAAGCCGAAGGCGAAGCCGAGGCGGAGGCCGACGTGGAACACGAACGCGTCACCGACAAGGGCCTCCCCAAGCGCACACCCAAGATCACCACTCCGACCACCGCGCCCCGCCAGCGCAGCGGCTCCGTCGACGCCGAAGCCCTCCGCCGCCGCCTCGGCGGCTTCCGCCAGGGCGCGCAGGCCGGCTACCGCGAGGTGGAGGCGGAGATCGCCGAGGAGACGGCCTCGCACCAGCGGCCGGCCATCGGCACACCAGGACCAGCTGAATCCGAAGAAGCCACGGGGGGCACAGTCGAGGAGGCAAGCAGTTGACCGCTCCCAGTACCTTCGGACTGATCGGACTGAGCAGTGAGGCCCGCAACCTGCACTGGCTGCTGACCAACCTCGTCGAGGAGGTGCCCGGCATCCTCTCGGTCGCGGTCGTCTCGTCCGACGGACTGCTCCTGCTCTCCTCCGACGCCCAGCGCAACCAGCAGGCCCGCGCGGCCCTCCAGGCCCGCGGGACCCGGCGGACGGGCCCGCGCGGCTCCGCCGCCGACCTGGCCACCATCGTCTCCGGCATCGGCAGCCTCACCGTCGGCGCCGCCAAGCTGATGGACTTCGGCGGGGTCAAGCACACGATGGTCGCCATGGACGAGGGCAGCCTGTTCGTGATGTCCATCAGCGACGGCTCGCTGCTCGGCGTCCACGGCTCCGCGGACTGCGACATGAGTGTGGTGGCGTACCACATGGCGCTGTTCGTCGGTCGCGCCGGCCACGTCCTGACGCCCGAACTCCGGAGCGAACTCCGAAAATCCCTGGAGGAGTCCCAGACGACGGGGAGTGCCCGATGAGCAGCACGCCGAAGCACCACCTCCCGGTCCGCGGCGGTGACCGCAAACCCGCCCGGGTCCGCCCCTACTCGCTCACCGGCGGCCGCACCCGCTTCGGCCACGTCCTTTTGGTGGAGACGTTCGTGGCGAGCACGGCCGCGCTCGACGCCCCGGAGGAGCGCAGGGAACTGACGAACGGCGACCTCTCCACCCGCGTGATGCCGGAGCTGCGGGCCATCGTCGAACTGTGCCGCCGGATGCGTACGGTGGCCGAGATCGCCGCGCTGCTGAAGATGCCGCTCGGCGTGGTCCGCGTGCTCCTCAGCGACCTCGCGGACCAGGGAAAGATCCGTGTGTACGGAACGGGAACCGGCCACGGCACGGGCCGCCCGGACCGAGCTCTGCTGGAAAGGGTGCTGAGTGGACTCCGTCGTCTCTGACGCCGCTCACGGCGTCTCTGGTACATCCCCGTTCGCCCGGCCCGACGAGGGCATGCACGCCTGGCAGACGGACCGCACCCGTGCCCCCATCGCCACCAAGATCGTGGTGGCGGGCGGCTTCGGCGTGGGCAAGACCACGCTGGTCACCGCCGTCTCGGAGATCACGCCCCTGCAGACCGAGGCGCTGATGACCGAGGCGAGCGAGGCCACCGACGACCTCACCGCCACGCCGGGCAAGACCACCACCACGGTGGCCATGGACTTCGGGCGCATCACGCTCGACGACGACCTGGTGCTCTACCTGTTCGGCACGCCGGGCCAGCAGCGGTTCTGGTTCATGTGGGACGACATCGTGCGCGGCGCGATCGGCGCCGTCGTCATGGCCGACACACGCCGCCTGAAGGACTGCTTCCCGGTCCTGGACTACTTCGAGAGCTCCGGGCTGCCCTACGTGGTCGCGGTCAACCACTTCGACGGCAGCGAGCTGTTCGAGCCGGAGGACGTGCGGGAGGCCTTGACCATCCCGCAACACATACCTGTCATGATCATGGACGCGCGTCGCCGGATCTCCGTGATCGAGACCCTCCTGGCCCTGGTGGGCCACGCGCTCGACGAAACCCCCGAGTAGAGGACAGCCCCGCATGCGGAAGATACTCGTCGTCGGAGCCGGTCAGTCCGGTCTCCAGATCGCTCTCGGCCTCCAGTCGCAGGGGTACGAGGTCACCCTGATGTCCAACCGGACCGCGGACGAGATCCGCACCGGCCGGGTCATGTCCACGCAGTGCATGTTCCACACGGCCCTGCAGCACGAACGCGATCTCCAGCTGAACTTCTGGGAGTCCCAGGCCCCGAAGATCGAAGGACTCGGCGTCTCGGTCGCCGCCCCCGGCTCCTGGGCCGAGGGCCCGGCGGCCCGTGCGATCGACTGGCTGGGCCGGCTCGACGGCTACGCCCAGTCGATCGACCAGCGGGTGAAGATGGCCGGCTGGATGGAGACGTTCGCCCAGCGCGGCGGCCAGCTCGTCATCCACGGCGCGGCCGTCGGCGACCTCGACTACTTCTCCCGCACCTACGACCTGGTGCTGGTCGCGGCCGGCAAGGGCGAGCTGGTGCAGATGTTCGCCCGGGACCCGGAGCGGTCCCCCTACAGCGAGCCGCAGCGCGCGCTGGCCGTGTCGTACGTCCACGGCCTGGGCCCGCGCCCGGAGCACCCGGACACCGAAGGCGTCCGCTGCAACCTCGTGCCGGGCGTCGGCGAGCTGTTCGTCATGCCGTGCCTGACCACCTCCGGCCGCGCCGACATCCTCTTCTGGGAGGGCATACCCGGCGGCCCGCTCGACGTCTTCAACGGCGTCAAGGACCCGGCGGAGCACCTCTCCCTGACCCTGGAACTCATGGAGCGGTACGTCCCCTGGGAGTACGCGCGGGCCACCAAGGTCGAACTGACCGACGCGGGCGGCACGCTGGCCGGGCGCTACGCCCCCACCGTCCGCAACCCGATCGGCCGCCTGCCCGGCGGCGGGCTCGTGCTGGGCGTGGCGGACGTCGTCGTGGCGAACGACCCCATCACCGGCCAGGGCTCCAACTCCGCGTCCAAGTGCGCCGCCGCCTACCTCGCCTCGATCGTCGAGCGCGGCGACAAGCCGTTCGACGAGGAGTGGATGCGGGCCACCTTCGACCGCTACTGGGCCACCGCCCAGCACGTCACCAAGTGGACCAACGCGATGCTCGCGCCGCCGCCGGAGCACATCCTGAACCTGATCGGCGCCGCCGGCGAGCTCCAGCCGGTCGCCGACCGGTTCGCCAACGGCTTCAACGACCCGGCCGACTTCGAGAACTTCTTCTACGAGCCGGAGAAGGCCCAGGCCTACCTGGCCGAGGTGTCCGGCGCGGGCGCCGCGTAGCCCTCGTAGCCCTCGTCCGACCCGTCCGTGGCACCCTCGGGGAGCTCCGGCGGCTCGTAGCGCCGCAGGGGTTCCCCGTCCGGGTCCGGGCGTACGGCGCCCAGGACCGGGTTGGCCGCGATCGGTGACACCTTCACCTTCGCGCCCGGGCGGGGCGCCTGGACGACCATGCCGTCGCCGAGGTACAGCGCCACGTGCGTGGCCTCCGGGAAGTACACGACCAGGTCGCCCGGGCGCAGCTCGGACAGCGGGATCCGCTCCAGCCGCTCCCACTGCTCCTGGCTGGTCCGGGGGATGGGCGTCCCGGCCTCGGCCCAGGCCTGCGAGGTCAGGCCAGAGCAGTCGTACGACCTCGGGCCCTCCGCACCCCACTCGTACGGCTTGCCGATCTGCCGCACGGCGTAGCGCACGGCCCGGCCGCCCTCGGCCGTCGGTCTGCGGACGCCGCTCTGGCTGCCGGCGCGGCCGGTGCTGCCGCCGAGTGCGCCGGAGGCCAGGAACGTCCGCTGCGCCTTCTCGACGCCGTCCTTCTCCAGCTCGGCGACGGCGGTGAGCTGGCCGGGGGTGAGGGAGGCGAGCAGTTCCTCCACGTCGTGCAGCCGCTCGCGGACCTCGTCCCGTTCCTTCTTGCGCCGCTCGGCGAGGGCGAGCTGCCTGTCCAGGGCCTCGCGGGACTTGCGGGCCAGGTCGTGGGCCCTGCGCTCGCTGCCGGTCAGCCGGCCGATGGCGTCGGCCCGCTCCCGTGCGAGCCGGCCGATCACATGGCCCTGGTCGATGGCGTGCTGGGGGTCGCGGGCCAGGAGCAGGCGGACGTACGGGGAGATGTCGGTGCTGCTCTGGTACTGCTGCCGGGCCAGGCGGCCGGCCGCGCCCCGGCTGTCGTGCAGGGAGAGCCGGGCGCGGACGAGGGCGCGGTCCAGGCGGTCGGTCTCGGCGCGCTGCCTCTTCAGCTTCTCCTCGGTGGCGTTGTAGGCCTCGGTGGCCTGTTCGGCCTCCCGGTACAGCTTCTGAAGATCCGTCAGGAGACGGGCGATGGAGCGCTGTTCCGGGGCGGGTTCGGGAACGGCTCCGGCCGATACGGGTACGGCGACGGTTGCGGCCACCGTCGACGCGATGCAGACCAGACGAAGAAGCCTTCCTGACATGCCGTCACCTCCGTTGCCTGGGCAGCCGTGTGCCGCCGGACATCGTGAGGATCAGGCGTGTGCGCGCGGTGCGCGCGGCGGGTGTGCGCGGTTCGGCGCAACCGGGTCACCCGTCGGCGTCGTCCCGCTTGCCGGGCGGCGTGGCGGCTGGCTTCGACCAGGGCCAGTTCAGCCGGCGGGCCGGGGCGCCCTCCGGGTCGTACGCGTACTTCCAGCGGTGGGTCAGGCCGACCCTGCCCTGCCCGCGGGGGACGCGGCGGTAGACCAGGACCGTGGGCGGGCCGCCGGCCGGGTCCGGGACGGGGATGCGGTACGTCTTGGGCGGGTGGCCGGTGATGCCGAGCAGGACGGGCAGCACCCTGCCGTCCATGGGGCCGCCCTCGAAGGGGGTGTCTTCGCTCTTCACAGGATCAGTGGTCAGACATCCTCGGCGAGCGCCTGGACCAGGGCGTCGGTCTGCGGGTCGCGGCGGGCGGTCACCGACAGCATGGCCACGAACTGCTCGACGAGCCAGTCGCGGAGGTCGTCGGCGGGGGGCTGCTTGTCCTCGTCGAGCCAGATGAGCGACGACGCCTCGACGGCGGTGATCCACATGCGGATGGTCATGCGCAGGCGGGGGCCGGGGTCGGTGACGTCCAGGTGCCGGAGGATGTGCTCGGCGGCGGCGCGGCGGACGCCGTCGACGATGGCGGTGGTGCGGGATGTCTCGACGACGCTGCCGCCCTGGAGGAGGGCGCTGAAGCCGGCGTCGTGCTCGTCGACGAAGGTGAGGTAGCGGTCGAGGGCGCGGGAGAGGCGGGGGAGGAGGGGGCCCTCGCGGGGTTCGTCGAAGCAGTGCTGGAGCTCGTCGGCGGCGGAGCGGAGGGCGGCCTCGTAGAGCTGCTGCTTGCCGCCCGGGAAGTACCGGTACACCAGGGGGCGTGACACCCCGGCCGCTTCCGCCACGTCGTCCAGGGAGACCTCCTCCGGGGCGCGGTGCGCGAAGAGGTTCAGCGCGGCGGTGAGCAGCTGGCTGCGGCGTTCCTCGACGCTGAGTCGCCGGTAGGCGGGGGTGGGGGCGGCGGCTGGTGTCATGTGCGGCAGCGTAATCGGGGGGTCGGGGGGCTGCGTAGCGGTGTGTGGGAGCGTGCGGGTGCCTCCGGCGGTGGGGCGGGGTGCCTGCGGCGGCCTGCGCGGGTGGGGTGGGGGTGCGCGTTGCGCCTTGTCGCCGGGTGTGGGTCGGGGCCGCGCCGGGGGGTGTCCGTCCTCGAAACGGCGCGATGGGGTTGGACGCCGACTGACTGTCCGTTGACGCGCCAACCGCTGCGGGCGGACACCCCCCGACACGGCCCCTTGCGTGATCCGGCGGCTGCGGGTGCGTGGGGCTCCTGCTATCGGGCGTCCACGTGCGCGAAGTCGATGGCTGTAATCCGGGCCTCCCCGGGGGGCAGCTCGGCCAGTCATGACGGGCGCGGGGTCGAACCGCGGTCACAGCCGACCTCGCGGTAGTCAAACAGCAGGTCGCGGACCAGCAGCACACCGTCAGCCAGTTCAGGCAGGACACCACCGCCGCCGCCATCACCACAGGACTCGCCGAGATCCGGGCCGTCGCCCGGGAAGAACTCGCCCGCGTCAGCGGTGCCATCGACCGGCTCGACGGCCGGCTCCGCGCGCTGGCCCCACCGGCCGCCTCGGAATCCGCGCCGCAGGCGTCGGGCGAGGCCCCGCCGGACCTCGCAACGCTCCGGGCGGCCGCCGGTATCTCGGCCGCCGTGCTCCACGCCCACCGCGACACCTGGGAGTTCCTCGTCAAGCACGCCGGGGCGGACCAGCACTTTCACGTCCCCGGGGCCGTCGCCGAGACGTGCGGAATCGTCGTCGCGCGGCTGTCCGGGCCCAGCCTCGTCGCCGTCCTCACCCGCCTCGACGACGTCCGGCGCGACACGGCCGCCGGCCTCGGCACCCAGGCCATCGCCCACCATCTCCACGAACGTATCGGCCGGATCGTCGAGGTGATCGCCCGGGACCCGCGGACCGGTGGCGACTGTGATCCCGTAATCATCCGCATCGACGACCGCCCCAAGGCGGACGACGGCGACGGGCAGCAGTGACGCGGTGACGCCCCACCCGGCCATCCGAGTGGGGCGTCCGCGGGGCCGTTACGCCAGCAGCCCCGACGACTTCCACAGCCGCCGGCCGACGCCGCGCAGCACCCCGATGTCGTCGAGGAAGTCGGTCAGGCGCTTCGAGCCGTTCTGCATGACCTCGCGGCGATGGCCGCTGGCCTTGACCTGGGCGAGGGCCTCCCGCTTGTCCAGGCCGACGTTCGTGTAGACCTCGGGGTTCACGAACGCCACCGAGAACACCCGGGCGAACTCGCCGGAGGTGATGCGGGTGAACTCCTGGGACCACTTGGGGGCCGTCACCATCTGGCGGCGGAGTTCCTCGCGGGCGTAGCGGACGTGGCGGGCCTCCTCCACGACGTGGATGCGGGTGACGCCGCGGATCAGGGGCTGGACGCGCTCGTCGGGGAACGTCAGGCGCTGCATCCAGTCGAGGACCTCCTCGCCGAGGAGGGTGGCGGTGAAGGAACCCGGTGTGGTCGAGATGGTTTTGAAGAGGCGGCCCAGGTGCTGGTGGACACGGCTGACCGGGTACCAGGGCGTGTCGCCGTGGGAGATCAGCCGGGCGAACATCTTGGAGTGCCGGCACTCGTCCTCGATCTCGGTGAGGGCGTAGCGGACGTGCGCGCTGGTCGCCGCCTTGTCGTAGATGTGGCGGACCAGCAGCTGCATGAGGATGATCTCGAACCAGATGCCGAGGGATGCGAGGGCCGCCGCCTCGTGCTGGGAGAGCAGGGTGCGCTGTTCCTCGCTCATCCGCTTCCAGAGGGGGGTGTCGTAGAGCGACACCAGCTCCGGGGGCCAGAACCACTTGCCCTCCTCGAAGGGCGCGTCCCAGTCCAGCTCCTTGTCCGGGTCGAAGGAGTGCTTGGCGGAGGAGTCGAGCAGCCGCTGGGCCACCTGCTCCCGGTCCTTGAGCAGGCCGAGGGCATCGCGCAGGCCGTCGAGCGCGTCGGCTTCCGTCAGGGTCGTCATGGCTGCCCACCTCGTTGTGCACACGTCACCGTCCCCCTTATGAGACTGCCTGTCAGCAAGCCCGTCAATCCCCTGTGCACGACTTGTTGACCCGGCGTCTACTCCGGCTCAGGACCCGGGCAGCCGGTCCCGTTCCTTCTTCAGCACCGCCTCCATCACCGCCCGCGCGATCGGCGCCGCGTCGCCGCCCCCGCTGATGTCGCCGCGGTCCGCCTCCGCGTCCTCCACCACCACCGCGACCGCCACCCGCGGCGCGAGGTCCCGGTCGCCCTGCGCCCAGGAGATGAACCAGGCGTACGGCGTACTGGAGTTGTGGCGGCCGTGCTGGGCAGTGCCGGTCTTGCCGCCCACCCTGGCGCCGCGGATCGCGGCCCGGCGCCCGGTGCCGTCCTCGACCACCTCCCGCATCAGCGCCCGCAGCCGGACCGCGGTCGAGGGGTACATCGCCTGGCGGATCGCGCGCGAGCCGGCCGTCGCCAGGATGCTGCCGCCCGACCGGACCGTGCGCTCCACCAGATAGGGCTCCCGCACCTGGCCGCCGTTGGCCACGGCCGCCGCGACCATCGCCATCTGCAGGGGCGTGGCGCGGGTGTTGTACTGGCCGATCGACGACAGGGCCAGCTGCGCCTGGTCGACGGTGGTGTCGAAAGTGGACCGGGCCGCAGGGAAGGGGATCCTCAGATCCCCGTTGTTGAAGCCGAAGGCGTGTGCCGTGGCCGTCATGTCCGTCACACCCACTTCCACACCGAGCTTGGCGAACACCGTGTTGCAGGAGAGCGTGAAGGCCTCGCGCAGGGAGGCGTCCGCGCAGCCCCGCGACGCGTTCGACAGACGGGTCCGGGTCCCGGGCAGGGTGTAGGGGTCGGGGGAGTCGGTCGGCGCGTCGAGGTCCTTGACCACGCCGGCGTCCAGCGCGGCGGCCAGGGTGACGACCTTGAAGGTCGAGCCCGGCGGATACGTCTGCCGTACCGCCCGGTTGAGCATCGGGCGGTCCCGGTCGGCGTTGAGCCGCTTCCAGGCGCGGGACGCCGCCGCCCCGTTCCCGGACAGCGGCTGGGGGTCGTAGGACGGGGTGGAGACCAGGGCCAGGATCCGTCCGGTCGAGGGCTCCAGTGCCGCCACCGCGCCCTTGCGCCCGGCCAGACCCTGGTACGCGGCCCGTTGCGCGTCCGGGTCGAGGGTCGTCACGACGTCCCCGCCGGGGTTTCGGGACCGCGTGAAGTCGTTCCACAGCGGGAACGGCGCGAGCATCGGGTCCGAGCCGGACAGGATGCCGTCCTCGCTGTGCTCCAGGAGCGTCGTCCCGTACAACTGGGAGGCGAAGCCGGTGACCGGGGCGTACAACGGGCCGTCCGTGTAGGTGCGTTCGTAGCGGAGGTGCTCGCGGGTGTCCTTCGAGCCGGTGACGGGCCGGCCGCCGACCAGGATGTCGCCGCGCGGCTGCTCGTAACGGGTGATGTCCGGGCGGCGGTTGGCCGGGTTGCGGTCGTAGGCCGGGGCCTGGACGACCTGGACGCGGGCGGCGTTGACCAGCAGCGCCACCAGCAGCAGGGCGCAGAAGAAGCCGGCGTGCCGGATGTGCCGCGTCACGGGGTGCCCGGCCCGTCGTACTGCCGCCGGGCCGAGTCGCTCACCCGGACCAGCAGGGCCACGATCGCCCAGTTGGTGACCACCGACGAGCCGCCCTGCGCCAGGAACGGCATCGCCATGCCGGTCAGCGGGATCAGCCCGGTCACCCCGCCCGCGATCACGAACACCTGGAGCGCCACGAGCGAGGCGAGGCCCACCGCGAGCAGCCGGCCGAACGGCTCGCGCAGCGCGAGGCCCGCCCGGTAGCCGCGCTCCACCAGCAGGCCGTAAAGCAGGAAGACGGCGGACAGACCCGCGAAGCCCAGCTCCTCGCCCGCCGTGGCCAGGATGAAGTCCGACTTCACGGCGAAGCCGATGAAGACGGAGTGGCCGAGTCCGAGGCCCGTGCCGAGGAGACCGCCCTCCGCGAAGGCGAACAGCGACTGGGCGAGCTGGTTCGCGCCCTCGCCCGCCTCGATGGAGGCGAACGGGTGCAGCCAGGTCTCGATCCTGCCGTGCACGTGCGGCTCCAGCCGGCCGACGGCGACCGCGCCCAGCGCCGCCAGCAGCAGGCCCACGGCGATCCAGCCGGTGCGGCCGGTGGCGACGTAGAGGAGGACCACGAACAGGCCGAAGAAGAGCAGCGAGGTGCCGAGGTCGCGTTCCAGGATCAGGACGCCGACGCTCACCAGCCAGACGGCGACGATCGGGCCGAGGACCCGGCCGGTGGGCAGCTGGAGCTTCCAGATCCGGCGGCCGGTGCAGGCCAGGGCGTTGCGGTTCGCGGCCAGGTACGCGGCGAAGAACACCGCCAGCAGCACCTTCGCGAACTCGCCCGGCTGGATGGAGAACCCGGCGATCCGGATCCAGATGCGGGCCCCGTTCACCGCCGGGAACAGGATCGGCAGGGTGAGCAGCACCAGCGCGGCGACGACGCAGACGTACGTGTAGCGCTGGAGCACGCGGTGGTCGCGCAGGAGCAGGACGACCAGGATGAACAGCGCCACGCCCAGCGTCGACCACACCAGTTGGGCCGGTGCCGCCCGGTCGCCCGGGGTCTCCAGGTCGAGCCGGTAGATGAGCACCAGGCCGAGCCCGTTGAGCAGCACGCCGATCGGGAGGAGGAGGGGGTCGGCGTGCGGGGCCCGCAGGCGCACCGCCAGATGCGCCAGCAGCGCGAGCACGCCGAGCCCGGCGCCGTAGCCGGCGGCGCCGGGCGGGACGGTGCCGTCGCGGGCGAGGCCCACGGCGCAGTAGCCGTACACCGACAGCAGGACGGCCAGGACGATGAGGGCGAGTTCGATGCCCCGGCGCCGGGGGAGGCGGCGGACGGCGGGCGCGGGCGGGTCCGCCGTCGCCACGGTGATTCCGGCCTTGCTCATGTCCGGAACTTACCCAAACAGTGCGTCTTGTGTGCCTTTGGGGGATCGAGTGTCAGCACCAGCGTGGCGCGGGGCCGATGTTGTCGATGTAGCGGGCCGCGCCCCAGGCCCAGGTGCCGTCCGTCAGGAGGTACCAGAGGGGGTTGCCCTTCACCTTCTCGCCGCCGGTCTTGCAGAAGATCCTGACGATGTCGCCCCGGTGGGCGTACCGGATGATCTGTGAACCGCGGTTCGGGGCGCTGCGCAGCGCCAGCGTGCTCGCCGTGACGACGCCCTTGTAGAGGCGCCGGTCGTGGTGGCTGTCCCCGCCGCTCCCGTCGTGGTCGTGGTGCCCGCCGTTGCCGCCGATCGGGTCGTGGTCGTGGTGCCCGCCGTTGCCGCCGATCGGGTCGTGGTCGTGGTGCCCGCCGTTGCCGCCGATCGGGTCGTGGTCGTGGTGCCCGTCGCCGCCGCTCGGGTCGTGGTGGTGGTTGCCGTTGCCGCCGGTCGGGTCCCAGTCGTCGTGCGCGGCGGCGGCGGGCGTGACGGCGGCCGCGGCGGCGAGGAGCCCGGCGGCGGTTGCTATGGACAGGCGGGAGCGCAGGGACATGGGGATTACCTCCATGTGAGGGCGAAAGTGCCGAAGCTGACTAATCGCCACATTAGGAGCGTCCTCCCGAAGGCGCCCCTCACAGTGGGCCATAGGAGGAGGGGAACCCGGCTCTCAGCCGGCCGGCAGTTCCAGGGTCGCCACCGCTCCGCCGTCCGGCGCGTTCGCGAACTCCAGCCGCGCCCCCAGCACCTCCGCCTGCCCCGACGCGATCGTCAGCCCCAGCCCGTGCCCCCGGGCCCCGCCCTCCGTACGGAACCGCTGCGGCCCGTGCGCCACCAGGTACTCCGGAAAACCGTCCCCGTGATCACGAACGGTCACCACCGGGCCGTTCACGGTCAGCACGACCGGCCCCCGCCCGTGCTTGTGCGCGTTGGCCACGAGGTTCCCGAGCACCCGCTCCAGCCGCCGCCGGTCCGTCTCCACGGCCACGTCCCGTACGACCCTGACCTCCGTGCCGTTCCCCGCGGCCCGCACCACCCGCTCGGCCAGCGGCCCCAACCGCTCGGTGTCCAGCTCCAGCCGCTCCCGCCCGGTGTCCAGCCGGGAGATCTCCAGCAGGTCCTCGGTGAGGGTGCGCAGCGCCGCCACCCGGTCCCGCACCAGCTCGGTCGGGCGGCCCGGCGGCAGCAGCTCGGCCGCCGCGTGCAGCCCGGTCAGCGGGGTGCGCAGCTCATGGGCCACGTCCGCGGTGAACCGCTGCTCGGCGAGCAGCTTGCCCTGCAACGACGACGCCATGGAGTCCAGCGCGGCGGCGACCGCGGCCACCTCGTCCTGCGGGCGCCCCGGAACCCTCGCCCCCGGGTCCGCACGGGGGTCGTTCACGCGCGCGTCCAGATCGCCCGCGCTGATCCGCCGGGCCACCAGGGCCGTGGTGTGCAGCCGCCGCGTCACCCGCGTCACCGCGAACGCGCCGACCAGCAGCGTCGCCCCGATCGCCAGCCCCGAGGACCACAGGATCGCCCGGTCCAGGCCCTCGATGGTGCGCGCCTGCTGCGAGTAGTCGATCGCCACGGCCAGCGCCCGGTCGCCGTCGGCGGGCCCCGCCGCCCACATCGTGGGGCGCCCCGCGAAGTCGGCGACCATCGTGCCGCGGTCCCCGGCCACCGCCAGGTCGCGCAGCTGCCGGGGCAGCCCCGGGGGGTCCACCCCGGCGCCCCGGCGGAGCGTGTCCCCGGCCTCGTACCGCTCCGTCGCCTGCGTCAGCCGCTGCAGCGCCTGGTCGCGGGCCTGGCCGACGGTCTGGTTGGTCACCTGCACATGCACCAGGACGCCCAGCAGGGCGGCCAGCGCGCAGCACATCACCGTGATGAAGGCGGCGGCCTTCACGGCCAGCGGCCCGGACCACTGCGGGAGCCCGGGTCTCATCCGGTGCTCGCGGTGGGGGAGGCGGAGGGGCGCGGGGCGTGGGTGCGCGGGCCGGTGCGCAGCATCTCGTCGTGGGTGAGGAGCATGGCCCGCTGGTCCCGGTCCCAGGTCCACTGGAGGCGGTACTCGTAGCCCGCGACCTCGGACGGCGAGCGGATGACGAGGGAGCGCCCGGCCAGCTCGACACGGCTGAGCGCGTCCTCCCACGCCATCACCTGCACCAGCCGGTGCTTCTCGACGGTGTACACGCGCACGGCGGTCGTCCTACCGGGCAGCAGGCTGAAGCCCAGCGTCAGGTCGTCGCGCCCGTCGCCGGTCAGGTCCCGGTAGTACGGCCGCAGGACCGGGCACTTCCCGCGCCCCGGGCCCTCGGCGCAGTCGGCCATCCGCCGCTTCGTGTCGCGGTAGGGCGCCTGGCCGCCGTCGTAGTCGCCGGGGCGCGCGGCGATCTCGGCCCGGACGATCCCGACCGGGTCCACCCGGCGGATGTCGCCGTCGGCGGGGACCTCGACCCCCTTGACCACCTCGGTGTTCACCTCGCCGACCTCGAAGGCCGGACTGGACGCCGGGGTCAGCTCCGGCCAGAGCCGGGCCGGGCCGACGGCCGTCGGGGTCGAGCCGGCGCCCTCCAGACCGCCGGCGTCCCCGCAGCCCGCGGCGGTCGCCAGCAGGAGGGCGACGGCGGCGGCGCGGCGGGCTGCCTTTCCAGGACGGCTGAGGGGCACTGCACTCCTGCGGTTCGTGGGTCATCACGCGGCTCGGGCACGACCGCCGGCCGCGTACACCTTATTCGTAGGGAAGTCCCATTTGCGGGAGAGGGTGGCCGTGTGCCGTGCCGGCTACTCGGTGAGCTCCTCCAGCAGCCGGGCCGTGGGCAGCCCGGCCCGCAGGTACTCGACGAACAGCTCGTTGTGCAGCGCCCAGGGCGAGCGGCGGTCCCGGATCAGCCGGATCGCCGCGTCGGCGGAGCTGCCCCGGCGCATCAGCGCGTGGGCGACGACGAGGCCGGAGCGGTTGTACCCGTGGTAACAGCGCACGAGTACCCTGCGCCCCTCCTCCAGCGCCTCGCACGCCGCCTCGGCCAGCCGGATCACCCCGGCCAGCTGCGTCCCGTCCAGGGGCCCGTCGGGGATCGGCCAGACGTGGTGCAGGACGCCTGGATCGGGGCCGTGCCCCGGCAGCCGCAGCAACGTCTGCACGAGATCGAACTCGTCCCGTACGACGGCGAACTCCGGATGGCCCAGGCCTCCCGTGTACTCGTGGCCGCCCATCCACAGACCGGGGGCGACCTCGCTCCAGGGGCTCTCGGGAGCCGGCACGTCAGGTTTCCTGCGGGTACGCAACGGAGCCTCCCCACCATCACCGCCCGAGGGTCCGCCGGGCAGGCCCAACTCCTCTCAAAGGTAGCCGGGTTCTTGCCCCCGCAGCACCCCGCCTGTTCCCATGGTTGGGGGTGATGTGCATGGACGGACTGCGCGTCGTGCCGACCTGGCGGCACGGTCACGAGCGGCTGTACGTCTGCCTCCCGGACGGCAGGAACATCGCCTGGTACGACCGTGAGGCGGCCCGGGTCAACCTGCTCGGCGAGGACCGTGAGGACGAGGTGCTCCGGGCCCTCCAGCCCTTCATCACCGGCCCCGTGACGGTGGGACCCCCCCCGGTGCCGACCCCCGCCGAACTCGCCCGCCTGGCCCTCCACCCCGACGACGACCTGGCCCCCAACCGCCCCGGCGAGGCCCTCCTCGTCGCCCTCGACCGCGACCCCGGCCCGGTCCGCCGGCTGCGCGCCGACCCGCGCCGCAGGGCCCTGGAAGCCGAGCAGGCGGTCGGGGACGCCCTGGACCGCCTGGACGGCGCGGGCTGGCACGCCCTGCACTCCGTCCCGCTCCCCGGCGGCGACCGCGTCCACCACCTGCTGATCGGCCCCGGCGGGCTGTTCGCCCTGCACACGCTGTACGCGCGCAAGCAGCGCGTGACGGTCGCCGACCCCCTGGTCACCGTGGGCCGCCGCGACCCGTACCCGCTGCTCCGCCGCGTCCGCGCCGACGCCGACCGCGCCTCCTACGCCCTGACGGCCGAGGTCCGCCCCGTGCTCGTCCTGGTCGCCCCGGCGAGGGTGTCGGTCCCGTCCCCGCCCCGCGAGGTCCGCGTCCTGACCGACACGGCCCTGGAAGCCCTGTCCCACCAGGGCGGCACCCTCAAGCCGGCGGACGTGGAGGCCCTCCACGCGATGGCCAGGGACCGGAATACGTGGGGGCGGGTGTGAGGGTGGGTGCTGAATCCTGCGCGCTGGGGGGCGTGGGCGGAGCGCCGGCCGAGTGCGGACGGGCGTTGACTCCGACGCGCTGAGCGAGCGCTGGCCGAGTGCGGACGGGCGTTGAATCCGACGCGTTGAGCGAGCGCCGACCCCGCCGAGGGGTGCTGACCTGGTCGTCCTGCGCCGTTGGGCGTCGGCGCCGCTGGCGGGTGCTGACCTGGTCGTCCTGCGCCGTTGGGCGTCGGCGCCGCTGGCGGGTGCTGACCTGGTCGTCCTGCGCCGTCGGGTGTCGGCCTCGCCGAGGGTGCTGACCTGGCCGTCCTGCGCCGTTGGGCGCCGTCCTTCGCCGTCGGGGCGCCACCCCCGCAGTCGGGGCGCCGCCCCCGCACTCGGGCGTCGGCCCCGCCGTCGGGCGCCGCCCGGCGCCCGACCGCGTGGGCTTGCCTCACCCCGACGCGAGACTCCGCCGTACCCGAACCGACATGGCCGCGCGTCGGCGGACGCCCCGGGCCACGGCCGCCCTCGGCCAGTGACTACGGCACCCGCCCCGCCCGCCCCGCGTCCAGCAGCGGAGCGAGCAGGTCGCCATAGTCCTGCACTCGCGGAGCGATGTCCCGGGCGTGGAAGTCCAGGCGCCCGGGCGCGCCGCACTCCTCGACCTCCTCCCAGGTGACGGGAGCCGAGACGGTCGGCTCGGGGCGGGCCCGGAGGGTGTAGGGCGTCGCCGTGGTCTTGCGGGCCGCGTTCTGGCTCCAGTCGACGAAGACCTTCCCGGGCCGCAGGCTCCTGGTCATCCGGTGCAGCGCCAGCCGCGGCATGGCCTTCTCGGCCTCGACGGCCAGCTCCTTGGCGTACTCGGACACCCGCTCGGAGGAGGCCCCGCGCACGGCGGCGAGCAGATGCAGGCCCTTCGAGCCGGAGGTCTTGGCGCAGGCCTCGATCCCGTCCGCCGCCAGCCGGTCCCGCAGCCACAGCGCGACCTCGCAGCACTGCACGATGCTCGCGGGCGCCCCCGGATCCAGGTCGAAGACGATCCGGTCGGCCTCGTCCGGCGTGTCGACCAGCCACTGGTGGGTGTGGAACTCGGTGACGAGGTTGGCCGCCCACATCAGGCTCGGCAGATCCTGCACCAGAACCATCCGCGAGGGCCCCTCCACCCGCGGCACCTCGGCGGTGGTGACCCACTCGGGCGTACCCGGCGGCACGTTCTTCGTGAAGAACACCTGCCCGTCGGGCCCGTCCGGATACCGCAGGAAGGACACCGCCCGACCGCGCAGATGGGGCAGCAGGACCTCGGCGACGGTCGCGTAGTAGTGCAGGACCTCGCCCTTGGTGAAGCCGGTGGCGGGATACAGCACCCTCTCCAGATTGCTGAGCGCGAGCCGTCGCCCCTCCACCTCTGTGATAGGCGCCATACGATAAGAATCCCACGCAAACCATGACGAACACTCCCGAGCGTGACCGGAAGGGTGCTGCACGTGAGATCCATCTGGAACGGCGCCATCTCGTTCGGCCTGGTCAGCATTCCGATCAAGCTGGTGAACGCGACCGAGAGCCACTCGATCTCCTTCCGCCAGATCCACACCGAGGACGGCGGCCGCATCCGCTACCGCAAGTTCTGCGAGCTGGAGGACCGGGAGGTCACCCAGGGGGAGATCGGCAAGGGCTACGAGGACGCGGACGGCTCGATCATCCCGATCACCGACGAGGACCTGTCCAGCCTGCCGATCCCCACGGCCAAGACGATCGAGATCGTCGCCTTCGTCCCGGCCGACCGGATCGATCCGCTCCAGATGGACGCCGCGTACTACCTCCAGGCGAGCGGCGCCCCGGCGGCGAAGCCGTACACGCTGCTCCGGGAGGCGCTCAAGCGCAGCAACAAGGTGGCGATCGCGAAGTTCGCCCTGCGCGGGCGGGAGCGCCTGGGCATGCTCCGGGTGGTCGGCGACGCCATCGCGATGCACGGCCTGCTCTGGCCGGACGAGGTCCGCGCCCCCGAGGGCGTGGCCCCCGACACGAACGTCACGGTCCGCGACAAGGAACTGGACCTCGCCGACGCGCTGATGGACACCCTGGGCGAGGTCGACCTGGAGGACCTGCACGACGAGTACCGAGAGGCCGTCGAGGAGGTCATCGCCGCGAAGGCCGCCGGCGAGACCCTGCCCCAGGCCCCGGAGCCGGCCGCGGGCGGCAAGGTCCTGGACCTGATGGCGGCCCTGGAGAACAGCGTCCGCGCGGCCCGCGAGTCCCGCGGCGAGGAGCCCGGGGAGCACGCCGAGGTCCAGCCGCTGCCCCAGCGCAAGACGGCCCGCGCGGCCCCCAAGCAGACCGGCGGCAAGAAGTCGACGTCCACGGCGAAGAAGACCGCGGCCAAGAAGACGACGGCGGCGAAGAAGTCGACGGCCAAGTCCGGGCAGGAGACGAAGAAGACGGCGGCGAAGAGCACGGCGAAGAGCACGGCGAAGAAGACGCCCGCGAAGAAGTCGACGTCCCGCAAGCGCTCGGCGTGACCCGCGCCGCCGCACCCCTCACGGCGCGTACGCGATGTTCGGCCGGGGCGGTCCGGACATGCCGGCTCCGAGGAAGTAGTCGACGTGGTGGGACTGCATATAGCCCTTGAACGTCATGGCGTTCCGGTAGGCGGGGTTGTGGGCAAGCGTGTACAGGCGGTGGTTCGTCGGCTGGTTCGTGGTGAAGACGATCAGCTCGTCGTAGGCCGCGTCGGTGTACACGGCCTCCTCGCGCCAGTCGCCGAGGATGTCGCCGACGAAGGTGGGCTGCACCCCCTGGGAGGCATTGACCGCGCCGTAGTTCCAGGTGCTGACCAGCCGGGGCACGCTGCCGCTCGACGTCGGGCGCGCCGGGTCCCACTTCTCGATCTTGCCGTCGTTGAGCAGCTCCATGGTGAGGTCACCGTCCCACCACAGGCCCAGTTGCGGCCACGGGCGCAGCGACGTGTTCGGTTCGGCGAGCCGGTTGGTGGGTGCGTTGTAGAGGCCGGAGAAGGACCACACCTCCATACCGGGGAAGCGCGGGTCGACGTCGCCCGCCATGCCGCGTCCCACGTCGGCGGGGCCGCCGCCATGCCGCCAGATGACATTGCCGTTCGCGGCGTCGTAGTAGTACTCCAGCAGGCCGCTCGGGTTGTTCTGCTGAACGCCGTAGCCCTCCAGGCCCGGACGGCCGGGGTCCATGTCGGCGATGTGGAAGCGGTCGCCGTGGACGATGCCCTGGGGCGCCATCGAGTAGCGCAGCGAGCCGTTGCCGTTGAGCACGAAACCGATCTCGGCGACCTCGTCCGTCCCGTCGCCGTTGACGTCGACGGCGCGGGTGTTGTGCCCGTCGGGCGCGTCCTGGTTGCCGCGCTGCCACGTCCACTGGCGGTCCAGTGAGTCGCCGTCGAACTTCCAGGCGCCCATCATCAGGTTGAAGGCGCCGTCGTCGCGCCGGTTCTTCATGAAGGCGACCAGGCTCGGCGTGGTGCCGTTGAGGTACGCGACCCCGAGGCGCGCGGCCATCGGGCCGTCGGCCAGGTAGGTCGTCGGTACGGCGGACCAGTTGCGCAGCGCTCCGGTCCGGCCGTCGAGCACGGCCATGAACTGGCGCGCGTCGTCCGCGTGCGTCCAGGTGGCGCCGTCACCGAACCTGACCCCGTCGGCGACCCGCAGGGCGACCTCCGCGCGGCCGTCGCTGTCGAAGTCGTAGACGGTGACGCCGTCCCAGTGGCCCAGGTCGATCGCGGAGGAGCCCGGCTCGATGTTGTCCTGGTTCTGGCTGTTCGGCCCGAGGTCGACCTCCCACAGGAAGTCGCCGTCGCCGGTGTAGGCCTCCAGCTTCTGCGGGGAGGTCTGCCGGTCGACCAGGTAGTCGTACTCGCCGTCGCCGTCGAGATCGCCGACCCAGACGAACTTCACCGCGCCGCCGGGCCGTAACGGCACGCGCACCACGGGCTCCACGGCGTGGTTGGCCGTCAGGGTGAAGGCCCCGCTGGGCGCCTGCTCCTGACCGCCCACGACCGGCGTCACGCGGTAGCTGTTGGCGCGTGTCAGATCGGCCGTGGTGTCCGGGTAGTTCGTGCCGCCCGTCAGCACACCGGAGTTGAGCTTGACGTACGGGCCACCGGCCGTCGACCGGTACACGTTGAAGCCGATGCCCTGCGGGTCGAGTCCCAGCAGCCGCCAGGAGACCAGGACCTGGGCACTGGCGGCGCGCACGGCCACGACACCGCGGCCGAGGTTCTCCATCACACGGGCGGCCTGCACCTGCGGGGCGGGGCTCGCCGGTGCGACGGAGAGTGCGGCACAGAGGGCCAGGACGGTGCCGATCGTTTTCATGCGCATGACAAACCGCCCCCTCGGAGGTTAAGCGCTTTCATCGCTGCCGATGGAAGCACCGCGCTGATGACCCGTCAATACAAACGGAACCTAAGGCCGCGAGGGCGTAAGCGCTTACACGACGATCCGGCCGAGTTCAGTGGTGCTCGGAGACGAGCACCGCGCGCGTGCCGGGCTCCAGTGCCTGGAAGACGTGCGGGACGTCGGCCGGATAGCAGATGTAGTCGCCCGGGTGGAGTTCCACCGGCTCCTCGGCGGTGCCCACCAGGGCCCGGCCCGTACTGATCACGACGTGCTCCACGACGCCCGGCGGGTGCGGGGCGGAGGAACGCTGCGGCCCGGGCTCGGCCGCGACGCTGTAGACGTCCCGCCGGGCCCCGGGCGGGGAGGCGGCGAGGAGGGTGGCCCGGTAGTCGCTCTCCTCGGACCCGACCGCCGGCCCCTGCCCTGCCCGGATCACCTGCACCTGCGGCCGGGGGGCGGCCAGCAGCCGGGCGAAGGGGATCTCCAGGGCCCCGCAGAGCGCCCACAGCGTCTCCAGGCTGGGGTTCCCGGTGCCGGACTCCAGCTGGGAGAGCGTGGACTTGGCGAGCCCGGCCCGCCGGGCGACCTCGGTGAGGGAGAGCCCGGCGCGGACGCGTTCCGCCCGCAAGGACGCGGCGATCATCTCGATCGGAGGCCGGGGGGCGGGGTCGATGTCGGACACCTGTGTTCGCTCCAATGGTCAATCGTTCGCCTTGACGAACGGAACGGCAGGCGTTCATTGTAAGCAACATGCGTTCGTTTTGGAGAACACTGGGCGGAAGGCTGGAGGGAAGGTTGGGCGGGACCCTCCCGCGCGACATCGCGCTGGTCTGCCTTGCCGTCGGGGTGATCGGCGTGTCCTACGGCGCCCTGGCGGTCACCTCGGGGTTCCCCTGGTGGTTCCCGGTGCTGATGGGGGCGCTCGTGCTGGCCGCCTCGTCCGAGTTCCTGTTCGTCGGGATCATCGCCGCCGGGGGCAGCCCGATCGCCGCGCTGCTGGCCGGGCTCCTGGTCAACGCGCGGCATGTGCCGTTCGGCCTGGCGGTACCCGACGTCCTCGGCAAGGGCTGGCGCGGAGTGCTCGGCACGCACCTGATGAACGACGAGACGGTCGTCTTCGCCCTCGCCCAGGACGAGCCCGAGCGCAAGCGGGCCGCCTACTGGCTCTGCGGCCTGGGCATCCTGGTCTGCTGGCCGGCCGGCGCCGCGCTGGGCGCGCTGCTCGGCAGCGTCGTACGGGACACCGGCGCCCTGGGCCTGGACGCCATGTTCCCCGCGGTGATCCTGGCCCTGACCCTCCCCGCGCTGAGGAGCCGGCCCCTACGGCGGACCGCGCTGACCGGGTCCGCGCTGGCCCTGGCCGTCACCCCCTTCCTGCCGGCCGGCCTGCCGATCCTGGTCGCCCTGGCCGCGCTGCCGCTGTGCACCGTCGGTGCGGGGGAAGGGGCTGTGCGATGACGGCGGCGGGGATGACGGCGGCGGGGATGACGGTCGCAGGGGGCACAGCTCCGGGCATGACAGCGGCAGGGGTGGCAGAGCCGGGCATGACGGCGGCAGGGGTGACAGAGCCGGGCATGGCAGCGGCGGGCACGGCAGCGGCGGGGACGGCCGACGCCCTGCCGACGCTGACGGCGATGTCCGCCCTCGCGGCCGGGACCTTCCTGCTCCGCCTCGCGGGCCCGGCCCTGCGCACCAGGGTCGGTTTCCCGGAACGGGCCGAGAGACTGCTGGAGGTCTCGGCGGTCCTCCTGCTCGCCGCCCTGGCCGCCACGGCCGCCCTCACCGAGGGGCACGCCTTCGCGGGCCCCGCGCGCCCGCTCGGAGTCCTGGTCGGCGGAGTGCTCGCCTGGCGCCGGGCACCGTTCCTCGTGGTCGTCCTGGCGGCGGCGGGCACGGCGGCGCTGCTGCGGGTCGCGGGGTTCCCGTGAGACGCCACCGCCACGGGAGGAGGACGGCACCGCCCCGCGAATGCCCCGAAGGGCACGTCAGGTCACGGGCCGCCGCGAGTGACCCGAAGGGGACGTCTGGTCACGCGCCGCGCCCCGCGCATGCCCCGAAGGGCACGTCAGGTCACGCGCCGCCCCGCGAACGCCCCGAAGAGGACGTCAGGTCACGCGCCGCCCCTCCTGTTCGGACTCCTCGCCCTCCTCCTCGTCCGGCAGATGGACGTCGTTGACGGAGATGTTGACCTCCACGACCTCCAGGCCGGTCATCCGCTCCACCGCGTTGACGACGTTGGTCCGGACATCCGCGGCGGTGTCGGCGATGGCGGCGCCGTACTCGACGACCACGTCGAGGTCGACGGCGGCCTGCCGCTCACCGACTTCCACCTTCACGCCCTGGGTGATGCTGCCACCGCCCCCACCGGGCACGCGCTGGCGCACCGCCCCCAGGGCCCTGGTCACCCCTCCGCCGAGATGGTGGATCTCGGGGATCTCCCGGGCAGCCATGCCCGCGATCTTCGCCACGACCGCGTCCGCGAACGTGGTGTTCCCACGGGCCTCCGGGGGAGCCTTCTCCCCCTTGCGCTGTGTGGTCTCCGTCATGGCCGTCACCTCGATGACTCGATGATCGGTGCGGGGTAGGAACGGCGTCCCCCTATCCACGGTAGACCAATGGTGCATATGGGGCGAAAGTGCTGAAGTCACCGCAACAGGCGGTCGATGTGACGCTGAAGCACGGCCCTCGCCGTCTCGGGGGGCTGATGCCCCGCGAGGACGTGCATGGTGAGCCCGTCGGCCAAGGCGAGCAGGCTCTGTGCCTCGTGAACGGCGTCGACGTGCTCCGGGATCTCCCCGGTGTCCTGCCCGTAGCGGATGAGCCACAGGGCGAGCTCATGGAGCTTGGCGTACGTCTCGTGCAGGACGGCGCCCAGTCTCCCGCCGGTCGACGCGTGACCGACGAAGGCCACCCAGACATGGGCCTGCGCCCTCGACTCCTCGTCCAGCAGGGCGAGTGCTGTCAGGGTGTGGGACAGCAGGGTGGCTGCGGCCTGTGGCTCGCCGGCCGCGGCGATGCGCTGGTCGGCGCGCTCGCTGACGCGCCGCGAGACATGCTCCAGCGCGAAGAGCAGCATGTCCTCCTTGGTGCGGAAGCAGCGCTGGACAGCACCCATCGACACGTCCGCCTCGGCGGCCACGTCACGGAGACTGACGGCCTCCATCCCGGAACGCGCGATCAGCGCGCAGACCGCGTCCGCGATCCGCACCCGCCGCTCCTCGTAGTCGACCTGCCTGGGCACGCTCCGCCCTCCCGCCTTACCGATGCACTTGCATCGTATCCTTCCGCACTGCAGGATGTGATGCGACCGCATCGAAAAACTCCATCAGCGCGAGGGGGACCCCGTCATGCCCGACCACCCCAGGACCCTTAACACCGGACCTTCCCAGAGCCTGCTCTGGCTCTTCGGCGCCATCCTGACGATCCAGGGCTTCGGCTCGGCCGTCACGGAGGCCGGCTGGAACACGAGCTTCGGCGTCGCGGGCCTGCTGCGCGCGGCCCACGTACCCGAGTGGGGAGCGCTCCTGGTCGGCTGCGCGGGCACCGCACTCCTGGCGACGGCGGCCCGCCGCCACCACGCGAGGAGCCGTGCGGGCCGCCGTTCCTGACGCTTCCGTCCATGGGCGCCGCTGGCCCATCACCTGGGTCACCTGGGCGCGGGGCATCGGCCGGCAGTCCCCGCCGGGACCCGACCGCACGCACCGTCGAGTTCGTCGGCGGGCACCTGACGGCGTGCCTCCGTATCCCGGGGGCCGCACGCACAGGGCTCGCAGGTGCACTTGACGACGTTTCCGGTGTCGGCTTCGGGGGTGCCTTCGACGTCCTTCGGCAGCAGTTCGTGCCCCAGGGTTTGGCAGACGTTCCTGGCCCGTAGTGGTCCGGTCGTGTGATTGAAGACGGCGAGGATGTGGGGGGAGTCCGGGTGCTCGGGCAGGCCCGTGCGGCGGCGGGCAGTCGGTCGGCGAGGCCGGTGACGGTCGTGCGGGTGATCGCGAGATGCTCCAGGTGGGTCTCGGCATCCCGTAGCCGGTTCTGCAGGCCGTCGATCTGTTCACGGAGGCCGTCGGCCACGGCCCGGGCAGCCTGTTCCTGCAGTTCCAGCGCTTCGAGCAACGGCTGGATGTTCACGCTGCGACCCCCAGCGCCTCGCGCCAGGTGGGGGTGTTCGCGCCGGTGAGCTGGCGGGTCATCCCGTAGGTCTGCTCGGCCCTCCACCGCTTCGGCTGCGGCACAAACCCCTTGACCTGCGGGTCGCGGGCGACGATCTCGACGTCGATGCCAGGCCGGCACCGTGTGCGACGACCTGGTTCTTGAAGTTCGGCCCACTGGCAGCCGATCCCCCTGGTACAGGATCGCGTTCACGATCTCCCGCATGTCGTAGGCGCCCTGATGGCCGCTGACCGATGCCGGGCCTTCCACGCGGTGATCACCGGCTCGATCAACGACCACTGCTCGTCCGATAAGTCACTCGGATACCGCTTGCGTTCACGCGCCCGGTCACATCACCAGATCAACAACAGCGGACCAGCGGATTCCGCCCCACCGCCACACCATCAGGCGACAGCAGAACCACTCAGAAACTCGTGAATCGCCCACTACGGCTTCTACCTCACCATCCCCGGCGACGGCTACACCATCGATCCCAGCATGAAGCTCTGCGGCGGCTGGACCTGACGCCCGGCGCATGAGGGCTCAGCCGAACGGGGATTACAGCTGGGTGAAAAGCAGGGGGTACGGCGACGTTTGGTACCGCAGGCGGCTGCCCCACTGGTTACGGGGGCTGCTCGTCCTCGCGGCCGGATGGGGAGTCCTGCTCTGCGGTCAGCAGGTCGCTGAAGGCTACGGAGCGACCATGGAGTACCGCGACGCACCGGTCTGCCAGGGCGGGGGCCGGAGCGGAGACGGGGATGAGGCGGAACTGTGCGTGCGGCGCGAGGCGGGCACGGTGCTCGACCGGCGGACGGGTGAGCGCTGCACGTCCAACGGCACGAGCGGCGGCACGACGGGAGGCATCACCACCGGAGGCATCACGGCCGGAGGCGGTATGAACACCGCCGGTGGCGCTATCGGCGGTGTGACGGCCGGCGGGGTGACCACCGCAGGCGGCGGAGGCGGCGGTACGACCTGTACGACGTACCACGACCTGAAGGTCCAACGGCCAGGGGATACAACCTGGTTGGGCGTGGGGTCGGAGACGTACGACGACGCCAGGAGGGGTGACCACGCCGAAGTCCGGCTGTGGCAGGGGGAGGTCGTGGAGCTGAGGATTCGCGGCCACATCGACTCCTACGCGCCCTCCTCGCAGCGGGCGGTTCTCCCGTGGCTCGCGCTGGGCTGCCTGATCCTGGCGGGCGGCGCATGGGCATTGCTGAGCGGGCGGCTCTCCGGCCTCTTCGCCTTCCCCAACTTCGGCTTGCTGTTCGTGGCCGTTGGGGTCGGCTGGCTCGGCTCCATGGCACTGTTCGGCGGCCACCCCGTGGTCTGGGTGTTCGCCATCGTGTGGACGGGCTTCGCGGTCTTCTGGACCGTGATTGCTTGGCAGGACGGGTAGCAGCCCGTTCGAGCCTCCAGCGACCGGACCGCCGCCGGTGAGTCAAGTCGGAGCACGGGGGCGAGGCGGGCGCGGAAGAGCGCGCCGAAGGCATCGCCGGAGAACCGCCCGAGAAACCGGGTGGGGGTGCCGAGCCGGGCGAGGGCGGCGGCGGTGTTGGCGGGGCCGCCTCCGGGCAGGGCACGCAGCGCGAGTTCGCCGGGGTCGGATCGGACGGGGTCGATGACGGTCTGCCTCTCTCAGGAAGGGTGTGGGGCCGCTCTGCCCCGCGCATGGGGCCCGGTCCGGTGGCCGGATGCAGCCCATGCCGTAGGTATTGACATGCCACTCAAGACGGACGTAACTTCCGTGCAACACAGAACTAACGCGCGTTATTAAAGCGCGAAACCGGAGGTGAGGTCTCGCCTCCGTCCGGCCGAAAGGGACTGGAAGTGGCCACGAACAAGCCGAGTCGCGTGACCATGAGCGATGTGGCGCGCCACGCGGGTGTCTCGCGGACCACGGTCTCCTTCGTCCTCAACGACCGGCCCGGCGCCGCCATCCCCGACGAGACCCGTCGGCGGATCCTCGCGGCGATCGACGAACTCGGCTACCGGCCCAACGCCGGGGCACGGGCGCTGGCCGCCAAGCGCAGCGGTTGGTTCGGGCTGATCACCGAGATCGTGACCGGCCCCTTCGCGGCCGAAGTGATCACGGGGGCGCAGAAACGTGCCTGGAGCGACCAGAGGTTCCTGCTGATCGCCGCGAGTGAGGGCGACCCCGCGCAGGAGTCCGCCGCGCTCGACCAGATGCTGGAGCACCGCGTGGAAGGACTGCTGTACGCCACGACCTGGCACCGGGCCGTCACGCTGCCCAAGGCCGTCCGCGAGGTGCCGACGGTGCTCGTGAACTGCTACGACGCGGCAGGGGAGCTGCCGTGCATCCTGCCCGACGAGGAGTCGGGCGGATACCGGGCGACCCGCCGGCTCCTGGACGCCGGGCACACCCGCATCGCGTTCATCAACCTCGACCCGGCGATCCCGGCCGCCGTCGGCCGGCGCGAGGGGTACGAACGTGCCCTGCGCGAGGCCGGGATCACCCCCGACCCCTCCCTCGTCATCCCCGGCTGGGCCACCGCCGACGGCGCGTACGACGCCGCCTGCGAGCTGCTGGACCGCCCGGCCGCCGACCGGCCGACCGCGCTGTTCTGCGGCAACGACCGGATGGCGATGGGCGCGTACGACGCGATCAAGGAACGTGGGCTGCGCATCCCGCACGACGTGGCCGTGGTGGGGTTCGACAACCAGGAACTCATCGCCGCCTATCTGCGGCCGAAGCTGACGACGCTCGCCCTGCCCTTCGAGGCCATGGGCACCAAGGGCGTGGACATGCTCGCCGCTCTCGCAGCGGGGCAGCCGCTCGACACCCACCGGGTGACGGTCGACTGCCCGCTGCTCGAACGCTCGTCGGTCTGACCGCTAATCAGCCCGCCGAGGAATCCCATCCCGTCTTCGCCCTGTGTGTTGAAGAGAGGAAAAGAGTCTCCATTATGGCACCCTCCCGCATACCTTCACGGCGGCCACGGGCCGTCCTGAGAGCGGTCACCGCGACCGCCGCCGCGGCCCTGGTCCTGTCCGCCTGCACGGGTGGCTCGGGCACCGCCGGCGCCGGGGGCACCTCCGGCAACCAGCTGCTCACCATCCCGCGCGAGGACCTGGCGACGTTCACGCGCAACTTCAACCCGCTCGCCCCGCAGCCCGCCCCCATGACCCTGCAGGCGATCTACGAGCCGCTGGTCGTGCACAGCATGTCGGACGCCAAGGACACACCGTGGCTCGCCACCAAGTGGGAGCAGGCCAAGGACGCCAAGTCCCTCACCTTCACGCTGCGCGACGGTGTGAAGTGGTCGGACGGCAAGCCGCTCACCGCCGACGACGTCGTCTACACCTTCCAGCTGCAAAAGAAGGTGCTGGGCGGCTTCGACTACCTGGACAAGGTCACCGCGGTCGACGCGCACACGGTGAAGTTCTCCTTCAACAAGCCCTTCTCGCCCGCCTTCTACGAGATCAGCGGCCACTGGATCGTCCCGAAGCACATCTGGTCCAAGGTGAAGGACCCGGCGAAGTTCACCAACCCGAACCCGGTCGGCACCGGCCCGTACACCAAGATCGAGAAGTTCCAGAGCCAGTCGTACCAGCTGGGCAAGAACCCGAACTACTGGCAGCCGGCCAAGCAGCGGATCGCCGGCATCCAGATGCTCGCCTTCTCCGGCAACGACAGCGCCAACCTCGCCTTCACCAGCGGCGAGGTGGACTGGACGCAGTCGTTCATCCCGGACATCGAGAAGTCCTTCGTGGCCAAGGACAAGAAGCACAACCACTACTGGTTCCCGGCCACCGGCGCCATGATCAACTGGCAGCTGAACACCACCAAGGCGCCCTTCGACGACCCGGCCGTGCGCAAGGCGCTCAGCATGGCCGTCGACCGCGACCAGATCACCAAGGTCGCGATGAACGGCTACGCCGATCCCGCCGACTGCACGGGCCTGGCCCGCACCTACGACAAGTGGCGCGACACGTCGCTGGCCGCGTCCTGCACGTGGACGAAGTACAACACCGACGCGGCAGCCAAGGCCCTGGACGCGGCCGGCTACAAGGAGAGCGGCGGCAAGCGGAAGCTGAAGAACGGCAAGAACTTCACGCTCGACATCTCCGTCGGCTCCGCCTCCTCCGACTGGATCTCGGTCGCCAACATCATCAAGCAGGATCTGGCGAAGGTCGGCATCACCGCCACCGTGAAGACGCCCGACTGGTCGGCCGTCCAGTCGTCGTACAACACCGGCACCTTCGACACCGGCATCGTGTGGAGCAACAACGGCGCCACCCCCTACGAGTACTACCGCGGCGTGATGTCGACGAAGATGCTGCAGCCGGTCGGCAAGCAGGCCACCGAGAACTACCACCGCTTCGGCGACAAGAAGGCCGACAAGCTCATCGACGCCTTCGCCGCCGCCACCGACGAGAAGACGCAGCGCGAGCAGATGAACGGCCTGCAGGAGCTGTACAACAAGGACGCGCCCGTCGTCCCGCTGTTCACCGGCCCCGAGTGGGGCGCGTACACGGACGCCCGCTTCACCGGCTGGCCCTCCGAGAAGAACCCGTACGCCACCCTCGGCAACCGCAACGGCAGCACGATCCTGGTGCTCACCTCGCTCAAGCCCGTCAAGGGCTGACGGCCCCGCGGACCGGCGGCCGTCCTCCTCCCCGACACGGACGGCCGCCCCCGCGCACCGCATCCCCGTTCACCCCCACCGACAGGAGCACGACCCGTGCGTCTCATCCTGCGTAACCTGGGGTTCTATCTGCTCGCCTTCTGGGCCTCCATCACCCTGAACTTCGTTCTCCCGCGCTTCATGCCGGGTGACCCGGTCTCCCGGATGTTCGCGCAGGCCCAGGGCACCATGCAGCCCGACCAGATAGCCCAACTGCGCAAACTCTTCGGCCTGGACCACCGCCCCCTCTGGGAGCAGTACCTCTCCTACGTCAAGAGCGTCTTCACCGGCGACCTCGGCATCTCCATCACCCGCTTCCCGACCCCCGTCTCCGACGTGATCGGCCAGCAGATCGGCTGGACCCTGCTGCTCGGCGGTGTCGCGCTCGTCATCGCCGCAGTCCTCGGCAATCTGCTCGGCATCGTCGCGGCCTGGCGGCGCGGCGGCGTCCTCGACTCCGCCTTCCCGCCCCTGCTGATCTTCGTCGGTTCCTTCCCCTACTTCTGGCTGGCGATGGGCGCCCTGTACCTGTTCGGCGTGAGCCTGGGCTGGTTCCCGCTGCGACACGCCTACGACGTCGGCCTGACCCCCGGCCTCAACGGCGAGTTCGTCTCGAACGTCGCCACCCACCTGGTGCTGCCCGCGCTGACCATCGTGCTGGTCTCCATCGGCGGCTGGATGCTCGGCATGCGCAACACCATGATCGCCACAGCGGCCGAGGACTACATCACGATGGCCGAGGCAAAGGGCTTGAGCCCCTCGCGGATCATGTTCCGCTACGCCGCCCGCAACGCGCTGCTGCCCTCCGTCACCAACTTCGGCATGGCGCTCGGCTTCGTCGTCGGCGGCGCGCTGCTCACCGAGGTCGTGTTCGCCTACCCCGGCATCGGTTACCAGTTGCTGATGGCCGTCCAGGGCCTGGACTACCCGCTGATGCAGGGCATCTTCCTGACGATCACGGCGGCGGTGCTGCTCGCGAACTTCCTCGTCGACCTCGTCTACGTCCGCCTCGACCCGCGCGTCCGCGTCCGCTGAGGAGGTTGCCGACATGACCGCCATCGAGATCGCGACGGCCACCACGCCGACAGCCTCCGCGCCCTCGTCCCGCCGACGCGGACTGCTGCGCCAGCTCATCGACAGCAAGAAGGCGCTGGCCGGGCTGATCCTGCTCGCTCTTTTCGCGCTGCTCGCCCTGCTCGCCCCCGTCCTTGCGCCGGGCGACCCGTCCCTCATCAACTCCACGGGCAGCCAGGCCCCTTCGGCCGCGCACTGGCTCGGCACGACCGCCAAGGGGCAGGACGTGCTCGCCCTGACCCTGTGGGGCGCGCGCAGCTCCCTGTTCGTCGGGTTCACCGTGGGGCTCGCGGCGACCGCGATCGCCATCCTCGTCGGCCTCGCGTCCGCCTACTTCGGCCGCATCGTGGACGACGCGCTGACCCTGGTCACCAACATCTTCCTGCTGCTGCCCGGGCTGCCGCTGCTCATCATCCTGGCCGCGTTCCTGCCGCCCGGGACCTCCACCGTGATCCTTGTCCTCGTCGTCACCGGCTGGGCCGGCTCGGCCCGGGTGCTGCGTGCGCAGGCCAAGTCGATCCGGGGCAAGGACTTCGTGGCCGCCGCGGTCGTCACCGGGGAGCGCCCGCTGCGGATCATGTTCCGCGAGATCCTGCCCAACATGGCGTCCGTGGTGATGACCACGCTGCTCGGCTGCGTGATCTTCGGCATCGGCGCCCAGGCCGGCCTTGAGTTCCTCGGCCTCGGCGACAGCAGCGTCGTCAGCTGGGGCACCAACCTGTACTGGGCCAGCAACGACGGCGCGCTGATGACCGGCACCTGGTGGGCCTTCGTCCCCTCCGGCATGTGCATCGCGCTCGTCGCCTTCGCGCTCGCGCTGGTCAACTACGCGGTCGACGAGATCACCAACCCGAGGCTGCGCAGCCGCCGTGCCCGGCGTGCCCTGCCTGAGAGGAGGGCCTGAGCCATGGAACCCGTACTCGAGGTGAACGGCCTGCGCGTCGAATACCGCGGCGACGGACGCACCGTCGTGGGCGCCGACGACGTCTCCTTCTCCATCGGCGCCGGAGAGGTCTTCGGCCTCGCCGGGGAGTCCGGCTGCGGCAAGTCGACCATCGCGAACGCGGTGATGCGGCTGCTGAAGCCCCCGGCGGAGATCACCGCGGGCAGCATCCGCTTCCAGGGCGGGGACGTCCTCGCCCTGGACGAGCGGGAGCTGCGTGCCTTCCGGTGGCGGCAGATCGCCATGGTCTTCCAGTCGGCGATGAACTCCCTCAACCCCGTCCTCACCGTCGGCGAGCAGATCGTCGACATCTTCACCACCCACGAGAAGCTGAAGAAGCGGGCCGCGCGGGAGCGGGCGGGTGAACTGCTGGGACTGGTGGGCATCGACCCGGGACGGCTGAAGGCATACCCGCACCAGCTGTCCGGCGGGATGCGCCAGCGCGTGGTCATCGCCATGGCCGTCGCCCTGAAGCCGCGGCTGCTGATCATGGACGAGCCGACCACCGCACTCGACGTGGTCGTGCAGCAGGAGATCATGGCGCAGATCCGCGACCTCCAGCGGGAGCTGGGCTTCTCCATCCTCTTCATCACCCACGACATGTCCCTGATGGTCGAGCTGTCGGACCGCATGGGCGTGATGTACGGCGGACGGATCGTCGAACTCGCCGACGCCAAGGACCTGTTCGCGAAGCCCCTCCACCCGTACACCGAGGCGCTGATGAACGCCTTCCCGCCCCTGACCGGCCCGCGCGTCGAACTCACCGGCCTCTTCGACGCCCCGCGCACCACCGACAGCTGCGGCTTCCACGTCCGCTGCCCCGAGGACCGCTCGGACTGCTCCATGAACATCCCCGACCTGCGCGAGGTCGCGCCCGGCCGCTGGGTGGCCCGCAGCACCGAAGGAGCCCCCCGATGACCGACCCTCTCCTCTCCGTACGCGGCCTGACCAAGGACTTCCAGGTCGGTACCGTCTTCTCACGGCGCCGTGTCCGCGCCGTCAACGACGTGTTCTTCGACCTGCCCGCCGGCCGGATCACCGCCCTGGTCGGCGAGTCCGGCAGCGGCAAGTCCACCATCGCCCGCTGCCTCGCCCGCCTCGAACAGCCCACTGCCGGACAGGTGCTGCTCGACGGAGAGGACGTCCTGCGCACCGAGCGGCGCCGGGCGTCACGGGCGTACCGCAGCAAGGTCCAGATGGTCTTCCAGGACCCCTTCGGCTCGCTCAACCCCGTCCACCGCATCGAGCACTTCCTCACCCGGGCCCTCGTCCTGCACGGCCACCCCGCCACACCCGAAGCACTGCGGGAGCTGATGGCGACGGTCGGCCTGACCGAGGACATGCTCCAGTCCTACCCGCACGAACTCTCCGGCGGCCAGCGCCAGCGCGTCGCCATCGCCCGCGCCCTCGCCGTCGAGCCCCGCCTGATCCTCGCCGACGAACCCACCTCGATGCTCGACGTCTCCGTGCGCGTCGGCGTGCTCAACCTGATGCGGCGCCTGCGCGACGAGCGGAACATCGCCATGCTCTACATCACCCACGACCTGGGCTCCGCCCGCTACCTCGCGGACACCACCATGGTCATGTTCGCCGGCGAACTCGTCGAAGGCGGCGACGCACTGGCCGTCATGGACGCCCCCGCCCACCCCTACACCCGCCTGCTGCTGTCCGCCGTACCCGACCCCGAACGGGCCGGAAGCTACGACCCCGTCGAGCGCGCCCGCCTCCGCGAGGCGATCCTCAACCCCACGTCCTGCCCCTACGGCGACGACGGCACATGCAGCCGCACCGAGCCCGTCCGCCACATCGTCGGCGAAGACGACGGACAACCCCACTGGGTGCGCTGCCACCTGCGCGCACCCGCCTCCGACATCGCCCGCCGCGTGCTCAAGGCCACCGACCGGCCGGCCGGCGAGGCCACCGACGACACCGAGAAAGCGGAGACCACCGCCGCATGACCCACGACCTCACCCTCCCCTCCGGCCGCCCTGCCGCCGAGGGGCTGGCCGAGCGCGCCCATCGCGACCCCCACCGCCCCCGCTTCCACTTCACCTCGCCCGGCGGCTGGCTCAACGACCCCAACGGACTGACCCACTGGAACGGCGTCTACCACCTCTTCTACCAGTACAACCCGCTCGCCCCCGCCCACCACCGCATCCACTGGGGCCACGCCACCAGCACCGACCTAGTCCACTGGACCGACGAACCGGTCGCCCTCGTCCCCGGCACCGACGGCCCCGACCGCGACGGCTGCTGGTCCGGCGTCCTGGTCGACGACGGGGGAGTGCCCACGCTCGTCTACTCGGGCAGGCACGGAGACCTTGAACTCCCTTGTGTGGCAAGGGGATCGGCAGACCTGAGGTACTGGACCAAGGACCAGGCCAACCCGGTCATCACCGCCCCGCCCGAGGGCCTCGACATCACGGCCTTCCGCGACCACTGCGTGTGGCGGGAGGGCTCCGGTGAGGACGCGGTGTGGCGGCAGCTGATCGGCTCGGGCATCCGGGGCGTCGGCGGTACGGCCTTCCTGTACGAGTCGGACGACCTGCGCGACTGGCGCTACGTCGGCCCCCTGTTGACCGGCGACGCCTCGCAGAAGCAGGGCGAGCTCGACTGGACCGGCACGATGTGGGAGTGCGTCGACCTCTTCCGGCTCGGCGAGGACGAGAAGGCCGGCAGCACCGACGTGCTGGTCTTCTCCGCCTGGGACGAGGGCACCACCCACCACCCCCTGTACTGGACCGGCCACTACCAGGGCGACACCTTCACCCCGACCGCCCTGAACCGCCTCGACTACGGCGGACGCTACTTCTACGCCCCCCAGTCCACCCGCGACGAGCACGGCCGCCGCATCATGTTCGGCTGGCTCCAGGAGGGCCGCACGGACGAGGCGAACGCGCAGGCCGGCTGGTGCGGTGTGATGTCCCTGCCGAGGATCGTCACGCTCGGCGCGGACGGCCGCCTGGACCAGGCTCCGGTGCCCGAACTGGGGCTGTTGCGGCGGGAGCACCTACGGATTCCGGCCGGCCCGCTGGAGACCGCGTACACCCGGCTGCACACCGTGCGTGGCGACCAGCTGGACATCGAGACGACCCTGCACCTCGCCCCGGGAGCGACCGCCCGGCTCGTCGTCCGCGAGACACCGGACGGCGCGGAGCGCACGGTCGTGGAGGTGAGCAGGGCGCACGACGGATCGGGCGGCACTCTTCGCCTGCACCGCGAGAGCAGCAGCCTCGATCCGACGGTCGACACCGAACCCCGTCACGGCGAACTGCCGTTGGACGACGACGGCCGGGTCGACCTTCGCGTCCTCGTCGACCACTCCGCACTGGAAATCTTCGCGAACGGGCGGCCCCTCACTGCCCGCATCTACCCCACCCGCCCCGACGAGGCCGTCGGCGTCGGCATCGGTGCCGACGGTGACGTGACCCTGGAGCGGTTCGACGCCTGGCAGATGGCGTCGGCCTTCACCGACGGCCCCCGCCCGCTGTGGCCGTGACCGTCTTACACACGACCACGGCCCGCGGGGTGGACGTCCCCGCAGGCCGTGGTCCACCCTTCCCTGCTTTCCCTCAGGAGCCGCCATGAGCGTGTCCCGCCGTACCCTCCTGCTCGCAGGAGGCACCGCCGCCGCACTGCTGCCTCTCGGAGCCGGCCTCCCGGCAGCGCAGGCCGCCACCCCGAGCGCCGACGCAGCAACCCCCGCCCACACCCCGATCCCCGACCCCCTCCCCGTCACCGGCACCTGGACCCGCACATCCGACGGCGGCCAGAAGGCGACCGCCGGCCGTCGCGGGCGCGCCCTCGCCCTCTCTGAGCAGCAACTCGCGACCAAGGGCACATACGCGGCCCGCATCACGCCCCAATCCTCCTCCGCTGTGGGCGCGTTGGTGTTCCGGGCAGCCCCGGACGGCTCAACCGGATACGCGGCCGCCTTCGACCCGGGCCGCGCCCGCATACGCCTCTACGACCTGGCCAGCGGCGACACACTCGCCACCGCACCCCTGAAGAGCACGCAGGCCGGGAGACCCCACAACCTCGAAGTGACCGTGGACGGACCCGAGTTGACGGTGTTCGTGGACGGCGAGCGGCTCCTCCACACCGAGGACCACCGCCACGACACCGGCTCCCTGGGCCTGCTCGCCCAGGGCGGCACGGTCACCTTCGGCCTGCCCTCCCTCTCCGCCGTCACCACCAACCTCACCGGCTGGACCACGAGCGGCGGCACCTGGACCGCGAGCCCGCTCGGCTGGCACGCGAGCCCCTCCCAGGGAGCCACCGCCCGCGCCATCACCACGACCCCGGTCTACGACACCGCGCTCCAGGCCGACCTGCTCCTGCACGACGCCGCCGCGATCGCCACGCTGCTGGTGCGCACCGACGCCAAGGCCACACGCGGCTACGGCGTCCAAGTCGACCCAGGCCAGGGCAGGCTGCGGCTCTACCGCATCGACGGGGACGTCACCCTCGGCACGTACGCGACCACGATCAAGGCCGACACGGTCTACCGCCTGCGCGTAGAAGCCGAGGGCGACGAACTCCGCGTGCACTGGCAGACCAACTTCCTCTCACCCGACGGCTACAGCCCCGTCATCACCGCCCAGGACACGACTCACACCACGGGCCGACTCGCCGTCACGGCATCGTCCGGCGCGGTGTCCTTCGAGAACATGGCCGCCGCCGACCTCGTCACCGGCGTCCAAGGCTGGACGGCACGTTCCGGGTCCTGGACCCCCGACCTGCGCGGCATCCGCGGCGAGAACGGCCTGCGCACGGCACCCTTCACCGAAGGGGACCTGGTGGCGAGGGCCGACATCACACCCGCCGACACCTCGTCCTCGGCCGGCCTCGTCCTACGCGCGTCCGCGAACGGCTCCGGCGGCTACGAGGCCCGCCTGGAAACCGGCCGCAACACCGTAGTCCTCCTGGACCGCTCCTCCGGCGCCCGCCTCGCCTCCGCCGCCGGCCCGGTCCGGCGCATCGCGCCCGGCGGCACCTACCGCGTCGAGGCCCGCGCGACGAGCAGGACGATCGAGGTGTACGTGGACGGCGTACGCGCGCTCAAGACCCGCGTGTCCCGCACCACGGGCGGCACGGTCGGCACCACAGCCACGCAGGGAACGTCGTACTTCCAGAACGTCGAGTTCACCAGCACCGCCGACTACTTCACCGAGCCGTACCGCCCCACGTACCACTACTCCCAGCTCGCCGGCCGCACCAGCGACCCGAACGGCCTGGTGTACTACGACGGCGAGTACCACCTCTTCCACCAGGACGAGGGCCGCTGGGCGCACGCGGTCAGCACGGACCTCGTCCACTGGCAGGCACTGCCGATCGCCCTGCCCTGGAACGAGTACGGCAACTGCTGGTCGGGCTCGGCGATCGTGGACGCGGACGACACCTCCGGCCTCTTCGACGGCGGCTCGGGCCTGATCGCGTACTACACCAGCTATCACCCGGACAAGCCGGGCGGGAACGCCAGTGTGCGCATCGCGTACAGCAAGGACAAGGGCCGGTCCTGGCAGTGGCACGGCGGTTCGACCCCGGCCGTGCAGAATCCTGGCGGCCCCGACGCCGGCTGGACCTTCCGCGACCCGAAGGTGATCCGCGACGAGAAGCACGACCAGTGGCTGATGGTGGTCTCCGGCGGCGACCATGTCCGCTTCTTCACCTCCACCGACCTCCTCACCTGGACCCAGGTCAGCTCCTTCGGCTACGGCGACTGGGGCACGCCGGGCGTCTGGGAGTGCCCCGACTTCTTCCCCCTCCCGGTCGACGGCGACCAGGACAAGGTGAAGTGGGTCCTCACCCTGAGCACGGGCGCCGTACGCGCCACGAACGGCTCGGCCGCCCAGTACTTCACCGGCGACTGGAACGGCACCAACTTCACCCCCGACCAGACCGCCGGGACGACCCTGCGCGCCGACTCCGGCCGCGACTACTACGCCGCCATGTCCTTCTACGGCCTGCCCGACGAGCGCCGCGTCTGGCTCGGCTGGATGAGCAACTGGGACTACCCGTTCAGCGCCCCGACCGGCGCCTGGAACGGCCAGCTGAGCATTCCCCGCGAACTGACGCTCACGGAAGCCGCCGACGGGATCCGCCTGGTGCAGCGCCCGGTGCAGGAGCTGACGCCTCTGCGCACGTCCACGACGACCCGCAAAAACCTCTCCGTCGGCCCCGGCTCCGCGAACCCGCTCGCGGGCGTGAAGGGCGTCGCCTACGAGATCGAGGCCGAGATCACCCTCGGCACCGCCACGGAGATCGGCTTCCGGCTCCGAGCCGACGACGACCAGCACACGACGGTCGGATACGACGCCGAGGCGAACCAGCTGTTCGTCGACCGGACGGCCTCGGGACTGAGCGACTTCACCCAGTACTTCGCGGGCCGCACGACCGCGCCGATGAAGGCGACCGACGGCCGCGTGACCCTGCGCGTCTACGTCGACTCGTCGTCGGTCGAGGCATTCGGCGCGGCCGGCCAAGCCGCGGTGACCAGCCTGATCTTCCCCACCCCGGATGCCGACGGCATGGCCTTCTACGCCAAGGGCGGCACCGCGCACATCGAGTCGCTCAAGGTGCACCGACTGGACAGCACCTACCGCCTGGTGGATCGGGTGAAGCCGCTGGCAGCCGCCCCGACCGGCGGTGAATTCCGCTCGGACCTGGGCGAACTGACGATCACCCCGGCCGGCCACTGGTCCACGGACAGCGCCGGCCGCGCCGGAACCTTCGACCAGGACTCCAACGCCATGTCGACCCGCACGGCAACGGACCTGGACCTCACCACCCTGGTCCGCCTCGGCGGCCCCGACCCGAACACCGGTGGCGCCCTCTCCCTCCTCTGGCGCGCCTCCGCCGACGGCACCGACGCCTACTGCCTCAACATCGACCCCGACCTCCGGGTAATCCGCCTGGTCGCCAAGGCCAACGGCCACTTCGACGACGCCGCCGCCCTCGCCCGCGTCCCGGCCCTGGTCCGCCGCGGCACCACGTACCCGGTCCGCATCCTCGCCCAGGGCAACCGCATCCAGGTGTTCCTCAACGGCACACAGATCATCGACGTGACGGACACGACATACACCAACGGACACATCGGCCTCAACGTGTTCGGAGGGAGGGCGGCCTACCAGGACACGTACGCAAAGGAACTGTGACCGCCGGTCAGGTCGACGCCACGACCACAGGAGCTCCGCCCCCCATGCTGGAGGCGGAGTCTCTCTGCCGAAATCGAGAATTGACATCTGATCACTCCAAGCCAATCTTGGCCGGTGCTCTCGGCGAGCCACTACAGAAAAGGTTTTCACCCGCTAGCGATGAGTCCGCCTCCCCGCGGGAGTCCAAGTGACCGACCGAAGATCACTGCACCGCGCTGGAGGACTAGTGATCAACAACTCAATCGACGCCGGCATAGACCGGACCCTCGAAGTGCCCGGCGCGCGCTTGCACTACGAGGTGCGCGGCCAGGGGCCCCTCATCGTGCTCTGCGGCGCTCCGATGGACGCCGCGGCCTTCGCGCCGCTGGCCGAGTTACTTGCCGCAGATCACACCGTGCTCACCACCGACCCGCGGGGCATCAACCGCAGTCAACTCGACGACCCTGGCCAGGACTCCACCCCGCACTTGCGTGCCGATGACCTGTCCCGGCTCATCACCCACCTCGACGCGGGCCCAGCCGTCGTCCTGGGATCCAGCGGCGGTGCCGTCAGCGCGCTGGCCCTCGCCGAAACTCAGCCCAAGCAGGTCCACACCGTTATCGCCCACGAGCCCCCTCTGGATGAGCTGCTGGAGGACCGCGACCAACTGCATGCCCAGACCGAGGAGCTCATCGCCACCTATCTCGCCGGCGATGTGACGGGGGCTTGGAAGAAGTTCTTCGTGCAGGCCAACATCAACCTGCCCGAGCCCGTGATTGAGCAAATGTTCGGCGGAGAGCGCGATGCGCAGCAGGTCGCGGACGAGCGCCGCTGGTTCGCCCACGAGATGCGCGCCACCACACACTGGAAGCCAGACATCTCCGCCCCCGGATCAACGACAGTCCGCTTCGTGGTCGGCATAGGCGACGCCTCCGCCGGGCAGGTCTGCGACCGCACTTCCCGAGCGCTCGCCGCGGCACTCAACGTCGAGCCCACGATATTTCCCGGCGGCCACACCGGCTTCGTCGAGGATCCCCACGCCTTCGCCACCCGACTGCGTGAGGTCCTGCGGCAGAGCTGAGCGGGTCCACTTCTGGCTTTATTCGCGAGTCGTGGGTTCCGCACAGATCTTGGGGAATGGTCGCGGAGCGTCACCCCGGTGTTCGATTGCGAGGGGTCGGGTTCGCGTGAGACCGCGTACGCCTTGTCGTCGGGCAGTCGAGAGTGACGATCCGTCAGGTCTTTGCTTGTATCCGCCGCGTTCGGCGGTGGGCGGTGACGGTGCTGGTCATGCTGGCCGATGCATCGTTTGTGGAAGGTCTGGCTGTTGGCCGTCAGCGAGTCCGTGCACGGGGCCGGACTGCTCGGCGTGAGGCCGGCCTTGTCGAACAGGGCAGCCGACGTGATGATCTTCATGGTGGAGCCCGGCGACTTGATGCCGTTGATGGCGATGTCGCCGTCCGCGCCCGTGTGGGCGATCGCGAGGATGCGACCGGTCCGCCAGTCCAGCGCCACCGTCCCGGCCGGCTTGCCTCGCAGGGGAGAGTCCTTCACCGCGCTCTCGGCCACGGCTTGGAGGTGCGCGTCGATGGTCGTCTTGATCTTCGGGGCCTTGCCCATGGAGAAGACCTCAACCTCTTGACACCGTCGCCACCGGAGTCCACCACGGCCACGCCCGTGCCGGTGCTGCCACCACTGGGTTTGACGTTCTTGCGGATCGTCGCCGCCATGTCCCGCAGCGAGGGGAACGTGGTCAGGTCCGTCTTCCCGTCGCTTGCGACGACCTCGGCCGAACTCGCGTCCGCGGGGAGCTTGCCCGCCGTCAGCGACTGGTCATCGCCCAGGCCGGGGTAGAGCACCGAGTTGTTCCAGTGCACCGCCGGCTGGCCGTTGGCGCTCTGCAGCACCGCCACCGCGCTCGCCTAGGTCCAGGTGCCGTCCGCCACCTTGGCCGTGACGCTGAAGGTGACCCTGGTGGCGCCGGCAGTGACCGCCGACGGCCTGGCCGACACCACTTGGCCGAACGTCAGCTTCGTCAGGCGCAGACCGTCGGTGTATCCCTTCAACGCCGGCGCGGCCGTGCTCGGCCTGTCGGTGTCGTTCGCCGCCGCGTCGAGGCGCTGCTGTGACCAACTGTCCAGGAATGCCCGGGTCAGCTTGACGGCCTTGGCGTCCGCGGCGGTGAACTCGACACCGTCGCCGGGTCGAAGCTGTGCGCCGCCTTGGTCTGAACGTCGCCCGTCGCCTCCGAGCGCAGGCCGTGCACGATGTTGTCGGCGCCGTATCCCCCGAGGACGAGCAGTGCCGTACACGTACCGGCTATGCCGACCTTTGCCGCTCTGTTCATGGACCGGATCGTGTATTCGTGCCCACTACAGGTATGTCAGCTTCTGGTAAAGCGTTGCCGGGCCGACAGGTCCTGCCCGGCGGTGCACAGTGATGTCATCCAGGCTGTGATGAGCGGCGACCGAGCGGCGTAGACCGTATCGGGCACGCCGTGATGTCATCGAGCACCGTGCCCGTGACTCCTTCCGGTCTGACGGACACCTTCGCCCTGAGCAGCCCAGGCTCCCAAGCTGATGTCACGCCGAGAGCACCAGCGGCGACGGCACACATCGCCGCATCCTTCACGAGGCGACATGCGGAACGCTGGCCCTGGCGCGTTTTCGCTGGCGGCTGCCGTCAGGCCGATATAGCGTTGTGATCAGCAGTCGTGGTTCCGAAGTCCCGTTCGCCCGTGATCGCCATCACGGGCGTTCTTGCGTTTCAGCGCCTCTCCGGACCAGGGCGATCACCTCCCGGGCACGCAGGGTGCGGGCCCGGTTTCCCTCGAAGGAGACGGTCATGGCCAAGGGCACTGTCAAGTGGTTCAACAGCGAGAAGGGCTTCGGCTTCATCGAGCAGGAGGGCGGCGGCCCCGACGTCTTCGCCCACTACTCCAACATCGCCGCCCAGGGTTACCGCGAGCTGCAGGAGGGCCAGAAGGTCGAGTTCGACGTCACCCAGGGCCAGAAGGGCCCGCAGGCGGAGAACATCCGCCCCGCCTGATCACGCCATCCTGATGATGCCCGGCGTCCCGGCTGCGGAACGCCGGGCATCAGTCGAGGCTCACCCACAGGCTGTGAATGATGCGCGATTGCGCGCAAGTGGCGTGGTGTGCCCCTTCGAGCGGGCGTTGGGCGTTCGACCCGCCGTCCGAAGCGAACGAGTAGCGGCCGAGCCGGTACGGCACCCCCGCTCTCAGGCCGAGTGCGCCGAGCGGGCTCATGACGCCTATGAATGGCAACAGTCAAAAGACCGTGTGCGTTCTGGCATGCACACAAAAACTCCCGACCTCTATTTCTGCAGGTCAGGAGCTTTTCCCGGAGTGCCCCCGGCAGGATTCGAACCTGCGCACACGGCTCCGGAGCCCTTCAGTCCTGGGCGACGTGGCTGGTCAGGGCTGCGTCTTCGATCAGCTGAGCGAGGCCTGTCCACGGATAGTCCACAGCATGCCGACCAACCGTTTTTCACTCCGTTGGCTGACCACGAGTTGCCCTGCGTAATCCGCTCAATACTCTTATTTCCGGCAGGAATGGCTTAAAGGTGACACGGAAAGGGCTTCATGAATGGGAGACTCTAACGGCAAATCTGCAGCGAAAGTATCCGCCATGGCTGCCATTGCTTCTGCGGTCATCGCTGCCATAGTTTCACTATCTGTCGCCCTTGTGGGCCAACTCGCCGAGAAGCAGAAGCAGGTAGATGATAAATATGCGGCAGCACTGGAAAGACTAGGGAACCCGAACCCTGACGTGCGAATGGGTGCGATGTACATGCTAGGTAGTGTACATAAACGTTCGACGGATGACCGAGTAGCAATAGTTGAGTCTATTTCGGCATATTTGCGGGCTCATACCTCGCAACTCAACGTTAAGGTTGCAACTCAAGAAGGGATAGTTCATTTCAACGAACGAGCTCAATACTGCGCGCAACTTCCTCGGCCCGATATTGACGTGCAAGCGGCCGTGGGGGTGCTCAGCAGAAGAGACACAAACGGGGAGGGATTTGGTAAAGGCGAGCAGCCCGACCTTCACGATGTGAGGTTGACTCGGGCTGACCTCCCCGGGGCTCACTTTAGGAATGGCAACTTTACCGATGCCGATCTACGGTGCGCCATATTTACCTCGAAGTCAAGTTTTCGATCGGCCATTTTGGTAGGAGCGCACCTTCAGGGGGCGAAACTAAGGAGTGCGGACTTTAGGGGTGCTGACCTGAGGAAGGCAGACCTTAGGGGCGCTGACCTGAGGAAGGCAGACCTTACGGGTGCTGACCTGACGGAGGCCGATCTCCGGGGTGCTCAATTGGACGGTGCGCAATGGAAGGAAACGTGCACTGCTGGCGTTAAGTGGTCGAACGGGGCGAACATGGGAATCCGCAACTGCGGCCAGTGATCTACGGAGAGTCATCCTCCCCGCCAACTTGTAGGCATCCCGGCCGTGAGCAGGTGGAGGGGACTCAGCGATCTGAGCACCGAATTAGGAGTTCGATCAGGGCCCCACGTGATGGCGGCCCCCTGTGCGTACGGGCGCCGCACATGATTGCCAGACGCCACCGCTGTCCGTGGTCGTTGATGTCGATGTTGGATGTCATCTGAACGGCTCCGGCACTGGGCAGACTTGCAACGGATCGTGGCCCAGCCTCACCGGACATGCTGACCGGCACACTTCCACAGCAATCGACAGGTCGACGGAAGTGCGGTTGCGGCAGTCTGCTTGGATGCCGGAGATGACGACGAGTTCTCCCGCTCCCCGCGCAGACGACGCCGATTCCGACCGCCTGAGGGCACTGCTGGAACGTGCCGCCAAGGGGCGGGACAGTCAGGCCTGGAGCGACCTCTGGACGGAGCTCTACCACAACGGCTCTCTGGACGTCACCCATCCGCTGGTGCTGCCCACGCTGGCCGACATGGCGGAGGCCGACAAAGCCGACCTGGCAGCTTCGGCCCTCCACCTGGCCGGCGCCCTTCTCGTCCAGGCCGACCAGCGCTACGAGACCCGAAATCTGCGGCACCAGTACGCGTCGGAAGTCACACGCCTACTGGGCGCCGCGAACAGGTGGCGGCAGGTCACCGCCGACCGGAACGACTACTGCTATCTAGTTGAGGCGGCCTTGAACCTGGAGGGCGACATCCACTGGGCGGAGGACTTGATCTGGGGTGTCGTCAGCGAGGAATACGAGCTTGAGTGCCCGGATCCCGACGGGTGCGCGTCGCTGTGGGTGATCACCGGAGAGCGGGGCTTCTTCAGTGCGGCGGAGGACTACGCCCTCTCCGATGACATCGAAACTTTTCCGCTCCATCCGGCCGACCCCCGCGCCCTGGAGGGTCTCGGCCGCCGCCTCTACGACCTTGCCTTGGCTGACGGCCACGAGGAAGTCGCGCGCGCCCTGACTTATGCCTTCGGTGAGGCGACCTGCCCGGAGTGTGAGCAGCGCTTCTCCGTCGTTGGACAGATTGTCGCCCGTTCCAGTTGAGAACCGCCGACCGGGGGCGGGGTTTGAACCCACGACCTCTTCGTCCCGAAGCAACTCACCGGAGCGCTCTCCCACGGGCTGGGGTGCCTCTCACCTGCCGCGAGGGTCCGCAGGTGTCCGCGCTCGTCCGCCGCTGCCCGTCGGCGTTGTCACGCAGTTAGACACTCACCCTGAAGCTGGCGTGGCTCCTGCAGAGCCTGCCCTGGCGCTGGGCGTAGGCCGTCCGAATCAGCTTCGTGCCTGGCTCGTCGATCTATGCCGACTCCGCCTGAATCTGTAAATCGCGAGCTCGCACGGAAGTGCCGCCGTACAGTATCGCCATGGCAGATGGCGGACGCTCATGGTGGCTCGATGGCGATCTTAGCGGGCTGGAAATACAAGGATACGGAGGCGCGGGCAGAAGCGACAATGACGCGACCATGAGAAGGCGCGCCAATGAGTCTTTCAGGCACGCTGAGTACCGCCTTGACAATCACCATAATAAGTACGACCTGATCGATGCTGTTCTCGCCCTTAAGAGGACAATGCAAACACGCCTTGAACACCTCGATGAAGTGTACGGATTTAAGCAGTACCCAGACACCAAAAGTCGTGGCTGGCTGGGCGTACTAGAAAGCTGGGGTGCGGTCAGGCAGCGTATGCTGAAACGCATGAACCGGCTGCGCAATGCGGTTGAGCACGACGGGGCCGACCCGCCGTCGCCCGATGAATGCGAAGATTACCGAGAGGTAGTGTGGTGGTTCCTCAAGGCAACCGCACCCCTGCTTGAGCCGATCGAAGACTTTGACTTCGCCTGGGGCAAGGCCCGCGGGTCCTGCGACATCTCATACAACCCACTTGGAATTAGGCTGTGGGGGCACTTCACTCCTGAGCAGATCTCAGATTCACCACGCGACGGCTGGATCGAGGTTCAGGCGACTCCTGCAGTGCACCTGAAGAATCAGGGAGAGATGACACCTATATTCGACGCGGACCGAGGGCTTTATTACCTCTGTGCCAAGTCCACGGATTGGGTATCTGTTCAGCGCTTCTTTCGAGTAGCGCTAGAAATTATCGGATGAGTGAAGCGTTCAGGTCGGTGGAGCGGCTTTGGGCTGGAGCTGATTTGGCGCGAGTGATCATGGCCCATTACGCTAGTCCGCGGATCGGGCAGGTTTGTGAGCCTGCCCGTTAGTGCCCGATTTTGGGCCATGATCTTCGAGGCTCGCGCCAAATTGGCTGCCTAAAGCCGTGGAGCCGACCGGCCTCAGCCACAGAGGGTTTTCCTACCTCCGCCCGCATGCACGTAGCGCGCCGCCGGGCGCGGCCAGCCGGGGCGAAGACAGGAGGCAGGCCGCGCCGCAGAGGCGGCGCGCGCCCGCGCCGTGCGCGGGCCTTGAACCCGTGAAGAAGGTTGTTACTCAGTCGGCCGGGCGAGGCTTGTCCGGTCCCGGTAGATGCTTGACACTTCGGTCCCAGCTGATGGTTGACAGTGG
>NZ_BMWC01000023.1 GCF_014651035.1 Streptomyces lomondensis
TGGGGGCGTTGCGGGCGCGTCCGGAGTTGACGCCGTTGTTGTTGCGTGGGTTGGTGCGGATGCCGAGTCGGCGGGTGGCGGAGTCGGGTGCGGACCAGTCCGAGTCCTTCGCGCGTACGCTCCTCGCACTCCCCGAAACCGAACAACGTGACCTCGTGCTGGATCTCGTTCGTGCGGAGGCTGCCGCGGTGCTCGGCCATGCCTCGGGCGACGCCGTGCAGCCCCAGCGGGTTTTCACCGAGCTGGGTTTCGACTCGCTCACGGCCATCGAACTCCGCAACCGGATGAGCGCGGCCTCCGGGCTGCGCCTGCCGGCCACCCTCGTGTTCGACTATCCGACACCGGTCGCGATGGCTGATCACATCCGCACCGAGATCGTCGGCGACCAGGCGGCGACAGTCGTGCCGTCGGCCCCCGCGGCCGTCGACACGGCGGACGACCCGGTCGTCATCGTCGGTATGAGCTGCCGGTTCCCCGGCGGCGCCGAATCGCCGGACAAGCTCTGGGACCTGGTGGCCACCGGTGGCGAGGGAATCACCGAGCTGCCCACGGACCGCAACTGGGACGTGGAGGCGCTCTACGACCCCGACCCGGACCGTCCGGGCACGTCGTTCACCCGCGAGGGCGGATTCCTGCACGATGCCGCCGAGTTCGACCCCGGCTTCTTCGGGATCTCGCCGCGTGAGGCGCTGGCGATGGACCCGCAGCAGCGGCTTCTGCTCGAAGGGTCCTGGGAGGCGATCGAGTCCGCGGGTATCGACCCGGCCTCGCTGCGCGGCAGCAGCACCGGCGTCTTCGCCGGCCTGATGTACCACGACTACGTGGCGCAACTGGCCACCGTCCCCGAAGGAGTCGAGGGATACCTCGCGACAGGCACCTCGGGCAGTGTCGTCTCCGGCCGCGTCTCCTACACGCTGGGCCTTGAGGGTCCCGCGGTGACGGTGGACACGGCCTGCTCGTCGTCCCTGGTCGCCCTGCACCTCGCGGCGCAGGCGCTGCGGTCGGGCGAGTGCTCGATGGCGCTGGCCGGCGGCGCGAGCGTCATGGCCACGCCCGGCAGCTTCATCGAGTTCTCGCGTCAGCGTGGTCTCGCCGCTGACGGACGCTGCAAGTCGTTCGCGGCCGGGGCCGACGGCACCGGCTGGGGCGAGGGCGTCGGCATGCTGCTCCTGGAGCGGCTCTCCGACGCGCGGCGCAACGGCCACCGCGTCCTCGCTGTCGTACGCGGCTCCGCGGTGAACCAGGACGGCGCGTCGAATGGTCTGACGGCGCCGAACGGTCCGTCCCAGCAGCGTGTGATCCGGGCGGCGTTGGCGAGTGCGGGGCTGTCGGCGTCGCAGGTGGACGCGGTGGAGGCGCACGGTACGGGTACGACGCTGGGCGACCCCATCGAGGCGCAGGCGCTGCTGGCGACCTACGGCCAGGAGCGTGCGGAGGACCGGCCGCTGCTGCTGGGCTCGGTCAAGTCGAACATCGGTCACACGCAGGCGGCTGCCGGCGTGGCGGGTGTGATCAAGATGGTGCAGGCGATGCGGCACGGGCTGGTGCCCGAGACCCTGCATGTGGACGAGCCGACGCCGCAGGTGGACTGGTCGGCGGGATCGGTGGAGCTGGTCACCGAGCAGCGTGCCTGGCCGGAGACGGGTCAGCCGCGCCGCGCGGGTGTCTCGTCCTTTGGTATCAGCGGCACGAACGCGCATGTGATCGTGGAGCAGGCTCCGGAGGTCGAGGAGCCGGAAGCGGTTGTGCCTCCGGTGACGTTGCCGGTGGTGCCCTGGGTGGTGTCGGCGAAGTCTGAGGCGGGGCTGTCGGGGCAGGTGGAGCGGCTGCGGTCGTTTGTCGCCGAGCGCCCTGAGCTGTCGCCGGTGGATGTGGGTTTCTCACTGGTGACGTCGCGTGCGGTGCTGGAGCACCGGGCGGTGCTGATCGGTGAGCGGGTCGTTGAGGGTTCGGTGTCGCCCGGCAGGACGGGCGTGCTGTTCTCGGGCCAGGGCTCGCAGCGGGCCGGTATGGGGCGTGAACTGCACGCGGCTTTCCCGGTGTTCGCGGAGGCGTTCGACCAGGTGTGCGCGGAGCTGGACCGTCATCTGGACCAGCCTCTTCGCGAGGTCGTCTTCGAGGGTGGTGAGCTGCTGGACCAGACGCAGTTCACGCAGGCCGGGCTGTTCGCGCTGGAAGTGGCGCTGTTTGAGCTGGTGACGTCGTGGGGTGTGAAGCCGGACTATCTGCTGGGTCACTCGATCGGTGAGCTGTCGGCCGCGTACGTCGCCGGCGTGCTGTCGCTCGAAGACGCTGCCGCGCTGGTGGCCGCGCGGGGTCGTCTGATGCAGGCGCTCCCGACGGACGGTGCGATGGTGTCGCTGCAGGCGGCGGAGGACGAGGTGCTGCCGCTGCTGGTCGAGGGCGTGTCCATCGCCGCGCTCAACGGCCCGCGCTCCACGGTGATTTCCGGCGACGAGGACGCGGTTCTTGAGATTGCCGCGCACTTCGAGGGCGAGGGGCGCAAGACCAAGCGGCTGCGGGTCAGTCACGCCTTCCACTCGCCGCGTATGGACGCGATGCTCGACGACTTCCGCGAGGTCGCGCAGGGGCTGACCTTCAACGCCCCGCAGCTGGCCATCGTCTCGGTCGTGACGGGCGAGGTCCTGTCGGCCGAGGAGGCGCAGGACCCGGAGTACTGGGTCCGCCACGTCCGCGAAGCGGTCCGTTTCCTGGACGGCATCCGCACCCTTGAGGCGGAAGGCGTGACCGCGTTCCTGGAGCTGGGCCCGGACGGCGTGCTCTCCGCCATGGCCCAGGACTGCATCACCGGCGAGAGCACCTTCGTACCCGCCCTCCGCAAGAGCCGCGACGAGCCCGACGCACTCCTCACCGCCCTCGCCGAACTCCACGTACGCGGCAAGGCGGTCGACTGGTCGGCGTACTTCGCCGGCACCGGCGCCAGTCGCGTGGAACTGCCCACCTACGCCTTCCAGCGCGAGCGCTTCTGGCCGAATGGCGGCACGTTGCTGATGGGCGGTGCCAGGGCGGCTGCGGCTTCCCCGTCGTCGGACCTGGACGGTGCGTTCTGGGCCGCGGTGGAGCAGGAGGACGTGGATGCCTTTGCCGCGGCTCTGGGCTCGGACGAGCTGGAGTCGTTGGGCGCGGCGCTGCCCGTGCTCTCTTCCTGGCGGCGCAGGTCGAGCGACTTGTCGACCGTGGACTCGTGGCGTTACGAGGTGACGTGGCAGCCGGTCTCCGGTGCCGACCGTGCCGGGTTGGAAGGGGCCTGGCTGGTGGTGTCGCCGTCGGCGTGTGTGGATCACCCGGTGGTTGCGGGGATGCGTGCGCGTGGTGCGGAGGTCGTGGAGTGGCTGGTCGAGGGCGGTGAGGTGAGCCGTGAGGCGCTGGCCGCACGAATCGCCGAGCAGGGTGCCGACTTCGTCGGCGTCGTGTCGCTGCTGGCCCTGGGTCAGGATGACCCGACGTCGGGCACCTTGGCTCTGGTGCAGGCGCTGGGTGATGCGGAGTTGTCCGTGCCGTTGTGGTGCGTGACGCGGGGTGCGGTCTCGGTGGGCCGCTCTGATGGTGTGGTGGATGCGGTGCAGGCCCAGGTGTGGGGTCTGGGTCGGGTTGCCGCTCTGGAGCACCCGGGCCGTTGGGGTGGGTTGATCGATCTGCCCGAGACGTTGGACGAGCGGGCGGTGAGCCGTGTCTGCGCCGCCCTGGCGGGCATGGGCACAGGCACCGGTTCTGCTGGTGAGGATCAGCTCGCCGTACGTGCCTCGGGTGTGTACGGGCGTCGCTTGGTGCACGCGCCGGGCAGCAGTCGTACGGGCACGGGTGGTTGGTCGCCGCGGGGCACGGTGCTGGTGACGGGCGGGACGGGTGCGCTGGGTGCGCATGTGGCCCGTTGGGCGGCCGGTCATGGTGCGGAGCGGTTGGTGTTGACGAGCCGTCGTGGGCTGGAGTCTCCGGGTGCGGTCGAGTTGGTGGCCGAGCTGGAGGCGTTGGGTGCGACGGTGGAGGTCGCTGCGTGTGACGTGAGCGACCGGGAAGCGCTGGCCGGGCTGGTGGAAGGACTCCGCCAGGCCGGTACGCCGGTCCGCTCCGTCGTCCACACCGCCGGTGTGGCCGCTTCGCACCCGCTGGACACACTGGACGACGACGCCTTGGCGGCCGTCCTGTCCGCCAAGGTGACCGGCGCGACGAATCTCGACGCCATCTTCACAGCGGACACCTCGACCACCTCCGACACCTCCGAACCGCACGACAAGCTCGACGCATTCGTCCTGTTCTCCTCGATCGCCGGCGTATGGGGCAGCGGAGGCCAGGCTGCCTACGCTGCGGCCAACGCCCACCTCGACGCCCTCGCCCAGGACCGGCGGGCCCGCGGCCTGACCGCGACGTCCATCAGCTGGGGCCCGTGGGCCGACGGCGGCATGGCGGCGGGCGAGGCCGAGGCGGAGCTGTTGCGCCGGGGGCTGCCCGCCATGGTTCCGGAGCGGGGCGTCGCGGCCCTGCAGCAGGCGCTCGCCGAGGGCGACACGCACGTCACCGTGGCCGATGTCGACTGGACGCGGTTCGCGCCCGCGTTCACCGCGCTGCGCCCGAGCCCGCTGCTCACGGGCCTGCCCGAGGTGCGGGACCTCCAGGAGGAGGAGACCGCGGCGGCGGACGACGGGGCCTCGGCCCTGCGGGACCGGCTGGCCGCGGCCACCGCAGCGGAGCGGACCCGGGCACTGCTCGAACTGGTGCGGAACCAGGCGGCGGTCGTCCTCGCGCACGGCAGTGCGAGCTCGGTCACCGCGGCGAGCACCTTCCGGGAGCTCGGTTTCGACTCACTGACCGCGGTGGAGCTCCGTAACCGCCTGGCCAAAGAGACCGGACTCAAGCTCCCCGCGACCATGGTGTTCGACCACCCGACTCCGATGGTCCTGGCCGAGTACCTGCGGGCCGAGCTGTTCGGCGGGGAGGCCGAGCACGCCGGCGCCCTCGAGGCGATGACGGCGGCGACGGCGACGGTGGTGACCGACCCCGACGACCCGATCGCGATCGTGGGCATGAGCTGCCGATTCCCGGGCGGTGTCCGCACGCCGGAAGAGCTGTGGGAACTGCTGGCGGCCGGCACGGACGGGGTGACCGGATTCCCGGTGGACCGGGGCTGGGACCTCGATTCGCTGTACGACCCGGACCCCGACCACGCGGGCACCTCGTATGTGACCGAGGGCGGATTCCTGCGCGACGTGGGGGACTTCGACCCCGTCTTCTTCGGGATCTCGCCGCGAGAGGCCACCGGCATGGACCCGCAGCAGCGGCTGCTCCTCGAGACCTCCTGGGAGGCGTTCGAGCGGGCGGGCATCGATCCGGAATCACTGCGCGGCAGCCGGACCGGAGTCTTCACCGGCACCAACGGCCAGGACTACTCGGCCCTGCTGTTCATGTCCGCCGACAGTGCCGAGGGCCACATGGGCACCGGCAACGGAGCAAGCGCCGTGTCGGGCAGGGTCTCGTACACGTTCGGCCTCGAAGGACCCGCGATCACTGTGGACACGGCGTGCTCGTCGTCCCTGGTGGCGCTGCACCTGGCGATCCAGGCGCTACGGTCGGGCGAGTGCTCGCTGGCCCTGGCCGGAGGTGCCACCGTGATGTCGACGCCCGGCGCGTTCATCGAGTTCTCGCGCCAGCGCGGTCTGGCGCAGGACGGGCGCGTCAAGGCGTTCGCCGACGCGGCGGACGGCACGGCCTGGGGCGAGGGGGTCGGCATGCTGCTGGTGGAGCGTCTGTCGGACGCCCGCCGCAACGGTCACGAGGTCCTCGCCGTCGTGCGCGGCAGCGCGGTGAACCAGGACGGCGCGTCCAACGGTCTGACCGCCCCCAACGGGCCCGCGCAACAGCGCGTCATCCGCCAGGCCCTCGCCTCGGCCGGTCTGTCGGCGTCGCAGGTCGACGTGGTGGAGGCGCACGGTACGGGCACCAGGCTCGGCGACCCCATCGAGGCCCAGGCGCTGATCGCGACGTACGGCCGGGATCGGACGCGGGAACAGCCGTTGCTGCTCGGCTCGGTGAAGTCCAACATCGGTCACACGCAGGCCGCGGCCGGTGTCGCCGGTGTCATCAAGATGGTCATGGCGATGCGCCACGGCGTGCTGCCGCAGACCTTGCACGTCGACGAGCCGTCCACGCAGGTGGACTGGTCGGCGGGGGCCGTCGAGCTCCTGAGGGAGCGGGTGGCGTGGCCGGAGACGGGCGGACCGCGGCGCGCGGCGGTGTCGTCGTTCGGCATCAGCGGCACCAACGCCCACACGATCATCGAGCAGGCTCCCGCGCCCGAGGTCGACGCGGAGCCGCGGCCGGTCCCCCCGACCGCCTCGTCGTCCCCGGTCCTGCCGTGGATGCTGTCCGCGAAGTCGGCACGCGCCCTCGCGGCGCAGGCCGGCCTCCTGCGGTCGCACCTGCTGCGCCGGCCCGGACTCGACGTGTCGGACGTGGCGTTCTCGCTCGCCACGAGCCGTGCCGCGCTGGCCCACCGGGCCGTCGTCGTCGGGAAGGACAGGGACGCACTGCTGCGCGGCGTCGAGGCACTGGCCGAGGACGGCACGGACCCGAACGTGATCGTGGACTCGGTCACGTCCGGACAGCTCGCGGTGCTGTTCTCGGGCCAGGGGTCGCAACGGGCCGGTATGGGCCGGGAGTTGTACGAGATCTATCCCGTCTTCGCGGATGCGTTCGACGCGGTCTGCGCGGAGCTGGACCGGCACTTGGACCGGCCGCTGCGCGAGGTCGTCTTCGAGGGTGGCGAGCTGCTGGATCAGACACGGTTCACGCAGGCGGGTCTGTTCGCGCTCGAAGTCGCGCTCTTCCGTCTCGTGGAGGCATGGGGCGTGCGGCCCGACTACCTGCTCGGGCATTCCATCGGTGAGCTGTCGGCCGCGTACGTCGCCGGGGTGCTGTCCCTCGAAGACGCTGCCGCTCTCGTGGCCGCCCGAGGTCGTCTGATGCAGGCACTCCCGACGGACGGGGCGATGGTGTCCCTCCAGGCCGCGGAGAGCGAGGTCCTGCCGCTGCTGACGGACGACGTGTCCATCGCCGCGCTCAACGGCCCGCAGTCCACGGTGGTTTCGGGTGATGAGGCGGAGGTCTTGCGGATCGCCGCGCACTTCGAGGGTGAGGGCCGTAAGACCAAGCGACTGCGGGTGAGCCATGCATTCCACTCCCCGCGCATGGACGCGATGCTCGACGACTTCCGCAAGGTCGCGGAGGGGCTGACCTTCAACGCCCCCCAGTTGGCCATCGTCTCGGACGTGACGGGCGAGGTCCTGTCGGCGGAGGAGATCCAGGACCCGGAGTACTGGGTCCGCCACGTCCGCGAAGCGGTCCGTTTCCTGGACGGCATCCGCACCCTGGAGACGGAAGGTGTGACGACGTTCCTGGAGCTGGGCCCGGACGGTGTGCTGTCCGCGATGGCGCAGGACTGCGTCGCCTCCGACTCCGGCGAGATCACCTTCGTACCCGTCCTCCGCAAGAACCGCGACGAGCCGGACGCGCTCCTCACCGCCCTCTCAGAGCTCCACGTACGCGGCACGGCAGTCGACTGGACGGCGTACCACGCCGGCACCGGCGCCCGCCGGGTCGACCTGCCCACCTACGCCTTCCAGCGGCAGCGCTACTGGCCGAAGCCGGGCGGTCCCGCCGCCCCGGAGACGGATGCCGTGTCCTCCATGGACGCACGGTTCTGGGCCGCGGTGGAGCAGGAGGACCTGTCAGGCCTCGTCGACGGCGCCGGACTCACCGCGGACCAGCCGCTGGGCGAGGTGCTGCCACTGCTGTCGTCGTGGCGCCGCCAGTCCCGCGAGCAGTCCACGGTCGACGCCTGGCGCTACCGGGTCGCGTGGAAGGCGGTCGCGGACGACACCGGAGCGCCGCTGTCCGGCACCTGGCTGGTCGTGGCGGCCGACGAGCACCTCGGCCACCCGGTCGTCGCCGGGATCGAGGCGCACGGCGCCGTCGCCACCCGCCTGTCCGTGGACCCGGGCACGCGTGACCGGGCCGGACTGGCCGAGCAGCTGGCCGGAGCCGGCGAGGCCGCGGGCCCCGAGGGCATTGCGGGCGTCGTCTCCCTGCTGGCCCTCGGCCAGGAACCCATGGCGGCCACCCTGGACCTGGTGCAGGCACTGGGCGATGCGGGTGTACGGGCGCCCCTGTGGTGCCTGACCCGTGGAGCCGTGACCACGGGCCGCTCGGACGCGGCGCCGGAACCGGCACAGGCCCAGCTGTGGGGCCTCGGCCGGGTCGCGGGTCTGGAACAGCCGCAGAGCTGGGGCGGGTTGATCGACCTGCCCGCGACGCCGGACGAGCGGGCGGTGGACCGAGTCCTCGCCCTCATCGGCGGCGGCAGCGGAGAGGACCAGGCCGCGGTGCGCCCCGCCGGAGTGTTCGTGCCCCGGCTCCTGCGGGCGTCGGCGAACACCACGGGCGGCGAGTGGGCCCCGCGCGGCACGGTGCTCGTCACCGACGCCACGACGCCGTTCGGCTCGTACGTCGCGCACTGGCTGGCCGGCACCGCAGTCGACCGGGTGGTCCTGATGACGCCCGAAGGACAGGAACCGACCGAGGCGGCGGTGACGGCGCTCGGCGAGCGCGCGGTCGTCGCGCCCTGCGACGTGACCGACCGCGCCGCGCTCGACGCGCTGGTCCGGCGGCTCGCCGACGAGGGCGGCCCCGTGCGGGCGGTGCTGCACACCGTCGGAGGCAACCACCTCGCCCCGCTCGACACCATCCGCATGGACGAGGCCGACGCACGGCTGGCCGCCAAGGTGGTCGGCGCGGCCCATCTCGACGCAGTCCTCGCCGACACGGAACTGGACGCCTTCGTCCTGTTCTCCACCATCGCCGGTGTCTGGGGCGGTGGCGGCCAGGGCGTGTACGCGGCGGCCGGCGCCTACCTGGACGCACTGGCGCTGAACCGCCGGGCGCGCGGCCTCACCGCGACATCGGTGGCCTGGGGCCCGTGGGCCGACGGCGACACAGCGGAAGGCACCGTGCGGGACAGCGAAGCCGGGCAGGCCGAGGAGGCGGAGCTGCTGCGCAGGCGGGGCCTGCCCCCGATGGCGCCGGAGCTGGCCCTCGCCGCGCTGCGCCAGGCGGTCGCCGATACCGACCCGCTGCTCACCGTCGCCGACGTGGACTGGGCGCGGTTCGCTCCGTCGTTCACGGCTCTGCGGCCCAGCACGCTCCTGGCGGAAGTCCCCGAGGCCGCGGACGTCCTGGCGGGCGGCGCCGAGCCGGCGGACGTCGACGACGACGCCGTCGACGAGCTGCGCCGACGACTCGAGGCCCTGTCCGAGCGGGAGCGGGAGGCCGAACTGGTGCGGCTGGTGAGCACCCACGCGGCGGCGGTCCTCGGCCACCCGGTGGACGAGATCGGAGCCGACCGGGTCTTCCGGGAGCTCGGATTCGACTCCCTGACGGCCGTGGAACTCCGCAACCGGCTGACGCGGGCCACCGGGCTCCGGCTGCCGGCAGGCCTGGCCTTCGACCGTCCGACGGCGGCAGCGGCGGCCGCGTTCCTGCACACGGAACTCCGATTCGACTCGGAGGCGTCGGACGCTTCGGGCGCATCGCTCCTCGCGGAACTGGACAAGCTGGAGGCCGCCATGTCAGGAAAGGAGCCCGACAACCTGACGCGGACAAGGGTCACGATGCGACTCCAGGCATTCCTCGCCAAGTGGTCGGACGGGCGTGCCGAGAGCGAACCGGCCGATGTGAGCCAGAAGCTGGAATCGGCATCGGACGATGAGATCTTCGATTTCATCAACCAGGAGCTCGGTCGCTCGAATTGACGGCTCCGCACCCGCCCCGCCCACCGGCGGGGCGGGGCGGCCGGCCACGCGGCGGCTGCCGAGCGGACCGCCGCCGCGCTCCCGCCCCCTGCGGACCCGTGACCCGGAACAGCCAGAACGGGCGGCGTGGTCCGGCTCCCGGGCGCCGCGCCGACCGCCGACCCCTGGGCCGACAGGGGCGGTTGGCTAGGGGGACGGGCCGAACCCATAGGGGTTGTGCGGCCAAGGGGGGTCGAATAGCTTCGCATTGCGAGTTGATCTGCTGGAATGCCGATGCGATTACAGGAGCGTGTCGGCCTTCGAGGGTGCGCAATGTGAAGGCTATGGGTTAAGGGTTGTGTGGCCTCGGCCAATTCATGCCGAGGAATTACTCCCCCACTAGTGGGGACGTCGAACGACTTTCCACCCGGTTCCCGGTCCTCCATCGCTATTAAGTGCTGTCTGCTCAGGGTGGGATTGAATGGCGAACGAAGAGACGCTGCGGGATTACCTCAAGTGGGTCACCGCGGATCTGCACCAGACCCGTCAGCGTCTGGCGGAGCTCGAGGCGGCCGACCTCGAGCCCATCGCGATCGTCGGCATGAGCTGCCGCTACCCGGGCGGCGTGCGCAGCCCCGAAGACCTCTGGCAGCTGACCACTTCGGGCGTCGACGCCATCTCGTCGTTCCCGCTCGACCGAGGCTGGGAGAGCCTCGGCGACGCCACTGACTCCGCGGGCCCCGCGTTCGCCATGGAGGGCGGCTTCCTCGACGGCGTCGGCGGCTTCGACCCGGCGTTCTTCGGGATCTCGCCGCGCGAGGCGCTGGCGATGGACCCGCAGCAGCGCCTGCTGCTCGAAACGTCCTGGGAGGCCTTCGAGCGCGCCGGGATCACGGTCGACACGCTGAAGGGCAGCCGCACCGGCGTCTTCGCCGGCACAACGGGACAGGACTACTCGACGCTGCTCCAGCCGCCCCCGGAAGGCACCGGCGGCTATGTCCTGACCGGCACGTCCGCGAGCGTCGTCTCCGGCCGCATCGCCTACACGCTCGGCCTCGAAGGGCCCGCCGTGACGGTCGACACGGCCTGCTCCACCTCTCTTGTGACGCTGCATCTCGCCGTGCAGGCCCTGCGGTCCGGCGAGTGCTCCCTGGCGCTCGCCGGCGGCGCGACCGTCATGTCCACCCCCGCGGCGTTCTACGGCTTCAGCGACCAGGGCGGGCTCGCCGCCGACGGCCGCTGCAAGTCGTTCGCCTCGACGGCCGACGGCACGTCCTGGTCCGAGGGCGTGGGCGTGCTGCTCCTGGAGCGCCTCTCCGACGCCCGCCGCAACGGCCGCGAAGTCCTCGCGGTCGTACGTGGCTCCGCGGTGAACCAGGACGGCGCGTCCAACGGCCTGACCGCCCCCAACGGCCCCTCCCAGCAGCGCGTCATCCTGCAAGCCCTCGCCAACGCCCGCCTCTCGGCCCAGGACGTCGACGCGGTGGAGGCACACGGCACGGGCACACGTCTCGGCGACCCCATCGAGGCCGAGGCCCTCATGGCCACGTACGGCCAGGGCAGGCCCGCCGAACGGCCCCTGCTCCTGGGCGCGTTGAAGTCGAACATCGGTCACACCCAGGCCGCCGCGGGCGTCGCCGGTGTGATCAAAATGGTTCAGGCGGTACGCCACGGAGTGCTGCCCGGGACCCTGCACGTGGACGAGCCGTCCTCCCACGTCGACTGGTCCGCCGGTGCGGTGGAGCTGGTCACCGAGCAGCGTGCCTGGCCGGAGACGGGCGAGCCGCGCCGCGCGGGCGTCTCGTCGTTCGGCATGAGCGGCACGAACGCGCATGTGATCGTGGAGCAGGCGCCGGAGGCGGAGCCCGTAGCGGCGGAAACGTCCGGTGGGTCCGTTCCCATCGTGGGTGCGGGTGTGCCGTTCCTGCTGTCGGGCAAGTCGGAGGACGCTCTGCGGGCGCAGGCGGACCGGTTGCGGCTGGCCGTCGAGGACGGTGGCGTGCTGCGGGAACTGCCTGCTGTGGGGCGGGCGTTGGCGCTGGGCCGGTCACGTTTCGAGCACCGCGCGGTGGTGCTGGCGAGTGAGCTGGAGGAGCTGCGGTCGGGTCTGGAAACAGTCGCGCTGGGCGGCTCTGCCGCGAGTGTGATGCGGGGCGTGGCGGGTTCCTCGGCTCGTCCGGTGTTCGTGTTCCCCGGTCAGGGGGCGCAGTGGCAGGGCATGGCGGCCGGGCTGCTGGAGTCGTCGCCGGCGTTCGCGGGGCGGATGGCGGAGTGTGCGGCGGCTCTGGAGCCGTTCACCGACTGGCGTCTGCTGGACGTCGTACGTGGTGAGCCGGGTGCGCCCGGCTTCGACCGGGTGGATGTGGTCCAGCCCGTCCTGTGGGCCGTGATGGTGTCGCTTGCGGAGCTGTGGCGAGCATGTGGCGTGGAGCCCGCGGCAGTGATCGGTCACTCCCAGGGGGAGATAGCGGCGGCGGTGGTCGCGGGTGGTCTGTCGCTGGAGGACGGTGCGCGGGTGGTGGCGCTCAGGTCGCGTGCCCTGCTGGCCCTGTCGGGTGGCGGTGGCATGGTCTCGGTGTCGTTGCCGGTGGCGGAGGTGCGTGAGCGTCTGGCGGCCTGGGAGGGTCGTATCTCGGTGGCTGCGGTGAACGGGCCGTCCTCGGTGGTGGTGTCCGGTGAGCCGGAGGCGCTGGAGGAGCTGGTGGCCTCCTGCACCGAGCAGGACATCCGGGCGAAGAAGATCGCCGTGGACTATGCCTCGCACTCGGCCCAGGTGGAGCTGATCGAGGCGGAGTTGGCCGACCTCCTCGCGGGTGTGACGCCGACGTCCGGCCAGGTGCCGTTCTACTCCACACTCACCGGCACTCTGCTGGACGACACGACCGGCCTGGATGCCGGTTACTGGTACCGCAATCTGCGTTCCACGGTGGAGTTCGAGCAGGCGGTGCGCGCGGCGGCCGGGGACGGTCTTGGCGTGTTCATCGAGGTGAGCCCGCACCCTGTGCTCAACCTCGGCTTGCAGGAGACCTTCGACGCGGCCGGCAGCGAGGCAGTGGCGTTGGGTACTCTGCGGCGCGACGAGGACGAGGCACATCGCTTCATGACCTCGCTGGCCGAGGCTCACGTCCACGGCGTCGGACTGGACTGGCAGGCCGTCTTCGCCGGACAGCCCACGACCCACGTGGACCTGCCCACCTACCCCTTCCAGCACCAGCAGTTCTGGCCGGAGGCCCGAGAGGTCTCCGTGGCGGGGACGGCGGACCCCGTGGACGCCGAGTTCTGGGACGTGGTGGAGCGCGGCGATCTGGAAGCGCTTGCCGAGACCCTCGAACTCGGCGGTGCCACCCGGGACTCGCTCGGCGAAGTGCTCCCGGTGCTGTCGTCGTGGCGACGGCAGCGGCGGGACGAGTCGACGCTCGACGCGTGGCGCTACCGCGTGACGTGGAAGCCCGTCACGGCGGCCGCGCCTGTCCTGTCCGGCAGTTGGCTGCTCGTCGTCCCCGCCGCCGAGGCCGACCACGAGACGGTGCGCGAGACCGTGCGCGGGCTGACGCGGCACGGCGCCGACGTCTCGGTGTTCACCGTCTCCGGCACAGAGGCGGACCGCGGGATCCTCGCCGCCCGGCTGGCCGACGAGCCGGAGCCGGCCGGAGTCGTTTCTCTGCTGGCGCTGCTCCAGGGACCGGACCCGGAGCATCCGGTGATGCCGGCGGGCCTCGCGGCCAATGTCGAGCTGGTCAAGGCCCTGGGCGACGCGGGACGCCCGGCCCCGCTGTGGTGCCTGACCCGGAGCGCGGTCTCGGTGGGCCGCTCGGACGGTCCTGTCCGCACGGAGCAGGCCATGAACTGGGGCTTCGGCCGTGTCGTCGCCCTCGAACACCCGGAGCGCTGGGGCGGATTGATCGACCTGCCCGAGATCCTCGACGACCGCGCGTGGACCCGGATCTGCGGCGTGCTCAGCGGCGGCGAGGACGCCGAGGACCAGGTCGCGGTGCGCGCGTCCGGCGTCTTCGGGCGCCGCCTCCAGCGTGCCAGGTCCGGCCAGGGCTCCACCGGGGCCCGGTGGACGCCGCGCGGCACCGTACTGATCACCGGCGGCACCGGCGCCCTGGGATCGTTCATCGCACACCGCCTGGTCGACCAGGGCGCCGAGCACGTCGTGCTCACCAGCCGCAGGGGCGCCCACGCCCCCGGCGCGCGGGAACTGGAGGAGCGGCTGACCGCACTCGGTGCCAGGGTCACCCTCGCCGCGTGCGACGTGGCGGACCGCGACGTACTGGCCGCGACGGTCCAGGGGCTGCGCGACGCGGGCGACCGCATCACGGCGGTCGTGCACGCCGCCGGTGTCGGCCAGCTCAGCGTGATCGACGAGACGAGCCGCGCGGAGTACGCCGATGTCCTCCGGGCGAAGGTCCTTGGTGCCGCCCACCTCCACGAGGTCTTCGGCGACGAGCAGTTGGACGCCTTCATCCTGTTCTCGTCGATCTCCGGCATCTGGGGCAGCGGTGGCCAGGGAGCCTACGGCGCGGCCAACGCCTACCTCGACGCGCTCGCGCAGCAGCGCCGCGCCGTCGGCCTGGCCGCCACCGCGATGTCCTGGGGCGCGTGGGGCGGCGCCGGCATGGCCAAGGGGTCGGCCGAGGAGATCCTGAGCAGACGCGGACTGCCCGTGATGGACCCCGAGCTCGCCATCGACGCGATGCAGGACGCGGTGGGGCACGACGAGACCATGCTGACGGTCGCGGACGTACGCTGGGAGCGGTTCGTGCCGACGTTCACCGTGGCCCGGCCCAGCCCGCTCCTCGCGGACCTGCCGGAAGTGCGCCGGATCCTCGACGACGCGGCGGCCGTCGAAGCCGCCGAGACGGGCGACCTCTCCGCGTTCCAGCGCAGCCTCGCCGAACTGCCGGAGAACGAGCGTCCCGCCGCGGTCCTCGACCTCGTACGCACCGAGGCCGCTGCCGTGCTCGGCCTGGCCGACGCCGCGACCCTGGAGGCGAACCGGGCCTTCCGCGAGCTCGGCTTCGACTCCCTGACCGCCGTGGAGGTGCGTAACCGCCTGAAGGCCGCCACCGGCCTGCGGCTCTCCACGACCCTGGTCTTCGACTACCCGACCGCCACCGTCCTGGCCGAACACCTGCTCGCCGAGTCCCTCGGGCACGGGGACGACACCGCCGTGACCGCCCCGGCCGGCGCCGCCGCCGACGACGACCCGATCGTCATCGTCGGCATGGGCTGCCGCTTCCCGGGTGACGTACGCACGCCGGAACAGCTGTGGGACCTCGCCGCCACCGGCACCGACGCCATCTCCGGGTTCCCCGCCGACCGCGGCTGGGAGCGTGCCTTCGCCGACGACGGCAGCGGCCCCGGCTTCACGCCGATGGGCGGCTTCCTCAACGGTGCGGCCGCCTTCGACGCGGGGTTCTTCGGGATCAGCCCGCGTGAGGCGCTGGCGATGGACCCGCAGCAGCGGCTCCTCCTCGAGACCTCCTGGGAGGCCTTCGAGCGCTCCGGGATCGTCCCCGCGGCCGTGCGCGGCAGCAGCACGGGTGTCTTCATCGGCGCCTCGTCGCAGGGGTACGCCAGCGACGTCCACCAGCCGCCGGAGGGCGTCGAGGGCTACCTCCTCACCGGCACGGCCACCGCCGTGATCTCCGGCCGCATCGCCTACGCGCTCGGCCTCGAAGGGCCGGCCGTCACCATCGACACCGCGTGCTCGTCGTCGCTGGTCGCCCTGCACCTGGCCGCGCAGGCCCTGCGCCAGGGCGAGTGCTCCATGGCGCTGGCCGGCGGCGCCGCGATCATGGCGACGCCGGCGGTCTTCGCCGAGTTCAGCCGCCAGGGCGGCCTGTCGTCCGACGGCCGTTGCAAGGCGTTCGCGGAAGCCGCCGACGGCACCGGCTGGGGCGAGGGCGTCGGCGTACTGCTCCTGGAGCGGCTGTCCGACGCCGAGCGCAACGGCCACCGGGTGCTGGCCGTCGTCAGAGGCAGCGCCATCAACCAGGACGGCGCCAGCAACGGCATCAGCGCCCCCAACGGACCCTCGCAGCAGCGCGTCATCCGCCAGGCCCTGGTCAACGCGGGCCTCACCGCCGACCAGGTGGACGCGGTCGAGGCGCACGGCACCGGCACCACGCTGGGCGACCCCATCGAGGCGCAGGCCGTCCTCACGACGTACGGCAGGGACCGGGACGGCCGACTGCCGTTGCTGCTCGGCTCGTTGAAGTCGAACATCGGCCACACCCAGGCCGCCGCGGGCGTCGCCGGAATCATTAAGATGGTCATGGCGCTCGGGCACGGAGTGCTCCCGAGGACCCTGCACGTGGACGAGCCTTCCACCCACGTGGACTGGACGGAAGGCGCCGTTGAACTCCTGACCGAGCGGCGGGACTGGCCGGAAACCGGCCACCCCCGCAGATGCGGCATCTCCTCGTTCGGCGTGAGCGGCACGAACGCCCACGTCATCCTGGAACAAGCTCCGGAGCACGCCCCCGCCGCCGTCGCACCGCCCGCGCCCCGAACGCAGAGCGGGCCCGCGGCACTGCCGTGGGTGCTGTCCGCACGGGACGAGGAAGCGCTGCGCGACCAGGCGGAGCGCTTGCGCACGACGGTCGTCGCCGACCCCGGCCTCGATTCGCTGGACGTCGCGTACTCGCTGGCCACCACCCGATCCGTCCACGAACACCGCGCCGTGGTGGTCGCGACCGACCGCGACGCCTTCCTCGACGGGCTCGTCGCCCTCGCCGAGCAGGGCACCGCCGCAGGACTGGTACGGGAAGCGGGAGCGCGCGGCCGGGTAGGCGTGTTGTTCTCGGGGCAAGGTTCGCAACGGGCGGGCATGGGCCGGGAGTTGTACGAGGCCTATCCAGTGTTCGCGGATGCGTTCGATGCGGTGTGCGCGGAGTTGGATCGGTATCTGGACCGGCCTCTTCGCGAGGTGGTTTTCGACGGTGGTGAGCTGCTGGATCAGACGCAGTTCACGCAGGCCGGGCTGTTCGCGCTGGAAGTGGCGCTGTTCGAGCTGGTGACGTCGTGGGGTGTGAAGCCGGACTTCCTGCTCGGGCACTCGATCGGTGAGTTGTCGGCTGCGTACGTGGCTGGGGTGCTGTCGCTGGAAGACGCTGCCGCGCTGGTGGCGGCCCGGGGTCGTCTGATGCAGGCGCTCCCGACGGACGGTGAGATGGTGTCGTTGCAGGCGGCGGAGGACGAGGTGCTGCCGCTGCTGACGGACGGCGTGTCCATCGCCGCGCTCAACGGCCCGCGCGCGACGGTCATCTCGGGCGACGAGGACGCGGTGCTCGCTATTGCCGCGCACTTCGAGGGCGAGGGTCGTAAGACCAAGCGGCTGCGGGTCAGCCACGCCTTCCACTCGCCGCGTATGGACGCGATGCTCGACGACTTCCGCAAGGTCGCGCAGGGGCTGACCTTCAATGCGCCGCAGTTGGCCATCGTGTGCGACGTGACGGGCGAGGTCCTCTCGGCCGAGGAGGTTCAGAACCCGGAGTACTGGGTCCGCCACGTCCGCGAGGCGGTCCGTTTCCTGGACGGCATCCGCACCCTGGAGGCCGCGGGTGTGACCGCGTTCCTGGAGCTGGGCCCGGACGGCGTGCTCTCCGCCATGGCGCAGGACTGCGTCACCTCCGGCTCCGCCGAGAGCACCTTCGTACCCGCCCTCCGCAAGAACCGCGACGAGCCCGACGCACTCCTCACCGCCCTCGCCGAACTCCACGTACGCGGCAAGGCGGTCGACTGGTCGGCGTACTTCTCCGAAGCCGGCGCCGGTGCCCGCCGCGTCGACCTGCCCACCTACGCCTTCCAGCACGGTCACTACTGGCTCGAAGGCGGTGCGGCGGCGGGCGACGTCCGGGCAGCGGGGCTCGGGACGGCCGATCACCCGCTGCTGGGTGCCGCGGTCGAGCTCGGCCACTCCGACGAGCACGTCTTCACCGGCCGGCTGTCGCTGGACAGCCACCCCTGGCTCGCCGACCACACGGTGATGGGCACGGTGCTGATGCCCGGCACCGCGTTCGTCGAACTGGCCGTCAAGGCCGGTGACGACGTGGGCTGCGACCACCTCGAAGAGCTGACCATCGAGGCACCGCTCATCTTGTCCCCCGAAGGGGCCGTCGGCCTCCAGCTGTGGGTGGGGCCCGCCGACGAGGCAGGCCGCCGGGCCGTGGAGATCCACTCCCGCGACCTCGGCCGAGCGGGGGCGGCCTGGACGCGCCACGCGAGCGGCACCCTCACGTCGGGCGGCGACCGGCCGGCCGCGGGCGACCTCACGGTCTGGCCGCCGGAAGGCGCCACCGAAGTGCCCGTCGACGGGCTCTACGACTACCTCACGGCCATCGGCTACGGCTACGGCCCGGTGTTCCAGGGCCTGCGCGGGGCATGGCGGCTCGGCGAGGAGGTCTTCGCCGAAGTCGCCCTGCCCGACGGCACGGAGACCGCGGCGGCACGGTTCGGACTGCACCCCGCGCTCCTCGACTCGGCGCTCCACGCGATGGGCTTGAGCACGTCGCACGACGCCGACGGCGACGGCGGGGGCCGCAACCGTCTGCCGTTCGCCTGGAACGGCGTGACACTGTACGCGGCGGGCGCCGACGCCCTGCGCGTGCGGATCACCCCCAAGGACTCCCAGGACTCGACGGGTACCAACGGCACCACGAGTGCCAAGGGCCCGGAGGGGGTCTCGCTGACCCTCGCGGACCCGAAGGGCACGCCCGTCGCGGTCATCGAGTCTCTGGTGCTGCGCACCGTCACATCGGCACAGCTCGACGGGGCGCGGCAGTCCACGCACCACGACTCGCTGTTCCGCCTCGGCTGGTCACCCGCCGCCGTCGACCGCACCTTCCCCGACGCCCGTTGGGCCGTGCTCGGCGCGGACCACCTCGGTCTCGCGGCATCCGGTGTCGGCGTCGACGCCTTCGCCGGCCTCGACGACCTGGCTGCCGCGCCCACTCCGCCGCCCGCCGTCCTGCTCGCCTTCGCCCCGTCCGCCACGGACTCGGCGGCCTCCGAGGCCGTTCATGAACGTACGGCCGAGGCCTTGGAAACCGTCCAGGCATGGCTGGCCGACGAGCGGTTCACCGACGTCCTGATGGTCGTCGCGACGCGGGGCGCGGTGGCGGTCGCCGGCGAGGACGTGACCGATCTGGCGCAGGCGGCCGTGTGGGGGCTGCTGCGCTCCGCGCAGTCCGAGGCCCCGGGCAGGTTCGTGCTCGTCGACATCGACGACGCGGACGTGTCCGCGCAGAGCCTCGTGACGGCCGTCGCCTGCGGTGAGCCGCAACTCGCCGTCCGCGCAGGCGAGATACTCGCCCCGCGCCTGGACCGGGTCGCGGTCGCCGAGCCGGACGCCGAGTCGGTGGCCGACCCCGACGCCGCCGACCGGGAAGACGCAGACCGGGACGACGCGGACCGGCTGGACACCGGCCAGGGAGGCACCGTCGATCAGCCGGGCACCGTGCTGATCACCGGCGCCAGCGGTTTCCTCGGCGGTCTGGTGGCCCGCCGCCTCGCCGAGCGAGGCGCGCGCCACCTGCTGCTGGTCAGCCGCCGCGGCGGCGACGCGCCGAACGCGGCGCAACTCGCCGAGGAGCTGGCCGAGTCGGGTGCGGAGGTCACCTTCGCCGCCTGCGACACGTCGGACCGTTCCGCGCTCGCCGCGGTGCTCGCGGAGATCCCCGCGGCGCACCCGCTGACGACGGTGGTGCACGCCGCGGGCATCGTGGACGACGGCGTCCTCGCGTCCCTGACCCCGCAGCGGCTCGCGGACGTGCTCCGTCCCAAGGTCGACGCGGCCTGGCACCTGCACGAGCTGACCAAGGAACTCGCGCTACGCGAGTTCGTACTGTTCTCCTCGGCCGCCGGCACCTTCGGCGGCCCGGGACAGGCCAACTACGCGGCCGCCAACGCCTTCCTCGACGGGCTGGCCCAGCACCGGAGCGCCCAGGGCCTCCCCGCCGTCTCCCTCGCCTGGGGCCCCTGGGCGGAGAGCGGCATGGCGGGCCGGATGGACGAGGCCGACATCGCCCGCATGGCCCGCTCGGGGCTCGCGCCCCTCACACAGGAACAGGGCATCGAGCTGTTCGACACGGGCCGGGCGGCGGGGCACGCGGTGCTCATGCCGACGCGGCTCACCGCGGGCTCCCCGCAGGTGCGTCCCGACGCGATCCCGCCGCTGCTGCGGGGGCTGATCCGCGGGCCGGTCCGGCCGGCGGCGGCGGGCAAGAGCGGTCCGACGGGCGCGTCGGCCGCGGACCTCAAGCAGCGCCTGGCCGCCGCGGACGCCGCGGAACGGGACAGGATCCTGCTCGACATCCTGCGCACCGCCATAGCCGACGTGCTCGGGCACGGCTCTCCCGCGGCCGTGGAAGTCACCCGCGGTTTCCTCGAGATCGGCTTCGACTCGCTCACGGCGGTGGAGCTGCGCAACCGGCTCAACGCCGAGACCGGCCTGCGGCTCCCCTCGACGCTGGTCTTCGACCACCCGTCCCCGGAGGCGCTGGCAGCCCACCTGCGGGACGAGCTCGTTGAGGACGGGGCGACCTCGGGGCTGGCCCTCCTCGCCGAACTCGACCGGCTGGAAAGGGCGTTGGGCGCAGTCGCGTCGGACGACGCCGACCGGGCCGTGGTCACCGACCGGCTGCGGGGGCTCATGTCCGCGTGGAACGGCGGTGGAACCGAGGCCGAGGCACCGGGCGGCCAGGACCTCGAATCGGCCACGGCCGACGAGATCTTCGACCTGCTGGACGAGGAGCTCGAAACGTCCTGAGGGGTTCCGGGTTCCCTCCGTTTCCGCCTCCGCCCGCCCCGAACACCCCCGACCGCTCGAACATCCCGATCACGTCGATCACCTCTTCAAGGAGTGACACCCCATGGCGAACGAGGAGAAGTTCCTCGCCTACCTCAAGCGGGCCACGGCGGACCTGCGCGAGACTCGCCATCGGCTGCGCGAGATGGAGGACCGGGAGCGCGAGCCCATCGCGATCGTGGGCATGAGCTGCCGCTACCCCGGTGGGGTCAACAGCCCCGAGCAGCTGTGGGAGCTGGTCGCCGCGGGCGGGGACGGGATCACCCCGTTCCCCATCGACCGCGGCTGGGACGTGGAAGGGCTCTTCAGCACCGACCCGGGCGAGTCCGGCACGTCGTATGTGCACGAAGGCGGCTTCCTGCACGAGGCCGGCGCCTTCGACCCGGGCTTCTTCGGGATTTCGCCGCGCGAGGCGCTGGCGATGGACCCGCAGCAGCGGCTGCTCCTCGAAGTGTCCTGGGAGGCCTTCGAGCGCGCCGGCATCGACCCGACCTCGCTCAAGGGGAGCCGGACGGGAGTGTTCGCGGGCCTGATGTACCACGACTACATCAGCCAGCTGCAGTCCGTACCGGACGGCGTGGAAGGCTACTTGGGCACGGGCAACTCGGGCAGCGTCCTCTCCGGCCGCGTCTCCTACACGCTGGGCCTCGAAGGGCCTGCGGTGACGGTGGACACGGCGTGCTCGTCGTCGCTGGTCGCCCTCCACTTCGCGGTGCAGGCGCTGCGGTCGGGCGAATGCTCGATGGCGCTGGCCGGCGGTGTGACGGTCATGGCGACTCCCGGCACGTTCGTGGACTTCAGCCGCCAGCGCGGCCTGTCGTTCGACGGCCGCTGCAAGTCCTTCGCCGCGAGCGCGGACGGCACGGGCTGGGCCGAGGGCGCGGGCGTGCTCGTGGTGGAACGCCTCTCCGACGCACGCCGCCTGGGACACCAAGTGCTGGCCGTCGTCAAGGGTTCCGCGGTCAACCAGGACGGCGCGAGCAGCGGCCTGACGGCGCCGAACGGCCCGTCCCAGCAGCGTGTCATCCGCCAGGCCCTGGCCGGCGCGAGGCTCGCCCCCGAACAGATCGACGCGGTTGAGGCGCACGGTACCGGTACGACGCTGGGTGACCCGATCGAGGCGCAGGCGCTCATCGCGACCTACGGTCAGGACCGTCCGGAGGGCCGGCCGCTGTGGCTCGGTTCGCTGAAGTCGAACGTCGGTCACACGCAGGCGGCGGCCGGTGTGGCCGGTGTCATCAAGATGGTCATGGCGATGCGGGAGGGTGTGCTGCCGCGGACCCTGCACGTGGACGAGCCGACGCCCCAGGTCGACTGGTCGGCGGGTGCCGTCGAGCTGCTGACCGAGTCCATGGCGTGGCCGGAGACAGGCGAGCCGCGCCGTGCGGGTGTCTCGTCGTTCGGTGTGAGCGGTACGAACGCCCATGTGGTGCTGGAGCAGGCGCCGGCGGCGGAGGAGCCGGAAGCGGTTGTGGCTCCGGTGGCGCTTCCGGTGGTGCCGTGGGTGGTCTCGGCGAAGTCGGAGGCGGGGCTGTCGGGGCAGGTGGAGCGGCTTAGGTCGTTCGTTGCCGAGAAGCCTGAGCTGTCGCCCGTGGATGTGGGCTTCTCGCTGGTGACGTCGCGTGCGGTGTTGGAGCACCGGGCGGTGCTGATCGGTGAGCGGACGGTTCAGGGCTCGGTGTCGCCGGGTCGGGTGGGTGTGCTGTTCTCGGGTCAGGGCTCGCAGCGGGTCGGTATGGGGCGTGAACTCCACGCGGCCTTCCCGGTGTTCGCGGAGGCGTTCGACCAGGTGTGCGCGGAGTTGGACCGGCATCTGGACCAGCCTCTGCGCGAGGTGGTCTTCGAGGGCGGTGAGCTGCTGGATCAGACGCAGTTCACGCAGGCGGGTCTGTTCGCGCTGGAAGTGGCGCTGTTCGAGCTGGTGACGTCGTGGGGCGTGAAGCCGGACTTCCTGCTCGGGCACTCCATTGGTGAGTTGTCGGCTGCGTACGTGGCTGGAGTGCTGTCGCTGGAAGACGCTGCCGCTCTTGTGGCCGCGAGGGGTCGCCTGATGCAGGCGCTGCCGACGGACGGTGCGATGGTGTCGTTGCAGGCGACCGAGGACGAGGTGCTGCCGCTGCTGGTCGAGGGCGTGTCCATCGCCGCGCTCAACGGCCCGCGTTCCACGGTGATTTCGGGCGACGAGGACGCGGTGCTCGTTATTGCCGCGCACTTCGAGGGCGAGGGCCGTAAGACCAAGCGGCTGCGGGTCAGTCACGCCTTCCACTCGCCGCGTATGGACGCGATGCTCGACGACTTCCGCGCGGTCGCGCAGGGGCTGACCTTCAACACCCCGCAGCTGTCGATCATTTCGGACGTGACGGGCGAGGTCCTGTCGGCGGAGGAGGTCCAGGACCCGGAGTACTGGGTCCGCCACGTCCGTGAGGCGGTCCGTTTCCTGGACGGCATCCGCACCCTTGAGGCGGAAGGCGTGACGGCGTTCCTGGAGCTGGGTCCGGACGGTGTGCTCTCAGCGATGGGGCAGGACTGCGTCACCGGCGAGATCACCTTCGTACCCGCCCTCCGTAAAAACCGCGACGAGCCCGACGCACTCCTCACCGCCCTCGCCGAACTCCACGTACACGGCACAGCAGTCGACTGGACCGCGTACTACGCCGGCACCGGCGCCCGCCGGGTCGACCTGCCCACCTACGCCTTCCAGCACCAGCAGTTCTGGCCCCAGCGGCAGGCCCCCGCTGCGGTCGTCGCCTCGGCCGATCCGGTGGACGCCCGGTTCTGGGAGGCCGTCGAGCAGGGAGACCTGGCGGCGCTGGTCGGCACGCTCGGCTTCGAGGACGAGACGCGGGCGGCGCTCGGCGACCTGCTGCCCGTGCTGTCCGCGTGGCGGCGGCAGCGGCGGGACGCGTCGAAGGTCGACGGCTGGCGCTACCGCATTACCTGGAAGCCGCTGACGCTTCAGACGGACACCGGAATCGGCGGGCCCTGGCTGCTGGTCGTGCCCGACGCCGGGGCCGACGAGACGGCGGCGGCCGTCGGTCGGGCGCTCTCCGCAGGTGGCGCCGAGGTCGTGAGGGTGTCCGTCGCGGCGGGCGGTGCCGACCGGGGTGAGCTCGCCCGGGCGCTGCGCCAAGCGCTGCCCGAGGGCCGGCCGGTCGGCGGCATCGTGTCGCTGACCGCGCTCGACGAGGCACCCGACCACACCCACCCGACGCTCCCTGGCGGTGTCGCCGCCCTGCTGGCCCTGATGCAGGTCCTGGTGGAGCAGGGCGTGAACGCTCCGCTGTGGTGTGTGACGCGCGGCGCCGTGTCCGTCGGCAGGTCCGAATCGGTCTCCGGGGCGGTGCAGGCGCAGACCTGGGGCCTGGGCCGGGTCTTCGGCCTGGAGCACCCCGACCGCTGGGGCGGGTTGATCGACCTTCCCGGGGAGCTGGAGGCGCTGGACGCACGTGCCTGGTCGAGGCTGCCGGGCGTCCTCGCGGACCCGGCCGGCGAGGACCAGGTGGCGCTGCGTTCGGGCGGCGTGTTCGGACGCCGTCTGGTCCGGGCCCCGGAGGGTGACGAGCAGACGTCCGAGCCCTGGCGCCCGCACGGCACGGCCCTGATCACCGGAGGAGTGGGTGCACTCGGCGCCCACACCGCGCGGTGGCTCGCCCGCGCCGGCGTGGAGCATCTCGTGCTCACCAGCCGGCGCGGCGCCGAGACGGCAGGTGCCGCCGAACTCGAGGCCGAACTGACCGCGTCGGGCGCCCGGGTGACGATCGCGGCCTGCGACGTCGCCGACGGCGAGGCGCTGGCCGAACTCGTCGCCCGCGTTCAGAAGGCGGACGGCAGACCCATCCGCACGGTGGTCCACGCCGCGGGCGTCACCACACAGGCGGGGCTCGCCGACGCGGATCCGGCCGCCTTCGCCGACGCCCTCGCCGCCAAGGCGATCGGCGCCGCCAACCTCGACGCGCTCTTCGGCGCCGACACCCGCGACTCGCTGGACGCCTTCGTCCTCTTCGCCTCCGGCGCCGGTGTGTGGGGCGGCGCGGGACAGGGGGCCTACGCCACCGGCAACGCCTACCTCGACGGCCTCGCGGAGCACCGGCGGGCCCGCGGCCTGACGGCCACCTCGATCTCCTGGGGCGGCTGGTCCGGAGGCGGCATGGCCGTGGGCACGGCACAGGAGATGCTCGCCCGCCGCGGACTCGGTGGAATGGACCCGGAACTCGCGGTCGGCGCCCTGGTCCAGGCGGTCGGCGCGGGGGTGACCTGCCTGACCGTCGCGGACGTCGACTGGGCGTTGTTCGCACCCGCCTTCACCATGGCGCGCCCCAGGCCCCTCATCGATGACATCCCCGAAGCCGCCGAAGCCCTGCGGGCGCCGGAGAGCGACGGCGCGAGCGGACGGGACGTCGCGGAGGCACTGCGCGAGCGGCTCGCCGCCCTGCCGACGGCCGAGCGCGACCGGACGCTGCTCGACCTGGTCAGGGCGGAGGCCGCGGCCGTGCTCGGCCACCCGTCGCCCGACGCCGTCGCCCCGGACCGGGCCTTCAGCGAGCTGGGCTTCGACTCGCTCACCGCCGTCGAACTCCGCAACCGCCTGAACGCCGCCACCGGCCTGACCCTGCCCACCACCCTCGTCTTCGACCACCCCACATCGGACGACATCGCCCGGCACCTCCTCGCACCTCGGCTCGGCGCCGCCGACCCGACCGCGGAAGCGGCAGGGGAGACGGCGGACCGACGGTCGGCGCACGCCGACGAGCCCATCGCCATCGTCTCCATGGGCTGCCGGTACCCGGGCGGCGTCCGGACGCCGGAGGACCTGTGGCGCCTGGTGGCATCGGGCGGCGACGGGATGAGCGAGTTCCCGCACGACCGTGGCTGGGACATGGACCGGCTGTACCGCGGCGACCATGGGCAGCCCGTCACCACCCAGGCCCACGAGGGCGGATTCGTCCACGACGTCGCGGAGTTCGACGCCGCCCTCTTCGGCATCTCGCCCCGCGAGGCCCTGGGCATGGACCCGCAGCAGCGGCTGCTCCTGGAGACCGCCTGGGAGACCTTCGAGCGCGCCGGGATCAGCCCGGCATCGGTACGCGGAAGCCGCACCGGCGTGTTCACCGGCACCAACGGCCAGGACTACGCGACAGTTCTGCTCGGCTCGCCCGACGCCGGGGCGGGTTCCCTCGCCACGAGCAACGCGGCCAGCGTCGTGTCGGGCCGCCTCTCGTACACGTTCGGCCTGGAAGGCCCGGCGATGACGGTGGACACGGCGTGCTCGTCGTCCCTGGTCGCTGTGCACCTCGCGGTGCAGGCGCTGCGGTCGGGGGAGTGCGCCATGGCCCTGGCGGGTGGCGCCACCGTGATGTCGACCCCCGCGGCGTTCATGGAGTTCAGCAGGCAGGGCGCGCTGGCCACGGACGGTCGGTGCAAGTCCTTCGCGGAGGCGGCGGACGGCACGGGCTGGGGTGAGGGCGTGGGTCTGCTGCTCCTGGAGCGCCTGTCGGATGCCCGCCGCAACGGCCACCAGGTGCTGGGGATCGTGCGCGGTTCCGCCGTCAACCAGGACGGCGCGTCCAACGGTCTGACCGCCCCCAACGGCCCGTCCCAGCAGCGCGTCATCCGCCAGGCCCTCGAAGGAGCGGGCCTCTCGCCCGCACAGATCGACGTCGTGGAAGGCCACGGCACCGGCACGACCCTCGGCGACCCCATCGAGGCACAGGCGCTCATCGCGACCTACGGCCAGGACCGCCCGGAGGACCGCCCCCTGCGGCTGGGTTCGTTGAAGTCGAACATCGGCCACACGCAGGCCGCCGCCGGCGTCGCCGGCGTCATCAAGATGGTCATGGCGATGCGCGAAGGCGTACTGCCGCGGACCCTGCACGTCGACGAGCCGTCCTCCCACGTGGACTGGTCGGCGGGCGCCGTCGAGCTCCTCACGGACTCGGTCGACTGGCCGGAGACGGGCGAACCGCGGCGCGCCGCGGTGTCGTCGTTCGGCGTCAGCGGCACGAACGCGCATGTGGTGCTGGAGCAGGCTCCGGAGGCGGAGGAGCCGGCCGCGGCCGCGACCCCGGTGGCGCTTCCGGTGGTGCCGTGGGTGGTGTCGGGGCGTTCCTCGGGGGCCTTGTCGGCGCAGGTGGAGCGGCTGCGGTCGTTCGTCGCGGAGCGCCCTGGAGGCACTGAGCCGTCGCCGGTGGATGTGGGCTTCTCGCTGGTGACGTCGCGTGCGGTGTTGGAGCACCGTGCGGTGCTGATCGGTGAGCGGACCGTTCAGGGCTCGGTGTCGCCGGGTCGGGTGGGGGTGCTGTTCTCGGGTCAGGGCTCGCAACGGGCGGGCATGGGCCGGGAGCTGTACGAGGCGTACCCGGTCTTTGCGGACGCGTTCGACGCGGTGTGCGCGGAGCTGGACCGTCACTTGGACCGGCCGCTGCGCGAGATCGTCTTCGACGGCGGCGACCTGCTGGATCAGACGCAGTTCACGCAGGCGGGCCTGTTCGCGCTCGAAGTCGCGCTCTTCCGTCTGGTCGAGGCGTGGGGTGTGAAGCCCGACTATCTGCTGGGTCACTCGGTTGGTGAGTTGTCGGCTGCGTACGTGGCTGGCGTGCTGTCGCTGGAGGACGCCGCCGCGCTGGTGGCGGCGCGGGGCCGTCTGATGCAGGCGCTCCCGGCGGGCGGCGCGATGGTGTCGTTGCAGGCGACGGAGGACGAGGTCCTCCCGCTGCTGGTCGACGGTGTGTCGATTGCCGCCCTCAACGGGCCGTCCGCCACCGTGATCTCGGGTGATGAGACGGAGGTCCTGCGGATCGCCGCGCACTTCGAGAGTGAGGACCGCAAAGCCAAGCGGCTGCGGGTCGGTCACGCCTTCCACTCGCCGCGTATGGACGCGATGCTCGACGACTTCCGCAAGGTCGCGGAGCGACTGACCTTCAGCGCGCCGCAGTTGGCCATCGTGTCCGACGTGACGGGCGAGGTCCTGTCCGCGGAGGAGGTCCAGGACCCGGAGTACTGGGTCCGCCACGTCCGCGAAGCGGTCCGTTTCCTGGACGGCATCCGCACCCTGGAATCGGAAGGCGTGACGGCGTTCCTGGAGCTGGGCCCGGACGGTGTGCTGTCCGCGATGGCGCAGGACTGCGTCACCTCCGACTCCGGCGAGAGCACCTTCGTACCCGCCCTCCGCAAGAACCGTGAGGAGCCGGAGAGCCTGCTCACCGCCCTCGCCGAACTCCACGTACGCGGTAAGGCGGTCGACTGGTCGGCGTACTTCGCCGGCACGGGTGCCCGTCGCGTGGATCTGCCCACGTACGCCTTCCAGCACGATCGCTACTGGCCGAGCGCCGCGCCCGTAGCGGTGGCCGTCCCGGCGGACGGTGGGCAGGACCCGGTGGACGCCGAGTTCTGGGGCGTGATCGAGCGTGGCGACGTGGACGAGCTGGCCAGGACCCTCGACCTCGCGGACAGCGGAGAGTCCTCTCTGGCGAGCGTGCTCCCCGCGCTCTCCAGCTGGCACCGCAAGCGCAGCGAGGACTCGGCCGTCGCCGGATGGCGGTACCGCGTGACGTGGCAGCCGCTCGCGGATGCGGGCCCCCAGGGCACCCCGGGCACCTCCGGCGCGACGGCCGTGCAGAACACCCCGCTGCTGAACGGGACGTGGGTGCTCGCGGTGCCCGAGGCGGATACCGCCGGCACCGTCCTGACCGACTGCGCGACGGCGCTCGGCGAGCACGGCGCGAACGTGATCGTGCTGCCCGTGGACGGCGGCGGGGACACCGTCAAGGACCTCGCCGAGCGGCTCGGCGCAGCGGTCGCCGAGCCGGGGAAGCTCTCCGGAGTGCTGTCGCTGCTCAGCTTCGACGAGCGGCCGCACCCCGTGCACGGTGCGCTGCCCGTCGGTTCGTTCGCCGTTCTGGCCCTGCTGCGCGCGATGACCGAGCTGGGTCTCGAGGCGCCCCTGTGGTGTGCCACGCGGACCGCCGTCTCGGTACGCCGCTCCGACGTCCTCGCGCGGCCGGCGCAGGCCCAGACGTGGGGGCTCGGGCGGGTCGCCTCGCTGGAGCACCCGAAGCTGTGGGGCGGTCTGGTCGACCTGCCGGAGCGGGTGGACGCGACCGCGCTGAACCGCCTGGTGTCCGTTCTCGCGCGTACCGACCACGAGGACCAGGTGGCCGTGCGCGAGACCGGTGTGCTCACCCGGCGCGTAGTGCCCGCTCCGCTCGACGGGCCGGTGCCCGCCAAGCCCTGGAAGCCGTCGGGCACGGCGATCATCACCGGAGGCACCGGCGCGCTCGGCGGCCATGTCGCGCGGTGGCTCGCCGGCAACGGAGCCGAGCACGTCGTCCTCACCAGCCGCAGCGGTGGCAAGGCCGCAGGCGTTGACGAACTGGCCGCGGACATCGAGAAGTCGGGCGCCAGGGTCACCGTCGCGGCGTGCGACGTGACCGACCGCGCCGCGGTCGCCGCGCTCCTGGCGAAGCTCGCCGCGGACGGCGACGTGGTGCGCACCGTCGTGCACGCCGCCGGAGTCGGCGTGCTCGCGCCCCTGGCGGTGACGGACGACGTCCTCTTCGCGGACATCGCGTCCGCGAAGGTCGCCGGGGCCAGGCACCTGGACGAGCTGCTCGACCGGGAGAGTCTCGACGCGGTCGTCTACTTCTCGTCCGTCTCGGCGATCTGGGGCGTCGGCGACCACGGCGCCTACGCGGCGGCCAACGCCTACACGGACGCCCTCGCCGAGCAGCGCAGGGCCGAGGGCGTGCCCGCCCTGTCGGTGGCGTGGGGCCCATGGGCCGGCGGCGGCATGGTCAGCGACGACGCGAAGATCCTCCTCGACCGCCAGGGCGTGCGCCTCATCCAGCCGGAGACGGGCATGACCGCGCTGCGGCAGGCCCTGGAGAACGACGACACGTCCGTGGTGGTGGCCGACGTCGACTGGGAGCGCTTCGCGCCCGTCTTCACCATGGCCCGCGAACGCCCCCTGATCGGCGACATTCCGCAGGTGAGGGCGGCGGTCGCGGCCCCGGACGCGAGCCGGACCGAGGAGACGGGCGAGGCACACACGCTCCGCGCCGAACTGACCGTGCTGGCCGAGGCCGACCGGGAACGGCTGCTCCTCGACCTGGTGCGGGAGCACGCGGCGACGGTGCTCGGGCATGCGACGCCGGACGGCGTCGAACCGGCCCGGGCTTTCCGCGAACTCGGCTTCGACTCGCTCACCGCGGTCGAACTGCGCAACCGGCTCGACGCCGCGACCGGCCTGCGGCTGCCCGCGACCTCCGTGTTCGACCATCCGACGCCGGCCGCGCTCGCCCGCCACCTGCAGACGGAGATCCTGCGGGACACGGAGGGCGATCTGCCGCCCGGCGCCGAACTCGACCGCCTCGAACAGGTCCTCGCCGCCCGCGCACATGACGACATCGGGCGCGTACGGGTGGTCATGCGCCTGGAGTCCCTCCTGTCCAGGCTCAACGAGAGCCACGGGCCGGCGGAGCGGACGGACGCCGCGGACAGGCTCGAGTCCGCGACGAACGAGGAGCTGTTCGACCTGATCGACAACGACCTCGGGATCTCTTGACGTGACAAGCACGAACTTTCCTGCACGACTCACGGGAGCGATGTACTGATGGCGGATGAAGAGAAGCTGCGCGATTACCTGGCACGGGTGGTCGCCGAGCTCCAGCAGACGCGCCAGCGGCTTCGCCATGCCGAGTCGGAGGAGTCGGAGCCGGTCGCCATCGTCTCGATGAGCTGCCGCTACCCCGGTGACGTGCGCTCCCCGGAGCAGCTGTGGGAACTGGTGGCGTCCGGTGGCGACGCCGTCGCGGAGTTCCCCACGGACCGCGGCTGGGACCTCGAGAAGCTGTACGACCCCGACCCGGAACACGTGGGCACCTCCTACGCGAACCAGGGCGGATTCCTCTACGACGCCGCCGAGTTCGACCCGGGCCTCTTCGGGATCAGCCCGCGTGAGGCGCTGGCGATGGACCCGCAGCAGCGGCTCCTCCTGGAGACCACCTGGGAGGTGCTGGAACGTGCCGGCATCGACCCGCTCTCCGTGCGCGGCACCCGCACCGGCGTCTTCATCGGAGCCTCCACCCAGGGCTACGGCATCGGCGCCGGGGCCGCCCCCGGCTCGGACGCGCACGCCCTGACCGGCGACGCGGCATCCGTCCTCTCCGGACGCGTCTCCTACACGCTGGGCCTCGAGGGTCCCGCGGTGACGGTCGACACCGCGTGCTCGTCGTCGCTGGTCGCCGTGCACTGGGCGATCCAGGCCCTGCGCTCGGGCGAGTGCACCCAGGCCGTCGCCGGCGGCGTCACCGTCATGTCCAACCCCGGCGTCTTCGTGGAGTTCTCCCGTCAGCGTGGCCTCGCCATGGACGGCCGCTGCAAGGCGTACGCGGAGGCGGCGGACGGCACGGGCTGGGGCGAGGGCGTGGGGCTGCTGCTCCTGGAGCGCCTCTCGGACGCCCGCCGCAACGGCCACGAGGTTCTCGCGGTCATCCGCGGTTCCGCCGTCAACCAGGACGGCGCGTCCAACGGCCTGACCGCCCCCAACGGCCCGTCCCAGCAGCGCGTCATCAGCCAGGCGCTGTCCGGGGCCCGGCTCTCCCCGACGCAGGTCGACGTCGTCGAGGGGCACGGCACGGGTACGACGCTGGGCGACCCCATCGAGGCGCAGGCACTGCTGGCCACCTACGGCCAGGAGCGCCCCGAGGGCCGGCCGCTGCTGCTCGGCTCGATCAAGTCGAACATCGGTCACACGCAGTCCGCCGCCGGTGTCGCGGGCGTCATCAAGATGGTCATGGCGATGCGCCACGGTGTGGTGCCCCAGACGCTGCACGTGGACGAGCCGTCCTCCCACGTGGACTGGTCGGCAGGGGCCGTTGAGCTGGTCAGCGAGCCGGTGACCTGGCCGCAGACGGGCGAGCCGCGCCGTGCGGGCGTCTCGTCCTTCGGGATCAGCGGCACGAACGCCCACGTGATCGTCGAGCAGGCACCGGAGGCGGAGGAGCCGGAGACGGCCGGGGATCCGGCGGCGCTGCCGGCGGTGCCCTGGGTGGTCTCGGGACGCTCCGAGGCGGCACTGGCGGCGCAGGTGGAGCGGCTGCGGTCGTTCGTTGCTGAGCGCCCTGAGCTGTCGCCGGTGGATGTGGGCTTCTCGCTGGCGACGACGCGCGCGGCGCTGGAGCACCGGGCGGTGCTGATCGGCGGCGAGCGGGTGGCCGAGGGATCGGTGTCGCCCGGCAGGACGGGTGTGCTGTTCTCGGGTCAGGGCTCGCAACGGGCGGGCATGGGCCGGGAGTTGTACGAGGCGTACCCGGCCTTTGCGGACGCGTTCGATGCGGTGTGCGCGGAGCTGGACCGGCATCTGGACCGGCCTCTTCGCGAGGTGGTTTTCGACGGCGGGGCCCTGCTGGATCAGACGCAGTTCACGCAGGCGGGTCTGTTCACGCTTGAGGTGGCGCTGTTCGAGCTGGTGACGTCTTGGGGTGTGAAGCCGGACTACCTGCTGGGTCACTCCATCGGTGAACTGTCGGCCGCGTACGTGGCTGGGGTGCTGTCCCTCGAAGACGCTGCCGCTCTTGTAGCCGCGCGGGGTCGTCTGATGCAGGCGCTTCCGGCGGACGGTGCGATGGTGTCGTTGCAGGCGGCGGAGGACGAGGTGCTGCCGCTGCTGGTCGAGGGCGTGTCCATCGCCGCGCTCAACGGCCCGCGTTCCACGGTGATTTCGGGCGACGAGGCAGAGGTCCTGCGGATCGCCGCGCACTTCGAGGGCGAGGGCCGTAAGACCAAGCGGCTGCGGGTCAGTCACGCCTTCCACTCTCCGCGTATGGACGCGATGCTCGACGAGTTCCGGGCGGTCGCGCAGGGGCTGACCTTCAACGCCCCGCAGCTGTCGATCATTTCGGATGTGACGGGCGAGGTCCTGTCGGCGGAGGAGGTCCAGGACCCGGAGTACTGGGTCCGCCACGTCCGCGAAGCTGTGCGGTTCCTGGACGGCATCCGCACCCTTGAGGCGGAAGGCGTGACGGCGTTCCTGGAGCTGGGCCCGGACGGTGTGCTCTCCGCGATGGCGCAGGACTGCGTCACCGGCGAGCTCACCTTCGCACCCGCCCTCCGCAAGAACCGCGAGGAGCCGGAGAGCCTGCTCACCGCCCTCGCCGAACTCCACGTACGCGGCAGGGCAGTCGACTGGACGGCGTACTACGCCGGCACCGGCGCCCACCGAGTCGACCTGCCCACCTACGCCTTCCAGCACGAGCACTACTGGCCGGAGGCCGGTTCGCCGTTCATGGCGGACGCGTCCGCCTCGCTCGCCTCCTCGGTGGACGGTGCGTTCTGGGCAGCCGTGGAGCAGGAGGACGTGGACGCCTTCGCGGCGGCTCTGGGCTCGGACCAGCTGGAGTCGCTGGGCGCGGCGCTGCCGGTCCTGTCGTCGTGGCGTCGGCAGTCCCGTGAGGTGGCGGTCGCCGACGCGTGGCGCTACCGGGTCACGTGGCAGCCGGTCTCCGGTGCCGACCGTGCCGGGCTGGAAGGGGCCTGGCTGGTGGTGTCGCCGTCGGCGTGTGCGGATCACCCGGTGGTTGCGGGGATGCGTGCGCGTGGTGCGGAGGTCGTGGAGTGGCTGGTCGAGGGAGGTGAGGCGAGCCGTGAGGCGCTGGCCGCGCGGCTCGCGGAGGACGTCGCCGACTTCGCCGGTGTGGTGTCGTTGCTGGCCCTGGGCCGGGAGGGTGGGGCGCTGGGCACGCTGGCTCTGGTGCAGGCGCTGGGTGATGCGGAGTTGTCCGTGCCGTTGTGGTGCGTGACGCGGGGTGCGGTGTCGGTGGGCCGCTCTGATGGTGCGGTGGATGCGGTGCAGGCGCAGGTGTGGGGTCTGGGTCGGGTTGCCGCGCTGGAGCATCCGGGCCGTTGGGGTGGGTTGATCGATCTGCCCGAGACGCTGGACGAGCGGGCGGTGAGCCGTGTCTGCGCCGCCCTGGCGGGCACGGGCACGGGTTCTGCCGGTGAGGACCAGGTCGCCGTACGTGCCTCGGGTGTGTATGGGCGGCGCTTGGTGCACGCGCCGGGCAGCAGTCGTGCGGGGTCGGGTGGTTGGTCGCCGCGGGGCACGGTTTTGGTGACGGGTGGGACGGGTGCGCTGGGTGCGCATGTGGCTCGTTGGGCGGCTGGTCATGGTGCTGAGCGGTTGGTGTTGACGAGCCGTCGTGGTCTGCAGGCTCCGGGTGCGGTCGAGTTGGTGGCCGAGCTGGAGGCGTTGGGCGCGGCGGTCGAGGTGGCCGCGTGTGACGTGAGCGACCGGGCGGCGCTGGAAGCTCTGGTGGAAGGACTCCGCCAAGCCGGTACGCCGGTCCGCTCCGTCGTCCACACCGCCGGCCTGGGACAGATGACGCCGCTGTCCGACATGAGCGCCGAGGAGTTCACCGAGGTGCTGCGGGCGAAGGTGGAAGGCGCCACGCACCTCGACGCTCTCTTCGGCGGCCCGGACAGCAGCGGGCATCTGGCCGACGATGGCGAAGGCCTGGACGCCTTCGTGCTGTTCTCGTCCATCTCCGCCGTCTGGGGCAGCGGCGGTCACGCCGCCTACGCCGCGGCCAACGCCCACCTCGACGCCCTCGCCCAGGACCGGCGGACTCGTGGCCTGACCGCGACCTCCGTGAGCTGGGGGCCGTGGGGCGAGGGCGGCATGATCGAGGACGTCGGCGAGGCCGAGCTGCGCAGGCGCGGACTGCCCACCCTGGCACCGGGATCGGCGATCACCGCGCTCCACCAGGCGCTGACGGAGGACGACACCCATGTCGCCGTCGCCGACGTCGACTGGGAGCGGTTCGCGCCCGCGTTCACCGCGCTGCGCCCGAGCCCGCTCCTCACGGGCCTGCCCGAGGTACGCGACCTCGCCGAGAGTTCCGAAGGCGCCGCCGGAGGCGGGCACGGCGACCAGGACTCCGCGCTGCGGCGACAGCTCGCCGGCCTCTCCACCGCCGAGCGCGACGCCGAACTGCTCGAACTGGTGCGCCGCGACACCGCGGCCGTCCTCGGGCACCGCAGCGCCGACGCGGTCCCGGCCGACCGGGCGTTCCAGCAACTGGGCTTCGACTCGCTCACGGCGGTCGAGCTGCGCAACCGGCTGGCCAAGGAGTCCGGTCTCTCCCTGCCCGCCACCCTGATCTTCGACTACCCGACCCCGGCGGTACTCGCCGGACATCTCAGGACCGAGGTGTTCGGCGACGGCGTCGTCGCGGCGGACAGCGCGCCGGTGGCCGTGGACCGCACTGACGACCCGATCGTCATCGTGGGTATGAGCTGCCGTTTCCCCGGCGGCGCGGAGTCCCCGGAAGCGCTGTGGGAGCTGCTCACGGCCGGTGCCGACGGCATATCGGGCTTCCCGGAGAACCGCGGCTGGGACCTGGGTTCGTTGTACGACCCGGACCCCGACGGCGTCGGCACCTCCTACGTCGCGGAGGGCTGCTTCCTGCACGACGCGGCGGACTTCGACCCGGCGTTCTTCGGGATCTCGCCGCGCGAGGCGCTGGCCATGGACCCGCAGCAGCGGCTGCTCCTGGAAACCTCCTGGGAGGTCTTCGAGCGGGCGGGCATCGACCCGACGTCACTCAAGGGCGACCGTGTCGGCGTGTTCACCGGCACCAACGGCCAGGACTACGGCTACGTGCTGGGCGGCGCGGGCGACGAGGTCGTGGGCTACGGCGCCACGGGCAGCTCGGCCAGCGTCCTGTCCGGCCGCGTCTCATACACGCTGGGCCTTGAGGGCCCGGCGGTGACGGTCGACACCGCGTGCTCGTCGTCCCTGGTCGCCCTGCACCTCGCGGCGCAGGCTCTGCGCGACGGCGAGTGCTCGATGGCGCTGGCGGGTGGCGTCACCGTGATGTCGATGCCGGGCACGTTCGTGGAGTTCTCCCGGCAGGGCGGCCTGGCTCCCGACGGCCGCTGCAAGGCGTTCGCCGAGGCGGCGGACGGCACGGCCTGGGGCGAGGGCGTGGGCGTACTGCTGGTCGAGCGCCTCTCGGACGCCCGCCGCAACGGCCACGAGGTGCTCGCGGTCGTCCGCGGTTCGGCGATCAACCAGGACGGCGCGTCCAACGGCCTGACCGCCCCCAACGGACCGTCCCAGCAGCGCGTCATCCGCCAGGCCCTCGCCGGAGCCGGCCTGTCGGCGGCGGACATCGACGCGGTGGAGGCGCACGGCACGGGCACGACGCTGGGCGACCCCATCGAGGCGCAGGCGCTGCTCGCGACGTACGGCCAGGAGCGCCCCGAGGGGCGTCCGCTGTGGCTCGGTTCGGTGAAGTCGAACATCGGTCACACGCAGGCCGCCGCGGGCGTCGCCGGGATCATCAAGATGGTCATGGCGATGCGGGCGGGAGTCCTGCCCCAAACCCTGCACGTCGACGAGCCGTCCACCCATGTGGACTGGTCGGCCGGGGCCGTCGAGCTCCTGACGGAGTCGATGGCGTGGCCGGAGACCGGCGCACCGCGCCGTGCGGGTGTCTCGTCGTTCGGTATCAGCGGCACGAACGCGCACGTGATCGTGGAACAGGCGCCGGAGACGGAAGCGCCGGAGCCGACCGAGGCTCCGGTGACGTTGCCGGTGGTGCCGTGGGCGGTGTCGGCTAAGTCGGAGGACGCTCTGGCGGGGCAGGTGGAGCGGCTGCGGTCGTTCGTCGCCGAGCGCCCTGAGCTGTCGCCGGTGGATGTCGGTTTCTCGCTGGCGACGACGCGTGCGGTGCTGGAACACCGGGCGGTGCTGATCGGTGAGCGAGTCGTTGAGGGTTCGGTGTCGCCCGGCAGGACGGCTGTGCTGTTCTCGGGCCAGGGCTCGCAACGAGCCCGCATGGGCCGGGAGTTGTACGAGACGTATCCCGTCTTCGCGGACGCGTTCGACGCGGTGTGCGCGGAGCTGGACCGGCACCTGGACCGGCCTCTGCGCGAGGTCGTCTTCGAGGGCGCTGAGCTGCTGGATCAGACGCAGTTCACCCAGGCGGGTCTGTTCGCGCTCGAGGTCGCGCTGTTTGAGCTGGTGACGTCGTGGGGTGTGAAGCCGGACTATCTGCTGGGCCACTCGATCGGTGAGCTGTCGGCCGCGTACGTCGCCGGCGTGCTGTCGCTCGAAGACGCTGCCGCGCTGGTGGCCGCGCGGGGTCGTCTGATGCAGGCGCTTCCGGCCGGTGGAGCGATGGTGTCGTTGCAGGCGGCGGAGGACGAGGTCCTGCCGCTGCTGGTCGAGGGCGTGTCCATCGCCGCGCTCAACGGCCCGCGCTCCACGGTCATCTCAGGCGACGAGGACGCGGTGCTCGCCATCGCCGCGCACTTCGAGGGCGAGGGGCGCAAGACCAAGCGTCTGCGGGTCAGCCATGCCTTCCACTCCCCGCGCATGGACGCGATGCTCGACGACTTCCGCGAGGTCGCACAGGGGCTGACCTTCAACGCCCCGCGACTGTCGATCATTTCGGACGTGACGGGCGAGGTCCTGTCGGCCGAGGAGGTTCAGAACCCGGAGTACTGGGTCCGCCACGTCCGCGAAGCGGTCCGTTTCCTGGACGGCATCCGCACCCTGGAGGCCGCGGGTGTGACGGCGTTCCTGGAGCTAGGCCCGGACGGCGTGCTCTCCGCCATGGCGCAGGACTGCCTCCCTTCCGACTCCGGCGAGATCACCTTCGTACCCGCCCTCCGCAAGAACCGCGACGAGCCGGAGAGCCTGCTCACCGCCCTCGCCGAACTCCACGTACACGGCGAGGCAGTCGACTGGACCGCGTACTACACCGGCGCCGGCGCCCGCCGAGTCGACCTCCCCACTTACGCCTTCCAGCGCGACCACTTCTGGCCCGCCGCGGCGGTGTGGGCCGGTGACGCGACCGCGTTCGGGCTGCGGTCGGTGGGGCACCCGATGCTCGGTGCGGTGATGACGCTCGCCGAGGCGGACGGGCTGGTCATGACGGGGCGGCTGTCGCTGCAGTCGCATCCCTGGCTCGGTGATCACGTCGTCCTCGGCTCGGTCCTCCTGCCGGGCACGGCCTACGTGGAGCTGGCTCTGCAGGCCGGCGAGCGCCTCGGATGCGGTGTCCTCGAAGAGCTGACACTGCAGGCGCCCCTGGTGCTGCCCGAACGCGGCGGAGTCGCGGTTCAGGTGACGGTCGGTGCGGAGGACGCGGACGGGCGACGTTCCGTCGCCCTTCACTCGCGGCCCGCCGAAGGGGACGACGAGGCGCCGTGGCGGCAGCACGCGGCAGGCATGCTGGCGTCGGCCGATGCCGTCGCCGGTGCGACCGCCGCCGATGCAGCCGCCGGCGGAGAGCCGGCCGTGTGGCCACCGCGGGACGCCGTCCCCGTTGCCGTCGAGGGGCACTACGAGAACCTGGCGGAGCGTGGCTACGGCTACGGGCCGGTGTTCCAGGGGCTGCGCGCGGCATGGCGGCGCGGCGAGGAGATCTTCGCCGAGGTCGCGCTGCCCGACGGCGCGGACGCCGACCGGTTCGGGCTCCACCCCGCGCTGCTCGACTCCGCCCTGCACGCCCTGGGCCTGCACGGTGCGGAGAACACAGGCGAGGAGAACGTCGGCGAGGCCGGCGGTGTCGGTCTGCCCTTCGCCTGGTCCGGAGTGTCGCTGTACGCGGTGGGTGCCGCCGCGCTGCGGGTGCGGATCATCCCCACCGCGTCGGGCGTCGGCCTGGAGGTCGCCGACGGCACCGGGGCACCCGTGGCCCGCGTGGACTCCCTGGTGCTGCGCCCGGTGTCCGCCGAACAGTTGGCGGCGCCCGGCACCGAGCCGGACCAGCTGTTCCACCTCGCATGGTCGCCGCTGGCCGTGTCGCCGCCGCCCGCGGAGGAGCCCGGCCGGCGGTGGGCGGTGCTCGGCGACGCGGACCGGGCGGTGCCCCACGGTGCCGAACCGGCCCGGGATCTGGCCTCCGTGGCCCCGGACGTCGACGCCGTCGTCGTCCTGCACGCCTCCGAGGCGGCGGTCGATCTGGCGAGCGGTGTGCGCCGCGGCGTCCAGGAGCTGCTCGTGCTGATCCAGGAGTGGCTGGCCGACACGCGTTTCACCGACGACACCCCGCTCGTCGTCGCGACCCGCGGCGCCGTCGCGGCGAGCGGCGAGGACGAAGTGTCCGACCTGGCGGGTGCCGCCGCCTGGGGTCTGATCCGCTCGGCGCAATCCGAGAACCCCGGCCGTCTGGTCCTGGTCGACCTCGACGCACACGACGACTCCTACGCCGTGCTGACCACGGCGCTGGCCACGGGCGAGCCCCAACTGGCCCTGCGGGCAGGCGACGTCCTCGTGCCGCGGCTCGACCGCGTGACGTCCGACGGTGCCCTGGTGCCCCCGGCCGGCGACGGACCGTGGCGGCTCGACATCACGGAGAAGGGCACTCTGGAGAACCTCGCCCTGACCCCGTGCCCCGACGCCGCCGGGCCGCTCGCCCCCGGAGCGGTCCGGGTCGGCGTGCGCGCCGCGGGCGTCAACTTCCGCGACGTACTGATCGCGCTCGGCGTGTACCCCGGCGACGCCACCATGGGTATCGAGGGCGCCGGTGTCGTCCTCGAGGTCGGCCCCGGCGTCACCGGACTCGCGGCCGGCGACCGCGTCATGGGTCTCTTCTCCGGCGGGTTCGGCCCGGTGGCGGTGACCGACCGCCGCACCCTGGCGCGGATCCCGGACAGCTGGTCGTTCACCGAAGCGGCCTCGGCCCCGGTCGTCTTCATGACCGCCTACTACGCGCTGGTCGACCTGGCGGGACTGCGGCCCGGTGAGTCCGTCCTCGTGCACGCCGCGGCCGGCGGCGTCGGCATGGCCGCCGTGCAGCTCGCCCGGCACCTGGGGGCCGAGGTCTACGGCACGGCGAGCACCGGCAAGTGGGACGTGCTGCGTTCCCTCGGGCTCGACGACGCGCACATCGCCTCGTCCCGCACCCTCGACTTCGAGAGCCGGTTCCTCGACGCCACCGAACGACGCGGCGTCGACGTCGTCCTGGACTCCCTCGCCCGGGAGTTCGTGGACGCCTCGCTGCGGCTGCTGCCGCGCGGCGGCCGGTTCATGGAGATGGGCAAGACCGACATCCGTGACGCACACGCGGTGGCCGAGTCGTTCCCCGGCGTCGCCTACCAGGCGTTCGACCTGATCGAGGCCGGACCCGAGCGGATCGGCCAACTGCTGACCGAGGTCCTCGCGCTCTTCGAGAGCGGCGCGCTCAAGCCGCTCCCGATCCGTACGTGGGACGTGCGCCACGCCCCGGAGGCGTTCCGTTTCCTCGCCAAGGCCCGTCACGTCGGCAAGGTCGTCCTGACCGTGCCCGAGCCCGCGGAGCGGCACGGGACGGTGCTCGTCACCGGTGCCACCGGCGCGCTCGGCGCCCTGGTGGCACGCCACCTCGTGGCCGAGCACGGCGTACGCGGCCTGGTGCTGGTGGGCCGGCGCGGCGCGGCCGCGCCCGGCATGCGGGAACTGGCGGACGAACTGACGTCGGCCGGCGCCGACGTGGTGCTCGCCGCCTGCGACGTCGCCGACCGTGATGCGCTCTCGGCGGTCCTCGCCGCGATCCCCGAGGAGCGGCCGCTGACCGGCGTGGTGCACGCCGCCGGGGTGCTCGACGACGGAGTGGTCGCGTCGATGACGCCCGAGCGGCTCGACTCGGTACTGCGTCCCAAGGTCGACGGCGCGGCCCACCTGCACGAACTGACCGCAGACCGCGACCTGTTCCTGTTCGTCACCTTCTCCTCCACGGCCGGTGTCCTCGGCGGCCCCGGCCAGGCCAACTACGCGGCCGCCAACGCCTTCCTCGACGGCCTGGCCCAGCAGCGCACGGCCCGCGGGCTGGCCGCCACCTCACTGGCCTGGGGCCCGTGGGCCTCGGCGGACGGCATGCTCGGCCGGCTCGGCACGGCCGACGTGGAGCGCATGATCCGCTCCGGCATCCTGCCGCTCACCGACGAGCAGGGCCTCGCCCTCTTCGACGCGGCCCTGGACGGCGCACGGGCCGCCGTGCTGCCCGTCGCCCTGGAACTCACCGCCCTCCAGGCGCAGGCCACCGCGGGCGTGCTGCCCGGACTGTTCCGCGGGCTCGTCCGCGCCCCCGGCCGGCGCAGGGCCCTGGCCGCCGCGGCGGGCGCCTCGACGCTCGGACAGCGACTCGCCGGGCTCGCCCCGGAGGAGCGCGACCGCGAGATGCTGGAACTCGTCCGCACCCAGGCGGCCGCCGTGCTCGGCCACGCCGGTCCCGAAACGGTGGGCGCGGAGAAGCAGTTCAAGGAACTGGGCGTCGACTCGCTGACCGCCGTCGAGCTGCGCAACCGCCTGAACGCGACCCTGAGCGTCCCGGGCCTGCGACTGCCCGCGACCCTCGTCTTCGACTACCCCACCCCCGCCGCGCTCGCGGCCTTCCTCCTGACCGAGGTCCTGGGCGTCGTCCCGGAGACCACGAGCACGCCGCCCGACGCGGTCGCCGCCGACGGCGATCCCATCGTTATCGTCGGCATGAGCTGCCGGTACCCCGGCGACGTACGCTCGCCCGACGAGCTGTGGCGGCTGCTGCTCGACAACGGCGACGCGATCACCGCGTTCCCCGAGGACCGCGGCTGGCACGCCGCCCGGCTGAACCCCGCCGAATCGGCGGACACCGGCATGACCGTCGTGCGCGAGGGCGGCTTCCTGTCCGGAGCGGGCGACTTCGACCCGGGCTTCTTCGGGATCTCGCCGCGTGAGGCCCTGGGCATGGACCCGCAGCAGCGGCTGCTCCTCGAAACCGCCTGGGAGGCCTTCGAGCACGCGGGCATCGACCCGGCCACCGTGCGGGGGAGCGCGACCGGAGTGTTCGCGGGCGCGTCCTCGTCCGCGTACGGAGCCGGGGCCCAGCTGCCCGAGGGCTTGGAGGGCAACGCCCTGACCGGCAGCGCGACCAGCGTCGTGTCGGGCCGGGTGGCCTACACGTTCGGCCTGGAAGGCCCGGCCGTCACGGTGGACACCGCGTGCTCCTCCTCGCTGGTCGCCCTGCACCTCGCGGTACAGGCACTCCGCTCGGGCGAGTGCACGATGGCCCTGGCCGGCGGCGTCACCGTCATGGCCGACCCGGGCATCTTCATCGAGTTCGGCCGCCAGCGCGGTCTGGCACCCGACGGCCGTTGCAAACCGTTCGCGGACGCCGCCGACGGCACGGGCTGGTCCGAGGGCGTCGGCATGGTCCTGGTGGAGCGTCTCTCGGACGCCCGCCGCAACGGCCACGAGGTTCTCGCGGTCATCCGCGGTTCCGCCGTCAACCAGGACGGCGCGTCCAACGGCCTGACCGCCCCCAACGGCCCCTCCCAGCAGCGCGTCATCCGACAGGCCCTCGCCAACGCGGGCGTCACCGCCGACGAGGTCGACGCCGTGGACGCGCACGGCACGGGCACCCGCCTCGGCGACCCGATCGAGGCGCAGGCCCTGATCGCGACGTACGGGCAGGAGCGCCCGGAGGGCCGGCCGCTGCTGCTCGGCTCGATCAAGTCGAACATCGGCCACACGCAGGCGGCCGCCGGTGTCGCGGGTGTGATCAAGATGGTGCAGGCGATGCGCCACGGCCTGCTTCCGCGCACCTTGCACGTGGACGAGCCGTCCTCCCACGTGGACTGGTCCGAGGGCACGGTCGAGCTCCTGACCGAGCAGGCCGCCTGGCCGGAGACCGGCGAACCGCGCCGCGCGGCGGTGTCGTCGTTCGGCATCAGCGGCACGAACGCGCACGTGGTCCTGGAGCAGGCGCCGGAGGCCGAGCGGCCGGAGCCGGCTGCGGCTCCCGTGGCGCTGCCGGTCGTGCCGTACGCGGTATCGGCGAAGTCGGAGGACGCTCTGGCGGGGCAGGTGGAGCGGCTGCGGTCGTTCCTCGCCGAGCGCCCTGAGCTGTCGCCGGTGGATGTGGGCTTCTCGCTGGTGACGACGCGTGCGGTGCTGGAGCACCGGGCGGTGCTGATCGGTGAGCGGGTCGTTGAGGGTTCGGTGTCGCCCGGCAGGACGGGTGTGCTGTTCTCGGGGCAGGGCTCGCAGCGGGTCGGTATGGGGCGTGAACTGCACGCGGCTTTCCCGGTGTTCGCCGAGGCGTTCGACCAGGTGTGCGCGGAGCTGGACCGTCATCTGGACCAGCCTCTTCGCGAGGTGGTTTTCGACGGCGGTGAGCTGCTGGATCAGACGCAGTTCACCCAGGCGGGTCTGTTTGCGCTTGAGGTGGCGCTGTTTGAGCTGGTGACGTCGTGGGGCGTGAAGCCGGACTATCTGCTGGGCCACTCGATCGGTGAGTTGTCGGCTGCGTACGTGGCTGGAGTGCTGTCGCTGGAAGACGCTGCCGCTCTTGTTGCCGCGCGGGGTCGTCTGATGCAGGCGCTGCCGACGGACGGTGCGATGGTGTCGTTGCAGGCGACCGAGGACGAGGTGCTGCCGCTGCTGGTCGAGGGCGTGTCCATCGCCGCGCTCAACGGCCCGCGTTCCACGGTGATTTCGGGCGACGAGGCAGAGGTCCTGCGGATCGCCGCCCACTTCGAGGGCGAGGGCCGTAAGACCAAGCGGCTGCGGGTCAGTCACGCCTTCCACTCCCCGCGTATGGACGCGATGCTCGACGACTTCCGCGAGGTCGCACAGGGACTGACCTTCAACGCCCCGCAGCTGTCGATCATTTCGGACGTCACGGGTGCGGTCCTGTCCGCTGAGGAGGTCCAGGACCCGGAGTACTGGGTCCGCCACGTCCGCGAAGCGGTCCGTTTCCTGGACGGCATCCGCACCCTGGAATCGGAAGGCGTGACGGCGTTCCTGGAGCTGGGCCCGGACGGTGTGCTGTCCGCGATGGCGCAGGACTGCGTCACCTCCGACTCCGGCGAGATCACCTTCGCACCCGCCCTCCGCAAGAACCGCGACGAGCCCGACGCACTCCTCACCGCCCTCGCTGAACTCCACGTACACGGCACAGCAGTCGACTGGACGGCGTACTACGCCGGCACCGGCGCCCATCGAGTCGACCTCCCCACCTACGCCTTCCAGCACGACCGCTACTGGCTCTCCGCTCCGGCCGCTCCCGTGGGCGACATCACGGCGGCGGGTCTGGGCGGTGCCGGACATCCGCTGCTGGCGGCCGGGGTGCGGCTGGCCGGTTCGGACGGGTTCCTGTTCACCGGGCGCCTCTCGGTCGAGAAGCACCCGTGGCTCGGCGACCATCTGGTGTACGGCACGGTCGTCGTGCCGAGCACGGTCTTCGTCGAGCTGGCGCTGCACGCGGGGGAGCGGTTCGGCTGCGAGTCGCTGGCCACGCTGACCGTACGGGCCCCGCTGGTGCTTCCGGAGCGGACGGGCGTCGCCGTCCAGCTGACCGTCGCGGCGGCGGATGCGGACGGGCGCCGCGCGGTGGAGGTGTACGCGCGCTCCGAGGCCGACGGTCCCGAGGCGGAGTGGAACCTGCACGCCACCGGGGAACTGGCCCCTGTCCAGGAGCAGTTGGCGGACGAGACGGACTTCGCCGTCTGGCCGCCGCGGGACGCCGCCGAGGTGTCGGCGCAGAGTGTGTACGACGACCTCGCCGACGAGGGCTACGACCACGGCACCGCGTTCCGCGGGCTGCGGTCGCTGTGGCGGCGCGGTGACGAGCTGTACGCCGAGGTCGCGCTGCCCGAGGGCACGGACGTCGACGGCTTCGGCCTGCACCCGGCGCTCCTCGACGCCGCCCTGCACGCGGCCGTGGGCGGCGTGCCGTCCGCGTGGTCCGGAGTGTCGTTGGCGGCGGTGGGAGCGACCGCGCTGCGCGTACGGGTCCGTCCCGCACGCGAGGGCGTCTCGGTGGCCGTGGCCGATGAGACCGGAGGACTGGTCGCGGTGGCGGACCGTGTGACGCTCGCCCCGGTCCCGCCAGAGCTGCTGCGGAGCGAGACCGGCGGCAAGGACGCCCTGTTCACCCTGGAGTGGTCGCCGCAGACGGCACCGGCGCCCGTGAAGGAGGGAGCAGGGAACTGGGCGCTGCTGGGGGAGTCGGCCGCGTTCGCAGCGCTCGGCGTCCCCACGTACGAGGACCTCGCCTCCCTGGACCGAGTGCCGGACGTCGTCTGCTACGCCCCCGCCCCCGGCACGGGCGACGGCCTGGCCGCCTCCGTGCGTGACACCGCGCATGCCGTCCTCGCGACGGTGCAGGAGTGGCTGGCCGACGAGCGGTACGGCGACGCGCTCCTGGTCGTCGTAACCCGGGGCGCGGTCGCCGCGGGCGACGGCGACGGCCCGGTCGACCTCGCGGGCGCCGCCGCCTGGGGTCTCGTGCGGTCCGCCCAGTCCGAGAACCCGGGCCGGCTGCTCCTCGTCGACCTGGACGACACCGCGGAGTCGCACGCCACCCCCGCCGACGCCCTCACCGGCATCCTCGCCGAGATCCTGGCCGGCGGGGAACCGCAGGTGGCGGTCCGCGAGGGCCGCGTCCTCGTCCCGCGTCTCGCCCGGCCCGCGCCCCAAGACGCCCCCGAGGAGCCCGAGTCGGCGTCCGAGCGGCACGGCACCGTCCTGGTGACCGGCGCGACCGGCGCCCTCGGTGCCCTGGTCGCGCGGCACCTCGTCGCCCGGCACGGCGTACGCAGCCTGGTGCTGACCAGCCGCAGCGGCGCCAAGGCGCCGGGTGCGGCGGAGCTCGCCGCCGAGCTGACCCGGGCCGGCGCCGAGGTGGTCCTGGCGGCCTGTGACGTCGCGGACCGGGACGCACTGGCCGCGGTGCTCGGCTCGATTCCCGAGGAGCGGCCGCTGACCGGAGTGGTGCACGCCGCCGGTGTCGTCGACGACGGCGTCGTGTCCTCGCTGACCGCCGACCGACTCGATGTCGTGCTGCGGCCCAAGGTCGACGCCGCGGTGCATCTGCACGAGCTCACCGAGCACCTCGACCTGTCGATGTTCGTCCTGTTCTCCTCCGTCGCCGGAACGTTCGGCTCGCTGGGGCAGGGCAACTACGCGGCCGCCAACGCGTTCCTCGACGCGCTGGCCCAGCACCGCGCGGGCCGGGGCCTCGCGGCCACGTCACTGGCCTGGGGTCCGTGGGGCATCGCGGACGGCATGGTCGGGCGGCTGCACGACGGCGACACGAGCCGGATGTCCCGGTCCGGAGTGGTTCCGCTGACCTCCGACGAAGGTCTGGAGCTGTTCGACGCGGCGCTCGCCCTCGACCGCCCGGCGCTGCTCCCCGTCCACCTGGACCTGGCCGTCCTGCGCGCCCAGGCCGGTGTCGGCGCGCTCGCGGGCGTGTTCCGCGGACTCGTCCGCACGAGCTCGCGGCGCAGGGCAGGAGCGCTCGCCGGATCGGTGAAGCTGCTGCAGCGCCTCGCGGGCCTCTCCCGCGCGGAACGCGGCAAGGCCCTGCTCGACCTGGTGCGCGGTCAGGCGGCCGCGGTCCTCGGCCACAGCGGCGTCGAAGGGGTGGGCGTCGCCCGGCCGTTCAAGGACCTCGGCTTCGACTCGCTGACCGCCGTCGAACTGCGCAACCGGCTCGACCGGGCCACGGGCCTGCGACTGCCCGCGACCCTGATCTTCGACTACCCCACGCCCGAGGCGCTCGCGGACTACGTACTCGGCGAGGTCCTGGGTACGCAGCCGGAGGCCCCGGCGGCCGTTCCGGTGACACGGCTCGCGGACGACGAGCCGATCGCGATCGTCGGTATGAGCTGCCGTTACGCGGGCGGAGTGGCGAACGCCGACGACCTCTGGCGCCTCGTGACCACCGGGGCCGACGGCATCTCGGCCTTCCCCACCGACCGCGGCTGGGACCTGGACGGCCTCTACTCGGAGGTGGCTGACGGCGGTACGTCGGCGACGCTGGAGGGCGGATTCCTCTACGGCGCGGCCGAGTTCGATCCGGCGTTCTTCGGGATCTCGCCGCGCGAGGCCGTCGCCATGGACCCGCAGCAGCGGCTGCTCCTGGAGACCTCCTGGGAGGCCTTCGAGCACGCGGGCATCGACCCCGAGTCCGTACGCGGCCACCACATCGGCGTCTTCGCCGGTACCGCCTCGTCCAGCTACGGGGTCGGGATGCGACTGCCCGAGGGTGCCGAGGGGCATCTGCTGACCGGCAACGCGACCAGCGTCATCTCCGGCCGTGTCTCGTACACGTTCGGCTTCGAGGGTCCCGCGGTGACCGTGGACACGGCGTGCTCGTCGTCCCTGGTCGCCCTGCATCTGGCGACGCAGGCGCTGCGGTCGGGCGAGTGCACCATGGCGCTGGCCGGCGGTGTCACCGTCCTGACGAACCCCAGCATCTTCGCGGAGTTCTCGCGGCAGCGGGGCCTCGCGGCGGACGGGCGCTGCAAGGCGTTCGCGGACGCGGCGGACGGCACGGGCTGGTCCGAGGGTGTCGGCATGGTGCTGGTGGAGCGCCTCTCGGACGCGCGGCGCAACGGTCACCGGGTCCTCGCGGTGGTGCGGGGCAGCGCGGTGAACCAGGACGGCGCCTCCAACGGTCTCACCGCTCCCAACGGTCCCTCCCAACAGCGTGTGATCCGGGCGGCGTTGGCGAGTGCGGGGCTGTCGGCGTCGCAGGTGGACGCGGTGGAGGCGCACGGTACGGGTACGACGCTGGGTGACCCGATCGAGGCGCAGGCGCTGATCGCCACGTACGGGCAGAACCGGCCGGAGGACCGGCCGCTGCGGCTGGGCTCGGTCAAGTCGAACATCGGCCACTCGCAGTCCGCGGCGGGCGTCGCGGGTGTGATCAAGATGGTGCAGGCGATGCGCCATGGAGTGCTCCCGCGGACGCTGCACGTCGACAAGCCCTCCACCCATGTGGACTGGTCGACAGGGACGGTCGAGCTTCTGACGGAGCAGACGTCCTGGCCGGAGACGGGCGAGCCGCGCCGCGCGGGTGTCTCCTCGTTCGGCATCAGCGGCACGAACGCGCACGTGATCCTGGAGCAGGCCCCGGCCACCGAGGCCGCCGCACCGGGCGACACCACGCCCCCCTTCGGGGACGCGGTGCTGCCGTTCGTCGTGTCGGGCCGGTCGTCCGAGGCGCTGCGCGCCCAAGCGGAAAGAATCCGGGCGGCGTTGGACGACGCCCCGGGCGTCTCGCTCAAGAACCTCAGCAACGCCCTGGCGGTGCGCCGGTCGCGTTTCGAGCACCGTGCGGTGGTGCTGGCGGGTGGTCTGGAGGAGCTGCGGTCGGGTCTGGAGACGGTCGCGCTGGGCGGCGGCTCCGCCGTCGGTGTGGTGCGCGGTGTCGCGGGTTCCTCGGCTCGTCCGGTGTTCGTGTTCCCCGGTCAGGGGGCGCAGTGGCAGGGCATGGCGGCCGGGCTGCTGGAGTCCTCGCCGGTGTTCGCGGGGCGGATGGCGGAGTGCGCGGCGGCTCTGGAG
>NZ_BMWC01000024.1 GCF_014651035.1 Streptomyces lomondensis
CCCCGCTCACCGGCACTGAACAGCACCGTCACTTCCCTGCGACCTGATCCAAACGACAGCCCCTAGCGGGACAGGTTTTGGCGCGACCTTTTACCTCCTCTTGGGTGGAACCGTCAGCGCCTCGATATCCTCCTAACCCTTACGGGGGCGTGTGCCCCGCTGTCCTGAACCTTGCGATGGGTGCGGAGCATGATCGAAGCAGTCGGCCTGACGAAGCGCTACGGCGACAAGACCGCTGTGTACAACCTTTCCTTCCAGGTGCGGCCCGGAGCCGTCACCGGCTTCCTCGGGCCGAACGGTTCGGGCAAGTCGACGACGATGCGGATGATCCTCGGCCTGGACAACCCGACCAGCGGTCAGGTCACGATCGGCGGCTATCCGTACCGCAAGCTGCCCAACGCGCCCCGTCAGGTCGGCGCCCTGCTGGACGCCAAGGCCGTGCACGGCGGCCGGGCCGCCCGCAACCACCTGCTGTGCCTGGCCCAGCTGTCGGGCATCCCGGCCCGGCGCGTGGACGAGGTGCTCGGGGTCGTCGGCCTCCAGGACGTGGCGAAGAAGCGGTCCAAGGGCTTCTCCCTCGGCATGGGGCAGCGGCTCGGCATCGCCGCGGCGCTGCTCGGCGACCCGCAGGTGCTGCTGTTCGACGAGCCGGTCAACGGGCTCGACCCCGAGGGCATCCTCTGGGTGCGCAACCTGATGAAGGCGCTCGCGGCGGAGGGCCGGACGGTCTTCGTCTCCTCCCACCTGATGAGCGAGATGGCGCTGACCGCCGACCATCTCATCGTCATCGGGCGCGGGCAGCTGCTCGCCGACATGAGCATCACGGACTTCATCTCCGCGAACTCCGCCGACTTCGCGCGGGTCCGTACGCCCGACACCGAGCCGCAGCAGCGCGAGAAGCTGTCGTCCGCGCTCACCGAGGCGGGCGGGCACGTGCTGCCCGAGCAGGACGGCGCGCTGCGCGTGACCGGGCTGCCGCTCCCCCGCATCAGCGACATCGCGCACCACAGCGACGTGCGGCTGTGGGAGCTGTCGCCGCACCAGGCCTCGCTGGAGGAGGCGTACATGCGGATGACGCAGGGCGCCGTCGACTACCGCTCGACCATCGACCAGAAGGAAGGGCTCCAGCAGCCGCTGCCGCCCGGCGCGCAGCCGCCGATGCCGGTGCCCGGGCAGGGCCAGCCCGGCTGGTACGCCCCGCCGCCGCCCCAGCAGGGCGGGCAGTCGCTTCCGATGCCGCCGCAGGGCGCGCCGGTCCAGGCCCCGTCGGGCCCGTACGCCCCCGGGGCACCGGGAGCCCCGCAGAGCGCCTCCGGCGCGGGCACACCCAACCCGTACGCCCAGCCCGCACCCCAGGCGTCCCAGGGTTCCCAGAACGCCCCGCAGCCCGCCGCGCAGGGCTTCGCCCCGCCGATGCCCGCCTCGCCGCAGGCCCCCGTCGGCCAGCCGGCCGCCGCGCCCGCGCCCCAGGCACCGCAGGGCTCCGGCCAGCCCGGGCCGCAGGTCCTCGCGGGTCAGGCATCCGCGGGCCAGGCATCCGCCGCAGGTGCCCCGTCCGCGCCGCAGACCGGTGCCGCCGCCCCGTCCGCGCCGCAGGCACCGCAGGGCCCCGGCCAGCCCGGCCGGCAGGCCCCCGCGGGCCAGGCATCCGCCGCAGGCGCCCCGTCCGCGCCGCAGGCCCCCGCGCAGCCCGCCGCCGCGCCGGTGTCCGCCGCTCCCGCGCAGCCGGCCGCCGCCGCCCCGACCTCCGATCTGACCAAGCCCGAGGACGCCCGATGAGCAGCCCCCAGTCCCAGATGCCGCAGGCCGCGCCCGCCTGGCAGGCGGCGCCCGGTTCCCCGTACCCCGGCTACACCTCGCCGATCCCGGTCGTACGCACGCACCTCGGGCACGCCATCGCCTCCGAGTGGACGAAGATCAGGTCGGTGCGCTCCACGATGTGGACGCTCGGCGTGTTCGTCCTGCTCGTCGTCGGCATCGGCACGCTGACCGGCGTGGTGGTGATGAACTCCGACCCGGCCCTCTCCGGCGAGAGCCCGCTCGGCCTGGGCTTCTTCGGACTGCTGCTGGGCAGCATGTGCATCATCACGCTGGGCGTGCTGACCACCGCCTCGGAGTACGGCACCGGCATGGTCCGCACCACGATGGTCGCGTGCCCGAGCCGCGGCCGGGTGCTGGCGGCGAAGGCCGTGGTGTTCTTCCTGGTCGCGTTCGTGGTGACGCTGGTGTCCGCGTCCCTCGTCGCCTTCATGCACGTGGCGATGCTGGAGGGCGACGGGGCCAAGTCCCCCACCGGCGGGGAGTGGCTGAAGAGCACGGTCGGCATCGCGGCCTACATCGCGCTGCTCGGCCTGCTCTCGCTCGCCGTCGGCTCGATCATCCGGCACTCGGCGGGTGCCATCACGATCATGATCGGTGCCGTGCTCGCCCCGCTGGTGATCGCGCTGTTCATGTTCTCGGAGTCGCTGGAGGGCGTGCGCCAGGCCCTGTTCGAGTACTCGATCCCGAACCAGCTCAGCATCTTCTACTCCAACTCCCTCAGCCAGTCCGGCCCGTCCGGCTGGGACCCGCTGTGGATCATCCTCGGCGCGACGGCCGTCGCGTTCGCCGCCGCCTTCGCCCTGCTGGAGAAGCGGGACGTCTGAGGTCCGTCAGAATCTGGGCGCGTTACGGGACCGCCGCACCCCCGGGGTGCGGCGGTCCCGCGCGTTCCAGCAGGCCTTGTGCCAGTGCCGGCGGTCGTCGACGCCCGTGTGCTCGGCCCAGGCCACCACGTGCGGCACACCGTCCGGGATCAGCTGGTCGCAGCCGGGGCAGCGGTACGACTTGCCCTGCGCGCTCGCGCCGGCCACGTGCCGCACGCTCCAGTTCTCGCCCTGCCAGTGCTCCGAGGACTGCCAGCCGCCGTAGCGGCCGGGGCGGTCGTCCTCGGCGGTCCGGCCGGACGTACCGGCGCCCTTGGGTCGGTTGCGACGCGGGGACACGGGACACCTCTCGGGGCTATACAGGAAGCGGGCCGTGTCCAGCCTACGCGGCGCGGACGGGGGTACGCGTACGGCACCAATCGCCATAAGTCCCTCTCCGGGCGAGGCGGGCTCTCCCTCCTGAGCCCCCCGCCGAGCGCTCCATTGAGCAGACAATCCGCAAAATACTCCGACCGGCCGTGTCCTGGGCACGTGTCAGACGGTTATGCGCTGTAGGGGGAGCTCCGTGTCGGAGCCAAGGAAGCAGGAAAGCAATGCGCGTTGGAAGTTTCGTGTTGGCGGCCCAGTTCCCCGGCCAGGGTGAGGGAGAGGCGCTGCACCGCGCGGTCCGCTCGGCCGAGGTGGCCGAGGAGGCCGGGCTCGACACGGTCTGGCTGGCCGAGCACCACTTCGTGCCGTACGGCACGTGCCCGTCCGCCATCACCCTGGCCGCCTTACTGCTCGGCCGCACCCGCCGCATCCGGGTCGGTACGGCGGTCAGCGTCCTGCCCACCGCTCACCCCGTGACCCTCGGCGAACAGGCCGCGCTGCTGCACCACACCAGCAACGGCCGTTTCACGCTCGGCGTCGGCCGCGGCGGCCCGTGGGTCGACCTGGAGGTGTTCGGCGCGGGCCTGGAGGCGTACGAGAAGGGGTTCCCGGAGGCCCTGGACGTCCTGGAGCGCTGGCTGCGCGACCCGTCCGTGGCGGCCGACGGAGAGCGCTTCCGCTTCCGTGAAGTCCCGGTGGTGCCGCGGCCGTCGGAGGCCCTGACCGAGGTCGAGGGGCCCGAGCTCGTCGTCGCCTGCACCTCGCCGGCGAGCGTGCGCCTGGCGGCCGAGCGCGGGCTGTCGATGCTGCTCGGGATGCATGTGGGGGACGAGGAGAAGGCCGAGATGGTCGCCCTGTGGCGGCAGCACGCGCGGGCGTGCGGCCGGTCGCCCGAGGAGGTTCTCGGCGCGTCCCATGTGTCGGCCGGCGTCTGCCAGATCGCGGACAAGCGGGTCGACGCGGCGGAGACGCTGATGAAGGCGATGCCGGGCTGGCTGAAGCAGGGACTGGAAGCGCATGTCACGGTCGACGGGCGGACGCGCCGGATGCGCGACCCCCTGGCGTACACGGAACTGCTCTGCGGGCTGCACCCGGTGGGCACACCGCGGCTGTGCGCCGACCGGCTGGCGGCGACCAGCGAGCGGACCGGCATCTCCCGCTTCGCCCTGCTCGTCGAGGGCTCCGGGGACCTGGCGGCGACCGAGGAGAACGTACGGCGGCTGGGCACCGAGGTGCTCCCCCAACTCCGATGAGCGGACCGGGCGTCGGGGAACAGCCGTGCGGCGCACGGGACTTCGGGGTGGGCGGGGACGTCACGGGAGGCTTGCCGCCCCGGTACAAAACTGCACCTCCCGCGTACGGAGCGGCAAGCGGACGGCGCCGCGTCAGCAGTCCCGGAACTCGGGCGACTGGTTCAGCACCTGGCTGCGGGCCGAGGTGAAGCGGCCCAGCGTCTCGTCGACCGAGGAGTCAAGCGGGAACACGGCCACCCGGTGGCAGTTCTGGAAGGCCAGCCGCACACCGAAGTGCCGTTGCAGCGCGCCGCGTATCGCGTCACTCGCAAGCGCACGCAGCAACTGACCGCGTGCCTGCTCGTCCGGCGGAGGCGTCTGGTTGTCGGCGAACGCACCGCCGTCCACCTTCAGCTGGGCCACCAGGGAGCTGATCATCTCCCACGCATAGGGCAGGGAGGTCCGGACGCAGTCGACGAATTCCACTTCGTCGACCTCGCCTCGCTCGGCCTGTTCGAGTAGGGCCGGTGAGACGTCGAGCGACATGAGTTCTCCTCTCGCACCCCCGCCCGGCGGGCAGGGGTTGCCGGACAGATAAGGGAGTTCGCGATACCGGACACACTGCGTACACGCATCGCGACCTCCCGTTCATACCGTAAGCAACCGACGGTGACGGCACCAGGAGAATGCGCAGATGATGCACTCCCGGTGTGCACATCCTGCACACAATCGGCCATTACCGAACACGTGTTTTCCAGGGCGAATCGCGTCGACAGGCGCCCGTCGAGTAGCGTTGCCGACCATGCGTCTCGTCATTGCCCGCTGCTCCGTCGACTACGCCGGGCGGCTCACCGCCCACCTTCCCTCGGCCCCGCGCCTGATCCTGGTGAAGGCGGACGGCAGCGTCTCGATCCACGCCGACGACCGGGCCTACAAGCCCCTGAACTGGATGTCGCCGCCCTGCACGCTGAAGGAGGGCACCGGCGAGGACGAGGGCGTCTGGACCGTCGTCAACAAGGCGGGCGAGAAGCTCATCATCACGATGGAGGAAGTCCTCCACGACTCCTCGCACGAACTGGGCGTGGATCCCGGCCTGATCAAGGACGGCGTGGAAGCGCACCTCCAGGAGTTGCTCGCCGACCGCATCGAGACGCTCGGTGAGGGCTACACCCTGATCCGCCGCGAGTACCCGACGGCCATCGGGCCGGTCGACATCCTGTGCCGGGACGCCGACGGCAAGACCGTCGCGGTGGAGATCAAGCGGCGCGGTGAGATCGACGGCGTGGAGCAGCTGACGCGCTATCTGGAGCTGCTGAACCGCGATCCCCACCTCGCCCCGGTCCGCGGCATCTTCGCCGCTCAGGAGATCAAGCCGCAGGCCCGCGTCCTCGCGACCGACCGCGGCATCGGCTGCCAGGTCCTCGACTACGACGCGCTGCGGGGCATCGAGGACGACAAGCTGCGGCTGTTCTGACACACCTCCGTACACGACGAAGAGGGCCGGGTCCGAGGAACGGACCCGGCCCTGCTGTGCGTACGGGTGTCAGATCACCTGTTCCGAGTTGCTGGGCGTGCCCGGGCTGCTCTCCGGCGCGCTCGCCGTGGTGCTCGCGGGGGTGCTGGGGGCCGGGCCGCTCGCCGAGTCGGAGGTGGACGGCTGCGACGTGGGCGGCTGCGAGGTCGGCGGCTGCGACGTGGGGGGCTGCGAGGTCGGCGGCTGCGAGGTCGGCGGGTCGGACGTCGGCGGCTTGGACGTCGTGGGGGGCCTGGACGTCGTCGGCGGCTTCGATGTCGTGGGCGGCTTGGAAGACGTCGGCGGCTTCGACGACGAGGCCGAGCCGCTGGGATCCGGCGAGCCACTGGGCTCGTCCGTCGGCGTCGGGTCGTCCGACGTGCCGAGCGTGCCGTCCGGGCCCGGGTCGGTCGGGCGGCTCGTCGCCGCCGCGCCGGTGTCGCCGTCACGGTCCTTCACCGGCCGGTCGGCGCCCAGGCTGCCGTCGCTCACGCCCTCGCTGGCCGAGGGGTTGACGCCGACCTGGTCGGACGGCGCGCCCGGCTCGTTGTCGGAGGTGGCGCCGAGCGTCACCACCGTGCCGAGCACGGCGACGAGCAGGGCACCGGCACCGGCGGCCACGAGGTTGCGCCGGGCCAGGCCCTTGAGACCGCCCCGGGCCTTGCGTGAGGGCATGGGTGAGCTGCGGTGGGTGACCACGGCCGGGGAGGACGGCTGCTGGAGTGTCGGGAAGGCCGCCGGGACACCGCCGGCCGGAGACGCCGACTCCTCGTACCTGGCGTCGGGCACCTCCTCGCCCGCGGTCGGCCCGAGTCCGATCGGCGTGCCCGAGCGGTCGGCGACCAGGGCGAGGGCGCGGCGGCCCGCGACGGTGCCGCGCTTGTCGGCGAGGGCGCCGCGCAGGCCGATGGAGGCCTCCAGTTCGGCGCGGGCGCGGTCGAGCTGTCCGCCGCACAGGGCGAGGATGCCGAGCTCGTGGTGGAAGTAGGCCTCTTCGGCGACGTCCCCGGCGAGTCCGGCGGCCTCGGCGCCGGTCCGCAGGGCCTGTTCCCAGGCGCTCCAGTGCAGTCCGGCGGCGAAGGCGGGCGAGGCGGTGCGGGCCAGGTGCACGGCCGCGCTCTCCTCGTCCTCGGCGGGCGGGCGCGTGGCCGGCCCGAGGAGGGCCAGCGCGGCGAGGAGCGCGTCGGCCTCGGCGCACACGCGCTCCGGGGTGACCGAGGGGTGCCCGGCCCACCAGGAGTAGTGCTGGGCGGCGCTGCGGGCGGCGGCCTCGGCCTCGTCGGCGTATCCGGCGACCTCCAGTTGCGCCGGGACGCCCGCGGCGAGCCGGTAGCGGGAACCGACCGGGGAGACCAGGCCGCAGGCGGCCAGTTCGCCGAGCGCGGCGTCCGCGTGGGTGTCGCCGACCAGGGCGGGCAGATGCGCCTGGTGCGGGACCTCGCCGCCGAGCGCGACGGCGAACCGCAGGGTGGCGCGGGCGGAGGCGCTCAGCCGGGAGGCGAGCAGCGATGCGGGCGCCGCGGCCTCACCGAGCGAGGGCAGCGGCACCTCGTCGCCGGCGTCGTCGTACGCGTCGGCCCGGGGCGCCTCCGGGAAGACGCCGAAGTCGTCGGCGGCGCTCGCCCCGGCGCGCAGCCGGTCGCGTTGCCGCAGCAGGGCGCCGGCCTGGACGAAGCGCAGCGGCAGGCCCTCGGACTCGAACCAGAGGTCGCCCGCCCAGTTGGACTCCTCGTCGGTGAGGGGCCGGCCGACGGCGTGCTCCAGCAGGTCGAGCCCGGCCGCGCGGTCCAGGCCGCCGAGGAAGACCTCCTCGACGGCGGCCTCGGCGGAGGGGGCGGGCACGTCCGGGGTGGCGCCGAGCAGGAAGGCGCACTCGGGGGTGGCCTCCAGCAGTTCGTCGAGCGCGGCGCCGCCGAACTCGAGGTCGTCCAGGACGACGACCGCGCCGATCTCACGCAGGCAGGAGAGCAGTTCGTCCTGGTCCGGGCGGTGCAGGGGGGCGTTGTACACCGCGTAGAAGAGGTCGTACAGCAGGTCGTCGGAGGTGCGGCCGAAGCCGTTGAGCCGGACGACGCCGTCGGGGGCGAGGTCCGCGCAGTCCTCGGCGACGAGGTCGAGCAGGCGGGTGCGGCCGGAGCCGGCCGGGCCGGTGAGGCGGACGGAGCGGCCGCGGGCGAGCAGGCGCACCAGCCGCTCGCGTTCGTCCTGGCGGGCCAGCAGCGGCAGGGCGGGCTGCGCGGGTCCGGGCGGGACGGGCGGCCGGGACGCGCGCTCGGCCTCGGCGCGCTCGGCCGCGGTGAGCTTCACGGGCCGGGCGGGCCGTTCGGCGGGCGGGCAGACTTCTATCTCGCTGCCGTCGACGGGGTTGACGGTCAGCAGGAAGTCGCCGGAGACGAGCTGCACCGTGCGGGCGAGCGCGGGCGCGTGCTGTCCGAAGTCGGGTGTGAGGGAGTCCCGGGGCGGGCGCTGGCGCGGCGCCTGGCCGTCGCCCTCGTGGCCGTACTCCTCGGGTCCCCGGGTGTTCGGGTCCATAGGTCAAGCCCCCCAAAAGCGTGTGTGTGCCTGAAAAAGCCCCTCCCGGCCTTGCTGCACACCGCGCTGTCGCTTCTGGTCCGGGCCCGCTCGAAGGGTGGCAAGGCAGCGGGCAGCCGAACCCTAAACCTTCGCACAGTATCTACGACAGTCCGGGGTACCGCGCCGTCCGTAACGTCACGGTCTCGTGAGGATTGTGCGCGTCGCACGATGCGACGACGTCCGTGCGGGTCTCCCCGGTCGCCCGGTTCACACCCGTACACGGAGTCACACGCGGGGCAGCGTGTCCACCCCGATGCCCCCCTCGATCGCCAGGATCCGGTGCAGGCGGGTGGCCACCAGCAGGCGCTGCATCTGCGGCGGTACGCCACGCAGCACCAGGCGCCGGCCGCAGCGGCCGGCCCGCCGGTGGGCCCCCATGATCACGCCCAGTCCGGTGGCGTCCCAGGAGTCCAGTTCGGACAGGTCGAGCACCAGGTCGCCGACTCCGTCGTCGACGGCCGAGTGCAGGACCGTACGGGCGTCCGCCGCGCTGACGACGTCGAGGCGGCCCCCGACGACCAGCTCGGCGTGGTCGCCCCTGATGTGCATATGCGCTCCCCGTGCGTGCGTCTCGCGCTCCGCGTTCTGATGCCGGTGATGCAACCTCTGACTGTGTGGAGGAGGCAGAGGTTGCTTCTTGTAAGCGAACCGATACCGAATTCACCCCGGGGTGTGATGGGCCCCGGGGCATGTGCGGTTTCAGTGCTTGTAGAAGCCCTGCCCGCTCTTGCGTCCGATGTCACCGGCGTCAACCATCCGGCGCATCGACTCGGGAGCCGCGAACTTCTCGTCCTGGGACTCGGTGTAGATGTTGCTCGTGGCGTGCAGCAGGATGTCGACGCCCGTCAGGTCCGCCGTCGCCAGCGGGCCCATGGCGTGGCCGAAGCCGAGCTTGCAGGCCAGGTCGATGTCCTCGGCGCTCGCCACGCCCGACTCGTGCAGCTTCGCCGCCTCGACGACGAGGGCGCAGATGAGACGGGTCGTCACGAAGCCGGCGACGTCGCGGTTGACGACGATGCAGGTCTTGCCGACCGACTCGGCGAACTCCCGGGCCTTGGCGAGGGTTTCGTCGCTGGTCTTGTAGCCGCGGACGAGTTCGCACAGCTGCATCATCGGCACCGGCGAGAAGAAGTGCGTGCCGACGACCCGCTCGGGGCGCTCCGTCGCGGCCGCGATCTTGGTGATCGGGATGGCGGAGGTGTTGGAGGCGAGGATCGCCTCGTCCTTCACGAGCTTGTCGAGGGCGCGGAAGATCTCGTGCTTGACTTCGAGCTTCTCGAAGACGGCCTCGACGACGACGTCCGCGTCGGCCACGGCGTCCAGGTCGGTGGTCGCGGTGATGCGGGCGAGGGCGGCGTCGGCGTCGTGCGCCTCCAGCTTCCCCTTGGCGACGAACTTGTCGTACGAGGCCTTGATGCCGTCGGTGCCCCGCTTCAGCGCCTCGTCGGTGACGTCGCGCAGGACGACGTCCCAGCCCGCCTGTGCGGAGACCTGGGCGATGCCGGATCCCATGAGGCCGGCTCCGATGACGGCGAGCTTCCGTGCCACTGTGCGACTCCCCTGACGCGCTGCTTATGTCTGCTTCTCGGGCGGACACTAGCGTTCGTGAGGCGGCGCGTGCCTGACTTAGTAACGCGTTTCACGTCTCATGGAGTGAGACCCGTGTCACGTCCCACATGACGGACTTGGCGATCCTCCCCGCGGCCGAAGCCGAGGGGATTCCGACCTCAGAGGTCGGAGCGCTAATTCCTTGCGTTTTGCGCTGGTTGGCGCTTCACAGACCGGCTGGCGCCGAGGTCTCCACGCCCTGTGACCCGTATGCCCGCGGGCCAGTACATTCTTCGCGCCGACCGTGTCGGCGTGCTCTCGGTGACCACAGGTGGTGCAGACGAACCTCGCTTGGCTCTCGCGGTTGTCCGGATGCACACATCCACAGGCAGGGCAGGTTGTTGAACTGAAAGCCGGGTTGACAGTGCGCACCGCGGTGCCTGTATGGCGGGCACGGTTGCGGACTGCCAGTTCGAAGGAGTGCCAGCCCTTGTCGAGGATCGCGCGGTTCAGTCCGGCCTTCTGCCCGACACGCGTTCCCGGCTCGGCTGAGGTCCCTCTGGCGGTAGCGGTCATGCCGACTGTGTTGAGGTCCTCGAGGACGACGAGGCCATTGCCGTCGACGACGTGACGGGCCGTCTGCGTGTGGAAGTCCCGGCGGCGGTCGCGGACCCTTCGCATGATGACCCGCATCCTCTCTTGACACGCTTTTCGGCGGTTCGATCCCTTCTGGGTGCGAGCGTGCTGTTGCTGAAGTCTCCGGCATCGCTGGGCTTCGCCAGGGGTGATGAAGCTCCTGTCGAAAAACCGGCCATCGCTGGTCGCGGCCAGCACCGCCACTCCGCGGTCAATACCGACTCGACCGCGCTCCAACGAGACTGCGGGTCCGGCGGTGCCGGTCTCCACCAAGAAGCTGACGTACCAATGCTTGCCGTCACGTGAAACGGTGGCTGACTTCAGCGTGCCGCCGAGCGGACGAGACCAGCGAAAGATCACCCAGCCGAGCTTCGGCAGCCGCGCCCGGCCACGCTTGCGCCCGAGCCGTTCGACGGACAGGTGACGCGGGTCGGGAAACCGGAAGGATGGCTGCCACCGCTGCTTCGCCCTCCACCGCACACCGAACGTGCCATGGGTACGGCATGCTCTGTCCAGGTCCCGAAGAGTCTGCTGGAGAATGTGGGACGGAGCGGTCCTCAGCCACGGATGCTCCACCTTGGCCTCAGCCATTTCGCGGGCCTGCTGCACATAGTCGATCCACGCGCCCCGGCGCCGGTACTCGCGCCGTTGCTCGAGGCCGATGTTCCACACCGCCCGGCAGATGCTGCCGTACTCCTCGGCCACTTCTCTCTGCTCAGGCGTGAACTGGAGCCGGTATCTCCTGCCGACCAGCATGCTTCCCCCCTCCTGAGCGACGCGATGACCTCACCTCCGTCAACGACGCTCCGACCTTCAGGACACGGGTGCGAATCAGGTGCGCTTGTACGAGACCAAAAGGTGAGGAGGTGCGCCCATGACGCGAACGTCTAGATTGGCCACATGGTCAATCTGACGCGCATCTACACCAGGACCGGCGACCAGGGCACCACCGCCCTCGGCGACATGAGCCGGGTCGCCAAGACCGACCTGCGGATCTCCGCGTACGCCGACGCCAACGAGGCGAACGCGGTGATCGGCACGGCGATCGCGCTGGGCGGCCTGGACGAGGAGATCGTCAAGGTCCTCACCCGCGTCCAGAACGACCTGTTCGACGTGGGCGCGGACCTGTCGACGCCGGTGGTGGAGAACCCCGAGTTTCCGCCCCTGCGGGTCGAGCAGTTCTACATCGACCGGCTGGAGGCGGACTGCGACCGCTTCAACGAGCGGCTGGAGAAGCTCCGCTCCTTCATCCTCCCGGGCGGCACACCGGGCGCGGCCCTGCTCCACCAGGCCTGCACGGTGGTCCGCCGGGCGGAGCGGTCGACGTGGGCGGCCCTGGAGGTCCACGCCGAGACGATGAACCCCCTCACGGCCACCTACCTCAACCGCCTGTCCGACCTCCTGTTCATCCTGGCGAGGACGGCGAACAAGGAGGCCGGAGACGTGCTGTGGGTGCCGGGCGGAGAACGCTAGGCCTTTCGCCGCGCCTCCTGCCACAGCCCGGCGGCGGCCAGCACGCCGCCGACGCACATCATCACGATGCCGACCTTCGTGAGGGTGAAGACGGGGATCTCCACGTCGCCGGTGAACAGCCACAGCCCCAGGCCGATCACGAAGGTGACGGCACCTTCCACCAGGTTTCCGCGGGCCTTGCTCATCGGTGCACCTTCTCCTTCTCCAGCGTCACCTCGGACTCCCCCGCGGGAGCCTTCCGAGGCCAGATCGCATAGCTCAGGGCGACGAGGCCGTGGATCCCGGCCGCCCGCCAGGCCACATAGCGCCAGCTCTCCAGGGAGGAGACGCGGCTCGGGTCGTCGACGTACCAGATGGCGAGCTGGAGCAGCACGGTCGCGACGACCGCGCCCGTCAGCGTGCCCGTCCAGACCTTGCCCTCGTGACGGGCCCGGGCCATGCCGTACCGCGGCGGCTTCAGCGGCGGCGGCGCGCCGCCGAACCGGTGGGCGGCATGGCCGTCGAGCCACTTCACGGTGCGGTGGCCGTGGCCGACGGTGTAGCCGATGTACAGCGCGGCCAGGCCGTGCGTCCAGTTCGGCTCCGCGCCGTTCTTCAGGTCCAGCGCGGTGGCGACCAGCAGGACGACCTCCAGCAGCGGCTCGCACAGCAGCAGCACCAGCCCCGTGCGCGGCATGCGCAGCAGGTAGCGGAAGGCCAGTCCGGCCGCCAGCAGCACCCAGAAGCCGATCTCGCAGGCGGCGATCAAGGCGACGATCACGGTTCGCTCCTCTCGGTCACCCTTCAAGGCTCCCGGTCGGCGCGGCCGGAATCGTCGTCGCGGCTGACGAATCCGCGGTACATCGAAAGATGCAGCGGGGGACCCTCCGCGGGGTCCACGCGCACGGCCCGACGGCCGTGTTGGATGGTGCCATGGCCGTACGACTCCCCCGCCCCCGCCGCTTCGACGTGTACGTCGCGCTGGGCGGGCTGCTCGGCGGACTGCTGCTGTGGGGCGTCGGCCTGGCCACCCGCCCGCACACCGAGCCGTACGTCATCCTGCCCGGACGCTGGCCCCTGCTGCTGCCGCTCGTCGTGATGGCGGGCTGCGAACTGCTGCGCCGCAGCGCCCCCCGCGTCGCCCTGCTGATCGGCACGCCCGCGCTGGTGCTGGACCTCGTCACCCAGGGCAACCTGGTCACGTTCCTGATGTACACCGACCTGATGTACGCGGCCGTCCTGTACGGGCCGCCCTCCTCGGCCCACCGCATCCCGAGGATCACCGGGCTGCTCACGGTGGCCGGGACCGTGGTGCCGTTCGCGGTGTGGCGCGAGCCGGAGGCGCTGCTCATCGGCGTGCTCACCGGCCTGGTCACCTTCGGGCCCGCCGCCACCGGCCTGATCGTGCGCAACCACCGCGACGCCGCCGAGGCGGCCCGGCTGCGCGCCGAGCAGACCGCGCTGCTCGCCGAGATGGACCGCGCCCAGGCCGTCACCGCCGAGCGCGCCCGGATGGCCCGCGAACTGCACGACATGGTCGCCAACCACCTCTCCGCGATCGCCATCCACTCCACGGCCGCGCTCTCCCTCGACGACCCGAAGACCTCCCAGGACGCCCTGTCCGTCATCCGCGAGAACAGCGTGGAAGGACTCGCCGAGATGCGGCGGCTGATCGGGATCCTCCGGGACTCCAGCGGTGACACCGAGCCGGTCGCCGCGCCCACGCTCGACGGACTCGGCGCCCTGGTCGAGGGCGCGCGCTCCAACGGCCTCGACGTCACCCTGGACGCCACCTGGGGCACGGTCCCGGCGCCCGTGGAGCTCGCCGCCTACCGCATCGTCCAGGAGTCCCTCACCAACGCCCTCAAGCACGCCGGCCCCGGCCGGGTCGCCGTGTCCCTCGCCCAGCGCGATGGCCTGCTGACCGTCGCGGTGACCAGCCCGTACGGCGACCGGGACGGACCCGGCGCCCCCGGCTCGGGCGCCGGCCTGGTCGGCATGCGGGAGCGCGCCGCGCTGCTGGACGGCACGTTCGAGGCCGGCCCCGAGGACTCGCCGGACGGCAAGATCTGGGCCGTACGCGCGACCCTGCCCGTGACCGAAGGAGAACCCGAATGATCCGCGTCCTGGTCGCCGAGGACCAGTCCGCCGTCCGCGCAGGGCTGGTCCTCATCCTGCGCAGCGCCCCCGACATCGAGGTGGTCGGCGAGGCGGCGGACGGCGAGCAGGCGGTGGCGCTGGCCCGCGAGCTGCGGCCGGATCTGGTGCTGATGGACATTCAGATGCCGCGCCTGGACGGGGTGTCGGCGACCCGGCAGGTCGTCGCGGAGCGGCTCGCGGACGTGCTCGTGCTGACCACCTTCGATCTCGACGCGTACGTCTTCGGGGCGCTGCGGGCGGGCGCGTCCGGCTTCCTGCTGAAGAACACCGAGGCGCGGGATCTGCTGGAGGCCGTGCGGACGGTCGCGCGCGGGGAGGGGCTGATCGCCCCGGCGGTCACCCGGCGGCTGATCGCGGAGTTCGCCGCGAAGCCCGCCCGGGAGCCCGCCGCCGACCCGGCCGTCCTGGACCGTCTGACCCGGCGCGAGCGCGAGGTGCTGTCCTGCCTGGGCGAGGGGCTGTCCAACGCGGGTATCGCCGAGCGCCTCGACATGGCCGAGGCGACCGTGAAGACCCATGTCAGCAGGCTGCTGGGGAAGCTGGAGCTGCGCAGCCGGGTGCAAGCCGCGGTGCTGGCGCAGGAGTTGGGCGTCTGACCCGGCGCGGATCGCGACAGGTCACGGTGGTCCAGACCCATTGACCGGTGGTCCAGACCTTTCTATTCTCACGGCACCATGAGTGGCGTGAGGCTCAGTCACGCCCCCACAACTCCATCGAGGAGGCGCAGCATGCGCTTCAGACACAGAGCCGTGGCAGGCTTCGCGACCCTGTTGCTCCCGCTGGCCGGGCTGGTCGGCCTCGCCACCCCCGCCCAGGCGGCCACGTCCGCCACCGCGACCTACGCCAAGACCCAGGACTGGGGCTCCGGCTTCGAGGGCAAGTGGACGGTGAAGAACACCGGCACCACGACGATCAGCTCCTGGACCGTCGCGTGGGACTTCCCCTCCGGCACCTCCGTCACCTCCGCCTGGGACGCCGACGTCACGTCCTCCGGCACCCGCTGGACCGCGAAGAACAAGTCCTGGAACGGCACCCTCGCCCCCGGCGCCTCCGTCACCTTCGGCTTCAACGGCACCGGCTCCGGCTCCCCCGCCAACTGCAAGCTCAACGGCGGCAGTTGCGACGGCGGCAGCACGGAACCCGGCGACAGCGCACCGAGCGCCCCCGGCACCCCCACCGCCTCCGGCGTCACCGACACCTCGGTGAAGCTGACCTGGTCCGCCGCCACCGACGACAAGGGCGTCAAGAACTACGACGTCCTGCGCGACGGCACGAAGGTCGCCACCGTGACGACGACCTCGTACACGGACACCGGCCTGACCAAGGGCACGGACTACTCCTACTCGGTCCAGGCCCGCGACACCGCCGACCAGACCGGCCCGGTCAGCGGCGCCGTACGGGTCCGCACCACGGGCGGCACCACCGAGCCGCCCACCGGCGACAAGGTCAAGCTCGGCTACTTCACCGAGTGGGGCGTCTACGGCCGCAACTACCACGTCAAGAACCTGGTGACCTCGGGCTCGGCGTCGAAGATCACGCACATCAACTACGCGTTCGGCAACGTCAAGAACGGCCAGTGCACCGTCGACGACACCTACGCCGCCTACGACAAGGCCTACACCGCCGACCAGTCCGTCAGCGGCACCGCCGACACCTGGGACCAGCCGCTGCGCGGCAACTTCAACCAGCTGCGCCAGCTCAAGGCGAAGTACCCGCACATCAAGGTGCTGTACTCCTTCGGCGGCTGGACCTACTCGGGTGGCTTCGGCCAGGCGGCGCAGAACGCGGCCGCGTTCGCCAAGTCCTGCAAGGCGGTCGTGGAGGACCCGCGCTGGGCGGATGTCTTCGACGGCATCGACATCGACTGGGAGTACCCGAACGCCTGCGGCCTGACCTGCGACACCTCAGGACCCGCGGCCTTCAGGAACCTGATGTCCGCGCTGCGCACGGAGTTCGGGCCGAACTACCTGGTCACCGCGGCCATCACCGCCGACGGCTCCTCCGGCGGCAAGATCGACGCGGCCGACTACGGCGGCGCCGCGCAGTACCTCGACTGGTACAACGTGATGACGTACGACTACTTCGGCGCCTTCGACAAGGACGGCCCGACCGCCCCGCACTCCCCGCTCACCTCGTACCCCGGCATCCCGCAGGCGGGCTTCAACTCGGCCGACGCCATCGCCAAGCTGAAGGCGAAGGGCGTCCCGTCCGCCAAGCTGCTCCTCGGCATCGGCTTCTACGGCCGCGGCTGGACCGGCGTCACCCAGTCCGCCCCCGGCGGCTCGGCGACCGGCGCGGCTCCCGGTACGTACGAAGCGGGCATCGAGGACTACAAGGTCCTCAAGAACTCCTGTCCCGCGAACGGCACCGTCGCCGGCACGGCGTACGCGCACTGCGGCAGCAACTGGTGGTCCTACGACACTCCCGCCACGATCGCCGGGAAGATGACCTGGGCGAAGAACCAGGGACTCGGCGGCGCGTTCTTCTGGGAGTTCAGCGGTGACACCGGCAACGGAGAGCTGGTGACCGCGATCGACAACGGCCTGTCGTAAAAAAGTTCGGCGAGTTACGCGACGTTGACACGCTGACCGGGCGGGGCTGCCTCGAGCCACGCGAGGAAACCGGTCAGCGCGTCCTCGCTCATCGCCAGTTCCAGACGCGTGCCCCGGTGCAGACACGCGAGGATCACATGGTCGGAGAGCAGCGCCAGCTCCTCCTCGCCCTCCGGGACCCGGCGGCCGGCCACCTCGATCGCGGAACGCTCCAGGATGCGACGCGGGCGCGGCGAGTAGGAGAAGACGCGGAACCACTCGACGCGGTCGCCGTTGTACCGGGCCACCCCGTACGCCCAGCCCTTGCCGTTCGGGTCGCCGTTCTCCGGGGCGTCCCAGCGCAGGCTGGCGTCGAAGGTGCCGCCCGAGCGCTGGATGAGCCGGCGGCGCAGGCCGAAGACGAGCAGTCCCACCACCACGAGGGTCACGACAATTCCGCACACAGCCAGAGCGAGGACCATCGACACCGACCTCCTCGTCTCCTAGGTAACGGAACGTAAAAAACACCCACATCCGGCTCAGCCGCGGCCGGGTCCGGATCTCTCCGGTACCCAGTCGCGGCTGAGTGACGTCATCACACGGCGGACAGGGTCAGCGGGCCGCCGTCGCAGCCCGCAGACGGACGTCCGCGCGGCGCTGGGCCTCCGCGTCGTCCTCCGCCTTCGCGCGTGCCAGCTCCTGCTCCGCGCGCTGGACATCGATCTCGTCCGACAGCTCGGCGACTTCGGCCAGCAGCGAGAGCTTGTCGTCCGCGAACGAGATGAACCCGCCGTGGACCGCGGCGACGACCGTCCCGCCCTCGCTGGTACGGATGGTCACCGGGCCCGACTCCAGCACACCGAGCAGCGGCTGGTGACCGGGCATGACGCCGATGTCGCCGGACGTGGTGCGCGCGACGACCAGGGTGGCCTGGCCGGACCAGACCTCACGGTCGGCCGCGACCAGCGCGACGTGCAGCTCAGCAGCCAAGGTGGCTCCTCGGGTCACCACCCGGCGGTTGTGCCGGGTGTTGGTTACAAGTCTAGTAGGCGTGAGTGAGGGGGCGGGACGTGCCCCGCCCCCTCTCCAAGAGCACAAGGCTCCGTCAGCACCGGTGCGTCAGGAGACGCCCAGCTCCTTCGCGTTCTTCTTCAGGTCCTCGAGACCACCGCACATGAAGAACGCCTGCTCCGGGAAGTGGTCGTAGTCGCCGTCGCAGATCGCGTTGAACGCGGCGATCGACTCGTCCAGCGGCACGTCCGAACCGTCCACGCCGGTGAACTGCTTGGCGGCGTGGGTGTTCTGGGACAGGAAGCGCTCCACGCGACGGGCACGGTGGACGACGAGCTTGTCCTCCTCGCCGAGCTCGTCGATACCGAGGATCGCGATGATGTCCTGGAGGTCCTTGTACTTCTGCAGGATGTTCTTCACGCGCATCGCGGCGTTGTAGTGGTCCGCCGAGATGTACCGCGGGTCGAGGATCCGGGACGTGGAGTCCAGCGGGTCCACGGCCGGGTAGATGCCCTTCTCGGAGATCGGACGGGAGAGCACCGTCGTCGCGTCGAGGTGGGCGAAGGTGGTGGCCGGGGCCGGGTCGGTCAGGTCGTCCGCGGGGACGTAGATCGCCTGCATCGAGGTGATCGAGTGACCACGGGTCGAGGTGATGCGCTCCTGGAGGATGCCCATCTCGTCGGCCAGGTTCGGCTGGTAGCCCACCGCGGAGGGCATACGGCCGAGCAGGGTCGACACCTCGGAACCGGCCTGGGTGAAGCGGAAGATGTTGTCGATGAAGAACAGCACGTCCTGCTTCTGGACGTCGCGGAAGTACTCCGCCATCGTCAGGCCGGCCAGGGCCACGCGCAGACGGGTGCCCGGGGGCTCGTCCATCTGGCCGAAGACCAGCGCGGTCTTGTCCAGAACGCCGGACTCTTCCATCTCCGCGATGAGGTCGTTGCCCTCACGGGTGCGCTCACCGACGCCCGCGAAGACGGAGACGCCCTCGTGGAGGTTGGCGACACGCATGATCATTTCCTGGATCAGCACGGTCTTGCCGACACCGGCACCACCGAACAGACCGATCTTGCCGCCCTTGACGTACGGGGTCAGCAGGTCGACGACCTTCAGGCCCGTCTCGAACATCTCGGTCTTCGACTCGAGCTGGTCGAACGCGGGGGCCTTGCGGTGGATGGGCCAGCGCTCGCCGTCGTGGGTCTCGTCGCTGTTCAGCACCTCACCGAGGGTGTTGAACACCTTGCCCTTGGTGAAGTCGCCGACCGGGACGGAGATGCCCGCGCCGGTGTCGGTCACCGGGGCCTGGCGGACCAGACCGTCGGTGGGCTGCATGGAGATGGCGCGGACCAGGCCGTCACCCAGGTGCTGGGCGACCTCCAGGGTCAGCGTCTTCTTCTCGCCCGCCAGCGCCGGGTCGGCGACCTCGACGTGCAGGGCGTTGTAGATCTCCGGCATCGCGTCGACGGGGAACTCCACGTCGACGACCGGGCCGATGACCCGCGCGACGCGGCCCGTCGCCGTGGCCGTCTCAACAGTGGTGGTCATTTGTCAGTCACTCCCCGCGGTCGCGTCGGCCAGGGCGCTGGCGCCACCGACGATCTCGCTGATTTCCTGGGTGATTTCGGCCTGGCGGGCCTGGTTGGCAAGCCGGGTGAGGGTCTCGATGAGCTCTCCGGCGTTGTCGGTCGCCGACTTCATCGCGCGCCGCGTGGCGGCGTGCTTGGAGGCGGCCGACTGGAGCAGCGCGTTGTAGATGCGGCTCTCGACGTAGCGCGGCAGCAGGGCGTCCAGGACGTCCTCCGCCGAGGGCTCGAAGTCGAACAGCGGGAGGATCTCGCCCTTGGGCTTGGCCTCCGCCTCGACCTCTTCGAGGCTGAGCGGCAGCAGCCGGGCCTCGATCGCCGTCTGCGTCATCATCGACACGAACTCGGTGTAGACGATGTGGAGCTCGTCCACGCCGCCCTCGGCCGTCTCCGTCTCGATGGCCTCGATCAGCGGAGCCGCGACCTTCTTGGCGTCCGCGTACGACGGGTCGTCGGTGAAGCCCGTGAACGACTCCGCGATCTTGCGCTCACGGAAGTTGTAGTGGGCGACACCACGGCGGCCGACGATGTAGCTGTCGACCTCCTTGCCCTCGGCCTCGAGCTTCGCCGTGAGCCTCTCCGCGGCCTTGATGGCGTTGGAGTTGAAGGCGCCGGCCAGACCGCGGTCGCTCGTGAGGAGCAGGACCGCGGCGCGGGTCGGGTTCTCCGCCTCCGTCGTCAGCGGGTGCTTGGTGTTCGATCCGGTCGCGACCGCCGTGACCGCGCGGGTGAGCTCGGTCGCGTACGGCGTGGAGGCCGCCACCTTGCGCTGCGCCTTGACGACGCGCGAGGCGGCGATCATCTCCATCGCCTTCGTGATCTTCTTGGTCGCGGAGACGGTTTTGATGCGACGCTTGTAGACCCGGAGCTGGGCTCCCATGAGTCAGGTCCCTTCCGTCGTCACTTGCCCGCAGCCGGAGCGTCCTCGCCGAGCAGCTTGCCGTCGGAGGTCTCGAACTGCTTCTTGAACTCCGCGATGGCGTCGGCCATGGCCTGGAGGGTGTCGTCGGACATCTTGCCGCCCTCGCGGATGGAGGTCAGCAGGCCCTGCTCCTTGCGGTGCAGGTAGTCCAGCAGCTCCTTCTCGAAGCGGCGGATGTCGGCGACCGGAACCTCGTCCATCTTGCCGGTGGTGCCGGCCCAGATGGAGACGACCTGGTCCTCGGTGGACATCGGCTGGTACTGCGGCTGCTTCAGCAGCTCGACCATGCGCTGACCACGCTCCAGCTGCGCCTTCGACGCGGCGTCCAGGTCGGAACCGAAGGCGGCGAACGCCTCCAGCTCACGGAACTGGGCGAGGTCCACACGCAGACGGCCGGACACCTGGCGGATCGCCTTGTGCTGGGCGGAACCACCGACTCGGGAGACGGAGATACCGACGTTCAGCGCGGGACGCTGACCGGCGTTGAACAGGTCCGACTCCAGGAAGCACTGGCCGTCGGTGATGGAGATGACGTTGGTCGGGATGAACGCCGACACGTCGTTGGCCTTGGTCTCGACGATCGGCAGACCGGTCATCGAGCCGGCGCCCATCTCGTCGGAGAGCTTGGCGCAGCGCTCCAGCAGCCGGGAGTGCAGGTAGAAGACGTCACCCGGGTAGGCCTCACGGCCCGGCGGGCGGCGCAGCAGCAGCGACACGGCGCGGTAGGCGTCGGCCTGCTTCGACAGGTCGTCGAAGATGATCAGGACGTGCTTGCCCTGGTACATCCAGTGCTGGCCGATGGCCGAACCGGTGTACGGCGCCAGGTACTTGAAGCCCGCCGGGTCGGACGCCGGGGCGGCGACGATGGTCGTGTACTCCAGCGCGCCGGCCTCCTCCAGAGCGCCGCGCACGCCGGCGATGGTGGAGCCCTTCTGGCCGATGGCGACGTAGATGCAGCGGACCTGCTTCTTCGGGTCGCCCGAGCGCCAGTTGTCGCGCTGGTTGATGATCGTGTCGACGGCCAGGGCGGTCTTGCCGGTCTGGCGGTCGCCGATGATCAGCTGACGCTGGCCACGGCCGATGGGGGTCATCGCGTCGACGGCCTTGTAGCCCGTCTCCATCGGCTCGTGCACCGACTTGCGGACCATGACGCCCGGGGCCTGAAGCTCCAGGGCGCGACGGCTGTCGGTCTCGATCTCGCCGAGGCCGTCGATCGGGTTGCCGAGGGGGTCGACCACGCGGCCGAGGTAGCCCTCGCCGACCGCGACGGACAGCACCTCGCCGGTACGGCTGACCGGCTGCCCCTCCTCGATGCCGCTGAACTCGCCGAGGACGATGGCACCGATCTCGCGCTCCTCGAGGTTGAGGGCGAGGCCGAGGGTGCCGTCCTCGAACTTCAGCAGCTCGTTGGCCATGGTCGAGGGCAGGCCCTCGACCTTCGCGATGCCGTCGCCGGCAAAGGTGACCGTACCGACCTCCTCGCGCGAGGCCGCGTCCGGCTTGTACGCCTGGACGAAGTTCTCCAGCGCGTCCCGGATCTCCTCCGGCCGGATCGTGAGCTCCGCCATCTGGGTTCCCTGCTCTCCTTGTTGGGCCCGAAGTTTCTTAGGGGGTCTGGGGGCGACCCCCAGGATTCTTCTGCACGGCCCAACCAGGGCCGTCGTAAGTACGTTGTGCCTATTGAGTTGCTGCTCAGCCGGCGAGCCGGCGGCTGGCGTCCTCGATGCGGTCCGCGAGGGAGCCGTTGATGACCTCGTCGCCGACCTGCACCCGGATCCCGCCGAGGACCTCGGGGTCCACATCCAGGTTGAGGTGCATCTGGCGGCCGTAGAGCTTCGCGAGGGCGGCGCCCAGGCGCTGCTTCTGCGGGTCGCTCAGCGGCACCGCCGAGGTGACGATGGCCACCATGCGGTTGCGCCGGTCGGCGGCGAGCTTGGACAGGGACTCCAGTCCCGACTCCAGGCTACGTCCCCGCGGCGCGGTCACAAGGCGCGTCACCAGACGCTCGGTGGCCGGCTGCGCCCTGCCCCCGAGCAGGCTGCGCAGCAGCTCGCCCTTGGCCGACGTGGTGGCCTTGCGGTCGGTCAGCGCGGCGCGCAGCTCGGTGCTGCCGGAGACGATCCGGCCGAACCGGAACAGCTCGTCCTCGACGTCGTCGAGCTTGCCCACCCGCTGCGCGGCGGAGAGGTCGGCGGTGTTCGCCAGCTCCTCGATCGCGTCCACCAGGTCGCGCGAGCGCGACCAGCGGGAGCGCACCATGCCGGCCACCAGGTCGGCGGCCGGACCGCTGACCTGGGTGCCGAGCAGGCGCTGGGCCAGCTCGGCCTTGGCCTGACCGGCCTGCGCCGGGTCGGTGAGGACCCGACGCAGCGACACCTCGCGGTCGAGCAGCGCGGTGACGGCGGCCAGCTCGTCGGCGAGCTTCCCTGCGTCCACGGACGTGGAGTCCGTCAGCGCGTCGAGACGCTCACGTGCGGCTGCCAGGGCCTCGCGGCTCGCTCCGTTCATCGGCCGGCCTCTGCCTTCTCCTCGAGCTCGTCGAGGAACCGGTCGATCACACGGCTCTGGCGGGCGTGGTCCTCGAGGGACTCGCCGACGAGCTTGCCGGCCAGGTCCGTGGCGAGCTTGCCGACGTCCTGGCGCAGCGCGGACGCGGCGGCCTTGCGGTCGGCCTCGATCTGGGCGTGACCCGCGGCGACGATCTCCTCGCGCTGCCGCTGGCCCTCGGCCCGCATCTCGGCGATGAGGGCGGCACCCTGCTCCTGCGCCTCCTGGCGCAGACGCGCGGCCTCGTGCCGGGCCTCGGCGAGCTGTGCCTTGTACTGCTCAAGGACGCTCTGGGCCTCGACCTTCATGGTCTCGGCCTCTTCGATACCGCCTTCGATCGCCGCGCGGCGCTCCTCCAGAACCTTGTTGATGTTCGGAAGCAGCTTCTTCCAGAAGAAGAAGAACACGATGGCGAAGGCGATGGTGCCGACGAGCAGCTCGGGGCCCGGAGGCATGAGCGGGTTCTGCTCCTCCTCGGCCGCGATCTGCACCAGGTTGGCGATCACATCAGTGCCTTTCGTCGAAACGTGTCGGTGAGCAGGAAATTACTGACCGAACACGAACGGCATAACGATGCCGATGAGGGCGAGCGCCTCACAGAACGCGAAGCCCAGGATCTGGTTGGCACGGATCAGGCCGGCGGCCTCGGGCTGACGGGCCAGGGCCTGGGTGCCGTTGCCGAAGATGATGCCGACGCCGATGCCGGGGCCGATGGCGGAGAGGCCGTAGCCGATGGAGCCGAGCGAACCGGAGACAGCGGCGAGGGTCTCAGTGGCAGCCATGCTGAATCTTCCTTCTCTTTCACGGACCGGCGGGGGTTGGCCACCGGACGTTCTTGGGATTTGCGGGGCGGGCGGGGCTCAGTGGTGCTCGGCCAGAGCGCCCTGGATGTACGTGCAGGCGAGGAGTACGAAGACGTACGCCTGGACGGCCTGCACGAAAAGCTCGAAGCCGATCATGGCGATGGTCATCACGAAGGAGACACCGGCCGCCGGGATCATCCAGCTGTTCAGCAGGTACCACGAGGCGACGGTGAACATGACCAGCATCAGGTGGCCGGCGAACATGTTGGCGAAGAGTCGCACGGCGTGCGTGAACGGCCGGACGAGGAGGTTCGAGAAGAACTCGATGACCATCACGAGCGGCAGCACCGGGCCGAGCGACTTGTCGTAGCCGGTGATGTTCTTGAAGAACCCGACGAAGCCGTGCCGCTTGAAGGTCAGCGAGACCCAGGTCACGTAGACGACTGCGGCCAGGACCGCCGGGAACGCGATGATCGACGACACCGGGAACTGCGCCAGCGGGATCACGGACCAGATGTTCATGATCCAGATGAAGAAGAACAGCGAGACCATCAAGGGGACGTACTTCTCGCCCTCCTTCTTTCCGAGGGTCTCGTAGACGATGCCGCGGCGGACGAAGTCGTATCCGGCTTCACCGACCATCTGGAGCTTGCCCGGCACCACCTTGGCCTTGCCGAAGGCCGCGTAGAAGAAGCCGATGACGAGGATGGTGGTGATGATCGCCAGCAGCATCACCTTGTTGAACTCGAACCCTCCAACCGTGGCAATCGGCTTGAAGAGGAACGAGTGCAGGCCCGGTGCCGGAAAACCACACCCGTCGGACATGATCCGACAGCTCCAGTCAAAGGCGAGCTGGGTCTGGTCAGCACTCACCACGGGCTCCTTCGGCGTGACGCATGGGTACGGCAACCTCGTTGTGTCGGCGCGGCGCGCAGCCGCGGATCGGCACCGGACTGGTGTTACGGATGTGAGGGCGGCTGGGGGGCATCGAGCCTCGCGTTCGAGCAGGCGTCAGCTCAGATGCCCGCGCCCGCGATGCCGCAGTTGGCACCGGACGATAGCAGGAGTTCTCCGTGCCCTTTATCGCGCCCCTACTCGTCACGACGACGACCCGGTCTTCTCGGGCTTCTCGCTCTTCTCGGAGTCCGGGTCGATGTAGAAGATCTTGGCCTTCATATGCGCACGTGCCTGCGCGGCCATCCACACGACGGTCGCGACGACGAGCCCGATGGCAAACGCCTTCGCGTTGAAGAGAGAGGTGTCCTTGAAGAGGGCGACGAAGATCAGGAGAAGCAGCAGCTGGGCGACATAGAGCATCAGCCCCATGGCCTGGAACAACTGCGGGAGCGTTTTTGCCGTCCACTGGAGAACGTACAGACCGACCCCCATGAAGAGGATGGCCAGCAGCGCGCCGACGGCGGCTCCGACGGCCCCCTTGCCTCCGACCACCACGCCACTGACGGCGGCCGCGACCACACCGGCAGCGGCTGTGGGCACAGCGCACTGCAGAAGGTTCCGGGCGTCATTGGACGGCATGGCGGCAGCTCCGCTTTCGCAGGGGGCAGGGGTGTCGTCATGGACGAGCGTAGTCCCGGGCTGAGTGGAGACCTCACACCAATGGACCGTCGCACTACGGTCCTTCGGCTCTATCCGGGGGGTTCTCGTGAACCGTATCACAAACTATTTGATGCAGTCTTTACCTGACGGTGTGCGGACAGTCACACATGAGGGTGAAGATGCGCGTCTGAGCGAGAACCGAGCCGACATGTCTGGTATTGGGGCGCTTCGCACCCCCATCGCAACCCCACGACTTGGCAATGCTCTAGTCAGATTCTTACCTTGTCCCGGCCTTGCGCCGGTCGGCCAGACGCGAACGGGCGCCGATGGCGGTCGCCCCGTTGACTCCTGAGACCCCGGTGACGACCGGGGCGCGGTCCTCGAGCGCGACCGAGGCCGGCTGCTCCCCGGCGGACGCCGGGGTCGAGGCCTCCGGCGCCAGGGCGGGGACCCCACGGCGCCGGTAGCGCGGCGGCACGAAGCGCTCCATCCAGCGCGGGGTGCGCGGCGTGAAGCGCGGCAGCAGGAGCAGGACCAGGCCGATGGCGCTGAGGAACACGATGCCGAGGACGATCCACATGGACGCCGAGTTGACCGAGTAGGCGAGCGCCCCGAAGGCGATCAGCGCCGACCAGAAGTACATGATCAGCACCGCGCGGCTGTGCGAGTGGCCGATCTCCAGCAGCCGGTGGTGCAGGTGGCCCCGGTCGGCCGCGAACGGCGACTGGCCGCGCCAGGTGCGGCGCACGATCGCCAGGATCAGGTCGGCGGCCGGCACCGCGATGATCGTCAGCGGCAGCAGCAGCGGGATGTAGACGGGGACCGTCTGGTGCACGGCCTCCTTCTCCGACCCGACGTACAGGTTGAGCGCGTCCGGGTCGACCTGACCGGTGATGGAGATCGCGCCGGCGGCCAGCACCAGGCCGATCAGCATCGAGCCGGAGTCGCCCATGAAGATCCGCGCCGGGTGCATGTTGTGCGGCAGGAAGCCCAGGCACATGCCCATCAGGATCGCCGAGAAGAGCGTGGCCGGGGCGGCGGCCTCGATGCCGTACGAGTACCAGATGCGGTAGGCGTACAGGAAGAACGCGGTGGACGCGATGCAGACCATGCCGGCCGCGAGGCCGTCCAGGCCGTCCACGAAGTTGACCGCGTTGATGGTGATGACGACCAGCGCCACCGTCAGCAGGGTGCCCTGCCACTGGGTGAGCGCGACCGAGCCCACACCCGGGATCGGCAGCCACAGGATCGTCAGACCCTGCACGACCATCACGCCCGCGGCGATCATCTGGCCGCCCAGCTTGATCAGGGCGTCGATCTCGAACTTGTCGTCCAGGACGCCGATCAACCAGATCAGCGCGGCGCCGGACAGCAGGGCCCGGGGTTCGTTCGACGTCTCGAAGACCTGGTTGAGGTTGGTCAGGTGGTCGGCGACCAGCAGACCCGCGCACAGGCCGAAGAACATCGCGATCCCGCCGAGCCGCGGAGTGGGTTCCCGGTGCACGTCACGTGCCCGGATCTCCGGCATCGCTCCGGCCACGATCGCGAACTTCCGTACCGGCCCTGTCAGCAGATACGTCACCGCGGCCGTGATGCAGAGCGTCAGCAGGTATTCACGCACGGGCTTCCCCACAGGTCTCGCTGGCCATCACAGCCCCACACCCTAGCGATGCGCGCATACGAGTGGGGACTTCCGGGTAGCGACGATGGTTGCACGAGTGGCTGTGCACCCTCGTGCGCTTACCCCGACTCAGCGCGGATACGGCGGAAATCCACCGGCCAGCTCCCGTACTTCTTCACGGGCCCTCACGGTCTCCGTCACGCCCCTGAGCACCCCCGCGAGCAGCTTGGCGATCCGCGCCATCTCCCCCTCCCGCATGCCCTGCGTGGTGACCGCGGCCGTGCCGAGGCGCAGTCCACGGGCGTCGCCGTGCGGCAGGGCGCAGCAGTCCAGGACCAGGCCGGCCGCGGCGAGACGGCCCCGGGCGGTGCGGCCGTCGACGCCGAGCGGGGCCGGGTCGGCGGTGATCAGATGGGTGTCCGTGCCGCCGGTGGTGACGACCAGGCCCTCGTCCGCCAGCCGGGCCGCGAGAACCCTCGCATTGGCGACCACCTGATGGGCGTACACGGCGAACGCCGGTGTTGCCGCCTCCCCGAACGCGACGGCCTTGGCGGCGATCGTGTGCATCTGCGCGCCGCTCTGTGTGAAAGGAAACACGGCCCGGTCGACCCGCTCGGCCAGCTCCGCGCGGCACAGGATCATGCCGCCGCGCGGGCCGCGCAGCACCTTGTGGGTGGTCGCGCAGACGATGTCCGCGTACGGCACCGGACTGGGCGCCGCTCCCCCGGCGACGAGCCCGATGGGGTGCGCGGCGTCCGCGATGAGGTACGCGCCCACCTCGTCGGCGACCTCGCGGAAGAACGCGTAGTCGAGGTGGCGCGGGTAGGCGATCGAGCCGCACACGATCGCCTTGGGCCGGCGCATGCGGGCCAGGGTGCGCACCTGCTCGTGGTCGACGAGCCCGGACTCGGCCTCCACGCCGTAGCCGACGAAGTCGAACCAGCGGCCGGAGAAGTTGGCGGGCGAGCCGTGCGTGAGATGGCCGCCGTACGGCAGGCCGAGCGCGAGGACGGTGTCGCCGGGGCGCAGCAGGGCGGCGTAGGCGGCCAGGACCGCCGAAGAGCCCGAGTGCGACTGGACGTTGGCGTGGTCGGCGCCGAACAGGGCCTTCGCCCGGTCGACGGCGATGCGCTCGGCGACGTCGACGATCTCGCAGCCGCCGTGGTGCCGCGCGCCCGGGTAGCCCTCGGCGTACTTGTTGGCGAGCGGCGAGCCGAGGGCGGCCAGCACGGCCGGTGAGCTGAAGTTCTCGGCGGCGATCAGCTGGAGCGTGGTCGCCTGCCGCTCCCGTTCGCCGAGCAGGACGTCGGCGAGCTCGGGGTCCTGGTGGCGCAGGACGTCGGCCTCGATGGCTGGGGTGACCGTCATGGTGGGCTCCGGGCGTCGACGGTGACGTACGACCAATGTAGGCCCGGTGCCTCTCGGCCGCTCGGCTGCTACGTCCTTGCGGGGACGCCCGTCAGCGCCGTGACCACCGGGTCGAGCGCCTGGTGTATCTCGTCCCCGATGGACCGGAAGAACGTCAGGGGCGCGCCGTACGGGTCGTACACCTCGTCCGCCTCGGCGTTCGGGGCCAGCAGCCACCCGCGTAGAGCGGCCGCGGCACGCACCAGGGCACGCGCGCGTACCACCACGCCCTCCTCCAGGGGCGGCAGGGTCGCCGGGTCGATGGCCTTCACCAGACGGGTGAACTCCTTGAGCGTGAAGGTGCGCAGGCCCGCCGAGTGGCCCATGGAGATGACCTGCGCCCGGTGGTCCCGGGTCGCGGTCAGCACCAGGTCGGCGCGGATCACGTGCTCGTCGAGGAGCTCGCGCCCGGTGAAGCCGGAGGCGTCCGCGCCGAAGTCGGCCAGGACGGTCTCCGCGTGGGACTCCATGGGCGCGCCCTCATGGCCCCAGGTGCCCGCGCTCTCCACGATGAGCCCGCCGCCCAGGATGCCCAGCCGCTCCTTGACGAAATGGCGGGTCAGCCGCTCCGTGATGGGCGAGCGGCACACGTTGCCGGTGCTGACGTGGAGGATGCGGAAGCTGTCGCGCGGCAGTCCCACGAAGGTCGTCGTGATCTCCGCCGCGCTTTCCCCGTTGCCTATGCCACGCCCCGCCTCAGGGGCCGTCAATTCGCCACCTCGAGGTCGGGTACGACCTTTCGCAGCTCGTCCGCCGAGAGGGCACCGGCGCGCAGGAGCAGGGGCACTTCACGGGTGACGTCGACGATCGACGACGGGACGTTGCCCGGGGTCGGGCCGCCGTCGAGGTAGACCGAGACGGAGTCGCCGAGCATCTCCTGCGCGGCGTCGCAGTCCTCCGGCGCCGGGTGGCCGGTGAGGTTGGCCGACGACACGGCCATGGGGCCGACCTCGGTGAGCAGCTCGATGGCGACCGGGTGCAGCGGCATGCGCACGGCGACCGTGCCCCGGGTGTCCCCGAGGTCCCACTGGAGGGACGGCTGGTGCTTGGCGACGAGCGTCAGGGCGCCCGGCCAGAAGGCGTCGACCAGCTCCCAGGCCAGCTCGGAGAAGTCCGTGACGAGCCCGTGCAGCGTGTTCGGGGAGCCGATGAGGACGGGGGTGGGCATGTTGCGGCCCCGGCCCTTGGCCTCCAGCAGGTCGGCGACCGCCTCCGAGGAGAACGCGTCGGCGCCGATGCCGTACACCGTGTCCGTCGGCAGCACCACGAGCTCGCCACGGCGGACGGCGGACGCTGCCTCGCGCAGACCGGTCACACGGTCGGTCGCGTCGTTGGTGTCGTATCGCCGTGCCATCTTTAGCTGGCCTCCTCGTACACGTGCTGCTGGGATGGAGTCCGCGAGGAACGCGGGATGCCCTGGGTGCTCACGGCAGCGCCTTGCGGGCCGTGGCGAAACGCGGGCGGTTGTTCAGGTCCGGGTGGTCGGCGGCGTCGGTCCAGCCGCGGTCCTCGGCGAAGATCCACGGCACCTGGCCGCCCTGGGTGTCCGCGTGCTCCACGACCACGACGCCGCCGGGGCGCAGCAGCCGGTGCGCGGTGCGCTCCAGGCCGCGGATGAGGTCGAGGCCGTCCTCGCCGGAGAAGAGGGCCATGTCGGGGTCGTAGTCCCGCGCCTCGGGGGCGACGTACTCCCACTCCGTGAGCGGGATGTACGGCGGGTTGGAGATGACCAGGTCGACCTGGCCGTCCAGGTCCGGGAAGGCCGTCAGGGCGTTGCCCTGCCGCAGGTCGACCCTGGACCCCTCGACGTTCTTGCGGGTCCACTGCAGGGCGTCCTCGGACAGCTCCACGGCGTGCACGCGCGAGCGCGGCACCTCCTGGGCGAGGGCGAGCGCGATGGCGCCGGAGCCGGTGCACAGGTCGACGATGCACGGCTCGACGACGTCCATGGCGCGTACGGCGTCTATGGCCCAGCCGACCACGGACTCGGTCTCCGGGCGTGGCACGAACACCCCCGGCCCGACCTGGAGTTCCAGGTACCGGAAGTAGGCGCGTCCGGTGATGTGCTGGAGCGGCTCGCGGGCCTCGCGGCGGGCGATGACCTCCCAGTAGCGGGCGTCGAAGTCGAAGTCCTTGACGGTGTGCAGCTCGCCGCGCTTCACGCCGTGCACGAACGCGGCGAGTTCCTCCGCGTCGGTGCGCGGCGAGGGCACGCCGGCGTCGGCGAGCCGCTGGGTGGCCTGGGCCACCTCCGCGAGCAGCAGATTCACGCAAGTCCTCCGAGTGTGCTCGTTCGTGCCTTACGCAGCTGCCAGCTTGGCCGCCGAGTCCGCGTCGACGCAGGCCTGGATCACCGCGTCGAGGTCGCCGTCCAGGACCTGGTCCAGGTTGTACGCCTTGAAGCCGACGCGGTGGTCCGAGATGCGGTTCTCCGGATAGTTGTACGTCCGGATCTTCTCGGAGCGGTCGACCGTGCGGACCTGGCTGCGGCGGGCGTCGGCGGCGTTCCTCTCCGCCTCCTCCTGCGCCGCCGCGAGCAGCCTGGAGCGCAGGATACGCAGTGCCTGCTCCTTGTTCTGCAGCTGGCTCTTCTCGTTCTGGCAGGAGGCGACGACTCCGGTCGGGATGTGCGTGATGCGCACGGCGGAGTCGGTGGTGTTGACGGACTGTCCGCCGGGTCCGGAGGACCGGTAGACGTCGATGCGCAGGTCGTTCGGGTTGATCTCGACGTCGACCTCCTCCGCCTCGGGGGTCACGAGGACACCGGCCGCCGAGGTGTGGATGCGGCCCTGGGACTCGGTGGCCGGCACGCGCTGCACGCGGTGCACGCCGCCCTCGTACTTCAGCCGCGCCCAGACGCCCTGGCCGGGCTCGGTCTGCCCCCTGGTCTTCACGGCGACCTGGACGTCCTTGTAGCCGCCCAGCTCGGACTCGGTGGCGTCGATGATCTCGGTCTTCCAGCCGACGCGCTCGGCGTACCGCAGGTACATGCGCAGCAGGTCGCCGGCGAACAGCGCCGACTCGTCGCCGCCCGCGCCCGCCTTGATCTCCAGGATGACGTCCTTGTCGTCGCTGGGGTCCCGCGGGACCAGCAGCAGGCGCAGCTTCTCCGTCAGCTCCTCGCGCCGCTGCTCCAGCTCCTTGACCTCGGCGATGAAGTCCGGGTCGTCGGCGGCGAACTCGCGCGCGGTCTCGATGTCGTCGCCCGTCTGCGTCCAGGAGCGGTAGGTGGCGACGATGGGGGTGAGCTCGGCGTAACGCTTGTTCAGCTTGCGCGCGTTGGCCTGGTCGGCGTGAACCGACGGGTCGGCGAGCTTCTTCTCCAGGTCGGCGTGCTCGGCGACGAGTTCCTCGACGGCCTCGAACATCTTGGGCTCCTGTGCAGGGACGGGGGTGAAGGGCGGGCGACCAAAAACGCCGGTCCCGGAGCGCCCGGTGAGGGGGCGCGTCCGCGGACCGGCGGTTTGGGGCTCGCTACTTCTTGGAGCCGGCGGCCTTGCCGAAGCGGGCCTCGAAGCGGGCCACGCGGCCACCGGTGTCGAGGATCTTCTGCTTGCCCGTGTAGAACGGGTGGCACTCGGAGCAGACATCGGCACGGATGGCGCCGGACTCGATGGTGCTGCGGGTGGTGAACGACGCGCCGCAGGTGCAGCTGACCTGCGTCTCGACGTACGCGGGGTGGATGTCGCGCTTCAAGGTGTCTCCTAGGTTTCGGGAGGGCGCCGGGTCGCTGCCGCGGGGTGCGGGAGCGTGAACCGGAGCCGACGTACCAGTCTGCCAGGACTGGGGCCATCCCCCAAAACCGGGGGTTGCCGTTGTTTGTTCCCTGCGGGCCGGTGGGGGTTGTTCGCACAGTTCCCCGCGCCCCTAAGAGGACGACACCACGCCCTTGGCTTCACCGGTCGCCGTGCCCTCGGTGGCGCTCTTCGGGATCGGCTTGTCGTTCGCCAGGGCCTTCCAGATCTGGTCGGCCTTCTGCTTCTGGAGGAGGACGCGGTTGGGGTCGGCCGGGTCGTACTGGACCGGCATCGTGACCATGTGCATGTTGGCCGGGCTGATGCCCTGGAGGCCGCCCGCGAAGGACGCGAGCTTGTTGACCGAGCCCAGGTCGGAGTCGGTCGTCACCGTCTTCGTCGCGGTTTCCGCGAGGTCGAGCAGCTTCTTGGGGTTGGTGAAGACGCCGACGTTCTTGACCTGGTTGACCAGGGCCTTGATGAAGGCCTGCTGGAGCTGGATGCGGCCGAGGTCGGAGCCGTCGCCGACGCCGTGCCGGGTGCGGACCAGGCCGAGGGCCTGCTCGCCGTCGAGTCTGTGGGTGCCGGCCTTCAGCTTCAGGTGGCTGTCGGGGTCGTCGATGCTCTTGGTCGTGGTGACCTCGACGCCGCCGAGGTCGTCGATGAGCTTCTGGAAGCCGGCGAAGTCGACCTCCAGGTAGTGGTCCATGCGCAGGTCGGTGATCGACTCGACGGTCTTCACGGCGCAGGCGGCCCCGCCGGTGGAGTAGGCGGAGTTGAACATCACGCCGTTGGCCGCGGGGTACTCGTTGCCCTTGGTGTCCGTGCAGGCGGGGCGGTCGATGAGGGTGTCGCGCGGGATGGAGACCACGCTGGCCTTCTTGTGGCCCTTGTAGATGTGCACGATCATCGCCGTGTCCGAGCGGGCGCTGCCGTCGTCGGTGCCGCCGCCGAGCTTCTTGTTGCCGCCGGCGCGGGTGTCGGAGCCGAGGACCAGGATGTTCTCGGAGCCGTTGTCGGCCTTCTTGGGGCGGTCGGTGCCGAGGGCCTGGTCGATGTCGACGCTCTTGAGGTTGCCGTTGAGCTTGAAGTACACGTACCCCACGCCGGTGCCGCCCAGGACGACGATGCCGGCGGCGGTCCAGGCCGTGATCATCATGCCCTTGTGGCGCTTGCGGGGCTTGCGGCGGCGGCCCTTGGCGCGGTGACACGCTCCGTTGGTGCCGGTGTCGCCCGGTATGCCCGGACCCGGCGTGCTCTCGGCAGACATGGGCTCCTCAGCTCGTCTACGGTCGGTTACCCCCTGCGGTCAGTGCCAGGCTTGGTCGGCCGGAACCCTTCCTCGCACCATCGTCGCTCCGCCTGGTCAGACGGAGAAACTCGGGAAAGGGTTGCACAACGGACTGTTCCCACCGCGTACGGCGCTGGGCACACTGCGTGTTCGTCACGGCGAGGTGTACCTCGCTCACCTGCGGTTTCAGCCGAAGATGCCGTACTGCTCGAAATCGGTGCCGACGAAGACCCTTGTGGCGAAGATCTCGCTGGTGGCCTTGCCACGGCGAGCCGGTGGCGGGCTCGGTCGTCGGCAGCACGAAGGGCCACCCCCCTGACGGGGAGCGGCCCTCTTGCGTGGTGCCTGCCTCAGTCGCCGTTGCCGGGCGTCGGCGTGGTCTTCTGGATCTGCATCAGGAACTCGGCGTTCGACTTCGTCTGCTTCATCTTGTCGAGAAGCAGCTCGACCGCCTGCTGCTGGTCGAGAGCGTGCAGCACCCGGCGCAGCTTCCAGACGATGGCGAGTTCGTCGTTGGCGAGCAGGATCTCTTCCTTACGGGTGCCGGACGCGTCCACGTCCACCGCCGGGAAGATGCGCTTGTCGGCGAGCTTCCGGTCGAGCTTGAGCTCGGCGTTGCCCGTGCCCTTGAACTCCTCGAAGATCACCTCGTCCATGCGGGACCCGGTGTCCACCAGCGCGGTGGCGAGGATGGTCAGCGAACCGCCGTCCTCGATGTTCCGCGCGGCACCGAAGAAGCGCTTCGGCGGGTACAGGGCGGTCGAGTCGACACCACCGGACAGGATGCGGCCGGAGGCCGGGGCGGCGAGGTTGTACGCACGGCCCAGACGCGTGATCGAGTCGAGCAGCACGACGACGTCGTGACCCAGCTCCACCAGGCGCTTGGCGCGCTCGATGGCCAGCTCGGCGACCGTGGTGTGGTCCTCGGCCGGGCGGTCGAAGGTCGAGGAGATGACCTCGCCCTTCACCGACCGCTGCATGTCGGTGACCTCTTCCGGACGCTCGTCGACCAGGACGACCATCAGGTGGCACTCGGGGTTGTTGTGCGTGATCGCGTTGGCGATCGCCTGCATGATCATGGTCTTGCCGGTCTTCGGCGGGGCCACGATCAGACCGCGCTGGCCCTTACCGATCGGCGACACGAGGTCGATGATGCGGGTGGTCAGCACGCCCGGGTCCGTCTCCAGGCGGAGGCGGTCCTGCGGGTACAGCGGGGTGAGCTTGTTGAACTCCGGGCGGCCGCGGCCGTGTTCGGGCGCCATGCCGTTGACGGAGTCGAGACGCACCAGCGCGTTGAACTTCTCGCGCCGCTCGCCTTCCTTGGGCTGGCGCACGGCACCGGTGATGTGGTCGCCCTTGCGCAGGCCGTTCTTGCGGACCTGGGCGAGGGAGACGTACACGTCGTTCGGACCGGGCAGGTAGCCGGATGTGCGGATGAAGGCGTAGTTGTCGAGGATGTCCAGGATGCCCGCGACGGGGATCAGGACGTCGTCCTCGTTGATCTGCGGCTCGGTGGCCATGTCGTCGCGGCCACGACGGCCCCGGCGGTCTCGGTAACGCCCGCGACGGCCGCGACGGCCGCCCTCGAAGTCGTCGTCGTCCTGCTGACCGCGGTCCGGACGACCGCCGCCGCCCTGCTGGCTCTGCTGCTGGCCGCGCTGGCCGCCGCCCTGCTGGTCGTCGCCCTTGCCGCCACGGCGGTCACGGTCACGGTCGCGGTCGCGGTCCCGGCCGCGCTCGCGGCGGTCGCGACGGCGGCCCTCGCCGCCCTCACCGGAGTCGGACTTGGCGTCGTTGCCCTGGGACTGCTGCGGCTGCGCCGGCGTCTCGGCCTTGGGCTCGCTCTTCGCCTCGGCGGCGACCGTCTCGGGAGCGGAAGCGGGGGCTCCGGCGTCGGCGGTGGCGCGGCGACGGCGGCGCTCGGACGGAGCGTCGTCGGAGGCCGGCTGGCCCGGAATCTCGATCTGCTGCTGCGCCACGGCCTTCTCCGCGGGGGCCTCGGCGGCCTCCTTCGCGTCGGCCTTCTTCTCGGCCTTCTCGGCCTTCTCCGCGTTGTCGCCCGTACGGGCCCGGGAGGTTGCGCGGCGCTTCGGCTTGGTCTCGGCGGGGGCGTCGGCCTTCGCGGCCGGAGCGGCGCCGCCGGACGCCTGCGCCTCCTTGATGACCTCGATCAGCTGGCTCTTGCGCATCCGCGCGGTGCCCCTGATGCCGAGGCCGGATGCGACCTGCTGGAGCTCGGCCAGCACCATGCCCTCGAGGCCGGTACCACGGCGCCGCCGGGAGCCGGCACCGGTGGCAGGCGCGGAGGCGTCCGTGGCGGGCGCGGCAGCGGTCTCCTCGACACGTGCGCCCATCAGATCGGTGGTGTCGCTCACGAAGGGTCCTTCCCTGGAGCGGACGTCGGCCTGTCTGGCTCGGCGACCGGTTGTGCTGTCCGGCTTCGGTCCGTGTGGTGTGAACCGTGCCGGGGCGGTGGTCCGCCTAAGCGGCGGAGGAATCTGGTGATGGCGCTTCCTTGAGCCGTGGCACCCAGTGTCAGTGTCACGCGGCGTGGTCGCACCGGTTCCGGAGCGTGCCCTGCGAACCGCTCAGTGTCCGTGTACGGCGTACGGTCCGACGTACGGAACACAGTGCGGCTTGGGGGGCTCCCGGAAGAATGTCTGTCCCGGACGGGGACACGAGGCACCTCGCCATGGTGGGGTCGGGTGCAGACTTGAGGTTAACACTACCGGATCCAACAAACATTCCCCCTCTCCAAATCCGGCAAGCGTGTGTCAGGTCGCCAGCGGAAGCACGCTCGCGCCCTGCGGATCGAGGCTCAGCCGGTTCGCGGCCCAGTCCGCGCCGGCCAGGGCCTCGACCTTGTCGGCGGTGTCCGCGTCGGCCAGCGCCATGACCGTCGGCCCGGCGCCGGAGATGACCGCGGGGATGCCGTCGCTCCGCAGCCGCTCCACCAGCGCCGCGCTCTCGGGCATGGCCGGGGCGCGGTACTCCTGGTGCAGCCGGTCCTCGGTGGCGGGCAGCAGCAGCTCGGGGCGCCGGGTCAGGGCCTCGACGAGCAGGGCGGCCCGGCCGGCGTTGGTGGCCGCGTCGACGTGCGGCACGGTGCGCGGGAGCAGGCCGCGCGCGGTCTCCGTCAGGACCGGCTTTCCGGGCACGAAAACCACCGGAACGATGGAATCGGCGGGCTCCATCCTGATCGCGCGGGCGGCGCCGCCCTCCATCCAGGAGAGCGTGAAGCCGCCGAGCAGGCACGCCGCGACGTTGTCGGGGTGGCCCTCGATCTCGGTGGCGAGTTCCAGCAGCGCGGTGTCGTCGAGCCTGGCCTCGGCGCCTATGGTCACGGCGCGGGCGGCGACGATCCCGGCGCAGATGGCGGCCGAGGAGGAGCCCAGGCCCCGGCCGTGCGGAATGCGGTTGGCGCAGACGATTTCCAGGCCGCGCGGCTGCCCGCCCAGCAGATCGAAGGCGGTACGCAGGGAACGTACGAGAAGGTGCTGCTCGTCGCGCGGGAGCGTCTCGCTGCCCTCACCCGCGATGTCGATGTGCAGCCCGGAGTCGGCCACCCGGACGACCACGTCGTCGTACAAGCCCAGCGCGAGGCCGAGGGCGTCGAAGCCCGGGCCGAGGTTGGCGCTGGTGGCGGGGACGCGCACCCGGACGGCGGCGGCGCGGAACGCTGGACCGGCCATCGCTCGATGACTCTCCTTGAGCTGCGTGATGGTCGAATGACGTGGGATGGACATCCGATGGTGTACGAGAACCCTGGGGGCCGCTGTCCCGGCCGCGGAGACGGCGGGGCACCGCGCTCCATGCGGAGGCATATGCGGCGGGCGGGTTCAGTACAGCCTATCGAAGGAAGGTTCTGTGGCGACATAGGGCGCACAGGAGGCGCACGATGCGTGTCGTAAGCCCCCTGTGCACCCGCCGTAGGGAATATCCCCAGGCAAGCGCCGTCTTACGCCGGACCGTGTCGAGCGTTACACCGGCGCTCGGCGCGTCGGCGCACGTCAGGCCAGGCCGAGGCGCTCCGCCGCGGTCGCCGCGTCGACGGGGACGGTGACCGGCTGCGGGGCACCGGCGACGGCCCAGTCGGGGTCCTTGAGCCCGTTGCCGGTGACCGTGCAGACGATGCGCTGGCCCGGGTCGACCTTGCCCTGCTCGGCGGCCTTCAGCAGACCGGCGACGGACGCGGCGGACGCGGGCTCGACGAAGACGCCCTCCTGCGAGGCCAACAGCCGGTAGGCGCGCAGGATCTCACGGTCCGTCACCTCGTCGATGAACCCGCCCGACTCGTCCCGCGCGGCGAGCGCGAACTGCCAGGAGGCCGGGTTGCCGATGCGGATCGCGGTGGCGATGGTCGAGGGGTCCTTGACGACCTCGCCGCGCACGATGGGCGCGGAACCGGAGGCCTGGAATCCCCACATACGGGGGGTCTTCGTGGCGACGCCGTCGGCGGCGTACTCCGTGTAGCCCTTCCAATAGGCCGTGATGTTGCCCGCGTTGCCCACCGGCAGGACGTGGATGTCGGGTGCGTCGCCGAGCATGTCCACGATCTCGAACGAGGCCGTCTTCTGGCCCTCGATGCGCACCGGATTGACCGAATTGACCAGGGCGACGGGGTAGTTGTCGCTGAGGCCGCGCGCGAGCGTGAGGCAGTCGTCGAAGTTGCCGTCGACCTGGAGGATCTTCGCGCCGTGCACGAGGGCCTGGCCCATCTTGCCGAGCGCGATCTTGCCCTGCGGCACGAGCACGGCGCAGACCATGCCCGCGCGGACGGCGTACGCGGCGGCACTGGCCGACGTGTTGCCGGTGGAGGCGCAGATGACGGCCTTCGCGCCCTCCTCCTTGGCCCGCGTGATGGCCATGGTCATGCCGCGGTCCTTGAAGGACCCGGTGGGGTTCGCGCCCTCCACCTTGAGGTGGACCTCGCAGCCCGTGCGCTCGGAGAGCACCTGCGCGGGCACGAGGGGCGTGCCGCCCTCGCGGAGCGTCACGACCGGCGTGGTGTCGGATACCGGCAGCCGGTCCCGGTACTCCTCGATGATTCCGCGCCACTGGTGGGTCATTGCTGGTTACTCTCCTTCAACCCGCATGATGCTGGCGACACCACGCACGGTGTCGAGCTTGCGCAACGCCTCGACGGTCCCGGTGAGGGCGGCGTCGGACGCGCGGTGCGTGACGACGACGAGGGACGCCTCGCCGTCCTTCCCCTGCTGGCGAACCGTATCGATCGAGACGCCGTGCTCGGCGAAGACGGTCGCGACCTGGGCGAGAACGCCCGGTTTGTCGGCCACGTCGAGGCTGATGTGGTAACGCGTGACCACATCCCCCATCGGCGACACGGGCAGGGCGGCGTAGGCGGACTCGCCGGGTCCGGTGGAGCCGCTGAGGCGGTTGCGGCAGACGGCGACGAGGTCGCCGAGCACGGCCGAGGCCGTGGGGGAACCGCCCGCTCCGGGCCCGTAGAACATCAGCTGCCCGGCGGCGTCGGACTCGACGAACACGGCGTTGTAGGCGCCGCGCACGGAGGCCAGCGGGTGGCTCAGCGGGATCATCGCGGGATGCACGCGCGCGGTGACGGAGCCGCCGTCCGCGGCCCGCTCGCAGATGGCGAGCAGCTTGATGGTGCAGCCCATCTCCTTGGCGGAGGCGAAGTCGGCGGCGGTGACCTCGGTCATGCCCTCGCGGTAGACGTCGTCGAGGCGCACGCGCGTGTGGAAGGCGATGCCGGCGAGGATGGCGGCCTTGGCGGCGGCGTCGAAGCCCTCGACGTCGGCGGTCGGGTCGGCCTCGGCGTATCCCAGGGCGGTGGCCTCGTCGAGGGCCTCCTGGTAGCCGGCGCCCGTGGAGTCCATCTTGTCGAGGATGAAGTTGGTCGTGCCGTTGACGATGCCCATCACCCGGTTGATCTTGTCGCCGGCGAGGGACTCGCGCAGCGGCCGGATCAGCGGGATGGCACCGGCGACGGCGGCCTCGTAGTAGAGGTCCTCGTCGTGCTCCTCGGCGGCGGCGTGCAGGGCGGCCCCGTCCTGGGCGAGCAGCGCCTTGTTGGCGGAGACGACGGAGGCGCCGTACTCGAAGGCGGTGGTGATGAGGGTGCGGGCGGGCTCGATCCCGCCGATGACCTCGACCACGACGTCGATGTCGCCGCGTTTGACGAGGGCGGTGGCGTCGGTGGTGATGAGTTCCGGGGCGATGCCCTCACGCACCCGGTCGGGCCGCCGTACGGCCACGCCCGCGAGCTCCACCGGGGCTCCGATCCGGGCGGTGAGGTCGTCGGCGTGCGTCGTCATGATGCGCGCCACCTCTGAGCCGACCACTCCACAGCCCAGCAGCGCCACCTTCAGCGGACGCGTACGCATCATCCGACCTCGTTTCCTCATTACCGTCTACGGTGGAACCAGTCTCACTCACCGGACGGGACTTTCTGCCCCCGGTCCGGATCGTGAGATATCTATTTCATTTGTACGGGGGCGGAAGACAGGAGATCTTCCGCCCCCTGTGGCGTGCGGCGCCGCGCTCAGCCGACGTCGAGACGCAGCAGGTCCTCCTCCGTCTCCCGGCGGACGATCACGCGCGCCTCTCCCCCCGCCACGGCGACGACCGGCGGGCGGAGCACGTGGTTGTAGTTGCTGGCCATGGAGCGGCAGTAGGCGCCGGTGGCGGGGACGGCGATGAGGTCACCCGGTGCCAGGTCGCCCGGCAGGAACGCGTCCTTGACCACGATGTCCCCGCTCTCGCAGTGCTTGCCGACGACGCGGGCGAGCATCGGCTCGGCGTCGGAGGTGCGGGAGACCAGCGCGACGCTGTACTCGGCGTCGTAGAGCGCGGTGCGGATGTTGTCCGACATGCCGCCGTCGACGGAGACGTAGGTCCGCAGCCCGTCCAGGGGCTTGATGGTGCCCACCTCGTAGAGGGTGAAGGCGGTCGGCCCGACGATGGCCCGCCCCGGCTCGACGGAGATGCGGGGCGTGCGCAGCTTGGCGGCCTCGCACTCGCGGCTGACGATCTCGCTGAGCGCCTTGGCGATCTCGTGCGGCTCGCACGGATCGTCGTCACTCGTGTACGCGATGCCGAGCCCGCCGCCGAGGTCGATCTCGGGCAGTTCGACGCCGTGCTCGTCGCGGACGTCCTTGAGCAGCGAGACGACCCGGTGGGCGGCGACCTCGAACCCGGACATGTCGAAGATCTGCGAGCCGATGTGGCTGTGGATGCCGGCCAGCTCCAGCCCGTCGAGCTTCAGGACACGGCGTACGGCCTCGGCGGCCTGCCCGCCGGCCAGCGGGATGCCGAACTTCTGGTCCTCGTGGGCGGTGGCGATGAACTCGTGGGTGTGGGCCTCGACGCCGACGGTGATCCGGATGAGCACCTTCTGCCGCTTCCCCAGACCCTGCGCGATGTGGGCGACGCGGACGATCTCCTGGAAGGAGTCGAGCACGATGTGGCCGACGCCGGCCTCGACGGCCCGGGTGATCTCGTCGACGGACTTGTTGTTGCCGTGGAAGGCGATGCGCTCGGCGGGCATGCCCGCGGACAGGGCCGTGGCCAGTTCGCCGCCGGAGCAGACGTCGACGTTCAGCCCCTCCTCGTCCAGCCAGCGCACGACGGCACGGGAGAGGAACGCCTTGCCGGCGTAGTAGACGTCGGCGTCGGTCCCGAAGGCGGTGCGCCACGCACGCGCGCGTGCCCGGAAGTCGGCCTCGTCGAGGACGTAGGCGGGGGTGCCGAACTCCTCGGCGAGCCGCGTGACGGGAATCCCGCCGACGGTGACGACACCGTCCTCGTCGCGCGTCACGGTCTGGGCCCAGACCTTGGGGTCCAGCGCGTTGAGGTCGGCGGGCGGGGCGGAGTAGTGGCCCTCGGGGAGGACATCGGCGTGACGGGGCCCGGCGGGGTGGGCGGAACGGCTCATTCTGCGTGCTCTTTCAAAGGTGGTCGGGTGCGTCGATGCCGAGCAGGGACAGGCCGCCGGCCAGCACCGTCCCGGCGGCTTCGGCGAGGGCGAGCCGGGCGCGGTGGGCGGCCGAGGGTTTTTCCTCGCCGAGCGGCAGCACGGCGGGGAGCAGGGGCAGCGTGGCATCGGCGACGGCGAGGAGGTGCCGGGCCAGGCGGTCGGGGGTGTCCTGCGCGGTGGCCAGGACGCGGGGGTGGTCACCGAGCAGCGCGATCAGCGCTTCCCCGTCTCGTACGGGCCCGGGCTCGGGGTGGAAGCCGAGGTCGGCGGCGTTGCGCAGCAGGGCCCGGGTGCGGGCGTGGGCGTAGCGGACGCGGAAGAGAGGGTTGGTCTCCCGCTGGACCAGATGATCACGGCTGATCCGGGGCCGGTCGTGCGCGGCCGGGTACAGCAGCGCCCAGCGGGCGGCGTCCCGGCCGAGAGGCAGGGGGTCGGCGGGGGCGGGCGCGGGGCGGACGGTGAGGTCGATGTCGATGTCGATGTCGATGTCGATGTCGATGTCGATGTCGATGTCGATGTCGACGAGAGTGCGGGGGCGGCGGGAGTCGTCGATGTCGACGAGAGCGCGGGGGCCGCGCCTCGACGCGGTCGCCGCCTGGCTGTCGCCGCCTATGCGCGAGTCATCGATGTCGACGCCGAGGACGGCCTGCCACTCCGGCGCGGGCCGCCCGTCGTAGTCGACGCGGACGAAGTCGCCCTGGCTGCGCCGCACGCGGGCGATGGTGTCCGCGACGACGACGGCACGGACCTCGGCCGGGCACCGGAGCCGGACGAGCGTCCCGCTGAACCCCACTCCGTGGCCGTACCGCAGCCCACGGCTCAGGATCTCCTCGACGAGGTCGGCGGAGGCGGTGCTCTCCAGGCTGAGGTTGAGGAACCCGGGCCCGGTGACGACGACGTCGGTGACGCGGTCCTCGTCGAGCAGGCGCGCCCGGAGGATCTCGGCGACGCGCCGCGGCGGCTGCCCGGCTGCGCGGGCCAGCTGGAGGGCGATGTTGGTGGCGTAGTCGCCGCACCCCCCGGGCCTCGGCACAGTGACCACGGCCCGCTCCGGCACGGTCACGCTCAGCTCCCCCTCGTCGACAGCGCGACGCACGGCGTGCAGCACGGTGCGCGAGAGCTCGACGGGGGTCACGGGCACAAGCGTATGGGAGGAGGGGGGTGGGTAGGCGAGCCGGTTTGAGCGAGGGTCCGGGATGTGGACGGGGGGTGGTGTCCGGCGACTGCGGGTCCCTCGCGGTACGGCGGGATGATCGACGGCCGGCCCTTGGGTACAGCCGGATGATCGACTGCCTGCCCCTACGGTACGGCCGGCTGATCGACGGCCGGCGCCTGGGCACCGCCGCCGGCGTCGGGACCGGCGCCGCCCTGTCGCCCCCGGCTCCGGGCCCGCTCCATCAACTGCCGCACCATGCCGACCAGTTCGGCCGGTTCGAAGGGCTTGGCGAGGAAGGCGTCGACACCCACGTCGAGCCCGGCCTCGACCTCGTACTGGGTGCAGGCGCTGACGATGGCGAGGGGTACGTCACGGGTACGCGGATCGGCCCGCAGCCGGGCCGCGGTCCTGATCCCGTCCAGCCGGGGCATGACGACGTCGAGGGTCACGACATCGGGCCGCACCTGATGAACGACATCAAGACACTCGGCACCATCGGCCGCGGTCACGACCTCCAGCCCCTCCAGCTCGAGGTTGACCCTGATCAACTGCCGGATGACCTTGTTGTCGTCCACAACAAGCACCCGGCCCGACGCGCCTGGCACAACTCGAGAGTAGGTCGGCCCCGGCCACCGCGTCCGGGTTTTCCCCACTTCCACCCCGCACGAGCGACCCGCACCCCTCCCCGGCAGCAGAAACCCATTCATGACCACCCCGAGGGAGCTGGTAGTGTTCTACCCGTCGCCGCGAGCAACGCGGACGGCACGCCCCCGTAGCTCAGGGGATAGAGCAACGGCCTCCGGAGCCGTGTGCGCAGGTTCGAATCCTGCCGGGGGCACCTTGGATTAGGTGCCCAAAGACCCCGTCACCAGCGGAAACGCTGAGGCCGGGGTCTTCGCGTATGTGCAGGCATGTGCCGCTCGGAGCGGCTGTATGTCGGGGTCTGTGGACTATTCGTGGACAGGAGCTTGAGGCATCTTCCCTGGTCAGCCGCGACAAACAGCAAGGCCCCCGGACGAGTCCAGGGGCCTCAAGGCCGATCATCGAAACGCCGACCGGCCGGACATGCCTTAGGTCGTGTCCGCAATGTCAGGGGAGCCAGAGTTGTAGGCAGGCGAGGGTGACCATCG
>NZ_BMWC01000025.1 GCF_014651035.1 Streptomyces lomondensis
CCGGCCGCGGTGATCGGTCACTCGCAGGGGGAGATCGCGGCGGCGGTGGTCGCGGGTGGTCTGTCGCTGGAGGACGGTGCGCGGGTCGTGGCCTTGCGGTCCAAGGCTCTGCTGGCCCTGTCGGGTGGCGGTGGCATGGTGTCGGTGTCGTTGCCGGTGGGGGAGGTGTGTGAGCGTCTGACGGCCTGGAATGGTCGTATCTCGGTGGCGGCGGTCAACGGTCCGTCCTCGGTGGTGGTGTCCGGTGAGCCGGATGCGCTGGAGGAGCTGGTGGCCTCCTGCACCGAGCAGGGCGTCCGCGCGAAGAAGATCGCTGTGGACTATGCCTCGCACTCGGCCCAGGTGGAGCTGATCGAGGCGGAGTTGGCGGAGCTGCTGGCGGGCGTGGCGCCGGTTGCGGGCCGGGTGCCGTTCTACTCGACACTCACCGGCACTCTGCTGGACGACACGACGGGCCTGGACGGCGGCTACTGGTATCGCAATCTGCGTTCCACGGTGCAGTTCGAGGAGGCGGTGCGCGCGGCGGCCGGGGACGGTCTTGGCGTGTTCATCGAGGTGAGCCCGCACCCGGTGCTCAACCTCGGACTGCAGGAGACCTTCGACGCGGCCGGTAGTGACGCGGCGGCTCTGGGCACGCTGCGCCGCGACGAGGACGAGGCACACCGCTTCATGACCTCGCTGGCCGAAGCGCATGTCCGGGGCGTGGAGCTGGACTGGCAGGCCGTCTTCGCCGGGCAGCAGGCCACCCACGTGGACCTGCCCACCTACCCCTTCCAACGCCAGCGCTACTGGCCGAAGTCCATGGCTCCAGCCTCTCCGGCGGCACACGGCGGTGACCCGATGGACACGGCGTTCTGGGACGCCGTGGAGAGCCAGGACTTCGGGACGCTCGCCGACACCCTGGGGATCGGCGCGGACGGCCGGGACTCCTGGTCGGACGTGCTTCCCACGCTGTCCTCCTGGCGACGGCAGCAGCGCGAGCAGTCCGTCCTGGACGGCTGGCGGTACCGCGTCGTCTGGAAGCCGCTGGAGGGCGCCGTCGCGCCGAGCGGCGCCCTGCCCTCCGGGACCTGGCTGATCGTCACCTCGCAGGGAGCGACGGACGACGAGCCCGTCCGTGCGGTGGAGCAGGAGCTGGCCCGGCGAGGGGTGCGTACCGTACGCGTGCCCTTCGAGGCCGACGACACGGGACGGGCCATGGCCCTCCAGTGGCTCGGGGACGCGCTCGCCGACGGGCCCGTCGACGGTGTCCTCTCCTTCCTCGCGCAGGACGAACGCCCCGACCCCTTCCACCCGGTGGTTCCCGCGGGCGTCGCGGCGACCACGTCCCTCGTCCAGGCCATGACGGACCTGGACGTCACCGCACCCCTGTGGTGCCTGACGCGGGGAGCGGTCGCGGTGAGCCGCGCCGAGCCGCTCGCGCGGCCGGTCCAGGCGCAGACCTGGGCGCTCGGCCGGGTGATCGGTCTTGAGCACCCCGAGCGCTGGGGCGGCCTCATCGACCTGCCGGCCGTGCTCGACGAGCAGTCGGCCGCGCGGGTCTGCGGACTGCTCACCGGGGCTGGTGACGAGGATCAACTGGCCGTGCGTTCCCAGGGCGTGGTCGTACGCAGGCTGGTGCGGTCGCCCGCCGACCGTATGAAGGCCGCGAAGCCCTGGCGGCCGCGCGGCACCGCGCTGGTCACCGGCGGCATGGGGGCCCTCGGCGGTCACGTCGCCCGCTGGCTCGCCGGGCACGGCGCGGAGCATCTGGTGCTGACCGGACGCAGGGGCGCCGACACCCCCGGCGCGGCCGCGCTCGAAGCCGAACTCACCGCCATGGGAGTCCGGGTGACCCTGGTGGCCTGCGACGTCTCGGACCGCACGGCCCTGGCCGCCCTGGTCAAGGAGGTGGAGGCCGCCGACGGCGCGCCCATCCGCTCGGTGGTGCACGCCGCGGGGGAGACGCTGCAGGCGGGCCTCAGGGATTGCGACCCGGCGCAGTTCGCCCGCGTCATGGCGGCGAAGACGGCCGGCGCGGCGTACCTGGACGAACTGTTCGCCGACGGCTCGCTGGACGCCTTCGTCCTGTTCTCCTCGGGGGCGGCGGTCTGGGGTGGTGCCGCGCAGGGCGCGTACGCCGTCGCCAACTGCTCTCTCGACGCCCTGGCGGAGCACCGCAGGTCCCGGGGGCTGCCCGCGACCTCGGTCGCCTGGGGCGGCTGGGCGGGCGGCGGTATGGTCGACGCCGCCGCCGAGGACACCCTCGTCCGCCGCGGACTGCGGCCGATGGCGGCCGAGCCGGCCGTGCGGGCGCTCGTGCAGGCCGTGGAGCAGGGCGAGACCTGTCTGACCGTCGCCGACATCGACTGGACGTGGTTCGCGCCGGCCTTCACCATCTCCAGGGCCCGGCCGCTGATCGAGGACGTCCCCGAGGCCGCCGCCGCGCTCCGGACCGACGAGCCGGCCGGGGACACGGCCGCCTTGCCGGCCGCCGGCCTGCGCGAGCGGCTCGCATCGGCGTCGGACGCGGAGCGCGACAGGACGCTCCTGGAGCTGGTGCGCACCGAGGCGGCCGCCGCGCTGGGGCACCCCTCCGCCGACGCCGTGGAGCCCCAACGCGCCTTCAAGGAGCTGGGGTTCGACTCGGTCATGGCGGTCGATCTGCGCAACCGGCTCACCGCGGCCACCGGTGTGCGTCTCGAGACCACCGTGGTCTTCGACGAGCCGTCCCCGGTGGCGCTGCGCGACCGGCTGCGCCGTGAACTGCTGCCGGTGGACGCCGGCCGGGACGCCGGGCCCGACGCCGCGGGCGCCGAGACCTCGGAGGACTCCGAGGCGCGTGCCGTACTCGCCGCCGTGCCGATCGCCAGGATCCGCGCGGCAGGCCTGCTGGACCAGCTGCTGCGCCTTGCCGGGGCCGCCGACGGGGAAGAGGCCGGGGCGGGCCGGGAGGAGCCCGGGGCCGGGGACCGGGTGGACGAGATCAATGCCATGGACATCGACGACCTCGTCCGGATGGCGACAGGGACGAAGGACGCCTGATGCCAGAACTGCCGGCGCGCGAACTGCTGATGCGCGAACTTCCGAGACGCGAACCGCTGATGCGACGACCAGTGTGGAGTACATGATGGGGACGCAGGTCGAAGAGATCGTCCAGGCACTGAGGACGTCTCTCGTGGAGAACGAGCGGCTGCGTCAACAGCACCAGCGTCTCGTCGACGAACGCACCGAGCCCATCGCCGTCGTGGCGATGAGCTGCCGCCTCCCGGGCGGCGTCCGGTCACCGGAAGACCTCTGGCGGCTCGTCCTGGACGGCGCGGACGCCATGTCCGGCTTCCCCGACGGGCGCGGCTGGGACGTGGACTGGCTGCGCGGCCTGGGGGATTCGGGCATCACTCCGGAGGGCGGCTTCGTCCACGACGCCGACGCCTTCGACCCGGTGCTCTTCGGCATCAGCCCCCGCGAGGCGCTGGCGATGGACCCGCAGCAGCGGCTCCTCCTCGAAGCCACCTGGGAGGTGCTCGAAAGGGCCGGAGTCGACCCCACGTCCGTACGGGGCACCCGCACCGGGGTGTTCGTGGGCGCCTCGTCGTCGGGGTACAGCGCGGGCATGTACGGCGACGCCGAGGGCAGCGAGAGCTTCCTGCTCACCGGCGGCGCGGGCAGCGTCCTCTCGGGCCGGCTCTCCTACACCTTCGGCCTGGAGGGGCCGGCGGTGACCGTGGACACCGCCTGCTCCTCGTCGCTGGTGGCGCTCCACCTGGCCGTGCGTTCGCTGCGCGGCGGCGAGTGCTCGCTGGCGCTCGCGGGCGGTGTGACGGTCATGGCGTCCCCCGGCGCGTTCGTCGAGTTCAGCAAGCAGGGAGGGCTGGCCGGCAACGGCAGGTGCAAGTCGTTCGCGGCAGCCGCCGACGGCACCGGCTGGGGCGAGGGCGTGGGCGTCCTGCTCCTGGAGCGGCTGTCCGACGCACGGCGCAACGGCCACCAGGTCCTGGCCGTGGTGCGGGGCAGCGCCGTCAACCAGGACGGCGCGAGCAACGGCCTGACCGCGCCCAGCGGCCCGGCCCAGCGCAGGGTGATCGGCCAGGCCCTCGCCGACGCCGGACTGGCGCCCGCCGACATCGACGCGGTGGAGGCGCACGGCACGGGCACGACGCTGGGCGACCCGATCGAGGCGCAGGCGCTGCTCGCGACGTACGGCCGGCAGCGGTCCGCCGAGCGGCCGTTGCTGCTCGGCACGGTCAAGTCGAACATCGGCCACACGCAGGCCGCGGCCGGGGCGATCGGCGCGATCAAGACGGTCCTCGCGCTCGGCCACGGGGTGCTGCCGCGCACCCTGCACATCGACGAGCCGACCCCGCACGTCGACTGGTCGAGCGGCGCCGTGTCGCTGCTGACCGAGGCCGTCACCTGGCCGGACACCGGGCGGCCCCGGCGGGCCGGGGTCTCCGCCTTCGGGTTGAGCGGCACCAACGCCCACCTGATCCTCGAACAAGCCCCGGACGCGGAATCCACGGAAGCCCCGGACGCCCCGGACGCCGGGGCCGAGGGCGCCCCGCTGCCCGTCGTGCCGCTCCTGGTGTCCGGGCGGACGGACGAGGCGCTGCGCGGACAGGCGGCCCGGCTCGTCGACCGGCTGCGCGAGACCCCGGACGTACCGCTGACGGACCTCGGTCGGTCCCTCGCCGTGTCCCGCGCGGCCCTGGACCGCCGCGCGGTGGTCCTGGCGGCCGACCACGCCGCTCTGCTGCGGGGGCTCACGGCGGTGGCCGCGGACGAGCCGGGGCCGGGTGTGGTCCGCGGCGCGGTGCGCGTCGCGGGCGGCACCGCCTTCCTGTTCACCGGGCAGGGCAGCCAGCGCCTCGGCATGGGGGAGGAACTCCACGCGCTGTTCCCCGCGTTCGCCGAAGCCCTGGACGCCGCCTGCGCCCACTTCGACCTGCACCTGCGCACGCCGCTGCGTGCGGTGATGTCCGGCACCGACGCGGACCTGCTGGACCGGACCGAGTACGCCCAGCCCGCGCTGTTCGCCTTCGAAGTGGCCCTCCACCGGCTCCTGGAGTCATGGGGGGTGCGCCCGGACGCGGTGGCCGGTCACTCGGTGGGAGAGCTTGCCGCCGCACACGCCGCGGGCATCCTCTCCCTGGAGGACGCCTGCACGCTGGTCGCGGCGCGCGGCCGGCTGATGCAGGCGATGCCCGCGGGCGGCGGCATGGTCTCCGTCGAGGCGTCGGAGCGGGAGGTGCGGGAGTCGCTGGAGCAGGTGCGCGGCTCGCTCGCGGGCCGCCCCGACGCCGCCCTGTCGATCGCCGCCGTCAACGGCCCCGCGGCCGTCGTCGTCTCCGGCGACCGCGCGTCGGTCGACGAGGTCGTGGCGCTGTGGGCGGCCCGTGGCCGCAGGCACAAGGAGCTGCGGACCAGCCACGCCTTCCACTCGGCCCACATGGACGCGATGCTGGCCGAGTTCAGGTCCGTCGCCGAGGGTCTGACGTTCCGCCGGCCGGAGATCGACGTCGTCAGCGCGCTGACCGGCGAACGGCTCACCGCGGACCAGGCGGTCTCCGCCGACTACTGGACCCGGCAGGTCAGGGAGACCGTCCGGTTCGCCGACGCCGTGCGGCGGCTGAGCGACGACAGCGTCACCACGTTCGTGGAGCTGGGGCCCGACGGGGTGCTGACCGCGCTCGCCCGCGGCTGCCTGGCCGACCGCACCGATGCCCGGCAGCCGCTGCTCGCCGCCGCGCAGCGACGCGACAGGCCTGCGGCACACGCGCTCTTCACCATGCTCGCCGAACTCCATGTGCAGGGCAGGGCCGTCGACTGGGACGCGGTGTTCGCAGGCCGCGGCACACGCCGCGTCGACCTGCCGACGTACGCCTTCCAGCGGCAGCGGTACTGGCCCGCGCCCCCCGCGGCCCGCGCCGGCGCGCCGGAACCCGCAGCCGGGGACGGCGGCTTCTGGAGCGCGGTGGAACACGGCGGGCCCGCCGCGGTGGCGCGGCTCCTGGACGCGCCGGAGGAGGACGAGGCCGCGCTGCGCACGGTCCTTCCGGCCCTGGCCGCCTACCGCAAGCGCTCCGCGCTCTCCGCGCTGACCAGCGACTGGCGCTACCGGACGGCCTGGGAGCCGGTCACGGCCCCCGACTCCGTGTCACTGTCCGGCAGTTGGCTGGTCGTCGGCCCGGACACGGCCCCCGCGGCGAGCGTGACGCGGGCGCTGCGCGCCCACGGGGCCGCGGTGCTCCGCGTCCCCCTCGCGGGCGCGGACCGGAACACCCTCGCCGACGCCGTGAACCGGCTGTGGCCCGACCCCGCGCTGCCCCCGCTGGCGGGCGTGCTGTCACTCGAGGCGCTGGCCGAACCCGGGGCCGGGAGCTGCCCCGACGGTGCGTTCGCGGCGACGGCCGCCCTGTTGCAGGCACTGGGCGACAACGGCGTCTCGGCGCCCCTGTGGTGTCTTACCTCGGGCGCCGTGCGGGCCGTCGGCACCGACCCCGCCCCGGATCCGGTCGCCGCTCAACTCTGGGGCCTGGCCAGGGTCGTGGCGCTGGAGCACCCCGAGCGGTGGGGTGGCGTGGTCGACCTGCCCGCCGCCCTGGACGAGGCCGCGCTCGACCGCCTCGTGGGGGTGCTCGGTGCCGCGGACCGCGAGGACCAGCTCGCCGTGCGCGCCACGGGAGTACTGGGGCGCCGGCTGGTGCGCGCCCGCGCCGAGGACCGGGAGCCGGTGCGCCGCTGGACCCCGCACGGCACCGTCCTGCTGACCGGCTCGGCCGACGAGCGTACCGCTCATGTGGCCGGCTGGCTGGCCGAACAGGGCGCCGACCACGTGGTCCTCGCCGGTGCCGACGCCGAGCGGGCCGCGGTCGTGGAGGAGCGGGTGACCGCTGCGGGCGCGAAGGTGACCGTGCTGCCCGGCCATGTGGAGGACTGCCCCGACCTGGGCGCCCGGATCCGGCAGCTCGCACGCCTGAGCCATGTCACCGCCGTCGTGCACATCGCGCTGCCGACCGAGGCAGGCGTCCCGCTGGCCGAGACCGAGCCCGCCGAGCTGGCGCGGGCCGTGCGCGCGGAGACCGGACTCGCCCGGCTTCTCGACGGGGCGCTCACCGCTCCCGAACTCGAGGCGTTCGTGGTGTTCTCCTCCACCGCGGCCACCTGGGGCAGCGGCGGCTTCGCCGTCCGCGCGGCGGTCGGCGCCGCCATGGAGGCCCTCGTGGAGGCGCGCAGGGAGCGCGGCCTGCCCGGCACGTCCATCGCCTGGGTGCCGTGGGCCGGCTCGTCCCCCGGGGCCGCCGACGAGCAGCTGCGCAGGCGCGGGGTGCGCCCGCTGCGCCCCGGCCCGGCCGTGATCGCCCTCCAGCAGGCGCTGGACCACGACGACACCTGCGTGGCCATCGCCGACATCGACTGGGCGCGGTTCACGCCCGCGTTCACCGTCGCCCGGCCCAGTGCGCTGCTCACCGGGGTCCCCGAGGCGCGGGCGGTGCTCGCCGCCCCGGTGACGCAGGCGCTGCCGGACGAGCCCCCGGCGGCACTCGCCGCCCAGCTGGAGAGCTGCTCGCCGCCCGACCGCCATCAGTTGCTGCTCGACCTGGTCCGCGGCCGTGCGGCGGCGGTGCTCGGCCATGCGTCGGCCGGCGCCGTAGATGTCGACCGGGACTTCCTGGAGCAGGGCTTCGACTCCCTGACGGCGCTGGAGCTGCGCGACGCCCTGCAGACGGCGACCGGCCTCGACGACCTCTCCGGCACGCTCCTGTTCGACCACCCCACGCCGTCCGAGCTGGCCCGGCACCTGTCGGCCGTGCTCGCCGACGGCACCACCGGCGCGGAGGAGGGCGAGGGCGTCGCCGAAGGCGCGGCCGCCGCGCCCACGGCCGGCCGGAGTCCCGCCGCGGGCAGCGGCGGCATCCTCGGCCAGCTGTTCCGGCACACGCGTTCCCAGGGGGAGTCCACCGAGTACGCGAAGGTCCTGCTGCGGCTCGCCGAGTTCCGCCCGGTCTACACGGACCCGTCCGACCTGCCGCGCCCCGCCACCGTCGTGCGTCTCGCGTCGGGCAGGGGACGGGACACGGCCGGCGGCCGGCGGGCCGGGTCCGGCGCGGAGCTGCCCCCGGTCTTCTGCTGCTGCACGATGTCGATGCTCTCCGGAGCGCACGAGTACGCGAGGCTCGCGGCCGGGTTCCGCGGGTCGCGCAGTGTGTACGCGCTGCCGCACCCGGGCTTCGCCGCCGACGAGGCGCTGCCTGCCTCCTACGACGTCCTGATGCGTACGCACGCGGACTCGGTCCTGCGCACCGCGGGGGACGGGCCGTTCGTGCTGACCGGCCACTCCGGCGGCGCGCAGCTGGCCAACTCCCTCGCGCACGAGCTGGCCGGGCAGGGCCGCCCGCCCGCCGCCGTGGTGCTCCTGGACAGCTACCCCACGGACAGCGACGTGATGGCGCGGTGGGTCCCCGAGCTCCTGGACGGAATGCTGGAGCGGGACAGCGCGTACACGCCGATGGACGACTTCCGCACCACCGCGTGGGCTGCGTATCTCCCGCTCCTGCACGGCGTGACGCCCCAGCCGGTCGATGTGCCCACGCTCCTGATGCGGGCGAGCACCCCCCTGAGCGAGTGGACGGGGGAGGGCGACTGGCGCGCTTCCTGGCCCCTGCCGCACACGGCCGTCGACGCCCCGGGTGACCACTTCACCCTGATCGGCGACCACGGGGCGGACGTCGCCCGTCAGATGCAGGAATGGCTCAGGAGCGAGGGCTGCTGAGCGGGCCCGCCGCCGCACCCCGTACAGGGGTCGGCGGCCGCGGTTAGGGGTTGCCGCGAGTTTGACCCGATTCATAGTCTCCGAACCGGAGTCGACTTCGCGGACCCGTGGTTCGCATCAACTCTGCCAACGAATGGTTGATTATGCCTGTCGAAACAAGGCCGAAAATCGGCGATGATGCACAGATCTCCCTCGACGGCCGGGAGAAGGCCGAACTGACCGCGCTGGCCGTCCGGTTGAGGGACACCGCACCCCAACTGGTCGACGACCCACGCTGGATAGCCCAGGCAAGGGAACTCTCCTGCCTGCTGCCGCCGCGCCTGCGCCAGGTGCTGCGCCAGTTCACCTGGAACTCCGGCCGCGAGGCCATGCTGCTGGTCCGCAATCTGCCCGTGGACCCCGAGACGGTGCCCGACACCCCGGCGGTCCGCGGCTCGGTGCAGCGCGAGAGCAGCACGTCGGCGGCCTCGCTGGTCCTCATCGCCATGGCGATGGGCGAGGTGATCGCGTTCGACAAGGAGAAGTCGGGCGCGCTCGTCCAGGACGTGGTGCCGGTGCCCGGCCTGGAGGAGTTCCAGGGAAACGCGGGCTCCATCAAGCTCAACATGCACACGGAGAACGCGTTTCACGAGCACAAGCCCGATCTGGTCGGCCTGATGTGCCTGCGCAACGACCACGAGAACATCGCGGGACTGCGGGTGGCCTCCGTACGCAACGCGCTCCCGCTGCTGTCCGACCGCACCCGGGACATCCTCCACCAGCCCCGCTTCGTCACCGTCGCGCCCGCCTCCTTCGAGCTGGAGGACGGCATGCAGGAGCCGCACGGCATCCTCAGCGGAAGCGTCGACGACCCCAACCTGAAGGTCGACTTCAGCAGCACGCTCCCGGTCGACGACGAGGCCGGCGAAGCGATGGCGCAGCTCGAGTCGGTCATCGAGCAGATCGCCCACACGCTGATCCTGCGCCCCGGTGACCTGGCGTTCGTCGACAACCGACTCGCCCTGCACGGGCGCAACGCCTTCCAGCCGCGGTACGACGGCCGGGACCGCTGGCTGCAACGCGTCTTCGTACACCTGGACTTCCGCCGGTCCCGCGCCATGCGGCGACAGGACGGCCAGGTCCTCGGCGCCGCCTGACCACAGCGCCGGCCGCACGCGAACGCACCGACACCGATCGAACCGAATTGAGGTCCCCCATGTCCCCGGGTGAGGACGACAGCACCTACAGCCGACCTGTCTCACCCACGGAGACATGGTTCCTGGTCTACCCCGACTCGGTTCCCGGCGTCATCCAGATCGTGGTGGAGGGCGCGGGGCGCATCGACCCCGACGAGCTGGCCCGCGCGGTGGCGACGGCATCCCGGGCCTGTCCCGGGGCGCGGCTGACCCGGCAGGGCATGACATGGGTGGACAGCGGCACGGCCCCGGCCGTGCGGGTCCTGCCCGCCGACTCCTTCGACCCGCGCACCTTCGCGGGCACCGAGCGGCTGCACAGCCCCCTCATGGGCCGCGACGGCGGCCCCACCTGCGAGATCCTGCTGCAGCCCGGCGAAGCGTCGGACACGCTGATCCTGCGGGCCTTCCACGCCGTCATGGACGGCCAGGGCGTGCGCGCCTGGGCCGACGACATCTTCCGCGTGCTGCGCGGCGAGGAGCCGCTCGGCGCGCCCTCGCGCATCACGGAGTGCGAGCTGATCGAGCAGGTGGGCGCCCCCGAGAGCCGCGACATCGAGCCCGATCTCGACTGGCCCTCGTCGCTCGGCTCCCGCCCGCAGGGGCAGCACGCGTTCTTCTGGCGCCGGCGCACTGTCGCCGGCACGCACCCGGCGCTGGTGGCGAAGGTCGCCCTGGCGGTCACCCAGGCCTGCGGGCTGAGCACCGGACGCTTCCTCGTCCCGGTCGACCTGCGCAGGTACCTGCCCGGTGTCCGCTCGACCGGCAACCTCACCAACAACCCGCTGTACGAGGTGCGCGCGGGCTCCACCTGGGAGCAGGCGCACGAGCAGCTCCTGTCGATCCTCGCCGGCCGGCAGGACCTCGCGGCCCGTGTCGACCCCACGCTGCCCACCCAGGACCTGACCGTGCTGAGCCGGCAGATCATGGGGCTCGACGCGTTCTCCGCACAGCACGACCGCTACAGCAGCCTGGCGACGCTGTCGCACGTCGGAAAGGTGGACCTGGCCGACTTCAGCACGGACACGTTCCACGCCACGACGGTGTACTCGCTGCCCAACGCGGGCCCGCTCGGCCCGCCCGAGATCAACGCGGTGGAGTGCGGCGGCCGCACGGAGATCACCATCGGCTGGTACGACGGACCGCAGACCCCCGAGCGGGCCGAGGCGCTGCTCGACCGGATCGAGGAAGCGCTCTCCCCGCGTGCCCACCGCGAGTGGGACGCCAACGACACCGCGCGTCCCCTGGCCCACCCCGGCACGGTGGTCCAGCAGTTCCGGGAACAGGCCGACAGGAACCCGGATGCCATCGCACTGACCGGCCCCGAGGGGGACGTGACGTTCCGTCAGCTGGACAGGCGGGCGGACGCCGTCGCGGCCGAACTGCTCGACCGCGGCGCCGGCCGCGACACCCTCGTGGGGCTCCTCGCGGGCCGCACGGTCGCGGGCATGGCGGCCATCTGGGGCGTGCTCAAGGCAGGCGCCGCGTATCTGCCGCTCGACCCGCAGCAGCCCGACCACCGGCTCGCCGACCTGGTGGCGGACGCCGGGGTCACCCTCTGCCTGACCGAACGGGCCTACGCGGACCGCGAGTTCGCCGCCCAGGACGGAGCGCGGACGGTGCTCCTGGAGGACCTCGCGGAATCCACGCGCAGGCCGGCCGGCGTCGACGTGCGGCCCGGGGACCTCGCGTACGTGATCTACACATCGGGGTCGACGGGCCGCCCCAAGGGCGTCGAGATCGAGCACCGCCAGCTGACCACCTTCGTCAGCTGGGCGACCCGGGTCTACGGCGTGGACGCCACCTCCCGCTTCCCGCTGTTCACCTCGCTCGCCTTCGATCTGTCCAACACGGCGCTCTTCGTGCCGCTCCTCGCGGGCGGTTCGATCGCGCTGGTACCGGACGAGCCCAACCACGTGGTCCTGCGGGACATGCTGGAGAACTCGGGTGCCAACGCGCTCAAGCTCACCCCCACCCACCTCGACCTCATCAGCCGCTTCGATCTCGCGCCGAGCGGATTCCGCGCCGTCATCGCGGGCGGCGAGCTGCTGCGGACCTCGGTCGCCGACCGCGCCCAGCGGCTCTTCGGCCCGGACTGCGGGATCTTCAACGAGTACGGGCCCACCGAGACGACCATCGGCTGCATGACGCGGCGCTACGACGCGGAGCGCGACGCCGGACGGCCCTCCGTGCCCATCGGCGTGCCCACCGACAACACCCGGATCCACCTGCTCGACGGCGACGGCCGCTTCGTCGCCCCGGGCGAGGTGGGCGAGATGCACCTGGCGGGCGACCAGCTGGCGCGCGGCTACCGCGGCCGCCCCGACCTCGACCGCGAACGATTCACGGCCCTGGCCGACGGCACCCGCGTCTACCGCAGCGGCGATCTGGCCCGCATGCTCCCCTCGGGCGAACTGGAGTCCGTCGGTCGCAACGACGAGCAGGTGAAGGTGCTCGGCTACCGCATCGAACCGGCCGAGATCGCCCGGACCCTGGAGGAACACCCCGCCGTGGCCACGGCGTTCGCCACCGGCCTGGTCAAGCCGGGCACGCGGGACAAGGTGCTGTGCGCCTACGTCGTGCTGCGCGGCGATGCGACCGTCGAGGAGCTCACCGCACACGTCAAGGAACGACTGCCGCGCTACATGGTGCCCACCGCGACCTTCGTCGTCCCCGACCTGCCCCGCACCGTCAACGAGAAGGTCGACGTCTCGGCGCTGCCCGTGCCTTTCGAGGGACCGGCGGCCGACTCCGCGACGGCGGGTGCCGCGACGCGCGGCGAGGCCGAGGACGCGGTGGCCAAGATCTGGGCCCGGGTCCTCGCGGTGGACATCGACCGGCTCGGCGCGGACGCGGACTTCCACCGGCTCGGCGGCGACTCCGCCACGCTCCTCGCGATGCTGGCCGCGGTCAGCGCGGACGTCGTGGGCATCGAGCGGGAGAAGGACTTCATGGCCAGGCTGCCGGAGATCATCGCAGTCCCCACCCTGGCCAGGGTGGCGGAACTGGCCGAACGGGCGCGCGCGGGCAGCGGGGTGAGCGGTGCCTGACCCACGAACGGGCAGACTGCTCGCGATCAGCGACCTGCACATCCGCTACGACGAGAACAGAGCGATCGTCGACGCCCTGCGACCCGGCTCCGACCAGGACTGGCTGATCGTCGCGGGCGACATCGGGGAGCGCGTGTCGGACGTCGAGTGGGCGCTGCGCACCCTGCGCGACCGGTTCGCCGCAGTGGTGTGGGCCCCGGGCAACCACGAACTGTGGACGGCCCCCGACGACCCCGTCCAACTCCGCGGGGAGCAGCGCTATCTGCACGTGGTCGACCTCTGCCGCGGCCTCGGTGTGGTCACCCCCGAGGACCCCTTTCCGATCTGGGAGGGAGAGGGCGGCCCGGTGGCGGTCGCCCCGCTGTTCCTGCTGTACGACTACACCTTCCGGCCCGCGGGGACGTACTCCAAGGCGGCGGCGCTGGAACTCGCGGAGCGGGCCGGGGTGGTCTGCAGCGACGAGTTCCTGCTGCACCCCGACCCCTACCCCAGCAGGGAGGCGTGGTGCCGCGCCCGGGTACGGACGACCGAGGCCCGGCTCGCGGAACTGCCCGCGGAGCTGCCCACGGTCCTGGTCAACCACTTCCCTCTGGTGCGCGAGCCCACCCGGGTGCTGTGGCGCCAGGAGTTCGCGCTGTGGTGCGGGACGACGGCCACGCACGACTGGCACCGGCGCTTCCGTGCCAGGGCCGTGGTCTACGGACATCTGCACATCCCGCGGGTGATCATGTGCGACGGCGTACCGCACCAGGAGGTCTCCCTCGGCTATCCCCGGGAGTGGCGTCGCCGTCCGGGTGAGCCCGGCCGTCTGGTGCCGGTCCTGCCGGCGACCGTTCCCGTGTGACACCCCGCATGACTTGAGGCTGCTCGACGAATCCCCACAGAGTTGGAGTGGTGTGAGATGACTGTCCTGCACGAGCGCCCGGCCGGGCTGCCGGCGTCCGACGCCCGCGGCCGTGTCGCCGAACTGACGGGGATGCGGGAGCAGGCCGTCGCCGGCCCCGGTGAGAAGGCGACCGAGGCGCAGCACGCCAAGGGGAAGCTGACGGCGCGTGAGCGGATCGAGTTGCTGCTCGACCCGGAGTCGTTCCACGAGGTCGAGCAGTTGCGCCGGCACCGGGCCACGGGTTTCGGTCTGGAGACGAAGAAGCCGTACACGGACGGTGTGGTCACCGGCTGGGGCACGGTGGAGGGCCGGACGGTCTTCGTGTACGCGCACGACTTCCGGATCTTCGGCGGTGCGCTGGGCGAGGCCCACGCCACGAAGATCCACAAGATCATGGACATGGCCATCGCGGCCGGTGCGCCGCTGGTGTCGCTGAACGACGGTGCGGGTGCCCGTATCCAGGAGGGCGTCTCGGCGCTGGCCGGCTACGGCGGCATCTTCCAGCGCAACACCAGGGCCTCGGGGGTGATCCCGCAGATCAGCGTCATGCTCGGCCCGTGCGCGGGCGGCGCGGCCTACAGCCCTGCCCTGACGGACTTCGTGTTCATGGTGCGTGACACCTCGCAGATGTTCATCACGGGGCCGGACGTGGTCCGCGCGGTGACGGGCGAGGAGATCACGCAGAACGGCCTGGGCGGCGCGGATGTGCACGCCGAGACGTCGGGCGTGTGCCACTTCGCGTACGACGACGAGGAGACCTGCCTGGCCGAGGTCCGCTACCTGCTGTCCCTGCTGCCGTCCAACAACCGCGAGCTGCCCCCGGCCGCCACGGGTCCGGCCGCCGTCGGCGGGAGCGGCGAGGCGCTGCTCGACCTCGTGCCCGTCGACGGCAACCGCCCCTACGACATGACGAAGGTCATCGAGGAGATCGTCGACGACGGCGACTACCTGGAGGTTCACGAGCGCTGGGCGCGGAACATCGTCTGCGCCCTGGCCCGGCTCGACGGACACACCGTCGGCATCGTCGCCAACCAGCCGCAGTCACTGGCCGGTGTGCTGGACATCGAGGCCTCCGAGAAGGCCGCGCGCTTCGTGCAGTTCTGCGACGCGTTCAGCATCCCGATCGTCACCCTGCTGGACGTCCCCGGCTTCCTGCCCGGCGTCGACCAGGAGCACGGCGGGATCATCCGGCACGGCGCCAAGCTGCTGTACGCGTACTGCAACGCGACCGTGCCGAGGATCTCGCTGATCCTGCGCAAGGCCTACGGAGGTGCGTACATCGTGATGGACAGCCAGTCCATCGGCGCGGACCTGACCTACGCCTGGCCGACGAACGAGATCGCGGTCATGGGCGCGGAGGGCGCCGCCAACGTGATCTTCCGCCGGCAGATCGCGGCCGCCGAGGATCCCGAGGCGATGCGCGCGCGCATGGTCAAGGAGTACAAGGCCGAGCTGATGCACCCCTACTACGCGGCGGAGCGCGGCCTGGTCGACGACGTCATCGACCCGGCCGAGACCCGCGAGGTCCTCGTCAGCTCCCTCGCGATGCTCCGCACCAAGCATGCCGACCTGCCCTCGCGCAAGCACGGCAATCCCCCGCAGTGACGGGCAGACCGCCCCTCGTCCTGGCGGCCGAGGTCCGTCGGCTCTCCGAGCAGATGGCGGCCGCCGCGCGCGGCGAGGCATTCGTGCTGCAGACGGGCGACCGCGTGGCCGAGTCCGCGGGGGACGTCGAGACGAGCGTGGTGGCCGGTGTCCGCACGCTCCTGCAGGCGGCGCTCGTGCTGACGTACGGCACTCAGGTACCGGTGGTCAAGATCTGCCGGCTGCCCGCCCGCCACGACGAAGCCCTCGACGCGCACTCGGTGACGGCGCTGAACATGGTGCGGGCGTTGACCCGCGCGGCCGGCGTCGCCGATGTGCGCCAAGTGCACCGGTGGAACCAGGAGTTCGTCCGTACCACGGAGGTCGGCGCCCGGTACGCGGCACTCGCCCGGCGGATCGACCGTGTGATGCGTTTCATGGCCGCCTGGCCCGTCGACGACACCCCGTTGCGGACCACACGGATCTTCGCGGGCCATGAGGTGCTGCCCCGCGACCACGAGCGGCCGCCGCCGTGCTCCGAGGAGGCCGCAGGCCCTGTCTCGTGGGACCTGTCGGCCCATTTTCTCTGGCTGGGGGAGCGGAGCCGGGAAAGGGAAGGACCGCATATCGCGTTCGTGGAGTCCGTTGCCAATCCGGTCGGCCTTGAGATCGGCCCCGGGACTCTTCCCGAGGAAGCCGTCGAGTGCGTTCGGCGAATGGATCCGCATTTCAGCCCCGGCCGGGTCACCTTGATGACTGCCATGGGCAGCGACAGGGTGCGGGACGTACTGCCGCCCATCGTCGAGAAGGTGACCGCGTCAGGGCATCAGGTGGTGTGGCAATGCGATCCGGTTCGGGAAAATTCCCTTTCTCAGGTTTTCGACGAGGTGCACGGCTTCTTCGAAGTCCACAGGAACCTCGGTACGTACCCGGGCGGGATACGGCTCGACTGCGCCGATGGCAATGCGGCCATGGAGCTGGCATTTCTTATTGCCGAGTCGCTTCGCGGTTGACCGCCTCCTGTCAACCCCTATGTGTGACGACCGGTCCCCTGAAGGATTTGAGCTTGAATTGAGGTTCGGACCTTCAAGGTGACGGCGAGTTGAGGTCGAGGGACCGGAGATGTACGCAAGGTGAATGCTTGGAGGGCCGGCTGTTCGACCGGCCGGTAGCTTTCGGTAAGGGTTTACAGGGGGGTACGGAGGGGGTTAGTGTTACGACTGAGACGGGTCTGCCGGTATGGGCAGGCCCGAGGTAATTGATGTGACATTCAGATAGACCATGCAATTCTGGAATGAAGTCATCATTTTGCGCCTTCGATGACGGCAAACCACTTTTGTTCCTGATGTCATAGATTGGTATACGGGGGAAAGGCGTCTATATAGTGCTGTTCGAACGCGAGCGTGAGCTCGAAATGTTAGACGGGCTCTTTGCGGAAACCGCCACCGGGCGGGGCAGGATCGTGCTGGTCAGCGGAGCCGTTGCGAACGGAAAGACGGAACTTCTCCGAACCTTTGTCGACCGGAACAACTCCGGCGAAGCCATTTTCCTGTCGGCCACCGCGACGGCCGCCGACCGTGAAATTCCCTTCGGTGTTCTGCGTCAGCTGCTCGAGTGCATGGCCGTTTCCGCCGAAGGCATCGAGAAGCTGATCAGTCCCGAGGACGAACTGGAAACCGTCCGCCGAGCCACCGCCGCACTGCTGGAAGTGTCCGGGACGGCACCGCTGGTCGTCATCGTCGACGACGTGCACCACACCGACGAGCCCTCGATGGACTGCCTGTTGCGCCTGACCAACCGCAGTCGCTCGACCCGTACCATGCTCATGCTCGCGGAGTCGGCGTACGACTGGTCGATGCACCCCTCGTACCGGATCGAACTCGTCCGGCAGACGCACTTCCGCAGGATCCGCCTCGCCCCCCTGTCCGTGACCGGGGTATCCGAGATGGTCACGCAGCACCTCGGGCGAGAGGCGGCGCGCAGCCTCGCCTGCGAGGTCCACGAGGCAACGGGCGGCAACCAACTGCTTGTTCGCGCCCTCATCGAGGACCACGGCGACGCGGTGGAGACCTTCGAGCGCGACTCCCGCGTGGCCGGCGAAAGCTTCCGCCAGGCCGTGCTCACCTGCCTGCAGCGCAGCGGCCCGGACGCGCTCGCCGTGGCCAGGGCGCTCGCCGTCCTCGACACCGCGGCATCGTCGGACCGGGTCGCGAAACTGATCGGCCGTGACCCCGATGTGGTCACCCGCCTGCTGCACGCCCTGCACGCCCTGGGGCTGCTGGACGGCGACTGCTTCCGGAACCCGCTCGGCCGCGCCGCCGTGTACGACGACCTGCCAGGAACCGAGCTGGCCCGACTGCACACGGGCGCCGCGCAGTTGCTGCGCCAGGGCGCGGGAGACGCCATCGAGGTCGCCGAGCACCTCGTGGCGGCCAAGAGCGTGCGGGCCGACTGGGCCGTCGGCGAGCTGCGGCGGGCGGCCGAGGAGGCGCTGGCCGTCGACGACGACGCGGCCGCCATCAAGTACGTCGAGTTCGCGCTCTCCGTCTGCACCGAGGCACGCCAGCGCGCCCAGCTGAGGATGCTGTTGATCCGCGCCGAGTGGCGCAAGGACCCCGGGGCGGCGGCCCGCCACCTGACGGCCCTCTTCCAGGAGCAGCGGGACGGACACCTCGACGCCGACCAGACGGCCGCGCTCGTGCGCTACGGCATGTGGCACGGGCGGACCGAGGAGGCCGCCGAGGCACTGGACCAACTGGTGCGGCTGCGCCCGACGGTGAACGAACCCCTCGGCAGCCTCCTGAGCAGCACCAGGGACTGGCTCAGCCACGCCTACCCGCAGTTCCTGCCCGCCGACATCGACGGCGCCCCCGTGCCGCAGGCCGACAGCGCCGCCGCGCCGCCGGCCCAGCAGGACCAGGCCGCCGCAGTGCTCAGCGCGGTCCTCAGCCAGGGCGACGGTGACGGGCGGTGCACCCGCGTAGCCGAGCAGATACTGCAGGGCACCCCCCTCACCGACAACTCCCTGGAAGCCATCACCTCGGCCATCCAGACGCTCGTCTACGGCGAGCGGCTGCCCTTGGCGGCGCGCTGGTGCGACATGCTGCTCGCCGAGGCGGAGGCCCGCGGCGTCACCTGGTGGCATGCGGTCTTCTCCGCCTGCCGGGCCGAGATAGCCATCCGCAACGGCGAGCTGGTCGACGCCGAGAGACACGCGGCCCGCGCCCTGGACCTGATCGGCCCCGACGGCTGGGGCGTCGCGATCGGCGTGCCGCTCGGAGCCCTCCTGTACACGGCCACCGCCATGGGGGACTTCGAGAGCGCCCGCAAGTACCTGAAGGAACCGGTTCCGTCGGCCATGTTCCAGACCCGGTACGGGCTGGCCTACCAGCGGGCCAGAGGCCGCTACTACCTGGCCACCGACCGGCTGCAGGCCGCGCTCGCCGACTTCCGCTACTGCGGAGAGCTGATGACGGCCTGGGACCTCGACGCCCCCGCGCTCGTCCCGTGGCGCAGCGACTCCGCGGAGGTCCACCTCAGGCTCGGCGACTACGAGCGGGCCCAACAGCTCGCCCAGGAGCAGATGTCCCTCTCCGGCTCGCCCAAGTCGCGTACCCACGGCGCCTCGCTGCGGGTGCTTGCCGCGACCACCGGCCACCGGGGGCGGCTGCGGCTCCTGAAGGAGTCCGTCGAGGTCCTCCAGGTCAGCGGGGACCGGCTGACGCTCACCCAGGCGCTGTACGACCTCAGCAGGGTGCATCAGGTCCTCGGCGAGTTCGGCAAGGCGCGGATGATCTCGCGCAGGGCCGGCCGCCTCGCCAAGGAGTGCCGGGTCCAGCGGATGCAGGAGCAGAGCGCCCCGAGCCACGAGCAGCCGCTGATGCTCGTGCCGGACGAGGGCGACACCTGGAAGCAGCCCGGCACCCCGGCACGGCAGGCGGCCGACATGCTCACGCTCTCCGAGCGCAAGGTCGCCGCGCTGGCCTCGCTCGGCTACACCAACCGCGAGATATCCGGAAAGCTGCACATCACCGTCAGCACGGTGGAGCAGCATCTCACCAAAATATTCCGGAAGTTGAAGGTCAAGCGCAGAACCGACCTGCCCGTCGAGCTGGAATTCCACGCCGCATCAACGGCTTGATGGTGCAAGGGCAGATTTCCCCGTCTGCCCGTATGCCCGTGTCACCGCGTTCTACTCCTGCGTGTCATGGGTGTTGTTGAGGTAAGCGATCACGGCCAGCACTCGCCGGTTGTCATGGTTGGACTGCGGCAGGTCCAGCTTGGCGAAGATGCTGGCCGTGTGCTTGCTCACCGCGCTGTCGCTGAGGAACAGCCGTTCCGAGATGGCCCCGTTGGACCGGCCCTCCGCCATGAGCGCGAGCACTTCCCGCTCCCGCTCCGTCAGCGTCGACAGCGGACTGCGCTGCCCGCCGGGACGGACCAGCTGGGCCACCACCTCCGGATCCATGGCCGTGCCGCCGGCGGCCACCCGGCGCACCGAGCCGATGAACTCGTCGTCGTCGAAGACACGGTCCTTGAGCAGATAGCCGATCCCGCCCTGGCCGTCCGCGAGCAGCTCGCGCGCGTACAACTGCTCCACATACTGCGAAAGCACCAGGACCGGCAGTCCTGGCAGCTCTTTGCGGGCCGCGAGCGCCGCCCGCAGTCCTTCGTCGGTGAACGTCGGCGGCAGCCGCACATCGACGAGCGCCACATCGGGCCGGTGATCGAGCAGCGCCGTCAACAGATCAGGGCCGTTGTCGACCACGGCGGTCATCTCGAAGCCGTGGTCCTCCAGTAGATGGGTCAGTCCTTTTCTGAGGAGGTACTGGTCCTCGCCGAGGACAACACGCACGGCAACTCCATGGTCAAGGTGGTGGGGCCGCCGGGAGGGGAGGCCACTTCTAACAGACCGTCAAAGGTAGCGAGCCGCCGCTGGATCCCCCGCAGCCCGCTGCCCAGCGTCGGATCCGCGCCACCGCGGCCGTCGTCGGTCACGGTGATCCACAGCGCGCCCGCCGCATGGCGCAGGACGACGCGCACCCGCTCGGCGCCCGAGTGCTTGGCGGCGTTCGACAGCGCCTCGCTCACCGAGAAGTACGCGCACGCCGCCACGGGCGGCGCCGGCCTGCCCGGCAGATCGACGCTCACGTCCACCGCCAGCGGATGGCCGAGTGCCAGCGCGCGCACGGCGTCCGCCAGCCCCCGCTCGGCCAGCACGGGCGGATGCACCCCGCGCACCAGCGCGCGCAGATCGGCGAGGGCCGCGGCCGAGTTCTCACGGGCCTCGGCCACCATCTCGAGCAGCTCGGGCGACTGCCCGTCCAGGCGCCGCTCGATGGCCCGCAGCGTCATGCCGATGGCGACCAGCCGCGTCTGCGCCCCGTCGTGCAGATCCCGCTCGATCCTGCGCAGCTCGGCGGCCTGGACACCGGAGGCCTCCGCCCGCGTCGCGGTCAACTGCTCGACGCGCAGGGCGAGCTGGGACTTCCTGGTCGGCGCGAGCAGCAGCGCACTCCACGCGGCCAGGCCGCGCAGGGCGTACGGCGTCACCCACACCGCGAGCACCGCGGGCGGCACGCCGAGCGCGAGGCCCGGCCCGCCGGCACCCCACCGCACCACCAGCGCGACCACGGCCGCCGGGCCGAGCAGCAGCACCGCACAGACGAACGGGTTGAGCAGCAGCCACAGCAGGTCCCGCCAGGTCGCGGGGTCGCCGAGCAGCCGGCGCCGCGCGGTCAGCCACCTGGGCAGGATCGGATTGCTGTGCAGATGCCTGCCGTACGCGTAATGCCCGTCCGCCCGTTGGGCCGGCGGCTCGGGCCTCGGCCGGTACGGCGCGGGGATGTCCACCCCGGCCCACTCGCCCAGCAGCTCCCGCCACAGCCCGGTCAGACGCCGGCTCGGCTCGACCGCCCACGCGAAGACGGGCACCAGCCCCAGGGGCACCGACAGGACCAGCGCCACCAGCTGGAACAGGGCCAGCAGGAACCCGCACAGCGCGAGCAGACACAGCAGGACGGCCGCGCCCAGGCCCTGAGCGGCCCGCCGTGGCCACGTCCACCAACCCGCCCCCGGGCCGCCCGCCACACCGCCGGGCGACAGCAGGCGCTTCGTCAGACGGCCGTGCGCCCGCAGCGCCCAGGGGCCCGCGGCGAAGCCCACGAGCAGCAGCGGCACACCGAGCACCGCCGCCCCGAGCGCCGGCCAGGACACCTGCCACCACAGCACAGCCGTGAGCCCCGCGAGGCCGCAGCCCACCAGAGCGGCGGGCAGCAGCGCCAGGGGCGCGCACAGCAGGGGGTCGACCAGTAGCCACACCAGATCCCGCAGCGTCGCCCGGTCCCGGGAGACCTGCCGGGCCCGCCGCTTGCGCAGGGCGGCCTCTTCGGACGCGTACAGCCGTCGGCCCTGGCGGAACCAGCCGCCCTCGCGGGGCTGCGGGGCCGATACCGGCGAGGTGTACGGCACGGGGATGTCCACCCCGGACCAGGCGGCGGCCAGGCGGCGGCGCAGCAGCGGCAGCCGGCGCAGACGCAGCACCGTGCCGCCGGCGCCGAGCGCGGCCGCCACGGCCGTCGGCACGAAACACAGCAACCCCACGACGGAGAGGGCGGCCAGGGCCGCCCCGCGGGCCGGCGCGGGCCCGTGCCGGTAGGGCCAGGAGCCGATGGCAGGTCTGACGTCGCCGGTCACCGCACCTCCGCAGTCCGGATGGATCTCCAGTCTGGCACGGCCGGGGAGACGCCGGTGGGGGTGCAGTTTTCTGCACCCCCACTGTGCTCGTGACTGCATTCCGGACGGCCACGCCCGGCACATAGCGTGAGGAACGAAGCAAGCACGGGACGGCGGCACGACAGGGAGGAGGCCACGGTGGCGACAGAACTGCCGCAACGGCCACGGCGGGCGAACGGTGCGACGCAGGCCGGCACGGAGCCGCGGACGGAGGAGTCAGCGGCCGCGGCCGCACCGCAGCGCGAGGAACGCAACCCGCGCACCATGCTGATCAAGGTCACTGCCCTCGACATGGCACTGCCGCTCCTTCTCTACTACGGCCTGCGGATGCTGGGCATGAACCAGTGGCTCGCCCTCGTGATCAGCGGTGCCCTGCCGCTGGCCCGCCTCGTGTACCAGGTGGTCAGAGAGCGCAAGGTGGAGCGGACGACGCTCTTCTCCCTGAGCATCATCGTCACCAGCACACTGGTGTCACTGCTCACCGGAGACCCCAGACTGGTCCTGGCCAGGGAGAGTTACTTCACCGCGCTCGTCGGCCTCTGGATGCTCAGCACCCTGCTGGCCAAGCGGCCCTTCCTCTACGCGGCGACCATCCAGATCCTCCCGGAGGCCACCGCGCGTTCCTGGCGCGAGGACTGGGACAACTCCCCGGACTTCCGCAAGGCCATGCGCCTGATGACCGCCGCATGGGGAGCCGCTTTCCTGATCGACGCCGTGGCCCGGGTGGTGATGGCGTACACGCTGCCGGTCGACAGCGTGCCGCTCCTCGGCGCGGGACTGCTGGTCGTGATGCTGATCGCGGTCGTGCAGTTCAGCAAGGCGTACGCCAGGCGGCTCGCCGTCCGGCTCGGCAGGCCGAGCTCCGTCTGAGCCTCCGCGGACCTCGCGGAGCTTCCCCAACACTCCCGTCCGGGCGTCCCCTTCACCACGTGAGTCCACCCCCGTACTCATGTGGTGCCGCCCGGACGGGTCAGTCCTTTGTCAGGTTCAGCAGGGCGCGGGCCGCCAGTTCGTACCCGTAGGCCCCGAGCCCCACGACGATCCCGCTGGCCAGTGGCGCGATCACTGACTCGTGCCGGAACTGTTCCCGCGCCCACACATTGGACAGATGGACCTCGATCCAGGGGCGCGGGTAGTTGGCGAGCGCGTCCCGCAGGCTCCAGCCGGCGATCATCAGGGCGCCGGGGTTCACTATCGCGCCGACGGTGTCGTAGCTGCTCTGGATGGCCTGGATCAGCTCGCCCTCGGACTCGCGCTGGACGGACACCACGTCCCAGCCGTTGCCCTTCACCTCCTGCGCCACGGCCGCCTCGATGTCGGCCAGCGTCGCCTTCCCGTACACCTCGGGCTCGCGGTGGCCGAGGATCCCCAGGTTGGGCCCGTTGAGGAGAAGCAGTCTGCTCACGATGCACCCCGCGTGCTCGGACCGGCGCCCCGCAGGGCCCGGCAGTGTTCCCTAGTGGTCACACCGTGCCCTGCCGAAGCCCCACACCGGTCCGCATGCCGCCAAGTGTGGGGTGTTCAGGGGGAACTTAGGGGGTCACCGAGGCCAGGGTCTCGGCGACGGTGGCCTCCGGGACGTCGTGAACGAGCTCGGGGCCGCGGGCGCCGTCCAGGACGAACGACAGACCGCTCGTGGCCTTCTTGTCGAGCCGCATCAGAGCGATGAGCCGGTCCGGGGCGAGTCCGGCGGGAATCTCGGTGGGAAGCGAGTAGCCGCGTACGACATCCAGGTGCTCGGCGACGCGCGCCGCGCCGATCCGGCCGAGCGCACCCGCGAGCCGGCCGGCGAAGACCGTGCCGATGGCGACGCCCTCGCCGTGCCGCAGCGCGTAGTCCGTCGCCCGCTCCAGCGCATGCCCCAGTGTGTGGCCGTAGTTGAGGATGTGACGGCGGCCCGTGTCCCGCTCGTCGGCGGTCACGACCGACGCCTTGAGGGCCACGCTCGCGGCGATCTGTTCGTGCAGCGGCAGCGACCGCAGATCGCCCGCTCCGATGAAGTGGCAGCGGGCGATCTCGCCGTAGCCGTTGATCCACTCCCGCTCCGGCAGTGTCTCCAGATAGTCGGTGTCGCACAGCACGGCCTTCGGCTGCCAGTACGCGCCGACCAGGTTCTTGCCCTCGGGGAGGTTCACCGCGGTCTTCCCGCCGACGCTCGCGTCCACCTGCGCCAGCAGCGACGTCGGCAGATGGATCACCGGTACGCCGCGGTGGTAGAGCGCGGCGGCGAGACCGACGGAGTCGGTGGTCGTGCCGCCGCCGCAGGAGACCACGGCGTCCGACCGGGTCAGGCCGAACTCGGCGAAGCGGCGGCACAGTTCCTCCACCGTCGCCAGCGTCTTGTCCTCCTCGCCGTCCCTGGCCGCGAGCATCAGGCTGGGCACCCCGGGATCGGGCACCCAGTCCGCCGGCCGCGCGGACACCACGGCGACCCGCCTGGCGCCCAGTTCGGCGACGACCTCGGGAAGCGTGTGGCGTACCCCCGGGCCGATGCGTACGGCGTACGAGCGTTCGCCGAGCGCGACCTCGATCCGCCTGTGCGTCATGGACACTTGAAAACTCCTCGTGGTCGGCCGTCCGGGGAAATCAGGGGTGGCATAGGGGTACCAGCGCCGAGGGGGCGACAAATACGCTGCTCGAAATCGCTCCCTAAGGGAACTCAATGCTCGAGAAGATACTACCGACTCAGGTCGCCTCGTACGAAACGTACGAGGATCCGGCGGAGGCCACGCTTTTCCCTGAGGAGGAGGCTCTCATATGTGACTCGGTGGAATCGCGACGCCGTGAATTCACCTCCGGAAGGTACTGCGCGCGTCAGGCACTCGCGCGCCTCGGATACTCCGTTCCGCAGCCCGTGCTCCAAGGGCGAAGAGGCGCTCCTGTCTGGCCGCGCTCGGTCAGGGGCAGCATCACACACTGTCGCGGCTACCGTGCCGCGGCCGTCGGCAGCGCCTCCGAGGTGGCCTCGGTGGGCATCGACGCGGAGCCCAACGAGCCGCTGCCGGACGGTGTCCTGGAGGTCGTGGCGCTCCCTGAAGAGCAGGTCATGGTCAAGGAACTGCTCGCCGACGCGCCCGAAGTGCACTGGGACAGGATGCTCTTCAGCGCCAAGGAGAGCGTCTACAAGACCTGGTATCCCCTCAGGCGCCGTCCGCTGGAATTCGAGGACGCGTTGATCGACTTCGACCGGGTGGAGGGCACGTTCTCCGTGCGGCTGGGCTCCCACGTGCGGGGTGCTCAGGATTTCCCCCGGGAGATCGCAGGGCGGTGGATTACCGGAAACGGTCTCGTGGTGACAGCCATCGCGTTGTCGGTTGCGAGCGGCTCGTCTGTTGACAGCGGCCTTTGAGGAGAGGAAACCGTATGAACACCGTCGAACCGAATGTGATTCTCCGGGGCGGCGCATCGCCCTACCTGACGGACGATCAGCGCATCCGCTACGTGGAGGACACCGACGACAATCTGAAGCTGCTGCGGGGCAACCGCTACGAACACTTCGAGCCGACCGCCGAGAGCGAGACCCACGACGGCATGCAGTTGCGGGTGTTCGTCTGGCTGGGGGTCACCAAGCTCGCCGAGTGACACGGTTCGCGGCCCGACGGATCCTCGGGGCCGGAACGTGTTGGGGCGCACCGCCAGACGGCGGTGCGCCCCAACACGTTTCCGGCCCTCGGCCAGTGCGAGGTATTACCGCTGATCCGCTTACGCGAGCAGTGCGGAAATCTTCTGGGAAATCGTGGATATGACACGCGGTGCGTGGTCGTTCAGGTAGAAGTGCCCGCCCGGATAGGTGTGCATCTCGAAGTCGCTCTTCGTGTGCTCGCCCCAGGCGCGGGCCTCGTCCAGGGTCGCCTTCGGGTCTTCGGTGCCCACGTGCACATGGATGGGGGCGGCGAGGCGGGCGCCGGCCGTGTGCCGGTAGGTCTCGGCGGCCTTGTAGTCGCTGCGGATCGCGGGCAGCACCATGCGCAGCAGCTCCTCGTCGCCGAACACCTGGGCGTTGGTGCCGCTGAGCGCACGCAGTTCGGCGACCATGCCGGCGTCGTCCTGCAGGTGGACGGTCTCGTTCCGGTGCCGGGACGGCGCGCGCCGCCCGGAGGCGAACACCACCAGCGGCACCGTCCCCCGCTCCTCCAGACGCAGGGCGAGCTCGAACGCGAGCGAGGCGCCCATGCTGTGCCCGAACAGCGCGAGCGGCCGGTCGGTCCACGGCACGACCTGCTCGACCAGTATGTCGGCCAGTTCGGGGAGGGACTCGACGCACGGCTCGGCGCGGCGGTCCTGACGGCCCGGGTACTGCACGGCGAGTACGTCGACGTCGGGCGAAAGCGCCGCGGAGACGGGGAAGTAGAACGGTGCGGAGCCTCCGGCGTGCGGCAGGCACAGGAGCCTGGCCGGCGCGTCCTGGGCCGGGTGGAATCGACGGATCCACAGGCTGGTGTCGGTGAGGTTCGCGGTCACCCGAAGTCCTTTCGCGTGCTGCCGGTCGAGGAGGGCGGTCGCGCCTGCCCGCACGGCGAGCGGGATTCACGCACCAGCCTGCCGGGCCGTGCCGAACGGGCACAACCCCTGTCTTCTAGGGGTTGCGTAATTCGGCCCAGGGGAGGTCGCGGAATTCGGGGAGAGAAGATCCGACGCTAGTTGAATATGCCGCCGTTGCCGGAATGGCTTGTCGTGAGCTTTTCCCGGTGTCCGGTGCGGCGCGCCCCGAGAATACCTGCGCGTGTCACGACGGGGCGGTCCCGTCATGCCGGTTGCCAGATCTGGGTGAGCGTCGAGGCGGTGAGCAGTTGCTCGGGGCTCCCCTGGCCTGCCAGGCGGCCGTCGCGGAGCAGCAGGCAGGTGTTCGCCGAGCGCGCGGCCTCCAGGTCGTGTGTGGCCTGGACGACGGTCACTCCGTCGCTGACCAGTTCCGTCAGCAGCGTCGCGATCCGCTCTCTCGCCTCGGGGTCGAGTCCGGTGGTCGGCTCGTCCAGCAGCAGCAGGTCCGACCCCTGGGCGAGCCCTTGGGCGATCAGGGCGCGCTGTCGCTGTCCGCCGGACAGTTCGCCGAGCTGACGGGTGGCGAGGTCGGTGATGCCCAGTCGCTCCATGGCCGTGTCGACGGTGGCGCGGTCCTGCCGGGTCAGTCGGCGCCACAGGCCGCGTTCGCCCCAGCGCCCCATCTCCACCGTCTGCCTGACCGTCAACGGCAGGGCGTCACCGGCGGCGCCGCGTTGCGGGACGAAGGCGGGTGGCCGGTCGCCCTCGTGGTGGAGCTCGCCTGATGTGGGGTGGATCACGCCGGCCAGGACTCCGAGCAGGGTGGACTTCCCGCTTCCGTTCGGGCCGACCAGTGCTGTGGTCGCCAACGCCGGTATTTCGCCGTCGAGTTGATGCAGGACGGGGCGGCCCGGGTATCCGGCGCAGAGTTCGGTGAAGCGGATGCGGGGCGTTCTCTCCTGGCTGGGGGCGGGGGAGAGCGGGGATGTCTTGAACATGATTTTCATTATAGTGTGTTTACATGGACTGGTTGACGGGCCCCTTCGAGGTGACCTTCGTGCAAAGGGCCCTGTGGGGCGGGATGTTGGTGTCGGCGATCTGTGCCCTGGCCGGCACTTGGGTGGTGCTCAGGGGGATGGCCTTCCTCGGCGACGCCATGTCCCACGGGCTGCTGCCGGGAGTCGCGCTCGCCGCGCTGTTCGGCGGCAACCTGCTGGTGGGGGCGCTGCTGAGCGCGGCCGTCATGACGGCGGGCGTCACCGCCCTCGGCCGCACGCCGAGGCTGTCCCAGGACACCGGTATCGGCCTGCTGTTCGTGGGGATGCTGTCGCTCGGCGTGATCATCGTGTCGCGCTCGCAGTCCTTCGCGGTCGACCTGACCGGGTTCCTCTTCGGTGACGTCCTCGCCGTCCGTGAACAGGACCTGGTGCTGCTGGGCGGGGCGCTGCTGCTGGCGCTGGTCGTCTCCGTCCTCGGCCACCGGGCCTTTCTCGCCCTGGCCTTCGACCCGCGCAAGGCCCGGACGCTCGGGTTGCGCCCCCGCCTGGCTCACGCGGTGCTGCTCGGCCTGCTGGCGCTGGCCATCGTCGCCTCCTTCCACATCGTGGGGACGCTGCTGGTCCTGGGCCTGCTCATCGCCCCGCCGGCCGCCGCGCTGCCGTGGGCGCGCAGCGTGCGGGGCGTCATGGCCCTGGCGGCGCTGCTCGGCATCACCGCCACCTTCTGCGGCCTGCTGCTGTCCTGGCATCTGAGCACCGCGGCCGGCGCGACCGTCTCCGCCCTCGCGGTGGCCCTGTTCTTCCTCTCCCATCTGGCGTCCGGTCTCCGCCACCACCGCCGTGCGCGCCTGGTCGGCGCTCACGCCGCGGCAACCGACTGAAAGAAACCCGAGGCGATCCCTTTGTCCGTCCGAAGAAACCTCACTCCTTGGGCACCGGCCGCGCTCGTGACCGTCGCACTGCTCGCCACCGGCTGCGCCGGGCAGGGCGCCGACGCGTCCGCCCCGAGGGCGACTCCCACGTCCGCCGCTCCGCACGGGTACGTCGAAGGGGCGCAGGAGAGGGCCGAGCAGCAGTCCCGGCTGGTACTCAACGACCCACGGACCGGAGACTCCCGCGTCCTCGATCTCATCACCGGAAAGGTGCACGAGGTGTCCCGGACGCCGGACACCACGCACCTCACCACGGACGGCCGGTTCGGCTACCTCCACACCACGGGCGGCACGCACGTCCTCGACAGCGGTGCCTGGATGGTGGACCACGGTGACCACGTGCACTACTACCGCGCACGGATACGTGACGTGGGCCGGCTGCCCGGAGGCCCGGGCGCGCGCGTCCGCAGCGACGCCGCCGTGACCGCGGTGACCGACGCGGACGGCCGGGCCAGGACCTACCACCGGGCCGAACTGGAGAAGGGCAGGGTCGGCTCCCCTCGCACACTTCCCGGAACACACGCGGAGGCTGTCGTGCCGTACGCGGAACACCTGCTCAGCCTCACGGACGACGGGAAGGGCTCCGCGACCCTCGCGGTGTACGACCGGGAGGGCAGGCGCGTCGCGTCGCCGGACGCGCGGTGCGAGGAACCGCGGGGAGACGCCGTCACCCGGCGCGGAGTCGTCCTCGGATGCGCCGACGGCGCCCTCCTCGTCCGTGAGGCCGACGGCACGTTCACCGCCGAGAAGATCCCGTACGACGGCGACGTACCCGCGAAGCAACGTGCCACGGCCTTCCGGCACCGGCCCGGCAGCGACACGCTCACGGCGCCGGCCGGCGAGCGGGCCGTGTGGGTCCTGGACGTCACCGAGCGCACGTGGACGCGAGTGAGGACCAACGGCCCCGTGGTCTCCGCCAATACCGCGGGCGAGGGGTCCGTCCTGATCGTCCTCGAGACCGACGGAGCCCTCCACGGCTACGACATCACCACCGGCAAGCAGGTCTCCCGGACGAAGCCGCTTGTGACGGGCGACCTGGACGCCGGCACCGACGGGAACACGGGGCCGGTCATCGAGGTCGACCGCAGCCGCGCCTACCTCAACGACCTCAAGGGCAAACGCGTGTACGAGATCGACTACAACGACAACCTGCGCATCGCGCGCACCTTCGACCTGGACATCGAGCCGGCCCTGATGGCGGAGACCGGACGATGACGGGAAAGACGCGACGGACGCGGCGCGTGCGCACCCTTCTGCTCGCCCTGCTCACCCTCCTCCCGGCCGGTGCGGCGACCGCCTGCACGGACAGCGACGACCGGCCCCGGGTCGTGGTGACGACCAACATCCTCGGCGACATCACCCGCGAGATCGTCGGCGACCAAGCCGACGTCACCGTGCTGATGAAACCGAACGCCGACCCGCACTCCTTCGGTCTGTCGGCCGTGCAGGCCGCCGAACTGGAGCGCGCGGACCTCGTGGTCTTCAACGGGCTGGGCCTGGAGGAGAACGTACTGCGGCACGTGGAGGCCGCCCGCGAGTCCGGAGTGGCCACCTTCGAGACCGGCAAGGCGGTGGACCCCCTCACCTTCCAGGCGCACGACGACGGAGGCCCCGAGGAGGAGGCCGGGCAGCCCGACCCGCACTTCTGGACCGACCCCGACCGCGTACGCAAGGCCGCCGGCCTGATCGCCGATCAGGTCGTCGAGCACGTGGACGGCGTGGACGAGAAGGCGATCCGCGCCAACGCCGACCGCTACGACGACCAACTCGCCGACCTCACCACCTGGATGGAGAAGTCCTTCGACCGCATACCCGAAAAGCAACGCGCGTTGGTGACCAACCACCACGTCTTCGGCTACCTCGCCGAACGCTTCGGCTTCCGGGTGATCGGCGCGGTGATCCCGAGCGGTACGACGCTGGCCTCGCCCAGCTCCTCCGACCTGCGCTCGCTCACCCAGGCCATGCGCGAGGCAGGAGCGCGCACCGTCTTCGCCGACTCCTCCCAGCCCAAACGACTGGCCGAGGTCCTGCGCACGGAGCTGGGCGGCCAGGTGCGCGTCGTCGAGCTCTACTCCGAATCACTGACCGAGAAGGGCAAGGGCGCCGGCACCTACCTGCAGATGATGCGCGCCAACACCACCGCCATGACCGACGGCCTGACCGGCGCCTGACCCCGCCCCCGCTCCTGGACACCGGCCGACCGGCCAGCAAGCACCCGCACCGACGCCGCGCCCGCGCGGCCCAGAAAGGAACACACCGGTGAACAAGTCGACACGCAACAGAGCCCTCACGGGCACGGCCCTCGCCCTCGCGACCGCCGCGGTCCTGACCGCCTGCGCAGGAGAGGACACCTCCTCGTCCGACGCGCAGGCCAAGAACGCGCCGGGCACCAAGGCCGTAGCGGTCAAGGACCCGCTGGTCGCCACGTTCGACGGCGGTCTGTACGTCCTCGACGGCGAGAGCCTGAAGCCGGCCGCCACGATCGAGCTGCCCGGCTTCAACCGTGTCAACCCCGCCGGCGACGACTCCCACGTCATCGTCTCCACCGACTCCGGCTTCCGCGTCCTGAACGCCGCCGAGCAGACCTTCACCGGCATCGAGTACAAGGGCGCCAAGCCCGGGCACGTCGTCCAGCACGCCGGCAAGACGGTGCTCTTCACCGACGGCACCGGCGAGGTCAACGTGCTCGACCCCGACGACCTCGCGGGCGGCAAGAAGCCGGAAGGGCGCACCTACACCTCCGCCGAACCGCACCACGGCGTCGCCATCGAACTGAGCAACGGCGAACTCCTCAGCACCCTGGGCACCGAGGAGAAGCGCACCGGCGCCCTCGTCCTGGACAAGAACAACAAGGAGATCAAGCGCAGCGAGAACTGCCCCGGCGTGCACGGCGAGGCCGCGGCCAAGGGCGAGGCCGTCGCCGTCGGCTGCGAGGACGGCGTCCTGATCTACAAGGACGGCGAGTTCACCAAGGTCGACGCCCCCGACGACTACGGCCGCATCGGCAACCAGCGGGGCAGCGACGCCTCGCCGATCCTCCTGGGCGACTACAAGACCGACCCGGAGGCCGAACTGGAGCGGCCGACCCGCATCTCGCTCATCGACACCGAGACCGCGAAGCTGCGCCTGGTCGACCTGGGCACCAGCTACTCCTTCCGCTCGCTCGGCCGCGGACCCCACGGCGAGGCACTCGTCCTCGGCACGAACGGCACGCTCCACGTCATCGACCCGGAGACGGGCAAGGTGGAGAAGAAGATCCCCGTCGTGGACCAGTGGCAGGAGCCGCTGGACTGGCAGCAGGCCCGGCCCACCCTCTTCGTCCGCGACCACACCGCGTACGTCTCCGAGCCGGGCAAGCGCAGGCTGCACGCCGTCGACATCGAGTCGGGCGAGAAGGTCACGTCCGTGACGCTGCCGAAGAGCACGAACGAGCTGTCCGGCGTCGTGGCGGGACACTGATCCTCACCCGCCCGAGTCGTCCCACTGGTCCAGCACACTGTCGGCGGTGGCTTCACCGGCGTCCGGTGCCGGACCGTGGAGCGACTGCTCCGTCCAGATGACCTTGCCTCGTGCCAGGTAGCGGGTGCCCCACCGCTGCGCGAACTGGGCCACCAGGAACAGCCCCCGCCCGCCTTCGTCGGTGATCGCCGCCCGGCGAAGGCGCGGCGCGGTGCTGCTGCCGTCGGCGACCTCGCAGATCAGGCTGTCCCGGTCGTGCAGCAGCCGCAGACGGATCGGGCCGGTGCCATAGCGGATGGCTTTGGTGACCAGCTCGCTGATGATCAACTCGGTCGCGAAGGCCAACTCCTCCAGGCCCCAGGAGCCCAGCCGGCGGGCGACGTCGGCCCGGATGCCGGCGACGACAGCGGGATCGCCCGGCACGTCCCAGTCGGCGATCTGGGACGGGTCGAGCAGGTGCGTACGGGCGACGAGCAGGGCGATGTCGTCGCTCGGACGGGCCGGAAGCAGAGCGTCGAAGACGTCCTGGCAGGTCTCCTCCGAGGTCCGGCCCGGGCGCGCCAGGGCGGCGCGCAGTGCCTCCAGGCCGGAGTCGATGCTCCGGCCCCGGTCCTCGACCAGGCCGTCGGTGTACAGGACCAGCCGGGAGCCCTCGGGCAGGGTGAGTTCGGCGGTCTCGAAGGGCAGCCCGCTGCCCAGGCCGAGCGGTGGGGAGCCCGGTACACGCAGGTACTCGACGGTGCCGTCGGGGTGCACCAGGGCCGGCTCCGGATGCCCGGAGCGGGCCGGCGAGCACGTCGCGGAGGCCGGGTCGTAGATCCCGTAGAGACAGGTGGCTCCCGTGACGCCCTTGTCGTCCCGGTCGGCGCTCTCCTCGCTGTCGATCCGGGTGACCAGCTCGTCCAGGTGCCCGAGGAGTTCGTCCGGGCACAGGTCGAGGGCGGAGAAGGTGTGCACCGCGGCGCGCAACTGGCCCATGGTCGCCGCGGCGTGGAGGCCGTGTCCGACCACGTCGCCGACCACCAGCGCGACCCGGGCGCCCGGCAGCGGAGGAGGCGTTCCTCGAGGCGACCGCCGACGCCGAGCAGTTCGTCGCCACCCCCGCGGCACCCCGATCGATGGAGACGGCCGCGGTATCGAGCACCCCAGACACTCCGGAGGGAACGCGATGACCAGCGCGCTGCGCTACGAATGGGTTCGGCTCACCACCGTGCGCTCCACGTGGTGGCTGATCGAGCTGTCCGCTGTCGCCCAGGGGCTGTTGGCGTTCCTGCTCACCGTTGGTGGCAAGGACAGGGAGGGGCAGCTCGCCGGCGACGCGGCCGCGCTGGCGCTCAGCGGCGGTACCGGCATGATCCCGCTGATCTTCGTTTTCATGGGGTTGATCGGCGTTTTCGCCACGGGGCACGAGTACCGGTACGGGACGATCCGCGCCGCGCTCACGGCGGTCCCACGTCGCGGGCACCTGTGGGCCGCCAAGGCCCTGGTCGTCGCCGCGGTGGCCGCCGTGGTCGGGGTGCTCCTGGCCGCCGAGAGCGTGGGGATCGGCCTGCTGGTGGGCGGACCGAGCGGCAGGGAGGTGTTCACCGCGCCCCCGATGGGCCGCGTGGCCGTCGGATACGTCGTGTTCCTCGTGGTCTGCGCGCTGTTCGGGCTCGCGCTCGCCGGCATCGCCCGCAGCGTCCCGGCGGCCATCGTGCTGCTCATCACCGTCCCCGTGATCGTTGAAGGCCTGATCTCGCTGATCCTCGGGATGCCAGCCTTCGAGTCGCTCCAACCTCTGGCCGCCTACCTGCCGTTCACAGCGGGCGAGCGGATGGCCGTCAGCTCGGAGACGCCTTTCGACGGCGGCCCGGCGCCGCTCCGACCCCTCGCGGGCGGCCTGGTCTTCACCGCCTACGGCGCCGCCCTGCTCGCCCTGTGGGGAACCCTGTTCATCAAGCGGGACGCCTGATACGCCCGCCTGCCGATCGGCAGGTTCGGCCCGTGTCCCGAGCGGCTGCGGCAGCAGTTCGAGGGGTGGGGGGCGGCCCCACCAGGGGGACACACGGAGCGCGGGCACCTCTCCGCCGGCCGCCGGCCTTTCACGCAGGGCGACGTACGGGAGAACCTGGAGAAGATCCGGACACCGCGGACTTCCAGGAGTTGCGCGGGACGCGGGGACGGTGGGCTGGGCACCACGGACGGGCAGTCACCGCCGAGCGCGACCGTGAACGGGCCCGGGCCGCCGACCAGGAGCAGCCCACTGGCGACCGATGGCAGGCCCGCACACGGGCGGCGACGTAGTCAGAACTCCTTCTCGGGCCCACCACGTTCCCGCCCTCGACCCACGGGGACGTGGACAGGTCACCGAGATGTACGGGGACCTGCGGGCGGCTCGGCGGATCGCGGTCGTGGTGCCGGGACCCGACACGGGTTCAGCCTCGTACGACACGGCGGCCCGGATGGCGCGCGACCTTCGCACCGACACGGCCCGGCTCGCGCCCGCCGACGACCGGCCGTGCCCTCAGGCACGTGGAGGGGGACGCGGCCTGCCAGGTGACGCATCCGGCCGGTAGCGCCTGGTCGGCCGCCTTCGACCAGCTTGGGCTCGGCTCAGAACGCTGTGTAGCCGCCATCCACGGGAAGGACGGCGCCGGTGATGTACGACGACTCCGGGCAGGCGAGGAAGAGAACCGCGTCAGCGACCTCTTCAGGGGTCGCGAGCCGGCCGAGCGGGATGGACTCCTCTTTGGTGCGCCGGTAGGCGGCGGGATCGGGTCGCCGCTGGAAGGACGCCTCGATGACGGGCGTCACGGTCAGACCGGGTGCCACCACGTTGACGCGGATGTTGCGGGCCGCCCATTCGACGGCGGCGCCGCGCGCGAGAGCGATGAGACCGCCCTTGGCGGCGGAGTACATGGTCTGGTTCGGCATGCCGACCATGCCGAGCCGCGAGCTGACGCACACGATCGACGCCCCCGACTCGGGAGCCAGCGGCATCAGGTGCTTCATGACCAGGAACGCGCTCAGGAGGTTACTGTCCAGCACCTCGCGTGCGTCGTCGTAGGTCATGTCCGTGAGCGGGCTGGACGCCTGGAAACCGTGGCAGAGGACGACCACCTCGACCTCCCCCAAGTGGTCCGCTGCGCGGGCGGCGAGCTCGGAGACGAAGGGTTCGTCGTTGAGGTCGCCTGGGAGGTAGAGATCGTCCGGATGATCCTCGGGCAGCTCGGGTCGCCGTCCGGTGAGCAGGAGGTTGGCGCCCTCGCGGCGGAAATGGGAGGCGACTGCCTGACCGATCCCGCTCGACGCTCCGGTGATCACGGCGTTGACGTTCTGGAGTCTCATGTTCGCTCTCGTCGGGTTGCGGAGTGTCGGTCGGACAGACAGGGCCCGGCTGAGGCGTTCCCACCGTCTCACCTGCGTCGAAGTCGTTATGCCACGGGAACGGCGAGGTACTTGTATTCGAGGAACTCGTCGATGCCGACGTGTCCGCCTTCGCGGCCGAGGCCGGACTGCTTGATGCCGCCGAAGGGGGCGGCGGGGTTGGAGACGAGGCCGGTGTTGAGGCCGATCATGCCGCTCTCCAGGCGCTCGCTGACGCGCAGGGCGCGGTCGAGGTTCTGGGTGAACAGGTAGGCGGCGAGGCCGAATTCGGTGTTGTTGGCGGCGGTGACGGCCTCGTCCTCGTCGTCGAAGGTGAGGAT
>NZ_BMWC01000026.1 GCF_014651035.1 Streptomyces lomondensis
TGCGCGCGGTGGTTACGCTCCCGCTCCGCGGGAGCGTTGGAGGGATGCTGCGCACCCCTCCAACCGGACTGCTGCGCAGTCTAGTTGCCGCCCCGTTCGCTGCGCTCCCGGAGCGGCGGGACTTCGTCCCGCTATCGGGCTTCCGCTTTGCTCCAGCCCAAGCCGGCGGGTCCGCTGCGCTCCCCCGCCTAGCGGTCCTTCCGGCTCCGCCTCCAGGACCGTTGCGGCCCGCTAGCGCGAGCCGGGCTGGCTGCAGGAGCGGCATGCCTTGCTCGGACCGGCCCCTGCAGGCCTGATGACGAGCTGTCACGAGGCCTGCAGGGGCCGGGAGGTCAACGTCTCCGGGCCAAGCCAGTACCGACTCCGGCCACATGCAGTGCCAGCGCCATCAGCCCCAGCAGCATGACGTTTGTCGAGGAGAACACATCATTCGTGCTGAGGTCGGCCGCATTGATCAAGAACGCTACGAAGAACAACACCGCCGCGACTATGCCGAGCATGAACACGCTCCTCTCGTAGGGGTGAAGCCCGTATGCCCCGCCTCCGCCCCCACAGACATGGGCAGGGACGCAGCTCGCGCTTCGCGTTGTCCGAAGCCGGTGGCGAGAAGGGGTCGGCGAAGCGGCCAGGAGAAGGGCGCGCACGGCATGCGTACCGGCTGGTCCGGGGTCACCCTTGGTCTCGCGCCCCGGTCCGTCCCTCGAAATCACGTCGCACTCCCGCACCTTGGTCTTCCACCAGACCCGCCTCATCAGGAAGGTCCAAAACGGTGCCGCAGTCCTTGCACAGCCTCCCGTCTTCGGCCGGTGTACCGCACGCTTTGCAGAACCGGTTACCCATCTCGTCTTCAGTCTTCTGTGTCATGACACTCCACGGTAGGCAGGCGATGAAAAGAACGGAGTACCCATCTGCTCAGCGCTGATTCGCCAGTGTTGATGCACGATTACGGAGGAGAGATGCTTCGTTTTTGTAGTGCGATAGACTCTGGAATCAGATGGCTCCAGCTCTGCAGGCATCAGGAGCTCCCCGCGTGTGATCTTCCGTTCTAGATCAATGTAGATCCGGGATCTCGGCGCAGAGGCCTCGGTCCACCTTGCGGAGCCTCCAAGGGTGTTCTGGCGTCATGCGGGGTGCAGCCCTTCGTCCAGCTTGCACGAGAAGGCAGAGCGGAATGGCGATGAAGAAACTCCGTGCCCACCAGTGGGAAGCCGTGGACGCGGTACTCCAGGCACTCGAATTGCCTGCAAGATCTACTGTGCCCGGGCGGGGGCTCCGCACTCAGGTGATCATGGCGACCGGATCGGGCAAGAGCCTCGTCGCTGTCCGCAGTGCGGAGGAACTACACGCGGGTCGGGTGCTCGTCCTCGTGCCCTCGCTGGACCTGCTCGCCCAGACCGAGGCCGCGTGGCGCGAGGGGGGCCGCACAGGCCCGATGATCGGGGTCTCGTCCCTGCGCGGTGGGGAGGCGTCCTTCCCTAACACCACGGACGTGGGCGAGCTGGTCGACTGGGTGCGACCGCTCGACAAGGTCACCGTCTTCGCCACGTACGCCTCGCTCGGGCTCGGCACGCTGGAACGCGCGCACGCCGCGGGCCTTCCGGGTTGGTCGCTGATCGTCGTGGACGAGGCACACCGGGTTTCGGGCCGGATCGGCAGGCCGTGGGCGGTCGTCCACGACAACACCCGCATCCCCTCCCTGCGCCGCCTCTACATGACCGCCACCCCCCGGCTGTGGCAACTGGACGAGGACGCCGAGCAGGGCGCGCCAGGTGAGCTGGTGGCGAGCATGGAAGACGACCCGGACGGGCCGTTCGGCAGCAGGGCGTTCACGTTGACGCTCTCGGAGGCCATCGACCGCGGGATCTGTGCCCCCTATCAGGTGGTGTGCGTGGACATCACCGACACCCAACTCCAAGCCGCCATGCTGCTCGGTGCCGAGGGGCGGTCGGACCAGGTCCGCGGGGCCCGGCTCGCCGCCCTGCAGACCGCCCTGGTGAAGGCATCGGCCGAAGAAGGCTTCCGCCGCACGCTGGTCTTCCACCACGTCGTGAAGGAGGCCGAGGCTTTCGCGGCCGGCCTTGGCGACGTCGCCAAGCGCCTGCACGCCACCGACCCCAAGCTGTATCCCAAAACCATCTGGGCCAACTGGCTCTGCGGCGAGCACAAGCCGCTCCACCGGCGCCGCGTCCTGGACGAGTTCTCCAGAGGAATCGCCGCTGACGGCACCGTGGTGGAGAAGACGTTCCTCGGGTCCGTTCGCGTGCTCGGCGAAGGCATCGATACATCCCACTGTGACTCCGTGTACTTCGCCGACGTCCGCGGCTCCATGCCCGACCTCGTCCAAGCCGTCGGCCGCGCACTGCGCATGCAACCCGACGAAGGCAAGACGGCGTCGCTGGTCGTGCCCGTCCTGCTCGGGCCCGGAGAGACTCCGGACAACATGCTCACTTCCCGGGCGTTCGGCGGCCTGGCCAAGCTGCTGGAAGCGCTCAGGGCGCATGACGCCCGCATCGTGGAGCAGCTCGCCGAGCAACAAGCACCAAGCCGTGTCAGGGGCGTGCAGAGCCGCAGCGGAGAGGAAGGCGAGGGGGCCGAGAGCGACCGAAGCGACCGACTGTCGGTGCCAGCCAGAGAGCTGCTGAAGTTCAGCACCCCGCGTGACCCCGCCCAGCTGGCCGCCTTCATCAACCTGCGGGTCCTCAACCCCGAACACGAGCACTGGCGGCGCGGCATCGAAGCCGCCGCCATCTACGCCCGCCAGCACGGCGACCTCAAGGTCCCCTTCACCTACCGGGTGCCCGCCGTCGACGACCAGGAGGCGGAAGCCGAGGGGTGGCCAGCCTCCCTCGCCGCGTTCCCACTGGGGCAATGGATCGCCGACAACAGGAGGTTCTACGCCCGCGGGGACATGGATGAGGACCGCGTCGCGCAGCTGGAGCGCCTCGGCATGGTCTGGTCGCACTACGACGTCGCATGGGAAGAGGGCCTCGCGGCGGCGCGCGGGTGGGCAGAGGAACACGGCCACCTGCTGGCGCCGCTGGACGCCACCCACCAGGGTTACAAGGTCGGGATCTTCCTCAAGAACGCCAGGGCCGCCGCCCGCCGGGGCATCCAGGCCGAGCAACGGCAGGCGGAGGGACTGCCGGTGAAGCCGACCTCGGCCTGGGTGCTCTCGGCCGAACGACGCGAACAGCTGGAAGACATCGACCCGTCCTGGTGCCCGACCTGGCCGGTGGAATGGCAGCGGGCCTTCCACCTCACCAGGCTGCACCTGGACGAAGGCGGCGCACTGCCGACGTCGCCGGGTGACGTCGTACGCCAGGGCGAGGACCTTGGCCGGTGGGTGCGGTCGGTCCGGCTCGGGTGGGACAAGCTCACCACCGTGCAGCAGTGGATGTGCGAACACATCCTCGACATCCAACCCGCCGACGAGCACGAGAAGCCCAAACCGCGGCGTTCGCAGGCCGACAAATGGGCCCTCAACTACACCGCCGCCCGCCAGTACTACCAACGCGAAGGACACCTCCGCGTACCACGCAAACACACCGAACGGATCATCGTCGGCAGCGGGGACGGGGACGCGGACGGCCACGAGGACGGCCAGGACCAGGAGCAGCGAGAGATCAAGCTGGGGGCATGGATCAACAACCAACGCTCACGCGCCGCGACACTGTCGCCGCAACGCGTGGAACAGCTCTCCGCCATCGGAATGCGCTGGACATAGAGGTTCTGCCGCGCGGCTGCCCAGGCGTCAGCGGCCTTCCCGCAACCCTAAGCGGGAAGCGTACGTTTCGCGTACCAAACACGGGGCGGGTGGCGTAAGAATCGTGTCGCTCCTGCCCCCACCGGCAACAGATGCTGCTGAACGCGGCGGGACGGCAATTCTTGGCAGAGCTGTGCGGCGTCGAACAGGAGATGCTGGCGCAAGCGCTACGCAGCCGCTTACGTTCCGTCGGGGGCGGCAGCGGAGACCGGGACGCAACCAGCGCATCGACCGCGTCGAACAACTCGGACATGGAACACCTCCGGAGTATGGCGTACCTGTCGCGTACGTATCGCGTACGAACCTGGTCTGCGCAGGCTTGTTTCTTGGCCATGCCTGAACTGGCCGGAGGCAGTACACAAAATCCCAGGGCGATGGGTGCTGGTCTGTCACATGAAGCTGGCCGGCGGCGTTGTTCCGGGCCGGTAGTGGGCGACTCCTGCGTAGGACATGCCCAGCGATGTGGTGAGTACCTTGATGTCGAGTTCGTCTGCGAGGGTGAGCAGGCGGGTGGAGCGCAGGATGCGTGGCAGTAGACCGACGGGGGCGAGGCTGTCGCGGACGTGAGCGGCGCCGGCGGGGCCGCGGCGCGTCCGGGTGAGGCGTGTGACGAGCAGGTGGGGGTTGTCCGAGCCGAGGCGGCGTCGATGTTCTTGGCAGCGCTGCAGGGCCCCCCAGGTCGCGTCGTCCAGAGGGAGGGCCACTGACCTGCCGGGAAACTGAACGCTCTGGTGATCAGGGTCGATTCCGGTGTCGGTGAGCAGGCGTAGCTCGGTGATGGTTGCTGCGTGGAGCAGGGTGGCGAGTCCGATGAAGGCCTCGTGCGGGTGGATGTCCTGCTTGGTGGTCCACCGCCTGTACAGGGCTCGCTGCTGAGCCAGTGCAAGGGTAGGTCCATGAAATCCCCGTTGCTGCACCGCGGTTACCGGGTCGGCGGGGTTGTGGAGGACCGCCTTGGAGCGGTGGGCATAGGCGAAGAACTGACGCAGCCCCGCGAGGCGGGGAGCACGGCGGGCCGGGGCGAGGGACAGGAAGGATTCCAGCTGCGCGGTGGTGACACTCGCCCAGTGCACGTGGCCCTCGGCGTAGAGGTGGAGGGCCAGGTCACGGACGGCGTCCAGGCGGATCTCGATGGCGGGTCTCGCAGTACAGGATGCGAGACAGCGGATACACCTGGCGCCGCTTCCACAGGCGGCCCCGCTCGACGACGACGCAGTCCGCTGTCAGCGTGTACCGGGAGTACCGGTAGCGGAGCGGAATCAGTACGAGGGCGTCGAACACTGCGAACGCCAGGGCTGCCGACCGCGAGGAAGTAGATCCAGCTGCGCCACGCCGGCGAGAGCAGTGAAAGTTGGGACAGGACGACGGCGAGGGCGAGCACCAGGACGGCGCCGACCGCGTTCTCTACCTGCCAGAAGAGCACCGACCGCCTGTCCAGTTGCCGCGCAGTGGCATCCGGTTCCGTGACAGCCAAGGCTTCCGTCTCCGGCTCATCAGCCAGTGTTCGAGGGCTCATGGCGTCTGCCGCGTCGAGCCCGGGGACCTGTCCGCCTCGGCCTTCCTTCTGGCCTGCCGTCCGCCCGACCACATCCACAGCAGCATGACCAGGCCGGCCACCGACACCAGGGACGACCGCAGATCAAGCCGGTCCTGAACGGCCATCACCACGACGGCGGCGATCCACAGGCATGGCACGACGGCGCCCAGCCAGACCGCTCCCCTCCTTGCCATGACCAGATGCAGACCCAGCACCGCCAGGACCGCTGCGGCCACCACGAGAAGGGTGAAATCTTGGGACACCAAGGACTCCGTTCAGAATTGATCAGACGACGACATGCATACGTTCGGGCGGGAGGTGAGGAGCCTCAGCCATCGGACCGAGCGTAACTCCTCTTTGCAGAACGGCTGGTGATCTCGGCCAAGGCGGACCGAAGTCGCTCACCGGGGCTGAAAAAAACCGGGCCTGTGCCACGTCTCCCCGAATGCCGCGTGAAAGTTTGCGCCAGCATGAAAATGACGGGCCTGCGCCGTTCAGGCACAAAACTATCGGCCGGACCGGCCAGGGCTGCCGGACGAGCCGGCGCCCACATTGGGCAGCCGCGCTTCGGTCATCTTTCTGGGATTCCCCGCCGGCTGTCCCAGACGGAAGGACGCTCGCCCGGTGTAAGGAAGCTGTTGATGCGGCGGGCGAACTCACCCCCGGGCAGAGGCAGCTCGGTATCGGGTTCACGAAGGTAGCCCGCGGTGACGGCAGTGGGGATGTAGGCCATGAGCTTGCTCACGCCAGCGGGTCGGGAGCGGACGGTCTGCTTGGCGAGATGGCGCAAGATACGCATGAAGTGGGTGGTGGAGGTGCTGGTGATGCGGTGGTCTGCCGGGTGCCAGGTGCCGCCGTCGTCGAATGCCGGCCGTTCGGGCGGGGGCTGGACGTCATCGGTCTGGCGGTGCCAGAAGGCCGCGGTATCCCGCTCGCCGAGCGCCAGGTGATGCAGGTAGAGGCAGTAGGCGGCGGCTTGTCCGGCGCCGGCGGCGTACTGCCACCAGAAGCGGGCGCCCTCGTTGGTGTCGGTCAGCTGCAGGACGCAGGCGAGGACCAGGGCGGCGGCGCGAGGTTCGGGAACCTGGTGGGTGACGAACCTGGCCATCGTGCGTGGCGGGGTATGCCGGACGAGGGCTTCGCACAGGGCGCGCAGGTCTTCAGCCGCGGCGTGGCGGCCGCCGCCCGGGGCGTTCTGGGCGGCTTCGGCAGCGTCCTCGGCTGCTGGCGCAGAGGTCCGCGGGGGGACGATGTCGCGGGGCATGGTGCGCTCGCGGACGAGCAGGGCTCTGGAAAGGAGTTCTTCATGCCGGTCACGAGGTGTTCCCTTCGTCGGTCGGGGGCGGCGGGCACAGGAGGCTTTCCAGGAAGCGGGTGGCGTGGCACCCGACGACCGCACGCAGCCAGGAGCACCTTGGGATGGGTGCATGTAGCGTGCGTCAGCTCAGCCCGCACACCGCCATCCAGCCTGGTCAGGACGCCCTCGGGATCCTGTCCGGGACTCGCCGGCAAGCCCGGTACTCATCTTGCCGGTACTCAGGGACCGAACCAGGATGTCTGCATGCGAAGGACGGGAGAATTAGATCCGCAGCAGATCGAGGACATCGCCGGTTTCATCGCCGCCTTGCGCCAACTCAAGGAGCGTTCCGGGCTGACGTATCGGCAGTTGGAGAAAGAGGCCGCTGCGCGCGGTGAGGTACTACCTCGCAGCACCCTCGCCAATGTGCTTGGCGGCAAGACCTCACCCCGCTTGGAATTGCTGGCCGCCTTCGTGCGTGCCTGTGGTGATGGAGAGCGGGCGGCGCAGTGGCTCGAAGCCTGGGAGGAACTCGCCGGCCGGGATGGCCAGGCGAGTGAAAGCGGTATCAGGAGACCTGCCCGGTGGATTCTTTCGCTCCCCACCTCCCGCGGGGGATTGGCCCTCCTGGTGTCAGTGGTCGTAACGGTCTCGCTGGCCGCCAGCGTATGGATGTGGGTCTCCTACGGCGAATCGGACAGCAACAGACAAGCTGGGGGCGGGGTTTCGGCCTCACCCAGTGTCTGGCCCAGCCTGCCCTCAGGACGCGTGCGGATCCGACCTGTTCTGGCGGAAGGCCTCTGTGTGACGGACGGGCGCGTTCAGGGCTATGAGCCTTTCGTGGCTGTGCAGCGGCCGTGCGACGAAGTGGCGCCCCAGGAGACCCTGTTGGAACCACTGGGCGGAAACTCCTTCCGGATCCAGTGGTACCACCCCGACCACGGCAAGGGCTGTCTGAAGGCGCTGGCAGCGAAGCCGGTGGCGGGCCTGCTGGAACCGTGGGAAGCCTGTGAACAATCCAGCCGCTTCCGGATCGAGCCCACCGGACCGGAGGGAAGCAGCCGCTACGTGCTTCGGGTGAGCGGCGAAGGATGCGTCGGCATCACGGGCACGGCACCATCTGAAGGCACTGAGGTAAGGATGGGCCCCTGTCGAGGTGAGCCCAGTCAGCAATTCATCATCGAATCCGCACCCTGACCTACCCCAAGATTTGACGGCCCGACACCTGGAACGCAGCACTGTCAACGCGATCGAGTCGTCAACTCCCCGCGACCGGCGGGTGGTCAGCACTCGCGGTCACTTCCGGAACGGGCAGGCCACACCCAAAGCGCGTCTCCACAGCGTTCATGTCGCGCGACCCCATCGGCACGGGGCAGGTCAGCGACGAGTAGTCGAACTCCCCCCGCCCGGCGACGGACGTCGTCCGGGCTACGTGACCGCTGGCGAGCACCGCCCCGAGCGGCCGGAAAGCCCGCCGGGCCGTCCGGGACAGTTCAGAACGCGCAGGTGACAGCGGTGATCGGTGTCCGGGACACCAAGGGGGCCGCAGGTGTCTTGCGGCCGAGAAAGCCGATGGTCACCATCGGGCTGCACCGTCGTGCCGGCGTTTCCGCCGCCCCCTCACGAGAGGCCACAAGATGAGGCATCACTGTCCGCCCCGCCCCGACGACGTATCCGACCCCCGGTCGTTCGTGGACCGCATGCGTGCACTCAAGGCGTGGTCCGGGCTGACGTACCGGGAGATCGCGGCTCGCGCGCGGCAGAACGGCGACTCGTTGCCTTCCAGCACGCTCGCGACCGTACTAAGCCGCACCACCTTGCCTCGGGAGGACGTCGTACGGGCGTTCGTGCGGATCTGCGGAGGCGAGGGCGAAACGGACGCGTGGTTGCGGGCGCGCAGCGGGATCGTCCGGGCTGCCTGGACGCCGGCCGTCCCGGATGCGGCGCCAGGGCCGGCTCTCAACGACGGGGAGGGCACCGACGGACGTCACCAGATGGCCGACGCCGCTGTCGCCGCGGTGTTCACCGCTGGCTGCCTGACCTCCTGGTGGTTCGGCAAACGACTCGGCAGCAGGGCCACACGGACACGCCACGGCCGGGGAACGCACTGAATTGGATGCCCGGGAACCGTTTATTGATCGCCGTGACGGCAAGGCGGCCGACGGCCGGCCGGGCCTCTCGCTCACCGCTGGAAACCAACGGCCTTCACCGCCGCTGCGCGCCCTCGGGCCGGGGCAGGGACCAGCTCACCACCCCGAGCACGTCCCCCAGTGGGAAGAAGCCCAGCTGGCGTGAGTCTACGCTGGCGGCGGCGTTGTCGCCGAGGAGTACCACGCAGCCTGTCGGCACCCGCGCCTCGCGGCCTTTCGCCAGCCGGGGGACCGACCCGAACGGCACCGGTTCCCCCGGCATCGCCGCCACCCTCTTCACGATCAGCGGACTGTGCCGGTCCTCCCTCCACACCGCCGGTGACCGGGGGCGCAGCGCCACCACGACCTGCCCTCGGCGCACCGTGCGCGTACGGCGCACCAGCAGCCGGTCTCCGTGGTGGTGCGTCGGGGCCATGCTCGTCCCGCGCACGGTGACGACGAGCAGACGGCGGGCGGCGCCCGCCCAGCAGACCGCGAGGACGGCCACCACCGTGGGCATCCAGACGTCCCGCCCGCCGTTCACGGTGACATTTCCGTCAGCGCCGCCCCCTCGGACGGTCCGGCGTCGGGCAGGTAGCCCGTGGCCTGGAGGGCGAAGAGCCGCGCGTACTCGCCACCGACCGCCAGCAACCGCGCGTGGTCGCCGCGCTCGACGATGCGCCCGCCGGAAAGGACGACGATGACGTCGGCATGGCGGAGCGAGCCCATCCGGTGGGAGATGAGGACGCTGGTGTGCCCCCGGCGGTGCCGCGCGATCGAGGCGTGGATCTGGTACTCGGCCTCGGCGTCGAGTCGTGCCGAGGGCTCGTCGAGGATCATCAGGTCCCGCGTGCCGCGAAGGAAGGCCCGCGCCAGAGCCAGGCGCTGGCTCTGACCGCCGGACAGCAGCACACCCAACTCCGGGTCTGCCCTGTCTTCCTCCGTGAAGAACGTCCGGGTGAGCGGTGTCCGATAGCCCTTCGGCAGCTCCTTGAGGGTGTCGTGCGCCCCGGCCCGCCGCGCGGCGGAGACGATCTGTTCCTCGTCGTCGAACGCGCCGAGGTCGCCGAGCGCGATGTTCTCGGCCGCCGTCAGGTCGTACTGCATGAAGTCCTGGAACACCGCGGTGATCCGGTCGCGCAGCTCCGCCGGATCGACCTCGCGCAGGTCGACCCCGTCCCACAGGATGGCGCCCCGGGTCGGATCGTAGAAGCGGCAGAGCAGTTTGACCAGCGTCGTCTTGCCCGACCCGTTGAGTCCTACCAGGGCCAGCGAATTTCCATGGGGAATGGTCAGGTTGACGCCTTTGAGGACCCATGGGTGCCTCTCCGAGTAGCGGAACCACACGTCGCGCAGCTCGATGCCCCGGCGCAGGGCGGGAAGCGGCCGGGGCTCCGGGGCGAGCAGCAGGTCCGGCGGGGCCTCGATCACGTACCGGTAGTGGCTGAAGATCAGCAGTGACTCGCTGGCACGGGCCGCCTCGTGCGCCAGCGAGGCGAACGCGGACTGGGTCCCGGCGATGGCGGCGACGAGGAGCGTGACGTCACCGGCCGACAACTCCCCCTGGTACGTGGCGCGCACCGCCCACAGCAGACTCCCGCCCGTCATCAGCGAGGCGAGCAGCCCCAGGCCCGATTGCACGGCGACCTCGCGCCGGTCCACGGCTCGGCGGGCCGCGTTGGCCGTCCGCCGCTCGGCGAGCATCCGGTCTCGCAGGAAACCGCCGATGGCGAAGAGGCGCACCTCCTTGGCCGCCTCGGCGTCCGCCAGGAGGCCGCCGTAGAACCATTCCCGCCGCTCCGTCGCCCCGACTCGCCAGGCCACGCCCGCACGCCGACGCGAAAGGGCGATCTCCGCGCAGAGCGTCGGCACTCCGGCGGCGGCCACCAGGATGGCCAGTACCGGGTTGAGCACCAGCAGGGAACCCAGGAAGCCGGTGACGGTGATCGCGGACCGTGCCAGACCGAGTGCCGCGTTCATCACCTGCGCGGGGACCCGGCCACCGCCCTGCCGGGCCAGTTGCAGCCGGTCCAGGAAGTCCGGGTCTTCGAAGCGGCTCAGGCCGGGAAAGCCCGCCGCCTTGGTGAAGAGCCGGGCGTCGGCGCGGAGTGCGGTACGCCGATCCACTTCCGCGGACAGGTAGCGGCACACGTGCGGCAGCAGGGCGGCGACGGTGCCGACGACCGTGAGACCGAGCGCCGGGGCGAGCAGCACGCTCATCCCCGCGTCGGATCCCAGGTTGTCCAGCACCGACTTGGTCAGCCACGCCGCGGCGACCGTCAGCAGACCGGCGGACAGACTCAGTACGGCGTACAGCACGCACGCGACCGGAGCGGCCCCGGCCGCCAGGGTGACGGCCAGTAACAGCCCGCCCCGGTGCGCGGGCACGAACGGATTCATCGCGGAGCCGCCTCGCGCGCCAGGTCTACCGTATGACCGCTGACCACGGTGCGGCCCCGATCCGAGCGGACGCGCAGTGTCGCAGGGAAGGCGTCCACCCGAAGGGCCTCGCACACCGACCCGCCCCTCGGCTCCACGACGACTCGGGCCACCGGGCTCAGCTCCCGCACGAAGCGCTCGCACTCCTCCGGTTCCCCGACGACGACGGCGAGCGTCCGGTTCCGGCCGCCGGGCTCGGCGGCCGCGTACGCGATGAGCTCGGGCAGCTTCGCCCGGCAGGGCTCGCAGTGCGGGGCAAGAAAGGCGATCAGTGCCCCGTCCGGCAGCGAGGACCGGCTGACCACCGCGCCGTCCACCGCCACGGCGGTGAAGGCGGGCAGTTCCTCTCCGGGGCGCAGCGGCGTCATCCCCCCGCCCGGTTCCATCGCGGGCCCGGCCGGGCCGTACTCCCGCAGCTTCTTGATCACTCCGATGGTGAGCAGCAGGTCCAGCACGCACAGGATGCCGACGAGCACCACTGCCGAGGTCAGAGCAGCCATCCAGCACCTCTCAGTCACTCAGTCATGGAAGGGGCGACCGGCCGGAAGAGACTCACCAGGTCCTCCACCACGGTGACCAGGCCGCCGGCGATCACTCCCGCGCACCACGCCACCGCGACCGTCCCGGGGTCCGCTCCACCGGCCGGACCGGTCGCCACGGCTGCCGCGCCCGTCCCGGCGACGGACGCCAGCAGCCCGTTCCGTACGACGTGCGCCCGGCCCAGAGGTGCGGCCGAGCGTCCGAAGCACCGGCATTGCACGGTGGTTCCTCTGCCCACCGACCGGGCGATGACCAGGGCGAACACCGCGAGAAGCGCGGTGGCCGCCAGCAAACCCGCGAGTGTCGCAGGGGGGTACGGCAGGGTCAACGCGAGGCAGACGGCGCCCTCCACCGCGACCACCGCGAGGGCGACGGCCCGCACGGCCGGCCCGGACACCGCGGCGAGGGGCCGTAACGAGTCGGCGAAGGCGGAGAACGCCCCGGCCCTGCCGACCTTGCCGGCCACCGCGATGAGGAACACGGTGGTCAGCAGCCCGCGCACGCCGTAAGCGAAGTAGTTCATTGCCGCCTCACTCGGAGCCCGGGCCCCGCTGGCCCGAGCCCCGTCAGAACAGGAGGGAGGGCACACCGAGCGGTAAGCCCTCCCCGGTCACCGGTGCTCCGCCGTCAGCAGTGGCTGAGCGACGGCTCGCCGTACCAGCGGCAGTTCCTGCCGTTGTTGTCGCAGCACCAGTCCTGCCAGTAGCCCTCGGCGTTGCAACGCGTGATGCACCTGAGCGCGTCCGCGTCGGCGGAGGGGAGGAACCGTTCCAGGAGGGAGGTGCCGAGGTGGCCGATCCTGTTGAGCATGAACACTCCTAGTTTCGACAGCCCCTCGCGTCCCGGAGGGAGATGTCCGATAGGGAGGCGAGGGGGTCCGGACCCGACCCGGTGAGCGGGCGGGATGAACGCTGACGAGTCTTGGGTGGGGTGAGCACTGGGTTCAACGCTGGGGCGGCGATCCGACACGTTCCGAACGCGTTCCGGACATCGGGGCCTGGTGGGAGCGCTTGTTCCGGACACGTCCGCAGGCCCGTTCCGCACGCCGGTCACCGGGCGGGGCGAAGCGCCCTTGCGGACCGCTCCAGGGCGGGTTCAGCCCTCGCGGACGGCCAGCGCCAGGAAGCGGGTGTCCTCGTCGGTGTACGACGTCATGTGCCACCCGCAACCGGCCAGCAGCGGGCGGAGGTTGGGCCCGGCCCGCGTGTCCTCCGGGGTGAGCGGACGGCCGTGGCGCGCGGCCAGTGCCGCCCTGCCGATCGGGTGGAACGGTGCGAGCACGCCACCGGGACGCACCACCCGGGCCAGCTCCCGCAGGTTCTCGGCCGGACTCGGCAAGATCAGGCCCGCCCCGAACTGAGCCGAGGCTCAGAAGCCGTATCTCAACCGATCTCGGAACGTGTGGCTCGAACAGAGGTCCGTGTCGGGTGATCTCCCGGCGGTACGCGCATGAAGGCGGGGGTGAGTGCCCGTTTGTGATCGTTGGAGATGGATGGCGTCCGCCAAGTGGTGTAGCCGATCAAGTCGCCGGAATCCGCTGGTCGGCGGCGGTGGCTATGTGTGACCAGGCGGCTCAACTAGTACTCCAGCAGCGGTTCGTATCCTGAGCTCCGTTTTCGATAGTGGCAGCGGCAGGCGATGGCTTGGCGGCGTCTTCTCCAGGCCGACCACTTCAGTGCGTGGGTGACGGCGTTGCGGTCGGCTCGTGGGTGGGGCAGGAGAGCGTCCAGGAGTCGCCGTATCTCTGCCACGGTGAGCGGGACGAGGGCTGATCCGTTTCTGCAGCCCCCTTTGCCGCATCACCGGCCTGGGCTGCGAGTGCTGTCAGGAAGGCGTGGGCGAGCATGGCCAGGGTGATGTGCCGGTACCAGCCGATGTAGCGGCGGACCTCGTACTGGTCCAGGCCGCATTCGTTCTTCGCGGCCTGGAAGCACTCCTCGATCACCCAGCGAGAGCCGGCGACCCGGACCAAGACGCCGTTGGTGTCGGCCTTCCATCCGGAAGGGCCCGTCCCCGTGCCGAAACATAGGGGGAAGCGGGCATCGCCGCTCTCGCCTGGCCAGCCCAAAGGCCAGGCGAGAGCGCAACGGTCCCATGAGGACATCAGGACCGTAGAGCACGGCACTGACAATGCCCGTGCCACAGCACAGACCTTCGGCTGTCGAGCCAGCCCGCGGCATCCGTGGATGACACTGGCCCGCAACACCCGCCTGGTCTGCGTATCCAGCAATTGGAGAAGCGCCGCGCGCGAATCGATTCAGTGACGCAGAGGCTGCTCGCGTCACATGGCGTCGGCAAGCTGCCGACGAGCCGCAGACAGCGCCGCGTCCAACTGGCGGGTGCCCGTGAGCACACACAGCGTGTACGACGCGTCATCGAGCTGACGCTTGGTCTCCGCGCTACCGTCGGACGCCAGGCGCCGCCTGAGCGTCTCGCAGCGTTCAACGAGCTCCCGCAGGAGCGAAGGGTGTGCCGTGAGCATGACGGCCACCTCCGTCCTCGCCCGGCTGGACCCGCCTTCTTCACTCTCACGGTCGCAAGTCCCGCAGCCCGCCGCATCCGGAAGCCAGGCAGCCCGCCGGGTCACGCGTGAGGGATGCGACCGGCAGCCCGATTGTGCTTTTGTGAATCGCGCTGAGGTTGGCCAGGCCCCGAGGACGACTTCTCCCCCAGGGCCCCGTGGAGCACGTGCGCAGCTGCCATTGCCCTCATAGCCTGGTGTTGCTCGGGGTAGCCACGGAGGTCTGTCATGCCCCGGAACATCTGGAGCGGCGCGATCAGCTTCGGGTTGGTCACCGTGCCGATCACCGTGGCCAGCGCTACCGAGGACCACTCGATCAGGTTCCACCAGTACCACCTGGAGGACATGGCCGGGTGCGGGTGCGCAAGTACTGCGAGATCGAGGACCGCGAGGTCGACCAGGGCGAGATCGGCAAGGGCTACCAGCTGACCAAGGGACAGGTCATCCCCATCAGCGACGAGGAGCTGCGGGATCTGCCCCTGCCGACGGCGAAGGCGATCGAGATCGTCGCCTTCGTGCCGCTGGACTCCGTCGACCCCCTCAAGATCGGCGAGGGCTACTACCTGGCGCCGAGCGGGCAGGTCGCCACGAAGCCGTACAAGCTGCTGCGCATGGCCCTGGACCGGAGCAGCAAGGTGGCCCTCGCGAAGTACGCCTGGTCCGGACGGGAGAGGCTGGGCCTGCTGCGGGTGCGGGACGACGTGATCGTGCTGCACGCGATGCGCTGGCCGGATGAGATCAGGTCGCCGGAGGAACTGCTGCCGCCGCCCGTCGAGCTGAGCGACGAGGAGATCGACGGCGCGCTCGCACTCCTGGACACCATGACCCGCGAAGATCTCGAGGGCGAGGAGTTCCAGGACACCTACACCGAGGCACTCGCGCAGATCATCGAGGCCAAGCGGGAACACCGCGAGCCGCCGAAGCTTCAGGAGCCGGAGTCGCAGGCGGGACAGATCGTCGACCTGATGGCCGCCCTGAACGAGTCCGTGCAGAAAGCGCGGGCCTCGCGCGGCGAGGACGCCGACGTACACGAGCTGCCGAAGAAGAAGACAGCGAAGAAGCAGCCGGCCAAGAAGACCACCGCGAAGAAGACCACGGCGAAGAAAACGTCCGGGCGCCGGCCGCGCAGCGCCTAGACCTCGATACCGAGCACCGTGTCCGGCCTGCACTTCGAGCACGCCGGCACCTGATGGCGCAGTGCCTCGAGCGCCTGCACCCTGGTCGCCGGCCTCACCCGCTTGCCCGGGTCCCAACACTCCCCCGTGTAGACGGCGACGATGTTGCTGCGGTCCAGACCGCGCTCGATCAGCCACTCCGGCGCCGTCGGGCGCCGCGCTTCGCCGACGCGCCGCTCCTCGTCGGCGATCCACCTGCGGGTGCGGGCCAGCTCTTCGGCTACCGCCGCCTGACCGTCCGATACGAACGAAAGGGCTCGCACTTCCTCGGCCTGGCCGCTGCCCTGACCTGCTACAGCTCGCGAAACTTGCCACGTGAGACGCCCTCTTTGGCGCACGGAGCGAACCTTATAACTGCGCGGCTGGTTCACTCCGTTCCTGCCCTCACCGCCCCCCTGACCTCACGGGTTGGGGAGGCACTCGAACGAGTAGCGCCGTTTCATTGGTGGTCATCGAACAGGACCGCGTTGACGATGTGCGCTCGTACATCGTTCCTGGTGCGCTCGGCGAGCCCGGAGTCCATTGAGTAGGCGCTTACGGTCATCCACAGGTTTCCCGATTGGGGAACGCAGACCACTGTGGCGATCACGTCGCTGTTCCCGCCTATCACTTGGTAATCGTTGTCGGCGGACGTGTCCCAGATCGTGAATCCCTGCCGCCTCATCGCGGACTCCGCGAAGCGCAAGCCAGTCTTGAGACTCGCCTGTTTGGTAAACGTGCCCCAATGCGCATGCAGCATGCGAACTCTCCCTTCGGGAAGGACCAGCGGTCCGTGGAACCCGGTGAGCTCCAGGCGCCGGTCTTGCACAATTTGCGTTTACGAGAATTGCCAGCGCCCACTACGCCCCGTTGGTCACGTTGGGGGCGTTCAGCGCGAGTGCCAGCAACGCGGCCGAGACCTCCCGGATTACCTGTTCCGCCTCGCTGAACGCTGGTTGGAACCTGTCACCGCACTCGATGGTGTAGCTGAATACCTTCGTGGCGGCCGGGTTGGTGAAGTGGCGACTGTACGCGTAGTCGTCGCTCGTTCCCGAGGTGGGGTACAGCCCGTAGGCTGCCTCGACCCCGTAATCGACGCCGCGCACGGCACCTGCCGCGTCGTTCATGTGCTCCGACAGTTCGACCGCGGTCTTCAGGTCCGCTTCGGGAATGAACTCGCCGATGCCGTCGTCTGGCCGCCCCCGTACGTCATCGAGATTGGGGTTGCGGAAGTTGTCGGTTGGGGTGGTGGACTGATTCTGGTCGGAGCCCCAGTTGTGCAGGATCGCCGGGCCCGCGCTGTGGACGTCGACCATCCACCGGATCTGCGGGTTGCTGTCGAGCGCCCAGACAACGTTGCGGGTCTCGGGCTCCGACGCCGCCGCTGGTCCTCGGTAGACGTGCGGATCGCACGGGTTGTCCGAGGTGTGGACATCTGCGTCCGTGGCGAACTTCGCGGTGTGGTTCCAGAGGAAGTCGAAGTTGCGGTTCAGGTCCACGCCCACGCAAGACGGGCCATTGGACCCTGCAGGTGCCGGCCGGCGGTTCTTCCGCCACATCGCGGAAGTGGTTTGGCTGAAGGCCCGGCCGTCGGGGTTGACGCAGGGGAAGAAGAACAGATTGAAGTTCTCGACAACCTGCGTGACCTGGGCCGCCGTGAACGTCGACGACCCGTAGCCGAGCCCGGTGGCCGAGTCGTGCGCCTCGAGTAGGTCTGCTGCCAACGAGATCAGCGCGTCGGGCGGCATCCACTCCCGGGCGTGTATCCCGCCCAGCAGCAGGATTGCGGGTACCTCGTTGACCTGCCGTGTCCCGACCCGCAACAGCCGCGTTGTTCGGCCCTCGTGGGTGCGGTGGGGCGGAGTGGTGATCTCTGTCGGCCCGGGGTAGGCGTCGTGCAAACTATCGATCGCTGATTCGATCTCGGCCACATTGAGATACACGGTCACTCCTTCCGACCGAGACCGTGCGGGACGACGTCCCGGTCGGCAAAGCGGTCACCACCGCCGACCTCTTCTTTCCGGTTACGCCAGTTCTCCGTGACGTTCTCGACTTCGGTGATGTTCACCAGCGGTGCCGATCTGGCTGCTCTGGCCTGGTCGAGTTGGTCCTGCCGGAAGTAGAGGTCGAGTCCGACGCCCGCCCGGGTGCCGCGCGCGATGGCGCGGCACCCGACGTCGGCCTGTGTCTCGTGGAGGAACTCCTTGAGGGCTTCGGCGTTCTCGGCGACGACGTGGCAGCGGAAGACGTCCGGTTCCTCGCTCATGGCCTCATCCTCGCGGCGAGCGCGACAGCCTGATGGGCGTTCACGCGGCCGAAGCCGTAGTCGTCGTTGTGGCCGGCCGCGTCGTACTGGACTTCCGGTCCTCCGATCTTGTCAGCCGACTTGTGCATCACCTCGCGCAGTTGGTCTCGCGTGAGGTGGGGGTTCACCGACAGTGTCAGTGCAGCGCACCCGGCAGCGCAGGGAGCGGCGAAGCTGGTGCCGGTGTTGGTTCCGTAGCCGCCGCCGGACTTGGTGCTGAGGACGTTGACGCCAGGTGCGATGAGTTCGACCTTTGGGCCGCGTGCCGCATTGTCCTCCCTGTCCTGGTTGGTCGATCGCACCACGGCGATCACATCCGGATGGGAGACCACTTCGTCCTTGGCGATGTCGACGTTCCTGCCGTTGCTCGCCGCCCAGAAGATCGGCAGTCCCTTGCCCTGACGGCCGTTGGCGGCGGCGAATTCGAGAGCGAGGTCCAGGGTGCTGGTGAGATCCCAGTCCGCGCCGTTCGGGCCCAGGCTGCTGACCAGGATGTCCGCCCCGCTGCCAGGGCCGATCCCGGAAATTTCTGTCGAGGGGTCCGTTGCGTATGCCACAGCGCGGGCGAGCGTTGTCTGCGAACCGATCTGGTCCGGCAGGACCGCAAGGAGCATCAGGCTGCACTCGGGGGCCGCGCCTGTTCCGCCCGCCCCGTTGTGCCGGGCCCCGACCAGGCCGGCGCAGAAGGTACCGTGGTCCTTGTCGGGCATCCCCGAGGTGCCTTGGACGAAAACCACGCCTCCCACCTCGTGGAAGAATCCCGACAACGGATCCAGCCCGGCGGCAAGGTCCGGGTGTTCCGCGTCGAAGCCGTTATCGATAACGGCGACCCGAATCCCGGCCCCGAAGGTATGGTCCCAGGCCGGCTCGATGTGAACGTCGGCGTCCGGTGTACCGCCGTTTGTGCCGGCGTTCCTCCATTGCCACTGCTGGGGGTACCGGGCACCGGTGGGCCTGAACCGGGCGGGGACGTGCTCGATGAGTGACGGTTCAGCGAAAACGAAACGGTCGTTTTCATGGAGTTCGACGGAGGCCGCGAGGGCGTCCTGCGACGCTGTGGTGCGCACCTCATACAGGTTCTTCGCGAAGCCGAGTTTTTTGACAACGGTCAGACCGACCGCTTCGAGTTCGCGTTCGGCCTGGTCCTCAGAGAGTGTCGGCTGCAGCCGGACAGTCAGTGCGTCGGTCGCGATACCGATCCTGCCGTTGGGCCGCTGGATGACCTTGCCAGCCGCTTCCGCCCCGGGGAGCTCCGCCCCTGTGGTGAACGCTTCCTGGGTCCGCTGGTTGGGTCTGACGAATACCCAGTTCGCGCGTGCGAAGGCCTCGGTCGTCTCGTCGTCAACGCCGGCCTCGCGTACCTGATCGAGGGCGCTGCTCCCCAGTTCTGCCTCCACCCCGGCGGCTGCTGTACCGGGGGTTTCCCTGCCTATCTTGACCGCGACTACATCGTCGAGTTGTTCGGCTTCGACGAGTTGGCCGCGCTGGTAGTACTGACGTGGCATGACGCGCCTCTTCATGTCGGGTGAATTCGCTGGCCGGTGACGGCACGGTCCCCGAACCCGCAGCCGGAGGTCCGTCCCCCGCTGCGGGGCCGGAGTTCAGCGTGAGCCCGGTACCTGAGTTACGGCACAGAGACCGGACCATTTGTCCTGCTTCCCGACCCCTGCCTTCGCTTCTCCAAAGCTCACGCGGAGCGCGTGGACTTACGGCCGCATACCTGCGCCGAGCTTTCCGGGATCCCGGAAAGCTCGGCTGCATCCCGGAACCGATTCCCCGTCTCTTTGATGAGTCCAGTCGCCGGATGCGCAATCCCAGAGCTCGTGGATAGCCCGAGAATTCTCACCAGGCGGCACCGAGAGCAGGAATGTCGGCCACCTACCAGCTGAACCCAACGCCAATACCGAAGGCGCTGATTCCGATGGAGGCCCTTGCCTGACCATCAGATCGAGCGACAGGCTGCCGGCTTGGCTGCACGGACTCCCCGATCATGGCAGACCGGGCAGGGACTCCGGAGCTACTCCGCCAGTGCAGGTCCAGGTCGACGCCGTTGGCCAGCGTCCAGAAACGGTCGTACAGCTCGTCCGCATCGCGCACGGCGTCCGACGCTATGCCTTCCTCCCTCGCCGCATCCCTGACGTGTGCAGCGAAGCTTTCCGGGTCCTTGAGCTTGTTGAGGGAGGCGAGGATCCCGTCCGAGATTCCCTTGCTCATGAGCTGGACGACGGTCGAATACGCCTCGTAGTCGGCGTCCGATTCTGCTGCTCGCGCTGGTGCTGCTTTTGTGGCGACCATCAAATTACCTTTCTGGGTCGACTCCCACCCATTCGCCAGTCTTTTCAGGCGATGTCGCAGAGGGTGCGGACGTGCTGCTTGGCGATATCAAGCCGCGGATCCGCGGTCCCCGCACAGGAAGGAGATCCTGAATCCTTCTGTCCGCGAGCATTCCCCGCCCCTGTTTTCGCGACGTGGGGCGGACGGTGTAGTGGCGTTGCTCAAGCGTTTCTGAGGCATCAACGGCTCGTCGTCGCCGCAGGAAGCGGCGCCTGGTGCGGAACCCAAAAAGGAATGCGAGCAGCATGCTTGCCCCGCCGTCACCTGCGCCAATGAGCGGACCAACCGGATGCGCCTGACACATGCCGACGGCACAGTGGTGAGCGTGTGCGGAAACGAAGCTTCGAACGAGGTATCGCTCGAACTACTGGGTACCTTCGAGCTCACCTGCGGCGGTAGCAGGGTGCCCCTGCCTCTTGGATCTCAGCGGCTGCTGGCGTTCCTAGGCCTCAGGCCCGACGGCATCCACCGCGGCGCGGCAGCGGAGCAGCTGTGGCCCGACTACCCGTTCCACCGCGCTGCGGCCAACCTGCGCTCGGCACTGTGCCAGGCACGGCGCGCCTGCTGTGTCACAATGGTTGACTGCGTCGGGCAACGCCTTCGGATATCGCCGGTGGTACGGGTCGATATGCTCCGGATTCGCGACTCGGCCTGGCAGATCGTCGACGGGCTGGCACCGCCGCCCTCCGATGGTGAGACGCTCACAGATGAGTTCACCCGGGAGCTGTTGCCGGGGTGGCCTGACGAGTGGCTGCACGTGGACCGCGAACGCTGGGACCAAATACGCCTGTACGCCCTGGAGGGACTGGCTCAGCGACTGCTGACCGCCAAGCAGTACCTGCCCGCCCTCCAAGCTGCGTTGGCGGCCACCGCAATCGATCCGATCCGGGAGACTGCCCACCGCATCGTCATCGAGATTCATCTCGCGGAGGGCAACGTCGCCAGCGCGGTCCAGTGTTACAAGCAATACGAGGCCTACCTTCAGCGGGAACTCAGAGTAAGCCCGTCACCGCAGATGACCGATCTTCTGCAGGGACTGCCATGCCTCGAACGGGACTGGCACAGGCAGCAGCGCAGTGCGCCGAGGCAGGCACCAGTGCCTGCACCTGACCGGCCGCCCGGACAGGCCGACGCCTCACGCGTCAGAAACGCGGCAGTGACACACTCTGAACGCCTCGGTCAACGCCGGCATGACGGCCCGGGTCTAGGTTGGTAGCGGGTCTCACAGAGGGAAGAGCTTGAGCACGACCCGAGTCGACCGAGAGGCGAGCACACGCAAGTCGCCCAGACTGGCTATGCCGCAGCAGATGCCGTCGGCTAACCGCACGCGCACCGCGCGCACCACCGCCGTCGGCAGCGTCGGCCTGAAGGCCAGCGCCGAGTGGACAAGCCCGGCAACGCTGGGTCAGGTTCTCCTTGAATTAACCAGGGCAAGGCCGTCGCCGATCGAATCCAGGGGCTCTCTGGGCACCCTCAGGGACCGTTCGGATGGTTACGAGCTGATCTAGCTCTACTTCACTCTGAAGAAAGTGCGCCAGACCATGCAGCGACAAGCCCCTATTTTTGCCTTAGTGGCACTTGGAGGCGCCCATGTTCTGTGGAATTACACAAGACATGGAATCCGATGACATAAGGGACCCCCTTGAAGCAACAAGACCCCGGATGTAGCGCGCCGATTTCAGACGCGCGTATGCGACGCCGCGCAATGCGCTGTGATCTAGTGTGCGAAAGCCTGATGTGAAGCGATTACAGAAAGGAGAGGACCATGAGTATCTGCTTTGCACCTAGCGAGGCGTACGAAGGTTCTCCCGACAGCGTCAAGCGCAGAATGTCCTCACTGTTCGGAGATGTCGCAGAACTCATCATTAAAGCACGCTACTGCGAGGAAAAGGGCGGATGTCAAGAATTCCTTAATCCGGGCACCCTTCAGACTGACTTCTTCGACGTAAGCATGGGATTCCACCGATGCGATCACCTTCTCGCATATCTGCACATGCACAACCCGTTCCTCACCTCAGATGTCCGCGCCCAATGCCTAGCACGCAAGGAACCGGGTGACCCGCATTTCCCGGTGCCAGACGTAATCACTACGGAACCGGGAAGACGAGAATTCTACGAAATAAAACCCGACTCGACCGACGGTCTCACCAAAGCGGTCAAGAAAGCCCAGTGGTTCGAGGACGATGTGTGTGTCCCGAATGGACTCGTCTACAGCAGAGGGACCGTTTTCAGCGGTGCTGTGGACGTGGTGGTCTGGAACGGGACGTGGTTCGGGGTTCCTGTCAAGGTGCGTTTCGCAACCGATATGCCGCGCAACGGCATTGTGGTATACAAGCTTTGCTTGGATAGGGCCCTCGGGGAGTTGCTGGAAAAACTCCTCATCAAGGCTGTCGTTGCAGCCTTGATTTATATCCTCTTGGCAGTCGCGCCCGTCGCTATTCCTGCCTTCGCGGCCGTCTTGGCTTCGACGGCTGAACCCCCGCTACGCCGATCGGTTGGAAGCGGTGGAACCAACTCGAAGCCGGATGTCGCTTATGTGCAGCTTATACTGAACGACTGGAGGGGACAGAATGACGTTTCTCCCCTCCTCGATGTTGACGGCTTGGTGGGCCCCAAGACCATCGGCGCGATTACACTTTTCCAGCAGCGTGTGACAAGGATCGTTGATGGCCGGTTCGACCCGCGCGGCCCAGGTATCAGCGCGCTTGAGTCCTTCCACTTTGAGTCACTTACTTCTCGTGCTATTGCGACCCCTAGTATGGAACAGCATGCGCTCGAGCAAGAAGAAGAGGCTCCGTTGCTGGAAATCCTTGCTGAATCAGGGCAGGACTATCTGGCATCGATATATCGAACAGCCGGAACGCTGGCCGGGTAAGCGTTGCGTCGGACCGGCCGGAAAGGCACTGACTTTTCCCTTTCCGCCGCAGAGCAGTGGCCCGCCGACCGTTCCGGCGGCGGCTGGATAGCGCCGGTTCAACCTTCCGCAGAGGTCACCCATCTCGTAGGACCAGCGTGAACCAGGCGTCCAGTCAAGGGCAGGTGGCTACGGACTCAAGGTGTAGAGCAGGCCACTTCGAGGGCTGCCCAGCGAGCTTGTCCTCAGCGGGGACCTGAGCCCATGCCATCAATCGGATCCAGTCCCCTTGGGTGACGCCTTTTCGCTTGTTCCGAACCATTGGTTTTGTCGCTGCCATCCCCTGGTGACAGGTCGCTATGGATGAGCCATCGCCCGAGTCCGCCTCCGTCGGTGTAGGACAGCGCAGACGACCGGGGCTGGGGCTGCCCGCCGGGTGCGCCCTGTACCTGCGGTCGGTCAGGACTGGTGGAGTACTCCACCAATCTCGCTTGCAACGCCCTTGTGGGCGAGGTACTCGTCGATGTTGTGGGCCCGATCGCGTCCGTTGGCGACGGCCAGTTGAGAGACCTTGCCCCAGCGGGGGTCCTCGAGTGGGCAACCGATGGCGACCGCATCGGTCGGACACCAGGCGTTGAACCATTGGCGCGCCTTCTCGGGACGGTGGGGTCCGCCAGCGAGGAGGCGCTCGTTCACGGCGTTCATGCCCAGTGGGCTGCCCGCTGTGACGAGCAGGGTGAGATCAAGCGCGTCCGGAAGCCGGCTGACGAGGTCCATGCCCACGACAGTGCCGAGACTGTGTGTGACCAGCACCAGTTCGCCGGTGGTCGGCATTGATTCGAGCACGGTGTCCAGGACCGTGTCGCGGATTTTGCGGTCGGTGAGGTAGCGGCTGACGTCCCGAAAGACGGTGGCAATGGTCCACTCGTCGACATCGGTCTTTGCTGCCAGCCAGCTGAGTGCCTGCTGGAACCTGCCCACCAGGGCGTTTCCGAACCCCTCGGTGGCCACGGGCCCGTTCTGCGGCATGCCGGCCTTGTTCGCCGCTTCGACCAGCATCTGCTCATAGAACCCCGATGGTGACTCGGCGGCGAACCGCTCCGCAGCCGCGGAGGCGGTGAACTCTCCGAGCTCGATGGGACCGCTGACGGCCTCCGTCCACCCCATGAGGGCAGCCAGCCGGTCGCCGTAGTACGGGAACCAGACATCCGCCGGGTCAACCGTGGCCATTCCAGCACGCGTAAGTCCCTGGTTCAGGCCCGCCGTCCACTCCCGACGGAGCGTCTCAGGATCCTTCCTATGCTGGCTCCTGCCGTGCAGGAAAACCAGGTGCCGTTTGCCACTGCCGAAGGCGCTGCCTCGAGCACGTAGACCGGTGGCGGGTACAGCAGCCGCGGCCGCAACTGTCGCGGCGGTCGTTTCCGGCACAGGCGTGACACGCCGGCTCACCTCGCCTGCGGTCTGTGCCAGGAGTGGTGGTGCCGGAGTCTCCACCGGGCTTGGCAGGATGCCCTGGCCAAGTCCGGAGTCAGGCCCCATCTCGGCCAGGATCGCTCGCCTTGCGGGATCGAGGCTCACTGTGGCCAGGTGCTTCAGGATGGAGCTGATGCGGACGCCTTCGTTCGCGATCCAGTCGATTACGTCGTCTCCATCGCCGCGCTGCCAGACCCGGCCGTCCTTGCGTAGTACACGCCCTTGTGTGTCCGTCTTCGGCACTCCGCTGTGGTGCAGGGCCACCACTTCCCACTGGTCATTGAAGACGGGGGAACCCGAGTTGCCAGGTTCGGTGTCGGTCTTGTAGTGGAGGAAGTCGTCCAGCCGCACCAGGAGGGTGTTGTCGCGCAGGGCGATTTCCTTGAGGCGGCCGTTGGGGTGGCCGATGATGTTCACTCGTTCGCCGATCACCTGCTTGCCGGCTTGGGCGCTGAGTCGGTTCCAGCCGAAGGTTTCTCCCGGAAGGCGGCCATCCACGGCCGGAGCGACAGCTACCAGCGCGAAGTCCAGCCGCCTGTCGGCAGTGAAGAAGGTACCCGGATCAAACTCCATTCGGACCACCGAGTCCGGGACATTTTCGATGGTGACCTGGGCATTGAACTCCAGGAAGCAGCGGCCGGCGAAGCCTGCGTCGGGCAGCACATGATGGTTGGTCATCAGGAGTCGGGGTGAGACCAGGAAGCCAGTGCCATGGGGGATCTCACGGCCAGCATGACGCACGGTGATCCGGGCGACGGTGCCAGCAGCCCGTGTACCGCGTGGCAGAAAGCTCCAGGCCTGGAGCTCATTCGACAGGTTGATGATCCGCTCATTGGCCTCGGGAAGGTCCAAAGCTTCGGCGTGGATGCTCGACACCACAGCTGACGGCGATAGGCCGCCCCGGTCAAGGATCCGCTCGGCGCGCACGGCGAGGGTTTCGGGGGCATCTGGAAACAACGCCCCCGCTGCCAGCCGTTCCTCGACCCGCTCCCGCTCCGTGGCCGACTCTCCGTACCGCCGCGCCGCGTCCGCGGCATGCCGTCGAAACTCCTCGCGTGAATCTTCCGTTGCGGGCATGGCGTCCACCGTCCTATCTGCGTTGTCAGAATTGCGACAATTCGTCCCATTCCATTAGCCGGGCAGGCGTCCGGTGCTGCAAGAGCAGCGGTACGATCGAGTGAGAGGCTGCAGGACGGGCGGCAGCAGATCGGCTTGCTATCGGCGGCGGCTTTGTCGGGAAGTCCGTCTCCACGTCCACCACTAGGTCCTCGACTTCGTCGGCCTCAACCTGCTGCGAGACAACCCACGTCACCCAGGGGTGTGGGACCCAGGTTCCGGCACTTCTCCCCGCGAACGGCTCCGTCTCTGATGTCATGCTGCTGAAGCCGTTTGTCGTGGTGATGCGCAGTCGGACGTCGTCGCCAGGGCCGAACTGGCTGCGGTCGGGGTGGACCCGTGGGTCCTTCAGGCCTACGCCGATGGGTCTGCCAGGTGCGGCCGCCGTCGGCGCTGATCTGGGCTGAGTAGGTGTGGTCCGGTGCGGGGGCGCACTCGAACTTCAGGGGTATGCCGAGTGCGCCGCCTCAGTTTCCAGGTGTCGAGCGGCGCTCAGGACGGGGTAGGTCAGTGCGGAGCTTGTCCACCACCTGTCCTTGGACGCCCAGTTGGACGGCCCGGGGGCGATCGGACCGGAGCGACGGCTTCGATCAGTCCGGTCGGTGTCCGGGGCGAGTTCGGAACTGAGCTCCACCGGCTCCGGGGTCCACTTGGGCGCGCACCGCCGTACTACCTTCAGCATCAGGTCACATGCTCCCGCTGACCGCAGAGCTGGCCCGTCACCGCGGGAAAAGTGACGGTCCGGCACCAGTGTCACACTCTCGTGCGAGCTACGCGGCCTTTGACGATGCCGCCCGAAGCTTGGTGAGGCATCGTCCTCAGTCACGGAAGGCCACGTCGCAACCGGAGCCGCTCCTTACTGCCGTCGGATGCACCGGAGGCGTTTGACCTGATTGGCGGCTTTGCGGACACCGGTCGGCTTGAGACGGTTGGCCCGTTCCCCTCGGGCGCCGCCTAGAGACCGCTCTTTTGTGCCAGGCCCCGCGGATGCCTGCCCCAGCGTTTCAGGAGATCACCGTGCGTGTCATGATCCAGATGCGGCCCGAGCTCGCTGTCGTCGAGGCCGTCATCGACCCGACCGTAACGACCACAGCCACCGATGTCGCCGGTACGATCCCCGGCATCGCGCTGGACCCGGACTTCGTGCCGGTCCCGGTGCCCAAGCCCAAGCCGGCCGCGCCCGGTGGTGACCCGCTTTCCCTGGAGCAGGCGCTCATCTTCTCCATGGCCCCGGAGGACGCTGGCGTCCTGGTGCGCGGCGAGATCCAGGACTACGACGTGGCCAGCCGCTACGCAATGCTCGTCACGGCCCGTCCGGACATCGTCAGCATCTCAGCCGACCCCGTCATCGAGCCCATGCCGACGTGCGGGGGTGACGCCGCTGTGGGCGACTCGGGCGACGTGCAGAATAGGCTGACCGACCACCTGAAGGCGGAGGGCTTGGGCGGTGACGGAGTGGCCGTCGCCATCCTCGACACGGGCATCAATGTCCAGCATCTGTCCGAGGTCCTGGGCCAGGACGCGACCGTCGACGAGACGAGGAGCTGGAAGCCCGCCAACGCAACCGGGAACTTCGGCCAGTTCCCGGTTGGCCACGGCACCATGTGCGCGTTCGATGCCCGGATCACCGCCCCGAAGGCGACGCTCCTCGACCTCCCGGTCCTGCGGCCGCAGGCGCTGCAGGGGCTACTCTCCGACGCGGTCGCGGCCTTCGCACACCTGCGGACCGTTGTCGAGGCGATGCCGGAAGAACGCCGCGCGCTGGTCGTCAACAATAGCTGGGGCTCCTTCTCGCTCACCCGGGACTTCCCACCGGGCCACCCCGGTAACTACTCGGACAACCCAGCACACCCCTTCAACCTGGCCGTCACCGCCCTAGAGCAGGCGGGCGCGGACGTCTTGTTCGCCGCGGGCAACTGCGGTCCTGGATGCCCCGACAGACGCTGCGGTTTTCCCGACCGCCCCATCAACGGGGCGAACTCGCATCCCCGTGTGCTGTCCGTGGGAGGCGTGGACCTGCGCGGAGCCCGGGTCGGCTACTCCTCTCAGGGGCCCGGACGGCTCAGCCGCCGCAAGCCGGACGTCTGTACTTTCACGCACTTCGCGGGATCCAAGGCGTTCGGTGAGAACATGCCGGACTCTGGTACATCGGCGGCCTGCCCCGTCGCCGCCGGTGTGGTCGCCGCGGTGCGCTCGCAGTTTCCGGTGAAGGACCTCTCGCCGCTCCAGATGCGCACCTTGCTGCGCCGCACCGCGGACGACCTGGGTATGCAGGGCTTCGACTTCATCTACGGGTACGGCATGATTGACGCGGCCGCCATCGTGGAGGCGATCCGCCGGCGAAGGAAGAACGGCGGCCGTTAGCAGGAGGAGCTGTGACTCCCCCGGGCGGACCTTTCGTCCTGATCACCGTCACGCTGCCGAAGGGCGGGGCACTGCAGGACGCCATGCGTCGGTACGAGCTCGCCCCTGAGGAGGTTGACGAGGCGTACGGGCTGGTGTCCGTGAACCCAGCTCAGGGCCTCTACGCCATGATGGTCAGTGCGGGAGCCGCCGCGCGGATTACCGGCAGGGCTGGGGCGAAAGGACCGTACGCCAATCCGGAGATCGAGCCCTTCGGGCCACCGGAACCGGGCCCCGAAGGCAGCGGCGACCAGATATAGCCCACTCACTGGCAGGCTCGGTCACGAACTGGGTCGCCCAGCGGCACGTCGACGTCCGGGCACCACAATTCGGAGGCGACCGGCCCGAACGAACACGGCCGGCTCGACCCGCAGCATCGCGATGTCGGCGAGGCAGTCCTCGCCGAGCGCGACCGCCCACGCAAGATCCACGTACCGTCTGCCTCAGCAAGGTCTCCGGGACAGCAGGCATTACTTGGGGCGCCGGGCGCGGTCAAGTGCCGCGGCCGCCGCCACTAATACTCCAGCAGCGTTTCGCTATCTGGCCTGGTCAGAGGCATCGTCGGGAGTGTAGTGGGCTGATGGCGTGTCAGGGGCGGTCTTGCCGGACCGCCCCTCCAACGAGTGGCATCGAGAACTGTCTGAGCTGTGATGAGGGCAGCCTCCTCGCGTGATCGACGACCTTGCCGACTCGCCCTGGGACCGTGAACTCGACAACCTCTTCCTGCGCATCGGCCACCGCTTCGGCCGCGCCGACCTGCGACGCCGCATGCGCGATTTTCCTGGCCGGAGGGGTCGGGCTGGGTGAAGCGGCCGAGGGTGGGGTCGTAGTAGCGGTGGCCCATCTTGTACAGGCCCGTCGGGTCCAGGTAGGCGCCGGTGTAGCGGTACGGCTGGGAGACGGCCTCGGTGGTGGTGCCGCGCGGCAGGCCGGTGGGGCCGTAGGCGTAGGTGTGGGTGCGCTTGCCGGTGTCGTCGACGAGGCCGAGGACGTTGCCAGTGGCGTCGGTGAGGTAGTAGTAGGACTTCCCCCCAGTCGGCATGGAGTTCAGCGTGCCCGCCGGCTCGCGCATGAATCCCGTCGACGCCGTTGGTCGTCGTGGACGCCAGACCGAGTGCGGTGTGGTGGTACCAGGTCGAGCTCAGCTTTGTGCGTACGGAGTTGTCCGTGCCCGCGTGGACCAGGTCGTTGGACTTGCCGCCAGCGGTGATGTCCGACAGTTGGCTGTAGTCCGTCCAGGTCTCGTTGGTGCGGGCGGTGGCGCTCGCACCGGCGGTTTCGTTGCCGAGTTTGTCCTAGGACCAGCCCGGGCGTTGTCACGTTGGTGGGTGTGTGGGTGCCTGATGGTGTACCGGGGTGTGGTGGGGCGGGGTGTCGGCCTTGGGTCAGGCTGTTGCGGGCTGGCCAGCGGTGCCGGTGATGTGGTCCCAGATGGCGAAGCGGACGGGCTCTCGGCTCGGT
>NZ_BMWC01000027.1 GCF_014651035.1 Streptomyces lomondensis
GGTGCGGTGGCTTGCGGTGAGGCCGAGGTGCCGGATCCGGTGCAGGCGGCGGTGTGGGGTCTGTTGCGTTCGGCGCAGTCGGAGAACCCGGACCGGTTTGTCCTGGTCGACCTTGATGGAGATGAGGCATCGCAGGCGGTGCTGTCCGCTGTGGTGGCCTCGGGTGAGCCGCAGGTGGCGATCCGTGGCGGTGAGGCATTCGTTCCGCGGTTGGTGCGGGCGGTTGTCGCCGGCGAGCGGCCGGTGGGTGACCTGGACGGTCAGGGCACGGTTCTGGTGACGGGTGCCAGTGGTGTTCTGGGTGGTCTGGTGGCCCGGCACCTGGTGACGGAGCGGGGCGTACGCCACCTGCTGCTGGTGTCCCGGCGTGGGGAACAGGCTCCAGGTGCTGCCGAGTTGGTGGCGGAACTGGAGGGGTTGGGTGCTGGGGTGCGGGTGGTCGCGTGTGACGTGGCCGACCGTGAGGCGCTTGCGGCGGTGCTGGCGGACGTACCCGCCGAGCACCCGCTCGTAGGTGTCGTGCACACCGCCGGTGTGCTGGATGACGGTGTGCTGTCGTCCCTCACCCCGGAGCGTCTGGACCCGGTGTTGCGTCCGAAGGTGGACGCGGCCTGGTATCTGCATGAGCTGACGCGTGGTTTGGATCTGTCGCTGTTCGTGTTGTTCTCGTCGGCGGCTGGTGTGTTCGGTGGTGCGGGGCAGGCGAATTACGCGGCGGCGAACGCGTTCTTGGACGCGCTCGCGGAAGCCCGGAGGGGCGAGGGTCTGGCGGGTCAGTCGCTGGCCTGGGGCCCATGGGCCGAAGGCGGCATGCTGGAGCGGCTCGGTGACGCCGATGCGCAGCGCATGGCGCGGGACGGCCTGGTGCCGCTGGTTCCCGCGGACGGTCTCGCCCTGTTCGACGCGGCCCACGGTACGGATCGGGCCGCCCTCCTGGCTGTCAAGCTGGACGTCCCCGCCCTGCGCCGGCGCGCCGGCGCAGGCACGCTGCCCGCACTGCTGCGGAGCCTCGCGCAGGGCAACCGGCGGCGCGCGGCCCGTGCCGGTGGCAGCGGATCGACGCTTGGAGAGCGTCTCGCGGCGGTGCCCACGAGCGAACGGGCCGCCCTGGTCGACGAAATGGTCAAGTCGCAGGTCGCGACAGTGCTGGGCCACGCGTCCGGGGACGCGATCGTGGCGGGGCAGGCGTTCAAGGAACTCGGCTTCGACTCGCTCACGGCGCTCGAACTGCGGAACAGGCTCGTGTCGGCGACCGGCCTGCGCCTGCCGGCCACCTTGGTCTTCGACTACCCGAGCCCTGCGGCGCTGGCCGACTTCGTGCTGGCCGAGGCGCTGGGAGCCGTCGAGGAGGTCACCGTCGGCGCGACGGTGGCGGTCGCTGACGACGAGCCGATCGCCATCGTGGGCATGAGCTGTCGCTACCCGGGCGCGGTCGCCGGGCCGGACGACCTCTGGCGGCTGGTGGCCTCGGGAGGGGACGGGATCTCCGGTTTCCCGACCGACCGGGGATGGGACGTCTCAGGGCTGTTCGACAGCGATCCGAGTCAGGTGGGTACGTCGTACGCGACTGAGGGCGGGTTCCTGTACGACGCCCCGCAGTTCGACGCGGGTTTCTTCGGGATCTCGCCGCGTGAGGCGCTGGCGATGGACCCGCAGCAGCGGCTTCTGCTCGAAGGGTCCTGGGAGGCGATCGAGTCCGCGGGTATCGACCCGGCCTCGCTGCGCGGCACCAGCACCGGCGTCTTCGCCGGCGTGATGTACCACGACTACGCGTCCCGGCTGAGGACGGCGCCGGACGACGTCGAGGGGTACCTGGGCATCGGGAACTCCGGCAGTGTCGTCTCCGGCCGCGTCTCCTACACGCTGGGGCTTGAGGGTCCCGCGGTGACGGTGGACACGGCGTGCTCGTCGTCCCTGGTCGCCCTGCACTGGGCGATCCAGGCCCTGCGCAAGGGCGAGTGCACGATGGCGCTGGCCGGCGGCGTCACGGTGATGGCGACGCCAGGAACCTTCGTGGAGTTCTCGCGTCAGCGTGGTCTCGCCGCTGACGGACGCTGCAAGTCGTTCGCGGCCGGGGCCGACGGCACCGGCTGGGGCGAGGGCGTCGGCATGCTCCTCGTGGAGCGGCTCTCCGACGCGCGGCGCAACGGCCACCGCGTCCTCGCGGTCGTACGCGGCTCCGCGGTGAACCAGGATGGCGCGTCGAATGGTCTGACGGCGCCGAACGGTCCGTCCCAGCAGCGTGTGATTCGGGCGGCGTTGGCGAGTGCGGGTCTGTCGGCGTCGCAGGTGGACGCGGTGGAGGCGCACGGTACGGGTACGACGCTGGGTGACCCCATCGAGGCGCAGGCGCTGCTCGCGACGTACGGCCAGGAGCGCCCCGAGGGGCATCCGCTGTGGCTCGGTTCGGTGAAGTCGAACATCGGTCACACGCAGGCCGCCGCGGGTGTGGCCGGTGTCATCAAGATGGTGATGGCGATGCGGGAGGGTGTGCTGCCGCGGACCCTGCACGTGGATGAGCCGACGCCCCAGGTCGACTGGTCGGCGGGTGCTGTGGAGCTGCTGACGGAGTCGGTGGAGTGGCCGGAGACGGGGGAGCCGCGCCGTGCGGGTGTCTCGTCGTTCGGCATCAGCGGCACGAACGCCCACGTGATCGTCGAGCAGGCACCGGAGGCGGAAGCGCCGGAGCGGACCGAGGCTCCGGAGATGTTGCCGGTGGTCCCCTGGGTGGTCTCGGCGAAGACTGAAGCCGCACTGGTGGCTCAGGCGGATCGGCTGCGGTCGTTCGTCGCTGAGCGCCCTGAGCTGTCGCCGGTGGATGTCGGTTTCTCGCTGGTGACGTCGCGTGCGGTGTTGGAGCACCGGGCGGTGCTGATCGGTGAGCGGGTCGTTGAGGGTTCGGTGTTGCCCGGCAGGACGGGTGTGCTGTTCTCGGGGCAGGGCTCGCAGCGGGTCGGTATGGGGCGTGAACTGCACGCGGCTTACCCGGTGTTCGCCGAGGTCTTCGACGCGGTCTGCGCCGAGCTGGACCGGCACCTGGAGACGTCCCTGCGTGAGGTGGTTTTCGAGGGTGGTGAGCTGCTGGATCAGACGCGGTTCACGCAGGCGGGTCTGTTCGCGCTTGAGGTGGCGCTGTTCGAGCTGGTGACGTCGTGGGGTGTGAAGCCGGACTATCTGCTGGGTCACTCGATCGGTGAGCTGTCGGCTGCGTGCGTGGCTGGGGTGCTGTCGCTGGAAGACGCTGCCGCGCTGGTGGCGGCCCGGGGGCGTCTGATGCAGGCCCTTCCGGCCGGTGGGGCGATGGTGTCGTTGCAGGCGGCGGAGGACGAGGTCCTGCCGTTGCTGGTCGACGGCGTGTCGATTGCTGCCCTCAACGGCCCGCGCTCCACGGTGATTTCGGGTGATGAGGCGGCGGTCCTTGAGATTGCCGCGCACTTCGAGGGCGAGGGTCGTAAGACCAAGCGTCTGCGGGTCAGTCACGCCTTCCACTCGCCGCGTATGGACGCGATGTTCGACGACTTCCGTGCGGTCGCGCAGGGGCTGACCTTCAATGCGCCGCAGCTGTCGATCGTCTCGGACGTCACGGGTGCGGTGCTGTCGGCGGAGGAGGTCCAGGACCCGGAGTACTGGGTGCGCCACGTCCGCGAAGCTGTGCGGTTCCTGGACGGCATCCGCACCCTTGAGGCGGAAGGCGTGACGGCGTTCCTGGAGCTGGGTCCGGACGGTGTGCTCTCAGCGATGGGGCAGGACTGCGTCACCGGCGAGATCACCTTCGTACCCGCCCTCCGCAAGAACCGCGAGGAGCCGGAGAGTCTGCTCACCACTCTCGCCGAACTCCACGTACGCGGCAGGGCAGTCGACTGGACGGCGTACTACGCCGGCACTGGCGCCCGCCGCGTCGACCTGCCCACCTACGCCTTCCAGCACCAGCGCTACTGGCTGACGGATGAGCGCACGTACGACGGCGACGCAAGTGGCCTTGGGCAGAGTCCGGACGAGCACCCGCTGCTGGGTGCGGCCGTTCCGCTGGCCGGGGGCGCGGGTGTGGTGTTCACCGGCCTGCTGTCGCCCGCCCGGTACCCCTGGCTTGCCGATCACGTTGTCAAGGGCACGATCTTGGTGCCCGGTACGGCACTTGTCGATCTGGCGCTGCACGCCGGCGAGTACGTCGAGTGCGGATCGCTGGACGAGCTGACGCTGGAAGCGCCGCTGGTGCTCTCGGAGCGGGTCGACACTCAGGTGCAACTCGTGGTGGGCGCTCCCGATGACGAGAGCGGACGCCGGGCGCTCACTGTGTACTCGCGTCCCGCCGACGACACGCGTTCCGAATGGACGCGGCACGCGGAGGGCGTGCTGTCCGAGGGCAGCGGGACCGTAGATGCCGGTGAGGGGCTTGAGGTGTGGCCCCCGCGTGATGTCGTCGAGTTGCACACGGCCGATGTGTATGAGCGCCTGGCGGCTCAAGGGCTCGACTACGGGCCCGTGTTCCAGGGGCTGAAGTCCGTCTGGAAGCGCGACGACGAGGTGTTCGCGGAGGTGGCCCTCCCCGACGGTCTTGAGGCCGGGGGCTTTGGACTGCACCCGGCGCTCTTCGATGCCGCCTTGCACACGATGGCTGTCTCGGATGCGGGATTCCAGGCGGTCGAGGGTGGTTCGCCTGGTCTGCCGTTCGCGTGGTCGGGGGTGTCGCTGTCGGCGGTGGGTGCGCGGATGTTGCGGGTGCGGATCGTGCGCTCGGGTTCGGGTGTGTCGCTGCTGTTGGCCGATGGCACGGGTGCGCATGTGGCGTCGGTGGAGTCGTTGGCTTTGCGTCCGGTGACTGCTGAGCAGCTGCAGGGTGCGGGTAGCGGCGGTGTCGCTCGGGATGCGTTGTTCCGGGTGGCGTGGTCGGCCGTGGCCGTGCCTGCGGACGGGGACTCGGGCGAGTCTGAGGTCCGGGTCGAGGACCTGAGCGCGGGCATCGCAGAGGGTGCTGTCGCGGGGACGCATCAAGTGACAGCTCGCGCCTTGGAGTTGGTGCAGGGCTGGCTGGCGGATGAGTCGGCTGGTCAGGCGCGGTTGGTGGTCGTGACGCGGGGTGCGGTGGCCTGCAACGGCGCCGAGGTGCCGGATCCGGTGCAGGCGGCGGTGTGGGGTTTGCTGCGTTCGGCGCAGTCGGAGAACCCGGACCGTTTCGTCCTTGTCGACCTTGATGGAGATGAGGCGTCGCAAGCGGTACTGTCCGCCGTCGTGGCCTCGGGCGAGCCGCAGGTGGCGGTGCGGCACGGCGAGGCACTCGTACCGCATCTGACCCGGGCGGCCCTGTCGGCGGAGCGGCCGTCGGCGGGTGACCTGGATGGTCAGGGCACGGTCTTGGTGACGGGTGCCAGTGGTGCGCTGGGTGGTCTGGTGGCCCGGCACCTGGTGACGGAGCGGGGCGTACGCCACCTGCTGCTGGTGTCCCGGCGTGGTGAGCAGGCCCCTGGCACTGCCGAGTTGGTGGCGGAACTGGAGGTGCTGGGTGCCTCGGCGCGGGTGGCCGCGTGTGACGTGGCCGACCGTGAGGCGCTTGCGGCGGTCCTGGCGGACGTACCCGCCGAGCACCCGCTCGTAGGTGTCGTGCACACCGCCGGTGTGCTGGATGACGGCGTGCTGTCGTCCCTCACCCCGGAGCGTCTGGACGCGGTGTTGCGTCCGAAGGTGGACGCGGCCTGGTATCTGCACGAGCTGACGCGTGGTTTGGATCTGTCGCTGTTCGTGTTGTTCTCGTCGGCGGCTGGTGTGTTCGGTGGTGCGGGGCAGGCGAACTACGCGGCGGCGAACGCGTTCTTGGACGCGCTCGCGGAAGCCCGGAGGGGCGAGGGTCTGGCGGGTCAGTCGCTGGCCTGGGGCCCATGGGCCGAAGGCGGCATGCTGGAGCGGCTCGGCGACGCCGATGCGCAGCGCATGGCCCGGTCCGGCGTTCCGCCGCTCCCGGCCGAGCAGGGCATCCAACTCTTCGACGCCGCCGGTGCGTTGCCGGACGCCGTGCTCGTCCCCGTCCGGCTGGACCTGGCCGCGCTGCGCCGGCAGTCGGCGGGCAAGCCGCTGCCGGTCATGTTCCGCTCGCTGGTCCGCAGGGCAGCCCCGCGTGCGACCGACGGGCCCCCCGCTTCCGGCGGCGGATCGTTCGCCGACCGGCTGCGTCCCTTGCACGACGCCGAACGCGAGCGGCTCGCCCTCCAGTTGGTGTGCGACCGCGTGGCGGAGGTGCTGGGGCACGCCCGCGGCGCGGACGTCAAACCCCATGACGCCTTCACGGAGATGGGCTTCGACTCGCTCACCGCCGTCGAACTGCGCAACCGTCTCAACGCCGAGACCGGCCTGCGGCTGCCCGCGACGCTGGTCTTCGACTACCCCACGCCGATGGTGCTCGCCGAGCACATCCTGGGCGAGGCCGCTCCGGCGAAGGCCGCGAACCGCTCCGTGCTCGCCGAACTCGACCAGCTGGAAGCCGCGTTCGCCGCCATGGACACGGCCGGCGAGGAGCCGGTGGCCGAGGTCACCGTCCGGCTGAACGCGCTCGTGGCCAAGTGGAACGAGTCGCGCGGGCAGAACGAGGCGCATGGGCAGGCGACGGTGACGGCGGACGACGTGGGCACCACCCTCGACACAGCCTCAGACGACGAGCTGTTCGACTTCATCGACAACAGGTTCGGCAGGTGACTCGCTGATGGCGAACGAGGGCAAGCTCCGCGACTACCTCCGGCGGGTGACCGCCGAGCTCCACGAGACGAGCGAGCGACTGCGTGCCGTGGAGGAGAAGGACCGCGAGCCGATCGCGATCGTGGCGATGAGCTGCCGCTACCCCGGTGACGTCGGCTCCCCCGAGGAGCTGTGGGAGCTGGCCGCGGCGGGCCGGGACGGGATCACGGAGTTCCCCGCGGACCGTGGCTGGGACGTGGACTCGCTCTACGACCCGGAGATGCGGCGTCCCAACACGTCGTACACACGAGAAGGCGGGTTCCTGCACGGCGCGGGCGACTTCGACGCCGAGCTGTTCAAGATCTCGCCGCGTGAGGCACTGGCGATGGACCCGCAGCAGCGGCTGCTCCTCGAAGCGACCTGGGAGGCCGTCGAGCGGGGCGGGATCGACCCGCTGTCACTGCGCGGCAGCCGTACCGGCGTGTTCGCCGGGGTGATGTACCACAACCACGCGGCGAGCCTCGGGGCGGTGCCCGAGGGCGTGGACGGCTTCCTGGGCACCGGCACCGCGAGCAGTGTGGTGACCGGCCGGGTGGCGTACACGCTCGGCCTCGAAGGTCCCGCGGTGACGGTGGACACGGCGTGCTCGTCGTCGCTGGTCGCCCTGCACCTGGCGATGCAGTCGCTGCGGTCGGGCGAATGCGCCTTGGCGCTCGCGGGCGGGGTCACGGTGATGACGACCCCGGCGACGTTCATCGACTTCAGCAAGCAGCGGGGACTCGCCGCGAACGGCCGCTGCAAGGCGTTCGCGGACACGGCGGACGGCACCGGCTGGGGCGAGGGCGTCGGCATGCTGCTCCTGGAGCGCCTGTCGGACGCCCGCCGCAACGGCCACCGAGTGCTCGCGGTGGTCCGCGGATCGGCCGCGAACCAGGATGGCGCGAGCAACGGTCTGACCGCCCCCAACGGTCCCTCGCAGCAGCGCGTCATCCGCCAGGCACTGGCGAACGCCGGTCTTTCGGCGGCGGACGTCGACGCGGTGGAGGCGCACGGCACGGGTACGACACTGGGCGACCCCATCGAGGCGCAGGCGCTCATCGCGACGTACGGCCAGGAGCGGAGCGGAGAACGCCCGCTGTGGCTTGGCTCGTTGAAGTCGAACATCGGTCACACGCAGGCCGCCGCCGGCGTGGCGGGCGTCATCAAGATGGTCATGGCGATGCGGGAGGGTGTGCTGCCGCGCACCCTGCACGTCGACGAGCCGTCCTCGCACGTCGACTGGTCGGCCGGCGCCGTCGAGCTCCTCACGGAGTCGGTGGCGTGGCCGGAGACGGGGGAGCCGCGCCGCGCGGGCGTCTCGTCGTTCGGCATCAGCGGAACCAACGCCCACGTGATCCTCGAGCAGGCGCCCCCGGAAAGCGCCAAGGAGAGATCCTCGCAGAGTGCCGCCGAGGAGCGCGCGGCGAACGGGGGCGGGTCCGCCCACGCGGCAGGCGGCCCACTGGCGCCGGTGACGAGCGACGTCCTGCCGTGGGTGCTGTCCGGCAAGTCGCCGGAGGCCGTCGCAGGCCAGGCCGCGCGGATGCTGGCCTACCTGGAGGACCGTCCGGAGGCCCAACAGGCGGCATCCGACGACGTGGTCGACGCGGCCGACGTGGCCTGGTCTTTGTCGACGACGCGGGCCCAGCTGGAGCACCGCGTGGCCGTGATCGCCGAGCGGCAGGCGGACTTCCGGGCCGGCCTGGCGGCGCTGGCGCACGGCGGATCGGCTCCCGGCGTGGTGCGCGGCGTGGCGGGCCGTGCGACGCGGCCGGTGTTCGTGTTCCCCGGCCAGGGCGCGCAGTGGACGGGCATGGCCGCCGGACTCCTGGAGTCCTCGCCGGTGTTCGCGGCGCGGCTGACGGAGTGCGGAGCGGCCCTGGCTCCGCATGTGGACTGGTCGTTGCTGGACGTGGTGCGGGGAGCGCAGGGCGCGCCGTCGTCGGACCGCGTGGACGTCATGCAGCCGGTGCTGTGGGCGATCATGGTGTCGCTGGCCGAGGTGTGGCGGTCGGTGGGCGTGGTGCCGGGCGCCGTGCTGGGCCATTCGCAGGGCGAGATCGCGGCCGCCGTGGTGGCGGGCGGCCTGTCGCTGGAGGACGGGGCGCGGCTGGTGGCGCTGCGGCGCCGGGTGACGCTGCCGCTGTCGGGCCGCGGCGGGATGACGTCGGTGGCACGGGACGCGGACTGGGTCGGCGAACGCGTGGCCCGGTACGGGGCGCGGCTGTCCTTGGCCGCGGTGAACGGGCCGGGCTCGGCAGTGGTCTCCGGCGACCTGGACGCCCTGGAGGAGTGGGAGGGCGAGTGCTCGGCGGCCGGTGTGCGCACGCGGCGCATCCCCATGGACTACGCCTCCCACTCGGCGCAGATCGACGGCGTGCGGGAGGAGTTGGCGCAGGCGCTGACGGGGCTCGCTCCCCGGTCCGCGGCGGTGCCGCTCTACTCCACGCTGACGGGCGGGCCGCTGGACACAGTTGAGCTCGGCGCGGACTACTGGTTCAGGAACCTGCGGTCGAGAGTCGAGTTCGAGGCAGCGACCCGGGCCGCGCTCGCGGCGGGGCACCGGGTGTTCGTCGAGGTGAGTCCGCATGCCGTCCTCGGCTTCGGACTGCAGGAGACGTTCGACTCGCTGGGCAGCGACGCCGTGGCGCTGGGTACGTTGCGCCGGGGCGAGGACGAGACCCGCAGGCTGCTCCTCTCCCTCGCCGAGGCGTGGGCGCACGGTGTGGAGGTCGACTGGCGCGCCGTGCTCACGGGGACCGGGCCGCACCGCGTCGTGGACCTGCCCACGTACGCCTTCCAGCACCGCCGCTACTGGCTCGACGCGATGAGCAGGCCGCACAGCACCGACCCCGCCGGAACCGCCGGCGGTTCCGGCGGGGGAGCGGCGGCAGGTGCCGCCCCCGAGGACGGCACGTTCTGGGCAGCGGTCGAGAACGAGGACCTGGAGGCGCTCTCCCGGACGCTCGCGGTGGACACGGAGCAGTCCTTCGCCGCCGCGCTTCCCGCCCTCGCCGCGTGGCGGCAGCAGCGCACGGCCCTCGCCACGGTCGACGCCTGGCGCTACCGCGTGACGTGGCAGCGGATCCCCGAGTCCGCCGGGACAGGGTCCCTCTCCGGGACCTGTCTCGTGATCGCTCCGGAGCCCGACGCGGAGCACGTCGCCGAGTACGCCTCGGAGATCGAGCAGTACGTACAGCAGTGCGTCAGCGCGCTCGCCCCCGCCGACGTCCGGGTCGTGCGGGTCGGGACCGGACACGACAGCGAGGCGCTCGCCGCACGCATACGCACCGCGCTCGCGGACGCCGACGCCCACGGCAGCAGCGAACCGGCACCGGTGACCGGCATCCTTTCGCTGCTCGCCCTGGATACCAGCGCCCACCCCGGCGCGGACGCGGTGCCCGCCGGCTTCGCGAGCACCCTCACCCTCGTGAAGGCCCTCGGCCAGACCGAGGACAAGGCCCTTCGGAAGTCGCTCCACAAGGCCCCGCTGTGGATCGCGACCCGCGGAGCCGCCTCGGTGGGGCGGACCGACCGGGTGACCGATCCCACGCAGGCCCTGCTCTGGGGACTCGGCGGCGCCATCAGAGCCGAACACACCCAGCTCTGGGGCGGCTTGGTCGACCTCCCGGCCGAGCTGGACCGGCGGTCGGCGCACCGCCTGCGCCGGGTGCTCGCCGCAGCCGACGGCGAGGACCAGCTGGCCGTCCGCGCCACCGGCCTGCACGCCCGCCGGCTGGCGCACGCCCCGCACCGCCCCGGACTCGCCCCCGACCGGCCGGGGCCGGACGCGGCGGACCCCACGGCCACGGCGTGGACACCGCCCCGCGGCACCGTGCTGATCACCGGCGGGACCGGCGCACTCGGCGCCCATGTCGCCCGCTGGCTCGCCGACCAGGGCTGCGAGCACCTGCTGCTCGTCAGCAGGCGGGGCCAGGACGCCCCCGGCGCACAGGCCCTCGCGACGGAACTGGCTGCCAAGGGCAGCAAGGTCACTCTGGCCGCCTGCGACGCGGGCGACCGGAACGCGCTGGCCGCACTGCTCACGTCGATCCCGGCCGAGCTGCCCCTGACGGCGGTCTTCCACAGCGCGGCGCTCCTGGACGACGGACTGCTCGACACGCTGACCACCGGCCAACTCGACCGTGCCCTGCGGGCGAAGGTACGGGCCGCGACGAACCTGCACGAACTCACCCGTGATCTCGGCACGGACCTCTCCGCCTTCGTCCTCTTCTCGTCCGTCGCCGGTGTACTCGGCGGCGCGGGCCAGGGGAACTACGCACCGGCCAACGCGTTCCTCGACGCCCTGGCCCAGCACCGCAGGGCCCACGGCCTCACGGCCACCTCGCTCCAGTGGGGCCACTGGCGGGGCAGCGGCCTCGGCGAGGGGCAGGAGGAGCGCTTCGCCCGCACCGGGGTCGGCGCGATGGACCCCGAACTCGCCCTCGTGGCACTGCGGCAGGCGCTCCAGGACGACGAGACCACCCTCACCGTCGCGGACGTCCGCTGGGAACGAGCGGCCGAACAAGGCACGACCCGACGGCCCGACCCGCTCCTGCGCGACCTTCTGCCCGAACTCCGAGACACCGACCAGGACATCGCCACCGGCCGTCCGGAGGCGGAGACCGGCCGCAGCTCGGCGGCGCTCTCCTCCCGGTTGCGCGGCATGTCCGACCAGGACGGCCTGCGCCTCGTCCTCGACGTGATCCGCGGCGAGGCCGCCGCGCTCCTCGGCCACGCGACCCCGGAAGCGGTGCCACCGGGCAGGGCGTTTCTGGACCTGGGGTTCAGCTCCCTGAGCGCGGTGGAACTACGCAACCGACTCGACGCGGTGTCCGAGCTGAGCCTGCCGACGACTCTCGTGTACGACCATCCCTCCCCGGAGGCGCTGGCACGTCACCTCTGGTCGGAACTGACGGAGAACGGCGGCAACAGGCCGTCTCCGTACGGTTCGGAAGCTACCGGCGCCCCGGGTGACGTGGGCGGTACGGACGGTGACCCGATCGTCGTCGTCGGCATGAGCTGCCGGTTCCCCGGCGGCGTGGGCTCGGCGGAAGAGCTGTGGGAGCTGCTGGCCACCGGAGCGGACGGAGTCTCCGGGCTCCCCGAGAACCGCGGCTGGGACCTGGCATCCCTCTACGACCCGAACCCCGAAGGCGTGGGCACGTCGTACACGCGCCAGGGCGGATTCCTCCACGACGCCCCGGACTTCGACGCGGAATTCTTCGGGATCTCGCCGCGCGAAGCCCTGGCCATGGACCCCCAGCAGCGGCTGTTCCTCGAAGCGACCTGGGAGGCCGTCGAACGGGCGGGCATCGACCCGACGTCCCTGCGCGGCAGCCGTACCGGGGTCTTCGCCGGCACCAACGGCCAGGACTACGCGCACCTGATGGACACCGCGACCGAGTCCACCGCCGGCTACGGCGCCACGGGCAGCTCGGCCAGCGTCCTGTCCGGCCGCGTCTCCTACACGCTGGGCCTTGAAGGTCCCGCGGTCACGGTGGACACGGCGTGCTCGTCGTCCCTGGTCGCCCTGCACTGGGCGATCCAGGCCCTGCGCTCGGGCGAGTGCACGATGGCGCTGGCCGGCGGCGTGACGGTGATGTCCACCCCCGGCGCGTTCATCGAGTTCTCCCGCCAAGGCGGCCTGGCCCCCGACGGCCGCTGCAAGGCGTTCGCCGGGTCGGCGGACGGCACGGCCTGGGGCGAGGGCGTGGGCGTCCTCCTGGTGGAGCGCCTGTCCGACGCGCGGCGCCTGGGCCACGAGGTGCTTGCCGTGGTGCGGGGCTCCGCGGTGAACCAGGATGGCGCGTCGAATGGTCTGACGGCTCCGAACGGTCCGTCCCAGCAGCGGGTGATTCGGGCGGCGTTGGCGAGTGCGGGTCTGTCGGCGTCGCAGGTGGATGCGGTGGAGGCGCACGGTACGGGTACGACGCTGGGTGACCCGATCGAGGCGCAGGCGCTGCTCGCGACGTACGGCCAGGAGCGCCCCGAGGGGCGTCCGCTGTGGCTCGGTTCGGTGAAGTCGAACATCGGTCACACGCAGGCCGCCGCGGGTGTGGCGGGTGTCATCAAGATGGTCATGGCGATGCGGGAGGGTGTGCTGCCGCGGACCCTGCACGTGGACGCGCCGACGCCCCAGGTCGACTGGTCGGCGGGTGCTGTGGAGCTGCTGACGGAGTCGGTGGAGTGGCCGGAGACGGGGGAGCCGCGCCGTGCGGGTGTCTCGTCGTTCGGTATCAGCGGCACGAATGCGCATGTGATCGTGGAGCAGGCGCCGGTTGCGGAGGAGCCGGAGGCGGTTGTGGCTCCGGTGGCGCTTCCGGTGGTGCCGTGGGTGGTGTCGGCGAAGTCGGAGGCGGGGCTGGCGGGGCAGGTGGAGCGGCTGCGGTCGTTCGTCCCTGAGCGCCCTGAGCTGTCGCCCGTGGATGTGGGCTTCTCGCTGGTGACGTCACGTGCGGTGTTGGAGCACCGGGCCGTGCTGATCGGTGATCGGACTGTGCGGGGCGTGGCCGCCGAGGGCAGGACCGGTGTGCTGTTCTCGGGCCAGGGGTCGCAACGGCCGGGTATGGGACGGAGGTTGTACGAGGCGTACCCGGTCTTTGCGGACGCGTTCGACGCGGTGTGTGCGGAGCTGGACCGGCACCTGGAGACGCCTCTGCGTGAGGTGGTGTTCGGTGAGGGTGAGCTGCTGGATCAGACGCAGTTCACGCAGGCGGGTCTGTTCGCGCTGGAGGTTTCGCTCTTCCGTCTGGTCGAGGCGTGGGGTGCGAAGCCGGACTTCCTGCTCGGGCACTCGATTGGTGAGTTGTCGGCTGCGTATGTGGCTGGGGTGCTGTCCCTCGAAGACGGTGCCGCGCTGGTGGCGGCCCGGGGCCGTCTGATGCAGGCGCTCCCGATGGGTGGCGCAATGGTGTCGCTCCAGGCTGCGGAGCATGAAGTCCTGCCGCTCCTGGTCGACGGTGTTTCGATTGCTGCCCTCAACGGCCCGCGCTCCACGGTGGTTTCGGGCGACGAGGCAGAGGTCCTGCGGATCGCTGCGCACTTCGAGGGCGAGGGTCGTAAGACCAAGCGGCTGCGGGTGAGCCATGCCTTCCACTCGCCGCGTATGGACGCGATGCTCGACGACTTCCGGGCGGTCGCGCGGGGGCTGACCTTCAATGCGCCGCAGCTGTCGATCATTTCGGACGTGACGGGCGAGGTGCTGTCGGCGGAGGAGGTTAAGGACCCGGAGTACTGGGTGCGTCACGTCCGTGAGGCTGTGCGGTTCCTGGACGGCATCCGCACCCTTGAGGCGGAAGGCGTGACGGCGTTCCTGGAGCTTGGCCCGGACGGTGTGCTCTCCGCGATGGCGCAGGACTGCGTCACCTCTGACTCCGGCGAGATCACCTTCGTACCCGCCCTCCGCAAGAACCGCGAGGAGCCGGAGAGCCTGCTCACCGCCCTCGCCGAACTCCACGTACACGGCAAGGCGGTCGACTGGACGGCGTACTTCGCCGGCACGGGTGCCCGCCGCGTGGATCTCCCCACCTACGCCTTCCAGCGTGAGCGCTACTGGCCGGAGAGCGTGGCGCTGTCGATGTCGTCGTCGGCTGACGCGTGGCGGTATCGGACGGCGTGGGAGCCGGTGCCGGGCCTGGGCGGCGAGAGGCTGTCCGGGCGGTGGCTGGTGGTGTCGCCGTCGGCGTGTGCGGATCACCCGGTGGTTGCGGGGATGCGTGCGCGTGGTGCGGAGGTCGTGGAGTGGCTCGTCGAGGGCGGTGAGGTGAGTCGTGAGGCGCTGGCCGCGCGGCTCGCGGAGGAGTTCGCCGAGTTCGCCGGTGTGGTGTCGTTGCTGGCCCTGGGCCGGGAGGGTGGGGCGCTGGGCACGCTGGCTCTGGTGCAGGCGCTGGGTGATGCGGAGTTGTCCGTGCCGTTGTGGTGCGTGACGCGGGGTGCGGTGTCGGTGGGCCGTTCCGATGGTGCGGTGGATGCGGTGCAGGCGCAGGTGTGGGGTCTGGGTCGGGTCGCTGCTCTGGAACACCCGGATCGCTGGGGTGGGTTGCTCGATCTGCCCGAGGTGGTGGATGAGGGGGCGCTGCGGCTGCTGTGCGGTGTTCTCTCTGATGCGGGCGACGAGGATCAGCTCGCCGTACGTGCCTCGGGTGTGTATGGGCGGCGTCTGGAGCGTGCACCCGGCGACAGTCGTACGGGGTCGGGTGGCTGGTCGCCGCGGGGCACGGTTCTGGTGACGGGCGGGACGGGTGCGCTGGGTGCGCATGTGGCTCGTTGGGCAGCCGGTCATGGTGCGGAGCGGTTGGTGTTGACGAGCCGTCGTGGTCTGCAGGCTCCGGGTGCGGTCGAGTTGGTGGCCGAGCTGGAGGCGTTGGGTGCGGCGGTGGAGGTGGCCGCGTGTGACGTGAGCGACCGGGAAGCGCTGGCCGGGCTGGTGGAAGGACTCCGTCAGGCCGGTACGCCGGTCCGCTCCGTCGTCCACACCGCCGGCGTCAACAAGCTCGTCGCTCTCGCCGAGACAGGGCCGGACGACTACGCCGAGGTGCTGCGGGCGAAGGTGGAAGGCGCCACGCACCTCGACGCTCTGTTCGGCGCCCCGGACAGTGACGGGTATCTGGGCGACGGCGAGGGTCTGGACGCCTTGGTGCTGTTCTCGTCCATCGCCGGGGTGTGGGGCAGCGGCGGTCAGGCCGCCTATGCCGCGGCCAACGCCCACCTCGACGCCCTCGCCGAGGATCGTCGGGCTCGTGGCCTGACCGCGACCTCCGTGAGCTGGGGGCCGTGGGCCGAGGGCGGCATGGCCGAGGGCGAGGCCGCGGCGCACCTGAACCGCCGTGGCCTGGCCGCGATGTCTCCGGTCAAGGCGATGGACGGCCTGCGGCGGGCGCTCGCCGAGGGCGACACGCACGTCACCGTGGCCGACGTCGACTGGGCACGGTTCGTGGCGACGTACACCGCGCTGCGGCCGAGCGCTCTCTTCGGCGGGATGGCCGACGACCGCGACGCGGCCGGCGGTACCGGCACCGACACGGACGCCGCCATCGACGTCGAGCAGTCCGAGCTGCGGACGAGACTCCTCGGCTTGTCGGGCGCCGAGCAGGACACGGTCCTGCTCGACCTCGTCCGGCGGCAGGTCGCGGCCGTCCTGGGGCACGCGAACACGGCCAAGGTGTCCGCGGACCGGGCTTTCAAGGAGCTGGGGTTCGACTCCCTGACCGCCGTGGAGCTGAGGAACGGCCTGCGCAAGGAGACCGGCCTCGAACTCGCCGCCACCCTGGTCTTCGACTGCCCGAACCCCAAGGTCCTTGCAGGTCACCTCCGTTCGAGGCTCGTCGGGGACGGCGCGGCGACCGCAGGGGAGATGCTCCCCGCGGTCAAGGCGACCGATCCGGACGACCCGATCGCGATTGTCGGCATGAGCTGCCGCCTGCCCGGCGGCGTCCGGTCCCAGGAGGACCTCTGGTCGCTTCTGGCGGCCGGGAACGACGGGATCACCGGGTTCCCGGTCGACCGCGGCTGGGTGACGGACCCGGCGGCCACGTTCGTTCGCTCGGGCGGGTTCCTGCATGACGCGGGAGAGTTCGACGCCGACTTCTTCGGAATCTCGCCGCGCGAGGCGCTGGCGATGGACCCGCAGCAGCGACTGCTCCTCGAAACCGCCTGGCAGGCGTTCGAGCGCGCGGGCATCGACCCGACCTCGGTACGCGGGAGCCGGGTCGCGGTCTTCGCGGGAGCGGCGAGCCAGGGCTACGCGTCCGGGCCGAACTCCGGTGAAGAGGAGGGCCTCGGCGGCCACTTGCTGACCGGCAACGCGACGAGTGTGCTCTCCGGCCGGATCTCCTACGCCTTCGGCCTGGAAGGCCCGGCGATGACGGTGGACACGGCCTGCTCGTCGTCCCTGGTCGCCCTGCACCTCGCGGCACAGGCCCTGCGCGCGGGGGAGTGCTCCATGGCGCTGGTCGGCGGCGTGACGGTGATGGCCACCCCCGTGACGTTCGCGGAGTTCTCCCGCCAGGGCGGCCTGGCCGGGGACGGCCGCTGCAAGTCCTTCGCGGATACGGCGGACGGCACGGGCTGGTCCGAGGGCGTCGGCATGCTACTGGTGGAGCGCCTGTCGGACGCCCGCAGGAATGGTCACGAGGTCCTGGCGGTGGTTCGGGGGAGCGCGGTCAACCAGGACGGCGCGAGCAACGGCCTGACGGCGCCGAACGGCCCGTCCCAGCAGCGCGTCATCCGCCAGGCCCTCGCGAACGCGGGCTTGACGGCGGCGGACATCGACGCCGTGGAGGCGCACGGCACCGGCACCGCACTGGGCGACCCCATCGAGGCACAGGCGCTGCTGGCGACCTACGGCCAGGAGCGGAGCGGCGAACGCCCGCTGTGGCTGGGCTCGTTGAAGTCGAACATCGGTCACACGCAGGCCGCCGCCGGCGTCGCCGGGATCATCAAGATGGTCATGGCGATGCGCGAGGGCGTGCTGCCGCGCACCCTGCACGTCGACGAGCCGTCCTCCCACGTGGACTGGTCGGCCGGCGCCGTCGAGCTCCTCACGGAGCCGGTGGTGTGGCCGGTGACGGGCGAGCCGCGCCGCGCGGCGGTGTCGTCCTTCGGCGTCAGCGGCACGAACGCGCACGTGATCGTGGAACAGGCGCCGGAGACGGAAGCGCCGGAGCCGACCGAGGCTCCGGTGACGTTGCCGGTGGTGCCGTGGGCGGTGTCGGCGAAGTCGGAGGCCGGGCTGTCGGGGCAGGTGGAGCGGCTGCGGTCGTTCGTCGCCGAGCGCCCTGAGTTGTCGCCGGTGGATGTGGGTTTCTCGCTGGTGACGTCGCGTGCGGTGCTGGAGCACCGGGCGGTGCTGATCGGTGAGCGGACCGTGCGGGGCGTGGCCGCCGAGGGCAGGACCGGTGTGCTGTTCTCGGGCCAGGGCTCGCAGCGGGTCGGTATGGGGCGTGAACTCCACGCGGCCTTCCCGGTGTACGCGGAGGCGTTCGACGCGGTGTGCGCGGAGCTGGACCGGCATCTCGACCAGCCGCTGCGTGATGTGGTCTTCGAGGGCGGGGCCCTGCTGGACCAGACGCAGTTCACGCAGGCGGGTCTGTTCGCGCTTGAGGTGGCGCTGTTCGAGCTGGTGACGTCGTGGGGTGTGAAGCCGGACTATCTGCTGGGTCACTCGATCGGTGAGCTGTCGGCTGCGTGCGTGGCTGGGGTGCTGTCGCTGGAGGACGCTGCCGCGCTGGTGGCGGCGCGGGGGCGTTTGATGCAGGCGCTTCCGGCCGGTGGGGCGATGGTGTCGTTGCAGGCGGCGGAGGACGAGGTGCTGCCGCTGCTGGTCCAAGGGGTGTCCATCGCCGCGCTCAACGGCCCGCGTTCCACGGTGATTTCGGGCGACGAGGCAGAGGTTCTGCGGATCGCTGCGCACTTCGAGGGTGAGGGTCGTAAGACCAAGCGGCTGCGGGTGAGTCATGCGTTCCACTCGCCGCGTATGGACGCGATGCTCGACGACTTCCGGGCGGTTGCGCAGGGGTTGGCCTTCAACGCCCCGCAGCTCTCGATCGTCTCGGACGTGACGGGCGAGGTCCTGTCGGCCGAGGAGGCGCAGGACCCGGAGTACTGGGTCCGCCACGTCCGCGAAGCGGTCCGTTTCCTGGACGGCATCCGCACCCTTGAGGCCGCGGGTGTGACGGCGTTCCTGGAGCTGGGCCCGGACGGCGTGCTCTCCGCGATGGCGCAGGACTGCGTCACCGGCGAGAGCACCTTCGTACCCGCCCTCCGCAAGAACCGCGACGAGCCCGACGCACTCCTCACCGCCCTCGCCGAACTCCACGTACGCGGCAGGGCAGTCGACTGGACGGCGTACTACGCCGGCACCGGCGCCCGCCGAGTCGACCTGCCCACCTACGCCTTCCAGCGCGAGCGCTTCTGGCTCAAGGAGCCGGCCGCGGTCCGTGCGGCGGGCGGTGTGGACTCCTGGCGCTACCAGGTGACGTGGAAGCCGACCGGGCACGGCGCGGTCGAGGCCGTGCCGGGGCAGTGGGTCGTGGTGTGCCGGGACGCCGATGTCGATCACCCGTTGATCGCCGCTCTGCTGACGCGCGGTGCCGAGGTGGTGGTCGTGCCGGTGGGCGCAGACGACGTGGTCGACCGCGGGGCCTTGGGCGCGAGGGTGGCCGGGCTCTCCGGCGAGTTCGGCGTGGTGTCGCTACTGGGGCCGGGGGAGACCGAGCCGGGCCTTGCGGTGCTGGGGCTGGTGCAGGCGTTGGGCGACATGGGGGTGTCGGGGCCGTTGTGGTGCGTGACGCAGGGCGCTGTGGCGGTGGGTCCGGAGGGCGGTCCGGCGGATCCGGTGCAGGCGCAGGTGTGGGGTCTGGGGCGGGTTGCCGCTCTGGAGCACCCGGATCGGTGGGGTGGGTTGATCGATCTGCCCGAGGTGGTGGATGAGAGGGCGCTGGGGCTGCTGTGCGGCGTTCTTTCTGATGCGGGCGACGAGGATCAGCTCGCCGTACGTGCCTCGGGTGTGTATGGGCGGCGTCTGGAGCGGGCGTCGGGCAGCAGTGGTGCGGGGTCGGGTGGTTGGTTGCCGCGGGGCACGGTTCTGGTGACGGGTGGGACGGGTGCGCTGGGTGCGCATGTGGCTCGTTGGGCGGCCGGTCATGGTGCGGAGCGGTTGGTGTTGACGAGCCGTCGTGGTCTGGAAGCTTCGGGTGCGGTCGAGTTGGTGGCCGAGCTGGAGGCGTTGGGTGCGGCGGTGGAGGTGGCCGCGTGTGACGTGAGCGACCGGGAAGCGCTGGCCGGGCTGGTGGAAGGACTCCGCCAGGAAGGTACGCCGGTCCGCTCCGTCGTGCACGCCGCCGGCCTGGGACAGGTGACGCCGCTGTCCGACATGAGCGCCGAGGAGTTCACCGAGGTGCTGCGGGCGAAGGTGGAAGGCGCCATGCACCTCGACGCTCTGTTCGGCGACCCGGACAGTGGCGGGTATCTGGGCGACGGCGAGGGTCTGGACGCCTTCGTGCTGTTCTCGTCCATCGCCGGCGTGTGGGGCAGCGGCGGTCAGGCCGCCTACGCCGCGGCCAACGCCCACCTCGACGCCCTCGCGCAGAACCGGCGGGCTCGTGGTCTGACCGCGACCTCCGTGAGCTGGGGGCCGTGGGCCGAGGGCGGCATGGCCGAGGGGACCAGCGGGGAACTGAGCCGGCGAGGTCTTGCCGTGATGGCACCGGAGTCGGCCGTCGGCGCGCTCCACCAGGCGCTGTCGGGCGACGCGACGCTCCTCACGGTCGCGGATGTGGACTGGCAGCGGTTCGCCCCCGCCTTCACGGTACGGCGGCCCAGCCCGCTCCTCGGCGAACTGACTGACGTGCAAAGGGCTCTGGAGCAGGATCACGACGGCGTGGACGGCAGCGGCCGTGGCGGTGATGCGGCGGCCCAGTTGCGTGCACGGCTCGCGTCGGCCAACGAGTCGCAGCAGAACCGCATCCTCCTGGAGCTGGTGCGTACGGAGGCGGCGGACGTGCTGGGGCACGCCACGGCGGACGCGGTCCGGCCCCGGCGCGGCTTCGTCGAGCTGGGCTTCGACTCGCTCATGGCGGTCGAGGTGCGCAACCGGCTGGCCCGGCACACCGGGCTGCGGCTGTCCACCACCCTGCTTTTCGACTTCCCTTCCCCTGCCGCGCTGGCGCACCATCTGCGGGCCGAGCTCGCGCAGGAACTCTCGGCGGAGGCCTCGACTTCGGTCGCCGCCGTACTCAGCGAGCTGGAGCGGATGCTCTCCGGCCTGTCCACGGATGACGTCGACGGCGTGGACATCACAGAGCGGCTGCAGGGCCTGCTGACGACGTGGAGCGGAGCACAGGTCCGCCTGGCGTCGCCGCCGCCCGAAGCGGGCGAGCCCGCGGCCGCGGCGATGGACTCCGACCTCGAGTCGGCGACATCGGACGAGATGTTCGACCTCATCCAACGCGAGTTCGGCAAGTTCTGACCAGAACCCGTGAACGCGTGTGCAAATCAAGCTTTTCTCAAGGGGCGGTGCTGTTTCGATGGCGAGTGAAGAGAAACTCCTGGACCACCTGAAGTGGATGACCGCTGAGCTTCGCCAGACGAAGCAGCGGCTCCAGGAGGTGGAGTGCGAGGAGCAGGAGCCGATTGCCATCGTCGGCATGAGCTGCCGCTTTCCCGGTGACGTCCGTTCGCCCGAGCAACTGTGGCGGCTGGTCGCCGACGGCGTCGACGCGATATCGGGCTTCCCCGACGACCGCGGCTGGGACGTCGAGGGGCTCTACGATCCCGACCCGGACAACCCGGACACGTCCTATGCCGATCAGGGCGGATTCCTGAGTTCCGTCGGTGACTTCGACGCCGAGTTCTTCGGTGTCTCGCCGCGCGAGGCACTGGCGATGGACCCGCAGCAGCGGCTCCTCCTCGAAACCTCCTGGGAGGCCATCGAGCAGGCGGGCATCGATCCCGCCTCCCTGCACGGCAGCCGGACCGGGGTGTTCATCGGATCCAACGCGCAGGACTACGCCTCGCTCCTGCACCACGACACGGCCGAACTCGGCGGCTACCTGGCCATCGGCAGCGCCGCCAGCGTCATGTCGGGCCGCATCGCCTACACCCTCGGCTTCGAGGGCCCCGCCGCGACCGTGGACACCGCGTGCTCGTCGTCGCTGGTGGCACTCCACTGGGCCGCCCAGGCGCTGCGCCAGGGCGAATGCACCATGGCGCTCGCGGGCGGCGTGGCGGTCATGGCCACCCCGGGCGCGTTCCTGGAGTTCTCCCGGCAGCGGGGCCTCTCCGAGGACGGGCGGTGCAAGGCGTTCGCGGAGGCGGCGGACGGCACCGGGTGGGGCGAGGGTGTCGGCATCCTGCTGGTCGAGCGTCTCTCGGACGCCCACCGCAACGGCCACCGCGTACTCGGCGTCATCCGAGGCTCGGCGATCAACCAGGACGGGGCGAGCAGCGGGCTCACCGTTCCGCACGGCCCCTCGCAGCAGCGCGTGATCCGGGACGCCCTCGCCAACGCGGGCCTCTCCGCCGCGCAGGTCGACGCGGTGGAGGCACACGGCACGGGCACCCGCCTCGGTGACCCGATCGAGGCGCGGTCCCTCATCGCGACGTACGGCCAGGAGCGCACCGGCGGCAGGCCGCTCTGGCTGGGCTCGCTGAAGTCGAACATCGGTCACACGGCGGGCGCCGCCGGCGTGGCGGGCGTCATCAAGATGGTCATGGCGATGCGCGAGGGCGTGCTGCCGCGCACCCTGCACGTCGACGAGCCGTCCTCCCACGTGGACTGGTCGGCCGGGGCCGTCGAGCTGCTCACGGAGCCGGTGGAGTGGCCCGAGACGGGCGAGCCGCGCCGCGCCGCCGTCTCCTCGTTCGGCATGAGCGGCACCAACGCGCACCTGATCCTGGAGCAGGCACCGGAGACCGAGCAAGCCACCGAGCCCGCGACGGTGTCCCTGCCGGTCGTTCCGTGGCTGCTCTCGGCCAAGTCGCCGTCGGCGCTCGCCGCTCAGGCCGGACGCCTACTGGCCCACGCCGACGGGGCCGGCCTCGACGCCGTGGACATCGGCTACTCGCTGGCGCGGACCCGGGCCCCCCTGGAGAACCGGGCCGTGCTCATCGGCAAGGACACCGAGACCCTGCTGCGTCGCGCCGCCGCACTGGCGGATGACCCCGGCACCGCCGACGCGGTGGGCTCCACCACGGGCGAGGACCAGCCGGTAGCGGTGCTGTTCTCGGGTCAGGGCTCGCAACGTGCCGCCATGGGACGGGAACTCCACGCCGCTTTCCCGGCGTTCGCGGACGCGTTCGACGCGGTGTGCGCTGAGCTGGACCGGCACTTGGACCAGCCTCTTCGCGAGGTCGTCTTCGAGGGTGGTGAGCTGCTGGATCAGACGCAGTTCACGCAGGCGGGTCTGTTCGCGCTTGAGGTGGCACTGTTCGAGCTGGTGACGTCGTGGGGCGTGAAGCCGGACTTCCTGCTCGGGCACTCGATTGGTGAGTTGTCGGCGGCTCACGTGGCTGGGGTGCTGTCGCTGGAGGATGCTGCCGCGCTGGTGGCGGCTCGGGGGCGTTTGATGCAGGCGCTTCCGGCCGGTGGGGCGATGGTGTCGTTGCAGGCGGCGGAGGACGAGGTCCTGCCGCTGCTGGTCGAGGGCGTGTCCATCGCCGCGCTCAACGGGCCGCGCTCCACGGTCATCTCGGGCGACGAGGACGCGGTGCTCGCTATTGCCGCGCACTTCGAGGGCGAGGGGCATAAGACCAAGCGGCTGCGGGTCAGTCACGCCTTCCACTCCCCGCGTATGGACGCGATGCTCGACGACTTCCGCAAGGTCGCGGCGGGTCTGACCTTCAACCCCCCGCAGCTTTCGATCGTCTCGGACGTGACGGGCGAGGTCCTGTCCGCTGAGGAGGTCCAGGACCCGGAGTACTGGGTCCGCCACGTCCGCGAGGCCGTCCGTTTCCTGGACGGCATCCGCACCCTGGAGACGGAAGGCGTGACGGCGTTCCTGGAGCTGGGCCCGGACGGCGTGCTCTCCGCCATCGCCCAGGACTGCGTCACCTCCGACTCCGGCGAGATCACCTTCGTATCCGCCCTCCGCAAGAACCGCGAGGAGCCGGAGAGCCTGCTCACCGCCCTCGCCGAACTCCACGTACGCGGCACAGCGGTCGACTGGACGGCGTACTACGCCGGCACGGGTGCCCGTCGCGTGGATCTGCCCACCTACGCCTTCCAGCACCAGCGCTACTGGCCGAAGAGCAGTTGGGCCGCGCCCCGAGACATGACCGAGCTCGGGCTGCGCACGGGGGAGCATCCGCTGCTCGGTGCCGCGGTGGGGCTCGCGCACACCGACGAGTTCCTGTTCACCGGTTCGCTGTCCGCGCAGCGGCAGCCGTGGCTCGCCGATCACGCCGTCATGGGTGCGGTGCTGCTGCCCGGCACGGCCTTCGTCGACCTCGCGCTGCACGCGGGCGAACGCGTCGGCTGCGAGGCGGTGGAGGAGCTGACCTTGCAGGCGCCGCTGGCGCTCCCCGCGTCCGGCGGGGTCCAGGTGCAGGTGGTGGTCGGCGCCCCGGAGGCGGACGGCCGCCGGCCCGTCGGCGTGCACTCGAGGCCCGACGGCGAGGACGAGAGCGACTGGACTCAGCACGCCACGGGTCTCCTCGCGCCGGCCGACGCGGCAGCGGAGGAGGCCGCCGCGTCGCTCGTACGGGACACGCTGCGGGCATGGCCGCCGCAGGACGCCACCCCGATCAGCGTCGATGCCGTGTACGAGCAGCTCTCCGCGCGGGGATTCGACTACGGCCCGGCCTTCCAGGGGCTGCGCAGGGCCTGGCGCAGGGGCGACGAGGTGCTCGCCGAAGTGGCGGTGGCCGACCTCGACGTGAACGGCTTCGGTGTGCACCCCGCGCTGCTCGACTCCGGACTGCACGCCCTCGCGGTGAGCGGGCTGCTCGGTGGTGCCCCGGAGCGGGATGCGGCCGGGGAACCGGTCGACGCCGACGGGCGCGGCTGGCTCCCGTTCTCCTGGGGAGGGGTCTGTCTGCGGGCCACCGGCGCCACCACGCTGCGGATGCGGATCAGCCCCGCGGGACGGGACGCGGTGTCGCTGCACCTGGCGGACGGCGCGGGTCAACTTGTGGCGGCCGTCGAGTCGTTGGTGCTGCGTGAGGTGGTCGCTGAACAGTTCCGGAACCAGGCCGCGGCCACCATGGACGGGCTGTTCCAGCTGGGCTGGACCGAGGTCGCCGAAGCCGCGCCGAGGGCGGAGCAGCCGTCCGACGAAGCGCGGTGGGCCGTCGCGCTCGCGGCCGACGAGGCCGGGAGGCCCGCCGCCTTCGAGGCGTTCGACACCTTCGTGGACCTGGCCGCGCTGGGCGCAGCCCTCGACGGCGGTGCCGATGCGCCCGACGTCGTGATCGCCGACTTCACCGGACGCCCAGCCGGGGCGGACGACAACACCGCCGCGCACCACGCCGCGCACCGAGCCCTCGCCCTGGTCCAGCAGTGGCTGGCCGACCCGCGGTTCGACACCGCCCGGCTGCTGGTGCTGACCAGCGGTGCCGTCGGCCCCGACGACGACGTGGCCGCGGCACCCGACTCGGCCGCGGCGCCCGACCTGTCCGCCGCACCCGTGTGGGGCCTGCTGCGTTCGGCCCAGTCGGAGAACCCGGACCGATTCGTCCTGCTCGACGCCGCAGAGCCGTACGCACTCGACGCACCGGCCCTGCGGACGGCGCTCGACAGCGGAGAGCCGCAACTCGCCCTGCGGGGGCGGACGTTGTACGCACCCCGGTTCGTGCGCGCGGGACGTGACGGCGCACTGCTGCCGCCGCACGGCGTCCCCGCCTGGCGGCTCGACAGCGAGAACAGGGGCACCCTCGACGGCCTGGGCCTGCTGCCCCACCCGCAGGCCCTCGACGGCTTGGAGAGCGGCCAGATACGCGTCGCCGTACACGCCGCGGGGCTGAACTTCCGCGACGTGCTGATCGCGCTCGACATGTACCCGGGACGCGCCACGATGGGCATCGAGGGCGCGGGCGTCGTGGTCGAGGTCGGCCCCGACGTCACCGGGATCGCGCCCGGTGACCGCGTCATGGGCCTGCTCAGCGGCGGCTTCGGGCCGACCGCGGTGACCGACCACCGGATGGTCGCCAGGATCCCCGACGGCTGGTCGTTCACCCAGGCGGCCTCGGTCCCCATCGTGTTCCTGACCGCCTACTACGGCCTGGTCGACCTGGCCGCGCTGCGGCCCGGCGAATCCGTGCTGGTGCACGCCGCCGCGGGCGGCGTGGGCATGGCCGCCGTCCAGCTGGCGCGGCACCTGGGCGCCGAGGTCTACGGCACGGCCTCCCCGGGCAAGTGGGACACCCTCAGGGAACTGGGGCTGAGCGACGAACGGATCGCGTCCTCGCGCACGCTCGAGTTCGAGGAACAGTTCAGGTTCGGCACCCGAGGACGCGGCGTCGACGTCGTACTGGACTCCCTGGCAGGGCCGTTCGTGGACGCCTCGATGCGGCTGTTGCCGCGCGGCGGCCGGTTCGTGGAGATGGGCAAGGCCGACGTCCGGGACCCGGAAGCGGTCGCCGCCGCACACCCCGGCGTCGACTACCGGGCCTTCGATGTCATCGAGGCGGGACCCGAGCGGATCGGGCAGATGCTGGCCGAGGTGGTCGCCCTCTTCGAACGCGGGGCGTTGCGCCCGCTGCCCGTGCGTGACTGGGACGTGCGTCGCGCCCCGGAGGCCTTCCGGTTCCTCAGCCAGGCGCGCCACATCGGCAAGGTGGTGCTGACCGTCCCGCAGCCGCTCGACGGCACCGGGACCGTCCTGGTCACCGGCGGCACCGGAGCGCTCGGAGCCGTCCTCGCGCGGCACCTCGTCACCGCGCACGGCGTCCGGCACCTGCTGCTCACCAGCCGCAACGGCGCGGCCGCCGCGGGCGCGCGGGAACTTGCCGCCGAACTCACCGGACTCGGCGCCGACGTCACCCTGGTGTCCTGCGACGCCGCCGACGCCGACGCGCTCGCCGCGCTGCTCGCCGGCATCCCCGCCGAGCACCCGCTGACCGGCGTGGTCCACGCAGCCGGAGTCCTCGACGACGGTGTCATCTCCTCGCTCACCGGCGACCGTCTGGAGGCGGTGCTGCGGCCCAAGCTCGACGCGGCCTGGCACCTGCACCGGCTCACCCGCGACCTCGACCTGCGCGTGTTCGCCCTCTTCTCCTCGACGTCCGGACTGCTCGGGGCGCCGGGGCAGGGCAACTACGCGGCCGCGAACGCCTTCCTCGATTCCCTGGCCCAGGCCAGACGGGCCCAGGGCCTCGCCGCGACCTCCCTGGCCTGGGGCCCGTGGGAGCAGGCCGGCGGCATGATCGACCAGCTGCGCGGGACGGACGCGGGACGCACACCGCGCGGCGGCCTGCTGCGCGCACTGACGGCGGAGGAGGGACTCGCGCTCTTCGACGCCGCCCTCGCCGTGGACGACGCGCTCCTCGTGCCGATGAAGCCGGACCCGGCGGTCCTGCGCGGCAGGACCGCACGGCCCGCCCTCTTCGAAGGGCTCTCGGGCGCACACAGGCAGAGCAGGCGGCGCGGCGTGGCCGCCGCCGGAGAGGCCGCTTCCACGCTCGTCCAGCGGCTGCGCGGACTCGACGAGGCCGAACGGCGGCAGACACTCGTGGAGTTGGTGAGCGGCCAGGCCGCCGCGGTGCTCGGGCACGCGTCGGCGGGCGCCGTGCGCCCGGACCGGGCCTTCAAGGACCTCGGCTTCGACTCGCTCACGGCCGTCGAACTGCGCAACCGCCTGAGCGCGGCCACCGGCCTGCGGCTGCCCGCCTCACTGATCTTCGACTACCCGACGCCGACCGTCATGGCCGACCGTCTGCACGCCGAACTGGTCGAGGCGCCCGGCACGGACGGGACGCCCGCGGCCGCGGTGCGCACCGGCACGGCGGACAGCGACGAACCCATCGCCATCGTGGCGATGAGCTGCCGCTACCCCGGCGGCGTCAGCTCGCCGGAGGACCTGTGGCGGCTGGTCGCCACGGGGACGGACGGCATAGCGGCCTTCCCCACGGACCGCGGCTGGCGACTGCCGGACACCGCGGGCGGCGGGGCCGACGGCCTGCCCCAGGAAGGCGGATTCGTCTACGACGCCGCGGAGTTCGACGCCGGCTTCTTCGGCATCTCGCCGCGTGAGGCGCTCGCGATGGACCCGCAGCAGCGGCTGCTCCTCGAAGCCTCCTGGGAGGTCTTCGAACGCGCGGGCATCGACCCCGCCACGGTGCGGGGCAGCCGGACCGGCGTCTTCACCGGCACCTCGTCCTCCGGGTACGCCACCTCGCTCGCGCAGCTGCCGGAAGGCGTCGCCGGGCACGTGCTGACCGGCACCGCGGGCAGCGTCGTGTCCGGGCGCGTCGCCTACACCTTCGGCCTGGAAGGCCCCGCCGTGTCGGTGGACACGGCCTGCTCCTCCTCGCTGGTCGCGCTGCACCTGGCGATCCAGGCGCTGCGCTCGGGCGAGTGCTCGATGGCGCTGGCCTCCGGCGCCATGATCATGGCCGACTCGGGGGTCTTCACGGAGTTCAGCGGGCACGGCGGCCTCGCCGTCAACGCCCGCTGCAAGGCCTTCGCCGCCGGCGCCGACGGCACCGCCTGGTCGGAAGGCGTGGGCGTGCTCCTGGTGGAGCGGCTCTCGGACGCGCGGCGCAATGGTCACCGGGTTCTTGCGGTG
>NZ_BMWC01000028.1 GCF_014651035.1 Streptomyces lomondensis
GTGGAGCCGGCCGCGGTGATCGGTCACTCGCAGGGGGAGATCGCGGCGGCGGTGGTCGCCGGGGGACTGTCCCTGGAGGACGGTGCCCGGGTTGTGGCGCTCAGGTCGCGTGCCCTGCTGGCACTGTCGGGTGGCGGTGGCATGGTCTCGGTGTCGCTGCCGGTGGCGGAGGTGCGTGAGCGCCTGGCGGCCTGGGAGGGCCGTATCTCGGTGGCTGCGGTCAACGGTCCGTCCTCGGTGGTGGTCTCCGGTGAGCCGGAGGCGCTGGAGGAGCTGCTGGCCTCCTGCACCGAGCAGGACATCCGCGCGAAGAAGATCGCCGTGGACTACGCCTCGCACTCGGCCCAAGTGGAGCTGATCGAGGCGGAGTTGGCGGAGCTGCTGGCGGGTGTGACGCCGACGTCCGGCCAGGTGCCGTTCTACTCCACACTCACCGGCGGCTTGCTGGACGACACGACCGGTTTGGACGGCGGCTACTGGTATCGCAACCTGCGTTCCACGGTGGAGTTCGAGCAGGCGGTGCGCGCGGCGGCCGGGGACGGTCTTGGCGTGTTCATCGAGGTGAGCCCGCACCCGGTCCTCAACCTCGGACTGCAGGAGACCTTCGACGCGGCCGGCAGCGAGGCAGTGGCGCTGGGCACGCTGCGCCGGAACGAGGACGAGGCACGCCGTTTCATGACCTCGCTGGCCGAGGCCCACGTCCACGGCGTCGAGCTGGACTGGCAGGCCGTCTTCGCCGGGCAGCAGGCCACCCACGTGGACCTGCCCACCTACCCCTTCCAACGTCAGCGCTACTGGCCCGAGGCCATGGCCCTCCCGGTCGCAGGCCCGGTGGACCCGGCGGATGCCCAGTTCTGGGAGGCCGTCGAGCAGGGCGATCTCGCGGCGCTGGCCGCGACGCTCGACCTGGAGGAAGTGCCGGGCTCCCCGCTGGGCGAGGTGCTTCCGGCCCTCTCGTCGTGGCGACGGCAGCGGCGCGAGACGGTCGCCGCCGACTCCTGGCGGTATCGCATCAGCTGGAAGCCGCTCACCGAGAACACGGCGTCTCTGTCGGGGACGTGGCTCCTCGTAGCGCCCGGGACCGGGGCGGGCGGTGACGCCGTCGAGGCCGTCGCGGAAGGGCTGCGCGAGCAGGGAGCCGAGGTCGTGCGGTGTATGCCGGGCGACGTGCTCGACCGCGCGACGCTGGCCGGGGAGCTGACCGAAGCGCTGGGCGACCGCACCGCCGTCGCGGGTGTCCTCTCGCTGTGCGCCCTGGACGAGGAGCCGGCCCCCGGGCTGCCGGAGGCCACGGCCGGTCTGGTCGCCACGCTGGTCCTGACGCAGGCGCTGGGCGACGCGGACGTGACGGCGCCGCTGTGGTGCCTGACGCGGGGTGCGGTGTCCACGGGTCCCGCGGACGTTCCCGCGCGCCCGGCGCAGGCGCAGGTGTGGGGTCTCGGCCGGGTGGCCGCGCTCGAACACCCGGATCGCTGGGGCGGGTTGATCGACCTGCCCGAGGTGCTCGACGAGCGCGCGGTGGCCCGGCTGGGCGCGCTGCTCGCCGCGGGCGGCGACGAGGACCAGCTGGCGGTGCGGTCGGCGGGCGTGTTCGCCCGGCGGCTGCTGCCCGCGCCGACGACGGCATCGGGCCGGGCCTGGGAGCCCGAGGGTACGGTCCTGCTCACCGGCGGCACCGGGGCGATCGGCGTGCGGGCGGCCCGCTGGCTCGGCGGCAGCGGCGCCGACCACATCGTCCTGATCGGCCGGCGCGGACTGCGGGCACCGGGCGCCGAGCGACTGCGCGACGAGCTCGCGGAGACGGGCGTGCGGGTCACGATCGCCGCGTGCGACGTGGCCGATCGGGAGGAACTGACCGCACTGGTAAGCAAGTTGACGGCCGACGGGGAGCGGATCACCGCGGTGCTGCACGCCGCGGGCGAGCTGGACGACGGGGTCGTCGACGCGCTGACCCCCGAGCGTCTCGCCCACGCCCTGCGGGCCAAGGTCGCCGGTGCGCGCAACCTGCACGAGGCGACGCGGGAACTCGACCTCTCGGCGTTCGTCCTGTTCTCCGGTGTCGCCGGCACGGTCGGCGGCGCGGGGCAGGGAGCCTTCGCCGCGGCCGGCGCCTACCTGGACGCGTTCGCCGAGCACCGCGGGGACCTGGGACTCGCCGCCACGTCCCTCGCGTGGGGCCCGTGGGCCGAGGGCGGTCCCGCCCTCGACGACGACACGTTCCTGGAGCGAGCGAGCCGGCGCGGACTGGCCGCGCTGCCGACCGGGTCCGCGCTCACGGCGCTGTGCCGGGCGGTGGCACAGGACGGTCCCGCGCAGGTGGTGGCGGACATCGCCTGGGACCGCTTCGGTCCCGCGCTCACGGCGGCACGGCCCAGCCCGCTGATCGGTGATGTGCCGCAGATGCGGGAGATCGCGCGGGCGGCCGAGCAGGCCGGGGGCACCGGCGCGGACGACGCGGCGGAGTTCCGGCGTGCCGTGGCCGAGCTCTCGGACGTGGAACTCGGCCAGATGCTCCTGGAGTTGGTGCGCACCGAGGCGGCCGGGGCGCTGGGCTACACCGATGTCGAGGCCATCGGGCCCAAGCGGCCCTTCCGGGACCTCGGCTTCGAGTCGCTGACCGCCGTGGAGCTGCGCAACCGGCTCAGCACCCGCACCGGCCTGCGGCTGCCGGTGACGCTGGCGTTCGACCACCCCACGCCGGTCATCCTCGCCGGGTTCCTCAAGAGCGAGGCGGGCCGCGACGCGGAGCCGCAGGCCGTGCCCGTCCTCGCGGAGCTCGACCGGCTCGAGGCGAGCCTCGCGACGCTCTCCGCGGACCGCACCGCGCGGCTGCGGATCACGGCACGGCTGAGGGACATCCTCGCCGGCTGGGACGAGGAGCCCGCGGGGGGCGACGGGGCCGCCGTCGCCGAGAAGTTGCAGTCGGCGTCGGCCGACGAGGTCCTGGCATTCATCGACAACGAACTCGGGGCCTCCTGATGCGGCACCGTACTTCGGTTCTATACAAAGGGGTTAGCGGTAATGGTGGCTGACGAAAAGCTCCTCGAGTACCTCAAGCGGGTGACAGCCGACCTCCACCAGACCCGGCAGCGTCTGCGCGAAGTGGAGTCCGAGGAGCAGCAGCCCATCGCGATCGTCGCGACGAGCTGCCGCTTCCCCGGCGGGATCGCGAGCCCCGAGGACCTGTGGCGGCTCGTCGCCGAGGACGGCGACGCGATGGCGCCCTTCCCGGACGACCGCGGCTGGGACACCACGCGGCTCTACGACGCCGACCCCGACGCCGCGGGCACGTCCTATGTGCGGTCGGGCGGATTCCTCGACGGGGCCACGGAGTTCGACCCGGGCCTGTTCGGCATCAGCCCCCGCGAGGCGCTGTCGATGGACCCGCAGCAGCGGCTGCTCCTGGAGACGGCGTGGGAGGCGTTCGAGCGGGCGGGCATCGACCCGCTGTCCCTGTCGGGTGAGCGCGTCGGTGTGTTCGCCGGGTCCAGCGGCCAGGACTACGCGTCACTGCTGCAGTTCTCGCCGGACAGCGTCGAGGGCTACGGTCTGACGGGCACGGCGGCCAGCGTGGTGTCGGGACGGCTCTCCTACACGTTCGGCCTGGAGGGCCCCGCCGTCACCGTCGACACGGCCTGCTCGTCGTCGCTGGTCGCACTGCACCTGGCAGCGCACGCGCTGCGGCAGGGAGAGTGCTCGCTGGCGCTGGCCGGCGGCGTGACGATCATGTCGACGCCCGGTGCGTTCATCGAGTTCAGCCGGCAGCGGGGCCTGGCCACGGACGGCCGCTGCAAGGCCTTCGCGAAGGCTGCCGACGGCACGGGCTGGGCCGAGGGTGCGGGCCTGCTGCTCCTGGAGCGCCTCTCCGACGCGCGCCGCCACGGCCACCAGGTCCTCGCGGTCGTACGCGGTTCCGCGGTGAACCAGGACGGCGCGAGCAACGGTCTGACCGCCCCCAACGGGCCCTCGCAGCAGCGCGTCATCCAAGACGCCCTGGCCAACGCCGGACTCTCCCCGGCGGACGTCGACGCGGTGGAGGCGCACGGCACGGGCACGACACTGGGCGACCCCATCGAGGCGCAGGCGCTGCTCGCGACATACGGGCAGAACCGGCCCGCTGACCGGCCGCTGCTGCTCGGTTCGGTCAAGTCCAACATCGGGCACACCCAGGCGGCCGCAGGTGTCGCGGGCATCATCAAGATGGTCGAGGCGATGCGGCACGGGACGCTGCCCCGCTCGCTGCACATCGACGAGCCCACCCCGCACGTCGACTGGTCGGCCGGCGCGGTGCGGTTGCTGACCGAGCCGACGCCCTGGCCCGCCACGGACCGCCCGAAGCGGTTCGGCATCTCCTCGTTCGGCATGAGCGGGACGAATGCCCACACGGTCATCGAGGAGGCGCCCGCCCCGGAGGACCCCGCCCCGCGGGAGACCGGCCCGGAGGCCGAGCTTCCCCTGCTGCCGTGGACGGTGTCGGGCAAGACCGAACAGGCCCTGCTGGAACAGGCCGCGCAGGTCCTGTCGTACGCGGAGACCACCGACGCGAGCCCGCTGGACACGGCCTTCTCGCTCGCCACCGGCCGGGCGGCCCTCGACCACCGGGCCGCCGTCGTCGGCACGGACCGCGAGAGCCTGCTGCGCGGCCTGCGGGCGCTCGTCTCCGGGGAGCCGGCCGCGGGCGTGACCCGCGGCACCGCCCCGGAGAGCGGACTGCTCGGCTTCCTCTTCTCCGGGCAGGGCTCGCAGCGCGCCCGCATGGGGCGTGAACTCCACGCCGCCTTCCCGGTGTTCGCCGAGGCCTTCGACGCGGTCTGCGCCGAGCTGGACCGGCACCTCGACCAGCCCCTTCGCAAGGTGGTCTTCGACGGTGGCGACCTGCTGGACCAGACGCAGTTCACGCAGGCCGGGCTGTTCGCACTTGAAGTCGCGCTGTTCGAACTGGTGACGTCGTGGGGCGTGAAGCCCGACTACCTGCTGGGCCACTCCATCGGCGAGCTGTCGGCCGCGTACGTCGCCGGCGTGCTGTCCCTCGAAGACGCTGCCGCTCTCGTGGCGGCGCGGGGCCGTCTGATGCAGGCGCTCCCGACCGGCGGGGCGATGGTGTCGCTCCAGGCGACGGAGGACGAGGTCCTGCCGCTCCTGGTCGAGGGCGTGTCCGTCGCCGCGCTCAACGGCCCGCGCTCGACGGTCGTCTCGGGCGACGAGGACGCGGTTCTCGAGATCGCCGCGCACTTCGAGGGCGAGGGCCGCAAGACCAAGCGGCTGCGGGTCAGTCACGCCTTCCACTCGCCGCACATGGACGCCATGCTCGAAGAGTTCGGGAAGTTCGCGGGAACCCTGGAGTTCCACGCGCCCGAACTGCCCATCGTCTCGAACGTGACCGGCGGCGTCATCGCCGCCAAGGAACTGGCCGACCCCGACTACTGGGTGCGCCACGTCCGGGCGGCCGTCCGCTTCCACGACGGCATCCGGGCGCTCGTCGGCCACGGCGTCACCGCGTTCCTGGAGATCGGCCCCGGCGGCGTACTGACCGCCCTGGGCCAGGACTGCCTGACGGACCTCGCCGCGGGGGCCGCGGAGCCCGCCTTCGTCCCCGCGCTGCGCACGGACAGGCCCGAGGGCCAGGCGCTCGTCACCGCCCTCGCCGAACTGCACGTCCACGGCAGCGGCCCGGACTGGAAGACCCTCTTCGAAGGCACCGGCGCGCACGTGACCGCGCTGCCCACCTACGCCTTCCAGCGGGCGTCGTACTGGCCGAAGCTGTCCGCCGCCTGGGCCGGCGACGCCACCGCCATGGGCCTGCGCTCGGCCGAACACCCGCTGCTCAGCGCCGCGGTCGCCCTGGCCGGCGACGACGGCATGCTGTTCACCGGCAGGCTCTCCCCGCAGACCCACCCCTGGCTCGCCGACCACACCGTCCTCGGCACCGTCCTGCTGCCCGGCACCGCCTTCGTCGAGCTGGCCGTCCACGCCGGCGACCAACTCGGCTGCGCGCAGGTGGTGGAGCTCAACCTCGAGGCGCCGCTCATCCTGCCCGCCGAGGGCGGCATCGCCGTACAGATGAGCGTGGGCACCCCTGACGAGAGCGGACACCGCGAGCTGTACGTCCACTCGCGGGCCGACGACGCACAGAGCGAGGACGGCTGGATCCGCAACGCCAGCGGAGTGCTGGCCCCCGGCCAGGCCGCGGCACCCGACTGGAGCGACTTCACCGCCTGGCCGCCCCCGGAGGCCGTCGAGATCCCCATGGACGACTTCTACGCCCGGCTCGATGCCGCCAACTACGGCTACGGGCCCGCCTTCCAGGGCCTGCGGTCGGTGTGGCGGCGCGGCGAGGAGGTCTTCGCGGAGGTCCGCCTGCCGGAGGAACCGGCCGCCGAGGCCGGCAGGTTCGGCCTGCACCCCGCCCTGTTCGACGCCGCGATGCACTCACGGGCCATGCTGGGATCCGGCGACGACACGGAGTCCGGCCAGGAGCGGCTGCCCTTCTCCTGGACCGGGGTGTCGCTGTACGCCGCGGGCGCCGCCGCGCTGCGGGTGCGGCTCACCCCGACCGGCAGCCACACGGTGTCCGTCGCGCTGGCCGACGACACCGGTGCGCCCGTCGCCTCCGTCGAGGCCACGGCGCTGCGCCCGGTCTCCGCCGAGCAGCTCGACGTCGCCCGCGGCGCCCACCACGATCGTCTCTTCCGTGTCGAGTGGCCGGTGCTCACGGAGACCGGCACGGCGCCGGACACCAGCGGCTGGGGCGTCCTCGGCGACACCGCCTTCGGGTTGCCCGCCAACCTGCGGTACCCGGACCTCGTCGAGCTCGGCGAGGCCGTCGAGGCAGGCGGGCCCGTCCCCGACATCCTCTTCGTTCCCTGTGTGTCCGAACCCGGCACGGACACCGTCGAGGCGGCGCACGGAGCCGCCGCCCGTGCCCTCGCGCTCTCCCAGATCCTCGTCGAGGACGACCGGTTCGCGTACACCCGCCTGGTGTTCGTCACCCGCGGCGCGGTCGGCGCCACCGCCGACGACGAGGTCGAGGACGTCGCACAGGCCACCGTATGGGGCCTGATCCGCTCGGCGCAGTCGGAGAACCCCGGCCGGTTCACCCTCGTCGACCTCGACGGACTGCCCGCCTCGCACCGCGCGCTCCCGCAGGCCCTGGCCGCCGGCGAACCGCAGTGCGCCATCAGGGCGGGACAGGTGCGGGTGCCCCGGCTCGCCCGGGCGGCGGCGCCCGAGGCCCCCGCCGACGCACCGCCCCTCGGCAGGCCCGGCGGCACCGTCCTGATGACCGGTGCCACCGGCACGCTCGGCAAGCTGTTCGCCCGGCACCTGGTCACCGCGCACGGAGTCGAGCGGCTGCTGCTCGTCAGCAGGAGCGGCCCGCAGGCGCCGGGCGCGGCCGAACTGGAGGCCGAACTCACCGGACTCGGCGCCACGGTGACCGTCGCGGCCTGCGACGTCGCCGACCGCGCCCGGCTCGGTGAGCTCCTCGCCGCCGTCCCCGCCGAGCATCCGCTGACCGCCGTCGTGCACGCCGCGGGCATCACCGACGACGGCGTGCTCAACGCGCTGACGCCGGCGCGCGTCACCGCGGTGCTGCGGCCCAAGGTGGACGCCGCGGTCGCGCTGCACGAACTCACCGAAGACCTGGACCTGTCCGCGTTCGTCCTGTTCTCCTCGGTCGCCGCCACCCTCGGCGGCGCGGGACAGGGCAACTACGCCGCGGCCAACGTCTTCCTGGACTCCCTCGCCCAGCACCGCCGCGCCCGCGGCCTCGCCGCGACCTCGCTCGCCTGGGGCCTGTGGGCCGAGCGCAGCGGCATGGCCGCGAGCCTCGACGACACCCAGCTGAGCCGGATCGGCAGGTCCGGTGTCGGCTCGCTGGAGTCGGCGGACGGCCTGGCCTTGTTCGACGTCACACGCACCCTGGACGACGCGACCCTGGTGCCCGCACCCCTGGACGTGTCCGGGCTGCGCGGCGCCACCACGGCCGACGCCGTGCCGCCCCTGCTGCGCGGCCTGGTGCGGCTGCCGGCCAGGCCCGCCGCGCACAGCGGCGGCTCCGGCGAGGAACCGCTCGCGCAGCGACTGGCGGGCCTCGACGAGGACGACCGCGCGGCAGCCGTCCTCGACCTGGTGCGGGCCCAGGCCGCCGCCGTCCTCGGCTACGCCGCACAGGACGAGATCGGCGCCGGACGCGCCTTCAACGACCTGGGCTTCGACTCGCTCACCGCGATCGAGATGCGCAACCGCATGAACCTCGTCACCGGGCTGCGGCTGCCCTCCACCCTCGTCTTCGACTACCCGACCCCCGCCGCGCTCGCCGCGCACGTGGCCTCGCTCCTGGCGGGACCGGCCGCACCCGCGGGGATCCCCGGCCCGGTCCGGGCCGTCGACAGCGACGAACCCATCGCCATCGTCGGCATGAGCTGCCGGCTGCCGGGGAACGTGGAGACCCCCGAGGACCTCTGGCGCCTGGTGGCCGACGGCGTGGACGCCATCACCGACGTACCCGCCGAGCGCGGCTGGGACATCGAGGGGCTCAGCGGCGGATTCCTCGCCGCCCCGGGCGACTTCGACCCCGCGTTCTTCGGGATATCGCCGCGCGAGGCGATCGCGATGGACCCGCAGCAGCGGCTGATGATGGAGTCCGCCTGGGAGGCCGTCGAGGCGGCGGGCATCGACCCGACCTCGCTGCGCGGCTCCCGCACCGGCGTCTTCGTGGGCTCCAGCGGCCAGGACTACACCGGCCTGCTCCAGCAGGCGGAGGACAGCAACGCCGGGTACATCCTGACCGGCACCACCGCCAGCGTCATCTCCGGCCGCGTCTCCTACACGTTCGGACTCGAGGGCCCGGCGGTCACCGTCGACACCGCCTGCTCCTCGTCGCTGGTCGCGCTGCACCTGGCGGCCCAGGCGCTGCGGCAGGACGAGTGCTCGCTGGCGCTGGCCGGCGGCGTCATGGTCATGGCCACCCCGGCCGGCTTCGCCGGGCTCAGCGGGCAGGGCGGCTTCGCCTCGGACGGGCGCTGCCGCGCCTTCGCCGAGTCCGCCGACGGCACCGGCTGGAGCGAGGGCGTCGGCGTGCTGCTCGTCGAGCGCCTGTCCGACGCCCGCGCCAACGGCCACCCGGTGCTCGCGGTGCTCCGCGGCTCGGCGATCAACCAGGACGGCGCGAGCAACGGCCTGACGGCGCCGAACGGCCCGTCCCAGCAGCGCGTCATCCGCCAGGCCCTGGCCAACGCGGGGCTCGGCACCGCCGACGTCGACGTCGTCGAGGCGCACGGCACCGGCACCAAGCTCGGCGACCCCATCGAGGCCCAGGCGGTCCTCGCCACCTACGGCCAGGACCGCCCGGCCGCCCGGCCGCTGCTGCTCGGCTCCATCAAGTCCAACATCGGCCACGCCCAGGCGGCCGCGGGAGTCACCGGGATCATCAAGATGGTCATGGCGATGCGGCACGGAACGGCGCCGCGCAGCCTCCACCTGGACGAGCCCACCTCCCACGTCGACTGGACGGCCGGCGCGGTGTCGCTGCTCCAGGAAGCCGTGCCATGGCCCGAGACCGGCAGGCCGCGCCGCGCGGCCGTGTCCTCCTTCGGCATCAGCGGCACCAACGCGCACGTCGTCCTCGAACAGGGCGACGACGCGGGTACGGAGCCCGCCGCCCGCCCGGCGGCGGACGCACCGGCCACGGCCGCCGACGAGCCCCTCATCGGCACGCCCACGCTGCCGTTCGTGCTGTCCGGCGGCTCCGCGGACGCCCTGCGCGACCAGGCCGCCCGGCTCCGCTCGCACCTGCTGGCCCACGAGGACGCGGCCCTCGCCGACATCGGCTGGTCGCTGGCCACCGGCCGCGCCAGGCTCGCCCACCGGGCCGCGCTCGTCGCCGGTGACCGGGACGAGCTGCTGCACGGGCTCGCCGCCCTCGCGGACGGCACTGGAGCCCCCGGACTCGTCCAGGGCAGCGCCCCCGCGGAACCGCCCAAGGTCGTCTTCGCCTTCCCCGGCCAGGGCGCCCAGTGGGCGGGCATGGCGCTCGAACTCCTCGACTCCTCGCCGGTGTTCGCCGAGCGGCTGCGCGAGTGCGCGACGGCCCTCTCGGCGCACACCGACTGGTCGCTGCTCGAGGTGCTGCGCGGCGAGCCCGGCGCACCGGGCTTCGACCGGGTCGACGTCGTACAGCCCGCGCTGTGGGCGGTGATGGTGTCGCTCGCCGAGCTGTGGCGGGCGGGCGGCGTCGAACCCGCCGCCGTCGTCGGCCACTCGCAGGGCGAGATCGCCGCCGCCTGCGTCGCCGGGGCGCTGTCCCTGGACGACGCCGCCCGCGTGGTGGCACTGCGCAGCAAGGCGATCCTGGAACTCTCCGGCCTCGGCGGCATGGCATCGGTGCCGGAACCCGTCGACCGGGTGCGGGAACGGATCGCCCGCTGGGACGGCAGGCTGTCCGTCGCCGCCGTCAACGGACCCTCGTCCGTCGTGGTCTCCGGCGACGCGGACGCACTGGACGACCTGCTCGCCACCTGCACCGCCGAGGGCGTACGGGCCAAGCGGATCGACGTCGACTACGCCTCGCACAGCGCCCACGTGGAGCGGATCCACGAGCGGCTCGGCGAAGTCCTGTCCGGCATCACGCCCCGCGCCTCGGACGTGCCGCTGCACTCCACGGTGACCGGTGAACTCCTGGACACCACCGTCATGGACGCCGAGTACTGGTACCGCAACCTCCGCCAGACCGTCCGGCTCGAAGAGGCCACCCGCGGACTGCTCCGCTCCGGCCACTCCGTCTTCGTCGAGATCAGCCCCCACCCCGTCCTGGCCGTCGGACTCCAGGAGACCCTGGACGACGCACAGGCGCACGGCGCCGTCCTCGGCTCGCTGCGCCGCGAAGACGGGGGACCCGCACGGTTCCTCACATCGCTGGCCACCGCCTACGTCCACGGGGCCGGACTCGACTGGACGGCCCTGTTCGCCGGACGCGACGCACGGCGGGCCGACCTGCCCACGTACGCCTTCCAGAACCGCCGTTACTGGCTGCCCATCAGGACCGGCGGCCCGGGCGACGCGGCCTCCATCGGGCTCGGCGCGACCGACCACCCGATGCTCGCCGCCGCGGTGACGCTCGCCGACACGGACAGCCATCTGCTCACCGGACAGCTGTCGGCGCAGACACAGCGCTGGACCGCCGACCACGTCGTCATGGAGACCATCCTGCTGCCGGGCACCGGCTTCGTGGAGATGGCCCTGCGCGCGGCCGAGCAGGTCGGCTGCGACCTCGTGGAGGAACTCACCCTGGAAGCCCCGCTGGTGCTGCCCGAACGGGGCGCCATCCAGGTGCAGCTCGTGGTGGGGCCGCCGGACGGTACCGGTCACCGCCCGCTGACCGTCCACTCCCGCCCCGCCGACTCCGCCGCGGAAGGCCCCGGCGAACGCCCCTGGCTGCGGCACGCCACCGGAGTGCTCGCCGTCAGCGACGGCGCGCCGGACCCCGGCTTCGACTTCACGGCCTGGCCGCCCCCCGCGGCCACCGCGCTGGAACTCGAAGGCGTCTACGAACAGGCCGCGCTGCTCGGCTTCGACTACGGCCCGATGTTCCAAGGACTGCGCTCGGCCTGGCAGTCGGGCGAGGACATCTACGCCGAGGTGGCCCTGCCCGAGGACGGCCGCGCCGAAGCCGCCGACTTCGGGCTGCATCCGGCGCTGTTCGACGCCGCCCTGCAGGCGATGGGCCTCGGCACCTTCGGCCCGGGCCAGGGACGCGGCGAGGACGCGGGCAAGCCCCGGCTGCCGTTCGCGTGGCGCGGTGTGCGCGTGTACGCGACCGGGGCGTCGGTGCTGCGCGTGCGGCTCTCCCCGAGCGGCGCCAACGGCATCGCCTTCCAGGTGGCCGACGGCACAGGCGCCCCCGTGGCGACGGTCGATTCCCTGGACATGCGCCCCGTCGACCCCCGGCAGCTCAAGACCGCGGGACACGGCGACCACGACTCGCTGTTCCGGCTGGAGTGGGCCGAGGCCCCCGCGGCCGCCGTGCCCACGGGCCTGCACTGGGCGGTCCTGGGCGCCGATCCCGCGCCCCTCACCGCGGCGGGGGTGCGCGCGGACACCCACCCGGACCTGCCCGCACTCCTCGCGGAGGTCGAGAAGGGCGCCCCGCTGCCCGACACCGTGGTCGTCTCCCTCCGCGCCCTCACCACAGGCGGCGCCGCCACGGACCCCACGGGTGCCGGGACAGGCGACGCGACGGGAGACATCGCACGGGACGCGCACACGGTCGCCCGCGCCACGCTCGCCCTGCTCCAGCACTGGCTGGCCGACGAACGCCTCACCGCCGCGCGGCTGGTGATCCGCACCTCGGGCGCGGTGGCCACCACCGCGGGCGAGACCGTCGACGGCCTGACCGCCGCGCCGGCCTGGGGTCTCGTCCGCTCGGCGCAGGCCGAGCACCCCGACCAGTTCGTCCTCGTGGACGCCGACGACAGCGAGGCCTCGTGGCAGGCCCTGCCCGCGGCGCTCACCCTGCCCGAGCCGCAGTTCGCCCTGCGCGAGGGCACCGTGCTGGTGCCCCGCCTGGTCCGCACCGGACCGGCGGCCGACCCCGCGCCCGACACCGCCTTCGACGACCGAGGCACCGTACTCATCACCGGTGGCACCGGCACCCTGGGCAGCTCCCTCGCCCGCCACCTCGTCGACCGGCACGGCGTACGCCACCTGCTGCTCCTCAGCAGGCAGGGCGCCGCCGCCGACGGCGCCGCCGAACTGCTCGCCGAACTGCGCGACGCGGGCGCCAACGCGCACGCCGTCGCCTGCGACACGGCGGACAGGGACCAACTGGCGCGCGTCCTCGAGGACATCGACGACGCGCACCCGCTGACCGCGGTGGTGCACGCCGCCGGCGTCCTCGACGACGGTGTCATCACCTCGCTCACCGACGAACGCCTCGACGCGGTGCTGCGCCCCAAGGTCGACGCCGCCGCGCACCTGCACGAACTGACGCGGGACAGCGCGCTGAAGGCGTTCGTGATGTTCTCCTCGGCCGCGGGCACCCTCGGCAGCTCCGGCCAGGGCAACTACGCCGCGGCCAACGCCTTCCAGGACGCGCTCGCCCACCACCGCCGCGCGGCCGGACTCCCGGCCACCACCCTCGCCTGGGGGTTCTGGGCACAGGCCAGCGGCATGACCGGACACCTCAGCGACGCGGAGGTGCGCCGCATGAGCGGCGGCGGAGTCACCGGCCTGAGCACCGAGGCGGGCCTCACCCTCTTCGACCTCGGCACGGCGGCCGGCGAACCGCTGCTGCTGCCCGTGCGCCTGGACCTCACGGCCCTGCGCGCCCAGGCGACGGCCGGCACACTGCCGCCGCTGATGCGGAAGCTGGTCCGTGCCGCGGCGCCGCGTGCCGCCGCGGTCGACGACGCCGCCGGCACCGGCGGAGTCGGCCTGGCACAGCGCCTGGCCGGGCTGTCCGAGGAGGACCGCGACCGCGTGGTGCTCGACCTGGTCCGCACCCACGCCGCGGCCGTGCTCGGCCACGCGTCGGCGGCGGCCGTCGAACCGGACATGGCCTTCAAGAAGCTGGGCTTCGACTCGCTCATCGCCGTCGACATGCGCAACCGGCTCAACGCGGCCTCCGGTCTCCGGCTCCCCGCGACGCTCGTGTTCGACTACCCGACGCCGGCCGAACTGGCCGCGTACCTGCGGTCCGAGGTCGTCCCGGACGCGGCGGGCGCCTCCGACGCACCCGTGCTCGCGGGCATCGACCGCCTGGAGAACCTGCTCGCGGCCGTGGGCTCCGACGACGAGCAGCGCACACGGATCACCCTGCGGCTCAACGACATGCTCGCGAAATGGGGCGATGTCCGTCTCGCCGCGGAACCGGCCGCCGCGCCCAAGGACCTGGACACCGCGAGCGACGAAGAGATCTTCGACTTCCTCGGCAAGGAGTTCGGCATCTCGTGAACGCACCGCAACGCCCGACCGAACCGCTCCGAGGGGGACCCAGGCCATGACCGACAACGACAAGCTCCGCTATTTCCTGCGGCGGGTTACCGCCGACCTGCAGGAGACCCGCGGCCGGCTGCACGCCGCCGAGACCAAGGACAGCGAGCCCATCGCGATCACCGCGATGAGCTGCCGCTTCCCGGGCGGCGTGCGTGCCCCCGAAGACCTGTGGCAGATCATGATGTCGAAGGCCGACGCGCTCTCCCCGTTCCCCGAGGACCGCGGCTGGGACTTCGAAGGGCTGTTCTTCCGGGACCCCGACGAGCCCGCCCGCAGCTACACGCTCGAAGGCGGCTTCGTCTACGACATCCCCGACTTCGACCCCGAGTTCTTCGGGATCTCACCGCGCGAGGCGCTGGCGATGGACCCGCAGCAGCGGCTCGTCCTGGAAGCCTCGTGGGAGGCCGTGGAGCGGGCGGGCATCGACATGACGACCCTGCGCGGCAGCCAGACCGGCGTGTTCGTCGGCACCTCCTACCAGGGATACGGCAGCACGGTGTTCGTTCCGCCGGAGGGCACCGAGATCTACCTCGGCGTCGGCAACACCAGCAGCGTCGCCTCCGGCCGGGTCGCCTACACCTTCGGCTTCAACGGCCCCGCCGTCACCGTCGACACGGCCTGCTCCTCGTCGCTCGTGGCGCTGCACATGGCCTGCCAGTCGCTGCGCCGGAACGAGTGTTCCATGGCGCTGGCCGGCGGGGTCACCCTGATGTCGAGCCCGGGCGCGTTCACGGAGTTCAGCCGGCAGCGCGGACTGTCCAGCAGCGGCCGCTGCAAGGCGTTCTCCGCCGACGCGGACGGCACGGGCTGGGGCGAGGGCATCGGCATGTTCCTCGTCGAGCGGCTCTCCGACGCGCGGCGCAACGGGCATCAGGTGCTGGCCGTCGTCCGCGGCTCGGCGATCAACCAGGACGGTGCGAGCAACGGCCTGACCGCCCCCAACGGACCCGCACAGCAGCGCGTCATCCGCCAGGCCCTGGCCGACGCGCGCCTGTCCCCGGCCCAGGTCGACCTCGTCGAGGCACACGGCACCGGCACGACGCTGGGCGACCCGATCGAGGTGCAGGCGCTGGCCGCCACGTACGGCAAGGACCGCCCCGCGGGCCGCCCGGTGTGGCTCGGCTCGGTCAAGTCCAACATCGGTCACACCCAGGCCGCCGCGGGGGCGGCGGGACTGATCAAGATGGTCATGGCCGTGCAGCGCGGCACGCTGCCGCCCACCCTGCACGTCGAGAACCCCACGACGCACATCGACTGGTCCGACGGGCGCATGGCCCTGGTGACCGACCCCACACCCTGGCCGGAGACCGGCCAGCCGCGCCGCGGCGGCATCTCCTCCTTCGGCGTCAGCGGCACCAACGCGCACGCCATCATCGAGCAGGCACCGCCGGAGGAGGACGGGCCCGGGGCGGAGCGCCTGGAGGGCGAGCGGCAGGACACGGATCGCAGGGCACCGCTGAACGGCGTGCCGCTCCCGGCCGTCGTCTCCGCCCGCACGGAACAGGCTCTGGAGGACCAACTCCGCCGGCTGCAGGCACACCTGGCGAGCCATCCGGAGATCGGTATCACCGACCTCGCACACTCGCTCGCCACGGGCCGGACGAGGTTCAGCCACCGTGCGGTGGTGCTCGCGGATGACGCGGGTTCGTTGGCGGGTGCGTTGTCGGCGGTGGTCGCGGGGCGTGCTGCCGGGGATGTGGTGCGGGGTGTGGCGGGCCGGGCTGTGCGTCCGGTGTTCGTGTTCCCGGGGCAGGGTGCGCAGTGGCAGGGCATGGCGGCGGGGTTGTTGGAGTCGTCGCCGGTGTTCGCGGGGCGGATGGCGGAGTGTGCGGCGGCTTTGGAGCCGTTCACGGACTGGCGTCTGCTGGATGTCGTGAGGCAGGAGCTGGGTGCGCCCGGTTTTGACCGGGTGGATGTGGTGCAGCCGGTCCTGTGGGCGGTCATGGTGTCGCTCGCGGAGCTGTGGCGAGCATGTGGCGTGGAGCCCGCGGCAGTGATCGGTCACTCGCAGGGGGAGATCGCGGCGGCGGTGGTCGCCGGGGGACTGTCGCTGGAGGACGGTGCCCGGGTGGTGGCGCTCAGGTCGCGTGCCCTGCTGGCACTGTCGGGTGGCGGGGGCATGGTCTCGGTGTCGTTGCCGGTGGCGGAGGTGCGTGAGCGTCTGGCGGCCTGGGATGGTCGTATCTCGGTGGCTGCGGTCAACGGTCCGTCCTCGGTGGTGGTCTCCGGTGAGCCGGAGGCGCTGGAGGAGCTGGTGGCCTCCTGCACCGAGCAGGACGTCCGGGCGAAGAAGATTGCCGTGGATTATGCCTCGCACTCGGCTCAGGTGGAGCTGATAGAAAGCGAGTTGGCGGAGCTGCTCGTGGGCGTGGCGCCGGTTGCGGGCCGGGTGCCGTTCTACTCCACACTCACCGGCACTCTGCTGGACGACACGACCGGCCTGGATGCCGGTTACTGGTATCGCAATCTGCGTTCCACGGTGGAGTTCGAGCGGGCGGTGCGTGCGGCCGAAGCCGATGGCCTGGCCGTGTACATCGAGGTGAGCCCGCACCCCGTACTCAACCTGGGTCTGCAGGAGATCTTCGAGGCGGCCGACAGCGACGCGGTCGCTCTGGGCACTCTGCGCCGCGACGAGGACGAGGCACGCCGTTTCATGACCTCGCTGGCCGAGGCCCACGTCCACGGCGTGGAGCCGGACTGGCACGCCCTGTTCGCGGGGCAGCAGGCCACCCACGTGGACCTGCCCACCTACCCCTTCCAGCGGCAGCGCTACTGGATCGACGACCTGCGTCCGGTGATGCAGGCGCCCGTCGGCGAGGCGGCCGAACTCTCCCTGGCCGACACCCAGTTCTGGGCCGCGGTCGAGCAGGAGGACTTCGAGGGCCTCGCGGACACGCTCGACCTCAAGGGGGGCGAGGGCGCCCGCTCGGCCCTGGGCACGATGCTGCCCGCGCTGTCCTCCTGGCGCCGCCGCACCCGCGAGCTGTCCACCGTCGACGACTGGCGGTACGAGGTGGCCTGGCGCCCGCTGCCCGAGGCGTCCGCCGCCCGGCTGTCCGGCCACTGGCTCGTCGTCGTGCCCGAGACCCACGCCGAGGACGCGCTGACCGCCGGGTGCCTCGCGGCGCTCGCCGACCACGGCGCCCGGGTGCTGCCCGTGACGGTCGACGGGGGCAAGCTGCGGCGCGACCTGTTCGCCGGCCACGACCTGCCCGCCGACCTCGCGGGCGTGCTGTCGCTCCTCCAGCTCGACCACGCGCCGCACCCGGAACTGCCGGCCGTGCCCAGGGGCTACGCCGCCACCGTCGCCCTGCTGCAGGCGCTCGGCGAGGCCGGGGTGTCCGCGCCGCTCTGGTGCGCCACGCGCGGCGCGGTGTCGGTGGGACCGGCCGATCCCATCACCGGACCCGAGCAGGCCATGGCCTGGGGCATGGGGCGCGTCGCCGCGCTCGAACACCCGGACCGCTGGGGCGGGTTGATCGACCTCCCGCCGACCCTGGACGACCGGACGGCCGCGATGCTGAGCGGCGCGCTCGGCGGGGCCGGTGACGAGGACCAGCTGGCCGTGCGGCCCTCCGGTACCTTCGTACGCCGCCTCAACCGCGCCCGGATCGGCGCCGCTCCCGGCAGCCGGCGCTGGGAGCCGAAGGGCACGACGCTCATCACCGGCGGAACCGGCGCGCTCGGCGGACACGTCGCGCGCTCGCTGGCCCGCGAGGGCGCCGGGCACCTGCTGCTGGTCAGCCGCCGTGGCCCGGACGCACCCGGCGCCCAGGATCTGCGGGACGAACTGACCGCACTCGGCGCCCGCGTGACGGTCGCCGCGTGCGACGCCGGGGACCGTCACGCGCTGGCGGAGGTCGTCGCCGCCGTGCCCGCCGAGCATCCGCTGACCGCCGTCGTGCACACCGCGGCCGCGCTCGACGACGGCCTGCTCGACACGCTCACCCCGGACCAGCTCGCCAACTCCCTGCACGCCAAGGCCAGGGCCGCGCGGAACCTGGACGAGCTGACACGGGACCACGACCTGTCCGCCTTCGTGCTGTTCTCCTCGTTCGGCGGCATCGTCGGCACCCCCGGCCAGGGCAACTACGCACCGGGCAACGCCTACCTCGACGCGCTGGCCCAGGAGCGCAGGGCCGCCGGCCTGGTGGCCACCTCGATCGCCTGGGGCGCCTGGGGCGGCGGCGGCATGGCGGAAGGCGAGTTCGGCCAGACCCTCAACCGGCACGGGCTGCGCGAGATGGCGCCCGAGGCGGCCGCGGGCGCGCTGCGGCAGGCCGTGGAGCACGACGCCACCTGCCTGCTGATCGCGGACATCGACTGGGAGCGGTTCTTCGTCGCCTTCACCGCGACCCGGCCGGGCCCCCTCCTCGCCGACGTACCCGAGGTGCGCCGCATCGCGCAGGACGGCACGGGCAAGGCGGGATCCGGCGGTGAGGAGCCGTCGGCGCTGGTGCAGCGGCTCGCCGGGCTCTCCGAGGCGGAGCAGGACGCACTGCTCCTGGAGGCCGTGCGCGAGCAGGTCGCCGCGGTGCTCGGACTCAGCGGACCCGAGGCCGTGGGAGTCAAGCGCGCCTTCCGCGAGGTGGGCTTCGACTCCGTCACCGCCGTCGAACTGCGCAACCGCATCGGCGCCAAGACCGGCCTCAAGCTTCCGGTCACCCTGGCGTTCGACTACCCGACGCCGCAGCGCCTCGCCGGGTTCCTGCGCGAGCAGCTCGTCCGCGACGGGGAGACCGTGGCCGTGACCGCGCTGGAGGAACTGGACCGGATCGAGAAGGCACTGGCCGGCGTCGCACCGGACGACGCGGGCCGGGCCCGGGTGGTGCGGCGCGTGCAGGTGCTGCTGACCCGGCTGCAGGACGGGCCCGCCGGCGAGGCGCCGGTCGGCGAGGAGATCGAATCCGCCTCCGACGACGAGATGTTCGAGCTCCTCGGCAAGAAGTTCGGCATCTCCTGAACGCCCTCAGTGGCACTCACCACGATCACCGCAGTTCCTGACAGAGGGGTCGCCCGATGGCGAACGAAGACAAGCTCCGGTACTTCCTGAAGCGGGTCAGCACCGATCTCGAAGCGGCGCACGAGCGGATCCGCGAGATGGAGGAGCGTGACACCGAGCCGATCGCCATCATCGGCATGAGCTGCCGCTACCCGGGCAATGTGCGGTCGCCCGATGATCTGTGGGACCTCGTCGCCGCGGGCACCGACGGCCTGTCGCCGTTCCCCTCGGACCGCGGCTGGAACCTGGACAGCGTGTTCCAGGCCGCGCCCGACGGGGCGACGTACGCGGGCGAGGGCGGCTTCGTCCAGGACGCGGGCGATTTCGACGCGGCGTTCTTCGGCATCAGCCCGCGCGAGGCCCTGGCCACGGACCCGCAGCAGCGGCTGCTCCTGGAGACGGCGTGGGAGGCGTTCGAGCGGGCGGGCATCGATCCGGAGTCGCTGCGCGGCAGCCGGACCGGAGTCTTCGCCGGCACGAACGGCCAGGACTACCCCTATCTGCTGATGGGGGCGGAGGCCGGGCTGGAGGGGTACATGGGCACGGGCAGCGCCGCGGCCGTGCTGTCCGGCCGGGTCTCGTACACGCTCGGCCTCGAAGGACCCGCGGTCACGGTCGACACCGCGTGTTCGTCGTCGCTGGTGGCGCTGCACCTGGCGGCCCAGGCCCTGCGCAAGGGCGAGTGTTCGCTGGCGCTCGCCGGTGGGGTCACCGTCATGGCGACCCCGGGCATGTTCAGCAGTTTCAGCGCACAGCGCGGACTCGCCCTCGACGGTCGCTGCAAGGCGTTCGCCGCGGCCGCCGACGGCACCGGCTTCGCCGAGGGCGTCGGTCTGCTCCTGGTGGAGCGGCTCTCCGACGCCCGGCGCAACGGCCACCGGGTCCTCGCCGTGCTGCGCGGCTCCGCGGTCAACCAGGACGGCGCGAGCAACGGCCTCACCGCACCCAACGGTCCCTCCCAGCAGCGCGTCATCGAGCAGGCGCTCGCCGACGCGCGCCTGGCCCCCGAGCAGGTCGACGCGGTCGAGGCGCACGGCACCGGCACGGTACTCGGCGACCCCATCGAGGCGCAGGCGCTGTTGGCCGCCTACGGTCAGGAGCGCTCGGCGGAGCGCCCGCTGTGGCTGGGCTCGGTGAAGTCGAACATCGGTCACACGCAGGCCGCCGCCGGCGTCGCCGGGATCATCAAGATGGTCATGGCGATGCGGCGCGGAGTGCTGCCGCCCACCCTCCACGTCGACGCCCCGACACCGCACGTGGACTGGACGGCCGGTCAGGTGCGGCTCCTGACGGAGCGGACCGACTGGCCCGAGACGGGCGAGCCGCGCCGCGTGGGCGTCTCGTCGTTCGGCATCAGCGGGACCAACGCCCACGTCATCATCGAACAGGCCGACGAGCAGGCCGGGCACACCGACGCGGAGGTACGCCCTGACACAGCGGACGTACGCCCTGACACAGCCGTACGTCCCGGTCTCGTCCCCTGGGTGATATCCGCGCGCGGAGAGGCGGCGCTCGCCGGCCAGGCGGCCAGGCTGCGGGCCCTGCTCGCCGCGCACCCCGAGTACGACCCCGTCGACGTCGCCCACTCGCTGGCGACCACCCGCACCGCCTTCGAGGACCGTGCGGTCGTCGTCGGCGCGGACCGCGACGAGCTGCTGCGCGGCCTCGACGCCCTCGTGGCCGACGAGGCGGGGCCGGTGCGCGGCACCGTGACGGAGGGCCGGCTCGCGTTCCTGTTCAGCGGGCAGGGCAGCCAGCGGCTCGGCACGGGCCGTGAGCTCGCGGCCCGCTTCCCCGTGTTCCGCGAGGCGTTCGACGAGGTCTGCGCACAGCTGGACCCGCACCTCGACCGCCCGCTGCGCGACGTCCTGTACGCCGAGGAGACGAGCGACGACGCCGGCCTGCTGCACCGGACGGCCTACACCCAGGCCGCCCTGTTCGCCGTCGAGGTGGCACTGTTCCGGCTCCTCGGCCACTGGGGCATCGAACCCGACCTGCTCGCGGGCCACTCCATCGGCGAGCTGGCCGCCGCGCATGTCGCGGGCGTCCTCTCCCTCCAGGACGCCGGCACGCTGGTCGCCGCCCGGGGGCGCCTGATGCAGGCCCTTCCGGAGGGCGGGGCGATGGTCTCGCTCCAGGCGTCGGAGGACGAGGTCCTGCCGCTGCTGGTCGAGGGCGCCTCGATCGCCGCGCTCAACGGGCCTGCCGCCACGGTCGTTTCCGGTGACGAGGCGGCGGTTCTCGCAATCGCCGCGCACTTCGAGGGCCAGGGCCGCAAGACCAAGCGGCTGCGGGTCAGCCACGCCTTCCACTCGCCGCGCATGGACGCCATGCTCGACGACTTCCTCGCCGTCGCCCAGGGGCTGACGTTCCGTCCGCCGCGGATCCCGATCGTCTCCAACGTCACCGGCGCGATCGTCCCCGCCGAGGAGATCTGCACCGCCGAGCACTGGGTGCGCCACGTCCGCCAGGCCGTCCGCTTCGACGACAGCGTCCGCGCCCTGGCCGAGCACGGGGTCACCACCTTCGTCGAACTCGGCCCCGACGGTGTGCTCTCCGCCCTGGTGGCGGACAGCCTGGCGGGCCGCACCGCTGACCCGGCGGGCGAACCCGCCGTCGCCTTCCCCGTGCTGCGCGGCGACCGCCCGGAGACCAGAGCCGCACTGACCGCACTGGCCCGCCTGCACGTGCGCGGCCGGACGCCGGACTGGTCCGCCCTCCTGCCCGGCGCCGGTCAGATCCCCCTGCCCACCTACGCGTTCCAGCGCAGCCGGTACTGGCCCGAGTCCCTGATGTGGACGGCGGCCCCCGACGGCGCGGCCGGCGAGGACCCCGCCGAGGCCGGATTCTGGTCCGCCGTGGAGCGCACGGACCTGGACGCCGTGACCGGGACGCTGGCCCTGGAAGGGGACCAGCCGCTGAGCGCCGTGCTGCCCGCACTGGCCGAGTGGCGGCGCGCCCGGCGGGAGCGGTCCGCCCTCGACTCCCTGCGCTACGAGATCCGTTGGCGGACCGTGCCGGAACCCGAGGACGCCGCGCCCACCGGCACCTGGCTCGTCGTGGGCCCCGACGACGAGACCACCGACGCGGCCGCCGACGCCCTGGCCGGGCGGGGCGCCACCGTCGTACGGCTGCGGACACCCGGCGGCACGGCCGGACCCGATGAGCGGGCCGGACGTGACGAGCGGGCCGCGCTCGCCGAGCGGATCCGGGACGCCCTGCGCGGACCGGACGAGTCGGGCCGCGCCCTGCCGGTCGCCGGAGTCCTGTCCCTGACGGGCCCGACCACCGGCGGCGGCGACGGCACCGAAGCCCTGCTCCGCACCCTCGCCCTGGTGCAGGCCCTGGGCGACGCCCAGGTCACCGCGCCCCTGTGGCTTGCCACCCGCGGCGCGGTCTCCGTGGGCGCCGCCGACCCGCTGACCCACCCGGAACAGGCCATGCTCTGGGGCCTCGGCCAGGTCGTGGCGGCCGAGGAACCGGCCCGCTGGGGCGGCCTCGTCGACCTGCCCGACGTGCTGGACGCCCGCGCGGGACGCCGCCTGTGCGCCGTCCTCGCCGCGCGCGACGGCGAGGACCAACTGGCCGTCCGGTCCTCGGGAGTTCACGCCCGCAGACTCACCAGGCCCGCCCCGGGCGCGGCGGTCACCCGGACGCCGTGGCAGCCCTCCGGCACCGTCCTCGTCACCGGTGGAACAGGCGCGCTCGGCGCCGTCACCGCACGTTGGTTGGCCCGCAACGGCGCCGCCCGCCTCGTCCTCGTCAGCCGCAGCGGCAACGACGCCCACGGCGCCGCCGAGCTGGTCGCCGAGCTCACCGGGCTCGGCACCGAGGTCACCGTCGCCGCCTGCGACGCCGCCGACCGCGACGCGCTGGCCGCCCTGCTGACGTCGCTGCCCGCCGACGAGCCGCTGACCGCGGTGGTGCACACGGCCGGAGTGCTCGACGACGGCATGCTCGCCTCGATGACCCCGGAGCAGGTCGAGAAGGTCCTGCGCCCGAAGGTCGACGCCGCGCTCAACCTCCACGAACTGACCCGCGACCTGGACCTGTCCGCGTTTGTTCTCTTCTCCTCGCTGGCCGCCACCTTCGGCAACGCCGGCCAGGGAGCCTACGCGGCGGGCAACGCCTTCCTCGACGCGCTCGCAGCCGACCGCCGCGCCCACGGCCTGCCCGCCACGTCCATCGGCTGGAGCGCCTGGGCGGGGGCCGGCATGGCCGCCGACCCGGTGGTCGCCGAGCGCGTCCGCCGCGGCGGCATGCCACCGCTGCCGCCCGAGCAGGCCATGGCCGCGCTGCGCCAGGCAGTCGAGCACGGCGCCGCCCACACCGTCGTCGCCGACGTGGACTGGGCGCGCTTCGCCCCCACGCTCCTGGCGGGCGGCCGCTCCGCGTTCATCGGCGAACTCCCCGAGGTGCGCGCCCTGCCGGCCTCCGACGCCGCGCCGAGGACGGCCGGACAGGGCACCGACGCGCTGCGCGCCCGCCTGTCGGGCGCCTCCGCGGCAGAGCGCGAGCAGGTCCTGCTGGCCCTGGTCAGCGGTCAGGCCGCAGCCGTGCTCGGGCACGCGTCCGCGGACGCGGTACAGCCCTCCCGTGCCTTCCGCGACCTGGGCTTCGACTCGCTCACCGCCGTGGAACTGCGCAACCTGCTCGGCAGCAGCACCGGCCTGGCCCTGCCCGCCACGCTGGTCTTCGACTATCCCACTCCGCTCGTCCTCGCCCGGCACCTGCGCGACCAACTGGCGGGCTCAGACGCCGCCCCCGCACACGACCAGCCGCCGGCGGCCCCGCCCGCCCTCGACGACGACCCGATCGCGATCGTCGGCATGGGCTGCCGTTTCCCCGGCGGCGCCCAGTCGCCGGAGGAACTGTGGCGGCTCCTCGAGTCGGGCACCGACGCCGTCTCCCCGCTGCCCGCCGACCGGGGCTGGGACATCGACCGGCTCTACAGCGAGGACCCGGAACAGCAGGGCACCTCGTACGTCCGCGAAGGCGGGTTCCTCGCGGGCGCGGCCGAGTTCGACGCCGCGTTCTTCGGCATCGCGCCGCGCGAGGCACTGGCGATGGACCCGCAGCAGCGGCTGCTGCTCGAAACGTCATGGGAGGCCTTCGAACGCGCCGGCATCGACCCCGATTCGGTGCGGGGCGCACGCGTCGGCGTCTTCGCGGGCACCAACAGCCAGGACTACACAGGGCTGTTGCTGGGCTCCGCCGAGAGCGCGGAGGGACTCGTGGGCACCGGCAACGCGGCGAGCGTGGTCTCGGGCCGCGTCTCGTACACGCTGGGACTCCAGGGGCCCGCCGTCACGGTCGACACGGCGTGCTCGTCGTCGCTGGTCGCCCTGCACCTGGCGGTCCAGGCACTGCGGTCGGGCGAGTGCACCATGGCGCTGGCCGGCGGTGTGACCGTGATGTCGACCCCGTCGGCGTTCATCGAGTTCAGCCGCCAGCGCGGCCTGGCCACGGACGGCCGGTGCAAGGCGTTCGCCGAGGCCGCCGACGGCACCGGCTGGGGCGAGGGCGTCGGCATGCTCCTGGTGGAGCGCCTCTCCGACGCCCGCCGCAACGGCCATGAAGTCCTCGCGGTGGTCCGTGGTTCCGCGGTGAACCAGGACGGCGCGTCCAATGGTCTGACCGCCCCCAACGGCCCCGCACAGCAGCGCGTCATCCGCCAGGCGCTGGCGAGCGCGGGCCTGACGCCCGCGGACGTCGACGCGGTGGAGGCACACGGTACGGGCACGACACTGGGCGACCCCATCGAGGCGCAGGCGCTGCTCGCGACGTACGGTCAGAACCGGCCGGAGGACCGGCCGCTGCTGCTCGGCTCCATCAAGTCCAACATCGGCCACACCCAGGCAGCCGCCGGTGTCGCGGGCGTCATCAAGATGGTCATGGCGATGCGGCACGGCATCCTGCCCCGGACCCTGCACGTGGACGCGCCGTCGTCGCACGTGGACTGGTCGGCGGGCGCCGTCGAACTCCTGACGGAGCCGGTGGCCTGGCCGGAGACCGGACAGCCGCGCCGCGCGGCGGTGTCGTCGTTCGGCGTCAGCGGCACCAACGCCCACACCGTCATCGAGCAGGCTCCGGAGGCGGAGCCTGTGGTGACGGAGTCCGTCGCCGGGTCTGCTCCGGTGCTGGGTGCGGGTGTGCCGTTCCTGCTGTCGGGCAAGTCGGAGGGCGCTCTGCGGGCGCAGGCGGAGCGGTTGCGGCTGGCCGTCGAGGACGGTGGCGTGCTGCGGGAACTGCCTGCCGTGGGGCGGGCGTTGGCGCTGGGCCGGTCACGTTTCGAGCACCGTGCGGTGGTGCTCGCGGATGACGCGGGTTCGTTGGCGGGTGCGTTGTCGGCGGTGGTTGCGGGGCGTGCTGTCGGGGATGTGGTGCGGGGTGTGGCGGTCCGGGCTGTGCGTCCGGTGTTCGTGTTCCCGGGGCAGGGTGCGCAGTGGCAGGGCATGGCGGCGGGGTTGCTGGAGTCCTCGCCGGTGTTCGCGGGGCGGATGGCGGAGTGCGCGGCGGCTCTGGAG
>NZ_BMWC01000029.1 GCF_014651035.1 Streptomyces lomondensis
TGGGGGCGTTGCGGGCGCGTCCGGAGTTGACGCCGTTGTTGTTGCGTGGGTTGGTGCGGGTGCCGAGTCGGCGGGTGGCGGAGTCGGGTGCGGACCAGTCCGAGTCCTTCGCGCGTACGCTCCTCGCACTCCCCGAAACCGAACAGCGCCAGCGCGTACTGAAGTTGGTGCGGGACGAGGTCGCCCAGGCCCTGGGGCACACCTCCGGCGACGCGGTCGCGCCACAGCAAGCCTTCAACGACCTCGGGTTCGACTCGCTGACCGCGGTGGAGCTGCGCAACCGGCTCAGCACCGTCACCGGCCTGCGACTGCCCGCGACGCTGGTGTTCGACTACCCCAGCTCGGCCACGCTGGCCGACTTCATGCTGGCGGAGGCGCTCGGTACCCGTCAGGGGCGCGCCGAGGTACGGGGAACGGTCGCCGCGGCGGACGACGACCCGATCGCGATCGTCGGCATGAGCTGCCGCTACCCCGGCGGGGTCGCAGGCCCGGACGACCTGTGGACGCTGCTGTCCACCTCCGGGGACGCCATCTCGGGCCTGCCCTCCGACCGGGGCTGGGACGTGGACCGGCTCTTCGACCCGGACCCCGACCGTCCCGGGACCTCGTACACCCGCGAGGGCGGGTTCCTGCACGACGCCACGCACTTCGACGCGGCGTTCTTCGGGATCTCGCCGCGTGAAGCGCTGGCGATGGACCCGCAGCAGCGCCTGCTCCTGGAGGCATCGTGGGAGGCGGTCGAGTCCGCGGGCATCGACCCGCTGGCCCTGCGGGGCAGCGACACGGGCGTGTTCGCCGGCCTGATGTACCACGACTACGCGGCGCACGCGAGCACGGTCGGAGAGGGCCTTGAGGGGTACCTCAGCACCGGCACCGCGGGCAGCGTGATGTCGGGACGAATCTCGTACACGCTGGGCCTGGAGGGCCCGGCGATCACCGTCGACACGGCGTGTTCGTCGTCCCTGGTCGCGCTGCACTGGGCGATCCAGTCGCTGCGGTCGGGCGAGTGCTCCATGGCACTGGCCGGCGGCGTCGCGGTGATGGCGACGCCCGGCACCTTCGTGGAGTTCTCCCGCCAGCGCGGTCTCGCGCCCGACGGTCGCTGCAAGTCATTCGCGGCCGGGGCCGACGGCACCGGCTGGGGCGAGGGCGTCGGCATGCTGCTGGTGGAGCGCCTCTCCGACGCCCGCCGCAATGGTCACCAGGTCCTCGCGGTCGTGCGCGGCAGCGCGGTGAACCAGGACGGCGCGAGCAACGGTCTGACCGCCCCCAACGGCCCCTCTCAACAGCGCGTGATCCGCGCCGCGCTGGCCAACGCGGGACTCGACGCCACGGATGTCGATGTCGTCGAGGCGCACGGTACGGGTACGAGGCTGGGTGACCCGATCGAGGCGCAGGCGCTGATCGCGACCTACGGTCAGGAGCGTGCGGAGGACCGGCCGCTGCTGCTGGGCTCGGTCAAGTCGAACATCGGTCACACGCAGGCCGCCGCGGGCGTGGCCGGTGTGATCAAGATGGTGCAGGCGATGCGGCACGGGGTGGTGCCCGAGACCCTGCATGTGGACGAGCCGACGCCGCAGGTGGACTGGTCGGCGGGATCGGTGGAGCTGGTCACCGAGCAGCGTGCCTGGCCGGAGACGGGTCAGCCGCGCCGTGCGGGTGTCTCGTCCTTCGGTATCAGCGGCACGAATGCGCATGTGATCGTGGAGCAGGCGCCGGAGGCGGCGCCCGTAGCGACGGAAACGCCCGGTGGGTCCGCTCCGGTCGTAGGCGCGGGTGTGCCGTTCGTACTGTCGGGGAAATCGGAGGGCGCCCTGCGGGCGCAGGCGGAGCGGCTGCGGCTGGCCGTCGAGGGCGGCGAGCTGCCGGAACTGCCCTCCATGGGCCGTGCCTTGGCGCTGGACCGGTCCCGGTTCGAGCACCGTGCGGTGGTGCTTGCGGGTGGTCTGGAGGAGCTGCGGTCGGGTCTGGAGACGGTCGCACTGGGCGGCGGCTCGGCCGTCGGTGTGGTGCGCGGTGTCGCGGGTTCCTCGGCTCGTCCGGTGTTCGTGTTCCCGGGGCAGGGGGCGCAGTGGCAGGGCATGGCGGCGGGGTTGCTGGAGTCCTCGCCGGTGTTCGCGGGGCGGATGGCGGAGTGTGCGGCGGCTCTGGAGCCGTTCACGGACTGGCGTCTGCTGGACGTCGTACGTGGTGAGCCGGGTGCGCCCGGTTTTGACCGGGTGGATGTGGTGCAGCCGGTCCTGTGGGCGGTCATGGTGTCGCTTGCGGAGCTGTGGCGAGCATGTGGCGTGGAGCCGGCCGCGGTGATCGGTCACTCGCAGGGGGAGATCGCGGCGGCGGTGGTCGCGGGTGGGCTGTCGCTGGAGGACGGTGCCCGGGTCGTGGCACTGAGGTCGCGTGCCCTGCTGGCCCTGTCGGGTGGCGGTGGCATGGTCTCGGTGTCGTTGCCGGTGGGGGAGGTGCGTGAGCGCCTGGCGGCCTGGGAGGGCCGTATCTCGGTGGCGGCGGTCAACGGTCCGTCCTCGGTGGTGGTCTCCGGTGAGCCCAAGGCGCTGGAGGAACTGGTGGCCTCCTGCACCGAGCAGGACATCCGGGCGAAGAAGATCGCCGTGGACTATGCCTCGCACTCGGCCCAGGTGGAGCTGATCGAGGCGGAGTTGGCCGACCTCCTCGCGGGCGTGACGCCGACGTCCGGCCAGGTGCCGTTCTACTCCACACTCACCGGCGGCCTGCTGGACGACACGACGGGCCTGGACGGCGGCTACTGGTACCGCAACCTGCGTTCCACGGTGGAGTTCGAGCAGGCGGTGCGCGCGGCGGCCGGGGACGGTCTTGGCGTGTTCATCGAGGTGAGCCCGCACCCGGTGCTCAACCTCGGACTGCAGGAGACCTTCGACGCGGCCGGCAGCGAGGCAGTGGCGTTGGGCACCCTGCGCCGGAACGAGGACGAGGCACATCGCTTCATGACCTCGCTGGCCGAGGCTCACGTCCACGGCGTCGAGCTGGACTGGCAGGCCGTCTTCGCCGGACGGCCCACGACCCACGTGGACCTGCCCACCTACCCCTTCCAACGCCGGCGCTACTGGCCCGAGACCGCGGACACCCCCGCACCGGAGCAGAGCGCGATGTCTCCGGACGAGGCGGAGTTCTGGCAGGCCGTCGAGAGCGAGGACCTGGACGCCCTGATGGGCACCCTGGACAAGGCCGAGGCGGAGCCGCTGCGCGCGGTCCTGCCGGCCCTCGCCTCCTGGCGGCGCAACAGCCGCGACAGCTCCACCGTCGACGGCTGGCGCTACCGCGTCGGCTGGAAGCCCCTGCCGAAGGCCAAGTCGGCCGAACTGTCCGGCACATGGATCGTCCTGGTTCCCGAGGTGCTTAGGGACGACGCCTCGGTCTCCGACTGCGGCCGTGCCCTGGTCGGGCACGGCGCCCACGTGGTGACGCTGGCGGTTTCCTCCGCCGACGCCGAACGCAAGGCGCTCGGCGGGCTTCTCGGCGAAGTCCTGCGGGAGAACGGCACGGGGAACGACGAGAGGAAGCTGTCCCGTATCGGCGGCGTGCTGTCCTTCCTCGGCGCGGACGAAGCACCCGACCGGGCGCACCCCGCGGTTCCCGCCGGCGTCACGGCGACGCTCGCGTTGGTGCAGGCCCTCGACGACGTGGAGATCCAGGCGCCCTTGTGGTGCGCCACCGTGGGCGCGGTCCAGGTCGGCGCCGCGGACCGCACGGTGAGCGTGGCGCAGGCCCAGGTGTGGGGCCTCGGAAGAGTCGTCTGCCTGGAGCGCCCCGGCAACTGGGGCGGTCTCGTCGACCTGCCTGCCGACGGGGTCGACGCCAGGATCACCGACAGCCTGTGCGGAATCCTGGCGGGGCGAACGGCCGAGGCCTCCGGACCGGGCGCCGGTGACGTCGGCGGCGCGGGCGAGGACCAGATCGCGGTACGTTCGGCCGGTGCGTACGGCCGCCGCCTCGTCCGCGCCCCGCTGAACGGAGCACCCGCCGTACGCCCGTGGCGCCCCGAGGGCACCGTACTGATCACCGGCGGCACCGGCGCCCTGGGCGGCCACGTCGCCCGATGGCTGGCGGGACGGGGAGCGGAACGGCTCGTCCTGACCAGCCGCAGGGGCGCCGCGGCCCCCGGAGCGACCGAGCTGGAGGCGGAGCTGACGGGGCTCGGCGCCAAGGTGACGGTGGAGGCCTGCGATGTCGCCGACCGCGACCAAGTGGCCGCGCTGATCGAGCGGTTGAACGCCGAGGGTGATCCCGTGCGCGCGGTCGTGCACACGGCGGGCGTCAGTGCCGGCGCCGCCCTGGCCGACACCGAACCGGCAGCGTTCGCCGACGTCCTCGCGGGCAAGACGGCGGGCGCCGCCCACCTCGACGAGCTGCTCGGCGGGACGGTGGACGCGTTCGTGGTGTTCTCCTCCATCGCCGGAGTGTGGGGCAGCGCCCGGCAGGCCGGGTACGCGGCGGCGAACGCGGCGCTGGACGCGCTCGCCCTGCGCCGCCGGGCCCGCGGCTGGGCCGCCACATCCGTGGCGTGGGGCCAGTGGGGCGACGGCGGCATGGCCGCCGGCGACACCGGCGAGCAGCTGACCCGTCTGGGCCTGGCCCCGATGGCGCCCGGCCTCGCGATCACCGCGCTGCAGCAGGCCATCGAGCACGACGAGACGCCAGTGGTCGCGGTCGACGTGGACTGGCCGCGGTTCGCCACGGCCTTCACGACTCTGCGGCCGAGCCCGCTGATCGGCGACCTGCCCGAGGTGCGGGCGGCGCTCGCACCCGAAGAGGACGCGGCGGACGGCACGTCCGCGTCCACCGGAGCCGACCGTGCCGAGACGCTGCGGCAGAACCTCCTCGAACTGTCCGGACCCGAACAGGAACACCTGCTCCTGGAACTCGTGCAGGAACGGGCGGCGACGGTGCTGCGGCTCGCCGCACCCACCGACGTGCGGTCCGACCGGGCGTTCCGCACTCTGGGGTTCGACTCCCTGACCGCGGTGGAGCTGCGCAACCAACTGGGCGAGGCGACGGGCCTGCGGCTGCCGGCCGCCCTGGTCTTCGACCACCCGACGCCCACGGCGCTGGTCACGTACCTGCGGAGCAAGCTGCTCCCCGAGAGGGACGGGACAGGCACCGAGGGCGGCCCGGGCGGCCATGACGACGTGGACGAGGCCGCCGTCCGTGGCGCACTGGCGACAGTGCCGCTTGACCAACTCAGGGCCGCCGGAGTGCTGGACACCCTGCTGAAACTCGCGGACCGGCGCGGTGGGGCGCAAACCCCTCTGCCCGCGGGCGACGAGACCGAGTCGATCGACGAGATGGACGCCGAGAGCCTGATCCAGATGGCGTTGGGCGACGGCGAATCCTGATGACGCGTGAAGTGTGGAGTGCATGATGGCTAGTTCGGCTGACAAGGTTCTCGAAGCGCTGCGCGCGTCGCTCAAAGAGGTCGACCGGTTGCGGCGGGAGAACACCCAGCTCACCGATGCGGCGCGGGAACCGATCGCGATCACCGGGATGAGCTGCCGCTACCCGGGCGGGGTGACGAGCCCCGAGAGCCTGTGGAACCTCGTCGCATCCGGGACCGACGCGGTCACCGGGTTCCCGACCGACCGCGGCTGGGACCTGGAGCGGCTCTACGAGGAGGCCCACGACAACGCGGTCACCTTCGAGGGCGGCTTCGTCGACGGGGTCACGGACTTCGACGCGGGCTTCTTCGGGATCTCGCCGCGCGAGGCGCTGGCGATGGACCCGCAGCAGCGCGTGCTCCTGGAGGAGTCCTGGAAGGCCCTGGAACGGGCAGGAGTCGCCCCCTCGTCGCTGCGCGGCACCGCGACCGGTGTCTTCGTCGGAGCCCAGTCTTCCGGTTACGAGACGAGCCTGCGGCAGTCGAACGAGAACGTCGCGGGCTACTACGTCACCGGCACCGCGGGAAGCGTCGTCTCCGGACGCGTCTCCTACTCCCTGGGCCTGGAGGGCCCGGCCGTGACGATCGACACGGCGTGCTCGTCGTCGCTCGTGGCCCTCCACCAGGCGGTGCAGGCACTGCGCCAGCGCGAGTGCTCCCTCGCGCTGGCCGCCGGTGTGACCGTGATGAACAACCCCGGCGCGTTCGCCGAGTTCAGCCAGCAGGGCGGCCTCGCGGCGGACGGCCGCTGCAAGTCCTTCGCGGCCGCCGCCGACGGCACCGGCTGGGCCGAGGGCGTCGGTGTCCTGGTGGTGGAGCGGCTCTCCGACGCGCTCCGCAACGGACGCGAGATCCTCGCGGTGATCCGCGGCTCGGCCGTGAACCAGGACGGCGCGAGCAACGGCCTGACCGCGCCGAACGGCCCCTCCCAGCGGCGGGTCATCCGGGCCGCGCTGGCCAACGCCGGCCTCTCGCCCGCACAGATCGACGCCGTGGAGGCACACGGCACCGGCACCGTCCTCGGCGACCCCATCGAGGCCCAGGCCCTCCTGGAGACGTACGGCCAGGACAGGCCGGATGGCAGACCGCTGTTCCTCGGCTCGATGAAGTCCAACTTCGGTCACGCACAGGCCGCTTCAGGCGTCGCCGGTGTGATCAAGATGGTGATGGCACTGCGGCACGCGGCCCTGCCCCGCACCCTCCACGTCGACGAGCCGACGCCGCACGTGGACTGGTCGGCCGGATCCGTCGAGCTCCTGACCCGGCCGGTGGAGTGGCCGCAGACCGGGCAGCCGCGCCGCGCGGGCGTCTCCTCCTTCGGCGTGAGCGGCACGAACGCGCACGTCATCGTCGAGCAGGCGCCCGTGCGCGAGGTCGAGCCCGCCGCCGACGGGACCAGGCAGAACCGGACCCTGCCGATCGTCCCCTGGCTCGTCTCGGGCGCGACCGGCGAAGCGCTCAAGGCACAGGCGAGCGAACTCCGAGCCCACCTGGACAACGCCACCGCGGACGAAACTTCCGCCCTGGACGTCGGCTACTCGCTCGCCACGGGACGCGCCGCCCTGGAACACCGCGCGGTGATCCTCGCCGACGGCCGTACCGGACTCGTCGACGGCCTGGGCGAGTTGAGCGCCTCCGGCAACGGCCCGGCAGTGGTGCGCGGAGTAGCGGCACCTGGACGCCTGGCGGTGCTGTTCTCCGGACAGGGCTCCCAACGGGCCGGCATGGGACGGGAGCTGTACGAGACCTACCCCGCCTTCAGCGAGGCGTTCGACGCGGTCTGCGCCGAGCTGGACCGCCACTTGGACCGGCCTCTTCGCGAGGTCGTCTTCGACGGCGGTGAGCTGCTGGACCAGACGCAGTTCACGCAGGCCGGTCTGTTCGCGCTCGAAGTGGCGCTGTTCGAGCTGATGACGTCGTGGGGCGTGAAGCCGGACTTCCTGCTGGGTCACTCCATCGGCGAGCTGTCGGCTGCGTACGTGGCTGGGGTGCTGTCGCTGGAGGATGCTGCCGCGCTGGTGGCGGCCCGGGGCCGTCTGATGCAGGCGCTTCCGGCCGGCGGGGCGATGGTCTCGCTCCAGGCGGCGGAGGACGAGGTGCTGCCGCTGCTGACGGACGGCGTGTCCATCGCCGCGCTCAACGGCCCGCGCTCCACGGTGATTTCCGGCGACGAGGACGCGGTGCTCGCCATCGCCGCGCACTTCGAGGGCGAGGGTCGTAAGACCAAGCGGCTGCGGGTGAGCCATGCCTTCCACTCCCAGCGTATGGAGGCCATGCTCGACGACTTCCGCGCCGTCGCGGAGCGCCTCACCTACAACGCGCCCCAGATCGCCATCGTCTCCAACGTCACCGGCGCGGTGATCCCCGCACGGGAGATCCGCACGGCGGAGTACTGGGTGCGCCACGTCCGCGACGCGGTCCGCTTCCTGGACGGCGTCCGCACCCTGCAGACCCAGGGTGTGACCGCCTTCCTGGAACTGGGCCCCGACGGAGTGCTCTCCGCCATGGTCCAGGACTGCGTCACGTCCGGACCCGGCACCGAGGACACCCTCTCCGTCCCCGCGCTCCGCAAGGGGCGCGACGAGGCACGCACGTCCGCCGCCGCGCTCGCCGAACTGCACGTGCGCGGCAAGGCGGTCGACTGGGCGGCGTACTTCTCGGGCACCGGCGCCCGCCGCGTCGACCTGCCCACCTACGCCTTCCAGAGGCAGCGCTACTGGCCGCACGTCCCCGAGGACCAGACCGTCGTGGCCGGCGAGGGGGGCAACACCCCCGAAGAGGCCCGTTTCTGGGACGCCGTCGAACGCGAGGACCTGCAGTCGCTCGTCGAAGCCGTACGCCCCGACGACTCCGCCCCGCTCGCCGACGCGCTCCCGGCGCTCGCCGCCTGGCGACGGCAGAGCCGCGACAACTCCATGGCCGACGAGTGGCGTTACGGCATCAGCTGGAAGCCAGTCACGGCCGGCCCGGCGGGACAGCCGTCGGGCGACGCGCTGACGGGCACCTGGATCGTCGCCGTACCCCGGGGCGCCGGAGACGACCCCTCGGTGCGCAGCACGGACAGCCTGGCGCCCAGCACGGACAGCCTGGTGCGCAGCACGGACAGTCTGGTGGGCAGCACGATCGACGCCCTCGTCGCGCACGGCGCCACGGTGCTGCCGCTGGAGATCGACGCCGCCGCCACCGACCGCGCGGTACTCGCGCACGAACTCGCGCAGGCCCTCCGGGTCTCCGGGCAGCCGGCCGGCGTGCTCTCCCTCCTGGCCCTGGACGAGGAGCCGCACCCCACCCACAGCGTCGTACCGGCCGGCATGGCCGGCACACTGGCGCTGGTCCAGGCTCTCGGCGACGCGGAGATCGACGCGCCGCTCTGGCTCGGCACCCGCGGAGCCGTCTCCGTCGGCCGCTCCGACCCGCTGACCAGCGCCGCCCAGGCCGCGCTGTGGGGGCTCGGCCGGGTCGTCGGCCTGGAGTGCGCCCACCGCTGGGGCGGACTGGTCGACCTGCCGGCCACACTCGACGAGCGCGCGGCCGGCCGGCTGTGCGCGGTCCTCGCCGACGGCGGCGAGGACCAGGCGGCGGTGCGCTCCTCCGGAACCTTCGTACGCCGACTCGTCCGCGACCCCCGAGGGGAGAGCACCGACGGCTCGACGTGGACGCCCCGCGGCACCGCACTCATCACGGGCGGCACCGGCGCGCTCGGCAGCCACGTGGCCCGCTGGCTGGCCAAGGGCGGCGCACAGCGCCTGATCCTCACCAGCCGCCGGGGCCCCGACGCACCCGGAGTCACCGAACTCGTCGACGAGCTCCAGGAGTTCGGCACCCAGGTGACCGTCGTCGCCTGCGACATCACCGACCGCGCAGCCGTCGCCGCACTGATCGAGCAGGCCACCGCCACGCCGGACACGGACGGCGAGGAGAGCGTCCTGCGGACCGTCGTGCACGCCGCGGGCGTCGGCACGGCCATGCTGCTGTCCGAAGCCACCACGGAGACACTCGCCGCCGAGCTGTCCGCCAAGGTCGCCGGCGCCGTCCACCTGGACGAACTGCTCGAAGACCACGACCTCGACGCCTTCGTCGTCTTCTCCTCCGTCGCCGGAGTCTGGGGCAGCGGTGGCCAGAGCGGCTACGCCGCCGCCAACGCCTACCTCGACGGACTCGTCCAGCGCCGCAGGGCACGCGGCGTCCCCGCGACCTCGGTCGCCTGGGGCGCCTGGGCCGGCGGCGGCATGGCCGACGGCGAGGAGGGCGAACAGCTGCTGCGCCTGGGCATCCGCTCCATGGCGCCCGCCCCCGCGATCACCGCGCTGCAGCGGGCACTCGACTGCGACGACACCCTGGTGACGGTCGCGGACATGGACTGGGCGCGCTTCGTGCCGATCTTCGCCGCGGCCCGCCCCCGCCCGCTCATCGGCGACCTGGCCGAGGCGCGCGAGGCGCTGACGATCCCCACGGGACCCGACGGGACGAACGGCCCGGCAGAGGGCACGTCCCCGCTGGGCGAACGGCTCGGGCGCCTGAGCGCCGCCGAGCGCACCGAGGCACTGACCGAACTGGTCAGGGGCCAGGCCGCCGTCGTACTCGGGCACGGCTCGGTGGACGGAGTAGAGCCCGACCGGGCGTTCCGCGAGCTCGGCTTCGACTCGCTCACCGCGGTAGAACTGCGCAACAGGCTCGCCGCCGAGACGGGCCTGAGCCTCCCGAGCACCATGGTCTTCGACCACCCGACGCCGGCCGTCCTCGCCCGGTTCCTCGACGCCGAACTCGCCTCCGAAACCGGCGACGGGTACGGCGCGTCCGACACCCGCCAGAAGTCCGCCGCGGGCACCCGCGCTCCGGCCGGCAACACCGCGGCCGCCGAGGACGACGACCTGATCGCCATCGTCGGCATGAGCTGCCGCTACCCCGGCGAGGTCGAGAGCCCCGAGGACCTGTGGCGGCTCCTCGCCGCAGGCGGCGACGGCATCACCGGCTTCCCCACGGCCCGCGGCTGGGACCTGGACGGCATCTACGACCCCGACCCGGCCCACCCCGGTACGAGCTACACCCTCCAAGGCGGCTTCCTGCACGGGGCGGGCGACTTCGACGCCGGCTTCTTCGGGATCTCCCCGCGCGAGGCCCTGGCGATGGACCCGCAGCAGCGGCTCCTCCTCGAAGCCTCCTGGGAGGTCTTCGAGCGCGCGGGCATCGACCCGACATCGGTGCGCGGCGAGCAGATCGGCGTCTTCGCCGGAGCCTCCTCGTCCGGCTACGGCGCCGGCGCCGCCCAGACCCCCGAGGGCGGCGAAGGACACCTCATCACGGGCACCGCGACGAGCGTGGTCTCCGGCCGCATCGCGTACATGATGGGCCTTGAGGGCCCGGCGGTGACGGTCGACACCGCGTGCTCGTCGTCCCTGGTCGCCCTGCACCTCGCCGCGCAGGCCCTGCGCCAGGGCGAGTGCAGCATGGCGCTCGCGGGCGGCGTCGCGCTCCTCGCGACCCCGGCCGCGTTCGTGGAGTTCTCCCGCCAGCGCGGCCTCGCGGCGGACGGCCGCTGCAAGCCCTTCGCGGAGGCGGCGGACGGCACGGGCTGGTCCGAGGGCGTGGGCGTGCTCCTGGTGGAACGCCTCTCCGACGCACGCCGCCTCGGCCACGAGGTCCTCGCGGTGGTCCGGGGCAGCGCGATCAACCAGGACGGTGCGTCCAACGGCCTGACCGCCCCGAACGGCCCGTCTCAGCAGCGCGTGATCCGCCAGGCCCTGGCGAACGCCGGCCTGTCCGCGTCGCAGGTGGACGCGGTGGAGGCGCACGGCACGGGCACCCGGCTCGGCGACCCGATAGAGGCCCAGGCGCTCATCGCGACCTATGGTCAGGAACGAGCCGACGGCCGCCCGCTGTGGCTGGGCTCGATCAAGTCCAACATCGGCCACGCCGCAGCGGCGGCCGGCGTGGGCGGCATCATCAAGATGGTCATGGCGATGCGGCAGGGTGTGCTGCCGCGGACCCTGCACGTGGACGCGCCGACGCCCCAGGTCGACTGGTCGGCGGGTGCTGTGGAGCTGCTGACGGAGTCGGTGGAGTGGCCGGAGACGGGCGAGCCGCGCCGCGCGGGTGTCTCGTCCTTCGGCATCAGCGGCACCAACGCCCATGTGATCGTGGAGCAGGCGCCGCAGGTCGAGGAGCCGGAGCCGTCTGTGCCTCCGGTGGAGCTGCCGGTGGTGCCCTGGGTCGTCTCGGCGAAGTCGGAGGCCGGGCTGGCGGGGCAGGTGGAGCGGCTGCGGTCGTTCGTCGCCGAGAAGCCTGATCTGTCACCGGTGGATGTGGGCTTCTCCCTGGCGACGTCGCGTGCGGTGCTGGGCCATCGGGCGGTACTGGTCGGGGACCGGACCGTGCGGGGTGCGGCCTCGGCGGGCAGGACCGGTGTGCTGTTCTCGGGCCAGGGCTCGCAACGGCCCGGAATGGGCCGGGAGTTGTACGAGGCCTATCCGGTGTTCGCGGATGCGTTCGATGCGGTGTGCGCGGAGCTGGACCGGCACCTGGAGACGCCTCTGCGTGAGGTGGTGTTCGGTGGGGGTGAGCTGCTGGATCAGACGCAGTTCACGCAGGCGGGTCTGTTCGCGCTGGAGGTTTCGCTCTTCCGTCTGGTCGAGGCGTGGGGGGTACGGCCGGATTACCTGCTGGGTCACTCGATTGGTGAGCTGTCGGCTGCGTACGTGGCTGGGGTGCTGTCGCTGGAGGACGCTGCCGCGCTGGTGGCGGCCCGGGGCCGTCTGATGCAGGCGCTCCCGGCCGGTGGGGCGATGGTGTCGCTCCAGGCGGCTGAGGACGAGGTCCTGCCGTTGCTGGTCGACGGCGTGTCGATTGCTGCCCTCAACGGCCCGCGCTCCACGGTGATTTCGGGCGACGAGGCAGAGGTCCTGCGGATCGCCGCGCACTTTGAGGGTGAGGGTCGTAAGACCAAGCGGTTGCGGGTGAGTCATGCGTTCCACTCGCCGCGTATGGACGCGATGCTCGACGACTTCCGTGCGGTCGCGCAGGGGCTGACCTTCAACGCCCCGCGGCTGTCGATCATTTCGGACGTGACGGGCGAGGTCCTGTCGGCCGAGGAGGTGCAGGACCCGGAGTACTGGGTCCGCCACGTCCGCGAGGCGGTCCGTTTCCTGGACGGCATCCGCACCCTGGAGGCCGCGGGTGTGACGGCGTTCCTGGAGCTGGGTCCGGACGGTGTGCTGTCCGCGATGGGGCAGGACTGCGCCACCTCCGACTCAGGCGAGATCACCTTCGTACCCGTGCTCCGGAAGGACCGTGAGGAGCCGGGCTCCCTGGTCACCGCCCTGGCCGAACTGTACGTACGCGGCAAGGGAGTTGACTGGTCGGCGTACTACGCCGGTACCAGTGCGCGCCGGGTCGAACTGCCGACGTACGCCTTCCAGCGGCAGTGGTACTGGGCTGCGGCGCCGACGACGCTTCTCGGCGACCTGACCGGTGTCGGTCAGCACTCCGCGGAGCACCCGCTCCTGGGCGCGGCGATATCGCTCGCCGAGGGTGACGGGCTCGTGCTGACGGGCCGCCTCTCCCTTCAGTCGCATGCGTGGCTTGCGGATCATGTGGTGCTGGGTTCGGTGTTGCTGCCGGGTACGGCGTTTGTGGATCTGGCGTTGTATGCGGGGGAGAGGGTTGGTTGCGGGGGCCTTGAGGAGTTGACGCTGGAGGCGCCGTTGGTGCTGCCTGAGCGTGGTGGGGTGTCGGTTCAGTTGTCGGTGGCGGCGGCGGGTGCTGACGGTCGTCGTGTGGTGAGTGTGCATTCGCGGCCGGCTGATGACGCCGAGGGCGAGTGGGTGAGTCATGCCCGGGGTGTGCTGTCGGTCGAGGCAGGGGCTGTGGGTGAGGGGCTTGAGGTGTGGCCCCCGCGCGACGCGGTGGCCGTGGACGTCGAGGGCTTCTACGAAGGACTCGCCGGACTGGGATACGGGTACGGCCCGGTCTTCCAGGGGCTGCAGTCCGTCTGGAAGCGCGACGACGAGGTGTTCGCGGAGGTGTCCCTTCCCGAGGGCGAAGACTCCGACGGGTTCGGTGTGCACCCCGCCCTGCTGGACGCTGCGCTGCATGCCATGGGACTGACGTCCGGAGACGGCGGGACGAGCGAGGGTGGTTCGCCGGGTCTGCCGTTCGCGTGGTCGGGGGTGTCGCTCTCGGCGGTGGGTGCGCGGATGTTGCGGGTGCGGATTGCGCGCTCGGGTTCGGGTGTGTCGTTGCTGTTGGCTGATGGCACGGGTGCGCATGTGGCGTCGGTGGAGTCGTTGGCTTTGCGTCCGGTGACTGCTGAGCAGCTGCAGGGTGCCGGTAGCGGCGATGTGGCTCGGGATGCGTTGTTCCGGGTGGAGTGGTCGCTGCGGCCGGTATCTGCGGTTGAGGGCGAGCCCGAGGCGCGTATCGAGTATCTGGGTGCGGGTGTCTCGGACGGTGTGGTTGCGCGGGCGCATGAAGTGACTGTGCGGGCACTGGAGTTGGTGCAGGGCTGGCTGGCGGATGAGTCGGCTGGTCAGTCGCGGTTGGTGGTCGTGACCCGTGGTGCGGTGGCTTGCGGTGAGGCCGAGGTGCCGGATCCGGTGCAGGCGGCGGTGTGGGGCTTGTTGCGTTCGGCGCAGTCGGAGAACCCGGACCGTTTCGTCCTTGTCGACCTTGATGGAGATGAGGCATCGCAAGCGGTGCTGTCCGCTGTGGTGGCCTCGGGCGAGCCGCAGGTGGCGATCCGCCGTGGTGAGGCATTCGTACCGCGCCTGACCCGGGCGGTTGTGGCTGCTGAGCGGCCGACGGTTGATCTGGGCGGTCAGGGTACGGTCCTGGTGACGGGTGCCAGTGGTGCGCTGGGTGGTCTGGTGGCCCGGCACCTGGTGACCGAGCGGGGCGTACGCCACCTGCTCCTGTTGTCCCGGCGTGGTGAGCAGGCGCCGGGGGCGGCGGAGTTGGTTGCCGAGCTCACGGGTCTGGGTGCTGGGGTGCGGGTGGCCGCGTGTGACGTGGCCGACCGTGAGGCACTTGCGGCGGTCCTGGCGGACGTACCCGCCGAGCATCCGCTGGTGGGTGTCGTGCACACCGCGGGTGTGCTGGATGACGGCGTGCTGTCGTCCCTCACTCCTGAGCGGCTGGAGGTGGTGTTGCGTCCGAAGGTCGACGCGGCCTGGCATCTGCACGAGTTGACGCGTGGTTTGGATCTGTCGCTGTTCGTGTTGTTCTCGTCGGCGGCGGCGACGCTGGGTTCGGCGGGTCAGGCCAACTACGCGGCGGCGAACGCGTTCCTGGACGCGCTCGCGGAAGCCCGGAAGGGCGAGGGCCTGGCTGGTCAGTCGCTGGCCTGGGGCCCGTGGGCCGAAGGCGGCATGCTGGGCAGCCTCGACGACACCGACCTGCAGCGCATGGCCCGTGCCGGTCTCCCCGCTCTCACGGCGGAGCAGGGCCTTGCCCTCTTCGACGCCGCCGAGCACACGGGCTGGGGAGCGGTGCTCCCGCTCCGGCTCGACCTCGCGGTGCTCCGCCGGGGTGCCGCGTCCAACGGCGTTGCACCGCTGCTGCGCGGCCTCGTACGCGTCCCGAACCGCCGTACCGCGAAGTCGGCCGCGGCCGAGTCGGCGCTCGCCGACCGGCTCGGCGGCCTCGGCGAGGCGGACCGTACAGCCATGGTCATGGAGCTCGTGCGCGGCGAGGTCGCCCTCGTGCTCGGTCACGCGTCGCGAGACGCCGTCGTGCCGGGGCAGGCGTTCAAGGAACTCGGCTTCGACTCGCTCACGGCGGTGGAGCTGCGCAACCGGCTCAACGCCGAGACCGGCCTGCGGCTGCCCGCGACGCTCGTCTTCGACTACCCCACCCCCGAAGCGCTGGCCGAGTTCATCCTGGACGAGGTCGCCCCCCGCGAGGACGACCTGGACCACGGGCTGCCCGCGCTGCTGGGCACGACGGACGAGCCCATCGCGATCGTCGGCATGAGCTGCCGCTACCCGGGCGGTGTGCTCAGCCCGGAGGACCTGTGGCAGCTGGCGGTGACCGGCCGCGACGGCATCGCGCCCTTCCCGACCGACCGCGGCTGGGACGTGAGCGGCCTGTACGACCCCGACCCGGACAGCCGCGACACCTCGTACACGGCTGAGGGCGGTTTCCTCTACGACGCGGGGAAGTTCGACCCGGCGTTCTTCGGCATCTCGCCGAACGAGGCGCTGGCGATGGATCCGCAGCAGCGGCTCCTCCTCGAAGCGACGTGGGAGGCCATCGAGCGGGCCGGCATCGACCCGACGTCCCTGCGCGGCAGCCGCACCGGCGTGTTCGCCGGAATGATGTACCACGACTACGCCTCGCAGGTCGCCTCCGTACCGGAAGGCGTCGAGGGTTTCCTCGGAATCGGTACGTCGGGCAGCGTCCTGTCCGGCCGAGTGGCGTACACCTTCGGTCTCGAGGGACCGACGATGACGATCGACACGGCGTGCTCGTCGTCCCTGGTCGCCCTGCACCTGGCCGTCCAGGCCCTGCGCAAGGGCGAGTGCACGATGGCGCTGGCCGGCGGCGTGACGGTGATGTCCACCCCCGGCGCGTTCATCGAGTTCTCCCGCCAGGGCGGCCTCGCCTCCGACGGCCGCTGCAAGTCGTTCGCGGCGGGTGCGGACGGCACAGGCTGGTCCGAGGGCGTCGGCATGCTCCTCGTGGAGCGCCTGTCCGACGCGCGGCGCCTCGGCCACGAGGTGCTGGCGGTCGTGCGCGGCAGTGCGGTGAACCAGGACGGCGCGTCCAACGGCCTGACGGCGCCGAACGGCCCGTCCCAGCAGCGTGTCATCCGCCAGGCCCTGGCCGACTCCGGTCTGCTGGCCTCGCAGGTGGACGCGGTGGAGGCGCACGGTACGGGTACGACGCTGGGTGACCCGATCGAGGCGCAGGCGCTCATCGCGACCTACGGTCAGGACCGTCCGGAGGGCCGGCCGCTGTGGCTCGGTTCGCTGAAGTCGAACATCGGTCACACGCAGGCCGCCGCGGGCGTCGCCGGCATTATCAAGATGGTCATGGCGATGCGGGAGGGTGTGCTGCCGCGGACCCTGCACGTGGACGCGCCGACGCCCCAGGTCGACTGGTCGGCGGGTGCTGTGGAGCTGCTGACGGAGTCGGTGGAGTGGCCGGAGACGGGGGACGCGCGGCGCGCGGGTGTCTCGTCGTTCGGTGTGAGCGGTACGAATGCCCATGTCGTGCTGGAGCAGGCGCCGGTGGCCGAGGCCCCGACGGCGTCTGTGGCTCCGGTGACGTTGCCGCCGCTGGTGCCGTGGGTGGTCTCGGCGAAGTCGGAGGCGGGGCTGTCGGGGCAGGTGGAGCGGCTTAGGTCGTTCGTTGCCGAGAAGCCTGAGCTGTCGCCGGTGGATGTGGGCTTCTCGCTGGTGACGTCGCGTGCGGTGTTGGAGCACCGGGCGGTGCTGATCGGTGAGCGGACGGTTCAGGGCTCGGTGTCGCCCGGCAGGACGGGTGTGCTGTTCTCGGGCCAGGGCTCGCAGCGTGCCGGTATGGGGCGTGAACTGCACGCGGCTTTCCCGGTGTTCGCGGAGGCGTTCGACGCGGTGTGCGCGGAGCTGGACCGGCATCTGGACCAGCCTCTTCGCGAGATCGTCTTCGACGGCGGTGACCTGCTGGACCAGACGCAGTTCACGCAAGCCGGTCTGTTCGCGCTGGAAGTGGCGCTGTTCGAGCTGGTGACGTCGTGGGGCGTGAAGCCGGACTTCCTGCTCGGGCACTCGATCGGTGAGCTGTCGGCCGCGTACGTCGCCGGCGTGCTTTCCCTTGAAGACGCTGCCGCGCTGGTGACCGCGCGGGGTCGTCTGATGCAGGCGCTCCCGACGGACGGGGCGATGGTCTCGCTCCAGGCGACGGAGGGTGAGGTCCTGCCGCTCCTGATCGACGGTGTTTCGATTGCTGCCCTCAACGGGCCGCGCTCCACCGTCGTTTCGGGCGACGAGGCAGAGGTCCTGCGGATCGCCGCGCACTTCGAGGGTGAGGGCCGTAAGACCAAGCGGCTGCGGGTGAGCCATGCCTTCCACTCGCCGCGTATGGACGCGATGCTTGACGACTTCCGGGCGGTCGCGCAGGGGCTGACCTTCAATGCGCCGCAGTTGGCCATCGTCTCGGATGTGACGGGCGAGGTCCTGTCCGCTGGGGAGGTTCAGGACCCGGAGTACTGGGTGCGCCACGTCCGCAAGGCGGTGCGGTTCCTTGATGGCATCCGCACCCTGGAAGCGGAAGGCGTGACGGCGTTCCTGGAGCTGGGTCCGGACGGCGTGCTGTCCGCGATGGCGCAGGACTGCGTCACCGGCGAGATCACCTTCGTACCCGCCCTCCGCAAGAACCGCGAGGAGCCGGAAAGCCTGCTCACCGCCCTCGCCGAACTCCACGTACACGGCAAGGCGGTCGACTGGCCGGCGTACTTCGCCGGTGCCGGTGCCCGTCGCGTGGATCTGCCCACTTATGCCTTCCAGCATGAGCAGTTCTGGCTGGTGTCGTCGCCGGTGGGGTTGAGTGATGCGCGGGCGCTGGGGCAGAGCGCGGGGGAGCATCCGTTGCTGGGTGCCAAGGTGGTGCCGGCTCAGGGGGACGAGTTCCTGTTCACGAGCCGGTTGTCGGTGGACTCGCATGCGTGGCTGGCCGATCACGTGGTGATGGGCTCGGTGCTGCTGCCGGGCACGGCGTTCGTGGACATGGCGCTCCACGTCGGAGAGGCGGTCGGCTGTGGGGTGTTGGGTGATCTGACGCTCCAGGCGCCGCTGGTGCTCCCTGAGCACGGCGCGGTGGCCGTGCAGGTGGCCGTGGGCGCTGTCGAAAGTGACGGCAGCCGTGCGTTGACGGTGCATTCGCGGCCGGCGGAGGACGCCGACGCGGACTGGACACAGCACGCGGTCGGAACGCTGCTCGCAGGACCCGTGGCCGCGGGTGAGGCGCTGGAGCAGTGGCCGCCGCGCGACGCGGTCGCCGTCGAGGTGACGGGTCTGTACGACGACCTTGCTGAACTGGGCCTCGGATACGGCCCGGTGTTCCAAGGGCTGCGGGCCGCCTGGCGCAACGGCGACGACGTGTACGCCGAAGTGGCGCTCCCCGAAGGCGTGGATGCCACCGGGTTCGGCGTGCACCCGGCGCTGCTCGACGCCGCGCTCCACGCCCTGGGCCTGCCGGGTGGCGGCGACGCCGACGCGGAGGCCGGTGCGGCGGGGCTGCCCTTCGCGTGGGGCGGGGTCTCGGTCTCCGCTGTGGGTGCGACGGTCCTGCGGGTCCGCATCAGCCCTGCGGGCTCCGGTGTGTCCCTGACCGTGGCCGACGGCGCCGGTGCCCCGGTCGCCCACGTCGATTCGCTCGCGCTGCGCGCGGTGTCGCAGGAGCAGGTCGCCGCGGCCGGCCACAGTGCGACCCGCGACGCCCTGTTCCAGGTGGACTGGGTCGGGCACGCGGTGACGGAGGAGCGGGTCGAGGCCCGCTGGGCGGTGCTCGGTGACGCGGTTGCCGTGCCGGGTGTGCGCTACGCCGATGTGGAGGCGCTCGCCGCCGCACTCGGTGCAGGCGAGTCGGTGCCGGGCGTGGTGGCGGTGTCGTTCGCCGGTGCCGGCACCGGTGCGGGGGCGGTCGACGGTATCGGTGACGCCGGTGACGTGGTTGCCCGTACGCATGAAGTGGCCCGTCGTGCCTTGGAGCTGGTGCGGGGCTGGCTGGCGGATGAGCAGTTCGGGCAGTCGCGGCTGGTGGTCGTGACCCGTGGTGCAGTGGCTTGCGGTGAGGCCGAGGTGCCGGACCCGGTGCAAGCGGCGGTGTGGGGTCTGCTGCGTACGGCGCAGACGGAGAACCCCGACCGTTTCGTCCTCGCCGATCTCGATCCGGCAGTGGCCGAAGGCCTGTCCGCAGACCTGACCGTCGACCTCGACGGCGATGCGGCGTCGCGTGCGGTGCTGCCCGCGGCGGTGGCCTCGGGCGAGCCGCAGGTGGCGATCCGGTGCGGTGAGGTGTTCGTGCCGCGCCTGATCCGGGCGGTCGTCGCCGGCGAGCGGCCGGTGGACGACCTGGGCGGCCAGGGCACGGTCCTGGTGACCGGTGCCAGTGGTGCACTGGGTGGTCTGGTGGCCCGGCACCTGGTGACGGAGCGGGGTGTACGCCACCTGCTCCTGTTGTCCCGGCGTGGGGAACAGGCTCCAGGTGCTGCCGAGTTGGTGGCGGAACTGGAGGGGTTGGGTGCTGGGGTGCGGGTGGTCGCGTGTGACGTGGCCGACCGTGAGGCGCTTGCGGCGGTGCTGGCGGATGTACCCGTCGAGCATCCGCTCGTAGGTGTCGTGCACACGGCCGGTGTGCTGGATGACGGCGTGCTGTCGTCCCTCACCCCGGAGCGGCTGGACGCGGTGTTGCGTCCGAAGGTGGACGCGGCCTGGTATCTGCACGAGCTGACGCGTGGCCTGGATCTGTCGCTGTTCGTGTTGTTCTCGTCTGCGGCCGGTGTGTTCGGTGGTGCGGGTCAGGCGAACTACGCGGCGGCGAACGCCTTCCTGGACGCCCTCGCGGAAGCCCGGAGGGGCGAGGGTCTGGCTGGTCAGTCGCTGGCCTGGGGCCCGTGGGCGGAGAGTGGCATGCTGGGCCGCCTCGACGACGCCGATACGCAGCGCATGGCCCGGTCCGGCGTTCCGCCGCTCTCGGCCGAGCAGGGCCTCGAACTCTTCGACGCCGCCGAAGGTGCGGGTCGCGCGGCGCTGGTGCCCGTGCGGCTCGACCTCCCGGTGTGGCGCAAGCGCGCCGCCACGGAGGGGGTGCCGCACCTCTTCCGCGGGCTGGTCCGTGTCCCCGGCCGCCGTGCGGCCACGTCGGGCGAGTCCGGATCGGGCTTCGCCGTACGCCTGTCCGGCCTGTCGCCTGACGAGCGGATCCGCTTCGTCGACGGCTTGGTCCGCGGCCAGGTCGCGGCGGTGCTCGGCTACGGTTCCGGCGAGGCGATCAAGTCCCGGAGCGCGTTCAAGGAGCTCGGCTTCGACTCGCTGACCGCCGTCGAACTGCGCAACCGGCTCAACACGGCGACGGGCCTCCGCCTGCCGGCGACCCTCGTCTTCGACTACCCGACGCCGGGCGAACTGGCGGAGTTCCTGGTCGCCGAGGCGCTGGGCGCGCAGCCCGAGGCGGCCGCGACCGCTCCGGTGCCGCGGCTCGCGGACGACGAGCCGATCGCGATCGTCGGCATGGCTTGCCGCTACCCCGGCGGCGTGACCGATCCCGAGGGCCTCTGGCAGCTGGTCGCCACGGCAGGGGAGGGAATCGCGGGATTCCCGACCGACCGCGGCTGGAACCTGGACGGCCTCTACGAACCGGACGCCGACCGGGAGGGCAAGTCCCGCACCATAGAGGGCGGATTCCTCTACGAGGCGGGGAAGTTCGACCCGGCCTTCTTCGGGATCTCGCCGCGCGAGGCGCTGGCGATGGACCCGCAGCAGCGGCTCCTCCTGGAGACCTCCTGGGAGGCCGTCGAGCGGGCGGGCATCGACCCGGCTTCCCTGCGCGGCAGCCGAACCGGTGTCTTCGCGGGCCTGATGTACCACGACTACGCGGCCCGGCTCGGCTCCGTGCCTGACGGCGTCGAGGCATTCATCGGCACGGGCAACTCGGGCAGCGTGGCGTCCGGCCGTGTCTCGTACACGTTCGGCTTCGAGGGTCCTGCGGTGACCGTGGACACGGCGTGTTCGTCGTCCCTGGTCGCGCTGCACTGGGCGATCCAGGCGCTGCGCTCGGGCGAGTGCTCGATGGCGCTGGCCGGCGGTGTCACCGTCATGGCGACCCCGGCGACGTTCGTGGAGTTCTCCCGGCAGCGGGGCCTCGCGGCCGACGGCCGTTGCAAGGCGTTCGCCGACGCGGCGGACGGCACGGGCTGGTCCGAGGGGGTCGGCATGCTCCTGGTGGAGCGGCTCTCGGACGCGCGGCGCAATGGTCACCGGGTTCTTGCGGTG
>NZ_BMWC01000030.1 GCF_014651035.1 Streptomyces lomondensis
CTCATGACGACGCACCACGAACAGACCAACGCACCAACCACTTTGCGGACACGACCTAGTACTCCAGCGAGATTTCGTGTCCTGAGCTGGTGGTTGTCGTTGTCCGGGTATGGAGGCGATAGCTGAAGTCAACCAGTGGCAGGCTGAGTTGGAGTCGGTGTTTGCTCGGGTGGCAGGCCGGTTCCCCCGGGCGGATCTGCGACGGCGGATGCGGGACTACGTGCGTGGTCTGCTGGCGCCGGTCGAGCGGAAGAACGGCTGGCAGCTGGCCGAATGGGCCGGCCACCGCGACCCAGCGGGCCTGCAACATCTGCTGAACGGGGCCTGCTGGGACGCCGACGCGGTCCGCGACGACGTGCGCGATTACGTCGCCGAGCGGCTCGGACCGGGCGGTGTGCTGATCATCGACGACACCGGGTTCATCAAGAAGGGCACCACCTCGGCCGGGGTGGGCCGGCAGTACACCGGCACTTCGGGAAAGATCGACAACTGTCAGATCGGGGTCCAGGCCGGGCCCTGGTGGACCGCGAGCTCTACCTGCCCAAGGCCTGGACGTCCGACCGTGACCGTTGCCGGGCGGCGAAGATCCCCGACGCACGCGTCTTCGCGACCAAGGGCGAGCTGGCCCGGGACATCGTCCGCCGCTGCCTGGCCGCCGGCCTGCCCGCCGCCTGGGTCACCGCGGACGAGGCCTACGGGCAGGACTGGCACTTCCGCCGCCTGCTCGAACAACTCGACGTCGGTTACGTGTTGGCAGTGCCGAAATCCCAGCAGATCAAGTCCCTGGCCGGGATCTGGCGCATCGATGAACTCATCGACGAAGCACCCGATGATGCCTGGCAGCGGCTGTCCTGCGGCGACGGGGCAAAGGGGCCGCGGATCTATGACTGGGCCGCGGCCAAACTGCCCGCCAACCTGATCTTCGACCCCGACCCACCGACTCATCACCGGTGGGTGATGGCCCGCCGCAGCCTGTCCGACCCCGAAGATGTGGCCTACTACCTGGCCTACGCACCCGTCGGCATCGAGATCGCCGAGCTGGCCCGCATCGCTGGCTCCCGCTGGGCGATCGAGGAGTGCTTCCAGGCCGCGAAGAACGAGTGCGGCCTGGACGAGTACGAGGTCCGCCGCTATATCGGCTGGTATCGGCACATCACCCTGGCCATGCTCGCCCATGCCTTCCTCACCGTCCTGGCCGCCCAGGCAGCCCACCGAGAAACAGCAGAAACGAACCGAGCAGCCTCCTCCCCCTCACGGTGGCGGAGATCAGGCGACTGCTGGACACTGTCCTGCCTCACCCACGACCCGAACTCGACCGGCGTCAGCACGCTCTGAACTGGTCCCACTGGCGCCGACACCACCAAGCCACAGCCCGACGATGCCACTACCGAAGAAGGACCAGTTCAGGAAACGAAATCTCGCTGGAGTACTAGGCCCTAGGGCTCGAGTCAGTGCCGAGCCGGCGGCTCACAAGGGCGGGCGGCGGTGGCGCCTACGCATCCGCCGGGCGGGTGAACGCGTAGGCGCGCTCGACCTTGGCCACGTGGAGCGAGAACGAGGCATACCAGTGCTCCCGTCCGTGCGCACGGGCCAGGGCGTGCTCCGCGTGGTCCCGCCAGGCGGCGATCGAGTCCTCGTCCCTCCAGTACGACACCGTGATCCCCAGGCCGTCCGCACGGCGAGCGGAATCGATACCGAGGAACCCCGGCTGGTCGGCGGCCAGTTTCAGCAACCGCTCGTCCGTCTCCGCGTAGCCGTTGTCGCCCGCGGTCCGCACGGCGGTGAACACCACGGCGTAGTAGGGCGGTTCGGGCAGCGACGCGGGCGCGGGATCGGTCACGGAGGTCCTCCATCAGACGGCACCGGCAGTATCGACTCGAACGATCTCGCGCATCCACCCGAACTCACAACCCCGTTACCCGGTTACCGACCCGCGCTCCCGGGCCCCCGAGCCCTCGACGTACTGCGCCACCCCCTCCCCGAGCGACCAGTCGGCCGACTCGTTCTCCGTCAGGACGACGAACACGTTCCGCGGCTCGGTGCCCGCGTACTTCTGGGCGAGCTCGGCGATCCTGCGGTACAGCGCCTGCTTCTGCGCGGGCGTGCGACCGGAGCGCAGGGTGATCGCGACGTAGGCGATGCCGTCGTCGCGACGCACGCCGAGGTAGTCGCCGTACCGCAGGGTGCTGCTCGTGCCGTCGTGGTCCACCAGGACCTGGAACCGGTCGTCGGACGGGATGCCGATCGTCTCCGTCAGGGCGTCGTGGACGGCGCGGCCGAGCGCGGCGAGGCGCTCGGGTCCGGCGCGGAGCGTGTCGATGCGGATGAAGGGCATGAAGGCCTCCCTGGTCGGCGGGTGTACATACTAGTAGGTACAGAATTCGGTAGCCCGGTTGGCATCCGACGCGTTTTACGTATAACCTCTCCCGCTAACCCCGCGCTCCGAGAGGCTCCGATGAGACGTGTCGCCCTGGTCGCCCTCGTCGTCGACGACTACGACGAGGCGATCCGTTTCTACACCGAAGCCCTCGGATTCCGGCTCGCCGAGGACACCCCCCGGCCCGACGGATCCCGCTGGGTCGTCGTCGAACCCGGCGCCCCGGGAGCGGGCACCGGCCTGCTGCTGGCCCGTGCCAAGGGGGAGTCCCAGGCCGCCCGGGTCGGGGACCAGACCGGCGGGCGGGTCGGGTTCTTCCTGCACACCGACGACTTCGCCCGCGACCACGCCCGGATGACCACCGCGGGCGTGACCTTCCTGGAGGAGCCGCGCCACGAGCCGTACGGGATCGTCGCCGTCTTCCAGGACCTGTACGGCAACCGCTGGGACCTGCTCCAGCCCGCCGACTGACCTTCCCCCGCCGCTTCGAACAGCCAGCCCAAGGAAAGACCCGCCATGATTGCTACGCGCGTAGACACCGAAGTGATCCGACGCCTCCCCAAGGCCGTGCTGCACGACCACCTCGACGGTGGCCTGCGCCCCGCCACCGTGGTGGAGCTCGCGGACGCGGTCGGCCACACCCTGCCCACCACCGACCCCGACGAGCTCGCCGCCTGGTACTACGAGGCCGCCAACTCCGGTGACCTGGTGCGCTACATAGCCACCTTCGAGCACACCCTCGCCGTCATGCAGACCCGCGAGGGCCTGCTGCGCACGGCCGAGGAATACGTGCTCGACCTCGCCGCGGACGGCGTCGTGTACGGCGAGGTGCGCTACGCCCCCGAGCTGAACACCAACGGCGGGCTGACCATGGCCGAGGTCGTGGAGACCGTCCAGGAGGGCCTGGCGGCGGGCATGGCCAAGGTGGCCGCCGCGGGCACGCCGGTGCGGGTCGGCACCCTGCTGTGCGGGATGCGGATGTTCGACCGGGTGCGCGAGGCCGCCGACCTGGCCGTGGCCTTCCGCGACGCCGGTGTCGTCGGCTTCGACATCGCCGGCGCCGAGGACGGCTTCCCGCCCGCCGACCACCTCGCGGCCTTCGAGCACCTGCGCCGCGAGAACGTGCCGTTCACCATCCACGCGGGCGAGGCGCACGGCCTGCCCAGCATCCACCAGGCCCTCCAGGTGTGCGGCGCCCAGCGCATCGGGCACGGCGTGCGCATCACCGACGACATCCCCGACCTCGCGGCGGGCAAGCTCGGCCGGCTCGCCGGCTGGGTGCGCGACCGGCGGATCGCTCTGGAGATGTGCCCGACGTCCAACCTCCAGACGGGCGCCGCGACCTCCATCGCCGAGCACCCGATCACCGCGCTGAAGGACCTCGGCTTCCGCGTCACCCTCAACACCGACAACCGGCTGGTGTCGGGCACGACGATGACCCGCGAGATGTCCCTGCTGGTGGAGCAGGCGGGCTGGACCGTCGAGGATCTGCGCACGGTCACCGTGAACGCCCTGAAGAGCGCGTTCCTCCCGTTCGACGAGCGCAACGCGCTCATCCGGGACGTGGTCCTGCCCGGCTACGAGGCCGCGCTCTGAAGTAGCCCCTTGACGTAGGCGGCCTGTCCGATGTGCTGGAGATCGTCGGACAGGACGCTGACCAGCCGTACGCCCAGGCTGACCGGCGGGTCCCAGCGCTCGTCGACGATCCGCTCCAGGTCCTTGGCGGCCAGGCCGCGCAGGGCGTCCAGGCTCTGTGCGTGCACGGCGTCGTAGTAGCCGGTCAGCAGGTCGCCGGAGTCGACCCTGACCTTGGCGACCTTGGCGGGGCTGTGGCCGTATCCCGTGTCGTGGCGGGGCAGGCCCAGTCCGAAGCGCTTCTCCCAGTCCTGGGACAGCCACACCTGTTCCAGGCCGAAGGCGTCGGCGACATGGTCGTCCTGGACACGGGTGAGGTGCCATACCAGCCAGGCGATGGAGTTGGTGTCGGGCGAGGGGCGGGCGGCCAGTTCGTCGGGCCCGAGCCCCTCGACGGTGGCGTGGACTTCTTCCTGGATGCGGTTGTAGCCGTCGATGAGGATGTCCTTCGCATGCATGGCTCCACCATCGCGCATCGGCGCGCCGTGTGCGCCCCCGTTCATCCGGGCGCCGCGTGCGACCCCGGTCACGCGCCGGCGGTCTCCAGCAGCCCCATCAGGGCACGGGCCGCCGGGCTGGTGGCCTGCGGGGGCGGCAGCAGGGCCACCGTCTCGTAGACCGCCTCGCCGGTGCCCTTCACCGGCAGCGCGGTCAGGGAGGCGCGCTTGTGCGCGAAGTGCCGCGGTACGACGGCGACGCCGAGGTTCTCGTCGACCAGGTCGAGCAGGGTGTGCACGTCGTTCACCTCCAGGGCCACGGTCCGCCGTACGCCCGCGGCGGCGAAGACCGTGTCGGTGGTGCGGCGCGGACCCCAGTCCGGGTGGAAGTCGACGAACACCTCACCGCCCAGTTCCTCCGGCGTGACGGCCGCACCGGCGGTGGCGAGCGGGTGGCTGGAGTGGCACAGCAGCGTCATCGGCTCGCTGGTCAGCGGCACCGACCGCAGCTGGTCGCTGTCCTCCTGCGTCCGCACCGCGAACGCCAGGTCGAGCCGCCCGGCCGCGACCTCCTCCGCCAGCGCGCCGGACCCGGCCTGCCGCAGGCAGATCTCCACGTCGGGATGGCGGTGCCGGAAGGCGGCCAGCAGCCCCGCCACATGCACCCCGGCGATGCACTGCTCGCTGCCGAGCGCGAGCATGCCGCGCAGCACGCCCTGCACCGCCGCCACCGCCTCGTGGGCCGAGCGCACCTGCGCCAGGATCCGCTCCGCCTCGCCGAGCAGCGCCCGCCCGGCCGGGGTGAGCGTCACCCGGCGGGTCGTGCGCACGAACAGCGGCGTCTGCAGCTCCCGCTCCAGCGCCCGGATGGAGGCCGACAGGCCCGACTGGGACACCAGGAGGCGTTCCGCCGCCCGGGTGAAGTGCTGGTCCTCGGCGACCGCGACGAAGTGCTGGAGGTGGCGCAGTTCCATGACTGAGAAGCGTAGCCGCTGAATTCCATCGGATTCTTCTGTTGGACGTATGGGCGCAGGTCACGCCAGAGTGGGCACGGACTTCTTCCCGCCCGCGCCAACCCCTCTGGAGTCGCGTTGTACACCGCACACCCCGACCGCTACGCGGACATGCCCTACCGGCGCACCGGACGCAGCGGCCTGAAGCTCCCCGCGCTCTCGCTCGGCCTGTGGCACAACTTCGGCCCGGACCGGCCCGTCGAGACCCAGCGCGCCATCCTGCGCCGCGCCTTCGACCTCGGCGTCACCCACTTCGACCTCGCCAACAACTACGGCCCGCCGCCCGGCGCCGCCGAGTCCGCCTTCGGCGAGTTCCTGAAGGCGGACTTCGCGCGGTACCGCGACGAGCTGGTCATCTCCACCAAGGCCGGCTACCTGATGTGGCCCGGCCCGTACGGCGAGTGGGGCTCGCGCAAGTACCTGCTGTCGTCGCTGGACCAGAGCCTGGCGCGGATGGGCCTGGACTACGTCGACGTCTTCTACTCGCACCGCCCCGACCCGGACACTCCGCTGGAGGAGACCATGGGCGCGCTGCACTCGGCGGTGCAGCAGGGCAAGGCGCTCTACGTCGGTGTCTCCAACTACTCCGCCGAGCAGACCCGCGAGGCCGCCCGCATCCTGGGCGAGCTGGGCACCCCGCTCCTCATCCACCAGCCGCGCTACTCGATACTGGACCGCCGCCCCGAGGACGAGGGCCTGCTGGACGCCCTCGACGAGCTCCAGGTCGGCTCGATCGTCTTCTCCCCGCTGGAGCAGGGCCTGCTCTCCGCCCGCTACCTCGACGGCATCCCCGAGGGCTCCCGGGCCGCGAGCGACAGCCCGTTCCTGAAGTCCGACGCCGTGACCGAGGAGCTGGTGGGCCGGCTGCGCGACCTGAACGACATCGCCAAGACGCGCGGCCAGACCCTGGCCCAGATGGCGCTGGCCTGGGTGCTGCGCGGGGGCCGCGTGACCTCGGCGCTGGTCGGCGCGAGCAGCCCGCAGCAGCTGGAGGACAGCGTCGGAGCCATCGGCAACCTGGACTTCGACGCGGACGAGCTGGCGCGGATCGACGCGATCGTCAAGCAGTAGCCGGTCGGCGTGCCCCGGTGCGGACGCCCCCGGGGCACGCGAACCTAGGAGCTGATCCGCTCCTCCAGGCGCACGGTGACCGTGTCGCCCTCCGCCTTGCCGATGGCCTTGCGGATCTCGGCCTTCACGGGCAGCTTGTGCGTCCCGTCGCCCAGCGCCATGAACGAGCTGCGGAACGGATGCCCGTCGATCGTCCCGCGGACCTTGACCAGGCCGCGGGTGCCGAAGAACGCGACGGACTCGGGCCAGACCAGATAGGTCCAGCCGCCCTCGGCGGGGCTCTTCTGCAGGACAGCGGTGAACTCGGCGTGCAGTTCTCCGGTCGGAGCCATGGCGTCCTCCTGTGCTCGGCGGTCTCCCACACGGCAGACCGCCGGGCACCGGAAAACTCATCGCGATCCCGGCTCAGGCCCCGGCGGGAACCCGGTCCAGGGACCCCCAGCACGGCCCTGATCCGGCCCCGCTCGTCCAGCGTGATCACATCCGACTCGGCGACGGGTGCCGAGCCTCCAGAAACGTCATACCTGCTGGTCGGAGCCCGGATCACCGCTCGCGGCGAACCCGGCACGAACCACCCTGCCCGGGCCCGCCGGAACCGTCGATTACCTCCCGGGGCATGCCCCCGGAGCCCGCCGCCACGTTTCGGCCAACTCGGGGGCTGACTATGCCAGGAGAGTGGCCGGAAAGTCGTGGTGACAGTGTTTCAGTAGTGAACATACTGACCTGCGAGAGCGCTTTCACATCCAGCGACGGCGCACTCACGCACAGCACGGGAGCCACGGGAACAGCGAGCCCGGGCCGGCGGCCGGGCAGGGCGACGGGGGAGGTCACGTGCACGACGAGTTTCTGTGCCATGTCACGGCGTACGGAGTCTGCGACGGCCGCCGTATCGGCGTGCCCCTGGGCACCTACCGGGCCCCCACCCTCGCCCTCGCCCTGTGGTGGCTGCGCGACCGCGCCTCCTGGATCGCCCAGCGCCTCGACCCCCAGCCCGACGCCGAGCACTTACCGCCGGGCGCGCTCGTGCCGGTCGCCGCCACCGTGCCCGACGTGCCCATGCTGCTGCGCGCCTGGTGCGGCGATCCCGCCCAGCAGGAGCGGGTCGCCGAGGAGTTGGCGGCCGGACGGCTGGTGCGCATCGCCACCAGCGACGACACCACCGAGTACGAACTGCTCGCCGAGTCCGTGGACGCCCTGCGGATGCAGCGCACGGCACCCGTCCTCGGCGTCCCCGTGGCCTGAGCCGCTCCACCCCCTGCTCACGGAGGCACACACCAGGGCAAATCGGTAGAATCTTGGTCATGGCGCAGCCGTCGGTAGCACCAGAACTCGTCCTGGAGACCGAGACGGGCTCCACCGTGATGAATCCGGGCCGCGACTACCACGTAGGACGCGACCCGTTGAGCGACATCGTCATCGACGACGACCGGGTCTCCTGGCACCACGCGGTGCTGCGGCCCGACCACGGCCACTGGACCATCGAGGACGAGAACAGCACCAACGGCACCTACGCCGACGGCCGGCGCATCCACGAGTGGGACGTCGGACCCGGCAGCGTCATCCGCTTCGGCAGCCCCGCCGACGGGCCGCGCGTGGTCCTGCTGGGCCGCCCCGCCCCGGCCCCGGAACGCCCCTCCGCCGTCTCCATGCCGGCCCTGACCGGCACCTACCGGCAGCCCACGACCGTACGGCCGCTGCCCGCCCGCACCATCCGCATCGGCCGCGCCACCGACAACGACCTGGTCATCGACGACCTCGTGGTCTCCCGCCGGCACGCCGAGCTGCGTGCCCTGCCCGACGGCACGTACGAGATCACCGACCTGGGCAGCCACAACGGCACGTACCTCAACGGCCGCCCCGTCACCACCGCACCGATCGCCCAGGGCGACATCGTCGGCATCGGCCACTCGGCGTTCTGCCTCGTCGGCGACGAACTCCAGGAGTACGTCGACACCGGCGAGGTCTCCCTCGACGTGCAGGACCTCGCCGTCGCCGTCGACCGCGGCCGCAAGACCCTGCTCGACCACGTGTCGTTCCCGGTGGGGGAGAAGTGCCTGCTCGCCGTCGTCGGCCCGAGTGGCGCAGGGAAGTCCACGCTCCTGAACGCCCTCACCGGCCAGCGGCCCGCCGACCACGGCACCGTCCTCTACGACGGCCGCGACCTCTACCGCGACTACGCCGAGCTGCGCCAGCGCATCGGCCTCGTCCCGCAGGACGACATCCTGCACGCCCAGCTGACCGTCCGCAAAGCCCTCTCCTACGCCGCCGAGCTGCGCTTCCCACAGGACACCGCCAAGGCCGAGCGGCGCGCCCGGGTCGACGAGGTGATCCGCGAACTGGGCCTGGAACAGCGCGCCGACCAGCACGTGCACAGCCTGTCCGGCGGCCAGCGCAAGCGCGTCAGCGTGGCCCTGGAGCTGCTGACCAAGCCGTCGCTGCTGTTCCTCGACGAGCCGACCTCCGGACTCGACCCCGGCATGGACCGCTCGGTGATGCACATGCTGCGCGGCCTCGCCGACGACGGCCGGACCGTCATCGTCGTCACCCACAGCGTGCTCAGCCTGGACGTGTGCGACCGGCTCCTCGTGCTCGCGCCCGGCGGGAAGATCGCCTACTACGGGCCGCCCGAGGACGCGCTGCCGTTCTTCGGCTTCGAGCAGTGGCCGGAGGCCTTCGAGGCCTTCGACCGGGACGCGGAGCGGGACTGGGCGGGGGAGTACGCAGCCTCGCCGTTCCACGGACGCTATGTCGCCGACGCCAGCGCCCAGCCGCCGCAGCCCCGGTCGGAGCCCGTCGTCATCACCCCGCCGCCCCGGCCGCGCAGCCGGGCCGCGCAGCTCGGCACCCTGGTGCGCCGGTACGCGTCCGCGCTGAGCGCCGACCGCACCTTCCTGATCATCATGATCGCGCTGCCGTTCGTGATGGGCGTGATGGCGCGGGCCCTGGCGGCCGGCAAGCTGACCTTCGACACGGCGATGAACACGCTGCTCATCCTGTGCGTCGGCGCGGTGCTCACCGGCGCCGCGAACGCCGTGCGCGAGCTGGTCAAGGAACGGGTGATCTACCAGCGGGAGCGGGCGGTGGGCCTGTCCAGATCGGCGTACCTGATGTCCAAGGTCGTCGTGCTGGGTGTCGTCACCGTGCTCCAGGCGGTGGTGCTGACCCTGGTCGCCCTGCTCGGCGTGGACCTCAACGCGCCCGGTGGCGAAGGCGTGCTGATGTCGCCCCTGGTGGAGATCGCGGTCGCCGTCGCCCTGCTGGCCTTCACGGCCATGATGCTCGGCCTGTTCATCTCCGCGCTGGTGCGCAAGGAGGAGGTGACGATGCCGCTGCTCGTGCTCGTCGCCATCGTCCAGGTCGTCTTCTGCGGGGCCCTGCTGAAGCTGGACGGCGTGCCCGGGCTGGAGCAGCTGGGCTGGCTGGTGCCGGCGCGGTGGGCGCTGGCGGCGATGGCCGGCACCGTCGGGCTGGCCCGGATCGTGCCCGACGACCTGACGAAGGACCCGCTCTTCGAGCACTCGGCGGGCACGTGGCTGCTCGACGTCGGGATGCTGGTCGTGCTGTCGGCGCTCTTCGGCTTCCTGGTGTCCCGGCTGCTGCGCCGGCACGAGCCGGCCGTGATGCGGAAGTAGGGAGCGCTGATGACGACTCCCGGCTTCCGGCCCACCCACGTCGTCCCGCAGCACGGTATGCCCGCCTGGGAGGCGCCCGACCCGGCCCGGCCCACCGTCGACCTCGACCCGCTGCTGCCGGTGCAGCTGCTGGAGCGGCAGGGCGACTGGGGGCATGTGCTGTGCGTCAACGGCTGGTCGGCGTGGGTCGACGGGCGCCGCCTGGTCGCCGTACCGCAGGACCCGCCCGCCGCGGACGGGCCGCTCACCCGCACCGCGGATCCGCGTCCGCTGCTGAGCCGGGCGCAGCAGGCTCTGGCGCGCTACCGGTCCGCGGTCGAGGACCTCGCGGGCGGCCTCGACCGGGAGTCCTTCCGCACCCGCACCCACGGGCTGCGGATCGGCGTCGTCGTCGACGGCGAGTCCGTCTGGCTCTACGACGCCGCCCACGGGCACTGGGTGTACGCCGACGGCACCCGCCTGACGACGTACGCGACGGACGAGACACCCCGGGCTGCCGAGCCGGAGCCGTCCCACCGGGCCGAGGCGCCTGTGCATCCCCCGACGCGGGTGGTCCCCGAGGAGCCGCCTCACCCGGACCCGACGGCCCCTCCGTCCGAACCGCCCGCATCGGCGGCACCCGCCGGGCCGACTCGGGTGGTCTCGCCGGAGGCGCGGGGGTCGGCGGGGGCCACGCCGCCCGGGGCTCCGGAGCCGACGCGGGTGGTGTCGCCGGAGGTGCGGGGGTCGGCGGGGGCCAGGCCATCCGGGGCTCCGGAGCCGACGCGGGTGGTGTCGTCGGAGGCGCCGGAGCCGACGCGGGTCGTGGCGCCCGAGGCTCCTGAGCCGCCCCGGGTTGTGTCGTCCGAGGTCTCGGAAGCGGCGGGGGCCACGCCATCCGAGGCCGCGGAGTCAACGCGGGTGGTGTCGCCGGAGGTGCCGGAGCCGACGCGGGTCGTGTCTCCGGACGCTCCCGAGTCGCCCCGGGTTGCGTCGCCCGAGGCTTCGGAAGCGGCGGAGGCCACGCCGTCCGAGGCCGCGGAGTCGACGCGGGTGGCGTCGTCGGAGGCGCAGGGGCCGGCGGGGGCCAGGCCATCCGGGGCTCAGGAGCCGACCCGGGTGGTGTCTCCGGAGGCGCCTGAGCCGACCCGGGTGGTGTCTCCGGACGCTCCCGAGCCGACCCGGGTGGTGTCTTCAGATGCTCCCGAGCCGACCCGGGTGGTGTCTTCAGATGCTCCCGAGCCGGGCCGGGGGGCGTCTCCGGACGCTCCCGAACCCACGAGGGTCGTATCGTCCGGCAGCCCCGAGCCCACGCCTGTCGTCTCCCCCGAGGACGTCGAGCGGGCGGGCCGGGCGGACCAGGCGGCGCCCACCCGGGTCGTGTCGCCCGAGGGTGATGCCCGTTGAACCGCGAGACGAGCCTGTTCTCGGGGCGGCCCTCCGAGCTGGTCGGGCAGCAGATCGCCGGGTACCGGATCGAGCAGGAGATCGGGCGCGGCGGCATGGCCGTCGTCTACCGGGCCCGCGACCTGCGTCTGGAACGCACCGTCGCCCTGAAGCTGCTCGCCCCGGAACTCGCCCGCAACGACACCTTCCGGCGCCGCTTCACCCACGAGTCCCGGGCCGCAGCCGCGATCGACCACCCGCACATCGTGCCGGTGTTCGAGGCGGGCGAGACGGACGGCGTGCTGTACATCGCCATGCGCTACGTCGCCGGCAGCGACCTGCGGCACCTCCTCGACCGGGAGGGCCCGCTGCCGCCCGCCACCGCCGTCCGCGTCGCCGCCCAGGTCGCCTCCGCGCTCGACGCCGCCCACGACCACGGCCTGGTGCACCGGGACGTCAAACCCGGCAACATCCTGGTCTCCCGCGGCACCGACAGCGACCACCCCGAGCACGTGTACCTCACCGACTTCGGCCTGACGAAGAAGTCGCTGTCGCTGACCGGCTTCACCACGGTCGGCCAGTTCGTCGGCACGCTCGACTACGTCGCCCCCGAGCAGATCTCCGGCAAGCCGGTCGACGCCCGCTGCGACGTGTACGGCTTCGCCTGCGTCGTCTACGAGACCCTGGCCGGTCATCCGCCCTTCCGCCGGGACGACGACATGGCCCTGCTGTGGGCCCACCAGTACGACGACCCGCCGCCGCTCACCGAGGCCCGGCCCGGCATCGCCGCGCAGGCCGACCCCGTCTTCGCCAAGGCCCTCGCCAAGCGCCCCGACGACCGGTACCCGTCCTGCCTCGACTTCGTGGCCGCGCTGCGCGCCGCGACGACCGGCGGCGGGCCGGCCGGAGCCGTCCGGACACCGGCGCGGGGGGACCGGCAGCGGCCGGGCGCGGGGGAGGAGCGGCCCCAGCCGCCCCCGCGCTGGGCCGAACCGGTCTTCCTGCCGCGGCCGTAGCCGCCAGGCGTCAGCTCTCCCGGCCTGGGCGCACCTCGCCCCGCCGCCGCACGCGCCGGGCCAGCAGCGCCCCGGCGAACCCGGTCACCAGCCCCCACGGGACGGCCAGCCCGACCGCGCCCCACAGCCGGGGCCGGAGGAACAGCTCGCCCGCGAGGCTGCCGCCCAGGTCGCCGATGCCGAGCACGGACAGGCCGTAGTGTGCCGAGATGCGCCCCACGAGGCAGATCATGAACACCGTCAGCGCGAGTGCGACCGCCATGTGCACGGCGTGCTGCCAGGCCCGGACCCGGGCCGGTGACCGGGCCGCCATCACGAACGCTGCGGCCAGCAGCAGCACGATGTCGACGACCAGCAGCCACCACACCCGGCCGTCGTGCTCCGACAGCGTGCGCAGGTTCAGCTCGGAGATGTCTGGGGTGCGCAGCACCTCGTCGAGCACATGCGGCATGGGCAGTCCGAACGGCCCCTCCACCCTGCCGTTCCAGGTGGCGCCGAGGCCGATCGTCAGCGCCAGCCACACCAGGTTGGGCAGGCCGAGCAAAATCACGGCGAGGGTCTCCGCCGCGTGTCCCCGCGTCGCCGCGACGACGAGCGCGATGACCACACCGATGACGACGTAGGCGAGCAGCAGCGCGACCATCGCGTACGCGGCCGGCCGGACGGAGGCCTGGAAGCGCAGCAGCCCGGCCGGCAGCGGCGCCCCGCGCGACACCAGCAGCGCCAGCACCAGCACACCGGCCAGCCACACCACGCCGACGAACACGGACAGCGGCACATCGGTGGTGAAGCCGATCTCCGGCGAGGCGCCGAACAGGTCGCCGAGTTCGCCCAGCGCGTCGTTCCCGAGGGAGATGTCGAAGGTGTGGCGGGCGGCGAGCGTCAGGCCGATCAGCGCGAGCAGCCACAGGGCCGCGACCCGGGCGGCCCACCCGGCCAGCTCCCCGGCACCGGCGACGGCGCGGTGCCGCAACGGCCGCAGGAAGCCCCAGGCGATCACCAGCGCCCCGGTGAGCGTGACCGACAAGGGGATCACGGTCAGGCCCGCCTGTGTGTCGGCCAGGTCGCCGGCGCTCCCGGAGAGCTGCACCGCGCCGCCGACGGCCGTGACCATGGTCGCCGCGACGACCGGGGCGAACGCGCCGTCCGGAAGGTCGGCGGCCCCGGCCGCCCACAGGCCGAGAGCGGCCACCACCGCCATGGCGAGCAGCCCGCCGAGCACCGTGGCGAGGGCATGCGCCCAGCCGTGCCGGGCGACGGCCCGCTCGCCGGAGGTACGTGCCTGGCGGGAGGGGGTGCGCGAACTCACGGTGCCACGCTAAGCAGCACCCGGGGAGGGCGCCCGCTGGGAGGTCCGTCCGCGTCGGCTTGCGAGGCCTACGGGACAGGAGCACACAATGAACTCGTAGTGGAAGAAGCGGTACATGCCGGGATCTAACACTTCGGGTGTGTGAATGCCGCAGAGAACCCACGCGGGAAGAAGAGCTCGTGAGCGTCGAACCGCCGTCGTCCGGCCGCCCCACAGGACCTCCCTCGGGCCCGCTGTCGGGTCCCTCCCAGCCGCCGTCGGGGGGCGGCCCGCCCCCCGAACCGCCGACCGGGGGTGGCGAGCCGCCCGAGCCCCGCCGCCCGTGGTGGGGATCCGTGCCCCGCGTCGCGCTGATCGCCACCGCCGTCGTGGCCGCCGTGCTCCTGGCGGTGGTGCTCACCCGCCCCGACGGCGGCGGCACCGGCGCCTCCGACGGCGGGACCAGCACCTCCCAGGGCGAGGTCTTCCTCCAGCCCGCGGCGGACACCGGCCCGGACCCGTTCACCGAGTCCACGGCGAAGGAGAGCTCCGCCGCTCCGGTCTCGCCCTCACCCACCGAGCTGGCCACGCAGAACGCCGTCCAGGGCGTGCAGGGCGGAGCGCCCGGCCTGTACGGCGGCACCCGCAACGTCGCCAGCTGCGACGTGGAGCAGCAGATCACGTACTTCGAGGGGGCTCCGGAGAAGCAACGGGCGTTCGCCTCGGTCGCCCGCGTGGACCCGCCCGACGTCCCCGCCTATCTGCGCTCGCTCACCCCGGTGCAACTGCGCATCGACACCCGCGTCACCAACCACGGCTACAAAGACGGCGCCGCCACCAGCTACCAGGCCGTCCTCCAGGCCGGCACGGCCGTCCTCGTCGACGACCGCGGCGTGCCCCGGGTGCGCTGCGCGTGCGGCAACCCGCTGTCCCCGCCGGTCGCCCAGCAGAGCGCGCCCAAGGCGACCGGCGACGAGTGGCCGGGGTACAAGCCGTCGAACGTCGTCGTGGTGACCCCCGCGCCGGAGCCGGTCGACGTCTTCGTCATGTGCGAACGCGACGGCGAGTGGTTCGAGCGGCACAAGGGCGACACGGGCACGAAGGACCGCAAGACCGAGAAGCCGGACAAGCCGTCCCCCTCGGTGAGCGTCACCACACCGACGTCGCCGACCGACACGACCACCTCGGAGCCGCCCACCACCGAGCCGCCGACCTCGGAGACCGAGACCGGGACGGAGACGGAGACGGAGACGTCGCCTCAGCCGCCGACGACCGAGCCGCCGACGACCGAGTCCCCGGCGCCTCCGCCGCCGGGGAACGACACCGGGAACGGCACGACGGACCAGCCCCCGGCCTCCTGACTCACCCGGCGCGGACCACCAGGGCGTAGTCACCGAGACCGAGCAGACGATCGGCCGGCACCTCGCCGTGGGCGCTGACGACCGCCTCGACGCGGCCGGTCTCCGGTTCGAACGCGACGTCCTTGACGGTGCCGAGTTCGTAGCCCGTCTCGGCGAGGATCCTCAGACCCGGCAGCTCGTGGTGCGCGGGCACCTCGGCGGGGGCGGCGGCCGAGCGCACCAGCACGGCGTCCGGGCCGAGGGCGTGCAGGGCGCCCCAGGGCAGCACGGTCTCCTTGCGGGAGTGCCTGCCCCGCACCCGCACGTGGGTGACCACACCGGACGCGGCGTCGACCGTCAGCGACCGCAGGACGCCGATCTCCTCCGCCTCGGTCAGCGTCAGCACCGGCAGGCCCCGCGCCTGGGAGAACAGCATCACGGCGGCGTCCCCTTCCGCTCGTCGTGGAAGGCGCCGACCCGGGCGACGAAGGCCGGCAGGTCGTCGGCGACGTAACGGGTGGCGTCCGCGGGGATGACCAGCGCCCGGCCGGAGACGGCGAGCGTCTCGCCGCGCGGCACGTACACCCGGTGCCGACGGCGTCGGGAGCCCTGCACGAGCGCCTTGCCGGCGGCGATCCGGAAGCCCACGACACGGCCGCTGGTGCCGCCCTCGACGATCACGTCGAGCACCGTGCCGACCTCCGTGCCCTCGTCGGTCAGCACCTTCGCGTGCAGCACCCGGCCCTGCTGGGCCTCACGGCGCGCCACCACGACGGACGTCTCCCGCAGGGCGAGGGCGTCACGGATCATCACGGCGTCATGGCCCAGCGAGTGCACCGCCGTCCAGGGCAGGCTCTGCTTCAGCGGGCCCGACAGCAGGCCGCGGCCGCTGAGCGTGAAGCCGGTGACGCGCCCGGCCGCGGCGTCGAAGACGGTGTCCTTGATCTGCGCGACGGCGTCTCCGCCCAGGGTGACCACCGGCAGGGTCGTCAGGCTCCGCGCCGCCATCAGCTCGTTCATCGCATGCCCTTCCCACCGGGCCGGCGCCGGACCGCGATGACCGTCCCCGACCGCCGGCCGGCCTGCACGGCGAGCGTCACCACCGTGACGGCGACGAGCGCCGCGACCACCATGACCAGCCATATCCACCAGGCCACCGCACACCTCCGGCGATCCGGCCCGGCCGCCCTCGGCCGGTCCTGGTGCCTTCCGGGTGCCCCGCGGTCGGGGGACAATGCCCAGGGCACGGGACGGAGGGACACCTGTCAGGACTGCACCGCGCGGCTCGGGGTACGAGCACTGGTGCAGAGCGTCCGGCCAGTCCGGCTTCCCAGAGAGAAACGAATGATCGACCACGTGGACGGGGCAGTGATACCGACTGGTTTCGACGTGCCCGTGGAACCGCTGAGGCGGGCGGCACATTACACGGGCGAGCAGGGATGCATCGCCGAGGCGCGGTCCTTCGCCGCGCTCTTCCTCGACCAGCTCAGGACCGAGTGGTGCGCGCGCATCGACGACCGCGTCGACGGCGCCGTGCTGCTCGTGGTGAGCGAGCTGGTCACCAACGCCGACCGGCACAGCAACGGGCCGTACATCCTGGAGCTCGTGGGCACGGACACCGCGGTGACGGTGTCGGTCTACGACAGCAGCTGCGCCCTGCCCCGTATCTTCCCGCGCAACCCCGAGCGCGTCGGCCGGCACGGCCTGGAGATCGTCCACGCGCTCGCGGAGCAGGTCAGCGTCGAACGGGTGCCGGTGGGCAAGCGCGTCCGCGCCGTGCTGCCGCTCGCCGACGAAACCGGTGGGTGAGCCCTCCGGGTGAGGAATCCGGCGGGGCGCTCTGCGAGCCGTGGCCCGCTGCCGTGACCCTCTGGAGCCGGCCGGAGTGACGGAGCCGGACGACCGGACCCGGACACCGTCGCGGGCGCCGTCCCGCTCCCGCATGCGGGACGGCGCCCGCGACCCGGCCGGCTGCGTCAGGCGCAGCCCAGCTCGCCCAGCATGCCCTCGCGCAGCCGGGTGATGATCCGCTTGATCAGCCGGGAGACGTGCATCTGCGAGCAGCCGAGCCGCTCGCCGATCTCCGCCTGGGTGGCCTCCTCCACGAACCGCATGTGGATGATCTGCCGGTCCCGCTCGCTGAGCTCGGCCATGAGCGGGGCGAGCGAGTGGAAGTCCTCGACGAGCCGCAGCCCGTCCTCCTCCACGCCGATGAAGTCGGCCAGGACGGCCTCGCCGCCCTCCGGCCCGTCGCCGGTGAGCGCGGCGTCCAGCGACGAGGAGTTGTACCCGTTCGCGGCGATCTGCCCCTCGACGACCTGGCTCTCGGAGATGTTCATCAGCGTGGCCAGCTCGGCGACCGTCGGCTCGCGGTCCAGCCGGCTGGCGAGCTCCTCACGCGCCTTGGCCAGTTCCACCCGCAGCTCCTGGAGCCGCCGCGGCACGTGCACGGCCCACGTCGTGTCCCGGAAGAACCGCTTGATCTCACCGACGATGTACGGCAGCGCGAAGGAGGTGAACTCGACCTCGCGGGACAGCTCGAACCGGTCGATGGCCTTGATCAGGCCGATCATGCCGGTCTGGACGATGTCCTCCATGTCGTCGCCGCGACCCCGGAACCGGCCGGCCGCGAACCGCACGAGCGACATGTTCATCTCGATCAGCGTGTTGCGCGCGTACTGGTACTCGTGCGTGCCCTCTTCGAGTTCCGTCAGGCGCTGGAAGAACTGGCGGGACAGCTCCCTCGCGTCCCGTGGAGCCACGGACCGCGGGTCCACGACTCCCGGCAGTGCTCCGTCACCCGTGCTGGCTTCGGCGTTCTCTTCGACGACCTGTGCCTTCGACCGGATCACGGCGGTCTCCATTACCTCTCCCCGAACTTCATGGCGGACATCTGCCTAGGTCCTTCCGGATTGCGGGTACCCGGGCAGGCGCCACACATGCCCCCCAATGGCCGACCGGCGGAAACCGGCCGCGGATCCAGGCTACCGTGGCCGAGACCCGGCCTCCCCAACCCCGGTGCCCGGCCTTCGCGTTGCGGCGATTCACCCAGAGCGGAACGCCGGGCCCTTCCCCCGGCGAGCAGGGCTCCTAGGCTGGAACAGTGAGCAACCACGTGCCGAACGAAGCCCGCGTCATCCCCCTGCGTCCGCACGGCGCGCGCCCCCAGGCGGCCCGCCCCACCGCCGCTCCGCCACGCCAAGGGCCCCCGGTCCCCGCCCCGAAGGAGCCCCTGTGGCGCGACCTCGTGGGTGACGTCCTGCGGCGTGAACGCCTCGCGCAGGAGCGCACCTTGAAGGACGTCGCCGACGCGGCCCGGATCTCCATGCCCTACCTCTCGGAGGTGGAGCGGGGCCGCAAAGAGGCCTCCTCGGAGGTCCTCGCGGCCGCCGCCCACGCCCTCGGACTGGGCCTGGGCGACCTGCTGTCCAGGGCCCAGGGCGAACTGACCCGCGTCACCTCGCGGCACCCGGGCGTCAGCCGCCGCGGGACGTCCACGTCGTCGCACGACGGCATGTGCCTCGCCGCCTGAGCCCGCGTGCCGGCCGGCCGGTGTCTCAGACCCCCGCGCAGCGCCGGCCGAGCACCTCGTCGGCCAGCCCGTAGGCCACCGCCTCCTGCGCGGTGAACACCTTGTCGCGGTCCATGTCGGCCCGCAGGGTCGCCACGTCGTGGTGGGTGTGCCGCGCCAGCACCTCCTCGACCTGGGAGCGGATGCGCACCATCTCCTTGGCCTGGAGCGCCAGGTCGGACACCATGCCGCGCTGCCCGCCGGTGGCGGGCTGGCCGAGCAGCACACGCGCGTGCTCCAGCACGAACCGCCGCCCGGGGTCCCCGCCGGCCAGCAGCACGGCCGCCGTGGAGGCCGCCTGCCCGACGCAGAACGTCGAGATCGGCGCCTGCACGAACGTCATGGTGTCGTAGATCGCCATCAGCGAAGTGAACGAGCCGCCGGGGGAGTTGATGTACACGGCGATCTCACTCTCCGGGGACGACGACTCCAGGTGGAGGAGCTGCGCGATGACGACGTTGGCGACGCCGTCGTCGATCTCGGTGCCGAGGAAGATGATCCGCTCGGACAGCAGCCGGCTGAACACGTCGTAGGACCGCTCGCCCTGCGGGGTGCGTTCGACGACGTTCGGAATCGTGTACGTCCCCATCACTGAAGCCCGATCCTGCGTCGGCCGGCCGCCGGGCGGATGTCTGCGAGGGACTCCACGACCCGGTCCACCATGCCGTACTCCCTGGCCTCCTCGGCCGTGAACCAGCGGTCCCGGTCGCCGTCCCGGGAGACGGTCTCCGGGCTCTGGCCGGTGTGCTCGGCGGTGATCCGCTCGATGGTCCGCTTGGTGAACTCCAGGTTCTCCGCCTGGATCTCGATGTCGGCGGTGGTGCCGCCGATGCCCGCCGACGGCTGGTGCATCATGATCCGCGCGTTCGGCAGGGCGTAGCGCTTGCCCGGGGCACCGACGCTCAGCAGGAACTGGCCCATGCTGGCCGCGAATCCCAGGGCCAGGGTCGAGACGTCGTTGGGGACGAGCCGCATCGTGTCGTAGATCGCGAGGCCCGCGTGCACCGCCCCGCCCGGGCTGTTGATGTACAGGCTGATGTCGGTGCGCGGGTCCTCCGCGGACAGCACGAGCAACTGCGCGCAGACCCGGTTCGCGGAGACCTCGTCGACCTGCGTGCCCAGCAGCACGATGCGCTGGGCGAGCAACTGCGCGGCCAGATGGTCGTCGAACCGGGTCGGAGGGGTGTCGCCTTCCTCCGCCCGCGGGGCGAGTGTCGTGAGTGGAGTCATCGGTTCTCCTCGTCGTGGCCGAAGTGCCGTGGAAGTGCCGTCGACTCCACTGTCGACCTCGGACGATGCCGGGACGACGGCTGTCTGCCGTGGGCAGATCCGCCACCGGCAGAGCGCCCGGCTCAGCCCTTTTCGCGCAACGGGCGGAACAACGCCCGAACTCCGTCCTGGAACTCCTCGACGATCCAGGCGAGTTGACCGACGGGCGAGTCGGTGAGGGCGTACGCGAGGGTCTGCGGCCGGCACGACTGCGGGACCGCGTACCCGGTGCCCTCGCGGGACCGGCCGCTCCCGCGCTGCCACGAGGCGAGCGTGCGCTGTCGCGTGGTCGTGTCGGTGGTCGAGGGCGTGGCCCGGCCGAACGAATTTCCGCCGGACCGATGAGTTCCGGAGCGCCGGCCGGTCGACACCCATGACAGCGATCCACGCTCCGGGAGGAACTCATGGCGTCCGACGGTTTCACCACCTGTCTCTGGTTCGACGGCCAGGCCGAAGAGGCGGCTCACCACTACGTCTCGATCTTCAAGAACTCCGGCATCGGCAAGATCGCCCGCTACCCCGAGGGAGCGCTCCAGCCCGCCGGCACTGTGATGACCGTCGAGTTCACGGCCAACGGCCACAAGTTCCTCGGGCTCAACGGCGGACCGCAGTTCAAGTTCAACGAGGCGGTCTCCTTCATGATCTTCTGCGAGAACCAGGAGGAGATCGACTACTACTGGACCAAGCTCACCGAGAACGGCGGCGAGCCCGGCCCCTGCGGCTGGCTCAAGGACAAGTACGGCGTGTCCTGGCAGGTCGTCCCGGACCGGCTCGACGAGATGGTCACCGACCCGGATCCGGCGAAGGCGGCCCGGGTGACCGAGGCGTTCATGGCGATGGGCAAGTTCGACATCGCCGCCCTGGAGAAGGCGTACGCGGGCGAGTGAGCAGCCGGCGCCCCTAGGTCGTGTCCGCAAAGTGGTTGGTGCGTTGGTCTGTTCGTGGTGCGTCGTCATGAG
>NZ_BMWC01000031.1 GCF_014651035.1 Streptomyces lomondensis
CATCTGCGCAGGTCGGCCCGGTCGTAGGCTTTGTCAGCGTGCAGGCGCTGAGGCTTGAAGTGCCGGCCGCGGTAGGGGTCGTGTCGTGTCTCGTTCGGTGCCCCTCGATCATGGGCTTCAGCCCTTCGCTGTCGTGGGTGTTGCCGGCCGAGATACCGACGAGAAGGGGCAGTCCGTTCGCGTCGGACAGGACGTGCATCTTGGAACCCGGCTTGCCCCGGTCCACGGGGCTCGGGCCTGTGTGTTCGCCCCCTTTTTTAGCCCTGACGTGCGCGGTGTCGAGGACGACGCGGGTGACGTCGATGAGGCCGGCGTCGTCGAGACGGTGCAGCACGGCCTCGTGGAGGCGGCCCCGGACGCCGGCTCTCGACCAGATCAGAAATCGGCGGTGAGCCGTCGACTTCGATATGCCGGAGCACGGTGGAAGTCGGCGCCATGCGCAGCCGCTGACCAGGACGTAGATGATGGCCGCGAACAGCGTCTCATCAGGGGTGTTCGATGTTCCGCCGCCCTGTGGCCGTGCTCGTTGCTCTGGGATCAGCGGCCTCGCGATATCCCACAAGCCGTCAAGCATGTGGGCGACGGCTCGCGCTTCGGCGTGGAAGTCCGGTACGCCATCGAGGATGAGTCTCTTGGACGAGGCGGAGAGCTCACCGACGGGCCATCAGCGAAGCTGATGGCCCGTCACAAAGGAATTAGTGATCGTTGAGGAATTGGAAGTGGTAGGAGCCCGAATTATCCGAGGGCTCATGCGAGACTATGACATCGAATTTGCGGTCTTCCGCGAGGTTGTACTTGCCGCCGTCCGAGGCGTCCCGGTAGCTGCACTTACCGTCGTTCTTCGTGTCGGTGAGGCTGTACAGGAGGTCGCCGCTGTCGTAGTCGAAGACGTTCACCCACGCCTTCTTGCCGTCGGTCTTGGTGTCACAGACCCTGAGGTAGTCGCCGCGCTCCTCGATGTAGGCCGCCGCGTGCTTACCCCTGTCGTACAGCGGTCCGTGGTCCCAGTCCACCGCCTGCGCCGAGCCCGGCACCATGGCCACCGCGACAGCGCCCATGGCCAGTGCGGACATTCCGCCCTGAACTATTCGCTTGATGCGCAATTCAATCCCCCTGCTTTATGGTGAGGAGCGGTCAGAGTCGCACGAGGCTAACAGTGGATGTCGGTCACCTCGCTCGCAGGACTAGCGCGGTGAGAAGGCAGAACACTTCCAGGGTGGCTTCAGAGGGCGGTATGAGACCTGTGTCTGATTCGCCGCTTCGTCCGGGGTGAGCGGGCAGGTAGCGGCGGCGCCGGGCGGGCTACGGCCGTGGCTGGGTGAACAAGTCCTGCTCGGTCTCGACCAGGATTCCGCGTTCGACGACCGCTTGAGCTTCAGACGGGCATTGTTGACGGTATTGGGTGTGGTAGGCCGGATGGTCCGGCAGTTGCGGGGGCGGCGGCGCGGGCGGGACCGGCTCGGTCGGGTCCAGCAGCGTCTTGCGGGTGATCCGGATATCCTCGGCGGCCCGGTGAAACTCCTCCACGGACAAGTCCGTCGCCAGGACCTCAAGGACCGTCCGCCGGGCGCGGAGCGGCTGGTCACCCCCTACGACACCGACGCACGGGGCAGTGTGAAGCGCGGCATCTTCTGGGACGGCTGCAAGGTCCACCTCACCGAGACCTGCGAATGGATACGGAGCATCAAATTCCCCTCCTTGACCTGGTCTTTTGCGCCAGCACGCAAAGGTATCCGGACGAGCCGACCGGGCTGACAAGGTGGTCTCGAATCCCGGTGCAGCACTGGGGTGCTCTACGAGACGAAGGGGTTCTTCCGGATGCGATCGAAGATCATGAAGCGGGCGTGTGTCACCGCCGCGACCGTTGCCGCGCTCACGGTCGGCGGCCTGGCGGGGGCGGGCACCAGCTTCGCGGCGCCCGCGCAGTCCTCGGCGCGGACGGCGACCGTGGAGGCCGTCGCCCCGCTCGCCGTGGTCAACCTGGGGCTGGACACCGCCCATGCGAAGAGCTGGCAGTGCTTGCTGCGCGACAGGGGTCACTCCCCGGGCACCATCGACGGGCAGCTGGGCACCAACAGCTGGAAGGCGGCACAGAAGTTCTTCGAAACTCTGGGCTACTACAACGATTCCATCGACGGGATCGTCGGCCCCAACACGATCAAGGCGCTGCAGAGGTACCTGAACCTCCACGGCGCCAACCTCGCTGTCGATGGGATCGCGGGGCCGGAGACCAAGTCCGAGTTCTGGGACTTCGCCGGCACTCACCGCTGCTGATCCCTCCGCCGGCCGCACACACGGCCCACTGCCCGTACTCCCCTCGGGGACGGCCGGACAGCGGGCCGTGTTACGGCGGGACTCCGTGCCGATCGCGCATCCGAATCCGGGCGGGACCCTTGCCGTGAAGGCAATGGGTTCGCCGTCCGAGGCACCCCGAAGCGGGAACCAAGGCCGAGTTCGACCGGTCCGCCAACGTGATCGGGGTGATGGGCCTCGAGCCTCCCGGGCCGACCCGCGGCGGACTGCGGCCCGGTCCGTTGTCCCGCTGTCATCGCAGCAGTCCTCCAGCACGAACAGGACGAAAATGGACAGGGAGACGTACAGAATGGAACTTTCGGACCGCCATGACCGCCCGGGCACCAGACGCCCCCGCCCCCCGGTACCGCGCCGGCTGTTCCTCGGCACCCTTGGCGCCGCGGCCTTGCTGGGGGCGGCGGCGCGCCCGGCCGCGGCAGCCACCTACCCCTTGCTGTCCCGGGCGCAGTGGGGAGCGAACGAGGCTCTGCGCCACGACGCCAGCGGCACCGAGATCTGGCCCCCCGCGTACTACCCCGTCCAAACCTTGACGGTTCACCACACCGCGGACGGCGGTGACGGCCTGGCCCCGGCCGCGCGGGTCCGCGCGATCTACCGTACGGACGCCGCGGAGTACGGTGACATCGGCTACCACTACCTGATCGACGACAACGGTCAGGTCTACGAGGGGCGCTGGTCGGGCACCGACGGATCACCCGCGCACGATGGAGCCGGACGTCTGGTCACCGCGGCCCACATCGGGGGATACAACTCCGGAAACGTCGGAATCGCCCTGCTGGGGACACTGACCGGACGGTCCGCAACCCCGGCGGCGCGCATCTCGCTGGCCCGACTCCTGGCCGAACTCGCCAGGCGGCACGGGGTGGATCCATTGGCCGAGGTGCTCTACCGCAATCCCGCCAGCACCGCCGTCCGGACCGTGCCGGCTATCAGCGGACATCGCGACTGGGCGAGCACCGCATGCCCCGGCACGCTGCACACCGACCTGCCGTACGTCCGCCGGGAGGTCGCCGACCTCCTCGCCGGCTGATCCGAAAAGCCAAGCAGAAGCCGAGGGTTTAGCTCCCAGCGGACTATCTGACTGTGATGTCTCAGGACGTTGGTTCCACGAAGTCCTCGAACGCCGGCTACTGCGGGAAGGTGTCGAGCGGTTCCGGCGGCTGGTCGAACGTGACGCTGTAAATCGCTGCCGGAGGTCCGGCTGATCGGCGGCCGACCTCCGAGCGCGGCGTTCGGCCGCTCATGGTTGTAGTAGTTCAGGAAGTCCGCGAGCGCGACACGGCGTTCGTGCTCGGAGGTGTAGTCACGCACGTAGGCCCACTCCCGGGCGAGCGTGCCGTTCTAACGCTCGACCTTCCCATTCGTCCGCGGCGTGTAGGGCCGCGTGCGCTTGTGCTTCGTGCCCGTCTTCGCAAGAGCGTCGGCCCAGGTCCGGGAGCGGAAGGAGGAGCCGTTGCCGGTCAGGACCCGGCGGATCGGCGTGATGCCCTGGGCCGCGAAGAACGCGACGGCGCGGTGCCAGAAGGCGACCGCGGTTACGGCCTCCTCGTCGTCCAGGGCCTCGGTGCAGGCGAGCCTGGAGTGGTCATCGAGCCCCGAGCGGCATCGGTGCCGACCCCGTGCATGCGCCAGCCGCCGCCAGTCGGGATGCGCCCGAGCCTCTTGACGTCGACGTGGACCAGGTCGCCGACGCGCTCGTGTTCGTAGCGGATGACCTCTCGCAGGGCCGCGCCGGTGGGCAGGTCCAGATCACGGAGCCGGTTGAGGCCTCGCCTCACCAGGATGCGGTGCATGGTGCCGGCGCGACCGTGATGCCGTGCAACCGCTTGAAGACGGCGACGAGCCGTGCGGGCCCGTGCTCGGCTACGCCCCGCCGCTCGGGATCGCCCTGGACCCCTTCGGCGGCATCGGCACCACCGCAGCGGCTGCTGAGGCCCTCGGGCGGGTCGGGATCAGCGTGGATCTCTCACCTGCCTACACCCAACTCGCCGTCTGGCGCAGCGGCGAGTTGGAGGAGTTCCGCAACGCCGGCTACGTCCTGGTGCACGAGACCGGAGAAGCCTTCACGATCAAGCAGCTCCGGCGACGGGCGTACCGGCTCATGGAAATCCGCGGTCTTCGCCGCGTTCGTGTCTACGACGCTTGCTCGTCGTGCCTCACGTACCTGGCAAACAATGGTGTGCCAGATCACATCCTTGCGCGGTGGGCCGGACACACGAACGTGAAGACCACGAAGAAGTGGTATGTGAAGCCGGATGTCGAGGACCTTCGCGAAGCCGCCACAACGTGGGATGAATTGCATGGATCTTCGATAAATGCGATAGAGGGCAAACGTGAGCGCGGCGGCCTATCAGCCGAGCGATTTGCCCAGCCGTATGGCCAGCAAGATCGAGGTGGACCCGGAATCGGGTTGCTGGCTGTGGACCGGTAGCCGCAACAGAGAGGGACTGTCGGGGTGCGGCACGGTCTCTTACCAGGGGAAGACAGACCTGGTGCATCGTGTGGTGTTCAGACTGCTGGTGGGCGAGATTCCGGAAGGTTTCCAGGTGAGTCATGCCGAGCCTCGCTGGCCTCACCACACGCGGTGCTGCAACCCGGACCACTTGGAAGCGGTGACGAGACAGGAAGCTCTTGGGCGCAGGGACGGGGTGCGGGCGCGCGCCCGGAGGACCCACTCCGGCAATGCCGGGCCTGTCGCAGCGGGAGGAGCACGAGCCGTTAGGTTGAGGACCGGCCATGTGAGATCCCGTGAGAGATGAGAGGGTCTGACGGGTGAGTGAGACACCACCGAACACCCTGCAATACCGCTTTGACGGGCCAGAAGAGGCTCCCGTCCTGATCTTGGGACCCTCCCTGGGTACCACATGGCACATGTCGTAGAAACCGTCCAGGGGCGTCCAGTTGATCCAGGGTGAACGCGTAAGTCCAGTTCAGAGCCCTGTGACGTGAGTGCGTCCGCGGGGTTGTGACCCGCCTGTGATCGCTCGTGACACGTCAGGACCCCCGTCGGATTGCTTCGGCGGGCGTCCGGCGTAGACGGGGACCGCGTCCGCACGCTGTGCTGAGTGATCGACCCCGCCCTGGGTAATTTGTCTTGCTCGGCGGCGACCGGATCGATCACCGGCATGGACTTTCCCCTGGGGATGCGCCCCTCTTCCTGGAGGGCCTTCCATGCGGTGCCGATCGCAAGGGCGCATATCCGGCCGTAGTGCCATTCGACGTAGATCCAGCAAGAGCCGGTCATGTCCGATCTCGCGTGGCCCGAGCAGCAGTGCCGGCCGCCCCTCGCGACAACCTGGTTTCCGCAGGCGGCGCGGAGTCTTCGGCAATGAGGGCCGCGAGGTCGAAGAACGCCTCCCGCGCCTTCGGCCGCATCATGTCGAGGTCCACCTCGGCACCCGCAGCCAGGCCGGGCCCGGGCTCCGGGCGGCTTGTGCCGATCGGAGTCAAGGCCCGGTGGTGCCGGATCCCCGGTCAGGGGGAGCGGATCGGCTTCAGGTGGTCACGGCACACTGACCGCGGTCTGTGGCCTTCGGTCCCTCCGCAGTGGGACGGACGTCGAAGTCGAAGATCCCGGTCGGGAGGTAGAGGGAGCAGCAGGCGTTGGGGATGTCGACGATCCCGCTGATGCGACCCTCGATGGGGGCTGCACCGAGGAGCAAGTACGCCTGCTGACCGGTGTAACCGAACCTCTTCAGGTACTCGACGGCGTTGAGGCAGGCGCGGCGATAGGCCACCGTCGCGTCCAGGTAGTAGTTGGTGTCGGTGTCGTGGTCCACGGAGATCCCGATGAAGGAGATGAAGTCCGAGTACCGCGGCTCGACGTTGCCCGGCATGAAGACGGGGTTGGTGGTGACACCATACTTCTCCATGCCCCCCTTGATCAGATCGACGTGGAAGTCGATGTAACCGCCCATCTCGATGGCGCCGCAGAAGGTGATCTCACCGTCTCCCTGGCTGAAGTGCAGATCGCCGCCTGACAGCTTGGCGTCCGCGACATGGACCGGGTAGAAGACGCGGGATCCACGAGTGAAGTTCTTGATGTCGTGGTTGCCGCCATTCTCCCGCGCGGGAACGGTGCGGGCCCCTTCCTGGGCAACACGTTCGGCATCCGATCCGGTCGCCTGGCCGGCGAGGGCCTGATCGGGTTCGGGCGTGAGTCCCAGAGGCGGTATCCGGTCGGGGTCGGTGTCGATCAGGGCCTGCTCACGCCTGTTCCACCGCTGCAGCAGCTCCTTGGACGGCGCGGTGCCGAAGAGACCCGGGTGGGTGATGCCGGTGAAGCGGACACCGGGAAGGTGCCTGGAGGTCGCCACCTGCCCATGGAAGTCCCATATCGCCTTGTAGGCATCGGGGAAGTAGTCCGTCAGGAAGCCTCCGCCGTTGGCCTTGGCGAAGACGCCGGTGTATCCCCAGGCTTCACCCGGTGCGTCCCCGACCTGCTGCGGTACCGGCCCGAGATCAAGGATGTCCACGACGAGCAGGTCGCCCGGTTCCGCGCCTTCGACGCCTATCGGCCCGCTGAGCATGTGACATGCCTTCAGGTCGACGTCGCGGACATCGTTGGCTGAGTCGTTGTTGCCGATCTGCGCGTCGGTCCATTCCCGGCATTCGACGCGGAACTCGTCCCCCGGGCGGACCATCGCGGCGACCGGAACATCCGGATGCCACCTGTTGTGGCCAGGTACATCCTGGTCGCGCATCGACCGGGATTGGTCGACGCTGAAGATTACGTCAGGCATGTGAACTCCATGATCTGTTCTGTACGGGTGAGCGGACGCGGTGTGGGGTCCGGGGGTGTGCTCCGAGCACCCCTCATGCCGCTTGCGTCTCTGTTTCTTGCGTTTCAACCACCTCCCGGCCTTCCTGTCGACGAGTCGGCGGTGGTCATCAGGCGGACCGCTAGCCGGGACTGCCGGCCGGGTGGCCCGGGGCGCCGTACTCCTCCGCGGGCCTGCCGGGCCGCCTCCGGCGGAGCACGATCCACAGCGCGGCGAACGTCAGGACGCCGAACGCGCCCAGGGCGATCGCCATTTCATAGAAGTTCTCGGCGACCCAGTAACCGGACAGCAGCAGGAATGCCGGTATGACGCCGGTCACCCAGCCTTCGATCGCGGTAACCCAGCCGACATAAGGCGTCAAGGTGTCCAGTTTCAGTCCTAGTAGCAGGAAGAAAAGGAACCAGAGGAACGCCCAGTAGAGCCATATCACTCCGAACGGCTCATCATCGAACAGTCGGAAGCTGACGAATGAATAACCCACAGCCACGACGGCCACGAACAGCGAGTAATAGCCCACGCCGGTCGAGTCGAGCCCCATGAGCAGTCCGATTCCTACATACAGGTATGTGAAACCGAAAAGGAAGATGCCTGAGGCAAGTACAATTTGGTCGGGGTCCCGATTTGCGGCGATGATGAGATATGTAGGTGTGAGGACCTGAAGGCCACCCACGAAGAGATTGAATATGGCGGCTGCCCGGGTGTCGACCTTTCCCAGCAGCATCAACCCGTTCAGGAACAGCACCGCGCCCACGAAGAGAAGTCCGACGTTGGCCAAGGGGATACACCTCCCGATATTCGCTCAGCGAGCGCTGGGCCCGCCGGGCGGTCATGCGACCGAGATGCTGTTGTCCGTAAACCGTGCCTGCGGCGAGGCGGCGGTAATGGCGGCCGCCCTGTGCCCCCTCCCTGAGTGGGGCGTTGGACCGATCCGGCCGCGCCGCTTCCCGCTCAAGGCCGGGGGAGCCGGGCGAGGGCCGGATGGGTCGGCCTCGGCGCGGCCTGCTCGGGAGGCACCCGCGTTACCACCGCGGGGCTTTCCCGAGACTTTTCCTCCTGCTCGCGCAGGCTCGCGACCGCAGGCGAGGTGAACGCAGTCGCGGGAGGCGAGTACACACGTCGAGCCGAACTCGAGCACCGCGGGCAGACCTGCTCGGTCGGCGCCGTGCCGATCGGCAGCTTGACGTCGAACGATCCGCAGCGGTTGCAGGAATACTCATATGTCGCCATGAGCCGTCTCCGCCCGCCACGCTCCCGGCCCTGGGCCGTGGGCGCGGTTCTGGTCGAGCCGACGAACACCGGGAGGGGCCGCCTCTTATTTCAGGCAACGCCTCTGATGGCGGGGTGTCAAGCCGAGTGGGCGGTGCCCTGGGCCGCCCTGCGCCGCCGTGCGGAATGGGCGGGGTATGCCGCGGCGGGCCCCACCGGGTGGCGAACGCGTGTATTCCGCATCGCAGAATTCCTCGGTCGGGGCTGTGCGGGCGCGGTCAGTGTGTCCGGGCCCGTTTGTCGTGCGGCGGGCCTGGTCACTCGGGACTGGACAGGAAGGCCGGCCGGAGCGAATGCGCGGTTACCGGACCACGCCTGTGCGCCGGCCTTCGTGGGAGTACGGCCATGGCAAAGATCCTCACGGTGCTTTATCCGGATCCCGTTGACGGCTACCCGCCCAGGTATGCCCGAGATGAGATCCCCGTCATCAGCGACTACCCCGGAGGGCAGACGGCGCCAACCCCCCGTGGCCTCGACTTCCGGCCGGGTGAGCTGGTCGGTTGCGTCTCCGGCGAACTTGGTCTGCGTCCGCTCCTGGAGGAACGCGGCCACACACTGGTCGTCACCTCCGACAAGGAGGGACCCGACTCCGTGCTGGAACGGGAACTCCACGACGCCGAGGTGGTGATCTCGCAACCGTTCTGGCCCGCCTATCTCACCCCTGACCGGATTCGGCGCGCGCCGCGCCTGAAGCTGTCGATCACAGCCGGGATCGGTTCGGACCACGTGGACCTCCCGAGCGCCATCGAGCATGACATCACTGTTGCGGAGGTCACCTACAGCAACAGCATCAGCGTGTCAGAGCACGCGGTCATGCAGATCCTCGCCCTCGTCCACAACTATCTGCCCGCCCACGAGTGGGTCACCGCCCGCCGAGGCTGGCATGTGGCAGACAGCGTCTCGCGGAACTACGACTTGGAGGGCATGGACGTCGGCGTCTTCGGCGCCGGACGGATCGGCCTGGCAGTGCTCCGCCGGCTGAAGCCGTTCGAGGTGAAGCTGCACTACAACGACGTGCACCGACTGCCACCGGACCTCGAGCGGGAGTTGGGTCTGACCTGGCACGCGGATGCCCGGTCACTGGCGGCCACCGTCGACGTGCTCTCCATCCATGCGCCGCTGCACGCCAAGACGGTGAACCTCTTCGGCGACGAGATGCTGGCGACCATGAAGCGCGGGTCGTACATCGTCAACACAGCCCGCGCGTTGATCGTCGACCGGGACGCCGTGGTACGCGCTCTGGAACGAGGCCATCTGGCAGGCTACGCCGGTGACGTCTGGTACCCCGAGCCACCGGAAGAGGACCACCCCTGGCGCAGCATGCCGCACGAGGGCATGACACCGCACGTATCCGGTTCGACACTCTCCGCACAAGCCAGGTACGCGGCAGGCGTCCGGGAAATCCTGGAATGCTGGTTCGACGACCGCCCGATTCGTCAGGAGTACCTCATCGTGGAGGGTGGCAGGCTGGCCGGGACCGGGGCCCGCTCGTACACCGTCTGACATACACGGTCGGAGCCGGCTGGGCGTCACCGCCCGTGCACAGGCGGACCGGGACAGCACGCTCCGCTCTCCACGTCAGGGCGCGCCCGCGATCGTGCACGCGCGGCACGGAGGCCGACCGCAGGTGCACTGGAGGATGCCGTCCAGCACCTCATGGTCGTGGTAGAGGCACTCGTCCCGGCAGGTGTGGCGCGGGACGAAGCCCGCCTGGAGCTCGTCCGGCCAGGGCTCTTCGCCCTCCCGGCAGCGCACGAACCGCTCGGGATCCGTGGAGTGCAGCCGGTGCATGCTCTCCCGTGCCTCGCCCTCCAGGTCGTTCGTCTGGGCGACCACCCCTTTGAGCTGGTCGGCGAGACCGGAGAACCTGGCGTCGCCCGTTCTCACATGGGCGGCGCTCAGCGCCATGACAGCATTGCCCAGGAACCGACGAGCGTCCTGAAGATCGGTCACGTGATGCAGTTGGATGCCGGTCACGCCTCTGACCCAGACGGCGTCTTCACTCACTTGTCCACCTTCCGGGGGCTGGTCGCCCACTGGTAGTGCCGGCGCGAAGTACGCCGCATCTTCCTCATGCGCCCTGCAGTCTGGTCCGGGCGGCTGCCCGCAAGGTCACCGGTCGACCCGTCCTGCTTTGCACCAGTCCGCCGCGCCCCAGAAAAGGCCCATAAGGGACACATGCTCTCCATGGAAGCTAAGTCTGCGGCGCCCGCCAGTCCAGTCCTGTACCAGTGAACTGCCTCACAAGCGGTACTCCTTTTCGGGGCGTGCGACGCCCTTGCGAGGTCCGGCCTCTTCTGCCGACGGTCTCCGCAGGGCAAGGATGACCGGATTACCTGAAGCGAGCCGTCGGGGCTTGTCGGCGTCGGCTGAGTTCATGGAACAGCAGGCCAACCGTGCGGGACCGCACTTACCACAATTGCCCCTGCGAAGCGGGACTTCCGGAAGCACACCGTCGCTGGGTGGCTGTGCGGGGAGAATCCGACGGGTGCCGTCCCGTGCCGGGATCTGACTCGTGTGAGAGCTGGCCGGGTGCTTCGTTACGGAGGTGTCGATCTTCGGGCGTAGGACGGTGCGTGCCCGCACCGAGCCTGTGGGTTGTGTCCCAATAGGGGCCCTGCCAATACAGCGCAATCACGGTTCCGACCGCTCGCCCGGCTTGGTGCAGGCCCTCGATGTCGTTCAGTCGGGAGGCGGATGCCATGACCAGCACGCTCACTGCTCCAGTGACGCGCCCGTTACCGTTGACCGCAGGGGAGACCATCCTGGGCGTGGACACGCAGCGGAATGTTCATGTCGCCGCCGTGCTCTCTGGGGCCGGTGAGGTGCTCGGCACTGCGGCCTTCCTGCCACCGCATCCGGGCCTGCTTCTTGAGTGGGCGCGTGAGTTCCGGCCGGTGACGCGGGCCGGAGTGGAAGGGACCGGCAGTTGCGGAGCAGGGCTGTCCCGCTTCCTGCTGACGCAGCAGATCGAGGTGATCGACGTGAACCGGCCCAACCGTGCGGCCCGTCGCAGGAACGGAAAGTCGGACCCGGTCGATGCACAGGAAGCGGCACGGGCGGTATGAGCGGCCGGGCCCGTGTACGGGCGAAGGCCGGCGACGGCCCGGTGCAGAGCGAGCGGATGTTCAAACTGGCGAAGGATTCCGCGGCCAAGGCACGCACGCAGGCGACAATCAACTCAAGGCCGTGCTGGTCACCGCCGACCCCGTACTGCGGGAGGAGTTGGCCGGACTGGGCAACACCGCGCTGTTCCGCACCTGCGCGGGCTTCGGCGGCGTCGAGGAGGATGACGATGCCGGGCACAACGTGCTCCAAGCCACCCGCATCACCCTGTCCTTGCTGGCCCAGCGCATCGAACAGCCAACCGTGCAGATCCGTGTCCTCAGCCGGCGCTTGGCCCGGCTCATGGAGCATCACTTCCCACAGTTGCTGGCACCCGTGGGAATCGGACCGGACAGCGCCGCCACCCTGGTCATCACGATGGGTGACAACCCGGAACGCCTATCCAGCGAGGCGTCGTTCGCGGTGCTGTGCGGGGTCAGCCCCATCGAGCATTCATCAGGGCGGGAGCGATGCTGGCGGCTCAACCGCGGGGGAGACCGGCAGGCCAACGCGGCACTCCATCGAATCGTGTACGCGCGTCTCCGGTTCGACCCCCGCACCCGGGACTACTTTCAACGGCGCAGGCGCAAGGCAAGACGCGACGGGCAATCGTCCGCTGCCTCAGACGCTACGTGGCACGCGAGGTCTTCCACCTGGTCCGGCCTGAGAGCACACAGCGGCCTGGTGAGAATGAAGCCCACGGGCCATCTGCTGTACCTCGACCGCATGCTCGACGAACTGGACCCACCCCGCTGGATGCCTCCTGCCGCTGACGCGACACATCTGGTGCGCACCGTGCACGAGCTGCGGTGTGTCCCCTTGGACGAACTCCGTCCCGCGGATCTGCGCACCCTCATTGCACAGCAGGTGGCACTGCCCTACGTCCTTCCACTCGCCGTGCGCTTGCTGATCGAGGAGCCGCTGCTCGACGCTTACTTCTACGAGGGCGACCTGCTGCTCGCCGCCGTCACCGCCCCTGCCTCGGCCTGGGCCCTGCCAGAGCTCTGCGCGCGGCTGCGAACCGTCATCACGACATTGCCAGAGACCGCGGTCGCCGGCCTGCCACGCGGTGCCGCAGAGGAGCTCGCCCGCTTCGTCGGGGAGCCCGCACCGCTTCTCTGACCTGAAATTGGACCTTGGCACTACAGCCCGCCCGGCGTCGAAGGCTGCCCTGAAACGCGATGTGACCTGGGCGGTTCCGGCTCCCGTGGCATGATGCAGTCCGCCTTCCTACGAGCCCCCGCGATAGGGGCTTCTGTGAACGCTCGTGACAGGTGAGGACCCCCCGTCGGCTTGCTCCGGCGGGGGCCCTGCGTAGACGGGACCTGATACGACGACGCCCCGCCGGCCCTTGCTGCGGCGGGGCGTGGTCGTGCAGTTGGTCATGACGGATTGCGGCTTGACTGGCGGCTCCGTTGCACTCCGGCTCGCCGCTCTCGAGTACGTGGAGGAGCGAGGCGGTGACGACGTGCTCCTCGGCGAACGAGGTGATAGCTCTTCGATCTCGACAAGCCGAACGCCTCGGCAGCGTCCTCGACGCTCGCCGTCCCACTCCAGGTCGGCCCCGCCGGACGAAGTGCGTCAGACGGGTTCCGTCATCTCCGTGAGAGCTTCAAGGATCTGGTGCAGGCAATACGTCGACGTCGTCCCGCACCAACGCGACGGCCGCGCCATCCGGTAACGGACGTGATCAAACCGACCATCCCTCCGAGCCGTGGCCCGTCCTGAAGCGCAGCGTTCTTGGCCTCTTCGACTACGTTGGCCCGTACTTCGTCAGCGACGACCACGGCTGTGGCCACGGCCCCAATACCCACGGTTGCGGCAACGACGGCGCTGTTCCCTGTTTCACCTACGAAAACCTGCCCAAGAGGAATCAGGTACGGGAACTCTGCCTCTCGGCCATCGACACAGCAGACATCGTGTTCGCCTGGCTCGACGACCTCACTGCCTACGGCACGCTCGTCGAGATCGGCTACGCCAAGGGACGCGGCAAGACCATTGTCATCGCAGCGCCCGAGACACCCCAGACCTTCGGATGGTTGTCGGAGGCCAGCGAGGTTGGTATCGGGATCGCGGACAGCGCCACCAACGATTTGTGGTTCGCCTTCTCTTGCGCCTCCAGCACCATCGCCGCCGCGACTCCCCTTGAAGCCCTCAAGGAGGTTGTGCGCTTATCCCCCAACCTTGAGTCCCCTATTGAGCAGGCGTTCTGGGGGGCCTACGTGCAACAGATGCCACGTGAGTTGAACGGCCTGGAGGCTCAGCACCCAGTCTTCGGCGGTCGGTACCGCATCGACTTCGCTCTGCCCAAACAGAAAATCGGCATCGAACTCGACGGGTACGCATGGCACTCCAGTCCCGAAGCCTTCACCCGAGACCGGGCCAGGCAGCGCGAACTCGAACTCGACGGCTGGCGGATCGTGCGCTTCAGCGGCTCGGAGATCACCAAGGATGCCGCCGACTGCGTCCGTCAGGCCGCGGCATTCGCCGCCAGCATCGAACGCGACCGACCAACCCCCTGAAGATGCTGGACGGCAGGGTTGTCGCCACAGAGCCACGCCGTGTCACCAAGAAGACCCGCGTGTTCCCCTACGCCGAAAAGCCTGGACAAGGCGAGCTCTTCTAAGGTTGATACGTCGCGTTGGCGGAGTCCACGGCTTCAGCCTTGCGTGCGGCGGCGAAGAGAGCCCTGCGGGCACTGAACGGGTCGTGGGTCGTGGGCAGCCATGGTTGGGTCGCCAGTGCGGCGGCCAGTCGCCTGCACTCTTCCTGGGCTGCGAGCCACCGCTGTCGGTCTGCGTGCGTGATGTCGATTCGTCCCGCTGCGATGTCTGCTCCCGCTGGGAGGGTGTCGGCGAGTGCTTTCAGGTGCTGAAGGGCGGAGTCCAGCGCCAGCCTCGCCGCCACTACGTCGCCGGGAATCTCCCAGCCGTCCACGTTCCACGTGGACCTGTACTCGGGCGGCGGCTCCTTCGACAGCCAGTCGGAGGCATCGATGGGATCGCCACTGTCGCGGGGACGCGCGAGTTCCGTGCGAATCCCGGTGTCCTCGCCATAGCGGCAGTGCGGGTCGGGCGGGAGCGGCTCGGCGGGGAGGAGCGTGGCGGTCGAGCCGGCAGCCGACGCCGGCAGATAGGGCTCCGGTTCCGGACGGCCCTGGAGGAACTCCGCCTTGTCCGACGGCTTCACCCACATGTGCCAGCCGCGCCGCCGCCCTGCGCGCGCTCGCATGAACAGCGTCACGAGCTCACCCGCAGCCGTCATGCGCACCATGTCGTCGTAGTGCGCCTGCGTCGATTCCCACGTGGCGTGCCAACCGCCACAGCGCGTACCCGTTCTGGGGCATTCGCGCTGAGTGCTCCAGTCGCAGCGGACCATGCGCAACGCCTTCACCCCTCCTCGTACGCGCAAGGCGTCCCCACTGCCCACGTCCTGCCATCGCTGGACGTTCAGCCGGGCCCAAGGCGCCCGATCGATGGCGAGCGAGTTCTCGTTCGTCACGAGCCACAGCGGTGTCAGGCCGTCGCCCACTGCAGTGCGCGTCCTGTTGTCCACAGAACCACTCGCGATCGGCGAGATCTGGATCTCGTAGCCGATCTTCTTACCGCCGACCCCGGCGACCGTTACATCGGTACGACGGCGACCATGTACGGCTCGGTCTTCGACGGAGACGTTGAAGCCCTCCCGGCTGGCTGTTTCGGCGGTGTGGTTCTTGAGCGCCTTGTGCAGCTCGCTCTCGCTCGTTGTCTCGGACACCTCGCCCCTGGTCACGTGCCGGGCGTGGTAGCGCCCGTTCTTCTCGACGATGGTCATGAACCCGGGGCAGACGGTGCCGTATTCGTGGGCCCCGAGGCAGTAGAGAAGGTCGGGCTTGTAATTGCGGTGAATCTCCTGCAGGAGCTCCGGTCGGTCCGGGTTACCCAGGTCTGATGCATTTAAGTTGATGGTGATCCCGTAACCGCGATGCAGCACGTTGTGGGTCATGCTTTGAGAGTAAGTCCTGCCTCTGACAACAGAGTTGGCCGCTGCTGCGGCAGGGCTGGTCGGTGGCGGTGCCTCTGTCGACGAGCAACCACGCTCCCTGAACGCGCCGCTTGCCTTCGGGCGCTGTTGTGGTCGGCTGGGATCCAGTTCTGGGTGTTGCGTGAGGGGGATTGAGCATGTTCTGTGGCCCCTGGGCGGAGGTGAGATGGGGGCGGGAGGATGGGTGGGTGCTGTCCGGGCCTGGGGTCTGACTCATGACATGTTTGACCGAAGTGTCCTGGTCTCACGGTGTCGGCTGCTGGCCGGGGATGGTGCGTTGTCGGTGCCGGGCCGGCGGGGTGTGTCCCGATAGGGGCCTGCCGATCGTTGTGGCGTCCTCACGATTCTGACCGCTCGACGCGGCCCGGTACCGGCAACGCGACGCGCCGTCGGACTGCAAAGGGGAACGGACATGTCCAGATCGACCATGTCCAGTACGCCGCCTGCTCCCAAGACCCGCCGCCGTCGCCCTGCGGGTGAGGTGGTGTTGGGAGTGGACACGCACCGGGATGCCCATGTGGCTGCGGTGCTTTCCGTGATGGGGACAGTGCTTGCCACTGACAAGTTCCCGGCCACCGCGGCCGGGTACTGCGATCTGCTGAAGTGGGCCAGGAAGTCGGGAGTCGTGAGGCGGGCCGGGGTGGAGGGGACCGGTTCCTACGGGGCGTCCTTGTCGCGCTATCTGCTGGCCCAGGGCATAGACGTGTTTGACGTGAATCGGATGGATCGGGCAGATCGCCGTCGGCGCGGCAAATCGGATCCGCTTGATGCTCAGAACGCGGCGCGAGCCGTATTGAGCGGGCGGGCCCGCGCCCGGGCGAGAGTGGGCGACGGTCCGGTGCAGATCGCGAGAATGTACAAAATCACGAAGGTGTCGGCCGTCAAAGCTCGTACGCAGGCCATGAATCAGCTCAAGTCCGTCCTGATTACTGCCGATCCTGCATTGCGGGAAGAACTGGCTGGACTGGGCAATGCCGAACTCTTCCGGGCCTGTGCGCGGTTCGCCGACGTGAGCAGTCGCGAGGAGGACGGTGAGGAGTCGGTGCTGCAGGCCACTCGGATCACGCTGGGTCTGCTGGCTCACCGGATCGGCCAGCTCTCCGAGCAGATCCGGGATGTGGACGTTCGTCTGGCCCGCCTCGTCAAATGTCACGCCCCGCAGCTGCTCGACGTGGTGGGGGTCGGTCCGGACACGGCCGTCGCCTTGCTGATCACGGTGGGGGACAACCCGGAACGCCTGGACAGTGAGGCGTCCTTCGCCGCCCTGTGCGGGGTCAGTCCTGTCGAGCGTTCCTCGGGACGCCGGCAGTTCCGTCGCCTCAACCGTGGTGGCGATCGTCAGGCAAATGCCGCGCTCCACCGCATCGTCTTCACCCGCCTGCGGGTCGACCCGCGCACCCAGGACTACTACGAGCGCCGCATCAAGGAGGGCAAGACCCGACGCGAAATCGTCCGGTGCCTCAAACGCTACGCGGCCCGGGAGGTCTTCCACCTGGTCAAACAGCCACAACCAGCACCCCGCTCATAGGGGCTGTCGTGACAGATGAGAGGCTCAGGCGGGTGAGTGAGACACCACCGAACACCCTGCAATACCGCTTTGACGGGCCAGAAGAGGCTCCCGTCCTGATCTTGGGACCCTCCCTGGGTACCACATGGCACATGTGGGACCGGCAGGTCCCCGAGCTGGCGAAGCAGTGGCGCGTCTTCCGGTTCGACCTGCCGGGCCACGGCGGCGCTCCCGCGTACCCGGCGGGCTCGGTCACCGACCTCACCACACGGCTGCTGGCCACCCTCGAAGGGCTCGGCGTGCAGCGCTTCGGCTACGCGGGCTGCGCGTTCGGCGGTGCGGTCGGCATCGAGCTGGCCCTGCGCCACCCCGAGCGGCTCGCCTCCCTCGCGCTGATCGCCGCCTCGCCCCGCTTCGGCACGGCCGACGAGTTCCGGCAGAGAGGCGTGATCGTCCGGACGAACGGCCTCGACCCCATCGCGCGCACCGCGCCGGACCGCTGGTTCACCAGCGGGTTCGCCGCCGCGCAGCCCGCGATCACCGAGTGGGCCGTGCAGATGGTCCGCACCACCGACCCCGGCTGCTACATCGCCGCCTGCGAGGCGCTCGCCTCCTTCGACGTCCGGCCCGAGCTCGGCCGCGTCGGCGTGCCGACCCTGGTCCTCGTCGGCTCGGACGACCAGGTCACCGGCCCGGCCGAGGCGCGCACCCTGGTCGCCGGCATCCCGGACGCCCGCCTCGCCGTCGTCCCCGGCGCCTCCCATCTGGTGCCGGTGGAGCAGCCCGCGGCCGTCACCGACCTGCTCGTACGGCACTTCTCCACCGCCTGGCAGCCCCCCTTCGAGATCTCCACCGGCCAGCACGCCCTGCCCGCCGCAGCCCTCAAGCCGGTCCTGTCCGCCGCCCCCGCGCAGCCCGTCCAGACCGGACCCGTCGCCGAGATCGCCCCGGTCGCCGTTCCGCCGGAGGCCCAGGGGCGGCCCGACCCGTACGACGCCGGGATCAAGGTCCGCCGCGAGGTGCTGGGCGACGCGCACGTGGACCGGGCGCTGGCGCAGGCCGACGAGTTCTCCGGGGACTTCCAGGAGTTCATCACCCGCTACGCCTGGGGCGAGATCTGGGACCGGCCCGGGCTGGACCGGCGCACCCGCAGCTGCATCACCCTCACCGCCCTGGTCGCCGGCGGCCACCTGGACGAGCTGGCCTTCCACACCAGGGCCGCCCTGCGCAACGGCCTCACCCCGGACGAGATCAAGGAAGTGCTGCTCCAGGCGGCCGTCTACTGCGGCGTGCCGGCCGCGAACAGCGCCTTCAAGGTGGCTCAGCAGGTCATCCGCGAGGAGACCACGCCCCAGGAGTGAGCCTCCCCACGGTCCCGGAGGCAGGATGGACTCATGAAGCTCACGAAGAAGTCGCACGCCTGCGTCCGCCTCGAGAAGGACGGTCAGACGCTCGTCCTCGACCCCGGAGGATTCAGCGAGGAGCACGCCGCACTCGGCGCCGACGCGATCCTCGTCACCCACGAGCACCCCGACCACTTCGACGAGTTCCGGCTGCGCGCCGCGATGGAGAACAACCCGGCCGCCGAGATCTGGACCCTGAAGTCGGTCGCGGAGAAGATCTCGTCCGCCTTCCCCGGCCGCGTGCACACCGTCGGCCACGGCGACACCTTCACCGCCGCCGGCTTCGACGTCCAGGTCCACGGCGAACTCCACGCGGTGATCCACCCGGACATCCCGCGCATCACCAACGTCGGCTACCTCGTCGACGGCGGCAAGGTCTTCCACCCCGGCGACGCCCTCACCGTCCCCGACCAGCCGGTGGAGACCCTGATGCTCCCGGTCATGGCCCCCTGGAGCAAGATCTCCGAGGTCATCGACTACGTCCGCGAGGTCAAGCCGCAGCGCGCCTACGACATCCACGACGCCCTGCTCACCGACCTCGCCCGCCCGATCTACGACCGCCAGATCGGGCAGCTCGGCGGCTCGGAGCACCTGCGGCTGGCACCGGGGGACTCCGCCGAGGTCTGAGGCCTTCCCTCCGAGGCCTTCCAGGGGACCGGCCGCGTTGTCAGACCCGCCGGGTAGGTTGTGGGACATGCGCATCGCGACCTGGAACGTGAACTCGATCACCGCCCGCCTGCCGAGGCTCCTGGCCTGGCTGGAGAGCAGCGGCACGGACGTGCTGTGCCTCCAGGAGGCCAAGGTCGCCGAGGACCAGTTCCCGACGGAGCAACTGCGCGAGCTGGGCTACGAGGCGGCGGTCCACGCGACGGGCCGGTGGAACGGCGTGGCGGTGCTCTCCCGCGTCGGCATCGAGGACGTCGTCAAGGGCCTGCCCGGCGACCCCGGCTTCGACGGCTCGGTGGAGCCCCGCGCCATCTCGGCGACCTGCGGCCCGCTCCGCGTCTGGTCGGTCTACGTGCCGAACGGCCGTGAGGTGGACCACCCGCACTACGCCTACAAGCTCCAGTGGTTCGAGGCCCTCAAGGCGGCCGTCGCCGGTGACGCGGCCGGCAGCCGGCCCTTCGCGGTGATGGGCGACTACAACGTGGCGCCGACGGACGACGACGTCTTCGACCCCGCCTTCTTCGAGGGCTCCACCCACGTCACCCCCGCCGAGCGCGCCGCCCTGGCCTCCCTGCGCGAGGCCGGCCTGTCGGACGTGGTCCCGCGGCCCCTGAAGTACGAGCACCCGTTCACGTACTGGGACTACCGGCAGCTCTGCTTCCCGAAGAACCGCGGCATGCGCATCGACCTGGTGTACGCCAACGCGCCCTTCGCGAAGGCGGTCAGCGACGCGTACGTGGACCGCGAGGAGCGCAAGGGCAAGGGCGCGTCGGACCACGCGCCGGTCGTGGTGGATCTGGACGTCTAGGGCCTGTCGTTTGGATCACGCCGCAGACGCGGGGTCTGGCACGCACATCTGCCGC
>NZ_BMWC01000032.1 GCF_014651035.1 Streptomyces lomondensis
AGTCGTGTGCGGTCATCAGATGGCGGCGGGGCCGGAAGTGGGGTGAGATGCCGCTGAACCCTGCGTCGGTCGCGGTCCTCGCACTCGGCGAGCAGGAGCTCGGCGAGGAATCCGGCGTAGGAGAGCCCCTCGCGCTCGGCGCGGGCGATGGTGTCGGCGGCCTGGGACCGCATGGTGGGCAGCCGCAGCATCCGGCAGGCGGTGTCGATCGCGGCGTCGGACGCCTGGGCGGTGAGCGCGTGCTGGGCGGCAGTCATGACGGATCCTTTCGTCGCAGGTTCAGCAGTTCGTCCCACTGCTCCAGGCGGGGCAGCGGGCGGGCATCCTCGGGCAGTGACCTGGCCAGACGACGCGGGGTGAGATGGCTGACCTGCGGCAACTGCGGATCCAGCAGTTCGGTCTGGTCCGCCGCTGTCGGCGCCGCAGTGACGGTCGGGGCCCGGCCGGCTGCCTGGGCAGCCTTGCGGGCTTCCAGGGCGACCACATCGTCGCTGCAGGTGCCCAGGTCGACAGCGGCCCGCAGGCCCGCCAGCACGTCCGCATGCTGCTGATGGCGGTGCAGAAGCAGAACCCTGACCAGGGCCTTCGTTCCCTCTATCTCGCCGAGCTGCCGCTGGGCCATGGCCCAGAACGCCTCATGCTCGGCGGTGAACGTGCCCTCGACGCGGGCCTGGTGCAGTGCCTCGGAGCGGTCCAGGGCGCCAGGCTTGCGCAGCAGCACCTCCAGGTAGTGATCCAGGACCAGGTGCTCCAAGCCGCGGCCGGCGAGCCTCGCGTGGCGGGCGATCTCGCGGCGGCCCTCGAAGACGACCAGCATGTCGCCGGTCAGGTGGACGGTGACCTTGCGGTCGATGAAGCGGACCGGGACGGAGTAGGCGCACATCTTCACCGTGATCCGGCTGTAGCGGTCGACCCGCGGCTGGAAAGTCATCGCCGTCTCGAACGGCTCCGGCGGCAGCGGCAGCAGGTGCGGCTCCTCCCGCGCGAAGTCCTGGCCGATGGTGCGGATCCGAGAGCCGATCCGCCGTTCCAGCTCCCGCGCTTCGCACGCGGTGATCTGCCGGTTGAGATCCTCCAGCGTCTCCACTCTCGGCACGGGGGTGAGGTAGTTGCGACGGAAGTAGCCGACTTGGCCCTCCACTCCGCCCTTCTCATGGGCGCCGCGCAGCCCCGGCTCGCAATAGAAGGGGGTGAACCCGTAGAACGTGTGCAGCGCGGTCCACTTGGGGTTCTCCTCCCGTAGCCGGCTGCGGAAGATGACCTTGCGGACGGCCGGAGTGAGGTTGTCGTAGCGGACCTGCCCGGCCGGCGCCCCGCCGAGCACGGACAGGGCATGCACATGGCCTTCGAAGAACGCCTGCTGACCACAGGAGCGGGAGATCCGGTGCACCGCCCGGCCCGAGTAGGCCAGACGGAAGGTGAACAGATAGCACTTCACCCACTGCCCGGCCAGGTCGACCCAGACCTCTCCGAAGTCCACCTCCGCATCCGCCCCGGGGGCGTTGTGCCGGACCAGAAACCCCTCGGCCGGCACCCCGCCCTCCGCTTGCGATCGCCCGGCGGCGGGCGGTGACGAAGTCCCGCACCGTCGTGTAAGGAAGCGTGACGCCGAACTCTTCCTCCAGCCGCGTGCCGATCCGCTTCGCGGTGTGCCGCTGCTTGCGCGGCGCCTCCAGGCCAGCCCGCAGCCACTCGTCGACCGTCTTCTTGTACGGCTCCATCCGCGGCGACGTCCGCGTCGGCCGCTTGCGCGGCTTCGGCACCGGCGAAGCCAGCGCTTCCCGTACCAGGCGCCGGTGGACGCCGTACTTCTTCGACAACGCCCGGACCGACAGCTGCTGTTGCCAGCTGTCGCGGCGGATCCGGTCAAACAGCTCCTGCTTGGTCAACGACATCCACAGCACCCACCCTCGGCGGACCACATCCACCGTCCCACCGCAAGACCCAGGGTGGGGCCACTTCACCCCGCCACTACCCCTAAGTACCTCCCAACGCCCCTCTCAGGGGGGCCAGTTGGAGTCGCCTCGAGTGGAGCCAGATGACACCGCCCTAGCCAGACGCGGGCGCCGGAGCCCGTACGCGACCCGGACTGGGTCAGCCACCGGACCACATGGACGCCGGCTCCGGCTTATGTCGCGGCGCGTGCCGGTGAACGTTTTCCGGACAGGTTGGCCACCGTCTGGCAGGGCGTAACGCGTTTCACGGAGACCAGGCGGAGGACCTGCAGCGTTACCAGAAACGGTGTCGGCTGCTTCTCAAGAACACTGTTGCCCCATTCTGGAAACGGTGAAGCCACCACCCCGAAAACCCTCCTGAGCTGCGGTGATGGCGAAATCCGAAGGTTGTCCACGGCGAGAGATCCGTGAATTCTGCTGTCCGTGGCGCAGATCCCGCGCCGGACATCAACGAATTCAGTGGGGCATCCGTGGAGATCATCATCGCTGCCGTGATCACGGCGGTCGGCACCGTCGCTGCAGCCTGGATCGGGCGGCGCGGCCGCGGGCACGACGGTACGGACAAGGGGCAGCCCTCTGCCTGAGGTTGCGCCTCCTCGAGCCGGTCGTGGAACTGCGCCCAGGTGATGGCCCGAGGACGTCCTCGGCGAATCCGGCGAGGGTGTCGGCCCGCGGCGCGTAAGGGTGCCGTGGCGTAAAGGCCAGGACCAAGGGGTCGACGACGATGCAGTCGTCGAGGACCGCGAGGGTGGCCCGCCGGTCGGCGGCGGGCGCCGCGCGAGCTGCTCGTACTGGTCGAGGTGGGCGAGCCAGTCGGGTACGGCCGAGGTGCGGGTGCACAGGCCGGAGTCGACGATGTTCCGGGGGCCGTGAGGCCGGCGAACCGCGTACGGGGCGGTGCGACAGTCGGGAACATGGCTGCGGACCGTAGGGACGGGCCTGCTGCCGCCCGAGCTCACGGGGGTTCCGACCGTAGTAGTACGCCACGCCACCTTCGGGTCACCGGGGCGGTTCACGCAGGTCGCCGCTGCGGTCGACGACCGTAGCGGTGGTGCGCACTTGGACTGACGCGGCGCACACCGGACGGCGGGCCTACCGCTCGGCCCGCTGCTGCTCGGCCGCGCGGCTGCTCCCTATACTCCCGCTCGCGGGCGGCGTACTCGGCCTGCTGCCAGGCATCGTGGGCTTCGCGGCGGGTTGCCGATCGCCTCCAGGAGCGTCTGGTTGTGCGGCCGGCCGAAGCGCCGGGAGACCGCCCCGGCCGGGCCGTGCTCCTGCAACTGCTTCATGCCGGTGACCACGATGGGCAGTTTGCCGTCGTACCTGTGGAAGCCGTCGTAGGCGGTGCGCTGCCAGTGCCGCTGGGTCAGTTCGGCCAGTTGCGCGATGACGGTGTTGGGGTTACGCGGGCCGATGCGGCGAGCAGCAGCGGGGGTGCGGCTGGTCGCCGTGGCGGCCGTCGGGCATCCACCAGCGGGTGCGCCACATCAGCCGCTCCTTGCCGTCGACGTCCTTCACCTTCCGCTGGCCACACCGCATGTACTTGTCGATCTACGCGGCGAGGACCTGTGCGGACTCATAGCAGTTGTCGATCTCCACTGACAGCGGCGGCATCCCGTCCTCTGGCGCGGTGATGACGATGTCCGCCTGGGCGCCGCCCTTGCCGGGGTTGGACCAGGTGCCCGTCGCGGGCAGCGCCACCTCGGTCGCGTAGGAGGCGATGGTACCCAGCCCGTCCGGCGCGTCGACGGCGGCCTGCGCGGCGGCGAGGATGTCGGCCGGCTCGCGTGCGGGCCGGGACAGGTCCGGCTTCGGGCGCAGCAGGGTGAGCACAGCTTCGTTGACCACCATCGGGTGGGAGGCGCCCGTGCGGCCCGCGCCACGGGCCGGGTTTCCCGTCTCCCCCGCCGGCTGCCCCAACTCGGCGGCGCTGCCTTCAATTCCATGGGCGTCAGGTTGCGCAGCGTGTCCCCGCCCGGGATCTGCCCTCTCCGTTCTCCGGCAGGCCGTGCTTGCGCGGGATCGGAGAGCATCCCGAGGTGCGAGGCGGTGCGGGCCCACTTCCGCTTCGAAGGCTTCGGCTTGTCGCTGTGTCGGTAGCTCAGGTGCGGGGCCGCGATCTGCCGTCGCGACCTTCAGCACTCCGAGCACGCGCAGCACGTCGCCGCGCAGGTTGTTCGACGACCCCGCCGGGTTCTCCTCCCGCTTGCCCGCCAGCAACTCCGCTCCTTCCCCCGTCGTCCGTCGCGCGCGGCCGCCTGCCCTGAGCCGCCAACTCCTTCACGGTCCACGAGCACCCCCGCGGACGCGGGGGTGTTTCGGGGCCCGAGGAGGCCCTGCGGTACAAGGGCGTGTCCTGCCCGTCGACGCCGGGGCGGGGTCCACCGTGTTTCCAGATTGCGTGCCCCGGCCCAAGTGGCCAGTTCGCGCTCAGGCTGCAGCCTGGTCCCGCGGTGTGCGAGCTCTGGGGAATGGAGATGTCTGGCTGGGCGATGGCCTGCCAGACTCGTCGATCTAGCTGGGTTAGGGCCAGCGTGAGGCGGCTTCGGAGGTCTCCAGGGTGAGTGACTGCGCCTTCTGCAGGATCGGGCGAGGCGAGATCGATGAGGACTTGGTCGCCTGCCGCTCGGGAACGTCTTCGTCGTCCCTGCGCTCGAGCAGCGGCAGGACAAGCCTGGCCACGCCCTTGTTCTGCCTGTGTCGCACGTGACCGACCTGCATGACGTACCGGCTGATCTCCTGCATGAGATCTTCAAGGTCACAGCCAGAGTGACCTCGGCAGTGAAGGACGCCTGTGGGGCTGTCGGAAGCACGGTGACGCAGAACAACCACATCCCAGGTCAGGTGCTTCATCACGTGCACGTTCATGTCGTCCCCCGGTTCGAGGACGACGGCTTTCGTATGCCGGACCCGGCACTGCGTGAAGCACCACGAGACGTACGACTTGCCCGAGCTGCTGCCCTCAGGAAGGCATTGCATCTGGGAGCTTGAGCCTGGCGACGGCTGAGGTGGGCCGGTGAGCGTGAGGCCGGCGGCCCACCCGGAGATCGGTCGAGGTCTGCGGCCGGCGCTTCAATGCTCGAAGACCGCCGTCGCCACCGGCACTGCCAGCAGCAGGCTGAGTCCGACCAGGAGGAGGCGGTCCAGCCACAGGATGGCGGCGAATTCGCGCAGTGTCGCGGCCAGCCAGTAGGCGGGGGAGGTCGGCGCGCCCACGACGTGCACGGGCACGCCGACACGGCGGGCCAGCAGGGTCGTGCGGTAGACGTGGAAGCCGCTGGTGACCACCGTGGCACGGTGGCCGGGAGCGGTGGCGTCCACGAGGGCTGCGCTGAAGCGGAGGTTCTGCCCGGTGTTGACGGAGCGGTCTTCCCGCACGATCCGGTCGGCGGGCACGCCGCGTCCGCGCAGATAGTCGGCCATCGCGTCCGCCTCGGAGCGGACCTCGTCGTCGCCCTGGCCGCCCGAGACGACGAACACCACACCAGGCGTGTCCGGTGCGCGGGCGGCGTCGATCGCAAGGGCCCGCTCCAGCCTGCGGGTCAGCAGCGGGCCGGGCCGGTCACCGTCGAGCCCGGCGCCCAGGACGACCACATGGGTGGTTCCCGGCAGGGGGGTGCTACGGCCCCGGACGACCACGTAGCCGGCGAAGACGAGGAAGAGCAGAGTGAGGTATCCCGCGGCCGCGTTCACCGCGACCAGGAGGGCACCGAACGCCTCGCCGCCGACCGCGTGGAAGACCGCGTTGAGGCCGAGCACCACCAGCACCGCGCAGCCGGCGGCCCCGGTCGCCAGCAGGGCTGCCTGCGGTCCGTAGCGCCGGATCAGCAGGAGGCCGTCGGCCAGCAGCAGCAGGCCCAGCGCGAGCGCCAGGAGCAGGGCGGCGACGGCGAGGACGGTGGCGATGGTCGGGTGGGCTGCCGCACTGCGACCGGCCACGCCGAGTCCGGCAGAGGTCACCGCGAGGCAGAACAGGACGGCGGTGGAGAACCGGTGCGGTGCCAGCAGAGCGTTGACGACGGCGCCCACGGCGAACACGACCGCGGCGAGGTACTCCGGGTACTGAGGCATGTGCCGCACCGCACCGCTCCGCTCTCCCGCCCGCCGGGCCGCTGCCGGTACCCGCTCGCCTCTCGCCGCCCGCGGGTTCCCGGACCCTGTACGGACGGCTGCCGGCCATCCTCCCAGACCTGCTGTGGTGCGCCGAACGCGGGCGGGCGGTGGTGCGTTCGGCGGGAACGGCACGTCGCGGCCGGTGGTGCTGCCCGGCGGCCGCGCAGACGCACAGACGGACCGTGTGCCCTGTGGCCCGGTACGGCCGTCGTCGCCGGCGCGTGCGCGGCTGAGGGGACGACCGTGATCGAGGGCGGGACTCGGTTGCGACCAGCTATCCGCGCTTCGCCGAGGACCTGGTGCGGCTGACCCGGGGGGCGCCGAGTCCGGCGCTTGGAGGCACCCTGCCCTGTCAAGCCGGCGGCTCGCTCCCCCGGTTCGCCGTGGGGGAGCAGACGGGCCGCGGTTGAGGCGGCTACCAGGTGTAGCCGTGGTAGGGGAACTCGGCAACGTATGCCTCCTCGACGGCCTTGCGCGCCGCATGCCCGGGCGCGGCGGGGCGGTTCACGGCCGGGCGGCGTCACCGTGACGAGGATGATCCTCGCTCCTGCACCGTGGTGGGGGTCGCTCCTGCACCGTGGTGGGGGCGCCGCACGTCATGCGGGTGTCGGCGGCGTGGTCTGCGTCGATGCGGCGTACTCGTCAGCTGCCCTGACGTCCTCGGGGGCGGCCCGGCCGTCGTAGCGGGTGCCCAGGGCTGTGGTGAAGGTTCGGGGGGGCAAGGTGGCCGTGCAGAACGTCAGCGGCGAACTGGGAGACCTCCCTTTCCTCGCCGTGGTCCCAGCCGGCGTGAAAAGGGACCGTGCCAGAACGGGCTCGGGTCGCAGACCTTTGAGCAGGCCACGACGCTGAACCGGCTGACGAGCGGGTGCAGACGGCTTCACGACCCGTCCGGCCCGGCGGGACGGTACAGGCGGGCGGCGGGAACGTGAGAAAGCCAGCGCGCGGCATGGTGCGTGAACCAGACCACGCCGACGTCGTCGTCGTTGTAGCGGCGAGTGCGCTCGAGGACGTCGTCGACGGCCGCGGAGGACAGCTGTGCCTCCAGGCGCGGTCAGCCCGCCTGCGGGAGCGGTGACGAGGACATCGGCCCGCCAGCCGCCGTGGTCGGCGATCACCTCCAGCTCGCCTGGTGACCGGCCTGACGTACGGCGGCGGACAGAGTGCGCTTCAGGCTCCGGTGCTCCTCCGTCTCGCCGGCGGCCGCGCAGGTGGTGCTGCGGCGGTCGTGCGCGAAGAACCGCCCGCTGCGGCCAGAGACTTTCGCGTGCACCGGCAGCCCGCAGTCGGTGCAGGTCGGCCCCGGGCGCTGCCGCACCCGGTACACCGCCTCCCCGGCCATGCCGGCACCGAGACCGTCGAGGGTCGCATCCAGCGTCCCGTGCCCGTACCGGCGGGCGGTCAGTGGCATCAACACCCTCCCTTCGCTGATCGGCCTGCAACAATCCTCCAGCCTGCCCGCCTGTCAGCCGCGAAGTCGACCCGTGCGCGCGTGAGTTGCGGTGGCGGGCCCGGCACCCGTCGGGCGTTCCCACCGCGGACAGCAGACCGGCAGACGGCGAAGAACTCGGCGAGAAAGCGGTCCGGGCGACCGCCCCGGCGACGGGCGCCGTACGAGAGCCGACTCACGCCTCGGCGACGCCACCGCCCGTCCCGGTGCGGCCGGACAGTGGACACCACAACGACGCTCCCGCAGCAGCGACCTCCTCGTCGACGCCTGCCTGCGTCAGCGGCCGAGCAGCTGCATGACGGCCTCCCCGCAGGCCCGGGGCGCACGAGGAAGGCCTGACGTCTACCGCCCTGTCCCCTGCCGTCCCCCGCAGCAGCGGCGCCTGGGCCGACGGCCGGGGTAGCGGCGGCGGAGGTGGCCTCCTTGGTCTCCGCGACGGGGGCGGGGCTCCCGGCGGGACGGGCGAGCTCGGCGGCCAGGGTCTGCAGGTGCGCCAGGGCGTCCGTGGTCACCGTCGAGGGCATCGGCGCATCTGCGTCCCCCGGCGGCCACGTCGAGCACGGCGCGCGCCAGGCGCCCCCTCGCCGAGCGTCGCGGTGGCGCCGACGCGCACCTGGTCCAGGTCGGCGTGGAAGACGACCGGCCGGTCTGCGCGGCGGTCAACTCGCATTCGTGGGCCGGCACGGTGGTGCGGAACATCCTGGAGTCGCTGGTCGCCAAGGGACGCATCCGACGTCACAAGCAGCAGCGTTCCGTCCTGTACACCGCCGTGCGGGACGCCAGGGGACAGCCGCTTCCACGATCGTCCCACTGGGCCGTCCCTCTTCGAGACCGGTCGGGTCAGGGGCGCCAGGCCGTCCCAGGCTCCCCCTTCCGTGATCCAGGCTCCCTCTTCCGTGATGCGGCCTTTCCCGAGGACGGCGATGCGGTCGGCCCCGCGGATCGTGGCTGGCCGATGGGCGATGACGACCGTGACACAGGCCCTCCTCACGAAAGTCGGCGGCGAGCTGGGCGTTACCCGTGTCGTGCAGGTGGGCGGCGCGGCAGTCATCTTCGCCAGCTGCCTCTTCGCGGCGCCACACCTCGTGGACCTCAGCGTCCTCGCCGAATGCCCCCCCGGGTACGGAAGTCAATCCGGCCGCAAGTCCTGCACCAGTTGGGCCATCTGCTGTGAGGGAGAAATGTTGAGTTCACGCAGGAGGAACTCCTTGTAAGCCTGATAGCGCTTCAGTGCGCTGGCCGCGTTACCTTCAGCGATGTGCACCTCCATGACAATCCGGTGAGCCGTTTCGCGCACAGGATCGATGGCCGCGGCTGACTGCGCCGTCTGCAGAGCGGGCACATAGCACTGCTCTTCCTGAAGTCTTCGCGCCAGCAGCTCCAGAACATGCAGCCGCAACTGGTCCCAGTTCTCACGCTCAAGCACCAGCCAGTCCTCCGACCAGTCGGGCAAGAGTTCACACCGCAAGGCGGCAATGAGGCCGGCCCGCATCTCGGACGGCAGGCACAAGCCCGCCATCACGTCACCCGCAGCCTTAGACGTCGTCTCAGTTGGTGGCGCGTCGGTAGCAGATCAGGGCACTCGCGAGGGCGACG
>NZ_BMWC01000033.1 GCF_014651035.1 Streptomyces lomondensis
GCACACGGCACGGGCACCAGGCTCGGCGACCCGATCGAGGCACAGGCCCTGATCGCGACCTACGGTCAGAACCGGCCGGAGGACCGGCCGCTGCTGCTCGGCTCGCTGAAGTCCAACATCGGGCACGCACAGGCCGCTTCGGGTGTCGCCGGTGTGATCAAGATGGTCATGGCGATGCGCCAGGGCGTGCTGCCGCGCACCCTGCACGTGGACGAGCCGACACCCCAGGTCGACTGGTCGGCGGGGACGGTCGAGCTCCTGACGGAGTCGGTGGCCTGGCCGGAGACCGGCGAGCCGCGCCGGGCCGGAGTCTCCTCGTTCGGCATCAGCGGCACCAACGCCCACGTCATCCTGGAGCAGGCCCCGGAGCAGACCCCCGAGCCGGCACCCGCCGCCCTCGCCCCCGTCCTGAGCGGGGACGTGCCCCTGGTGCTGTCCGCCAGGTCGGAGGAAGCACTGCGGGCCCAGGCCGAGCGGCTGCGGCAGCTCATCGACGGCACACAGGCACCCGAACCGGCCCTGCTCGGCCAGGCGTTGGCGACGACCCGGGCGCGCTTCACCCATCGTGCGGCGGTCGTGGCACAGGACGCGGACGGCTTCCGCTCCGGCCTTACGGCCCTCGCGGCGGGCAGCGCGGCCCCCAACCTCGTACACGGCGCCGCGGACGGACCCGTGCGCCCGGTGTTCGTGTTCCCCGGCCAAGGCGCGCAGTGGACGGGCATGGCCGCCGGGCTGCTGGAGTCCTCGCCGGTGTTCGCGGCGCGGATGGCGGAGTGCGCGGCGGCTCTGGAGCCCTTCACGGACTGGCGTCTGCTGGACGTCGTACGCGGCGAGGAGGGCGCCCTCGGCTACGACCGCGCCGACGTGGTCCAGCCGGTCCTGTGGGCGGTGATGATCTCCCTCGCCGAGCTGTGGCGGGCCTGCGGCGTGGCGCCCGCGGCGGTCATCGGCCATTCCCAGGGCGAGATCGCGGCGGCCTGCGTCGCCGGTGGCCTGTCGCTGGAGGACGGCGCACGGCTGGTGGCCCTGCGCGGCCGGGCGCTGCTCCGACTCTTCGGCAAGGGCGGCATGGTGTTCGTGTCGCTGCCCCTGGACGAGGTGCGTGAACGCCTGACCGCCTGGGACGGCCGTATCTCCGTGGCCGCCGTCAACGGCCCCTCCTCGGTGGTCGTCTCCGGCGAGTCGGACGCACTGGCCGAACTGGTCGACGCCTGCAGGGCCGCCGGCGTGCGCGTCAAGCGCGTCGCGGTGGACTACGCCTCGCACTCAGCGCAGGTGGAGTCCATCGCGGACGAGGTGGCCGCCGCGCTGAAGGGCGTCTCCCCGCGTTCGAGCACGGTGCCGCTCTTCTCCACGGTGACGGGCGGCCTGCTGGACACGGCCGAGCTCGACGACGGCTACTGGTACCGCAACCTGCGATCCACCGTCCAGTTCACATCGGCCGCGTACGCGGCACTCGACGCCGGACACACGGTCTTCGTCGAGGTGAGCCCGCACCCGGTGCTCACCCTCGGGCTGCAGGAGACCTTCGAGGAGGCCGGCCAGGACGACGCGGTCGCCCTGGGCACCCTGCGCCGTGACGAGGACGAGGCACGCCGCTTCATGATCTCGGCTGCCGAAGCCCACGTCCACGGCGTGGAGTTGGACTGGCAGGCGGTGTTCGCGGGGCAACAGGCCACCCACGTCGACCTGCCCACCTACCCCTTCCAGCGCCGGCGCTACTGGCTCGCCCCGGCCGGCGGAGCGAGCATCGACGTCTCCTCGGCGGGCATGCGCCCGGCAGGCCACGCCCTGCTGTCCGGGGCGATGACCCTGGCGGACACCGACGGAGTGGTACTGACCGGACAGCTGTCTGCCGACACGCACCCCTGGCTCACCGACCACACCGTGTTCGACTCGGTCCTGCTGCCCGGCACGGCGTTCGTCGACCTCGCGCTGCACGCCGCCGACCAGATCGGCTGCGACCTGCTCGAAGAGCTCACCATCGAGGCGCCGTTGGTCTTGCCGGAGGCCGGCGCCGTCGCGATCCAGGTGACCGCCACGCTTCCGGACCCCTCGGGCCGCAGCACGGTGCACCTCTACTCCGCCCCCGCCGACGCACAGGCCGACGGCTGGACCCGCCATGCCACCGGGACGGTGACCCGGCAGAACCTGTCCACCGCCCCGCCCACCGCGGAGACCCTCGCCCAGTGGCCGCCGGCCGGGGCCAAGGCCATCGCGGTCGACACCCACTACGAGACCCTCGCCCAGACCGGCTACGCCTACGGCCCGCTCTTCCAGGGACTGCGGTCGGCGTGGCGGCACGGCGAGGACCTCTACGCCGAGGTCGCACTGCCCGCCGGCACCGACGTCGACGGGTTCGGCGTGCACCCAGCCTTGCTGGACGCCGCGCTGCACACGATCGGCCTTGGCGCGCAGGGCCCGACCGAGGACGGAGAGGGCGCCGTCGAGCTGCCGTTCGCGTGGTCCGGCGTCTCCCTGCACGCGGTCGGCGCCCGCGCCCTGCGCGTCCGGCTCCGCCGCCACGGCGCAGAGGTGTCCCTGCTGCTGGCTGATGGCACGGGTGCGCATGTGGCGTCGGTGGAGTCGTTGGCGTTGCGTCCGGTGACTGCTGAGCAGTTGCGGGGTGCTGGTGGTGGTGATGTGGCTCGGGATGCGTTGTTCCGGGTGGAGTGGTCGGCGGTGGCTGTGCCTGCGGTTGAGGGCGAGCCCGAGGCGCGTATCGAGTATCTGGGTGCGGGTGTCTCGGACGGTGTGGTTGCGCGGGCGCATGAAGTGACTGTGCGGGCGCTGGAGTTGGTGCAGGGCTGGCTGGCGGATGAGTCGGCTGGTCGGTCGCGGTTGGTGGTCGTGACCCGTGGTGCGGTGGCTTGCGGTGAGGCCGAGGTGCCGGATCCGGTGCAGGCGGCGGTGTGGGGTTTGTTGCGTTCGGCGCAGTCGGAGAACCCGGACCGGTTTGTCCTTGTCGACCTGGATGGAGATGAGGCGTCGCAGGCGGTGCTGTCTGCTGTGGTGGCTTCAGGTGAGCCGCAGGTGGCGATCCGTGGCGGTGAGGCATTCGTGCCGCGCTTGGTGCGGGCGGTTGTCGCCGGCGAGCGGCCGGTGGGTGACCTGGATGCTCAGGGCACGGTCCTGGTGACGGGTGCCAGTGGTGTTCTGGGTGGTCTGGTGGCCCGGCATCTGGTGGAGGAGCGGGGTGTACGCCACCTGCTGCTGGTCTCGCGACGTGGTGAACAGGCGCCGGGGGCGGCGGAGTTGGTTGCCGAGCTCACGGGTCTGGGTGCTGGGGTGCGGGTGGCCGCGTGTGACGTGGCCGACCGTGAGGCACTTGCGGCGGTCCTGGCGGACGTACCCGCCGAGCATCCGCTGGTGGGTGTCGTGCACACCGCGGGTGTGCTGGATGACGGTGTGCTGTCGTCCCTCACTCCTGAGCGGCTGGAGGTGGTGTTGCGTCCGAAGGTGGACGCGGCGTGGCATCTGCACGAGCTGACGCGTGGCCTGGATCTGTCGCTGTTCGTGTTGTTCTCGTCGGCGGCTGGTGTGTTCGGTGGTGCGGGTCAGGCGAATTATGCGGCGGCGAATGCGTTCTTGGACGCGTTGGCTGGGGTGCGGTGTGGTGAGGGTTTGGTGGGTCAGTCGCTGGCGTGGGGGTTGTGGGCGCAGG
>NZ_BMWC01000034.1 GCF_014651035.1 Streptomyces lomondensis
GACAGCGGGGTCTGCGGAGCGGGTTTGAGGACCATGGTGCAGCCGGCCGCGATGGCGGGACCGATCTTGCGGGTGCCCATGGCCAGGGGGAAGTTCCACGGAGTGATCAGCAGGCAGGGGCCGACGGGCTGGCGGGTGACCAGCAGGCGGTTCCTGCCGTCCGGAGCCGTCATCATCCCGCCGTCGATACGGACGGCCTCTTCGGAGAACCAGCGGAAGAACTCGGCCGCGTAGGCGACCTCGGCACGCGCCTCGGCCAGGGGCTTGCCCATCTCCAGCGTCATCAGCAGCGCGAGGTCCTCGGTGCGCGCGATGATGAGGTCGTAGGCGCGGCGCAGGATCTCACTGCGCACACGGAGCGGGGTCGCGGCCCAGCCGGGCTGCGCGGCCACCGCCGCCTCGACGGCACGCCGCCCGTCGGCGGGAGAGGCGTCGGCGACCCGGCACAGTTCCTCGCCGGTGGCCGGGTTGTCGACGGACAGCGTCCGGCCGGACTCCGCGTCCCGCCAGCCACCACCGATGAACAACTGCTTGGGAACATCACGGACGACAGTCATCTTGGGTATCTCCTTGTCGGGGTGAAGGTGCTGCCGACCGGTCAGCGGATGCGGTCCAGCGTCTTGTAGTAGGCGCCGGCGAAGGGCAGGAACCAGGCGGTGCCGTTGTAGAGGGGGATGCGGGGCGGGGCGATGTCACGGACCGGGCTGACCTCCGGGTGGCCGTCCATCACCTCGGCCATGACCTGCCCCATGTGCGTGGCCATCTGCACGCCGTGGCCCGCGTATCCCATGGAGTAGTAGACGCCGTCCTCGGTCTGCCCGGCGTGCACGATGCGGTCCATGGCGAAGCCGACGGAGCCGCCCCACACGTACTCGATCCTGGTCCGCGCGAGTTGGGGGAAGATCTCGCACATCTCACGGAACAGGACCTGTCCGCTCTTCTTGTCCGAGGTGGGGTCGGACGGTGCGAAGCGGGCCCGGCCGCCGAACAGCAGCCGGTTGTCCGGGGTGAGCCGGAAGTAGTGGCAGAGGTTGTTGGAGTCGACGATGAGGCGGGCCTTGGGGATGATGTCCCGGGCGAGTTCCTCGCCGAGCGGCTCGGTCACGATGATGAAACTGCCCAGGCAGACCTGCTGGCGGCGCAGCCACGGGAAGTTCTTGTCGGTGTAGGCGTCCGTGGCCATCATGACCTGCCCGGCACGGATGACACCGCGCTCGGTCTGCACCTCGAAACGGCCGGCAGCGGTACGCCGCACGCCGATGGCCGCATTGCGCTCGTGGATCTCGACACCGGCGCGCTCGCACGCCTCGGCCATGCCCCGCACGAAGCGGCCGACGTGCAGTGCGGCGCTGAACGGGTCGAGCAGGCCGCCGTGATAGGCGTCGGAGCCGATCTCGGAACGCAGCTCGGCCTTGCCGATCAGTGTGGTCTCGTGGCCGAAGTACTTGGCCAGGTCGCGCTGTTGGGCCTTCTTGCTCTCGAAGTGCGCGGGGCGGGACGCGACACCCAGGCGTCCGACCCGGCGGAACTGGCAGTCGATGGACTCCTCGTTCACGAGCCGCTCGACGGTGTCCACGGCCTCGCCGTAGGAGTTGTAGATCTCGCGGGCCCGTTCCAGTCCGTACCGGCGGATGGCCTGGCGTACGCCGATGGTGAAGCCCAGGTTCGCCATGCCGCCGTTGCGCGCGGAGGCGCCGGAGCCGATCTGGCCCTTCTCGACGAGGGTGACGCGGGCGCCCTTGCGGGCGGTGTGCAGGGCGGTGGACAGGCCGGTGAGGCCGGCGCCGATGACCACGAGGTCGGTGTCTTCGGGGAGTGGCTTGCCGGAGCGGTCGGGGAACGGCCCGGCGGTTTCCACCCAGTAAGGGATCGTCTTCATTTTCGGGCTCCGGGTCAGGTGAGGGGTTCGACGGGGAGGGCGCCTTGGCCGCCTCGGTGGCCGCCGAGTTTGCGGACGAGGGCGACGAGGGCGAGGGCGAGGATGGCGAGCGCGATGAGGACGGCGCTGACGGCGGTGACGGTGGGGTCGACGTCGAACTGGAGGGCGTTGAAGACGAGGACCGGCAGGGTGCGGGTGTCGGGGGTGGACAGGAACTGGGCGATGAAGAACTCGTCGAAGCTGGTGATGAACGAGAACACGGCGGCGGCGATGAGGCCGGGGGTTGCCAGGGGGAAAGTGATGCGCCGGGCGATGGTCATCCGGCTGGCACCCATGCTGGCCGCCGCGTCCTCCAGCCGCTCGTCGATACCGCGCAGGGTGGAGATCATGATGAGGATCGCGATGGGCGCGGCGAGTACGGTGTGGCCGAGGGCGATGGCCAGGGGGCTGCCGAGCATGCCGGCGGGTTCGAAGAACAGGAACAGGCCGAGGGCGATGACTACTTGGGGGATGAGCATCGGGGCCAGGACCAGTCCGTAGACCGCGGCGTGCAGGGGCAGGCGGCCGCGGGCCAGCGCGGTGGCCGCCGTGACTCCCAGGATGAGGGAGAAGACGGTGGTGAGGGCGGCGACGAGGCTGGACAGGGCGATGGAGGTGGCCCAGTTGCCGCCGGGTGCGGCCATCTGCTCGTACCAGCGGGTGCTGTACTCCTTGGGGGGGAAGGTGCCGATGCCGTCGGCGCCGAAGGAGGTGACGAGGATGATGACGATGGGCATGGCCAGGAAGAGCAGGATGGCGGTGGCGCTGAGGGCGCGGCCGATGTGTCCGGCTCGGGTGGCGGGCAGTTCCATCATGAGCTGCCACCTCCTCCTCGTGCGGCCGTCTTCTTGCGGCGGAGTCTGGCCAGGCCGAGGATGCCCAGGCCGGCGAAGGTGAGCAGGAGCAGGATGACGCCGAAGGCGGCCGCGGAGTTCCACTGGTCCTGCTTCATCACCTGCTGGTCGATGAGCGCGGCGACGACGGTCTGCTTGTCGCCGCCCATCAGGGCGGGGGTGATGTAGTAGCCCAGGCACAGGATGAAGCTGAGCAGTCCTGCCGTGCCGACACCCGGTGCGACCAGGGGCAGGTAGACGCGGCGGAAGATGGTCAGGCGGGAGGCTCCGAAGCCCGCGGCGGCGGCGAGGAGCCTGCGGTCGACGCCGCGCATCACGCCTTGGAGGATGAGGACGGTGTAGGGGAGCATCACCGAGGTGGTGCCGATGACGACGCCGGTCTCGTTGTAGAGCAGCGAATAGGGCGCACCTGGGGCGCGCACGGACGTCAACAGCGTGTTGACCAGGCCGTGTTCACCGAGCATGATGATCCAGCCGTAGGTGCGCACCAGGGC
>NZ_BMWC01000035.1 GCF_014651035.1 Streptomyces lomondensis
CTCATGACGACGCACCACGAACAGACCAACGCACCAACCACTTTGCGGACACGACCTAGTCAGTGCACTTCTCTTCGTTGGGGACGGCCTCGAAGACCACACTGTCTTCGATCACCTCTCCAGCTGCGGGAGTGGTAGCGCAGACCCGCCAGTTGTTCTCGTTGTCTGTACTACGCCCTGCCCCTGTGGCGTCCACCGCGGTTACCTCGCCAGTCAGGGCTGCCATCTGGTCCATCGCATCCATGAGGTTACGACCGATGTAACCAGGCATCTCGTCACCCGGCATGGCCAAGTAACCCTCTGTGGACGCAGGGCACGACTCGCCCTCTTTAACCGCCGAGAAGACGACCAGGGTGTCAAGGTCCGCCTCGCCAGGCTCTGGGTCCTGCGAGCAGACGCGCCAGTTACGATCCCACACTTGGGCTCGCCCCTGTCCCGTCGCATCCTCGGAGCTCAGGTTGGTGAAACCGGCGTTCTGCGCTCGATCTTGCGCTACTTGGAGCTGCGAACCGACCATGTTCGGCAACTCTTCGGCCGACGAGCAGGCGCTGACCGCCGTCACAAGAATTGCTGCTATCACGCCGGTACCTGCGATTCTTCGAGCACGCCGTCTCGTCACTACGCCCCCCATGATCGTTACCCCCTCGGGAAGGTGATCTTAGCGACCGCATCGACGAGATGCGGTCGCTCGAACAAATGTGAGTCGGCGGTGCCCGCTACCCGAGCTCAATCAACTGACCACCGTTACAGAACACCGTGCAGCTACCACGACCACGCTTACGATCACTCGTACTCGCGCAACAACTTCTCGATCTTGCGATTGACAATCTCCTGCCGTCCGTCGATGCACTTGGCGTAGCGGCTCAGCAGGACCTCCACGCTGTTGCCCGCACGTTCGGCGACCTCTGTCGGGTCCACCCCGGAGTTGAGCCAGGTCGACAGTGCCGAGTGCCGGAGGTCATACGGGCGAGCCGCAAGCGGAGAGGCGACCGCAGCCGGCGGTAGCGCCAGTGCACGGGCCTCCTGCCAGACGCGGTAGTACGTCGAGGAGCCCACCACTCCTCTGCGCTCGTTGGCGAACAGCCGCCCGTCCTCGGCGGTGCCGAACGTGTCGAGGTGCTGCCGGAGGATGGCGACGAGCTGAGGCGGGATCGGTACGAGCCGGACCTCTTCCGCCGGCCGGTTCTTGAGGCCCCGGTCGTCGTGGGTCTCGCCGGAGTCCGTCCACTGCTTTCCGACGCTGGGGCGTGTCCGGTTCAGCAGCACCGTTCCCCAGCCAGCCTCGGGCAGCTTCAGGTCTGCTTCGGTAAGGCCGACGGCCTCAGCCGGGCGTAAGGCGCCGTAGTACATGCAGGCGAACAGGCCGACGAGTCGGCGGCCACGCGCCCAGCCGTACCCACCGACGTACGAGACCGCAGTCAGCAGGGAACGAGCCTGCGCGGGATTGGCGACAACCCGGGGATCGACTTGCCCGGCGACCTTCGGCTTCTTCCAGCGGATGCCCGTGATCGGGTTCTCTTTGAACTCCCCGAGGTCCACTGCATAGTGCAGCGCGTTGACGAGTGTCCGACGCTTGCGCCGGACCGTCTCTGCGGCTGCCGCTGTCCCGTCGAGCTTCAGTTTGAGCGAGTCCAGGACGGCCCTGCCGATCGCAGCGTCACCGAGGTCCGTGAGCGGACGCGACGCCTTGGCCACCCAGTGCAAGGTGTTCGCGATCTCGGTCGGCCATTCGCGCTCATCCGGTCCGGGAAGGACGAAGGCCCAGTTGCGAAGCGCCCTCCTGATCAGTTCCTCGGACGGCTGCCCCGGACGCTCGTCGAGAAGAGCCATCGTCACAGCGGTCAGAGCCTCATTGATCCCGTTGCGCGTGTTCGGCGCCGCGTGCGGCCACTTCATGGCGAGGTACTTCAGAGCGAAGGCGTACCAGGTCATCGAGGCTGCCTGCTCAACCATCGGGTCAGGCAGCCCCGTCGCTGTGTCGAACTCTTCGCCGGCATGAGCGGCGCGGAGCAGCTTGGAACGGTAGTGGTCCGCAAGCCCCTTGGTGCGGAACTGTTCGGAGAACACGCTCCCCGCGACGGTCCATCGGACGTCATAGGACGACTTCTTGGTGTTCCTCTTGCGAACGCCCCACACCTTCACGTCGAGGGATTTCAAGCCGCCGCCTCCAACTGCCCCAGCCAGGCGCTGAAGTCGCTCCGCCACACCCGGAGCTCCCCGTTGGGCAGCTTGAACGCAGCGGGTCCCAGCCCCAGCTCGCGCCACCGGTAGAACGTCCGGCGAGACACACCACCCAACTCATCCAGTACTTGGCGAACAGTCATCAGCTCGTCACGCCGGTGGTCCATGTCGGTTCTCCTTCCGTTCCGGGGGCGGCTTCCAGGGAGGCGACAAGCCAGGTTTCGCCATGGCTGAGACCATGGGAGTGGCTGTACGACGGCCGCATCGCCACGAGGAAGGCGCTCCTACGAGCCGAACCCTGCACGGTGACCGTCACACAGGCCAGCACTCGGATCACATGGACGATTCGCCCAGTAATCTTTCTGCCCCTCATACACCGGCAGGGCATCGAACTCCCAGCGTGCGCATACGACTTCAAGCCTCACGCGGGACCGGACAAGCCTCGCCCGGCCGTGTCTAGTCCCAGGTGATGCTTGACGTTCTGGTCCCAGCTGATGCTTGACGGTGGGCC
>NZ_BMWC01000036.1 GCF_014651035.1 Streptomyces lomondensis
GCACACGGCACGGGCACCAGGCTCGGCGACCCGATCGAGGCACAGGCCCTGATCGCGACGTACGGTCAGAACCGGCCGGAGGACCGGCCGCTGCTGCTCGGCTCGATCAAGTCGAACATCGGCCACACGCAGGCCGCCGCGGGCGTCGCCGGAATCATCAAGATGGTCCAGGCCGTACGCCATGGAGTGCTGCCGCAGACGCTGCACGTGGACGCGCCGTCGTCGCACGTGGACTGGTCGGCGGGTGCTGTTGAGCTGCTGACAGAGTCGGTGGCCTGGCCGGAGACAGGCGAGCCGCGGCGTGCTGCGGTGTCCTCGTTCGGTATCAGCGGCACGAACGCGCATGTGATCGTGGAGCAGGCGCCGGAGGCGGAGCCTGTGGTGACGGAGTCCGTCGCCGGGTCTCCTCCGGTGGTGGGAGCGGGCGTGCCGTTCGTGCTGTCGGGCAAGTCGGAGGACGCTCTGCGGGCCCAGGCAGGGGGAGTCCAGGCCGCGTTGGCCGACACCCCGGGCCTCTCGCTCGAGGACCTCGGTAACGCCTTGGCGCTGGGACGGTCGCGTTTCGAGCACCGTGCGGTGGTGCTGGCGGGTGGTCTGGAGGAGCTGCGGTCGGGTCTGGAGACGGTCGCGCTGGGCGGCTCGGCCGCGAGTGTGGTGCGCGGTGTCGCGGGTTCCTCGGCTCGTCCGGTGTTCGTGTTCCCGGGGCAGGGGGCGCAGTGGCAGGGCATGGCGGCCGGGCTGCTGGAGTCGTCGCCGGTGTTCGCGGGGCGGATGGCGGAGTGTGGGGCGGCTTTGGAGCCGTTCACGGACTGGCGTCTGCTGGATGTCGTGAGGCAGGAGCCGGGTGCGCCCGGTTTTGACCGGGTGGATGTGGTGCAGCCGGTCCTGTGGGCGGTGATGGTGTCGCTTGCGGAGTTGTGGCGGGCGTGTGGTGTGGAGCCGGCCGCGGTGATCGGTCACTCGCAGGGGGAGATCGCGGCGGCGGTGGTCGCGGGTGGGCTGTCGCTGGAGGACGGTGCCCGGGTGGTGGCGCTCAGGTCGCGTGCCCTGCTGGCACTCTCGGGTGGCGGTGGCATGGTCTCGGTGTCGCTGCCGGTGGCGGAGGTGCGTGAGCGCCTGACGGCCTGGGAAGGCCGCATCTCCGTGGCCGCGGTCAACGGTCCGTCCTCGGTGGTGGTGTCCGGTGAGCCGGACGCGCTGGAGGAACTGGTGGCCTCCTGCACCGAGCAGGACATCCGCGCGAAGAAGATCGCCGTGGACTACGCCTCGCACTCGGCCCAAGTGGAGCTGATCGAGACGGAGTTGGCCGAGCTGCTCGCGGGCGTGACGCCGACGTCCGGCCAGGTGCCGTTCTACTCCACACTCACCGGCGGCCTGCTGGACGACACGACCGGCCTGGACGGCGGCTACTGGTACCGCAACCTGCGCTCCACGGTGGAGTTTGAGCAGGCGGTGCGCGCGGCGGCCGGGGACGGTCTTGGCGTGTTCATCGAGGTGAGCCCGCACCCGGTGCTCAACCTCGGCTTGCAGGAGATCTTCGAGGCGGTCGGCAGTGACGCGGTGGCGCTGGGCACTCTGCGCCGGAACGAGGACGAGGCACACCGCTTCATGACCTCGCTGGCCGAAGCGCATGTCCGGGGCGTGGAGCTGGACTGGCACGCCCTGTTCGCGGGGCGGCAAGCCGCCCACGTGGACCTGCCCACCTACCCCTTCCAACGCGAGCGCTACTGGCTGAGTGGGGCCCTCGGGCAGGGGAACCTGGACGTGGCGTCCGCAGGACTCGACTCGGTCGACCACGCGCTGCTGTCGGGTGCGGTCGGTCTCGCGGGTACCGATGGCGTCGTCCTGCTGACCGGCCGGCTGTCGGTCGAGACGCATCCGTGGCTGGCGGATCACGCGGTGTGGGGTTCTGTGCTGCTGCCGGGCACCGCGTTCGTGGAACTGGCACTGCACGCAGCTGACCAGGTCGGATGCGGCCTGGTGGAAGAGCTCACCATCGAGGCTCCGCTGGTCTTCGCCGACCAGAGCGCGGTCGCCGTCCAGCTCGCGGTCGCCGCGGCCGACGAGTCCGGACGACGCGAACTGACGATGTACTCGCGTCCCACCGACACCGCGGACGGAGTCTGGACGCGGCACGCGAGCGGTGTGTTGGCCGAGGTTGCCGCGCCGGTGACGGAAGAGCTGGCCCAGTGGCCGCCGGCGGGCGCCCAGGCGGTGACGATCGACGCTCTGTACGAGGAACTCGCCGATTCGGGCTACGAGTACGGACCCCTGTTCCAGGGCCTGCGTTCGGCCTGGCGACAGGGCGGTGATGTCTTCGCCGAGGTCGTGCTGCCCGAGGGCGCGGACGCCGATGGCTTCGGGTTGCATCCGGCGCTGCTGGACGCAGCCTTGCACGCGATCGGGCTCGCTGCCGATGGTGACCCGGAGGCGGTCGAGGGCGGTGTGGGTCTGCCGTTCGCGTGGTCGGGGGTGTCGCTCTCGGCGGTGGGTGCGCGGATGCTGCGCGTGCGGATTGCGCGCTCGGGTTCGGGTGTGTCGCTGCTGTTGGCTGATGGCACGGGTGCGCATGTGGCGTCGGTGGAGTCGTTGGCGTTGCGTCCGGTGACTGCTGAGCAGCTGCGGGGTGCCGGTAGCGGCGATGTGGCCCGGGA
>NZ_BMWC01000037.1 GCF_014651035.1 Streptomyces lomondensis
GACAGCGGGGTCTGCGGAGCGGGTTTGAGGACCATGGTGCAGCCGGCCGCGATGGCGGGGCTGATCTTGCGGGTGCCCATGGCCAGGGGGAAGTTCCACGGGGTGATGAGCAGGCAGGGGCCGACGGGCTGGCGGGTGACCAGCAGGCGGTTCCTGCCGTCCGGAGCGGTCATCATGCCGCCGTCGATACGGACGGCCTCTTCGGAGAACCAGCGGAAGAACTCGGCCGCGTAGGCGACCTCGGCGCGCGCCTCGGCCAGGGGCTTGCCCATCTCCAGGGTCATCAGCAGCGCGAGGTCCTCGGTGCGCGCGATGATGAGGTCGTAGGCGCGGCGCAGGATCTCACTGCGCACGCGGGGCGGGGTCGCGGCCCAGCCGGGCTGCGCGGCGACCGCCGCCTCGACGGCGCGCTGCCCGTCGGCGGGAGAGGCGTCGGCGACCCGGCACAGTTCCTCGCCGGTGGCCGGGTTGTCGACGGACAGCGTCCGGCCGGACTCGGCGTCCCGCCAACCACCGCCGATGAACAGCTGCTTGGGAACATCACGGACAACGGGCGTGGTCATGGCTGGTTTCTCCCTGGAAATCCGGAATCATGCGGTGCTGCGGACGCGGGGGGCCGCTGGTCGTGACGCGTGCGGAGGCCTGGAGGAGGCGGGGCCGGGCGCCGGGGGAGGGGACGCCCGGCCCCGCTGGTCAGCAGCTCAAGAGTGCGAGCAGCTTGCCGGGGTGAGGGTCAGGTGAGGGGTTCGACGGGAAGGGCGCCTTGGCCGTCTCGGTGGCCGCCGAGTTTGCGGACGAGGGCGACGAGGGCGAGGGCGAGGATGGCGAGTGCGATGAGGACGGCGCTGACGGCGGTGACGGTGGGGTCGACGTCGAACTGGAGGGCGTTGAAGACGAGGACCGGCAGGGTGCGGGTGTCGGGGGTGGACAGGAACTGGGCGATGAAGAACTCGTCGAAGCTGGTGATGAAGGAGAACACGGCGGCGGCGATGAGGCCGGGGGTTGCCAGGGGGAAGGTGATGCGCCGGGCGATGGTCATGCGGCTGGCGCCCATGCTGGCGGCGGCGTCTTCGAGGCGTTCGTCGATACCGCGCAGGGTGGAGATCATGATGAGGATCGCGATGGGCGCGGCGAGTACGGTGTGGCCGAGGGCGATGGCCAGGGGGCTGCCGAGCATGCCGGCGGGTTCGAAGAAGAGGAACAGGCCGAGGGCGATGACTACTTGGGGGATGAGCATCGGGGCCAGGACCAGTCCGTAGACCGCGGCGTGCAGCGGGAGCCGGCCGCGGGCCAGCGCGGTGGCGGCGGTGACTCCCAGGATGAGGGAGAAGACGGTGGTGAGGGCGGCGATGAGGCTGGACAGGGCGATGGAGGTGGCCCAGTTGCCGCCGGGTGCGGCCATCTGCTCGTACCAGCGGGTGCTGTACTCCTTGGGGGGGAAGGTGCCGATGCCGTCGGCGCCGAAGGAGGTGACGAGGATGATGACGATGGGCATGGCCAAAAAGAGCAGGATGGCGGTGGCGCTGAGGGCGCGGCCGATGTGTCCGGCTCGGGTGGCGGGCAGTTCCATCATGAGCTGCCACCTCCTCCTCGTGTGGCCGTCTTCTTGCGGCGGAGTCTGGCCAGGCCGAGGATGCCCAGGCCGGCGAAGGTGAGCAGGAGCAGGATGACGCCGAAGGCGGCCGCGGAGTTCCACTGGTCCTGCTTCATCACCTGCTGGTCGATGAGCGCGGCGACGACGGTCTGCTTGTCGCCGCCCATCAGGGCGGGGGTGATGTAGTAGCCCAGGCACAGGATGAAGCTCAGGAGTCCTGCCGTGCCGACACCCGGTGCGACCAGGGGCAGGTAGACGCGGCGGAAGATGGTCAGGCGGGAGGCTCCGAAGCCCGCGGCGGCGGCGAGGAGCCTGCGGTCGACGCCGCGCATCACGCCTTGGAGGATGAGGACGGTGTAGGGGAGCATCACCGAGGTGGTGCCGATGACCACACCGGTCTCGTTGTAGAGCAGCGAATAGGGCGCGCCTGGGGCGTGCACGGACGTCAACAGGGTGTTGACCAGGCCGTGTTCACCGAGCATGATGATCCAGCCGTAGGTGCGCACCAGGGC
>NZ_BMWC01000038.1 GCF_014651035.1 Streptomyces lomondensis
ACGGCCACTGTCAACCATCAGCTGGGACCGAAGTGTCAAGCATCTACCGGGACCGGACAGGCGATCAGCAGAGTGTGCGGTAGAACTTTCCCTACTTCATCAAGCCCCGGCTGCGCTCCGCTCCGCCGGGCGCGCTCCCGGCTCCGCTGCGCGCTGCGCTCCTGCCTCCGGCCCGCTCCGCGCACGCTGCGCCGACGCGCGCCCACATGTGGATAGGGCTGGTGGCCATGAGTCGATCACCGCATTGCGCGGCGCCGGTCAGAACAATGCCTCCGGCGGGGGATCGGCCGGCACCGGGATGGAGGGGGCGCCGTCGCCGAGTGCGGGTCCGTTGGGGCGTGCGCGGGGGCTCCCATCCCGCCCACCGTCGACCCAGGCGAAGCCGAGCAGACGCGGCCCATGGCGTCCAGGTCGTTCGTACAGTGGCGCGCTCCACCTGGACGCCATGGACCACGCCCGCTCCACGGGGTGTGGGTCGACGGCGGACGGGACGGGAGCTGGAGTGAGTGGTGGGATAGGGAGCGAGGCGATCGCTTGCAGCAGTGCCCAGCCCTGCGGATAGCAGGTCCTCGTCTATTTGAGGCCATGGGCGGCTGCAATGTGAGGCCGCTGTGCGAGAAGAGTTTCAAGGCGGCTATCCGGCCATAGCTCGACGTAGGGCGCTGTGCCCTCCGAGTTATGCCGCTCCGCCCAGGCCACCGCGTCTGCGGTGAAGCGACCACTGGTGGCGATGACAATCCCCCTTACGAGCGGGGGCCCCCATAGCTTGCCCGCTACCACGGTTTCGTTAAGGGCGGCTGCGTTCACCGACCGGCTGCGCCAGTGTTTGGCCTGAATGATGACGCGTTCAGTCCTAACACCGCCGGAGCCGTCGCGAAGGACACGATCCAGCGAAAGATCACGTCCCCGGTCGGGTGCGCGGGTTTGCATCAGCCATTGGACATTCTGGTGCTCGGGGATGTCTCGTAGCAGGTCGTAGAGAAGCCGCTCGAACCCGTCGTCGTCCAGGCGCTCCCAGGGCAGCGCAAGGGTGGCGGCGCCCGTCAGATTGCCCGAGGCCGCGTGTCCAAGGTCCATGTCTGGGACAGGGAGCGGGTCACTGTCACCCAGGGAGTTTACTTCGATACCGGCACGCACGGCGGGCCAGTCGAATTCCACAATGTCATGCCAGTCGTGCCCCTGGCTGAAGCGCATGTGTCGCTGCAAATCCCACCATCGATCGATGCTCTCGGCGTCTTCGCCCAGGAGCCTTGCGATTTCTCCAATCGCTGCTTCGATCTTTTCAGTCAGGTCGTTACTCAAGACCTCTTGAGAGTCCCGGGCGCTACCTTGTACGGCGATGGGGAGCGTGGCGTCGACTGTGGCTACGAGCTGCTCCAATCGGCCTCGTGCTGCGCGTCGACGAGCTCGCTCCAAGCGGTATCGGTAGGCGGCGAGATCCGCTCCAGGTTTCTCCCCGGCAGCATCCACCGCGCTAGGCGGAACACCAATTTCGAGGTAGTCGATATAGGCTTGGCCTATTTCGTCGATGTCGGGAAGTGGCTCGGTGATGGTCCAACCGTCAATCGGTGGGAGCCCGGAAAGTAGGTCTGTCCAAGCTGCCCTAAGCCCATCATATTGGGGATCTGAACCGCGTTGTGGGCCGCTAGGGATGAATGGTTGCGCGCGCTCCCACACGCTTTCGAGCTTTTTCAGGTTGGCCGCCGTACGGTCCATGGCGCGAAGGAGTTCTTCCAGGTCCATACGCACAGACTGACACTTCAGACCGGGCTGACGGCAGGGTTTCCTTGCCAAGGTGCTGGTGCTGGTGCTGGTGCGCCGTCGGCGGAGCCGGACCGCCAGGCCGGGGTGCGACAGCGGCAGCTCGGGCCGTCCCTGGGCCGTCCGAGGTCGCTCAACGGCGACCAGCGACAACCACTACCGACAGGTGTGGCAGCCAACACCCGCAGGTCACCTATGTGGATCTGCGACACTGGTACGGCCATGCCTAAGACGTCGTCTCAGTTGGTGGCGCGTCGGTAGCAGATCAGGGCACTCGCGAGGGCGACG
>NZ_BMWC01000039.1 GCF_014651035.1 Streptomyces lomondensis
CATCGAGTAGACCCTGTTATTGTGAGAATTCTTAATTCAAGAGTTATAGGGAGGGACTTATGTCACCACAAACAGAAACTAAAGCAGGTGTTGGATTTAAAGCTGGTGTTAAAGATTATAAATTGACTTACTACACCCCAGAGTATGAAACTAAGGATACTGATATCTTGGCAGCATTCCGAGTAAGTCCTCAGCCTGGGGTTCCGCCCGAAGAAGCAGGGGCTGCAGTAGCTGCCGAATCTTCTACTGGTACATGGACAACTGTTTGGACTGATGGACTTACCAGTCTTGATCGTTACAAAGGACGATGCTATCACATCGAGCCTGTTGCTGGGGAAGACAGCCAATGGATCTGTTATGTAGCTTATCCATTAGACCTATTTGAAGAGGGTTCCGTTACTAACATGTTTACTTCCATTGTAGGTAACGTATTTGGTTTCAAAGCCCTACGTGCTCTACGTTTGGAGGATCTACGAATTCCCCCTACTTATTCAAAAACTTTCCAAGGCCCGCCTCATGGTATCCAAGTTGAAAGAGATAAGTTGAACAAGTATGGTCGTCCTTTATTGGGATGTACTATTAAACCAAAATTGGGATTATCCGCAAAAAATTATGGTAGAGCGTGTTATGAGTGTCTACGTGGTGGACTTGATTTTACCAAAGATGATGAAAACGTAAACTCACAACCATTTATGCGCTGGAGAGACCGTTTTGTCTTTTGTGCCGAAGCTATTTATAAATCACAGGCCGAAACCGGTGAAATCAAGGGGCATTACTTGAATGCGACTGCGGGTACATGTGAAGAAATGATTAAGAGAGCTGTATTTGCAAGAGAATTAGGGGTTCCTATTGTAATGCATGACTACTTAACTGGGGGATTCACCGCAAATACTACTTTGGCTCATTATTGCCGCGACAATGGCCTACTTCTTCACATTCACCGTGCAATGCATGCAGTTATTGATAGACAGAAAAATCATGGTATGCATTTCCGTGTATTAGCTAAAGCATTGCGTATGTCTGGGGGAGATCATATCCACTCCGGTACAGTAGTAGGTAAGTTAGAAGGGGAACGCGAAATGACTTTAGGTTTTGTTGATTTATTGCGCGATGATTTTATTGAAAAAGATCGTGCTCGCGGTATCTTTTTCACTCAGGACTGGGTATCCATGCCAGGTGTTATACCGGTAGCTTCAGGTGGTATTCATGTTTGGCATATGCCAGCTCTGACCGAAATCTTTGGGGACGATTCTGTATTACAATTTGGTGGAGGAACTTTAGGACATCCTTGGGGAAATGCACCTGGTGCAGCAGCTAATCGAGTGGCTTTAGAAGCCTGTGTACAAGCTCGTAACGAAGGGCGCGATCTTGCTCGCGAAGGTAATGAAATTATCCGAGCAGCTTGCAAATGGAGTCCTGAACTAGCCGCAGCTTGTGAAGTATGGAAGGCGATCAAATTCGAGTTCGAGCCGGTAGATACTATTGATAAGTAGATAAAACTAAAGATAAAGAAGAGAAGGTATAAATAAAAAAGAAACGAAATAAAAAGAGAAAAAAATAAGTTATGAAATGCAGTAATTCTTCTTTATTCTTCTAATTGATTGCAATTAAACTCGGCTCG
>NZ_BMWC01000040.1 GCF_014651035.1 Streptomyces lomondensis
CACACGTTACCGTGCTTCCATATCCGGCCTATCAACCCAGTCGTCTACTGGGAGCCTTACCCTCTCTAGGAGGTGGGAGTCCTCATCTCGAAGCAGGCTTCCCGCTTAGATGCTTTCAGCGGTTATCCCTCCCGAACGTAGCCAACCAGCCATGCCCTTGGCAGAACAACTGGCACACCAGAGGTTCGTCCGTCCCGGTCCTCTCGTACTAGGGACAGCCCTTCTCAAGACTCCTACGCGCACAGCGGATAGGGACCGAACTGTCTCACGACGTTCTAAACCCAGCTCGCGTACCGCTTTAATGGGCGAACAGCCCAACCCTTGGGACCGACTCCAGCCCCAGGATGCGACGAGCCGACATCGAGGTGCCAAACCATCCCGTCGATATGGACTCTTGGGGAAGATCAGCCTGTTATCCCCGGGGTACCTTTTATCCGTTGAGCGACGGCGCTTCCACAAGCCACCGCCGGATCACTAGTCCCGACTTTCGTCCCTGCTCGACCCGTCGGTCTCACAGTCAAGCTCCCTTGTGCACTTACACTCAACACCTGATTGCCAACCAGGCTGAGGGAACCTTTGGGCGCCTCCGTTACCCTTTAGGAGGCAACCGCCCCAGTTAAACTACCCATCAGACACTGTCCCTGATCCGGATCACGGACCCAGGTTAGACATCCAGCACGACCAGACTGGTATTTCAACGACGACTCCACACTAACTGGCGTTAGCGCTTCACAGTCTCCCAGCTATCCTACACAAGCCGAACCGAACACCAATATCAAACTGTAGTAAAGGTCCCGGGGTCTTTCCGTCCTGCTGCGCGAAACGAGCATCTTTACTCGTAGTGCAATTTCACCGGGCCTATGGTTGAGACAGTCGAGAAGTCGTTACGCCATTCGTGCAGGTCGGAACTTACCCGACAAGGAATTTCGCTACCTTAGGATGGTTATAGTTACCACCGCCGTTTACTGGCGCTTAAGTTCTCAGCTTCGCCCCACCGAAATGGAGCTAACCGGTCCCCTTAACGTTCCAGCACCGGGCAGGCGTCAGTCCGTATACATCGCCTTACGGCTTCGCACGGACCTGTGTTTTTAGTAAACAGTCGCTTCTCGCTGGTCTCTGCGGCCACCCCCAGCTCAAGGCGTAAAGCCCATCACCAGAAATGGCCCCCCTTCTCCCGAAGTTACGGGGGCATTTTGCCGAGTTCCTTAACCATAGTTCACCCGAACGCCTCGGTATTCTCTACCTGACCACCTGAGTCGGTTTAGGGTACGGGCCGCCATGAAACTCGCTAGAGG
>NZ_BMWC01000041.1 GCF_014651035.1 Streptomyces lomondensis
TCCCGGAGCGGGGACTTGAAGAACGGCGGCAGCCACAGGCAGTCGACGCCCAGCCACTGCAGGTAGTCGAGCTTGGCGGTCAGGCCCTTCAGGTCACCGACGCCGTCACCGTTGCTGTCCTGGAACGAGCGGACGAGGACCTCGTAGAAGACGGCGCGCTTGAACCACTCCGGGTCGCGGTCCCTGGCGGGAGTGTCCTCGAAGGTGTCCTGAACGGGTTCGTTGACGATCATGTTGTGGGTGACCCTCCGATCTGCGGGGTGGACGGTCGCAGAACCGAGAAGACATGCGCGGGCCTATGGCCCGGTTCGAGGCGCACGTAGTTGGCCCTGCCCCAGTGATAGGTCTCGCCGGTGAGCTCGTCGCGCACCAGCACCGACTCGTGCCAGTCCAGGCCGAGTTGCGGCATGTCCAACGAGACCGTGGCCTCCTGGGTGTGGTGGGGGTCGAGGTTGGCGACCACCAGAACCGTGTTCGAACCCTTCCGCTTCGAGTAGGCGATCACCGCTTCCTGGTCCGCGTGGTGGAAGTGCAGGTCGCGCAGCTGCTGGAGGGCCGGGTTCGCCCGCCGGACGGTGTTGAGCCGGGTCAGGAGCGGGGTGATGGTGCGGCCCTCGCGTTCGGCCGCTGCCCAGTCGCGGGGGCGGAGCTGGTACTTCTCGGAGTCCAGGTACTCCTCGCTGCCTTCCCTGAGCGGGGTGTTCTCGCACAGTTCGTAGCCGGAGTAGATGCCCCAGGTCGGCGAGAGGGTGGCGGCGAGGACGGCGCGGACCTCGAAGGCGGGGCGGCCGCCGTGCTGGAGGTAGGCGTGCAGGATGTCGGGGGTGTTGGCGAAGAAGTTCGGCCGCATGTAGCTCGCGGCCTCACCCGACAGTTCCGTGAGGTAGTCGGTCAGTTCCTGCTTGGAGTTGCGCCAGGTGAAGTAGGTGTAGGACTGCTGGAAGCCGATCTGGGCCAGGGTGTGCATCATCGCCGGGCGGGTGAAGGCCTCGGCCAGGAAGATCACATCGGGGTCGGTGCGGTTGATGTCCGCGATGACCCGCTC
>NZ_BMWC01000042.1 GCF_014651035.1 Streptomyces lomondensis
AGGTTCACGCCGCTGAGGGCGTCGGTGTACCAGTGGAGGGTGAAGCCGCCGGTGTCTCCTTCCAGGCTGAGGGAGAGCACGCCGATGATCGGGTAGACGAACAACACCAGCAGGAACACCGTCACGGGGACGGCGTTGACCAGCGCGAGCCGTGAGCGGTGCCCGCGCATCGCGGACGTCTTCACACGCACCTTGCCGGGTGCGAGAGCGGTGCCGGCCATGACCTCACCCCCCGTCCGTCTCGTCGAAGACACTGACGTCCTCGCGATCGGCGGTGACGCAGACCCGCTCGCCCACGCGCGGCGGGGTCTGCGCGGTCTCGATCCGCAGCGGCGGCGTTCCGGGCACGGCGCCGTCCAGGCGGACGGTGATCCGCGTCAGCGAACCGACATAGACGGCCGTCTCGACCGTGCCGGTACAGCAACTGCCCTCGGCACTGGTGAGCCGGAGCCTGCCCGGCCGGACCGCCGCCCGCACCCGCTGCCCCGGCGCATACGGGTGGGCGCGGGCTTTGAGGACGCCGCCGGTGTCCAGCCGCACCCGAGTACAGCCGTCCTCGGCCGACTCCTCGACCTTGCCGGTGAGGAAGTTGGCGGCACCGAGGAAGTCGGCGACGAACGGAGTACACGGGCGCTCGAACAGGCCACGGGGCGTGTCGAACTGCTCGATCCGGCCGTCCTTCATGATCGCGATCCGGTCCGACAGAACTAGCGCCTCTTCCTGATCATGTGTCACATAGACGACGGTCAGGCCGAGTTCGCGCTGGATCGACTTGATCTCGGTCTGCATCTGGTCGCGCAGCTTCTTGTCCAGCGCGCCCAGTGGTTCGTCCATCAGGACGATCGGCGGGCGGTAGACCAGGACCCGGCACAGGGCGACGCGCTGCTGCTGCCCGCCGGACAGTTCACGGGGCTTGCGGCCGGCGAACTTCGACAGCCCGGCCGCCTCCAAGGTTTCCCCCACCCGGCGGCG
>NZ_BMWC01000043.1 GCF_014651035.1 Streptomyces lomondensis
CGCATGAAGTGACTGTGCAGGCGCTGGAGTTGGTGCAGGGCTGGCTGGCGGATGAGTCGACTGGTCAGTCGCGGCTGGTGGTCGTGACGCGGGGTGCGGTCGCGTGTGCCGATGGCGAGGTGCCGGATCCGGTGCAGGCGGCGGTGTGGGGTTTGTTGCGTTCGGCGCAGTCGGAGAACCCGGACCGTTTCGTCCTTGTCGACCTGGATGGAGATGAGGCGTCGCAGGCGGTGCTGTCCGCTGTGGTGGCCTCGGGTGAGCCGCAGGTGGCGATCCGCCGTGGTGAGGCATTCGTACCGCGCCTGACCCGGGCGGTTGTGGCTGCTGAGCGGCCGACGGGTGACCTGGATGCTCAGGGCACGGTCCTGGTGACGGGTGCCAGTGGTGTTCTGGGTGGTCTGGTGGCCCGGCATCTGGTGACGGAGCGGGGCGTACGCCACCTGCTCCTGTTGTCCCGGCGTGGGGAACAGGCTCCAGGTGCTGCCGAGTTGGTGGCGGAACTGGAGGGGTTGGGTGCCTCGGCGCGGGTGGCCGCGTGTGACGTGGCCCACCGTGAGGCACTTGCGGCGGTGCTGGCGGATGTACCCGTCGAGCATCCGCTGGTGGGTGTCGTGCACACGGCCGGTGTGCTGGATGACGGTGTGCTGTCGTCCCTCACTCCTGAGCGTCTGGAGGCGGTGTTGCGTCCGAAGGTGGACGCGGCGTGGCATCTGCATGAGCTGACGCGTGGCCTGGATCTGTCGCTGTTCGTGTTGTTCTCGTCGGCGGCTGGTGTGTTCGGTGGGGCGGGTCAGGCGAACTACGCCGCGGCGAATGCGTTCTTGGACGCGTTGGCTGAGGTGCGGTGTGGTGAGGGTTTGGTGGGTCAGTCGCTGGCGTGGGGGTTGTGGGCGCAGG
>NZ_BMWC01000044.1 GCF_014651035.1 Streptomyces lomondensis
GTCGATGTCGAAGGTCAGGGAGTTGTAGATCTGCACCGGCAGGGTGACGGTGTCGACCGAGGACAGGAACTGGGAGATGTAGAACTCGTCGAAGCTGGTGATGAAGGAGAAGATCGCTGCCGCGATCATGCCGGGGGCGGCCAGGGGGAAGGTGATCCGCCGGGCGATGGTCAGCCGGTTCGCGCCCATGCTCGCCGCGGCGTCCTCCAGCCGTTCGTCGATCCCGCGTAGGGTCGCCACCAGGATCAGCACCGCGATGGGCGAGGCCAGCACGGTGTGGCCGAGGGCGATGGCGATCGGGCTGCCCAGCATCGAGGCCGGCTCGAAGAGCAGGAACAGGCCCAGGGCGGTGACGATCTGCGGGATGAGCAGCGGTCCGAGGACCAGGGCGTAGACCGCGGAGCGCAGCGGCAGTTCGCTGCGGGTCAGCGCGGTCGCCGCGGTCACGCCGATGATCAGCGAGAACACGGTGCTCAGGCAGGCCACCAGCGCGCTCGTCGACATCGCGGCCGGCCACTTGCTGCCGTCGGCGAAAAGCGACTTGTACCAGCCCAGCGTCCACGCTTGCGGCGGGAACGAGCCGAAGGCGTTCTTGCTGAACGAGGTGACGAGGACGACCATGATCGGCAGCGCCAGGAACAGCAGGATCACGGTGGCGACCGCCGTCAGGGCGATCCGCCCGCCCAGGGTGCTGCGCAGCTCCATCATGACGCGCTCCTCTTCTTCCGGCTCGCGCCGAGGGAGGTGACGAGCTTGACCAGCAGCAGTCCGGCGAAGGTCATCAGCAGCAGGATGACGCCCTGGGCGGCCGCCCCGTTCCACTGGTTCTGCTTCATCACCTGCTGGTTGATCAGGGAGGCGATCATCGTCTGGTCGGGGCCG
>NZ_BMWC01000045.1 GCF_014651035.1 Streptomyces lomondensis
TTTCCATTGGTTACCATTAAAACGTATATAGTTGACATATTGTATAATATTATGCGTCCGTGCATATACATAGCCACCGATAGCATTCACATACGAGCATGCTTTCTCGAGCCATGTTGGTACATGAACATGGACATACACATATTCTTAGGAACAAATAAGAAAGATAAATGGAGAAGGAAAACCCAAAGCAATGTCAGAGTTGACAAAACTGCAATGGCACTTTATATATGGCCTGTCGTGAGTGAGCTGTTTAGGCCTTGCCGGACTCCTCGCAGCCCGGTGGCTTGAAGGCGATGAAGCTGACGCACTGCACCTGACGCATGTTGTCGAATCCGATGATGCGGACATACGCGTCAGGGTACTCCTTCTTGACCTCCTCCACCTCGTTGATCACCTGTGTGGCGTCAGTGCACCCGAACATAGGCAGCTTCCACATTGTCCAGTACCGGCCATCGTAGTACCCAGGGGATGCGTTGTGCTCACGGAAGATGAACCCAACCTTGCTGAACTCGAGGCAAGGCACCCACTTGGAGCGGATCAGGTAGTCGACCTGCTTGAGGAGGGCCTCCGTGCTGAGCGGTGGCAGGTAAGACAGGGTCTCGAACTTCTTGATGCCCTCGATGGGCCACACCTGCATGCACCTGATCCTTCCACCGTTGCTGACGCTGCCGAGGCTAGCGCCGTTGGAGCGGCGGCTGACGGGGAGGCCGGCGGTGGACTTGAGCCCCTGGAAAGGAGCGACGGAGGTGGCCGACGAGGCCATCACGGTGGGGGCCATGGCTGTACTATGTAGGTATATAGCTTGCTAGGAGGAGGCACTCTGGCTTCC
>NZ_BMWC01000046.1 GCF_014651035.1 Streptomyces lomondensis
CCTGGTAGTGGCGGGCGAGTTTGTCGTAGCGGGTGGCCAGGGCCTTGTTGTGCTTGAGCCGGTTGAAGCAGCGCTCGATGACGTTGCGGCGCCGGTAGGCCGCCCGGTCCAGCCGGCACCGGCTCTCGCCGCGCCGGATACGGCCGTTGATCTGGTCGATCCGCTCCGGGATGGCGGCCTTGATACCTCGCCTGCGCAGGTAAGCGCGGATCTTCGTGGACGAGTAGCCCTTGTCCGCGACAACCCGTTCGGGCCTGGTTCTGGGCCGTCCGGGCCCGCGCCGCGCGATGCTGATGCGGGTCATGACCTGCTCGAACTGGGTGCAGTCGTTGACGTTGCCGGCGCTGATCGTGAAGGCCAGCGGCCGGCCCTGCCCGTCGCAGGCGAGGTGGATCTTCGTGGTCAGCCCCCCGCGGGACCGGCCGATCGCCTCGCCCGGCCAGGCCCCCCTTTTCTCGCCCCGGCCGCATGCTGGTGAGCCCGCACGGTGGTGGAGTCGACACACACGATCGTCCAGTCCACGGCGCCAATGGCGTCGCAGTGTTGCTGGACGTGGGCCAGGAGCCGGTCCCAGGTGCCGTCGGCCGACCAGCGGCGGAAGCGTTCGTAGACCGTCTTCCACGGGCCATAACGCTCGGGCAGGTCCCGCCAGGCCGCCCCGGTGGACAGCTTCCACAGAATGCCGTTGACCACCTGGCGGCGGTCCCGCACCGGTCGGCCCATCCGCGGCGGAGCCAGCAACGGCTCGATCACCGCCCACGACTCATCAGTCAG
>NZ_BMWC01000047.1:0-148 GCF_014651035.1 Streptomyces lomondensis
AATCAACCAGCGTTTACTTTCGAATTTCTTCACAGTCACCAGCAGCTATCAACCCCAAGATGCGTGTCACCTGCTTTTTCGTGTCTGTTGCTATCATGCTTGTAGCTGAGCAAACCAGTGCCGTCCCGATCGGAGGTCTTCCTAAGCT
>NZ_BMWC01000047.1:220-735 GCF_014651035.1 Streptomyces lomondensis
GGGTGGATTAATCGATCTTGAAGGCACCTTAGACGAGGTCACTCGCTCCCTTGAGCGCCGGGTCCTCTCGGACACTAAATTGATTGGCGAGGGTGGACTAATTGACCTTGAGGGCACCTTAGACGAGGTCACCCGCTCCCTTGAGCGCCGTGAATTAGGAGGCCTCGACCTCTTGGGTACCGTGGGCTCGCTCACCAACGGTGTCCAAACCCTCCCGGTGCTCGGCAGCGTCGGCTCCATTCTTCCTGTCACTCAAGGCCTTACCTCCAAGCTTGGCTCATTGAACGGCGCCCACCAAGCCTCACCCTTGTCCACCTCCGGCTTATTGATTCCCCACTTGCTCAAACGTGACGCCGGCCTCGGATCTCTTCCATTGATCGGCTCTCTTCCTGGAGCCAGCAGCCTTTCTGCCATCCCCGGTTTGAGCAGCCTGCCCTCGATGCCGTCGCTCCCCGGTATGGAAAGCTTGCCATCGATCCCCGGAATGTCAAGCTTGCCATCGATCCCCGGCATGA
>NZ_BMWC01000048.1 GCF_014651035.1 Streptomyces lomondensis
GCTGGATTGCTGGTTGAAACTGTTGGCGCTAAACTGCTGGACAACCGAGGGCATGATGCCTTGGAAGACCGGGCCGAAGTTCTGCGGGATGAGGCTGCTGGTGCTGATCGCAGAGGAAGCGGACGTCCTCTGGAAGAACTGCTGGAAGGACGAGGTGAGACCCGACAAGGGAGACGCGATTCGGCTGAAGGCGCTTCCATCAAAGCTGGATTGCAACGAGCTCACGAAGTTGGTGAACTGGCTCAAGGTGCTCGAGGCGATGCTGCCGAATTGACCAGGGTCGTTGAAGCAAATGCCACAGTTGGTGGCTTGGCTCAAGACGGCCTGGAGGGACTGGGCAAGTTGCTGGCATCGCTGGAACGCGAGGTCCCGAGTGAGCTGGCCGGCCGCGAGCTGGGATTGGAAGCCGCCGATAAGCCCATTCAAGCTTTGGAAGCTGGAGCTGACCGACGAGACGCTCGAGCTCTGCTGGCTGGACGAAATGCTGCTGCCGCCGGCGCCGAAACCACCGAGACCTCCAGCTTGGTATCCCCCAGCCTGAAAGCTGTTGGCATTCGCGCTGTTGGCACTCATAGCATTGTAGCCGCCGCCTTGAAAGTTACCGAAGCCGGCCGCTCCGCCAAAGCCTGGGTCAACATCACCGCCGAACGCGAGTCCATTTCCAAGACCGCCATTGTAAACAGAGCCCGAGTTGTGGCTGTTAACAGAGTTGCTGG
>NZ_BMWC01000049.1 GCF_014651035.1 Streptomyces lomondensis
AATGCGAGGAAGTGCTCGGCCTTGCGCTCGTAGCGGCGATGGAGTCGGCGGCAGCCGCCCAGCCATGACAGGGTGCGTTCAATGACCCAGCGGTGCCGGCCGAGGCGGCCGGAGGTGTCTTTGCCGCGGCGGGCGATGCGCGGCACGATCTGCCGGCGTCGCAGCCAGTTCCGTAAATGGTCGAAGTCGTAGCCCTTGTCCGCGTGGAGCTTGGCCGGGCGGCGGCGCCGGGGGCCGCGGCGGGAGCGAATCGGCGGGATGCCCCGCATTAGCGGCACCAGGGCCTGGCTGTCGTGCAGGTTGGCGGCGGAGATGCCGACCGAGATGGGCAGGCCGTTGCGGTCACAGATGACATGGATCTTCGACCCTTTCTTGCCGCGGTCGGTCGGATTCGGTCCCGTCAAGGGCCCCCTTTGACCGCCCGGACGCTGATCGAATCGATGGCGCAGCGCGACCAGTCGACATCGCCATCGGCACCGAGCCGGTCGAGCAGCACCCGGTGCAGCTTGGCCCATACCCGGGCTGCGGACCAGTCTGTGAAGCGCCGGTGCACCGTCTGCCAGGAGGCGCCGAAGACCGGCGGCAGCTGCCGCCAAGTGCAGCCTGAGGTGGCCACAAACACGATCGCTGCCAGCACCGCACGGTCATCACACCGGCGTCGGCCTCCGCCCTGCGGACGGAGCGGAGCCTCCGGGGCCACCTCCGTCCGGCACC
>NZ_BMWC01000050.1 GCF_014651035.1 Streptomyces lomondensis
GTACTCATTCTGTGTTGCGTGTGTATTGGGAATCATGGGAGGACGTGAAAAACGAATGTAATTACTACACAAGATGTGGGGGATAACATCTAAGAGTCGTGAGCGGTTTATACAGCTACTCCAGCGCCAACGTTTGCACCAGCGTAGATGGGACCAACGGGGCTAGCAACATTGACACCAGCTCCAACGTGGGCTCCAGCGCCAATAGGGGCCACACCAACATTTGCATCGACATTAGCGCCAACTCCGACTCCAATGGGACCCACGACGCCAGCTCCTACGTTCGCACCGGCGTTTACACCGGCTCCAACACGAGCCCCGACATCTACGTTCGCACCGGCGTTTACACCGGCTCCAACACGAGCACCAGCTCCTACGTTCGCACCGGCGTGGACACCGGCTCCAACGCGGGCTCCAGCACCAACACCGACTCCCGCATGGGCGCCTGCATTGATACCGGCTCCTGCGAGACCGCCGAGGCCGACACCGACGTTGCCCATGACGTTGCCGCTGATGCCCGAGGCGAGATCTGTACTGCCCGAGAAGATACCTCCAATTCCTGCACCGAGGCCTCCTCCAACATTAACATCGGCGTTAGCTCCGAATCCTAGACCTCCGAGACCAATTCCAGGGATCATGCCACCACCATTTCCGAAACCTCCAACAGCTGGGCCAGATGGGAGACGGAC
>NZ_BMWC01000051.1 GCF_014651035.1 Streptomyces lomondensis
ACCTAGCAGCTTACTTGCCGGGCACGAAGTTGGTGGCGAAGGCCCAGGCGTTGTTGTTGACGGGGTCGGCGAGGTGGTCGGCGAGGTTCTCGAGGGGGCCCTTGCCGGTGACGATGGCCTGCACGAAGAAGCCGAACATGGAGAACATGGCGAGGCGGCCGTTCTTGATCTCCTTCACCTTGAGCTCCGCGAAGGCCTCGGGGTCCTCGGCGAGGCCCAGGGGGTCGAAGCTGCCGCCGGGGTAGAGCGGGTCCACGATCTCGCCCAGCGGGCCGCCGGCGACGCGGTAGCCCTCCACGGCGCCCATCAGCACCACCTGGCAGGCCCAGATGGCGAGGATGCTCTGCGCGTGCACCAGGCTGGGGTTGCCGAGGTAGTCGAGGCCGCCCTCGCTGAAGATCTGGGAGCCGGCCTTGAACCACACGGCCTCGCCGAACTTGACGCCGTTGCGGGCGAGCAGCTCCGGGAAGACGCAGCCGAGCGCGCCGAGCATGGCCCACCGGCAGTGGATCACCTCCAGCTCCCGGTTCTTGGCGAAGGTCTCGGGGTCGGCCGAGAGGCCCGCGGTGTCCCA
>NZ_BMWC01000052.1 GCF_014651035.1 Streptomyces lomondensis
GGGTACTTTTCACCATTCCCTCACGGTACTATCCGCTATCGGTCACCAGGGAATATTTAGGCTTAGCGGGTGGTCCCGCCAGATTCACACGGGATTTCTCGGGCCCCGTGCTACTTGGGTGTCTCTCAAACGAGCCGCTGACGTTTCGACTACGGGGGTCTTACCCTCTACGCCGGACCTTTCGCATGTCCTTCGCCTACATCAACGGTTTCTGACTCGTCTCACGGCCGGCAGACCATGAAAGAGAGATCCCACAACCCCGCATACGCAACCCCTGCCGGGTCTCACACGTATACGGTTTAGCCTCATCCAGTTTCGCTCGCCACTACTCCCGGAATCACGGTTGTTTTCTCTTCCTGCGGGTACTGAGATGTTTCACTTCCCCGCGTTCCCTCCACTTGCCCTATGTGTTCAGGCAAGGGTGACAGCCCATGACGACTGCCGGGTTTCCCCATTCGGACACCCCCGGATCAAAGCCTGGTTGACGACTCCCCGGGGCCTATCGTGGCCTCCCACGTCCTTCATCGGTTCCTGGTGCCAAGGCATCCACCGTGCGCCCTTAA
>NZ_BMWC01000053.1 GCF_014651035.1 Streptomyces lomondensis
CCAGAAGACGACCGGCTTGGTGTGCGGGTTGTCCACCCGGAAGATCCGCACCCCGCAGTCCATCCAGTGCCGCAGCACCCGGCAGGTCTCGGCGATCAGGCCGTCCATGTCGGCGTCGAAGGCGATGGGGTAGATGTCCTGGTACTTCTTCGGCGGGTTCTCCGCATAGGCGATGGTGCCGTCGGGCCGGTGGTGGAACCACTCGGGGTGTTTGTGCACCCAGGGGTGGTCGGGGGAGCACTGCAGGGCGAAGTCCAGGGCGATCTCCATCCCCAGCTCGCGGGCCTGGCCGACGAACCAGGTGAAGTCCTCCAGGGTGCCCAGGTCGGGGTGGACGGCGTCGTGGCCGCCCTCGGGCGAGCCGATCGCCCAGGGCACGCCGACGTCGTCGGGGCCGGGGGAGAGGGTGTTGTTCTTGCCCTTGCGGAAGGTGGTGCCGATGGGGTGGATCGGGGGCAGGTAGACCACGTCGAAGCCCATCGCGGCGATCGCCGGCAGCCGCCGCGCGGCGGTGCGGAAGGTGCCGTGGGGC
>NZ_BMWC01000054.1 GCF_014651035.1 Streptomyces lomondensis
TCTCACGACACGAGCTGACGACAGCCATGCACCACCTGTACACCGACCACAAGGGGGCGCCCATCTCTGGACGTTTCCGGTGTATGTCAAGCCTTGGTAAGGTTCTTCGCGTTGCGTCGAATTAAGCCACATGCTCCGCCGCTTGTGCGGGCCCCCGTCAATTCCTTTGAGTTTTAGCCTTGCGGCCGTACTCCCCAGGCGGGGCACTTAATGCGTTAGCTGCGGCACGGACAACGTGGAATGTTGCCCACACCTAGTGCCCACCGTTTACGGCGTGGACTACCAGGGTATCTAATCCTGTTCGCTCCCCACGCTTTCGCTCCTCAGCGTCAGTATCGGCCCAGAGATCCGCCTTCGCCACCGGTGTTCCTCCTGATATCTGCGCATTTCACCGCTACACCAGGAATTCCGATCTCCCCTACCGAACTCTAGCCTGCCCGTATCGACTGCAGACCCGGGGTTAAGCCCCGGGCTTTCACAACCGACGCGACAAGCCGCCTACGAGCTCTTTACGCCCAA
>NZ_BMWC01000055.1 GCF_014651035.1 Streptomyces lomondensis
CCACTATAAAATTGCGCAGTAGCTAGCTACTTAAAAGTCCACAGCTTAATGAAAAAGCCCAGCTGAATCAAAAAAAGCATGAAGTGAAAATTGAGACATGATGGAATCGGATAATCGTGCGACGTCGGATTTGCCATAGCAAATAGCCAGCGAGCGGGATCTGATCTGTTGGCTTTGGATTGATTACCATCCTCCCCATCCGAAAGGTCCACCGAATCCACCGCCGAAAGCTCCGAGGGTAGCAATGTTGGCCGCCTGCGCGACCGCACCAGCGGGTCCCCAACCTCCAAATTGTCGGGGTTCAAGGGTAGTTTTGGTGGCTTCGGTGGGAGCGGGGGCGGCGAAAACACCGGTACAGGCGATCAGGGCAACAACGGCAGTGAAGAATTGCATCTTGTCTCGGGAAAAAGGGGCAAAAGAGCTGGGCAAGGTTGAAGGGGTAGAGTTGAGAGCTGAGACCTGTCAGGCGCTAAAAGTGGTTATATAATATTCGATGTTGGAATGATAAAAAGGGGCAAG
>NZ_BMWC01000056.1 GCF_014651035.1 Streptomyces lomondensis
TTGCATACATTCACAGGAGGTAGCTATGTAGATTACAGAGACGTGCATGCAAGCAGAGACCCGGCCCTGTGTTACACGTAGATGCTCTCTTAGCCGGCGAGAGCGCTGGTGTTGTAGACGAGGAGGACGCCGCCGCCGAGGAGGCCGGCGAGGGTGACGGCCCAGATAAGAAGCCCGGTCGTTCCGCCGGCGTAGCGGTCACCAGATTCAGACCATTCCTCTGGCGTGTAGATTGGGCTGTAGCCGTCGACGTTGGCGCCGTACTTGTCAACGAACTGGTACACGCCCTTCTTGCCCACCTTCCTGCCGTTGGCGTCGATGTCGACTGTCAAGCCGCCTCCAAGTCCAAGGGGCTTGTCGACCTTGATCTTCTTGCCACCGCTGCAGACGACGGCGAAGGAGGAACCCCGGCGGGAGAGGGAGGGGACGCTCGTCGGCGCCACAATCGGCGAGGTGATCATGGAGGCTGCCATCTCGCGCGCGCTCTCTCAAGCTCTGTCTGTCTGCGCTTGCCAACT
>NZ_BMWC01000057.1 GCF_014651035.1 Streptomyces lomondensis
TTGTGGTAAAAATAATCACTATAATTTGCGCAGTAGCAAGCTACTCATAAGGTCTCAGCTTAAAGATAATAATGCCCAGCAGTTACAAGGAGAACAAAAAATGAGAAAGAGAAACTTCATCGTCAACGGTATTCCAGGTTTGTCAGGGATCGAGATGACAAGTCTTAGAAGAATCCACCGCCGAATCCACCGCCGAATCCACCGCCAAGCGCGTTGTGGAAAACACCGAGTGTGGCAATGTCAGCCGCTCCGGCGACTACGTTTGCGGGTCCAAAGCCGCCGAAACCACCAAACTGGCGAGGTTCAAGGGTTGCCTGCTCGGTTTGAGTGGGGGCTGGGACAGCGAAGACACCGGTGAAGGCGACGAGGGCAGCGATGACGGTGAAGAATTGCATCTTGTCTCGGAAAAAAAAGTTGGTAAAAGGAGCTGGGCAAATCGAGGGGGTAAGAGCTGAGACCTGTCAGGCGCTAAAGGTGATTATTGGAAGATCGACTTTGAAAGGTGAAGGGTGG
>NZ_BMWC01000059.1 GCF_014651035.1 Streptomyces lomondensis
TAGACCAGTGAGCTATTACGCACTCTTTCAAGGGTGGCTGCTTCTAAGCCAACCTCCTGGTTGTCTCTGCGACTCCACATCCTTTCCCACTTAGCGTACGCTTAGGGGCCTTAGTCGATGCTCTGGGCTGTTTCCCTCTCGACCATGGAGCTTATCCCCCACAGTCTCACTGCCGCGCTCTCACTTACCGGCATTCGGAGTTTGGCTAAGGTCAGTAACCCGGTAGGGCCCATCGCCTATCCAGTGCTCTACCTCCGGCAAGAAACACACGACGCTGCACCTAAATGCATTTCGGGGAGAACCAGCTATCACGGAGTTTGATTGGCCTTTCACCCCTAACCACAGGTCATCCCCCAGGTTTTCAACCCTGGTGGGTTCGGTCCTCCACGAAGTCTTACCTCCGCTTCAACCTGCCCATGGCTAGATCACTCCGCTTCGGGTCTTGAGCGCGCTACTGAATCGCCCTATTCGGACTCGCTTTCGCTACGGCTTCCCCACACGGGTTA